>NZ_CP194172.1:0-5054019 GCF_044043925.2 Paucibacter sp. JuS9
CAGGCCGCCGTGAGAACTTTTCACTGAGAAGTTCTCCGGACCCCGAAATTCTTGTGCTACAGTCGTGGGCTTCGCTGCTGAGAGCGGTGCTTCGAAACGAAGTGCAGATCTGGGTGGTGAAGGCAGGCGAGCCCTGGGCTGCAAGCGCTGCGAGAACTTAGAAAGTTTTCAAAAGCGCTTGACGAATTCGAAAGAATTCAGTCATAATCTCGCTTCTGTGCTGATCGCCGATTTAACGGTGATTAACGCAAGAGGGTCGAAAGATTCTCACTGTTCTTTAATAATTCACAGCCGATAAGCGTGGGCGTTTGAAGGTGAGTTTTGATGCTTGGTGACGAGTATCAAGTCTCTTGGACTTTAAACGCTCACGGAAATTAGATGGAATCATGTAAATGGTTTTGTCGATTCCGTTGAGTAAATCAAGATCGAACTGTAGAGTTTGATCCTGGCTCAGATTGAACGCTGGCGGCATGCCTTACACATGCAAGTCGAACGGTAACAGGTCTTCGGATGCTGACGAGTGGCGAACGGGTGAGTAATATATCGGAACGTGCCCAGTTGTGGGGGATAACTACTCGAAAGAGTGGCTAATACCGCATACGACCTGAGGGTGAAAGCGGGGGATCGCAAGACCTCGCGCAATTGGAGCGGCCGATATCAGATTAGGTAGTTGGTGGGGTAAAGGCCCACCAAGCCGACGATCTGTAGCTGGTCTGAGAGGACGACCAGCCACACTGGGACTGAGACACGGCCCAGACTCCTACGGGAGGCAGCAGTGGGGAATTTTGGACAATGGACGCAAGTCTGATCCAGCCATGCCGCGTGCGGGAAGAAGGCCTTCGGGTTGTAAACCGCTTTTGTCAGGGAAGAAAAGGGTGTTTCTAATACAGACGCCTCATGACGGTACCTGAAGAATAAGCACCGGCTAACTACGTGCCAGCAGCCGCGGTAATACGTAGGGTGCAAGCGTTAATCGGAATTACTGGGCGTAAAGCGTGCGCAGGCGGTTATGCAAGACAGAGGTGAAATCCCCGGGCTCAACCTGGGAACTGCCTTTGTGACTGCATAGCTAGAGTACGGTAGAGGGGGATGGAATTCCGCGTGTAGCAGTGAAATGCGTAGATATGCGGAGGAACACCGATGGCGAAGGCAATCCCCTGGACCTGTACTGACGCTCATGCACGAAAGCGTGGGGAGCAAACAGGATTAGATACCCTGGTAGTCCACGCCCTAAACGATGTCAACTGGTTGTTGGGAGGGTTTCTTCTCAGTAACGTAGCTAACGCGTGAAGTTGACCGCCTGGGGAGTACGGCCGCAAGGTTGAAACTCAAAGGAATTGACGGGGACCCGCACAAGCGGTGGATGATGTGGTTTAATTCGATGCAACGCGAAAAACCTTACCTACCCTTGACATGTCTGGAATCCTGAAGAGATTTGGGAGTGCTCGAAAGAGAGCCAGAACACAGGTGCTGCATGGCCGTCGTCAGCTCGTGTCGTGAGATGTTGGGTTAAGTCCCGCAACGAGCGCAACCCTTGTCATTAGTTGCTACGAAAGGGCACTCTAATGAGACTGCCGGTGACAAACCGGAGGAAGGTGGGGATGACGTCAGGTCATCATGGCCCTTATGGGTAGGGCTACACACGTCATACAATGGCCGGTACAGAGGGCTGCCAACCCGCGAGGGGGAGCTAATCCCAGAAAACCGGTCGTAGTCCGGATCGTAGTCTGCAACTCGACTGCGTGAAGTCGGAATCGCTAGTAATCGCGGATCAGCTTGCCGCGGTGAATACGTTCCCGGGTCTTGTACACACCGCCCGTCACACCATGGGAGCGGGTTCTGCCAGAAGTAGTTAGCCTAACCGCAAGGGGGGCGATTACCACGGCAGGGTTCGTGACTGGGGTGAAGTCGTAACAAGGTAGCCGTATCGGAAGGTGCGGCTGGATCACCTCCTTTCTAGAATAGATTGAGCCACGGTTCAGCATATATGCTGAGCATGAGCGAGATCCAAATGACTCATTTTTAAGCGCCCACACTTATCGGCTGTAATTCAACAGTAAGAGTGAAATAAGCGTGAGCCTGCCGAGCTGGCCTCAACAGGTGAGCGCACTGGCACAGGGCACGCGAAGAGTTCGCGTGGGTCTGTAGCTCAGTTGGTTAGAGCACCGTCTTGATAAGGCGGGGGTCGCTGGTTCGAATCCAGCCAGACCCACCACGGAATTCAAGCCGAGAGGCTATGAGAGAGATCCCGGGGGATTAGCTCAGCTGGGAGAGCACCTGCTTTGCAAGCAGGGGGTCGTCGGTTCGATCCCGTCATCCTCCACCATTTATCTTCACTCAGCGTTGGCAAACCAAAATATCCGGAGTGGGTATTGTGGTTTGCCAGCCTTTATTGGCTGTTGTTCTTTAACAATTTGTAGAGTCGAATCAGCGTTGTCGACGGAAAGTTCAGTTTCTTCGCGAGTCTTCGGATTTGTGGGGCTGGACACCGTGCCGTCGGCAACATTTTGATTGCGTCAAACATAGACTTCAACTAAGCGAAGTAGTGATTGCTGAAAGGTAGTTGCTAAGTTGATTAGGTATGAAGAACGGCGTAACGCGTGAATACTCAAATATAGCCACTCGGGTGAACGATACCTGGGTGGTAAGTTCCTTGATCGGCAGTGCTGTCAGCGCTGTCAAAGTTATAGGGTCAAGTGAATAAGTGCATGTGGTGGATGCCTTGGCGATTACAGGCGACGAAGGACGTGATAGCCTGCGATAAGCTTCGGGGAGCTGGCAAATTAGCTTTGATCCGGAGATTTCCGAATGGGGAAACCCACCTCGCAAGAGGTAACTCTGACTGAATACATAGGTCATTGTGGCGAACCGGGTGAACTGAAACATCTCAGTAGCTCGAGGAAAAGACATCAACCGAGATTCCGAAAGTAGTGGCGAGCGAAATCGGAGTAGCCCTCGCGTTTTAGCAGTTTGTATATCAGAACGGAATGGAAAGTCCGGCCATAGCGGGTGATAGCCCCGTATGAAAAATGCAGATTGTGGAACTAGGCGCGAATAGAGTAGGGCGGGACACGTGAAATCCTGTCTGAATATGGGGGGACCATCCTCCAAGGCTAAATACTCGTAATCGACCGATAGTGAACAAGTACCGTGAGGGAAAGGCGAAAAGAACCCCGGGAGGGGAGTGAAATAGATCCTGAAACCGCATGCATACAAAAAGTAGGAGCCTCGAAAGGGGTGACTGCGTACCTTTTGTATAATGGGTCAGCGACTTACATTCAGTGGCGAGGTTAACCGAATAGGGAAGCCGTAGAGAAATCGAGTCCGAATAGGGCGTCATAGTCGCTGGGTGTAGACCCGAAACCAAGTGATCTATCCATGGCCAGGATGAAGGTACCGTAACAGGTGCTGGAGGTCCGAACCGACTAATGTTGCAAAATTAGCGGATGAGCTGTGGATAGGGGTGAAAGGCTAAACAAACTTGGAAATAGCTGGTTCTCTCCGAAAACTATTTAGGTAGTGCCTCAAGTATTACCATCGGGGGTAGAGCACTGTTTAGGCTAGGGGGTCATGGCGACTTACCAAACCTTAGCAAACTCCGAATACCGATGAGTACAGCTTGGGAGACAGAGCACCGGGTGCTAACGTCCGGACTCAAGAGGGAAACAACCCAGACCGCCAGCTAAGGTCCCCAAAATTGGCTAAGTGGGAAACGAAGTGGGAAGGCTAAAACAGTCAGGATGTTGGCTTAGAAGCAGCCATCATTTAAAGAAAGCGTAATAGCTCACTGATCGAGTCGTCCTGCGCGGAAGATGTAACGGGGCTAAGCCAGTTACCGAAGCTGCGGATGTGCAATTTATTGCACGTGGTAGGAGAGCGTTCTGTAAGCCTGAGAAGGTGGGTTGTGAAGCCTGCTGGAGGTATCAGAAGTGCGAATGCTGACATGAGTAGCGTTAAAGGGGGTGAAAAGCCCCCTCGCCGAAAGCGCAAGGTTTCCTACGCAACGTTCATCGGCGTAGGGTGAGTCGGCCCCTAAGGCGAGGCAGAGATGCGTAGCTGATGGGAAACAGGTAAATATTCCTGTACCGATTGTAAGTGCGATGTGGGGACGGAGAAGGTTAACTCAGCCAACTGTTGGAATAGTTGGTTCAAGCGTGTAGTCGTGCCCCTTAGGCAAATCCGGGGGGATGAGATGAGGCGTGATAACGAGTCTGCTTGCAGACGAAGTGAGTGATACCCTGCTTCCAAGAAAAGCCACTAAGCTTCAGCTTACAACGACCGTACCGCAAACCGACACTGGTGCGCGAGATGAGTATTCTAAGGCGCTTGAGAGAACTCTGGAGAAGGAACTCGGCAAATTGACACCGTAACTTCGGAAGAAGGTGTGCCTCTAGTATGTGAACCATTTACTTGGGGAGCAGAATGGGGCCGCAGAGAATCGGTGGCTGCAACTGTTTATTAAAAACACAGCACTCTGCAAAGACGAAAGTCGACGTATAGGGTGTGACTCCTGCCCGGTGCTGGAAGATTAAATGATGGGGTGCAAGCTCTTGACTGAAGTCCCAGTAAACGGCGGCCGTAACTATAACGGTCCTAAGGTAGCGAAATTCCTTGTCGGGTAAGTTCCGACCTGCACGAATGGAGTAATGATGGCCACACTGTCTCCTCCAGAGACTCAGCGAAGTTGAAATGTTTGTGATGATGCAATCTCCCCGCGGAAAGACGGAAAGACCCCATGAACCTTTACTGTAGCTTTACATTGGACTTTGAACAGATCTGTGTAGGATAGGTGGGAGGCTTTGAAGTAGGGACGCTAGTTTCTATGGAGCCAACGTTGAAATACCACCCTGGTGTGTTTGAGGTTCTAACCTTGGTCCCTTATCGGGATTGGGGACAGTGTATGGTGGGCAGTTTGACTGGGGCGGTCTCCTCCCAAAGTGTAACGGAGGAGTTCGAAGGTACGCTAAATACGGTCGGAAATCGTGTTGATAGTGCATTGG
The DNA here is from genome assembly GCF_044043925.2 of Paucibacter sp. JuS9. Classification (NCBI taxonomy): domain Bacteria; kingdom Pseudomonadati; phylum Pseudomonadota; class Betaproteobacteria; order Burkholderiales; family Sphaerotilaceae; genus Roseateles; species Paucibacter sp. JuS9. Next base: position 5,001 of record NZ_CP194172.1, read on the forward strand.
CATAAGCGTGCTTGACTGCGAGACTGACAAGTCGAGCAGGTACGAAAGTAGGACAAAGTGATCCGGTGGTTCTGTATGGAAGGGCCATCGCTCAACGGATAAAAGGTACTCTGGGGATAACAGGCTGATACCGCCCAAGAGTTCATATCGACGGCGGTGTTTGGCACCTCGATGTCGGCTCATCTCATCCTGGGGCTGTAGCCGGTCCCAAGGGTATGGCTGTTCGCCATTTAAAGAGGTACGTGAGCTGGGTTTAAAACGTCGTGAGACAGTTTGGTCCCTATCTTCCGTGGGCGCTGCAAGATTGAGAGAGCCTGCTCCTAGTACGAGAGGACCGGAGTGGACGCACCTCTGGTGTATCGGTTGTCACGCCAGTGGCATCGCCGAGTAGCTAAGTGCGGAAGAGATAACCGCTGAAAGCATCTAAGCGGGAAACTCGTCTCAAGATGAGTCTTGCCGGGGCCTAGAGCCCCCTGAAGGGTCGTTCGAGACCAGGACGTTGATAGGCTGGGTGTGGAAGCGCAGTAATGCGTTAAGCTAACCAGTACTAATTGCCCGTGAGGCTTGACCCTATAACTTTGACAGTTCGAAAGAACAGATCAGAGACTATATTGAGTCAAACACAGTTATGCTGTTCTTCAGAAGTCTGAATTGAACGCAATCAAAATACACAAGCTGATTCGAGCGCTATAATTGAGAGATCAGTTGCGCAACTCTACAAATTGGGTTTGTTGAGCACCTTCCCAGGTCTCAATGAGCCAACCAGTCAAGCCTGATGACCATAGCGAGTTGGTCCCACTCCTTCCCATCCCGAACAGGACAGTGAAATGACTCAGCGCCGATGATAGTGCGGATTCCCGTGTGAAAGTAGGTCATCGTCAGGCTATTTACCTGAGACGCCCAGTCGCAAGACTGGGCGTTTCCATCTGTGTCAGCAGATGCAAGCATTCAGGGCGCCAAGGCGTTGTGAGGAAGGTTTGCATCTGCTGATGCTCCCGGCAACGGGAGCTTGCAGAAAAAGAAGCAATTAAGGGTTGACGATAAGATCGTTATCACTCATAATCTCGCTTCTGCGTTGATCAGCGATCGACGCAAGAGAATCAAAAGATTCTCACTGTTCTTTAATAATTCACAGCCGATAAGCGTGGGCGTTTGAAGGTGAGTTTTGATGCTTGGTGACGAGTATCAAGTCTCTTAGACTTTAAACGCTCACGGAAATTAGATGGAATCATGTAAATGGTTTTGTCGATTCCGTTGAGTAAATCAAGATCGAACTGTAGAGTTTGATCCTGGCTCAGATTGAACGCTGGCGGCATGCCTTACACATGCAAGTCGAACGGTAACAGGTCTTCGGATGCTGACGAGTGGCGAACGGGTGAGTAATATATCGGAACGTGCCCAGTTGTGGGGGATAACTACTCGAAAGAGTGGCTAATACCGCATACGACCTGAGGGTGAAAGCGGGGGATCGCAAGACCTCGCGCAATTGGAGCGGCCGATATCAGATTAGGTAGTTGGTGGGGTAAAGGCCCACCAAGCCGACGATCTGTAGCTGGTCTGAGAGGACGACCAGCCACACTGGGACTGAGACACGGCCCAGACTCCTACGGGAGGCAGCAGTGGGGAATTTTGGACAATGGACGCAAGTCTGATCCAGCCATGCCGCGTGCGGGAAGAAGGCCTTCGGGTTGTAAACCGCTTTTGTCAGGGAAGAAAAGGGTGTTTCTAATACAGACGCCTCATGACGGTACCTGAAGAATAAGCACCGGCTAACTACGTGCCAGCAGCCGCGGTAATACGTAGGGTGCAAGCGTTAATCGGAATTACTGGGCGTAAAGCGTGCGCAGGCGGTTATGCAAGACAGAGGTGAAATCCCCGGGCTCAACCTGGGAACTGCCTTTGTGACTGCATAGCTAGAGTACGGTAGAGGGGGATGGAATTCCGCGTGTAGCAGTGAAATGCGTAGATATGCGGAGGAACACCGATGGCGAAGGCAATCCCCTGGACCTGTACTGACGCTCATGCACGAAAGCGTGGGGAGCAAACAGGATTAGATACCCTGGTAGTCCACGCCCTAAACGATGTCAACTGGTTGTTGGGAGGGTTTCTTCTCAGTAACGTAGCTAACGCGTGAAGTTGACCGCCTGGGGAGTACGGCCGCAAGGTTGAAACTCAAAGGAATTGACGGGGACCCGCACAAGCGGTGGATGATGTGGTTTAATTCGATGCAACGCGAAAAACCTTACCTACCCTTGACATGTCTGGAATCCTGAAGAGATTTGGGAGTGCTCGAAAGAGAGCCAGAACACAGGTGCTGCATGGCCGTCGTCAGCTCGTGTCGTGAGATGTTGGGTTAAGTCCCGCAACGAGCGCAACCCTTGTCATTAGTTGCTACGAAAGGGCACTCTAATGAGACTGCCGGTGACAAACCGGAGGAAGGTGGGGATGACGTCAGGTCATCATGGCCCTTATGGGTAGGGCTACACACGTCATACAATGGCCGGTACAGAGGGCTGCCAACCCGCGAGGGGGAGCTAATCCCAGAAAACCGGTCGTAGTCCGGATCGTAGTCTGCAACTCGACTGCGTGAAGTCGGAATCGCTAGTAATCGCGGATCAGCTTGCCGCGGTGAATACGTTCCCGGGTCTTGTACACACCGCCCGTCACACCATGGGAGCGGGTTCTGCCAGAAGTAGTTAGCCTAACCGCAAGGGGGGCGATTACCACGGCAGGGTTCGTGACTGGGGTGAAGTCGTAACAAGGTAGCCGTATCGGAAGGTGCGGCTGGATCACCTCCTTTCTAGAATAGATTGAGCCACGGTTCAGCATATATGCTGAGCATGAGCGAGATCCAAATGACTCATTTTTAAGCGCCCACACTTATCGGCTGTAATTCAACAGTAAGAGTGAAATAAGCGTGAGCCTGCCGAGCTGGCCTCAACAGGTGAGCGCACTGGCACAGGGCACGCGAAGAGTTCGCGTGGGTCTGTAGCTCAGTTGGTTAGAGCACCGTCTTGATAAGGCGGGGGTCGCTGGTTCGAATCCAGCCAGACCCACCACGGAATTCAAGCCGAGAGGCTATGAGAGAGATCCCGGGGGATTAGCTCAGCTGGGAGAGCACCTGCTTTGCAAGCAGGGGGTCGTCGGTTCGATCCCGTCATCCTCCACCATTTATCTTCACTCAGCGTTGGCAAACCAAAATATCCGGAGTGGGTATTGTGGTTTGCCAGCCTTTATTGGCTGTTGTTCTTTAACAATTTGTAGAGTCGAATCAGCGTTGTCGACGGAAAGTTCAGTTTCTTCGCGAGTCTTCGGATTTGTGGGGCTGGACACCGTGCCGTCGGCAACATTTTGATTGCGTCAAACATAGACTTCAACTAAGCGAAGTAGTGATTGCTGAAAGGTAGTTGCTAAGTTGATTAGGTATGAAGAACGGCGTAACGCGTGAATACTCAAATATAGCCACTCGGGTGAACGATACCTGGGTGGTAAGTTCCTTGATCGGCAGTGCTGTCAGCGCTGTCAAAGTTATAGGGTCAAGTGAATAAGTGCATGTGGTGGATGCCTTGGCGATTACAGGCGACGAAGGACGTGATAGCCTGCGATAAGCTTCGGGGAGCTGGCAAATTAGCTTTGATCCGGAGATTTCCGAATGGGGAAACCCACCTCGCAAGAGGTAACTCTGACTGAATACATAGGTCATTGTGGCGAACCGGGTGAACTGAAACATCTCAGTAGCTCGAGGAAAAGACATCAACCGAGATTCCGAAAGTAGTGGCGAGCGAAATCGGAGTAGCCCTCGCGTTTTAGCAGTTTGTATATCAGAACGGAATGGAAAGTCCGGCCATAGCGGGTGATAGCCCCGTATGAAAAATGCAGATTGTGGAACTAGGCGCGAATAGAGTAGGGCGGGACACGTGAAATCCTGTCTGAATATGGGGGGACCATCCTCCAAGGCTAAATACTCGTAATCGACCGATAGTGAACAAGTACCGTGAGGGAAAGGCGAAAAGAACCCCGGGAGGGGAGTGAAATAGATCCTGAAACCGCATGCATACAAAAAGTAGGAGCCTCGAAAGGGGTGACTGCGTACCTTTTGTATAATGGGTCAGCGACTTACATTCAGTGGCGAGGTTAACCGAATAGGGAAGCCGTAGAGAAATCGAGTCCGAATAGGGCGTCATAGTCGCTGGGTGTAGACCCGAAACCAAGTGATCTATCCATGGCCAGGATGAAGGTACCGTAACAGGTGCTGGAGGTCCGAACCGACTAATGTTGCAAAATTAGCGGATGAGCTGTGGATAGGGGTGAAAGGCTAAACAAACTTGGAAATAGCTGGTTCTCTCCGAAAACTATTTAGGTAGTGCCTCAAGTATTACCATCGGGGGTAGAGCACTGTTTAGGCTAGGGGGTCATGGCGACTTACCAAACCTTAGCAAACTCCGAATACCGATGAGTACAGCTTGGGAGACAGAGCACCGGGTGCTAACGTCCGGACTCAAGAGGGAAACAACCCAGACCGCCAGCTAAGGTCCCCAAAATTGGCTAAGTGGGAAACGAAGTGGGAAGGCTAAAACAGTCAGGATGTTGGCTTAGAAGCAGCCATCATTTAAAGAAAGCGTAATAGCTCACTGATCGAGTCGTCCTGCGCGGAAGATGTAACGGGGCTAAGCCAGTTACCGAAGCTGCGGATGTGCAATTTATTGCACGTGGTAGGAGAGCGTTCTGTAAGCCTGAGAAGGTGGGTTGTGAAGCCTGCTGGAGGTATCAGAAGTGCGAATGCTGACATGAGTAGCGTTAAAGGGGGTGAAAAGCCCCCTCGCCGAAAGCGCAAGGTTTCCTACGCAACGTTCATCGGCGTAGGGTGAGTCGGCCCCTAAGGCGAGGCAGAGATGCGTAGCTGATGGGAAACAGGTAAATATTCCTGTACCGATTGTAAGTGCGATGTGGGGACGGAGAAGGTTAACTCAGCCAACTGTTGGAATAGTTGGTTCAAGCGTGTAGTCGTGCCCCTTAGGCAAATCCGGGGGGATGAGATGAGGCGTGATAACGAGTCTGCTTGCAGACGAAGTGAGTGATACCCTGCTTCCAAGAAAAGCCACTAAGCTTCAGCTTACAACGACCGTACCGCAAACCGACACTGGTGCGCGAGATGAGTATTCTAAGGCGCTTGAGAGAACTCTGGAGAAGGAACTCGGCAAATTGACACCGTAACTTCGGAAGAAGGTGTGCCTCTAGTATGTGAACCATTTACTTGGGGAGCAGAATGGGGCCGCAGAGAATCGGTGGCTGCAACTGTTTATTAAAAACACAGCACTCTGCAAAGACGAAAGTCGACGTATAGGGTGTGACTCCTGCCCGGTGCTGGAAGATTAAATGATGGGGTGCAAGCTCTTGACTGAAGTCCCAGTAAACGGCGGCCGTAACTATAACGGTCCTAAGGTAGCGAAATTCCTTGTCGGGTAAGTTCCGACCTGCACGAATGGAGTAATGATGGCCACACTGTCTCCTCCAGAGACTCAGCGAAGTTGAAATGTTTGTGATGATGCAATCTCCCCGCGGAAAGACGGAAAGACCCCATGAACCTTTACTGTAGCTTTACATTGGACTTTGAACAGATCTGTGTAGGATAGGTGGGAGGCTTTGAAGTAGGGACGCTAGTTTCTATGGAGCCAACGTTGAAATACCACCCTGGTGTGTTTGAGGTTCTAACCTTGGTCCCTTATCGGGATTGGGGACAGTGTATGGTGGGCAGTTTGACTGGGGCGGTCTCCTCCCAAAGTGTAACGGAGGAGTTCGAAGGTACGCTAAATACGGTCGGAAATCGTGTTGATAGTGCATTGGCATAAGCGTGCTTGACTGCGAGACTGACAAGTCGAGCAGGTACGAAAGTAGGACAAAGTGATCCGGTGGTTCTGTATGGAAGGGCCATCGCTCAACGGATAAAAGGTACTCTGGGGATAACAGGCTGATACCGCCCAAGAGTTCATATCGACGGCGGTGTTTGGCACCTCGATGTCGGCTCATCTCATCCTGGGGCTGTAGCCGGTCCCAAGGGTATGGCTGTTCGCCATTTAAAGAGGTACGTGAGCTGGGTTTAAAACGTCGTGAGACAGTTTGGTCCCTATCTTCCGTGGGCGCTGCAAGATTGAGAGAGCCTGCTCCTAGTACGAGAGGACCGGAGTGGACGCACCTCTGGTGTATCGGTTGTCACGCCAGTGGCATCGCCGAGTAGCTAAGTGCGGAAGAGATAACCGCTGAAAGCATCTAAGCGGGAAACTCGTCTCAAGATGAGTCTTGCCGGGGCCTAGAGCCCCCTGAAGGGTCGTTCGAGACCAGGACGTTGATAGGCTGGGTGTGGAAGCGCAGTAATGCGTTAAGCTAACCAGTACTAATTGCCCGTGAGGCTTGACCCTATAACTTTGACAGTTCGAAAGAACAGATCAGAGACTATATTGAGTCAAACACAGTTATGCTGTTCTTCAGAAGTCTGAATTGAACGCAATCAAAATACACAAGCTGATTCGAGCGCTATAATTGAGAGATCAGTTGCGCAACTCTACAAATTGGGTTTGTTGAGCACCTTCCCAGGTCTCAATGAGCCAACCAGTCAAGCCTGATGACCATAGCGAGTTGGTCCCACTCCTTCCCATCCCGAACAGGACAGTGAAATGACTCAGCGCCGATGATAGTGCGGATTCCCGTGTGAAAGTAGGTCATCGTCAGGCTATTTACCCCGCGAAACCCTCCGACTCCCATGAGTCGGAGGGTTTTTGCTTTTGCAGCGTGCAGTATCTGCGCATACGGTTGCGGTCGCGAAACCTGGCGAATTCTCGCGCTCGCGGCTTGTTTTGGAGCGGGGTCAGACGCAGCGAATCATCTCGCCATCGATTGTTAGCGCGCCAGCGCGGGCCAGCTCCTCGATCAATTCCCCAGACCAGGCCTTTGCTGATTTGCCGCTGAAATACTGCCGCCACATGTTGATGTGAATGGGCGTGTGATCCAGCCAGCTCAACAGGTCTGCCCGGGTGATTTCACCCAGCTCCAGCATGTGGAACATGAGCAGGGCCTTGGCAGCATGCCTCGCATGCCGATCAGGATGCTGACGGAAGAAGGCCAGGCGGCTTCGTGCCTCATTCAACGCGGCGCTCACATCTGTGAACGCGGCACCATGACCAGGGATGACGAGACGCACGGGAAGCGATTCAATCAGGTCAAGACTTTGCTCGACCTCGTCAAAGCCCGGCTTGCCATCGATCTCAGGAAAGACGATACCGAAACCGTGTTCCCACAAGGCATCGGCCGAGATCAGCACACCTGCGTTCGGCTCAAACAGAAGCACGGCATCCGGATCATGTCCGGGTGAGGCCATCACCTGCCATTCGCGTCCCGCCTGTTCCAGTACCGAGCCCGGCTGCAGGATGCCGGAGGCCTTGAAATGCGGACATTGCTGACCTGTAGGCGCGTAGCTCAGCCCCGCCGCATCCCAAGCCTGCACAGCCTCGAACTGCCCCGGTGGGATCCACACGGGACAGCCGTGAGTTTCGGTCAGGCGCGCATTACCCCCGCAATGGTCTGAATGGAGATGGGTATTGACGATCAACCGCAGCTTCTCACCCGCAGCATCAAGCGCATGTCCAACCAAGGCCTCTGTCTGCGCCGCATGCGTGCAATATCCGGTATCAACCAGCACCGCGCCGCGCGGATCAGCAAGCATCAGGATCGAGTTCGACGACAGCCACCCGCGCTCCAGGACCCGCAGGTCAGCTGGCAGCAGTGCGGCCGCTGCCGCGCTCATGGCGCGCTGCTGCGTAGCTCGCGACGAAGTATCTTGCCGACGTTGGTCTTGGGCAGGTCGTCACGGAACTCGATGTACTTGGGCCGCTTGTAGGCGGTCAACTGCTCTGCACAGAAGCTGGCCAGATCCTCCTCGGCCAGCGTCGGGTCGCTCTTGATGACGAAGAGCTTCACTGCCTCGCCCGAGCGTGCATCGGGGATGCCGACGGCCGCGCATTCCAGTACGCCAGGGTGCATGTTGACGACCTGTTCGATCTCCGTCGGATAGACGTTGAAGCCCGACACCAGAATCATGTCCTTCTTGCGGTCGACGATGCGGACATAGCCTTCGTCGTCCATCACGCCGATGTCGCCGCTCTTGAAAAAGCCATCAGCCGTCATGACGTTCGCGGTCTCGTCCGGGCGCTGCCAGTAGCCGGCCATTACCTGTGGGCCGCGGATGCAGATTTCGCCGCGTTCGCCGAGTGGCACGTCGTTGCCATCGTCATCGCGGATTGCGATGTCGGTGGAGGGCATGGGCAGGCCGATGCTGCCGTTGAAGCTTGCGATATCCATGCGATTGATCGTCGCCACGGGCGAGGTTTCGGACAGGCCGTAACCCTCGACAACAGGGCAGCCAGTGATCTTCAGCCACTTCTCGGCTGTGGCCTGTTGCACCGCCATGCCGCCGCCGTTGGAGATCACCAGCTCGCTGAAGTCCAGCCGCGCAAAAGCAGGGTCATTGGCCAGTGCGTTGAACAAAGTATTGACCGCCGGGAACAGGTTGACGCGGTACTGGCGCAGTGTGGCGATGAAGCCGGGAATGTCGCGCGGATTCGGAATCAGTAGGTTCATCATCCCCAGCCGCGCACCCAGCATGTAGCAGGCCGTTAGCGCGAAGATGTGATAGAGCGGCAGCGCGCAAACCGTGGTCAGCGCCTTGTCGCCGAGCTTGCTGGTCATGGGCTTGAACCAGGCCTCGGCTTGCAGGATGTTGGCAACGACATTGCGATGCAGCAGCGTCGCTCCTTTGGACAGGCCCGTCGTGCCACCTGTGTACTGGAGAAACGCCACGTCCTCTGGCCCGATCTCGACGCGCCGCAATTGGCCGCGGTCGCCTTCTTCCAGCGCCTTGTTGAAACGCAGCACGCTGCGGCCTTCGCCTGTCGGCAGGCGGTACTCGGGCACCATCTTCTTGACGTGGCGCACCGCGAAGTTGATCAGGGGGCCGCGCCACCAGCCCAGCAGGTCGCCCAGCGACGCGAGCACCACGTGGCGCACCGAGGTCGCAGTAATCACCTCTTCCAGCGTGGCCGCGAAGTTCTCGAGCACGATGATGGCTTCGGCGCCCGAATCCTTCAATTGATGTTCCAGCTCGCGCGGCGTGTAGAGCGGGTTGACGTTCACCACGGCATAGCCGGCGCGCAGGATGGCAGCGATGGCGACCATGTACTGCAGGACGTTGGGCATCATGATGGCGACGCGCGTGCCTCGCTCCAGGCCCTTGCTCTGCAGATAGGCGCCCAGCGACTGGGACATTCGGTCCACGTCGGCAAACTTCAGTCGCTGCTCCATGCAGGCGGCTGCGTCGCGCGAAGCGTACTTGCGGAAGGCCTCCTCCAGCAGCTCGACCAGCGAGTGGTAGCCATCAGTGGCCAGTTCGGCCGGAACCTCGGGGGGGTAGCTTTTCAGCCAGGGCTTCGTCGCTGCGTACTGCACCATGTCTCCAATCGTTGTTTGTATTTCTCTTGCTGGACTGACATGGTCGGGAGCGCGGCCAGAGGCGCCTAGGGCAATTTCCCTAGGGGATCGTCACCGGCGGGACAGAGATCGTCTGGCGCGCACTCAAAAAGTGCGCGGGCCAGCGCTTCCTCGCGCGATCGCACAGTGCTCAGAAACTCTTCTGCACCGCGCATTTCGCGAAAGGTGTCAAAGCCCGATTCCAGAAAATGCTGCAGCTCCTGCATGCCAGCAGCGCTGGCCGGGCCTCGCATCATTCGCAAGGCCTGGCGCAGGAAAGGCTTGCGCGTGTAGGCCTCCAGCGCCTGGCCGATGGCAATGGTCAGCTCGATTTGCTGCTGGCGTTCCTTGGCCATGCCGCAGGCCTGCCAGGCCTTGGCATAGTTGCGCCGATTGACACTGTGTCCAACGTCGATCAGGCGGCCCATCTGGCTGTCCAGCCGCTCCGACAGGGCATGCAGCTCGGCCAGATGCGCCACTGTGCGCACGACCTCGCGGGGGAACAGGCGCGCAAGCGCAGGCACAACGCGCGCAAACTGCGCATCGCGGCGGCTGAAGTCACCGGGTCCGTAGAGCTCTTCCAGGAAGAAGCGCGCCGCGTACTGGTAGCGCGAGCTGGCCAGCAAGTCGGCATAGCAGTTGGCAAAGCGCTGCTGCTGGTAGGCCTTGATGGCCTCCACGCGTGCGCTCAGCGCTGGATTGGCGGCACGATCACGCCGCTCTGAGTCGACGACCTGGAGATAGCCCAGGATGGCTTTGGCGTTGCTGTCTTCCATGCTTGGGCCATTGTGCCCGCCCCTACACTGGGGCCGATGAATGCTCGCCTGCAACGCCTGGGACTGCTGATACGGACTTTGTTGGGCCTCTCGGGCGTTGCCCTGGGTTGGAAACTCGGAGGCTGGTCGACGGCACTGTGCCTAGGCCTCTTCCTCGGCAATCTGCGCAGCGTGAGCATGCTCTCGCTGTTCCTTGCACTCGCCGTCATCAACCGCCAGCACCGCCCCGGCGCCTTCAGTCTGCTGCAGGCCTGGTGGTGTGAGGCCTGGGCGCTTGAGCGGAGCTTCGGCTGGCGTCAGCCGTTTGCTTCGCAGTTCCACGCGGACTTCCTTCCCGCGGCGACGGGCGCTCGCGGGGTACTGCTGCTGCATGGATTCAGCTGCAATCGCGGGCTCTGGAATGACTGGATGCCGGAGCTGCGCCGATTAGGCCTTCCTCACATCGCGCTGACGCTTGAGCCGATTCATGGATCCATCGACAGCTATGCCGAGGCTATCGAGCAGGCCGTGGTTCAGCTCGAGACTGCGACAGGCCAGCCACCACTTCTGCTTGCGCACAGCATGGGCGGCCTGGCATCGCGCGCCTGGTGGCGCAAGTACGGGCGCGATGGTCGCGTCCACGGCCTGGTCACGCTTGGGTCACCGCATGCCGGCACGGTGATGGCCTTCGGCGCGCCCATGCTCAATGCTCGGCAGATGCGCCGCGGCAGTTCCTGGCTGCAAGCGCTGTCGCAGGACCTGAACCAGTTGCCCAGCGCGCACTGCTTCTTCAGCGATTGTGACCAGATCGTCTGCCCCGCCGAGACAGCCACCTTGCCTGGCGCGCGCAATGTGTTCCTGCCGGGGCGAGGCCACCTGCAATTGGTCGACGACCCGCAGGTTCGCCGCGAGGTGCTTGCCTTGCTGCGGGAGAACTGAGCGCCAGTCACCCGACGTAAAAAAGCCCCGGATCATGCGATCCGGGGCCCCTGGTCTGCCCATACAGCAGTGCGACCAGTCCCTCGTCAGGCCTTGGCCCTCACGCTTCGGCCTTCAAGACTCCTCGGCGAATCTGGTCGAGCTCGATGCTCTCGAACAGTGCCTTGAAGTTCCCCTCTCCAAACCCTTCATTGCCCTTGCGCTGGATCAGCTCGAAGAAGATCGGCCCGATCACTTCCTTCGTGAAGATCTGCAGGAGCAGCTCATGCGGCGCGCCCTCGTGTGCGGCGCCGTCGATCAGGATGCGCAGTTCGCGCAGGCGTTCCAGGTCTTCACCATGCTGGGGCAGGCGCTTGTTGACCAGGTCGTAGTAGGTGGCAATGGTGTCCTGGAAGACGACGCCGGTCTTGCGCATGCCTTCGACCGTGCCGTAGATGTCGTCGGTGCCCAGTGCCACGTGCTGGATGCCTTCACCGCTGTACAGGTCGAGGTATTCGGCGATCTGGCTTTTGTCGTCGCTGCTCTCGTTGATCGGGATGCGGATCTTGCCGCAGGGGCTGGTCATGGCCTTGCTCTTCAGGCCGGTCAGCTTGCCTTCAATGTCGAAGTAGCGCACTTCGCGGAAGTTGAAGAAGCGCTCGTAGAACTCGGCCCATTCCTTCATGCGGCCACGGAACACGTTGTGCGTCAGGTGGTCGATATAGGTCAGGCCATGGCCAACCGGGCTCGCATTCGCCGGCTTGCCTTCGGCATCGCGCAGGGGCACGAAGTCGACGTCATAGATGCTGATATTGCCGATCTCGCCGACCCCCGCTCCGTTCTTGCCCTGCCAGCGGTCGACGAAATAGATCAGCGAATCGCCGATGCCCTTGATCGCCGGGATGTTCAGCTCCATCGGACCGGCCTTGTTGTCAAAGCCCCAGGCGCCCAGTTCCAGTGCGCGCTTATAGGCGAAGCCGGCGTCCTTGACGCGGAAGGCAATGGCGCAGATCGAAGGGCCATGCAGGCGAGCAAAACGCTGTGCGAAGGAGTCGTGCTCGGCGTTGATCAGGAAATTCACGTCGCCCTGGCGGTACAGGGTGACGTTCTTGTGCCGGTGCTGTGCCACGGCAGCGAAGCCCATGGTCTCGAACAACTGGCCCAGGGCAGCAGGATCAGGGGCGGCGAACTCGATGAACTCGAAGCCGTCGGTGCCCATCGGGTTGTCCCAGGGTGTGAATGCCATCTCGTGAATCTCCTGCTGTCTAGCGGTCTTGAGCTAGGGCATGACTGTAGGGGGGCGGTATCGCAAGAATCCTGCTATTTCAGGCGCAGCATCTGGCGGCGGCGCAGGATTCCTGCAAAACTATCGGCCATGTATGCAGGACATCAGCTGGAAACCATAGATCGGCGCATTTTGAGGGCGCTGCAGATCGACGGGCGCGTGACCTATGACGCGCTCGCTGCGGAGGTCGGCCTTTCGCCTTCAGCGGTGTTGCGCCGCGTACGGAGGCTGGAGGAAAGTGGCGTCATTTCCGCCTATGTGGCCCTGGTGCCGCCTGAGAAAGTCGGGCTGGGCCTGACCGCGTATATCAATGTGCGGCTCGAAAAGCACACCGAAAGCCACAAACGCAATCCGATGGACCTGTTCCGCGCAGCGGTTCAGACCTGGCCGGAAGTGGTCGAGTGCGCGGCGCTGACCGGCGACATGGACTACCTGCTGCGTGTGCTGGTGCAAGACATGGCGCACTACGCCCGCTTCATCAGTGAGACCCTGCTGAAGCATCCCAGCGTGCAGGACTGCAAGACCAGCTTCATGCTGGACCGCGTCAAGGGCACGACGGCCGTCCCGGTCTGAGCGGGACTCAGTCGAACTCGTGAAGCAGCCGCTCGGTGGCGGCGAGGTCGAGATTCATCAAGCGGCTGATGTCGCGGATGTCGTCCGGCAGGGCGGCGTTGCCCCAACCGTCGGCAGAGTGGCGGGCCAGGCGAACCGCCAGGCGGACGCTCAGCACGCGCGCGTCGTTGCCGTGCTTGTCGTCAGTGATCTGGGCCAGCAGCTCGGGCAGGCGCCAGGCCTGCATCAGTGACTGTTCCAGATCGTCGAGCTCGATGTTCAATACCGCGCGCTGAACTTCGGCGCTGCGTAGCGTGCTGTCGGCCCGCTGGCGCCGGAGGATCTCCAGCGCCAGATCGGGCGCATGCACCCACAGCAGCATCTCGGCGAAGTCGTGCAGTAGCGCGGCGCTGTAGATGACCGCCGCATCGGGGTCCATGCGATGAGCGGCAAAGCCAAGCGCAAAACGTGCCGAGCGATCAGCGCGGCGCAGCACACGTTCCAGTCCTTCCAGGGCATCAGGCCGATCAGCCAACACTGATTCGACCGTGGGCTGAGGCCCGAAGGCGCGGAAGAAGGGCGGGATGCCCATCAGCACCAGCGCGGCGGTGACTGTTTCTGCATCAGTCACCAGCCGGCTGCTGCGGTGGGCGGCTGCGTAGGCCAGTACTTTGAGCGTCATCAGCGGATCGGTCGCGATCAGCTCACCCAGCATGTTGGCGTCGACTTCGTCTTCGTTTGCGCGCAGTTCTTCAAGTGACTCGGCGGTCGCCGAGAGCACAGGGATTTCGACCTGGCGGAAATAGCCGGTCCAGCGGGCCAGGTCTGGCAAGGCCTGGCGCAAGGGGGCGGCAGAGAGAGGCTGGGTCATTGCGCAGGGCAGGGAGCTTGGCTTGATCGTATATCGGCACCTGCGCTCCCAGCTTGAACGTGGCCACCAGCAAGACCATGACCCCCATGAATTGCTTCACGGCTGCTCCCGGTTTGCCTGTCGGCCCGGCAGCGGCCCGGGAACGTAGAGCGCGCCTTCTGGTGCAGCGGCTTCAGCGTAGAAGGCCAGCTCAGCAGGGACGCTGCGGTGCGGGCGCATGCCTGTGAAGGCTTGGCCAGCGATGCGGAGTAGCTTCGCGAAGCGATGCTTCCAGGCCTCGTGTGTGTCGGCTGGGGCGGGTGCGCCCCTGAATTCGTCCAGTCTCAACATGATGGGTCTCCTTGGCGACCCCGGCGTCTGAGTGTCCTGGGGTCGTCGATCTGTTCATGGGCCGCGATCGGGCTGTCCGAGCTGCAGCAATTCCTTTTGCAAGCGGGTTTTGGCCTGATGGCGTTGTTCGCCAGCGCTGTGGCGGCCGGCCTGGCGCATCAATGCATGCGCGACCAGCGGATTGCGCGGTTTCTTCAGGCGCAGCGCATTGGGGCGGGGCGAGGTGAACTGGGGCATCTGAGTCTCCTTGTGCGGGCCGGGGCTCGCTGTGTTGGGTGTTGGCTTGCCCATGCGGCAGCGCCACTGTGGGCGCGACAGCGTTTCGGGAATGCAGCGGCTCCAGGGGCGAGCCGGTCAATCTGGGTGCAGGCCCGGGTGCCGGCTGGCGGCGCGGGCGGGTCCTGCGGCAAAGGGGTACTGCGTGCCGGGATCGCGCCGCTGCTGGCGCGCCGGTTCAGGCGCGTTGCAGTGAGGATCTCAGCCGGGCAGGCCCCGGGTTGATGATGGGAGGTCTTGCTTCGTCACGGTGAACCAGGCCGCGACTTGCGCAGATGATAAACAATTGATTATCTTGCGCAAGTACTTTTTATCTAACTTGATAAACAAGTTAGGGAGGCACCGTCAGCGCTTCTTGGGCTTCAGGGGCGCGATGCCCTGCTGCAGGCGGCGCCATTCATCGACGTCGGATGCCTGCCCGCTTGGGGTGCTTCTCGTGGCCGGCGGCGGCAGGGGCTTGCCGGCTGCCGCTGCGATTGCTGCTGGGCTTGCGGCCAGGGAGGACCCGCCGGAAGCGGCCGGCGTCAGCACTTCGCCCAGCAGATCCAGCAGCCGCGTGCGGGCGCGTTGGGGGTGTCGGCGATAGTAGGTCAGCACCAGGCCGACGATGAAACGCTCGTCATCGTCTTGCGGCAGATTGGGCAAGTTGTCTTGCTCAGCCAGAGCAAGGCCGGCCTGAGCCTGATGCTCCTGGTCCATCCAGCCTGGAGGCTTGTGGCAGAGCTGCTCGAACTGGCGCGCCAGGCGTTCGCCGATCTGGCGCGAGCGGCTCTTGATCTGGCTCCAGTAGCTGGGCTGGATCTGCAGGCGTTCGGCAAAACGCCGCTCCAGGCCGCGCAAGGCTGCGGCATCTGGATGCTTGATGGTGGCGGAAACAAACTCCTCGAACAGGAGGAGGGCGTTGTCCAGACGGATCTGGGCAACGTCGCGGTGCGCGGATGACATGGGGCGCAATGATAAAGCTCCCTTGACCAGGAGCTTATTCTTCCTCCTGCGTGCGGTGCGCCGCCACCAGCGCTGCCTGCGTACTGGGGGGCACCGGCTCGTAATGCGAGAGCGCCACTGTATAGCGGCCCTGGCCACTGGTCATCGCGTTCAAGCGGGTCTGGTAGCTCGCCAGCTCGGCCAGCGGCGCCAGGCCTTGCACATTGATGATGCCGGGCACATTGGAGCGCGTGCCGTTGACCTGGCCGCGCCGAGCGGCGAGGTCGCCGGTGATATCGCCCATCGCATGCTCCGGCGCGCTGATCTCGATCTGCACGATGGGCTCCAGCACCAGGGGCCGCGCCTCGCGCACCGCAGCCATCAAGGCGCGCTTGCCGGCTGTGAAAAAGGCTATTTCCTTGCTGTCCACAGAGTGGTGCTTGCCATCGAATACGGTGACCTTCACGTCCACCAGCGGGTTGCCCGAGACCACGCCGCTGTCCAGCGCCGCTCGCACGCCTTTCTCGACCGCGGGCATGAACTGGCCCGGAATCGTGCCGCCCTTGACGGCATCGACGAACTCGAAACCCGCGCCGCGCTCCAGCGGCTCGATGCGCAGATAGACCTCGCCGAACTGGCCCGCGCCGCCCGATTGCTTCTTGTGGCGGTAGTGGCCTTCGGCCGGCGAAGACACGGTTTCGCGGTAGGCGATGCGAGGCGGCTGCGTGGTGACCTCGAACTTGTAGGTCTCGCGCAGCCGGTCCAAGAGCATGCGCAGATGCAGCTCGCCCAGGCCATAGACCACGGTTTCATTGGTCGTACCGGTACGCTCGACCTTGAGGCAGGGGTCCTCGTCGATCAGGCGGCCGAGGATCTCCCACATGCGCTGCTCGTCGCCATGGCGCGTCGGGCTGATGGCCAGGCCATGCACGGGCACTGGAAAGTCCAGCGGCTTCAAGCGGATGTGTTCGTCTTCCGGCGCGTCGTGCAGCACCGCGTCGTAATGCAGTTCATCCACCTTGGCGATGGCGCAGATGTCGCCCGGCAAGGCTTGCTCGATCTCCACATGCTCCTTGCCCTGCAGCATGAAGAGATGGCTGACCTTGAATGGCTTGCGTGCGTGGCCCACCAGCAACTGGGCGCCGCGGCGCAATGTGCCCTGGTGCACACGCATGATGCCCAGCTTGCCGAGGTAGGGGTCGGCATTGATCTTGAAGACATGGGCCAGCACATGGGCCTGTGGGTCCGGTGCAGCTTGCAGTGGCACGGCGTCCGACCCCTCGCCGACCAGGAATTGAGGCGGGTTGCCTTCGCTCGGATTGGGCAGCAGGCGCTCGACCACGTCCAGCAGTTCGGCCACGCCGGCGCCCGTGCGGGCCGAGGTGAAGCAGACCGGGATCAGGTGGCCCTCGCGCAGCGCCTGTTCCAGCGGTGCGTGCAGTTCGCGCGCATCGACATCGCCTTCGTTCAGGTAGCGATCAACGAAGTCGGCATCGACCTCCACCACCTGCTCCACCAGTGCCTGGTGTGCCTCGGCGACCGACGAGAAGTCGGCATCGCCCTCGCGGCTGAAGAAGCAGTCCTGAACGCGGCTGCCCTTGTCGGCGGGCAGATTGAGCGGCAGGCACTCGCGGCCGAAGGTCTCGCGCAGCTGGGCCAGCAAGGCGGGCAGCTTGACGCCGGGCGCGTCGATCTTGTTGATCACGATCAGCCGGCACAGGCCGCGCGTGGCGGCCGTCTCCATCAGCCTTGACGCCATCAGCTCGATGCCGTTCTGCGCATTGATCACGATGATGGCTGTGTCTGCGGCCTCCAGGGCTGGCAGTGACTGGCCGGTGAAGTCGGGCGCGCCGGGGGTGTCGATCGCGTGGATGCGGATGCCGGCATGCTGCATGTGGACCAGGGAGGCCTGCAGCGAATGCTGCATCCGCTTCTCCAGCGGGTCGTGGTCGCTGACAGTGTTGCCGCGCTCCACGCTGCCTGGGCTCAGGATGGCGCCCGCCTGATGCAGCAGCGCCTCCACCAGGCTGGTCTTGCCCGCGCCGGCCGGTCCGACCAGGGCCACCGTGCGGATGGCCTCCAGGTTGCCGCCGGCGCTGCCTGGGCTGCCGTTGCTGGCGCTCCCGCGGGAGCTGTTGCTGGGGTTGGACATGGTTGCGCTCCTTTGTCTGCGTACCCGAGCTGCTGCGGGCGCGAAGCCCGGCTTTGTGCGGTCAGGGTAGGGCATGCGAGCAGGGTGCACAAGAGGAAGAAGCCGTGGCTTCTGACTCGCCCGGCGGGCCTCATTCAAAATGGCCGGCCAGACCCGCCCCCGCCCATGGAGAACCGATGCGCCTGCGCTTGTGCAACCTGATTCTGCTTGCCGCTTCCGTGGTTCCGCTGGCTGCCCAGGCGGCATGCCCTGCCGCTTCCGCTACCCAGCTGCGCGACGCCCTGAAGCCCGAAGCCAGCCAGGCCGAGCTGGTCATGCTGCAGGCCCAGGCGCTCCAACTGGCCAGTTGCCTGGCCAGCCCGGACCCCGCGTTGCGCGACGGCCTGGGGTTCGAATTGCTCTCGCAATGGATGCGCGCCAAGGCCTTGAAGCCCGAAACGCTGCAAACCCTGCGCGAAAGCCTGTTGCCCATCTTGAGCGGCCCGGATGTCAGTCAGGGCTTTCACGCGCCTTTCGCGGCGTTGGCGCTGGCTGAAATCGCTCGCGTCGACCGCCTGCAGCCCTTCCTCAGCCCGGCTCAGCGCCAGGACCTGCTGGAGCGCGCCTGCGCCTACCTGGCGGGCGTGCAAGACAGGCGCGGCTTCATCACTGGCGAGGGCTGGCGCCATGGCGTGGCCCATGGTGCCGACCTGCTGATGCAGCTGAGCCTGAACGCGGGCCTGGACGCCGCAGCGCAGCGCCGCATCCTGCAGGCGGTGGCGAGCCAGGTGCTGGCCGGCGGCGCCCATGCCTACCAGTTCGGTGAAGGTCAGCGGCTGGCGCGGCCCGCCCTGTTTGCGGCCTGGCGTGGCGATGTCTCGGCGGACGACTGGCAGCAATGGCTCAGCAGCACCCTGGCCGCAGCCATGCCCAAGGCCAACCCGGATGCCGCCATGCTGGCCCGCATGCACAACGCCCGCGAATTCCTCTGGCCGCTCTATTTCAGCCTGAACGAATCACGCGATGAAGCGCTGAAGGCTCGCCTGCTGCCCGCCGTGCGCGCGGCCTTGCAACAGCTCGGCTAGTTGCCCGAAGCGCGCACCAGCGGCTGCAATTGCGTGGCCAGGATCTCTTCGGCCACCTGCCGACCCAGCCGCCGCCCGGCCTCGACGGAGCTGCGGAAATGCACACCGCCCCAGACCCGCGAGTTGACCATCTCCGTGGCCAGGGCATCGACGCTGGCCCAGCTGCGCGTCTGTCCGGTGGCCGAGTTGAAGCGCTGAAGGGTCTTGGGCTGCATCAGCGGATAGAGCGCATCGGCCGTGCCTGCCCACAGGCCGTAGCCCGAGGGGTACTCCGGATCGCTGGGTGTGCGCATCAAGGGCTCCCAGTTGGCATCGCGTTGTGCCGCGGGAGTGAACTCGCTGCTGATCGCGGTCTGCGGCCGCCAGCGCTGGTACTTCAGCTTCAGCAGGCTGCCCAGCAGGCGGCTGTCGAAGTCGCTCATCGACAGCAAGGCAAGCAGGCGTGCCGTCTCCAGCGGCGGCAGCGGATTGACGGCCAGCAGGGTCTTGACGAACTCATGCTCGTCGCTTGGCGGGCTGGAGTTCCAGTAGAGCGCGGCAGCCGTCTGGTCGGCACTGCGGTTCGCGCTCTGTCGGGCGCCGAGCGCCTTGACTTCAGCCAGCTCGCGCTTGCCCAGGTCATTCTCGGGCGATGGCGGCGCGCCGGGCTCGAAGGCCTCCAGCCGGGCGATGCCGAAAGGTGGCAAGGGGTGCTTGTCTATCCTGAAGCCGGACCTGCGGCCGGCCGGTGGCTGGAACACGCCGGCCGCGGCGGCTGGTTTCGGTCCTTCGGTCCGCTCGAAGCCATCGCCGGCGCGCAGGCTCAGCACGGCCTGGGCGGCTCGCAGCCCCAGGGCAATGCCTGCCTGGCGAGCGGCGCCCTCGGGCAAGCGGGCAATCGCATCCGTGTAGGCCCGAGCCAGGGTGCCGTGCTCGGCTTGCGGTTCGGCGCTGAGCACGCCCCACACGGCGGCTGCCACTGCAGCCTCGGGCAGGGCCTGCGGACTGGCCTCCAGCGGCGGGCCGTAGCCCCGGTAGCGGGGCTCGATGGCATTCAAGGCATTGAACACTGCCAAGTCCACCATCACACCGGCGCGTGGCTGGCGCGGTGTGGGCAGCGTCTCGATGGTGGCCGTGGCCTGGGCGGCCCATTCCAGCACCATGCTGGGCTCGGCACTGCGAGCGACCAGGCCGCTGCAAAGCAGGGCGATGCAGCCGATCTTGAGCAGCAGCTTCTTCATCCTGCCTAGCCTCCGTGCCAAAGAGTACGCAACGTACGCTTGGTCACTCACCGGCGCAAGCCCCTGACCTAGACTGGCTCACCGCTCCATGGGGCCTGAAGCTCGATCGACATGAAACAAGCTCGCCAATCTGCCTGGACTTTGCTGGTAGCCCTCCTGTGGCTGATCGCTGGCTGCGGCGGTGGCGGCGGGGCTACGGCCGGGCCGGCTCCTACCCCGACGCCGACTCCCACACCCAACCCCACGGCGCCACAACTCACGACGCTGCGCAGCGACCTGCAAAGCCCATGGGGCCTCGCCTTTCTGCCCGACGGCCAGATGCTGGTGACGCAGAAGGGTGGCAGCCTCGTGCGCCTCGCCGCCAGCGGTCAAGGCGCGGCGACGACGATCACCGGCGTGCCCGCTGTGGCTTCAGCCGGTCAGGGCGGCCTGCTCGACGTGGCCATCGATCCCGATTTCGCCTCCGCGCCCTGGGTCTACTTCAGCTTCTCCGAGCCGGGCGCTGGCGCCGAGGCAGGCAAGGCCGGTACTTCGGTGGCGCGGGGCAAGCTCACCGGCAATGCCTTGACCGAAGTGGCGGTGATCTTCCGCCAGGCGCCCAAGGTCACGGGCAGCGGCCACTTCGGATCACGACTCGTTTTCGCACGTGACAAGACGCTGTTCGTGACCCTGGGCGAACGCCAACTGGGCAGCCCCGCGCAAGACCTGGCACAGACCTTGGGCAAGGTGGTGCGCATCAACCGCGACGGCAGCATGCCCGGCGACAACCCGGCCTTCGGCGTCGGTGCCCGTGCCGGCCTCTGGAGCCTGGGCCACCGCAATCCGCAAGGTGCGGCCTTGCATCCGACGACCGGCGAGCTGTGGGTCAGCGAGCACGGGCCGCAGGGTGGCGATGAAATCAACATCGCGCGCGCTGGTGCCAATCACGGCTGGCCGATCAAGAGCTATGGCTGCAACTACGGGGATCCGGTGGGTGACGCCTGCCGCATCGGCGGCGGCGTGCATGCGCCGGGCTATGTGGAACCGCTGACCTACTGGGTGCCCACGTCCGTGGCCCCAGCCGGCCTGACCTTCTATTCCGGCGCGATGTTCCCGGAATGGCAGGGCCAGCTCTTCTCCGGCTCGCTGGCAGGCACGACCTTGTGGCGTCTGCAGTTGAGTGGCAACACCGTGGCCTCGCGCACCGCCATGCATGCGGACCTGGGCGAGCGCTTCCGTGACGTGAGGCAGGCCCCGGACGGTGCCATCCTCCTGCTGACCGACAGTGGAAAGTTGCTGAGGATCCATCGATGACGGCCTGGATGCTGCGCATGGGCTTCGGCATGGCCCTTTTGCTGGCGGCTGCGCTCTTGTGGGTCTGGTTGCGCCAGGAGCGCATGTTGTTCTATCCCGTGCCCTTGGCGGCCGAGCATCGCTTCGACTTCGGCGCCGATGTGCAGGAAGTGCAGATCCCGGTGGCCGGCGGCGCCAAGCTGTCAGCCCTGCATCTTCGCCAGGACACGCCTAAGGGCCTGGTCTTCTATCTGCACGGCAATGCCGGCAATCTGCAGAGCTGGTTCGTCACTGCCGACTTCTATCGTCGCGCCGGCTACGACCTTTTCATGCTGGACTACCGCGGTTACGGCAAGAGCTCGGGCAAGATCGACAGCGAGGCGCAGTTGCGCGCCGATGTGCGGGCCGCCTGGGACGCGATAACGCCACGCTACGAGGGCAAGCGGCGCGTGATCGTGGGGCGCTCGCTGGGCACGGCACTGGCCGCCGAACTGTCGGTGCAGGTCAAGCCCGATCAATTGGTGCTGATCTCGCCCTATCTGCGCATGGTCGACCTGATGCGCCAGCACTTTCCGCTGCTGCCGACCTGGCTGTTGCGCTATCCGCTCGACACCGCAGCCTCGCTCCGGCATTGGCAGGGGCCGCTGCTGCTCTTGCATGGCGAGCGCGATGAACTGATACCAGCCACGCACAGCGAGCAGCTGCAGATGCTGGCGCCGCAAGGGCAATTGACCCTGATCCGAGGCGCGAGCCACAACGACTTGCAGACCTTCGACCAGTACCTGCAGTCGGTGAAGCAGGTGCTGCCCTAGCGTATTGCAGCTCAGGACGCGTGCAGCGCGCGGCGCAGGATGGCGGCGACATCAAGGCCGCCCGTTGGCATCGCGCCATAGACGCGCCCGGCTTGCGTGCCGAGGCGGCTGGCAATGAAGGCATCTGCCAGGAATGCAGGTGAATGCCGCCGCAGCAGCACGGCCTGCGCCAGCAGCACCAGCCGTTGGCAGAGCAAACGGGCTTGCGCTTCCAGGGCGCCGGGATCGCCCGATAGCAGGGTCTGGAGCGAGTCCGCTTCGGCGCGCAGCGTCGGCTCCGCGTCGCTGCGCCAATCGTCCAGCAGGGCCAGCAATGCCTCGGGCTCGCGCGCAAAAGCACGCAAGACATCGAGGCACATCACATTGCCCGAGCCTTCCCAGATCGAATTGACCGGCGCCTCGCGATACAGACGCGCCATCACGCCGTTGTCGACATAGCCATTGCCGCCGAAGACCTCGATGGCTTCGCCCGACAGCTCCACCGCTCGCTTGCAGACCCAGAACTTGGCTGCCGGCGTGAGGATGCGCTGCCAGCCGCGCTCGCCGTTCTCGAAACCTTGCGCCAGGCGCAGCATCAGCACGGCCGCGGCTTCGCTTTCCAGCGCCATGTCGGCCAGCACCGCTTGCATCAGGGGCTGATCGGCCAGCGCCCGGCCGAAGGCTTGGCGGCGGCGCGTGTAGTGCAGGGCCTGGACCAGCGCCTGGCGCATGATCGCCGCGCTGCCTATCACGCAGTTCAGCCGCGTGTAGCCGGCCATCTCGATGATGGTCGGAATGCCGCGACCCTCTTCGCCCAGCAGCAGGCCGTAGGCATCGAGGAACTCGACCTCGCTGCTGCTGTTGCTGCGGTTGCCGATCTTCTCTTTCAGGCGCTGGATCTGCACCGCATTCTTGGTGCCATCGGGCCGCCAGCGCGGCACGAAGAAGCAGCTGGTGCCGGCTTCTGTCTGCGCTGTCACGAGATGCGCATCGCTCATCGGCACCGAGAAGAACCATTTGTGACCGCGCAGGCGGTACTCACGCCCGCCAACAAGCGTGGCGCACGTCGTGTTGGCGCGCACGTCCGAGCCGCCTTGCTTCTCGGTCATGCCCATGCCTATCCACAGCGAGTTCTTCTGCGCCATCGGCAGGTCGCGCGGGTCGTGCATGGTCGAGCGCAGCTGCGGCAGGAGCGCGGCGAGTTGCGGGTCGCGCGCCAGCACGGGAATGGCGGCCTGCGTCATGGTGGCCGGGCACAGCGTGCCGGCCTCGACCTGGCCATGCATATAGCAGCCGGCGGCAAACGCGCTCCAGCGGCCCGCGCGCTGCGAGATTTCAAAACTCATCGAGACCAGACCCTGGCTGCGGTACATCGCCAGCAGTTGATCCCAGGCGGGGTGGAAGTCGACCTTGTCTATGCGGCGGCCGCGGGCATCGAAAGTGCGCAGTTCGGGCGTGTGGCGGTTGGCGACCTCGGCCAGCGCATAGGTCTCGGCACGGCCCAGTTGCTCGCCATAGCTTTGCATTTGCGGCGCGGCCCAGCGGGCGCTGTTGCGCGCAAGGCCTTCCTGCAAGGCCAGGTCGGTGTCGAAGAGCGGGTAGTCGCTCAGCTCATCGACCTGGTTCGCTACTTCGTGGCTATGCCATGTGCCGTCGGGAGGGCTGCTGCTCACTGGCTGCTCCAAGCTTCAAGAGCTTGAAGTAGAGCGCAGTCGTGCGCAGCTCGCCATCCGGACTTGCGGCAAAGGCCGGAATCTCTCCGGCATGGCTCCAGCCCAGGCGCCGGTAGACGGTTTCAGCCAGCGAGCCGGCTTCGGTGTCCAGCACCAGCAAGCTCCGCCCGGCGGCGCGGGCTTCAGCTTCCACCGCGCGCATCAGACGCCGGCCATGGCCGTGGCCGCGCGCGCTGCTGTGCACGAAGAGCTTCTGCACCTCGGCCCGGTGGCGGCCATTGGCGCGGCTGCACAGGCTCAATTGCACCGAACCCAGCAGGCGCTGGCCAGCAATCAGCAGCACCAGGCGCTGCTCGTGGCCCAGGCGGGCAATCACGTCTTCCCAGTAGTCGTTCGCCTCATGAGGGCTCAGCGGCGCCAGAAAGCCGATCGAGGCGCCTTGGTCTACAGCGTCCACCAGCAGGGCGTTCAGGCGCGCCAGCCAGCTGCGAGCGATCTTGCCGCTGGCGATGCTCAGCAACTGGGGCTCGTCAGGGTTCAGGTCTTCCATCTTGGGTATCAGTTTGGCGCGATTCAATTCGGATGCTGCAGTCGCTTGAAGTAGAGGGCGGCGGCCAGCAGCTCGCCATCGGCGCAGGCGCTGTGGCCCGGGATTTCGCCGGCGCGTTGCCAGCCCAGGTGCAGGTAGACGGCTTCAGCCTGGGTGCCCGCCGGTGCATCCAGCACCAGAAGCGTGCGGCCCTGGGCCAGCGCGGCGCATTCGACGCGGGCCATCAGGCGCCCGGCCCAGCCCATGCCGCGGGCACGGCTGTGCACCATCAACTGCTGGACTTCGCCGCGGTGGTGAGCATTGGCGCGAGGGCACAGCGAGAGCTGCACGCTGCCTTGCAGCCGTTCGCCCTCGCAGGCGATCCAGAGCTGTTGATGGGGGCCCAGGCGCGCCAGCACCTGGTGCCAGTAGTCAAGGGCGGCAAAGCGCGAGAGTGGCGCCAGAAAGCCCAGGCAGGCGCCTTGATGGACGTTGTCCACCAGCAGCTCGGCCAGGGCCGGCAGCCAATGGCTGTCAGACCCGGTCAATTTCAGGATCTGGGTCGGCTGGAGAGTGCGGCGCGACTCCGGTGAAACGGCAGTTTGTTGGGGGCTGGCGAAATGCAGCATCGGGACTCCCTCGGTTCGATGAGAACCCCCGTGCAAACCCCATGCCAGCTTTTGCAGCTGTCGATGGCTGCAGCTACTCTTCGATGCCTGGCTCAGCCATCAACTGACCCTTGCCCGCTTCCTTGGCGGCATAAAGGGCGGCCACCGCACGCGGCATCAGGTCCTCGATGCTGCGGTCGCCAGGGCGCAGCTTGGCCCAGCCGGCGCTGAACGAGATTGCAAAGCCAAGCTCCTTGGGCGCGCGCTCGGCCAGGGCCGCGCGCATGCGCAGGTCGAGCGCCTGCGGACCCTGCGCTTCGCAGCGCGCCATCACGACAGCGAACTCCTGGCCACCGACGCGCGCTGCCAGATCGCCCAGGCGCATCTGCTCCTGCAGGCAACTGCCGAACAAGGCGATGGCCTGGTCGCCAGCCGCTTCGCCATGCTGGATGTTGATCGCCTTGAAGTTGTCCAGGTCCAGCTTCATCACCGCCAGCGGTTCATTGTGGCGGCGGGCCATCGAGATCATGTCGACCGACCGGGCGCTGAAGGCGCGGCGGTTGCACAGGCCGGTTTGCGCATCGGTCTGCGCCAGGCGCTTGAGCGCTGTTTCGGTCTCCGCGCGCCAGGCCACCAGGACCGACATTGCGCAGGCCAGCAGCGCAATGTGGCTCAAGACCGCTGCGGTGATGTTGAGTGGATGGCTGCTGTGCAGTTCCATCGCCGGGTCGCCGGATTGCAAGCCCAGGATGGCGCGCCAGGCTGTGAGTGCCGCCACAGCCAGCAGGGCCAGCAGGAGCAGCACGCGCCAGCGGCGGCTGGAGCGTTCGAGGTTCTTGGCCGGCCAGGCCAGCGCGAGACAGATCAGGCCGAGCTGCACGGCCAGCACGCCGTTGGCCCACAGCGTGCGCAAGGCCGGGTAGTCATAGCCGGCGATGTAGAGCAAGGGCAGCGCCACCGGCAGACCTTGCATCAGCCAGCGGCCCGGCCTTTGCCCGACCCAGGCCTGCAGCGCCCACCACAGCGCACTGAAGCCGGCGCTCAGGAACAGCAGCGCAGCGGCATAGACCCAGCGCCCCGGCCATTGCCCGGCCAGCACGATGCCGGCCCAGCCCAGCGATTGCAGCACCGCCGCGGCCTGCACGAACCGAGCCGCCATGCTCACCGCTCGCCAGCCCATCAGCGCCGGCAGCATGATGGCCAGCATCAGGGCCTGGATCAGCAGCAGGCTGAAGAGGGTGTTGACGTCGAGTTGCATGAGGGGCGTTGTCGGCGGCTGGGGTGCGGCGATTGTGGTGGCAATCGGGCGCGCCGCCTATGGCGCTTTTCACTGAAAAGCCACCTCGGCAAAACTGCGCAGCTTGCGGCTGTGCAGCCGGCTCAGGGAAGCGGCACGCAAGAGCTCCACGGTGCGCAGCCCGATGCGCAGATGCTGGTCGACACGCTCGCGGTAGAAGTGATTGGCCATGCCGGGCAGCTTGATCTCGCCGTGCAGAGGCTTGTCGGAGACGCACAACAGGGTTCCGTAGGGCACGCGGAAGCGGAAGCCGTTGGCGGCGATGGTGGCGCTTTCCATGTCCAGCGCAATCGCGCGGCTCTGGCTAAAGCGGCGCTCGGGCCCGCCTTGCGCGTTGTTGGGCGAAAGCTCCCAGTTGCGGTTGTCGGTGGAGGCGACAGTGCCGGTGCGCATCACGCGCTTGAGCTCGAAGCCCTGCAGCTGCGTGACCTCGGCCACCGCGGTTTCCAGTGCGACCTGAACTTCGGCCAGCGGCGGGATGGGCACCCACAGTGGCAGGTCCTCGTCCAGCACGTGGTCTTCGCGTACATAGGCATGGGCCAGCACGTAGTCGCCCAACTGCTGGCTGTTGCGCAGGCCCGCGCAGTGGCCCAGCATCAGCCAGGCATGGGGCCGCAGGACGGCGATGTGGTCGCTCATGGTCTTGGCGTTGGCCGGGCCGACGCCGATATTGACCATGGTGATGCCGCTGCTGTCGCGCCGCAGCAGGTGAAAGGCCGGCATCTGCGGCAGGCGCGGTGGTGGCACGCCCAGCGAATCGGCGGGCTCGGCCGCCAGGCCGACGCGGCGGGTGATCACGTTGCCGGGCTCCACGAAGGCGATGCAGTCGTCCAGTGGGTCGGGTCTTGCCGGGTCGGGGGCCGAGGCCATCAGCTGGCGGGCCATGCGCACGAACTCGTCGATGTAGAACTGGTAGTTGGTGAACAGCACGAAGTTCTGGAAATGTGCCGGCGAAGTGCCGCTGTAATGGCGCAGGCGCTGTAGCGAATAGTCGATGCGCGGCGCGGTGAAGAGTGCCAGCGGCTGGGCGGCGCCAGCCGCCGCTTCAAGCGTGCCGTTGGCGATGCTGTCGTCCATGGCAGCCAGGTCGGGCAGGTCGAAGATCTCGCGCAGCCGGGCACGCTGCTCGACGGAGAGCTCGCCCTCGATATGCGCCTCTTCGCCGAGCGCGAAATGCAGCGGTATCGGCTCGTGGCTGCTGCCCACTTCCAGCGGCGAATCATGGTTGCCCAGCAGCAGCTCGAACTGTTCGCGCAGGTAGTTGCCGAACAGGCGCGGCTCGGTCAGCGTGGTTTCGAAGACGCCCGGCCCCGCCACGAAACCCCAGGCCAGCCGCGAATCGACGCGGCGCACGCTGCCCGCTCTCAGCCGTACGAACGGATAGCAAGCCCGGACCGGGCCGGGATCCTGCCCCTGCACAAAAGTGCGCAGCGCCTGGCGCAGATGCTGGACACCCGTCTCGTAGATCTGCTGGACCTGGGCCAGAGCGGCCGTGGCGTCGGTGAAGGATTGAGGCGCAAAAAAGGGGGCGGCAGGGCTCATGGCAATGATTGTGGCGCTGCTTTTGGCTGTAGTTTTGGTACTTAAGTGCGCTTGTTACGAATGAGTTTCATGAAATTCAAGGGGTAAACACGATCTTTTGAATGTAGTTTTACTTCACTACGATCCGGGCCCAGACCAAAAAGACCTCTGACGGAGACATCCATCATGCTTGCAGCCGCCTCCCGCCTGCGCCATTGGGCCTCGTGCGCCCGGCGCGCCGCCCTGCTCGTTGCGACCACGGCCTGCCTGGTCGCCTGTGGCGGCGGAGGTGGCGGTTCGTCGGGCAGTGGCGGCAGCACGCCGGTGACGCCAACCCCGCCGGCTCCGGTGGACCCGCTGCTGGCCCTGGGCAATGGCGATGGCTTCCAGACGTTACTTCAGGCGCAGGCGGTCAATCCAGCGGGGAGTGGCGGAGGCACCAGCGAAACTCCGACAACGCTGACCGTTCACTACCGCCGCACGGCCGCCGACTACAGCGGCTGGCAGCTCCACAGCTGGGGCGCGGCCAAGGACCCTGGCTGGGGCGTGGGCAACAACGCGACTGGCACGGACAGTTTCGGCGTGGTGTTCGAGGTGCCGCTGGCCGCGAGCAGCGGTGAGGTCGGTTACCTGTTCCACAAGGGCGACGACAAGGACCATGGCGGCACTGACCAGAAGTACGTGCTGAAAGCCGGCAAGAACGAGATCTGGCGCATCCAGGGCGATGGCGCCAGCTACACGGCCAATCCGCTCGGCGCGGCAGCACCGGATCTGACGACGATTCGCGTGCACTACAAGCGCTTCGATGCCAACTACGCGGCCTGGGGCCTGCATCTGTGGAATGGCAGCGGCCTGGATTCATCCAGGCTGCCCGGCGTGGCCATCGAGCAGTGGAATGCCGCGGCCGCCTTCAGCAAGATGCCTGCCTACGCGGCGGCTGCGGGCGAGGTGGTGTTCGACATTCCTGTGCTCAATCCGAAGGCTGACGCCAGCCGCAAGTCGCTCGAATTCATCATCCACGGCCAGGCACCCAACGAGAACGACAAGGACGGCCGCAGCGACAACATCCGCATCGACTTCGGAGGCCTCGTCGTCAAGAACCAGATGGCTGAAGTCTGGCTGGTGCAGCAGGACGCGACCGTCTACCTGGCGGCGCCTGACACCCGCTCCGCTTCCACCACCGATGCGCGGGCCTTCTGGCTCAACAGGCAGTTGATCCAGTGGCCGAGAGTCGACGGCAGCG
Organism: Paucibacter sp. JuS9; assembly: GCF_044043925.2. NCBI lineage: Bacteria > Pseudomonadati > Pseudomonadota > Betaproteobacteria > Burkholderiales > Sphaerotilaceae > Roseateles > Paucibacter sp. JuS9. Next base: position 33,798 of record NZ_CP194172.1, read on the forward strand.
GCACCGTGAAGCTCTACTACTCTTCCACCGGACAGGCGGTCGCGCCCAAGGACGGCAAGGTGGCCGGCGCCGAGGGCTCGCTGACCCTGGAGCGTTTCAGTGGCGCCGTGCCTGCGGCATTGGCCGAGCGATTCAAGTTCGTCGCGCCCGGCGCGGTGATGAGCGTGAAGACTGCTGACCTGGCCCAGCTGCCCGATCTCCTGAAGAAGCAGGTGCTGCTGGTGCAGGAAGACGCCAGCGGCAATGTGCAGAACGCGACCACGGCGCAAGTGGCCGGCGCACTGGACGATCTCTATGCGGCCGCAGCCAATGTGACTGACCTGGGCGCGCGCATTGCCAACGGCAGCACCACATTCAAAGTCTGGGCGCCGACGGCGCAGTCGGTGACCGTGTTCACCTATGCGAACGGCACGGCCGACGCGAGCACAGCCGACAAGCTCGCCTTCGACCCGGCCACCGGCATCTGGAGCATCACCAAGAGCGGCGACCTCTCGGGCAAGTACTACAAGTTCGCCGTCGAAGTCTTCGCGCGCGGCACGGGCCTGGTGCGCAATCTGGTCACCGACCCGTACTCCCTGAGCCTTACCGACAACTCGCGCCGCAGCTATATCGCCAACCTCGATGCCGCCGCGCTGAAGCCCGCGGGCTGGGACCAGAGCACGCCGCCGGCCAAGGTCGCGGCCGCGCCGGACATGAGCATCTACGAGCTGCACCTGCGCGATTTCTCGGCCAATGACCCGACCGTCAGCGCAGCCAACCGCGGCAAGTACCTCGCCTTCACCGAGTCCGGCGGTAACGGCATGAAGCACCTGAAGGCGCTGGCGGATGCCGGCCTGACGGACGTGCACCTGCTGCCCGTCTTTGACCTGGCCAGCGTGCCGGAAACCGGCTGTTCCACGCCGGTTCCCACGGGCGCAGCCGATGCAGAGACACAGCAAGCCGCCGTGGCCGCCAGCGCCGGCAACGACTGCTTCAACTGGGGCTACGACCCGTACCACTACACCGCGCCTGAAGGCAGCTATGCCAGCGATGCGAGTGACGGCGCCAAGCGCGTGCTCGAGTTCCGCCAGATGGTGATGGCGCTCAACGCCGCCGGCCTGCGCGTGGGCATGGACGTGGTCTACAACCACACCACCGCCTCCGGCCAGAACGCGAAATCGGTGTTGGACCGCATCGTGCCCGGCTACTACCACCGCTACAACGCGGCCGGCGCGATCGAGACCTCGACCTGCTGCGACAACACGGCGACCGAGAACCTGATGATGGGCAAGCTGATGGTCGACTCGACCATCGTCTGGGCCCGCGACTATCACATCAGCTCCTTCCGCTTCGACGTGATGGGCCACCAGCCGCGCAGCGTGATGGAGCAGCTGAAGAGCAAGGTGGCTGCGGCCGCCGGCCGCCCGGTGCAGTTGCTGGGTGAAGGCTGGAACTTCGGCGAAGTGGAGAACGGCGCGCGTTTCGTACAGGCCTCGATGTGGAGCCTCAATGGCTCGGGCATCGGCAGCTTCAATCCTTTCATCCGCGACGCGGTGCGTGGCGGCAGCCCGTTTGACTCGGGCAATGCACTGATCGCCAACCAGGGCTGGATCAATGGCCTCTGGTTCGACCCGAACGCGCAGGGTGGCGGCAAGAGCAAGGCCGACCTGATGTGGCAGGGCGACCTGATCAAGGCCGGCCTGGCCGGCTCGATCCGCAGCTTCTCGATGAAGACACATTGGGATGCTCAAGTGACGCTGGACCAGCTCAATGGCGCGGGCTTCGTGACCGATCCGTCCGAGGTCGTCAACTACGTGGAGAACCACGACAACCAGACCTTGTTCGACACCAACGCCTACAAGCTGCCGATCACCACTTCGCGCGAGGACCGGGCACGCGTGCAGATGCTGGGCGCGGCGCTGACCATGTTCAGCCAGGGCATCCCGTACTTTCACGCGGGTGTCGACACGCTGCGCAGCAAGTCGCTGGACCGCAACAGCTACGACGCTGGCGACTGGTTCAATCGGCTGGACTGGAGCCATGCCGACAACTTCTTCGGTACCGGCCTGCCGATGAAGACGGAGAACCAGGACAGCTGGACCGTGATGAAGCCCTTGCTGGCCAATGCGGCAATCAAGCCCACGGCCAGCGAGATCGCCTGGACCCGCGACGCCTTCCGCGACCTGCTGAAGCTGCGCGCCAGCTCCACGCTCTTGCGGCTGCGCACGGCCGACGACATCAAGGCGCGGCTGTCCTTTCTCAATACCGGCGCTGCACAGCTGCCCACCGTGCTGGCGGCGCGCGTCGACGGGACGGGCTATGCCGGCGCCGGCTTCAAGGAAATCATCTACCTGGTCAATGCCGACAAGCAGGCGCAGACATTGACGGTGGATGCCCTGAAAGGCCGTGCCTATCAGCTGCACCCGGTGCACCTGGCGCCGGGCGCCGCCGACCGGCGCGTGGCGGCCGAGGCCAGCTTCGATGCGGGCAGCGGCCGCTTCGTGGTGCCAGCACGCTCGGCCCTGGTTTGGGTGCTCAACTAGGACGCAAAATTGAGCGAAGTCAACGGCGATCCGGGATAGGCATGTTCTGATCCCGCTACCGGTCCTCACGCTGAAGGCCGGCAAGGGGGGCAAGATGCCGGTTTCACAGCGCCCCACGGTGCTGATCGTCGACGACAACGCGGAGAACCTGACGGTGCTCGGCGAGTTGCTGCAGCCGCTCTACCAGGTGCGCGCAGCCAATGGCGGCGAGCGGGCGCTGCAGCTGATGGCGCTGGCGCCGCAGCCGGACCTGGTCCTGCTCGACGTGATGATGCCGGGGCTGGACGGCTACGCGGTGCTGGAGCGCTGGCGCAGCGACGCCAGCACGGCCAAGGTGCCGGTGATTTTCGTGACCGCCCTGGGCGCGACCGCCGACGAGGAGCGCGGCCTCGCGCATGGCGCCGTCGACTACATCTCCAAGCCGGTGCGGCCGCCCATCCTGCTGGCGCGGGTCGCGGCCCACATCGAGCTGCACCGGGCCCGGGCCCGCCTGGAAGACCAGAACCGCTATCTCGAGGCAGAGGTGGCGCGCCGCATGCAGGAGAACGAGCGCCTGCGCGACGTCAGCATGCATGCGCTGGCCCGCCTGGCCGAGACCCGCGACAACGAAACCGGCTACCACCTGTTGCGCACGCGCGAGTACGTGCGGCTGCTGGCCGAGGAGCTGCTGGCGCGCGGGGCCTTTGCCGGCGAACTCGATGCCGCCTCGGCCGACCTGATGGTTCGCTCGGCGTCGCTGCATGACATCGGCAAGGTCGGCATCCCTGACCGCATCCTGCACAAGGAGGGCAAGCTCGATGCCCAGGAGTGGGAGATCATGAAGACCCATGCCTGGCTGGGTGCCGAAGCGATAAGCCAGGCCGAGCGCGACACCGGCGCAGGCGCGGGACTGGACCACCTGCGCTATGCCAAGCAGATCGCGCTCAGCCACCATGAGCGCTGGGACGGCGGCGGCTATCCGCAAGGCTTGGCAGGCCTGGACATTCCGCTGGCGGCGCGTCTGATGGCGCTCGCCGATGTCTTTGATGCGCTGACCTGCAAGCGGGTCTACAAGGAAGCCTGGACCCACGAGGCGGCCCGCTCCCTGGTGATCGAACAACGCGGCCGGCATTTCGATCCGGTCATTGCCGATGCCTTCCTGGCCCGCTTCGCGGAGTTCTGCGAGGTGGCGCGACGCTTCAGCGAGGACGATGTCCATGCTGCTGCCAGCGTCTGAGCCGCCGGCCGCCGGGCAGCGCCGGGCCGCCATGCGGCTGGTGCTGGTCTATGCCGTCTGGTCGGCGGTGTGGATTCTGGGGTCGGACTGGCTGCTGTTCCGCCTTGTCAGTGACCCGGGTTGGCTGGCGCAGATGGCCTTGCTCAAGGGCTGGTTCTATGTGGCCATCAGCGGGGCCCTGATCTATGGCGGTGTGCGGGGGATGCAAAGCCGGCCGGCGGGCCCTGGCACGCAAAGCCGGGTGACGGCCCAGCGGCCGCTGGGTTTGCTGCTGAGCCTGTTGGCTGTGCTGGCGGTGGGTGTGCTGGCCATGACGCTGGCCCAGCGCAGCATGCGCGATACCGAGAGTGCGCGCATGCAGGCCGTTGCCGATCTGCATGGGGACCAGACCGAGCTCTGGCTGACCCGCTTGCGGACGTTGGCCGAGCAACTGCAGCAGGACGCCAGTCTTGCGCAGCAGGCGGTGCGGGCTGCGCGCCAAGACGCGGCCGCGACCGAGCTGCTGGCGGCCGAACTGCGGCGCCTGGATTCGGTCCTGGACTTGCAGGACGTGGTGCTGCTGGGGGCCGGCGGGCAGCGCCTGTCGCTCTACCGCGGGCCTTCAGGCCGCGAGGCCGAGCTGTCGCCCGCGGTCGGGCAGCTTGTTGCACACGCGCGGTCCAGCCGTCGCTGGGCGCGCACGGACGTGCTGCCCATCGAGGGCGAGCGCGTGTCACTGGACGTCGCGGTGCCCTTGACCGAACCGGCGACCGGCTGGGTGTTGCTGCTGCGGATTGACCCGCGGCGCGAGCTGTTCGCCTTGCTGCAGGCATGGCCACTGTCCAGCGCGACCGGCGAGACGGCGGTGTGGCGCGTGGACGGCGCCGATCTGGTGGCGCAGAACGATTTCCGTCTGCACGGCGGTTCGGCGGGGCGCTTGCGCCAGCCCTTTGTGCCAAGCCAGACGGTGGCGGCGCGCCTGCTGCGCGGCGAAGGCCAGGTCGGCCAATTGATCGCCGGGCGTGACTACCGCGACGCGCCGGTGTTCGGCTATGCGCGCCGCATCGAGGGCAGCGACTGGGTCCTGGTCGCCAAGGTCGATGCCAGCGAGTTGCAGTCCCATGCCCAGCCCCTGCTGATTGCGATTGCCGCCAGCATGGTCGCGGTGGCGGCTGTGCTGACAGTGCTGTTCCGCCAGCGCCGCTCCAAAGAGGCGCTTCGTTCATTGGAGGCCGAGCGGCTCGAGCAGCGCCACCAGATCGATGCCTTGCAACTGTTCAAGGCGGTGGCCGATGCCTCAACCGACGCGATCTTCGCCAAGGACCTGCAAGGGCGCTATCTGCTCTTCAATCGCGCAGCTGAGCGCATCACCGGGGCGCTGGCCGAGGACACGCTCGGAAAGGACGACAGGACGCTGTTCAGCCCCGAGCTGGCCGAGCGCGTGATGCAGCGCGATGCCGCCGTGCTGGCCGCCGGACGCGTCGACACGGGCGATGAGCTCGTGGACACGGCCGACGGCAGTCGGCGCGTATTCCAGGCGACCAAGGGCCCGCTGTACGACGCCGAAGGACAGTTGTTGGGCCTGTTCGGCGTGTCGCGCGATGTGACGGCCGAGCGGGCGGCGCGCGAGGCACTGAGCGACAGCGAACTGCGCTACCGCATGCTGCTCGAGGCTTTGTCCGAGGGCGTGTTTGTGGCCCAGGACCGACGCATTGCTTATGCCAATCCGGCACTGCTCAGTCTGCTTGGCTACGACATGGCGACGCTGCGGACTCTGCCCTTCGACGCCTTCGTCGCCCCGGAACACCTGAAGCAGGTCAACGAAAACTACGAGCAGCGCGTCGGCGACGGGCCGGAGCCGCCGCCCAATTACGAGATCACCTGGCTGGCCCGCGATGGCCGTCGCATCGACATCGAGCTCAAGGCGAGCCGCATCCGCTACCAGGGCCGCAATGCCGTGCTGGTTGTGGTCGCCGACATCACCGACCGGCATCGCTCCGAGGAGCAGCTGCGCAAGCTGTCGATGGCGGTGGCGCAGAGCCCGGCCAGCATCCTGATCGCAGACACGACGGGACGCGTGGAGTACGTCAATGAGGCCTTCGAGCGCATCAGCGGCATGGCGGCAGCCACCGCACTGGGCCGCACGCTGACCGAGTTGCAGCCAGACCAGGGCGCCAGCGGTCAGTTCGAGGCGATGCGCACCTGTCTGCTCGAGGGGCAGGCCTGGACGGGTGAGTTCAGCCGCCTGCGCCGGAACGGTCAGATCTACGAGGAATTCGTGCGCGCCGCGCCGATCCGCCAGGACAACGGTCAGATCAGCCATCTGCTCCTGATCGGCGAAGACATCACCGAGCACAAACGGCAGGGCCGCGAACTGGACCGGCACCGTCACCATCTCGAGGAACTGGTGGGCCTGCGCACGCTGGCTTTGGCCCAGGCCGAGGCGTTCACCCGCCTGGTGGCAGAGAGCATTCCCGGCATGGTGGGCTATTGGGACAAGGACAGGTGCTGCCGCTTCGCCAACCATGCCTACGCGCGCTGGTTCAATCGTGAGCCTGCAGGCATGCTGGATCAGCGCATGGCTGAGGTGCTGCCGGAGGATCTGGCCATTCAGATCGAGCCGCATGTGCAGGCGGCCTTGCGCGGCGAGGTCCAGCATTTCGAGATCCAGGCGAGCGACGGTGCCGGCGTTCGGCATTCGCTCTGGGGGCATTACTCGCCCGACCTGCGCGACGGCACGGTGCAGGGCTTTTTCGTGCTGGTGAACGACGTCAGCGAACTCAAGCAGGCCGAGGAACAGCTGCAACGCCTCAATCTCGAGCTGGTCCAGGCGCGCGACCGTGCCGACGCGGCCAACCTCGCCAAGAGCGCTTTCCTGGCCAATATGAGCCACGAGATCCGCACGCCGATGAATGCCATCATCGGCCTGAGCCACCTGCTGCGCCGCGACAGCGCCGACCCGGTGGCGCAGGAGCGGCTGACCAAGCTCAGCGGCGCGGCCCAACACCTGCTGCAGGTGATCAACGACATCCTGGATCTGTCCAAGATCGAATCGGGCAAGCTGGTGCTGGAGGACCATTCCTTCGGCCTCGCCGAGCTGCTGGACCGCAGCTGCGAGCTGGTAGCCCAGCGTGCCGCCGAGAAGGGGCTGGAGTTGGTGATCGTCATCGATCCGGCGCTGCCCTGCCAATGGCGCGGCGACCCCACGCGCCTGTCGCAGGCGCTACTCAATCTGCTCAGCAACGCGGTCAAGTTCACCGAGACCGGCCATGTCTGCTTGCGAGCCTCCCAGGTCGGGCGCGAGGGCGACGAGGCGACATTGCTGTTCGAAGTGCTGGATACCGGCATCGGCATCGAGCCGGACCTGCTGCCGCGGCTGTTCCGCGACTTCGAGCAGGGCGACAACTCGACCACGCGCCGCTATGGCGGCACCGGCCTCGGCCTGGCCATCACTCGCCACTTGGCCACGCTGATGGGCGGCGAAGTCGGCGTGGACAGCCAGCCCGGCGCGGGGAGCCGGTTCTGGATCAAGGTCCGCCTGCGCACGGGTGTGGAGTCGGCCTGGTCGGCCCCTGTCGAGCTGGCCGGGCGTCGGGTGCTGCTGCTGGACGATCTGTCGCTGGCACGAGAAGCCGGGGCCGAACTGATGCGCCGGCTCGGCTTGCGGGTCGATGCCTTCGCCGATCCGGCCGAGGCCCTGGCCGCCTTGCGTCAGGGCCTGCGGCCGGAGCTGTTGCTGATCGACTGGCGCCTGGGTGCGAGCGACGGCCTGCAGCTGCTGGGCAGATGGCGCCAGGTTCTGGGCCCGTCCTGCCCACCTGCGCTGCTGCTGAGCCAGGGCGACGAGCTGGGCCTCGCCCAGGCGGCCCAGCAGGCCGGCTTCGCGCGCGTGCTCGCCAAGCCCTTGATGCTGACCAGGCTCGCGCAGGTGCTGGTCGAGCAGCTCGGCGGCGGTGCCAGCGCGCGGACCCAGGCGGTCGCAGGCATGACGCCGCTGGACCTGCTGGCGGCGCGCCATGCTGGTGCGCGCATCCTGCTGGTCGAGGACAACCCGATCAACCAGGACGTGGCGATGGAGTTGCTGCGCACGGCCGGCCTGCAGGTCGAGCTGGCCGGTGACGGGCGCCAGGCCCTCGAGCTGCTGGCGGGCAACGACTTCGACCTGGTGCTGATGGACATGCAGATGCCGGTGATGGATGGCCTGGAGGCGACGCGCCAGCTGCGCTTGCAGCCGCGCCTGTGCAAGCTGCCAGTCGTGGCCATGACGGCCAATGCCTTCGGCGAGGATCGCCAGCATTGCCTGGACGCGGGCATGAATGACCACATTGGCAAGCCGGTGGATCCGGATCAGCTCTACGCCACCTTGCTGCGCTGGCTGCCGGCGCCGTGTGCGGCAGTGGCAGTCGAACCGGTGGCACCTGCCGCAACTGAGAGCGAAGCGCTGCCGGCGGGCCTGGATCGGGTGCCCGGGCTGGATCTGAACGAGGGCCTGCGCTTCGTCGGCGGGCGGGCCGGCACCTACCAGCGGGTGCTGCGGCAGTTCGTCCAGCACTTCGACCGCGCGTCCCTGCCCGAGATCGGCGAGGGCGCCCGGTCGCACGACGAACTGCGGCGCTGGGCCCACTCGCTCAAAGGCGCGGCAGCCGCCATCGGGGCCCAGGAACTGAGCGAGGAGGCGGCCCGTCTCGAATCGGGCGCCTTGCTGCCGCTGCCGCAGCTGATGCCGCTGCGCGCACGCGTCGAGAACCGCCTGGTCGAACTGTTGCAGGGGCTGGCCGCGATCGATCAGGGTGGCGACGAGACCCGGCCGGGCGGGCTCGATGAGCTTGGCGAGCCGGACCCCAACCAGCTCGACCGTCTGGAGCAATTGCTCGCAGCCGGCGATTTCCGCGCGCAGGCGCTTTACCGCGAGCTGGCCGGCGCCATGCGCGCCAGCTTCGGCCCGTCGGCCCATCAGCTGGGTGACCTGATTCGGGCCTTCGATTTCGGCGCCGCGCTGCCGGTGCTGCAGCGCCTGCGTCAGCGCCGCTGAGTGGCAAGGGTGCGCCGGCCGCTTGGCACCTGAGTTGCGCGATTGCCGCACAAAAGACGCGCACCTGCGCTGGACTTGAGCGACGTCAAGATCTATGGTCGCCCCTGAGTCATACGCCGCGCCGATGTCGCGCGGCGGTGGCCCAGGGAGCCGTGCAAGATGTCAATGACTCAGCGTCCGCTGATCCTGATCGTGGACGACAACGCCGAAAACCTGCAGGTGCTTGGCGACCTTCTTCAGCCGCATTACCGGGTGCGGGCCGCAAACTCGGGCGAGCGTGCGCTGCAATTGCTGGCGCTCGACCCGTTGCCCGACCTGGCGCTGCTGGACGTGATGATGCCGGGCCTGGATGGCTATGCGCTGCTCGAGATCATTCGCAAGGAGCCGCGCAGCGCCGAACTGCCGGTGATCTTCGTCACCGCACTGGGCGCAACCGAAGATGAAGAGCGCGGGCTGGAACGTGGTGCGGTCGACTACATCACCAAGCCCTTGCGGCCGCGCGTGCTGCTGGCCCGGGTGGCAGCCCATGTGGAGTTGCAAAGGGCGCGGGCGGTCCTGCGCCAGCAGAACAGCGATCTCGAAGCCGAGGTGGTCCGCCGCCTGCAGGAGAACGAGCGGCTGCGTGATGTGAGCATCCAGGCGCTGGCGCGGCTGGCCGAGACGCGGGACAACGAAACCGGCAACCACCTGCTGCGCACCCGCGAATACGTGCGCACACTGGCGATGCGCTTGCGCGAATTGCCTCGCTATGCCGAGGAGCTGGATGGCCCAGCCATCGACCTGATGGCGAGATCGGCGCCGCTGCACGACATCGGCAAGGTCGGCATCCCGGATCGCATCCTCCTGAAGCCAGGCAAGCTCGACGCCGAGGAATGGAACATCATGAAGACCCATGCCGAGTTGGGCGCCGAGGCCATCGAGCAGGCCGAGCGCGATGCCGGCAGCGGCGGTGATCTGGCCTATTTGCGCTATGCCAAGCAGATCGCGCGCAGTCACCACGAGAGGTGGGACGGCAGCGGCTATCCGCAAGGCCTCGCCGGTGAGGCCATACCACTGGCGGCGCGCCTGATGGCGCTGGCCGATGTGTTCGATGCGCTCAGCAGCAGGCGTGTCTACAAGCCAGCATGGACCGCCGAAGCGGCGTGCGAGCTGATCGTGGCGCAGCGTGGCCGGCATTTCGACCCTGAGGTGGTCGATGCCTTTCTGGCCGAGTTCGAGGCGTTCCGGGCCATTGCCTCCCGGTACTCGGACGTCGACACCGACATCGGCGCGGTCTGAGGCGATGGATAGCCCTCGCGTCGCTGTCGGCCAGCCCAGAGATCTGGACGACAGCGACGAGCGCAGCCGCGTGCTGCTGGAGGCGCTGGCCGATGGTGTGTTCGTGGCGCAGGACCTCCACTTCGTCTTCGCCAACCCGGCCCTGCCGGCGATGCTGGGCTATGCGCATGCAGACTTTGTCGGATTGGCCTTCGAGAAGGTCATCGCTCCCGAGTTCCTGGCGCTCTGGACCGAGCGCTTCCTGCAGCGCATCGGCGGCGGACCGGAGCCGCAACGCCAGTATGAGTTGAGCTGGCTGCACAGCAGTGGGTTGCCGATCTGGGTGGCGCTGCGCGCCAGCCGCGTGATCTACAAGGGCCGGCCTGCGGTGCTCGGCATCATCACGGACGTCAGCGAGCGGCGCAGCGCCGAGCGGGCGCTGCGGGAGTCGGCTGAGCTGGTTCAGGCGGTTGAAGACTCGGTGCTGGACCACATGGCCGTGCTCGACAGTCAGGGCGAGATCGTCGCCGTCAACGAGTCCTGGCGCCGCTTCGCCGAAGACAACACGGCGCCAAGCCAGCGGCTGGGCCTGGGCGTAGGAGCCAACTACCTGGAGGTCTGCGAAGCGGCCGTCGGCGCCGATGCGCCACCGGCGGCGGAAGTCGCGCGCGGCTTGCGCGCCGTGCTGGCGGGCCAGCTGGACCGCTACATGGTCGAGTACAGCTGCCATGCGCCCCAGGAGCAGCGCTGGTTCGAGATGAGCGTCACGCCCTTGCGCGCCAGCAGTGGCGGCGCGGTGGTGGTGCATACCAACGTCAGCGCGCGCAAGCTGATCGAAGAGGCACTGGCCGAGCGCGAACGCCTCTACCGCTCAATGGTGGCCGCGCTCAGCGAAGGCGTGATCATCTTCGACCAACACTCCCGCGTATTGGCCTGCAACCCGGCTTGCGAGCGCCTGCTGGGCTGGAGCGAAACCCAAATGCGCAGCAACAACTGGAATTGGCGCGAGCTGGCCTTGCGCAGCGTGGAGGGGCATCTGATCCCCGAGGCCGAGCTGCCTTTGGCCCGGGTGAAGGCGACCGGTACCGGCTTGCGTGAGCTGCTGATGGGCGCGCGCGATGCCAGCCGGCGCGAGCGCCTGATGAAGGTGAATGCGGCACCCGTGATGTCGCCCGACGGCCAACACATCGACAGCATCGTCGTCTCCTTTGCCGACGTGACCGAGCTCGAGCGCCAGAGACGCGAGCTGGACGGCCATCGTGATCATCTGGAGGAGCTGGTGGCCGCGCGCACGCGCGAACTGGCGGCCGCCACCGAGGCGGCAAAGGCGGCCAACCTGGCCAAGAGCGCCTTTCTGGCGAACATGAGCCATGAGATCCGCACGCCGATGAACGCCATCATCGGCCTGGCCCACCTGCTCAAGCGCGACAGCCTCGACCCAACCGCGCTGGAGCGCCTGGGCAAGCTCAGCGACGCCGCCCAGCACCTGCTGCAGGTGATCACCGACATCCTCGACCTGTCCAAGATCGAGTCGGGCAAGCTGGTGCTGGATGAGCAGGTCTTCTCTCCAGCGGCGCTGATGTCTCGCTGTTGTGCGCTGATGCTCGAGCGGGCGCGCGAGAAGGGATTGAGCTTGCAGGTCGATCCTGTCGACCTGCCTGCGCAAGTGCGCGGTGATCCGACGCGCTTGTCGCAAGCCCTCCTGAACCTGCTCTCCAACGCGGTCAAGTTCACTGCGCAGGGCTCGGTGCAGATGAGCGCTCGCCTGCTTGAATCGTGCGGGCAGGGCCCGCTACTGCGCTTCGAGGTGCGCGACACCGGCATCGGCATCGCCGCCGACCTGCTGCCGCGCCTCTTCCGTGACTTCGAACAGGGTGACAGCTCGACCACACGGCGCTACGGCGGCACCGGCCTCGGGCTGTCGATCACCCGCCACCTGGCCGAGCTGATGGGCGGCGACGTGGGTGTGCAGAGCGAGCGGGGCCGCGGCAGCCTGTTCTGGCTGACCGTGCGCATGCCCGCAGTGGAGGAACCGCTCACGCTGGATGCGGCCGAACCGGAAGTGCTGGCCCCCACGCGCTTGCGCCAGGAGCTGCGCGGCCGTCATGCGGGCGCGCGCGTGCTGCTCGTGGACGACAACCCGGTCAATCAGGACGTGGCCCAGGAGCTGCTGCGCAGCGTGGGCCTGCAGATCAGCCTGGCGGGCAACGGCCAGGAGGCGCTGGAGCAACTGGCGCGATCGCCCTTCGACCTGGTGCTGATGGACATGCAGATGCCTGTGATGGACGGCCTTCAGGCCACAAGGCTCTTGCGCCAGCGCGGCGCCTTGATGCCGGTGATTGCGATGACGGCTAATGCCTTCGGCGAAGACCGGAAGCGATGCCTGGCGGCCGGCATGAGCGACCATGTCAGCAAGCCTGTGAACCCCGATCAGCTCTATGCCACCTTGCTGCGATGGCTGCCTGAGCGCCCCGCACGGCCGGAGCCGCCGGTTCGGGCGCCGGGCGCTTTGGAGCAGCCGGCCCTGCCCAGCTGGCTGTCGCAAGTGCAGGGGCTTGATTCGGGGCAAGGCCTGCACTTCGTGGGCGGCCGAAGCAGCGTCTACTGGCAGGTCCTTCAGCGCTTCTCGCAGGAGTATCAAGACCTGACCCCACCGCTTGCGCTGGATGAAGCGCCGGCCCGCGAGGCCTTGCGGCGCTGGGCTCACACGCTCAAGGGCTCGGCCGGGGCGATTGGTGCGGCTTCCTTGTGCGCACTGGCCGGTGAGCTGGAGCGTGCCGCTGCCCAGGGCCTGCCGAACCTGGCCGCGCTGCATCAGGCCGTCGGGCAGAGTCTTCAACGGCTGCTGCTGGCCTTGCGTGGGCCGCATGCAGCCACAACCAGGGGCCGACCAGGCCTGCCTGCTTCAGGCCGCCTGAAGCAATTGGCGGAACTGCTGGCCGTTGGGGACTTCGATTCACTGTCATTGCATCGCGAGATGGCTGACGAGTTGCGAGCCATCTTCGGCATGCAAGCCCATCAACTGGGCGAGGCGATACGCGGCTTTGATTTCGAGCTGGCGCAAGGCCTGTTGCAGCAGCTGATAAGTCAGCACGGCGATACTCGTGTCCGATGACGAGTTCCACAAGCGCTGTCCTTGCCTATCTCGGTTGCTATGCCGAAGCCGGTCATTCGCTTCTGAGCCTGGCGCAGGATCCGGACACCGGCTCGCTGCGGCACCTTGCCAGCAGCGAATGCACGGGCAACGCCAGCTGGCTGCTGGTCGACCCGACCGCGCGCCGGCTCTACGCGGCTCATGAGCAGCAGCGCGGCAGCATCAGCGTGCATGCGCTCGACGGGCAAGGCCTGCCGCGCCTGCTGCAGCAGGTCGCCAGCGGTGGTGCCGGGCCGGTTCATCTGTGCCTTGACGCGATGCGGCGCCGGCTCTGGGTGGCGCACTACGGCGATGGCAGCCTGGGCTGCTTGCCCTTGCAGGACGATGGCGAGCTCGATGCCGCCTTGCCGGCCCGCACGGCGCGCCAGTTGGCGGGTCTACCTGGTCTTGCCAAGGCGCCCGCTTCGCATCCGCACATGCTGCAGCTCTCTGCCGACGGCCAATGGCTGCTGGCCTCCGACCTGGGCCTGGACCGGCTGCTGGCCGTGCCGCTCATCGAAGGGCGTGCCGTTCAATCGGTGGCATTGCCCAAAGGCAGCGGCCCGCGCCATTTCGTCCAGCTGGGGCGCCGGATCATTCTGCTGAGCGAGCAGCGTTCAACGCTGAGCTGGCTGGACTTCGACCCTTTGAGCGGCAGCCTGCAGCTGCGTGGCGAGATCAGCAGCCTGCCCGCGGCTTATGCCGGCCGCAGCTATGCCTCCGACCTGCGCTTGTCCACCGACGGCCTTCATCTGTATGCCTTGAACCGGCTGCACGATTCGATAGCCGTCTTTGCCCTGGGCAGCGACGGCGTTCCGAGCCTCCTGTGCCACGAATGGACGCGCGGCTCCTATCCGCGCAGCGCCACGTTCGACCCGGCCGGCCGCTTCTTCTATGTCTGCAATCAGCGCAGCGAACAGCTCACCGTGTTTGAGCGTGAGGCAGGCGGTAGCCTGCGCTTCACCGGGCAATACATCGCTACACCTTCACCCGCTTGCCTGGTGTTTGGCTGACATCACTTCAAAGGTATCGGCGTGGCCCGGTCCACCGGCACCGCCGTCACGCTGTTCTGCGGCGAGCCTTCGATCAGACGATCGGAGTAGGTCAGGTAGATCAGCGTGTTGCGCTTGCTGTCGACCATGCGGACGATGCGCAGCTTCTTGAACACCAGCGAGATGCGCTCGTTGAACACCTCGGCCTGCTTGGGCAGGGGTTTGGCAATCGTGATCGGGCCGACCTGGCGGCAGGCGATGGAGGCCTCGGCCTTGTCTTCGGCCAGGCCCAACGCGCCCTTCACCCCGCCGGTCTTGGCGCGCGAGACAAAGCAGGTCACGCCGTCGACCGCCGGGTCGTCATAGGCCTCGACGACGATCTTGTGATCGGGGCCGATCAGTTTGAAGACGGTATCGACCGCGCCGATGCGCTCGCCTTCGGCAAGGGCCAGCACGGGCATGAGAAGCAGCGACAGGGCAAGGAGAGGGCGGCGCATGGCAGGCATCCTGAGCAAAGATGCCGACAAGCGTATCAGCCGCCGCGCACCACCCGCAGTGCCAAGGGGCGAACAGTCACCGTGAGCGAACGAGCCGCCGGAATCGGCTCGCCATCGAGCGCCAGCGGCAGCTCGATCGGGCTGTCGATTTGCAGCGTCTGCATCCTGCGCATGAAGATGCCGGGCAGGCGCAGATGCTGGCCCATCAGCAGGGCGGGCATGGCGGCCAGTGCGCCCAGGCGGCCGTATCTTCCGACGCAAACCAGCTCAAGCCGGCCATCGTCGATGCGGGCGCCCGGTGCCACCGGCATGCCGCTGGCATAGCTCTCGGTGTTGAGGCTGGAGGCGAACAGCACCTCGCCTTCGTGCAGCAACTGGCCTTCGGCATGCAGGGTCAAGGGATAGCGGCGCAGGCGGCTGATCTCGGCCAGCGTGGCCCAGACATAGCGCGGCTGGCCGCGCAGCCAGCGCGGCGCGGCCAGCGCACGCCGGCCGACGGCGGCATCGAAGCCCAGTGCCAGGCTGGACATGAAGAAGTGGCTGCGGCCATCGGCCTGCACCTGACCGAGGTCCATGGCGCCAGCCAGGCCGTGGCGGGCCTTCTCCAGCGCAGCGCGCAGGTCCAGCCCGTGCAGGCCGAGGGCGCGGGCCAGGTCGTTGCCGGTGCCGCCGGGCAGCAGCGCCAGCTCCAGTTCGCGCTCGACCAGGGCGGGCAGCAGCTGGTGCACGGTGCCATCGCCACCGGCCACGAGCACGCGGCTGCGGGGCGGCAGGCTCAAGAGGCGCTCGCGCGCGGCATTGACATCGTCCGGCAGGTACAGCGGCACCCGCTCCAGGGCCTCGCGCAAGGGCGCTGCCAGCGCCGCACAGCGACCTCCCGCGGCATGGGGGTTCAGGAGGCAAAGGGCAGGGGCTTGCACGGCGCGCGGGAGGCTGTAGCTGAAAAGAGCGGCCAGCGTAGCGTCGCCTTGCCGCTTGCCTAGACGGGTTGTCCCGGGCGAGGACCTAAACTGTGCGACCAATGACCATCGACATCCCGACCCTGTTGCTGGCGCTCCTGAGCGGCTATCTGATGCTGGGTCTGCAGCTGCTGGTGGCCCGTCGTGGCGCCTTGCGCCAGCCCGAGCTGGGGCTGTGGACCTGGGGCAGCTGGGGTTTTGTGCTGGGCTTCGGTTTCTTCGGTGCGCGGGTGCTGATTCCGACCTGGGTGTCGGTGCTGCTGGGCAATGCCTTCATCTTCGGCGGCATCCTGCTTTACGTGATTGCGCTGCAGCGTTTCGTGCGGCGGCCCTGGCCCTCGGGCCCTTACTGGCTGGTCTGGCTCGCGGCGGTGTCGTTTACCGGCCTGATGCTTGAGATTCCGCTGTCGGTGCGTACCGCCTGGCTGTCGCTGGTCTACGCAGGCTTGCTGCTGCCGGGTGTGTATCTGGTCTTGCGCCACGGCTGGGGTGGCGAAGCCTCGCTGCGGGCCGTGGGCCTGACGCTGGCCGTGGCGGCCTTGGCCCTGATCCTGCGCGGCTGGCATGCCTTCACGCACCCCGATCAGTACACCGACCTGCTGCGCAGCAGCCTGGGCCAGGGCCTGACCTTTCTGTGTGCCTTCCTGAGCCTGATGGGTGCGGGCTTCGGCTTCGTGCTGGCCAGTTTCGAGCGTGCCGCCACAGAGATGAAACGCCTGGCCAGCCACGACGGCCTGACCGCCTGCGTCAACCGCAGCAGCACCGATGACCTGCTGGCCCACCTGCTGGAACGCGGCCGCCGCGAGGGCTCGCCGGTGTCGTTTGCAATGCTCGACCTCGATCACTTCAAGCAGATCAACGACCGCTATGGCCACCAGTCGGGCGATGCCGCCCTGCGCGCCTTTGCCGCCGATGTGCGCGGCCGCCTGCGCGCCTCCGACGTTCTGGGACGCATGGGCGGGGAGGAGTTCGGCCTGATCCTGCCGGCCACCGACGAGCCGGGCGCCATGCGCCTGCTGGAACAGATCCGCCAGGCCGTTGCGGCGCTGAAGGTGCGCTGTCACGATGGCCGCGAGTTCGGCATGACGGTCTCGGCAGGCCTGGTGGTGGTGGCATCCGACAGCGGCCTCAGCGCCGACCGTGTCTACGCGCTGGCCGACAAGGCGCTCTACCAGGCCAAGCACGCCGGCCGCAACCGCGTTGAACGGCATCTGATCATGCCCATGCCGGCCGCCGCCGACTGAACTAGACTGCGCCGAGCGAGGCAGATCGCGGAGGCGCAGTGAGCGACGCAAGCAGCAGCAAGCCCTTGTCGACACCGCAGGTGCGGCGTCTGCACCAGATCCTGCTCTGGCCATTGCGCCTGATGCCGCTGCCCGGCGCCGATGCCGCGCCGCGCCGGCCCTGGGAGTTGCTCGCGGCGGCGCCCGGCCCCTGGGCCGAGGTAGTGGACGAGTACACCGGCGAGCCGGACCGCTTCCATGAGCGGCACTACCAGGAGTTCGTCACCTTCCTGCCCTTTGTCCAACGCTTCCTCTATGGCGAAGGCCAGGCCGCTGCCAATGCGCGCGGCGATGCGCCGGCCGAGGCCGGCATGAAGGTGTTCCGCCGTCATGATGTCGCGAGCTTGCGGGCCTGCACCAAGCCGGGCCATGCGCCGATCAGCTTGCAGGTCGTTCACATCGACCTGTATTTTTTCTTCGATGTCGATGTGGTGCTGCTCAATGTGGAGCTGGCCGGCGGCGCGCTGGCGCTGGCGGAAGCCCAGGAACTGCTCTACCGACTGGGCCGGGCCTACCCCTCCGGCTGGGATGCCGGTGGCCAGCCCCTGCACACGCTGGCCAGCGCCGAATGGTTGGATGCCGAGGGGCGGGTCCTGGCTGCCTCGGACAGCGGCGAGCGCGAGCGCTTCATCGAGCATGTGCACGCGCACCGGGCGCCTCGCATCGCCGCGCATTGGGACTTTCTGCTGCGGCCGTTGGTGGCCGATGCCTCGGGCTCGCCCGGCGAGCTGCGCTACCGCCAGATCGAGTACTACCGGATGCCGATGATGGCCTGGCTGGCGCTCGATGATCCGCGCGCGCTCTCGCGTGCCGATTTCGTTCGCCTGGGGCTGGTCACCGGCGCTGGCGCTGCAGATCAACTGCCCTTTGGCGACGCGCACCTGGCCGATTTCGAGCAGCGTCATTGCTACGACCGCTTCTGGCAGGAGGGCGGTGCCGCGCCCGACACCCGCTATATGTGCTCGGGCCATGCGCTGGTGGTGGTGGGGCGGGCCGACGCCGAATTCTTCTGCTGCCGCCACCGCGGCGTGCTGGCGCAGTTCCGGCACCAGCATTTCCTGCTCTTCCTGATCGCGCATTTCCAGAAGGCCACGGTGCTGATGTTCTCTGACCGCCTGGTGGAGGCGCTGCGCCGGCTCAATGTGCAGGACGCCAACAGCGTTCGCCGCTTCAAGCGTGCGATCCGCAGCGCCTTCGAGGGCTTTCTGCGCTTCACCCACCGTTACTGGTTCCATGCGGTGGCCGAACAGGCGCAGTCGCGGGCGCTCTTTGCGCTGTGCCAGCGGCATCTGGGCACCGAGGCCCTGTATGCCGAGGTCAAGGAGCGCATCAGCGACATGGCGGCCTATCTGGAAACCGACAACCTGCGCCGACAGGCCAACACCGTGGTGCGCCTGACCGTGGTCACCATCTTCGGCCTGATCGGCACCATCACCACCGGCTTCCTGGGCATGAACCTGCTGGCAGAGGCCGAGGCGCCGATGTCGAGGCGGGTCTGGATCTTTGTGCTGACATTGCTTGTAACGCTTGCCTTGACCGTCTACACCATGGCCAAGTCCAAGCGGCTTTCCGATTTCCTGGACATACTTTCCGACGAGAGACTTTCCGCATGGAACAAGCTGCGTGCCTTCGTCGGCGTGTGGCGGTCTTGAGCTTCCTCAAGTAGCGGGCTTGCGGCCGCTCCGAATCGGGGGCAGGATTCAAGAGCCAAGCCGATCACAGGACCCGATGAGGTCAAGGTCGGTGGGCTTCAAGGGAGCAGTGCCATGCAAGCAGAGCAGCCGGGTCCGAAGGCGTGTGCGCGAAGAAGTGCGGCGCGTGGCAGCGCCGTCGTCAGCCGGCGCCGGCGCAACTTCCAGCATGGCCTGGCACAGGCGAAGCGGGCGCAGGCACAAAGCGAGTTGGTTGCGCGGCTGATCGCCGACCACATCCCCGGCCGCATCGGCTACTGGGACCGGCATTTGCGCTGCCGCTTCTCCAATGCCGGCTATCACGAATGGTTCGGCTTGCCGCCCGACCAGATCCTGGGTCGGCGCATGGACGAGCTGTTTGCGCCTGAAGACTGGGCCCTGATCGAACCCCATGTGCGTGCAGCGCTGCGCGGCGAAACCCAGTCCTTCGAACGCGAGGTGCGCGGCCGTGCGCCCGATTGGCAATGGATTCAGTACCTGCCCGATGTGCAGGATGGCCGGGTGTGCGGTTTTGTCGTGCTGGCGCTGGACATCAGCCTGCGCAAGCGGGCCGAGCAGGCGCAGCGCGCGCTCAACGCGGAGCTGGAGCATTCGCGCGACCGGGCCGAGGCCGCCAGCCGCGCCAAGAGCGCCTTCCTGGCGCACATGAGCCATGAGATCCGCACGCCGATGAACGCCATCCTCGGCCTCACGCATCTGCTGCGCCGCGATGCAAAGGATGAGCTCTCGGCACGCCGCCTGCACGACATCGACGACTCGGCACAGCACCTCCTGCAAATCATCAACGACGTGCTGGACATGTCCCGGATCGAATCCGGCCGCCTGGTCTTGCAGGAGGTCGATTTCGACAGCGGCGCCCTGATCTCGCGCAGCGTGGCACAGCTCAGCGACGCGGCGGCGGCCAAGGGGCTGGCCCTGCAGGTGGACTTGGGCAATCTGCCGCCGCGCCTGCACGGTGACCCGACACGTCTGATGCAGATGCTCCTGAACCTGTTGTCCAACGCGGTCAAGTTCACCGAGCAGGGGGCGGTGAGCCTGTCGGCACAGCTGGTTTCAGGCGATGAGCAGGGGCTGCGCCTGCGCTTCGAGGTGCGCGACAGCGGCATCGGCATCAGCGCCGAGGCCATGGGGCGCCTGTTCACGCCTTTCGAGCAGTCCGACATGTCCAACAGCCGCCGCTATGGCGGCACGGGACTGGGCCTGGCGATCACCCGCCACCTGGCTCGCAAGATGGGCGGCGAAGCGGGCGCGCACAGCACTCTCGGTGCGGGCAGCACCTTCTGGTTCACCGTGCTGCTGCAGCCGGCCCTGGCGCCTGCCCCACATGTCTTCGTGGCGCAGGAGGCGCCTGTCGGCGCCCTGGAGGCCAGCGAGGCCGAGCGTCTGCTGCGCGAACGCCATGCCGGGCGCCGCGTGCTGCTGGCCGAGGATGACCCGGTCAACCAGATGGTGGCCTGGTCGCTCCTGCAGGCTGCAGGCCTGGAAGTGGACATGGTGGGCGACGGCGCACAGGCGCTGCGCCGCGCCAGCCTGCAGCATTACGACCTGATCCTGCTGGACATGGAGATGCCCGAGATGAACGGCCTGGAGGCGGCGCGGGCGATCCGGCGCCAGACGGCGCATGCACTGACCCCCATCATCGCGCTGACCGGCAATGTCTTCTCATCCGATCGCGAGGCCTGCCTGGAGGCCGGCATGGACGACTTCCTGCCCAAGCCGGTGGCGCCGGAGCTGCTCTACCAGGCGCTCCTGAAGCGCCTGGGCTGACGCCATCCTGCCGGCCGTTCAGCAGTTCTCGTACTTCCAGTTGCGCCGCTTGCCCTCGGCGATCCACTCGACCGCCTGCACCAGGCGCTTGAGCCGGGTCTCCTCGCGCTTGGCCTCGGTGATCCATTCGATGTAGTCGCGCTGGGCGCTGGGCGGGAAGGCAGCGAAATGCGCCTGGGCGTCCTTGTTCGCCTTGAGTGCCGCTGCCAGGTCGGGCGGCGCCTCCAGTGCCGGCTTGCGCTCGGCGGGCCGGGCCATGCGGGTGGGCTTGGCACCTTCGTCGATCAGGGCTGCTGCCTTCTTGATCATGACGCGCAGCTCGCGTGGCGGCGGCAGTTCCTTGAGGCTGGTGATGCGGCCCAGTTCGCCCATCGCGCCCTCTTTCTTGTGCGCCGGGTCCACGGCCTCGTCGTACCAGAAACCGAAGGCGCAATGGGCCTTGAAGGCCGACATGCCGCTGAGAATCTTGCCGCCATAGACCCAGTGCGGGCGGCTCCACTTCATCGTCTCCTCGGCCGTCGGGCAGGCAGCATGGACCTGGGCGCGCCAGTGTTGCAGCAGCGCCTGGGCAAACTCGGGGGCAGCTTCGATATAGGCGTCTACACGCGGATCGGTCTGCGGCATGGCAGGGCCTTCCTGAAACAGCAATGGCGGCAGCATAGCTTCGCGAAGCGCCGCCGCAACAGCGCGAAACTGCTAGTTGCGCGCCAGGCTGACCGCGCCGTCCACCACCAGCGTCGCGCCGACCACGTAGTCGCCCGCGCGCGAGGCCAGGTAGATGGCAGCACCGGCCATGTCTTCTTCGCTGCCGATACGGCCGGCCGGAATGCGCGCCGCCACCTCGGCCTCGTGGTCACGCGCGGCGCGGTTCATCTCCGAAGCAAAGGCGCCCGGTGCGATCGCGCTGACGACTATGTTGTTCTCGATCAGGCGCAGTGCCATGCGCTTGGTCAGATGGATCAGGCCGGCCTTGCTGGCGGCATAGGAATAGGTTTCCAGTGGATTGACCGAGAGGCCGTCGATGGAGGCGATATGGATCACCTTGGCCGGCCGGCTCTCGGCGGCTCGGGCCAGCAGGCCGTGCAGGGCCTGGGTCAGGAAGAAGGGTGCCTTCAGGTTGAGGTCGACCACCTTGTCCCAGCCACTTTCGGGGAATTCGTCGAAGGGCGCGCCCCAGGCGGCACCGGCGTTGTTGACCAGGATGTCCAGGCGGTCCTCGCGACGGGCCAGTTCGGCCGCGAGGGCCTGCGCGCCGGCCACGCTCGACACATCGGCGGGCAGCGCGATGCACTCGCCCAGCGCCGACAGCTCGGCCGCCGCCTCGCTGCAGGCCTCGGCCTTGCGCGCCGAGATGTAGACCTTGGCACCCTGGCGCAAAAAGCCGGCGGCGATCATCTTGCCGATGCCACGCGAACCACCGGTGACCAGGGCCACCCGGCCCTGCAGGGAAAACAGATCGCTCATGGGCAGCACCTCCAGTGGACTGGAGCCTAGTGCGCAGTTCTTGCGGGCGCAGTCGCCCGGGGGACGGTTCGTCGCCCGCGTGACTGCTCGGCAGCCGCGCCGGCCTGCGGCAGCGCTTAGCCGACCGAGATGTCGGCCGAATGCCGGGCCATCGGGCCTTGGCCTCCCTCAGCCGCCTTACATGCTGCGCCGGTACTGCCCACCCACCTCGAACAGCGCGCTCGTGATCTGGCCCAGCGAGCAGACGCGCACCGCGTCCATCAGCACATCGAACACGTTCCTGTTGTCGATGACGGACTGCTGCAATCGCTTGAGCATGGCCGGTGCCTGGTCGCGGTGGCGCTCATGGAACTCGGCCAGCCGCTGCAGCTGGCTCTGCTTTTCCTCGTCGGTCGAGCGGGCCAGTTCGATGGTCTCGGGCGTGGCATCGCCATGCGGATTGCGGAAGGTGTTGACGCCGATGATCGGATACTCGCCGGTGTGCTTGAGCATCTCGTAGTGCATGCTCTCTTCCTGGATCTTGCTGCGCTGGTAGCCGGTTTCCATCGCACCCAGCACGCCGCCGCGCTCGGCAATCTTCTCGAATTCGGCCAGCACCATTTCTTCGACCAGCTCGGTCAGCTCTTCGATGATGAAGGCGCCCTGAGAAGGGTTCTCGTTCTTCGCGAGGCCCCACTCGCGGTTGATGATCAGCTGGATCGCCATCGCGCGACGCACCGACTCTTCGGTGGGCGTGGTGATCGCCTCGTCGTAGGCGTTGGTGTGCAGCGAATTGCAGTTGTCGTAGATCGCGATCAGCGCCTGCAGCGTGGTGCGGATGTCGTTGAAGGCGATCTCTTGCGCATGCAGTGAGCGGCCCGACGTTTGCACGTGGTACTTGAGCTTTTGCGAGCGTTCGTTGGCGCCGTACTTGTCGCGCATCGCCACGGCCCAGATCCGGCGCGCCACGCGGCCCAGCACCGTGTACTCCGGGTCCATGCCATTCGAGAAGAAGAACGACAGGTTGGGCGCGAAGTCGTCGATGTGCATGCCGCGCGCGAGATAGGCCTCCACGAAGGTGAAGCCGTTCGACAGCGTCAGCGCCAGCTGCGAGATCGGGTTCGCGCCGGCCTCTGCGATGTGATAGCCGCTGATCGACACCGAGTAGAAGTTGCGCACGTTGTGATGCACGAAGTACTCGGCGATGTCGCCCATCACCTTGAGGCTGAACTCGGTCGAGAAAATGCAGGTGTTTTGGCCCTGGTCTTCCTTCAGGATGTCGGCCTGCACCGTGCCGCGCACATTGGCCAGTACCCAGTCCTTGATCTTGGCGGCCTCGTCGGCCGTCGGTTCGCGGCCGTTGTCGGCGCGGAATTTCTCGAGGTTCTGGTCGACGGCCGTGTTCATGAACATCGCGAGGATCGAAGGCGCGGGGCCGTTGATCGTCATCGAGACCGAGGTCGTCGGGCTGCAGAGGTCGAAGCCGTCGTACAGCACCTTCATGTCGTCCAGCGTAGCGATGCTCACACCGGAGTTGCCGACCTTGCCGTAGATGTCCGGGCGCGGTGCCGGGTCGGCGCCGTACAGGGTGACCGAGTCGAAGGCCGTAGACAGGCGCTTGGCCGGCATTCCTTCGGAGACCAGCTTGAAGCGGCGATTGGTGCGGAACGCATCGCCTTCGCCCGCGAACATGCGCGTCGGGTCTTCGCCTTCGCGCTTGAAGGCGAACACGCCGGCGGCATAGGGGAAGCTGCCGGGCACGTTTTCCAGCATCAGCCACTTGAGCAGCTCGCCATGGCATTCATAGGCAGGCAGCACGACCTTCTTGATCTTGGTGCCGGAGAGGCTGGTGGAGACGAGCGAGGTGCGGATCTCCTTGTCGCGGATCTTCACCACGTACTCGTCGCCGGCATAGGCCTTTTGCATGTCGGGCCATTGCTTGAGCAGTTGATGCGCGTCAGCGTCCAGGCGCTGGCTGCGGCTGTCGGCGAGCTCGAGGATGGCGTTGCGGGCGTTCTGCTTGTCGGGGTTGGCCTCCAGCAGCATGCGGGCGCTGGCGTTGAGCTGCTGAATCTCGCGAGCGAGGGCGGCCTGGGCGCGGGCGCGCTTCTTGTAGCCGCGCACGGTGTCGGCGATCTCGGCCAGGTAGCGCGTGCGTGCGGCCGGCACGATGGGCGTCTGGTGCGTGCTGTGGCGGGTCGCGGCGATGGGCAGGCGGCCTTCCTTCAGCGTCAGGCCCAGTTCGGCCAGGCGCGGCTTCAACGCTTGATAGAGCGCGGTGACGCCGTCGTCGTTGAAGCGGCTGGCCATGGTGCCGAAGACCGGCATCTGCTCGGGCTTCTGGGTCCAGGCTTCCTTGTTGCGCTGGACCTGCTTGGCCACGTCGCGCAGCGCGTCGAGCGAACCCTTGCGGTCGAACTTGTTGATCGCAACGAACTCGGCGAAGTCCAGCATGTCGATCTTCTCGAGCTGGCTGGCGGCGCCGAATTCGGGCGTCATCACGTACATGGGCACGTCGACATGCGGCACGATGGCCGCGTCACCCTGGCCGATGCCCGAGGTCTCGACGATCACCAGATCAAAGCCGGCGACCTTGGCCGCGGCGATCACGTCGGGCAGGGCGGCCGAGATCTCGGAGCCGAAGTCCCGCGTGGCGAGCGAGCGCATGTAGACGCGCGAACCTTTGCCCCAAGGCGAGATCGCGTTCATGCGGATGCGGTCGCCGAGGAGCGCGCCGCCGCTCTTGCGCCGCGAGGGGTCGATGGAGATCACGGCCACGCGCAGCGCGTCGTCCTGGTCCAGGCGCAGGCGGCGGATCAGCTCGTCGGTCAGGCTGGACTTGCCGGCGCCACCGGTGCCGGTGATGCCGAGCACCGGGGTCGTGATGTCTTTCGCCGCGGCTTGCAGCTGCGCGACCAGACCGGCATCGGCCTTGTCGTTCTCCAAGGCCGTGATCAGCTGGGCCAGCGCGCGCCAAGCCGCTTCGCTGTGGCCTTGAATCGCGGCCACCGTGGTCGGCGCATCGGCAGTGAAGTCCTGGTCGGACTTCATCACCATCTCGCCGATCATGCCCGCCAGGCCCATGCGTTGGCCGTCCTCGGGGCTGAAGATGCGCACGCCGTGTGCGGCCAGGTCGCGGATCTCGGCCGGCACGATCACGCCGCCGCCGCCGCCGAAAACCTGAATCTTGTCGCCGCCGCGTGCTTTCAACAGCTCGACCATGTACTTGAAGTACTCGACGTGGCCGCCCTGATAGGAGCTGATGGCAATGCCCTGCGCGTCTTCCTGCAAGGCGGCCGTGACCACCTCGTCGACCGAGCGGTTGTGACCCAGGTGGATGACCTCCGCGCCCATGCTCTGCAGGATGCGCCGCATGATGTTGATCGCCGCGTCATGGCCATCGAACAGGCTGGCTGCGGTCACGAAACGGACCTTGTTCGTGGGACGGTAGTCGGCGAGCGCCTTGTATTCGGCGGACAGGTCGGTCATGGGGCAGTCTCCGTTATCGGCGCAGGCGAGCGCTGTGCCGGTTCTATCAGCAAGTTGGGCGGGATTCTAGGGTCGATTGACGTTTACGTAAACGTCAACTCGAATGCCCAAGACAGGCGAGGCCTTGCTTGCCGGCGCGTAGCTCTGGGCCAGAATCGTCGCTCTTCATCTGCAACCCACCAGGACCGAATCCAATGCGCCCCTTTCTCCGCCTGCTCGCCATCGCCGCCCTGTTCGCCACCGCCGTGCCCGCGCAGGCCCATGAGGTCGACTGCAAGGGCCGCACGGGCATCGAGCTGGCCCGCTGTGAGCGTCATGCCAAGGTGGCCAACCAGTGCGGCAAGCTGACCGGCGACGAGCACTTCGCCTGCGATCGCGACTACCTTCTGGCCAATCCCTTGAACTGCAAGTCCTTCAGCGGCGCTGAAGCGCAGCAGTGCGAGGCCGAGGTGGCGGCGGTGAAAAACTGCAAGGCCAAGCCGGTGGGCCGCGAGTTCATGCAGTGCGTGAAGGCCGAAGCCAAGGCCAATCCCATGGGCGGCAACTGAGGCTCAAGGGGCCCGTCCTATTTCCGCAGCGTCAGCTCGTCGTGGATCGTGTGTGCCCCATCGGCGGCTCGCGCAATCGCCAGGGCTTCGTCGATCTGAGCCTGGCTGTCGAGCACGCCGGCCAGGCGCACGTCGCCCTTGAGCGTCACCACCGTGATGTCGAAGCGCTTCAACGAGTCCCGCTGCTGCAGGGCCGTCTTGACATGCTCGGTCACATCGCTGTCGGAGACGTTGGCTGCGGCAGCCGGCGTCGGCGCCTGGCTGCATGAGCACAGCAGCAGGGCCGCGATCAGCGCAGCCGTCAGGCGGACGGGCATGTTGTTTGCATTCATGGGGGCCTCGGTGCGGGCGCCCTCGGGGAAGGGCCCTGGCGCCAGCATGGCCGGCCCGCTGGGCGCCGTCGGTGCGCTGCCGAACGTCGCGCCGCGGGGTTCAGGCCCTTCGCTCTAGTGCCCGCGCGCCGGTAGACGCTTGACCGCCTTGAACCAGAGCATGGCCAGCACGGCCAGGCCCGCCGGCGCGAGCCAGGTGGCCGGCGGGGGCAGTTCAAAGCCGAACAGGTGCCGGACCATCGGAATCCACAGAACGGCGACCAGCATGGCCAGCGTGCCCGCGGCCACCCAGGCCGCCTGCGGCGAGGGCTTGAGTTGCGCCGGCCCCGCAGCGAATCCCCAGGTCCGGTTCGTGCGGATCAGCGCCAGGTTGGACAGCACCAGCGCTACAAAGCTCAGTGCGCGCGCCATGCCTTCGCGCTCGGGCCCGTCGGGCAGCCAGGCCCGGGCGGCGGCATGCAGGCCCAGCAGCATCACGAGCAGGCCGACGCCTTGCAGGAGCCCGCGAGCCACCACTGCCCGGTCGAACAGCCGCTGGTCCGGCCGGCGCGGCGGGGCCTTCATGGCCTCGGGTTCCAGGCCTTCTGCCTCGAAGACGACCGAGCAGGCCGGGTCGATGATCAGTTGCAGGCAAAGGATGTGGACCGGCATCAGCAGCAGTGGCCAGCCCAGCAGCACAGGCATGAGGGAAAGGCCGACGATGGGTACGTGAACGGCCACCACGAACACGATGGCCTTGCGCAGATTGGCAAAGACCCGGCGGCCGTAGCGCACCGCGGTGACAAGGGAGGCGAAGTCGTCATTCAGCAGCACCAGCGCCGCGGCCTGGCGCGCGACTTCGGTGCCGCGCGCTCCCATGGCCACGCCGATGTCTGCGGCCTTGAGCGCCGGCGCGTCGTTGACGCCGTCGCCCGTCATGGCCACCACCTCGCCGCGCGCCTGGAAGGCCCGCACCAGGCGCAGCTTCTGCTCGGGCTGCACGCGGCAGAAGATGTGGGTGCTGCCCAGCCGTCTGGCCAGCTCGGCGTCGTCGAGCGTTGCCAGCTCGACGCCGGTGAGGGCGGGCGCCTCGGCATCCAGCCCGGCCTGTCGTGCCACCGAGACGGCCGTGGCCGGATGGTCGCCAGTCATCATCACCACGCGGATGCCCGCGGCCCGGCATTCGGCAATCGCCTGCGGCACATCGGGCCGCACCGGATCTTCCAGACCCAGCAGTCCGAGGAACTCGAAATTGAAATCGTGCTGCTGGTCAGGCAGGTCGCCGGCAGGAAACCTGGCCCAGGCCACGCCCAGGACCCGCAGGCCGTCGGCCGCCATTGCCTGCACCTGAGTGCTGATGCTGGCGCCCTGGTCCGCGCCGAGATGGCAGAGGTCGATGATGGCCTCGGGCGCGCCCTTGGCGGCGATCAGCTGCGCGGCCAGGTCCGGCGAGCGCCAGACGCGCGACATGGCCAGCAGGTCCGGCGAGAGCGGGTAGTCGTCGATCAATGTCCAGTCGGCATGCAGATGCTCGGTGCCGGCCAGCAAGCGCTGCCCGGCTTCGGTGATCGCGGTCTCCATCGGATCGAAGGCGCGGCGGTGGCAGGCCAGCACCGCGTACTCCAGCAGGCCATGCAGGGCCTCGGGCAGCGGGCTCGGACGGGCCTGGGCTGTGTCGTGACCGTGATCGGCCGACCAGAGGCGGCGCAGCGCCATGCGGTTGGCGGTCAGCGTGCCGGTCTTGTCGACGCAGAGCAGGGTGGTGGCGCCGAGCAATTCGACCGCCGGGATCTGTCGGGCCAGCACCTTCTCGCGCGCCAGCCGCCAGGCCCCGAGGCTCAGGAACAGGCTCAGCACCACGGGCAGCTCTTCCGGCAGGATGGCCATGGCCAGCGTCAGCCCGGCTAGCAGGCCCTGCAGCCATTCGCCGCGCGCCAGGCCGTAGGCCAGCGCCAGAAGTGCTGCCAGCGCCAGGCCGAACAGGGCCACGCGCTTGACCACCTGGCGGGTCTCCTGCTGGATCGGCGTAGGTGGCGCGACGATGCCGGCGAGCGACTGGCCGATGCGGCCCAAGGCGCTGCGCGCTCCGGTGGCGATGACGCTGCCGCGCGCCGTGCCCTGCGTGACCAGACAGCCGGCAAAGGCCTGCGAGCTGGTGCCGCCGCCCGCCAGGGGAGCGCTTTGCTTGGGTACGGGCGCGGATTCACCAGTCAGCAGCGATTCATCCACCGACAGGTTGGCGACCTCGCCGAGCTGGAGGTCGGCGGGGACGCGGTCGCCCTCGGCCAGCAGGACCAGGTCGCCTACAACCAGCTCCCGGGCTGCGATGCGCTGGACCTGGCCATCGCGTTCAACCAGGGCCTGAGGATCGGACAGCTCACGCAAGGCCTCCAGCGAGCGCTCGCTGCGCCTTTGCTGGACGAAGCTGGTGGCCATGACCAGGAAGACGAAACCGAGCAGCATCAGTGCTTCGCGCCGACTGCCCAGCCCCAGGTAGATGAGCCCGCACGCCATCAGCAGCAGGAACATGGGCTCGGAGGCGATCTCGCGCGCCAGGCGCAGCAGGCTGCGTGGCTTGGAGACGGGCAGCTCGTTGGCACCGTCAATGGCCAGGCGCTGCCGGGCCTGGGCCTGTGTCAGGCCTGCTGGTGAGGCAAGGGCATCAGTCACGCTGAGGCAGCATCCGCCGCAGGGTGTCGTCGCGCACGACATAGTGATGGAACAGGGCAGCCGCGGCGTGCAGGCCAACCAGGAAATAGCCGAAGCTGGCCCCAGCCTCATGCATCTCCTCGGCCCATTCGGCGACGCGCTCGCTCTGCCCGACCAGGGCCGGCAGATCGATGCCGAAAAAGGCAATCGGCTTGCCCTCGGCGCTGAGCAGCAGCCAGCCCAGCAGAGGCATCACCACCATCCAGGCGTACAGAGCGAGGTGCATCCCCTTCGCCATGCGGGCTTGCCAGGCGGGCGGCTCGGGCTCTATGCGGGGCAGGCGGCCACTGAGGTTCAGGGCGGCCCTGAGCAGCAGCAGCGCGAGCACGGACAGGCCCAGCATGAAGTGCCAGGTCTTCAGGCCTTCGCGCAGCTCGCTGCCCTTGGGGAAGTTCTCGTGCAGCTCCATGCAGGCATAGACAGCGGCAATGAGCAGCAGCATCAGCCAATGAAGGCCGATGGACAGAGTGCCATAGCGAGTGTTGCTGTTGCGCCAGTTCATGGGTGGTTCCTCAGTGTTCTGCGTGTTCAGTCTCAGCGGAAGCAGCTTCCGGCGTCTGTTCCCTATCGAACAAGGGATCCGCGCCGCAGGCCAATCTGGCGCTGTCGGCCTTGATGCCATTTGATTCAACTCAAGGTCAGGTCCTCATGTGGGCGGTCCGGCATCGCAGAGCCGGAAGCCGCAGCCGCGCACGGTCTCGATCAGGTCGGGGCCGAACTTGCGCCGCAGCGCGTGCACATGCACGTCGATCGCATTGCTGCCCAGCTCCTGGCCCCAGCGGTAGATGCGCTGTTCGATCAGCTCGCGCTCCACCACCTCGCCCTGGGCCTCGACCAGCATCTGCAGCAGCTCGAACTCGCGGCCGGTCAAGGCCACGGGCACGCCGTGCCAGTAGCTGCCGCCATCGGCAATGTCGAGCAGCAGCGGGCCGAACCAGCGGCAGCCGGCCAGATTGCCTAGGGCGCCGCGGTGGAGGGCTTCCAGCTGCCGCATCAACAGGGTGGCTGTGCTGGGGCGCAAGGCATAGGCATCGCTCGGTGGCACGCCATGGGCGAGCAGTCGCTGCAGCTCGTTGGGTATGCAAAGGTGCAGCCGGCGCCTGGCCGGCGGCAGCGAATCCTGGGCAAGGGTCCATCGGGCGTCGAGCAAGCACAGCCGGTCGGCCTCGGCGACTTCGAGGGCCGGCCATGCGCAGGCCAGCTCGGCTTGCCAGCCCTCGGTCTGCAGGCCATGCACGAGCGCCTCGGCCAAGGCGCGGTCAGCGATGGCAATCAAGGCCCGTGGAGCAACTGCTGAAGAGGTCACGGCGCCACTCTGGGCGGCCATGCTTAAGTGGGCATGAAGCCAGCAAGGGCTGTGGCGCCGGCAGCGCAACTTCAGCCGCACTTCAGCTTGGCGCACAAGCATGGGGCCTGGTCCGTGCAGCCAGCCGCGCGTTTGCGCGGCGTCGGATCCCGGCGACATGCCTGTATTTCTGGATGTAAACGAAAGCCCTCGCCCCCCATGAGCCCTGCCACCACCGTCCTGTTCAAGTGCGGGCACCTCACCCGACGTCGATCCGTCGCAGGGCAGCCGGTTGCATCTGGATACGCGCTTAATGTCGACCGCGATGCGTCTGGACAAACTGGCTGATATGTCCATGCCCAGCAGTCTTCCCCATTCCGGTGGCCAGGTTGCCAAGCCAGCGCGAAGCGCCAGACCCCACGTCCGTTCTGGCCGCTGGGTCTACCTGGCTATCGCCGCCCTGGTGCTCATGGCCTGGTGGATCGTGAAGGCGCTGGACCTGCGCGCCGCTTCCGACACCGGCTACTGGCTGGGCGTGGCCGGAGGCACGTTGATGCTGCTGCTGTTCGCCTACCCCTTGCGCAAGCGCATCCGCTTCATGCAGCGCTGGGGCGCGGCCAAGTGGTGGTTCGCGGTCCACATGGTGCTGGGCGTGGGCGGACCGGTGCTGATCCTGATCCATTCCACCTTCCAGATTGGCTCGCTGAACGCTGGCGTGGCGCTCTACAGCATGCTGATCGTCGCGGGCAGCGGCGTGGTCGGGCGCTTCCTCTACCTGCGCACCCACCGCGGCTTTAGCGGCGAGCTCGAGGGCCTGGCGCAGTTGCAGCGCCAGCTCGGTCTCCAGCATGAAGGTCTGCATAAGGCCCTGGCCGCAGCGCCGGCCGTCGAGCAGCACTTGCTGGCCTTCGAGGCTGAGGCCCTGCGCCTGCCAGGCCGCTGGAGCAAGCACCTGCGTGCCTTCGTGATCCTGCCCTGGCGGCGCCTTTTCGTGCGTCGGGCCTGCCTCGATGGCCTGCGCGCTGCGCTGCGCCAGCGCGGGTACGAGCTGGACTGGGGCCCGAACCGTCGTCGGACCGAATACCTCGCGCTGCGCGAGCAGGTGCAGGACTACCTGGCTGCCGCCATGCGTGTGGCCCAGTACGACAGCGCCACGCGCCTGTTCTCGCTCTGGCATGTGCTGCACGTGCCCTTCGTCTACCTGATGGTGCTTTGCGCGGTCGCGCATGTCGTCGCCGTGCACGCCTACTAGAAGAGATGCACGATGCAGCAGTCAGGCATCGAGGACTGGAGCCGTTCCCATGAACCGCCTTGCAGCGTTCGTGGGGCTGCTGCTCGCGCTGTGCTGGCCGGCGCTGGCCGGCGCGCAAAGCATGGAGTCGGTGCTCTCTCCCGGCACGCTCTCCAAGGCCCATGCCAAATGGGACGAGAGCTGCCGCAGCTGCCACACGCCCTTCGACCGCAAGGCCCAGGACAAGCTTTGCGCCGACTGCCACAAGGACGTTGCGCGGGACCTGGCCGACCATGCCGGCTTCCACGGCCGCCTCAAGGCCGGACAGAGCTGCCGCGGCTGCCACACCGAGCACCGGGGGCGTGAGATGAACATCGCTCCGCTCGACACCAAGGCCTTCGACCACAAGCAGACCGACTTTCTGCTGAGGGGCAAGCATGCCGATACCGACTGCGCCAAGTGCCACGCACCGGGCAAGAAGTACAGCGTGGCCGCCCACGACTGCCTGAGCTGCCACAAGAAGGATGACGTTCACAAGGCGGCCCTCGGTGCCAAGTGCGAGAACTGCCACGACGAGCGCAACTGGCGCGACACCCGCTTCGACCACAGCACGACCCGCTTCGCGCTGAACGGTGCCCATGCGCCGGCCAAATGCGAGTCCTGCCACAAGACGCGCGAGTACAAGGAGACGCCGCGCGAGTGCGTGGCCTGCCATCGCAAGGACGACAAGCACAAGGCCCAGTTCGGCGACAAGTGCGAGAGCTGCCATGGCGAGAAGCGCTGGCGTGACATCGGCTTCCGCCATGACGTCGACACCAAATACCTGCTGCGCGACAAGCACCGCGACGTTCGCTGCACCAGCTGCCATACCGGGCCGCTCTACAAGGAAAAGACGCCGACCGACTGCCTCTCGTGCCACAGGAAGGACGACAAGCACAAGGGCACGCTGGGCGCGGACTGCAGCAGCTGCCACAGCGAGAAGGGCTGGAAGGAAGTGCAGCGCTTCGACCATGACCGCACGTCCTTCCCGCTGCTCGGCCGGCATGTGAAGCCGCGCTGCAACGACTGCCACCAGAGCCTCGTGTATCGCGAGGTGCAGACCACCTGCGTCGGCTGCCACAAGAAGGACGACAAGCACGAGAAGACGCTGGGCGAGCGCTGTGCCGACTGCCATACCGAGAGCGACTGGAAGGCGCCGCGCTTCGACCATGGGCGCACCCGCTTCGCGCTCAAGGGAGCGCATGCCAAGACCGAGTGCCGCGACTGTCACCGCGATGTGCGCAGCTACCGTGAAACGCCGAGCAGCTGCATCAGCTGCCACAAGAAGGACGACAAGCACGAAGCCCAGCTCGGCGAGCGCTGCGACAGCTGCCATGACGAGCAGCGCTGGAAGCTGGCGCGCTTCGACCACAACCGGGCCCGCTTCGCGCTGGCCGGCGCGCACCTGACCGTTGAATGCAAGGTCTGCCACCAGAGCCTGCGCTACCGCGACACGCCGCGCGACTGCCTCAGCTGCCACAAGAAGGACGACCGCCACAAGGCCCGCCTCGGCGCGGCCTGCGACAGCTGCCACAACGTGCGCGCCTGGCGGCTCTGGCGTTTCGACCATGAGCGCCAGACCGACTACCCGCTGACCGGTGCCCATCAGAAGGTGGCGTGCGAGGGCTGCCACCGCGAGCCCGCACCGGCAGGCCGCAAGACGGCGCCGCTGGGACGCGACTGCGTCAGCTGCCACCAGAAGGACGATGTCCACGACCGCAGCTTCGGTCCTCGCTGCGACAGCTGCCACCAGACCACCCGCTGGAATCAGGTCCGCCACACCGCACCAGGAGCTCGCCAATGAAACTCATCCATTGGATGCTGGGCCTCGTGCTGTGGCTCACCCAGGCGCTCGCCGGTGCCGCCACCAGCGAGTTCGATCACCTTCGCACCGGCTTTGCGCTCACCGGTTCGCACCAGAACCAGCGCTGCGAGAGCTGCCACATCGGCGGCGTGTTCAAGGGTACGCCGCGCGATTGCGACTCCTGCCACACCAGCGGCGCCCGCTTCGCCAAGACCAACACCGTCAAGCCCGCCAGCCACATCCCGACCAGCCAGAGCTGCGACAGCTGCCACAACACCCGCAGCTTCACCGGCGCCAAGATGAACCACAGCGGCGTTGGCAGCGGCAGTTGCGCCAGCTGCCACAACGGCGCCATCGCGAGTGGCAAGACCAGCGACCATGTGCAGACCAGCCTGTCCTGCGACAGCTGCCACCGCACCAGCGCCTGGAAGCCGCTGTCGGCCTTCAACCATGCCGGCGTGGCACCCGGCACCTGTGTCAGCTGCCACAACGGCAGCAAGGCCACCGGCAAGCCGGCCAATCACACGCCCTACACCGGCGTGGCCTCGCTCGCTTCGCTGGCCTGCGACAGCTGCCACAAGGCCGGCTTCACGTCCTGGACCCCCGCCAAGCTGCATGCGAGCGTTGCGGTGACCGAAGGCTGCGCCAGCTGCCATGCTGCCCTCAAGCCAGCCAATGCGGTGCATGCGGGCCAGACCGCTTGCGAGAGTTGCCACAAGAGCACCAGCAGCTGGGGCGGCGCCAAGGTCGACCATGCGAGCTTCAATGCCTCGACCAACTGCGCCAGCTGCCACAACGGCAGCAGCGCCACCGGCAAGCCCAGTCAGCACATGCCCACGGGCAGCGCCAACTGCAGCAGCTGCCACAGCACCGGCAGCTGGAAGCCGAGCAAGTGGAACCACACGCAGC
Source organism: Paucibacter sp. JuS9 (assembly GCF_044043925.2). NCBI lineage: Bacteria > Pseudomonadati > Pseudomonadota > Betaproteobacteria > Burkholderiales > Sphaerotilaceae > Roseateles > Paucibacter sp. JuS9. The sequence goes on from NZ_CP194172.1 coordinate 67,894, forward strand.
TGCCGGTCAGCAACCAATGCGCCAGCTGCCACAGCGGCGCCTTCCCGCCGGCCGACGGCAAGCCCGCCGCGCACACGCCGTACACCGCCGTGGCCTCGCTGGCAGCCTTGAACTGCGACAGCTGTCACAAGGCCGGCTTCACCGCCTGGGCGCCGGCCAGGCTGCACGCCAGCGTCGCGGTGAGCGAGGGGTGCGCCAGCTGCCATGCGGCGAGCAAGCCCAACACAGCGATCCACGCGGGCCAGACCGTCTGCGAAAGCTGCCACAAGAGCACCAGCAGCTGGACCGGCGCCAAAGTGGACCACGGCAGCTTCAATGCCTCGACCAACTGCACCAGCTGTCACAACGGCAGCAGCGCTACGGCCAAGTCGGCCAGCCATGTTCCGGTGGCGTCCACCAATTGCATCAGCTGCCATACCACCAGCAGCTGGAAGCCGACGAAGTGGAACCACACGCAGCTGTCGGTCACCAACCAATGCGCCAGCTGCCACACGGGTGCGTTCCCGCCGGCCGATGGCAAGCCGGCCAGCCACACGCCGTATCAGTTGGTGCCGGCATTGGCGGCCTCTAATTGCGACAGCTGCCACAAGTCGGGCTTCACGGCCTGGGCGCCGGCCAAACTGCACAGCAGCGTGGCGGTGACCAGCAACTGCTCGACCTGCCACTTGAGCGTGCGGCCGACCAACGCCACGCACAGCGGCCAGACCGTCTGCGAGAGCTGTCACAAGAGCACCAGCAGCTGGAGCGGCGCCAAGGTCGATCACAGCACGTTCAATGCAGCCACCAACTGCGCCAGCTGCCACAACGGCAGCAGCGCCACGGCCAAGTCGGCCAGCCATATCCCAGTGGGCTCGACCAACTGCATCAGCTGCCACAGCACGAGCAGTTGGAAGCCGAGCAAGTGGAACCACACGCAGCTGCCGGTGACCAGCCAGTGCGCCAGCTGCCACAGCGGCGCCTACCTGCCCGCCGATGGCAAGCCCGCGACGCACACGCCCTACCAGCTCGTGTCCACGCTGGCGGCGGCCAATTGCGACAGCTGCCACAAGGCGGGTTTCACGGCCTGGGCGCCGGCAAGGCTGCATGCCAGCGTCACCGTCAGCACCAGCTGCTCCACCTGCCACTTGAGCGCTCGTCCTGGCAATGCCACACACGCTGGCCAGACCGTGTGCGAGAGCTGCCACAAGAGCACCAGCAGCTGGACGGGAGCCAAGGTGGACCACAGCGGCTTCACCGTCGCCACCAACTGCGCCAGCTGCCACAACGGCAGCAGTGCGACGGGCAAGCCGGCGGTGCACATCCCGGTGGCGGCCACCAACTGCATCAGCTGCCACACGACCAGCAGCTGGAAGCCGACGAAGTGGAACCACACGCAGCTGCCGGTCACCAGCCAGTGCGCCAGCTGCCACAGCGGTGCCTATCCGCCGGCCGATGGCAAGCCCGCGACCCACACGCCGTATCAGCTGGTGGGCACGATCGCGGCGTCGAACTGCGACACCTGCCACAAGGCCGGCTATGCCTCGTGGACACCGGCGAGGCTGCACGCCAGCGTGACGGTCACGAACAGCTGCTCGACCTGCCACCTGAGCGCGCGCCCGGCCACGACCATCCACGCCGGACAGACCGTCTGCGAGAACTGCCACAAGAGCACCAGCAGCTGGACGGGAGCCAAGGTGGACCACAGCGGCTTCACCGTGGCGACCAACTGCGCCAGCTGCCACAACGGCAGCAGCGCCACCGGCAAGCCGGCGGTGCACATGCCGGTGGGCACGACCAACTGCATCAGCTGCCACACGACGGCCAGCTGGAAGCCGACCAAGTGGAACCACACGCAGCTGCCGGTGACCAGCCAGTGCGCAAGCTGCCATAGCGGTGCCTATCCGCCGGCCGACGGCAAGCCTGCAAGCCACACGCCGTATCAGCTGGTGGGCACGATCGCGGCGTCGAACTGCGACACCTGCCACAAGGCCGGCTATGCCTCGTGGACACCGGCGAGGCTGCACGCCAGCGTGACGGTCACGAACAGCTGCTCGACCTGCCACCTGAGCGCGCGCCCGGCCACGACCATCCATGCCGGACAGACCGTCTGCGAGAACTGCCACAAGAGCACGAGCACCTGGACCGGGGCCAAGGTCGACCACAGCGGCTTCACCGTGGCGACCAACTGCGCCAGCTGCCACAACGGCAGCACCGCCACCGGCAAGGCGGCCAGCCACATGCCGGTGGGCACGACCAACTGCATCAGCTGTCACACGACCTCCGCCTGGAAGCCGAGCAAGTGGAACCACACGCAGCTGCCGGTGACCAGCCAGTGCGCCAGCTGCCACAGCGGCGCCTATCCGCCGGCCGACGGCAAGCCCGCGACCCACACGCCGTATCAGCTGGTGGGCACGATCGCGGCGTCGAACTGCGACACCTGCCACAAGGCCGGCTATGCCTCGTGGACACCGGCCAGGCTGCACGCCAGCGTGACGGTCACGAACAGCTGCTCGACCTGCCACCTGAGCGCGCGCCCGGCCACGACCATCCATGCCGGACAGACCGTCTGCGAGAACTGCCACAAGAGCACGAGCACCTGGACCGGGGCCAAGGTCGACCACAGCGGCTTCACCGTGGCGACCAACTGCGCCAGCTGCCACAACGGCAGCACCGCCACCGGCAAGGCGGCCAGCCACATGCCGGTGGGCACGACCAACTGCATCAGCTGTCACACGACCTCCGCCTGGAAGCCGACCAAGTGGAACCACACCCAGGTTACGGTGGTGAACCAGTGCGGCAGTTGCCATAGCGGCGCCTACCCGCCTGCCGATGCCAAGCCGGCCAACCACATTCCCTACCAGCTGCTCACCGGCGTGGCGATCACCAACTGCGACACCTGCCACAAGACCGGCTTCGCCAGCTGGGCCGGCGGCCGCTTCCATGCCAACGTCACCGTCACCGGCCAGTGCAAGACCTGCCACAACGGCAGCTACACCTCGCAGGGCGCCACGGCCAAGCCGGCCAACCACATTCCCGAGAACCAGCTGCTCAACGGCGCGGCGATGGAATGCAGCGCCTGCCACACCAGCGTCACCGCCTGGACCCAGAAGATGAACCACAACGCCTCGATGGGCAGCGGCGCCGGCTGGTGCAAGAGCTGCCATGCCTCCGGCACGGCCTACCTGGGCGGCATGGAGCGCAAGTCGCTGACCCATCGCACCAAGACCCCCGTGCCCACCGACTGCTCGGAATCCGGCTGCCACCGCCCGCTCGGCAACAAGGGCGCGGCCTACACGAAATGGGACTGATGAACGCCACGACGATGCGCCGCCTGCTGGCGGCCCTGACCTTCGCCCTGTGCAGCGCCGCGAGCCAGGCCCAGCTGATTGACGATGTGGAACTGCGCCGCCAGGGCGACGATGCCCTGGTCGTGGTGCGCTTCGTGACACCGGTGCAGTTCCAGCGCAATGTGGCGGCGCGCAGCGGTGACCTCGGCCAGGTCTACTACGACTTGCTGCCGACGCGCGACACGCTGAACCTGATCACCGCCGAGCGCCGGCTCACGACGCCGGCCGGCGCGCCACTCGTGATCGTGACCGACGAAAGCGCGGGCGGCACCGAGCGCAGCCGCAAGCTGGTGCTGCGTTTCTTCGGCGAGACGCCCTACCAGGCGCGGGCGGGATCCGGCAACCGCAGCATCGAACTGTTGCTGCGTGGCCAGGGCAGCAAGCTGGCCGAGGCCGTCGCGCCCGCTACCGCGCCGCGCACGGCCCCGCCTGCGGCGCCAAGCGGTCTGACCCTGGTGCTGCAGCGGCTCGAGGGCGATGACCCGGGGCAGGCCGTGCCGGTGCTCCTGCAGAGCTATACGGTGCTGGTGCGCAACCGCCAGGTCGACGGCCGGCCGCTGCGCGAAACCCTGGTCACCGGCATCGCGAGCGAAGCCGAGGCGCGCTCGCTGATCGCTGCCCTGAAGCCGCGCTTTCCCCAGGTGGCCATCGATGCCGCGCCAGCCGGCACCGAGACCCAGGCCACCACCGCAGCCCTCGCCACCGCCCCGCAACTGCCCGCCGCGCTCGGCGAGGCTGACGAGGCCCGCTCGGCCGCGCTGCTGACCGAGGCGCGGCGCAAGAGCGAGGAGGGCGACCACACCGCCGCCATCGCGCGGCTGGAAGAGTTGCTGGCAATGCCACCGCACGGCCGCACCGCCGAGGCGCAGGAACTGATCGCCCAGGCCCGCTGGCGCCAGGGCGACACCGAGCGCGCGCGCGCCGAGTTCGAGCTCTACCTGAAGCTCTATCCGCAGGGCGAAGGCGCCGGCCGGGCCCGCGAGGCGCTGCTGACGCTGGCGCCGCCCCCGCCGCCGGTGCAGGCCGCTGTCGGTGCCGACGGCAAGGCCGCCGCGACCACCACGTTGAGCGGCTCGCTGTCGAGCTTCTATTACGGCGGTCAGTCCAAGATCCGCACGCAGGACTTCCAGGACTCGCCGCTGGGCGGCCTGCCCGAGTTGGTCAGTGATGCCTCGCTGTCGGGCACCGACCAGAAGCAGATCATCTCCAGCGTCGATGTGAACTGGCGCCGCCGCGATGCCGACAGCGACCTGCGCCTGGTGCTGCGCGACACCTACAGCGCTGACCTGCTGCGCAGCAGTCGCAGCAAGAACAAGCTCTCCGCCCTCTACGCCGACTACCGTCTGACCGGCGCCGGCCTCAACCTGCGCGTGGGTCGGCAGTCGCCCACCGGCGGAGGCGTGATCGGCCGTTTCGATGGTCTGCAGCTGGGCTACAAGTTCGCGCCCAAGTGGCGGCTGAGCGGCGTGGTCGGCCAGCCCTCCGATCACCTGCTCGATGCCAAGCGCTACTTCTACGGCGCGTCCATCGAGGCCGATGAATTCCTGGTCAAGGGCCTCGGCGGCAGCCTCTATGCCATCGAGCAGCGCGTCGATGGCCAGGTCGACCGCCGCGCCATCGGCAGCGAGCTGCGCCTGCTGGCCGGCCCGGTCACCGCCCTCGGCTTGCTGGACTACGACCCGCTGCTCAAGGGCCTCAACATCGGCTCTGTGCAAGCCACCTGGCAATGGCAGGACAACACGGTCGTCAACGTGCTTTACGACCGTCGCTCGACGCCGATGTTGATGCTGGGCAACAGCCTGTTCTTCCAGAACCCGGTGCTGCAGGTGCAGGCCCGCACGCTCTACGAACTGCTGCTGACGCAGAGCCTGCCCCTGCTGCGCCAGCAGGTGCGCGACACCACGGCCTTCAGCACGCAAGGCATGGTCTCGATCACGCGGCCGCTCACCCCCAGCTGGCAGCTGGGCCTGGACCTGCGCCTGACCAATGTCGGCGCGCTGCAACCGGTGGCCGACATCCTGCCGAACGGCCAGCCCGGCACCGGCAATATCTGGAGCAGCGGCCTGCAGCTGATCGGCACCAATCTGTACTCGGCGCGCGACACCCATGTGCTGCTGCTGACCCTGCTGCGCGGCCCGAGCTATCGCGGCGAGCTGCTCTCCTACAACAACAGCTCGGCCGTCGGCGAGGGCTGGTTGATGGAGCCCTCGCTGCGCCTGTACCGCCAGCGCGACGACACCGGAACCGACAGCCGCCGCTGGGCGCCGGGCCTGCGTCTCAGCAAGCGCAGCACGGCCAAGCTGGTGCTGGAGGGCGAGCTGAGCATGGAGTTCAGCAAGACCGACGGCCCGCTGCGGCATGAGTCTTCCAGCCGCAGCTTCTACTACCTGGGCCTGCGCTATGACCTCTGAGGCAGACCTGCTGCTGCGTGCCCGCGAGCTGGCCTGCGAGCGCGGTGGCCGCCTGGTCTGCCGCGACCAGAGCCTCACGCTGGCGGTGGGCGGCTCGATCTGGCTGCGTGGTCGCAATGGTTGCGGCAAGACCAGCCTGCTGCGCGTGCTCGCCGGCCTGGCCCGCCCGGCCCGTGGCGAGCTGTGGCTGGCGCCGCAGCTGCGCAGCCTCTTCGTCGGCCACCAGAACGCCTTGAAGGACGATCTCACGGTGGCCGAGAACCAGCGCTTCCTGGCGCGGCTGTGCCGACTGGAACGCGGCGAAGCGGCGCTCGATCAGGCGCTCAAGACCTGGGGCCTGTGGAGCCGCCGTCACCTGCCGGCGCGTGCCTTGTCACAGGGCCTGCGCCGGCGCCTGTCGCTGTCGCGGCTGAGCCTCGCGGAGGACGCACGGCTCTGGTTGCTCGACGAGCCCTTCGATGCGCTGGACGGCGAGGGCGTGGCGACGCTGGGCGCGGCGCTGTACGGCCATCGCGCGATGGGCGGGGCCTGCGTGCTGAGCAGCCATTTGCCGCTGGGCTTCGACCGGCTGCCGCAGCTGGAGCACTGGGTCGAGGCGCGGGGAGCGGGCGCATGAGCCGCGACGAAGCGCTGGCGCTCAGAATGCCTGCGCCAGCCCGGCCCGAGCCGCATCAATCGCGCGAGCCCTCGCTGGCCTGGACGCTGCTGCAGCGCGACCTGCGGCTGGCGCTGCGCCGCCGTGGCGAGGCGCTCTTGCCGCTCGGCTTCTTCGGTGTGATCGCCGGCCTGCAACCGCTGGGCATTGGCTCGGACCTGGTGTTGTTGCGCCAGCTCGGGCCGGGCCTGATCTGGATGGCGGCCTTGCTCGCGGCCCTGCTGCCGCTGCCGGCCCTCTTTGCCACCGACCAGGCCGACGGCACGCTGGACCAGCTGATGCTCAGCGGCGAGCCGCTGTGGCTGCTCGCGCTGGCCAAGGCTGCAGCCCATTGGCTGGTCAGCAGTGCGGCGCTCGTGCTGCTCGCGCCGCTGCTGGGCCTGCTTTATGGGCTGAGCGGCGAGGCCCTGCTCGTGCTGGTAGCGGGCCTAGCGATCGGCACGCCGGTGCTGAGCCTCGTCGGCACGCTCGGCGCAGCGCTGACCACCGGCGTGCGCAGCGCCGGTGCGCTGATCCTGCTGTTGGTCCTGCCCTTGCTGGCACCGGTGCTGATCTTCGGCGCAGGCGCCGTGCAGGCCGTGCTGGCCGGGCAGAGCGCTGCGCCGCACCTCTCGCTGCTCGGGGCCGAGGCCTTGCTCGCCCTGGTCGGCAGCCCCTTTCTGACGGCGCAGGCCCTGCGCATCGCCCAGGAGTGAACCCATGATGAACACCACCGCCACGCTGCGCCCGCCCTGGCGCTTTTTCAGCCTCGCGGCGCCATCCAGCTTCTACCGCGCCACCGAGGCCATGGCACCGCTGCTCTGGGCGACCTGCCTGGTGCTGGCGGCCGTGGCCCTGTGGGTGGGCTTCGTCGTCGCGCCCACCGACGCGACGCAGGGCGAGGCCTACCGCATCATCTACCTGCATGTGCCGGCGGCCTGGCTGTCCATGGTGCTCTACCTGGCCATGGCCTTCTGGGCCCTGATCGGCTGGGCCTGGAACGTGCGCATGGCCGCGATGCTGGCGCGCGCCATCGCGCCCACCGGCGCGCTGTTCACGGTGATCGCGCTGTGGACCGGCGCGGCCTGGGGCAAGCCGACCTGGGGCACCTGGTGGGTCTGGGATGCGCGGCTGACCAGCGAGCTGATCCTGATCTTCCTCTACCTCGGCTACCTGGCCCTGGTTGCGAGCATCGAGGACACCCGCCGCGCCGACCAGGCCGGGGCGCTGCTGGCTCTCGTCGGCGCCATCAATGTGCCGGTCATCTACTTCTCGGTGCGCTGGTGGAACACGCTGCACCAGGGCGCCACGATCAGCGCGACTGCCGCGCCCAAGATGGCCAGCACCATGCTCACCGCCATGCTGCTGATGACGCTGGCCTGCTGGGCCTATGCCTTTGCCGTCGTCTTTGCACGGGCCCGTGCCATCGCGCTTGAGCGCGAGTCCGATCACCAATGGGTCCGTCAGCTGCAGGCTGAGCAGGGCCCGCATCGCCATCGTCACGAATCATGAACAGCTTGCAATCCTTGATCGAACTGGGCGGCTACGGTCGCTACGTCTGGCCGGCCTATGGCCTGAGCCTTGCGCTGATGCTGGTGGAGCCCTGGCTTTTGCGCCGCCGCCTGGCGCGCGCGCTGGCGCCGCGCCAGGACGGGGAGGGCGAGGCATGAAGACGCGCAACAAGCGGCTGCTGCTGGCGACCGGCGTACTCGCCCTGCTGGGCCTCGCGGCTGCCCTGGTGATGAATGCCTTTCGCAGCAACCTGGTGTTTTTCTATTCGCCGAGCCAGGTGCAGGCCGGTGAGGCGCCGCAGGGCCGGCTGTTCCGCATCGGCGGACTTGTGGAGGCCGGCAGCGTGAAGCGCGATGGCGTGGTCGTGAGGTTCCGAGTCACCGACACCACGCATGCCATGGCGGTGGACTACCAGGGCATCCTCCCGGACCTGTTCAAGGAGGGCAAGGGCGTGGTGGCTCAGGGCCGGCTGCAGGGCGATGGCCGCTTCGTCGCGCAGGAGGTGCTGGCCAAGCACGACGAGAACTACATGCCGCCCGAGGCCGCCGAGGCGCTGGAGCGTGCGCGCAAGGGCGGCAGTCTGAACACCTCGTCGGCGGGTGCGCCATGAGGGCCGAGCTGGGACATTTCGCCCTCTGGCTCGCGCTCGCGGCCACCCTGGTGCAGTCGCTGCTGCCGCTGTGGGGGCTGCAGCGGGGCCGGGCCGATCTCGCGGCGCTGGCGCGGCCGCTGGCCCGCCTGATCGCCGGCCTGGTGGCCTTCTCCTTCGTGATGCTGACGCTCAGTTTCGTGGCGAATGACTTCAGCGTGCTCTACGTGGCCGAGCATTCCAATACCGCGCTCCCGCTGGCCTACAAGGTCGCCGGCGTCTGGGGCGGTCACGAGGGCTCGCTGCTGCTGTGGCTGCTGATGCTGCAGCTCTGGACCCTGGCCGTGGACCGCTTCAGTGCCCGCCTTCCCGAACCGCTGGTGACGCGCTTGCTGGTCGTGCTGGCCTGGGTGGCGCTCGGCTTCCTGCTCTTCATGCTGCTGACCTCGAACCCGTTCGAGCGCTTGATACCCGCTGCGCCCGACGGCCGTGACCTGAACCCGCTGCTGCAGGACCCTGGCATGGTCATCCACCCGCCCATGCTCTACATGGGCTATGTCGGCTTCTCGGTGGCCTTCGCCTTCGCCATCGCGGCGCTGCTGAGCGGCGAGCTCGATGCGCAATGGGCGCGCTGGACGCGGCCCTGGACCACGGCCGCCTGGGTCTTCCTCACGCTCGGGATCATGCTCGGCAGCTGGTGGGCCTATTACGAGCTGGGCTGGGGCGGCTGGTGGTTCTGGGACCCGGTGGAGAACGCCTCCTTCATGCCCTGGCTGGTGGGCACGGCGCTGATCCATTCGCTTGCAGTGACCGAGAAGCGCGGTGCCTTCAAGTCCTGGACCGTGCTGATGGCCATCCTCGCCTTCTCGCTGTCACTGCTCGGTACCTTCCTCGTGCGCTCGGGCGTGCTGAGCTCGGTCCATGCCTTCGCGTCGGACCCGAAGCGCGGGCTCTTCATCCTCGCCTTCCTGGGCGTGACCGTGGGCGGGGCGCTCGCGCTCTACGGCTGGCGCTCGGGCAAGGTGGGCCTGGGGGCGCGCTTCGAGCTGCTGTCGCGCGAGACGGCCCTGCTGGCCAACAACGTGCTGCTGCTGGTGGCCACGGCCGCCGTGCTGCTGGGAACGCTGTATCCGCTGGTGCTCGATGGCCTGGGCCTCGGCAAGATCTCGGTCGGCGTGCCTTACTTCGAATCGGTGTTCGTGCCGCTGATGGCGCCGCTGCTCTTCCTGATGGCCGTCGGGCCGTTGCTGCGCTGGAAAGCGGCCGAACTGCCGCCGCTGCTGCTGCGCCTGCGCTGGGCTGCCGTGGTGGCCGTGCTGGCCGGTGTGGGCAGCACCTGGGCGGCGGGTCGCATCGGTTGGCAGGCGGCGCTGGGGCTGACGGCGGCGTTCTGGATCTTTGCAGGCGTGCTCAGCGACCTCTGGCCGCGAGGCGCGACCTGGGCCGAGCGCTGGCGCCAGCTGGCCGCGCAGCCGCGTGGTGCCTGGGGCATGTGGATGGCCCATGCCGGCGTGGCGGTCTTCATCATCGGTGTGGTGATGGTGAAGGGCTACGAGCAGGAGCGCGACGTGCGCGTGCGGCCCGGCGACACGGTGAGCTTCGAGCGCCTCACTTTCCGCTTCCTCGGCGTGGAAGACGTGCAAGGTCCCAACTACCTGGCGACGCGCGGCACGGTCGAAGCCTGGCGTGGCGAGAAGCGCGTGGCCGTGATGCATCCGGAGAAGCGCATCTACCGCGTGCAGCAGAACCCGATGACCGAGGCCGCGATCCACACGGGGCTGCGTGGCGACCTCTATGTCTCGCTCGGCGAAGCGCTCGAGGACGGCTCCTGGACCTTGCGCGTCTACCTCAAGCCTTTCGTCGACTGGATCTGGGGCGGCTGTGTCTTGATGGCCCTGGGTGGCGCCGTGGCCGCCACGGACAGACGCTATCGACAAGCGATACGCGAACGGCGCACGGCCGCTTCGCCGGTGCAGGAGGTCCTGGCATGAAACCGCTGTTCAAGCATTGGAAGCTCTGGCTGCCGCTGCTGCTGTTCGCCGTGCTGCTCGCCTTCCTGGCGCGCGGTCTCTCGCGCGACCCGCGCGAGGTGCCGAGCCCCTTCATCGACAAGCCGGCCCCGGCCCTGGACCTGCCGCGCCTCGATCAGGCCGGGCTGCGCCTGCGCCGTGAGGACCTGCTCGGCAAGGTCTGGATGCTCAATGTCTGGGCCTCCTGGTGCGTGGCCTGCCGCGAGGAGCACGAGACCTTGCTCGCCTACTCGAGGCGCGGCCGCGTGGCCGTCTACGGCCTCAACTACAAGGACACGCGGCCGGCCGGCCAGGACTGGCTGCGCCGCTTCGGCAACCCCTATGTGGCCTCGGGCTTCGATGACCAGGGCCTGGCCGGCATCGACTGGGGCGTCTATGGCGTGCCCGAGACCTTCGTGATCGACATGGATGGCCGGGTGCGTCTCAAGCACGTCGGCCCGCTGACCGAGCAGGTCATCGCCGAGAAGATCGAGCCGCTGCTCGCGCAACTGGGAGTCTGAGCATGAAGCGCTGCTGGATGTTCTTCCTGCTGTACCTGCAGGCCCTGCCTGGTGCCTGGGCTGGCGAAGCGGCACCGCTCGCGGCCGACCCGGGGCTCGAGGCCCGCGTGATGGCCGTGTCCTCGGAGCTGCGCTGCCTGGTCTGCCAGAACCAGACCATCGCCGACTCGCATGCGGGCCTGGCCATCGACCTGCGCGAACAAGTCCGCCAACGCCTCGCGCGGGGCGAGAGCGAGGCCCAGGTGATCGCCTTCATGACCCAGCGCTACGGCGACTTCGTGCTGTACCGGCCGCCGGTCCAGCCCAGCACCTGGCTGCTGTGGTTCGGGCCGGCCCTGCTGCTGTTCGCGGCGCTGGCGGCCCTGCTGCTGCACCTGGCGCGGCGGCGCAACCTGGCCGACGCCGCCTTCGAACCCGACCCCACCGATGACCTCCAGGAACCCCGCCGATGAATCCGAACGACCTGAACCTGCTGCGCCAGCGCATCGAGAAACTGGACCAGATGCAGCGCGACGGCCTGCTGTCCGAGACCCTGCACCAGGAAAGCCGCCAGGCGCTGGAGCGAGAGCTGGTGGCGGCGGTGCTGGCCGCGCCGGCCGTTGCCACGGCCGCGCCGCGTGCCGGGCTGCGCACCTGGCTGCTGGTCGGCGCCGTGGTGGCCGGCCTGGGCGGTGCCGGCTACTGGTGGAGCGGCTCGGCCGAGGCCGGCTGGTCCGGCATGCAGACGGGCTTGACCCCGTCGGCCACGGCGGCTTCGGCGCCGCATGCGCTCGGCAACGAGCAGATGGCGGCCATGGTGCAGAGCCTCGCTGAGCGGCTCAAGACCAGCCCCGACGATGCCGAAGGCTGGGGCATGCTGGCCCGCTCCTACGCCACCCTCGGCCGGCCGGCCGAGGCGCTGCCGGCCTACGAGCGCGCGCTCAAGCTGGCACCCAAGGATGCGCAGCTGATGGCCGATTACGCCGACACCCTTGCCCTGCAGCAGGGCCGGCAGCTCAGCGGCGCACCGATGGAATGGATACGCAAGGCCTTGCAGATGGATCCGCGCCAGCCCAAGGCCCTGCTGCTGGCCGGCACCGAGGCCTTCAATCGCCAGGACTACGCCGCCGCGCTCAAGCACTGGGAGGCGGTGGTGCAGGGTGGCGTGGGGGGCAATCTGGTCGAGCAGGCGCGGGCCGGCGTCGAGGATGCGCGCCAGGCGCTTGGTCAGCCGGCTGCCGCCAGTGCGGCCCTGCCGGGCCTGGCCGGCGCTCGCGTGACCGGCCAGGTCAGCCTCGCACCGGCCCTGCTGAAACAGGTGCAGCCGGACGACACGGTGTTCGTCTTCGCCCGCCCAGCGCAAGGGGCGCGCATGCCACTGGCGATGCTGCGCAAGCAGGTGAAAGACCTGCCCCTGTCCTTCGTGCTCGACGACTCGCTGGCCATGAGTCCGCAGGCCCGCCTGTCCTCGGCCCGCGAGGTCGTGGTCAGCGCCCGAATCTCGCGCAGTGGCCAGGCACAGCCTCAGCCCGGCGACCTGGAAGGCAGCACGGCGGCCGTGGCCGTGGGCAGCGAGCAGCTGAAGCTCGTGATCGCGACGCCGGTGAAGTGAAGCCGCTGCGCTCAGGCCTCGCCGTGCTTGGTCTCGAAGGCAATGCCCATCTGCTGCAGCAGGGCCGTGGGCAGCACGCCGCCGGCGCAGACGATCAGTGCGTCGTTGGGGCGTGAGAGCAGCCCGCCGCTGCCACGCAGCGACACCGCGTCGGGCGTGATGCGCTCGATCTCGGTCTGCAGCAGCAGCTCAAGGCGACCGGCGGCCGCGGCAGCCTCCAGCGCGCTGCGATTCTTGGGCTTGACGCGGCTGAACGCCTGGCTGCGGTAGGACAGCTGCACCGTCGTGCCGGGCTGCTCGGCCAGCTGCAGCGCGGCTTCCAGCGCGCTGTCGCCACCACCCACCACCATCACCTGCTGGCCGCGGTACTGCTCGGCATCGATCAGCCGGTAGACCACCTTCTGCAGTTCCTCTCCCGGCACACCCAGCTTGCGCGGCGAGCCGCGCCGGCCGATGGCCAGCAGCACCGAGCGGGCACGATGCTGGCCCTGGCTGGTGTGGATCACGAAGCTTTCGCCCTGCGGTTCGATGCGGTCCATGCGCTCGTTGAAGCGGAGCACGAGGCCGGTCTTGCCGACGATGCCGTGCCAGAAGTCCAGCAGCTTCTCCTTCGAGACCTCGCTCATGCGCACGCTGCCCACCAGGGGCAGCCTGACCGGCGCCGTCATTGCGATCTTGGCGCGTGGGTAGTGGTAGATCGCGCCGCCGAGCGAGTCCTCCTGCTCGATCACCGAATAGCGCAGGCCCATTTCCTGCGCCGCCAGCGCGGCACCGAGGCCGGCCGGGCCGGCGCCGACGATCAGCAGGTCGAGTTCGTCGGGGCCGGCCTTGCGCCGGCGTATCGCATCGACCGCCTGCACGCCCTGGCTCGCGGCCTTTCGTATCAGGCCCATGCCGCCGAGCTCGCCGGCGATGAAGATGCCCGGCACGTTCGACTCGAACTGCGGCGAGACCTTGGGAATGTCGACGCCACGCTTCTCGGTGCCGAAGACGAGGGTGATCGCCTCCACCGGGCAGGCCTCGGCGCAGGCGCCATGGCCGATGCAGGCCGAGGCATTGATCAGGGTGGCGCGGCCGTCGACGATGCCCAACGCTCCCTCGGGGCAGGCGCTGACGCAGCCGCCGCTGCCGATGCAGCGCACCGGGTTGACGACCGGATGCAGCGAGGGTGGCTCGTTGAGCCCGGCCTGGTCGGCCTCTGCGCGTGCCTCGGCGTTTCCGCGCTCTCTCCGGCGGCGCATCAACAGGTGCAGGGCGATGGCGGCGGCGCCGACGCCGAGGTAGAGGGGAAGGTAGGTGCTGCTGCTCATGGGTGTGTGCGGGGCGGTCGGCTGTCGATCAGGCCGCTGATCGGCAGCTCGGGCCGTGGCGCCGCCAGCGCCGCGAGTGCGTAGTGTTGGCTGAACAGGCTGGCCTGGGAATGCAGCTGCAACCATTGCTCACCTTGTGCCTGCTCCGGTGTCCAGTGGCGGCTGCCACCGGTCCAGGACAGTTGCAGTTCGGCGCTGCCTTGCGGCGGCAGCAGCACGCGGACCCGGGTGCCCGGCAACAGCCAGATTGGTGGCTGGCCGGCGAGTTGCACGCGCACGCGGCCGTGGCGGTCATCGGGCTCGGCACGGACCAGGTTCAGCACCCGGTCGCCGGGCTGCAGAGGCTCTTCGGCCTGAGGCCGGTCGGTACACAGCGCCTGGCGAACATGGGGCACGCACAGGCGCTCGCCGATCACCGTAGTGCCGGGCAGGGCGCAGGCGACCAAGGCGGGCAGCGTCAGGGCGAGTGGGATCCAGGGCTTCATGGGACGCTCCTTGTGACCGGGTGGCCGGACAAGGGCCAGAGACGGCTGCTCGCCAGCGCGATGCGGCCCTCCAGCAATTGCCGCTCAATGCGGGCCTGCGCCAGGGCCAACGCTGCCTCCTGCGCCTGGCGGCGTGCGGCCCAGCGGTCGCCCAGCTGCGCTTCACCGAGGGCATAGGCGCGGGCGAGCTTGTCGGCGTGCTGTTGCAGCGCCTCGGCATGGCGGGCCTGCAGGCTCAATTGCTGCTGCGCGAGTTCGAGCTGGCGCAGCAGCTGCTGGGCCCGCAGCTGGGCATCCAGGCGGGCCTGATCGAGCATGGCCTCGGCGGCGGCGGCGCGGGCCGCGGCGGCGCGGCCGGCCTGGCTGCGGCCCTCGCCGCCGATGGGCAGGCTGAGGCTCACGCCCAGCACGCGCTCCTCGCCGCTGCGCCCACGCAATGCGCGCACCGCCAGCACCGGGTCGGGCCGCTGTTCGCGCCGCTCCTGCTCGGCCAGGCGCCGGCTGAGCCGGGCCTCGGCTTCGGCCAGCTGCAGGGCGGCATCCTGTTCTTCGAGCTGCGCCGTGTTGATGTCATGCGCGGCCGGCGCCTGCCAGGTGGTGGGCGGCAGCGGTGCATCGCCCAGCAGGGTCTGCAGGCGCCGCTGCTGTTCGTCGGCGGCGCTGCGGCCCTGGGCCAGGCGCGACTCGGCGCCGGCCAATGCGGCTTCGGCCTGCAGCAGCTCGGCCGGTGCGGCATCGCCCAATTGCTGGCGCCGCGCCAGCGCGGCGACCTCCTGGGCCACGCTGTCGCGCTGCGCTTGCAGCAGCGCCTGACCCTCGGTCTCGCGCCGCCAGGCAGCCCATTGCGCCAGCAGCCGCTCGGCCTGTTCGCGCCAGGCCAGGGCCAGCCGGGCGCGGCCGTAGTCCTCCCGGGCCGCGCCAGCGAGGTCGGCGGCCGCAGCCTTGCCTGGCAATCGCCAGGGGCGCTGCAGGCTCAGTTCCAGGTCCTGGTTGCTGCCGGGCTGCAGCAGTGGTTCACGGCGATGGGCAGCGGCCAGCGATACCGTCCATTCGCCATTGCCGGCGCGGGTCTGGGCGGCCAGGGCGCCCTGTTCCTGACGCCCGGCCAGGGCGGCGCGCCAGGCGGGTGAGGCCAGCAGGGCGGGCTCGGGCGACCAGGCGGCCGGCGTCTGCGCTGAGGCGCTCGACGAGGCGCCCATCCAGCCGCCCAGAGCGGCCGCCAGCAGGCAAGGCAAGAGTCGGTGCTTCATGCGAAAGCCTCCAGCTGTTCCACCGGCTGCACCCACAGGCCGCCATCGGTGCCGGCCAGCAAGGCCTTCAGCGCTGCGATCAATGCGGCGCTGTGCTCACGCGCCAGCACCAGCTTGACCTCCACGCGTTCGGCATAGCCCTGCACACGCTCCTCGATGCCCGCCAGCTGCACCAGCGGCCCGCGGGCCGCGACACGATGCACGGCGAACTCGATGGCCTTGCCCGGCTGTTCCATCAGCCAGTCCACCAGGCGCGGCTCGGCGGCGGCTGGCACGACCAGCACCACGCAAACCAGATCACTCATGGGCTTCATCACAAGGCCTCCTTGGCCAGGCCGAAACGGCGGAACATCAAAGGCAGCAGCAGCAGCGTCAGCGCCGTGGACGAGAGCAGTCCGCCGATCACGACGATGGCCAAGGGCCGCTGGATCTCGCTGCCCGGGCCGCTGGCAAACAGCAGCGGCACCAGGCCGCCGGCGGTGATCGCCGCCGTCATCAGCACCGGGCGCAGCCGGCGCCGCGCGCCCTCGCGCACCACCTCGGCCAGCGGCCGCCCGGCCGCCAGCAACTCGTTGAAATGGCTCAGCATCACCACGCCATTCAGCACGGCGATGCCCAGCAGGGCGATGAAGCCCACCGAGGCCGGCACCGACAGGTATTCGCCCGCCACGCTCAGCGCCGCGATGCCGCCGATCAGGGCCAGCGGCACATTGGCCAGCACCAGCAGGGCCTGGCGCACCGAGCCGAAGGTGCTGAAGAGCAGGAAGAAGATCAGGCCGAGGCTGACCGGCACGCCCAGCGCCAGGCGGCGCGCGGCGCGCTGCTGGTTCTCGAACTGGCCGCCCCAGGCGAGGCTGTAGCCGGCCGGCAGCTTGAGCTCGCGGGCCATCAGGGCCTGGGCCTCTCCAACGAAGCCGACCAGGTCGCGGCCGCGCACATTGGACTGCACCATCACATAGCGCTGGGCCTGCTCGCGGTCGATCTTGACCGGGCCTTCGACACTGCTGAGCCTGGCCACGCCGGCCAGCGGTACAGCGGCGCCCTGGTCACTGGCGATGCGCAGCCGCGCGAAGGCCTCCGGGTCGCTGCGCAGCGATTCCGGGCCGCGCACTTGAAGCGGTATGCGCCTGCCCTCGCGATGCACCAGGCCGGCGCTCTCGCCTTCGACCCAGTGGCGCAGCTCCTGCTGGATGGCCTCGGCGTCCAGCCCCAGGCGGCCGGCGGCGCCGCGATCGATGTCGACCTGCAGGTAGCGCACGCCGTCGTTGCGCAGGGTCAGCGTGTCCTCGGCGCCGGGCAGGCCGGCGATCAGCTTCTCGGCCTGCTGGGCCAGCTGGTTGAGCTGCGCCAGGTCGCTGCCGTAGATCTTCAGCGCCAGGTCGCCGCGGGCGCCGGACAGCATCTCGCTGATGCGCATGTCGATGGGCTGCGTGAAGGCAATATCCACGCCGGGGAAGTCGCTCATCACCTCGCGCAACTGCCCGAGCAGCCAGGCCTTGTCGGGCTTGCGCCATTGCTCGATGGGCTTGAGGACGAGGAAGCTGTCGGTCTGATTGAGGCCCATGGGGTCAAGGCCCAGCTCATCGGCGCCGCTGCGGGCCACCACGTGCAGCACCTCGGGCACGCGCTCGCGCAGCGCCTGCTGCACGCGCAGGTCCAGGGCCACGGTGGCATCGATGCCGATCGAGGGCAGCTTTTCCAGCTGCAGGATCACGTCGCCTTCGTCCATGGTCGGCATGAAGGTCTTGCCCACCCAGGCCATCGCGCCCACGGCGCCCAGCAGGGCGATGGCCGTGCCCAGGGCGAGCGTCCGGCCGTTGGCCAGCGCCCAGTCCAGGAGCCGGGCATAGGCCGGTGCGATGCGGCGCATCAGCCAGGGTTCATGCGGCTCGCCGGTCTTCAGCAGCCAGGAGGCCAGCACGGGCACCACGGTCAGCGACAGCAGCAGCGAAGCCAGCAGCGCGAAGACGATGGTCAGGGCCACCGGGCCGAACAGCTTGCCCTCCAGTCCCTCCAGGCTCAAGAGCGGCAGGAAGACGATGACGATGATGGCGATGCCCGAGGCTACCGGCGCCGCCACGGCGCTGCCGGCGCGGTAGATCAGGTGCAGAACGCCGGCGCGGCGGGCGCGCTCGCCTTGCGCCAGTTCGCTCTCGATGTTCTCGACCAGCACCACGGCGCCGTCCACCAGCATGCCGATGGCCACTGCCAGGCCGCCGAGGCTCATCAGGTTGGCCGACAGGCCGAAGGCGCGCATCAGCACGAAGGTGGCCAGCGCCGCCAGCGGCAGCATCAGGGCCACGACCAGGGCGGGGCGCAGCTGACCGAGGAAGACCAGCAGCAGCACCACGACCAGCACCACGGCTTCCAGCAGGGCGCGGCCCACGGTGCCGACGGCACGGTCGACGAGGCGGGCTCGGTCGTAGAAGACCTCGACCTTGAGCCCCGGTGGCAGCTGCAGTTCGGCAAGTCGCTGCTTGACGCCGGCCACCACCTGGCGCGCATTGGCACCGCGCAGGCCCAGCACCAGGCCTTCGACCGCCTCGCCCTGGCCGTCGCGGGTGACCGCGCCGTAGCGGGTCAGCGCGCCGGCCTGGACCTGCGCGATGTCAGCCAGGCGCACGACCTGACCCTCATGGCGGCGCACCACGGTCTGCGCCAGGTCGTCCAGCGTTCGGATGGCACCCTCGGCGCGCACGATCAGGGCTTCCTCGCCGGCGGCCAGGCGGCCGGCGCCGTCGTTGCGGTTGGCGGCTTGCAGGATCTCGCGCAGGCGCTTGAGCGTCAGCCCCTGGGCCTGCAGGGCCAACGGGTCGGGCACGACCTCGAAGGTCTCGACCCGGCCGCCGAGGCTGTTGACATCGGCCACGCCGGGCACGGTGCGCAGGGCGGGGCGGATCTGCCAGTCCAGCAGACGGCGCTTCTCGGCCAGCGACTGCGGGCCTTCCAGCGTGAACATGAACATCTCGCCCAGCGGCGTGGTGATGGGCGCGAGGCCGCCGGACAGGCCTTCAGGCAGGTCCTTCATCACGGCGCCGAGGCGCTCGCTGACCTGGGCTCGGGCCCAGTAGACGTCGGTGCCGTCCTCGAAGTCCAGCGTGATGTCGGCCAGCGCGTACTTGGAGGTGGAGCGCAGCACGCGTTGGCGCGGCAGGCCCAGCAGCTCCTGCTCGATGGGCACGGTGATGCGCGACTCGACCTCCTCGGGTGTCAGGCCCGGCGCCTTCAGCACCAGCTTGACCTGGGTGCTGGAGACATCGGGAAAGGCGTCGATGGGCAGCGATTCGAAAGCCACAATGCCGGCACCGGCCAGGGCCACGGTGACGATGGCGACGAGAGCGCGTTGGCGCAGGGAGAACGCCAGCATGCCGGCAAACAGATTCATGGCGATGGCTCCGTCATGGCTTGGCGTTGTCCAGCAGGGCGCGCAGCGCGGCTGAGCCCTGGGTGACCAGGCGCGCGCCAGGTGGCAGGCCTTGCAGCAGGGCTTCGCCGCCACGGCGCTCGACGTTGCTGGGGTGCAGGGCGCGGTAGCGGCCCTGGCCCTCGTCCTGGAAGACCAGCGGTTTGCCGTCGCGCTCGGACAAGGCGCTGGCCGCGATGCGCTGGGGCTGGGCGCCCGGTATCCGGATCTCGACCTCGACCCACTGGCCGGGCCTTGGCGGTGAGCTGCCTTCGTAGCGGGCGCGCAGGGTCACCAGCTGCGTGGCCGGATCGGCCACGCCGGCAACGCCCAGCAGCACGCCTTGGCCGCTGCGGCCGGGCAGCTCGATGCGGGCGCCGGGGCGCAGCTGGTCGGCCAGCGCCGCCGGCAGGCTGAGCTCGATCCAGACCTGGTCGAGCCGGGCGATGCGGTACAGCGGCTGGTTGGCCTCGACCCGCTGGCCCACCTGCACCAGCTGCTCCAGCACCAGGCCAGCCATCGGTGCGCGGGCGCGCAGCAGGCCATTGCCATCGCTGCCCGAGAGGGCGAGGGCCGTCTGGCGACCCTCATGCATCAATTCGGCCTGGGCCAGGGCCGCCCGGCTGGCGTCGAGGCGCGACTGCGCGATCAGGCCTTCCCTGGCAAGCTGCTCGTCGCGCTCGGCGGTGCGGCGGGCGCTGACCAGTTGCTGGTGGCTGCCCTCCAGGTCGTGTCCCAGCTCATGGCCCTGCGCGCTGCGCAACTGGGCCATCAGCGCGCCGGCCGGCACGGCCTCGCCGGGCGCGAATCGCAACTGCTCGACGAGGCCCGGCAAGGGCAGGGCGACGACCCGCTGGGCTTGCGGCGGCAGCGCGGCGCGGCCGCTGGCGCGCTGGGCGGCGCCCTGTTCGGCCTGCGCCAGGGAACTGTGCAAGCCGAGGGCGCGCACCTGGCCATCCTGCAGGGTCAGGACTTGCGATTGCGCAAAGCCAGGCAAGAAGGACAGGGTCAATGCAAACGCCGAGAAGGCACGGATGGGCAACATGAGGGCTCCGATGTGAACGGGCTGGATGCTGAGCAGCACGCCTGAAGTCCAGCTGAAGCCGACGCTGGACCCGCGGTGTTACCTTGGCTGCCTGGAGATTGATGTCATGCGGCTGCTTTTGATCGAAGACGATGAAACCCTGGGCGAAGCGCTCAGCGCCTTCCTGCGCCTGGAGGGTCATCTGGTGGACTGGTTCCAGCGTCTGCTGGACGCCCAGACGGTGATGAGCGAGCCCTATGACGCCTTGCTGGTGGACTGGCAGCTGCCGGATGGCTCCGGGCTGGACTGGGTCAGGCGCCTGCGCGAGCGCGGCGGCACCGTGCCCATCATCATGATCACGGCGCGCGACCTGCTGAGCGAGCGCATCCGCGGCCTGGACAGTGGCGCGGACGACTACCTGGTCAAGCCTTTCCAGCCCGAGGAACTGGCCGCCCGGCTGCGTGCGCTGAGCCGGCGGGCTGTCACGCAGGGCGCACCGCGTGTGCGCCTCGGCGAGGGCGCCGAGCTGGACCTGACGGCCAAGCAGGCCTACTGGCATGGCGTGCCGGTGGACCTGACGGCGCGGGAGTGGAACGTGCTAGGCGCCCTGGTGGCGCGCGCCGGGCGGGTGGTGTCCAAGTCGGACCTGGAGGCCTTGTCCACCGGCTTCGACGGCGAGAGCAGCAGCAATACCCTGGAGGTCCATGTGTTCAACTTGCGCCGCAAGCTGGGCCGCGACTGCATCGAGACAGTGCGCGGCCTCGGTTACCGGGTACCGAAATGAACAACAAGTTGGAGCATCTGCCCTCGCTGCAGCGTGAGCTGATACGCACGCTGACCCTGGTGAGCCTGGGCTGGATGCTGGCGCTGTTCCTGACCTTGACCTGGGGCGTGCGCCACGAGGTCGACGACCTGATGGACGACACGCTGCGCGAGGCCGGCGAGGTGATCTACGGCCTGGTGGCGCTGCGGCCCAACCTGCCCGACGAGGCGCTGGGCGAACTGCTGCCGGCACCGCCCCATGTGGAGCGAGTCGTCTGGCAGATCCTGGAGGCCGACGGCAGCCTGGTGCGCCGCTCGCATGGCGCGCCCCGGCCGCCGCTGCTTCCCGCCTTCCATGCCGGTCTGTCCGATGGCAGCGGCGGATGGCGGGTCTATGGCATGCGCCTGCTGGACCGCAACCGCATCCTCTACGTGGCACAGCATGGGGCGGAGCGTTTCGAGTCGCGCTACGAATCGGTGGTCTTCGTCGGGCTCAGTGCGATGGCGGTCAGCGTGGTCTTCGCGGTGCTGCTGCGCCGGCGCGTGGCGGCAGCGCTGCATCCGCTGCGCGGCCTGGCGGCCCAGATCGAGCACTATGACCCGCTGCGGCCCGACACCCAACTGCCCGAGGCCACGCGGGCCGAGATCGCCGTGGTCCGGGCCTCGATCACGGCCCTCGGCGAGCGGCTGGCGCGCAAGGTGCAGCAGGAGCAGGCTTTCGCCGCCCATGCCGCCCATGCCTTGCGCACGCCGCTGGCCGGCATGGACGCTCAACTGGCCCTGGCCTTGCGCGAGGTGGATGAGTCGGCCCGGCCGCGCCTGCAGCGCACGCGCGCTGCCGTTGACCGGCTCAAGCGCGTCGTCACCTCGCTGCTGGCCCTGTTCCGCAGCGGCCATGAGCTGGCCTTGCAGCCGCTGACCCTGGCCGACCTCACCCGCCAGCTGCCCGTGGAAGACTTGAGCCTGCACCTGGAGGGCGGCCCGCCACTGCGCGCCGACCCCGACCTGATCAGTGCCGCGCTGGCCAATCTGCTGGACAACGCCGTGCGCCATGGCGCCACCGACGTCTGGCTGTCCACACGGCGCGAGGGTCAGGTGCAATGCCTCTGTGTGCGCGACAACGGCCCCGGCGTCGATGAAGGCCGCCGCGCCGACTTGCAGGCAGGCCTCGGCGACACCAGCGAACGCGCCGGGTCGGGCCTGGGCCTGCGTCTGGTGGACCTGATCGCCCGTGCCCATGCGGGTTCGCTGACACTGGAGCCGGGACCTGGATTCGCCGTGTCACTGCGCCTGTGGGAGCGCGCGGGGGCCGATGGCCAGCCGATGCAGGGTTGACGCCTGACCTTCAGCCCTGCGCCAGCAGCGTTGCCACTTCGGCCGCCGAGCGCAGGCCCAGCTTGGCGAACACGCGGGCGCGGTGGACCTCCACCGTGCGCACCGAGACATGCAGCTCGTCGGCAATCACCTTGTTGAGCTTGCCGGCTGCCACGCGGTGCATCACCTCGCGTTCGCGTTCGGTGAGGCTGGCCAGGCGGGCTTCACGCTCGGCGGCATTGGCGCCTTCGGCCTGCATCGCGGCTTCCACGGCCAGGGCCTGCTCGATGCGGTCTGCCAGCGCGTTGTCGCTGTAGGGCTTCTCCAGAAAATCGAACGCGCCCTTCTTCAGCGCCTCGACCACCATCGGGATGTCGCCATGGCCGGTCAGGAAGAGCACCGGGTTCTTGAGCTTTCGCTCCAGCAGCTCGTCGTGCAGCCGCGTGCCGGTCATGCCTTCCATCCGCACGTCGAGCAGGAAGACGCCACGCGGCGGCCGGCTCAATGCATCCAATGCGGCGAGCACGGCCGCGCCGCTCTCGAATGCCTGCACCTGCAGCCCGCGCGAGCCGAGCAGAAAGGCCAGCGCATCGCGCACATCGGGATCATCGTCAACCAGCCAGACTTCAGACATGGCTCGGATCCTCCTCTTCTGCAGTCGCTGTCGTGGCCAAGGGCAGGCTGAACGAGAAGCGCGCACCGCCGCCCGGCGCTTCGCCTGCATCCAGCAAGCCCTGATGCGCTTCGATGATGGAGCGGCAGATCGCCAGTCCCATGCCCATGCCTTCGCTCTTGGTCGAATAGAAGGGTGCGCACAGGGCTTCGGCGCCCAGGCCTTGCAGGCCCGGGCCGTTGTCCATCACGTCGATGCGCACAAAGCTGCCGGCCAAGCGGCTCGTCACTTCGATGTGGCGGGGTTCAGGGTGCGTCAGCAAGGCATCGGCGGCGTTGCGCACGAGATTGATCAGCACCTGCTCGATCAGCACAGCGTCAGCCACCACGGCGGGCAGGGCGGGGTCGAGCCGCAAGCTCATCTCGATCTTTGCGCGCGACAGCTCCTTGCTCAGGAGCGCCACGGCATCGCTGATCACGACACCCAGCTGGCAGCGCTCCCGCTGCGGTTCGCGCCGCGTCAGGAACTCGCGGATGCGCTGCACCACGCGGCCCGCCTGCGCGGCCTGCTGGCCCAGCCGCTGCAGGGCATTGAGCACCACCGGGTCCGCGCCGCCCTGGCGCTGCAATGAATTCAGAACGCCGGCGTTGTAGCTGGCGATGGCCGTCAGCGGCTGGTTCAATTCATGCGCCAGCGTGGACGCGACTTCGCCCAGCATTGTCAACCGCGCGTTGTGGGCCAGGGTCTCGACCTGCCGCCGCTCGCGCTCCTCGAGCCGCTTGCGCTGCGTGATGTCGATGATGGAGCCCATCCAGCCGATCTGCTGCCCGGCCGCATCGACCAGCGGCGACTCGAACACCATCACCTCGATCATGTGGCCGTCGCGGTGCACCCAGCGCGCCTCATAGCCCTCGCGCGGCGCCTGGCCTGCGAAGGTGCGGCGGTTGCGCTGCGCCACTTCTTCCAGCGCGTCCGGCGGCCAGTAGGGCATGGGTGGCCTGCGGCCCAGCAACTGCTCGGCGGGCCAGCCGACCAGGTCGCAGAAGGTGCGGTTGACGTAGAGCACCTGGCCTTCGGAATCACGGGCGCGCAGGCCCACGAGGGCCGAGTCTTCCATCGCCGCGCGCCAGGCAGCTTCAGTGCGCCAGGCCGATTCGGCTCGCAGCACCTGGCGCACCTGCCGGCGCAGCAGCCAGCTCGCAACGGCCGACAGGGGCAGGAAGCCGGCGATGAGCACCAGGGCCAGCGGCTTGAGCGCGGTGGGCTGGGGCTCGCGCACGGTCAGCACCAGCGCGGCATCGGTGATGGCGGCCTCGGTCAGCGGGCTGGAGCGCAAGGGGCCGCTGAAGGCCACGCGGTAGCTGGGCCCGGGGCCGGCCGGCATGCGCAGCTCGCCGGTGCTGGCGATCAGCAGCTCGGCACTGTCCACCATCTGCACCTCGTACTTGCGCGAAAGCCACCAGGGCACGCCATGCTTGAGAAGCAGCGACGGCGCATAGCGAACGACCAGGCTGCCCTCTCGCCCTTCGGGCCCGACCGGCTCGCTCAGGTGCAGCGACAGTCCGTCCTCGTTGGCAATGCCCTGGGGCGGCAGTTGCGCGATCTGGCGGTTGCGGCTGTCCAGCCAGGTCACCGAGAGCCAGAGCCGGCGCAGGCCGGTGTTGAGCTCGGGCCGGGCAGCCAGGGCCTCGACGCCGGGCTGCGCGCCGGCCAGGCCGGCCGCCAGGCGGCGCAGCAGCGCCGTTTCTTCAGCGATGCGGCTGCGCAGCTGGGCTTCGGTGGACAGGGCGTCGGTGATCAGCGTCTGCCGCTCCAGCTCGCGCTCGGCCAGCTCGTTGGCCCGCACCCAGGCCAGCACGCCGGCCACGAAGACCAGCGAGAGCAGCAGCGGCAGCGTCCACAGCAGGGAGCGCCAGCCGCCGCGGCGCGGATGGGCGTCTTCAAGAGGGCGGGGCTGCATGCCGCGCAGTCTACGTTTGCGCCCAGTGGGCCTGTGGTGCCGGCGCGCCGAAATGTGGATGTCCACAACTTCCGCCGGGCGAGGTCGCTTCGCACAATCGAGCGCATAGCGGCTCAATTCCATCCGCAGCTGCCACAACAGGAGACAAGCCATGCCCAGAATCGCACGCCGTTCCATCGCCATCGCCGCCGCCAGCCTGCTGGCCATCGTCAGCTTGGGCGCCCAGGCGCAGGCGCCCATCGTCATCAAGTTCAGCCATGTCGTGGCGCCCGACACGCCCAAGGGCAAGGGCGCACTGCGCTTCAAGGAGCTGGCAGAACAGCGCACCGGCGGCCGCGTCAAGGTCGAGGTCTATCCGAACAGCCAGCTCTACAAGGACAAGGAAGAGCTCGAGGCGCTGCAGCTCGGCTCGGTGCAAATGCTGGCGCCCTCGCTCTCGAAGTTCGGTCCGCTGGGTGTCAAGGAATATGAGGTCTTCGACCTGCCCTTCATCTTCAAGGACACAGAGGCCTTCCGCGCCGTGACCGAGGGCAAGGTCGGTGCCGACCTGTTCAAGAAGCTGGAGAGCAAGGGCATCACCGGTCTCGCCTACTGGGACAACGGTGCCACCCACATGACGGCCAACAAGCCGCTGAAGAACGTGGCCGACTTCAAGGGCCTGAAGATGCGCATCCAGTCCAGCAAGGTGCTTGACGCGCAGATGCGCTCGCTCGGCTCGATCCCGCAGGTGATGGCCTTCAGCGAGCTCTACCAGGCGTTGCAGACCGGCGTGGTGGACGGTACCGAGAGCACGCCGTCCAACATCTACACGCAGAAGGTCTTCGAGGTGCAGAAGCACATGACGCTGTCCGGCCACGGCCACCTGGCCTATGCCGTCGTCGTGAACAAGAAGTTCTGGGACGGCCTGCCGGCCGAGCTGCGCAGCCAGCTCGAGGGCGCCATGAAGGACGCCACCACCTACGCCAACGCCATCGCCGCCACCGAGAACGCCACGGCCCTGGACAAGATCAAGGCCAGCGGCAAGACAGCCATCTACACGCCCACGGCCGCCGAGCTCAACGAGATGAAGAAGGCCACCTCGGTGGTGCACAAGGAGATGGAAGCGCGCGTGGGCAAGCAGATGATTGCCGATACCTACAAGGCCGCCGGCTACTCGCTGAGCAAGTAAGCCATTGTTCCGAACGCGGCGCCACACTGGTGCCGCTCTCGCACCTGCCCCCCCCTCTCTGGGAGCTTCCATGCTCAACCGCATCCTCAACCACCTCGAGGAATGGCTGATCGCCTTCCTGATCGGTGGTGCCACGCTGGTGATCTTCGCCGCCGTGGTGCACCGCTACCTCTCCGGCGTGCCCTACATCCAGGACTACACGATCCAGATCAACATGAGCTGGGCGCAGGAGCTGTGCATCTTCATGTTTGTCTGGATGGCCAAGTTCGGCGCCGCCTATGGCGTGCGCACCGGCATCCACGTGGGCGTGGACGTGATCCTGCGCAAGCTCAAGGGCCGTGCGCACAAGGCACTGGTCCTCGTGGGCCTGCTGGCCGGCGCGCTGTTCACCGGCACGGTGGCGGCCATGGGCGCCAACTTCGTCTGGCACATGTCCGAGACCGAGCAGACCTCGGCCGACCTCGAGGTGCCGATGTGGTGGGTCTATCTCTGTGTGCCGCTGGGCTCGTCTCTGATGAGCTTCCGCTTCCTGCAGGTGGCCTGGAGCTTCCTGAAGACCGGCGAGCTGCCCCACCATGACCACGGCCATGTCGAAGGCCTGGACGATGCCGGTCCGGCCTGAGCAAGGAGCACGACACCATGAACGCCTCCATCATCTTCGTGCTGCTGATCCTGCTGATGCTGACCGGCATGCCGATCAGCATCTCGCTCGGGCTCACCGTCCTGACCTTCCTCTTCACCATGACCGAGGTGCCGATCCAGTCGGTCGCCTTGAAGCTGTTCACCGGCATCGAGAAGTTCGAGATCATGGCGATCCCGTTCTTCATCCTGGCCGGCAACTTCCTGACCCACGGCGGCGTGGCGCGGCGGATGATCCGCTTCGCCACCAGCATGATCGGCCACTGGAACGGGGGCTTGGGCCTCGCCGGCGTGATGGCCTGCGCGCTGTTCGCCGCGGTGTCGGGCTCCTCGCCCGCCACCGTGGTGGCCATCGGTTCGGTGATCCTGCCGGCCATGGTCAAGCAGGGCTTCCCCAACCGTTTCGGCGCGGGCATCCTGACTACCTCGGGGTCGCTGGGCATCCTGATCCCGCCGTCCATCGTGATGGTGATGTACTCGGTCTCGACCAACACCTCGGTCGGCTCACTGTTCATCGCTGGCGTGGTGCCGGGCCTCTTGCTGGCGATCTGCCTCGGGTTCACGACCTGGTACATCGCCCGCAAGAACAACTACCCGCGCATGCCCAAGGCGTCCTGGGCCGAGCGCTGGAAGGCCTTCCGCGAAAGCGTGTGGGGCCTTTTGCTGATCGTCATCGTGATGGGCGGCATCTACACCGGCATCTTCACGCCGACGGAAGCGGCGGCCATGTCGGCGGTCTATGCCTTCGTGATTGCCACCTTCGTCTACAAGGACATGTCCCTGAAGCGCCTCCCGAAGGTGCTGCTCGACTCGGCCAGCATGAGCGCGATGCTGCTCTACATCATCACGAACGCGGTGCTGTTCAGCTTCCTGATGACCAGCGAGAACATCCCGCAGGCCATGGCCGACTGGATGATCGGCCAGGGCTTCGGTCCCATCGCTTTCCTGCTGGTCTGCAACATCCTGCTGCTCTTGGCCGGCAACGTGATGGAGCCCAGCTCCATCGTGCTGATTCTTGCGCCCATCCTGTTCCCGGTGGCGATGAAGCTCGGCATCGACCCGGTGCACTTCGGCATCCTGATCGTGGTGAACATGGAGGTGGGCATGTGCCACCCGCCGGTGGGCCTGAACCTCTATGTGGCCTCGGGTATCACCAAGATGGGCATCTCGGAGCTGACCGTGGCCGTCTGGCCCTGGCTGCTCACGATGCTGATCTTCCTGGGCGTGGTGACCTATGTGCCTCAGATCTCGCTGTGGCTGCCGCAGCTGCTCCTGAAATAGGACCAAGGCACTTGCAATAGGGGCTCGCCACGGCGAGCCCTTTTTTCTGCTGAATCGCCGAATTCCTTGGATGTCCCTTGACGGCACGTTGCCGTCTTTCATGATGGCTCGAAGATCAGGCCGCTTGGGCGCTCTGTTGCGTTCGTGTCCCCCGGCCTTCGGCCTCCTCCTCTACCTCACTCCACAGAGCGCCCAACCGTCCTGACCCGCACCGCCCGTCGCCTGTGTCGAGGCACATGCCCAGTGTGGCCGGAGCAGGACGGCAGTGGGTTTCCCGAAGCGAGGTAAAGGAGGAGGGCCTGGCGCAGCCAGGGCCGGGGGACACGAGCGCAGGGGAACCCGCTGGCGGCCTGATCTTCGACCAACCGAGGAACAAGAAAACGAACGGCAGCTACGTGCCTGCATGAGTCTCCCCCTCAGATCGGCGATGAGCCATTTTTTGCATGCGCGCGCGATGCGATGATCCGGCTCCATCGAAAACCCTGGATGAATTCCATGCGCAAGCTGCTCGCCTTGATTCCCCTCGCGCTGTGCCTGTCGCCGGCCTTGGCCGCCGAACCCATCACCACCGCCTCGGGCCTGGTCTACACCGAAGTCGTGGCCGGCACCGGCGCGAAGCCGACGCAGAACGACAAGGTCAAGGTGCACTACGTCGGCCGCTTTCTCGACGGCCGCGAGTTCGACAGTTCGGTCGCCCGCGGCGAGCCGATGGACCTGCCGCTCAACCGCGTGATCCGTTGCTGGACCGAAGGCGTGCAGTTGATGAAGGTCGGCGGCAAGGCCAAGTTCTATTGCCCGGCCGCCCTGGCCTATGGCGAACGCGGTGCCGGTGGCGGCGCCATTCCGCCCAACACGCCGCTGACCTTCGAGATCGAGCTGCTGGGCATCGTCAAGCCCTGAGCACGGCGGGTCGCCTCGGGGATGGCCATGGACCGATGGGCTGTGACCTTGATTGATTGCTGAGGCCCGCTTGCGGGCATGGAAGTTGCGTCAAGCCCTGCAACCCTTGTCCCGTAACAACCCCCCTTGAGCGACTCCCTCTCCCTGGCCCAGGGCCTGCGCATCCTGCTGATCGATGACGGTGCCCACCGCGGCGCGCTGATCAGCGACGAGCTGGCGCGCCTGGGCTGCGAGGTGGTGGGCGTGGTGGAGCAGGCCACGCTGATCCATGACTGCGTGCTGCGCTTGAAGCCCGATGTGGTGATCGTCGACAGCGAATCGCCCACCCGCGACACGGTAGAGATGCTTGCCACGGTGTCGGAGACGATGCCGCGCCCGGTGGTGATGTTTTCCGAGGACGGCGGCGACGACCCGATGCGCCGCGCCCTGAAGGCGGGCGTCAGCGCCTATGTGGTGGCCGGCCTGCGCGCCGAGCGCCTGGCGCCGGTGCTGCAGGTGGCGATTGCCCGTTTCGAGCAAGACCTGGCGCTGCGCCAGGAGCTGGGCAAGGCGCAGGCGCAATTGGCCAGCCGCAAGAGCGTGGAGAAGGCCAAGGGCATCCTGATGAGCGAGCTGGGCCTGGATGAGGACGCGGCCTACAAGCGTCTGCGCAAGCTCGCGATGGACCGCGGTGAGGCGTTGGCCGCCGTGGCAGAGCGGGTCATCGACGCGCATTCCCTTTTGCGCCCGGGTTGATGTTGCATTGCACCAATCTGGCGCAGCGATGCCGGCAAACAGTGCGCGGCCGGTGCGTGCACCGGCCAAATCTCCCGGAATAACGCTGGCACGCTTTCTGCTGAAGTGAAGTCGTCGGGCCCGCAACGGCGTGGGCCCTTCTGGAATCGAACAAGGACAAAGGCGTCCGACCGATGGAGACACGCGAGTGGTCTCCTGGTCGCGACGCCTTTGTCCTTTTCTGCTTGGAGATCTCGATGAGCCATACGACTGGAAAGAAGCTGCACAAGGAGGGTTTGATGAGCGAGGAACGCCGCACATTGCTGGCCGGCGCTGCCGGTGCCGCCATGAGTGCCATGAGCCCCATGGCCTGGGCCGCCGGCTCGGACAAGCCCGAGAAGGAGGAGGTGCGCATCGGCTTCATCCCCCTGACCGACTGCGCCTCCATCGTGATGGCCTCGGTGCTGGGCTTCGACAAGAAGTACGGCATCAAGATCATCCCGACCAAGGAAGCCTCGTGGGCTGGTGTGCGTGACAAGCTGGTCAACGGCGAGCTGGACATGGCGCACGTGCTTTACGGCCTGATCTACGGCGTGCACCTCGGCGTCAGCGGGCCGAAGAAGGACATGGCCGTGCTGATGACCCTGAACAACAACGGCCAGGCCATCACGCTGTCGAAGAAGCTGGCGGACAAGGGCGCCGTGGATGGCGCCTCGCTCGCCAAGCTGATGAGCACCGAGAAGCGCGAGTACACCTTCGCGCAGACCTTCCCGACCGGCACGCATGCGATGTGGCTGTACTACTGGCTGGCCAGTGTCGGCATCAATCCGATCAAGGACGCCAAGGTCATCACCGTGCCGCCGCCGCAGATGGTGGCAAACATGCGCGTGGGCAATATGGACGGCTACTGCGTCGGCGAGCCCTGGGGCCACCGCGCCATCATGGACGGCATCGGCATCACCGCCGTGACCACGCAGGACATCTGGAAGGACCATCCCGAGAAGGTGCTGGGCACGACCGGCGAGTTCGCGAAGAAGTATCCGAACACCGCGCGCGCCGTGATCATGGCCGTGCTGGAGGCCAGCCGCTGGATCGATGCCGGCCTGCAGAACAAGCTGAAGATGGCCGACACCATCGCCGACAAGTCCTATGTCAATACCAGCGCCGACGCGATCAACCAGCGCATCCTCGGCCGCTACCAGAACGGCCTGGGCAAGACCTGGGACGACCCGAACCACATGAAGTTCTTCAACGACGGTGCGGTGAACTTCCCCTATCTGTCGGACGGCATGTGGTTCCTCACCCAGCACAAGCGTTGGGGCCTGATCAAGGGCCATCCCGATTACCTGGGCGTGGCCAAGCAGATCAACCAGATCGAGCTCTACAAGCAGGCCGCATCGCAGCTGAAGGTCAGCGTGCCCAAGGACGCCCTGCGCGCCAGCAAGCTGATCGACGGCGTGACCTGGGACGGCAAGGAACCCGCCAAGTACGCCGATTCGTTCAAGGTCAAGGCTTGAGGAGCACAACATGGTCTCCGCAGTCTTTCATTCGCCGCGCGAAGTGATCAGCGAGGAGCCAGCCGCCGTGGCAGCCAAGCCTCGCGAGCCCTTGGCTGTCGTCGCCAAGCCGCAGCCCAAGGCGCGCGCACCGCTGGACTGGCGCGCCTTCTGGATGCGCGTGCTGCCACCCATCCTCGGCCTGGCCTTGCTGGTCGGCGTGTGGGGACTGCTGACGCAAAAGGGCGGCAGTTTTCCCACGCCCGTTCAAACCTTCGATGCCGCCGTCAAGCTGTTTGCCGACCCCTTCTACAGCAAGGGCCCGAACGATCAGGGCATAGGCTGGAACATCCTGTTCTCGCTGCAGCGCGTGGCCATGGGCTTCGGCCTCGCGGCCCTGGTGGGCATCCCGCTGGGCTTCATCATCGGCCGCTTCGAGTTCGCGAACCGCATGGTCTCGCCCTTGATCAGCCTGCTGAAGCCGGTGTCGCCGCTGGCCTGGCTGCCCATCGGCCTGCTGGTGTTCAAGAGCGCCAATCCGGCCGCGATCTGGACCATCTTCATCTGCTCGATCTGGCCGATGGTCGTCAACACCGCCGTGGGCGTGCAGCGCGTGCCGCAGGACTACCTGAACGTGGCCCGCGTCTTGAACCTCAGCGAATGGAAAGTCATCACGCGCATCCTGTTCCCGGCCGTCCTGCCCTACCTGCTGACGGGTGTGCGCCTGTCCGTCGGCACGGCCTGGCTGGTGATCGTGGCGGCCGAGATGCTGACCGGCGGCGTGGGCATCGGCTTCTGGGTCTGGGACGAGTGGAACAACCTGAACGTCCAGCACATCATCATCGCCATCTTCGTGATCGGCATCGTGGGCCTGGCCTTGGAGCAACTCCTGATGCTCGTGGCCCAGCGCTTCTCCTTCAGCGAGGACTGACCCCATGAGCAGCAAACCATTTGTCCTGGTGCAGGACGCCGAAATGGTGTTCGCCACCCGCAAGGGAAAGTTCCATGCACTGCGCGAGATCAATCTTGAAGTGCAGCGCGGCGAGTTCATCACGCTGATCGGCCATTCGGGCTGCGGCAAGTCCACGCTGCTGAACCTGATCGCGGGGCTGCTCTCGCCCACCAGCGGCGGCCTGATCTGCGATGGCCGCGAGATCGCGGCGCCCGGCCCCGAGCGCGCGGTCGTGTTCCAGAATCATTCGCTCCTGCCCTGGCTCACGTGCTTTGAGAACGTGTACCTGGCGGTCGAGCGCGTTTTCGGTGCCGAGGAGACAAAGGCCCAGCTCAAACAGCGTACGCTAGATGCGCTGGCGCTGGTCGGCATGGGACATGCGGCCGCCAAGAAGCCGCAGGAAATTTCGGGTGGCATGAAGCAGCGCATCGGCATTGCCCGGGCGCTGGCCATGGAGCCCAAGGTCCTGCTGATGGACGAGCCCTTCGGCGCACTCGACGCGCTGACCCGCGCCAAGCTGCAGGACGAACTCCTGAAGATCGTGGCGAGAACGCAGAGCACGGTGGTGATGGTGACGCACGACGTGGATGAAGCCGTGCTGCTCTCGGACCGCATCGTGATGATGACCAACGGGCCGGCCGCCACCATCGGCGAGATTCTCCCGGTGGACTTGCCACGGCCGCGCGACCGCGTGGCCTTGGCCGAAGACCCGGTCTATTTGCATGCCCGCAAGGCGGTGATCGACTTCCTCTACACCCGCCATGCCCATGTGGAGGCTGCAGCATGAAGAAGATGAAGCTGGTGATGGTGGGCAACGGCATGGCCGGTGTGCGCACGCTGGAAGAACTGCTGAAGATCGCGCCCGATCTCTACGACATCACCGTGTTCGGCGCCGAACCGCATCCCAACTACAACCGCATCCTGCTGAGTCCGGTGCTGGCCGGAGAGCAGACGATCGAGGAGATCATCCTCAATCCGCTGGACTGGTATGAGGACAACAACATCACGCTGCATCTGGGCAAGAAGGTCACCCAGATCGACCGTGTCAAGCGGCGCGTGATCGCAGAAGACGGCAATGGATCCACAACTTCGGCCGACTACGACCGCCTCCTGATCGCCACCGGCTCCAGCCCCTTCATCCTGCCGGTGCCCGGCAAGGAGCTGAATGGCGTGATCGCCTACCGCGACATTGCCGACACCAACGCGATGATCGATGCGGCCACGAAGTACCAGCATGCGGTGGTGATCGGTGGCGGCCTGCTGGGCCTGGAAGCCGCCAACGGCCTGATGTTGCGCGGCATGCAGGTGACCGTGGTGCATCTGGGTGACTGGCTGATGGAGCGCCAGCTTGACGACCAGGCGGGCGACCTCCTGCGCAAGTCGCTGGAAGCACGCGGCCTGAAGTTCCTGCTCGGCGCGCAGACGCAGGCGCTGATCGGTGGCAAGGATGGTCGTGTCATGGCGGTGCAATTCAAGGACGGCAAGGAGATTCCGGCCGATCTGGTCGTGATGGCCGCCGGCATCCGCCCCAATACCGAGCTGGCCGCTTCTGCCGGCATCCACTGCAACCGCGGCATCGTCGTCAGCGACACGATGCAGACCATCACCGACCCGCGCATCTACTCGGTCGGCGAATGCGCGGCGCACCGCGGCATTGCCTATGGCCTGGTGGCGCCGCTGTTCGAGCAGGGCAAGGTCTGCGCCACGCACCTGGCCGAGTTCGGCATCGGCCGCTACCAGGGCTCGCAGACCAGCACCAAGTTGAAGGTCACCGGCATCGACCTGTTCAGCGCCGGCGATTTCATGGGCGGTGAGGGCAGCGAAGAAATCCTGATGAGCGACCCCTTCGCAGGCGTCTACAAGAAGCTGGTGATCAAGGACGACAAGCTCGTCGGCGCCTGCCTGTATGGCGACACGGTGGACGGCAGCTGGTACTTCAAGCTCCTGCGCGAGGGCCGCAAGATCTCTGACATCCGCGACAAGCTGATGTTCGGCGAGTCGAACATCGGCGACGTGGGTCATCAAGGCCACAACAAGGCCGCAGCGATGGCGGACTCTGACGAAGTCTGCGGCTGCAACGGTGTCAACAAGGGCTCGATCTGCAAGGCGATCAAGGACAAGGGCCTGTTCACCTTGGAAGAGGTGCGCAAGCACACCAAGGCCAGCGCTTCCTGCGGGTCCTGCACCGGCCTGGTCGAGCAACTCCTGATGTTCACGGCCGGTGGCGACTATTCGGCCACGCCGAAGAAGAAGGCGATCTGCTCCTGCACCGACATGAGCCACCAGGACGTGCGCGACGCGATCTTCAAGGATCACATCACCAGCCTCGATGCGCTGTATGCGCAGCTTGGCTGGAAGAGCGCGAACGGTTGCGCCACCTGCCGGCCCGCGCTCAACTACTACCTGATCTCCTCCTGGCCCAAGGAGGCCGAGGACGACCCGCAGAGCCGCTACATCAACGAGCGCTCGCATGCCAATATCCAGAAGGACGGCACGTACTCGGTGATCCCGCGCATGTGGGGCGGCGAGACAACGGCCGATGAGCTGCGACGCATCGCAGCCGCGGTCGACAAGTACCAGATCCCGACGGTCAAGGTCACGGGCGGCCAGCGCATCGACCTGCTGGGCGTGAAGAAGGAGGACCTGGTCAATGTCTGGAAGGACATCGGCATGCCCTCGGGCCACGCATATGCGAAGGCGCTACGCACGGTCAAGACCTGCGTGGGCTCGGAGTGGTGTCGCATGGGCACGCAGGATTCGACGCAGATGGGCAAGGACCTCGAGCGCGCCATGTGGCGCATGTATGCGCCGCACAAGGTCAAGTTCGCGGTCTCGGGCTGCCCGCGCAACTGTGCGGAGGCCGGCATCAAGGACGTCGGCATCATCGGTGTGGACTCGGGCTGGGAGATGTTTGTGGCCGGCAACGGCGGCATCAAGACCGAGGTGGCGCACTTCTTCACCAAGCTGAAGACCGCCGAGGAGGTGCTGGAGTACACCGGCGCCTTCATGCAGCTCTACCGCAAGGAAGGCTGGTACCTGGAGCGAACGGTGCACTACGTCTCGCGCGTGGGGCTGGACCATGTGAAGGCCAAGGTACTGGACGACCACGAGGGTCGCAAGAAGCTCTGGGCCGAGCTGCAGTTCGCGCTCGATGGTGAGCCTGACCCCTGGTTCGACTTCGACAAGGCGAAGGTCGATCTGCGCCAGTTCCAGCCGGTGTGAGAGGAGACACGCAAATGAGTGAATGGAAAACGATCTGCGCCGTCGCTGACATCCCGGTTCTGGGTTCGCGCCGCGTGCAACGTGCCAAGGGCCCGCAAGTGGCCTTGTTCCGCACGGCGGACGATCAGGTCTATGCGCTGCTGGACCGCTGCCCGCACAAGGCCGGGCCGCTGAGCCAGGGCATCGTGTTCGGCAAGGCCGTGGCCTGCCCCCTGCACAACTGGACCATCGCGCTGGACAGCGGCTGCGCCCGCGAGCCCGATGAAGGCAGCACGCCCAGGTTCACGGTCAGGATCAATGGGGGCCAGGTCTTGCTCAGCCAGCAGGAGCTGGACACGGTGGCCATTGAGCTGGAGCCGGTCAAGGCCGGCCCCTGCACGCGGGCTCACGCCTGCTGAGCCCATGACAGACACACGCTCTACCTGCCCTTATTGTGGCGTTGGCTGTGGCGTGATCATCGAGAGCGATGCGGGCCAGATCACGGGCGTGCGCGGTGATCCCGATCACCCGGCCAACTTCGGCCGGCTCTGCAGCAAGGGCTCGACGCTGCACCTCACCGCCACGCCCATCGTGCTGCAGACCAAGCGCCTGCATCATCCGCAGCATCGCGCCGCGCGTGGCGATGAACTGCAGGCACTGAGCTGGGACGAAGCGAATCAGAGAATCGCCGACAAGCTTCTGAGCCTGCGCGCCGACCATGGGCCCGACGCCATCGGCTTCTACATCTCCGGGCAGTTGCTCACCGAGGACTATCACGCGTTCAACAAGCTGGCGCGTGGCCTGGTCGGCACCAACAACATCGACAGCAACTCGCGCCTGTGCATGAGCTCGGCCGTGGTGGGCTACAAGCAGAGCCTGGGCTCGGACGCGCCGCCGGCCTGCTACGAAGACCTGGACCGCGCCGACTGCCTGTTCATCACCGGCTCGAACATGGCCTGGGCACATCCCATCCTGTTCCGCCGGATCGAGGCGGCTCGCGCGGCGCGGCCGGAAATGAAGATCATCGTCGTCGACCCGCGCCGCACCGAGACGGCCGAGTTCGCCGACCTGCATCTGCAGATCCAGCCCGGCACCGATGTGGCGCTGTGTCTGGGCATGCTGCATGCGATGGTCTGGGAGGGATGGATCGATGCGAATTTCATTGCCGAGCACACCGAAGGTTTTGACGCGCTGAAGGCCTTGGCACGCGACATGCCGCCGGCCAAGGCGGCGCGGCAATGCGGCATCAGCGAGGCCGATCTTCTGCAGGCAGCACGCTGGTTCGCCACCTCCGAGTCCACGCTTTCGCTCTACTGCATGGGCCTGAACCAGAGCACGAGCGGCACCGCCAAGAACACGGCACTGATCAACCTGCATCTCGCCAGTGGCCAGATCGGCCGGCCCGGTGCCGGGCCCTTCTCGCTGACGGGCCAACCCAATGCCATGGGTGGTCGCGAAACCGGCGGCATGGCCACGCTGTTGCCCGGCCATCGCGACCCGACCGATGCCGACCATCGCGCCGAGATTGCGCGCCTGTGGGGCGTGGACGCGCTTCCAGCCACGGCGGGCAAGACGGCTGTCGAGCTCTTCGAAGCGGCTGCCCGCGGCGAGGTCAAGGCACTCTGGATTGCCTGTACCAACCCGGCGCAATCGCTGCCCAATCAGGCCTTGGTGCGCGCGGCGCTGGAACGCTGCGAGCTGGTGATCCTGCAAGAGGCTTTCACCGGTACCGCCACGGCTGCCTATGCCGACTTCGTGCTGCCCGCGGCGACCTGGGGCGAGAAGGAGGGCACGGTCAC
The DNA here is from genome assembly GCF_044043925.2 of Paucibacter sp. JuS9. Lineage (NCBI taxonomy): Bacteria > Pseudomonadati > Pseudomonadota > Betaproteobacteria > Burkholderiales > Sphaerotilaceae > Roseateles > Paucibacter sp. JuS9. The sequence goes on from NZ_CP194172.1 coordinate 104,758, forward strand.
CAACAGTGAGCGCCGCATCTCGCGCGTGCGTGCCGCCATCTTGCCGCCAGGCGAGGCGCGGCCGGACTGGCAGATTGCACGCGACATCGCGCAGCGGCTTGAAGTGCAGTTGCGCCCGGGCCTGCCGTCCTTGTTCGGTGTTGAGGGTCCCGAAGCCCTGTGGCTCGAACATCGTGAAGCCACGCGTGGCCGCGACCTCGACATCACCGGCCTCACCTACGCGATGCTGGAGCGGTCACCACAGCAGTGGCCATGCCCGGAGGCTGAGTCGCAGGGCCGGGCAAGGCTCTACCAGGACTCGCGCTTCGCCACTGCCAACGGCCGTGCCCGTTTCGTCAGCAGGCCCTTTGCGGCGGCTGCCGACAAGATCGACGCCAGCTTTGCGCTCGCCCTGACGACCGGCCGCATGCGCGACCAGTGGCATGGCATGAGCCGCAGCGGCGCGGTGCCGCGATTGATGGCCTTCGACGCCAGGCCGGCGGTGCGGCTCAATCCGCAAGACCTGGCACGGCGCGGCCTGAAAGACGGCGGGCTGGGCAAGCTGACGACGCGTCGCGGTTCCCTGGTGCTGCCCATGCAGGCAGACGAGACCGTGGCCTGCGGACAGGCCTATGTGCCCATGCACTGGGGCGCCGAGTTCATTGGTGGCGATGGCATCAACGCCTTGACGCAAGACGCCTTCTGCCCCGATGCCCGCCAACCCGAGCTGAAGTTCTCGGCGATGAATGTGCAGTCTGCCGAGCTGCCCTGGCGCATCAGCGCTGCGGCCTGGGTGCCAGCTGCAGAGAGCGCTGCGCTGCGCGAGCAGCTGCGCGCATTGATGCCTGAATTTGGCTATGTGCAATGCCTGCCCGCGCCGCCGCGTGACGAGGCCTTTGGCGGCAGCGAAGGCTGGTGCCTGGACGCGGCGCTGGCGCAGGCGCCGCACCCCGCGCTCTTGCAGCGCCTGGCCGCCATCCTCAAGCTCGAAGGTACCGGCGTGCTGCGCTATGCCGACACCCGCCGGGGCCGCCATCGCGCGCTGCGCCTGTCCGGCGAGGGCGATCAGGCGCGCTTGCAAGCCCTGCTGCGTGTCGGCGAAGGCGAGGAGGGCGCCTGGCTCACCGAGCTCTGGCGTGAAGCGCAAGCCGCCGCGCCGCATGGCCGCTGGCTGCTCGCACCCGAAGCGCAGGCGCCGCAGGGCATGCAGCAGAGCAGCCCGCAGGTCTGCAACTGTTTCAACGTGCGTGAGGACAGCATCCGTGCCTGCCTAGGGGGCGTCAGCGGGTCGCCGAACGAGCGCCTGGCCCAGCTGCAGGGGCAATTGAAATGCGGCACGCAATGCGGCTCCTGCCTGCCGTCGCTGCGTCGACTTGTGTCCGAAGTTCGCGAAGAGGTGATCACATGAATACTGTCAGCCTTGTTGGCGCCGGCCCCGGCGACCCGGAACTCCTGACTGTGCGTGCGCTCAAGCGCCTGCAGGACGCCGATGTGGTGCTGACCGATGACCTCGTCGATGCCCGTGTGCTGGCGCTGCTGCGATCAGATGCGCGACTCTTGCGCGTCGGCAAGCGCGGCGGTTGCGTCTCGACCGAGCAGCGCTTCATCCATGAGCTGATGATCCGCGAGGCGCGCAGCAGTGCGCGGGTCGTCCGCCTGAAAGGCGGCGACCCCTTCGTCTTCGGCCGCGGCGGCGAAGAGGTCACGGCGCTGCGCGAGGCCGGCATCGAAGTGGAAGTAGTCTCAGGCCTGACCGCAGGCATCGCCGCGCCCGCCAGCATCGGCATTCCGGTCACCGACCGCCGCCATGCACCCGGCGTGGCCTTCGTCACCGGCCACAGGCAAGACGGTGAGGACGCACCCGACTGGGCCGCCCTGGCGCGCAGCGGCCTGACGCTGGTGATCTATATGGGCCTGGCGCGCGCCGAAGCGCTGGTGGCCGCCTTGCGCGCCGGTGGCATGCCGGCTGCGATGCCTGCGGCTGTGATCTCTGCAGCGCATACCGAGCATCAGCGACAGGCGATCTGCACGCTCGGCACCCTGGCCGCTACCCTGAAACGCGAGCGCATCGCGAGCCCCGCGATCCTGGTGGTCGGCGAGGTGGTTCGTGAGGCCGCGCAGCTCGAACAGCTGCTGCCTTTCGGCGAGCAGGCTAGCGCAGGCGGAAGCCGCTGACCACGTCCGACAGCTTGACCGCCTGATCCTTCAGGCTCTCGGCTGCGGCCGCGCTCTCCTCGACGAGCGCGGCGTTCTGCTGCGTCATCTGGTCGAGCTGGGCGACGGCCGTGTTGACTGTGCCAATGCCCTGGCTCTGTTCGATGGTGGAGGCACTGATCTCGGCAATGATGTCGGTCACGCGCTGCACGCTGGCCACGATTTCGTTCATCGTCGTGCCGGCGTCCTGCACCAGGCGAGCACCGGTCTCGACCTTGTCGACGCTGGTATCGATGAGGCCCTTGATTTCCTTGGCGGCCGAGGCTGACCGCTGCGCCAGCGAGCGCACTTCACTGGCCACCACCGCAAAGCCGCGGCCCTGCTCGCCGGCACGCGCGGCTTCCACCGCCGCGTTCAGGGCGAGGATGTTGGTCTGAAAGGCGATGCTGTCGATCACGCCGATGATGTCGGCGATCTTCTTGGAGCTGGTGTTGATCTCGTCCATCGTCGCGACCACCTGGCCCACGACCGTGCCGCCGCGCTGCGCCACTTGAGCTGCGCTGTTGGCCAGCTGGTTCGCCGTGGAGGCACTTTCGGCGCTTTGGTGCACCGTGCCGGTCAATTGCTCCATCGAGCTGGAGGTCTTCTGCAGGTTCGATGAAGCTTCTTCGGTGCGTACGCTCAGGTCCTGGTTGCCGCTGGCGATTTCGGCGCTGGCCGTGTGTATCGATTGTGAGGACTCGCGCACGGTGCGCAGCGACTCGCTCAGCTGCTGGGCCATGCGGTCCAGCGAGCGCAGCAGGTCGCCCACTTCGTCGGCACGGTCGCTGTCGGCTGCCACGCTCAGGTCGCCGGCGGCCACGGCATTGGCCACCTCGCCGGCCCGTGCCAGCTCGGCCACCAGCTTGCCCTGCATGCGCCAGGCGACGAACACGGCGCCGCCGGCGGCCAGCAGGCCGATCAGTGTCAGGATGATGTTGTAGCGGGTGGAGCGGGCCTGTGAGCTTTCAGCAGACTCGGCCGCCAGTGCGTCGATGCGCGCCACCATGCCGCCCATGGTCTTGGCCAGGCTCTCGAACGCGGCATCGGCCTGTTGCATCGCGGCGATGCCGGTGTTCGGGTCGACCGAAGCGAGGTCGATGGCCGAGTCCGCGGCCTTCAGGTATTTGTCGATCTGCCCACCGGCCTCGACGACACCGGAGTGCAGCTGCTCGTCGGCGCCGCTGCCGTCCAGGCTGGCGGCGAGCGTGCGTTGCACACCGCCCAGCTGCTTGGCGAGGTCGGCACGCAGCGCCTTGGTCTTGGCGTCATCCAGCGAAGCCATCAGGGCGACGGTGCGGTAGACGCTGGCATGCACCTGACCCAATTGGGTCTGGGTGCTGGCCAGGGTCTTGAACTGCTCCATCTGTGCCTGCACTTCCAGCTGGTTGGCCGCGGCCTCGCGATTCATCAGCAGCGCATTGATCTCGCCGGCGGCCAGTGCCACGACCGCGGTGAGCAGCGGGGCCATCAGAAGCTTGGTACCCAGTTTCATGAATGACCCTCCCGGTTCAGCGCTGGTTTGCTTACTTGTAGATGCCGCCGCAGACCACCATGTCTTCAAGCTTCTCGCAGTACATGCTCTTGGGTTCGATCTTCTTGTTCTCCGGATTGGTGAACTTGTAGTCCTGCCAGAACGTCGGCTTGGTCTTGGCCATGTCCAGGCGCTCCTTGACGAAGGCCTTGCCGTCCACGTCCTTCAATTCGATCAGGTTCTTGCCCACCATCTTCTCGTTGGCACCATGGGCGCGTACCACGCCGTCCATGCCGTAGACCGTCAGGTAGAGGTCGCGGTCGCGGAACTGGCCGGTCTTGCTGGTGATCTCGGCATAGCCCTTGTCGTGGCCATTGGCCTTGATGAAGGCGACACCCTTCTTGACCATGGCCGTGGCCTGCTCGGCGGTGGCGCCACCGTCGGCCGCATGCGCGCCGGTGCTCAGGGCCGCGGCCAGCAGCAGGGTCTTGGCGATGCTGCGGTAGTACGTGCTCTTCATGGTGCGGATCTCCTTGTTGGATGGACAGCCCCATCATGGGGCGGCCGCTTGATTCTGACCAGCTTGACAGCGTGCTGGCAAGGAATTGATCACGCTTGCCTGCTTCTTAGAGCTTGAAGCCCCGCACTACCTCGGTCAGGTTGATGGCTTGGTCCTTCAAGGATTCGGCCGCGGCCGCGCTTTGCTCCACCAGGGCGGCGTTCTGCTGGGTCATCTGGTCGAGCTGGGCCACGGCGTCGTTGACCGTGCCAATGCCCTGGCTCTGCTCGATGGTGGAGGCGCTGATCTCGGCAATGATGTCGGTCACGCGTTGCACGCTGGCGACGATCTCGTTCATCGTCGTGCCGGCGTCCTGCACCAGGCGGCTGCCGGCCTCGACCTTGTCCACGCTGGTGTCGATCAGCGACTTGATCTCCTTGGCCGCACCGGCCGAGCGTTGCGCCAATGAGCGAACCTCGGAGGCCACCACGGCGAAGCCGCGGCCCTGCTCGCCGGCTCGGGCCGCTTCCACGGCAGCGTTCAGCGCCAGGATATTGGTCTGGAAGGCGATCGAATCGATCACGCCGATGATGTCGGCGATCTTCTTGGAGCTGGCGTTGATCTCGTCCATCGTCGTGACCACCTGGCCCACCACGGCGCCGCCGCGCTGGGCGACCTGTGCGGCGCTGTTGGCGAGCTGGTTGGCCGTGGAGGCCGCGTCAGCACTCTGGCGCACGGTCGTGGTCAGGCCGCTCATCGAATTGGCGGTCTGCTGCAGGTTGGAGGCCGCCTGCTCGGTGCGCTGGCTCAGGTCCAGGTTGCCGGATGCAATCTCCGCGCTGGCCGTCTGGATGCTGTCGGCGCTCTGGCGCACGGCGCCCACCATGCGGTTCAGGGAGTCCTGCATGGCGCAGAGCGCGCGCTGCAGCGAGCCGATCTCGTCGCTGCGGTCGGTGCTGATCGAGCGGCTCAGGTCACCGTCGCCAATGTGCCGGGCCTGCGCCGTGACGGCCTCCAGCGGCTGCAGCACCGAGCGGGCCAGGAAATGCGTGGCCACGCCCATCAATGCCACCAGCGTACCCATCACGGCCGCTACCAGCCAGACGGTGCGCATGCGCTCGGCCGTGGCCGCGTCACGCAGTGCGTCGGAGCGCAGCTGCTGCAGCTTGATGAAGTCCTGCTGTGCGTCGAGGTAGCGCTTCAGCATCGGCATCAGCTTGTCCTGCAGAAGCGCTGATGCCGCAGCGGCATCGCCACCCGACTTCAGCTTGCTGACGTCGGCGCGCACGGCGATGTAGTCCTTGCGGGTGTCGGCGATGCGGGCCATGGCGGCCTTCTCTTCCGGCTCGGTAGCCAGCTCCTCGAGCTGCTTCTGGATCTCGGAGATGGTGGTCGTGGTCGCCTCGATCTCGGGCTTGAATGCGGCAGTGACGGCCGCATCGCTGCTGATGATGCCGGCCACCGCCCGCGTGGCATTGGTCTCGGTCTGGCCGCGCCAGCGCAGCGAGAGATCGAACTTCTGCTGCTGGCGCGCCTGGTTCAGGCGTGCCTCTTCGGCCAGGCTCTTGGTTCGCGTGGCGGAGGACAGCGTCATCAGTACCACCACAACGGCCAGGCCAGCCACCGGCATCCAGAGCTTGCTACGGACGGAAAAATTCATGCATCACTCCTGCACCAAGACAGTGCCGGTTATAACCCGTCGCGCGCCCCGGGCGTTTGTCCGCGCAGGGCTGTTACGCTAACCGCCACCGCAATGCGCACCACGCTCAGCCACTCCATGAGTTTTCTGGCCATCGACATCGGCAACACGCGACTGAAATGGGCGCTCTATGCCTCGCCCCAACCCGGCGCCGTGCTGTTGCAACATGGTGCGGTGTTCCTGGAAAACATCGACCGCCTGGCCGAAACCGAATGGGCTGCGCTGCCGGCACCGCACAGCATGCTGGGCTGCAACGTGGCGGGCGATGCGGTGCGCCGCCGCGTCGAGGAGCAGCTCGAGCTCTGGGACATCGAACCACGCTGGGTCGTCTCGGCGGCTCATGCCGGCGGCATCACCAATGGCTACGACCACCCGAGCCGGCTGGGCACCGACCGCTTCGTGGCCTTGATCGGCGCGCGCTCGCTGGTGGTGCGCCGTGGCCTGCCGCGGGCCTGTCTGGTGGTCATGGTGGGCACAGCGGTGACCGTCGATGCGCTGGACGCTGAAGGCCATTTTCTGGGCGGCCTGATCCTGCCGGGCCACGGCATCATGCTGCGCGCGCTGGAAGGCGGCACGGCCGGCCTGCGTGTGCCGACCGGCGAGGTCCGGGAGTTTCCGACCAATACCTCGGATGCGCTGACCAGCGGCGGCACCTATGCCATCGTCGGCGCCATCGAGCGCATGCACCGGCATCTGCAGCGCCGCTCAGGGCAATCGCCGCTCACGGTGATGACGGGTGGCGCAGGCTGGAAGGTGGCACCGGCCGTGGAGCTCGAGCACGAGCTGCACGAGAGCCTGATCTTCGACGGGATTCTTGCGCTGCAGGCGCAGCGACTGGCGCTGTAGCGGCCGGTCAGCCGCCGTCCTTCAGCTGCGCGCGCAGCAGCTGGATCTCCTCGCGCAACTCGCGCATCTGGGCGTGCACGTCCCGCAGGATGTCGTCTTCCATCCGGTGTTCAGAGGTTTCCACCCACATGGCTGCGATGGCCGCAGTCACCAGCGACAGCACGGCATAGCCCAGCAGCACCACGAAGACGGCAAAGATCCGCGCGGCCGGCGTGCTGGGCACGAGGTCTCCGTAGCCCACCGTGGCAGCGGTGGTGAAGGCCAGCCACAGGCCCTCGCCCAGCCCCTGGACCCGAGGCTCCAGGGCCCAGAAGCCGACGCCGCACAAGCCCAGCACCACCAGGGCAATCAGCAGCAGATAGGTCAGGCCGCCGCGCGTCACCCAGGACTTGATCGCCCAGACCATGCGGGCGAGCGTCAGCAGCGCCACCAGCAGGCGCGCGGCCAGCGCGCCATGCGAAGCGGTACTGGGCGGCAGGCTGGCGGCGGCGAGCAGGCCTGTCACCAGCACCAGGTCAAGAGCATTGGCGCGCAGGTAGTCGAGGGGATCCGGCAGTTGCCTGGCGACTCGCCAGAGCGACACCAGAACCAGCAGGGCCGCGCCCAGGTAGATGGCGATGGCCAGTGGCGTCGGCAGGTTGTCCAGCAGCTCGATGTAGAAGGCCGGCACTGTGCACATCAGGGCGATCAGCACCGGCCAGCGCCATCGCGCCTCGGCCCGGCTGGCGGCGGCATTCATCGGGTGGGGCTTGGCCAGCCCCCAGCTACGGGTGGCGATACGGTGCGGCATGCTGCACAGCCTAAGCCCGGGCCGGCCGCAGCGCCTTGAGTCGCGTCAAGCCTCGCAAGGTGCGCGGCCGTCGGTCAGGCCTGCCGTACCGTAGTTCCGACATCACATCCCTGCGGGATATGAGTCTTCTCTGAAGCGCGAAAGCCCTAGGCTTGTCGCACTTTGACGCGCGAGTGCTCGTTGATGCCCATCGCGCCGAAGAACAGGGCCACCAGGCGGTGCGCCTCGGTGAAGATCACCGCGCGGTTCTCGCTGCGCCGGGTCAGCACCCAGTTCAGCAGGTCGCCCGCCGCCATGAAGTCCAGGCGTATCAGCAGGGGGCAATGGATGATGATGGTGGTGGCCGCACCGAGCTGGCCGGCCATGGTCTTGAGCGTTTCGCCGATGTCGCCGGTCAGCTGGCCACTGAGTTCCAATTGAGCATTGGCCGAGAGCTGGGCCATCTCGGTGATCTGGGACTCGAGGAAGCCGGTGGTGTGCTCGCTGCCATGCACGGTCGAGTTGGGCATGCCGGCGGTGGACAGCGACTGGCCGCTGACGCGCACCCGGCACTTGGTCGGCTCCCAGGACGGCGGCGACACCTCGTAGGTGACGCAGTAGTCGATCGCCGCTTCGTCGAAATGATCGGGCCGGTTCACCAGGCGCAGCGCTTCGAGGCGCAGCATCCAGAAGGCCGTGTCGGTGGCACGCACCGAGACCGGCGCCAGGTCCTTGAGCTGCTGCAGGAACTGGTCGCCCGAGAGCCAGCGGATGTCCAGCGGTTGCGTGGCCCAGTTGCGGAACAGCTGGCGCAGGCGCGTGGCACTGTCGCTGTCCAGGGTCTTCAACGGACCCCAGTCCAGCACCCAGGGCATGGGCATCATCTGGCAGCGCTGCTCCAGCTTGATGATGGCTTCCAGCGTCAGCTGCTCGGGCGCGGTCCAGCTGACGCCGCCGGCCTTGGCATTGGGGACGCGCTCGTTGCGGGCGGCATCGGCCACCAGCTTGGGCATGGAGAAGTACTGCGGCGCTGAAAGGCCGAACTGCTGCGCGTACTCCAGTGCCAGCGGCTCGAACTTGGCGGCCTGGCCGGTGGCGCGGTAGAGGTCGAACAACACCAGCCAGGTTTCGGCATGCAGATTGCGCGGGCCGCCAGCGCGGGTCAGCTCGATCAGGTCGCGCTCGCAGCTTTCGTAATCAGCATTGGCAAAGGCGATCACCGCGTTGTCGAGCTCGGCGTCATGCACCAGTTCGGCGGGCTCGGCCGGGGCCGACACCGGCGGCGGCATCGGCAGTTCGGGCCCCGGCGGCGGTGCCACGGCAGACGGTGGCGGGGCTGCCGGGCGCTGCTCGGCCAGCTTGAAGCTGAGCGGCGGCTCGACCTCGAAATGCAGATCGGGCAGGCGGCTGGGCGCGCCGCTGGACGGTGGCGACATGCCGGCACCCATGGTGGCCACGGCCGGAGTCGGCGGTGCCTCCAGGCGCTCCACTTCTTCGGGCGAAGAGAACTCGCTGACGCGGGCGGCCGGCGGCTCGGTGGTGGTCGAGGCGAAATGGATGGGGCGGGTGCTGGTCTCGAAGAAACCGGGCGGGTGGGCCGCCTGCTGCACCTGGGTGTTGGCGAAGTTCTCGCCGGCCATTTGCTGCTCGATCTGGTCGATCTTGGCCTTCAGCCCCTGCTCGAGCTTGGAGTCGATGCCGCTGTTGCGGGCTCCGCCGCTGGCGCCGCGCTCCATGTCGTCGATGCGCGAGGAGGAGCCGCCCAGTGCGGCCAGTTGCTCGGGCGTGAGGCCCTCGCGGCGGATGCGGCGCAGCATGTCGAGCTCGCGCTTGCGCACGAAGTCGTTGCGGCGCTTGCGTTCCACCATCGCGCGCAGCTCGGCCTTGGCCGCATCGGCCTCGGGGTCGTCCTGGCGCGAATTCAGCTCGGCCCAGTCGGTCGTGGGGTTGGCCACGAAGCGCGCGACCTTGCGGAAGAAGCTCTCGCCGTCTTTCGGATCAGTCATGCGCGCGGGTCGGGCTGGTCTTCGAGCTGTTTGTTGAAGCTGTCAATCGCCGAACATCTTCTGCTTGAGCTCGCGACGCTGCTGAGCTTCCAGCGAAAGAGTGGCGGTCGGGCGGGCGATCAGCCGGCCCAGGCCGATGGGCTCGCCGGTTTCATCGCAATAGCCGTACTCGCCGGTGTCCAGGCGGGCCAGCGATTGCATGATCTTCTTCAGCAGCTTGCGCTCGCGGTCGCGGGTGCGCAGCTCCAGGGCATGTTCTTCTTCGATCGTCGCGCGGTCGGCGGGGTCCGGCACGATGGAGGTGTCTTCGCGCAGGTGCTCGGTGGTTTCACCGGCATTGGACAGAACGCCGTCCTTCAGCTCGGTGAGCTTGCCGCGGAAGAACTCGATCTGCTTGTCGTTCATGTACTCCGACTCTGGCATGGCCAGCACTTCGGCGTCGGTCAGATCCTTGCCAGCCTTGGTCTTCCAGGCATTGACCAGCTTGGGGTCGGCTTTGGCGGGGGTACGGGGGCTTTCAATCACGGGACTACTCATTTGGCGCGTTGGCGGCTTGGGTGGAGCAAAACGATCTGCGAATCGGCTGGTGCTGCTGGCCGGGGCTGCCACCTCGGCAACAGGCGCCGCTGCGGCGGCCTTGGCCTTGGTGGTTTTGGCGGCCGGCCGCGCCTCGGCGCTCGCTGCGTGCGCCGGGGTGGACTTGGGGGCCGTGGTCTTGCTCACTATCGTCTCCTCGCTTGGGACTTTATACCTGCTCAGGCCGGGCCGAAACGCATTTGTGTCAAGGATTTATAGGCCTTGAGCCAAGCTCGGGCGCGGCGGATTGTAGCCATGCTTGTCTGCCTTGTTGCTGACGGGAGATCCTGGTGCTTGCCTGGGCCGGGCCAACCCTCGGTCGGCCCCTGGCCACGGGCTCAGACCAGGCAGCCCTCCAGGCCTTGCAAAAGAATGTCTTTCGGCAGGTCGATGCCGATGAACACCATCTTGCTGATCTTCTTCTCGCTGGGCAGCCATTTGGGGCCCAGGTCCGAGCCCATCAGTTGGTGCACGCCCTGGAAGATCACCTTCTTGTCGCTGCCCTTCATGTGCAGCACGCCCTTGTAGCGCAGCATCTTGGGGCCGTAGACCTGCACGATGGCGCCCAGGAAGTCCTCCAGCTTGGCCGGATTGAAGGGCCGCTCCGCCTTGAACACGAAGGACTTCACGTCGTCGTCGTGGGCATGGTGGTGCGGATGATCGCAATGCTCGCCATGCTCATGGTCGTGATCATGGTGCCCATGATCGTGGCCGTGATCGTGGCCATGGTCATGCGCGTCGGCATTGAGGAAGTCGGGGTCGATGTCGAGCTTGGCGTTCAGGTTGAAGCCGCGCTGGTCGAAGACCTTGGCGATCGGCACTTCGCCGAAGTGCACCGACTGCTGCGGCGCCCGCGGGTTCATGTGCTTGATGCGGTGGGCCAGGGCCTCCAAGGCGGCGGGCTCCACCAGATCGGTCTTGCTGAAGAAGATCTGGTCGGCGAAACCGACCTGGCGACGCGCTTCCTGGCGGGTGTTGAGCTGCTCTTCGGCATGCTTGGCGTCCACCAAGGTGAGGATGGAGTCAAGCAGATAGCTCTCGGCGATCTCGTCGTCGATGAAGAAGGTCTGGGCCACCGGGCCGGGGTCGGCCAGGCCAGTGGTCTCGATCACCACGCGCTCGAAGTTCAGCTCGCCCTTGCGGCGCTTCTCGGCCAGCTCGGACAGCGTGGTGCGCAGGTCCTCGCGGATCGTGCAGCAGACGCAGCCGTTGTTCATCTGGATGATCTGTTCCTCGACGTCGTTGACCAGGATGTCGTTATCGATGTTCTCTTCGCCGAACTCGTTCTCGATCACGGCAATCTTCTGGCCGTGGGTCTCGCTGAGCACGCGCTTCAGGAGGGTGGTTTTGCCGGAGCCCAAGAAGCCGGTGAGTATGGTGACGGGAATGAGACCTGGGGACATGGTGGGAAGACTGCTGATCAGAAAGGAGAGGAGGCCCCGGAAGGTGGGGGCGGCTGACTTTGGTTCAAGGGTACTGCAATGTCAATCGGTTATTCTTGCCGCTCCACTACAACGACACCGACGTCCTCGTGTCCGAACCCCAGCCTAGTCGGCCCTCTCAGTATCGAGGGGGCGAAAGAAAACCTGCCGAGCCGCGCGGTCTCATCGACCGCATCGTGGACTTTCTCCACCCTGGCCCGGACAGCAAGAGCGAACTGATGGAAACGCTGGCCGATGCCGAGCAGCGCGAGCTGATCGAGCCCGAATCGCGCCAGATGCTGGAAGGCGTGCTGCGCATGGCCGAGCTCAGCGCCGGCGACGTGATGGTGGCTGCGCCCCGCATGGACCTGCTCGATATCGAGGCGCCCTACGATGAGCTGCTGGCCCTGGTGATCGATACCGGCCACTCGCGCTTCCCGGTCTTCGAGGGGCAGCGCGAGAACATCATCGGCATCCTGCTCGCCAAGGACCTGTTGAAGATTCAGCGTGCGCCGGAGCTGAACCTGCGCGCGCTCCTGCGCCCGACGGTGTTCGTGCCTGAGAGCAAGGGCCTGAACGAGCTCTTGCGCGACTTCCGCTCCAACCGCAACCACCTGGCCATCGTGATCGACGAGTTCGGCAATACAGCGGGCCTGATCACGATCGAGGACGTGCTTGAAGAAATCGTCGGCGAGATCGAGGACGAGTTCGACGACAAGAATGGCGAATCAGGTCTTTACACGCTGGCCGACGGCAGCCAGCGCGTGGCCGGCGACACGGCCATCTCGGCCGTGAACGAAGCCTTCTCGGTGCAGCTGCCCGAGGGTGAGTTCGACACCATTGGCGGCCTGGTCGCCCATCAGCATGGCCGCGTGCCACGCCGGGGCGAGGTGGTCGAGCTGGCCGGCCTGTACTTTGCCGTCATGCTGACCCGGGGCGGCGCCGTGCGCTGGTTCAAGGTCACGCGCGCCGAGGCTGGCTGAGCTTTCGATGCTCCCTGCCGTCAATCGCAAGCTGCTGCTGGGCCTGGAAATCCTTGGCGCCTGGCCCATCGTGATGCTGGCCGGCGTGCTGCACACGGCCTCGTTCTCGCCCGGACTGGCCTGGCCGCTGCAATTGCTGGCCCTGGCCATGCTGGCGCATGCCAGCTGGGATGAAACGCCAGCCCGCGCCGCTCGACATGGACTGCTGTTCGGGTTGGGCTGGATGGGCTCGGGCCTGTGGTGGCTCTACATCAGCCTGCATGATTTTGGCCACCTGCCGGGTGTGCTGGCCGGCGCGGCGGTGCTGCTGCTGGCCTTCGTTCTCTCGCTCTACTTCGCTGCGGCGCTCGCCTTGGCCGCCAAGCTGCGCGACCAGCGGCCGGCGGTGCATGCGTTGATCTGGGCCAGCTGCTGGCTGGTGGCCGAACTGGCGCGGGCGCAATGGTTCTCCGGCTTTCCCTGGATCGCCAGCGGCTATGCCCATGCCGTGGGGCCGCTCTCGCACTGGGCGCCCTGGATTGGCGTGTATGGCATCACCGCGCTGGCGGGCCTCGTCGCTGCCGGCGTTGCGGCGGCCCTGCGGGGCAGTGGCCGTGTGCTGATGGGCGCACTGCTGCTGATGGGGGGCGGCCTGCTGCTGCCGCAGCAATTCACCGAATCTGCTGGCAAGCTGAAGGTCTCCCTGCTGCAGCCCAATGTGCCGCAGGACCAGAAGTTCGACCGCGCGCTGATCGAGTCCAACCTGGAGCAACTGCTGCGCCAGATCGAATCGGCGCAAGGCCAGCTGGTGGTGACGCCGGAGTCGGTCGTGCCCTTGCCGATGGACTGGATGCTCGAGCAGTACCCGCTGCAGGTCGAACGGATCAAGCGCGCCGCGGCCGGGCATCCGCTGCTGCTGGGCACCTTCCTCGGCAATGAGCGCGAGGGCTTCGTCAACTCGCTGCTCGCGCTGGGCACGCCGCAGCCCTACAGCTATGGCAAGCGCCACCTGCTGCCATTCGGCGAGACGATTCCGCCGGGCTTCGCCTGGTTTGTCCATGCGCTTGGCATTCCTATGGACAGCCAGGCGCGCGGCCAGCATCAGCGCGCGCTGGCCATCGGCGGCCAGCTCGTTCGTCCATTGATCTGCTACGAAGACCTGTTTGGCGAGGACTTCGTCGACAGCGCGCAGGCCGGCCCCGAGGGCGCGACGGTCCTGCTCAATGTCAGCAACCTCGCCTGGTTCGGCCCGGCCATGGTGCAGGACCAGCACCTGCAGTTCTCGCAGATGCGGGCGCTGGAGTTCCAGCGGCCCTTCATCCGTTCGACCAATACCGGCGCAACGGCAGTGCTCGATCACAAGGGCCAGGTGACTGCCCGGCTGCCCGCGGTGGTGCGCGATGTGCTCGAGGCCGAGGTCGAAGGCCGGCGCGGCGCCACGCCCTATGCCCGCTGGCTCGGCAGCGTCGGCCTGTGGCCCTTGTGGGGGCTTGCGGTGCTGCCGCTGGTGCTGGCCTGGCGGCGCCGGCGAGCGCGCTGAAGGGCCCACCTTAGAATCCGGGTCAATATTGTTGTCACAGACTGCGACCCCCACATGCTGAGCTTCCAGCAAATCATCCTGACCCTGCAGGACTACTGGTCCCGCCAAGGCTGCGCCCTTTTGCAGCCCTACGACATGGAGGTCGGTGCCGGCACCAGCCACACCGCCACGTTCTTGCGTGCCCTCGGCCCCGAGCCCTGGAAGGCTGCCTACGTGCAACCCAGCCGGCGCCCCAAGGACGGCCGCTATGGCGAGAACCCCAACCGACTGCAGCACTACTACCAGTACCAGGTCGTCTTGAAGCCCGCGCCGGCCAACATCCTCGAGCTCTATCTCGGTTCGCTGGAAGCGCTGGGCTTCGACCTGAAGAAGAACGACGTGCGTTTCGTCGAAGACGATTGGGAGAACCCGACGCTTGGCTGCTGGGGCCTCGGTTGGGAAGTCTGGCTGAATGGCATGGAAGTGACGCAGTTCACCTACTTCCAGCAGGTCGGCGGCATCGACTGCAAGCCGATCACCGGCGAGATCACCTACGGCCTCGAGCGCCTGGCCATGTACCTGCAAGGCAAGGACAGCGTCTACGACCTGGTCTATGTCGAGGGCAAGGATGGGGCTCCCGATATCAAGTATGGCGACGTGTTCCACCAGAACGAGGTCGAACAGTCGACCTACAACTTCGAGCACAGCGATGTGGACTTCCTGCTGCAGGCCTTTGCCGCGCACGAGAAGCAATCGAAGTACCTGATGGAGCAGTCGCTGGCGCTGCCGGCCTATGAGCAACTACTGAAGGCCGGCCACAGCTTCAACCTGCTGGATGCGCGCGGTGCGATCAGCGTGACCGAGCGTGCCGCCTATATCGGCCGCATCCGCAACCTGGCGCGCGCCGTGGCGCAGAGCTATCTGGAAAGCCGGGCACGCCTGGGCTTCCCGATGGCGCTCAAAGAGCACGCCGATGAAGTCCTGGCCCAGATCGAGAAGAAGAAGGCAGCCTGAGCATGTCCACCAAGAATCTGCTGATCGAACTTTTTGTCGAAGAGCTGCCGCCCAAGGCGCTGAAGAAGCTCGGCGAATCCTTTGCCGGTGTGCTGGCTGACAGCCTGAAGGCGCAAGGCCTGGTGGCTGACGATGCGGTGGCGACTTCGTTTGCATCGCCGCGGCGCCTGGGCCTGCATCTGACCCAGGTTTCGGCCAAGGCCGCAGACCGCGCGGTGCAGCAAAAGTTGATGCCGGTGGCCGTGGCGCTTGATGCATCGGGCAATGCAACGCCTGCCTTGCTGAAGAAACTGGCCGCGCTGGGGGCGGACGCCAGCGTCGTGCCGCAACTCAAGCGCGCACCAGACGGCAAGGCCGAAGCCCTGTTCCTGGACCAGCTCGTGGCCGGTGCCACGCTGGCGGAGGGCTTGCAGAAGGCGCTCGAAGAAAGCCTGGCCAAGCTGCCCATCCCCAAGGTCATGACCTACCAGCTGGCCGATGGCTGGAGCGATGTGAAGTTCGTGCGCCCTGCCCATGGCCTGGTGGCCCTGCATGGCGCGGAAATCGTGGCTGTTCAGGCGCTGGGTCTGAAGTCTGGCCGCGTGACGCGCGGTCACCGCTTCGAGGCGCTGACCGAGGAAGTCAGTGTTGAAAGCGCCGACACCTATGCGTCGCAGATGCGCGAGCAGGGCGCCGTGATCGCGTCTTTCGCCGAGCGCCGCGCCGAGATCCTGCACCAGCTCAATGCCGCTGCCGCCAAGGAAGGCCTGAAGCCCATCGACGACGAAGCGCTGCTCGATGAAGTGACGGCCCTGGTCGAGCGCCCGAACGTGCTCACCTGCCAGTTCGAGCCCGAGTTCCTGGCCGTGCCGCAGGAATGCCTGATCCTGACGATGAAGGCCAATCAGAAGTACTTCCCGCTGCTGAACGGCGAGGGGAAGCTGACGCACAAGTTCCTGGTGGTGTCCAACATCTGCCCGACTGATGCCAGCGCCGTGACCGGCGGCAATGAGCGCGTTGTGCGCCCACGCCTGTCGGACGCCAAGTTCTTCTTCGACCAGGACCGCAAGAAGACTCTGGCCGAGCGCGTCCCGGGCCTGGCCAAGGTCGTCTATCACGGCAAGCTGGGCACGCAGGGCGAGCGCGCGGAGCGCGTTCGCGCGATCTCGCATGCCATCGTCAACATGCTGCGCATGGCGACCGTGCCCTTCACGGTCGCGGCCAAGGAAGAATTCGATCTGCTGGATCACAAGGCCCAGCAGGCTGCGCAATTGGCCAAGGCCGACCTCCTGACCGACATGGTCGGCGAGTTCCCCGAGCTGCAAGGCATCATGGGTGGCTACTACGCCCGTCATGAAGGCCTGCGCGACGGTGTTGCCATCGCCATCGAAGACCATTACAAGCCGCGCTTCGCGGGTGACGCACTGCCGCGCAACCAGACCGGTACCGTGGTCGCGCTGGCCGACAAGCTGGAGACCCTGATCGGCCTGTTCGGCATCGGCCAGCTGCCCACCGGCGACAAGGACCCGTTCGCGCTGCGCCGTCATGCGCTGGGCGTGGTGCGCATCCTGGTCGAGAAGAACCTGCCCTTGCCGCTGCCCGAGCTGATCGCGGCGGCCGTGCCGGCCTTTGGGGACCTGATCGAGAACCCGAGCGTTGCGCTCCTGAGCTTCTTCTCCGACCGCCTGGCCGTGTCGCTGCGCGAGCAGGGTTACAGCGCACAGGAAGTCGATGCGGTGCTGGCGCTCGCGCCCGCCCGCCTGGGTGAAGTGCCGCTGCGCCTGGCCGCCGTGCGCGCCTTTGCCGCCTTGCCCGAGGCCGCATCGCTGGCCGCTGCCAACAAGCGCATTGCCAACATCCTGAAGAAGATCGAAACGCCGGTTGCGGCGCGCATCGACGAATCGCTTTTGAAGGAGTCCGCCGAGCAGGCGCTGGCTGCCGCGCTGAGGAATGTGCAGCCGCTGGCCGACGGCTTCTTCCACAATGGCGAGTACGCGGCGTCCTTGCGCGAGCTGGCGGCCTTGAAGGCGCCGGTCGATGCCTTCTTCGACGGCGTGATGGTGAACGCCGAAGACGAAGCCTTGCGCGCCAACCGTCAGGGTCTCTTGAAGACGCTGCATGAGGCGATGAACCGCGTGGCCGATCTGTCTCGCCTGGCGAGTTGAAACGAGGACCGACATCCATGGGCATGCGTTCCGATCACGGCCACGGCACCAAGCTGGTCATTCTGGGCCGGGACGGGACCATCAACCAGTACCGCGACGACCATGTGAAGTCGGCCGAGGAGCTCAACCCGCTGCCCGGGGCGCTGGAAGCGGTAGCGCGGCTCAACCATGCCGGCTGGCACACGGTGATGGCCACCAACCAGCCCGGCATCGGCCGCGGCCTGCTGGACATGGCCTCGCTGAACGCGGTGCATCTGCGCCTCAACCAGTTGCTGGCAGAGAAGGGCGGGCGGCTGGACGCGGTGTTCTTCTGCCCGCACACGCCGGATGAAGGCTGCAACTGCCGCAAGCCCCTGCCGGGCCTGGTGCAGCAGATCGGCGCACGCTTTGGCGCGGACCTGGCGCAAGTGCACATGGTCGGCGCCTCGCTGCGCGACCTGCAGACGGCCCATGCCGCCGGCTGCGTGCCGCACCTGGTGCGTGGCGACAGGCTGTCGAGCACCGACGCGGCCACGATCGACGCGCTGCTGGCCCAGGTGCCCGGCAGCCAGATGCATGACAGCCTGGCGGCCTTTGCCGACTGGCTGATCCAGGACGAACGTCGCGCCCGGGGCGATCTGCGCGATGCCGATTCACGCCCCGGAGATTTGAGCTGATGATTCTGTTGTACGCGCTGCGCTCGGCGCTGTTCATCGCGTGGCTGGCCCTCACGGTCGTGCCGGTCGCGCTGGCGGTGCTGCTGGTGTCGGTCTTCGTGCGCGGCAATCCGGTCTACTGGACTTGCGTGTTCTGGCTGCGCCTGGCTGTTTCTGGTGCACGACTCATCTGTGGCGTGCGCTGGCGCATCCAGGGCATGGAGCATCTGCCGACCGCCGAGCAAAGCCAGTCGGCCGTCATCCTGCTGGCCAAGCATCAAAGTACCTGGGAGACTTTTGCCTTCCCGACCCTGATGTCGCATCCGCTGGCCTATGTGTTCAAGCGCGAGCTGCTCTACATCCCCTTCTTCGGCTGGGCCATTGGCCGCACCGACATGATCCATATCGACCGCAGCAAGCGCGCGCAGGCCTGGGCGAAGGTGGCCGAGCAGGGCAAGCAGCTGGCGGCTCGCGGCATCTGGGTGATCATGTTCCCTGAGGGCACGCGCATTGCACGCGGTCACAAGGGCGACTACAAGACCGGCGGTACCCGCCTGGCCATCGAAACCGGCGTGCCGGTCGTGCCGATCGCGGCCACCTCGGCCCGCTGCTGGCCGCGCAGGAGTTTTCTGCTGCGCCCCGGTGTGGTCGACATCTCCATCGGCCGGCCCATACCGTCGCAAGGCCGCGAGCCGGCCGAACTGATGCGCGAGGTGGAAGGCTGGATCGAGGGCGAAATGCAGCGCCTGGATCCCGAGGCCTATGCACAGCCCGCGCAGCCGCGCAACACGGCCCTCACTGCCTGAGTGGACGCCGCCATGCTGAAGAAACTCGCCGGCCTGCTGCAAACCCAGCTGCCGCTGTTCGAGGCCGAACCACCGCCCCTCATGCGCCCCGGCCGTGGCGAGCCCGGCCCGGTGGCGCCGCGTGCCCGCGAGCTCCTGCTGGGCGAGCACCGCGTGGCCTACGAGCTCAAGCGGGCGCGGCGGCGCAGCATCGGCTTCGTCGTCAATGCCGAGGGTCTGCGGGTCAGCGCGCCGCGTTGGGTGACCATCCCCGATATCGAGATTGCCTTGCAGCAGAAGCAGGACTGGATCCTGCGCAAGCTCGTGGAGCAGCGCGAGCGCCAGCGCCGGGTCGAGGCCGCGCGCATCGAGTGGCGCGATGGCGGCGAGCTGCCCTATCTCGGCCGAAAGCTGCGCCTGTCATTGCAGCCGCAGCTCAGCGGTGTTCATCTGCAGGAGCCCGTCGAGCCTGGCAACGCGGCACTGCTTGCCATCGGCCTGCCGCTGGCGGCTGAAGCGGCGCAGATCCGGGACGCAGCGCATGGCTGGCTGCAACGCCAGGCCAAGGCCTTTTTCCAGCCGCGCTGCGAGCATTTCGCGGCGGCGCTGGGTGTGTCGATGAAGTCCTTGCGCCTGTCCTCGGCCCAGACCCGCTGGGGCAGTGCGAGTGCCGACGGTTCGGTGCGACTCAACTGGCGCCTGATTCATTACGCGCCTTCGACGATCGACTACGTCGTCGCCCATGAGCTGGCCCACCTGCGCGAGATGAACCACAGCCCGCGCTTCTGGGCCGTGGTGCGCTCGGTGCTGCCCGACTACGAGCAGGCCAAGGGCCTTTTGCGTGAAGAAAGCCTCGCTGCCTTCGGTGATGAAGCGCTTTGACCGGCTCCGTCCCACTTAAGGGGGGTTGTTGGGGGCGCTGGTGGGCTTCAGACTCGCGGCCACAAGCTGTCATCACCATGCGTTTGCTTGACCAGGACGCACCAAGAACGGGAACGCCGCCGGCTATTCAGGGATGCCGGCGGCGAATTCCTCTCCCGCAACAGCAACTCAATCAGCCGGGCTGAATCGATAAACGCCATCTGCATCCAGATGGCGTTTCAGTTTCCGGGCCCGCCACAGCGCATTCAGGTGCGCGACCGACTCTCCCATCGCAAACGTCGTCTGGTGCAGGTCCAGCTTGCGCTTGAACAAGAGATCCAGCAGCTCGGCCGCATGGCAGGGCTTCTCGGCGCAGGCTGCCCGCACTTCGTCCAGCCGCTCGCGGTGATGCTCCTGCAACTGGTCCACGCGCGCATGCAGGCCGCGGAATGGCTTGCCATGCGAGGGCAGAACCAGGGTCTCGCGCGGCAGCGGCAGCAGCCGCTCCAGCGAGTCGAGATAGAGGGTCAAGGGGTCGGCCTCGGGTTCCACGTCGACCACGGACACGTTGGTGGAGATGCGCGGCAGCAGCATGTCGCCCGAGATCAGCAACTGGCGCTCTTCGCAGAACAGGCTGATGTGTTCCGGCGCATGGCCATAGCCGACCATGCAACGCCATGGCTGGCCGCCAATATCGATCAGCATCCCGTCCATCAGTCGCCGGTACCTGGCCGGAATGCTCGGCACCATGCTCGGGTAGTAGCTGGCGCGGCCGCGGATCTTGGCCAGCGAGTCGGGGTCGGTCAGTCCATGGCTGCCAAAGAAGGCCGCGGCCGTTTCGCCACCCATGCCCACGGTGGAGGCGCTGGCGACGCGCGCGAGGTTGTAGTCGGTCGCGCTGATCCACAAACGGCACTGCCATCTTTCAGTCAACCAGGCCGCGAGACCCATGTGGTCGGGATGGAAATGCGTGACGATGACGCGCAGCACCGGCAGGCCATCCAGATGATGGGCGAAGACCTGTTCCCAGCAAACGCGCGTGGCATCGCTGCTGATGCCGCAGTCGACGATGGTCCAGCCGCCTCTGCCATCGATCTCGTCGCGCAGAAGCCAGAGATTGATGTGGTCCAGCGCAAAAGGCAGTCCCATGCGCACCCAGCGCAGGCCGGGCTGAATCTCCAGCACCTCGCCGGGCAAGGGCAGGGCGTCGCCCAGCGGATAGTCAAGTTCGTGTTCGCGCGGATTGGCCATGGTCGGGACTGCCTTAGACTTACGTTTACGTCAACGTTAGTCAGGCCAGTGTAGCCATGCCCCAAGCGCCCCGCTCGACCTCGCCCGTGCAGGCACCTGAAAGCCAGGGCCGGCTGTTCACCATCACCGAACTGGCGGCCGAGTTCGACATCACGCCGCGCGCCATCCGCTTCTATGAAGACATGGGCCTGCTGGAGCCGGCCCGCGCCGGCCGCAACCGTGTCTACACGCACCGCGACCGCACGCGGCTCAAGCTGACCCTGCGCGGCAAGCGCCTGGGCTTGTCCCTGCAAGAGGTCAAGCAGCTCGTTGACATGTACGACTCCGAGAGCGGTGCAGCGCCGCAGTTGAAGGCCTTCCTGGACGTGCTGGCCCAGCACCGCCGGCAGCTGGAGCAGCAGCTCGACGACATCGAGGTCACGCTGGCCGAGATCTCCCAGCATGAAGAGCGCTGCCAGGCGCTCCTGGCCGACGCCGACAAGCGCTGATTCGAATTCCCATGCAGGCCTGAACCTGCCCCTCATCTGCCCTCGCCCGGGGCTTGCGAGAGCCTGATTGCATATGTATAGTAAATCGGACATTAAATCCGGTAAACCAGACACCATGCCCTTGATCCTCCTGCTAGCCCTGCTGTCCATGCTCACCGGCGCCAGCCTGGCCAGCGGCCTGCTTTCGGCGCTGCCGCTGCGGCCCGGCTTGATCGGCCTGGCGCTGATGCTGGTCAGCGCGGCGCTGGCCCGCCGCCATTGGCAACGCAGTGCGCATGGGCCGGGTTCGCTCGAACGGAGCTGCTGGCATGGCCTGCTCAGCTACAGCCTGTTGGCGGGCCATCTCGCGGCCTTGCTGTGGCGCATGGGCCCGGTGCTGGACATGCACAGCCTGCGCGGCCATGCGCTCGCCATTGACAGCTGGACGCTGATCATCGGCGCGCTCCTGAGCTGGCAGGTCGCCCGCGACCCGGCGCCGCGGCGCGATGAGCGCGATGCGCAGTTCGCGGCCCAGGCACTCAGCGGGAGCTGGTATGCGCTGCTCTTCTTGCTGCTGCTCTTGATCCTGGCCCTGGGCTTTGGCGAGCGCACCGTCGTGGCCGACTTCAACCAGCCCTTGCTGGCGCATCTGCTGATACTCATCGTCACCCTGGCCTGCGCCTTCCATCAGGCCGCGCAGCTGCGCCTGTACCGGCTTGAAGCGGCAGCCGAAGCGGAGGCGGCATGAGCAGTGTGAGTGGCGGCAAGCCAGCACCGGCCACGCCTGTCGAC
Source organism: Paucibacter sp. JuS9 (assembly GCF_044043925.2). Lineage (NCBI taxonomy): Bacteria > Pseudomonadati > Pseudomonadota > Betaproteobacteria > Burkholderiales > Sphaerotilaceae > Roseateles > Paucibacter sp. JuS9. The sequence continues at coordinate 126,650 of NZ_CP194172.1, forward strand.
AACCAGCTGCGGCGCCTGCGCTTTGAGCATGGCGAGATGACGCAGGATGCGCTCGCACGCGCCGTGGGCATCACGCGGCAGACCATCGTCGCGCTGGAGGGCGGTCGCTACGCGCCATCGCTGGAGCTGGCCATGCGCCTGGCCCATCTGTTCGGCCGCAAGGTCGATGAAGTCTTCTTCTGGCGCGATGGCGCGCCGCCGCCTCTCTGAGGATTCTTCATGAGCTTCAACACCATGCGGTGGCGCCACCGCGCGCCACTGTGGCTTGCTGCCGCCCTCTGTTGCTGGGTCCTGTTCCGCCTCTTTGAGCCCCTGCTGGTCTACAGCATGGGTTGGCAGGACTTGCCCGACCAGGCCGAGCCCGCCCGGCGCTGGGCCGACCCCGCCTGGCAGGTGAGCGCCGATCAGGCCGATGCAGCGCTCTCGCAGGCGCGCCGCCGGCTCGATGCGCCGGCGCTGTCGGCCGCCGTGATGATCGACGGCCAGCGGGTGTGGGCCGGTGCGGTCGGCCTGGCCGATCTGGATGCCAGGCGCCCGGTTGATCTGGAGACGCGCTTTCGGCTGGGTAGCAGCTCCAAGGCCGTCAATGGCTTTGCGCTGGGACTCTTGATGGAAAGCGGGCGCATCGACATCGAGCGCTCGATACGAAGCTACCTGCCGGAGCTGCCCGCCGCCTACGACCCTGTCACGACCCGGCTGGCGATCAGCCACCGAGCCGGCGTGCCCGACTACGGCCTGTGCCTGTGCTTCCCGATCTGGGAGCACCGCAACCAGCGGCATTTCAATGGCGTGCGCGAGGCGCTGGCCGTGTTTGACCAGCGCCCCCTGCTGTTCACGCCCGGGGAGGACTTCAAGTACAGCAGCTACGGCGCCAACCTGGCCGGCGCCGCCATCGAGGTGGCGGCCGGGCGCGACTATGGCGAGTTCATCACCGAAGCCGTGTTCAAGCCGCTGGGCATGCAGAACAGCGTGCTCGACATCAAGTCAGCCGTTGACCCCCGGCGCGCGGCTTTCTATGAGGTCACCGAAGGCCGCTACAAGCCGGCCGAGCCGGTGGACAACAGCATCCGCTATCCGTCCGGCGGCATGCTGTCCACACCTTCGGACATGCTGCGGCTGGGCCAGGCCTGGTTTGAAGGCGATCAGCTCAGCGCCGCCACACGGGCGAGCCTGCTGACGGTCCAGAAGCTGGCGAACGGCAAGGAGAATCCGCAAGGCTATGCGCTGGGCATGCGCGTGGCCGAGCAGCGCAAGCTCCTGGACGGCCGCCTGCAGACCCGCCTGCTCAGCCATCACGGCACGGCGGTGGGCAGCACCTCCTACTTCGCCATCTATCCCGAGTACCGCATGGTGGTCTCGGTGATGATGAACAAGGGCCAGGAGAACCTCGATGCACTCGCGCCCGAGGCCAGGCGGCTGGCCGAGATATTTCTGGCAGAGCGCTTGAAACGCTGATCGACTTCAGCCGGCCCGCCGGCAACGGACCCGGCCTCAATGCATCGTCTGTCGCGCCATCCAGGCTCTCAGCTCGTGCATCGGCATGGCCTTGGCATAGCGCCAGCCCTGCGCCACGTCGCAACCCTTGCTGCGCAGAAAGTTTGCCTGGGCCTCAGTCTCGACGCCTTCGGCCACGATCTCCATGCCTATGCTCTGGCCGAGGTTGATCACGGTCTCGGCATAGGCGTCGCCTTGAGGCTCACCGATCTGGCAGACAAAGGCGCGGTCCACCTTCAGGCAATCAATCGGCAGCGTCTGCAATTGCGACAGCGATGAATAGCCGGTACCGAAATCATCCATCGCCACGCGCGCACCAACGGCATGCAGCGCCTGCAGGCCTTCGACCACCAATTGGGGGTCGTCCATGGCCACGCTTTCGGTCACCTCCAGCTCCAATGCGCCGGCCGGCATGTCGTGGCGGTCTATCAGCTCGCGTACCAGCTCGGTCAATTGCGAGCTGCGGAACTGCAAAACGCTGACATTGACGCTGACCCGCGGCGGCGCATTGGCCAGGCCTTGGAGCTCGGTCCAGTCGTTCACCGCCTGTTCCAGCGCCCAGGCGCCGATTTCCTCAATCAGGCCGGCCTGTTCGGCCAGGGCGATGAAGACATCGGGAGACTGCACCATGCCACCTTCGCCGTCGGGCCAGCGCAGGAGTGCTTCCATGCCGATCATCCTGTCTGTGGCTAGCAGCACCTGTGGCTGATACCAGACCTCGAGCTTGCGCGCGGAGAAGTCGCCGCGCAGCCGGCGCAAGAGGGCCAGCCGCGTCTGCACGCCGGCCTCCATCGCAATCTTGAAGGGCAGGCCGCCCCGGCCCAGGCCCGCCTTGGCCACTTCCAGCGCAATATTGGCGCGGCGCAGCGCAGCCTGGCCATCGCCCTCGTGCTCGTCCAGCGAGTACCAGGCCTGGGTCACAGCCACGGGCAGGCGGTGCTCTCCGGCGGCCAGCGGCGCCTCCATCAGCTGCTTCACGCGCTCTGCATTGACCAGGGTCGCCGGCCCCAGCAGGGCGAAGACATCGCTGCCCAGCCGTGCGAGCTTGACCTGCTCTTCAAACTCCTCGCCCAGGCGGGCTGCCACGGCCCTCAGCAAGGCATTGCCGACTTCATGGCCCAGGCCGTTGTTGAGCTCGGCGAAGCGCTGCACGTCCAGCAAGAGCAAGACGTGGCCGGCCCTGTCGGTCAAAGCGTCCAAGTCCCGCAGGAATTGCAGGCGGTTGGGCAGGCCGGTCAGCTTGTCGTAGAAGGCCAGCTTGTTCAGTTCACCGATCAGGTGCAGGTTGCCGAAGTAGGCCGAGATGTTGGTGGCGAAAACTTCGACCAGCTGGCGGTCCAGCAGGGCCAGCTCCCGGCTGGTCTGCAGGAACACGGCCGCCTCCTGCTCGCCTGCCGAGACATAGAGCACGGTGGCATCGCTTGAGAACTGGTGCTGGCGACTGCTCAGGCATTCGGTGACTGCCGTGCGGATATGTGCCTCGTCCAGCTCTTCAAGCGGCCGGGAGGCGTAGTCGGCCAGGCGCCCGGCAGCGCTGATCACATAGAAGCTGTCCGCATCCTCCCCGTGCTCGGGGCGGCCCCGGTGTGCGCAGACGATGCCTTCCTTGGGCAAGCCCAGCAAGGCAGCAAGCTGGGTGAGCACGCCTTCAGCGAAGCTGTACATCGCATGCCGCTCCATCAGGTCGGCCGCTGAACGGACGATCAGCTCCAGGCCGCGACGGCTCTCTGCGATGGTGCGGATCTGCTCGAAGGAGCGCAGTGCCGCCGTGGCCGCCGTGATCAGGCGCGTGTGGGTCAGCTCCGACTTGGTGCGGTAGTCGTTGATGTCATAGGCGTCGATGATGGGCAGCTCGGGCGCAAAGCCCGGCTGGCCGGTGCGCAGGATGATTCGGCACTCGGTCATGCCGCAGTGCTCGCGGATGTGCCGTACCAGCTGCAGGCCGGCCTGCTGGCTTTCCATCACCACGTCCAGCAGCACCAGTGCGAAGTCGCGGTCGTGCGCCAGGAGCGCCCGGGTTTCGACGCCGGAGTGCGTGTGGACCAGCTGCAGGGGACGGCCAAGGATTTCGATGCGGCGCAGGGAGTAGCGGGTGGCCTCGTGTACTTCCTCGTCGTCGTCCACGACCAAGATGCGCCAAGGCAGCGGAGCAGCCCGTGCCTGGCCGGCTTCGTCTTCTTCCGTGTCCTCGATCAGGTCGATCCGATCGTCGTCGGCCATGGGCGCGCTCCTTCTGGAGAGCCCAGTTTGCCCAAGCACAGGCCGCTGTCAATCACCCGAGTTGTGCCTCACGGGCTACCGGGCCGAGCGCCGGGCCGCCCCAAGCCGGCCCGCGCTGACGAGGGGCTCACACTCATGCCGCCATGGCGTCCACGAGGATGCGCCCGTCCAGCAGGCGCAGCGTGCGCGAGGCCTGGGCGGCATGCGCTTCCGAGTGCGTCACCATCACCAGCGTCGTGCCTTCGTTGTTGAGCTCGCGCAGGATGCGCATCACTTCCTCGCCGTGCAGGCTGTCGAGGTTGCCGGTGGGCTCGTCGGCCAGCAAAAGGGCGGGGCGGGCCACGATGGCGCGCGCAATGGCCACGCGCTGCTGCTGACCGCCGGAGAGCTGCGAGGGCCGATGGCTGGCGCGATGGCTGAGGCCCAGTCGAGCCATCGCCTCGTCCACGCGCTTGCGCTGCTCGCGCGCCGGCAGGTCGCCGTACTCCAGCGCCAGGGCGATGTTCTCGGCCACGCTCAGCTCGTCGATCAGGTTGAAGCTCTGGAACACAAAGCCGATGCGGCCGCGGCGCAGGCGGGAGAGCTGGGCTTCGCTCCAGCCGGCCACGTTCTCGCCCTCGAACCAGTACTCGCCGCTGCTGGCCGCATCGAGCAGGCCGAGGATGCCCAAGAGCGTGGACTTGCCGCAGCCCGACGGCCCGGTGATGGCCAGGTACTCGCCGGTCTCGATGTCCAGATGGATGCGGTCCAGCGCGGTGGTCTCGACTTCGCCCGCCTGATAGGTCTTGGAGAGGTTGCGGATCTTGAACATGGCTGTCTTCTTTCTTGTCTTGAATCAGGGTTGCAGGCGCAGTGTGCTGGCCTGGAGAAAGGGGCGGTAGCTGGAGGTGATGACGCGCTCGCCGGGCTGCAGACCGTCGAGTACCTCGATCAGGCCGGCAGCGCGGCGGCCGAGGCGCACCTTGCGCCGCTGCGCCTCGCGGCCGCTGGCATCGAGCACGAAGACCCAGGCACCGCCGCTGTCGGCCAGGAAGGGGCCTTCGCCGAGCAGCAACGCGGCGCTGGCGGCGCCCAGCGTGAGCCGGCAGTCCAGGCTCTGGCCCACCTGCAGCGCAGGCGGTGCTGCATCGAAGGCCAGCTCGACGCTGAAGCGCCCTTCCTTCACTTGCGGGTCGATGCGGGCAACGCTCAGCTGATGCCGCTGGCCGCCGATCTCGGCCGTGGCGCGCTGACCGGTGGCGACACGGCCGAGATGGAACTCGTCCACCTTGGTGACCAGTTTGAATTGCGCCGCGCTGTCGATGCGGCCGAGATGGGCGCCGGGGCGCACGGTCTCGCCGACCTGCAGGCTGAAGCCGGTCAGCCGGCCATCGGCGGGCGCGCGCACGCTCAATGCGTCGGTGGAGGCACGCTGCGATTGCAGCCGCTTCTCCAGGCCTAGCACCGCGCGTTCCATCTCGCGCAGCGATTGCTCGCGCGTGGCCAGCTCGGCAGCGCCATCGGCACGCAGCTGGTCGAGCAGGCGCTGCTGCTGGGCCAACAGCTCGATCGAGTCCTGCAAGGCCGAGGGCGAGATGAAGCCCGACTTCGCGAGCTCCACCGTGCGGCTGTTGTTGCGGCGGGCCGTGGCCAGCTCGAACTCGGCCTGCGTCAAGGCGCGACGCTGCGCGGCCTGGGCCGCCACCCATTGCGAGCGCAGGCTGGAGAGATTGGCCAGCTGCTGCGCCACCTCGGACGAGCGCGCCAGCAGCTCCTGCTCGCGCTGAGGGCTGGAGAGGCGGAACATCAGTTGCCCGCGGGTCACGGCGGCGCCATCGTGGACGAGCACCGCCTCGACGCGGCCGTCCTCGACCGAATCGAGCAGCACCGATTGCAAGGGCGCCACAGTGGCGCGGCTGACAAGGTCATCGCGGAACTGGCCGGCAGCCACCGTGCTCAGGTCCACGTCGGACAGCCGCACCGGCGCGCCCAGCGAGAGCAGCGAAGGTGCCTGCCAGAGCAGCAGGCCCAGCAGCGCTGCCGCGCCTGCGCCAATGACGGCCCGCCGGGGCCAGCGCGGCTTGGCTGGCCGCTGCCGGTCCATGGCCGCGCCGCTGTTGGGCGTTTGAGGAAGGGGGCTGGCGCTCATGACCACGCCTATTGAAGTGCCAGCGAAGGACGCAAGGCGAAGGCCGCGCGCAGCTGTCGTGCCGTGGCCAGCGTGGTCAACACGGCCAGCAGCCCGGCAGCGAATACCAGTGGCCAGAGTCCCAACGGCGCCCGCGCCACAAACTGGCCCAGGTAGAGGTGGCCCACCCACCAGGCGATGGGCAGGCCCAGCAGGCAGCCTGCTGCCACCACGGCGCCGAAGTCACGCATCAGGAGCAGGAGCACGGCGCGGTGGCCGGCACCATGGAGCTTGCGCAAGACGATCTCGCGGGTGCGCAAGCGCAGGGTGTAGGTCGCCAGGGCGTAGATGCCGATGCAGGCCATCAGGAGCGCCACGCCCGCCGCCGTGGCAATCAGCCAGCCCAGGCGCCGGTCTTCTGCGTATTGGCGCGCGAGCTGCTGGGCCACGGTCATGACTTCTATCGTTTCGTCGTCCACCCATTGCTGCAGCAGCGGCTTCAGCGCGGCGCGTGTGGCCGCGGCATCGCTGGTGCGCAGGCTGATGGCGTTCAAGGGCTTGCTGGTCGGCTCGAACAGCGTCGGCTGGTGCGCTTCGCGGGTGCTCTCCAGATGGATGTCCTCGACCACGGCAACGACCTGCCGGTCCCGGCTCTCGTTGAACTGGCCGCCCTTGAGCGTCTGGCCGATCGCGTCCTGAGGGCTGGCGAAGCCGAGCGCCAGCGCGGCCGAGCGCTCCAGGACCAGGGCCTTGTCCGTCTCAGCCAGGTGATCCGTCGAGAGACGGCCGGCCAGCAGGCGCGCGCCATAGAAGTCGAAGAAGCCCGGCCCGATCTCGTTGCCCACGCGCACGCTCACCGGGCCCTTGGGGCCGCTGAACTCGCTGAAGTTGCTGCTGAAGTTGCGGCCTGGCACATCACGGCTGCTGGTCACGGCCTGCACGCCTGGCAATTGCTTCAGCCGCTGCAGCAGGGCGGGCTGCTCGGCAGGGCCGCGACCGAAAGGCAGGTCGAAGGCCAGCCGGTCCTCGACCTGGATGCCCAGGTCGCGGCTGCCCGCATGCTCGTTCTGCCAGAGCACGGTGCATGCCAGTGCCGCCAGTGCCGCCGCAGCGGCAAACTGCAGCAGCGTCAGGGCACGGCGCAGCCAGCGGCCGGCGCGGCCTTCGCTGTGCTGGCGCCCGGCCAGCGAAGCCGCGCAAGGCAGGCGCATGGCGATGCCTGCCAGCGGCGCGCCGGTCAGCAAGCCCAGCAGCAGGCAAAGCACAAAGGTGCCCGCCACGGTGGCCGGGCCGAGTAGCGCGGTGTCGAAATGGTGCTGCATCAGGGACTCGAAAACCGGCGCGGCCCACCAGGCCAGCAGCAGGCCCAGTGCACCGGCCAGTACGGCCACCAGCAGGGCCTCGCACAGGAACTGGACGAGCAGTTGCGAGGCGCTCGCGCCGAGCGATTTGCGCAGGCCCACTTCGCGCTGACGCCGCAGCGTGCGAACGCTCGAGAGGTTGACGAAGTTGATCGCCGCCAGCAGCAGGGCCGCGAAGGCGGCAACGCCGAAGCTGAGCATCTGCAGGCGCCGCTGCGGGCTGCCGGCGCCCTGCCAACCGTAGTCGCTGAAGAGGGTGGCGCGGAAATAGGCCGCCTTGCCGCCGCCCGCCAGGAAGTCGGCCGGCATCTGGGGCGGCAGCGGTTGCGCGTCGTGCATCGCCTGTGCGCGCTCGGCCAGTTCGGTGGCGGTGGCGCCGGGCGCGAGGCGGGCGAACAGCGAGGCATTGCCCCACCACCAGCTGCGCATCTGTTCTTCCGCCGACTTGGCCGGCGGCGAGCCGAAGCCGGCGACGAGCTCATAGTCGCCCAGCATGCTGTTGCGGCTGGGTGTCGGCAGCAGGGCCTGGACGGTCAGGCTGATCTTGTAGGCACCCTCGGGCCCCAGGCCGTAGACCTGCACCTGCTTGCCCAGCGCGGCCTGGCTGTCGCCGAAGAGGCGCTCGGCGCCGGCCACCGTCAGCGCCAGGCCTTCAGGGTTGTTGAGCGCCGCTTTCAGGTCACCGGCCAGCGGCTTCAGCGGAAAGATCTCGGCCAGTGCAGGGTCGCTCAGCAGTGCCTGCACCTGCGCCGCACGGGCCCCGACACGCAAGCCGACCTGCACCTGGTACGCGCGCGCCAGGGCCTCCACCGGCGCCTTGCTGTCCTTCAACCCTTGCGCCAGCGCGCCGGCCGGCACCGAGTCGAACCATTCGGTCTGCTTGCCGCCGGGACCGCGCACCCGCCATTCGAAGCTGATCAGCCGGTCTGCGCCGGGCAGGGCGGCATCGGTCCAGAGCTTGTCGCGCACAAAGGCACTGGCCAGCACGGCCATGGCAATCGCCACGGCCAGCCCGACCACGACGATAGCGGCATAGCCCGGGTCACTGACCAGTTGGCGCCAGCCCACGCGCAAGTGCCGGGCCAGGGAATGAGGATGGATGTTCATGGGCGCTTCATTGCAAGTCCCGGGCCAAGGAATGGCGCCCCATGAATCAAGCACTTGGGCGGCTCGTGGGCGCCGACTGTCCACCGCCGGACAAGGGCGACTGTCCGGATCCGGACAGTCGATTGCCGCCATGTCGCCACCCCTGATATGGTCGCGCTCCGATGACTGAAGCCGCCCGCATCCTCGTGCTCGACGACGACCCCGACGTGGGCACCGCGGCGCGCCTGCTCTTGCGGCGCCGCTTTGGCAGCGTCGAATTGCTCACCCGCCCGGCCGAGCTGCTGCCGCAGCTGGAGCGCGGCCCGGCCGATGTGCTCCTGCTGGACATGAACTTCACGCCCGGCCGCTCCGATGGCGAGGAGGGACTGCGCCTTTTGCGCCAGGCGCTCAGCCGCGTTGACGCGCCGGCCGTGGTCATGATGACGGCCTATGCCGAGATCGACCTGGCCGTACAGGCCTTGAAGCTCGGCGCCTTCGACTTCATCACCAAGCCCTGGGACAACCAGAAGCTCGTGGCCACCGTGAACGCGGCGCTGGCCAGCCGGCAGCCGCGCGTGGCAGCGTCGAGCGGATCGCTGCTGCTTGGTGAATCGGTGGCGATGCGCGAGCTGCGCGCCCTGATCGCCAGCGTTGCGCCCACCGAGGCGAATGTGCTGGTGCTGGGCGAAATGGGCTCGGGCAAGGAACTGGTGGCGCAGGAGATCCATGCGCGATCCAAGCGCGCCGGCCAGGCCTTTCTGGCCGTGGACCTCGGTGCGCTGCCCGAAACGACGATGGAAAGCGAGCTTTTCGGCCACCGCCGCGGCAGCTTCACCGATGCGCGCGCAGACCGCCTGGGCCGCTTCCAGGCGGCACAGGGCGGTACGATCTTCCTGGACGAGATCGGCAACCTGCCCCTGCAGCACCAGGCCAAGCTGCTGACCGCGCTGGAGCGCCGCGAGGTCACAGCGCTGGGTGCCGACCGGGCCGAGGCCATCGACGTGCGCGTGGTCAGTGCCACCAATCTCAGCGAGCGGGACCTCTTCGACGCGCAGCGCTTCCGGCCCGACCTGCTGTACCGGCTCAACACCATCGTGCTGCGGGTGCCGCCGCTGCGCGAGCGGCGCGACGATATCGCGCTGATCGCCAATCACTACCTAGGAAAATACGCGGCTCAGTACGACAAGCCGCCGCGCTCCTTGTCGGATGCGGCAGTCGATGCACTGCAGCGCCACGACTGGCATGGCAATGTCCGTGCGCTTCGCCATGCCTGCGAGCGTGCGGTGATTCTTGCCACCGGTGCACGCTTCGAGCCGGGCGACTTCTGCTTGCAGAGCCCGCCGACGGCGGCCGATGCCGGCCCGCGCATGGCCTCGCTGAACGAGCGCGAACGCGCTGCACTGGACGAGGCCTTGCGCGAGGCCCAGGGCAACATCAGCCAGGCCGCGCGCTTGCTCGGCCTGAGCCGGGCTGCCCTCTATCGCCGGATGGAGAAGCATGGCCTCTAGTCGCATGACCCGCTGGCGCCGCGGCCAGGTGGTGCTCGCCGGCCTGGTCTTGATGCTGGCCGCTGCCCTGGCGGCGCGCTGTCTGGATTCGCCGCGCGTGCTGGCCGTGGCAGGCGTTTTTGCATTGGCCGCACTGTTGTTGGCCTGGCGCGGCCTGGCCGGCCTGCGCGCGGGTGCATCGCCTCTCGTCGTGCAGCCGGCTTTCGCCAGCGAGGCCGAGCAGCTGTCCCAGCGCCTGGGCCTGATCGAGAGCCAGCTGGCGCAGGCGCCGGTGGCCTTGTGGACGCACACAGCTGGCGCTGGCGTTCAGCCGCTGAATGCGCGGGCGCATCGCTTGATTGCACCGGGTGGCGCCGTGGATCGCAGTGAGCTGCTCGCCCGGCTGGCGGCCGCTGAGAGTGGCGCTGCCCATGAGCTCTTGAGCATCGCCACCGAACGCGGCAGCGAGCGCTGGCTGCTGGCCGGCAGTGCACTCAACCTGGCCGGCACGCAGACCCGGCTGCTCGCGCTGATGCCGGTGGAGAGCGAACTAGAAGCCGAGACCTTGCGGGCCTGGCGCCAGCTTGTGCATGTGCTGACCCACGAGATCATGAACTCGCTGACGCCGATCGCCTCGCTGTCGCGCACCGCGCAGGAGCTGGTGGCCGAGTCGGAGCAGCCCGATCCGGACCTGACATTGGCGCTCGAAGCCGTGGCTCGCCGTGCCGAGGCCTTGGCGCGCTTCGTTGCCGACTACCGCCAGGTCAGCGACTGGCCCGAGCCGCGCCTGGAGGTGGTGCCCTTGCGCGCGCTGCTGGACCGGCTGGACGCGCTGGTCGGCGAGAGCTGGCGAGCACGGGGCGGCACGGCCACATTCGAGCTCGATGAGCCGACCCTGAGCCTCAGGGCCGATCCCGGCCAGCTGGAGCAGGCACTCCTGAACCTGATCAAGAACGCTGCCGACGCCACGGCGACCCAGGCCGCACCGCGCCTGCAGCTGCAGGCACGCCAGGTGCGCGGCGGCCGCCTGCAGATCAGCGTGCTCGACAACGGCCCCGGGGTGCCGCCAGGCCTGGAGACCGACATCTTCCTTCCCTTCTTCAGCGCCCGCCCCGGCGGTTCCGGCATCGGCCTGGCGGTGGTGCGCAACCTCGTTCATGGCATGGGCGGAACGGTACGTTGCCTGCGGCCGCTGGGCGGTGGGGGCTTGTTTGTCCTGAGTTTCTGAGGCAGGGCGTGCATGGCGTGATCATGCGCAATGGCGTGGGCCTGCATTTCTGGGCCTGCCGGGAGCGCCCCAACCGCGGCAGAACGCCAGCTGCCGGCTGCGCGTCACGGTGCTGCCGGCATGTGTGTCATTCAGCCAGGCTGGGTTGCGGTGGCCGTTGTGCGGCGCGCGCCAGGATCCGGCCGCTGACCCAGGCGTTGCGGAATTCGTCCAGGTCGGCCAGCGCCGCATCGAGCCCGCGCACCAGGGCCACGCCCGAGGCACCGGCCGCGGCGCAATCGCGCGTCTGCGAGGCCGTGAGCACGCCGCCAATGGCGACCACCGGCCGGCCGGCCATCGACGACCACCAGGCCAGGTTGCCGGTGCCCTGCGGCTGCCAGGGCATGTCTTTGGTGGTGGTGGGCCACACCGGGCCGCAGGCGATATAGGCCGGCGCCAGGCCGCGCGCCCGCGCCAGCTCCCAAAGGCTGTGACTTGACAGACCCAGGGCCACGCCGCTGTCCAGCAGCCAGCCCTGCTCGTCCGGACGCAGCGCGGCCCAGTCTTCCTGGCCCAGGTGCAGGTGCCGGGCGCCCGAGAGCACGGCGATGCGCCAGTGGTCGTTGATCCAGAGCCGCGTGTTGCTGCCCTCCACGGCCTGCAAGGCGGCCTTGATCTCTGCGGACAAGGCCTCTTCGCCGGCCGGATGCTTGATGCGCAACTGCACTTGCGGCAGGCCGATGGCGGCCAGCTGGCCCACGCGCTGGGCGCTCTCGCACAGGGCATAGAGCCCGAGCTCGGCCGGCTCGCTCGGCTGGCGCAGCACATGCGTCCAGCGCGCCGCAGCCATGGGGTCGAGTTCAGGGCCGAAGCTCATCACGGGCATGGCGGCGGGGTCCAGCACGAAGGCCGGTCGGGCGCGTACCGGGCCGGCGCCGCGGCCGGCAGCATGGCCATCGCGCAGCGCGCACCAGGTCAGCATCTTGGCCAGCAGCACCGCATCAGGCAGCGCGAAGCCGCGAGCCAGCGCGGCCGCCGCGCCGGTGGCAAAGGTGCAGCCGGTGCCATGATGGTTTCGCGAGGGCAGGCGCGGGCTGGCCAGCCAGCCCGAGGCGAGCTCGCTGTCCAGGTAGTCCAGTGCCAGGTCCTTGCCCGCAGGCGTGCCCAGGTCGTCGCCCCCGGTGATGCAGACCGCGCGGGCGCCGGCCTGGCGCAGCTTGGCGGCCAGCTCGGGCACGCTGTGCGTGAGCGGCGGCAGCGCCAGCAGGCGCTCGGCCTCCTGCCGATTGGGTGTGATCAGGGTGGCCCGGGGCAGCAACTGCTCGCGCATGGCTTGCAGCACGGCCGCATTGGCAAAGCTCAAGCCCCCTGCGCTGGCTCCCAGCACCGGGTCAATGACCAGGGCCAGCGCGGGCGCGTCGCTGCGCAAGCGGTCCAGGGTGTCGGCGACCGCTTGCACCGCGGCGGCCGAACCCAGCAGGCCGGTCTTGATGGCAGCCGGCCACATGTCGGACGCCAAGGCCTCGATCTGGGCCTCGATCTGCGCCACCGGCAGCGGGCAGATGGCGCTGACGCCGAACGAGTTCTGCGCGGTCACAGCCGCGACCACCGGGCACAGATGCACGCCCATGGCCTTGGCAGCTCGGCTGTCGGCAGTGAGGCCGGCGCCGCCGCCGGAGTCGCTGCCTGCAATGCTCCAGATGATGGGCGGTTGAGCTTCCTTCTGCCAGGTCATCGCGCGGCCTCCCCGAGCAGGAAGGCATGGCCGCTCACCGGCGTAGAAGCCCTGGCGAAATCCTGCGGCGCCATCAGGCCGGCGCGGAATGCGGCGCGACCTGCGCGCACCGCCTCTGCAAAGGCGCCCGCCATTGCTGCAGGATTTCGGGCCTGAGAAACGGCTGAATTCAGGAGCACGGCATCGAAGCCAAGCTCCAGCGCCTGTGCGGCTTGCGAAGGAGCGCCGAGGCCGGCGTCGATGATGAGGGTTGCTTCGGGCAGCCGCTCGCGCAGCGTGCGCAGGCCCGGCAAATTCAAGAGGCCCTGGCCCGAGCCGATCGGCGCGCCCCAGGGCATCAGCACGGCGCAGCCCGCGTCGAGCAGGCGCCGGCACAGCACGAGGTCTTCGGTGCAATAGGGCAGAACCGTGAAGCCCAGGTTCACCAGGCTGCGCGCTGCTTCCAGCAACTCGAAGGGGTCGGGCTGCAGGGTGTGGGCATCGCCGATGACCTCGAGCTTTACCCAGGCCGTGCCATAGAGCTCGCGCGCCATGCAGGCCAGTTGCACCGCCTCGCGGGCCGTGTGACAGCCGGCGGTATTGGGCAGGAGGTGCGCGCCCCGGGCCCGGGCGGTTTGCAGGGCGAGCTCGACAAAGCCGTTGTCGCCGCTTTGCACGGTGCGCTTGAGGCCCAGTGTCAGCAACTGGCTGCCCGAAGCCTCGATCGCCTCGCTCAGGAGGGCCGGGCTCGGGTAGCCGGCGGTGCCGAGCAGCAGGCGGCTGTCCAGCGTGACGCCGGCGATGGTCAGGGGGTCTTTGAAGGCCATGCTCAGCCTCCGACGATGGGTTTGAAGAGCAGCACCTGGTCGCCGTTCTTCAGGACCGTGTGATGGCGAGCAGCGCGCGGGATGAATTCCCCGTTGCGCGCCGTGGCCACGGCCGTGGGCGCGCGGCCCAGATGCTCGATCAAACCGGCCAATGTGGTGCCGGCGCCCAGGCGCAGCCGCGCCTCATCGAGACGAATCTCGATGTGCAGTTCCTTGCTCGTGCTCACTCTTTCTCCTCCAAGGTGCCGAGCCCGCTTCTCATGAGCAGCTCTTGCACCAGCGCCGGTCCCATCAGGAATCCGTGGCGATACAGGCCGTTGATACTCAACTGGCCAGGCGCAAACTGTACCTCGGGACGATGATCGGGCAGCGCCGGCCTCAGGTTGACATCCAGTTTGGCGATGCGCGCCTCGGCCAGCGAGGGCATCAGGCTGTGGGCCGCAGCCATCAGCTCCACCGCCGTGCGCAAGCTCACGGGGCTCAAGTCTTCGCTCTCGATTTCGCTGGCGCCCAGCACCAGGGTGGCCTCGTCGCGCGGCACGAGATAGAGCCGATGCCGCGGATGCAGGAGCCGCAGCGGGCGTCGCAAGCCGTGGCCGGCGAGGCTCAGGGTCAGGATCTCGCCTCGAACGCCGCGCAAGGGCAGGGCGGGCCGCGCACCGAGGCCGCGGCAATCGATGGCCCAGTCGGCCTCGATCTCGTGACCATCGGCCAGCAGCAGGCGGTGCGGCAGTACTTTTCCAACCGGCTGATTCCAGTGCCAGTTCGCCGCCGCAGCGCCCTGGTGCAGTGCCGCCATGGCGGCGGGTGGGTCGATGAAGCCCTCACCCTCCAGCTTCCAGGCCAGCAGGCCCGGTGCCAAGGCCGGCTCGAGGTCACGCAGGGCAGTCTCTTCCAGCGCCACCGCGCCGACCATATGCTGCAAGACCCGCCGTGCCGCGCCGAGATCACCCCGGTGTGCCAGCAGCAAGCTGCCTTCGCGCCGCAAGTGCACCTGCACAGGCAAGCGCGCGCAGATGCGCGGCCACAGCTGCAGCGAGCGCCAGCCGGCTGCCACCATGGACGTATCGGCACCGCTGTCCTGCTCTGCCAGCGGGCTCAGCAGACCCGCGGCGCTGAATGCCGCGGCGCGCTGCGGCCCCTCAGGCGCAGGCCCGGACGAGGCATCAAAGACCTCGACCTGATGGCCGGCGCGCACCAGCGCCCATGAAAACAGGCGCCCGACCAGGCCGGCGCCGGCGATGGCGATGCGGGCCATCAGGCGCTCGCGCTGACGGTGATTGGGATGTAGAGCTCGCTGCCCTGGGCGCGGAACTCGGCGCTCTTCTGCGCCATGCCTTCGACCGTGCTTCTGGCGATGCTTTGGCTGTACTCGCGCACCTCCTGCGTGATCTTCATCGAGCAGAACTTCGGCCCGCACATGGAGCAGAAATGCGCAAGCTTGGCGCTGTCCTTGGGCAGGGTCTCATCATGGAAGGCGCGCGCGGTGTCGGGGTCGAGGGCTAGGTTGAACTGGTCTTCCCAGCGGAACTCGAAGCGAGCCTTGGAGAGCGCGTCGTCGCGGGCCCGCGCGCCGGGGTGGCCCTTGGCCAGATCGGCCGCGTGGGCGGCAATTCTGTAGGCCATCAAGCCCTGTTTCACATCGTCGCGGTCCGGCAGGCCCAGGTGTTCCTTGGGCGTGACGTAGCAAAGCATGGCGCAGCCGAACCAGCCGATCATGGCCGCACCGATGCCGCTGGTGATGTGGTCGTAGCCGGGCGCGATGTCGGTGGTCAGCGGGCCCAACGTGTAGAAGGGCGCCTCGTCGCAATGCTTGAGCTGCTCGTCCATGTTCGCCTGGATCAGGTGCATGGGCACATGGCCGGGGCCTTCGACCATGGTCTGCACCTCGTGCTTCCACGCAATCCGGGTCAGCTCTCCCAGCGTGCGCAGCTCGGCGAACTGGGCCTCGTCGTTGGCATCGGCCAGCGAGCCCGGGCGCAGGCCGTCGCCCAGCGAGAAGCTGATGTCATAGGCCTGCATGATTTCGCAGATCTCCTCGAAGTGCGTGAGCAGGAAGTTCTCGCGGTGATGGGCGATGCACCACTTGGCCATGATGGAACCGCCGCGCGAGACGATGCCGGTGCGGCGGCGCGCGGTCAGCGGCACATGGGCCAGGCGCAGGCCGGCATGGATGGTGAAATAGTCCACGCCTTGCTCGGCCTGCTCGATCAGGGTGTCACGGAAGATCGTCCAGTTCAGTTCCTCGGCCACGCCGCCGACCTTCTCCAGCGCCTGGTAGATCGGCACGGTGCCGATGGGCACGGAGGCGTTGCGCAGTATCCAGTCGCGCGTGGTGTGGATGTTCTTGCCGGTGCTGAGGTCCATCACCGTGTCTGCGCCCCAGCGCGTGGCCCAGACCAGCTTCTCCACCTCTTCCTCGATGCTGGAACCCAGCGCCGAGTTGCCGATGTTGGCGTTCACCTTGACCAGGAAGTTGCGGCCTATGGCCATGGGTTCCAGCTCGGGGTGATTGATGTTGGCCGGGATGATGGCGCGGCCGCGGGCGATCTCGTCGCGCACGAACTCAGGCGTGATGAGGGCGGGAATCGAGGCACCGCGCGAGTCACCGCGCAGGCGCATCTCGCGCTCGGTGTCCTGTTCATATTCGCGCATCCATTCGAGCCTCTGGTTCTCGCGGATCGCGACGAACTCCATCTCAGCGGTGATGATGCCGCGCCGCGCGTAGTGCATCTGGCTCACGTTCCTGCCGCTGACGGCGCGACGCGGCTGGCGCTGCAGCGCATCGGTGCCGGCGCGCAGGGCCTGCTGCTGCGAGGCCTCGCGCAGACCATCGTCCTGCAGGGCGATGCACCGGCCTTGGTAGGTCTCGGTGTCGCCACGCGCCGCCACCCAGGCGGCACGCGGTGCGGGCAGGCCGCGGCGCACGTCGATGTCGACCGCAGGGTCCGTGTAGGGGCCGGAGGCGTCGTAGACGCAGATCTGTTCGCCGTTCGTCAGCGATATTCTCCGCTGCGGCACGCGCAGCGCGGGGAAGCGCTGGCCCTGCAGCCAGGTCTTGGTCGATGCGGGCAGCGGCGTGCGGCTGCGCTGCAGCAGCTCGGCGAATGTGGGCTTGTCGCTCATGGCGTCTCCGGAGGTCTTTGTTGGACTCCGGAGGTCTGCCCTGGGCTGGCCTTTATGGCGTTAGGGCTGGTGACGACCCACCGGCGGCAGGGGGCCGCAGGTGACAGGGTCGGTCAAGCTCTTCTTACGCCGGTACTGGCCGGATCAAGTTCAGCGGGTCCGTGGCTTTGGCCACATCTCAGCCCGACGCTGTCGACTTGACAGCAGGGCCCCCCGGAGCGAGCGGCGAGTATAGCCACGCAGTCCGCGCAGGACTTCACGCTCGCAAAGCACGGCTCCGCAAAAACCCGCAAGCAGGGGATGGCAGGCCTGGTTAGATTGCTGGCGCAAGGCATCGCCACAAGCGGTGCTGCCCATCAGAAGAGGAGGGTTGCCATGAAGAGCTGCATTCGTTGGGGGACGGGACTGGGCCTGGCTTTGGCCTTGTGTGGCCCCGCGCTGGCACAGAACGCAACACCGGTTGTCGTCGGCAATACGCCCAAGCCGGTGCTAACGCCAGAAGAGCGCGCCAAGCGCGACGCCGACAAGGTCTTCCACTGGATACGGATGAGTGCCGACAAGGCGCCCGCGAAACCGGTTGCGGCAGCGGCGCCCAAGCCTGCCGCGAAGGTGGTAGCGGCTGCAGCACCCAAGCCGGCCGGCAAGCCTGTGGCTGCGGCCGAAGCGGCCGCTGAACCTGCTCCGCAAGGCTTCTCGCTCGTGGCTGCCTCTGACAATTCCACCGTCACGTCGCGTGAGATCGAGCCGCCAGCCCAGGTCGCGCTGGCCGCGCCGCGTTCGGAGCCGGCACCGGCACCGGCACCCGCGGCCGCAACCGCAACCGCAACCGCGACCGCAACGGAAGCGGCCGCCCCCGTGGAGCCTGAGCTGCGCCTCCTGCATCGCGTGGCGCCGGAGTTCCCGCGTCAGCTGGTGAACATGGTCAGCTCTGGAACCGTGCTGGTGCGCTTCACGGTCCAGCCAGACGGCTCGGTGCGCAATGCCGAAGCCTTGAAGACCTCGCATCGCAAGATGTCGGTGGCGGCGCTGGAGGCAGTGAATCAGTGGCGCTTCGCGCCGGTTGCCCATGCCCGTGAGGCGACGGTGGAGATCGGCTTCAGCACCGGCGAATAGGCGGCGAATAGGCGGGGTTCAGGAGCCGAACCTTCAGTCAGGCTGCTCTGGCCGGCGGGACCACCGGAGCGCTGCAACCAGACAGCGCCGTGGCCATCGCCTCGATGAACAGCCGCGAGCGCAAGGGCATCAGCCGGCGCTCGGGAAAGACTGCCCAGCAGTCCGCGGGCGCCAGGCACCAGTCCGGCAGGATGCGCACCAGCTGGCCGGCGCTGACTGCGTGCCGCGCGTAGTGGTCGCCGACCGCGGTGATGCCAACGCCGGCAACCGCAAACTTGAGCAGCATGTCGGGCGCGTTCACCAGCGTTCGCTGTGTCGGCACGCTTCGCCATTGCTCCTGCACCGGCTCGCCGCGCCGCAGCTCCCAGGGCATCGCTTCGCCGTGGCGGTTCAGGATCATCAGGCCGTGCATGCTCTCCAGCGCCTCGGGCCGCAGCGGCTCGCCGTTGCGGCGCAGATAGTCGGGCGAGGCATAGAGGCCGTTGGTCATCGTTGCCAGCCGTCGCGCGGCGAGCTGACTGTCTTCACCCAGGGCGCCCATGCGCACGGCGATGTCGAAGCCCTCGGCAATCAGGTCTACACGGCGCGGCGAGAGGTCGAGCTCCAGCTGCACCTCCGGATAGTCCAGCGTGAACCGGGTCAGCATCTCGGAGAGCGCCTGCAGCGCGAAGTCCGCCGGCATGCTCACGCGCAGCCGGCCTGTGGGCTTTTGCTGGCGATGCAGGGCCAGGGCCAGTGCCTGGTCCACCTCGGCGGCCAGGGCGCGCGCATGTTCCAGCACGCCTTGCCCGAACTCGGTCAGCACCAGGCGCCGGGTGCTGCGCTGCAGCAGCTTTTCGCCCAGGCGCTGCTCCAGCGCGGCAATGCGGCGCGAAACGGTGGATTTGGGCAGGCTCAGGCGCTCGGCAGCGCGGCTGAAGCTGCCGGCTTCCATCACACGGGCAAACATCAAGAGGTCATCGGCATCGAGGCTCATTGTTCTACCTGTGGAACAGTCAAGTGCAATTTGGCGTCTTCTGTGCCGTCAATGTTCCCAATAAAGTGACTCCATCGTCAAGCAACACGACGAATCAACCCCACAAGGAGCTCACCATGAACATTCTGCAAATCAACTCCAGCGCCCGCCGAGTTCAAGACGGTCAGGGCTCCTGGTCCACCCGTCTGGCCGACGAAATCACCGCCGCCCTGCGGGCCTCGAACAGCCACGGTTCGCTGACCGTGCATGAACTGGCCGCCACGCCCCTGCCCCCGATGGACGAGGCCGCCCTGGGCGCCCTGTTCACGCCGGCCGACGCCCGCAGCCCCGAGCAGCAGGCCCGCGTGGCCCTGAACGACGCGCTGATCGCCGAAGTGCAGGCCGCCGACGCCATCGTGATTGGCGCTCCCATGATCAATTTCGGCGTCAGCTCGCAACTGAAGAACTGGATCGATGCGATTGCCCGCGCCGGCGTCACCTTCAGCTATACCGCGACCGGCCCTGTCGGCCTCCTGAAGAACAAGAAGGTCTATGTGGTGTCGACCCGAGGCGGCGTGCACCGTGACCTGCCGACCGACGGCGTGACGCCTTATCTGCGCACCGTGCTGGCCTTCCTGGGCCTGACGGACGTGGAATTCGTCTTCGCCGAAGGCCTGAACATGGGCCCCGAAGCCGAGGCCGCCGGCATCGCCAGCGCGCGTGCGCAGATCGCCGCACTCACTGAAACCACTACGGTCTAATCAACGGAACGACTCAAGAAGGAGATTCATCATGTCTGCAACCGTCACCCGAGCCCGCCCCGTGGAGCGCCTGATCGCAGGCCAGCCCACCAGCGATGGCGCCGGTGTGAAGCTGACCCGTGTGCTCACGAATCAACTGCAGCGCCGGCTGGATCCCTTCTTGATGCTCGATGCCTTTGGCTCGGACAAGGCCGACGACTACATCGCCGGCTTCCCCGACCATCCGCACCGCGGCTTCGAGACCATCACCTACATGCTGGAAGGCCGCATGCGCCACCGCGACTCGGCCGGTAACGAAGGCTTGCTGGGCCCGGGCGGCGTGCAGTGGATGACGGCCGGCCGTGGCGTGATCCATTCCGAGCTGCCCGAGCAGCAGGAAGGCCGCATGGAAGGCTTCCAGCTCTGGCTGAACCTGCCCGGCCGGGACAAGATGCGTGACCCCTGGTATCGCGACATTCCGACCGCCGAGATTCCTGAGCTTCGCGCCGATGAGGGCGTGCAGGTGCGCGTGATCGCGGGCGAGAGCCACGGCCTGGCCGGCGCGGTGCAACGCGACCACACCGAGCCGCTCTACCTGGACCTGCACCTGCCCGCGGGCGCCCGCTTTGAGCAGGCGCTGCCGGCCACGCACAATGCCTTTGTCTACGTGTACCGGGGCGGCCTGAAGATCGGCGAGGTGAACGTGCCGCAGCAGCGCATGGCAATCCTGGCCAATGTGGCGGGCAGCGACGGCATCGTGGTGAAGGCGGGTGAGGAGCCGACCCGCGCGATCCTGATTGCCGGCAAGCCCTTGAACGAGCCGATTGCGCAGTACGGCCCCTTCGTGATGAACACGCAGGCCGAGCTGATGCAGGCGGTGCGTGACTTCCAGGAAGGCCGGCTGGCCTGACCCGCCAGGCGCGGCGGATTCAGCCGCCGCGCAGGCGCAGGGCGCTGGCGTCGGGTGCGATCAGCCGGTCGCCGTCGTAGCCGCGCACTTCGCCAAAGGGGCCGACGCCGGTGTTCCATCCATCGGCCCATTGGCGCATTTCCTCGTTGCTGCGACCGACGAAGTTCCACCACAGCAGCACCGGCTCATCCAGCGGCTCACCGCCCAGCAGCAAGACGCGTGCGGCGCCCTCGCTGCGCAGCAGCAACTGGCTCCCGCCCGGTGGCACATAGAGCAGGCGGCCAGGCTCCAGCCATTCTTGCTGGCCGTCGATCTGTACCTCCAGCCGGCCCTCCAGCACCATCAGGCCATGCTCGAAGCCGCGCTGCAGTGGCAACTGCAGGCGCGCCGCCGCCTTGCAGGCCAGGTCGATGCCCAGCAAGGGCGTGTGGGTGGGTACGGGCGACTGATGGTGGCCTTCCTTCGCGCTGTCGCAATGGCCGACCAGCAGGGTCAGGTGGAAGCCGCCTTCGCTCCACTGCGGCAGGCGCGGGAAATGCTCGAAGGCCGGCGCGCAGTGCCGCACGGCATCGGGCAGTGCGATCCAGAGCTGGGCCAGCTGCAGCCGGGGCGACAGCGATTCTTCCGAGTGGCAGATGCCGCGTCCGGCCGTCATCAGGTTGACCTGGCCGGGCCGCAGAATCTGCTCGTGCCCCAAGCTGTCGCGATGCAGGATCTCGCCCTCGATCAGCCAGCTGAAGGTCTGCAGGCCGGTGTGCGGATGCGGGCCGACCCGCATCGGCGCCTGAAGATCGGCCGGCCCGGCATGGTCGAGAAAGCACCAGGCGCCGACACGGCGCCGCGCGGCGGTTGGCAGGGCCCGCCGGATCGGCAGGCCGCCGACATTGCCCATGTGGGCATCGAGCAGTTCGAGCTGGGCCATGTCAGCCTCCCTTGTTGCGCTGCACATGCGCCGCAAAGCCCTTGAGGAAACCGCGCATCTGTTCGCGCAGCGCTTCGTCGGTCAACTGCCCCTGGGCGTCGACCAGGTTCTGCGCTCGTGACACCAGCAAGCGGCCGCCCATCCAGAAGTCCACCGCAAAGGCGCGCATCACGCTGAGCAGGGCATCCTGCGACTGGATGGTGCCGAAGCCGCCCTGGCTGGCGCCCATCATGGCCACGGGCTTGCCGGCAAAGAACTTGCCCTCAGCCGGCGGGCGCGAAAGCCAGTCCAGGCCGTTCTTCAAGACGCCGGGGATGGAGTTGTTGTACTCGGGCGTGCAGATCAGCAGGCCGTCCGCTGCCTTGATCGCTTCGCGCAGTGTCGTCACCGCTTCGGGCACGCCTTGCGCTTCCACATCGGCGTCGTAGAGTGGAATGCCATGCAGCGTGCGCACATCGAGCGTCACGCCCTCGGGGCAAAGCGTGGCTGCAGTGTGCAAGAGGGCCGTGTTGTAGGAGCCGGCGCGCAGGCTGCCGGACAGGGCGATCAGGTTCAGGCTCATGGCGGGCGATCCTCGTTCGAGCGGTGGGGCTTGCGCGATTATCGGCAGCTGCGCTGTGTTGGAATCACATATCGGAGCCGATTGGAAAACGCATGAAAAAACAAGTCTGCAGATCGCCCATGCTGGCCTTGCTGGCCGCCCTGAGCTGCACCGCCTTTGCCGCCGAAGCGCCTCAGCGACTGGACAAGCAGGGCGAGCACGCCTACCGGCTGCAACAGCCGCTGCAAGACTTCTACGACACCGCTTTCGTCTGGAGCGACGCTGGACGCGCCGAACCCAGCTTGCTAAACATGGACGAGCTGGCCCGGCGACTCGCTGGCTATGACGTGATCTTCTTCGGTGAGAGCCATCGCCATCCGGGCATTCATCTGCAGCAGCAGCGCCTGTTGCGTGCCCTGCATGCCCGGCATCCGGCCATGATTGTTTCGCTGGAGCAATTCGAGCGCGATGTGCAGCCAGTGCTGGATGGCTACCTGGCTGGCAAGCTGGGCGAGAACGCCTTGGTGGACGACGGCCGCGCCTGGGACAACTACCGCCCCTCCTACCGGCCGCTGGTGCAGTTCGCCAAGGAGCGCGGCCTGCCGGTGATAGCGGCTGAAGCACCAACCTGGGCGATCTCCTGCATCGGCCAGCAAGGCCTGGCGGTACTGGAGCGCTTCACGCCCGAAGAGCGCAGCTGGGTGGCTCGCGAGCTCGACACAGGCCCGGGCGCCTACCGCGACAAGTACATGAAGTTCCAGTCCGGCGCGGCCACTCATGGCGGCGGCGCTGCGATGTCAGAGGCAGCCAAGGCGCGTGCCGAGCGCAGCTTCGCGGCCCAGGTGGCGCGCGACGAAACCATGGCCGAAGCAATTGCCGAGGCTTTGCAGAAGAAGCCTGGCGCCAAGGTGCTGCACCTGAACGGCAACTTCCATTCCGCTGCCTTCCTGGGCACGGCCGAGCGGCTGCAGCGGCGCCTGCCCCAGCTGAAGATCGCCGTGATCGACCCGGTCGAGGTGACGGACCCCAAGCTGCCGTCCTTTGCCGGTGCGGCGCTGAAGGAGGGCACCGTGCTGCAGCTGGTCTATCCGAATCCGGAGTCTTTCGCACCGGGCGAGGACCAGAGCGCCTGGGTGCGCAAGGTCATGGCCAAACGGACGGCCAATGCCTGCAAGTACGCACCGGCATCCGCACCAGCTGCGGCGCCGAAGTCTTAAGCCGGCTTCCAGCGCTTCAACAAGAGCGCGTTGCTCACCACGCAAACGCTGGACAGCGCCATCGCACCACCGGCGATCACCGGATTCAGGAGGCCGAAGGCGGCCAACGGAATCCCGACCACGTTGTAGGCAAAGGCCCAGAACAGGTTCTGGTGGATCTTGCGGACGGTGGCGCGCGAGAGCGCAATCGCCTGGGGCACCAGGGCCGGGTCGCCGCGCATCAGGGTGATGCCAGCCACCTGCATGGCCACGTCGGTGCCGGTGGCCATGGCCATGCCTACGTCTGCGGCAGCAAGGGCGGGCGCGTCGTTGATGCCGTCGCCGACCATCGCGACCCGGCGCGAGCCGCCGGCCTTCAGCTCAGCCACGATGCGCGCCTTGTCTTCGGGCAGCACCTCGGCGCGCACTTCCTGCAGGCCGAGCTGCGCTGCCACCGCCTCTGCTGCGGCCAGGTTGTCGCCGCTGAGCATGACGGTGTGGACGCCTTGCGATTTCAGATGGGCAAGCGCCGCCGCCGCACCGGGCTTGAGCGTGTCGGCAAAGGACAGGCGGGCGAGCAACCGGGCTTGCGGTGAAGTCGTCGCCAGCCACGAGTGCGTGGCGCCGTCAGCCGGGGCGGCATCGAGTGTCAGCCCCAGCTCCGCCATGTAGCGGGCGCTGCCCAGATGCAGGGTCAGGTCTTGCTCAGGCAGGTCGGCGGCCACGCCACGGCCCGGCACGGCGCGCAGGTTTCGCGTGGCAGGCAAGGCCTGTCCCTGGGCCGCATCCAGCACCGCACGGGCCAGCGGATGCTCGCTGCCAGCCTGCAGCGCCGCGGCCCAGCGCAGCAGTTGTTCCCGGTCTTCGCCAGCCACCGGCTCCAGGGCGAGGAGCGCCGGATGGCCGACCGTCAAGGTGCCGGTCTTGTCGAAAGCCACGGTGTCCAGATGCGCTGCCAGTTCAAGAGCCTCGGCGTCCTTGATCAGGATGCCATGCCGCGCTGCCACGCCGGTGCCGGCCATGATTGCGGTGGGCGTGGCCAGGCCCAGCGCACAGGGGCAGGCGATCACCAGCACGGCCACGGCATTGAGCAGGGCCTGCTGCCAGTCGCCCGTGGCCAGGCCCCAGCCGACGAGCGCCAGCAAGGCCAGCGCAATCACTACCGGCACGAAGATGGCGCTGACCCGGTCCACCAGGCGCTGGATCGGGGCCTTGGCGGCCTGCGCCGATTCCACGAGGCGCACGATGCGAGAGAGCGTCGATTCGGCGCCGAGCGCGGTGGTGCGCAGCAAGAGCTGACCCTCACCATTGATCGCGCCGCCCACCACGCGGCTCTGCGCATGCTTGGCCACCGGCAAGCTCTCGCCGGTGATCAGCGACTCATCGACCTGGCTGTCGCCCTCCAGCACCAGGCCATCGACCGGGATGCGCTCACCGGGCCGCACCAGCACTTCATCGCCAAGGCGCAGCTTGCTGATCGGCAGCGTCTGCTCCTGGCCATCGCGCAGCACGCGCGCGGTTTCCGGGCGCAGGCTCTTCAGCGCGCGAATCGCCTCGGTGGTCTGGCGCTTGGCGCGGGCTTCCAGCCATTTGCCCAGGAGCACCAGGGTGATGACGACGGCGGCCGATTCGAAGTACAGGCTGTGATGCTCGCCGCCGAGCAGCAGGTAGAGGCTGAGGCCAAAGGCCGCGCTGGTGCCGAGTGCGACCAGCAGGTCCATATTGCCGCTGCCGGCGCGCAGCGCGGACCAGCCGGCCTTGTAGAAGCGGGCGCCCAGCCAGAACTGCACCGGCGTGGCCAGGGCGAGTTGCCACCAGCCGTCGATCATCCAGTGCACGCCCGCCAGCATGCCCAGCATCGGCAGCACGAGGGGTGCGCTCAGCAGCGCGGCTATCAGGACCGGCCAGCCGCTTGCCTGCCAATCCTGCTTGCGTACCACCGAGTCTTCATCGAGCCGCGCCTTGTAGCCGGCCTTGCTCACCGCCGCCAGCAACTGCGGTAGCGCCACGTCGGCCTGGGCCTGGACCGTGGCGGTTTCGGTGGCCAGATTGATGCTCGCGGCCTCGACGCCGGGCAGCTTCAACAAGGCACGCTCGACCCGGCCGACGCAGGAGGCGCATGTCATCCCCTCTATCGCCAGGGTCCATTGCTTCGGGTCAAGGCTGCTCATGGCGATCAGGATAAGCTGCGACTGATAGACCTGTCTTGAGGAGTGACAAATGGAATCGACCGTCGAGCAATTCAAGCTGCCGGACATGAGCTGTGGTCATTGCGTGGCCGCCATCACCGAGGCGCTGGGCGAGTTGGATGCGCAAGCGCGGTTGACGTTCGACCGCGAGGCCCGCGGCCTGCAGGTGCAGGGCAGCAGCAAGAGCCGCGCCGAGCTCGCGGCGGCGCTTGCCGAGGCAGGGTATCCGCCTGCGCCGGCCTGACACCGATCAGTGCAGCTTGCGCTTGTCGCCCTCGAACTGCTTGGGGCGGAACACGTTGTCGTCCCAGTCCCCTTCGGGCAGCGGATTGCTGGCCTTGACGCGGCGGATCAGCGAATCGGTTTCGGCGCGGGCCCGTCGAGCTTCGCGACGGCGGCCACGGAAATCAAGCAGCTTGTGCGCGCGGTCGCGCATCTCGCGCAGCCAGGCATCGAACCGTGCACGCCGCACCGGGCCCAGCATCATGTGCAGGGCCATCAGCAGGCAGACGATGAGGCCGAGGGCGGCGACTGGCTTGGGCAGCATGGTCGAGGTTAGGGGTTGACGGCCAAGTGTCGCGCATATGCGCGCAACCCGCACAGGGGATTTACGAGGTCTTTCTACAATGCGCCCTGCCCTGAACCGGGGCGGAAGGTAGGAGACTGACTTGAAGACACGGAAACTGGTGGCCAACAGCTGCCTGGCAATTGCCCTGTCGGCCGCGCTGATCGGCGCCTCGCTGACCCATGCTGCCCCGGTGGCGGCACCCAACCTGACGCTGGAGCAAGTCTTCCGCGCCGAGTCGTACCGCGGCGAAGCCGCGCGCGACGCTGGCTTCAGTCACAGTGGCCGCTACCTGGCCTATGCCTGGGCCCCCTACCGTGAACCCGGTGGCGACCTGCATGTATTCGACAACAAAACCGGCAAGACCTTTCGTTTGACCTCGCCGGCCCTGATGGCCGCCTACGACGCGCCCGAGGATCTTGAGCGTTTCGAGAAGAAGCTGAAGCAGCGCAACAGCGAAAACGCCGAGCGCCAGGCCCGTGAAGAAGCCTATGCCGCCTATCTGCGTGGCGAGAAGGTGGACCTGGAGCAATGGGAAAAGGCGGCAATCGAGGAATTGAAGAAGGAATTCGCCGAGAAGAAGGCCAAGGACGAAGCCCAGAAGGCGGCGGACAAGGCTGAGGCCGACGCCGAGAAGCGCGCCATGGCGGCGCTGGCCGCCAAGCGCGCCGGCAAGCCCGCGCCTGCCGAGGCGCCTGCCTCCGCTGCAAGCGCGCCTGCTGCCGCCGCTGCCAAGGCCATCGAGAAGGAATCCTGGGAATGGCGCGACGAGCTGAAGAAGAAGCTTGCCAAGAACAAGCTCAAGGCCGGCGACCTCTATCCCGGCGTGCGCCAGATCGTCTGGGCCAATGAGAAGGACGAGCTGATCTTCCAGTACCGCGGTGCCTTGTTCCGCTGGGTGGCCGGGTCCGAGCGTATCCAGCCGCTGCTGGGCACGCAGCGCAATCTGCGCATCGTGGCCTACACGCCGGATGACCAGGGCTTTGTCTACATGGACGAAGGCCGCGTCCTGCGCTCGCGTTTCGCCTCGGGTGGCGTGCAAGTGCTGAACCGTGAGCTGATCCATCCGGACGACGCCGACAAGAAGTACAAGATCGCGAACACCGTGATCAGCGAAGACGGCCGCTGGATGGCTCTGACTGCGCTGGCACCGCTGGGCGAAGAGGGCAAGCCTGCGCCGAAGCCGGGCCGCCAGGTCGAGATCATGAATTACGGCGAGCGCTTCGCCGCCGCCAAGAAGGTGGACCGCGAAGTGTCGGACGACAAGCGCATGGTGCAGGCCGCGGCGCTCTACATCCGCCCCGTGCCGCAAGGCGATGCTGCCCCTTCCAAGCAGCCCGCACCGGTGTTCACGCATCCGGGTGGCGATGTCTGGTTCGAGATGAGCCCTGTGGCCTGGAGCAAGGACGGCAAGCGCTATGCGTTCGCCACCTGGGAGCGCGAGAAGGAACTGCTGAAGGTCTACCTGGGCTCGGCCAGCGAAACGGCCAAGCCCGAAGTGGTGATCGAGCGCCGCGGCGACGTGGGCCACGAAGTGGTCAGCGTCATCAGCCCGCGCTTCACGCCCGATGGCCAGACTCTGGTCGTGGCCATGGACGAAGCCGGCTGGCGCCAGCCCTATGGCTGGAACATCGCCAAGCGCGAACTCAAGGCCCTCGTGAAGGGCGACTTCGAAGCCCACCAGGTGCTGGGCTTCACGCCTGACAGCAAGAGCATGCTGGTGCTGTCCAACAAGGACGACCTGGCGGCGATGAACGTCTACAAGGTCAACCTGGCCGACGGCAGCATGCAGGCCCTGGGCACCGCACCCGACTACCACCGCAACGCGGTCGCTTCCTACGACGGCACGCAGGTCGCCGCCATGGCCGGCAACTGGGCCCAGCGCCCGGAGCTGAAGCTGCTGAAGGTCGGCGCAGCGCCCAAGGTGCTGACCGACAGCCATGACGCCGCCTGGTCCAAGGTGGATGTGATGCGCCCCGAGCGCTTCAGCTTCAAGAACCGCCATGGCGACACCCTGCATGCCTACTGGTTCAAGCCCGCCGGCTGGCAGGCCAGCGACAAGCGCCCGGCCGTGGTCTACGTCTACGGCGGCCCCTTGAACGACCGCCACACGGTCGAGACCGACAGCTTCCAGCCTACCGGCTACATGTTCGGCATGTACATGGCGGCCAAGCATGGCTACGTGACGGTGGCTGTCGACACCCGCGGCCACTCGAACTACGGCCGCCGCTTCTCGGGCGCCAACTTCGAGCAGGTCGGCCTGCCGCAGGCGGAAGACCTGGAAGACCTGCACAAGTACATCGCAGCCAATCTCGGCGTGGATGGCGCCCGCATCGGCCTGAACGGCTGGAGCTTCGGTGGCTTCCAGACTCAGTACACGCTGTACAGCAAGCCCGATCTGTATGCCGCCGGCATTGCCGGTGCCGGCCCGACCGAATGGGAGAACTACAACAGCTGGTACAGCGGCCGCACGATCGGCAAGGTGGATCGCACGAAGCCCAATCTGCGCAAGTATTCGCTGCTGCCGATGGCCAAGCACCTGAAGAAGCCGCTGATGCTGGTGCACGGCATGCAGGACCCGAACGTGCTGTACCAGGACACGGTCAACGTCTACCGCGAGCTGCTCGTGACGGGCAAGGAATCGCTGGTCGAGCTCTTCCTCGATCCGGACGGCGAGCACGGCATGGGCGGCGCGGTCAAGCCGGCCGGCTGGCACCGCAAGTACGAGCGCTTCTGGCTCGACCATCTGGGCGCTGTGAAGTGATGAAAGAAGAAAGCCCGGCACATGCCGGGCTTTTTTTGCCTGCCGATCCGGGCCGGCGGCTAGCGGCACTTAGCTGCCGCTCGTTTTTGCGCCTTGGTCGGTCGAAGATCAGGCCAGCAGCGGGCGCCCCTTCGCTCATGTCCCCCGGCCTTCGGCCTCCTCCTTTACTTCGCTGCGGGGCACCCACTGCCGTCCTGATCCGCACCACCGTGGCCTGCGCCGGGTGGCAGGCGCAGGTTCGGCCGATGGCCTCGGCGGCGCGAAAGAAGGGAACAGCGAGTAGCAGCTAAGTGCCGCAAGCCGCCCTGCAATCAAGCCTGCCGCCGCATCCTCAGAATCGTCCAGCTGTTGGTGGCCAGCAGCGTCAGCTCCAGCAGGGAGCCGCCGATGGAGCCGACCAGCAGGTTGTTGGCGACCCAAAGGCCCGTGCCGACCAGCATCAGGAGTCGCATCTGCAGCCCTCGCAGGAAGAACAGTGCGCTGGTGCCGATGATGGAGGCCGTGATTGGCAGGAGTGAAGCCCAGCCCTGGAACAGCCACAGGCCCAGGCCCGCTGACAGGCCGATGAAGATGAGCGCCACCCCAGCCGAGCGGCTCTTGATCGAGGCCAGCGAGCGGCCCAGCGACACCAGCGTGGAAGCCACGGCCGTGGGTTCGCCCAGGAGCCAGAAATGCAAGGCATAAGCCGCGCATTCGCCGGCCATGAAGAGCTTGAAGCGCAGGTCGTCCTTCTGCGCGAAGCAGGCCAGGCCCAGCGCGAATGCAAGATAGCCTAGCAACTGGGCCGGGCTCAGCCAGTCGGCCATCTTGTCGCTGGGGGATCAGGCCGCGTTCAGGCGGGATAGCGGCGCGCGAACAGCTCCGGCACTGACTCGGCCACAGAGCGGCTCAAGGCGTCGCGCACGGTCGGGTCGCCCAGCTCCTCGCGCTCTTCGTCACTGAGCTGCGACTCGTCGCCGCCCAGCTGGGCAATCGGCTCCAGGAGCACACCTGCTTCGGCGTCGTCGAAAAGCGGCGCCCAGGCTTGCGGGTTCATGTCCACGGCAGTCAAGAAGCCGATGCTCCATTCCTCGGCGTCGATCATTTCGGCATCGCCCTTCTCGGCGACGCTGAAGATCGGTTCCCAGCGGTCGGGCGCCTCGCGCAATTGGCAGGCGATCGAATGCAGGTGGCGCAGCGTCAGCAGCACGACGCGCTTCTTCTGCTTGCCGCTCTTGAACGGTGCAGGGTCTTCAGCGCCATCGCCGCCCCAGATCGCGGGAAGCCAGGCGGCGCCGGGCAGCTCCTCGATGGCTTGGGGGCTCAGCAGCAGGGCGGTCAGGTAACCGTCCAGGCCTTCGATATTCATCGCGGCGTCGGTCGGCAGCTCCATCAGGAGGCCGTCCAGCGCCTCGAGCTCGGCATCGGTGAGGGGCAGGCGGTCGGCCTGCTGCGGGCGGTATTGGGGATATTCCATGGGGGGCTTTTCAACCAGGTCGGCCGTGGCGGCTCTTGGGTTTCGTGGCGTCGAACTGCAGCAGCTGGCTCTTCAGCAAGGCCATCAGCACGCGGGCATTGGCCTCGGTCATGATCAGCATGGAACTGGGCTCGATGCCCTC
The DNA here is from genome assembly GCF_044043925.2 of Paucibacter sp. JuS9. NCBI lineage: Bacteria > Pseudomonadati > Pseudomonadota > Betaproteobacteria > Burkholderiales > Sphaerotilaceae > Roseateles > Paucibacter sp. JuS9. Next base: position 156,772 of record NZ_CP194172.1, read on the forward strand.
GACCGGCGCCCTGGGCGTGATCAGGGCATCCATCTTGAGCATGACCTGGCCGTGGGGGGAGTTCGAGGCAGCCTTGAACTTCTGGATTTCGACGTTGTGAATCTTCATAAGGCCTCTATTAGAACTGGTAGCCGAGCTGGGCCCGCAATTGCGCCCTGGGCGACTCCTTGTTGAGCCCCAAAAGCAGGCCCGCGTCCCAGCGCAGGCTGCCGCCGGCATAAGGCATGTGGCCGAAAAGCGCCGGGCCCAGCACATGCTCCTGCAGCCCGAAACGATGCGGGTTGGAGACCGGGCCGGTTTCGCCCAGCGCCTGCACGCCCCATTCCCAGCCTGGGGCCAGCAAGGTCTTGATCTGGGCCTGGTACTGCAGCTCGGCCGGCAGGTAGCGGCCAGGCCTGAGCCATTTGTAGATGAAGACGTTGACGTTCAGGTCGAAGCCGTCACCGGCGTACTGGAACATCGGGCCTATCGACCAGGTCCAGCCCGAGTTGGCAAAGTCGGGCTTCCAGATGCTGGTGTAGAGCGCCCAGTCGCTGCGCGCGCTGCTGCCGAGCGCGAACTGGTTGGTCAGGTACCAGCCGTTGTAGGACATGTCACGCCCGTTGTCGCGATTCCAGCTGACCCAGGCTTCGGTGTACCAGTTCGACGTTGGCGCGATGCCCACGGCCAGCGACTGGCCGCTGCTGCTGATCTCGCGCTTGTCGGCAGCACCCCAGCCCAGGCGAACCAAGGGGCGGCTGCTGCCGAAGTAGGGCGTGACCACGTAGTCGTAGGCATCGGCGGCTGCCGAGCCTGCAGCGGCTGTCAGCAACAGAGTGACGAGCAATCGCCTCATCGCTGCGCCTCGTCCGGACTCAGGGCCATGCGGGCATTCATCGCTGCCTCCTTCATGATCAAAGACTGCTCATACGCAGCGCCCGGTCGGGCGGGATCAGCTGACTTTAGTCCTTCTTTGCGGCGCCGCGCAGCCGGCCGACGAGGTTCACGCCGGCCAGTACCAGCGCACCTGCGAGCACGCCCACCAGGCCGTCACCGAGCAGGCCGCCCAGCCAGCCTGCCGGGCCCATGGCTGCCTGAAGGGATTCGATCGCATGGTGCAGCGCCGGCACGCCATGGGTCAGGATGCCACCGCCGACCAGGAACATGGCCGCCGTGCCGGCGATCGACAGGAACTTCATCAGCCAGGGCGCTGCCACCAGCAGGCCGCGGCCCAGGCTTTGCTTCCAGGCCGCAGACTTGCGGCTCAGCCACAGGCCAAGGTCGTCGATCTTCACGATGCCTGCCACCAGGCCGTAGACGCCGATCGTCATCACCACGGCAATGCCTGTGAGCACCAGCACCTGCGTGGTGAAGGAGGCCGTGGCCACCGTGCCCAGCGTGATCGCGATGATCTCGGCCGACAGGATGAAGTCGGTGCGGATCGCGCCTTTGATCTTGTCCTTCTCGAAGGCCGCCAGGTCGACCTTGGGGTTGAGCAGTGCTGCAGTCAGCGCGTCGTGCTCGGCCTTCTCTTCGGCCTCGCTGTGCAGGAACTTGTGGGCCAGCTTCTCGAAGCCCTCGAAGCACAGATAGGCGCCGCCCACCATCAGCAGCGGCGTCACCGCCCATGGCGCCCAGGCGCTGATGGCCAGCGCGGCGGGCACGAGGATGGCCTTGTTGAGCATCGAGCCCTTGCCGACAGCCCAGACCACGGGCAGCTCGCGATCTGCGGCAACGCCGGTGACCTGCTGCGCGTTCAGCGCCAGGTCGTCGCCCAGCACGCCGGTGGTCTTCTGGGCCGCGACCTTGCTCAGCAGGGCCACGTCGTCGAGCGTGGTGGCGATGTCGTCTAGCAGTGCGAGCAGGCTGGAGGCCATGCGGAATCCTTGGAAACGGGTGGTGACAAATGCGTCGAGGCGAGTTTGTACCCGATCCCAGGCCTTGTGCCTGCGGGGGTCAAGCCTTGCCTTTTGCCCTGGGCTCGCCTAATTTGCCTTATGGCACGTCCCACACGCATCGAATTCGCTGGCGCTGTCTACCACGTCTGTTCGCGCAGCGAAGCCGGCGAAGGGGTGTTCGTGGACGATATCGACCGCCAGGCGCTGCTGACCGTGCTCGGCCAGGCGATGCAGCGCTTCGATGCGCAGGTGCTGGCCTTCTGCCTGATGCCCGACCAATTCAACCTGCTGCTGTTCACCCGTCAGGCGAACCTATCGCGCCTGATGCGCCACATCAACGGCGTCTACACCCAGGGCTACAACCGCCGGCACGGCACAAGCGGCCATCTGTTCCAGGGGCGCTTCAAGGCGGTGCTGGTGGACCGGGAGGCCTTGCTGCTCGATGCCTGCCGCTATGTGGAACTGAACCCGCAGCGGGTGGGCCTGGTGCGCAGCGCAGCCGATTGGCCCTGGTCCAGCTGCCGCGCCCATCTGGGTCTGGCCGAGCCGCCGGCCTGGCTGGATGTGGACGGCCTGCACAGCCACTTGCTGGAGCGGCCGGCCCTGAGCAGCGCCGACCACCGGCGCGCAGCCGAGCGCTATGCCAGGCTGCTGGCCGCCGACCCCAACCTGGACCTCTGGCAAGGCCACTTGCGCCAGCAGATCTTTCTTGGCGACGCCAAGTTCGCTGAGCGCATGCAGGCGATGACGCGCCAGCGTCGCCGCGGCGCCGAGCTGCCGCGTTCCGGCCGCCAGCGCAGCTTTGCGCAGTGGCTGGGCGATTGCGGCTCGCGCGAGCAGGCGCTCTACCGCGCGCACACCGAGGGCGGCATCTCCATGACGGCGCTGGCCGGCGAGCTGGGCCTGTCGGTCTCGCGGATCAGCCGGCTGATCAAAGGTGTCGAGCGCGGTGCCGGATGAGCAAACGCTGGCTCTCCTTCGCCGTCATCGCCTTGATGCTGGGCGGCCTTGCTCGGGCCGCGGAGCCGTATTCGGGCCCGCTGTTCGACGCCCATCTGCACTTCAATGTCGAGGCTTCGGAGGGCGAGCACCCGTTGCCGGATGTGCTCGCTCGCTTGAAGAGGGCTGGCGTGCACGCTGTGCTGGCCAACAGCCGGCCGAATGCCGGCACGCACGAGCTGGCCGCCAGTGCCGCGCTGCGCGATGCGGGCATCACGGTCGTGCCCTTTGTGCGGCTCTACCGAAACCGGGCCGACTACACCGGCTGGTTTGCCGACGCGAGCATTCACCAGATGGTGCTGGAGGAGCTCACGCGCGGCACCGCCAGCGGACCATTTCGCGGCCTGGGCGAGTTCCATCTCTATGAAAGCGCCAATGCAGACGGGCCAGTCGCCCGCTCGCTGATGAAGCTCAGCGTCGAGCGGGGCCTCTGGGTGCTGGCCCATGTGGACGATGACGCGATAGACAAGCTGATGGCCCACGCGCCGCAGGCCCGCCTCATCTGGGCCCATACCGGCATTGGCGGCACCCCGGTCAAGCGGGTGCGCGAGCTGCTGGCGCGCTATCCGCAGTTGATGGGCGAGCTGTCTTACAGGCCCGGCCTTACCTTGGGCGAAGGCCGGCTCAGTGCCGAATGGCGAGAGCTGCTCAGCCAGCACAGCGAGCGCTTCCTGATCGGCTCCGACACCTGGACACCTTCGCGCTGGCCGCAGTACGAAGGCCTGATGCAGGAAGCCCGCCGCTGGCTGGCCGACCTGCCGCACCTTGCCGCCCAGCGCATTGCCTGGGGCAATGGCCAGCGCATGTTCGCTCTGCCCGAGCCTTGAGGACGCGGGTGACGGTCCCGGGGATGTCCCCACAGCCTGTGGACAAGATCGTGGGCAAGCTGCCCACAGCGCAGCCAAGTCCTTGATCCTTCAAGCAGATTCTTGCCGTGCCCAAAAATGCGGCAGCGCTGGCGATTCATCGCCCAGGCTGTCGAATCGTCGGGCGGCATTCGCCCTCGGCCCATGCGCTTCCTAGCATTCGTCCCATCCCAAACCCAACCGAGGAGACGACGATGCAAACGACAGCAATGAAGATGAAGAAGGCGGTGCTGACCCTGCTGGCCGCTGCGGCATGCGCGGCCATCGCAGGTTCCGCCCTGGCGCAGCAGATCGAGCTGAAGCCCGGCCGCGAGGTGCTGGAAGGCGAACCGGTCAGCCTGGCGGTGAGCCAGCTCAAGCCGGGCAGCGAGGTCCGCCTGCGCACGCTGCGGGTCGTGCGAAGCCCTTACATGGGCGCCCAGGTCTTTCGCGCCGAAGCTACTCTTGTGGCCGATGCCAATGGCCGCATCGATACCGCCAGCCAGGCACCGCGCAGCGGAAGCTACAGCGGTGCGGACAGCCGCGGCCTGTTCTGGGCGATGAAGCCGGCGCGCGTCGATGAAGCCTTGGCCAGGCAGCTGCGTGAGGCGCCTGCAGGCGAGGTCCTGATACAGGCCATCAGCGTTGCGGCCGATGGTGCCGAGTCCGTGTTGACCGAGCAGCGCCTGCTGCTGCGCCCGGTCGTCGAAGGCCTGCAGCGCCGTTCGGTCGAAGGCATGGCCGGTGCGCAACTGGTACTGCCCGCCAAGGCAGGGGCCAGGCTGCCGGTGGTCATCGTGCTGGGGGGCTCGGAAGGCGGCGCCGGCATGGCCGGCGGCATTGCCAACGATCTCGCCTCACGAGGATTTGCCGCGCTCTCCCTGCCCTACTACTCGCCGGGCCGCTGGGGTGCGACCGGCCCGCAGCCGCCGGAACTGCCGGAGCTGCCGCGCAGCTTTGCGATGATCGAGCTGAGCCGCCTGGAGCAGGCGCGAGACTGGCTGCAGAAACAGGCCGAGGTCGATGGCTCGCGCATCGCGGTCTACGGTGTCTCCAAGGGCTCCGAGTTCGCCTTGTCGGCAGCTGCACGCATGCCGTGGCTGCGTAGCGTTGTCGCCGTGGTACCCACCGACGTGGTCTGGGAAGGCTGGGATTCGTCCAACAGCTCGGCGGCCAACCAACCGTCTTTCGCCTGGAAGGGTCAGGCCTTGCCCTTCGTGCCGTACCAGGACTTTCAGAAGGAGTTCGCCGGCTTCGCCACGGGCGCGCCGGTGATCGTGCGCCGCCCGCAGGACAAGGGCCGTGCTGCCAACCCCGAACGTGCCGTCGCGGCGCGCATCCCGGTCGAGCAGTACGCCGGCCCGGTCCTGCTGATTGCCGGCACCGACGACCAGATGTGGGACTCCGGCGGCATGGCCCGCGCCATCGCGGCCAAGCGCTCAGAGAAGGGCTTGCCGACCGAGGCCCTGGTCTATGAGGGTGCCGGCCACGCCATCGTCGGCAGCGGCTATGCGCCGACCACGATGCACAACGCCGGCCCGATGAAGATGGGCGGCTCGCCCGAGGCCGATGCCCGCGCCCAGGGCGATGCCTGGCCGCGCATGATCGCTTTTCTCAAGCGCACGCTGGCGCTCTGAAGCGCAATTTCACTGCTTCTCGGCGAGGGCCTTGAGGTTGGCGAGGCCGCCCTCGAAGTCCTTGCCGATCATGCCGTCCATGAACAGGGCGAACCAGCGCATCAAGGGGTTCTTGCCCATGTCGCCCTCCATGCTCCAGGTGACCTGGGTCGTCTCGCCTTGCGGCTCGAAGCGGAACTCGCCGGTGGACGTGGATTCGAAGTCGGGGAAGAAAAGGTCGTAGCCCACGCGCTTGGGCGGCTCGGCGGTGGTGAAGCTCATCCGGCCATCGCCTTCGCTCTTGCTCTTCCAGGCCCAGACCGCGCCAGGGCCAGATTCGGGGCCGCTGTACTCGATCGTCATGGCCGGGTCGCGCTGGTTCCAGACGCTCCATTGCTTCCACATGCGCGGATTGGCCACCAGCGCATAGACCTTGTCCGGTGCGGCCTTGATGCTGACCGTGCGCTGGACCTTGTACTTGGACGAGATCAGCATGCCGCCAACCAGCAGCACGGCCGCGAGGGCCAGCACCATCAGGCCAAGGATCTTGAGAGCTTTCATGAGCATTGCTCCTTTGCATCTGGGTGGCCGGCAGCTTCGCGCCAGGGTCTTTTCATCGCAATGCGAACAGACCCTAGACTTCGCCTCATGCTGTCAATCGAACAACAAGCTCAGTTTCGTGAGCAGGGCTATCTGGTACTGCCCGGTTTCAAGTCGGTCGCCGCGATTGCCGCCGTGCGCGAACGCGCCGGCCAGATCGTCGAGGCCTTCGACCCCAGCGAGAACCGCCCGGTCTTCACGACCCAGGAGCAGGACCGCAAGGTCGACGACTACTTCCTTGATTCAGCCACCGAGGTGCGTTGCTTCTTCGAGGAGGAGGCGCATGACGAGCAAGGCCGCCTGCGCGTGCCCAAGCATCTCGCGATCAACAAGATCGGCCATGCATTGCACGACCTCGACCCGGTGTTCGAGCAGTTCTCGCACGGGCCTGAACTGGCCGCCGTGGCGCGCGACCTCGGGCTTACCCAGCCGCAGGTCTGGCAGTCGATGTACATCTTCAAGCAGCCCGGCATTGGCGGCGAGGTGCGCTGGCACCAGGACGCCTCGTTCTTCGACAGCGATCCGATCACGGTGACCACGTTCTGGTTCGCCCTGGAAGAAGCCACGCGCGAGAACGGCTGCCTGTGGGTTGAGCCGGGCGGCCACCGCGGGCCCTTGCGTGAGCGCTTTGTGCGCGAAGGCCGGCAGGTGAAGATGGAAACGCTGGATACGACGCCTTGGCCGGGGCCGGACTATGGCGCGGTGCCGCTGGAGGCTGCGGCGGGCACGCTGGTGCTGTTCCATGGCCTGCTGCCGCACTACAGCGCGCCGAACCGCTCGTCAGTTTCGCGGCATGCGTACACGTTGCACGTGACCGATGCGGCCAGTGCCTACTCGCCGCGCAACTGGTTGCAGCGGGGCGATGAATTGCCTGTGCGCGGCTTTACTTAGCCTTCTTGGTCGGCCGTGCCCACCCGGCGATCCCAACCTGCTTGCCGCGAGCCACTGCCAGCTCGCCCGCACCCACGGGCTTGGTGATCGTCGAACCGCCGCCAATGGTGGCGCCAGCGCCGATCTCGACGGGGGCCACGAGCACGCAGTTGGAGCCCACATGCACATCGGCGCCGATCACCGTGCGGTGCTTGTTGGCGCCGTCGTAGTTGGCAGTGATGGAGCCGGCGCCGTAGTTGACGCGCTCGCCCACGGTGGCGTCGCCCAGATAAGCCAGGTGATTGGCCTTGGCGCCCTTGGCCAGGGTCGAGTTCTTCACTTCGACGAAGTTGCCGATGTGGACCTCGTCGCCGAGATCTGCGCCCGGGCGCAGGCGGGCGAAGGGGCCGATCAGGGCGCCAGCGCCGACCTTGGCGCCACCGGCCTTCTCGCCGTCGATGTGGGTGAATTCATGGATGCGCGCGCCGGCGGCAATCGTGGCGTTGCGGATCACGCAGTAGGCGCCGATCTTGACGTTGTCGCCCAGCGTGACCTGGCCTTCGAACACGCAGCCGACGTCGATCTCGACATCCGAACCCACCGTGAGCTCGCCGCGCAGGTCAAAACGCGCCGGGTCGGCCAGGCGGGTGCCATGGCCCTCCATCAGCGCCTCGGCCTGCTGACGCTGGAAGCGGCGCTCCAGGTCGGAAAGCTGCAAGGGGCTGTTGACGCCCAGCACCTCGGTTTCGTTCGGCGCGGCGATGCCGGCGACCGGCAGGCCCTCGGCCACGGCCATGGCGACGATGTCGGTCAGGTAGTACTCGCCCTGGGCGTTGTCGTTCGAAAGAAGCCCCAGCCAGCGCTTCAGCGCGGCGGTGGGCGCGGCCATCATGCCGGTGTAGCCCTCGCGGATCTGGCGCTGCTCAGGTGTCGCGTCCTTGTGCTCCACGATGGCGCGCACGCCACCGGAGCCGTCGCGGACGATGCGGCCATAGCCGCTCGGGTCGGCCAGCTCAATCGTGAGCAGGGCGAGCTGCTTGCCGCCCTGGCAGGCCTCGACCAGCTTGGCTGCGGTCTCGGTGCGGATCAGCGGCACATCGCCGTTGAGGATCAGCGTGACGGCGGCTTCATCGTCCAGTGCCGGCACGGCTTGCTGTACGGCGTGGCCGGTGCCCAGCTGGGGCATCTGGCGCACGAAGCGCAGCGCCGGTGCCGCCACCGCGGCTTCGACGGCTTCAGCGCCATGGCCGGTGATGACGATGCGGCGCGCCTCGCCCAGGCCCATGCTGGTCTGCAAGACATGCTGCAGCAGCGAGCGGCCAGCCAGCTTGTGCAGGACCTTGGGCAGGGCGGACTTCATCCGCGTGCCCTTGCCTGCGGCCATGATGACGATGTTGAGCGAAGACGACGACATGCGCGGCGATTCCTGTTGGAGGAAAAGCCGCGATTATCACGGCATGCCGCGCCGACAAGGTGCGCGAACGCTGCGCGCGCCTTGTAGGATCAGCGCTGGATCGTCACCGAAACAGGGTGCGGCTTCTCATTGGCTTTCGGGAAGTCTGTCAGCGCCGCCTGGAACATCGCGCCGAAGACCTTGTCGTCGCCGACCGAGAGGCCGTCGCTCTGGGCCCGGGCCTCGTAGACCGCCTGGCCGGTGGCACGTTCGCGCACCAGCAGGGCGACTTCGCGCTCATAGCTGCGGTCGCGCAAGGTGAAGGGGCCATAGAACATGCGGCTCGGCGGGCCGTAGCGCCAGTTCATGCGCCAGTGGCGCCACAGCGGGTCGTCCCAGGGTGAGTATTCAGTCAGCGTCGAGCGGGCACCGACAGCGACCAGGAACTCGGCATTCTTGGGATCGGCGGCCGCCGTGAAACCGGCCTTCTCGAGTGCGGCCCGGGCGGCGGCTTCCAGGGCATCGCGCTCCGTCGAGCCCTTCTGCGAGGGCATGCGTTCAATGGCATAGCTGCCGGCCTTGCGGTCGGCCGGCCATTCGCCATAGGTGGCCACATCGCTGGTCAGGGTGTACACGCCGCTGCAGCCGGTGGCGGCGAGGACCGTGGCGCCCAGCAGGGCGGCCAGGGCTAGACGTCGTTGGATTTTCATCATGGCCTCCAAGTCATTGTGTGAGGCCATTGTGAACGCTCCGGGCTGCCCTTTTGTTTACCAATGTTTCAGGCGACGTCTCTTTGCAGGCTGATCACGCCCATCGCCGGTGCCGGCGTACCGCAGGCCTCGTCTTCGTCAAAGGCGATGTCGCCGCCTTCCATCGGCGTGCCGGTGGCCTTGATGGTCGTGAACGGATAGAGATTGCGGTCCATCATGTGCGAGCTGACGATATTGCCCATGGCGGTGAACATGTTCTCGATGCGGCCAGGGAAGCGCTTGTCCCAGTCGTTCAGCATGGCCTTGACCTGCACGCGCTGCAGGTTCTCCTGGCTGCCGCAGAGGTTGCACGGAATGATGGGGAACTCGCGATGCTCGGCCCAGCGCACCAGGTCGGGCTCGCGCACATAGGCCAGCGGCCGGATGATGACGTTCTTGCCGTCGTCGCTGACAAGCTTCGGGGGCATGCCCTTCATGCGGCTGCCGAAGAACATGTTCAGCATCAGCGTGGTGACGATGTCGTCGCGGTGGTGACCCAGCGCGATCTTGGTGGCGCCCAGCTCGCCAGCCACGCGGTAGAGGATGCCGCGGCGCAGGCGCGAGCACAGGCTGCAGGTGGTCTTGCCCTCGGGGATGAGGCGCTTGACGATGGAGTAGGTGTCCTGCGTCTCGATATGGAAATCGACGCCGCGCGACTTCAGATAGGCGGGCAGCACTTCATCCGGGAAGCCGGGCTGCTTCTGGTCGAGGTTGACGGCCACGATGTCGAACTTGATCGGCGCGCGCTGCTTCAGGTTGATCAGGATGTCCAGCAGCGAGTAGCTGTCCTTGCCGCCCGAGACGCAGACCATGACCTTGTCGCCGTCTTCGATCATGTTGAAGTCGGTGATGGCCTGGCCCACCTGGCGGTGAAGGCGCTTGGACAGCTTGTTGATTTCGTGCGCAGCTTTTTTTTCTGCGGCCAAGGCTTCGGCGGCCACCGCATCAACGGGGCTCAGGAGTTCGGTCGTCGTCATAGCGTGTTCACCATTGGCCACATTCGGCCGAAATTGCGACTTGGCAGTCGGGGAAGATTTCGAGTTTGCACACCTTGATGCGCACGCCCACCACGCCGTGCAGCTTCATCAGCCTTGTGCAGAGCTTGCCCAGCAAGGCTTCCAGCAGGTCGGTGTGTTCGGCGGTGCACTCGTCGATGATGATCTGGCGCACGCGGCGGTAGTCCAGCACATGGCCGATGTCGGCATCGCGCGAAACGATGGTCTGGGCACCGAGGTTCACTTCGGCGTCCACCTGGATCGGCTGCGGGCCTTCGCGCTCGAAGTCCAGCACGCCCAGGTTGGCGCCGAAGCGCAGGCCGGTGATGTGGATCACCTGGCGGTTGTTGCGGCGCAGCGCCAGCGGCGGCTGGCTCTCGGCCAGCGGGCGCAGGAAGTTCTCGACCTGCTTGGCTGCCACCACGCCATCGCCCAGTGCCGTCTGCACGCTCGGGTGCTGGCGGCCGCTGGTGTCACCCGCCACAAAGAGGCCCAGCGCGGCAAAGCGTGGTTCGTCGCGGAAGGGGTGGGAAGGGGCGGTGACGCCGGCACGCTGCAAGGCGTCAGACACCTGCAGCCAGGCGCTGGCTTCGGGCTCGTAGCCCAGGAGCACGGCCACATGGTCGAAAAGCTCGTCGCCGAATTGCTTCGAGCGAACCAGCAGCTTGTCGCCTTCGATCTCCACCGTTGCCGGCATCGGGTTGGCTGGGCGGCGCTCGATGCCGGCGTCGTTGTCGAGCTGCTGGATCAGATGGGTTTGCGCCCGCCAGTCGCTGCGCGACCAGATGGTCACCTGGTGGCCCCGGGCGCTGAGGTACAGGGCGTTCTCGACCGCGTTGTCGCCGCCGCCCAGCAAGAGCGTGCGGCCGGGTCTCAGTGATTCTCGGCGTTCGGTCAGTTCCAGTGAATCCAGCACATTCGGGCTGCGGGGCCGCTGCGGGTAGAGCGGCTCGGGCCGGCGCGGCTGCAGGCCGGTGGCCAGCAAGAGGCTGCGGGCCTTGAGCGACTCGCCGCCGGCCAGGAAAAGCGTCCAGCCTTCGCTGGCATGCCAGTCCAGATGATCGAGCCGGGCATTCAATCCGGTGTGGATCTGCGCCAGCTTCTCCACGTGGGCGGCATAGCTTTCGCCCAGGGCGGCCAGCGTCTCGCCGGGGTGGCCCAGCAGCCAGTCCTGAGGATAGCGCAAGGTCGAGAGGCTGCCGCAGAGCCGGCCGCTGCGCTCCAGGAGGGCGGTGGACAGGCCCAGCTGCGCCAACCAGACCGCCGCGCTGCAGCCGGCCGGACCGCCACCAATGACGGCGCAATCCACGGTGGGGGGCAGGGTGTCGGGCATGGGGCGAAGGTCGTGGGGGGCAGAGGAAAACCCTGAATTATCCCAGGCTGGGCGGGATTTGCCCTCTGGGACAATGCAGGACGCGTGAGGGACGCCGCAAATATGGCGACGCGCAGGGGCGGCCCGCCACTTGGTGGCGCTGCAATCAGATGGTTGAGGAGTCGTAGATGTTCAAGAAGATCACCGGCCGGCCCGCTTGGCGTGCCATGGCTGTTCTGTCAGCGTTTGCGCTGTCTGGCGTTGGGCCAGCAATGGCTGAAACGCAGCCGGCCGCGCAGGTCCTGCCGATTGCGGCCTATGTGGCACCGGCTGACTTTGTGCAGGTCAAATTGTCTGCCGATGGTCGCTACCTGGCGGCTTTGTCGCCGCTCAAGGGCAAGCGAAATCTGGTCGTGCTGGATCTGCAGACGATGACGTCGCGGGCTGTGACCGCGCTCAGCACCAATGACGTCGTGTCCTACCAATGGGTTGGCTCTGAATTTCTGGTTTTCGAACAGGGCCAGATCGATACGCCCACCGGAGCCGAACGCGCGCCCGGGATCGGACCCTCGGCGGTCCGTCGAGACGGCACCGGTTTTCGCCGTTTGCGACAAATCTACAAGTCGGCCAATGTGCTGCGCCCCGTGCCGGGCTCGAACACCGACGTCATCATCAGCGCGCGCATGCGCACCGAGCGGCCGGACCTTTACAGGGTCAACCTCGCGACCGAAGAGCGCACCTTGCTAACGCCGGACAAGCCCATCCGGATCATGCAGTGGTTGCTGGACAACGAGGCGCAACCGCGTGGTGTCGTGGTGGCGAACAAAGACGATGTGCCTGAAGAGGAACTGGTGCGCACCGTGATGTTGCGCGAGTCGCTTGACAAGCCATGGCAGGAGATCGCGCGCTTCGGTTTCAAGCAGGCCGATGCCTGGGAGCCGCGCGCCTTTGCGCCCGACAACCGCAACCTGATCGTCGAGTCGCGCGGCGGCAAGGACACCAGCGGCCTGCATCTATTCGATGTCCAGAGCAAGACTGTCGGTGAACTGATCTATTCGAACCCCCGCTACGACGCCAGCGAGACTGCGCTGCAGCGTGACCCCTCTAGCGGCCGAATCATTGGCATGAGCGTGAACGCCGAGCGCAGCCAGCAGCTGCATTTCGACGCCGACTACGCTGCGGTGCAGGCGGCAATGGAAGCGCAGTTCAAGGGCCGTGCGGTGGCCATCCAGCGCAGCAGCGGTGGCAACACGCTGGTGACGGTCTGGAGCGATCGGCATCCCGAGGTCTATTACCTGTTCGACGAGAAGGCCAAGACGCTCAAGCAGCTGCTGCGCTCGCGCCGCGAGTTGAATGAGCGCCACCTGGTTGAGATGCGCCCCTTCCTCTTGAAGACGCGCGACGGCCTGGAGATTCCGTCCTACTACCTGCTGCCGCCCGACTACCAGCCCGGCCAGAAGCTGCCCACCGTGGTCCACATCCATGGCGGCCCTCATGTCCGGGCCGACTCCTGGGGCCCGATGGCCGGCAGCGGTGTTCGGGAGGCACAGGTGCTGGCTTCGCGCGGCTATGCGGTGATACTGCCTAACTTCCGGATCACGCCGGGATTCGGCGAGCGTATCTACGACGCTGGCTGGGGCGAGATCGGCCGAAAGATGTCTGACGACCATGAAGACGCAGCGCATTGGGCCGTGGCCCAGGGTTTTGCGGACCCAGGGCGGATCTGCATCAGCGGCTCCAGCTATGGAGGCTATGCGACGCTTTGGGCGTCGATCCGCTCGGCCACCGTCTTCAAGTGCGGCATGGCAGGCCTGGTCGTCAGCGACCTGAAGCGCCAGCTGAACTCGACCCAGACCGACTTCTCTGGCAGCGACTCGGCCGTGGCCTTCTGGAAGCGGATCATCGGTGTCAAGGGCGACGACTGGTCGCTTGCCGATGCAAATTCACCGACGCCCCATGCAGCCCGGTCGAGCATCCCCTTGTTCATCTGGGCCGGCGCAGCAGACGTGCGCACACCCCTGGAGCAGACCGAGATGATGGTCAGCGCCCTGAAGAACGCGGGCAAGCCGCCTGAAATCCTGATGATCAAGAACGACGAAGGCCATGGCTACGGCCTGCAGGAGAATCGCGTCGACCTTTACGAGACGATGCTGAAGTTCCTGGACCGCCACATCGGCCCCGGCAGCCGCAGCGGCTCAGTGACGGCTTCGCCGCCAGTACCGCAGCAGCCGCCAGCCCAGCAGTAAGGCCAGCACGGCGCCGTAGATCGCCGGCTCGCCGAACAGCTGCTTGCCGGCGCGCATCCAGATGAAGTGGCCCAACGCGATCAAGGAGATCGCGTAGGCCACCTTGTGCAAGACCTGCCAGCGCTTGGCGCCGAGGGCCTTGATCGCGCGGTTGAAGCTCGTGGCCGCCAGCGGCACGAGCAGCAGCCAGGCGCTGAAGCCCATCAGGATGAAGGGGCGCTTGGCGATGTCCTTGGCGATGTCGGCCATCTCCAGCCCCATGTCCAGCCAGGCATAGCAGAGCAGGTGGATGCAGGCATAGGCAAACGTCGTCACGCCCACCATGCGTCTGAAGCGCGCCAGTGCCGGCTGCTTGATCAGCTCGCGCAGCGGCGTGATGGCCAGCGTCAGCCACAGCAGGCGCATCGTCCAGTCGCCGGTGCCGCGTATCAGGGCCTCGGCCGGGTTGGGCCCCAGGCCATCGTTGAAAGCGCCCCAGGTCAGCCGGGCCAGCGGCAGCAGGAGAACGACAAGCAGCAGCGGCTTGGCTGCGGGATGCAGCCAGGAAGATCGGCGCTGCACCGTCATCAATAGTTCTTCTTCAGGTCCAGGCCGGCGTAGAGCTGGCCCACCTGCGGCTCATAGCCGTTGAACATCAGCGTCGGGCGCTTCTTGGCGAAGAGGCCGTCTTCGCCGATGCGGCGCTCGGTGGCCTGGCTCCAGCGCGGATGATCGACCAGCGGGTTCACGTTCGAATAGAAGCCGTATTCCTGGCGGGCTGCCTTGGTCCAGCTGCTGGTGGGCTGCTTCTCCACCAGGCGGATCTTGATGATGGACTTGGCCGACTTGAAGCCGTATTTCCAGGGCACGACGAGGCGCAGGGGCGCACCGTTCTGCTTGGGCAGCACCTCGCCATACATGCCGAAGGCGAGCAGCGTGAGCGGGTGCATCGCCTCGTCGATGCGCAGGCCTTCGACATAAGGCCAATCGAGCGCACCGTTGCTGAGTTCGGGCATCTGGCTCTTGTCGGCCAGCGTGGTGAATTCGACGAACTTGGCGCGGGAGTTCGGCTCCACCTTCCTGATCAGCTCGGCCAGCGAGTAGCCGATCCACGGAATCACCATCGACCAGCCTTCGACGCAGCGCAGGCGGTAGATGCGCTCTTCCATCGGGCTGAGCTTCAAGAGCGCTTCGAGGTCGAAGCGCCCGGGCCTGGCGCATTCGCCTTCGACGACCACGCTCCAGGGCGAGGTCTTCAGTGTGTGGGCGTTGCGCGCGGGTTCGGACTTGTCGGTGCCGAACTCGTAGTAGTTGTTGTAGCGCGTGGCGTCTTCCATGCGCGTGGGCTTGTCCAGCACCATCGCGCCGGGCACGGCACTCTTGATGGCGGCCAGCTTGGCGCCAGCCTGCGCTTGCGCCAGATTGGGCAGCAAGGTTGCAGCAGCGCCCAGTGCCAGCAGCTCGCGCCGGCTCGCGTAGAGCGAGCGCGGCGTGACTTCGGATTCAGGCAGTCGGCCCAGGCCGCGGTCGGGAAGGAAGTGCATGGCAGGTCAGCTCATCTGTTGATCTGACCCATCTGTCGGGCCAGAGACGCAAAGCTTACTGCCGTCTGCAAATCCCTTGCTGGCCTCCTACAAGGTGCCGTAGCTGTGCAGGCCCGACAGGAACATGTTGACGCCCAGGAAGGCGAAGGTGGTGACCAGCAGGCCCAGCAGCGCCCACCAGGCCGACATCGCGCCACGCAGGCCCTTCATCAGCCGCATGTGCAGCCAGGCCGCGTAGTTCAGCCAGACGATCAGCGCCCAGGTTTCCTTCGGGTCCCAGCTCCAGTAGCCGCCCCAGGCCTCGGCCGCCCAGAAGGCGCCCAGGATGGTGGCGATGGTGAAGAAGGCAAATCCGAGCGCGATGGCCTTGTACATCAGGTCGTCGAGCACGGTAAGCGCCGGCAGGCGGGCCGAGAGCGGCTTGCGCAGTGCGACGCAGATCGTCAGGAATACCAGCACCGAGCCCATCTTGCGGGCCCAGCCATCCAGCCCGGCCACCGTCTCGGCGGGCACTTGCGCCCCGAAGCGCACCGCCAGGATGAAGGCCACCAGGGCTGCGGGCACGCCGATCAATCCGATCTGCAGCGCACGGGGCGTGGCTGTCTTCAAGAGGTAGGCCAGGGCCACCATGGCAGACAGCGCGAAAGTGCCATAGCCGACGAAATTGGCAGGCACGTGGATCTTCATCCACCAGCTCTGCAGCGCCGGCACCAGCGGTTGGATCTCGTGCGCGCCGCGCTCTATCGTGTACCAGAGCAGGAAGCCCACGGCGGCGGAAACCACCAGCATCACGTAGGCGCCCAGCGCGCGGGTCTTGAAGCGGGCTTCGTAGTAGAGATAGATCAGCGTGGTCAGCCAGGTGAACAGCACGAACACTTCGTAGAGGTTGCTGACCGGGATGTGGCCGATGTCGGGCGCGATCTGGTGGCTTTCGAACCAGCGCACCATGGTGCCGACGAGCGCCATGAAGACGGCGCCCCAGGCGAGCTTGGAGCCCAGCACCTCGGCCGTGCTCTCTTCGCTCTTGGTGAAGAAGCCGACCCAGTAGGCCAGCATGCTCATGAAGACCAGGAGGCTCATCCACAGGATGGCGCTCTGGCTGGACAGCATGTACTTGAGCAGGAAGACCTTGTCGGCGGCCGCGAGGTCGGCGCCGAATGCGTCCGTCTGGCGCAAGTAGACGTTGATCGCCAAAAGGCTGGCCGCACCGACCAGCAGCGTCAACACGCGCACCGGACGCCAGAACCAGCCCAGCGCGATCATGGCCGGCATGGCGAAGGCGAGGATGCCCTTCTCATAGACGTCCATCGAGGCGCCGTAGCGCGAGAAGGCATAGCCGCCGCCCAGCAGCACCAGCAGGGCAAATGCCCAGTCGGCGGGGCTGCGAGTGGCCCAGTGGCTGCGCCGACCCAGTGTCATCGTGGTGGTAGTCATGTGGCCTTCTTTTCCTCTTCAGGATTCAACAGCGCCTGGCTCAGGCGCGCGAACTCGGCATCGGTATCCAGCATCTGGCGGGTGCATGACAGCGCCATGCGCACGCGGGTCTGGCCCGGCGCCGTGGGCTCCAGCCAGATCCACAGCCGGCGCTCACGGACATAGAGCATCGCGAAGACGCCGACGATCAGCAAGACCGCGCCCAGATAGACCAGCTTCTGGCCAGGGGCACGTGCCACCTGGAACACGCTGGCCTGGATCTGCTTGAACTCGTCCAGCTCCAGGAGCACCGGCGCGGGATAGAACATGCTGTCCGACAAGGCCAGGACCGCCTGCGTCATGAAGTTCTGCGTGGCGGCATCGCCGGCTGGCGCGGGCTTGTCGGCACGTTCCAGATTGAGCTTGTGCAGTTCGTAGAGCGAGCCGTTCAGGATGCGCAGCAGCACTTCGGAGACGCGGTTGCGTTCGGCCTCGGGCACTTCCTTCTCGATGAAGGTCGAGAGCGCCGGCAGGCCGCCCCAGCCTGCGCTCGGCGGCACGTCGCCCGGGCGCACGCCCTCGGCGCCGGCAAACAGGTTCAAGGCGCGCATGGCCGTGGCCTGCAACTGCGGCTTCATGGCCGGGTTGCTGGCGGGCGAGGCGGCGGCGGCATAGCGCTCCGCAGCTGCTGCGCGGCGAGCCGGATCGGCCAGGGCCTGGCGCAGCCGATGCCAGCCATCGATGCCACCTTCGGAATCGACCGGGATGCGCAGGTAGCGGAAGGCTTCGGCCGGCGTGTCGCGCACACCGGCGAGGTAGACGCGCTGGCCGTCCAGCTCCACCGGCACCATGTAGTTGTTGAACTCGCGCGCCTGGCCGGCCGCGTCGCGCAGCTTGTAGCTGACCGAGGGGCCGACATTGCGCAGCGACTTGTCGCCCGGTGCCTTGGCACCGCTGCCCAGGTGCTTGTCGAGGCTCTCGGCCAGATCGACCTTGCGCACGTCTGCACCGCTGGTGGTCGCGCCGCTCATGTTCTCGACGTTGATCACGCGCAGGCCGGTGAATTCCAGGCCCAGCTTCTCAGCGCCATTGCTCAGCGAAGTGCTGGCACCAACCACGCCTTCCAGCATAAAGGGCTCGGCCGAGCTGCCCATGGGCAAGGCGCGCAGCTTGAGTTGCGAGCCGCCGTCGTCGAAGCTGCTCTGGTAGATGGCCACGCCGTCATGAATCACCGGCTCGTTGACCTTGACCGTCGCTTCGCGCGTGGCACCCGTGGCGTGGTCGCGGATCACGATTTCGCTGGCGAAGAGCTTGGGCGCGCCGGTCTCGTAGAACTCGACGATGAACTTCTTCAGCTCCACGTCGAAAGGCAGGTCCTGCAGCACGACGCCGTCGGTCATGGAGAGGATGGCAGTCGCAGCGCGGCCACCCTCGGGCACCATCAGGTTGCCGCGGTAGCTGGGGCTGCTGGCCGGCAGGCGGTGCTCGGCCTTGACCTCGCTGACCAGGCCACCGCCGCTGTAGACACTCTTGCCCTGCACGAACATCAGGCCGCGCACCAGCAGGTCGCCGTCCAGCAGGCCGCCCAGGCAGATCAGGACGATGGAGGAATGCGCCGCCAGGTAGCCGATCTTGTTGGCCGCGCCCTTGCGGGCCGCCACCATGGTGCCGCGGTCGCGCATCTGGGCCTTGGCCTTCCAGCCCTCGGCGCCCAGCAGCTCGGAAACCTTCTGCAGCGCCGCCTCGGCCGGCATTGCCAGCTCGCCCAGGGCCTTGTGAGGGAAGGCCTGCAGCGATTGCTCGCGGATGTTTTCCTTGTAGCTCTTCAGGTCCGCCACGATCTTGGGCGTGTTCCGCGCGATGCACAGGCTGGTCGAGACGACCAGGAACACCAGCATCAGGAGGAACCACCAGGCGCTATAGATCGTGTACAGGTCGATGCGACCCAGCAGTTCAGACCAGAACGGCCCGAACTGGTTCACATAGTTGTTCAGCGGCTCGCGCTGCTTGACCACGGTGCCGACGATCGCGGCGATGCAGATCGCCACGAACAGCGCGATGGCAAAGCGCATCGAGGACAGCAGTTCGACCAGGTCGTGCAGGGTGCGCGAGCGCTGGGCGGGCTGTTCGGGTCGGGCAGGGGGCAGGGCGGATTCAGCGGAAGACATCGCGGGATTGTGCCGGTGGCGGCGGCGTCAGGCTTTGAGCCAGGCGAAAAGGCGGACAAACGGCCAGAAAAGCGGCCAGAAAAAAAGCCGGTGACATGCACCGGCCTTTCGAATGACAGGGACGGGTTCGCCAGGGCGACCCGTACTCGCTCAGCGCAGGCCGGCGATGTAGTCGGACACGGCCTTGATTTCGCGGTCGTTCATCTTGGCCGCAACAGCCGTCATCTGGGCGCTGTTCAGGCGGGTGCCGGCGCGGAAGGCGTTCAGCTGAGCTTCCGTGTAGTCGCTGTGCTGGCCCGACAGGCGCGGGTACTGGGCGGGCATGCCGGCGCCCGTGGGGCTGTGGCAGCCGGCGCAGGCCGGGATGTTGCGGTCGGCAATGCCGCCGCGGTAGATCTTCTCGCCCAGGGCCACCAGGGCCTTGTCCTTGGCGAAGCCGGGCTTGGGCTGCTTGGAGGCGTAGAACGCGGCGACATTCTTCATGTCTTCCGGGCTCAGGGGCGCAGCCATGCCGCTCATGATCGGGTTGGCGCGCTTGCCCTCCTTGAACTCGGCCAGTTGCTTGGCCAGGTATTCAGGGTGCTGGCCCTGCAGGATCGGGTTGGCCGGGCTGCCACGCGAACCATCGGCCGTGTGGCAGGCAGCACACACTTGCGTGGACAGGGCTTGGCCCTTGGCCAGGTCTGGCTTGGCCGGGGCCTGGGTCTCCGACGCAGTAGCTGCGGCGGCCAGAAACAGACCCGTCAACAGGAGAGCGGCATTCTTCATGGGGTGGGGTTCGGTAAGCGCAAGCCCAGGATTTTACAATGGCTATTCACCAGCCCAGGATCTTCATGACATCGAACAACACAAAGCAGCCCGCCCAGACTCCAGAAGTCGAGGGCGAGGTCAGCGACAAACAGGTGCTTGGCTGGACCCACACGGCACGTTTTCTGACCACCGCCAGCCAGCTGGAGCACCTGCCGGCGACCGAATTGGCCGAGATCGCCTTCGTCGGCCGCAGCAATGCCGGCAAGAGCACGGCCATCAACACCCTGGCCCAGCAAAAGCGCCTGGCCTACGCCTCCAAGACGCCTGGCCGCACACAGCACATCAACCTGTTCCACCTGGGGCCCAAGGACGCGCCCAACGCCCTGTTCGCCGACCTGCCCGGCTACGGCTATGCCGCCGTGGCCAAGGCCGCCAAGCTGCGCTGGCAGAAGGTCATGGCCGACTACCTGGACGTACGCCGCAGCCTGTCGGGCGTGGTCCTGATGGTCGATTCGCGCCTGGGCCTGACCGACCTGGACAAGCAGCTCCTGCAGTTCGTGCAGCGCCGCGTGGCCAGTGGCGAGGTCAAGCTGCTGGTGCTGTTGACTAAATCCGACAAACTGAACCGTCAGGAGTCCGATGTCGCCCTGCGCAAGGCGCAAGACGAGCTGGGCGAGCTGGCCACCGAAGCATCGGACGTGTCGGTCACGCTGTTTTCGGCGCTCAAGAAGCAGGGCGTGGCCGACGTGGCCCACATCCTGCACGAATGGGTGCAGGCCCATGTGCAGGCGCCCGAGGTCGAAGTGACCGAGCAGATGGCTGCCGGCGCCGACGAAGAGAACAAGGGTGGCGAGGGCGACGAGCCCGCGGTGTCGCCCGCCTGACAGGCCGGGCAGCGGCCGCTGCCCATACTCAATGCCCATGAGCATTGAACGTTTCGACCTGGCCTTGCCTCACGGCATTACGTTGTCTTGCCGCGCCGCTGGTGGCGCGCACCTGCCGCGACTCGTGTTCCTGCATGGATTCCCGGAGGCGGCCTTCGTGTGGGACGAGGTGATGGAGGCGCTGTCTCCGCACTTCCGTTGTATCGCCCCGAACCTGCGCGGCTATGAGCGCTCCAGCGCGCCGGTCGAAGTCGAGGCCTACCGCGCCAAGCATTTGATGGCCGATGTGGCCGCCCTGATCGCCGCCACGGGCGAGGGCCCTTTGGCAGCGCTCGTGGCCCACGACTGGGGTGGCGCCGTCGGCTGGAACCTGGCGGTGCAGAAGCCCGAGCTGATGCGGCGCCTGGTCATCGTCAATTCACCGCATCCCGGCACCTTTCTGCGCGAGTTGCAGCAAAGCGAATCGCAGCGCCAGGCGAGCGCCTACATGAACCGGCTGTGCGAACCGCAGATGGAGCAAGAGCTGGCGGCCGACGATTACGCCCAGCTCTGGCCCTTCTTCACCGACCACGGCGGCCAGCCCTGGCTGACCGACGCGCTGAAAGAACGCTATCGCGAGGTCTGGAATCACGGCCTGACCGGCCCCTTGAACTACTACCGCGCCTCGCCGATGCGTCCACCCACGGAGAGCGACCCCGGCGCGATGGCGCTGAAATTCGCGCCCGAGTTCGTCACCGTGAAAGTGCCGACCACGGTGATCTGGGGCCTGGAGGACAAGGCCTTGCCTGCAGCGATGGTTGATGGCCTCGAGCAGTTTGTGCCTCTGCTGGATCTGCACCGGGTGCCGGGTGCCGGGCACTGGATCGTCCATGAACAGCCGGCCTTGGTGGCAACGTTGATACAGCGGAGTGTTTGCATGGGGTCAATTTGATGGCGTCTGAGCGGCCGAGCCAAGCGGCGCCCATGGATCCGGCTTTGCCGGGCCATCGGGAGCGCCCCCTTGAGGGGGAGGCGCGCAGCGCCTCGGGGGTGAGCAGTTACGGCCGGCCGATGAACAGATAGACGGTCGTGCCGCCACGCGGCGCGTGGCCGAGTGCCAGATAAAGCGGGCCAAAGCCGGTATCCGCGCCAATGAAGGCGCTGGCTGCGTAGCGCAGGTCCTTGAAGCTCGCGTCGCGGCGCTGGTCCCAGGCATTGCCGGCTTCCAGCGAGCCGCCGATGAAGAAGCCGCGGGTCAGCACCGGTGCTTCGCGAAGGCGCAGGTAGTAGGTAGCGCGTCCGAAAGCCAGCGTATTGCCGAAGAGCTGGCCCTGCTGATAGCCCGAGAGCTGCTGAAAGCCGCCCAGCGTGTAAGGGCCCTGGGTCGAATCGGTCGGCTGATTGGCCTGCAAGAGGCGCGCATGCAGGTTCAGCGTATGCGCGCCGATGCTGCCGGCGGCCGTGCCTTGCAGCTCGAAGCGGCTGAAATGCTGGCGCCGCGTGTTGGTGCCCGACTGCAGTCCGCTGATCGCCTCGGCCACCAGGCGGTAGCCGCGCTGTGGGAAGTTGGCAAAGTCGAGCTGGTCGATCACGGTCTTCAGCCGCACGCCGGTTTCGCTCCAGGTCTGGTTGAGCTGGTCGCCCACGTCGACGGTCAGCAGCTTGGGCGTGATGCGCCAGCGCTGGTGGGTGAGGCCCAGGCGCACCTCGCCGATGCGCCCCCAGGGTTGGCCGAGATCGAAGCCCAGCTGGCCGGACACGCGCGCCAGCCGCGCCAGGCCCTTGCCGGACTCGGGCTCGTAGATGTTGATCTGGCGCCGTTCCAGCTCGGTCCAGGCGGAGACGAACCAGTCTTCCGAGGTGCCGAGCTTCTGGATCAGCGGGTGGTAGAGCTCGCTGTAGAAGCGCGGCGTCTGGCCCACGCTCAGCTGATTGCGCCACTCGGTGCCGTGGTCGGTGAGCCAGTGGCGGTTGTGGCTGAGGCGCAGGTTGAATGAGCTCTCGCCGGCGAAGTCGGTGCTGAGATCCAGGCCGACGCGGAAGTAGTTCGGGCCCCAGGGCTTGTCTTCCATGAGGAACACCAGCGTGTCGCCTTCGGCACGTTGCTCAACGTGATAGTCCACCCGCACATAGTCGCCCGTGGACGCGAGCTTTCGGGTGTTCTCGCTCGGCCCGGGCGGGGTCGAAGTTCTGGCCAGCTTGCGATTCGAGCTGGGCCTTGAAGCGCTCCGGGTTGGTGTTGTCGCTGCCCTCGAAAGCCACCGCTTCCAGCGAAGGCGCGGCGGGGTTGTGTGAAAGGTGCGCCTTGCGCCAGCGCTTGTATTCGGCCTCGGGCAGGGCCAGCTCGCGCAGCCGCGGCAGCAAGGCCTCGGCGGCTGCCTCGCCCTGGGTGATGAAGTCGCGGCCGCGCTCGAAGTCGGCCGACGTCAGCTTGCCAAGGTTTGGCGTGATCAGGATGTCCTCGTTCCAGAGGCTGGCCAGGCTGCGCTGGACGTTCTGCTCGGTCAGGATGTTGATCATCTGGCCGGTCAGTCCGACCATCGAACCCAGGGACGAGCGCGCCGACAGCGGCGTGCCGACGTTGACCGCGATCAGCTGCTCGGCGCCCATGCGGCGGGCAATGTCGACCGGCAGGTTGTTCACCAGGCCGCCGTCGCCCAGGATGCGCTCATTCCATTCGATAGGCGCGAACACGCCGGGCACGCTCATGCTGGAGCGCATGGCCAGCGCCAGGTCGCCATTGCCAACGACGACCTGCTGGCCATCTTCCATATTGGTGGCGACCGCGCGGAAGGGAATGGGCAGCTTGTCGAACTCCTGCACCATGCGCACCGGCAAGGTCAGGCGCCGCAGCAGGGCTTCCAGGCCGCGGCTGGACAGGGTGCCTTGCGGCGCCCGCAACTCGCCATCACGCAGGCCGAGCTCCAGTGCGGCCGAAAACTCGAAGTCCTCTTCCTTGCGGCGCTGCGACAGCTGCTGGCGCTCCACGCGCGCCGCAAAAACGCGCCCCCAATTGATCTGCAACAGCTCGCGCTCCAGCTCGGCGGCAGTCATGCCGCTGGCGTAGAGGCCGCCGATGATGGAGCCCATCGAGGTGCCGGCAATCAGGTCGACCGGAATGCGCTCGCGCTCCAGCACCTTGAGCACCCCCACATGGGCCAGGCCGCGCGCGCCACCACCCGAGAGCACCAGGCCCAGCTTGGGCCGCGCTGGCGGGGGCTGGGGCACATCGGTCGGTGCTGCCATGGCTGTGCCGGCGAGCGCCAGCAGCACCAAGCCGACGAAGCCGACCGCAAGCCTCATCAGGCGTCGAGGTCCTGCATCAGCGTGTCGACCGCGCGCTGCACCAAGGTGTCCTCGGCCAGCGACGTGATCAGGCCGTTGGCCAGGAGCTTCTCGAGCGCACCGCGGGTCAGGGAATGGCGGTCTTCCGCATCCTGGCCGACGAAGAGGAAGAACTGGCGGCTCTCGCTGACCCAGGCGATCTGGGCTGTCAGCCACTGGCTCTGGATGAACAGGTGGTACCACTGGCCCACTTCCAGACCGTCAACCCAGGCCGCCAGCGCGGCGCGGGATTCGGGGCTGTCGTTCTCGTCGTAGAGCTGGGTCGGCACCGTGGGCAACTGGCCTCGGTCCACCTGGTCATGGGCCCAGCGCGAGGGCATCTGCGATTCGCGCTCGCTGAGCAACTGTTGCAGCAGGTCTTCGGGGCTCAGTTCGCGCTTGTCGACAGCGCGCAGCGCCGACACCGGGGGTACGGCCGGCTGGCCTTGCAGCACGCGTTGGTGCATCTGTGCCAGTTCGTGGATCAGGGCCTGCGATTTGCTGGCGGGCAAGGCGATGGAGTTGAAGCCTTGCTCCAGCCTTTGCATCAGCGCTGGCAGGCGGCCGCGCAGGCGTGTCACCTCGGCCGGCGTCTTGCACGGCTCCAGGCTGGCGAGCAGTTCGTCCACCGTGTCGATGTGGGCATGCGCCTCGGCCGCATCGCGGCCATGCAGCACCATGGCCTGCACGATCACGTCGACCCAGGTGCCCCTGAGGAAGCTGCGCAGCGCCGGAGTGACCGGCGCGTCGATCATCTGGTCGCCGACCTGCTCGCGCAGCACCGTCGCCCACTGGTCACGCATCTGTTCGCGCTCCAGCGCGGCCAGCGCCGTGGCGCTGCGTTCACTGCGCTGGCGTGCCTGCGAACCGATGTGCTCTTCCACCTGGATCAGCACCTGCTGGAACAGCTGGGCGCTGGGCGAAGGTGTGGCCACAAGCATGGACAGGCGCGTCTCCATGAACTGCAGGAACTGCTGCAGGCGCTCGTCGTTCGGGTTGTCGAAACCCATGCCATGCGAGGCGACACGGTTGAGCAGTTGCCAGGTCGGATGCTCCTGGCGGCGCATCAGGCTGGGGTCGATGCGGGCCAGGCGCACGACCGGAATCTGCAAACGCGCCAGCAAGGCCTTGACCGGCGGCAACAGGCGCGGGTCGGCCAGGATCTGGTCGTACAGCCGCGTCAGCAGGTCGCCGGTACCGCCGGCGGCTGCCGGGCTGAAATTGATGCCACTGGGCGCCGGTGGCAGCTCGGGCTTGCTCGCGAGCTTCTGTGGCCGGCTGTTCACTTCGTCCACCCGCTTGGCCAGGCTGTCCAGCGTCGCGGGGCTGAGCTTGGCCGCCTGTGCTTTCGCGGCTTCCGAGAGATTGCGCAGGCGCGGGTCCTGGCCGCCCGTGCCCGAACCGTAGCTCGACACCATCTGGCTCAGGTGTGCCGCCTGCAACTGGCTGCAAAGCGCGGCGTAGTGGTGCTGCAGCGTTTCGGTGAGCGGGCCGGCCGCCACCTTGAGCATTGCGTAGCGCCCTTCGGAATCCAGGTTGGTGTCGACCAGCGCGTCGTACATGGCCTGGGCGAACAGGGCCGGGCGCAGCGGGTTGTCGTCTTTGCGGTGGGCGCTTTGGCCGCGCAGGGCAGCAAAGAAATTGCCCAGCTGATGCAGCTCGGGCTTGCATTGCTCTTCCACCGATGCGATCAGGTGGGCGATGGCAACATCCTGCAGCGCCTGGTGTTCGTCAACCAGGCTCAATGTGTCGAGCGACACCGCCGCGCCACGGCGCAGCGGGTCCTGGCCACGCCTGGCGATCTGCAGCATCGGCTGCAGTACCGCCTCCAGATTGGTGGCGAAGCGGCCACGCTGGCGGCGCCAGCCTTCCAGCAGCATGAAATGTTGGGGGCGGCGTTCCAACTCGTCCTGGATCGCATCCTGGACCGAGCGCGCAAGCATCGGCAGGGCGGCGATGGTGTCGTCGACCAGGGTTTGCAGGGTAGGGGCTTGTGGCATGTCGTGACTTTGACGGATGCCGCATTATGAATTGGCAACCCACGCAAATGCTGACTCTGCGCGGCCCCCCCCTGAGGGTGGATGGTCCGGGCAACAGACCATGAAAAATCACCGCTTTTTTCATCGGTAACAGGGCAATGAAAAAGGGCCGCATTGCTGCGGCCCTTTCTGAACTTGCCCTCGAAGGGCAGGCTCGTTCTTACATGTCCATGCCCATGCCACCCATGCCGCCCATGCCACCAGGCATGCCGCCGCCGGCTGCTTCTTCCTTCGGCGACTCGGCGACCATGCACTCGGTCGTCAGCATCAGCGAAGAAACCGAAGCGGCGTTCTGCAGGGCAGTGCGTGTCACCTTGGTCGGGTCCAGGATGCCCATTTCGATCATGTCGCCATAGGTGTCGTTGGCGGCATTGAAGCCGTAGTTGCCCGAACCGGCCAGCACGGCGTTCACGACGACGGAGGCTTCGCCACCGGCGTTGTAGACGATTTCGCGCAGCGGGGCTTCGATGGCCTTCAAGACCAGCTTGATGCCGGCGTCTTGGTCGGCGTTGTCGCCCTTGATGACGCCAGCAGCTTGCTTGGCGCGCAGCAGAGCCACGCCACCACCGGCCACGATGCCTTCTTCCACCGCAGCGCGGGTGGCGTGCAGCGCGTCTTCCACGCGAGCCTTCTTTTCCTTCATTTCGACTTCGGTGGCAGCGCCGACCTTGATCACGGCAACACCGCCGGCCAGCTTGGCCACGCGCTCTTGCAGCTTCTCGCGGTCGTAGTCGCTGGTGGCTTCCTCGATCTGGATGCGCACTTGCTTGACGCGGGCTTCGATGTCGGCAGCAGCACCCATGCCATCGATGATGGTGGTGTTTTCCTTGCCCACTTCGACGCGCTTGGCCTGGCCCAGGTCAGCCAGCGTGACCTTCTCCAGCGTCAGGCCGACTTCTTCGGCGATGACCTTGCCGCCGGTCAGGATGGCGATGTCTTCCAGCATGGCCTTGCGACGGTCGCCGAAGCCCGGCGCCTTGACGGCCACGACCTTCAGGATGCCGCGGATCGTGTTGACCACCAGGGTCGCCAGCGCTTCGCCTTCGACTTCTTCGGCAATGATCAGCAGCGGACGGCCCGACTTGGCCACTTGCTCCAGCGTGGGCAGCAGGTCGCGGATGTTCGAGATCTTCTTGTCGTACAGCAGGACAAACGGGTTGTCCAGCAGTGCGGCTTGCTTCTCGGGGTTGTTGATGAAGTAGGGAGACAGGTAGCCGCGGTCGAACTGCATGCCTTCGACGACGTCCAGCTCGTTGTTCAGGCTCTTGCCGTCTTCAACGGTGATCACGCCTTCCTTGCCCACCTTGTCCATTGCCGAGGCAATGATCTGGCCGACGTCGGCATCGCTGTTGGCCGAGATCGTGCCGACTTGAGCGATTTCCTTGGAGGTGGTGGTGGCCTTCGAAGCCTTCTTCAGCTCGGCGACCAGGGCCGTCACGGCCTTGTCGATGCCGCGCTTCAGGTCCATCGGGTTCATGCCGGCGGCCACGTACTTCATGCCTTCGCGCACGATGGCCTGGGCCAGGACCGTCGCGGTCGTGGTGCCGTCACCGGCGTTGTCAGACGTCTTGGAAGCGACTTCCTTGACCATCTGCGCGCCCATGTTCTGCAGCTTGTCCTTGAGCTCGATTTCCTTGGCGACCGACACGCCGTCCTTGGTCACCGTGGGGGCGCCGAACGAGCGCTCCAGCACCACATTGCGGCCCTTGGGGCCCAGGGTCACCTTGACCGCATTGGCCAGGATGTTCACGCCTTCAACCATGCGAGCACGAGCTTCGCCGCCAAAGATCACGTCTTTTGCTGCCATGTGTATTTCTCCGAATTCTTAAAAAGTGGGTGTTGCTGTTGCTACGGACTTTTGTCTCCGGCCGGCCCCTTGGGCCTTAACTTCGCAAGCGAAGTTAGCCTCGACGAAAGTAAATCGCCGTGGGCGATTTACTTTTCCACCACTGCAAACAGGTCTTCTTCACGCATCACCAGCAGCTCGTCGCCATCGACCTTGACGGTCTGGCCCGAGTACTTGCCGAACAGCACGCGGTCGCCGACCTTGACGTTCATGGCGATCAGGTCGCCACGGTCGTTGCGCTTGCCGGTACCGACGGCGAGCACTTCACCCTGGTCCGGCTTTTCAGCGGCGGCGTCGGGGATGAAGATGCCCGAGGCAGTCTTGGTTTCTTGTTCCAGGCGCTTAACGATCACGCGATCGTGCAGAGGACGCAGATTCATCACATCTCCTTGAGGATTTCTCGGGCTTTGAAAATGGAGATCCGCCAGGGCCCAGAGGCCGGGGCGGATCGTTAGCACTCTTGATTGTTGAGTGCTAGCAATCGGATTATAGGGGTCGGAGATGGGCTTTCAAGAGCCCGCCCATGCCTGACGGCGTGGAAAGGATTTGCCCAGTGATGCGGATCCGAAAGATGCTCGTTCGGATCCCGCACATGGCGTTATGCACAAAATGAATAGGGTTAACCCGCAATGACTAGGTAATTTCCCTAGAATGACAGCATTCGCAAACGCAAAGAGGAGATAGAAGAATGGAACTGCTGATCATCACCCTGGCCCTGTCGGCCGTCGCCCTGATCGTCCAACTGAAGGACCTGGTCCAAGCCGACCTCGGCGGCGCGCTGTAAGCACCGCCACTCAATGAGTCAGGCCTCCCGTTGGGAGGCTTTTTTTCGCCCGTGCTCAGCTGCTCAGCGCGCGCATGAGGAGTGCCTGCACCAGCAGGCGCTCGCGGGCGGCCTGTTCGGTCACCGGCAATTTATCAACCCAGTCCGGCGGACAGGTGGCCAGGCTGGACTGGCTGTCCAGCACCGGGGTGCCGCATTGCAGCTGCAATTGCCGCAGCAGTTCGGGCGGCAGGTCCTGGCATTCGATGGCGTCATAGAGCCGGCCCAGCATGCGGGTGGTGGCCAGCGTGGTCGACGGGCAGAACAGGCCGGCGTGCTGCGGTCGGATCAGCGAGACCTGGGCGCCAAGTTCCTGGGCGGCGTCGATGAAGCGCGTTGCGGCCGCGCCGTCCGGATGCTCAGTCAGCAGGCCGATGTTCTTGTTGCGCAGCAGGCTGCGCCCGTGGCTGGCCATGCCTGCAGATTGCAACGCCTTGGCGGTGTCGAGCAGGGCGGCGAGTTCGGTAGCAATGAGCGTGGCCTGGTAAGGGGTGGGCATGGGGCAAGGTGTCTGAACAGAGTTCAAGCAGCCAGCGGCGATGCTAATCAGGCGCAGGTGGCGACCGTTGACCGGGATCAACAAGCCGAACGCTTGTCTCAAGTACCCAGGGCGCCCAGCCCGCTGTTACCAACTGTTTACGCAGCGCTTGCCGACTGCTTCAAATCGGTCTTGTCGGTTGTCATGCGGTTGGCCGAGGCTCCCTAGCATGGGCTCATCAAACACAGACCCGCAGGACGCCCATGCTGACCACCGCCACTCCCATCCTTCTCCGCAAGAACGAGGCGGCCAATGCCGGCTCGCTGCAGGGGCAAGCACAGCACCGGAACTCCGAGCAGCGCGCGCAGCTGAGCAGCAGCCAGCAGATTGCCGATGCGCTGGCCTTGGTCAGCGACTGCCTGGTGCCGCAGCGCTTGATGGTGCGTGCCGGTGACGTGATCTGCCAGGCCGGCCAGCGTTTCGACTGCCTGTACCTGATGAACTCCGGCTTCGTGAAGATCATCAGTCTGTCCAGTGATGGCCGCGAGCAGGTGGTGGGGCTGAAGTTCCGCGGCGATTGGCTGGGCTTTGACGGCATTGCCAACCAGCGCTACAGCTGTGATGCCATCGCCATCGACACCGGCGAGGTCTGGGCGATCCGCTATGACGCGCTGCTCGAGGCGAGCCTGCGTCGTCCTGTGCTCCTGAACCTGCTGCACCAGGCGATGAGCCGCGAGATAGCCAACGACCGCGACTCGCTGATGTCGGTCTGCACCCTGCCGGCCGACGCCCGCGTGGCCGACTTCCTGCGCTACTGGGCCGACTCACTGGCCAAGCGCGGCCTGCGCACCGACCAGATCAAGCTGCGCATGACCCGTGCCGAAATCGGCAACTACCTGGGCATGACGCTGGAAACGGTGAGCCGTGCGCTTTCGCGCTTGGCCAAGGCCGGCTTGATCGAGTTCGCCGAGGGCGGTCGTCGCGACATCCTGATCCCCGAGGTCGATGCACTGCGCACCTTCATCCAGGGCGGTATGACACCGGCCCCTGCGCTGCTGCAGTAAGCCCAGCCGTTTCAGTCAGTTGCTGAGCAGCCTGGCCATGGCCGCGGCCAGCTCTTCGCGGCCATAGGGCTTGCGCAAGAGCTCCCAGCCAGGTGGCGAATCGCGGTCGGCGTCCAGCAGCTCGGATGAAAAGCCTGACATCAGCAGCACGGCCATGCCCGGGCGGCTGGCCTGGGCGCGTGCCGCCAGCTCGGTGCCCCGCATGCCCGGCCCGAGGGCAATGTCGCTGAGCAACAGGTCAAAGTGCGGTGGCTCGCCCGTCGGCGGATCCAGTACTTGCAAGGCCTGCTCGGCGCTGGCGGCCGACTCCACGATGCAGGCCAGCCCCAGCAGAAAAGTCCGCACGATGTGGCGCACCTCGGTGTCGTCTTCCACCAGCAGCACGCGTATGCCGGCACGCAGCGGCGCGACATCCGGTTTGTCCTCGCTTTCGCGGGCCGCCGTCCAGGGTTGAGGGATGTAGAGCGTCAGGGTTGTGCCCATGCCCTGCGCGCTGCTGATCGCGATCGCGCCCTTGGACTGCTTGACGAAGCCATAGACGGTGGCCAGGCCCAGGCCCGTACCGCGGCCGGCGGCCTTGGTGGTGAAGAAGGGCTCGAAAGCACGCTCGCGCACGGCCTCGGGCATGCCCTGACCGCTGTCGGTGATGGTGATCTGGACGAAGCGATCTACGGCGGCACTGGGGTCTTCGAGCTCGGTGCGCAGCCGATCCGGCAGGCTGGCGCAGGCGCTGGCGCGGAACTGCAGCCAACCACCCTCGGGCATCGCGTCGCGGGCATTGATCGCGATATTGAGCAGTGCCGATTCCAGCTGCGCCGGGTCGGCGAGCACCAGGGGGCAGTCCTCGCCCACCTCGACCGTGATGGCAATGCGCTGGTCGAGCGTGCGGCGGAGCATGCCGGCCAAGGAATTGAGCAGCGCATGCAGGTCCACCGGCTCCGGCTGCAGCACCTGGCGGCGCGCGAAGGTCAGCAACTTGGCCGTGAGTTCGGCAGCACGCCGGCTGGCCCGCGTGGCCGCGGCCAGCAGCGGCTTTGCTGGCGATGACGCGTCAAGCCCAGGCAAGTCTTCCAGCACTTGAAGATTGCCCTGGATGACGGTCAGCAGATTGTTGAAATCGTGGGCGATGCCGCCGGTCAGCTGGCCAACGCTCTCCAGGCGCTGTGCATGGTTGAGCGCCTCCTCGGTCTTGGCGCGCTGCAGGCTGCTGGTCAGCAGATTGGCCAGCGACTCGAGGAAGTGCACCTCGTCGTCTCCAAAGCGCTGGCTGCGCCGCGAGCGCACGGTCAACGCACCGATGATGCGGCCGCGCTCCGCCAGTGGCACCGCCAGCGCGCTGCGCAGGCCAGCGTCAAGATAGGCCTGGGGCACGGCGAAGCGCTGCTCTGTGGCGTAGTCGGCCACCACCACCGGCGTGCCGGTGGCGGCCAGGTAGCCTGGGGGCGTGTCCGGTCGGTTGGGCAGCAGCGTGCCCAGCGGCTCGGCCGGCAGGAGGCCGAAGCCGCTGGCCAGGCGGATCTGCTTGCGGTCCGGCTCCAGCAGGAAGACTGCCGCCAGCTCCACCTGCAAGGCTTCGGCCGCGATGGTGCTGACCCTCGTCAGCAGCACCTCCGGGTCCCGCGTATCGATCGCCAGGCGGCCCAGTTGCGCCAGATGCTCGCTGTAGCGGGCACGCTGCAGCGCTTTCTTGACGCGCGGATAGCTGCCGACATCGCGGATTGCCGCCACCACCAGGCCCTGCTGCGGCAGCGGGCTCAGTGCGATCTCGACCATCACTTCCGAGCTGTCGCTGCGCCTGGCCACCAGCTCCATCTGCGTGCCCATGGGGCGCGCGCGCGGCGCTTCACCATAGGCCTTGCGGTACTCGGCATGGCGGGGGCGGATCGCGTCGGGCACCAGCGCATCGACGGTCAGGCCGTGCAGCTCGTCCACCGTGTAGCCAAGCAGGTTCGAGGCCGCCTCATTGCAAAGCACGATGTGGCCCGCCTTGTCGACCAGCAGCAGCGCATCGGGAAAGGCCTGGAACAGCGAGCGGAACACTGTGGACGGATCCAGACCCGTCGGCAGCGCCGGGGTTTCGCCGTCCGGCCTCATGTCGATGGGCTCACCGCGGGCACGAGGATGTAGCCGGCACCCCGAACCGACTTGATCAGCTGCGGGTTGTCGACATCGGTTTCCAGCTTCTTGCGCAGGCGGCCGACCTGCACGTCGATCGTGCGGTCAAAGGGGCCGGCCTCGCGGCCGCGCGTGTGCTCCATCAGAAAATCGCGCGAAAGCACCCGGCCCGGATGCCGGGCAAAGGCCACCAGCAGGTCGAACTCGCCGCTGGTGAGCGCCACTTCCTGGCCGGTCGGCGAGAGCAGGCGGCGCGCACCCACGTCAAGGTTCCAGCCAGAGAAGCACAGCTGCTCGCCACCAGGCTGCAGCGCGGCCGCCGCGGCGAGCGGCTGCAGCCGGCGCAGTACCGCTTTGATGCGGGCCAACAGTTCGCGCAGGTCGAAGGGCTTGGTCACATAGTCGTCGGCACCGACCTCCAGACCGACCACCTTGTCGATGGCGTCGCCGCGGCCGGTCACGATCACCAGGCCGCAGCACCAGTGCTCGCGCAACTGGCGGGCAATCGAGAAACCGTCCTCGCCGGGCAGGCCCAGGTCCAGGAGCACCAGGGCGGGCGGGTCGGCCTTCATCAGCAACATCAAGGCATGACCGTCGTGCAGTGCGGTGACCCGAAACCCATGCGCCTGCAGGTAATTGCCCAGCAGCTGGGTGATATCGGATTCGTCGTCGACGATGGCGATATGGGCTGGAACCGTATTCATCGAGACAAAGCCTAGCAGGATTGGCCGACCTGGCGCTGACAATGTGGCCCGCGACTACTGCCTTTCAGGGACAAGACCTGCCCCTCATTCCGCATGCACGACCTTGCTGTTTCCGATCTTGTGGTGCTGAGCGTGTTCGGCATCGTCTACCTGGGCATGATCCTCGGTGGCCTGCCGCGCCTGCAACTGGATCGCACCGGCGTGGCGCTGCTGGGCGCCATTGCCATCGTCGGCGCCGGCGTCATGACACCCGAGGCGGCGGCCCAGGCCATCCACCTGCCGACCATCCTGCTGCTGTTCTCCTTCATGGTGATCTCGGCGCAGATGCGGCTTGGCGGCTTCTATGGCGCCGTGACACGCCGCATCGCTGCGCTGCCCCTGGCCCCCGTGGGCCTGATGGGCGTGGTGATCGCTGCTTCCGCCTTGCTATCGGCGGTGTTTTCCAACGACATCGTCTGCCTGGCCATGGCGCCGCTCCTGCTGGAGGCCTGCCTGCGCCGCCGGCTCGACCCGATTCCCTTCCTGCTGGGCCTGGCCTGCGCCAGCAATGTCGGCTCGGCGCTGACCCTGATTGGCAATCCGCAGAACATGCTGATCGGCGAGGTGCTGAAGCTGCCCTTTGGCGCGTACAGCCTGCAGGCGTTGCCGCCGGTACTGGCCGGCCTGCTGGCCTTGTGGGCCCTGCTGGCCTGGCAGATGCGCCATGGCGCGCCGGCGGCGGTGCAGGAGGCGCCGGTGCCTGACGAACCACCTTTCGATGCCTGGCAGACCGCCAAGGGCCTGATCGTGGCGGGCGTGCTGGTTGCGATCTTTCTGTTGACCTCCTGGCCGCGCGACGTGGCCGCCCTGGTCGGCGCCGGCTATCTGCTGCTGAGCCAGCGCTTCCATTCCAGCAAGGTGATGGGCCTGATCGACTGGGAGCTGCTGGTCCTGTTCATGGGATTGTTCGTCGTCAACGCAGCGCTGGAACACACGGGCATGACCAAGGCCGCGATCAACTGGCTGCTGGCCCAGGGCCTGGACCTCGGCCAGACATGGCCCCTGTTCGGTGCGACGCTCGCGCTGTCCAATCTCGTCTCCAACGTGCCGGCGGTGATGCTCTTGCTGCCTGGGGCAACTGCAGCAACAGCGGCGCCCACGGCCGGGCCGACACTGGCCCTGGTCAGCACGCTGGCCGGCAACCTGCTGATCGTCGGCTCGATTGCCAACATCATCGTGGTCGATGCGGCGCGCCGCGCCGGCGTCCTGATCGACTGGCGCCGCCATGCGCGCACCGGGTTGCCGGTGACGCTGGCCAGCCTGGCCCTGACCGCGCTGTGGCTGGCCTGGCTGGCTCGCGCCTGATTTTTTGGGGACCCTGCCGTAAGTCACTTGTGCAGCGTGCCGAATCTCTTCTACATTTGTAGTACTACATCTGTAGAAGAGACCCATGGACGAAGAAAAGAGCAATGACCTGGCCCTCAGCGAGCTGCAGCTGGCGCTGATGCGCGTGCTGTGGGAGCGCGGCGAAGCGAGTACGGCCGAAGTGGTGGAAGCCCTGCATGAAGCGGGCCGCGCGCTGGCGCACACGACGGTGGCCACGCTGCTGACCCGGTTGGAGAAGCGGGGCATGATCAGCGCCAGCCGCGACGGCCGCCAGCTGCGCTACCGCGCGGCGGTGGATGAACCCGAGGTCCAGCGCTCCATGGTGTCCGGCCTCCTGAGCAATCTTTTCCAGGGTGAGCCCAGCCGGCTGATGAGCCATCTGCTCAGCGAAGGCGAGATCGGCGAGGACGATCTGGCCAAGATGCGGGCCCTGCTGGCTCGCCGCGGAGGTCGTCATGCTTGAAGCACTGGCCGGCTGGCTGCTCAACTATCTCCTGCACAGCACGGCGCTGCTTGGCGGCGCGATGCTGCTGGAACGCCATCCCGCCTTGCAGCGTTCGCTGACCGTGCGCGAACTGATGTGGCGGATTGCCCTGTTCGGCGGCCTGCTCAGCGCCACCGCCCAGGCATTGGCGCCGCCGCTGATGGCCGCCTTCGAGCAGTTGCCGGCCGAGGTCCGTCGCTCGGAGGAGCAGCGCAGCGTTGGCCTGGTGCTGGCAGCGGTGGAGCCTGCGGTCGATGCAGCCGACGAGATGCCACCGACAGCAAGCCCTGTGGTCGATGCGAAGCTTGCGCCAGGGGCCGTGCCCACCGCCGTGGAGAGCGCCGCACACACACCTGTGCCTGAGCCCGTCAGCCGGCAAGACGTGGCCCTCGGCGCTTCGTTCAGCAATGCCGCCGGCGCCCTGACCGTGGCATGGGCCATCGTGTCCTTGGGCAGTTTGATTCTGCTGGGCCTGCGACTTGCGGCGCTGCGCTGGCGCGTGCGGCGGCTGAGCCCGGCCGGCGAGCCTAGCTGGCAGCAGGCTGCGCAACGCCTGGCCGGTCTGGCTGGCCTGCCCACGCCTACGCTGCGCATGAGCGAAGGCTGGCACAGCCCGCTGGTGGCGCCGGGTGGCGCGATCTGCCTGCCGCGCTGGCTGGCAGTCAAGCTCGATGCCGGCCAGTGCGAGGCGGTGCTGGCGCACGAGATCGCCCACCTCTTGCGTCGCGACCCGGCCTGGCGCCTGGCAGGCCAATGGGCGGCGGCCCTGGGCTGGCTGCAGCCGCTCAATCACCTGGCCTTGCGCCGGCTCGATGCGCTGGCCGAGCTGGCCTGCGACCGTTGGGC
This sequence comes from Paucibacter sp. JuS9, assembly GCF_044043925.2. Classification (NCBI taxonomy): domain Bacteria; kingdom Pseudomonadati; phylum Pseudomonadota; class Betaproteobacteria; order Burkholderiales; family Sphaerotilaceae; genus Roseateles; species Paucibacter sp. JuS9. The sequence continues at coordinate 192,079 of NZ_CP194172.1, forward strand.
TGCCCAGGCCTCGGGCCAGCCCCAGGCGCTGGCCGAAAGTCTCTATGCCTGCGCCGAGCAGATCGTCCAGCGCCGCGGCAGCGCGCCGCGTCTGGCAGCGGCAATGGCCAGGCCCGATTCGGCGCTCCTGCAGCGCATCCGTTCACTGATGGAGGAGACCCCCATGGAAGAAGGCAAGGAAGGCCTGGTGGCCAAGAAATTCAAATGGCGCTGGCTGGCGCTAGGCGGCGTGCTCGCTGCGCTGTTTGGCGCGGTGGCGGTTCCGGCCGTGGTGCTGGGCAAGATCGATGCCGACTGGGTGCTCGAGCTGCAGGACGGCGTCAGCTTCCACAAGGGTACCCGCATCGTTACCAACGATCAGAATGGCTCCACCCGCGTCAACGTACGCGGTGGCGATCTGCATTTCAACGAGGCCGAAGACGAGATCATCGGCCTCGCGGGCACGGTACGGATCAGCGAGAAGCGTGGCGGCGTCCATCGCGAGGTGCTGATCGAGAGCCAGCCCGGCGGCGCGCTGAAGAAGAGCTACAGCGTCGATGGCAAGGCCCAGCAGCTCGATGCCGTGGGCAGCGAATGGCTGAAGACCATGGTCCGCCACATGGCCGACGTCATGGTCAGCGCCGACGAGCGGGTGAAGAAGCTCCATGCCAAGGGCGGCGTCGATGCCGTGCTGGCCGACATCGAGAAGCCGCGCAGCGACTTCCACCGTCGCGCCCGTGTTGAAGCACTGCTGAACCTGCGCGATGTCGGCGACCTGCCGCCACCCGCCATCGAGCGTGTGCTCGCTGCGGTGGACGGCATGGGCTCCGACTTCGACCGCCGCACCGCTTTGGTCGCCATGGTCGAACACCAGACCTTGCCCGCCGCACAGCAGGTGAGCCTGCTGCGCACGACCGCACGCATCGGCAGCGACTTCGACCGCCGCAATGTGCTGGAAGCGCTGGCTTCGCAGCAGGCCGACGAGGCCGAGGTGCTGCAGGGCTGGGTCAAGGTGATGAAGGCCATGGGTTCGGACTTCGACCGCCGCACCGCCATCGAGCACCTCATGGAGCGCAAGCCCCTGGGCAAGAGCACGCTGGATGCTGCGCTGCAGGCCAGCAGCCTGCTGGGCTCGGACTTCGACCGTCGCACGGCGCTGCAAAGCATCGCACCGCACCTGGACATGGCGACGCAGGTTGAGAGCTATGTGCAATCGGCCACGCGCATCGGCAGTGATTTCGATCAGCGCGAAGCACTGCTGAAACTGATCGAGCGCGGCCCGCTCGACAAGTCGGCAACGCTGGCCATCCTGGAGGGTACGCCGCGCATCGGCGCCGACTTCGAACTCGCTACCGTCCTGAAGGCGCTGGCCGAGCAGATGCCGGCTGACTCTGAGGTGCTGAGCCGCTACCGCAAGGCAGCGCGCCGACTCAGCGACCATGAGCGCGGCCAGGTCGAAAAGGCGCTGGACCGCTTCGACAGGGGTTGAGCCCCCCGTCCGAGGAGTACCTTGGACGGCCCCCCGAGGGGGCGGGGATGCTTGCCGTTTCGAGCGGCAAGCACATCGCCCATGGCGGGCCGGCTTGGGAGCGGCCCGGCGCTCGGCCCGGAAAGAACAAAGAGGGCCCCTGGGCCCTCTTTGCACGTCAGGCTGGAGGCCTGCTTACTTCTTGGCCTTGGCGGCCGGCTTCTTGGCGGCAGCGGCCGGAGCCTTGGCGGCCTTGCGGGCGGCAGCCTTGGGGTCCACGGCGGCCTTGAAGGTGGCGCCAGCGGTGAACTTCGGCAGCTTGGCGGCAGCGATCTTGATCTTGTCGCCGGTCGACGGGTTCACGCCGGTACGGGCGGCACGGGCGTGCTGCTTGAACGAGCCGAAGCCGGGGATCGTGACGGCGCCACCCTTCTTGACGGTGGTGACGATGGCGTCCAGCAGGGTTTCCAGGACGCGGCCGGCTTCAGCCTTGCTGATCTCGTGCTTGCTGGCCAGGTGTTCAATCAGTTCCGATTTGTTCATTGTCTACAGTCTCATTGGGATGACGCCCGACCATCTCGGGCGGCGTGATTGTCGCTCTAGCCGAGCAGCACGCGATTTCGGCCCTCTGCCTTGGCTTTTTGCAGCGCCGAATCGGCCGCATTGATCAGCTTTTCCAGCTCGTGGCCGCTGGCCTCCGAGCTGCTCAGGCCGATGCTGACCGTGTAGTTCAATTCGGCGTTAGGCAGATTGATACGTGTCTCGACCACCAGCTTGCGAACACGTTCGCAGACGCGTTCGGCGGTTGTTCCATTGAGGCCATCGAGCAGCAAAAGAAACTCTTCGCCGCCATAGCGAACCACCAGATCGCCCGGCCGCAATTGCGCGAGCAACAGCGCCGATAGTTGGCGCAACACTTCGTCACCCGCAGCATGGCCGAAGTTCTCGTTGATGTGCTTGAAGTGATCGACATCGACCATGGCCACGGCCACGCCGCGACCCGAGCGGCGCGCACGCTGCAGAAGACGCAGGCCGAGCGTGCTTAGCGCGGCGCGGTTGTAGGCGCCGGTGAGGCGATCGGTCAGCGAGAGCCGGCGCAATTCCTCGGCATAGCGGCGCGTGATCATCAGCACCAGGCCGAAGGCGATGCAGACCTGGGCCAGCGGAATGATGAAGAGCGTGCCGTTCGCCACAAGCTCCTGGTCGGCCGGTGCATCGCCATGCAGGAGCAGCCAGAGCGCCCGCAGGATCAAGGCCGCACTGAGAACACCGAAGCCGGTCGCCGCCACCCACATCATGGCCCGGGTGCGGTCTCGCACGCGCAGCAGCGTGACCAGGCAGGCCAGGTCCAGCGCGGCAAAGCCCAGGCCGCTGGCCACCAGGCGGCCGGTCAGGCTGGGTTCGACCCAGGTGAAGTAGGCAGGCAGCAACAGCGATGCGGCGGCAATCGCGACCAGGCTCTTGAGGGACAGGTCTTGCCCCGCGTACAGCCGCAAGCCGCGCAGCACCAGGGCCTGCCCCAGGCCCATGAAGCCGTAGCTGAGCACCGCATGTATGAAGGTGGGCACGCCGCTCTGTACCCCGAGCGCCAGGCCCAGGCAGGCCACGACATTGCCCAGAGCCCACAGCCGCAGCTCGGCCTGCTTGCCCACGCCGAGGGCCGCAGCGACGAGCAGCGCCGTGGTCAGCAGCGTGAAGCAGACTTCAACCAGCAGCAGCGTCTGTTCGTGGAACATGGTGAAGGCGGAGAGCTGGCCTGCAGTCTAGGGCAGCAGCAAGTGCTTTGGCCAGTTACTCGGCCAGGCGCCACTGATTGCGTCCAGTCGCCTTGGCGCGGTAGAGCGCGGCATCGGCGCGGCGTATCAGGTCTTCTGCCAGATCACCGTGTTGCGGATGCAGGGCCAGGCCGAGGCTCGCACTGATCGGTGCATCGGGGGTGGACAGCGCAGCGATGCGCTCCACCACCTTGGCTGCGATCAACGTCGCGTCCTCGGTGCCACGTAGCGTTTCGACCAGCAGCACGAACTCGTCGCCGCCCAGGCGGGCCACGGTGTCGTCGGCGCGCAGCGTGTCGGCCAGCGTGCGGGCGACTCTCTGCAAGAGCTGGTCGCCGCGCTCATGACCATGGGCGTCGTTGATCTGCTTGAAGCCATCCAGGTCCAGCATCATCAGCGCAAAGCATTGGGGCCGGCGCGCGCTGCGCTTGAGCGCCAGGCCCAGGCGGTCCATCAGGTGGGTGCGGTTGCCGATGCCGGTCAGTGCGTCCTGGCTGACCATCTGGCGCAGGCGCTCGGCGCTGCGCTCGCGCTCGGTCACGTCGTGCAGCAGGGCATAGCCGCCGTCCGAGCGGCCTTCCAGGCGCCGCGGCACCAGTGCGACCTCGAACACATGCTCGCTCGGCCCTTCGCCAACACCGAAGCGGGCCTGGCTGCGCAGGCTTTCACCGGCCAATGCGCGCTGAAAACAGCTGCGCTGGTCTTCAAAGGCGGCGCTGCCAAACACGCTCTCCAAGGGGCGGCCGGGCAGCTCCTCGGTCGCCACGCCGAAGAAGCGCGTGAAATGCGGGTTTGCCAGCACGCAGCGCAAATCGGCATCAAACTGGCAGATCAGGGAGGGCATGGCCTCCACCAGGCGCTGCAGTTCCAGCTCACGGGTACGTGCCGTGGCCAGGTTCTGCTCGGCCAGGCGGCCCAGGCGCAGCGCCTCGTCCATGCGCTCCTGGAACACGCGCAGCAGGTTCAGGGTCAGCGTCGTGGCCACGGCCAGGATCAGGCATTGCGCCACCATCAGGGAGACCGGATGGATGGGCGCCATCGGCTTCAACCAGCCCAGCATCTCGCCGCCGGCCATGCCCATCAGGGCCAGCGCCGAAGCGGCGGCAAAGCCCTTGGCCCAGCGGGCACCGAGCAGCCAGCCGGCGAAGATCACGATCATCGGATAGGCGAGCAGGATGGGTGTGCGCACGCCCTCGGTGCGATAGCCCATCACGGTGGCGATGGCCCAGCCACCACAGGCCAGCACGGCCAGCGTTTGCTCCGGCTGGCGCCGATGCAGATGAATCAGGCAGTAGGCACTGAGCAGGGCGATGAGCCCGGGCCCCAGCAGCCGGCTGCTCGGCATGTGGCCCAGGGACAGCAGGCTGACAGCAAAGGCCAGGCTGCCTATCAGCATGACGAGCAGTGCCGAGCGCAGGAGGCGCAGGCGGATTTCTTCTATCGGGCTCGACATCGATCTCATGCGACGGTCATGACCAGCCCAGCATACGGTTTGGCTGGCCGGCAGCCAGGGTGTTTCTACTGGCGTCGCAGCCGCCTGTGCGTTGCCCGTGCATGCGGCACCCAGTCGAGCCGCGCCCAGCGTCGCCACATCAGGAGGCCGCGCACCCATTCATCCAGGGCATACGCAATCCACACGCCGACCAGACCCCAGTGCAGGCCCAGCAGCCAGGTGCCGCCTGCCAGCACAAGGATCATCGAGCTCGCACCCGCCATCACCGGATAGCGGGCATCACCGGCGGCGCGCAAGGCATTGATCACCACGAGGTTGAAGGTGCGGCCCGGCTCCAGGATCACCGTGATCCACATCAAGGTGCAGCCGGTGGCGATGATCTCGGGCTCGTTGGTGAACATGCGCAACAGCCAGGGCGCGGCCAGCGCCGCTGACAGCGCAACGGAGAAGCTGAGCAGCAGCCCGCGACCCATGGCCTTGCGCACCAGCTTGTCGGCCTGGTGCAGCTTGCCGGCGCCGATCATGTGCCCCACCACGATCTCGGCCGCAAAGCCGGTGGCCAGGCCGGCCAACAGCACGAAGTACATCAATTGCTGCGTGTAAGCCTGCGTGGCCAATGCCGTGGCGCCAAGCTTGCCAGCCACCGCGACGCTGACCATGAAGGCCAATCGATACGCGATGTTCTCGGCCGCACCTGGCAGGCCGATGTGGAGGATGGCGGCCAGCTCGGCGCGCGGCAGCCGCCACCAGTTGCCCCAGCGCGGCCACAGATTCAGCCGGGCACGCCACAGCCACAGATGCAGCACGATGCCCAGCAAGCGGCTCAGCCCCATGGCCAGCGCAAAGCCGGGCAGGCCGATGCGCGGCATCAGCAGCCAGGCCAGCAGCAGATGGCTCGCATGCATGCAGACGATCACGGCCAGCGTGTCGCGGGTGCGCAAATGGGCTCGCATCACGCTGGCCAACGAGGCGTTCCAGGCATCCAGAGGCAGGGCTGGCGCCAGGGCGAGCAAGAGGGGCAGCGCCAGCGGTATGACCTCGGCCGGCGCGTTGAGCAGGTGCAGGAGCGGCTCGGCGCCCAGCGAGGCCAGCGCCGCGATGAAAAGGCCCATCCAGGTGCTGGCGCCGAGCGCGGCGCGGGCCAGGGCATCGGCCTGGTCGCGGCGGCGGCCGCCCAGGCTTTGCGTGATCACCACGCTGACGCCGGCGCCGATGATGCGGAACAGGATGAACAGCATGCCCACCACATGGTTGGCCAGGGCGAATGCCGCGCCGCCGGTGTCCGAGAGGCGCGCCGCCAGCGCCGTGCCGAGCATGCCCACCGCGATGCCGAGGCACAGTTCGAGAAATAGTGGCCAGGCGAGCGATACAAGGCGTGGTTGGATTTGAGACATGTCAGTCTGCGGTGGAGGCGCTACCTTAGGATGCGCACATGAGGCCGATTGTGCGGATGTAATTCAATGAAACTGGCCCGATGTCGTTGGCTTGTCGTGCAGGCGGTGGCGCTGCTGTGCGCTGCGCTGGCGCATGCGCGGGCGCCGCTGCATGTGCTGGTCGACAACAGCACCGAGATGCCACAGGGGCGCTTCGAACGGGGCTACCTGGTGGGCGGCATTCACTTCGATGTCGGGCAGGCCTTGGCTGGGAAGCTCGGCCGTGAGGCGAACTTTCGAGTGCTCCCGCGCAAGCGCGTCATCGATGAGCTGCTGCATGGTCAGCAGGCCGATCTGATCTGCGGCTATCTGCCGCAATGGTTGCCGGGCGTGACCGCCTGGAGTCGCCCCTTCCTGCCCGATGAGCAGTGGCTGCTGAGTGGTCGCACGGTGCCGGCTCCGCGCAAGCTGGCCGAACTTGCGGGTCAGCGCATCGGCACCGTGCTTGGTTTCGTCTATCCCGAGATGCAGCAGCAGTTGGGCACCGGCTTCGTACGCGAGGAGGCGCCGGATGCCGGTGCCAATTTGCGCAAGCTCAGCCTGGGTCGCATGCAGCATGCCATCGTCGGCCGATTGCAGTTCGAATACCAGATGCGCCTGGGGGGCTACAAGCTGGACCTGCATGCGCCCCTGGTGATCTCCAGCTACCAGAGCCAGTGCGCGCTGTCGCGCCACAGCACGGTCAGCCTCGCCGAACTGGACAAGGCCATTGCCGAGCTGCAGGCCGAGGGTGGCATACAGCGCATCCTGGCCAAGTACCGCTAGCCGTTCTTGACCCGCTCGGCCAGGTGCGCCAGTGCTTCCTCGACCTGGTCGACCAGCACCAGGCACAGCTCGCCGGGCTGGAGTTTGTCGAGCGCGCGGTCGATGGCAACGAACTCGCCCTGGATCTCCTCGATCTCGCGCGTGCGCGTGGCGCCTTCCAGGCCGCGGCGCAGCAGGGCCAGCACCTCGCCGTCCTCGCGGCCGCGCTGGCAGGCGTCCTGGTACAGGATCACTTCGTCGAAGGCCTTGCCGAGGATCTGCGTCTGGATCGTGATGTCCTCGTCGCGGCGGTCGCCGGCACCCGAGATCACGACCGAGCGGCGCGTGGCCGGCAAGGCTTCGACGGCTGCCACCAGTGCAGTCATCGCATCGCCGTTGTGGCCGTAGTCGGCAATCACGGTGGCGCCACGGAAGTCCATGACATTGAAGCGGCCGGGCGCGTTGTCGGCGTCATTCGCGAAGCTGGCGACACCGCGGCGGATGGTGTCCCAATCGATGCCCACGCCCCAGGCGGCAGCCACCGAGGCCATCGCGTTCTCGACCTGGAAGCCGATGGCGCCGTTGCGGGTGATCGGAATCTCGCGCAGCGGAATCGTCTCCCGCCAGGCGCCTTGAGCAGCCACGAGCTGGTCGCCGTCGATGTAGACGCAGCGCTTGCCCTGCGAGCGGTGTTGGGCCATCAGCGGATGGTGGCGATCAGCGGCGAAGAAGATGATCTGGCCCGGGCAGACGCCGGCCATATTGGCCACCACCGGATCGGCCGCGTTCAAGACGGCATAGCCATTCGGCGCCACGTTCTGCACGATCACGCGCTTGACCAGGGCCAGCTCGTCGACGGTGTTGAGGAAGTTCATGCCCAGGTGATCACCGGCACCGAGGTTGGTGACGACGGCGACCTGGCAGCGGTCGAACCCCAGGCCCTCGCGCAGCACGCCGCCGCGGGCGGTTTCGAACACCGCGGCTTCCACGTCCGGATGCATCAGCACATTGCGGGCGCTCTTCGGGCCGGAGCAGTCGCCGCTGTCGATCTGGCGGCCGTCGACGTAGACGCCATCGGTGTTGGTCATGCCCACGCGCAGGCCCAGCGTGCTGAACAGGTGAGCGATCAGGCGGCTGGTGGTGGTCTTGCCATTCGTACCGGTGACGGCGACGACCGGAATGCGGCCGTCTTCACCCTTGGCCGTGGCGTGGCCGTAGAGGTGCGAAATGATGGCCTCGCCGACATTGCGGCCCTTGCCATAGCTGGGGCTCAGGTGCATGCGCAGGCCGGGTGCGGCATTGACCTCGACGATGCCGCCGTTCACTTCTTCCAGCGGCTGGTGAACGCTCTCGGCCACCACGTCGACGCCGCAGACATGCAGGCCCACCACTTGTGCGGCAGCGACTGCGCGCGCCGCCACGTCGGGATGCACGTCGTCGGTCACGTCGGTGGCGGTGCCGCCGGTGGACAGATTGGCGTTGTTGCGCAGGATGACGCGGCGGCCCTTCTCGGGCACCGATTCCGGCGTCAGGCCCTGCAGCTCGAGGCGGGCCACGGCGATGTCGTCGAACCGGATCTTGGTGAGAGAGGTGGCGTGGCCGTCACCCCGCTTGGGGTCGGCGTTGACCTTGTCGACCAGCTGCTTGACCGTCAGGCTGCCGTCGCCGATCACGTGCGGCGGGTCGCGGCGGGCCGCAGCCACCAGCTTGTCACCCACCACCAGCAGGCGGTAGTCGGAACCGGGCAGGAACTTCTCGACCATCACATGGCCGATTTCGTCTGCGGCCTTGTAGGCGACTTCCATGTGCTCGCGGGTCACGACGTTCACCGTCACGCCCTTGCCCTGGTTGCCGTCCTGCGGCTTGACCACGACCGGCAGGCCGATGTCCAGCGCCACTTGCCAGGCTTCGTCCACCGAGTCGACCGGGCTGCCGATGGGCACGGGCACGCCGGCCGATTGCAGAAGGCGCTTGCAGAGGTCCTTGTCTTGCGCGATGGATTCGGACACTGCCGAGGTCGCATCGACTTCGGCCGCCCAGATGCGCCGCTGCTTGGCGCCCCAGCCGAACTGCACCAGACTGCCTTGCGTCAGGCGGCGGAAGGGCACGCCACGAGCGACGGCCGCGTCGACGATGGACCCGGTCGAGGGACCCAGGCGCACGTCTTCGTCCAGCTCGCGCAGCTGGGCCAGCGTGGCGTCAGCATCGAAGCTGCCGCCGTTGCGCGCCGCTTCCATCAATTCGCAAGCGGCCTTGAATGCCATGCGGCCGACGTCTTCCTCGCTGTACTCGACAACGACCTGGAAAGTGCCGGGCTCGGACGTGGAGTGTGTGTGGCTGAACGTGACCGGGCAGCCGGCTTGCGCCTGCAGCGCCAGCGTGGCCTGCTCCAGCACATGGGCCAGCGACTGCTTGGGCCGCAAAGGGCCGATGCCTGGGAACAGCGCGCGCAGCCTGGCTTCGAAGCCGGGCTGGTCGGCGATGGCGAGATCGGGGCCGGAGCAACTGACCACCGCTTCAATGGCGGTGTGACGGCTCCACATATTGGGGCCACGCAGGGCGCGGGTGCGGGAGACTTCCATGCTGTCGGTACTCGGCTTAGCAATCAGTGGGTCAGCGCGGGCACGAAGGTGTCGGCCCCGGCGGAGATCAGTTCGGGCGAGATATGCAGCGCCCAGGCGGCGGCAACGGCTGCCAGCAGCGTCTGCGCATCGGTGGCGATGCCTGCGGCAGCAAATCGCTGGAGCAGGGCGTCGATATTGGCGCCCGCTGTCTCGCCCTGGCCCTGGGCCAGCACGGCGGCGCCGCTTCGCAGGAACACGGCACGGCCACCCTTGGCGCGGTGCGCGGTGATGGCGGCATTGCTGCCGTCCAGCGCATAGAACAGCACTTCGCCATCGCTCAGCTCGGCCATTTCAACCAGGCGGGGCTCGGCGGCGTTCAGCACGGCAACGCCGTCGGACAGCACCACGTCCACCTGCGTGCGCAGGACCTTGAAGAGCTGGTCTTCCGTGCGGATGTCGTGATCGTCCAGCGTGCCCAGGCCGCCCATGTCGCAGACCACACCGACGGCGCAGCGGTCGTACGCCAGGCCGTCCTGCAAGATCACGCCGGCATTGCTCTCGGCCACGACGGCATCGACGCCACGGTTCATCAAGAGGCGGTGCGCCGCCTCCCAGCGCGCACCGCGCCTGTGCTCGACACGACGGTTGCCGAGGAAGAGGCCGTCACTGCAGGACAGGCCCACGTGGCGGCCGTTCAGATGCAGGAGCCAGGCGACCAGGCGGGCGATGTTGTTGCCGCCTGTCGATGCGGTGATGCCGACGATGGGGATGCGGCCGGTTTCGTCGGACGTGAACAGGTGGTCGATGATGGCCTGACCCACGGGCTGTGGGTTGCCTGCAGCCGGCTTCAGGTGCATCAGCAGGCCAGGGCCTGCGTTGACCTCGACGATGGCGCCGCCCGTCTCGTGCAGCGGCTTGGAAATATCGCTGGTGACCAGGTCGACGCCGGCGATGTCGAGGCCGATGGTGCGGGCCGCCAGCGAGACCTGGAAGGCCACGTCAGGGTGCATCTCGTCGGTGCAGTCGATGGCTACATTGCCGTTGCGCTGGATCAGTACGCGCTGGCCGGCGGCTGGCACGGCGGTGGCGGACAGGCCCTGGCGCTGCAGGTCCAGCTGGATGACGGCGTCTTCGGCGATGTCGAGACGGTTGAGTGGAAACTCTTCGGTCGTGCCACGGCGCGGGTCGCTGTTGATTTGCAGCTCCACGAGTTCTTCGACCGTGTGCTTGCCGTCGCCGGTGACCCAGGCCTCGTCGCCGCGGGCGGCTGCCACCACCTGGCCGCCGACCACCAGCAGGCGGTGCTCGTTGCCGGGGATGTAGCGCTCGACGAGCACCTCGGAGCCATGCCGTTCGGCCACTTCGAAGGCGGCTGCAATGTCCTCGCGCTTCTTCAGGTCGAGCGTGACGCCGCGGCCGTGATTGCCATCCGACGGCTTGACCACCACGGGCAGGCCCAGGTCGTCGGCGGCTTCCCAGGCCTCGTCCGCGTTCTTGACCACGCTGCCGGCCGGTACCGGCACACCAACGGCCTTGAGCAGGTCCTTTGTGAGGTCCTTGTCGCGCGCAATGCCTTCGGCGATGGCGCTGGTCATGTCGGTCTCGGCGGTCCAGATGCGGCGCTGGCGGGCGCCATGGCCCAGTTGCACCAGATTGCCGTCGTTCAAGCGGATGTGCGGAATGCGGCGATCGGTCGCTGCCGCGACGATCGCAGCAGTGGAGGGGCCGAGGTAGCAGTCGTCGACCTTGTCGCGCACCCGCTCGACCGCGGCGGCCACGTCGGTGGGCTCATCATTGATCACCGCCATCAAGAGGGCGTGGCCCTCGGCCAGGGCCTGGCGGGCGACCTGCTCGTCGCGGGCCCGGAACACCATGCGGTACACGCCGTGCTGCGAGGTGGAGCGGGTCTGACCAAAGCCGGTAGGCATGCTGGCCAGATTCAGCAGCTCGATCACCACATGTTCCAGGACATGGCCCATCCAGGTGCCTTCGACCAGGCGCTGCAGGAAGCCGCCGCGCTCGCCGACGCCGCAATGGTGCTCGGCCAGGGCCGGCAGCGCGGCGGTCAGCCGGTCTGTGAAGCCGGGAACCTTGTTGCTTGGGTAGTCCTCGAGGGCCCCCAGGTCCAGCCAGGTTTCAAGCACCGGGCGGTAGGTCCACATGTTCGGGCCGCGCAAATAGTTGACGCGCAAAAGCTTGATGTCGTCGTGTCTGCTCATGGAGGGCGAGGGCTGGTTCGGGGGCTTTCGGGAGCTCAGGGCACCATTGTGCGCGCTTCTTTGCGGACTGCCGCTGCCGGAACTTTTGTGGCAGGCAGCCGGCATCGGTCAAAATCCGCTTAATTACAACAAGCGCCGAACTGGCGAATAGGGCCTGAAAAGGCCCAGTTGGCAGAACAAACAATGCAGCATCAACATCCTGAAGTCGCGCCGGACCCAGTACATCCGGAGTGGTCTGCCCTGAAGGCGCGGCTCATGTCGGACGAGAACGTCGTCGGCGAGCTGGAGGTTGACCTTGACTCCAGGCTGCACTTCGCCCGTGGCCTGTTGGTGCTGACCAGCCATCGTCTGCTGGCCTGGGACCCGGCCGACAAGGCATGGAGCGAATGGACGCTGAGCCCGCAGCTCTCGATGCGGATTTCCGACCACGCCGGCGTCGGCAGCCTGGAGCTGGTGGATGGCCGGCAGCGCCTGGCCGTCTGGCGCTTCACCCTGCAAATGAACCTGCAGGCGCAGCGCTGGCAGGAACTGTTCGAGCGCCGCGATGAGGGCGCGCGCGACGCCGCCGAGGACGTGGAGTTCTGTCCCAGCTGCAAGGCGCCCCTGCCGCCCGAGAGCGAAGAGTGCCCCACCTGCGCCCGCGAGCTGCATACGCCGCCGTCCACCTGGGTGCTCTTGCGCCTCTGGCGCTTTGCCAGGCCCTATCAAGGGCAGCTGGCGCTCGGTTTCGCCCTGATGCTGGGTTCGACGGGGGCGACGCTGGTGGCGCCCTACCTGAGCATGCCCTTGATGGACAAGGTGCTGATCCCGTTCCAGAACGGCCAGCAGATCGACCCCTGGCTGGTCGGGATGTACCTGGGCGGGCTGTTCGGTGCCGGCCTGGTGTCCTGGCTGCTCGGCTGGGCCAAGACCTACATCCTGGCCCTGGTGTCGGAGCGCATTGCGGCCGACCTGCGCACGGCCACCTTCGAGCATCTGCTGTCGCTGTCGCTGGAGTATTTCGGCAGCAAGCGCACCGGGGACCTGATGAGCCGCATCGGCTCAGAAACCGACCGCATCAGCGTGTTCCTGTCCCTGCATGCGCTGGACTTCATCACCGACGTGCTGATGCTGGGCATGACGGCGCTGATCCTGTTCTCGATCAACCCCTGGCTGGCCCTGGCCACCTTGCTGCCCCTGCCTTTCATTGCCTGGATGATCCATCTGGTGCGCGACCGACTGCGCACCGGCTTCGAGAAGATCGACCGGGTCTGGGGCGAAGTCACCAGCGTGCTGGCCGACACCATTCCCGGCGTGCGCGTGGTCAAGGCCTTTGCACAGGAGAAGCGCGAGGCTCAGCGCTTTCGTGCCGCCAATGCCCACAACCTGGCGGTGAACGACAAGCTGAACAAGACCTGGAGCCTGTTCTCGCCGACCGTCTCGCTGCTGACCGAAATCGGCCTGCTGGTCGTCTGGGCCTTCGGCATTTCGCTGGTAGCCAAGGGCGACATCACGGTCGGCGTGCTGACCGCCTTCATCGCCTACATCGGCCGCTTCTATGGCCGCATGGATTCGATGAGCCGCATCGTCTCGGTCACGCAGAAGGCTGCGGCCGGCGCCAAGCGCATCTTCGACATCCTCGACCATCAATCGAACGTGCCCGAGCCGGCCAATCCGGTGAAGTTGCCGAAGATCGAAGGCGGCATCCAGATCGACGACATCGGCTTCCGCTACGGCAACCGCGCCGTGATCCGCGGCCTGTCGCTCGAGATCAAGCCGGGCGAGATGATCGGCCTCGTGGGCCACAGCGGCTCGGGCAAGAGCACGCTCGTCAACCTGATCTGCCGCTTCTACGACGTGACCGAAGGCGGCATCCGGGTAGACGGCGTGGACCTGCGCCGCATCGGCGTGGCCGATTTCCGCCGCCACATCGGCCTGGTGCTGCAGGAGCCCTTCCTGTTCTTCGGCACGATTGCCGAGAACATCGCCTACGGCAAACCCGAGGCCACGCGCGAGGAGATCGTTGCCGCGGCCCGTGCGGCGCATGCCCATGAGTTCATCCTGCGCCTGCCGCAGGGCTACGACTCGCTGGTGGGCGAGCGCGGCCAGGGCCTCTCTGGCGGTGAACGCCAGCGCATCTCGATTGCCCGCGCCTTGCTGATCAATCCGCGCATCCTGATTCTCGACGAGGCCACCTCCTCGGTCGACACCGAGACCGAGAAGGAAATCCAGAGGGCACTGGACAACCTGGTGAAGGGCCGCACGACGATTGCCATCGCCCACCGGCTTTCCACCTTGCGCAAGGCAGATCGCCTCGTGGTGATGGACCGCGGCCAGGTGGTCGAGGTCGGCCCGCACGACGAGCTGATGGATAAAAAGGGCGCCTACTGGCGGCTGTACGAGGCGCAGGCTCGTCGTGTGGACGCCGAGGATGCCGAGGCCGTCGCCATTCCCAACCCGAACGCCCACACGACGACGGAGGCCCTATGAGCACGCCGGGCAAGTACCAATCGCTGAACCGCAATGCCTTCGGCCGCCTGGTGCTGGTGGACGAGCAGGGAGTCGAGCACCAGGGCGTGGTGCCGGTGCGGGCGCATCCGATTTCGGCGCCGGATGAAGGCCTGTCCATCATCGGCACCGATGGCCATGAGCTGGCCTGGATCGACCGCCTCTCGAACCTGCCCGAGCAGGAACGCGAGCTCCTGCAGGCCGAATTCGCCAGCCGCGACTTCATGCCCACGGTGCTGCGCATTGTCGGCGTCTCGACCTTCTCGACACCCAGCCAATGGACGATTGAGACCGACCGTGGCGAGACCCAGTTCATCCTGAAGACCGAGGAAGACATCCGCCGCCTGGGCGAAGGCCGGCTGCTGATCACCAGCAGCCACGGCCTGCAGTTCATCCTGCCGGACCGATTCGCGCTGGACCGCGCGTCGAAGAAAGTCCTGGAACGCTTTCTCTGAGCCGCGGCACTTGCCGCAGCCGCTGTGCTTGTCAAGGGTCGGCGCTGCGGCGGACACGAGCGGCACAGCGAGCGTGCTGGTGCCTCCTCATGAACCGGCTGCGACGCCCGGCCGCGTTTTCCAGAGCGAAAACAACACGCCGCCCGCAATCAGTGCTGCGGTGACCGAGAGGCTGATCGAGGGCGGAATCTTGCCCACGATGCCCACCAGGAAGATCTTGGAGCCAATGAATACCAGCACCAGCGCCAGCGCGTACTTGAGGTAGCGGAAGCGATGAATCAGGGCCGAGAGCGCGAAGTACAGCGCCCGCAGGCCGAGGATGGCGAAGATATTGCTCGTGTAGACGATGAAAGGGTCGGTGGTGATGGCGAAGATGGCCGGCACCGAGTCCACGGCAAACACCAGGTCGGCGAACTCGACCATGCACAGGGCCAGGAACAAGGGTGTGGCCCACAGCACCCTGGGGCCACCTGGCACGGCGGCCTGGCGCACGAAGAAGGCGTTGCCGTGCAATTGGGGCGTGACGCGCATCAGGCGGCGCAACAAGCGCAAAGCGGGGTTGTTTGCCAGATCGCTGGTGGGCTCGCTGCTCATCCAGAGCATCTTCAGGCCGGTGACGACCAGGAAGGCGCCGAACAGGTAGAGCACCCAGCTGAACTCGGACACCAGGGCGGCGCCCATCCCGATCATCAGGGCGCGCAAGACGATCACGCCGAGGATGCCCCAGAACAGCACCCGGTGCTGGTACTGACGCGGCACGGCGAAGAAGCCGAAGATCAATGCGATCACGAAGACGTTGTCCATCGACAGCGACTTCTCGATCACGAAGCCGGTGAGGTACTCCATGCCGCTTTGCGGTCCGAGCTGCCACCACAGCCAGGCGCCGAAGGCCAGGCCCACGCTGATGTACCCGGCCGACAGCCAGAGGCTTTCGCGGATGCCGATTTCCCGGTCGGTACGGTGCAGCACGCCCAGGTCCAGGGCCAGCAGGGTGGTGACCGTGGCGGCGAAGACCAGCCACAGCCACAGGGCTTGGCCCAGCACAGGGAGCTGAAGGAGTTCGGGCAAGTGGGTCATGGAGCAGCTCTTGCAGCGATGAAGGGGGTAGGGCGTGTGCGGGACGGCGCTCAGGCCGGGTGGGCTTTCAGGCTCGGCACCGTGCCGACGCGCCACTGCTGAATCGCCTGCATCAGCACCACGCATTCGCCGTCGGCCAGCTCCTCGTCGGCCTCGGCCACGGCAACGCAGGCGCGCAGCACCGTGGCACGCAGGCCCGGGTCGGTGACCTCAGCGAGCAATCCGTTGATCAGCGCGGCGTCGACCACCGGCCGGCACCAGTCGCCCTGACTGCTGCACAGCAGGTCTTCGCAGAGCCCCTGCAGTACCGCGCTGAGGTCCTCGACGCTCAGGCCGAAGGCCTTTGGCAGTCCCAGGCGTTCCAGTGTCTGGGCCTCGATCCGGCTGACATGGCCGTCCGCAAGCATGGTCAGGGCCACCAGTCGTGCGGCGGCCTTCGGGCTGTTGGGAGGGTAGCTGCGCATGGCGTGCTCCATTCAAAGGTTGCGTAACGGCCTGCACTCTAGGTGGCTGGCTTGGCAATAAAAAGCAGAGAATCAATGAACGAAAATTCGTAAAAAGCGAAATGAGTTTGAGCTTCAGCTACCGGCATCTCTACTATTTCTGGGTGGTGGCCAAGGAGGGCGGCGTATCCAAGGCCGCCGAACGTCTGGGCATGGCCGTGCAGACCATCAGTGCCCAGGTGCGCGAACTGGAACGCGCCCTTGGGGCCAGCCTGCTCAGGCCCGCCGGCCGCGGCCTCACGCTCACCGACGCCGGGCAGGCGGCGCTGAAGCAGGCTGAACTCATCTTCCAACTGGGCGAGCAGCTGCCCATGGCTGTACGGGATGCGGCCAGCGCACCACGGCTGCGCCTGGCGGTCGGCATTTCGAATGGATTGCCGAAGCTGGCGGTCCGCCGGCTGCTGCTGCCGGTGACCCATGAGCCGCACCTGCGGCTGCTGTGCCACGAAGATCGCTTCGAGAGCCTGCTCGGGGACCTGGCCCTGCACCGGCTGGACGTGGTGTTGGCGGACCGGCCGGCCCCGGCCAATCGGAACCTGAAGGTCTACAGCCACGCGATGGGCAATTCAGCGGTGGCCTGGTACGCATCGCAGGAACTTGCAAGCCTCGCGAGCCTGGACTTTCCGGACTCGCTCGCTCGCGTACCGGTGCTGTTGCCGACTCAGCACGCGGCGCTGCGTGGCCGGCTTGACGCCTGGTTTGACCGCCATGGCATCAAGCCGCATGTGGCGGGCGAGTTCGAGGACAGCGCCCTGCTTGCAACCTTTGGCGCCGGTGGACTGGGTGTATTCCCGGCCGCCGAACTGGTTCATGACAAGCTGACGGCGCGGTACGCCTTGCAGCGGGTGGGGGCCTGTGATGGTGTCGAAGAGCAGTTCTTCGCCATTGCCACCGAGAAGAAGGTGGCCCATCCACTGGTCAAACGGCTGTTGCCGGCGGGGCCGGCGTCGTGATTACAATTTACGTTTACGTAAACGTAAGTCAACGAAGCGTCTTACGATGGACGCCGCTATCAGGAGACAAACCATGAGCAACTTGCCCGGCCTGAATTTCCAACTTGGCGAGGACATCGACGCGCTGCGCGATGCGGTGCGCGCCTTTGCCGAGGCCGAGATTGCGCCCCGCGCGGCCGAGATCGACCGCTCCGACCAGTTCCCCATGGACCTGTGGCGCAAGATGGGCGACCTCGGCGTGCTGGGCATCACCGTCGGTGAGGAATATGGCGGCGCGAACATGGGCTACCTGGCCCATATGGTGGCGATGGAAGAGATCAGCCGCGCCTCGGCCTCGGTGGGCCTGTCCTACGGCGCGCACAGCAATCTCTGTGTCAACCAGATCAAGCGCAACGGCACCGACGCCCAGCGCAGGAAATACCTGCCCAAGCTGATCAGCGGCGAGCATGTCGGCGCGCTGGCGATGAGCGAGCCCGGTGCCGGCTCCGACGTCCTGAGCATGAAGCTCAAGGCCGAAGACAAGGGCGGCTACTACCTGCTCAACGGCAGCAAGATGTGGATCACCAACGGCCCGGATGCCGACACCCTGGTGGTCTATGCCAAGAGCGAGCCCGAGCTGGGTGCTCGCGGCGTCACGGCCTTCCTGATCGAGCGCGGGATGCGCGGTTTCAGCATCGCGCAAAAGCTCGACAAGCTGGGCATGCGCGGCAGCCACACCGGCGAGCTGGTGTTCCAGGACGTGGAAGTGCCAGCCGAGAATGTGCTGGGCGCAGTGAACGGCGGGGCCAAGGTGCTGATGTCGGGCCTGGACTATGAGCGCGCCGTGCTGACCGGCGGGCCGCTCGGGATCATGCAAAGCGTGATGGACAACGTGATTCCCTACATCCACGATCGCAAGCAGTTCGGCCAGAGCATCGGCGAATTCCAGCTGATCCAGGGCAAGGTCGCGGACATGTACACCGTGCTGCAGGCCGGTCGCTCGTTCGCGTACACCGTGGCAAAGAACCTCGACCTGTTGGGCGCCGAGCATGTGCGCCAGGTCCGCAAGGACTGCGCATCGGTGATCCTGTGGACGGCCGAGAAGGCCACCTGGATGGCCGGCGAAGGCGTGCAGATCTTCGGCGGCAATGGCTATATCAACGAGTACCCGCTGGGCCGCCTGTGGCGCGATGCCAAGCTGTATGAGATTGGTGCCGGCACGTCGGAGATTCGCCGCATGCTGATCGGGCGTGAGCTGTTCGCCGAGACCATGTAATGGGCTCGGGTACAGACAACAAGCCACTTGGCGGCGCCGTTGCGGCAGGCACTCATATCCGCTAGTCGGATGTGAGTGAATGCCAGACCATGTGATCTGCCTTTGGCCATGAAGCCCTTGCACCTCAACACCCCGCTGCTGCGCGCCGCGCCCGGCCTGTTCCCACAGGCCGAGGTGTGGCTGAAGATGGACGCGCTGCAGCCCAGCGGCAGCTTCAAGCTGCGCGGCGTGGGGCGTCTGGTGCAGGAGGCGGCGGCTGAGGGCGTGCGTGAGATCGTCTGTGCATCGGGCGGCAATGCCGGCTTTGCGGCTGCCTACGCAGCACGTGCCCTGGGCATGGCCGTCACCATCGTGCTTCCCGAAACCAGCAGCCCGGCCGTGGCCGAGAAGATCGCGGCGCGCGGCGCCACCGTCTTGCGCCACGGTGCTGCATTCGACGAGGCGAACGCCTTTGCAATCGCCCTGGCGGCCGAGCGCGGCGCGCGTCATGTCCATCCCTTTGACCATCCGCTGCTCTGGGCCGGCCATTCGACGCTGATCGACGAAGTGCTTGCCGAGGGCGTGGAGTTCGATGCCGTGATCACTGCGGTGGGCGGCGGCGGCCTCTATTGCGGCATCGTGCAGGGCCTGCAACGGCACGGCCTGAACGAAGTGCCGGTGATTGCGCTCGAAACCTTGGGCGCCGACAGCCTCAGCCGGAGCCTGCAAGCCGGCGAGGCCGTCACGCTGCCGGCGATCACTTCCATCGCGACCTCGTTGGGGGCCCGCCGTGTGGCGGACGAGGCGCTGCGCCTGGCGCAGTCCCACCCGACGCTCAGCCTGACCGTCAGCGACCGAGACGCGACCCAGGCCTGCGTCCGTTTCGCCGACGCGATGCGCGTGATGGTGGAGCCGGCCTGCGGCGCGGCCCTGGCTGCCTTGAGCGTTCACGAAGCAACGCTCGCCAGATTCAAAAGACCCTTGATCGAAGTCTGCGGTGGCATCGCTGTCAGCACCGCGATGCTTGCCACATGGACAATGAGCGCATGAGCACGAACCTTCAAGAACTCCTCGAGAGCAACCGGCAGTGGGCCGCAGATACCGAGTCGCGCGAACCGGGCTTCTTCTCACGCCTGCTCAAGCAGCAGACGCCGCAGTATTTGTGGATCGGTTGCGCTGACAGCCGCGTGCCGGCCAATGAGCTGGTGAACCTCCTGCCGGGCGAGCTTTTCGTCCATCGCAATGTGGCCAACGTCGTGGTTCATTCGGACCTCAACTGCCTGTCGGTCATGCAGTTCGCGGTCGATGCCTTGAAAGTCAAGCACATCATCGTGGTCGGTCATTCCAATTGCGGTGGCGTGCGCGCGGCCCTGCTGGACCTGCGCACCGGCCTCGTGGACAACTGGCTGCGCCATGTGCAAGACGTGCGCAACGATCACGCCGATTGGCTCGAAACGCTGCAGCCCGAGCAGCGCGTCAATGCGCTGTGCGAGCTGAATGTGCTGGCGCAGGCCCGCAACGCCTGCCAGACCACGGTGGTCCAGGACGCCTGGGCGCGCGGCCAGGAGGTGGTGGTGCATGGCTGGGTCTATGGCCTGCACAACGGCCTGCTGGAAGACCTGTCCTTGACCGTCTCGGCGGCCGAGCAGGTGGGCGAGGCGTATCGCCAGGCGCTGGCCAACGTCAAGAAGCGCTACGAGGCTGCGCGCGTGAACAGCGCCGCCTGAAGAGCTGCCTGAGCCTGCAGTCGGAGCCAGCCATGTTCCCGCAGAAGCTGACCGATGCCCGTGCGTTCCAGATTGCGAACGCCTTGCTCGGCGGCTTCAACAAGCATTACCGCCTGTTTCGCGCCACCACGGCCGAGGCCAAGCAGCGCTTCGAGCGGGCCGACTGGCATGGGCAGCAACGCGCTCAGGCCTTGCGCATCGAGTTCTACGACAAGCGGGTGGACGAAGGCATTGCGATGCTGGAAGAACAGTTCCAGATCGGCAGCCTGCCCATGGACGTGTGGCAGCAGGTCAAGCTGCACTACATCGGCCTCCTGACCAACCACCACCAGCCGGAGCTCGCCGAGACCTTCTTCAACTCGGTCTGCACGCGGGTGCTCCACCACAGCTACTTCCGCAACGATTTCATCTTTGTGCGGCCGGCCATTTCGACCGA
This sequence comes from Paucibacter sp. JuS9, assembly GCF_044043925.2. NCBI lineage: Bacteria > Pseudomonadati > Pseudomonadota > Betaproteobacteria > Burkholderiales > Sphaerotilaceae > Roseateles > Paucibacter sp. JuS9. The sequence goes on from NZ_CP194172.1 coordinate 212,586, forward strand.
GTACATCGAGAACGACGAGCCCGCCGCCAAGCCGACCTACCGCTGCTACTACCCCACGAAGGAGACGCTGCGCGAGACGATGATGCGAATCGTCACCAACTTCCAGCTCGATGTCGAATTCGAGGACCTGGGCCGCGACGTGGACTGTGTCCTGAACGCGGTGCAGCAGGAGCTGGGACTGTTCCGCTGGCGCACCAACTTCCAGATCCAGGTCTTGAGCTCCCTGTTCTATCGGAACAAGGGCGCCTATGTGGTTGGCAAGATCGTCAACGGCTTCACCGAGACGCCGTTTGCGCTGCCCATCCTGCACAACGAGCGCGGCTTGCTGGAGATCGACGCCGCGCTGTTCGGCGAAGACGAACTGCTGATGCTGTTCAGCTTCGCTCGCGCCTACTTCATGGTCGACATGGAAGTGCCCAGCGCTTTTGTAGCTTTCCTGCGCTCGATGATGCCGCGCAAGCCGCGCGCCGAGCTCTACAGCTCCATAGGCCTTCAGAAACACGGCAAGAACCTGTTCTACCGCGACTTCCTCTATCACCTGCGCCACTCGTCCGACAAGTTCCGCATCGCGCCAGGCATCCGGGGCATGGTGATGCTGGTGTTCGATCTGCCGAGCTACCCCTTTGTCTTCAAGCTGATCAAGGACTACTTCCCGCCGCAGAAGGACAACACCACGCGTGAGCTGATCCAGGGCAAGTACCTGCTGGTGAAGCAGCACGACCGCGTCGGGCGCATGGCCGACACGCTGGAGTTCAGCAATGTCGCCTTCCCGCGCTGGCGCTTCGAGGAAGAGCTGATCAAGGAGCTGAAGCTCTTCTGCCCGAGCCTCGTTGAGGAGCAGGGCGACGACCTGATCCTCAAGCACGTCTACATTGAGCGCCGCATGGTGCCGCTCAACATCTATCTGCAGGAAGCCACGCCGGCGCAGATGGAGCATGCGGTGGTCGAGTACGGCAATGCGATCAAGGACCTGGTGGCCGCCAATGTCTTCCCAGGCGACATGCTGTGGAAGAACTTCGGCGTGACCCGCCACGGCAAGGTCGTGTTCTACGACTACGACGAGATCGAGTACCTGACCGATTGCAACTTCCGCAAGGTGCCCGCGCCGCGCAATGAAGAGGAAGAGATGAGCGGCGAGGTCTGGTACCGCGTCGGCCCGCGCGATGTGTTCCCCGAGACCTTCGGCCCCTTCCTCCTGGGTCATCCGGGCGTGCGCGAGATCTTCATGAAGCACCACGCCGACTTGCTCGATGCCGCTTACTGGCAAGGCCACAAGGAGCGCATCGAGGCCGGCTATGTGCACGACGTCTTTCCCTACGAGGCGCACAAGCGCTTCCATGTCCAGCACGGCAGCAAGCTCCGCCCGGAGGTGGCGGAACCCGAGCACCGTGAACTTCCGATTCAGTAGTCATCAACGCTTTCAAGGAGAGCCTCATGTCTGATTCCATCGTTATCGTTTCCGCCGCACGGACGCCCATCGGTGGCCTGCTCGGCGACTTCGCCGGCCTGCAGGCCTGGGAACTGGCCGCTGTGGCCATCAAGGCCGCGGTCGAGCGGGCCGGCGTGCCCGGAGACGCCATCCAGGAGGCCTTCATCGGCAACTGCCTGATGGCCGGTCAGGGCCAGGCGCCCGCGCGGCAAGCCGTCTTGAAGGCCGGCCTGCCGCAGTCGGTGGGCGCGGTGACGCTCTCGAAGATGTGCGGCGCCGGCATGCGCGCCACCATGTTTGCCCACGACACCCTGAAGGCCGAAAGCGCTGACATCCTCATCGCTGGCGGCATGGAGTCGATGACCAATGCGCCGCACCTGATGTTCGCGCGCAAGGGCGTGAAGTACGGCGCCACGCAGATGTACGACCACATGGCCCTGGACGGCCTGGAAGACGCTTACGAGCGCGGCAAGGCCATGGGCGTGTTCGCCGAGCAATGCGTCGCCAAGTACGCCTTCACGCGTGAAGCGCAAGACGCCTTCGCCATCGCCTCGACCGAGCGCGCCAAGCGCGCCAACACCGATGGCAGCTTCGAATGGGAAATCGCGCCGGTGACCGTGTCGGGCCGCGGCGGCGACACCGTGTTCGACAAGGACGAGCAGCCGTTCAAGGCCAAGCTCGACAAGATCGCCGGCCTGAAGCCTGCGTTCAAGAAGGACGGCACGATCACCGCCGCCACCTCCTCGTCGATCTCCGACGGCGCCGCTGCGCTGGTACTGATGCGTGAATCCACCGCCGCCAAGCTGGGCCTCCAACCCGTCGCTCGCATTGTCGGCACCGCAGTCCACGCCAATGCGCCCGAGTGGTTCACCACCGCCCCGGTTGGCGCGATCAACAAGCTGCTGACGAAGAATGGCTGGGATGCCAAGAGCGTCGATCTGTGGGAAGTGAACGAAGCCTTTGCCGCCGTGACCATGGCGGCGATGGCCGAGTTCAAGCTGCCGCACGAGATCGTCAATGTGAACGGCGGCGCCTGTGCGCTGGGCCATCCGATCGGCGCTTCCGGCGCCCGCATCCTGGTCACGCTGATCGGCGCCCTGCGTCACCGCGGCCTGAAGCGTGGCGTGGCGGCCTTGTGCATCGGCGGTGGTGAAGCTACGGCCGTTGGCGTCGAGTTGATCTAAGAGATGCAGGTCCTCGTCATCGGGGCTTCGCGTGGCATCGGCCTGGAGTTCGTCCGCCAGTACCGGCAGTCGGGCGCCCAGGTTGTGGCCACGGCGCGCAGCGAGGAGGCACTCGCCACGCTGCGCGGCCTCGGTGCCACGGCGCTGAAGCTGGACGTTGCCGACACGGCCAGCGCCTCGGGCCTGGCCTGGCAGATCGATGGCCACGTCTTCGACCGCGTGATCATCAACGCCGGCATCCACGGCACGCGTACCAAGGGCCTGCAGACGCCGCCGCAAGACGAGTTCGACGCGGTGATGCGCACCAATGTGCTGGGCCCGATGCGCATCCTGCCGCAGCTCCCGGACTACATGGCGCCGGGCGCGCGGCTGGCGATCCTGTCTTCGCGCATGGGCTCGATGGCCTTGCGCGATTCCACGGCCAGCTGGCTTTACCGCGCCTCCAAGGCGGGGGTGAATTCGGTGCTGCGCGACGCATCGCTGGCGCTCCAGGGCCGCGTCATCTGTGTGGCCTTTCATCCAGGCTGGGTGAAGACGGACATGGGCGGCAGCGGCGCCGACCTGACTGTCGACGAGAGTGTGGCCGGCATGCGCGGGCAGCTCTCGCAACTCACCGCCGCAGACAACGGCGCCTTCCTCAACTACGACGGCCAACCGCTGGCCTGGTGAGACAACAAGATGATCCTCAGTGAAGACCACCGCGCCGTACAAGATGCCGTGCGCGCATTCGTGCAAGACCAGATCGCGCCCAAGGCGGCCGAGTGGGACAAGAACCGCCACTTCCCAGCCGCCGAGCTGAAAGGCCTGGCCGAGCTCGGTTGCTACGGCGTGGCCGTGCCGAGCGAGTACGACGGCGCGGGCCTGGACTATCTGGCACTCAGCATCATCCTGGAAGAGATCGGCGCCGGTGACGGCGCCACGTCCACGGTCGTCAGCGTCAACAACTGCCCCTGCTGCTCGATCATGATGGCCTTCGGCAACGAGCAGCAAAAGCAGCAGTTCCTGAAGCCGCTGGCGCGGGGTGACATGCTGGGCGCCTTCTGCCTGACCGAGCCGCATGTCGGCTCGGAAGCGGGCGGGCTCAAGACCACCGCCGTCCGCGATGGCGACGACTACGTGATCAACGGCGTCAAGCAATTCATCACCAGCGGCAAGAACGGCGACCTGGCCATCGTGATGGCCGTGACCGACAAGGCGGCCGGCAAGAAGGGCATCTCCGCCTTCCTGGTGCCCACCAAGACGCCGGGCTACACGGTCGCGCGCATCGAAGACAAGATGGGCCAGCATGCCAGCGACACGGCGCAGGTCCTGTTCGAGAACTGCTGCATTCCGGCGAGCTATCGGCTCGGCGAAGAGGGGCAGGGGCTGAAGATCGCGCTGTCGGGCCTGGAAGGCGGCCGCATCGGCATCGCCTCGCAATCGGTGGGCATGGCGCGTGCGGCTTTCGAGGCGGCGCTGAAGTACAGCAAGGAGCGCGTGGCCTTTGGCGTGCCGATCTTCGAACATCAGGCGATGAGCCACAAGCTGGCCGACATGGCCACGCAGATCGAGGCCGCGCGCCAGCTGATCTGGCATGCCGCCAGCCTGAAGGACGCCGGCCTGCCCTGCCTGAAAGAGGCAGCCATGGCCAAACTCTTCGCGTCAGAGATGGCCGAGAAGGTCTGCTCGGCGGCGATCCAGATCCATGGCGGCTACGGCTATGTCAGCGACTTCCCCGTCGAGCGCATCTACCGCGATGTGCGCGTGACGCAAATCTACGAAGGCACCTCTGAAGTTCAGAAGATACTCATCGGACGCGCCTTGATCTGAAGAGGAGTTGAGTGATGCTGAAAGCGACCTGCCATTGCGGATCCGTTCACCTGAGCATCCCGCGCAAGCCGCGCAGCCTCACCAACTGCAATTGCTCGATCTGCCGGCGCTACGGCACGCTGTGGGCCTACTTCCAATTGAGCGAAGTGAAGGTCGAGGCGGAACCCGGCGTCTTGCAGAGCTACCAATGGGGCGACCGCATGCTTGACTTCATGCGCTGCGGCCGCTGCGGTTGCATCGTGCAGTGGCGGCCGGTCGCGCCGACAGACAAGAGCCGTACTGGCATCAATGCGCGCATGTTCGAGCCCGAAGTTCTGGGCGATGTGAAGATCCGCCGGCTCGATGGCGCGAAGAGCTGGAAAGTCCTGAAGGATTGATCGAGCATGTGCCGCAATATCAAGACCCTTTTCAACTTCCAGCCGCCGGCCACCGAGCTTGAGATACGCGATGCCTCCTTGCAGTTCGTACGCAAGCTGAGCGGCTTCAATGTGCCTTCCAAGGCCAATGAAGAAGCCTTCAATCGCGCGGTGGAAGAGGTGGCCCGCTCGGCACGCGCCTTGATCGGCGGACTGGTCACGACGGCCGAGCCCAAGGATCGCGAGATCGAAGCGGCGAAGGCCCGTCAACGCAACCTCGAACGTTTTGGCAGCCGCTGAATGAACAAACTCACCCCTGCTGAATTGGCGCTGCTGCCCAAGCTCGATCGCATCGAGCTGATCACGGTCCGCCTGCCTTTCGTCCAGCCCTTCGCCACCAGCGTGCACAGCTGGGCGGTCAAGGAGGCCTTGCTCTTGCGGATTGAATCCGGTGGCGTCGTGGGCTGGGGCGAATGCGTGGCCGACCCGGACCCGTATTACTCGTACGAGACGACGCAGACGGCCCGCCACATCTTCAAGGACTTCCTCTTGCCGCAGGTCGAAGCGGGCATCAGCTTTGCCGAACTTGGCGAGCGGCTGCGCCCCGTGCGCGGCCATGGCATGGCCAAGGCGATGCTGGAGAACGCGCTCCTGGACCTGGTGGCACGCCAGCGCGGTGTGCCTCTGCATGAGCTGCTGGGCTGGCCGGGCCGGCGCATCCAGTCGGGCATCAGCATCGGCATCAAGGACTCGATTCCAGAGTTGCTGAGTGCAGTGGAGGAGGCCTTGCGTCGGCCCTACCACCGCATCAAGGTCAAGATCATGCGCGGCAAGGACGTGGCGTGGCTGCGTGCCTTGCGCGCGGAGTTCCCGCAGATCGCCTTGATGGCCGATGCCAATGGCGACTACCGCATCGAAGACGCGCCGCTTCTGCGCGAGCTCGACGCGTTCAATCTCACGATGATCGAGCAGCCGCTGTCCTACAGCGACATCGTTCAGCACGCCGCGCTGCAGCGGGAGCTGGCCACATCGCTGTGCCTGGATGAATCGATCCACGATCTCGACGATGCCCGCGCGGCGCTGTCGCTCGATGCCTGCCGCATCATCAACATCAAGCAGGGTCGCGTCGGTGGATTGCTTGAGTCGCTGCGCATCGCGGCCTTCTGCCATGAGCGGGGCGTGGGCGTCTGGTCAGGCGGCATGGATGAAACAGGCATAGGCCGCGCCTTCAACCTGCACCTGCAGGCCGCAGCCGGCTTCACGCTTCCGGGTGACACCTCTGAAACCTCGCGCTACTTTGCCGAAGACATCGTCGCGCCCGGCGTGGTGCTGGCAGACGACGGATTCATCGAGATGCCCACGGGCCCCGGCATCGGTGTGCAGGTGCTGGAGGATCGCGTCAAACGCTACGAGTTGGAGCGCGAGCGGCTTTCTTGAGGTCCATCGGCGATTTCCGGGGGCGTCTCTTGACGGCACATTGCTGCCATTCGTTTTCTTGTTCCTCTGTTGGTCGAAGATCAGGTCGGCAGTGGGTTCCCCTGCGCTCGTGTCCCCCGGCCCTGGCTGCGCCAGGCCCTCCTTTACCTCGCTTCGGGAAACCCACTGCCGACCTGATCCGCACCACTGTGGCCTTCGCCTGGTGGCATGCGCAGGTTCGGCCGAGGGTGTCGGGTGAGGGTTTGGGCGAGGTAAAGGAGGAGGATCGGGCGAAGCCCGGTCCGGGGGACAGGAGCACAAGCCCTCACCCGATGGCCTCGGCAGCGCGAACGAGCTTCAACGCGAACGGCTGCTACGTGCCGGCTGGAGTCGTCACCGCAGGTCGATGAAGAACCTCTATTCGGCCCTGGCCTGAGGCTGGCCCAGCTCGGCGCGCACAAAGGCGACGAAGGCCCGTGCCGTCTCCGAGCCGGCGGGCACCGGCAAGGTCAGCGCCTGCACCCATTCACCCTCGGCGACCACCATGCGCCAGCCCGGCAGCAGGTCGGCAAGCGCATCGCCAGGCGGCACACAGAAGTCCGGTGCCATCACCACGCCGCCGCCGGCACGTGCCATCGCCAGCATCGATTCCATGTCGCCACCCCAGGCGCTGGCTTGCAACATCAGTGATTCGCGCCTTGCCGGCGGCCCGTCGCTGAGCCAGTGGCTGGTCAGCGGCTCCTCATGCTGGCCCAGCAGCAGCAGGCGCTGGTCGGCGAGGGCTTGAAGATCCGCTAGCGGCGGGCCCAGGCCATAGGCCCGCACCGCGAATGGCCGGACCGGCTGTGCTACGCAATCCTCCGGTGGCCGGGCGGTGATGCGGAAGGCCAGGTCCAGGCCTTCACGCAACAGGTCGACGCGCCGGTCGGTGAAGAAAAGTTCATAGCGCAGCGCGGGATGCAGAGCCTGGAAGCGCGCCAGCAAGGGCGCCAGCACATGGCGGCCGAAGCTCGGCGTGGCGCTGATGCGCAAGGTGCCGCCGAGCTGGTCGCGCTGGCTGCGCAAGGCCAGGCGGGCGCCTTCGGCCGCCTCGCGCACCAGCTTGGCGCGGGCATGCAGGCGCCGGCCGGCCTCGGTCAGGCCGAGGCTGCGGGTGCTGCGGGCAAACAGCGCCAGGCCGACCGCCTCTTCGATGGCAGCGATGCGCCGGCTCACCGCGGCGCGGGTCAAGCCGAGCTCGCGAGCCGCCGCGGCAAAGCTGCCGGCCGCGGCGATCCGGGCAAAAAGCTCTAGCGCATTGGCGTCCAACGCAGCCTCGGCCACGGTGCGGCGGTAGCGGGAGGGTGCGGTCTTTGTCGCCATTTTGGAACCAATGTGTCGATGAATTGCAGTCTAGTGCCTTCCCGGTTGCCAATCTAGACTTTGCTCCATGAACAAGAGCACCTGCTTCACGACCCGAGACACCCGGCTGCGCTGCAGCGACGGCCGCCTGCTTGCCGCCACCTGGCACGAGCCCGCCGGCCCGGCCCGGGCGGTGGCGGTGGTCAGCCCGGCCACGGCCGTGGCGCGCGGCTTCTATCGCGGCTTTGCAGAATGGCTGGCGGGGCGCGGCTATGCCGTCCTGAGCTACGACTACCGCGGCATTGGCGACTCACGGGCGCAGGCGCTTCAGCAGGAGGAGGCGAGGCTGCGCGACTGGGCGCAGCTGGACATGGGGGCGGCGCTGCATGCTGCGCAGCGCCGCCGCCTGTTCGAACAGCAGAACCAGGGCGAGGCGCTGGGCCTCTTGTGGATAGGTCACAGCTTCGGCGGCAATGCGGTCGGCATGACGCCGGGCTATGAACGAGCCGACGCCTTGCTGGGCGTGGCAGCGCAGGCGGCGGACTGGCGTTTCTGGTCGGGCCTGGACAAGTTCAAGGCCTGGCTGTTCTTCCATACGATGCTGCCCATTGCCAGCCATGTCTTCGGCCATGCGCCGGGCTGGCTGCTCGGTTCGCGGGCCCAGGGCCTGCCCAAGGGCGCGGCGCTGGAGTGGGCGGCCTGGGGGCGCCGGCGTGGCTTCATGTTCACCGACCCGAGCCTGCAGGGCCACCTGGCCTATGACCGCTTCGAGGGGCCGGTGCATCTCTGGAACATCACGGACGACCATGTGTTCGGCCCGGCACCGGCTGTCGATGAACTGGCCCGCCAGTTCAGCGCCGCGCAAGTGCAGCGCCACACGCTGGACCCGCAGGCTGTGGGCCTGCATCAGATCGGCCATTTCGCGATGTTCCGCCGCGAGCTGGGCGCGCGCTTGTGGCCGCTGTTGCTGGCGCCAGTGGAGGCATCAACGCCCTTGTTGCGGGCCCGGCTCTCGTGATGGGTCGGGCCGCTCAGGAACTGCTGGCCTGCACGACCTTGCGCCGCTCCACATAGCCGGGAGAAAGCGCGCGCGTGTTGTCTGGGCAGGCCGTGGAGTTGCAGGCCACGGCATCGATGGTGTAGATACGCACCGTATTGCTGGTGCCCGGGCTGGCCGGGTTCTCGCCCTCGTTGTAGAGCGTGGAGTTGCAGGTGACGGTGACTCGCGTACCGAGCGTGCTGCTGAGGTCCAGGGTCTGGCTGGCGCCGGCGCAGGTGGTCCAGGAGCCGGTGGCGTTGAGCGCTTGAGCGAGGCCCCACTGGGTGCCGGCCTGCGCTGCCTGCAGCGCGCGTGCTGCCATCACGTCCATGGCGCTGGCCTGAGCCGCGCTGCTGCCCAGCCGGACGATGGCGGCCGCCAGGCCGGCCAGCACGACGAGGATGATCAGCACGGCCACGGCGCCCAGGCCCTGTTGCGATTGCTTGTTGCTCATGGTGCGTTCACCACATGGGCACCGCCGGTGACGGTGGCGCTTTCGCCGTTGCGGGTGAGCTGGAACTGCGCCCACACATAGCCGAACTGGGCCGAAGCGCCGGGGTTGGGGTCATACACGAAGCTGCAGCTGCTCAGGCCGCTGGCCACCTTGCTGGCGGTGGCGACGCTCGGGCAGGACGAGGGATACGCGGCGTTGAAGCCGTAATTCGATAGCCGCCACAGCGAACCGCCATTGCAGACATAGAACACCGCCTTCTCGGAGGCCGAGACGATGCTGAAGCGTCCGCTCGCAAAGCCGGGTGGGAACTGCGTTGCCGGGATTGTCAGTCGGTGCTTGCCCTGCGTGGCCGCCGGCGTGCTGAGGGCTGTGATGGCAGCGCGGTTGACGCCGCTGTACACATCATTGCCATTCTGGTTGCCGACCACCAGGTAGTCGCCCACGGCCGGCAGGCTGGTGAACGGCGTCAGCACGTCCAGCGTCGTGCTGGGTTGGCTGGGGTCCAGTGGCGCGGCGCAAGTGGCCCCGGGGGTGCAGCCCACGCCGCTGTCGTTGACCAGGTCGGGCCCCATGCGCAGGCGGCCACCGCCGGTGCTGGGCACCAGCTCCAGGCATTGGTCGTTGGGAATGCGGACCGAGTTCGGCACCGCCGAGCGCACATCACGCAAGAGGCGGCGCAGGGCGGTATCGGCGTCGTCGGACAGTGCCGCGCGCGTGCTGCTGCTCAGGTAGATGTCAAGTGCCGGGCGCAGGAAGAGGGCGAGGCTCACCGCCAGCACGCCGGTGATCACGATGACGATCACCATTTCCACCAGCGTGAAGCCGGCGCTGCCATTCACTGAGCCTGCTTGGCGCATCACATGCTTGCTCATCAGGTGTAGAAGGTCCGGTAGCCCTGCAGCACAAAGCTCTGCCCGCTCTGGCTGACGGTGATGGTGATCTGCAAGGTATTGGCCAGGCCCTGCCAGGTGACGGACTGCACCGAGATGCTGACCGAGTAGCCGTTCAGCGAGTCGATCGTCGAGCCGTCGATGGCGCAAATCTTGTTGCTCGTGGCGTAGCCGTTGTAGTCGCGCACGTCATTGAAGGTGTTGCGCGCGCAGGCCGCGGGCGCCGCATTGGCGGTGACCGCATAGGGCCGCAACTGGATCTCCTCCATCAGCTCCTCGGCCACCGACAGCATCTGCTTTTGCAGCACCGGGTCGGCGGAGCCGCGGCCCACCGTGGAGAAGGCGACCAGCACGCCGGCCAGGCCAACGCCCACCACCACGATCACCAGCAGCATCTCCGGCAGCGTGAAGCCGCTGCTGCGCCCTGGTGAACCGGGTGAACCGCACGCGCGCCTGCTATTCCACATGGCCGGTCTCTCCCACGACGTTGACACTGGCCTGGCCTGTGATGGCGATGGTGAAGTTGCTGGCGGTGCTGCCGGCGCCGTCGCTCGTGACCCGGCCGGAAGGCTGGAAATAGAGGATGGCGCTGGAGGTGCCGGGCGCGTTGCTGCTGCGGGCGAAGGCGGTGTCGCCGTCGTAGCCGCGCAGCGTGCTGCTGCAGGCGCTGGCCGGATTGCTGCCGGCAATCGTCAGGGTGACCGTGCCGGTGCTGACGCTCGCGCAGACCAGGCGCCGCGCGGCCACTGCCGTGTGGTGCGCATGGCGCAGCGAGCTGGCCACGTCCTGATGCCAGGCTTCGCCCGCCACGTCCATGGTGCCCAGGCGCGGCATGGCCACCACGGCCATCACGCCGACGATGATCAGCACCAGCACCAGCTCGCCAATCGTGAAGCCGCGGGCGCGCGCTCTGCTAGAAGATTTCGCGCACATGGAGGTTCTTGCGTATCTCGGGCGAGAAGATGCCGAAGCTGGCGCGGGCACTCGGGTCGCGGTCCCAGGCGCTGCCGCAGCCGCCGGCACTGCCGTATTGCGAGCGCAGCCAGGTCAGGTTGGCGCCGGTGCTGGCGGGGCGTGCCACGCTGGAGCACGCCGAGTCGGCGGTGCTGCTGCCGAGGTTGATGGCCAGGTCCAGGCTGCCGGCTGCGGCCGGGCTGGCTGCAGACAGGGTCAAGCTGCCGCCGCCCGAGGCGATGGCGATTGCCGATGCGCTGTTGTTCATCGCGCCGCTCGTGGCACCGCTGGGCGTCAGCGGATTGAAGCGCGCGATGGCTGCAGCGGGAATGCTGGTGCAGCTGTCCTGCGCATTCTTGATCCAGCTCTTGCCGCTCCAGTACTGGGCCTCCACGGCAAGGGCCAGCGCCGTGGCGTGCGGGCCGAAGGCATTGGAGATGCGCAGGCGGCCGCTGCGCAGCGGCATGCTGCCTTCGGAGAAGCCCAGCGAGCTGACGCCATCGCTGTCGGTCGTGCGCACGACCAGGCTTGCCGGCGCGCCCAGCTTGCTGGTGTAGGTGTAGGCGGGCGTGTTGACCGTGGCCAGGCCCAGCACGAAGTTGCCCAAGGGGACGATGGCCGTGCTGCCGAAGCTGCCCAGGCCCAGCGCCGTGCCATCGCTGAGCGTGTGCACCTTGGCATAGGCAGGGCTCAGCCGGCTGCCGCCGTCGTAGTTGACGGTCGTCATGTTGATCGCATTGCGCGCCGCCAGGGCCACGGTGAAAGGCTGGCCTGCGTAGCTGAAGGACGGGCCGCAGGCCGGCGTCACCGTGACGTCGAAATGGTCAGGCGTGAATGGCCCCACGGCGCCGGCGCTGCCGGTGCTGCCCGTGGCTGAGAAGCCGCTGCCCAGGTAGTTGTTCAGCGTGGCCGTCAGGTCGATCTTGCCGACCTCGGTCCAGGCGAGATTGCTGGCGGTGGCACTGCCGGCGCTGAAGCTGCCCAGGCTGCCGGCGAAGATGCCGTCGCTGACGCCACTGCCGGTCGGCAGGACGCGTGAATGCGTCAAGCTGGGCGCGGCCGGGCTGCTTTCCCTGCCGAAGTTGGCCATGGCTGTGCCGGCGTTATTGCGCGCCGTCAGCGTGGCCGAGAAGTTGCGGCCGGCCTTGATCGGTGCGGCGGTGATGGCGCTGAAAGCGAAGTCCTTGGGCGCGGCGATGAAGCTGTCGCTGCCGCTCATCGCCAGGCCCGCATCGCTGCCGCTGCCGGTGTAGCTGGCCGTCAGTGTCATCTGGCCTGCATCGGCATACAGGAGGCTGAAGCTGGCGACGCCGCTGGCATTGAAGCTGAGGCTCGTGGTCTGGCCCGTCGCGTCGCAGGCTGCAGCCATGCTGTTGCTGCTGTTCAAAGCCTTGCCGGCAACGCGAGCGGGCACGAAGCCACTGCCGGGATTGCCGTAGCCGCAAGTGAACTTGATGTTCTTGCTGACGCTGGCAAAGGCCGGCGTGCATGCCAGGCTGGAGTCGGATTTGCGCACGGCGCTGATGCTAACCGTCTGCGAGTTCTCTGCGACATGGTTTGGCACATCGAAGATGAAGCCGGAATCGACGGCACTGAAGGTGCAGGAGGGGCTGCCGAAGTTGCAGCTGGTGGCCGCGGCGGCTGTTGGCGTGCTGGTGCTGGCACCGAGCAGGGCAGATCCGACCGTGGTCATCTGCATGGCCACGGTGGTCGAGCTGGCGCCGGAACCGATCGTGAAGCCGCTGCCCGAAGGCCAGGTCACGGTCGCGCCGCTGCCCGCGCTCAAGGATCCGCTGACACCGTCGGTATAGAGCGTGCTGCAGCTCGCGTCCTGGCAGGCCAGCACGGTGATCGAGGTCGGCGAGCAGGTGATGCCGCTGCCGCTTGCATGTTGAAGCTCCAGGTGATGCAGGCTGGTCGGCGTGGAGCCGCCGCAACTGGATGGGGCTGTCTTCAGCGGCGCTGTGTCGCTGCGCGTCGGATTGCCAGGCACGGTGTAGGCCACGTCGCAGATGCCATTGGCATTCGCGTCCACGCAGGTTTCGGAGTAGCCGGTGCTGCCGCTGGTGCTGCCCCAGAAGTTGCCGACGCCGCTCACCGTGTAGCTCGAATTCTGGTCACGGTTGTACGCGTCGTCGCTGCCGGTGCTGGCGTAGAAGCAGTTGCCCGAGATCAGGGTGCCGGTCCATTCCTGAGCGTCGAGCAGGCGCAGCGCATTGTTGCCATTGCTGCGCGAATGGTTGTTGCTGACAACGCCGCTGCCGCCGCCGGCTTCGATATAGATGCCGTGGCCGCCGGCACTGAGGACCTTGTTGTTCGTGACCTGCCAGGCGCCCCAGGTCTTGCTGGCGCGGATGCCATGGTGGCTGGAGCCCGAACCGGCCGTGATCTCGGTCTTGTCGACCGTGAAGGTGCCGGCATTGCCGGTCAGGAAGATGCCGGTAGCGCCGGCCTGGATCTTGTTCTTGCTGAGCGTGCCGACCTTGATCCTGGCGTTCTGCGAGCCGTTGAGATAGATGCCTTCCTTTTCGGAGGTGATGTCCAGGTCTTCCAGCGTGGGAGCGTCGCCACCATTCACCCGGATCGCGCCGCCATGCGAGGCGCTGATGGAGACCCGCTTGATTTCCCAGGCTCCCCAGACATTGCTCTGCACCTGGATTGCGTTGTCATTGGCACTGTCGGTGCCGCCGGAGAGCGTGGTGTCGTGGACCTTGAAGGTGCCGGTGTCGCCGATGTAGTGCAGGCCATCGTTGCCGGCGCTGATCGTGTTGCGCGCCAGCGTCTGCACCTGCAGCGTGGAGTTCTGCGAGTCTTCCAGGTAGATGCCGTGCGAACCCGCATTGATCACGATGTCGGTGAATACCGGGCTGGACCAGCGCGCCTTCACATGGATGCCATGGGTCTTGGCGCTGGTGACGGTGATGCGGCTGAAGGTAACGGTGTCGCCACTGCCGCTGGCATCAATGCCCATGCCCTTGGCCGAGGTGATGGTGACCTGGCTCAGCATCAGGGCGGGCGAGTAACCGCTGAATTTGATGCCGTCCCCCTGCGCATCGATCTTCAAGTTCTGGCCAGTGAAGTTGCCAGCATCGGTGCCCGATATCGCGACGCAGTTGCCGTTGGGGCCCAGCAGGTCCAGGCCCTTGAGCGTCACATTGTTCTTGCTGACCGTGATCAGCTTGTTGCCGGTGCAGTTGCCCGGCCAGATCTTGACGTCGAGTGCGCCGCTGGCCGACTGCATCGTCAGGCCTGCGTGGCCGGTGCCAGTGATGTCGAGATTGTTCTCGGCATAGGTGCCGGCGCAGATATTGATCGTGTGATTGCTTCCCGAGCCGCCTGCCGCCGCCAGTGCTGCGGAGATGCTGCTGTGCGTAGGGCTTGTGCACGATGCGCTGGCGGTGCCCACCTTGTACGTCGTTGCCCAGGCGGGCATCGCCAATGTCAGCAGCGCCAGCATGCCGATGCGGGCGCGCTGGCGAGGAGGGCGGGCGGCGGAGCTTGCGCTTGCTGCAACCTGTCGGGCTTGCATGGTGCCGATCATGTCAAATCGGCGGCGTTTTGTGCGAGTTGCGAGCATGCCTGGCGCAACTCGCCGGCATTTGTTCTCGCCGCCACGGTGGCTTCAGAACAGTTCGCGCGTGTGCAGGTTCTTGCGGGTTTCGGGCGAGAAGATGCCGAAGCTGGCGCGGGCGCTCGGGTCGCGGTCCCAGGCGCTGCCGCAGCCGCCGGCGCTGCCGTATTGCGAGCGCAGCCAGGGACGGGCGGCGGCAGTACTGGGATTGCGTGAAATGCTGGAGCATGCCTGGTCGGCTGTGGCATTGCCCAAGTTGATGGCCACGTCCAGGCTGCCTGCAGCGGCGGGGCTGGCCGCTGACAGCGTGAGCGTGCCGGCGCCCGCAGCAATCGTGACAGCAGAGGCCGTATTGTTCATCGCGGTACTGACGGTGCCGGTCGGCGTCAGCGGATTGAAGCGCGCAATGGCGGATGCCGGGATGACGGTGCAACTGTCCTGCGCGTTCTTGATCCAGCTCTTGCCGGTCCAGTACTGCGCCTCGACGGCGAGACCCAGGGGGCTGCTCTTTGAACCAAAGCCGTTGGACAAGCGCAGGCGGCCGCTGCGCAGCAGCGTCGTGCCTTCGGTCCCGGCACCGGCCGAACTGACGCCGTCGGTGTCGGTGGCGCGAAGCTTCAATGTGTTGGCGCCGGTCTGCTTGACCGAGTAGCTGTAGGTCGGCGACGTGGTCGTGGCCACGCCCAGCGAGAAACTTCCCTGGGCTATCAGGTTGCCGCTGAAAGTGCCCAGGCCCAGGCTGGGGCTGCCGCCATCACTGAGCGTCACATTGCGCGCGAAAAAGGGCGCCAGCGATACGCCGTCGTAGTTGCTCGTCTGCGCGCCGGCCTTGTTCCGGGCCACCACCTTCACCGTGAAGGGCTGGCCTGAGTAGCTGAAGCTGCCGCTGCAGCCTTGCGTCACCGTCACATCGAAATGATCGGGAATGAAACGCAAGGCCCCGGTGCTGCCGTTGATCGACAGCGTGCTGCCAAGATAGTTGGGCTGGCTGATGGTCCAGCGGCCTTCACCGACCTCGGTCCAGCTCAGGCTGGTCGTGCTGGCACTGCCGTTGCTGAAACTGCCCAGCGTGCCTGTGGCGGTGCCGACGACGGCGCCGGGTCCTGTGGGTGCGGTGTGGGTCCAGCCAAAAGTCGGCAGCGCCGCAGGCGCCTCGGCGCCAAAGCCAGGCGTGGTCATGTTGATGCTGTTGATCGCGGTGATCGTGGCTGGATAGGACTCACCCGCCTTCAGCAGGCTGCTGGCCGGCAGCCCGCTGAACACGAAGCTCGCCGGCGCGGCGACGAAATCGTCGGTGCCGTTCAGCACCAGGCCTGCGTCGCCGGTGGCGGCTGAGCCTGTGTAGCTGGCCGAGAGGCTGAGCTTGCCGGCATCGGCGTATTGCACGATGACCGAAGCCGCGCCGGAACTGTCGAAATCGAGATTGACCGTCTGGCCTGTGCCATCGCAGGCAGCGCTCGCGCTGTTCGATGCATTGAGTGCTTTGCCGCCTACGCGAACCGGCATCGTGCCCGTGCCCGGATTGGCATGCGCACAGGCAAAGCGCACGGCCTTGGTCTTGCTGGCGAGGGCCGTGACGCAGCTGCCGCCGGCGCTGGTCAGCGCAGAGATGCTGACCGTCTGCGGCGTTTCGGACACATGGTCGGGCACATCGAACACGAAGCCCGCATTGGCCACCGTGAAGCGGCAGCTCGGCGATCCGAAATTGCAAGTGGGCGTGCTGGTGGTCGGGCTGGGCGACAGGCCGCCGACGCTGATGTCGACGAAACCGGCGGTGCCGATGCTGAAGCTCTTGCTGACCGAGCTGCTGCCGCTGGGAATTGCAAAACTGGCGCCGCTGCCATTGCCGGTGCTGCCGTCCCAGCTCACTGCGGGCGTGCCGGTAGCGGTCAGCGTGCCGGCAAAGCCGCCGGTGAACAGGCTGGAGCAACTGGCATTGGCGCAGGCGCGCAGGGTCAGGGTGGAGGGCGCGCAGGTCAGGCCGTTGGCGCCGGCGTACTGGATCTCCAGATGGTCCACCACATAGCTGGGGCAGCTGTGCGTGCTGGCCATGGCGACGCTGACCTGGGTGCTGGTCAGCACATAGTTGTAGACCTGCAGCTCGTCGATCAGGCCGTTGGCCGAGTTCACGCTGCCGTTGCTTTCTGCCACGCCCAGCGGGTTGTCGCCGACATGCAGCTGGCCCACGCCGGTGCTGACGGTGCCCGAGGAAGTGAAGGCGCTGGCCGTCGGCGTGGCGCCATTGACGAACACCTGCAGCTTGTCCTGGTTGCTGCCGGCAGCACCGTTGAAGTCCCAGCTGACCGCGACATGCACCCAGGTTCCGGCCGCAAAGGCGTTGGCCCCGGTGGTGACCGAACGGCTGGCGCCGGTGCTGTCCTTGACCGTGAAGACCAGGGCGCCGGAGGCCTTCCTGGTCAGGTAGAACCATTCGCCACCCACACCCGAGGCATCGAGCAGTTGCGCGTCGACGACGCCGCTGCCGCTCCAGGCGGTGCTGGACTTGTACCAGAAGGCAATCGTGCCGGTGCCCTGCAGATTGAGCCCGCCGGTGGAGATGTTGACGCCGGTGCGCACGGCATCCACTTGGCCGGCACTGGTGTTGAGTGGAATGCTGGCGGCGCGGCAGACCTTGCCGCTGGCCGCGGTCTGCGCCAGGCCCAGTGCGGTCCCGGGGTGGCCGCCGGGCGTGCTGGAGTCGGCCACCTGGTTGCTGACTCCTGGAGCCCAGGCCGCCTCGTCGAAGTAGTAGGCGGCGCTAGGCCTGGGCAGGAAGAACTTGATCGCCGTGTTGGGCGCAGGCTCGGTCGCGGCGCCGAAGGCCAGCACCTGGTAATCGGTGGTGCTCAGCTGCCAGCCGATCTGGGCTGTGCCGGTACCGCCGTGGCTGATCGCGCCGTACTGGTAGACGAAGCTGCCGTCCTCATTGAGGATGACTTGCAGGTCGAAGCTGCCGCTGGTGTTGCCGGCGTTGACCCATTCGGGCACGTTCTTCCAGGTCACCACGAACTGGCGCGAGGGCGCCGTCCCGAGCGTGGCCACCGAGACATAGCAGGTCGCGCTGCTGGTGCAGGGCGTCTTGTTGGCCGCCGACGGGTAGTTGGGCTTGTCGACCAGGTTGGTGTGGTCGAGGTCGACGCCGAACACCTTCATGGTGTTGTTGACCGTCGAACTGGGATAGACGTTGGTGTAGGTCTGTGGCGGGCCGATGCTCTGCGTACCCGCGCCGCAGCTGGTGTTCCCGAACTGCAGCCGTCCATTGCTGTTGATGTACAGCGAGGTGTAGTCGGTTGCGCCGAAACGGAAAGTGAAGCCTATCGGTATCAGCGTGCTCAGCGTGTCGTCCAGCACCGGCGGCGTCGAAGTGCAGCCGGTGGTGAACTTGTGAGGCGTGGTGGCGTAGCCGACCTTGCTGTGGCTGCTGGAGTCGATCCAGTTGAAGGTCGCCGAAGCGCTGAAATAGGTCTGCGCGGCGGCGGGCCCCAGGGCTGCGACGCCCAGGAGCAAGGCTGCTGCGACGCGTCGCAGCAGCCCGTGTCGACGCAGGTCCGTCAGGATCAGGTGCCGGCGCCGATGGCGGTGAAGTTGGCGGTGGCCGTGGTGCTGGTCTGCGTCACGGTGCAGACCAGGTTGTCGCCGATATTGGTGATGGGGCCGGCGGCCACGGTGTAGCCGGTCGGCAGGCCGCCTTGCAGCACGGTGCCCACTTCATTGCAGTTGCGGATCTTCACGCACTTGTTGGCGGTCACCACATTGCCCACGACCGCGCAGGAGCCGTAGTTCAAGGACATGGCGCTGTTGGCGGCGCCGGCAACGCCTGCGAGGGCGGCGCTCTTGGCTTCGCTGCCCAGGTCAAAGAACTTGGGCAGGGCGGTGGCCGCCAGCACGCCAAGAATGACGATGACAACGATCAGTTCGATCATCGTGAAACCCTGCTGGGCGGAACGCTTCCGAGTCTTCATGGCTCAACTCCTTGTCTTTTCAACGCGCCGCATGCCGGCGCCTGCTTGGATGCCGACGCCGTGGCGCAGGCTGCTTGCTCAAGCGCCGATGCGGCGCGTTCTTGCGATTGCTTGAACTCCTGACTGGCTTGCCTGCCCTGCGTGCTCAAGTCCCCGAGTCTTGTCAGGGCCACGCTGATCAGTACCGCAGTCACGATGGTGATGATGGCAAATTCCAGCTTCGCTGTGCCACGCTGGCTTGCAAATGCTGGCGCTGCGGCACTTGTTCTCACTCGGCAGGGCAGCAGGCATGGCGCTCGCACAACGCACAAGTCAGTTGTCGGCCGCCCAGGGCTGAGCTTGAACCGCGGGGCGGGAATGTTCAACACCCCCGATGCCTCATCGCTTCATGGCCACACGGCCCAGGTCCCAGATCGGCAGGAACACGCCCAGCGCCAGGATCAGCACCAGCACGCCGAGGAAGACGATGAGGATGGGCTCGATCTGCTGGCCCAGGGTCTTGAGCTCGTACTGCACCTCGTTGCTGTAGAGCGAGCCGACTTCGTCGAGCAGCTCGTCCAGTGCGCCGGTTTCCTCGCCGACCGCAATCATCTGCAGCACCACGGGCGTGAACACGCCGCTGGCCGCCGCCGCGCGCAGGATGGAGTCGCCGCGCTCGACGCTCTCGCGCATCTTCTCGACCTTGCCCTGCATGAACTTGTTGTCCACCGTCTGGGCCACCACGGTCAAGGCCTGCTCCACCGGCACCCCCGCCTTGAGCGACAGGCTCAGGGAGCGCGTCATGCGCGCCAGCATGCCCTTCTTGACGATCTTGCCGGCCAGCGGGAGCTTCAATTTCTTCTCGTCCCACCAGACTCGACCGACCTCGGTCGCGGTCCAGCGCCTCCACAGAAAGAAGGCGACCACGGCTGCGATGCCGATCAGCCAGCCGTACTTGATCGTGAACTCGGACGTGCCCAGCAGCAGGCGAGTGGCCAGCGGCAGCTCGGCATTGAAGCTCTTGAACACGCCGGCAAAGGCCGGGATCACCATGGTGTTGATCACGCCGATGGCGATGGCCATGGCAATGCCGACGAACATCGGATAGCGCAGCGCGGCCTTGACCTGCTGGCTCATGAAGAGCTCGAACTCCAGATGGCTGTACAGGCGCAGCAGCACCTCGTCGAGCTTGCCGGTCATCTCTCCCACACGCACCAGCGCGACATAGAAGCCGCTGAACACGCCGGGATGCTGGGCCAGCGAGGTGGAGAAATCGATGCCGGATTCCAGGCTCTGGCGCAGCGCCAGCAGCGTGGCCTTGAGGCGCAGGTGCGTGGCCGATTCCTGCAGCCCGGCCAACGCGCGCAGTATGGGCACGCCCGAGCGCAGCAAGGTGTGCAGCTGCCGGCTCATCAGCATTAGGTCGACGGTGCCGACCGGCGGAATGGTCCAGCGCTCGAACAGCTTGGCCAGGCTCAGGTCTTCGCTGCTGCTGGGCCTTCCGGTCGGCTTGATGCTGACCGGCATGTGGCCGCGGCCGCGCAGGAGTTCGGCGACCTCGCCCGGATTGGCAGCCTCCAGCACGCCGCTGATCGCGTCAGCGCCGCTGCGTGCGGTGTAGGCGAAGTGCGGCATGGCGACTGCTGTTCCCGTTCAATCAGTCCATCTGGCTGGAGACGCTCATCGCGTCGGCCACCGAGGCGCGACCGGCCAGCGCCAGGGCCAGCGCTTCCTTCGCGAGCGTGCGGCCCTGCATCTGCGCGCGGGCCACGTCGGCCACCAGGTTCGGGTCTTCCTGATTGATGGCCTGGATCATGTCGCGGTCCATCTCCAGGAACTCATAGACGCCCATGCGGCCGGTGTGGCCGGTGTGGTTGCACTTGGCGCAGCCGGGGCTGTGTCGCAGGCCCGAGATGTCGGGCTCGGCCTCGCCGGAGAGCGCGCGCAGCCAGGCCATCTCGTGCGCGTCGGGCCGGTAGGGCGTGGCGCAATGCGGGCACAGCACGCGCACCAGGCGCTGCGCCAGCACCAGTTGCAAGGAGGTGGCCACCATGAAGTGCGGCACGCCCATGTCGATCAGGCGCACCGGCGTCGAAGCCGCATCGTTCGTGTGCAAGGTGGACAGCACCATGTGGCCGGTCATGGCGGCGCGCAGGCCGATCTCGGCCGTTTCAAGGTCGCGCATTTCGCCGACCAGGATGATGTCCGGATCCTGGCGCAGGGCCGCGCGCAGCACGCGGCCAAAGCTCAGGTCGATCTTCTCCATCACCTGCACCTGGTTGATGCCGGGCAGCCGGTACTCGACCGGGTCTTCCACGGTGATGATCTTGCGGCCGGTGCTGTTGAGCTCGTTCAGCGCCGCATACAGCGTGGTGGTCTTGCCGCTGCCGGTGGGGCCGGTGACCAGCACCATGCCGCTGGGCTTGTGGATGGCCCGATGGATGGCCTGCGCCACATGCGGCGGCAGGTTCAGGGCCGGCAGGCTCAAGAGGCCGCCGCTCTGGCTGAGCAGACGCATGACCACCGACTCGCCGTACTGCGTGGGCATGGTCGAAAGGCGCACGTCCACCGCGCCGCTCTTGAGCTTGACGGCGAAGCGGCCGTCCTGCGGCAGGCGGCGCTCGGAGATGTCGAGGCCCGACATCAGCTTGAGCCGCAAGGCCACGGCGCCGGCAATCTTGGGGTCAGACTCGGTCTGCACATGCAGCACGCCGTCGATGCGGTAGCGGATGCGCAGGCTTTTTTCCTGCGGCTCGATGTGGATGTCGGAGGCGCGCACGCGCAGCGCTTCCTCGAACATCGACAGCAGCAGCCGCACAACCGGTGCGTCTTCAGCGCCCGTCGCGTTCAAGCCGAGCAGGTCGCCGAGGTCCACCTCGACGCTGGCCAGCTCGCTGCCGAGCTGCTTGGCCAGGCCGGCAATTTCGCCCGCGCCCTGGTAGGCCGCATCCATGGCGGCAAGCAAGGGCGTTTCGGCCACCACAACGAGGTCGAACTCGCGCTTGATCAGGCGTGTCAGCTCGTCATAGGCATTGATGTCGCTGGGGTCGGCCATGCCGACCATCACCACGCCACCGCTTTCCTGCAGTGGCAGGGCGCGCAGGCGGCGGGCCTGCACCTCGGGAAGCAGGCGCGCGATCTCGGGCCGCACCGTGCGACGGGCCAGGTCGACGAAGGGGATGCGCAACTGCTTGCCCAGCGCCTGCGCGATCTGCTCTTCGGTGACCCAGCCGTTGTCGATGATGACGCGGCCCAGCTTGCGGCCGCTGCTGCGCTGGTCGGCCAGCGCTTCATTCAACTGCTCGGCCGTGATCAGGGCCTGCTGGACCAGCAGGTCGCCGAGGCGGACTCGTTCTGGTCTTGCCATCTTCAGTTGCTCTTCGGGGCTTCGGGCGCGGTCAGGGTGGATTCAGGCCAGCCTTGGCCATCGGCCGAGATGATGGTCGGCTTCATCAGGATCACCAGTTCGCGCTTCTTGTTGACATCGGCACTCTGGCGGAACAGGCCGCCAAGCAGTGGGATCTTGGAGACGAGCGGCAGGCCGGCGCGGTCGGTCGTGGTGACCTGCTGCATCAGGCCGCCGATGGCCACGATCTGGCCATCGCGCACGCGCACGATGGAATCGGTTTCGTTCACCGAGGACGAAGCCAGCGGCAGGCGGAAGGAGCCCAGCGTGCCCAGGTCCAGGTTCTTGGTGCGCTCGGTCACGGTGCTGATGGCCGGATGCACATGCAGCATCACATTGCCGTCTTCATCGATCTGCGGCGTCACGTCCAGTGCGATGCCGCTGAAGAAGGGCGTCAGCGTGAGCGACGGCGAAGGCACGCTGTTGCTGTTGGTGCCGGTCTGCGTCGTCGTCGTGGTCAGGCCGGTGACGAAGAGCTCGTCGGTACCGACCTTGAGCACGGCTTTCTGGTTGTTCAGCGTGGCGATGCGCGGGCTGGACAGCACATGGGCCTTGCCCTGTGACTCGAGGAAGTTCAGCAGCGAGGAGAAGTTCCTGGTCTGCAAGGCCAGGCCATAGAAGCCCTTGCCGATGGCGCTGGTCTGGACCGTGCCGCCGGCCGTCACCTGGTTGCCCGCACCGTCGCTGAAGGCGCCGCTGCTGTTGAGCGTGACGCCCGGCGCGCCAACGCCGATGGTGGCGCGCAGCCGACCGTCGAGCAGGCTGCTGGCGAATGCGTTCCAGTTGACGCCGGCCTGCGCGTCTTCGTTGAGCTCGACCTCGATGATCTTGGCTTCCAGCATCACCTGGCGTTCGATGCTCAGCTGGATCGCCTTCAGGTACTGCTCGACCTGGCGCAGCTCCATCGGCGTGGCGCGCACGACGATCACGCCGGCAGACGGATTCAGGACCACGCTGCGCTTGTCAGCGGTACCGACCAGCGCGTTCAAGGAGTTCTGCACCTCGCGCCAGAAGTCGGCGTCCGACGTCGTCCGCACATGGGCGCTGTCGTCCTGGCGCTGGCCTTGCTGGCCGTTGTTGCCGCCATTGCCGTTCGACTGGTTGTTGCCCTGCTGGCCGTTCTGGCCGTTCTGCCCGGTCTGCGCCACGGTGATGGCGCTGGAGGTCACGCGCAGATCGCTGGCGCCCTGGCGGCGGCCGGGCAGGTAGTTGATCTTGAACAGCCGCGTCTGCACGGTGTTGGGCTGCACAAAGATGCGCTTGCCGGCCACACGGAAGTCGTAGCCATAGAGCTCGCGCAGGCTTTCCAGCGCCTCCAGCACCGTGGTGTCGCGCAGCGTGATCGAGACCTGGCCGCTCAGCTCGGGCGAGATCAGGATGTTGTAGCCGGTGCCGGCGCCCAGTTGCGAGAACACCTGCGCGGCCGGCGCGTTGCTGATGGAGAGGTCGAAGCGGGGCTCCGGGTCTGCCGCGAGCACCTGCGGGCTCGTGACCAGCAGGCTCAGGGCCAGAGCAGCGCTCAGCAGGCTTGTCTTCTTTTTCATTTGTTCTCCTTGGTGGCGCTTGACTTGCGCACACCGGGATTCAGGCGGAGCCATTGATCGGGGCCTCGGCCGACGCGCATCAGCACGCCTTCCTCGCTGATGGCCAGCACGCTGGCTTCGCCGACGCGGTCACCGATGCGGACCAGCTTGTCGTCGATCAGCGCCAGCGGCGGCAGGTCCTTGCCCAGGCGCAGCGCCTGCAGTTCGGGCGCCTTTGGCGCGACAGGCGCCGAAGCCGGCTTGGCATTGGTGGCTGGTGCGCTGGCAGCCAGGGCGGCGGGCGGGCGCGTGGGGTCGGCCAGCAAAGCCTGGGCCTGGGCTTGCCCAAGCGCGCCGAGCAGGATCAGCAGGAGGCTGGCCTTGTTCATCAGAGTTCCAGCCATTGCTTGTCCTGGCTCAGGGTGTAGACGCGCAGTGTCAGCGCCAGGCGCGGATGCTGTTCGGCGTTGAGGCTCATGCCACCCCATAGCAGGCGTTGCGGCAGGGCCTGCAAGGCTTGCATATAGGCGAGCAGTTCGCCATAGCTGCCTTCGACCACCAGCTCGACGCCGTGGCGATAGAGGGGTGTGGCGCCACTGCCGGTGTTGAGCTCGGTACGCGCCAGGTTCTGCATGCTGCGCAGCTTGAGCCCGGCGTTCTGGCGTATCACCGCGTCAAGCACGCCGACCATCTCGTTGGCATGGACCAATTGGCCACCGCGCTCGGCCAGCTTGGCTTCAGCCGTGCGCAGGCGCTGCTGCCAGTCCTGCAGCTCGCGCCGCTGGCCTTGCACCAGCTCTTCAAGCTGGCGCTGGCGCTGGCTCGAGGCCTCGCGCAGCTGGGCCACCGCCGCGGCCGCCAGGCGGTGTTGCTCGGCCTGGGCTTTCCATTCGCGGTAGGCCGGCGTCAGCCAGATCGAGTCGGCCGCCAGAACCAGCACGGCCAGGGCCGCACCCAGCATCAGGAGGCGCTCGCGCTGCGGCCGCGCATCGAAGCGCTCGCGCCAGGCCTTGATCTTCGCGATCATTGTTTCGCTCCCTCGGTGCCGGCGGTGGCCAGCAGGAGGAACTCGCTGAAGGACTCACCGGCCTTGACGCTCAACTGCGCAAAGCTGCGGCCCCGGAACAACGACTCTTCATTCAGGCGGCGCAGGTAGTCGGGCAGGGCGCGGGCGTCGCTCATGCGGCCCTGCAACTCCAGCTGACCATCGGGCAGCACCTTGAAGCCGGTGATCCACAAGGCGTTGCCGCCCTTCGCACCCTGGCGCGACAGGGCCAGCAGATAGTCGGCATAGCCTTCGGTGCGGCCGGCACCGCCGTTGCTCAGCACCTGCTGCAATTGATGCAGCGCGGCCTCTTCCTGGCGCAAGGCATTCAACTGCAGGCCTTGTGCATCGGCCGTGGCTTGCAAGGGCAGCGGTCGTGTCACGTGTGCCTGCATGTCCGGCAGGCTCTGCTGCAAGGCTGCGGCCTCGCGGGCCTGTTCTGCGGCAGCCCAGCGCAGGGCGAAGCCGGCCGCCAGCAGGCCCAGTGAAATCACGGCGATGCCAATCAGTCCCTGGGTGGCCGTGTAGCGCGCCTTGGGCGGCAGCAGGCTCGCATCGAGCAGATTGATGTGCTGAACACTCATGCTCATGCCGGCTCACCCCGCAAGGTGGCGCCGATGGCGACCAGGTACGCAGCCTGGATCAGCGGGTCGGCGGCCAGCTCCGGCGCGGCCGAGAGGTCGAGTGCCTGGTTCAGCTCCAGTGTCTGCACCGGCACATAGAGCAGCTCGCGCACATAGGCCATGAAGTCTTCCAGCGCCTGGCCCGGTGCCACCAGCACGCGCGCCAGGCTGACCTGGGTGAAGCTGCGCTCGAAGCCGTCCAGCGTGCGCTGCAGTTCGAGGCTGGTGCGCTCGAAGGCTTGCTGGCGCAGGTCGGCATCGGCATGCGTGAGGCCGGCGAGGTTGGCATCCATCTGGCGCGACAGCAGCAGCTCGCCGCCGGCCGTCACGACCAGGCTGCTGTGGCTTTCGCCGACATGGAGCAAGGCCTGACCCCGGCCCGGCTCCTCCAGCAGGCCGCTGATATTGCGCAGGGCAGTTTCGGCCACGTCGATGGCTGTCAGTGGTGTGCCGGCCTGCTGGGCTTGCGTGACCATGGGCTGCAGATGCGCACGCGGAGCCGCCACGGCAATCAGCCCCGGCTTGCGGCGCTGGGCGGCGTCGGCAGGAATCTCGAGCACATCGAGCGCCGCCGTATCGACCGGGAAATCCACGCGCTCCTGCAGCAGCCAGCGGGTGGCGTCCTTCCAGTCGGGCCGTGGCACATCGGGCGCATCCATGGTCACGACCTGGTACTGGCTGCGTTCCAGCACGGCTACCACGCGGCGCTGATGCAGCTCGCGCACCGACTTGAGCGCGCGCAGGCCGGCTGCAGGGTCGGCCCAGTCCTGCTCGGCCACCCAGCTCAGTCGAGGCTTCTGGCCAGCCGCGGCTTCAACACAAGCCAGGCGGGCCAGGCCGCGCCCGGGCGCAAGGGCGACCCAGCCGGGGAGTTGTCGTTGACGGCTGAATAGAGGCAAGGCAGGCGTCCGCTCAAATTGAAGAATTGATTGTCAAAGCCCGAAGTTCGTTGCTCGTCCAAGAAACAGGTGGCACGGCATGTCCATTTCGGCCTCGGACAGCACGGCGGCCCCAGTTCCGTGAACTCCGCACGTCGCGTTCAGAGCGGCTCTTTGCGCAGCCAGCGCTCCAGCTGGTCGGCCGGTACTGGGCGGGCAAACAGATAGCCCTGACCTTCCAGGCAGCCCAGGGCCAGCAACTGCTGGCGTTGTTCTTCGGTTTCGATGCCTTCGGCGATCACGCGCAGGCCCAGGCTGCGGCCCAGGTTGATGACCATCTGTGCAATCGTCGAGCCGGCGCTGGAGACCTGGGCCTCGCGCACGAAGGCCCGGTCAATCTTGAGCCGGTCGACCTCGAGCTGGCGCAGCTGGCTCAGCGAGGAGAAGCCGGTACCGAAATCGTCGATGGCCACCGTTGCGCCGGTGCGCTTGATCGAGGCGAGCAGGCCCATCACCAGGTCGGCGTCTTCCATTGCCATGGACTCGGTGATCTCGAGCTCGAGATTGTTCGGATTGACCTCGGTATCGCGCAGCGCCGCGTTCAGCGTCTCGATGAAGCCGGCATGGCGGAACTGCGCCAGCGAGATGTTCACGCACATGCGGAAGTCGGTCCAGCCTTGTTCTTCCAGGCGCTTCAACTGATGGCAGGCGGTGCGCAGCACGAATTCACCGATGCTGACGATCAAGCCGCTCTGTTCAGCCAGCGGAATGAACTGGTCGGGCGGCACAAACTTGCCTTCTTCGGTGCGCCAGCGCAGCAAGGCCTCGGCACCGAGGGCCCGGCCGCTTTCCATGTCGACCTGCGGCTGGTAGACGACGAAAAGCCGGTTGTCTTCGAAGCCGGCGCGCAGGCCCTTGAGCAGCTTGAAGCGCTCGCGCGCGTCCGTGCCCATGGCCGGCGAGAAATACTGCGAGCTGCCGCGGTGCTGCTGCTTCGCCCGCTTCAGCGCAATCTGGGCGTCGAGCAGCAACTCGGAGCCGACCGACGAGGACTCGGACAGCCGCACGAGGCCCGTGGTGGCCGAGAGCTGCAGCCTTTCGCCATCGACCTCGAAGGGCTCGAAGAACACGCCGGTGATCGCATCGCCATTGACGATTTCTTCCGGGCCCATCAGGCCGAAGGCATCGGCGGCCACGCGGGCCATCGAGGTGTTCAGGCCCAGCGACTCCGACAGGCGTGCCACCACGGCCTGCAGCACCTGGTCACCGAAGTGGTGGCCGAAGGCGTCGTTGATGTCGGAGAAGTCGTCGATGTCGATCAGAGCCAGGCAGATGCCCACCGGGTCCTTGAGGTTGCGCTCCATCAGTTCGATGAAGCGGGTGCGGTTGGGCAGGCGCAGCAGCTGGTCGTTGTAGGCCTGGTCCATCAGCTGGCTGTAGAGCAGCACGTTTTCCAGGCCTGTGATGATGTTGGCCGAGAACGCGCGCAAGAGCTGGCGTTCGACCTGGTCGAGCTGGCGGGGCAGTTCGATCAGCGCCACCATGCCGCGGCCGCTGGCGCCGCCGAAGTAGAGGCACAGGCTGTCGCCTTCCAGGGTTTCGCGCTGCTTGACGCACAGCTGCACGCGCTCGCGCACCTCGACGACGGGCACCTCTTTCAAGGCCATGTCGATCATGCTGGCGTACTGGCCGGCCGAGGCCACCACACGCCAGGGCCCGCCAGCGTCTTCATTCATCTGCGCGCAGACCAGGCCGGCCGGCAGCACGCCCAGGACCTGGCAGATCTGGCTCAGCACGCCATCGGCGAAGTGAGACAGCCCGCGCAGGCGGCTCAGCTCGGTGCTGGCCTGCACGATCATCTCCAGGCCGTGGCGCGCCGACTCCAGCGCCTGGATCTGGCGGTACGAGCGGATGGCCGCGGTCAGCACCGTGTAGAGCCGGGTGCGGGTCAGCTCCGACTTGGTCTTGTAGTCATTGATGTCAAAGGCCCGCACCGTCTCGATCTCGGGCGCATAGCCGGGCTGGCCGGTGCGCAGGACGATTCGCACCGCGTGCTGGTCCAGGTCATGGCGAATGCAGCGCACCAGCTGCAGGCCGGCGTCCTCGCTCTCCATCACCACGTCGAGCAGGACGACCGCCAGGTCGCGCTCGCGCGACATCAGGTCGCGCGCCTGGGCGGCCGAACTGGCATGGAGAAATTGCAGCGGGCGGCCTTCGATCTGCAGGCCTTGCATGGCCAGCTCGGTGGCCTTGTGCACGTCGCTGTCGTCATCAACGATCAGTACCCGCCAGGGGTGGGCCGATGCTTCTGCCGCCGCCGCGTCGTCCCCTTCCAGGAACTCGAGCACATCGTCATCGCCAGGACTCTCAGTGATCTCGCTGCTTTGTTGATCGGACATGAGGCTTACCGTTGTCGACCCTGCTCGAGTCGAGACTGCTGTCTGTTCCCGGCCCTGAGGTTTCAGGCCAGGCTATTGGCGATTTCGTGGTTATAGACGATATGCGGGAAGCTGGGCTTGCGGGTTGAGGGCTTGCCCGCATGAAAGTGCAAATCATGCGGCGAAGCCCCGGCTTTGATGGGACAGGTGTAGGCAGGCCGCGACGCTTGGCGCGCGGCGGTCGGAGTCAACGAGACTTTTTGCCGCGTACGGCTGCGGGGCGGCTGGCGCTGCCCGTCTCCCGTGGAGGCAGGCCCGTGTGCGAGGTCAGCATGCGGCCGCGCGGTGGGCGCGAGGGCTGCATGGAGGCTTTGCCCGGAACCTTCGCGACCGTGGGCTTGGCCGATGAGCCAGCCACGGTCGAGTTCTTGCGGCGCGCGCTCTCGTACGCGCCGTCGGTCGTCGGTTGATAGGTCGGAATCAGGTGGTGCTTGCCGTTGCCGATCAGGTCTGACCGGCCCATGGCCTTCAAGGCCTCGCGCAGCAGCGGCCAGTTGTTGGCATCGTGATAGCGCAGGAAGGCCTTGTGCAGACGGCGGCGGCGGTCGCCGCGGACGATGTCCACGGTCTCGCTGTCGCGTGTGACTTTCCTCAAGGGGTTCTTGTTCGAGTGGTACATGGCCGTGGCCGTGGCCATGGGGCTCGGGTAGAAGGTCTGCACCTGGTCGGCGCGGAAGCCGTTGCGCTTGAGCCAGATCGCCAGGTTCATCATGTCCTCGTCCGAGGTGCCTGGGTGTGCGGCGATGAAGTAGGGAATCAGGTACTGCTTCTTGCCCGCGGCCTCGCTGGCCTGCTCGAACAACTGCTTGAACTTGTCGTAGGTGCCGATGCCCGGCTTCATCATCTTCGAGAGTGGGCCGCCCTCGGTGTGCTCGGGCGCAATCTTCAGGTAGCCGCCCACGTGGTGGGTGACCAGCTCCTTGATGTACTCGGGGCTCTTGATCGCCAGGTCGTAGCGCAGGCCCGAGCCGATCAGGATCTTCTTGACGCCCTTCAAGGCCCGCGCGCGGCGGTACATCTTGATCAGCGGATCGTGGTTGGTGTTGAGATTGGGGCAGATGCCCGGATAGACACAGCTCGGCTTGCGGCAGGCGGCCTCGATCTCCGGGCTCTTGCAGCCGATGCGGTACATGTTGGCCGTCGGGCCGCCGAGGTCGGAGACCACGCCGGTGAAGCCCTTGACCTTGTCGCGCATCTCCTCGATCTCGCGGATCACGGAGTCTTCGCTGCGGCTCTGGATGATGCGGCCTTCATGCTCGGTGATCGAGCAGAAGGTGCAGCCGCCAAAGCAGCCGCGCATGATGTTCACGCTGAAGCGGATCATTTCCCAGGCCGGGATCTTGGTCGCGCCTTCATGGCTGCCGGCTTCGTCCGCATAGCTCGGGTGTGGCGAGCGGGCGTAGGGCAGGTCGAAGACGTGGTCCATCTCGTCGGTCGAGAGCGGGATCGGCGGCGGGTTGATCCAGAGGTCGCGGTCGCCATGCTTCTGTACCAGCGCGCGGGCGTTGCCGGGGTTGGTCTCGAGATGCAGCACGCGGTTGGCGTGGGCGTAGAGCACCGGGTCGCTCTTGACCTGCTCGTACGCGGGCAGGCGGATCACGGTCTTTTCGCGCGGCGGCAGGGCGATCTTGCCGGTGCGGTGGATGGTGATCGGCTTGGAGCCGTCAGGCAGGGTGCCGGTGTTGTCGCCAGCCTCGTTCTTCGAGCAGGAAGCGCCCTGGTCGGCTGCCGTCTCTTCGATGGTCTGGTAGGGGCTGATCAGGTCGTCGATGCGGCCCGGGGTGTCCACCGTCGTCGAGTCGAGCTGGAACCATTCATGCGAGGTCGCGTCGTCGGTGCGGCGCATGAAGGCGGTGCCGCGAACATCGGTGATGCTCTCGATGGGCTTGCGGGCAGCCAGGCGGTGCGCGATCTCGATGATGGCGCGCTCGGCATTGCCGTAGACCAGCAGGTCGGCCTTGGCGTCCACGAGGATGGAGCGGCGGACCTTGTCCTGCCAGTAGTCGTAATGCGCGATGCGGCGCAGTGAGGCTTCGATGCCGCCGATGACGATGGGCACGGAAGCGTAAGCTTCCTTGCAGCGCTGCGTGTAGACCAGCGTCGCCCGATCCGGCCGCTTGCCGCCTTCGCCGCCGGGCGTGTAGGCGTCGTCGCTGCGGATCTTGCGGTCCGCCGTGTAGCGGTTGATCATCGAATCCATATTGCCGGCGGCGACACCGAAGAACAGATTCGGCTTGCCCAGCGCCTTGAAGGGCTCGGCGCTCTGCCAGTCGGGCTGGGCAATGATGCCGACGCGGAAACCCTGGGCCTCCAGCGTGCGGCCGATCACGGCCATGCCGAAGCTCGGATGGTCCACATAGGCATCGCCGGTGACGATGATGATGTCGCAGCTGTCCCAGCCGAGTTGCTCCATTTCTGCCCGGCTCATGGGCAGGAACGGCGCCGGCCCGAAGCGCTTGGCCCAGAAGGGGCGGTAGGCGGTCAGGGCTTTCGAGGGCTTGGGCGGTTGGATGGCGGGATGTGCGGACACGGCGTGCTTCTTTCGCGTAACCCGCTATTGTCCTTGACCTCGGGCAAACCCGGGCAAGGATCTGTCAATGCCGTCCGGACAGCCAGTGATTAATTCGACGCGACGCTGCGCCGGCACAGGCCCTGCTGGCCCAGGCGGGCGGTCTCTTCCGCTGTCAAGGGAGGCAGCAACGGGCCGCTTCGCTTGGCCAGGCTGGTCAGGAAACCCTCGACCGACGCCTGGCCCACGGCCACCAGGTCGAAGGCGCCGGGCTCCAGAATCCATTGATGCAGCAGGCCGTCGACCAGGGCAACCAGGGCAATGGCCGCGACATCGCTGTTGGTGCCCGCTGGCAATTGCCCCGCCGCGATGGCCTGCTCGAAGGCGCTGCGATTCTGGGCGCGCCAGTCGCGGTGGGCGCTGAGCTTGCGTTCCTGCAAGGCCTGCATCTCGCCGCTGTACTCGACCTTGGTCATGGCGATCTCGAACACCCGGCGCGTGCGCTCGTTGTGCATCGCCGAGAAGAACACATTGACCAGGCCCCAGCGCAGCTCGGCGAGGCTCAACACGGCTTCTCCCGGAAAGGCGAGCGAGGGCTGCATGCCTTCTTCCAGCGGCATGGTGGCGCGGTCCATCATGGCTTCGAAGAGCTCGGCCTTGTCCTTGAAGTGCCAGTAGATGGCGCCACGGGTGACCTGGGCCTCTTCGGCAATGTGCTGCAAGGAGGTGCTGGCCACGCCGCGGGCATGGAACAAGCGCTCCGCCGCATCGAGGATGCTGGCGCGCGTTTCCTGCGCTTCCTGTTTGGTCTTCCGTGCCATGGGCCTGCATTCTAAAGGGGTTTACATACATACGCGAATGTATGTATATACTCCGGGCCAACCCTAGACCCGAATCAAGACCTTGTCGAAACTGGCGAGGCCTGCCCGTCGTCATCGTGACCGTCATCAAGAAGCCCCTAGCTCAGGACAGCAAGAACATCATGCAAGCCAGAAGCGTTCCCCAACAAGCCCTCAGCCTGCGCGCGCAGGCCCTCTATCTCCTGCCCCTGGTCGTCGCGGTTGCCGCGGCCCTGACCGGCTGCGGTGGCGGCAATGCCCAGGCGCAGGGTGGTCCGGGCGGCATGCCGCCGCCGGCGGTTGGTGTTGTCACCACCGCCCTGCAGCCCGTGGCGCTGCAGACCGAGCTTCCCGGCCGGGTCGAGGCGATCCGTACCGCCCAGGTCCGTGCCCGCGTCAATGGCGTGGTCCTGAAGCGCCTGTTCACCGAAGGTGCCGAGGTCAAGGCCGGCCAGGCCCTGTTCCAGATTGATGCCGCTCCCTATCAGGCCGCGCTTGAGAGCGCTCAAGCAAATCTGGCCAAGGCGCAAGCCAATCTGAACCAGGCAGCGGCGCAAGCGGATCGCAACAAGCCCCTGGTCGAGGCGCGTGCCATCAGCCAGCAGGAATATGTGGTGAGCGTGGCCGCTGCCAAGGCTGCCGAAGCTGACGTCGCGGCCGCCAAGGCCGCCGTGACCAGCGCCCGGCTGAACGTGGACTACGCCCACGTCACCGCACCGATCTCCGGCCGCATCGGCCGCGCGCTGGTGAGCGAAGGCCAGTTGGTCAGCGCTGCCGAAGCCACGCAGCTGGCCCTGATCCAGCAGACCTCGGCCGTCTATGTGAACTTCACCCAGTCCGCGAATGAAGTGCAGCAACTGCGCCGCGCCATGGCCAAGGGCTCGGTGCGCGGTGCCGGCGCCACCGCGACGCAAGTGCGCGTGGTGCTGGACGACGGCACCGAGATGGCCAAGCCCGGCAAGCTCCTGTTCACCGACCTGAGCGTCGATGCCAGCTCCGGCCAGGTGCAACTGCGCGCCGAAGTGCCGAACGCCGACGGCAGCCTCCTGCCCGGCCAGTATGTGCGCGTGCGCCTCTCACAAGCCGAAGTGCCGGCCGGCATCCTCTTGCCACAGCAGGCCGTGACCCGCGCCGCCAGCGGCGACACCGTGCTGGTGGTGGGTGCCGACAGCAAGCCCACGCCGCGCCAGGTCAAGATCAGCGCCGCCCAGGGCAACCAATGGCTGGTGGTCGATGGCCTGAAGCCGGGCGAGCAAGTGATTGCCGACGGCTTCCAGAAGATGTTCGTGCCCGGCGCACCGGTCAAGCCGGTGCCTTGGTCGCCTGCCGGCTCCGCGCCTGCTGCACCCGCCGCACCTGCTGCTGCCAGCCGCTAAGCCGCGAAGGATCGAATCGTCATGGCACGTTTCTTCATCGACCGCCCAGTCTTTGCCTGGGTGCTGGCCCTGTTCATCCTGGTGTTCGGCGCCGTCGCCATCACCAAGTTGCCGGTGGCCCAATATCCGACAGTGGCGCCGCCTTCGCTGGTGATCTCCACCGTCTATCCCGGCGCCTCGGCCAAGACCCTGGACGAAAGCGTCATCTCCGTCATCGAGCAGGAGCTCAATGGCGCGCCCGGCCTGGCCTATCTCGAGGCGGTCAGCCAGGCCAACGGTACCGGTGCGATCACCGTGACCTTCGAGCCGGGCACCAACATCGACCTGGCCCAGGTCGAGATCCAGAACCGCCTCGGCCGCGCCACGCCGCGCCTGCCGGCAGCGGTGACTCAGCAGGGTGTCCGCGTCGACAAGGCGCGCAACAACTTCCTGCTCTTCGTGACGCTCTCCAGCGCCGACGGCAAGCTCGACCCGGTGGCCCTGGGCGACTACGCCTCGCGCAACATCATTCCGGAAATCCAGCGCCTGCCCGGCATCGGCCAGGCCCAGCTTTTCGGTACCGAGCGCGCCATGCGCATCTGGCTGGATCCGGCCAAGATGCTCAGCTTCAACATGAGCCCGGCCGAGGTCAATGCCGCGATCCGCGCGCAGAACGCGCTGGTGCCGGCGGGTGCCATCGGCGACCTGCCCAATATCAGCAGCCAGACGATGTCGGCCACCGTCGTCATCAAGGGCCAGCTCGAGAACGCCGACCAGTTCGCCAACATCGTCGTGCGCGCCAATGCCGACGGTTCGACCGTCCGCCTGAAGGACGTCGCCCGCATCGAGCTGGGCGGCCAGGGCTATGGCAGCTACTCGCGCCTGAACGGCAAGCCGGCCACCGGCATCGGCATCCAATTGGCGCCCACGGGCAACGCGCTGGCAGCGGCCACGGCCGTGAAGGAGCGCATGGCCGAGCTCAAGCGCTACTTCCCGGAAGGCGTGGTCTACGCCGTGCCCTACGACTCGTCCAAGTTCGTCAATGTCTCGATCGCGCAAGTGGTCGAGACCCTGATCGAGGCCATCATCCTGGTGTTCCTGGTGATGTTCCTGTTCCTGCAGAACTGGCGCTACACCCTGATTCCGACCCTGGTCGTGCCGATCGCCTTGCTGGGCACCTTTGCACTGATGCTGGCTGCCGGCTTCTCGATCAACGTGCTGACCTTGTTCGGCATGGTGCTGGTGATCGGTATCGTGGTGGACGATGCCATCGTGGTGGTGGAGAACGTCGAGCGCATCATGAGCGAGGAGGGACTCTCCCCCCGCGACGCCACGGTCAAGGCCATGGGCCAGATCTCGGGCGCCATCATCGGCATCACCGTGGTGCTGGTCTCGGTGTTCGTGCCGATGGCCTTCTTCGCCGGCTCGGTGGGCAATATCTACCGCCAGTTCTCGATGGCAATGGTCTCGGCCATCCTCTTGTCCGCGCTGATGGCGCTGACGCTGACGCCGGCGCTGTGCGCCACGCTCCTGAAGCAAGTCGAGGCCGGCCACGCGCATGCCAAGACCGGTTTCTTCGGCTGGTTCAACCGGGGCTTCTCGCGCACGGCCAAGAGCTACGAAGGCTGGGTCGCCAAGCTGCTGAAGAAGAGCGGCCGCATGATGATCATCTACGCTGCCATCTGCGCTGGCGTGGGCTTCCTCTACATGCGCATGCCCACGTCCTTCCTGCCGAACGAAGACCAGGGCTACCTGATCGTCAACGTGCAACTGCCCCCGGGCGCGACGACCAACCGCACCGAGGCCGCCGTCAAGGCCGTCGAAGACTTCATGCTCAAGCAGCCTGAGGTGGAGAACGTCATCGGCGTGATCGGCTTCTCGTTCTCGGGCCAGGGCCAGAACGCCGCCCTGGTGTTCGTGCCCCTGAAGCCCTGGGAGGAGCGCCATGGCCCCGAGCACAGCGCCAGCGCGCTGGCCGGCCGCGCCTTCGGTGCCTTCATGCAGGTGCGCGATGCCTTCATCTATCCGCTGTCGCCCCCGCCGATTCCTGAACTGGGCACGGCCACCGGCTTTGCGCTGCGCCTGCAGGACCGAGCCGGCCTCGGTCACGAAGCCTTGCTGAACGCACGCAACCAGCTGATGGGCATGGCTTCGCAGAGCAAGCTGATCACCGGCATGCGCCCTGACGGCCTGGAGGACGCGCCGCAACTGCAGATCGACATCGACCGCGAGAAGGCCTTCGCCCTGGGCGTGAGCTACGACAACATCGGCGCGGTCATCTCGACGCAGCTCGGTTCGTCGTACGTGAACGACTTTCCGAATGCCGGCCGTCTGCAGCGCGTGGTGGTTCAGGCCGATGCGGCCGCCCGCATGCAGCCGCAGGACCTCTTGAAGCTCAACGTGACCAACAACCAGGGCAAGAGCGTGCCGCTCTCAAGCTTCGCCAGCACGCGCTGGATCAGCGGTCAGATGCAGGCCGTGCGCTACAACGGCTACCCGGCGATGCGCCTGGCCGGCGATGCGGCCCACGGTGCCTCGACCGGCGCGGCCATGGCCGAAATTGAAGCCATGGTGGCCAAGCTGCCGGCTGGCATCGGTTTCGAATGGACCGGCCTGTCGCGTGAAGAAAAGCTGTCGGGTTCGCAGGCCATGGTGCTGCTCCTGTTCTCGCTGCTGGCCGTGTTCTTGTGCCTGGCCGCGCTCTACGAGAGCTGGGCGATCCCGCTGTCGGTGATGCTGGTGGTGCCGCTGGGCCTGCTCGGCGCGCTGGCTGGCGTGACGCTGCGCGACATGCCCAACGACGTCTACCTGAAGGTCGGCCTGATCACCATCATCGGCTTGTCGTCCAAGAACGCGATCCTGATCATCGAGTTCGCCAAGGACCTGCAGGCCCAGGGCAAGAGCCTGATCGAAGCAACGCTGGAGGCTTGCCACCTGCGCTTCCGCCCGATCGTGATGACCTCGGTCGCCTTCATCCTTGGCGTGACGCCGCTGTTCTTCGCCACAGGCGCCGGCTCGGCGAGCCAGCGTGCGATCGGCACCGGCGTACTGTCCGGCATGATCGCCGCGACGGTGCTGGCCGTGATCTTCGTGCCGGTCTTCTTCCTGGTGGTGCGCCGCATCTTCAAGGGCAGTGAACGCCAACGCCATCTGTATGCGCATGACCTCGACGCCAAGCCGGGAGAGCACTGAAATGACAACAAGAAAGATCCTGACCCTGGTCGCGGCCCTGGCCCTGGCCGGCTGCGTGAACCTGGCGCCTGATCACCAGCGCCCGGCTGCTCCGGTGGGCGAGAGCTGGCCGCTGCCTGCCGCCAGCAGCGGCACTGCCGCGCAAGCGCTGGCCTGGCAGACCTACTACTCGGCCGACGCTCGCATGGCCGCGCTGATCGAGCTGGCACTGAAGAACAACCGCGACTTGCGCGTGGCGCTGCTCAATGTCGAGCAGGCGCGCGCGCTGGCCCGGGTGTCGGATGCCAACCGCTGGCCGACGATCTCGGCCGGCTTCGTCAACAGCCGCACGCCGGGCAAGGACGACACGATCACTGGCGCCTACCAGGCCGGCCTGCAGATCAATGCCTATGAGCTCGATCTGTTCGGCAAGGTGAAGAACCAAAGCGATGCCGCCTCGGCGCGCTACCTGGCTTCAGCTGAAGGTGCTCGCGCTGCGCAGATCGCGCTGATTGCCGCTGTGGCGTCGACGCACCTGGCCCTGCAGGCCGACGATGAGCAACTGATGCTGGCCCGCAGCACGGCGGCCACGCGCGCCGACAGCCTGCGCCTGATGCGCCAGAAGTACGACGCGGGTGCCGCTTCGGCTCTTGAGTTGGCAGGGTCCGAGTCGGCCTTGGCCGCAGCCCAGGTGGCTCTGGCGGCTGCCGAGCGTCAGCGCCTGCAGGACGAGAATGCGCTGGTGCTGCTGGTCGGTCAGCCTTTGCCGGCTGCGCTGCCGGCGATGGGCGAGCTCAAGGGCCTGTCTCCGCTGCCAGCTGGCGTGCCTTCCGAGGTGCTGGCCTTGCGTCCGGATGTCTTGCAGGCTGAAGCACAACTGCGCGCGGCAGAAGCCAATATCGGTGCGGCTCGCGCTGCCTTCTTCCCGAGCATCGCGTTGACCACCAGCCTCGGCACGGCCAGCAGCCAGCTGTCTGACTTGTTCAGCAACACCGCCTGGAGCTTTGTCGGCCAGGTGCTGATGCCGATCTTCGATGCCGGCCGGAACCAGGCCAATCTGGCATCGGCCCGGGCGGCGCAAGGCATTGCCGTGGCCCAGTACGAGAAGGCCGTGCAGGTCGCCTTCCGCGAGGTGGCCGATGCCCTGGCGGGCAGCATGACCCTGGACGCCCAGCTGCAAGCGCAAACCCAGCAGACCGAAGCTGAGCAGCAGCGCCTGAAGCTGGTGGAGCTGCGCTTTGCCAATGGCGCGTCGAGCAGCTTCGAGTTGCTCGATGCCCAGCGCGCCAGCTTCGCGGCTCGCCAGGCGCTGGTGCAGGTGCGACTGGCACGAGCGCTCAACAGCGTGCAGCTATACAAGGCACTGGGTGGCGGGGCGGGCAAGCCCTGACCTCGCAAACACACGCCCAAAAGCAAAAAGCGCCTCTTAGCAGGCGCTTTATTTTTATGGAGAGAAAGATCCGTCGTGATCAGTGGGCCAGGGCCCAGGCCTGGCCTTCGCGCACTGCGTATCGCAGGGCGGCGCGAGGGCTTTCGAAGCGCGGCACGAAACGCATGACGCGGTCGTGGCTGGCTTGGCCGTTGCCGGATCGGATCGACACCGCGGCGGTGAAACCACCATCGGTGAGAGGCTTGGTCATCGGTGAGACAAGGTAACGCCCCACCTCAATGCTCTTGTTGTGCATTGTTTTTCCTTGAGGTGTGCGCCTTGAGAAGGAACTGGATATCCGTCTTGGCGCGGTATTGCTATTTGTAGATCTGCGTTTTCAGATTCGCAGTAAACCCGGCAAAAGAGGAGAGCCGGGTGGGGCAGCGTCACCAGGACGCTGCCGATTTTTTTCG
This sequence comes from Paucibacter sp. JuS9, assembly GCF_044043925.2. Classification (NCBI taxonomy): domain Bacteria; kingdom Pseudomonadati; phylum Pseudomonadota; class Betaproteobacteria; order Burkholderiales; family Sphaerotilaceae; genus Roseateles; species Paucibacter sp. JuS9. The sequence goes on from NZ_CP194172.1 coordinate 250,599, forward strand.
CCCGTGAAGGCAGGTGGCGCTCCCGCGCCACCCAGGCCTATTTACAGGCCCTTGATGTTCGCAGCTTGCAGACCCTTGGGGCCTTGCTTGACTTCGAACTCGACTTGCTGGTTTTCAGCCAGGGTGCGGAAGCCGCCACCGTTCTTGATTTCGCTGTGGTGAGCGAACAAGTCCTTGCCGCCATCAGCGGGGGTGATGAAGCCGAAGCCCTTGCCGTCGTCAAACCATTTCACGGTGCCAGTTTGGATCGTCATGATGTGTTCCTTGAAACAAATGTAGATAAACACTCCGCGGCCACAACGGCGTACGGAGACAGAAACACTCAAGAGCAGTCAAACGGGGAGTTGAAACTGAAGCGAGCCGCTCGCGTAAAACATGCGGGGCTGCAGTGTGAAGACCTTGAAGAAACGGTCTCGTGTGGTTCTATGGACTCGAATGTACCACAGCCGCAATGCCCCTAGATGGCACAGACCTCCACCGGCACGCCAGAAAGTACCGCATTGCCCGACAGCGGGTCGCGCAGGCCTTCGGCCAGAAGCGCGTTCATGTTGGCGCCGGGTCGCTGTGCGGCCAATTGCAGGCGGGCGCCGGGCAGGTCATGGCCCCAGCCGTGCGGCAGGCTGACCACGCCCGGCCCCATGTCGGTGCAGAGGCTCACCGGCACGACGATGCTGCCGGTGGCGGTCGTGAGCCTGGCCATCGTGCCGTCAGTGAGATGCCGCTTGGCGGCTTCGTCCGGATGAATCAGCAAGGTGCAGCGCTGCGGCCCTTTGGCAAGCACCGGCAGGTTGTGCATCCAGCTGTTGCCCGAGCGCATGTCGCGCCGGCCTATCAAGAGCAGGCCATTGCTGGCTTCAGGCATGGTGAGCTGTGCCAGCTCGTCGAGCAGCAATGGCGGCGCGAGCTCGATCCGGCCTGATGGCGTGCGCAAAAGTTCGGGGATGCGCGGCTGCAAGGCACCGAGATCGATGCCGCCTGGCGCTGCCTTGATCTTGGCGAGGCTGATGCCTTCCGGCTTGAGACCGAAGCGGTCGCCGTAGGGGCCACTGCGCAGCGCGAGGTCGATCAGCCGTTCCGGACCGCGTTGCTCGCCGAGCGCGCGCATCACGCCATCTGCCTGATCGCCAGCGAAGCGTTTGACGTCAGCAGCGATGGCTGCGTCGTCCAGCGCCTTCACATCGACATTCACGCCGCGGCCCTCGACCAAGGCAGCCAGGCGCAGCAGCGTTTCCCATTCCTCGGGCTGGCCTTCAGGGCGTTCGAACACGGGCTCCGAGAAGCGCGCATGGTTGCGGAAGGACAGCTGCGGGAAGGCCATGTCGTAGTGCATGTCCTCCAGCGGTGACAGGCCCGGCAGTATCACGTCGGCATGCCGGCTGGTCTCGTTCAGGTAGATGTCCAGGCTCAGCATGAAGTCGAGCTGGTCGAGCGCCCTCGAGAGCCGCGCGCCGTTCGGCGCCGACAGCACAGGGTTGGCGGCGAGGCTGATCAAGGCCCGCACCTGGCCTTCTCCGGTGCTTTCGATTTCTTCGGCCAGCAAGGTGATCGGCAACTCGCCAAACACCTCGGGCGCACCCGAGACACGGCTGTGGCGCCGGCCCGTGCTCACGCCCTTGCCGCTGCCGGGCTTGCCGGCGGTGTTGGCCGCAAAGGCCGCGGCCTTCGGAAACATCATGCCGCCAGGCGCATCGAGGTGGCCACTCAGGACATTGAGCACGTCGACCAGCCAGCTGTTGAGCGTGCCATGGCGCTGTGTGCAGGTGCCGATGCGTCCATAGACCGCGCCGGCCTTGGCCGCCGCCAGTTCGCGGGCAAGGCGTCGCTGAATGTCCGCGGCGATGCCGCAGCCAGATGCCATCTTCTCGGGCGTGAAGCCCTGAACTGCGGCGCGCAGTGCTTCCAGCCCGTTCAGATGCTCGGCCAGGCGGCCCGGCCTGACAAGGCCTTCGGAGAAAAGCGTGTTCACCATGCCCAGCAGCAGGAACACATCGCCACCCGGCTTGATGAACACATGCTCGTCGGCCGCGGCTGCCGTTTCATTGCGGCGCGGGTCGATCACCGTGATGCGCCCGCCCCGCGCGCGCATGGCCTTGGCCTTGCCGCGGTAGTCGGGCACGGTCCAGAGGCTGCCGTTGGACACCATGGGATTGGCACCGAGTATCAGGAGCCAGTCGCAGCGCTCGATGTCGGGCACCGGGATGGAGAGCCAATGGCCGAACATCAGGCCCGAGCTCAGCTGCTTGGGCATCTGGTCCAGCGTCGAGGCGCTGAAGATATTGCGCGTGCCCAGCGCCTTCACCAGCCTGGGGAAATAGGCGAGCAGGCTGATCTTGTGGGCACTCGGGTTGCCGGCAACGGCGGCGACCGAGTCGGGCCCATGCTCGCGCAACACAGGCAGCAGGCGGCGTTCGATCTCGGCAAAGGCCTCATCCCAGGTCGCCTCGACGAACTGCCCGTCGCGCTTGATCAGCGGCGTGCGCAGCCGGTCGGGGTCTTCGTGCAGGTCTTTCAGCGAAGCGCCCTTGGGGCAGATGAAGCCGCGGCTGAAGACGTCGTGCTCGGCGCCGCGGATGCTCACGACCTGCGGCCCTTCGGTGCGGATCTCGAGCCCGCAACAGGCTTCACACAGGGAGCAGATACGGTAGTGGGTGCGGCTGGACATCGGCGGGCTCCTCGCTGGCTTGTCGCCGGCTCGGGCCCATTGTGAGCCGCAAGCTGTCGCGCCGCTGGTCACCGGTGCGACAGCTGCCGGCGCCTCATTGGATCTGCAGCAGGGCCACCGTCTGGCGGCCGGATGAGCGCTGGCCGGCAGGCTCATCGCGGAACACGATCTGGAACGCGAAGCGCTGCGGCTCGGCCGCTGCCGTGGCGCAATTGAGGCCGCGCACCGCGCGGCGCACAGAGGGGTGATAGTCGCGCGGGCCACCCCGCGTGCTGAGCACCTGCACCTCGTCGCCGCGCAGCTCGAACTGCACGTCGACCACGCCGGTGGCCGGGCCGTATTTCCAGACATTGGCGAGCGCCAGCGGCAAGGCGGCGTCGATGCCGGGGCAATTGGCGCGTACATCCAGGCGTGGCGCCGCCGCAGCCTTTTGCGCATTGATCTCGACCCGTTGCAGGTCGGCCGCTCCTTGTGCGAGAGCGCCGGTGGCCAGGCCTGCGAGGGCGATGGCGATTGCAAGCCGGGCGCGCCGGCTGATGTCCAAAGTCATGGTGAGCTCCTGTTCTTCGTCCTGAGTGCTTGTCGATGAATAACAGCAGTAGTGGCCGGCCATGCACGGCGCTCTGCCACACGCCGGCAGGACAAATCTAGGAGCCTGCCCTGCGCAAGAACAGCGCAGGCCGATGAAGCGCCGGCTTTGTGGCTTGAACTGCGGCGCTGCCGCGCCGACCGGCGTTCGTCGCCGTGTGAAGCATCAGAAAGGATCGAAGCTGACGCCGCTCTTGCGCAGCCGCTCGAGCATCAAGGCCTTCCAGGGATCTTGCGGCGTCCATACTTTCGACACGGCATCCCAGGCCAATTGAGGATCGGCCTTCTCGGCCAGCACGCGGTAGATGAAGGTGAGCGTCGAGGCGCGCATATTGACCTGGCAATGCACCAGCACCTTCTTGTTCCGCAGGCCCTTGAGCAAGGCGGCGAAGGCTTCGTAGTCGGCGTCGGCGGGGCGGTCGAAGCGGATCGGCACATTGGCCCAGATCAGTCCTTGCTTGCCGACGATCAGCGGCTCCTCGCGCACCGCATCGCCGACCGTGGGCGGCGCCAGATAGATCACGGCCTCGAAGCCTTGCTGCGCGAGCGTGGCCAGCCAGGCGGCCGAAGGCTGGCCGGAGGTGACCAGCTTGGTGTCGATGGCAATCAGATTGGGCGGCGGCTCTGGTTCGGCGGCGGCCAGGCCGCTGACCAAGGTCAGCGTCAGCAAGGCCCTGCTGGCATGCTTCATCGCGCGCGCTCCCTCACATCTGCTTGAACAAGTGCACGTAGCTCTCGGCCACCAGCAGCGCTTCGTCGCGGTGCTTGAGCTTGACCTGCATGCGGCCGCGGAAATCGCGCGTCACCGCCGCCACGGCCATGGCGTTGACCAGGGTCGAGCGGTGGATCTGCCAGAACTGCTGCGCGTCCAGCTCGTCCACCAGCTCCTTCAAGGGCTTGCGGATCAGTGCCTCGCCTTCGCGGGTGACGACGCGGGTGTACTTGTTGTCCGACTGGAAGTACAGCACCTCGTCCACGGTGATCAGCTTCAGTGCCTGGCCGACTGTGGCATTGATCCAGCGCAGCGGCGCGCGCGGGCTGCCGCCGGACCGGCTGCCCAGCTGCTCGAGCACGCTGCCCAGCTCGGCCGGTGCCTGGCCCTGCTGCAGTCGCTGCTTGAGCCGGCTGATGGCGGTGAACAGGCGCGCCGGCACCAGAGGCTTGAGCAGGTAGTCGACGGCGCCTTGATCGAAAGCGGCCACGGCGTACTGGTCGTAGGCGGTCACGAAGACCACATGGCTGCGGCCCGCGACCTGGCGGGCCACGTCGAGGCCGGTGGCACCGGGCATCTCGATGTCGAGGAAGAGCAGGTCGGGCTGGTACTCGTCCAGCATGCGCAAGGCCTGCACGCCGTCGGCCGCCTCGGCGACGATGGTCAGCTCGGGCCAGAGCTTGCCGAGCTGTTCGATCAGCTCATGGCGCAGCGTTTCTTCGTCTTCGGCGACGACGGCGGTGGGGTGGCTCAGGCTTCGCATGGTGCTTGTTCCGGTCAGGGCAGTACCAGCGTGAACAGCGTGCTGGCAGTGTCGCTGCGGCAAAGCATGCGAGCCTGCGTGCCCGCCAGCAGCGTCAGACGCTGGTTCAGTTCGGCCAGCTCGTTCACGTCGCCGCACAGGCCTGGGCCATCCAGCTCCAGTGTGATGACCAGACCTGTGTCGCGGCGCTGTGCGCTGATCTTGCAAGTGCTGGGTGCATGCTTGCCTGCGCGCAGCAATGCCCGCTGCAGGAGCGGCAGGAGCAGCATCGGCGGCAGCGCGTGCAGGCCCAGGCCATCAGGCCACAGGCGCACGAGCTGCGGCGCACGGGGCTGCAGGTCGCGCATCACGTCCAGATAGCTGTCCAGCAGATCAGCCTCGGCTTCGAGCGTGGTGCCGGTCTCGCGCAGGCGCGGCAGTGCCACGCGCAGGTAGCGGATCAGCCGTTCCATGCGCAGTGCGGCATCGGCTTGTTGCCGGTCATAGGCCTGTTCGATGTCGACCAGCGCGTCGAACAGCAGCTGAGGCTCGACCTGGGCCTGCAACGCGGCCAGGCGGGAGGCCATGGCACGGCGGCGCAATTGCACCTGCTCGGCCAGCACCTGCTGCAGGTCATCTGTGGCGCGGCGCTGGCGGCGCAACATCTCGCTTGCGGCCACCACCAGCGACGCGGGCAGGAACACCTGCAGAGTGAACGAGATCAGCAGCATCGCGTCCATTGTGGGCATGGGCTTCTTCCCCTTGGCGACGACCAGATGGGTGAGCGAGGGCCAGGGCAGATGCAAGGTCAGCTCCCAGATCGTCAGCGCTGCCAGTACCGACCCCAGGAGGGTGGCCAACGCCAAGCGCCAGGGGCGTTGCGGCGAGTGCTGGCTTGAGCGGTCGGCCGGCAGCCAGCACAGCATGATCACGGCGGCGGCCGCCAGCGAGGTGACCAGGTGGTGCGTGACCACGTCCCAGAAATGATGGCCGGCGTCGTAGCGAAGCAGGTCGCTGAGGTCGATGGCGCTGAACATCAGACTCAGACCCAGGATCAGCAGCGCTTCGGTACTGCTCAGCGAGCGCCAGGCATTGAGCAGCTGCCGCATCATGCCGCGCCCCCCTGCATCGGCATGCGCAGCCGGGCGACGACGCCACGCGGCTCGGCGGCCTCGAGCTCCAGTACTGCTTCATCGCCGAACAGCGCGGCCAGTCGGGCCCGCGTGTTGGCCAGGCCGACGCCGCTGCCGCCGGTGCCACTGAAGCCCTGGCCGTTGTCGCGCACTTCGACGATCAGGCGGTCTTCGCCTTCGTGCCGGGCCTGGATCTCGATCCGGCCGCCCTCGGGCAGCGGCGCCAGGCCATGCTTGATCGCGTTTTCCACCAACGTGGGCAGCACCATGGGCGGCAGCCTTGCGTCGCTCAGGTCGGCATCGCTGGCGATGCCGAAGGACAGGCGTTCGCCCATGCGCATCTGCAGGATGGTCAGGTAGTTGCCCACCAGGTCGAGCTCCTGGCCCAGCGTCGAATCGGGCCGGCGCATATTGGGCAGGGCTGCGCGCAGGTAGGCGATCAGGCTGCGCAGCATGTCGCGGCCGCGCTCAGGGCTGGTCTCGAACAGGCGCTTCACATTGGCCAGGGTGTTGAAGAGAAAGTGCGGCTCGATCTGGGCATTCAGCGCCGAGACCTGGGCCTCGAGCTGCTGGGCCTGCAATTGCTCGTGGTCGCGCTGCACGCGTTGCAGCTCGGCCCGGGTGTCTCGCTCGCGCTGCTGAAGCAGCAGCAAGGCATAGCCGATGCAGCCCAGCACAAACCACAGACCCGAGGCCGAGACGAACCAGCTGAACACCAGCTCCTGCATCGGCTCGCCCTTGCCCCAGGTATACACAAGCATGCGAACCCAGGTGCCGCCCAGAGCGCCCGCAGCGACCGCCACGCCTTGCAGCAGGAGCCGGGCCACTCCGCGCAGGCGCCATTTCGCCAGCAGCGCCTCGGCAACGGCAATCAGCAGCAGCACCGTGAAGCCCGCCAGCAGGGACTGGCGTGTCAGCACGGTCAGGCTGGCCAGCCAACTCCACAGGGCGCTGTACTCGTTGATGCTCATCGAGAACATCCGGGACAGCGCATGCACGAAGCAGATCGCCAGCACGGTCAGGCTGCTGCGCAGGTTCACCACGTCCCGGAACGCTGCGGCCGGGCTGGGCGGCGCGCTCAAGCGGAGCGAGGCGGTGGAAGCAGTCATGGGCGCATTGTGTCGTGCCCCAAGAGGGGGCAGTCTGTCATGCGACGAAGCCGGCTGCAGGGCGACGAAGCCGGTCTGGCCCTGGGGCTCGCTGCGGGAAAGCCCGCATGAAGCGCCGTTTCAATACCGATTTCAGCCCCGGTTTGAGCGCCACCACGCCGGGCCGGCCGCCGGTGCCTGGATGTCGATGCGCTGGCCGATCTGCGGCGTGCTCAAGGCCACGCCGCGGTCCGCAGCCAACTTGGAGATCCGCTCGAAGGGCTCGGTCCAGCCGTGCAGCGACAGGTCGAAAGTGCCGTTGTGGATGGGAAGCATGTGCCGGCCGCGCAGGTCGATATGTGCCTGCAGGCTCTGCTCCGGCATCATGTGGATGTCGGCCCAGTCCTCGTTGTAGGCGCCGGTTTCCACCAGGGTCAGGTCAAACGGCCCGAAGCGCTCGCCGATGGCCTTGAAGCCGCTGAAGTAGCCGGTGTCGCCGGTGAAGAAAACGCGGCTCTCGCGGCCCAGCATCACCCAGGACGCCCACAGCGTGCGGTTGCCGTCGTTCAAGCCTCGGCCCGAGAAATGCTGGGCCGGCGCGGCGATGAAGCGGGTCTGGCCAACCCTGATTTCCTGCCACCAGTCCAGCTGGCGCACCTGGGCCTTGTCCACGCCCCAATGGATCAGCCGGTCGCCCACACCCAGGGGCGCGAGGAACAGCCCGGTCTTGCCGGCCAGGGCCAGCACGGCGGCCTTGTCCAGATGGTCGTAGTGGTCGTGCGAGAGGATCACGGCCTTGATCGGGGGCAGTTCCTCGATGCTGATCGGCGGCGCATGAAAGCGCTTGGGACCCATGAACTGAACTGGCGAGGCGCGTTCGGCAAACACCGGGTCGGTCAGCCAGAACTCGCCGTCCAGCTTCAAGAGCAGGGTCGAGTGGCCCAGGCGCCAGAGGCTGCTGTCCGGCGCGGCGAGCAGGTCGGCGCGGGTCAGCGCCTGCACCGGCACCGGCGTATCGGGGCGGGTGCCGGCGGGCTTGTTGACCATGAATTTCCAGAACACCGAGAGCGTCTTGCGCCAGCCCATGGCCTGGCGCGGCGCGGCGTTGCGAAAGCGCCCCTCGACCTGCTGCGGCGAGCCGCTGTGGTCGGCGAACGAGGGAGCGGTGGCTTGGCAGACGGTCAGCAAGGTCATGGCGATCACCAGGAGGGTCAGGAGGGCGACGAGAAGGCGGCGCTTCATGGGTACATCTAAAAAGTACACTGCACAGTGTAGTGTTAAATCCAAAAAAGTAAACCCCGCGGTGTAGTATTGGACGAATTCCGAGGATTCCCCATGAACGCAGCGAACGAGGACGAACCCCAGCGCCTGACCGACCGCAAACGCGAAGCCATCGTGACCGCGGCCGTGGCCCAGTTCCGCCAGCACGGCTTCCAGCGCGCCAGCATGGACGCCATTGCCGCAGCGGCCGAGGTCTCCAAGCGCACCGTCTACAACCATTTCCCCAGCAAGGACGAGCTGTTCGCCGAGATCCTGCTCCTGCTGTTCCAGCGCAGCACCGCCCTGGCAGAGCGCGCCTATTCGTCCGAACGGCCCTTGAGGGAGCAATTGCGCGAGCTGCTGGCCGCCAAGCTGCATTTACTGAGCGATACAAGCTTCCTGGACCTGGTGCGGGTCGCGGTGGCCGAGATGATGCACAGTCCGGAGAGGGCGCGGCACATGGTCGAGCGCCTGGGCGAGAAGGAGCGGGGCCTGGCCGATTGGCTGAGCGCCGCGCAGGCAGATGGACGTTTGCTGCCGGTCGATCCGCAATACGGCTCGGCCTTGCTGCAGGGGCTGCTCAAGTCGCTGGCCTTCTGGCCGCAGCTGACCATGGGCCAGCCACCGCTGGCCGGCCCCGATGGCGAGCGCCTGCTGGACGACTGCGTTGACATGTTTTTGAGCCGCTATGCGGCAGGGGACGACAAACCATGATTGCTGACACCCGAAGTTCAAACACCCACCCGACCCGGCGCGAAGCCCTGCAATTGCTGGCCGCCGTGCCCGCGCTCGCAGTGACACCGGCCTGGTCCGCGGACGACGAATCTTCGACCTATGACCAGGACTCGGTGCTCGCCGCCGCGCTGGAGTTCTTTGGCACCGGTGCCGCCGGCATCGCCAAGGTGATCGAGAAGGCTTTCAAGGAGCAGGGCCGTCCGAATGGCTACATCAAGGGCGAGGAAGCCAGCGCCGCGCTGACCATCGGCCTGCGCTATGGCGACGGCACGCTGCAGATGAAGAATGGCGCCACCGCCAAGGTCTTCTGGGCCGGGCCCTCCATCGGCCTGGACGCTGGCGTCAATGCGGCCAAGGTCTTCACGCTGGTCTACAAGCTGCCGAACGTGGCGGCGATCTATCGCCGCTATCCGGGCGTTGAAGGCAGCCTCTATTACGTGGGTGGCGCCGGCATCAACTACCAGCGGTCCAAGGGCGTGACTCTGGCGCCCATCCGCCTTGGCGTTGGCCTGCGCACTGGCGCCAGCGTCGGCTACCTGCACTACCGGCGCGAGAAGTCGATCAATCCGCTTTAAAAACTCCAGCGGTTCTTGCCGGCCTTCTTGGCCTTGAACATCGCGCCGTCTGCGTCTGCCAGCAAGGCCTCGATCTCGAAGGGCGGATGCTCGGCCACCGCGATGCCGATGCTGCAGCCCAGGCCGTCCGGCAACTGGCCGACGCGGCTGACCAGCCGTGAGCTCACCGCCATCGCTATATGGCGCAAGGCCGAGGCCGGCGCACTCAGGAAGACGCCGAATTCGTCCCCGCCCAGGCGGCCGGCGCAGTCATCGCCGCGGATGCAGTCCTTGATCAGGGCAGCCACCCGCACCAGGGCCGCATCGCCTGCCGCGTGGCCGCGGCTGTCGTTCAGGGCCTTGAAGCCGTCCAGGTCGATATATAGCGCTGCCATGCAATGGCGGCGGCGCAGCGCTTCGGCGGCAATGCGCTGGCCGCTGCTGATGAAGAGCGGCCGCCGCGCCAGGCCGGTCAGGCCGTCAAGCTGGGCGCGGGCGGCCTGGTCGCTGGCGGCGCGTTCGTTCTCGGCGGCATTGACCAGCGCATGCGCCACCACATGCAGCTCGCGCACATTGAAGTTGGCCGATTCACTGGCCAGATCGGCCGGGCTGGTGCTGTGAAAGGCAGCCACCTTGCGCATCTGCCGGCCGAGGTACAGCCCCAGCGCCAGCGAGAAGGCGATGCTCAGGGCAATGCAGACGGCGCCCAGCAGTGCCAGCTGCAGCAGGGTGCGGCGCTCGGCCTCCTGCAGTTGCGAGCGGGGCACGCCGGACACCACATGCCACGGCGCGCCCGCCACGGCCACATGGGACATGCGCATCTCGCGGCCCTGCATGTCCAAGGTATCCGCCACGCTGCCGTTGGGGCGCTTGAGCAGGGCCTGCACACTCTCGGATGCCTGCCGGCCGACCAGGCGCTGCGCGTCGCTGCTGCGTGCCAGCAGCAGGCCATTGCCATCCATCAAGGCCGTGCCCAGTTCGCCGCTGAGGGCGGTGTGCGCCAGGTGCGCCGACAGTGTCTGGCTGCGTATCGCCAGCCTGAGTTCGTGCATGCCCAAGGTACCCAACTGCACCGGCACCGACAGCGCAACCTCATGCTGCTTGTGCCTCTCATTGAGATAGAGCGACGAGACCACCATCTCGCCTTTTTGCAGCCGCTCGAGGGCATCCGCGGATTGCGGGTGCAGGGGCAGCTCGCCGCCCAGGGCCTGCTCGGTGCTGAACAAGACCTGGCCCTGGGTGTTGATCAGGCAGATGTCGGCCGCGTCAGGATGCAGTGGCCGGGCGGCGACAGCCAGCTCATGCAGGCCGGCGACATCGCCTTGCTGGGCCGGCTTGGAGACGGTCAGCACGCGCAGCATGGCCTGTGCCTTCTGCAGCACCATCTGGGTTTCGGCAGCCCGGTCTTGCGCGACCGAGAGCAGATAGCGGTCGCGCTCGGCGCTGCGCTCGCCGATCATGCGCTGGCCGGCATAGATCGCAAAGCCGAGGAAGGGCAGCAGCGTGAGCAGCGAGATCACGAGCATCCACTGGCTCAGGCTCAGCCGGAAGCCTCTTGTTCTGAGCGACAGCATGGCCATCTCGCGCGGAGCGACCTCCCGTTGGAATCTTCACGCCATGGTAGGCAGGGCGCGACAGCGCGACCATGGCGGCAACCCTTGCTTCGCCACCGCCCTGCCTGGACGGGTTCATCCACCGAGGGGGAGGGTGGACCCTAGTCGGCGAGCAGGCCGGCACGCACGCAGTTGCGGCCCTCGCGGCGCGCCGCCTGCAGGCCCGCTTCGGCACGGGCGAGCAGCTTGTCCAGGGCTTCGCCACCACGCAAGGCGGTCAGGCCGATGCTGACGCTCAGGCCGCCCGCCGTGGCGCTCAAGCCTGACCAGTCATGCGCCTTGACGGCCCGGCGCACGCGTTCACAGGCGTTGCGGGCGGCGGCCAGCTCGATGTCCAGCAGCACCAGCAGCAGCCTGTCCGGTCCGTGCCTGAGCGTCAGATCGTGAGCGCGGCACTGGGCACGCTGCAATTGCACCATCTGCATCAGCGCCGGCTCCAGCGTCTCGCTATTCAGGGCCTGGTCGGCCTCCAGCAGTGCGACGCAGAGCGGCTTGCCAGCGCTCGCCAGTGCGGGCCAGCGGGCCTCGAGAGCTGCGCGATCACTGAGACCGCCGACGCCGGCCTCGTCGCGCCCGAGGCGATGGAAGGCCTGGTAGAAGCGCAGGGCCAGCTCGAAGTCGCCACAGCGTTCCGCCAGGGCGCTGAGCCGTTCGGCCAGCGGCGCGGCGCCGGCTCCAGACAACTGCGGCAGCAGCGCCCGGGCCTGGGCGAGCGACCCGGCCCGGTCCCCCTGCGAGGCCAGTGCCTCGGCTGTCATTGCCACCTGCAGCAGGGGCTTGTTGCGATCGTCCATCGCGCAAGAATAGCCCGGTGTCCAGCCGCCAACCAGCGGCGAGGCGCCCGTACACTCAGCGACCCCCAGCCCCGCCCCTCGGACCTACCGCCCTCATGCCCTTCCACGTCGACCTTGCTTCCTGGCGCAAGCGGCTCAATTCGTCACTGGGTCGCATCACCATCGCAGTGGGCCTGCTGCTGGTGCTGGTCGCGCTGAACGTGCAATTGCTGCTGCGACTGGAATACCAGGCCGACGTCGAGCAGATCCACACCGATGCCGAGCGCAGCGCGCAGAAGCTGGCTGCCCATACCAGCGCGGTGCTGGACCGCGCTTCGCAGAGCCTGGCTCTCCTGACCCGGCTGCACGAAGCGACTGGCACGGGCCGCCCGCTGCCGCAGGCCGCTGAACTCTTGGGCACCGAGGGACTGGAAGCCTGGCTGGTGGCCGACGCCAATGGCCTGGTGATCGAGTCGGGCGGCAAGGTCCCGGCTTCGGTCAAGTCCACCGCGTTTTTCCGGCGTGCCGGCAAGCTGGAGCCCGGCGCTGTCGACCTGGGCGAAACCGAAGTGCTCAGCGGCGCGGGCAAGCAGCCCCTGCTGCCACTGACCCGCCGGTTGAACGGGCCCAGCGGTGAGTTCCTGGGCTGCGTCACGGCCCTGATCGCCCTGCCGCAACTGATCTCGCCCGAAGTCCGCCATGAAGCCAGCGGCACGGCGCTGAGCCTCCTGGGCCGGGATGGACGGATCCGGGCGCGCTTTCTTGAAGACAAGTTCAGCCACGGCGAACTGGTCGATCTGGTCAAGATGCGCGAGCGACTGGCCACTTCTCGCGAGCAACTGGAGCCGCTGGCAAGCCGGCTGGACGGCCAGCGCCGATTCATCGCCACTGCCGACTTGCCGCGCTATCCGGCGGTGGCCCTGGTTGGCCTGCGCGCCGAATCCGTACTGGCCAACTACCAGCGACATCGCCAGCGCGTGCTGCTGACCGCGCTGGTCGTGACCGCCCTGCTGCTGGGCGCGGCGGTGCTGCTGTTCATGCAGTCGCGCCGGCTCGAGGCCAGCCGCCACCGCCTGCGCGCCGCCGAAGCACGCTTGCGGGCGACGCTGGACGGCAGCCTCGATGCCGTGCTGGTGATGCGCGCGCAGCACGATGCGCGCGGCCAGCTCACTGATCTGCTGGTGATCGATGCCAATGCCCGTGCCACGGCGTTGCTGAACGTGCGCGAACCCATCGGCCAGCAGTTCAGCGCGCTGCTGCCGGCGGCGCGCGAGAGCGGCATCCTGCAGGAGTTCGAGCTGGCCATGGCCAGCGGCCAGACCATGGTCAGCGAGCGGCTGGGCCATTCGCCTCATCTGGTCGACCGCTGGCTGCAGCACCAGATCGTGCCGCTGGACGATGGCGTGGCCCTGTTCAGCCGCGACATCAGCGAGCGCTACCACACGGAGCGTGCCCAGGCCGAGCAGCGGCGCTTCCTGCAGAACCTGCTGGACGTGTTGCCGCTGGCCGTCTACGCCAAGAGCACAAGGCCGGCCACGATGGGCCGCTACATGTTCTGGAACCGAGCGGCCGAGCGCTGCTTCGGCATGACCGCCGAGCAGGTGGTGGGCCACACGGGGCAAGAGCTCTTCGACCCGGCCGACGCAGCTCGCTTTGACGCCCAAGTCGCGTTGGTGCTGGCCGAGCGCCGGCCGCGTCGCTTCTCGGACCAATTGGCCGTGAGTTCGGGTGGCCGACAGTACCTGGACATCCTCAAGGTGCCGGTGATGGGCGACGACGGCCAGGTCGACCACCTCCTGGTCGTGGCTGAAGACGTGACCGAGAAGCGGGGCAGCGCCGAGCGGCTGCGCCTGGGCTCGCGCGTGCTCGCCGAGACGGCAGACGCGGTACTGATTTGCGACGCGCAAGACCAGATCATCGATTGCAACCCGGCATTCGGGCATCTGACCGGCCATCACATTGGCGCCTTGGTGGGCCGCCCGGTCAGTGCTGCGGGCCTGCCGCTGTTTGACGGCGGGCCGGACGGCGATGCGGTGCGCTGGGTCGGCGAATCGCGCCTGGTCTGCTCGGACGGCCGCGTGCTGGACATCTGGCTCAGCGTCAACCGCATCCACGACGGCGAGGGTCAGCTCACCCACCATGCCCGCGTGTTCAGCGACATCTCGGCGCTCAAGCGCCACCAGGCCGAGCTCGATGAAATGGCGCGCCTGGACAGCCTGACCGGCCTGCCCAACCGCCGCAGTTTCGATGAGCGGCTGCCCGAAGCCCTGGCCCGGGCGGGCCGCAGCAAGCATCTGCTGGCCTTGCTGTTCATCGACCTGGACGGCTTCAAGAAGGTCAACGACACGATGGGGCACGCCGCCGGCGACCAGCTGCTGTGCGCCGTGGCCGAGCGGCTGAAGGCCTGCGTGCGCACCGTCGATGCGGTCTTCCGCCTGGGTGGCGACGAGTTCACCGTCATCGTCGAAGACGCGGGCAGCCAGGCCGACGTGGGCCGGCTGTGCGAGCGCATCCTCGAATTCCTGAGCCAGCCGCATCTGCTGGCAGCCGGCCGGCCTGTGGTGACGCCCAGCGTCGGCGTGGCGCTGGCCACGCCGGGCGAGGCGCCGGACAGCCTGCTGCGCCGGGCCGACGATGCCATGTACGCTGCCAAGCGGGCCGGCAAGGCACGCTATTGCGTGGCACGCCCCCTCGACTGAAGGCCGAGCACCCTTGGGGAGGCGGGGCCCCGGTGCGCCACGGCCACTGACGCCTCGCCGCCATCCCCAGAAGTGCTAGGGGTCTACGCCAAGTGGGCAAGCGCCGGAGCGAGGCATAGACTCGCTCGGTTCCTGTGCAGCCAAACGCTGGACAGGCCCGTTGGCTGCGACCGAACCCAGTTGTCTAGTCCATGCCGGGATCGAACACGAACGCCGTTTCCGACGATCCAGCCTCGACCACGCAGGTGGCCGGGCTTGAGGCACAGCTGCAGGCTGTGCAGGCACGGTCGGCGCGCATGGCCGCCGAACTGGCGGTGATCAACAGCATCCAGCAGGGCATCGCCGAGCAACTGAGCTTTCTCGCCATCGTCGACCAGGTCGGCGACAAGCTGCGCGAGCTCCTGCAGACCGGCGAGATCGGCATCCGCTGGTACGACCCGCGCCAGAACCTTACCCACTACCTCTACGAGTACGAACACGGCAGGCGCCTGCATGTACCGCCGGAGCCGCCGCACCCGGGCGGCAGCTTCGAGACGATGAAGCGCACGCGCCAGCCCCTGGTCTGCAACAGCCTGGCCGAGATCGTGGCCGCCGGCCTGCAGGCAATACCTGGCACCGACCAGAGCCTGTCCTTTGTCTGCGTGCCCATCATCGGCCGCAACGGCGTGCTCGGTTCCATCCTGATGGACAACTACGAGCGTGAGAATGCCTTCGGCGAAACCGAGGTGCGCCTGCTCTCCAACGTGGCGGCCACCATGGGCCTGGCGCTGGAGAACGCGCAGCTGTTCGATGAATCCCAGCGCCTCCTGCGCGAGACCGAGCAGCGCAATGCCGAGCTCGCCATCATCAACAGCGTGCAGGCCGGTCTCGTGGCCAAGATGGACATGCAGGCCATCTACGATCTGGTGGGCGACAGGATCCGCGACATCTTCGATGCCCAGGTGGTCGACATCGGCCTGCTCAATGCGGCCGACGGCCTGCTGCACTTCCGCTACATCATCGAACGCGGCCAGCGCTTCCCGGACGAGCCCATGGTGGTCAGCGGCTTCCGTCGGCATGTGATGCAGACGCGCGAGCCGCTGCTGATCAACGAGAACATGATCGAGGTCGCCACCCGCTATGGCAACGCCTTGGCGATCCAGGGCGAGGCTCCCAAGGCCAGCCTGTTCGTGCCCATGGTTGTGGGCAACGAGGCCAAGGGCGTGATCTCGCTGCAGAACCTGGACCGCGAGCATGCCTTCAGCGAGGCCGATGTGCGGCTCCTGCAGACCCTGGCCAACAGCATGAGTGTGGCGCTGGAGAACGCGCGCCTGTTCGACGAAACCCAGCGCCTGCTGAAGGAGACCGAGCAACGGGCCGCCGAGCTGGCCGTCATCGCCGACGTGCAGCAGGGCCTGGGCGACAAGCTCGATGCGCGCGCCATCTTCGAGCTGGTGGGCGAGAAGCTGCGTCAGCTCTTCGACAGCCAGGCCATCAGCATCGCCGTGGTCGATGCCGAGGCCGGTACTCGGCACTTCGCCTACATGCAGGAGCGCGGCCAGCGCCTCGAGGTGCCTGACGACGAGATCTCGCCCCTGCTCTGGCATGTGCTGCGCAACCCGCAGCCTCTGCTGATCAACGAGAAGCTGAGTGAAACGCTGGCGGCGCTGGGTATACAGCGCACCATCATCCCCGGTACCGAGGTCAGCCTGAGCCTCTTGCGCATGCCGGTGCTGCAGGGCGGGCGCGTGGTCGCCATCATCGGCCTGGACAATGTGGACCGCGAGAACGCCTTCAGCAACAGCGACCTGCGCCTGCTTTCCACGTTGGCCGGCAGCTTGAGCGTGGCGCTGGAAGGCGCGCGCCTGTTCCAGCAGACCCGGCAGCGTGCCAACGAGCTGGCCACGGTCAACGCGCTGGGCAAGGCGCTGTCGAGCAAGATCGACCTGGGCGAGTTGATCCAGACCGTGGGTGAGCAGATGCGCGCGACTTTTGGCGCCGACATCGTCTACGTGGCCCTGATGGACGAGGCGGCCGGCCTGATCCGCTTCCCGTATGCGTATGGCGACGAGCTCTCGCCGCTGCGGCCCGGCGAGGGCCTGACCGGCAAGATCATCGAGACCGGCCAGGCGCTCCTGCTCAACGAAGACGTGGACGAGGCGGTCGACGCCATAGGCGCCACGCAGGTGGGCGCGCAGACGGCCTCATACCTTGGCGTGCCGGTCTTCGTCGACGGCCGCGCCATCGGCGTGATCAGCGTGCAGAGCACCACGCAGAAGGGCCGCTTCACCGCCGCCGACCAGAGCCTGCTGGCCACGCTGGCGGCCGGTGTCAGCGTGGCCATACGCAACGCCCAGCTGTTCGCCGAGGCGCGCGAGGCGCGGGCCGCGGCTGAGGGCGCGAACGAGGCCAAGAGTGCCTTCCTCGCGACCATGAGCCACGAGATCCGCACGCCGATGAATGCGGTCATCGGCATGAGCGGCCTGCTGCTGGACACGGCCTTGAGCGAGGAGCAGCGCGACTACGCCGCCACCATCCGGGACAGCGGCGACTCGCTGCTCACCATCATCAATGACATCCTGGACTTCTCGAAGATCGAAGCCGGCCGCATGGACATCGAGGCCCAGCCCTTCGACCTGCGCGACTGCGTGGAGTCGGCGCTGGACCTGGTCAGCAGCCGCGCGGCCGAGAAACAGCTGGACCTGGCCTATGTGTTCGAAGGTGAGCTGCCGGCGACGCTCAGCGGCGATGTGACACGGCTTCGCCAGATCCTCCTGAACCTGCTGTCCAACGCAGTCAAGTTCACCGAGGCCGGCGAGGTGGTGCTGGGCATCAGCGCCACGTTGGAGGGCAGGGCGGCCACGCTCTCCTTTGCCGTGCGCGACACGGGTATCGGGCTGAGCCCAGAGGCGATGGGCCGCTTGTTCCAGAAGTTCAGCCAGGCCGACACCTCCACCACGCGCAAGTACGGCGGCACCGGCCTCGGCCTGGCGATCAGCAAGCGGCTGGCCGAATTGATGGGCGGCACCATGTGGGTGGAAAGCGCGGGGGCTGGCCGGGGCTCGGTGTTCCGCTTCACCATCACGGCGCCGGTGGCCGAGCGGCCGGCCGAGGCGCGGCGCGAGTTCCTGGGCCAGCAGCCGGGGCTGATGGACCACCGGCTCCTGATCGTCGACGACAACGGCACCAACCGCCGCATCCTCAGCCTGCAGACCGAACGCTGGGGCATGCAGCCGCGCGCCACGGCCCTGCCCGAGGAGGCGCTGGCGTGGGTGGCTGGGGGCGAGAACTTCGACCTCGCCATCGTCGACATGCACATGCCCGGCATGGACGGCCTCATGCTGGCGCGGCGCCTGCGCCAGCACTCACCCAAGCTGCCCCTGGTGCTGTTCAGCTCGCTCGGGCGGCGCGAGGCGGGCGATACCGAGGGCCTGTTCATCGCCTACCTGGCCAAGCCCTTGCGCCAGAGCCAGCTGCACGACACCTTGGTCAACCTGCTGACGCTGGACCGCCTGCCGGCGCGCACCGACAAGCCGCGGCCCGCGGCCGTTGATGCGCAGCTGGCCACGCGCCATCCGCTGCGCATCCTGCTGGCCGAGGACAACGCCGTGAACCAGAAGCTGGCACTGCGCCTGCTCTCGCAGATGGGCTACCGGGCCGACGTGGCCGGCAATGGCCTGGAGGCGGTGGAGAGCGTCGAGCGCCAGGCCTACGACCTGATCCTGATGGACGTGCAGATGCCCGAAATGGACGGCCTGGAAGCCAGTCGGCGCATCACCACGCGCTGGCACAACGGCGAGCGGCCGCGCATCGTGGCCATGACGGCCAATGCGATGCAGGGCGACCGCGAGGAATGCCTGGCCGCCGGCATGGACGACTACATCACCAAGCCGATCCGGGTCGAGGCCCTGGTGCAGGCGCTGGAGCAGACCCGCTGGCGGGGGGAGATGCGCGATGGCAACTGAACAGGAATTGCTGCAGGCCCTTTTGAACCTGTACCGGGCTGGCTCGCCAGCAGAACTGCCGGGCCTGATCGACGAGGCCATGCAGGGCCTGCTGGCGCCGCGCCGCAGCCTGGTGCTGTTGATGGGCGACGACGGCCTGCAGCTGGCGGCCGGTCGCGCGCCGCGCGGCGAGCGCACGACGGCGCTGCAGCAGGCCATCAGCGCCTGGATCGACGAGGGGCTGCGCACCAAGAAGCCCCGGCTGCGCCACGGGCCCGAGGGCGTCTCGCCGCGCGAGCAGCGCAGCTGTCTGCTGGTACCCATGCAGCAGGGCAGTGAACTGATCGGCCTGCTGTATGCCGACCTCGAGGGCCGCATCGGCCGCTATGAGAAGGACGACCTGGCCTTGCTGACGCGTTTTGCCGAAGGCGCCAGCGAGGCCTTGCTGCGGGCCCGAGTCACCGAGCAGGCGCAGACCGAGTCCGGCCAGCGAGCGGCCGAGCTGGCGGTGATCGGCAGCGTGCAACAGGCGCTGGCGGCCGAACTGAGCATCGATCAGATTTACGAGCTGGTGGGCGACACGGTGCACAAGATCTTCGACGCCCAGGTGGTCAGCTTCGCCTTGATCGAGCCGACCACCGGCCTGCTGGCCAGCAAATACCTGCGCGAGCGCGGCCGGCGGCTGACGCCATCGGCGCCGCGTCCACCCTACGGCTTTCGCAAGCATGTGCTGGAAACGGGCCAGCCCTTGCTGATAAACCGGGACGCGCTGGCGGCTGCCAAACGCTTCGGCAATCCGGTCCTGGTCGGCGAGATGCCGCGCTCGGTGCTGTTCGTGCCGATGACCGTGGGCAACCAGCGCATCGGCGTGCTCTCGCTGCAGAACCTGGATCGCGAGGACGCATTCAGCGAGGCCGACCTGCACGTGCTGCAGACCCTGGCCAACAGCATGGGCGCGGCCCTTCACAACGCCGGCCTGATGGCCGAGACCCAGCGCCTCTACCACGAGAGCGAGCAGCGTGCGGCCGAGCTGGCCGTGGTCAACAGCGTGCAGCAGGCGCTGGCCGCCGAGCTGAGCATGCAGGGCATCTACGATGCGGTGGGCGACAAGGTGCGCGAGATCTTCTCGGGCCGCGACGTCAACATCCGCATCATCAACCCGGCCACCGGCAAGGTCGAGTTCCCCTACCTGGTCGAGAAGGGCGAGCGCGTGCGCATCGAGCCGCAGCCGCTGCATGGCATCACGGCCCATGTGGTCAACACCGGCCAGCCGCTCCTGATCAACGAGAACTTCGACGAGGCCTGCCGCCGGCTCGGCGCGCCGGCGCTGCCCGGCACCAGCTCGGACGAGAAGTCGGCCGTCTGGGTGCCCTTGCAATGGGGCGGCCAGGCACGTGGTCTCCTGAGCCTGTTCGACTGCGAACGCGAGCATGCCTTTTCGCAGGCCGATGTGCGCCTCTTGCAGACCATGGCCGGTGCCATGGGTGCGGCGCTGCAGAACGCGCGGCTGTTCGACGAAACCCAGCGCCTGTTTCGCGAAAGCGAGCAGCGCGCCGCCGAGCTGGCCGTGGTCAACAGCGTGCAGCAGGCCCTGGCCGCCAAGCTGGACATGCAGGGCATCTACGACGCTGTTGGCGACAAGCTGCGCGAGATTTTCCAGCATGCCGACGTGGCGATCCGCATCGTCGACCGCCAGGCCGGGCTGATGCACTACCCCTTTCTCTACGAGCATGGCCAGCGCATTCCGATGGCGGCGCGGCCGCTGCGCGACAGCGGCATCAATGCCCATGTGATTCGCACCCGTCAGGCCGTGGTGATCAACAGGGATTCGGCCGCCGCGATCCGGGCCTATGGCAGCGCCCTGCTGCCGGGCACGCAGATGGAGAAGTCGGGCGTCTACATGCCCTTGCAGTCCGGCAGTGAGGTACTGGGCCTGATCGTGCTGGTCGACATGCAGCGCGAGAACGCCTTCAGCGATTCCGATGTGCGGCTCCTGCAGACCGTGGCCGGCGCGATGAGCGCGGCGCTGCAGAGCGCCCGATTGTTCGACCAGACCCAGCACCTGCTGGCCGAGACCGAGCAGCGCAATTCCGAGCTGGCCATCATCAACAGCGTGCAGGCGGGCCTCGCGGCCAAGCTGGACATCGAGGGCATCTACGAGCTGATCGGCGAAAAGATCCGCGACATCTTCGATGCCCAGATCGTCAGCATTGCCACGGTGGACACGATAGAGCGCCAGGTCCAGCACCGCTACCTGATCGAACGTGGCGAACGCCAGCACCTTCCGCCCACGCCGCTGGTCGGCTTTCGCAAGCATGTGGTGGAGTCCGGCCGAAGCCTGGTGATCCTGGAGAACTCGCTGGAGGCGGCACGTCGCTTCGGCAACCCGGTGCGGCTGGCCGGCGAGATGCCCAAGTCCGCCGTGTTCGTTCCCATGTCAGCCGGCGCCCGCGTGATCGGCGTGATCTCGCTGCAGAACGTGGACCGCGAGCATGCTTTCGGCGATGCCGACGTGCGCCTGCTGGAAACGCTGTCCAACAGCATGGGCGTGGCGCTCGAGAACGCGCGGCTGTTCGACCAGAGCCAGCGCCTGCTGGCCGAGACCGAGCAGCGCAACTCGGAGCTCGCCATCATCAACAGCGTGCAGGCCGGCCTCGTGGCCAAGCTGGACATGCAGGGCATCTACGAACTGGTGGGCGACAAGATCCGCGACATCTTCGATGCCCAAGCGGTCAACATCACCTTGCTGGACCCGAGCGGCGAGTCGCTGCACATCGTCTATTCCATCGAGCGGGGTGAGCGCCAGGTGGTCGCTGACATCCCCGTGATCGGCTTCCGCCGCCACGTGCTGGCCACAGGCCGCAGCCTGCTCCTCAAGGAGGACATGGCCTCGGCCTTCGAGAAATACGACGCCCCGAAGGCCATCATCGGCGACGTGCCCAAGTCCACGCTGTGGGTGCCCATGATGCAGGGCGGCCGCGCGGTCGGCGTGATCTCGCTGCAGAACATGGACCGCGAGCATGCCTTCACGGAGTCGGACCAGCGACTGCTGGAGACCTTCTCCAACAGCATGAGCGTGGCGCTGGAGAACGCACGCCTGTTCGACCAGAGCCAGCGCCTGCTGGCCGAGACCGAGCAGCGCAACTCCGAGCTGGCCATCATCAACAGCGTGCAGTCGGGCCTGGTGGCCAAGATGGACATGCAGGGCATCCACGATCTGGTGGGCGACAAGATCCGCGAGATCTTTGACGCCAAGGTGGTGGTGATCTCGCTGCTGGACCCGCAGACGGGTGGCCTGCACCACCCCTATGCGATCGAGCGTGGCAAGCGGCTCAAGCTGGCGCCATTCCCCGAGATCGTGGGCTTCCGCCGCCACGTGATGGAGACCTGCGAATGCCTGCTGGTCAACGAGGACATGGTGGGCGCCTGCGAGCGCTACGGCAACCCGATGGTGCTGGCCGGCGAAAGCCCGAAGTCGGCCGTCTATGCGCCGATGATCCAGTCGGGCAAGGCCCTCGGCGTGATCTCGCTGCAGAACCTGGACCGCGAGCATGCCTTCAGCGAGGCCGATGTGCGGCTCCTGCAGACGCTGTCCAACAGCATGAGCGTGGCGCTGGAGAACGCCCGCCTGTTCGACCAGACTCAGCGCCTGTTGGCCGAGACCGAGCAGCGCAACTCCGAGCTGGCCATCCTCAACAGCGTGCAGTCGGGCCTGGTGGCCAAACTGGACATGCAGGGCATCTATGACCTGATCGGCGACAAGATCCGCGAGATCTTCGATGCGCAGGTCGTGGACATCGCGCTGTACGAGGAGCAGGAGCAGTTGCTGCACCACGCCTACGTGATCGAGCGCGGCCAGCGCTTCGAGGTCGAGCCGACGCCGCTGATCGGGTTCCGGCGCTACGTGATCGCGGCGGGCGAGCCGCTCCTGATTCCGGCCCATGCCGACGCCATCGACCTGCAGTACGGCAACCCCAAGGCGATTGCGGGCGAAGAGCCGCGCTCGTCGCTGTGGGTGCCCATGCTCAAAGCCGGCCAGGCCATCGGCGTGATCTCCTTGCAAAACCTGGACCGCGAGAACGCCTTCGGCGATGGCGACCTGCGCCTCTTGCAGACCCTGGCCAACAGCATGAGCCTGGCGCTGGAGAGCGCGCGACTGTTCGCCGAGACCCAGCGCCTGCTGAGCGAGACCGAACAGCGCAACAGTGAGCTGGCCATCATCAACAGCGTGCAGGCCGGCCTCGTGGCCAAGATGGACGTGCAGGGCATCCACGACCTGATAGGGGACAAGATCCGCGAGATCTTCGATGCCCAGGTGGTGGTGATCTCGCTGATGGATTCGCAGACCGGCGAGTTGCACCATCCCTACATGATCGAGCGCGGCCAGCGCATGGTGGTGCCCGCTTCGCTGGGCGTCGTCGGCTTCCGCAAGCATGTGCTGGACACGGGCCAGACGCTGGTGATCAACACCGGAATGACCAAGGCCCTGAAGGCCTACGGCCAGCCGGCTTCCATCGTCGGCGAGGCGCCGAAGTCCTCGCTGTGGGTGCCGATGATCCAGGGCGGCCGCGTGATCGGCGTGATCTCGCTGCAGAACCTGGACCGAGAGAACGCATTCTCGGAAGCCGAGGTTCGGCTGCTGCAGACGCTGTCGACCAGCATGAGCCTGGCCCTGGAGACGGCGCGGCTGTTCGCCGACAACCAGCGCCGCACGCGCGAGAGCGCCGCCCTGGCCGAGGTGGGGCGCGACATTTCTTCGACACTGGACCTGGCCGTGCTGATGGACCGCATCTCGCGCCACGCAAGAGAGCTTCTGGGTGGCGACTACAGCGCTGTCTTCCTGCCAGAGGACGACGGCGAAACCGCCCGCTACCGTGCCATTGCCGCCCAGGGCGAGGTGGCGGAACAGATCCTGGAGATGCGGGTCGAGCCGGGCGTGGGCATCATCGGCAGCGTGATCGAGCGCGGCCAGGCCGAGTTCGTCAACGATGCCAATGCCGATGCACGCGCGGTGCAGATCGCCGGCACCGACAGGGAAGAGAACGAGCGGCTGATGGTCGCGCCGCTGCTGGCCGGCGAGGCGGTGCGCGGCGCGATGGTGGTCTGGCGCAATGGCGGCCAGCCCTTCCGCGCCCATGAGCTGGAGTTCCTGGCCGGGCTGTCGATGGCAGCCTCGGTGGCCATGAAAAACGCCCAGCTGTTCGCCGAGAGCCAGCAACGGGCGGCCGAGCTGGACACGGTCAATGCCGTCTCGCAGCAGCTTGCCGGCAAGCTGGACCTCGCGGCCCTGATCGAGCTGGTGGGCGAGCAGAGCCGCCAGCTCTTCAAGGCCGACCTGGCCTATGTGGCCCTGCTGGACCGCAACACCGGCATGATCAACTTCCCCTACCAGTACGGCGACGTGATCCAGTCGCGGCCGCTGGGCGAGGGACTGACCAGCCGCATCATCGAAAACGGCGAGGCGCTGATCATCAACTCCGACATCGACCGCCAGACCGAAGCGCTGGGCACCGTGCGCATGGGCCGGCAGACGCGCAGCTACCTCGGTGTGCCGGTGATGGTGGAAGGCCATGCCGAGGGCGTGATCAGCGTGCAAAACACCGAGCGCGAGGGTGTGTTCGACCAGGCCGATCAGCGCCTGCTCTCGACCATCGCTGCCAACGTGGGCGTGGCCCTGCGCAATGCCCGGCTTTTTGCCGATGCGCAGGAGGCACGCGCCGCTGCCGAAGGTGCGAACGAGGCCAAGAGTGCTTTCCTGGCCACGATGAGCCACGAGATCCGCACGCCGATGAATGCTGTCATCGGCATGAGCGGCCTCTTGCTCGACACGCCGCTGAACGAAGAGCAGCGCGACTTTGCCGCCACCATCCGCGATTCGGGCGATGCGCTCCTGAGCATCATCAACGACATCCTCGACTTCTCGAAGATCGAGGCCGGCCGCATGGACATCGAGGCCCAGGCCTTCGACCTGCGCGACTGTGTGGAGTCGGCGCTGGATCTCGTCAGCAGCCGTGTGGCCGAGAAGCACATCGACCTGGCCTATCAGTTCGAGGGCGAGGTGCCGCCGGCCGTCTCGGGCGACGTGACGCGCCTGCGCCAGATCCTGCTGAACCTGCTGTCCAACGCGGTCAAGTTCACCGAGGCGGGCGAGGTGGTGCTGACGCTGTCGGCCGAGCTGCAAGGCGCTGGCGTGCAGCTGACCTTCAGCGTG
Source organism: Paucibacter sp. JuS9 (assembly GCF_044043925.2). NCBI lineage: Bacteria > Pseudomonadati > Pseudomonadota > Betaproteobacteria > Burkholderiales > Sphaerotilaceae > Roseateles > Paucibacter sp. JuS9. The sequence continues at coordinate 275,292 of NZ_CP194172.1, forward strand.
CGCGACACCGGCATCGGCCTGAGCAAGGAGGCCATGGGCCGCCTGTTCCAGAAGTTCAGTCAGGCGGATGCCTCCACCACGCGCAAGTACGGTGGCACGGGCCTGGGCCTGGCGATCAGCAAGCGACTCGCCGAGCTGATGGGCGGCACGATGTGGGTGGAAAGCGCAGGCGCCGGCCAGGGCTCGACCTTCTGCTTCACGATCCAGGCGCCGCTGGCCGAGCTGCCGCGTGAAGGCCGGCGCGACTTCATCGGCGCCCAGCCCGACCTGCTGGGCCATCGCATGCTGGTGGTCGACGACAACGCCACCAACCGCCGCATCCTCAGTTTGCAGGCGCAGCGCTGGGGCATGGTGGTGCGCGACACCGAGTTGCCCGAGACCGCGCTCGACTGGGTGCGCGGTGGCGAGCAGTTCGAGCTCGCCGTGCTCGACATGCACATGCCGCAGATGGATGGGCTGGAGCTGGCGCGGCGCCTGCGCGCGCTCGCGCCGCATCTGCCACTGGTGCTGTTCAGCTCACTGGGCCGGCGCGAGGCCGGAGACACCGAAGGCCTGTTCGGTGCCTACCTGGCCAAGCCCTTGCGCCAGAGCCAGTTGCACGACACCCTGGTGACGATGCTGGCCCTGGACCGGGCCACGCCCAAGCCGTCGGCCAACGTTGCCAAGTCGCAGATCGATTCGCAGCTGGGTGAGCGCCACCCGCTGCGCATCCTGCTGGCCGAGGACAACGCGGTGAACCAGAAGCTCGCCTTGCGACTGCTCTCGCAGATGGGCTATCGCGCCGACGTGGCGAGCAATGGCCTGGAAGCCATCGAATGCGTGGCGCGCCAGCCCTACGACCTGGTGCTGATGGACGTGCAGATGCCCGAGATGGACGGCCTGGAAGCCAGCCGGCGCATCAACGACCGCTGGCGCAACGGCGAGCGGCCGCGCATCGTGGCGATGACGGCCAATGCGATGCAGGGCGACCGCGAGATGTGCCTGGCCGCCGGCATGGACGACTATGTGATCAAGCCGATCCGCGTCGAGGCCCTGGTTTCTGCCTTGATGCGCACCGAGATGCGCGGGGAGTCCTGAAATGAATTGTGAGCCCCTCGCCCAAGCACGCCACGCTGAACGCGGTCGCGCCTGGTCGACCCCCCGAGGGGGCGCCGGTACCGTCGGCATCGAGCCGCCGGCACCGCATGTGGGCCGGCTCGGGGGCGGCCCGGCGCTCGGCCCGGAATACCTGGTTTCATGTGGCGCGGTGGAGCAACTGAAATGACGAACAGCAAGATCATCGACACCGAGGTGTTCACTGAGTTGCAGGGCAACACGGGCGCCGACTTCGTCATCGAACTGGTCGATACCTTTCTGGACGAGGCGCCGCAGTTGCTGGCCCAGATGCGCAGTGCGCGCGCGGCGGGTGAGGCAGACAACTTTCGCCGCGCCGCGCATTCCCTGAAGTCCAACGGCAGCACCTTCGGCGCGCTGGCTTTTGCGGCGCAGGCGCGCAGTCTTGAGCTGTCCCAGCTGGCGCAGGTGGAGGAGGGCGCGTTGGCGGCGCTGGAACAGCAGTTCCAGCAGGCGGCTGCGCGCCTGCGGGAGCTCTGCCATGGCTGATACCGGCGCCCACCCGGCGCAGATCCTGCTGGTCGAGGACAACCGGGTCAACCGCCTGCTGCTGGCCCGCCTGGTGGAGCAGCTGGGCCACAGCGTGAACACGGCCGAAGATGGCCTGCAGGCACTTGCTGCGCTGCGCGGCAAGCGCTTCGATCTCCTGCTGCTGGACATCGAGATGCCGGGCATGAACGGCTTTCAGGTGCTGGAGCAACTCACGGCCGACCCCGATCTGCGCGAGCTGCCGGTGATCGTCACCTCGGGCCTGGACGGCCTGGCCAATGTGGTGCGCTGCATCGAGCTCGGTGCCGAGGACTATCTGCACAAGCCGGTCAACCCGGTGCTCTTGCGCGCCCGCATTGCTGCCAGCTTCGAGAAGAAGCGGCTGCGCGACCAGCAACGCGAGCTGATGCGCCGCTTCGCCACCAGTGCCGTGGCACAGGACGTGCAGCGCTCGGGCTTTGCGCTGGGCGGTCATCTGGTCTCGGCCTCGGTGCTGTTCTGCGACATCCGCGGCTTCACCACGCTGAGCGAATCGCTGCCGCCGCAGGAGGTGATCGAGCTGCTGAACACCTATTACACGCTGATGTTCGACGCCATCGGCGCGCAGGGTGGCGTGGTCAACCAGATCATCGGCGATGGGCTGATGGCCATCTTCGGCGCACCGCAGCCACTGGAGGGCCATGCCAAATGCGCGGTGCGGGCGGCGCTCGAGATGGTGGAGATGGCCGTGCAGTTCAGCGCCGACCAATGCGCGGCCGGCGGGCCCGAGATACGCATCGGCGTGGGCGTGTCCAGCGGCGAGGTGGTCGCCGGCTATACCGGCACGCTGGACCGCGCCACCTACACCTGCGTCGGCGACACGGTGAACCGGGCCGCGCGGCTGGAGGCCTGCACCAAGGAGGCACAGCGCTCGGTGCTCATCGATGGTGCAACGCGCGAACAGCTCGGTGCGGGCTTCGAGATCGAGTCGCTCGGACCCATGCATCTGAAGGGCAAGACGCAGGCGGTCGAGGTGTTCGCCGTCGCCTGAACAGGTGGTCTTCAGGGTTCGCACGCTGGCTTTGTCACGCGGCTTCTCTACAGTCGGCGCAGGATTTGCTTGACGGAAACCATGAGCACAACCCTGCAGATCGCCTACGTATTCGGCTTCATCGGCGCGGCGCTGATGGTGACCAGCTACCTGATGAAGAGCATGCTGCCGCTGCGTGTCGTCGCGCTGGTGGCCTGCCTCTGCCTGGTGTTCTACGGCTTCCTGAGCGCTGCGATACCGACGCTGATCCTGTACGCGGCGTTGATACCGATCAACATCAGGAAGACGTTGCAGATCCAGCGCCTGGTGCGTTCGATCAAGAACGCCAGGGAAGACACGCCGGTCTCCGAATGGCTGCTGCCGCACATGAGCCGGCGCACCGCCAAGGCCGGCGAGCAGCTGTGGAGCCAGGGCGACCACGCCGAGGAGATGCTGTACCTGGAGAGCGGCCGCCTGCGGCTCCTCGAGATCGACGAGCCGCTGGAGCCCGGCGCGCTGGTCGGTGAGATCGGCCTGTTCACGGTGGACCACAAGCGCACCCTGAGCCTGCGCTGTGAAACCGACTGCGTGCTCTACAGCCTCTCCAGCGAAGGCATGGCCAAGCTTTACTACCAGAACCCCAAGCTCGGCTTCCATGTGATGCGCCTGGTGGTGGCGCGGCTGATGCGCGATGTGGAGCGCAGCAAGGCCAGGGCAGCGGCTGCACCCACAATGGCGCCATCCACTGCCGACGCCAATCAATGAAACGCCCGCTCCTGTTCCCAACCCTCCTGTTCACTTTTGCGGCACTCGCCGGCACCGCGACCACCACAGTCGAATGGACCCGCCAGACGAGCGGCGTCGGCGCGCGGCTGCGCGGCGTCAGCGCCGTGAACGAGAGCGTGGCCTGGGCCAGCGGTGCCGAGAACACGATCCTGCGAACCTCGGACGGCGGCGCGAGCTGGCAGAAGCTCAAGGCGCCGGGCGATGCCGCGAGCGACAAGCTGGACTTCCGCGACATCGATGCCATCGATGCCCGCACCGCCTACGCCTTGAGCATCGGCCCCGGCGCAGCCTCGCGGATCTACAAGACCCTCGATGCCGGCGCCACCTGGACGCTGCAGCACACGAACCAGGATCCCAAGGGCTTCCTGGACGCGATGAGCTTCTGGGACGCCGAGCATGGCCTGGTGATCGGAGACTCCGTCGACGGCAAGTTCCAGATCCTCAAGACCGAGAACGGCGGCAAGACCTGGCAGCCGGTGCCGGACTCGGCCTTGCCGCCGGCGCTGCCGGGCGAGGGCGCCTTCTCGGCGAGCGGTTCCAATATCGCTGTAACCGGCACGAGCGAAGCCTGGATCGTGACCAACTCGGCGACCCGAAGCCGCGTGCTGCACACGGCCGACGGTGGCAAGAGCTGGGAGGTGGCGGACACGCCGCTGGCGGCTGGCCCGTCAGCCGGCATCTTCTCGGTTGCCTTCCGCGACCCACTGCATGGCGTGATCGTCGGTGGCGACTACAAGCTGGAGCGGGCGGCGGTAGACAACGTGGCCATCACCAGCGACGGCGGCAAGAGCTGGACTCTGGTCAAGAGCCAAGGCCTCTCGGGTTTCCGCTCAGCGGTGAAGTACCTGCCCGGCACTGAGCATTCGCTGATCGCCGTGGGTCCGCAGGGCGCGGATCGTTCAGACGACGATGGCAAGACCTGGCACCCGCTGCCGCTGCCGGCCGGCATGCCAGGCTTTGATGCCCTGAGCTTCGCGCCGGGCCAGCAGAAGGCCTGGGCCAGCGGCGCTGCCGGCGCGCTGGGGCGCCTGCAGTTCAGGTGAGCTGAACGCCGCTCAATACCGCCAGCTCTGCAAATCCGCACCGGCCGGTGCCGTCATCAGCATGCGCTCCACCGTCCAGGGCAGGACCATCTGCGCATAGCGCAGCCGCGAATAGGCGTTGGGCCGCATGTGGTCGCCGTTCCAGCAATGCTCGGCGCGGTCGCCGTAGTCCACGACCGCGTCAGAGGGCGGATTGGCCTGGCGCAGGAACTTCTCGACGCCGTAGACCGCGTTGTTCAGGTAGTAGTTGTCCATGTCGCCGACATAGATGCGCAGCTTGCCGCGCAGCTTCGGGCCGAGCTTTGCCCAGTCGCGCTTGAGGATGTGGGCGAGGTCGTAGTTCTCTTTCCAGTACGCCACCGTTACCGGGTCGATCTCGCCGGTCAGGCGGTCCCAGACGCGGCGCGGATAGCCGTCCGGACCGACGGGTGAATACACGCTTTCCCACACGTCGAGCTGGTCGCCCGAGCGGCCCTTGGTGCCCAGCGTCAGCTCCCACAGTCCGGTGTCCTCCATCGTGGTGTCCACATGGCCCAGCCAGTTGCGGTGCGCCGGGCGCGGCGTGCGCTTGAACCGGTTGGGCTGGAAGTAGGCGTTCCTGTCCTTGTAGAGGTCCACCGTCATGTAGTGGCTGAAATCGATCGGGTCGGGGCAGGCCGCCCAGGCGCCGTTGTACTCGTCCGGATAGAACATCTGCACCGCCATGGCCTCCCAGCCGCCGGTGCTGCCGCCGAACATGAAGCGCGCCCAGCCCTGGCCGAGGCCGCGGAAGCGTTTCTCGATCTCGGGCAGCAGCTCGTACTGGATGGCGTCGCCATAGGGGCCGTTGTTGGCCGAGTTCACCGCATACGAGTCGTCGTAGAACGGCGTCGGATGCTGGATCTCGACCATCAGCACGCGCGGGAAGCCTGGGCTTGTCCAGGCCTGGAAGTTCTCCCAGGCGAGCTGCTGCTCGATGCGGTTGTAGCCCTCCAGATTGAAACGCTTGCTGTAGACCGGCAACAAGCCCGGGTCCGGCGGCGTTTCACGCCAGGCGCTTGGGGCGCTGGGAAAGTGACCATGGTTGATGACCAGCGGATAGCGGGCATCCGGATGCTCATTGAAGCCCCAGGGCAGCGTGACGAAGGCGCCAAGGAAGACGTCGCGGCCCCAGAACTTCGAGAGCCGCTCGCTGCGGATGCTGATGCGCTTGACGTAGGGCGTGTCGACAAAGGGCGCGATCTCGGGGATTTGCTCGGTCAAGGCGATCTGCACCGTGCCGCCGGGCGCGGCGTTGATGTCCAGCAGCTGCGGCTTGGAGTACAGATTGCCGGGCTTGGACTGCCAATGCTGGCCTTCGCCACGGTCGGGCGCGAGCTTGAGCACGCGGCCATCGCCCATCCGATAGGTCTCATAGCGGTTCAGGAGCGCCTGCACCCGGTACTTGCCGGCTGGCAGCGCTGCCAGCGAGCGCACCGGGAAGCCGAAGGCTCTGGCATCGAACTTCTGCACCTGGCCGGGCTTCCAGCCGTTCACGTCGATGCCGAAGAATGGAATGGCGTCTCCATCCCAGTTCACCATGTCGCGTGGCTCCCGACCGGGTGCCTGCTCGGCCGGCGCGAGTATCAGCAGCAGGCGGCCATCCTGCGCGCCGCCGCTGTAGCTGGCGGGCAGGGTGACGTTGAAGTCCGGTGCGGCCATGGCCGCAGCGCCGGAGAGCGTCAGCGCGAGGGCCAGCGAACGATGAAGGAGCTGTCTGAGCATCGTGTCTTTCCTGGAGACTGGTCTTCAGCGGCTGGTCTTCAGCGCCGCATCGGCCAGCGCCCAGCTCTTCTGCAATTCGGCCTGCACGCCATCGACCGGCTTGCCTTGCGCCTTCAGCGCCTGCACGAGGCCTTGCAGCGCCCAGCCACTCTTGGGATGCTCGACCAGGTCGGCGCGGAAGCTCTGCTCGGCCTCGGCAAAGCGTTGCAGCTTGAGTTGCATCTGACCCAGCGACAGGCGCGTCCCGGCAGCGAGCATCGGCGGCTCGGTGCCGTCGGCGTCGAAGGCGGCCTTGACGGCCTCGGTCTGCCTGGCGAGGGCCTCGTCCGGCCGCTTGTCGGCCAATGCCAGCTCGGCGCGCAGCTGCGCCCGGGCGGTGCCGGCGATGCTGCGGATCATCTTGGGGATGTAGTCGCTGCCGGTGTGCTTCTTGGTCAGCGCTTCGGCACTGGCGTCGAGCCTGGCGAGCGCTGCCTTGGCTTCATCGCTGCGGCCGCTGCGGGCCAGGGCGATGCCATGCGCCATCTCGCCCAGCACGCTGGCCATGCCACGGCCGCCGGTGGGCATCGGCTCCTTGATCAGCTCGTCCCAGCGTTGCAGGCGCATGAGCGTCAGCGAAGGCATGCTGCGCAGGTATTCGGCGTATTCATGGTCGCCCTTGGCCAGCTCGGCAGCCTTGCGGGCCGTGCCCAGTGCCAGCTCGCTGCGGCCTTCCATCAGCGCGCCGTACCACTGGAAATGGCCGTTGTGGCCGCGCCAGTCCTTGCTGACGCTGAAGCCCTGCGCCTTCAGGTTCGCCATCATGGTTTCGTCCGCTGCCAGCGCCTGCTGGTTGACGCGGGTGGCATCCGCATAGCGGCCGAGCTGCACATAGGTGTGGGCCGGCATGTGCAGGAGATGCGGAGACTTTGGGGCGAGCGCGCCCAGCCGGTCGGCCGCTGCTTCGGCCCGCGAGGCCACCTGCAAGGCGTCGACCGAATGGATCATGTAATGGTTGAGGCCGGTGTGCTTGGGATGCTTGACGAGCGCGGCCTCCAGCTTGTCGGCCACCTCGCCCATGCGGCCGCCCGGCTTGCCGGTCTGGCGGTCCCACCAGTCGTCGTGCGTGGCGATCATCTCGGCCTCGGCATAGAAGCTCATCAGGTCCGGGTCGTCCGGGAAGCGCGCCGCCAGGTCACGCATGCGTTCCGCGTAGGCGACGTCCAGCGGGTGGGCCTTCTCACCGCCCTGGCCGCCCTTGCTGCCGGTGCCACAGATCTCGGCCTGGATCGGTGCGATGTTCTTCGCTTCGCTGCCGTGGGCATAGCGCAGCGCTAGCGATTCGATCAAGGCGCGGTCGTGCGGCGTGGAGGTGCTGCTGTTCTTGAGCGCGTAGTCCACGTAGTTCAGCGCTTCGCGCAGGTCGCCGCGCTGGCTGTTGTTGATGTTCGGGCCCAGCTGCCAGGCCACGCCCCAGGCGCACATCGCGCATGCCGGGTCCAGCGCCAGCGCGGCCTTGAAGGCGCGCACCGCTTCCGCCTCATTGAAGCCATAGGCCTGGGCCATGCCCTGGGCGAACAGCTCATGTGCCGCAGGCACGCTGCTGCCCGATTTCATCGCGATGGTGCCGAAGCCGTCGAGCCTGGGTGCCTTGGCGTTGCGGTCCAGCATGAAGGACGAACTCGCGCAGGCGCCGAGCACGACGATGGCCGAGGCCAGCAGAGAAAGGCGCAGCGCGCGGCGTGGGGTGCTGAGGTGCTGGTACACGGTGTCTCCTGTTTCTTGTGAGCTTCTTGCCGGCGATTCTCTGTGATTCGGCTGCCTGCAGGTTGGGCCAAACCCGATGCCGGGCGATCTGCAGGGCCAGGACAATCGGCCGCTTCTGAAGCCCGGCTGCCTGCAGCCCAAGGACCCCGACATGACCGACAACAATTCCGGCCGCGCCACCGCCTGGCTGGTGTGCCTGCTGGTGGCCGCCGCGCTCTACGGCAACTACTACGTCTATGACTCGGTCGGCCCGGTGGCCGACCTGCTGCAGCAGCAGCGCGGCTTCAGCGACACGCAGATCGGGATGCTGAACGCGATCTACAACCTGCCCAATATCGTGCTGATCCTGGTGGGCGGCGTGCTGGTGGACCGCTTCGGTGCGGCCCGCATGACGCTCTGGACCGCCGCCCTGTGCCTGGCTGGTGCGCTGCTCACTGCCTTCGGGCCGGACTTCGCGAGCATGGCCGCCGGGCGCCTGCTGTTCGGCATCGGCGCCGAGACCTTCAGCATCGCCACGGTGGTGGCGGTGGCCGACTACTTCGGCAAGCGTGACCTCGCCTTCGCCATCGGCGTGACCTTGTCCGTCGGCCGCCTCGGTTCCTTCTCGGCCGACATGTCGCCGACCTGGTTTGCCAGCTCCTATGCCGCGGGTTGGCAGCCGCCACTGATGATCGCGGCGGCCTTTGCGGCGAGCTCGTTCGCCGTGGCCCTGGTCTATTGGTGGATCGACCGCGCGCCAGCGCGCGAGCGGGCCGCGCAGGGCATCGTCGCGGCCAAGGCAAACGAGGGCTTTGCCTGGCGCGACATGCTGCATTTCGGCAAGGCCTACTGGTACCTGCTGGGCCTGTGCGTGCTCTGGTACTCGGTGATGATGGCTTTCCGCAGTACCTTCTCGATCAAGTATTTCCAGCATGCCCATGGCCTGGACCTGGCCACCGCGGGCGAGATGAACAGCTATGTCTTCCTGGCCGCGGTGTTTGCCACGCCGGCCTTTGGCTGGCTGTGCGACCGCGTGGGCCGCTACGCACCCTTCCTGGCCTTCGGCGCGCTGCTGCTGCCGATAGCGATGGCCGTGATGGCGCTGACGCAGTGGAGCCTGTGGTGGTCCACCCTCCTGATCGGCGTCAGCTTCTCGTTGGTGCCGGCCGTGATGTGGCCGCTGTGCAGCAAGCTGGTCAGGCCCAACCGTTTCGGCACGGCCATCGGCCTGATGTGGGTGGTGCAGAACGCCGGCATTGGCGGCGCCAATATGCTGGCCGGCTGGCTGAACAGTCGCGCTGGCGCCAGCGCACAGAATCCGGCGGGCTATGACTCCATGATGCTGTTCTTCGGCATCTGCAGCGTGCTGGGCGTTGTCTGCGCACTGCTGCTGTGGCTGACGGCAGGGCGCCGCGATCAGGAAGCCGCCACGCACAAGGCCTGAGGAGACTCTTCAATCAGCGGGCCGCGTACTCGCCGATATAGTGCCGCGCAGCTTGATGATCCCTTCGGAAGCACATCAGATGAACACAACCAGCACCGCCGCCCTCGAAATCACCGGCCTTGTGAAGTTCTTCGGCGGCAAGCCCGCAGTCGACAGCCTGGACCTGAGCATCCCGCGCGGTGAGTTCCACGCCTTGCTGGGCCCGAACGGCGCTGGCAAGACCACCACGCTGCGCATGGTGGCCGGCCTTCTGAAGCCCGATGGCGGCACGGCCCGCATCCTCGGCCATGACGTCACGCAAGACCCGGTGGCGGCCAAGCGCGTGCTGGCCTTCCTGCCGGACGATCCGCTGCTCTACGGCAAGCTGCGTCCGCTCGAATACCTGGAGTTCGTTGGCGGCTTGTGGGGTGTAGCCCCCGCCATCGGCGCGCCGCGTGCCGAAGAGCTCTTGCGCTGGCTCGACCTCTGGAACCACACCGGCGAGCTGGTCGAGGGCTTCTCGCGCGGCATGCGGCAGAAGCTGGCGCTGGCCGGCGCCTTGATCCATGACCCGCAGTTGCTGATCCTCGATGAGCCGCTGACAGGGCTGGATGCCGGCGCCGCGCGGCAAGTGAAAGACCTGCTGCTGGAGCGCGTGGCCCAGGGCAAGACGGTCGTGCTCACCACCCACATCCTCGAGATCGCCGAGCGCCTGGCGCAGCGCATCAGCATCATCCAGCGCGGCCGCATCATTGCGCAGGGCACGCTCGATGAGTTGCGTGCGCATGCAGCGGCCACCGGCGGGCCTGGAGCATCGCTGGAAGAAGTGTTCCTGCAATTGACGGCGCGTGCGGCATGACGGTCCGGGCTTTGCTGGCCGGGCGTCCGGGCTCGACCTGGTGGCTGATCCGGCACGAGCTGCGCCTGGCCTGGCGCGGCGTGGGCGGCAAGGGCATCAAGCTGCTGCTCGTGCTGCTGCTGATACTCGGTGTGGCCCTGCATGCGGGCGTCTACGGCCTGCTCGCGAAATTGCCCGAGGGCGACATGCCGCCCTGGGCGCTGTTTGCCTTGGGCGGCGCTGCCTATGTGGTCATCAGCCTGATGCTCTCGCAGGCCATCCTGCAATCGGTGTCGGCCTTGTTCGACCGCGGTGATCTGGACCTGCTGCTGGCCTCGCCACTGCCCACGCGCAGCGTCTTCATGGCGCGCGGCCTGGGCATTGCGATCAGCGTGGTGGGGCTCTACCTCTTCATGCTCGCGCCGCTGGCCCATGTCGGCCTGTTCACCGGGCATGCGAACCTGCTGGCGATCTATCCGACGCTGCTCTCGCTGGCCCTGGGCGTGACGGCGCTGGGCATCTGGCTGACCCTCCTGTTGGTGCGCTGGCTTGGCGCCCGGCGTGCGCGCACAGTGGCTCAGGTGCTGGGCAGCCTGGTGGGTGCCGCGCTGTTCCTGGCTTCGCAGGCGCAGAACATGCTGGGTGAGGCGCAGCGCAAGCAGTTGACCGTTTTGGTGATGCGTTGGCTGGCGCCCGGCGGGCCTTTGTCGGAAGACAGCCCGCTGTGGCTGCCGGCCCGTGCGCTGCGTGGTGAACTGCTGCCCTTGCTGGCGATCATGGCCCTGGGTGTGGGCGCTTTCTGGGCCGTGATCGGCCTGGCGCACCAGCACTTTCTGGCGGGCACGCAGGAGTCGGTCAGCGGCAGCGTCAAACGGGGCGTGGCGGCACCCAGCGCCGGCAGCGTGCGCTTTCGCGCCGGCCTCGCGCGCAATGTGCTGGTCAAGGAATGGCGCTTGATCCTGCGCGACCCGCAACTGATCACGCAGACGCTGCTGCAACTGCTCTACCTGACGCCGATGCTCTTCATCGCCCTGCGTGGCGATGGCCGTGCGGCGGTGATGCTGATGCCGGCCGTCGTCTGGCTGGCCACGTCCCTGGCGGGCAGCCTGGCCTGGATCACCGTGGCGGCCGAGGATGCGCCGGAGCTGCTGGGCGGCGCACCGGCGTCGCTGGCGCGGCTGCGCTGGCTCAAGCTCCTGGCGGCGCTGCTGCCGGTCTGGGTTCTGGTGTCGCCCTTGGTGGTCGTCCTGCCAGGGCACGATTGGAAGCAGGGGCTGATCTTCATCGTCTGCCTGGTCGGCGGCACGCTGTCGGTCGGCATGGGCCTGATCTGGTATCCGCGCCAGGGCAAGCGTGCCGACATGAAGACGCGCATGAAAGGCCATGGCGTGGTGGGCATGCTGGAAGCCTTGCTGACCTTTGGTTGGGCGGGCCTGGCCTATTGCCTGGGCTCGCCGCCGGCCTTCAACTATTGGCCGCTGGCCCTGCTTGCTGTGCTTCTTGTCATGGGCGTGACCTGGTTGCTTGGCCGCTCGCGGCGCGAGGACGGCTCGCTGGTCTGAGGCGATGGCCATGCAATATCTGATCTTCGAGCTCAGCGATGGTGACGACGGCGTCGCCACGCTGGAGGCCATGGCCTCGACGCGGGCCGACAGCCACGCGGCCGTGATGGTCGAGGTTCAAGGTGTGCTGGACTGGGCCTGGCGGGAGTTCCCGGGGCAGCATGGCCCCATCGAAGACGGCATGGCCTGGGACCACGAGCTGCTGGTGCAAGAGGAGGCTGGAGATTGGCGCACGGTCACCCTGACCTTGACAGGTGCCCCGCATTTCGTCGACGCGTTTCTGGCGGAGTTTGGCGGCGAGGAAGACTGAAGCACACCGGCAGCCTGTTTGCGGCGCCACCGTGTTCCACACGGAAGAGGGCTTCAACGGCAAATGAGGGGCAGTTGCCGGCTGGACTGAAGGTCTACGACATGTAGCCCCTCTTTTCTGCTGAATCGCCGAATTCCTGGGATGTCCCTTGACGGCACATTGCTGCCATTCGTTTTCTTGTTCCTCGGTTGGTCGAAGATCAGGCCACCAGCGGGTTCCCCTGCGCTCGTGTCCCCCGGCCCTGGCTGCGCCAGGTCCTCCTCCTTTACCTCGCTTCGGGAAACCCACTGCCGACCTGATCCGCACCACTGTGGCCTTCGCCTGGTGGCATGCGCAGGTTCGGCCGAGGGTGTCGGGTGAGGGTTTGGGCGAGGTAAAGGAGGAGGATCGGGCGAAGCCCGGTCCGGGGGACAGGAGCACAAGCCCTCACCCGATGGCCTCGGCAGCGCGAACGAGCTTCAACGCGAACGGCTGCAATGTGCCGTCAAGAGACGCTTCCGCACATCGGAGATGAACCTCGAATGTGGCTGTTGATTTTCAGGCCCGCAGCCCCAACGCCATCCATCCTGCAAGCCCCAGCTTCTCCAGCGTCGCCACATTCGCCTCGAAGATCGAGTCGGTGTCGGCCATCGTCTCGGTGGCGCGCTCGATGCTCGACTCGCGCAGCAGATGCAGGATGGGGTAGGGCGAGCGGTTCGTGTAGTTGGTGATGTCGTCGGGCTCGGTGCCGTCGAACTGGAACTGCGGATGGAAGCTCGCGATCTGCAACTGGCCATCGAGCTCCAGGTCTTCAACCAATGCATCGGCCGCGCCGATGAAGTCGTTGAAGTCCAGGAAGTCCTGCAAGACCTTGGGATGGATCAAGAGCGTGGTCTCGATCTCGTCCGGGTCGGCACGGTTCAAGGCCAGCAGCTCATGCGCCAGTTCCTGCAGCAGCGCCTCGGGCGTGTCTGAATCGCTGACCAGATACTTGATCCGCTTGTTGACATGCACGCTCTTGGCAAACGGGCAGAGGTTCAGACCGATCACGGCCTTTTCGAGCCAGGCGATGGTGTCGGCCTGGACTTGGGTTTTGTCGATGGTCATGGGCATGCCACGCAAGTTGAGGTTTTCGGGTCGAGCGCTGGGCCGCTCCCAAGCCGGCCCGGTTCGGCGATGTGCTTGACGGTCGAACAGTCAAGCATCGCCGTCCCCCTGGGGGACCGGCCAAGGTACTCCTTGGACGAGGGGCGTCATTTCAACCAGGCTTCGGCGAGGCGGACCCACATGGAGCCGCCCAGCGGAATCAGGTCGTCATTGAAGTCGTAACTCGGGTTGTGCAGGGTGCAGGGGCCGAGGCCATGGCCGCCGTGACGGTGGGTGCCGTCACCATTGCCGATCAGGAAGTAGCAGCCGGGCTTTTCGAGCAGGAAGTAGCTGAAGTCTTCCGCACCCATGGTGGGCTCGAACTCCTGCACCTGCTCGGCCCCGACCATCTCGCTCAGGACGCGGCGGACAAACTCGGTTTCGGCCGGGTGGTTGATCGTGGGCGGATAGTTGCGCTTGAACGCGAATTCCACCGTGCATTCGAACGCGGCAGCGGTGGCTTCACTCATTGTCTTCATGCGCTGCTCGATCATGTCCAGCAGCTCCAGCGTGAAGGTGCGCACCGTGCCTTGCAGCTCGCAGCTGTCCGGCACCACATTGGTCGCCTCGCCGGCATGGATCATGGTCACCGAGATCACGCCCGCGTCCAGCGGCTTCTTGTTGCGGCTGATGATGGTCTGGAAGCCTTGCACCAATTGGCAGGCCACGGGCACCGGGTCGATGCCCAGGTGAGGCATCGCGCCGTGCGCCCCCTTGCCGCGCAGGGTGATCTTGAATTCGTTGCTGGAGGCAAACACGGGGCCGCTCTTCAGGGCGAAGGCGCCGGCCGGCATGCCGGGCCAGTTGTGGGCGCCGAACATGGCTTCCATCGGGAATAGCTTGAACAGGCCGTCCTTGATCATCTCGCGCGCGCCACCGCCGCCTTCTTCGGCGGGCTGGAACACGAGGTAGACCGTACCGTCGAAATTGCGATTCGTGGCCAGGTGCTTGGCGGCCGAGAGCAGCATGGCCGTGTGGCCGTCATGGCCGCAGGCGTGCATCTTTCCGGGGAAGGTGCTGGCATGCGGGAACTTGTTGTGCTCGGTCATCGGCAGGGCGTCGATGTCGGCCCGCAGGCCGACGGCGCGATCCGACGTGCCGTTCTTGATGATGCCCACGACGCCGGTGGTGCCGAGGCCCCGGTGCACCGGAATGCCCCAGCCTTCCAGCGTCCTGGCGATCAGCTCGGAGGTGCGCTCCTCCTTGAAGCACAGCTCGGGGTGGGCATGGATGTCGCGGCGCAGCGCCTGGATTTCGGGCGCGGTCGCAACGATGGAATCGATCAGCTTCATTTCGTCCTGCGGGATAGCCGAGGGGAGCGGGCAAGTTTAGTTCCGACTCACATCCCTGCGGGATATGAGTCTCCTCTGAAGCGAGGGCGCTTTAGTTCCGACTCACATCCCGAGGGGCGATGAGTCTTCTCTGAAGTGCAAGCACTTATTCCCTGTGCCATTGGTGACTTCCTTCGGTATGCAATAGTTCGTCCCATGCAAGCCGAGAGCCCCGCCATCCGTATCGTCAAGGGCGCCTGCCCGCATGACTGCCCCGACACCTGCGCGCTGAAAATCACCGTCGAGAACGGCCGGGCCATCAAGGTCCAGGGCGCCGCCGACCATGCCAGCACCCATGGGGCGCTTTGCACCAAGGTGTCGCGCTACCCGGAGCGCACCTACCACCCGGAGCGGCTCCTGCGCCCGATGAGGCGAGTCAGCCGCAAGGACGAGGCGCCGCGCTTCGAGCCGGTGAGCTGGGACGAGGCGATGAGCGACATCGCCGCACGGCTCAAGCCCATCGCCGCCCGCGACCCCGAAGCCATCCTGCCCTACAGCTATGCCGGCACCATGGGCATGGTCCAGGGCGAGGGCATGGCAGCCCGCTTCTTCAACAAGCTGGGCGCCTCGCGCCTGGACCGCACCATCTGTGCCTCGGCCGGTGGCGCCGCGATGAACGCCACTTACGGCCACCGCCTGGGCATGCACCTGCGCTTCTATGCGGAGTCCAGGCTCATCCTGATCTGGGGCAGCAACTCGATCGCCTCCAATCTGCATTTCTGGACCTACGCCAACCAGGCCAAGCGCAACGGCGCAAAGCTCATCTGCATCGACCCTCGCAAGACGGAGACGGCGGACAAATGCCATCAACACATCGCCCTCCTGCCCGGCAGCGACGGTGCGCTGGCCCTCGGCCTGATGCATGAGCTGATCAGGAACGGCTGGCTGGACCAGGACTACATCGACAACTACGTCGACGGCTGGGACGAGCTGCGCGAGCGTGCCCTGCAATGGCCACCGGAGCGGGTGGCGGAGGTCTGTGGCATCAGTCCGGAAGAAGTGCGCGGCCTGGCCCGCGACTACGGGACGACCAGCCCCGCGGCCATCCGCCTGAACTACGGCATGCAGCGCGTGCGCGGTGGCGGCAACGCGGTGCGGCTGATCGCCCTCCTGCCTTGCCT
Organism: Paucibacter sp. JuS9; assembly: GCF_044043925.2. Lineage (NCBI taxonomy): Bacteria > Pseudomonadati > Pseudomonadota > Betaproteobacteria > Burkholderiales > Sphaerotilaceae > Roseateles > Paucibacter sp. JuS9. The sequence goes on from NZ_CP194172.1 coordinate 290,910, forward strand.
GACCGGCGCCTGGCGTCACCGGGCCGGCGGCATGCTGCTCACGGCCTCGGGCTGGGTGGCGCCGTTCAAGAATGTCGATGGCCTGGAGAAGCCCGAGCTGCTGGCCGGCCGCACGCCGCGCATGATCAATATGTCGACCATTGGCGACGACCTGCTGCGCGAGAGCTCGGCCGGGTTCGGCCCCAAGATCGAGGCCGTGATCGTCTACAACAGCAACCCCGTGGCGGTGGCGCCCGAGTCGCCCAAGGTGGTGAAAGGCTTCCAGCGAGAGGACCTTTTCACCGTGGTGCTGGAGCATTTCATGACCGACACGGCCGACCTGGCCGATTACGTCTTGCCGGCCACCACGCAACTGGAGCATCTGGACGTGCATGCCAGCTATGGTCACACCTCGGTGCTGATCAATGAGGTGGCGATCGAGCCGGTCGGTGAGGCCAGGCCGAACACCGAGTTCTTCCGGCTGCTGGCCGCCCGGATGGGGTTCGACGACGCCTGTTTTGCCGAGACCGACGAGCAGCTCGCTCGCCAGGCGTTCACTTCCGAGATCGATTTCGAGGCCTTGCGCGAGCAGGGATGGCAAGACCTGCCCCTGGCTGATGCGCCCTTTGCCAACGGCGGTTTCCGCACGCCCAGCGGCAAGGCACTGGCTGGCGGAGCGGACTTCGTGCCCAACTACGAAAGCCGCGCCTCGACACCCGAGTTGGCCGCACGCTATCCGCTGGCCATGATCTCGCCCCCGGCGCGCAACTTTTTGAACTCGAGCTTCGTCAATGTGAAGAGCCTGCGGGATATCGAGGGTGAGCCCATCCTTGAGATCCACGCGACAGACGCGGTCTCGCGTGGCATTGCGGACGGCAGCATGGTGCGAGCCTTCAATGACCGCGGCAGCTATCTCTGCAAGGCCAGCATCAGCCCGCGGGCACGGCCTGGCGTGGTCAATGGCCTGGGTGTCTGGTGGCGCAAGCTTGGTGCTGCGGGCAGCAATGTGAACGAAGTGACGCACCAGCGCCTGACCGACCTGGGCCGGGCGCCGAGCTTCTACGACTGCCTGGTCGAGGTGGCGCCGGCGTGAGGTTCTGGCCGCTGCTTTTCAGCCTGCTGCTGCTCGGCGGCTGTGGCCAGCTCGGCTATCTGAGCCAGTCCCTGGGCGGCCACTTGCGCCTGGTGGGTGCGGCCAAGCCGGTGGACGAGGTGCTGCGGCAGCAAGACCTGACCCCGACGCTGCGCGAGCGCTTGCTGCTCAGCCAGCGCATGCGCGACTTCGCGGTTGCCGAGCTGAAGCTGCCCGACAACAACAGCTACCGTCGCTATGCCGACCTGCATCGGCGCGCGGCCGTCTGGAACGTGGTGGCAACGCCGGCCTTGTCGCTCGAGCTCAAGACCTGGTGCTTCCCCGTCATGGGTTGCGTCGGCTACCGCGGCTATTTCAACGAGGCCGATGCCAAGGCCTTGAGCGAGGAGCTGAAGGCCGAAGGCATGGAGGTGATGGTCTATGGCGTGCCGGCCTATTCGACGCTGGGCTGGAGCCGCATGCTGGGCGGCGACCCGCTCCTGAACACCTTCATCGGCTATCCGGAAGGCGAGCTGGCGCGCATGATCTTCCATGAGCTGTCGCACCAGGTGGCCTATTCGAACGACGACACCGGCTTCAACGAAGCCTATGCAACGGCCGTCGAGCGCCTGGGCGGCGCGCAATGGCTGCGCAAGCATGCCAGTGCCGAGGAGCAGCAGCGCGATGCCTTGACGCAGGTCCAGCGCAGCCAGTTCCGCACCTTGACCCAGCGCTATCGCGAGCAACTGCAGGCGCTCTATGCGGGAGCCGCCGCCAACAAGGCTGAACGCAAGTTGGCCCTCTTTGGTGCCTTGCGTGCAGACTACCAGCGGATGAAGCTCGAACAATGGGCTGGCGACGCCCGCTATGACCGCTGGTTCGCCGAGGCCAACAACGCGAGCTTTGCCTTGATGTCGGCCTATGACGACCTGGTGCCGGCCTTCGAGGCCCTGTTCCATCGCCTGGGCGACGATTGGCCGCGCTTCCACGCCGAGGTCAAGCGCCTCGCGGCCCTGCCCAGGCCCGAGCGCCGGGCGGCGCTGGCGGCCCCACAATAGCCCCGGACAAGGAGACAAGACATGGCCGACATCCACATTCACCGTGACCACAGCCTGGGCCTGGCCAAGGCTCGCGAAATCGCCTGGGCCTGGGCCGAGCAGGTCGAGGAGAAATTCGACATGGAATGCACGGTGCTGGAAGGCGAGACCAGCGACACCGTCGAATTCACGCGCTCCGGCGTCAAGGGCGAGTTGATCGTCGCGCCCGACCACTTCGAGCTGACGGCCAAGCTGGGCTTTCTGCTCGGCGCCTTCAAGTCCACCATCGAAGGCGAGGTCCAGAAGGAGCTGGACAAGCTGCTGGCAAGCGCGGGCAAGTCGAGCCCAAAAAAGAAACCCGCCTGAGGCGGGTTCCTGTGTCGGCCTGCGGCCGGCTTATTTCAGTTCTTCGATCAGGTCGATGTACTGCTGCATCGCCTCATCCTTGCTGGTGCCCTTGAGGCCGTCCCAGGCATCGAACTTGGCGCGGCCCACCATGTCGGTGAAGCCGGGCCGCTTGCCTTCGCAATCGCCTTCGCTGGCCTGCTTGAAGAGCGCATAGATCTTCAGCAAGGTCATGTTGTCGGGACGCTCGGGCAGTTGCTTGGATGCTGCAACAGCGGCGTCGAATTGGTCTTTGAGGCTCATCTCGTCTCCTGCAATACGTGGACTGGTGACAATCGGGATGGACGGCAGCGATGTTAACCAGCATCGTCTGGTGAAGCGACTCTAGAACCGCAGATCAAGCACCAAAGATCAGGAGACAGTCTTGGCCCCAGCGATTGAACGGATGTCAAAGGTCGACACGGCCTGGCTGCGCATGGACACCGAGTCCAACCTGATGATGATCGTCGGGGTCTGGACCATCCGCCCGGCCATCAGCCTCGAAGCGCTGCGCGACAGAGTCGAGCAAAGGCTCTTGCAGTACGGGCGCTTTCGCCAGAAGGTGGTCGAAGACACGCTGGGTGCGCAATGGGTCGAAGACGACGACTTCGATATCTCTCGTCATGTGGTCGAAGAGGTGCTCCTTCCCCTGCGGGGCCAGAGCCGCAAGGACGCGCTGCGCGAGCGCGTCGGCGAGCTGGCCGCGCGGCCTCTGGACCCGCGCTACCCGCTCTGGCAATTCCAGCTGATCAACGATGAGGAAAGCGGCGACAGCATGCTGATCGCCCGCATCCACCACTGCATTGCCGACGGCATCGCCCTGATCTCGGTGATGCTGACCATCACCGACGGCGGCAAGGCGCCACCCAAGCGCCAGCAGCAGCCGCGAGACGACCAGGACTGGCTGACCGACACGCTCCTGAAGCCGCTCTCCGACATGACGGTCAAGGCCATAGGCCTGGCCGGGGCGGGTGCCGGCAAGTCGATAGAGAAGGTGATCAACCCGCCGCATCCGCTGGACAGCTCGGTCGAGATGGCGCGCATGGGCTACCAGGCGATCAGCGACGTGGCGGCGTTTGCCTTGATGCCAGACGATTCGCCCACACGGCTCAAGGGCAAGCCTGGCACGAGCAAGCGCGTGGCCTGGGACGAAGGCCTGCCGCTGGAGCAGGTGAAGGTCGTCGGCAAGGCGCTCAACGCCTCGATCAACGATGTGCTTTTGAGCTGCGTGGCCGGCGCCATTGGTGCCTATCTGCGCGACAAGGGCGACGATCCGGACGGCCAGGAAATCCGCGCCATGGTGCCGGTCAATCTGCGGCCGATGGAGAAGGCCTATCAGCTCGGCAACCGCTTCGGCCTGGTGCCACTGGTGCTGCCCATCGGCATTGCCAATCCGGTCGAGCGGCTCTATGCGGTGCGCACGCGCATGCAGGAGTTGAAGGGCAGCTTCCAGCCCATCATGGCCTTCGGGCTCCTGTCGGTAGCGGGCCTGCTGATCAAGCCGGTGCAGCACGCGATGCTGAACATCTTCGCCAAGAAGGCCACGGCGGTGATGACCAATGTGCCCGGCCCGGCGCAGGCACTGAAGTTCTGCGGCTCGACCGTGGAGCGAGTGATGTTCTGGGTGCCGCAGTCGGGCGACATCGGCATGGGCGTCAGCATCCTGACCTATGCCGGCCGCGTGCAGTTCGGCCTGATCACCGACAGCACCTTGTGCCCGGACCCTGAAGCCATCATCGACAAGTTCGCGCCCGAGTTCGAGAAGCTGCTGTGGCTGTCGCTGATGCTGCCCTGGGGCGACGAGGCGGCCTGAGCCCGCTCAGCTCGCTCGGCTCGATCAGGCAGACGCAAAAAAGCCGACCCTCGGGTCGGCTCTTTGTTTGCGAAGCAGCGCAGCTTACTTGGCAGGCTTGGCGTCGGCCTTCTTGACGGTCGGGCGGCCAGCGGCGGTCGGATAGGCACCCATCACGCGGACCGGGTCGGCCTTGTCCAGGTAAGCAGCGTATTGCTGCTCGGTGCAGGCCAGCATCTTGCCGGGCTGGGCTTCACCCTTGTACTTGCCGTTCGAGTAGACGAACTGGTATTCATTCGAGGCAGCGGGCGTGCCCTTGCTGTAGGCGGCGCTGTACTGGGCGGCGCATTCACCCTTCAGGGCGGCGATTTCGGCGCTGGGGGCGGTACCGGCTTGGGCCAGGGACACGGCGCCCACGGCGGCCAGGGCGATGAACAGATTGCGCTTCATGGTGAAACCTTTCGCTTGATCGAATCAAATCGGGTGTGACTGCGGACGCTGGGTCGCATGCTTTTCCTGCAGCATGCTGACCTTGTGGAAACGAAGCTTAAGCCCGTTTGGGGCGTATTTCCAACCGTGACTGAGGGGGGCAATGACCCGAGTTCGCCCCTCAAAGTGTGACTTATTCCTCGAGTTCTTCCCGGGCCAGCTCCACGTCGAGGCATTCCATTGCGTCCATCGGCTCGCAGGCGGCGGCGTCTGTGTAAAGCGCCTCGGCCTGCTTCATCCGCTTGTCGCCCTCCAGCATCACCAGGCCGTTCGCCTGCTCGATCATCGCGATCGCGCTGCTCGGGTTGAGCTTGCGGGCCTGCTCGAACATCTTGAGGCCGGTGGCGGTGTCGGCACCCTGCGTCTTGCCGAGCAGCTTGCCGACCTTGTCGATCACTTCCGCATGGAAGGCGCCCAGTGCGATATGCGCATCGGCATGCTTGGGCGCAAGCGCAATGGTCTTTTCCAGCGAGCCCTTGACCTTGCCCCCGAGGCCTTGCGCCAGCGCCTTGGCCACGCTGATGCCCTGGCCGTAGCGGCCGATGGCATAGGCCTGCCAGTAGTAGGCATTGGCGTTCTTCGGTTCCTCGGCCTGCTGGCCTTCCGCGCGCTCGGCCACTTCCAGGAACATCTCGAGCTTCACTTTCTCCTTCTTCTCGAGATAGTTGGCATAGATGGCCTGGGCCTTGTTGGCCACGGTGATGCCGGCGCCGCCGGCCGCAAGGCCCGCTTCATAGGCGGCCTGGAACTCACCCGCATGGAAATGGATCCAGGCCTGGACCACGTCGGCGTCTTTGGGGAAGGGCTCGGCGTCGCCGGCATGCAGGCGGGCCCAGTTCTTCTTCAGCGAGGCAGCGTCGTACTGAAACGCATCGTTGTCATAGGGAAAAGCGGTCCACTTGGCCATGCTCAGCACTCCTTGCTCGTCACGATTGTTTATACGATTCCGCCAGCGAAAACAGGTGCTCGCGTGATGCGCCTTCCAGATAGGGCAGCAACAGGCTCAGCACATGGAAAGCCCCGCGCATCAAGGCTGCCCCGGCCCTTTCGGGCTCCAGAGCATGGCGCGGATCCCGAACATACTCGAAGCTGAGCCAGTAGCTCAACAGGACGACCATGGATGAAGCGACAGGCGCAGCCTCGCGCGGGTCCATCTTCAGGGCGCCGCCCTGCTGCAGGCCGGCCAGGATCTGGCGCATCGCCAGGGCCTTGTTTTCCAGCACGGTCTGGAAATGTGTTTCCAGCCGGCGGTTCTTGCTCAGGAGGTCGTTCAGGTCGCGATAGAGAAAGCGCTGCTTCCAGATCAGCTCGAACAGCATGTGGAAGAACAGCCAGGCGTCCTCGACATTGCGCACACCGTCGGCGGCGGCCAGCAGCTCGGCGAGCTGCTGCTCGTAGCGGCCGAACAGCGAGTTGATCAGCTCGTCCTTGGCCGGGTAGTGGTAGTAGAGATTGCCCGGGCTGATGCCCAGCTCGGCCGAGATCAGGGTCGTCGAGACATTGGGTTCACCGAAGCGGTTGAACAGGTCCAGCGTGACTTCGAGGATGCGCTCCGCAGTGCGGCGCGGCTTTTTTGTGGCCATGGACAAAGACTCGCAAAGACTCCTGGCGGGCATTCTGGCACCGGGAAGGCAAGGAATGGCCCCATCCAGCGCAATTGGAGCCAGCTTCCTACAATCGTCGCCCATGCAGCCTGCCATCTCCTTCCAGAACGTCAGCAAGACCTACAAGGGAGGGCGGGTACCCGCCCTCGACGGTGTCTCCTTCGATATCCAGCCGGGCGAATTCTTCGGCCTGCTCGGCCCCAACGGCGCCGGCAAGACCAGCCTGATCAGCATCCTCGCCGGCCTGTCCAAGGCCAGCGGCGGCGCCATCAAGGTGATGGGTCACGACGTGGTGGACGACTACGCCGCCGCCCGCAAGGCCCTGGGCATCGTGCCGCAGGAGCTGGTGTTCGACCCCTTCTTCAGCGTGCGCGAGGCACTCGAAATCCAGAGTGGCTACTTCGGCGTTCGCAACAACGGCGCCTGGATCACCGAGCTGCTTGAGAACCTGGGCCTGGCCGACAAGGCCAAGTCGAACATGCGGCAACTCTCCGGTGGCATGAAGCGCCGGGTGCTGGTGGCGCAAGCCCTGGTGCACCGCCCGCCGGTGATCGTCTTGGACGAGCCCACGGCCGGTGTCGATGTTGAACTTCGTCAAACGCTCTGGCAGTTCATTGCCAGGCTGAACCGGGAAGGCCACACGGTCCTCCTGACCACGCACTACCTGGAAGAAGCCGAGGCCTTGTGCCAGCGCATAGCCATGCTGAAGCTCGGCCGCATCGTGGCGCTGGACACGACCAGCAGCCTGCTGTCGGGCACCGCCTCGACGATGCTGCGCTTCAAGACTGATAAGGCGCTGCCGGGCACGCTGGCCGAGAAGGCCCGCGTGACGGGCCGCATCGCCCAGATCAAGGCTCATGACGCAGCCGAGGTCGAAACCATCCTCGCCAGCTTGCGCGCCGCGCAAGTGCCGGTGGAAGACCTGGAAATCGGCCGCGCCGACCTGGAAGACGTGTTCCTTGAAATCATGAACGGAGCTGCCCAATGAGCGCGATTCAATTGGCTGGCGCCCGCACGCTGTTCTACAAGGAAGTTCTTCGCTTCTGGAAGGTCAGCTTCCAGACCGTGGCTGCCCCTGTGCTGACGGCAGTCTTGTATCTGCTGATCTTCGGCCATGTGCTCGAGAACCATGTGAAGGTCTACGGCACGGTCGGCTACACCAGCTTCCTGATCCCGGGCCTGGTGATGATGAGCGTCCTGCAGAACGCTTTTGCCAACTCCTCCTCCAGCCTGATCCAGAGCAAGATCACCGGCAACCTGGTGTTCCTGCTGGTCACACCGCTTTCGCACTGGGCCTGGTTCCTGGCCTATGTCGGCGCCTCCATCGTGCGCGGACTGGCCGTGGGCACGGGTGTTTTCGTGGTGACCTGCTGGTTTGCCTGGCCGGGCCTGGCCGCACCTCTGTGGATCATTGTTTTCGCCGCACTGGGCGCCGGCATGATGGGCGCGCTCGGCTTGATCGCAGGGCTGTGGGCGGAGAAGTTCGACCAGATGGCGGCCTTCCAGAACTTCATCATCATGCCGATGACGTTCTTGTCTGGTGTCTTCTATTCGGTGCATTCGCTGCCGGCGGTCTGGCAGGCGGTCAGCCATCTGAACCCGTTCTTCTACATGATCGACGGCTTCCGGCATGGCTTCTTCGGCGTCAGCGACGTCTCGCCGTGGCTGAGCCTCTCCATCGTGGCGGCGGGCTTGGTGGTGGTGTCGGGCATTGCGCTGGAGCTGCTGCGCCGAGGCTACAAGATCCGCGGCTGAACCTCGGGAAATCCCGGTCCCCATAGAATGACGGCCACCATGGCCGATCCCACTCCCGTCGAAGTCCAGTCTTTCATCGCCGCCGGCCTGCAATGCGAAACGCTGCAGGTCGAGGGCGATGGACGCCACTTTTTTGCCACCATCGTCTCGAGAGAGTTCGAGGGCCTGAACCGCGTGAAGCGGCATCAGCGCGTCTACCAGGCGCTCGGTGACCGCATGCGCGAGCAGATCCATGCGCTGTCGATGAAGACCTTGACACCGACCGAATACGCAGCCGCACCGCAGGACGCGACATGACGATCACGCTGGCGCTCTCCAAGGGCCGCATCTTCGAAGAGACGCTGCCGCTCTTGCGCGCGGCCGGCATCGAGGTGCTGGAAGATCCCGAAACCTCGCGCAAGCTCATCCTCACCACCAACCAGCCCGAGGTGCGCGTGGTGCTGGTGCGTGCGAGCGACGTGCCGACCTATGTGCAGTACGGTGGCGCCGACCTTGGCGTGGCGGGCCGCGACGTGCTGCTGGAGCATGACGGCGAAGGTCTCTACCAGCCACTGGACCTGAACATCGCCCGCTGCCGCATGAGCGTGGCGGTGCGCGACGACTTCGACTACGCCGCTGCAGTGAAGCAGGGCTCGCGTCTTCGCGTGGCTACCAAGTACACCTCGATTGCCCGCGACCACTTTGCGGACAAGGGCGTGCACGTGGACCTGATCAAGCTCTATGGCTCGATGGAGCTGGCGCCGTTGACAGGCCTCGCTGACGCCATCGTCGACCTGGTTTCGACCGGCAGCACCTTGAAGGCGAACCGCCTGGTCGAGGTCGAACGGATCATGGACATCTCCTCGCGCCTGGTGGTCAACCAGGCCGCCCTGAAGCTCAAGCGCGAGCCCCTGCGCCGCTTGATCGACGCCTTCGCTTCTGCATCCCCGAAATGAATTTGCGCCAGCTCAGCACCACCGCTCCCGACTTCGAAGCCGAGTTCCAGCGTGTGCTGCACTGGTCGGCCGAGACCGATGGCGCCATCGAGAGCCGCGTGGCCGACATCCTGGCTGATGTGAAGGTGCGTGGCGATGCTGCGGTGCTGGAGTACACGGCTCGTTTCGACCGGCTCGATGCCAGGAGCGTCGCTGCCTTGGAGCTCACCCGTGAAGAATTGAAGGCTGCCTTCGAGCAGATCACACCCGCGCAACGCGATGCATTGCAGGCCGCGGCTGCGCGAGTCCGCAGCTATCACGAGCGCCAGCTCGAAGCCTGCGGCCGCAGCTGGAGCTACCGCGATGAAGACGGCACGCTGCTGGGCCAGAAGGTCACGCCGCTGGATCGCGTGGGCATCTATGTGCCCGGCGGCAAGGCGGCCTATCCGAGCAGCGTCCTGATGAACGCCATCCCCGCCCATGTGGCTGGTGTGCCCGAGATCATCATGGTCGTGCCCACGCCGGGTGGTGAAAAGAATCCGCTGGTGCTGGCTGCGGCCTATGTGGCCGGCGTCAGCCGCGCTTTCACCGTCGGTGGCGCACAGGCTGTTGCCGCCCTGGCCTACGGCACGGCGACGGTGCCCAAGGTCGACAAGATCACCGGCCCGGGCAATGCCTATGTGGCCAGCGCCAAGAAGCATGTATTCGGCCAGGTGGGCATCGACATGATTGCCGGCCCCAGCGAAATCCTGGTGCTCGCTGACGGCACAACCGACCCGGACTGGGTGGCGATGGACCTGTTCAGCCAGGCCGAGCATGACGAGATGGCGCAGAGCATCTTGCTGAGCCCCGATGCCGACTACATCGCCAAGGTGCGCGCCTCCATCGAGAAACTCTTGCCCGAGATGCCGCGCAAGGATGTGATCAAGGCTTCGCTGGAAGGCCGTGGCGCCCTGATCCTCACACGCTCGATGGAGGAGGCCTGTGAGATCAGCAACCGCATCGCGCCCGAGCATCTGGAAGTGAGCAGCAGTGATCCCCAGCGCTGGGAGCCGCTCTTGCGCCATGCCGGTGCCATCTTCCTCGGTGCCTACACGAGTGAGTCGCTTGGCGACTACTGCGCCGGCCCCAACCACGTGCTGCCCACCTCGGGCACGGCGCGTTTCTCGTCGCCGCTGGGTGTCTACGATTTCCAGAAGCGCTCCAGCCTGATCGAGGTCAGCGAATCCGGGGCGCAGAAGCTGGGGCCCATTGCGGCCGAGCTGGCCTATGGCGAGGGTTTGCAAGGCCACGCCCGCGCCGCCGAAATGCGCCTGCGCCCCGAGAAGGGCTGAGCCATGCGCTGCCGCTGCTGCCCCGCGCCCTCCCAGCCGTACCAGCCGGCCTGAGACTTCAGGCCAGGCGGAAGGCACCCAGCGCCGCATCCACCCGCGCCGCCTGCTGACGCAGGCTTTCGGCGGCGGCGGCAGTCTGCTCCACCAGGGCGGCATTCTGCTGCGTGCCTTCGTCGATCTCGCTGAGCGTCTGGCCCATGCTGCTGACCGCTGTGCTCTGTGCGCGGATCGAAGCATCGGTCTGGCCCATCAGCTCGCTGACCTTCTGCACCTGCTGCACCACCTCGGCGATGGTCGAGCGCGCCTCGGCCACCGAGCGGGCGCCGGCCTCGACCTTGTTGACGCTGTCCAGTATCAGTTGCCTGATCTCGCGTGCCGCGGAGGCACTGCGCTGGGCCAGGGAGCGCACCTCGGCAGCCACGACCGCAAAGCCACGGCCCTGCTCGCCGGCGCGCGCTGCTTCCACTGCCGCGTTGAGCGCGAGGATATTGGTCTGGAAGGCGATGCCGTCGATCACGCCGATGATGTCGGCGATCTTGCGCGAGCTGCCATTGATCTCGTCCATCGTGGCCACGACCTGGCCGACGGCCTCGCCGCCGCGCACCGCCACCTGCGAAGCGTCGCGGGCCAGATGGTCGGCCTCGCGGGTGTTGTCGGCGCTGAGGCCGACGGTCTCGGCCATCGCGGTCATCGCCTGCGCGGCCTGCTGGAGCCGGGCCGCCTGATGCTCGGTACGGCTGGAAAGATCGCCGTTGCCGGCAGCGATCTCGGCCGAGGCGCCGGCAATCATCGAGCTGCCTTCGCGCACCTCGGAGATCACGCGGCGCAGCTCGATCACCATGCGGTCGAGCTCGTTTTGCAGTTGGCCGATTTCGTCCTTGCTATGCGCGGCACCGTCTTCATGGCTGCGCAAGTCACCTTCGGCGACCGCCCGCGTGGCCAGCATCGCTTCCGATAGCGGCTTGCGCAGGCTGCGCAACAACCACAGGCAGCTGATCACGAGCACGACGGCCAGCAAGACAGCCACCAGTGGCATCACCCACAGGCCGCTGCGCCGCGTGGCATCGAAGCTGGCCATGGCGGATTCCGCAAAAGCATTGCCTGCCTGCACCGTGGCGTCCACGGCCGTGCGGTGCTTCTCGTAAATGGCGTGGGCTGACTTCAAACCCTCGCGCGCCGCCACGGCATCGCCGCGCCTGAGCGGCTCCATCACCTGGCTGCGCGCCGCCTTCAGCAGTGCCTCGGCCTGTTCATGCTGTGCGCCCAGCAACTGCTTCTCGAGTCCGAATGGCGGGTTCTGCTGCCAGTAGGCCACGCGGGCCTGGTACTCGCTGGCCAGTCGATCAATCGTGGCGGCCGCGGCATCGGGGCTCAGGGTGCCCTCGACCGCCGCCGACAAGGTCAGCCTCAGTTCGATCAGGTACATCGGTGGCGGCAGGATGTCGGCCACCACGTCCTTGGCCACAAAGGCCTGCTCGGCATGGGCGCGGAGCTTGGAATAGCTCCACAGCGATTGGGCCAGCAGCGCGGTGGCTGCGGTCAGCGAGACGAGGGCAAGCAGGACGATCCGTGTCCGCAGCGTGGCGCTGCGCGAAGGGGCGGTGTTCTTGGCCATGACGGCTCCCCAGCGTGGGCGGCAGCCGCGTGTCTGGGTGGCGGTCGGCCGGACTCCCTGGCGCTGAGTGTGCGTCCGTGCCCGGCTCGAGGTAAAGCCCGAATGCCCTGTTTGGGTGGGATTGGTGACACGAAATTCGTGCAACACGAACTTCGTGTTAAATTGGCGGCCATGAAAAACGTGACCGTCAGCATGGACGACAGCGTGGCCGACTGGGCCCGGCTGGAGGCCGCGCGACGCAATACCAGCGTCTCGCGCCTGCTGGGTGAGCTGCTGGCGGACAAGATGCGCCACGACGACGCCTACGAGCGCGCCCTGCAGGACTGGTTGCATCGCGAGCGCAGCTGGGCGTCCGACGGCCAGCCCTATCCGACTCGGGGGCAGGGCCTGTGAGCGCCAGGCTGGTCTTCGTCGATACCTCGGTCTTGATACTGAGCGAGGATGGCGCCGATGCCGCTCAGCGTGAGCGTGCGCTCGCTTGGCTGCGTGAACTGTGGCAGCGCCGCTCGGGCCGCGTTTCCACCCAGGTCTTGAATGACTTTTACCGCTGGGTCACCACGCGCATCGAGCCGGCCATGCCCAATGGCGACGCTCGGGCCGAGGTGCGCCGCTACCAGCACTGGCAGCCCTGGGCGATCGACCATGCAACGGTGGAAAGCGCCTGGTCCATCGAGAGTCGCTTCGGGCTCGCCTATGTCGATGCCCTGATCGTGGCAGCGGCCAAGGCCCAGGCTTGCGAGTTGCTTCTGAGCCTTGAGCTGGCGCACGGGCTGCAGCTGGACAGCGTGCAGGTCATCAACCCCTTGCAGGCCGAACCGGCCTTGTTGGATTCTTGAGATGGACGAGTTGAAAAAGGGCATTGACGTGATCCGTGACGACCTCCGTTCGGTCAAGGCCTACGCGGTGCAGCCCAGTGCCGGCCTGATCAAGCTGGACACGATGGAGAACCCTTTCCGCCTGCCCGAGGCCCTGCAGCAGGCGCTGGGCCAGCGCCTGGGCCACGTGGCGATCAACCGCTATCCGGCCGAGCGCACCGTCGAGCTGGCCGCCGCACTGGCCAAGGCCGCAGGCATGCCGGCGGGCTGCGCGATCACGCTGGGCAATGGCTCCGACGAGCTGATCACCATGCTCTCCATGGCCATCAGCAAGCCCGGTGCCTGCGTGATGGCGCCGCTGCCGGGCTTCGTGATGTACGAGATCTCGGCCCGCTATCAGGGGCTGAAGTTTGTCGGCGTGGACCTGCGGCCCGACTTCGAGCTGGACGAGCCGGCCATGCTGGCCGCGATTGCCGAGCACCAGCCGGCGCTGATCTATCTGTCCTATCCGAACAACCCGACCGCCAACCTCTGGGATGCCGAGGTCATCGAGCGCATCGTCGCGGCGGCGCCGGGCCTGGTGGTGATGGACGAGGCCTACCAGCCCTTTGCCGAGCGCGACTCGATGGACTTGCTGCGCCGCCACTCGAATGTGCTGGTGATGCGCACGATGAGCAAGTTCGGTCTGGCCGGCGTGCGCATCGGCTATCTGATCGGCCGTGCGGAGCTGATCGGCGAGATCGACAAGCTGCGCCCGCCCTTCAATATCGGCGTGCTCAATGCCGAAGCCGGTCTGTTCGCGCTCGAGCATGCCGATGTGTATGCCCGGCAGGCGCAAGTGCTGCGCGCCGAGCGCGACCAGCTGATTGCCGACCTGGACGAAATCGAGGAGGTGCAGGCCTTCCCCAGTCAGGGCAATATGGTGCTTGTCCGCGTGCCCGATGCCGCCGCGATGTTCGATGGCATCAAGCGCCGGGGTGTGTTGGTCAAGAATGTCTCGGCCCTGCATCCGCTCCTGCACAACTGCCTGCGCCTGACCGTGGGCACGCCTGAAGAAAACATGGTCCTGCTGACCGCATTCACCGAAAGTCTTCCGACATGAGCACTGATCGCATCGCCGAAGTCTCGCGCAACACCAAGGAAACCCAGATCCGCGTGCGCGTGAACCTGGATGGCAGCGGTGAAGCCAAGCTGAACACCGGCATCGGTTTCTTCGACCACATGCTGGACCAGATCGCCCGCCACGGGCTGATCGATCTGGAGGTCGAGGCCAAGGGCGACCTGCACATCGACGGCCACCACACGGTGGAAGACGTGGGCATCACCCTGGGCCTGGCCGTGGCGCAGGCGGTGGGCGACAAGAAGGGTCTGACCCGCTACGGCCACAGCTATGTGCCGCTGGACGAGGCGCTGTCGCGCGTGGTGATCGATTTTTCCGGCCGACCTGGCCTGGAGATGGACGTGAAGTTCACCTCAGGCGCGATCGGCGCTTTCGACACGCAACTGGCCTTCGAGTTCTTCCAGGGCTTCAGCAATCACGCGCTGGTGAGCCTGCACATCGACAACCTGAAGGGCCACAACGCCCATCACCAGTGCGAAACCATCTTCAAGGCCTTCGGCCGCGCGCTGCGGATGGCGATGACGCTGGACCCGCGATCGGCAGGCGTGATCCCGTCGACGAAAGGCAGCTTGTGAGTTCAAGTGGTAGTGGGCCGAGCGCCGGGCCGCCCCAAGCCGGCCCGCATCCCCTCGGGGGATCGACGAACGTACTCGTTCGGCGAGGGGCTCACGTCCGCACAGTTGCCGTGGTCGACTACGGCATGGGCAATCTGCGCTCAGTGTCGCAGGCGGTGCTGCATGTGGCGGCTGATACCGGGCTGGATGTCGTCATCACCTCCAAGCCCGAAGAGGTCCTTGCCGCAGAGCGCATCGTCTTGCCCGGGCAGGGCGCCATGCGCGATTGCATGCGCGAGCTGGCCGACTCAGGCCTCAAGGAAGCCGTTCTGGATGCTGCAGCGCGCAAACCGCTGATGGGTGTCTGCGTCGGCATGCAGATGCTGCTGGATCACAGCGAAGAGCAGGACACGCCGGGCCTCGGCCTGATTCCGGGCCGGGTCAAGCGTTTCCAGCTCGAAGGCCGGCTGCAGGAGGATGGCAGCCGCTTCAAGGTGCCGCAGATGGGCTGGAACCGCGTGCACCAGCGCGGCGCGCACCCAGTCTGGGCTGGCGTGCCCGACCAGAGCTGGTACTACTTCGTCCACAGCTATTACGCCGAGCCGTCGGATGCGAGCCACAGCGCCGGCGAGACCGATTACGGCGCGCGCTTTACCTGCGCGGTGGCCCGAGATAATATTTTTGCCACCCAATTCCATCCCGAGAAAAGTGCTGCGCTGGGGCTTGCCCTCTACCGTAACTTCCTGCTTTGGAAGCCCTGACGAGAAAACCTCACTCGTTCTAACCGCGCTTTTCCACGCCTCCCGCTTCCCGTTCCCCCCAACTCACCTAACCGTACTTCGGCCATGCTGCTGATACCCGCGATTGACCTCAAGGATGGACGCTGCGTGCGTCTGCAACAAGGTGACATGAATGTGTCCACCACCTTTGGCGAGGACCCCGCTGCCATGGCCCGACGATGGGTCGACGCCGGCGCGCGGCGCCTGCATCTGGTGGACCTGAACGGCGCCTTTGCCGGCAAGCCGATCAACGAGGGCGCGATCAAGGCCATCCTGCGCGAAGTGGGCGACGAAATTCCGGTGCAACTGGGCGGCGGCATCCGCGATCTCGACACTATCGAGCGCTACCTGGACGACGGCATTTCCTACATCATCATCGGCACCGCGGCCGTCAAGAGCCCGGGCTTCCTGAAGGACGCCTGCTCGGCCTTCGGCGGCCACATCATCGTGGGCCTGGATGCCAAGGACGGCAAGGTCGCCACCGATGGCTGGAGCAAGCTGACCGGGCATGAAGTGATCGATCTGGCCAAGAAGTTCGAGGACTACGGCATCGAGGGCGTGATCTACACCGACATCGGCCGAGACGGCATGCTGACCGGCATCAACATTGAAGCCACGGTCAAGCTGGCACAGGCCTTGAGCATCCCGGTGATCGCCTCTGGCGGTCTTTCCAACATCAAGGACATCGAAGCACTTTGCGCTGTCGAGCACGAAGGCGTCGAAGGCGTGATCTGCGGCCGCTCGATCTACACCGGCGACCTCGATTTCACCGCCGGCCAGGCGCGCGCCGACGAGCTGGAAGCGCAAGACTGATGCTGGCCAAGCGCATCATTCCCTGCATGGACGTCACCGGTGGCCGTGTGGTCAAGGGCGTCAACTTCCTCGAGTTGCGCGATGCCGGCGACCCGGTCGAGATCGCTGCCCGCTACAACGAGCAGGGCGCAGACGAGCTGACCTTCCTCGACATCACCGCCACCAGCGACGGCCGTGACCTGATCCTGCACATCATCGAAGACGTGGCTTCACAGGTCTTCATCCCCTTGACCGTGGGCGGCGGCGTGCGCGAGGTGGCCGATGTGCGGCGCTTGCTCAACGCCGGTGCAGACAAGGTGAGTTTCAACTCTGCGGCGGTTGCCCGCCCCGAGCTGATCCGCGAGGCGTCAGAAAAATACGGCGCGCAATGCATCGTCGTGGCGATTGACGCCAAGCGCAGGGCTCACGATGACCCGAGAGGCTCGGGCTGGGATGTCTACACCCACGGTGGCCGCAAGAATGTGGGCCTGGACGCGGTGCAATGGGCGCGCCAGATGACCGAGTACGGCGCTGGTGAAATCCTGCTCACCAGCATGGACCGCGATGGCACGCGCAGCGGGTTCGATCTAGCGCTGACCCGTGCGGTCAGCGATGCCGTGAGCGTGCCCGTGATCGCCTCGGGTGGCGTGGGTTCGCTGGACGATCTGGCCGACGGCATTCAGCAAGGCGGCGCCGATGCGGTGCTCGCCGCCAGCATCTTTCACTATGGCCAACACACGGTAGGCGAGGCCAAGGCCCTGATGGCAGCACGCGGCATCGCGGTTCGCCAATGAGGCCCGACCCCGAGGCGAAGCCTTTCAAGAAGCGTCAGCTGGCTCCGGCAGGTGCGCCGCGCGAGGTTCGCATCGTTGGTGGGCAATGGAAGCGCTCCAAGTTGCCGGTGGCCGACAGGCCCGGGCTGCGTCCGACGCCCGACCGCGTGCGCGAGACCCTGTTCAACTGGCTGGGCCAGGACCTTGACGGCTGGCGCGTGCTTGATGCGTTTGCTGGCAGCGGCGCGCTTGGCTTCGAGGCCGCATCGCGCGGTGCTTCTGAAGTGTTGCTGCTTGAGCGTGACGGCGAGCTGGTGCGCAGCCTGCAGGCCAGCAAGGTGCGGCTGAAGGCCGCCAATCTGCGCGTGGAGCCGGCCGATGCCATCACCTGGATGGCGCGTTCGGCGCCGGGCCGCTTTGAGCTGGTGATGCTGGATCCGCCCTTTGACGCCGGCCTGTTTGAGCCGGCCATCAAGGCCGCGGCTGCCCTGCTGGTGCCGGGCGGGTTCCTTTATGTCGAGTCGCCCGAGGTCGTGGCGCCAGCGGCCGATCTGGGCCTCGACCCTTATCGCAATGGTCGGGCCGGCGCCGTGCATTACGCGCTTTTCCGCCGCAACGGATAATCCTGCCCATGACCTCAGTGACCGTTCTCACCGCCGTCTATCCCGGCACCTTCGATCCCATGACCCTCGGTCATGAGGACTTGATGCGCCGGGCCAGCCGCTTGTTCGAGCGGCTGATCATTGCCGTGGCCGCCGGCCATCACAAGCGCACGATGTTCTCCATCGAGGAGCGCCTGGAAATCGCCACCGAACTGGCCTCCAGGTACCCCAATGTCGAAGTGATCCCCTTTCGCGGCCTCTTGCGCGACTTTGTCGTCCAGCATGACGGCAAGGTCGTTGTGCGGGGCCTGCGCGCGGTCAGCGACTTCGAATATGAATTCCAGATGGCGGGCATGAACCGCAAGCTGATGCCCGAGGTGGAGACCGTGTTTCTGACGCCGTCCGACCAGTTCCAGTTCATCTCGGGCACTTTTGTGCGCGAGATTGCCACTCTGGGTGGTGATGTCTCGCAGTTCGTGTCACCGTCGGTGCGCGAGCGGCTTGCTGAGCGGATCAGCAAGGGCCGTGCGGAGTAAGCCATGGCCTTGATGATTACTGACGAGTGCATCAACTGCGATGTCTGCGAGCCGGAATGCCCGAACGAGGCCATCTCGATGGGCGAGGAGTTCTACCAGATCGAACACAGCAAGTGCACCGAATGCGTGGGCCATTTCGATGAGCCGCAATGCGTGCAGCTGTGCCCCGTGGCCTGCATACCGGTGAACCCGGCCCATGTGGAGAGCCGCGAAATGCTGATGCAGAAATACCTGAGGCTGACCGCAGCTGCCTGATCAGGCCTCCAGGTCCGGGAAGCGCTCGTAGATGCTCTTCACGGCATCCATGCGCTCGAACAGCAATCGCACCAGGTTCGGGTCGAACTGCAGGCCGGCCTGCTCTCGCACATAGCTGAGGGCGGTTTCGAACTGCCAGGGATCCTTGTAGCAGCGGCGACTCACCAGCGCATCCAGCACGTCGGCCAATGCAACGATGCGGCCGGCGATGTGGATCTGCTCGCCAGCAAGTGCGCGCGGATAGCCGCCGCCGTCCCAGCGCTCGTGGTGTTCATGCGCGATGATGGCGCCCAGCTGCAGGATGCGCTTGTCTGACTTGTTCAGCAGCTCGTAGCCGATGCGCGCATGGGTCTTCATCACTTCCCATTCCTCGGCATCGAGCTTGGCGGGCTTGTTCAGCACCCGGTCGGGAATGCCAATCTTGCCGACGTCGTGCAAGGGCGCGGCCTGTCGCACGAACTCCACGTCATTGCTGCGCAGGCCTGCGGCCTCGGCCAGCAAGGCCGAGAGCTCGCCCACGCGACGCACATGCGCACCGGTTTCCTTGCTGCGCTTCTCGACCGCCTCGCCAATGATGTAGACGGTGGAGCGTTGCGTTTCCTGGATCTCCTCGCGCAGCAGCAGGCTTTCGTAGGTGATGGCCACGTTGGCGCAGAAGATCTCCAGCAACTCTCGTGCACTGGCATCCACAGGCTCGGAGAACACCATGTACAGCAGGCTTTCATTGCCGCTGCTGCTGCGGTAGTAGCCGACGCAGCGGTGGGGCTCGAAGAAGCTTTGCTGCTCCCGCAGTGCCCGCTCCAACGCTTCACGCACGTCCTCGGGCAGGGTGTTGAGTTCCTCGTCGACCAGCAGCCGTGAATACTCGGCCGTGGCAGCCAGCACCTTCAGGTGGCCTTCCATGTGCGAGGCTGCATAGGCGGAGACGCGGCTGGCACAAAGTCCTTGCGCCTCGTAGCCCAGCAGATGCGCCACCTGCTCAAGCACGGCAGATGCGAAGCGGCGCAGATTGTGCGAGTCGTAGACCTTGGTGATCGCGTCTATCGAGCGGCGCAGCGCCAACCGCGACTGCTCGATGATCATGATGTCGCGGTAGCTGCGCAGCGCGGTGTAGAAGACCGTGATCAGCTTGCGCTTGGTCAGCTCGGTCTTTTCCTTGTAGTCATTGATGTCATAGCTCTTGATGACATGCTCTTCCGGCGCCTGACCCGGCTGGCCGGTGCGCAGGACGATGCGCACATGGTGGTTGTCCAGGTCGCCGCGAATGTAACGCGCCAGATCCAGGCCAGCATGTTCGGTTTCCATCACCACGTCGAGCAGGATCAGGGCGATGTCCTGGCGCGTGCCCAGCAGCTCGCGCGCTTCGGCAGCGCTGTAGGCGTCGAGGAACTGCAGCCGCCGGCCGGAGAACTCGAAGTCCGACATGACCAGCTGGGTTACCTGGTGCACGGCCGGGTCATCGTCAACAATCATGACCACCCAGGGGTCCAGCACCTTGGTTGCGGTCGCACTGCCAGCGGATGTCTCGGGCGCCTCGTCGGCAAACACCATGTCGGTCATCGGATCCCCCATCGCGGTAGGGTGATTATTACCATAGCCAAGGGTGCCGAGGCGAAAGAGCTTGCGCTAGCTCAAAAGGCGCATAAGGCTGCCCGATTGGAAATGCTGCGCCACATAGTCGGCCAGGCCTTCGAACACCAGGTCCAGGTCCGGCGAGTCCTGGCCGAACAGGGCCTGCATCACCGCAGGCTGCTCGAAAAGACCGTGCGCGTAGCAGCCCAGCACCGGTCCTTGCTGCCAGCCTATGGTCTCGCCTTCGCGGGTCATCAGGGCCGGCATTGCAGTCGGCAGGTCGGGGTGCTGCTGCGTGCGGCCCTGCCGTATTTCGTAGCCCCTGGCCGAAAGCCCGGCCAGAGACTGCCAGGGGGTGGCCAGCTGGGCGGCAAAGCGCAGCTCGGCGGGGCGCAACAGCTTCTCGCGCTCGTATTGCGTGACCAGCGGCAGCAGGCCCAGGCCCGGCGCATTGCCGTCCAGGCCATGGGGGTCCAGCAAGGCTTCGCCCAGCATCTGCAGGCCGCCGCAGATCCCCAGCACCGGCTTGCCTGCGGCAGCATGGCCATTGATCACGGCGTCGAGCTTCTGGGCGCGCAGCCAGGCCAGGTCGGCCGCCACCGATTTGGAGCCGGGCAGGATGATCCAGTCGGCACCCTGCAGCTGCCGCGGCTCGCGGGCCCAGATGAGTTGCACGCCCGGCGCATTGCGCAGCGGCTGGAACTCGTCGAGGTTGGAGATGCGGGGGTAGGCGACCACGGCAATGGTCAAGCCGTCGGCAGCGCTGCTGCGATCATCGAATAAACCGTCTTCCTCGGGCAGGCCGTGACCCCGCCACATGGGCAGCACGGCCAGTGTGGGCACGCCGGTCAATGTCTGCAATTGCTCCGGGCCGGGGGCGAGCAGGTTGGCGTCCCCTCGAAAGCGGTTCAAGACGAAACCGCGCAGCAGCGCCCGCTCGTTGGCAGGCATCAATTGGTGGGTACCGTACAGATGGGCGAAGGCGCCGCCACGGTCGATGTCCGTCACCAGCAGGCAGGCGGCATTCACTTCCAGCGCGGTGCGCATGTTGACGAAGTCCGACGCATGCAGGTTGATCTCGGCCGGCGAGCCGGCGCCTTCGATCACCACCACGTCGTTCTCCTGCATCAGTTCATGCAGGGGCGGCCGCGCCGCGCGCCACAGATGCTCGCTGCGCTCGCGCCAGGGCATGCGGCTCAGGGCCTCGTCCACCTCTCCGAGCAGCACGACCTGTGACGAGGTTTCGGCCTCGGGCTTCAGGAGCACCGGGTTGTGCCGCACCTCGGGTGTGCAGCGCGCCGCCAGGGCCTGGAAGTACTGGGCACTGCCTATCTCGCCAGCGCGACCCTCGCGCCCCTGCACCACGCGGGCGTTGTTGCTCATGTTCTGTGCCTTGAAGGGCGCGACCTTGAGCCCCTGGCGTGCATAGAAGCGGCACAGGGCCGTGGCCAGCCAGCTCTTGCCGGCGCCGCTGGTCGTGCCCAGCACCATCACGGCCTTGGCGCGGTTCATCGCCCACCCCCTGCAAAGAACGCGGCTACCGCTGCGTGGTTGGACGGGAAGTAGTGATGCAGATAGCCTGCCCGAAGGCTTCCGCACTGGAAGAGCGCCGGAACCCGCCGCTGCTCAGTCATGGCGGCGCCCATGCAGCGGCAGCACATTGCTGATGCGAGCCGGCGCTGCCGCCGGCAGCACGAGCCATTGGCCATTGAGCTCAATCATCTGCAGGCGATGCTGGAACACTTGCTGCAGCGCATCGCGGGTTGCGGCATCCTCGGGCGAGCCCAGGTGCACGGTGCGGCCGACGTCCATCACCAGGAGCCTGTCGGCCTGCAGGGCGATATTGAGCTCATGCAGGACCGAGATCACCGTCGCGCCAGCGGCAGCGCGCTCGCGCACCAGCGTCAGCCAGTCGGCCTGGTGCGGCGGGTCCAGATGGGCGAGCGGCTCGTCCATCAAGAGCAAAGCGGATTCGGTGGCCAGCGCGCGGGCCAACAGCACACGCTGGCGTTCGCCCCCGGACAGCTGATTCACGGGCCGCGCTCGCCATTCCCAGCATTGCGTCTGCCGCATCGCCCGCTCGACGGCGGCGACGTCCGCAGCGCTTGGCGGCGCGAGCCAGGCACGATGCGGCAAGCGGCCCAGCATCACCACTTCTTCTGCCAGCAGCTCGT
Organism: Paucibacter sp. JuS9; assembly: GCF_044043925.2. Lineage (NCBI taxonomy): Bacteria > Pseudomonadati > Pseudomonadota > Betaproteobacteria > Burkholderiales > Sphaerotilaceae > Roseateles > Paucibacter sp. JuS9. The sequence continues at coordinate 312,857 of NZ_CP194172.1, forward strand.
CGGTGCTGGCCTCGTTCTGGCCCAGCCAGGCCAAGGCTCGAGCGCGCTCGCGGCCCGACCATTTGCTCAGTTCGCGCCCTTGCAGCTCCACCTTGCCTTCTAACGGCAGGAGGCCGGCCAACGCCTTCAGCAGCGTGGATTTTCCGGCACCGTTCGGGCCGACGATGGCCGTCCATCCGCCGCTGAGCTGCAGCTTGCAGTCGCCGAGGATGGTCTTGCCACCCAGGGCCAGATGGCGGATATCAGCGCTGATCATGCGCGCTGCTCCGCAAAGCTCTTGCGCCGCATCAGCTTCAGGAGATAGGCGCCGCCCAGCAGCGACGTGACGATGCCCACCGGCAATTCCTGTGGCGCAACCACCCAGCGGGCAACGATGTCGGCCGAGAGCAGCAAGAGGCCGCCCATGCATGCCGCCAGCGCCAGCAGCCAGCCATGGCTGCAGTGCAAGCGGCTGCGCACCAGGTGTGGCGCGACCAGGCCGACGAAGGCGATCAGGCCGGCTTGCGCGACGGCGGCGCCGGTGCACAGGGTCAGCGTCGCAATCAGGATCAATCGAACCATGGCCAGGCGCACGCCCAGGCTTTGGGCCGTGTCAGCGCCCAGGCTCAAGGCATCCAGCGCGCGGGCGGCACCGAGGCCGACAAGCAGAGCCACCAGCAACACTGGCGCCATCACGCCCACGCTTTGCCAGCTGAGGAAACCTGTGCTGCCGAGCATGAAGGCCTGCATCGAACGCAAGACATCGGCAGCGGTCAGGGTCAGCATCGACGTGATCGCGCCGAGAACCACGCCAACGATGACACCGGCCAGCAGCAGGCGCATCGTCTGTTCCAGGCCCTTGGCGAGAATCATGGTCAGCGCGACCGCGAAGACAGCGCCGGCAAAGGCGGCCGTGGTCATGCCGATCTTGTAGCCCAGGGCCGCCGCTGTTGGCGACCAACCCAGCGCGACCAAGAGCAAGGCCACACCCAGCGAAGCACCACTCGAGGCGCCGAGCAGATAGGGGTCGGCCAGCGGATTGCGAAACAGCCCCTGCGCCACCGCACCCGCGAGGCCCAAGAGCGCACCGGTCAACCAGGCGCCGATGGAACGCGGCAGTCGGATCTGCCAGAGGATCTGTCGGCCCACAGCGTCGTCCGCCGCTGGCAGCGCGAGGCCTTCGCTGCCAACGCCAATGCCGAGCAGCAGCAGCGCGGCACTGAGCAGCAGCAAGATGGCGAGCACGGTGACGGCCTTGCGGTTCATGGCTTCACTTCTTCACCGCAGCGAGCTCCTGGAGGCAGCGCAGTACAGCCTGCGCTCCTTCACCCATGCGGGGGCCAGGTCTTGCCATCAGGTCGCCTTCGGCCGAGCTGAAGCGGCAGATGCGTTGATCACGCATGGCAGCGATGCGTTCCCATCCGGGGCGATCGGTCAGCTTCTGGGCATTGCGTTGCGACACCAGTATCAATTGCGGATCGGCGCGCACGACGAACTCGGGGTTCAGCTTGGGGAAAGGACCCAGCGCGGCCGGCACGATATTGCGCAGGCCCAGGCGAGCCAGGATCTCGCCGCTGAAGGAGGGCTCGCCAGCGGCATAGGGCGCGCTGTCGACCTCGTAGTAGACGCGCAAGCCCTTCATCGATTCGGGCACTTGCGCGGCTGCAGCGGCGAGTTGCCGCTCGATGGTCTCTTTCAGCTGCGGGCCGGACTTGCTTTCGAGCAGGCGGGAGAGCGAGTCGATATGGCGGCGCACATCGGCGAGATTCAGGGTGTCGAGCACCAGCGTCTTGACGCCCAGCGCACCGAGGCGGTCATGCAGGCGCGAGGCCGGGCTCAGCATCACCAGATCGGGCCGCAAGGCCACGATGGCCTCGACCGAGGCATCGTCCATGGCGCCGAGCTTGGGCAGCTTGGCAATGCTGGCCGGGAAATTGGCATAGCGGTCCACGCCCACCAGGCGCTCGCAGGCGTCCAGTGCGCAGACCAGCTCGGTCAGGGAGGGCAGGAGGGAGACGATGCGCCGTGGCGGCTCGCTCCACTGCTGCTTGCGACCGAGATCATCGGTGAGGCTGATGTCGGCGGCCCGCGAAGGGCCGCCGCTCAGGGACAGGCCGCAAAGCAGGACCAGGAGAAAGGAAGTCCTCTTGATTCTCTGCGTCACGGGCTGTCGTCCTCTGCTTCAGTGCTTAAACCAGGTTCAGAGCGCAGGCGTCCAGCGCAGGCCGATGAGGGCCTGGCGAGGGCCGGTGGCATAGCCGTTGGCGTACTGGTAGGCGCGGTCGAAGACATTGTCCAGCTTCAATTGCAGGCGCAGTTCCTTCGTGAAGCTGTATTGCGCATCGAGCGTCACCACGCTGTAGCCAGGCAGGCGGACCGTGTTGGCCGCGTTGTCATAGCGATGGCCACTGCTCAGCAGCTGTGCGCCGAACTCCCAGCCTGCAACGCTGTAGTCGGCACGCAGCTTGGCTTGACGCTCCGAGCGACGTGCCAGCAGCTTGCCGGAGTTGGCAGTGGCCGCGCCGCCGCCGGTGCTCGCGTCTCGTGGCGCTTGCAGGTCCAAGGAGCCAGACAGGCGCAACGAGCCGAAGCTGCTGGCTGCATTCAGGCTGATGCCTTGCAGTCGCGCCTGGCTGACGTTTTCGTAGCAGCCGAACTGGTTCGGGCACTTCTTGATGTCAGCGGCGCCGAAGATGATCAGGTCGTTGATCAGGTTGCGGTAGGCGGTCACGCCAAAGCTCGTGCCGGCGTTCTCGTACTGCAGCGCGATTTCGCTGTTCTTGCCATGCTCGGCCTGCAGATGCTGGTTGCCGTAGGGGCTGAAGCGCTGGTAGAGCGTCGGCGCACGGAAGGCAGTGCCCACGGAGCCCTGGACGCGCCACTGCGGCGTCAGGCGGTAACCTGCAGCCAGGCTGCCCGTAGTGCTGCCGCCGAATTCGCTGTCGCGGTCATGGCGGGCGTGGGCTTGCACCGACAGCGGGCCCGAGCCCCAGACATAGCCGGCGCCAATCGCATTCTGATGGCGGTCGGCGGCGCCCGGCGTTGCGCTTTGTGGCAGGCTGGTGTTCAGGAGCTTGTCTTCACGACGCTCGACCAAGGCATTCAGCTGGCCGGAGCCCAGGCGCATGCTCGCATTGAAGGCATAGGCGCGGATGCGGGTTTCGGTCAGGTAAATGCTGGGCGCTGTCTCGTAGCGGTCCATCGATTCGCCGACCGAGAACTCGCTTGACAGGTCCTTGCTCCACTGGGCCGACCAGGCAGCGCGCAGCGCACGCATGTCGTTGCGGGTGCGGTCGTCGGTCTTGGGCTTGGCCGAGGCGTCGTACTGCGCATCCATCTTGTTCTTCAGGCCCAGCAGCTCGACGCGGTGTTGCTTGTTCAGCTGCAGGCCCAGGCGTGCGCTGCCGCTGGTGGACTTGTAGCCATCGTTGTCGGGCGTGAAGGTCGCGTCTGTCGTGGGGCGCGAGTTGAAACCGTCGCTGCGCTCGGTGGACAGCGTGATGGCGTAGTCCAGCATGCCGCTGGCGCCAAAGATGCTGCCGTCAAGCTTGCGCAGGCCCAGGCTACCGGCGCCAACGCCCAGCTCGACCTGCGGCTTGCCGTCGCCCTTGCGGGTGAAGACTTGCACCACGCCGCCGACGGCGTCCGAGCCGTACACGGCAGCGGCAGGGCCGCGGATGATTTCCACGCGTTCGATCTGGGCCAGCGGAATCGCGTTCCAGCTGGCGCCGCTGCTGGCTTGCGAATCGAAGCGCACGCCGTCGATCAGCACCGTGGTGTGGCGCGTCTCGGCGCCGCGCACAAACATCGAGGTCTGGGCGCCGGGGCCGCCGGTGCGGACCATCTCGAAGCAGGCCTGGTTGCGCAGCAGGTCAGCCAGCGTGCCGAGGGCCTGGCGCTCGATGTCGGCGCGGGTCAGCACGGTCACATCGGCCAGCACATCGGCGAGGCGCTGCGGGCTGCGGGTGGCGGTGACAACCACCGAGTCCAGCTTGTTGGCGTTGTTCTGGGCGGTTGCGGGCATGCAGGCAATGGTGCAGGCAGCGGCCAGGGCGAGGGGAGTGGCACGCAGCGAAGCGGCCAGCAGGCGACGCTCTTGGCGTCGAGTCGTGGAGGTCATGAGAGAACGGGATCCGAAATACAACCAGTGGCCAGCTTCCCCGCAGGCCCCTGTGAATCGATGCTGTGCCGCCCAATTTCTTGGGCGAGCGCGCACCACCTGTTGGCCGGTATCCGGGCTGGTGGCACGCATCCCTGAATCCTTCCCAGCGCTCATGCGCCAGTGGATGTGTCGTTCAGGAACTGGAAGCCGGGCGGCTTCGTCCACTTACCGTTGCGGGGACAGCTCAGGTTGGCTTTGCTCCGCTGGAGCTTGGCTTCCTGATTCCCGTTTAACTGCCCCGGCATGTTTGCCTAAGGGCGAGCACCAACGGACGGGATTCTAGCGGGGCGCCGAGGAAGCGCCGGCCGGCACGGAAGACTTGTTGCGCTGCGGCAAGAACTTGGGTTTCTTGGGCTGTGGCTTGGCATGGGGGCTCGAGGCCGCTGCGCCCGGGGTGGCCGCAGGTGAGGCCAGGCCATCGATTCGGCCTGGAGCTGCCTGATTCTTGCGCTGCGTGGCCTCGGCCTGCAGCCGTTCCTGCTCCATTCGATCCGCCTGCTTGCGCTCGGCGGCAGCGCGCTCGCGCGCCTCGCGCTGCTGAGTGGCGGAGGGCTGATCAAACGCAACGGACTGAGCCGTGCCAGTGGGCTTGTCGCTGCAAGGGCTGTCCTGCAACTGGCGGCCTTCGGGGCCGCAACGGTAGATCTGGGCCTCGCGCCGTTGTGTCTGCGCCGGTGCGCTGCTGCTGAGGACTGCGAGGAGCAGGAGGTACAGCAGAGCGACAACCGGCGTCTTGGTCATGGCGTGGTTTCTGGTGTTGAAGGAGGAGGAGAAGCCGGTGCCGGCGGCTTGGGAGGCTTGGGGCGTGGCGGCTTGGCGTGGATCTTCATCATGGCCTTTTCCATGTCGCCGGCCAGCATCAGCGTCAGCGATTCATAGGATTTGGCGATGCAATCCTCAACCGCCTGGCGCTCCTCCAGCGGCGGCTTGCGCAGCACATAGTTCGCCACCTCGGCCTTGTGACCGGGATGGCCAATGCCCAGACGCAGACGCCAGAAGTTGGCGCTGGCTAGCTGGGCCTGCATGTCTTTCAAGCCGTTGTGCCCGCCGTTGCCGCCGCCCTGCTTGAACTTCATCTGTCCAGCCGGCAGGTCGAGCTCGTCGTGGACTGCGAGGATCTCTTCAGGCGCGATCTTGAAGAAGCGCGCGAGCGCTGCGACCGACTTGCCCGAGAGGTTCATGTAGGTCATCGGCTCGAGCAGCCAGATCGGGCCCGGCGCGCCTGGTGCATTGTTCACGCGGGCCACGAGGCCGTGATAGTTGCGGTCCAGCTGCAGCGAGGTGCCCAGGCCGCGTGCCACGCCATCAATCCACCAGAAGCCGGCGTTGTGGCGGGTGTCAACGTATTCGGAACCTGGGTTGCCCAGGCCAACAAGCAAGCGAATCATGGGCGTGGATTATCGGGGTGGCGAACAAGAAAAAAGGCCCTGCGGTGCAGGGCCTTCCTCTGTAGAGCTGAAGCTCGACGCAAGAATTACTTCTTGCCCTTCTTCTTGCCCTTGCCGTCGTCTGCCGGAGCAGCTGCGACAACGATCACTTCTTCCGACACCGGCTCGACCGGGGTTGCGATCACCGGGTTCGGCTTGCCGTGCGTCACGACCTTGATGCCTTCCGGCAGCTTGATGTCGTTGACGTGCAGCGAGTGACCCTTGGTCAGGCCGCTCAAGTCCACTTCGATGAACTCAGGCAGTTGCTGCGCCAGGCAGGTGATGGCCAGTTCGGTCACGACGTGGTTGACCGTGCACTTGTCGGTCTTCACTGCCACCGAGTTCTCTTCACCGATGAAGTGCAGGGGCACCTTCTTCGTGATCTTGGTCGTGCTGTCGACGCGCTGGAAGTCGATGTGCAGCACTTGCGGCTTGTACGGGTGCATCTGGAAATCACGCAGCAGCACCTTCGAAACGGCGCCGTTGAGTTCCATGTCGAGGATGGAGCTGTGGAAAGCTTCCTTCTTCAGGGCGTGGAACAGTGCGTTGTGATCGAGTTCGATCATGGCGGGTTCGCCGGCACCAAAAACAATACCGGGGACCTTGCCCGCGATACGCAGGCGGCGGCTCGCTCCGGTCCCCTGCAGCTTGCGCTCAAAAGCGACAAAGTTCATAACAGACTCCAAACAATGGATGGGCACCCGCGACCAGGTTTGCCCGTGAATTGCAGCGTTGCCGCTGCGGCTTTACGGCCGCCCCGGCTTGAACCGAGGCGGCAGATTCTTAGAAATTGTTGTTCTGCTCGCTAAACAGGGAAGTGACCGACTCACCGTCAGAGATGCGGCGGATCGTCTCGGCGAACAGGAAGGCCACCGACAGCTGGCGGATCTTGCCGCAGGCCTTGGCCGCGTCGTTCAGCGGAATGGTGTTGGTGATCACCACTTCATCGAGCTGGGACTTCGAGATGCGCTCGATCGCCGGGCCAGACAGGATGGGGTGGGTGCAATAAGCAAACACGCTCTTGGCGCCGCGGTCCTTCAGGACCTCGGCCGCCTTCACCAGCGTGCCGGCGGTGTCGATCATGTCGTCCATGATCACGCAATTGCGGCCGTCGATCTCGCCGATCACGTGCATCACTTCGGAGACGTTGGCGGCCGGACGGCGCTTGTCGATGATGGCCAGGTCGCAACCGAGCTGCTTGGCCAATGCGCGGGCGCGCACCACGCCACCGACGTCGGGGCTCACGACCACCAGGTCGGAATAGTTGCGGGCCTTCAGGTCTGACAGCAGCACCGGCGAGGCGTAGATGTTGTCGACCGGGATGTCGAAGAAGCCTTGAATCTGGTCCGCGTGGAGGTCCATCGTCAGGACGCGCTCGACGCCGACGGTTTCCAGCAGGTTGGCCACAACCTTGGCCGAGATCGGCACGCGGGTGGAACGCGGGCGGCGGTCCTGGCGGGCATAACCGAAGTAGGGGATCACAGCGGTGATGCGGCGAGCGCTGGCGCGCTTCAGGGCATCGACCATGATCAGCAACTCCATCAGATTTTCGTTGGTCGGCGCGCAGGTGGGCTGAATAACGAAGACGTCGCGGGCGCGGACGTTCTGCTGGATCTCGACCGTCACCTCGCCATCGGAGAAGCGACCGACCACGGCCTTGCCGAGTTCGAGCCCCAGATGAGTGGCGATTTCTTGGGAGAGGACCGGGTTGGCATTACCCGTGAAGAGGACGGTGTTGAGCAGCACGACGGGCCATCCTTTGAATCAATGGCCCCGCGGCCAGCCCTGCGGGTCCCGGAGGTGAATAAACAGAAATTTGGCAGGGGCGGAAGGATTCGAACCTGCGCATGTCGGAATCAAAATCCGATGCCTTAACCAGCTTGGCGACGCCCCTACACAGGACACTGCAGAGGCTGCAGCACCCTATAACTTTGCTCAGTTGTCAGCCCAACCGCGTAACGGATGAACTTCCAGACTGCGGCACATTCTAGCAACCCATCCAGAGGGAAGCCCCTCTGCGAACGTCATGGACTGACAGTTTGCGCCTTCTTTCCCATCCACTCTGGCAAACACCGTGCTGCCCGAACCGGTCATCCGGCTGTTGCCGAATTTGCTCTGCAAAATCTGCAGGGCCTGACCAACTTCGGGGCTGAGAGCCTCGGCTGCTGGTTGCAAATCATTGCGACCAAAACCCGGGTCAAACCCCTGTTGGGTTTCGCCTGAAAGCTCGCTGCCGTTGTGTGCAGGAAAGCCCGCTACTATAGCCACAGAATTCGATCTTGCCAAGTGGGGGCTCGAAAAAATGTCCTTGGTGGCGATGCTTTGCTGAGGCTTCACGACGGCAAAACATTGCTCGGGCAAGGAGATCGGGTGCAGGACATCACCGATGCCTTCGACGAATGCATGCGTGCCGCCAAGGAAGAAGGGAACGTCGGCGCCCAGGCTCAGCCCCAGCGGCAAGAGCTTGCTCAAAGGCCAGTTCAAGCCCCACAAGCGGTTCAAGGCCAGCAGCGTGGACGCGGCATCCGACGAGCCACCGCCCATGCCGGCGCCGGCTGGCAGGCGCTTCTCGATGTGGATGTCAGCCCCAAGGCCGCAGCCGCTCTGGGACTGCAAGGCGCGGGCTGCGCGCAGGCAGAGGTCATCGGGAGGCAGGGCATCGCCGCTGTCGTGGCGATGCAAGGCGCCGTCGTCGCGGCGCTCGAAATGCAGGGTGTCGGCCCAGTCGATCAGGGCGAAGATTGACTGCAGCAGGTGATAGCCGTCGGGCCGCTTGCCGACCACATGCAGGAACAGGTTCAGCTTGGCCGGGGCCGGAACTTCGTAGAGCGCGCGCATCGCCTCATTGTCCCGCGACAGGAGACTCGAGGCGGGCTCGCAGCACCACTTCGTTGGGCTCGCTGCGCCGGGCGACTATCAAGCTCTTCTCTGCAAAGCCGCTGAGATCCACGGTCCAGCCGAGCTGCTTGAAGCCCTTGGTCTCGCCCTCTAGCGTCTGGCTGGGTGCATCAGGCCAGGGGCGGCCGCGCAGCCAGTCGAACAGGGCTGCAACTGGAATGGCTTCGCCCAGCAGGTCCTGCGTCAGGGTGTCGAGGTCTGGGTAGCGACGCTGCTCCTTTGGCGTCTGCATGAGCACAGATTCGCCGTCCCAGCGCGTGCGGGCGATCAATTGGCCCAGCGGTGTGCTGAGTTCCAGCAGGCCGGCTCGCGGCGTGCCTTGCAGATCAAAGCTGCCGCTACCGCCCTGGTCGCTGCCAGTGACCTTGACGCTCAGCTTGCCGCTGAACTGCATCGCGTCGGCCTGCACAGGCAGGGGCTGCGACTTGTCGCTGATGCTGGCGCAGGCCGTCAATGCCGCGGCAAGCGCGGCCACGAGCAAGCGTCGCATCAAGGCTTGGCCTTGAGCCGCTGCTGCGTGTCGCGCAGGGCTTCGTTGCTCGGGTCGCGCTTGGCGCCCTCGGCCCAGACACGTCGTGCCTCGTCCTGCTGCTGGGTCACCCACAGCAGTTCGCCCAGGTGGGCTGCGATCTCGGCGTCAGGGCGCGACTGGTAGGCCTGGCGCAGCAGCTTCAAGGCTGCGTCATGGTTGCCCAGGCGGTACTCGACCCAGCCCATGCTGTCGACGATGAAAGGCTCGTTGGGTGCGTACTGCAAGGCCTTGGCGATCAGCTCGCGGGCCTCGGGCAGGCGCTCGCGCCGATCGGCCAGCGAATAGCCCAGTGCGTTGTAGGCGTGATAGTGCTCGGGCTTGAGCTCGATGACGCGACGCAGCAGCGTTTCCATCTGGTCCACGCGGCCGAGCTTCTCTGCTGCCATCGACTGCTCGTAGATCAGGTCCACATCGCCCTCGAAGCGCTTGTTGGCCTGTTCGAGAACTTCGTAAGCCAGCTTCCACTGCTGCGATTCGCGCAGCAACTGGGCTTCGGCGATCAACTTGGCGCGGCCTTCGGCGTCGCTGGTTTCGGGCAGGGCCTGGATGAGCTTGCGGGCCTGTTCGATCTTGCCCTGGCGGGCCAGCAGCGAGGCGCGGCGGAACTGGGTTTCGGTGGCGCGCTGCGGGTTGTCGACCTTGGCCAGCCAGCTCTCTGCCGCCTTGTAGTCGCGCCGCATTTCCGCGGCTTGCGCCAGTTGCAGCCAGGCTTGCTGGAGCGCTTCCTTGGCGTCGAAGTCCTTGCTCGGAGGCATCTGCTCGATGCGTTTGACGAACTCGTTCAGCGCCAGTTCCGCGGCTTCCGGATGGTGGAGATCCAGCTCGAGCGCGCCGAGCGCATACCAGGCCGAGGGCAACTCGGGCGAGCGTTGGGTCACGAGACGGAACTCGCGCGCAGCATCGGCGCTGCGCTGCGAGCGGGCCAGTGCGCGGCCGTAGGCCTGGCGCAGGGAATGGCTGTCGGGGTGGGCGGCGAGGTGGTCGGCGACGACGGACTCTGCCTCCTTGCTGGACTGCATCAGTTCAAGCGCCAGCAATGGGGGCTCATCTGCGTCTGGCGCCGTCTGGGCTGCCAGGCGCACCAGCTCCAGAGCGCGAGCCGGCTCGGCGGCCATCGAGGCCAGGCGGCCATTGACCAGCAAGGCCATCAGCTTGGTGGACGGCAGGCGAGCCTGCTCCTGCAGTACCGGTTCCACGGCGGCCAGCACCTTCTTCGGCTCGGGCGAGCGCTGGAACAGCCGGGGCAGCGAGGCCAGTACGGCAATCCGCTGGTCTTCAGGCGTCAAGGCCAGCAGTGAACGCAGCGGTGCGGTGGCGTCCGCTGGGCGGTTCAGGAGGGTCACGAGCTGCAGCGTCATCTGCTGCGCTTCGATCGACTCCGGCACCGCATCGCGCCAGGCTCGTGCGGCGCTCAGTGCTTCGTCGCCGGCCCGAGCCTGCAATGCGATGTCTACGACACGCCGGAAAAGTGCCTCGTCGCCGGTGCGGCGTGCGGCATCAAGCAGCACCTGAAAGGCCACGCCGGGCTGGCCCGAGCGCAGCTCCATTTCGCCCACCAGCAACTGGTAGAACAGCGGCGCATCCATGTCGGAATTCGGCGGCGGCACCGGGTTGGCGCGTGCCGTCAGGCTGCTTGCGAGCAGGGCGGTGCACAGGGCGAGCTTGTGCAGGGCGGGGGTCTTGCGCATTGCTGAATGCTCCTGGTGGAGGCTCTAGTTGCGGGCCATTCTAGGGACGCTCTGTAAAGCTGCCACTTATCATGCCGGCCATGCCGGAATTGCCTGAGGTCGAAGTCACCCGCCGCTCGTTTGCCGACGCCATCGAGGGAGCGCGGGTCGAGGCTGTACGCCTGGGCAAGCCCTTGCGTTGGCCACTGGGCATCGAGCCGGGAGCGCTCAAGGGTCAGCGCGTCGGCCAGGCCCTGAGAAGAGGTAAATATTTGTGGCTGCCGCTGGAAAAGGGTGGCCTTCTGATGCATCTGGGCATGTCGGGCTCGCTGAATTTCTCGGCCGCCTCGTCGGCACCTGGTTTTCATGATCATTTCGACCTGCAGACCGACCGTGGCCTCTTGCGCCTGACTGATCCGCGCCGCTTTGGCGCTGTCGTCTGGTCGCCATCGTTGGAAGATGATCCGGCGGCCAAGCTGCTTTCCACACTCGGCCTGGAGCCCTTCGACCCTCGCTTTGACGGCGCCCATCTGCATGCCGGCCTGTCGGGCCGACGCGTCGCAGTGAAGCTGGCCTTGCTGGCGGGCGACATCGTGGTCGGTGCCGGCAATATCTACGCTTGCGAAGCGCTGTTTCGCGCCGGTATCGACCCGCGCGTGCCGGCGCATAAGGTCAGTCGTCCGCGCGCTGCCAAGTTGGCGGCAGCGGTGCGCGGCGTACTGGCCCAGGCGCTTGAGGCGGGCGGGACAACCCTGCGGGATTTCAAGGACGCGCACGGCGTGGCCGGCAGCTTCCAGATGCAGGCCGAGGTCTATGGCCGCGAAGGGTTGCCCTGCCTGCACTGCGGCACCAAGATCAAGCGCATCGTGCAGGGCGCGCGGTCAACATTCTTCTGCCCCTCATGCCAGAAGCGCTGAAGGCAGTGAGCACCTTGAGCGCGATGAAGCTGCCCATGGAATTCGGCCCCTTGCTGGTGGCCTGGCAACGCAAGCATGGCCGGCATGAGCTGCCTTGGCAGAACACGCAGGACCCGTACCGTGTCTGGCTCAGCGAAATCATGCTGCAGCAGACCCAGGTGACGACCGTGCTGGCCTACTACCAGCGCTTCCTGCAGCGCTTTCCGACTGTTGCAGATCTCGCGGCGGCATCGCTCGATGAGGTCCTGGCCATGTGGCAAGGGTTGGGCTACTACAGCCGGGCCCGCAATCTGCACCGTTGCGCCGTTGCCGTGGCGGCGCTGCCGGACGGTGCTTTCCCGCGCACAGCGGTCGAGCTGGCGGAGCTGCCCGGCATTGGCCGCTCGACGGCAGCGGCCATTGCGGCCTTCTGTTTCGGTGAGCGCGTGGCCATCCTCGACGGCAATGTGAAGCGGGTCTTGACGCGCCTGCTGGCTTTCGAGGGCGACATGGCCAGCAGCGCGCAGGAGAAATTGCTCTGGAAACATGCCGAAGCGCTGCTGCCGGACGAGGGCATCACGGCCTATACGCAGGGCCTGATGGACCTGGGCTCCAGCATCTGCTCGACCCGCTCGCCGCAATGCTTGCTATGCCCGGTGTCCGAGCTGTGTTCAGCGCGCGCGGCCGGGGAGACCGAGCGCTACCCGGTCAAGACGCGCAAGCTCAAGCGCGGCCGGCGCGAGAACTGGTGGCTGTGGCTGGAGAATCCGGCGGGCGAGGTGCTCTTGCAGCAGCGACCGGAGACGGGCGTCTGGGCGGGCCTCTGGACCCTGCCGCTGTTTGATGACGAGGCCGCGCTGCTATTGGCTGCCGAAGGCCTGGAGCCCGAAGTCCTCCCCCGCATTGAACATGCCCTGACGCATTTCGACTGGATCCTGCATCCACGCCGGGCCGTTCTGACCAATGGCTATCAGGCGGCCGGCGTTGGACAATGGGTAGCTCGCGAGAAACTGGCCAGCTATGCGCTGCCCGCGCCGCTGAAGAAATTGCTTGGTTGAGGAGACAAGCGAACCATGAATGCTGCAGTGAAGAATGCCATCGAGTCCGCCCTGATCGCCATGCTGGTCGGTGCCGTGTGCCTGGGGCTCCTGATCATGGGCAATAACGGCGAAGAAGAGATTTCAGCCCTGCGAGCCAGCATGCTGAGCCTGGGTATTGCCGGCGCCATGGTGGCCCATTGGGTTTTCATGGCCCAGGCCTTGAAGCTGAGCGGCCGCTCGCTGCTGCCCTGGCTGATCGCACTCATCGTCTTCGTGCCCATCGCCTCGGTGGTCTTGCTCGCGCTGCTGATATCGGGCAACAAGACCAGCCAGGCCGGCTGAGGCTTCAGCGGTAGTCCAGCTCGCGGTGCCGCTTGAGCACCTGGCCGTGATAGGCGAACTGGCGCGTCAGCGTCTCCACCAGATAGACCGAGCGATGCTGGCCGCCGGTGCAGCCGATGGCAATCGTCAGGTAGCTGCGCTGGTCGGCAGCAAAGCTGGGCAGCCACTGGCCGATGAAGGAGCCGATCTGCGCCAGCATCAGGCGCACCTCGGGCTGGTCTTCCAGGTAGGCCGCGACCGGCTTGTCTCGCCCGTTCAGCGGGCGCAGCTCGCGGTCGTAATAGGGGTTGGGCAGCACCCGCACGTCGAAGACGAAATCGGCGTCGCTCGGCACGCCATGCTTGAAGGCGAATGACTCGAACACCAGGGTCAGCGATTCGCCCTTGACCGCCACCAGGTCGCGCACCCAGGCGCGCAGTTGCGCGGGGCGCAAGAGGCTGGTGTCAATCACGGTCGATTCGACCCGCAGCGCGGCCAGCAGCTCTCGTTCCAGCTGGATTGCATCGAGCAGCGCGCGATGCGCGTCGTCGCCCGAGGTGTCGTCTTGACGCAGCGGGTGAGGACGGCGCGTTTCCGAGAATCGGCGCATCAGCGCCTCGGTATTGGCATCCAGGAAGATCGAGCGAACGGCCGTGCCCTCGCTGCGCAATTGCTTGATCAGCGGCAGCAGATGCGGCAAGGAGCCCGCGCTGCGCACATCAACTGCGATGGCCACGCGACGCTTGCCGCGGCGTTCTTCCAGCATCAGGAACTGCGGCAGCAATTCGGGCGGCAGGTTGTCCACGCAGAAGAAACCGGCGTCCTCCAGCGCATGCATGGCGACCGACTTGCCGCCGCCCGACATGCCCGTCAGGAGCACCAGATCGGCGGCGCCGGTGGGGCTGACGCCGATATCAATCAAGGGGGCGGGGCTGGTGCTGATCATGATTTGGCTGCCTTGGCCGGCTTCGCGGAGAGCGTCAGCATCTCCTGCGCATGGGCCAGGCTGGTGGAAGAGAGACGTTCGCCGCCCAGCATGCGGGCGATTTCGGCCACGCGTGCCTCGCCGGACACCGGCTGCACATCGCTGCAGGTGACGCCCTGGTGCAAGGCCTTGGAGACGACGTAATGCTGGTCCGCGCAAGCGGCAACCTGGGGCAGGTGGGTGACAGCCAGCACCTGTGACGACCGCCCCAGTTGCTTCATCAGCCGGCCCACGGTTTCGGCCACGGCACCGCCAACGCCGGCGTCGATCTCGTCAAAGATCAGGGTGCCGGCCGATTGACCTTCCAGCTGGCAGGTCGTGACCGCAATCGCCAGCGCGATGCGCGAAAGCTCGCCGCCAGACGCGACCTTGGCCAGCGGACGCGGCGTGCTGCCGGCATGGCCAGCCACCAGGAACTCAGCCGACTCCAGGCCGAAGCTCTGCGGCTGCTCTTGCGGCAGCAAGGAAATTTCGAATCGCCCACCTGCCATGCCCAGCTGCTGCATCGCCTGGCTCACGGCTGCAGACAAATGCGGCGCGGCCTTGCCGCGCGCCGTGCTGACCCGCTTGGCCTCCAGCTCGAAGGCCTTGCGCGCTGCGGCCTGTGCCTGTTCCAGCGCGGCCAGGTCAGTTGCAGCTTCGAGCTGTTGCAGCTCGGCCTTCCATTCATTCAGGAGACCCGGCAACTCGGCGGGCTGGCGGCGATAGCGGCGCGCCATCTGCATCCAGGCCGAGAGGCGCTCATCCAGTTGCTGCAGACGTTCCGGCTCCTGCTCCGCGCCATGCAGATAGGAACTCAGGGTGTGAACGGCGTCCTGCATCTGCGCTTGCGCACCAAGCAGCGCCTCGACTGCGGGTTGCAAGCGCGGGTCGTAATCGAGCACCGCTTGGAGGCCGTCCAGCGCGCGCTCGGTCAGGCGCTCGGCACTGGGCTCGGATTCGCTCAGCGCATCCAGGGCGCCGCGCGCGGCATCCATCAAGGAGGCGGCATGCGAGAGGCGCTGGTGCTCGGCATTGAGCTCTTCCCATTCCTGCTCGCCAGGCGACAGGCGGTCCAGCTCGCCGATCTGCCAGGCCAGGCGTTCGTGCTCGCGAGCCAACTCGGCGGACCGGCTACGGGCGCTCTCCAGCGTCTCGCTCGCAGCGCGCCAGTCGCCGTAGGACTTGGCAAGGGCGGCAGTATTCAGGCCTGCATAGGCATCGAGCAAGGCGCGTACCGCGGGCGCGCGGGTCAGGCCTTGCCAGGCGTGCTGGCCGTGGATGTCTACGAGGTGATCGGCCAGCTCGCGCAATTGGGCGACCGTGGCCGCACTGCCATTGATCCAGGCGCGACTCTTGCCTTGCGCGTCGATCACGCGGCGCAGGAGCAGGCTCTCGGAATCGGCGTCGAAGCCGGCCTCATCCAGCCACGTTGAGAGGCTCGTCGGGCGGTCGAATTCTGCGGTGATCTCGGCCTTGGCCGCGCCTTCGCGCACCACGCCAGCGTCGCCGCGGCTGCCCAGTGCGAGCTGCAGTGCGTCTATCAAGATCGACTTGCCGGCGCCGGTTTCACCGGTGAGGGCGGCGAAGCCGGCGCTGAAATCCAGCTCCAGCGAGGGGACTATTACGAAATCGCGAAGCGAAAGGCGGCGCAGCATCAGGCCACCCCTTCGTACCAACGCAGCTTGCGCCGCAGCGTCGCGTAGTAGCTCCAGCCCTTGGGATGCAGGAAGCAAACCTGGTGCTCCGAGCGGCGCACGCTGATGCGGTCGCCGTGCAGAAGGCTCGCCAGGCTCTGCATATCGAAATTCACACTCGCGTCGCGGCCGGCCACGATCTCCAGCAGCACGCCGCCCTGGTCGGGCAGCACGATGGGGCGGTTGGACAGCGCATGCGAAGCAATCGGCACGAGCACCCAGCCGGCAATGCTGGGGTGCAGGATCGGGCCGCCGGCTGAGAGTGAGTAGGCCGTCGAGCCCGTGGGCGAAGCGACGATCACGCCGTCGGCCCGCATATTGGCGACGAACTCTTCGCCCACCTGAACGCGCAGCTCCACCATGCCCGACGTGGCGCCGCGGCTCACGACCACGTCGTTCAGCGCCAGGCCCTCGAAAATGCACTCGCCATCCCGCCAGACAGCCCCCTCAAGCACGGCGCGCTTTTCCATCTCATAGTCGCCCACAAGAATGGGCTCGAGCGCTTCGCGGAAGCGCTCGATCGAGATATCGGTGATGAAGCCGAGCCGCCCCTGGTTGATGCCCACCAGCGGAATGGCGTGCCTTGCCATCTGGCGGGCGAAACCGAGCATCGTGCCGTCGCCACCGACCACGATGGCCAGGTCACAGTTCGCCCCGAGCTGGTCGGGACTCAATGCCTCGTAGGCGGTAATTCCGGTGTTTTGGGCAGTCTCGAGTTCGAGCGAGACGTCGAGGCCGAGGCCTGTGACGAACTCGGCAATCTCCTCCAGCAGCGGTCTGATGCCCCGCGCCTGATGTTTGCCCACGATTGCCGCATGTCGAAAACGCTTGGCCATGGAGGGAATTACACCACAGGGGCTTGTCCCGAACAGGCGAGGATGCGGGTGTCCGTACAATGAAAACCATGCTGGACGAGCGCTCCAAATCATTGCTGAAAACCCTGGTCGAACGCTATATCGCTGACGGCCAGCCTGTGGGCTCGCGCACGCTGTCCAAGGCATCTGGCCTTGAACTGTCGCCGGCCACCATCCGCAATGTGATGGCCGACCTGGAAGAGCTGGGCCTGATAGCGAGCCCGCACACGTCGGCCGGCCGCATACCCACGCCACGCGGCTACCGGCTGTTTGTCGACACGATGTTGACGGCCCAGCCCCATCTGATGGAGCCCAAGCCCCTGGAACAGCAGTTGCAGCCCGACCAGCCGCAGCGCGTGATCACCAGCGCGGCCAACCTGCTTTCCAATCTCTCGAGCTTTGTCGGCGTGGTCACGGCGCCGCGCAAGGCCAGCGTGTTCCATCACATCGAGTTCCTGCGCCTGGGCGACCGCCGGGTGCTGGTGATCATGGTCTCGCCCGACGGCGACGTGCAGAACCGCGTCATCTTCACCGCGCAAGACCTGAGCCAGAGCGAACTGGCCGAGGCCAGCAACCGGCTCAACGCGCACTACGCCGGCTTGACGCTGGAGTCGGTGCGCGAGCGGCTGAAGAGCGAGGTGGACGAACTGCGCGGCGAAATCGCCGGCCTGATGCAAGCCGCCGTCCAGGCCGGCACTGACGCGCTGGGCACCGGCGAAGAGCATCTGATCATCTCCGGCGAGCGCAACCTGCTCACCGTACAGGATTTCAGCAACGACCTCGGCAGCCTGCGCCGCCTGTTTGGTCTGTTCGAAGAGAAAACGCAATTGATGCGTCTGCTGGACGTGTCCAGCCGCGCCGAGGGCGTGCGCATCTACATCGGCGGCGAGAGCCAGGTCGTGCCCTACGAAGAGCTCTCGGTCGTCTCCGCCCCCTACGAGATCGACGGCAAGGTCGTCGGTACCCTGGGCGTGATCGGCCCCACCCGCATGGCCTACGACCGCATGATCCAGATCGTGGACATCACCTCCCGCATGGTCAGCCAGGCGCTGTCGGCGCACGGCAAGTAGGCTGAAGCAGCCCTATACAATCGCGCGCTTCCCCCGGGGGCCGTTAGCTCAGTTGGTTAGAGCAGAGGACTCATAATCCTTTGGTCGCAGGTTCAAGTCCTGCACGGCCTACCAATCACATCAATGACTTAGACGCTTGCTTGCGTTTTGAGTCATCGTGAATCGTGACAAAAGCGTGCTCTAGCGGGGCACGCTCTGCTGCCGCGCAGACTCGATTCTTGAGGCTGCGGCCATCAGGTTCTCGGTTGCGAACTTGGCGTAGCGGTCAACCATCACACGCGACTTCCAGCCGCTCAGGTCTTTCAGCTCGTCGCAGGTTGTGCCCGCCTGACGATGCCATGAGGCCCAGGTATGCCGTAGATCGCGAAACTGTATCGCTTTTGGCGATATTTCCAATTTATCGCCAAAAGCGATTTCTTGTGTTTATCGTCAATGGCGATATAGTGCAAATATCGGCAATGACGATAGCCCTGCTTCGCCGCCTCGACCTATGAACCAACTCATCTCCGTTCCCAGCCAGGTCGGCCTCGTCCTTCGAGCCGTGCGCAAAAGCGCCAAGCTGAGCCAGAAGCAGCTGGCCGCAAAACTCGGCATGAGCCAAAACCGCTTGTCCGAGCTGGAGACCGACCCGGGCTCCATGCGCGTGGACCAGCTCTTAGCTGTCCTGTCCGCGCTGGGCCTTGAATTGCAAGTGCAGACTCGAGGCGGGCTGCCAGTTGCCAGCAGTGAAGGCGGCGTGGGCTTGCCCACTGTTAGCAAAGTGGAGTGGTAGGCATGGGGCGTGCAACGAGCGCTCGCGCCCTCTCCGTCTGGGCCAACGGCGAGCGAGTGGGCACCTGGACCATCCCTGCCCGTGGCGACATGGAGTTCGTCTACGACCCGGACTGGATTGCCTCAGAGGCAGGTCGCCCGCTGTCGCTGTCCATGCCATTCACGGGCGCACAGGCCTTGCGCGGCGCCCCAGTCAACAACTACTTCGAGAACCTGCTACCTGACAGCGAGGCCATCCGAAAGCGCGTGGCCACCCGATTCAAGACCGATACCCTGGAGGCGTTTGACCTGCTCGAGGCCATCGGGCGTGATTGCGTGGGCGCCATCCAACTGCTCGGCGCTGATGAGTCGCCGGTCAACGTCACAAGCATTGAGGGCACGCCGCTCAACGAAGGTGAGGTGGAGGAACTGCTGCAGTTGGCTGCTGGCTCAGGCGCGCACCCGGGCGTGGAAGACGACGACAACTTCCGAATCTCGCTTGCCGGCGCCCAAGAGAAGACGGCGCTCTTGTGGCATGACGGCCAGTGGAAGCGTCCTCACGGCTCCACCCCCACCTCGCACATCCTGAAGCTGCCCATCGGACTTGTGGGTGCGCGCAAGGCCGACTTTGGCACATCGGTGGAAAACGAGTGGCTCTGCATGGAGCTGATGCGCGAGCTCGGGCTACCGACGGCCAAGACAGAGATTCTCCAGTTCGGGAGCCAAAAGGTTCTTTCCGTAGAGCGATTCGACCGGCAGATGCACTCTTCAGGCACTTGGTTGCTGCGCCTTCCGCAGGAAGATTTCTGCCAAGTGTGTGGCACTGCGCCCCACCGCAAGTACGAAGCCGATGGCGGGCCTGGCATCGCGGACATCGCCCGTGTTCTCACTGGCTCCATGAACGCGCAAGCCGACCTCAAGAACTTTCTCAAGACGCAGCTGCTTTTCTGGATGATGGCTGCCCCCGACGGTCACGCCAAGAACTTCAGTCTGCGCATCTTGCCGCGCGGCCGTTACGCGCTCACGCCGCTCTACGATGTGATGTCCATCTGGCCCGTTGAAGGAAACGGCGCAAGCCAGTTCTCATGGCACAAGGCCAAGCTCGCCATGGCGCTGCATGGCAAGAATCGGCACTACAACTTCAAGGACATCCAGCGTCGCCACTTCAACGCGACGGCTGCAAAGTATTTCCAGCGCGGAAGTGCAGAGGATGTCATCGAAGAGGTGCTGGAGGACCTTGAGCGAGCCATCTCAGCTCTATCTGTCCGACTGCCCGCCGGCTACCCGGAGAGGGTAGCGACAGCCGTCTTCGCGGGCCTGCGGCGCACGGCCGAACTCCTTGCCAACTCGCCACCCTGAATCGTGGAAGCCCGGAAGCTCATCAACAGTACAAGCCACCGACTAGCTGACACCCCCCGCTTAACGCGACAGGGCTCTCGGACATGAGGTACTCAACGCCATCCCCGTGAGGCTGGATTCCAAGTGGCCGTTGCCTGACTGCCAGCGGCGGCGACCTCCGTTGGCGACCACAGCAGGTCGTCCAGCAGCGTCACGGTGTCACCCAGGCTGGCGGCTTCAATGCGGTTCTTGTTTAGGAAGGCTTGCCACTGGCGCAGCTTTGCGGTGCCGGGCCAGTTCTAGGATGTGGTCAGATTGGTGCATGAGGGATGAGTTTTATATCCGCATTACTTTGGTTCAAGTGATGCGAAATTCAATCAGCCCCTTGCCGTGGTTTCACACCTCGCCGGTTCTGCCCATGGCCGCCGCGGCTTCTTCAATGGCGTTGCGAACCGGTGCGACGATCAAACGGGCGTAGACCTTGGTGGCTTCCGGGGTCTTGTGCTTCAGAACCTTGCCGATGATTGGCAGACTGGCGCCGCTGCTGGCCAACCATGACCCGCGCGTGCGGCGGGACTTCTATCTGGACGCGCAGTGGCGTTCTTCAGGCCCCGACTTCAGGTGCGCCTGTTACTACGCTTGGCGCATTGGATTGAAGCGAGAACGGCCTTGATCCGCAATGGGATTGAGCTCGGGTATGGCGATTCGATCCTTCAGATTGAGGAGGGATCGGCGCGCATTCTGGTGCGCGCATCCTGAAAGTCAGGAGCCCGAATTGCCTACTTGCCCAGCACCTTGGCCACCGGCGCCGGCCGCAGCCTGAAGGCCTCGGGCATGCCCGAGCCCAGGAGCGGGCGCAGGTACATGCGGAAGGCGTCGGTCACGTCGGTGCCGCTTTCGCTGATGAAGGCGTCTTCCATCGTGCGGGTCTTGCCGGCCACCGCGTCCAGCGGCAGCAGCTCGTAGTCAACCGAATAGAAGCCGGTGCGCTTGATGGCGACCGAGCCGGAGGTGCGGCCGCTGGCATCGCCCCACATCGCGTACTGCACGGCCTTCTCGCCCACTTCGCGGGCTTCGCGTTGATCAACGTCGGACACGCAGCCGACGAAGCTGCGCTGCACATAGCCGAAGGTGTCGCCACGCACGCGCTTGATCTTGAGCTTGGTCTTGATCTCTTCGCACAAGAGGTCGGCCAGCGCGCCGGAGCCGGAGAGCTGCACATTGCCATGGGCGTCGCGCTCCAGGTCCTTGGCGAGCTGCGCGGCAATCGGCTCGCCGGATGCGTCGTGGATGCCTTCCGAGACAGCGATCACGCAGCGGCCATAGCGCTCGTAGGTGGCCTTCACGTCGGCCAGGAACTTGTCGAGCGAGAAGACGCGCTCGGGCAGATAGATCAGGTGCGGGCCGTCGTCAGGGAACTTCTTTCCCAGCGCCGAAGCGGCGGTGAGGAAGCCGGCGTGCCGGCCCATCACTACCGCGAGATAGATGCCCGGCAGGGAGGCGTTGTCGAGGTTGGCGCCGGCAAAGGCCTGGGCCACGAAGCGCGCGGCCGATGGGAAGCCGGGGGTGTGGTCGTTGCCGACCAGGTCGTTGTCAATCGTCTTCGGGATGTGCACGCAGCGCAGCGGATAGTTGGCCGCCTGGGCCTGTTCGCTCACGATGCGCACGGTGTCGGAGGAATCATTGCCGCCGATGTAGAAGAAGTAGCCGATATCGTGCGCCTGCAGGACCTTGAAGATCTGCTGGCAATAGGCGATGTCGGGTTTGTCTCGCGTGGAGCCCAGTGCGGAGGAGGGTGTGCCGGCGATCAGCTCGAGGTTGTGGCTGGTTTCGGCGGTGAGGTCGACGAAGTCTTCGTTGATGATGCCGCGCACGCCGTGGCGCGCACCATAGACGCGCTCGATGCCGAGGTGGCGCCTCGCTTCAAGCACCAGGCCGGCCAGCGACTGGTTGATCACCGCCGTCGGGCCGCCGCCTTGTGCGACCAGTACCTTGTTTGCGCCTGCTGCCATGATGAAAGCCGCTCCGTCTAGCTTGAGGGAGCGGCCATTGAACCATGAGGCGCCGAGGCGGCGCGACCCGGTTATTGCCCGGGGGTGGGCGCCGGGCGTGCGGCGCTTTGCTGCACCACGGGAGCGCGGGTCACGCGGGTCTTGCCACCGGTGGTGGTGAGGATCACCGCTTCGCCGGCAGCAAAATTCTCTTCGCCCTTGGCTTGCACCACCGAGCGGCGCTCGCCGTTGCGCATCTGCAGGAGGATTTCGATGGCTTCCTCGCGGGTGGCGTTGCGCTCGATGGCATTGCCGACCACGGCGCCAACCACGGCTCCGATCACGCCGACCACCTGGCCTTCTCGGCGGCCACCGACCGAGGAGCCGGCAATGGCGCCGGTGACGGCGCCGGCCGCGCCGCCGATGCCGCTTTGCGTGCCATCAACCACGACGGGGCGGACCGACAACACGGTGGCGTCTTGCACCAGCGCAAGGCGCTGGGCGTCGCCGCGCTGGACCACATCGGGGTTGGTCGTCGAGCAGGCAGAGAGGGTGGCCATCGCCGCGATTGCCAGCGTGGAAACAAGAAATTTCATGATTGGGCTCCGAGGGGTCATGGGACCCCCAACGGCAGCTATTTTGCGTCCGTTGACCTGATTACAAGTCTTTACGGACTTCTTTGTGCAGGCCCATGACTTCAGGCATAGAGCCGGCTGGAGCGCGGCACGCTGGCGAGCAGGAACTCCATCTGGTCGGCCAGGATGCGGCGGCCGCGCAGGATCATGTCTTCATGCAGGCTGGGCACGTAGGGCAGGTAGAGCAGGCTCATGTTGGCTTCTTCCGGCAGCCGGCTGCCTTTTCGACCATTGCAGCAGCGGCAGGCGGTGATGCAGTTCATCCAGCTGTCGGCGCCGCCGCGGGAGGTGGGGATGATGTGCTCGCGGGTCAGATCTTCGCTGTGGTGGCGATGGCCGCAGTAGGCACAGACCTGGCGGTCGCGCGTGAAGAGCTTGGGGTTGGTCAGCGCCGGCGTTTGGCGCCAGGCCCGGCTGGGCACGGCGCCGCGCACGGCGATGATGGGATGCACTTCGATGCGGGACTGCATGCCGGTGCGGCGCTGCAGGCCGCCACGCATCACTTGGCAGGGGTCGCCAAGCGTCCAGGCCACGCCATCACTGGCGTAGATCACGGCGGCTTCCTTGGTTGTGATCCAGGCCTGGGGGCGACCCGAAACATCCAGTTGCAGAACATCCACAGCGCAGACCTCCTGGGCGCAGAGTACTGCAAGAGTGCGTACTGACTCAATAGCAGCGGCCATCAGTGGACGGCTTGTCGCGTGATCGCCATGTCAGGGCAATGGCCGTCCAACCGTCATCAAGTGGTCAAGAGCCGAGCGCTTGAATCGGGCCGGCTAGGCGGCATCCCCTAAAAAATGCACGGATTCAGTGAGGCAGTCGAGCCAGCTTTCTGCAAAATAGAACGACCGTTCGTTTTATTATGCGATCCGTCGCTTCCTTTCCGGATCCTGCCACCGTGTCAGTTCTGCCGTCCAATCCGCCCAAAGCCGCCGTTGCGCCGCGCCGCGTGGCCCGCTCGCTGCAGAAGGGCCAGCAGACCCGTGCCGCCATCCTGGAAGCGGCGCTGGGACTGGCTTCGCACATGGGGCTGGAAGGCCTGTCCATCGGCGCGCTGGCGGACATGATCAAGATGAGCAAGTCCGGCGTGTTCGCCCATTTCGGCTCGCGCGAGGAATTGCAGATCGCCGTGGTGCGCGAGTATCACGCCAAGTTCGAGGAAGAAGTCTTCTTCCCGGCGATTCGCGAAGTCCGCGGCCTGCCGCGCTTGCGCGGTCTGTATGAGCGCTGGGTGCGCCGCGTCTCGGTCGAAATCGATTCGGGCTGCATCTATATCAGCGGTGCGGTCGAGTTCGACGACCGGCCCGGCCCGGTGCGCGATGCCCTGGTCACCATGGTGCAAGCCTGGCACGGCGCGCTGTTCAAGGCCATCGTGCTGGCCAAGGAGGTCGGCCATCTGCAGGAGGCGGCCGACGTCGAGCAGATCCTCTTCGAATTGCACGGCCTGATCCTTTCCCTCCATCACGATGCGCGCTTCATGCGCAGCCCCGGCGCCTTGCAGCGCGCGGGCGTTGGCTTTGAGCGCATCGTCCAGTTCTACGCGACGCAGTCGGGCCTCAAGGCCGACGCGGCAGCGAAAAAGCCCGAACCGGCCGCCGGCAACAAGCGGTCCTGACCCCCCAGATTCAAACCGAGGAGCCACCATGCCCCAGTACAACCCGCCCCTGCGCGACATGCAGTTCGTGATGCACGAAGTGCTGAACGTCGTCGACGAGCTGAAGCTGCTGCCGGCTCATGCCGACATGGATGTCGACACCATCAACGCCATCCTGGAAGAAGGTGGCAAGTTCGCGTCCGAAGTGATCCAGCCCTTGAACCTGTCGGGTGATGCCGAAGGTTGCAAGCTGGACAAGACCACGCATGAAGTGACGTCCCCGAAGGGCTTCAAGGAAGCCTACGCCAAGTACGTGGAAGGCGGCTGGCCTGCGCTGGGCTGCGACCCCGAGTACGGCGGCCAGGGCCTGCCTGTCATCGTGAACCAGGCCTTCTACGAGATGCTGAACTCGGGCAACCAAGCCTGGACGATGTACCCGGGCCTGAGCCACGGCGCCTATGAAGCCCTGCATGCCCATGGCACGCCCGAGCAGAAGGCCACCTACCTGCCAAAGCTGACCAGCGGCGAGTGGACCGGCACCATGTGCCTGACCGAGCCGCATTGCGGCACTGACCTCGGCATGCTGCGCAGCAAGGCCGAGCCGCAGGCTGACGGCACCTACAAGATCACCGGCGCCAAGATCTTCATCTCGGCCGGCGAGCACG
Organism: Paucibacter sp. JuS9; assembly: GCF_044043925.2. NCBI lineage: Bacteria > Pseudomonadati > Pseudomonadota > Betaproteobacteria > Burkholderiales > Sphaerotilaceae > Roseateles > Paucibacter sp. JuS9. The sequence goes on from NZ_CP194172.1 coordinate 337,337, forward strand.
ACATGGCCGCCAACATCATCCACCTGGTGCTGGCCCGCCTGCCGGACGCACCGGCCGGCTCCAAGGGCATCTCGCTCTTCGTCGTGCCCAAGTTCAATGTGAATGCCGACGGCTCGCTGGGCGAGCGCAATGGCATCTATTGCGGCGGCCTCGAGCACAAGATGGGCATCCACGCCAACTCGACCTGCCAGATGGTGCTGGACGGCGCCGTCGGCACGATGGTTGGCCAGCCCAACAAGGGCCTGGCAGCGATGTTCGTGATGATGAATGCCGCCCGCCTGGGCGTGGGCAACCAGTCGCTGGGCCTGACCGAAGCGGCGTACCAGAACGCCGTGGCCTACGCCAAGGACCGCATCCAGATGCGTTCGCTCTCGGGCCCGAAGGCGCCCGACAAGGCGGCCGACCCGATCATCGTGCACCCCGACGTGCGCAAGATGCTGCTCACCGCCCGTGCCTACGCCGAAGGCGGCCGTGCGCTGAACACCTATGTCGGCCTGCAGCTCGACAAGGCGCTGAGCTCGCACGACGAAGACGAGCGCAAGGAATGCGAAGCCGAAGTCGCGCTGCTGACGCCCATCATCAAGGCTTTCATCACCGACAACGGCTGGATCGCCACCTCGCATTGCATGCAGGTCTTTGGCGGCCACGGCTACATCCACGAGTGGGGCATGGAGCAGTTCGTCCGCGACGCCCGCATCAACATGATCTACGAGGGCACCAACACGATCCAGTCGCTGGACCTGCTGGGCCGCAAGATTCTCGGCAACAACGGCGCCACGCTGAAGAAGTTCGGCAAGAAGATTGCCACGTTCGTGGAAGACGAGGGTACCGATGAAGCCATGCAGGAATTCATCAACCCGCTGGCGGAGCTGGGCGACAAGGTCACCAAGCTGACCACCGAGATCGGCATGAAGGCCTTCGGCAACCCGGATGAAGTGGGTGCTGCCGCAGTGGACTATCTGCGCGTGGTCGGCCACCTGACATTCGCCTACTTCTTTGCCCGCATGGCCAAGGTGGCCCTGCAAAAGAAGGACAGCGGCGACCCGTTCTACACCGCCAAGCTCTCGACGGCGCGCTTCTATTTTGCGAAGCTGCTGCCGGAGACGGCATCGCTGATCCGCACTTGCCGCGCGGGCTTGAGCCCGCTGATGGAAATGGACGAAGCGCTGTTCTGATCCACAAATCTGCGTCCTTGCCTCATTGATCCCAGGCCCGCTGACAAGACAAACGTCAGCGGCGGGCCATCACAACACCAGGAGACACCACCGATGAAAGCACTGATCACCGCCGCCACCCTGAGCCTCTTGAGCAGCCTCGCTGCCGCGCAGGCCACGCCTGTGGGCCTGTGGAAGACGATCGACGACGACGGCAAGACCGAAAAGTCGCTGGTGCGCATCACCGAGAACGGTGGCGTGTTCACCGGCACCATCGAGAAGATCTTCGACGCGAGCAAGGCCGATGGCAAATGCGATCAGTGCAAGGACGACCGCAAGGACAAGCCCGTGGTGGGCCTGCAGATCATCCGCAGCGTCAAGCAGGATGCAGACGACAAGACCTTGTGGGGCGGTGGCGAGATCCTCGACCCCAACAATGGCAAGACTTACAAGACCCGGCTGAAGCCGGTTGATGGTGGCAAGCGCATGGAGATGCGCGGCTATATCGGTTTCTTCTACCGCACCCAGGTCTGGGTGCGCGTCGAGTAAAGAAGCCTTTCAGAATTTCAGGAGAACTTCCGTGAGTCGATTCCAAGTCCGCAAAGTCGCCGTGCTCGGCGCTGGCGTGATGGGCGCGCAGATCGCCGCCCATCTGGTCAATGTCAAGGTGCCGGTCATCCTGTTCGACCTGCCGGCGAAAGAGGGCCCCAAGAACGGCATCGTCACCAAGGCGGTCGAGGGCTTGAAGAAGCTCAAGCCCGCGCCGCTGGGCGTGGCCGAGAACGCCGCGCTGATCCAGCAGGCCAACTACGAAGAGCACCTGGAGCTCCTGAAAGACTGCGATCTGATCATCGAGGCCATTGCCGAGCGCATGGACTGGAAGCTCGATCTGTACACCAAGATCGCTCCGTTCATCGCCCCGCATGCCATCGTCGCCTCGAACACCTCGGGCCTGTCGATCACCAAGCTCAGCGAAGTGCTGCCCGAAGAAATCAAGCCGCGCTTCTGCGGCATCCATTTCTTCAACCCGCCGCGCTACATGTACCTGGTGGAGCTGATCAACACGCCGACCACGCGTCCGGAAGTGATCGACCAGCTGGAGAGCTTCGTGACCACGGCCGTGGGCAAGGGCGTTGTGCGGGCGAACGACACGCCCAACTTCGTCGCCAACCGCGTCGGCATCGCCGGCATGATGGCCACGATGATCGAGGCCGAGAAGTTCGGCCTTTCCGTTGACGTCGTTGACGACCTGACCGGCAAGAAGCTGGGCCGCGCATCGAGCGGCACGTTCCGCACGGCAGACGTGGTGGGCCTGGACACGATGGCTCACGTCGTCAAGACTATGCAGGACAACCTGAAGGACGACCCCTTCTACAGCACCTACGCCACGCCCAAGGTGCTGGCCGGTCTGATCGAGAAGGGTGCCCTCGGCCAGAAGAGCGGCGGCGGCTTCTACAAGAAGGTCGGCAAGGACATCCAGCGCCTGGATTTCGCCACCGGTGAGTACGTGGCCGGCGGCAAGAAGGCAGACGAGATCGTGGCCCGCATGCTAAAAAAGCCTGCGCCTGATCGCATCAAGCTGCTGCGTGAATCGACCAACCCGCAGGCCCAGTTCCTGTGGTCCATCCTGCGCGACAGCTTCCACTACGCCGCCGTGCACCTGAATACCGTGGCCGACACCGCCCGCGAAATCGACTTCGCGATGCGCTGGGGCTTCGGCACAGCCCAAGGCCCGTTCGAGCTGTGGCAAGCTGCTGGCTGGAAGCAGGTCGCTGAATGGATCTCGGCCGACATCGCTGATGGCAAGACGCTCGCGAGCGCCCCGCTGCCCGCCTGGGTGACCGAAGGCCCGGTGGCCGAGAACGGTGGCGTGCATTCCAAGCAAGGCTCGTGGAGCGCCGCGGAAGGCAAGTTCAAGCCGCGCGCCAAGCTGCCGGTCTATCAGCGTCAGGCATTCCCTGAATCGCTGGTGGGTGAGGGCGCTGTCGAGCCGCTGAAGGCCGGCACCGAAGAGTTCAAGAACGAGGAAGTGCGCGTCTGGACGCTGGACGGCGAAGTACTGATCGCATCGATCACCGCCAAGCTGCACCTGATCAGCCCGACCGTGACCGAAGGCATCCTGAAGGCCGTCGAGATCGCCGAGGCCAAGTACAAGGGTCTGGTGATCTGGTCGCCGGACGATGTGTTCTCGGCCGGCGCTAACCTCGAAGCGCTGATGCCGGTCTTCATGAGCAAGGGCTCCAAGGGCATCGCTCCGGAAGAAAAGAAGCTGCAGGACGCGATGCTGCGCATCCGCTACGCCAACGTGCCTGTGGTCGCCGCCATGCGCGGCCTGGCTCTCGGCGGTGGCTGCGAGCTGGCCGTGCATTGCGCCCGCCGTGTCGCGCACATGGAAAGCTATGTCGGCCTCGTGGAAGTCGGCGTGGGCCTGATCCCGGGTGCCGGCGGCCTGACCTACATTGCCCGCCGCGCCGCAGAGATGGCCAAGGCTGGCAATGCCGATGCCGACATCTTCGCCTTCCTGAAGGATGGTTTCACCACGGCCGCCACGGCCAAGGTCGCCACCTCCGCGCTCGAAGCCAAGAAGAACGGCTTCCTGCTGGACAGCGACATCATCGTGGCCAACAAGGACGAGCTGCTGCACATCGCCACGGCGCAAGCCAAGGCCTTGTTCGAGACCGGCTACCGCGCGCCGGCCAAGGCCCTGTTCCCGGTGGCCGGTCGTTCGGGCATCGCCACGATCAAGGGCCAGCTGGCCAACATGCGTGACGGCGGCTTCATCAGCGCGCACGACTTCCATCTCGCAGCACTGATCGCCGATGTGGTCTGCGGCGGCGAAGTGGAGGCCGGTTCGCTGGTCGACGAGGAGTACCTGATGTCGCTGGAGCGCAAGCACTTCTGCTCGCTGCTGGACCACCCGAAGACCCAGGAACGCATCATGGGCATGCTGCAAACCGGCAAGCCGGTGCGCAACTGATCCACGGTTGCTTCATCCACCGTCATGAACGCCACTCCGAACCGTCTCGCCCGCACCTTGCAGCGCGTTGAAGCGCTGCCGGCACTGCTGCGCGGGCCGGCGCGCAACCTGGCCCTGCGCCGCGCCGTGCCCTTCACGGGCACGGCCGGCCTGGACTTTGTTGCGCTGACCCCTGCGATGACGGAAATCGCCATTGCCAACAAGCGGCCGGTGCAGAACCACATCCAGGGCGTTCACGCCGCTGCGATGGCACTGCTGGCCGAGACGGCCACCGGCATGGTGGTCGGCATGAATGTGCGCGACGACTGCCTGCCGCTTTGCAAGTCCATGCATGTGGATTTCAAGAAGCGCGCCACCGGCGCGATGCGCGCGACGGCGCGTTTGTCCGAAGCACAGCGGGCCAGCATGGCGGCTGATGCCAAGGGCGAGGTCACGGTGTCGGTGGTGGTGACGGATGAGGCCGGCGTGAACCCGGTGGAATGTGAATTTGTCTGGGCCTGGATACCCAAGGCCCCCAAGAACTGAAAGGCTGAACAATCATGGCTAAGCAAGTGCAAGAGGCGTATATCTGCGCCGCCACCCGTCTGCCCATCGGCAAGTCGGGCCGTGGTTACTACAAGAACACCCGTCCGGACGAGATGCTGGCGCGCGCCATCCAGGCGGCGCTGGCCCAGGTGCCAGGTCTTGACCCCAGCGCCATCGAAGACGCCATCATTGGCTGCTCCTTCCCTGAAGGCGAGCAGGGCATGAACATCGCCCGCGTGGCGGCTGTGCTGTCGGGCCTGCCGAACACGGTCGGCGGCGTCACCGTCAACCGCTACTGCGCTTCGGGCATCACCGCGCTGCAGATGGCCGCCGACCGCATCCGCATCGGCGAGGCCGAAGTGATGATTGCCGGTGGTGTGGAGTCGATGTCGATGGTGCCGATGGGCGGCAACAAGCCGTCGCTGCCGCCTGCCATCTTCGAGCGCGACGAGAACATCGGCCTGGCTTACGGCATGGGCCTGACGGCCGAGAAGGTCGCCGAGAAATGGAAGATCAGCCGCGAAGCGCAAGACGAGTTCGCGCTCGAATCGCACCGCCGCGCGCTGGCCGCCATCGAAGCGGGCCACTTCACCGCTGAAATGACGCCGTTCGAGATCCTCGAGCGCAGCCCCAACCTGGCCGACGGTTCGATCAACGTGAAGAAGCGCATCGTCGACACCGACGAAGGCCCGCGCAAGGACACGTCCGCTGAAGGCCTGGCCAAGCTCAAGCCCGTGTTCGCAGCCCGTGGGTCGGTCACCGCCGGCAACAGCTCGCAGACGTCCGACGGCGCTGGCGCCCTGATCGTCGCCTCTGAAGCCGCCGTCAAGCGCTTCGGCCTGACGCCGCTGGCCCGTTTCGTCTCCTTCGCCGTGCGTGGCGTGCCGCCCGAGATCATGGGCATCGGCCCGATCGAGGCCATCCCTGCGGCCCTGAAGCTGGCCGGCATCACCGCCGCCGACCTGGGCTGGATCGAGCTGAACGAAGCCTTCGCCGCGCAGTCGTTGGCTGTGCTCAATGATCTGGACAGCAAGGGCATCGTGCTGGACCGAAGCAAGGTGAACCCGAATGGCGGCGCGATTGCGCTGGGCCATCCGCTGGGTGCCACCGGCGCGATCCGTGCTGCTTCGGTGATCCACGGCCTGCGTCGCACCGGTGCCAAGTACGGCATGGTCACGATGTGCGTCGGCGCCGGTCAAGGCGCAGCTGGCATCATTGAGCGTCTGTAATCAAGCAAGAAGGAGGGCGCGATGAAACGTCGGCAGCTGCTCAAGACCGGGGCGCTGCTGACGGCGCCCGCCCTGCTCACGGGCTGCCAGGGCGACCTGGTGGCCCCGTTCACCAAGTGGACCGAGGCGCAGAAGGCTGTGCTGGAGCTGCGCTTTCGCGAGCCCAGGCCGCAAGGCACCAGCTGGGCGCTGACGCAGATCCTGCAGCACCTGGCGCAGAGCATCGAGTATTCGATGAGCGGCTTCCCCGAGCCGAAGTCGCGCTTCTTCCAGGTCACGGCCGGCAACACAGCTTTCGCCTTCTTTGACGCGCGCGGCAAGATGAGCCATTCGCTGGAAGACCCGATCCCTGGCGCACCCGCGCTCGACGCGAATCACAGCGTCAAGGGTTCGATCCAGCGCCTGCTGGACGCGATGAATGCCTTCGCTGCCTTCAAGGGTGAACTCAAGCCCCATTTCGCCTACGGCCCGCTCACGCGCGAGCAGTACGAGCGCGCCCACCTGATGCATCTGGCCAATCACTGGCAGCAGCTCAAGGGCTGACAATCTGCCTATCGAATCAGGAGACAAGATGAGCATCAAGACCGCTACCGTCAACGGCGTGGCCACCATTGAGATCGCCCGCCCCGAGAAGAAGAACGCGCTGACCCGGGCGATGTATCAGGCCATGGCCGACGCGCTGGTTGCCGTCAACAGCGACAAGGCCGTGCGCGCCGTGCTGATCCAGGGCCAGCCCTCGATCTTCACCTCGGGCAATGACATCGAAGACTTCATGGGCAGCCCGCCGCGCGACACGGACGCGCCGGTCTTCCAGTTCATGCGTGCCTTGCTTGGCTGCGAAAAGCCAGTGGTCGCCGCCGTGAACGGTGCTGCCATCGGCATCGGCACGACGCTGCTGCTGCATTGCGACTTCGTCTATGTGGCCGATGACTCGCGACTGGCCATGCCCTTCGTCAGCCTGGGCCTGGTGCCCGAATTTGCCTCCAGCCTGGTGGTGCCAAGCCTGATGGGCAATCGCCGCGCCGCCGAGAAGCTCTTGCTGGGCGACCCGTTCACCGGCGAGCAGGCGGTGGAATGCGGCATTGCCAACGCCGTGCTGCCGGCAGCCGAAGTGGTGGCCCATGCACGCCGCGTGGCCGAGCGCTTCAACAACCTGGCACCGAGCGCTGTGCGCGAGAGCAAGCGCCTGATGCGTGCCGGCACGGCCGAGCAGGTCTGGGCCACGGTCGAGAAGGAAGCCGAGATCTTCAGCGCCCGCCTGCGCAGCCCCGAAGCGACCGAGGCCTTCCAGGCCTTTTTCCAGAAGCGCGCACCGGACTTCTCCAAGTTCGAATGAGGACGATGCGGGCCGCACGCTGATGCTGGTGCTCGCCAAGGTCGCGCTCGCGCCGCTGCTCCTGTGGCAAGGCGCGCGAGTGCGCCGCACGGCCTTGCAGCTGCCTGAAGCCGCGGGCCCGAGCGCCGGTGTTGCCGGCAGCGGCGGGCTGAAGCTGCGGTTGTTGATCGTTGGTGATTCGTCAGGCGCAGGCGTCGGCGCAGCCACGCAGAGCGAGGCTTTGGCGGGGCGCCTATCGGCCGCGCTCGCCGAGCGATTGGGCGGCAGCGTGCATTGGCAACTGCTGGCCCGCACGGGCAACCGCACGGCGGACAGCCTCCGGCAGTTGCGCGATGCGAGTTCGCTGGAGCCGGCCGATGTGATGGTCACGGCCTTGGGTGTCAACGACGCCGTGGGGCAGGTGAGTGCGAGTCTGTGGACCCGCCAGTTGGCCGAGCTGCATCAGTTGGCCGTGGCGCGCCTTGGCGTCCGCTACAGCCTGCACAGTGCTGTGCCGCCGATGCATGCCTTCCCTCTGCTGCCCCAGCCGCTGCGCTGGCTGCTGGGCGCGCAAGCGATGCGCTTGAATCGCGCCCTGGTTCGTGACCTGGCTGACAGCAAGGACCGTGGCGTACAGGCCGCGCCGGCGAATCTGCATCAGCCCGGCGGCGCTGCCGCCCTGATGGCGCCCGATGGGTTCCATCCGAACCCGGCCGGCTACAAGCTCTGGGCCGACGCGCTGGCCGAGCGCATCGCTGCTCAGATCACATTGAGTTCGCGGTAAGGCTTGTCGGCGGCAATTCGGTCGGGCGATAGCGGGCTCAGGTCGAGGCTTTGATAGCTGCCATCGCAGATCAGCTCGGCGAGGCCCCGACCGACACCTGGCGCATGTTGCAAGCCATGGCCTGAGAAGCCACAAGCCAGGTGCAGGTTCGGGCATTCGCGCATCGGACCGACGAGGCCGTTTGCGTCGAACGCATTCATCTCGTAGTAGCCGGCCCAGGCGCGCTCCAGGCGAAGTGATTCGAAGCCCGGCACCCGTTCGGCCAATGCCGGCCAGAGCCGCTCTTCAAAAAGATTCGCTTCGGGGTCCAGGGGCAGGTCGGAGCGGCTATCCAGCGGCTCGCCGCCGCAGATGAATTGCCCATCGCCCTCGGGCCTGAACCAGAGGCCGGACGGGTCGATGACCAGCGGACTGCGCGGCGCATGCTCCGGGCTGCGAAAGACATACACGCTGCGCCGCTTGGCCTCGACCGGCACGTGCAGGCCAGCCGTTGCCGCCAGCCTGCCGGACCAGGCGCCGCAGGCCAGCAGATAGAGATCGGCCTGTTCGATGCCGACGTCAGTGCGCACGCCGCCGATGCAGCCCCTCGTATCGCGCAGCAGTTCCAGCGCTTCGCCACGAAGGTACTCGGCGCCCGCCGCCAAGGCTTGCCGGCGCAGGGCCATCAGCAAGGCGCAGCCGTCGAACCAGCCTTCGCCGCTGCGGCCAAAGGCGCCGAGGGCCAGGTCTTGCGTCGCCAGCCAGGGCCAGCGCTGCTTCAATGCGTCGGGACTCAGCAGTTCGATGTCTGCGCCGCAGCGGGCCTGCAATGTATGCAGTTCGCGCAGCCGCTCCGGCTCAGCGGTCAGGTAGAGGTAGCCGCGCTCATTGAACTGGGCCTCAGCGCCCATGCCGCGCAGGTATTCCAGTCCGTACTGCGACAGCGCAATGTTCAAGGGGCTGGAAAACTGCTGGCGTATCGAGGCTGCAGACAGGGCCGACGAGGCCTGCGCATAGCTCGGGTCGCGCTCCAGCACCCGCACCCGCCAGCCCTTGTACCCACTCAGCTTGGCGGCGACGGCCGAGCCCAGGGCTCCGCCGCCCAACACCAGCAGATCAGGCATGCTGTTCGATGACGCGCGGCTTGCCTTCGCGATCAATGGCCACGAAGGTCAGGTTGGCCTCGGTGACCTTGACCACCTGCGGGTTGGCCGGGTTGCGCTCGGCGATCACCTCGACGTGGACGGTGATCGAGGTGCGGCCAACGCGCACGATGGAGGCATAGAAGGACAGCAGGTCGCCGATGGACACCGGCTGCTTGAACACGAACTCGTTCACCGCCACGGTTGCGACACGGCCGCGCGAGATGCGGGCCGGCAGTACCGATCCAGCGATGTCGACCTGGGCCATGATCCAGCCACCGAACACGTCGCCGTTGTGATTGGCGTCGGCCGGCATGGGCATGACGCGCAACACCAGCTCGCGCTGCGAGCCGGTGCCGCCGATGTCGTGGGGGAGGGGAGGAATGGCGGGCTGAGTCATGCCCGCCATTCTCCGTCACTGCTTCAGGTTCTTGTCGAGAAAGGTCTCGACCTTGGTCCAGAAGTCGACGCTGTTCTTCGGCCGTGCCCAGCCGTGGCCCTCGTCTTCGTAGACGATCCACTCCGGCTTGTTGCCGGCAGCGATGAGAGCGTCGCGCATCTTCTCGCCATGGACGATGGGCACGCGGCGGTCGTGATAGCCGTAGGCCAGCAGCACCGGTGCCTTGATCTGCCTGGCGAGCATGATGGGGGCGTTGGCGGCCAGCATCTTCTCGTCCGCGACCGGGTCGCCGATGGTTTCCGGCATCGAATACTTCTTGCTGTCGCGGTCGATGTCGGACCAGTGCACGTCGAACATCAGGCGCGGGTCGGTCACGCCGACCCAGGACACGGCGCAGCGGAACAGATCGCCTTGCTTGGCCACGCCCATCAGCGCCGCATAGCCGCCGTAGCTGGCGCCGGCGATGCAAGCACGCTTGGGGTCGGCCCAGCCTTTGCTGACCGCGAACTTCAAGGCGTCGGCCAGGTCATCCTGCATGGCCATGCCCCACTGCTTGTAGCCGGCCCGCATCAGCTTGTCGCCGAAGCCGCTGCTGCCGCGGAACTCGGGCTCGATCACCAGATAGCCACGCGAGGCCAGGAACTGGGCGTCGTCCTTGAAGCCCCAGCTGCGGCCGCGGGCCCAGGGCCCTCCGTGAACCAGCACGACGGTGGGCAGCGCGGTGTCAGGCTTGCTGCCCGCCGGGCGCGTGACCCAGATCGGGAATTCCAGGCCATCGCGGGCCTTGATGCGCAGCAGGTCGGTCTGCCCCATGCGGCGCTCGTCGATGCCGGCCTTGAGGTTGCCCAGGCGCTGCCAGGACTTGGTCTTGCCGCTGTAGATCAGGTATTCGCCGGGATGACGGTCCGAATAGGAGAGGACCAGCACCGTTTCGGTGGTGTCGCAGCCGCGGCAGCTGAGCAGGTTGACGCGGCCGGGCAGCAGCTTGTCGACCTGCTGCTGGAAGGCCTTCATGGCCGGGTTGATCCACAGCGTCTCGCTGTCATCGAGCCGTACGCGGTAGCCGACCGTCTTGTCGACGCCGCGGTCTTTCAGGCGCGTCACGCGCGTGTCGTAGCCAGGGGTGGTGAACTGCGGCTCGGCCTTGGGCGCGCCCGTTGCGAAATCGAACTGGTGCAGCTGCGTGTAGTTGCCTTGGCTGTCGAGCTTGTAGACGAAGAAGCGGTCCTCGCCATCGAAGAAGGCCGGCGTGAACTCCTGGTTCAGGAAGGGGAAGCGGCCGATCTCGCGCCAGTCGCCGCCTTGCGCAGCGCGGTAGTAGTAGATGACCTTTCCGGCCTCGGTGGCGCTGGCCAGTCGGGGGCGGCCCTGCGGATCGAACCACCAGCGGCCGACTTCCTTGTGCGGCGGGCTGTCCGTCATCACCAGGCGCTTGGCGCGCGTGGTGACGTTGTAGTAGTAAGGCGTGACGTATCCGTGGTCGATGCTGGTGTACTTGTATTCACCGACGATGATTTCGCCGCTGCCTTCAGCGCCGTAGGAGAGCAGGCCGAAGTTGGGCTCGAGGGGCTTGGCGCCACGGGCGGAGAAGTCGCGGTCCCGTTCGCGGCGGATCAGGAGCCGCTGCTCCTTGCCATCACGACGGATGCTGAACATGCTCGGCTGCTTGCGCAGGCTGTCGGCGTCTTCGATGTCTTGCGTCTCGAAGACCAGCGTGTCGTCGGTCATCCATTCAACGTCGATCACGTCCACCGTGTCGAACAGCGCAATGATCTGGGGCGCAGACGGGTTCTGCGTATCCAGCATGATCAGCTTCTTGCGCTCGCCGGCCTTGGCGCCGATGGCGGCCAGCCAGCGGCCCGATGGCGACAGCTGTGCGCCAGACAGATCGAGCGGTTCAAAGAACGCCGCTACCGGAACCGGTGCGTCCGCGGCTGTTGACGCGAGCGGCATTGCCGCCGCGAATGCAAGTGCCAATGCACGGGCGAGTTGGGGCATGTCCATGTTTTCCTCCCTGTAATGCTAGGACGGGCGCGATTATTGGCAGGGCCATGCAGGAGCGGTATCGGTAGGTTTACCGTGTCGGACCGACAATCGCTTTCATGCAGCGATCACAAGCAGTTCCCGGTGTCGGCACCGCCGCCCCAGCCACGGCCCCGAAATCCGACTGGTCTACCATTGGCAAGCTCCTGCCCTATCTGTGGCAATACCGCTGGCGAGTCGGCCTGGCCCTGAGCTTCATGGTGGCGGCCAAGCTTGCCAACGTGGGGGTGCCGCTGCTGTTGAAGCAGCTGATCGACAGCCTCTCGATCAAGCCTGGCTCGACCGAGGCTATGCTCGTGCTGCCGCTGGGCTTGCTGCTGGCCTACGGCGGCCTGCGCCTGTCGACCTCGCTGTTCACCGAACTGCGCGAGCTGATCTTTGCCAAGGCCACCGAAGGCACGTCGCGCAGCATCTCGCTGCAGGTGTTCCGCCATCTGCATGACCTGAGCCTGCGCTTCCACCTCGAGCGCCAGACCGGTGGCATGACGCGCGACATCGAGCGCGGCACGCGGGCAGTGCATTCGCTGATCTCGTATTCGCTCTACAGCATCTTCCCGACGCTGGTCGAGGTGGCGCTGGTGCTGGGCCTCCTGTCCACGCAGTTCGACTTGTGGTTCGCCGGCATCACGGTGGCGGCGTTGGTGCTCTACATCGCCTTCACGGTGACGGTGACGGAGTGGCGCACGAAGTTCCGCAAGACCATGAACGAGCTCGACTCGGTGGCGCACAGCCGGGCCATCGATTCACTGCTGAACTACGAGACGGTCAAGTACTTCAACAACGAGGACTTCGAGGCCCGCCGCTATGACGAGAGCCTGGAGAAGCTGCGCCGCGCGCAGCTGAAATCGCAGAGCACGCTGTCCATGCTCAACACCGGCCAGCAATTGATCATCGCCACGGCGCTGGTGCTGATGCTGTGGCGTGCGACCGAGGGCGTGGTGCAAGGTCGGCTGAGCCTGGGTGACCTGGTGATGATCAACGCCTTCATGATCCAGCTCTACATCCCCTTGAACTTCCTCGGCGTGATCTATCGCGAGATCAAGCAGGGGCTGGCCGACCTTGAGAAGATGTTCGTGCTGCTGGAGCGCGAGCGCGAGGTGGCTGACAAGCCCGACGCCCAGCCCCTGCAGCTGCGCGATGTTGCGGTTCGCTTCGAGCAGGTGGACTTCGCCTACGAGCCCGCGCGGACCATCCTGCATGACGTGTCGTTCCAGATTCCGGCCGGCAAGAAGGTGGCGGTGGTGGGCCCGAGTGGCTCGGGCAAGAGCACGCTGGCGCGCCTGCTGTATCGCTTCTATGACGTCGGTGCCGGTCGCATCACCATCGATGGCCAGGAGATTTCCGCCGTGACCCAGGCTTCGCTGCGTCAGGCCATCGGCATCGTGCCGCAAGACACGGTGCTGTTCAATGACACCATCGCCTACAACATCGCCTATGGCCGGCCCGGCGCCAGCCGTGAGGAAGTCGAGGCGGCTGCGCGGGCTGCGCACATCCATGACTTCATCCTGAGCCTGCCCAAGGGCTACGACACCGCGGTGGGCGAGCGCGGGCTGAAGCTTTCCGGCGGTGAGAAGCAGCGGGTGGCGATTGCGCGCACGCTCCTGAAGAACCCGCCCATCCTCATCTTCGACGAGGCCACGTCGGCGCTTGACTCGCGCAACGAGCGTGCGATCCAGGCCGAGCTCGAGGCGGCGGCTCAGAACAAGACGGTGCTGGTGGTGGCACACCGGCTCTCCACCGTCGTCGATGCGCACGAGATCCTGGTGCTGGAGGGCGGCCGCATCATCGAGCGCGGCAACCATGCGGCGCTGCTGGCGCTGCAAGGACGCTATGCCCAGATGTGGCGGCTGCAGCAGCAGGGCGGCGGCAGCGCCGATCAGTAAACAAAAAGCCCGCCGGAGGCGGGCTTTGCATGATCAGGCGCGGAGGCCGATCAGCTGCGGCGGCGGCGTGTGAATGCCAGGGCGCCCAGGGCGGTCAGGGCCAGCGCGGCACCGGTGGGCTCGGGTACGGTGCCGGGATCGGTGGTGCCGGAGGGCAGGTCACCGAACACGATGTTGTCGAAGTAGAAGACATTGTCCGGCGAGGTGATCACGACCGAATGCGCGACGTTGTCGTCGAGGTCGATGTCCAGCAGGCCCCAGTTGCACGCCAGGGGGGCTGTGCAGCCGGCCTGGTCCACCAGGGGGAAGGGGCCGGTGGAGCCCAGCAAGGTGCCCTTGCCATCCGCCTCGCTGAAGATTTGCACATTGGTGCCGGGCCAGCTGTCGTACGTGGTGTAAAGCATCTGGAACAGGGTGCTGAAGCCCGCAGCCACATTGATCGTCAGCGAAGAGCTGAAGCCAGTGCCAATGGCCGGATCATTCACGAACATGGCCACGTTGTTCGTGAGGTGGCTGGCGTCTACCTGGCCAACGAAATTGCCGGTACCGCCTGCAAGCGTCGAGCCACGGGTGAAGGGGCTGCCACTGAAGGTGATGCCTGCGTAGGGGTTGCCGACGGCGCCAGTAACGACCCCCCGATCCTCGAAGGTCAACTCAACGCTGGCACTTGCGCTCAGCGCCACCGCCATCAGCGAACAGCAAGCCAGAATTTTTTTGAGCCGCATGGTTAGCTCCAAGGGTTTGTTGTTGGTCCGGTGGACTGCATGTATCCGGTCGTAAGCTGACTGTACTGAAGCTAGGGGGGAATCGGCGGCTCCGCCCCCCTCCATCTGCGGGGGGGAATGCCCCGAATGTGGGGCCGGCTACACTGACCCGGTGGAAACCAAATGGCTTGAGGATTTCGTCAGTCTTGCCGAGACGCGGAGCTTTTCGCGCTCGGCCCAGCTGCGCCATGTGACGCAGCCTGCCTTCTCGCGGCGCATCCAGGCGCTGGAGGCCTGGGCGGGCGTGGACCTGGTGGATCGCTCCTCTTACCCGACCCGCCTGACCGGTGCCGGCGAGACCCTGCTCGCTCAGGCGGTCGAGATCCTCGGCAACCTGCAGGCCACCCGCAACATGCTGCGCAGCCACCAGTCGGCTGGGCAGGACATGCTGGAGTTCGCGGTGCCGCACTCGCTCGCGTTCAGCTTCTTCCCGCACTGGCTGATGGACCTGCGCCAGCGCTTTGGTGCGATCAAGAGCCGCTTGAATGCGCTGAACGTGCATGACGCGATGCTGCAGCTCAGCGAAGGCAATTGCGACCTCTTGATCGTTTATCACCACGCCAGCCAGCCCCTGCAGCTCGATCCCGAGCGCTACCAGATGGCCTCGCTGGGCCATGAAACCCTGGCCGCCTACGCCAAGGCCGATGCCAACGGCCAGCCGATGTTCCGCCTGCCCGGCCACCCCGGGCACAAGATTCCCTTCCTCAGCTATGCCTCGGGCGCCTATCTCGGCCGCCTCGTGGAGCTGATCGCCAAGGCCTCGCCCGAGCCGCTGAACCTGGATGCCATCTACGAGACCGATATGGCCGAAGGCCTGAAGGCCATGGCGCTGGAGGGCCACGGCCTGGCCTTCCTGCCTGCCAGCTCGGTTGCGAAGGAAATCAAGTCGGGCCGCCTGGTGCAGGCAGCCCAGGCCGGCCAGTACGAGCTGAGCATGGAGCTGCGCATCTACCGTGAGCGGCCGGAGGTGGCTCGCCGGACCAAGCCGGCAGCGCTCGCGCTGTGGGATTTCCTGACCGGCAGCGTGGTCGTGGCGGCCTGATATCTCCATCGATCAACACCCTTTCTCCCATAGACGGAGCACTCAATCCATGTCGAGCAAGAAGCTGATGAACAAGACCCTCCTGGCCCTGTCGCTGTTGACCTTGGCCCTGGGCGCGCAGGCCGAAGACACGCTGAAGAAGATCAAGGCCAGCGGCGTCGTCAACATGGGCGTGCGCGAATCCTCGGGTGCGCTGTCCATCACCACCGGTGAAAACAAGTACGAAGGCTTCCATGTCGATCTCTGCCGCCACGTGCTGGCCGATATCAAGAAGCAGCTCGCCCTGCCCAAGCTCGACATCAACTACCAGGCGGTGACCTCGCAGAACCGCGTGCCCCTGATGCAGGGCGGCAATATCGACATCGAGTGCGGCTCGACCACCAACAACACGCAGCGCGCCAAGGACGTGGCCTTTGCCGTGACGACCTACGTCACCGAAGTCCGCATGGCCGTCAAGGCCTCGTCGGGCATCAACTCCATCGCCCAGCTGAACGGCCGCAGCGTCGTCACCACCACCGGCACCACCTCGGTACAGACGCTGCGCCGCCAGGAGCGAGCCAGCAATCTGGACTTCAAGGAAGTCGTCGGCAAGGACCACGCCGACAGCTTCCTGCTGCTGGAATCCGGCCGCGCCGATGCCTTCGTGATGGACGACTACATCCTGGCCGGCAATATCGCCCGGGCCAAGAAACCGGCCGATTTCAAGATCGTGGGCGAAGTGCTCGCCGTGGAGCCCATCGCCATCATGTTCCGCAAGGACGACCCGGCCTTCAAGAAGGCCGTGGACGACAGCCTGAAGGCGCTGATGAAGAGCGGCGAGATCGAGAAGATGCTGGCCAAGTACGGCGTCACGCCAAGCGCCGTGACGAAAGCCGCCTGGGCCACGCCGAACGACAATCCGGCCGAGAGCTACAAGAAGTAAGGCTCAGGCCCGGCGCCGCAAGCGCCGCTTCGAGGCCGCCAACGGCGGCCTCTCGCATTTGATGGAGAAGGGAAGCTAGCGATGGGCTGGGACTGGCAGGTCTTCTGCAAGGACAACCTCGAACAAACCGTGGTCGCCGGCTGCCTGGGCAGCGGCGGCGCAGTGACCTACCTGGACATGTTCCTGGGCGCCTGGAAATGGACGCTGGCCGTCTCGGCCGCGGGCCTTCTGGTGGCGCTGGTGGTGGGCACGGTGATAGGCATCATGCGCACGCTGCCCGGTAGAGGCTGGCGATATGCCGGCGAAGCCTGGACCGAGCTGTTCCGCAATGTGCCGTTGCTGGTGCAGATCTTTCTCTGGTACTTCGTCGTCCCGGTGCTGATCCCGCCGATGGCGGCCTTGCCGCCTTTCTGGCTGGTCGTGATGGGCCTGGGATTCTTCACCTCGGCGCGCGTGGCCGAGCAGGTCAAGGCCGGCATCGAAAGCCTGCCGAGCGGCCAGCGCAATGCCGGCCTGGCGCTGGGCATGAGCCTCTCGCAGACCTACCGCTACGTGCTGCTGCCGATGGCGTTCCGCATCGTCATACCGCCGCTCACCAGCGAGTCGATGAACATCGTCAAGAACTCCTCGGTGGCCTTTGCCGTGTCGATCTCCGAGCTGACCCAGTTCGCCATGCAGGCTCAGGAGGAAACCTCGCGCGGCATCGAGGTCTACCTGGCCGTGACGGGCGGCTACTTTGTCTCGGCCTTTGTGGTGGCGCGCTGCGCGACCCTGCTTGAACGCTGGCTGCGCGTGCCCGGCACGCTGGGAGCCAAGCGATGAACAGCCTGGACTTCAGCTTCGTCACGGCAGATTTTGTGCGTGACTTCATCCTGCAAGGCCTGTGGTTCACGCTGCGCCTGACTGCCATCTCTGCCGTGCTGGGCGTGATGCTGGGCACGGTGCTGGCCCTGATGCGACTGTCCAGCAGCCGCGTGCTGAGCATGGTGTCGGCGGCCTATGTGGACACGCTGCGCTCGGTACCGCTGGTGATGGTGATCCTGTGGTTCTACCTCTTGATCCCGGTGCTGACCGGCCAGACCATCGGCAAGGAGACCTCGGCGCTGATCACCTTCACGCTGTTCGAGGCGGCCTACTTTGCCGAGATCATGCGCGCTGGCATCCTGAGCGTACCCAGCGGCCAGCAGGCTGCGGGCCTGGCCATGGGCATGAGCTATGCGCAGACGATGCAACTGATCGTGCTGCCACAGGCCTTGCGAAATATGCTGCCGGTGCTGATGACGCAGATCATCGTGATGCTGCAGGACACTTCGCTGGTCTATGCCATCGGTGCCTACGACCTGCTCAAGGGCTTCCAGCTTGCGGGCCAGAACCTGGGCCGACCCATCGAGGGCTATCTGCTCGCCGCCGTCGTGTATTTCGTGATCTGCTTCGGCTTGTCCGCAGCGGTGCGCCGCCTCCAGAAACGCATTGCAATCATCCGCTAGAAATGTGAGCCCCCGGTCGCTGAGTACAGCGACCGCCCCCCGAGGGGGACCGGCCGGCTTGGGGCGGCCCGGCGCTCGGCCGGCACGGCCTGTTAGGAGTGAATGTGATTGATATTCGAAACGTCTCCAAGTGGTACGGCGCCTTCCAGGTGCTGACCGACTGCACCACCTCGATCGCCAAGGGCGAGGTCGTCGTCGTCTGTGGCCCTTCGGGCTCGGGCAAGTCCACGCTGATCAAGACCGTCAATGCGCTGGAGCCGGTGCAACAAGGCGAGATCATCGTGGACGGTGTGACCATCACCGACCCCAAGACCAATCTGCCCAAGCTGCGTTCGCGCGTGGGCATGGTGTTCCAGCATTTCGAGCTGTTCCCGCATCTCTCGGTGACTGAGAACCTGACGCTGGCGCAGATCAAGGTGCTGGGCCGCGGCGCCGATGAAGCCAAGGAGCGCGGCCTCAAGATGCTGGACCGCGTGGGCTTGAGCGCTCACAAGGACAAGTTCCCTGGCCAACTCTCAGGCGGCCAGCAGCAGCGCGTGGCGATTGCGCGTGCCCTGTCGATGGACCCGGTGGTGATGCTGTTTGACGAGCCTACCTCGGCACTCGACCCGGAAATGGTGGGCGAGGTGCTGGACGTGATGGTTCAGCTGGCCCAGGACGGCATGACCATGATGTGTGTCACGCACGAGATGGGCTTTGCCCGCAAGGTCAGCCACCGCGTGATCTTCATGGACGGCGGGCGCATCGTCGAAGACTGCGCCAAGGAAGAATTCTTCGGCCATCCCGACCGCCGCGCGCCGCGCACGCAGGAATTCCTCTCGAAGATCCTGCACGGATGAATTTGTGCCGCCGCAAGGCGGCACAAATTTCAAGTCCAGAGTGTGAGCTGATTGCCTTCTTTGTCGGTGAACGAGCCGACGAGCAGCATGATCAGGTCGATCAGGTACCAGAGGCCCAGGCCGCCCAGGGTGATGATGAACAGGATGGCTGTGCCCACCTTGCCGACATAGAAGCGGTGAGCGCCCAGCCAGCCCACGAAGATCAGCAGCAGCACCGCCGGCAGGATGCGGCGCGTGGTATTGCCGCGGGGGCCGCTGGGCACAGCGCCGCAGTTGGGGCAGGCCGTGGCGCTGACATGCATCTGCTTGCCACAGGCGTGGCAATAGACCATCTGGTTGTGTTGTGTGGCGACGGTGGCTTCCATCTCGAACTCCCTCCAAAGAAAACTATGGCCGCGATCATCGTTGATCGCGGCCCGGGTCAAGCAGGCTGAGCGACGAACTGCACGGATTCAGGGTTCGATGGCAGTACCGACGACCAGCTCGTTCTCGCCGATGCTGCCCATCAGCTGTGCCTTGCCCGTTTTCAGGTCGATGCGGTACCAGCGGCTGCTCGCGCGCCCCGAGGCGTCGGCCGCAGGCGTGATCGCTGCATAGGCGGTGTTGGAGATGTCCGAGATATCGAGCGTGGCGCGGTCGAACGGCGGCAGGCCCAGCGAGCCCACGGTATAGAGCTTGCCGGTGTTGGGCGAGACAACGGGCGTCACACCTTCCTTCGTGCCCATGTGGGCCAGGATGCCCTGGCTGCGCTCGATCACATAGTTGGTGGTCTGCTTCTCGTCTGTCTTGTTGTAGGTGTAGCCGGCGGCCACCACGGCCGGCTTCTTGCCGGCGTTCGCGTCCTTGGCGTCGAAGGCCAGCATGCCGTCGAGCTGCAGGCCCGGCCGGCCGGGATCGCTGTCGACCATGGCGCCAGTGTCAGGATGCATGCGCAGGTTCAGGCCGGTGTCGCTGATCACGCGGATGCGGTCCACCGTCGGGTTGAAGTCGAAGCCGTACTCGCGGCCTTCGCCAGTCAGCACTGCCTGCGATCCGATCGTCGCGGCCATGCCCGTGGCGGTATCGATGCGATAGAGCTGCCCACTCGCGCCGAGGCCGTAGAGCTGGCCGCGGGCTACACGGTAGTCGATGCCCAGCAGCCGGTCCTGCGCGAGCAGGCCGGAGAGCGGCTTGCGGCTGAGGATCTTCTGCGGCTGGCCGGCGTTGAAATGGATCAACTGGTTGTTGACGGTCACCGCATGGACCATCTCCTTGGTCGGAGGATGGGTGGGCTCGGTGGTTCCGCAGGCGCTCAAGGCAAAGGCCAGGGCAAGAGGGGCGCGGGCGGCGGTCGGGAACAGGCGCATGCTGCAGGACTCCTGGGGTTGTTCATTGCATGCTAGCCCTCATCGCGCAGGGCGTACTCAGGTCCATCACGGGTTTTGGGACAATGTGCACATGCAAGACAGCCTCACCCTGACACGCCCCGACGATTGGCATGTGCATCTGCGCGATGGCGCGGCCCTGCAAAGCGTCGTTCCCTATACCGCCCGCCAGTTCGCCCGTGCGATCGCGATGCCGAACCTGCGCCCGCCGATCACCACCGCGGCACAGGCCCAGGCCTACCGGGAACGCATCCTCGCTGCGGTGCCCGAGGGCGTCGATTTCGAGCCCTTGATGACGCTCTACCTCACCGACGTGACCACGCCGGACGAAATCCGGCGTGCGAAGGATGCAGGCGTCGTGGCCTTGAAGCTCTACCCGGCCGGCGCCACGACCAACAGCGATGCCGGCGTGACCGACATACGCAAGACCTACCGGACGCTGGAAGCCATGCAGCGCGAGGGTTTGCTGCTGCTGGTGCACGGGGAGGTGACCGACCCGGCCGTTGACGTGTTCGACCGCGAGGCTGTCTTCATCGACCAGGTGATGCGCCCGCTGCGCGCCGACATGCCCGAGCTGAAGGTGGTGTTCGAACACATCACCACGGCCGAAGCGGCGCAGTATGTGGCAGCGGCAGACCAATACACGGCGGCCACGCTCACGCCGCAGCACCTGCTTTACAACCGCAATGCCATCTTCATGGGCGGCCTGCGGCCTCACTACTACTGCCTGCCGGTGTTGAAGCGCGAGACGCACCGGCTCGAACTCCTGAAGGCAGCCACCTCGGGCTCGCCCAAGTTCTTCCTCGGCACGGACAGCGCGCCGCATGCCTCAGTGATGAAGGAGAACTCGGTCTGCGGTGCCGGCTGCTTCACTGCGCTGTCGGCCCTGGAGCTCTATGCCGAGGCCTTCGATTCGGTCGGCGCGCTCGACAAGCTCGAAGCCTTTGCCAGCTTCAATGGCCCCGACTTCTACAGCCTGCCACGCAACACTGCGCAGGTGACGCTGCAGCGCAAGCGCTGGACCCTGCCCGAAGCCGTGCCCTTCGGCGAGGCCGCGCAGCTCAAGCCGCTGCGCGGTGGCGAGGAAATGGGTTGGCAACTGGGCTGAGGCGGGAACAAACCGGTAGCATCGGCCCCCAATCCCTATCGGAGGACGGTTTGCTTTCAATCGCCTTGCCATGGCGCGCTGCAGTTGCGCTGGCACTGACCCTGGCGGCCTTGCCCTTGCACGCACAGCAGCCAGCGCCACAAGCGCAGCGGGGCGCCAGCCCGCCGCCGCCAGTGGCGCAAGCGGCCTCGGCCGTTGCCCCCGCCCCGGTCTCGGCCACCGCCCGCCGTGTCTATGAGCGGGCGCGCTCGCACCTGCTGCAGATCCGCACGCTGCTGAAGAACCAGGACAGTCAGGCCTCGGTCGGGTCCGGGTTCCTGGTCAGCAGCGAAGGCCACATCGTCACCAACTACCACGTGATCAGTCAGGTCGCGCTGGAGCCCGAGCGCTATCGCCTGCAGTTTGAAACCACGGAAGGCCTGCAGGGCACGCTGGAGCTGCTCGACTTTGATGTGCGCCGCGACCTGGCCTTGCTGCGGGCCGATCCGGCTGCGCTCAAGGCCATTGGCGCGCTGAGCTTCCGGCCCAAGGACCAGCCGCTGTCCAAGGGCGACCGCATCTATTCCATGGGCAATCCGCATGACGTGGCCTTTGCCGTGGTCGAAGGCACCTACAACGGCCTGGTGGAGCGCAGCTTCGATCCGCTGATCTACTACTCGGGCAGCATCAACTCGGGCATGAGCGGTGGCCCGGTGGTGGATGAGGAAGGGCGCGTGGTCGGCGTGAACGTCTCGGCCATGTTCTTTGCGCAGCAGATGAGCTTCCTGGTGCCAGGACAGTTTGCCCAGGCCTTGTTCGAACGCAGCCGCAGCCTCAAGCCGCTGAAGGTGGCTGCGTGGCCTCGCCTGCGCGAGCAGATGCTCGCCTATCAGGATGAGCTGGTACAGCGCTTCATGGCCCAGCCCTGGCGCGTGGCCGGTCATCCGCGCTATCAGTTGCCGGTGCCGCAGGAGCAGTTCATGCGCTGCTGGGGCCGCGGCACGCCGTCCGACACCAAGGGCCTGGAATTCCAGCGCTCGCAATGCCGCATGGAGCATGCGGTGTTCATCAATGGCGGCATGCAGACCGGCTACCTGGACATGTCGCACGAGGCCTATGACGGCCGCAACCTCGGTTCGATCCGTTTCTCGCGCCAGTACTCGGCGAGCTTCCGCAACGAGCGCTTGGGCCGCGACGACCGCGACCGCACGGCACCGTTCTGCAAGGAGGATTTTGTGGAGCGCGACGGGCTGCCGCTGCGTGCCGTCGTCTGCATGCGGGCCTATCGCAAGCTCGACGGTCTGCATGACCTGAGCATCCTGATCACCACGGTGGACGCCAAGACCGAGGGTGCGCTCGGGCGCTTCGACGCCAAGGGTGTCAGTTTCGACAACGCGCTCAAACTGACATCGCATTACCTGGGAGGCTTCGCATGGGCAGCCAAGGCGCGCTGATCGAGATCCTGGACCGCGAGGGCCAGGTCCGCGCCCTGCACAAGATTGCCCAGTGGCCGCTCAGCATTGGCCGCTCACCCGACTGCGACCTGGTGTTGCCGGACGTGCATGTGGCCGGCCAGCATGCGCTGCTGGACTGGGGCGAGGAGGGGGCCGAGCTGGCCTTGCTGCCCAGCCTCAACGGCGGCTGGGTGGCTGAGCGCCGGCTGCAAGGCGGCGAGCGCGTGGCGCTGGGCGTGGGTGGCGTCTTCCGGCTGGGCAGCACCGAGCTGCGGCTGCGCACCTCGGCACAGGCCCTGCCGGCCGAACAGCCGCTCGGGCACGAGCATGAAGTGCGTGGCTGGCGTGGCAACGCCTGGCTGCCCATCCTGCTCGTGTTCTGGATGGGCTTGCTCTGGTTCGACCAATGGTCGGCCGTGAACCCCGGAACGCCGTGGATCGACTACAGCTCGGCAGTCTTGACGCCGCTCGGTGTGCTCCTGGTATGGGCGGCCCTGTGGTCGCTGGTCAACCAGTTGTTCCAGCGCCGCTTCCCCTTCGTGCTGCACCTGAAGCGGGCGTTGCTGGCGCTGACCGGCCTGCATCTGATCGGGGCGCTGCTGCCGCTGGTGGCTTATTCGCTGTCACTGCCACGCCTGCTGGTGCTCGATGCGGTGAGCTTCCCGCTTGGCCTGGCGGCCATGCTGTGGTGGCATGCCAGCCTCGTGTGGCCACGTGCCAAGCGCTGGCTGGCGGCAATCCTGGCCGCCTTGCTGCTTCTGGGCCTGGTGATGACGGTGGCCAAGCGCCAGGAGCAGCAGTACTGGCTGGGCCCCGCCTACCTGAGCTCGCTGCCGCCGCCGGCATTCCGCCTGGTGGCCCCGAAGTCGCCCGAGGCGATGATCGAGTCGCTGAAGCCCCTGCAAGCGCAGTTGAAGAAGCAAGCCAATCGCGACAACGATCAGCCCAGCCTCGACGGCGCCGATGAGTGAAAAATAGAGCAGCCGGGAAACGGTAGGCCGTTCACCGGGCGCCCCATCTCAGCTCGGCAGAAAGCCTTCGACGGAGAGATAGCGCTCGCCGGTGTCGTAGTTGAAACCCAGCACCCGGCTGCCAGCAGGCAGCTCGGGCAGCTTCCTGGCGATGGCCGCCAGGGTGGCTCCGCTGGAGATGCCGACCAACAGGCCTTCTTCGCGGGCGCTGCGGCGCGCGAACTCGCGGGCTTCTTCGGCCTCGACCTGGATCACGCCGTCCAGCAGGTCGGTTTGCAGATTGGCTGGAATGAAACCGGCGCCAATGCCCTGGATCGGATGCGGACTCGGTGCGCCGCCGCTGATGACGGGCGACGCGCTGGGCTCCACCGCGTAGACCTTCAGGTTCGGCCAGGCCTTTTTCAGCACCTGCGCCGTGCCGCTGATATGGCCGCCAGTGCCGACGCCGGTGATCAGCGCGTCCAGGCCTTCGGGGAAGTCGGCCAGGATTTCCTGCGCCGTCGTGGCCACATGCACTGCGATATTGGCCGGGTTCTCGAACTGCTGCGGAATCCAGGCGCCGGGTGTTTCAGCGGCGAGTTCCTGGGCGCGGGCGATGGCGCCCTTCATGCCTTTTTCGCGCGGCGTCAGGTCGAAGCTGGCGCCGTAGGCCAGCATCAGGCGGCGTCGCTCGATCGACATGCTGTCGGGCATCACCAGCACCAGCTTGTAGCCCTTGACCGCGGCCACCATGGCCAGGCCCACGCCGGTGTTGCCGGAGGTGGGCTCGATGATGGTGCCGCCGGGCTGGAGGCGGCCGTCCGCCTCGGCCGCTTCGACCATGGCCAGCGCGATGCGGTCCTTGATCGAGCCGCCCGGATTGCTGCGCTCGGACTTGATCCAGACCTCGCTGTTGTCGCCAAACAGGCGGTTGATGCGGATGTGCGGCGTGTTGCCGATGGTGGCGAGGACGTTGTTGGCTTTCATGGCCGGCGATGCTAGCTGCTCGGCGTGCGTGGCGACAAAGAACCATCCGTCATGAGGTCATGAAAAATGCTGCTGATCGCCCCGGAGCAATGGTTCTTTGCACAGTGCTTGCTATAAAGGTCGCTTCGCCCGTCTTGCGAGCCTTGAGCTCCCCACCAGACATGAACAAACATTTCCGCCCCGGCCTGCTATTGGCCGCAGTGCTGCTTGTAGCAGGCACTGCCTGGGCTGCCACCGAACCCACGCCGCTCTCGGCCAAGAAGCCGATCACGCATGATGTCTATGCCGGTTGGCGCAGCGTGCAGGGCACGGCCCTGACAGCAGATGGCCGCTTCGCTGCCTATGCACTCGTGGGCCAGGAAAGCGATGGCGAGGTCGTCGTCCGTCAGCTGTCTGACGGCCGCGAATGGCGTTCGACGCGCGGCTCCAGCGGCGCCAGCGCGCCCCCGGCATTTGGCGAAGCCCCGGCTCGTGCCAACCTGCCGCTGTTGGCGTTCAGCGCCGATGGCCGCTATCTGGCCTTCACCATCCATCCGAGCCGTGCCGAGCAGGACAAGGCCAAGAAGGAGAAGAAGCGCGGCGACGACGCTCCCAGGCCATCGCTTGGCATCATGGACGTGGCGACCGGCAAGGTCGAGGTCATTGAGCGCGTCAAGCGCTTCGCCTGGCCGGAAGAGGGCGGCGCCTACCTGGCCGTGCAGCTCGAGGCACCTGTCGCCAAGAAGGATGGCGCCGCGGCTGCTGCGGCTGCAAAGTCCGACTTCGACTTCAGCTACGGCGCAGACGACCAGGCCGCACCTGGTGCGGCTGCCGCTGGTGCTGCACGCAAGAAGGACGCTGGTACCGAGCTGCTGCTGATCGATGTGGCTGCGGCCAAGCGCACCAGCTACAAGGACGTGGCCGATTTCGCCTGGCCGCGCAGCGGCAGCTTGCTGGCCTACACGGTCTCGGTCAAGGATGCTGCACCCGCAGCGGGTGCCCGTGCGGCGAGTGCTGCCAGCGGCGCCAGTGCGCCGGCCGAAGCGGCCAAGGCAGCTGAAGCTTTGCGCGAAGGCGTCTATGTGGTGAACCCGGCCGAGCCGGTGGCGAACGCGCTGATCACCGGCGCCGGCAGCTACAAGCAATTGCAGTTCGACCGCGCGGGCACGCAGCTCGCCTTCATCAGCAACCGCGATGCCTTGGCCGAGCAGGCTGCAGCGAAGAAGGCGGCAAAGAAGGATGACAAGACGCCTGAAGTGCCGGCCGCCTATCAAGTGTTCTTCTGGCGCGCCAAGGACGCAGCCGCGCAAGTGCTGGTCAATGCCAGCACCACCGGCATGCCGGCAGGCTGGGGCCCCAGCGAGCATGCATCCTTGAGCTTCAGCAAGGACGGCCAACGTCTGTTCCTCGGCACTGCCGAGCTGCCCAAGGCTGAGCCCAAGGACGCGCCCGAGCCGATGAAGGTCGACCTCTGGCACTACAAGGACCCCGAGCTGCAATCGGTCCAGAAGGTCCGGGCCGAGCGCGACAAGAACCGCAACTATCGCGCGGTGGTGCATCTGGGCGCCGCCACACCGAAGTTCGTGCAACTGGGCGGCGTTGAGCTGCCCAATGTGATGGTCAACGACAACGGCCGCTGGGCCCTGGGCACCAGCGAGCTGCAGTACCGCATGCTGCAGAGCTGGGACGCGCTCTATTTCGACGCTTACGCCATCGACCTTCAGACCGGCGACAAGCGCCAGTTCGCCACCAAGCTGCGCAATCAGCCGCGCCTCTCGCCGGGCGGTGACTACGCGCTGAGCTTCTCGCCCGCGCAGAAGACCTGGTTTGCCTACCGCATGGCCGACGGCAAGCAGCTCAACCTGACCGGCAAGATCAAGAGCCGCTTCGAGAACATCGAGCGCGATGTGGTCGAACCGGCCGATGCCTATGGCTTTGCAGGCTGGACCGAGAACGACGCGACCGTCGTCCTGTACGACCAGTTCGACCTGTGGGAAGTGACGCTGGCAAGCCAAGCGGCCCGCAACATCACCAACGGCTTCGGCCGCAAGCACCAGCTGCAATTGCGCTATGTGCCGCTGGAAACCGAAGACCTGGAAAGCCGCCGCCTGCCGACGGACGGCCTGATGCTGTCGGCCGCGCATGAAGTGAACCGCTCGACCGGCTTCTACAAGCTGCCGGCCGCTGGTGGTGAGCCGGCCAAGCTGATCCACAGTGACAAGCTGATGAGCGGCCTGATCAAGGCCAAGAAGGCCGATGCCGTGCTGTTCACACAGCAGAGCTTTGTCGAGTTCCCGGACCTGTGGTCGGCCAAGCTGGACCTGGCTTCGCCGGTCAAGATCAGCAACGCGAACCCGCAGCAGTCGCAGTACATCTGGGGCACGCAGGAGCTGATCGAGTTCACTGCGGCTGACGGCAAGAAGCTGCGCGCGCTGGTTGCGAAGCCGGAAAACTTCGACCCCAAGAAGAAGTACCCGATGATGGTCTACATCTACGAAAAGATGACGGACAACCTGAACCGCTACGTGCCGCCGGCACCGGCTCAGAACATCAACGTGAGCCGCTATGTCAGCAATGGCTACATCGTGCTGCGTCCGGACATCGTCTACACCATCGGCTACCCAGGCCGCAGCGCTGCCAACTCGGTGCTGCCGGCGGTGAAGCACATGGTCAAGGCCGGCTATGTGGATGAGAAGCGCGTTGGCATCCAGGGTCACAGCTGGGGCGCTTACCAGATCAGCTACCTGATCACGCGCAGCAATGCCTTTGCCGCGGCTGAGGCCGGCGCCTCGATGGCCAATATGGTCAGCGGCTACGGCGGCATCCGCTGGGGCGCTGGAGTGAGCCGTGCGTTCCAGTACGAGCAGCAGCAGAGCCGCATCGGTGGCGCGCCGTGGAACGCGACCGACAAGTACATCGAGAACTCGCCGATCTTCAAGATCGACAAGGTGCAGACGCCGTTCCTGACGATCCATAACGACGACGACGACGCCGTGCCCTGGTACCAGGCCATCGAGTTCTTTACCGCGCTGCGCCGCCTGGGCAAGGAAGCCTACTGGTTCAACTACAACGGCGAAAAGCACGGCCTGCGCGAGCGCGACAACATGAAGCACTTCACCGTGCACATGGGCGAGTTCTTCGACCACTACCTCAAGGGCGCGCCGCGTCCGGAGTGGATGGACAAGCCGGTGCCGTATCTCGAGAGGGGCAAGCGGGATGTGATGCCGCTGTTCAAGCCGGCGGCACGTTGATCGGGCAGGCCCCATGAGAAAGGCCGGTGCTGCAAAGCACCGGCCTTTTGTCTATTTGGGGTCAGGAAATCAGGACCGGTAGTCCGCGTTGATCGTCACGTACTCGTGGCTCAGGTCGCAGGTCCAGACGGTGGCCTGCGCCGGGCCGCGATGCAGGCCCACGCGGATCGTGATCTCGCTTTGCTTCATCACGCGCTGGCCGTCTTCCTCGCGGTAGTCGGGGTGGCGGCCACCGGCGCGCACCACGTGCACGTCGTCGAGGTAGAGCTCGATCAGCGTCTGGTCCAGGTCGGCGATGCCGGCATAGCCTACGGCGGCCAGGATACGGCCGAGGTTCGGGTCGCTGGCGAAGAACGCCGTCTTCACGAGGGGTGAGTGGGCGATGGCATACGCTGCCAATTGGCATTCGGCCTCGTCACGGCCACCCTCGATCTGGATCGTGATGAACTTGGTCGCGCCTTCGCCATCGCGCACGATGGCTTGCGCCAGCTGCTGCGAAACAGCGATCACCGCATCACGCAAGACCTGGCCCTCGGGCGAGCTCAGGGACTCGATGCGCGGATGCTTGGCCTTGTTGGTGGCGATCAAGAGGAATGAATCGTTGGTCGACGTGTCGCCGTCGATCGTGATGCGGTTGAACGAGGCATCTGCCGCGTCGCGCACCAGGCCTTGCAGCAGGTCGGGATTGATGTTCGCGTCGGTCGCGACGAAGCCGAGCATCGTCGCCATGTTCGGGCGGATCATGCCGGCGCCCTTGCTGATGCCGGTGATGCTGACCGTCTGGCCGCCGATCTGCACCTGGCGCGAGGCAGCCTTGGGCAGCGTGTCTGTTGTCATGATGCCGGCGGCAGCTTCGTCCCAGGCGTCGGGGCGCAGCGCGGCCAGGGCGGCCGGGATGCCAGCGACGATGCGGTCCACCGGCAGCGTTTCCATGATCACGCCGGTGGAGAAGGGCAGGATCTGCTGCGGCTGCACGCCCATGGCCTCAGCCAGTGCGGTGCAGGTGAGGCGGGCGCGAGCCAGGCCGTCGGCGCCGGTGCCGGCATTGGCGTTGCCGGTGTTGATCAGTACGGCGCGGATGCCGGTGCCGGCGTCCAGGTGCTCGCGGCAGACCTGCACCGGCGCAGCGCAGAAGCGGTTCTTGGTGAACACACCGGCCACGGCCGAACCCGCGTCCAGCGCGATTACCGAGAGGTCGCGGCGATTGGCCTTGCGCACGCCGGCCATGGTGATGCCCAGGCGGACGCCGGGAACAGGATGCAGGCTGGCGGGATCGGGAGCGCTGAGATTGACGGGCATGACGTTCGCACATGAGTGCGCATGAGAGGGTGT
The DNA here is from genome assembly GCF_044043925.2 of Paucibacter sp. JuS9. NCBI lineage: Bacteria > Pseudomonadati > Pseudomonadota > Betaproteobacteria > Burkholderiales > Sphaerotilaceae > Roseateles > Paucibacter sp. JuS9. The sequence goes on from NZ_CP194172.1 coordinate 366,226, forward strand.
GGCGCGAATTGTAGGCAGGCCACAAGACAAAGGGGCTTCCGATGGAAGCCCCTTTTGGGTCTTGCTATTCAGTCGCTCAGGACAGCTTGCCGTGGCAAGCCTTGAACTTCTTGCCGCTGCCGCAAGGGCAGGGATCGTTGCGACCCACGCCCATCATCTGCTCAGGCGCAAGTTCCTTGTCTTCCGACACCGAGCCATCTTCATTCGGATGCGTGTAGGTGACGTTGCTGACATTCTCGGCCTGCTGCTCCAGCGCGGCGGCGGCCAGGGCGGCTTCGTCCTTGCTCTGGATGCGCACATTCATCAGCGTGCGCGTCACTTCCAGCTTCACCACGTCCAGCATCTGCGAGAACAGCTCGAAGGCTTCACGCTTGTATTCCTGCTTCGGGTTCTTCTGCGCATAGCCGCGCAGATGGATGCCCTGGCGCAGGTAGTCGAGCGAGGCCAGGTGCTCGCGCCAGTGCTGGTCGATGTTTTGCAGCAGCACCATGCGCATGAAGGGCGTGAACTGCTCGGCGCCGACCTGGTCGAGCTTGACCTGGAAGGCAGCGTCGGCAGCCTTCACCACCAGCTCGAGGATCTCGTCATCGGTGATGGAGTCACTCTTCTCGACGGCGGCCAGCAGGCCCACGTCCAGCTGCCATTCGTCGTGCAGCACACGCTCCAGCGCGGGCAGGTCCCACTGCTCTTCCAGGCTCTCGGCCGGCACGAAGGTACGCACCACGTCTTCCAGCGCGCTGGCGCGCAGGTTGGCGATCTGGGCAATCAGGGTCTGCGCCTCGAGGATGTCGTTGCGCTGCTGATAGATGACCTTGCGCTGGTCGTTCGAGACGTCGTCGTACTCGAGCAGCTGCTTGCGGACGTCGAAGTTGCGGGCCTCGACCTTGCGCTGGGCGCTCTCGATCGAGCGGGTCACGATGCCGGCCTCGATGGCTTCGCCCTCGGGCATCTTCAGGCGGTCCATGATGGCTCGCACGCGGTCACCCGCGAAGATGCGCATCAGCTGGTCGTCCAGCGACAGATAGAAGCGCGAGGAGCCCGGGTCGCCCTGGCGGCCCGAACGGCCGCGCAGCTGGTTGTCGATGCGGCGGCTTTCATGGCGCTCGGTGGCGATGATGCGCAGGCCACCCTCGGCCTTGACCTTGTCGTGCAGGCCCTGCCATTCGTCCTTCAGCTGCTGGATGCGTGCGGCCTTGTCGGCCTCGGCAATCGCTTCGTCGGCCTCGATGAACTGCACCTGCTTCTCGACATTGCCACCCAGCACGATGTCGGTACCGCGACCGGCCATGTTGGTCGCAATGGTGATCACGCCGGGGCGGCCGGCCTGGGCCACGATCTCTGCTTCCTTGGCGTGCTGCTTGGCGTTCAGCACTGCATGCGGCAGCTTGGCTTGCTGCAGCAGGGCCGAGATCAGCTCGGAGTTCTCGATCGAGGTGGTGCCGACCAGCACCGGCTGGCCGCGCTCATGGCAGTCACGGATGTCGGCAATGACCGCCTGGAACTTTTCCTGCGAAGTCTTGTAGACCAGATCCAGCTCGTCCTTGCGGATGGTGGGGCGGTTCGGCGGGATGACCACGGTCTCCAGGCCGTAAATTTCCTGGAACTCATAAGCCTCGGTGTCGGCCGTGCCGGTCATGCCCGAGAGCTTGCCGTACATGCGGAAGTAGTTCTGGAAAGTGATCGAGGCCAGGGTCTGGTTCTCGCTCTGGATCTGCACGCCTTCCTTGGCCTCGACGGCCTGGTGCAGGCCATCGCTCCAGCGCCGGCCCGTCATCAGGCGGCCGGTGAATTCGTCGACGATCACGACCTCGTCGTTCTGCACCACGTAGTGCTGGTCCTTGTGGAACACGTGGTGGGCGCGCAGCGATGCATACAGGTGATGCATCAGCGTGATGTTGGCAGCGTCGTAGAGCGACGCGCCCTCGGCCAGCAGGCCGGCCTGGCTGAGGAACTTCTCGGCGTTCTCGTGGCCGTCTTCGGTCAGGTAGATCTGGTGCGACTTCTCGTCCACCGTGAAGTCGCCAGGGACCTCGACGCCTTCGCCGGTGCGCAGGTCGAGTTCGCCGATCTGCTTTTTCAGCAGCGGTGCCACCTGGTTGATCGCGAGGTAGACGTCCGTCTGGTCTTCGGCCTGGCCGGAGATGATCAGCGGCGTGCGGGCTTCGTCGATCAGGATCGAGTCCACTTCGTCGACGATCGCGTAGTTCAGCTTGCGCTGCACCCGGTCCGCCACCTCGTAGACCATGTTGTCGCGCAGGTAGTCGAAGCCGTATTCGTTGTTGGTGCCATAGGTCACGTCGGCGGCGTAGGCGGCCTGCTTTTCTTCGCGCGGCATCTGCGGCAGGTTGATACCCACCGTCAGTCCGAGGAAGTTGTAGAGCTTGGCCATCCACTCGGCGTCGCGGCGAGCCAGGTAGTCGTTGACGGTCACCACATGCACGCCCTTGCCGGCCAGTGCATTCAGGTAGACCGGCAGCGTGGCCATCAGCGTCTTGCCTTCGCCGGTGCGCATTTCGGCGACCTTGCCACTGTTCAGCACCATGCCGCCGATCAGCTGCACGTCGAAGTGGCGCATCTTCAGAGCGCGCTTGGAGCCTTCGCGGCAGACCGCAAAAGCCTCCGGCAGGATGGCGTCCAGCGTTTCGCCGGCGGCCACACGCTGCTTGAACTCTTCGGTCTTGGCCTTCAGTGCCGCGTCGTCGAGCTTTTCGAACTGGGGCTCCAGCGCATTGATCTGCTGGACGATGCGGCGGTAGCCTTTGAGCAGTCGCTCATTGCGGCTACCGAAAATCTGGGTAAGAAGCTTGGGCAACATGCGGCTTGAACAATGACTTGTTGGTCTGTGGCGCGGGCTTTTGACCTGCGTGCTGGGCGCCCGGGTCTGGCCGCGTGGCGAACGATGTAATTTTTGGGAGACGGCCTAGCTGGGGGCGGCGCGCGGCAACGCAAGAGTGCGTCGGCCGCCGGCCAGAGTCAGGCTGCAGAAAAACCCGCCGAGTTTAGCATCGCGCCCGACTACCCCTTGAGCCGCCCACTACACTGCGCGCATGGCCCAGCCCCGTTCCCCAGTCACGCCCGCGCCGCTGGGCATCCAGCAGGCGCTGGAGCAGCACAGCGGCCTGGCCAGGCTGGGTCTGCTCCTGCAGGAATCGAACCGCCGCATGGCCATCGTCAAGCCGGCCTTGCCCGGCGCCCTGACCCGTTTCGTGCAGCCCGGACCGGTCGACGAGGAAGGCTGGACGCTCCTGGCCGCCAATGCAGCCGTGGCCGCCAAGCTGCGCCATCTGCAGCCGAGGCTGGAGGAACTGATCCGCGAGCAGGGCCTGCGGCCGGCGCTGGTGCGCATCAAGGTGCTGCAGCAGCGCTGAATCATGAAGGGCTCTGGCGAAGAGGCAAAAAAATCGCCCCGCGTCTGTGGGACGGGGGCGATTTGCATTCTTGGTGCCGGCTATCGGATTCGAACTGATGACCTACCGCTTACAAGGCCGTCAATAGTTGGCCTGCAAGCCGCGCAAACATTAGCTGCGCGGAAGGTGACAGCATTATTTGGTGCAGCATTGGTACAGTTTGGGTCATGGCAGTCATTGAAAACCGCGGCCCACTTCAGTGGCGGGCACTAATTAGGAGGAAGGGCTTCCCGTCCTTCTCCCGCACCTTCGAACGGCAGCGCGATGCTCAAGGGTGGGCGACGGATGTCGAAGCCGCTATTGGCCGACGCGACCTGGCTGAGCTCCGCCGTCTGACTAATATTGGAGAGGCCGACTTAAGCACTGTCGCAGACCTTGTCGACAAGTTCCTGACGGACATAGTCACTCAGCCGGGCCGGCGGGCTGGTCAGGTCGCCTCCGAGAAGCCCCGCCTTGCTCGCATTCGTGCGGCGCTCGGGAAACTGACTCTGGAGATGCTCTCGCAGCAGGACGTGGCCGGTTGGCGCGACAAGCGCCTGAAAGAGGCTGAACCCCAAACCGTTCGACACGACATGAACCAGTTGTCCGTTGTGTTGAACACCGCGATCAGCGAGTGGGGCGTCCAGACTGTCAATGTCGTCCGAGATGTAAAGAAGCCGACCTTGCCAACGGGTCGGGACCGAAGGACCTCTCAAGCAGAGATTGACTTGCTTCTTGCCGAAGCTGACTACATCCCTCCAGAGGGCGGTCGCCCAACAAACCGCGGGATGAAGCCCATCATCCTGCTGGCTGTCGAGACGTCCATGAGGCTTGGCGAACTCTTGGGCTTGGAGTGGCGGCACATCGACCTTGAGCGGCAGACAGCGCATCTTCCGAAGACGAAAAATGGAGAGTCCAGAACTGTCGCGCTCAGCAGCACGGCAGTGGAAGCACTCAAGACCATGCAGTCAGAGCCGCGTGCTGACGGTCGGGTCTTCGATTGGGCCCGCGCAGACAGCTTCACCGGGCGGTTTAGTGGCCTGGTCAGTCGGGCCCGTACTAAATATGAGGCCAAGTGCAAGGCCAGCGGTAAAACACCCAATGCCCGGTTCTTGGTCGACATCCGATTCCACGACCTTCGACACGAAGCAACGTCAAGGCTCTTTGAGAAGGGCCTCAATGTCATGGAGGTTGCATCTATGACCGGACACAAGTCCATGCAGATGTTAAAGCGGTACACCCACGTCGAGGCCGAAAAGGTCGCCGCAAAGCTGGGATAGGTTCCGCCCGAATTGCCGATCCCGACCAGGTTTCAAGCCGCCAGGAATGGCCTGGAGAGGTCGCTTGAAGCGACCAACCAAAGCGCCGTCAGTCCGACGTGTAATGAGTTCATTGCATTTCGCACTGAAGTCATTACCGGCTCATTGGGGCGCTACCGTGTTGGATCGACCGAATGCATCCTGATTCGGAGGGTGGCAACGAGAGCCTGGCACAAATGGCCATGGGCCTGCCCAGGGCAGCGCGCACGTCTGCGTTACATTGAACTCGCCAACATTTTGGACGGGTCTATGGATAGGAAGACGGAGACTCTTAACCTGCGAGTGAGCCCTGAGCTGTAGGAGTTGGTGCGAGCCGCTGCTGCTCAAGACCATCGAACCATCGCCAACTTGATCGAAGTGCTCGTTCGCGAGCATTGCAGTCGCGTTGGGATAGTGGCTAAACATCACGCAGCAAAGCGGCCGACGAGCCGCTAATCACACATGAACGCAGTAGAAATCGAACAGGCCATCTCGGACCTGGCCGTTCAGCCCTTTAACGCGGCTGAGTTCCCATATTCATTCCTCGCCGCCTTTGGCCATAAGGACACGGCGCTCAAGCGTCTGCGGACCGGCAACAACAACGCTTCGGACCTTCCCGGTGGTGTGCTGCTGCGCAACAACATCCACATCGCCACTTGCGAAGCAGGGAACGTAAGCGAAACCTTTACGGCGCTACTGGCAAGCCCGGCGACGCTGAAGGGAAAGGCCAAGTTCGTTCTCGCCACTGATGGCCAGACCTTGGAGTCTCAGGAATTAGTCAGCGGTGAAACTGTTACCTGCAGCTACGAGGACTTCCCGAATCACTTCGGTTTCCTGCTGCCCTTGGCCGGCATCTCAACCGTCAAGGAGATCAAGGACAACCCCATCGACGTCCGCGCTACTGGGCGGCTGAACAAGCTTTACGTCGAACTGCTCCGCGAGAACCCTGCTTGGGCCAAAGAAGACCGACGCAGTGACATGAACCACTTCATGGCGCGACTTGTGTTCTGCTTCTTTGCCGAGGACACCGACATCTTCTACGGCGACGGGCTGTTTACCCAGACTGTGGATCAGATGAGCGAGAAGGACGGCAGCAACACCCACGAAGTGCTGGGCGAGATCTTTCGAGCCATGAACATCAAGGTGGCCGACCGAGCAGCGGCGCTGCCGCGCATGCCAAGCTGGGCTAACGGCTTCCCTTACGTCAACGGGGGCCTCTTCTCTGGCAGTACCGATGTGCCGCGGTTTACTCGTATGGCCCGTACGTATTTGCTGCATGCAGGCAGCCTGCATTGGCGAGAAATCAATCCCGATATTTTCGGGAGCATGATCCAGGCCGTAGCTGACGATGAGGAGCGCGGCGCTCTTGGCATGCACTACACGAGCGTGCCAAACATCCTGAAGGTCTTAAACCCGCTATTCCTGGACGATCTGCGCTCGGCACTAGCCGATGCTGGCGACAACGAGCGAAAGCTCTTGAACCTGCGCAAGCGCATGGCGCGTATCCGCGTGTTCGACCCAGCATGTGGCTCGGGCAACTTCTTAGTCATCGCCTACAAGCAGATGCGAGAGATTGAAGCCGAGATCAACCGCCGCAGGGGTGAGCAGCATTTAGGTAGTGAGATTCCGCTGACAAATTTCCGCGGCATCGAGCTGCGTGACTTTCCAGCCGAAATCGCGCGGCTTGCGCTAATCATTGCCGAGTTTCAGTGCGACGTTTTGTACCGAGGGCAGAAGGATGCACTGGCGGAGTTTCTTCCGCTGGACACCCAAAACTGGATAGTGTGCGGAAACGCTTTGCGACTGGACTGGATGAGCATCTGTCCCCCGACGGGAACCAGCGTGAGAGTCGTCGGTGACGATCTGTTTGCCACACCACTTGACCAGGCGCAGATCGATTTCGAGAATGAAGGTGGGGAAACCTACATTTGCGGGAACCCGCCTTACGTCGGTGCTCGAGGTCAGGACAAAGGCCAGAAGGCCGACTTGGCTGCAGCAGCATCGGACTGCATTGACGGCTATCGCGCGCTCGATTTTGTTGCGGGATGGCTGGTCATGGCAGGGAAATATCTCGGCCACGTGAGCGCCGACTTTGCTTTCGTCACCACTAACTCAATTTGCCAAGGGCAGCAGGTCGAACTGCTATGGCCCTGGCTGCTTGGGAGAGGACTACGAATCAAGTTCGCCTGGACGAGCTTCAAGTGGGCGAATCTTGCTGCGCACAATGCGGGCGTGACAGTCGTCGTCGTTGGCATCACGTCCGGAAGCTCAGGTGCTGCGAAAGTCTTCGAATCCATTGGCGAGTCAGAGACCGCGCGCGATGTCCAGAACATCAACGCCTACCTCGTGCCCGGCAAGGACGTCATCGTCTCCGCACGGTCCCGGGGTCTTTGTGTCGAATGGGCCATGGATAGGGGAAGCGCGCCGACCGACGATGGTGCATATCTTTTCGATTCCGCTGTGCGACATCGAGCCGTGAGCGAGGAGCCTCTTCTCGACGGCGCGATCTATCGGGCGTACGGTGCTAACGAGTTCACAAAGGGAATTGTCCGCTGGGCCCTCAAGCCGGATGAATTGCCGCAAAACCAGCAGGATTTCAGTCCATTCGTTTCAAGCAAGTTGGCTGCGGTTCGGGCATCCAGGTCACAGAGCCCGAAGGAGGCAACTAGGAACGCGGCCCATTCGCCTGGGAGATACACGGAAGACCGATTCATGAGGGATCGAGTCATCTTCGTCCCCCAGCTGATTTCCGAGACAAGGGCGTATTACACACCGGGCTTACTGCCGGAATTGAGCTTGGTCCTAGCTCCTCATTTCCAGTTGAGCGCAGACAGCCTGGTCCCGCTCGCACTGCTGGCTTCCAGGATGCATCTGATCTGGATCGCCACCGTCTGTGGGAAATTGGAAACTCGCTATCGCTACTCCAACACGCTCGGTTGGAACACCTTCCCGGTGCCGTTGCTTACTGCGCAGAACAAGGCCGACCTGACTCGCTGCGCCGAAGACATTCTCCTAGCCAGAGAAGCGCATTTTCCCGCCACCATCGCCGACCTCTATGACCCGGAAGACATGCCGGACAACCTGCGCCATGCACACGAACGCAACGACGAAGTGCTGGAGCGCATCTATGTCGGTCGCCGTTTCAAAAACGATACCGAACGTTTGGAAAAGCTATTTGATCTGTACACCAAAATGACAGCCGCAGACAAGGCCAAACCTGCCGGAAAGGCAGCCAAAGGGAGGAAGGCAGCAGCATGAACAATCAAGCTTCAAACCCGACCAACGCCTACACGGTGCCGTCGGTGTCTATTGCCACTGCGCGAACCGGCGTGTCCAGCAGGGCCAACGAACTGGGCATGCGTGTCATGCAGGAGCGTGCCTACGCCAAGCGGGGCGAGCAGTACCTGCTCATCAAATCGCCTCCGGCATCGGGCAAGTCACGCGCACTCATGTTCATTGCGCTCGACAAGCTGCACAACCAGGGTCTCAAGCAGTCCATCGTTGTTGTGCCCGAGCGATCAATTGGCAGCAGCTTTGCCGACGAAGCGTTGACTCGGTTCGGCTTCTACTGGGATTGGCAGGTGGCGCCTCAATGGAACCTGTGCAACGCACCTGGGGCCGACGAGCCACGAGTGGCCAAGTCCAAAGTCGATGCGGTGCGCCAGTTCCTGGCCAGCACTGACAAGGTACTGGTTTGCACTCACGCTACCTTTCGCTTCGCGGTGGAGGAACTTGGTATCCAGGCCTTCGACGACCGGCTGATCGCCATCGATGAATTCCACCACGTCTCCAGCAATCCTGACAACGTGTTGGGAAGCCAGTTGGGAGCGTTCATCGCCCGCGACAAGGTGCACCTGGTGGCAATGACGGGCTCGTACTTCCGTGGCGATAGTGAAGCCGTACTTGGCCCTGCAGACGAATCGAAGTTCGAAACCGTCACCTACACGTACTACGAGCAACTGAACGGCTACCAGTGGCTTAAGTCCCTGGACATTGGGTACTTCTTCTACACAGGCGCCTACGTCGACGCCGTCACCAAAGTGTTGGACCCGGCGCTGAAGACCATTGTTCACATTCCCAACGTGAACGCGCGAGAAAGCTTGAAAGACAAGCAGCGCGAGGTCGATGAAATCATGCACGGCCTTGGCGAATGGAAGGGCATTGACTCGACCACCGGATTTCATTTGGTGGAAGCGAAGGACGGCCGCACTTTGAAAGTTGCCGACTTGGTGGATGACAGCGATCAAGGCCAGCGCTCTCGCGTTTTGACTGCCCTGAAGGACCCTACACACAAGGACGACCGTGACCATATCGACGTCATCATCGCCTTGGGCATGGCAAAAGAAGGTTTCGATTGGATTTGGTGCGAGCACGCACTGACGATTGGCTATCGAAGCAGCCTGACCGAAATTGTTCAGATCATTGGCCGTGCCACGCGCGACGCAAAGGGCAAAGAACGCTCGCGGTTCACCAACCTGATCGCCGAGCCCACAGCGGACCAATCGGCTGTCGCTGAGGCGGTGAACGACATGCTGAAGGCAATTTCAGCCAGTCTGTTGATGGAGCAGGTGCTTGCACCGAGATACGAGTTCACGCCAAAGAACGCCGGCCCGCAGGATGGATTCAACTATGGCGAGGATGGCTACAAGGTAGATGGCCCGAACATTGGGGTCAACAAAGATACCGGCCAAATCCATCTGGAAATCAACGGCTTGACGAAGCCAGAAACTCCCGAAGCCAACCGCATCTGCAGGGAAGATCTGAATGAAGTGGTGACTAGTTTCTTGCAGGACAAGACGGCGCTAGAGCGAGGCCTCTTCGACAAGGAGAACACTCTTCCCGAAGAGTTGACTCAGCTGCGCATGGGCAAGATCGTCCGTGAGCGCTATCCAGATCTAAGCGATGTCGACCAGGAGGCCATTCGCCAGCACGCCATTGCTGCCATGAATGTTACGCAGCAGGCCAAACTTGCATTGGCTGAAGCAGACGCCGCAGACGACAGCCATGCACAGGGCAACACGGCACTGCTGGATGGCGTGCGCAAGTTCGTCAATGTGAGAGATCTGGACATCGACCTCATTGACCGAATCAATCCCTTCGACGCCGCCTACGCGGTGCTGGCAAAGGCAATGGACGAAAAGTCACTGCGCCAAGTGCAGATTGCTATCGCTGCAAAAAAGATTGCTATCCCAGAAGACGAGGCCCGCGAACTTTCCAAGCGCGCGCTGCACTTTAAGAACGAGCGGGGTCGCCTTCCAGACATTAACTCTGCGGACGCATGGGAGAAGCGAATGGCCGAGGGCGTAGCTGCATTCGCTAGGTACAGAGCCCGGGCAAAAGCAGCGCAAGGTCAGGAGGAGTCCGAGAATGGCTGATCTGGACGATGATGAACTACTGGATGCACTTGGTGTCGAAATCACACCGATCAAAGCTTCCAGTCGCACACCGCGGGACGAGCGCATCATCGCCGGCTTCGAAGACATCCTGCGCTTCCATCAAACACATGCTCGAGCGCCGCAGCACGGCGAAAGCCGCGACATCTTCGAGCGCTTGTATGCGGTCAGGCTGGATCAGCTGAGAAGGTTGCCAGAGGCACAGAGCCTATTGGCTGAGATGGACAAGCCTGGCCTGCTTAGTGGCTCGACTGGGCGAGCGACCAGTGTCGATGAATTGGACGAGGATGCATTGCTCGCCGAGCTCGGGGTCAATGAATCGTCAACGGCAGAAGATGACATCACAGTCCTGAAGCACGTTCGGTCGAGCGTAGAGAAGCGAGCGGCCGAGGAGATCGCGAACAGAACGCGGTGCGAGGATTTTGAACGGTTTAGTCATCTCTTCGCAGCAGTGCAGACGGATCTCAAGTCCGGTATTCGTCAAGCGCGCAGCTTCCAGGCGAAAGAGAAGGCGCTTGATGACATCGTCCAGGGTGCCTACTTCATCATTGGCGGCCAGATCGCTTTCATCGCTGATGTAGGTGACGAGTTCACAACTGAATACGGCCGCCGCGACAGCCGTCTTCGAGTGGTGTTCGACAACGGCACCGAGGCCAGCGTGCTGATGAGGTCGCTGCAGCGTTCGTTGCACCGAGATGACGCCGCTAGGGCGATCACTGATCCAGATGCTGGACCGCTCTTCAGCGCTCAAGCTGTAGAGGGCGATATCGAGAGCGGCACGATCTACGTGCTGCGCAGCAAGTCCATGCATCCGTATGTGGTCGAGCACAGAGACCTGATCCACAAGATAGGAGTGACTGGCGGGAGGGTCGAAGTGCGTATCGCTGGCGCCGACAAGGATGCGACCTATCTGTTGGCGGAGGTCGAGGTCGTTGCCACCTACAAGCTTCACAACTTGAACCGCATCAAGATGGAAGGCATCTTTCACAAGCTGTTTGGCTCGGCGCAGTTGGACCTGACAATCGAAGATCGATTTGGTCATCCTGTTAGACCGCGCGAATGGTTCTTGGTACCTCTGCAAGTCATCAATGAGGCTGTCCAGCGAATCGTGGATGGGTCCATCACAGACTATCAATACGAGCCCGACTTGGCTCGGTTGGTAAGACTGTAGAAGCAGGCTTGTGACTCGCAAACACACCATGCCGCCATTTCTCGAGGGCGTCTCAACGCCCGAGATATACGAGCGCTGGTTGAACCGCAAAGCTCTCGCACACGTCAAGCGAGATCGCGGCCGCGGCCATTCCAGCGAGACCGCGACCAGGGCGCTGTACAAGGAAGCAATCCATGCCGCGGTCGTCCTTTCAGGCGGTCGAGACGCGTACACCGGCGAGCTGCTGGATTGGCATCTCATTAGCACGTACGACAACGACGAGTCGAAGGCTGGTCGCCACCACTACAAGGCCCGATTTGCCATGCTGCCGTCGGTCGATCACATCGATGCCGGTTCGACAGAGGCGAGCTTCCGCATCTGCGCCTGGCGGACCAATGACTCCAAGAACGATCTCGGCATTGACGCCTTCGTGACGCTCTGCAGGCTTGTGGTCGCGCATGCGGAATTGAAGACATAGGAGACATGCATTGTCAGAAAAACAGTACTCGTTGGCATCCGACAAAGCGTATGCGGAGAAGCTGAAGGTGCTGAAGGCTGGTCAGCGCTGGTTTTCGTTCGATGTGCCGATGGCCGACGCGCGCAAAGGCGTTGCTTCGAGGTTCGGCATGACCTTGTGGAACTTCCATTGCATTGACGGCACGCGCGATTTCGAAAAGTGGGGAATCACCAAGGATCCGGTCACGGGAAGCTTTTGGTACCGAGTTCCGAAGTCGAGAAACGGAGTGACTTCCAACAACAGGAAGTCGCTTTGGGATGCCTTGCAGATTGCGGCAACGATGCCGCAGCCATTCCAGATGCAAGGCATCCTGAAGGACGGCAAAACGCATCTCTGCTCGCCAGACCATGTCTTCGATATAGCCGAGGTGCATATGCAGGCGGATGGCTCAAGACTATGGCTGAAGCTGAACCTGCATGGTCAAGAGGTTGGGACCGGTTTCAATGAAGAGCTGCTCCCGCCAATGCATGACATCCAAGGATCAGGATCGGCGACACCAACGAGGTCCAACGTCCTCCCAGATGAGCACTACATAGCGATACGCGATGCCGCGGTTCGTGTGTACCTCGAGGGAGGTGTCCGTGTAGACGAACTCCAAGCTCTGCACCACGACTATGGAATTAATACAGGGACGGCCAGTGCCATCTTCAACAATTTCAGATGCCTGATTGAGGGGGAAGGGTTCAAGACCCCGATGCGTTCGTTTGGGCTGCAACTCTTCGTGGATGCAATCGTTGCCATGCTTGGCGACGATGTAGTTCCAAAGGTGATTAAAGCCATCGAGGCCTACATCGGCTATGCAGAGACGAAGCTAAAGCAGGGCGCGCCAGGCTTTTATGAAATCCTCAGCGGACTCAAACAGGAGTTGGTGCAAGCGACACTGCTGAAGAAGATGACATTGGTTGCCGAGTCTGTGCCACATTCCAGTAGTGCCAATTCGACAGACTCGACCGAGCCACAACCGTCGGCAGCCGCTTCCGAAATACTGCGTGAAGTATGGGTTCGCGGGCCACAGCATGCCGCGTTTCGGCGAGCGCTCTTGCGCCGCTGGTCGGACAAGTGTTCAGTTCATGGCGTCGCATGCAACGATCAGCTGCGCGCTTCACATATCGTGGCCTGGAGTCTTGATGAGGCCATCCGTGGCGACGTAAACAACGGTCTACTACTGTCGGTGCCCTTGGACAACTTGTTCGACCGCGGACTGATCTCCTTCGACGACGACGGCGCAATTATTTGCTCACCACGACTGACTGCTGAGACTTGCACGCATTTCGGTGTGCGACCAAACTTGCGCCTTGCTTGGGACCATCTATCTAAGCGCGAGAAAGTGGCTCTTCGTGCAACCCTTTCCAGGCACCGAGAACGGCATGGGTTCTGAGCGGCAGTGCACCTGCATTCATTGTCAGCGATGACTAGAAATCTATGGCTCGAACAATCTACGACCGCCCAACCCGGGCCCTCCTGAAGGACATGATTGCTGACTTCGGTCTCCAGCCAGGCCAGGTCTTCACCACGACCCGTGCCATTCAGTGGTTCCAGGACAAGTACCCAAAGCTCAAGCCCGGCAGCATTCGCGCTCACCTGGTGCAGGCCGCTACTAACGACAAAAGTCGTGTGCACCATCCAGCGACGAACGAAACAGATGATCTGCTGTTCAAAGTTGCCTCTGGTCAGTTTCGACTCTACGAGGCTGGCAAAGACCCAGCACCGATTCGTGAGTTGATTGCAGGTGATGTTGCTCGCCAGGAGCAGACCGGAGCAGAAGAAGAGGACGACGCAAGCGAAGGCCCAGCTGAAGCGCAACCCGGTTCAACGCAGTTTGCGCTGGAACAGGACCTGCAGCGGTATCTGGCCGACAACCTGCACATCATCGAGCCCGGCCTGTCCCTGTTCGAAGACGAGGAAATTAAAGGGCTCGAGTACCCAGCCGGAGGTGGCCGACGGATCGACATTCTGGCTACCGATAAGGATGGCGGCTTTGTGGTTCTTGAGCTCAAGGTCGAGAAGGGCTACGACCGTGTGGTTGGCCAACTGCTGAGGTACATGAACTGGGTTCGTAAAGAGCTCGCTGACCCGGGTCAGCGAGTGCGGGGAATAATTGTGTGCAGGACGATGTCGGAGGATCTCCGTCTTGCGTGCGCAAGCATTCCGGATGTTGAACTTCTTGAGTACAGGCTGTCTGTCACCGTGGCTAAGGTTCCCACGCTTGAACTCAAGAGATAGTTGCGTAGTCAGGACAGCCGGCCTCGCAACCCCTCGCGATACAACAGGCTCCCGATGTCAATCCGGACGGTCAAATCGTCCTCCGCTAGTCGATCCTTGGCAAGGTCAATTCACGCCGCGACGCGGAATCGATCAACTGCAATCGAGGGGAGGGACCTCCTTCGGTGAGAAGCGTAGTCGTCGAGGTACTGACGATCGGTCATTCGCACAATTGAGCCGTGATGCTTGTTCGCAGAGAGAATCCGGCGATGTTTGTGTCATGCTTAGTTTTTCGGGAACACGACGCATGGGTGAGATGAAGGATCTGGAGTTGACTGTTGCCATCCTGGCGCTGATTCGCGCCGGGAAGGCAAGTCCTGCGGTGGCTGTCGACTTCCTTCGCAAGTTCTCCGAGAACGGTGCAGGCGAGTCGGGAGTGGACGCAGTACTTGCGGCCTTTGGGACATCTCAGCCGTCGGTCAATGCGTCACTTTCTTCTAGCCGACGCGACCTCGAAGGCGGGCTGGAAAAGGGTGTCATGCCGATTCCGCTCTGCTCCGACAGGTACCCGGCTTCGTTACGCCTAATTTCCGACCCGCCTCCGATTCTTTACGTGCGGGGCAAAGAGGATGCGCTCTCGCGGCTGCCGGGCGTAGCGGTTGTCGGCACGAGAAACGCTTCTCAGCATGGACTCACCATCGCGCAGCGCATCGCGAAGTATTTGTCTGACAACGATTGGGTTGTCGTGAGCGGCCTTGCGTTAGGCGTAGACGCGTCTGCGCATGAGGGCGCGCTGTTGGGTCGAACGCCTACGATTGCAGTGCTTGCACATGGACTTGAGCGAGCCAGTCCGCGGGCCAATGAACCACTTGCCATGCGCATTTTGGAGGCCGGCGGCCTCTGGGTTTCTGAGCATGCAGTCGGAGTCTCGGCGCGCCCCGAATACTTTGTCCATCGGAATCGCATTCAGGTAGGCCTGTCATCGGCCTCCGTAATAGTCGAAGGCGAATTGAAGAGCGGCTCCGCGACTCAGGCCGAGTACTGCATGCGATACAGGCGTGAGTTGTTCGCGGTGCTACCCGATTCTTCATCGCCAGTCAGTACGCAAAGCCAGTTGCCACGAATGTTGGTCAAGCAGCGCGGAGCGCATGCCATCGTGTCTCGCGAGTCTTATCCCGAGCTCTTGGACGCCGCCGCCAGGAAGCGATCGGAATTGCTCGGTACGCAATGACCGACAGTTGAGACGAGCTGTACGACTACCAGCCAGGTTGGAACTCGCCAAAGATGACCCTGATTGTTCATTCGCAGTGTGCCTATGCCTCCTATTCGCGTGACGACATACCGTGGCGGCAAGACGATTACAACGCCAACAAGCTTGTCAAATCGCTGAAGGGTGAAGCGATAAACGGATACGCCCAGATTCGGGATCACCGAGGCAACTGGCATCGAATTGTGATGGGCAACCGACAACCAGCATTAAGTTGCTTTGCGGTCTGGGCACTACGAACGCTCACGGTCCATGCGGCGCCTCCAATCACACTGGTCCCTGTTCCCTCGTCGCGATGTACGGAATTCAATGCCGCATGCGCGCCCAATGATATGGCAGAGGCGGTACGCAGCTTGGCTCCAGAACAGGTTCGCATTGCTCGACTACTAAGATTTGTGCAGATCCTGCCTCGATCCCACGATGGAGGTACTCGGAATGCCGAAGTCCTGCGAGCGAATCTGACGGTCGACGATCCCCGTCTCGTCACCCCAAACTCTAGAGTCGTGCTGGTCGACGACGTCAATACAACTGGGGGTCACTTGCGAGCGTGCGCGGCAGCATTGCGAAGTGTCGGGGTACGGGTTGACATGTCGCTGGTTGCCGGCAGGACGGTTTGGGCGCAGGAGCCTGACGCGTTCAACCTTCAGCCAGTGGATCTGGAGGCGCCAATCGCCTTTGGCTTCTGAGATGGGAAAGAGCTGAAGTTCGAACGCCCGAGTCAGGGACCATTAGCCTGAAATAACTCCAAACCGCTCCCAGACGATCTGTCCGACCCGCCTGCAGTCCTCGAGTTCCATGAGACCGATATGGCAGCGATGGCGTGAGATGCCAAGTTCCTGCGCTAGCCTCAGATAAGCATCCGGACGGGGCAGAAGGTCTTGTTGCCAGACAGGGTCGAAACCTGCCGCGGCGTCAGACGCAAATCCACAAGCATGAATACAAGTTCGACTCCAAGGCCCGAGGAGATCGCAGCCGTTCGAAGCGGCCGCTTCTCGAATGCCGCACTGGCTGGCGGCCCCCTGCGGAACGGCCAGGTCATCAGCAGTCATTCGCTACTCCTCGAGGTCGACCTCCGACTCGCCTACTGCGCCGGAGCCTGGCTGTCGGTCATCGTGCTCGCCTGCTCTGCTGTCGAAGCACAAGCTCGCCAGGTCACTTCTAACGACTATTCGGCCTCAGCGCAGCAGCTATTCGCTGATGACGCTGACCTTCAATGGCTTCGCTCCTTGCGGAACGAACTGGTTCACGCCAGCGAACCGGGGACGGTCTCTCAGGTCTGGAGAGTTGGAGGAGGAGACATCGGCGCCAACCAGGCTGCGCTTGAAGTTGACGCAACGAGGGCGGTCGAAGTCATGTTTCGTGCGATTTATGGATCTACAGGGACAAGGACACGCCGCTAGCCGTCGAGTTGCGATGACCAGCGCGCGGCAACGTGGCGGCCGCGGTGCTTCACCCTAAAATCCTTGCTGACCTGATGGGCGCTGGCGCGCCGCGAGGCGCTGCATATGCCCATGCCTATCTTCCACGTCATCCTTGACACGAGCGTCCTGAGACCGGCGCAGTTTCCGTCCAGCCTCTTCGACAGGCTGCTCAGGCGCGTGAATCAGGGCACGATGAAGCTCTACATCCCTGAAGTGGTGCTAGAAGAGCGGCGCACGCAAATGCTTTACGAGTTCAACGCGCATGCCGAGCAGGCGCGCGGTGCGCTGTTGAAGATGGCGGAATCACCGCTGAGCATGCTGCTGCAGGGCATCCCCATCCCGACGAGCGTGGATCTGCCGACGCGCGAAGACGTTGATCGCAACTCACGGGCGGTTTTTCGGAAGTACCTGGAAGACAGGAAAGTGGAGATCCTGCCATTCACGCCCGAACACGCACGGCAGGCCTTTGAACGGTACATGCATGGCATGCCGCCGTTCAGGCCGGCCTCGGACCGTGAGCCTGAGCGCAAGCACATCCCGGATTCCTGGATCTTTGAGGCCGCCCTGGACCTAAAGGTCAGGCCGGGGCGCCACTGCGTTCTGGTCAAGGATGCTCGATTCGAGCAGGCGCTGCAGGATGCGGGCTTCGAAGTGTTCAAGCGGATCGATCTGTTGGACCAGGCGATCGAGGAAGCAACCGCCGTCGTGCCGATCCGCCCGGCCGGTCCCGCAGTCGATCCAGGAACAGCGTCTCCGACAGAAGGCGAGTTGGAGCCTGCACTGTCGACACTGGACAGGCTGCGTGCCGATTCCTTCAAGAACTTCGACGTTGTCCTGATCGGCATGAACGAGGCTTTGAACAACCCCGACAAGGAAAAGCTGTTCTCGACGCTTGAGAGCCTGGAGGTCGACAGGGCGAAGGCGGAACTGATGGCCAACACGCTGGTGGCATGGGGCGTGTTCAGGGAGGTTGGCAATCGGCTTCTGCCGACAAACGTCCAGTTGGCTCAGAGCATGGCGGCCGAACCCGCGGTGCGCGCGCTGCTGATGAGGTTGATCTGACTATGGACTTCGATCTCCGCCTTGCAGCTCTCGCCAACCTTGTGACTGACCCATCGCCGGCGGTCGAAGGAAAGCTGCTGACCGAAATGGACCGGGTTGAAGGGGTTCTAAACACCAGCACCGAGTACGACGACCTCACCGCAGCATTAAAGATTCTGGCCGTCCTGGCCACTCGTTTCAGCTACCGCGTCCTTCCCATGCTGACCGCCTTCGTTCGCTCGGTGCAGCAGCGGGAGCTGACATGGGGTGGCGAGCCGGTAGCCGCCAGCCATCGAAGGTACCGCTCAGCCGAGCAACTGATCCGCGAAGCGGTCGACGTTCCGCATGCCGTTCGCTACATCCACATTGATGCGCTGATGGACTTCCTGTTGGAGATCGCGCGCTCCAAGGACTCTGACACTCGCAACAAGGCGGAGCGCGCGCTGGAATCGCTGGCCACTTTCGACCTGAACCTGTTCTACGGCACTCCGCCATTGGGCGCGCGGCCGCAGCAGGAGATCGTCGAGTACTTCGCTAGGATGGAGGATGGACCGCTCCTCGCCAACGGGGGCATCGCGCTAAGCATGCTCCGGAACGTACTGTCGCCCGCGATCGAAGGCCACACTTGGACCTACAACGCGGTGAACATCAGCCGTGGTGGCGTGCCGGCAGGAGGAGGCGTCGCCGAGATGCGAGACGCCGCCATCGCTCTGCTCAAGCGGATGTTCCTGCTGAGCGAGGATGTGCCACACCGCAAGCGCGTGTTGCAGACATTTGGGTCAGCAACACGCCGCGAGCGTCCAAGCAGCGATGTCCGGACCTCTGAGATGTTTGAGCGCAATGCCGTCGAGGTCCTGAACTTCCTTCGGGACCAAGTCGCATCGCAGGAACTGCAGTTGGTCCAGTCCATTGAGCACGATGCCTATTGGAATTTCTATCACGCGGCTTCGCAGCCGATTGCGGCGGCGGCTCTAGAGATTCGAGACGCGATCTCCCAGCTCAGCGAATACACGATTTACAAGGACCTGATCGGCTTCGAAGGCATCCATGGCGTCTGGGAGGAACTCAAGAGTTCCCAGACCGACTGGGAGAACAGTGACAAGACTAGGCGCGCCGCTTCCGAGCGGTACTTGCAAGAGATCACACCGGAAACATACCCAAAGTGGCGAGCGCGCATTCTGGAGTTCGCCAAGACTCGGTCCGACGACCTAGCTATGTTTCCGTTCTTCTACGATTTCCTGAGGTCACTGGCGCGGCGGATGCCAGCCATGGCGCTGGACCTGCTGCAGAACGATGAAGGCCGGATGCAGCCCTTTGAGATTGCATTGCTGCGTGGCCTGTGGGAGAGCGACCGCGCGCTAGACGCACTGACTCTAGTGAAAGGTTGGATGGCCGTCGACCGGTCCAAGCTTTCTACGATTGCCAAATCCTTGAATGTCGATGAGCGCCCACGCTTAGAGCTGTTGGCCGAGATCATGGATGAGGCCGCGAAAGCAGATGACTCGGAAGGTACGGCCGCTATCGTTGAGTCGATGGGCATTGCCGCTCGCCAATTCAGCCTCGGCCAAGCAGAAGCCAAGGGCATCTTCCAGAAGGGGATGCGGTTGGTGACAGCTCGCAACGATCCGCGCTGGGTCAACGTGGTCTGGTTCAGCCGGGATATCAGCAAGCTGGTCGAGGCCATGGATGCTGAAGAGCGCGCCGAGGTGCTGGCCAGTATCGTATCGGTCAGGAAGATCGGATATGAGACTGAGGAAGTGCTGTCCGCCATCGGCAAGACCGATCCCAAGGCGGTGCTGAACTTCATGATGACCCGCGTGCGCACAGAGCGGGAGCTCGAGGATGATCCGAGCCTCACCGACGGCGACGAGGCCCGCTTCGAGGCCATTCCATACAACTTGCACAGGGTGGACAAGCTGCTGTCGACGCTGCCCGGCGAGTTGCTGCGCGCCGTTAGGGCGGAGTTCACGTCTGACGACGCAGGCATGTTCCCGTACTACGGCGGCGCGCGCCTCATCAAGGCGGTGTTTCCTGACTTCAACGCGGCCTTGCAGGCCGAGCTGCTGTCCTTCAGCAAGACGGGGCATCCGACGGACATTGATTTCGTGATCGGTGTTGTGCGCACCTACGCCGGCGACGTGCCGGTCCTCGACATCTGCAAGGAGATCATCAAGGTGGTCCCGGAGCGGTCCTCAGCCTGGGGCGAGGTGGCTGCAGCGATAGAAAGCACCGGTGTCGTGCGGGGCGAGTTCGGCATGCTCGAGGCCTATCAGGCCAAACGCGCCGAAATTGCTGCCTGGAAGAACGACGAGAGCCCACGCGTACAGGCCTTCGCCGTCTGGCTCATCGACAGCCTTGACCAGATGATCCTCAGCGAACGCCAGCGGGCTGAAGCTGGCATCGAGCTACGCAAGCACCGCTACGGCGTCGGGTCGGATCCGACGTAGTGCAACCAGGCATGTTTATGTGCATAGCTCGCGGCACGGGCGCCACTCAGGGAGGAACGACGCACACTGTCTTGGGACGATGAACAAACGCATTGAAGCCCATTCTGTTTGCCGGCCTCGCCGCGTCGTTCCGAGGTAGCACTCAGCGCCGTGCAAGCCGATGGTTTGCAGCTTGCAGGCGCTGGCCCGGTGGTGCGGGTCATCCACGACGCTACCTCCGGTTCCGCTTGCTACGCTGCGCCTCGGTGGAGGCATCGCGCGCACTTCGTCGCTTCTCCATGATGTCGCGGCCGTAGGCTTCGATCACCACTTCCATCTCCATACCTGCTGTCGCTTCCGCTGCCACTTGTTTCTGCATTGCGGCCGGGCTCCGCAAGGCGGCCGGCGACAGCCGCGAGAGCGCCTCACCAGCCCGGTCCGGCAAGTGCGCCAGTGCCATCGCGTTCGATCCTGCGGTCCTGTCGAATTCGCGCCATGCCACCAGATCGGGCTCGCGGCCCTCGGCGCGCTCGCGCTGTAAGAACGCAGCCGCGGCCTGCAGGTACACCACATCTCCGCCGCCTGAAGTCACGCGCTCGCGCAACGAGGCCAAGATCTTGCCCAGTCGGCGTTGGAACTCAGCCTGGTGCATCAGCGTGGCTTGGTTCAACGTGCTCGCCATGGCGAGTTCCTCCGCGGACCCGACCTTCTGCAACGGCTTTGGCGGATCCGACGGCGTCTGAGACTTGAGCACTCCGGGCATTGGCGCATTCATCACAGCATCTGCCGGTACGCTGGCTCCACGGCTGAGCAACCCAGGTTTCAGGCTTGGGACTCTTTCGACAGCTCCAGTGCCAGCCGGAGCTCGTCGCAGTCCGTCAGCTGATGCTCGCTGCTTGGCGACCAGGTCAGGAGCTGCATCGCGCGGCAATAGGCCTGCACCTTGCTGCGATCCTCGACTTGTGTCGAGTACCAAAGCGCCAGAGGGCAACGTACGCAGACTGTCAAGGGTTGCTTGTCCGGTGATAGTGCGGCCACCAGCGGCCGCAATGGTAGTGAGAGAAGAGCTTCCACTGGCGTGAACACGGGCGTAGGCTGAGAGCTGTTGTGGGTGCTTGACATAGTTGGGGGCGCCGACGGCGCTAGTAGTGGTTGAGAGAGTCTTAGCGGCGCGTTGACGCTGGTTCGTCATCCACCTAAGGAGTTCCTCTGCAGCCCTCCTGGCGAAAGTCGCATCAGATGCTCTCTTGGCTGGTGCCTGTGGAGCTAGATCCATGACCGATGCAAGGCCAAGCGCTTCGGCAATGGTTTGGGTCTTCAGTGGAGCGAGGACGACGACTTCAACGTCGACTACCTTGATCTCGAGCGCTGACTCCACCAACACCGGATGGATAGGCGCCACCGGATGTGATTTCGGCACCGAGGCCACAGCGGCAGTGGCGTCCTTGACGCGGTCGCGGTCGCGGTCGCTGCGCTTCTTCAGCAGGTGGAGATCCTCTGGCTGGTAGCCAATGTCTTTGGACAGCCGCGGCCAGCTGTAAATACGGCCGATGTCCGAGGCCGCGAAACGGCTGCCGTCGGGTGTCGAGAAGGACAGACCTTGCACTCTGTCCCTGTCCTGGCCGGCAATGCTGGCGTGGACGATGATGCCAGCGTCCTCGACAACCTTGAGGAACGCGCCGAGGCCGCCAAGCTCTCCCTTTGAGCGGGCAAGAGCCAATACCTTCTGCAACTCGCCGCGTGGGTCGATAGGATCCAGACCGGCTTTGGCGAGCTTGTTGTTGATACGCTCGATGCGCTGACGCTCCTTGGTGCTGGCCTTACGGGTCCGCGGCTCGCTATCGGCAAGTTTGTAGGTGACTTCGCCGTCTGGACCCACTACTGCAATGAATGACGGGCTTCTTGAGATCGACAAACCGTACTCGATCTCCATGTCCGCGACAATTTTGGTCGTATTGAAGTTCGCATTCCGTCCATACCAGAGCTGTCCATCTAGGGCGACTCGGCTCGCGACAATGTGGAGGTGAAGGCCTTCTGGTTCATCGTGAATGACGGCCGTCCATTGCATTAGCCCATCGCGAAAGCCCATGCGCTGCAGGTAGTCGCGTGCAAAGGCCTCGAGCCGCTCGTCGCTCATGTACTCGCCAGCAGGCAGCCGAAGGGCCTGGTGCCAAACTGGGGTCTTGCAGTCCGGTCGCAGAACGTAGGCGGCATCGAACTCCCGAACCATTTCCCTCTGATTGCGAGCGCCAAAGGCATCGCTGTTGCACAAGTGCCGTGCATTCTTGTTCTTGAAAACGTAGCGGACGACTCCGCGAAAATCATTGCCCCGACGAACGTTTTGCATGGCTTTCATTGGCGGGCCTCAGACTCGCAGTGATCGGTTGAGCGTCGAGTCCACATCACTTGAACATCGAGGCGAAGTCGTCAAGATCGAGAAGCGGCATCTCCTCCATGTCCGGCTGGGCGGGTGCCTCCAATGGTCGAATTCCCAACACGGCAGCTCGAGCCTGCGCTATGTCGCCGATGATGCCGTCCAGAACTTCTCGGTGGTCTGGATTCAAGCTGCCTGAGTTGATTGACTTGGTGGTCTGATTCACGTTGCTTGCTAGGCGACCGAGCACGGCCAATGCCTCCCGATTGACCGACGGAACCGAGAGCTTCACCTTGCGGCCGAATGACATGGTTCGCATGTATTCGGAGGCTCGCTTCTCGCCCTTTCTCGCGTTGGCGCCTCCCTGCGTGACAAGGTCGACGAGGTCCGGCTGACCCAGGCGGTCCGCAAGATCCTTGAGCTCGACTGCATTCAGCCAGACGCCAATTCGATGCTTTCGCTGACGGTGCGGTGGTAGCGGCTTAGGTCCTCGTTTTCCCATCAAAAATCTCCGATATCAGTTTGCGCAGTGGCCGGAGGCCGCGAGCAGGGTCCAGGGTGCAACCCTGGCAAGACGGCCGCAGGCCGAAACTTCACGCAGTGGAGTTGGCTCTTGCTCCGTGTTCCCCGGCCCCTTCCATCCTTGAGATATCACATGCTTTTTTTTCGTCAAGGAATCAGCAAAAGAATTTGAAATTGCCCAAGCTGATGGTGACGAACGCATCACAACGAGGCATGCATCTGGAGAACTAGACGCGCTGAGGTTTCGAACTTGAGCGCGTGAGATTCATGCCCTCCCGGGCTGGAACTGGCAGGCTGGCAGAAAAGTTCTAAGGCTCGTCAGCAAGCCAGCGCTGACCGCCAGATGTTGTCCAGTTAGACATCAACTGAGCATCAGTTGAGCATCAATTGATGTCTAGCTGGATCTTGGGCACGCCTACACACCAAGATGTCGAGCGGCGATGTCCAGTTGATGTCCAACTGAACACCAACTGGACATCAATTGATGCTCAACTGATGTTCAACTGGGCGAAATCCGATCAAGCATGTTGTCAGATGATCGCCAGAGTGGGGCGTTCCGCCGTGCTGAGGTGGCGCACGGTGAGTAGATGCGGCGCACTGAATGGCCATCGAGTTCGATGTCCTTTCTCTATCGAATTCCATGCACGAATGGCGGGCCCGGGCATAGACGCGTAATGTGTCCGCAAGACATTGCGACTGCAGCCGACCTGGTCGAACGACGAAAGTCTTAAGGCCTGCCTCAGCACCGGTGTCGGATAGGGTCGGGCTGAGCCCTCGTGCAGAAGGAATCCTCCTTCACTGGTCGCAGCCATTTGATGGCGGAAGAGGGCAGGTCAGGTCATGTCAACAATATTGATGATGCCACTGCACCTGGGCGCCGACATGCTCTGCCAAGTTGCGGCACCTATGTCCGCCGGGCATCGAGGGGTCGAATCGCGAGCTCAACGATGCCACCTCAGTTGATCGCGGTTGCATCTGAAAGGTGACCATGGCTAGTCCAATTGAGTGCTCTGCTGCGCTCCGCCCGCAGGTCGAAATGCTGACAGTCGACGAAGAGTACAAGCTATCTTTCCTCGAACTCGTCAACGAGTCGAACTACGAGGTCAAGAAGCAGCAGGCCAGCGCGACAGTTCCCGACTACTTCACCGGCAACTGGGATGAATTCAAAGAGATGCGTCGCGCTCGATTCGAGCTGATGCATCGCGAGATCAATGTGTCACGCTCGTCAGCCTACTACCGCTCGTTTGTCAGCACAGCCCAGCTCGCTGCATTCTTGGAATGCTGCCGGACGAACGAAGTTGGCATTGCCTGCTGTGTCGAGAACCAAACCGAGTTCGGCTGCCAGATCAGGGTCACCTACTTCCCTGAGGGAGGGAACGGCCAGATGTCGGATCCGACGCTCGTTGTGCCTGCAGAGCACCTGGTCAGCATCGGCGCGTTCGCGGCGAATCCATTTTCCGGCGAGGCCATCATTCAGCTGAGGCGGACATCTGGCAATCAGGTGATATCTGGGAACGTCTTTGGACGAGTCGCCGGCGGTGGCATGGTGAGCGACGAGTTCCTGGTGCCTGTGTATCGCCCACCAATCATCATCCAGCCGCCCCCTCCAAAGCCCGCACCAGACGTCAATGAGACCATTTGGCCAGGCGGCACCAATGAACTGTCCTTGACGATGCCGGCCAAACCATACCGCCGAGAAGTGCGGTTGATCGCATCGCAAACAAGCACTATCGAGGCTGGTGGGCCTAGGTTCAGGTTGGATGTGTATCAGGATGGGGCCCCCATGAATCCGCGCAACATTACGAATGACGTGATCCTTGCGACAGAATTTGGCGCCCCCAACAACGTATCGACCCTGGGCTATGAGGCGAAGCCATTCATCCTCGAAGCGGGGAAGACGACAACCTTCCGGGCTGTCGCCACAAATTGGGCAATGGTCTTGAGCGGGATGCAGCTCAAGGCGACAGGGACGCCCCTCTGAAGGGTCCTTTAAAGAGCGTATGCGGCGCCCCCCTAAATGTGATGGCATACAACAAGGCCGCCTGGGTCAATGTGATGAGCTACAGGACGGCGGCCTGGCAATGTGAGAACGAAGGCGGCGGCGACATCCGTATCGCGTCCTAGCCGACCAAGAAGCGGCACTTGAGGCCTGTTTGGGCCCAAATCGCTGCACACCAGATATTTGATTCACTGAGCGCCGCCGCTAGGAAGTGGCGGACGAGCTCGAAGCGGATGAACTACAGGAAGCCGCCTGCTCAAAAATGCGGCAAAGCGGATGAGTTGCAGGAAGCCAGCGCCCCAAAAACGCATGCTTTTTGGCCATAAGCATGCGATTTACCACCAAGGGCCAAATTTCCAACCGCAAATTGGAGAGATATCCAAAACACCATCGATGCCGGCTAGGCCTGATCGGGGCGCCGTTGGGCCGTCGAATTTGATGCCTTCCGACTATCGAGTTTTTCCTTGGCGGCCTGGCGTCGGCGTGCTATCCATCGTGGATGCACTTCTACATATTCCTGGACTTCGATGGCGTGCTGCATCCAGCAATTACTAGACCGGAGCACCGCTGGGCCAGCATGTATGTGCTGGCCGAGGTCCTCCAACGACGGCCACATGCACGGGTCGTCGTGTCCTCTTCATTCCGTGAATTCACGTGTGTGGAAGCGATGCAGGCGATCTTCCCTACTGATCTGCAGGACCGGGTAGTTGGCGCGACACCGATGATTCCCATCGGCGCCGGTGACGTCCGACTGCCAGGCCATCATCGTGAGGTGCTTGCCTGGCTTGCTGGTAACGGAGCATCGGACTCATCATGGCTTGCGCTCGACGACGACCCGGACCGCTATGCCGATGGCTGCCGCCAGCTGTATCTGGTCGACCCAAACACTGGCTTGACCTGGGCTGATGTGGTCGAGATTTGCGGCCGAATACCCAACCTCCTCGATCCGACGTTCGAGTCGACCGACGAGCAGCTGAATGATCTTGCTGAGCGCGCCTGGGCTGCAGTTGCGCGGACGGACAACACGGGCCCAGGCTAAGCGAGCTCGATTCTTGGCTGGGGTCATGGAAATCCATCACGACTAGCAGACCCCGCCAAATTTGATCGCGACCAGCATATCGATCACTCGCTGCTTGCCAGCGGCAGTTGCCGCGACCTCGAGAGGTGCCTGGCCATCCAGCAGTGGATGAGGCCGACGAAGCCAGGCCTCGGCCTCGTCAACAGTTTCGAACACGTTGGAGGCTAATTCGTGCAGGTCACCGCTGCGTACGACTTGAAACATGGTTGGAAATGCGACGCGCCATTTGTCCTCGGCCGCCTGGCAGCGAGCGGCAACCGCTGGATCGCTCAGGTCCTCGGCCACTTGATCCGGTCCGTCTAGTGAGTCGAACATGTCGATGATCGCGTCCGGCTCATGGTCTCGAATCGGATTCACCATGTTCGACATCCGTCGCAGCAGCTCGTTTTGCGTCGCGGGAGCCGAAATCCCTACTCGGCCATCGCACAACAGCAGATGGACGCGGTGTTCGTCAGGCCAGCCAATGCCGTCATCGTCGAGCGCCAGCCAACCTCGCGGCCGCCGGCGGGCAACGTCGCGGGCGATCTGAACGCCTCGAGGCAGCGATGCGAACTCCAGCTCTGCGCCCTGATCGGCGCCGTGGACAGAGCGATGGAAGGTGCCACCAACAAACCTCGCACGCAATTCCGACGGCAGCAGCTTGAGCGTGCGTGCGTAGCCAGGCCGGCGGCACCAGCTGCTGCTGAGCACCAACCCGATGCTGGGGTATGGTCGCAAGAGCTCGACTAGGAGATCGGCCCACTCAAATAGGCGCCGACCAGGCGCCTCCGTGGGACTCATGTAGATGCCCCGGCGTCGGTCCTGGTACACCGCATGGTGGTGCACGACGCCATCCAGGTCGAGGTAGAGCACCAGTTCCCCGCGTCCCTTCACCGCTCGAACTCCGCGGCCTTGATTGCAGGCTCAGCCAGTGCGCGCTGAAACTTGGCGAGGCAGCGCTGCGGAGCACCAGGCTCGTCGTCAGCTGTCCACATCAACATGGCTGGGTTCGCCGAATAGCCTTTCAGGCTGCCATCTGCCTCGTAGTGCACCTCGTGGACTGCGCTCCACGTGTCCTCGCCCGATCCGAACTCGATGACGCGTAAGTTCCAGTACGCGTGGCGCCGGCTGTATGCCTGATTCATCGGATGCGATCCCTGAGCAGCGACCGCAAGCCGCGGCGTACTCGGCTGCTGTGGCGGCGAGCACCCCTGGGCCCTTCGGCCTCGCCGTGATCTCAATGCCACCGTTCACTACCTGAAACCAAATCCTCTGGCCAAGACGCCACTGTGAAAGGCCTTCTGGCACCACGACCTCCTGGGTGCCGTCCTGCCGGCGTTTCAACCTGGTCGTGATCGACAGCTTCTGGCTACGTTTCAATTTGTGGCTCCGGGATGTCGACTCGAGCAACTGCAAAGATCTTTCCGCCTCGAACGAAGTCCTCGCACGTAAGTGCATTCCAGGCCTCATGCGAAAGCAAAAATTCAGATACCTCCGACCAGCTGAGACCGCTCACCACCGCTTGGGCCTGCAGTCCAACCAGCTTGGTGAATTCCTTCGGCGCAATTTCCTCAAGCTCGAAGCGCCCGATCAGAAGTCCACGACGGCGTATGCCGGCCTCAACGATGTCGGTTGTGACCGTCCACGTTGGCAAGCTCATGCCGGCCTCCCGAGTGCCACGAAGATTTCGCCGACGTGGTCCATGGTCAGCCCGACGCCAGGCTGGCAAAGCACCACGCGGCCGTAAAGCACCTCGCCCAGGACGAAGTGACGATGAAACCTTAGAGGTCCACCACTGTGCTTGTCATCGAGAACGACGAATGGCTCCCCGCAATGAAAGTGCTCGAGCCATGACTCGATGTCCATTTGTCTGTCGCCGGTGAAAGCGGCCTGGTAGCACCTCCAAGCCGGGCCCGGGTGAAGGCCATCTGCCACAAAGTCAAAGCCGGTCTTTCGCAGGACCAACTCGATCTGCGCGCGCGTGAAATGCTCGCGCCAGCTGCTGCTGATTACGTAGCGAACGCGGCCATGGAATTGATCGTGGACATTCTCGAGTGCCTCCCGCGCCGCCCGCGAGAAGAGTGCA
The DNA here is from genome assembly GCF_044043925.2 of Paucibacter sp. JuS9. Lineage (NCBI taxonomy): Bacteria > Pseudomonadati > Pseudomonadota > Betaproteobacteria > Burkholderiales > Sphaerotilaceae > Roseateles > Paucibacter sp. JuS9. The sequence goes on from NZ_CP194172.1 coordinate 394,365, forward strand.
TCGAAAAATTCAGGCTCTGGCACCAGGCCATCGGCAAAGGCCTTGTGCAGCGAGGAGGCAGCAAACGGCTGGTCAACGCACAGGACCTCGTCGATGTCGAGGAACACCGTCGCCGCCCACCTCTGATCGGCCGGTAGCGCCCGCCACTGCTCTCGCCTCGCAGCTGCAGCGGCGACGGCATCTCCGGCCGCCGCCGCCTCGGCTTGCCGAGCTCGATCAATCGTCGCGACGATCTCGGCCTCTTCCTCGACGCTGATCTCGTGGATCGGTGGATTGGCCGACCGGTATCTCCGGCGTTGCGATGGCTGCGACCGTTCTCTCTGCTGGCGTCGCAGTTTCTGCCAGGCAAGAGAAAGCCGCGCTCGATCAAGACCGGTCGCTTGATCGCACAGCACCAGGTGGTCCCTTCTCACCGCCTGGTCAAACAGGTCCTGGTCGTCATCGAGCGCGATCCAGGCCGACTGTTCGTGGCCGTTGTCCATCAGCCAGGCCTTGCACTCGGAAGACCGTTCCGCGTCGACGCCAGAGCCCATTGACATCGGAGTCACGCCGATCACCCGCGCCTTGAGGTTGGGCTCGAAGTGAAACAACATTTCTCTGAGTTCGTCGAGTCCGTGGGTCTCTCGCCAGCTGCTCGAGATGACCAGCTGAATGCAAGGCTGCTCGCGCAGCCATGAGGCCAGCAACTTGTCGTGCTCAAAAAAACGGTCAACGCTGGCGCCAACTGGGTGCAGCACGCCGTCAATGTCCAAAAATACGATCATCGATTTTCGATTTCCAAGACCAAGGCAGGATCGAACTTCTGGTTTTCTTGACCGTGATACGAATGCCAATAGCCGGCAGGGTTCGCAACAACTCGGCAGCCAGCAACCTTGTAGTCAAAGCTGTCGTGCACATGTCCATGCACCCATAGGTCAGCCTGCCTCAGCAGCTCAGTCAAGTCGCTAGCGAAGGCGCCGTTGATGCGACTGCTGGTGTACCGCGGATGGATGCTCATCCGATGAGGTGCATGGTGCGAGACGACCACCGTCTTGCCTGCCCATGGCTTTGCAAGTTCATCCTCGAGCCAAGTGCGTGATGCCAGGTGATCGATCAGGGTGTCCGCAGTGCTGAGCAGCTGTCGATCTCTTGTCCGAATCTGAAAGTAGTCATTCAAGCTGACACCGACTTCCCGCATCGAGTCCGCTTGGGATCGACCAGGAACCTTGAAATCGGTCCACAGTGTGGCGCCAAGAAATCGCACGCCGCCAAACTCGACTTGGTCGTTGTCGAGGAAGGTGATGTTGGTTCCGGCGGCGGCTTCGCGCAACTCGGCGCGAGTGCGCTCCCAGTTGTGGCCATAAAACTCATGGTTTCCGGCGATATAGACCACCGGAACCGGCCAATCGGCAAACGCTTCGATGGCTTTGGTGCCTTGGCCGATGTCGCCGGCCAAGACGAGGAGGTCGGCACCTGGTGATGGCTCGATGATGCGAGCTGGCGTTCTCGGCCGCTGAAATTCCAGATGCAAATCGGACGCGAGCTGGATTTTCATTTCGACGTCCGCTGTGCGAAGTGCTCGTCGCACAACGTCAAGTACCACCCGCCGTGCTGCCGCAGCTCGGCCAGAGCACCACAGTCCTGGCAGGTCTTGTCAGCAACGTGCTGGGCTGCGTCGATCAGCTCGCGGACAGTGGACCAGGTGGGGGAGTCGTAGCTGCCGCGGTACTCGAGGTGGATCCGCAGCGTCCCAAATTTCTCCTTGAGCTGCGTAAATTGGAGCTTTCGAAGCTCACTAGGCGGCAACGTCGTCTCGATCTGATCGCAGAGCTGATCGACGACCTGGTACCAACCTGCAGCGAGGTCGCTCCAAATCTTTGGAGGCTTGTTTCGGAATAGCAGCGGGTGCGCCTCAGCCAGGCGCTTGATGGATGGGTCCCAGGGGCCAAAATATGGACTGACAAACGGATCCGGCTTGTCCATCACATTGATCTCCCTGCGCGTGCCTGGTCGAGCTCGCCAGGTCGGACGATGGACCAGGTCCAGTCCGTTGTGTCCAGCATTGACAAGCCACGCAGGCCCACGCCGAAGGACTTGAATCCCTGCGCCTGCCAGCGAGCCGAGCTGTTGAGTGCGTCGTGATGGTGGCCATGGACGGTGACCATTACTCCCAGCTGCTGGGCGAGGGTGTCGAGGATCGAGAAGCCGTTCGGGTGGTAGCCGCCGGCCTCGTGCGTGACCAGGATGTCTGCTCGCAGATCGGCCAGGTGGTCGACCTCGCTCGGGTAAATCGTGCCCCAGTGCCGGCGGTGCGGACCGCCGCCCCAGCGGTCCTGGCGCGGCGTCGCCTTGGCATGTGCCTCGCGGCTTCGGAAGGCCGGCTCGCCGCCTCGAGCGGCAGCCGGATCCGGGTACCAAACAGCCTCACGGAAGACGCCACCTAGACCGGCCAAGCGCGTGCCATCGGCCAGCTCAATGACGCGGCCGTGAATGTTCTGCTCGGCGAGCTCGCTACCCCACACCCGCATCCAGAGCTCATCGCTATCAGCGTCGTGGTTGCCGTGGATGAACCAGACAGGCACCTTGCGCTCGAGCAGTGGCGCCAATTCCTCGTGCAACGGCCTGGTGGGCTCCATGTCACCTAGTAGGACGACGGCATCGGCCTGGTGGGCGGAATCAATGATGTGCCGGAATTGAGCGTGTGGATCGCCAGCAAATAGGAGTCGCATCCTCCGTAGATATCACCTCAGTGGCCAGATGCCAATGCCGCCAGTGGTGCAATGGTTTTTCGGATATTCGATACGCGAGTGCGCGTTGCGAGGCTGAGACAGGGATGCTGCTTCTGGCCAAGTTTGAATGAAGTAGCGCTTCTTAGGTGGCGGTGGGAGCGGCCTGCTGCGCAGGCATTTTGGGCAAGCTGGCAGAAGGACGGTTAGGGCTTCTGGTGGGCGCCGCGCGGTTTGCTCTGACCAGGTTGCAGGCCATGACCTCAATCGAACGACGGCGGTGCAGCGGTAGCTGGCAATGGCCGCCGCCATTTATACGGACGCTGTATGGCATCAAGCAGTCATTGGGACTGGCTAAAGGTCGATAGCACGGATGGCCGCTCGTTGGGGTGCAGCAGTCGTAGAGCGCTTACGAGACAGCACTCGCGTCGGCATTGACCGCCTATATGTTCGTGCTTTTCTGGTGACAGAGAGGGACGCAGCGCAACCGGGAACTACCTTTAAGCGTCGGCGAGCGCCACTTGCCGCGGAAGCCTAGGATTAGAGTTCTATAAACGGGGGGGGCGCCATTGGGTGCCTAGACGGATTTGGCTGATGAGCCAACCAAACCGAAAGACGGGACCAGATTTGATTGCAGCATGAATAGATTGAGAAAGAATCGAAATCATGTTGCGCGCCCATTTGATCTAACGCTGCCAGTGCCGCTTCGCATAAGCCTTGAATATGCAGCAATAATGCGGCAACGCTTGCCTCATCCTCGCATGCCGCAAATGCGGTTTTAATTGCGGCGAATATTCCAGCAAAGATTGGGGTATACATGGGTCGATCATCGGGCGCAGTGATTGGGCAGTCATAACCCCACCAGATACCACCAGCCTGAGCAACGACATGGCCTAATCTGGCACCAGTATTGCATGCCCACGCGAAGACTTTACAAGTCCCCAACAGCTCCGCATCATTCGCTTGTAGCGCACCCATACGCACGTCATCAAGTAGCGCGTCTCTACTTCCATGAGACATGCAGAACAACGACTGGGGACCTATGGCCGAGGCAAGTGTCTGAAGCAGGTTTGCGCGCGTGGCATTCGCTCCAAATATATTAATATCGCCGGGCGAGGCGATCAATTGCGCGATCGCTAAATTGGCCGCAGTCTGCGTATCGTGTGCTGTGACAAAGACAATTGTCATGAGCGAGCTTTACGTCCAATCATGTCGCGAGCAATCCGAAGAAGCTCTGTGATGTATTGTTTCCCCAGGTCGCTACCCTCCACGACCTCTCTTGCCAAGCGGGCTGCATCGATAGTTGAGCCGTCCACAGTCTTCCAAACAACGGTTGAACTTGGAAGCTCTCGCAAGAGAGTTGCGAACACGTCACGATTGACAGAGCCTGTTAGTTGCTGGGCTTCGTCAGTCGCAGGGCGGCCAAGAATCTCAAACACTCCGGCAAGAAAGCTACGGAGCGAAGACGAGCGAGCGATGGCCTTCGGAACATCTATGCCCTGCAGAAATGAATATGCTTGGCCCGGAGGGGCTTTCTTAAAAACATGGCCCGCCAACACCTTTGGGTATGGAATACTTTCTGGCAACGGCGCTCGATCAAGAATTTTAGTTGCTTGCGCGCTTCGGGCTCCATCTCGAGCCTTGTCAATATCGGCAAAAAGCCAAGCCTCAATCGTTGGGATTGCACAATATACGGGAATGTGTGGATGCTTGAGTTTTGATAGCGCCAACTCGCGCGAATCGGCTGTACTCATCTCATCAGCGTCAATGAGGGCCAAGAATTTATCAGCGCCGCGGTTGTCTAAGCCCTTAATCGCCTCTCTAACTGCTTGAACTCCAAGGTGCGCTTGAATAGCAACTGACTCGGATACACCTGCGGCATCGAGGATATACCGCACGATAATCTTGTCTGTTGGACCCTCGACGAATATAGTCAGCTTTGCTTTTTTCATCGAATTTTACCTGGAGTGGCACTGAGCTATTGGCTTGAGGCTGGAAGAGAGTTCAGGTTGGCGCAGCTTCGCTGTAGCTTCGCGGCTGTATCGGTCCATGATGTTAAGCCGACGCAGGTCTAACGCACTTGGCCGGCAAGACTCGACCCGGAGCGGACTACCACCCTATCAAGTTCGAGGCAGGTGAGCGGATGTTCCTGGTCAATGGCGCCATCCAAGGTAACTTCCCAACCCGTGACGTGTTTGCCGCTCAACTGTAGGAAAGACGATCAACGCTACTTTGTAACCCGCGGTGGAATGGAAACCTCGAGTGCACGCCATAGCATCTTATGGATCGCAATCGTTGAGCTGTTCTTATATTGCCCCTCCGTGATACCGCGATCACCTAGATGGACCCAGCTTACCTTGTCCGTGGATTGAGGTTTGATGCCGACTGCGGATACTTCATACAAAATCTTGAAAATTTGCATAAGGCAATTGGAAGGCGTGCGCGTGTTATTTACATAGTCAGTGATCGTCCGCCTCAATAAGTCCTCCCCTGCAAGATCATTGAATATCGCTTCCATGAACTTGCTGAGATCCTGATCTGTTATTTCAGAGTACTTGAATGAGCCTGGTCGGCCGCGGATTATTTCAAATGCAAGCTGCAGATTGGGATAGTGGCTTCGCCATTCATCAATGAGAGAGCGAAGCCGACCCAGAGAGTACGCCTTTTCGGCGTCCTGAATGGCTGACGGTGAGATATACTCCTTGCCCTCGCTGATATCCAGACAACAATTGATATAAGAAATGATGTCACGAGGGCGATGAAGGCTTCGGTCAACAAGATAGTCCAGGGCGTTTTCTCTACGTACTTCCGTCTTGAAAACATCATTGAACATCACCTGCTTGCTCGTGTACTGCTCACGGATCAGTCGATTCAAACGAAGCTCAACTAGTTCCTGGAGCTGGTGCTTTTTCCATCTGAGTCGCAGGAACAGAGATTCGTATTTCTCCTCCTGAAAGCCAGCATCTCGAGTCGAGTCGAAAACTATACGCAGCAAGTCCTCGCGGATGGCTATGACGATTTTTACCGAGCGAACACGCTGGAAGGAACGGCAGGTTTCAATAAGCGCTCGGATCAATTTGTATCGGACAGCGTCATCAACCCAGGCCTCGTCAAGACGGTCAATCAAGAGATAGTATCGATTCATTGGATCGACGAAGATCTCATCCGCCAGCAGAGAAACAATCTCTCCAAGCTCTCTGACTTGATTCGCATTGACGATCGACTGAGCCTTGTGGACCACCTCCGCCCGCGTTTCCTCGGAAAGACTCTCGGCTCCTTTTGCGCTTAGCGAGATGCCGAACGCCTTTGCGTCAATTGCCCCTGAGAGTTGCTCTTCCAATTTCGCAGTAAATTCCTTAACGCGAAGCTCGGTGTCCTGCCAGAACTTGTCGCCCCACTGCTCGATGTAGCGCAGTGCGCGCTCTTTCGCTGGATCCTTCGAGAAGACGTCAACCAGGCTCTTCCAGTGAGACTTGGAATCCTTCTCGGTCACCTTGTAGCGGCGTCGGAGTAGTTCAACAACGAACACATGTTTCCACAGCAGCTGATAGAAGATGTCGAGCTTCACCCCAGCCTTCTCGAAGAACTGAATGATGTCCGAGTTGGCGATGTGATTGAGAGATAGGTCCTCGGCTTTGACCTCGAAGGCGTTCGAGGTGCCCAATTTCATGCGCTGTATCAAAGCGCTTTTGCCAGCGCCGACTCGGCCGACGACGATGCGCCTCGGCTCCTCGCAGTCCAAGAGTGTGTTGAGGTCGCCGGTGTCGTAGAAGCACTCGGACAAATACTTCTCGTCCGACTCGGCATCCATCGCGCCGATGGAGCTATTTCGCTTGAACGTGTATTTCATTGCCCTCCCAATCTTGTATTTCTGTAGAGGCAATTGTGCGAGCTTCCTTGCTGTACGACACCCGGGAAAGACCGCATCGGACCGCGTGGTCGTGGCTCACCGAAGGATGCATCCGCGCGCGATCATCGCCGATGGATCAAACCGCGAAGCCCTCTGCGCGGCGCTTTGCAGACAAGCGCGCGTAGCTGGGGCACCCGTAAGCGGACGCTAGCGAGCTTCCGCTCCTGGCCGGATCTTCCAGTTCGGGCTACTTTCCGATACTGGCCGATCGCCTCGCCAGCGCATCCGCCAAGTCGCTTGCCCGGCGGATGCGTCGCTCCTGCAATCTTGATCAGATTTCGGTCAGCTCGGAAATCTCACGGGCATCATCCACCACGATGCCGACGTACCGCACGGTCGACTCCAGTTTGGAATGCCCGAGGAGCAGTTGCACGGCGCGCAGGTTCTTGGTCCGCCGATACTATCGCTGTGAGTGATGGCGGCCACTTGCTCCAGCATGCTGCTTGCATTGCGGTCGAGCGGCTGGTTCCCGGGGCGAAGCAGCCTGTCGGAGCCGGCGGCGCTCAGTGACCGGTTTTCGTGGACGCTGCCGGGCAGGCCCTGGTTCGCGAATGTCTCTCATCAGCCTAAAACAGTCGTCTGGGCAATGGTCAGCCCAAACCAGCGCACTGCCAAGTCGGCAATCCTTGGCCGGCATAGACGGGCAACATTGTTGGAGTCTGCGGTGACGTGGCTGCAATTGGCATCTGAAAGTCGCTTGAGCATCAGGCGATCATCAAGAAGCCGCTGGCTGATATTGGCAAAGGCGCGCCAGCCATAGCCAACCCGCACGCGCTTGACAAGGTCGTGAACAGGTAATAACTCAGTGCACGGCTACCACCCAAACGATGGCCGAGCACCAAGTTCAACAGAAAGCGATCAACAACCGATGGAAACAAAGTCAACCCTCTCAATGGCAGCCTCAATTTTTGGCCGTGCCGCCGAGTGTGAAGATGAGGACGCTGCAGAGCGACTCGCCTTGCATGCGTACAAACTTCTAGGTGAACTGGACTCGCACTGCGATGCCCAGACACCTCGATGGATCAAGCTGGCGATTGGCCATCAGCCCGTCCACGACGTGGTTGGCTACGAAGCCGCCGGCCGCTTGTGCGGAGTCCTAAGAGACGCGCTCTGACACATTTGAAACGGTTTCCTATGGCTGAATTGGTACGTCTGCTTTGCACCAACTCAACAACGCCAGATCTTTTCAAGGGGCGCGTCGCGACGAGAGATGGGACGGCGGGCTTCCGCCTCTAACCTCGATAGAACGTCTGCCTGCCATTGCTGGGGAAATGCCGCGCTTCTAGGCAGCGGTTCAGGCGAGCTGGCAACGAGCGGCTGAGTAACGGCGCAACAGTCTGGTTTGGCAGTGAGGTGGGCGTTCCTAGCCTCGTCCCAAGGCGTTTTGGCCATCAGATTAACGTAATAATCTGATGGCAAAAAATTTCTGCCAAAACGGAGTCCTCAGACTGGCGGCGGAAGTTTTCTCTACGGATCAGCCACTTACGTGCACATTCCGACCGTATTGACCACACGTACTGGCAGCCATTGACCAATTCGTCTGTGTCCGCAGGCTATGAGGCCTCAGTCCGGTGAAGGCTGGCTGCTGCCGCTCGTTTTCAGTGGCTCAAAGTTCGTTGCTGTCGACACCGCCCATTGAGCAGTTCCCGGTCCGGGTGTCCGCTGTACTGCCTGAAGCAGCCGTTAAGCAACTTTGGCACGGGGTTGCCACTTGCTGTGGTCGGCACTCAGGTCCAGCGACAGCTTTCACAAGCTGCGCTCTCGCACTGCAGGCTCGTTGTCGAAATCGGCGCGGCATGCGCAGCCGGCAGCAATGTGCCCAAAGCCGAAGTTCGCTGGCTTTCCAAACAGCACTTGGATGCAAAGTTAAGCCCGTCAGAATCAACGTCTGACAGCCAAGGGCCTGGGCGGACTTCCCGTCTACCTTCAAGCAATCGCCACGGTTAGCGGCTCAATAGGAACGTACCCACACCCACGCTTCCGGGTGCTTTCATGTGCGCTCAGGATGAGCAGCAGGCAAGAGATATTCCCGGTGGCCGCGGGCCGGTTTGCAGGCAACGGTTGCGCTCTAATCACGTTGGCCTCTCTGTTCAGCAATGCTGGTGCATGGCTGTAAGAACAGTAGTTCAGTGAATCGAACATGAAGACCCCATCCGTCACGATGCCAACTCTTAAACCGCCGCAAGCTTCGCTGCTTGTGGGTCTGCTCATGGGCGTTGGGCTGCTGTGCGCGTCCCTGCCCAGTGATGCGCAAGCCCCATCCACCAACGACTTGCGCAAGCAGCTCTCAACTCCGTGGGATGCCGAAGACTGGCCCGCCGCCGAGGCCATGGCGCGGCAGATTGCCGAGCGAAGTGACAGCAGCATTGAGGACTGGCGCAACTGGTTGAAGGTGCTGCGCCTGCAGAAAAAGGACGAGGCCGCACTCGCCGTGGCGCACGACTTGGTGAAACGCCCCGGCGCCAACAGTGCCGACCACAACTCGATTTGCTGGCATTGGATTGCACGCAACAAGCCCATAGAGGCCCGGCCGGCCTGCCAGAAAGCGGTGGAACTGGACAAGGCCAACTTCGAGGCGCTGGTGAACCTGGGACACAGCTACTTGCTGGCGGGCGACAAAGACACGGCGCAAGCCTGGTACCGTAAAACCCTGGCGCAAATCAGGAAGGAAGAAGACCTGCTGAACGGCCTACTGGATGACTTCCGGCTCTTCGTTCAGAACCGCTGGTATGCGGCCGAAGCCCAGGCCGCCGCGACGTGGTTTCAGCAAGCCTGGCCGCAGTTGGTCACTCTGCGCCAGCAGCGCAGTGGCGCGCGCCAAGTGGCCCAGAGCGGCAAGCCGCTCGAAGCCCTGGCGCAGTTGCAGGCAGTGGCCACGCAAGCGCAGGGCTTGCTGGGTGAAAGTGAGTTCGTCAGACTCACCTGGATCACTTGGCGGCGGCTGGTAATGGATCAGGTGAAGGATCCTATTGCGTCTAAGCAGGAGTATTCGCAAGCCGTCGCGCTGGCCGAGCAGGCGATGCGCGCGGCCGGTAGCAGCCTGCCGGATGAAGTGCGACTGGATCTGCTCAGCGAACTGGGCGCTGTTAAAGAAGAAGCCGAGCTGGATAAACAAATTGCCGATAAAAGAGGACATCTTGCTGATCGAGCAGGTCTCGTAATCGAAATCTTTTCAGGCCTCATAAGAGACGGCAAATTTACCCAAAAGGAAGCAGACATCCTGACTCGGATATACAACAGCCCAGTCCATTCGCCAGAGACAAAGAAACTCATAAAAGAACGGTTTCCGGATTTGTTTCCGCTCAAGTAGATACCTGTAGCCCCAGCACATACATTGCCGTGTCTTTTCCACGGGATGGCGTCGGATCGCGCCATTGCGCACGGCACGGACGGCAGCAATTTGGCGGCCAGCGAACTCCCGCAATGGGCACATTGCTGCCGCGTCCACGTCGGCCGTGAATGACGGCACCCTCTGCAAAGCGGCAGCTGCCGATTTCGGTCATCAGCAGTGCCACGGTCGGTGCCACCCGGCATGACGGTCAACGCTGACCAGCACCTGCACTTACGGCGCCAGCGAGGCCCTGCGTAGGCACCTCATTGGTGATGAGCCAGCGTGTTGGATCCAGCCCCGCCTGCAGGACTTTCGCGTCGTTCGAGCCAAAGATCAAGCGCCTGAACAAGGATTTGCTGCGAGCTTAAGTCGAGGTCCAGGCCAGCAGTCTTGAGGGCTCGGTATCTCTGCTCGTCCAGTTTGACGGTCATAGCCTTGTACGTAACTGCGGTCTTGGCCAATTGCGTGGCTGCGGATTTGGCTAGTGATGGATCTACAGATGTTGGCGCCGCGGAGCCCTTCGAGATCAGACCAGAGCTCAGCGGGGTGGCAGGTTTGTTCATTGCTTATCGCTCTTCAATCGGTTCTTGATATGGGTCCACAGTTGGTCCATTTCTGAGGCGCACTTGCTACGTGCATCGAGTTCTTGCGCTGTGCGGCCGTCGACCATTGCTGCCGCGAAGTCGGTCCGCTGGTGCACGATGATCGGCGCCACGGCACCGTGCTCGCTGAGGGCAATGGCGGCCTGAGCAGTCAGGCGAGCCCGAGCTGCCGCACCGTTTATCAAGAACATGGGCCGCCCTGTACAGAGCGCAACGGTTCGGCCGACCGCCCGAAGGTCGTGGGGGCTCGGTCTCGTCGGTATGACCACCAAGTCGGCCGCAGCAACGACCGTTGCAATGGTCGCCGTGACAGCCGGCGGTGTGTCGATGATCGCCAGGGTGTATCCCTGACTTCCCAGCTCATGGAGCTGTGACGACAGGTCACCAAGCCTCGCCGTAGCAAACGAGATGTCCTCGGCCACTCTGACATTCCACCAGTCGCTCAAGCTGCCCTGCGGATCTGTATCCATCAACACAACCATCTCTCCTGCGCTGGTAGCAGCAACCGCGACATGGCCAGCGAGCGTCGTCTTTCCGACGCCTCCCTTTTGATTGGCAAACACCAGGGTCAACATTTGCGAAGTTCCTTCGATGCTGAATTACGTAGTTGCGTACCTATGAGGAGCCAGAAATGCATCTCAACCCCTCCCTTCGCCAGCTTGCTTAACAACATGGGTGAGCCAGCCGCACCGGCGGCTGGCGAGGGGCAACTGGGGCGATGCCCCAGCCCCTGGGTGGGCGTGTGCCGTAGGCGCATACCTGTGCCCGCCGGGGCGGGCCTATTTCGACGGGTCAGGGTGGGGCCCCGCAGGGGCGACCTAGGGGTAAAGCCCATGGGTCGGCTCCAAGAGGTCTTGTAGAGACCTAATAGAGGCCCGGCCTGGAAACCCGCATGAATGCTGGAGTCGAGTTTTCGAATCCCCGGAATAACGCTCACAAACCACCGGAATAACGCTCACGCTTGACCGGAATAACGCTCACGGCACTCCATGGGGCGTCCTGCGTCACCGCATTCCACCAGTCGACCGGAATAACGCTCACAGCGTCGGTCTCTCAATCGAATACGCAGTGCCGACTGGTCGAACATCCCAGCTTAGTTCTACGAGCTCCTTCAGGGCTCCCCTCACTGTGGAGCGGCGCTGACGGATGGTGGCGGCAGCCACGCCCTTCAGCTCGCCATAGACATGACCAACGAGTGTGTCGACACCAATGGCCGTGAGGTGGCGCTTGCCTGGGTTGATGTACCCACAAAGCCGCTGATGGAGAACACGCGCAGGGTCCGACTTGAGCGCTCGTACTTCATCCATGCAAATGTGTGTGTACCCGCCGCCTGCAACTGCAGCGCTCAGACGGGCATTGATGGCAATTGACAGCCCGCCGGTATCCATATCCACGTCGTACGACAAGACACGCATCGAACGCTCTCGCGAGCCTTCAATGCAAAAAATGGTGACTGCTGCCAGTCTTCGGAGCGATTCCCTCATCGACTCGCGCTGTGACCTGCAATCGCTCTTGTAGCCAGCTTCTGCAATTAGTGCGCCCAAAGTGGTCGAGACGACTCGCAGTTCAGTGTCGGCGTCCTGGCCGAGGAAAGCCAGGCGTTGTGCCAAGCGTTCGCCAAGGTCTCCGGCTGGAGCGGCAACTTTCAGGTTCCTTGTGGAGGGGCCGGCGCTGGCAACAATTGCCTGCAGCACCCTCAGCTCTGTACCACCGAGGGGCTCGGGCCCCCGGAAGCGCAACTCGGTCTTCCCGTAGACGTATGTGACGTCCAGCTTCAGCCGCTTGTAGTCACCCTTCTTGAGAGGTCGGAACAATCCTGGCGCGTTGCAATGTGCAGCGTCGTGGCGCGCGAAAACAGTACGGCGCTTAGACATAGCTGACCCTGGGGCTGCGTTGGGTGTTCCGAACCTTTCTGGGCGCGCGCGTAGTCCCATTCGAGCGATTCACCGCCACGTCAGCGCCACTTCCTTCAGTAGCGCCCTCCAAGGGCTGCAACGCACCCCCTTCACACCGCATGTACCAGCGATTCCCCATCGGGGCGGCGTAATTCTGCTTTGTGACGCCGAAACGGACGTGCCTTCGGCGGTCCTCATCCGTGAGGTGTAGGTGTGCCCAAGCATCAGCCTTCGCCTCCTCAGCGGTCATGCCTGCGACGAAAGCCAACCATCTCGCGTTGTCAACGAAGACAGACGATCCCCGCGCCGCCTGCTGCAGGTCAGCCATCCCATTCATCGCGGAGGATTTGCTCACGTGGTGCAGGTACAGCACGGCACTGCCAGTGATCTTGGCCAGGCGTTCCAGTGCCGCCATGACCGCCTTGGCGTCCGCGGCATCGTTTTCGTCCAATGAATGAAACCGAGTCAGCGTGTCGATCACTACCAAGCGCGCACCGGCGCTTACTCGGGAGATCTCCTCAAACCAGGCTGGATCCATGATGTCGACGCCGTAGCCGACGCAGGGCACGATGGTCAGCCCCTGCGACAGCGCAGTGCGCGCCTCGGGAGCTAGCCAGGTGGCCACGCTTCGAATTCGATGGTGTAGCGCTACGTCTGGATCCTCGCCAGCAAAAATGACGACACGGCCATGCTTCTCGATGCCAAGCCCGAGAAGATCGGCCCCAGTTACGTCGATGGCAATATCCATCGCTGCCTGCAGCGCGAGCGTCGACTTGCCGACGCCGCCGGCTGCAACCAGGCCGCCGACTGTGCCGGCAAGGAAGCCGGGAAGCACGAAGTCAAGTTCGGGCGGATCAGTTTCGATACATCTCAGAATGTCGAGGCTCGCTGGAAGTCGCTTGACCTCGTTGGGGGGTTCTCTGAGTCGTTGATTGGGGCCCTTTGTCATGACGCGCTCACTTTCGCGAGTTGGTCGGCCTCGTCCAATTCACGGGCACGGCGCTTGAGTTCCAGCGCTTCAACGTTGAACAAATTGGCAACGTGTTCAGCGGTAGCGCAGTGTTTAAGCAAGCTATTCGGCCACGCTCGAGACGGCGTGCGAATGCGACCGCAGCATAGTTGCCGCTCAGATTCGTCTGGATGCCAGCGGCTGCCTGTGTCCCACCTTCCGCTCGGCCGCCGCCCTCGGTCGCGTCTGGCGCGGTACTCATGCGCCGCTGTGTCAACAGGAATGCTGATGCAGGAGGGCTTCTTCATTGGGAAACCTCCTGAGCCCGGCGCTTGGCCAGTTCAAGCTTGGTCGGCCGGCCGCGGCCTCGCTTGGCTTGTCCAAGCGGAAGGTCAGCGGGGGAACGAGCGCCAGCTCTCTTCGCGTCAAACCAAGCCTGAACGTCGCGGGCATCAAACAAGACACGATCAGCAATTCGTGTGACGCGAGGCACGCGATCCGGCGAATGTCGCGCCCACTCGTAGACAGTGATCTCGTGTCGCTGGATCAGCGCAGCAAGTTCGTAGACGGTGAGGTAACGCGGCAGCAAGCGCTGCGATTGCATTTCTGCGCGCGCCGCAGCGCGCTTTACGGGTGATAGGGCCAATTGGCTACTCCAACGAGTCCTCGCGCCACATGACGCAAGGAAGTTGGAGCGCAGCAGCTAGGCACCCCAGGGCTTGGCCGCAGTTCACGGCATTGATTGCTAAACGGACCCCAGGCGTCTAACAAGATGTGACGCTCGCCATGGCATCGAGTTCAGTGGTGGCAAACGCATTCCTAAGCATTTGCACTCAGCCCGTCCCGGGCGCGCCACTTTCAATACCTTGGGTCTTTACGACACAACAGACTGAACTCTAGCGAACTCAGGCTGTGCTGTCAATGAACGTCACTTCACTGCACCAAACGGTTTAGCCGCTTCTACCAATTGTTCCCAGGAGAAATAGGCGTTTTGGTGCAGTGGCGGTACATCGAGTGCACCAAAATTGGCTTCACTCGGCTAAATCAAACTTAACGAATTTACGTCAAGCCACTGATTTAGAAAGAAAAAATGGTGCCGGCTATCGGATTCGAACTGATGACCTACCGCTTACAAGGCGGTTGCTCTACCAACTGAGCTAAGCCGGCTGTTCCCTTTGACGGGAGCCGCATTGTAGGGGCTGTGCGCCACCTCAAATGCGACTTGGGCCAATTTCTTACTTGATGCGCTTGAGCGCCGGGCGACCGCCGCCTGCCGGGCCGGAGGGCTCATCGCCGCCGCCTTCGGGCTTGCTGGCATCTTCAGGCTGCTTGGCCTGAGGAGCAGGTACCGCTGCAGGTGGCGGCGGTGCTTCAGCTTCAGGCGTGCTTGCCAGGCGCAGGCTGCGCAGGGAGGTCACGCTGCCGCGGGCCGGTGAGGCACCCGCAGCTGCCGGAGCCCCGGCTTCGGGCGTGCCTTCCACATTCGGTGCTGGGAAGGCCATGCCCTGGCCGTTCTCGCGGGCATAGATGGCCACCACGTGGTCCACGGGCACGAGGATCTCGCGCGCAACGCCGCCGAAGCGGGCCTTGAACTGGATGAAGTCATTGCCCAGTTCCAGACCCGAAGTGGCGTCGAAGCCGACGTTCAGCACGATCTCGTTGTTGCTCACGTACTCCATCGGCACCTGCACCATGCGGTCGACATGGACCGCGATGTAGGGCGTGAAGCCGTTGTCGGTGCACCAGTCGTGCAGGGCCCGGATCAGGTAGGGCCTTGTCGACGTGCTGGGGCTGCCGGCGCCTTTGTCGCTCGTGGAATCCATGTGGAAACTGCCGCGCTTACTTGCGCATCACCTTCTCGGACGGGGTCAGCGCCTCGATATAGGCCGGACGCGAGAAGATGCGCTCGGCATACTTCAGCAGCGGCAGGGCGTTCTTGGACATGTCGATGCCGTAGTAGTCCAGGCGCCACAGCAGCGGAGCGATGGCCACGTCGAGCATCGAGAAGTCGTCGCCCAGCATGTACTTGTTCTTCAGGAAGATCGGCGCGAGCTGGGTCAGGCGGTCGCGGATCTGCGAGCGGGCCTTCTCGAGCTGCTTGTCGGTCGCCTTGACCGTCGTGCCACGGCCTTCCAGCACGTTCACGTGAGCGAACAGCTCCTTCTCGAAATTGAGCAGGAACAGGCGCACGCGGGCGCGGGCCACCGGGTCTCCGGGCATCAGCTGCGGATGCGGGAAACGCTCGTCTATGTACTCGTTGATGATGTGCGACTCGTACAGGATCAGGTCGCGTTCGACCAGGATCGGCACTTCGTTGTACGGGTTCATCAGGGCGATGTCTTCGGGCTTGGCAAACAAGTCCACATCGCGGATTTCAAAGTCCATGCCCTTTTCGAACAGCACGAAGCGGCAACGGTGCGAGTAAGGGCAGGTGGTTCCAGAGTAAAGCACCATCATGACGGCGGCTCCCGAAGTTCAAAAGGTCAAAAAACAAACGCAGTGGGTGGCCGGCAGACCGGCCCCACTGCGTGACGGGGCCCAGGACCAAACCCTGAGCCCGCAGCTTACTTCTTACTTGACGTCTTTCCAGAACGCGGCGTTCAGGCGCCAGGCGATCACGGTAAAGACAGACAGGAACAACAGCACGATCACGCCGAGGCGGAAGCGCTGGCCCTGGGCAGGCTCGCCCATCCACTGCAGATAGGCCACCAGGTCGCCAACGGCGCTGTTGAACTCCTGCTCGTTGAGCTTGCCCGGCGTCACTTGCTCGAAGCCGCGGAACACATGCGTGGTCTTGCTGTGGTCATGCGGGTCAGCCACTTCCTCGAACTTGGCAGCGCGCTGGCCTTGCAGCTCCCACAGCGCATGCGGCATCGCCACGCTCGGGAAAGCCAGGTTGTTCCAGCCGGTGGCCTTGGTGTCGTCGCGGTAGTAGGTGCGCAGGTAGGTGTAGAGATAGTCTGCACCCGAACCCTTGGAACCATCAGCGCGCGAGCGAGCCACCACGGTCAGGTCAGGCGGCACGGCGCCGAACCATTCCTTGGCCTGCTTGGCGTCCAGCGAGACCTTCATCAGCTCGCCGACCTTGTCGGAGGCGAACATCAGGTTCGACTTGATCTGCAGCTCCGTCAGGCCGAGGTCCTGCAGGCGGTTGTAGCGCATGAAGGCTGCCGAGTGGCAGTTCAGGCAGTAGTTGACGAACAACTTGGCGCCGTTTTGCAGCGACGCCATGTCGGTCATCTTTTCCTTCGGGAACTTGTCCCATTCGATGCCGCCGCCGGCAGCCTTGGCTCCGGACACCAGACCGGCGCCAAGCGCCAGCGAGGTCAGCAACGTAGCAATGAACTTTTTCATCATTCTTGGAACTCCGGTGCTGTGGCTTGTCAGTGGGCGTGGAAGGTAATGCGGTCGGGCACTTGCTTGAAGGTCCCGAGCTTGCTCCACCAGGGCATCAGCAGGAAGAAGCCGAAATAGAACAGCGTGCCGATCTGTGCCACCAGGGTGCCTATGTCGGTCGGCGGCTGGATGCCGAGGTAACCCAGCACCAGGAAGAACAGCACGAACACCGTGTAGACATAGGTGTGCCAGGTCGGGCGATAGCGGATCGACTTGACCGGGCTGTGGTCCAGCCAGGGCAGGAAGAACAGGATCACGACCGCGCCGCCCATCACCACCACGCCCCAGAACTTGGCGTCGAAGGTCTTGAGCAGGCCGATGCCGACGAGCGCGGCCACCAGCACGGCGAGCTTGCCCTTGCCGGCGAAGTTGCCCTTCAGCACAGCCAGCACGGCACCCAGGCCGATGAGGCCGCACAGCACATTGACCATGGTGTCGGTCGTGGCGCGCAGCATCGAGTAGAACGGCGTGAAGTACCAGACAGGCGCGATGTGCGCAGGCGTCTTCAGCGGGTCGGCCGGGATGAAGTTGTTGTACTCGAGGAAGTACCCACCCAGCTCAGGCGCGAAGAAGATGATGGCGCAGAAGGCGATCAGGAACAGGCTGACACCGAAGATGTCGTGCACCGTGTAGTACGGATGGAAGGGAATGCCGTCCAGCGGATGGCCGGCGGCGTCCTTCGGAGCCTTCGGGCCCTTGATCTCGACGCCGTCCGGGTTGTTGGAGCCCACTTCATGCAGCGCAATGATGTGTGCAACCACCAGGCCCAGCAGGATCAGCGGCACCGCGATCACGTGGAAGCTGAAGAAGCGGTTCAGGGTGGCATCGCTCACCACGAAGTCGCCGCGGATCAGCAGCGCCAGGTCCGGGCCCACGAAGGGCACGGCGGCGAACAGGTTCACGATCACCTGGGCGCCCCAGTACGACATCTGGCCCCAGGGCAGCAGATAGCCCATGAAGGCTTCGCCCATCAGGCACAGGAAGATGCCGCAACCGAAGATCCAGACCAGCTCGCGCGGCTTGCGGTACGAACCATAGAGCAGGCCACGGAACATGTGCAGGTACACGACGACGAAGAACGCCGAGGCGCCCGTCGAGTGCATGTAGCGGATCAGCCAGCCCCAGGGCACATCGCGCATGATGTACTCGACCGAGGCGAACGCCAGGTTGGCATCCGGCTTGTAGTGCATCACCAGGAAGATGCCGGTGACGATCTGGATCACCAGCACCAGCATGGCCAGCGAGCCGAAGATGTACCACCAGTTGAAGTTCTTCGGAGCGTAGTACTCCGACATGTGCTCCTTGTACATCTTGCTGGCCGGGAAGCGGTTGTCCACCCAGGTCATCAGCTGCGTGGCGATGGAGGCGCCAGCGGGAGCTTCTTTGAATTCAGCCATTTTTTACCTCTGTCCTGTTCAGGCTTTTTTGTCTTCACCAATCAAGATCTTGGTGTCGGACAGGTAAATGTGAGGTGGCACTTCGAGGTTGTCGGGTGCCGGCTTGTTCTTGAACACGCGGCCGGCCAGGTCGAAGGTCGAGCCGTGGCAGGGGCACAGGAAGCCGCCATGCCAGTCGTCCGGCAGCGAAGGCTGCGGGCCGGTCTGGAACTTGTCGCTGGGCGAGCAGCCCAGGTGCGAGCAGATGCCCACGGCGACGAAGAACTCGGGCTTGATCGAGCGGGCTTCGTTCTTGGCGTACTCGGGCGTCGGGTAGGCCGTACGTTCCGACTTCGGGTCGGCCAGTTGGCCATCGATGCCTTTCAGCCCCGCGAGCTGCTCGGGCGTTCGGCGCACGATCCACACGGGCTTGCCGCGCCATTCGACGGTCTTCTTCTCGCCGGGCTTGATGTCGCTGATATCGACTTCCACGGCGGCACCGGCGGCTTTCGCGCGCTCGGAAGGCGTGAAGGTACTGACGAAGGGTACGGCTGTTGCAACGCCGCCGACGGCGCCGGCACAACCGGTGGCGATGAGCCAGGTGCGCTTGCCTTGGTCCACTTGCTGGTCACTCATGAGGGTCCTCGAACGAGACTTCTGATCTGGGGCAGCCGGGGATTCTAAGGGATGCTGTCAAGCCCTCGGTCCTCAGCCAGCCACAAACCTCTGGTTTGGCCCGATTCGCCTGCTCCTGTGGCATGCACAATGCCAAAGATCAACTTTCCTGGAGGCCTCATGGGCGTGATGTCGGAGTTCCGCGAGTTTGCGGTCAAGGGCAATGTGGTCGACCTGGCGGTCGGTGTGATCATCGGCGGCGCCTTCGGCAAGATCGTCGACTCGATGGTCAACCACCTGATCATGCCCTTGGTGGGGCGAGTGGTCGGCGGCCTGGATTTCAGCAACTACTTCATCATGCTGGCCAGCCCGCCGGCGGACTTCAAGGGCCCGATGACCTTTGACGCCCTCAGCAAGGCCGGGGTGCCGCTGTTTGCCTATGGCAGCTTCCTGACCGTGCTGCTGAACTTCATCATCCTGGCCTTCATCATTTTCATGATGGTCAAGCAGATCAACCGCCTGAAGCGCGACAGCGCCCCGGCCCCGGCCCCGGCCCCGGCCGAGCCGCCAGCTACGCCGGAAGACATCCAGCTTCTGCGCGAGATCCGCGACTCGCTCAAGCGCTGAACCCCTGATCCCGCCTCGGGGTGGCGGTAAGTGAAAGTTACCGCTGCCTGGAGTGTTAGCTTTTTGGCGACGCCGGGCGCATAGCGTCCCTGGCTTGGACTGTGAGTCCTCTTGAATCGGGTGATACTTGCGTTCACGTGGCTTGTACGCCACAAGGCCCAGCCGGACCCCAATGAACCCGCCCGACCTCAGACTCAACCCTCATCTGGAGGCCGCCCTCCAGCGTATTCGCACCGCTGCCGAGCAGGCCGCCGAGCGTGGCGCCGAGGGCATGGGCTTGTCGGCACTGTCGGCCAGCCAGACCAAGCGCCGTGACGAACTGCTGGCGGCGCAGTTTCTGTTCCGCAAGCAGCAGGTCGTGTTCGGCCAGCACTTCTATCAAAGCCTGCGTCGGCAGCTGGCTGCCCAGCGCAGCCCCGAAATGGCGGCCGCACCGGCGCCCAAGAAAAAAGACTGGACCGAGCTGTCGCTGATGGGCGACGAGCAGCTCGAGTCCATGGTCCAGGCCGACCGCATCGGCATGGCCATCGGCCATCAGAGCGAATGGGAGCTGCGCGAAGTCGACTCCTACATTGCCAATCTGTCTGGCAATGAGCGCAACCCCTTGCGCCCCGAGGTGATTGCCCAGGGCCTGCTCGACGGGGTCAATTCGGTCACCGAAGACCCGGCGGTCCGCCAGGTGCTCACCGATGAATTGACGCGTGCGCTCTCGCAGGAGATGCGCGCCTGCTATGCCGACATCGCCGAGCTGTTCCGCAGCCGTGGCCTGCGGCCGCAAGACTTGCGGGTGCGCGCGGGCGTCGATCCGCTGGGTCATTCGACCCGGGGCAGCGGCCACAGTGAGCAAAGCGGCCTGGATGGCCCGGATGCCGGGCCGTCGGGCCGTGGCAATTGGGGTGGCGGCCAGCGGGGCGGTGGCGGATTCGGCAACAGCATGCACGGCGGGCTGGGCGGCATGCCGGGCGGTGGCCGGCGTGGTGGCGGCGGTGTTGGCGGGGGTGGATTTGGCACCGTCGATGCACAGATGATGGACCTGCTGCGGCGCCTCTCCCATATGCCCAGTGGCCACGGCGGCCTGGCTGGCGGCGGTGGAGACTACAACAGCGGCTGGGCCGAGGACTACGGCGACGGGCAATGGAATGGCGGCGGCGGCATGGCCGTGAGCCTGCCGCCCAATCTGATCGTCCAGCACCGCGAAGAGCTGCGCCAGGCTTCGACCGGCAACCTCGACCACATGGTCATCGACGTGGTTGGCAGCCTGTTCGACCAGATCCTGTCCGACCCCAAGGTGCCGCCGCAGATGGCGCGCCTGATCGCCCGGCTGCAGCTGCCCGTGCTGCGTGTGGCGCTGGGCGACAACAGCTTCTTCTCCACGCGCAAACATCCGGTGCGCCGCTTCGTCAATCGCATCGCCTCGCTGGCCTGCGCCTTCGACGACTTCAGCGAAGACCCGGGCAAGGCCTTCCTGAGCCATGTGCGCGACCTGGTGCAGGACGTGGCCAATGGCGACTTCGATCGCATGGACGTCTATGAGTCCAAGCTCGATGCGCTGGAGCAGTTCATCGGTCAGCAGGCTTCGGCCTCGCTGCAAGCCCAGGGCGATGCCACGCTGCTGGTGGCCCGCAAGGAAACCGATCTGCGCCTGCAGCAGCGCTACATGCAGCAGCTGCAGCAGCAATTGGCGCCGGTGCCGATGCACAGCTTCCTGCGCGATTTCCTGGCGCAAGTCTGGAGCCAGGCCATCGTGCTGGCCGCGCGCGACGAAAAGCAACCCGAGCGCGCGCAGCGCCTGCGCCAGCTGGGCCGCCAGCTGGTGATGAGCGTGCAGCCCAAGGCGGGCAGCGATGCGCGCAAGACCTTCCTGGCCGAGCTGCCCATCCTGATGCGCACGCTCAACGAGGGCCTGGACCTGATCCAGTGGCCCGAGGCCGCGCGCAAGCCCTTCTTTGGCCAGTTGCTGCCGGCCCATGCAGAGTCCCTGAAAGTCGCAGCGCTGACGGCGCTGGACTACAACCTGCTGGCCAAGCAGCTGGACCAGGTGTTCGGCGTCGCGCCGCCGGAAGAGAAGGACCTGCCGGCCGCCACATCGCCGGTTGATCTGCCGGAAGACACCGATCTTGGCAGCCGCCTCAGCGCCGCCGAGGCGCAGCGCATCGGCCTGATGGATGAGACCAAGGTCGACTGGAGCGGCAAGGTCGATATCGATCTTGCAGCCGAGGCACCCCTGCAGGCGGTGGACATCAGCATCGATGGCCTGCCGGCGGTCGAGGATGAGCCGGACCCGAATGCCGGCGTGCTGCTGATCGACCATCTGCAGCTGGGCTTCGCCTACAACATGCTGACCGGCGACGACTGGCACAAGGTGCGCCTGGCCCACATCAGCGCCGGGCGCAGCTTCTTCATCTTTACCGAAGGCAGCAAGCACCAGCAGACGGTTACCATGACCGCGCGCATGCTCAAGCGTCTGTGCGAATCGGGCCGTCTGCGCGCCTTCGAGAACGCCTATCTGCTGGAACGCGCCACGGCGCGTGCCCGCAAGCAGCTGGCGGCGCTGGGCGCCAAGGCCTGAAGCCCCAGTGTGCCCAAAGTACTCATGGCCGAAGTAGAGGTCTCCTGGTGCGAGACCTCCAGCTTCAGCATGTTGCTAGTGGAGGATAACCACAGTCGCGCTGGCCACGGCTATCAAATCTACGGTCAGGGCAAGCCACCGCAGGCGCTTTTCGGGATACAGCTGCTCTAGCCCAGCGCCTCTTTTTTCAGCCAAGAAGAAGAGCAGGGAAAGTACACAGCAGAGTATCGCGACTGCAGGCCTGAGGGCGCTCATTGAGGGCTGCAACATCGCTATCCAGGCAACCGCGCCTAGCATCAGGGGGCCCCATCTGGCGCCCAGCATGATCAGGCGTGTGGACATGCTATTTGCACCCAGTGTCCATCTTGTCCGCCCAGGGGCTACTGACGTTGAAGTCGCCGCCATTGCGGTAGAAAACTATTCCTGACCCAAGGTCGCCAAAAGCGCCGGAGTTGAACAACTGCAACTGAGATGCGCCAATCTGCAGGCGGATAGAGAAAGAAACATTGTCAAGCGAGAACCCATTCATCAGTGATGAGACGCGGCTTGTGAACGCGTCAACTGACCGACCCAGCAAATCGGATGACGCGGCGTAGGAATCTGGGGCATATGTCGACCACAAGAAGTTGATCCCAGTGCCCACTGTGTATGCAGTACCAAATGTTCCAGCGAGTCGCGTGGCCGCAAAACTGGCGGTTTCGTATAGAGCTGCTTTCACAGACAACGATCCGACGGGCGCTGTTCGGAAATCCAAGTAGATTTGCCTGAGTGTCATATCAATCGTTGGTGCCGGCCTAGCGTCATTGCCGACTGAACTCTTTGCATGCCTGACGGTGACAGGGGATGTAACGCTCATCGCGTTAGGGGACAGTGCCAGGGGAAATTCGGACGCCTTAAGCGGAGCAACCTTGAGGGTGGCGGCGTAGGTATCTGCGAAGCCAAAAAACAGCCCCACTCTTGCCAGGTTTTGCAGATCCGCTCGAGCAGCGATTTCTTCCAGCAATAGTGGCGCTTTCGGGCTGTTCAGAGTAGCTAGTCGATAGAAGTACGAAAGGTCGTTCAGTTCTGCGTTGCTCATTGTGGAGAGCAACCTTCGAAGCTCGTCATCGGGCAAATGACGAATGTTGGACTCGATGTTCTCCTGGAAGGCCCGGGCCACCGCTGCGGATACTTCCCATTGGTTATTTGCTCCTGGTGCAATACTTCGGGTTACCGCCACCGCTTTGGCAGTCTGGGTGTTGCTAAGTGGTGTTAGCTTCGAGCCGCTGCACTCGTCCTTTGCCAACCCGGTGCTGGCGACAAGCATGCCGGCAGAACCGGCTAAAAAGGTGCGTCTATCCGTCATGGTTCCCTCCCTGGGCGTGAACAAATGGCCTGCTTCCTGCGTATCGCTTGAGAATTTTTGTTCTCTTCAGCGTTGCCATTTAGATGCCAGTAAAGGCCATAATTGGTGCAACTTCAAGGAGTTATTTTTGCGAACGCAAATTCTCTCCACATGTTTGCCGACTCAGATGCGGCTGAGGCGACTTGCCAAGGCCAGCGCTGCACGCAGGCTTGACTCGTCAGCAAGGCCCCTTCCGGCAATATCGAATGCCGTTCCATGGTCTGGGCTCGTGCGCACGAAGGGCAGGCCCAGTGTCACGTTGACGCCTTGCTCCACGCCCAGGTACTTCACCGGGATCAGGCCATGGTCGTGGACCATCGCGACCACCGCATCGAACTCGCCCCGGCGGGCACGCATGAAGACGGTGTCCGGCGCGAAGGGGCCGCTGGCGGCCATGCCCTCGCTCTTTGCCTGCTGAATGGCCGGCGCGATGAATTGAATTTCCTCGTCACCGAACAAGCCGCCTTCGCCGGCATGCGGGTTGAGGCCTGCCACAGCAATCCTCGGCTTCTCGATGCCGAAGAGGCGCAGTGCTGCATCGGTGATGCGCAGGGTCTGCAGGACGGAATCGAGAGTGATTGCCTCGATCGCCTTGCGCAGCGACATGTGGATGGTCACCAGGACCGTGCGTAGCTCTTCATTGGCCAGCATCATGCGCACCGGTGGCAGTGCCTCGCCGGGCTTCGCGGCGAGCGCCTGCAGCATCTCGGTGTGGCCGGGGTAGGGCACGCCGGCTGCGTGCAAGGCTTCCTTGTGGATGGGTGCAGTGACGATGGCCCGGCCCTGGCCAGCCTGCACGGCGCGCACGGCCGCCTCGATGCAGTGTGCGGCGGCGGCGCCAGCGCGGGCATCGACGTTGCCCAGCGGGCAATCTGCAAGGTCAAGCGGCAGGCCAGCGGGCTGCCAGAGCGGCAGGCTGCGCGGCGGTGCCGGTTCATCGGGGCGGTCCAGCAAAGCCACGGGCAACGTCATGCCCAATTGCCTGATGGCTCGGCGCATCACATCGGCGTCACCGATGACGCAGACATCCTCGGGCGGGTGCGCCGAGGCCCAGAGCTTGGCAATGATCTCCGGGCCTATGCCAGCGGCATCGCCCATCGTTATCAGGATTGGCTTCCTGCTCATGCCGGATTGGGCAGGTCGATGAACTGCTGCTCCAGCCCGAACTGGCCGGCCAGGTGCTCGCCCAGCGCCTTGATGCCGTAGCGCTCGGTTGCGTGGTGGCCCGCGGCCACGAAGGCCACGCCGGTTTCGGCTGCCAGGTGCGCCTGCGGCTCGGAAATCTCGCCGGTCACGAAGACGTCGGCCCCGGCGGCGATCGCGGCTTCGAAGTAGCCTTGCGCGCCGCCTGTGCACCAGGCGATGCGGCGCAGCGGGCGGCCGTCCCCCGCCGCGACGGTGGGTTCGCGGCCCAGCACCAATTGCAGTTGTTGCTGAAGTTCGGTCAATGTCTGTTCGGCCAACGGGCCGACAAATCCCAGGTCCTGTTCGCCGAAGCGGCCATCGGCCTGCCAGCCGAAGCGCCCGCCGAGCTGCGCGTTGTTGCCCAGCGATGCATGCGCATCGAGTGGCAGGTGGAAGGCGAACAGATTGACCTCGGCCGACAACAGCTTCTGCAGCCGTTGCTTCATCCAGCCGGTGACGCGGCCGTCCTGGCCGCGCCAGAACAGGCCATGGTGAACGAGCAGGGCGTCTGCGCCGGCGTCAATCGCCGCCTCGATCAGTGCGAGGCTTGCCGTGACGCCGCAAACCAGCTTGTGGACCTCGCTGCGGCCCTCGACCTGCAAACCGTTCGGCCCATAATCCTTGAAGCGTCCGACCTCGAGCAGCGTGCCGAGGTAGCGGTCGAGTTCGGTGCGTTGCATGGTGGGAGCTCTTGGTGCGCAGACTTTGGCTGATTTTCGCCCAGGCCACGACGGTGGCATTGGCGGTGTTGTTTGTGATCGCGACGCTCAAGCCCGACTGGCTGCGCCGTCCCGAGCTCAAACCGCTGCGCCAGAGTCTAGGCGCATCGGCACCTCTGAAGCTCACCAGCAATCCGCCGCGTGAAGCGAGTGCTTCCCGCGAAGACGGCCACGGCCTGCGTGCTGCCGCCCGCAATGCGGCACCGGCGGTGGTCACCATCATGGCCAGCAAGGCACCGGCGCGTGACAAGCAGGACCCCTGGTTCCGTTTTCATGAAGGCCTGCGCGGCGAGGTGCAGCGCTCGCCGCAGGTGGGCCTGGGTTCGGGCGTGATCGTCACGGCGGACGGCTACCTGCTCACCAACAACCATGTCGTCGAGGGCGCGTCCGACATCGAGGTGCGGCTGAACGACGGTCGCCAGGCCAAGGCCGAACTGGTGGGTACCGACCCTGAAACGGATCTTGCCGTGCTTCGGGTCGGCTTGCGCGATTTGCCGGTGATCGAGTTCGGTCGCATCGAGGAGCTGGCGGTGGGCGATACGGTGCTGGCCATCGGCAACCCGTTCAATGTCGGCCAGACGGTGACGTCGGGCATCGTCAGCGCCATGGGCCGCAAGGAACTCGGCATCAACATCTTCGAGAACTTCATCCAGACCGATGCGGCGATCAACCCCGGCAACTCTGGCGGCGCGCTGGTCGATGCCGATGGCGCGCTGGTGGGCATCAGCACGGCGATCTATTCGCGTTCTGGTGGCAGTCTCGGCATCGGCTTCGCGATCCCGGTCAGCACGGCACGCCAGGTGATGGAGTCGCTGGTGCGTGATGGCCAGGTCGCGCGCGGCTGGATTGGTGTGCAGACCCGCGAGCTGAACGAGGAGTTCATCGAGGCCTTCAAGCTGAAGGTGCGCGAGGGCGTGCTGGTCAGCGGCGTGCTGCTCAATGCGCCCGCAGAGAAGGCCGGCATCAAGCCGGGCGACGTGGTCACCCGCGTGGCCGGCACGCCGGTACGCAGCCCTGGTGAATTGCTCACCGCAGTGGCTGCTCTTGCGCCCAAGTCGAAGGCGCAAATTTCAGTGCAACGGGGCGACAAGGCCCTGCAGATCGAGCTGCTGGTGCAGCAGCGACCGCGGCCGCCGGCCAAGGAGTGAAGGGCCGGGGCCTCAGGCCTCGGTTTCCGCCTCGACCCGCTTGGGCTTGATGAAGAGCTTGGTCGCCATGATGCCAATCTCGTAGAGCAGGCACATCGGAATCGCCAGCGCCAGCATCGAGACGACGTCGGGTGGCGTGATCAGCGCCGAGACCACGAAGGCCACGACGATGAAATAGCTGCGGAAGGTCACCAGCTGTTCCACCGTCACCATGCCCACCTTGACCAGCAGTACCACCACGATGGGCACCTGAAAGGCCAGGCTGAAGGCGATGTAGAGCCCGAGGATGGCCTCCACATAGGAGGCGATGTCCGGCGTGGCCGCGACCGAGGCCGGTGTCATGGCCTGGATGAAGGCGAACATCCGGTCCAGCACGAAGAGCTGGACGAAGGCGATGCCGGCATAGGCCAGCAGGCTGCCGAAGAAGATCAGGGGCAGGGCGAAGCGCTTCTCATGGCTGTACAGCCCTGGCGCCACGAAAGCCCAGGCCTGATAAAGCAGCCAGGGCAGCGCCAGCAGCATCGCCGCCATCAGGAGCACCTTCAGCGGAATGAAGAAGGGCGAGAACACGCCGACAGCGATCAGCTTGGCGTCCACCGGCATGTGGGCGCGGATCGGCTGTGCCAGGAAGTCGATCAGACCGCTGGCGCCCGGCCAGATGGCCAGCGCTGCCACCGCCACCGCCAGGCCGTAGACGGCCTTGAGCAGGCGGTCGCGCAGCTCGATCAAATGGGAGACGAAGGGCTGCTCGGTGCCCGCCAGTTCGTCTTCTTTCTCAACTGTCATGTCGATTTCCGTGGCCGAAAGCGAGCCACGCGAGCGGCACCGGACTGGACGTTGCGGCGCACGCCCTCGCGCTGCTTGTACCACTGGGGCGTGGCGCCGCGTTTGAGTCGCCAGTTCTTCTTGGGCGATGAATAGCGGGGCGGCGCAATGCTGTGGCCCAGATAGTCAGGGTCGCTGCCGCTGCCATCTTCGAGCCCGGACCAACTGGACTCGAACACCTGGCCGGCGCTCGCCACCTCCTGGCGTACCGACTGTTCCATGTCCTGGGCAGCGGTTTCCATCTGGGTCTTCATCTTCTTGAGCTCGTCGAGCTCGATGGAGCGATTGACCTCGGCCTTGACGTCGGCCACATAGCGTTGGGCCTTGCCCAGCAGGTGGCCCACGGTGCGGGCCACGCGCGGCAGTTTTTCCGGCCCGATGACGATGAGCGCCACCGCGCCGATCAGCGCCAGTTTGTCGAAACCGAAATCAAGCATGCAGCGGCGCGGACCTGATCAACCCTTGGTCTTGGCTTCGACGTCGACGGTGTTGGCGTCGTTCGTCTTGTTGGCCGTGACTTGCTGTGGCGGCGTGTCGGCAGCGCCGTCCTTCATGCCGTCCTTGAAACCCTTGACGGCAGAGCCGAGGTCGGAGCCGACATTCTTCAGCTTCTTGGTGCCAAAGATCAGCACGACGACGACCAGCACGATCAGCCAGTGCCAAATGCTGAGTGAACCCATGGTGTTTCTCCAGAAAACGTTTGAGAGATTCTAGTTGGCCTGTGTGACAGGCCCCGATTGCTAGCCTTTGAGCCAGGGGCGAGGGCCGCCCATGACGTGCATGTGGAGGTGATAGACCTCCTGGCCGCCGTCAGGCCCGGTGTTGATCACGGTGCGGAAACCGTTGCCGACACCCAGCTCCTTCATCAGCCTGGGCGCCAGCAAGAGCATGCGGCCAGCCAGCTCGGCATGTTCGGTGCCGAGCTCCGCGTGCGTGGCGATGTGCTGCTTCGGGATGATCAGCACATGGACGGGCGCCCACGGATGGATGTCGTGAAAGGCGAGCAGGTGCTCGTCTTCATAGGCCTTCTTCGAAGGAATCTGGCCCGCGACAATTTTGCAGAAGATGCAGTTCGGATCGTGCGACATGGCTGTTTCAGTTGTGAGGACGTTGTGCAAATTCCTGCAAACCGGACAGGCCTTCGCGGCGGGCCAGCTCGGCCAGCACATCGGCCGGCTTCAGGTCGAAGGCGGCCAGGGCAATCATCGAATGGAACCACAGGTCGGCCACTTCGTAGGTCAGCTTCCGGGCGTCGCCGTCCTTGGCTGCCATGACCAGCTCGGTGGCTTCTTCGCCGACCTTCTTCAGGATCGCGTCCAGCCCCTTGTCGAACAGCTTGGCCACATAGCTGCCCGCGGGGTCGCCGCCATTGGCCGGCTTGCGCGATTCGATCACCTCGGCCACGCGGGCCAGCACTTGCTGCTCGTTCATTTGTAGATGCTCTCGGGGTCTTTCAGCACCGGCTCCACGGCCTGCCAATTGCCCTTCTCCAGGCGCTGAAAGAAGCAACTGTGGCGGCCGGTGTGGCAGGCAATGCCGGGTTCATGGCCCTGCTGCGTGATCTTCAGCAGCACGACGTCGTTGTCGCAGTCCAGGCGCATCTCATGCACCACCTGCTTGTGGCCGGATTCCTCACCCTTGTGCCACAGCTTCCTGCGCGAACGGCTCCAGTAGACGGCTTCGCCGAGCTCGGCGGTGCGCGCCAGTGCCTCGCGGTTCATCCAGGCGAACATCATCACGTCGCCGCTTGAATGCTCCTGTGCGATGACGGGCACCAGGCCGTCGGCGTCCCACTTGATTTGATCGAGCCAGTTCATCGCGGAAGTGTACTCAGCAGGCGCCGGGCCGCCCCAAGCCTGCTGAGCGCCCTCCTGGAGGGCTGCGGCCTCAGGCCGCTGGGGTGTCAACATGTTCAGCCGACATGCGTGATGCCGCTGTGCGCCCTCTCGGCCGCGAACCATTGCAGCACCGGAATCGTGCCCGGCAGCACCGGCTGCAACTGCACCGGCAGCGTCTGCCAGGCCATGGCCTGCTGCTCGCGCATTTCGAACTCGCCCTGCCACTCGTAGACCTTGCAGAAATGCAGGCGCACGCGGGCATGGGGGTAGTCCATCATCTCGACCTTCCACGGGTGCGCGGCGCCGATGGTGATGCCGAGCTCCTCATGCAGCTCGCGCCGCAGCGCCTGCTCCACCGTCTCGCCGGCCTCCAGCTTGCCGCCCGGAAACTCCCAGTAGCCGGCGTAGACCTTGCCTTCGGGGCGCGAGGTCAGGAGGAACTGACCTTCGGCGCCAGCGGCATCGCGCTGCACCAGCACGCCCACGGCCACGTCCACCGGGACGCGTTCTTCTTGTTCAGACATGGTCCAGACCTTCCGGCGGAATGCTCTTGTTGTTGCCTGAGGCTGCCGCAGGTTCGGTGCCGCCGCGCCCCGCCAGGTCGCGGGCGAACTGATAGGCCACGCGGCCCGAGCGAGAACCGCGCTCCAGCGCCCAGATCAGCGCCCCCTGGCGGGCGGCCGCGATCGCTGCTTCATCGAGGCCGAAGAAGCGCAACCATTGCCCGGCGATTGCCAGGTACTCGTCCTGGCTGAAGGGATAGAAGCTGATCCAGAGGCCGAAGCGTTCGGACAGCGAGATCTTCTCTTCCACTGCCTCGCCGGGATGTACTTCACCGTCTTCAGTGTGCTTGTAGCCGAGGTTGTCGCGCATCTGCTCCGGCAGCAGGTGGCGGCGGTTGCTGGTGGCGTAGATCAGCACGTTGTCGCCGGCCTCGGCCACCGAGCCGTCCAGCATCGATTTCAAGGCCTTGTAGCCCGGCTCGCCCTCGTCGAAGCTGAGGTCGTCGCAATAGACGATGAAGCGCTCCGGCCGGCCTGAGACCAGGTCCACCAGGTCGGGCAGATTGACCAGATCGGCCTTGTCCACTTCGATCAGGCGCAGGCCCTGGCCGGCAAATTCATTCAGGCAGGCCTTGATCAGCGAACTTTTCCCCGTGCCCCGGGCGCCGGTCAGGAGCACATTGTTGGCAGGCTTGCCAGCCACGAACTGGGCGGTGTTGCGCAGCAGCTTGTCCTTCTGCGGCTCGACCTCTTTCAGGTCCGCCAGGCGGATTCGCGCCACATGCCGCACTGGCTCCAGCAGCGCGTGGCTGCCTCGCTTGCGGTAACGGAAGGCGCTGGAAGCGGCCCAATCGGGCGCTGTCAGCGGCTGCGGAAGGATGCCTTCCAGGCGTGCAAGCAGGGCTTCGGCCCGGGTGATGAGGGAGTCGACGGCGAACATGAAGCGAGTGTAGTGACAGCCCCAGGCGATAATGTTCGCCGTGAAGCAAGCCAGACCGCCGCTGGGGCAAGCGTGGAAACACGGCCCTGGAGGAAGGTCCGGACTGCAAAGAGCGGCGTAGCAGCTAACGGCTGCCCGGCGAAAGCCGAGGATCAGAGCAACAGAGACGAGTCAGACCGGGTCCGATTCGGGTGGTCTGTGACCGAAAGGTCACAGCACCCAGATCGGGCAAAGCCCGATCTGGGTGAAACGGGCAATCTCTACGCGCAGCAACACCAAGTAGGCCAGCGTTGATGCGGCTCGCAGAGCTGGCGGGTAGGTGGCACCGAGCTGGGCAGTGATGTCCGGCCCAGAGGAATGGCGGTCACAGGGCTGGATGCGCAAGCATCCGGGCCTGCACAGAATCCGGCCTATCGGCTTGCTTCACACTTTTTCCATTGCGCTGCATCGGCCCGCGCCTCGGCAGCGCACGGCCGCCGGACGCCCGCCAAATGGCGGCCGCTACACTGCTTGCGCACCCCCATCCCACCCTCCGCTGATCGCCGCCGATGAATCCTGAAGCCAGCCAACTCTGGCGCGCACCGCGCTGGGCCCTGGCCGTTCTGCTGGCCTGCCTGGGCATGGTGGGGCCGTTCTCGATCGACACCTACCTGCCCGCCTTCGCCGGCATCGCCCGCGCACTGGATGCCACGCCGGTGCAGATGCAGCAGACGCTGTCGAGCTATCTGTTCGGCTTCGCGGTGATGAACCTGTTCCACGGCGCGCTGTCGGACAGCTTCGGGCGGCGCCCGGTGGTGCTCTGGGGCATGGTGGTCTTCACCGCCGCATCGCTCGGTTGCGCCTTGTCCACGAGCATCGGCCAGCTGGTGTTCTGGCGCACGGTGCAGGGCATGTCGGCGGGCGCAGGCATCGTGGTCTCGCGCGCCATCATCCGCGACATGTTTCCGCCTTCGGAAGCGCAGCGGGTGATGTCGCAGGTCACGCTGTTCTTCGGCGTGGCCCCGGCCATTGCGCCCATGGTGGGCGGTT
Organism: Paucibacter sp. JuS9; assembly: GCF_044043925.2. Classification (NCBI taxonomy): domain Bacteria; kingdom Pseudomonadati; phylum Pseudomonadota; class Betaproteobacteria; order Burkholderiales; family Sphaerotilaceae; genus Roseateles; species Paucibacter sp. JuS9. Next base: position 425,911 of record NZ_CP194172.1, read on the forward strand.
TCCTTTTCGTCCATGCCGACTGGCATTCGATCTTCTGGCTGCTCGTGGTCCTGGGCGTGGCCCTGGTTGTTGCCAACTGGCGCCTGCTGCCCGAGACCCTGCACATCACGCAGCGCCAGCGCTTCCACGTCGGCGACCTGATGCGCAACTACTGGCGGCTCACGACCAGCCGGCGCTTCATGCTGCTGGCGCTGGCCAGCGGCATCCCGTTCAACGGCATGTTTCTCTACGTGCTGGCGGCGCCGGTGTTCCTCGGTGAGCACCTGGGGCTGGAGCCGCAGCAGTTCTTCTGGTTCTTCTGCTTCTCCATTGGCGGCATCATGGGTGGCGCCTGGTTCAGCGGCCGGCTGGCCGGCAAGATCCGGCCACGCCGCCAGATCCGCCATGGCTTTGTGATCATGTTCCTGGTCTCGCTCGTCAATATCGGCCTGAACCTGGCCTTCCCGGCCAAGGCCTGGTGGGCGCTGCCGGTGGTGGGTGCCTTTGCCTTTGGCTGGGCGCTGATGGTGCCGGTGGTGACGCTCCTGGTGCTGGACCAGGCGCCCGACCGCCGCGGCATGGCCAGCTCGCTGCAATCCTGCATCGCCAGCCTGGCCAACGGCGTGGTGGCCGGCGTGCTGGTGCCCTTGGTGATGCATTCGACCATCGCCCTGGCCTTTGCCTCGGCCGGGATGATGATGATCGGCCTTGTCGCCTGGCATGTGGTCAAGCGCGAGGTGGCTCAAGACCGCTAGGAAAACAGCCGATGTAGAGGCCAGCAGGCCTCGTTTCGAGGCCAGGAGTGCTGCATGTCGAAATCACCGCGGGCCCTGGGCTTCGCTTTGTCCTTGGGATTGGCGCTGGCGCCGGTCTGGGCTGCCGGCCCGAAGGGGGCCAAGACTGGCGCGCCCGAAAAGGCTGAAAAGGCCGAGGCCGCAGCCAGCGCCCCGGCCAGCGAGGAGCCGCTGGACGTGCTGCGTGAGCGCCTGGCCGAGCGGCTCAAGACCGCGCCCAGGGGCGATGCGGCCAAGGTGTCTGGCCGGGGTGGTCGGGCGGATGCGAAGACGGCTGAACCCAAAGGCAAGGCCAAGGCTGAGGTGCATTGGGGCTATGCCGGCGATATCGGGCCAGAGCGTTGGGCCGAGCTGACGCCGGAGTACCGCCAATGTGCGATCGGCACCCGCCAAAGCCCGATCGACATCCGTGACGGCATCAAGGTCGACCTGACGCCGATCACGTTCAACTACAAGCCTAGCTCCTTCTCGGTGCTGGACAACGGCCATACCGTGCAGGTGAACATGGCTGCGGGAAACAGCCTGGAGGTGATGGGCAAGCGCTATGCCTTGCAGCAGTTCCACTTCCATCGTCCGGCAGAGGAGCGCATCAATGGCCGCAGCTTCGAGATGGTGGCGCACCTGGTGCACAAGGATTCTGAGGGCAAGCTGGCCGTGCTGGCGGTGCTTTTCGAGCAGGGGTCGGATGAATCCAAGCAGCCGGTGGTGCAGACGGTCTGGGCCAATCTGCCGCTGGAGAAGCACGAGGTGCTGGCCGGCCCGGGCCAGATGGACCTGAGTGAGCTGCTGCCTGCCGACAAGGCCTACTACACCTTCATGGGCTCGCTGACGACGCCGCCCTGCAGCGAAGGCGTGCTCTGGCTGGTGATGCGCCAGCCGGTGGCCTTGAGTGCGGCCCAGCTCAATGTCTTTGCCCGGCTCTACCCGATGAACGCGCGGCCGGTCCAGGCCGGCTCGGGGCGGCTGATCAAGGAGAGTCAGTAGGGGCCGAGGCCCTCAGCGCTTGCTCAGCCACAGCTTGAGCGTTGCGAACAGCTGCTCGGCCACCACGGGCTTGGCCACGTGGTCGTTCATGCCGGCGTCGAGGCAGCGCTGCCGTTCTTCGTCAAAGGCGTTCGCCGTCATGGCCAGGATGGGCACCGGGTTGCCGCTTGCGCGGATCGCGCGCGTGGCATCCAGGCCATCCATCTGCGGCATCTGCACATCCATCAAGACCAGGGCATAGGCGCCGGTGGCAGCCATGGCCACGGCCTGCACCCCGTCCTCGGCCACATCGACGGACAGACCTGCGCTGCCCAGCAGGGCCACGGCAACCTCCTGGTTCACGAGGTTGTCTTCGGCGAGCAGCAACCGGGTACCGGCGAACTTGTTGGCGAGCTCCTGCGCGGCCTGGCTGCGGCTCAAGCGCGCCTGCTGCGGCGCCGGGTTGGTCGCCTTGTCCAGCGTCAGACGGAACCAGAATCGACTGCCGCTGCCGGGCTGGCTCTCGACGCCGACCTCGCCGCCCATCAGATCGGCCAGGCGGCGGCAGATCGCCAGACCCAGGCCCGTGCCGCCATAGCGCCGGGTGGTGGAACTGTCGGCCTGCTCGAAGTCCTGGAACAGCCGGCCCTGCGCTTCTTCGGCGATGCCGATGCCGCTGTCTTCGACCTCGATCAGCAGCTGCAGCGCCGTGCCCAGGTCGCGCTCGACCTGCACTCTGATGCCGACGAAGCCGTTGTCGGTGAACTTGACCGCATTGCCGGCGAAATTGAGCAGGATCTCGGAGATGCGCTGCGCATCGCCCTGCAACTGCTGCTGCTCCAGCATCGGGTCGAGCTCTACGTGGACTTCCAGCTTCTTCTCGGCCGCGCGTTGGGCGAGCATGCCGGTGACGGTGTCCAGCACCTGGCTCAGCGAGAACTCGGCGATCTCGAGCTCGAACTTGCCGGCCTCGATCTTGGAGAAGTCCAGCACGTTGTTGATGATGGACAGCAGGTGCTCGGCGGCATCCGCCACCTTTTTCAGGCGCGCCTGCTGCTCGGCCTCGCGGCTGTCCCGACGCACCAGATAGGTCAGGCCGATGATGGCGTTCATCGGCGTGCGGATCTCGTGGCTCATGTTCGCCAGGAATGCGCTCTTGGCCAGGTTGGCTGCCTCGGCTGCCTCGGTGGCGGAAGCGAGCTGGCGGGTGCGGGCCTCGACCAGGTCTTCCAGGTGGTTGCGGTGCTCTTCCAGCTCCAGCGCGTCGCGGCGCTGGCGTGAGATGTCGGTCAGGAAACCATGCCAGAGCACGGCGCCGTCGTCTTCGGCGCGCGCAATTGCATTGCCGAACAACCAGCGTTCCGTGCCGTCGGCGTTGTGGGTGCGGAACTCCTGCTGCCAGGGCGCCAATTGCTGGGCCGAGCTCAGGAGCGAGCTCATCACCGCGCTGCGATCATCAGAATGCACCTGCTGGAACCACTGCGTCGCATCCGTGGCCAGCTCGGCGGCTGACAGGTGGAAGTAGTCGCGCACCGCCTCGCTGACGTAGCCGAACTCGAAGTGTCCATCGCCGTGGCGCCGCAGCTGGAACACCACGCCCGGCACGGTCTCGGCCATGCCCCGCAGGCGCTCGATCAGCGTCTGCTGCGCATTGAACTGCTGCTGCAGCGCGTTGCGCATGTCGCCCAGGTGCTGGCCCAGCAAGCCGATCTCATCCTGGCGCCCGGTCTGCAGCTCGGCCGAGAAGCGGCCTTGCGCCAAGTCGTTGGCGAAACCGCCCAACTGACGCAACGGTTTCATCACGCGCGAGTCCAGCAGCAGGAGCACGAACGCCAGCGAGATCGCCAGCTGCAGCCCCACGGTTGCACCGTACAGCCAGCGCTGACGGCTGAGTGCTTCAGCGGAGAGGTGGTCGTCGATCTCGATGCGGATATGGCCAATGCGCGTGCTGCCGCGATAGACGTCGCGCGCGCTGGTCAGGGTGTTGCCGCGGCTGCGTTCGGGCGCGCGCACGTCGATGAAGGGCTTGCCCTGGGAGTTGTCGGCCACGCTGATATGGACAACGTCGGGTGCCTTCATCACCGCCGCCACCACTTCGCGCGCAGCCACCTGGTCGAGGTTCCACAGCAGCTCAGGCAGGCTGCTGGCCAGCACGTCGAGCTTGGTTTCCAGGTCGCGTTCCAGCGCGGCCTGCGCCACTTGTGGCTCGCGCAGTCCTATCCACAAGCCGCCGATGATCAGGGCGGGCAGAAGCAGGCCGATGACGGCACCCGTCGCGATCGCGATAAAAAGCGAGCTGGAGGCTTTGCGACTCAAGATGGACTCATGCGGTGCGAGCTCCGGACGGCGGCTGGCCGGCAAGGGACTGGCGCGGGGCCAGACGAGGCATTATCGTGACTCAGAACAGGCTCGGCCGTGGCCTGATGGCAGGGAGTGTTTGTGACAAACCAACACCTATTGGTGTCTGCGAGGGCTGCCGTTGCCGATGCGGGACGGCTGCGCGCGCTGGTCATTGACGAGAGCGACCTCACGCGCTCGGTGCTGGCTGGCATCCTGCGCCAGCTCGGCTTGCCCATGGTGGCCAGCGCCCGCCGCCCGGAAGAGGCGCGCCGGATGATACGCAGTGCGCCGCAGCCCTATGACCTGATCGTCAGCGATTTCCATTTTCGCCAGCAAGGTGGCGACGCCATGACCGGCCAGGACCTGCTGGACGAGCTGCGCCAGGCCCGTGGCCTGCCGATGCAGACCGCTTTCATCATGGTGACCGACGAGGCTCGCTACCAACATGTGGCCGATGCGCTGGAGGGCGCACTGGACGACTACCTGCTCAAGCCCATCACCGCAGGCCAGTTCGAGGATCGCTTTTGGCTGGTGATGGAGCGCAAGGCGGCCTTCCGCGAGGTGTTTCGGGCCATCGAGGCTGGTGAGTACGAGAAGGCGGCTCAGCAGTGTGAGGCGATGTTTGCCGAGGGACAGAAGTTCCGCATCTACGCGGCCCGGATTGGTTCCGAGCTGTATCTGCGCCTGAACCAGCTGGATGCGGCCAAGCGCATGTTCGAGGCCCTGCTGGCCCACAAGGCCGTGCCCTGGGCGCGTCTGGGCCTGGCCCGCATCGAGCTCAGCACCGCCGACTCGGCCACAGCCTGTCGCACACTGGAGACCTTGCTGGTCGAGAACCCCGGCTATGCCGATGCCTATGACGTCTACGGCCGGGCGCTGCTCGAAGAGATGAAGCTGGAGGCGGCGGTTGAGGTGTTTGCCAAGGCGGTGCAGATCACGCCGGGCAACATCACGCGCCTGCAGAAGCTGGGTTCGCTGGAGCTGTTCCTGGGCCGGCCGGAAGCGGCCGTTCAGCATCTCGGTGCGGCGTTGACGCTGGGCGGGCAGTCACGCACGCTGGACTACCAGGGCGTGGTGGCGCTGGCCATCGCCTGCGTGGACCGCGAGGCCCTGGAGACTTGCGAGCGGGCCGGCCGCTTTCTGGAAGAGGCAGCCGGGCGCCATCCCGACAGCCAGCGGGTGCGCCGCCTGCGCCTGTCCAGCGAAGTGGCCCTGGCGCTGGCCCGGCGGCGCTTTGATGCGGCGCGCGCCGGCCTGGTGGCCATGGCTGCAGAGTTGAATGAGCCCGAGTTCAGCTTCGAGATGGCGGGCAATCTCTTGCAACTGCTGGTGCGCTGCGCGCCGCACTGCCCCTTGCCGGACTGCAATATCTGGGTGCGTCGGGTGGCCGAGCGCTTCTGCATTTCGCGCCCGCGCACCCGCTTGCTTGAACTGGCAGCGGCGCCGATGCCGCCGATTGAAGACATGCTGCGCGAGGCCGCCGGCAAGATCAACGAGGCCTCGCGCGAGGCCATGACCCACCTGGTCAGCAAGCAGCATGGCCGCACCTTGCAGGCGCTGGTTGAGTTGGCCGAGCGCAGCCTGAACGCCCGCATCATCAACTTGGCGCGGGCGACCCTGGAGCACCATGGCCACCATCTGGCGGCCGAAGACGCCTCGCGCCTGGGCCGGCGCATCGAGGCGCTGCATGAGGTCTATACGGACGCCGGGAGGCGTCTGGTGGAGCGCCGGTCCTGAGCCCTCAAAGCAGGCGGAAAGCCAGCACGGCCACCAGCGTCGGGCCGAGTGCGGCGGCGAGCAGGTAGAGCGGGTTGATCGTCTGGTCTTCGAATTTGCCGCGCAGGATGGCCACGCCCGCCGGGTTGGGCGCATTGGCCACGACGGTCAGGCCGCCGCCGGTCACGGCGCCCGCCACCAGTGCAATCTTGAACTCGGGCGACAGGCCTGGCACCAGCGAGCCCAGGTAGGTGAGGGCGGCGTTGTCGGTCACGGCGGTCAGCGCGGTGGCGCCGTAGAACACCGCGTCCGGGCTCATGCTCAGCAAGAGTGGTTGCAGCCACCACTGCTGCAGCCCGCCGAGCACGACGAGGCCCGCGAGGAAGAAGGCCACGAGCAACGCCTCCTTCAGGATCAGCGGGGTCTGGTGGCGCTGGTAGGCGCTGGTGAAACCGAGGAAGAACAGGAACAGGCCCATGAAGATCGCCGGATGGTGGGCGAACACCACCACGCCGGCCAGGAAGAGCAGGTGCACCGCGACCACGGTCAGCGGCACCGGTTCTTCGGTGCGGCCCTGCGATTGCGCCAGGGTCGCCAGTTCGCGGCGGAACAGCAGCGCCAACATGGCGGCATTGATGCCCACGGCCACCGCTGCCTTCCAGCCAAAGTTGCTCAGCATGAAGCTCATGTCCCATTGCCAGACGCCGGCCACCATCAGCACCGGCGGTGCGGCAAATGGCGTCAGCGTGCCGCCGATCGAAATGTTGACGAAGAGCGCGCCCACCGTGGCATAGCGCAGGCGCGCCGACGTCGGCTGGGCGAACAGGCTGTCACGCAGCATCAGGGCCGCCAGCGTCATCGCTGCTGGTTCGGTGATGAACGAGCCGAACAAGGGCACCAGGCCCAGCAGCAGGATATAGAGTGCGATGCCCGAAGGCAGGGGCAGCGCCCGGGCGATGCCGCGCACCAGGTCTCCGGCGATTTGCAGCACCGGCCGGCTGGCGGCCACCACCATGATGGCGAACACGAACAGCGGCTCGGTGTAGTTGCGCGTGTCCACATAGTGCGTGGCGGCCGTCGAGCCCTCCAGTGCAAACAGGCCCACGATCAGCACCATGGCCCAGAAGCCGAACACCACCTCCACCTCGCCCAGCAGGTGGAACAGGCCGGCATGCCTGGGCCGGGTGTGGGCCAGGCGCTCGAAGAACTTGGTCGAGAAGGTGTGGATCAGCGCCAATGCGAAAAGCACGGCAGCCAGGATCTGAACTGTGGTCGGGGAGGCGCTTGTCATCGCGGCGATTCTGTCAGAGCAGGCCGGCCTCCTGGCAGCGCGTGGCCCGCTTTCGACGACCAGACGCGTTCGGCAAGGGGCGGATGCAGACCTTCAGCAATCTCATCCAGCACTTGCAATGCCCCCCGCAAGTCCTTAATTTTGAACGACTTTTATCTCGCCGCTGTCGCAAGAATCGGTTCTAAGTACTTGATTTCATTGAATAAATTTGTGATTTCGCTTGACCGTGTGCAGGTCGATGATTAAAGTGGTGAAAAGTGCAATTTAGTGGATCGCCGTGGCGAATTTTGTGTTTCAGGGGGCAAGTGCCTTGGCGATGGACGCCAAGGGGCGTCTGGCCGTCCCGACACGCCACCGCGAGGTCCTGCAGGCGCTCTGCGCCGGCCAGTTGACGGTCACCAAGCACCCGGAAGGCTGCCTGATGGTCTTCCCCCGCCCGGCCTGGGAAACCTTTCGTGATCGCATCGCTGCGCTGCCCATGTCAGCCGCCGGCTGGAAGCGGGTGTTCCTTGGCAATGCACAGGACGTCGAGATCGACGCCGCCGCCCGCGTCTTGATCGCGCCTGAGTTGCGCACTGCAGCCGGCCTGTCCAAGGACGTGATGCTGCTCGGCATGGGCAGCCACTTCGAGCTGTGGGATGCGGCCACGTACGCCGCCCACGAAGCCCAGGTCATGGAAAGCGACCTGCCCGATGCATTGAAGGACTTCAGCTTCTGATGTCCACACCCGCCTTCACCCATACCACCGTGCTGCTCGACGAAACCGTCGATGCGGTGCTTACCGATCCGGCCGGCCTCTATTTGGACGGCACCTTCGGCCGCGGCGGGCATTCGCGTCTGCTGCTCTCCAGGCTTGCTGCGGAGGGGCGTCTGATCGCCATCGACCGCGACCCGGAAGCTGTCGCCGCAGCGACCACCGGTGAAACGCGGGTCACGGACCCGCGTTTTTCCATCTGCCACGCCCCCTTTGCCGAGATGCGCGAGCAGCTGGCTGCGCTGGGCATAGCTCAGGTGCAGGGCGTGATGCTGGACCTGGGCGTCTCGAGCCCGCAGATCGACAACCCCGAGCGCGGGTTCAGCTTCCGCTTCAGCGGACCGCTGGACATGCGCATGGACACGACCCGAGGCGAAAGCGCCGCGGACTTCCTGGCCCGCGCTGATGAGCGCCAGATTGCGGAGGTGATAAAAAACTATGGGGAAGAACGGTTTGCTGTTCAGATTGCAAAGGCGCTTGTTGCTCGCCGCGACGCGGGGCAGCCCGTACGAAGCACCGATGAGCTTTCCAAAGTCGTGGCTGGCGCGGTCAAGACCCGCGAGCCGGGCCAGGACCCTGCAACGCGCACATTTCAAGCTCTTCGGATTCAAGTCAACGGTGAGCTCGAGGAACTCGAGCAGGGCCTGAAGTCGGCGCTGGCGCTCTTGGCGCCGGGCGGCCGGCTGGCGGTGATCAGCTTCCATTCGCTGGAAGACCGCATCGTCAAGAACTTCATTGCCGAGCACAGCAAGGAAGTGTTCGACCGCCGCGCGCCCTTTGCCGAGCCCAAGCCGCTGGCGCTGAAGGCGCTGGAGCGCATCAAGCCCAGCGCCGCCGAGATCAAGGCCAACGGGCGCTCGCGGTCAGCCGTGCTGCGCGTGGCTGAGCGTACCGATGCGCCACTGCCGGCCGAACCGCAGGGCCGCTATGGCAAGGGAAGCAAGCGGTGAGCCGGATCAACTTCGTGCTGCTGCTGGCTGTCCTCGGCTCGGGCATCCTGATGGTGCGCAGCGCCTATGACGCGCGCCGCCTGTTCACCGAGATCGACCGTGCCCAGGCCGAGGCACGCCGGCTCGATGCCGACCTGCAGCGCCTGCAGGCCGAGCGCCAGGCGCAGGCCACCAATCTGCGCGTCGAGAAGGTCGCGCGCGAACGCCTGAACATGCGTGCGATCTCGCCGGCGATCAGCCAGCAAGCTTCGCTGCACATGGACGGCAGCGCGAGCGGAGTGGCGCGATGATAGTCCGCAAGAAGAACAAGGACGGCGGCGGCTCTCGTGCCGTCAATACGCGAAGCGTGAGCTACAGCTCGAGCCCGCTGCTGGCTTCGAAGACGCCGCCCTGGCGCTCGCGCTTCCTGGTCGCGCTCGTCGGTCTGTCCTTCGCCGGCCTCCTGGGGCGCGCACTCTATGTGCAGGTGATCGGCACCGAGTTCTTCCAGAAGCAGGGCGAGGCCCGGTATGCCCACACGCTGGAGCTGCCGGCCAGCCGCGGCCGCATCAACGACCGCAGTGGCCAGGTGCTGGCTGCCAGCGTGGCCGTGCCTTCGTTCTGGGCAATTCCGAAAGATGTCGAGGCCGATCCGGCCAAGCGCCGCGCGCTGGCCAAGATTCTCGGCATCAGCCGCGACGAGCTGGAGCGCAAGCTCGACCCGAGCAGCCGCTTCGTCTGGCTGCGCCGCCAGGCTGACGACGACACCGCCGCACAGATCAAGAACCTGGCGCTGAAGGGCGTGTTCCAGGACCGCGAATACAAGCGCAAGTATCCGGAAGGTGAGGCGGCGGCCCATGTGGTCGGCTTCACCAATATCGAAGAACGTGGCCAGGAAGGCATCGAACTCGCGTTCCAGAAGGAGCTTCAGGGACGCGATGGCTCGCGCGCCGTGGTGCGCGACCGCCTGGGCCGCGTGGTCGAAGACATCGGCGACCGCGTGCCTGCGGTGAATGGCCGCGACATCGACCTCAGCATCGACTCCAAGATCCAGTTCTTCGCCTACCAGCGCGTGCGCGATGCCGTGGCCGAGCACAAGGCCAAGGCCGGCTCGGTGGTGGTCCTCGATGCGCAGACCGGCGAGGTGCTGGCCCTGGCCAACTACCCGAGCTTCAATCCCGGCGACCGCCAGAACCTCAGCGGCGCGCAGCTGCGCAACCGCGCGCTGACCGATGTGTTCGAGCCCGGCTCCACGATGAAGCCCTTCATTGCCAGCCTGGCAATGGAAACCGGCCGTGTGCGCCCGGAGACCATCATCAATACGGCGCCGCGCAGCCTGGTGATTGCCGGCTGGTCGCCGACCGACGCCCATCCGCATGGCGACCTGAGCGTCGCCGAGGTGATCCAGAAGTCCAGCAACATCGGCGCCGCCAAGCTGGCCATGCAGATGCAGCCGCGCGAGATGCACGAGATGTTCACGGCCATCGGCCTGGGCCAGCGCCTGCAGATCAATTTCCCCGGGGCCATCACCGGCAAGCTGCGGCCGTACAAGAGCTGGCGCCCGATCGAGCAGGCGACGATGAGCTACGGCTACGGCCTCTCGGCCTCGCTCTTGCAGCTCGCTCGCGCCTACACCGTGTTCGCCCGCGATGGCGAAGTGATCCCGATCACCATGACGCGTTCGCAGAGCGGTGATCCGGTGCATGGCATCCGCGTGTTCTCGCCCAAGGTCGCTCATGACATGCGCGGCATGCTTCAGTTGGCGGCCGGCCCTGGCGGCACGGCGCCGATGGCGCAGGCGCCGGGCTACAGCGTGGGCGGCAAGTCCGGCACCGCGCACAAGCAGGAAGGCAAGGCTTACGCCGGCAACAAGTACCGCAGCTGGTTCGTGGGCCTGGCGCCGATCAACAACCCGCGCATCATCGTCGCGGTGATGGTGGACGAGCCGAGCAACGGCGTCTACTTCGGAGGCGCCGTGGCCGGCCCGGTGTTCAGCCAGGTGGTCTCGCAAAGCCTGCGGCTGATGAATGTGCCGCCCGACCTCGAGGTCAAGCCGCAGATCGTCGCCAGCCAGAAGATGCAAGCGGTGGAGGAGAGCTTCTGATGCTCAAGCCGCGCCGCTCTCTCCATCATGCGCAAAGCCCCTTGCTCGCCGCAGCAGCACCGCTGTGGCGTTCGCGCCTGCTGGTACTGGCCGTGGGCTGTGCCTTTGCCGGCCTGCTCGGCCGCGCGCTGTATGTGCAGGGCATCGGCACCGAGTTCTTCCAGCAACAGGGCGCCGCGCGCTACAGCCACAAGCTCGAGCTGCCCGCCAGCCGCGGCCGAATCAGCGACCGCAGCGGCCAGTTGCTCGCCACCAGTGTGGCCGTGCCTTCGTTCTGGGCGATTCCCGGCGATGTGGACGCCGACCCGGCCAAGCGCGCCGAGCTGGCACGCATCCTGGGCCTGACGCAGGCGGAGCTGGCCGAGAAGCTGCTGCCCGGCGGCCGCTTCGCCTGGTTGCGCCGCCAGGGTGACGACACCATGGCCGCTCAGATCAAGGCGCTCGGCATCAGGGGCGTGTTCCAGGACCGCGAGTACCAGCGCCGCTATCCAGAAGGCGAGGCCTCGGCCCACGTGGTGGGCTTCACCAACCTCGAGGAGCATGGCCAGGAAGGCATGGAGCTGGCACTGCAATCCAAGCTGCAGGGGCGCGACGGCTCGCGCGCCGTGGTGCGTGACCGTCTGGGCCAGGTGGTCGAGGACATTGGCGAACGTGTCGCTCCGAAGGACGGGCAAGACGTGACCCTGTCGATCGACTCGCGCATCCAGCACCAGGCCTACCAGCGTGTGCGCGAAGCCGTGACGGCACACCAGGCCAAGGCCGGCAGTGCGGTGGTGCTGGATGCCCTGACCGGCGAGGTGCTGGCCCTGGCCAACTACCCGAGCTTCGACCCCGCCAACCGCAAGAAACTGAGCGGCGAACAATTGCGCAACCGCGCCATGACCGACCAGTTCGAGCCGGGCTCGACGATGAAGCCCTTCACCGTGAGCCTGGCGCTCGAGGCCGGCCGCGTGACGCCGCAGACCATGATCGACGTCGGCGGCGGCCAGTGGAATTTCTTCGGCTCCGTCATTACCGACGCGCATCCGGCCGGCGTGCTGAACGTGACCGAGGTGATCCAGAAGTCCAGCAATATCGCGGCAGCCAAGCTGGGCCTGCAGGCGCAGCCCCGCGAGCTGCACGAGATGTTCACGGCCATCGGCCTGGGTCAGCGCCCGGAGCTGCCATTCCCGGGTGCCGCCATTGGCAGCTTGCGCCCCTACGCGAAATGGAAGCCGATCGAGCGGGTCACGATGAGCTATGGCTACGGCCTGTCGGCCTCGCTGGTGCAAATCGCTCATGCCTACACGGTGTTCGCGCGCGACGGCGAGCTGATTCCCCTGACCCTGGACAAGCAAGCCGAAGGCCGGGCCGTGCATGGCCGCCGCGTGTTCTCCGCCAAGACGGCGCAAACGATGCGCGCGATGCTGCAGACCGTCACCGAAGCAGGCGGCACCTCGCCGCAGGCGCAGGTGGCTGGTTACAGCGTGGGTGGCAAGTCCGGCACGGCCTACAAGCAAGTGGGCAAGGGCTATGACAAGAGCAAGTACCGCGCCTGGTTTGTGGGCCTGGCGCCGATCAGCAATCCGCGCATCGTGGTCGCGGTGATGGTGGACGAACCCAGCAAGGGCGCCCATGACGGCGGCCGGGTGGCCGGCCCGGTGTTCAGCGACGTGACCGGCGGCAGCCTGCGCCTCTTGAAGGTGAAGCCCGACCTGGCCGTGAAGCCGCAAATCGTGGCCGGCATTGCGCCGGCCCAGGACAAGAAACTCTGATGCTGACCCGACTCAAATCTCCGGAAGCTGCGGCCCGCTGGCTGCAGGAATGGACCACCGGTGCGCTGCAGACCGACAGCCGTCAGGTGCGCCCCGGTGATGCCTTCATCGCCTGGCCGGGCTATGCACGCGATGGCCGCGAATACGTGGCTGCTGCCTTGGCGGCCGGTGCTGCCACCTGCCTGGTCGAAGCTGAAGGCGTGGACGCCTACAACTTCGTCGATGCCCGCGTGGCCTCGCTGCCCGGGCTGAAGTCCAAGACCGGCCTGATCGCTTCGGCCTGTTATGGCGCGCCCAGCCAGGCACTGTCGGTCGTGGCCGTCACCGGCACGAACGGCAAGACATCGTCGGCCTGGTGGGTGGCGCAGACGCTCTCGCTGCTGGGCCAGCGCTGCGGTGTGGTTGGGACCCTGGGTGTTGGCGAGCCGCCGCTGGCGGGCAAGCCGGCAGCCATCGAGTACACCGGCCTGACGACGCCTGATCCGGTCCTGCTGCAACAGGCGTTCAAGCGCATGGCCGACGAGGGCTTCGCAGCCTGCGCCATCGAGGCCTCGTCCATCGGTGTCAGGGAGCATCGCCTGGCTGGCACGCGAGTCTTGGTGGCCTTGTTCACCAACTTCACGCAGGACCACCTGGACTATCACGGCAGCATGGAGTCCTACTGGGCCGCCAAGCGCGAGCTGTTCGACTGGGCTGGCCTGCAGGCAGCCGTGCTGAACGTCGATGACCCAAAGGGCGCAGAGCTTGCCGTGGAATTGGCAGCCAAGCTAGATGTCTGGACCTGTGCGCTGAACGGTGAAGCCCGCCTCTCGGCGCATGACATGCACTACGGCGCGGGCGGAATCGCCTTCACCTTGCGTGAAGGCGCTGACGCCATTCAGGTGCAGACCGGCCTGATCGGCGAGTACAACATCGCCAACCTGCTGGGCGTGATCGGCGCCTTGCGTGCGCGCGGCCATTCGCTCGCCGATGCAGCAGGCGTTGCCGCGCAAGTCACGCCAGTGCCGGGCCGTATGCAACGCGTTGGCAATGGCCGCGAGTTGCCCGAAGTGGTGGTGGACTATGCCCATACGCCCGATGCCCTGGACAAAGCGCTGCAGGCGCTGCGCCCGCTGGCAGCGGCCCGCGGCGGCCAACTCGTCTGCGTCTTCGGCTGCGGCGGAGATCGTGATCGCACGAAGCGCCCGTTGATGGGCGCCATTGCCGCTCGCATGGCCGACCGCGTGATCGCCACCAGCGACAACCCGCGCACCGAATCGCCCGAGGCCATCCTGGCCGACATTGCGGCCGGCGCACCGGGCTCCTTGCAGATCGTTGACCGCCAGCAGGCCATCGAACGCGCGGTGCTGGAAGCCGGCGCTCGCGACGTGGTCTTGGTGGCGGGCAAGGGCCACGAAGACTATCAAGAAATCATGGGCGAGCGCCGCGCCTTCTCGGATGTCGAGCAAGCACGTGCGGCCTTGATCCGGAGGGCTGGTCTGTGAACACCGCAAGCCTCAATTCAACGCCGCTGATGACGCTGGCCCAGGCTCACCACCTGTTGCTGCAGAGCGTTCCCACGGCGCGCCTGGTCGGCGACGGCCAGACCGAGATCGAGCGCGTGCACAGCGATACCCGCACGCTGCAGGCTGGCGACCTGTTTGTCGCGCTTCGCGGTGATCGCTTCGATGCCAACGACTTCCTGGCCGACGCCAAGGCCAGCGGCGCCGTCGCTGCCCTGGCTGAGCGCGGCCTGGAGGCGGCCGGCCTGGCCGGCATCGAAGTGCCGGATACCAAGGCAGCACTGGGGGCATTGGCCACGGCCTGGCGCCGCCACTGCCATCTGCCGGTGATTGCGGTGACCGGTAGCAATGGCAAGACCACGGTCACGCAGATGATCGCCAGCATTCTGCGCGCCTGGCTGGGCAATGCCTCGCTGGCCACCGAAGGCAACTACAACAACGACATCGGCGTGCCATTGACGCTGCTGCGCCTGCGTCAGGACGACGCGCACTGGCACCGCGCCGCCGTGATCGAGCTGGGCATGAACCATCCCGGCGAAATCGCACCACTGGCCGCAATGGCGCAGCCCACCGTCGCGCTGGTCAACAACGCACAGCGCGAGCACCAGGAATTCCTGCAGACGGTCGAGGCCGCGGCGCGCGAGAACGGCGCCGTGATCGAAGCCCTGGGCGCGGCCGGTGTTGCCGTGTTCCCGGCCGAAGATGCCTGCGCACCGATCTGGCACAGACTGGCTGGCCATCGCGGCGAGCTGAGTTTTGCCTTGCAAGGCCAGGCCGATGTGACCGGCCGCGCGCAGTGGATCGGCGCTGGCGAAGAAGTCTTTGCAAGCGGCGGCAATGGGCATTGGGCACTCGAGCTGCACACGCCCGCTGGCGATGCGCCGGTGAGCCTCGCTGTTGCCGGTCAACACAATGTGCGCAATGCCCTGGCGGCCGCGACCTGTGCGCTGGCCGCTGGCGCGCCGCTGGCCGCCATCGTTCGCGGCCTGGAGAACTTTCGCCCGGTCAAGGGGCGCTCGCAACTGGGCAGCGTGATGCTGGCCGGCCGCCGCGTTACGCTGATCGACGACAGCTACAACGCCAACCCCGACAGCGTGCGTGCCGCCATCGATGTGCTGGCCGAGCTGCCCGGTGCGGCCTGGCTGCTGCTGGGCGACATGGGGGAGGTGGGCATGCAAGGGCCGGAGTTCCACCGCGAGGTGGGTGCCTATGCGGCCGAACGCGGTGTTGCCCATCTCTGGACCGCCGGCATGGCAGCCAAGGATGCAGCCAAGGCCTATGGCAACAACGGCCGCGCTTTTGAAACCGTGGCCGACCTGCTGGCCGCACTGGCCGAAGCCCCGCGAGTCTCGACCGTCTTGGTCAAGGGCTCGCGCTTCATGCGCATGGAACAAGTGATTGCGGCCCTCTCGGCCGCCGAAGGGAAGTAAACCGCCATGCTGCTGAGCCTCTCGCAATGGTTGCTGGGCCTCTACCCCGAATGGGGCTTCCTGCGCCTGTTCAACTACATCACGTTCCGCGCCGTGATGGCCGCCATGACGGCGCTGCTGATCGGCCTGGCCTTCGGCCCCTGGGTGATCCGCCGCCTGACCGAGATGAAGATCGGCCAGCCGATCCGCGAGTACGGCGTGCAGCAGCATCTGGTGAAGAGCGGCACGCCGACGATGGGCGGCGTGCTGATCCTGATCGGCATCGGCGTGTCGACCTTGCTGTGGTTCGACTGGAGCAACCGCTTTGTCTGGGTGGTGATGCTGGTGACGCTGGGCTTTGGTGCCGTGGGCTGGGTGGATGACTGGCGCAAGGTCGTCGACAAGAATCCCGAAGGCATGCGCAGCCGCGAGAAGTTCTTCTGGCAGGCGCTGATCGGCATCATTGCCTCGATATACCTGGCCTTCAGCGTGTCCGAGACCTCTGCACTGCGCGTGTTCGAGCTCTTCTTCCGCTGGGTGCAAAGCGGCTTCTCGACAGAGTTGCCGCCGCGCGCCGACCTGCTCGTGCCCTTCTTCAAGTCGGTCAGCTATCCGCTCGGGGTGTTCGGCTTCATGGGCCTGTCGTTCTTCGTCATCGTCGGCACCAGCAATGCAGTGAACTTCACCGACGGGCTTGACGGCCTGGCCATCATGCCGGTGGTGCTGGTGGGCTCGGCGCTGGGCGTGTTTGCCTACCTGACGGGCTCCTCGGTGTTCTCCAAATACCTCCTGCTGCCCTACATCCCGGGTGCTGGCGAGTTGCTCATCTTTTGCGCTGCGATGGCGGGGGCAGGTCTTGCCTTCCTGTGGTTCAACGCTCACCCGGCCCAGGTCTTCATGGGCGACGTCGGCGCGCTCGCGCTGGGCGGAGGCCTGGGCACGCTGGCCGTGATCACGCGGCAGGAAATCGTGCTGGGCATCATGGGCGGCGTCTTTGTGGCCGAAGTGCTGTCGGTGATGATCCAGGTCAGCTGGTTCAAGTACACCAAGAAGAAGTTCGGCACGGGCCGGCGCATCTTCAAGATGGCGCCGCTGCACCACCACTTCGAGAAGTCGGGCTGGAACGAGACGCAGGTCGTCATCCGCTTCTGGATCATCACCATGCTGCTGTGCCTCATCGGCCTGGCCAGCCTGAAGCTGCGCTGAGGGCGAAGCACGTGGAACTGAACGGCGCTCACCTCCTGATCCTGGGCCTGGGAGACACCGGCCTGGCCATGGCGGCCTGGGCCAGGCGCCAGGGCGCGGCTGCGATCCGCGTCTGGGACTCGCGCGAGGCGCCGCCGCAACTGGCCGCCCTGAATGAGCAGGTGCCCGACGCGACGTTCTTCAGCGGCGAGTTGCAAGCTGCCGATGCTGAAGGGCTGCGTGCCGTCCTGAAGAGCCCGGGCCTGTCGCCGCTGGACGCGCGCCTGCAGCCGCTGCTCTCGCGTGCCCGCGAGCTGGGCCTGCCGCTGCTCGGTGAACTCGATTTGTTCGCCCAGGCACTGAACGCCTTGAAGGCCGAGCGACGTTATGCGCCCATCGTGCTGGCCATCACCGGCACCAATGGCAAGACCACCACCACCAGCCTGACCGGCCAGCTCGTCGAGCGCTGTGGCAGGCGCGTGGCCGTGGCCGGCAATATCGGCCCGAGCATGCTGACAACGCTGGCAGCAGCACTGGAGCTCGAGCCAATGCCGGTTGCTGAAGCGCCCGTCGTAGCAGCGGCGATTGAAGCGATTGAAGCCGCTGAAGTCGCTGAAGCTCCTGCGTCCACCGGAGAAATTGCCGAACAGGCCGAACAGGCCGAACCTGTCGAAGCCGCAACAGCGCCCGCCGAACCGGAGCTGACCACGCTACAGGAAGTCGAAGCCCTGCTCGACGAAGCCCCGCTGCCGATCAAGCCGCCGCCGCCCAAGGGTCCCGTGTTCGAGCACTTGCCCCAGGCCTGGGTGCTGGAGCTGTCGAGCTTCCAGCTGGAAGGTGTCGAAGGTTTTGAGCCCACGGCCGCCACGGTGCTGAACATCACGCAAGACCATCTCGACTGGCACGGCGACATGGCCGCCTACTCGCGCGCCAAGGGCCGCGTCTTCGGCGCCGAAGCCATCATGGTGATCAACCGTGACGATGCCGCCGTCGAGGCATTGGTGCCGACCCCGGTGATGGTGAGCCCGGGTCGTGGCCGTCGCAAGATCGAACAAGGCCGCAGGGTTGTGCGTTTCGGCCTCGATGCGCCCAAGCGTCCCGGTGACTATGGCCTCGTGAACGAAGGCGGCATGGCCTGGCTGGTCCGCGCACTCGAGAGCGACCCGACGATCAAGCGCAAGGCGGATGACGACGAGGAAGAGATCGTCGTGCAACGCCTGATGCCAGCGGACGCGCTGCGCATCCGCGGCCGCCACAACGCCGCCAACGCACTGGCTGCGCTGGCGCTGTGCACCGCCGCCGAGCTGCCACTGGCGCCAATGCTGCATGGCCTGCGCGAGTACCGCGGCGAGCCGCATCGCGTGCAGCACATCGGTTCGCTTGACGGCGTTGACTTCTACGACGATTCCAAGGGCACCAATGTCGGCGCCACTGTGGCGGCGTTGAGCGGCCTGGGTGCTGATCGTGCGCCGTCCAGACTGGTCGTGATCCTCGGTGGCGACGGCAAGGGCCAGGACTTCTCGCCGCTGCGCCTGCCGCTGATCCAGAACGCCCGTGCCGTGGCCCTGATCGGCCGCGATGCTTCCGCGATTGAAAGCGTGTTGACGGACAGTGGCCTCAACGTCCAACGTCACGAAACGCTTGAAGCCGCGACCCAGTGGTGCTTCGCTCAGGCGCATGCCGGCGACAGCGTCTTGCTCAGCCCGGCCTGCGCCTCGCTCGACATGTTCCGCAACTATGCGCACCGCGCCGAGGTCTTCGTGGCCGCGGCCGAGGCATTGGCGGCAGAGAAGGGGGCAACGCTTTGAACGCCGCCACCTTGAGCAACTTCTTTCAGAACCTTCGCCAGCGCTTCGGCAAGGGCGCTGATGGCGAAGGCCCGACCGCTGTGCCGGTGCGCGACTGGGTGGCCGCCGGCCAGCCAACCAAGCTCGCGGGCTTCGACGTGACGCTGGTCTGGGTCGTGATCGCCTTGATGGGCCTGGGCCTGCTGATGGTCTATTCGGCCTCCATCGCGCTGCCGGACAACCCGAAGTTCAGCAAGTACCAACCGATGCACTTCTTCATCCGGCAGTCGCTCTACATCGCGGCCGGCCTGATCGCGGCGCTGATCACGGTGCAGGTGCCGATCAGCAGCTGGGAGCGCTGGGCGCCCTGGTTGTTCGTGGCGAGCCTCGTGCTGCTGGTGGCAGTCTTGATTCCGGGTGTGGGCAAGGTGGTGAACGGCGCGCGCCGCTGGGTGCCGCTGGGCCTGATGAACTTCCAGCCTTCCGAGCTGGCCAAGCTGGCCATCGCGATGTACGCGGCCAGCTACATGGTGCGCAAGATGGACGTAAAGGAGAACTTCGTCCAGGCTGTCTGGCCGATGATTGTCTCTCTCGGCGTGATCGGCGTGCTCCTGCTGGCCGAGCCCGACATGGGCGCCTTCATGGTGATCGCGGCCATCGCCATGGGCATCCTGTTCCTGGGCGGTGTCAACGGCCGCATGTTCTTCCTGGTGGTGGCGGTGCTGGTCGGTGCGTTCGTGCTAATGATCACCTTCAGCGAATTCCGTCGCGAGCGCATCTTTGCCTACCTGAACCCCTGGGACGAAAAGTACGCGCAGGGCAAGGCCTACCAGCTGACGCATTCGCTGATTGCCTTCGGCCGTGGCGAATGGTTCGGCCAGGGTTTGGGCTCCAGCGTCGAGAAGCTGCACTACTTGCCCGAGGCCCACACCGACTTCCTGCTGGCCGTGATCGGCGAGGAGCTGGGCTTTGTCGGCGTGGCCGTGGTGATCCTGGCCTTCTTCTGGCTGTCGCGCCGGCTCTTCCACATCGGCCGCCAGGCGGTGGCGCTGGACCGCGTATTTGCCGGTCTCTATGCGCAAGGCATCGGCATCTGGATGGCGGGGCAGGGCTTCATCAACATGGGCGTGAACCTGGGGGCGCTGCCGACCAAGGGCTTGACGTTGCCGCTGCTGTCGTTTGGTGGTTCGGCGATCTTGATGAACTGCGTGGCGCTGGCGATCGTGGTGCGCATCGATCTTGAGAATCGCCAACTCATGCGCGGAGGTCGCGCATGACCAAGCATTTGGTGGTCATGGCGGCCGGCACCGGCGGTCACATCATCCCGGGCCTCGCTGTCGCCGAGGAAATGAAGCGCCGCGGCTGGAGCGTGTCCTGGATGGGCACCGAGCAGGGCATGGAAAACAAG
This sequence comes from Paucibacter sp. JuS9, assembly GCF_044043925.2. Classification (NCBI taxonomy): domain Bacteria; kingdom Pseudomonadati; phylum Pseudomonadota; class Betaproteobacteria; order Burkholderiales; family Sphaerotilaceae; genus Roseateles; species Paucibacter sp. JuS9. The sequence continues at coordinate 445,826 of NZ_CP194172.1, forward strand.
CTCGTGCCGCCCACCAGCATCCCGCTAGATCGCCTGGCCTTTGCCGGCCTGCGCGGCAAGGGGCTGAAGCATTCGATCACCGGCCTGTTCAAGCTGGTGCAGGCCTTTGTGCAGAGCCGCCAGGTCTTCGTGACGCGCAGTGCCGATGCGGTGCTGGGCATGGGCGGCTATGTCTGCCTGCCTGGCGGGCTGATGGCCTGGTTGATGCGCAAGCCCTTGCTGCTCGTGAATGCCGATGCATCGCTGTTGCTGTCGAACAAGGGCCTGAAGCCGTTTGCCTCGCGCATCGCCTTCGGTTTCGACGGCAAGGCGGCGGCCGACACGAAGAATGCCATCGTCACCGGCAACCCGGTGCGTGCCGAGATCGAAGCGATTGCGCCGCCGGATGTCCGGTTTGCCAAGCGCACCGGCCCGCTGCGTCTGCTCGTCGTTGGTGGCTCGCTCGGTGCGAAAGCGATCAACGCTGCGCTGCCGTCAGCGCTGGCGCTGTGGCCGGCCGATGAGCGCCCCATCGTCACGCATCAGACCGGTCAGGCCAATCTGGTCGAGGTGCAGCAGGCCTATCGTGCCGCCGGTGTCGAGGCCGAGGTGCTGCCCTTCATCGACAACATGGCCGAGCGTCTGGCTGCCGCCGACCTGGCGATCTGCCGGGCGGGTGCCGTCACGGTCAGCGAGCTCTGCGCGGCTGGCTTGCCTTCCATCCTTGTGCCGCTGGTCGTTTCCACCACAGCGCATCAACGCGACAACGCGCAATTCATGACCCAACACGGCGCGGCCATTCATCTGCCGCAGCAGGAGCTGACGGCCGCAGGCCTGCACGAAATGATTCAGGGCCTGGACCGCGCACGCCTGCTCGAGATGGCCAGCAAGGCCCGCAATCTGTCTCGCCCGCGCGCAGCCGCCCGCGTGGCCGATGAACTCGAGGGCCTTGTCCTGTGAAACACGCCGTCAAGCACATCCATTTCGTCGGCATCGGTGGTGCCGGCATGAGCGGCATCGCCGAGATCCTGCACAACCTGGGCTATCTGGTCTCGGGCTCGGACCAGAGCGACAGCCCGACCTTGCAGCGGCTGGCAACGCTCGGCCTGCGCACGCATGTCGGCCACGCCGCCGGCAATATTGCTGGCGCGCAAGCTGTCGTGGTCTCCACCGCGATCCGCGCAGACAACCCCGAGTTGCTCGCCGCCCGTGCCGCTGCCATCCCCATGGTGCAGCGGGCCGTGATGCTGGCCGAGCTGATGCGCCTGCGCAAAGGCATAGCGATTGCGGGCACGCATGGCAAGACAACGACCACCTCGCTGGTGACCAGCGTGCTGGCCGAAGCCGGCGTGGACCCCACCTTCGTGATCGGCGGCAAGCTGATGTTTGCCCCCTCGCCGTCGCAAGCGACGTCGGCCCCCCAAGGGGGCGCGCAAGTCTTGGGGCGGCCCGGCGACTTGCCCGCCGCCGGCGCCAATTCGCGTCTGGGTCAGGGCGAGTACATCGTGGTCGAGGCGGACGAGAGCGATGCCTCCTTCCTGAACCTGCTGCCGATGTTGTCGGTCGTCACCAATATCGACGCTGACCACATGGAGACCTATGGGCACGACTTCGAGCGCCTGAAGCAGGCCTTCGTCGACTTCCTGCACAAGATGCCCTTCTACGGCGCGGCCGTGGTCTGCGGCGACGATGCCGGCGTGCAGGCCATCCTGCCGATGCTGCAGCGCCCGGTGATCACTTACGGTTTCGGCGAACACAATGAAGTGCGCGCGGTCGATGTGCACGCGCTGCCCGGCGGTCAGATGAGCTTCACGGCGCAGCGTGCCGGCCAGGCCGATCTGAAGATCACCCTGAACCTGGCCGGTCGCCACAACGTCCTGAATGCACTCGCTGCAATTGCAGTGGCCAGCGAGATCGAATTGCCTGACGGCCCGATAGTTGCCGCACTGGAGAAGTTCGGTGGCGTAGGCCGCCGCTTCCAGCGTTATGGCGAATTGCGTGCAGCCGACGGTGGCCGCTTCACGCTGATCGACGATTACGGCCATCACCCAGTCGAGATGGCCGCTGTCCTGGCCGCGGCGCGCGGCGCGTTCCCGGGCCAGCGCCTGCTGCTGGCGTTCCAGCCGCACCGCTTCACCCGCACGCGCGACTGCTTCGAAGATTTTGTGCGCGTGCTGAAGCAGGCCGATGGTGTGCTGCTGGCTGATGTGTATTCGGCCGGCGAGGCAGCCATTGCCGGGGCCGATGCCGCGTCGCTCGCCGCGGCAAGTGATGCAACCCTGGTGGGCCAGGTGACCGCAATGCCGGCGGCCATTGCCGCCACGGCACGCGACGGTGATGTGGTGATCGTGATGGGCGCCGGATCCATCGGCGCCGTTCCTTCGCAGACGGTGGAGCTGCTGAAATGAAATTGAATCTGAACATTGACCCGAAGGCACTGGGCAAGACGGCCGTGCTGATGGGCGGCTCCTCGGCCGAACGCGAGGTCTCGCTGACCATGTCGGGCCCTGGCGTACTGGCAGCCTTGCGCAGCCAGGGCGTGGACGCCCATGGATTCGACCCGTCCGAGCGCGGCCTGCATGAACTGAAGAGCGAAGGCTTCGCCCGCTGCTTTGTTGCGCTGCATGGCCGGCATGGCGAAGACGGCACGGTGCAGGGCGCGCTGGAGCTGCTGGGCATTCCCTACACCGGCTCCGGCGTGATGGCCTCCAGCATTGCCATGGACAAGATCATGACTAAGCGGCTGTGGCATGCCGATGGCCTGTCCACGCCTCGCTGGCTGAGTCTCAAGAAGACCGAGCTGCAGCGCGAGCGCGTGATCAAGGTGCCCGACGAACTGGGCCTGCCGCTCTTCGTCAAGCCGCCGCACGAGGGCTCGAGCATCGGCATCAGCAAGGTCAATGGCTATTCGGAGATGCAGGCGGCCGTCGAGGCAGCCGCCAAGTACGACGACGAGGTGCTCTGCGAGGAATTCATCGCAGGCCCCGAGCTGACCTGCCCGGTGCTGGGGGAGGGCGCTTCGGCCTTCGCGCTGCCGGTGATCCAGATCGAAGCCGATCAGGGCAACTACGACTACCAGAACAAGTACTTCACGAACTCGACGCGCTACCTGATGGGCCATCTGGACGCTGCGCTGGAGCGCGAGATCCAGGCCCTGACGGTGGCCGCCTACCGCAGCCTGGGCTGCCGCGGCTGGGGTCGCGCCGACCTGATGCTGCGCAAGAGCGACGGCAAGCCCTTCCTGCTGGAGATGAACACTTCGCCCGGCATGACCTCGCATTCGCTGGTGCCCAAGTCGGCCGGCCATGCGGGCATCACCTACGAGCAGCTGTGTCTGTGGCTGCTGTCCCAGGCTCGACTCGACGCAGGCAAGGCCTGACCCTCTAGCAAAGCCATGGCCGCCAACTCCGCCACCCTTCAACAGCAGTTGCCGCCGGACGTCCGCGTGATGAACGGCGTGGCGGCGCTGTTGCTGGTCGGCCTGGCGTTGACAATCCTTGCCTACGGCGCGAACTGGCTGGCCCGCCGGCCGGTGTTTGCGATCCGTGCGGTGCAGGTCGAGGGCGACGTGGATCGCAACAGCACCGCCACGCTGCGGGCGAATGCGCTGCCGCGCTTGAGTGGCACCTTTCTCACGATGAATCTGCAGCAGGCACGCCAGGCATTTGAAGGGGTGCCCTGGGTACGCAAGGCGACGGTGCAGCGCGTCTGGCCGGCCAGGCTCAAGGTGAAGCTGGAAGAGCATCAGCCTTCCGCGTATTGGGAGCTGAAGGCCGAAGGCGCCGACGCGCAGAGCGATGCGGCGGTCGAGCGCCAGCTGGTCAACAGCTTCGGCGAAGTCTTCCAGGCCAATCTGGGCGATGTGGAAGACGAGAACCTGCCGACGCTCTCTGGTCCGGCGGGCAGCGCGGGTCACATGCTGATGTTGTGGAAGCAATTGCAGCCTTTGACTCAGACGCTGTCGGACAGCGCCGAGCGCCTGGACCTCTCGGGTCGCGGCTCCTGGCGCTTGAAGCTTGAGAAGGGCGCCGAGATCGAACTCGGCCGTGGCAGCGATGCCGAAGTGCTGGCCCGCTACCAGCAGTTCGTGCTGACGCTGACACAAATGACTTCGCGCTACCAGTCTGAGCTGCTGGCAGCCGACCTGCGCCACCGCGATGGCTATGCCTTGCGGCTGCGCGGCGTTTCGACGACGACGACTCCGGCCACCGGCCGGGGCAAGAACAAGTAAAGACCACAAGGAAAGAAGAGATGGCCAAGGAATACAAGGATCTCGTCGTGGGTCTGGACATCGGCACCGCCAAGATCATGGCGGTGGTGGCCGAGGTGATGGGCAATGGCGAGCTGCGCATTGCCGGTCTCGGCGTGGCGCCTTCGCATGGGCTCAAGCGTGGCGTGGTGGTGAACATCGACGCAACGGTGCAGTCGATCCAGCAGGCCTTGAAGGAGGCCGAGATGATGGCCGACTGCAAGATCAGCCGGGTCTTCACCGGCATCACCGGCAGCCACATCCGCGGCCAGAACTCCACCGGCATGGTGATCGTGCGCGACAAGGAAGTGACGCCGGTGGACGTGGCCCGCGTGGTCGAGACGGCCAAGGCGATCAACATCCCGAACGACCAGCGGCTGCTGCTGGTCGAGCCGCAGGAATTCGTGATCGACGGTCATGAAGTGAAAGAGCCGATCGGCATGAGCGGCGGCCGCCTCGAGGTCAAGGTCCACATCGTGACAGGCGCCCAAAGCGCGGCCGAGAACATCGTCAAGTGCGTGCGCCGCTGCGGGCTGGAAGTGGACCAGCTGGTGCTGAACCCCAGCGCCTCGAGCGCCGCCGCGCTGACCGCCGACGAGCGTGACCTGGGCGTGGCCTTGGTGGATATCGGCGCGGGCACGACCGACGTGGCGATCTTCACCGGCGGCTCGATCCGCCATACCGCGGTAATCCCGATTGCCGGGGATTTGATCACCAGCGATATCGCCATGGCCCTGCGCACCCCGACCAAGGATGCCGAGGAAATCAAGGTCGAACACGGGGTTGCCAAACAACTCCTGGCCGACCCGGCCGACCAGGTTGAGGTACCCGGATTGGGCGATCGGGCGCCGCGCATGCTTTCAAAACAAGCACTTGCCGGTGTTATCGAACCCAGAGTCGAGGAAATATTCTCGTTGGTGCACCAGGTGATTCGCGAGAGCGGGTATGAGGAATTGCTGTCCTCGGGGATTGTCCTGAGCGGCGGTTCGGCCGTCATGCCGGGCATGGTGGAACTCGCCGAGGACATTTTCCTGAAACCCGTTCGGCGCGGAAACCCGACCTACGACGGCGCGCTGTTCGACATGGTTGCCAACCCAAGGTCGGCCACTGTGATGGGTTTGCTGGAAGAAGCGCGCGTTTCGCGTACACGGGGTTTGAAGGCGGCGCAGCAGGCGGGGTCGATGAAAACCCTGTTCGGACGCGCCAAGGATTGGTTTTTGGGGAATTTCTGAGTACTGGGTAGCACCGGGCACGGGAATCTTTTTCTTGCCACCAAAGCGTATGTCGGGCCACAACGACAAGGGCAATAAAAGGGTTCTTCCCGGTATTTTTTTACGCATGGCAACTGCATAATTGCTGAAGGAGGTTTCTTATGGCGATCGAAATGATCGAAGAGTTTGACCAGGGCACCCAAATCAAGGTGATTGGTGTAGGTGGCGGCGGCGGCAACGCGGTTGAGCACATGATTGCCCAGGGCGTTCAGGGCGTGGAATTCATCTGCGCCAATACTGATGCCCAAGCACTGAATCGTTCCAAGGCCGACCAGCTCCTGCAGCTGGGCCAATCGGGCCTGGGCGCCGGTGCCAAACCCGAAATCGGCCGTCAGGCCGCCGAAGAGGCCGAGGCCCGCATCCGCGAGTCCATCCAGGGCGCCAACATGCTGTTCATCACCGCCGGCATGGGCGGTGGTACCGGCACCGGTGCGGCCCCTGTGATCGCTCGCGTGGCCAAGGAGATGGGCATCCTCACCGTCGGTGTGGTGACCAAGCCCTTCGACTTCGAAGGCACGCGCCGCACCAAGGCCGCCGACTCCGGCCTCGCCGAGCTCGAAGCCAATGTCGACTCGCTGATCGTCGTGCTGAATGACAAGCTGCTCGACGTGCTGGGCGACGACGTGACGCAAGACCAGGCCTTCGCGCATGCCAATGACGTGCTGAAGAACGCTGTTGGCGGCATCTCAGACATCATTCACATCCCGGGCCTGGTGAACGTCGACTTCGAGGACGTCAAGACCGTGATGAGCGAGCCGGGCAAGGCCATGATGGGCACGGCTCAGGCTGGCGGCCCGGACCGCGCTGCCAAGGCTGCCGAAGCTGCTGTCGCCTGCCCGCTGCTCGAAGGCATCGATCTGTCCGGCGCGCGTGGCGTGCTGGTGCTGATCGCCGCCAGCCGCAGCAACTTCAAGCTGGCCGAGTCGCGCAATGCGATGAACACCATCCGTCGCTATGCGGCTGAAGACGCGCATGTCATCTACGGCACCGCTTATGACGAAACGCTGGGCGACCAGTTGCGCGTCACGGTGATCGCCACCGGCCTCAACCAGGGCAAGGCCAAGCAGCAGCAGCAACCGCCGCTGCAAGTGGTGCAGCCTGAAGTGATGCGCCGCACCGGTACCGACAACATGCCCGTGCTCACGCAGCCGGTGAACATGTCGGCCACGCTGGGTGCGCAGGGCGGCACGACGATGGGCGCTGGCGGCGATTTCTCCGGCATGACCGTGCCGAGCGTCTGGCGCCATGGCCGCACGGCCGCCGCGACCAAGGTCGAAGCCCTGTCCAGCAACGGCATGGACGAGATCGAGATCCCGGCCTTCCTGCGCAAGCAGGCTGACTGAGGCAGGACCGAGGACAGGACCTGCGTCCTGTCCGACGCCTGCCGAAGGCCAGGCCGCATGCAAGCTGTCTGGCTGAGGACCGAGCGAGGTCCACTGCGGACCTCGCGACGCCTCAAGAGGGACTGGACGCGTCTGGCGCGGCCAGGCTGACTGAGCTTCTTCGCTCCGAGCAAGACCCGGCACCCGCCGGGTCTTTTCATTTGGTACGACGCCACGCTCGGCATCACGGTGCTAGGCAGGCTGGGCATCTGAGGGCAGACTCCGGCTTCCGTTCTGCCATTCGCCCAGATCCGATTCGATGCGCGCCCTGTTCCTTGCCCTGATGTTCCTGTGCTGTTTGCCGGCATCGGCGCAGCGCATGCCGATTCCGGAATCGGTGCCGACCCATTCGGGTGAACGCGCGAGTACGGCGCAATTGGCCGTCTCGAGCTGGACCCGCGAGGAGCTGAAGGAGTGGTGGGCTGCCCTGCGTTCGCTGGATGGCACGCCAGGCCAGTTGCCCGCCCGCCTGCAGCCGCCCGCCGATCCTGCCGCGTGGCATCTGGTCACGCTGCCCGATGTACGCACCCGAAGCCCGGCGGCCGCCATGGCAGACACGGGCCCGCATTTCCAGATGCGCTGGTACCGCCTGCGCTATGCCGCGCCGCAAGGCCGCTGGCCCACCAGCGTGGCGCTCTACATGCCGCGCCTGGTGACATTGGCCGCAGCGGTGCTTGTGCGAACCGATGAAGGCTGGCGACCGGTGTTCGACAACCAGTCGGGCGCGCGCGAGCAATGGGTGCGGCCGCTATGGGCCGTGGTGCCGGCGGCGCTGACCGAGCACAGGCAGGACCAGATGATCGAGATGGTCGTCGCGGTGCCGGTACTGCGCGACAGCTTCTACTCCGTCTCCAGCGTCTGGCTCGGCGCGCGTGAAGACCTCGAGCCCCGCTACGAGGCGCGCTGGGCCTTGCAGATCGGCGTGCCGCAAGCCACCGGACTGACCCTCGTGGTCCTGGGCCTGTTTGCCATCTCGCTGTGGGTGCGCCGTCGCGAGGAGCCGGCCTATCTGCTGTTTGCCCTGGCCACGGTGGCCTGGCTGGTGCGCAACCTGCATTACCACCTCGACCTGCCGCGTACCCATGTCGGGCTCGAATGGTTCTGGTGGGCCACCCATGCCTCGATGTCTTGGGTGATGCTGCTGACCTTCCTGTTCGCACTTCGCTTTGCCAAGCAGCAATACCCGAAGTTCGAACGTACCGTGGGCGGCTTCGTGCTCGTCTCCAGCTTGCTGACCATGCCGTTCCTGTCGCTGTTCAGCGACCCGGTGGTGCTGCAACACATCGTCAACGCGGTGGTGGGCGGCCTGGGCACGCTCTTCGTTGGCGGCGTGGCCATGAAAGGCGGCAGCCGCGAATTGCGGCTGATCGCGCTCACCCTGCTGCTCGGCCTGATCCTCGGGCTGCATGACCTGGCCTTGCTGGCCGGCTGGGCCTGGCCCGAGCACATCTATCTGATGCCCTTTGCCACGCTGATCATCGTGGTCTGCTTCCTCTATGCAGTGCAGCGTCGCTACGTCAGCGCCTTGATGAAGGTCGAAGAGGTCAATGCCCAGTTGGGCCAGCGCCTGGCCGACCAAGGCGCCGAGCTGCAAGCCCAACATGGCCGTCTGCGCGAGGCGGAGCGTCAACAGGCCTTGCTGGTCGAGCGCCAGCGCCTGATGCAGGACATGCACGATGGCCTGGGTTCGTCGCTGCTCTCGGCCATGGTGGCGGTGGAGCAGGGCAGCATGGACCAGGACAAGGTGGTCGAGGTGCTGCGCGAATGCGTGGACGACCTGCGCCTGGTGATCGATTCGCTGGAGCCGGTGGGGCACGACCTGGTCTCGCTGCTGGCCACGATGCGCTATCGCCTGGGCAAGCGCCTGCAGGCCGGCGGCCTGGTGATGGAATGGGACGTGCAGGACCTGCCTCCGCTCGAATGGCTGGAGCCGCCCGACGCGCTGCATGTGCTGCGCCTGATGCAGGAATCGCTGGCCAATGTGCTCAAGCATGCGCGGGCCACGCGGGTGCGCATCTCCACCCGCCACCTGGGCCATTCGGTCGAGATCCGCGTCGAGGACGACGGCGAAGGTTTCGATATCGAAACCGCCCGCCGCGGCCGCGGCCTGAAGAGCCAGCAGCGCCGCGCGCAGCGCCTGGGCGGCCGGGTCACTTTCGAGAGCAGCCTGGGCCACGGCACCCGCATGTGCCTGCGCCTGCCGGTGCAGCGCGTGGAGCCGGGCCCGAATCTCAACAACACGCAGGGTCAAGGCTGATCGCCGACAATGGCGACCATGCTGAAGCAACGCACCCTGAAGTCGCTGACCCGTGCCGTCGGCGTGGGCATCCACAGCGGCCAGAAGGTCGAAATGACATTGCGCCCGGCGGCGCCGGACACCGGCATCGTGTTCCGCCGCGTGGACCTGAGCCAGCCAGTCGACATCCCGGTCCGCTCTGACACCGTCTGCGACACCCGCATGGCCACCACGATCAGCCCCAACGGCGACCCGAACGGCCCCAAGGTCCAGACCATCGAGCACCTGCTGTCGGCTTGCGCGGGCCTGGGCCTGGACAACCTGTATGTGGACATCAATGCTGACGAAGTGCCAGTGCTCGACGGTTCGGCGGCCAGCTTCGTCTTTCTCTTGCAGAGTGCCGGCATCGAGCTGCAGAACGCGCCCAAGAAGTTCCTGAAGGTCAAGAAGCCGGTGGAAGTGCGGCAGGGCGAGGGCAAGCGCCTGATGTGGGCCAGGCTCGAGCCGCACCATGGCTACACCCTGAACTTCCAGATCGAGTTCGACAACCCGGCCGTCTCGGCCACGGGCCAGCAGTACACCTTCGACATGGGCTCGGGCCAGTACAAGCGCGAAATCGCGCGGGCGCGCACCTTCGGCATGACCAGCGACATCGAAGTGATGCGCAGCCGCGGCCTGACCCTGGGCGGCGCAATGGACAACGCCATCGTCGTGGACGACTACCGGGTGCTGAACACGGATGGCCTGCGCTATGACGACGAATTCGTCAAACACAAGATCCTCGACGCCATCGGCGACATGCAGGTGGCCGGCTATCCGCTGCTGGCCGCCTACACCTCGTTCAAGGGCGGTCACGCCCTGAACAACAAGTTGTTGCGCGCCTTGCTCGCCGACCAGGAAGCCTGGGAGTTGGTGAGCTTCGAGGACGAAAAGCAGGCGCCGGCAGGCTTTGCTGAGCTGGCGCCGGCCTGGTGATTACCCGGAACTGACCCATGGCCCTCGCCCGCCTCCTCATCGGCCTGCTGCTCGTTGCGGCGGTCCTCTGTTTCGCCCTGTTCATCGCCACCGGCCAGCGCCGCTGGCGTCAGCGCGGCATCGTGATCGTCAAGTGGACGGTGATTGCGGCCCTGGGCTTCTTTGCGGTGCTCATCCTCGAGCGTCTCGCCATCCTGCTTTGAGCCCGGCAGCTGCCGGCGCCTGCCGGTGGGGTGGGGGTGTCAGGTCTTGCGTGCGAAATTCGCACAATCTCTTGCTCCTGGTGCGAATTGCGCTGCACTCTGTATCAGGGACATGATCTGGCCGGCAAACGGCTGCCAACTCGTGAATTTGTGCGCGGTTTCACCCCCCTAAACTGGCCTTCCTTGATGAGGGATGACCTGACATGAACAAGCCGGGCGATGGGATGGGCCGTGAAACTGCAGTGGAGCGTTTGCCGTTCCAGGTGAGGATTGCCACGCGTGCAGAGCTGGAAGACGTGGTGCGCCTTCGCTCCACTGCCTATGGCCGGCATCTGCCCGAAATGGGCCAGCGCCTGGCGCAACCGGAGGCCGCGGACTTTGAGCTTGGCTGCGAAGTCTTCGTCGCCGTCTCCAAGCTGGACGGCAGCCTGCTCGGCACGCTGCGCACCCATGCCAATGCCCTGGAACCGCTGCCGCTGGAAGCCTCACTGGCCCTGCCGGAGCGCTTCGCCAACCACCGCCTGGTCGAGGCCACGCGCCTGAGCATCCAGGCTGGCACCACGGCCTCGCTGGTGCGCAACGCCTTGTTCAAGGCCTTCTACCAGTACTGCGTGAGCCAGCACATCGACTGGATGGTGCTGACCGGCCGCCGCCCGATCGACCGCATCTATGACGGCCTGCTGTTCACCGATGTGGGCGAGACCGGTGCTTACCATCCGATGGCGCACATCGGTGGCGTGCCGCACCGCGTGATGAGCCTGAGCGTGTCCGAGGCCGACGCGATCTGGAGCAAGGCCCAGCATCCGCTTTACGAATTCACGGTCAAGACCTGGCACCCGGACATCGACCTGAGCGGCGCACGTGATCTCTCCAGCGCCTGGAGTGGCGAACATGCCACCCGGTCCAGCAGCAGCGTTGCTCGCCGCATGCAAGCCTTGCTGCCCCTGCAGTTCAAGGCTGCCTGAAGCCCGCGTGACCGTTCAGTGGAGCAGGCCCGCAAGCAGCGGGTCGCGCTCGCGCTCGGGGAAGAGCGGAATCGTCTGATGGTCCTTGGACTGCAGCTGGCGGACGAAGGCGTAGATCTCAGGGTCCTCGATGAAGTCCGCCGTGGAACGGGCTTCCAGGATGCGTTCCGGCGTCACCGGGCGGCTGATGCCGTAGCCCTGCGCGTAGTCCACGCCCGCAGCCACCAGCGCCTTCAGGATTGGCAGGTTCTCCGCATATTCGCCAATCGACTTCATGCCCAGGTTGCTGACCAGGCCGCCCAACGCGCCAAGAATGGCCATGCCGGAGGGGTTGTTTGCCGCGTCGCGCACCAGGGAGCCGTCGAGCTTGAGCGCATCGACGGAGAGGCCTTTCAAGTAGCCGAATGAGGAGTAGCCGGCGCCGAAGTCGTCCAGCGCCACCTTGACGCCGAGATCGCGGACGCGGTCGATGAAGCGCTGCATGTGCGCCATGTCGGTCAGCGCCACGGTCTCGGTCACTTCGATGCAGATGCGTGCCACGGCGGCCTTGTGGCGCTCGAACAGGCGGAACAGCTCTTCGACGAAGGCTTCGTCGTTCAGCGAGCTGCCAGACAGGTTCACGCCCACGAACTGCGTGTTGGCCAGCTGCGAGGCATGCGCCTCCAGCCAGGCGATGACGGTGGAAACCACCCAGTGGTCGATGATGGAACTCTTGCCGTGGGCCTCGGCCGCTTCGATGATCACCGGCGCCGGCACGATCTCGCCATTGGGCTTGCGCATGCGCAGCAGCACTTCGAAATTCAAGGAATCGAAAGGCCTTGAGAGCGACAGCTCCGGCTGCATCAGCAGGAACAGGCCTTCCGGTGTCTCGCCGCGCTCCAGGCAGCTGATCAGCGCCAGCTCGTCCTTGTGGTGCTTGAAGAAGGTGTCGCCGCCTTCCATGACCACGAGGCGTTCGGTCGGTTTCTTCTTGGCCATGCGGCACAGGGTGTCCGCCGCCGAGACCACTTCCTTGAGCGACGCTCCACCAAAGCTCTCTGCGGCCACCAGGCCGCCGGAAACACTGAGTGCAAAGCGCTGCACATCGATCTGGAAGGGCGCCGAGGAAATCAGCGCCAGGATGTTCTGGCAGCGCTGCGACGCCTCGCTCATCGAGGCTTCGGGGAAGGCCACCACGAACTCGTCGCCGCCAACGCGCGCCAGCAGGTCGTGCGGGCCCAGCTGGGTGCGAATGCGTTCGCAGACCTGCTTGAGCACGGCATCGCCGGCCGCATGACCATAGAGGTCGTTGATCAGCTTGAAGCGGTCGAGGTCGAAGTAGGCCAGGGTGCGCGGCGGCGCCTGCGCACGCTCGAACTTGCGCGACAGGCCGCGCAGATTGAGGCATTCGGTCAGCGGATCGTGGTTGACCAGGAACTCCAGCCGGTTGGTGGCGCGCACCCGTTCCGTGATGTCCTGCAGCGAGCCTTCGATGATGCGGCCGTCCGAGGTCGAGGCCTTGATGGCGCACCAGTACTCGCCGCCGCCGGGCTGGCACAGCCGTGCCTGCAGGTCGAACGAAGAAGCGTGGCCAGCGCTGTGCAGTGCGGCAAAGGCCAGCACCACCTCAGGTTCGAAGAGCTCGTTGAGCGTCAGCGCGCCGTCCAGTCCGACCGTGGCCAGCATGGCCTTGAAAGCCGGGTTGGAACTGGCGATCACCTGGCCTTCGTGCACCGTGAACAGGCCGATGGGCGAGTCGTTGTAAGCGGCTTTCAGCGTCTGTTGAGCCAGCTCGCGCTTGCGCCGGTCCGAGCGCATGTGCTCGGCCACGGCAGCCGAGGCCAGCAAGGCAGAAGCGAGTGCGGCGGTCACGCTGTTCAGGCCGCCCATCAGCATCTTCTGGTCCATCGCGGCCGCCAGGATTTCGCTGAGCGTGGCCAGCAGCGCCACGGCCAGCGAGGAGGCGTACCACATGGCCGCCCGCGAGCGGGTGCGCTTGACGATCAGGACGATGCAGGGCAGGGCGATGGCGAATTGCAGGCCCGAGGCCGCCCACAGGATCGGCAGCATCTGCTCATAGCTGAGCACCAGGCACAGGCCCATGATCACGAGCGTGCTGATCTGCTGGCCGAGCAGGAGGCCCTGGGCGCCAATCTGCTGCAAGGACTTCTTGAACAGCTGGCCGTAGACGGCCACCGTGGTCACGTAATAGAGGCACAGCGTCCACTGGCGGATCGGTGTCAGCCATTCGGGCCGCAGGGGCAGGCCGAAGAAGCTGAAATCGGCGCCGGCCGAGAGCAGGGCCATGCGCAGGCTCACGGCCAGCCAGGCCACGAAAGCCCAGTAGAGCTTGCTGCTGTTGATGGCGGCTGCCAGGGCCATCGACACGGCGAGCAGGCCGAGGCCGGCCTCGATCATCGTGGCGGTCTTCTGATGCTGGCCGTGGGCCGCTTGCAGGTCTTGTGCAAGCCAGGCCGTGGCGGTGATCTTGGCCGGGCCGCGGAACGAAGCGCGGCACAGCAGCTGCGCGCTGGCGCGCTCGGGGCCCAGCGCCAGGGCAAAGCCGCCTCGCACCGATTCCAACTGGCCAGTGTTCATGCTTCGGTTGGCCTCGCCCATCAACTGGCCGCTCTGCTCATCCCAGCAGCGCATCTCCATCGCATGGCGTGAAGGGAATTCGACCGCCCAGGCCTTGCCGCGCGCGGGAGCGTTGCTGCTGACGCTGACCCAGAAGGGCTGGGTCGAGCGATGCACGTCCGTGGAGGTCACGGCCTGCCGCTCGGCCAGGCGCTCGCGCACATAGGGCAGGTCCTGCTCCAGCTGTCGACGCAGTTCGCTCGGCTCTTCCCAAGCCGTCATGGGCAAGGCTTGACCCCCGGCCGGCTCCGGCCGGCTCAGGTGCCAGAGACCGGTGAGCGAGGCAAGGACGAGCACCACCACCGGGAACAACCGGGAGGTGACTGAATTGAGCAAGCCTTCGATGAAGTCGCGGAACATATGAGGCACGTCGGGCGAGTCAAACCGACCCGCCTTTTTGCGTGAGTTCGCACCTTATCGGTCATGTGCTGCGCCTGATGCAGGCCCTGGGGAAAGTTCGGCAGGCAAGCGTGACAAGCTTCACCGAAACGACTGGCGTTGTGCGCAAAGCGCCCGAACATTTGCGCCGAGCAGACGCTCTACTCTTCGAGCGCCTGCAGTGCCACCAGGCGCTGATAGATGCCGCCCTCATGCGCCAGCAGCTGCTGGTGCGTGCCTTGCTCGGCCAGTCGGCCGTGGTTCAAGACGATGATCTGGTCGGCTTCGCGGATCGTGGACAGCCGGTGCGCGATGGCCACGATGGTGACCCGTCCGCGCAGGGCCTGCAGCGCCTCGCCCACCAGGGCTTCGGTGGCGCTGTCGATATTGGAGGTGGCCTCATCCAGGAACAGCAGCGTGGGCGCGCCGGCCAGGGCGCGAGCCATGGCAATCAGCTGCTTCTGGCCGGTCGAGACGCGCGCGCCGCCTTCACCCAGGGGCGTGTCCCAGCCCTGCGGCAAGCTGTTGATGAAACCTTCAACGCGCGCCGCCCGGGCCGCGGCTGTGAGGGCTTCATCACTGATGTCGCGACCCATGGCAATGTTCTCGCGCACGCTGGCCGCCAGCAGGTAGGGCTCTTGCGGCACCAGGCCCACAGCCGCCCGGAAGGCAGCGTCCGGCACCGCGCCGAGGGCCTGACCATCGATCCTGATGCTGCCCTCCTGGGCTTCATAGAAGCGCAGCAGCAGCGAAAGAAGCGTTGATTTGCCGCTGCCGGTGTGGCCGACGATGCCGACAAAACTGCCCGGCTCGATGGCAAGGGTCAGGTCATGCAGCACGGCATGCTCGGGGTCGTAGCCGAAGCGCAGATGGTCGATGGCGATGCCGCCGCGTGTGATCTGGCCGCCTTCGGTGCCGAGCTTCTTGGCTTCGGCCTCGCGCAGGAGCGTGCGCACGCGCGAAGCGGCGATCATCGACTGCTGCAACTGGCCGAACTGCAGAGTGATCTGGATCAGCGGGTCGACCACGCGCGAGATGTAGCTGAGGAATGCATAGAGCAGGCCGACCTCGACACCCGAGAGGTCACGCTGGCCGAAGCCATAGATCACGGTCACCAGCAGCAGCACGTTCAAGAGGTCCAGCGCCGGCCGCAGCAGCCAGGCATTGGCGCGCAGCTCGGCCACGCGCGCGCCCCAGTGGCGCTGGTTCAAGTCGGCAAAGCGGGCGGCAAAGCGCGGTGCGGCGCCGGCCGACTGCAAGACCGCCATGCCGGCCATGCTCTCGGCCATCTGGGCATTGATGTCGCTGCGCAGCGCGCGCTGCTGGGCCACGGCCGGTGCGCTCCAGCGCTGGTAGAACCAGATGATCAGGACGACCGAGGGCACGAGCGCCAGCACGATCAGCATCAGCCGCCAGTCCAGCCAGGCCATCGCCGCGATGGAGCCGATGACCACGATGCCCGAGTCCAGCATCACATAGAGCACCTGGCGGTAGAGCTGGTTGACCGCTTCGCTGTCGTTGGTGACGCGGCTGACCAAGGCGCCGGTGATGGCCTTGTCGAAGAAGGCCATCGGCAGGGCCAGCACATGGGCAAAGACCTTTTCACGCAGCCGCAGAACCGAGCGCCGTGCCACACCGGCCATGCGCGCGAGCTGGCCGTAGCGTATCCAGCAGGCGGCCCAGCCGCTCAGGAGCACAGCGGCCAGCAGGCCGGCCATGGCCTCGATGTCGAAGTTGCCCGGCAGCAGGTAGGCGTCGATGTAGTGCTTGCCCAGCGCCGGGCCGGCAGCTTCCATGGCCGCGGCGGCGATCAACCAGAGCAACCCGCGTACGAGATGGGGCCGCTCGGGTTCGGCCGCTTCCAACAGCAGGCCCAGCGAGGCCCAGGGGCTCTCGGGCCTGGCGCCGGCCGCGACACCCGCCTCGACTTCAGGCTTCTGCGTCAAGGCTGGCCTCCAGTTGTTGATAGCGCCATTGCGCGGCATACCAGCCATGCTGCTCCAGCAGCTCGGCATGCGTGCCGCGCTCAGTGACGCGGCCGTGGCGCAGCACCACGATGCGGTCTGCATCCATCACAGCGCTGAGACGGTGGCTGACGATGATCACGCTTCGGCCTTGGCGCTGCTCACGCAGGTGCTCGAGGATCTGCGTCTCGGTGCCGGTGTCCACGGCCGACAGCGCGTCGTCCAGCATCAGCAGCGGCGCCCGGGCCAGCAGCGCGCGGGCAATCGCCACGCGCTGGCGCTGGCCGCCCGAGAGCGTCACGCCGCGCTCGCCGACCAGGGTTTCATAGCCCTGCGGCAGCCGGGCAATATCGTCATGCACCGCAGCCAGACGGGCGGCTTCCTCGATCTCTTCGCGCGACGCATCAGGCCTTGCAAGGGCGATGTTCTCGGCAATGGTCGCCGAGAAAAGGATGGGCTCCTGCGGCACCCAGGCCAGGGTCTCACGCAGGGCTGCCAGTGTGAACTCAGGCAAGACCTGGCCCCCAAGCGAGATGCTGCCGCGTGCCGGTTCGAACTGGCGCAGCAGCAGGCGGATCAGCGTCGACTTGCCCGCTCCGGTCGGGCCGACCACGCCCAGCGTCTGGCCTGCCGGCAGCGTGATCGAGACGTCCTCGATGGCCGCGCGCTCGCTGCCGGGGTAGGTGAAATTCAGGTCGCGCAGGGTCAGGCGCATCTCGGCCGGACGGCCGGCCGTGCCGTGGTCGGCCAGGCTCAAGGGCTCGTCCAGCATCGGCGAGAGCCGGCCCCAGGCGGCGCGGCCCCGCTCGATCAGCGAGAGCACCCAGCCCGCCGCGAACATCGGCCAGATCAGCTGGCCCAGATACATGGTGAAGGCGGTGAGCTGGCCGATCGACAGCTCCTTGTGTGCCACCAGCCAGCCCCCCAGGCACAGCGCGATGGCCAGCGCCGCGCTCAGCGTCATGCCCACGGCAGGCTCGTATGCCGCCTCCCAGCGCTGGGCGCGGAAGCCCGCCTCGCCGGCGCTGTCGGCCAGCTGCACGAACTGCTTTTCGCTGCGCTCGACCAGGCCCAGGGCGCGCACGGTGCGCACGCCGGCCAGGTTCTCCTGCACATGCTGGTTCAGCGCAGAGAAGCGTTCCAGCGACTGCTTCCAGGCCTGGTGCACATGCTCGGAGATGCGCCAGAACGCCAGCGCCATCAGCGGGAAGGGCAGCAGGGCTGCCAGGCCGAGGCGCCAGTCCACGCCCAGCGTCATCATCGCGATGACCAGCACCAGGGTCAGCGTGCCGTCGAAGGCCGCCAACATCGCTTCGCCTGCCGCCAGCTCGACGGCATCGACATCATTGGTGGCCAGCGCCATCAGGTCGCCGGTGCGCTTGCTCTGGAAGAAGGCCGGGCCTTGCAGGCTCAGGCGCTCGTACAGGCGGATGCGCAGCTCGCGGCCCAGCTTGTAGGCTGTGCTGAACAGCGCCAGCCGCCAGCCCACGCGCAGGCCATAGATGGCCGCACCGGCGGCCACCAGCTTGGCCAGTTCGATCAGCAGGGCCTGACCGGCGACTCTTCCCGCGATCATGCCGTCGACCACCTGGCCCACCTGACGCGGAATCCATACGGTCAGCACCGCAATCGTGGCCAGCATGGCTGCCGCGGCGAGGTACTTGGGCCAGTGCCGGCGTACGAAGCCGGCGAGCATCTTGGAAAGCGTCATGGAGGGTGGCGATTCTAGGAGCGACCCTCGAACGGTGCTCGCGAGGCTTGAGCCTTATTCGGTGACAGCCGTCTCGACCAGCTGGGCGAGCAGCGTCAGCGATTGCTGCCAGCCCATATAGCAGGCCTCGGGCGGGATCATCGAGGGAATGCCTTCCTGCACCACATGCATCTCGACGCCGCAGAAGACCTGACGCAGCGTGACCGTCGTCTGCATCGTGCCGGGCAGGTTGGGGTCATCGAACTGGGCGGTGTAGCGCAGCTTCTCGCCCGGTACCAGTTCCAGGTACTCGCCGCCGAAGGAATGGCTTTGCTGGTTGGCGTGGTTGGTGAAGCTCATCCGGTAATGGCCGCCGACCTTGGCATCCATCGCGTGGACCGTGCCGGTGAAACCATGCGGAGGCAGCCACTTGGCCATCGCAGCGGCGTCGAGGAAGGCGCGGTAGACGCTGTCCGGCGTGGCAGCGAGGACGCGGTGGAGGCGGATGGTATTGGTGCTGGACATGGTGCTGATCCCTTGTCGGCCGAGGAAGTCCCTCTGGATTCACGACGGGCGACGATACGTGATTTCGACATCGGCAGGCAGACACAGCCGGCGCGCCGGTGATAGCCTAGGTCTGTGCGGACACGCGCAGCCAGGAGTCGACATGAGCCAGGGATTCGGCATGGAAACCCCGTCCAAGCACCACCACACGGCGCTGCGCAAGGCGGCGCGCTACCTGGTGCTGATCGATTCCGGCGGCTATGCGGTGGCACGGCTTTTTCTCGAAAGCCGTGAGCAGGTCGCCGAGTTCGACGGTGCCACGGAAGAAACCAACTCGATGATCAGCGGCCTCACGGCCACGCATGGCGCGAGTGGCGCCGAGTGGGACCAGGCCCTGGCCGGGCACAGCGCCGAGGAGCGCGCGGCGGCCGAGGTGTTCGAGCTGAATGTCTAGCGGCTAGCGCTGCGGCGCCAGCAAGCGCTCGGCCAGCAGGTTCTCGATCTGTTCGGTGCGCGCGCCGGCGCCGTTGGTGAGCACGATGATGGCCAGGCCGCTGTCCGGGTAGCGCGCATGCATGGAGCGGAAGCCCGCCAGCGAGCCGCCATGGGCCACGCGGCGCTGGCCCTGGAACTGGCTCAGTTGCCAGCCCAGGCCGTAGCCGCCACCTGACGTGCCAAAGGGCGCTGGCTTGCCGTCGGCCAGCAGGCCGGGCCGGGCCATCGCGGCCAGGGTTTCGGCCTTCAGGATCTTGTTGGCGTACAGGGCGGCTTCCCACTTCGCCATGTCATTCAGCGAAGACACAAAGGCGCCGCTGGGCCGCAATGCCGCCCATTCGGGCACGTTGAGCTGCTTGCCGTCCTTCAGCAGGTAGGAGCCGGCACGCTGCGGTATCAGGTCGGTGTTGGAGGTCGTGCGCGTCACCGTCATGCCGGCCGGCGCAAACACCTCGCGGGCCATGAAGCTGCGCCAGGGTTCGCCGCTTACCCGTGTGATCACCTCGGCCAGCGTGAAGTAGCAGACATTGCAGTACTGGCTCTTGCTGCCTGTCGGGAAGTCCAGCGGCGCAGCGAAGGTGGCGCTGATCAAGTCGATGTCGGGCCGCGCCTTGTCGCCGTCAAAGGCCGGCGACTCGCGCCGTATGCCCGAGGTGTGGTTCAGCAGGTGCCGCAGCGTGATGCCCTGCCAGCTGGCCGGCGTGCCGGGAATGAGCCGGGACACCGGGTCGTCCAGGCCGAGCTTGCCCCGCTCTGCCAGGAGGTTGATGCCCACCGAAAGCATGGGCTTGCTGATCGAGCCGATCATGAAGACGGTGTCCGGCGTCACCGGCAGGTTCCATTCGAGGTTCGCTTTGCCGAAGCCCTTGGCGTAGATCAGCTTGCCCTCGTGCAGCACGCCCACCGCCATGCCGGGGATGGACTGCTCGCGCATGACGGCGCTCACGACTTCCTGGATGCCGGCTTCGTTGATGGCCGGGGCGGGCGTGGCGGCCGGGGCCGAAGCCAGCAGGCATGGCATTGCGGCAGCGCCGAGCAGCAGGCGTTTCAGAGCGAGAGACATCACTTGTTCCTTCAGCAGTGAAGCCGCGAGGCTGCCAGCCCGGCCGCCTGTTGGCAAGGCCGCCGAGACATGCAGGTGTGCGCTTGATCCACAATGCGTGCCAACAAGAATCAGTCTCGGGGAGCTCCATGATCAGACCAATCCACGCGGTGACGGTGACGGTGGCGCTGGCAACGAGCCTGTTTGCCTCGGTCAGTGCAGCGCAGGCTGTGGAAGCGGGCGCGAGTTCGACCAACCTCAATATCCAGAACTACGTAGCTGACCGGCACTATGAGGGCCCGCTTGTCGATGGGCTGCCGCACGGACGCGGAGTCATGCTGTGGGTGGACGGCATGCGCTACGAAGGTGACTTCGTGGCTGGGCGGCGTACCGGTCAAGGACTGCTCAAGATGGCCAATGGCACTGTGTACCAAGGTGCATTTGTCAATGGCGTCCGAACCGGCAAGGGCAGTCTCGACCTGCCCAGCGGCGAACGCTATCAGGGCGACTTTCTAGGTGGCCATGCGACAGGCCAAGGACGAATGCTCTGGAAGAACGGAGACAGCTACGAAGGCGCTTTCGTTGCGGGCCTCCGGCACGGCCATGGTCGACAGCGCTATGTGAGCAACGACGTCTACGAAGGTCCCTGGGTCAACGACAAGCGTGAGGGCGAGGGCACCATGACCTTCTTCGGCGGTGATCGCTTCGAGGGCCATTTCGACGCAGACCGTCCATCGGGCAGGGGCCGCTATCGCTGGCGCGACGGGTCGACCTATGAAGGCGGGTTCGTGCGTGGCGAACCAGCGGGCCATGGTCGGCTCCAGTTGCCCACCGGCACCAGCTACGAGGGGGACTTTACGGAACGACATTGGTACGTTTCAGGAGTTGCCGTCTCGGCCACTGGCTGGCGCTACGAAGGCGAATTCCTGGCTGGCACGCCGACGGATCAGGGGCGCTACAGCGGGGCTGATGGCGCAGAGCTGGTCAAGCCGGTGGCGTTAGAGATCCGACGCGCTCTGAGCATCCATTTGCAGCCCATGTTGTTCTCACCGATTGCCAAGCAGCCTCGGACCATCTGCACTCGCATGGGCAAGCCTGAGGTGCCCCTTTTGAACGAAACCTGGACGGGCGAGGCGCTCTACAAAGTCGTGGTGTTCGTCGACGATGGTCGAGTCAAGGACGTGCGAGCGGTGGCGCTCAAGCATCCAGGCGACGACAAGGTGCATGCCGCAATGGTCAGCTCACTCAGGAAGGGCTTGATCAACAGCTACTACTGTCCGGGGCGGCATGTGTTCGAACAGGAATTTCAGTTCCGCTTCGATTGAACTGTGGGGACTTTGCGGCTGACCGCCATCAGCCCCGCAAACGTCAGCCCCGCATTCAGCACCAGCAATTCCAGCCCCAGCTCATAGCCGCCGAACAGCGCCTTCTGCTGGCTGTCCACGATCCAGCACAGCAAGGGCGCGGCCAGCGCAACCACGGGCACCAACGGGTCCTTGACGCTGCGCCGCGTCAGCATGCCGAAGGCGAACAGGCCCAGCAGCGGTCCGTAGGTGTAGCCGGCGAGCTTGAGGATCAGGCCGATCATGCTCGGGTTGTCGACCCAGCGGAACACCAGCACCAGCACGAGGAAGAGCGCGGCAAAGCCCAGGTGCACGCGCTGACGCACCTGCGTCTTGCGGGCTTCGGTCCAGTCATCGCGGCGCTGCAGTCCCAGGAGGTCGATGCAGAAGCTCGAGGTCAGGGCGGTGATGGCGCCGTCGGCGCTCGGGAACAGTGCCGAGATCAGCGCGACGATGAAGATCAGCTGCACCACGGCCGGCAGATGCTGCAGCACGACGGTGGGGAAGAGCGCGTCACCGCGGGCCGTGATGCCGTGCTGCTGCGCATAGATCTGCAGGAGCCCGCCCAGCACCAGGAACAAGAGGACCACGCCCAGCATGATGATGCTCATCAATACGATGTTCTTCTGTGAATCCGCCAGGCGTTTCACCGAGATGTTCTTCTGCATCATCTCCTGGTCCATGCCGGTCATCGCGATGGCGATGCAGGCGCCGGCCAGCAACTGCTTGCCCCAGAAGAGGCGGCTGTCCGGCTCGGTGACGAAGACCTTGGAGAGCCCGTTGTCGGAGAGCGCCTTGGCCGCGCCGGAGAAATCCAGCCCCATCGATTGCATCAGCCACACCAGGCAGACCACGAGGCCTGTGAGCATGCCGGCGGTCTGCAAGGTGTCGGTCCAGACGATGGTTTTCACGCCGCCTTCGAAGGTGTAGAGCAGGATCATCACCAGCAGCACGGCCGTGGTGAGCCAGAAGGGCAGACCGAAGCTGTCGAGGATGGCATCCTGCAGGATGCGCACCACGAGGTAGAGACGCGCCGTGGCGCCGAGCGTGCGCGAGATGATGAAGAAGCTGGCGCCGGTGCGGTAGCTGCGCGGGCCCAGGCGTTCACCGAGGTAGTGGTAGATCGAGGTCAGTCTCAGCCGGTAGTACAGCGGCAGCAGCACGAAGGCGATCACCGCGTAGCCGATCATCTGACCCAGGGCGATCTGGAAATAGCTGAACTGCGTCGCGCCCACGGCACCTGGAACGCTGATGAAGGTGACGCCCGACAGCGAGGTGCCGATCATGCCGAAGGCCACCAGCAGCCAGTTGCTGCTGCGGTTGCCGACGAAGAAGCTCTCGTTGTCGGCCCCGCGCGAGGCAAACCAGGCCACGCCCAGCAGCAAGGCGAAATAGACAAGCACGACACAAAGCAGCAGCGGAGCAGTCATCGGCGTGGGGGGGCAAGGGAGTGGACGAGCCGGCCGATTATGGTCAGCGCCGACCATGCCTGCCCATTCCCGCGGCGCAGCGGGTCATAACCAGACCAGGCCAGGATCAGGCGCGAATCAGGCGCGAATCAGGCTTAAGGCTTGATCAGCTGCGCGTACACCAGGCCGCCGAGCTGGGCCAGGCGCTCCCTGGAGATCTGGCCGCTCAAGGCATAGCCCAGTCTGCCCTCCAGCCAGTAGAAGCTCTGCGTGCCGTTGCCCGGCAATTGCGAGACCGGGGCAAAGCGGAAGGCGGCCGGCGCTTCATCGCCGGGCTGGCGCACCGAGACATAGAGCGTCACCCGCTCGCCGGCCGTCGACTCGAACATGAAGAGCGCTCGTGCCAGCCCCGGCGTCGCTTGCGCGCCAAGCGCATCGGCCTGGCCCGCGGGCAACAACCTGCCACCCACCAGATTGAAGCCGGCGCTGGTGAGATCGGGCACGGCCAGCGGCGTGCCCAGGCGCTTGCTGAGCCACTGCACCAGATGCGCCTGCTCTGCCGCAGACACTTCGACCGGGTGGCGCTGCTCGGGCTGGTAGAGCACATGGGCGATGGCTGCATCTCGCACAAAGCTGGGCGCTGCGCTGGCCTGCATGGCCGAGGCTGGCGCGTTCAGGCTGCGGGCATTCCAGCCGGCCAGGCCACCGACGGCCAGCAGCACCGCTGCGGCCAGACCCTGGCGCAACCAGCGCGAGGCATTGGCCGCACTGCGCTGCCGCTTCAGCGGGCGCAGCAGCTCCTCCGGCAGGGGCTCGTCCAGCAACTCGGCATGCAGGCCTTGCAGCGCGCCGCGCTGGCTGCGCCAGTCGAGCACCGCCTGCGTTTCCTCGGGATGCTGGCGCAGCCAGTCGGCCACGGCTTCGGCGTCCAGCGGCGCCAGTTGGCCGTCCACATAGGCGTGCAGGCTGGCGCTGGTGATGTCGAATGGCGGGCGATCCTGGCGGCTCATGATGGCGTTCTCATCTTCATTTGACGACGCGCAGCGGCGGGTTGGCTGCGCGCTGACCCTCGGCGGCGCCACTGCTGCCCATCAACTGACGCATCCTTTCGCGTGCTCGTGAAAGGCGCGACATCACCGTGCCCACGGGCAGCTCCAGCACGCGGGCGGTCTCTTCATAGCTGAGCTCCTCGACGCAAACCAGCAGGAGCACCTCGCGCGCCGCGGCGGGCAGCGCCTCGAGGGCCCGCTCCAGGTCCATGCGCTGCTCCAGTGCGCGATGCGGCTCATGCCTGGGCGCGAGTGAATCACTGAATTCCTCGAAGCTGCCGATGTGCTCGTCACGGCGCTGGTTGAGGAAGAGCCGGTGCATCATCGTCAACAGCCAGGCGCGCAAGGAGGCGCTGCGGTCTTCATGCGCCGGGTCGGGCCGCCACAAAGAGGCCTTGCGGCTGGCCCGCTCGAGCACGTCCTGCAGCAGGTCGTCGGCGCGAGCGCTGTCACCAGTCAGGAGGCGGGCATAGCGCCGCAGCCTGGGCAGGTGGGGCAGCGCTTCGTCGAGCAGCATGGCCGTGGCGAGTCAATCTCAGGGCGTGGCGGTGTGCCAGACCTTGTTGAAGCCGTCGCCGGTGCGGTCGCCGGGCTTGGCATCCTTCACCCAGAAGTACAGCGGCTTGCCCTTGTAGGCCCATTGCTTGCTGCCGTCGTCGCGGGTGATGATGCTCCAGTCGCCGCTTGCCGCGGCGTCGGCCGCGGCCATCAAGGGCGGCCAGTTCGTGGCGCAGGGGCCGTTGCACATGCTCTTGCCGCCGCCGTCCTTGTCAAAGGTGTAGAGCGTCATGGCATTGGCGCTGCCGACCAGGGCGCCGTCCATGCTCTTGGCAGGCGGTGGCGCCATCGAGGCGCAGGCAGCGAGAACGGCCAGAGTGCTGGTGGCGAGCAGGGTACGCAGTGACATCGAAGGCTCCTTCATGGGTTGGAGCTTGTCAAACACCTGGCGGCCGCGGTTTATTCCATCCGCCTGATCAATAAGTTCGGCTGCCCTTGAACTGGGCATGCTGGCGCCGCTGCAATGTGGTGCTGCGGCCCATGGCCTCAAAGGACACGCGGGCATGGGCATGCATGATGGCCAGGCCCAGCGCGTCGGCCGCGTCGGTGCCGGGCAGGCCGGGCAGCGTGAGCAGGCGCTGCACCATCAATTGCACCTGCTCCTTCTTCGCATGGCCATGGCCGACGATGGCCTTCTTCATCTGCAGCGCGGTGTACTCCGAAACCGGCAGGTCCGAGGCGACCAGGCCGGTCAGCGCCGCGCCGCGGGCCTGGCCCAAGAGCAGGGTCGACTGCGGGTTCACGTTGACGAAGACGATTTCCACCGCGGCGCATTGCGGCTGGTAGCGCGACACCACTTCGCGCACGCCGTCGAAGATGATCTTCAGCCGCGCCGGCAACTCACCGGCCGCCACCGCATTGGTCTTGATCGTGCCGCTGGCGACATAGGACAGGCGCGGGCCGTCGGCGTCGATCACTCCGAAGCCAGTGGTTTGCAGACCAGGATCAATGCCAAGAATGCGCATCAGAAATTTGCTTTGAAATACCAGCGGACGGAGTGGAAGAAAACGGGCGCAGCGAAGCACAGCACCGCGATCCGGTCCAGCAGGCCGATGGCGCCGGTGATCGAGCTGCTGTTGCCCCAGTAGACCACGCCGAAGTCCTTCTTGAGCGCCCGCATCACCAGGCCGCCCAGCGCCCCGGCGAGCGCCGCAATCACCGCCATCACCAGGGCCTGGCCGGCCTTGAAAGGTGTGATCCAGTAGAGCAGGGTGCCCGTCAATGCCGCAGCCAGTTGGCCCAGCCACAGCGCACGCCAGGAGAAGCTGCGGCTGATGCGCCTTGCCACCGGCCGGCGGCGCAGCGAGCGCGAGGCCACCTCCTGCACGATCTGGCTCACGCCCACGGCCATGACCATGAAGAAGAGCAGGAAGGGCCCGCGCCCCTCGTAGCCCTTGAACTCCAGCAGCAGCAGCGCCGGCCCATGCGAGAGCCCGTAGACACAGACCATGATGCCCCACTGGATCTTGGCATTGCGCTCCAGGAAGCGCGCCGGATCATCGGCAAAGGCGCTCACCACCGGTATCGCCAGGAAGCCATAGACCGGTATCAGCACGCTGAACAGGTCGAAGTGCCGCGTGGCCACCAGGATGTACTGCAGCGGCAGCAGGATGAAGAAGGACAGGATCAGGCTGCGGTGGTCGGCCCGCCGCGTGTGCATCAGGGTGATGAACTCGCGCAGCGCCAGGAACGAGAAGCAGCCGAACAGCAGCGTGGCGCCGATGGGCCCCGAGATCCAGGCCAGCCAGAACAGCACCGAGCCCACCCAGACGGCGTTGAGGTCGCGCTTGAACTGCAGCCAATTGCCCTCCGCCGCCGCGCTTCGCTTCTCAGGATCGCGCAGCGAATAGAGGAAGCCGCCGATGCTGATCAGGACCAGCGCGCCGAACAGCAGCAGGAAGAGCAGGGCGATCTGCTCGCTCGCCGTCATGTTGCGGAGATTGCGCCAGAAGATCATGGGGCCGCCCTCATTGCGCACGCTCCTGCACCGGCCGCTGCTTCATCACCGCGGCGCGCGCGCGCTCCAGGAAGGCGCGCTTGTCTTCGCCCGACTCGATCTGCATGGGCTCGCCAAACGTGACGGTGCACAGGATGGGCACCGGCACCACTTCGCCCTTGGGCATCACGCGCTGCACGTTGTCTATCCAGGTGGGTATCAGGCGCACATCGGGGAACTGCTCGGCCAGGTGATAGAGCCCGGCCTTGAAGGCCTGCGGGTCGCCCTTGTTGGAGCGCGTGCCCTCGGGAAAGATCACCAGCGAGTCGCCATTCGAGAGCGCCTCGACCAGGGGCTCCAGCGGATCTTCATCGGGGCTGCTGCGGGTGCGGCTCACATAGATGGCATTGAACACCTCGCTCGTGAGCCATTTCTTGAGCGGGCTGCTGGTCCAGTAGTCGCGGGCTGCGATGGGGCGGGTTTGTGCCCGCAGCTCCCGGGGCAGCGCCGCCCAGATCAGCACCCAGTCGAAATGACTCTGATGGTTGGCGAAGTAGATGCGCTGCTCGGCAGTAGGCGGGCAGCCCTTCCAGTGGCCTTGCGTGCCGGTGATCAGGCGCGCAAGAAAGGACAGGAAGAGGCCGGCGAAGTCGGCTGGAGACATGGGGCGATTATCTCCGCCCCTGCCTCGCAGTCCGCTCCTGCCCTACATGCCGCGCCTGGCCTGGGTCAGCAGGGTGCTCACCTCGGTGGAGATGCGAGCGAAGGCCGAACCGGCGCCGATCAGGCGCTCCGCCTGCTGGTACTGGCCGCCGTTGATGCTGCGGGCCACGCCCCCGGCGGTCTGGTGGAACTGCGCATGCTTTTCGACCAGGGACACGAAGGTCGGTCGCCCGCCCCAGCGCCTGCCGCCTTCGCCATGCAGCCAGCGACCCAGCGGGCATTGGTCATCCCGGCAGATGGTGTCGGCATCAAGCCTGCTGCGTTCGGAAATGGCCTGGCGCAGCTTGATCTTCCATTGCCGATGCGCATCGATCGCACCGTCGAAGTCGAAGTCGGCCTGTTCGCCCGCCTCTTCCTCCTGCAGCGCCAGCCCATCGGGCAGCATGAAGCGGGCCACCTCGGCCGCGAGGCCCCCAGCCTGCTGCTTCATCGAGGCGGCGGCCGCTGCGGTTTCTTCGACCAGGGCTGCGTTCTGCTGCGTGGCACGATCGAGTTCCTGTACCGCCTGGCCGATCTGCGAGATGCCCAGGCTTTGCTCACGAGAGCCACCGGCAACCTCGCCCAGCAGCGTGTCGACGCGGCGGGAACCCTCGACGATGTTCTCGATGGTTTCACCGGCGCGGCGCACGATGGCCGTGCCTGCTTCCACCTGCTCGACGCTGCCGCTGATCAGCGTCTTGATCTCCTTGGCCGCGTCCGCGCTGCGCTGGGCCAGCATGCGCACCTCGCTGGCCACGACCGCGAACCCGCGTCCCTGCTCGCCTGCGCGAGCGGCTTCGACGGCGGCATTGAGCGCCAGGATGTTGGTCTGGAAGGCAATGCCGTCGATGGTGCCGATGATGTCGGAGATGCGTGCCGACGAGGTCCGGATGCCCTCCATGGTCTGCACGACCTCCTGCATGACGCGGCCGCCGTCGGACGCCGTCTCAGCGTTCTGGCGTGCCAGGGTCGATGCCTCGGCCGTGTGGTCCGCGCTGGTCCTGACCGTGGCCGAAATCTCTTCCATCGAGGACGCCGACTGCTCCAGATTCGCCGCTGCCTGCTCGGTGCGCGCCGACAGGTCCAGCGCGCCGCTGGCGATCTCGTCGCTGGAGTGGACGATCTGGTCGCTGGAGTGGCGAACACGCAGCACCATCTGGCGCAGCGACTCCTGCATCTCTGCCAGGTTCCGCATCAGCTGGGCGGCCTCGTCGCGCCCCCATGGGGAGGGTGAGGTGGTCAGGTCGCCGTCGGTCATGGCGCGCAGGTGGCGGCGGGTTTCATTGATGCCGCCTTCCATCACGCGGTAGAAGCACAGGAACAGGTAGCCGGCCAGCAGCAGGGTGACCGCAACGACGCCGGCCACCTTGGTGATATGGGCCCGCTCCATGGCCTTGAGGTCATCGATGTAGATGCCCGAGCCGATCACCCAGCCCCAGGGCTCGAAGCCCATCACATAGGAGATCTTCTCTACCGGAGTTTCGCTGCCTGGCTTGGGCCACTGGTAGGCAACGAAGCCCTTGCCGTTCTTGCGCACCTCGTCGACGAAGGCCTTGAACAAGTGCAGGCCATTGGGATCCTTGAGGTCGCCGACGTCCTTGCCGTCCAGTGCCGGCTTCATCGGATGCATGACCACGCGGGGCTGCATGTCGTTGATCCAGAAGTACTCCTGGCCCTCGTAGCGCAGCGCCGAGATGGCCTGGCGCGCCTGCGCCTGGGCCTGCTCGCGGGGCAGGCCGGCAGCTTCCAGCCCGTGCGCCCATTGCAGCACGCCGTGCGCTATCTCGACGTGCTGGCGGGTCGAGGTCCGGCGGGCTTGCATCAGTTCGCCATCGTCGGTGACAACGAGCCAGCTCAGCAGGCCCAGCATGGGCAGCATGAAGGTCAGCGAGATGAGCAGGGCCTTGCTGCCAAAGCGCAGCTGGCGGAACAGACGCACGCCCGGCGCCCAGATGCCGTGATAGGCGAAGAAGCCTTGGTTTGCAGAGCCGCTGGCCCTGACAGCCTGCCGCTGCGATTGCGAATGGGTACTGCTCGACATCGATCTTGTCTCCTGGGTGACAACGCCTGGCCTCACCGGTGTCGGAGGTGGGCAGGTCAGTGGCCGGGAATCTAGTCGCGCGCACTGACGCCGGTCTTGCGGGTTGTCAAAGCAGGGACAGCGGCGTGCGGTGGAGGCTGGAAAATGCGGCAATCTTCACGGGAGTTCGCCATGTCGCTCGACGCAACGCATTTCAATCAGTTCGGCGCCGGCAATCTGCCAGGGCATCTGGGCATCAGCATCCTGGCCGTGGCGCCGGGCGAGATCCGCGCGGAGATGGAGGTGCGCAAGGAGCTGATGGCGCCCAACGGATTCCTGCATGCCGGCTCGGTGGTGACGCTGGCCGACACGGCCTCGGGCTATGGCGTGATGGCCAACCTGCCCGAAGGCGCCCACAGCTTCACCACCATCGAGCTGAAGTCCAACTTCTTCAGCACGGCCCGCGAGGGCACGGTGGATTGCACGGCCACGGCCGTGCACCTGGGCAAGACCACGCAGGTGTGGGATGCCGTGGTCACCCATCGTGAAACGGGCCGCAGGATGGCCCTGTTCCGTTGCACGCAGATGCTGCTGTACCCTAAGGCCTAGGCGCTAGCGCCGCGAGCCCGGCAGCGGCGGCGAGCGTGGCGGAGAACGATCCGGTCCTGCGAGGGGAATGGATGAAGAGCAAGCATGGCAGCTACAGCCTGCACGGGCGCATCGATGTGCTGCACCTGACGATGGAAGGCAGTCTGACCCTGGATCTCGTGCAGGCCATGCGGCGTGAGATGGACCTGTACTGGCGGTCGCGCGACGGCCGCCCCTGGGCCTTGTATTCGGACTTGACGCGTTTTGAAGCCATGCCGCCCGAGGCGCTCGATGCCTTCTGGGCATTGATTGCCGAAGCGGTCGGGCAGGGCCTTGTGGCGGCGACCGACATCCGCCGCGCCGACCATTTTCGCGTGACGACCAGCGAGCGCTTGGAGCGCCACACGCGTCATATCAAGTTCCAGGTCAGCACTGACGAGCAGGAGGCCATGCGCTGGATTGCCGCCTGCGGCCTGCGCACCGACTGAATCATGCGAGCATCAGGCCAGCGCTTCGGCGGTGCCGCCTAGCCGCGTGATCAGGCCTTGCGCCAGGCGGTTGGCCAGTCCATAGACCGAGAGCTGCGGATTGGCGCCAATGCTGGTCGGGAACAGCGAACCGTCGTGCACCGAGAGATTGGCGATCTGCCAGTGCTGGCCGTCGGGCCGCACCACGCCGCGGGCCGCATCGGCGGCCATGGTGCAACCGCCCATCACGTGGGCGCTGCCCACCGTGGTGATGAAGGGTTTCAGGTCCAGCTTGGCGATGCCGGCCTTGGCCTCGGCCAGGGTCTTGTACTCGCCCGCCAGTTCATGCACCGGGCGCACGCTGCGCGCGCCGGCGGCGAACTGGATCTCGGCCATCGAGACATAGGCACGGCGCACACCATCGAACAGGTAGTCGTTGAGCTGGTAGTCAAGCTGCGGCGTGCCATCGCTGCGCAGCTTGACCTGGCCGCCTGGCGACTGCGCGTGGAAGCCGTCGCGCAGCAAGGCAATCATCACCTGCGTGTTCGGGAACTGCTTCACTCGCTCGGCCATCGCCGGCCCGAAGCCGCCCAGGTTGGTCGCCGCAAAAGCCGGGTGCACCGGCGCCACTTCCAGCTTGTAGCCCATGGGCCCGTCGACCGGACCCTGATGCAGAAAGTGGTCGCTGAAGATCGACAGCGGCGCGCCCGCCCAGCCTTGCACCGGTTCGGGCATCACCGCACCGTTGGCGACGGTGGGATGCAGGAAGGTGCGCTTGCCCAGCAGGCTGTGCGGGTCGGCCGCCTTCGAGCGCAAGAGCAGGGCCGGCGAATTGATCGCGCCACCGGCGACGACATAGTGCTTGGCGCGGACGCGCATCAGCTCGCCGTTCACGCTGCCATCCAAGGCGATGGGCTGGCACAGCAGGGCTTCGACGCGACCGTCCTTGATCGGCAATTGCTCGGCACGCGTCTGCACGGCGAGCGTGGCACCGAGGTCCAGGGCTGCAGGAATCGTGGTCACCAGCATCGACTGCTTGGCATTCGTCGGGCAGCCCATGCCGCAGGAACCCAGGTTCCAGCAGCCCTTGACGTTGCGCTGGATCACATAGGTCGGAATCCCGAGCTTGTCGGCACCGCGCTTCAGGATGCCATTGTTCTGGTTCGGCTCGGCCGCCCAGGGCGAGATGTTCAGCCGGCGTTCGACCTGTTCGAACCAGGGTGCCATCTGCGATTCGGTGAAGTCGCTGAGGCCGAACTGGGAAGCCCAGGTCTCCAGCGCGTCCTTGGGCGTGCGGAAGGAACCGGTCCAGTTCACCGTAGTAGAGCCGCCGACGCAGCGGCCCTGAAGGATGTTCATCGCCTGGTCCAGCGTCTTGCGGCCGGCGCCTTCCTGGTAGAGGTTGGGGTAGGCATCGGCCTCGCGCTGGGCCTTGAAGTCGGAGCTGGAGCGCAGCGGGCCTTCTTCGATGATCAGCACCTTCATGCCGGCACGCGCCATCAGCTCGGCCGTGATGCCGGCGCCCGCGCCGCTGCCGACAATCGCGACGTCGCAGTCGAACGCTGCAGGCAGCGGCGCGCGGCCGCCGCCGATCACCTTCCAGCCGCGGGCCAGGCCTTCCTTGATGGGATCGTTCATGGGATTTCTCGGGGACCTGGGTAGCCGACCGCCGCCCAGTTGGCCGGGTCGGTGAAGAAGGCGACGCTGCACAGGTCGCGCAGCGCGTGATAGATCTGCTGGCGGGTGTTGCTGCCGGACAGCCGCAGCGCGTCCAGCACGCCGGCCAGCTCGGCCGTGGGCACCGTGGCCCAATCGCTCTTCAGGCCGATCAGCGCGAAGCGGCCTGCGGCGGTGTCGAGCAGGCTCAGGACCTGCGACAACTCGTCGCGTACGGCGGCGGGAAACACGGCGATGTTCTGGTCCAGACGATCCAGCAGCGCCTTCATGGCCGCCTCGTTCCTGGGGTCCAGCAGGCCGCCATCGAATACCGCGCGGGCGACAGCCGCGAAGATCTGGCGACCACCCGGTGAGAGCTTCTTGCCACCGTCCACCAGACCAGGCTTCAACATCGCCACGCCCGCGCCAGCCACGCCCAGCACCACGGCTGCGCCAAGGCCCAGCTTCAGGAGGCTGCGTCTTTTCATCATCGTCATCAGAGTTTCTTCAGGAGGCCCAGGAGGCGCTCGAAGGTGGCGCCATAGGGCGGCTGGAACAGCCTGGTGCCCGCAAAGCGCGACTGGATGAACAGCGGCTTCTCCTTGCTGAAGGTGCGGAAGCCCCATTCGCCGTGGTACGAGCCCATGCCGCTGGCGCCGACGCCACCGAAGGGCTGCTCTTCCTGGCCGAGGTGCCAGAGGCAGTCATTGATCGTCACGCCGCCGGCGTGGGTCTGGCGCATCACATGATCGCGGGCGGCGCTGTCCTGGCCGAACCAGTAAAGCGCCAGCGGACGCTCGCCGCGATTGATGTGGGCGATGGCGTCGTCCACGCGCTCGTAGCCGATCACCGGCAAGAGCGGGCCGAAGATCTCTTCCTGCATCACGGTCATCGACGGGTTCACGTCGAGCAGCAAGGCCGGCACCAGGCGCCGGTCCTGGGGTTGCTCCACATGGCTGCGCAGCACGCGGGCGCCCTTGGCCTCAGCGTCGTCCAGCAGCTGTTGCAGGCGCGCGTGATGGCGTGGCGTGGCGATGCTGGAGTAGTCGGGGTTGTTGGCGATCGCCGGATACATGCGGCGCATCTCCTCGAGGATCTTCTTAGCGAGCGGCTCCACCATCTCGCGCGGCACCAGGAGGTAGTCGGGCGCCACGCAGGTCTGGCCGGCGTTGAAAAGCTTGCCGAAGGCCAGGCGCGAGGCGGTGAGCTCCAGGTTGCAACTGCGGTCGACCAGTGCCGGCGACTTGCCGCCCAGTTCCAGCGTGACCGGCGTGAGGTTCTTGGCCGCCGCCTGCGCCACGTGGCGGCCCACGGCGGTGGAGCCGGTGAAGAACAGATGGTCGAAGGGGAGTTGCGTAAAGGCCTTGCCGACTTCCGCGTCGCCCGTGATGACTTGCATCTCCTCAGGCGCGAAATGCTCGGACACGATCCTGGCCATCAGGGCCGAGGTGGCGGGCGTCAGCTCGGAGGGCTTGATCAGCACGCGGTTGCCGGCCGCCAGTGCGGCGACCGCCGGTTCCATCGCCAGGTAGTAGGGGTAGTTCCAGGGCGCGACGACGCCGACCACGCCCAGCGGCTGGCGCATCAGGACGTTGCGGCCCGGCAGGAAGTGCAGAGGCGTGGCCACGCGGCGGGCCTTCATCCATTTCTTCAGCTGGCGGATCGCATGCCGCGCACCGGATTCGACGGTGAACACATCGGCCAGCAGCGACTCCTGCCGCGCGCGGTGGCCGAAGTCCTGCGACATCGCGGCTGCGAGTGCGTCGCCATGCTTGGCGGTCATGTCCAGCAGGCGCTGCAGCCGGTCGCGGCGCACGGCGTAGCTGGGCATGCGCTCGACTTCGAAGGCGCGCCGCTGCTGCTCCAGCGCCAGGTGCAGCCGCTCGTGTAGGGACTGGTCCATCTTGTCTCCGGGTCCTGTTTGGACCAGAGGCTAACCGCAAGAAGGGGTCCGGCCAACCGGGCAGCCCCTTGGCTAGAGGATCGCGTCTAGTCGCGCTGGTGACAAAAGGGTTCATCGCCGAATTCCGGGGATGTCTCTTGGCGGCACGTAGCAGCCGTTCGCGTTGAAACTCGTTCGCGCTGCCGAGGCCATCGGGTGAGGGCTTGTGCTCCTGTCCCCCGGACCGGGCTTCGCCCGATCCTCCTCCTTTACCTCGCCCAAACCCTCACCCGACACCCTCGGCCGAACCTGCGCATGCCACCAGGCGAAGGCCACAGTGGTGCGTATCAGGACGGCAGTGGGTTTCCCGAAGCGAGGTAAAGGAGGAGGACCTGGCGCAGCCAGGTCCGGGGGACACGAGCGCAGGGGAACCCGCTGGCGGCCTGATCTTCGACCAACCGAGGAACAAGAAAACGAATGGCAGCAATGTGCCGGTTGGCGTCTTCCAGGCAGATCGGCGAAGAAGAAAAAAAGCCCGGCATGGCCGGGCTGTTCTATGCAAGCGCGAGGCTTCAGTGACGGAAGTGGCGAACGCCGGTCAGCACCATGGCGATGCCGCGTTCGTTGGCGGCGGCAATCACCTCGTCGTCGCGCATCGAGCCACCCGGCTGGATGACGCAGGAGGCGCCGGCATCGGCCAGCACATCCAGGCCGTCGCGGAACGGGAAGAAGGCGTCGGACGCGACGACCGAGCCCTTCAGGGACAGGCTGGCGTTCTCGGCCTTGATCGAGGCGATGCGGGCCGAGTCGATGCGGCTCATCTGGCCGGCACCGACACCCAGCGTCATGCCGCCACCGCAGAAGACGATGGCATTGCTCTTGACGTACTGGGCCACGGTCCAGGCGAACATCAGGTCGTTCAGTTGTTCTGCCGAGGGCTGCAGTTGGGTGACGATCTTCAGGTCTTCCTTCTTCAGGAAATGGTTGTCTGCCGATTGCAGCAAGATGCCGGAGCCGACGCGCTTGCTGTCGCCCAGGTTGCGGCCTTGCAGCCAGGCCGTGTCGCCACCGGGCGGCAGCTCGATCTGCATCAGGCGCACATTGACCTTGGACTTGAAGACTTCCAGCGCCTCGGCCGTGAAGCTCGGTGCCATCAGCACTTCAACGAATTGCTTGGAAACGAGCTGCGCCGCCGCGCCATCGACTTCGCGGTTGAAGGCGATGATGCCGCCGAATGCGCTCGTGGGGTCGGTCTTGAATGCCTTGCTGTAGGCCTCGGCCGCATTGGCCGCCACGGCCACGCCGCAGGGGTTGGCATGCTTGACGATGACGCAGGCCGGGGCGTCGAAGCTCTTCACGCATTCCCAGGCCGCATCGGCATCGGCGATGTTGTTGTACGAGAGCTCCTTGCCCTGCAACTGCTTGCCGGTGACCAGCGAGCCGGGCGCCGGGTGCAGGTCGCGGTAGAGCGCGGCGCTCTGGTGCGAGTTCTCGCCGTAGCGCAGGTCCTGCACCTTGATGAAGCTGCTGTTCATCTGGCCCGGGTAGGCGGACTGGGTGCCGTCTTCCTGGTAGGCCGAGAGGTAGTTGCTGATCGCGGCGTCGTACTGGGCGATGCGGTTGAAGGCGGCGACGGAGGCGGCGAAGCGGGTCTTGTCGCTGGTCTTGCCATCGGCCTTCAATTCGGCCAGCACTTGCGCGTACTGCGATGCATCGGTCAGGACGGTCACGTCCTGCCAGTTCTTGGCGGCGCTGCGCACCATGGCCGGGCCGCCGATGTCGATGTTCTCGATGGCGTCGGCCAGCGTGCAGCCAGGCTTTGCGACCGTGGATTCAAACGGGTACAGATTGACGGCCAGGATGTCGATCATGGTGATGCCGTGCTTCTCGGCGGCCGCCATGTGCTCGGGGAAGTCGCGACGTGCCAGCAGGCCGCCATGCACCATCGGGTGCAGCGTCTTGACGCGGCCGTCGAGCATCTCCGGGAAGCCGGTGTGATCGGCCACCTCGGTCACCGGCAGGCCGGCATCCGCCAGCAGCTTGGCGGTGCCGCCGGTGGACAGCAGGCGCACGTTGAGGGCGTGCAGGGCCGAAGCGAAATCGACGATGCCGGTCTTGTCGGAAACCGAGATCAGGGCGGTGAGTTGTCGTGCGGACATGGCGGAGCCTTCAAGTTTCAAAGAATTCTTCAGAGCAGCTGATGGTCAGCCAGCTTGCGGCGCAGGGTGTTGCGGTTGATGCCCAGCCATTCGGCAGCCTTGCTCTGGTTGCCGTGGGCCTGCGCCATCACGACCTCGAGCAGCGGGCGCTCCACGACCTTGATCAGCATCTCGTGCATGGAGTGCGGTTCTTCGCCGTCGAGATCGCGGAAATAGGCTTCCAGGTTCTCACGCACGCAGGCTTCGATGTGTTTTTGTTGGCTCATGCCTGTTGCTCTAGTTGTTCGTCGTTGGCCGCGATGTTGGTAGTGATGACAGCTGCGGTCGTGGGAAGGCGTTCATGTTCCTGGCCCAGCTCGGCAAACCAGCTCGAGAGCGCGCGCACCTGCTCGGCGCTGCTCTCCAGGAGGTTCATGCGCTGGCGGAAATCTTCGCCGCCGGGCAGGCCGCGCACGGCCCAGCCGATGTGCTTGCGCGCGCTGCGCATGCCGGTCAGTTCGCCGTAGAGGCCGTAGTGGTCGTGCAGATGCTCGATCAGCCAGCTGCTGGCTTCGCCAACGGTGGGGGCCGGCAGCGTCTCGCCGGTGGCGAGGTAATGCGCGATCTCGCGAAAGATCCAGGGCCTGCCTTGCGCTGCGCGGCCGATCATGATGGCGTCAGCGCCCGTGTGCTTGAGCACCTCGGCGGCCTTTTGCGGCGTGTCGATATCGCCGTTGGCGACCACCGGGATGCGCAGGGCGGCCTTGACCGCGGCAATGGTGTCGTACTCCGCGTTGCCACCGTAGCCCTGCTCGCGCGTGCGGCCGTGGATGGTCAGCATCGCGATGCCGGCTTCTTGCGCGGCCAACGCAATCGAGAGCGCGTTTTTCTCGGCCTGGCACCAGCCGGTGCGCATCTTCAGGGTGACGGGTACGCCGCTCGGCGCGCAGGCCTGCACCACGGCGGAGATGATTTCCAGCGCCAGCGGCTCGTCCTGCATCAGGGCCGAACCGGCCCATTTGGTGCAGACCTTCTTGGCCGGGCAGCCCATGTTGATGTCGATGATCTGGGCGCCGCGCTCGATGTTGTAGCGGGCGGCCTCGGCCATCATGGCCGCATCGGTGCCGGCGATCTGCACCGAGATCGGCGCGGCTTCGCCTTCGTGATTGGCGCGGCGAGAGGTCTTCAGGCTGTTCCAGAGGTCCCGGCGGGAGGTCACCATCTCGCTGACCGCATAGCCGGCGCCCAGTCGCTTGCACAGCATGCGGAAAGGCCGGTCCGTCACCCCGGCCATCGGCGCGACGAACAGATTGTTCGGCAGCGAATAGGGGCCGATCTGCATGGTGGAAGCGGGGGAGGTTCTTGCCTAAAAAAGAGGCAGGAGTATACCCCGCCACCCACGCCCAGGGCACCTACGCCCTGGTAGAACTTCACTGCTGGTTCTGCTTGCGCCAGAGCTGGATGTTCTTGTCGATCAGGCCCTGCATCACATTGGCACGGGTCATCTTGTAGATGGCCCGGGTGATGCGGCCGCGCAGCTCGGGCGTGTTGCAGGCTGACTTGTGCGAGAGCGTCAGATGCAGGTTTTCGTTGGCAACTGCCGGGCTCAGGGACTTGAGGTCCGTGATGTTCATCTTGGCCAGGAAGGCGGCGCCGGGGCTGTCTTCATAGACCAGGTAGTCGGCGCGCCCTTTTTGCAGCATCTGGATGGCCTGCTCCAGGCTTGCCACGGTGGACATCTTCAGGTTCTCGCGCGCATAGCGGTCGAAGTCTTCGCCGAAGCTGTTGTTGATCACTGTGACGCCCTGCAGCGAGCCGAGGTCGGCCCAGCGGCGGTAGTTCAGGCGCAGGTTGTCGCGGGTCCAGACCACCGAGCGCGTTTCCCGGAAGGCCGGGTGGAAGTAGTCCATGTACTCGGTGCGCGGCAGCGTGAAGAAGGCGCCGGCGATCAGGTCGATGCGGCCGGCCCGCGTTTCTTCCTGCACCCGGCCCCAGGGGCCGATGTAACGCACCTCGATCGGGATGCCGATTTCGCGCGCCAGCAACTGCATCAGGTCGGCATTCGCGCCGATGAGGCGGTTCTCGTCTTCGGGGTCGCGCCAGAGGTAGGGCGGGTATTGCGGGTTGCCCGAAGCCGTCAATTGCTTGCAGCTCTCGGTCGGCTGGGCCTGCGCGCCGTGCAGCGGCCAGCCAAGGGCCAGCGTGAAACCGAGCGCTGCGGCGAGGCTTTGGAAGAGCCCGGGCCCTCTGCGGGGCGCTCGTGCAGACTTCAGATCAGACATGGTGGTCCTTGATTCGATCCCGCGTTCTTGCCGTGTATCCGGCGCGGGTCTTGTCGATGCTCCCAACGCGCATCTAGGCTGTCGAGTGTGCAGCCTGCGCCGGAGGGGGGCAAGCCGGGTTCGTCCTGATAATGGGTGGCATGGAAGCCTGGTTGCAAGAACAGATCAACGCGGTGCTGCTGCTTTTTGCCTTGCCCACGGTGGGGCTGCCGGCGATCTTTGTCATTGCCCTGGTTTCAGCGACGCTCCTGCCCATGGGTTCGGAGCCGGCGGTCTATGGCTTGGTGCGGCTCTCGCCTGAGGTGTTCTGGCCCGCCATCCTGGTTGCCACAGCAGGCAACACCCTGGGCGGCGCCATCACCTGGTGGATGGGCTACGGCGCTGAGCGGGCCGTAGAGCGCGCCACACACAAGCCGATGACCGAGGGCCGCGCCTTGCGCTGGTTGCAGCAGTTCGGCCCGCGGGCCTGTCTCCTGTCCTGGCTGCCCGGCGTGGGCGACCCGCTGTGCGCCGTGGCCGGCTGGCTGCGCATGCCCTTCTGGCCCTGCCTGCTCTATATGGCGGTGGGCAAGTTCGGCCGCTATCTGTGCATGACCTGGGCCTTGCTGTACATCTGGCCCCCAAAATAGCGCGATGAGCACCATCAACACCGCCTACCAGGATCTGTGCAGCCGCCACCAGCGTCTGCATCGTCTCAACCATCTGCAGGCCATTGCCAGCTGGGACCAGAGCGCCAACATGCCACCCAAGGGCAACGAAGCCCGCTCGCTGGCGCTGGCCGAGATGGGCGGCCTGCTGCATGAACTGTCCACCGACCCGGCCCTGGCCCAGTTGCTGGACGAGGCCGAGGCGGAAACGCTCGGCGACGTGGAGAAAGCCAATCTGCGCGAAATGCGTCGGGCCTGGCGCGACGCCAACGCCCTGCCGCAGGCGCTGGTCGAGGCCAAGTCATTGGCCAGCTCGCGCTGCGAACATGCCTGGCGCAGCCAGCGGCCGGCGAATGACTGGCCGGGGCATCTGGAGAACCTGCGCGAAGTGGTGCGTCTTGCGCGCGAAGAGGCCAGGCTGCTGGCCGAGAGCAGCGGCCTCTCGCTCTACGACGCCTTGCTGGACCGCTATGAGCCCGGCATGCGCAGCGCCGAGGTCGACCGCGTGTTTGGCGACCTGCGCCAATGGCTGCCAGGCCTCATTCGCGCGGTGCAGGACAGGCAGGCGAGCGAAACCACCATCGAGCCGGTCGGCCCCTTCCCGCAGGCCGCGCAGCGCGCGCTGGGCCTGGATGCGATGAAGCTCCTTGGCTTTGATTTCGACGGTGGCCGCCTGGACGAAAGCGCCCACCCGTTCTGCGGCGGCGTGCCCGAAGACGTGCGCATGACCACGCGCTATCGCGAAGACACGTTCCTGCCCAGCCTGACGGGCACGATGCACGAGACCGGCCATGGCCGCTACGAGCAGGGCCTGCGTCGCGACTGGCTGGGCCAGCCGATTGCCAACGCGCGCTCCATGGGCCTGCATGAAAGCCAGAGCCTTTCGTTCGAGATGCAACTTGGCAGCCATCCGGCATTCGCGCAGCTGCTGAGCCCGCTGGTGATCAAGCACCTGGGCGACCAGCCGGCATTCACGCCCGGCAATCTGCAGCGCTTGATGACGCGCGTGGCGCCGGGCTTCATTCGCGTTGATGCAGACGAAGTGACCTATCCGGCTCATGTGATCCTGCGCTACGAGATCGAGCGGCCCCTGATCGAAGGCCAGATCGAGTGCGAAGACATCCCGGCCCTGTGGGATGCCAAGATGCAGGAGCTGCTGGGCATCGACACCCGCGGCAACTACCGCAACGGCTGCATGCAGGACGTGCACTGGAGCGCCGGTCTGTTCGGCTACTTCCCCTGCTACACGCTGGGCGCCATGTATGCCGCCCAGTTCTTCGCCGCGATGCGCCGCGAGACGCCGGAGCTGGATGCGCGCATTGCTGCCGGCGAGCTGAACCTGGTGTTCGACTGGCTGCGTGACCGTGTCTGGACCCAGGGCAGCCGCTGGACGACGCCCGAGCTGGTGCAGCGCGCCAGCGGCGAGCCGCTGAACCCGGCGCACTTCAAGGCGCATCTGCAGGCGCGCTATCTGGGTTGATTCAGGGCTGCCAAGAAGAAGCGTACATCGCCGATTTCCGGAGGTTTCTCTTGACGGCACTTTGCAGCCGTTCGCGTTGAAGCTCGTTCGCGCTGCCGAGGCCATCGGGTGAGGGCTTGTGCTCCTGTCCCCCGGACCGGGCTTCGCCCGATCCTCCTCCTGATATCAGAATCACGCTGCTTCGTTCCGCTTTAGCGAAGCCCGTCAGGGTGATGCCGCGCTCCCCCTATGGCCTTTGAGCCAGAGGTAAAGACTGGTGCCCCCGGCGGATTCGACGCGACAGCTCGAACGGTGTCTTGGGGCGCTGCCGGAGCCTCTCCGGTGGCGACCCCGCATATCAGGGTGCGCAAGTCGGATAAGCGCTTTGCGAAGGAACGTCATGAGAACGAAGCTAGGTGTGGATATCAGCAAGAGGAAGTTCGATGTCGCTTTGCTTGATGCGCAGGGGAAGTTCCGCTCGAAGGTCTTTGCCAACGATGCGGCGGGGTTTTCCCAACTGATGGACTGGATCGAGTCTCACGTTCAGGGCGGCAAGAGCGAGGCTCACGCGTGCATGGAAGCAACGGGCAGCTATCACGAGGCGCTGGCCGTGTTCCTGCATGACAGCGGGGTGGCTGTCTCCGTGGTGAACCCGCTGAGGGTCAAGCGCTTCATCGAATCCGAAGGCATACGCAACAAGACCGACAACGCGGATGCCAAGGCGCTTGCCCGCTTTGCACACAAGCATGAGCTGGAACTTTGGGAGGCGCCGACGCTGGGGCTGCGCAGGCTGCAAGCGCTGGTGCTGCGTCTGCAGACACTGCAGGACATGCGCCAGGCCGAGCTCAATCGGCTGGATGTTGCGCATGACTCGGTGCGGCCGTCGATCCAGGCCATGGTGGACAGTCTGGTGGGTGCCATCGAGGAAGTCACAGCACAGATCAAGTCGAGCATCGACGATGACCCAGACCTGCGCGGACGCAAGGAACTGTTGCAGACGATCCCGGGACTGGGTGAGAAGACCATCCC
The DNA here is from genome assembly GCF_044043925.2 of Paucibacter sp. JuS9. Taxonomy (NCBI): domain Bacteria; kingdom Pseudomonadati; phylum Pseudomonadota; class Betaproteobacteria; order Burkholderiales; family Sphaerotilaceae; genus Roseateles; species Paucibacter sp. JuS9. Next base: position 486,940 of record NZ_CP194172.1, read on the forward strand.
GCAGCTACTGGCCTACATCGGAAGACCCGAGCGCTTCAGCTCAGCCAAAGCGCTGGTGGCCTATGCAAGCCTGTCGCCGATGATCCGGCAATCAGGCAGCTCGCTGAATCGCAGCAGGGGGACGCATCCCACGGGGCACAAAGAGCTACGCCAGGCGCTGTTCTACCCGGCGATGGTGGCTGCCAAGTACAACCCGCCCATCGCCGCTTTCTGGGCTCGCTTGAAGGCGCAGAACAAGCCGGGTTTGGTGGTTGTCGTGGCCTGCATGCACAAGCTCCTGGCCATCGCCTACGGCGTTCTGAAGTCCAAGAAGCCCTTTGACCCCGCCCACGGGACAGCACTGGCTGCTTGACTCAAGACGGTGTCTTTACTTCGCCCAAACCCTCACCCGACACCCTCGGCCGAACCTGCGCATGCCACCAGGCGAAGGCCACAGTGGTGCGGATCAGGACGGCAGTGGGTTTCCCGAAGCGAGGTAAAGGAGGAGGACCTGGCGCAGCCAGGGCCGGGGGACACGAGCGCAGGGGAACCCGCTGGCGGCCTGATCTTCGACCAACCGAGGAACAAGAAAACGAATGGCAGCAATGTGCCGCTTGGCGTCTTCCCCGGAGATTGACTAAGGACCAAAAGAAAGGGCGCCCGGTGAGGGGCGCCCTAATGCGTTTCCAACATCTTCGTCTTCAGTCAATCATCAATGCGCTCACAAGGAAACCACGGGACGTTCCCGAGTTTCCTTGACCCCCTCGGGGGGCCTGCCGTGGAGCGGCAGGTTTGGGGGCCTCTGCCTCGCGCCGCGCTCTTTGTCTCTACCCGCCGAGCGCTGCGCTTCCAACGACGTCCAGCCTGTTCTCGCTGTCGTCATGGCTTTATTGTTGGCGATGGCCGATGGCTTTGCATCCCCGCGCTTGCTGGGTGCCGCCCGCCAGATCGTGATGCAGTTCACAAATGAACAAGGCCTCCCGCAGGAGGCCTTGGGCTTGTATCGGGGTGGCTCAGGCGCGACGGCGGCGGCTGACGAAGAGCATGCCAGCCAGGCCGGCGAGCATCAGGGCCAGGCTCTGCGGCTCCGGCACGGCAGTGCTTGCCGACGAGCCGCCGGGGGTGTTGAGAGAGACGTTGTCCAGCGAGCTGCCCAGGCTGTCGCTGGTGCCCGTGGCCCACAGGCTCAGGGTGCTGCTGGTGCCGGTGGCCTGCACCAGGATGCTGAAGTGGCTCCACTGGTTGCCGCTGCTGCCGTTGTAGGCCAGCACGGGCGCCAGGCCGCTCGCGCCGCCAAAGCTCCAGCCCAGGCCATTGCTGGACACAGCAACACCAGAGCGGTTGGAATAGTCGAAGCTCAGTTCATACCACTGACCCAGGAGGGTGCTGATGGTCTGGCTGATCAGGCTGTTGTTGTCGACATCCAGCTCCAGGTAGTTCACACCCTGGCTGGCCTTGCCGGCCACGTCGTTGCGCAGCTCGGCCTGGTTGGCGGCCACCACCCAGCCCGGCAGCGTGCTCTGGCGGCTCCAGGTGCCTGCGGCCTGTGGCGTGGCTTCGAAACTGCCGTTGCTCAAGAGATTGACCGGGCTGGCCAGGGCCAGCAGCGGGGCGGTCAGGAGGGCGGCGGCGAGGAGCTTCTTCATGGGGTTTGGGGTGAGTTGCAAGCGCCGGAGCGCGATGCGGCAATTGTCCCGAGCCCCCTCGCGGAAGCATCCCCCTCAAGCCAATGGCGCGTGAACTTGGGCCGTGAAGGGCTTCACGCTGTTCGCGATTCGAGCCGGGTCAGGGCAGCGTCCAGCCGCTTCATGGCGTCCGTCGTGCGCTGCGCAGCCGTGCGCTCGGGCGGCTTGTCGGCCAGCAGCTGGCGGCTGGCATCGAACAGCACCGACTCGTCCAGCGTCAGGCCATGGCCGGCCAGGCGAGGCCGCAGGCTGGCGAACTGGCGGCGCAGGATGGCGCGAGTCTGCTGATAGGCATGCTCGGCCAGACGGCGGCGCTGCGAATAGCTGAAGGTGTTGGCCATGTAGAGCTCGGCATCGCGTGGATCGGGCTCGAAGAGCAGGATGTCGGTCTCTGGATGGCTGCGGGCATAGCCCTTCATTCCGAGCTCCAGCCGCGAATGGATCAGCGAGCGGAAGGTCTGCGACAGCACCACCGGCAGGCCGGCATCGACCAGCGGCGGAATCTCCTCGCCGACATCAGCGCGGTAAGGCACCAAGGGGTTCAGGCAGATCAGGAGCTCGGGCTTGTGGGCCAGCAGCACCGAGGCGTGCAGCGTCTTCTTGAGAGCGCCATCGACGTAGAAGCGGCCATCGATGCGCACCGGCGGGAACAAGCCCGGCAGCGCGGCGCTGGCCTGCACGGCGCGCGAGATCGGCACATGGTCGTGGCCGGGCATGCCGAAGGGCATGGCCTGCCCGCTGTCCAGGTCGGTGGCCACCAGCACGAGCCGGGATTTCAGCTGACGGAAATCATCGGTCCGGCCGGGCAAGCTGAACTGGGCGCGCAATTGCTCGGCAATCGGCTCGCCAGACAGCAGGCCGGTGGGCAGGGCGGGCCCCAGGCGCTCCAGGGCACCCAGCGCAGAGCGACCTTCCACGGCGACCTGCCAGAGGGCGCGGCCCAGCAAGCCCGGCAGCTTGGCCAGACGGCGGCGGTATTCGCCCCAGGCCGGGCGCAGGAGCAGGGCCGGGTCGAAGCGATCCGGGGCCGGTGCCGTGTTCTCGATGAAGGCGGCGCAGAGCTGGCGCGGGGACAGGCCGTTGGCCAGGCCGGCCGCAATGAAACCGCCGGCGCTGACGCCGATATAGCCCTGGCATTCAGTGAACTTGAAGCCGGGCAGCGCTTCTTCGAGCGCGCACAGGGCGCCGATCTCGTAGATCGCGCCCAGCGGGCCACCGCCGGCCAGCGCCAGCCCGACGCTGGCCTGGCGCGGGGAACTCTTGGACATCAATCAGCGCTCAGGCGGCCTTCTTGGCTGCCGGCTTCTTGGCAGCAGGTTTGGCGGCAGGTTTTGCAGCGACCTTCTTTGCAGGTGCAGCAGGTGCTGCCGCAGCCTTCTTCGCTGCCACCTTCCTTGCCGCTGGCTTGGCAGCAAGCTTCTTGGCTGCGGGCTTGGTTGCGGCAGCCTTGGTCGGCACGCCAACAGCCTTGCTCAGCGCATCGATGCGCTCGATCAGCGCGTCGATGTCCTTGGCCATGGGCACGCCCAGGCGCTTCAACGCATTGGCCACGCGATCTTCAAAGATCGATTCCAGCTTGTCCCAATGTTGGCCGGCCTTGGCACCGACGTCGCCGGCCATGCCGGTGACCTTGCTGGTCATGCTTGACAGCTTCTGCTCGGCCGCAGATTGGGTTTTCTTTTGCAGCTTCATGCCTTCGCTCACCAGTGCTTCGAACACCTTGCCGCCTTCGCCCTGCGCCTTGGCGAACGCGCCGAGGCCAGCCGCCCAGATCTGCTGGGCCGAGTCCTTCACCGTCTGGCCGATCTGGCCTTCCAGCAGCCCGGCGGGCAGGGCGCCGAAGGCACCCGAGGACGACGCTTTCTGCTTCTCAGCCATTTTCTGCAGCTTCTTGACCATGATCAGGGAGTCCTTTTGGTTCGGGAAGGGGCCGCGCAAGCGCAGCGGACCGCACAACTATAGGGCGCTCGTGCCGCAGAAAGCATAGGCACAAGCTAGTGAGGGGCCTCTATCCGGGAAGCTCCGGGTAAGCGCTCAGCAAAGCGCCCTGAGACTTGGACAAGAATCATCCTCAAACACGCATGGAGACAACGATGCAGTATTTCGTCACCGGAGCCACCGGCTTCATCGGCAAGCGTCTGGTCAAGAAGCTGTTGGCGCGCCGCGGCAGCACCGTCTATTTCCTGCTGCGCGAGGAGAGCCGCGACAAGCTGCCCGAGCTGCTGGAGTACTGGGGCGCCAGCAAGACCCGCGCTATTCCCGTGTTTGGCGACCTCACCGGCAAGAAGCTGGGCGTGGCGGCCGACCAGATCAAGGCGCTCAAGGGCACCATCGACCATGTCTACCACCTGGCCGCCGTCTATGACCTGAAGGCCGACGAGGAGTCGCAGGTCCGCACCAACATCGAAGGCACGCGCAGCATGGTCGAGTTCGCGCAGGCGATCGACGCCGGCCATGTGCACCATGTCTCGTCCATCGCTGCCGCCGGCCTCTACGAAGGCGTGTTCCGCGAGGACATGTTCGACGAGGCTGAAGGGCTGGACCATCCGTACTTCATGACCAAGCACGAGAGCGAGAAGATCGTGCGCAAGGAGTGCAAGAAGCCCTGGAGCGTCTACCGCCCGGCCATGGTGGTTGGCGACTCGCGCACCGGCGAGATGGACAAGGTCGACGGCCCCTACTACTTCTTCAAGCCGATCCAGCGCCTGCGCCAGATCCTGCCGCCCTGGATGCCCTCGATCGGCCTGGAAGGCGGCCGCGTCAACATCGTGCCGGTGGACTTCATCGTCGACGCGCTCGACCACATCAGCCACCAACAGCGCAAGAGCGGCGGCTGCTTCCACCTCGTGGACCCTGTGGGCTACCGCGTCGGCGACGTGCTGGACATCTTCAGCAAGGCCGCGCATGCGCCGAAGATGAGCCTCTTCGTCAACGCGGCGCTCTTGGGCTTCATTCCCAAGAGTGTCAAGAAGGGCCTGATGGCGCTGGCGCCGGTGCGTCGCATCCGCAATGCCGTCATGAAGGACCTGGGCCTGCCCGAAGACCTGTTCCATTTCATCAACTACCCGACGCGCTTCGACTGCCGCGAGACCACGGCCGCGCTGAAGGGCTCCGGCATCGAATGCCCGAACCTGCACGACTACGCCTGGAAGCTCTGGGACTATTGGGAGCGCCACCTCGATCCGGCGCTGCTGATCGACCGCAGCCTGAAGGGCACCTGCGGTGGCAAGGTGGTGCTGGTGACCGGCGGCTCTTCGGGCATTGGCCTCGCGGCGGCCATCAAGTTCGCCGAGGCTGGCGCGATCACGCTGATCTGCGCACGCGATGAAGTGAAGCTGGCCGAAGCGGTGAAAGAGATCAAGGCCGCAGCTGGCGCTGACGCGCAGATCCACAGCTACTCTGCCGACATCGCCAACGAGCAGAGTTGCGCGGAGATGATGGCCTGGATCAGCGAGAACTTCGGCGGGGTCGATTTCCTGATCAACAACGCGGGGCGCTCGATCCGCCGCGCGATCGAAGGCAGCTACGACCGCTTCCATGACTACGAGCGCACCATGCAGCTGAACTACTTCGGCTGCCTGCGCGTCACCATGGGCCTGCTGCCCGGCATGGTGGCCAAGAAGAAGGGCCACATCGTCAACATCAGCTCGATCGGCGTGCTGACCAATGCGCCGCGCTTCTCGGCCTATGTGGCCTCCAAGGCCGCGCTCGACGCCTGGACCCGCTGCGCATCGAGCGAGTACGCCGATCTCGGCATCACCTTCACTACCATCAACATGCCGCTGGTGCGCACGCCGATGATTGCGCCCACCAAGATCTACAACAACGTGCCGACGCTGGCGCCTGAAGAAGCGGCCGACATGATTGCGCAGGCCTGCATCAACAAGCCGGTGCGCATCGCCACGCGCCTGGGCATCACCGGCGAGCTGATGCACGCCCTGGTGCCGCGCGTGGCCCAGATCGTGATGAACACCAGCTTCCGCATGTTCCCGGACAGCGATGCCGCCAAGGGCGAGAAGGGCGGCAAGTCGCAGCTCTCGGCCGAGGCAATTGCCTTGCAGCAGATGATGAAGGGCATCCACTTCTGATGCCGGTGTCCTGATGCCAGGCCGCTCGGCATCGACGCGCGGCCTTGCGAACTGATCAGGGGCCCGTCAATTCGCGCAGCAGGCCGACCTGCAGGGCCGGTTCCGGTTCACGCAGCCAGGCCTTGAGCTCCGCCTCCGGCGGCGGCGTCTGCCCCTCGGCGGCCGCCAGCCCGACCCAGCGGTTGCGGCCAGCGCGCTTGGCGCGGTAGAGGCCCTGGTCAGCCAGCTCCACGACTTCCTCCCAGCTCAGCCGGCCTGGGGCTTTGGCGAAGAAGGGGAAGGCGGAAAAGCCGACCGAACAGGTCTTGTGCAGGCTCAGGCCTTGCTCGAGCACGAAGGGCTGGCTGGCAACAGCCGAGCGGATGCGCTCGGCAATCAGGCCAGCCTCATGGCGGCTGCTCAACCGCGCCACCATCAGGAATTCCTCACCGCCCCAGCGCACCAGATAGTCCGACTCGCGCGAGACCTCGCGCAGCCGCTCGCACACCTGGATCAGTATCTGGTCGCCAGCGGCATGGCCATGCTGATCGTTGACGGCCTTGAAATGATCGATGTCGACCATGAAGAAAACCAGGTCCGCTTCTTCGGGCGTCTCGCAGGGCCGCTGGCGCATGGCATCTTCGTAGCGGCGCAGGCTGATGCTGATGTCGGCGTCCAGATGCTGCATCAGGAAACGGCGGTTGCGCAGGCCGGTGAGCGGGTCGCTGAGGCTGGCTTCCTCGAGCCGCGCCTGCGTGGCTCGCAGGGTCTTCAGCGTGGCTTCGAGTTGGCGGTAGGTGTTGGCGTTGTCCAGCGCGATGGCGCCATAGGCGCACAGCGTGCGGAAGATCAGTTGCTCGCGCTCGCCATAGGCATGCTGGCGCGGCGACTGTATGGTCATCACGCCGAGCACGCGCTCATTGATCATCAGGGGCGCGTACATGCCGCTCAGCGAGAGCAGGGTGCCGGGCACATGGCTGGGGCTTTCTTCTTCCGGCGAACGGTCTATCGTGAACTCGCGCCGCTCGCGCGCGCAGCGCGCGGCCGAAGCAACCGGGTCGTCCACGCGCAGCGTGCGCATTGGCAGCCGCCGGCCGGCTTCGCTGACATAGATCGAGTTCAGCTGCTCGCCCTTCTCGTCCATCGCGAAGATGGCCAGCGCCGTCACATCGAGCAGCTCGTGCACATGCTCGTGCAAGGCCAGGCAGATCGACTCTGCATCGAGCTTGGCTGTGATGGCCTGGCCGATCACGCCCAGCCTTTCCAGCGTCTGGCCCTGCTCATGCAGCAGCACGGAGCGGCGGGCTTCGGCCGAGGCGAGCTGCTTGTGGTACTCGGCCTCGGCGCGCGCGCTTTCGGCGGCATAGCGCAGCTGCATGGCGATCAGCCGCTCTGCGGCCAGGCGGCTGTGCTGCTTCTCGCGGGCGGCGGACGCCTGCACCGCCATGCCATAGGCCTGCGGGAAACGCGCCATGCGGGCGTACTCACCCGCCAGGGCAGCCAGCAGCTCGGGGGGCGGTTGCAAGCCTTCGATGCTGCGGCTGATCTCCAGCGCCCGCTCCAGCAGGGCCAGCGGCAGGTCGTCGCGGCCGTGGCGCTCCGGGTCCATGCCGCCCCGGCTGCGGATCTGTGCCAGCACTTGCAGCGCCTCGATCTGGCGGTCTGGCATGCCAGCCGCGATGGCCGCCTGCAGGGAGGCTTCGGCCATGGTTTCGGCCTCGGGCCATTGACCCATCTGCGCCAGGGCCTTGGCCTTGCCGCGGTTTGCTTCCAGCAGGCCCACGTGGCCCGATTCACGCGCGGTCTCGGGCATCTCGTCGAACAGCCGCAGCGCGAGTTCGTTGTCGCCGCGGTCCAGGGCCAGCTCGGCCCGGCAGCTCAGCAGCATCGCGTAATTGCGCGAGCGGCCCAGGGGCGCCAGGATGGCCTGGGCCTCGTCCAGCGCGGCCTGCGCCTGCTCCAGGCGGCCGAGCCGGCGCAAGGCCTCGCCCATCTGCGTCAGGCAGGCGCCGAGGCCCTGCGGCCAGCCGCAGCCGCGCGCGAGCTCCAGGCCTCGCTGGACCCAGTCCAGCGAGGCCTCGTGGTCGTTCAGCTTGCCGAAGGAATGGCTGACATTGGCCGATGCGGTGATGGCACCGTACAACTGGCCGGTTTGCAGTGCGATCTGATGCACGCACATGAACATGCGGATGGCGCGGGCGAAGTCGCTGGCCAGGAAGGCGCGCGTGGCCTGGTAGAGATAGAGCGCGGCCTGAGCGCTGGCGGGCTGGCTTTCGATCTCGGCCGGGAAGTGCGCGGCCCAGCGCAGCTCGCTGGCCGGCCAGTCGCGGAAGGCATCAAAGCGTGCCTGCGTGGCCTCGAAGCAAAGCAGCCGGCCGGGCTCCTGCGCGGCGCGGGCCAGCGCAATCGCCTGCTCCAGGCAGCGGTCCCTTGTTTCGGCCTGACCCATGGCACCGTGCAAGGCGCAAAGCAGCCACTGCGCATCGGCCTGGCCCAGGAGTTCGCCCTGGCGCTCGAAGGATTGCATGGCCTGTTCGGCCAGAGGCTGTGCGGCGGCCCAGTCAGCGTGCAGATAACGCTGCTCGGCGCGAACCAGATCCATGCGCGCCAGCAGTATGGCAGCCGACCCCGCGGGCCTTGCCTTCAGCTTGGCATTCAGCTCTGCAGTCAGCGCGTCGGCGTTGTCGAGCGAGCGCTTGGGGTCGCGTTCGCGCAGCAGCCAGGCCAGATGGGCCAGGCCCAGCAGTCTTTCAGGTCCCTGCAGCTCGGGCAGGGCGGCTTCCAGGCGGGCCAGCGCGTCGTCGGTGCCGAACAGCTGCAGCGGCGACTCCAGCGCGGCCGGCCCGGACGGCACGGTGCGGTCGGTGTCGGTTGCTTTCATCGGCGGGGCGTCACGCCGTTGCTAGATGTCGGCGCGGCCCTGAGTGTAGGCGCTAGCAGATGCATGAGCCCCCCGGGTTCACCGCAGCAGCGCCAATGGAGCCAGGGCCGGGCCGACAATGCAGGCCCGGCAAGGAGTCCCCATGCAGCAACGCCCTTTCGATCTCGTCCTGTTCGGTGCCAGCGGCTTCACCGGCCGCCTGGTGGCTGAGTACCTCTTGCAGCGCTATGGCCAGGACGGCGAACTGCGCTGGGCACTCGCCGGCCGCAACAGGGCCAAGCTGGCCGACTTGCGGCGCGAGCTGGGCGCGGGCGATTCACTGCCCCTCGTGCAGGCCGATGCCAGTGATCCTGCGGCGCTGGCCGCCCTGGTGGCGCAGGCCCGCGTCGTCATCACGACCGTCGGGCCCTATCAATTGCATGGTGAGGCGCTGGCGCGGGCTTGCGCACAAGCCGGGACGGACTACGTGGATCTGTGCGGTGAGCCGCTCTGGATGGCTCAGATGATCCCGCTCCTGCAGCCGCTGGCGGCCCGCAGTGGTGCGCGCATCGTGTTCTCCTGTGGCTTCGATTCCATCCCCTTCGATCTGGGTGTGGTCTATCTTCAGGAAGAGGCGAAGGCGCGCCTGGGCGCCGTCTGTTCCGAGGTGCATGGCCTGGTGCGTGTCATCAAGGGCACGGCCTCGGGCGGCACGCTGGCCAGCGGCATGGCCACGTTCAAGGCGATCAGCCGCGACCCGCAGTTGGCGCGCATCCAGGCCGACCCGTTTGCGCTGACGCCGGGCTTTCGCGGCCCGACGCAGCCTGAGGGCGAGCACGCCGCCTTTGACGAATTGGCACAGGCCTGGACCGGTCCCTTCGTGATGGCCGTGATCAACACCAAGAACGTGCACCGCAGCAATGCCTTGCGCGGCCATCCCTGGGGCCAGGACTTCATCTACAGCGAGCGGCTCTGGACCGGCCCGGGCGCAGCCGGCGAAAAGCGCGCCCGCCGCATGGCCCGCCAGTCGCGCCTGCAGAACGCCTTGCTCGGCTTTGCGCCGACGCGCGAATTCCTGCGGCGCTTCGTGCTGGCCAAGCCGGGCGAGGGGCCGAACGCCCAGGCGCGTGAGCGCGGTCGCTATGAGCTGCTCTTCATTGGCAGGACCGCGCAGGGCCAGGTCTTGCGCGCCGTGGTCAAGGGCGACCGTGACCCGGGCTATGGCTCGACCAGCAAGATGATCAGCGAGGCGGCCCTGAGCCTGCTGAAGATTGACCGCACGCAGACGCCCGGCGGCGTATGGACCGCAGGTGCGGCCATGGGCCTGGCCTTGCAGCGCCGGCTGCAGGAACGCGCCGGGCTGACGTTTGAAGTCGAGAGCGCATGAGAAGGCCTGAGGCTGATTGATGCGCCTTGATGCGCTTTGGCGAGCCCTGGGCCGGGCGCGCTGCGTTGCTCAGCTTTGCAGCGCCAGTCCGTAGCTCTCCTGCAGCTCGGCCAGCCGCTGGCGCAACGCATCGACCAAGGCGGGCGGACCCAGGGCCTGGACCTGCGGGCCCAGGCGCAGCAGCTCGCCCACGGCCCCCTCGATCGACTCGATGGGAATCTGCAGCCTTTGCCAGCCCTGCCTGTCCGGCGCGCCGGCTGAGGCCACCGCCGCGGCCATTCGCTGGCCCAGGCGCGCCAGCTCGCGCAGGGCCGCCGGCCTGGCACGCACACTGGCGCGGCCGGACTGCATGCGGGCTTCGTAGTCAGTGCAGAAATGCTGCCAGTAGCGCTGCAGATTGAAGCCTTCGGGAGACACGGCTTGCTCGTCTTCGATGCGCAGCATCTCGATGGCAGCCACGCGATAGGTACGGGCCTGTTCGCCGTGGGCGGCCACGAGGTACCAGAACCCGCTCTTGAGCACCAGGCCGAGCGGCGCGACGCGGCGCTCCATCACGCCTTTCCAGCTCTCATAGCGCAGTAGCAGCATTCGCCGCTGCCAGACTGCGGCCGCCAGCTCGGGCAGCAGGCCTTGCTGGTCCGGGCCCTGGAACCAGGCCACGGGGTCGAGATGGAAGCGCGCGGCCACACGCTCGGCCTCCTCGCGCGCCGCATCGGGCAGCGCGGCCAGCAGCTTGTAGCGGGTGTTGTCCAGCGCCGTTTTCATGCCCAGCTGCTCGGCCGCGAATGGCGCTCCGGCCAGAAACAGGCTTTGCGCTTCGGGGCGATCCAGCCCGGTGAGCCGCGTGCGGTAGCCGGCCAGCAGCGCAAAGCCACCTTGGCGCCCCTTCTCGGCATAGACCGGCACGCCGGCCGCGCTCAAGGCATCGATGTCGCGGTAGATGGTGCGTACCGAGACCTCGAGCATCTCGGCCAGCGCATGGGCGGTGACCTGGCCCTGCGCCTGCAGGCGCAACATGATGGAAAGCAGACGACTGGCTTGCATGCGCGCAGCTTGCCTGGGGCCTGCTGACAGCTTGTGTCAGCTGCCTGGATCACTGCGCAGGCAATGGCTGAGCCACCAGCCCATGACGGCCAGCGAGCGGTTGGTTTGCTGTTCATCCATGATTCGATTCGGGTTGAAATGGAAGCATTGTTGGAAATCAACGAATTCCCTTGATCAACCTGCATGCCCCGGTGGCCGCGTTAGGATCTGACGTCATCGCTTCGATCCGAATGAACGCAACCCTCTCGGGCAAGCCGCCGGCCTCTCTGGCAAGACAGCTTTCGCTGCAGATCAGCCTGCTGGTGGTCTTGATGGTGGGCGCCCTGGCGGCGATTGCCTTCTGGTCGGTGCAGCGTGAGATAGCGGCGGTGGTGCCCGGCACCATGCTCAGCACCGTGCAATTGCAGGCCGCGCAGCAAGGCCAGTCGTTCCAATTGGCCGACGCCAGCGTGCGACGCCTTGCCCGGGAGTGGCTGCAGCGTTCCGGGAAGCTGGGCGAAGCCGAGGCAGAGCGCCGCTTTGGCGAGTTGTTCGAGCGCTCGGCGGACGGCGTCTGGCGGCTCCGACCGGCGCTGGTGGACACGGAGCGCGCGCCGACCTTCTATCTGCAAGGCAGCAAGCCCCTGGATGCCGACGTGCGCCGCCGTGCCGTGCTGGGCTACGAACTCCTGCGCGAACAGGGGCCGGCGCTGGTGCCGCCGTTTTTCTCGGCCTATACCGATTTCGTCGAGAAGGGCCTGATGGTCTATTCGCGTGGCATCGACTGGGGCAAGGGCGCGACACCGGCGACCGACAACTTCAATTACCCGACGATGACCGGCGCCGACCCGCGCAACAACCCGAAGCGCGAGGTCTTCTGGACGCCGGTCTATTTCGATGAGGAAGCCAAGGCCTGGATGGTCTCGGTGATCCAGCCCCTGGACTTGCAGGGGCGCTGGGTGGGCACGGTGGGGCACGACATCACCATCGACACGCTGCTGCAGCAGATCGGCCAGGCCGACGCCGAGCTGGGTGCGCTGACCATGATCATCAGCCGTGACGGGCAGCTGATCGCCCATCCGGAGCTGCGCGAACGGATCGCCAAGGCCCAGGGCCAACTGGCGCTGGCCACGCTGGGTGACCCGGTGCTCAGTGCAGTGCATGCCCTGATTGCAAGTGGCGGCGACACGGCTCAGGCCGCGCGCACCCCCGACGGGCGCCATCTGGTGGCCTGGTCGCGCATTGCCGGGCCGGACTGGTGGGCGGTGCGGGTGGCGCCGCAAGCGCGCATCGACGAACTGCTGCATCGCGGCGTGCTATGGATGCTGGCGGTCGGGCTCGTGATGCTGCTGCTGACCTTGCTGCTCCTGCACCGCGTGATACGACAGCGTGTCAAGCAGCCGCTGAGCGACATCACCAGCTCGGTGGAGGCCCTGGCAGCACGGGTGCACCATGGTGAGGAGCCGCAGACGCTGCCGGCCCAGGGCTCGGCCGACCTGCAGCGGCTCTCGCAGGCCTTTGACGCGATGGCTCAGGACCTGGCCAGCCACCGACGCCAGGAACAGGCGGCGCAGGCCGCCTTGCAAAGCGAGGTGCATGAGCGCCGCCAGGCTGAGGAGGCTGTGCACCGGCTCAATCTCTCTCTCGAAGCGCGAGTGCGTGAGCGCGGCGAGGCCTTGCAGCAGGCTCAGCAGGAGCTGGTGCAACGCGAGACGCTGGCCAGCCTGGGCTCGCTCGTGGCGGGCGTTTCTCATGAGCTGAACACGCCCATCGGCAATGCCTTGATGGCGACCGACACCGCAGTGACTGCGCTCGCCGATCTGGAAGGGATGCTGGCCGGTGGTGTAGTCAGGCGAAGCGAGCTGAGCCGCGGCATGCAACTCGCGCGCGAATGCGTTGGCCTGGCGCTGGCCAATCTGAAGCGCTCGGCCAGCCTGGTGCAGGATTTCAAGCAGGTGGCGGTGGACCGTGCCAGTCTGCAGCGCCGGGCATTCAATCTGCGCCGCGTCAGCGAGGAGGTGGTGCATCTGCTGCAGGTCTCTCTGAAGTCACCCGGCTGCAGTGTCGAGATGGACCTGCCCATCGAGCTGGTGCTGGACAGCTTTCCCGGCGCCTTTGGTCAGGTGCTGACCAATCTGGTCGAGAACGCCGTGGTCCATGCGTTCAACGGGCGCAGCGATGGACGCATCCTCATCAGCCTTGTGCGCAGCGATGAGCGGGAAGTGGTGCTGACTGTCAGCGACAACGGCTGCGGCATCGCGCCGGAACATCAGGGCGAGGTGTTCAAGCCTTTCTTCACCACGCGCCTGGGCCAGGGCGGCAGCGGCCTGGGCCTGCACCTGGTCTACAGCATCGTGTGCAATGTGCTGGGCGGCGAGATCGAACTGGACAGCGAGCCCGGCGAAGGCACGCGCTTCACCTTGACATTGCCGCGCCGCGCGCCGGACTGAACGCTTCAGCTGGCTTGCTGCATGCGCAGCCGCCGGGCCGCTTCCTCGGCGCGTGCATCGTCGATCTCGCGCAGCACGCCACCCAGGTCAACGGCAGCTTGCGGTCTCTCGAAGCGGCCACTGAGTGCCGAGTCCTCGCGCAGCAGGCCCCGCTGGTAGAGGTCCCAGATCTCATGGCCGTAGTCGGTCTTCAAGAGCTCGGGTGCAAAACGGCCGAAGAAATTGCGCAGGTTCTCCACGTCGCGCAGAAGCATGCGCTGGGCATGGTTGTTGCCGGCCGCGTCCACTGCCTGGGGCAGGTCAATGATGACCGGCCCATCGGCGGCCAGCAGGATGTTGAACTCCGACAGGTCGCCATGCACGACGCCAGCGCCGAGCATGCGCAAGACCTCGGACAAGAGGCTGGCGTGATGGGCGCGGGCATCCTCGGCGCTGAACTCGCAATCATTGAGGCGCGGCGCGGCGTCGCCTTCAGCATCGGCCACCAGCTCCATCAGGAGCACGCCTTCGAAGAAGTTGTAGGGCCTGGGCACGCGCACGCCGGCGGCGGCGAGGCGGTAAAGCGCATCGACTTCGGCGCTCTGCCAGGCGGCCTCGCTCGCCTCGCGGCCAAAGCGGGTGCCCTTGGCCATGGCGCGGGCCTGGCGGCTGTTCTTGACCCGCCGATTCTCGGTGTAGTCCACCGCCTGGCGAAAGCTCCGCTCGGTGGCGGCCTTGTAGACCTTGGCGCAGCGGGTTTCGTCGCCGCAGCGAACCACATAGACGCTGGCTTCCTTGCCGCTCATCAGCTGGCGCGACACGCTGTCGATCAGGCCTTCATCCATCAATGCCTGCAGGCGTGCGGGTGCTTTCATCGGGCTATTGTCCATGCGCTGCCGTGATAGCCTCGATCCAGCGTCTTGCACTGGAGGAAAATGAGGTCATGAGGGCTCTGCTGCTGGGCTTGTTGCTGCTGCTCGTCGCGCCGGCGCGGGGTGCCGAGGTGCGCATGGCCTTTGGTGAGCGCATTCCGCCGTTCTGCTTCCCGCAGACCAACTCGGGCATCGAGCTCGAGGTGATAGGCGAGGCACTGGCCTGGCGTGGCCACAAGCTGCGGCCTCAGTACTTTCCGTTTGCCCGTGTGCCTGTGGCATTCAAGGACGGCACGGTCGATGCCGCGATGACCGACCTTGGCGAGGACCTCACCAGTGCCGGCGGCCACTACGGTGAGCCGGCGGTGCTGTACGACAACGTGTTCATTTCCCTCAAGGAGCGACGCCTGAGCATCCGCAGGCCCGAGGACCTCAAGGGCCTGTCCGTGATTTCCTTCGTGGGCGCTGCGCGGCGCTATCCGCAATGGCTGGAGGCAGTCAAGGCCGCCGGCCGCTACACGGAGCAGAACGACCAGGCCGTGCAGGTGCGTACGCTGATGCGCGGCCGCTACGACCTGGTGCTCAGTGATCGCAGCATCTTCAAGTATTTCGCCCTGCAGTTCCGCCGGGAGGGTGGCGAGTTGCTGCCGGTCGATGAACATGCATTCACCGCGGTCAACCCACAGGACTACCGGCCGGTCTTTCGCAGCAAGCAGGTGCGCGACGATTTCAATGCCGGGCTCAAGCACCTGAAGGACACGGGGCGATTTCAAGCCATCTACGACCGCTACCTGAAAGAGTAGGTGGCGGGGAGGGGCGCTCAGTCGCTGGTTCGCATCAGCTCGACGACATGGGCGGAGGGAATGGCGTAGCTGATGCCGGTCGGGTTGCTCAAGGCCGATTCCTTGCTGCCCCGAGCCAGCACCATATTGATCACACCAATCACCTGGCCGCTCGTGGTGGAGAACACCGGCCCGCCGCTATTGCCCGGGTAGGCGACGGCGTCGAGCTGGTAGAGATTGAACTTCTCCTCGCGTGCCTGGCGTATCGCGCGCCCGGTGAGGGCGCCTGGCCCGGGCATGGGCTGGAACACCGGCGTCAGCGCCGAAATGATGCCGGCATGGGTGACGGTCGAGAAACCCAGGGCGCCCGCTATCGGAAAACCCATGATGGCGATCGATTCGCCCTCGCGTGCCGCCAGTTCGGCCAGCTGCAGCGGCGGCCCGGGCTCGCCTTCGAAAGTCAGCAGTGCGAGGTCCATGGCTGCATTGACGCGCGTTCTGGACACCTGGCGCATGACCCACTTGCCAGCGGCGTCGCGCACCTGGATGACCAGCTTGCGCTCGGTGGAGAACTGCTCGGGCCCTGGCAGCACATGGGCGTTGGTGACAGCCTGCCGGCCATTTCCGACGATGAAACCGCTGCCGCGGAAGCCGAAGCGCGGGCTGTCGGTGGCGGAATAGGTGCCTACCATCAGCACCGAGGGCTTGGCGCGCTCGATCAGGTCGGGCAGGCTTTCGGCCTGGCAGCCCAGGCCGCCAAGGCTCATGACGAGAAGCAGGAAGAGGTTTCGGCAGGTTCGGCGCAGCATGGCAGGAGGCGGCAATGGACCGGGCCAGTATCGCCGCACGTGTTTGCGGCTGTGAAAAATAGGTTCATCGCCGAATCTTTGGGATGTCTCTTGCCGGCACTTTGCAGCCGTTCGCGCTTCCGAGGCCATCGGGTGAGGGCTTGTGCTCCTGTCCCCCGGACCGGGCTTCGCCCGATCCTCCTCCTTTACCTCGCCCAAACCCTCACCCGACGCCCTCGGCCGAACCTGCGCATGCCACCAGGCGAAGGCCACAGTGGTGCGGATCAGGTCGGCAGTGGGTTTCCCGAAGCGAGGTAAAGGAGGAGGACCTGGCGCAGCCAGGGCCGGGGGACACGAGCGCAGGGGAACCCGCTGGTGGCCTGATCTTCGACCAACCGAGGAACAAGAAAACGAATGGCAGCAATGTGCCGGTTGTCGTCGCCTCGCAGTTTGGCGATGAATCAAGAAAAGGGAAGGGCCGCAGCCTTGCGGCTCGGCCCCTTGCTTGCCTGGTACCTGGCTTACTTCGCCTGGACGGTGAACTCGCCGTAGGCCTTGAGCTGCTCGCTCACCGCGGCCTTGTCGCCGACGACGACGATGCTCTGCGTGGCCGGGTCGAAGTACTTCTTGCCGATCTCGCGCACCTGCTCGGCCGTGACCTTCTGGATCTGCGGCACATAGCTGCCCAGGAACTCGGACGGCAGGCCGATCAGCCAGTTGTTGGCCAGCTGGCGCGCCACCGAGCCTTGCAGCTGGGTGCTGATCAGGTAGCCACCGGCCACATAGCGCTTGTTCATGGCCATCTCTTCGTCGCTGACCAGCTCGCTGCCGAGGCGCGTGTACTCGGAGAAGAACTCCTTCAGCGAGGCGCCGGCTACTTCGTTGCGCACGTCGGCGCCGCCGACGACGATGCCGCCGTCGCGGAAGCTGCGTGCACCGGCCGAGGCGCCATAGGTGTAGCCCTTTTCCTCGCGCAGGTTCAGGTTCACGCGGCTGCTGAAGCCGCCGCCGATGATGGTGGAAGCGAGGCGCAATGGCACTTGATCAGCGGCCGCAGCCTTGTTGCCGGGACGGCCCAGGCGCACGGTGGCCTGCACGCTGCCCGGACGCTCCAGCAGGATGCGCTGGACGGCGGCCGTGCTCGGCGATGCAGCCGCGGCGGCCGAGGCTTCGCCCGTGGCCTTCCAGTCACCGAATGCAGCCTCGACCTGCTTGAAGATCTCAGCGGCATTGACCCGGCCGGTGACGACCAGCAGGCTGCGTTCCGGGCGGAAGCGGCGGCCATGCTCGGCGCGCAGCAGCTCGGGCGTGGTGGCATTGATGCTCTCGGCCGTGGCGCGTGTGTGGGCGTAGGGGTGGTCGCCATAGACGGCGAAGCCCAGCGCCCGTTCGGCGCGGTAGCCGGGGTTGGCCTCGGAGGCCTTCAGGCCTTGCAGGGCATTGGCCTTGGCCAGGGCCACTTCCTTGTCCGGGTAGGCGGGCGTGCGTGCCACTTCGGCCAGCAGCTTCAGCATGGCCGGCGCCTGCGAGCTGACGGCGTTGGCAAAGACGGTGATGCCGTCATTGCTGTTGCCGGCACCAACCGAGCCACCCATGCCCTGCGCGGCCTCGGCGATCTGGCGCGAGCTGCGCTGGGCCGTGCCCTCGTTGAGGCCACCGGCCAGCATGCTGGCCAGGCCCGCCTGGGCGGCCGAATCGGCGCTGGCGCCGGCACCGCGCACGGCCAGCACGTAGTCGACGCGCGGCAGGCCCTGGCGCGGCACGACCCACACCTCGAGGCCGTTGGCCAGGGTTTTCTTGGTGATCTGCGGCACGGGGATGGGCTTGTCCTGGCCGAAGGCGGGCAGCTCGGCCGGCAGCTTGACGGTGGCGGCTTGTGCCTGGCCGCCGATCAGCGCGCAGGCAGCAAGCAGGGCCAGGGTGGTCTTGGACATCTTGATGTTCAACATGGTCTTGGTCCTCGTCTGGCTTATTGCTTCTTGTCGGCTGCGGCGGGCGCTGGTGCGGCCGGCGCGGGCTTGGGAGCCGGCTTGCGGTCGATCACCGAACGGTTCTCGCGGGTCAGGTAGGTCTTGGCCACGCGTTGCACATCAGCGGAAGTGACGCCCGAAATCCAGTCGGGGATCTTGTTGATGACCTTGGCATCGCCCCACAGTGTCTGCAGCTTGGCCAGTGTGTCGGCGCGCGAGAGGAAGCTCTCCAGGCCGTCGTACCAGCTGGCCAGCATGCTGGTCTTCAGGCGCTTCATCGTGGCGTCGTCCACGCCGTCCTTCACCACCTTGGCGATTTCCTCGTCCATCGCGGCGAGCACGGCATCCGCGTTGCTGTTGGGCTTGTAGAGCGTGAAGACGGTGAACAGTGTCGGGCCGTCATATTCCCAGGGGCTGGTCAGGCCGTAGAGCGAGTTCATGTTCAAGGACAGCTCGCGGCCCTTGACCAGGCCCTGATAGAAGCGCGAGGCATCGCCGCCGGCAAGCAGCTCGCCGAGCACGGCCATGGGGGCTTGATCCTTGCTGCCGCGGTCGGGCATCTTCCAGGCGGCGGCAATGGCCGGCACCTGGGCCAGCGCGTCGCTCTGCTCGATGCGCTTCTCGGCCGTGTTCAGGCCTTCGCGGAAATCGGTGCCGGCCGGCACCGGGCGCTTCGGGATGCCGCCGAAATACTTCTCGGCCAACGCGAAGCCTTGCGCGGGCGTCAGGTCGCCAGCGATGGACAGCACGGCATTGTTCGGACCGTAGTAGTCGCGGTGGAAGGCACGCACATCGTCGAGGCTGGCGTTCTCCAGGTCCTGGAAGCTGCCATAGCCGTCGTGGTTGTTCTCCCACTTGTTGAAGGCGAGCTGGCCGATGTCGATCCACATGAAGCCGCCGTAGGGGCTGTTCTTCACATTGACGCGGATCTCTTCCTTCACCACGTCCTGCTGGTTCTTCAGCGTTGCGGGGTTGAAGTCCAGCGTCTTCATGCGGTCGGCTTCCATCCACAGGATGGATTCCAGCGCCGAGACCGGGGCGGTCTCGATGTAGTTGGTGAAGTCGGGGCGGGTCGAGCCGTTGTTGCGGCCACCGCCGCTGGTGATGACCTGGTCGAACACGCCCTTGGGCGCCTTGGGCGTGCCCTGGAACATCAGGTGCTCGAACAGGTGGGCGAAGCCGGTGCGGTTCCTGGGCTCCAGGCGCATGCCCACGTGATAGACCACGCTGACGCCGATGGTGGGCGAGCTGCGGTCTTCGGAGACCAGCACGGTCAGGCCGTTGGCGAGCTTCTTGCTCGCGACGGGCACGGTCCAGCGATCGACATCGGCGGCCAGCGCCGAGACTGACAGCGCCATGCCGGCCAGCAGCAGGGAAAGTTTGGGAATGCGCATGAACTTGATCCTCTTGGATAGAGAAATGCCGGCGCCCGACTGCTGCTGCACGGCTTTTGGAAGAGCCGGATATTAGGCGGATTTTGCGGGTGTGACTTTTGGCATTCAGCCGCCCGCGGGCTTCTCGAAGCCGCCGGCCACCCAGGCTTCGGCGCTGGCCTGGTTGAAACGGAAGTCGGGCCGCACGCGCGCCTGCCCCAGCTTCTCGCCGGCGCGGTCATGCGCGCTCAGAAGCGCATGCGGCGCGTCTTCATCGGGCACGATGTCGAAGCTGATGGTCAGGCGGTCTTCGGCCGTGTCCACGCGCAGCTCCTTGTGCAGTTGCGCATGCAATTGCTGCTCGTGGCGACGGATCACTTCGGCCGCGGTCTTGACCAAGGTGTTGAAGGCATTGACGTCCAGCGGCTTGGGGTTTTTCTTGTCGCGCCCCATGGTCCAGGGGCCGACCAGGGCCGGCTCGGACTCGCCATCCAGGTACATGGCCACGGCCCAGCCGTCGTCGTCTTCGTTCTTGATGACCTCGGCGGTCCAGCCCTTGTCGCGCCAGAGGCGGGGCTCGTTGATGGTCTCTGGGCTGGCGCTGTCAGTCATGGTCTGGGTCGATGGAGTTTTCTGGAAAGGGGGGGATTGTCGCCAGTGGCCGATGCGGGCCCGAGGCTCAGCGGAAGTCACGGCTGCCCAGCACCAGCCGACCCAGCAGCGGCGAGAGGTCTTCGAAGTCGCGGGCCAGCAGGTGCTGGACGCCACCGTCGCCGCGCTGCCATGTGCCGCGCACGGCCAGCAGCCGCGAGCCGAGGATGGTGGAGCGATGCGCGGCATAGACATCGGGCCAGACGATCACCTGTACCGCGCCGGTTTCGTCTTCCAGCGTGATGAACAAGGTGCCCTTGGCGGTTTGCGGCCGCTGGCGGCCGGTGACCATGCCGCAGGCGCGAGCGCTGCGGCCGCTCGGCCAGCGCTTCAATTGCTCGGCATTCTTCAGGCCGCGCCGGGCCAGGCGCTCGCGCAGGAGGGCCAGCGGATGGCTGCGCAAGGTGAGGCCCAGCGAGCGGTAGTCCCACAAGACCTCTTCGCCTTCTGCGGCTTCAGGCAATTGCAATTCGGCTTCATCCACCGTGGCTTCGCGCAGGAGCGGCGGCGCGCGGCGCAGGGCGGAGGCCTGCCAGACCTGCTGGCGGCGGTGGCCGGCGAGCGACATCAAGGCGTCGGCGGCGGCCAGCAGCTGCATCTCGCGCTGATCGAGCTGGGCGCGCAGGGCCAGGTCTTGCGCGTCTGCAAACGCGCCGTCTTGCTCGCGTGCTTTCTCGATACGCTCGGCCGCCGCATCCGACAAGCCCGACACCAGGCGCAAGCCCAGGCGCACGGCAGGCTGCTCCTGGCCTTCGCGCAGTTCCAGCGTGCTGTCCTTGTTGCTGCAGCTCACGTCGGCCGGGCGCACCTCCACATCGTGCCGTTGCGCGTCCTGCACCAGCTGGCTGGGCGTGTAGAAGCCCAGCGGCTGCGAGTTCAAGAGGGCGCACAGAAAGGCCGCCGGTTCATGGCACTTGAGCCAGCTCGACACATAGGTGAGCAATGCGAAGCTGGCCGCATGCGACTCCGGGAAACCGTAGGACGAGAAGCCCTTGATCTGCTTGAAGATGCGCTCGGCGAAATCATCCTCATAGCCGTTCTTGCGCATGTTCGTGATGATCTTCTCGTAGAAGCGCTCCAGGTCGCCGGGCCGCTTCCAGGCCGCCATCGCGCGGCGCAGCTGGTCGGCTTCGCCGGGGCTGAAGTCGGCCGCGATCATCGCGACCTGCATCACCTGCTCCTGGAAGATGGGCACGCCGCAGGTGCGCTCGAGGGCGGCCTTCAGTGCCTCCTTGGGGTAGTAGATGTCTTGCGGCTTCTTGGCGCGGTTCTGCAGATACGGATGGACCATGCCGCCCTCGATCGGGCCGGGCCGCACGATGGCGACCTCGATCACCAGGTCGTAGAACCTGCGTGGGCGCAGGCGCGGCAGCATGGACATCTGGGCCCGGCTCTCGATCTGGAACACGCCCACGGTGTCGGCCTTGCAGATCATGTCGTAGGTGGCCTGGTCGTCCTGCGGAATGCTGGCCAGCTCTATATCGCGCTGGCGCAGCTGGCGGTAGAAATCGAAGCAGCGGCGGATGCAGGTGAGCATGCCCAGCGCCAGCACATCGACCTTCATCAGGCCGGCGGTGTCGAGGTCGTCCTTGTCCCATTCGATGACGGTGCGCTCGGGCATGGCCGCGTTCTCTATCGGCACCAGGCGCGAGAGCGGCCCCTGTGTCAGCACGAAGCCGCCGACATGCTGGCTCAGGTGGCGCGGCATGCCGACCAGTTGGCGGCTCAGCACCACGAGCTGGTTCAGGCGCCGGTCTTGCGGATCGAGCCCCAGCTCCTCCTGCAAGGCCTGCAGCCGCGCCGGCGGCAGGGCCTGGTCGGACCAGCCGCTGTGGTCTTTCGCGAGGGCCTCGACCAGGGCCTCCTCCAGCCCCAGCGCCTTGCCCACATCGCGGATCGCGCTGCGCGGCTGGTAGCGGATGACGGTGGCCGCTATGGCCGCGCGGTCACGGCCGTACTTGCGGTACAGGTACTGGATGACCTCCTCGCGCCGCTCATGCTCGAAGTCCACATCGATGTCTGGCGGCTCGTTGCGCTCCCGGCTGATGAAGCGCTCGAACAGGAGCGTGCTGTCGGCCGGATCGACCGAGGTGATGTAGAGGCAGAAGCAGACCACGCTGTTGGCGGCCGAGCCGCGGCCCTGGCAGAGGATCTTGATGGAGCGGGCGTAGTCCACGATGTCGGCCACGGTCAGGAAGTAATGCTCGTACTTCATCTCCGCGATCAGGGCCAGCTCATGCTCGACGCGCTCGCGCCACTTCTCGCCGCCGTCCTTCGGCCAGCGCTTCTTCATGCCGGCTTCGGTCAGCGCGCGCAGATGGCTGGCCGGCGTGGCACCCTCGGGTATCACCTCGCTGGGATAGTGGTAGCGAAGCTCGTCGATGGAGAAGCTGCAGGCATCAGCCACGGCCAGCGTCTGGGCCAGCAGGTCGGGCGCGTAGAGCTGGGCCAGGCGCAGCTTGCTGCGCAGATGGCGCTCGGCATTGGGCTGCAGGTCGAGGCCGCATTCGGTAATGGGGCGGCCCACGCGCACCGCTGTCAGCACGTCCTGCAAGGCCTTGCGCGAGCGGCGGTGCATGTGCACATCGCCGCTGGCCACCAGGGGCAGGGCCGTGGCCTCGGAGATGCTGCGCAGACGCTGCAGCCAGCGCTCGTCGCCCAGCTCCTGCAGGAGCTCCACGGCGATCCAGGCGCGGCCGGTGAAATGGCGCAGCAGCCAGCCGGCCTGCTCCAGCAGCTCGGCATCGCTGGCGGCGCGGCGCGGCACCAGCAGGGCCAGGCAATCGTCCAGCACATGTGGACGCAGGTCGGACCAGTTCAGCCGGTACTCGCCCTTGGTGGCGCTGGCGCGGCGCAGGCCGGTGATGAACTGGCAGAGGTTGCCGTAGCCGTTCATATTGCGGGCCAGGATCAGCAGCTTGAAGGCGGGCTCGCCGCTGGCATCGCGCAGCAGGAATTCGCTGCCGATCAAGAGCTTGGGCAGGGGCAGGCCCGCCAGGTGTTCGGGCGGATCGTTCTTCAATCGTCGCAGATGGGCATGGGCCCGCACCACGCCGGCCAGCGAGCATTCATCGGTGATCGCCAGCGCCTCGTAGCCGAGTTCGGTGGCGCGCTCGACCAGCTCGTCGGGGTCGGAGGCGCCGCGCAGGAAGCTGAAACTCGAGAGGCAGTGCAGCTCGGCATAGGCTGGCCGGCCGACCAGGTTCTCTTCGTCGGACGATTGCGGCGAAAAGTGAGTGGCGCCAGTCATGCGAACACCCCGTGCAGATACCAATGCGAGCGCTCGCCGCCCAGGCGCTCGTGGAAGATCCACAGCAATGCCTGCTCGGGGTTGCGGGCCAGGTAGTAGTCGCGCTGCTGATGCCCGGCCTCTTGCAGGCCCGGCTGGCCCCACCAGCCACCCTCGATGCGCTGCGGCCCGGCCAGCATCTGCAGCTCGCCGCGGTAGAGCGGCTTGTCGTGATGGGCGAGCAGGCGCTGCGGTGGCTCGACCAGCCAGGTGGGCTGGGGCTGCAGTGGCGGCCGAGCCTTGGCCGCAGGCAAGACCTGGCCCCAGGGCAGCCAGTCCTGCATGCATTCGAGCCGGTGGTCTTCGCGCGGCACGGCGCGGCGCACATGCTGGGCGCCTAGGCGAACGGCCAGCCTTTCGAGCAATTGATTGGCCGGCTCGCGCGCCTGCTCGGGGCCATCGGCCAGCAGGGAGTCGCTGACGAGCTGCAAGGGCTCGATGCTGTCCGCGCTGAGGCGCAATTCGCCGGCCGGTGCGGCCAGTTGGGTTTGCGCCAGGTGCTCGCCGAGCAGGCGGCGCAGATGGGTGAAGTCGCGCGTGCTGTCGGCCGTGCCCAGCTGCAGCTCGCCGCCGGTGCCGGCCTCGCGCGGGCGCATTGCATCGTGCTGCCAGGCCAGGGTCAGGCGCTTGATGCCGGCGTGGCGTGCGGCCAGCCAGGCGCACAGCTGGCGCAGGAGCGGCTCGCTGTAATGCAGGAGGGCCGGCGCATGCTCGATGCGGAAAGGCAGCTCCAGCCGCGCACTGAAGCGCTCGGGCGCCTGCACCCACTCGTGCGCCTCGGGTGCGAGGCCATAGGCCTGGTCCAGCGCCGCGAGCAGCTTCGCGCCAAAGCGCCGCGCGCTGGCGCCGCGTGGCAGGCCGCGCACGTCGGCCAGGCGGCGGCAGCCCAGGCGCTCCAGCATGGGCGCTTCGGCGGCGGCAGCGCTGAGGCAGGCCAGCGGCAGCGCATCCAGCAGCTCGGGCAGCGGCCGGGCAAAGCCATTGAGCACGCCGCCGCGTGCCAGCGCCAGCGCGCCCAGGCTGGTGGGCGCCCAGGCCAGGCCCGCCAAACCGAGGCCCAGCGCCTGGGCTTCGCTCAGCAGGCGGCGATGCAGGGCCCGCCGGCCGCCGAACAGGCGCAGGCTTGCAGCCACCTCCAGCAGCACTGCCTCTTCCAGCAAGGCCACGCGCGGCGTGAACTGCAGCGACCACCAGGCCAGGGTCTGCTGCAGATCGGCCGGGGCGGGCTCATTGCAGGGCCGCAGCGCGAGCCAGTGCGGACGCGGGCTCATGGCCGGTCTCCAGGTTCGGACGAGTTGCGGCTGCACGCGGCGGCAGCAGCAGGCGTGGCGCCAGCATCTCGGCCAAGGCATCGGGCACGGCCGGCAGCCTCAGCGCCTCTTCCAGCGCCGGGCCGCGCCGCTTGAGGATTTGCAGCTCCAGGCACCAGGACGCGCCGCTCGCCAGCAAGAGGCGCAGGGGCGCGGCCGAGGATTGAAGCTGCGCCGCCAGTGGCCGGAACAGGAAGACCGGCGCATTGGACGCCAGCGCTGCCGCCTGCAGCCGCCTGATCTGCTCCGGCCGTGCCGCCGGCAGCCAGGCCAGCAGGGCCGCAGCGGCGTTGGCCTTGATCGCCTGCTCGGTGGCCCACAGCGCCTGCTCGGCTTGCGCCGGGGCTATCCAGACCAGCTGCTTCTCGCTCAGGCCATGGGCCAGGAGGCCGGGCAGATGCGGCGCATACGGAGGATTGATGAGAAGCACGGGGCGAGCGGTCGGTGCAACCGGTTTGCTCTTCTTCCTGGACTGCTGCCGTTGTTGTGGCTGCTGATGCTGCGGCAGCTGGCGCTCTTTCAGCAGCCCTCGCAGCGCCGGCCCGAGCAGCCGCCATTCGGCCATGCCGCCTTGCGCCTGCAGGATTTCGCAGACCGAGCGGGTGGGCCAGCCACCGCCGGGCAGCTCCGCATCGAGGGCGGCAAAACCGCTGGAGATGCAGGGGCTGACCGAGCTGCCCAGGCTGGCCGCGCGCCACAGCCGCGGGTCGGCCAGCAGCGCCTCGGTGGGCGAGGCGGGTTGCTGCAGCGGGGGAAAAAGACCGGGCAATGGCGCTGAGGCCGTGACCGGGCGGGCGAGGAGGGCGGGCATGCTTGAATACTGTATGAACGTACAGTATATGGGTCAGAAAGCAGCCCGCAAGCCCCTGCCGATGCCAATTGCGTCACAGCTCCTCACCGCTGTGGGCGCATTGAAACCAAGGGTTTACTTGGTATCGTCATAATGCGGGAAAACCCTCAATTCCTGGACGCATGAGCTTGCAAGCTTCCGACCCCTGGCCCGCGCTGCCTACCAAGCGGCTGCTGCTGCGCGCGCCGCAGCCGGCCGATCTGGAGGCGCTCTACGAGATCCAGTCCGACCCGGTCAGCCAGCGCTTCAGCGCCAGCCCCATGCCCGGCTCGCGCGAGGAGGTGATGCAGCAACTGGATGACTGGCTGGGGCACTGGCAGGCGCATGAATTCGGCTACTGGGCGATTGCGCTGCGTGAGCAGCCCGAGGAGCTGCTGGGCTTTGGCGGCCTGATGCTGCGCCAGGTGGCAGGCCGCCAGGGCCTGAACCTGTACTTCCGCTTCCGTCCGCAGGCCTGGGGCCAGGGCTATGCGGCCGAGATGACCCAGGCCGCGCTGGCCCTGGCCTTCGAGCAGCAACAGGCCGACGCCGTGCTGGCGGTGGTGCAGCCGGCCAACATGCCTTCCCGCAAGACGCTGGAGCGCGCCGGCCTCAGGCTCAAGGGCTCATTGGCCAATGTGCCGGGCCAGCCGGCCGACCTGCTCTACGAGATCGCGGCGGCCCACTACGCCGAGATGCCACGCCTGCCGCCGCAGGCCACGCCGTTCGGCGCTTGAGCGCTGGCCTTGCTTCAGCTGGCACCGAAGCGCCGCAGCGCCGGCAAGTCCATCACCCGCAGGCCGCCATAGTCGATGCGGATCAGCCCGTCTTCCTGAAGCCGTTTCAAGGCCTGGTTGACACGCTGGCGCGACAGACCCACCAGATAGCCCAGCTCCTGCTGCGTGATGCGCAGGAGCGTGCCCACGCCGGGATAGAGCTGCGGATGGAAGAGGGCGGCCAGGTTGCGGGCCACGCGCAGGTCGGGGTCGCTGCTGCGGTCGATCTCGCGGGCGGCGATGAACTGGCCGAGCCGCTCGTTCAGCTGGTTGATGACGAAGCGGTTGAAGGCAATGCTTGTTTCGAGCAGCTCATGGAAGCTCTCCAGCGGCAGGCCGGCCACCACGCTGCGGCGCAGGGCCTGGATGTTGTAGCGGTAGACCTCGCGCTTGAGCAAGGTGCCCTCGCCGAACCAGCCGCCCGGCGGCACGCCGGTGAAGGTGATGGCCTGGCCGGTCGAGTCGTCGTTGCTCATCTTCAGCAGGCCATCGATCACGCCGAACCAGAAGTTGGCCGGCTTGCCGATGCGGCAGACCCGTTCGCCCACCTCGGCCTCCGCCACCTGCAGTTGCTGCGCCACCCGGTCGCGCTGGGCTCTCTCCAGCACGGCCAGCCAGGGAATGGCGGCCAGCTCGGCGTCGGTGGCTGGCCGGGCCCGCTGCCGCAGCGGTGTGCCGCGGGCATGGCTCAGGGGGGCGGCATCGGCGCTCAGCGGGACGAATTCATAGCTCATGCTTGTTGACGTGAGGCTGACAGCAAACCCTGGTGAAAACCTGGGGCCGGGATAGCCCTTGAATTGTCGTTGCAACGACAGGCAGGCGTCAAAGTGAAGCCTAGGATTGCTGCATTCGAGGACCCAACGCTGACTTTTCGGCGCAACAGGATGTCCCGCAGGAGACACGCTTGACGACGACCTTCCCGCGTCTGATGCTCGAACATGCCAGGCAGCGCCCTGACGCCGCTGCCTTGCGTGAGAAGGAATACGGCATCTGGCAAGCCACCAGCTGGGCCGAGTTGGCCGAGCTGGTCAAGGCGCTGGCGCATGGCCTGCACCAGGCCGGCCTGCGGCATGGCCTGCACCTGGTGGTGGTCGGTGAGAACCGGCCGCGGCTGTCGGCCGTGATGCTGGCGGCCCAGTCGCTGGGCGCGATTCCGGTGCCGCTCTATCAAGACGCGGTGGCTGCCGAGTTCATCTTCCCCCTGTCGAACGCCGAGGTCGCGTATGCGGTGGTCGAGGACCAGGAGCAGGTCGACAAGCTGCTGGAGATCCGCGAGCAATTGCCGCTCCTGCAGCACATCTGGTTCGACGACCCGCGCGGCCTGCGCAACTATGACGAGCCGGGCCTCTCTCCGCTGGATGCGCTGATCGCGGCCGGCCGGGTCGAGGCGGCCGCTCATCCGCAGCTGTTCAACCAATGGATCGAGGCGGTCAAGGACAGCGATACCGCCGCGATGTTCTTCACCTCGGGCACGACGGGCAACCCGAAGGGCGTGATTCACACGCATGCCACCTTGATCGACCGCGCCCAGGCCGGTGCCCGCTTCGACAAGCTCACCAGCAACGAAGAAGTGTTGGCCTATCTGCCGCCCGCCTGGATTGGCCAGAACGTCTTCAGCTATGCGCAGTGGCTGGCCTGCGGCTATGTGGTGAACTGCCCCGAGTCGGCCAGCACGGTGTCCATCGACCTGAAGGAGATCGGGCCGAGCTACTACTTCGCGCCGCCGCGGGTCTTCGAAGGCTTGCTGACGACCGTGATGATCCGCATGGAAGACGCTTCTGCGCCCAAGCGCTGGCTGTTCAAGCGCTGCATGACGCTGGCCAACCGCGTTGGCCCGGCGCTGATGGATGGCTTGCCCGTAGCGGCGCTGGACAAGCTCAAGTACGCCCTGGGCAACCTGCTGATCTACGGCCCGCTGCGCAACACGCTCGGCTTCTCCCGGGTGCGCGTGGCCTACACGGCCGGTGAGGCCATCGGCCCCGATCTGTTCAGCTTCTACCGGTCCATCGGCATCAATCTGAAGCAGCTCTACGGCTCGACGGAAACAGCCGTCTTCGTCTGCCTGCAGCCTGACAACGAAGCCAGGTCGGACACCGTGGGCGTGCCCATCGAGGGCGTTGAAATCAAGCTGCTGGACAGTGGCGAGATCCTGGTGCGTTCGCCTGGCCTTCTCAAGGGCTACTACAAGAATGACGCGGCCACGGCCGAGGTGCTGACTGCCGACGGCTGGTACCACACAGGCGACGCCGGCTTCCTCGATGCCTCGGGGCATCTGAAGATCATCGACCGGGCCAAGGATGTGGGCCGCATCGTCGGCGGCACGAACGACGGCGCCATGTTTGCGCCCAAGTATGTGGAGAACAAGCTCAAGTTCTTCTCGCACATCAAGGAGGCCGTGGCCTTTGGCGACCGGCGCGAGAAGGTCTGCGCGTTCATCAACATCGACTTTGATGCCGTGGGCAACTGGGCCGAGCGCCACAACCTGCCCTATGCCGGCTACAACGACCTGGCGCAGAAGCCCGAGGTCTACGAACTGATCCGCGAATGCGTGGAGAAGGTCAATGCCGACCTGGCGCAGGACGAGTTGCTGGCGGGCAGCCAGATCACCCGCTTCCTGGTCCTGCACAAGGAGCTGGATGCGGACGATGGCGAGCTCACGCGCACCCGCAAGGTCCGCCGTGGTGCGATTGCCGAGAAGTACGCGGTGCTGATCGATGCACTGTACGAAGGCAAGAGTTCGCAGTTCATCGAGACGGCGGTGAAGTTCGAGGATGGGCGCTCGGGCTCGGTGTCTGCAGATTTGAAGATCGTTGATACGAAAACATTCGCACCAGCGCGGAGGGCCGCCTGATGAGCGCGAAGAAAATCGGCGAGGTCATCCTCGAGGTCAAGAACATCTCGCTGGCCTTTGGCGGCGTGAAGGCGCTGACCGACATCAGCTTCGATGTGCGCGAGCATGAGATCCGCTCCATCATCGGCCCCAACGGCGCGGGCAAGAGCTCGATGCTCAACTGCATCAACGGCGTCTATCACCCGACGCAGGGTTCCATCAGCTTCAAGGGTCAGACCTTCAAGCACATGAACTCGCGCCAGGTGGCCGAGATGGGCGTGGCCCGCACCTTCCAGAACCTGGCGCTGTTCAAGGGCATGAGCGTGCTGGACAACATCATGACCGGCCGCAACCTGCACATGAAGAGCAATCTCTTGCTGCAGGCCTTGCGCTGGGGTCCGGCCGAGCGCGAGGAAATCGCCCAGCGCGAAAAGGTCGAGCGCATCATCGATTTCCTCGAGATCCAGGCCTACCGCAAAACGCCGGTCGGCCGCCTGCCCTATGGCCTGCAAAAGCGTGTGGACCTGGGCCGCGCGCTGGCGATGGAGCCGCAAGTGCTTTTGCTGGACGAGCCCATGGCCGGCATGAATGTGGAAGAGAAGCAGGACATGTGCCGCTTCATCCTCGACGTGAACGACGAATTCGGCACCACCATCGTGCTGATCGAGCATGACATGGGCGTGGTGATGGACATCTCGGACCGCGTCGTCGTGCTCGACTACGGCAAGAAGATCGGCGACGGCGCGCCCGACGAAGTGCGCCGCAATGAAGACGTGATCCGGGCCTATCTCGGCACTTCGCACTGAAGGCAGGGACGCACTGATATGGGATTCCTTATTGAAACAGTCTTCGGCGGCCTGATGACGGGCATGCTGTATTCGCTGATCGCGCTGGGCTTCGTCCTGATCTTCAAGGCCTCGGGCGTCTTCAATTTCGCGCAGGGCGCGATGGTGCTGTTCGCTGCGCTGGCCATGGCTCGCTTCGCGGAATGGATTCCGAAGCTGCTCGGCTTTGAAAACGCCATCCTGGCCAACATCCTGGCCTTCGTCGGCGCTTGCCTGGTGATGGTGGCCGTGGCCTGGTGCGTCGAGCGTCTCGTGCTCGGCAAGCTGGTGAATCAGGAAGGCATCACGCTCTTGATGGCCACGCTCGGGATCACCTACTTCCTGGAAGGCCTGGGCCAGAGCCTGTTCGGCAGCGACATCTACAAGATCGACGTGGGCATGCCCAAGGATCCGGTCTTCCTGTTCGAGAAGACCTTTGAAGGCGGCGTGCTGGTCAACAAGGAAGACCTGTATGCAGCGCTGATTGCTGCGGTGCTGGTCGCGCTGCTTGCGCTGTTCTTCCAGAAGACCGCGACAGGCCGCGCCCTGCGCGCCGTGGCAGACGACCACCAGGCCGCGCAGTCCATCGGCATTCCGCTCTCGCGCATCTGGGTCATCGTCTGGAGCGTGGCCGGCTTCGTGGCCCTCGTGGCCGGCATCATCTGGGGCAGCAAGCTGGGCGTGCAGTTCTCGCTCTCGCTGGTGGCCTTGAAGGCGCTGCCGGTGGTGATCCTTGGCGGCCTGACTTCGGTGCCGGGCGCCATCATCGGCGGCCTCGTGATCGGCGTGGGCGAGAAGGTCTCGGAGGTCTACCTTGGCCCGATGTTGGGCGGTGGCATCGAGATCTGGTTTGCATATGTGTTGGCGTTGGGATTCCTCCTGGTGAGGCCGCAAGGTCTCTTCGGGGAAAAAATCATTGATCGCGTATGAACGCGAGCAATGATTTTTCAGAGCAGGCTAACTTGGACTTGTCCAAGTTAAGCGCCGACAGGCGCGGCCGGAACTAAAAGATCATGGATAGGGACGAGCATGCTTTACCGTGAAAACGGCCAGTTCAAGACCTCCTACCGCGCGGACAACGCGGTCTTTCCGATCCGCCAGGACCAGGTTGCGATCGCGCTGATCCTGCTGCTGGCCTTTGTGGTGGTCCCGGCCTTCGCCTCGGAATACCTGTTCCGCGCGATCCTGATTCCCTTCCTGATCCTCTCGCTGGCGGCCCTGGGCCTGAACGTGCTGGTGGGCTATTGCGGGCAGATCTCGCTGGGCACCGGTGCCTTCATGGCCGTGGGCGCCTATGCGGCCTACAACTTCCAGGTCCGCATCGAAGGCATGCCGCTGATCGCCTCGCTCCTGTTGGGCGGGCTGGCATCGACCGTGGTCGGCGTGTTCTTTGGCGTGCCCTCCTTGCGCATCAAGGGCCTTTATCTCGCCGTCGCGACGCTGGCCGCGCAGTTCTTCTGCGACTGGGCCTTTCTGCGCATCTCCTGGTTCACGAACAACTCGGCCTCGGGCAATGTCTCGGTCTCC
The DNA here is from genome assembly GCF_044043925.2 of Paucibacter sp. JuS9. Classification (NCBI taxonomy): domain Bacteria; kingdom Pseudomonadati; phylum Pseudomonadota; class Betaproteobacteria; order Burkholderiales; family Sphaerotilaceae; genus Roseateles; species Paucibacter sp. JuS9. Next base: position 518,191 of record NZ_CP194172.1, read on the forward strand.
AATCTGCAGGTCTTTGGCTTTTCCGTCGAGTCGCCAGTGCAGAAGTATCTGTTCTGCCTAGTCTTCGTCGTCGTGTTCGCCACGCTGACCAAGAACCTGGTGCGCTCGGCCATCGGCCGCGAATGGATGGCGATGCGCGACATGGATGTGGCCGCCAGTGTGATCGGCATCCGCCCGGTCTACGCCAAGCTCAGCGCCTTTGCGGTCAGCAGCTTCATCGTCGGCGTGGCCGGCGCGCTCTGGGGCTTTGTGCACCTCGGTTCCTGGGAGCCGGCCGCCTTCTCGATCGACCGTTCGTTCCAGCTGCTCTTCATGGTCATCATCGGGGGGCTGGGCTCCGTGATGGGGGCCTTTTTCGGCGCGGCCTTCATCATCATCCTGCCGATTCTGTTGAGCCAGCTGCCGCACTGGCTGGGCATCCCGATTGCCACTGAAACCTCCTCGCACCTGGAGTTCATGGTCTTCGGCGCGCTGATCGTGTTCTTCCTGATCAAGGAGCCGCATGGGATAGCGCGGCTCTGGTCCACCGCGAAAGAGAAGCTGCGGCTGTGGCCCTTCCCGCACTGAGTGCCTACCTACCTTCCTTCTTGAAACCACAAAGCGCGCCACGAGCACGCACAACCGGAGACAGCAAGATGACGACACGACTCAAGTCCCTGGCCCTGATGGCCGCGGTCGCCGCCGCCGGCCTGGCCACTGTGGCTACCGATGCCCTGGCCCAGGCCAAGGAGCAGTTCTTCCCGGTACTGGTCTACCGCACGGGCGCCTACGCGCCCAACGGAACGCCCTGGGCCAATGGCTATGTGGATTACCTCAAGCTGGTGAATGCCAAGGGTGGCATGAACGGCGTCAAGATCACCTACGAGGAATGCGAGACAGGCTATGCCACCGACCGTTCGGTGGAGTGCTATGAGCGGCTGAAGGGCAAGGGCGCGACCTTGTTCCAGCCGCTTTCCACCGGCGCCACCTTTGCCCTGACCGAGAAGGCGCCCGGCGACAAGATTCCCCTGATCACCGCCGGCTACGGCCGCAGCGAAAGCCAGGACGGCGGCATCTTCAAGTGGAACTTCCCGCTCCTGGGCACCTACTGGGTCGCGGCCGACGTGTTGCTGCAGCATGTGGCCAAGAAGGAGGGTGGCTGGGACAAGATGAAGGGCAAGAAGGTCGCCCTGGTCTATCACGACAGCCCTTACGGCAAGGAGCCTATCCCTCTGCTGCAGGAGCGCAGCAAGCTGCATGGCTTCGAGCTGCAGCTGCTGCCGGTGACGGCGCCCGGCGTCGAACAAAAAGCCACCTGGCTGCAGGTGCGGCAGAGCCGGCCCGACTATGTCTTCCTCTGGGGCTGGGGCGTGATGAACTCCACCGCGCTGAAGGAAGCGCAGGCGACCGGTTATCCGCGCGAGAAGATGTACGGCGTCTGGTGGGCCGGCGCCGAGCCTGATGTGAAGGATGTCGGCGATGGCGCCAAGGGCTACAGCGCCGTGACCATCCAGCATGGCGCCGAGCCGCAGGCCAAGGTGGTGCAGGACATCCTGAAGGAGCTGCATGGCAAGAACAACGGCACGGGCCCGAAGGACGAAGTCGGCCAGGTGCTCTATATGCGCGGCCTCTTGTCGGCGATGCTGGGTGTCGAAGGCGTCAAGCGCGCGCAGGAGCGCTTCGGCAAGGGCAAGGTCATGAACGGCGAGCAGGTGCGCTGGGGCCTTGAGAACCTGGCGCTCGACCAGAAGAAGCTCGATGCCCTGGGCCTGGCCGGCGTGATGCGCCCGGTGTCTACCTCGTGCGCTGACCACATGGGCTCCAGCTGGGCGCGCGTCCACACCTGGGACGGCAAGAAGTGGAACTTCGTTGGCGACTGGTACCAGGCCGATGAACAGATCATCAAGCCGATGGTGAAGGCGACGGCGGAGAAGTATGCGGCAGAGAAAAAACTCACGCGCCGCACCCCGCAAGACTGCCAAAGCTGATTGATCAAGCACGAGGACTCCTCGGAGTCCTCTTTGAAGCGTCGCGTGCGGCGCTTCAAAGAGTTGAAGGACACCCATGAGCAATATTCTTCTGAACGTCAACGGCATCGAGGTCATCTACAACCATGTGATCCTGGTGTTGAAGGGCGTGTCCTTGCAGGTGCCCGAGGGCGGCATCGTCGCGCTGCTGGGCGGCAATGGCGCGGGCAAGACGACGACGCTGCGCGCCGTGTCCAACCTCCTGGCCGGTGAACGTGGCGAGGTCACCAAGGGCTCGATCGAACTGCGCGGCGAGCGCATCGAGAAGCTCTCCACCGCCGAGATGGTCAATCGCGGCGTGATCCAGGTGATGGAAGGGCGCCACTGCTTCGCCCACCTCAGCATCGAAGAAAACCTGATGACCGGCGCCTACACCCGCAAGGACGGCAAGGCTGCAGTGAACGCGACGCTGGAAAAGGTCTACAACTACTTTCCCCGCCTGAAGACCCGCCGCACTTCGCAGGCCGCCTACACCTCCGGCGGCGAGCAGCAAATGTGCGCCATCGGCCGCGCCCTGATGGCCAACCCCAAGATGGTCTTGCTGGATGAGCCTTCGATGGGCCTGGCGCCGCAGATCGTTGAAGAGGTGTTCGAGATCGTCAAGGACCTGAACAGCAAGGAAGGCACGACCTTTCTGCTGGCCGAGCAGAACACCAACATGGCGCTGCGCTATGCCGACTACGGCTACATCCTGGAGAGCGGCCGCGTCGTGATGGACGGCGAGGCCCGGGCCTTGCGCGAGAACGAGGACGTCAAGGAGTTCTACCTCGGCGTCGGCGGTGGCGACCGCAAGAGCTTCAAGGACGTGAAGAGCTACAAGCGCCGCAAGCGCTGGTTGGCCTGAAGGAGTACCGCATGAGCGATGGAGACTTCTTCGCACCACCGCCGTTCAAGCCGGACGAAGCATTGCAGCGGCTGAAGCGCGATCTGCGCGAGCTCGGGCTGGCCGAGCGGGAAGGGCGCTTCGAGCGCAAAGGCATGGTGATGGCACGGGCCGCCGTTGACGGCACGCAGTTGCGAGTCGCCCTGGTCAAGCGTCCTTCGCGCACGCCGGAGTGGAATGAAAAGCTGCTGAAGGACAGCGCCCAGCTGCGCGATTTCGTGGCCTTGGTGAAAAAGAGCCTGGCGGGGTGGAGCAATGGCGACGAGTAAGTTCTACGACGCGCTGGAGACGCGCGAACCGGCGGCGCGCGAAGCAGCCCTGATGCAGGCGCTGGCCGGGCAGGTCCGTCATGCGCGCGCCTGTACCGATGCCTTTGCCGAGCTGTTGGCAGCCGCGCCCGATCGGGTCGACAGCCGTGCCGCGCTCGCTGCCCTGCCGGTGACCCGCAAGCACGAGCTGCTGGCCCGCCAGCAGCACGCCAGGCGCGCTGGGGGCAACCCGTTTGGCGGCTTCTCGGCCATCGGCTGGGGCCCGGCGCGGCGCGTGTTCCAGTCACCTGGAACACTTTATGAACCCGAAGGCTCGCGTGCCGACTACTGGCGCATGGCGCGTGCCATGCATGCCGCAGGCTTTCAGGCCGGCGAGCTCTTGCACAACAGCTTTTCCTACCACCTGACGCCAGCCGGCTCGATGATGGAAACAGGCGCCCATGCGCTGGGTTGCACCGTCTTTCCCGGTGGTGTCGGCAACACCGAATTGCAGCTGCAGGCCATCCATGAACTTCGGCCGCAAGGCTATGTGGGCACGCCCAGCTTCCTGAAGATCATGCTGGACAAGAGCGAGGGCCAGGCCCTGTCCATCCGCAAGGCCATGGTCAGCGGCGAGGCCTTCCCGGCTTCGCTGCGCGACTGGCTGATCGAGCGTGGCGTGCAGGGCTACCAGTGCTATGCCACGGCCGACATCGGCTTGATCGCCTATGAAACCTCGGCCCGCGAAGGCCTGGTGATCGACGAAGGTGTGATCGTCGAGATCGTCCGCCCCGGCACCGGCGACCCCGTGCCCGAAGGTGAGGTGGGCGAACTGGTCGTCACCACCTTGAACCCCGACTATCCGCTGATCCGTTTCGGCACCGGCGACCTCTCGGCCATCCTGCCGGGCGCTTGCCCCACGGGCCGGACCAACCAGCGCATCAAGGGCTGGATGGGCCGGGCCGACCAGAGCGCCAAGGTCAAGGGCATGTTCGTCCATGCCTCGCAGATTGCCGAGCTCTTGCGCCGCTTCCCCGAGGCGAAGCGCGGCCGCCTGGTGGTTGAAGGCGAGATGGCCAGCGACCGCATGACGCTCAAGCTCGAAGTGGCCGAAGCCGCCGAAGGCCTGGCCACTCGGGTCACCGAGGCGCTGCGCGACATCACCAAGCTGCGCGGCGACGTGCAGCTGATGGCGCCGGGCAGCCTGCCCAACGATGGGCGCGTGATCGAGGACCTGCGCAAGTTCGACTGACTGAGCGCCGCAGTGCCGCGCCCGGCGTTCACTTCGACTCGAGGTCGATGGTCTTCGCGGGCTGCCCCTTGTCGTCGAACATCTGGATGCTGGGCTTGCCTTCGGGCGTGACCATCAGCAGCATGCGCGGCTGGCCCTTGGCATCGCTGAGCATCAGGGCCGAGGACTTGCCGGGCGTGGTGCCCAGGCGCACGCGATTGGCGGCCAGCAGGCCCTTGTCGCGCAGGTCCTGGATGGCGGCCTTGCGAGCCTCAGGATCCATCTTGCGGATCTCGGCCATGCGCGCGCTGCGCTGCTTGACGTCCATCTGCAGACCGTCGGCCTCATCGTTGATGACCAGCGTGCTGGTGGCCGTGCCGCCCTGCTCGGCATGCAGCAGCTGGATCACCTGGTCCTGACGGAAGCGGTCGAAGGTCAGGCTCAGGCCGGCGTTGACCTTGCCATCGGGGCCGACGAAGCCCTTCTGGATGAAGCCTCCGTTCTCGGTGCCCTCATCATTGATGAACAGCATGCCGGCCTTGTCGGCACGGTCCGGGCGCGCCCCCTCCTTGCCCTGCTGGAAGTCGCCGGGGTACTGCGCCTTGTTCGAGATCACCATGCGCAGCGTGCCATCGGGCTCGCGCACATTGATCCGGCCCACGTCGATCTCCTCGAACTTGGCCGGCGGTGCCTTGGCGCCGGTCAGCAGGGTGATGGCGATGATGGCCGTGGCGCTGGCGGCGGCGCCGCTCAGGAAGCTTGCTGTCTTGCTCATGGTTCTCCTGCCTCTGTGGATTGATAACGGCGCGATTGTGCCGATGCTCCACAAGGCTTCGCAGCGATATTCGACAGACTGCAGATGGGCCCGACAGGCCGAGCAGCTCAGCTCATGCGCAAGGGAATCGTCACCGGCCCGTCGTTGACCAGGCTCACCTGCATGTCGGCCCCGAACTCGCCGCTCTGCACGTCCGGGTGCAGCCGGCCCGCACAGGCCAGCGCATGCTCATAAAGATGACGGCCCAGCTCGGGCCGTGCGGCGCCTGTGAAGCTTGGCCGGTTGCCGCTGCTGGCGTCGGCGGCCAGCGTGAACTGCGAAACGATGAGCAGGCCACCGCCCACGTCCTGCACGCTGCGGTTCATCTTGCCGGCCTCGTCAGAGAAGATGCGCAGCTTCAGCACCTTGTCGATCATCTTCTCGGCCAGGGCTTCGGTATCGATCGGCTCGGCGCAGAGCAGCAGCAAGAGGCCCGGGCCGATGCTGCCGACGGTGGTGCCGGCCACATCGACGCGGGCTTCGCGTACGCGTTGAATCAGTCCAATCAATGCTGGTTCCCTTTGGGAGAGATGCGGGTGGCAGGGGCCGGGTCGAGCCAAGCGGCACCCATGGATCCGGCTTTGCCGGGCCATTGGGTGCGCCCCCTTGAGGGGGAGCGCGAAGCGCCTCGGGGGTGGGTCATATCAAGTCCTTGGGGTCGTCGAAGTGGGCTTCCACATCCATCGGCAACAGCTGTATGGTGGCGCGCAGACCGGGCACGGCCCTCATCAGGGCCTGCTCCACCGAGGCCCGCACGGCGGCGGCGCGGCCCAGCGTCCAGTCGCTCGGCATATGCATGTGAAGGTCCACGAATCGGCGCTGGCCGGCGCTGCGGCTGACCAGGTGGTCGAAGCGCACCGTGTGATGGCGAAAGTCCTCCAGAACCGCGTCGATGCGGGCCAGGGATTCGGCGTCCAGCGCCTCGTCCATCAGGCCTTGTGAGCTGCGCCAGACCAGCGCAGCGCCTTCGCGCAGGATGTTCAGGGCCACCAGCACGGCCAGCAGCGGGTCCAGCCACAACCAGCCGGTGAGCATCACGCCCAGCAGGCCCGCCACGACACCGGCCGAGGTCCAGACATCGGTGAACAGATGGCGGGCATCGGCCTCCAGCGCCATCGAGCGATGCTCCCGGGCCTTGCGCAGCATGGCCCAGGCCAGTGCGCCATTGATGACCGAGCTGACAACGGCCAGCCCCAGCCCCAGGCCGAGGGACTGGACCGGCTGCGGGTCAAAGAAGCGGTGGCCTGCGGCCCACAGGATGCCCAGCGCGGCGGCGATGATCAGCACGCCCTCGAAGCCGCTGGAGAAGAACTCGGCCTTGTGGTGGCCAAAGGGATGGTCATCATCAGGCGGCCGCGCCGCCACCGTGACCATGGCCAGTGCAAACATTGCCCCGGCCAGGTTGACCAGGGACTCCAGCGCGTCGGCCGCCAGGCTGACCGAGTCGGTCCACCACCAGGCCGCTGTCTTCAGGGCGATGGTGAGCAGGGCGACGGCCACCGACAGCTTCAGATAGGCGCTTACTTGCATGGCGGCGATTGTCGCTGGCGCCCGCCTACAATCTTTGCGAACCCTCAGCTTTCCCCGTTGCCGCCATGAAAAACGAGCCCAATACCTCGCTGGGTGCCCACGCCACCGATGTGTCCCATATCGCGCCGCGCGAGAAGGCCGAGATCCTGTCGCAGGCGCTGCCCTATATCCGCAAGTTCCACGGCAAGACCATCGTCATCAAGTACGGCGGCAATGCCATGACCGACCCGGCCCTGCAGCAGGATTTTGCCGAGGACGTGGTGCTCCTGAAGCTCGTAGGCCTGAACCCGGTGGTGGTGCATGGCGGCGGGCCGCAGATCGAGGACGCGCTGAACAAGCTCGGTAAGAAGGGCCACTTCGTGCAAGGCATGCGCGTGACCGACGCCGAGACCATGAGCGTCGTCGAATGGGTGCTGGGCGGCGAAGTGCAGCAGGACGTGGTGGGCCTGATCAACGCCGCCGGCGGCAAGGCCGTGGGCCTGACCGGCCGCGATGGCGCCATGATCCGCGCCAAGAAGCTCAAGATCGTCGACAAGGACGACCCCAACAAGGAACACGATGTGGGCCAGGTCGGCGACATCGTTTCCATCGACCCCAGCGTGGTGAAGGCACTGCAGGACGACCAGTTCATTCCCGTCATCAGCCCGATCGGCTTCGGCGAGAACAACGAGAGCTACAACATCAATGCTGACGTCGTGGCTGCCAAGCTGGCCACGGTGCTGCGCGCCGAGAAGCTCCTGATGCTGACCAATATCCGCGGCGTGCTGGACAAGGCCGGCGAGCTGATGACCGAGCTGACGCCGCGCCGCATCGATGAGCTGGTGGCTGACGGCACAATCAGCGGCGGCATGATCCCCAAGATTGCCGGCGCGATCGATGCGGCCAAGAGCGGCGTCAATGCGGTCCACATCATCGATGGCCGCGTGCCCCACGCCATGTTGCTTGAGATCCTCAGTGACCAGGCCTACGGGACGATGATCCGATCTCATTGAGATCACCCCCGGTTAACCCCTCACTTCAAACTGGGGGGCTGGGCAATTTCTCCGGGTGGATGCGCATTGTGTCCACTCACTTGCTGCCGAGAATCGCTGTTTCCCTGGAAGCTCCGTCCCCATGTCCCGTTTTTCGCTGCTGATTGTTGAAGACCAGGTCCGTTTCAGAGACGCCTTCACCCATGCGCTGGCTGGCAGCGAAGACATCCAGTTGTTGGGCATTGCGCAAGACCTGCCCAGCGGCCGCCAGCTCTTTGACCTGCACCGGCCCGACGTGCTGCTGGTCGACCTGGACCTGCCCGGCGGCAGCGGTATCGAATTGATACGCCATGCCGCCGCCACCCATCCCGATTGCGACGTGATGGTGATCTCGGTCTTTGGTGACGAGCAGCATGTGCTGTCCAGCATCGAGGCCGGCGCCACCGGCTACCTGCTGAAGGACGCGCTGGCGCTGGAACTGCCCACGCAATTGCGCTCGCTGCGCGCCGGCGGCAGCCCGATCAGCCCGGTGATTGCTCGCCGCCTGCTGATGCGCCTGGCGCCATCGGCACCGCACCTCTCCAGCTCGGCCCTGCCGCAGGGCGACGAAGCGGCGGTGGCGCTCTCCGAGCAGGAGTCGCGCGTGCTGCATCTGGCGGCCAAGGGCTTCACCTTCGACGAGATCGCCCAGTTCATGCAGGTCTCGCCGCACACCGTCATGACCTATGTGAAGCGCACCTACCGCAAGCTGCAGGTGCGCAGCAAGGTCGAGGCGATCTACGAAGCGCGCCGCCTGGGCTGGCTGCGCGATTGATAGAAGCTCGCCAGGACTGACACCGGGCTGTGCAAGAATCGTCCGCAATGTCCGACGCCAGCCCACTCCCCAGCCCCCCCCACGGTGATGGCACTGTGCCCGCGGCCGCTGAAGCCCAGCCGCGCCGCCGGCCCAAGCCGGGCGAGCGCCGGACGCAGATCCTGCAAACCCTGGCCAGCATGCTGGAACAGCCGGGGGCAGACCGTGTCACCACGGCCGCACTCGCAGCCCGGCTGGAAGTGAGCGAGGCCGCGCTGTACCGGCATTTCGCCAGCAAGGCGCAGATGTTCGAAGGGCTGATCGAGTTCATCGAAAGCAGCATCTTCACCCTTGTGAACCAGATCACCGAGCGCGAAGGGTCGGGTCTTGCCCAGGCGCAGAAGATCGTCTCGGTGCTGCTGCAGTTCGGCGAGCGCAACCCCGGCATGTCCCGCGTGATGGTGGGCGACGCACTGGTCTACGAGAACGAGCGCCTGGTCGCGCGCATGAACCAGTTCTTCGACCGCATCGAGTCCTCGATGCGCCAATGCCTGCGCCAGGCCGCCGAAGAAGCCGGCTCGGCCACGCCGACGGTGGCGGCCAATGCCCAGGCTTCGGTGCTGGTCAGCTTCGTGATCGGCCGCCTGCAGCGCTATGCCCGCTCGGGCTTCAAGCGCGAGCCGACCGAGCAGCTGGAAGCCGCGCTGCGCATGCTCGGCGGCTGAAGCCGTTTTCAGAGCGGTCAGGAACGGAACAGGCGCGAATACTGCGCCTCGTGCTGCGCAGACAGGATGGCCAGCATCGGCGCGAAGGCCTGTCGATCCCCATCCATCAAAGCCAGGGCGCCATCGACGGCGGCCGGTATCGCTTCACCCAGCGTATGCAGCATGCGCTGCCCGGCCACCTGGCCCAGCGGCACGGCCTTGATGGCGGCGGCCACCATGTTTTCCGCCCAGGCAAAGGCGTGAGCCAGCAGGGCTTCGCGCAGGGGCGCCCCGGTCTGCTGCGCGGCCAGCGCGAAGGCGACCGGCCAGGTCGGCGCCGGCTTCAATGCAGACAATGCCTGCAGCAGCGCCGCATCGGCATCAGGCTTGTGCCGCAGCCATTCGGCCAGCGAGCGCCCCATCTGCTCGGCCTGCAGGCGCAGTTCGCGGCTTTCGCGGGTCTGCAGCACCCAGTCGTTCAAGGCCGTGATGCGCGTCAGATCGGCATTGGCCCAGGCCTCGAACGCGGCGGCGCAGACGCTGAAATCGGCACGCGCCTGTGTCAATCGCAGTTGATCAAGCAGCCAGGCCTGTGCGCTGGATTCGTCAATGACCTGGCCGGCATCGACCGCCGCTTCCAGCCCTTCCGAGTAGCTGAAGCCGCCCACCGGCAGCGCCGGCGATGCCAGCTGCAGTAGTTGCAGCCAAGCCCGGGCTTCCATGCTCATGCCGGCCGCAGGCAGGCGGCCTGGCCTTCGCTGGGCGTCGTCAAGTGCGCAGGCACTGGACTCGGTCCCAGCTCAGTGCTTGCAGCCCGGACCGTGCACATGTGGCGCGGCGGCAATCTTGATGCCTATGGGCTTGGGCGCGGCATGGGCATGACCGTGGCCGTGTTGGTGGCCCTGGCCTTCGCCACCGTAGGCGCCAGCCTCGGGCTCGAAAGCGGCCTTCACCTCGGCGACCTCCAGGTGCATCTGCCTCAGCATGTCGGCCAGCACATGGTCGGGTTCCAGCAACAGCCGGTCCTTCTGCAGCTCCAGTTGCACATGCCGGTTGCCCAGGTGGTAGGCGGCGCGCATCAGGTCGAAGGGCGAGCCGTGCTCGGCGCAGGCGCGCACTTCCAGCAGTGCCTGCTCGGCAGCGACCACGCGCAGGAGCGAGCCGTCTTCGGCCACCAGCACATCGCCGCCGCGCACCGTGCTGCCGCGCGGCAGGAAGACGGCGAGCACCCGCTCCTGGCTGTCGCGGGCATCGAAGCGGCTCTTCTGGCGCGTGTCCCAATCCAGCACCACTTCGGGCGCCCGCTTGAGCAGGGCGGCGGCCAGGCCCTGGCCACGGGGAATCAGCTTGTTGATGGTCAGCATGGAAGTCGTTTCAGAAATCGACGGCACGGGTCTTCATGCCGCGGGCGATCATGGTCGCATTGATCAGCTGCGCCTGCTCGCGGGTCGCGAAAGGCCAGATGGTGGGCACGAAGCCGGCGGGCGTCTCGATCACCTGGAATTGCAGCGCGTCGGGTTGCCGGGTAACGCCGGTCAGCATGTCCTTCATGCGGGCGAGATAGGCCTCGGCGTCGGTGCGCTTGGCGCTGGGCGGGCCCACCAGGGCCACTGGCTTGCTGCTCAGTGGCGGCACCACCGGGGCCACCTTGGGCTCGGCCTTGGCTTCTGTCCTGGGTTCGTTCCTTGTTTCAGCCTTGACCTCGGCCTTGCCTTGCGCCTTCGGATCCTTCTTGTCAGCCTTGTCCGGCGCCGTGGCGGCGGCGGGTGCCGGGGCGCTGGCCCCGCCGGAAACGCGCAGCGGCGGCGCGCTGGCGGCGCGATTGACCGTGACCAGGCGCGGGCGGATGTCGGGTTGCGGGCCGCTTGCCTGGTCGGGCAATTCAGAGGCTGGCACGGCATTGCCGGGGTTGTTCATCACCGAGCTGGCAGCGGGCGCCGGTGTCGGTGCAGAGGCCACCGATACCGGGGCGGTGACGGCCGCGGTGGGGGCCGAAGCAAGATCTCCCGCAGCTGATGCTGCCGATGGGGGCGGTGCGGCCGATGGGGCCGATGCAACAGGAGCAGGCACTGGCTTGCTGGCAGCGGCGGCGGGTGCCGAGGCAGGCTCAGCGGCCACATGGGCTTCGCCCGCCGGATGCATCCAGCTCCAGCCGGCCCAGGCCATGCCGCCCAGCAGCAGAAGTGCCGCGATGGCGCTGCGCACCGGGCTGATGCAGCGCCGGCCGCAAAGCATCAGGCTGCGACCGCCACCCTGGCCGATCAGCACCCGCGTTCGTGAGGCGCCGGCGTCGATACCGGCGCTGACCAGGAAGAGTTCGAACGGCCAGGCGCCACCGCGGTGCTTGGCCGAGCCCTTGGCCACATAGGATTCGTCCACCGCGGCGGTGCGGCGCGGCCAGTGCGGGTCGCCTGGCGCCTCGTTGTAGCCATAGTCCAGGGCAAAGCGGGCCACGCTGGCGGCGCTCAGGCCGGGAATCATTTCCTCGCTGAAGACCGGCCATTGCCAATGGTTGCCCCAGCGCTGGCGGCGCATCCGGAACCACAGGTTCTGCAAGGGCTGCAGCCAGGCCGGGCCGCGGGGCGCACGGGGCGCGCTGTCGGTCTCGAAGCGGCTGAAGGCGCCGGGCTCGTTGCCGCCGTCCTCGTCCTCTTCGTCGCCCGCCCCTTCGATCAGCGCATCACGGGTCTCGGCGTTGTGCAGCGGATCGACCTCTTCGGTCAGCACCGGCTCCACCGGCAGGGGCGGGCGCCGGTTCTGCCGCATGAAGGGCAGGGCGATCACGCCAACCGTGTGCACATCAAAGGCGCTGATCCGCTTGGCCAGCGGATGCCTGTTGTGCCAGGCCACGATCTGCTCGGTCAATCGCTCCATGCTGTGCGGGACTGCGCTGCCTCGTCGCTGTGTTGTTGGGAGGGGTCGGCCACCATTATCCGGGCTGAAAAAGCCCCGGATCCCGCAAAGACGGCCGTTCAGCGCCCCTGTTTCAGAGCTGACGGGTCATGAAGGCGCTGTACGGGTCCTCTGCATAGTCGGCAAAAGGCCCGCAAAACTTGAAGCCTGCGCTGGCATAGAGCCTGCGGGCCGGCTCGAACTCGGGCTGACTGCCCGTTTCCAGGCTCAGCCGCGTGAGGCCCCGGGCGCGGGCTTGCTCGAGGATGTGGTTCAGGATGGCACGCGCCGCACCCTTGCCGCGCAAGGCCGTCGGCGTGCGCATGGACTTGATCTCCCCCTCGGTGGGCGACAACTGCTTGAGTGCGCCGCAACCCAGCAGCTGCTCGCCCTCCCAGATCGTCCAGAAGGTGATCTCGGGCTGGCGCAGCTTGTCCAGGTCCAGCGCATGCACGCTCTCGGGCGGCGAGAGCTCATGCATATGGCGCAGGTGCTCCTCGAGCAGGGCGTGGATTTCAGGACCGCGCAGGTCGTCGATGCGGATTTTCATGGGTCGCGAGGGCAGGTTCGTTCAGGATGGAGGCTGCAGAGCCAGGGCCATCGCGGTGTAGTCGAGTCGGTGACCGTCGATGCGGAACATGTCCGGCCATTCGCCGACGACGATGAAACCCAAGCTCTCGTACAACTTCAGCGCGGGCCGGTTGCTGCTCAGCACGTGCAGATCGATATGGCTCAGGCCTGCTTCACCGCGAGCCCAGCTCTGCGCTTGACCAAGCAGTTGGCGTGCCAGCCCCTGTTGGCGGTGTTGCCGATCCACGCCGAGGCCCAGCAGGCAGCGATGCTCGGTGTGGGCTTCCAGATGTGCCCGCAGGTCCACATGGCCGGCGATGGCGCCCGTCGCTGCATTGCGGGCGACCCAGGCTCGGCGCCAGCCGGGTTGGTTCATCGGCGTTTGCAGCGCTTGCAGAAAGCGGGCGGCGCGCTCTGGAGAAACCTGCGAGGCGGCACAGGGCATGGGCTGGAAATAGCCCGTATCGGATTGGCCGTTGTCGCGAAGGTGATCGTTCAGGTAGTGGACGAATATCTCGAAGTCCTCAACCTGCAAGGGCTCGATGCGGATCGTGCTCATGGGCTGGTCGCCTGTTCTGCGCTGCAGATCGCCGGGTTCTGACCGAGTAGCTGGGCCTGTGCATTGCCGCGGGAGCGTGGCGGCTCGCCACGGAGGTCGCAGCGAACCACCACCTCGCGGCCGGCTCGGTCGCCCCGCTGTCCGATCAGGGCGGCAAGCTCGGCGGGCTGTCCGGCGCGGCGCAGGCACAGGCCTGTCAGGCTCGTCTGCAGCTCGGGCGGCACCAGGAACGCATAGAACAACTCCATGCGCGAGCGCCGCGGCAAGCTGAATCGCCCTTCGGACGATAGCGCTACCGGCTCGCCCGGTGCTTCGCATGGCTTGCTGTGCGCCGGCTGGGTGGACAGGAACAGCTCGACGCCTTGCCCCGGCAAGGCCAACACCTGGCCCCTGATCTCGGGTCGCAGCTGGACCTGATGGGGCCAGGGCGCGCAGGCCGAGAGAGCCAGGGCGGCTGGCAGCAGAAGCAGGATGGGGCGCATGGCCGCCGTTCTATCACGCGTTCTGCATGCGGCGGATGGCCGCAGCGCAATTCAGAACAGGAAATAGCGCTGCGCCATCGGCAGCACGGTGGCGGGCTCGCAGGTCAGCAATTGCCCATCGGCCCTGACCTCGTAGGTCTGCGCATCGATCTCCATGCGCGGCAGATAGGCGTTGTGGACCATGTCGGTCTTCTTGACCGTGCGGCAGCCCTTGACAACCGACAGCGACTTCTTCAAGCCATAGCCCTGCGCCGCTGCAAGCCCGCTCTGCGAGACAAAGCTCAAGGAGCCGGCCGACAAGGCGCCGCCGAAGCTGCCGAACATCGGACGGTAGTGCACCGGCTGCGGCGTCGGAATGCTGGCGTTCGGGTCGCCCATCGCGGCCGCAGCGATGAAGCCGCCCTTGAGCACGAGGCTCGGCTTGACGCCGAAGAAGGCCGGCCGCCAGAACACGAGGTCGGCCCATTTGCCGGCCTCGATCGAACCCACCTCGTGCGCGATGCCATGCGTCAGCGCCGGGTTGATCGCAAGCTTGGCGATAAAGCGCTTGACGCGAGCGTTGTCGTGGCGCTCGCTATCTCCAGGCAGGGGCCCGCGCTGCACCTTCATCTTGTGCGCGGTCTGCCAGCAGCGGATCGTCACTTCGCCCACGCGGCCCATGGCTTGCGAGTCGGAGCTGAACATCGAGATCGCGCCGAGGTCGTGCAGGATGTCTTCGGCGGCGATGGTCTCGCGGCGGATGCGGCTCTCGGCAAAGGCCAGGTCTTCGGCGATGGAGGCATCAAGGTGATGGCAGACCATCAGCATGTCCAGATGCTCGTCCAGCGTGTTGACCGTGTAGGGCCGCGTCGGATTGGTGGAGGAGGGCAGCACATTGGCTTCGCCCACCACCTTCATGATGTCGGGCGCATGGCCGCCGCCGGCGCCTTCGGTATGGAAGCTGTGGATGGTGCGGCCCTTGAAGGCGGCGATGGTGTCTTCGACGAAGCCGCTTTCGTTGAGCGTGTCGGAATGCAGGGCCACCTGGACGTCGGATTCCTCAGCCACCGAGAGGCAGCAATCGATGGCGGCCGGCGTCGTGCCCCAGTCTTCATGCAGCTTCAAGCCCACCGCGCCGGCCTCGACCTGTTGCCGCAAGCCTTGCGGCTGGCTGGCATTGCCCTTGCCGAAGAAGCCGAGGTTCATCGGGAAGGCCTCGGCAGCCTGCAGCATTCGCTTGATGTTCTCGGGGCCCGGCGTGCAGGTGGTGGCGAAGGTGCCCGTGGCCGGGCCGGTGCCGCCACCCATCATCGTGGTGGTGCCGCTCATCAGGGCTTCTTCGATCTGCTGCGGGCAGATGAAGTGGATGTGGGTGTCGATGGCGCCGGCCGTGACGATCAGGCCTTCGGCGGCGATCACCTCGGTGCCGGGGCCGATGACGATGTCCACGCCCGGCTGCACGTCCGGATTGCCGGCCTTGCCGATGGCCGCGATGCGGCTGCCGCGCAGGCCGATGTCGGCCTTGACGATGCCCCAGTGGTCGATGATCAAGGCATTGGTGATCACGCAGTCGACCGCGTCGCTGGCAAGCGGCCCATTGGGCTGCTGCGACTGGCCCATGCCGTCGCGGATGGTCTTGCCGCCGCCGAACTTCACTTCCTCGCCGTAGCCTCCGGCGCGCAGGGTCAGGTCTTGCTCAACCTCGATGATCAGCTCGGTGTCGGCCAGGCGCACCCGGTCACCAACTGTCGGGCCGAACTGCTCGGCATAGGCTCGCCTGTTGATCGTGCTCATAGCTCACCTTGCACCAGCCCACGGAAGCCGAACACCCGCCGGTAGCCCGAGTACGACACCAGCTCCACCGTGCGTTGCTGGCCCGGCTCGAAGCGCACGGCCGTGCCGGAGGCGATGTTGAGCCGCATGCCATGCGCCGCCGCACGGTCGAAGCGCAGGGCGCCGTTGGTTTCGGCGAAGTGGTAGTGCGAGCCGACCTGGATCGGGCGGTCGCCGCTGTTCTCCACGGTCAGCTGGAGTGTGCGCCGGGCAGGGTTGAGCGCCAGGTCAGGGCCGTCGGTGAACAGTTCGCCTGGAATCATCTCGGCCGCTCCTTACTTGCGCTTCTTCAGGAACCACAGCAGGCCAGCGGCCAGGGCCAGTGGCAGCAGCAGGTCGGTGGCATGCCAGTGGCTGATGCCCTCCTGCCCGTGACCTTCATGGGCAAGGGCATGCCAAGGGAGAAGGAGGAGTGCTGGCAACAGGGCTTTCATGGTGCGGGTCTCGGGCCTCATGCAATGGGTTGGTGCACGGTCACCAATTTGGTGCCATCCGGGAAGGTCGCTTCGACCTGGATTTCGGGAATCATTTCGGCCACGCCCTCCATCACGTCGGCCTTGCCGAGGATGGTCTTGCCCTCGCTCATCAGCTGGGCCACGCTCTTGCCGTCGCGCGCGCCTTCCATGATGGCTGCGCTGATCAGGGCCACAGCCTCGGGGTAATTGAGCTTGAGCCCGCGGGCCTGGCGACGCTCGGCCAGCAGGGCGGCGGTGAAGATCAGCAGCTTGTCCTTCTCGCGCGGGGTCAGTTCCATGCACGGTCCTTCGCACATTCGATGCCAGCGAGCTTAGGCAGTACGGCACGCCCCTTGCAATCAGGTGTTGCGATGCCCGATAACTGTTCAATGCCCAGCACACCCGATCTCGACGACCCAAGCCTGGCGCCGCTGCTGCCCAGCGCGCCGCTGGTGAGCGCCCATGGCGAGCGCATTCTCTTGCTGAGTGCCTTGCCGCAAGCCTGGGCGGCGCATGCCGATGCAATGGAGGAGTCCGGCTACGGCGTTGTTGTGCTGCCGCCCAGGCTGCCGCTGCCGCCCGAGCTGGAAGCGCCGGATCTGATTCTTCTGGATGCGCCCGAGCCCAAGCACCTGGGCCTGCTTGCGCGCCTTCGCGAGGCTGGTTTGACGGTGCCCATCCTGGTGCTGTGCCTGGCGGGCGTGGAGGGCATGCCGGCCTCTGCCATGAAGGCCGGTGCCAGTGATTGCCTGCTGGCGCCGGTGCGTCCGCGCGAGCTGCTGCTGCGGCTGGCGGCGCACCTGCGGCGCGCGCCCTCAAAGCCGCGCAGCGCACTCGATGCCTTTGGCCACGCCAGCATGGCAGTGCGCGAGACCGACGGCTGGTGTGTCTGGCAGACGGCGCTGGCCCGCACGCTGATGGCCGAGTTCTTCAGCGGCGGTCATTTCGAGCGCGGCCGGCTGCCGCCGGAGCTGCTGCTGTGGATGCACCGTGAAGTGCTGCGGCGCCGGGTGGGCGCCGAGCCAGGCGAGCTGACCGTGCTGCCTCAATTGCGGCCGGACTCACGGCCGAGCACCGCCGCCCTGGTGGCCCGCAGCGAGAGGCGTTTGAGCTTCTCGCTGCGTGCGGTGGACCCCGATGCCTTGGGCGAGGGTCAGTGGCTGATCGTCCTGCACGAACCAGCCGAAGAATCGACCCCCAAGCCCGCTGCGACTCCCTGAACCTGCTTCAGCGCAGGTCCACACTCATCACGATGGGGCAATGGTCCGAAGCGCCCAGGACCGGGTCGGTCTTGCCGGCCAGTGCCACTGCGCTCTGACCCAGCGCGCCGATGCCCACTTTCTGAGCGCCACTCACCTTGGCCTTGAGCTTCTCGGCGACGACGAAGTGGTCCAGGCCGATGGCATTGCGGCAGCCCAGGCCTGAGGCATCGCCCAGCGGCGCCATCTCGTCGCGCTTCAAGGCCTCGGTCTTGGAGCGTTCGCACAGCCCGGCCAGCTTGGCGTCGAGCTTGCATTCCAGCGAGACCAGGCTGGCACGGGTGTTGGCCGGCTCGCCGTCGAATACTTCCTTGTAGAGGCTTTGCGTCTTCACGCCGGCCGGCAGCGGCTTGGCGAGGTCGGTCGAGCCATCGCTGCGCACGGCCTTGGCGCCTTCCAGCTCATTGGCTTCATGCCAGAGGTTGCGGTTGAAGTCGCCCAGCACGATGAACTGATCGGCGCCGGCCGCCAGCTTCTCGACCGCGGCTTCGATCGGTGCGACCTGCTGCTGCAGGACTGGGCAGGGGTCGGTAAAGCGCTCGTTCGTGCGGTCCTGGTCCAGGCGGCCACGGCCGTCCAGCGGGCTCACGCAGCTGGACTTCAGGTGCACGGTCATGAAGCTGGTGCGCTTGTCGCCGGTCTTCAAGGTCAGCACGAGGCCGGGGCGGACCTGGTCCTTGTCGGCCACGGTCGGCAGCGTCATCGCGTCCTCGGTTCGGCATTCGCCCGCACCAAGCTCCTTGCGCCAGGCAAAGGCCAGGCGCTGGACCTTGAAGCGCGGCTCGAACGAGCAGACATTGAAGCGGTCCGAAGCCGCACCCAGCGCCTCGCGCACCGCAGCCACGCCAGAAACTTCCTGGAAGGCAATCACGTCGGCCCGCACGTCCTTCTCGAGGACCTGGGCGATCTGCCGGTTGCGCTCGGCCCAGGCGCCGGGCGTCACCGCCAGCTTGGTCCGGTCTGCGCCTTCATAGACGCCGCAGGGCGGCATCTTCGACAGGTCCACGCCTTCCAGCTGGGAGCGCGACTCCTTGATGAACCAGCCCACCGTGGCGCCGGCCGTGCCCTCGGGCACGACGCGCCAGACGCCATCGCTTGCGCTCTTCTGATAGGACTTGCCGCATTGGGCCAGCCAGGCGGGCAGTTCGGCGGTGGAGACATGCCAGCCGAGGTTCCAGCTGGCGACGCGCACGGCCTGGGCGGCCGCGGGCGTGGTGGCGGTGATGGCCAGCAGCGTGGCGGCCAGGGAGGAGAGCAGGGGGTACTTCATGAGGGATCCGATGGGGTTGGTACTGCGGCCGCGCGATGGTAGCGGCTGCGCATGCCTTCGCCGTTTGCGCAATCGGGAGTGCGGCGGACTTTGCACTTTTTCACGATCGCGGCCTGCATGCGGGTTTTGCCACCGCCCGTCTCAGGGGGAGTACGGGCTCATTTCGCAGGCGCGCCGGTCAGAATGGGGCAATAGCTCAGCAGCAATACAGGGACGGTATTCATCATGCGGCGCAGCGGTCGGCGTTTTTTCTCCTTTGTTTCGGGCGCAGGCCTGTACCTTGCCGCGATGATGCTGGGGCAGTACCTGGGCTCCATCGGTGTTCCGCACAGCTGGACAAGCATGTTCGGCTCCCGCGGCAGTGCCGAGGTGCGGGTGGCGGAGGCCTTCATATTCGCGCTGCCGGTTTTCCTGATCTGCCTGGTCTGGGCCTGGCTGACGGTGCGGCCCTGGGGTGGTGCACGTACGCCGCACACCGCCTGGTGCGTGGGTGGCACCATGGTCGCCGCTGCGGGCACCTTGCTGGCCGGCGTGATGATGTTTTCGCTCAAGCCGCCCGGCTACGAGGTGCCGGTGACCTACATGCTGTTCCGCTCCAGCCAGGCGCCTCTGTGGGGAGTCCAGAACACGCTGGCGGCTTTTGCCGGCCTGAGCCTGGCAGTGTTTGCCGTGGCGCGCTACATGCGGCGCCACCCGCCGGTCCGCTCGCGCCGCAGCCAGGCTTTCAAGCCGGCCACCGCGCTGGGGCCGGTGCCCCGGTCGCCGGGTTCGTCGAGCTGAGCTCGCTCAGCCCTGCGCCAGCATGGCGCGGCCCAGGGCCTCGGCCACTTCGATGCCATCCACGCCAGCTGACATGATGCCGCCTGCGTAGCCCGCGCCTTCACCGGCCGGGTAGAGGCCCTTCACATTCAGGCTCTGGTAGTCCTTGCCGCGCGTGATGCGCAGCGGCGACGAGGTGCGGGTCTCGACGCCGGTCAGGACTGCGTCCGCCATGTCGAAGCCGCGGATCTGGCGACCGAAGGCAGGCAGCGCCTCGCGGATCGCCTCCAGCGCATAGGCCGGCAGGCTGCCGCGGCCCTTTTGCTGCAGGTCGGTGAGCGTGACGCCTGGCTTGTAGGAGGGCTCGACCGAGCCGAAGGCCTTGCTGCGCTGGCGCTTGATGAAGTCGCCCACCAGCGAGCCCGGCGCCAGGTAGCCGCCTTCGCCCAGTTCATAGGCGCGCGACTCCCAGATGCGCTGGAAGGCCATGCCGTCCAGCGGGTTCACCAGGCTGCCGTCGGTCTTGCCGTCCTGGCGATAGTCTTCAGGCGTCAGGCCCACGACGATGCCGGCATTGGCATTGCGCTCGTTGCGGGAGTACTGGCTCATGCCGTTGGTCACCACGCGCTCGGGTTCGCTGGTGGCTGCCACGACCGTTCCGCCGGGGCACATGCAGAAGCTGTAGACCGAGCGGCCGTTCTTGGCATGGTGCACCAGCTTGTAGTCGGCCGCGCCGAGGATCTCGTTGCCGGCATTGGGGCCGAAGCGTGCCTTGTCGATGATGCTTTGCGGATGCTCGATCCGGTAGCCGATCGAGAAGGGCTTGGCCTCCATGTAGACGCCGCGCTCATGCAGCATCTTGAAGGTGTCGCGGGCGCTGTGGCCCAGCGCCAGCACGACATGGTCGCTGCGGATCTGCTCGCCGGATTCCAGCATCACGCCGCGGATGTGCCTGCCTTGCGGGCCTTCCTCGATCAACAGGTCGCTGACCTTCTGCTGGAAGCGGATCTCGCCGCCCAGCGCCTCGATGTCGGCGCGCATCTTGATCACCATCGACACCAGCCGGAAGGTGCCAATATGGGGCTTGCTGACGAAGAGGATTTCCTCCGGCGCGCCGGCCTTGACGAACTCGGTCAGCACCTTGCGGGTCAGGAAGCGCGGGTCGGAAATCTGGCTGTAGAGCTTGCCATCGGAGAACGTGCCGGCGCCGCCCTCGCCGAACTGCACGTTCGATTCGGGGTTCAGCTGCTTCTCGCGCCACAGGCCCCAGGTGTCCTTGGTGCGTTCGCGCACCTGCTTGCCACGCTCCAGCACGATGGGCCGCAAGCCCATCTGCGCCAGGATCAGCGCCGCGAAGATGCCGCAGGGTCCGAAGCCGATGACCACCGGCCGCGGCCGCTCGCCGGCATGGAAATCTGCCGGCGCATGCCCGACGAACTTGTAGCTGGTGTCGGGCGTCGGCTTGATCTGGTGGTCGCCAAGATGGCTGGCCAGCACGGCCGCTTCATCTTCCAGCTCGCAATCCACCGTGTAGATCAGCAGCATCGCGCTCTTCTTGCGCGCGTCGTAGCTGCGCTTGAAGACGGTGAAGGACTTCAGGGCCGAGTCTTCAATGCCCAGTCGCTGGACGACGGCCGGGCGCAGTTCGCCCTCGGCATGGTTCAGCGGCAGGCGGAGTTCGTTGATGCGGAGCATGGCGATGGCTCAATTCGAACGGTAGAAATAGTACAGGCCCCTGCCGAAAACGGCACGGGCCTGTAGGTACAGCGCGCGGGCCTGACGGCCCCGGGATTCAACCCGAATGAGGACGCTTGCCCGGATTCTTTTTGCTGCGGGTGTGCGAACCACGCTCCAGGCTGCTGCGGTGGCCGGCGCCCATGCGCGACGGCGTGCCGGCCAGGCGCGGGGTGGCGCGGCGGTCGGCTTCGGTCTTGATCTTGTTGCCCATGATGGCTCCGATGAGTGAAAGCGAAGCCGGACCCTGGAAGGTCCGGTCTGGGGCGGGATTCTAACCGGTCGCCGCGGTGACAGCCTTGGCGGCCCGCCAGCCCGATGATTTGCGCCATGGGAACCCTGCATTTGGTGCGCCACGGCCAGGCCTCGTTTGGCGCCGCTGATTACGACCAGTTGAGCCCCTTGGGCGCGGAGCAATGCCGTCGCCTGGGTGCGTACTGGCAGGCCCGCGGCCAGCGTTTCGACGCGGTGCTGCGAGGCTCGCTCAAGCGCCATGCGCAAAGCTTGGAGGCGATTGCCGCGGGCATCGGCGGCCTGCCCGAGCCCCTGGTCTGGCCGGGGCTGAACGAATACGACAGCGAGGCCGTCGTGCGTGCGATCCAGCCCGGAGATATTCAGCATCCGCGCGATGCCGAGGAGATGAAGAACCATTTCCGGCTCTTGCGCACCGGCCTGCTGGCCTGGATGAAGGGCGAATCGCAGCCGCTGGGCATGCCCGGCTTCAGTGAGTTCTCGGCGGGTGTGGCCGGCGCGCTCGCGCATGTGCGCGAGCATCATGCCGGCGGGCAGGTCCTGATCGTTTCCAGCGGCGGGCCGATCTCGGTGGCGGTGGGCCAGGTGCTGGCCGCGCCGCTGGAATCCGTCATCGAGCTGAACCTGCGCATCCGCAACAGCGCTGTCAGCGAATTCGTCGTCACGCCCAGGAAGCATTCATTGCTGAGCTTCAACAGCCTGGCGCATCTGGACGACGCACCAGGCCTGCACACCTACGCCTAGGACAGGGGGCAGAGGCCCCTGGGCCGGCGCCGAGCGCCTCAAGGCTTCACGAACTTGAGCGTCATGCGGTCGCTCTCGCCGATGGCCGCGTACTTTTCGCGGTCCTTGTCCTTGTTGGTGAAGGTCGGCGGCAGGGCCCAGACGCCGCCTTCATGGTCGGCCTTGTCCTTGGGGTTGGCATTGATCTCGCTGCTGGCGGCGAGCTTGAAGCCCACGCTCTCGGCCGCCTTGATCACGTAGGCCGTGCTCATGTAGCCGCTCGGTGCCTTGGCATCCTGGGCCTTGTTGGCCGGCAGGCGGTGCTCGACGACGCCGAACACGCCACCCTTCTTCAGCGCATCGAAGGCGCCCTTGAACACGAGGGTGACCTTGTCGTCGCCCATGGCCATCCAGTTGTGGATGTTGCGGAAGGTCAGCACCAGGTCCACGCTGCCGGCGGGCGCCAGGCTGGTGTCGCCCCGCGCCACATCGAAGGTGCCGATGCGGGTCTTGTCGTAGAGCTCGGGCTTGGCCGCCAGGCGGGCCTTCAGGCGCTCGACACCGGCCAGGGCATTGGCCGGGGCCGTGGGCACCACGCCCGCGCCAAGAATGAGCTGCCCCTTGTCGCGCAGATAGGGCGCCAGGATCTCGGTGTACCAGCCGCCACCCGGTGCCAGCTCGACCACCGTCTGGTCGGGCTTGATGCCAAAGAAGCTCAGGGTTTCATAGGGATGGCGCGCGCTGTCGCGGGCACTGTTGGTGGCTGAGCGGTGCGAGCCGGCGATGGCCGCCTTCAAGGCTTCGTCGGCTTGCGCCGTGCCAAGCATCGCAACTGCCGACAGCGCGGCACAGATCCAGGTCTTCATTGCATGAGCTCCGAGTGAGAGAAGGCGTGGAGTATGGCGCTGCTGCCAAAGCCCTGCTGGAGGTCATTCACCGGGCAGGGCTTCTCGCACCAGGCGCATGCCGACCAGGGTGTAGCGGGTATCGGGTGCGTTCCAGTTGCGGTAGCTGGAGCGGGCATAGAAGGCCCAGGTGTGCCAGGAGCCGCCGCGCCGCACCTTCACGCCGCCGTCGGGCGGGCCTTGGGGGTCGTCCACCGGGGAGTTCTTGTAGTAGTCGTCAGCATGCCAGTCCGACACCCATTCCCAGGCATTGCCATGCATGTCATGCAGGCCCCAGGCATTGGGAGCGAAGCGGCCCACCGGCGCGGTGAAGGCAAAGCCGTCGTGGCCGGCCAGGGCCATCGCCTGCCAATGCGGCCAGTGACGGGCACTGTCGGCGTCAAAGATGTTGGCCGCCTTCAGGAGCGAGGCCGGGTCGTCGCCCGAGTGATAGCGGCTGCGGGTGCCAGCACGGGCCGCATATTCCCACTCGGCTTCGGTGGGCAGGCGGTAGCGCCGGCCTTCGGTCTTGGTGAGCCAGTCGGCCAGGGCCTGGGCGTCGTTCCAGGTGATGTTGACCACCGGATGATCGTCGCCCTGCTGAAAGCCGGGGTTGCGCCAGGAGTAGCGCTTGTCCCGGCCCTCGAAGGCATCGCCGCGGCGCGTCTTGGACGGGTCGTAGTCGGCCCGCCAGCCATAGCCGCCGGTGCCATCGGCCTCGGATTCAGGCACATAGCCCGAGGCCTGGATGAAGCGGCGGAACTGGCCCACAGTCACTTCATGGCGGCCCATCCAGAAGGCCTTGGTGATGCGCACCCTGTGCACCGGGCCTTCGTCCTGCAGGAGCTCGAAGCGCTCGCGTGGCAGCTGCGGATAGTCGCGCGCCATCGTATCGGGCTTCTCGTCACTGCCCATCAGGAACTCGCCCGCCGGTATCTTGACGAAGCTCATGCTCAGCGTGTTGTGCTGCACTTGGGCGATGCTGGCCGAGGCCAGCAGAAAGGCCGTCAGGCCGAGGAACGTTTTCATGCGCCGATGCTAGGGCCGGGGCGATCACCGAGAATCGGGGCTTATCACTAGCGCCTCTGCCTGCCGAGCCCCTTCCCGATGTTCAGCCACCTGCTCGCCAACGACGCCCCCGATGCCTTGCAGCGCTTCATGCGCCTGCTGGAGACTTCGCTGGCCGATGGCACGTTCGCCAAGCTGTTGCTCAGCAAGCCGGTGGGCGAAGACAAGACCCTGCAGCGCCTGATGGTGCGCGAGGTGCAATTGCGCGGCGAGCGCCAGCTCTCCTTCCTCTGGCGGCACCAGACCAAGGACATCACAAAGAACCATCCGGTGCCTGAAGCGCTGCGCCTCGTGGTCGGCCAACTGGGTACGGAGTTCCACAACGCCCATCTGCTCGCTGGCAATCAGGAAGTGCAGCTCGCCTTCAGCCGCAAGGGCCGGCCCACGATCCGTGTCGGCAAGGTCGATGCCGCTGCGGCGCCGGCCGAAGGCGACGCGCATGACCGCGAGAAGCAACGCCTGCTCTCGATCGAAAGCCCGTTCTGGACCGATCTGTCGCTGACGCACGAGGTCAGGGGCGAGCGCCAGCTGGTGCCGGCCATGGCGCGCAAGTGGAAGCAGATCAATCGCTTCATCGAGATCTTTTCGTCCGCTTTCAACAACTCCACGCTGGCCGCCAGCCCCGACGTGCATGTGGCCGACTTCGGCTCCGGCAAGGGCTATCTCACGTTTGCGATGCACGACTGGCTGCGCCGCCAGGGCAAGGACGCGCAGGTGGTGGGCGTGGAGCTGCGCGACGACATGGTGGCCCTGTGCCGCGGCGCGGCCCAGCGGCACGGCCTCGCCGGCCTGCGCTTCGACCAGGGCGATGTGCGCTCCTACACGCCCAAGCGCCTGGACGTGATGATCGCCCTGCATGCCTGCGACATCGCCACCGATTTCGCCATCCATCTGGGCCTGCGCGCCGGGGCGCAGATCATCATGTGCTCACCCTGCTGCCACAAGCAGTTGCGGCCGCAGATGACGCTGCCAGCCACCTTGCGGCCGATGCTGCAGCACGGCATCCACCTGGGCCAGGAAGCCGAGATGGTGACCGACTCATTGAGGGCGCTGCTGCTGGAGGCCGAGGGCTACGAGACCCAGGTGTTCGAGTTCGTGGCGCTGGAGCACACCAGCAAGAACAAGATGATCCTGGCCATCAAGAAGCCCGGGGTTCAACCAGAGGCCAGGCGCCAGGAAGTGCTGGCGCAGATCGAGGCGATCAAGGCCTTCTACGGCATCCGCCAGCAGGCCTTGCAGGAACTGCTCTGCGCGGCTTGATCAGGCCTCAAGCCGAAGCCGGCTCCGCCGCATCCAGTTGCTGCCAGCTGCGCGAAGCCAGGCCCAGCAGCACGATGCCGCCGACGAGCGGGATCAGATAGACCAGCACGTTGGCGACCGCGTCCACCGGGCCCAGCTTGCCCAGCTGGTAGCGGGCATGCATGGCCAGCAAGAGCGGGGCGGTCCAGAGCGCGGCGCGGCGCCAGAAGCCTGCCGCCTCACCCAGCACCTCACGGCCGGCCAGCAGGAACAAGGCCGAAGCCACGAACACCAGCGTGTAGAAGGTGCCCATGATGGGCTGGGCCTTGCCCAGCATGTCGTGGTTGGCCCAGTAGGGAATCCAGAGCAGGCAGCAGATGCCCAGCACCAGTGCCGACTTGCGCGCCCGGCCCACGGCCAGTGCGTCGCTGACCACGCTGGACTTCTTCAAGGCGGGCAACAGCAGCAGGCACAGCACGCCGGTGATCCCGTCCACCAGCAGGGTGATCGGATAGCCCCAGGCTTCCACGGCAATGCCCTGCCAGCTGGCGGCGATGGCAATCGCCAGGTTCATCATCGCCATGTAGGCGGTGAACTGCGTGGCCGCCACGCGTGGGTTGGTCACGTCCATGAAGATGGCCGAGCGGGTGCCGTACATCAGGCCCTGGAACACGCTGTACCAGATGGAGGCGATCCAGAGTGCCGTCACCAGTGCCGGCTCGACCGCATGGCTGCCCGGTGCGCGCGGCATCACATAGCCATGGCTGTGCAGCACCCACATCAGGTAGAACACCGGCGGGCTCATGCCCAGCAGGTAGACGAACAGCGTGGGGCGGCGGCCCAGTCGG
This sequence comes from Paucibacter sp. JuS9, assembly GCF_044043925.2. Taxonomy (NCBI): domain Bacteria; kingdom Pseudomonadati; phylum Pseudomonadota; class Betaproteobacteria; order Burkholderiales; family Sphaerotilaceae; genus Roseateles; species Paucibacter sp. JuS9. Next base: position 544,177 of record NZ_CP194172.1, read on the forward strand.
TCCGACAGATAGCCGCCCAGCACCATGCAGGCGGCGGAGACGATCATCGATACCAGGCTCAGCGCGCCGACCTGATCATCATCCATGCCAAGTTCGACGGCCAGATTGGACTGGAGGGCCAGGCCCAGCGACATGGCGCCGGCCGGCAGCAGCGCGAAGAACACGCCCGAGAACGCGCCCTTGGTGCCGATGAAGGAGCGGAACGAGTCGACCGCGAACTTCTTCATCTCGGCGCCCGCCTCGCGCAGCGATCCGGCGGCCTGGCTGGCGGCATTGGCCACCACGGCTTCCTTCATGGGCAGCACGATGAAGGTGGTGACCGCCAGGATCACGCCCGCCACGAAGATGAAGCTGCCCTGAAAGCCGGTCACGCTCATCAGGAACAGCACACCGCCGCCGCCGATGGCCTGGCCCACTGCCGCGCCGGCAAACATCAGGCCATTGGCCAGGCCACGCTCGTCCTCGCGCAAGGTATTGCAGGCCAGCGCATCGATGGCCACGTCCTGCATGGCCCCAAAGGAGTTGTGAACCAGCAGGATGGCGGTGAACAGCCACAGCCCGTCGGGCAGCGGCACCAACACCAGCGACAGCAAGGTCAGCGCCATCATGATCTGGGTGCCCAGGATCCAGCCCCGGCGGTGGCCCAGGCGCTGCGAGCGGAACACGTCGATGAAGGGGCCGAACGCCCACTTGAACGCCCAGGGCAGGTAGAACGAGGCGACGAACAGGCCGATCTCGGCCGGCCCCACGCCCATGCGGCGCAACTGCGTGGCCACGGCGGTGGCCGCAAAGCCCAGGGGAATGCCCTCGGTCACATAGAGCGCACAGAAGGCGGCCAGGCGGCCGCGGCTGGTGGCCAGCAGATTGGGGAGTCGCATCGGAAGAGGGGCCACCACAGCGCGAACGCAGCGGCGAACCGGAAATTTGCAGTGCCGGGATTATCGACAGCGCGGTCAAGGCTGCCGGGCAGGTGATTCCCTGCCATGTCGCCTGGATGAGGGAGCTGGGACTCTTGATGGGCCAGGGAATGAAAGAGAAAAAGGCGGACCCCTTTCGAGATCCGCCTTCAAGAGCGCGCTTGCCGCCCTAGGACGCCGCAGGCCGGGAGGCTCGGGCATGGGGCCGCGGCGTGCGTCGCCGTGACAGCGCAGGGCAGAGCAAGCCGCTAGCAGCTCGCGGCCTGGGCGCCGTTGATGAACAACTGTGGGAGAGTGCCGGTTGCAGCGACCGTCAAGTTCGCGCCCGGTTCAGGGCGAACCGGGGTGCCTGGAGGCGGGCGATAAAGATGGTGTGCTGTGCTGGCATGGGAGACATCTTCGCGCGGTCTTGATGCGACAAAGCGGCGAAGAACGCCGCTCTGCCCAGCTTTTATTGATGGCCTCTAAAACAGTTCAATTAACCGCTTTGCTAAAGCCCGGCTTATCGGGCTTTAAGAGGCCGTCGCCAAGTCAGTTCACTTGATGTCCAGCTTGAAGGTGTTGGCGAAGAAGGCCAGCATGTCGGCGCGCTCCTCGATGATCTTCGAGGTGGGCTTGCCGGCGCCGTGGCCGGCGGCCGTCTCGATGCGGATCAGCTTCGGTGCGCTGCCGGTGTCTGCGGCCTGCAGGGCGGCGGTGTACTTGAAGCTGTGCGCGGGCACGACGCGGTCGTCGTGGTCACCGGTGGTGACCATGATGGCCGGGTAGTTGCGCATCGAGGTCACGTTGTGCAGCGGCGAGTAGGCCAGGAGCGCCTTGAACTCGGTCGGGTCTTCGCTAGAACCGTAGTCGCCGGTCCAGGCCCAGCCGATGGTGAACTTGTGGAAGCGCAGCATGTCCATCACGCCCACTTGCGGCACCGCGGCGCCGAACAGCTCGGGGCGCTGGTTCACCACCGCGCCGACCAGCAGGCCGCCATTGCTGCCGCCGTTCACGGCCAGCTTGGAGGGCTGGGTGTACTTCTTGGCGATCAGCCATTCGGCCGAGGCGATGAAGTCGTCGAACACGTTCTGCTTCTTCAGCTTGGTGCCGGCCTCGTGCCAGGACTCGCCATACTCGCTGCCGCCGCGGATCGAGGCGATCACGTAGACGCCGCCCATCTTCATCCAGGTGGCGGCGGTGATGCCGTAGGTGGGCGTCATCGGCGAGTTGAAGCCGCCATAGCCGTACAGCACCGTCGGGTTGTTGCCGTCCAGCTTCAGGCCCTTCTTGTGGGCGATGAAGATGGGCAGCTTGGTGCCGTCCTTGCTGGTGATGAACTCGCGGCGGGTCTCAAACTGCTCGGCCTCGAAGGGCGTCTTGGGCTTCTGGAACACCGAGGCCTGGCCGGTGGCCACGTCATAGCGCCAGACTTCCGTCGGCGTGGTCAGGCTGGTGTAGCTGAAGAAGGTCTCGGTGTCCGTCCACTTGCCGCCAAAGCCGGCGCCGCTGCCAACGCCGGGCAATTGCACGTCGCGGATGAAGCTGCCGTCGCGGCCGTGCACCTTGACGAGCGTGGAAGCGTCGCGCAGATAGCCCATCAGGAAGCGGCCGCCCACGGCATGCGCGCTGGTCATGGTGTCGGCCGTCTCGGCAATCAGCGTCTTCCAGTTAGCGCGTTCCGGCTTCTTCAGGTCGATGGCGATCAGGCGGCCGCGCGAGGCGCCGTTGTCGGTCTTGACGAAGACCATGTTGCCGTCGTTGCCCACGGCCTGGTATTGCGCATCGAAGCTCTGGTCGATGATCTGGACCTTGCTGCCGGCAACATAGCTGCCCTTGTTCAGCGGCAGCACGGCCAAGGCGTTCTTGCTGCCGGCACCCTTCCAGATGCCCAGGTAGACGAGGCTGCCGTCATCGCTGACTTCGGCGCCAAAGCCCCATTGCTTGTCATCCTTGTTCTCGAACACCAGCTGGTCGGCCGACTGCGGCGTGCCGATGCGGTGGTAGTAGAGCTTCTGGAAGTAGTTGGCGCCGGTCAGGGCCACGCCAGGTGCCGGAGCGTCGTAGCGCGAATAGAAGAAACCCTTGCCGTCCGGTGTCCAGCTGGCGCTGGAGAACTTCACCCAGTCGATCTGGTCGGCCAGGTCCTTGCCCGAGGCCAGGTCGCGCAGCTTCCAGGTCTGCCAGTCGGAGCCCGAGGCGGCGATGCCGTAGGCGACGAGCTTGCCGTCCGGCGAGGGCACGAAGCCCGAGAGCGCGACGGTGCCGTCCTTGGACAGCCGATTCGGGTCGAGCGCCACGGTGGGCTTGTCGCCGAGCTTGGCGGCCGTGTAGTAGACGCTTTGCTGCTGCAGGCCGTCGTTGCGGGTCCAGAAATAGCGGCCGCCCTCCTTGAAGGGAATGCCGAACTTCTCGTAGTTGTAGAGCTCGGTGTAGAGCTTGCGCGTGGGCAGGCGCTGCGGCATCGCCTCGAGGAACTTGTCCGTCACCGCGTTCTGGGCCTTGACCCAGGCCTTGGTGTCGGCGCTGTTGTCGTCTTCCAGCCAGCGGTACGGGTCGGCCACGCGCTGGCCGTGGTACGTGTCGTGATGATCGACCTTGCGCGTCTGCGGATAGCTGAGCGTCTGGGCCGAGATGCTGGCGGCGAGGGCGATCAGGCCCAGGGCAGCAACGGTGTTCTTCATTGGCATGTCTCCTCGAGGGGAATCTTCGTCAGGTGCGCCAGACCCGCGGGCGGCTGTCCGCCAGGCCCCAGGCAAGCGCGCGCCATTGTGCCCAGACTTCCGACATATGACCAAAGACAGGCTCGACTCGGGGGGCCAGCATGCGCAGGACGATCAGACCGTCCTCGGGCGCCGTGACGCCGACCGGGTAGGCGCTGGTGATGGCGCGGGCGGCGTCGATGAAGGCTTCGCGCCGCTCGCGCGGCAGGGCCGAGCCAGCGGCGAACCACAGCGTGCCCATGGCCTTGTGGCCATCGAGCCCCAGCCTGGAATTCAGGAGGAGCGCGTCGTCCGCCGCAATGCGGCCGCGCTCCAGCCAGCGGCCTGGAATCTCCAGATGCTGCTGGTAGTGGCCGCGCTGGAAAGCCTGGTCGGCGGCAGGCAGTCCCAGGGCCAGCAGGTCCCAGCCCATCATTTCGGCGCCTGCTGCCAGATCGAATGACAGCCGGTTCTCGGCCAGCGCGCCGTTGTAGACCAGGGTTTCCAGCGGCAGCCATTCCAGTCTGGCGCCGGGCGCCAGGCGCGCGCGCAGGCTCTGCGTTGCCGGCTGACCCGCGCTGCGATAGAAGCGCGTGGCGCCCGGCGTGGTGATCAAGGCATGGGTGCCCTCGGCCAGGTTGGCCTCGATCTCCAGCTGGTCGCCGCCGACGATGCCGCCGGGCGGATGCACCAGCACGTGGTGGCAGATCGCCGGCCCCTCCGGGTAGAGCCGTTGCAAGACCCGCAAGGGGCCTTCGTGACGGTCCAGTGCGGTGGTGCCGCCTTGGGCCCCCAGGCGGTAGTCGAGCGAGAGATGTCCTTGCCAAGCCATGGAGTCAGCTTAGCAAGGACCATGCTCGCGCTACTTCTTCGGCGTCAAGTGCAGCAGGGCTGCCGGTGTCTTCAGGCCCCGTGTCGACGTTCCCTCGGGCGGCATTTCGGCCCAGTTCGACTCGCCCTGCACGCAGGTTTGCCGGACCTTGAACCACAGCGGGCCGGCTTCTGGCGGCAGCGTGCCGCGCAGGACGAACTCGTCGTACCAGGCATCCTGCAGCCAGTCGGCTTCGCTGTTGGCGGACCAGGTGACTTCGGCCAGGCCCTCGGTCACCGGCTTGCCGTGGCTTTCATAGGGTTGAGCCAGCTTCTCCATGCGCAGGCTCAGGCGCCAGCCGGCCTTGGGCACGGGCTTGGCACCCTTGAAGCCGGCTGGCAGCGTGACCGTGATCTGGCGCGTCGCCGAGCCATCGCAGCCGTGCCCCACCTTGAACACCGCCTTGTAGGTGCTGCCGGCTTCGGCCTCGCGCTGCTCCAGCGTGATGTGGGCCTGGGCCGCGCTGGCAAGAAGCAATGTGCCTGTCAGAACTAGTTTTTTCATGGGGCGCCTCACAGGTCAAACCTCAGTTCCGCGTGGAAGGTCCGCTGCGGATAGGGATGGAAGTTCCAGTACTGGTAGTTGTTCAGGTTGTCGATGCCGCCCGACAGCGTGAACTGCTTGTTGAGCTTCCACTGCGCGCGCAGGTCGGTGGTGAAGTACTTGCTGGCGGCCTGGTAGGCAAAGCCGTTCGGGTCGCTGTTGTCCAGCGTGCTGAACTGCGGGCCGCTGTAGCGAGCGCCATAGCTCAGCGACAGGTCGGGCGTGGCCTGCCAGGTGGCGAGCACCGTTGCACGCCAGCGGGGCACGCGCGGCTGCTGCTTGCCGATGGTGTCGCCAGCCACGGCAACGAAGCCGTCGTTGGCGAGGATCTTGGAGTCGGCAAAGGTCAGGCTGCCCAGCAGCGACAGGCCCTTGAGCAGCGCTTCGGTCCAGCCGCTGGTTGTGCTGTAGGCCAGCTCGATACCGTTCGTGCGGATGCGCTTGATGTTCTGCACGGTATTGGCGTTGGTGGCCGTATTCAGCTGCGAGTACAGGGCGTCACGGCTGTCCTCGTTGAACAGCGTGGCGCGCAGCGAGCTGGCGCGCGCACCGGCGCCGATGCTCCACTCGGCCGAGAGTTCGCTGGTCCAGCTGCGCTCGGGCTTCAGGTCCGGGTTGTTGTTGATCGCCTGACCCGAGGCATTGACGCCACCCTGGTAGAGCTCGCTCACGGTCGGGAAGCGGATCGCCCGGCCGGTGCTGGCCTTGAGCACCCAGTCGTCGCTCAGCTGGTAGGCCAGTGCGGCCTTGGGGCTGAGGTAGTTGGCACTGCGTTGCGGATGGACCAGCGAGCAGCGCTGGCTGGCAGTGCTGCAGCTGCCTCGGTCGGCGGTGCCGGTGAAGGCGCTCTCGGTGATGCCGTCGCGTGCCGTCCAATGCTCGGCGCGCAGACCCAGCACCGTGCGCCAGGCCGACCCCAGCAGGATCGCATCCTGGGCAAACAAGGCCTGGGTGCGCGTCTCGCCTGCGAAGCGCGAGCTGAAGGCGCTGGCCGCGCCGTTCAGCCAGTCGTTCGTCAGGTTGACCCGCGTGCTGAGTTGGTAGTCCTCCTGCGAGGCGCCGAAGTCGACGCTGTGCCGATCCGAGCGCCAGACGCCCTTGGCTGCCAGCGTGGTCCAGCCGGTGCCGTTCTGGTCGGTGATGCGGCCGGCTTCGGGCTGGGCCTTGGCTGTCGGCGCGTAGGCGCGGGCGAGGTCGGTGCCGTAGTCGTACTTGCTCGCGGCCAGCTCGTAGTCGAAGGCACCGCCGCTGCGGCTCTTCAGGCTGAAGGCCTGCATGGTGTGGCCCAGGTCTTCGTGGCTCTGGGCGAAGTCCGATGCCGCCAGGGTGTAGCGCTTGCCGTCGATCAGCACGGCCTGGCTGATGTCGCCGCTGTAGCGGTTCGTCACGGCGTTGCCGCTGGCGTCGCGCAGATAGCTGCGCGAGCTGCCGTCCGAGGCATTGCCCCAGTAGCCGAGCACATAGCTGGCGCGTAGCTCGGGCGTGATGTCGTAGGCCAGCTTGAGCTTGGCATGGTTCTGAGTCGTGTCGTACTCGGTGGCGGTGCCGAGCAGGTACCAGTCGACGTTGCTGCGGTTCTTGTCCAGCACGGCACCGGCGACGCTCACGGCGCCAGTGCCGGCGGCCGCGCCGGAACTGGCCAGCCTGGTCGGGAAGGTCAGGGGCTGGCCATTGCTTTGCAGGCGGTTGACATTGATCCACCAGCTGAAGGCGCCGCTCCGATCCCCCAGCGAGGCGCTGATCTGCTTGGCATCGAAGTCGCGCCGCGCGCCGTACAGGTCATTCGGCTGCTTTGCCAGGTTCAGCTTCACGTGGGCCTCGAAGGCCTGCGGCATGCGGGTCTGGTAGTCGACGACGGCGCCGACCGCATTGCCCGAGTAGGCGGCCGAAAAGGGGCCGTACAGCACGTCCACGCGCTCGATTTCCTCGGGCGTCACCAGGCCCCAGCGCGGTGTGAAGCTGGCGCCATTGCCCAGCAGGTTGGACAGCTGGATGCCGTCGGCGAACACCAGCGAGCGGGCGCTGTTGCCGGTGCCCGAGGCGCGGGTGGACAGCACGGCGTGGTTGTAGTCGCCGATGTAGCGCTTGCGCACCAGGAGGCTGGGCAGGTACTTGAGGGCGTCTTCGGAGTCCGTGGCGTTGATGGAGCGCTCGAGGTCGGCGCGCTTGATGCCTTCCAGCGTGGTCGGGATATTGGTGGGCAGGGAGGTCGGGGCCTGGCCCTTGACCTGCACCAGGCCGAGCTTGTTGCGCGTCGGGGCGGTGGTCTGCTGCGCTTGCTGTTGCTGCTTCGCAGGGGCGTCTTCGTCCCCCTCGCCGCATTCATCGCAGGCGCGGGCTGGGGTGGTCAAAAGGAGCAGGCAGCTCAGGACGGCAAAGGGCAGGGCGCCCAACTTGAAATTCTTGTGTGGCATGGCGGAACACTTCCGGTTCGATCGAGATGGCGCAGCCGGCCACGCAGAAGGCGGCAGGCTGGTGCAGCGAGGCTCAGATCGAAGCGGGAGGTGCCCGGGCGGCCGCGAGCCGCCAGGCATGGGCCGTGCGGTCTGCGCTGAAGAAGCGCTCCGGCGGGCCGAAGCGCAGGCCTTGGATCAAGGCCAGGGCGGGCGCTGCCGGTGGCGGCAGGGCCAGGTCTTGCTGGTGCAGGCTGCAGAAGCTGCAATGCTTGAACATTGCATGCGTGGCCTGGTCGTCGCTCGGCGCCTGCCCGAACTCGCCCGCCAGTGCGCGGGGCGATACCAGGCTGGAGCGGCAGAGCTGCGCCCAGGGCGCCAGCTCTCCGCGCTGGGCGGCCAGGGCCATCGACATCGCCGGCGCAATCGCTCCCAGCCAGAAGGTCAGGACGACCAGCCAGCGCAGGCTTGCAAGAGGGGGGCGACGGGTTGCGAAGTGCACGGCAGGGATTCTACCGATGCCACTTGGGCTTCAGGCGCTGGCCAGGGTCCGCGGTGCCAGGCGCAAAGGCTCCTGGTCGGCGAGCCTGATTTCGTAGCGCTGCAGCATGTCGCGCCACTCGGGTGAGGCACGCAGTTTGACCACGCCCTCGAGCAAGGCCTGACGCTGCTCGGCCGGCAATTGCGTCGAAATCATCAGATGGCGCTGGAAGCGCAATCGTGGCAGGGCTGCGATCTCGATCTGCTTGTCGAAATCGGCAATCCGCTGGCGCCACCAACCCAGGCCGCTGCGCGACAGAAAGATGGCGTCAACCCGGCCCAGCAGAAGCATGCGCAGATTGGCTTCCTGGGTGAAAGCATCGATCCGGCGCAACTCGCCGCGCTCCGTCATGGGGTCGGTGTCGCGGTAGACATGGCCGAACACGCCACCCAGCGTCAGACCGCGCAGCGACTGGACGCCCTCGAACGCCACCGGCTTGCTCTTGCGACTGAGCACCAGATCTTCGTCGTTCATCAGCGGCTCGCTCCAGACATAGGGCTGCTGCGGCGCACTGGGAAACCAGCTGGGCGCCACCCAGGGCACCACGCCGGCCCAACCGGGCTGCGATGCCAAGACATCGACTCGGCGGCGAGGCAATAGCTCGGCCGCGACGTTGCCGATATGCAGCTTCAGCCATTCCGTCAGATCGAAGGTCAGGCCCTGCCCCGGGCCGGTGACGAAGGGCGGGTAGTCGTAGTAGCTGAGGAGCTGGAGCGGCGGCAGCGAAGCGCGCGCAGCCGGCAAGCCCAGCCACAGGCCGGCGGCAGCCAGCAGGGCGCGGCGGGTCGGGCTGGCTTCGTTGGCGGGCGAGCTCATGGTGACAAGTGTGACACGTGCCGGCCCCCTGTTTCAGGCGCCCAGCAACTCCAGCAGCGTGCGCGCCACGACTTTTGTGGCGCGACGCAGGTCTTGCAGGTCCAGGTGCTCATCGGCCCGCTTGGCGTTCGACTCCAGCACCGTGCGCGGCCCGGCACCGTAGATGGCGGCCGGAATGCCGTGCTCGCCATACAGGCGCACATCGGTGTAGAGCGGCGTGCCGGAGCTGGGAACAGGTTCGCCGAACACCACCTCGCCGTGCCTCTGCAGGGCCTGGACCAGCGCGGCATTGCCAGGCAGAGGCTGCAATGACCTGGCCAGCAGCAGGCGCTTGATCTCGACACGGATGCCAGGGCAGGCAGCGGCAGCCTGCTCGATGGTGCGCCGCACCTCGGCTTCGACGAGCACCGGGTCTTCTTCCGGAATCATCCGGCGGTCCAGCTTCAAGCTGACCTTGCCGGGCACCACATTCGTGTTGCTGCCGCCCTCGATGCGGCCGACATTCAGATAGGGGTGCTTGATACCCGGCACCTTGGACAAGAGCTTCTTGTATTCGGCGTTGCGCGCATAGAGCGCAGTCAGGATCGCGACCGCAGCCTGCAGCGCATCGACGCCAGTGTCCGGAATTGCTGCGTGCGCCATCGTGCCGTGCACCGTCACTTCCATCTGCAGACAGCCGTTGTGTGCCGTGACCACCTGGTAGCTGAAGCCGGCAGCGATCAGCAGATCGGGCTTGGTCAGCCCGTTCTTCAGGAGCCAGCCGGGGCCCAGCTCGCCGCCGAACTCCTCGTCATAGGTGAAGTGCAGCTCGACGCCGCCTTTCAAAGGAAGACCCAGCGATTCGAGCGCGCGCACGGCGAAGGTATAGGTCGCGAAGTCACTCTTGCTGACCGCCGAGGCGCGGCCGTATAGCTGGCCATTCTCGATGTCGCCGCTGTACGGGCCATGGCGCCAGCCTTCGCCCGGTGGCACCACGTCGCCATGCGCGTTGAGCGCGATGGTCGGCCCGCCGGCGCCGAAGGGCTTGCGCACGATCAGGTTGGTGATGGACTCCATCCCCTGCGCCTTCACGGCATCTGCCGGTACTGCATGCTTCTCCGCAATCAAACCCATTGCCGCCAGCAACTCGGCCGTGCGCTCGGCATGCGGCGCATTGTTGCCAGGCGGCGTGTCGGTGGGCACGCGCACCAGCTCCTGCAGGAAGCGCACTTCCTCGTCGAAGTGGGCGTTGATCCAGGCGTCGAGTTGTTCGTAGTGATTCATCGGAAGGAATCAAGCAGGTGCTGGAAGGCTTCGACGCAGAGTTGGGCGTCGTCGGCGGTGATGGTTTCCAGCGGGTTGTGGCTGATGCCGGCATTGCCACCGCGCAGGAAGAGCATGGCCTGTGGCATCACCTCGTGCAGCTTCATCGCGTCATGGCCGGCTCCGGAAGGCAGGCGCAAGACCGGCAGCCCAAGGGACCGGACAGCTGCTTCCCAGCGGGCTTGCAGCGCGGCATCGCTGGGCGCGGCAGCGGCAACCATGGTCTGGTCAAGCTTGTAGTGCAAGCCGCGGCGCTGGCATATCGCTTGCAGTTCCTCTCGCACCGCGAGGTCGAGCGCATCGCGTGCGGCATTGGTCGTCGCACGCAGGTCCAGGCTGAATTGGCAGCGACCCGGAATCACGTTGATCGAGCCCGCGGGCACGCTCAGGATGCCGACGGTGCCCACGACCTCCGGCATCGAGGCCGCCTGCGCTTCGACGAACAGCACCAGTTCCGCCACGGCCGCCGCTGCATCGCGCCGGCTGCCCATGGGCGTGGTGCCGGCATGCGAGGCCTGCCCGACGATCTCGCCGAGGTAGCGCACGCTGCCGTTGATCGAAGTGACCACGCCCAGCGGCAGGTCGCGTTCGTCCAGCACCGGGCCTTGCTCGATGTGGACCTCGACGAAGCCGCGGTAATGCTGCGGATCGCGCCTGAGCTCCTGTATCGGCGGCATGGTGCCTGCGTGGCCGGCCGCCCGCATGGCCTCAGCCATCGTGATGCCATCGGCATCGCGCTGCGCCAGCCAGGCCGGGTTGAAATGACCCGTCAATCCGCTGGAGCCCAGGAATGTGGCCTTGTAGCGCTGGCCTTCCTCTTCGGCAAAGGCAATGACCTCGAGGTCGAAGGGCAGGCGACGGCCTTGGCGTTTGAGCTCGCGCACGCAGACACAAGGCACCAGGATGCCGAGCCGCCCGTCGTACTTGCCGCCGTTGCGGACCGTGTCGTAGTGAGAACCGGTCAGCAGGCGCCTGGCGCCTGGATCAGACCCTCGATAGACGCCGACGACGTTGCCCACCGCGTCGATGCTCGCTTCGTCAAAGCCGCAATCCAGCATCCATTGCCGGAGCTGTGCGGCGCACGCCTGATGCGCTTCGGTGAGATAGGTGACGGTGAGCTGGCCTTGCTCCTTGAATCCGGGGTCGGAATGCAAGGCCAAGGTTTCGGCCCAGTCCCAGACCTGCTGGCCGAGCGTGGGCGTGACGCCGAACTTGTCGTTCAGGCGGATCTCGGCAATGCGGTGGATATTGCGCAGGCACTCGGCCCGCTCGAAGTCCGGATGATTATCGAGCCGGCGGGCGAAGGTCTCGATGATCTGCGCTCGCGAGAGGCCCAGGCCTCGCGGCCCGCGCACCGCCAGGATGAAGGGCCAGCCGAAGCGCTCGTTGTAGTCGGCATTGAGCTGCTGCAGCCGCGCGAATTCTTCCGGCGTGCAGTCGGTCAGGCCCGCCTTGCTTTGCTCGTTGGTCGACTCAGCGGTCAGCGTCTTGCTGACCATGGCCTTGCCGGCGAGCTCAGGGTGAGCGCGGATCAGGCCCAGTTGCTCATCGAGACTGGCAGAGCGGACGACGTCGGCCATGACAGCTTTCAGATGCGCGAGGGACAGGAGCGGGCGTGCCCCTGCGGCCCGCTTGGCAATCCACGGCGAATGCTCGTAGGTGCCTGCTAGCAGCGCGACGAACTCGTCCGCGCTGGCCGCGTTCAACTGTTCAAGTGTCATTCCCATCAGTCATTCCCAAACACGGGCCTTGCTGGCGTCGAAAGGATGCCTGGCCCGCCAGTGACGGGCGATGTCGATGCGGCGCGCGACCCAGACCTGGTCGTGCTTCTGCACATGGTCGAGAAACCTTTGCAGTGCCTTCATCCGTCCAGGGCGGCCGAGCAGGCGGCAGTGCATGCCGATGCTCATCATCGAAGCGCGACCGTGGCCGCCTTCTTCATAGAGCACATCGAAGCTGTCGCGCAGGTACTCGAAGAACTCGTCGCCGTGGCTGAAGCCCTGGGGCAGGCAGAAACGCATGTCGTTGCAGTCCAGCGTGTAGGGCACGACCAGGTGTGGCGCGAGCTGGCCGTCGCTCTTCCTCACTTGCAGCCAGAAGGGCAGGTCGTCGCCGTAGTAGTCGCTGTCGTACTCGAAGCCGCCGAAGTCGGCCACCAGGCGGCGTGTGTTGGGGCTGTCTCGGCCGGTGTACCAGCCGCTGGGCTTGTGGCCGGTGAGCTTCTGGATGACCTCGACACCGCGTTGCAGATGCTCGCGCTCCTCGGCTTCGGCCATGCCCTGGTAATGAATCCAACGCCAGCCGTGGCAGGCGATCTCATGGCCGAGTTCGGCAAAGGCTTGCGTCAGCTCGGGGTGGCGTTCCAGCGCCATCGAGACGCCGAACACGGTCAGCGGCAGGCCGCGGCGCTCGAACTCGCGCAGCAATCGCCACACGCCGACGCGCGAGCCGTACTCGTAGATGCCTTCCATGCTCAGATGCCGGGCCGGATAGCTGGCCGGGTTGAACATCTCGGAGAGGAACTGTTCGCTGCCAGCATCGCCATGCAAGACCGAGTTCTCGCCGCCCTCTTCGTAGTTGAGGACGAATTGCAGGGCGACGCGCGCGCCGCCGGGCCATTGCGGATCGGGCGGGTTGCGGCCGTAGCCGACCAGGTCGCGCGGGTAGTTCTTGCTCATGCGGCTTTCAGCGCGGCAGCCAGGTCGGGCGCGCGCGGCTCCAGTTTGAGATTGGCCTCGACATTGCCGAGGTGGTTGTCGAGCAGCTTCATCAGTGCGCGCTTGTCTCGTGCCTGCAAGGCGTTGACGATGGCCTCGTGCTCGGCCTGCGACTCGGCGGCCGAGTGGCTGCTCTGGTACATCAGGGCGATCAGGGAGCAGCGCGAGAGCAGGTCAGCCAGTGTCTCGGCCAGCACCTCGTTGCCGTGCAGGCGCGCCAGCAGCACATGAAAGTCCGCCAGGAGCCGCGTGCGACCGGGCACATCGGTGCGCTTCAAGGCTTCGCGCTCCAGCTTCAGGTGCTCGCGCAACTGCCTGATCTGTGCTGGCGTGATCGTGTTGCAGAGCTGGGCCAGCAGCGATGACTCCAGCATCTTGCGCAGCTCAAAGACCTGGCGCGCTTCTTCCACGCTCGGTTCGGCCACGCACGCACCGCGTGCCGGCGTCAGGGTGACCAGGCGATGCCGGCTCAACTGGTTCAAGGCCTGGCGCACAAGCGTGCGCGAGACGCCGTAGATGTCGGCCAGCTGCTGCTCAGCGAGCCGGGTGCCCGGCATCAGCCGGCGCTCGACGATGGCCTGCGTGATCGAGGCGGCGATTCTGTCCGTGCTGGAGACGATGTCGGCCATGGTGTGCTGGAGTGTATACACTTTGGCATCCAATCCGGAAAGGACTCCAACGATGGGCAAGCTCACCACCCACGTGCTCGACACCGCCAATGGCTGCCCGGCCGCCGGCATGGCCGTTCGCCTGCTTGATGCGAGGGGCGAGCTGATCAAGTCGCTGAGCTTGAACAGCGATGGCCGCGCCGATGCACCGCTGCTGGAAGGCGATGCCATGAAGCCAGGCCGCTATCGCCTGGTCTTCGCTGTCGCTGCCTATTTCCGGGCCCGCGGCGAGAAGCTGCCCGAGCCGGCCTTTCTGGACGAGGTGCCGCTGGACTTCGGCATCGCCGATGCCGCCGGCCACTACCACGTGCCGCTGCTGGCCAGCCCCTGGTCGTATTCGACCTACCGAGGCAGCTGAAGCGAAGCAGCGGTCATGCAGAACTGGCAGACGCTCGGATTGCTGCTGGCCCGTGAGCCGGCCGTCCTGGTGACGGTGGCCCGCGTGCAGGGCAGCGGCCCGCGCGAGCAGGGCGCCTGGATGGCGGTGGGCGCTGCCAGCCTGCTCGGCACGATTGGCGGCGGGCAACTGGAGTTCGATGCCATTGCCCAGGCCCGCGCAGCGCTGGCGTCGGGTGCGGTGGCCGAGCCGCTGCGCAGGTTTGCGCTCGGGCCGAGTCTCGGCCAATGCTGCGGCGGCGTGGTGCATCTGCGCTTCGAATTGCTTGGCGCGGCTGACATTGCCGGCCTGCGAGAAAGGCTGGCGCCGACACCGCTGATGAGCGTGGCCTTGTTCGGCGGCGGCCATGTGGGCCGTGCCATCGCCCTGGTGCTGGCACGCCTGCCCATCGATCTGCACTGGATAGACAGCCGCGACGAGATCTTTCCCGAGGCCTTGCCCGAAGGCGTGCGCGCCGAGCATTCCGACCCGGTGCAACGTGCGGTGCCAGACCTGGCACCCGGCAGCCGCGTGCTGATCATGAGCTTCAGCCATGCCGAAGACCTGGACATCGTGGCCGCCTGCCTGCAGCGCCAGCGCGAGCGTGCCGACTTGCCCTTCATCGGCCTGATCGGCAGCAAGAGCAAGTGGGCGAGCTTCCGGCATCGGCTCGAGGCGCGCGGCTTCACGGCCGAAGAGTTGGCGCACATCACCAGCCCCATCGGCGTGCCCGGCATTGCCGGCAAGCAGCCCGAAGTGATCGCGGTGGCGGTAGCCGCCCAGCTGCTTCAGCAGCACTGAAGCCCCAGGCGAGAATCATCGCCACTGAGTCTGCACGCTGGGATGTTGTGTGATGAAGAAGTTGATCGCCTTTCTGTCAATGTGGGCCGCCGCAGAGGTGATGGCCGCCGACCTGCCGGTGCCCGCCCTCATTCCCGCGCCGGTCTCGCTCGCTCGCCAGGCCGGCGAGTTCAGGATCAATGCCGGCACCAGCATCGCTGTCCAGTCCGAAGAGCTGGATGCGATTGGGCAAGACCTGGCCCTGCGCCTGCGCCGCGTCACAGGCTTCAAGATTCCCGTGCTCAAGGCCTCGTCGAATCGGGCGGCGCTGAATCGCATCGTGATCGGTCTGCGCGCGGACGCGGGCCTGCCGGCCGATGGCTATCTGCTGACCGTGAGCCGGCAGTCGGTCGCGCTCGGCGCGGCCACGCCGGCCGGCGCCTTTCATGGCGTGCAGACCTTGCTTCAGCTGCTGCCCAAGGAGGTCGAGGGTGATGCGGTGGCGCGTCAGGTGAAGTGGGCAATGCCGGCTGTTGTGATTCGCGATCATCCGCGCTTTGGCTGGCGCGGCCTGATGCTCGATGTCTCGCGGCATTTCTTCAGCGTTGCCGAGGTCAAGGACTTCATCGACCAGATGGCCAAGTACAAGTTCAATCTCTTGCACTGGCACCTGACCGACGACCAGGGCTGGCGCATCGAGATCAAGAGCCGGCCGCGCCTCACCGAGGTCGGGGCCTGGCGGGTGGGCAAGGTGGGCCGGTTCGGCAGCTTCGCGCCGCCGGCCGCCGACGAGGCCAGGGACTACGGCGGCTTCTACACGCAGGAGCAGGCGCGCGAGATCGTGGCCTATGCCAAGGCCCGCCACATCGACGTGATGCCCGAGGTCGACATGCCGGGCCACAGCCTGGCGGCGCTGGCCGCCTATCCGGAGCTGGCCTGCGAGCCGGGCAGCTTTGCCGTCAATGCAGGCGAGCCGCTGCTGGTCTGGCCGGCCGGAGGACATTTGTCCAGCCTGGTCGACAACACACTGTGCCCCGCCAACGAGAAGGTCTACGAGTTTGCGCGCCAGGTGTTTTCGGAGCTGGCTCAGCTGTTCCCGTTCGAGTATGTGCACATGGGCGGCGACGAGACGGCGCGCAACTTCTGGGCCAAGAGCGAGGCGATCAAGGGCTTGATGGAGCGCGAGAAGCTGCCGAACTTCAATGCGGTGCAAGCCTATTTCGTGACACGCCTGCAGAAGATCATCGCGGCCGAGGGCAAGAAGATGATGGGCTGGGACGAGATCCTCGAAGGCGGCCTGGTGCCCGAAGCCGCCGTGATGAGCTGGCGCGGCCTGAAGGGTGGCATCGAGGCGGCGCGCCTCGGCCACCAGGTCGTGATGTCGCCCAATGACTTCGTCTACCTCGACCTGATGCAGGGCGATGCGGTGCTGGAGGCACCGGTCTACGGCACGGTGCGGCTGTCCAAGACCTATCAGTTCGAGCCGCTGCCTGAGGGCGTCGATGCCCGCCGTGTGCTCGGTGGTCAGGCCAATCTCTGGACCGAGCAGATCTACAACCAGCGCCAGCTCCAGTACATGACCTGGCCCCGCGCCCTGGCCGTGGCCGAGACCCTGTGGAGCCCCAAGGAGCACAAGCGCTGGGAGGGCTTCGTGCCGCGTGTCGAGGCCCATTTCGAGCGCCTGACGGCGGCCGGCGTGAAGTACGCGCCCAGCCTCTACGACCCCGCCTTCAAGGCGAGCGAGAAGCCGCCGGGCCCCTTGATGGTGGAGCTGAGCAGCGAGGTCGCGGGGCTGAGCCTGCACTACAGCTTCGATGGCTCCCTGCCGGACCAGTTCTACCCGGCCTACACCGCACCGCTGGCCGTGCCCAAGGACGCACAGCAGCTCAAGGTGATCAGCTACCGCGATGGCAAGCCGCTGGGGCGCTTGATGGTGATGCCGGTGGCCGAGCTGCGCCGGCGTCTGGCCGCCAGGTGAGGCCGCGGTAGCGGCAGATCAGGTCGGCGGCAAAGGCTGGCCGGCCATCCGTGCCGCAACCGCGTTCTTCAGCCAGCCGCTTTGCACATGGCGGTACAGGTGCTTGCCTGGGCAGACCGTCTGCTTGCTGTGGTCCTTGTGCGTGGCGATTGAATCGACGCCCAGCTTCAGCCGCTGCGCCGACCATGCCATCAATTCAGCCACGGCTGCAAGCGCCTGCGGCGTCGGCTCCACCTCTTCGAAATTGCCCAGCACCATGATCAGAAGATGGCCGCGCGGGTCATATTCCGTGTTGGTTTCACCGGCGATGCTTTCGGACCGCGCCGCGTAGATGCGGCCATTCGGCGAGATCACATAGTGGTAGGGAATATCGGCCCAGCGACGGGTGGTGCGTGACCAGCTCTGCAACTTGGGCAGGTACTCGGCCGGGTCGCGCGCCGGGTTCCAGGTTTCGCCCTGGTGGTGCAAGGTGATGTGGGTGATGGTCTGCGCCGAGCCTGTATTGGGCATGGGCACGCTGCCCCAGGCCTCACCCGGAATGATGGCCGGTGCCGGCACAACGTAGGGCTTGCTGGCGCAGGCCGTGAGCGCGCCCGCGCCGAGCAGGCTCAAGGCTCCGGCCAGCAGCAGATGGCGGCGTTCAGCGCTTTGCATTGCCGAGGCTCTTGTCGAGGAAGTCATACATGCGCAGCCGCGCCTTGCGGGCGAAGCTGGTGTCGATGCGGTCCCAGCTGTGGCCGCCTGGGGCGTCCTTCTCGATATGGCTCTCGAAGGTCTTGCCGGCCGCCTTCAGGTGAATGATCAGCTGCTCCACCTCGACCACGTTCACGTCGCGGTCGTTGGTGGTGCTGGTCACCATCAGCGGGATCTTGAGCTTGCTGACATTCCAGATCGGGCTGCGGCGGCGGTACTCGTCCACGGCGTCCACCGGTGCCTTGCCGATGTGGTACTTCGCGGCGAACTCGGCCGTGTAGCTCTGCTCGTGGTAGCCCAGCCGCGTGATCAGGTCGGACACCGGAACGCCGGCATAGATGGCGGCGAACTTGTCCGGATGGTCGAAGCCGGCCATCAGGGAAATCATGCCGCCATGGCTCCAGCCGACGGCGGCCACGCGCTTGCCGTCGATCGGCAATTCATCCACCGCCCAGTCGCGGCAGCTGACCACGTCGTCGTTCTCCAGGCCGCCGTAGTCGATGCTCTCGTACATGCCCTTGCCATAGCCGGTGGAGCCACGGTACTCGGGCGCGACCACCGCATAGCCACGCTCCAGTATCTCGCGCACCAGGTGCAGGTAGTAGGTGCCGAAATCACCATGCACGCCGCCGTGGGTGAGGACGATGGCCGGGAGGGCCTTGCCCTTGGGAGCGTTCTTGGGCAGGAAGGTGTAGCAGTAGATGCGGATCGGGTGGCGCTCGTTCTTGATGCCGTAGCGTTCCTTGGCCTTCGGATTGGGCTTGCCGGCGAGGATCACCTTGTCGGCCACGGCCACGTCCTGCAGGCGCAGGAACAGCTGCGTGTCTTCGGCGATCTTGCGGGCCTCGTCGAGGTCCCATTTCAGGGCTTCGACCTGGGATTCGAGCGCTTTCAGGCGGTCGGCTTCGGTTGCTTGCTGGGCCTGTGCGGCGAGGCCGACAACGCTGAGCGCGAGGGCCAGGACGGTCTTCCTGGTGAGGTTTGCAGACATGGGGCGGGCTCCATCCATCAAGGGCGGCCGCCAGTCTATGACAGCGTCTGCGGCAACGGACAGTCCGGTAGGCGGGCTTGTGCGCTGTGGGCAAGTTGGCGTCGCATTGGCGATGCTCGCTGCCGGCTGTGATCGACGCGGTGGGGCGGTGGATCTCCCGATTCGCTGGCACCGGCCCAACGTTCCTTGCCAATCGGCGCGCCCGGCTCGGACAGCTTGCGCCGGTCGATCACCTCGGGCAGCTTCTCGCGTCCTTGTGGTTCACCGTCGATCAGGCGCTCGCCCGCAGGCGCCGCGTGCGCCAGGTGCCCCAGCCGCTGCCCAAGGCCGACTTGAGAAAGGCCGCCAGGCCGCTCTCGCCAGGGCGGGGCTCGGCGCCCTTGGCAATTCGCTTGAGCTGGCGCTCGTACCAGAGCACCTCCATGATGCCCAGGCGATCAATCGCCTTCAGCCCGGTCCGGATGGCATGCACCTGCTGCGGGCTGTCACGCCCCTGCAGCAAGGCGGCCGGCGCGTCGGGGTCGATTGCAAGCAAGCGCGCCAGACCGACGACGTCCAGCGCGCCTGAGGCCAGGGCGGCCTCCATGCCGGCGGCAGTGCGGAAGCCGCCGGTCACCATCAGCGGCACAGCCACTGCGGCACGCACCTTCTCTGCAAAGCTCAGGAAATAGGCCTCGCGCGATGCGGTCGACGCAGTCTGGGGTTCGTGGTGGGCGCCGTTCATCGCGGGCGCTTCGTAGGTGCCGCCCGAGATCTCGATCAAGTCGATGCCCGCCTCGGCGAGGGCGCGGATGGTGTCCAGCGACTCCTCCTCGGTGAAGCCGCCGCGCTGGAAGTCGGCCGAGTTGAGCTTGATGCCGACCGGAAACCCAGGGCCGACCTGGCGGCGCACCTCGGCATAGACCGCCATCACGAAGCGGCGGCGCTTCTCGGGCGTGCCGCCCCATGCGTCCTCGCGCTGGTTGTGCCGGGGTGAGAGGAACTGGTTGACCAGGTAGCCATGGGCGCCGTGGATCTGCACGCCGCTGAAGCCGGCGCGCTTGCACACCGCCGCGCTGCGGCCGAAGCGGCGGATCACGTCGGCGATCTCTTCCTGCGTCGCCTCGCGCGGCGTCTCGAAGAAGGCGGCCATGTCTTCCCGGAATGGCACGGCGGAGGGCGCGATGTTGTAGGCGTTGAGCCCCTTGGTGGATTGCTTGCCTGGATGGTTGAGCTGGGCCCAGATCGCGGCGCCGCGGCTGGTGGCGGCCTGGGCCCATTGCGTCAGCATGCCGAGGTCCGACTCGTCTTCGATGGCGACATTGCCGGGCTCGCCCAAGGCGCGCCGGTCGACCATCACATTGCCGGTCACGATCAGGCCCAGGCCCGAGGCGGACCAGCGCTGGTAGAGGGCGACAAGGGCGGGCGTCGGCCGGTTGTCGTAGGTGGCGAGCGTCTCGCTCATGGCGGCCTTGGCCAGCCGGTTGCGCAGTACCGTGCCGTTGGGCAGGGTCAGGGGCTGGGCCAGCAGCCGGCGGGCGGGATGGGAGGTCTTTGGCACGGCGTGTTCTCTTCGTGGAGGAGGTCAGAAGGGGCTGCGGTCCCAGGGCGCGATCACCCGGGGCGGCTGCAGGAAGGCGGTCAGGCCCTGGAACCACAGCACCTCGCGGAAGTCGCCGCTGATCGCCAGATCCTGGCTGCCCACACCGCGCAGGAAGGCCGGCTGAGCGTCCTTGGCCGAGAGGATCTCGAAGCCCTTGGCCGCGCTTGAAAAGCTCAGCGTGAAGTTGGGTTTCTCGCTCAGGCCAGCAGTGGAGCGCACGGTGCCGCGCTCGATCAGGTAGGTGCGACCCGCACCCGAGGCCGTGCGGATCTGGAAAGTCAGCTTCTTGGCGCCGACATAGCGCGCGCAGTCAGCGTCGCTGCGAATCTTGCGTTGCAGCAGCTGGGCGAAGAGCCACAGCAGGAACTTGAACTTGAGCATGGCGGGCAATCGTCAAAGAGGGTGGAGACGGCGACGCTGGCCCTCACTCGGCCAGGAACTGCAGGGCGTGCTGCAGGAAGCGCTGCGGGCACTGGAACTGCGCGGCGTGGCCGGCGTCGGGGTAGACGAACAGCTGCGCGTTGGGCAGGTTGCGCGCCATGTAGAAGGAGTTGACGGTGGCCACCATCACGTCGTTCACGCCGTTGAGGATGAAGGTGGGTTGCCGGATGCCGCGCAGGTAGGCAAAGGGATCGTCCTCCTGGAGCCGGGGCAGGTAGTGCAGATTGGCTTCGATCTGGGCGCTGGCCACCTCGGCTGAAGACGGTGGGTCCTGGTCCACCCGCTGGTGGCGCCGCGCCCAGAAGTCTCGCGCGGCCTGCTGAGCCTGCGCTGAGCGGCCAAAGAACAGGTAGGCAAAGTCGTCGACGGTGGGCACCGGATTGACGGCGGTACTCAGCACGCGCTGCTCCAGTGCCGGGTCGCCACCGCGCGGCCCGGTGCCCAGCAGCATCAGCTTGCGCACCAGGTCCGGGTGGCGCCAGGTCAGGTCCAAGGCCTGGAAGCCGCCGAGCGAAAAGCCCAGCAGGTCCACGCGGTGCAGCCCCAGGGCACGTATCGCCGCCGCCGCGTCATCGGCCATGTGCTCGATGCGCTTGCGCGGCGTCCCGCTGGACGAAGCAACGCCGCGACCGTTGAACAGGATCACCTCGCGTCCGGCGGCCAGGCCGTCGGTCATCAGTGGGTCCCAGTGATCCATGCCACCGCGGTAGTGCTGGAGGAAAAACAGCGGCGGCTGGCCCGTGGCGGCATTGCCCCAGCGGCGGTAGGCGAGGCGCTCGCCCTCCACCTCGACAAAGCGGGTGGGGGCGGTGAGATGGGTGTGGCTCATGGCGGCGTCCGGGTGATGGCTGGCGGGCTGCGGCACGGTTTCAGCGGGCCAGGAATTCCAGCGTGCTGCGCACGAAGTCGGCATGGAACTGGAAGGCGCCGCCATGACCGGCATCAGGGTAGATGATCAGCTGGCTGTTCGGCAGCCGCCGCGCCAGGTCGTGTGAGTTGACCGTGGGCACCATGCGGTCGTTGTCGCCATTGACCACCAGCACCGGCTGCTTGACCACCGACAGATCGGCCGGGGCCTTCTTTCCCCAGGCGCGCAGCGCCCCCAGTTGCGCGAAGAAGGCGCTGTTGGTGATTTCCTTGTCACGGTTCTCGCCGCGCTCCTGCAAGCGCGCCAGGAAGGCCTTGCCGGCCTCGATGCCGCCGGGCGTGCGCGTGAAGAACAGGAACTGCTTGGGGTCCTGGCCCGTGAAGAAGCCGCGCAGCATGTCGTAGAAGGTCACGCCCGCCACCGAGCTGATGCCCTCGCCGCCGGCCGGGCCGGTGCCGGCCAGCACCATCTTGCGCACGAGTTGCGGCTCCTTGAGCACGATCTCCTGGGCGATCATGCCGCCCATCGAGAAGCCCAGCAGGTCCACCTGCTGCAAGCCTTTGGCCTTGATGAAGCGCAGGGCGTCTTCGGCCATCTGCTCGATCGAATCCGCTGGCTTGCCGCTGCTGGCGCCGATGCCGCGGTTGTTGAAGGCGATGACATGGTGCTTGGCAGCGATGCCGTCCATGACGCGCGGATCCCAGTTGTCCAGCACGGCGGCCAGATGCACCAGGAACACCACCGGTGTGCCGCCGTGCTGCTGGCCCATCTCGCGGTAGGTGTAGTCCACGCCACCGGCAGTGACGGTCTGGGTCGGCACGGTCTTCCACGACAGCTCGGACTTTTGATCCGTCGACGGCTGGCTTGCGGCCGCATCCGCTGCGGCGGGTTCCGCTGCGCCCGCCATGAGAGGGTGCAGGGTCGTGGACAGGGCGAGGCCCAGGGCGATTGTGCTGAACAGGCGTTTCATGAGGGTCTCCGGGCTCAGGCTTCGAGCGTGGGGTAGTCGGTGTAGCCCTTGGGGCCTGGCGTGTAGAACGTCGCCATGTCCAAGGGGTTGAGTGCTGCCTCGGCCTGCATCCGCGCCACCAGATCGGGGTTGGCGATGAAGTGGCGGGCAAAGGCGATCAGGTCGGCGTGGCCGGCCTCGAGCGCTCGCTCGGCACCGGCCCGGTCGAAGCCGCCGGCCAGGATGAACACCCCCTTGAACGTGCTGCGCAGGCGCAGCTTCAGTTCGGCGGGCACCGGAGGGGCACCCATGGCGGAGTGGTCCAGCAGGTGGACGTACAGGATGCCGACCTGTGCCAAGGCTTCGGTGAGGGCCTCGTATTGCGCCTCGACATCGGGGTAGGCGCCGGTGCCGTTGAACACACCGTAGGGCGACAGGCGAATGCCCACGCGGTCTGCCCCAATGGCGGCCACGGTGGCACGCACAACTTCCAGCGCGAAGCGGTTGCGGCCCTGGATCCCCACTCCATACGCATCGCTGCGTCGGTTCACGTTGGCATTCAGGAACTGCTCGATCAGGTAGCCGTTGGCCGCGTGCAGTTCGACACCGTCGAACCCGGCCTCGATGGCCAATTGTGCCGACCGGGCGTACGCCGCCACCGCGTGGTCGATGTCGTCCGTCGTCATGGCACGGGGCGCACTGTGCGGCTGCATGCCCAGCGTATCGGTGTGCATCTCGCCAGGGCATACGTCGCCGGTCGGCCCGACCACCTCGGCACCTGCGGGCAGGTTGGCCACGTGGGCCACGCGCCCGGTGTGCATCAGTTGCACGAAGATCTTGCCGCCCTTGGCATGCACGGCGTCCGTCACCATCTTCCAGGCCTGCACATGAGCCGCGTTGAACAGGCCGGGAATCCGGGCATAGCCCAGGCCGTCGGGCGACGGCGAGGTGCCCTCGGTGACGATCAGGCCGGCCGTGGCCCGTTGGCCGTAGTACTCGGCCATCAGGGCGTTCGGCATGTTGTGCTCGACGGCGCGGCTTCGGGTCATGGGGGCCATCACGATGCGGTTGCGCAAGGGCAGGGAGGGCGCGGAGAGTGCGGTGAAGAGCATGTCGGGCTTTTTTGTGGATGGCTGGGTTGAACGACGTCGTATCACTGAGCCTGGGGCAGGTAGACCGGGCGCGGCGCGGTCAGGCCTTGCCTGACCTGCTGGGTGAGTGCGTCGGCCAGCACCTCGTCGGCGCCTGCCGCCAAGCCGTCCAGGGCACGCTGAACGATTTCTTCAGCGCTGCTTTTCGCGACCTCGAAGCCGCGCGTGAGATCGGTGTCGACATAGGCCATGTGCAGGCCCAGCACCTGGGTCTTCTGGCCTGCCAGCTCGTGGCGCAAGGCATTGGTCAGGGCCCAGGCAGCCGACTTGCTGGCCGAGTACGCGGCCAGCTCGCCGCCGTTCACCCAGGAGGCCACGGACAGCACATTGAGCAGCGCGCCGCCGCCATTGGCCTTGAGCACAGGCGCGAAGGCCTTGCTCATGTTCAGCACGCCGAAGAAGTTGGTTTCGAAGATGCGGCGGGCCACCGCTTCGCTGTCCTCGGCGAGAAAGCCGCCGGGCTGGGCAATCCCGGCGTTGTTGATGACCAGGGTCACGTCGGCCGCCTCCCGTGCCGCAGCCGCGATTTCTTCGGGCTTGGTGACATCGAGCCTCAGGGCCTGGACGCCCGGCAAGCTCACGGTGGCGGGGTCGCGCGCGGCGGCGTAGACCTTGCGGGCGCCGCGTGCCAGCAGTTCGCGGGCAAAGGCGAGGCCGATGCCGCGATTGGCACCGGTGACGAGGACGACGGCGTTTTCAATGTTCATGGGAGGCTCCTGAGAGTGGGTTGAGTATTCGTATGACGGTCGTCATATTTACGGGCGTGCCAGGGCGGTCGGCCCCAAGGGATCAAGGGATCAAGGACTCAGCGAATCTTGATGACGACCTTGCCCTTGGCGCGGCCGCTTTCGACATAGGCCAGGGCTTCGTTGGTGGCTTCGAAGGGGAAGACCTTGTCGACCACCGGGCGGATGGCGCCGGACTCGATCAGCTGCGCGATCTGCTTCAGCTGGCTGCCGCTGCCCTTCATGAACAGGAAGCTGTAGTGGACCTTTAGGCGCTGGGCCAGGCGGCGAACGCTGAAGCTGAGGGCGCGCATGACCTGCGCGACGAACCACGGGGCCTTGCTGTCTTCGGCGAATTGCGGGTCGGGCGGCCCGGAGATCGAGATGAGGTGGCCGCCAGGCTTGAGCACGCCCAGCGACTTCTTCAATGTCTTTTCGTCCTGGCTGTTCAGCACCACGTCGTAGTCGCGCAGCTGCGCTTCGAACGCTTCCTTCTTGTAGTCGACGACGACATCGGCGCCCAGGCCCTTGACCAGCGCGACGTTCCCCGTGCTTGTGGTGGTGGCCACCGTGGCGCCCAGGTGCTTGGCCAGCTGGATCGCAAATGTTCCGACGCCGCCGGAGCCCGCCTGGATGAAGACCTTCTGACCCTTGCGGAGTTGGGCCCTCTCGACCAGGGCCTGCCATGCCGTCAAGCCGACCAAGGGGATGGAGGCGGCTTCCTCCATGCTGATGTTCCGGGGCTTGAGTGCCACGGTGTCTTCACTGGCCGCCACGAATTCCGCGAAGGTCCCGATGCGCAGGTCGCGGGGCCGGGCATAGACCGCGTCGCCTACCTTGAACTGGCTGACACGGGGGCCGACACGAGCCACCACGCCGGCCACGTCGTGCCCGAGGATGAAGGGGGTGCGGTACGGCAGGATGAGCTTGAACTCGCCGTTGCGAACCTTCACGTCGATCAGGTTGACGGCGGCCGCGTGGACCTGGATCAAGACCTCGTCGGGGCGCAGTTCCGGCTCGGGCACATCGCCAGCCCGCAGAGGCTGGTTCTTGCTGTAGCGATCAACGATGAAGGCTTTCATTGCTGCATTTCCTTGTTGCCGCCAGATTCAGAACCCCAGCCAGCAGCGGCGCTTGAAAGGGATGTTTGCATGATGATCATCATATATAAATGCAAAAAAAGGGGGCAATGCGCTCACGCCCCAGACGAATCCAGGCGCTTCAAGGCCGCCGTGCACAGCGAGTCCGACAACGCAGCATCGTCGACCGCGCGGGCCAGCATCAGGGTACCCACCATGGTGGCCACGGTCACCAAGGCGCGGTCGTGGGCGCCTGGCTGTCCCCAATCCGGCGCCTGGCGTGCGACCAGATCGATCATTTCCTTGATGCGGCGGGTGGCCGCACGACGCACTTCAGGCGCTTGGCGCGGCATCTCGGACCCGAGGGCCGCCACCGGGCAACCCGTCTCGATACCGGCGAGGTGTTCCTTGGAGAGGTAGGCCTGCATCAGGGCCTGGAGCGCCTGCTCGGCGGGCGCGGCGGCAACCACACGGGCACCGAAATCGTTGGACTCCGCGCCTGCGCGGTCCGCCGCCTCGGCGAGCATGGCCTCGCGGGAGTCGAAGTGGGCGTAGAAGGCGCCATGCGTCAGGCCCGCCTCCTTCATGATGTCGGCCACACCGGTGCCGTCGTAGCCGCTGCGCCGGATGGCGCGTGCGGCAGCCTGCACGATGCGCTCGTGGGACGCTTCCTTGGCTGCGGCTCGGGCGCTGATGGTTGGTTTACGCATGATGCGCATCATACGACACGCGAGCTGATGATGCAAGGGCTGTACGGCAAGACCGCGATGACGCGGCTTCGGGCTTCGCGGACCTTCGATCCAGTGCTGCTCCAGTGGCGGTGCTGTTGTTGACACCTGGCGGGCATCAGCCTGGGGAGAGAATCGCGGCCTGGGCTTGCCCAGTGTGGCTATACAGCCTGTCCGCAAACTACTGCTGCAATCGCCAGCCCCCCAATGACCGACGCCCACCACACCAGCCTGCCGCAATGGCCCCACGCCTATCCGGCCAGCGGCGCCAGCGCCACGCTGAAGTTGCTGAACGAAGATTTCATCGTGACGGAACTGCCGCTGCAGCAGCCCTGCGGTGAGGGCGAACACATCTGGCTGGAGATCGAAAAGAACGGCGCCAATACCGCCTTCGTCGCCCAGGAACTGGCGCTGGCCGCCGGCGTGCAGGAATGGGACGTGGGCTATGCCGGCCTCAAGGACCGCTACGCCATTACCCGTCAGTGGTTCAGCATCTATCGGCCGAAGGGCGAGGCGCTCGACCTGACCCAGCTTCAGCATCCGGAGTTCAAGGTGGTGAGCCAGAGCCGGCACGTGAAGAAGCTGCGCCCCGGTGACCTGCAGGGCAATCGATTCCGCATCGTGCTGCGTGACCTGAGCGGCGACGCCGGTGCCGGTGCCAATGCAGTCATGGCCGCCGTCGAGGCCAATCTCCAGGCTGTTGCGGCGCAGGGCGCGCCCAACTACTTCGGCGCCCAGCGATTTGGCTTTGATGGTGGCAATGTCGAGCAGGGACGGGCCATGCTGGCGCGCGAGATCCGCGTGCGCAACCCGAAGAAGAAGGGCATCTACCTGTCGGCAGTGCGCTCCTTTGTCTTCAATGAAGTGCTGGCGCTGCGAATCGAGCAGGGGCTCTGGGGCAAGAGCTTGCCCGGTGACGTGATGGATGAGGCGGGTCGGCCCACCGGGCCGCTTTGGGGCCGGGGCCGCGTCATCACCACCGAGCAAGCACAGGCCCTGGAGAACAGCGTGGCTGAACGTCATGCCGTGTTGTGCGATGGCATGGAGCATGCCGGCCTGGACCAGGAGCGTCGTTCGCTGGTGGCAAGCCCGGTGGACATGTCGTGGGAATGGCCGCAAGCCAACCAGCTGGTGCTGAACTTTTCCCTGCCGGCCGGGACCTATGCCACGTCCATTCTTGGCGAGATTCTCCGCACCACGGAGCCCGACCGGCACACGGAAAGCGAGCCTGCGGCTGCCGAATGACGGTACCTGCTCGCCCGGTCGAGCTCCGCCGCTGAGCTAGACGGTAGAGACGACCGCAAAGCCACCATAAATCAGCCGCTTGCCGTCGAAGGGTGGCTCGGCGGCGTTCTGCATGCGCGGATCGGCCATCATCTTTTGCCAGGCCTCGTCGCGTGTCTGACGCGAAGGCCAGTTGATCCAGGAGAACACGACCGTCTCGTCCGGCTTGCACTGGACAGCCATCGGGAAGGATGTGAGTTTGCCTTCGGGCACATCGTCTCCCCAGCAGTCCACCACGCTGATCGCCCCATGCTCCTTGAACATCTGGCCCATGGCCTGCGCATGGGCCACGAAGTCGGCCCGTCGGGCGGTGGGAACGGAAGCGACGAATCCATCGACGTAGCCCATGGCTTTCTCCTTTGAACTGATGGAATGGCAGACGGGGCTGGGAGCTGTCAGCGTACAGTCTCCCTGCATTCGCAGCGCTCGCGCTGAATCGAATCGCTTGAATTCCATCATGGCGGATGATTTCAAGGCATGCGACTTCGGCAGCGGCGCGCTGAACTGTTCGGAGCCGCCGATGGCGACGATTCATGCGCCCCAGCTTGATGTGCCGGCCAGTAAAGGTTCAACAGGATCAACGCCCCCGTTTGATTGGAGGCTCGCGATGACTTTGTGCCGAATGCCAGCGCTGCTCATCGGAGCAAGCGTCTGCGCTGCTGCGTTCACCGCAAGCTCCGCCGCCTGGGCAGACAGCCCCACCTGGGTTCAGGCCCAAGCGGTTCGGGCCACCAGTACGCAATGCGGCAACAAGCGCTTCATCATGCTCAAGGCCACGGCAGCCAAGCTCCCCATATCGGCCACGGAGCCGGGCTGCATTGACAGTGAAGAGTTCTACACCAAGGTGTTCGTCGCCAAGGCCTTCTTCAAGGCAGAGAGGCGCGGCCCGGTGTGCGAATCCGATGTGGATGCCGGCATCCTGTTTTGCAAGAAGGATGACATTGCGCTGCTGCTGGGCAAGGCCAGCGATATCGAACGCGCCTTCAGGCAGAACCCGGCGCCCAAGGGTTGCAGCTTCAGCACGCGCAAGTACCAGTACGTTTCGAGCGTGGGCGACATCCGATTCGGCAATCTGCCCAGCCCCGGCATGATGACTGTCGCTGAGAGCTTGGCCCTGCATGCGAGGGAGCGCCAACGGATCATTGCCGAATGCAATGCCAGCCCCGCATGCCAGGCCGAGGTTCAACGCCGCAGTGTCAAGGGCCGAACCATCTACACCTGCCCACCGGGCTACTACCTCGGCGGCACGATCGACAACCCCTTCGCAACCTGCATTCCCGACTGAGCCAGCCACTACTACTTGGTGGCTCCAGGCCGCGATGGCTGCCTTCTTGCCCAGCACCATTTCGTTGAGCGAGGGCGGGGGGGGGGGATGTGCAGGGCCGGGCGGTCTTGGGATCTTGTTCCCCGAGCCAATTCAAGATGATCAAGATGATCGCCTGACGTTGGTCAACAGCCCGACTTTGAGCCATGACTAGAATGCCGCCATGCGTCTGAGTCGCTCCCTGCGTGCGTTGATCTCCTGGCTGGCCTGTTGTGCCATCCTGTTGACCGCGCTCGCGCCTGCGATCTCGCATGCCGTGCAAAGCGATGTGCCGGACGGCTGGACCGAGATCTGCTCGGTCACCGGCGCCAAGCTGGTGCGCATCGCCGATGGCGAGACGCGTGCCAAGCCGGGCCCGGCCGATTCTGGCCTGCATGTCTACGGCCACTGCCCTTACTGCGCCCTGCATGTAGACGTGCTAGGCCTGCCGCCTGCGGCGACGGCCGAGCCGGCCTTGCTGCCGCTGACTTTCGAGGTGCCCGAGCTCTTCCTGCTCGCCCCGCGCACCCTGCATGCCTGGGCCACCGCCCAGCCGCGTGCCCCTCCGCTGAGCTCCTGAGTCCCGACGACGGTCGCTGAGCGCGCACACCTGCGCCGCCAGCGTCATTTCCTCGTTCGTCTGCGCCGCCAGCTTCTGCTGGCGCGCGGGCCTCACGGAGTCTCACCATGTCCCTGATCGACCATGACTTCTACTGGCAGGAAGTCGCTTCGGCGCGCCGCGCCTTGCTCGGCCCGGCCGTGATCGTGTCGGCCGCCCTGGCCGCCATGCTCACGCTGACCGGTGCCACCCGTGTCGCGAAGCCCGCCACGCCGGGCCTCGACGCCTGCCAGCGCTGCCTGCTCGAGCAGCGCGCGCCCTCGGCCGCGCCGGACCTCGCCACCTAGCCCGCTGGGCTCGGCCAGCCCAGCCACCCGTTCAAGCATGCCCCGAGCGCCTCCGCTTCCGCGGGCCTGCTTCGTGTTTTCTGTTCCCGATGACAAGACCCCAGATGCCCAAGATGCAAGCCCTGACCCCCATTTCCCTGGCCCTGATCTCCTTGCTGGCCACGAGCGCCTTCGCCCAGACCGCTGGCAGCGCCGAGCCCAGCCAGCTTGACCGTGTGACCGTCAGCGGTACGGCCGCCGCGAGCGACCGCTACACCAAGGCCGCCAGCAGCTCACGCCTCGCCTTGAGCCTGAAGGAAACGCCCGCCAGCCTGACCGTGATCGACCGCGAGACCATCGAACTGCGCGGCGCCGCCAACACGCAGGACATTTTGAAGAGCGTGCCCGGCGTGGTCTTCGCCGACCCACCGGGCTCCGCCGGCAGCGTGTTTTATCGAGGCTTTGGATCGGGCTCGCTGGCCCAGCTCTACAACGGCATCAGCGTGCAGTACGACGCCATTGCCGCGCGGCCGGTGGACAGCTGGATCGTCGAACGCCTGGAGGCCCTCGGAGGCCCCTCGAGCTTCCTGAACGGCTCGGGCGCCGTGGGCGGCACGATCAACGTGATCACCAAGATCGCTGACACCAGCGGCGACATTTCCCGCCTGTGGCTGGGCGTGGGCGACAAGTCGCAGGCCGCCGCCAGCCTGCAGCGCAGCCTCGCCGGCTCGGTGCTACGTGTGGAGCTGAACCGCAGCAGCGGGGCGTTCTGGACTCAGGGCCGCGACCGCGACGCCTGGCAGGCCTCGGCCTCCTGGCGCTTGCCGCTGGCTACCGGCCTCACGCACACGCTGGCCGTCGAGCGCCAGCATGAAAAGGTCACGCAGCCCTACTGGGGCACGCCGATGCTGCGCGCGGCCGACGGCAGCGTCAGCGGCCAGCTCGCCTTTGACTCCGGCACCTACGGCAAGAACTACAACGTGATCGATGCTCGCTACGAGCAGGACGTGACCTGGGCACGCTCGCTGCTGGATTGGCAGCTCTCGCCACAGACCCGCTTCACGCACACGCTGTACCACTACGAAGCGCTGCGCGACTACGACAACGTCGAGGTCTACACCTTCAAGAACAACAACACGCAGGTCGAGCGCTCCAGCGCGCTCTTGCAGCGCCATGACCAGCAGGTCATCGGCAGCCGCGCCGAGCTGAGCCATGCGACAAAGATCGCCGGCCGGCGCTCAGACTTCGCCCTGGGCTGGGACTGGAGCTACAACGAGCAGACCCGCTTCCCCCTCTCGGTCAACGGCCCCTTCGACCTGACCGACCCCTACACCCCGCGCGACACCTTCTTCCTGCAGACGCCGGGCGTCAGCAAGACCTACACGCCGGGCGCCACCAACCTGCTGCACACGGTCGCCCTGTTTGCGGAGAACCGCACTGAGCTGGGCGAGGGCTGGGCCCTGGTCAGCGCGCTGCGGGCCGACCGCATCGGGCTGGACGTGCGCAACCACCGCGCGGTCACGACTACCAACCCGGCCCTGTTCAGCACGCAGTTCAAGCCGGTGACCGGCCGCCTCGGCCTGGTGAAGGACCTGTCCAAGGACTGGCAGGTTTACGCCCAGGCCAGCACGGCCGCCGATCCGCCGTCGGGCCTGCTCGCCACGGCCGGCTTCAGCGCGCTACGCGATTTCGACCTGACCAAGGGACGGCAGGTGGAACTCGGCAGCAAGCTCGGCTTCGACCAGGGCCGCGGCTGGGCCACGCTCGCGCTCTACGACATCACGCGCAAGAACCTCTCCATCACCGACCCCAACGACCGCACCAAGGTCATCCCGGTGGGCGCGCAGAGCAGCCAAGGCGTGGAACTCAGCGCGCAATGGCGCAGCAGCGCGCAATGGACGCTGGGTACGCAGTGGAGCTACACCCGCGCGCGCTACGACAACTTCGTCGAGACGGTCGGCACCAGCACCGTGTCGCGGGCCGGCAACCAGCCTGCCAACGTGCCCGCCGTCGTGGCCGGCCTGACGGCCGACTGGCGCCCGAGCGAGGCACTGACGCTGGGCGCCGACTGGCGCTACGTCGGCAAGCGCTATGCCAACACCGCCAATACGGTCTGGGACGAGGGCTACCAACTCCTCGGCTTCAGCGCCGTGCTGCGCCTCACGCCGCAGATCAGCGCCCGCGTCCGCGTCGACAACGCCACCGACAAGCGCTACGTCGCGAGCCTGAGCAGCAGCCTGCCCTATATGGGCGCGCCGCGCAGCGTCAGCGCCGCGCTGGACCTGCGCTTTTGAACATGATGGCCATGAAGCGATGGCTCTATCTGCTGCACCGCTGGGCCGGCATCGCGCTGTGCCTGGTGATGGCTCTGTGGTTCCTCTCGGGCATGGTGATGCTCTATGTGGGCTATCCCAAGCTCACACCGGAGGAGCAACTGCGTGGCCTGCCGGTGTTGCAGTCGGCGGGCTGCTGCGTGCCGCTGCCCGAGGCGCTGAAGGCCTCAGGCTTCGAGAAGGCCAGCCAGTGGCGGCTGAGCAGCGTGGCCGGCCAACCGCGCTACCTGTTCAGCGACGGGCGCAAGCGTCATGTGGCGGTCGATGCACGCACCGGCCAGCGCATCGCTGCGGTGAGCCCGGACGATGCCCTGCGCTCGGCCTCGCATTTCGCGCAGGGCTCGGCGGTCAGCCTGATGGGTCAGGATGACGAAGACGCCTGGACCCATTCGCGCGCGCTCGATGGCCATCGGCCGCTCTATCGCCTAGCGGTGGAGGACGAAGAGCGGCGCTGGCTCTACGTCAGCAGCACGACCGGTGAGGTGGTGCGCGACGCCACGTTCACCGAGCGCAGCTGGGGCTGGGTCGGCGCCTGGCTGCACTGGCTCTACATCTTCCGGGGCGGGGCGCTGAACGCCTGGTGGACCGACATCGTGATCTGGCTGTCGGTGGCCGGCGGCGTGCTGGGCCTGAGCGGCCTGGTCGTCGGTATCTGGCGCTGGCGTTTCAGGGGCCGCTACAAGAGCGGCTCGCGCTCGCCCTATCGCGGGGTGCTGGCGCGCTGGCATCACATCCTCGGCCTGGTCGGCGGCCTGCTGGCGCTGACCTGGGTGCTGAGCGGCCTGTTCTCGATGAACCCCTGGAAAGTGTTCGAGGCGCCCGGGCCCAAGCCCGACCGCATCGCCTTTGCGGGCGGCCCGCTGAACGCGGCCGAGGCGCCCTCGGCGGCCACCGTGCTCACGCAGCTGGCCACCGACGGCGAGCAGCCGCGCAGCCTCGAGTGGCGCCGCGTGGCGGGCCAGCCGGTGGTGCTGGTGCAGACCGTTGCTGGCCAGTTCATCGTCGATGCACAAGGCCGGCGTCTGCCCGACTGGCCCACCGCCAGCCTGGTGGCCACGGCCGAGCGCCTGCTGCCCGGCGCCCGCGTGGTCGAGCAGCAATGGCTGCGCGAGTTCGACACCTACTACTACGGCCGCGACCACCACACGATGACCGGCCAGCGCGAGCGGCCGCTGCCGGCCCTGCGCCTGCGCCTGGACGACGCGCAATCGCATTGGGTCGTGATCGACCCGGCCACCGGTGCCATCGTGCAGCTCAGCAATGCCCACCAGCGCAGCGAGCGCTGGCTGTTCGCCTTCCTGCACAGCTTCGACCTGCCGCAGTTCCTCAACGCCCGTCCCGCCTGGGACGCCTGGATGCTGGGCTTCAGCCTGGCCGGCCTCGCCCTCTCGCTCACCGGCGTGGTGCTGGGCTGGCGGCGGCTGCGGCACAAGGGCCCCTGGCGCGTCGCCGTGCGTGGCGGTGACCGTCTCGTGAAGATGGATGCGCAGGCCGCGCACCCAAAGGGGCACTGAATGCGCCGCCGCCACGTGCTCTCGCTGCTCGCTGCGCCGCTGGCAGCCTGTCAGCGCGACGGCCCGCGCTTTCATGGCATCGACATGACAGGCGCGCCCTACGGCCGTGACTTCGAGGTGATGGCGGCCGATGGCCGCAAGGTCAGGTTGGCGGACTTTCGCGGCCAAGCCGTGCTGCTGTTCTTCGGTTTCACGCAATGCCCGGATATCTGCCCCACGGCGCTGACCCGCGCAGCGGCGGTGCGCGAGCTGCTTGGCGATCAAGCCGAGCGCTTGCAGGTGCTGTTCATGACCATAGACCCGGAGCGCGACACATCCGAGCTGCTGCGGGCCTACACGGCGGCCTTCCATCCGAGCTTTCTCGGCCTGTATGCCAATGCCGACCGCACCGCCTACACGGCGGCGGAGTTCAAGATCTACTACAAGAAAGTGCCCACCGGCGCCAGCTACACCATGGACCACTCGACGCAGAGCTACGTATTTGATCCGCAAGGGCGGCTGCGTGTGTTGATCAAACACGAGGCGCCCGCGGCCGAGGTGGCCGACGATGTGCGCCTGCTGCTCGCCACCTGAGCCGATTCACTATCCCGTTCCCACCACTGTTCATTGAAGGAGTTGATGATGATGACCCAGAACAAGACCCGACTCGCGCTGCTGGCCCTGGCGGCCTCGCTGTGCTCGCTGGCAGCTCAAGCGCAAGTCCAGGTGCAGGACGCCTGGGTGCGCGCCACGGTGGCGCAGCAGAAGGCCACCGGTGCCTTCATGAAGCTGACCGCTGCGTCCGACCTGCGCCTGGTCTCGGCCAGCTCGCCGGCCGTGCCCATGGTCGAGGTGCATGAGATGGCCATGGAAGGCAGCGTGATGAAGATGCGCCAAATCCAGGCCCTTGACCTGCCGGCCGGCAAGACGGTCGAGCTCAAGCCGGGGGGTTATCACGTGATGCTGATGGGCCTCACGCAGGCGATGACTGCGGGCAGCAAGCTGCCGCTGTCGCTGGTTTTCGAAGACAAGTCAGGCAAGCGCCAGACGGTGGAGGTGAGCGCCGAGGTCCGTGCTATCAATGCCGCCGCCAGGAAGCCGGAGCAGGCGGCCGAGCACAAGCACTGAGGGCGCGGGCGGTGGGCCGCCTAGTCTTTGCGGCCCACTGACTGGATGGAAGAAGTCCCACATCCGGTCGTTGGCCGACAGCGCCTGCGAGGCGCCTTCCTTGCCGCGCCGCACCTTGCCGGCGCCCGGCCAGGAATGGCCGCCGGTCTCGGTGGTGCAAACCTCCACCACAGCGCTGTTTGCGCAGGCTGCGACATGGCGCTCGCAGCGGGCGCCTTGCACCTGCAGCGTGATCTCGGCCGGTGCACTGGCGCTGCACTGGTTGCGCTGCATCCAGCGCCGCGCGGTCTCGGGCACGGAGGTGAAGTCGGTGACCTGCGACTTGTCCTTGAAGGCCTTGTCGCCGGCGCCGCCCTCGTACAGCACGTGGTCGTCGTTGCGGGCATGGATGATGAGCACGGGGATGGGGCGCGAGGGCTTGCAGCTGCGCGTGTTGTCGGTGCCGGCCACGCTGGCGATGGCGGCGAACAGGTCCGTGGCCTCGCAGGCGAGGCGGTGGGCCATCATGCCGCCGTTGGACATGCCGGTGGCATAGATGCGCTGCGGGTCGATGCTGGCGCGCTGCTGCACATCGGCCAGCAGGGCGCGGATGAAGCCGACGTCGTCGCTGCCCTTGTCGCGCGCCTGGGCGCAGCAGTTGCCGGCATTCCAGGTGGCGAGGCCGCCACCGGGCATGCGGCTGTAGCCGTTCGGGAAGACGGCGATGAAGCCGGCCTGCTCCGACTTCGTGATCAGCCCATAGTTCTCGTCGTCTGCCTGGAATCGCATATTGCCGCCGCCGCCGTGCAGGGCCACGAGCAAGGGCGCGGCCTGAGTGGCGGGTAGCGATCTTGGAATGTGGACGATGTAGGTGCGCTGGGCGCCTGCGTGCTGCAGGCTGAGCGTGTGTGTGCCGGCGGTCAGGGCGCTTGTCGGCGAGCGTGTTTCAGTCGCTTGCTTGTCCGCCTGCCGGTTCTGCATTCGCTCGCGCAGCCTCTCGCGCAAGCTGCCGTCCTGGGCCAGGGCAGTGTTGCCGACGACAAGCATCAGCAGCGGAAGGAGCAGGGTGTATGCACGCATGCTGTCGATGGTATCGGCGCCGCTGCGATCAGGCTGCTGGGGTAAGGACTGTCAACGCATCCAGCACGGCTTGCGCTGTAGCCGGCGCACGCAGAGCCGGGTCGCAATACCTGCCGCCGCAGCTCGCCACCGCATCCTTGATCGCCATCAGCACCGAGAAGGGCAGCAAGAGTGGCGGCTCGCCCAGGGCCTTGGAGCGGTGGATGCTGTCGGCATGGTTCGGGTGGTCGAACAGTGCGACACGGAAGTCGGGCGGGCTGTCGTTGGCTGTAGGAATCTTGTAGGTGCTCGGCGCGTGGGTGCTGAGCGCGCCGGTCCTGGGATGCCAAACCAACTCTTCCATGGTCAGCCAGCCCATGCCCTGCACGAAGGCGCCCTCGACCTGGCCGATGTCCAGCGCCGGGTTCAGCGACTGGCCGGCGTCATGCAGCACGTCGGCACGCACGACCCGGCTCTCTCCCGTCAACGTGTCCACCAGCACTTCGGCCACGGCGGCGCCCCAGGCGTAGTAGTAGAAGGGGTGGCCCTTCAGCTTGGCGCGGTCCCAGTGCAGGCCGGGCGTGGCGTAGAAGCCATCGCTCCAGAGCTGGATGCGCTGCAGGTAGGCCTTGCTCACCAGTTCGTTGAAGCTGATGGCACTGCCGCCGCCATGCACCTGGCCGCCGCTGAACTGCAGCTCTGCCAATGGACAGTCCAGCAGCTGCGCTGCCAGCTCGGCCAGACGCAGCTTGATCTTGCGCGCCGCGTCTTGCGCGGCTCGGCCGTTGAGGTCCGTTCCCGTGGAAGCCGCTGTGGCCGATGTGTTGGCGACCTTGCTCGTGTCTGTGGCCGAGCAGCGCACCTGCTCGAAGGCGATGCCCAGCTCATGCGCCACCACCTGGGCCACCTTGGTGTTGAGCCCCTGGCCCATCTCGGTGCCGCCGTGATTCACCAGCACCGAGCCATCGGTGTAGACATGCACGAGGGCGCCGGCCTGGTTCAGGTGCACCACGTTGAACGAGATGCCGAACTTCACCGGCGTGAGCGCCAGGCCCTTCTTCAAGACCGGGCTTGTCGCATTGAAGGCAGCGATCTCGGCGCGACGGGCGTGGTAGTCGCTGCTGGCGATCAACTGATCGGTCAGCGGCTGCGCCAGGATGTCTTCGACCTGCTGGCCATAAGGCGCCACATCGCGGCCACCCTCGGCGCTGTAGAAGTTGCGCTGGCGCACGAGCAGGGGGTCCAGCCCGAGTCGGCGCGCCACGGAGTCCATGATCATCTCGATGGCCAGTGCACCCTGCGGCCCGCCGAAGCCGCGGAAGGCGGTGTTGCTCTGCGTGTTCGTCTTGGCGCAGAAGCCGTGCAGCGAGACATTGGGCAGCCAGTAAGCATTGTCGAAATGGCACAGCGCGCGCGCCATCACCGGCGCCGACAGGTCGGCCGAATGGCCGGCGTTGGAAATCAGATCGACCTCCGCGCCAAGAATGTGGCCTTCGTCGTCGTAGCCCACCTCCCAGCTGTAGTCGAAGCCGTGGCGGCGGCCGGTGATCATGAAGTCGTCATCGCGGTCCAGCCGCAGCTTCACCGGGCGGCGGAGCCGCATCGCGGCGATGGCCGCCACGCAGGCGAACAGGGCTGACTGCGATTCCTTGCCGCCGAAGCCGCCACCCATGCGCCGGCACTGCACCTGCACCTGATGCGCCTGCCAATGCAGCGCGTGCGCGATGAGCTGCTGCATTTCGCTCGGATGCTGGGTCGAGCAATGAACTAGCAGTGCCTGGCCGTCCTGTGGCAGGGCATAGCTGATCTGGCCCTCCAGATAGAACTGCTCCTGGCCACCGACCGCCCATTCGCCTTGCAGGCGGTGCGGTGCCGTGGCAATCGCAGCCTCGGCATCGCCGCGGTTCAGGTGCATCGGCGGCAGCACGTACTGCCCGAGTGCGTGCGCTGTCCTGGCGGTCAGAACCGGCTCCAGCGCCTCGTACCTGATGGCCGACCTGGCGAGGCTCGCTGCACGCCGCGCCAACTCGCGGTCGGTCGCGACGATGGCGAACACCGGCTGGCCGAGGTAGCGCAGGTCGCCATCGGCGAGGATGGGGTCGTCATGGATCAGGGGGCCGCAGTTGTTCTCGCCCGCGATGTCTTCGGCCGTCAGCACGGCCACCACGCCGGGCTGCTGCTTCAACAGCTCGATGTCGATGCCCAGCAGCTTGCCGTGAGCGACGGGCGAGAGGCCCAGCGCCGCATGCAAAGTGCCTTGCACTTCGGCGATGTCGTCGGTGTAGCTGGCCTGCCCACTGACATGCAGGGCCGCGGATTCGTGGGCCTGGCTGCGGCCCACCACTTGCGGGAGATCGATCGGCTTGTTCATGCCGGGCTCCGATCAAACGAAACGGCCTGCCAGACGCTGGCATGTCTTGGCGCCAGTGCCAGCTCGGGCCGGGTCTCCAGCCACAGGCGCTGGAACAGGTTTTGCGCCACCTTCATGCGATAGGCCGCGCTGGCGCGCATGTCGGAGAGTGGGGTGAAGTCGCGCGTCAATGCTTCAGCGGCCGCGCGCGCCGTGGCTTCGCTCCAGGCCTGGCCGACAACCGCGCATTCGGCCTGCGCCG
Organism: Paucibacter sp. JuS9; assembly: GCF_044043925.2. NCBI lineage: Bacteria > Pseudomonadati > Pseudomonadota > Betaproteobacteria > Burkholderiales > Sphaerotilaceae > Roseateles > Paucibacter sp. JuS9. Next base: position 582,043 of record NZ_CP194172.1, read on the forward strand.
CGCGCCGCACCGTGGCCGCCATGCCGCCAAAGGCGAAGCGGGCCGCATGCACCTCGCGGGTGGCCGGATCAACCGTGAGTGACAAACCGGCGCAGACGGCCGAGATGTCGCTGTCGTAGCGCTTGGCGATCTTGTAGCCGCGCACTGTCGTGTGGGCATCGGGCAGCGGCAGATGGATGGCTTCGAGGAATTCGCCCGGCTGCAGCGCGTTCTTCATGTAGTCGAGATAGAAGTCCTCCAGCAGCAGGGCGCGTTGCTGTTCTCCCTTGCGCAGGATCACCTTGGCGCCCAGGGCCATCAAGGCCGGCGCTGCGTCCCCGATGGGAGAGCCGTTGGCAACGTTGCCGCCCAGCGTGCCGGCCTGGCGCACCGGCGGTGAGGCAAAGCGCAGCCACAGCTCGCGGTAGGCCGGTATGGCCTCGGTGATGGCGGACCAGCCTTCTTCCAGCGTTGCAGCGGCACCTATCCACAGACCCGGCCGATCGTCGAAGGGTTCGGGCCGGATCGCCCGCAACTCTGCAACAGCGCCGACATGGATCAGGTCGCCGACATCGCGGAACTGCTTGTTCATCCAGAGGCCTATATCGGTTGAACCGGCGAGCAAGCGCGCCTGCGGCTTGGCTTCACGCAAGGCGGCCAGTTCGGCGACCGTGCGTGGCGCATCGAAGCTGTCGATGCGACCAGCAAAGGCCGGGTTCGGCGCTTCATAGTGGAGGCCAGGGCTGACCTGCAGCGACTTCAGCGCAGCCGCAATCGGCGCTCGCTGCAGATGCCGGGCCGGCAGCTCGAACATGCGCTCACCGGCATCGAGGATGGGCCGGTAGCCGGTGCAACGGCAGAGGTTGCCGGCCAGATCGTCGGCCAGCTCCTGGCGGCTGGGGCGGGTGCCGGCTTCACCGTGGCGTTCGTAGCAGGCCTGCAGCGTCATCACGAAGCCGGGCGTGCAGAAGCCGCATTGCGAGCCGTGGCACTCCACCAGGGCCTGCTGCACCGGGCTCAGGTTCTCGGGGCCGCCCAGGTCTTCGACCGTCAGGAGTGCCTTGCCATCCAGCGTGGGCAGGAACTGTGTGCAGGCATTGACGTTGGAGAGCTGCAGCTCGCCCTGGGCGTCCAGTTCGCCGACCAGCACCGTGCAGGCGCCGCAGTCGCCCTCGGCGCAGCCTTCCTTGGTGCCGGTGCAATGGGCATGGTCGCGCAGGTACTGCAGCACCGTGGTGGTGGTTGGCAGGCTTGCCACCGACTGGATGGCGCCGCGATGGAAGAAGTGGATCGCGCGAGGCTCAACAGAATTCATCGCGCGACCTTAACGCCAAGCGCAAGCTCTGGCTATACCATCTCGATCATGGTTGACATGAACGAACTGGTATGAGCCTGCGCTCCGCTTTCGACAAGATCGAGCTTCAACTCGTCCGTGTCCTGCATACCGTGATCACCGAGCGCAGCGTCTCCCGGGCCGCGATGCGACTGCACATGACCCAGCCCGCCGTCAGCGCCCAGCTGAAACGGCTGCGCGCGCTCACCGGAGACGCGCTGCTGGTGCGCAGCGGTGCTGGCATGGCGCCCACGGCCACGGCGCTGGAGCTGCTGGCGCCGGCCGAGCGACTTTTGCAGGATGCCGACGAGCTGTTCGGCGAGCGCCGCCGCAAGAGTGGCTTCGATCCTTCCACCGCCTCGCTGCGGCTGAGGGTTGCTGCCAGTGACTATCTCGACCCGCTGTTCCTGCCCGAGCTGGTAGCGCATCTGCAGCGGCTCTCACCCGGCGTGCAGCTGGACCTGCAGCCCCTTTCGGCCGAATACGACTACCGCGCCAGCCTGGCCCGGGGCGAGGTAGACCTGGTGATAGGCAACTGGCTGGAGCCACCGGCCGAGCTGCACCTGGGCCGCCTGCTCAGCGACGAGGTGGTGTGCCTGGTCAGCGAGAAACATCCGCTCGCCAAGGCCAATGGCCGCGGCCTGACGGTCGAGAAATACCTGGCCTGCCAGCACCTGGCGCCAATGCCCCTGGGCGCTGGTCTGCCCGGCGTGATCGACCAGCACCTGGCCAGCCTCGGGCTCACGCGCCAGATTTCGGTGCGCTCGGCGTATTTCGGGCAACTGCCGCAGATGGTGGCCGACAGCCTGCTGGTGCTGACCACCGGCCGCCTGTTCTGCTCCCGCTATCTGGACCACTTGCCGGTCAAGGTCCTGCGCTGCCCGGTGGCCTTTCCGCCCATGGCTTACTACCAGCTCTGGCATGAACTGACCCACCAGTCCGCCGCGATGCGCTGGCTGCGCGAACAGGTGCGCGAAGTGGCGCGCAGCCTGGTGGCCCGTGCGCCGCTGGCCGCGCGGGTGCGCGACTGAACGAACATATTCTCTGGACCTCGATGACCCAACAAGTTCCCGTTCAACGCCTGGCCCTGCGCGGCGACCTGCTCGACTTCATGTCCACACCCGCCTGGGGTGCCGAGGACGACGCAGCGGTTCGCTTTCGGCCTGACCACTGGCTCCTGATCGAGAACGGCCGCATCGTCGGCGCGCAGCCCGAAGACCCCGACCCGAGCTGGCAGCGCGAGGACCATGCGGGCCGGCTGATACTGCCCGGCTTCATCGACACCCACGTGCACTGCCCGCAGCTGGACGTGATCGCCAGCTACGGCTCCGAGCTCTTGGACTGGCTGAACCGCTACACCTTCCCGGCCGAGCGCCGCTATGCCGACCCGGCCGTGGCTCAGGCAGGTGCCGAGCGATTCCTCGATGCGCTGCTGGCCCATGGCACGACCTCGGCCGTGGTCTTTCCCACCGTGCACAAGGGTTCGGCCGAAGCGCTGTTTGAATCGGCGCGCGCGCGCGGCATGCGCCTCGTTGCCGGCAAGGTGCTGATGGATCGCCACGCGCCCGATGGCCTGCGCGACGATGTGGCGCAGGCCGAGCGGGATTGCATCGACCTGATCTCGCGCTTCCATGGCAAGGACCGCCTGGCCTATGCGGTGACGGTGCGCTTTGCACCCACCAGCACGCCCGAGCAGCTGGCGATGGCCGGCGCTCTGTGCAAGGCTGATCCCACGCTCTACATGCAGACCCATGTGGCCGAGAACCGTGCCGAAGTCGAGTGGGTGGCGAAGCTCTTTCCGCATGCGCGCAGCTATCTCGACGTCTACGCCCGCGAAGGCCTGCTGCATCCACGCGCCGTGCTGGCCCATGGCATCTGGCTCGATGAGGCGGACCGTCGGGTGCTGGCCGAGACCGGCGCGCAGGTGGCGTTCTGCCCCTCATCCAACCTGTTCCTGGGCAGCGGCCTGTTCGACTGGCCGGCCGCGCGCCAGGCCGGCTTCCGGGTCAGCGCCGCGAGTGACGTGGGCGGCGGCACCTCGTTGTCGATGCAGCGCACACTGGCCGATGGCTACAAGGTGCAGGCGCTCAATGGCCAGCGCCTGTCGGCCTGGGTGGCCCTGCATGCCGCCACGCGTGGCGCGGCCGAGGCGCTGGGCCTGGGCGCAGAGATCGGCTCTTTCGATGTCGGCTCGGTGGCCGATGTCTGCGTCTGGGACTGGGCGCAGGGCCCGGTGGCCCAAGTTCGTGATGCGCTGGCGCGCACGCCGCATGAGCGGGTGTTCGCCTGGCTCACGCTCTCGGACGAGCGCAATCTGCGCGCTGCCTATGTGGCCGGGCAGGCCAGGGTGGTTGCCTAGAAGAGGTCCAGGCTGCCGGTGCTGATCTTCCTCAGCGAGGGGGCTGGCCGGCAGCGGCCGGTGGGCTTCAGGTCTGCTGGGCTCGACGGTCTTTCAGCACCCGATCCACCTCTGCGGCGAGACCCATCGGGCTGAATGGCTTGACCAGAAAGGCGTCCACGCCGGCAGCCAGGGCCGCCTCGCGGTCTGCGCTCTGCGCACGGGCGGTCAGCATGATGATGCCGGTCTGGCTCAGCTGTGGATCGGCACGCAACTGCTTGGTGAGTTCCAGGCCGTTCATGTCGCCCGGCATCATCATGTCCACGATCATCAGGTCGGGTCGGATGACGCCGGCCGACAGCAGGCCCTGCGCGCCGTTCGCGGCCTCGTGGATCTGGTGACCATCGAAATCCAGGGCCCAGCGTATCAGGCGGCGGATGTCAGAGTGGTCTTCAACGATCAGGATGGTGCTCATGGCGTGGAGAGTCGAGTATCAGGCGGCATGGTATCGGCAGTCGGCAGCCACAGGATGACCGTCGTGCCCTGCCCAGGCTGGCTTTGCAGCGCCAGCCGGCCGCCGTGCAGCTCGACGATTTCCTTCACGATGCTCATGCCGAGCCCGGTGCCAGGAATGGCGCCGGAGTCGTCGGCGCGGTAGAAGCGCTCGCTGACGCGTGCCAGCTGGTCCGGGCTCATGCCGATGCCCTGGTCCGCGACCTCGATGCCAGCCATGGGCTGGCCGTTGTGGAGCTCCAGCCGCAGTTGCAGCGACACGGTACCGCCTGCTGGAGAGTATTTGTAGGCGTTGGACAGCACGTTGCCGAGGGCCTGCTGCAGCTTGTTGCGGTCGACGCGCACCATGCAGCGCTCGGCCTGGCAGTGCAGTACCGGGGCCTCGCGCGAGGGCGGTGGGTTGAAGTCATGCACCAGGGCCGGCACGACGGTACACAGGTCCAGCGACTCGAGCACGAAGTCCTGGCCGCGGCGGGCCTCGATGCGCGCCAGGTCCAGCAGCTCGTTGATGACCGCAATCATCAAGGTGGACTGTCGGTGGATGATCTCGAGCACCTCGCGCCGGCGTGCATCGTCCATCTGCCGGTGCTGCAGGATTTCGACGAAGCCGTAGATGCTGGCCATGGGCGTGCGCAGCTCGTGCGCGGCCATGGAGAGGAACTCGCTCTTCATGCGGTCCACCTCGAAGGCGTGGCTCACGTCCCGCAAGGCCAGCACCTGGGATATGGCCTCCGACTTCCCTTCGCGCAGCCGCAGTTCCAGCACGCGGTGCGTGGGCCGCTTGATCTCGATGACGACGTGGCGGTCCTCGTCGTTGCTGTCCCGCTGCATCGCAGCGAAGCCGAGCCAGCTGATGGCGCCGTCGGTCTGCCGGCGCAGCAGGGCTTCCAGGGCCGCCTCATCGAGCCCGAGCGGGTCTACGGCGATGCCGGTCAGGCGGGCGAAGGCCGGGCTGGCATAGCTCACGCGGCGCTGGGCGTCGAAGGACACGAAGGCGTCGGGTGTCAGCTCGAAGATGGCATTGAGCTGGGCGCCGCGCGCCTGCAGCTGGCCCACCAGGCCTCCGATCATCTGGCTGATTGCACTGAGGTCGTCGCCCGCGCCCTCACGATGGCCTGCATCGGCGCCTGCACTGACCTGTGTCAGGCCTTCGAGCACCTGGCGCAGCGCCACCAGGGCGCGTTCACGGCTGCCCAGCTCCTCGCGCAAGCGCTGTTCCAGCAAATGCTGCTCGGTGATGTCGCGGAAGGCCATCACATGGCCGACCGCCTGACCCTGGTCATCGTTGATCAGCGAGAGGCTGGAGTCCACCACGCGGATCTCGCCAAGGGCGTCAGCCATGCGCAGGCGCCGGCCGCTCCAGGGGCGCAGGGCGCGACCGTCGTCGAACGCCTGAGGCAGGACGTCCTGCATCAGGCGGCCCGTCAGGTGGGACAGGGGCAGTCCTATCGTCTGCTGGGCGGCCGGGTTGGCCAGCACGATGCGGCCGTCGGCGTCGAGCGTGAACACGCTGTCGGCAATGGCCCTCAGCGTGACAGCCGCCTGTGCCCGCTGCAACTGCAGGCTGGCGGCCGTGCGGCCAAGCACCTCGAAGGTGGCCCGGAACTCGGTCGGCGCATCGTCGGCCGACAGCAAGGCCTGGGTCGGGTCGCCGCTGATCAGCGCCCGCTCGAAATCCTGCACCTGGTTGAGCCGACCCAGCCAACGCACCAGCAAGAGGCGAATGAGGCCCAGGCCCGCCACCAGGCCCACGAGGCCCATGGCCAGCGTGACCAGGGTCTGCTGCCAGAGCTTGCCGGCAATGCGGTCGCTGGCGAAGCTGAGTCGCAACACGCCGTAGTCGCTGCCGCCCACGACGACCGGCAGGTTGCTGTCCAACAGCAATTCGGCCACCCGATCCTGCAGCCATGCCGGCGGTGCCGTACTGGGCACGCCTGGATTGGGCGCCTTGACGACGCCGCCGCGCAGATCGATGAAGCTCGCGCTGCTGAAGGAGGAATGCTGGACCGCCCGCTCCAGCGTGCGCTGGATGGTGTCGTAGTCGCCGATCACGGCGCTGTCCGAGATCACCGGCAGGATCACGCTGTTGAGGGTGTCGGCGCGTTCCTGGGCCTCGGTCAGCTCGACCTGAAACTGGTAACGGTAGAACAGCGCCAGCGCAGACGCCACGAAGACCAGCAGCGTGATCGAGTAGAGCGCGAACACCCGCCCGACCAGCGAGCGGGGAAGCAGTGCCTGCAGCACCCGAGCCACGGCCGCTCAGCGCAGTTGAGCGGGTGCGCTGCGGTAGAAGTCCCGGTAGGCGCCGTACTCCGCGCCGTCGGAGCTGATGAAGTAGGCCTCGGCGCCCAGCCCCACCTGCTGCGAGGCCTGTTCCAGGATGGCCCGGCCCTCGGGGTCCTTGTGCATGCCGATGAAGGCGGCTGCGACGGCGCGCTGCGTGCTGTCGGGCACCTTCGCAGAAGCCATCAGCGCCAGGTCGTGCAGCGGCGGTGAACTCCAGAGCACCCTGAATTTCTTGCCCTCGCGCTTGGCAAAGCCCTCGGCCAGCTGCGAATTGGCACCGACCGCAGCGACCTTGCCGCTGAACAGTTGCGCAAAGGCGCCGTCCATGTTGCCGCCGAAGACGGTCTTGAACTCGACCTTGCGGCTCATCAGCTGGGCCGCCGGGAACTTGTAGGCGATCAAGGCCTCCTGGCCCGGGAAAGCCACTTCCTTGCCTTGCAGTTGCGAGAGATCGGTGATGTGCGAGTCGGCAGGCACCAGGATCTGGCCATGAACCGGCGGCGTGAGCCGGCGCGCCAGGACCTTCCAGCCAAGCTTCTCTCGCTCCGGGCTGAACATGTGGTTGCTGAAGATGAATTCGACCTCCTGGGCGAGCACGTAGGAGGTGGTGTCCGCCGAGGTACGGCCGAGCTTGAGCTGGAGCTTCACGCCGCTCTTGGCCGACACGTAGCTGATGATGGGATTCCAGTAGGCGGCCGTCAGGTTGATGCCGTATTGGTTGACTGGCGAGAACTGGTAGGCGGGCGCGTTGCCCTGTGCCCATGCAGCGGGCAGCAGGCTGGACAGGCACAGAGCCAGCAAGGCCAGGTCGCGGCGAAGGATCATTGGCTTCATGAACGGAACTCCGGGTAGACGGTCCATCAGGGCCTCAAGTCTAGGCAGGGGCGCGGCCCAGGCGTTGACATGGGACAGCCCCGGCTGGCCCCGAGCGTCAGAGCGGTAATCTGTCACGTGGCCATGCGGTCTGTCGGCAACGGCTGCAGGCCGTGACGGCGCTTGGGCTGTTGGTCCGGACCGACCTGGCTCCGGGCCGGCCTGCCTTCTATAGTCGCGACAGCCGGCGAGGACCGGTAACCCAACACAGGAGCGAGAAACCGATGAACCCCAAGAAGTCGATCACGAGCTTTGCCCCGGCCAGCCTGCTGGCTGCAGCCCTCTGTCTCGGGCTTGCCACCGCGGCACCCACCAGCGCCGCGGCCCCCACCAAGGCTGCCGCGAAAGCCGCCAAGCGCTACACCATCGAGCAGTTCATGGCCACGGTCTCGATCGGCGGCGCCTCCTTCAGTGCCGATGAAAAGCGCATCCTGTTCTCCAGCAATGTGACCGGCATCTTCAATGTCTACAGCATCGCGGTCACAGGCGGTGAGCCGGTTGCGCTGACAAAGTCGACGACGGACAGCAACTACGCCGTTGGTTTCTTCCCCGAAGACGACCGTGTACTGCTGACCCGCGACCAGGCCGGCAATGAGCAGAACCATCTCTATGTGCGCGAGCTCGACGGCAGCGAGAAGGACCTGACCCCCGGCGACAAGCTGAAGGCGGCCTTTGCCGGCTGGAGCGGCGACAACAGCGCCTTCTACGTGACGAGCAATGAGCGCGACCCGCGCTTCTTCGACCTCTACCGCTACGACGCCAAGACCTACGCGCGCACGCTCGTCTACAAGAACGAGACCGGCATGTCGCCGGGTGCGATCAGCCGCGATGGCCGCTGGCTGGCGCTGGGCAAGACCAACACCACGGCCGACTCCGATGTCTACCTGTTCGACACCCAGAACCAGGCCCTCAAGCACATCACCTCGCACCAGGGCGTGGCCAGCTATTCAGCGGCCACTTTCGACCCGGCCTCCAAGCGCCTGCTGCTGACGACCAATGACGGCAGCGAGTTCACCCGGCTGGTCGCCTACGACCTGGCCAGCGGCCAGATGAGCGATGTGGAGAAGGCCGACTGGGACATCGCCTACACCGACTACTCGCGCGACGGCCGCTACCGCGTCACCGGCGTCAATGCCGATGCCAGCATCAAGATCACGATCCGCGAAGGCGAGAAGTTGCTGCCCCTGCCCAAGCTGCCGGAGGGCGAGCTGCGCGGCGTCAACTTCTCCAGGAGCGGCACGAAGATGGCGTTCTACGTGAACGGCGACCGCTCGCCAAGCAACCTCTTTGTTCATGACTTCGCCACGAAGAAGACGACGCAGCTGAGCCGCAGCCTGAGCAAGGAGATTGACCCGTCCGAGCTGGTCGAGGCGAAGATCGTTCGCTTCAAGTCCTTCGACGGCATGGTGATTCCTTCGATCTATTACGAACCCAAGGGCGCCTCGCCCGGCAACAAGGTGCCGGCCGTGCTGCTGGTGCATGGCGGCCCTGGCGGCCAGACCATGCGCGGCTACAACGCTCTGGCGCAGTACCTGGCCAACCATGGCTATGCGGTGCTGGGCATCAACAACCGCGGCAGCTCGGGCTATGGCAAGAGCTTCTTCACCGCGGACGATGGCAAGCATGGCCGCGAGCCGCTGTGGGACTGCATCGAAGCCAAGACTTACCTGGCCTCCACCGGCGTGATCGACCATGAGCGCATCGGCATCATGGGCGGCAGCTATGGTGGCTACATGACGCTGGCCGCCATGGCTTTCCGGCCCGAGGCCTTCAAGGTCGGCGTGGACATCTTTGGTGTCAGCAACTGGTTGCGCACGCTGGAATCGATCCCGCCCTATTGGGAGAGCTTCCGCAAGGCCCTGTACCAGGAGGTGGGCGACCCGGTGAAGGACAAGGACTTCCTGATCGCCACTTCACCCCTGTTCCATGCCAAGGAGATCAGGAAGCCGCTGATGGTGATCCAGGGCGCCAACGACCCGCGTGTGATCAAGCCGGAGAGCGACGAGATCGTCGAGGCGGTCAAGAAGAACAATGTGCCGGTGGAATACGTGGTCTTCCCCGACGAGGGCCACGGCTTTGCCAAGAAGAAGAACCAGATCGAAGCGAACCGCAAGATCAAGGAGTTCCTCGACAAGTACCTGCTGCCGACCTCTGGCAAGTAAGCGAAGGAGCCGCCATGACCAGCCTGATCCTGTGGTGCCTGTTGTTCATCTTTTGCTGGCCGCTGGCTCTGCTGGCCCTGGTCCTGTGGCCCCTGGTCTGGCTGCTCAGCCTGCCGTTCCGGCTGCTCGGCATCGGCGTGGAAGCTGTGTTTGCACTGCTGCGCGCCATGTTGATGTTGCCGGCCCGGCTGCTTGGGGGAGGGCGGTAATAAGTCACTAGTTCAGGACGGCAGCGTCCGCAACAGCTCTTACATCGTGTTGCGGGCGCTGCGGGGCGTTTGCCCTCACCATTGCGTCAGGCCCGGTCATGCCGGGATTGGCAGTACAAAGGTTGGGACAAGAACATGCGATTCGAAGGCACGCTGAAGACCTGGGATGACGACCAGGCCTCGGGAACGATTGAACCTCAAGGGGGCGGTCAGGCCTTGTTCGTCCGCATCTCGGCCTTTCCCGGCGACGCGCAGGCGCCGCAGCCCGGCGAAGCCCTCAGCTTCGAAGTGGAACTGAGCCCCTCGGGCCGCAAGCAGGCGGTGCGGGTTCGGCGCCTCAGCTCGCAGCGTGGCGGCTTCAAGCCCTCACGTTCGCGCTCGGAGCGCCTGGCCGCATCGGGTGTGCGCCGCCGCAGCTGGATGGTGGGCACGGCTGCCGCAGTGCTGCTGACCACCGTGGGTGGCCTGGCGCTGATGCGCCATTACGAGCCAGAAGCGAGTGCCAAGTTTTCTGCGCTGAGCAATGAGCTCAATCCGGACACCTCACCGCCACCGCTGAAGGCTGCCAAGGCCGGCAGCAAGGGGTCGGCTGCCAAACCGGCCCCGGCCAAGCATTGATCGGCTCTGGCCTCTCGGCCTCAGATCCGCCACTCCAGGCGCATTTGCCACTGCGTGAAGGTGCGGCCGCCGCTCTCGGTGGTGATCATCTGCTCGCCGGTATTGATCACGCTTGAGTTGGCATAGGCTAGCGGCGAGAGGTTGGTGGCTGACAGGCGCAGCCCCACGTCCTTGTTCACGTTCCACAGCGCGAAGGTGTCGAGCACCCGCTTCTTCGTGGTGGTCGCAGCGGTCAGCACCGATTGCTGGATCTGGTTGGCCGGCGTGTAGTTGATGCTGGCGCCCAGGGTCACCGGCGCGCTGCGCAGCCGGTAGTCCACACCGAAGTTGGCCACGCCCTTGGGCTGCTGGTCGAGCTTGTTGTTGGGGCCTGGAATGCCCTCCACGCTGGAATGGAACACGCTCAGGTTGGCGCGAATCTGCAGCGGCATCGCGTCCGCGATGAACTCGTCCAGCCGGAACTTGGCCTCCAGCTCGATGCCCTGGGTGCGTGCCTTGCCGATATTGCGCGGACGCGACACCCAGCGCGGCACGCTCGACCAGCTGACCGTTTCCAGCTCGGTCACGTTGCGCATCAAATCGGTGATGCGGCGCGAGAACACATTCGCACTCAGGACGCCGCCCTTGCTCAGGTAGCGCTCGAAGGCGAGGTCGATGCCATTGGCCAGCTCGGGCTTGAGGTTCGGGTTGCCGGCGCGGTCGGCATAGTTGGCAGTGTTGGCTCCACTCGGGTATTGGGAGTTGACGTTGGGGCGGGCCACCAGGTCCTGCAATTGCGGGCTGCGGTAGCTGCGCGTGAGACTCATGCGGACCTGATCGCGGCTCTTCTCGTCGGGCTTCCAGACCGCATGGAGCAGCGGCGTCAGGACGCTGGATCGGTTGCTGACCGCGTAGGTGGTGGCCGTGCTCTTGCTCTCGATGCCTTCCCAGCGCAGGCCGGCATAGGCCGACCATTGCTTGCTCGGGCTCCATTCATCCTGGATGTAGGCCGCGGTGCGCAGCGTCGAGGCCTGGAACTCGTCGCCGAACTCCAGCACGCCGCGGCAGGCCAGGCCGTTCTCGCGGCAGACGCGGGTCGAGTTCTGCTTCTGGCCTTCCGCCTCGATGCCACCGACCAGGCTGTGCTCGCTCGGCAGCATCTGGTGCGACAGCTTGGTGTTGAGGCTCCAGGACTGGTTGTCGCTGTCGCTCCTGTCGTCCTGCACGCGGCTGGCCACCTTGGCCGGCGCGATGTATTCCTGGCGCTGGCTGTGGCTCTTCATGTCGCCGCGGCCAATGCCGCCGCGCACTTCCACGCGAGTCTCGGGGCCGAGGCGGTTCATCCACTGCGCATTGATGCGCGCCATCGTGAACTCGTTGTTGCTCTGCGTGTCCACGCTGTTGTAGTTGATGCCGGGCGTCTGTTCTGAGTGGTTGATGCCATTGCCCTTGCTGGACGCGAGGAAGGGCTGGATGGACAGCGAGCCGCCGTCGTTCAGCCGCCACTGCAGCCGCGCATTCATGTTCAGGGAGCTGCGGCTGTTCTCGTGCGTGCCGGTGGTGGTCTGCACCGATTCGCTGCCGGTGCGCAGGTCACGCGTCGTGGCACGGACGGCCACGTCGTCGATGTTGTCGCCGCGATGGGCATTGATGGTGATGTTGTAGGCGCCGCCGTTGTCGTTCAGCTTGTCGTTGCGGGTCCAGGAGGCATTGGGGCGAATGCGACCCTTCTCTTCGGCCAGGGCCAGGCGCACTTCATTGAGCCGTTTCTGCAAGGCCTCGCGCAGCACCACATTGATGGTGCCGGCGATGGCGCGCGCGCCATGCTCGGCCGTGGGCGCACGCATGATCTCGATGCGCTCGACCTGCTCGGGTGGCAACTGGTCCAGCGCGAAACCGGGCGGCATGCGCTCGCCGTTGACGAGGATCTGCGTGTAGCCGCCGCCCATGCCGCGCATGCGCACATCGCCACCGCGGCCGGGCCTGCCGCCCGTGGTCACGCCGGGCAGGCGCTTCAGGACTTCACCGAGGTTGTTGTCGCCGTAGCGCTCGATCTCCTCGCGGCCGATGACGATCTTGGCAGCCGTCGAAGCGCGGCGCTTGCCGTCGTCATTGCTGCTGCCTTCGATGTCCACGCGCTGCAGTTGCTGTTGCTGCGGCGCTTTCTGATCGACTGCGGGCGGGCGCTGGGCCGGGCGCTCGGCCGGGCGTTGTAGCGGCGTGGCGGGTTTGGCCCGTGGAGCAGCAGGCGCACTGGCTGGAGCCGCGGGCGGCGTGGCGGTCTGGGCCGCGGCCGGCAGGGCGGCGACCAAGGTCAGCGCAAGGGCGGCAGACAGCGGATGGAGGGCAAACGTGGCTTGGTCGGTCATGGTCGCGAGGCCGCAGCAGGGCGGCCGGGCAGAGGTCTGGTGGATGCAGGCAGGCGCCGGGCCGGGGCGGCCCGCAGCGCAGGCGCGAAGCATCGCATGGATGACCCGGCCGGACCTCGGTTCTGGGGGCGCGTTTACCGCCTCTTTACCTGCAGCAACGCGGCTTGTTGCAGATCGCTCAAACCGACGATTGATTCTCGAAGCGCAGCTTCTTGATGCGGCCGGTGTCGACAAGCAAGGCCTGCACCTTGCCGGCGGCATCGCGTTCGACGCGCAGGAGCTGGGTCGGCTGCATCCAGTAGCCGCCGCTGCGCAGCTCGACCAGATCGGCTGTCAGTGCATGCAGGGTCCAGGACTGTCGGGGCTTCAGGAGCGGGCCTTCGGCGCGCAGGCTCAGGTCCTCGGCGATGTGCCAGCAGGCGTCCGCATCCTTGCTGTAGTAGCGGCCAGCAAGGCCGGGCGGCATCGGCGCTGCCGGGTCGACGCGATGCAGCCTGGCGATGCGACCGGCGCCGATGTCCAGGCTCAGCGCCTCGGGGCCGTCGGTACACAGGCGGAACTCATAGACGCCCCGCAGCGGCCGCCAGTTGCCGTCGGCATCGGCCTGCAGCTCGAAGCCGGCACCCCATTGCGAGCACATCACGCGGCCTGCGTCGTCCACAGTCAATTCGATCAGCTGGCCCTGCTCGGCATCGAGCCAGCGACCTTGCCAGGCGGCGAGACTGCATGTTGGCGCAGGCGCGGGCCGGTCCAGCGCGAGGCCCGCCAGTTCGCGAGCGACCTTGTAGGGATTGCTGCCGCCGTCGTTGGAAATCACGACGACGGCGAGGCGCTCCTCAGGCAAGAGCAGGAACTCGGTGCGAAAGCCCGGCCACAGCCCGCCGTGGCCGATGGTGGCCAGGCCTTGCCAATGGCCATGCTCCAGCCCGCGCGCATAGGGCGACGCGTGGCCCGCCAGCAGCGGCGCATGCGCTTGCAATGCCGTGACCAGCTCGGCCATGCCTGGCCCCGGTTGCAGGAGCTGCGCAGCCCAGATCAGCATGTCTTCCACGGTCGACACCAGCCCGCCTTCGCCGCCGTGCTCGAAACCATGCATCGCGCGGCGCCAGTGGCCGGGCTCGCTGCTGTCGGGCAGGTAGGGCGTGGCCAGGCCGGGCTGTGGGCGGTCGCATGCCTTCACCATTTGCGTGGCCTGCATGCCCAGTGGACTGAACAACTGCTGCTGCAGGAATTCATCAAGGCTGTGGCCGCTGATGCGCTCCACCAGCAGGCCCAGCAGGGCGAAACCGCTGTTGCAGTAGAGGAAGCGGCTGCCAGGCCTGAAGTTCAGGTGCCTGCAGCGCGCAATCGTCTGCAAGAGCTGTTCACGGTCCACGCGCAAGTCGAGATTCACGCCGCCCAGGCGCAAAAGCTCCAGCATGTCGGGCAGGCCGCTGGTGTTGCGCGCCAGCTGGTCCAGCGTGATCGCTTCGGGCAAGCCGCCCAGTTCGGGCAGATGCTGGCGAACATCGTCCGTCATGCGCAGCAAGCCTTGCGACTGCAGCAAGAGCACGGCGGCCACGGTGAACTGCTTGGAGACCGAGGCGATGCGCAGCCTGGAGTCGCGCCGCAGCGGCGTTTGCTGCTCCAGGCTGGCCAGGCCGTAGCCCTTGGCGAGCAGCACCTCGCCGTCGCGCAGGAGGCCCACGCTGTAGCCCGGCGCTGCGCGGCCTTGCAAGGCCGCGAAGTAGTGGTCGACGCGGGTTTGCAGATGGGCCGCCGCAGCGTGGATCATGGGTGCTCCTCAGAGGCTGGCCAGTGTAGTGGCGGCACTCCTTCAATCGCGACCTCGCAGGCGTTTCTTGAGCTGCACGCCCTTGACGATGCGCTTCCACTCGGCCAGCCGCTCGCGCCGCTCCAGGTAGCTCATCTCGCCTCGCTGCGCCTCGCGTTGCAGCTTCTCGTAGCTCTTCAAGCGCTCGGCGCTGATACCTTCGCGCACCGCGCAGCCGGGCTCATCGCCGTGGCTGCAGTTGCGGAAGCGGCAGGCTTGGGCGAGGTTCTGTACATCGTCGAAGGCCTGCGCCACGGCGTTCGCGTCGGCGTCCAGCGTGAGGCTGCGCAGGCCCGGCGTGTCGATGATGCAGGCGCCGCTGGTGCAGCGGTGCAGGCTCCGGCTGGTGGTGGTGTGGCGGCCGCGGCTGTCGTCGAGTCGCACCGAGCCGGTGAGCTGCTCCGACTGCCCGCTCAAGGTGTTGGTGAGCGTGCTCTTGCCAGCGCCGCTGGATCCCAGCAGGACGAGCGTCTGGCCCAGGCCCATGTAGGGCTCGAGCACCGAGCAGCTCTCGGCCGACGTGCTGTCCACCGCCACGACATCGAGCAGGCCGGCGTGGCTGTGGGCGAGGTGTCGGCGCACCTCGGCAAGGCGGTCGGGCAGATTGACGCAGAGGTCGGCCTTGCTCAGCACCACCACGGCGGGCACGTCGGCACTGCGAGTCAGCACCAGGTAGCGATCGAGCCGGGCGAGGTTGAAGTCCTTGTCAAGGCCGAGTACCAGCAGCGCGCAGTCGATGTTGCTGACCAGAGGCTGCAGCCAGCCTTCGGGGTCACGCCGGCTCAAGGCACTGAGCGGCGGGATGCGCGCGCACACCCAGGCGCTGTCGCCCTCGGGCTGGGCGAGCACCCAGTCGCCAACGGCGAGGCGCTGGCCATGGGCCCGCATGGCACTCAGCAGGGCCGGGCGGATGCGGCCTTGCATTGCGCCGTCGGCGCCCGCCAGGCGCAGCACATCGCGGTGGATTTCGGTCACGCGGACGAGCGCCGCGGCGGGGTGCTGGTCCGACAGTGCGGGCAGCAGGGGGAGGATGGATTGATTCAGGCCAAGGCGGCGCAGCGCCTCGAATTGCAAGCTGTCGAGCATGACGTTCTCATGGGCAAATGGAGCCGGTCCCCGCGGCGGTGTTCGTCGCAGGGGAATGAGGTCAAGGTCGGCCGCGGGCGCGGCAGCTTGTCAGGCGGGGAGGTGTTGCGGCGCGGCAGCGCTCAGGGCGAGCGCGGCGCGGAAGTCTCTTGCCTTCAGGCAGCCAGGGCGGCGGCCGACAGGAGGTGGGCAATGTCATGGATTGCGTTCATGGGGCGCTCCTGTGTGAAGGGTTGAGAGGGAAGAAACAGTCGCGCAGTGTGCCGGCGGGTGCCGAGCCGCGTCAATAGTCATGGCGCCACAAAAGCAAAGAGCCACCAGGGGTGGCTCTTCTTCGCTTCCGGACACCTGCGCACTGGGCTGGCGACGGTTTACTTCAGCGCTGGTGACGGGTTCCAGTTCTCTGCCCAATTTGCAGCCGGTTTTCGCTTCCGTGCCTTGCATTGTGCTGAAGGCTCGTGACGGCGATATGACGAAGAACAAACATTCTTCGGTTCATATCGCCTTCAGTGCCGGGTGCCGGCTCAGCGCGACGACAGCTCGCCCAGGGCCTTGCGGTCCTTGCTGCGCACGCGCTTGTCGGCCTTCAGCTTCTCGGCCTGCTTTTCCTCGGCCGTGTGCTCGGTCGGCATGGGCTTGCGCGGCAGGCGTGCTTCGGTGGTGGCGGCGTTGTAGACCAGGGTGGCCAGCACCACGGCGGCCTGCTTCATGTCGTCGGGCAGCACGTGGTCGGAGGAGTCGACATGCGTGTGGTGCAGGCGGGTGAAGTAGTCAAGCGGGTCCTGGATGAACTGGAACCCGGGCAGGCCCACCTGGTCGAACGAGGCATGGTCGGTCGAGCCGGTGGAATTGTTGGTGATGACGCCGTCGCTCAGGTCGCTGACCTGGCCGAACCAGTCAGCGAATGAAGCGCGAGCGGCGGCATTGCCCTGGGTGTAGATGCCACGCAGCTTGCCGCTGCCGTTGTCCACATTGAAGTAGAGCGAGAGCTTTTCATGCTCGGGCTTTACGGTAATGGGCCAGCCCGGGTTGCTCCACATCCAGCGCGGCAGCGCGCGTTCCTTCGGGTCGGTCGGTTTCGGGCGGCTGGCGAAATGCTCTTCCACGTAGGCGGCCGAGCCGACCAGGCCCTGTTCCTCGCCGGACCACAGACCCAGGCGCACGGTGCGCTTGGGGTTCACGCCGACGGCCTTGAGGATGCGGATGGCTTCCATCGTGATGGCCACGCCGGCTGCGTTGTCAACGCCGCCGGTGGCGCCGTGCCAGGAGTCCAGGTGGGCGCCCAGCATCACGACCTCGGGGCCGCTGCCGGGGATCTCTCCGAGCGTGTTGTGGGCGTTCACGTCTTCGTCGTGGAAGCGGGCGTCGACGCTGAAGGTGATCTTGGGCGTGATGCCGTTCTCGATGGTGCGGGCCAGCATGTTGTAGTGCTCCACCGGCAGCATCAGGCCTGGTACCGGGAAGGTCTTGCCCACGCGGTGGTTCTGGCCCATCACGCGGACGAGGCCGCCATCCCAGGAGCTGCGGAACAGGGCGCCGGCAGCGCCTTCTGCCTTCAGGAACGCTTCGCGTGCGTCGTTGAAGCGGCTGAACTTGCGGCGCGCCTCCACGCTGTCGGGCGGGGTGTTGCCGTCGTTGGCCGGTGCCTTGATGTTGAAGGCGCGCATCTCGTTGAGCTCGGCGGCCGAGTAGCGCTTGGAGACCTCACGGCGCGGCTCCTCGGTGTCCATGGGCTCGTTGAGCATCACGACCTTGCCCTTGATCTTGCCCTTGTACTTGGCGAGCTCGGCTTCGGTGACGGCGTCGAGCATCACGACCTCGGCCTCGACCGTGCCATTGGTGCCCGGCGTCCAGGCCAGCGGGATGGTGTGCAGCGAAGTCCTGCGCGGGAAGGTCAGGTCCATGCTGGCCTTGTCATAGGTCCAGCCGCGGCCGAACTCGAAGGCTTCCTGGTGCACATTGGCCAGGCCCCAGCTCTTCATGCGCTCCATGGTCCAGAGGCTGGCCTCGCGCATCTTCGGGGAGTTGGTCAGGCGCGGGCCGATCTTGTCGGTCAGGTGGTGCAGCGTCTGCATGACCTGGGAATGGTTGAAGCCCTGGTCCCGGATCGCGTTGATCACTTCGGGATCAGGCTTGGCACTCACGAGCACGGGGACCAGCAGGGCGGCCACGGCCAGCGCCTGTTGCAGTTTGTTCAGCTTCATCGAGGGGCTCCGACGGATATTTGGATCCAGAAAACGGGGCAGTCTACGGGGCGCGCCAGGGGGTGCCATTCGTCAGGGCCGTCTTTTGTGCGTTGGCGGGGGGAGGGGAAATACTGAGTCCACCCGCCAAGACAGGGCCCTCAGCGAGGAATGGCCGCGGGCAGCTGGTCGCCGATCAGTGCCAGGTTCTGGATGGCGGCCAGCCCCCATTGCGCCGTGCTGTTGGTGCTGATCCAAGGCGCTTCTTCCACCGGGTTCAGCACCAGCGGCCCCTGAACCTTCTGCGTGCGCAGCGGCTGGCTGCCGAAGCGGTCGCCGGCCAGGAATTCGCGCCAGGCGCGCTGGGCCAGGGCCGGGTCCTGCTTCTTCCAGGCGGCATAGGCCGTCAGCCGGGAATGGCCAACGAGCAGGGCGTTGGTCGCGCCATGCGGCATCCCGAGCTGCCGGATCTGCTCGTCCTTCGAGGCATTGAAGAGCTCGCAGTACTGCAGCCAGGCCTTCTCGAAGCCGGGCGCCACGCCGAGCTCGATCAGCTCGGCAAAAATCTCCACCGCGCCAAACACCGCGTTCAGATGGCTGGCCTCGGCCTTGTCGCCGGCGATGTTGTAGACATGGCCGGTGGCCGGCTCGTAGCCCGCCCGCTCGGCACTGAAGAAGCCCTTGGGCATGCCGCCGATGTCCTGCATGCCGCGCAGGATCTTGTCGCGGTATTGCGGCTTGCCGCTGCGCTCCCATTCGGTGAGCCAGTTGGCGGCCAGCGACGCCCAGTCGGTGCCGAAGCTCAGCCGCGCCGGGTACGGCCCCTTGGGCGGCTGCTTGGCCAGTTTGCGCACCGGGTCCACCGCATCGAGCTGGCGGTCCACGTCGAGCAGCGACTGCATGATGTCGCCGATGCGCTCGTCGGCGGTCATGAAGTAGTAGAAGCGCCGGTAGGCCGCCGTGCTGATGCGTGCCTGCTTGGCGCTGCAGCCCCAGTGCTGGACGTTGTGCCGCGTGCCCAGGCCCTTGAAGCGGCCGAGGTGGTAGGTGTCGACCTCACTGGTATGCCGAACCATCGCCTCGGCGAAGCGGAAGATGTCGGCGCGGCCGGTGCGCAGGAACGAGTACCAGAGCCAGAGGTCGGGCGAGAGCTCGGAGTTGTCCCAGGCGAAGCCGCCCACGTCGTAGCGCCATTCATGGCGGTCGGCGTCGTAGGTGTGGCGGACGTCGCCGTAGTCCCAGAAGCCGTACCAATGACGCTGCTCGACCTCCTTCTTGTAGAAGTCGAACAGGAAGTCGAGCCGGTCTTCGATCGCGGCCTTCATCGGGTGGCTGCGGTCCGGCAGGCTCCACAGGCTGCCGAACACGCCGCTGGCCAGGTAGTGCTCGGGCGTGGCCACGAGCTGGGGCGGGGTCTGCACCGCGGCAGCCATCTGCACCAGGCGCTCGCGCGTTGGCGTCGCGGCCAGCGCCCACAGCATCAGCTCGCTGCTGCGTGCCACGCCGTGCGGCGTGCCATAGCCCTTCTCGTAGTCCTCGTAGGTCATCTCGAGGCCTTCGAGCTCCTGCGCATGCGTCTCCATGCCCAGGCCATCGTGATAGAAGCGCATGTCCATCGCCGGCGCTTCCGGCGAGCGCATCCACACGGTGACCTGCGCCGCGTCGGTGTGGCTGTTGCGGATGTCCAGCTGCACCGGATGGCGCTGCCAGAAGTCGCGCAGGCCGAAGGCCACGCCACCGGTGGCGCCGCCTATGTAGCCGGTGCCCGGTGCGCGATGGCCCCAGGCGGCATTGATCCAGCCGTGGCCGGCCTTGGTGCGCTTCTTGATCTGGAAGGCATCCGCCGCGACCTGGCTGAGCGTGTAGTCGCCCCAGGCCGGGATGCGGTGCATCAGCGTGCGCACCTGAGTGCCGAACTCGGCGAGCGGCGGGCAGGCGCGGCCATCGAACTGCGCGGCGCGCACGGCGGCGCCGGGGTCGCGGCGCAGGCCGGTGAGATTGCGCACGCCTTCGGCCCACAGCCCGCCGTTCTCGCCGGCAAAGCGGACATGGCGGTCGTGCAGCGCATC
The DNA here is from genome assembly GCF_044043925.2 of Paucibacter sp. JuS9. Classification (NCBI taxonomy): domain Bacteria; kingdom Pseudomonadati; phylum Pseudomonadota; class Betaproteobacteria; order Burkholderiales; family Sphaerotilaceae; genus Roseateles; species Paucibacter sp. JuS9. Next base: position 601,853 of record NZ_CP194172.1, read on the forward strand.
GCGCATCGGCACCTCGAAGCGCAGGCCGATGCCGCGCAGGAAGTCCTTCGCCTCGTCGCCGTCGTAGACGAAGCTGTGCATCACGCGCAGCGATTCGGCACCGGCATGGAAGTAGACGCGCAGCACGAAAGGCAGCCAACTGCGCTGGCCCGCGCGGTGCACGCCTTCGATCTTGATGACGGCGCGCACCGGGCCGTTCTGCTCGACCGTGGCGCTGCTGATCTGGCTGTCGAAATGCGTCTGCGTGACCGGGCCGCTCTCGGCATCGGGCTTGTCGTCGGCCACCGCCACCAGCATGCCGGCGCGCAGGATCTCGCGGCCGTCGCGGTGCACCGAGCGGATTGGCTGCGAGCCGCTGCGCGCGATCACGCATTGCAGCACGCCGGTATCAACCGTGACTGCATCGCGGCTTTCGGTGACTCTCAGCGCGCTGGCCGGTGCCGTGGTTGCCGCCGCCGGCTCAATGCTCATCTGCACACCCAAGGGCACACCCGCCGGCAATGCATGGGCGGTCCACTTGAGCGATCCATCCGGCCAAAAAGCGAGGGGCCAGCTCTGCATCGGCAAGGCCTGACCCTGGCCGTTCTTCAGCGCGAACACCTGCTCCGGCCTGGCCTGACCCTTGGGCCAGGGCAGGCCCCAGGTCGTGCCGGTGGACAGCGCTGGTGCGGCGCCTTCCAGCCATCGCAAGCGAGCGCCGCCCGTGAGCGCTGGCGCTGACTTTGCAACGGCCGCGACAGCCGCCGTTCCAGCCGCTTTCGCTGTGGCGGCGCCAATGCCTGCCAGGGGCACGGCGCCGGCGGCTGAGGCGGTCTTGAAGAAGGAGCGGCGTGTATATCGGTTCATGAGGAATCGAACGGTACAGGGGTGCCGCAGGCCCCGATGGCGCCGCAGCGAGGCGCCATTCTGTGGGCTTCTCAGGGTTTGTGCGGGGCGTTTCCGATCACGGTCTTGATTCTTTGCTGAGAGCCAAATCCAAAGCGATCAGCCAGTCCTAGACTGCAAATCAGAACAGCGTTTCATTGAAGCAGCTGTCAACCCATGGACGACTCCTGGAGACAAGCAAGATGACTGCCTATACCGGCCGCAGCGCCGCCCAATTCCCTCTCAAGACCGGTACCGCCATCGCCATCGCGGCACTGTTTGCCGCCGCCGCCGCCCAGGCCCAGCAGGCAGCACCTGCTGCCGCTGCCAAGCCCGCGGCCCCGGCCGCCGAGAAACTCGACAAGGACGGCAAGCCGGCCAAGAACCAGCTGGAGACTGTCGAGATTGTCGGTACGCGCCGCTCGATTGCTTCGGCCATCGACCGCAAGAAGAATGCCGGCACGGTGACCGATTCCATCGTCGCCGAAGACGTCAATCAATTCCCCGACAAGAATGTCGGCGAGGCGCTCTCGCGAATCTCGGGTGTGCAGTTGAGCCGTGAATTTGGCGAAGGCTCGCAGGTGTCGATCCGCGGCGTGGAACCCGACCTGAACCGCGTCGAGATCAACGGCATGTCGGTGCTTGGCACCAATGGCGGCGCCGGCCGCGGCGCCGAGCTGCGCGAGCTGGCTTCGGAGCTGATCCAGTCCATCGACGTGGTCAAGGGCACGCAGGCCCGGTTCACCGAAGGCGGCGTTGGCGGCACGGTGCTCATCAACACGCGCAAGCCGCTGGACTTCAAGGACCGCACGATTGCCGGCAGCATCGCGGCCGAGCAGGGCAGCCTGCGCGGCGGTGTCCAGCCCCGCGGCACCCTGCTGCTGGCCGACAAGTTCCTGGACGGCAAGCTCGGCCTGATGGCCAACCTGGTCTACGACAAGATCTACACGCGCGGCGACTTCTCGCGCAACACCTCCTGGACCTTTCTGCGCGACTGGGACAACTCGCCCGAGAAAACGCTGACCAGTCTGAACGCCAGGGCCGCTGCGGTCACCACGTTCGCCGGTTGCGCCGCCCTGACCAATGCCACCGACCGCTCGCAGTGCCAGAGCCAGTGGTTCGACTACGCGCCGCGCATCTCGCGCTACGGCATCTGGGAGCGTGACCACAAGCGCAGTTCCGCCGAGTTGACCGCGCAGTACAAGTTCAGCGACAACTTCAACGCCTGGCTCATGTACCAGGCCAACACCCAGGCGCAGAAGCTCAACGACATGAACTTCGGCACCGACCTGACGGCGACGAACCGCCTGTCCAACGCGGGCAACTCGCCTGTGTACCGGGCCGACGGCACGGTGCAGACCGCAGGTACCTGCACGGCCATCAGCGGCACGGCCACGCCGGCCACCATGACGTTCGAGAACCACCACGTCACGAGCTACACGGTCGGCAACTGCCTGGCCGTCGCCGGCCAGGGTGGCCAGGGTGCCTTCTCGACCTCGGCACGGGACTTTGCGCTGGACATCAAGTCGGTCTACAACCAGGCGGGCTTCAAGTACAACAAGGACAACTGGAAGATCGACGGCCAGCTCAGCAATGCCACGGCTGACTACAAGAGCGAGAGCAATGCCATCGTGCTGACGCAGAATGCGCCGGGCCTGGTGGTGAAGCTGGGCGCCGACCGCCTGCCGACATTCACCTTCCCGAGCGGCTACAGCCCCGACAGCGCCTCGTCCTATGTGCAGGCGCAAATGCAGTACCGCCCCTCGGCGACCAAGAACTCCGAGCGCCAGGGCAAGCTGGACTTCACCTACGACATCGGCCACAGCTTCTTCAACACCCTGTACTTCGGCATGCAGGCGCGCGACTCGCGCTCCGCCCAATACAACGGTGGCGGCTACCTGGTGCAGAACAACGGCAGCCTGAGCAACACCACGGAAGCGGTGGACATCAACGCCCGCACCGCCAACGTCAACCAGACCATCATCTTCGACCCGCTGTACACGGGCACGGCCCAGCGCCCGAACGACACCCAGACCTTCATCAACACCGGTTTCCGCACGTCCTACGTCACCGGCGCCAAGATGCAGGAGGTCGTCAACGCGCTGCGCACCAGCTCGCCGGGCACCTTCTTCGGCGGCTACGGCAACATGGGCAACGTGCCCAGCAACTGGACGGCGCCCAGCTATGCCGCTGCCGTCTCGTCGGGGTACTTCGACACCAGCGCCTTCAATCACGCCTACCTGTACAACACGCCCGGCAGCGACGGCAAGACTTATCCGCAGGTGCCGACCTTCGACATCGCCGAGAAGATCGAGGCCGGCTATCTGCAGATGGACTGGGGCACCGAGCTGTTCGGCATGGCGCTCGACGGCAACCTCGGCGCTCGCTACACCGCGACCCGAGTGAAGTCCACCGGCCTCTACACCGACCGCACTTGCGATCCGGCCGTGCTCACGACCTGCACGGTGCTGGTGAACAACAACAAGGTGGTCGGCATCGACAGCAGCTACAGCGACATCCTGCCCAGCGTGAATGCTGCGCTGCAATTGCTGCCCGAGAAGCTGATCCTTCGCATGGGCTGGGGCAAGGTGATGGCACGCCCTGCGCTGAACCTGCTGGCACCCAACGTCACCTGCACCACCGGCAGCGGCTCGCCCGGCCGCGGCGGCGATGGCGTTGACGACTGCACGGCCGGCAACCCCGACCTGAAGCCCTATCGCGCCACCAAGCAGGACTTGAGCCTCGAGTACTACCCGAACCGCGATTCGCAACTGAGCCTGGCGCTGTTCCGCACGAACATCGACACCTATGTCCGCGCCAACATCCGCCAGGGCAGTGTCAATTTCTTCGGTGACGGCCGCCTGTTCGACGTGACCCAGGCGATCAACGGCGAGGGCGCACGCACCCAGGGCTTCGAGCTGTCGGGCCGCACGGCGCTGACCTTCCTGCCCGGTTTCCTGAGCGGCTTCGGCGTCGATGCCAACCTGACCCGCATGACCTTCAGCTACGCCGCCGGCAATGAGCTGCTGAGCCCGCTGGACAACTCGGTGCTGCCTTATCCGGGCCTGTCCACCAAGGCCTACAACCTGGGCCTGTGGTACGACAAGGACTCGTTCAACGCCCGCATCGCCTACCACCATCGCAACAAGTACTACACGGGCGGCAACGACGTGTCGGGCAACCCGAACTTCCGCGACGGCAGCGGCTACCTGGACGCCAAGGTCCAGTACAAGCTGAACAAGAACTTCACGTTCTCTCTGGAGGCCAAGAACCTGACCAACCAGGCCGAGCTGACCTACGCTGGCGACCTGCAGCGCCCGAACGAGCTGGCCTGGTCCGGCCGCCGCTACTACCTGACGGTGGGCTACAAGCTCTGATTCCGCTTATGTCTCCTGGCCGCTGCAACGGCCAGCTTCTGCGGCTCCTTCGGGAGCCGCTTTTTATTGCCGCTCCGCCGATTTCTCGGGATGACTCATGACGGCACGTTGCAGCCGTTCGAGAAGCCCACTTCGGGAGAGCGTTGCACGGCAACCCGGGCAGCCGCACGGCTCAGGCAAGGGGGCCGGCCTTGCAGGCCGACTCCCCTGCGCTGCTCGCAACTCGGGGCGGCACGCAACTCGCTCCACTCACTTCGTTCGATGCGCTCAGACAGGGCGTGCCAAGTCAGTCGTTGAGGCACGCTGCGCGTGCTGCCCCGAGCCGCTGTGCTGCTCGGCCCCTTGCATTCACCGCGCAGCTGCCCGGGTCACCGTGCAACGCAGCGCCGCGTGGGGGTGTTTGCTCGCAGGCCACGAACGCTGCACGGGCACAGGCTGGCCCCGCTGCCGGGCGATTTGTGCGCGGCCGAGAGCGCAGCAGCGCGGGCCGGGCGTGCGCAGCACGCTTCAACAACTGACTTGGCGCGCCCTGTCTGAGCGGCACGAACGAAGTGAGTGGAGCGAGTTGCGCGCCGCCGGCCCGTGATGCGAGCACCGAGGGGAGTTGGCCGAGAGGCCAACCCGCGCACCATGAGCCCGGTGGCGGGGCCAGCCTGTGCCTACCGCCCGACCTCTGCAAACGCGAAGCGAACGGCCGCAATGTGCCGGTCGGCGCTATTCCTGTAGATCGGCGACGAATTCTTCTATGGCCTGGGCAGCAGGGCCTGCCATTGCCGGCGATAGCTCGACAGGCCGGACAGCTGCAGCGGGGCTGCCAGGTGCTGCGAGGCTGCGGGCTGCTCGCCCCAGCGGTGCAGCATCCAGCCGCCGCAGGTCGTGCCGCTGCTGTCGTCCGACATGCTGACCCGCTGAGTGGGTCGAAGCGCAGCCAGCACGGCGCCAAACAGCGGGTTGCGGCCGAAGCTGCCTTCCACCACCACGGGGCCGCTGGCATGGAGTGCGCCAAGGCAGTAGTCGGTCATCAGGGCGCAATAGAGCGTGGCCAGTGCCGCCTGCTCGGCCGGCGTCTTGGGCGCGGGGCCTTCAACGCGTCCGACCTGTCCGGCAAAGGGGCCGCCGGCTTCAGCAAAAGAGGGCAGGGCCAGCGTGCCTTGGTCGACCACGGCCTGCAGGTCGGCAATGGTGAACGCCGCCGGCTCTCCGCCCGCCAGTGCAGCAAACTCGCGGCCGCCCATGAAGCGCATGCAGGGCACGGCCTGGCCATGCACATCGACATTGGCCAGCATGTCCTGCCGCTCATCGAGTTGCGGGCTCGGGCTGCGCAGCGCTGCGGCGATCACCCAGGTGCCGGTGGAGAGCACGGTGACCGGCTCCTGCGATTGCAGGTAGCGCAAGAGCGAGGCATTGCTGTCGTGGATGCCGCAGACGACCTCGCAATCGGCCGGCAGGCCGGTGGCGCGGGCGACTTCGGGAAGCAGCGGGCCGAGCGGGGTCCAGGCGGCTTGCAGGGGCGGGAACTTGTCTTCCCATCCCAAGGCGCTCACCAGCGAGGAATAGCTCCTTGCTTGCGGGTTCCACAAGTCCGTATGGCAGCCGAGCGAAGTCAGCTCGCTTGCCGCCACGCCGCTGAAGCGCCAGGCCCAGTACTGCGGATACATCAGCACATGGCGGCTGCGCGCAAACTCGACCGGAAAGCGCGCGGCCAGCCAGGCCAGTTGCCGGCCGAGGTTGAGCCCGGCCGGCAGCTCGGGCGACAAGGTTTCAGCGAAGGCCGGGCGCTTGCTGCGGTAGCTCTCTTCGGGCGGCGTGAACTCGTAGTCCAGCACCGGCAGCACGAGGCCTTGTTCATCGACCATCGCCGCCGTCGCGCCATGCGTCACCGGCACGATGGCGGTGATGCGAGCCTGGGCGGCGAAGTGCTGCAGCGTCTCCAGCATCCAGGGCCAGAGGCCTTCGACATCCAGATGCGGATAGGGGCCGCTCTGCAAGACGACGTTGGGCCGGCGCTGCTCCTGGAGCACGCGACCATCGCGGCCGAGCAGGCTCAGCTTGCTGTTGGTCTTGCCGATGTCGAGGACGACGGTTGCTTCTTCTTCCATTTTCATGAGGCGAATGCTGCCAGCAAGCGTGGCCCTGCATCATGCCCTGCGCGCGATGAGCGCATTTCTCGCATGCGAATGATTGTTTGACCGGGCCTGAAACAGGGACACTCTTCGCGCGTCGAACTTCCGGGCCGTATCGAGATGATCAGAAAGATGAATCTGTGTGCCGCGCTGCTGCTGGGACTGAGCCTGATCAGCGCGCCACTGCATGCCGCCAAGCCGGCCGAGCTGACGCCCGCAGGCTTCTCGGTCCAGCGCCTGCAGCGCCTGGATGCCGTGGTCGAGGGGGAGGTGAAGCAGCAGCAGATCGCCGGCGCCATCGTCTACATCGCCCGTGATGGCAAGCCGGTGCACTTCAAGACCTACGGCCAGCAGGACATCGAGGGCGGCAAGCCCATGCAGAAGGATGCGATCTTTCGCATCGCTTCGATGAGCAAGGCGCTGACGAGCGTGGCCGCGATGATTCTTTACGAGGAAGGACATTTCCTCCTGAAGGACCCGGTGGCTAAGTTCATTCCGGCCTTCGCGAACTCGGTCGTCGCTGTGCCGGCGCCCGCTGGCTCCGGCCAGGCCTACGTGACCGAGAAGCTGCGCCGCCCGATCACGATCCGCGACCTGCTGCGCCACACGGCCGGCATGACCTACGGCAGCGGCCTGGCCAGTGCCGAGTACAAACGAGCCGGCCTGGCCGACTGGTACCTGCTCGACAAGGACGAAACCCTGGAGCAGATGGTCGACCGCCTGGCTGCCCTGCCTTTGCACGGCCAACCCGGTGAGGCCTTTCAGTACGGCTACGCAACCGACGTGCTGGGCCGCGTGATCGAGGTGATTTCAGGCATGCCGCTGGACCGATTCATCGCGGAGCGCATCACCGGGCCCTTGAAGATGCCCGACACCAGCTTCTTCCTGCCGCCCGAGAAGACCGCGCGGCTCGCCAATGTCTACGGCATGGAAGGCGGCAGGCTGGTGCTGAAGGAGACGGCGGCGAAGAGCGATTTCGTCAACGGCCCGAAGCGCCTCTTGTCTGGCGGCGCCGGGATGCTCTCGACCACGACCGACTACGCGCGCCTCCTGCAGATGCTCCTGAACGGCGGCGAGCTCGATGGCGTGCGCCTGCTGGCGCCCAAGACCGTGGCGCTGATGCATGCCAATCACACCGGCGACAAATACCGCAGCATCGACGGCGACGGCTTCGGCCTGGGTTTCTGGACCATCGGCGACGTGGGCATCAGCGGCGAGATGGGCTCGGTGGGCGCCTATGGCTGGGGCAGCGCCTACTTCCCGCAGTACGTGGTCGACCCGAAGGAGCGGCTGATCCTGATCTTCATGACGCAGCACCGCCCGGCCGGCAATTCCACGCTGAACCAGCGCATCAAGGTGCTGACCTACCAGGCGCTGGTCAGGTAGACCGGCCCATCAGAATCGATCATTCGCCGCCAGCGGGAACTCGCTAGAGGACTCGAAGTCGGCGGAGCCGCCGTCCTGCTCCAGCGGCTCCGGCGCCACGGTCACGACCTTGACGCCTTCGTGCTCCAGCGCCTGCACCGCGCCGTCGCTGGCGCCGGTGTCGGTGATCACGCAGGACACGCGGTTCAGCCCGCACAGGATGAGGCCGGCGCGGCGCGCGAACTTGGAGCTGTCCACCAGCACGATCAGCTCGTCGGTCTGGCTGATCAGGCGCTTCTCGGCCTGGATCAGCAGCGGGTCGGCTTCCATCAGCCCCAGCAGCGAGAGCCCATAGACGCCCATGAACATCTTGGCCGCGTAGTGGTGCTGGGTGATGTCGTTGTCGAACGGACTCAGGATGACGTTCTGCTCGCGGTAGACCTTGCCGCCCGGCAGGATGATCTCGTTGTCGCTCGATACCAGCAGCCGCTCGGCCATCAGGAATGAGTTGGTGAGTATCTTGAGCTGCTTCTCGACCAGAAACTCCACCATCATGTAGGTGGTGGTGCCGCCATTGATGATGATGGTTTCGCCGTCATTGCACATGCTGCTGGCATGGCGGGCAATGGCGCGCTTTTCAGCGGCGCGATTCTGGATATTGTTCTGGAATGTTTCGCTGGACAGCGTGAATTGCCGCTTTTTCTGCTGCAGTTTCGCCGCGCCGCCGCGGGTGCGGGTCAACTGATTCTTTGCGGCCAGCCAGCCAATATCCCGGCGCACCGTGGCGGCGGAAGCAGATAACCATTCGGTCAATTCCTGGACGCTGGCATGCTGATGCTCGTTGAGCAGTTTGAGCAAACGCTTGTGGCGCTTGTGATTGATCATGAAATCACCTCGGATACTGGCGCTGGCAAAGCAATCAGGCGAGCAGCGGAATCACCAGCCGGCTCCGCCTGTTCACCGCGCTCATGAGCCTGGCCGCCAGGCACATGCGGCGGAACCGAAGTTACGCCAGCAGGCGGCCATGGTCAATCGCCAATCGCTCAAATCAATGATTGATTCATGGCGAATGTCTGCGCAATCAATGCGCAAAGCGTGATTGCGATTGTTGCGCCGCCACATTTCAATCATTCATTTGCGCATCTTGCTATCACTCATTGACTTGATTGCTTCTGCATTGACACCTCTTTCGCCCTGGCCTCTACTGGCGTCCATTGCAGCGGAACCTGGCCGCGCCGCCGCCCGCCGGGTGAGCGAAGCAGGGTTTTGCGGGTCAGTTTCAACCACGGTCAAATCATGAATGCACTGAATACGGGCAAGGATTCCATCAATTCCTTGTGGGACGACAAAATTGCCGCCACCATGAGCGAGCCGGAATTGCTCTTGTATCGCTCGAATCTCCTCGGTTCGGATTTCCGGATCACAAATTTCGGCGGCGGCAATACCTCGGCCAAGGTGATGATGGCGGACTATCTGACCGGCGAACAGGTCGAGGTCCTGTGGGTCAAGGGTTCGGGCGGTGACCTGGGCAGCATCAAGATCGACGGTTTCTCGACGCTGTACCTGGAGAAACTCAAGGGCTTGAAGAATCGCTATCGCGGCCTTGATCTCGAAGACGAGATGGTGGACTACCTGCCGCACTGCACCTTCAACCTGAATCCGCGCGCCGCGAGTATCGACACGCCGTTGCATGCCTATATCCAGCGCAAGCATGTGGACCACATGCACCCGGACGCGATCATCGCGATCGCGGCCTGCGCCAACAGCAAGGCGCTGACGCAGAAGATCTTCGAAGGCGAGCTCGGCTGGCTGCCCTGGCAGCGCCCCGGTTTCGACCTGGGCCTGAAGCTGGAGGCGCTCTCGACCGAGCAGCCGCACTTGAAGGGCATCATCCTGGAAGGCCACGGTCTCTTCACCTGGGGCGACACGGCCAAGGGCTGCTACGAGAACACGCTGGACATGATCCGCCGCGCCGAGAGCTGGCTGAACGCCAACAGCAAGCAGCCGGCCTTTGGCGGTGCCAAGGCGCCGGTGCTGGCCGCTGAAGAGCGTGCGGCAATTGCCGCCAAGCTGATGCCGCTCCTGCGCGGCAAGATCGGCAAGACCGAATTCAAGCTCGGCCACTTCGACGACAGCGCTGCCGTGCTGGAATTCGTCTGCAGTCAAGACCTGGCACCGCTGGCGGCGCTGGGCACCTCCTGCCCCGACCATTTCCTGCGCACCAAGATCCGCCCGCTGGTGGTGGACTTCGACCCGGCCAACCCCGATCTGGACAAGACCGTGGCCGGGCTGGACGCGGCGCTGGAGGCCTACCGTGCCGACTACATCGGCTACTACGAGCGCTGCAAGCATGCCAACAGCCCGGCCGTTCGCGATGCCAACCCGATCATCTACCTGATCCCCGGCGTGGGCATGCTGTCCTTCGCCAAGGACAAGGCCACGGCCCGCATCGCCTCGGAGTTCTACATCAACGCCATCAACGTGATGCGTGGCGCCAATGGCGTGGACAAGTATGTGGGCCTCTCTGAGCAGGAAGCCTTCAACATCGAGTACTGGCTGCTCGAAGAAGCCAAGCTGCAGCGCATGCCCAAGCCCAAGAGCCTGGCCGGCCGCGTGGCCCTGGTGACCGGCGGTGCCGGCGGCATCGGCCAGGCTGTTGCGCGCCAACTGCTGCGCGAAGGCGCCTGCGTGATGCTGACCGACATCGACACCGAAGCGCTGGCCGCCGCTCAGAAGGATCTGGTCAAGAGCTTCGGCGCCGACAGCGTGGCCACGGTGCAGGCCGACATCACCGGTGAAGCGGCTGTCGAGACCATCATCGCCGCCACGTCGCTGCGCTTTGGCGGCCTGGACATTCTGGTGTCGAACGCCGGCATCGCTTCGGCCGCGCCGCTGGAAGACACCTCGCTGGAAGTCTGGCAGCGCAACCAGAGCATCCTCGTGACCGGCTACTTCCTGGTCAGCCGCGCTGCGTTCCGCCTGATGAAGCAACAAAAGACCGGCGGCAGCATGGTCTTCGTGGCCAGCAAGAATGGCCTCGTGGCTTCGGCAGGCGCATCGGCCTACTGCACCGCCAAGGCGGCCGAGATCCACCTGGCCCGCTGCATCGCACTTGAAGGCGCGAGCGAAGGCATCCGGGTCAACGTGGTGAACCCGGACGCCGTGATCCGCGGCTCGCGCATCTGGGACGGCAAGTGGAAGGAAGAGCGCGCCGCCTCGAACAAGATCGAGGCCGACGATGTGGAAGAGTTCTACCGCAAGCGCAGCATGCTCAAGCTGGGCGTGCTGCCGGAAGACATCGCCGAGGCCGTGTACTTCCTGGCCAGCGACAAGGCGGCCAAGAGCACGGGCAACATCCTCAATGTGGATGCCGGCAACGCCGCGGCATTCACCCGCTGAACATTGCACTGACCATCGCACTGCAGCGACAGACAAGCAAAGAGATCCGGAGACAAGCATGGACTACGTCATCAACACCAGCCTGGTGCAGCAGCACAACGCCGTTCTGCGCGCCGACCTCGAGGCCGACTATGCGGCGCTGGCCGGCACGCTGGCCCGCCGCGGGCAAGACATCGAGAAGCTCACCACCCTGGCCCAGGGTTTTCAGGTGGCGCTGCCGAGCTGGGGCGTGGGCACCGGCGGCACGCGCTTCGCGCGCTTCCCCGGCGTGGGTGAGCCGCGCAATGTGGAGGAGAAGCTGGCCGACTGCGCCGTCATCAACCAGCTGACGGGTGCCACGCCGCTCGTCTCCCTGCATTTCCCCTGGGACAAGCCGAGCGACCCGAAGGCGCTGTTCGAGCGGGCGAAAAGCCTGGGCCTGTCGTTCGACGCGGTCAACTCCAACACCTTCCAGGACCAGGCCGGCCAGGCCCACACCTACAAGTACGGCAGCCTCACGGCGATGAGCGCCGCCGCGCGCGAGCAGGCGGTGCAGCACAACATCGAGTGCATCGAGCTGGGCCGCCAACTGGGCTCCAAGGGCCTGACCGTGTGGGTGGGCGATGGCGCCAACTTCCCCGGCCAGAGCAACCTGCGCGGCGCGCTGGAGCGCTACCTCGACAGCATGCGCGGCATCTACGCGGCGCTGCCGGCCGACTGGCTGATGTACATCGAGCACAAGCTGTTCGAGCCGGCCTTCTACGCCACCACGATTGCCGACTGGGGCACCAGCTTCGCCTGCGCGCAAACGCTGGGCGAGAAGGCCAAGTGCCTGGTCGACCTGGGCCACCACGCGCCCAACACCAACATCGAAATGATCGTGGCGCGCCTGGCCCAGTTCGGCAAGCTCGGCGGTTTCCACTTCAACGACAGCAAGTACGGTGACGACGATCTGGACTCGGGCTCCATCGACCCGTTCCAGCTCTTCCTGGTGTTCAACGAGCTGGCCGATGCGGCGCTGCGCGATGGCCCTGCCTTCAAGCCGGCCTACATGCTGGACCAGTCGCACAACGTGACCGATCCGATCGAAAGCCTGATGAGCAGCGCGGTCGAAGTGCAGCGCGCCTACGTGCAGGCTGCGCTGGTGGACCGCATTGCGCTCGCCGGCTTCCAGGAAGCGAACGACGTGCACCAGGCCGCGCAGACCCTCAAGCGCGCCTTCCGCACCGACGTGAGCCCCATCCTCGCCATGGCCCGCATGCGCAGCGGCGCGGCGGTGGACCCGGTGGCCTGCTACCGCACCGTGGGCTACCGTGCGCAGAAGGCGGCGGAGCGTCCGGCCAAGGCCGGAGCGAGCGGCAGCGGCATCGTCTGAGGCCTGGGTGGCTGAAGCTCTGCAGGCGCAGGACTTCGGCGCCGTTGGCGATGGCTGCATGCTGAACACGGCCGCCATCCAGGCGGCCATCGACGCGGCGGCTCTTGCTGGTGGCCGCGTCGTCTTCGCGCCGGGTGTCTATCTCACCGGCGCCATCTTCCTGAAGAGCGGCGTGACGCTGCAGCTGGACCGCGGCGTCACCTTGCTTGGCTCGCAAGCGCTGGCCGACTACCCGCTCATGCCCACGCGCATCGCCGGCATCGAGATGGTCTGGCCGGCGGCGCTGGTCAATGTCTGCGCGCAGCAGAGCGTCTCCATCACGGGCGAAGGTTGCATCGACGGCGATGGCCAGGTCTTCTGGGACAGCTACTGGCTTCTCCGCCGCCGCTACGAGCCGCTCGGCCTGCGCTGGGCCTCCGACTACGACGCGCAGCGGCCGCGGCTCTTGCAGATCTACGAATCATTCGACGTGCAGGTGGGCGGCGGCCTGCTCCTGCGCCGCGCCGGCTTCTGGGGCTTGCACATCTGCTACTCGGAGCAGGTGACGGTGGACGGCGTCGTCATCCGCAACAACGGCGACGAAGGCCAGCGCGGCCCGTCGACCGACGGCATCGACATCGATTCCTCGCGCCACGTGCTGGTGCAGAACGCCGATATCGCCGTCAACGACGATGCGCTGGTGCTGAAGGCGGGCCGCGATGCCGATGGCCTGCGCGTGGCCGAGTGCTGCGAGCACATCGTCATCCGCGACTGCATCGTGCGCGAAGGCGCGGCAGGCATCACCTTCGGCAGCGAATGCTCGGGTGGCTTTCGCGACATCGAGGTCCGCGGCATCGAGGTGCATGCGCCGGTGCCGGTGGGCATCCTCTTCAAGTCGGCGCCGACACGGGGTGGCTTTGCGGAACGCTTGACGCTGCGCGACATCAAGCTGATCGACGTGCCCGTGGTGCTGCGCGCCACGATGAACTGGAACCCCGGCTACAGCCGCGCGGAGATTCCGGCTGGCATGGCGGACGTGCCCGCCCATTGGCGCGTGATTGCCAAGCCGGTGAGCGCCGAGGACGGCCGCACCCGCATCGCTGATGTGCGGGTGTCCGGCCTGCAGGCGCGCGGCGCACAGCTCGCCTTCGAGGTGGAGGGCGTGGCGCAGGCGCCGCTCGTCGGCTTCCGCTTCGACCGTATCGACATCGAAGCGCAGCGCGGCGGCTACATCTACGGCGCCAAGGACTGGCGATTCAGCGGCGCGAAGATCGTGCTGCTGGCCGGTGAACCCGTGGCCCTGCCCAACGACCAAGACGTGCAAGGCCTGCCCGGCAAGACCTGGCACTTGCAGGCATTGCTGAACAAGCCCGACCCGTCGCTGCAAAGCTTCGAGGTCCAGGATGTTTCCTGAAATCTGAGGTGAACGAGATGAACCACGCTTTCAAGATGAAGTTGAAGCCCGGCATGGTGGAGGAGTACCGCCGCCGCCACGATGAGCTCTGGCCCGACCTGGCGGAGGCGCTGCGCGGGGCGGGCATTTACGACTACTCGATCTTCCTGGACGAGGAAACGCTGTCGCTGTTCGCGGTCTTGAAGCGCAAGCCCGGCTATCCGTTCGACGACCTGCCCAAGCAGGCCGTGATGCGCCGCTGGTGGGACTACATGGCGCCGCTGATGGAATGCCATCCCGACAACCGCCCGATCGACTGGCCGCTCGAGCCGATGTTCCATTTCGACTGAGAGTTGCTGATGCGCCTTCTCCTCCCCACCTTGCTGCTCACGCTCTCGTGTGGCGCAGCCGCTGCTGCTCAATCGCTGCCGGCGCGGCAGATGGAAATGCTGGACCGCGGCCTGGTCGCCATTCCCTCTACTGCCGGCACGCTCGTCAGCTGGCGCCTGCTGGGCACGGATGCGGCCGACCTGAAGTTCAACCTCTACCGCGGCAAGACCAGGCTGAACAAGCAGCCGCTGGAAGCGAGCAACTTTCTCGATGCGGAGGGCAGGCCCGACAGCCGCTACACGCTCCGCCTGGTCAGCGCCGGCAAGGAGCAGGGCGCCGATGCCGCGAGCGCCAGCCCCTGGGCCGCGGCCTACCAGTCCATTCCGGTTAGGAAGCCGGCCGACGGCGTGACACCCGATGGCGTGGCCTACAGCTACCAGCTGAACGACGGCTCGGCCGCCGACCTGGACGGCGACGGCAGCTACGAGCTGATCGTCAAATGGCAGCCGAGCAATGCCAAGGACAACTCGCAGAAGGGCTACACCGGCCCCACCTATGTGGACGCCTACAAGCTCGATGGCACGCAGCTCTGGCGCATCGACCTCGGCCGCAACATCCGCGCCGGTGCCCACTACACGCACTTCCTGGCCTACGACTTCGACGGCGACGGCAAGGCCGAGCTGATGATGAAGACGGCCGACGGCAGCATCGACGGCCGCGGCACCGTGATCGGCGATGCCAGTGCCGACTACCGCAATGAAGGCGGCTATGTGCTGGCCGGCCCCGAGTTCCTGACCGTGTTCAACGGCATGACGGGTGCGGCGATGGCCACGGTGGACTATGTGCCCGGCCGCGGCGACACGATGGCGACGACCTGGGGTGATGCCTATGGCAACCGCGTGGACCGCTTCCTGGCCGGCGTGGCCTATCTCGACGGCCAGCGGCCCAGCGCCGTGTTCTCGCGCGGCTACTACACCCGCGCCGTGCTCGCGGCCTGGGACTGGCGCGACGGCAAGCTGACGCAACGCTGGGTGTTCGACAGCGACAAGGCGGGAGGCGAAGCCCGAGGGCAGGGCGCTCACTGGTTCTCGGTGGCCGACGTGGACGGCGATGGCAAGGACGACATCGTCTATGGCGCCGCCACCATCGCCAGCAATGGCACGCTGCTCTACAGCACCAATCTCTGCCACGGCGACGCCTTGCATGTGGGCAAGCTCGACCCGGCGCGGCCGGGCTTGCAGATCTTCATGGTCCACGAGGCGCCTAAGTGCTACGGCGAGCATGGCCTCGCGATGCACGACGCCGCCACCGGCAAGATCTTGTGGAGCATGTCGGGCAGGAACACCGATGTGGGCCGCGGTGTCTGCATGGACATCGACCCGGCCCATCCCGGCGAAGAATGCTGGGGCTCGATCGGCGGCCTGATGAGCGCCAGCGGCCAGCTGATCAGCGAGAAGGCGCCGCGCAAGTACAACTTCGCGACCTGGTGGGACGGCGACCTCCTGCGCGAATCGCTCGACCATGTCGGCATCGACAAGTGGGACCCGGCCTCCTTCTCGTTCAGCAAGCTGCTGGATGGCGCGAAGTTCGGGGCCAGGTCGAACAACGGCACCAAGGGCACGCCCGTGCTCTCGGCCGACCTGCTCGGCGACTGGCGCGAGGAAGTGGTCTGGCGCAATGCCGACGACACGGCACTGCTGGTCTTCAGCACGCCGCACCCGACCATGCAGCGCCTCGCCACGCTGATGCACAACCCGCAGTACCGCGTGCAGGTGGCGGCGCAGAACGCCGGCTACAACCAGCCGCCGCATCCCAGCTTCCACCTCGGCGCGGGCATGGCCACGCCGGTGCAGGACCCCATCCACACGCCCTCGGCCAGCACGGCCGCCAGGCGGGTGGAGCTGGGCAAGGGCACGCCCGCACCGGGCTTCGAGAGCGGCGCGGCGGCCAACACCGGCAAGCCCTTCTACGTGGGCTTAGCCCTGCCCGAAGGCAACTACGAGGTGCGCTTGTTGCTGGGCGACGATGCCGCGCCTTCAGACACCACGGTGCGCGCAGAACTGCGCCGCCTGATGCTGGAGCGAGTCTTGGTGGCAGCCGGCGGCAGCCTGGAGCAGCGCTTCACCGTCAACATCCGCACGCCGAAGATCGCCGCTCGCCCTGGCCTCGAAGCCGGTGTCGTCAAGCTGAAGGCCCCGCGGGAAACGGTGGAAGAAGCCTGGGGCTGGGACCCACGCCTGACGCTGGAGTTCACCGGCACGAACCCGGCCGTGCGCCGCATCGAGGTCGTGCCGGTGAGTGCAACTCCCACGCTCTTCCTGCTCGGCGACTCCACCGTGGCCGACCAGTCTCAGGAGCCCTATGCCAGCTGGGGTCAGATGTTGCCCCGCTTCTTCAAGCCCGGCGTGGCCGTGGCCAACCACGGCGAATCGGGCGAGACCTTCCGCGATTCGCTCGCCCGCCGCCGCCTCGACAAGATCCTCTCCGTGCTGAGGCCCGGCGACACCGTGCTCTTCCAGTTCGGCCACAACGACCAGAAGCAGCAGAAAGACGGCAGCGGCAATGCCGAGACCTACCGCGCGGAGTTGAAGCAGCACATCGAGGCCGTGCGCACCTTCGGCGGCACGCCCGTGGTCGTGTCCTCGATGGAGCGCCGCAACTTCGACGAGCAGGGCAAGGTCCGCCCCTCGCTGATCGAATACGCCGACGCCGCCCGCCAGGTGGCGAAGGAGCTGAACGCGCCCTTCATCGACCTGAACGCGATCAGCAAGCGGATCTACGAGGCGCTGGGCGTTGAAGGCTCACGCGCCGCGTTCGCTCAGCCCGAGCCGGGCAAGATCGACAACACGCATCACAGCAACTACGGGGCCTATCAGCTGGCGAAGGCGATTGCGCAGGGGCTGCGGGATGCGAAGCTTCCGGTGGCTGCGATGTTGCGCGAGGACTTCGCGGGGTATGAGGCGGGGAGGCCGGATGCGGTGGCTGGCTTCGTGCTGCCGGCGAGCCCGAGGTTCACGCATGAGCGGCCGTTGGGGGATGAGGGGAATAGGTGAGGGGGCTGAAGGTTTTTGGATTGGTGATACCACGGCACCTTTGCTGCGATAGGCGACGCTCAGCTCCCGCAGTTTGGCGGACTGCTCACAACCCGGAGCCGAAATTCGCATTGCAGCACAGCTAGCGGGCAAGCAGTCGGTCAACGTTCAAGTTGGCAGGGGCTCGTCGCGTCAAGCTAGGGGTTAGGCTGCGCTTGGCTAGAAGGGAATGTCGTCATCGTCAAACTCAAAGGCGCCGACGTATCGATAGACGTTCTTCAATGCCGCAGCCACCTTGCCCTTCACCTTCTGGTCGTCATTGAGTGCTTGAGCTCCAGCGCTTCCAAAGGGCCCGTAGATCTGAATCTGTTGGGATCGGTCACTCCAGTAGAAGTCCAACTTGTCGATGTCTGGGGCCGGAAGCTTCTTCTCAATCAGCGCCCACCTGATGACCCATCGCACTTCGTTTCGGAAGTCAATGATCAGCGTCGCTGCGCGCTTAGCATCTTTGACGATATCTACGTAGAACTCGTCACACTGCGCATCAAACCAGCGACAGTTCTCAAGATGCAGCGAAGAGTACTCTGGAAGCAGCGCCGCAAAGGCGGCGGCGCGCATGAAGCGGATTCGAGAGAATGTCGCCTGCTTCTTGATGATGTAGCGAGCGATGTAGTGTTCCTGCTCGACTGGCTGAGTCTCGATTGACGTGCCGTCGAAGAAGAGACGAATCAAGTCCGAGTCAACGACGGAGAGGAGGTTGAACTGGTACACGGCCGGATTGGTTCGCCGCTGTGGAAGTGCATCCAGTTCGTAGGACTGAGCCTTCATTAGCGATGTAGTCGCGCTGAAGATGGCCTTGTCGTTCTGTGGGGCACCAGACGCCTTGCTCATTTCTTGAAATGCGAAGACGTCGACGGCAGGAGTGCGAAGCGCATCACCGACTTTCGAGGGCGAAATTGCCTCGTGATACAGGCGAGCTGAGTCCGACTTCGCCAGTTGAAAGGTCACGGCCTTGTCATTTGACCAGGCGTGCAGCGGTTGCCAGTTAGAGTTTGGATCCTTCAGATCGATCTCTCGACAGAGTAGCGCCCAAGCATTCGCGTCGCTCTTCTTGCAACTGATCAGAAGAGCTGTGTAGACATCGAAATGCTGGACGCGGGTCACCTGGTAGGCGACTAGGTCGATCTCTCGTACGGACTCTTCAGCATCGTCTACGTAATAGCGATTGCTGATGACGGTCCATCGTGCAGCTTTGAGCTGTTGCGCGATCACGTTCTCCAGCACGAAGCCTGTTTTCTGAATTTGCTCAGAGAATTGATCGACAGGCATAGTGCGGGCAAACGTGTTTTATGCGGATCGATAACGATTTGTGCGCAGCATTTAAGCATGCGCACAGGCCGCCAGCTATGTTGTTTGTCGGCCGCAGAGCGGCCACAGGACAGTGTCAGCTTCTGGCCGATAGCTGCCAGGGGTCAGGCCTAGCTCGAGCGGCTGGCTCCCAGCCCTTCGACGCCAGTCGCGCCCGCCAGCGACACCTCGGCGCCAACCCGCACCATCCGCCTTACTTCGAGAACCACCCCGCCACCCGCTGACGCAGCCGTTCAAAGAACCCCGCGCGCGCCACGTCAGCCAGCGCCACCACGTTGGCCTCGCCGAGTTGCTTGCCGTTGGCCGTGGCCACGATCTTGCCGATCACGGCGCCCTTGGCGATGGGGGCTTCAAGTACAGGATTCAGCGTCACTGCTGTCTTCACTGCGGCGGCCTGGCCCTTGGGCACGACCAGCGACCAGGGCTGTGCAAGGCCGGCATTGACCGTGGGCGCCACGCCGTAGGTGACCTTGGCGCTGGTCAGCGTCGCGCCCGGCTGTGCAGGCGTGGCTGCCTCGAAGTTGGCGTAGCCCCAGTTGAACAGCACGCGCGTCTGGTCGGCGCGGGCCTGCTTGCTGTCGGCGTTCATGATGACCGAGATCAGGCGCATGCCGTTGCGCTTGGACGAGGCGGTCAGGCAGTAGCCCGCTTCTTCGGTGTGCCCGGTCTTGAGCCCGTCCACCGTGGAGTCGGTGTACAGCAGCGCATTGCGGTTGCCCTGCTTGATGCCGTTGTAGCTGAACTCACGCTCGGCGTAGATCGGGTAGTACTCGCCGCTGTTGCGGATGATGGCTGCCGCCAGCACCGCCAGGTCGCGGGCCGAGGCCTTGTTGTTGGGGTCGGGCAGGCCGGCCGAATTGGCGAACTGGGTCTTGCTCATGCCCAGCTTCTTCGCCTCGGCGTTCATCATCGCCACGAAGCCGGCCTCGGAGCCGCCAATGTGCTCGGCCAGGGCCTTGGAGGCGTCGTTGCCGCTGGCGATGACCACGCCGCGCAGCATGTCCATCAGGGAGGCCTGCGCATTGAGTGGCACGAACATGCAGCTGTCGCCCTCCTTGCCGCCGCGGCACCAGGCGTTGAGGCTCATGGTGACCGGGTCGGTGGGCTTGACCTTGCCGTTCTTGAGCGCCTGTTCGACCAGGTAGCTGGTCATCATCTTGGTCAGCGAGGCCGGCGGCAGCGGCTCGTCGGGGTTGGACGAGGCCAGGATCTGCCCGGTGTTGAAGTCCATCAGCACCCAAGCCTTGTTGGCGAGGACCGGCACCGACTGCCCGTTGGCGTCGGTGGTCATCGTGGGTTCAGCGGGGGCCTTGGCCTTTTGCTTGTGTGCGGTGGCACGCTGCTTGGTGTGCGGGGCGCTGAGCGCTGTGCTCGGCACGGCGACCAGGAGGGCGCTCGCAAGCACGATGGAAAGCTGGAAGACAGAGTGGGCGCGCGAATTCATCGAGAGGTGCTTTTCAGAAAGGAATCAGCCGGGGCATGAAAGAGTCGACAACTGGCGGGGGAGGCCAAGGAGCTGGATCGCGCATTGTGCCAATGAGTAGCACCGCCGATCGCTCCCCAATGCCCCCTCCGCATTCTCCGGCGGCAGGTCGATGCCGCCCATCAGCGGGCGTACCGGGATCATCTGACGGGGCATGGAAGTTTCTTGCCGGCACATTGCTGCCGTTCGAGAAGCCCACTTCGGGAGAGCGTTGCACGGCAACCCGGGCAGCCGCACGGCTCAGGCAAGGGGGCCGGCCTTGCAGGCCGACTCCCCTGCGCTGCTCGCAACTCGGGGCGGCACGCAACTCGCTCCACTCACTTCGTTCGATGCGCTCAGACAGGGCGTGCCAAGTCAGTCGTTGAGGCACGCTGCGCGTGCTGCCCCGAGCCGCTGTGCTGCTCGGCCCCTTGCATTCACCGCGCAGCTGCCCGGGTCACCGTGCAACGCAGCGCCGCGTGGGGGTGTTTGCTCGCAGGCCACGAACGCTGCACGGGCACAGGCTGGCCCCGCTGCCGGGCGATTTGTGCGCGGCCGAGAGCGCAGCAGCGCGGGCCGGGCGTGCGCAGCACGCTTCAACAACTGACTTGGCGCGCCCTGTCTGAGCGGCACGAACGAAGTGAGTGGAGCGAGTTGCGCGCCGCCGGCCCGTGATGCGAGCACCGAGGGGAGTTGGCCGCGAGGCCAACCCGCGCACCATGAGCCCGGTGGCGGGGCCAGCCTGTGCCTACCGCCCGACCTCTGCAAGCGCGAAGCGAACGGCCGCAACGTGCCGCTCGGCGTCTCCCCGCGAATCGGTGAACGACCCAAAAAAGGGCCTGCAGCGCAGGCCCTTTCTCCCCTTCAGCGCACGCAGCGTGTACGCGCCACTGCAGTGATCACCAGATCACCACCCGCTTCTCGTCCGGGCGCACCATCGGGTCACCCGCCTTGCAGCCATAGGCCTTGGCGAAGGCCGGCATGTTGGACGGCGCACCGTTGGCGCGGAAGCTGGCGGGCGAATGCACGTCGGTGTTCAGGCGCGTCAGCTGGGCCTGGTCACGGATGCTGCCGGCCCACACCTTGGCCCAGTTCATGAAAAAGCGCTGGTCGCGGCTCATGCCGTCGAGCATGGCATCGGGCTTGCCGGCAGTGGCCTTGACCATGGCGTCGTACGCCATGTTGAGGCCGCCGAGGTCGCCGATGTTCTCGCCCAGCGTCATGCGGCCATTGACCTTCTTGTCCGGGTAGTTGGCCAGCGGCGCGTATTCGTCGGCCTGGGCCACCAGCTTGTTGGCACGTTCGTCGAAGCGCTTGCGGTCTTCGGGCGTCCACCAGTTGGTGTTGTTGCCCTCGCCGTCGAACTGGCTGCCCTGGTCGTCGAAGCCATGGCCGGCCTCGTGGCCGATGACGGCACCGATGCCGCCGTAGTTGATGGCGTCGTCACCCTTGGCGTAGAAGAAGGGCGGCTGCAGGATGGCTGCGGGGAAGTTGATGGTGTTGGTGGACGGGCTGTAGGAGGCATTGACCGTCTGCGGCGTCATGCCCCATTCATAGCGGTTCGTTTCCTTGCCGATCTTGGCGAGATTGAAGCGCTGGTTGAAGACGCGGGCCGCGCGCACATTGGCATAGTGGCTGTCGGCGGTGATGTTCAGGCCGCTCCAGTCACGCCAGTTGTCGGGGTAGCCGATCTTGGGCAGGAAGGTGGCCCACTTGGCGATGGCCTTGGCCTTGGTTTCCGGGCTCATCCAGTCGAGATTCTCGATGCGCGCCTTCAGGGCATTGCGCACGTTGTCGACCAGCTCCTGCGCACGGGCCTTGGCCTCGGGCGGGAAGTACTCCTTCACATAGAGCTGGCCCAGGGCCTGGCCCATGCTGCCGTTGACCGCGCCCAGGGCGCGCTTCCAGCGGGCTTCCTGCTCGGGCGTGCCGTTGACAGCCTTGCCGTAGAAGGCGAAGTTCTCGTCCTGGAAGGCCTTGGACAGCGAGGGCGCCGCGCCGTCGATGGCGTGGAAGGCGAAATAGGCCTGCCATTGCGCCACCGGGGCCTCGGCCAGCAGGGCATCAAGTGCAGCGAAGAACTTGGGATGCGAGAGCGAGAAGCCCCCCGCGCTGGCCACGCCGGCATCGACCTTCATGACCTTGAAGTAGCTGGCCCAATCCCAGTGCGGGGTGATCTTGTTGGCCTGTTCGACGCTGACGAAGTTGTACTGGTTCGCAGGCTTGCGCAGCTCCACGCGCAGCAGGGAAGCGGCGGCCAGCTTCGTCTCCAGCTGCATCACCAGTGCGGCCCGGGCTTTGGCCTCTTCGGCGGGCGTCCCGGTCAGCTCGAAATGCTTGGCGATGTGGGCCACATAGGCCTCGCGCAGCTTGGCGTACTCGTCCTTGCTGTAGTACTCGGGGCCGGGCAGGCCGAGGCCGCCCTGGCTGGCGAATGCGATCTGGCGCTTGGCGTTCTTGTAGTCGGCGCTGACGCCGAAGCCGAAGGTGCGGCCTTCGGCGCGGGCATGGGCATGCTGCAGCCAGGCAACCACATCGGCACTGGTCTTCAGCGACTCGATGGCCGCGAGGTCCTTCTTGATCGGGTCGAAGCCGGCGCGCTCGATGGCGGCGTCGTCCATGGCGGCGCGGTAGATCCAGCCAATCTTCTGCTTGATGGAGCCTGCCTTGGCGCTGTCGGCATTCTTGGCCGCGGCCTCGACGATGCTGCGCTGCGCGTCCTGGCTCTTCTGGGCCAGGGCATCAAAGCCGCCCCAGCGGCTCTTGTCCGCAGGGATGGGGTTGGCCTTGATCCAGTTGTTGTTGGACCAGGCATTGAAGTCGGTGCAGGCGGACAGGCTCTTGTCCACATCGGGCACGAATTCGGGGATGGCGGCGGCTTGGGCAAATTGGGCGCAGCACAGGGCTGCTGCCAGGGTCAGGGCGCGTGGGGTCACTCAAAACTCCAGGGAGGACGTAAATGCGAAGCGCGCACCATAGCCCCGCGGCCGAGTCGCTACCCATGCCGAAAGTCATTCAGGACTGCAAACAAAAGCAAATCCCGCCTTCCGGCCGGCTGTCAGCGGCGCGTGCGCGGCGGGCTCTTGCCGCGATGGGCCTTGGACCATTCGTAGTCGGAGCCATCGGGCAGCTTGCGGTCTGCGACCGTGGCTACGCCGGGCCGGCCAACGCTCTCGGCCAACTCTGTCGAGATGATGACGTGGTGCCGGCCTTCGCGTCGCTTGAGTTCAGCGCAGGCGAGCGCCTCGACCAACTGGCTGCCCTCGAAGGCCTGGGAGGCGGGGCTCGAGTCGGCTTCGAGCCAGAAGACAACGATGCTCATGGGGGGCTGATCCTGGCAATGCCTTGAGGGCGACGAGTCATTGTTTCTTTCCCTGCGGGTAGATCGTCTCGCCGCGCTTGAGCATGTCGACAAAGGCCGCGATCTTTTTCTGGCGGCCGGCTGCCGTCTTCATGTGGTGGACGCGAAAGGCGAGCGCGAAGCGGTTCTGCGCGCTGAGGTTAGCCAGCATGGCCCGGGCCTTGGGCTCGGCGTCGATGGCTGCCTGCAGGTCGTCAGGGATCTTCATGTCCTGGCCGCTGCCATAGGCGCGCTCCCAGCGGCCGTCAGCCTGGGCTGCCTGCACTTGTGCCAGGCCGTGCTCGGTCATCCGGCCTTCCTGGATCAGGCGCGCCACGTTGGCGACGTTGATCTTGCTCCACACACTCTTGCTGCGCCGTTTCGTGTAGCGCTGCAGGTAGCTCGTATCGTCCAAGCCCTTGCGCAAGCCATCGATCCAGCCCCAGCAAAGCACCACGTCGACGGCCTGCTTCGGCGTGATGGAAGCCAGGCCCGAGCTCACCTTGTGGATCTTGATCCAGACCTCGTCTGCCGTGTCGTGATGCTGGGCGAGCCAGTCGTGGAAGCTCTGCTCATCGGCGAACTCGCGGGCGTTCTCGGGGGCTGTCGCTGTTGATGCCATGGGAAGGGTGCTTGCTCGCGCGCAGAGTTTACTGAGGGCCGCAGCAAAAAAAAACCGACTCGGGAGAGTCGGTTTTTTGCTGGAGCCTGCGGGCTTCAGTAGCGGCCGCCGCCAAAGCCACCGTTGCCGTAGCCGACGTCCGAGCGCTTGGCTGCGCGGTAGCCTTCCGGGCTGTAGCCCGTCGAGCTGTTGCCGGCTTCGCGAGGACGGGCCAGGTTGACGACGATCGAGCGTCCATCGACCGACATGCCGTTCAGCGCGGCGATGGCCTTTTCGGCGACTTCCGCGGAAGCCATTTCCACAAAACCAAAGCCTTTGGAAATGCCGGTGTCCCGGTCCATCATGACCCGGGCGGAGGAAACATTTCCGTACGCCGAGAAATTGCTTCTCAGGCTGGCGTCGGTCACGGAATAGGGCAGGTTGCCCACATAAAGTTTGCTGGTCATTGAAGATCCTTTCTGGAGTATCGGCGCACCGTCAGCGCGCACTGGGGCGACACGGCGGCCGCAGCGGGGGGAAGTGAGTGCAAGATCTGGCAGAAGCAGATGTTCAGCACGGAGGCGGGTTCGGCATGCAAGCCTGCAGCCAGCCCTGGGTGACCGCGAAGAGCCGCGCAGCGTCGCGCGACGCGAAGGTCTTGTCGAATCGGAACACGCGGCAGTAGCTGCCGTTGCCCTTGGCGCGATGAACCGAGAAAGAGGCGCGAAAGCGGCCGCAGTCGGTCTGATGTGTCGCGGGCGAGACGACGAACTTGCCCATGGAAATGGCGGTGTTGGAAATCTTGTTCAGTCAGAGGCGCGGGCTTGAATTGCCCGGCGGGAGCGTGTGTTGGCTCGGATGGCCGCTGCTCAGCAGGCCAAGGAGGAGGTCGGTAGCCAATGGCAGCCGACCTTGCGTGTCACCTGCCATGGCGGTGCAGGGATCCGGCGGATTATACCGCCCGGCCATCAGCTCACGGCTTGCCCGCCACGGCCCGCTTCAACCACGCCTGCGGCACCGGCACCACCACGATGTTCATGCCGCGTCCGTCGGGCGACAGCATGGCCGACTGGATCTGGATCCTGGTGCCATCGGGGCTGAAGGTGGGGTGGATGTGGTCGCGCGCGGTGTCCTTGTGGCCGGCGCTGAGCAGCATCATTTCGCTGGTCTTGCGGTCGATCAGGTAGAGGCCGCGCGCGAAGTCGTCGCCCACCGCCCAACGGCCGTCGGCCGAGCCGTGCACATGCCAGAGTCCGCTGCCTGAGGGCGTCTGCCCGACGATCTGCATTTCGCGGCTGCGCAGGTTGACGATGGCCAGGCCCGTCGGCTTCTCGCGCGTGCCGGATGGCCCCCACGCCGCGTCCTGCCCCGGGTTCGCGCCTTCCACGCCGGTGCCCGCCGGACCCTTGTGCTCGACACCGGGAATCGGCCGGTGGCCCATGATGGCCAGGGCCACTTCGTCCTTGCCGATGATGGCCTCGTGCGTGACCCATTCGTGCTCAGACTCGGGGTAGAGCGGGCGCAGGCCCGTGCCGTCGCCCTTCACGGTCCAGGTGCGTTGCGGCGACTTGCCGCCGGTCTCCCAGCTGAACACCAGCTCGCCGGGGTTCCACAGATTGGCCTGGATGTGGCCAATCTGGAAAGGCACCGAAACCACATGCTGGATCGCACCGGTCAACACATTCATCTTGGCGATGCCGGTCGGGCCAGCGCCCATGTTGCGCGGGCCGAAGGGCGGTTCGATCTTGGTGCCGGGCGGCAGACGCTTGGCCGCAGCTGCCTTGGAGCCGACCCGGAAATAGAACCAGTCTTCATCGGCATCGAGCGCCGTGTCGCCCACGGCGCCCAGCTCGGCCGGCACTTCGCCGACGATGCGCTGGTAGTGTTCGGCCTTCTTGAGCGTGCCGGCCTTGCTGTCGGCAAGCAGGCTGGCGAGGTCCACCGCCACCACTTGCTTCTTCACTTCAACAGCCGGTGGCGTGCCCTTGGCGCGTGGCTCGGCATCGCGCAGGAAGAAGAGCCGCATGCTTTTCTGCGCCGGGTTGAGCATGCCGTCGTAACCGCCCTCGGTGACCTGCACGATGTCGCCGGTCTGCTCGTTCACGGCCATTGCTTCGCCCGCGACCATCGCGGAGCGGAAGATCAGCCACTGGCCATCAGACGTCCATTGCGGATGCGTCTGATAGATCTTTGCGTCGCCGTGCGGCTGCGTGGTCAGGAAGGTCAGCGGCGTGCCGGTGATCGGGTCCTTCACCACCTGGCGCTCCGACGGGAAGCGCTTGCCGATTTCCGCGAGGGCCGGCTGAGCGAGGGCCATCGAAACGCAGAGCAGGGCGCTGGCCCTCATCAAATTCGGCAAGGCTTTCAGCTTGTTCATGACTCAATGCGGTGCATGGAAGGTGGCGCGATGGTAGCCACGCACCCTCGCAATGAGCAGTGTCTTGAGCGGTCGATTCCGAATCGCTCACGATGATGCGTTATTGGTGCGCTGACGCATGGTTTCGGGCGAATCGCCCTAGCATTGCCGCCAAACAGGTCATGGGCTTTCCAAGCGCGTGGCGACAGTGCGCCCACAGCGCCCATATTTCGAGACAAAGCAGCCATGACTCTTTCCCGTCGGACTCGCTGGATCTTTGCTGGTCTTCTTGCTTGCTGGACTGCCGTTCAAGCGCAGGCGCCGCTGCCCGCTGCCGTGAACACCGACCCGCTCGGCGCCTTGAAGATCGTGCTGCCCGAGCCGGCCAATCCGGCCCTGCCCACGGTCATGCTGATCGGCGACTCCACCGTTCGCAATGGCCGCGACGATGGCCAGAACCTGGGCGTGGAAGGGCAGTGGGGTTGGGGCACGCCCATCGCCGCCTATTTCGACGCCAGCAAGGTCAACCTGGTCAACCGCGCCATCGGCGGCTTGAGCAGCCGCACCTACATCAGCGGCACGCACTGGCAGCGCACGGTCGCGCACCTGAAGCGCGGCGACACCTTGCTGATCCAGTTCGGTCACAACGACTCGAGCGCCATCAACGACAACAGCCGCGCTCGCGGCACCATCAAGGGCATTGGCGAAGAAAGCCAGGACATCGTCAATCAGCTGACGGGCCAGGCCGAAACGGTGCACAGCTATGGCTGGTACCTGCGCTTCTACATCGCGCAAGCGAAGGCGATGGGCGTCAAGCCCG
Source organism: Paucibacter sp. JuS9 (assembly GCF_044043925.2). NCBI lineage: Bacteria > Pseudomonadati > Pseudomonadota > Betaproteobacteria > Burkholderiales > Sphaerotilaceae > Roseateles > Paucibacter sp. JuS9. Next base: position 629,016 of record NZ_CP194172.1, read on the forward strand.
TGATCGTTTCGCCGGTGCCGCGCAAGCGCTGGGACGAGGCCGGCAAGATCGGCCGCTCCAGTGGCAACGGATACGCCGGCTGGGCCGCCGAAGTGGCCAAGCAGGAGGGCGTGCCCTTCGTCGACCTGAACGAGCTGGTGGCGCAGCGCTACGACGCAATGGGCCGCGATGCGGTGATGAGCCTGTTCCCGCGCGTGACGCCGGACGAATCGGTGCACACGAACTGGGCCGGGGCGCTGTTGAACGCGCAGATCGTCGTGGCCTCCTTGCAGCAGCAGAAGGCCGTGCCGGCCGAGTACATCCTGGCGGCGGACAAGGTGAAGCTGGTCTTGCCCGTTGCCAAACCGAAGGAGGACGATCGCCCGGTGGTGGACGCTGCCCGCGTGAGCAAGGAAGCGCCCATGAACGCGCAGCTGCCCAGCCTCTTCATCGTGGGCGACTCCACGGTCAGGAGCGGCGGCCAGAACGGCGCCTACGGCTGGGGCGAGCGCATCGCGCCCTTCTTCGACACGGCGAAGATCAACATCGTCAACCACGCCATCGGCGGCCGCAGCAGCCGCACCTTCCTGACTGAGGGGCGCTGGGCTTCAGTGATGGCGCAACTGAAGGCGGGCGACTTCGTCCTGATCCAGTTCGGCCACAACGATGGTGGCCGCATTGGCGACCCGGCCTCCAAGCGCCGGGCCTCGGGCCCCGGCATCGGCGATGAAGTGGTGGACGACCCCAGGCCGGACGGCACCAGCGAGCAGGTGCACACCTTCGGCTGGTACATGGCCCGCTACATCGCCGACGCACGCGCCAAGGGTGCGACGGTGGTCGTGCTCTCGCCGATTCCGCACAAGGACAAGTGGCAGCAGGGCCGCGACTTCGAGAATTTCGCGCAATGGGGCGAGCAGGTGGCCAAGGCCGGTGGCGCGCAGTTCATCGACCTGACCCTGCTGGTCACGGCCGGCTACAAGGGCATCGGCGAAGAGAAGGTCAACGCCTTCTTCTCGGATGCGCGCACCCACACCAATGAGGCCGGCGCCGTCTTCAATGCAGCGCGCGTTGTCGATGGCCTGCGCCTGCTGCCTGGCAATCCGTTCGCCGCCTATCTCTCTGGAGCCGCCGATGCGCAGCGCTGATTTTTGCCGGCTGTGTGCCGGCTTTTCGCTGAGCCTTGCGCTGGGCCTCGCGAGCGTGGCCACGCAGGCGCAAGACCTGCCCGCGCAATTGCTCAATGCGGCGCCCGCGCCGACCAAGACCACCGTCGCGCCGGTCAGGAAGGGCGAGCACACTTATCTGATGTCGGCCTTCATGGCCACGTCGCAGAACACGCTGAGCCTGTTCAGCTCGAACGACGGCATCAACTTCACGACGCTGGCCTCCGAGGCCTATACGCCTGCCAAGGAGCTGCTGCGCGACCCGTCGATCATGCGGGCGGCCGATGGCCTGTACTACATCGCCTACACCACCAACTGGTCGGGCCAGAGCTTCGGCATCGCCAAGTCCGCGGACCTCAAGCGCTGGACGCATGTGGCCGACGTCACCGTGCCGCTCGATGGCCTGAAGAACGTCTGGGCGCCCGAATGGTTCCGCGACAAGGACGGCCGCTGGCAGTTGGTGATGTCGCTTTCCACCCAGGGCACCGAAGGCCCGTTTGCCGCGTACTACATGACGCCGCTGGATGCGAGCTTCGCGAAGTTCTCGGCGCCAGTGCCGATGCAGGGCCTTTCCGGCAACTACATCGACACCTTTGTCGTGCTGAAGGACGGCAAGCACCACGCCTTCACCAAGAACGAGACCACCAAGCTGATCGAGCTGGCGACCGCTGAAACGCTTGCCGGCCCGTGGACCTTCGTGAAGCAGGGCGATTGGGCGGCCTGGGGCGGCCCGTCGGAAGGCCAGGCGCTGGCGCCCATCACCGGGGCAGATGGCCGCAAGGGCTGGCGCATCTACTTCGACGACTACATGACCAAGCGCTACTGGTACTCCGACAGCTTCGACGGCTTTCAGAGCTGGTCGAAGAAGAAGGAGCTGGGCGGCGTTTCCGGCACGGTGCGGCACTTCACCGTGATTGCCGAAGAAACGGCCGCGCTTGCCAAGGCCATCGCACCCAAGGGCAAGGCCAGGAGCATTGCCTGGGACAGGTATTCGCTGATCATCGACGGCCGGCGCGAGATGATCTTTGCGGGCGAGTTCCATCCTTTCCGCCTGCCATCGCCCAGCCTCTGGCGCGATGTGCTGCAGAAGATGAAGGCCTCGGGATTGAATGCCGTGTCCTTCTACTTCTCCTGGGGCTACCACTCGGCCAAGCCCGGGCATTACGACTTCAGCAATGTCCGCAATATCGAGCGGGCGATCCAGATGGCGGAGGAGGAGGGCCTCTTCGTCATCGCCCGCATGGGCCCGTATGTGAATGCCGAGCTGACCGGTGGCGGCTTCCCCGGCTGGCTGTTCCGCCAGCGGGCCGAGGCGCGCACCGATGCGGCCGAGTATCAAGAAGCGACTGACGAATGGATGACGCAGATCAACGCCATCCTGTCGCGCCACCAGATCACCGATGGAGGCGGCACGGTCATCGCCTACCAGCTGGAGAACGAGTTGTTCTCGGTGCAGCCCAAGAACATCCGCCACATGCAGCATCTGGCCGACAAGGCGCGGGCCGACGGTATCACCGTGCCGCTGTTCCACAACGCGGCCTCGCGCCTGCCGGACTGGGTGCCCAAGAGTTCCACGGCGCCGTTCGTCAACCATGGGCCGACCGACCTCTATGCGTTTGACGGCTACCCCGGCGGCGTGTGCGGCGTGGACGCGCAACCGGGCGCACCGGCGCGCGCGCCGGACTGGGGCATCTACGGCACCAATGTGCCCAAGGTCGGCTCGCTCGCGTCGCCCAACACGCCCGGCTTCGTGGCCGAGATCGGCGCGGGCTGGTTCGACTACTGGGGGTCGAACGGCACGTATGAATGCACGGCCAAGCGGCAGGGGCCGGGCTATCAGCGCGTGTTCTACGGCACCAGCCTGATCAATTCGCTGACCATCCATTCCATCTACATGGCCTTCGGCGGCACCAGCTGGGGCTGGCAGCCAGGGCCCATCGTCTACACCTCGTATGACTACGGCTCGCCGATCAGCGAGGCGCGTGTGCTGCGCGACAAGGCCTATGTCCTGAAGCAGATGGGCAGCTTCGTGCAGGCCGCCGCGCCGGTGCTGGCGCAGATGGACAAGGGCGAGGTGATTGCGCCGTCCACCGACAAGATCAGGCTCTATCACAACCTCAACAAGGCGCTGGGAACGCATGTGCTGTTCGCGGTGCAGAACCCGTCGAGCAACACGGGCACGGAGCGCTTCACGTTCCCGCTGCAGACGCTTGACGGCAGCTACCGTGTGCCGCAAGCCGGCACGCTGCAGCTCTCGGGGCAGGACGCCAAGATGCTGCTGGCAGCGTACAAGATGGAGCGCCAGCACCTGGTCTATTCCACCTCGGAGATCCAGACGCATCTGCAGCAGGGCGAGCGCGATGTCGCCCTGCTCTACGGCCGCGTGGGTGAAGATGGCGAGACGGTTCTGCGCTTCGCCTCCAAGCCCAAGGTCGAGTTGCTGAGCGGCCAGGCGGCCGTGGCCTTTGATGCCAAGTCGGGCGACCTGCGCCTGAACTATCAGCACCAGGGCCTGATCGAGCTGAAGATCAGCGGCGGCGGCCGCGCGCCGCTCGTGCTACTGATCGCCGACGAGAAGACGGGCTGGCAGTTCTGGAAGCTGCAGAGCAACCAGGGTGCCGTGCTGGCGCAGAGCGCGGCCCTGCTGCGCACCGCGGAAGTGAAGGCCGGCGCGTTGGCGCTGACGGGTGACACGGAAGCGGACAGCGCGCTGCGCGTCTGGGTTCAGCCGGGCATCAAGTCGTTGAGCTTCAATGGCGAGCAGCTCACAAGCAAGCCGCAACGCGACAGCCTGCAGTCCACGGTGGTGCTCAAGGGCCCGGACAAGTTCACGCTGCCCGACCTGATGCAGCAGGCCTGGACCCGCCGCTGGGATTCGCTGGAGTCCAAGCCTGATTTCGATGACAGCGGCTGGCGCAAGACCGATGCCACCGGCTCAGCCGCCAATGTCTACACCGCACCCGACAAGGGCCAGCCGGTGCTGTCGATGAGCGAGTACGGCTTCCACCACGGCGACGTCTGGTACCGCGGCCGCTTCAAGGTGACCGACCCCAAGGCCAACCGTCTGGAGCTCTTTTTCGGCGGGGGCGGCGCGGGCCTGATCCAGGTCTGGCTGGATGGCGTCTTCATCGGCCAGCAAGACCACGACACCGGCCGCCCGTTCCCCGAAACGACCGACACCTTTCGCAAGACGCTGCAAGACCTGACCCCGGGCGAGCATGTCTTGTCGGTCCTGGTGCGCAACAACTCGCACAACTGGGACCTGTTTGCCGACGACGTGCACAAGGAAGCGCGCGGCCTCATATCGGCCTCGCTGACCGCGCGCAGCGGCCAGCGCTTCGCCACGCCCATCGCCTGGAAGATCCAGGGCAACAAGGGTGGTGAGGACATCGCCGACCTGGTGCGCGGCCCGATGAACAGCGGCGGCCTGTATGGCGAGCGCATGGGCTGGCATCTGCCGGCTGCGCGTGACCGTGACTTCAAGACCGGTTGGGAGAGCGCGTCGCCCAGCGCGGCGCCGCCCGCGCCGGGCAGCTACTGGCTGCGCACCGCCTTCAAGCTGGACCTGCCCAAGGGCCACGACATCCAGCTGGGCCTGGCCTTTGGCGACACCAGCAAGCCGCGCTCGGACGTCGAGAACCGCGCGCTGATCTTCGTCAACGGCTGGAACATGGGCCAGTTCATCGCCCACATCGGGCCGCAGCGGGTGTTCGTGATTCCGCCGGGCATCCTGAACCCGAATGGCGAGAACACGATTGCGCTGGCCGTGACGACTGACGGCCAGGCTGCCAATGCGCTGGAGCCGGTGAAGCTGGTGAACCTGCACACGGTGCGCGGCGGCGTGCCGCTCGAAGCCGTGCCGCAGTCGCGCTACCTGCAGCGCTGAGGTGATGACGATGATGGCATTCTGGCGAGTCGGCATCGCAGCCCTGGCCCTGCTCAGCGGGCTGGCAACGGCGGCCTCGCGGGAGGTCCGCCCCCTGAATGAAGGCTGGCTGTTCAGCAAGAGCGATGCGGGCGCTGCCATGTCGCCCAATTTCGACGACAAGAGCTGGCGCCCCGTTCAGTTGCCGCACGACTGGAGCCAGGAAGAGCCCTTCAGCGCGAACTACGGCAGCGGCAACGGCTATGCGGCCGGCGGCGTGGGCTGGTATCGCAAGCGGTTCCAGCTCGATGCTTCGCAGCGTGGCCGCCTGGTCAGCGTGGAGTTCGACGGCATCTACGAGCATTCGCAGGTCTGGATAAACGGCCAGTATGTGGGCGGCCGGCCCTTCGGCTACAGCAGCTTCGCGCTGAACCTCACGCCCTATCTGCGCTTCGACGCGCCGAACGTGATTGCGGTGCGCGTGGACCATTCGCGCCAGACCGACTCGCGCTTCTACAGCGGCTCCGGCATCTACCGGCTGGCGCGGCTGGTCATCACAGCCCCGATTCACATCGCGCAGTGGGGAAGCTTCGTGCGCACGCCGGTGGTGAGCGCCGCGAATTCAAAGGTTCAGGTCGACACCGAAGTCGTCAACACGACGGCCAAGGCGCAAAGCCTGAGCCTCTTGAGCGAGCTGCTGGACCCGCAGGGCCGCGTGGTCGCTCGGCTGGAGAGCAGCTTGCAGCTCACGGCCGGTGAGGGCCGCTCCTTTGCGCAGGCCATGAGCGTCGCCCGGCCGCAGCGCTGGTCGCTGGAGTCGCCCGCGCTCTACACCTTGCGCCAGCAGCTGCGGCAGGGGGATCGGGTTCTCGATGAGGCGGGCACGCCCTTTGGCATCCGCACGGCCCGCTTCGACCCGGACCGTGGCTTCTTCCTCAACGACCAGCCGCTGAAGATCAAGGGTGTCTGCCTGCATCACGATGCCGGCAGCCTGGGCGCGGCCGTGCCGGAGTCGGTGCTGGAACGTCGCCTGATCAAGCTGCGCGACATGGGTGTCAACGCCATCCGCACCAGCCACAACCCGCCGGCGCCCGAGCTGCTCGCGCTGACCGACAAGCTGGGCCTCCTGGTGCAGGCCGAGGCCTTCGACGAGTTCGCGCCGACCAAGCGCAAATGGATCGCCGGCTGGAATGTGGGCGAGCCGGGCCGGCATGGCTACGGCGAGTCCTTCGAGGCCTGGGGCGTGCGCGATATCGAAGACATGGTCAAGCGCGACCGCAACCATCCGAGCATCATCATGTGGAGCATCGGCAACGAGGTCGACTACGCGAACGACCCGTTCTCGCATCCGGTGCTGGGCAAGAAGTACAGGCCCGAGAACCCGCCCGCCAGCGAACTGGTGCGTTTGGGCAAGCCGCTGGTCGCTGCAGTGAAGCGCATGGACAGCAGCCGCCCGGTGACGGCGGCAATGGCCCATGTGGAGATGTCGGACGCCGTGGGTTTCGGCGACATCCTCGACATTGCCGGCTACAACTACCAGGAGCTGCGCTACGCCGCCGACCACGCGGCCAAGCCGCGCCGTGTGATCTATGGCAGCGAGAACCGGCACGACTACAGCGCCTGGGCCGTGGTGCGCGACACCGACTACATCTCCGGCCAGTTCCTCTGGACCGGCATCGACTATCTCGGCGAGGCGGGCCGCTGGCCGCTGCGTGCGGCGGACTTCGGCCTGCTGGACCTGGCGAGCTTCAGGAAGCCGCGCGGTGCTTTTCGCGAAAGCCTGTGGAGCGAGAAGCCGATGGTCTATATCGCCGCGGCCTTGCAGAGTGCGCAGTTGAACGCCTCGCAATCGGGGCAGGGCACGCCGCTTCTGGACCAGCAACGCCGCGCCAAGGTGGAGGAGCATTGGAACTGGCCGGCAGGCGCGACCGTCACCGTCTCGGCCTACAGCAACTGCGACGAGATCCAGTTGCTGCTCAACGGCCAAGTGATCGGCAGCCAGCCGCGCAGCGCAGCGGTGGAGGGCGTGTTCACCTGGACCGTGCCCTATCAAGCCGGCGAGTTGAAGGCCATGGGCCTGCGTGGCGGAAAGCCAGTCGCGGAGTTCGTCCTGAAGACGGCAGGGCCTGCGGCGCGCATCGCGCTGTCCAGCGAAGTAGCGGGCGATGGCGTGGCCCATGTGGAGTACCGCATCGTCGATGCCCAGGGTGTGCGTGTGCCGGACGCCGATCAGCGAATCACGTTCAGCTTGCAAGGCCCGCTGGAGATTCTCGGCATCGGCAATGGCAACCTGGCGGATGTGGATGACCCGCGCGATGCGGTGCACGCCACGTATCAGGGCCGAGGCCTGGCGGTTCTGCGGAACAAGGCGGGCGCGGGTGCTCGAACCCTGCAAGCCAGCGCACCAGGCCTCGCATCGGCGCAAATAGACCTGGGCGGAGCGCCATGATCCAACGATGCTTCGCTGCGTTCCTCATCGGCGTTGCCAGCCTGGCAAGCGCCCAGCCGCTGCCGCGCGAGCAACTGGACTTCAACGCTGGCTGGCGCCTGCATGTTGGTGAGGCGGCGGGCGCGCAGGAGGCGAAGTTCGATGACTCGGCGTGGAAGCCCGTCACCTTGCCGCATGCGTGGAACGAAGACGAAGCTTTCAAGAAGGACATCAAGGACTTGTCGACCGGCATCGCCTGGTATCGCAAGAGCTTCACACTGCCCAAGACCATCGTGGGCCGCAAGGTCTTCATCGAGTTCGAAGGCGTGCGCCAGGCCGGTGAGGTCTGGCTCAACGGCAAGCGCCTGGGCCTGCATGAGAACGGCATCACGGCCTTCGGCTTTGACATCAGCGACGCCGTGCGCCCGGCGCCGGCTGTGAACGTGATGGCGGTGCGCACCGACAACGACTGGGCCTATCGCGAGCAGCTCTCCGGTGCTCGCTTCCAATGGTCGGACCGCAACTTCAACGCCAACTACGGCGGCCTCTCGAAGAACCTGCGCCTGCACATTGCCGACAAGGTCTACCAGACGCTGCCGCTGTATGCGCACCTGGGAAGCACCGGCGTCTACGTTTACGCCAAGGACTTCGACATTGCCGGGCGCAGCGCGACCCTCCATGCCGAGTCGGAGATTCGCAATGAGGACGCCGCGGCACGCACGTTCGTCTACAAGGTCAGCGTGCAGGACGCAGCCGGCAAGACGGTCGCCAGCTTCGATGGCGGCCGCTACACGGTGGCACCACGGGAGAGCCTCACGGCCAAGGCTTCAGCGCGAGTCAGCGGCCTCAATTTCTGGAGCTGGGGCTACGGCTATCTCTACACGGTGACCACGTCCTTGGAAGCTGAAGGTCGGGTCTTCGATGCCGTGGCCACCCGCACGGGCTTTCGCAAGACCGAGTTCGGCCATGGCATGGTCAAGCTCAACGACCGGGCCTTGCAGATGAAGGGCTATGCGCAGCGCAGCTCGAACGAATGGCCGGCCGTGGGCCTGTCCGTGCCCCCATGGCTCAGCGACTACAGCAATGGCCTGATGGTGGAGAGCGGCGCGAACCTGGTGCGCTGGATGCACATCACGCCCTGGAAGCAGGACGTTGAATCCTGCGACCGCGTGGGCCTGATGCAGATGCTGCCGGCCGGTGACTCCGAGCGCGACGCGCAGGGCCGCTCCTGGGTGGCGCGCACCGAGGTGATGCGCGATGCCATCATCTATTTCCGCAACAACCCCAGCGTCCTGGTCTACGAGTCCGGCAACAACGGCATCAGCGAAGCGCACATGGCGGAGATGAAGGCTCTGCGCGACCGCTTCGACCCGCACGGCGGCCGCGCCGCCGGCAGCCGCGACATGCTGGGCAGCCGCGAAGCGGAGTACGGCGGCGAGATGCTCTATGTGAACAAGAGCGCGCGCCAGCCTTTCTGGCAGACCGAGTACTCGCGCGACGAAGGCCTGCGCAAATACTGGGACGAGTTCTCGCCGCCCTTCCACAAGGACGGCGAAGGCCCGCTCTACAACGGCCAGGACGCGAGTGTCTACAACCGCAACCAGGATTCGCATGCGATCGAGAACGTGGTGCGCTGGTACGACTTCTGGCGCGAGCGTCCGGGCACCGGCACGCGCGTGAACGGGGGCGGTCTGAACATCATCTTCTCCGACAGCAACACCCATCACCGCGGCGCCGAGAACTACCGCCGCAGCGGCGAGGTCGATGCGATGCGCATCACCAAGGACGGCTTCTACGCGCACCAGGTGATGTGGGACGGCTGGGTGGATGTGGAACGGCCGCGCGCTCACATCATTGGCCATTGGAACTACGCGGCCGGCGTGCGCAAGAACGTCACCGTGGTCTCCAGTGCGGCCATGGTCGAGCTGTTCCTGAACGGCAAGTCGCTGGGCAAGGCGCAGCCCACGAATGGATTCCTGTTCAGCTTCCGCGACGTGGCCTGGCAGGCCGGACGCTTGAAGGCCGTGGGCTATGACGCGCAAGGCCGAAAGATCACCGAGGCCCAGCACGAGACGGTCGGCCAGCCGGTGGCCTTGAAGCTCACCCGCATTGCCTCGCCGGTCGCGCTGCGCGCCGATGGCGCGGACATGGCGCTGCTCGAAGTCGAGGTGGTCGATGGCAAGGGTCGGCGCCATCCCATTGCATTGAACAGCGTGGAGTTCGAGCTGACGGGTCCGGCCGAATGGCGCGGCGGCATCGCCCAGGGGCCTGACAACTTCATTGGCGCCCGCACACTGCCGGTCGAAGGCGGCGTGAACCGCGTGCTGGTGCGCACGAGCACCGAAGCCGGCCGCATCACGCTCACCGCCAAGTCGGCGGGTTTGAAGTCGGCGCAGATTGCCTTTGATTCCGTGGCGGTGCAGCCCGGCAGCATGGCCGGCGCTGATTTGCCGGGCCGTCTGGATCGCGGCCCGACACCGGCCACGCCTGCGTTCAAGCCGACACGCATCGCCGTGCCGGTGGCAGGTGTCACGGCCACCGACGGCCTCGACCCCCGCCGCGCCATCGATGACGACGAGACGACCGCCTGGTCGGGCAAGCAGCCGATCAGCTTCGAACTGGCGCGGCCGGCCCGCCTCACCGAAGTGACGATGAAGACGGCGGGCTTCCGTGCCCGCAGCTATCCCGTTCGCATCACCGTTGACGGCAGGGAAGTGTTCCGTGGTGCCACGCCGCGCAGCCTCGGCTATGTCACGCTTACCCTGCAGCCGATTCTGGGCCGCAAGGTGATGATCGACGTTCTGGGCGGCAGCGAGGCGCGCGAGGCCTTTGCCGGCATCACCGAGCTGGTCGACCAGAAGAACGCCACCACTGGCGAGCAGCTCGTTGGCAAGGGCGAGCTGGGCCTGATCGAGATCGAGTTTTATGAAGCCGCGGCCGCTGAGGTGACCGCGCGAGATGACAAGGGCAACAAGCCATGAGCAATCAACAACAGATTCTTTTCCCGGTCGATTCCTCGAAGATCGACCCGCTGCTTTCGCACCATGTGGCCGCGCTGGGCGCGAGCCAGGCCGATTACCGCGACGCGATCGACCGACTGATCCACAACCTGATCAATATCCGCGACGACGAAGGCAAGTTCCTCCTGCGTCTCGCGGACGGCCGCGTGCTCGACACCAAGAGCTGGAACGGCTGGGAATGGACGCAGGGCGTGGGCCTGTATGGTGTCTACAAGGTCTGGGAGATGACCGGCGACCAAAAGGCCTGGGACATCATGACCTCGTGGTTCGAGGCGCGCTTCAAGGAGGGCACGCCCTCTCGCAATATCAACACGGTGGCGCCTTTCCTGACGCTGGCGTACTTGTACGAGCGCACCGGCAACCGCACTTATTTGCCGTACCTGGACGCCTGGGGCGAGTGGGTCTACAGCGGCCTGCCGCGCACCGAGGAGGGCGGCTTCCAGCACATCGTCTACAACAGCGTGAACCACCAGCAGCTGTGGGACGACACGCTGATGATGTCGGTGATGCCGCTGGCCAAGATCGGCCTCCTGCTGAACCGCCCGCACTATGTGGAAGAGGCCAAGCGGCAGTTCATGGTCCACATCAAGTACCTGGCCGACCGCAAGACGGGCTTGTGGTTCCACGGCTGGACCTTTGAGGGCCGCCACAACTTCGCCAACGCCCTCTGGGCGCGTGGGAACAGCTGGGTCACCATCGTGATCCCGGAGTTCATCGAGCTGCTCGACCTGCCCAAGGACGATGCCTTGCGCCTGTTCCTGATCGAGACGCTGGAGGCGCAGGTCAAGGCTCTCGCCAAGTGCCAGACCGCTTCTGGCCTGTGGCGCACGATTCTTGATGACGAGACCTCGTATGAAGAGGCCGCCGCCTCGGCCGGCTTTGCCTACGGCATCCTGAAGGCGGTGCGCAAGGGCTATCTGCCAAAGGAGTACGAAGCGCTGGGCGTGAGTGCTGCCAAGGCGGTGCGCGCCAAGATCAACGACGCGGGAGAACTGACGCAGGTGAGCTTCGGCACGCCGGTGTTCAACAGCATCCAGGAATACAAGGACATCCCGCTCACCTCGATGCCGTTTGGACAGGCGATGGCCTTGCTCACGATGGGCGAGTTCATGTACAGATTCATTTGAGCCCCGTAATAGAACAAGAGAAGAGACAAGCAAGATGGCCGGAGACTACAAGAAGGTGCGCATCCCCAACTGGGTGAACTACTGGGGCTGGGGCTCGGGCGACATGCTGGGCGCGGGCGCGCAGGCGGTGATCACCGGCTGGCTGTTCTATTTCTTCACCACCTTCTGCAGCCTGAGTGCCGTGGAAGCAGGGCTCATCCTCGGCCTGCCGCGCCTCCTGGAGGCGATCACCTGCCCCTTGATCGGCTATGTGTCTGACCACCTTCGCCACACCTGGGTGGGCCACAAGATCGGCCGGCGCAAGCTGTTCCTGCTGATCACCATTCCGCTGCTGCCCAGCTTCGCGCTGATCTTCCGCACCGGCCACACCTTCTACTACTACCTGCTCTGCTTCATCTTCTTCGAGCTGCTGTACACGATGTTTCTCATCCCCTGGGAAACGCTGGCGGCCGAGATGAGCCGCGACTATGCGGAGAAGGCCAAGTTCGCCGGTGCGCGCATGATCGTGGCGCAGAGCTCGGCCATCCTGGCCTCCTACCTGCCCACTCTGCTGATCAGCCAGTTCGGCGGCAAGGATTCGCCCGATACCTTCTTCTGGATGGCCGCCATCTTCGGCGTGATCTTCTCCATCGTCGTGACCATCGTGGTGCTGACGACCTGGGAGAGGCCCTATGGGCCGAAGGAGCTCGTGGCCTTGTCGCAGACCTTCAAGGGCCCGAGCCTGAAGACGGCCTTGAACATGCCGGTGAAGATGTTCGCCGACCTGTTCTCGACCCTGAAGATCCGCGCCTTCCGCCAGCACCTGAGCCTCTACCTCGGCGGCTACCTGTCGCAGGACATCTTCAACACCGCGTTCCCGATCTTCGTGGCCACGGTGCTGGCCGGCGCCACGCTGGTGATCTCGCAGTTGATGACGACGATGTATGTCGCGCAACTGATCTCGGTGATGGTGGCGATCAATATCGTGATCCGTACCGGCCCCTTGCTGGCCTACCGCATCGCGATCAGCTTCTTCGGCGCGGCGCTCGCGCTCTACCTTGCCTTCTTCCTCATGCAGCCGGCCGGCTTCGGCGCCAGCATGCAAGGCTTGAGCGGCAATATCTTCTCGGCCTTCAACCCCAGCGCGCCCAGCTTCTCGGCGAGCCTGGTCTTCTGGCTGTTCACGCCCATCATCCTGGCGGGCCTGGGCCGAGGCACGCTGAACTTCGTGCCCTGGTCGGTCTACAACTACCTGCCCGATATCGATGAAGCCGTCACGGGCGAGCGCCGCGAAGGCATCTTTGCCGGCGTGATGACGCTGGTGCGCAAGGTCGCGCAGTCGGGCGCCATCATCCTGAGCGGCTGGATCATCGACATGGGCGGCTACATCTCGCCCAAGGCCCATCCCGGCCGGGTGATCGAGCAGACGCCCGAGGCCATCAACACCATCGTGGCGCTGATGGTGGGCGGTCCCATCGTCGTGATGGTGCTGGGCCTCGTCATCTCCTGGTCGTTCCGACTGAACGCCCGCACGCATGCGGTGCTGGTGCATGAAGTGGAGCGGCTGCGCGCCGGCGAGACCGAGGCCGAGTCGCCCGAGAACCGCCGCATCGTTGAAGACCTGACCGGCTGGCCGTACGAGAAGCTGTGGGGGCGGGGCGCGCGGGCCTGACAGGCCGGCGGCCTTGGATTGGTGGGCGCGTGCACAATGGACTGACGCGGCCACCATGCGCGGGCACTACCGGGAGCACGCTTGAAAGCACTGCCAACGATCTATCTGATCCGCCACGGCGAAACCGCCTGGTCCCTGGAAGGCAAGCACACCGGTGCCAGCGACCCGCCGCTGACCGCGCATGGCGAGGCGCAGGCGCGAGCGCTGGCCTGGCGCTTGATCGAGGTCGAGTTCAGCCATGTGCTGGTCAGCCCGCGGACGAGGGCGCAAAAGACTTGTGAGCTGGCCGAGCTGGCGTCGGTGAGCGAGGTGGAGCCCAAGCTTGCAGAGTGGAACTACGGCGACTACGAAGGCCTGACCCTCGCCGAGATCCGCAAGCAGCGGCCGAACTGGAACATCTGGCAGGACGGCAGCCCGCACGGCGAATCGCCCTCCGAGATGTCGGCCCGGGTAGACCGCCTGATCACGCACCTGAACTCCATGCACGGCAATGTCGCGCTCTTCACCCACGGCCATCTGGGCTCCGCGCTGGCGGCCCGCTGGATCGGAATGCACATCAGCGCGGGCCAGCATTTCGTGCTGCAGCCGGCCAGCCTGAGCATCCTGGGCCACACGACGGACCACACCCACAAGCACCTGATCGAGCTGTGGAACGAAACCGAGGTGGTGAGCCGGGCCGCCGAGGAGGCGGAGACAGCGCCGTCAAAGACCTGAACCTGCAGAGCTGGCTTCAAAAATTTGCTGCAACCAATCATTTTTTTGAAACAATGGTTCGAAATTTAGGGTTTTGACCGTTTTCCCGAGGATAAGCCGGCACAATGCCGCCTCAGCCCTTCGCTCAAGCCCTCCATTTCGACCCTCGAAAGCCAAGCCATGAAGATCGCTCTCATCATCGAGAACAGCCAAGCCGCCAAGTCCGATATCGTCTTCAACGCCTTGAAGACCGTTGCCGAGCCGCTGGGCCACGCCGTGCATCACTACGGCATGTACACGCCGGAAGACAAGGCCTCGCTGACCTATGTGATGAACGGCCTGCTGGCCGGCATCCTCCTGAACTCCAAGGCCGTCGACTTCGTCGTCACCGGCTGCGGCACCGGCATGGGCTCCATGCTGGCCTGCAACTCGATGCCCGGCGTGTTCTGCGGCCTCGTGATCGACCCGACCGATGCCTTCCTGTTCGGCCAGATCAATGACGGCAACTGCATGTCCATGCCCTACGCCAAGGGTTTCGGCTGGGCCGCCGAACTGAACCTGCAGGACTGCTATCGCAAGCTGCTCGAGAACGAGCGTGGCGCCGGCTACCCGAAGGAACGCGCGGCCATCATGGCCAAGAATCGCGGCATCCTGAAGGACCTGAAGGCAGCCTCCTGCAAGGACATGCTGAGCGTGCTGAAGGGGGTCGACCAAGACCTCCTGAAGGCCACCGTGTCGGGCGAGAAGTTCCAGGACCTGTTCTTCACGAACTGCCAGGACGACGCCATGGCCAGCTACATCAAGGGCGTGCTGGCGAGCTGATTTCGAGAAGGCGCTGCCCGCGGGCGGTGCCCCAGACATGCGAAACCCCCAGCGCCTCAAGTGAGGCTCTGGGGGTTTTTTCTTGCATGGCTGCGCGCCAGTGTCAGTCGCAGTTGGGCACGACAGGCTTGCTGCCGACCTTCATGCATTGCTTGTAGTTGTTGGGCAGGTCGCGCACCTCGCGGCTCTGGCCCTGGGTGAGCGTGAACTCTTCGACCACCTGGTGGGTGCAGGTCGTTGCCGGCTTGCCGCGCTCGCCATCGCCGGTCTGGCACTGGGTGGTGTACAGCGCGTAATTGCATTCACCAGTCGGGCTCTTCACGCATTCGAAGCGTGCGCTGCCGGCATTGCTCAGCCGCATGCGGCCGGCGGAGTTGTGGTTGTCGTTGGCCGGGGCCGTGATCGAGATGGAACAGGCGCTCAGCAGTGCGCCGGCGGCGACCGTGGCGAGCAGGGCGAGGGGGCGGAGCGACAGGGCGGTGGATTTCATGTTCGAGCCTGGGTTGGAAAAGCCGCGATGCTATGCAGGCCGGGCCACCATTGCCCCCGCGCTGCGACGAACTGCATCGGCGCAAGCGCAGGCTGCAGCTCAGGCAGGCTTGGCCGCATTCTTGTCACTGTCCCGGGGCGCCGGCGCGGGACTTCTAGAATGCGCGCCTGCTCCCTGCCGTACTCGACCGTGCCTCTCTGCTTCGCCCGCTTCAGCTCTCAGTGCCTGCTTGTCCTCCTGGCGGCGCTGCTGCTGGCAGGCTGTCGCTCAACGCCAAGATTGCCCGTCGGGCCCGAGGTGCCGCCACTGCGATTCCTGCTGACGTTCGACGACGGGCCCAGCATCGCTGCCAAGCGCAACCCTACCGAACAGGTGCTTCGCACGCTGGCCAGCAATTCGGTCCAGCCGGATATCAAGGCCATCTTCTTTGTACAGACGCGTGCCATCAGGGGCGGCGGCACTCCGCAGGGGCGCGAGCTGATCCGGCGTGAGTTGGCGCTGGGCCATTTGCTGGGATTCCACACCGCCACGCCAGGACATTCCAACCATCTTGGCATGAGCAGCGACGTGCTGCGCGCTTCGCTGCAGCTCGGCATGGCCGACCATGCCGAACTTGGCGCCGCGCCGCGCTTGGTGAGGCCGCCGATGTGGGCCTACAACGACCGGACACTGACCGTCTATGCAGACTTCGGCCTGAAGGCGCTGCTGACCGACGTCACGGCCAATGATGGCAAGATCATCCCGCCCTACGGCAGCCCGCGCCGTCATCAGCACATGGACTACCAGATGGATCTGCTGAGGGGGCGCCTGCTGGCCGGCGAGCTGCCGCTGGTGCAGGGCGTGGTCCCGGTCATCGTGACCTTTCATGATCCCAACCCCTTCACCGCCGAGCACCTGGCCGAGTACCTGGAAATCCTGGTCAGTGCTGCGCGCCATCAGGGCTTGCGGGTGTCGGAGCAGCCGTTCTATGGGCGGGGCGACGATATCGAGGCCGTCGCATTGGCTCGCACCATCGCAGCCGGTGAGCCCGCACTGCGTATTCCAGGCTTCTGGCATTCGCTGTTCTGGATGAAGCCTTGAGAGGCCCAGCGCCGCGCATTCTTGCCCTTATCATCGCCTCCGCTAGAAGCATCGCGCCCTCAGCGACAGACACGCCATGAACTCACTGCCCAGCACTGCCGCCACCCCCAAGGCGCATTCCTTTGTGCCCGAGACCCGCTTCGGTCTCTGGTTCCTCTCGACACCGACCTGGCGCGTGCATGTGCTGCAGCGGGCACTCAATGACTTGCAGCGCATGGCTCCCGAGCTGCCGACCGG
This sequence comes from Paucibacter sp. JuS9, assembly GCF_044043925.2. Classification (NCBI taxonomy): domain Bacteria; kingdom Pseudomonadati; phylum Pseudomonadota; class Betaproteobacteria; order Burkholderiales; family Sphaerotilaceae; genus Roseateles; species Paucibacter sp. JuS9. The sequence continues at coordinate 645,571 of NZ_CP194172.1, forward strand.
CGGCGTCGTTCTGGACATCGGCACCGGTCAGGGCCATTCCTTGCCAGAGCTGGCCGAGCGCTTTCGCCCCAGCCAGATCCATGCGCTGGATCCGGAGCCCGACTTCAGTGCGCGCTGCGCTGCGATGCGGCAGGCCGCCGGTGCGCCGGTCACACTGCACCATGCGCACGCCGAGCGCATCCCGCTGCCCGACGCTTCGGTGGACCTGGTGCTCTGCCACCAGACGTTGCATCACATCGTCGAGCAGGAGGCCGCGCTGGCTGAAGTCTTCCGCGTGCTCAAGCCGGGTGGCCGCTTGCTGCTGGCCGAAAGCACTCGCGCCTACATCCACAGCTGGATCATCCGCTTGCTGTTCCGCCATCCGATGCATGTGCAACGCAGTGCGCCGGAATTCCTGGCGATGCTGGCGAAGGCCGGCTTCGAGGTGAAGCCCGAGCAGGTCAGCACGCCCTATCTGTGGTGGAGCCGCAAGGATCTGGGCGCCCTGGAATGGCTGGGCTTCGGTGTGCCGAAGGATCGTGAAGAGACGCTGCTCAACGCTGTGGCCGTCAAGCCGCACTAAGCGGCGACCAGCGCTGACCGGCATCCGGCTGCAGCGCACCCGGCAGCAGCTCGGACACCCAGACGGGCGTGCTGGCGCCGACGAACGCCCAATGCAGCTGATCGAGCCGGCCTTGCAATGCGGGGCCTGCCGGGTCGGCTTGCCAGCGCAGGCCGCGCAGCGCCGACAAGCTGCCGATGTCGGCATGCGATTTCAGCCAGGCCTCGGCCAGCGTCCAGTGCCGATAGAAGTACGCGGCATCGGGGCAGGGCAGCAGCCCGGCGAACGTAGCCATGGCAGACCAGTCCCGCGTTGGCGATTCCACTTGCAGGTCCAGACCGACCGGTACGTCGTCGCTGACGACCACGCCCACCCAAGCGCCGCTGTGGCTGATCGACAGCCGCCAAGGTTCGGGCGCCAGGCAGCGGCCTGCTCCATCCTGGGTCAGGCGCAGGATGGCCGGCTCACCAGCGCCCGCGCGTGCGAGCAGCAGTCGCGCGAGCCAGCGGCCGGCTGCGAACTCGCGCTGCCGCCGCTCGGCGGTGAATCTGGCGCAGCGCGCCTGCTCATCCGGGCTGAACCAGCCGGCCGGTGCAGGACAGGCGGCCAGCACACTGGTCTGCGGTGCGATGCAGGCCCAGTTCATGGCCTCACCAGCCTGTCGCGCTGCTCGAGGGCCGGCCGGTGTGGCTCAGTCGGCCACCTTGGCGTAGGTGCCCTTGAGGGCCACTCCGATGATGATGGCGCCTGCGTGGCATTCGAAGTCGGTGGCGCTCTTGTATTCGACCTTCTTGTAGTAGCTGACGATGTCGACCACCGCATTGCCGCCTTCGCGCTTGGCTGATTCCTGCAGGCGGATCAGCGCGGTGAGCGCTGCCCATTTGCAGCCGAACTCGTCGCTCTTGCCGAAACCATTGGTCTTGGGGTTGCTGACATCGGTGGCGAAGCGCTTCAGGACCTTGGGCGTCTCCTGGCCCGCCAGGTAGAACTTGACGTTCGGGTCGAGCTTGGCCTGGGCCTCGGGCATGGCCAGCACATCCGCCAGCGGGATGTGCAGCACGGTGTCGCGCGCGGCAGCCGGGCCGGCGATCAGCAGGGCAGAAAGGGTGGTGAAAACAAGGCGACGCAGCATGGTCAGCTTCCTTTGGTTCTGGGATTCACTGGAAATTTAGAGTCGGCGCAGTATCAGCGATGTGTTGATGCCGCCGAAGGCGAAGTTGTTGCTCATCGCGTACTCGGTCTCGAGCTTGCGGCCACCGGTGCGCACGTAGTCGAGCTCGCCGCAGCGCGGGTCGACACGGCCGAGGTTGAGCGTCGGCGCGAACCAGCCCGCCTTCATCATCTCCAGCGTCATCCAGGCCTCCAGCGCGCCGCATGCTCCCAAGGTGTGGCCCATATAGCTCTTCAGCGAGGAGATGGCCACCTGGCTGCCGAACACCGAATGCGTGCCCTGGCTCTCGGCCACGTCGCCCTGGTCGGTGGACGTGCCGTGCGCATTGACGTAGGGGATCGCGCTGGCGGGCAGCTCGGCATCTTCCAGGGCGAGTTTCATGGCGCCGGCCATGGTCGTGGACTGTGGCTGGGTGACGTGCGTGCCGTCGCAGTTGGTGCCGTAGCCGACGATCTCGCCCAGCATCGTGGCGCCGCGCGCCTTGGCGTGCTCGTACTCTTCCAGCACGAAGGTGCAGGCGCCTTCGCCCAGCACCAGGCCATCGCGATCCGCGTCGAAGGGGCGCGGCGTCAGGCGCGGCTGGTTGTTGTACTTCGTGCTGGTGGCAAACAGCGTGTCGAACACCGCGGCCTGCGTCGCATCCAGCTCCTCCGCGCCGCCGCCCAGCATGGCGACCTGCTTGCCGCTGGCCACGGCTTCGTAGGCATAGCCCAGGCCCTGGCTGCCAGAAGTGCAGGCGCTGCTGGTGGTGATGATGCGGCCGGTGATGCCGAAGAACACGGCGATGTTGACCGTCGCCGTGTGCGACATCATTTTCACGTAGGTGTTGGCGTTGATGCCTTCTATGCTCTTGGCGCTCATCATGCGGCCGAAGTCGCCGACGGCACTGGGCGTGCCGCTGGAGCTGCCAAAGCTCACGCCCAGCTTGCCGCTGCTGACGAGCGGGTCGCCGATGAGGCCCGCCTGCTCCAGCGCCAGCTCGGCCGAGCGCGTGGCCATCTGCGCCACGCGACCCATGCTGCGCATGCTCTTGCGGTTGTAGCGGTCGCTGGGCAGCTCGAATGGCGCGCAGGGCACGCCGACCTGAGTGTTCAGGCCTTCGTAGGCAGCCCAGTCCTGCATGACCTGGACCTTGTTGCTCTCGGCGCGCAGGCTGTCCATCACGGTGTCCATGTCATGACCCAGCGGCGACAGCGCGCCAATGCCGGTGATCACGACTCTCTTCTTGTTCATCCCACCATCCCTCCATTCACAGAGATCACCTGTCGCGTGATGTAGGCCGCATCCGGCCCCATCAGAAATGCGACCAGCGCGGCCACCTCTTCGGGCCGTCCCACGCGCTTGGCGGGGATTATCTTCAATGCCTCCTCGACCAGTCCGGCATCGATCATGTCGGTCTCGATCAGGCCGGGCGCCACGCAGTTGACGGTGATCTTGCGGCTGGCCAGCTCCACTGCCAGCGCCTTGGTCGCGCCGATGATGCCGGCCTTGGCCGCGCTGTAGTTGACCTGGCCGCGGTTGCCCATGATCCCCGACACCGAAGCCAGCGTGACGATGCGGCCCGCTGCCTTGCGGCGCACCAGCGGCATGGTCAGCGGCTGCAGCACGTTGTAGAAGGCATCGAGATTGGTGTGGATGACGGCATCCCAGTCCTCGCCGCTGAGCGCCGGGAAGGCGCCATCTCGGGCAATGCCGGCATTGCAGACCACACCGTAGTAGCAGCCGTGCGCTTCCACATCCGCCAGCAGTGCGGCGGCCGCGGCTTCGCGGTCCGACACATCGAACTGCAGCAGGCGAGCCGAACGCCCCAGGGCCTGGATCTCGGCCGCAACGGCCAGTGCCTGCTCGCGTTCCTGGCGGCAGTGAAGAACCAGGTCATAGCCGTCTCGGGCCAGGCGCAGCGCAATCGCGCGCCCGATACCCCGGCTGGAACCGGTGACGAGCACCGTTGTCATGCATTCTCTCCATTCAGAAATGCGCTCGGGTCTTCAGGCCCGAACACGTTCAGTTGTGCGCTGGCCAGCTCTTCGCCTTCGCTCAGGATGCGGCAGTCGAACTGGCCAATGCCGTTGTCGGCTTGGTAGCCGCGCTCGATGTCGACCTGCAGCCGCTGGCCGGCCGGGAAGCACGCGACATTGCAGCGGTAGCGACGCGTGCCCAGCAGCAGGCCGATGCGCGGCTCGCTGCCCTGCTGGCGCGCCTGCCAGCCGGCCCAGGCAGCAACGGCCTGCGCCATGTACTCCAGGCCCACCCATGCGCCCACGCCGCCGTCATGGCTGAACAGGCCGTGCGCGGGCACCACGACCTCGGCGCTCAGGCGCTCGCCGGCAGCGGCGATCACGCGGTCGAGCAGGCACATGGAACCGCTGTGCGGCACAAGCTCGTTGATCGGCGGGAACTCAGACATGACTCAAGACCAGCGACGCGTTGTTGCCGCCAAAGGCGAAGGAATTGCTCATCACATGGCGCGGCGACCTGGCCAGGCGCTGGCCCGGCGCGGCGAGCTGGATGGCCGGCAGGTCGGCGTCGCGCAGCCCATCGAAGTGGTGCACCGGCAGGCGTCCGTCGCCCACCACAGCCAGCCAGGCAATGACAGCCTCGATGGCGCCGGCGGCGCCGAGCGCATGGCCGGTCAGGGGCTTGGTGGACGAGCAGGGCAGGTCCAGGCCGAACAGTTCGGCCACCGCGCGGCTTTCCATCGCATCGTTTTGCGGTGTGGCGGTGCCGTGCAGGTTCAGGTAGCCGATGTCCGCTGGCGTCAGGTCGGCGCGCTGCAGGGCCTCGCGCATGGCGGCCAGTGCGCCGCGGCCGGCAGGTTCTGGCGCGGAAATATGGTGGGCGTCCGAGCTTTCGCCCCAGCCCGACAGGCGCACGGCGGAGGGCTTGCGGCTCAGCACGAAGAGTGCAGCGCCTTCGCCGATATTGATGCCAGCGCGCGAGGCGCTCATCGGGCGGCAACGCTGGGCGTCAACCGACTCCAGTGCCGTGAAGCCCGCGACCGTCATGCCGCACAGCGCATCCACGCCGCCGACGATGACCGCATCGCACAAGCCTGCCTTGAGCAGGCGCGCGCCGCTGGCCAGGGCCTTGGCGCCGGAAGAGCAGGCGGTGGAGACCACATAGCGGGGGCCGCCAAGCCCCAGCAATTGCGCCAGCATCATTGCCGGCGAGCCCAGCTCCTGCTGCTCGACATGAAAGCCTGTTGGCAGGCCGCCATCGCGGGCGAGCGCCGCAATGGCGGCTTCGCCCTCCGCCACGCCCGATGTGCTGGTGCCGAGCACGACGCCCACACGACTTGCGCCGTGGCTGGCAATGGCGACATCGACCTGCGCGCGGATTTGTTCCAGTGCCGCCAGCAGCAGCGCGTTGTTGCGGCTGCGTTGCGCCAGCGGCAGATGCGCGACCGAAGGCAAGGGCTTTGTCACCGCGCCAAGGTGCAGCGGATGGCCGGGCCAAACGGCATCGTTCATCGCCACGCCCGATGGCTCACTGGCGAACACGGCTTCGCGCAAGGCCGCCAGATCATGGCCGGCCGCGCAGACGATGCCCGGCGTAGACAGGAAGAAACTCACGCGCCCTCCTGCGCTTGCGACTCGATCAGCAACTGATAGCCCTCTGTCGAATTGGTGATTTCGACGATGTTGGCGTCCAGGCGCCGGATGACCAGCCGGGCTTGCCCGAGTTGCTGCAGCTCCTGCCCTGCGGCGGTCTGCACCCAAGCCCAGCCACCGGGCAGGGCGGCGCGCACCGCGTCTGCGGGCCAATAGGTCAGACAGAGGTCGCGCAGCATGCGCTCGGCGTCGACCTCGCTCGGCAGCATCGCATGCCGCTGCACGATGAGCTCGATGCCATCCCACTTCATCAGCAGCACACGCTGGCCGAAGGCGAATGCAGCGAGCAGCAAGCCCGACGCATCGAGCTGCAACTGCACATCAACGCGCTGCGGCGGCTGATCGGCCATGTCCAGCCGCGTCACGGACAGTCGCTGGCTCAAGGCGAAGCGCGCACTGCCCAGGGCGGCCGGAGGCAGGCGCAGCGCCGGCAGCTTGCTGGGCGCTGGTGGCTTGGCCGCGCAGGCGCTCAGGAGCGCGGTGAGCAGCAGCAGGCGGCGACTCATCGAGGTCGTCATGCGCGGGCAAACCTCAGGAGGCTGTGGCAATAGCCGATGCCGTCGCGCACCGTCAGCAGCCGCAGGCCGGCCGCCTCGGCTAGGCGGATGTAGTCGGTGCTTTCGTAGATCTTGCTGTTGCCGCTGGCCATGGCGGTGAAATAGGGCGAGGTATTGATGAGGCAGAACGCTGCAATGTCGTAGCGCTGGCGATCCCAGAAGGTGTCCAGCACCAGCACCTGGCCGTTCTCGGTGAGACTCGCGGCCACGCGCTGGAAGATGCTGGCGATCTCGGCTTCGCCAAAGCAGCTGAGGAACTGGCTCATCCAGACGAGGTCCATGCCGTCTGGCAACGCAGCAGCCGGCTCCAGCAGATTGCAGGGGTGCAACTCGGCACGTTTGTGCAGGCCGGCAGCGCTGAGGTTCTTTTCAGCCACGGCCAGCTGCTGTGGCAGGTCCACCAGATGGAGTTCGACCCGCTGGTCATGCGCCAGCGCGGCCAGGCTGAACTTGCCGGTGTTGGCGCCGATGTCCATCAACCGGCGTGGCGCTGTAGCGAAGACGTCGGGCAGGATGGAAGGGAACGAGGTGTCCGAATAATGGTGGTCGAAGGCAAACCAGCTCGAGCGCGCCGGCTCAGGCAATTCGGACAGCACCGGATAGATGCTGGCCCAGTCGCCCAGGTGCGCGAGCCCCAGGGGCTTGCCGGCATCGAGCGAGCGCTCCAGCTCGAACAGGCCCTGGTAGCAGACGTCGTGAATGAAATCGAAGTTGATCTGCGTGATGTCGTCCGAGACCATGCAGAAGCCGACCTTGTCGAGCTGCCAGCGGCCGCCTTCGAGCAGCACCACGCCGGCCGACAGGCAGGACTCCAGCACCAGCTTCAAGGCATAGCGGCTCCAGCGGCCGGTGGCTTCCAGCTTGTCCAGCGTGAGGCCTTGCGCCCCGGCCTCGGCCAGTGCTTGCAGCACGCCGCGCTTCCATGCGTAGTGCACGCAGTGGAAGACCACGGGTCCAAAGGCGATCTTCTGAGCCTCGAAGCGTGCATCAAAGGCCCGTTGCCCGGGTGGCGAGAATTTCTTGGTCTCAAGCATGGGGCATGAAGAGCGGTGTAAGCAGCCAGGCGAGGAAGACGCCGACAAGCAGCGTCAGGCCGAAGGCCTGAAGTGCGGGTGTACCAGACAGCGCCAGCAAGCCAAAGGACAGCAGCGTGGAGGCTGCAGCCAGCGTGACGGAGAGGAAGGGCCGGGTTTCGGTGCGGCCGGGTTGTTCGAGCAGGAAGATGCCGTAGTCCACTCCCAGGCCGAGCAGGATCAGCAGCGGCAGGATGTGGAACAGCTGCAAGACCTGACCGCCCATCGCCAGCAGGGCCATGGTCAGCACGCTGGCGAGCGCCGTGGGCGCCAGCGCGCGCCAGGCCGAGCGGCCGAAGCGCCAGGCCAGGGCAATCCAGGTCAGCACGAAACCCAGGGCCAGCACCGCGGTCATCAATTGCCGATAGCGCCCCAGCAGTTCGCTGACCTCGCCGACCTTGTCGACCCAGCTCACGCCATCGAGCTTCAGCGCAGCGAGTGCAGAGCGGGTCTGCGCCGTGTCGACGCCCTTCAGCAGGACGACACTGGTGAAGCCATCGCGCCCATTTCCGAGCTGCCCGAGCCGCCCAAGCCATTGGGCACGCACCGGCTCGCTGACCGGGCTGGCCAGCCAGGCTTGTGGATCGATCACGGCTTGCTGCACCGGGCTGGCAGCAAGCGGCTGCCCGAGCTTCTCGGCAAGCACCGGCCGCATCTCGCCGGCGCGGCGGGCCATCAGCGCCGCATCCTCGCGTTGGCGGCGCAGCGAAGGCAGCCAGTCGCTGACGGCCTGGGCGTCGACCTTCAGCGCTCGCAACTGCGTCGTCAGCGCTTCTTCGCGCTCCAGCAGTTGCTGCTCGCTCTCGCCCTGCACGACGAAGAACTGCGCCAGGCCAGGTGCCTGCATCAGCCGTGAGAATTCGCGCTGGTCGGCGACGAGAGAGGCGGGCGCCGATTGAAGCTGTCGGATGTCGTCGTCCACGCGCAGACGGCTGGCACCCCAGGCGACCACGACAGCGCTTGCCAGCAGCAAGACCGCGATGCCGCGACGACCCAGACTCGGCCACAGCGCGCGCCGCGAGCCCAGCCAGTGCGCGAAACGCGTAGGCTGCATGCGGCCCGAACCATCGAGCAGCGGGAACCACCAGAGCACCGTCACGAAGGCGGCAACCAGGCCCACTGCGGAGAACACCGCGATCTGGCGCAGTCCCGGGAAGGGCGGCAGCGCGAGCAGCGCATAGCCGATCACGGTCGTTGCCATCGCCAGGCTGACGACCGGAATCTGGCGTGTCAACATGGCCCAGCGTTCGCTGGCATGCAGGCCTTGGCGGGCGCTGAAGTAGTTGCTGCCGTAGTTCTCGGCCACGCCGAGCAGGCTGGCGCCGAACACCAGCGTCACCAGGTGCAGCTCACCGAAGACCAGCAGGCTGATCGAACTGGCAACGCCAAGCCCGACGACCATGGACAAGGCCACCAGCAGGCGCGGCCTGAGGGAGCGGAAGGCCAGCAGCGTCAGCGCCACGATGCCGACCAGCGACCCCAGGCCGATGGTGTGGATCTCGCGCTCGGCCTGCTCGGCGGCGGCCGCGGCGAACAGCGGGACGCCGGCAGCAGTGACCGATGCGCCCAGCACCTTCGCGGCTTGCGTGGCCGCCTCCAGCTTCGGTTGGAGGGCGCGCTGTGCGGCGATCTCGAAACCCGAGCCGGGCAGTTCGATCAGCACCAGGGCATGGTGGTGTTCGGGCGCGGCGGGGTCGGTCAGCATCAGCCGGCCATCCTGGATGCGCACGCGGCTCATGTGGGCGCGCTCGGCCAGCCATTGGCCGAAGAGGCCCAGGGGGTCGTCGGCCCAGGCGCCCACGCGCGGCCCGCCGACAGGTTGGTACAGCGCCGCCAAGGCCTGATCGGCCAGTTGCTCGGTGGCCGCAGAGGAAAGCTGCGCGCGAGCCTGCGAAGACAGCAGGCCAGCACGCGCCGGCGCATAGAAACTGAGCCAGGCGTTCTGATTGGCATCGTCCACGTGGTGGCGCGCCGGCACATCGCCCAATGCTTTCAGGAAGGCATCGGCCGCGAGGCCCGCCTGGGTTGCATCGCCGCCGCCAATCAGCACACTGATGCGGCGGGAGCCGGCATCGGCCAGGGCTTGCGTGGCCTGCGCGGCCAGGGGGCGCTGTTCGTCGCGCGGCAGCATGGCCAGCATATCGGTGACCGGGGCGCCCTTGTGCACGACCCAGTACCAGGCGTTGTGAGCCAGGCAGGCGAGAACCACGACCAGCCACAGGCCGGCGAGGCGTCGGGTCAGACGCTCCAGACGCAGTGGCTGGCCAGCGCTGCTCACTGGAACAGGCCCGGCTCCGGCGCGCCGTCGGTGCGCGGGTTGGCCAGCTGGATCAGGCTTTCGTCGCCATTGGCCTCAAAGAGCTGGATGCGGCGCACGAAACCGTCGCCTTCCAGCTCGACCTTCCTGAGCACTTGCTGGAGCGGCCCCTTCCTGGGCACCAGCACCAGCTGCCAGCCCTTGCCCTGGCTGCTGCCGGTGAGTTCGAACAGCTCGGCCAGGCCGCTGACATCGCCATTGAGCAGCGAGAACATCAGCGTCGTGATGAGGCGCACGGCCGGCTCCTTCGAGGCATCCAGGCGCATCGACGTCTGGCCGCCTTGGCTGGCGCGGATCTCGTTTTGCGTCAGTCGCAGTTCGCTGGCAAAGGGCTTCAGCGTGCGCCAGACCACGCCACGCCCGCGCGCGGCGATGAAGTTTCCGCTCGACACCAGGGGCTTGGCGAAGCCGGGCACCTTCTTGCTCTGCGTGAAGTCGCCGCGCAGCCATTCCGGCTGTTGCAGGCGCTCGCGCACCTCCTGCGCGAGGTCTGGCGCTGCGCTTGCCACTACTGGGATGGTGACGGGCAGAGGGGCGAGCAGCAGGCTGATCAGCAGTTCGCGGCGCTTCATGTCGGCTCCACGCCCAGCTTCTGCCACAGCACCGGCGGGCAGACGTATTCCATCTCGCGTGTGGCGATATTGAACGCCACCTGGATGGTGTGGGCCTTGTTGATCATCTTGCCGGTCTCGGCGTCGCGGATGACGTAGTCGACCTTGATGCGGTTCTCCCACTCGACGATCTCGGCGCGCACTATGGCGCGGCGGCCATAGGGCAGCATGTCCACGTACTTGAGCCGCATGTCGACGATGGGCCAGGCATAGCCCGACTCGCGCATCTGCGGATAGTCGTAGTCGAAGCGCGCCATCAGGGCATTGCGCGCCAGTTCCAGGTACTTGACGTAGTGCCCGTGCCAGACGATGTCCATCGGGTCCAGGTCATGGAAGGCCGGCGTGATTTCGATCTCGTGCCAGAGTTCAGGCATACAGCTCCCAGTCCTGCTTGCGGATTGCCTCCACGAGGCTGCGCAGTTCGCGGTCCAGCGCCCGATCTTCAACGATCAGCGGCAGCCGCTCGGCCAGTTCGCCCTGCATCGCGGCCAAGGCAGGCGTCAATGCCATCGCTTCCTGGCGATCGCGCAGAGCCAGGCCCTGGCGTGCAGCAATCAGCATGCCCGCGGCCACCTGCTCGGTCAGGTCCAGCACGCGCAGCGCATCGCGGGCGGCGATTGTGCCCATGCTGACCTTGTCCTGGTTGTGGCACTCGGTGGAGCGACTGAAGACCGAGGCCGGCATGGTGCCCTTGAGTGCTTCGGCCGTCCAGGCCGAAACGCTGATCTGCAATGCCTTGAGGCCATGGTTGATGGGCGCGCGTTCGCCGCTGGCGCCGGAGAGATTCGCCGGCAGGCCATGGTTGTAGCGTGCGTCGACCAGCAGCGCGAGCTGGCGGTCCAGCAGGTCGGCCACATTGGCCACGGCAGTCTTGAGCGTGTCCATCGCCATGGCGATATGGCCGCCGTAGAAGTGGCCGCCATGCAGCACGCGCTCCTCGACCGGGTCGATCAGCGGGTTGTCGTTGGCACTGTTGAGCTCGTTCTCGATCAGTGTGCGCAGCCAGGGCAGGGCGTCTTCCAGCACGCCGATGACGTGCGGTGCGCAGCGCAGCGAGTAGCGGTCTTGCAGGCGGTGCTCGTTGCGCGAGGGACGGTCGCTGGCGAGGTCTTCACGCAGCCGCTCGGCCACGCGCTGCTGGCCGGCATGGGGCTTGGCGGCGAACAGGGTCTCGTCGAAGTGATGGGCGTTGCCGGCGCTGGCCAGCACGTTCATCGCGGTGATGCGCGTGGCCAGGCGGGCCAGGTAATCGGCGCGTGCGAAGGCCAGGCAGGCCAGGCCCGTCATCACGGCCGTGCCGTTCATGATCGCCAGACCTTCCTTCGGGCGCAGCCGCAGCGGCGCAACGCCTGCGGCACGCAGGGCTTGCGCTGCCGGCAGCGCTTCGCCATTCACGCGGACCTCGCGCTCGCCGCACAGCACAGCGGCGAGATAGGACAAGGGCGTGAGGTCGCCGCTGGCACCGACCGATCCTTCGCTGGGAATCAGCGGCAGGATGTCGTGTTTCAGCAGGGTTTCGATCTGGCGCAGGAGGTCGATGCTGACGCCCGAGAGACCTTGGCACAGCGATGCCAGGCGCGCGCCGAGCACGGCACGGGTCTGTTCAGGGCTCAACAAGGCGCCGGCGCCGATGCCGTGATAGGTGTAGAGATGGTGGGGCAGCTCAGGCACCAGTGAGGGCGGCACGGCCACGGTGCAGGAGTCGCCATAGCCCGTGGTGACGCCATAGATGACGCCATCTTCCGCCAGCAGGCGTGCGACGAAATCGGCACCGGCCTGGATGCGGGCCTGGAACCCGGGTGCGCTGCTCAGTTGCGCATCGGCCTGGCGATGGGCCAGCGAGACGATGTCCTCGATGCGGAGGCGTTGGCCGTCGAAGACGATGGGCATTGGGCTTGTCATGCGCGGGGCTGTTCCCAGAAAGCGTAGAAATTGAACCAGTCATGCGGTGAACGATGCAGACGGTCGGCGAGCGCATCGGCGAAGCGCAGTGCCTGCTCCGTCAGCGCCTCCTCGCGGGCGCGGCGGGGCAGCTTGACCTGCTCGGCCAGCAACTCGAACTCCAGCGCATAGCCGCTGCCTTCATGCAGGCAGAGCATCACGTAGAGCGGGCAGCCGAGCAGGGCGGCGATCAGGTAGGGACCGACCGGAAATGACGCGTCGCTGCCGAGGAAGGGAATGCGCACGGTCTTGCTGCCGCGCACCGGCACGCGGTCCCCTGCGATGGCCAGGAACTCGCCAGCCGCCACGCGTTCGGCGAGCTTGAGTGTCAGGCCCATGTCGAGCTCGCTGACTTCGATCAGCTCGACGCCGCGATGCGGGTTCAGCCGGGCCAGGATGCGATTGAAGCTTTCGGCATGCCGGGTGTGCACCAGCACATTGACCTTGAGATCCGGGGCCTGCTCTGCCAATGCCTGGCAAAGCTCCAGGCAGCCCGTGTGGGCCGTGACGAACACGGCGCCCTGGCCGCTGCGCGCCTGGGCCTGGATGGCCTCGCCGCCTCGTACCTTCACGCGAGCCAGTGGATAGCGGCCCGCCACGGCAAGCAGCTTGTCCAGCATCGTTTCTGCAAACAGCCGCACATGCGCCATGCCATCGCGCCAGCCGGAGTCTGGCTTCAAGCGGCGCAGATAGTCGAGGCTGTGCGCACGCAGCCCGGGCCGGGCCAGCCAGTAGACCGCCACGACTGGCCACAGCAGCAGACCCACGATCGTGCGGCCGAGCAGCCGGTGCAGGCCGAACATGAACCAGATGCCGGCAACGAAAGTGGATTCGCCCATGGCGGCCCAGTGCGTGGGCCGGGTCGCGCGCGTGCTGCTCATGCAGCCACCTTGCGCCACAGCAGCCGCGGTGAGCGCAGCAGCATGCCGAAGAAGAGCCGCGTGTGCATCGCCGTGATCAGCAGGTTGTCCTGCCATAGTCGGAAGTGCGAGACCCCGTCCTCGGGGTAGCGAACCCGTGTCGGCAGGTTGACCACGCGCATGCCCGACCAGAACAGGCGCACGGCGATCTCGGTGTCGAAATCCATGCGGCTGCCGATGTGCTGGCCGCGCATGCAGCGCAGCGTCGCGGCCAGTGGATAGATGCGGTAGCCGCACATCGAATCGCGGATCGCGAAGGACAGCGTGTTGATCCACACCCAGATGTGCGTGGCATAGCGGCCGTAGAGGCGGGCACTGGGGGCGCTGTCATCGTAGACGGGGCAGCCGCAGATCAGGCTTTGCGGCGTGTCGGCAGCGGCGGCTGCGAACTTGGGCACGTCGCCGGTGTCGTGCTGGCCGTCGGCGTCGATTTGCATCGCATGCGTCCAGCCGAGTTGTTCGGCCTGCAGCAGGCCGCTCATGACTGCTGCGCCCTTGCCCTGGTTCTGCGGTAGCCGCAGGAGGCTGACGTCGGCTTGCCGTGCCAGTTCATCCAGCACGGCGGCGCAACCGGCTTCGCTGGCGTCGTCCACCAGCAGGACCGGCAGCCCGTGAGAGCGCAGTGCCGCGACGACGCCTGCGACCGGGCCGCCGTGGTTGTAGACGGGGATGACGACGCCCAGCTTCATGGCGAGTTGAACAACATGCGGCCGCTGGAATAGGGGCCTGCGGCGTCATGGAAGCGGAACTCGAGCTTGCCCCGCGCCCAGCTCAGCGAGAGCGTGACCTGCCGGCCCGGCGCGATGACGCGCTGGAACTTCAGGGCCTCGCAGCCAGCGAACTCGCCCACGATGGCAAAACGCTCGCGGCCGAACAGCACGGCCCATTCGACCTGGCAGACGCCGGGCAGGACGGGGTGGCCAGTGAAGTGGCCGTCGAACTGCGGCAGCCCGGCATCGATGATCAGGCTCAGGTCCATGCCCGTCTCGGTGGCCTGGACGGCACGCAGCGCGGGGCGGCGCGGGTCGAACTCGGCGAGCAGGCGTGCCTGCGTGGACTTGCCCTGCGCATTGACTGGCAACTCGGGCAGGAAACGGAAGCGCCGCGGCAGGGCGACCCGCTCGACGACATCGGCCAGACTGGCGCGCAGCGCTTCAGCCAGCGCGCGCCGGCCTTGCTCGTCATGCAGCTGCCAGCCCGCATCGCTGGGCACGGCCACCACGCCCAATTGCTCGCGCGGCTCGGTCAATGGCACCAGGCGCAGGTCGGCCAGCAGCGGCGAGGCTCGCAACGCTGCCTCCACGGCGGTGAGCGAGACGCGCTTTTCGGCGATCTTGACGATGTTGTCGGCACGGCCGCGCAGCTCGAAACCGCCGTTGACAGCGGCGGCGCGGTCGGCGCTGGGCGTCCAGTTGGCGTCTTCAAGGTGCGGTGAGCGCAGCCACAGCCGCTGCTCCTCGATTCGCCATTCCACGCCGGGCAAGGCCTGCCAATGGGCGGGCGCACTGGGATTGCGCTGGCGCCAGGCGACGCCGCCGGTCTCGCTGCTGCCGTAGACCTCGATGGGCGCGCGCCCGAAAACACTCAGGCAATCGGGCACGGCGGCGTCGGGCAGCGGTGCGCCGGAGCTGAACACCTGCTTCACGCCATGGGCCTCGATGGCTGGCAAGCGGCTTAGGTGCGCTGGGCTGGCAATCAGGATGGCCTGACGGCCTGGCGGCGTCAGTTCGGCCAGGTCTTCCAGCAGCACCAGCGGTTGCGCCTGCAGCGGCCTGCCCGTTGCCAGCGGCCACAGCACGCGGAACAGCAGCCCATAGATGTGCTGGTGCGAAACGCTGCCCAGCACGACGGCATCAGAGGTCATGGCGCCGAAGGCCTGCTCCTGCGCGTCGATCTCGTCAAACAGCTGGCACAGCCGCTTGGGCAAGGCCTGGGGTTCGCCGGTCGAGCCGGAGGTGAAGACCACCAGCTGGCAGGCACTCGGGTCGAGCGCTGCCTGGGCCGGCCGGGCGGTGTCAGCGCACGCAATGGCGGAAATTTCGGTGGGCGAGGGCAGGTCGCTGGCGAGCGCATCCACCTGCGCGGCCAGCGCCTGCCGGCTGGCCGGCGTCAGGTCGCCTGGCAGCCAGGCCTGCTTGCCGCTTTGCCAGAGCCCGAACAGGGCCGCCGCGAAACGCAGGCTGTCCTGGAAGTAGAGGGCGAAGCGCTGGCCCGGATGCGCTGCAAAGGCCTCGTGCCAACGGCCCGCCTCGGCAAGGAAATCGATGCCTGCCACCGGCTCGCAACGGCGCCAGCCGACGACGGCCGGTGGCGGCAGCGTCAGCAGGGCAGACAGGCGCCGCGCTGGCGTCATGCCTGTGCCCGTTCATTGCGGGCACGCAGGGTGCGCCGCACGAGCCACTCGGCGCCCATCAGCGAGCCGATGAGCAGGTAGGCGATCAGGCCGTTGTAGAGCGCCCAGGCCTCTTCAGAAGCCCACAGCGCGGTGGCCAGCGCGATGCTGCCGTTCAAGGCGAAGAAGGCGCACCAGACCTGGGTGACGCGCCGCGTGTAGGCCTGGCCGCGAGCATCGAGATCGGGCTCCTGCAGGCGCGCGATGCGCTCGGCCACGCTCGGGCCGCGCACGAGGCTCAGGCCGAACACCGCGAGCAGCACGGCATTGACGAGGACGGGATAGAGCTTGAGCGGCAGGCTCGCATTGAGCAGTGCGGTACTGCCAGCCAGCAGCACGGCCGCCAGCGCCAGCCAGCGCGCCTGCACGAGCTGCGCGCCACCTGCCATCCAGCGCAGCGCAGCCAGCACCAGCAGCAGCAGGGCCAGGTAGCGGGGCTCGACACGCCCCAGGCTGAAATAGATGATGAGGGGATACGCTGCCGTCAGGGCCAGCACCGGGGCCCAGCGCATCGCTTGGCCCGGGGTCAGGCTGCCGCCGGGCTGCCGTCGATTTCGGCGCCAGCCTTCAGGAGGCCTTGCAATGCATCGATGACGTCTTGAATGGTGCGCACGGCCTTGAAGGCATCGGGCTGCAGGCGCTTCCCAACCAGGGGCTTGAGCTTCACGATCAGGTCGACGGCATCGATGCTGTCAATGTCGAGGTCGTCGTACAGCTTGGCCTGCGGCGAGACGCGATCAGCCTCGATGTCGAAGGTTTCGACAAGGATGTTGCGCAGGCTTTCGAAGATTTCTTGGTCAGTCATGGCCAGTCTCGCGATGGTGCTCAGGCGGCCAGCTTGCCGTGGCTGCTGACGAACTGCGCCAGCGCACGCACGCTGGCGAAATGCCGGCGGGTTTCTGCGGAGTCTGCGGCCATGCTCAGGCCATAGCGCTTCTGCAGCGCCAGGCCGAGTTCCAGCGCGTCGATGGAATCCAGGCCCAGGCCTTCGACGAACAAGGCCTGCTCGGCATCGATGTCCTCGGGCTTGATGTCCTCAAGTTGGAGAACCGATATCAACAGTTCCTTGATCTCTTGTTCCAGCGCTTGCATGACTCCCCTTCGTAACTGTTCTTGGTGGCGTTGTGGTTTCAGAGAAAAACCGGACCAGGCGCTCTGTCAACTGCCTCGCGGCCCGGCCGTGCTCGCCGCCAGCGGCTTGCAAGGTGGGTGCGGACGTCAGATCGTCGCCGACCTCGATAGTGAACCGCAACGGAGTTTTTGCAACCGTCCACCAGGGCTGCCCCTTGTAAAGACCCAGCGGTTCGCAGCAGATGCGCACCGGGGTGATATCGAATCCGCCGCGCAAGGCGATCTGGGCCGCTCCGCGCTGCATCTTCATGACCTGCCCTGGCCGCGTCCGGGTGCCTTCCGGAAAGATGATCAGGTTGCTGCCCGTCGCCAGGGCGTCGGTGCAGGCCAGCAACAAATCAGCGCCGGCATTATTGCAGATGTAGCCCGTGGCACGGACCGGCCCCCGGGTGCAGGGATGGCTGGCCAGCCCCGACTTGACGACACAGCTGGCGTTGGGAATCAGGCTGATCAGGAAGGCAACGTCGATCAGCGTCGGATGGTTGGCCAGCACGAGCAGGCCGCGGCGTTGCAGCTTTTCGACGCCGTGGACTTCATAGCGGATCAGGCCCAGCAGGCGCATCCAGCCGATGAAGAGGCGGAACACGGCTTGCACCACCGTGCGCGCGGCCTGCTGGCGCCGGATGGCACTGCGGTACAGCAGCGCTTGCAGGGGAAAAACGATCAGCCACAGGGAGAGCCCGCCGACGCCGAAGCAGGCGAACGACAGTGCCGTGGCAAAGATGCGCCAGAGGCGGCCCGGCACGAGAGACCACTCAGCCATGGCGGCTCCATTGCCAGCCGCCTGTCGGGCTGGCCTGACGCCACTGCGGCATCTCGCCCGCCAGGAAGCGCAAGGTTGCCAGGTCGGGTGGCAGCAGGTCGGGCTGATCCGGCAGCTCGCCGGCCAGGGCCTGGAGGCTCAGCCCCCGCTCGGCCGGTTCCAGCAAGGCGGCCCAGGCACGCAGGGGGCCGGGATGCTGTTCGAATGATTGATAGGGCTCGGGCAGCTCGGTTTCCACTGACACCACGAGCACCTGCGGCGCACCGTCGGCCAGCAGGCCGATGGCCTCGCAGACGCCGGCTGCAGCGCTGGCAGGGCCGGCTGAAACGGCCGCGTAGTTCGCGGTGTCGCCGCGAGCGATGGAGTAGACCGCACTGCTGGCGTTGTGCACCGACAGGCTGAACGCCGTGGGCGAAAGCGGCTCACCCGCCTGCAGCTGGCGCAGCAAGGCGACCGAGCGCAGGATCTCGCCCCAGCGCGAAGCGAATACCACGGGCCCGGTGGGCGCTTCGCCCTGGGCCCACCAGGCCACTTGCAATGCGGCGCGGCCCAATGGGTCGATGCGGCGGCGCGTCATCGCCGGCACCTCGGCCAGTGGAGCTACGGCTTCAGCCGCTGGCAGAGGCCAGGCCGGCGCTGCCAGCCAGGTGTTCCAGGCTTCCTGCGTTTGCAGGCCGGGCGCCCAGGCGGCCCAGCGGCGAACTCGGAAATCGGTCATTGAAAGTCAGGTGGCCTAGGTCAGGGAAGGCGCGGATTATCGATCTGCCCAGGCCGGACTTTGGGCAGGGATGTACCCGGGACCACCATTTGGGGGATGGACCGCCCTTAAGCCTGCGCCGGATCGAAGAAGCGCCGGGCCAGGCCGCTGCGGCCGGGGTAGTACTTGAAGAAGGGTCGCGCCTGGTCGACGGTGAGCGCGACAGAGGGGTGAGCCATCAATCGCTCGAAATAGGCCATGAGGTGAACATGCGCCGCCGGCAGGGGCACATAGGTCGCGGCATAGAACAGGGCGGGTGCAGCAGCGCAATCGGCCATGCTGAACGCATCGCCGCAGGCCCAGGTGCGGCCTTCGAGATGGCGGTTGATGAAGCTGTAGGCCGAGGAAATGCGCTCACGGGCCTGTGCCACGCCCTGCGCATCGCGGCCACCTTCAGACCGCAGGAGGTCGGCCGTCAAGGCCTGCATGGGCGTCATCACTTCCAGGTCGAAGATCCGGTCCCACAAACGCACTTCCAAGGCCGCTTCGGGCTCATCGGGAATGAGCTTGCGGCCGGGGTGCGCATGGTGCTGCTGCAGGTACTCGATCATGATGCTCGACTCGGGCACCTGCCTCTGCCCGTCCACCAGCAGCGGCATCTTGCCGGTGGGCCACAAAGCCAGATATGCCGCCCGCTCCTGTGGGTCGCCCAAGTTGAGGAGCTTTTTCTCCACCTCGATGCCCAGGACATCGATGGCGATGAGCACCTTGTGGCAGTAGGAGGAGAGCGGGTGGTAATGCAGGGTGAGCGTGGCCATGAGCTTCCCGGTACTTCCCGGTACTTTCTCGATCTGGAATGCAGGTGTTGGTCAGCTGCGGGTCTTCAGCGAAGCCAGGTCGTCCATCGCTGGAACACTCGCCACGAGCACCAGAAGCAAGGCGAGGGGCACCGTGGCGATGTAGCCCAGATGCTTGAAGCCCCAGGCGCCCATGATGGCGCCGAAGCAGAAGAAGGCCACCAGCGCACCCAGCACGCGCAGCCGGGTTCGATTGGCGCGCACTGCAGGCAATGCGCTATCGATGTTGCGGTTCCAGTAGATCAGCTTGCCGATCTCGATGCCGATGTCCGTGACCATGCCGGTCAAGTGGGTGGTGCGGACATCGGCTTGCGAGATCTTGGTGATCACCGCGTTCTGCAGGCCCATGATGAAGCACAGCAGCATCACGGTTGCCGGTACAAACAGACCTTGCATCTGCGACAGCTGAGCGCCCAGCAAGCCGAAGCCGAGCAGCAGGCCGGACTCGAGCAGCAGCGGCATCGCGTACTCGCTGTGCAGCTGCCGCCGGCGGGCGAAGTTGATCATGACGGCCGAACAGGCGGCACCCAGCACGAAGCTCAGCAGGGCGCCAATGCCACCCAGCACCAGATTGAGGTTGCCCAGCACCAGGTCATCCGCCATGGCAGACACGATGCCCGTCATGTGGGAGGTGTACTGCTTGACGGCCAGGAAGCCGCCCGCATTCGCTGCGCCTGCCACGAAGGCAAGCACGCAGCCCAGCTGCTGGTTGGCAGCGGCGCTGCGGTCGCGGCCGGTGAGCCGGCGTGCATAGTGGACAGGCATGGACGGATTGTGGTGCCTGCCCTGGGGCCCGTGCTATCGGGACAGTTGCCACTGCCTGACGGCGGTGCTCGTGGCCGCGAATGCGGGCATCAGCTCGCTCCAGGTTTGCTCGTCCATCCCGGCCGGCCGGCGCAGTGCTGCCGGCTTGAACTTGCGCATCAGCAGGCCCTTGCAGGCGAACACGATGCTGTTGCTGCAATCGACGTCGGGCACGACGACCACCTCGTCACCAAAGCTGCGCTGGATGCGCGAAACAAAGCTGTCGAAGTGGCGATGCCCGCTGTGCAGGTTGACGACCATCAGCCCATCCGGCTGCAGCGCCTCGTGGCAGTTGTCGTAGAAGCGCTGCGAGCACAGCGCCGGCGGCTGTCCCTCGCTGTCGAAGCCGTCCACCATCAGCATGTCGACCTTGTAGGGCGGGAAGCGAACGAAGTCGGCACCGTCGCCGCGCCGGACCTTGAAGCGCTCGTCGTCGGCTGGCACCTGGAACTCGTCGCGCAGCGCAATCACATGCGGATTGATCTCGACCACCTTGATGCGGGTGTCCGGCAGGTGCTGGTAGCAGAACTTGGCCATCGAGCCGCCGCCCAGGCCGATCATGGCCAGCGTGTCGGGCCTGTTGTTGAACAGCAGTGCCGCCATCATCGTGCGCGTGTAGTCCAGGTCCAGCGCGTAGGGCCGCTGCGTCTGCATGCGGCTCTGGATCTCGCAGATGGAGAAATGCAAGGCCTTGGTGCTGAGCGTCTGGTAGACGAAAGGCTTGACGTGCTGGCTTGATGTGTCGGTTTGGTCGGGCATGGCGGGTTCAACAATACCAAGGCGGTCGGCGGCTGATCAAACCTTCTTGACGAATTCGGACTTCAAGCCCATCGCACCGATGCCGTCGATCTTGCAATCGATGTCGTGATCGCCGTCGGCCAGGCGGATGTTCTTGACCTTGGTGCCGACCTTGACCACGAGCGACGAGCCCTTGATCTTCAGGTCCTTGATCACGGTGACCGTGTCTCCGTCCTGCAGCACATTGCCCACCGCGTCCTTGATCACGCGTGCTTCATCTGCGGCGCCCGCTTCCTGCGCCTGGGCCGACCACTCATGCCCGCATTCCGGGCAGACCAGCATCGCGCCGTCCTCGTAGGCATAGGCCGAGTTGCACTGAGGGCAGGGTGGCAGGGCGGCGTCGGTCATACAGGGGGTCCTCGAAGCGGGAATGAAGAAGCCCCACCATCTTGCGATGCTGGGGCTCTTTGCCTGGCTGCTCGACCCGGGCTTGAACCAGGGGCCTACGGATCAAGAGCAGAGCCAGTGCAAATTTCTAAGTTCGCGAATTTTAGCGGACTTGGGCTGGTGCCCAGCTTGCGCTCCTCTGATGGGGCGTTTCGGTCTTGCGGACGACAGCGTCACCGGGCCTTGAGTGCTGCAATCTGCTCGGGTTGAAGGAAGAAGCTGACGTATCCGCAGGAAGGGCAGGCAAACGGTTGGGGGTTCACGCCTCCATCGCCAGTCAAGAGCGCTTTGATGCGCGAGGTTTCAGCGTGCTGCAAGTTCACTGGATAGAACAGCTGCTTGGCTTCGATCAACGTCGTCTGATCGTGCGGGCATCGGCGAATTGACATGGATGGCGTTTCCAAAAAGGCGGCAGCTTAACTGAGAGGGTGCGCACGTCGATTTCGGGTTCTCCCGCACCGGTTGTTTCGTCGGTTGTCTCGATTCGCGAGTCGCAAGCGGCCATCAAGCGGACCGTGGCCCGAACACGATGATCGCCACGCCCAGGAAGCAAACGACGACGCCGATCCAATCGGTGGTCGAGGGCGTCACTTTGTCGATGAGCCAAAGCCATAGATCTGTCACACCGATGTAGACGCCACCGTTGGCGGCATACACGCGGCCGGCGGCCGTGGGATGGAGGGGCAGCATTCAGGCGAAGATGCCCAGACTGAGGGCTGCAGGCACAAGCTGCCAGGCCGACTGGCCCTGCTTGAGCCACAGGTAACTGTCGCCCTTGGAGCCGACTGAGGGCTCGATGCCAGCCTCGACCAGTCGCTCGGAGTAGCGGATGCCGACGTATTGCGACCCCTTGTCCGAGTCATGAATCAGCGCGCCGTCGCGCTCAGGCTTGCCCAGCCCTGACAACCGGCGTCAGTAGTGACTGCGTCTGAGCTGCCGAGCAGCAATGTTCGAACACAAAGAAAAACCCCCAACACCTTGCGATGTTGGGGGCTCTCTATCTGGCTCCTCGACCTGGGCTCGAACCAGGGACCTACGGATTAACAGTCCGGCGCTCTACCGACTGAGCTATCGAGGAATTGATCGGTACTTCTGTCTTCTTACAAGCTGAAGCCGCTGCGACTTTCGAAGCAGCGGCTTCTTGTTCTGTGGCTCCTCGACCTGGGCTCGAACCAGGGACCTACGGATTAACAGTCCGGCGCTCTACCGACTGAGCTATCGAGGAACAGAGCCTTGCATTATAGACCAGATTTTTGAGCCTTTACAAGCTCAGCTCCAGGCTCGCTCTCCAGGTGCGGGGAGCGAGCGGGTAGAGGTAGGCATGCTCGTACTGGAAGGGCGATTCCTTCCATGCGCGCTTGTTGCTCAGGTTGTCGACGCCCGCACGCCAGACCCACAGCTGGCGGCCCACGGCATGCTCGTAGCGCAGCGCCGCGTCAAGGCGGGTCCAGGCCGGGATCTGCAGGCTGTTGTCGGGCAGCACTTCGCGTGCGCCTTCGCGGACCAGGCCCAGCTGCGCCTGGAGGCCGAGCATCAGTTGCTGGCGCGCCTGCAGCTTGATCGTGGTCTCGGGCACATTGGCCGGCGTCAGGCCGTTGAGGCCGGCGCTGGCGCTGCCCTCATTGCGTGCGCGCAGTTTCATTGCGCTGGCAAGCACGCCACCACCGGTCCACTTCAAATCAGCCTGGGCTTCGATGCCGCGATGGCGCGCGCCGCCATCAGCCTGGCGCACGCAGCTGTTCGCGGCCGAGCCGCAGGTGCCGATGTCGCGCCATGCAGGACGCTGGATGTCGAAGGCCGCGATGGACCAGTCCACCATCTTGCTGCCGGACTTCAGGCCGACCTCGAGCTGCTCGCTTTTCAAGGCAGGCAAGGCCTGACCCCGGTTGCTGTAGCGAGCGCGGTTGGGTGCCACTTCGCTCTCGATGCCCTGGCCCCAGCTGGCATAGGCCATCAGTTGCGAATCGAAGGCATAGCTCAGGCCCAGCCAGGGCGTGGTGAAGCTCTGCTCATAGCTGGTGGCTCGCGTGTCGCTGGTGTTGACGCGGTAGCTGCTGCGCTCGATGCGGCTGTGGCGCAGGCCCACCCAGGCGTTCAGTTGCGGGCTCAGTTCGATGGCGTCGCGCAGGTAGAACTCGCGGCTGCGTTCATCGCGGTTGGTGTTGGCGTCGTTCAGCGTGGCATCGGCTGTGGTGCGCGGCACGGCGGAGATGTTCCCGGTGCCGGCCCAGTTGTAGGCCTGGCCCTGGAATCGGCTCCAGAAGCGCGTGAACAGCACGCCGGTGCTGAGCTTGTGCCGCAGGCCACCAAGCACGACGGATCCGTTCAGCGAGAAGTCGGTGGCATCGCTGTTGCGGCGCTCGTTCTCGCTGCGGAAATCGTATTGATCGAAGTCGCCATTGGGGCAGTAGCTCGATGCCCAGTAGCTGCCATCGGCGTCGCTGCAGCCAAAGGCGTAGGCCAGGCGGTCGTCGGTCTTCAGGCGCTGCATGCCCCAGTGGACTTGCGCCTTCCAGTCGCCGCTCAGGCGCTGCTGCCAGCGCAGCGAGGCCTGGCTGTTGTCGAACACAACCGGCTGGCTCCAGCGCTGGTTGTTGAGGTTGGTGCGCGGGTCGATGCTGCGGGCATCGGGCAGTTTGTTGCCGAGCAGGCTGAAGCCAGGCTGGCTGGGTTGGCTTTGCTTGTTCAGTTCGAACTCGGCTTCCAGCAAGGTGTCGGGCGACAGGCGCCAGTCGCCCGCCATGGCGAACAGATGGCGCTGGCCCTTGGCATCGCGCAACTCGGGCTTCAACACAGCGGTGCTGGCATTCAGGCGCAGGCCGAACGCCTTGCTGCTGCCGAAGCGGTGGCTCAGGTCGGCGGCTAGCTCGGCCGTGCCGCGCTCACTGAATGCGATGGTGGTGCTGTGCAGCTCGAGCGTGGGGCGCTTGACGATCAGGTTGACGATGCCGCCCGGCGCGCTGGTGCCGGCCTGGATGCCGCTGCTGCCCTTGAGCACTTCAATGGCCGATTTGTTGCCCAGTGCCAGCGCGGTTTCCGCATTGATCGGCAGGCCGTCGCGGCGGTAGTTGAAGCGGTTGTCGAGGTCGAAGCCGCGAATTTTGAGGTAGGAGACATAGCCCTGCGAGTTGTAGGCATCGCCAATGCTGGCGTCCAGCGCGGTGATGCCGGAGAGGGCGTTGATGCCGCTGCTCAGCAGCTGCTCGGTGCCGAGCAGCGTGGCCTGCAGTGGCAGCTTGGCCACCGGCGTGTCGCCGAAGCCGCCGACCTGCACGGGCGCTTCGGAGCGGCCGGTGATGGAGACGGTGGGGAGTTGCTGGGCGGACGCGGCCGTGCTCAGCAGAGCCAGGGCGGCGGCAATGCGATTCAAGGAAAGTTGGTGTGCCATCGAAAAGCTCGAGCGATGGCAGGTCGGCAAACGCGTGATGCGATACAGGTCCGGAGACGTCGATGGCCTGTTCGTTTTCGGCTGCTTCCCTGCGCGAGGATTACCTCAATCAGGTTCAAAGGGACTGTCTCAGTCGAGCCTTGCGGCTCAACACCCCTAGCGAATTCCTCATTCCACAAGGGAACGAGGCGAGCGGCATTGTAGTGCCGTCATAAAAAAGGCCCGCACGCGGCGGGCCTTCTTTGCTGCGACTGACGCTCAGTCGAACACCGGCGAATCCACGCCCAGCACCTTGTGCAGCTTGGGGCTGGTGGTCGTGTACTGCAGGTGAATGCGCTTCTCCGGGAAGACGTAGGGCGCGGCGCCGAAGGCGGCGAGGGCGCACTCATGGAAGCCTGAGAGGATCAGCTTCTTCTTGCCCGGATAGGTGTTCACGTCGCCCACGGCGAAAATGCCGGGCACCGAGGTCTCGAACTTCTCGGTGTCGACGACGATCTGCTTGCGCTCCAGGGCCAGGCCCCACTCGGCGATGGGGCCGAGCTTCGGCGAGAGGCCGAAGAACACCAGCACTTCATCGCAGGGCACAACGCGCGTGACGCCGTCGCCGCCGGTGACCTTGACGCCGCTGAGCTTGTCATCGGCCTCGACGATGTCGGTCACCTGGCCAACCAGGAACTGCATCTCGTAGGCGTCGCAGAGTTCTTTCATCTTCGCGACCGAGGCGGGTGCGGCGCGGAAGCCGTCGCGGCGGTGCAGGAGGATGACGCTCTCGGCCTTGTTGGCGCTGCCGTCGTCATTGCCGGCGCAAAAGTTCAGCGCCCAGTCGAGGGCGGAGTCGCCGCCGCCGACGATCAGCAGGTTCTTGCCGGCGAACTGCGCCGGGTTGCGCACGCGGTAATGCAGCTGCGAGTCGGTGTACTTCTCGATGCCGTCGACCTTCAGCGTGCGCGGCTGGAACGAGCCCACGCCACCGGCGATGAAGATGGTCTTGGTGAGAAAAGCCGTGCCCTTGCTGGTCTCGACATAGAAGCGGCCATCGTCCTGCTTCTGCACCGTGGTCACTTCCTGGCCCAGATGGAAGGTGGCGCCGAAGGGCTCGATCTGCTTGAGCAGGTTGTCGGTCAGTTCCTTGCCGGTGCAGATGGGCACGGCCGGGATGTCGTAGATCGGCTTGTCCGGATACAGCTCGATGCACTGGCCGCCGGGGTAGGCCAGCGAGTCGATGATGTGCGCCTTGATCTCCAGCAGGCCCAGCTCGAACACCTGGAACAGGCCCACGGGGCCCGCGCCAACGATGACGGCATCGGTCTCGATGGGGCCACCGTGCTCGGCGGCGGTCTTGGCGATCTCTGCGTTCACTTGAAGTTCCATGTCAGGGTGCGCGGCGCTTGGCCGCGACTTCCTTGTTCAGTCTTTGATTCGGTCAGCGGATCAATTCGGGCAGCTTGCCCGTCTTGTCCTTCCAGTCGTCAGCGTCGGGCAGCGCGGGTTTGCGCTTGGTGATACTGGGCCACTTCTTGGCCAGATCGGCATTGAGCTTGATCATGTGCTGCTGATTGCCGGGCACGTCCTCTTCAGGGACGATGGCGTTCACCGGGCACTCCGGGATGCAGACGGCGCAGTCGATGCATTCGTCCGGATCGATCGTGAGGAAATTCGGGCCCTCGCGGAAGCAGTCAACGGGGCAGACATCGACGCAATCGGTGTATTTGCAGCGGATGCAGGCTTCGGTAACGACGTGGGTCATGGAGGCAGCTCGGTTTTTGTGGGCCCACCCTCGGCGCAGGTCGCAACCGGGGCAAAGCGCGGATTTTAATCGTTCAGGGTAATTACCTGGGCTTGAGCCAGATCCAGACCTGGGGACTTGACGGCCTTTTTACGCATTGGCGCCACATGGCGAGCCCCGGCGCCCACTGTCACCACCGTCGGGCGGCCCTTGTGCAGCAGCGCGGCGGCAGCCAGATCGGCCACCAGGTGATCGCTGGAAAGTGCATCGGCGCAGCCCGCCTTGGAGACCACCAGGGCCGGCGTGTCGGCCGGCCAGCCGGCCTGCTGCAGCTTGCGGGCGAGAAGCCCCAACTGGCGGCCGGCCATGTAGAACACCTCGGTATCGGCGCTCTTCATGGCCTGGAGGTCGCCCTCCTTGGTCATGGCCGTGCTCAGGGCCACGGTGCGGCCTTGGCCGCGGCGCGTCAGCGGGCGCTGGGTATGGGCGGCAGCGGCAATCGCGGCCGTGACGCCGGGCACCACTTCGCTTTCAATGCCGGCTTCGGCCAGTGCGATCAGCTCTTCTTCCAGTCGACCGAAGACGCTGGCATCACCGCCCTTGAGGCGAACGACGACGGCATGGGCCTGCGCCTGCTTGACCAGCAAGGCGTTGATCGCGGTCTGGGCCGTGGAGTCGCAGAAGCCGCGCTTGCCCACGTCCAGCCACAGCGCGTTTGGAGCGAACTCGCGCAGGGCCGGGTCGGTGAGGGCGTCGAACAGCACCACATCGGCGCGTTGCAGGGCGCGGGCACCGCGCAGGGTGATCAGGTCGGCGGCGCCGGGGCCGGCGCTCACGAAGATGACTTTTCCTTGGGCCATCTTGATCACCTCACCAGCAAGGCGCCGGACGTGCGATTGCTTGTCGGGTCCACGACGATCAGTGCGCCACCCACGCGGTTCTCCGTGTACGGCTCCACCGGCAGTGGCTGCTGCGTCTCGATCTTCACGTGGCCGATCTCGTTGACCGCCAGCTCATGCGCTTGAGCTTCGGCCAGCGTGTGGATGTCCAGCTTGTGCTCGATGGCCGTGATGCGCGCTTGCACCCAGCGGTTGCCGTGGCGCACCCAGTACTTGCGGCCGACTTGGGCCGGCTCGGTGTCCAGCCAGGCCAGCGTCGCTTCAAACGCCTGCTTGGGTTCGGCGCTGCCCGGCGTGACGATCCAGTCGCCGCGGCTCACGTCCAGCTGGCGGTCCAGCAGAAGACCGGCGGACTCGCCCGCCACGCTGTGTGCGACGGTTTCGCCCGCCTTGCGCACTTCAGCCACGATGGCCTTCTGGCCGCTGGGCAGCACCTGAATCTCGTCGCCAGCCTTGACCTGCCCATGGGCAATGCGGCCCCACAGGGTTCTGGGCTGATGGCCCGTGCCATCGCCGTTGGTGGCGACGTACTGCACCGGAATGGCCAGTCGTCCTTCAACCTTCTCCTGCACCGTCGGCAGGCTCTCCAGCACTTGCAAGAGCGACGGGCCCTGGTACCAGCTCGCATCCAGCGGCTGGGTGACGTTGTCGCCCCGCAGCGCGCTGACCGGGACGATGGCCTTGACCTCGATGCCCGCTTCCTGGGCGAACTTGCGCAGCGCCGTGCTCACCTTGGCATAGCCCTCGGCCGGGTGCTCCAGCGCGTCGATCTTGTTGATCGCAAACACGATGCTCGGCACCCGCAGCAGGTGCGCCAGCAGGCTGTGGCGGCGGGTCTGCGGCAGGAGCGTGATCTCGGCTTCATCGAGCTTCAACTTGGTGATGTCCACCAGCACGACCGCTGCATCGCTTCCTGCAGCCGCAGTCACCATGTTGCGCGTGTACTGCTCATGGCCCGGAGCGTCGGCAATGATGAACTTGCGGGTCTTGGTAGCGAAGTAGCGGTAAGCCACATCGATGGTGATGCCTTGCTCGCGCTCGGCTTCGAGTCCATCGGTCAGCAATGAGAGATCAATCGGCGCACCGGCGGCGCGCTTCTCCAGCGTGTCCAGCTGATCAGCCAGGATGGCCCGGCTGTCGAACAGCAGCCGGCCGATCAAGGTGCTCTTGCCATCGTCCACGCTGCCTGCCGTGAGGAAGCGCAAAGCCCGGTGCTGGGTGTCCACGTCTTGCTCGTGGATCAGATTGTTCAAGACGGCGCTCATCAGAAATAGCCTTCCTTTTTGCGGCGCTCCATCGAGGCCTCGCTGGTGCGGTCGTCCATGCGGGTGGCACCGCGCTCGCTGATGGTGACGGTCAGGGTTTCGGCGACGATCTCCGAGGCCGTCGCGGCATCGCTCTCCACCGGGCAGGTGCAGGTCATGTCGCCAACGGTGCGGAAGCGGACGGTTGCCGTCTCGACGGTCTCGCCTTCTTCGGGCGGCGTCACCTCCGTCAGCGGCACCAGCAAGCCCTTGCGGCGGATCACCGAGCGCTCGTGGGCGTAGTAGAGCGACGGCAGCGGGATGTTCTCGCGGGCCAGGTAGAGCCAGACATCGAGCTCGGTCCAGTTCGAGATCGGGAAGGCGCGGAAGTGTTCGCCCGGGCGGATGCGGGTGTTGAACAGGTTCCACAGCTCCGGGCGCTGTTCCTTGGGCTGCCACTGGCCGAAGGAGTCGCGGTGGCTGAAGATGCGTTCCTTGGCGCGGGCTTTTTCTTCATCGCGGCGGGCGCCGCCGATCAGCACGTCGAAGCGGTGTTCTTCGATGGCTTCCAAGAGAGCGACCGTTTGATGGCCGTTGCGCGACTCCAGTGGGTGAGAGAGGCGCACCGTGCCGCGGGCGATGGAATCTTCCAGATGGCCGACGACCAGGCGCTCGCCCATCTCTTCAACACGGCGGTCGCGGAACGCGATGACCTCGGGGAAGTTGTGGCCGGTGTCCACGTGCAGCAAGGGGAATGGCAGACGGCCCTTGAACTCGTTACCAGACACGCGTTGCTTGAAGGCCTTCTCCGCCAGGCGCAGCACGACGCAGGAATCCTTGCCGCCCGAGAACAGCAGCGCCGGCCGCTCGAACGAGGCCGCCACTTCGCGCAGGATGAAGATGGCTTCTTCCTCGAGGTGATCCAGATGTCGGTGGTCCACCGATGGCAACAGCTTTTCCAAGTTCACAGGCGCGTTCATGCGTGCGCTCCAGTTTTCAATTCTTCATTCGAATGCGCCTTGTGCAAGCCGCATTCCTTCGCGTTCTCGTCCTCCCACCACCACCGTCCTGCGCGGAAATCCTCGCCGACGGCAATCGCCCTTGTGCAGGGCTCGCAACCGATGCTGGGCATGAACTGGTCATGCAGCAGGTTGTAGGGAACGTCAAACTTGTCGAGGTAGAACCAGACATCATTCCAGCTCCACTCGGCCAGCACATTGAGCTTGGTGCGGCCCTGGCCGTCTGGCTCGCTGAAGGGCACTTCGGCGCGGTTGGCTGACTGCTCGCGGCGCAGGCCGGTGATCCAGGCCGTGCGGCCAGCCAGCATGCGCGAGAGCGGCTCCAGCTTGCGAACCGCGCAGCAGGCCTTGCGCAGCGCCAGGCTCTCGTACATTGCCTTCTCGCCATTCGTGCGAACGAAGTGAATCACTTGCTCGTCAACCGGCTTGAAGACAGCAACCTGCAAGCCCAGCCGCGATTCGATCTGCGGCAGCAAGGCCAGCGTTTGCGCGTGCAGCTTGCCGGTGTCCAGCGTGGCCACATCAACGGCCAGGCCGTGGCGGGCGATCAGGTCGGTAATGACCATGTCTTCCGCCCCCAGGCTGGTGGACTGGATCAGGCCGGCGCCATAGGTGGCAACCGCCGCGCGCAGCAGCTCGACGCTCTTGGCCAGGCGCGCGTCAAAGCCAGCGGTCTCGCGGGCATAGAGGGCCACGGCCGAGCTGCCGGCGCCGGCGCCGGGCAGGAACGACAGGCTGCTGCTCTCCGAGCTCATGCCGCCACCTTGGCAAACACGGGCTGATGTTGCAAGACATCACCCTGGTAGTGAGCAGGGAAGAAGGAGAGCGCGCGGCGAGCCGCGTCGAGGCTTTGATCAGCCCGCAATTGCACGGCATCGAAACCGCAGCGCTGCAAGAGCGGCAGCATGTCCACGAGCACTTCGCCTGTGGCGCGGATCTCGCCAGCAAAACGGTAGCGGGCACGCAAGAGGCGAGCCTGGCTGTAGGCGCGGCCGTCCACCCATTTCGGGAACTGCAGGACGATCACGGAGAGGCGCGGCAGGTCAGCCACCAGGCCTTCGATGTCGAAGTCATTGCTCAGCTCAACGGCGGTGGCCAGGCCGTCAGGCCAGTGCTCGCGCACGGCATGCCATTGCTCCAGCGTCAGCAGGCGATGCGAGGTGGTCGGCGGATGCGGGCTCGGGCCGTCTTCGCCTTGCACGCGCTGCCAGGGGTCTTGATGGGTGTCGATGAAATTCATGATCGTTCAGGCAATCATTCAGGCAGTCGCGTGTGCGGGTGCGGTGGACGTGCGGCGGGCATTGGCCGGCGCCTTGA
Source organism: Paucibacter sp. JuS9 (assembly GCF_044043925.2). Taxonomy (NCBI): domain Bacteria; kingdom Pseudomonadati; phylum Pseudomonadota; class Betaproteobacteria; order Burkholderiales; family Sphaerotilaceae; genus Roseateles; species Paucibacter sp. JuS9. The sequence goes on from NZ_CP194172.1 coordinate 675,735, forward strand.
AGGGCTCGATGCCGATGCGGCGCACGGTGTCGATGAAGCGCTCGCCGGCTGCGCGTTCCAGGCGGTAGGTTTCGATGATGGACTCGATCACCTCGCTGACCTCGTCGGCCGCGAAGGAGGGCCCGATCACCTTGCCGGCCTGCGACTTGCCCGACAGCGTCGAGCCGTCCGAGCCGCCGAGCGACACCTGGTACCACTCCTTGCCGTCCTTGTCGACGCCGAGGATGCCGATGTGGCCGCTGTGGTGGTGGCCGCAGCTGTTGATGCAGCCGCTGATGTGCAGGTCGATGTCGCCGATGTCGTAAAGCTCGTCCAGGTCCTGGAAGCGCTCGGTGATTTCGCCGGCGATGGGGATGGAGCGGGCATTGGCCAGTGCGCAGAAGTCGCCGCCGGGGCAGGCAATCATGTCGGTCAAAAGGCCGATGTTGGGCGTGGCAAAGCCATTGGCCTTGGCCGCTTCAAACACCGCCGCCAGATCGGCCTCGCGCACCCAGGGCAGGAGCAGGTTCTGGTCGTGCGTGACACGCAATTCGCCCTGGCTGAACTGGTCTGACAGCGCGGCCGCAGCTTCCATCTGCGCATCGGTGGCATCGCCGGGCGGCAGGCCCACGCGCTTGAGCGACAGCGTCACGCCGCGATAGCCGCTCACGCGGTGGTTGTGCACATTGCGCTCCAGCCAACGCTTGTAGGCCGGGCTTGCGCCGGCAAAGATGTCGATGGCCGGCACGGCCTTGACGCCCGCGGGCACGACGAAGCTGGCGGCCACGCGGTCCAGCTCTGCTTGCGGGATCAGGTGCTCATGGCCACCCGCGTCGTCCGCCAGGATCAGGCGGAACTCTTCATTCACCGCGTCGAAGAACTTCTGGCCCTCGGCCTTGACCAGGATCTTGATGCGGGCCTTGTAGGCGTTGTCGCGGCGGCCGTAGCGGTTGTAGACGCGCACGATGGCCTCGATGTAGACGAGGATCTGCTGCCAGGGCAGGAAGGCGTGGATCTCCTGGCCAATGATGGGCGTGCGGCCCATGCCGCCACCGACCAGCACCTGGAAGCCGACTTCGCCAGCCTCGTTCCTCTTCAGTTGCAGGCCGATGTCGTGCCATGCGATGGCTGCGCGGTCTTCAGTGGCACCAGAGATGGCGATCTTGAACTTGCGCGGCAGGAAGGCGAACTCAGGGTGCAGGGTGCTCCACTGGCGCAGCACTTCGGCGTAGGGGCGCGGGTCGACGATTTCGTCTGCCGCCACGCCGGCCAGGCCGTCGCTGGTGATGTTGCGGATGCAGTTGCCGCTGGTCTGGATGCCGTGCATGTCCACCTCGGCCAGCAGGTCCATCACATCAGCCGACTTGACCAGCGGAATCCAGTTGTATTGCAGGTTCTGGCGCGTCGTGAAGTGGCCGTAGCCACGGTCGTATTCGCGGGCGATCTTGGCCAGCTGGCGCAGTTGATGGCTGGACATCACGCCATAGGGCACGGCCACGCGCAGCATCGGTGCATGGCGCTGCACATACCAGCCGTTCTGCAGGCGCAGCGGGCGGAATTCGTCGTCGGAGAGCGTGCCGGCGATATTGCGCTCCAGCTGGTCGCGGAACTGCGCGGCGCGGGCGCGGACGAACTGGCGGTCGAAATCGGTATACGCGTACATGGTCAGCGAACTCAAGAATCAGTGAATGACTTTCCAGCCGGCCATCAGGAGCGAGGCGCAGAGCAGGGCGCGGACGGCCCCGTCGGGCAGGCGGCGGGTGAGCTGGGCGCCAAGCCAGATGCCGGGTACCGAGCCGATCAGCAGCGGCACGAGCAGCGTCCAGTTCACATGGCCCAGCGTGGCATGGCCGATGCCGGCCACCAGCGTCAGCGGCACCGCGTGGGCGATGTCGCTGCCCACGATGTAGCGGGCCTCGAGGCGCGGATAGATCAGGAGGATCAGCGTCGCGCCAATGGCGCCGGCACCGATGGAGGACAGGGACACCAGCACGCCGAGGATGGCACCGGCGGTGATGGTCAGCGCCGGTTTGCGGGAATCGGGAATGTACTGCTCGAGCTTCAGACCCAGGGCCTGCCAGCTCTTCTTGAAGGCGACCACGACCGCCGTCAGCAAGAGGGCAATGCCCAGCGAGAACGTGAGTGCCGCGGCCCAGCCCTTGGTGACGCCGCTCAGGTGCATCAGGGCGACGGTGGCGAGCGAGGCGGGGATGGATCCGGCCAGCAGGCGGCCGGTGATGTCCCAGCGCACATGGCCGTGGCGGGAATGGGCCACCGAGCCGGAGACCTTGGTCAGCGCGGCAAACCACAGGTCGGTGCCGATGGCCACGGCCGGGCTGAGCCGGAACACCGACAGCAGCAGGGGCGTCATCAGCGAACCGCCGCCCACGCCGGTGATACCGACGATGGCGCCGACGCCAAATCCGCTGACAACCGCAATCCAGTCCAAAGCCGCTCCCGTTGGGGCTGGGCTGCCCCCGTGGCAACCCTAGGCGGCGGACTTTATCGACGCTTTATATATAAGCAAACTAAAAAATCGTTGTTGTTATATTCAGATCAAGAATAAGCATCAGAAGCTGGCAAGCTGAGCCAGGGCCTGGACCTGCTCGGCGATCCGCGGTGGGATAGCCTGGCGGCCGTCCAGCATCGCCTGAATCAGCATTGCGTTGGCGCTCGCTTCGCAATCCGGCGAGAGCGGCCAATCGATGTCGGTGGTGTCGGCAGGGTGCAGCTCCTGGGCCTGTCCGTCGGCAAAGCCGATCAGATGGGCGCGGCGGCGCAGGTGGGCATAGGCTTCGCCCTCGCTGGCCCTCATCAGCAAGGCGCGGCCACCGGCAGCGGTCAGCACCGGCAGGGCCTGGCCGAGGCTGTCCAGATATTCGGGATGCGTGACGGCCACGACCCGCACGCTGCGCCCAGGTGCGGCGTCCAGCAGCTTGGCCACGCTGTGGCCGCTGTTGCGAACGCCCAGGCGCGGGCGCAGGGCCATGAGCTTGTCCAGCCCCGGATTCAAGGCGGACAAGGGAAGGGCGGCGATGCGATGGCTGGACAGGCGCTCGCTGGCGGCAGCCACGTCAGCAGCCAGCGGCAGGCCCAGCGCGGCGAGCAGGTCAAACGGGCTTTGCCGGCTGTCGAAGTCATGGCGGCCATGAATCAGCACCGGCACGCCCTCGCGGGCCAGCAGCAGCGCCACCAGTGGCATCAGGTTGGCTTGCTTGCGCGCGCCATTGAAGCTGGGCAGGAGCACGCAGCGCGGGCCGTTGGGCACCAGGACCTGCGAGGTGCGCGCCTGCATCGCCCGCTCGAAGGCCAGCAGTTCTTCAGCGCTTTCGCCCTTGATGCGCAGGCTCAGCAGGATGGCGCCGAGCTCCAGGTCGGGCACCTGGCCATCCAGGATGGCGCCGAACAGGTGTTCGGCCTGCTCGGCCGTCATGTCGCGGGCGCCGCGCGCGCCGCGGCCGATTTCCTTGATGAGGGCGGGGTACAGCATCGGGCCAGTGTAGATGTCGCAAACCTGGTGAAAACCGGGTGCGACCGGCCCTAGACTCTCCCCCGGTGCAATCGGCACTGCAAACACCGGAGGGACGCCATGGCCAAGGGTCAGCAAAAGAGCAACAAGGAAACCAAGAAGCCGAAGAAGGACAGCTCGCCCGGCAAGGCGCCGTCGCCCGGCGCCGTGATGCCCACCGTCGTGACCGCGGTGATCGAGCGCGGCAAGAAGAAGGACAAGTAAGCAGGCGGCTCAGCCGCGCTTGGGCAGGTTCAGAAGGTAGTCGACCACGGCCATCGCCTGGTCGGTACCCTGGGCCATCTGCGGCGAGGTGCCATAGCGTCCGTTGACCACCAGCCAGGGCACGCCGTTCACGTCGTACTTGGTGGCGGCGGCCTGTGCCTGGCGGCAGCGGCTTTGCACCGAGAACGACTCCCACAGCTGCGCGAACTTGGCGCCGTCGAAGCCGTTGCGGCTGACAAAGGCCTGGATGGCCGGCAGCTCGCTCAGGTCCAGGTGTTCGACCTGCAAGGCATTGAACAGGCGCGAGTGCAGCTTGTCGCCGACGCCCATCGCTTCCAGGGTGTAGAAGATGCGCTGATGCGCCTCGGCCACCTTGCGGATCACGGCCGGCGTGCGCTTGAACTGGATGTCAGCCGGCTTGTTCTTCAGCCAGCGCTCCAGCGACGGCTCGAGAGCGAAGCAGGCGCCGCAGCCATACCAGAAGAATTCCATCACCTCGCCACGGCCGCCCGTGCTGGCCACCGGCTGCGGGTTGCTCAGCAGCTTGTAGTGCTGGCCCTCGATGGGCTTGCCCTGGGCCCAGGCCAGGCTGGGTGCGAGGCCGCCGATCAGGGCGGCCTGGGTGAATGCGCGTCGGTCCATCTGGATCCCTCCCGGTTTCTTGACCGGCGGATTCTGCCGCAAGCGCGGCTCGCTTCAACGGTCCTGCCGCTGCACGGTGAAGCGCAAGGGAGAGGCACGCAGCAGCTGGGTGCCCTCGCCATCCAGCAGCCTCAGGTCGATCTCGTAATCGCCTCTGGGTAGATCAACGAGGGCCTCGGTACGGCCGTCTGACAAGACCTGGCGCTGCACTTGCGCGCCACCCTTGCTGCTGATGGTGATGGCGAAATGGCCGGTGTCCTTGACCTTCTGCGTGGCCGGCGCGATGCCGAAGCCCACCGCGCCCAGGCTCAGCACGAAGGGGCTGGTGACGGGCTCCTCGTCGCGCAGGTTCTTCACGTAGACCTCCTTGCCACCGGGGCGAGGCGCCGAGATCGTGTCCTGGTACCAGAGCGCGCAGCTTTCCTCGAAGTTGCCGGGCTCGATGCGTGGCGCAGCTCCGCTGCGGCGGCCCAGCACATGGATGGTGATCTCGCGGCTGTAGACGAAATAGGGCCGGTGCTCATGATCGGCAAACAGCAGGCGCAAGGTGTGCTTGCCGTCCGGCAGATCGAGCTGGGTGCCGGTCTGGCCCTTGCCGAAATGCTTGTGGGTGTCGGAGAAGGGAATCTGCGCCTGGTGGTTCATCGGCAGCGGCGTGTCTATCAGGAGGTGGTGGTGGCCGGCCTTCTCGTTCTTGTTGCCGGCAGGCACCACGCCCATGCCGCGCACACCGAACTCGACCCAGAAAGGTGAGCGAACCGCATAGTTGTGGGCCAGGTTGACGAAGCTCACCGTGGTCGGGTCTCGCAGGTCTACCGAGGTGCGCTGCTGTGTGTGTGCCAGCCAGCAGCGTCGCTCAAGCGCTCCCGTCGGTAGTGGCTCTGCAAGGCTTGGTGCGGCAAGACCTGCGAGGGCAAGCAGAACAGGAATCTTGGACAGCATGCAAACCTCCCTGGCAACAGCTGGCCAGGTGATTCTTGCATCGCTGCCGACACTTGAGCCTCGCCTGTATCGGGGACGTCAGTGCGGATGCAGGGCCTGGGTCGGCCGCAGGCAGCTGTCGAGTTCGGCCTGTACCGCATGCCTCCAGCCGCCGCGCCATCGTGATGCTCATTCCTACAATGCAGCCATGCCCCAAGCCTCCAATCGCGCCTTGCTGGTGCGCCGCAGCCTGCTCCTCTGTGTCACGCTGGCCTTGTCCGCCTGTTCCAGCCTGCTGCCACCGCCTGCGACGCCGCCGGTCACGGTGCCTGTTCCCGTGGAGCCCGTGACACCCAAACCGCCACCCAAGCCTCCGCGTATCGGCCTGGCCCTGGGTGGCGGCGCGGCCCGAGGCTTTGCGCATATCGGCGTGATCCAGGTGCTGGAAGAAAATGGCATCAAGGTCGACCTGGTGGCCGGGACCTCGGCCGGCAGCCTGGTGGCGGCGCTCTATGCCTCGGGCAAGAACGGCAACGAGATGGCGCTCCTGGCCGAGAGCATGGACGAAGGCGCGATCACCGACTGGGCCTTCCCGACCCGTGGCCTGATCCGTGGCGAGGCGCTGGCGCGCTATGTGCGCGAGAAAACCGGCAACAAGCTGATCGAGCAGATGCCGCTGCCGCTGGGCATCGTCGCCACCGACCTGTCGGACGGCTCGCCCATCCTCTTCCGCAGCGGCGATACCGGCGCGGCGGTGCGGGCCTCGAGCGCGGTGCCGGCGGTGTTCCAGCCGGTCAAGATCGGCACGCGGGAGTATGTGGATGGCGGCCTCGTTGCGCCGGTGCCGGTGCGCTTTGCGCGGCAGATGGGCGCCGAGCTCGTGATCGCGGTGGATATCACCTCTCCGCCGGAGGAAAAACCGCCCGGCGATGCCTTGCGCATGCTCCTTCAGACCTTCTCCATCATGGGCCGCAGCATCAACTCCTATGAGCTTCGCGATGCCGACGTGGTGCTGCGCCCCAGCCTCAATGGCGTGGGCAGCGCAGACTTCACGGCCCGCAAGCGCTCGATCCAGGCCGGCCGAGAGGTGGCGCTGAGCATGCTGGCGGCGATCCGCCAGCGCATTGCCGCGAAGACCCACTGATGGTCCAGCGCATCGAGCTTTTTCCGCTCAGTTCGGTGCTGTTCCCGGGCGGGCACCTGAACCTGCGCATCTTCGAGCCGCGCTACCTGGACCTGATCCAGCGCTGCCTGAAGACCGGCGAGCCCTTTGGTGTCGTTGCGCTGACGGCCGGTGGCGAGGTGCGCCAGCGTGGCGAGGGCGAAGCCTTTGTCCAGGAGTCTTTCGAGACCCTGGGCACGCTGGCCCATGTCGATCATTGCGAGCGGCCGCAGCCCGGCTTGCTGCAGGTCCGCTGCACCGGCGGCCAGCGTTTCTCGCTCAGCCGGAGCGAGTGTCTGGCGCATGGCCTGTGGGTGGGCGAGGGCCGGCTCTTGCCGGATGATGCAGCGGTGCCCGTGCCTCCGGACCTGCTGCGTGTCAGCCGCAACCTGCAATTGCTCCTGAGCCAGTTCGAACAGGCCGTCGCGGCCGAAGACCTGCCCTTGCAGCCGCCCTATCACTGGGACGATTGCGGCTGGCTTGCCAACCGCTGGTGCGAGATCCTGCCCCTGCCGCAGCTCGAGAAGCAGCGCCTGCTGGCGCTGGACAACCCGCTCCTGAGACTGGAACTGGTGGCCGATCAGCTGGACCGCGGCCTGCGACAGCCATGAAAAAAGCCCAGTGCAGGGCACTGGGCTGAACGGTACTTGGTGAAGCAGAGCTTCTCGCGGGTACCAGGAGACAACTTGCATGCCCGCCGCGTGGGCCGCGGGCCAAGAGGCTCAGAGTCGTTGCTCAGGCAGCGGCGCGCTTGCTCGAGCGGGTGGCCGTTTGCGTGGCCTTGACGGCCTGGCTGGTGACAGCCTGGAAGTTGGCTTCGGCCACTTCAGCGGCTTGCTTGGCAGCCTTCTGGGCGGATTCCAGTGCGTTGGTGGCAGCAGCGACAGCCGACTTCACCAGGGCGACGGCGCTTTCGCTGCCGGCCGGTGCGTTCTTGACGGCGTTGTCGACGACGGAGCTGAACTTCTTCTGCACGTCAGCGAACTGGCCTTCGGCGAGCTTGGCAACTTCGGCGTTGGTGGCGGCAGCGATGTCATACAGATGACGGCTGTAGGCAGCGGCCTTGTCGGCGCTGGGTTGCAGCAGCGACTGTTGCAGGCTCAGCAGCTCTTGAGCGTCCTTGACCGACAGGGCGGCCGTGGTCGTTTCGGCGACTTCGCTCAGCGCGGTCTTGGCGACTTGCAGGTTCAGCTCGACCAGCTTTTCAACGCCTTCGAAGGCCTTGTTGGTCAGGCCGAACAGGGTTTCGACATTGGCCTTGTGTGCAGCAAAAACTTGTTCCGGGGTCAGCATGGTGTTTTCTCCTGAAAGGGTGGAAATGCTTGGGGACTCGGGCTTGCAGCTCTTTTGTTGCACTGCAGCATGGATCGAAGTATCGGGGCCGTCCGGGTCGATTGCAAGTACTTTTTGCTGCACTGCACCAAATAATTTGTAAATGACCTTCGACCTCCCTGGCCCCCTCGGCAAGAGTGCCGCGCGCCGGTGACGCGCGCATGACGGTCAAGCCCGCTGCAAGCCGGTATCGTGGCGCCCACGATGCTTGTTTTCCATTCCGACGCCCACAGCCTGGCCCTGCCGCCGGGTCACCGTTTTCCGCAGGACAAGTACCGGATGCTGCGTGCGGCGCTGGAGGCCGATCCGGGCCTGATCCGACTGCAGGCGGCTGACGCCGCCAGCGAAGGCGAGCTGGCGTTGGTGCATTCGCCTTCCTATCTGGATGCGGTCCAGCAGGGCCATCTGAGTGCCGCCCAGCAGCGGGAAATAGGTTTCCCCTGGTCGCCCTCGATGGTGGAGCGTTCGCGCCGCTCGGTCGGCGCCACCATCATGGCCGCACGAGCGGCGCTGGCCGAAGGGCTGGCGGCCAACCTGGCCGGCGGTACCCACCATGCCCAGGAAGACAAGGGCTCCGGCTATTGCGTCTTCAACGACGTCGCCGTGGCCGCGCGGCTGATGCAGGCCGAATGGCATCGCCGCCATGGGCACAGCCGCCCCGGCCTCAAGGTGCTGGTGATCGACCTCGACGTGCACCAGGGCAATGGCACGGCGGCCATCTTCAGTGGAGACAACAGCGTCTTCACCTTCTCCATGCACGGGGAAAAGAACTTTCCTTTCCGCAAGGCAGCCAGCGACCTGGACGTGGAGCTGCCGGACGGCTGCGGCGACGAGGCGTATCTTGCTGCACTCGATCGTGCCCTGGCCCAGGTCTGGCAGCGCCTGGAGCCGCCAACGGGCCTGGCCTTCTACCTGGCCGGTGCCGACCCGCATGAGGGAGACCGCCTTGGCCGGCTCAAATTGACGACCGCTGGCCTGCGCGAGCGGGATCGGCGCGTCTTCGAGGCCCTGCGCGAGCGCCGCATCCCGGTGGCGCTGTCAATGGCTGGTGGCTATGGTCATGATGTGGCCGTGACGGTGGCCCTGCAAGTGAGTACCCTGAGAGAGGCGGCGCACAGCTGGTCCGCCTGGCAGGCCCCGCAATGAAAGAATGAGTCATGAGCAGCAACAACAGCAGCCCCCGCCCGCAGCCAGAACAGCGCAGTGCCTACGCCCAGTTCGTGCGCCTGGGCACCCGCTGGATGGACAACGACATCTACGGCCACCTGAACAACGTCGTCTACTACAGCCTCTTCGACACCGCGGTGAACCAGTACCTGATCGCGCAAGGCGCGCTGGACATCCACGGCGGCGAGGTGATCGGCCTGGTGGTCGAGACGCATTGCAACTTCTTCGATTCGCTGGCATTTCCGCAGGCCATCGATGCCGGCATCCGGGTCAGCCAGCAGGGCCGCTCCAGCGTGCGCTACGAAATCGGCCTGTTCGCGGAAGGCGCCGATACCTGCGCCGCCCGTGGGCACTTCATCCATGTCTATGTGGACCGCGAAAACCGCCGCCCGGTGGCCGCCTTGCCGGCTCCCTATCTGCAAGCCTTGCAAGGACTGACCCTGCCATGAGCACTGCCAACCGATTTGACATCCCCACGCCCGAGCAGACCGCCATCGTCGACGCGGCCATCGAGAGCCGCCATTCCATGCGCGCCTTCCTGCCCACGCCCGTTGCCCGCCAGGTGATCGAAGACATCCTGCGTGTGGCTTCGCGCGCGCCTTCAGGCACCAACACCCAGCCCTGGCAGGTCCATGTGCTGACCGGTGTGGCCAGGCAGCGGCTGTCCGACCGCATCATGGCCGTCTACGACGACCCGACCGAGCTCGCCGCGCACAGCGAGGAGTACGCCTACTATCCGCGCGAGTGGGTCTCGCCCTATATCGACCGCCGCCGCAAGATCGGCTGGGACCTGTACGGCCTGCTGAACATCGCCAAGACCGACAAGGCCCGCATGCATGACCAGCATGGCCGCAACTACCAGTTCTTCGATGCGCCGGTGGGCCTGATGTTCACCATCGATCGTGTGATGCAGCAGGGCAGCTGGCTGGATTACGGCATGTTCATCCAGAACGTGATGATCGCCGCCCGGGCTCGTGGCCTGCACACCTGCCCGCAGGCGGCGTTCACGCAGTTCCATCGCCTGATCGCTGAAGAGCTGCAGCTCAAGCCCGAGCAGCAACTGGTGTGCGGCATGTCGCTCGGCTTTGCTGATCCGGCCGCGGTCGAGAACGGTCTGGTGACCGAGCGGGCGCCGGTGGCTGAGTTCACGCGATTCTTGGAAGGCTGATGCCATGAAGGTGCTGATCGCCCGCCGCGTTTTCGACTCCGTCGTCGAGCGCCTGGCCGCGCATTTCGAGGTCGAGACCAACCCCGAAGACACGGTCTTCAGCAAGGCGGAGCTGATTGCCAGGCTGCAGGGCAAGGCGGGCGCCTTCATCACCGGCAGTGAGCGCATCGATGCCGAGGTGCTCGACGCCTGCCCCGGTCTCAAGGCCGTCTGCAATATGGCCGTGGGCTACAACAACATTGACCTGGCGGCCTGCACTGCGCGCGGCGTGCTCGCGTCGAACACGCCGGACGTGCTGACCGAGACCACGGCCGACTTCGGCTTCGCGCTGATGATGGCCACCGCGCGCCGCATGGCCGAGAGCGAGCAATTCCTGCGCCGTGGCGAATGGAGCAAGTGGGCCGTGGACATGTTCACCGGCTCCGACGTGCATGGCGCCACGCTGGCCATTCTCGGCATGGGCCGCATCGGCCGGGCCATTGCGCGGCGCGGGCACCTGGGCTTTGGCATGCCGGTGATCTATCACAACCGGTCGCGGCTGGCGCCCGAACTGGAAGCCGAGGTCGGTGCGCGCTACGTGTCGAAAGAGCAGTTGCTGAAAGAGGCCGACCACTTGGTGATCGTCCTGCCTTATTCCGCCGAGTCGCATCACAGCATCGGCGCGGCCGAGCTGGCGCTGATGAAGCCACAGGCGACGCTGACCAATGTGGCCCGAGGCGGCATCGTGGATGACGCCGCGCTGGCACAGGCGCTGCGCGAGCGCCGCATTGCGGCGGCCGGGCTCGATGTGTTCGAGGGCGAGCCCAGGGTCCATCCCGACCTGCTGGCCCTGCCCAATGTCGTGTTGACACCGCACATCGCCAGCGCCACCGTGAAGACGCGCCTGGCCATGGCGAACCTGGCGTCCGACAACCTGATTGCCGCGCTCACCGGCGCAGCGCCGCCCACACCTCTCAATTCCGAAGTGCTGCCCCTGAAACGATGAACCGCTTGCGTGGATTCGCACTTGCGCTGGGCCTGTTCCTGAGCGCGGCAGGGGCCAGCGCGGCCGGGCCGGCGCTTGACGTCTCGCAGCCAGGCAGCGATGGGCTGTCGCTGACCTCGCATTTCGAGGTGCTCGAAGACAGCAGCGGGGCGCTGAAGCTGGCTGAGGTCCTTTCGCCCCGCCAGGCTGGCCTGTTCAAGCCCAGCACCGGCAACGGTCAGGCGCTGGGGTTCTCCTACACAAAGTCGGCCGTCTGGTTGCGGCTGCAGCTGGCCAACCCGGGCGATCAGGCGCTGGAGCGTCGGATCGAGATCAGCTACCCGCTGCTGGCCGAGGTCGACGTCTACCTTCCAGACCCAGCCGGCCTCTACCGCGTGACCGAGACCGGCTTTGCCCGCCCCTTCGCCGCGCGGCCGCACCCCAGCCGCTTCTATGTGATTCCGCTTGCGCTGCCGGCGAAGAGCGAGCAGACCGTCTATCTGCGGCTCAAGACGCCGAACTCCCTGAACGTGCCGGCCCGGCTGTGGTCGCCCGAGGCCCATGCCAGGCACGAGCGTGCCGGCTACGTGACTCAGGGCATCTACTTCGGCCTGGTGCTGGCGATCACGCTCTACAACCTGATGCTGTTCCTGGCGCTGCGCGACCTGAGCTTCCTGCTCTACGTCGCCTTCGCGGCCAGCGTGGCCACGGCGCTGGCCACCTTCACCGGCTTGGGTGCCGAGTACCTGTGGGGCGACCTGCCGGCCTGGACGGTGGTGGGCGTCAATGTGCCGTCTTCCATTGCGGCGGTGGCCTTGCTGCTGTTCACCCGCCGCGTGCTCGACACCTCGCTGCTGCTGCCGCGGCTGGACAAGGCCTTGCGGCTGATGGTGGTGGTGAACCTCTTGTGCGTGCCGATGCTGGTCTTCTTCTTCCAGCGCTTCGCGCCGCTGTTCGTGGTGCTGAATTCGCTGACAGCCTTGCTGCTCTTGCTGGTGGGCGTGATGGGGGCCATCAAGCGCCATCGCAGCGCCTATTACTTCGTGGCGGCGTTCGTCGTGATCCTTTTGGCCGTCGTGCTCACGCATTTGCGCAACCTCGGCCTGCTGCCCACCAATGTGCTGACCAGCGAAGGCACGCAGTTCGGCTCGGCCATCGAGATGCTGCTGCTCTCCTTCGCCCTGGCCGACCGCTACAACACCTTGCGCCGCGAGAAGGCCAGGGCACAACGCGAGGCGCTGCGGGTGCAGGGGGAATTGGTCAACGAACTGCGCGCTTCCGAGCAGTCGCTCGAAAGTCGCGTTGCAGCGCGCACCGCCGAACTGGAGCTGCTCAACCGCAAGCTGGCGGCGATGAGCACCACCGACGGACTCACCGGCATTGCCAACCGCCGCCAGTTCGACACCCAGCTGCTGAGCGAATGGACGCGCGCGCTGCGCCTGCATCAACCGCTGGCGCTGGCGCTGATCGACGTGGATTTCTTCAAGAAGTTCAACGACCGCTATGGCCACCAGGCCGGCGACGACTGCCTGCGCCGCGTTGCGCATGCGCTGGCCAGCACCGTCTGCCGCGAGGGGGACCTGGTGGCCCGCTACGGCGGCGAGGAGTTTGTCTTCATCGCGCCGGCCAGCGACACCGCGGCGGCCTTGCAACTGGCCAGGCGGGTCAGTGCGGCGGTGCGCGAGCTGGCCATCCCGCATGCCGATTCGCCCAGCGGTGTGCTGACGCTCAGCATCGGTGTGGCTTCCTGCGTTCCACACCCGGACCAGCAGACGCACAGCCTGCTGGCGGCTGCCGACCGGGCGCTTTACCGCGCCAAGGAGCAGGGGCGTGACCAGGTGCAGAGCGGCGAAGTCGAGCCCTGAGTCGGTTCTAGGTCTCGGCCCAGCATCACCCCCTGTTCAAGGCGAGGTGAGCGCCCTGGGCGGCCCGCAGCCTGCTCAGTGGGTGGCTGCCAGGCTGCGCGCCTCGGCCACGACGGCTTTGGCGCGCGCTTCGCGCGCCGCCGCGCGGTCTTCGATCCGGACGATGGCACCGTGGTCGTCGTGATGAACCGTCATCACCTGGTGCTGCCGCGCGCTGCAGATGAGCTCTTCGCTCAGGCCGAAGGACTGTGCGATGGCGGCCGGTGCCGGCACCGGGAAGTCGCGGCGCCGGTCCACACCGCGGAAGCGCAGGTGGTTGTACTTGGCCCAGAGCAGCAGGGAGCCGCCCATGGCCATGATCACCAGGGCATAGGCGCCGACCAGCCCCAGGAAGCCGTGGTAGCCCTCGAGTTGGAGCATGTGGCGCTGAAAGCGCAGGCCGAAGAACAGCCAGCCCGCCATCGTGACCACAGGCAGCCACAGAGCAAACCAGACGATCCAGAACGCGGCCGTCAGTGCACCGAACATGGCGCGCTGGCGCCAGGTCATCAGGTCGGGCCGGTCGATGATCAACTGCGGCGATGGCTTCTTCATGGCTGCAGCCCTCGGTCAGGGCTCTTCCAGCGCGCACGGCGGCTGCCGCGCAGGATGACCTTGGGAATCGCGACCAGGGTGGTGAACACGCTCAGGAACCAGAAGGCGAGCGGATACCAGATCATCCAGTAGTAGTAACGACCGAGGCCGCGCTCGTAGCGCGAGTCCAGGAACATGCTGACGCCGAACTGCATCAGGCAGGTGGTACCGATCACGAGGCCCGCCCAGCCGGGCAGCAGCGTGCTGATCTGCAGCGGCTCGGGCAGAGGCAGGACCTGGCCCAGCAGGAACAGCGCGATCACACCGGCCATGGAGTAGGCCCAGAGCACGCTGGCAAAGTATTCAAGGTAGACCGGGATCATGCGGCGATGCCGCCACTTGCCGAACACGCCATGCTGGCTGAACAGCACCTGCGTGCCGCCCATGGCCCAGCGCAGGCGTTGGCGCCACAGGCCCTTGAAGGTCTCGGGCATCAGGATCCAGCACAGCGCATTGGGCTCGAAGCGCACATCCCAGTGCCGCATCTGCAGTCGCCAGCTGATGTCGATGTCTTCGGTCAGCGCCTCCGGGTTCCAGTAGCCTGCATGGTGCAGCGCGGCGCGGCGCAGGCAGACCATTACGCCTGACACCGTGAACACCTTGCCGTAGGTGCGTTGCGCCCGCTTGATCAGGCCGATGATGGAGGAGAACTCGCCCACCTGGATGCGGCCCAGCAGGGTGGAGCGTGTGCGGATGCGCGGGTTGCCGGTCACGGCGCCGACGCGCGGGCCGGACAGCAGGTGGCGCATCATCCAGCGCAGGCAATGCGGGTCGACGATGGAGTCGCCGTCGATGCACAGGAAGAAGTCGAAGCGTGCCACGGCCGCTGCGGTGTTGAGCCCCACGGCCTTGCCCTGGTTGCGCGCCAGATGGATCACGCGGATGCGCATGTCCTCGCCGGCAAGCGCCTCCAGGATCTGCGGCGTCTCGTCGGTGCTGCCGTCGTCTATCAGCAGGATCTCGTACTCGGGATAGTCGATGGCCCGCAGCGCGGCCACGGTGTCGCGGATGTTCGCGGCCTCGTTGTGGCAGGGCACCAGCACGCTGACGCCCGGGTAGCTCGGCAGCGGCGCGGGCTGGTCGAACGCCGGGTCGCGGCGCTCGTAGTGGAAGTAATAGAACAGGCCGCCGCACATCCACAGGTAGGACATGAACAGCGGGTAGTAGAAGGTGAAGCCGAACAGCAGGCCGAGTGCGTCGAAGGCGAAGAGGTCTGTCATCAGAACCTCCACAGCGCGTTCAGGTAGGCGTGCAGCTTGCTTTCGTAGACGCCGTCATAGGCGAAACGGCGGCTGCCGATGCCGTAGCGCAGGTTGCCGCTTGGCGCCCATTGCCATTCATGCTCGTAGCGCAGTTCCTGGAACGGGCGCCAGCCAAAGCTGCGCTCGACGATGGCCGTGCCCAGCCGCACCTCGCTGGTCTGGCGGTAGTTGCCCACGGTCAACGACAGGCGCTGGTTGAAGCTGCGTTCATAGCGGCGCCAGGTCAGCCAGTCGGCGGCCAGGGTGGCGGAGACCGCCAGATCACGCTTGGGGTTGAAGTAGACCGTGTCGGGCAGCGTGTTGCTGCTGGTGTAGCCGGCCAGCGTGAGGTCCAGCGTGCGGCTGTGGCTGCTGTGCAGGCGTTCCTGCCAGCTCAGGGCCAGGGCCTGCCGGCGATTGCCGTCGTTGAAATCGTAGAAGGAGGCATCGGCCGCGACGCGGCGTTGCTCGTCCTGGCGCCAGGCGCCGCCCAGCACGGTGCGGCTGGCCTGCAGATAGGTCGGTGCGCCTGCCTGCGAGTCGGGTTGGCGCGCCTTCAAGGGGAAGTCGTTGGTCTGGCTTTCATGGCGCAGGCGCCAGGACCAATGGTCGTCCTGTTGCCAGCCCAGGGCGGCAGCCCAGACGGTGTCCTTGGCGTTGCGCAGGTCCTGGCCCAGCTCCGCAGTGAGCTGCAGGTCGCGGCGGGTCCATTCGAGGCCGGCGCTGAGACGCTCATGCTGCGCCTCGGTGCCGCCAAAGCGGGCGCGCGCCAGATGGTGGTTGGCGAACGCGCGCAGGCCTTGCGCCGATTGGCCGCTCTGGTAGCTCGACTCCCACAGCAGCTCGCTGTTGCCTGCTACCAGGCCCTGACCGAAGCCGCGGGTGATGCCGCTCGAGAGCGTGGATTTCGAGCGCTGCTCCCACTCGCGCAGCAGGCGCTGCACGGCAGGATGTTCGGGTGCTTCGGCACGCAGGCTGGCAATCGTCGTGGCGGCTGCTTCGACATCGCCTTGCGCCCACTGCGCATTGGCCAGGCCGATGCGCGCACGCAGATGGCCGGGCTCGGCGGTCAGCACGCGTTCGAAGCGGGCTTGCGCGGCACGCGGCTGGCCACGCTGGGCCAGCAGCTCGCCTTGCTCCAGCCAGAGGCCGCTGTCGGTGGGTTGCTCGCGCATCAGGGCGCTCAGCGTGGCTTGCGCTTCGTCGAGCCGATTGGCAAAGCGCAGCATGGTCGCCTGGGCCCGGCGGGCGGCAAGCGATTGCCTGCTCTGTGCCAGCCAGTGGTCAAGGCCTTGCGCCAGACCGGCGAAATCTTCCGCTTCCAGCTCGGCATAGAGCAGGCCGCCGTGGGCGTTGACTTCAGCGGCCTCGGCCAGGGCGCGCTTGTACAAGGTGCGCGCCTCTTCGGGCTGGCGCAGCGCGAGCAGTGCGTCGGCCGCAGCCAGCAGCACATAGGGTGCGACCGGCTCGGTGCCGGCATCGAGTGCCCTGAACTCGGCCACGGCGGCGGCCATGTCGCCGCGGTCCCGCAGTGCTTGCACGCGGTCCTGGCGCAGGCGCTTGACCAGGTCCGGGCGCCCAGCCGCTTCGGCTTGCGCGCTCAGCCGGGCGTTCTCGGCCAGGGTCTCGTCCACCAGGCGATAGCGGGCCGGCGTGTAGTCGCGCTCCAGCAAGGCGCTTGCCGCGCGGACGCGGCCGGCATGGGCTTGCAGCAGGGCTTCGAAATCGGGGGAGGGCGCGGGAGCCGGCGTCGGAATCGCCTCGGCGACCGCAGCGGCCTGTGGCGCGCGCGGCGGCTCCGGCGGCGCGTTGGGCGCTTGAACGGTTGCTGCCTGTGTTGCTTGGCCCGGCTGCACTGCCTGTGGCGCTGCCGGTGCCTGACCCAGAGCCGCCAGGCGCTGCGCGAAAGGCCGGGCCCGCTCGCTCTCCGCGCGCGCGCTCAAGGCTTCATACGCGGAGCGCAGCAGGGCCGGCTTGCGCGCCGCCAGCTTCAGCACGCGCTGCAATTGCTTGTCTGATTGGGGGGCTTGCCTGGTGTCCAGCAGGGCCAGTGCATGGCCCAGAGCGGCGTCGGCATCGGCCGGCTTGCGGCTGGTGAGCAGGCGATAGGCTTGCACGGCGCGCGCAGGCTGCTGGCCATGCAGGGCCGAATGGCCGATGGCGGCCAGCACGTAGTCGGGCGTGTCCTTGTCCAGCTTCAGCTGACGGCTGGCGGCCAGCGCCTGCGCGTGGCGGTCGGCCCAGCTCAGGACGGCGATCAGGTCATGTCGATAGACCGCGTTGCCGGGTTGCTCGCGCACCAGGCGCTCCAGTACGGGCAGCGCCCTTTCATAGCGACCCGCGCGCGCGTCGACGATGGCCGTGCCATGCGGGTCAGCCGCCGCAGCAGCGGGTAAAAAAGCAGAGAGCGCCGCAGCGATGGCCACGGCGCCCAACGCCGCACCAGGGCGGGCAGCCCGGGGTCTCATGCGGCCGCGCAGGCTCAGGAGGCCGCGGTGGCCAGCGCCCGGCGCCGACGCCCCACGACCCGCGAGCTGCCCCAGAGACCGGCCAGCGCCAGGGCCAGCAGTGCGGCCGAGCCTGGTTCAGGCACCTCGGACGGCACCTGGGTGAACAATTGCTCCTTGCTCACTGTTTCCCAGTAACCGTCCCAGGGCTTGATGCCGAAGTCGATCACGCCAGCCTGCAGCCGGTTGTAGTAGCTCAGGTCGACGCCGTAATAGCCGGCTGCCAGCTCGATGCCGCCGCCGGCACCCAGGGTGTCGGCCAGGGAATAGGAGCTGCGGCCGGGGCCGCCGGCCACCGAGTCCTGCAGCATCGACAGCGTCTGGCCGCTGCCATGCAGGGAGAAGGAGAAGCCATCGTCGGCAAAGATGCCGAGGTCGTAGAAGCCGCTGGTGCCGATGTAGAGGAAGCCGCTGAAGATGGCGGCGTAGTTCCATTGGTCGCAGTGCGCTGCCTCAGGTGCCATCGGGCAATCGCTGGTGCTCGGGCCGACGACCGGCGCGACCGGGCGCACATAGTCCATGTTCCAGGTGCCCAGCGAGCCGCTGGCCTGCAGGTTGTTGTAGACATCATTGGCGAAACTGACCGCCGACACCGTGCTGGCGCTGTTCAGGACCAGGGCGCTGCCACTGGCCTGGATCTGTGCGAGGTCGCCGATGGACCAGATGCCCGTGCCCCAGGCGGTGTCCTTGATGACTTCGCCGTTGTAGACGTAGTTGCTGAACTTGGCACTGTCGTCCACCTTGTACCAGCTGCCTGCCAGACCGCTGCCGACGGCTCCCGGCGCGGCCACCAGAGGAATCAGGCCGGCATGGGCCACGGCCGTGCTCAGGCCGACTGCCAGCGCAGCCAGACTTGGGGCGAATTTGAGCAAGAAAGACGTGGAGCGAGACATGAAGAACAGACCCTCGGTGCGTGTTGTGTTCGTGTGCCTCAATCATAGGGGGCGACCCTAATTTGGCCGGGTACTTTGTCACGGAGCGAGGCCTTCTCAGACACCCCGACTTGAGGGGGAAGAGGCCCGCAAGCGCTATTGGTGACCCCTTTTGGGCGCTGATCGACGTGCCTGAAGGCAGGGGCGGGCGCCTGCTGACACAATGGCCGCCATGAGCTTGATCGACCTGATGCTGCTGGGCCTTCTGGCCATCGTTCTCCTTCTCCTGGTGCTGATCTGGACCCGCTTGAAAGCGCAGGAGCAGGGCTCGCCGGCGCTGACCCAGGCGCTGCAGCAAAGCAGTGAGCGCCTGGAGCGCGAGCTGCGCGACGAGCTCGGCCGCAGCGCCAGCTCGACGCGCCAGGAGATGGTGCAAGGCCTGGCCCAGTTCCAGCAGGTGCTGTCGCAAGGCCTGCAGGGCACGAACCAGAGCCTGGCCGCTCAGGCCCTGGCTGCCCGCGAGGCGCAAGATGCGGCCGCGGCACGCAGCGCGCAGTCGGTGACCGAGGCGATGCAGAGGCTCTCGGACGCGATGCGCGAGCAGCTCAAGGCCATGTCCACCACCAACGAGCAGCGCCTGAACGAAGTGCGGGTGTCGGTGGAGCAGCGGCTCGGCGCGATCCAGCAGGACAACGAGAAGAAGCTCGAGCAGATGCGCGCCACCGTCGACGAGAAGCTGCACGCCACGCTGGAGCAGCGCCTGGGCGAGAGCTTCAAGCAGGTGGCAGACCGCCTGGAGCAGGTGCACAAGGGCCTCGGTGAAATGCAGAACCTGGCGCGCGACGTGGGTTCGCTGAACCGGGTGCTGACCAATGTGAAGACGCGCGGCATCTTTGGCGAGGTGCAACTGGCCGGCCTGCTGGAGCAGGTGTTCACGCCCGAGCAGTACGCCGCCAATGTGGCCACGGTGCCGGGCAGCAATGAGCGGGTCGAGTTCGCGATCAAGCTGCCCGGCCAACGCGACGATGGCCAACCACTGTGGCTGCCCATCGATGCCAAGTTCCCGCGCGAAGACTACGAGCGGCTGCTGGAAGCGCAGGACCGCGCCGACGCGCCGGCTGCCGAAGCAGCGGCCAAGGCCATCGAGGCGCGGCTGCGGCTGGAGGCGCGCAGCATCCGCGTCAAGTATGTCGCGCCGCCGCATACCACCGATTTCGCCATCCTCTTCCTGCCCACCGAGGGCCTCTATGCCGAGGCGCTGCGCCGGCCCGGCCTGGTCGAGAGCCTGCAGCGCGAATGCAAGGTCATGCTGGTGGGCCCGACCACCTTGCTCGCCACCTTGACCAGCCTGCAGATGGGCTTTCGCACGCTGGCGCTGGAGAAGCGTTCGGCCGAGGTCTGGGAGGTGCTGGGTGCGGTCAAGACCGAGTTCGGCAAGTTCGGCGATGTGCTGGCCAAGACCAAGAAAAAGCTGGACGAGGCCAGCAGCACGATCGAGCTGGCCGAGACCCGCACGCGCCAGATGAGCCGCAAGCTCAAGACGGTCGAGGCCATGCCCGAGGACGCGGCGCAGAAGCTGCTGAACCTCGGCCTGGGCGATGCATCGGACGAGGCCGACGAGGCCTGATCCGATGCACGACGCCGCGCCGCCGAAAGATCTGCGCAAGGCCTTTCCCGCCGTCATCGTCACGCTGATCGCGATCCACGCCTGCATGGCGGTGACGCGCGTTGCTTCCAGCCTCTGGGTGCTCAAGCAGGGCTACGGCGAATGGACGGTGGGCGTCCTCCTGAGCCTGTTCGCGGTGGCGCCCATATTGTTGTCGCTGTGGGCGGGGCGCTTGTCAGACAAGCATGGCTTCCATCGTCCGGTGGGTGTCGGTGTGCTGCTTGCACTCGGTGGCGCCCTGGTCGCGGTGAGTTGGCAATCGATCTGGACGCTGGGCCTGTCCTGCCTGGCCAGTGGCGGCGCGATTGCGGTGGCGGCGGTCGCCATCCAGCGGGAAGCCGGGCTGATGGCCGATGACGCCAGCCAGCTGAAGAAGGTGTTCAGCTGGGTGGCGCTGGGGCCAGCCTTGTCCAACGCCATTGCGCCGGTGATGGCGGGCCTGCTGATCGACCATGTGAGTTTCCGCGCTGCCTTCGCCCTGGCTGCGCTGCTGCCCTTGCTGGCTTGGGGCCTGGCCCAGCGCGTGCCGCGTCATCCGCCGGCACCGCCCCTGGCCGGCACGAAGGTGAGGCCCGCGTGGGACCTGCTGCGCATGCCGGCGCTGCGCCGACTGCTGCTGGTCAATATCGCGCTGTCGGCCAGCTGGGATTCGCACAGCTTTGTCGTGCCCGTGGTCGGCCATGCGCGCGAGCTGTCGGCTTCCAGCATCGGCCTGGTGCTGGGCAGCTTTGCGGTGGCGGCCACGCTGGTGCGGCTGGCCATCGTGCGCTGGGCCGTGCATCTGCATGAGTTGAAGGCCTTGCGCAGCGCCATGCTGCTGGCGATGCTGATGCTGGGCCTTTACGCGTGGTTGCCAGGCACGGCCGGGCTGATGTTCGGCTCCGCCGTGCTGGGCATCGCACTGGGCTCGGTGCAGCCCATGGTCTTGTCGATGCTGCACCAGGTCACGCCGGCTGACCGGCATGGCCAGGCGCTGGGCCTGCGCATGCTGACGGTCAACAGCGCCACGGTGGCCATGCCCATGGGCTTCGGGCTGCTGGCAAGTGCTCTTGGTGCTGCCGCGCCGATGATTCTGATGGCCAGCCTTTTGCTGCTGGCGCAATGGCCGGCACGCGCGCTCAAGAGCCCCTGAGGGCGGCGCACAATGGCGGCCGTCTATACCGGAGCACAGGGCACGTGATGAGAACAACAAGCCAAAAGATCTTCCGTCTCAGCCTCTTGGCTGCCGCGCTGGCGCTGGCCGGATGTGCAAACCAACTGCCTGCGCAGGAACGACCCGCCGCTGTGGCCGTGCAGCCTGCTGCGAAGCCAGCAGCCCTCGCCGCCGCGCCCACCTTCGTGCGCGAACTCGGCGGCATCCGCGAGTACCGACTGCAGAGCGGCCTGCAGATCCTGCTCTTCCCCGACGAGGCGCAGAGCACCACGACGGTGAACATCACCTACCGCGTCGGCAGCCGCCATGAATCGCAAGGCGAATATGGCATGGCCCATTTGCTCGAACACCTGGTGTTCAAGGGCACGCCCACCTACAAGAAGATCGACGCGGAATTTGCCAAGCGCGCGATGCGCACCAATGGTTCCACCACCGTGGACCGTACCAACTATTTCGCCTCCTTCAATGCCAATGATGAGACGCTGGCATTCGCCATCGACCTCGAAGCCGACCGCATGGTCAACAGCTTCATCGCCAAGGCCGACCTCGATTCGGAAATGAGCGTGGTGCGCAACGAGTTCGAGCGTGGCGAGAACAACGGCATGCAGGTGCTGGCCCAGCGCGTGCAGGCCGTGGCCAACGACTGGCATGCCTACGGCCATTCGACCATCGGCCCGAAGAGCGATATCGAGAACGTGCCGATCGAGAAGCTGCAGGCCTTCTACAAGCGCTACTACCGGCCCGACAACGCCACGCTCCTGGTGGCGGGCCGCTTCGATACCGAGAAGACGCTGCAACTGATCGCCAGGTCCTTCGGGCCGCTGGTGAAGCCGGCAGAGGCGATTGCTCAGCCCTACACGGTGGAGCCGCCGCAGGACGGCGAGCGCAGCGTGGTGGTGCGGCGCGTGGGCGGCCAGCCGGCCGTGGTGGCCTACTACCATGTGCCCGCCATCGCCCACCCGGACACCGCGCCGGTGATGGTCTTGAGCCTCCTGATGTCGATGCAGCCGAGCGGCCATCTCTACAAGGAGCTGGTCGAGACCAAGCTGGCCGTCGGCGCCGGCCTGTTCGGCCTGGGTGGCTACGCGCCGGGCGGCACGCAGGCCATGGCGGTGCTGCCTCCCGATGGCGACATTGCAAAGATCGAGCAGAAGTTGCTGGACCTGGTGGAAGGCCGCACCGGCAAGCCCTTTGACGAAGCCGAACTCAAGCGCGTGCGCGACATCGCGGTGCTGGGCTATCGCGAGCAGATGAAGCGCCCGGAGGCGCTGATCCAGCAGATCTCCTCCCTGCTCGGCGCCGGCGACTGGCGCCTGATGTTCCAGATCATGGAAGACCTGCCCAAGGTCACGCTCACTGACGTCGAGCGCGTCCGCAAGGCCTACTTCCGCCCGGCCAACCGCACGGTGGGCCGCTACCTGCCTGCCACCGAGGTCGAGCGCGTGGCCATTCCTGCCGCGCCGGCGCTCGACGAGCGCCTGGCCCAGCTGCAAGGCCCGCCCAAGATCGAGGAGGGCGAGCGCTTCGACCCGACGGTGCAGAACCTGCAGTCACGCAGCCAGCGCCGCACGCTCGCGTCGGGCATCGAACTCTCGACCCTGAACAAGCAGACCCGCGGCAACACCGTCACGCTGCAGTTGCGCCTGCGCTGGGGTGAGCCCCGTGCCACCACCTTGGCGCTGGGCACCGACATGATCGACGAGCTGATGAACGAAGGCAGCACGAACTGGGACAAGCAGAAGCTGCGCGATGAGCTGGTGCGGCTGAAGGCCAACCTCTCGATCCGTGGCGGCAACCAGGGCGCGACCGTGTCGATCAGCGCCGAGCGTGACACGCTCTTGCCGGTCCTGAGAATTGCTGCCGATGTCCTGCAGCAGCCCCTGCTGCCGGCGGATGCCTTTGATCGCATCAGGAAGCAGAACCTGGCTGGGCTCGATGCCTCGCGCCAGGAGCTGGAGACCCTGCGTTCCGAAGCCACGCGAGGCCATGTCAACAAGGCGCGCGGCACCAAGCCGGGCGACCCTGACTATGTGCCCAGCCTGGAAGAGCAGATCGACGAACTGAAGCGCACCACGCTGGACGACGCGCGCAAGTTCTACCGCGACTACTGGTCGGCCAATGACGCCCGCGTGGCCGTGGTGGGTGCCTTGCCCGAGGGCCTGGACGCTGCCATCGAGCAGGCCTTCGGTGCCTGGAAGAAGCCGCAGGCGCAGCGCTTCGTGCGTCATGTGACGAAGCCGGCGGTCATTCCCGCAGCGCGCTTCGATGTGCAGGCCAAGGACAAGACCAGCGCGATGCTGCAGATGAGCCAGCGCTTCGAGCTCGGCAGCCAGGACGCCGACTACCTGCCGATGCTGCTGGCCGTGCATGTGCTCGGCGGTGGTGGCATGGAAAGCCGCCTGAGCAATCGCGTGCGCCAGCAGGAGGGCTTGAGCTATGGCGTGGGCGCCGGCTTGCAGGCCGACTACTTCAGCCGCGACGCGGCCTTGCGCATTGGTGGCACCTTTGCGCCGCAAAACCGCGAGCGCATGCTGGCGGTGATCCAGGAAGAGCTGGCCCGTTTGACAAGCGATGGCATCACCGAAGGCGAGCTGTCGCGGGCCAAGAAAGACCTGCTGGAAGGCTGGCGCCAGGGCCGCTCCAGCGATGGCGGCCTGGCCACCTCCCTGAACTGGTTTGCCGAGATCGGCAAGGACTGGCTGAGCCAGGACGGCATGACCGAAACCAGGCTCCAGGCCGTGACCGTGGCGCAGGCCAATGCGGCCTGGAAAAAGCTGGTGAAGCTGGAAGGCTTCGTGATCAGCACGGCAGGCGACTTCAACAGGAAGTGAACGCCGATTCCCGTCAAACACTCAGGCGATCCGGCGCAGACCGGAGCACCCAGGAGGAAAGAAGATGAAGTCACAGTTCCGCGGCACCGCGTTCCCGGGCGCCGTCGCCCTTGCACTTACCAGTCTGCTTGCCGCCTGTGGCGGCGGAGGTGGAGGCGGCAGCAATGGCAGCTCGATCACCGTGATTGCGCCCAGCATCCAGACCCAGCCCGCCGCGGCCGAGTCGCAGCGCTGCGAGGCCGTCAACTTCTCGGTCATCGCGTCCGGCACCGGCCCGCTGAGCTACCAGTGGCAGCGCAATGATCAGGACATCCCCGGCGCCAACAAGGCCTCGCTGCAGATCAATGCCGGCACGGCAGACGACGGCGCCCGCTACAGCGTGACCGTCAGCAATAGCGGCGGCCAGGTCAAGTCGACAGCCGCGACGCTGAAGGTCAATGCGGTTGACGAATCCAAGCTGAGCATCGCCTCGGTCGAGCTGGCGCAAGTCATGCTGCTCGACAGCAAGGACGCGGCCCTGGAGCTGGTGCAGGAGCGCGAGGTGCTGGTCAAGGTCAATGCCCGTGCACCCGCGCCGATGCACTGCAAACCGAGCGGCACGCTGCGCATCGAAGATGCGGGCGGGCAACTGCTGCGTGAGCTGGCGCTGGCGGCGCCGCTGCTGCCGATTCCTGCCGTGGCCTCCGACGCGGTCAGCCTGCTGGACAGCTACAGCGCGACCGTGCCGGCCGAGCTGGTCAAGCCCGGCGTGCGCCTGGTGGTGAGCCTGCCGGGCCAGACCCCGGCACAGCAGATTGCACCCATGGTGTCGCCCAGCCCTGCCATCACCCTGGTGGCCATTCCGCTGCAGGTGGCCGAGAGCGTGGCCCAGATTCCTGCAGGCATTCCCGACTACATCCGGGCCCGCTCACCGGTGCAGGGACTGACACAGGAAAACCGCGGCGTGCTGCGCTCTACCGCGCTGACTGCGCAGCCCACCGCGAAGGAAGAATGGACCGATGCGCTGTCCAAGCTGCTGACTGAGGTCAACAACCTGCGCACGCTGGAAGGCCGGCCGGCCCGCAGCTATTACTACGGCTTCGTGCGCCAGGACGTGATCGGCAGTACCGTGGGCCTGGGCTATCGGCCCGGTGGCGCGGCTGTCGGCTACGACCGACCCACCTTCCCGGAAGCGGCGCTGGACACCTTGCAGCATGAGCTCGGCCACAACTTCAACCTGCAACATGCGCCCTGCGGCGAGCCGGCCAATCCGGACCCGCTCTATCCCTATGCCAATGCGCAGATGGGTGCAGGCAGCCGCATGGTCTGGGGCTACAACAGCGTCACCAAGCTGTTCACCGATCCGAATGACCTGGCCAACCACGACCTGATGAGCTATTGCAGCGGTGCCTGGTTCTCCGACTACAACTACGGCCGCATCCAGCAGCGCCTGCGCACCGCGCTGCCGAGCACGAAGGCGGCGGCCGGCGTTCAGATCGCCAGTGCGGCGCCGGCTGCTGCCGAGCCCGAAGCGCTGCTGCTGGTCAGTGGCGAGATCGGCCCAAGGGGTGCCAAGCTCGGCGCGCCGCGCGCCTACAGCGGCATCGCCGATCTGCCCACGGACGGGCCGTTCGCGCTGACGCTGAACCTGGCCAGCGGCGAACGGCGGCAGTGGCGATTCGAAGCCCAGGCACTGGAGCATGCGCCGCAGATCCGCCATTTCAGCTTCAGCATTGCGCATCCCGGTGCGATCGCCAGCCTCAGCATCAGCCGCGATGGCCAGGTGCTGCATGCGCAGGGCGAGGCCGGTGAGGCCGGCAAGCGCCGGGCACAGCAAGTGGCCGCGCCGCAGGTGCAGGCTGCCATCGACAGGGGGCACTTGAGCATGCAATGGAATGCCCAGCAATGGCCGCAGCTCGGCATCACCCAGCTGGGCAGCGACGGGCGGCGCCGCGTGCTGGGCTTTGGTCTGGCCGGCGGCAAGGCGGCTGTCCAGGTGCAGGGCGAGGTCCTGGGCTTTGAGCTCAGCTTCTCCGATGGCCTGAACAGCCAGCTGCTGTGGCTGGATTCATCCGGCCGCGTGCAGGCCAGCTCGCCGGCTGCTCAGGGCCGCGCTGGCGGCATTGGCGGCAAGCTCGCCTTGTAGGACTCCAGCACCAGCTGATACTGCGCTTCGGTCAGCAGCTCCTTCAGCCGCTGATGGAAGCGGCGCACATCGGCATAGGCTGCCGCATGTTCGCTGAGTGCTTCCTGCTCCAGGCGCAGGTCGCGGTCCACATCGACGAGCGCTGACACCGGCGGCTTGCGGTCGCGGCGGCGCTCGTTCAATTCAGCCAGGTCACGCAGGTCGCGCAGCAGCGCGTCCCAGGCTTCGGCCTGCGGGGCTTGCAGCTCCAGTGTCGGGCGCAACTGCACGAGGCGTTCATGCCAGACGCGCAGCCGCTCGGGCGCCTGCACGGGCCGGTTGTCGGCCGCTTGCGGCGGCGGCTGGCGGCGCTCGCCTTTTTCTCCCATGCCACGGCCACCACCGCCGCCACCCATGCCACCACCGGGAGGGAATTGGGCTTGGGTGGCCGAGGCCAGGAGCAGGCAGGAGAGGAGCAGGGCGAGTTGGCGCAGCTTGGGCATGTGGGAAGCCAGTCGGGTGAAGGATGAGCCCAGTGTCTGCGCGCCAAGGCTCAGGCTCGTAGCGGCTGTGTCAAGAAAGGTGAAGTCTGGCTGGCGCCCGGATGCCCCAGCCCGGTGCCTGGGCGTGCCCAGCAACGCAAACTTACCTTTGTTCACCCAAGCCGCCTGGCGCGCAACCTTGGCACACCGCCGGGCAACAGCGGCTGCGCACACTGCCCCTTCCGTCCTCTCGGCAGTGCCTGTTCCCCACCGTGCCCCAAGCATTCTCCGCGTTGCGCCACTGGCTCACGCCCGTTCTGATCTTTCTGCTGATCCTGTTGGTCAGCGCCTGCGCCTTCATGCGCAAATACCTGGGGCCGGTCACGCTCGACCAAGTGGTCTTTCATCTGCAGTACGGCGGGCTGGACTATGCCGATCCGCGCATGATCTCGCGCGCCCTGCGCTACCTGTTCGGCAGCGTGCTGCTCGCGGCGTTGGCGACCTGGGCCCTGCGCCGCATCTCGCTGCGGCTGCAGCGCGGCCTGTGGCTGCTGCTCTTGGGTGGCGCCGCCTTCTCGGTCAGTGCCACGGTGGACGACGCTTGCGATGACGCTCAGGCCGATGCGATGGCGCAGCGCTATGTGGACCCGAGCGCCCAGCAGTTCGAGCAGGCGGGCCCGGCGCCTGACGTCTTGATCGTCTTCATCGAATCACTGGATGAGCGCTATGCCGAGCCCCGCCTGGCTCACGGCCCAGCCCTCACCGAGTTGGCCGACTGGCGAGCACGCGGCCAGCGCTTTGGCGCGATGCGCACGCTGGGCGGCTCCAGCTGGACGGTGGGCGGCCTGTTCAGCGCACTCTGCGGCGTGCCCTTGCAGCCGGTGGGGCTGATGAGCCGCCATGCGCTGGAATACTCGACCCGCTTCTTCGATGGCGGTGCCTGCCTCACCGATGTGCTCGCCCGCCAGGGCTGGGAGCTGAGCTTCTACGGTGGCGCCTCGCTGAAGTTCGCTGGCAAGGGCTTGTTCATGTCCAAGCATCAGGTGGCGCGCCGCTTCGGCCGCGAGCAGTGGCATGGTCAGGGCGTGGAAGTGCCCGGCGAAGGCTGGGGCCTGCTGGACGCGGAGCTGGCCGAGGAGGCCTGGGCCGACATGCAGCGGCCGCGCGATGGCGACAGGCCGCGCGCCTCCTTGCTGCTGACCGTGAACACGCACGGCCCCTCAGGCACGGCGGACCCGGGCTGCGGCCAGTCCGAAGACGGCGAGCTCTCGGCCGACGAGCAGATGGCCCGCGCGCTGGCCTGCACCGACCATGTGGTCGCGCGGCTGGCCAAGCGCTTTGCCTCGCAGGCCGATGGCCGACGCAAGCTGGTCTGGATCATGGGCGACCACGTCGGCCCCACGCCGCTGCTGTTTGACGGCACCGACGAGCAGTGGCGCAATCGCAGCCTGTTCCACTCGCTGGCCCGCTTTGATGGCCAGGGCCGCGCCGAGTCGCTGCCTGCGGCAGGTCAACGCACGTTCAGCCATCTGGACGTGCTGCCCACGCTGGCTGAGGCCCTGGGCTTGCGCTGGCAGCCGCAGGCGCATCGCCTGGGTCTGGGTGTTTCACTGCTCGCGCAGGAGCAACCGCCCACGCTGCTGGAGCAGCAGGGCTTTGAGCGCAGCAATGCCCAGCTGGCCTGCCCCTCGCCCCTGTTCCACCGACTGTGGGTGGACCGGCCTCAGGCCGAGGGAGAGCGCAGCAGGAGCACCGGCACCGGGGCCTGACGCACGATCATCTCGGCATCGCTGCCCAGCAAGGCGCGGCCCACGCCGCGGCGCCCATGCGTGCCCAGCACGATCAGTTGCGCGCCGCACTTGACGGCAGCATCGGTCACCACATCGGCCACCCGCTGGGCAAAGCCCTCGGCGAGCTGGGTCTCCACCGGCAGGCCGGCTGCCTCGACCCCGGCGCGGGCCTTGAGCAGGATCTGCTCGCCGCCCTGGTGCAGCAGGTCAAAGACTTCGGGCGTGATGCCCAGGCCCGCGTTCGGGTAGGCGTTGAAGGAGAGCATGTCCACCACATGGACGAGGTGCAGCCTGGCATTGCACAAGCGCGCCAGGCGGATCGCTTCGGCCAGACCGAGCTCCGAAGTGGGGCTGCCATCGATGGGCACCAGGATCTTGCTGTACATGAGCGCCTCCTTGCAAACCAGAGCCCATGCTCCCCCTGCGGGCGCGAGCGAGCATTGAGTTGGGTCAATTTTTGGACCATGAACAGAGCGGCCCGCCGCTCCTTGCGGAAGGCGGGCCGATTCATCGTGGAAACGGGCAGTGAGATCTCAAGCTTTGCCGAACTTGCTCTTGGCGGCGCTCACGCAAGCGGCCTTGGCTTCGCCGGCCAGGGCTTCGCATTTTTCTGCGGCAACCTTGTACTCGGCATCGCGCTTGTCGGCGGCGGCGTCCTTGCGCGCTTCGCTGATCTTCTTGCCTGCCTTGGCGTCAGCCAGCGCGGTGGTTTCCGCCGCCTTGGCCTCCTTGACGCAGACGTCCTTGTCGTTGCCAGCCTTGTCGTCGCAGCGTTCCTTGGCTACGGCATAGGCCGACTCGGCCTTGGCCACGAGCACCTTGGTGTGATCGGCCGGCTTGCCGCTGAACGTGAAGTCCAGCTCGGCGTAGGCGACCTTCTCCTTGCCCTTGGCTTCTTCGATGCAGATGTCCTTGGCGTTCATGGCCAGGCTGTCGCAGGCGGCCTTGTCGGATTTGTAGTCGGCGCCGATACGGGTCTTGGCGCTGTCGAACTCGCTCTTGGTCATCGGTGCGGCGCTGGCACTGCCCCAAAGCGTCAGCAGGGCGCTGAGTACCAGGGAGGTGCGGACTTGGTGTTGCATGGTCATGGTCTTGCCTTTTTGAGGTGTGGGGAGGAGGGAGGGGTGAAGCTCAGGCGCGCGGCTCGCCGTCGCGGTTGACGGTGACGGTGTCGCCCGGAGGCTGGGTCAATTGCACGCGGTGCGAGCGGCCGCGGAACACATAGCTGACGTCCCAGTAGGAGGGTTGGGCCTGATCGCGCACACTGCTGCAGCGCTGCACGTTCTGGCTGGCCACCTGCTGGCCCTGTTCGTTGCGGCCGATGTTGGAGCCCAGTGCCGCACCGGCGACCACGCCGCCGACGGTGGCGATGTCACGGCCGGTGCCACCGCCGATCTGGTGCCCGATGATGCCCCCCACCACCGCGCCCATCAGGGCTGCCGGCACGTTGGCGCCGCGGCGCTCCGGCGCCACCTGTTCGCGCTCGATCCAGCAGCGCTGGTTGTTCGGTCCGACCACGGCGCGTACCGAGGTCACCTCGGCCTCGAAGGTGCGCTCCTGGCCGCGGCGGCGGTAGTCGCTGACCACCAGCGGAGCCGGTGCGTAGCGGTCGTCGTCGATGCGGTCATTGCGGGCGATGCGCCGCACCGAGGAGATGCTGTTGTTCATGCCCAGCGCTTCCAGCGAGGCGTAGCGACCCTGCATCAAGACCCGGCACTGCCCTTCGAAGTTCTGGTGTTCGCAGACTTCCCAGCGATCGCGACCGCTCACCACCACGGATGAGCTGCGGTCATTGAAGCCGACACGCTCGAAGTTGCGCACCGTGGCCTGGTTGTTGGTGAAGCTGCGGCCCTCGAAGCCGCCGCGTTCAAAGAATGTGATCTGGGCCAGGGCAGGGCCGGCCAAGGCGAAGCCGGCAAGCGCCAGCGCGTACTTCAGTGATGGGTTCATAGGGTTCTCCGAAAGACCTCGGTCAGTCTGGCCGTCGCGCCACACGCTGCACAGCAGCCGGAGCCGCCATATCCGGTAGGTGGCGTCCTACCCGGACGAGGCTTGTAGGACTGCGCTGACAAGGCGAATGCCATGCTGCCGATGGCGGCTGCTCGTGGGTCCGGGCATGCTTTGGCCATCCACATGTCGTCCATGCCAACGCTCAACACCTATCTCATCGAAGACAGCGCGGTGATCCGCGAGCACCTCATCGCAACGCTCGAAGAGCTGGCGCCGGTCCGGGTGCTGGGCAGCGCCAGCGACGAGGCGTCGGCCCTGCAGTGGCTGGCCGCGCCCGACCATGCGGTGGACCTGGTGCTGATCGATCTCTTCCTGGCCGGCGGCTCGGGCCTGGGGGTCCTGCGCGCGCTCAGCAATCTCCCGCAGCGTCCGGTCCTCGTGGTGCTCAGCAATTTCGTCAGCCCCGACATGCGCCGCCATTGTCTGAGCCTGGGCGCGGTGCGGGTGTTCGACAAGTCGAGCGAGGTCGAGGCGCTGCTGGACTACTGCGCCGAGCTGGCCGCCGGTCAAGTCAGCGAATCAAGTCCTGCTTGAGCGCGTAGTAGGTGAGCTCGCTGTTGCTCGTGAGGTTGAGCTTTTCCATCACGCGGCTGCGGTAGGTGCTGATGGTCTTGGCGCTCAGGCACATGCCCTGCGCGACATGGCCCACGGTCTCGCCGCGCGCCAGGCGCAGGAAGACCTGCAGCTCGCGTTCGGACAAACGGCTGTGCAGTGGGGCATCGCCTGCTGCATCCTCAGCCAGGCCCTCGGCCAGACGCTCGGCCACGCCGGCCGAAATGTACTTGCGGCCGCGCGCCAGCACGCGGATGGCGCGCACGATTTCCTCGGGCTCGCAGTCCTTGCTGAGGTAGCCGCTGGCGCCCTGGCGCAGCAGGGCTGTGGCGTAGTGGGTGTCGGAAAAGCCGCTGAGCATCAGCACCGGCAGGCCTGGCATGCGCGCATGGATGGCGGCCAGTGCATCGACGCCGCCATGCACCGGCATGGCGATGTCCAGCAGCAGTACATCGACTTCGCCCTGCCGCGCGATGTCCAGCGCGGCACGGCCGTCGGCCGCTTCGGCCACGACCTCGAAGTCGGCCTGTTCGCTGAAATACTGGCGCAGGCCGGCACGAACCAGCGCATGATCGTCCACGATGGCGAGCCTGATCATGGGCAGCCTCCAATCAGCATCCGGGAGTTGGTGTGAGCATTCGGCAAGTCCTTGAGAACACCCGCCTGGAAGCCGAGGTGGCACGTCGAACGGCGCAGTTGACCGAGCTGGCCCGCCACATGCAGACGGTGCGCGAAGACGAGCGCGCGCGGCTGGCGCGCGACCTGCACGATGAACTCGGCGCGCTCCTGACCTCGGCAAGGCTCGACGCCGCCCGCATCCGCGCCCGCCTGGGCGACACGGCGCCCGAGGCGCTGGAGCGGCTTGCGCATCTGGTGCAGACGCTGGACACGGTGGTGGCCCTGAAGCGCCGCATCATCGAAGACCTGCGCCCCTCGGCCCTCGCGCATCTGGGCCTGCCCATCACGCTGGACATCCTGGCGCGCGAGTTCGGCGAGCAGTCGGGCCTGCAGATCCATTGCGATCTGATGGCGACCCAGCTGGTGCCCGCCGCCGAGCTGACCATGTACCGGTTGGTGCAGGAGGCGCTCAACAACGTGGCCAAGCATGCCGGCGCGCGCCAGGTCTGGATCAAGCTGCAGGCCCTGGCCGGCGAGCCGGTGCACCTGAGCGTGCGTGATGATGGCTGCGGCTTCCTGCCCTGCGCAGCCAGCAGCGCCAGCCATGGACTGGCGGGCATGCGCTTCCGTGTCGAGGCCGAAGGCGGCAGCCTCGAGATCCATTCGGCGCCGGGCCAGGGCACGCAGATCAGCGCCAGCCTGCCGCTGGCCTGAGGTCGGTCTTGTCCTACGCAGCGGCGCTGCGTCGGCCGACAAATGCGCGGCCGTCACGACGATGGTCGCCAACGGCAGCGAGCCTGAGACTGGGGCCATCGCAGCGAAGGCGTTGCGAGTCATCTTGTTTTTCATTGCGAAGGAAACCCCATGAAAGCTGAAGTCACGATAGAACCCGGCAACACCGTCGATGCCCAACCGCTGTTCAGCCGCGCGGCCGAGCAGGCCAAGGAGCTGGTCCATCGCAGTGGCGCGGCGATTCGCGAGCAGGCCCACAAGGCCTCCGACAGCACGGTCAGCTACATCCGCGCCGAGCCGGTCAAGGCCGTGTTGATCGCTGCTGCCAGCGGTGCAGCCCTTGCCACCGTGATCGGCCTGCTGTCGCGTTCGCGCCGGGATTGATGAGCATGTGGCCTGCCTGGTTGCAGATGCTGGCGGCGCGCCCGCAGTTGCTGGCCGAGCATGGCCAGGCCTATGTGCAACTGCTGGGCGAAGAGTCGGGCGAGGCACTGGCCGGTTGGCGGCGTCAGTTGATCTGGCATCTGCTCGCTGGCCTGTGCCTCGCGATGGCCTTGCTGCTCGCGGGCACGGCGTGCCTGCTTGCGGCCGCATTGCCGTTGGCGCAGATGCCCTTGCCCTGGCTGTTGCTGGCCTTGCCTTTACTGCCCCTGCTCGCCGGGTTGGCTTGCTGGCAGCAGGCGGGCAGGGCGCAGGCGCGCTGCTTTGTGCGCCTGCGGCAGCAACTGCGCGCCGACGAGGTGCTGCTGCAAGAGTTGCTGGCCCCGCCCTCGAAAGGAGCCACGCCATGAGCAGCGCCGCTGTTGTGCGGCTGGAACTCTCGCGCCAGAAGATGCGTGCCGCCTTGCAATCCCCGGGCCTGCCGCTGGAGAGCCTGCTGCTGCAGCGCGCCGCCGGCCGGGCCAATGAAGCGCTGGAGCCCTTGCTGCAACCAATCGCCCGCAAACACCCCTGGTTGCTGGTGATGGGGGCTGCCGCGCTGGGCGGCTGCCTGGTGGCGGCCAGGCCCTGGCGTTGGCCGCTGATGGCCTTGCTGCCAACGCTGCTGCCCGCCGTTCTGCCCCAGTTGCTGAGCGGCATCGCACAGCAGGGCTTGCTCGAGGGCCTGCTGACGCTGTTGCGGCGACCACCGCCGTCTTGATCAGCGCGCGGCGCTCTGGTCAAAGAAGGCATGGCCGCTGTGTTGCTGCTTGGCGTGGTACATCGCCAGGTCGGCGGCCTTGAGCAGGTCGGTTACCGTCTGGCCATCGGCCGGACAAAGCGAGATGCCAATGCTGGGCTTGATGCTGAGCTTCAAGATGCCCAGGGTCAGCGGTGCAGCCACCACCTCATGAAGCTTGACCGCCAGCTGGATCAGCTGACCACGGCTGTGCCCGTCCAGGCGCACGCAGGCGAACTCGTCGCCGCCGATGCGGCTGATCATGTCCCCCTGTCGCACCACGCGGCTCAGGCGCGAGGCCACGACGCGCAGCAGCTCGTCGCCGATCTGGTGGCCATGGTTGTCGTTGATCGCCTTGAAGCCGTCAAGGTCCATGAAGAGCACGGCCATTCCGGGCGGCGGCGTGCCGTCATCATGGCGCAGTGCCAGCTCCAGGCGCTGACGGAAATAGCGCCGGTTGGGCAGGCCGGTCAGGGTGTCGTGCAGTGCCATGTGGCGGGCGCGCCGCTCGCCGGCCTGGGTGCCGGCCAGCTCGGCCTGCGCCTGCTCCAGCTCCAGCTGCATGCTGTGCAGTGCCTGCTGAGCGAGCAGGCGCTGTTCGGCCAGTTGTCCGGCCAGGCCGCTCTGCAGCTGATCCAGCGCCACCGCGCAGGTCAGCATCTGCTGGCGCAGATAGCGAACAGCCTCGGCATGGTCGTCAGTATGGGGGCGCTGCCCTGCCTGCAGCCGGAGCCGGGTCTTGACCGCCTCCATCAGCGGCTCCCAGTCGGCTGGCGGCGGGCGAACTTGCGGTCCTGGCAGCGCAGTCTGCGGTTTCAGTACCAGCGGCTGTGCGGGTGGCTGCGCATTGCCTGGCCAGGATCTGGAGAGGGTGGCAGCAGAAGTTGGGGCAGGGGCTGAGCTCAGCATGGAGTCTCCTTGCGACAAGTCATCAGATCGGTCGGGCTTCAGAGCCGGCCGCCCAGGAGCATCAGGACCAGCACCACCACGATCAGGCCCAGCGCACCGCTTGGCAGGTAGCCCCAGCCGCGGCTGTGCGGCCATGTGGGCATGGCGCCGACCAGCATCAGGATCAGCACGATCAACAGCAGTACGCTTATAGACATGGCGTTGCGCTCCTTTTCAGGGGGAGAGGCCGCAGCCTGCGGCAGGTGAAATGCCCGGTCTGTGCGACAGCGCACGCACGGGAGGATGCCTCAGCGTGGCAACAACGCTCGTGCATGGCGTTCACTGGCTGAGGATCAGTTGCAGGATGACGCCGGTGGCGATTGCCACCAGCAGGTAGTCGCTGCCGGTCTGCACCCAGTGGTAGCCGCGCGGCGGCGAGCTCAGGCGGTGGCCGCGCCAGTCTTCCACCACAAAAGTTCGGCTGCGGTAGTAGCTGGGCAGGCGGTCGCCGCGATGAAAGCTGTGGTCGGGGCCGGCGCCGCGCGAGTCCCAGCCGCCACGGCCATCGCGCCAGCGTGGCTGGCCGCGCTCGCCGCGCTCGTCGCGGTAGTCACGCTGTTCATGGTGATTGCGCTGGTCCCGGCGCTGCCGCTGCTGCTCGCGCTGGTTGTTTTCGCGCTCGCGCTCGCGTTCTCGTTCGCGCTGCGGCGGGCCCTGGGCCTGGACAACGCCGCTTGCCAGCAGGGAGAGGGCCAGCATCAGTGAACGGTACATCAGGCTGCGACTGTGGGTCATGGTGGACTCCGGTGGTGTAGTAGCACCATAGGCCGGGCGAGCCTGCGCATCGGTGCGCTGGCGAACCCAGGCGCTAATCGAGAAAGTCCTCCAGCGAGGCGCGCTCGCTGGCGTAGCAACTGCAGGCGGCGGCTTCCAGTCCTGGGCGGTCCAGCACCTGGATGTCGCCACGGTGGTAGCGGATCAGGCCGGCGCGCTGCATGGCCCCGGCCGCCGCCGTGACGCCGACACGGCGCACACCCAGCATGCTGGCCAGGAACTCATGCGTCATCTGGAAGCTGTCGGAATGGGCGCGGTCCTGCGTCATCAGCAGCCAGCGCGCCAGGCGCGGGCCGATCATATGGAAGCGCAGGCAGCCGGCCGCATTGGCCTGCTGGGCCAGGCGCACATAGAGGTAGCGCTGCAAGAGCTGTTGCAAAGGCGGGCTGACGGACAGTTCCCGCTTGAACGCAACGGCGCCGATGCGCCAGGCCAGTCCGGGGCCCTGCACCAGGGCCTGGAGCAAGGCCGCCCGAATGCCCAGCAGCAGATGCAGGCCGACCATGCCTTCATTGCCGACCAGGCCCACCTCCAGGCTCGGGTGGGCATCGATCCTGGTGAGCATCGACACATAGGCCCGCACTGGGAAGTAGGCGTAGCTGGTGATGTCGCCGCGCTGCCACAGAGTCTCGCCCATGCCCAGGGTCACAGGCTGGCAGGCGGCAAGGAGTCGCGCCCTGTCCAGGCGGGGCAGGCGGGCAATCAGGTCGTTCCTGGGCTCGGACAAGCGGCTCTCCGGCAGTGATTCGCCAGTCTTGTACGGCTGTGCTTCTGCTGACTGTCTGCCAGCGTACAGAGTGCATGGCTCGCGTCAGCGCGCGGGCCGGTCCGGCAGCAGACGTTCGTACTCCTTGCGCACCACCTCGTAGCATTCGCAGCTGCGCGCCTCCAGGCCGGGCCGGTCCAGCACGCTGATGTGGCCGCGCGCATAGCGGATCAGTCCGGCTGCCTGCAGCTTCAAGGCGCTTTCGGTCACGCCTTCTCGTCGCACGCCCAGCATGTTGGCGATCAGCTCCTGCGTCATCACCAGCTCGTTGCCCTTCAGCCGGTCCAGGCTCAGCAGCAGCCAGCGGCAGAGCTGCTGGTCCAGCGAATGGTGGCGGTTGCAGACGGCAGTCTGGGCCATCTGCGTGATCAGAGCCTGGGTGTAGCGCAGCAGCAGGTGCATCACCGGCCCGCCACGCTCGAACTCGTCGCGCATGCCCTGGGCGCGCAGTCGGTAGCCCTCGCCGGCGCTTTGCACCACGGCGCGGCTGGGCGTCGAGCCGCCGCCCATGAACAGCGCGATGCCCACCAGGCCCTCGTTGCCGACCACGGCGATCTCGGCCGAGGCACCGTTTTCCAGCACATAGAGCAGGGACACGATGGCCGAGGTCGGGAAATAGACGTGGCTGAGCGTGCGCCCCGACTCGTAAAGCACCTGGCCCAGCGGCAGTGCCACCCATTCCAGCTGAGGCAGCCAGCGCTGCAACTCGGCCTCTGGCAGGGCGGCCAGCAGATGGTTGTTCAAAGGGGGTATTCGTTCTGGCATGGCGGCTTCGCGCGACAGCGGGGCTGGCGACACCACAGCGTGGCATCGGAAAGCGCCAGGCCGACTATAGGCAGTTGCGGCCAGATCATTGGTGCGCTAGCGCACAGACCATTCGTGAGGCTCCACCTAGCTTGTGCTGCTGTTCAACGAGGGATGATGCATGGACCTGCTGTCGATGGAACAAAGCCCGGGCACCTATCGCGCCGACTTCGTGCTGTACGGCTCGCTGGTCTTGCTGCTGGTCAGCCTGAGCCTGTGGAACGCGGCACCGCATCCGGCCGGATGGCTGGCCGCGCTGCTGGCGGGCTTTGCCCTCTGGAGCCTGATCGAGTACCTGGTGCATCGCTTTGTCCTGCATGGCATCGAGCCGTTCAAGCGCCTGCATGCGGTGCACCACGCCCGGCCGCGTGCGCTCTACGGCCTGCCCACGCTGTTCAGCCTGCCGCTGTTTGCAGGGCTGGTATTCCTGCCGCTGCTGGTGCTGCTGGGCTTGTGGCCCAGCTTGCCGTTGATGGCCGGTGTGTTGGCGGGCTATCTGTTCTACGGCCTGGCTCACCACCTGGCTCACCAGGGTCTGTCAAAAAATTGGCCAGGCCCGGCCTGGCAGTTGCGCCGGCAACGCTGGCATGCCCACCACCATGGGGGCGAGGCCGCCTGCTACGGCGTCAGCACCGGCGTCTGGGACCAGTTGCTGGGAACCGGCTGGCGCAAGGGGGTTCGCTAGCGCACAGACCCGCAGCGGCCTTGGCGTCGATAAAGGCAACTCGGTGCGTGAGGTCATGCATGCACACCGCGACGCTCACAACCGACCCAAAGGACTGTTCATGAAATCGTTCCACCACACAGCCGCAGCCCCGCCCCGTACTTCGCAGCGCCAGCTGCTGCGCCTGCTGGCCCTGGCTGGCCTCGGCCCCTTGACCCTGCTCAGCGCCACGGCGCAGGAGGCCGGCTATGGCTATGGCGGCCTGTCCGTTGGCCAGTCACGCTCACGCATTGACGAAGCGCGCCTGCTCAGCAGCCGCATGGGTGCGGGTATGAGCCTCACCACCCTGGATCGCGACCGCACCGCCACCGGCTACAAGGCCTTGCTCGGCTACCAGATGAGCGACATGTGGGCCATCGAAGGCGGCTATTTCAATCTCGGCCGCTTCAACTTCGGTGGCGACGTCACGCCACCCGGGCGCCTGAACGGCAGCCTGCGCGCCCAGGGCTTCAATGCCGACCTGGTGGCGCGCGTGCCGCTGACCCAGAACCTCTCGGCGCTGGCGCGGGTGGGCGGCATCTATGGCCGCACCAACGACCACTTCGAAGGCTCCGGCTCTGCCCAGCCCATCAACACCAGCCCGACGACGCGCGGCAAGGGCTACAAGGCCGGCCTGGGCCTGAACTATGCGATCTCCTCGACGCTGTCGGTACGCGCCGAGGCCGAGCGCTACCGCGTCTATGACGCGATTGGCGGTCGCGGCAACATCAACCTGGTCTCGGTCGGCCTGGTGATGCCTTTCGACAGCCCGCGTCCGGCGCCCCGTCGCTCGGAGGCGCCTGCGCCCATGCCGGTGATGGCCCAGGCCGAACCGCCTATGGTCATGCCGCCGCCCGCGCCGCCGGCACTGCAGGTGATGATGGCTCCGCCGCCCCCGCCGCCCGCGCCGCCGCAGCGCCAGCGCGTCAGCTTCTCGGCCGAATCGCTGTTCGGCTTCGACAACGCCGTTGTGCGCCCCGAAGGCCGCAGTGCCCTTGACGGCTTCAGCGCCCAGACGCGCGGACTCACGTTCGAGCAGATCAATGTCGAGGGCTATACCGACCGTCTGGGCACCGAGCGCTACAACCAGAACCTTTCGCAGCAGCGCGCCGAAGCCGTCAAGGCTTACCTGGTGAGCAGCGGTGGCCTGACGGCGGGCAAGATCACCGCCACTGGGCATGGCGAAAGCAAGCCCATCACGCTGCTGGCAGATT
The DNA here is from genome assembly GCF_044043925.2 of Paucibacter sp. JuS9. NCBI lineage: Bacteria > Pseudomonadati > Pseudomonadota > Betaproteobacteria > Burkholderiales > Sphaerotilaceae > Roseateles > Paucibacter sp. JuS9. The sequence continues at coordinate 714,227 of NZ_CP194172.1, forward strand.
GCCGAGGCACGCAGGCGTCGGCGCGTTTGATCGCCTGCCTGCAGCCGGACCGCCGGGTCGAAATCGAAGTGGTCGGATCGCGCTGAGCCATGGCCGCTGCTTTCACTCCGTCGCACTGGAGCACGGCCAGTGGCAACGACAGCACGGACACCTCGCCCATGGAGTTGTCGGTTCTGGGCGAGCATGTGCGCCAGTGCCGCGGCCTGCCAGGGCGGCTGACCGCCGTGCATTGCGGTGCCCAGCGCATGCTGGGTTTCTGCAGCGCACGCCTGGTCAGCAGCGTGTTGGTGCTGACATTGCTGGCCGCTGCGCTCTGGTGGCTCTAGGAGCCATGGCATGAATGCCAGCGCCGCCCTGCATCGCTGGCCGGATGAGGACGCGCGTGAGCTGCTGGACACGGCGCGAGGCCCCTTGCTGCCGGCGCTGCGGGCCGAGATCTTCGGCCCGCAGCGCTTTGCCGAACATGGCCGCAGCCTCGGTCTCAGCCACCGCAGCGCCCATTGCGCAGGCAGCGGGCGAAGCTTCTTCCCAAGCCTGCGCAGCAATATCGACAGCCTGCGGGCCTCACAGCGCTACATCGCCAACATTGCGGCCCAGGGCGGCGACATCAGCCCGGCGGCCGAATGGCTGCTCGACAACTTCCATCTGATCGATGCCCAGCTGAAAGAGGTGCGCGAAGGCCTGCCGCGCGGCTACTACCGTGAGCTGCCGGTGCTCACAACGCCGCCCTTGGCGGGACTGCCGCGCGTCTACGGCGTGGCCTGGGCCTTTGTGGCCCATACCGATGGCCAGTTCGACGAGGAGCTGCTTGTGAAGTTCCTGGCCGCGTATCAGGAGAACTGCCCGCTGGACCTCGGCGAGATGTGGGCGCTGCCGACGACGCTGCGGGTGGTGCTGATCGAGAACCTGCGCCGCCTGTCTGAACGACTGGCCTGCGACAAGGCTGCCCGCGAGCTGGCCGACCTTTGCGCCGACCAGGCGCTGCACTGCAGCCAGAGCCGGCTGGACAGCCTGCTTAAGCGACTGCGGGCGCGCGGTGTGGCCACGGCCTTCCTGACCCAGCTGGCCTTGCGGCTGCGCGAACAGCAGGCGCCCGCCGCGCAGCGCCTGATGGCCTGGCTGCAGGCGACCGATGCCGGCATCGTGCCCGGCGCACCTTGGGTGGCACCGACGGCGGACAACCTGAGTGTGGGCAATGCCGTGGGTTCGCTGCGCGCCATCGGTGATGCGGACTGGACCGACATCGTGGCGCGCGGCAGCGCCCTGGTGCGCCTGATGCTGAGCTCGCCGCTGTTCCGCGCCGAACATGCCCTGACCCGCGATCAGACCCTGCATGGCATCGAGCAGCTGGCCCGGCGCAGCGGCCGCAGCGAGCTCGTGGTGGCGCGTCAGTTGCTGGCCTTGATGGCCGCTTCGCCACAGACCAGCCTGGCGCCAGCGGCCGCCTGCTTCTGGCTGCAGGGCGAGGGCCGGCCGACGCTCATGCATGCCCTGGGCCTGCACGAGCGCGGGCGGCAAGTCCTCAAAGCGGGCCTGCATCGCGCGGCCCTGCCGCTCTACCTCGGCAGCATCTTTGCCGCGACGGCGCTGCTGTCCGCGGCCCTGCTGCCGACGGGCGCCTCGGCCCTGGCCTGGCTGCTGGTGGCGCTGCCGGCCTCGGAGGCGGTGATCGCCCTGGTCCACCGCCTGATCAGCGAATCCCTGAGTCCGACCCAGTTGCCGCGCCTGGCCCTGGTCGAGGGCCTGTGCCCCGAGCACCAGGTGATGGTGGTGGTGCCGGCCCTGCTGGGCGACATGGCCAGCAGCCGCGCGCTGGCCCGCCGCCTGGAGCTGCACTACCTGGCCAACCGCGAAGCCTGCGCGCAGTTCGCGCTCTTGAGCGACTGGCCCGATGCCGACCAGGCCGACGCGCCGCTGGACGGCTGGATGCTGCACGAGGCGCAGACTGCGATTGCCGATCTCAACACCCGCTACCCGACGGCCGCAGAGTCGCCGCGCCGCTTCCTGTTGCTGCACCGGCGGCGCGAGTTCAGTGAGAGCGAGCAGCGCTGGATCGGCTGGGAGCGCAAGCGCGGCAAGCTGGAGCAGCTGATCGCCCGGCTGGCCGGAGAGGGCGAGCCCGAGGATTTTGTGGAACTGGGCGAGCTGTCCAGGCAGGCCGAGGGCACGCGCTATCTGCTGACGCTGGACAGCGACACCGGCCTGCCGCCGGGGCGCCTGCGCGAGCTGGTCGGCGTGGCCGCGCATCCCTACAACGAGCCGCGCCTGGCCGCCGATGGCCGCAGCCTGGTCAGCGGCTATGCCATTCTGCAGCCGCGCATTGCCGCGCCGCTGCCGCCGCGCGGCCAGCGCAGCGCCTTCTACCGGCTCTTCGCCGGCCGCGGCGGCAGCGATCCCTACAGCGCCGCCAGCTCCGAGGTCTACCAGGACCTGTTCGGTGAGGGCAGCTTCAGCGGCAAGGGCCTGCTGCAGGTGCAGGTACTGCACAAGCTGCTGGCCGGGCGGCTGCCCGAGGGCCAGGTCTTGAGCCACGACCTGCTGGAAGGCGCACTCAGCCGCGCCGCCGCGCTGAGCGAGCTGACCCTGATCGAGGAAGCGCCCCAGCATCCGGACGTGGCCGCCGCCCGCCAGCACCGCTGGATGCGCGGCGACTGGCAGTTGCTGCCCTTCCTCGGGCTGCGCATGCGCGCGGTCAACCGCTGGAAGCTGGTGGACAACCTGCGCCGCTCCCTGCTGGCGCCGGTTTCGATGCTCTTGCTGCTGCTGGCGCTCTCGGGCCAGCTGATGTCGCCCTGGGTGGCACTGATGCTGGTCTTGGTCGCCCAGTCCGCCGGGACCCTGCTGGGCGCGCTGACCGGCCTGGCCTCGCAGCGCGAGGACCTGGCGCGCTGGCATTTCTACCGCCAGGCGCTGATCGACCTGGTGCGTGCGTTTGCCGCCGGCCTGTGGTTGATGTGGCAGCTGGTGGAGCAGGTGACAGGCGCGCTGGACGCCATCGTGCGGGCGCTGTACCGGCTGCTGGTCAGCCGTCGCCATCTCCTGCAATGGACCACCAGCGCGGCCGTGCAGGCTGCCGCCGAACCGCGCCTGCAGCCGCTCTTGCGCCGCCACGCGCCGGGCATGTATTTGTCCCTGGGCTTGTTCGCCGGCCTGCTGATGGTCGATACGCCGGTGCCGGGCCTGAGCCTGGCGTTGTGCCTGGCCTGGAGCCTCGCACCACTGGGCATCTGGTGGGCCGGGCGGCCCGAGCGGCTGGCGGCCGAGCTGAGCGGGGCGCAGCGCGAGGAACTGGAGCGCATGGCCCGCGACACCTGGCGCTTCTTCGAGCGCAGCGTGGGTCCGGATGATCGCCATCTGCCACCCGATAACCTGCAGCTGCTGCCGCATGAGGCGCTGGCGCACCGAACCTCGCCGACCAATGTCGGCCTCTACCTGCTCAGTGCCGCCTGTGCCTGCGAGTTCGGCTGGATCGCGCGGCGTGAGCTGGTCGAGCGACTCACGGCGACGCTGGACAGCCTGGCCACGCTGCAGCGCCACCGCGGCCATTTCCTCAACTGGTACGACACCCAGAGCGGCCTGGCGCTGGCGCCGCACTATGTGTCCAGCGTCGACAGCGGCAATCTCAGCGGCCACCTCTTGTGCGTGGCCGAGGCCTGCCTGGACTTTGCACTGCGCAGCGAGGCCGGGCATGAGCCCGCCGGCATTGCGCATGGCTTGCGTGCCCTGGCGGCGCGCTGCCAGCAACTCGCCTGGGAACCGGACTACGCCTTCCTCTACCACGCGAAGCGCCACCTCCTGCACATCGGCTACCGGCTGACGGAGCAGGAGCTCGACACCGGGCTCTACGACCTGCTGGCTTCGGAGTCGCGTCTGACCAGCCTCTTGGCCATTGCCAAGGGCGATGTGCCGGTGCGCCACTGGGCGGCGCTGGGCCGGCCGTTCTTTGCGCGCGGCGGCCGGGCCGGACTGCGCTCCTGGTCGGGCTCGATGTTCGAGTACCTGATGCCCAGCCTGATGCTGGCCGAACCACCTGGCAGCGTGCTCGACCAGGCCGGCCGCGTGGCCTTGCGGGAGCAGATGGACTTTGGCGCGGCTCACGGCCTCCCCTGGGGCATGTCGGAATCGGCCTATGCGGGGCGCGACCACACGCTGGCCTACCAGTACGCGCCGCAGGGCGTGCCCAGGCTGGCACTGCGGCGCACGCCGCCGGACGAACTGGTGGTGGCGCCCTATGCCACGGCGCTGGCGGCCATGCTGGACCCGCGTGCGGCGCTGCGCAACTTTGCCGCGCTGGCTGCTCTGGGCGCACGCGGTGGCATGGGCTTCATCGAGGCCCTGGACTTCACGCCGGCGCGGCTGCTGGGCCATGAGCGCGTCATGCCGGTGGCCACCCTGATGGCCCACCACCAGGGCATGAGCCTGGTGGCGCTGACCCAGGTGCTGCGCGCCGGCATCGTGCAACGCTGGGGCATGGCCTGCGCCCCGATTGCTGCCGTGGCCTCCTTGCTGCATGAGCGTGCGCCGCGCGAGATCTCGCGGCTGCATGTGCTGCCGCCGCCGGCGCTCGCGGGCTCGCTGCCGCGCCGTGCCGCTGCGCTGATGCAGGAGCTGCGGCCGGGCCAGGCTGCCATCGAGCCCACCCATCTGCTGGGCAACGGCCGCTACACCGTGGCGCTGCGGCCCAATGGTGCCGGCTGGAGCCAGTGGCGCGAATGGGGCCTCAGCCGCTGGCGCGACGATGCGCTGCGCGACGAGCACGGCCACTTCTTTTTCCTGCGGCGCGGTGCTGGCGCGCGCCTGGTATCGCTGAGCCAGCATCCGGCACCGGATGCCGAGGCCGAGTACGGGGCGCAGTTCCACGCCGACCGCGTGTGCCTGAACGCCCGCTGGAGCGACCTGCACAGCCGCGTCAGCGTCTGGGTCAGCCCGGAAGACGACATCGAGTTCCGCCAGGTCGAGCTGCGCAATCTGGGCAATGAGCCCCTGGAGCTGGAGCTGTGCTCGGCCTTCGAGCCCACGCTCTCGACGCCGCGAGCCGACGAGGCGCACCCGGCCTTTGTCCAGCTGTTCATGCGCGCCCAGTGGTTGGCGGCGCAGCAGGCCCTGCGCTTGGAGCGCCGGCCGCGCCTGCCGGAAGAGGCGGCGCTGCAGCTGGTCCATTTCCTGGCCGACAGCGAGCCGCCCTGCAAGGTCCTGCTACTGCAGGTGGATCGGCAGCAATGGCTGGGGCGCAATCGCGCGGCCTGCGAGCCGCTCGGCGCCTTGCAGGCGGCGCCGGTCGAAGGACTTGTGGAGCTGACCACCGGTCTCGACCCGGTCTGCGTGCTCGCCGTGCGCCTGCGCATCGCGCCGGGCGCCAAGGCGGTGCTGACTTTTGCCACCGCCGTGTCCGACCAGGCGACGGTGCTTGAAGCGGTGCTCGACAAATACCGCCAGCCCAGCCAGTTGCAGCGCTCCGCGCTGATGTCGGCCACGCTGACTTCGGTGCGCCTGCATGAGCTGGGGCTGAGCCCCGAGAACTTCGCCGCCCTGCAGACGCTCAACACCGCCATGCTGCTGACGCTGGCCCGGCCCGACGCGCCCGCCGAGGCCGGCTGTGACCGGCGCAGCCTGTGGCGCTTCGGCATCTCGGGCGAGCGGCCGCTGCTGCTGGTGACGGCTCATGCGATCCAGGGCCTTGGGCTGCTGCGCACGCTGGCGCAGGCCTTGCGCTGGTGGAGCTTTGCCGGCGTGGGCTGCGATCTGGTGGTGCTCAATGCCGAGACCTCGTCCTACCAGATGGCCTTGCAGCATGAGCTGGCCGGCCTGGCCGAGCGCCATGCGGCGGCTGCGGCGGGCAATGCAGGCGACTCGCGCCGCTGCGGCTTCCATCTGCTGCGTTCTGACGAGCTCAGTGCCATCGAGCTGGCCACCTTGCAGGTCTTGGCGCGCGTCCGCTGGCAGGCCGATGGGCGACCGTTGCATCAGCAGGTCCTGGTCCTGGCCACCGCCCGTGAACGCGAGCGGGAGCTGCGCGGCGAGATGTCGATCACGCCGCTGGAGGTGGCCAGCACCGACGCGCAGCCGGTGCCGGCACCGCAGGGCCACTTTGTCGATGGCGGCAGCGAGTTTGCCTTCGAGGTCAGTGCGCAGCTGCGACCGGCGCGGCCCTGGATCAATGTGATCGCCAATGCCCGCTTCGGTTGCCAGGTGAGCGAGGCGGGCGGCGGCTACAGCTGGGCCATCAACAGCCGGCTGCATCAGCTGACTGCCTGGAGCAATGACGCGGTGGCCGACCCGCCGGCCGAATGGTGGCTGGTGCAGGACCTGGTCACCCGCGAGGCCTGGAGCCTCAGCTCTTCGGCCTGGGGGGGCGATGGGCAGCGCTACGACGTGAGCCATGGCCAGGGTTGGAGCAGCATCGAGCACAAGCGCGGCACGCTGGCCGTGAGCATGACGATCTGCGTCGATGCGAAGATGGCCCTCAAGCAGGTGCACATCGAGTTGTTCAACAACGGCCCGCGGCCGCGCTCGCTGCGCCTGCTGGGCCTGGCCGAATGGCTGATGGGCGCGCAGCGCAGCGACCGCGCCAGCGTTTCCTGCGCCATGCAGCGCCAGCGCCTGGCCCATGGCAGCGTGACCGCGCTGCAGGCAACCCAGCGCGAGTGCGCGACAGGCTTTGGCGACGCCACCGCCTTTCTGGCCCTGGTGCTGGACGCCGAGGCGCAAGCGCCCGACTGGAGCTGCGACCGCCGCGAGCTGTTCGATGCGCGGGGCCGCCTGGTGCTGCCCGACCATCTGGCACAGCGCGCCGGCACCGGTCTCGACCCCTGCGCCTTGCTGGCCACCGAACTGGTGCTGGCGCCGGGCGGTCGCTGCGAGCGGGTGTTCCTGCTTGGCCACGCCGAGAGCCCGAGCGCGGCACGCCAGCTGGCGGCCGAGGCTGCCATGGTCAAGCCTGCCGAGCGGGCAGCAGCAGCGCGTGGCGCGTGGGACCGGCTGCTGGGCGCGGCCACGGTCACGACGCCCGATCCGCTCTTCGATGCCCTGGTCAACCGCTGGTTGCTCTACCAGGTGCAGAGCTGCCGGCTCTGGGCCAAGGCCGGTTTCTACCAGGCCGGCGGCGCCAGCGGCTTCCGCGATCAGCTGCAGGATGTGCTGGCCCTGGCCTGGGCTGCGCCTGAGCGTCTGCGAGCGCAGTTGCTGGCGAGCGGATCGCGCCAGTTCGCAGCCGGCGATGTGCAGCACTGGTGGCATGAGCCCGGCGGCGCCGGCGTGCGCACGCGCTGCTCGGACGACCGGCTGTGGCTGGTCCATGCCTGCCTGCACTACCTCCGCGCCACCGGCGATCAGGCGGTGATGGATGAGGAACTGCCCTTCCTGCTGGGCCGCGAGGTGCCGGCCGAGGCCGAGGATGTCTATGAAGCGCCGAGCAGCGATGGTGGCGCGGGCACGCTGTACGAGCATGCCGCGCGCGCTCTGGATGCGAGCCTGGCCAGCGGCGTCCATGGCCTGCCCCTGATGGGCAGCGGCGACTGGAACGACGGCATGAACCGTGTGGGCGTCGCCGGCCGCGGCGAGTCGGTCTGGCTGGCCTGGTTCCTGTGCCGGCTGGTCGAGGACTTCGCGCCGCTGGCGCGCGCCCGCGGCGAGTTCGACCGGGCGCGCAACTGGGAGCGTGTGGCCCACGGCTGGCGCACGGCCTTGCAGGGCCATGCGTGGGACGGCCATTGGTACCGCCGTGCCTTCTTTGACGACGGCTCGGTGCTCGGCACCGAGCAAGGCAGCGAAGCCCGCATCGACCTGATCGCGCAGGCCTGGAGCGTGCTTTCTGGTGTGGCGTCGCCGGCCCGCCAGCAGCAGGCCTTGCGCGCCATGCAGGCCGAGCTGGTGGATCCGGTGGCCGGCCTGATCCGCCTGCTCGACCCGCCCTTGCAAACGCAGCAGCCGGACGCCGGCTACATCCAGGCCTACCCGCCCGGGGTGCGCGAGAACGGCGGCCAGTACAGCCATGCCGGCGTGTGGGCGCTGATGGCGCAGGCGGCCGGTGGTGTGGATGACGAGCAGGAGACGGTGGGCGATCGGGTCTACCGCTACTTCCGCTACCTGAGCCCGGCGCACCGCGCGGCCGATGCGCAGATGGGGCGGGTCTATGGGCTGGAGCCCTATGCGGTGGCGGGCGATGTCTACAGCCAGCCGCCCTATGTGGGGCGGGGCGGCTGGAGCTGGTACACCGGCGCGGCGGCCTGGCTGCAGCGCGCTGCGATCGAGTCGATGTTCGGCCTGCGCCTCTCGGCCACGGAACTGAGCCTGCAGCCCTGTCTGCCGGCGAGCTGGCAGCGCGCCGAACTGTGCCTGCAAAGAGAGGGGCGGGAGATGCGCTTCATCCTCGTGCGCGGGCCGGTCGGAGAGATCCTGGCCCTGGAACCCCGCGCCAGGCTGCTGCCGCGGGGTCAGGTCTTGCTGTGGACGGAGTTGCCGGCGCTCAGCAGCTTTGTCGTGCCGCTGAGCGGGTGAATCAACGAGCCGCTGAGAGCTGGCCGTTCAGGTCGGACAGCACGATCTCGACACGGCGGTTCAGTTGCCGGCCGGTGGCGGTGTCGTTGCTGGCCACCGGGCTGGACTCGCCATAGCCGCGCACCGTGATGCGGTCCGGCAGCACGCCGCCATTGATCAGGGCGTTGCGCACCATCGTGGCACGCTGGATTGACAGGGTCTGGTTGCTGTCGTCGCTGCCCACGCTGTCGGTGAAGCCCTCGATGCGCAGCTTGCGATCCGGGTACTGCTTCATGAAGGCCGTCAGCTTGTCTATGCCCGCCATTGCGCCGGGCTTGAGGTCCGAGCGGTTGTTGTCGAACAGCACGTCGCCCATGGTGATCACCATGCCGCGATCGGTCTGCTTGGCGTTCAGCTCGCGAAGCTGGGTTTCGAGCTGGTAGTTGCGGACCCTGGCATCGTCGGCCGCAAGCTGGGCGGCGTTGGCGCGTGACTGGGCCGCAGCGGCCTCGCGTTGCGAATCTTCGGCTTCGCGCTGCGAGGCATTCGATTGCCGCTGCGAGGCGGCAGCCTGCAGCTTGGCATCCTCGGCCGACAGCCTGGCCGTGTCGGCCTCCTGCGTGCGGGCTTCCAGGCGGATCCGGTCGCGCGAGGCCGTGGCATTGGCGATCGTGCGCTCGGCTGCGCGCTGCTTGCCGGTCTGCATGGCGATCGCGCTGCGTTGCTTGGCCAGGTAGGACCAGTGATCGACATCGCTCGGCACCTCATTGTTCTGCCAGGCTGCATCGGCGCGGGTCATGGCTTCGCTGGCGGTCTTGAGCTCGGGAGAGGCAAGCTCGCGGGTGTCGCGGTCGTTCTGGGCGCTGCGGTACTCGCTGCGAGCCTCGGCCAGGCGCGGGTTGTCGGCACGCAGGGTGCTGCAGGCAGACAGGGCGGCCAGGGCCAGCACGCTGAGCGTGCCAGTCATCAATGTCAGCTTGTTCATGAGGGTTCCTTGGTGTTGGACTTGCGCTGCAGCTCTTCGCGCAGCACGCGGCTGCTTTCCTGCAGTTCGGCGGCGGACTTGCCGGCCTTGCCGGCATTGGCCTTGGACTCGGCCAGGCGGGCATCGACACTCGACTCGCGCGCCAGGTTGAGGGCCAGGGCGTTGTCCTGGTTGCTCAGCGCCTGCTTGGCGCGGCTGTGCTTGTCCTGCGCGCTGCGCATTTCCTGCGGCGCCCATTGCGTGCCGCCAGCGCCGGTGGCTGAGGCCAGTGCCACGCCCGAAGCCTCGATCTCGGCATTGGGCGGCGGCACGCTCGCACAGGCGAGCAGGGCGAAGCTGGCGGTGGCCACCAGCAGGGTCAGGCGCAATCGGGGCAGGCCTGGGGTGGTGGGGTGGGGCAGCTTCATCATCGGACTCCTTGTGGTGTGCCGATCAGCCTCTGCCGGCCCGGCTCGCGCATCTGTTCGTTGCCGCACACAAGTCCACAAGGGCCTGCTGTCCTACAAGCAGTCGAGCCACCGGACTATGGCGAGCGGCCGCCCCCGGGGCCACATTGCAGATACTGGATCGGCCGCTCTTGCGTGTGCCGCTCAGCCCACCGAAAGCCACCATGTCCGCAACCGAACACAAGCACTACGCCCTGATCGACCAACCCGAGATGAAGCTCGATACGGTGGCGCTGGACGCGGCCCGCTCCAGCCTGGAGCAAGGCGCCATGACGCCGCACTACGGCCCCTGGCGCTACGAGATCATCAAGATGCTCAACGACTCGCTGGCCACCGAGCTGGTCTGCGTGCTGCGCTACAAGCGCCATCACTTCACCGCCGACGGCCTGGCCTCGGCGCATATCGCCGAGGAATTCCTGGTCCATGCCGGCGAGGAAGCCGTGCATGCGGACCGGCTGGCCAAGCGCATCGTGCAGCTGGGCGGCGAGCCGGACTTTTCGCCCGAGTCGCTGACCCGGCGCAGCCATGCGGCCTATGACGACTCGCGCGAACTGCGCCAGATGATCCGTTCCAACCTGATTGCCGAGCGGGTGGCCATCGAGGCCTACAGCCAGCTGATCACCCTGATCGGCGACAAGGACTCGACCACCCGCCGCCTGCTCGAAGACATCCTCGCCGATGAGCAAAAGCATGCCGAGGAACTGCGCGACTGGCTGGCTGATTGACGGCCGGCTTCGCGCTTAACCATTTCAACCATCCCTGAAGGAGCTCCACCATGAACGTTCGATACACGCTGGCCCTGAGTGCCACCACCGTGGCCCTGTTGTTCACCTCCGGTTGCGCCGTCACGCGCGGCCAGGAAACGGTGGGCGCCTATGTGGACGACACCGCGATCACCACGGCCGTCAAGGCCCGCTTCGTCGACAACAGCGAGGTCGATGCCTCGGCCATCAGTGTCGAGACGATGAAGGGCACGGTCATGCTGTCGGGCTTTGCCAAGAACTCGCGTGAACGCACGATGGCTGAGACGCTCACCTGGCGTGTGGCCGGCGTGAAGGCCGTGAAGAACGAAGTAGCGATCCGGCCCTGACAGCCCCCCCGGGGCTGATCAGGCCCCGTGAAGGCTCGCGCTCAGCGCGGCGCCTCGAACACCAGCTTCCCGCCAACCCAGGTCTGCAGCACCTTGGTCTTCAGGAGCGCGGCCGGCGAGGCGCCGAGCGGGTCGTGGTCAACGATGATGAAGTCGGCCCGGGCGCCCGGTGTCAGAGTGCCGATCTCGCCTTCGCGCCGTGTTGCGTAAGCCGCGGCGCGGGTGAAGCAATCGAGCGCCTGCAGGCTGTTCAAGGCCTGCTGGCCGTACCAGCCACCGGGTGGCTTGCCTTCGGCGTCCTGGCGCGTCACGGCGGCGTACAGGCCGGCCCAGGGCGTCGGTTCCTCGACCGGGAAGTCGGAGCCGCAAGCCAGGCGCGCGCCAGCTTTCAGGAGGCGCTGCCAGGCATAGGCGCCCTGGATGCGCTGTGCGCCGACGCGGTCTTCGGCCATGTTCATGTCCGAGGTGGCGTGCACCGGCTGCACCGAGGCGATCACCTGGGCCTTGGCCAGGCGAGGGATGTCGGCCAAGGCGATCACCTGCGCATGCTCGATGCGGTGGCGCAGGGCGGTGCTCTTCGCGCCCATCTCGCGCTGCAGGGTCTCGAAGCCGACCAGCACCTGGCGATTGGCCGCATCGCCGATGGCGTGCACATTGACCTGGAAGCCGGCCTTTGCGGCCGCGCGCATCCGGGCGAGCAACTCATCGTTCTTGTTGAACAGCAGCCCCTGCGTTTGCGGCGCGTCGCTGTAGGGCGCCAGCAAGGCCGCGCCGCGGCTGCCCAGCGCGCCGTCGGCGAAGAGCTTGACCATGCGCAGGCTGTACATGCCATCGCCGCTGGGCGCCAGCGGGCCTTCGCGGCGCAGGCGTTCGATCAGGGCGTTGTCGCTGCCGCGCGCCATGCCGTCGATGCGAACCTTCAGCTTGCCCTCGGCCGCGAATTCGCGCATCAGTTGGTCGGCTTCGTTCGAAATGCCTGCGTCCTGCACCGAGGTCAGGCCCAGGCTCAGCAGCTCCTTCTGCGCCACCTCGAGCGCGGCGCGCGCTTGCGCCTTGGAGGGCTCGGGGATGTGGCGGCCGACGAGGCCCATGGCGCCATCGACCAGCACGCCGGTCGGCTCGCCGCGCTCATCGCGTTCGATCTTGCCGCCTTGCGGATCAGGCGTGTCGCGGGTGATGCCGGCGATCTGCAGGGCGCGGCTGTTGGCCCAGCCGGCATGGCCGTCCACGCGCTCCAGCCACACCGGGCGCTGGCTCTCGGCGCTGTCCAGCTCTGCGGCCGTGGGGAACCGGCCCAGCTTCCAGTTCGCCTGGTTCCAGCCACCGCCCAGCAGCCAGGCCGAGTCGGGCCATTTCGCCGCGTGGGCCTTGATCGCGGCGAGCGCGGCGTTCAGGTCTGCCGTTTCGCGCAACGACAGCGAGAGGCGCGAGAAGCCCAGGTCGAGCACATGGCCATGGGCATCGATCAGCCCTGGCATCAAGACCTGACCCTTGGCATCGACCCGGCGAGCGTCCACAGCCTTGGCCTCGAGGGCCGCCAGCTTGCCGGTGGCCACGACCCGACCGTTGCCATCGATGGCGATGCTGTCGAAGCGCTGGACGCGGCCTTTCTCGTCGAGCGTGAGGCCGCGCGCGTTGTGGATCAGCAGCGGCTCGGCCGCATGGGCCGCGCCGAACAGCAGCGACAAGGCCAGGACGGTCGGGCGGAGCAGGGCAGGCAGGTGTTTTTGCATGAACTTGAGTATCAAGCCTTGCCCCCCATCCCGGCGTCGGGCCCTTCCCGAGGGCGCACGGCGCTTCTACGATGGACAGGCGTCGTTCAGGAGAATCTATTCATGCGTCAGTGGCTGCTTGCCGTCTTGCTGGGTTTGACCCTGGGGCCCGTTCAGGCGCAGGAGGACCCGCTCGCCGGCATCGAGGAGCTGGAGCTGGCCGGCCAGGCGCTGAGCCCCGAGCAGGCGCGGCAAGTGCTTGCCGAGTCGCTGCCCGCTGACAAGGACGCTCGTTACACGGTCCTGCAACGCCAGTTGCGTGCCGCCCAGCAGCTCAATGAGCGCGGGCGCCATCTCGAGCTGGCCAGGCAGTTGGCGGAAGCCGGGCGCGGCCGGACCGGCGGCGAGGCCTGGATCCGGGTCTACCTGAACGCCGAGTTCACCTGGGGCAGCTCGGGTGCCGCCCTGGCCGCCTGCGAGCCCTGGCTGGAAGACACGAGCCTGAGCCCCGCCACGCGGGCCATGGTGGCGCTGCGCCAGACCTACTACGCAGCGCAGGGCACGGACCGGGCGGTGACCAGCCGCATGTGGTCACGAGCCGATGCGCTCGCCCGGCCACTGCTCGGGCGGCCCGGCACACCGGTTCACCTGCGCGAGGACTGGCTGCATGTGCGCTCCGAGGTTGAGCGGCTGGAGGGCGACACGCTGGCCTCGCTGGCCACCCTGCGCGAGGCCGTTGGCGTGGCGCGCCGCAATGAAGCCGAGCTGCGCAAGCGCAAGCTGCCGCCGCGCGATCCGGAGCTGCTCGAGGCCATGGGCTGGCATGACAGCGCGCAGGGCATGCTGGTCTATGCACTGGTGCGGCAGGGGCGGGCGGCGGAGGCCATCGAGCTGGGCCAGGCCAATCTGGCCTTGTGGCGCAGCAGCCAGCTCAGCGACACCCTGGGCGCGCGCTGGCACTATCGCCTCGCCACCGCCTTGAACGCGGTGCAGCAGTTCCGGCCCGCGCTGGTGGCGGCGCGCGAGTCCGCGGCGATGCTGCAAAGGCAGGGGGTCAAGTCGTCCAGCCACACCGCCTGGCTGGCCCATCAGGAGCTGGTGCGTTCGCTGATGGGCCTCAAGCGCTGGAGCGAGGCCGATGCCGTCTATCGCGCCTTCCTTGCCAGCATCGACGGCGAGGACACGCTGGCCCGCAGCCGCGCGCTCGACAACCGCCTGCTGGCGCTGCTGGCGGCCAAGAGTGCCCGCCTGGATGAGGCGCTGGAGATCGCCAACCGCCAGTACGGCTATCGCAACCGCCTTTATGGCGCCAGGCATCCGCAGACGCAGGAGAGTGCCGGCGTGCGGGCCGTCGTGCGGCTGATGCGCGGCGAACTCGCGCCGGCCCTGGAGGACTATGAGCAGCTCTTTGCCGCCACGCTGGACAGTCCCGGCGGCTGGCTCGATCTCGACCAGCGGGGATTTCGCGGCTTTGTCCTGGGCCTGGCCTTCGAGGAATTTCTCGACAATGTCGCGCAGCGAGCCTTGAAGGGCGAGAAGCTGCCGCCCGCGTTGATGGAACGGGCCATGCAGCTGGCTGATCGCAGCATGCTCGGCAGCACCCAGCGCGCCCTGGTCGACAGCACTGCCCGCCTGCTGGCCGCCACACCGGCCTTGCGCCATCTGCTGGAGCAGGAGCAGGCGCAGCGGCAGGCGGCCGCCGCGCAGTTTGCGAAGTTGCCGGCCAGCCTGGCCAAGGAGGATCGGCTGCGCAAGGAGATGGTCACTGAGGCTTTCAAGGCACTGCCGCCAGCCGAGCGCAAGGCCAGGGCCACCGAGCTTGCTGCCCTGCGCGAACAGATCCGCAGCCAGCAGGCCGAGGGCGGCGCGGCGCGCGAACAGCTCGAGCAGCGCCGCGCCGAGATCGCCCGCCAGTACCCGGCTTATGCGGACCTGCTCATGCCGCCCACACCCTCCGCCAAGGTGCTGCGCGGCTTGCTGGAGCGGGGCGAGGGGCTGCTGCTGATCCATGCCGGCGAACACGCCACCCTGGTCTGGCTGCAGACCAGCGACGGCTCACTGGCCCTGCATGCCAGCCCGCTCGGCGCCGAGGACCTGGCCGCCAAGGTGGCGCAGGCGCGCACCGCACTGGACGCGTCCGCCTTGGGCAAGCCGGTGCAGACGGCCGTGTTGCACCAGCTCTATCGCGAGTTGCTGGCGCCGCTGGAGGCCCAGTGGCGCGGGCTCGACTCGCTGCTGGTGGCCAGCGAAGGCGCTTTGTCCAGCCTGCCGCTGGCCACCCTGGTCACCGAGCCAGGGGGCGCCCAAGCGGCCTGGCTCGTGCGCCGCCTGGCGGTCACGCAATTGCCGGCGGCTTCCGCGCTGCAGGCCTTGCGCCGCGGCGCCAGCCCCGCAGCCGCGGCCCGGCCGCTGATGGGCTTTGGCGACCCGCTGTTCGGCGCCGCACCCGCACCGGCCGGGCGCGGCAAGCGAGCCGTCGGCCGTGTCGATGCCGAATGGGGCTTCCGCTATGCCGAGGTGCCGCCACTGCCGGAAACGCGCGCCGAGCTGCTGGCTTTGGCCAAGGTGCTGGGCGCCGACCCGCAGGCAGACCTGCGCCTGGGCGCCCAGGCCACGCGCCGCGCGGTGCTGGCCATGCCGCTGCAGGACCGTCGGGTCGTCGCCTTTGCCACCCATGGGCTGATGCCTGGCGAGCTGCCCGGCATCTCCAAGCCGGCGCTGGCGATGGCGGCCGAAGCCGACGAGCGCGAATCGCCGCTGCTGGAGCTGGATGATGTGCTGAACCTGCGGCTGAACGCGCAATGGGTGCTGCTCTCGGCCTGCAACACGGCGGCGGGCGAGCAGGGCGGGGCGGCGATGTCGGGCCTGGTTCGTGGTTTCTTCTTTGCTGGCGCGCGCTCGGTGCTGGCCACGCACTGGGCGGTCGAGTCGGCTTCGGCAGCGGCGCTCAGCGCGGCCACCTTCCAGGCTGCGGCCGCCGGGGCGGCCTCGCGTGCTGCCAGTCTGCGTCAGGCCCAGCTGGCGATGCTGGAAGGTCGCCTGGGTGAGGGACAGTGGCAACATCCGTACTACTGGGCAGGCTATGCCCTATTCGGCGATCCCCGTCGCTGAGCTAGCATCAGTTGCAATCTCGAAAGGCAATGCCATGAAGCGCTGGTTGGGAACACTTGTGGGATTGGCGGTGATTGGTGCCGCGACGGCCCAGGCGGCCCCCGTCGCCGAAGTGATGGCGGTGCTGGGCGAGGCCCAGGTCGATGGCAAGCCCCTCGCCGTCGGCGCCAAGCTGGAAGCGGGCGTCGAGTTGCGCACCGGCGCCAAGGGCCGGGTGCGGCTGAAGTTCGTCGACGGCTCCTCGGTGGTCATCAGCGATGCCAGCCGGGTGCGCATCCAGAGATTCGAACCTGCGGCCGATGGCAAGCCGCGCGATGCCACGCTGTGGCTGGAGCTGGGCCTGATCGGCCAGAAGGTCGCGCCCGGCGGTGGCTGGGAGGTACGCACGCCCACGGCGGTGACGGCGGTGCGTGGCACCGAGTTCGTCGTCGAGGTCGGTGGCGACCAGGCCACGGCCGTCCATGTGCAGACCGGCCAGGTGGCGGTGCAGGCCAGCAGCCGCACCCGCGGCATCCTGCCCAAGCCGCCGGTGATGCTCGATACGCAGGCCGATGGCACGCAATGCTCGGCCACCGGCTGCGACGCCTCCAAGCGCTGGTCGGGGCAGAGGGTCCAGGACATGCAGAGTCGCCTGGCTGGCGTCTGACTGGCGCTGACCCATGCGCGCGCGTCTGGGCTACTGGCTCGTCGCACTGATTGCCTCGGCCCTGGCCATCCTGGGCTGGTGGCAGCGCGCGAACATCAGCCTGCTGGAGCGGATCGACAGCCTGAGCCTTGATGCGCAGATGCAATGGCGCGGGCCTTTGCAGCCGCGCCTGCCCATCCTGATCGTCACCATCGACGAAGCCAGCGCGATGCGCGGCGGCACGCCAGACCGCCGGGCGCTGACCGCGGCCCTGGACCGCCTGAGCAAGGCCGGCGCGCGGCTGGTGGCCCTGGACATCCTGCTGCTCGATGCCGGCGACCCGACCGTCGATGCGGCGCTGGCCGCATCGATCAAGCGATCGGGCCGCGTGCTGCTGCCCTATGCCCTGGGCGAGGAGCCGGGCCCTGACGGCAGCGACAGCCGCGCGGTGCTGGACAGCGCCTGGCCCAAGGTCGAGGGTGATGTGGCCAAGGCGCCCACGCCCTTGCGTGCGCGCCGCCTGCTGGCGCCGCTGCCGCTGTTTGCCGATGCGGCCCTGGGCCTGGGCAATGTGGGCGCGCAGCGCAGCAGCGACGGCGCCTTGCGCTACGACCTGCCGGCCCTGGGCCTGGGCGGCGAGGTCTACCCGACCTTGGCGGTTCGTGTCGCAGCCCAGTTGCGTGGAGCGGACTGGCAGCAGGCCTGGCTGCGCCTGGGCCGCGAGGCAGCTGTCGGCACGCTGCAGGTGCCCATCGACGGCCTCTCCCGTCAATGGCTCAACTACTACGGCCCCGGGGGCACCTTCGAGCGCCTCTCGTTTGCCGAACTGCTGAAGGGCAAGGTGGACGATGCCAGGCTGAAAGACCGCATCGTGTTGATAGGTACCACGGCGCTTGGCAGCGGCGATGCTTTTCCGACCACCTTCGACCCCGGTCTGCCTGGCGTCGAGCGCCTCGCCACGGCGATTGACAACCTGATTGGTGAGCGGGTGCTGCGCCGACCCGATTGGGCTGCAGCATCCGAGCTTGTGTTGATGCTGGGGCTGCCGCTGCTGGTGATAGGTCTGCTCTCGCGCTGGCGCCTGCGCGCTGCGCTGCCGGTGCTGATCGTTGTTGCCCTGGTCTTGCTGGTGCTGCTGCAGCGGCGCTTCGAGCTGCACCATGAGTTCATCGCGCCCGCCTTCCCGGTGCTGGCCGCTGTGCTGGCCGTGCTGGGTGCGCTGGCGCTGCGCGCCGCTGATGAGCATCAGCGCCGGCAGCTGGCGCTGGTCGCCCTGAAGGAGAGCGAAGAGCGCTATGCCCTGGCGGCCGAAGGTGCGAATGACGGGCTGTGGGACTGGGACCTGGAAGCAGGCACCGTGCACTACTCGCCACGCTGGCTGGCGCTGATGGGGCTCGACGTGGCCGAGGCCGCAGACATCAAGGCCTGGACGCTGCCACTGCCACCGGCTGCCGGCAGGGAGTTCGAGCGGGTGTTGGACGAGCATCTGCAGGGCCGCAGCCGCCAGCTCCACCACCTGCTCGAGTTCGAGCAGGGCGGGCAGCACCGCTGGCTGCTGGCGCGGGGCATGGCCACGCGTGAGGGCGGCCGCGCGGTGCGCATGGCCGGCTCGCTGACCGATGTGTCCGAGCTGCATCGCCTGCAGCAGCAGATCAGCCATGATGCCCTGCATGACCGCCTGACGGGCCTGCCCAACCGGGCGATGTTCCGCGTGCAACTGGAATCGGCGATGGCCGAAGGCGACGCCGGCCTGGTACTCCTCGGCCTGGACGAGTTCCGCGCCTTCAACGAGGCTCAGGGTCTGGCCGCAGGCGACGCGGTGCTGGTCGAAACCGCACAGCGCCTGCGCATGCGTGAGGGACAGGCCATGATGGCCGGTCGCCTGGGCCCCGACGAGTTCGGCCTCATCTTCCGCGCTCGCCATGGCGACAACAACGGCCTGGTCGCCTGGGTGCTCGATCAGTTCGAGATTCCCTATCCGCTGCCCGAGGGCGGCAAGCACAGGCTCTCCGCCTGCGTGGGCTGGGCGCAGGCGGCAGAAGGGCCGGCCAACGCAGACGAGTTGATCGCAGCGGCGGAAGGCGCGCTGGCACGGGCCAAGATGCAGGGCCCGGGCAATCGCCATTGCTACGACCCGGCCGAGCAGATGGTCGAGCGCTCGCGCCGCTGGTTGCGCGAGCAAATCGATGTGGCCCTGGCCGAGGGGGGGCAGTTCAAGCTCTTCTACCAGCCCTTCATCCGGCTGTCGGACCGACAACTGCTCGGCTTCGAGGCGCTGATCCGCTGGCACCATCCGCAACGCGGCCTCGTGATGCCGGGAGATTTCATCCCGGTCGCCGAGGCCAGCGGCCAGATCGCCGACATCGGCCGCTGGACGCTGATGGAAGCGGCGGCGCAATTGCGCCGCTGGCAGGCCCTGGGCTTCACGGGCGAGATCGCCGTCAATGTCTCCGGCGTGCAATTGGAGCGCGACCAGGAGCTGCTGAGCGATGCGCACGCCGTCTTGAAGGCGCTGGGCGATGTGCCACCGAAGCAGCTGAAGCTGGAAGTGACCGAGAGCATGGCCATGGCCAACCCGCAGCGCAGCGCCGAGGTCTTGCGCGAGCTGGCCAGCCTCGGGTTCAAGCTCTCGATCGACGACTTCGGCACCGGCTATTCATCGCTGGCCTATCTGCACCGTTTCCCGTTTGACACCTTGAAGATCGACCGCAGCTTCGTGATGCGCCTGGAGGCGGGCCGCGAGGCGGTCGAGATCGTCCGCACCATCGTCGGCCTGGCCAATGCGTTGGGCAAGCAGACGCTTGCCGAGGGCGTCGAAGACGAAGCGCAGGCCGCGCAGCTGACCGCCCTGGGTGTGCAGGTCGGCCAGGGCTGGCTGTTTGCCAAGGCGCTGCCCGAGAGCGAGGCCGAGCGATGGATCATCAGGGCCGGCGCCGAATCGGCCAGCTGAAACGACCAGAGAGAGGCACCGATGTCCAAACGCCTTGCGTCCTGCACCTGCGGCCAGCTCAAGGCCGAAGTCGATGGAGACCCGGTCCGCATCTCGATCTGTCATTGCCTGAACTGCCAGCGGCGCAGTGGTGGGCCGTTTGCCGAGCAGGCTCGCTTTCCTCGCGCGAATGTGCGTGTGGCCGGCCGCTCCACGGTCTACGCCTTGACAGGCGATGGCGGCACCACGGCGCGCTTCCACTTCTGCCCGACTTGCGGCGCCACCGTCTATTACGAAATGGATGCGATGCCGGAGTTCCTGGCCATTCCGGTCGGCGCCTTTGCCGACCCCAGCTTTCCAACGCCCGGCGTCTCGGTCTACGAGGACCGCAAGCACAGCTGGGTGGTGCCGCCGCCCGAGGCGGAGCATTACGCCTGAGCGGGCGGCAGTTCCTCGGTCAGGCCATGCCCTGATGGCGCAGCAAGGCGTCGATGCTGGGCTCACGGCCGCGGAAGGCCTTGAAGTTCTCCAGCGCGTCACGTGAGCCGCCCATTTCCAGGATGCTGCGCAGGTAGCGCTTGCCGGTGGCCGGGTTGAACACGCCTTCGTCCTCGAAAGCGCTCCATGCATCAGCGGAGAGCACCTCGGCCCACTTGTAGCTGTAGTAGCCGGCCGAATAGCCGCCCGCGAAGATGTGCGAGAAGCTGTGCTGGAAGCGATTGAATTCCGGCGGCACGATCACGCTGACTTCGGCGCGGACTTCGTTCAAGAGGGTCTGAACCGCAGCCTCCGAGCCGGGTTCGGCATGCAGGCGCATGTCGAACAGCGAGAACTCGATCTGGCGCAGGGTCTGCAGCCCGCTCTGGAAGTTCTTGGCCGCCGTCATCTTGTCGAACAGCGCGCGGGGCAGCGGCTCGCCACTGTCCACATGGCTGGAGAGTTGCTGCAGCACCTCCCATTCCCAGCAGAAGTTCTCCATGAACTGGCTGGGCAGTTCCACAGCGTCCCATTCGACGCCGGAGATGCCCGACACGCCCAGCTCATCCACTTGCGTGAGCAGGTGGTGCAGGCCGTGGCCGAACTCGTGGAACAGCGTCGTCACGTCGTCATGCGTCAGCAGCGCCGGCTTGCCGTCAACGGGCGAGCTGAAGTTGCAGACCAGTTGCGCGACCGGCGTCTGCTGCGAGCCATCCGGGCGGGCCCAGCGGCTGCGCACCTCGTCCATCCAGGCGCCGGGTCGCTTGCCGGTACGCGCGTACAAATCGAGGTAGAACTGGCCGATCAAGCTGCCATTTCGTTCCAGGCGATAGAACTTGACCGATTCGTGCCAGACCTCCGCCCGCGCTTCAACGATCTTGACGTCAAACAGGCGCTCGATGATGTCGAACAGGCCTTGCAGTACACGCGGCACGGTCAGGTATTGGCGCACCTCCTGGTCGCTGAACGCGTAGCGGGCTTCCTTCAGTTTCTCGGAGACATAGGCGTTGTCCCAGACCTGCAGCTCGGCCATGCCCAGCGCCGAAGCGGCGAACTCGCGCAGCTCGGCCAGGTCCTTCTCGGCATAGGGTCGTGCGCGGCGGGCCAGGTCGCGCAGGAAGTCCAGCACCTGGGCCGGCGATTCGGCCATCTTGGGCACGAGCGAGACGGTGGCGAAATTCGGATAGCCCAGCAGCTGCGCCTCTTCCTGGCGCAGCATCAGGAGCTCCTGCATCAGCGGGCCGTTGTCCAGCGCCGGGTTGGCACCCAGCTCGCTGGCGCGTGTGGAGTAGGCGCGGTAAATGCGCTCGCGCAGGGCGCGGTCGTCGGCGTACTGCATCACCGGCATGTAGCTGGGGAACTGCAGCGTCAGCTTGTGGCCTTGCTTGCCCTCTGCTTGCGCTGCGTTGCGGGCGGCGCTGACCACGTCGTCGGGTACGCCCTTGAGTTCGTCCGCAGTCGCGTAGTAGGCGTAGGCATCCGTGGCGTCCAGCACATGCTCGGAGAACTTCTGACCGAGCTCGGCGCTACGTTCCTGGATGGCGGCGAAGCGC
The DNA here is from genome assembly GCF_044043925.2 of Paucibacter sp. JuS9. Classification (NCBI taxonomy): domain Bacteria; kingdom Pseudomonadati; phylum Pseudomonadota; class Betaproteobacteria; order Burkholderiales; family Sphaerotilaceae; genus Roseateles; species Paucibacter sp. JuS9. The sequence continues at coordinate 735,630 of NZ_CP194172.1, forward strand.
TCGCGATCAGCACCTTGCAGCTCGGCGCCCGACAGCACGAAGTCGCGGATCCACAGCTTCAAGGCCTGCTGGCGCGGCGCGCTCAGGCTCGCTGCCTTGGCATTGATGGCCTTGTACTTGGCGAACAGCTTTTCGTCGGCACCCAGCTCCGTGTAGAACTCTGTGACGGCCGGCAGCATGCCGTTGTAGGCCTCGCGCAGCTCAGGCGTGTTGGCCACGGCATTCAAGTGGCTGACGGCGCCCCATGACGTCGACAGCCGCTCGGTCGCCACGCTCAGCACGCGGGCCAGGGTGTCGAAGTCGGCGGGCGTTTCCTCGTCGGTGGCGACGATCAGGGCCGCCTTTGCGTCGTCAAGCAGCTTGGAAATGGCCGGCTGGATGTGCTCGGGCTTGATCTGCGCAAAGTGGGGCAGGGCGTCGGTGGAGAGCAGCGGGTTCGTCATCTTGAGCTCAGGAAGCGGCACGTTCTGCGGACTCTAAGGTGTTCACCAGCAGCATGGTGATGGTCATGGGCCCAACCCCACCCGGCACCGGGGTGATCCAGCCGGCCACCTCTTTCACGCCGTCGAAATCGACGTCGCCGCAGAGCTTGCCTTCATCGTTGCGGTTCATGCCCACGTCGATCACGACGGCGCCGGGCTTGACCATGTCGGCGGTGAGCACATTGCGCTTGCCCACGGCGGCCACGACCACGTCGGCCTGGCGTGTCATTGCGCCCAGGTCGGCCGTGCCGCTGTGGCAGACGGTGACGGTGGCATTGGCCTGCAAGAGCATCATGGCCATGGGCTTGCCGACGATATTGGAGCGGCCGATCACGACCGCGTGCTTGCCCTTCAAGTCCTTCATGCCGATGCTCTCCAGCATCTTCATGCAGCCGTAGGGCGTGCAGGCCTTGAAACCCTTCTCGCCCACCATCAGGGCGCCGGCCGAAGCGACGTGGAAGCCGTCCACGTCCTTCTCGGGTGAGATGGCCTCGATGACCTTGTGGTCGTCGATGTGCTTGGGCAGCGGCAGCTGAACGAGGATGCCGTGGATGGCGGGATCGTTGTTGAGCGCTTCGACGCGTGCCAGCAGATCGGCCTCGCTCATCGTGGCTTCGTACTTCTCCAGCACCGAGTGAAGGCCGGCGTCTTCGCAGGCCTTGACCTTGTTGCGCACATAGACCTGGCTGGCCTGGTTGTCGCCGACCAGAACGACGGCCAGGCCGGGCTTGACGCCCTTGGCGGTGAGGGCGGCGGCGCGCTGCGCAACTTCGGTACGGACTTGCTTTGACAGCGCAACGCCGTCGATCAACTGTGCAGTCATTTGGAACTCCTCAATGCAAGAGGCCGCTGTCTCGCAGCGGCCTCGTGGGGGGTAAGCGTGGGTATCAGGCCTTGGCCGGTGCGCCGAGTGCGATCTTGAGCAGATCGGCCACGGTGTTGGCGTTGAGCTTTTCCATGATGTTGGCGCGGTGGGCCTCGACGGTCTTGATCGAGATGCCCAGGTCGTCGGCGATCTGCTTGTTCAGGCGGCCGGCGACGATGCGCTCCAGCACCTGCGCTTCACGCGTGGTGAGGCGGCTCAAGAGCGCGTCGCGGCTGGCGGCTTCCTGGTGGCTGGAGAAGGCTTCGCGGGCCTGGTCGAGCATGCGCTCGACGAGGGCCAGGAGCTCGTCTTCCTTGAAGGGCTTCTCGATGAAGTCCATCGCGCCCTTCTTCATGGTCTGCACGGCCATCGGCACGTCGCCGTGGCCCGTGATGAAGACCACCGGCAGCGGGCTGCGGCGCTCCAGCAGGCGGTCCTGCAGTTCCAGGCCGCTCATGCCATCCATGCGGATGTCGGCGATCAGGCAGGCGACTTCGCGGGGGTCGTAACGGCTGAGGAAGGATTCGGCCGAGTCAAAACACTTGACGCGGTAGTCCTTGCCCTCAAGCAGCCATTGCAGCGAATCGCGCACGGCCTCGTCATCGTCGACAACGTAGACGTTGCCCTTCTTCGGAATCAAGCTCATGGTGTAGCAGCAGTGTTCAATGCATTGCCCGAGGGCTCGGGGCGTGGAATATCGACCGGGATGGTGAAGGCGAACCTGCACCCCACGATGGCCGCGCCATTGTAGAGGTTCTCAGCACGGATCCGGCCCTGGTGGGACTCGACGATAGACCGGCATAACCCTAAGCCAATGCCCATGCCATCGGACTTTGTGGAGAAGAATGCCTCGTACATCCGCTCTATGACTTCGTCCGGCAGGCCCGGGCCCATGTCGGTCACCGAGAACTCGACGTGCCCCCCTAATTCCGGGGTGTGCTTGGGCACCACACGCAGTTCGATGTGGCGGCGCGAAGTGGGCAAGCCGGCGTTGTCGATGGCTTCGGCAGCGTTCTTCAGCAGGTTCATCAAGACCTGTTCGATCAGGATCGGATCGACCAGCAATTGCGGCAGCCGTTGTGCGACATACGAATGGATCGCGACATTGCGGCGGCGCAATTCGATGCCGGCAAGTTCGACCGCGTCCTCCACGATCTCGGTGGCGCTGCTCGGCTGGCGCTGCGGCTCGCTGCGCTTCACGAAGTTGCGGATGCGGTGAATGATCTGGCCGGCACGCTGGGCCTGCTTGGCGGTCTTCTCCAGTGCGGTCAGCAGGTCTTCCTTGCGGATGTTGTCGTCGCGCACGCGCGAGACCATGCCGTTGCAGTAGTTGGTGATGGCGGTGAGCGGCTGGTTCAGCTCGTGGGCCACGCTGGAGGCCATCTCGCCCATCGTCATCAGGCGGCTGGTGACCTGTGACTTGGCGGCGGCCAGGGCCTGCTGCTCCTCGGCATGGCGGCGGGCGGTGATGTCGGTGGCGATCAGCATCTGCGCCAGACGGCCGTCGGTCCACTGCAGGTAGCGCGCCCGCACGTCGAACCACATCTGCAGCGACTCGACAAAGACCTCGCGCGGGTCGGAGCCGATCTCGGTCAGGTGCTGGGCGGGCAGGCCGCTGTAGTCGTCCACCGCCTCGTCGGACTCGGCCGCCATCTGGCTGCCCGCGAGCATGGCGTGGCCGCTCGGGTCGGCACCGAACCAGAGCCGGTAGCTGCGGTTGGCGAACAGCAGCTCGCTCTGCTGGACCGAGAGCACCGACACCGCGGCGTCCAAGCCCTCGAGCACCGTGGTGAAGCGCTCGTGCGAGGCGCTGAGCTGGTCGCGCACCCGCTTGGCCTCGGTGATGTTGGTCATCGAGGTCATCCAGCCGGTCTGCTTGCCCTTGGGGTCGATGAGCGGGCTCACATACATGCGGGCGTCGAAGATGGTGCCGTCCTTGCGCATCACCTTCACTTCGGCGCCGCCGGCCGGGCTGCGGCCCTGGATTTCCTGTTGCAGGAGGCGGGCGTTTTCCTCGTAGCGATCTGGCGGCCAGTAAGGGAAGGGCGGCTTGCGTCCGATCAGCTCGGCCTCTGAAAAGCCGGTCATCGCGCAGAAGGCCGGGTTCACATAGGAGATGCGCGAATCCATGTCCATGGCGCGCATGCCGGTGAGCATGGAGTTCTCCATGGCGCGGCGGAAATTCGTCTCGTTGATCAGGGCGCTCTGGATGTGCATGCGCCGGCGCATGTGCTTCCAGGTGCCCAGCAGCATCCAGACGGTCAGCACCGAGAGGGCCACCACCATCCAGAACAGCGTATTGGAGATCAGGCCGATGGAGGTGCGATAGCCCTGGCCGCGCAGCACCAGGCCGTTGTTCGACGGCAGGGGCAGCTCCTTGAAGATCGGCGTGCGCTGGAAGCGCTGGCCCGGCATCTGGGTGACGGTGCTGAAGAGCACCTGGTCCCGCGCGTCGATGACGGCAATCGCATGGCGGTTGCTGACCTCGTGGGGCACGTAGTAGCGCAGGAGCGACTCGACCGAGTATTCGGCGACCAGCACGCCATGGAAGTTGTTGCGGTCCAGCACCGGCACATGGAGCTGGAACACGGCGGTGTTGTTGGCATCGCTGAAGGACGCCGAGTAATGCTCGCGGCGCTTTTCCTTGACGATCTGGAAGGCAAGCTCAGCGGCATTGGGCTGGCCGTTGGCGGCCACCGCCGGCAGCGAGGGATCGGGGCCGCTGTCGCTGGCCTGGCTGTCGGTCTGGAAGCCGGCGCCACTGACGCTGGCCCGGCGCTCGCGGCGGGCATTGAGCCAGGTGATCTGCGTCAGCTCCTGGCGGTCGCGGGCAAAGCTGCTCGCCTGGGCGCGGAACTCGGCCGTGTCGATGCCGCGGCTCACGATGTCGCGCGCGATCTGGGTCAGCTGCTGCTGGTTCTCGGAGAGCCGCAGCCGCAGCTGCTGCTGGACGATCTCGGTGTCGCGCTTGACGGCTTCCGATTCGCGTTCGATTTCCTCGTTCCGCAGATACCAGAAGGCCGCAATGATGGCGGCCAGGAACAGCAGCACGGAGATCAGCGGGCCCAGCGTGGCAAAGCGGTCCTGGCGCGACGGCGACTGGCGGCGCCACCAGCCGGTCAGCTGGCGTTGGGTGGGGGTGAGCAAGCGCGAGGCCGCGCTCTTCAAGTCAAAAGGCATGGGCCGAATTATCGGGGTGCGATCTGCAGGCCCTCCGGGCGGGCAAACCATTGAAATATCGCAATGCGAAACGCTATCGCACGATTTGGAAATAGAAATGAGTTGTGGGAAACTCCCGGCCGAGCTTTTCGAGTACACCCTCTAAAGACACACGACATACGAGACAAGGAGACAGCATGTCCGCGCAGCCCCAGTCCTTCCTAGGCGCAGCCGCCAATGACACCGACGCCCTCGAAACCAAGGAATGGCTGGACGCCCTGTCTGCCGTCATTGGCGAGGAAGGTGGCGAGCGCGCTCACTTCCTGCTGAATCAGCTGATCGACCATGCCCGCCAGTCCGGCATCGACGTGCCTTTCTCGGCTACCACGCCCTATGTGAACACGATTCCCGCCGACCAGGAGGCTCGCACCCCCGGCAATATCGAGATCGAAAAGCGCCTGCGCGCCTACATGCGCTGGAACGCCATGGCCATGGTCGTGCGCGCCAACCGCCTGAACCCGGCTGACGGCGGCGACCTGGGTGGCCACATCGGTTCCTTCGCCTCGCTGGCTTCGATGCTCGGCGCCGGCTTCAACCACTTCTGGCACGCCGAGAGCGAAGGCCACGGCGGCGACCTGCTCTACATCCAGGGCCACAGCTCGCCCGGCATCTACGCCCGCGCCTTCCTGGAAGGCCGCCTGTCCGAAGAGCAGCTCGACAGCTTCCGCCAGGAAGTCGACGGCAAGGGCCTCTCGAGCTACCCGCACCCGAAGCTGATGCCCGAGTTCTGGCAGTTCCCCACCGTCTCGATGGGCCTCGGCCCCTTGATGGCCATCTACCAGGCCCGCTTCCTGAAGTACCTGCATGCCCGCGGCATCGCCGACACGGCCAACCGCAAGGTCTGGGCCTTCATGGGCGACGGCGAGATGGACGAACCCGAATCGCTGGGCGCCATCGGCCTGGCGGCGCGCGAAGGCCTGGACAACCTGGTCTTCATCGTCAACTGCAACCTTCAGCGCCTGGACGGCCCGGTGCGTGGCAACGGCAAGATCATCCAGGAGCTGGAAGGCGAGTTCCGCGGCAGCGGCTGGAAGGTCATCAAGCTGATCTGGGGCAAGGGCTGGGACGAGCTGCTGGCACGCGACAAGAGCGGCAAGTTGAAGCAGCTGATGATGGAAACCGTGGACGGCGACTACCAGGCCATGAAGGCCAACGACGGCGCCTACGTCCGCAAGCATTTCTTCGGCAAGTACCCCGAGACGGCCAAGCTCGTGGAGCACATGACCGACGAAGAAATCTTCGAGCTGCGCCGCGGCGGCCACCAGCCGGAAAAGGTCTTCGCTGCCTTCCACGCGGCACACAACAACAATTCGGGCCAACCGACGCTCCTGCTGGTCAAGACCGTCAAGGGCTATGGCATGGGCAAGGCCGGTGAAGGCAAGAACACCGTCCACCAGACCAAGAAGCTGAGCGACGAAGACATCAAGTACATCCGCGACCGTTTCGGCATCCCGATTCCGGACAGCGAGCTGCCCAAGCTGCCGTATTACAAGCCGGCCGATGACACCCCGGAAATGCGCTACCTGCACGAGCGCCGCAAGGCCCTCGGCGGCTACCTGCCGCAGCGTCGCGCGAAGACCGACGAGAGCTTCACCGTGCCGCCGCTGGACACCTTCAAGGCCGTGCTCGAGCCGACCGCCGAAGGCCGCGAGATCTCGACGACGCAAGCCTATGTCCGCTTCCTCACGCAGCTGCTGCGCGACAAGGACCTCGGCCCGCGCGTGGTGCCCATCCTGGTGGACGAGGCCCGCACTTTCGGCATGGAAGGCCTGTTCCGCCAGATCGGCATCTACAACCCCAAGGGTCAGCTCTACACCCCGGTCGACAAGGACCAGGTGATGTACTACCGCGAGGACAAGGCCGGCCAGATCCTTCAGGAAGGCATCAACGAAGCGGGCGGCATGGCCTCGTGGATCGCTGCGGCCACGTCGTACTCGACGAACAACCGCGTGATGATCCCGTTCTATGTCTACTACTCGATGTTCGGCTTCCAGCGCATCGGCGATCTGGCCTGGGCGGCGGGCGACATGCAGGCGCGCGGCTTCCTGCTGGGCGGCACCTCGGGGCGTACCACGCTGAACGGCGAAGGCCTGCAGCATGAAGACGGCCACAGCCACATCCTGGCCGGCACCATCCCGAACTGCATTTCCTACGACCCGAGCTTCGCGCATGAAGTCGCCGTCATCATGCACAGTGGCTTGAAGCGCATGGTCGAGAACCAGGAGAACGTCTACTTCTACCTGACGCTCCTGAACGAGAACTATGCGATGCCGGGCCTGAAGCAGGGCACGGAAGAGCAGATCCTGAAGGGCATGTATTTGCTCGAAGAGGCTGCACCGACGCAAGTGCAGGTCAACCTCCTGGGCTCCGGCACCATCCTGCGCGAAAGCCAGGCGGCCAAGAAGCTGCTGGAAGAAGAGTGGGGCATCGGCGCCAATGTGTGGAGCTGCCCGAGCTTCAACGAGCTGGCCCGCGACGGCCAGAATGCCGAGCGCTGGAACCTGCTGCACCCCACCGAACTGGCCTGCGTGCCCTTCGTGACGCAGCAGCTCAGCAAGACCAGCGGCCCGGTGGTTGCCTCGACCGACTACATGAAGAACTACGCCGAGCAGATCCGCGCCTTCATCCCCGCCGGCCGTTCGTACAAGGTGCTGGGCACCGACGGCTACGGCCGCTCGGACTTCCGCTCCAAGCTGCGCGAGCACTTCGAGATCAACCGCCATTACATCGTCGTGGCGGCGCTGAAGTCCCTGGCCGATGAAGGCAAGCTGCCTGCAGCCAAGGTGGCCGAAGCCATCGTGAAGTACGGCATCAATGCCGACAAGATCAACCCCCTGTACGCCTGATCGGCCGCACGGAGACAAGACATGGCATTGGTTGAAGTGAAGGTTCCCGACATCGGCGACGTCAGCGACGTCGCGGTGATCGAGCTGATGGTCAAGATCGGCGACACGGTCAAGCTCGAGCAGAGCCTGGTGACCGTGGAGAGCGACAAGGCCTCGATGGAAATTCCGAGCAGCGCCGCCGGCGTGGTCAAGGAAATCAAGATCGCACTGGGCGACAAGGTCAGCGAAGGCAGCTTGCTGCTGGTGCTGGAGGCGGACGCCGCGACAGCGGCGGTACCGACGTTTGCAACCGCCGCCGAAGTGGCCGCGCCACCGCCTGCTGCACCTCCTCCGGCCGCACCGCCGCCGGCAGCGCCCACTGCGGCCGCTCCTTCGCAGACAAGCGCCGGTATGAGCTCTGTCGAGGTCAGCGTTCCGGACATCGGTGACTTCGACGAAGTCGCCGTGATCGAAGTGATGGTCAAGGTCGGCGACACCGTCAAGGTCGAGCAGAGCCTGATCACCGTCGAAAGCGACAAGGCCTCGATGGAGATCCCGAGCTCGCATGCTGGCGTGATCAAGTCGCTGACGGTCAAGCTCGGCGACAAGGTCGCCAAGGGCTCCGTGCTCGCAGTGCTGGAAGTGCAGGGCGCTGCTGCGCCGGCCACGCCGGCCGCTGCCGCACCCGCTCAGCCCGCTGCTGTTGCTGCCGCACCGGCTGCGGCTGTCGCTGCGCCCGCGAGCGCTCCCGTTGCTGCCGTACCGGCGCACGACCCCACCGCCTCCAAGGGCGCTCTGCCGCACGCTTCGCCAAGCATTCGCAAGCTCGCCCGCGAGCTAGGCGTGCCGCTGGCCGAAGTCAAGGGCTCCGGTCCCAAGGGCCGCATCGTCGAGAGCGACATCCAGGGCTTCGTGAAGTCCGTGATGTCCGGCGCGGTGCAAACCGCGGCGCAGAAGGCTGCGGCGCCTGCTGCTTCCGCCTCGGGTGGCGGCATCTCCGGCTTGCTGCCCTGGCCCAAGGTCGACTTCGAGAAGTTCGGCCCCATCGAGCGCAAGGAACTCTCGCGCATCAAGAAGATCAGCGGCGCCAACCTGCATCGCAACTGGGTGGTCATCCCGCACGTCACCAACCACGACGACGCGGACATCACCGAGCTCGAAGCCTTCCGCGTGCAGACCAACAAGGAAAACGAGAAGGCCGGCATCAAGGTCACGATGCTCGCCTTCATGATCAAGGCCGCCGTGGCTGCCTTGAAGAAGTTCCCCGAGTTCAATTCCTCGCTGGAAGGTGAGGGCGATGCCCAGAAGCTCGTGCTGAAGAGCTACTACAACATCGGCTTCGCGGCTGACACGCCCAACGGCCTGGTGGTGCCGGTGATCAAGAATGCCGACCAGAAGGGCATCTTCCAGATCAGCCAGGAAATGGGCGACCTGGCCAAGAAGGCTCGCGACGGCAAGCTGGGCCCGGCCGACATGAGCGGCGGCTGCTTCTCGATCTCGTCGCTGGGCGGCATCGGCGGCAAGTACTTCACGCCCATCATCAATGCGCCGGAAGTGGCCATCATGGGTGTCTGCAAGAGCAGCATCGAGCCCGTGTGGGACGGCAAGGCCTTCCAGCCGCGCCTGATCCTGCCGCTCAGCTTGAGCTGGGACCACCGCGTGATCGACGGCGCCGCCGCTGCTCGCTTCAACGTCTACTTCGCATCGCTGCTGGCGGACTTCCGCCGCATCGCGCTTTGATCGGGAGCACGCAATGGCACTGATCGAAGTGAAGGTTCCCGACATCGGCGACGTGAGCGATGTGGCCGTGATCGAACTGCTGGTGAAAGCCGGCGACACGGTGAAAGCCGAGCAAAGCCTGGTGACCGTCGAGAGCGACAAGGCCTCGATGGAGATCCCGAGTTCCGCCGCTGGCGTGGTCAAGGAGCTGAAGGTCAAGCTCGGCGACAAGGTCAGCGAAGGCTCGGTGCTCCTGATGCTGGAAAGCGCGGATGCAGCGGCTGCTGCGCCGGCTCCAGCACCGGCTGCGGCTGCGCCCGCAGCGGCCCCGGTCGTTGCACCGACGGCTGCCAGCCACAGCGGCGGCGCCGATCTCGAATGTGATGTCGTCGTGCTCGGCGGCGGCCCTGGCGGCTACTCGGCAGCGTTCCGCGCGGCCGACCTCGGCTTGAAGGTCGTGCTGGTCGAGCGCTATGCCACGCTCGGCGGCGTCTGCCTGAATGTGGGTTGCATCCCGTCCAAGGCGCTCTTGCATGTGGCGGCCGTGATGGACGAGGTCTCGCACATGGCCGACCTGGGCGTGGACTTCGGCGCGCCGACGGTCAACGTCGACAAGCTGCGCGGCCACAAGGAAAAGGTCATAGCCAAGCTGACCGGCGGCCTGAATGCCATGGCCAAGATGCGCAAGGTCACGGTTGTGCGCGGCTACGGCACTTTCCTCGACCCGCAGCATCTGCAGGTTGAAGAGACCACCGGCACGGCGCAAGAGAAGACCGGTGCCAGCAAGACCGTGCGCTTCAAGAAGGCGATCATCGCGGCCGGCTCGGCGGCGGTGCGCCTGCCTTTCCTGCCGAACGACGATCGCATCGTCGACTCGACCGGCGCGCTGGCCCTGGCCGGCACGCCCAAGAAGATGCTGATCATCGGCGGCGGCATCATCGGCCTGGAAATGGGCACGGTGTACTCGACGCTCGGCGCGCGTCTGGACGTGGTCGAAATGCTCGACGGCCTGATGCAGGGCGCCGACCGCGACCTGGTGAAGGTCTGGCAGAAGATGAACGCCCACCGCTTCGACAACATCATGTTGAAGACCAAGACGGTGGGTGCCGAAGCCACGCCGCAAGGCATCAAGGTGCAGTTCGAAACGCTGGAAGGCGTGAAGAGCGAAGGCCTGTACGACCTGGTGCTGCAAGCCGTGGGCCGCACGCCCAATGGCAAGAAGATCGCGGCCGCCAAGGCCGGCGTGGCGGTGACCGATCGCGGCTTCATCAACGTCGATGTGCAGATGCGCACCAACGTGCCCAACATCTTCGCCATCGGCGACATCGTCGGCCAGCCGATGCTGGCGCACAAGGCGGTGCATGAGGCGCATGTCGCCGCTGAAGTGGCTGCTGGTGAATTGCTCGGCGATGCCAAGCTGGCCAAGGCGCAGTTCGACGCGCGCGTGATTCCGAGCGTGGCCTACACCGATCCGGAAGTGGCTTGGGTAGGGCTCACCGAAGACCAGGCCAAGGCGCAAGGCATCAAGGTCAAGAAGGGCCTGTTCCCCTGGACGGCTTCTGGCCGCGCCATCGCCAACGGCCGCGACGAGGGCTACACCAAGCTGCTGTTCGATGATTCCCCTGAGGCCCATGGTCACGGCAAGATCCTCGGCGGCGGCATCGTCGGCACGCACGCCGGCGACATGATCGGCGAGATCGCGCTGGCCATCGAGATGGGCGCGGACGCCGTGGACATCGGCAAGACCATCCACCCGCACCCGACGCTGGGCGAATCCATCGGCATGGCCGCCGAGATCGCGCACGGCAGCTGCACGGATGTGCCGCCACAGCGGAAGTAAGTGATCCACTCGCTGATGAAAGCCCGGACCGGCAACGGTTCCGGGCTTTTTGTTTGATGCGTGGCCCAGGAGGCGGATTTCGGCACATTGCTGCCATTCGTTTTCTTGTTCCTCGGTTGGTCGAAGATCAGGCCACCAGCGGGTTCCCCTGCGCTCGTGTCCCCCGGCCCTGGCTGCGCCAGGTCCTCCTCCTTTACCTCGCTTCGGGAAACCCACTGCCGACCTGATCCGCACCACTGTGGCCTTCGCCTGGTGGCATGCGCAGGTTCGGCCGAGGGTGTCGGGTGAGGGTTTGGGCGAGGTAAAGGAGGAGGATCGGGCGAAGCCCGGTCCGGGGGACAGGAGCACAAGCCCTCACCCGATGGCCTCGGCAGCGCGAACGAGCTTCAACGCGAACGGCTGCAAAGTGCCGAGAGCCGCACATCGATTCCTCAATGTCCCCCGGGGTTTACCCTCCGTGACTAACCGCAAGCCCCGCACCCCCAGCTCTAATCGCCGTCAAACAAGACCGATTGGGATGATGACCGCGACATCAAGACTTCAGAAGCTCGTGCTCCTGCGCCCCGGCGAAGGCCGGGCCTTGCTGTGGGCGGCGGCCTATTTCTTCTTTCTGCTGATGGCGCTGTACCTGCTGCGGCCGGTACGCGAGGCCTTCGGCATTGCCCGCGGCGCCGACAAGCTGCCCTGGCTGATGACCGGCACGATGGTGGTGATGCTGCTGGTCAATCCGCTCTACGCGGCCCTCGTCTCGCGCATGCAGCGCCGCCGCTTCATCCCGCTGGTCTCGCACTTCTTCGCGGCCAATCTGCTGGTGCTCGCAGCGCTGTTCTTCTGGCTGCCCGAGCATGGCGGCACCACGCTGGGCTATGTGTTCTACATCTGGCTGAGCATTTTCAACCTGTTCGTGGTGTCGGTGTTCTGGAGCCTGATGGCCGATGTGTTCACCGAAGATCAGGGCAAGCGCCTGTTCGGCATGATCTCGATGGGCGGCACGCTCGGTGCTGTTGTCGGTGCCGCCGTGACCGAGGCGCTCAGCAGTGGCAGCCTGGGCGTGAAGTTCGAGCCTGCGGCCCTGATGCTCACAGCCGTCATCGGGCTGGAGCTGGCCGTGCTCTGCATGAGCCGGCTGGGCCGCATGTTCCACCTGTCAGAGGCCTCGGATGCCGGCCAGCAGGCGCGCGAGCCGGGGCCTGATTTCAAGGCCGGCTTCAAGGCCATCATGGCCTCGCGCTACCTGCAGGCGATCTGCCTCTACATGCTGCTGTTCACGGTCACCACGACCTTTCTGTACCTGTTCCAGGGCGAGATCGTGGCCAAGACCTTTGCCACCGGCGCGGAGCGCACGGCGGCCTTCGCGCGGCTGGACCTGTGGGTCAATGTGCTGACGCTGTGCACGCAACTGCTGATCACGAGCCGCCTGATCCGCACCATCGGCGTGGCCGGCGTGCTGCTGGTGCTGCCCATCCTGACCACCCTCGGTTTCGGCGCGCTGGCGCTGTGGCCGAGCTTTGCGATGCTGGCCTTCGTGCAGGTGCTGCGCCGGGGTATCCACTATGCCGTGGACCGGCCGGCGCGCGAGATCCTCTACATACCGCTGGGGCCGGAAGAGAAGTACAAGTCCAAGGCCTTCATTGACACCTTCGTCTTTCGCGGCGGCGATTTCCTGGGCGTCTGGGCGCCGGCCTTCTTCAGCGCGCTGGCGGTGCCGGTTTCACTTGCTGCATTGGCATGCGCTGGAGGCTGGGTAACGGTGGCGGCGCGCCTGGGTCGCATGGTCCGGCGGCGGTCGCCGGCCGTGGTTTCTTCGCCCGCCTCTGCGGGCCGGGTTGAGTTCATCAAGGAGCACACATGAGCATCAAGAACAAGAGCTTCTCGCGTCGGCAGGTCCTGCAAGCCGGCGCTGCATTGAGCGGCGCGAGCCTGCTCGGACCGGTGACGGCAGCAGCGCCAGCGCCCAAGCGCATCCTGATCCTGGGCGGCACCGGCTTTCTCGGCCCGGCCATCGTCGAGGTTGCGCGGGCGCGCGGCCACACCCTGACGCTGTTCAACCGTGGCCGCACGCGCCCGGGTCTGTTTCCCGACATCGAGAAGCGCCAGGGCGACCGCGACCCTCTGAAGGGCGAGGGCATCAAGTCGCTGGAAACCGGCGAATGGGACGCGGTGATCGACGACTCCGGCTACTACCCGCGCATGGTCGGCGCCTCGGCCGAACTGCTGGCGCCGCGCGTCAAGCACTACATCTACATCTCCAGCATCTCCTGCTACAAGGAACCCAACCCGGTCAACGGCGATGAAGACGCGCCGCTGGCCGTGCTGGCCGACCCCAAGGTCGAGGAGATGGGCAAGAACTTCGAGAACTACGGCGGCCTGAAGGCGGCCTGCGAAGCGGCGGCCGAAAAGGCGCTGCCGGGTCGCACCACCATCGTCCGCCCCGGCTATATCGTCGGGCCGGATGACCCGACCGGCCGCTTCACCTACTGGCCGGTGCGCTTCGACAAGGGCGGCGAGATCGCCGTGCCCGGCGCGCCCACCGACCCCTTCCAGCTGATCGATGTGCGCGACCTGGCCGAATGGCTGGTCCTGATGGTCGAGAGCCGCACGACCGGCAAGTTCAACGCCATCGGCCCCGAGAAGGCGATGACCTGGGGCCGCGCGATTGCCGCCTGCCAGAAGGCCACCAAGGCTCAAAGCACGCTGACCTGGATTCCGGGCGAGTTCATGGCCAAGCAGCAGGACATCGAGTTCCCGATCTGGGCGCCGTACCACGGCGACACCAAGGGCTTCCACACCTGGCAGAACAAGCGTGCGGTGGCCGCCGGCATGCGTTTCCGCCCGATCGAGCAGACGGTGACAGACACGCTGGCCTGGTATCAAGGCCAGTTGAAAGTGGAGAAGGGCCGCGTGAAGATGGCTTTCACGCCGGAGAACGAGGCCGAGATCCTGAAGCGCTGGAAGGCCTCAAAGGCGGGCTGACCGATCGCGCCCAGCAACAATTCGCTCACACGGCGCGGAGAAACTTCGCGCCCATGAGCGTTTTCTCTCCCCTCAAGTCGCGCCTGCCTGGCGCCGTCCTCTTGCTGTTGCCGGCCCTCGTGGGCCTGGCAGCGTCGTCGGCCCGGGCCGAGATCCCGGTGCACTTCAGCGGCGGCGAAGACCGCTGGTCAAAGCTGGTGGCCCAGCAGACCTTGCCGCGCAGCCGCGAAGCCATGGCGGCGTTGGAAGCGTTCGCGCAGGCGCAGTACGGCGTGAAGCTCGACGGCCGCATGCGGCTCCTGATGCAGGCCACGCCCACCGCGGCTGCGCCTGAAGGCGCAGGCAATGCAAGCCTGATTCTCAAGGTCGAGGCCGGCATGGGCGAGGCCGAGCTGCGCCAGCGCGCCTTGGGCCAGCCCTTGCGCCAGGGCATGCTCAGCGTCATCGATGAAATTGCGGGCGGCCAGAGCAAGAAGCTGCCGACCTGGTTGGCTTCTGGCCTGGCCGAGACGGTGAGCCGCCAGATCGTGGTCGGCTTGCAGTTGCCGCCGCTGCCGCCCCATGCGGCCGAGCCGCCTATCAATCGCCCTGAAGGTGTGGATGCCCGCAAGGCCGAGCAGATGGTGCAGGCGGCGCAGCGCAGCCGCCAGAGTCAGCGTCTCAGCGTGGCGGCCCTCGAGGCCTTGCAGCAGCGCCTGGGCGACAGCTTCCATCCGCGCATGAAGGCCTATCTGGAGGCGGCCGCGCGTGATGGCTTTGATGCGGATGCAAGCTTCGCTGCGCAATTCAACATCACGCCCACCGAGCTGCTGGCTTCGATGGAGCAGGGGGCGGCCGCCCAGGCCGAGGCCGGCGAGGACAGGCCGGCACCGCTCAAGCTATCGCTGGCCCAGGTCGATGTGAGCCGCGACAAGCCCGAGCTGCAGCAGGCCTGGGCCGCCTTCATGCAGGCCACCAAGCCACGTGCGCTCGCGCTGGCCAGCGATGGCAATTGGGGCGTTGGCAGCGAATCGCTGCGGCCGGTGGACAAGGCCCTGGAAGCCTGCAAGGGCAAGGGTGGCGCCAACTGCCGCCTGTTCGCGCTGGACGATGAGGTGCTCGCGCGCCCCGACCGCGCCCATGTGGCCGTGCAGATGGGCGGCTATGTCTACGACGATTTCGCCAGGCAGGTGGAGCGTGACTGGCTGGGCCTGGTGCGCCAGGCCAGCGCGCAGTTCGACCGCCTGGTCAACGACGTGCTGAAGGTGCGCCTGGTGCGCGATGCGCGCATCTATGTGGCCGCGGGCGTCAGCGACTACGAGCAGATCCTGCGCGAGGACATGCGCATGCCCGTGGAGCGGGCCGAGCTGCAGGGCGAGGTCAGCGGCGGCCTGTCCAACAGCCGCGGCCAGATCGCGCTGAAGTTCACGCCCAGGCAGAACCGCGCGGCGGCCTATGACATGGCCGTGAAGACCACCCTGCACGAGCTGACGCACGAGCTGCAGAAGCAGCTCGACAACCGGCATGCCGGCTTCAGCCCGCCGGCCTGGCTGCGTGAAGGCACGGCCGACCTGATGGCCTACCTGTTGGCGCCGCAGGTGCGCATCAATGATGCCGAGGCCGAAGCCTTGCGCAACTGGCGCGAGCGCAATCTGAACTGGTGGCGCACCGGCAACAAGACCGGCCTGCAGGCCGACGACATGGTCGACGTGGCGCCGTCCGGCTGGACCCGAATGATGAAAGAGAAGCGTGGCAACTACCAGATGGCCGGGCTGATGAGCATGTATCTGCAGGCCATCACCGGAGAGCGCTTCCTGCCCTCCTGGGTGGCCTACTACCGGCTGGCCGGGCAGAAGGGGCAGAAGCCTGCAGCCGCCTTCGAGCAGGCTTTTGGCCTGGGCGAAGCGGAGTTCCATGCCGACTTCAAGCGCTGGCTCGCGCAGCAGTAGCCCGTGGCACTAGAACGACGGCAGGCTGGCGCAGTTGGCCACGCTCCAGCGGTCGACCAGGATGCGAAAACTCGCGTTCACCTGCACGCGCTGCCATTGCCCCTGTGGCAGTTCGCAAGACCAGTCGCGGCCGCTCGAATCATGAAGTTGCAGAAGGTAGCGTTCTTGCCGCTTGCCCAGCCGCTCGGCGCCCATGCCATCGGCACCGGCGCTGGCCAGCTTCGGGCTGGGCCAGCTGGGCGGTGTCGGCGCCTGGCCTTCGTTGCGAATGCCCCAGCGCCGCCGCCATTGCGGCGAGGTGTAGCGGCAATGCTCGCCGCCGGCAGGCCGTCCGTCCGCGGCCTTGGTCGTCACACGGCGGGCCAGGACCTGTGCGTCCGCCGGCAGTTCATCGCACCAGCCGGAGTTGGTTTCCTGGCCCCGCTGCTCGACCTCGATTTCGTATTGCCAGGTCTTGCTCACCACTTCCACAACGACCCCCCGGGGGCCATAGAGCTTCCAGGCGATGGGCGCCAGCGCGAGGCAGCACAGGCCAAGCAGGGCCCAGCGCAGCGGACGCGGGAGGGTGGCAAGGCGGAAGCGGACGGGACCCATGGCGGCGCATTGTCTACGCAGCGTACCGCTACCATCGGCGCGGCATGGCCACAGCAGTCATGACAGGAGTGTGCTGAATGAAGTCAGCCCGGAAGATTCAAGTGTTGCTGGCGGGCCTGCTGCTCGCAGGCCTGGTGTCGGCGAACGCTGCCGAGCAGCGCCTGTTGATCGAGCCGAAGCAGACGGACGAACGCCTCGCCGCCGGCGAGCCACCGCATCTGGTGGCCTATGACACCGAGAAGGCGCAGGCGCCGCTCTTTGTCTGGCTGCCCGGCACCAATGGCCGTGCATCGCCGGGGCCGCGGCAACTCTTCGACACCGTGCTGCAGCAGGGCTATCGGCTGATCTCGCTGACCTACCTGAACTCGGTGGCGGTGTCGCAGGTCTGTGTCGGCGCCACTTTGCGGTCCCAGCCGTCGTGCGCGGGCCGCATGCGCCAGCACCGGGTCTGGGGCGAGCCGCACACGCGCCTGATCGACGACAAACCAGAGGACGCCATCGTGCCGCGCCTCACACGCCTGCTCCAGCATCTGGCGCGCAGCGATGCCGCCGGCCAGTGGGCGCAATACCTGGACGGCGAGGAGCCGCGCTGGGACCGCATCGTGCTGGCCGGCCAGTCGCAGGGCGGCGGCATGGCCGGCTTCATCGCGCAGACGCGCCGCGTGGCCGGCGTCATCATGTTCTCGGGCGGCTGGGATCGTGCTTCCAGCGGCGCGGACATCGCCGAGTGGTATTCCAGGCAGAGCCTGACACCGCCGCAGCGCTGGCATGCCACCTTCCACAAGGACGAGCCGCAGGCCTCGACCATGGAGCGCATCTACCGCCGCCAGGGCGTGCCGGCAGCGCAGATCCATGCCTTGTCGGAAAAGGTGAGGGAGGGCGGCAATCCGCATGGCGAGGGCATCGCCAACCCGGTCTATCGACCCTTGTGGGAACAGATGCTGAAACTGCAGCCTTGAAGCGCGCGGGGCCTCAGGCGGTTTCGCGGCGCACCTGCTGAGCCTCGCGGCGTTGACGGACACCGTCGGTCACCTGCTTGAGCTGCTCGCCGCGGGCCAGCAGCTCCTGCTGCAGATGCTCGTTGTCGCGAGCCAGCGCCTCGAGGCGGGCGATGGATTCAGCGCTGGCGCCGGCAAGCGTGGTGGTCCAGAGGGGCAGCGCATCGCCCGCACCCTGTGCTGCGGGCTTGCGCAGTTGCCGGGCCACCAGCCACAGCATGCCAAGCACGGCGCCGCTGATGATCAGGGTGGACAGCCAATGGCTGGCCAGCACCGGCATGAGGTCGGCGGCCATTGCCCCGCCGACGGCAATCAGCAGGGCCACGCAGGACAGGGCAAGGCGCTTGAGCATCAGAAACCAAGCTCCGCAAGGGCTAGGGCGGTAAATGAGCGGGCGCATGATAGGCGCAAGGGCTGGCTATGCAAGAGAGTATTTCTCCTGCCCTTGTGCGAGGGCCGATACACTCGCGGCCGTTGAGAAGCGGGGGACCCTGGGCATGAGTATTGAAGTGGCAGGCGAGGTGCTCGCCGAGGCAGTGATCGCCAACGAGCTGGGCAAGTCGGGCGAGGGCGCCAGCGCGCGGCCGCACCAGAGCTGTGCCAACTGCGGCACTGCGCTGACCGGTCGTTACTGCCATCAATGTGGCCAGGTCGGTCATGTGCATCGTTCGTTGCTGCACATGTTCGAGGAGTTCCTGCACGGTATCTTCCATTTCGACACCAAGGCCTGGCGCACCGTGCCGGCGCTCATCGTTCATCCCGGTCGACTGACCCGCGCCTATGTCGATGGTCAGCGCGCCCGGCATGTGGCGCCGCTGCCGCTGTTCCTGTTCATGATCTTCCTGATGTTCTTCACCTTCTCGCTGACCAGCAGCAACGGGACGGACAGCAGCGAGAACACCGACAAGGGTCAGACCTTCGTCTCGACCAAGGCTCAGAAGAAGATTGACAAGAAGATCGAAGCCAGCCGGGCCAGGGTGGCCGAGCTGCAGGCGAGCATTGCCAAGCTCGATGAAAAATCGGACGAGCGCGCTGACCTGGAGGCGGAACTGGTCGAGGAAAAGGCCCGCCTCGAGGGGCTTCAGACGGCTGGGGTGATTGTGCAGACCGGCTCAGCCAGCAGCCCGGTGTCCGGCTCGATCAGCGTTGGGCCGGATTCAGCGGCCAGCCAAAGCAAGAGCGAAAGCAAGCGCGACGACACCAGCGAGGCCGCCATCCACAAGAACCTGAAGGACAACGTGCCGTGGCTTTCCAATGCGGCCTTCGAGAAGAAGATCAAGCATGCGCTCGAGAACAAGGAGCTGGCGCTCTACAAGATGAAGGGCGCGGCGGCGAAGTTCGCCATCCTCCTGATGCCGATCTCGCTGCCCTTCCTGTGGTTGCTGTTCCCGTTCAGCCGCCGCTTCACCATGTTCGACCACGCGGTCTTCTCGCTGTACTCGCTGTGCTTCATGGCCGGGCTGATGTCGGTGCTGGCCGTGCTCGGCGCGCTGGGCTGGACCTTCCTGGTCGTGATGCTGAGCATGTTCGCGCCGCCTATCCACATGTTCGCGCAGCTGCGTGGCACCTATGGCCTGAGCAAGACCACGGCCTTCCTGCGCACGATTGCCCTGCTGTTCGTGGCGCTGTGCTCGCTGCTGGTCTACGGCCTGCTGGTGGTTTACATGAGCATGTGAGAGGGCGAGGCCTTCAGGCCTCGTCGAAGAGCGGACGCAATTGCTCGTCCCATTGCTCCAGCTCTTCCGGCCCGATCTGCAGCCAGTCCAGCGCCCGCTGGCTGTGCAGCTTCCAGTCGGCATCGGCGTCGAGCCCCTCGTGGGCGCGCATCAATTGCTCGGCCACCAGACCGGCGGCCACCAGGGTGTGCAGCTCGGCATGGATGCTGCCGTCACCCAGCGACACGAAATCGTGATGCAGGCGGATGGCGGCCATCAGCTCGGGCGCCATGTTCCAGGCGCGCACCACCAGGGCACCAACCACGGCATGGTCGGTCTTGTGGTTGGCATTTTCGGTGGCGATGAAGGGCCGGTCGATGCGTGCGCCGGCCTCGATCATGGTCGATCCGTAGCCGCGCACGCTTTGCAGCAGCACCGGCATGCCGACATGGCAGAACAGGCCGAAGGTATAGGCCAGGCCCGGAGAGAGCCCTGGCAACTGGCGGGCGATGAAGTCCATCGCGATGGCGCGCTTGGTCGAGCGCTCCCAGAAACGGCCCAGTTGCGGGTTGTTCACCGGTATCGCGTTCTTCAGCAGGAAGCCGGTCAGGATGGCCGCCGTCTCGCGCAGGCCCAGGCGGTTCATGGCCTGGCCGACGGTGGAGCAGGGTTGCCCATCGGCCATGTGTACCGGGCTGTTCGCGGTCCGCATCAGGATGACCGACATCGCCACGTCGGCGCTGGCGATGCGGGACACCTCGTTCAGATCGGGCTCGGCCTGCGCCATCGCTTGTTGCAGGCGAGCCAGAAGCTCCGGGCAGGGCGGGATGACGATCTGGCGCAGCGAACCGCGCGCGCGCGCAGCGTCGATTTCTTCTCGGATGGCTTCAGTTTTCATGCGGGATTTCAGGTCGGGCGCGCGGCCGCGGCGATGGCGCCTGGGTCTTGCCTGTAGAGTGACCGGATTATCGCCAGCCAAGCCTTGGCAGGTCTGGGCGACGGTCAGCGACTTTGGAGGATTCTTGCTCGCTTTGCTTGGGAATCGGCTGCGATCTGCCTGGACCTTGAGCTTTGTCTGCCTCTTGGGGCTGACGGCGGCTCCGGCCTGGGCGCTCGAGCCGGCCCAGCTGATGGACGCGGCCGCCAGGATCGGCCCGCGCGCACCGAGGCAAGCGCAGTTGCTCCTGCAGATGATCGAGCGGGCCCGCCGCCTGGGTGATGGCCCGCGCCTGACCCTGGTCAACAGCTATATCAACCAGCGCATCGCCTTCCATGCCGATCAGGAAGTCTGGGGTCAGCCTGACTACTGGGCCAGCCCGCTGGAAAGCCTCAGCAGGGGCAAGGGCGATTGCGAGGACATTGCGATCGCCAAGTATTTCAGCCTCGTTTCGGCCGGCGTGCCGGAGTCGCGCTTGCGCATGGTCTATGTGCGCGCCATGCTGGACGGCAAGCCCGAGGCGCACATGGTCTTGGCCTACTATGCGCAGCCGGAAAGCGTGCCGCTGATTCTGGACAATCTGCAGGGCGAGGTGAAGGCGGCTTCGCAGCGGCCCGACCTGGCGCCGGTGTTCAGTTTCAATGCCGAAGGCCTGTGGCAGGGTGTGGGCCAACGCAACACCGGCGACCCGTTGACGCGGCTGTCGATGTGGCGCGAGCTGCTGGCCAAGGTGCGGGCCGAGGGCTTCTGATGATGACCGACAACATCAACACGACGGGAACAAGATGTCGCTGATACGCCAGATGTGGATGCTGCTGGTGGCCGTGCTGCTGCTGGCCTTGGCTGGCAGCGTGGCGCTTTCCACCGCCTCCCTGCGCGAGCTCCTGCAGGCGCAGCTGCAGATGAAGAACAGCGACAACGCGCAATCGCTGGCGCTGGCGCTCTCGCAGCAGCAGGGCGACGCGGCGCTGATGGAACTGGCGATCTCGGCGCAGTTCGACACCGGCCACTACCAGCGCCTGGTCCTGCGCAAGCCCGACGGCAACGTGGCCCTGGAGCGCAGTGCCTCGGCCAAGCCTGCACAAGCGCCGGCCTGGTTCGTATCGCTCGCGCCCATCACGGCTGCGCCGGGCGTGGCCCAGGTCAGCAATGGCTGGAATGCCATCGGCACGGTCGAGGTGCAAAGCCATTCGTCCTATGTGCATGACGAGCTCTGGCGCAGCAGCCTGCGCATGGCACTTCTGCTGACAGGCCTCGGCGCTGTCGCCGTGGCCTTGGCGCTGGCTGTGCTGCGCCGCATCCGCCGGCCGCTGGATCTTGCCGTGGCGCAGGCACAGTCGGTGGTGGACGGCCAGTTCGCCACCGTGGCCGAGCCCAGCGTGCCCGAGCTCAAGCGCCTGACGCAGGCCATGAACACCATGGTCTTGCGAATGAAGGGCTTGTTCGATGGGCAGGCCGAGCAGCTTCAGGTCTTGCGCCAGCAGGCTCATTGCGACGCCTTGACCGGCCTCTCGCACCGCAGCCATTTCATGGCGGAGCTGGAGTCCGCCCTGGCGCGCGATGAAGGCCCGGTGGCCGCCGGCCTGATCCTGCTGCGCTTGCGCGACCTGGCCGGCCTGAATGAACGTCTGGGCCATGGGGCCGTGGACCAGGCCTTGCTGGCAATTGCCCACGCCCTGCAAACCTACCCTGAGCGGGTTCCGGGCTGCCTGGTTGGCCGACTGAACGGCGCCGACTTCGCGCTGTGGTTGCCAGCCGCGGGTGTTGCGCAAGACAGCGCGTCAGCCATTGCCGACGCGTTGCGGGCCAGCCTGCCCGCTTTCGGCCATGGCCTGCAGGTCGCACTGGGCGCGGCGGAGTTGCCGCGTTCGCGCGGGTCCAGCGCCTGGTTTGCGGCCGCCGATGCTGCCCTGGCTCGGGCCGAGGCGCGCGGCGGTTTCGCCGTCGATTCATCAACCGAGCAGCTGCCCGAGGCCTTGCTGCAAGGCGAGCGAGCCTGGCGCGCCCAGATCACCGAGGCGCTGCGGGAACGTCGTGCGCGGCTGCAGGAGTTCCCGGTGCTGGACCGCCAGGGCGTGCTCCTGCATCTTGAATGCCCGCTGCAGATGCAGATGGAAGCGCGTGCTGAATTCCAGCCCGCCGCCCGCTGGCTGCCGCTCGCGGCTCGCAGCCGCTTGACTGCCGAGGTGGACTTGCTGGCTGTCGGCATGGCGCTGGAAGCGATTGCCCGCGATGGCCAGCAGCGCTGCGTCAACGTGGCGCCGGCCTCGCTGCTCGAAGGCAGCTTTGTTGCGCACTTGCGCGAGCTGGTGCTGCAGGCACCCGTTGCGGCGCGCAAGCTGGGCCTGGAGCTGGCAGAGGGCGCTGCGCTCCAACATTTCGAACTGCTGCAGGAGCTGGGCCGGCAACTGCGGCCGCTGGGCGTCAAGCTGGGCCTGGAGCATTGCGGCGCCGGCCTCATGCAGGTCGAACGTCTCTACCAGGCCGGCCTGGACTACGTGAAGCTCGACGCCTCGGTGCTCTCGGGTGTGTCAGGCGACGCGGCCCGCGCCGCCTTCGTGCGCGGCCTGGTCATCATGCTGCGCAGCCTGGCCCTGAAGGTCTACGGCGAAGGCCTGCAGCAGGCGATGGACGTGCAGGCCTTGTGGGACTGCGAGCTGGACGGTGTGACCGGGCCGTGGGCAACGGCCCAGTCACGGGCCTGAAGCCAGAACTTTCCAGTCTTCAGAACTTGCCGCTGTCCACGTCGCGGATGAACTGGACCAGGCCGGTGAAGTAGGTGGCCTGGTCGTCGTACATCGACATGTGCGAACCCTGCGGGCAATGCAGGTAGCGGCCCTTGCCCAGCTTGGTGGCGATCATCTCCATGTGCTTGGGGTCCATGGTGTCGTGCTGGCCGCCGATGCTCAGGGTCGGCACCTTGATCTTCTCCAGGTCGGCCACGCGGTCCCATTTCTCCAGCTTGCCGCTGGTGCCCATCTCGCTGGGCCCCTGCATCGGGATGTAGACCTCCTTGTTGATGCGGGCGAAGGCACGGTTGACCGGGTCGGGCCACTGGTCTGGCGGCATGCGCAGGATATGGTGCACGTAGAAATGCGGCACCAGCAGTTCCATGTAGCGCGGGTTGTCGTAATCCTTCTTGGCCTCGATGGCCTTGATCTCCGCGAGCACCTTCTGGTCCATGGCCGGCATCAGCACCTTCTCTGCATAGGCGGCGTAGGCGGGAATGCTGGCCATCATGTTGGAGATGACCATGCCCTTGAGATGCTGCTGGTACTTGAGCGCGTACTCGATGGCCAGCAGGCCGCCCCAGGAGTGGCCCAGGAGGTAGAAGTTGCTGCTGTCCAGCTTCAAGGCCTGGCGCACCTGCTCGACTTCCTCGACGAAGCGCGGCAGCTCCCACAGCGAACCGTCCTTGGGCTGGTCGCTGAAGGCGGAGCCCAGCTGGTCGTAGTAGTAGTACTCGATGCCTTCCTTGGGGAAGTAGCTGTCGAAGGCCTCGAAGTATTCATGCGTGGCGCCCGGGCCGCCGTGCAGCAGCAGCACCTTGATCTTGGGGTTGTTGCCGACCCGCTTGGTCCAGACCTTGAACTTGCCCTTGGGCGTGTCGATGGTGATCTGCCGCACGCCGCCGCTCAGCGTGTCATCGCGGCCGGTGTTGTCGAAGTAGGCGCCGGGCGCCGGTGCTGTGGGTGCTGTTGGCGGAGCTGGCGGCGTGGGCGGCGCCGGCGGCGAGCAGGCGGCGAGGCTGAACAGGACTACAAGCAGGCAGGCAAGGCGTTTCATGGCACCCTCTGTTGTTCAAGGTGCGCGCATTGTGCTGCCGGCGTCAGCTGATGTCAGCGCTGTGTAGCTGGAAGGGGCGGCCCAGGCGCCGGTCCTCGAAGAATCTCTGAAGGGTCTCGCGCACGGTGCGGAAGGCGATTTCGTCCCAGGGCACCTCATGCTCGTGGAAGAGCCTGGCCTCCAGCGTCTCGGGCCCTGGGTTGAACTCGGGCGAGAGCAGGGTGGCGCGGAAGTAGAGATGGATCTGGCCGACCTTGACCACGTTCAGGAGGCAATAGAGCTCATGCAGCGCGATCTGCGCGCCGGCTTCTTCATCGGTTTCTCGCTGCGCGCCTTCGGCCGCGGTTTCGCCAAGTTCCAGGAAGCCGGCGGGCAAGGTCCAGAACCCGTAGCGCGGCTCGATGGCGCGCTTGCACAGGAGCACCTGGCCGTCAGGGCCATCGCCCCAGACCGGCAAGGTGCCGACCACATTGATGGGGTTCTCGTAGTGGATGGCGCCGCAGGACAGGCAGGTCGCGCGTTCACGGTTGTCATCGGCCGGCACGCGGTACTCGACCGGGCTGCCGCACGTGGGGCAATGCTTGAAGCGACGCGCGAGGAACATGGGCTCAGTGTAGCCAGCCGGTGGCATGATGACCGTGCGGGCCCGACCCCAAGCATCGACAAGAAACGCCATGGAACTTTTCAACTACTTCCGCTCCTCGGCCTCCTACCGCGTGCGCATCGCGCTGGCGCTCAAGGGCCTGGACTACGACTACAAATCCGTGCACCTCGCCAGGAACGAACACCTGGGCGAAAGCTACAGCGCGGTGGCCAGTTCGCGCCTGGTGCCGCTCCTGCGCGATGGCGATGCGGTCGTCACCCAGTCGATGGCCATCATCGAGTACCTCGATGAAACCCATCCCGAGCCGCCGCTGCTGCCCAGCGATGCCTTGGGTCGTGCGCGCGTGCGGGCGTTGGCGCAGGACATCGCCTGCGAGATCCACCCGCTCAACAACCTGCGCGTCCTGCGCTATCTGGTCAAGGACATGGGCCTGAGCGAAGACCAGAAGACCCGCTGGTACAAGCACTGGGTGGAGACCGGCTTGGAGGCCGTCGAGCAGCGCTTGCTGCGTGAGGGCGCGTCAGGCCGGTTCTGCCATGGCGACACGCCCGGCCTGGCGGACTGCGTGCTGGTTCCGCAGATATTCAATGCCCAGCGCTTTGAATGCCGGCTCGATCATGTGCCCGCGGTGATGAAGGTGTTTGAGACCTGCATGGCACTGGACGCTTTCAGCAAGACGCAACCCTCGGCGTGCCCGGATGCTGAATGATGTCCGAGCGCAGGGCCGCCCCAAGCCGGACCACGTCCCCTCGGGGGACCGGCCGGTGTACTCATCGGTCGAGGGGCAAATGATCGATCCGGACTGGTTGATCCCTGACTGGGAGTTGCCCGCGGCATGGCCGCGCATCAAGGCCTTCATGACCACGCGGGCCGGCGGCGTCAGCACCGGTGCTCATGCGAGCATGAATGTCGGCCGGGCGGTACAGGACGATCCGGCCGCGGTGAATGCCAACCGCACCAAGGTTGACGAGGCGCTGGGCGCGCCGGCCGTCTTCCTGCATCAGGTGCATGGCGCTGATGTTCTGCATCTTGAAGCGGCGCACCTGGATGGTGAACGGCCCAAGTTCGACGCCAGCATCAGCACCAGGCCGGGGATTGGCTGCGCCATCCAGGTGGCTGACTGCCTGCCGGTGCTGTTCGCAGCGCCTGGCGCAGTGGGGGGCGCACATGCCGGCTGGCGCGGCCTGGCTGGCGGCGTGCTGGAGAACACGGTGCGCGATTTGTGTGAGGCCGCTGGCTGCGAGCCGGCCGAGCTGCGTGCGTGGATGGGGCCTTGCATTGGCCCAAGGCAGTTCGAGGTGGGTGCCGACGTCGTTCAGGCTTTCGGCGGCTCGACGGATTCACCCGATCCTGACTTCTTCGTCTACCGCGCCAATGCGCAGGGCGAGCCGCGCTGGCTGGCCAACCTGCCGGCGCTGGCTCGCGAGCGATTGCAGCGGGTCGGCTTGACGAAAGTCAGTGGCGGCCACTGGTGCACGCGCAGCGAGCCCTCACGGTTCTTTTCGTTCCGGCATGAGCCGCTCGCCGGCCGCATGGTCGCTGCCATCCGGCTCCTGTGATGCTGCCGGTTCCTGGGTCTCGGCCTTGCGGCGCGCTGCGCGGCGGGATGGTGTTCCCATCAGGTAGAGCACGATGGAGAGCGGCAGCACGCCATAGAGCAGGAGCGTGAAGAAGGCGCCGATCACGGTGCCCTGGCTGCTGGTGGCTTCAGTCAGGGCCATGAGCAGGACGACGAAGGCCCAGGCGATTGCAACGATGTACATGCGGTGTCATAGCAAGGTAAGTAAAGCAGCGTACAACAGCGGCTGGGTCGCTGTGGCAAGCTTCTTGCCTGATGATCGGCGATGACCAGGAGACATATGAGCAAGAAGAACAGCAAGGGCGCCAGCACTGAAGCTGAGGCGCCGCAGGATCCAATGGCCGCCATGGCGGGCTTGGGCGAGGCGATGAAGTCGCTGGCCGGGCTGCAGATACCGGTCGATGCCCTGCAGCAGATGCAGCAGTCCTATCTGCAGCAGGCCACCGAGCTGTGGAACCGCAGCCTGAGCCTCCCCGAAGCCAAGCCGCTGCCCGACCGTCGTTTCGCCGACCTGGCCTGGGCCAGCAATCCGGCCGGCGCCTTCACCGCCCAGCTCTACCTGCTCAATGCGCGCACCTTGATGGAGCTGGCAGAGAAGGTCGAAGGCGATGAGAAGACCAAGGCACGCATTCGCTTCGCTGTCCAGCAATGGGTGGATGCCGCAGCGCCGAGCAACTATCTCGCGCTCAATCCCGAGGCCCAGGCCCTGGCGCTGAAGACCAAGGGCGAGAGCATTGCCAAGGGCGTGCAACAGCTGTTTGCCGACATCCAGCGCGGCCATGTTTCGCAGACGGATGAGAGCGCCTTCGAGGTCGGCCGCAATGTCGCCACGACTGAGGGCAGCGTGGTGTTCGAGAACGAGCTGTTCCAGCTGATCGAGTACAAGCCGCTCACCCCGCAGGTGCACGCCAGGCCTTTCCTGCTGGTGCCGCCCTGCATCAACAAGTTCTACATCCTCGACCTGCAGCCAGAGAACTCCCTGATCCGCTACGCCGTGAGCCAGGGCCATCGGGTCTTCGTGGTCAGCTGGCGCAATCCGGACGAGAGCTGCAAGGCCTGGACCTGGGACGACTACATCGAGAAAGCCGCGATCCAGGCCATCCGGGTGGTGCAGGAAATCGGCGGCAGCGAGCAGATCAACGCCCTGGGCTTCTGCGTTGGCGGCACCATCCTCGCCACCGCCTTGGGCGTGCTGGCGGCGCGAGGCGAGCAGCCGGCGGCCAGCCTGACCCTGCTCACCACGCTGATCGATTTCGAGAGCAACGGCATCCTCGACATCTTCATCGACGAGCTGTCGGTCGAGATGCGTGAGAACACATTGGGCCCGAATGCGCCGCAGGGCCCGGGTCTGCTGGCCGGCAAGGAACTGGCCACGACCTTCAGCTTCCTCAGGCCCAACGACCTGGTCTGGAACTATGTGGTCGGCAACTACCTGAAAGGCGAGGCGCCGCCACCGTTCGACCTCCTGTACTGGAATGGCGATTCGACCAATCTGCCGGGCCCCTTCTATTGCTGGTACCTGCGCCACACCTACCTGCAGAACGAGCTGAAGCTGCCGGGAAAGCTGACGGTGTGTGGCGAGCAGCTCGACCTCAGCAAGATCGAGGCGCCGGTCTACATCTACGGCTCGCGCGAAGACCATATCGTGCCCTGGGATGCGGCCTACCGTTCAACGCAGGTGTTCAGCGGCAAGAAGCGCTTCATGCTGGGCGCCTCGGGTCATATCGCCGGCGTGATCAATCCGCCGGCCAAGGGCAAGCGCAGCCATTGGGTGGGCAAGGGCAACACCTTCCCCAAGAAGGCGCAGGATTGGCTGGATGCAGCCACCGAGCATCCGGGCAGCTGGTGGACCGACTGGTCCACCTGGCTGGCCAGCCACGCCGGCCCCAAGAAGGCCGCGCCCAAGACCGCGGGCAGCCGCAAGTACAAGGCCATCGAGCCTGCACCCGGTCGCTACGTGAAGCAGAAGGCTTGATTGCCAGATCGTTCAGGAGACATTCATGAGTACCGACATCGTCATCGTCGCCGCGGCCCGCACCGCCATCGGCAAATTCGGCGGCACCTTGGCCAAGACACCAGCGCCCGAGCTGGGTGCCACGGTGGTGAAAGAACTGCTGCGCCGCAGCGGCCTGGAAGGCAGCCAGATCGGTGAAGTCATTCTTGGCCAGGTGCTGACCGCCGGCTCGGGCCAGAACCCGGCCCGCCAGACCGTCATCAAGGCCGGCCTGCCCAACACGGTGCCGGCCATGACCATCAACAAGGTCTGCGGCTCGGGCCTGAAGGCCGTGATGCTGGCGGCGCAAGCCATCCGCGACGGTGACAGCGAGATCGTCATCGCCGGTGGCCAGGAGAGCATGAGCCTTTCGCCCCACGTGCTGCCGAACTCGCGCGACGGCCAGCGCATGGGCGACTGGAAGATGGTCGACACCATGATCGTGGACGGCCTCTGGGACGTCTACAACCAGTACCACATGGGCATCACGGCCGAGAACGTGGCCAAGGAATTCGGCATCAGCCGCGCGATGCAGGATGAGCTGGCGCTGGGTTCGCAGCTGAAGGCCGCAGCGGCCCAGGAAGCCGGCCGCTTCAAGGACGAGATCGTGCCGGTCTCGATTGCGCAGAAGAAGGGCGACGCCATCTCTTTCGACGCCGATGAGTTCATCAACCGCAAGAGCACGGCCGAAGTACTGGCTGGCCTGCGCCCCGCCTTCGACAAGGCCGGCAGCGTGACCGCCGGCAATGCCTCGGGCCTGAACGACGGCGCCGCCGGCGTTGTTGTGATGAGTGCGGCCAAGGCCGCGGCCCTGGGCCTGAAGCCGCTGGCCCGCATCGCCAGCTACGCCTCGGCCGGGCTCGACCCGGCCACCATGGGCATGGGCCCGGTGCCCGCGGCCCGCAAGGCGTTGGAGCGTGCCGGCTGGAAGCCGCAGGACCTGGACCTGCTCGAGATCAACGAGGCCTTCGCGGCCCAGGCTTGTGCCGTGCACCAGCAGATGGGTTGGGATACGAGCAAGGTGAACGTGAACGGCGGCGCCATTGCGCTGGGCCACCCGATCGGCGCCTCCGGCTGCCGCATCCTGGTGACGCTGCTGCATGAGATGCAGCGCCGTGACGCCAAGAAGGGCATCGCCTCGCTGTGCATCGGCGGCGGCATGGGCGTGGCGCTCACGGTCGAGCGCTGAGCAACAGAAATAGGGGCGGACCCGCTTGACCGCCGCGGCGGCTTGCGGGAGCCTGCAAATGCATAGAAATAGCCCTCAGGGCATAGACAGGAGACAAGCGATGAGCAAGAAGATTGCATATGTGACCGGCGGCATGGGCGGCATCGGAACCTCGATGTGTCAGCGCCTGCACCGGGACGGATTCACGGTCATCGCCGGCTGCGGCCCGAGCCGCGACTACGACAAGTGGCTGACTGAACAGAGCGCGCTGGGCTATACCTTCTACGCCTCGGTCGGCAACGTGGCCGACTGGGATTCGACCGTGGCGGCCTTTGCCAAGGTCAAGGCCGAGCATGGTCCGGTCGACGTGCTGGTGAACAACGCCGGCATCACGCGTGACGGCATGTTCCGCAAGATGAGCCGCGCCGACTGGGATGCGGTGATGAACACCAACCTGAACTCGATGTTCAACGTCACCAAGCAGGTGATCGAGGACATGCTCGACAAGGGCTGGGGCCGCATCATCAACATCTCTTCGGTCAACGGCGAGAAGGGCCAGTTCGGCCAGACCAACTATTCGGCTGCCAAGGCCGGCATGCACGGCTTCACGATGGCGCTGGCGCAGGAAGTGGCCAGCAAGGGTGTGACGGTGAACACCGTGAGCCCGGGCTATATCGGCACCGACATGGTCAAGGCCGTGCGCCCCGACGTGCTGGAGAAGATCGTTGCCTCGATCCCGATCAAGCGCCTGGGCACGCCGGAGGAAATCGCCTCGGTCGTGGCCTGGCTGGCGGGTGAGGAGTCGGGCTTCACCACCGGCGCAGACTTCAGCTGCAACGGCGGCCTGCACATGGGTTGAGCCAAGGGCTCTCTCGGCAAATAGCGGCCTTCGGGCCGCTTCTTCATTGGCGATCCAGGATCACCACGGTCCCGGTCGGCCTGTCAGGATTTCAAGGCCAGCAGACCGGAGATGCTCTGCGCTGCGGCAAGCAGCTTCGGTAGGCCGCGCTCCAGCAGCGCCTCGGGCGGCATGCGGTTGACCTGTGCGCCGATGTTCAAGGCGGCTATGACCTGGCCACTGCGGTCGGTGATGGGCGCGGCCAGTGAAATCAGGCCGTCTTCCAGCTCCTGATTGATCAGGCTCCAGCCCTGCTTGCGGGCCTGGTGGATGCGCTCGCGCAGCTGGTCCACATCGGCCACCGTGTGCGCCGTGTTGCGGGTGATCTGCAGCCTGGCCAGCCGCATTTCCAGCTCATGCTCGGGCAGGGCACCCAGCAGCACGCGGCCCATCGAGGTGCACCAGGCCGGCAGGCGGCTGCCCAGGCCCAGGTTGATGCTCATGATCTTGCGTGCCGGCACGCGCAGCACGTAGACGATGTCTTCGCCGTCCAGCACGGCGGCCGAGCAGGACTCCTGCAGCTCGGCGGTCAGCGCCTGCATCGCCGGCTCGGCAAGATGCCACAGCGGCTGCGAGCTCAGGTAAGCAAAGCCCAGGTCGAGCGTCTTGGGCGTGAGATAGAACAGGCGGCCATCCAGCTTCACATAGCCGAGCGACTCCAGCGTCAGCAGGATGCGGCGCGCGCCGGCCCGGCTCAGGCCGCAGCGCTTGGCCACTTCGGTGAGCGTCTGCCGCGGTGCTGCGGCGCTGAAAGCGCGTATCACCGCCAGGCCGCGGGCGAAGGACTGCACATAGCTGTCGCCGGGCTTCAGCGCCGGCAGCTCGGGTTCGCTCATGCGGCGAGTATAGGGAGCAGGCGCGGTGGTTTTGGGTAGGATGCCGCCCATTGAACTGCTTACTGGAGAGAGCAATGGCAATGGATGTGGTGGACTACGAGATCAAGGGCGCGGAGATGCAGTTCGTCGAGGTCGAACTGGACCCGGGCGAAGCAGCCATCGGCGAGGCCGGCAGCATGATGTTCATGGATGCCAGCATCAGCATGGACACGCTGTTCGGCGACGGCTCGGCCAACCAGGGCGGTTTCCTGGGCAAGCTGCTGGGCGCCGGCAAGCGCCTGATCACCGGTGAATCGCTGTTCACGACGGTCTACACCAACACCGGCTCCGGCAAGCAGCGCGTGGCCTTTGCCGCACCGTACCCGGGCAAGATCCTGCCGATGGACCTGCGCCAGCTCGGCGGCATGCTGATCTGCCAGAAAGATGCTTTCCTCTGCGCCGCGCGCGGCGTGAGCCTCGGGATTGCCTTGCAGCAGAAGCTGGGCGTCGGCTTCTTTGGTGGCGAGGGCTTCATCATGCAGAAGCTCGAGGGCGATGGCCTGGCCTTCGTGCACGCCGGCGGCACCGTGGTGCGCCGCACGCTGCAGCCCGGCCAGACCGTGATGGTCGACACCGGCTGTGTGGTGGCTTACACGCCCAATGTGAACTTCGAGATCCAGTACGTCGGCAAGATCAAGACCGCGCTGTTCGGCGGCGAAGGTCTGTTCCTGGCCAAGATGACCGGCCCGGGCGAGATCTGGCTGCAGAGCCTGCCGTTCTCGCGCCTGGCTTCGCGCATCTTCGCGGCCGCGCCGCAGCGCGGTGGCAGCCGCGAGGAGGGCTCGGTGCTGGGTGGCTTCGCGACCGGCGGCCTGCTGGGCGGCATCCTCGGCGGCGACAACGAATAGTGTGTGAGGTCAAGGGCCGGCGCCAGCCGGCCCTCTACACTGGCGCCAGTCGCCCATCGTCCGCCTCGAGGATTTCCTGATGTTCTCCCGTTTCTGCGCCGTTGCTGCCCTGGCACTGGCTGCCGGTGCTGCCCAGGCCGCGCCCCACCCGATCTTTGTCCTGAATTCGCTCGATGCCGACATCAGCGTCATTGATCCGGTCACGTTCAAGCAGGTCAAGCGCATCCCCACCGGCAAGGAGCCGCATCACCTCTACCTGACGCCTGACGACAAGTCCATGGTGGTGGCCAATGCGCTCGGGGATTCGCTGACCTTCATCGACCCCAAGACGGCCGAGGTGCAGCGCGTGATCCGCAAGGTCACCGACCCCTACCACCTTCGCTTCTCGCCCGACATGAAGTGGTTCATCACCGCTGGCAACCGGCTGGACCATATTGCGCTGTACCGCTGGCAGCCGCAGAACGCTGAGCAGCCACTTTTCCTGGTCAAGCGCATCCCGGCGCCCAAGACACCCAGCCACCTGTTCATCGACACCAAGAGCACGGTGGTCTATGCGAGCCTGCAGGACAGCGATGAGCTGACCGCGATCGACCTGACGACCCTGGCCCCGCGCTGGAAAGTTCCGGTCGGCAAGATGCCGGCCGACATCTACCTGACGCCCGACGACAAGCACCTGCTGGTGGCGCTGACCGGCGACAAGCTGGTCGAGGTTTATGACGTGACCGGTGCCGCACCCAAGCTGGTCAAGCGCATTCCAACCGGCAATGGCGCGCACAGCTTCCGCGCCTTTGGGGACAAGCGCCATGTGCTGGTCAGCAACCGCGCGGCCAACAACATCAGCAAGATCGACCTGCAGAGCTTCACGGTGGTCGACACCTTGCCCGGCCCCGGCGGCCCGGACGATATGGAGATCCTGCCGGACGGCAAGACGCTGCTCGTCACCTCACGTTGGGCGCGCAAGCTCACCATGATCGACATGAGCACACGCAAGGTCGTGAAGCAGGTGGTGGTGGGCAAGTCGCCGCACGGCGTCTGGACCCTGGACCACATGCCCCGCCAGTGAAACTTCGTCGCCTGATCATTGCAGCGTTGCTGCTGGGGCAAGCCGCGGCGCAGGCCGCGCCGAGCTGCAGCAAGCCGGTCTACCTGAGCTTCGACACCGGCCACATGGGCGTGGCGCCCTTGGTGGCTGAGCTGCTCAAGCGCTATGACGCCCGTGCCACCTTTTTCCTGGCCAATGAGCCGACACAGAGTGGCGGCAAGACGCTGGACGAGGAATGGGCGCCGTGGTGGCGCGCGCGTGCAGCCGAGGGCCATGACTTCGGCTCGCACACCTGGGAGCACGACACCTGGCTGGCGGACCTGCCCGATGGCCGTTTCAAGGTGCGCACTGCGGCTGGCATCGAGAAGCCACGCATCCGCGAGCTGACGGCCGCGCAGTACTGCGAAGGCCTGCGCAAGCCGGCCCAGCGCTTTCAGGCAATGACGGGGAAGGCGATGTCGCCGATCTTCCGTCCACCGGCCGGCAAGACCTCGCCCGCGCTGCTTGCGGCCGCCCAGGCCTGCGGCTTCACCGCGGTGCTGTGGAGCCCGGCCGGTTTTCTCGGCGATGAATTGCCCAGCGACCGCTATCCGAATGCCCACTTGCTGGAACGCGCACTGCGCGACATCCGGCCGGGCGATATCCTGATGGCCCACCTGGGCATCTGGCAACGCCAGGACGCCTGGGCGCCCGCCGTGCTGGAGCCGCTGATGAAGGGCCTGATCGACAAGGGCATGTGCTTCGCGGCGATGCGCGAGCATCCCGGCTTTGCGGCCGTGATGAACAAGCCGCTGGAGTTGCCATGATCGACAAGCTGGTCGAGCTTTTCGGCGAAGCCCAGCAATGGCTGTTCGAGTCGCTGGTCCAGCCTCTCGTGTTCGGCATCGGCCTGGGCGCCCGCCTGGAAGACGCCTACGAGGCCACCGGCTGGCTGCTGGTCGGCCTCTTGCAGATCGCCGTGATGCTGACCGTCTTGCGCGCGCTGGAACGCTGGCGACCGGTCGAGGCGGTGAGCGACCGCGCGGCCGTGCGGGTCGACATCCTCTACACGCTCATCCATCGCCTGGGGCTGTTCCGGCTGGCGATGTTCTTCAGCCTGGACCCGATCTTTGATGCCCTGTCCGGCGAGATGCGCATGCTGGGAGTGCCGACCTGGCAGCTCGACGGTCTCTGGCCCGGCGTGACTGACCAGCCGATGGTGAGCTTCCTGCTCTACCTCTTGGTGTTCGACTTGCTCATGTATTGGCTGCACCGCGCGCAGCATTCCTTCAACTGGTGGTGGTCCCTGCATTCGCTGCATCACAGCCAGCGCCAGATGACGCTGTGGAGCGACAACCGCAACCACCTGCTGGACGATGTGCTGATCGACGCCGCCTTTGTGCTGGTGGCGCGCCTGATCGGCGTGGGCCCGGGGCAGTTCGTGGCCCTGGTGGCGATCTCGCAGTTGATGGAAAGCCTGCAGCATGCCAATGCGCGGATCTGGTTTGGTGCCGTGCTGGAGCGCGTGCTGGTGAGCCCGCGTTTCCATCGCCGCCATCACTCAATCGGCATAGGCCACGAGTCGGGCGGCCGTGGCACGCTGGGCGGCCACAACTTCGCAGTGCTGTTCCCGCTCTGGGACATCGTCTTCGGCACGGCCGACTTCAAGCTGCAATACGATGCCACCGGCGTGCGCGACCAGCTGCCCGAAGAGGGCGGGCGCGACTACGGCCGCGGCTTCTGGGCCCAGCAGTGGCTGGGCTTGAAGCGCCTGGCCGGCCGAGGCTGAACAGCTGGCCAGCCAGCAAGACAAGCGCAGGAGAGCAGCTTTGGAACATATGAGCCGACTGGGCGACTCTTTCTGGCGCGCGGCCGCCTACTGCCTGCACCCCAAGGTGATCGGGCTGTCGCTCCTGCCCTTGCTGGTGGTGGCGCTGCTCAGCGGCGTCTTCATGTATTTCGGCTGGGAGGCTTCGGTCGCCGGTGTGCGTGCCACGCTCGAGCAATGGAAGCTGGTCGAAAGCCTGCTGCAATGGCTGGACGCCATGGGCGCCGGCGGCTTCCGCAGCGCGCTGGCGCCGCTGGTCGTTCTGGCCATGGTGTTGCCGGTGATCGTGCTCATGAGCCTCCTCCTGGTCGCGCTGTGCATGACGCAGGCCATCGTGGGCCTGGTGGCGGCCAGGCGCTTCCCGACCCTCGAGAAGAAGCAGGGCGGCGGCCTGATCCAGGGCGTGTTCATCGCGCTGGGCGCTACCTTGCTGGCCTTGGGCGCGCTCGTCGTCAGCATGCCTTTCTGGCTGATACCGCCGGTGATCCTGATCCTGCCGCCGCTGATCTGGGGCTGGCTGAGCTTCAAGATCTTCAGCTTCGACGTGCTGGCAGCCCATGCCTCGGCCGAGGAGCGCCGGCAACTGCTGCAGGCGCATCGCGGGCCACTGCTGGCCATTGGCGTGATCACCGGTTATCTGGGCGCGGCGCCGGCCTTCATCTGGGCCCTGGGCGTGATGGCGGTGGTGCTGGCGCCGTTCCTGATCCTGGTGACGATCTGGCTCTACATGCTGGTCTTCGCCTTCTCGACCGCCTGGTTCGCCCACTATGCGCTGGCCGCCTTGCAGCAGCTGCGCGCGGCCGCAGTGCCGCCTGCGCCGCCACCACCGCCGGTGGAGCTCGAAGTGCTCACGCCACTGAGCTGAAATGTTGCGCCAATTTGGTGCTACGTCAGGCGCCATTTTGGTGCCCTACGTTGGCGCGTGGTGCACTTCGGAGGTGCGTAAACCCTGATCGTCGGCCCCGTCGCGGCGCATAATGCGGCCTCGCAGCGCCTGTGCACCAGAGGCAGGCGGCCAACAGCGGTTTTGTCATGGTGTTGGCACACAAACTGCTAAGTAATACCCCGTAGCGCCCACGCGCTCGCCGAATTCCACATTGAACCTACTGCAGCAGGAGCTATTGATGGCCAAGACCGTCGCCGACGTGATGAAGATGGTGAAGGAAAACGAAGTCAAGTTCGTCGACTTCCGCTTCACCGATACCCGTGGCAAGGAACAGCATGTGTCCGTGCCGGTTTCCCACTTCGACGAAGACAAGTTCACGTCGGGTCATGCATTCGACGGTTCGTCGATCGCCGGCTGGAAGGGCATCGAAGCCTCCGACATGCTGCTGATCCCGGACCCGAACACGGCCAATATCGACCCCTTCTTCGAAGAGCCGACCCTGATCCTGTCCTGCGACGTGATCGACCCCACCGACGGCAAGGCCTATGAGCGCGACCCGCGTTCGCTGGCCAAGCGCGCCGAGGCCTACCTGAAGTCTTCCGGCCTGGGCGACACCGCCTATTTCGGTCCGGAACCCGAATTCTTCATCTTCGACTCGATCCGCTGGGGCAATGACATGTCCGGCTGCTTCTTCAAGATCGAAAGCGAAGAAGCTGCCTGGAACACCGGCAAGGAGTACGAGCACGGTAACAGCGGCTACCGCCCCACCGTCAAGGGCGGCTACTTCCCCGTGCCCCCGGTCGACGCCGGCCAGGACATGCGCTCGGAAATGTGCCTGATCCTCGAACAGCTGGGCATCCCGGTCGAGGTGCATCACCATGAAGTGGCCAACGCCGGCCAGATGGAAATCGGCACCAAGTTCAGCTCGCTGGTGCAGCGCGCCGACTGGACCCAGCTGCAGAAGTACGTGGTGCAGAACGTGGCCCATGCCTACGGCAAGACCGCCACCTTCATGCCCAAGCCCATCGTTGGCGACAACGGTTCCGGCATGCACGTTCACCAGTCGGTCTGGAAGGACGGCAAGAACCTGTTCGCTGGCGACGGCTATGCAGGCCTGTCCGACTTCGCCCTGTACTACATCGGCGGCATCATCAAGCATGCTCGCGCGCTGAACGCCATCACCAACCCGGGTACGAACTCGTACAAGCGTCTGGTGCCTGGCTTCGAAGCCCCGGTGAAGCTGGCCTACTCGGCCAAGAACCGCTCGGCCTCGATCCGCATCCCCTACGTGGCCAACCCCAAGGGCCGCCGCGTCGAAGCGCGCTTCCCCGATCCTTCGGCCAATCCGTACCTGTGCTTCGCAGCACTGCTGATGGCGGGCCTGGACGGCGTCGAAAACAAGATCCACCCGGGCGAAGCCGCCACCAAGGATCTGTACCACCTGCCGCCGGAAGAAGACGCGAAGATCCCGACCGTCTGCCACAGCCTGGATCAGGCCCTGGAGTACCTGGACAAGGACCGCGCCTTCCTGACCAAGGGTGGCGTGTTCACCGACAGCTTCATCGATGCCTATATCGACCTGAAGATGCAGGAAGTGACCCGCTTCCGCATGGCAACGCACCCGGTCGAATACGACATGTACTACAGCCTGTAATGGCAGTGAGCCCCAGCCAAACCGGCTGATACAGACAAAGGGACGGTCTTGGCCGTCCCTTTTACATTCATGCGCCACAATCGCCCTCATGAGCATTCATCTGCGAGCTGCCCGGTACCTGTTGCCGGCTCTGCTGTTGGCCCTGCTTGGCGAGCCCAGCGCTCAGACCATCGTCTATCGCTGCCCCGGCCCGCCGGTGCTGTACACCGATGCCCTGAGCGCGAAGGAAGCGCAAGAGAAGGGCTGCCGCACCATCGAGGGCGCGCCCATCACGGTGCTGCAACCGGCGCGCCGGCCGGCACCGCCTGCCAGCGGCACAGTCAGCAGCAATGCGCGGCCGAACGAGAGCAAGGTCGAGTCGCAACAGCAACGCGGCCGCGACAGCGAGCGGCGCTCGGTGCTGCAGGCCGAGTTGCGCAATGCCGAGTCCAAGTTGTCGGAGCTGCGTGCCGAGTACAACAACGGCACGCCAGAGCGTCGTGGCGAAGAGCGCAACTACCAGAAATATCTGGACCGTGTGGCCGAGCTGAAGGCCAGCATCACGCGTCAGGAAGCCGACATCGAGGCGCTCAAGCGCGAGATCAGCAAGCTGCCTTGACTCGGCGGCCGCGGCCGCTTGCAGGAGCAGTCCGATGAGCACGAACCCACGCGGCCTGGAGTCGCAGTTCGCTGGCTTCGACTTGCTGGCTACCATGGTGGCCGTGATCCAGCCTGACGGCGAATGCCTGTTTGCCAATGCTGCGTTCGAGAACGTCATGCGGCTCTCGCGCCGCGCGGTCGTCCACGGCAATCTCTATGACTGGCTGGTCGATGCCTCGCATCTGCGCGAGGCGGTGGCCGGCGTAGCCCGCAACGCCTATTCCAGCAGCCGCTTCGACGCGCACCTGCGCCGCAATCCCCAGCATCAGCAGCGCAACGAAGAGCCCCTGCCGGTGCAGGTCATCGTCAGCCAGATTGAGGGTCAGGCCTTGGTGCTGGTGGAGCTGATCGAGAACGAACAGCAGATGCGCCAGGACCGCGAGGAGCGCACGCTGGATCAGGTGCAGGCGACCAAGGAGTTGGTGCGCAACCTGGCCCATGAAATCAAGAATCCGCTCGGCGGCATCCGTGGTGCCGCGCAGTTGCTGGCCATGGAGCTGCAAGGTACCGAGCTGTGGGACGAGCTGGCCGAATACACGCAGGTGATCGTGCACGAGGCGGACCGGCTGCAGAGCCTGGTGGACCGCTTGCTCGCCCCGCACCGGCGCGCCCAGGTGGTGGTGGACGTGAACATTCACGAGGTTTGCGAACGGGTGAGGGCCCTGGTGCTGGCGGAGTTTCCGCGCGGCCTGGCCATCGTCCGCGACTACGACACCTCGCTGCCCGACTTCCGCGGCGACCGCGAGCAGCTGATCCAGGCGGTGCTCAACATCGTCCAGAACGCGGCGCTGGCCCTGCAGCCGCGCATCGCTGTGGGCGATGCCTGTATCACCTTGCGCACGAGAGTCGCGCGCCAAGTGACCATCGGCAAGCAGCGCTGGCGCTTGGCATTGGAATTGCATGTGGAAGACAACGGCCCCGGTGTGCCGGCCGAGATCCGAGATCGCATCTTCTTCCCCCTGGTGTCGGGGCGCGATGGCGGTTCAGGGCTTGGCCTCACGCTGGCGCAGACGATCGCCCAACAGCACCAGGGCATGATCGACTGCGAGAGCGAACCGGGCCGGACCGATTTTCGAATTACCTTGCCACTGCCCTGACGGCGGAAGAGGCGCTGAATGAAATCTATCTGGGTTGTTGACGACGACCACTCGATCCGCTTCGTGCTCGAGAAGGCACTGAGCCGCGAGGGCATGCCGGTGCGCAGCTTCAGCAACACGCGCGACCTGCTCACGGCGCTGGAGACCGACAGCCCGCAGGTGCTGGTGTCGGACATCCGCATGCCGGGTGGCTCGGGCCTGGACCTGCTGGCCAAGGTGCGCGAGCAGCATCCCACGCTGCCGGTCATCATCATGACCGCCTACTCCGACCTGGACAGCGCGGTCGCCGCCTTCCAGGGGGGGGCCTTTGAATATCTTCCCAAGCCCTTCGACCTGCCGCGAGCCGTGGAGCTGATCCGCCGCGCACAGGAAGAGAGCCTGCGCGAAGCGGTGGCCGAGGAGCAGGCCGCGCAACTGCCCGAGATGCTGGGCCAGGCGCCTGCGATGCAGGACGTGTTCCGCGCCATCGGCCGCCTGTCGCAAAGCCATGTGACGGTCTTGATCACCGGTGAGTCGGGCTCGGGCAAGGAGCTGGTTGCGCGCGCGCTGCACAAGCACAGCCCGCGCGCCGAAGGCCCGTTCGTGGCGATCAACACCGCGGCCATTCCGAAAGACCTGCTGGAGAGCGAGCTCTTCGGCCATGAGCGCGGCGCCTTCACCGGCGCTCAGGCCACCCGGCGCGGTCGCTTCGAGCAGGCCGATGGCGGCACGCTGTTCCTGGACGAGATCGGCGACATGCCGCTGGACCTGCAAACCCGTTTGCTGCGCGTCTTGTCCGACGGCCAGTTCTATCGGGTTGGCGGCCACAGCCCGCTGCGCAGCAATGTGCGCGTGATCGCGGCCACGCACCAGAACCTGGAAGAGCGGGTGCGGCTGGGCGCCTTCCGCGAAGACCTGTTCCACCGCCTGAACGTGATCCGGCTGCGCCTGCCAGCCTTGCGTGAGCGCCGCGAAGACATTCCGGTGCTGGCGCGCTACTTCCTGCAGCGCAGTGCCACGGAGCTGGGTGTCGAGGCCAAGCGGCTGTCGGACGCTGCGCTCTCGCGCCTGGAGAACTTCGACTTCCCGGGCAATGTCCGGCAGCTGGAGAACATCTGCCACTGGCTCAGCGTCATGGCGCCGAGTCAGGTGGTTGAGGCCAAGGACCTGCCGCAGGAGCTGCTGGGCGTGGTGATGCCTGCCGCGTCTTCTGCGCCCATGGGCGAGAGCGCTCCGGCCGCTGCGTCAGGCGGCTTCGCGCCATCGGCGGGCACGGTCAGCGCTGCCAGCGTCGGCAGCGGCCCCGAAGTCTGGGTCACCGAAATGGCCCGCGAGGCCCGCAGGCTCTTGCTGGCCGGTGAGCCCGATGTCTGGGATCAACTGACGCGGCGTTTCGAGGCCAGCCTGATCCTGACTGCGCTGGACATCACGCGCGGCCGCCGGATCGAAGCCGCGCAGAAGCTCGGCATCGGTCGCAACACGATCACCCGCAAGATCCAGGAGCTGGGTTTGGACGTCTGATCAGGTGGCGCGCTTGTCGAGCCAGACGGCCAGGCCCTGGGCATTCAGCTCGATGTCCATGGCCAGCAATTCAAGCTGACGCTCCGGCAGCAAGGCGCAGCCATGTCGGCGCAGTTCCTCGAGGTAGTGCTCTGAGAGGCCTAGCTTCAGCTTCTCATGGCGCTCGGGGTCGGCTTTCAAGGGCAGGGCCAGCGCCACCATCGCGTCGATCTGCGCATGCAGCGAGGCCGCCAGCCGGCCCACGTCGCCGACGCGGCTGTAATGGGTCAGGAACATCTGCCAGGGGCCGTAACTCATCATCCGCGTGATCGAGGCCTTCAGGGCTTGCGGTTCGAACTGCACCGGCGTGCTGGTGGGCAGCACCCAGGGGCCGGCGGCGGTGTCGAATTCACGGTAGGACAGGCCGAAGGTATCGCCGGTGAACCAGCCGCGTGTCCTTGCATCCCAGATGCAATGGTGGTGGCGGGCATGGCCGGGAGTGTCGAT
The DNA here is from genome assembly GCF_044043925.2 of Paucibacter sp. JuS9. Classification (NCBI taxonomy): domain Bacteria; kingdom Pseudomonadati; phylum Pseudomonadota; class Betaproteobacteria; order Burkholderiales; family Sphaerotilaceae; genus Roseateles; species Paucibacter sp. JuS9. Next base: position 776,527 of record NZ_CP194172.1, read on the forward strand.
CAGCAGCAGCTCGCGGCCGCCCAGCGAGACGGTCTGTCCGTCAAAGCTCTCATCCACCCGCTCGGCCGGCACGCCGCGCAGCTGCCCGTAGCTGCGCTGCATTTCCTCTTCGCCATAGACCGCCAGCGCACCGAGATAGAGCGCCTTTGGATCGATCAGGTGACGTGCACCGCGGGGGTGCACCAGCAGGCGTGCATTCGGCAGCGACTGCATCAGGAGACCCACGCCGCCGGCATGGTCCAGGTGCACATGGGTCGGAATGACCCAGTCGACCGCCTCGACACCCAGGCCCAGTGATGCCAGGGCCGCCAGCAGGCGCGGCACCGCGTGGTTGGTGCCGGTGTCGATGAAGGCGGCGCGGCCGTTCTCGACCATCAGATAGGCGGCGTCGAAGTGGTCGCGCTGGAAGGCCGTGTCGATGGCGTAGATGCCATTGCCCAGGTCCTCGACAAAATCCGGCTGCATGGCTGCTTTCGTAGAATCCGGCGCATGGCCGTCAGAGAAATCTTGAAGATGGGTGACCCGCGGCTGTTGCGCGTGGCCCGGAATGTTACGGAGTTTGGCACGCCCGCCCTGCGCGAGCTGGTGGCCGACATGTTCGACACCATGGCCGCTGCCAGGGGCGTCGGGCTGGCGGCACCGCAGATCGGCGTGGACCTGCGACTGGTCATCTTCGGATTCCAGCGCAGCGAGCGCTATCCGGACGCGCCGGCCGTGCCCCAGACCATCCTCCTGAATCCGAGCATCACGCCGCTGACTGACGAAGAGGAAGAGGGCTGGGAAGGCTGCCTCTCGGTGCCGGGCCTGCGCGGCGTGGTGCCGCGCGCCACGCGCATCCGCTACGAAGGCTTCGGCCTGGACGGTGAGCCGATCCTGCGCGAGGCGGAGGGCTTTCATGCCCGGGTGGTCCAGCATGAGTGCGATCATCTGCAAGGCCTGCTGTACCCGATGCGGGTGCGGGACTTCACGAGGTTTGGCTACACCAGCGTGCTGTTCCCCGAACTCGACCCCAGTGCCGACGAAGATTGATTTGTCGTAATGGTCTGTAACCCGGTCAGCGACTGCCTGCGCTGCCGCGTTCAGGCTTGACCGACCGAGGAGCGCCCATGGCCAGCCACGTACAGAAGAACAGCAGCAGCCGACTGATTCCCTTCTTCCTGCTCTTGATGTTTGCCAGCCTGCTGCTGGCCTTCAAGTCTGCCTATGCAGACCCGCCCGGGCGGGTGGGCCGGGTGGCCGACGTGGTCGGCGAAGCCTGGCTCTTCGATGTCGAAGACAAGGAGTGGCAGAAGGTCGAACGCAACCAGCCCATCACCGAAGGCGACCGGCTGCGCACCGACAACGGCGCCCGTGTCACCCTGCGCATCGGCTCCACCAGCATCTGGCTGGATGAGCGCGCCGATCTTGAATTCAGCCGCCTGGACGACGAGGCCGTGGAGCTGCTGCTCGCTCGCGGCCAGCTTGCCATGCGGCTTCGCTCGCGCGAGAACGTCGCCGAGACCCGCATCCTGACCCGCGAGGGCCGCTTCGCCTTCGAGCGCGAAGGCCTGTACCGGGTCGACCAGCTGGAGCGCGGCAGCCGCGCCTATGCCTGGCTGGGCCAGCTCCGCTTCGAACCCAGGGGCGACGGCATGCCCACGCTCCTGAGCGGTGGTGAGCAAGCCGAGTTCTGGTGGGGCAATGGCCCCCGTGTCGAGCGCCAGCGCATCGAGCGCGATTTCTTCGGCGACTGGGCCGTGGCCCAGAGCGAATCCGAGGGCGATGGTCCGGTCAACCGCTATGTCTCGTCCGAGATGACCGGCGCGGAAGACCTGGACCGCCATGGCCGCTGGGAGCAGCATGATGAGTACGGTGCGATCTGGTTTCCGCTGGCACTGGCCGTCGACTGGGCGCCCTACCGCTACGGCCGCTGGGCCTGGGTGCGGCCCTGGGGCTGGACCTGGGTGGATGACGCGCGCTGGGGCTTTGCCCCGTTCCACTATGGCCGTTGGGTGCAGGTGCGTGGCCGCTGGTGCTGGGCGCCGGGGCGCTATGTGAACCGCCCGGTGTTTGCTCCGGCGCTGGTGGCCTGGGTGGGCGGCGGCAATTTCTCTGTGGGTGTGAGCATCGGCGGTGGCCGACACAGCCCGCCGCCGCGCCATGGCTGGTTCCCGCTGGGCCCGCGTGAAGCCTATGTGCCCGGCTACAAGCACAGCCCGCACTATGTGAACCGCATCAACGTGGATGTCGATGTGCGCGTGGGTGGTGGTTCGCCGCGCTATCGCAACCGCGATGTGGTGGGCGCCATCAGCGTGCTGCCGCACGAGCAGCAGTGGCGTGGCCGTCCGCAGCCCTACAAGCCCGATATGGGCCCGGTGCAGCCGGTGGTGCAGGCGCCGTCGCGAGGCGAGGGCGGCCCGGGACGCGGCCAGCGCGTGGATCCGCCGAGCTGGGTGGGGCAGCGGGACCATCGCGACCCGCGCGACCGTGGCAACCGCGGGCCAGATCGCAGCGACCGGGCTGACCGTGACGACCGCGACGACCGCCCGACCTGGCGCGACAAGCTGCCGCGTCCGGGCAATCCGGCGCCGGTGGTGGCAGTGCCGCAGCCGGGCAGCGTGCAGGCTCCGGCCCAGCCGCAGGTGTCGCCTGTGCCGCCAGTGACGCGGCCGACCCAGCAGCAACAGCCCGGACCTCGTGAGGACCGCTGGGGCAACTACCGCCCGCAGGACCAAGGCCAGCAGGGCGGCGAAGACCGCCGAGGCTGGCGCCGTGATGATCGGCGCGACGACCGTCGCGAGCCGCCGGTGCAGCAGCCTCAAGCGCCCCAGCTGCCGCAAGTGCAGCCGCCGCAGGTGCCTCAGGTGCCCCAGGTCCAGGTGCCGCAAGTGCAGCAACCGCAAGTGCAGCAGCCGCAGTTCGGTGGCTGGCGCCGTGACCGTGGCGAGGACAGGCGCGAAGACCGCCCGACCCAGCCCGCCTGGACGCCGCCGCGTCCGGCGGAGGCTCGCCCGCCGCAGCCCATGCCCGCCATGCCTCAGGTGCAGATGCCTCAGCCCGCCCGCCCGCAGGCGCCCGAAGCCGCTCCGCAGCGCAAGCGCGAGGACGAAAGCCGCAACAGGCCGCCTGGCCGCAAGGAAGAGAAGGAGCGCTGAACCGTCGCCCCTAGAGCAGGGGCTTCAGCGCCGGCCAGACGTTGTCCAGCATCACGGGATGCGCCCGGGCCAAGGGATGGATGCGGTCGCTCTGGAACCAGCTCTCGGCATCCGCGCGGTCGGCCACGCCTTTGAGCAAGAAGGGAACGAGGCCGGCCTTTTCTTCCTTGGCCACCTGCTCGAAGACTTCGGCAAATTCACGCCCATAGGCCGCGCCATAGTTGGGCGGCATCTGCATGCCCAGCAAGAGCACCTTGGCGCCGGCCGCCTTGGCCGCGCGGGTCATGGCGCGCAGGTTGTCCTTGCTCATCGCCATCGGCAGCCCGCGCAGCGCGTCATTGCCACCGAGTTCGATCACGAGAATCGACGGCTTGTGCTGCTTCAAGACTGCGGTCAGGCGCGAGCGGCCGCCCGAGGTGGTGTCGCCGCTGATGCTCGCATTGACGACCTTGGCATTCACTCTCTGCGCAGCGAGCCTTTGCTCCAGCAGCGCCACCCAGCCAGTGCCGCGGGCCAGGCCGTATTCGGCCGAGAGGCTGTCGCCCAGCACTACGATGCGCTTCTCCGTTTCTGCGGCGACTACCAGCGGCGCGGCCGCCCACAGGCTACAGTGCAGCAACCAGTCACGCCGCTTGAGCATCAGCATCCAAACCACCCATGTCTTCTGAATTCATCATCGAAGTCGACCATGTCCGCAAATCGGTGGTCGACGCCACCGGCGAGCTGACGATTCTGCATGACATCAGCTTCCGGCTGGAGGCGCGGGAATCGGTGGCCATCGTCGGCGCATCGGGCTCGGGCAAGAGCACCTTGCTGGCCATACTCGCCGGCCTGGACAAACCCACCAGCGGCACGGTGCGGCTGCGCGGGCAGGACATGTTCGTGCTCGATGAAGATCAGCGCGCCGCATTGCGAGCCAGGGAGCTGGGCTTTGTGTTCCAGAGCTTTCAGCTGCTGGCCAATCTGAATGCCCTGGAGAACGTGATGCTGCCGCTGGAGCTGCGCGGCATTCGTGATGCCCGCGCGCAGGCCACGGCGATGCTGGAGCGCGTCGGCCTCGGTCAGCGCCTGGGTCACTATCCGCGCGTGCTTTCGGGTGGCGAGCAGCAGCGCGTGGCGCTGGCGCGAGCCTTTGTGCAGCGCCCGGCGCTGTTGTTGGCAGACGAGCCCACTGGCAGTCTGGACTACGCCACCGGTGCCGCCGTGATGGAGCTGATGTTCGAGCTCAACCGCGAAGCGGGCACCACGCTCGTGCTGGTCACGCACGACCGCCAGATTGCCGAGCGCTGTGAGAGGCAGCTGCGAATTGAGGCTGGCAGGCTGGTGGAGTCAAGATTGGCAGATGCGCCTGCGTAAATAAGCAGGGTCATCGCCGATCGCCGGGGATGTCTCCTGCCGGCACGTTGCGGCCGTTCGTTTTCTTGTTCCTCGGTTGGTCGAAGATCAGGCCGCCAGCGGGTTCCCCTGCGCTCGTGTCCCCCGGCCCTGGCTGCGCCAGGTCCTCCTCCTTTACCTCGCTTCGGGAAACCCACTGCCGTCCTGACCCGCACCACTGTGGCCTTCGCCTGGTGGCATGCGCAGGTTCGGCCGAGGGTGTCGGGTGAGGGTTTGGGCGAGGTAAAGGAGGAGGATCGGGCGAAGCCCGGTCCGGGGGACAGGAGCACAAGCCCTCACCCGATGGCCTCGGCAGCGCGAACGAGCTTCAACGCGAACGGCTGCAAAGTGCCGTTTGTGGACTTCACCGCAGATCGGTGAAGGACCCAAAAGAAAGCCCGCCGAGAGGCGGGCTTCTTCAGGTCATCCCAGGCTTTTAACGCCTCGGGGCGAGCCGATTTACTTGCTCCACTTGTAGTCGGTCTTGGCCTTGCTCTTCAGCTCTTGCTGGAAGGCGCCGACCTTTTGCTGTTCGATGCGCTGCTTCAGCTGGGCCTTGACGTCGTCGAAGGCCGGGAAGGTGGCTTCGCGGGTGTCTTCCAGGCGGATGACGTGGTAGCCGAATTGCGTCTTGACCGGGGTCTCGGTCATCTCGCCCTTCTTCAGCAGCTTGATGGCTTGCGAGAACTCGGGCACGTAGCCATTCGGGTTGGCGAAGTCGAGGTCACCGCCGTTGGCTGCCGAACCGGGGTCCTTGGAGTTCTTGGTGGCCAGCTCTTCGAACTTGGCGCCAGCCTTGATCTGGGCGATCAGGGCCTTGGCATCGTCTTCCTTCTCGACCAGGATGTGACGGGCACGGTACTCAAGGCCGGCGTTGGCGGCCTTGTACTTGTCGTACTCGGCCGATGCTTCAGCGTCCGTGACCGGGTTCTTCTTCTTGAAGTCGTCGAACAGGGTGCGGATCAGGATCATCTGGCGAGCCTGTTCCATCTGGTCCTTGTAGGCGGCCGACTGGGGAATGGCACGCTTTTCGGCTTCCTGGATGAAGATCTCGCGCAGCACGACTTCGTCCTTGACCTGGGCTTCCAGCTCCGGCGTGATCGCCTGGCCCTGGCCATTGGACGCGACTTGCTTCAGGAGCGAGTCGGCACGTGCCTTGGGCACGGCCTTGCCGTTGACGGTGGTGATGTTTTGCGCGCTGGCCGTCACGGGCACGAGCGCAGCGGTCAGGGCCGCAACTGCGGCGGCAAGCACAAACTTCTTCATGGGATTGGGTGTCTAGCTAGGCTAAAAAAATGGCGCCAGGGCGGCGCATCGCTTGGGTTTTCGAGGCCTCAGGGTTCTCCCGGGGCGCGGGCCTGGACGGCCAGCGCATGGATGCCCTGCTGCATCAATTCACCGAGGGAATGATATACGAGCCGATGCCGAGCCACCTTGTTAAGGCCCGTAAAGCTGGCGCTGACGATGCTCACGCTGTAGTGGCCACCCTCGCGTGCACCGGCATGGCCGGCGTGCTGGGCGCTGTCGTCCTGCAGCTGCAATTCAATGGGATCGAGGGCGGCGCGCAGGCGGCGTTCGATCTCGGCCAGGCTGGCCTTCGGGGTGATCGGGGTGATGCTCATGTCTTGGGCTCCTCGGCCGCCGGCTCTTCGTCGGGCAGGTGGCGGGCCAGATAGAAACCCTGGCCGAGCACGAAGACGATCATCATGCCCACCGTGCCGAAGGCCTTGAAGCTGGCCCAGGTGGAGGTGGAGAAGTTGTAGGCGACCAGGATGTTGACCAGGCCCATGAAGGCGAAGAAGCCGACCCAGGCCCAGTTCAGGCGGCGCCAGACTTCTTCGGGCAAGGGCATCTCCTTGCCCAGCGCTGCCTTGATCAGGCTCTTGCCGAAGAAGGCCTGGCTGCCCCAGAAGGTCAGCGCCATGACCCAGTAAAGGCCCGTGGGCTTCCACTTGATGAAGGTCTCGTTGTGGAACCAGACGGTCAGGCCGCCCAGCACCACCACCAGCGCCAGGCTGATCCACAGCATCAGGTCGACCTTCTTGCCGCGCAGCTTCAGATAAAGCACCTGGGCCAACGTGGCGGCCACCACCACCAGCGTGGCCAGCAGCACCGGTGCCTCTTCGGGGCCGACCTGGCCGCCCGAGACCATGAAGCCGAAATGCTCGGTCGCGAACAGGGCGGCGGCGGCCTTGCGGCCCTCCGCCAGCTTGAAGGTGACGAAGAACAGCGCCAGCGGCAGGAAGTCGAACAGGATCTTCATCGATCAGGGCTTGGAATCGCTATCGGGCGCGAAGTCTATCGCGGCGGAGTTGATGCAGAAGCGCTCGCCGGTCGGCTGCGGGCCGTCCGGGAACACATGGCCCAGGTGGGAGCCGCAGTTGTTGCAGCGCACCTCGACGCGCACCATGCCGTGGCTCTTGTCGACCACGCGCTCGATGACCTCCGAATTGACCGGCGCCCAGTAGCTGGGCCAGCCGCAACCGGCGTCAAACTTGGTGTCGGCCTCGAAGAGCCTGGTACCACAGCCTACGCATTTGTATTCGCCGCTTTGCCAGTGGTCCCAGTACTTGCCGGTGAAGGCGCGCTCGGTGGCTGCGTGGCGGGCCACCTGGTATTGCATGGGGTCGAGTTGCTCGCGCCACTCGGCATCGGTCTTCTGGACCGGGTAGGTCTTGTCGGATGAGCTCATGATGAACAGGACACCTCAAGTTGGGCCGCCCAGTCGGGCGGGAAGCCGGCGTCGGAGGCCAGCACCGGTTCGTCGAACGGGCGCTGCAGAACTTTCAGCAAGCGCTCGATTTCCGTGAAATCGCCCTCACGCGCCAGGCGGATGGCGCCCTCGGCCAGGTGGTTGCGCAGGACGACGGCCGGGTTCACCGCGGTCATGCGCTTGCGGCGCTCGACGTCGCTGCTGGCCTCGGCCTGCAAGCGGGCGCGGTAGCGCTGGGCCCAGGCATCGAAGGCCTCGCGGTCCACGAACAGATCGCGCATGGCTTCATTGCTCGCCCCGGCGCTGCTGTCGAAGCTGCCCAGCCGCCGCCAGGCAATCGTGTAGTCGGTGTGATGGGCGGCCATCAGCTTCAGCCAGTCGTCGGCCAGTTCGCGGTCCTGCGGCAGGCTGCTGACCAAGCCCAGCTTGGCACGCAGGCGGCCCAGCATCTCGGCAGGGAAGGCCTCGCGGTAGGACTCCAGCGCAGCCAGCAAAGGCTCCGAAGCCGTCTCCGGGGCGCCCGGCACCAAGGGTATCAGCGCCTGTGCCAGCGCATGCAGATTCCAGAACGCCACATTGGGCTGCCGGGCATAGGCATAGCGGCCCTGGTGGTCGCTGTGGTTGCAGACATGGCCGGGATCGAAGCCGTCCATGAAGCCGAAGGGGCCGTAGTCCAGCGTCAGGCCCAGCATCGACATATTGTCGGTATTCATCACCCCATGCATGAAGCCCACGGCCTGCCAGTCGGCCATCAGGCTCGCGGTCTGGCGGCTGATTCTCTCCAGCAGGGCGGCCGCGGGCACAGCGGCGTCGCGGCATTCCGGCGCATGCTGGTCCAGCACATGCTCGAACAACTGCTGCAATTGCGGCAGCAGGCCGTGATGCGCGAAATGCTCGAAATGGCCAAAACGCAGGAAGCTCGGCGCGACCCGGGTCACGATGGCGCCCGTCTCGACGTCCTCGCGCCGCACCCGAAGGCTGGAGCCGGTGATGCAGAGCGCGCGCGTCGTCGGGATGCCCAGGGCGGCCATGGCTTCGGAGCAAAGGAACTCGCGGATCGAGGAGCGCAAGACCGCCCGGCCGTCACCCATGCGCGAGTAGGGCGTGCGACCGGCACCCTTGAGCTGCAGCTCGAAGCGCTGCCCCTTGTTCTCGATCTCGCCGATGTGCAGCGCGCGGCCATCGCCCAGTTGGCCGGCCCAGACACCAAACTGGTGCCCGCTGTAGACGCTGGCCCAGCCGATGCCGTTGCCTGCGCCACCGCCATTGCCGCTCAGCAGCGCCAGCGCTTCGGGGCTGCGCCAGTCCGCAGCAAGACCCAGCAGGTCCGCGCAGGGTTCGCTGTGGGCCACCCAATGCGGCCCGGGGACGGGTTCGGGCGAAAGTTCGGTCAGGAAATCCGGCCCCAGCCGGCTGTAGCCTTGGGCGCTGCGAGCCAGCGCCAGCCCAGGGAAAACGTGCATGCCCGCAGTGTAACGAGGGTGACTTTGCACCAAGTTTCAGAGGGTTAACATGGCCCGAGACCGGCTGTCCTGCGGTGGCAGCGACGCTGACGACAAAGACACAAGAATGTCCAGGAGACTGCCATGGCGATGATGGGCCAGATGATGGCGATGCCCTTGCTGATTTCTTCGCTGATCCAGCATGCGGCACGGCATGCCGGCGACACCGAGATCGTCAGCAAGCGGGTCGAAGGCGACCTGCACCGCTACACCTGGAAGGACGTGGAGCTGCGCTCACGCAAGCTCGCGCAGGCCTTTGCGCGCTTGGGCTGCGCTCCCGGCGACCGCATTGCCACGCTGGCCTGGAACGGCTACCGCCATCTCGAGATCTATTACGGCAGCTCGGGCTCGGCCCTGGTCTGCCACACGATCAACCCGCGCCTGTTCCCTGAGCAGATCGCCTGGATTGCCAACGACGCACAAGACTCGGTGCTGTGCTTCGACCTGAACTTCCTGCCGCTGATCGAGAAGCTTTGCGCTCAGATGCCGAGCATCAAGCACTACATCCTGATGTGCGGCCGTTCGCACATGCCGGCAGCCACCACGATCCCGAACCTGCGCTGCTACGAAGAGCTGGTCGAAGCCGAGAACGGCGACTATCAGTGGCCGCTGTTCGACGAGAACACGGCCTCCAGCATCTGCTACACCTCGGGCACCACAGGCCACCCCAAGGGTGCGGTCTACAGCCACCGTTCGTCCTTGCTGCATGCATTCGCCTCGGCGATGCCTGACGCGATGGACTGCTCGGCCAAGGACGTGATCCTGCCGGTGGTGCCGATGTTCCACGTCAATGCCTGGGGCCTGCCGTACAGCTCGGCCATCGTTGGCGCCAAGCTGGTGTTCCCGGGCCCGCACCTGGATGGCAAGTCGCTGTTCGAATTGTTCGAGAGCGAAGGCGTCACCTTCAGTGCCGGCGTGCCCACGGTCTGGCTGGGCTTGCTCACCTATGTGAAGACCAACAAGCTGAAGTTCACGACCTTCAAGCGCACCGTGATCGGCGGCTCGGCCTGCCCGCCGGCCATGCTGGCCACGCTGATGGACGACTATGGCGTCGAAGTGATCCATGCCTGGGGCATGACCGAGCTCTCGCCGCTGGGCACGCTGTCCAAGCTCACCAGCAAGCAGCTCCTGCTGCCACCCGAACAGCAGCGCAAGGTCCTGGAGAAGCAGGGCAAGGTGATCTACGGCATCGACATGGCCATCATCGACGACGAGGGCGAAGCGCTGCCATGGGACGGCGAGGCGTCGGGCAACCTGGTCGTGCGCGGCCATTGGGTGATCAACCAGTACTACGGCGCGAAGGAGTCGCCGCTGGTCGATGTGAAGGGTCAGGGTCAGTGGTTCCCGACCGGCGACGTGGCCACGATCGACGGCGACGGCTTCATGCAGATCACCGACCGCAGCAAGGACGTGATCAAGTCCGGCGGTGAGTGGATCAGCTCCATCGACCTCGAGAACATCGCCATGGCCCATCCGGCCGTGCACGAGGCGGCGGCGATTGCCTCGCGCCATCCCAAGTGGGATGAACGTCCCCTGCTGGTGGTGGTCAGGAAGCCCAATGCCGAATTGACGCGCGAAGAGTTGCTGGCCTTCTACGAAGGGCGCATCGCCAAATGGCAGATCCCGGATGACGTGGTCTTTGTGGCGGAGATCCCGCACACGGCCACCGGCAAGATTCAGAAACTCAAACTGCGCGAGCAGTTCAAGGACCACCGCCTGCCGGGCGCCTGAGTCTGCACCTCAGGTGGGGGAAGTCCCCAGGGCCGAGCGGGCGCAGACCCGCTACTGTGGCCGCGCAAGCAATACAAGTCTTTAGACCTTGCAAACCAAAAGGAGACAACGATGTACAGCAGCAAGCGCACCCTGACGATGACCGCCGCGGCGGTGACCCTCAGCCTGATGGCCGGCACGGCCCTGGCGCAGAAGGGCGAAACGGTCAAGATCGCCTTCATCGATCCTCTCTCCGGCCTCCTGGGCCCGGTCGGCCAGAACCAGGTCAAGACCCTGCAGTTCCTGCTGGAGAAGTACAACAAGAGCAACCCGGCCGGCGTGAAGTTCGAACTGGTCACCTTCGACAACAAGCTGAGCCCCGCTGAAACGCTGACGGCTTTCAAGGCTGCCACCGACCAGGGCATCCGCTACGTCACGCAAGGCGACAGCTCGGGCGTGGCCGCCGCGCTGCTGGACGCCGTGATCAAGCACAACGAGCGCAACCCGGGCAAGGAAGTCGTCTACCTGAACCACTCGGCGGTCGACCCCGACCTGACCAACAGCAAGTGCAACTACTGGCACTTCCGCTTTGACGCCGACACATCGATGAAGATGGAAGCGATCACGACCTTCATGAAGGACATGCCGGACGTGAAGAAGGTCTTCCTGCTGAACCAGAACTATGCGCACGGCCATCAGGTCGCCAAGTACGCCAAGGAACTGCTGGCCCGCAAGCGCCCGGATGTCCAGATCGTCGGCGAAGACCTGCACCCGATCGCCCAGGTGCGCGATTTCGCGCCCTATGTGGCCAAGATCAAGGCCAGCGGCGCCGACACGGTGATCACCGGCAACTGGGGCTCCGACCTGGCGCTGTTCATCAAGGCGGCGAACGAAGCCGGCTACACGGGCAAGTTCTTCACCTACTACACCAGCACCACGGGCACGCCGACAGCCATCGGCGCGGCCGGCGCCGGCCGCATCTACCAGGTGGCCTACAGCCACTACAACATGGGTGGCCAGACGCAGCAGTGGGGCGACGAGTACAAGGCCAAGTTCAAGGACGACCTGTACACCAACAGCCTGGTGCATATCCTGAACTACCTGGGTCAGGCCATGGCCAACGCCAAGTCGACCAACCCGGTCAAGGTGGCTGCCGCGCTGGAAGGCCTGACGCTCAAGAGCTTCAATGGCGAAGTGACCATGCGCAAGACCGACCACCAGCTGCAGCAGCCGCTGTACGTGACGCGTTGGGAAAAGGCCAGCAAGCAGTACCCGTACAGCCCGGAAGACACGGGCTACACGCTGGCGCCGGTGAAGACTTACGAGTCGTACGTTTCGAGCACGCCGACCTCGTGCCAGATGAAGAGGCCTTAAGGCCCACCCCCGTTGCCGCTTACGCGGCTCCCCCTCAAGGGGGCGCACCCAGTGGCCTGGCAAAGCCAGTTCCACGGGTGCCACTTGATCAGTAGCACCTGAGGCCGGCGCTTCGCGCGCCGGCCTTCTTGAGTGAGTCGTCGTGGACCAAATCCTCATCAATTTGCTGAACGGCCTGTCCTCGGGACTGCTGCTGTTCATGCTGAGCTCCGGCCTGACGCTGATTTTCAGCATGATGGGTGTGCTCAATTTCGCCCATGCGAGCTTCTACATGCTGGGCGCCTATGCGGCCTATGCGCTGGTGGGCGTGCTGGGTTTCTGGCCTTCGCTGATCCTGTCGCCGCTGGTGGTGGGGCTCTTGGGCGCGGGCTTCGAGCGCATGGCCTTGCGGCGGGTCCACAAGTTCGGCCATGTGCCTGAGCTCTTGATCACCTTCGGCGTCAGCTACGTGATCCTCGAGCTGGTGCAACTGATCTTCGGCCGTACGGCCGTTCCCTTCACGCCGCCGCCTTCACTGCAAGGCTCGGCTTTCACATTCGTGCAGAGTGCCAGCTCGGGCTTCTCCATTGTCTGGGGTGCTGCACCGGCCGATGTTTGCGCCCAGGCTTCCTGCTCCAACTTTCCCCTGACCCGCCTGTTCATGATGGGCGTGGCTTTGCTGATGCTCGTCTCCGCTGTGGCTGCTGCTGACGCGTACCCGTATCGGCCTTGTCATCCAGGCGGCGCTCACCCATCCCGATATGGCCGAGGCCCTGGGCCACAACGTGCCGCGCGTCCTGATGATGGTGTTCGGCGGCGGTTGCGCACTGGCGGGGCTGGCCGGTGTGATTGGCGGCTTCACCTTCGTCACCGAGCCCTCGATGGCGCTGGTGGTCGGGCCCATCATCTTCGTGGTCATCGTGGTGGGCGGCATCGGCTCGCTGGCCGGTGCCTTCGTCGGCTCGCTGGTGATCGGTCTCCTGCAGACGCTGCCGCTGACCATCGATGCCTCGCTGGGTTCGGCCCTGGCCGGCATCGGCATCAAGTTCGGGCCTGACAGCGTGCTGTACCCCATCCTGCGCCAGCGCGTGGCCGACCTGACCCCCACCTTGCCCTATCTGCTGATGGTGCTGATCCTGATCTTCCGGCCCAAGGGCCTTCTTGGCACGCGGGAGGACTGAAAAAATGATGCCCCCACGCTCACTTCGTTCGCTGCCCCCCGAGGGGGCGCAGGCCTCCCTTGGTGCGGCCCGGCGGGAGTCCTGATGAACAAAGTCCTCGCGGGAACCGCCAACTTCCATTTCAAACCCTACAACGTTGGCCGCTGGGTCGTCTGGGGCTTCTTCGCCCTGGTGCTGGCCGTGGCGCCGCTGGTCTGGACCAGCGGCCTCGCCCAGACCATGCTCACCCAGATCGGCATCGGCATCATTGCCTGCCTGGCCTACAACATGCTGCTGGGGCAGGGCGGCATGCTCAGCTTCGGCCACGCGATCTACAGCGGCTTCGGCGCCTTCCTGGCGATCCACACGCTGAACGTGATCACACGTGGTGCGCTGCCGATTCCGGTCAGCCTGGTGCCGCTGGTCGGCGGGCTGTCGGGCCTTCTGCTGGCCAGCCTGCTGGGCTATGTCTCGACCAAGAAGGCTGGCACGCCATTCGCGATGATCACGCTGGGCCTCGGAGAACTGATCGGCTCGATGTTCCTGATGCTGCCGGAGTTCTTCGGCGGCGAGGGCGGCGTCTCCAGCAACCGCGTGATCGGCGCGCCTGTCATGGGCATCACCTTCGGCCCACAGATCCAGGTGTACTACCTGGTGGCAATCTACTGCTTCATCTGTACCGGCTTGATGTTCGCGCTGACGCGCACGCCGCTGGGCCGCATGCTGAATGCGGTGCGAGACAACCCGGAGCGCGTGGAGTTCGTCGGCTACGACACGCAGTGGGTGCGCTACATGGTGTTCATGATCTCGGGCTTCTTCGCCGGCGTGGCCGGTGGCCTGGGTGCGATCAATACCGAAATCGTCACGGCCGAGGTCGTGGGCGCGGCCCGCTCCGGGGCCTTCCTGCTCTTCACCTTCCTCGGTGGCGCGACATTCTTCTTCGGGCCCATCCTCGGCGCGGTCCTGATGGTCGTGGCGCTGGTGTTCCTGTCCGAGCTGACCAAGGCCTGGTTGCTTTATCTTGGCCTGATCTTCCTGTTCATGGTGATGTACGCGCCCGGCGGCGTGGCCAGCCTGATCATGATGAATCTGCGGGTTGCGGCCTTTGGCAAGCTATCCAAGCTATGGACGTCTTATCTGGCGCTCGCCGGCACGGCACTGACCATGTTGGTCGGCGGCGGTGCGATGGTCGAGATGCTCTACCACCGCCAGTTGAACGAAGCGATGGGCCCCGAGCTGGTCTTCATGGGGGCCACGCTGGACAGCTCGCGCATCGACGCCTGGTTCGGTGCCAGCATGGTGCTGGCCATCGGCCTCGTGCTGTTCGAGGTTGCGCGGCGCCAGTACAAGCGCGAGTGGGACGAGATCCAGGAAGAGATCGAAAAAGAGATCAAACGTCGGGAGAGCCTCTGATGGCGGCGAATGAATTTGCGTTGGAGCTCCTGGATGTGCGCAAGAGCTTTGGCAAGACCGAGATCATCCGCGGCGCGCAACTGCAGGTGCGGCCGGGCGAGCGGGTGGCCATCATCGGCCCGAATGGCGCGGGCAAGAGCACGCTCTTCAATCTGATCAGCGGGCGCTTCGGCCTCAGCAGTGGGCAGATCAAGCTGCACGGCGAGCGTATCGACGGCAAGAAGCCTTACGAGATCAACCGCCGGGGCCTGTCGCGCAGTTTCCAGGTCTCCAACCTGTTCACGCGCTTGTCGGTGTTCGAGAACATCCGCTGCGCCGTGCTCTGGAGCATGGGCTACCGCTACGCCTTCTGGAAGTTCCTGGCCGACCTGGACGACGCGAACGACCGCGCTGAAGCCGTGCTCGAGATGATCAAGCTCGACAAGCGCCGCGACGTGCTGGCGATGAACCTCACCTATGCGGAAGCGCGCGCGCTGGAAATCGGCATCACGATCGCCGGCGGCAGCAGCGTGATCCTGCTGGATGAGCCCACCGCCGGCATGAGCAAGAGCGAAACCAAGCGCTTCATTCAGCTGATTCGAGAAGTCACCGAAGGCAAGACCCTGCTGACCGTGGAGCATGACATGGGCGTGGTGTTCGGCCTGGCCGACAAGATCGCGGTGCTGGTCTATGGCGAGGTGATTGCCTTTGACGTGCCGGAGGCGGTGCGGGCGAATGCGAAAGTTCAAGAAGCCTATCTGGGCTCTGTTCTCGCCGAGGTGCACGCATGAACGCTCCCCGCAACCTGAAGCTTGAGAACGTCCACGCCTTCTACGGCAAGAGCCATATCCTGCATGGCGTGACGATGGAAGTGAAGGCCGGCGAGATCGTCGCCCTGCTCGGCCGCAATGGCTCGGGCCGCTCCACGACGGTGAAGACGGTGATGGGCCAGGTCGATGGCCATGGCTCGATCAAGTTCGGCGATCGCGATCTGCTGGGCGAGAAGGGCTACCGCGTGGCCCATGCCGGCATCGGCTATGTGCCGGAGAACCGCGACATCTTCCCCAAGCTCACGGTCCACCAGAACCTGATGCTCGGCCAGAAGTCGGGCGCGAAGAATCCCAGGTGGGGCTTCGACGACATGTACCAGATGTTCCCGCGGCTCAAGGAACGCCAGCACACCGAGGCTGGTGTGCTCTCAGGCGGCGAGCAGCAGATGCTGACCCTGTGTCGCACGCTGATGGGCGACCCCGATCTCATCATGATCGACGAGCCCACCGAGGGTCTGGCACCCAAGATCGTCGAGCTGGTGGCCGAGTACCTGAAGGAACTCAAGCGCCGCGGCATTGCCGTGCTGCTGGTGGAGCAGAAGCTGGCCATCGCGCTGGAGATTTCCGAACGCTGCTATGTGATGGGCCACGGCCGCATCGTCTTCGAAGGCACGCCGGCCGACCTGCGCGGCAACGCCTACATCCGCAAGGAGTGGCTGGAGGTGTGAGGCGGGGCAAGGCTTGTCGGCGGTCATTTGTCCCTCATAGGGCGGACACAAGCCCTGCTGGGCCGGCAAGCGCGACTTTTCCCCTGCCCAGACCGGGCGGGCAGCGCTACATTTGGCCCAGGCAACAGCAGATTGCGAAGGGTTGTAGATGGACGCCAATCAGTGGTTGATCGCCGCCGCCGGATTCCTGGCCGGCCTGGGGGTCGCCGGTGGTGCCGCTTTCTGGTGGTTCAGCCGGCAGATGAAGGCCGCCGCGGCGCGGGTCGACAAGGTCGAGAAGGCGCGGCAGTTTGCCGGCCAGCAAGTCACGCAGGCGCGCAAGCAGGTCGAGGCCTTGCAGAAGGAGCTCGGCGAACTCAAGCATGCGGCCAAGGCCGCCACCTTGCGGCCCTTCAAGCATTCGGAACCGCCTCAGCCTGAGGCCCCGGCCGCAATCGATCCCTTCCTGCCCCTGGCGCCCGCGGCGCCCCCGACCCCGGTCGGTGCCGACGGCTTTGCCGACACGCTGGTGCTCAAGCCCAAGAAGAGCTAAGCCAGCCACTCCTGGAGCTGAACGGTCACTTCCGGCCGGCTCAGGAGTTCCAGGTGCCCCATGCTGTAGCCAATGGCCTGCCGCTCCTTCGCAAAGGCTAGGCCGAGCTCAGGGTCGGCGTGCTGGCCCAGGGCGCTTGCCAGAGGCACCAGGCCGTCCCCCAGCAAGCGATCCGCCAGCGCGCCGCGCCTGGCTGCCAGCGTGGCGGCGTAGCTGAAGCAGGCGATGCCCTCGGGCAGGGGCTGCACTTGCGCGTCCAGGCCGTGGCGCAGGTCGGTGATGCCGGCGCTGCGCACTTTCGCCAGCTTGGCCAGCGGCGCGGTGTAGGACATGCTGCCCAGCAGCAGCTCGACCCAGTTGCCGGCTTTCTCCAGCGGCGCGCCCTGGTGCGGCGTGCCGAGGAAGACGATGCGCTGCAGCCGGTCCGGCCAGTGCAGCCCCAGCTGGCGCGCGCTGTGCACGGCATGGCGGATCAGAAGGCCGCCCATGCTGTGGGCCAGCACGTCGAGCTGTTCGCCTGCGCGTGTGCCCAAGGCCTGTTCCAGCAGCAAGGCCAGTTCGCGGCCGTTCTCTGCAATCGGGCGGCCGGTGTTGTAGCGAAGATAGACGGGCGCGATGCCCAGCGAGGCGGCGAGGGCCACGCCGTGGTCATGCCCCTCGCGCCGCCATTGCAGATCGTTCATGCACAGGCCATGGATCAGCAGCAGATGCCGTGGCGCGGCGCTCAGGGCATCGGGGTCGATCGCTGCGCCCGCCCGGCGCAAGCTCATGCGGGTGGCCAGCGGGTTGGCGCTGGCAGCCAGGCGGTCGCCGATCACGCCATTCAGTGCGGCCAGCACGGCGGCGCGCTCGGGACTGTCGGCATCCACCGGTTGGCCTGACTCGATCAGAGGCTCCAGCAGGGAAAGGCTTCGTTCGACGCCAGCGCCGACCAGACCGGTCAGCCCGTGCACGGTGCGGTAGGCCAGGCCGGTGAGGCCACGGGCCCTCCCAGGCACCTCGCCAGCGGGCGCGCCCAGCCTGCGCCAGACCGATTGGTGCATGCCCTCGACCACCCGGGTCAGGCCTTGCGTGCCCTCGGTGGCAAGGCGGGCGGCACCGCGCAGGTCGCTGGCGCGCAGGTGTCGCAGTGCTGAAGGCTTGCTCTGCTGCTTGGTCTTGGTACTCATGGCCGTGCTCCCTTGCCGGAACCCGTGCCGACCTTGGCATGCAGTAGACCTCAGGTGACGATCAGCCGTCCACCACCGTGGTCTGACGGATGAAGTCCGCGATGGCCTGGGCCAGTTCGGGGCCCTTGTCTTCCTGCAGAAAGTGCCCCGCGCCGCGCGTGATGGCGTGCGGCTGCCCCTGGGCCCCGGGCACCAGGCGCTGGAACAGCTTTTCGCCGCCCCGCGTGATCGGGTCGCGGCTGCTGAAGAGGGTCAGAAAGGGCTTGTCCCAGCGCTTCAGCACCGCCCAGGCCTGCTCGTTGGCGGCGCGCTCGGGGTCGTTCGGCGTGGTCGGCACAAAGCCCGGGAACAGGCGCGCCGCGAGGCGGTAGCGCCGGCCGGGGAAGGGCGCGTCATAGGCCGCGATCTCGGCCGGGCTGAGCTTGGCCACGCAGCCGCTGTCGACGATGCGCCCGATCGGGAACCAGGGGCTCCAGCGTGCGAACGCGCGCCAGAGCTTGAAGGCACGCGGCACCGGCACCGTGCCGGTGGGCAGGCCGCCATTGGCCAGCACGGCGCGGGCGAAGCGGTCCGGGTGGGTGGTGAGCATGCGCAGGCCGATCAGCGAGCCCCAGTCCTGGCAGAACAGCGTGAGCCCGCGCAGGTCCATCGCCAGCAGCCAGTCGCACATCCAGCGCACATGCTGGGCATAGGAATAGACCTGGCGCTCGGTCGGCTTGTCGGAACGGCCGAAGCCGATCAGGTCGGGCACGATGACGCGATGGCCGGCGGCCACGAGGCCCGGGATCATCTTGCGGTACAGGTAGGACCAGGTCGGCTCGCCATGCATCAGCAAGACCGGCGCGCCATCACGCGGGCCTTCGTCGATGTAGGCATAGCGCAGGCCGTCGATCTCGAGGTAGTGCGGCTCGTAGGGGAAGTCGGGCAACTGGGCAAAGCAGGCCTCGGGGGTGCGCAGCACCTGCAAGGGACGCGTCATGGGAATCTCCTAAATTCAGAAGCGACGCTGGTGCCGGATCTCGGGGCTGCTGGCCGGCAGGCTCACAAGATCACCATCGATGCCCACACGCAGCGGGCCGGTGTAGATCTCGCCGGCTCGCCCGAGGAAGGCGGCCTCCATGCCGGGCAAGGGCAGCGGCGGCGCGATGTGGTTGAGCAGCAGGTAGCGCACCTGGGCATCGCGCGCCACCTCGGCCGCTTGCTCGGGCGAGCTGTGGTAGTCCACGATGTCGGCCATCAGCTTCTTCACGTTGGGCCGGCCGGCCTTGGCGGCGGCCTCGCCGATCAGGCCGACCATGGGCGCGGCCAGGGCCTCGTGCACCAGCAGGTCCACGCCCCGGGCCTCGCGCGTGACCGCGGCCGACTTCTTGGTGTCGCCGCTGATCACCACGCTGCGGTCCTTGTAGCGGATGCGGTAGCCCACGGCCGGATGGACCGGCGCATGATCCACGGCGAACGCGGCGATCTCCAGATCGCCTTCCTTCAGCAGCACCAGCGGCCCGTTCTGCGGCACGGTGAAGGCCCGGGCCTCGCCGCCAAAACCGCCAGGCGGCAGCGTGGCCTCGCCGTGGTGGGCGATGCGGTAGCCGCTGTCGGCGCGGTAGGCCTGGCGCAGGCCGTCCACCACGTCCTGCACGCCCTCGGGGCCGTAGACCGGCGCTGGCTTGGCATTGCCGGTCGAGACCCAGCGCTGCAGCAGCAGCTCGCCCAGGCCGTCAAGGTGGTCCGAATGGAAATGCGTGAGGAAGATCGCCTCGATGCGGCCATGGGCCAGGCCGAAGCGCCCCAGGTTGCGCACGGAAGTGTTGCCGGCGTCGAAGACGAAGGCATGCGGCCCGGCGATGACCAGGGTGCAGGGGCCGCCGCGCTTGTCGTCGGAGAAGGGCGATCCGGCGCCGCACAGTCCCACATGCAGGCCATCGGGCAGCTCGCGCAACGGGTCGGCGGCCAGGTGGGCCGTGGCCACGCGGCTGGCGATGGCCAGGCTCAGCGGCGCGCGGTAGACATAGGCCAGGGCCAGGCCCAGCGCGGCCAGCAGGCCCAGACCCAGGGCAAGTTTCTTCAGCTTCATCGAAGGCTCCCGATTCAAGGCGGATCAAACGCCGAAGATGCGCGCCAGCTGCACCCCGAGGCCCTGCCACCAGGGCGAGACGTAGCGCAGGCGCGGGCGCTTGGCTTGCGCGGCAAGGACGATCTTGGCCACGATGCCGTCGGTGCTGCGCGCCTCCAGCAGCCGGAACACGCGGGTCTCCTCGGCCCGCAGTTGCTCCACCTGGCCGGCGAAGTAGGAGCTCTGCTGCATCCAGGCGTACTTGCGCTCGGTCATGCGCTGGTTGAAGCCGGTGTGGATCGCGCCTGGCTCGATCAGCGCCACCTGCACGCCGCATCGGAGCCGGTCGAGCTCGGCCCGCAGTCCGGCGGCGCCGGCCGACAACGCGAACTTGCTCATCGAATACGGCATCAGAAAGGGCATGGGCACGCGGCCGGCGATGGAGCTGACGAACAGCACCGTGCCCGAGCGGCGCGCGATCATGCCGGCCAGCGCAACCTGGCTGAGGGCCAGGGTCGAAAAGAGATTGACCTCGAAGGTCTGACGTATGCGCTGCACATCCACCTCGGCGAGCGAGCCGGATTCGCCCACGCCGGCGTTGTTGATCAGCACGTCCAGCGGCTCGTCGCGCAGGCTTTCGCGGTCGGCCGGGTCGGTGATGTCGAGCTTGCGCACCTGCAGTCGCTGGCCCCGGCGCTCGCTCTCGGCGCGCAAGGCCGTGGCCTGGGCCTCGTCGGCGGTGGTGGCGATCACGCGGTGGCCGCGTGCCGCAAGTGCAAACGCCGCGTCGCGGCCGATGCCGCTGCCCGCGCCGGTGATGAGGATGGTCTTGGCTTTCATTGCACATGCACCCGGGTGAGGCGGTCCATCGAGGACCAGTAGAAATCGCGCCCGAAGCCGCTGCTCGGGAATACCACGCCCTGCATGTGGCCGGCGGTGCGCACCCGGCCGAGCTCGGCACCCGTCTCGATGGCAAGCACCACGACCGACTCGCGCAGGCCCCGGTGGTCGTTGACCACCAGCTCGCCGGTGTCGGGGTACAGGATCATGTGGCTGGCCGCACCGAAGGGCTGGCGCTGCCAGAGCGGGGCCAGGTCGGCCAGTGCCTCGCCATAGCGCCAGGCGCGCAGCACTGCATTGGCCGAGTCGTAGGCGACGACGATGCGCCGGCGCGGGTCCAGCAGCGGTGGGTTGGTGATGGCGCCGCGCGGCAGGCCGCTGACCTCCAGGGCCTGCACCGAGCCGTCGCGCAGCGACACGCGGATCAGGCGGTTGGCGCCGGCGCTGCGTGCGGCACCGGTCATGCGCACCAGGTAGCGGTGGCGGCCGTTGTCCATCAGCCAGGCCTGGTCGCCGTCGACCACCAGGTCCCAGCCATGGCTGTTGGGGCTGCCGGCCAGGTAGTCGGGTTGCCAGCCGGAGTCCAACTGCAGTTGGCGAGACGCGTCATCCCAGCGGTAGCGGTAGAGATGGCGCAGCCCCACCACGTAGACGGTATTGCCCACGGCACTGAGCCTGGCAACAGATGGCTCGGGCAGGTCCACGTCGGCCGCGGCGCTGGCCAATTGCTCGTCCAGCACGCTCAGGCGCGCCGGGGTGCGTTCGGACAGGTTCTTGGTGACGATCAGGCCGTTGTCCAGGATCACGAAGGAGTTGTAGGGCTCGGCCACCGGCAGCTCGCAACTGGCCATCAGCTGGCAGTCGCTGTCCAGCCGGTGCCCATGCCGGCCATAGACCACGTAGAGCGAGCCGTTGCGGTGCACGGCCAGGCCGCCCGGCCACATGGGTCCGCCGCGCAGTCGGGGTGAGCACCGCAGCGTGCGCAGGCTGACCGGGTCGATGCGCTCCACGCAGGCTGTGGTCGGCAGGCCGAGGTGCGCGCGCAAGGCCGAATGCGTCAGCAGGAAGACCTCGCCGGGCGCGCCCAGCACGGTCATGGTGCTGAGTTGGGTGCGGCGGCTGGTCTGCGCGAGGCGCTCGCCGGGCTGCAGCGCGAGGCCCGGTGTGCCATGCGGCGATTGCAGGCGTGCCGGCCCGCCGTCCTCGCCGGGCCAGGGGCTGTCGAAGTAGCCGGCTGCACTCATCGGGCGCGGCGCCGGCGCCAGATCCAGAAGCCCAGGCCGACTCCGACCAGCAACAGAGCGGCGATGACCGGCGCGCGGTAGCGCGGGATGTAGACCAGGTGGATGGCATTGGTCATCACCTGCTGGCGCGGCTCATAGTCGGGCGGCATGGGCAGCACGCCGTTGGCCTTGGCATAGGCCTCGTAGTCGGCCAGCATCTGGCGGAAGACCTCGGGCCGTTGCGCTTTCAGGTCGGTGGTCTCACCGGGGTCGCGGCGGATGTCGTAGAGATGCCATTGCCCGTCGCCCACCGGCGGGATGTTGCGTATCAGCTTGAGGTCGCCCTTGAACAAGGCCTCGTTGCCGGACAGCTCATAGCCCACCGGCTCGTCGGCCGGATGCACGCGTTCGACTTCGCCGCGCAGGGCGGGCAGCAGGCTGCGGCCGTGGATGGGCTCGACCGGCTGGCCGCGGTACTGCGTGCCCGGGTGCTGCGTGCCTGCGAGTTCCAGCAGCGTGGGCACGATGTCGTTGATGTGCGTGAAGCTGTTCTGGACCTTGTCGGCCGGCATGTCGGGCACGCCCGCCACGATCAGCGGCACGCGGATGCCGCCTTCGCCGCTGTAGAACTTGTAGGTGGCCAGTGGCGAGGCGGCGGCGCTGCCCCAGCTTGGGCCGATCACGGTGTAGGCGCCCTTGGCCCCGAGGCTGTCGATGTCGCGCTTGTACTGCCAGTCCAGCCACAGCCGGCCGAGCGGCACCTCGTAGGGGTCGGAAGCTTCCGACCCGTTGTCGGACAGAAACAGGAAGACCGTGTTGTCGTACTGGCCGGTCTGCTTCAGGTAGTCGACCAGGCGGCCCACATGGTGGTCCATGGCCTCGGCCATGGCCGCATAGACCTCCATGCGGCGGGCGTCGTAGGCCTGCTGCTGCGGCGTGTTGCTGGCCCAGTCGGCCGTGGTGCTCATGCGCACCATGGCCGTGTCGGGCGGCACCAGGCCGAGCGCGGCAGCGCGGTCGCGCCGGGCCTGGCGGATCGCGTCCCAGCCGGCGTCGTAGCGGCCCTTGTACTTGTCGATGAAGGCCTTGGGGGCCTGCAGCGGGATGTGGTTGGCCTGGAAGGCCACGTAGGCGAAGAAGGGCTGCTGCTGGCGCTTGTCGCTGCGGATGTAGTCGATGGCGCGGTCGACGAAATACTCCGACGAGTAGTAGTCGGCGGGCATCTTGGCGGGCTTGCCGTCTTCGTACCAGTAGACCTGGTCGTTCAGGTCCAGGTAGCGCTTGCCGGTCTCCCAGTTGTCGGAGCCGCTGTCGCCCTGGATCAGCGAGCGGTCGAAGCCGCGCTGGTCCGGCAGGTTGTAGGGCTCCTTGCCCACATGCCATTTGCCGGCCACATAGGTGCGGTAGCCGCTGTCGCGCAAGAGCGAGGCCACGGTCACGACCTCGCGCTTGAGCACGCTCAGGTAGCCGGGCTGGCCGAGGTGCTCCAGCGGAATCGCCTCGCGCATGTTGCCGACGCCATTGCGGTGGTTGTCCACGCCGGTGAGCAGCATCGAGCGGGTGGGCGAGCAGGAGGCGCTCACATGGAAGTTGGAAAAGCGCATGCCGCGCCTGGCCAGGGCGTCGAGGTTGGGCGTGGCGATCTCGCCGCCGAAGGCGCCCACGTCGCTGAAGCCCCAGTCGTCGGCCAGGAAGACCACGATATTGGGCCGGCGAGGTGCATCGGGGGCGGGCGTGGGCGCGGCCCCCGCGATGCCCGCAAGCGCCAGGGCCATCAAGGGCGTCAGTCGGTTCAGCTTCTGCTGCTGCTGCTGCATCAGGGGATCGCTTTCGACAATAGGGTCTCGGTCACCGCCCACAAGCGGTCCTGGCCCCAAACGGCGCAGGCCCCCACGCTGAACGAGGGCACGCCCCACAGGCCCAGCCCGAGCAGGGCCTGGCGATTGGCCTCGGCGGTCTGGCGCCATTGCTCGTCCAGCAGGGCGCGCTGGGCCTGCGCCCAATCGAGGCCGGCACGCTCCGCGATGCGACGCAGGCCGCGGTCGCTGCCGGCGTCCAGCCCTTCGGCCCAGACGCCCTGCATGAAGCTGCTCACATAGGCCTGGCCCCGGCCCAGGCTTTCGGCGAGCGGTATCAGGGCGAGGCCGCGCTCGGTCGGCCGTCCCACCGGGTCATTGATGCGGCCGAAGGGCGTGCCGCGCAGGCGTGCCTCGCGGGCTGCATCGGCGGCGATGTAGCGGCGCTTCTCGCGCGGCACCGGCAGGCCGCGCATGACCATGGGCAGCACGAAACGCAGGCGCACCGGCGCACCCGTGAGCCGGCCCAGTTCGAACACCCGCGGCGCCACGATGGCCGAGTAGGGGCTGCGCAGCGAGAAGAAGAAGTCGATGGGTGGGGGCGTGTCCAGGAGGCAGGGGGCGGCCAGGTCGGGCGCGGGCGGATGCAGGCAGCCCGACACCCCCGGCGCCTGCGCGCCGAGCGCCTGCAGCCGCTGTTCCAGGTGGTGCAGCCGGTCCAGCCCCCAGTACCACTCGCCGCCATAGAAGAAAGTGGCGCCGAGGTAGTGACCCAGCTGCTGCCGGGTGTGGCCGCCTTCGGCCAGTGCCTGGGCCACGTCTATCGGCCCGGCTTCCTCGCCAGCCAGGCTGAGGCCGCGCCACAGGGCCTCGCTGCGCTCGCCGGCGCGTTTCATGAAGTCGCCGTGCGCGAGGTCGGCCGTCAGCTGAGCCTGCACCCGCGCCAAGGTGGCCGCATCGGGCTGGGCGCCGGGGTCCTTGAAGTACAGGCCCAGGTGGGCTGCGAGCAGGGCTGCATCGCGCCGGCTGTAGGCCACCAGGCGCTTGCGTTCGGGCGCGGCACTGGCGGCGGGAGGTGGGACCAGGTGCGGCACCCAATCGACGCGGTAGCGCGCCGCGAGCGCCGGCAGTTGCTGGGCTGCCAACGCGCTGTAGGGGTCGTCGACCTGATGGAAGTAGTGCACCTGGTGGGGTGCGCCGCGCGCCAGGCGCCGCCGCTCGAAGGCCGCCCGGCGAGCGGCCAGCCGCTCGGGCGAGAGCAGGCGCTGGCTGATGGCGGGCATCAGCAGACGCTGGAGGAGCGACGCCATGCCCGAGCGCCTCACCAGGCCTTGATGAAGCGAAGCTGGGTGGTGCGCGTCACCAGGGTATTGCGGCCGCCGAAGTTCTGGCTGTAATGCAGGTTGAAGCCAGCTTCCTTGCCCGGCAGCTTGTAGGACAGGAAAGGGCCCCAGCTGAAGTTGCGGTAGCGGTTGCCGTCGGTCAGGGCGGCGGCGCCGGTACCTGAGTCGTCGCTGAACTGCTGGATGCCCAGCACGTTCGCGCCGAGTGCCCAGTCACCCATGACCTTGACCGCGCCGAACTCCATGTAGACGTAGTTGCCGCTGAGGTACTGCGTGTCCTTGTTCTTGGTGTTCAGCCCCACGGAAACCCGGCCCGCCACGGTGACGCCCGAGGTCCAGGATTCGCCCGGCTTGTCGGGGTTGACCGAATAGCTGACCGCCACGCCGGGGCGCAAGGTGTAGAAATTGCCGAAGCCGGGGTTCGGGCCGCGTGCGGCGTCGTAGCTGCCGGTGGGCAGGAACAGCGAGGCACCTGCCGCGACCTTCAGATGGCCCTCGTGGTGCACCCAGACCGCCGACAGCTCGGCATCACCGACACCGCTGACCTTGATCGATTGCGCGGCCGATTGAGCCGCCACGCCGGCCTGGACCTGGGCGTTGACCACGTCTGCCACCTGGCTGATCGCGCCGCGCAAGGCGGCCGGCAGTGCTGCAGAGGGTGTCGGCGTCACCGTGCCCAGGGGCTGGGCGGCGATGAAGGTTCGCTCCTGGCTGATCAGCGGCACGTTGATCGCGAAGGCGATGCGGCCGCCGCCATAGGTGCTCTCGGTGAGATAGCCACCCAGCAGGTTGACCTGGTTCTGGCGCTGGCTGAAGTCGACGGTGCCGGTGGGCACCGACAGCGAATAGACACCGTCGCCGACGGCGCCCTTGGTCGGGCCGCTGAGGGGAAGCGGCACGGTGCGGGCCGGCACGCCGATGCGGTTGCCCTGGCCGTCGACCACCTTGTAGATGTCGGCCACGCTCAGCACGACGGTACCGAAGAAGCCTGGGTTGTCGGCCGGCGTGGCCATCTCGCCGCCGAAAGCGCCGACGGGCGACTGCCGCAGCTTGTAGCCCTCGCTGGCCAGTGCCTGGGTGGCAAGGCCGGTGGCAGAGAGCGCCAGCGCCGTGGCGGCAAGGCCGCGCAGCGGCGAGGGCGGGAGTTGCGGTGTGCGTCGGGTCATGGCCATGTCTCCTGGGTTTGTCTGGCTGGAAGATGGCTGTTCAACAGCTCTGATTCTCCATACACTTGTGTCTTGACGAGACGAATGTAGCGGATCAACCCCGTCCCGTCTGCACAGGGAAAACGCGGGCACCGGGGCCTGCTGCGACACAATGCCTGCCGCCATGAACACCAGCACGCCGCCCAAGAAGACGCCCAGGAAGAGTCCCCGCCCCAGCAAGAACGAGTCGGCACGCCTGGGGCGCGACGACTGGCTCAATGCCGCCTACGAGGCCGTCGTGGAAGGCGGCTTCGACCAGGTGCGCGTGCTGCTGATCGCCGACAAGCTCGGTGTCACGCGCGGCAGCTTCTACTGGCATTTCACCGACCATGCGGACCTGGTCACCTCGCTGTGCAAGCAATGGTGCGAGCGCGAAATCGCCGATGACCGCCGCCTGCAGGCCCATGCCAGCGACGACCCGGTCGCCGACCTGGTGCATGTGCTGGACGAAGCCCTGTCGCGCGGTGGCGTGGACCTCAAGAACATGCGCTTCGAGCTCGCGCTGCGCGGTCTGGGTCGGCGCGACCCGGCCGTGGCCAAGCTGCTCGTGGCAGTGGACGAGGCGCGCATGGCCGTGTTCATCGAGAAGTTCCAGCGCCTCACCGGAGACGAGAAGACGGCCACCGAGCTCTCGGTGCTGTTCTACCTGGCGGTCACCGGCGGCGTGCAGGCGCTGGCGCGGCCTTCCAGCAATGCCAGCATTGCCGCCTTCATCCGCAACCTGATTGCCGACTACCTGATCCGCAAGCAGGCGCCGGCCGCCTGACCCTGCCTGGCTTGCCGGCTCAGCGCTGCCGCTCGAGCCCGGGCATGGTCCAGGCGCCGCCCAGGGCGGCCGGTTCTGGCCAGTAGAGCCGGGCCGTCAATTGGAACGGCTGGCCGCGCAGCACCGGCAACCAGTTGCTGCGCCGTGCTTCCTCGGGCGCTTCTGCCTGTAGCCACAGGTCGAGCGAACCGTCGGCGTTGTACTGAAGCGGGTCGCGGTCGCCGATGGCGTAGCGGCCTGTCGCCACCGGCAGGAAGAAGTCGTCCATGCCGTAGGCCGTGACCGACCAGAAGGCGCGCACCGGCGGCAATTGCCCGGCCGCGAAGTGCAGGCGGTAGCGATGGTCGCCGTGCAGCGGCTGGCCCTGCGCGTCGAGACGCGTGCTGGGGTAGAGCGAATCGGCCGGCAGGTTGGCGCCCAGCCCCACCATGGCGACGGCTGCGCGCGTGGCGTAGTCGCTGCCGTAGTCGCCGAGATTGGCGGGCGGCGTCCGCCAGCCTTGTTGTGCGCCGGCCGTGTCTCGCAGCGCCTGGCCGATGCGCCAGTCCGCCAGCCAGCGGCCGAGCGCGACCGACTGGCGTTCCAGCCATCCCCACTGAGGCGGCTGGCCGGGGCCCACGCCCAGGCGCGCTAGCTGGTCCAGCATCGCCCGGTCTTGAGCATGCGGCGGGTTGGCCTGCGTCAGGCGGGCCAGGTGGCCGAAGAAGGTCGAGACATCCATCGCCTGCATCTGGGCAATCGGCGCGACCGGTGGTGTGGCGGCAGCTCGCCAGGCAGGCTCGGGCGTGGGGCGGCCGGCCTGCCAGTCGGCCAGCGAGCGCAGGCTCAGGCCGTCCTGCAGCCGGTGGGCCGTGGCGTAGTCGGCCACGCCATTGGTCTGCGTGCGGCCGATCAGCCAGACCATCTGCGTCGGCGCACGCAGCAAGGTCAGGCCCGGCGGCGGCGTGCCTTGCCAGCCCGGGCCCACAAGCAGGTAGCTTGCCGGACCCGTGCCGGTGGTGCGCGTGCCCGGCGACGCGAACACATGGGTCCAGGCATCCATGAAGGGCATGAGCGCATAGCGCTGCGCATTCGCTGCCATCTCGAACACCCAGGGCCCCTGGTCGGCATTGATGAAGGCCGAGGTGTAGAGCGTGTCCACGTTCGGGCGCACCACGGCCTTGAAGTCGGCAGCGGGGAAACGGCGCACCCGGCGCAGCGTGTTCTCAGGGCCGACGGCCGCGGCCGAGCCCTGGCGCGAGAGCTCCATGATGACCAGCGGATAGCCGTACAGATAGGCCTCGGCGCCGGCCCGGATGCGAACAGCCTGCGAGATCAGCAGGGCTGTCAGCAGGGCGAGCAGCACCAGCACGCCGCCCAGCAGGCGCAGGGCGGGCGAGGAGCGCTTCGCGGATGGATGCGCGCGCGTCATGGCGGTGCTGTGCGCAGCACGGTGCGAAAGCCCAGATGGCTGGTGGCCAGGTCTTCTTCCTGCGGCTGGCGGGCGCCGGCCCGGTAGCGCATGCAGTAGTCGGGCGCGCAGAGGAAGGAGCCGCCCTTGATCACGCGCACGGCCGTCTGGCCGCGCTGCAGCGCGGCGGGCAACTGGTCCGGCGGCGGGCTGCTGGCCTCGAAATGGCCGGGGCGGTAGAGGTCGACCGTGAGCTCCCAGACATTGCCGATCAGGTCAAAGAGGCCTAGCGCATTGGGCGCGTAGCAGCCCGCCGGCGCCAGACCGAGAAACCCATCGGCGGCCGAGTTCTTGACCGGGAACGGCCCCTGCCAGGTGTTGGCCTGTTCGGGCTGGGCATGCTCCTGCTGGGGCGGCGGCCGGCTCGGGCTGGCGGAGCGCGCCGCCCATTCCCATTCGGCCTCGGTGGGCAGGCTGCGGCCCCTCCAGCGCGCATAGGCTTCAGCATCCGCAAGCGTGATGGCTACCACCGGGAAGGCTTCTCGCCCCTCGATCGAGGTGGCCGGGCCGGCCGGATGGCGCCAGTTGGCGCCAGGGATGAAGCGCCACCACTGGCGCACATCGGTCGTGCCGTCGACCTTGTCGGGCGCGACGAACACCACGGCCCCGGGCTGGCGCAGCTCCGGCGGCAGCTCGGGGTGGGCCGCGGCATCGACGGCCCGCTCTGCCGTCGTCACGTAGCCGGTGGCGTGCACGAAGGCGGCGAACTGCGCATTCGTGACCTCGGTGCGGTCCATCCAGAAGCCGGCCACCTCCACGGGGCGCCGGGGCTGCTCCTCGCGGTAGATGTCGTCGCCTTGCACATAGCGGCCGGCCGGTACCCAGGCCATGTCTGGATGCGGGCTGCCCTGGGGCGGCGCGGGCAGCTCGCAGCGCAGGCGCTCGGCGACCGCGGGCGCGCGGCGCGCCTGGGCGGCCCACAGCGCAGCGCCGGCGAGGCCGGCAAGCAGCAACACGAGAGCCATGCGAGGCAGGGTGGGCAGGCGCATCGTCGCGGTGTCAGTTGAGTCAGTTGAACCAGTAGGTGTACTCGTCGCCGGGCAGCTGCTTCTTGTCCAGCGTCTTGTCGATCATCACCGGCAGGGCGATGAACGAGGGCCAGAGCGGCGCTGGCATGCCGGCATGGTGAGACTCGAGCAGCTTGCGCAGCGCGTCGCGCTTGTCGGCCCGGCTGGCGATCAGGTTGTGGCGCTCGGTCGGGTCCTCGTTCAGGTTGAACAGCCACTCCTTGCGCGGCAGCTCCGAGGAGATCAGCTTCCAGCCCTCAGCCTGCACGGCGCGGTAGCGGCCATCGCGCCAGAACAGCGGCCGCTGCGGCTGCGTGGCCGGCGCACCGGCGAGGAAGGGCAGCAGGTTGACGCCGTCAATCACGCGGTCCGTCGGCAGCTTGGCCCCGGCCGCGGCAACGGCCGTGGGCAGCACGTCGATGTTGCTGATCGGCGCCGGGTAGTGCTGGCCCGCCGCGATGTGGCCCGGCCACTTGGCGGCATAGGGCACGCGCAGGCCGCCCTCGAAGAAGGTGAGCTTCCAGCCCCGGTAAGGCTGGTTCACGTCGGGCAGGCCGATGTAGCCGGGTGCGCCGTTGTCGCTGGTGAAGATCACCAGGGTGTTGTCGTCGAGGCCCTGGTCCTTCAGCGCCTGCAGCACGCGGCCGACGCTGCGGTCCAGCGAACGCACCATGGCGGCATAGACGCGCTGCCGGTGGTCCTTGATCTGGGGCAGGGCGTCGTAGTCTTCCTTGCTGGCCTGCAGCGGCGTGTGCACGCCCCAGTGCGCGAGGTAGAGCAGGAAGGGCCGGTGCTTGTTCTTCTCGATGACGCGCACCGCCTCGTCGGTGAAGTAGTCGGTCAGGTAGCGATCGGGCTCGAACCATTGGCCGCCGTTGAAGCTCACGCCGAAGCGCATGTTGGGCCACAGGAAGCGGTCGATCGGGTCGAAGTCCTGCTTGGCGTTGACGGCGCGCGGGTCCTTCTCCGGCAGGTAGAGACCGCTTTCCATGAACAGGGTTTCATCGAAGCCCTGGTTGTTGGGCCGCATCTCGGGCGTGCTGCCCAGGTGCCACTTGCCGATGTGCACCGTGTGGTAGCCGGCGGGCTTCAGCAGCTTGGCCAGCGTCATCTCGGAGGGCGGCATGCCGAGGTCGTTGAAGTCCTTGGCGCCGGCCGCCGCCTGCTTGTCGATCTGCACCGGGTAGAGCCGGTCGGGGTCTGCGTAGAGCTCGCCGGCCACGCGGGCCATGGCGCCCGGCGTGGGCGTGAACTCGACGCCGAAGCGCCAGGGGTAGCGGCCGGTCAGCAGCGCGGCGCGCGAGACGGTGCACACGGCACTGCCCGCATAGCCGCGGTCGAAGCGGGCGCCGTCGCGGGCGATGGAGTCGATGGCCGGCGTCGGCACGCCCAGCGCAGCGAGGCCACCGCCGCCCATGGTGACGTCGTTGATGCCCAGGTCGTCGGCCAGGATGACGACGATGTTCGGTGGCCGCTTGCCCGCAGGCTGCGCGGGGCCGGCTTCCCAGGGTGCCGGGCGATGCGGCCCGCGCGGAAAAAAGAGGTCGGTGTACCAGCCGAGGGAATACTGCAGGATCAGCAGCCGGTTGGCATAGGCCAGGCCGCCGAGCAGCACCAGCAACGCCGCCGTGATCAGCAGGCCCTTGCGCCATCTCTTGCTCATGCGCTTGCGCTCCTCAGGACAGCCACAGGTACAGCGGCAGGGCCGCCACGGCGAGCAGGGCACCGACCAGCAGTCGCACGGCCAGCAGGCTGATCATCGGCCGGACCGGGAACACCTGTGTGCTCGCTATGGCCGCCCATTTGTGCATCGTGATGTCCTGTTGCTCGATGGCCAGGGCGAAGCGCAGGAAGTCGCGCCGGCTGCGGTAGCGCACCATGGCCACGTAGTCCCAGGGCGCCACACCGGGCTCGGTGATGAACTGGCCGCTGCGGCGCGCCACGAACACCAGCAGGTTGCCGTAGCGCAGCAGGTGCGGCAGCAGGGCGCGGCCATAGCGCTGGTCGGCTGCCTTGGCGCTCTTGCCGTAGTGCTCGTAGCCGGGCGGGTAGAGCGCCTCGGCGCGGTGGCGCACCAGGTTCTGCATCACGAATTCGCGGCCATCGTCATGGCTCACCAGGAGACGCACGTCGTCCAGCAGCGCTTGGGCCTGCGGCCCCTTGGCCCGCGCGCCGAGCCGCTGCAGGTAGGACTCGATTTCCTCGGCGCTCAGCGGCCGGCCGCGTCCGCCGTACCAGCACAGGAAGGCGGCATACAGCGTGGCCAGTGCAAGCAGCAAGCCTTGCGCGGCGCTCATGCTGCCGGGCTCGCGGCGCCGACCACGCTGAACTGCGCGGCGTTGTCGCGCAGCCATTGCTGCGAGCGGCTGGCATCGTGCTGGCTCGGATGGAAGTCCTCGCGCGTGTAGTCGCGCCACTGCGCATAGTTGCCCCGCAGCATGCCGTCCTTGCTGAACAGCAGCCGCCAGGCGCTGCGCCAGGTGCTCATCTTGAAGAGCGCGCGGTCCTGCCAGAGGTTGCGCAGGGTCTGGCGCGTCACGTCGGACAGGAAGGTGATCGTGATGTAGCGGAACACGCGCAGCCGCCAGACATGGTTGCCACCGCAGGCCTGGTACATGTCGAAGGCCGTGCAGCGGTGCTCGGACTCCTCGGCGCTGTGCCACAGCCACAGCGTCTGCAGGCGCGGCTCCGCACCTGCCAGCGCCTCGGGATGGCGCAGCATCCAGTCGGCGAACAGGGCGGTGAAATGCTCGGTGGCCGCGGTGGCCGCAAGGTGGATGCGCAGGTCGCGGTGGGCGTTGACCTTCAGCCGGCGCAGCCCGCGCCGCTCGATCTCGTTGCTCAGGCCCTGGGCAATCAGGTGCTCATTGAACAGCCCGTGGATACGCCGGTGCGTGGCCTCCTGGCCGATGAAGCCCTGCACCTCGGCGGCAAAGGGGGTGCGCTTTTCTTCCGGCAAGGACTTCAGGCCGGTGCGCACCGAGTCGATGAAGTACTGCTCGCCCACCGGGAAGCTCATCGACAGGGCGTTGAAGAAGGCCGAGCGAAAGGCGTCGCCGCCATTCCAGCGCACGGCAAAGGGCGTGCTGAGATCGATCAGCAATCGGCGGACGACAAGGTCAGACATGGCGTGTTCTCGGGAAAGCTGGTTTCAGGCGCGCTCGCGCAGCTCGCGGCGCAGGATCTTGCCCACATTGCTCTTGGGCAGGCTGTCGATGAAGTCGATCTGCTGCGGCCGCTTGTAGGCCGTGAGGTGCTCGCGGCAATGCGCGCGCAGGGTGGCTTCGTCGAGCGTCGGCGTCTTCTTCACCACGAAGAGCCGGACGGCCTCGCCGGTCGTGTCGCTCGGCTTGCCGACGGCGGCCACTTCGAGGACGTCGGGATGCATCATCACGACCTCCTCGATCTCGTTCGGGTACACGTTGAATCCCGAGACCAGGATCATGTCCTTCAGCCGGTCGACGATGCGCAGGAAACCGCGCTCGTCCATCACGGCCACATCGCCGGTGCGCAGGAAGCCGTCAGCCGTCATCACCCGGGCCGTCTCATCCGGCCGGCGCCAGTAGCCCTGCATGACCTGCGGGCCGCGCACGCACAGCTCGCCGGCCTGGCCCGTTGGCAGCTCCTGGCCTTCGTCGTCCCGTATCGACACCTCGGTCGACGGCATGGGCAGGCCGATGCTGCCGCTGAAGGCAGTCTGGTCCAGCGGTGTGCAGGTCACCGTGGGCGAGCACTCGGTGAGGCCATAGCCCTCCAGCAGCGGCGCGCCGGTGAGTTGCTGCCAGCGCTCGGCCACCGGCCGCTGCACCGCCGCGCCGCCACCGAGTGCGAAGCGCAGGCCGCTGAAGTCGAGCGCCGCGAAGCCGGGTTCGTTGATCAGACCGTTGAACAGCGTGTTCACGGCCGGCATCGAGTTGAAGCGGTAGCGAGACAGGATCTTGACGAAGGCTGCGAGGTTGCGCGGGTCGGCCACCAGCACGTTCGTGCCGCCGAGGCCGAAGAAGCCGAGGCAGGTGCCGAGCGCAAACACGTGGTACAGCGGAATGGCCGTGATGCTGACCAGCGGTTCGTCAAGTTCCAGGAAGGGATCGATCCAGGCGCGGCCCTGCGCCACATTGGCCATCACATTGCCGTGGCTCAGCATCGCGCCCTTGGCGCCGCCGGTCGTGCCGCCGGTGTATTGAAGAAAGGCCAGGTCCTGCGGCCCCATGGCGACACGCTGGAACTGCGCGGCCGCGCCCGCCCGCAGCATCGCGCCGAAATCGACCTTGCCCTCGAGCTGGTAGGGCGGCACCACGCGCTTGACGTGGCGGGCGAGAAAGTTGCCG
This sequence comes from Paucibacter sp. JuS9, assembly GCF_044043925.2. Taxonomy (NCBI): domain Bacteria; kingdom Pseudomonadati; phylum Pseudomonadota; class Betaproteobacteria; order Burkholderiales; family Sphaerotilaceae; genus Roseateles; species Paucibacter sp. JuS9. The sequence goes on from NZ_CP194172.1 coordinate 810,072, forward strand.
AGCTGGCGCTTGATCGGCGGCATCAGGTCGGCCACGCCGGTCACGACCACATGGCGCACGCCGGTGTTGGCGATCACGCGGGCCAGGGTGTGGGCGAACAGGTCGACCACGATCATGGCCTCGGCGCCCGCGTCCTTCAGCTGGTGCTCGAGCTCCCGCGCCGTGTACATCGGGTTGACGTTGACCACCACATAGCCGGCGCGCAGCAGGCCGAACAGGCAGACCGGGTACTGCAGCAGGTTGGGCATCATCAGCGCCACCCGGCTGCCGCGCGGCAGCTTCAGCACCGACTGGAAGTAGGCCGCGACCTGGCGGCTCAGCGTGTCGAGCTGCGTGTAGCTCAGGCCCACGCCGGTGGCGCCGCTGACGAAGGCGGTCTTGGGCCCGTGCCGGGCGACGCCGTCCTCGAACAGGTCGACCAGGGAGCCGAGGCCGGCCACGTCGATCTCGGCCGGGACGCCCGGCGGGTAGCTTGCCAACCAGATCTTTTGCATGTCGTTGTCGGGCAATGCGTTGTCTCAGTACAGTAGTGTATGGTCCGCGGCCGACGTGGCGCAACCGCTCTCGCGCTGGTAGTTGCCCGCAGAGCCGGGCGGCCAGCGCCCCGGTCTTGTGTCGCAGCAGGGACAACGGGCAGTCGCGAACCCTGCCTAGAATCGAACGATCGTTCTATTCCGTGCCTGAAGGGGTAAGCATGACTGCCACATATGAAGTCCGCGGCACTGTTGCCGTGATCACCTTGAGCAACCCGCCGGTCAACGGCCTGGGCTATGCCACCCGCAAGGCGGCGGCCGAGGCGATCCAGCGCGCGGAGGAGGATGGCGAGGTCAAGGCCATCATCATCACCGGCGCCGGCAAGGCCTTCTCTGGCGGCGCCGACATCAAGGAGTTCGGTACGCCCAAGGCGCTGGCCGAACCCAATCTGCATAGCCTCATCAGCGTGGCGGAGAACTGCAGCAAGCCCATCGTGGCCGCCATCCACACGGTCTGCATGGGCGGTGGCCTGGAGCTGGCCCTGGGCTGCCACTACCGCGTGGCCGCACCCGGCGCCAAGATCGCGCTGCCCGAAGTGAAACTGGGCTTGCTGCCCGGCGCTGGCGGCACGCAGCGGCTGCCGCGCGCGCTGGGCGTGGAGCCGGCGCTGAACATGATCGTCAGTGGCGAGCCGGTCAACAGCGAGCTGCTGGCCATGGTGCCGGGCCAGATCCTGTTCAACCGCATCATCGAAGGCGACCTGATCGACGGCGCCATGGTCTTCGCCAAGGAAATGGCCGATGTGCGCCCGCTGCCCAAGGTGCGCGACCTCAAGGCCCGCGTGGCCAATGGCGAGGCCTTCTTCCAGTTCGCCCGCAACATGGTCGGCGGCATGAGCAAGAATTTCCCGGCGCCGCTGCGCTGCCTGGAAGCGGTGGCGGCTTCGGTCAACATGAAGTTCGACGACGGCATCAAGGCCGAGCGCGAAGGCTTCGTCGCGCTGATGATGACGCCGGAATCGAAGGCGCTGCGCCATGCCTTCTTTGCCGAGCGCGCCGCCAGCAAGATCGGTGATGTGCCGGACGACACGCCGGTGCGCAAGATTGCCAAGGTCGCCGTCATCGGCGCCGGCACCATGGGCGGCGGCATCACCATGAACTTCCTGAACGCCGGCATCCCCGTGACCATGCTGGAGACCAAGCAGGAAGCGCTGGACCGCGGCGTGGCCACGATCAAGAAGAACTACGAAGCCCAGGTCAAGAAGGGCAAGCTGAAGGAAGAGAAATACAACGAGCGCATGGCGCTGCTCGCCACCACCTTGAGCTACGACGCCATCGGCGACGCCGACCTGGTGATCGAGGCGGTGTTCGAGGAGCTGGGCGTCAAGGAGTCCGTCTTCAAGCAGCTCGACAAGGTGATGAAGCCCGGCGCCATCCTCGCCTCCAACACCTCGACGCTGGACGTCAACAAGATTGCCTCGTTCACCGAGCGTCCGCAGGACGTGGTGGGCATGCACTTCTTCAGCCCGGCCAATGTGATGAAGCTGCTGGAAGTTGTGCGCGGCGAGAAGACCGCCAAGGACGTGCTGGCCACTGTGATGCAACTCGCCAAGAAGATCCGCAAGACGGCCGTGGTCTCGGGCGTCTGCGACGGCTTCATCGGCAACCGCATGATCGAGCAGTACAGCCGCCAGGCCGGCTTTCTGCTCGACGAGGGCTGCTCGCCGCAACAGGTGGACAAGGCGGCCGAGCGCTTCGGCTTTGCGATGGGCCCCTTCCGCATGGGTGACCTGGCCGGCAACGACATCGGCTGGGCGATCCGCAAGCGCCGCTATGTCGAGAAGCCGAACCTGAACTACTCCAAGAGCGCCGACCTGCTCTGCGAGATGGGCCGCTACGGCCAGAAGACGCAGGCCGGCTGGTACGACTACCAGGCCGGCAAGCGCGACGCGATCCCGTCCAAGGCCGTCGAGCAGATGCTGGAAATGCACCGCGCTGCGCAAGGCATCACGCCGCGCCAGATCACGGATGAAGAGATCGTGCATCGCCTGGTCTTCGCGCTGGTGAATGAAGCCGCACATCTGCTTGAAGAGGGCATCGCCCAGCGCGCGTCCGACGTGGACATGGTCTACCTGACCGGCTACGGATTCCCGCTGTGGCGCGGTGGCCCGATGTGCTATGCCGACACCTTCGGCCTCTACAACGTGGTGCAGACGATGAAGCGCTTTGCCCGCAATCCGCATGACGACGCCAACTTCTGGCAACCCGCGCCGCTCTTGGCTCGCCTCGTCGAGCAAGGCAAGAGCTTCACTGAATAAGGCCAGGAGAGATTCACCATGAGCAAGGCACTGATTGTTTCCACCGCCCGCACCCCGCTGACCAAGAGCTGGAAGGGTTCCTTCAACATGACGCACGGCGCCACGCTGGGTGGCCATGCGGTGCAGGCCGCCGTGCAGCGCGCCGGCATCGATGCCAGCCACATCGAAGACGTGCTGATGGGCTGCGCCACGCCCGAAGGCGCGACCGGCGGCAATATCGCCCGCCAGATTGCGCTGCGTGCCGGCCTGCCGATCACGGTCAGCGGCGTCACCATCAACCGCTTCTGTTCCTCGGGGCTGCAGACCATCGGCATGGCTGCGCAGCGCGTCATCGCCGGTGAGGGCGACGTGTATGTGGCCGGCGGCGTGGAGAGCATCTCCTGCGTCCAGAACGAGGCCAACCGCCACATGTATGCCGACCCTGCGCTGCTGAAGATCAAGCCCGAGATCTACTGGAGCATGCTGCAGACCGCCGAGCAGGTGGCCAAGCGCTACAACATCTCGCGCGAGCGCATGGACCACTACGGCGCCGGCAGCCAGCAGAAGGCCTGCGCGGCCCAAGCAGCCGGCAAGTTCAACGACGAGATTGCTCCGATCACCGTGACCATGGGCGTCGTGGACAAGATCCGCGGCATGACGACCAAGGAAGTGACCGTGTCGGCCGACGAAGGCCTGCGTGAAGGCACGACCTTCGAAGGCATCAAGGACCTGCGCAGCGCCTTGCCCGGCGGCGTGATCTCGGCCGGCAATGCCAGCCAGTTCAGCGATGGCGCCGGTGCCTGCGTGGTGGTCAGCGAAGACTATGCTCAGCAGCACAGCCTCAAGCCCCTCGGCCGTTTCCTCGGCTTTGCCGTGGCTGGCTGCGAGCCCGATGAAATGGGCATCGGCCCGGTGTTTGCCGTGCCCAAGGTCCTGAAGAAACTGGGCCTGAAGGTGTCGGACATCGACCTGTGGGAGCTGAACGAAGCCTTCGCCGTGCAGGTGCTTTATTGCGCCGACACGCTGGGTATCCCGATGGACCGCCTGAATGTCAACGGTGGCGCGATTGCTGTCGGCCACCCCTATGGCGTGTCGGGCCAACGTCTGACCGGCCACGCGCTGATCGAAGGCAAGCGCCGTGGCGCCAAGCTGGTGTGCGTCACCATGTGCATCGGCGGTGGCATGGGCGCGGCCGGCGTGTTTGAAGTGCTCTGATCTGCTGCCTGCGATGCGCCAGACCCTCGATTTCCTGCTCAACGACTGGCTCAAGGTCGAGACCCTGAACCAGCGCGAGCGCTTTGCCGACCATTCGCTTGAGACCTTCGGCGCGGTGCTGGACACCAGCGAGCGCATCGCCCGCGAGAAGTTCGCGCCGTTCAATCGCCTGGTCGACACCGAAGAGCCTCACTTCGATGGCGACAAGGTGCACTTGCCCGCCGCCACCAAGGCAGCGATGGACGCTTTTGTCGAGAGCGGCCTCTTGGCCGCCGCGCAGGACTACGACCTGGGCGGCATGCAGCTGCCCTGCGTGATCGAGATGGCGGCCAAGACCTTCTTCAGCAAGGCCAGCGTGGCGCTGTCGGGCTACCCGATGCTGACCAAGGGCAATGCCAACCTGCTGATGGCGCATGGCACGGACAGGCAGCGCGAGGTGTTCGCGGCGAACGAGTTCTCCGGCCGCTGGTTCGGCACCATGTGTTTGTCGGAGCCGCAGGCGGGCTCCTCGCTGTCCGACATCGCGACGCGGGCCGAGCCTGATGGCGACGATGAGCTGGGCCCGCGTTACCGCCTCAAGGGCAACAAGATGTGGATCTCGGGCGGCGAGCATGAGCTGTCGGAGAACATCATTCATCTGGTGCTGGCCAAGATCCCCGGCCCCGACGGCAAGACCTTGCCGGGCACCAAGGGCATTTCGCTCTTCATCGTGCCCAAGAAGCTCGTGAATGCCACTGGCGAGCTGACCGGCGAACGCAACGACGTCTCCCTTGCCGGACTGAACCACAAGCTCGGCTACCGCGGCACGACCAACTGCCTCTTGAACTTCGGCGAGGGCCGCTTCAAGCCGGGCGGCAAGGCCGGCGCCGTGGGCTACCTCGTGGGCCAGCCGGGCGACGGCCTCAAGTGCATGTTCCACATGATGAACGAGGCGCGCATCGGCGTGGGCCTGGGCGCCGTGATGCTGGGCTACGCAGGCTATGAAGCGAGCCTGGAGTACGCGCGCCAGCGGCCGCAGGGCCGGCCCATCGGCCCGTCAGGAAAAGACTCGTCGCAAGCGCAGCGGCCCATCATCGAACACGCCGACGTGCGCCGCATGCTGCTGGCGCAGAAGAGCTTTGTCGAAGGCGGCCTGGCCCTGTCGCTGTTCTGTGCCCGCCTGGTCGATGAAGAACACACCGGCGACGAAGCCAGCGCGGCCGAAGCCAAGCTCCTGCTGGAAGTGCTGACCCCCATCGCCAAGAGCTGGCCGAGCGAGTGGTGCCTGGAGGCCAATTCGCTGGCCATCCAGGTGCTGGGCGGCTATGGCTACACGCGCGACTTTCCGGTCGAGCAGTACTGGCGCGACAACCGCCTCAACATGATCCACGAGGGCACGCATGGCATCCAGGGCCTGGACCTGCTGGGCCGCAAGGTGGTGATGAATGGCGGCAATGCGCTGATGGCGCTGGCCGGCCGCATCAACGCCACGGTGCAGCAGGCCCTGCAGCAACCCGCACTGGCCGAGCAGGCCAACCAGCTGGCGGCCGCCATGGCCCGCGTGGGCCGCGCCACCAAGGCCGCCTGGGCCACCGGCAACCCGGAAGAGGCGCTGGCCAATGCCACGCTCTATCTGCAGGCTTTCGGCCATCTCGTGCTGGCCTGGGTCTGGCTGGACCTGAGCTTGTGCGCCACAGGCGAGAATGACTTTGCGCGCGGCAAGCAGGCTGCGGCGAAGTACTTCTTTGCTTATGAGCTGCCCAAGCTTGCCGCCTGGCTGGAACCGGTCGAGCGGCGCGAAGGCCTGTGCCGGGAGATCGAGGATGGCTGGTTCTGAAACGACGGGCGAGACGAAGACCGTCACGCAGCAGACGCTGGCGTGGATCGAGCGTCTGGTCTGGATTCTGATTTACGGCGGCCTGCTGGCCGTGGTGCTGGGCCTGTTCCTGGTGCAGGGCGGCCGCTCCGTCACGCTGGGCTCGGTGCTGATGGCCAAGGGTGGCATCGCCACCGGCGCCGGTGTATTCCTGATCTTCCTGCGCTCGCGGATGAAGTAGCGCAGGCTCCAACCCTCTTCGAAAGACTGGCATGACTGACCGCGTTCAATCCCTGTTCGACCTGACGGGCCAGGTGGCCCTCGTCACCGGCGGCTCGCGCGGCCTCGGCCTGCAGATCGCCGAGAGCCTGGGCGAGGCCGGCGCCAGGATCATGCTCACATCGCGCAAGGCCGCCGACCTGGAAGAGGCGGCTGCGCACCTGCAGGCGCGCGGCATCGATGCCAACTGGATCGCCGCGGACGCTGCTGACGAAGCGCAGGCGCGCGGGGTCGTCGCGAAGACCATGGAGCGGCTGGGCCAGATCGACATCCTGGTCAACAACGCCGGCGCCACCTGGGGCGCGCCGGCTGAAGCGCATCCGGTCGAGGCCTGGGACAAGGTCATGGACCTGAACATCCGCAGCCTCTTCGTGTTTGCGCAGGCTGTGGCCCAGGCCAGCATGATTCTGCGCCGTCGGGGTCGCATCATCAACGTGGCCTCGATCGCCGGCCTCGGCGGCAACCCGACGATGATGAAGACCATCGCCTACAACACCAGCAAGGGCGCGGTGGTGAACTTCACCCGCGCGCTGGCCGGCGAATGGGGTGAGTACGGCATCACCGTGAATGCGCTGGCGCCGGGCTTCTTCCCGAGCAAGATGACCAAGGGCCTGCTGGCCACGGTCGGCGCCGAGAACCTGGCGGCTGCCGCGCCGCTGCGCCGCCTGGGCGACGATGAAGATCTGAAGGGTGCGGCGCTGCTGTTTGCCAGCCGTGCCGGCAAGCACATCACCGGGCAGATCCTGGCAGTCGACGGTGGCGTCAGCGCCCTCGTCGGAGGCTGAGCGAATGAGCAAGTCACCGGCGCTCAAGTTCCCCGTTCACATTCCTTTTGTCGAGCAGCTGGGTTTCGAGCTGCACAGCATCGGCGACGGCATGGCAGAACTCCGCGTGGACCTGAAGGAGGCCCACCTGAACTCCTGGGAAGTGGCCCATGGCGGCGTGCTGATGACCTTGCTGGACGTGGCCATGGCCCATGCAGCGCGCAGCATCCACCGCGACCAGCCGGACTTCGGCCCGGGCGTGGTCACGGTCGAGATGAAAACCTCCTTCATGCGACCCGGCGAAGGCGAGCTGCGCGCGGTGGGCAAGCTGCTGCATCGCTCGACGACGATGGCCTTCTGCGAAGGCTCGGTGTTTGGCGAGGATGGCAAGCTCTGTGCGCATGCCACCGGCACCTTCAAGTACCTGCGGGCCCTGCCGAGCCGCGGGCGCAGCCTCAAGGACCTGAAGCGTCGCGACGAACAGGCCTGAGCTCAGGGCTGGTCCTGATAGCTCCGCACGATGCGCGCCAGCTCTCCGCTGGCCTGCAGCCGGCTCAAGGCACGCTCGATCCGTTCATGCTGGGCCGCCGACAGCTTGCGGCTGGTCCAGAAGAAGATCGCCTCCTCGTGAAAGACCTTGGGTAGCAGCTTGATCTGCCCCTGAAGTCCAGCCGCTTGGATGGCCCGGCGAAGAGCGAACTCGCCGCCGTAGAAAAAGCGGGAGCGCTGGGCCAGCAGCTTGCGCAGATTGGCCTGGTAGTCGCCGGTGGACTCATCGATCCGGAAGCCGTGGCCTTGCAGGAAGGCGCCCTGCGCCGAGCCACGCACGGTGATCACCGGCTGCTTCCCAGCCAGCTTTCGGAGCTCGGCCAGGCTGGCGGGCAGCGCGTCGTCGTTGCTGCGCACAGCCACCATTTGCCGGGCCACGTACAGCGGCGTTTCCACGCGCCGGGCATAGGCATGGCGGGCCGGCTGTTCCAGCAGCCCGCAGGCGGCACCCACGCTGCCATTGCGCAGGCCCTGGTCGATCAGGCTCAGCGAGAGTTCGCGGTCCATGCCCTCGAAGCGCAGAGCCGGCTCCAGCTTCTGCATGGCCTGCAGCAGGTCGGGGCAGATGCCGCGAGGCTGGCCGGTGCCGAGGATGAATTTGTGCGGCGCCTTCTCCTGCGCCGGCAGGAAGATGGCCGGCTCGACAGCGCCCGCCTGCACCGGGCACAGCAGGACCAGGCCGACCAGCAGGAGTAAAAAAGAACGACCGTGCTTTTCTGTCGCCGAAGAGACGCCAGGCCTTTGGCCGACATGCTTCAATCGGCGCCATCGAATTCCAGACCGAAAGCCCCCTGACATGACTACCTCCGCTACCAATCGCCAGATTCTGCTGGCTTCGCGTCCGCAAGGCGAGCCCACGGGCGACAACTTCAAGCTGGTGGAAACCGCAGTGCCCGCGCTGGCCGATGGCCAGGTGCTGGTGCGCAACCACTTCCTGAGCCTGGATCCCTATATGCGCGGCCGCATGAATGAGGGCAAGAGCTATGCCGCGCCCCAGCCCTTGAACGAAGTGATGATCGGCGGCACCGCCGGTGAAGTGGTCGAGTCGAAGAACCCCCACTTCAAGGCAGGCGACAAGGTCGTCGGCATGGGCGGCTGGCAGGAGTATCAACTCGTGGACGCCAGCCAGCGTGGCGTGCTGCAGAAGGTCGACACCACGCACATTCCGCTGTCTGCCTACCTCGGCGCCGTGGGCATGCCTGGCGTCACGGCCTGGTACGGCCTGATCAAGATCATCAACCCCAAGGCCGGCGAGACCATCGTGGTCAGTGCTGCCAGCGGTGCAGTGGGCGGCGCGGTCGGCCAACTGGCCAAGACGCGCGGTGCGCGCGCTGTGGGTATCGCCGGTGGTGCGGACAAATGCCGCTATCTGGTTGAAGAGCTCGGCTTCGATGCCTGCATCGACTACAAGGAACACAAGGACCTGAAGTCGCTGTCTGCGGCCTTGAAGGCGGCCTGCCCGAATGGCATCGATGGCTATTTCGAGAATGTCGGCGGCATGATCCTGGACGCCGTGCTGCTGCGCGCCAATGCCTTCAGCCGTGTGGCCATGTGCGGAATGATCTCGGGCTACAACGGTGAGCCGATCCCGATGACCTATCCGCAGATGATCCTGACCAACCGGATGAAGGTCGAGGGCTTCATCGTCTCCGAGCACATGGAAGTCTGGCCGGAAGCGCTGAAGGAACTGGGCACGCTCGTGGCCACCGGCAAGCTCAAGTACCGCGAGAGCGTGGCCCAAGGGCTTGCCGCCGCGCCCGAGGCCTTCCTCGGCCTGCTCAAGGGCAGGAACTTCGGCAAGCAACTGGTCAAGCTGATCTGACGATGTTGCAGTGGAGCTGCTCGCGCCTGGAGGCCTTGGGCGCCCTGGCGCTGTACGAGGTGCTCAAGCTTCGCTCGGAGGTCTTTGTGCTCGAGCAGCAATGCATCTATCTCGACCCGGACGGCGCCGATCTGCAAGCCTGGCACCTGCTGGGTCGGGGCGAGGGCGGCGAGCTGCAGGCCTATGCGCGCTTGCTGGAAGGCCCGCGCATCGGCCGCGTGCTGACGGCGCCGGGTGCGCGAGGCGCCGGCCAGGGCAGGGCGCTGATGCATGAGGCGATAGCCCAGTGTGAGCGCCTCTGGCCGGGCCAGCCCATCGAGCTCGCCGCGCAGGCCTATCTTCAGCGCTTCTATGCCAGCCTTGGTTTCGAGCCGACCTCGGCACTGTACGAAGAAGACGGTATTCCCCACATCGACATGAAGAGACCCGCGCAATGAGCGACCTGATCCTGCACCACTACGCCGGCTCGCCCTTTTCCGAGAAAGTGCGGCTCGTCCTCGGCTACAAGGGCCTGGCCTGGCAGAGCGTCAATGTGCCGGTGATGATGCCCAAAACCGACGTGGTGGCGTTGACCGGTGGCTACCGTCGCACGCCCTTTCTGCAGGTCGGCGCCGACATCTATTGCGACACCGCCCTCATGTGCCGCGTGATCGAGCAACATTCGCCCGCGCCGAGCCTGTGGCCCGCCAGCGCTGCGGGTCAGACGGACCTGCTCGCCCAGTGGGCCGACAGCGATCTGTTCTGGGTGGCGGTTCCGTACACCATGCAGCCGGCTGGCGCGGCAGCGATCTTTGCCGGCGCGCCGCCCGAGTTCATGCAGGCCTTCGCGGCGGACCGTGGAGCGATGACAGCCGGCATGAAGCGGCCGACCACGCGCGACGCGGCAGCGGCGCTGCAGAGCTACCTCGGCTGGCTGGAACAGATGCTCGGCGATGGCCGCGGTTTCCTTTGCGGCGCTGCGGCGAGCCTGGCGGACTTCTCGGTTGCGCAGTCCATCTGGTACATCCGTCGCGCGCCGCCGGTGTCGGGCATCCTGGCGCCGTTCACGCGGGTGGCGGCCTGGTATGAGCGCGTCGCGGCCTTCGGCCATGGCGAGGCCAGCAAGCTCTCCAGTGCTGACGCGATTGCCGTCGCCAACAGCAGCACGCCCGTGGCCAGTCTGGTACAGCCGGGCCTGGGCTTCGAGGCTGGTGCGGCCGTCCAGGTCTCGGCCATGGATTACGCCAGTGACATCGTTGCCGGCGAGCTGGTCGGCCTCAGTCATGAATCCATCACCTTGCGCCGTGTCGATGAACGCGCGGGCACGGTCCACGTCCATTTCCCGCGCATTGCCTACTCGCTGCGCAATTCGGAGAGCTGAAGAATGCTGAACTACGCAGGCAAGACCGCCGTCATCACCGGCGCAGGCTCGGGCTTCGGCCTGGAAGTGGCTCGTGTCGCTGCCAAACGCGGCATGAACCTCGTGCTGTGCGATGTGCAGGCCGATGCGCTGGACAAGGCCGCGGCCGAGTTCGAAGGCCAGGTGCCGGTGCTGGCCCGGCGCGTCGACGTGGCCAAGGCCGCCGAGATGGAAGCGCTGGCCGCCGCAGTGAAGGAGCGCTTCGGCGCGCCGAATTTCGTCTTCAACAACGCCGGTGTCGGCTCGGGTGGCCTGATCTGGGAGAACACGCTGGCCGACTGGGAATGGGTGCTGGGCGTCAACCTGATGGGCGTGGTGCATGGCGTTCGCCTGTTCACGCCGATGATGCTGGAAGCCGCCGCGGCCGACCCGGGTTTCGAAGGCCATATCGTCAACACTGCCTCGATGGCCGGCATGCTGAACCCGCCGAACATGGGCGTCTACAACGTCAGCAAGCATGCCGTGGTCTCCTTGAGCGAAACGCTCTACCAGGACCTGGGCCTGGTCAGCGAACAGGTGCGGTGCTCGGTGCTGTGCCCCTTCTTCGTGCCCACCGGGATCTCGCAAAGCCACCGCAACCGGCCGGCCGAGTTCGCGAGCGGCAAGCCCAGCAAGAGCCAGCTGATCAGCCAGGCAATGACCGACAAGGCCGTCACCTCGAGCAAGGTCACGGCAGCCGATGTGGCTGCGCTGGTGTTCGACGCCATGGACCGGGAGCAGTTCTACATCTTCAGCCATCCAAAGGCCCTGGCTGGCGTGCAGACCCGGCTCGAAGACGTGATGCAGCTGCGCAACCCGACCGACCCGTTCCATGACAAGCCCGAGATCGGGCAGCAATTGAAGGCGGCGCTGCGCAACCGGTCTTGAGCCCAGCGAAGAGGCTGAGACAATGGCCAGCCTCCCTCTTTCGACCCTCTCATGCCGTCCTCTGAACCTGCCTCCCGCCGTGCCATCGTCATCGGTGGTGGCCCTGCCGGCCTGATGGCCGCCGAGCGGCTGCGCGCGGCTGGCGTTGCCGTGGACCTCTTCGATGCCAAGCCCTCGGTCGGCCGCAAGTTCCTGCTGGCTGGCAAGGGTGGCCTGAACCTCACGCATTCGGAAGACGCTGCGCCATTCCGCAGCCGCTTTGCCGAGCGTAGTACCGAGGTGGGCCGCTGGCTGGATCGCTTCGACGGCCCGGCCCTGCGCTCCTGGGCAGCGGACCTGGGCGTGGACACCTTTGTCGGCAGCTCGGGCCGCGTCTTCCCCATCGAGATGAAGGCGGCGCCGCTCTTGCGCGCCTGGCTGCAGCGGCTGCGCGCCAGCGGCGTGCGTTTCCATATGCGGCGGCGCTGGCTAGGCTGGGCCGAGGACGGGCGCAGCCTGCGCTTCCAGCGCGAGGACGGCAGCGAAGAACAGCACCAGGCCGGCGCGGTCGTGCTGGCCCTGGGCGGCGCCTCCTGGCCGCAACTGGGGTCGGATGCGGCCTGGGTGCCCATGCTTGAGACGCGTGGCGTCGAGATCGCTGCGTTGCGTGCCGCCAATTGCGGCTTTGACGTGGGCAGGGCCTGGACGCCACTGTTCGCCGAGCGCTTTGCCGGCCAGCCGGTCAAGCCGGTGGCTTTGAACTTTGCCGGCAGGAGCGGCCGCACTTTCCGGCGGCAGGGCGAGTTCGTCATCACCGCGACCGGCATCGAGGGATCGCTGGTCTACGCAGCCTCGAGCCTCTTGCGCGATGAGATTGCCGAGTTTGGTGAGGCGCAGATCGAGCTCGACCTGCTGCCCGGCCGAAGCGCCGAGTTCGTGGCCGCCGAATGCGCGCGCGGCCGCGGCTCGCGTTCCATGTCCACCCACCTGAAGAGCCGGCTGGGCATCGAAGGCCTGAAGGCGGGTCTGCTGCACGAGCTGCTGAGCAAGGATGAGTACCACGACCCGGCGACGGTGGCCCGCATCTTGAAGGCCGCGCCGCTCAAGCTTACGCGGGCCCGGCCGGTGGCCGAAGCGATCAGCACCGCAGGCGGCGTGAAGCTGGAGGCGCTGGACGACGGCCTGCAGTTGCAGGCCTTGCCGGGCGTGTTCTGCGTCGGCGAGATGCTGGACTGGGAGGCGCCGACCGGCGGCTATCTGCTCACCGCCAGCATGGCCAGCGCCTGGGTGGCGGCCGAGGCTGCGGCAAAATCCCTGGCATGAACACGACAGTCGATTGCCCGCTGTGCAGCAATGCCGGCGGCCTGCTTGTTTTGCAAATGCCGAAGTGGCGCGTCATCCGCTCAACGGATGATGTCAACTTCCCGGCCTTCTATCGCTTGATCTGGCAGGCGCATGTGGCCGAGTTCAGCGACCTGGCCGCAGACGAGCGCTCATGCTGCATGGAGGCGGTCGTTCGCATCGAGCAGGTCTTGCGCGAGGCCTTGCAGCCGACCAAGATCAACCTGGCCACCCTGGGCAATGTCGTGCCGCATCTGCACTGGCACGTGATCGCGCGCTTCGACTGGGACAGTCACTTCCCGAACCCCGTCTGGGGCACGGCACGGCGCGAGGTGAGCGGCGGGGCCGAGGCACGCTTGCCTCTGCCCCTGGTCGATCTGGATCGCCGCGTCGCTCTTGCCTTGCGCTGAAGCAGTGCTCAGTCGATCAGCATGGCCATCTGCTTGCCGGGGTGGACGCTGTCCGGCGAGACGATGTGGATGTTGAAGGCATAGGTTTGCGGCTGCGTGGTGCCGCTGTTGCATTCGAGGCCGCGCATCGCCTTGCGGACGCCGTCGCGATAGGTGTCAGCGCCGCGGGCCTTGACGCCGTGCACGCCTTCGCCGTCCAGCGTGAACTCGACGCGCAGGACGCCGGTTTCCTGGTGCATGCCCCAGATCGGGGACAGCTTGTTCTGCAGCACGGCCGCGATGCTCGGGCAGCTGGCCTTGACATCGGTGCGCACGGCAGCGGATTGCTTGCCGCTGACTTCAACGCGCTTGAGTTCGTCCTGAGGTGCCGCCAGCGTCAGCGCGCTGACCAGGCTCAGAGGGATGGCGACCAGCAGGGTCTTGACGAGGGACTTGGTTTGCATGACGGGCTCCTAGATTGAACATGAGGCTGCCGTTTCGCTGCGCTGTCGAGTGCTTTGCGATCCGGTCTGCCTGCAGGTTAGGTGGAGCTCCGTCTTGGCCCAACAGGCAGGCGACAGATGCCTGAACTGGCGCGACGATCTGCCTCAATCGGCGATGAGTTGCATTCGTCGCAAACCCTGATTTCATCGACCATTTCTTGTGGCACGGATGCCGCAAGTCATGTTCTTCGCCGCTGGCTTTGCCAGCGTCAGGCGTCAGTGGCTTGGCGCCGGTGCCGCGCTGATGTACTTCTGCACGATGGCTTGATAGCTGCCATCTTTCTGCATCGCTTCGGTGGTGTTGTTGAAGCGCGCAACGAAGGCAGCATCGACCGTCTTCTTGCTGAAGGCGAAGCCTGAGGCCTCATCCGACACCACGACCTCGGTCACGCGCACCTGGTCTTGCAGGCCCAGCTGGGCAAGCTCGTAGCGGGCGGTCAGCTCGTCGGCAATCACGCCGTCGATGCGGCGCAGCTTGAGCATCTGCCAGAGGCTGCGGCGCGAGCCGCTCTTCTCCAGGGTGCGCATGAAGCTCGCGTCGCGGCTCAGGCTGGCGTACTCCGGCCCGTAGCTCACGCCCAATTGCACGCCGAGGCGGAAGCCGCTGCTGCGGATTTCCGCGAGGCCTTGCTGTGGCCATATTGCCTTGGCATCGACATGGGCGAACAGCATGTTGCGCGAATGCCAGCGGTCGATGGCGAAATGGGCGTAGGCCTCGCGGTCCGGCCGGCGCAGTGCGCCGGGCAGGATGTCCAGGCGGCCGGCCTCCAGCTCGGTCAGGGCGCGGGCGAAGGGCATTTCCAGCAGTTGAACCTGGCAGCCCATGCGGGCCAGGATGGTGCGCACCAGCTCGATGTTCAGGCCGGTAATTTCGCCCGTGGCCAGGCGCATGCTGTAGGGCGGGTCTTCGTTCCAGCGTTGAGTCAGCAGGCAGGGTTTGGCGGCCAACGCCAAGCCGCAACCCGCCATCAGCGCAGCAGCAAGAAGGATCCGTTGCATTCGGTGCATCGCCGCGATTGTGGAGCATGCCGGGGCTGGCCCGATGTGCTGGTGTGCGCCATCCATTACGCTTTGGGCATCAAGCAATAGGGGGGGAGAAACAAATGCTCATGAATCATGGCCGGCATCGACTCATCGGCCTGGCGCTGGCGGCCGGCCTGTTCGGAGCGGCGCTTGCGCAATCGCCAGGCGCGGATGCATCGCGGCCGCCCCCTCCCATGATGCCGCCGGTGCCAACCATGCCGCCGCTGCGCTTCTTCGTGCCCGAAGCCAAGCTGCCGGTGCAGATTGCCAGTGTCTCTGTGCGGGCCGAGCTGGCCGGCTCACTGGCGCGCACCGAGCTGGAGCTGGTGCTGCGCAACCCGAACGAGCGGGTGCTGGAAGGCACGCTGGAGTTCCCCTTGCAGGACGGCCAGTCGGTCGATGGATTTGCCCTGGACATCGGCGGCGAGTTGCGGCCGGCCGTGCCGGTGGAGAAGGCACGCGGCCAGCAGGTCTTCGAAGAGATCACCCGTCGTCGCGTCGACCCCGCGCTGCTGGAGCGAACGGCCGGCAACGTCTACCGGCTGCGGGTCTATCCCTTGCCTGCCAAGGGCACGCGTCGCGTCGTGTTGCAGCTGCTGCAGCCGCTCGCGGCGGATGCCCAGGGCAGGGTGCAATGGCAGCTGCCGCTGGACTTCGGGCAGGCGATCGGCAAGCTGGATCTGGCCGTTTCCGCCCGCGGCCTCGAGATGAAGGCGCTGAAGCTCGACCCCGAGTTCCAGGATGCGGCCAGCAAGCCGCTGGACGATGGCACGCTCCTGAGCCTGTCGCGGCAGGACAGCCGGCCGCAGCGGCCGTTCACGCTCAGCTGGGCGGCGGCGCCCAGGCAGGTGATCAGCACCGGCCGTCATGAAGAGCGGGATTATTTCTATGCCGAGCTGCCCGTGCCCGAGCAGCGCGGCCCGCGCCTGGCACTGCGTCGCCTGGCGCTGGTCTGGGATGCGTCGGGTTCGGGCGCCCAGCGTGACCATGACCGCGAGTTCGCGCTGCTGGAAGCGCTGCTGCTAGGCAGCTCGCAGGTTGATGTGCAACTGGTGGTGAGCCGTGACGCGGCCGAGCCGGTGCGCACTTTCAGCGTGCGGGGCGGTGACTGGCGGGAGCTGCGCCGGCACCTGGAAGGCCTGGCCTACGACGGCGCCAGCAATGCCGCCGCCTGGGTCGCGCCTGCCGGGCAAGACCTGGCCCTGCTGTTCAGCGACGGCCTGGCCAACTGGGGCTCACCGCAATTACCGCGCAGCCCGGCACCGCTGCAGGCCGTCTCGGCGGCGCAGCGTGCCGACCTGAGCCGCTTGCGCCAACTGGCCGAGGTCAGCGGCGGCACCCTGGTCAATCTTGCAACGCTCGATGCAGCCGAAGCGGCCGAGACCCTGCTGCGCCCAGGCCTGCGCGTCGTTGACGTCAAGGCCGAAGGCGCCGAGCTGGTCGAGCTGGCCTCGCAGCGGCCTGAAGGGGCTCGGCTGGCCCTGGCCGGGCGACTGACGGCGGCTGAGGCCATGGTGACCCTGCAGCTGCAGGATGCCCGGGGCCGCAAGCAAGTGCACACGCTGAGCATCAGTGGTTCGCGCGAGCGCCGCAGCGACGGCCCGCCGCCCCTGGCCGCCCAGCGCTGGGCAGACCTGCGCATCGCGCGGCTTGAGACCCAGGCCAGCCTGCACCGGGCCGAGATCAAGCGCCTGGGCCAGCAGTTCCATAGGCTCACGAGTGGCAGCTCGCTGATCGTGCTGGACAACCTGGTCGACTATGTCCGCTACGAGATCATGCCGCCGCCTTCGATGCGTCAGTCCTACGAGGCAGCACTGGCGCGCCAACTGGGCCAGCGCCAGCAGAGCCGGAGCATGCATCTTGACCGCCTGGCCCGCCGCTATGAGGAGCGCGTCAGCTGGTGGGAGCGCGAGTTCCCCAAGGATGGCAAGCCGGTCCCGAAGCTAGCACCGGCGCCCCCCCCCGTGCTCAACACGCCGACCACTTCGATGCCGGCGCCAGCGCCGATTGCCGCAAGCCCGGCGCCGTCCTTCATTGCACCTCCGCCGGCCCCCGCCCCGCGAGCTGCACCGGTTGCGGCCGCCGCGCCGGCGATGATGGCCGAGGTGGCGACACGAGCCCGGGTGGATGGGATGCCCGGCAGCAGCGCCAGCACCGCCACCGTGGCCAGCATCCAGCTGCAGCAATGGCAGCCCGATGCGCCCCATGCCCGCCGCCTGCGCGAGGCCAGCGCCGCGCAGCGCTATGCCATCTACATGGACGAGCGTGCCGGCCAGGTGCGCAGCACGGCCTTCTTTCTGGACGCGGCCGAGGTCTTCTTCAGCAAGGGCCAGCCTGAGCTGGGCCTGCGCGTGCTTTCCAACCTGGCCGAGATGGAGCTGGAGAGCCGAGCGCTCTTGCGCGTGCTGGCCTACCGGCTGCAGCAGGCGGGTCAGGTGAACCTGGCCCTGCCCATCCTGGAGCGGGTGCGCGAGCTGGCGCCCGAGGAGCCGCAATCCTGGCGCGACCTCGGTCTGGCCTACGCGGCGGCAGGTCAGCCGCAGCGCGCCATCGAGCTGCTCTGGGACTGTGTCTCCCGGCCCTGGGATGGCCGCTTCGCCGACATCGACATCACCGCCCTGGTCGAGCTCAATGCGCTGGCCGCGCGCAAGCCGGGGCTGGATGTCTCCATGGTCGACGCCAGGCTGCGCCGCAACCTGCCGCTGGATGTGCGGGCGGTGCTGGGCTGGGATGCCGACAACACCGACATCGACCTCTGGGTGGTCGATCCCAATGGCGACCGCACCCATTACGCCGCGCCGCTGAGTTACCAGGGCGGCAAGCTCTCGCGCGATTTCACCGGCGGCTATGGGCCCGAGGAGTTCGCGCTGCGCCTGGCCAAGCCAGGTCGCTATGAGGTGAGGGCACAGTTTTTCGGCCATCAGCAGCAGATCCTGACGCCGCACACCACGCTGATGCTCTGGCTGGCCACCGGCTTTGGCAAGCCGGACCAGAAAGACCAGCAGATCGTGCTGCGGCTCAGCGGGCGCGGCGACCAGGTGCTGGTCGGGACCTTCGAAGTGAAGTGAGCTGGCGAGGCGGGCCTGTGCCGGGCGTGGGTATCGGTGCGGCCGCTACACTGGGAGCCCATGGCCGGCCTCGACAAGAACTCCCCCACGCCCACCGACATCACCGTGCATCAGCAGTCACGGCAGCTCGAGGTGGGCTTCTCCGACGGCGCGCGTTTTCGCATCCCTTTCGAGCTGATGCGGGTCTACAGCCCTTCCGCCGAGGTCAAGGGCCATGGACCGGGCCAGGAGACCCTGCAGCACGGCAAGCGCGAGGTGGGCATCGTCTCGATCAACGCCGTGGGCCATTACGCGGTGCAGCCGGTGTTCTCGGACGGCCATGAAAGTGGCCTGTTCAGCTGGGACTACCTCTACGAGCTGGGTGCAAACGAGGCGCAGCTCTGGCAGGACTACGAGGCCCGCCTGGCCGCCGCCGGCGTCAGCCGCGACACGCCGATGGCCGCCAAGGCGGGGCCCGGCGGTGCGGGCTCATCCTGCAGCAGCCATTCGCATTGATTTGACAGGCAGAGAACTCTGACATGAGCAGCACCCACTTCGGCTTCCAGACCGTCGACGAAACCGAGAAGGCCAAGCGCGTGCGCGGCGTCTTCGACTCGGTCGCCTCGCGCTACGACGTGATGAACGACCTGATGTCGATGGGCATGCACCGCGCCTGGAAGAAGTACACGGTGGCCGTGGCCAACCTGAAGCCGGGCCAGCGCGTGCTCGACATCGCCGGCGGCACCGGCGACCTGTCGCGCGCCTTTGCCCGCGAGGTGGGCGAGAGCGGCATGGTGGTGCACACCGACATCAACGAGGCCATGCTGCGCCAGGGCCGCAACCGTCTACTGGACGAAGGCCTGGTGCTGCCCACCAATCTCTGCGATGCCGAGAAGCTGCCCTACAAGAGCGAGAGCTTCGACCTCGTGAGCGTGGCCTTCGGCCTGCGCAACATGACGCACAAGGACGTGGCGCTGGCCGAGATGTGCCGGGTGCTCAAGCCCGGCGGCCGATTGCTGGTGCTGGAGTTCTCCAAGGTGGCGGCACCGCTGGCCAAGCCTTACGACTGGTATTCCTTCAACATCCTGCCCAAGCTGGGCCAGCTGATTGCCGGCGACGCCGAGAGCTACCGCTACCTGGCCGAATCGATCCGCATGCACCCTGACCAGCAGACGCTCAAGGCCATGATGAAGACCGCCGGCTTCGGCCACGTGGACGTGCACAACCTGAGTGCCGGCGTCGTCGCCCTGCACGCCGGGATCAAATGCTGAGGCCGGACTCAAACAGTCCTGAGGACTGTTTGTGCCTGCCGAAGGGCCCCGAGTCTGGCGGGGCGCGGCCTGCAAGGCTGATCTGCCGCCTGGGGTAAACCGCAGCCCTTCAGGCAAGGGGGCGCGGCTTCGGTGCTGCTTGCGAAAGCTACACTCGGTCGCCGCTGTGGCGGGCCTGCGCCCGCCAGGCGGGTCGGCCCATCCGGGCCCCGAATCCGATGGAGCTTCCAGACATGCAAGAGCAAACTTTCCCGGCTGCCCGCAGCCATCGCGTCCTGGTCCTGGCCGCAGCTGCCAGCCTGAGCCTGGTGCTGACTGCCTGTGGCGGCGGCAAGTCCGAGCCCGGCGTGCCGGCGGCCAAGGTCAACAAGGGCGAGGTCACGGTCCAGCAGATCAACGCGGTGCTGACGGCCCAGCGCGTCAAGCCCGAGCTCACCGATGTCGCCAGCCGCCAGGTTCTGGAGCGCCTGATCGAGCAGGAACTGGCGGTGCAGAAGGCGGTCGAACTCAAGCTCGACAACGATCCCAAGGTGCTGCAGCAGATCGAAGCGGCCAAGCGCGAAATCATCATGCGCGCCTATGCTGATCACATTGGCCAGAAAGTGACCAAGCCGACCGATGCCGAGATCGCCAAGTACTACGCCGAGAAGCCGGCCCTGTTTGGCGAACGCCGCATCTACAACCTGCAGGAGCTGACCATCGAGGCCTCGCCCGAGCAGCTGACGGCCTTGCGCGCACGTCTGGCAACGGCCAAGACCCTGACTGAGTTCATCGAATTCATGCGCAGCCAGCAGGTGCGTTTCAACGCCAGCCAGGCCGTTCGTGCGGCCGAGCAGCTGCCCATGGGCGTGCTGGACGCTGTCGCGCGACTCAAGGACGGCCAGTCGCTGGTGGTGCCCAATGCCAATGGCATGCAGGTGCTCTATCTGCAGGGCTCGCGGAGCAATCCGGTGGACGAAACCCGCGCCCGCCCGGCGATCGAGCAGTTCCTGAGCAACCAGCGCAAGGCCGAACTGGCGGCCAAGGAACTGAAGGCCTTGCGTGAGGCAGCCAAGATCGAGTACCTGGGCAAGTTTGCCGAGAAGGCACCGGCTGCCGCCAGCGCGCCGGCCGATGCCGCCTCGCTGCTGGCGCCCTCAGCCAGCGAAGCTGTCAAGTAAGTCCGGGACGCGCCGACCCGGCGCCGTAGGCGAATCGTCTTTCTAGGGGAAAATGCGGCTCGCCTCAGCGCCAGCGCGCCGCTTCCCGCAGTGCCCGGCCCCAGCGACTTGGAGAAATCTTGAAAGTACTCGTCACCGGCGCCGCCGGCTTCATCGGCATGCATGTCAGCCAGATCCTGCTGGCGCGCGGCGACCAGGTGGTCGGCCTCGACAACCTGAACGACTACTACGACCCGCAGCTGAAGCACGACCGCCTGGCGCGCCTCACGCCGCACCCGGGCTTCAAGTTCGTCAAGCTCGACATCGCCGACCGTCCCGGGATGGAGGCGCTGTTCGCGGCCGAGAAGTTTGATCGTGTGATCCACCTGGCCGCCCAGGCCGGTGTGCGCTACTCGATCCAGAACCCCCACGCCTACATCGAGTCCAATATTCAGGGCTACATGAACGTGCTGGAAGGCTGTCGCCACAACAAAGTCGGCCACCTGGTCTATGCCTCCAGCTCCAGCGTCTATGGTGGCAATACGCTGATGCCGTTCTCCGAGCATCACAGCGTCGACCATCCGGTGAGCCTGTACGCAGCCACCAAGAAGGCCAACGAGCTGATGGCCCACACCTACAGCCATCTCTACGGCCTGCCCACCACGGGCCTGCGATTCTTCACGGTCTACGGCCCCTGGGGCCGGCCGGACATGGCGCTCTTTCTGTTCACCAAGGCCATCATCGAAGGCAAGCCGATCAACGTGTTCAACCACGGCCAGATGGTGCGCGACTTCACCTATGTGGACGACATCGCCGAAGGCGTGATCCGCGTGCTGGACCGTGTGGCCAGTGCCGACCCGGCGTACGACCCGGCCGTCGCCGACCCGGCGCGCTCCAACGTGCCCTACCGCGTCTTCAATATCGGCAACCATGACCCGATCACCTTGATGGAATTCATCGAGGCCATCGAGCAGGCGGTGGGCAAGGAAGCAATCAAGAATTTCATGCCGCTGCAGGACGGTGACGTGCCGGCCACCCACGCCGATGTGGCCGAGCTGGGCGAGTGGACCGGCTTCAAGCCGGCGATGCCGGTGCCCGAAGGCGTCAAGCGCTTCGTCGCCTGGTATCGCGACTACTTCAAGGTTTGAGTTTCATGGTCAAGATCAACAACATCAGCGTCGACAACGCAGCGCCCTTCGTGCTGTTCGGCGGCGTCAATGTGCTGGAGTCCGAGCAGTTCGCGGTGGACGTCTGCGGCGAGTACGTCCGCGTCACGCAAAAGCTGGGCATCCCCTATGTCTTCAAGGCCTCGTTCGACAAGGCCAACCGCTCATCCATCCACTCGTATCGCGGCCCCGGCCTCGAGGCCGGCCTGAAGATCTTCGAGGCGGTCAAGAAGGCGCATGGTGTGGCCGTGCTGACCGATGTGCATGAACCCTGGCAGGCCGCCGAAGTTGGCGCCGTGGCCGATGTACTGCAGTTGCCCGCCTTCCTGGCGCGCCAGACCGACCTGGTCGTGGCCCTGGCCAAGACCGGCCGCGTCATCAACATCAAGAAGCCGCAGTTCGTCAGCCCGCCGCAGATGAAGAACATCGTCGAGAAGTTCGAGGAATGTGGCAATCCGAACCTGATGCTTTGCGACCGCGGCGCGCAGTTCGGCTACGACAACCTCGTGGTCGACATGCTGGGCTTTGGCGTGATGAAGCAGGTCAGCGGCAACAAGCCGGTGATCTTCGACGTGACCCACGCGCTGCAGCAGCGCGAGTCGGGTGCTGCCGCCTCGGGCGGCCGCCGTGGCCAGGTCACCGAGCTGGCCCGCTCCGGCATGGCCCTCGGTCTGGCCGGCCTGTTCCTGGAGTCGCATCCCGACCCGGCCAAGGCCAAGTGCGACGGCCCCAGCGCCCTGCGTCTGTCGCAGCTGGAAGCCTTCCTGCAGCAGGTCAAGGCTGTGGACGATCTGGTCAAGAGCCTGCCG
Organism: Paucibacter sp. JuS9; assembly: GCF_044043925.2. NCBI lineage: Bacteria > Pseudomonadati > Pseudomonadota > Betaproteobacteria > Burkholderiales > Sphaerotilaceae > Roseateles > Paucibacter sp. JuS9. The sequence continues at coordinate 832,199 of NZ_CP194172.1, forward strand.
GCCCTGGACACAAATTGACCGGCTGCTGAGACGCTGATCAGTCGAAAGACTTGGCGTCGCCAAGCAGCGGCGCCGCCTTGTCCTTCTCGGCCAGCAGCGGCGCCACGCCGGTGTCGGGCCATTCGATGCCAATCGTCGGGTCGTTCCAGCGCACCGCGCCTTCGCTGTGCGGTGCGTAGAGATCGGTGGTCTTGTAGAGAAAGTCTGCAGACTCCGACAGCACCAGGAAACCGTGCGCGAAGCCCGGTGGAATCCACAGCTGGCGTTGGTTCTCGGCGCTCAGCTCCACGCCTTGCCAGCGGCCGAAGTTCGGGCTGCTGCGGCGCATGTCCACGGCAACGTCGAACACCGCGCCCGAGACCACACGCACCAGCTTGCCCTGCGCATGCGGCGGCAACTGGAAATGCAGGCCACGAAGCACGCCGCGAGCCGAGCGTGAATGGTTGTCCTGCACAAAGCGCAGGCTGTTGCCGGTGGCGGCGTTGAAGACCTGCTCGTTCCAGCTTTCGGTGAAGAAGCCGCGCGCATCACCGAACACGCGCGGTTCGACGATCAGGACCTCGGGCAGGCTGGTGGGGGTGATCTTGAGGCTCATGACTGCAGACGGCTGATTCAGAAAGCGCGCTTCTCGTTCAGGAGGCGCAAGAGGTACTGGCCATAGCCGTTCTTGGCCAGCGGGCGGGCCAGCGCCTCGAGCTGGGCCGCATCGATCCAGCCCGAGCGGAAGGCCACTTCCTCGGGGCAGGCGACCTTGAGACCCTGGCGCTTTTCCAGCGTGGCGATGAACTGGCTGGCTTCCAGCAGGCTGTCGTGCGTGCCGGTGTCCAGCCAGGCGTAGCCGCGTCCCATGATCTCCACCTGCAACTGCTGCTGGCGCAGGTACTGCGCGTTCACGTCGGTGATCTCGAGCTCGCCGCGGGCGCTGGGCTTGATGGCGGCGGCGATGTCGCAAACCTGCTCATCGTAGAAGTAGAGCCCCGTTACGGCGTAGTTGCTCTTTGGCGCCTTGGGCTTCTCTTCGATCGACCGGGCCTGCTGCTTGTCGTCGAACTCCACCACGCCATAGCGCTCCGGGTCGGTCACGTGGTAGGCGAAGACGGTGGCACCGGTTTCGCTGCTGGCCGCATGGCTCAAGAGGCCCTGGAAGTCGTGGCCGTAGAAGATGTTGTCGCCCAGGACGAGTGCCGACGGCGCGCCATCGATGAACTGCTTGCCGAGGATGAAGGCCTGGGCGAGGCCGTCGGGGCTGGGCTGCACGCAGTAGCTGATGTTCAGGCCCCAGCGCGAGCCGTCGCCCAGCAGGGCTTCGAAGCGTGGTGTGTCTTGCGGCGTGCTGATCAGCAGGATGTCGCGAATGCCCGCCAGCATCAGCGTGCTCAGCGGGTAATAGACCATGGGCTTGTCATACACCGGCAGCAGCTGCTTGCTCATGGCCAGGGTGGCCGGGTGCAGGCGTGTGCCTGAGCCGCCAGCGAGGATGATGCCCTTGCGTTGTTTCATGGCGTGGTCCTCAAAGGATCTCGTTCAACATGCGGTCCACGCCTTGCTGCCAATGGGGCAGGCGCAGGCCGAAGGCGGCCTGCAGCTTGGCGGTGCAGAGCCGCGAATTCAGGGGCCGGCGCGCCGGCGTCGGATAGTCGCTGGTCGGGATGGCCAGCACCTGCTCGGGCGCCACCTTGATGGCATGGCCGCGGGCGCGAGCCCATTCGATCACGTGGCTGGCATAGGCATGCCAGCTGGTTTCGCCGGCGGCCACGGCGTTGTAGAGGCCCGAGAGCGAAGGATCGGCCAGCGTGGCGCGGATCATGTGGGCGCTGAGGTCGGCCAGCAGGTCGGCGCCGGTCGGGGCGCCGATCTGGTCGGCAATCACCTTGAGCTGATCGCGTTCGGCAGCCAGACGCAGCATGGTCTTGGCAAAGTTGCCGCCGCGGGCCGCATAGACCCAGCTGGTGCGCAGGATCAGGTGCTGGCAGCGGCTGGCCTGGATGGCTGTCTCGGCGGCGGCCTTGCCTGCGCCGTAGACGCTCAGCGGCGCGATGGAGGCGTTCTCGTCACGCGGCTGGTCGCCGCTGCCGTCGAACACGTAGTCGCTGCTGTAGTGGACCAGCAGGGCGCCGAGTTCCGCTGCCGCTGACGCCAGCGTGCTGACCGCTACGGCATTGATCTGCTGCGCCAGGCCGGCTTCTGATTCGGCCTTGTCGACAGCGGTGTAGGCCGCCGCGTTGACGATGACCTGCGGTGCCTCACGCATCACCCGGGCATGCACAGACTCCGAGTCGGCCAGGTCGCCGCCCTGATCGCGCCGGTCCAGCGCGACCAGCTCGCCCAGCGGCGCCAGCGCACGCTGCAGCTCCCAGCCCAACTGGCCGTTCTTGCCGAGCAGCAAAATCTTCATTTGAAGGCTCAACCGTAGTGCTTGTTCAGCCAGTCGCGGTAGGCGCCGCTCTGCACGCGAGCCACCCAGTCCGGATTGTCGAGATACCACTGCACCGTCTTGCGGATGCCGGTCTGGAAGGTCTCGGCCGGGCGCCAGCCGAGCTCGCGCTCGATCTTGCGGGCGTCAATGGCATAGCGGCGGTCATGACCCGGACGGTCGGTCACATAGGTGATCAGGCGCTCGTAAGGGCCAGCGGCTGACGGGCGCAATTCATCGAGCAGGGCGCACACCGTCTTGACGATGTCGATATTGGCCATCTCGTTCCAGCCGCCGATGTTGTAGACCTCGCCGACGCGGCCACCCGCGATCACGGCGCGGATCGCGGACGCGTGGTCGGTCACGTAGAGCCAGTCGCGGATCTGCTGCCCGTCGCCGTAGACCGGCAGCGGCTTGCCCGCGAGGGCGTTGACGATCATCAGCGGTATCAGCTTCTCGGGGAAGTGATAGGGCCCGTAGTTGTTCGAGCAGTTGCTCGTCAGCACGGGCAGGCCGTAGGTGTGATGCCAGGCGCGCACCAGGTGGTCGCTCGCGGCCTTGCTGGCCGAGTAGGGGCTGTTGGGCTCGTAGGGGTTGGTTTCGGTGAAGGGCGCATCGTCCTTCTTCAGCGAGCCATAGACCTCGTCGGTCGAGACATGGTGGAAGCGGAATCCCGCCTTTTCCTCGCCCTGCAAGGCGCCCCAGTAGGCGCGCGCCGCTTCGAGCAGGGTGAAGGTGCCTTCGATATTGGTGCGCACGAATGCAGCGGGGCCATGGATCGAGCGGTCCACATGGCTCTCGGCCGCGAAGTGGACGATGGCGCGCGGCCTGTGCTCGGCCAGCAGCCGGTCGAGCAGGGCGCGGTCGCAGATGTCGCCCTTGACGAAGACATGGCGGGCGTCGCCGTCCAGCGTCTTCAGGTTCTCGAGATTGCCGGCATAGCTGAGCACGTCGAGATTGATGACGGTCTCGTCGCTCCCCTTCAGCCAGTCGAGAACGAAATTGCTGCCGATGAAGCCGGCGCCGCCGGTGACAAGAATGCTCATGATGTTGAATGCCTAACTTCTTCCATACGTGTCATCGAAGCGCACGATGTCGTCCTCGCCCAGGTACGAGCCGGATTGCACCTCGATGATTTCCAGCGGCACCTTGCCCGGGTTGCGCAGGCGGTGCTTTTCACCGAGCGGGATGTAGGTACTCTGGTTCTCGCTGATCAGGAGGACCTGCTCGCCATTGGTGACTTCGGCCGTGCCCGAGACGACGATCCAGTGCTCGGCGCGGTGGTGGTGCATCTGCAGGCTCAGCGAAGCGCCTGGCTTGACCATGATGCGCTTGACCTGGAAGCGCTCGCCATGGTCGATGCTGTCGTACCAGCCCCAGGGGCGGTGCACCTTGCGCGGCAGGTCCAGCTCGCCGCGCTGGCTGGCATGCAGCTGGTTGACGATGGCCTTGACCTCCTGGCTGCGGGCGCGGTCGGTCACGAGCACGGCGTCGGGTGTCTCGACGACCACCACATCTTCCAGCCCGACCACGCTCACCAGGCGGCTGGTGGCATGCACCAGCGTGTTCTTGCTGGCCTTGATGATGGCGTCGCCGAAGGCAGCATTGCCATCGGCGTCCTTGTCGGCGACCAGCCAGACGGCTTCCCATGCGCCGAGGTCATTCCAGCCAGCGGCCAAAGGAACCATGCGCAAAGGGAAGGGGCTGCCGGGGCAGCGTTCCATCACCGCATAGTCGATGGACTCGGCCGGCACGGCGGCGAACTCCTTCTTGCCTGGGCGGATGAACTTGGCATCCGTCGTGCGGGCAGCCCAGGCGGCGCGGGTGGTTTCGAGGATGTCCGGACGGAACTGGCCGAGCGCGGCGATCCAGACGCTGGCGCGCAGCACGAACATGCCGGCGTTCCAGAAGTAGTCGCCGCTGGCCAGATAGGCTTCTGCGGTGGCCAGGTCCGGCTTCTCCACGAAGGCGGCGACAGCCAGACCGCTCGCATCGGCCGATGCGCGGATGTAGCCGTAGCCGGTTTCGGGGCGCTCCGGCGTGATGCCAAGGATGACGATGGCGCCGTCCGCGGCCTGGCGCACGGCGTCTTGCATCGCCTTCTTGAAAGCTGCGGGGTCGGTGACCGTCTGGTCGGCGGGCGTCACCACCAGCACCGGGTCTGTGCCGTCTTCCAGTGCGGCCAGTGCGGCCAGGGTCACGGCCGGTGCCGTGTTGCGACCGCAGGGCTCCAGCAGGGCGGCTCCAGGTTCGATGGCCGTCTCCCGCAACTGGTCGAGCAGGAGGAAGCGATGCTCCTCGTTGCCAACGATCAGCGGTGCGGCCGCGGCAATGCCGGGCGCGGCCAGCTCGGCCAGGCGTCGGGCGGCCTGCTGGAACAGGCTCTCGTTGCCTGCCAGCACCAGGAACTGCTTGGGATAGCCCGCGCGCGACAGCGGCCACAGCCGGGTGCCGCTGCCGCCGGCCATGATGACGGGTTGAACCTTGATCGAGCTCATGAGTCTCCTGATTGTGTTCAGTCTGCGACGGGCTCAATCGCCCGATAAAGCTGTGTGAGTCCGTGCTTTGCCGGCACCCGCCGTCAAAAGCCCTGAGGATTGAGGCTTTGCCAGCGCCAGCTGTCTTCGCACATGGTGGCCAGGCCGCGGGTGGCTCGCCAGCCCAGTTTCTCGGCGGCCAGGCTCGGATCCGCCCAGCAGGCGGCCACGTCGCCGGCGCGGCGAGGTGCAAATTCGTAAGGCACGGGCTTGCCGCTGGCGGCCTCGTAGGCACGCACCACGTCCAGCACGCTGTAGCCCTGGCCGGTGCCGAGGTTGACGGTGATGGACTCCGGATGGCTGAGCAGGAAGCGCACAGCCGCCACATGGCCTTCAGCGAGGTCCAGCACATGGATGTAGTCGCGCACGCCGGTGCCGTCGGGTGTGTCGTAATCGTTGCCGAAGACCTTCAGCACATCGCGACGGCCCACGGCCACCTGCGCGACGTAAGGCATCAGGTTGTTGGGAATGCCGCGTGGGTCTTCGCCGATCTGGCCGCTCTCGTGGGCGCCCACCGGGTTGAAGTAGCGCAACGCGGCGGTCTGCCAGCGCGGGTCGGCGGCGCCCACGTCACGCAGGATGGTTTCGCCGATCAGCTTGGTCTGGCCGTAGGGGTTGACCGCCGACACCGGCGCATCTTCCCGCAGTGGCAGCTTCTCAGGCGTGCCATAGACGGTGGCGCTGGAACTGAAGACGATGCGGCGGCAGCCGTGCGCAGCCATCGTGGCGCAAACAGTCAGCAGGCCGCCAATGTTGTTGCGGTAGTAGTCCAGCGGCTTCTCGCCCGATTCGCCGACCGCCTTGAAGGCGGCGAAATGAACGACGGCATCGAACTGATGCTTGGCGAAGACGGCCTCCAAGGCCTCGGGGTCGCCGACATCGGCACATTCGAACACCGGCATGGCGCCGGCCAACTGCGCCAGGCGCGGCAGCACGGCGGGCGAGCTGTTGGAGAAATCGTCTACGCCGACCACTTCGTAGCCGGCGGCGAGCAGGGCCAGCCAGGTGTGGGAGCCGATATAGCCGGTGGCGCCGGTCAGCAGAATCTTGCTCATGGTCTCTCGCGGATCAGGGCCGGCCCGAGACGGGCGGCTAGCGCGCGGATTCTCTCTCATGAGCTTCGCGCGGCCGACGGCAGAACGTGGCAAATCCCCGCTATACGGTACGTCGTCCAGGGACTGAGGCCTGCTGCCTACAATCCGGCCATGATTTTCGATCAATGGTCCCAACTCCTCGCCCCTGCCGTGCAGGAGCGAATCGTGCTGCTCATCAACCATGTGCTGTCGCGCGAGAGCGTGGCCACCGAGCGGCTGAAGCCGCAATCGGGCCGCAGCCTGGTGCTGAGCCTGGCCGGCTGGCCCTCGCTGCTGCCGACCGCGCCCGACCTGGTGCTGCAGGTGACGCCGGCCGGCCTGTTTGAGCGCCTGGAGACGCCGCCGGCCGATGTCTCGCTGCGCGTGGAATTGGACGCCAGCAACCCGGCCGCGATGGCGCTGGGCGCGCTCAGCGGCATCAAGCCCAAGGTCACGGTGCAGGGCGATGCGGCGCTGGCCGGCGAGGTGAACTGGCTGATCGAGAACCTGCGCTGGGACATTGCCGACGACCTGGCCGGCCTGGTTGGTCCAATGGCGGCCCAGCAGCTGGCCCGTTTTGGAGAAGCCGCCACGGCGGCGCTGGCCAGCCTGGCCGGCGTGGCCAAGGGTGCGGCAGGCTTTGCCGCGCGCAAGAGCTCATGAGGTATCTGGCCCGGTTGCTGGTCATCGTCTGGACCATCCGGCGCTTCGGCCTGGATGTGCTGCTGCTGACGGCTTTCGGCGCCCGGCGTTTCCGCACCTTGCGCAAGCTGCTGTCCTTCGGCCGCAGCTGGCAGGAGCCGCGCGGCGTGCGCCTGCGCCTGGCCTTCGAGCGGCTGGGCCCGATCTTCGTCAAGTTCGGCCAGGTGCTGTCGACCCGGCGTGACCTGCTGCCGCCCGACATCGCCACCGAACTGGCCCGGCTGCAGGACAACGTGCCGCCGTTTGATGCCGCGCATTCGCGCGCCCTGATCGAGCAGGCCTTCGGCAAGTCCATCGAGGACTTGTTCGAGACCTTCGATGCCGAGCCGGTGGCCAGCGCCTCCATCGCGCAGGTGCATTTCGCCACGCTGAAGGGCGGCCGCGAGGTGGCGGTGAAGGTCCTGCGCCCCGGCATGTCCGACGTGATCGACGACGACATCGCCCTGATGCGCACGCTGGCCAACTGGGTCGAGCGGCTGTCGGCCGATGGCCGGCGCCTGAAGCCGCGCGAGGTCGTGGCCGAGTTCGACACCTACCTGCACGACGAGCTCGATCTCGTTCGCGAAGCCGCCAATGCCGCGCAGCTGCGCCGCAACATGGAAGGCCTCGGCCTGGTGATGGTGCCCGAGATGATCTGGGACCTGTGCACGCAGGACGTGATCGTGATGGAGCGCATGACCGGCGTGCCGATCTCGCAGATGCAGCGCCTGCGCGACGCTGGTGTCGACATCAAGAAGCTGGCCCGCGACGGCGTGACCATCTTCTTCACCCAGGTGTTCCGCGACGGCTTCTTCCATGCCGACATGCACCCGGGCAATATCCAGGTGAGTCTGGCGCCAGAGACCTTCGGCCGCTACATCGCCCTGGACTTCGGCATCATCGGCACGCTGACCGAGGTCGACAAGGACTACCTGGCGCAGAACTTCGTCGCCTTCTTCCGGCGCGACTACAAGCGCGTCGCCGAGCTGCATATCGAGTCGGGATGGGTGCCGGCCGAGACGCGGGTCGATGAGCTGGAGAGCGCCATCCGGGCCGTCTGCGAGCCGCATTTCGACCGGCCGCTGAAAGACATCTCGCTGGGCCAGGTCCTGATGCGCCTGTTCCAGGCCTCGCGCCGATTCAATGTCGAGATCCAGCCGCAGCTGGTGCTCTTGCAGAAGACGCTCCTGAACATCGAAGGCCTCGGGCGTCAGCTCGACCCCGAGCTGGACCTGTGGGCCACGGCCAAGCCCTTCCTCGAGCGCTGGATGAACGAGCAGATCGGCTGGCGCGCCTTGCTCAACCAGCTCAAGAAAGAGGCGCCGCGCTATGCGCAATTGCTGCCCGAGCTGCCGCGCCTGTTGCATGACGCACTGGAGCGCCAGGCATCGCCACGCGACGGCGAACTGATGCGAGCGCTCCTGCAGGAGCAACGCCGCACCAACCGGCTGCTGCAGGGCGTGGTCTATGGCGGCCTGGGCTTTGTGCTGGGCCTGTTGGCGATGCGCTTCATCAGCGCCCTCTGACCCCGGGGGAAGCCGCTACTGGAGCTGGCAGGCGTTTGCGCTTAGTCTGGGCGCATGCCGCCCATTCGCGTCCTGCTTGTGTTCTGTGTCTTGGTGCTGGCGGCGTCAGCGCATGCCGGGCCGGGGCTGCAGAGCCTGCGCTTCGAGCATCTGCTGCCTGAGCAGATGGGCAGCAACGGCAGCGTGCAGTGCGGGCTGCAGGATGGCTTGGGCCAGATGTGGCTGGGCACCAGCTACGGCCTGGTGCGCTTTGATGGCCGGCGCGGCCAGCTCTTCAGCGCCGACCCGCGCGACAAGAACTCGCTCAGCCATGCCTGGGTCCAGGATCTGGCGCAATTGCCCGATGGCCGCCTGCTGGTAGCCACGGCTGGCGGCCTCAATGTGTTTGATCCAGCCACCGAACGCAATGAGCGCATCGAGCTGCCCGGGCAGCGCAGCGGCCCTCAGCTCACGGTGCTGAGCCTGGCGCCTGCGGCGGGTGGGCGCTGGTGGCTGCAGGGGCATTTCGAGCTGTGGCTGTTTGATCCGCAGAGCCGGCAAATGCAAGCGATGACACTGCCGGGCCTGCGGCCCCTGGTGGCAGGCCGCCGCACCCTGTTGCGCGGCCTGCGGACCGATGGCGAAGGCGGTGTCTGGCTGGTTGCGGGCGCCGAGCTGGTCCATGTCGACTCGCGAGGCCAGGTTCTGCAGCGCTGGCCGCTGCCACCGTTTCAAGGCAGCCGGATCTCGCTGCGCGCCATGGTGCTGGACAAGGACGGCCGGGCCTGGATTGCAGGCGAAGGGGGCGTCGCGGTGATGGAGCTGGCCAGCGGGCGCGCGCTGGATTTGCCCAAGGCGCTGGGCCTGCCCGTGAGCGCCATCAATTCCTTGTGGCGCGACCACAAGGGCGGCGTCTGGCTGGCCTACGGCTCCGAGGGGCTCTGGCACTGGCCGCGCGCCGGCTTGCGGGCGGAGTCGCACAAGCGGCATCCGGCCCTGCCCAACAGCTTGTTCAGCAATGCCGTCTCCAGCGTGTTCCAGGACCGCAGCGGTGTGCTGTGGGTCGGCACCTGGAGTGGCGGTGTCTCGCTGGCCGACCTGTCGAACAGCGGCTTCTCGACCTACCGCACGGTCCATGGCGAACCCGATACCCTGGCCCACGATTCGGTGCAGGCGATTGCGCCGATCGATGCTGAGCAGGCCTGGGTTGCCAGCTATGGCGGCGGTCTCGACTGGTTGGAGCTGGCCACCGGCCGGGTTGAGCATGTGCCGTCGCAGGGCCAGCCCTTGAAGTTCCTGCGCAAGCTGCTGCTGCAGCCGGGGCGAGGATTGTGGATAGGTGCCGATGACGGCCTGTTCCTGATGGACACGGGCAGCAGGCGCGTGCAGCGGATCGACATCGGCCCGCTGGGTGGCACCAGTGCCTCCGTGGGCGCGCTGGCGCTGGCTGCCGACGGTAGCTTGTGGGCAGGCACCGATGCGGGGCTGCTGGAGCTTGTTCCCGGCCTGCCGGCGCAGCGTCACAAACGGCCGCAATCGGGCAGCGGCGGTCTGGCGCACGACAAGATCCAGCGGCTGCTGATCGACAAGGCGGGCCGGCTGTGGGTGGGTAGCGAAGCCGGTCTGCAAGTCCGCGAGGGCGGGCGCTTTGGAGCGCTCATTCCCGTGGATGCCGCGCTGGCCAAGCCCGATTCGCTCAGCATCAGCGGCCTGGCCCAGGATGCTCAAGGCCAAGTGTGGGTGGGCAGCCGCTTGGGCCTTCACCGGCTGGAAGGGGAGGGCCATGGTCGGCGATTGAGTTCCTGGTCCAGGCGGCTGGGCCTGCCCGAGACCAGGATCCACAACCTGCAGAACGCCGCCGACGGCGCGCTCTGGATGAGTACCGATGCGGCATTGATTCGCGTGAATCCCGAGCGCAGCAGCGCTCGTTCCTATCCTGCCGGCAGCGGCCCGATGCTGGCAGGGTTCGGGCCGGGCAGCAGCGCCGCCGGGCCGGATGGGCGGCTGTTCTATGGTGGCTCCGGCCTGCTGGCTTTCGATCCAAGCCGGCTGAGCGACAACCACCAGGCACCCGCAGTGCTGCTGTCGGACCTGCGCGTGTTCAACCGGTCGCTGCGCGACGAGCCCCTGCCGGACCGGGCCGGCGAGCCGGCCACCAACCTTGCGGTGCTGGGCGTGTCCGGGCCGCTGGAGCGCGCCCGCGCGCTGCGCTTGAGCCATCGCGAGGCCATGGTCAGCTTCGACTTGCGGGCTCAGCATTTCGTCGGCGTTGGCCAGATCCGCTATGCCTGGAAGCTGGAGGGATTCGATCGTGACTGGATCCAGGGCAAGCCCGGCGAAGGCCTGGCAACCTACACCAACCTCGATGCCGGCAATTTCAGGCTGATGGCCAAGGCCGCCAATTCGGATGGCATCTGGGGTGAGCCGCGCGAGCTGCTGACCGTGGAGGTGCTCCCGCCCTGGTGGCGCAGTCTGTGGTTCCGTACGCTGGTGCTGCTGGCGCTGGTGGCGGGCCTGGTCACCGCCTGGCAATTGCGCCTGCGGCGTCTGAAGCAGACGCAGCGTGAGCTGGAGGTCGAGGTCGAGCGTCGCACTGCGCAGGTGCGCGAGCAACGCCAGCAGATTGCGACGCTGAGCGAAATCGGACGCGAACTCACCGCCTCGCTGGACCTGCAGGCGATCCAGCAGGCCTTGTTCGCGCATGTGGAATCGCTGATGCCAGCCACAGCGTTTGGTGTCGGCCTGGTCAATCGCGAGGAGCGTGTGGTCGAGTTCGACTACATGGTCGAGCGCGGCAAGGCCTTCAAGCCCTACCGACGCAGCCTCGACAGTCTCGAGCAGCCGGCGGCGCGATGCGTGGCCAGCGGCGAGGCCTTCATGATCCACGAGTTCGAGCATGACAACCGCCTGCTCGACACCGGCGTGCGCGAGCACGAAGGCCAGCGCCTGCTGCTGCAGGATGGCAGCGAGCCGGCCCGGTCACGTTCCGCGCTCTATGTGCCCTTGAAGGTCAAGGGCGAGGTGATCGGCATCCTGAGCGTGCTCAGCGACCTGGCCGGCGCCTTCAAGCAGACGCATCTGGACATGCTGCAGACGTTGGGCGCCTATGCCGCCGTGGCGCTGGACAACGCCGACGCCTACCGCCAATTGCAGCAGGCGCAGGCGCAGCTGGTCGAGCAGAAGAAGCTGGCTTCGCTCGGCTCGCTGGTGGCTGGCGTGGCGCATGAGCTGAACACGCCGCTGGGCAACGGCCTGATGGCGGCGAGCACCTTGCAGGAGGAGGCGCGGCAGTTCATGGTCAAGGCCGGTACCGGGCTGCGCCGCTCGGACGTCCAGGCCTTCTGCGAAACAGCCGAGCAGGGCACCAGCCTCTTGATGCGCAGCCTGAATGCGGCTGCACGCCTGGTCGCCAGCTTCAAGCAACTGTCGGTTGATCAGAGTCGCGAGCAGCGTCGGCATTTCGATCTGGCGGATCTGGTCGCCGAAGTCGAGAGAGCTCAATCCAATCAGATTCAGGCCGGCGGCCATCAGTTGAGGCTGTCGGTTCCTGAAGGGCTGACGCTCGATAGCTATCCAGAACCACTGACGCAGGTGCTGGGGCAACTGTTCAGCAATGCGCTGGTCCATGGCTTCTCCGGTGGCCAGCCAGGCGTGATCCAGCTGGCGGCCGAGCCCCTGGGCAGCGAGCGCCTGCGGCTGCGCTTCAGCGACGATGGCCAGGGCATCGCGCCCGAGGACCTGGGCCGCATCTTCGACCCGTTCTTCACCACGACGCTGGGCAGCGGCAGCAACGGCCTGGGCCTGCACCTTTGCTACACCATCGTCGGCTCGCTGCTGGGCGGGCAGATCACCGCGCGCAGCGAGCCGGGGCAGGGGGCCACCTTCGAAATCGTGCTGCCGAGGGTGGCGCCGCGATGACTGCGACGGCCGCCCCCGGGTGATTCCCCTGGGGGAATCGCCAGCAAGGGCTCAACGATAATGCGCGCCTTCTCGTAGTCGCCGCCGGCCCGGCTTCACTGGCCTCCAGACATGAACATCACGCTGATCAGCTTCGTCGTGCTCTATCTGCTGGGCACCCTGGCCCTGGGTGTCTGGGCCGGTACCCGGATCAAGAACACCAGCGACTTCGCCATCGCCGGCCGCAGCTTGCCGCTGGCCATGGTCATCACCACCACCTTCGCCACCTGGTTTGGCGCCGAGACGGTGATGGGCATCCCAGCCAAGTTCGTGCAGGGCGGGCTGAATGCCATCGTCGAAGACCCGCTGGGCGCCGGCACCTGCCTGATCCTGGTGGGCGCCTTCTTTGCCACCAAGCTGTACCGCCAGAACCTGCTGACCATCGGTGACTTCTATCGCCAGCGCTTTGGCAAGGGCATCGAGGTGTTCTGCTCGAGCGCCATCATCCTGAGCTACCTGGGTTGGGTGGCCGCTCAGATCACGGCCCTGGGCCTGGTGTTCTCGGTGCTGACGCAGGGCGCCATGTCCGAGGAAATGGGCATGGTCGTCGGCACGCTGGCCGTGCTGATCTATGTGGTGGTGGGTGGTTTCCTGGCCGTGGCCTGGACCGACTTCATCCAGATGATCGTGCTGGTGATCGGCCTCTCGGTCATTGCCGTGTTCTCCGCTGACCTGGCCGGCGGCGCCGGCAATGTGGTCGCCATGGCCCAGAGCAAGGATCTTTTCAGGTTCCTGCCTGAGCCCACGTTCACCGAGATGGCCATGTTCCTCGGCGCCGCCGTGACCATGATGCTGGGCTCGATACCGCAGCAGGACGTGTTCCAGCGCGTGATGTCGGCCAAGGACGAGAAGACCGCCCGCAACGGCGCCATGATCGGCGGCATCAGCTACATCCTCTTCGCCGCGGTGCCGATGTTCATCGTCGCCAGCGCCGTGGTCGTCATGGGCCAGCAGGCCCTGGACATCGCCAAGGACGACTATCAGAAGCTGCTGCCCACCTTCGTCCTCACGAAGATGCCGCTGGTGATGCAGATCCTGTTCTTCGGTGCGCTGCTCTCGGCCATCAAGAGCACCTCCTCGGCCACGCTGCTGGCGCCCTCGACCAGCTTCGTCGAGAACATCCTGAAGAACCTGCGCCCGGGCATGAAGGACAAGCAGCAGCTGCTGGCCATGCGCCTGACCATCGTCATCTTTGCCGCGCTGGTGCTGGGCTATGCGATCAAGATGCGCGGCACCTCGATCTACGACCTGGTCTCGTCGGCCTACCAGATCACCCTGGTCGGCGCCTTCGTGCCCCTGGTGTTCGGCCTGTACTGGAAGCGCGCGACGACACAGGGCGCGATCTTCTCGCTGGTGGCGGGCATTGGCGTCTGGGGGCTCTTCATGGTCGAGGCCGAGACGCTGGGCCAGGCCTTTCCGGGCCAGTTGGCCGGGCTGCTGGTTGGAATGGTGGCCATGGTCCTGGGTTCGCTGATGCCGCAGTGGCTGAAGAACCGCCACGAGCACAAGGCGCACGTCGAAGGTTTGGCCGACGAAGCCTCCAAGTAGGCCTCTGCGAGGGTGCCAAGGCGCGTCGCCCCTATAATTTCGGGTTTTGTATCAGGCTTCAGAGCAAGACCATGCCTATCTACGCATACCGCTGCAGCGCCTGCGGCCACGCCAAGGACGTGCTGCAGAAGCTGTCCGACGCGCCGCTCGTCACCTGTCCGGCTTGCGGAGCCGAAAGCTTCAGCAAGCAGGTGACCGCCGCCGGCTTCCAGCTCAAGGGCTCGGGCTGGTACGCCACCGACTTCAAGGGTGGCGCCAGCGCGGCTGCCGCCACGGCGCCGGCTGCTTCCGCTGCCGCCCCGGCGGCTGAGGCCAGCGCCCCGGCCCCGGCTGCGGCCTCGCCGTCCACACCCTGTGGCGGCTCCTGCGCCTGCCATTAGTCAACCCGGGAAGCCCGTGCGCAAATACCTGATCACCGGCCTGCTGGCCTGGTTGCCGCTCGCCATCACCGTCTGGGTGCTGCTGTGGGCGCTGAGCATCGTCAATGGCGTGTTCGCCTGGATGCTCAAGGCCTCCAAGGCCGTGCTGCCGGACACGCTGGCGTCGCATGTCGACCAGCTCGGCACCATCCCTGGCGTTGGCCCGCTGATCCTGGTGCTCCTGATGACGCTCACCGGCGTGCTGGTGGCCAACATCTTCGGCCAGTGGCTGCTGGGCCAGTGGGACCGCCTGCTGTCCAACATTCCCATCGTCAAGTCGATCTACAGCTCGGTGAAGCAGGTGTCCGACACCCTGTTCTCGAGCAGTGGCAATGCCTTCCGCGAGGCGGTGCTGGTGCCTTATCCGCACCAGGGTGCCTGGACCATCGGCTTCGTCACCGGCGCGCCGTCCAGGGCGGCGGCCGAGCATTTCAATGAAGAGCATGTCAGCCTCTATGTGCCGACCACGCCCAACCCGACCTCGGGCTTCTTCCTGATGATGCCCAAGAGCAGCCTGCGGCCGCTGGGCATGAGCGTGGACGAGGCCTTGAAGCACATCATCTCGATGGGCGTGGTGGCGCCGGCCAGCGAGACGGCCGGCGCGCAAGTGCCGCCTGGCTCGAATTGCGAGCCCAATCCCAAGGGTTGAGCGCCCCGGCCCGCGCTCAATCCTGAAGGCTTTGGAAGCAGCCTGCCAGCGCCTCACAGACACGACCCCACACGAATTTCCGGACCGCGCCACGAGCGAGGTCCTCACCGAATCTGGAGTGAACAATCATGCGTACCTGCTATGCCGGCCAAGTCAGCGAGAAGCTGCTCGACCAAACCGTGACCCTGATGGGCTGGGCCCATCGCCGCCGTGACCATGGCGGCGTGATCTTCATCGACCTGCGCGACCGCGAAGGCATCGTCCAGATCGTGTGCGACCCGGACCGCGCCGCGATGTTCCAGATCGCTTCCGACGTTCGCAACGAGTTCTGCCTGAAGATCGTCGGCAAGGTGCGTGCGCGCCCCTCCGGCACCGAGAACGCCAACCTCGTCAGCGGCAAGGTCGAGGTGCTGTGCCATGAGCTGGAAGTGCTGAACCCCTCGGTGACGCCCCCGTTCCAGCTGGACGACGAAAACCTGTCGGAGACGACGCGCCTGACGCACCGTGTGCTGGACCTGCGCCGCCCCTACATGCAGAACAACATGATGCTGCGCTACCGCGTGGCCATGGAAGTTCGCAAGTTCCTGGACGAGCAGGGCTTTGTCGACATCGAGACCCCGATGCTGACCAAGAGCACGCCGGAGGGCGCGCGCGACTACCTGGTGCCCAGCCGCGTGCATGACGGCATGTTCTTCGCGCTGCCCCAGTCGCCCCAGCTGTTCAAGCAGCTCTTGATGGTGGCCGGCTTTGACCGCTACTACCAGATCACCAAGTGCTTCCGCGACGAAGACCTGCGTGCTGACCGCCAGCCCGAGTTCACCCAGATCGATATCGAGACCTCCTTCCTGACCGAAGAGGAAATCCGCTCGATGTTCGAAGGCATGATCCGCCACGTCTTCCAGAAGGCGTTGAACGTGGACCTGGGCGAGTACCCGGTGATGAAGTACTCGGAAGCCATGCACCGCTTCGGTTCGGACAAGCCCGACCTGCGTGTCAAGCTCGAGTTCACCGAACTGACCGACGTGATGGCGGACGTGGACTTCAAGGTCTTCTCGACACCGGCCACGACGCCTGGCGGCCGCGTGGTCGCGCTTCGCGTGCCTGGCGGCGCCGGCATGAGCCGCGGCGAGATCGATGCCTACACCGAGTTCGTCAAGATCTACGGTGCGAAGGGCCTGGCCTGGATCAAGGTGAACGAGCTGGCCAAGGGCCGCGAAGGCCTGCAGTCGCCCATCGTCAAGAACCTGCATGACGCCGCCGTCAACGAGATCCTGAAGCGCACCGGCGCACAGGACGGCGACCTGCTGTTCTTCGGCGCCGACAAGGCCAAGGTGGTGAATGACGCCATCGGCGGCCTGCGCCTGAAGGTGGGCCACAGCGAGTTCGGCAAGGCCAATGGCCTGTTCAACGACGTCTGGGCACCGCTGTGGGTGGTCGACTTCCCGATGTTCGAGCACGACGAGGAGAACAACCGCTGGGCGGCCGTTCACCATCCGTTCACGGCACCGAAGGACGGCCACGAAGACCTCATGACCAGCGACCCGGGCAAGTGCATCGCCAAGGCCTACGACATGGTCCTGAACGGCTGGGAACTGGGTGGCGGTTCGGTGCGTATCCACAAGGCCGACGTGCAGGCCAAGGTCTTCGAGGCGCTCAACATCAGCCCCGAAGAGCAGCGCATCAAGTTCGGCTTCCTGCTGGACGCGCTGCAGTACGGCGCGCCGCCGCACGGTGGCCTGGCCTTCGGCCTGGACCGTATCGTCACGATGATGACCAAGGCCGATTCGATCCGCGACGTGATCGCCTTCCCGAAGACGCAACGCGCCCAGTGCCTGTTGACTGGCGCGCCGTCGAACGTGGACGAAAAGCAGTTGCGCGAGTTGCACATCCGCCTGCGCAACTCGGCTGCTGCCGCGCAGTAAGCCTGGCAGCTTCCTGACCGAAGGGCGCCCGCGTGGCGCCCTTTTTGCTGGCTGCTTCATGAAGGCGGGCGCCGCTTCGCTATGCTTGCGGCCAACCACTCCCACAGCTGGCAGGACCGAGGGCACGATGAGCAGCAGCAAGACCAAGATGCGCAACCAGGCGGACAAGGCCCGCTGGGAGCGCGTGCTGATGCGCCGCCCAGCCTGGGCGCTGCCGCGCCTGCGTGGCCTGATCCACGCGACCGACCCGCTGGTGGGCCGCGCCGCAGTGCAGGGGGCCTTCTTCGTGCTTGAGCGCTGGGGCCGGGCCGCCGAGATGCAGGGTGAGTTGCAGCAGGCCCTGAATGACGCCAAGAGCCAGCGCGCCTTGGCCGAGGCGGCCGAGCTGAGCGAGGCCGTGGGCCGCCTGCACTACCAGCGCGGCGACTACGTGCAGGCCTGTCAGGCCTGGGCCCAGACCCTGGAATGGGCGGCCGACGACAGCCGTGCCGCCTGCCTGGCGCGCATCGGCCTGACCCATCTCTGCTATGCGCTGGGCGACTGGGCGCGCGGTGGCCGTGTGCTGGACCAGGCCGAGGCGCACTACCGACGCTTCGCCGCCGACCCCTATCTGCATGCCAAGTTCGCGCTCAATCGCGCCGTATCGCTGCGCGCCACGCAGGGGCCGCAAGCCGCCTTGCCGGCGCTGGACGAAGCGCTGGCCGCTGCGCGTGCCGCGGGTCACCACGACTATGAGGCCGAGGCGATCTGGCATCGGGCCCGCTGTGCCCGCGACAGCGGCGACGTGGCCGAGGCCCTGAATCTGGCGCGCCAGGCGCAGGCCCTGGCGCAGCGCTGCGGCTATCGCTGGTTGCAGGCGCAAGCCTCGCTTCTGCAAGCCGAGCTGCAGGAGGGCGATGTGGCCCTGGCTGCTGCCGGCGCGGCGCTGAGCCTGGCCGAGGTCTTGCAGTCGCGCTCCCTGCAGGCCAGCGCCCATGGTCGGCTGGCCGAGCTGATGCAGGCGCAGGGCGAGTTCGGTCCCAGCTGGTATCACGCCCAGCAGCGCCAGCAACTGGACGCCACGCTGGGCCAGCCCGAGCTGCCGGGCCTCCTGGAAGCACTGATCCGTTTCGATGGCGAGCTGCCTGAAGCGGCCGCGCCGGCCAGTGAGCTGGCGGGGCTCTTGCGGCGAGCCTTGGGCGAACTGTCGGGCCTGTCTCAGCATGTGCGCGGACTGCCGGCCGGCGAGATCGTGCCGGCCACGCAAGCCGAGCTCTTGCGCACCGCCAGCCGGGTCGAACATCTGCTTCAGCAAGGGCTGCGGCAGATGGCCCCCGAGGCCTGATCGGAGGCGGCGGCTGGGCTATGCTGCTCGCATGACAGTGGCTGAGCTTCCCCGATACAAGGTACCGGAGTCGGTGCTGGTGGTGATCCACACGCCCGACCTGCGGGTGCTGATGCTGGAGCGTGCCGACCGGCCTGGATTCTGGCAAAGCGTCACCGGCTCACTCGACACACCGGACGAGCCCCTGATCGATACCGCAAGGCGCGAGGTCTTCGAGGAGACCGGCATTGCTGGCGGCGAGCTGCTGGACTGGCAGCTTGTCAACATCTACGAGATCTACCCGGTCTGGCGGCACCGGTATGCGCCAGGTGTGACCCAGAACACGGAGCATGTGTTCGGCCTCACCGTGCCCAGCGAAACGGCCGTGACGCTCGCGCCGCGCGAGCATCTTCAGTACCGTTGGCTGCCCTGGCGCGAAGCGGCAGACCTGTGCTTCTCGCCATCGAATGC
The DNA here is from genome assembly GCF_044043925.2 of Paucibacter sp. JuS9. Taxonomy (NCBI): domain Bacteria; kingdom Pseudomonadati; phylum Pseudomonadota; class Betaproteobacteria; order Burkholderiales; family Sphaerotilaceae; genus Roseateles; species Paucibacter sp. JuS9. Next base: position 850,677 of record NZ_CP194172.1, read on the forward strand.
CGAGGCGGTGCTGCAACTGCCCCGCTTCATCAACAGCAGGACCTAGCAATCATGGTGCGGCCCCACTTCAGACCTTCGCAGCTGGCCGCACCGACCAGCATCCTGACGCCGCACCTGCGCGTGGCCACCTACAACATCCACAAGGGCGTGCGTGGCATCGGTCGGGCCAAGCGGCTGGAAATCCACAACCTGGGCCTGGGCGTCGAGGCGCTGGATGCCGACCTGGTCTTCCTGCAGGAAGTCCGCCACTTCAATCATCACGAGGCCAAGCAGTTCCAGCGCACCTCCTTCGGCTGGCCGGAGCAGAGCCAGGCCGAGTTCCTGGCGCCCGAGGGCTATGAGGTGGCCTACCGCACGAACGCCGTCACCAAGCATGGCGAGCATGGCAATGCGCTGCTGTCGCGCTGGCCCATCGGCGATATCGGCCATCACGATGTGTCGGACCATCGCTTCGAACAGCGCGGCCTGCTGCACGTGCCGTTGATCTGGAACGGCCTGGAGGTGCACACCATCGTCGCGCACCTGGGCCTGATTCATGCGAGCCGCGTCCGCCAGGTCGAACGGCTGGCCGAATACATTGCCACCGCCGTGCCACCGCATGTGCCGCTGGTGGTGGCGGGTGACTTCAATGACTGGGGCAGCAAGCTGGACGGGCCCATGCGCCGTACCGGCCTGCATCGGGCGCTGCCGCCGAACGGCAAGGCGCCGCCGGCCACCTTCCCGTCGCTGGTGCCGGTGTTCTCGCTCGACCGCATCTATATGCGCGGCATGCACTGCGTGGGCATGAAGGTGCCACGTGGCGGTGCCTGGGTGCGCATGTCCGACCACCTGCCGCTGGTCGCCGAGCTGGAACTCGGCGAGCCGTGAGCAACTGGCTGGGCATCGAACCTGACGCCGAGCCGCTGATCCACCGGCACGCCGCCAGCCTGCCCGAGTTCCTCGGCGGCAACGAGGTGCGCCTGCTGCGCGGTGGCGACGAGCTCTTTCCTGCCCAGGCCGCGGCCATTGCGACCGCGCGCCATGAAGTCTGGCTGGCCACCTACATCTTTCATCACGATGCGGCCGGCGCTGTGCTGGTCGAGCAACTGCGCGGCGCTGCCGCGCGCGGTGTGCGCGTGCGCGTGGTGGTGGACGGTTTCGGTTCCAAGGCCAGCCTCGATTGGCTGCGCGAGCAGCTGGAGGGGTCGCAGGTCGCGCTGGCGGTGTTCCGCCCCATCGACCGCTGGTGGCGCTGGCTGCAGCCCGGGCAGTTGCGTCGCCTGCATCAGAAGCTTTGCGTGGTGGATGGCGTGGAGGCCTTTGTCGGCGGCATCAACATCATCGATGACCGCGTCGACCTCAATCACGGGCCCACCGACACGCCGCGGCTGGACTTCGCCGTGGCCCTGCGCGGCCCGGTGGTGCAGCCGGTGGAGCAGTCGGCCCGCGCGGTCTGGACGCGCGCCTGGCTGGGCCGCGACTTTGGCGAGGAGCTGCTCGCCCTGGTGCGCAGCCGCGAGCCGATGTCGCGCTTGCGCGGCCTGCTGCGCCGCGTACGCTTGCCGCGGGGCAAGCGCCGCGACCAGCAGTGGCAAGACCTGCCCCCGGTCTGCGCGGCCTTTGTCCTGCGAGACAACCTGCGCCAGCGCCGCATGATCGAACGCGCCTACATCGATGCGATTCGCACTGCGCGTGAGCGAATCGACCTGATCACGCCGTATTTCTATCCCGGCCATGCCTTCCGGCGCGCACTGCGCGATGCCGCGCGGCGCGGTGTGCGCGTGCGCCTGCTGCTGCAAGGCAAGGTGGACTACCGCATAGCAGCCATGGCCGCCCATGCGCTGTATGCCGAGCTGCTGGGCCATGGTGTGCAGGTGTTCGAGTACCTGCCGGCCTATCTCCATGCCAAGGTCTGCGTGGTTGACGGCGCCTGGGCAACGGTGGGCAGCAGCAATATCGACCCGCTCTCCTTGCTGCTCAATCTCGAGGCAAACGTGATCGTGCGCGATGCTGACTTCGCCCGTTCTCTGGCCGACGAGTTCGAGGCCGCGCTGCTGGTGTCGCAGCCGGCCGGCGTCAGCAGCGAAACCGGCCTGCGCGGCTTTCTCAAGCGGGCGCTGGTGGCCTGGATGGCCTACGTCTATCTGCGGGTGGCGGGGGCGACCGGTCGCTACTGAGCGTCAATGAGCGCCATCGAGCCCGGCTGGCCACCCTATCGGCCATAGAGGAATCTCAGCATCGCCTCCACCCGGGAAGCCCAGGCCGCTTCATCGTGGCCGGCCTCGGCCTGCTCCATATAGCCCAGTGTCCTGTCGGCGAGCCAGCCGCGGGCCAGCAGCGCATCGCGCAACTGGCGTGACACCTGCAGGATGCCGCCGCCTTCCTGGCCGCCCATGTCGAGCCAGACGCGCGGCCGCGTCGGGCCCGCCCAGGCAGTGCTGCGCACATCACGCATCAGGAACATGTCGTCCCACCAGATCGACGGCGACACCACCAGGCCGGCGCCGAAGGTGTCGGCATGGTGCAGCACCAGCCACATCGAGATCAGGCCGCCGAGCGAAGAGCCGCCCACCGACGTGCTCGCCGGCTCCGGCCGGGTGCGGTAGTGCTGGTCGATCCAGGGCTTCAGGTCTTCGATCAGGTAGCGCGCATAGCGCGGCCCACCGCCGCCCCGGCGTTCATCGCGGCCCGTGCCGCTGCGTGCGGCGGGTGTCAGCATCTCCGTGGGCGTGTAGTCGGCGAAGCGGTCGGGGCCGTTGTCGACGGCCACGATGATCACCGGCTCGATGGCAGCGGCCAGCACCAGGCGCTGGGCGGTTTCGTCGACTTGCCATTCGGCGCCAGCGGCCTCGGCATCGAAGACGTTCTGGCCGTCATGCAGGTACAGCACCGGGTAGCGACGCTGAGGTTCCTTCTCGTAGCCCGGCGGCAGCCAGACCTGCAGGCCGCGCGCACTCACATGCGCCGATTCCAGCGGCGGCAGGCGCTCGATATGGCCGGTGCGTTGCGGCGGCAGCGGGACCGCCGGCGCATTGAACAGGCGTGACACCGACTGCAGCTCGCTCGGGAACGCCAGCGGATGGTTGCGGCCCTGTTCCCAGCCATCGTCGGGTGCGGCGCCAGGGCGATCGATCTTGAACTTGTACTGCAGGGCCTGGCCGCCGAAGGGCACGCGCTCGAAGACCACGCTCACGCGGTAGAGGCCGGGCGCGGCCTGCTTGGCGAGCAGCGTGCGACCCCACGAGAGCGGCAGCGCGCTGCCACGCAGGCCCACCTGGTCTCGCGTCGGGTCGAAGCGTCCGGCGGCCTGCTCGGCACGCAGGTCGATCTCGAAGTCGACACGGTGGGCGGCCCGGGCCAGGCCGGGCAAGGCGAAGAGCAGGGCGGCAATGCAGGGGAAGAGGGCGCGCAGCAGTGTCATGATGCGTGGTGCCCGGGGCCGGGCTCAAGGTGGATGCATCGCAACCATACCCGCTTGCTGACTTTATGGGCGCGCCTTCAGCAGTTCGGCAAGGTCGAATCGGTAGCGCTTCAGCTTTGGATTGAAGGTCTTGCTGTAAGGCCGGAAATCTAGCTCGCCCAGACCTTCGCCGAATCGAGCCAGGAAACGCTGCGCCTCGGCTCGGTCGAAGAGCATGAACATCGGGCGCTCCAGTGCCAAGCCCTCGGCAGCGAAATCGTGGCCGTGGTGGTAGTCGTAGACCATCACCAGCGACCAGGCGCCGGCAAGGAAGTGGCCACCGGCCAGTGCCTTGAGCCGACCGTCGATGACGGCCTTCATGGCCTCATTCGAGGTGTTGATGCTGGAGATGTGCCAGTCTCGCGCCACCTGCTGCCCCGCCGCTTCAATCGCATCCATGGCGCCGAAGGCCATCAGGTCGCTGCCGGTCCAGAGCCGGCGTGCCTGGCGATGGCGTGCCAGCATGCCGGCCATGGTCTCGGCGGCAAGGTCGCGACGCCAGTCGGCAAAGGACTGCTGCACCAGCTCCACCTGGGGATGCTCGGCCAGTGCGCGGCGCAGGCCCTCGTTGCGCTGGATGGAGACAGGCGTCGAGCGGTCGCCGCCAATGGCCAGCAGCTGTGGCCTGTCGCCATTGGGAGCGTCGGCCAGGGCCTGGCGTATCAGCGCCTTCGCGGTCAGGTAGCCGGCGTCTTCGGCGCGTGGCTCAAGGCTGCCGAGCAGCTGTGGCAGGCCCTTGCGCGGCGCCCAGCGCGCACGCTCCTGCGGCAGCAGGCCGCTGAAAGCGGCGAAGGTCTTGATGCCTGCCGCGCCCAGCACACGGGCGTTCTCGACCAGCGTGCCCTTCTCGTTGACGAGGATCACATAGTCGGGGCGCTGCGCCCGCGCTGCGATCTCGCGGCCGAGCTGCAGGGCCCGCGCCGGGTCGCGTTCGGCGTACTGAATCTCCAGCTTGACGCCGAGGCTGCGGGCGGCCGCCTGCATGGCTTCGCTGACGCCCAGCCAGTAGGGTTCGTTGGCACGGCCGGGATTGATGAACCCCACGGTCTGTGACCAGGCGGGCGGCATCCAGCAAAGCAGGGCAAGGGCAAGTGACAGCAGGCGGAACTTCATCGAGTGCAGGGCAGGGAGTCTGGCGCCCATTGTCGGTGCATCCGCCGACTGGGGCCTCGCCGTGCCTGCGAGGCCATGGGCGCCTTTCAGTCTTCGCCAAACACCCGCATGCCGCCTTCCTCGCGCAGCAGCTGCGCCAGCCGGCCGCTGCCGACCAGGGCGAAGGCATGCTCGATGTCGGGCGCCAGGTAGTGGTCGTCCGGCATCGGAGGGCAGGTCTCGCGCAGCAATGCGTACACGTGCTCCAAGGGTGCCGAGCTCTGCAGCGGGCGCAGGAACTCGAAGCCTTGCGCTGCGGCCAGCAGCTCGATGGCGATGATGTGCCCGGTGTTGTCCAGCATCGCGCCCAGCCGACGGGCCGCGAAGGTGGCCATGCTCACATGGTCTTCCTGGTTGGCGCTGGTGGGCAGGCTGTCGACGCTGGCCGGATGGGCCAGCGATTTGTTCTCGCTGGCCAGGGCCGCGGCCGTGACGTGAGCAATCATGAAGCCCGAGTTCAGGCCGGCATTGGCCGTCAGGAAGGGCGGCAGGCGCGAGACGCCGGTGTCGATCAGCATGGCGATGCGGCGCTCGGCGATGGCGCCCACCTCGGCAATCGCGCAGGCCAGCGCATCAGCGGCCAGGGCCACCGGCTCGGCGTGGAAGTTGCCGCCGCTGACCATGTAGCTCGTGCCATCGTCCTGGGCAAACACGAGCGGGTTGTCGGTCACGGCGTTGGCTTCGCGCAGCAGCACCTCACGCACATACCGGGCCTGGTCCAGGCATGCGCCCATCACCTGGGGCTGGCAGCGAAGGCAGTAGGGGTCCTGCACGCGGTCGTCGCCCGACCGGTGGGACTGGCGGATCGCGCTCCCAGTCAAGAGCTGGCGGTAGGCCGCTGCCGCCTCGATCTGGCCGGGCTGTCCGCGCACGGCGTGGATGCCCGGATCGAAGGGACCATCGCTGCCGCGTGCAGCATCCAGCGTCAGGGCGCCCGAGACGATGGCCGTTGCGTAGACGACCTCGAAACGGATCAGGCCTTCCAGCGCCAGCGCGGTGGAGGTCTGCGTGCCGTTGATCAGGGCCAGTCCTTCCTTGGCCTGCAGCTGCAAGGGCTTCAGTCCCGCCTTTTCCAGCTCGGCGAGGGCCGGCTTGCGCCGGCCGTTCACCAGCATCTCGCCTTCGCCCATCAGCGCGAGGCTCATGTGCGAGAGCGGCGCCAGGTCGCCCGAGGCGCCCACCGAGCCTTGCGCCGGCACGTAGGGAATCAGGCCGGCGTTGAAGACGTCGAGGATGGCCTGCACCACTTCCTCGCGCACGCCGGAATGGCCGCGAGCCAGCGAGGCCGCCTTGGTGGCCATCATCAGGCGAACGACTTCAGGCGCCAGCGGTGCGCCGACGCCGACACAGTGCGAGCGGATCAGGTTGCGCTGCAGGGCTGCCAGGTCGTCCTTGCTGATGCGCGTGCTGGCCAGCTTGCCGAATCCGGTGTTGACGCCATAGACGGCCGCGTCGCCAGCGGCGGCTGCCTGCACCACGGCGGCACTGCGGCGGATGGTGGCGGCGGCGCTCTCATGCAGTGCGAGCTTCACGCCACCGTGGCGGATGCTGCGGAGCTGGTCCAGCGTCAGCCGTCCGGGGGTGATTTCGAGGGTCGTGATCGTCATTCTTGTTCTCGGCCTTATTCAGTGATCATGGGCAGATTCAGGCCCTTGTCGTGCGCGCACTTCTCGGCGATTTCGTAGCCGGCATCTGCATGGCGCATCACGCCGGTGGCCGGGTCGTTCCAGAGCACGCGCTCGATGCGCTTGGCCGCTGCGTCGGTGCCGTCGCAGACGATCACCACACCGCTGTGCTGCGAGTAGCCCATGCCCACGCCGCCGCCATGGTGCAGCGAGACCCAGGTTGCGCCACCGGCGGTGTTCAAGAGCGCGTTCAGCAGCGGCCAGTCGGAGACGGCGTCGGAACCATCACGCATGCTCTCGGTTTCGCGGTTAGGGCTCGCGACCGAGCCGCTGTCCAGGTGGTCCCGGCCGATCACGATGGGCGCCTTCAGTTCGCCACGCTTGACCATCTCGTTGAACGCAAGGCCGGCGATGTGGCGCTGGCCCAGGCCCAGCCAGCAGATGCGCGCCGGCAGGCCCTGGAAGGCGATGCGCTCGCCCGCCATGTCCAGCCAGCGGTGCACGCGGGCTTCGTCAGGAAACAGCTCCTTGATCTTGGCGTCGGTCTTGCGGATGTCTTCCGGGTCGCCCGAGAGCGCCACCCAGCGGAACGGACCACGGCCCTCGCAGAACTGCGGTCGCACGTAGGCGGGCACGAAGCCGGGGAAGTCGAAGGCGTTCTTGACGCCCTGGTCCAGCGCGACCTGGCGAATGTTGTTGCCATAGTCCACGGTCGGGATGCCCATAGCCTGGAAGTCGAGCATGGCCTGCACATGGACGGCACAGCCGCGTGCGGCGGCGGCCTTCAGGTCGGCATGCTGGCTGGCATCGGCCGCTGCGGCCTTCCATTGCTCCACGGTCCAGCCAGCTGGCAGGTAGCCGTTGATCAGGTCATGGGCCGAGGTCTGGTCTGTCACCAGGTCGGGCTTGATGGCCGAGCCGGCCTTCACGCGCTTCACCAGCTCCGGCAGGATCTCGGCGGCATTGCCCAGCAGGGCGATGGAGATGGCCTTGCCCTCGGCCGTGTACCTGGCGATGCGGGCCAGGGCGTCGTCCAGGTCGGTGGCCTGCTCATCCACATAGCGGGTCTTCAGGCGGAAGTCGATGCGCGACTGCTGGCATTCGATGTTCAGCGAGACTGCACCCGAGAAGGTCGCGGCCAGCGGTTGCGCGCCGCCCATGCCGCCGAGGCCGGCGGTCAGGATCCACTTGCCGACCATGCTGCCGCCGTAGTGCTGGCGGCCAGCTTCGGCGAAGGTTTCATAGGTGCCCTGAACAATGCCCTGCGTGCCGATGTAGATCCAGCTGCCGGCTGTCATCTGGCCATACATCATCAAGCCCTTGCGGTCGAGCTCGTTGAAATGCTCCCAGGTCGACCAGGCAGGCACCAGGTTCGAGTTGGCCAGCAGCACGCGTGGCGCATCGGCATGCGTGCGGAACACGCCGACCGGCTTGCCCGACTGGATCAGGAGGGTCTCGTCGTCGTTCAAGTCCTTGAGCGAGCGCAGGATCTGCTCGAAGCAGTCCCAGTTGCGGGCCGCCTTGCCGATGCCGCCGTACACCACCAGCTCGTCGGGGTTCTCGGCCACCACCGGATCCAGGTTGTTCTGGATCATGCGGAAAGCGGCCTCGGTCAGCCAGCTCTTGCAGCTGAGGGTGGTGCCGGTGGGCGCGCGGACGACGCGGGATTGGGCGGTTGTCTGAGACATGGGGCTCCTCGGCTGGCCAAATTCGATGGTGCGAACTCTAGTTGTCTATACAAGTACAGTCAAGTACGATCTGACCATGGCAAGAAAAGCTCCGGGCGGTCCCGAACCGCAGTACCTGAAGGTCAAGAATCATCTGCGCGAAGGCATTGCCTCCAGCCGCTGGGTGGCCGGCGACCTGCTGCCTTCTGAGGCCGAGCTGGTATGGCAGTTCGAGGTCAGCCGCATGACGGTGAACCGCGCGCTGCGCGAGCTCCTGCAGGAAGGCATGATCGAACGGGTGCAGGGCGTGGGTACCTTCGTGGCGCAGCTGCACAAGATCTCGTCCACCTTGACGGTGCGCGATGTGCACGACGAGATTGCCGAGCGCGGTCACCGCCACGAGTCACGCGTTCACCTGCTTGAGAAGGTCCGCGCCAGCAGCGAGCAGGCAGCCGAGTTCGGCCTGCGCAGCGGCGCCACGCTGTTCCACAGCGTCATCGTGCACCTGGAGAACGGTGTGGCCATCCAGTGCGAAGACCGACTCGTCAACCCGGCCTGCGCACCTGGCTATCTGGGCCTGGATTTCACCCAGACCACACCCACCCAGCACCTGCTGGAGGTTGCGCCGCTCTCCGAGGCGCGCTACACCATCGAGGCAACCGTGCCGGATGAGATGGAGGCCAAGCTGCTGGGCATCACCCGGCGCGACCCTTGCCTGGTGGTGAAGCGCAGGACCTTCAGCCGGGGCCTGACCGTCACGACCGTGAGGCTGACGCATCCCGGATCCCGGTATCTGCTCGAGGGGAGCTTTCAAGCATGACGACACGGGCCACCCCCGAAGGCGCTTCGCGCCACCCCCTCAAGGGGGCGCGACCGACGGCCCGGCAAAGCCGGATCCGCGCTCGCCGCTTGATCAATGCCGTGTTGCTCGACGGAGGTCACGCATGAGTTGGAGCTCAATATCTGCCAGGGATGTTGCGCCGCAGCGCTGGAAGAACAACGGCGGCTGGACCCGCGAGCTGCTGGCCTGGCCGCACAGCAATGACTGGACGCTGCGCATCAGCGTGGCCGACATCGAGGCCGATGGCCCGTTCTCCGCCTTCGAATGCGTGCAGCGCTGGTTTGGCGTGCTGTCGGGCGAGGGCGTGCGCCTGGCCGGCATGGATCGCCGTGGCGGCGATGGCCTCCTGAGCTTTGATGGTGCGCAAGCGCCTGACTGCCAACTGATCAATGGCCCGACGCGCGACTTCAATTTGATGCACCGGCGCGGCCGCGGCCGGATGCAGGTGTTCCGAGCCGAACAGGCCTGGCCGGCCCATGGCCAGCTCGTGGCGCTGTTCACTGCGGAAGGTGGAACGCTGACCCATGGCGGGCGGCCCATGCCGCTGGCGCCGCTGAGCCTGGCCTGGTGTGAGTCGCCGGTCGCGCAGGCGTTGCAGTTCGAAGGCGAAGGCGAGGCCTGGTGGATGGTCTGGAGTGAATCGGCATGAGGCGTGTGCTCTGGAAGAACGCCCGCCTGGCAACGCTGGCCGGTCGTGAGCCCTGGGGCTGGGTCGAGCAGGGCGCCTTGCTGACGGAAGGCCTGACCATCGCCTGGGTCGGCCCCCAGGCCGGGCTGCCGGCTGGACTGCAGTTCGATGAAGAACATGATCTCGAGGGCGCTGTCGTCACGCCGGGGCTGATCGATTGCCACACGCACCTGGTCTACGGCGGCCAGCGGGCGCGCGAGTTCGAGCTGCGCCTGCAGGGCGCCAGCTACGAGGAGATCGCGCGCGCCGGTGGAGGTATCCGCTCCTCGGTGGCGGCCACGCGAGAGACCGATGAGGAGCTGCTGTTCCAGCTCGCGGCCGCGCGGCTGCAAAGCCTCAAGGCCGAGGGGCTGACGACCGTCGAGATCAAGTCCGGCTACGGGCTTTCGCTGGAGGCCGAAGCCAAGTCGCTGCGCGTGGCGCGGCGGCTGGGGCGTGAGGCCGGTGTCGATGTGCTGGCCAGCTATCTCGGCGCCCACGCCGTGCCCCCGGAGTTCCAGGGCCGGCAGGACGAATATGTCGAGGCGGTTTGCGCCTGGATGCCGCAGCTGCAGGCGCAAGGCCTTGTCGATGCGGTCGACGCGTTCTGCGAGGGCATCGGCTTCACGCCTGAGCAGACGCGGCGCGTCTTTGAAACAGCGCGCCGCCTCGGCCTGCCGGTCAAGCTGCATGCCGAGCAACTGAGCGACCAGGGCGGCACGCAGCTGGCTTGCGAATTCAAGGCGCTGTCCTGCGACCACCTGGAGCACCTGAGTCCGGCCGGCGTGCTGGCGATGGCGCAGAGCGGCGCGGTGGCGGTGCTGCTGCCCGGCGCCTACTATTTCCTGCGCGACACGCACCTGCCGCCCATCCAGGCGCTGCGTGAAGCCGGCGTACCCATGGCGGTGAGCACCGACCACAACCCCGGTACCTCGCCTACGCTGTCCATCCTGCTGATGCTGAACATGGCCTGCACGCTGTTCCGCCTGACGCCCGAAGAGGCGCTGCGAGGCCTGACCGTCAACGCGGCCAAGGCCCTGGGCCTGGCTGATCGAGGCCAACTGGCGCTGGGCCAGCGCGCCGATTTCTGCGTCTGGGATGTCTCCCACCCCAACGAGCTGTCCTACTACTTCGGCCGCAATCCGCTGCTTTTGCGCGTGCGCGGCGGCATCGAGTCAAGACCATGAGCCAAACCGCCCAACCCGTCTTCACGCTGCGGCAAGGCCGCACCCCGCTGCTGATCAGCATGCCGCACATCGGCACCGCCATCCCCGAGGATCAACACCATCGCTATCAGCCGCGTGCGCTGCAGAGCGAGGACACCGACTGGCACCTCGGCCAGCTCTATGGCGAACTGGCCGAGGAGCTCGGCGCCAGCCTGATCCAGCCGCATTGCTCGCGCTTTCTGATCGACCTGAACCGCCCGCCTGAGGACACGCCCATGTACCCGGGCGCCTCGAACACCGAGCTGTGCCCGACGCGCTTCTTCACCGGCGAGCCGCTGTACCTCGACGGGCAGGCGCCAGACGAGGCGGAAAAGCTGCGCCGCCGGCAGACGTATTGGCTGCCGTATCACCGTGCCCTCAACGCTGAGCTGCAACGGCTCAAGACCCTGCACGGCCACGTCGTGCTGTTCGATGCCCACAGTATTCGCTCCGAGCTGCCCTGGCTGTTTGAAGGCCGGCTGCCCGACCTGAATCTCGGCACCGTCGATGGCAAGTCCTGCGACGCCTCCATCACGGCGGCGCTGGGCGACTTGCTGGCCAGTCAGTCGGACTACACGCAGGTGGTGAACGGCCGCTTCAAGGGCGGCTTCATCACCCGCCACTATGGCCAGCCCGCGCAGGGCCAGCATGCGGTGCAGCTGGAGATGTGCCAGTGCTGCTACATGAACGAGCCGGCGCCGTTTGAATACCGGCCCGACCTGGCAGCCCGGGTGCAGCCGCTCTTGAAGCAGATGCTCCTGACCCTGCAGGCCTGGAAGCCATGAGCGGCACCAGGACTTTCTGGGCGGCCGAGGCCTGGATCGAGGGGCGCTGGCAGCGCGATGTGCTGCTGGAAGCCGGCAGCGATGGCCATTGGCTTCGCATCAGTGCCGGTGTTCCCTTGCCTGCAGGCGCAGAGCAACTTCAAGGCCCGGTGATGCCCAGCCTGGTCGATGCCCACAGCCACGCGTTCCAGCGTGCCTTCGTCGGCCTCGCGGAGCGGCGCGACAGCGGGTCGGACGATTTCTGGTCCTGGCGTGACCGCATGTACGGCGTGGCATTGCGCATCACGCCCGAGCAACTCCAGGCGATTGCGGCCCAGCTGTACCTGGAGCTGCTGGGTGGTGGCTATACCCAGGTCTGCGAATTCCACTACCTGCAGCACCGCGAGGATGGCAGCGCCTTTGATGACGAACTGGCGATGAGCTGGGCCCTGGCCGATGCGGCGCAGGCGGTCGGCATCGGCCTCACGATGCTGCCGGTGCTGTATGCCCATGCCGGCTTCCAGCAGGCTGAGCTCCGGCCCGACCAGCGCCGCTTCGCCACCGACGCCGACTGGATCTGGCAGGCCAGCCAACGCATCAATGCGGCAGGGCGTTCGCTGCTCAATGCCGGCGTGGCCCTGCATTCGCTGCGCGCGGCCCATGCAGCGGATATCCGCCGTTTGCAGTCCCTGGTCGGCGATGCGGACCTGCCCATCCACATCCACATCAGCGAGCAGCAGCAGGAGGTGCACGACTGCCTGGCCGCCACCGGCCAGCGGCCCATGCAGTGGCTCGCCCATGAGTTCAAGCCCGATGCGCGCTGGCAGCTCGTGCATGCAACGCACAGCACGCCCGAGGAGATCGAGCAGGTCCGTGCCAGCGGCGCCGGTGTGGTGATCTGCCCTGGCACCGAAGCCAATCTGGGTGACGGCCTCTGCGATCTGCCTGGTTGGCTCGCCGCAGGCGTGCCCCTGAGCCTGGGCTCGGACAGCCACGTGACCCGCGATTGGGTCGAAGAGTTGCGCTGGCTGGAATACGGTCAGCGGCTTGGCATGCAGCGCCGCAATGTGGCGGCTGCGCCGGGCTTGCAGGCTTCTACCGGCGAGCGGCTGTTCGAGGCGATGCTGGCCGGCAGTGCCGCGCCAGCGGGCTTCAAGGCCTGGGGCTTCAAGCCCGGCGCACGGGCGGACTTCCTGGTGCTGGATCCGCAGGCCTCGGGCCTGCTCGGCCTGGCCTCGTCCGCCAGGCTGGATGGGTTGATATTTGGCAGCCAGGGTCAGGTCTTGAGTCAGGTCTATGTGGCCGGCGAGTGCCGTTTGCACCAGGGTCGGCACCCGCAGCAGCCGGCGATTGGTGCAGCCTTCGGGAAAGCCATGCATTCCCTGTGGTCTGCAGCGGACGAATAGGCCTTGCAGGTGCGGCCTGCGCACTGGTAGTCTTCACGGCGGTGAATCGAGTGAATCTGCCTGTCGTTGGGAGCTCCCGCCATGTTGTCACTGAGCAATTTCACGATCCGCGCGCGCTTGTTTGCACTCGCCGCTCTGGCCATCCTCACGATGGTACTCATCGGGGTACAGGGGCTCTACAGCCTCGGCCAGGCCCGCGACAAGTTCATCCACTACAACAGCAACGACGTGCAGTCGCTGACCGAGATGGCCAGCGTGCGCGCCGAGGTGGGCAATCTGCGGCGCTACGAGAAAGACCTCTTGATCAACGCCAATGATCCGAAGGCGGTCGAGAAGTACCGCAAGGAATGGCTTGAGGCCTACCGCAAGTCCACCGAGGGTCTCAAGCGCATCGGCAAGCTGGATGTCGCGCCGGATGTCCAGAAGATGCCCGAGACCATGTTCAAGCAACTGGAGGAATACCGCGGGGGCTTGCTGGCCGTGGCAGACCGGGTCGAGAAGGGTGAGTTCTCCGACACCGCCAGCGCCAACAAGGCGACCGAGCCCATCAAGGGTCCCGTGCGTGCACTGGAAAAGGCCCTGGGCGAAATGACCAAGTTGATCGACAAGCACGGCGAGGAAGAGACGGCACGGCTGGGCGAGCATGAGCGATCGGTGCGGCGTTCGCTGATGCTGGTGATTGCCGCTGGCGTGCTCTGCGTCGGCACCTACACCTTCTTCAATATCCGCTCGATCCTGCAGCCGCTCGCGGACGCCGTGGGCAGTGCCGAACGGATCGCTCATCACGACCTCAGCCACGATGTGCAGGCCCGCGGCGTCGACGAGACCTCGGCGGTCATGCGCGGGGTGCAGGCCATGCAGGCCTCCCTGAAAAGCGTGGTCACCGGCGTCAGAAGCGCCACCGACAGCATTGCCACCGCTTCACGCGAGGTGGCTGTGGGCAGCAACGACCTGAGTCAGCGCACCGAGCAGGCCGCATCCAACCTGGAAGAAACCGCCTCGGCCATGGAACAGCTGACCGCCAGCGTGACCCACAACGCCGACTCGGCCCGCCAGGCCAACCAGCTCGCCAAGGAAGCCGCGCAGGTGGCTCATCGTGGCGGCACGGTGGTGGGCGAGGTGGTGGGCACCATGGGCAAGATCAGCGCCTCCAGCAGCAAGATCAGCGACATCATCTCGGTGATCGACGGCATCGCCTTCCAGACCAACATCCTGGCCCTGAATGCGGCTGTGGAGGCCGCGCGCGCCGGCGAGCAAGGGCGCGGCTTCGCGGTCGTGGCCGGCGAGGTGCGCACCCTGGCCCAGCGCAGCGCCGAAGCGGCCAAGGAGATCAAGGCCTTGATCACGGCCAGCACAGAGAGCGTGGAGAGTGGCGCGCTGCTGGTGCAGCGCGCCGGCCAGACCATGCAGGAGATCGTGGCCTCGATCGAGCGCGTGGGCGGCATCGTGGCCGAGATCAGCAATGCAACCGCCGAGCAGAGCTCGGGCATCAACCAGATCGGCCAGGCCATTGCCAACCTCGACCAGATGACGCAACAGAATGCCGCGCTCGTCGAAGAGTCGGCCGCGGCCGCGCATAGCCTGCAGCAGCAGGCCGAGGACCTGGCCAAATCGGTGGCGGTGTTCAAGCTGGCCTGAAGCAATAGGACGGGCCGGCACCGCTACAGTGCCGGCCATGTCCTCTTCGTCCCCGAACTCGCCCCCGACGCCGCTGCTGGGCATCGACTTCAGCAGCGCGCCCAGCCGCCGCAAGCCCATCTGGATGGCACAGGGCGAGCGCCATGGCGCCGTGCTGCGCCTGCAGAGTCTGCAGTCCTTCGAAACGCTCGAGAGCTTTGGCGCCTGGCTCGCGCAGCCGCAGGCCTGGCTGGGTGTTTTCGACATGCCCTTCGGTCTGCCGCGTGAGCTGGTACAGACGCTCGGCTGGCCGCTGGAATGGCTGCCCTTGATGAAGCACTACGCCAGTTTGACCCGGGCCGAGATCCGCGATCAGTTTGCAGCCTTCTGCAACGCGCGGCCCGTGGGTTCGAAGTTCGCGCACCGTGCTTGCGATGGCCCCGCCGGCTCATCGCCCAGCATGAAATGGGTCAATCCGCCGGTGGCCTACATGCTGCACGCGGGTGTGCCCTTGCTGCTGGAGGCGGGTGCGAGCTTGCCTGGCCTGCATGAAGGCAACCCGCAACGTCTGGCCCTGGAGGGTTACCCCGGCCTCACCGCTCGCGAACTGATAGGCCGGCGCAGCTACAAGAGCGATACGAAGGCCATGCAGACGCCCGAGCGGCTGATCGCCCGCAAGGATGTGGTCGAGGCGCTGGAGCAGGGCCGCAGCCGGCTGGGGCTGCGCCTCAAGGTCAGCCACGCCCAGCGCGATGAGCTGGTGGCGGATGGCTCGGGCGACAAGCTCGATGCAGTGCTGTGCCTGACGCAGGCGGCCTGGGCCGTGCAGCAGCCGCGCTATGGTTGGCCCGTGGACGCCGATGCACTGGAGGGCTGGATCACCAGCGCCTGATCACACCAACTCGAACGGCCGCGGCTTGCCGGTCAGATAGCCCTGGATCAGCTGAAAGCCCAGCTCGCGGCAGGCCTGTGCCTCGGCCTCTTCCTCGACGCCTTCGGCCAGCGTGACCGAGCCGAGGTCAGTCACGAGCTTGACCAGGTCGCGCACCACGCGCAGCTTGCGGTCGCTGGCTTTGTGGATGCCGCGAATCAGGGCCATGTCGAACTTGACGAAGTCGGCCGGCACCTCGCCAATCTCATTGAGCCGGGCCTGGCCGGCACCGAAGTCGTCATAGGCGAAGCGGGCACCGATGTCCTTGAGCCAGGCGCCAAGCTCGCGCATGCGGTCGGTTTCCATCACGGCGGTTTCATGGATCTCGACGATCAGCTGCAGCTCGGGCCACTGCTTCAGCGTCTGTTCCAGCGCGTTGCGAAAACCCGGCTCGAAGGTTTCGCGCGGGTGTGTGTTGACGAACAGCGCCGCAGGCCCCAGCTTGGGCGCCAGCATGCGAATGCCGTGGGCCCGGAATGCCTCGCTCAACTCGGCTTCCAGGTTGAGCTGGGCGGCCAGGCTGAACAGATGCATCGGCGAAGCCGGCAATTCGGGGTGCTGGCTGCGGCCCAGCAGCTCGAAGGCGAACAGCTGGCTGTCATGGGCCCGCACGATGGGCTGGGCGGCGCCGGAGAGGCCAACGCCCTCCAGCAGCGCGCGGAACTGTGCTTCCTTGGGCGAGAAGTACTCGCTCAGCGTCGCACCGGGCTGGACCAGCACGGTGCGACCGTCGTCGGCGGCCAGGGCGGCGGCGGGGCCGGTGAGGAGGATGGACTTGAGGCGGAATTCGACATGGCCGAAGTGCACGATGTCGTTCTCGGACAGCAGGGCCGAACCACTGATGCGCTCGCGGTTGACGAAGCTGCCATTGGTGCTGTCCAGGTCGGTCAGGCGCAAGCGGCCCGACACATCGGCGGCCAGCTCGGCATGGCGCCGGCTCAGGCTGGTGGAGTTGACGACGAGGTCATTGTCGGCTTCGCGCCCGACCCGAAACGGCAGCGTGCCCACCACATGGGTGAGGCGCGAGCCATCGGCCGAAATGGCCTCGAAGAACCATTGTTTGTGCATGACTTCTCTCGTGCGTCGTCGAGCCAATGGTAAAGGGCAGCTCTGCCGGCTACCACCGGGATAGCCTGCAGTCTGGGGGGCTTACTTGCGCATCAGGGTGGATTTTCCGAAGAGGGATTCGATCAGGTCCACAGCCAGTTCGGCGGTCTTGTTGCGCACGTCCAGCGCCGGATTCAGCTCCATCACGTCCAGCGAGCCCATGCGGCCGGTGTCGGCGATCATTTCCATGCACAACTGGGCTTCGCGGTAGGTCGGGCCGCCGGGCACGGTGGTGCCGACGCCGGGAGCGATGTCGGGGTCCAGGAAGTCGACGTCGAAGCTCACATGCAGGTGCGTGTTGGCGTCCAGCGTGGCCAGGGCCAGCTCCATCGTGTGGCGCATGCCCATCTCATCGATGTAGCGCATGTCGAAGACCTCGAGCTCCTGCTCGTGGACGAAGCGCTTCTCGCCGGCATCGACGCTGCGGATGCCGATCTGGCGCACCCACTTGGGGCTGATCGCGGGCACCTTGCCGCCAATCTCGATCAGCTCCTGCGGCCCGTGGCCGGCCAGGCAGGCCACGGGCATGCCATGGATATTGCCGCTGGGGGTCAGGGTGCTGGTGTTGAAGTCGGCATGGGCGTCCAGCCAGAGGATGCGCAGCTTCTTGCCGGTGTCGCGGCAGTGGCGGGCCACGGCGCTGATCGAGCCTATGCCCAGGCAATGGTCGCCGCCCAGCAGGATGGGCATGCGGCCGTCCTGCAGCTCGGCATAGACCGCGTCGTGCACGCTCTGGTTCCAGGCCACCACTTCGGGCAGGTGGCGATAGCCCTCCACGGGCGGCTGCCAGGGGTTGGACGGGCCGCTCAGGTTGCCGCGGTCCACCACATCGACGCCGTGGTCTTCCAGGGTGGCGCCCAGGCCAGCCACGCGCATGGCCTCAGGGCCCATGCTGGCGCCGCGTGCGCCTGCGCCGATGTCGGTGGGCGCGCCGATCAGGGAGACTTTTCTCAGGGTGGTCATCGAATTTCCTTCAGGCCGCGTCGGTATCGGCGGGGTTCATGTCGTATTCATTTTCGAGCAGCGCCCAGGCTTCCTCGGCCGTCTCGACGAAGTGGAACAGGTCCACATCGCCGGGGCTGATCATGCCGGTCTCGACCAGCACGTCGAAGTTGATCAGCTTGGTCCAGAACTCGCGACCGAACATCAGGATCGGGCGCGACCGGCACTTGCCGGTCTGGATCAGCGTCATCGCTTCGAAGAGCTCGTCCATGGTGCCGAAGCCGCCAGGGAAGGCCACCAGCGCCACCGAACGCATCAGGAAATGCATCTTGCGCAGCGCAAAGTAGTGGAAGCGGAAGCACAGCTCCGGCGTGATGTAGGGGTTGGGGAACTGCTCATGCGGCAGGACGATGTTCAGCCCGATGCTGCGGCCGCCCACCTCATGCGCGCCGCGGTTGCCGGCTTCCATGATGCCGGGGCCGCCGCCAGTGACAACGTAGATCGGGTTGTTGCGCTCCATCGAGGTGCGCGTGACGATGGCGGCGAAGCGCCGCGCCTCTTCGTAGTAGTGGCTCATCGCCAGCTGCGTCCTGGCGCGGGCCAGTGCGCCCGCCTTGTCCGGGCCTTCAGCGGCCTCGGCTGCAGCCAGTGCTGCCTCGGCGCCTTCACGGGAAGGGATGCGCGCACTGCCGAAGATCACCAGCGTCGACTTGATGCCTTGCTCCTGCTGGATCAGCTCCGGCTTGAGCAGTTCGAGCTGCATGCGCACCGGGCGCAATTCATCGCGCAGCAGGAACTCGTTGTCGGCGAAGGCCAGGCGGTAGGCGCCCAGGTCTTCGAAGGCAGGCATTGGCGGAGGCTTGCTGGCCTCTTCCTTGGCGCTGTGGAAATTGCGGGCGTCGAGCGGGTTGCGCTTTTTCATGATGGTTCCCGCGGCATGCAGGCGTTCAGAGGGCGCTTCTCGCGCCGGGCGGCAGCTTAAGTCACTGCGGGCTGAATATTCTTCCGTATTTCGTTCGAGAACTTTGCAATCATTCGGCGCAACACGGGCAACTCTCGTCGCGTCGCACAGCAATCTCGTTCCATTCCATCGTTCGTGCGTCCAGCATCAGCAAGCGGCCCCGCAGGCCGTCCGCCATGCCGGCAAGCAGCTTCAGCCCCTCGGCCGCCTGCAGGCTGCCGATGATGCCCACCAGTGGCGCGAACACGCCCATGGTGGCGCAGCGCTGTTCCTCGAAGCGGCTGTCGGGAGGAAACAGGCAGGCGTAGCAGGGGCAGTCGGACTGACGGCGGTCGTAGACGCTGATCTGGCCGTCAAAGCCGGTGGCCGCAGCAGCCACCAGCGGCTTGCGATGCTTGACGCAGACCTTGTTGACTGCATGGCGGGTGGCGAAGTTGTCGCTGCAATCCAGCACCAGGTCGGCACTGGCCACCAGCTCATCGAGCAGGGCGGCATCGGCGCGCTGCTGCACGGCGCGCACCTCGGCACCAGGGTTGATCTCGCGAATGCTCTGCGCGGCCGATTCCACCTTGGCCTGGCCGATGCGATCCTGTCGGTGCGCGATCTGGCGCTGCAGATTGGTCAGGTCGACCGTGTCGTCGTCCACCAGCGTGATGCGGCCCACGCCGGCCGTGCCGAGGTACAGCGCCACCGGCGAACCCAGGCCGCCGGCGCCTATCACCAGGGCATGGCTGTCCAGCAGCCGCTGCTGGCCCTCGATGCCGATGTCGTCCAGCAGGATGTGCCGCGAGTAGCGCAGCAGTTGCTCGTCGTTCATGGGGCAAGCTTAAGGCCAGTGGCACTGTGCGCAAGGCTGCTCAGGCTGTCGCGCATGGCCGCCACGAAAAGGCGCAGCTTGGCCGGCTGATGGCGCTGGTAGGGATAGACCAGATGGACCGGCAAGGCAGGAGCCCGCCACTGGGGCAGAAGCTGCACGAGGCGACCGGCGGCGAGGTCGTCATGGGCCAGCCATGCTGACATCGCGGCCACCCCCAGCCCGGCGGCAACGGCATTGCGCAGCGCGAACAGGCTGTCGGTGATCAGCCGCGGCCGCAGCGCCAGCCGCGCATGCTGGCCGGCCGGGCCGTGCAGGGTCAGTTCGTTGCGATAGAAGGTGCCCAGGGCCAGCCAGTCGAAGCTGTTCAGGTCCGCAGGGGCCTGCGGCGGGGCCCGGCCTTCGAGCAGGCTGGGTGCCGACACGACGATGCGCGGTATCTCGGCCAGCTTGAGTGCAACAACCGAGGTGTCGGCCAGCGCGCCAACGCGGATTGCGCAGTCGAGGTCCTGCGCGCTGAACTTGGGTGGCTGATCGTCCAGCAGCCATTCCACATTGAGCTTGGGCGCCCGGCGCAGCAAATCGATCAGCGGCTGCATCAACTGAAGCTGCCCCAAGGCGTGAGGAACCAACACCCGCAGCATGCCTTCGGGCTCTTCCTGCGCGCCGCGCAGCGAGGCTTCCATGGCGTCCCAGTCGGCCAGCAGGACGCGCGCCTGCTCATAGCATTGAGCCCCTCCTTCCGTCAGCCGCAAGGCCTGGGTTGATCGCTGCAGCAGCTGCAGTCCCAGGCTCTCCTCCAGTGCCTTCAGGCGCCGGCTGACCGTTGGTTGCGTGGTGCCCAGTTGCAATGCCGCGGCCGACAGGCTGCCGGCCTCGACGATGCGGACAAAGGTGGCCATCAAGGACAGCCGGTCGGTGCTGCTCGTTGTTGTCATACGTTTTGCGCATGAAGCAAATGCAGTTGACTGTACTTCTATGCGTGAGGCGAATCCGAGAGACTTTGCCCATTCGTTCCACTGCTCGTGTCACCATGGACATCACCCGCTCTCCCTCCTCAGCCATTGCGCCGCCCGCACCGCGCCTTTCAAGCAGGCTGGTGCGCTTGCTGGCGGCCGGCGCCGGCTTCTCGGTCGCCGGGCTTTATTACGCGCAGCCCATGCTGGGCAGCCTGGCCGAAGAGTTTCAGGCCAGCAGCGCCCAGGTCGGCCTGGTGCCCACATTGACCCAGCTCGGCTATGCCGCTGGCATCCTACTGCTGGCGCCGCTGGGCGACCGCTATGACAGACGCCGCATCATCCTGATCAAGGCGGTGGCTCTGCTGCTGTCTTTGGCCCTGGCGGCCGTGGCGCCGCAGCTGTGGGTGCTGTGGCTGGCGAGCGCCCTGATCGGCCTGTCGGCGACGTTGGCGCAGGACCTGGTGCCGGCAGCGGCCGCCCTGGCGCCAGAGGCCGAGCGGGGCAAGACCGTGGGTTCGGTGATGACCGGGCTGCTGCTGGGCATCTTGCTGTCCCGCGTGGTCAGCGGCGCGCTGGCTCAGCAACTGGGCTGGCGCTGGGTGTTCGTCATGGCGGCCTTGAGCATCGGCCTGCTGGCCTGGCTGTTGCGCCGCGGCCTGCCGCATTTCGCGCCTGGCACTCGGCTCTCCTATGGCGATCTGCTGGCCAGCCTGGTCGGCCTGGTGCGCCGCTATCGCGAGCTGCGCCGTGCAGCGCTGGCCCAGGGGCTGCTGGCGGTGGCTTTCAGTGCCTTCTGGTCCACCTTGGCGCTGATGCTGCACGGAGCGCCCTTGAACCTGGGCAGCGCCGCGGCGGGCGCCTTCGGCCTGGTGGGCGCCGCGGGCGCGCTGGCAGCGCCACTCGCTGGCGCCATGGCCGACAAGCGCGGCCCGGCGCGAGTCATCCTGCTCGGCGCCAGCCTGGTGCTCGCCTCGTTCGCTGCGATGGCCCTCGGCCCGCAGAGCCTGTGGCTGGTGGCCGTTGCGGCCCTGGTGTTCGACCTCGGCTTCCAGGCCAGCCTGGTTTCGCACCAGAGCATCGTCTACGCCATCGAGCCAGACGCCCGCAGTCGGCTCAATGCCGTGCTGATCGGTGCGATGTTCATCGGCATGAGTGCCGGCTCCTGGCTCGGCGGTCTGGCAATGGGGCAGTTCGGCTGGCGCGGCGTCTGCACCCTCGCGGCGATGGCTGCGGGGCTGGCGCTGGTGGTGCGACTCCGCCGCTGAACCCGGGCGGCCAAAGCAAAACGGTCCGCACTAGCGGACCGTTTGTCTTTGTGCCTGAACCGACTTATTCGGTCTTGGCTTCGGCCTTGCGCTCCGCTGCCGTCTTGGATACGGCCACCGGCTGACCCTTGAGCTTGTTGAGGGCCTGGACCAGGGGGAAGTCCTCGCCGCTGCCGAATTCGGGCAGGGGCTTGAGTTCGTTCTTCTTGGCTTCGGCTTCCAGCTTGGCCCGTGCTTCTTCGCGAGCCTTCTCGCGGGCTTCGTCCTTGGCCTCGGGGCCGTTGGCGAGGTGCTTCTCGAGATCGGCTTCGCGCATGCGCAGGGCGGCGAACACATTGCCTTCTGCGGTTTCGTCCAGCATCACGTCGGGCACGATGCCCTTGGCCTGGATCGAGCGGCCGCTCGGCGTGTAGTAGCGGGCGGTCGTGATCTTGAGTGCCGTTTCAGGGCTCAGCTGGCGCACGGTCTGCACCGAGCCCTTGCCGAAGGTCTGCGCACCCATGATGGTGGCGCGGCGGTGGTCTTGCAGCGCACCGGCGACGATCTCGCTGGCCGAGGCCGAGCCTTCGTTCACCAGCACCACCAGCGGCACATTCTTCAGCGCGGCTGGCAGCTTGCGCAGCGGGTCGCTGCTGCCGCGGCGCACGTAGTACTCGGGGCTGGACTTGAAGGTCGCTTTCGACTCGGAGATCTGGCCATTGGTCGAGACCACGTCCACGTCCTTGGGCAGGAAGGCGGCCGACAAGGCAACGGCACCTTCGAGCAGGCCGCCCGGGTCGTTGCGCAGGTCGAGCACCAGGCCCTTCAGATTGGGTTCCTGCTTGTAGATCTCTTCGAGCTTCCTGGCGAAGTCGTCGATCGTGCGGTCCTGGAACTGGCTGACGCGCAGCCAGGCATAGCCGGGCTCAACCACCTTGGCGCGCACGCTTTGCGTCTTGATTTCCTCGCGGATGATGGTGATGGGGAAGCTGCGGCTCTCGCTCTTGCGATAGATGGTCAGCTGCACCTTGGTGGCCGGCTCGCCGCGCATCTTCTTGACGGCTTGATCGATCGTGAGGCCCTTGACCGGCGTTTCGTCGATGCGGCTGATTAGGTCGCCGCTCTTCAGGCCAGCCCGGAAGGCGGGCGAGCCTTCGATCGGGGATACGATCTTGACCAGGCCGTCTTCCATGCCGATCTCGATGCCGACGCCGATGAACTTGCCGGTCGTGCCTTCACGGAATTCCTTGAAGTTCTTCTTGTCGAAGAACTGCGAATGAGGATCGAGACCCGCCACCATGCCGGCGATCGCGTCGTTGATCAGCTTCTTCTCATCGACCGGCTCTACATAGTCGGACTTGACCATGCCGAAGACGGCGGCGAGTTGCTGCAGCTCTTCGAGGGGCAGGGGCGAGAGACCCGTACCGCTGCGGGCAACCGCCTGCAGCTGCATCGTGGTCAGCGCGCCGGCCATGGCGCCCAAAGCAACCCAGCCTGCGACTTTCAGTTTGGCACCCATGATGCGAGCAATCCCTATCGACGAAATCCAGTGTTGATGCGGCTTGGCGGGGTGTTTGCACACCTGGAGCCTCGCTGGTCCCAAGTATAGGCGCTTGCTTAATTTGCCAGTGCTGGTGTAGGGCCGGGCAAGCCCTCATTTCGGGCATTCCAGTGACAAAGCAGACACAGAATCGGTCTCTTTGCGGGGTGACTTTTGGCCGGATCCGGACCTAGTCTGCAGCCCTGCTCAGGCGCGGAAAAGTGACGACATGGTCCACGCTTGCCCGTATGCCAATCCATTCGCCGAGCTGATGGTCGTGGTGCGAGGGTACATGGGCGAGCAACAGTTCGCCGCTGGCAAGCCTCAGTGTGTAAAGAAACTCGGCGCCCCGGAAAATCTTGCGTTCGATGCGGGCTTTCACGGGCGCATCGTCGTCGTGAACGATGTCGTCAGCCCGCAGCAGCAGCTCGCATTCGCCCTGGGGATAGGCGCTGGGCAGCGGGCATTCGGTGGCGTCGCTGAGCTCGCCCATCGGCGTCTGCACCAGCGGCCCGTTGGCGCCTTCGATGATGCGGGCCGAGGTGAAGACGCCATGGCCGATGAAGTCGGCGACAAAGCGCGTGGTCGGGCGGTGGTAGACCGTGTAGGCCTCATCCCATTGCTCGAGCCGTCCCTGGTGCATCACGCCGACGACGTCGCCGACGGCAAAGGCCTCGGCCTGGTCATGCGTGACGAAGAGGGCGGTGGTGCCGCTCTCATGCAGGATGGCGCGCAGCTCCTGCGAGAGCTTCTCGCGCAGGTCCACGTCCAGACTGGAGAAAGGTTCGTCCAGCAGCAGCAGGCGCGGCGAGGGCGCCAGTGCGCGGGCCAGCGCCACGCGCTGCTGCTGGCCGCCTGAGAGCTGGTGCGGCGCACGCTTGGCCGCATGGGCCAGGCCGACCAGGTCGAGCACCTCGGCAATGCGCGCCTGGGCCACATCACGCTTCAGGTGGCGCAGGCCGAAGGCGATGTTGTCCGCCACGCTCAGGTGCGGGAACAGCGCATAGTCCTGGAACACCATGCCAACACGACGCTTCTCGGGCGGCTGGTGCAAACCGGTCTCGGCATCGGCCAGAGTTTCGCCGTCGATGGCGATGCGGCCGGCATGCAGCTTCTCCAGCCCGGCAATGGCGCGCAGGAGCGAGGTCTTGCCGCAGCCCGAAGGCCCGATCAGCACACCGATCTTGCCGGGCGCCAGGCCCAGGCTGACGCCATCCACCGCGGCACGGCTGGCAGCGGTGCCCGGGTAGCGGATGCCTACTTGGTCGAGAGCTAGAAACATGGGGCCATTATCGTCGGCGCCTAGAATGCGGATCGTTCGCATTTGGACCTTCACGGCCATTGGCCAGTTTTTCGGTCCGCCTTCCCCTCCTCGATGCCTCGTCCCTCGCTTCCCGTCTCACCGCTGTCCCTGGTCTCGCTGGTCTGCCTGCTGCTGGCTGTGCCGGTGCTGGGCGTGCTGGGTTCGTGGCTGGCCTGGGATGCCCAGGCGATCAGCATCCTGCAGCACCAGCTCACGACCGTCTTGCCCGAGTACGCGCGCAGCTCGCTGGTCCTGGCAGTGAGCGTGGGTCTGGGCGTGGCCGTGCTGGGCGGCGCAACGGCGGCGGCCGTGAGCCTGTTCGAGTTCCCGCTGCGCCGCTTCTTCGAGTGGGCACTGCTGCTACCGATGGCGATGCCGGCCTATGTGGCGGCCTACGCCTACACAGACTTCCTGCAGTACAGCGGTGCCCTGCAAATGGGGCTGCGCAAGGCATTCAATCTGCAAGGGGCCCTGTGGCCCGATGTGCGCAGCATGCCGGGGGCCATCGTGCTCTTCATCTTCTGCCTGTATCCCTACGTCTATCTGCTGACCCGAACCGCACTGAACGAGCGCGGCGTGGCCCTGATGGAGGCAGCGCGCTCGCTGGGCGCTGGCACCTTGCGGCGGGTGCGCGAGGTGGCCTTGCCTCTGGCCCGGCCGGCGCTGGCCGCTGGCGTGGCGCTGGCCCTGATGGAGACCCTGGCGGACTACGGCGTGGGCGCCTATTTCGGCCTGACGACGCTGACGACCGGTGTCTACAAGGCCTGGCTGGTCATGAACGACCGCCTGGCGGCCGCCCAGCTGGCTTCGGTGCTGCTCGGCGTCGTGCTGCTCCTGCTGTGGCTGGAGCGCCGGGCGCAGGCGCGGATGCGCTTTGCCAGCAGCCGCAGCGGTGCATTGCATGCCAATGAGGCGCGCCGCTTGCGCCTGCAAGGTCTGGCGGCTGCCGGCACATTCGCGCTGTGCGCGCTGCCCATCCTGATCGGCTTTGTGCTGCCGGTCGGCGTGTTGCTGGGCCTGCTGCGCGAAGAGGCCCTGCATGGCGAACTGGGCCTTCCGCTGGAACGCTTCTTCCAGTGGAGCCTGACCAGCCTTGAGCTCTCCGGCCTGGCCGCGCTGCTGACTGTCGGCCTGGCCCTGGTGCTGGCCTATGCCGCGCGCCAGCAGCAGGGTGCGGGCCGCCGCCAGCCCTGGCTGGCCTGGTCGATCCGCATCGTCGGCCTGGGCTATGCCGTGCCTGGCGCTGTGATCGCCGTGGGCATTCTGCTGCCCGTCGGCTGGCTGCAGATCCACTGGCCCGAGCTGGGCCTCACGCCATTGATGACCGGCAGCATTGCCGGCCTGATGTATGCCTACCTGGTGAGGTTCTCGGGCGTGGCCTTGCAGTCGGTCGAGTCAGGTTATGCGCGCATTTCCGGGCATGTGGACGAAAGCGCGCGCATGCTGGGCGCCTCGCGCTGGCGCCTGTTCATCGAGCTGCATGCGCCGCTGCTGGCGCGCTCCACGCTGGCCGCGGCCCTGCTGGTCTTTGTCGATGTGATGAAGGAGCTGCCAGCAACCCTGGTGCTGCGCCCCTTCAACAGTGACACGCTTGCCGTCGTCGCCTACCAGCTGGCCCGCGACGAGCGCCTGGGCGAAGCCGCCTTGCCTTCGCTGGCCATGGTGCTGGTGGGCCTGGCGCCGGTGCTCTTGCTGTCGCGCGCCATGCGTCGATAGCAGATCAGAGCTGCCCCTACAATCCGCTCCCTCTCTCCGTAGTTCAATGGATAGAACGGCCGCCTCCTAAGCGGCAGATACAGGTTCGATTCCTGTCGGAGGGACCATTTGCAAATATCATGATGTCGCTGGATGTCGCTGGATGTCGCATAGCCGCCAAGTGAATTAAGCGCTTGGCGGCTTTTTCTTGTTTCATCGTCTCACGATGTCTCATTGCATCGCATGCAGGCAGGGGGAACATCAGGGGGAACAAACCGCAGTTCCTGACACCGAAAAGCAATCGTTCATGGTCGAGAACACCGCTGGCATTGATCCTCAGGTGATCGAGGCACTAATGGCCCGCGTGAAGGCCGGGCCGCTGGGCGATGCATACAACCGTGCCGAATTCATGGAGAAGCGAAAGGCGCTCATGAAATCCTTGTCCGACTACTTGGACAAGATGCGCAGGGGTGGTCAGGTGATCGCCCTGAATACCGCCTGAGTCATCAGGCTATAGCGGGCCCGGCAACCGAGGCGACTGCGCGGATGCATGACAGCGTAACTGAGGGCGGCAGCGCAATGCAGACTTCATAGGGGTCGGCCGTCATTTGAGCGGCTGCGACTACTCCGGCAGGTGGAGCGTTGGCAATCCGCCTTGATGCGCACCTTGGTGGACTCATAGTCTGCTATGCACATCGTTGCGGCATGGGCGACCGGCAGAACCAGCAGAGCTGCGGTCAGAAGAGCCAAACTGAAGTTTGAGCTCTTGGTCAGGGGCCCTTCAGTGGAAGACTCTGCCTTATGTACGAGAGCCGATGAACCGGACCAGGAAGAGCACGACGGCCACGACCAGCAAGAGATGGATGAATCCGCCCAGCGCCGTTGACTTGACGAGCCCCAGAAGCCAAAGGACAAGGAGGACGACGGCGATGGTCTCAAGCATGTTTCGGCTCCCTTCGGGTCGAAGACCGGCCAGCAGCCGCTGGCCAGTGCGTCGGTCACTTGCGGGTCGCGTCCTTGAGCACTTCCTTCACGTCGCCGACAGCCTTTTGCGTCTGACCTACCGCCTGCTTGCGAATGCCCTTGAGTTGCTGCTCGGTGCTGCCGATCACCTTGCCGGTGGTCTCCTGCACCTTGCCAGCTGCGTCCTTGAGCGTGCCCTTGACTTGGTCCTTGTTCATACATTCACCTTGGGTTGGATTTAGGTAGCTGCGCAGCGAACCGGCTGCGCGACGGTTCACACATTGCGGTAGGGCGTGCCGTAGAACTTGTGCAGGCCGCCCGCCCATGTCTCGTCCGACATCGAAGGCCAGTGATCTTTGTTGAAGCCCGGCGCGTCCTTCAGCGTGTCTTTGGGGACGTTTAGCGTGAAGCGCTTGTTGGTGGTGTCCAGGGCGAGTGCCGCCCAGGGCACTGCGAACAGCTTGTCTCCTAGGCCCAGCACGCCACCGAATGAGAGCACTGCGTAGGCAACCTTGCCCGAGGCCATATCGACCATGAATTCCTTGATGTCGCCCAAGCTCTCGCCGTCCTTGTTGTGGACGTCGTTGCCGAGCAAGGTGTTGGCGCCCATCAGCGCCGGACCGGGTCCGGTCGAGTTGTTGGCATACATGCCGTAGGTGTCGCGTGTGACGTAGCTGGATGTCATGGGATCTCCTGATGTCGGTAGGCGGGACTGATCGGCGACTGGCCAGCACGACGTGCTGCCTACTGGTCTTGGCTCAATCAGCTTCGAACTGGGCCCACACTATTCCGTGCCCTGCCTAAAGTCTGTGCGCCAACGAACGCTGCGCGATGAAGACCTCGGCCACCAATCTCGGCGCTGGCTGAGCAAGGCCGAATCCAAAGTCTGCCGTTCACTCCTGTCATTGAGCTCAGGTACCTTGAAGCGCCCCGCCGCGGGCTCATGCCTCGCCTGCGGCGCTCCGATCTACAACTTCAGTTGAGGAGGTAAGCGTCAGCTCTGCGTCTCGCAACTGGCCAGGGCTGGTGTCGTCGATGGGTCGATAGCGCCTGCTCAATGCTCTGCAGAGCTGCCGTTGACCAGCGCGGGGGTGTTGGGCCCCAAGCGTCGCAGGGACGTGGTGGCCGAGTGTCAGTTTCAAGGTATGCAGCGGTCAGCGCCGCTCTACTGTAGATCCCCTGCCTGCTGGCGGTAGCGCTTGATGGTTAGGGGAACGGATGGGGAATGCAACTTAATTCGGCCGTCGGAAGTCCTTTTAAATCAACGGAATAGTTGAATCTATCTATCCCTGTCGGAGAGACCAATAAAAAACCGGCCTCAGGGGCCGGTTTGAAGCAGCCAGGCGCGAGGCCTGGCCGACATCTTCTATTTCTTTACTGCTTCTGCTTGCGCTTGCGGCTGCTGGCGCCCAGGCCCAGCAGGGCAGCACCGATCAGGGCGATGCTGGTGGGTTCCGGAACGGCGCTGCCGCGGCCGGTGTCGCTGACGACCACATCATCAAAGCCGATGATGCCGGTGCCCGAGTCGGTCTCGAAGAAGAAGTTGATCGTTGCGGCTGCGCCCGTGGCGGTGAAGAAGGTCTGCGTCTGCGCAGGCGACAGCGTGTTGGCGACGGTGAAGATGCTGCCGCCATCGATCTGGTAACGGATCACGTTGCCGGCAGTCAGCACATTGGTGGCCGACCAGAACGAGAAGTCATAGATCGAGCCGGCGGTCGTTGCGATGGTTTGCGACAGGGTCGCGAAGCCGCTGTTGTCATAGCCGTAGACTGCCGCAGCGCCACTCTTGACGAAGTACGCTCCAGTGGTGCACAGGTCGGCGCCGGTGCAGGTCCAGCCGGTCAGGCCGCCTTCGAAGCCGCCATTGGTGACGAGGGTGGGGCTGGCTACTGCGGGCAGGCTCAGGGACAGTGCGGCAACGAGGCCGAGAATCTTGCTTTTGAACATGGACAACTCCGAAAAAGGATGTCCTCCATTCAGCAATTGCTGTGCCAGCCTCTGCTCAATCCGGACTTTCCTCAATGCCCATCGGAGTTCTCTCGCCACGGTGCTCTTGCCTTGGCTGGGCCGGAGCAGCAGCTTTGTAAGTGGCCTCGACACCCCCACCTGCGGGGTCGCCGTGAAATCCGTCACGAGTGGCGGATGGCCTCAGCGCCAGCGCCACAGCCAGATCAGGTCCACCGCGTTCTCGTCGCCGCTCTGTGCGCGCAAGGTGAAGCGCTGGGCAATGCGATAGACCAGTTGCCAGCTGCCGGTGGTGGCGTTGAGCCCGCGCTCATAGCCCACATACCAGCGGCGCGAGAGCTGCTTGCCCAGGCGCACCACGGTGCCGCGGGCGTCTTCGTCGTTCTGGGCCAGCGAGAGTTCATCAAGGCCGAGGTTTTTCATCAGTCGACCCGAGGGGCTATCGCCTTCGCCGCTCAGCAATGCCAGCGCTGCGCGTTGCAGCACCGCCGTGTCGGCACGGCCCAGGCCTTCGGGTGCGCGGCCGAGCAGCAGCCAGGAGAGCTTGTCGGTGTCGCTCATCTCCGGGTCGGCGTAGAGCTTGATGCGCGGCGACAGCGCGGTGCCGGTCACCGCCACGCCAACCGAGACATCGGTGTTGGGTCGCAGCGCCAGCACATCCAGGCGCGGGTTGTCGTAGGGGCCGACGAAGATCAGCTCGCCCTTGTCGATTTCCAGCTTCTGGCCGTAGGCGGCATAGGTGCCGCCGATGGTGCGCAGGCTGCCGGTGAGGCGCGTGCTTGCGTCTCGCTGAGCGAGCTTCAACTCGCCGGCCAGGCGGCTCTCGAAGCCGCGGCCGCGTATCTGCAGCTTGTCGCCAGCATCCAATGCGAGGTCGACGCGGACCCTGCGCGGCTTGGCCGGCGTGCTGGCGGCTGTTGCGCTGGCGGCTTGCTGAGGCCGGATCACCTGCACATCGGCATCGAGGCTCGGTGCATCGCCGCGCGAGAAATCGAACAACGCGCTGTCGACCTTGATCCGGCCGTCCAGCTCCAGCGATTGCTCGGCCAGGGCAAGCTGTGCTTCACCGGTGATCTGGGCACGACGGTCCACGCGGTTCAGGAGCGTCAGCCCCTCGGCCTTGACCTGCAGCTGCGCTTGCGGCTTCTCGCCCAGGGTGGCGTGGCCGCTGGCACTCATCGAACCTTCGGGGCCGCGGGCGCGCAAATGCACCAGCTCCGCGCGCTCGCCCGCCAGCTTCAGCAGGAACTCGGCATCGCGCACGTCCACACCCAGCAGCGGATTGCGCAGCGAGAGCTTCTGGCCCTCCGCCTGGCCGACGAACTGCGGCGCGCCCAGCGTGCCCGACATGGTCATGCCTGCCGTCAGCGCACCGCCAATGCGCCAGCCCGGCGGCACCCAGCGCCCCCACAGTCCGACGTTTGCCACATTGGCCTGCACCATGCCTTCAAGCCTTGACTGCGGGCCGGGCCACAGCGCCAGCGGATCTGCCTGCAAGTTGACGGAAGCGCCGAGCAGGCCGACGCTGCTGCCGCCGAAGGCCTGGTTCAGTTGCCATTGGCCATCGCGGGCCTGCAGCGCAACGCGCAAGGCGCTGAGGCCAAGCTGCTGAGGGCCGCGCTCATCGGTCACGCTCAGGTCGCCGCGCTCGCGCAAGAGCTCGATGTCGATTTCGACCCGCGGCGTGGTCTTGAGCTTGATCTGGCCACCGACGACCAGGTCGCCGCCCCAGCCGAACTCGGGCTGCCAGCGCTTGAGGAACGGCGCAACCGCCAGCGGCTCGAGATGAATCTCGGCGTTCAAGAGGCTCGGCTCCGTGTTCTGGCGAGCCGCTTGCCATTGACTCTGGCGCCAGCTCAGCGACGCGCCGCCGGCCTCGATGCGGCCAGGCTGAAGGTTCGCTGCGCTCAGGCCAGCGCTCAGGCCGCGATCAAAGGCGAGGTCAAAGCCAAGGGCGCCGCTGCTGGAAATCCAGGCTGGCTGCTCGCTGCGCGCCGGGCGCAAGACCAGCTCGCTGAACGAGCCTCGCCAGCGCAGCGGCTGCTCGCGGCCAATTTGCGGCAGGGCGTCGAAGCCGGCTTGCAGTGAGGTGCGTAATTTCGCTGCTAGCGACCCGTTCTCGCCGAGCAGGGATTGCAGAGTCGTCGTCAGCGCCAGCTGCGCGTCAATTTCCAGCTTGGCCTGATGGCTCGCCCAGCTTCCTTTGATGTCCAGCAGGCCACGGCCCAGCTTGTTGCCGGCGCCTTGGCCTGCGCCTTCCAGCAGCACTTGCAGGCCAAGCGGCGCTTCCAGCGTGTTGCCGGCTTGACCGTTCAAACTGAGCTTGGCGATGTGCCATTCGTCAGCCGAATTCCTGCTGCCAGACCAGACAAGATCGCGCCCCT
Source organism: Paucibacter sp. JuS9 (assembly GCF_044043925.2). Taxonomy (NCBI): domain Bacteria; kingdom Pseudomonadati; phylum Pseudomonadota; class Betaproteobacteria; order Burkholderiales; family Sphaerotilaceae; genus Roseateles; species Paucibacter sp. JuS9. The sequence goes on from NZ_CP194172.1 coordinate 881,868, forward strand.
GCAGCTCGCCGCTCACGGCGGTGGGCTGCAGTGCAGCATCGAGCGGCACCGTGACCTTGCCCTGCAGGCTGCCGCTCAAGCTGGCTTGGGGCCGCCACAGGCTCAGGAGCGGCGCGAAAGCGGCCAGCTTCCGGGCCTGGATGTCGAGTTGCGCTGCGGCGGGCTGGGCCCCCAGATGCAGCCTGTTCTCGCCGCTGGCGACGCTGGCCTGCAAGTGCGGCGCGGTGCCGGCTGTGGCTTGATAGTCGGCCTGGCCCTGCAGCGGCTGACCTTGCAGGCGGCTGGGCAGCAACTGAAGCCTGGCGTTCCCAATGGGCCAGCGCTGCCTGGCGGGTGCTGCTTGCAGGTCGACCTGCGCCTCGGCGTTCAGGCCATGCTCGGCCCGTTGCCAGACCGAGCCCGCCTCGCCGGCCCAGAGCAGGCGAGGGTCGAAAGCCTGCAGCCTGGCGCTGCCCTTGGCACGCCAGCTGTCATTGAGCGTGATGTCGCCCTGGGCTTGCAGCTGCGAAGCGCCGGCCTGCAGCAGCAGCTCGGCCAGATGGACTTGCTGGCGATTGCCTTCGGCCGTCAGGCGCAGCTGCAGCGGTGCCTTGTTGCCGGCCTCGAAGCGGCCTTCCAGATCCGCCTGCAGCTTCAGCGGCGCATCGAGCCCGCGGCCTTGCGCCTGCACCGTGCCGGTCCAGCGCAGCGCCGCGAGCCGGCTGTCCAGCTCGGCACTGCGCAGCTCGCGGATGCGCGTCTCGACCTGCCATTTGCCATCGCTCCCATGGCTGCCTTGGGCGCTGATGCGGCCGGCGGCTGTCTGCCCGTTGCCAAGCTCCAGGTCCAGCGACTGCAAGAGCAATTGCTCGGGATGATCGGGAGATGCCTGCAGGCTCGCCTGCAGCGTGCGGATCGGCAACTGCCCGCGATCCCATCGGCCGCTCGATCCATTGGCCAGCTTGAGCTGCAACTGGGCCGGCTGCTTCCAGCCGCTGGACTTGAGTTCCGCCTGGCCGGTCAGCGAGCTGCGCGGCGCCTGACTGTAGAGCGCCTGCAGGTCAAGGCGCTCGACCTGGGCTTGCAGCGACGCGAGCGGCCAGGGCTCGAAGGGCAGCACCCTGGCCTGTGCCTGCAGCGACTGGCGTTCGGCCTGCAAGCTCAGCCGCGCGTCGATGGAGGCCAGCGTGCCGCCCAGTTGCAGCTTGGCATCCCACGGCCGGCCTGCCTTGCCATCGTCCTGCACGACGAGGCTGGCTTGCAGCGGCATGGGCGCGTCGGCGCCAATCTGCAGCTCGCCTTGCGCCTGCAGCCGGTCCCATTGCAGGCGTTCGAGCTTCACTCGGTGTTGACTGCCCAGGCTCAGGGCCATGCTGATCTGGCGCAGCGGCTGCTTCTCCAGGCCGGGCAACACCAGCTCGCCGATTTCCAGCTTGGCGATGTCTGCCTGCAGCGGTAGGCGCAGATCGAGCGGGGCTTGCAGAGGCTTGGCCTGCGGCTTGGGTGCGCCGAGGTAGACCGCGCGATCCGCTGCCAGGCTGGCAATCTGCAGGTGGGGCGCACGCCAGCCGAGGCTCAGGCCTTGCCAGCGCAGGTTCTCCAGCGCCAGGCTGTCGCCGCCGGGCAGCTCGATGCGCAGATGGCGCGCCGAGAAGCCGCCCAGCAAGCTGCCCTGCGCGGCCAGCAACTGCACGCCGGGCACGCGTGCGAGCAACCAGGCGCTTCCGCTTTCGGTGCTGATCAAGCCGTAGCCGCCCAGCAGTACGGCGATCAGCAGCGCGGGTATCGCCAGGCTGATGCCCAGCAGCCAACGCAGGCGGCGGCTCAACTTCATAGCGCAATCCCAACGCTGAAGTGGAGCCGCCAACGGCCGGTGGCCTGGCCGCGCGCGAGATCCAGTCGCAGGGGCCCCACCGGGCTGCGCCAACGCACGCCAGCACCCCAGCCCACAACGGGCTTCAAGTCGCCGAAGCGCTCCGCTGCCTGGCCCGCATCGACAAACACCGCACCCCAGACGCTGGGCAGGTCCTCGCTGACGGGGCGGGCCACTTCGACGCTGCCGGTCCAGAGCGAACGCCCGCCCACGGCCATGCCGTTCTTGATCGGGCCGAGGTCGTGATATGCATAGCCGCGCACCGACTCATCGCCACCGGCCCGGAACAGCAAGGTCTCGGGCAGGCCGACCGAATCGGCGGCGAAGACCTGGCCCAGTTCGGTGCGCGCATTGGCGTACCAATTGCCCAGCGGCTTGTACCAGGCCAGCTTCAGCAGCGAGCGGCCGAAAGACCCGTTCTGGGCCACGCTGCTGTCGGCACGGCCAATGCCGAGTTCAAGCCGGGCGGTGTGGCCGTCGCTGGGCAGGAGGATGTTGTCGACGCGCCGCCGCGTCCAGTTGCCATTCACCGAGAAGGCGCCGCTGCGAATCTCGCCCAGCGCCGAGGTTTCGCGGGCCCGCGTGGCGTCGATGAAGACCAGGCGCTCGTCGTCGGTGGTCTCGCGCAAACGCCCCAGGCGCAGGCTCAGGCTGTTGACGATCCTGTCGCCCGAGCGGTCTTGCGCGGCCCGCATCGCCGCCAGGTTGCGCTGCATATCGGGCTGTGGGTAGGACGAGACCTCCATGTCCGCCGCGCGCAGGTCGCGGCCCAGGTCGAGCTTGGTGCGGGCGCGCACCGGGAGGCCGAAAGGCTGGCGGTGCAGATGCTCCAGCGTGACACGCTGGCCGGTGTTGGCGTGGTAGCCGATGCCGGTCGTGGCCTGCTGACGTGGCGACTCGCGCAGCTTGATCAGCACCGGCGCGGCGGCCGCGAGTTCGGCATCGCGCTGAATGTCCACGGCCACCGCATCGAACAGCTGGGTCTTCTGCAGCCGTTCCTGGAACTCCAGCAGCGCTTTCTCGCTGTAGGCCTGGCCGGGCGCGAAACCGGCCAGCCGTGTCACGGCCTCGGCCGGATAGAACTCCAGGCCCTCGACGCGCAGCTCGCCGAGGTGGAAGAGGGGGCCGCTGTCGAGCTTGAGATCCAGGTCCACCGCCTGTTCGGCGGTGTGGACCTGGGCCTCGGTCGTGGCCCAGCGCGCCAGCGGATAGCCCTGGGCGCGAGCGCGCACCAGGGCTTCACTCTTGGCGGTGGACCAGCGCGTTTGCGTGAAGCGGTACTCGGCCTCGAGCGGCCAGTTCGACTGCAAGGCCTCGCGCAAGGGAGCACCTGCAGCCGCCGCGATCTCGCCCTGGAAGGACCAGGTCACGAGACGCACGCGGCTGGGCGTGCCAGGGGTGACCTTGATGCGTATCAGCGGCTTGCTGCTGTCTCTGGCCTCAAGCAGGGCCTCGACCTGGGCGTCGAAGTAGCCGGCCGTTTCCAGCAGCGACCTGGCCTGGGCCGGCGCCAGCAGGCGCAGTCGGTCCAGCTCAACGCTGCTGGGCCGTTCGGCCTCGGGCGTGCGCTGGAAGCGGGCCAGGTCCAGGTGTTCTTCCAGAAGTTCGCGCAGATTGGCGGCCGGCGCTTCGATTTGCAGCTCGTAGGCCTGGACGAGAGGGGCCGCTTCGGCCTTGGCCGCAGGCCTGGTATCGGCTTCGCTGCGCAAGAGGGCGCAGCCGCCGAGACCGAGAGCCAGTGCGGCGCAGAGCAGGCGCAGTCCCGTCATTTGGACAGCAAACGCATGGCCCCTTCCAGGCCGGTCAGCGTGAGCGGGAACATGCGCTGCTGCATCAGTTGCTGCACGAGGGCGATGCTCTGGCGGTACTGCCACACGCCCTGCGGCTCCGGGTTGATCCAGGCGTACTTGGGGAATGCATGCGTGAGGCGCTGCAGCCATTCGGCGCCGGCTTCCTCGTTGTTGTATTCCACGCTGCCTCCGGCCTGCAGGATTTCGTAGGGGCTCATGGTCGCATCGCCGACGAAGATCAGCTTGTAGTCACGGTTGTACTTGCGAATGATGTCCCAGGTCGGGAACTTCTCGGCGAAGCGGCGGCGGTTGTTCTTCCAGACGAAGTCGTAGACGCAGTTGTGGAAGTAATAGAACTCCAGGTGCTTGAACTCGCTCTTGACGGCCGAGAACAGCTCCTCGACGCGATGGATGTGCTCGTCCATCGTGCCGCCCACGTCCATCAAGAGCAGCACCTTCACCTTGTTGTGCCGCTCCGGGATCATGCGGATGTCCAGCATGCCGGCATTGGCCGCGGTCTTGTGGATGGTGTCATCCAGGTCGAGCTCGAGCTCCGAGCCTTCGCGGGCAAAGCGCCGCAGGCGGCGCAAGGCCACCTTGATGTTGCGGGTGCCCAGCTCCAGCTGGTCGTCGTAGTCCTTGTAGCTGCGCTGGTCCCAGACCTTCACGGCGCTCTTGTTGCCACCCTTGCCGCCGATACGGATGCCCTGCGGGTTGTAGCCGCTGTTGCCGAAGGGGCTGGTGCCGCCCGTGCCTATCCAGCGGTTGCCGCCTTCGTGGCGCTCCTGCTGCTCTTCGAGACGTTTTTTAAGCGTCTCCATCAGCTCGTCCCAGCCCATCTTCTCGATGGCGGCCTTCTGCTCGGGCGTGAGGTTCAGTTCCAGGTGCTGCTTCAGCCAGTCGGCCGGCAACTCCTTGGAGAAGTCGGTCAGCAGCTCCACGCCCTTGAAGTAGGCGGAGAAGGCGCGGTCGAAGCGGTCGAAATGCGCCTCGTCCTTGACCAGGCAGGTGCGGGCGAGGAAATAGAAATCATCGACCGAAGGGCAGCCCTCGTCGCCGCCGATCACGCCCTTCTTCAGCGCTTCGATCAGGGTCAGGTATTCCTTGACCGAGACCGGCAGCTTGGCGGCACGCAGCGTGAAGAAGAAGGGGATCAGCATGAGGCGGTTCTGGCTTGCGACCCACGGGGCCGCGTCGGCGATGTGCCGATTATGCAGAGCCCGGCCATGGCAGTGCCGCAGTTGCTTTTTCTTGCGAAGTGCGCAGGGCATTGACTGATTCATCGCGCCGCCAATGCGCCACCCAGCTCAGGGGTTAGCGGGCCCGTATTTCATTGATATATTTGACCCACTCGCCCCTGGCCGGTGTCTGAGCGCGCCGACGCGCGGCACCTCTGCCCAAGCCCCCATGACCCATCTGCTGACTTTGCTGTTGTCCCGTTTGCGTGCCTGGGTTCTTGCCGAGCCGGAAGATGTCAATGCAGGGGCTGCGATTGGCGCCTCGGGCGCCCGTACACGCTGGCCAGCCAGCCGTACCTGGGAGCGGCCGGATGCACGGCCCAGCGGCAGTGCGATGACCACGGCGGACATCCAGCTCAGCGCGTTGCGGGTGACGCTGCTGGCCTGCGTGGTGCTCGCCGGGGTGGTGGGCCTGCACACGGCGGTGATGGCCCTGATTCGAGGCAAGCCCTGGGCCGTGGTGATCGTGCTGGTGGTGCTGACGCTGCTGGGCGCTGCGATCAGGCAGGCCAAGCGCCCGGGGCGTGCGGGTGCGTTGCTGTTGCTGGCGGCGGTGTATGCCGCCGCCCTTGCGATCACCATCTCGACCGGCACGCAGCCAGAGTTGTCGCGCCTGGGCTATGTGCTCAGCTACACCAGCCCGCTGGTCGCCGGCTTGCTGGTCAACTGGCGTCTCGGCCTGGGCTTGATGGCCTTCAATTCGCTGTTCTATGTGCTTGCGATATCGGGCTTCAACGCGCCCCAGCTTCCGCAGCAGGAAGTGCGTCTGCCGCAGTCCTTGTTCTATGTGCATACGGCCCTGTTCATGTTCTTCAACCTGTGCATGCCGCTGGCGGTGTTCCGCATGGTCGATGGCATGGGCAAGATCCAGGAGCGTCTGCGCACCTCGCGCCAACTCAGCGAGCAGGTCTTCCAGGCCGGCAGCGCGCCCACGCTGGTCTGCGGCCCCGATGACGAGGTGCTGCGTGCCAACAAGCCCTTCCTGCTGCTGTGCGGGGTCGATGACGAGAACGCGCTGCGGGGGTTGAGCCTGCAAGACCTGCTGAATGCACCGGCCGGCGAGGCACGTGCCTGGCGGCCGGAGGCGGGCCTGCGCTGGTGGCTGGATGCGGGCCACGGGCGATGCGAGGTCGAGTTGCGCTCCGCACACAGCATCGGCCGGCGCTTGCAGGCCTACGGCTTTGACGACGTGACCGAGCTGCGCCGGGTGCAGGCCCACCTGGCCGAATCAGTGCTCCGCGAGGCTCGGGCCACCTGGCACGATGCGCTGACCGGGCTGCCCAATCGAAGCCGTTGCATCCGCCAGCTCGATGCCCTTTGCGCGCAAGGGCCGGCCGGACCCGCGGTGGCGCTCCTGACACTGCGCATCAACAACCTGCGCCAGCTCAACGCGCGCTATGGCGTGAGCGCCTGCGATGATCTCCTGAAGTCCTTTGTGCGTGATTTGCTGGCCAGCCTGCCCGCCGGTGCCGAGGTGGCCCGCGTGCGAGGCTCGGTGATCGCGCTGCAGATGCCGGTCTGCGAGGACGCGAGCGAGATGCTCACACAGATGCGCCGCCTTTGCGCCGCCTTGCCTGTCCAGGCGATGGCGGCCATGCAGCCGGTGGTGCTGGACCTGGTCTTCGGCCTGGTCGCCGTGCGGGAGCTGCTGAGCCGTCAGGCCGGGCCGATTGACGGGGCGGAGTTGCTGCGCTGCTGCGAACTCGCGCTCGACATGGGCCAGGACGCTCGCTGGCGCCAGGAGTTCCACGGCTTCGGTGTGTTTGACGCCACCACCGCGCTGGCCGTGCAGCGCGGCATGGCGATCGAAGCCGAACTGCCTCAGGCGCTCAGCGGCGGCCAGTTGCACCTGCTCTACCAGCCCAAGCTGCGGCCCGACGGCAGCCTGCTGGGCTTCGAGGCGCTGCTGCGCTGGACCAGCCCGGCGCTGGGCCCGGTACCGCCGGCCGAGTTCATTCCGGTGGCGGAGGCTTGCGGCCTCATTGGTGGCATCACCGATTGGGTGGCCGAGGCCGCCTGCGCGCAACTGGCCCTTTGGCAAGCGCGGGGCGGCAACGCGGCACGGGCCCATGTGGCCGTCAATCTGTCGGCGCATGACCTCGAGCGGCGCGACTTGTTCGAGATGCTGACCGGTGCGCTGGCGCGCCATGGCGTGAAGGCCACGCAGCTGGAACTGGAAGTGACCGAATCGGCGCTGACCCGGCAGCCCGCACAGGCGCTGCAGCAACTGCAGCGTCTGCACGAGGCGGGATTCACGATCGCCATCGACGATTTCGGCACCGGCTATTCCTCGCTGGCCAAGCTGGTCGATCTGCCCATCGACGTGCTGAAGATCGATCGCTCCTTCCTGCATCAGCTGCCTGGCGATCTGCGCCGCGAACGGGTCGTGCGTTCGGTCGTGTCGCTGGCGCACAGCCTGCATCTGCGCGTGGTGGCCGAGGGTGTCGAGTCGGGCTCGCAGATGAGCTTCCTGCAGGCGCTCGGCGTCCATGGTCTGCAGGGCTATCTGTTTGGCCGCCCCGAGCTGCCCGGGCATTGGCAGGCACTGATGCAGCAGGGCCGCATGCCCAGCGAGGCGGAGTTGGCACCTCTCGACCCGGCCTGACCTTGCAAACCGCTAGCGTTTGGCGGCGCCTTTGTCATGGCTCGCCAGCCAGGCGAAGAACTCACCGTACCAGAGCTGGCTGTTGCGCGGCTTCAGGATCCAGTGGTTCTCGTCCGGGAACCACAGGAGCCGCGCATCGACGCCACGGGCCTTGAGCGTGTTGTAGTAGGCCAGGCCCTGGGCGTCGGGCACGCGGTAGTCCATTGCGCCATGGATCACCAGGGTCGGTGTCTTCATGTGCTGGGCAAAGGCATGCGGGCTTTGCGCCGCGATCTTGGCCGGGTCGTCCCAATACCAGGCACCGAGTTCCTTGGCGTGATAGGTGTAGGCGTCGTCGGCGAACATGGCCTGCCAGTCATAGCAGCCGGCGTGGCAGATATAGGCCTGGTAGCGGCCCGGTTTCACGTGGCCGTTCATCCAGGCCACCATGTAGCCGCCGTAGGAGCCGCCGGTGGCGAACACGCGCCGCTTGTCGGCCCAGGGCTTCTGCAGGAGCAGGTCGGTGGCAGCCTCGATGTCCTGCAGCTCCAACTCGCCCCAGCGGTGGGTGATCGAGTCCAGGAAGGCCTGGCCGAAGCTCGATGAGCCGTGATAGTTCACGCAGGCCACCACATAGCCTTGCGCGGCAAAGGCCTGGTGGTTCCAGCGCCAGTGCCAGCTGTCGCCAAATGCGGTGTGCGGCCCGCCGTGAATCACGTGCATCAAGGGGTACTTGCGGCGAGCGTTGAAGCCGGGTGGGTAGACGAGCCACATCTGGACCTGATCGCCGTGTTTGCCATCGCAGCTGGCGCCCTTGAACCAGACTTCTTCCTCCCGGCCGAAGTTGAAGCTGGCGAGCCGCTTGTCGTTGATGTTTTCGATGCGGCGCCACTGGGCTCCATGGCCTTCTTCATCGCCCTCAACCTCCAGCACCGAGATGCGCGAGGGATGCTGTACCCCGTCGTGGTTGACGACGAGGGTGCCGGCCTCCAGCCCGAAGCTGGCCGCATGGCCACCGCGGAACAGGACGAAGGCGGCGCAGCTCTTCACGTCGAAGCGCCAGAGGTGGCGCCGGCCGTGTTCCTCGGCGCAGAAGAGCAGGCCCAGGTCGTCTTCATCCCACAGGAGCGGTGCGCTGACTTCGTAGTCCCAGTCTTCCGACAGCACGGCCCAGTTGCCATGGGTGTCCAGCACGCCAAGCTGCCTGGGTGCCGTGTGCTTGAGGCCCTGGTGGCTGGCGAGGAAGGCCAGGTGCTGGCCGGCATGGCTGTAGGCGGGTGCGCTGAAGTCCCAGCCGTCTTCCTGCAGCAGCACGCGGGCCTCGCCACTGCGCACGTCCACCTCGGCGAGCGCCTGGCAGTTGTCGATGCGCTTCTCGGCCGCCGGATCGAAAGCGAAGACGATGCGCCTGCCGTCCGGCGAGATGTCGAAGCTCGTGGCATCCGGCTCGGTGCGGCTGAGTTCGAAGTCCGAGCCCTCGAACAGGTCGCGGGTCTTGCCGGTGGCGATGTCCAGCACATGCAGGCGCGCCACGCGGCCCATCGGAATGCTGTGGTCCCAGAAGCGGTACAGCGCCTCCGAGGTCACATAGCCGGTCGCCTTGCGTTCCTTGTGCGCCTGCACGGCCCTGGCCTGCGCCGCTGCACCCTTCAGGCCCGGCCAGACCCAGGAGATGAAGGCGATGCGCTTGCCGTCCGGAAACCATTTGAAGGCCTCGATACCGGTGGCGACCTGGCTGACGCGGCGCGCCTCGCCGCCGTCGGGCGCGATCACGTAGAGCTGCGGCTGCTCGTCCTTGACGCCTTGCTGCTCGCGCTTGGCGACGAAGGCGATCAGGTCGCCCTGGGGGCTCCACAGCGGCGCGCCGTCCTTCTCGCCGCAATGGGTCAGGTTGCGCATCTCGCCACCCAGCGTGGAGAGCAGGACCAGGCTGGACTGTCCCTGGTTCTTCTCCATGTCGTAGCGGCTGAGGCTGGCCACGGCTTGCGCGCCATCGGGTGAAAGGCTGGGCGCGCCGAGGCGTTCGAGCGCCCACAGTGCGTTGACGTCGAAGAGGGCCTTCTTGGCGGTCATTTTCAATCCCGGGGTTTACTCAGTTGCCACTGCAAGTGAGTCTTGATGGTCGGCCATTCGGCCGCCGTGATGCTGTAGACACAGGTGTCGCGCAGATTGCCGTCGGCCGTGCGCATGTGGTTGCGCAGGACGCCGTCCAGCTGCGCGCCCAGTCGCTCGATGGCGCGGCGGCTCTGGGTGTTCAGGCGGTGCGTCCGGAACTCTACGGCGATACAGGCGAGCGTCTCGAAGGCATGCGTGAGCAGCATCAGCTTGCATTCGGTGTTGAGGCCACTGCGCTGCACCCGCCGGGCATACCAGGTCGAGCCGATCTCGACGCGCCGGTGGGTGCTGTCGATATTCATGAAGGAGGTCATGCCGGCGACCTGGCCTTCTGCATCGAGCACGGTGAAAGGCAGCATGGAGCCGGCGGCATGCAGCGCGAGGCGCCGGGCGATCTCGGCTTCCATGCGCTCGGGCGTGGCCACGCTGGTGTACCAGAGCTGATGCAGCTCGCCGTCCGCCGATGCTTCCTTCAGCCCGGCCAGTTGATCCACCGCGAGCGGGACGAGGCTGGCATGGCGGCCGGTCAGCGTGACCGGTTTCAGGATGTCGCTGCCCATCAACGGTTGTTCCGCTGCATGAAGACCAGTTTCTCGAACAGGGTCAGGTCTTGTTCGTTCTTCAGCAGAGCGCCCACCAGGGGCGGGATGGCGACCTTGCCGTCGCCGGTGCCGCTCAGTTGCTCGACCGGGATGTCTTCGGCCAGCAGCAGCTTGAGCCAGTCCAGAAGCTCGGAGGTCGACGGCTTCTTCTTCAGGCCGGGCAGGTTGCGCACCTCATAGAAGTTCTTCAGCGCGGCGGCCAGCAGCTCGCCCTTGATGCCGGGGAAGTGCACATCCACGATGCTCTGCATCGTCGCTGCATCTGGGAACTTGATGTAGTGGAAGAAGCAGCGGCGCAGGAAGGCGTCGGGCAGTTCCTTCTCGTTGTTCGAGGTGATGAAGACCAGCGGGCGGTGCTTGGCCTTGATCAGCTGGCGCGTCTCGTAGACATAGAACTCCATGCGGTCGAGTTCGCGCAGCAGGTCGTTGGGGAACTCGATGTCGGCCTTGTCGATCTCGTCGATCAGCAGGGCGACCGGCGTTTCCGACTCGAAGGCCTGCCACAGCGTGCCCTTGACGATGTAGTTGTGGATGTCGCGCACCCGCTCCGAGCCTTCGATGCCGGCCAGCTGGCTGTCGCGCAGCCTGCTCACGGCGTCATATTCATACAGGCCCTGCTGGGCCTTGGTGGTCGACTTGATGTGCCATTGCAAGAGCGGCAGGCCCAGGGAGGCGGCCACTTCCTCGGCCAGCATGGTCTTGCCGGTGCCCGGTTCGCCCTTGACCAGCAGCGGCCTTTGCAGGGTGATGGCCGCGTTGACCGCCAGCATCAGGTCGGCGGTGGCGATGTACTGGTCTGAGCCTGCAAATTTCATGGTGTAGATCAAGGGCAACGTGGGCTTCGATCCAGTATACGGGTCACCCTATAATGCCGGCCGGACGTATGCAAGAGACACTCGGGACCATGAAAAAACTGCTGCAGATTTCTTTCGCCGCCTTGGCAATCATTGGCGCCGTCGCACAGGCTCAAGCTCAGGACGTGGCCCTTGGCGAGAAGAAGGTGGCCATGTGCATTGGCTGCCACGGCATTCCTGGCTATCAGGCCAGCTTCCCCGAGATCCACAAGGTGCCGATGATTGCCGGCCAGGGCGCCAAGTACATCAGCGCTGCGCTGACCGCCTACGCCAAGGGCGAGCGCAAGCACCCGACCATGGGTGGCATTGCCAAGACCCTGAGCGAGGCCGACATCGCCGACATCTCGGCCTACTACGAACAGCAAGCCAAGGCCCCGGCCGTGGCAGAGGCCGCGCCGGCTGCTCCTGGTGACGTGGCCAAGCTGCTGGAGAAGGGCGCCTGCATTTCCTGCCACGGCGCCAACTTCAGCAAGCCCATCGATGGCGCCTATCCGAAGCTGGCCGGCCAGCACGCCGACTATCTTTATGTGGCCCTGAAGGCCTACCAGGTCGAAGGCAACCCGCAGGTCGGCCGTGGCAACGCCATCATGGCCGGCCAGGTCAAGCAGTTCAGCCAAGCTGAACTGAAGAGCATGGCCAAGTACATCGCCTCGCTGCCAGGCGAGCTGCGCACGGTCTCTCAGCCCCGCATGCGCTGAAAGAAGCACCTGCTCAAGTGTGAAAAAGCCGCCAACAGGCGGCTTTTTTGCGTTTGATCAATGGGTCGGCACATCAGTGACCGGTAATACTCGCCAACTCGTTGGGGACCTGTTGGCCGATGGCCGCGCGTGATGCTCAAAAGAATTCCAACCAAGCAGGTCAGGCTAGGCATGTTCATCCAGGCGCTCGACGGGCCCTGGCTGTCGCACCCTTTCTGGAAAACCAAGTTCTTGCTGGTCGAGGCCGCGGACCTGGACGCCCTGCAGCGAAGCCAGGTGGCGGCGGTCTGGATCGACGATGCAAAGGGCCTGGAGGTGGAGGCCGCACCTGTCGGCAGCCCGGCGCAGCCCGCCCACGCTGTGCAGGCCGTGGCTGAGCCAGCGCCCGCCATGGCGCCCTTACAGATGGCCAGGCCTGCCCGGGTGGCCGCTGGCGCCGAGATCGACCGCGCTGCCGCCTTGGTCAATCGCTCGCGCCAGCAGGTGATGAACCTCTTTGGTGAGGCGCGACTGGGCAAGGCGGTGGACGCCGAGCAATGCCTGCCCCTGGTCGAGGATGTGGCCAATTCCCTGGCCCGCAACCCCTCGGCCCTGATCAGCCTGGCCCGGCTCAAGACCAAGGACGACTACACCTATCTGCATTCGGTGGCGGTCTGTGCGCTGATGGTGTCGCTGTCGCGCCAGCTTGGTCTGGACGAAGCCCAGACCCGCGAAGCCGGCTTGGCCGGCCTGCTGCACGATGTGGGCAAGATGATGATGCCCACCGAGGTGCTCAACAAGCCGGGGCAGCTGACCGACGCCGAGTTCGCTGTGATGCGCTCGCATCCGATGCGCGGCTATGAGGCGCTGAAGGAGGGCAGCGCGGTGCCTGAAGCGGCGCTCGAGGTCTGCCTGCACCACCACGAAAAAATGGACGGCAGCGGCTATCCGCACCAGCAGTCGGGCGAGCAGATCAGCCTGCTCTCGCGCATGGGCGCCGTCTGCGACGTCTATGACGCCATCACTTCCAACCGGCCCTACAAGAGTGCCTGGGACGCGGCCGGCTCCTTGCAGCGGATGGCGCAGTGGCAGGGGCATTTCGATCCGCGCATCTTCCAGGCCTTCGTCAAATGCGTTGGCATCTATCCCGTGGGCACGCTGGTGAAGCTCCATTCGGGGCGGCTGGGCGTGGTGGTAGACCAGCATGCCGCCAACCTGGTGGCACCCACCGTCAAGGTCTTCTTCTCGACGAAGTCGCAGATGCCCATCCCGGTCGAGCTGCTGGACCTCTCCAGCAGCAACGACCGCATCGTCGGCCGCGAGGTGCCTGCCGACTGGGGATTCAAGAACCTCGATGAGTTCTGGACTCAGCCGGACAAGCGCTGAACAGCACTGAAGGCTCAAGCTGGACCGGCTTTGTCCCGTTCAACAGTGCTTTGGGACTGGACTGGCGGGTCAATACTGGCGGGGACTGAATTTCCGCCCGCCGTTTTGCCCGCCGTTTTGCCCGCCATCGCGCCCGCTTTCCCATGAACTCGCCTTCCCTTGTCCGCCTGGCCGTCCTGCCCCTGCTGCTCGCCCTGTCGGCCTGCGGCGGCGGTGGAGGCGGGGGCGGCGACAGTGGCAATGGCGGTGGCGGCACGACGCCGACCACCCCGATCACATTGAGCGGCATCGCAGCCGTGGGTGCGCCCTTGGGCAATGCGCAGGTCACGGTGCTTGATGCCTCGGGTACTTCCATCGGGACGGCCACCACGCATCCCTCAGAGGGCAGTTACAGCATCACCTTGACGAAGGCGCCGACCGCGCCCTTGCTGCTGCAGGCGCGAGGCCTGGACGCGGCCGGCAATCTGCAGCTCCTGCATTCAACGGTCAGCACATCGGCGACCACCATGGTGGCCCACATCACGCCGCTGAGCGACGCCATCGTTGGCCTTTCACTGGGGGCAGAGCCGCGTGCGCAGTTCACGACGCCCACCGCCGCCAATCTCGCCAACCTGAGCCTGGCGGCCAGCGCGCAGACCTTTCTGAAGACGCTGATCAAGAACCAGCTGACCGACCTGAAGGTCACCGACCCCACCACGCTCAACCTGCTGACCGACAGCAGCTTTGCCGCCAACAAGGGGGCGCACGACCTCCTCATCGAAAGCCTCAAGCTCGGCTATTCGCGCAACAGCAAGGGTGTGGAGCAACTGCTGATCAGCAACAAGCTGCTGCCGACCAACACCATCGAGGTGCAGGTCGACCTGCCCACGGCCAGGACCGAGCTGGCCAAGACCACGGGCAGCACGCCTGCCACCGCCATCGTCTCGACCTTGAAGGTCGCCAGCAGCGCTGCGACCACGCTGGGCAATATCGGCACGCTGGACGATCTCGGTGCGGCGCTGAACCGGCTGATTGCGCAAGGGCCTTCTGCGGCCACCATTGCTGCAGACCCGCTGCTTTCTCTCTATGTGAGCCATGACAGCCGCGTGGCTGCAGATCTCGCGGCAAAGCTGGCCGGCTATGCCAGCGCTAATCGGCAGCTGGGGCGCTTCCTGATCACCGGCTGTGCCGACGACCAGCTGGCCAGCGGCGATTGCAAGAAGGTGCTTGTGGCTGCGCCGGTCAGCGACACGACGGGCGCCGTGGTCGAGCTCTTCGCCGACGCGGTGAGCTACAAGGCCACGCCCGCCACCGGCATGACCAAGTGGAGCCTGGTGGGCAATGGCCGCAAGCGCGAGCTGGCGCTGTTTCCCTTGCACTGGTTGGCGCTGGAGCCCGACGGCACCGCCAGCACGAGCGTCACGCCCAACCCTTCGGCCGGCGTACAGGTGCTGGTGCAGGGGCAAGACCTGGCATCGCCGCCGGCACAACTGCAAGCCTCGGCCACGGTGCAGACGCCGGGCGGCTACAGCATCCCGCTGGCCTACTGCAGCCGGCCCTATCTCTGCGTGACGAGCACGCCGGGCGCCACCAGCGCCACGGCCTCCGGCGGGCTGGCCGACCATGCCTTGCTGGCTTCATCGCTGGGTTGGATCGGTTCGATGGATGCGCTGCGCGGCGCCAAGTACCAGTTCACGATGACCATAGGCACGGCGCCGGAGACCAAGGCGGTCTATCTGCGCGCCGAGGTGCCCCTGGAGGCGCCCGCGCTGGCGCGCTTTCCCAGCCTCTCGGTCGCGAGCAGCAGCAGCGCCTTCCTTGCGTCCACCGCGCTGGCTGGCTTCACCGCCGACTGGACCGCCTGGGCGACTGCGAACCCGGACCTGCGCCTGGTCAGCCTGCGTGCCGTGTTCAACGGCAGCGGTGGCGCGCAGCGAATAGCGGAATATCCCTTGCCGGCCCTGGCCGTCACCAAGCTGACCCTGCCTGCGCCGCCGCTGGGCTTTGCTGCCACGCGGATCGAGTATTGGCTGACTGCGCAGGACAACCAGGGGCGGCGCCTGTTCACGCGCTATCTGCCCAAGTTCTGAGGGATGGCTTGGCGGAAACGGTGAGATTCGAACTCACGGAGGGGATAAACCCTCGGCGGTTTTCAAGACCGCTGCCTTAAACCACTCGGCCACGTTTCCAGGAGAGGGCCGCATTCTAGCCGCCCGGCGCCTGGGCCTGGTGGCAGGCCACCTGGATGATTTCGGGCGCAGTGCCGTCGTCGTGCAAACGGGCCGCGGTCAGCGCGCCACCCCAGACGCAGCCGGTGTCGAGCGCGAGCAGGTCGGGCCGTTGCATCAGGCCCAGCGTGGACCAATGGCCGAAGGCCACGGGCTGCCCGGCCGTGCGGCGACCGGGCACATCGAACCAGGGCAGGAAGCCCTCGGGCGCGCTGCCGGCGCCATCCTTGGTCTCGAAATCCATGCGGCCATCCGCCGCACAGAAGCGCAGGCGCGTCAGCACGTTGACGATGAAACGCAGCCGGGCGATGCCGTTCAGGCCTGCGTCCCATTGCGCTGGTTCGTTGCCATACATCTGCTGCAGGAACTCGGGCAGGTCCGGCCCGCGAAGCAAGGCCTCGACCTCGCCGGCCAGGCCGATCGTCTGGGCCGCGTCCCATTGCGGCACCACGCCGGCGTGCAGCATCAGCCAGCCATGGGCCTGGATGGCCATGCGCTGCTGGCGCAGCCAGCCGAGCAGCGCCTCGCGGTCCGGCGCATCGAGGATCTCGTGCAGCGTGTCCTTGCGATGCGGCTTGCGCACACCCTGGGCGGCGGCCAGCAGATGCAGGTCGTGGTTGCCCAGGAGGCAGTTGGCCGCGTCGCCCAGGCCCTGGAGCCGGCGCAGGGTGGCGAGGGAGGCTGGCCCCCGGTTCACCAGGTCGCCCAGCAGATAGAGCCTGTCGCGCGAGGGCGAGAAGTCGATTCTCTGGAGCAGGCGCTCTAAAGCGTCGCAACAGCCCTGCAGGTCGCCGATCATGTAGTTCATGGCCGGGATTGTGCTGTCGGATTCGCAACACGCATCTGCTACTCTTGCCGGCTCTCAAAACCGACCGCGCCTTACTGGGGTAAACCCTGGCGCCCTCAATGGATACCGCGCTCGTTCTCTTTCTGATCCTGCTCAACGGCTTGTTTGCCATGTCGGAGATGGCCCTGACGGCCGCACGC
Source organism: Paucibacter sp. JuS9 (assembly GCF_044043925.2). Taxonomy (NCBI): domain Bacteria; kingdom Pseudomonadati; phylum Pseudomonadota; class Betaproteobacteria; order Burkholderiales; family Sphaerotilaceae; genus Roseateles; species Paucibacter sp. JuS9. Next base: position 898,160 of record NZ_CP194172.1, read on the forward strand.
AAGGCGCGGCTGCAGGTGATGGTGGAAAGCGGCGAGTCCGGTGCGCAGGCCGCCATGGACCTGCACGAGAACCCGACCAAGTTTCTGTCCACCGTGCAGATAGGCATCACCTCCATCGGCGTGCTGAACGGCATCGTCGGTGATGCGGCCTTTTCGGCGCCGCTGGCTGCCTGGCTGACCGGCACCTTCCACCTGCATGAGCAGGCCACGCAGCTGGTCTCAACCGCCCTGGTGGTGGTGATCATCACGGTGCTGACCATCATCTTTGGCGAACTGGTGCCCAAGCGCATCGGCCAGATCTATCCCGAGACTGTGGCCCGCCTGGTGGCGCCACCCATGAACGGCCTCTCGCTGGCCGCCCGTCCGCTGGTCAAGATGCTGAGCTTCTTCACCGAAACCACGCTGGGCCTCTTGGGCTTGCGTGGCAAGGCCTTGCGCAGCGTCACCGAAGAAGAGATTGCCGCCAGCCTGGAAGAGGGGCGAGACGCCGGCGTGATCGAGGAGCATGAGCACCAGATGGTGCGCAACGTGTTCCGCCTGGACGAGCGCCAGATCGGCTCGATGATGATTCCGCGCGCCGAAATCGCCTGGCTCGATGTCGATGCGTCGGCCGAGGACGTGCTGGCCGTGCTGCGCGAGCATGGCTACAGCCGCTATCCGGTTTGCCGCGGCGGGCTCACCGACGTGCTGGGCGTCACTTCGGCACAAGGCCTTTTGCAGCGTTCACTGGGTGGCGAGCCGCTGGCGCTGGGCGAGGGACTGGTGGCGCCGGTATTCGTGCCGGAGACGCTCTCCGGCATGGAACTCCTTGAACATTTCCGCGCATCAGACGCACCCCTGGTCTTTGTCGTCGACGAATACGGCGAAGTGCAGGGCGTGATCTCGGTGCGCGATGTGCTTGAAGCGATTGCTGGCGAATTCAATGCGCCCAGCGATGGCGAAGCCTGGGCTGTGCAACGCGCGGACGGGAGCTGGCTGATCGACGGCCTGATCCCGGTTCCCGAGCTGAAGGACCGCCTGGAGCTGAAGGAACTGCCCGAAGAAGACCGTGGTCGCTACAACACCCTGGCCGGCATGATCATGCTGCTGCTGGGGCGTCTGCCGCGCACGGCCGATGTGGTGGAGTGGAACGCGTGGAGATTCGAGGTCGTGGACCTCGATGGCAAGCGTGTGGACAAGGTGCTGGTCAGCCGACTGGCGAATGATGGAGATAGAGAATGAGCAACCCCCCGATGTACGGCAACCTGGTGCCACTGGACCGTGAAGTCCACAAGAAGCTGCGCCTGAAGACCGAGACCATGACTGTCAAGCGCGTCGAGAAGATGAACTCGCTGTTCGTCGCCGCAGTCGAGTTCGCTGAAGCCTGCAAGGAATACCCGATAGTGTTCGTGCGCGTCGGCGAAGTGCCGACCGACGGCTCCCGTCAGGCCGTGGCCTCGCTGGCCGTGCTGGGCCTGAAGTCCGGCAGCAACTGCTTCGTCAAGGACGGCATGTGGACCGGCAACTACGCACCTGCCTACCTGCGCCGCTATCCGTTCGCGATGGTCCGCATCGAAGAGGGCAGCGACCAGATGGCCATGTGCTTCGACGCGGAATGGGAAGGTTTCTCCGAGACGGAAGGCACCGAGCTGTTCCAGGCCGATGGCCAGCCGACCGAGTTCCTGAGCAATGCCAAGAGCTTTGTCGAGAACTTCGAGCGCGAAACCGAGCGCACCCGCCAGGCCTGCGATGAGCTGGTCGCGATGGACCTGCTGCAGGACATGCGCTTCGAAGCCACGCTGCCCAATGGCGAGAAGCTCGATGTCGAAGGCTTCATGGCCATCGACGAAGAGAAGCTCGGCAAGCTCGGCGATGCCGACATCCTCAAGCTGCACCGCACCGGCCTGATCTCGCTGATCGAGCTGCACCGTGTGTCGATGACCAATATGCCGCGTCTGGCCGGTCTGGAAGGCGTGGCCACCCAGGCCTGAGCCTGACTCGCTGCTCGACGAGCAAGGCCGTCGGCCGTCGGGCCGCCGAGCCGCAGGGCCGTCCCCAGGGGCGGCCTTTGTTTTTTTGCTGCGCGGGTTTGCTTGAGGACCGGCGGGCAGCATGGCTCGCTAGCATCGAGCCATGCTCTTCGAAGGCTTTCTCTCCACCTCGGCCATGGCCGACCTGCTCAGCGACGAGGCCTTGATACAGGCCATGTTCGACTTCGAGGCCGCGCTGGTGCGCGGGCAGGCCGACCTGGGCCTGATTCCTGAATCGAGCGCACAGTCGATTGGCAGCCTGTGCCGCGTCGAGCTCTACGACGTGCGGGCGCTGGTGACGGCGGGCGGCAGCGCCGGCAGCCTGGCCATACCGCTGCTGAAGCGCTTGCGCGAGAACGTGGCCTTGTTCGACCCGGTGGCCGCCGGCTACGTGCACCGGGGCGCCACCAGCCAGGACGTGATCGATACCGCGCTGGTGCTGCAGACCCGGCGCGCGCTGGCGCTGATCGAGGCCGACCTGCTGGCGCTTTGCCAGTCCTTGCTGGAGCTGGCCGATCAGTACCGGGAACAGCCGATGCTGGCCCGCACGATGATGCAGCCGGCCGTGGTGATGTCATGGCGCTGCAAGGTCCTGCAATGGCTGCAGCCGCTCCTGCGCTCGGCGCAGGAGTTGCGGCGCCAGGCCGATGCCGCGCTGCGCCTTCAGCTGGGCGGTGCCGGCGGCACGCTGGCCACCCTGGGCGTGCATGCCGATGCGGTCTGCCATCAGGTGGCTGCGCAGTTGCGCTTGCCCTTGAATCCGGGGCCCTGGCATGTGCAGCGCGACCGCTGGGTTCGCCTGGGTGCCGAACTTGGCGTGCTGTGCGGCAGCCTGGGCAAGCTGGCTGCCGACCTTGCCTTGCTGTCGCAGGCGGAGCTGGGTGAACTGGGCGAGAACCCGGCCGGCGGGCGAGGGGGCTCCAGCGCGATGCCGCACAAGCGCAACCCGATAGGCGCCATGATCGGCCTGGCTGCCGCGCGCCGCGCGCCGCAGCGGGTGGCCGCCTTGCTGGCCTGCATGGTGCAGGAGCAGGAAAGGGCGCTGGGCAGCTGGCAGGCCGAGCAGGCCGAATGGTCCGGCCTGCTACTGACCTGCCACGGCAGCGTGCACGCGATGGCCGAGGCGCTGGCCGGCCTGCAGCTCAATCCGGCCCGCATGCTCGAGAACATCGACCGCCAGCAGGACCTCGTATTCACCGAAAGCCTGCAGCAACTGCTGACCCAGTCGCTGGGCCAGCCGGTGGCCGAGCAAGGCATGGCCGAGCTGCTGGCCGGTGTGAGGGCAGGGCAGGGCCCTTTGCGGCTGCTCGCGCAGCAATTGCTCAGCCGCCAGCCCGACCTGGCCGCGCGCATCGCTCCTGGCGCAATGGAGGCCTTGTTCGACGTGCATGCCACCGCGCGCGCCGCGGAGGCGCGGGTCAATCCATTGCTGGCCCAGGCTCGTGTCGATTTGCAGGCCCTGCGAGGCGAGGAGTAGCCGGCGATGAGCAAGAAGAGCGGCGCAGACGGGCGCGACGATTTCGAGCGCGGCCTGGACATGCGCCGCGCCACGCTCGGTGAGGACTGGGTGCGTCGCGCCACCGAAGGCGCGACCAGCTTCACGGCCGAGTTCCAGGATTTCATCACCCGCTATGCCTGGCAGGAGGTCTGGACCCGCCCCGGCCTGCCGCACGAAACCCGCCGGCTGCTGGTGCTGGGCATGACCATGGGGCTGGCGCGCTGGGAGGAGTTCGAGCTGCATTGCCGGGCCGCAGTGCGTGGCGGTGTGGCCATCGAGGCGATCAAGGAAACCCTTCTGCAGGGCGCCATCTATTGCGGCGTGCCGGCGGCCAACACCGCCTTCAAGATCACGCAGCAGATCCTTGTCGGCGAGGGTCTGGCGCCCTTGCCCGAGCCCTTGAGCCCCGAACGGCGGGCAAGCCGCCAGCAGACCTTCAGCCGGCCGCAATTGAGCCTGGTGCTCCAGGGGGAGGGCGACAAGACGCCCATCGTCTTCAGCCATGCGCTGGGCCTGGACCTGCATCTCTGGGACGACGCGGCGGCGCATTTCGCCTCGCTGGGCCATCCGACCCTGCGCTATGACCAGCGGGGCCACGGCCGGTCGGCCCGCCCCGCGGGCCCGTACACGCTCGATCAGCTCGTCGCTGATGCCGTGCGCCTCATCGAGGAATGGGACCGTGGCCCGGTGGTCTTCGTCGGCCTGAGCCTGGGTGGCATGGTGGGGCAGGGCCTGGCGCTGGCCCGGCCCGATCTCCTGCGCGGCCTGGTGCTGGCGCACACCACCGCGCAGTATCCGAGCGAGGCTCAGCCGGCCTGGGAACAGCGCATCGCCGCGGTCGAGGCGGGTGGCATGCCGGCCGTGGTCGAGCAGATCCTGCAGCGCTACCTTGGTGATGACGCGTCATTGCCTGGCTTGAGAAGCCAACTGCGCGAGACCTTGCTGGCGCAGGACGCAGCCAGCTATGTGGCCGCCGCGCAGGCGGTGCGCTCCGTCAATTACCTGGGCCGCCTGGCGGCCTTGCGTTGCCCGACGCTGGTGCTTGCCGGCGGCCGCGATCAGGGTGCGACGCCGGCCATGGCCGAGGCGATGGCCGGGCGGATTGCCCGGTCACGACTGGCTTTGTTGCCTGATGTCGCGCATTTGGGCGTCCAGGAAAACCCGCATGAATTTCTTGGGCTGCTGAGTGATTTTCTTGCCGGCCTGGGCGAATAGCATCTTTCGGCCGGCTATGCTGGCAACCCTATGCAACGTCGCCATTTGATGCTTGGTTCGGCTGCCGTCCTGGCCCTCCCCAAATTGAGTTCAGCCGCCTCCAGCACCGAAGCCACCGCAGCGTCGCAGGCCCAGGCCATGGCCTCTGGCCGCCTGACATCCGAGCGGCTTGTGCAGGACTACCTGACCCGCATCGCCAACATCGACAAGGCCGGCCCGAGGATCAACAGCATCATCGAGCTGAATCCCGATGCCCGTGCCATTGCCCGCGAGCTGGACGGCGAGCGCCGTGCCGGCAAGCTGCGCGGCCCGCTGCACGGCATCCCGGTGCTCCTGAAAGACAACATCGCCACCGGCGACAAGATGCACACCACGGCGGGTTCGCTTGCGCTGGCCGATCTGCGGGTGTCGCGTGACGCCCACCTCGTGCAGCGCCTGCGCGCTGCCGGCGCAGTGATTCTCGGCAAGACCAACCTGAGCGAGTGGGCCAACATCCGTTCGACGCGCTCCGTCAGTGGCTGGAGCGCCCGCGGCGGCCTGACCCGCAACCCCTATGCACTGGACCGCAATACCAGCGGCTCCAGCTCCGGCACCGCCGCTGCCATCGCGGCGGATCTGGCCACTCTCGGTGTCGGCACGGAAACCGATGGCTCCATCGTCTCGCCGTCGTCGATCTGCGGACTTGTGGGCCTGAAGCCGACGCTGGGCCGCATCAGCCGCGACGGCATCATTCCGATCGCGCACAGCCAGGACACGGCCGGCCCGATGACGCGCACGGTGGCGGATGCGGCCCTGCTCTACGCGGCCATGTGCGGCCCTGATGCTGTCGATGCCGTGACCCGGGCCGCGCCCGATGCTGCTGGCAAGCTTGATGCCGGCTTGATCAAGGGTGCGCGGCTGGGTGTGGCGCGCAACTACTTCACCGGCTTCGACGAGGCCGATGCGGCCATCGAAGCTGCCATCGCCAAGCTGCGTGAACTGGGCGCCGAGATCGTGGACAACGCCGAGCTGGCGCCACCTGCCTATGGCGATGCCGAGTTCTCGGTGCTGCTGTACGAGCTGAAGGAAAACCTGGCGCAATGGCTGAAGGCCTTTGCGCCGGGCCACAAGATTCGCAATCTGGCCGACGTGATTGCTTTCAATGCCCAGCACCGAGCGCAGGAAATGCCCTGGTTCGGCCAGGAGCTGTTCGAGAAGGCGCAGGCCCTGGGCGACCTGAGCACGCCGGCCTATCGCGAGGCGCTGGCCGCTTGTGCCAAGGGCGCGCGAGAAGAAGGCCTGGACAAGGCCTTCAAGGCCCAGCGTCTTGATGCCCTGATCGCACCCACCGGCGGCCTCGCCTGGCTGACAGATCCGGTGGCCGGCGACCACTACGGTTCAAGCTTCTCCACGCCCGCCGCCGTGGCCGGCTACCCGCACCTGACCGTGCCGGCCGGCCATGTTCGAGGCCTGCCTTTGGGCCTGTCTTTCGTCGGCCCGGCCTGGAGCGAATGGAAGCTGCTTTCGCTGGGCCTGGCGTTCGAGCAGGCGACGCGCCATCGCCGCGCGCCCGCGTTTGTCAAACGCACGGTGCCGCTGTGAGTGCATCTTCTGTTGTCTTGACGCCAAGTTTCAAAGCCAATATGCAAGCCAATGTTTGCGCGGCGAGGGTCATATCGCCAATGCTTGTTACAGCGCCGGCGCGCCGCGCCGATGTACCTGCAATGCAGGGAGCTCGCTGTCACGAAATGCCAGTAAGGAATGTCACAAGGTGTAAGGCTGGGGGCGTTGCAGAGCCGTCACTGACATCCTTTAGACTGATCCGCAGCAAACGAAGTTGGGGTGCCCGCCAATGAATCCAGTCGCCGAAGTCCAGATCGAGCCCGCGCTCGCTCAACAAGCCGCGCCCATCAACAGCACCATCGTCAACAGCACCATCGTCAACAACACCCTAGAACAGCTCCGCAGCCTTGAGCTGGTCCAGCGCCGCTATGCGCAGCGCGGTTACCTGACCCAGGGCATGGTGTCCAAGCCCGATCAGCTGACCACGTTCAGTCTGGGCTTGGCCGACACCATGTCGGGCACGCTCAGCGTCCGCCTGGACGGTCCGCAGGGCTTGAGCGCCGATGAGTGCTTTGGCGCCGAGCTCGATGAGCTGCGCCTGAACGGCAGCCGCATCTGCGAGTTCACGCGGCTGGCCATGGAAGAGCTGGAGGCGCCCTCCAAGGATGCCCTGGCCCGCCTGTTCCAGACTGCCTATGTCTATGCCCATCACCGCTGCCGTGCCGAGCTGCTCGTGATCGAGGTGAACCCGCGTCATGTGGCCTTCTATCGCCGCATGCTGGGTTTCAGCGTCGCTGCGGAGACCCGCTTCAACGAGCGAGTGCGCGCACCGGCGGTGCTGATGATTCTGGAGCTGGAGCACGCTCGCCGTGAGATCGAGCGTTTGGGCGGCAGTGCCGCGCGTGGCGAACCGGCTCGCTCCATCTACTCCTACATGCTGCCGATGGAGCAGGGCCTGCAGCTGGTCTGAATCGCTTCAGATCCGACCCGCGAAACGGGCCCTTTCGAGGGCCCGTTGCCATTTTGCAAGAGCCGCAGTTGCGGAGTCGGCGCGTGTGTTGATCAGCGCCAGCCCAGCTGGCGCGAAATGTCCCGACCCGCCTCCATGAGACGCCTGGCCACCGGACCATTCGAGTCGAGGTCGACCGCCGCACTCGGGCCGATGGCGGTCAGGCTCAGCACGATGCGGCTCTGATCATCGAACACGGGAGCTGCCAGTGCGCTGACGCCGGGCACCACGCCGTCGCGTGAGCTGGCCAGGCCGATCTCGCGCACCTGGGCCAGCAGCGCCTCGAAAGCCTTGTCCAGTTTGCTGGCCGTGCGGCCCTCCGCACCGGCTTCCATCGCCAGCGCGGCCAAGACACGCTCGCGCGGCAGGTGGGCCGCAAAGAGGCGGCCTGACGCAGTGCCGGCGAGGCTCATCACCGTGCCGTGGCGCATGCTGATGTGAACCGGGCTCGGCGCCTCGGCCACCCGCACGATGGTCGGCCCGCGATTGCCCCAGACGGCAATGGCCACCGTGTGGCCCAGCGCCACCGCCAGTTCCTCGATGCGTGGTGTGGCCAGGCGCACCGGGTCGTACTGCTGCAGGCTGATCAGCCCCAGTTGCAAGGACAGGGGGCCCAGGCCATAGCGCCCACCTTCCTGCTCGACCAGGCCCAGCTTGATGAAGCTGACCAGGTACGGATGGGCCTTGGCCGGGGCCATGCCGGCCTCGCGCGCCAGGTCTTTCAATGCCATCGGCCGGCCCTGCGCAGCCAAGGCAATCAGCAGCTGCCCGCCGACTTCCACGCTCTGGATACCGCGCGGGCTGCGCTCGTTCCCTGGGGCTTGATGCTCTGTATCGCTCATGGGCCGGCAGGCTATCAGACGGCCGCATGGCTTGGTGAAGAAAATTCGCTATAGACGAATTGATTTGCTTTTGGTTAAATCCGGGCCTTGCCGATCCGCCATCAGCCCAAGGCCGCCATGAGCAACCAGAAGACCTTCGCCTCGCAAGCCGACCTGGAAGAGAAAAAGGTCAGCTTCGACAAGCTGTCCGACCACGCCTATGCCTATACGGCCGAGGGCGACCCGAACACCGGCATCGTCATCGGCGACGACGCGGTGATGGTGATCGACACCCAGGCCACGCCGGTGATGGCCGAGGACGTGATCCGGCGCATCCGCGAGGTGACCGACAAGCCCATCAAATACGTGCTGCTCAGCCACTACCACGCGGTGCGCGTGCTGGGTGCGTCGGCCTACAAACCCGAGCACATCATCGCCAGCGAAGACACGCTGGACCTGATCAAGGAGCGCGGCGAGCAGGACAAGGCCAGCGAGATCGGCCGCTTCCCACGCCTGTTCCGCAATGTCGAATCGGTGCCGCCGGGCCTGACCTGGCCGACCCTCACGTTCACCGGCAAGATGACGCTGTGGCTGGGCAAGCTCGAAGTGCAGATACTGCAACTCGGCCGCGGCCACACCAAGGGCGACACCGTGGTCTGGCTGCCGCAGGACAAGGTGCTGTTCTCGGGCGACCTGGTCGAGTTCGATGCCACGCCCTATGCCGGCGACGCCTACTTTCAGGACTGGCCGCAGACGCTCGACAGGCTGGCGGCCTTGAAGCCCGAGAAGCTCGTGCCCGGCCGCGGCCCGGCGCTGCAGAACGCTCAGCAGGTGGCAGACGGCCTGGCTGGCACGCGAGCTTTTGTGAGCGACCTGTACGCGAACGTGAAGGCCGGCGCTGCGGCGGGGCGCGACCTGAACAGCGTCTACCGCGAGACCTACGACAAGCTCAGCGAGCGCTATGGCCACTGGGTGATCTTTGCGCACTGCATGCCTTTTGACGTGACCCGTGCCTACGACGAGGCGCATGGCCACACCGACCCGCGCATCTGGACCGCCGAGCGCGACATCCAGATGTGGAAGGACCTGGAAGGACAACAGTGAGGGAGATGAACGCCATGGAAAAGATCGAGCGCATTCACCACGTGGCCTACCGCTGCCTGGACGCCAAGGCCACGGTGGAGTGGTACGTCAAGCACCTGGGCATGGAGTTCGTGCTGGCCATCGCCGAAGACAAGGTGCCGTCGACCGGCGCCGATGACCCGTACATGCATGTCTTCTTGGACGCGGGCCAGGGCAACGTGCTCGCCTTCTTCGAGCTGCCCAAGTCCGCGACGATGGGCCGCGACGAGAACACGCCGCTGTGGGTGCAGCACATCGCCTTCAAGATCGGCAGCATGGGCGAGCTTGAGTCGGCCAAGGCGCGCCTGCAGGCCGCTGGCATCGACGTGCTGGGCCCGACCGACCACACGATCTTCAAGAGCATCTATTTCTTCGACCCCAACGGCCACCGGCTGGAGCTGGCGGTCGACGTGGGAACCGAGCCGATGTACCGCCAACTCGATGCCTGCAAATGGGAGATGCTGGACGAGTGGGCAGCCACGCGCCGCGCGCCCAAGCATGCGGCCTGGATGCATGACAAGGCGCTGCCGGCGCCGGTCTGAGCGGGCTGTCTGATGCAGGCCACCTACAGCTATCCGGAGTACGCCTACCGGCAGAGCGCCGAGCAGTCGACTGGTGCGCTGCGCCGCCATCCGGTGGTGATCGTCGGCGCCGGTCCGGTGGGCCTGACGCTGGCGCTCGATTGCGCCGCGCGCGGCCTCGCCGTCGTGCTGCTGGACGACAACAACAGCGTGTCGCTGGGCTCACGGGCGGTCTGCTATGCCAAGCGGCCGCTGGAGATCTGGCAGCGCCTGGGTGTGGCTGAAGCGCTGGTCGAGAAGGGCGTGCGCTGGCAGGTCGGCAAGGTCTTCTTCGGCGACACGCTGGCCTACCAGTTCGACCTGCTGCCCGAGGACGGCCACCAGCAGCCGGCGATGATCAATCTGCAGCAGTACCACCTGGAGCAGAAGCTGGTCGAGGCGGCGCAGGAACAGCCCCTGATCGACCTGCGCTGGAAGCACCGTGTGACGGCGCTGGAGCAGGGCGGCGAGGCGGTGACGCTGACGGTGGAGACACCCGATGGCAGCTTCGCGATGCAGGCCGAATGGCTGCTGGCCTGCGATGGCGCCAACAGCGATGTGCGCGCCATGCTGGGCGCGGAGTTCAAGGGCCAGGCCTTTCAGGACCGCTTCCTGATTGCCGATGTGGTGATGAAGGCGGAATTTCCGACGGATGTGGAGCCCCCGGCCGCCGGATACGGCGACCGCCCCCCGAGGGGGCCCGGCGCGGCCTTGGGGCGGCCCGGCGCCCGGCCGGAGCGCTGGTTCTGGTTCGACCCGCCGTTTCATCGTGGCCAGTCGGCGCTGCTTCACAAGCAGAGCGATGGCGTCTGGCGCATCGATTTCCAGCTTGGCTGGCAGGCCGACCCGGTGGAAGAGAAGAAGCCGGAGAAGGTGATTCCGCGCATCCGCGCGATGCTCGGCGAGGAGGCCGAGTTCGAGCTTGAGTGGGTATCGGTCTACCAGTTCGCCTGCCGCCGCATCGGGCAGATGCGCCATGGCCGCGTGATCTTTGCCGGCGATTCGGCGCACCAGGTGTCGCCCTTCGGCGCACGCGGCGCGAACAGCGGTGTGCAGGATGCCGACAACCTTGCCTGGAAGCTGGCTGCCGTGCTGCGCGGCGAAGCGCCTGACGCCCTGCTGGACAGCTATCACGCCGAGCGCTCCGCTGCGGCTGATGACAACCTCCTGAACTCGACCCGCTCGACCGACTTCATCACCCCCAAGACCCGCGCCTCGCTGCGCCTGCGCAATGCGGTGCTGGAACTGGCGCGCAGCGAGCCCTTTGCCCGGCCCCTGGTCAACAGTGGCAGGCTGTCGACGCCGACGCCCTATCTGGATTCGCCCTTGAACACGGCCGATGCCGAAGCCTTCGAAGGCCGCATGAAGCCAGGCTCGGCTTGCGCCGATGCGCCGGTGCAGGTGAATGGGCGTGCCGCCTGGTTGCTGCCCACGCTGGCCCAGGGCTTCACCCTGCTGAGCTTTGGCCCGGCAGACGAGGTGCCCGGCGTGCAGCACCTGGAAGTGGGGCGCGACTTGATCGATGAACAAGGCCTGCTCGCGCAACGCTACGACGCAAGACCTGGCACCTGCTACCTGATCCGCCCCGACCAGCATGTGGCCGCGCGCTGGCGCCGCTTCGATGCAGCAGCCGTGAGCGCTGCGCTGGACCGCGCACTTGCGAGGCAATAGGCCATGGCCCTGACGCGAACACCCAACATCCCCGATGTCGACGGCTTCTACGAGCAGCTGATCGCTGCGCAGCGCGACCTGAGCGACGAGCAGGCCGACATGCTGCTGGCCAAGCTGGTGCTGATCCTGGCCAACCAGGTGGGCGACCGCGCCGTGCTTGGCGAGGCCATCGAGCTGGCCCGCAGCAATACCCTGAACTCCACCGATCCACAGCCCCGATGATCAAGACCGACCACACCCACGACCCCGCCGCACAGAGCTGGGTGGTCAGCGCCAACCAGGCGAGCAGCGAATTCCCGATTCAGAACCTGCCCTTCGGCGCTTTCCGGCGCCGCGGCAGCGATGAAGATGCGCGCATCGGCGTGGCCATTGGTGACCAGATCCTGGACCTCAGGCACGCGGCCGAGCTGGGCCGCTGGAGCGCGGACATCCAGGCGCTGCTGGCGCCGCTCGCGCAAGGCGACCTGAACGCCTTCATGGGCCAGCCACCGGCCGCCCGCCTGGCTCTCCGTCATGCGCTCTTCGAGGCCTTGCTGACCGGCTCCAAGCAAGAGGCCGCCTTGCGCACTGCCTTGCTGGCGCAGAGCGAGGCCGAGATGCTGATGCCGTGCCGGGTCGGCGACTACACCGACTTCTACACCGGCATCCACCATGCCACCACGGTGGGCAAGCTGTTCCGCCCCGACAACCCGCTGCTTCCCAACTACAAGTGGGTGCCCATCGGCTATCACGGCCGCAGCTCGTCGATTGGTGTCAGCGGCATGGCGATCCGCCGGCCCTGGGGCCAGCGCAAGGCGCCGGATGCCGAGGCGCCGGTGTTCGCGCCCAGCCAGCGTCTGGACTATGAGCTGGAGCTGGGTGCCTTCGTGGCCGGCGGCAATGCACTGGGCGAGCCCATCGGCATTGAGAAGGCCGAGCAGCATCTGTTCGGCCTGAGCCTCCTGAACGACTGGTCGGCGCGCGACATCCAGCCCTGGGAATACCAGCCGCTGGGGCCCTTCCTGGCGAAGAATTTCGGCACCACGATCTCGCCCTGGATCGTGACCATGGAAGCGTTGGCGCCATTTCGTTGCACCTTCGAGCGCCCCGCGGAAGACCCGCAGCCCCTGGCCTATCTCGATTCGGCACAGAACCGCGCACAGGGGGCCTTCAATATCGAACTGGAAGTCTGGCTGCAGACCGCTGCGATGCGCGAAGGCGGCCTGCCGGCCCAGCGGCTTTCGCAATCGAACTTCCGCGACGCCTACTGGACGGTCGCGCAGATGCTGACCCACCATGCCAGCGGTGGCTGCAATATGAGCAGTGGCGACCTGTTGGGCAGTGGCACGCAGAGCGGCCCGCTGCCTGAGCAGGGCGGCTCGCTGCTGGAGTTGAGCCAGGGCGGCAAGCAGGCGCTCGTGCTCGCCAACGGCGAGCAGCGGACCTTCCTGCAGGACGGCGACACGCTCAGCCTGCGCGGCCGCGCCACGGCGCCGGGCGCGCGCAGCATCGGCTTCGGCGACTGCTGGGCAACGCTGCTGCCGGCGCGGGCGGCCTGAGAAAAGGGGCTCATCGCCGGCTTCCAGGGATGTCTCTTGGCGGCACGTAGCAGTCGTTCGCTTCGCGTTTGCAGAGGTCGGGCGGTAGGCACAGGCTGGCCCCGCCACCGGGCTCATGGTGCGCGGGTTGGCCTCTCGGCCAACTCCCCTCGGTGCTCGCATCACGGGCCGGCGGCGCGCAACTCGCTGCGCTCACCTTCGGCTCGCTCCGCTCAGACAGGGCGCGCCAAGTCAGTTGTTGAAGCGTGCTGCGCACGCCCGGCCCGTGCTGCTGCGCTCTCGGCCGCGCACAAATCGCCCGGCAGCGGGGCCAGCCTGTGCCCGTGCAGCGTTCGTGGCCTGCGAGCAAACACCCCCACGCGGCGCTGCGTTGCCCGGGCTGCCGTGCAACGCTCTCCCGAAGTGGCTTCGCGAACGACTGCTACGTGCCGGTTGGAGCGTTCGCCGCAGATCGACGAAGGACCAAGAAAAAGGCCGCCCGTGGTGCCGGCCTTGCTGGGCTTACTGTGCCTTGGTCGGCGGTGGCGTGATGGCCTTGGGCGCGCCCACCTCGACCGTGCCGCGCACCGACTTGTAGGCCGACTTCTCGGCCAGGTCGAGCAGCTTGCCGAAGACCTCGGCCGTCGTCAGCTGGCCGCTCACGTCGCGCGCGACCGAGTCGGGATCGTGGTACTTGACGCTGTCCATCTGCGGCTTGCGTGACAGCACCTTCAGTGTCTTCGCATCCAGCGTCACCCGGTCAAAGTAGAAGTAGGGCGCCACATAGGTCGAGTAGTTCGACTTCTCGCCGGTGCGCGGATTGATGGTGTGATAGTCGCCCGCACGCTCTTCGCGCTCCACGACGCCGCCTTCCGTGTCAATGTCGATCGAGTTGCGCGCCAGCGGCTGCACATAGACACCGATGCCGTTGAGCTTGGTGCCCAGACCCTTGACGCCGTGGTAGTTGTAGTGGGGAAGCACGGCCTCGATGCGGTCCCATTGCTTGCGGTCCGGCACAAACTCCAGATGCTTGCGCAGGGCATCGAGCAGTTGCTCGTTGCGGTCCTTGCTGCTGACCTGGTTCAGGGCCTTGGTCAACTCGGCCGGCGGATTCCAGCTGAGCAGCACGCGGCGGGCCCCAGGCTCTTCCAGCTCGATGGCCCGGTCCAGGCCACGCAGCACGGCGTAGTTGAGTTGCTGGCCTTCGAGCTGCAGGGTCTGGCGCGTGAACGGCTCGATGTGGCTGCCGGTGCCCTGGCGCTGGCGCACGAAGCTGAGCTGGTCGCCGACGGCGGCCATCAGGGCCACGGTGCCGGGAGTCTCGGTCTGCACGCGCTGTGCCAACGCGGGGCTCAAGCCGAGCAGGGCCGCAATGGCGACGCCACTCAGCCGACGGTGATGAGTCATCGGAAATCCTCCTTTGCTGGATAGCTGTTGTTTTGTATCTGGCGGCCGGAAAGTTCCCGGCTCCCGGAACCGCCTGCCAGAATTGTCTATGTTATTTTTTCGGCTCAGCGCGGCGCCGATGCAGGCGGCGTGATGGCGCGGGCCGGCCCGACCTCGACCTCGCTCTTGCCGCGCACCGACTGGTAGGCCGAACGCTCGGCCAGTACCAGCAGGCGGCCCAGCATGTCCTTGATCGGGACCTGGTTGCTCACGTCGATGGCGGCCGACGTGGGGTCGTTGTATTTGATGTTGTCGTACTGCGGCTTGCGGGCGAGTACCGCCAACGTCTTCGCATCGAGCGTCACGCGGTCAAAATAGAAGTAGGGCGCGACAAAAGTTGATTCCTTGGCGGTCTCTCCGGTCTTCGGATTGACCGTCTTGTTCGCGCCGTCGTTGGTCATGCTGTTGCTGACCTCACCGTTCTCGTCGAACTCCACCGAGCCCGACTGCAGCGGCTGGACATAGACACCCATGCCGCCCAGCTTGCCCGCCATGCCCTGGCGCTCCAGGTGGGAGTAGCGTGGCAGCACGGCCTCGATGCGGTCCCAGCCTTCGCGCTGGGGCAGCCCGCGCAGATGCTCGCGCAAGGCCTCAAGAAGCAGCTCGTCCCGCTTGGCGCCGTAGCTCTTCTCGATGGCCACGCCCACCTCCGCTGGCGTCGTCCAGCTCAGGAATACGCGCTGCGAGTCGGGCTCGTCCAGCTCGAGGGCCTTGTCCAGGCCGCGCAGCACGGCAAAGTTCAGCGCCTGGCTGTTGATGGCCACGCTGTTGCGTGTGTAGGGTTCGATATGGCTGCCCGTGCCTTGGCGCTGCCGCACAAAGCTCAGCTTGTTGCCCACCGCGGCCACCAGGGCGATGACGGCCGGCTTCTTGGCCGCCGGCGAAGGCGTCTGGGCCTGTGCCTGGGCATTGCAGCCCAGCAGCAGGGCCAGGCCGGCGGCGATCATCGGCATCTTCATTGTTCTGACTCCTGTGACTCCTGGGTGGAGAACCTGCCGCGGGGAAGGATAGCAGTGGCGTGTAAAGATGCCGGAGGGCATGGGCCGACGGCGAGCGCCACGCGTGCTGACTGCGGCCGCCCCTTCGCAAGGGCAAACGCCAGTGCTGGGCGAGCGGCCCGCGCCTACCATCTGCAACCTGGTCGACAAGAGGACGGAGACATGTGATGAACCTCTACAAGAAATCGCTGCTCAGCCTGGCACTGGCGCTGGCTGCGCCACTGGGCATGGCCCAGGAGGTGACGCTCAAGGTCCATCACTTCTGGCCGCCCGGCGCGATGCCTCCGAGCAAGATCCTGCAGCCCTGGTGCGACAAGATCCATGCCGACTCGGGCCACAAGCTGAAGTGCCAGATCTTCCCGGCCATGCAACTGGGCGGATCGCCGGGCCAGTTGATCGACCAGGCCAAGGACGGCGTGGTCGACATCGTCTTCACGCTGCCCGGCTACACGGCCGGGCGTTTCCCGATCATGGAGGTGTTCGAGCTGCCCTTCATGACCAACTCGGCCGAGGCTGCGGCACGCTCGGCCTGGGACTTCTACGTCAAGTACGCCAGCAAGGAGTTCGTCGGCATCAAGCCACTGATGTTCAGCACCCATGACGAAGGCTATCTGCACAGCCGCGACAAGCCGATCAAGACCATGGCCGACCTGCGGGGCATGAAGGTCCGCGCCCCGACCCGGCAGACCAATAAGCTGCTGGCCTCGCTTGGCGCAACGCCGGTGGCCATGCCCTTGCCGGCGGTGGCCGATGCGGTGAGCAAGGGCACGATCGATGGGTTCGCACTGCCCTGGGAAGTGATCCCTTCGGTCAAGCTGCATGAGATGGTCAAGTACCACACCGAGACCGACCCTAGCCGGCCGGCGCTCTACAGCGCGGTCTTCATCCTGGCGATGAATCAGGCGAAGTACGACAGCTTGCCGGCCGATCTGAAAGCGGTGATCGACCGCAACTCGGGGGCCGGCCTTTCACAGCAGGCCGGCAAGGTCTGGGACGAGAGCCAAGCCGTCGGGCGCAAGCCGGCGGTGGACCGCGGCAATGTCTTCCATACGGTGCCTGCTGCCGAGGTCGACCACTGGATCAAGGCCAGCCATCCGCTCTACGACGACTGGGTGGCCGACATGGACAAGCGCGGCCTGCCCGGCAAGCAGATGCTGCAGGATGCGCAGGCGCTGCTGGCCAAGTACAAGAAATAGGCCTTGATGCGCTGGCTGCATCGATTGGCGCTGTGGAGCGCCCTGGCAGGCTGCCTGGCGGCCTGCGCGGTGGCCTTGCTGACGGTGGCCAGCATCGTCGGCCGGCAAGCTGGCAGGCCGATCCAGGGTGACGTGGAACTGAGCCAGTTCGGCATCGCGCTGTGCATCGCGCTGTGCCTGCCCTGGTGCCAATTGCGGCGCGCCAACATCATCGTGGACTTCTTCACCCAGAAGGCGCCGCCGGCGATGAACCGCGCGCTCGATGCCTTGGGCGCTTTCTTGCTGGCGCTGATGGTGGCCCTGCTCGCCTGGCGCTCGACTGTCGGCGCGCAGGCGGTGCGCGAGGCGGGCGAGACGACGATGATTCTGGGCCTGCCGATGTGGCTCAGCTATGCAGCGCTGGCGCCCGGCCTGGCGCTGACGGCGCTCGTGGCTTTTGCTCAGGCCGTCGGCTGGGAGGGCAAGGAGTGAGCGGCGGCACGACAGGCCTGTGGATCTTTGCCGCCATGCTCTTGATGATGGCCTTGCGCGTGCCCATCGCCGCCGCGATGTTCATTCCTGGCGCGGCTGGCTACTTGCTGATGACCAACGACATGGCGCTCCTGAACCTGCTCAAGGGTTCGGCCGTGGCGCGACTCTCGGTCTATGACCTGTCGGTGATTCCGCTGTTCCTCCTGATGGGCCAGTTCTCGACCCAGGGCGGCCTGAGCCGCGCCTTGTTCAAGGCGGCGGCCGCCTTTGTCGGCCACCGGCGCGGTGGCCTGGCCATGGCGGCCATCTTGGCCTCGGCGGCGTTTGGCGCGGTCTGCGGCTCCTCGGTGGCGACCTGCGCCACGATCACGCAAGTGGCCTATGGCGAGATGAAGAAGGGTGGCTATCACGGCCGCCTGTCCACCGCGGTGCTCGCCACCGGCGGCACGCTGGGCATCCTGATTCCGCCTTCGGTGCCGCTGGTGGTCTACGCCATCCTGACCGAACAGAACATCGCCAAGCTGTTTGCAGCGGCCTTCATACCGGGGCTGCTTGCGACGGCCGGCTATCTGATCGTAATCGCCATCTACTGCCGCCTGCGGCCCGAGCTGGCTCAGCCCAGTGCGCGCATCGAGTGGCCCGCGCGCTGGCGCGCACTGCTGGGTGTGTGGCCGCTGGTGGCGATCTTCGTGCTGGTGTTCGGTGGCATCTATGGCGGCCTTTTTTCGCCGACCGAGGGTGCGGCCGTCGGCGCCCTCGGCACCTTCGCTACCGGCGCGCTGGCCGGCGAACTGGGCTGGGCCGGCATCAAGCGCAGCTTCCTGGGCACGGCCGAAACCTCGGCCATGGTGTTCATGATCTTCCTCGGCGCCGACATGATGAATTCGGCCCTGGCGCTCACGCAGATGCCGACGCTGCTCGCCGACTGGGTGGGCCATCTGCAGGTGCCGCCGTTCGCCATCGTCGCCATGATCCTGGCCTTCTACGTGCTGCTGGGCTGCGTAATGGATGAGCTTTCGATGCTGCTCCTGACCATCCCCGTGATCTTCCCGACCGTGATGAGCCTGGACCTCTGGGGCCTGGCCGCCGAGCCCAAGGCGATCTGGTTCGGCATTCTGGTGCTGATGACCGTGGGCATGGGCATGCTGGCGCCGCCTGTGGGGCTGAATGTCTACGTGGTCAACGGCATGGCCAAAGATGTGCCGATGAAGGAGACCTACAAGGGCGTGATGCCCTTCCTGGCCTCGGACGTCTTGCGCATGCTGTTGCTCTTGTGCTTCCCGGTCCTGAGCGTCGGTGTGCTCAAGTGGCTTTGAAGAGGCGCAGCGCCAGTGGCGCGAGCAGATGACCGAGGGCCAGGCCGATGCTGTCGGCCAGCAGGTCGGCCCACTCGCCATCGCGGCCCGGTACCTGCAGCTGCAGCAACTCGACAGTGCCGCCATAGGCGAGCAGGCCAAGAAAAAGGGCGAGCCAGTGCCGCGGCCAGGCCAGGCGGCCGCTCACCATCAGGCTGGCGAAGGCGAGCAGGTGGTTGCTCTTGTCCCAGCCGGTCGTGAGCTCGCGCGGCGGCTGTGGCGTCAGCGCCAGCCAGCCGATGGTCAGCAGCAGCACCAGGAACGCAAGCGCGAAAGGCAGGCGCGAACGCGTCATCGTTCCGGACCGCCCGCTTGCCAGCTGGGCAGCGTGTAGCCTGTCCAGAGCGCGGCGGCGCGCAGCAGCGTGGCGGTGCCGGCCGCCAGCACCAGGCCGATGGAATGACTGAGCTCCAGTTGCTGGGCCGCCACCGTCACCCAGGCGCCGGCGAAGGAGCAGATCGCGTAGGGCCGGTGGTCGCGGAAGGCGCTGGGAATCTCGTTGCAGACGATGTCGCGCAGCACGCCGCCGAACACCGCCGTGATCACGCCCATCAGCACGGCGACGACGGCCGGCTGCTGCATGTCCAATGCGATCTGCGTGCCGCCCGCGGTGAACAGGCCGAGGCCGATGGCATCCGGCCATTGCATCGCTCGCTCGGTGACCGCGAGATGCCGGCTGCGCATGAAGAGCATGGCGCCGATGCACAAGGCCAGCAGGGCCCACAGCCACAGCGCATGCTCGACCCAGAAGAAGGGCCGGCGGTCCAGCAGCACGTCGCGCAAGGTGCCGCCGCCAAAGGCGGCAAGACCTGCCACCACGCAGATGCCCACCGCGTCGAGCCGCTTGCGCGCTGCCTCCAGCAGGCCCGACAGCGCAAATGCGATGGTCGCTACCGCCTCGATCACCACCTGTGCATTGGACAGGGTGAACAGCGTCGTCTTGATTGCACTCATGGGGCCGGATCTTAGGGCCCGTTCAAGCGCTCACCACCCGGTGGCGGCCGGCCCGCTTGGCTTCATACATGGCCGCATCGGCACGCTTGAGCAGTGCTTCGAGTGGCTCCCCCGCGGCGCCCTGGCTGGCCACGCCGACACTGGCACTGACGCGCATGGGGCCGGCGTCGGTCTCGAAAGGCGCCTGCTCCAGCGACTGGCGCAGCCGCTCGGCCATGCCGACGGCGGAATCGTTGCCGACATCGAACCAGAGCACGACGAACTCCTCGCCACCCAGGCGCACCGCCAGGTCGTTAGGCCTGACGTGATTTCGCAGCCGCCGGCCGAGCTCCACCAGCACCTGGTCGCCCACGGCATGGCCGTGGCGGTCGTTGATCTGCTTGAAATGATCGAGGTCCAGCATCGCGGCTGCCAATTGCAGCGGCCGCTCCGAGGTGGCGGCACGCTGGTGCAGGCCGAGCAGGCGCTGGTCCAGGCCGCGACGGTTCAGCAGGCCGGTCAGGGGGTCGATCTCGACCAGGGCGAGGATCTTCTGCTGCAGCCGTTCGTTGACCAGCAGCAGCAGGGCAAAGCCTTGCGTCAGCAGCAGCGCGATGAAGGCCAGCAGCCACAGGGCGTTGGCCTGCTCGGTCTGGTTCGCGCTATCAACCGCGCCGGGCATCACCATGCAGGCGCGGCCCCAATGGGCCAGCATCGACAGCATCTGGTCCGAAGCCATCAGCGACAGCGGGAAGCTGGGCCCGGCCTTGAGTGCTCGTAACAAGGGCCACAACGTCAGCGCGCGCAGCAGGCCGGCGCCGTAGAGCGACAGGCTCAGCGAGACTCCCAGCGGCTGGCCAGCGCTCACCACCGCCAGAGAAACAAGGGACATCACCGCCATGGCCACGCAGATCGGCACCCAGTAAAGGCGCAGGCCCAGGAAGGCGCGCACACCCAGCAGCACCAGGCCCGAGGACAGCACGCCGCCGATATGGCCAATGGTGTGCAAGGGCAGAGGGCTGCCCAGGAACACCAGCAAGTCGCGCGCCGACTGCGCTAGTACGACGGCAGCGAAGGCGCCGGTCCAGAACCACAGGCCATAGCGCCCCTGGGCTTGCCAGGCGCCACCGACAAGCACCAGCAACATCAGAACCGCGGCCATCAGGTAGACCAGCAGCAGGGTATCGATATGCAGGAAGGGCGGCATACGGACGATTTTGCATGCCGCCGGACCCTGCCGGGCGACTGTTGCCGACATTTGCTCAGGCGCTTGAGCGCCGCTCAGGGTGCGCCCGGGTGCTGGTCCCGGGCGGTCTATGGCATTATTTGGAACATTGTTTCAAATTTGAGATTTCCCGATGACGGTCAAGAAAATCGCCCTGGTCGGCGAATGCATGCTGGAGCTGCAAGGCCAGGCCTTCGGCGCCATGCAGCAAGGCTTTGGCGGTGACACGCTGAACACGGCCGTCTATCTGTCCCGTTGTGGTGCGGCCGCCGGCTTGCAGGTGCTCTACGCGACCGGCCTGGGCGAAGACAGCCTGAGCGCCGGCCTGCTGCAGCGCTGGGCGCAGGAGGGAATCGATGTCAGCCTGGTGCGGCGCATCCCCGGGCGGATGCCGGGGCTCTATCTGATCGAGGTCGATGCCCGGGGCGAGCGCAGCTTCAGCTACTGGCGTGACACCAGCGCGGCCAAGGCCTATTTCGAGAGCCTGACCACACCGTTGGAAGCGCGAGCCGAGGAATGGGATGCCTTCTACCTGAGCGGCATCAGCCTCGCGATCCTGCCGCCAGCCGGGCGCGAGCGCCTGTTCGGCCTGATGCGGCGGCTGCGCGAGCGCGGCGCGCTGGTGGTGTTCGACAACAACTACCGCCCGCGGCTGTGGCCCGATCTGCAGGAGGCCCGCCGCGCCTTCATGCAGGCCTTCGAGCTGTCCAGCCTGGCCTTGATCACGGCGGACGATCACCAGGCCTTGCTGGGCCTGGATACGCTCGAATCCGCCGTCGCTGCAGCGCAGGCCCTGCCGGTGCCCGAACTCCTGATCAAGCGCGGCGCCCTGCCGACGCTGGTGCGCGCAGCAGGGGGTGTCTGGCAGGAGGCTGCCACCGAGAAGGTGGCCAAGGTGGTCGACACCACCGCCGCCGGCGACTCATTCGCCGCCGGCTATTTGTCACGCCGCCTGGCCGGCGCCACGGCACTGGACTCGGCGCTGTTCGCCAACCGGCTGGCGGCGCGGGTCATCCAGCATCGTGGTGCCTTGATTCCGCGCGAGGCGATGGCCGACTTGGCTCGGTAGCAGTCATGCGGATGGCAGCACGTCCTGGGCGGGGTGCATGCATGGCCGCTGCATACCAGCGCTAGGGCCAAGGGCACGGGTACGGGCAAGGGCCGGGCGCTAGGCGTCTGCCGCGCCAGCTCAGTCGCGCCTCACCAGCTGCTCGATCAGTTCGTCCTTCTCGACCCACTGGCCTTCGATCCAGCCAGAGATGCGGCTTCGCTGCACCTTGTCGGTCATCGGATTGCCGCCAACCACTTCGGCCGGAATCTCGCGGCGCTGCACCCGCACCACGACGCGTCCGCAATGGCCGCTGAGCAGTTGCCAGAACGTGGGCGTGCCGTCCGGGTAGGCCAGGGTCACGTCCAGCAAGGCCTCAAACTGCTCGCCCATCGTGGCCAGTGCAATGCCCAGGGCGCCGACCTTGGGTCGCAGCAGATGCTTGTAGGGGCTCTTCTGCTGGGCCTTCTTGGCCTCGGTGAAGCGCGTGCCTTCGACGAAGTTGATCACCGTGGTCGGAATGGTCTTGAACTTCTCGCAGGCCTTGCGTGTGGTCTCCAGGTCGCTGGCGTGCGCGCCGGCGCTGCGGCCGCGCTTCATGAACGGGAAGTCCAGCGCCCACCAGGCCAGGCCGATCACAGGCACCCAGATCAGCTCCTGCTTGAGGAAGAACTTCAGGAAAGGAATGCGGCGATGGAAGACGCGCTGCAGCACCAGGATGTCGACCCAGCTGCGGTGGTTGGGCGAAACCAGGTACCAGCCGCGCAGATTCAAGCCTTCCACGCCCTGCACATCCCATTCGGTGGCGCATACGGCGGCGATCCAGGCGTTGTTGCGGCCCACCCAGCTGCCGGCCAGGCCATTCAGCGCGCTGTCGGCAAATGCCCGCGAGCCGGGTATCACCAGCTTGAGCAGGGCGAACGGAATCATCAGGCTGAAAGTCAGCACCGTGTTGACGGCGAGGAAGGTTCCGGTGAGGGCGCCCAGGAGCGGCGCAGGCAGCAGTTTTCTCAGAAGCATGCGGAACTGTAGCCGGCCTGCGAGCCGATTCGACCTTGCGGCAGATCAATACCCCCGTGCAAGCCTGGTTCAGAGGTCGCCGAGCGTGGCCGCCAATCGTCGCCAGAGCTTGCCGCCGCCCAGGCCGTTGCTGAGCATCAGGAGCGCGCTGCCGCGCTGCACCGAGAACTGGCAGTAGCTGCGGTAGCCCGTGCTGTTGCTGCCGCTGTGATAGGCGATGCGGCCCTGTGCTGCTTCGTCCAGCACCCAGCCCAGGCCCCAGTTCACCTCGCGTCCACGAGCCGGCTCGGGCCGGACCAAGGGCTCGCGGTCACCGGCCTTGACTTGCGGTACCAGCATCGCCGAGCCGAAGTCGGGCTTGAGCATGGCGGCGAGGAAGCGGCCGTAGTCATCGAGGCTGCTGTAAAGCGTGTAGGCCGAATTGGCCCGGGCATAGTCTTGCCGCGGCAGGGCGAGGCCGGCATCGTCATGGCCCCAGGCCCTTCGTGCATCCAGGGCCGGACGCCAGACGAAGGTGCTGCTGTCCATGCCCAGCGGCTTGAACAGCTCGCGCTCGGCCAGAGCCTGCAGGGGCAGGCCGGTGACTTTCTCGACGAGCTGCTGCAGCAGGTAGTAGCCCTCGCCGGAATAGATGAAGCGGTCACCCGGCGCGGCCTGCAGCAGCAGCGGCGCATCGTCACCACCGGCGCGCCAGTTGGGCAGGCCGCTCTGGTGCGAGAGCAGCATGCGCGGCGTGATTCTTTCCTGGCCGGCTTGCACCGTCTCAAACGGGCGGGGCAGGATCTCGACGATGGGCCGGTCGAGCTGCAACTGGCCAGACCGCACCAGCTGCATCGCCAGCCAGGCGAACACAGGCTTGCTCATCGAGGCCAGCTCGAACACGGTGCTCGGGCCCACCGGCTTCTTCTCCGCGCCGCCGCCATGGCCCTGGCAGGCGGACCAGGCGGGCTGGCCGTCCTGCAGCAGCAGCAAGGCCAGGCCCGGTACCTTCAGCTCGGTCATCAGTGCCGGCAACTGCTGCTCGAAGGCCCACAAGCGCGCCCGGTGATCCAGCTGCCTGACTGAAGCGCCCGCCGGCAAGGCCAGGCCCAGGCTGCTCAGCAGCAGGGCTCGGCGCTGCAGCGACGAAGACTCAGCGGAAACGGTACTGCGCGCTGACGTAGAAGGCGCGGCCACGCGGGTCCGTGTAGCTGGGGTCATAGCCCGAGATGAAGAAGTAGGCCTGGTTGGAGAAGGGCGGTGAGGTGTCGCCGAGGTTCTTCACGCCGGCCCGCAAGGTGAGCGAATCGCTGGCCTGCCAGGCACCGCTCAGGTCCCACAGCGAATAGGCCTTCACGCGGTTCGCGCCCACCACCGTGCCGGTGTTGGTGTCGATGGCCGAGTTCTGGTCTTCATAGCCGCTCATGTAGTGGTTGGACAGCGCCAGGCTGAACGGGCCGCGTTCCCAGTCCAGCGTCAGGCGATGACGCCAGCGCTGCACCACGCCGCGCGTGACGAACTTGCCCAGGTTGCTGATGTAGGGGTCGCCATAGCCGGTCTGTTCCTTGGACATCAGCGTCAGCGTGCCGGTCAGGCGCACGCCGAAAGTGCCGACGCCGGTCTTGATGCCGCGGATGTCGGCCATCAGATCCAGGCCCGAGGTCTTGAGCCGGCCGCGGTTCTCCTTCTGCAGCTCGATGAAGCAGATCGAGTTGTCGTCCGGGTCATAGTCGCAACCCGCCAGCTGCTCGTCCTCGCTGTAGCGGTGTGTCAGCGGTTCGTACTTGGAGAGGTTGTTGAGGATCACGTCCTCGCCCAGCGTGGAGATCAGGTCGCGCTTGGTCAGGTAGAAGTAGTCGGCGCTCAGCGTCGTGCCCTTGGTCGGTTCGAACACGATGCCGGTCGAGAACTGGCGCGAGCGCTCGGGCTTGAGCTTCGGGTTGCTGTAGGTGCGCGTGGTCCAGTCGAGCGCGCAGATGCCGAGGTCCCAGTCGTTCTCGGCGCAATAGATCGGGTCGGGCAGGATGGCGCTCGAGCCCACGCGCACCGAGCGGTAGAGGTCGTTCAGCGAAGGTGCGCGGAAACCGGTGCTGACCGAGCCTCGCACCAGCAGCGACTTCATGGGCTGGTAGCGCAGGCCCAGCTTCGGATTGGTCGTGCCGCCGATGTTCTGGTAGTGGTCATGCCGCACGGCGGCCTGCAGCTCCAGCTCCTTGGTGACTGGCGCCACCAACTCGCCGTAGGCTGCCCACATGCTGCGCTTGTAGTCGGTGTTCTGTGCGTCGCCAGGCGTCCAGTCGCCGGTGATGTTGTCGGACAGCAGGAGGTCCGAGGCATGGGACTTGGTCTGCTCGCGGCGCGTCTCGGCGCCCCAGGCCATGGAGAGGTCGCCGCCGTCGAGCTTGGCGATGGCCTTGGAGGCCTTGAAGTCGAGCGAGGTCATGGTGCCGCGGGCGCGGCGCACTTCGTCGTTGACCTGGATGCTGTCAAGGTAGGCCTTGCCGGCAGCGCCCGAGGAGGCGAAGGGGTTGAGCTTTCCGCTCAGGAAGCCCTCAAGCACCTTGTCGTAGAGCACATAGCCGCGCACGTCGCGGTCGGAGACGCGGTTGCTGGACAGGTTGAACGCGGTGTCGTAGTCCCAGCCGCCCATGGTGCCCGTGGCGCCGAGCACCACGCGGTTGCCGGTGCTGGTCAGCTCGCTGGTGCGGTTGCCGGCTTCCAGCATGCGGGTGCGCACCACGACGGTGGCATCGGGGTCGCCGCCGCCCAGGCCCGTGGCCGCCAGCACCGGAATGCCCGAGATCAGCACATCGGCGTCAACGCGGTTGCTGGTGCCCACGTACCAGGTCTTGGCGCTGGACAGCGAGACCTCGGCGAAGACCTGGTGGCCGCCGCCGATGTCGGCCACGGCGCGGCCCAGGAAGCTCTTCTTGTCGGACTTGGGGTAGAGCTCCAGGTCGCGCATGAAGTCGTAGGTGCAGGCGTCTTCGCCACCGATGCCGTCGGGCAGGTACAGCGTGTGCGGCGGCTGGCAGTTCGGCGCACTCAGGTTGATCGTGCGGTTGACGATGGACTTGCCGTTGATCTTGAAGTTCTGGTCCTGCAAATAGTTGCGCTGGCTGCTGGTCAGGCGGATGTTGGCCGGGAAGCCGGCCGACGACAGCAGATGGGGCAGCAGCTCGGGAATCTTCAGGTCGGAAATGAACTGGCGCTGCGCCGTGCTGAGGCGGTCGGTCTTCTGCACATCGAGAACGCCGAAGACATTGAAGCCGTCGCGGGCCAGGTCGCCGAAACCGCCAGCGATCGAGCCGCTGCGCCGGCCGGCGCCGCCTTCCTGGGTGCGGCTGGCGTAGGCATCGAGCTGAACGCCCTGGTAGTCCTTGCGGGTGATGAAGTTGACGACGCCGCCAATGGCGTCAGTGCCGTAGATGGCCGAGGCGCCATCGAGCAGAACTTCAACCCGCTGGATCGCCGCGGCCGGGATGTTGTTCAGGTCCACGCCCGAGTCGTCGCCCGGCGAGGCGAAGTTGGCCATGCGCCGGCCATTCAGAAGCACGAGGGTGGACGAGGCGCCGATGCCGCGCAGATTGGCGGAGTTGAAGCCCATCTGGTCCTTGAAGCCGCCGGTGCCGATGCTCACGCCGTCGGTCAGGTTGTTGGCGCCGGCCGTGATGGTGGCCATGATCTCGGCCGCGGTGGTCACGCCGGCCTTTGCGATGTCCTCGCGGGTGATCACCTGCACCGGCAACGCACCTTCGCTCTCCAGCCGCTTGATCGAGGAACCGGTGATTTCGACCCGGCCGAGCTTGGCGTCCGTGGTGGCGGCGGGTGCCGCAGCCGGCGTGGTGCTGGTCTGGGACCAGGCGGGCAGGCCGATCAGCGAAGCCAGCAGGGCCAGGCTGGCCTGGGCGGTGGCGCTCAGCGGCAGGCGCGAGTTCAACGGCATGGGAATACTCCAGGTTGAAAGGATGCAAAAAGGGGGTCAGGTGTTGACCCAGCTTACAGGCTAGTTCCGCGGTCAGTCTAGGGAACTAGGCCCGCGCCGCGTCAGCGGGTGGCCACGCCCGAGGTCGCCTGCTGGCAAGTCGCTGTCGCATCGATGCAAGCTGTGGCGTGGGTGCCGAAACTGCTGCCGAGCCCGCGCGAGCAGCGTGCTTGCAGCGAAGCGACATGGACTTTTGCGAAATGCCTGCGCCACCATCGAAGGGATGGAGGCGGGCCATGGTGGCTGAGATGATCGCCGCAAGCTTCCACCCTTCATGAGGCAAGATCCCGTCATGACACTCAGCTTCCCAGTTCGTCCGGCCCTGCGCCAGATCCTCTTGCTGGCCTGCACCTGCCTGGTGCTGGCCGGCGCACAGGCTGCCACGCCGACCAAGCCTGCGCCACCCGTCTCGGTGCAACGGCAGCAGGCCGCTGCGCCTGCCGCTGTGCCGGTCCCGGCCACGGTCGACCCGAACGCCATCCGTGGGCACGCCGTACCCATCGGCGGCGCCCTCAAATCAGACAACGACGAGGTCTGGGGGCGCCTGGTTGCCCTGGCCGGTGGCAAGGGTGCGCGCTTCGTGGTCTTCGGTACCGCGTCGGAAGATCCGGAATCCAGCGCCAAGCATGTGGTTGAACTGCTGCAGCGCCGCGGCGCGGTGGCCGAGGCCCTGCCGGTGGCGCCCAAGTTCTCCTGGGTGGACCTGAACAAGGTGGTGCGCGACCCCGCGCTGATAGCCAAGGTGCGCAATGCCAAGGGCGTGTTCTTCACCGGCGGCTCGCAGGAGCGCATCGTCGACGTGTTGTACCCGGGTGGCCAGGTCACGCCAATGCTGGAAGCGATCTGGGACGTCTACCGCCGCGGCGGCGTGGTGTCGGGTACCTCGGCCGGTGCGGCCATCATGAGCACGGTGATGTTCCGGGATGCGCCCAGCGTCATCAGCATCATGAAAGGCCGCTGGACCGAGGGCAAGCAGATCGACCGGGGCCTGGGCTTCGTCGGCCCGGACCTCCTGATCGACCAGCATTTCCTCAAGCGTGGCCGCTTCGGCCGCATGATCCCCTTGATGCTGGCCAAGGGCTACAAGCTGGGTCTCGGTGTGGAAGAGAACTCGGCCGCCGTCATCAAGGGCGATGAGGTCGAAGTGATCGGTGGCAAGGGCGCGCTCCTGGTCGACCTGAGCGACGTCAAGACCGACCTGACCCTGGGCGCGCTGAACCTGACCGGCGCTCGCCTGACCTACCTCGATCATGGTGACCGCTACAACCTCAAGACCCGCATCACCACGCCTTCGGCCGTGAAGCTGCGGGGCCAGAAGCTGGATCCGGTCGCCGCGGGCTACAAGCCTTACTACACCGACCCGCTGTTCTATTCCGACATGCTGGGCGACTCGGCCATCTCTAACGGCATGTCCTACCTGATCGACAGCGTGCTGCCCGAGATCCGCGGCCTGGCCTTCGAGGCCGCGCCCAAGCCCGGCGAATCGCTGAACGATCTCGGCTTTGTATTCCGTCTCTACAAGGGCCCGGGTTCGGTGGGCTGGAGCACCGACGAGCTGGGCCCCGAGGATTACACCGTGGTCAACCTCTACCTGGACATCTTGCCGGTGCGCCTGCCGCAACCGCTCTACCAGCCCTGGGGCGGCGACAAGAAGCCGGCCGAGCCGGCCAACACTGAACGCGACGCGGCCGCCGGCAGCAAGTAGCGAGCGCTGAACTCACTGATGCTGCAACGGCGCTGCGCCTTCCTCCTCTTGCCCGGCTTCGGCCTGGGTTCGCTGGCGGGCGCCACCGAGGCGCTGGCAGCGGTGAATGCCCTGCTGGAGGGCGAGCAGTACGAGAGCTGTCTCCTGGGGCTGGAGCGCAGTGTCACTTCAGCCTGCGGCGTGAGCTTGCAGTGCCAGCTGGCCGGCGAGCTCAGTGAGCAGCGTTTCGATGTGCTCTTTGTCGTGGCTGAGGCCTTGCTGCCCGAGCCCGAGGCGCCGCAGCTGGCCTTGCTGAATTGGCTGCGTGGCTGTGCACGTCAGGGCCTGGTGTTGGGTGGCATTGGCAGCGGCGCGGCCTGGCTGGCCGAGGCCGGTCTCTTGAACGGCTATCGCGCCACCTTGAGCTGGCCGCATATTCCGCTGCTGGCTCAGCGCCATCCCGAGGTGCTGTTCAGCCAGCACCTGTTCGAGCTGGACCGCGAGCGCCTCAGCTGTGCTGCGCACTCGGCAAGCCAGGACTTGCTGATCCATTGGCTGGGCCAGCGCCATGGCGAGCGCCTGGCCCAGGAGCTCGCTGCCAGCCTGGGACTGGAGCGCCTGCGTGGCCGCGATGAGCACCAGCGCCAGCCCCTGGCCGGGCGCCTCGGCCTGAGCGGCAGCGCCGGCACGTCGGCCAAGCTTGCCGAGGCGCTGGCGCTGATGGAAGCCAATCTCGGCGAGCCGCTCAGCACCGAGGAAATCTCGGGCCTGGTGGGTGTCTCGCGCCGGCAGCTGGAGCGGCTCTTCAAGCAGCATCTCGATGCCGTGCCGGCGCGCTGGTACCTGAGCCTGCGGCTGGAGCGGGCACGGCGCATGTTGCGCCAGACCAGCCAGTCGGTGCTGCAGATAGGGCTGTCCTGCGGCTTCGCCTCGGCATCGCATTTCTCAAATGCCTACAAGGCCTGCTTCGGCTGCACACCGCGCGACGAGCGCAGCCGTCACGGCGCGCAATGGCGCGCCGGCCGACCCGACAAGGAGGGCACCCATGACTGATCACAAGATGCTCGATCTGCCCGGCCGCTTCCTCCTGCGCCCGGCGGTGCCGGACGACCTCGTGGCACTGGAGCGGCTGGCGCATGAGCGAGCCATCGGCATCTCCTCGCTGCCGACCGACCGCGCGGCCCTGCTCGACAAGCTGGAGCGCTCGGCCCAGGCCTTCGCCAGCGAGGAGGAGGCCAGCGGCGAGGAGATCTATCTCTTCGTGCTGGAAGACCTGCACGAGGGCAGCCGCATCATCGGCACCAGCGGCATCGAGGCCAGCCCCGGCTTCCAGGACCGCTTCTACAACTATCGCAGCGAGTTCATCGTGCAGGTCAGCGAGGAACTGGGGACGCGCAACCGCATCCACACCCTGCACCTGTGCCACGACCTGACCGGCGTCACACTCTTGACCGGCTTTCACATCGCACCGGCTTATGCGCGGAGCCTGGCGCCGCAGCTGCTGTCGCGGGGGCGTCTGATCTTCATGGCGCAGCAGGCCGAGCGTTTCTCCGACCGGGTGGCCGCCGAGAACCCGGGCCCGGCCGATGAGGATGGCGGCTGCCCGTTCTGGGACGGCGTGGGCCGGCGCTTCTTCGACATGGACTATCCGAGTGCCGAAGCGCTCAACCGCGGCCAGGGCCGGGGCTCGATTGCCGAGCTGCTGCCGCAGTCGCCCATCTATGTGCCGCTGCTCGACGAGGCGGCGCAATGGGCGCTGGGCCAGCTGCATCCGGTGGGCGAGCTGCCCTTCGCTATCCTGATGGACGAGGGCTTTGACACCGACACCTACGTCAACATCTACGACGGCGGGCCGACGGTGGAAGAGCGGCTGCAGTCCTTGAAGACGGTGCGCCGGCTGCATGGCCGGCGCTGCGTGGATGGGCCGATGCAAGCGGCCCACGGGCGGCAACTGGTCAGCAATGGTCGGCGAGCCGACTTCCGAGCCACGCTGGCCTGCCATGACGATGAAAGTCAGGAGTTGGCGCTCGACGCGGCAGCCCGTGCGGCGCTGCGGGTCGAGCCTGGCGATCTGGTGCTGGCGGCAACGCTGGACAGGGAGCTCGCATGAGCAAGGCCACCTGGACATTTCGCGAGTCGGCAACCGGCGAGTCCGGCGATATCGAGCTGTGCCTGGAGCAGGGCGCAGACGCGCTCGCTTCGCTGACCCTCGCCTTTGACATCGGCCTGCGGGAGCCGCGGGCCTGGTATCACGTAGGCTGCGTGGTCCATGCCGCGCGGCCATTGCAGCTGTTCCAGCGCCGCCGCACCTTGCAGTTGGGCAACGACCTGACGGGGGCCAGCGAGCTGGCCTCGATCCGATGGCACCGCGCGGGCCTGGACGAGACTGCCCAGCTCGAAATCCTGAGCCTGTTGCTCGCCGAGGCCGTGCGGCGTGCTCGCACGGCCCGCCCGGACAGCCCCTTGATCGTCGAGCTGCCGGGCGTGCGCGATGCGCAGGGCCTGCCGCCGTTCTGGCAAGGCCTGGGCCAATGCTTCTACGGTGGTGATCTGGCTCTGCAAGGTCCGCGCTGGCGCAGCTGGGTGGCCGCGCTGCTGCCACGTCAGCCGGTGTATGCCTGCTTCCTGCCCGAGTCGGCGCAGGCAGTGATCGGCGTGGCGGGCGAGGGCGCGCAGTTGCTGGCCGAGGCTCTGGAGCTGCAGGGCTTTGCGCCCGATGGCCATGTGGACATCGTCGATGGCGGCCCAGTCTACGCGCTGCCTGCCCAGCGTCTGCAACGGCGCGCCTAGTCGGTCATGCGGCGCCGCCTCGTCGGCCCTCGTTGACCCTCGTCAGCGCCGGCCCGCTTGAGCGGGCGCCAGTTCCGGCCGCAGCTTCAGGAGCTCGCGAGCCACGATGCCGGCAAACAGCGCAGCACCTTTGGGGCCGACATGGGTGCGGTCGAACAGGCTCTTGGGCTGGCCCTGCGGCTCGGTCACGGCGGGGTCTGCTGCTGGCGATGCTGGAGTCGACGATGAGGGCGGCTTCGGCGCCAGTGCCAACGTGTCCGCCTCGTCCTCCCCCATGGCCTGCACCGCGGCCGCGCTGAGCGCATTCAGGTCAAGCACTTGCACGCCCTTGTCCGCCGCGACCTTGCGCGTTGCCTCGGCCCAGGCCAGCAAGTCGTTGTTCAGGCGGCCGTCCTTGAACGAGCGGCGCGTCAGCGGCGTGAGCAGGATCGGCGTGCCGCCGGCGGCGCGAACCTCATCGACATAGGCTGCGAGGTTGACCGGGAACTCGGTGGCGAGATCGGTCGAGCGGCCGGGCTTGCCGGGCTGGTCGTTGTGGCCGAACTGGATCAGCACCAGGTCCTTCTGGCCACCTTCGCGCAGCAGCGCCGTCACGCTGTTCCACAGCCCTTCGGCTCGATAGCTCTTGGTGCTGCGACCGCCGCGCGCCAGGTTCAGGCAGGCCAGCAGCGGGAACTGCTCGCACAGCGCATTGCCATAGCCGCTGCGTGGCGCCATCGTCGAGTCGCCGACCAGGATGAGGCGCAGGCCCAGGGTCTGGGCCGAGGCGCCGGAGATCAGCAGCGCGGCCGCAAGGCCTGCCAGGGTTCGGATGCGCATCATGATTGCCGTGAGGAAACTGAAAAAGGCCATGACTCGCGAGAGCCATGGCCTGTGCTTGCTGGCGCGCTGGCGCAGCTCAGAACTTGTAGCGTGCGCCGAGCATGAACTCGCGGCCCGTCACGTTGTTGACCACCACGCTGTCGCGGGCCCGGCTGATGAACTGGTCGTTGGCCTGGTTGGTCAGGTTGACGCCTTCGAACGAGATGTCGAGGTTCTTGTTGACCTTGTAGGACAGCGACAGGTCGACGTTGCGGGTGCCGTTCTTGCCTTCGACGTCGTTGTTGTTCTGGCCTGGCACGCGGGTCACATAGCCCGAACGGCTGGAGGTCGAGATGCGGGCGCTGAAGGTGCCGTCGTCGTAATACAGCGACGCATTCCAGGCGCGCGGCGACATGTTGACCAGGTCATCCACGATGGGCACCGTGCTGGTGGCCGAGGTGAAGTACGAGATCTTCGAGGTCACGTAGGTGTAGTTCAGCACCGTGCCGAAGTTCTTGCCCCAGGCCGGCAGGAAGGTGAAGGGCTGCTGGAAGTTCAGCTCGACGCCCTTGAGCTTGCCGCCTGGCGTGTTGAAGCTGGAGTTGAGCGCGAACTGCTCCTCGCCAGAGAAGTTGCTCGGCAGCAGGCTCTTCGGAAGGCCGGTGTCGTTGAACTTGACCGTCTGAACCGAGGACTGGATGTAGGTGCCGATGTCCTTGTAGAAGGCGCCGATGCCCAGCAGCGAGTTCTTGGCAAAGTACCACTCGAAGCCGGCGTCCAGCGTGTTGGCGCGGAACGGATTCAGGTTCGGGTTGCCGGTGGTGATGGAGAGGGTGCCGGTGGTGCTGATGCTGCCGCCGGGGTTCATCAACTGCAGGGGCGGACGCGACATGACCTGGGCGGCACCGAAACGGAAGTTCATCTCGGGGTTCAGCTCGGCCGTCAGGTTCAGGGAGGGCAGGATGTCCTCGTACTGCTTGTTGACGGTCACGGCCGTGCCACCGCCGGTGGCGAGGTAGCCGGTGGCGATCACCTCGGTACGGACCACGCGGGCACCGATGTTGCCGCGCACCTTCATGTCGGCCACGCGGGTCATGAAGTCGGCCTGCAGGAAGGCGCCACGGTCGTACTCGGTGACGGCGCGGTTGTTGCCGCGGGCATTGCCGTTGGTGATCGAGGTCAGCCTGAAATCGCCGGGGCCACCTGCCGCGCCGCTCTTCAGGCAGTTGCAGTAGATGTCGTACTGAGAGGCGATGGCGTTCAGGTTCGGGATTGCCCAGGACGTGATCGTGCCGGCCGGCAGGTCCTGGCCCTTGCCGAAGCCGCTCACCATCGTCGTCAGGCCAGACAACGAATCCGGTGCGTACATCGTTTCGACGGCGCGGCGCGACTCATAGGACTCGAAGCTGTACTTCTTGAAGCTGGTGCCGCCCTTGATGGTCAGCTTGTTGGGAATCGCTTCCCAGGCCAGGTTCAGGTTCATCACCTCGTTGCGATTGTTCGTGCCTTGCGGACGAATGCGGATCTCGCTGGCCGTGCCGTTGGTGAGCGCGGTGGCGCCGCCCGTGGGCACGCCGATGATGCCGAAGGAGCTGCCGCCGGTGGTGGCCGGGTCGAAGGGATAGGTGATCGAGGGCAGGCGGTCGCTGCCGCGGAAGTCGATGACGTAGCCGTTCACATTGGCCACGTCCAGGGTGGTCGTGGTCTGGATCGGGTTCTTGAACTTCGAGTCGGCGCGACCGAGCACGCCGGTGAACTTCACGCTGTCGCTGAGATCATGTTCCACCGTCAGCGTGGGCTGGGTGTAGACCGTGGAGAGCTCGTCGAAGCGCGATTCGGCGCGCACATCGACGCCGTTGTACTTGCCGTAGAGCAGGCGGCCGCTGGCGTCGTACTGGGTTTCCAGGACGCTGGTTTGCGGCTTGCCGCCTTGACCCAGGTTGCGGCTGAACGAGATCGCTTCCAGGAAGTCTTCCTGGCGCGTCGCATTCATCTTGGAAAACAGCATGTCCAGCGTCACGAGTGTGTTCTCGGACGGGCGCACCTGGATCGAGCCGGTCAGGCCCAGGCGGTCCTGCTCATGGGTCAGGCGGCCATAGCGCGGCAGGCGTGGATGGAAGTTGGTGGCGGTGCTGGCCAGCAGGTAGGCGGCCTGGTTCTCAGGCGTATTGGGCAGGCGGGCCACGCCTTGGGCGGCCGAGCCGCAGGTGGTGGCGGTGGAGCCGGAAGGCAGCGTGGTTCCCGGGGCAATGGTGGCGCCTTGCGGCGGGCACCAGCCACCCGAAGAAACGCCGTTGTCCCAGCGCACGGTGCTGAAGCCTTCTTCCAGGATGCTGCGCTTGGAATAGGCGCCCGAGAGCAGCAGGCCGATCTTGCGGTCCGCGAAGGTGTCGGCCACCAGGAAGGCCACGCGCGGCGTGGTCTTGCCCGACAGGTCGTTGTAGCTGCCCTTGAGCGAACCGGCGGCGGTGAAGCCCTTCAGGTCGAAGGGGCGGGTGGTTTGCAGGTCCACCACGGCGCCGAGCGAGCCTTCGTCCACTTCGGCGGCCGAGCTCTTGCGCAGCGTCACCGAATTGAACAGCTCGGAGGCAAAGACGTTGAAGTCCATCGTCCGGGTCTTGTTGCTGCCGCCGGAGCTGTCGGTGCCGCCGCTGGCGGTCTGGCCTTCGATGCCGTTGATGCGGGTGCGGGTGAAGTCACCGCCCAGGCCGCGCACGGTGATCTGGCGGCCTTCGCCGGCGTCACGGTCGATCACCACGCCGGGCATGCGCTGCAGCGACTCGGCCAGGTTGGTGTCGGGGAACTTGCCAATGTCCTCGGCCTTGATCACGTCCACGATGCCGGTCTCGTCGCGCTTCTTGCGCAGGGCGCTTTCCAGGGCGCCGCGCAGGCCGCTGACGACCACGGTTTCGAGCTGCGCGGTCTTGGCCTCTGGGGCGGACGCGGCGGCGGCGGGCGCCGGGGCAGCGGTCTGGGCGCTCGCGATCAGCGAGGTCGTGCCCAGCAGGCAGGCTGCGAGCTTGCTCAGGCGCGGAGCCTGTCGGTTGAACTTCTGCATTTGCTTGTCTCCTGTGATGTCTTCATACGGGCGCCCACTTGTCTGTTGGCGCGAGGCGGCTAGTCCATCCGTGTCCCGGGTCTGTGCCCGGGTGACGGCTGCGGGGCTGGGGCGCACGCAGGGCGCCGCTCGATTTCATGCACGGGCCGGCTGCAGTGCCGCCCAGCGCTCTTGATTCAGAGGTAGTCCTCCCGCGGCGGGGAGAACTGGTCCAGCAGCACGCTGTTCGCTTCGAGGGCAACCACGCCGTGCTGCGTGTGATGGGGGGCGACAAAGGCGTCGCCCACTCGCAAAACTTTCTTCTCGCCACCGACCTCGGCTTCGAAGGAGCCCGAGATCACGAAGGCGATCTGGTCATGCACATCATGTGCGTGGGGTGTGCCGATGGCGCCCTTGTCGAAGTGCACCAGCACCGACATCAGCTGGCTGGTGTGGCCCACGATCTTGCGGCGGATGCCGTCGCCCAGCTCGGTCCAGGGGGTGTCGTTGTTGTCGTAGTAGTGGGTCATCTGAAATCTCCTGCTTTGCACGGTGGTGCAAGTTCCTCCCGGCGGCCCGGACTGCTCAAGAGCTTGAGCGCCCGGCAAATGGCCTTGGTGGAACATCGATCCGTGGCTACTATAGCTTCGCCGGAAAGATTTGAAACAGCGGTTCACTAAATGGAAACCATTATTCCGGGAAAGCCCGGAGCTGCGTTAGGCTAGCGGCATTCGCGTTTCGAAACGCCTTTTCATTAAACATTCTGCCGCTGGACAAGCAGCGCATACAAGGACGACCACCATCATGATTCTTGACAGCTTCGACCTGAAGGGCCGCGTGGCCATCGTCACCGGCTGCAATACCGGCCTGGGCCAGGGCATGGCCCGCGCGCTGGCGCAAGCCGGCGCCGACATCGTGGGCGTGAACGTGTCCGAGCCGGATGAAACCCGCCAGCAGGTCGAGGCCCTGGGCCGTCGCTTCCTGGACCTGCGCGCCAATCTCTCGGACATCAGCTGCCTGGAAGGCCTCGTGGAGCAGGCCAAGGCCTTTGGCGGCCGGGTCGACATCCTGGTGAACAACGCCGGCATCATCCGCCGGGAGGATGCGATCAAGTTCAGCGAGAAGGACTGGGACGATGTGATCGACCTGAACCTGAAGACGGTGTTCTTCTTCTCGCAAGCCGTGGCTCGGGTGTTCATGGCCCAGGGCTCGGGCGGCAAGATCATCAACGTGGCCTCGATGCTGTCCTACCAGGGCGGCGTGCGCGTGCCCTCCTACACGGCCAGCAAGAGCGGCGTGATGGGCATCACCCGCCTGATGGCCAATGAATGGGCCTCGCACGGCATCAATGTGAACGCCATCGCCCCCGGCTACATGGCCACCAACAACACGGCCGCCCTGCGCGCGGACGAGGGTCGCAACGCCTCCATCCTCGAGCGCATCCCGGCCGGCCGCTGGGGCACGCCGGATGATCTGGCCGGGCCGGTGGTGTTCCTGGCCTCGAAGGCATCCGATTACGTCAACGGCTACACCGTCGCCGTCGACGGCGGCTGGCTCGCTCGCTGAATTCCCTCTTGATTGAACGACCCGGGCCGCAGAGTCCGGGCGCTCTCACACCGCCGGAGACACGGTGACATGTACGAGAACAAAAAGCTGGGCTTCCTGTTCGTCCTGCCGTTCGTGCTGGGCGTGCTGCTGTTCAAGCTCTTTCCCTTCGTGGCCAGCCTGGCCCTGAGCTTCACGCAGTACGACCTGATCGACCCGCCGCAGTTCATCGGTCTGGAGAATTACAAGGAGCTGGTCGCCAGCGACCCGCTGTTCCGCAAGTCGCTGGGTGTCACGCTGACCTTCGCCATCCTGGCCGTGCCCTTCCGGGTCGGCTTTGCGCTTTTCATTGCGCATGTGCTGAATTTCAAGCTGCGTGGCATCAACTTCTTCCGCTCGGCTTTCTACCTGCCGTCCATCCTCGGTGGCTCGATCGCCGTGGCGGTGCTGTGGCGTTTCATCTTTTCGAAGAACGGCCTGG
The DNA here is from genome assembly GCF_044043925.2 of Paucibacter sp. JuS9. Classification (NCBI taxonomy): domain Bacteria; kingdom Pseudomonadati; phylum Pseudomonadota; class Betaproteobacteria; order Burkholderiales; family Sphaerotilaceae; genus Roseateles; species Paucibacter sp. JuS9. The sequence continues at coordinate 935,118 of NZ_CP194172.1, forward strand.
TCAACCTGATCCTCACGCAGCTCGGCATGGACCCGATCCCCTGGCTGGCCGACGAGCATTTCTCGATGTGGACCATCGTGCTGCTCTTCACCTGGCAGTTCGGCTCTGCCATGGTGATCTTCCTGGCAGCGCTGCAGAACGTGCCGGTCTCGCTCTATGAAGCGGCCGAATGCGACGGCGCCAGCAAGCGCCAGCAGTTCTTCAAGATTACGGTGCCCCTGATCACGCCGGTGATCTTCTTCAACATGATCATGCAGATGGTCCAGGCCTTCCAGGAGTTCAACGGCCCCTACCTGATCACCGAAGGCGGGCCGCTCAGCTCGACGTACGTGCTGGCGCTCTACATCTACGACCAGAGCTTCCGCTTCTTCAACCTCGGCTACGGCGCGGCCCTCTCCTGGGTGCTGTTCGCCCTGGTGGCAGGTCTTGCCGGCCTCTCCTTCTGGAGCAGCAAGTACTGGGTCTTCTACTCCGGCGAGAAGGGAGGCAAGTGATGAGCGAGCCCCTCACTCTTGGCCGCGACCAGGGCAACAAGTGGCTGCGCTATCTGGCGCTGGGCGCTGTGGCCATCGTGATGCTGTATCCCTTGATCTGGCTGGTCGGCGCCTCGTTCAAGAGCAATACCGAGATCTTCACCGAGGTGGGCTTCTGGCCCAGCAGGTTTGATTTCTCGGCCTTTGCCAAGGGCTGGAAGACCAGCACCGAGTACACGTTCGCGACCTACTTCCTGAACAGCTTCCTGATCACGATTCCGCGCATCATCGTCACGCTTGTTTCCTGCGTGCTGGTGGCCTATGCCTTCGCGCGCTTCGAGTTCTACGGCAAGAAGCTGCTGTTCTCGATCATGGTCGGCACCATGATGCTGCCGCTGATCGTCTTGCGGCTGCCGCAGTACCTGATGTTCCGCGAGCTGGGCTGGCTGGACAGCTACCTGCCGCTGATCGTGCCTTCGGCCTTCGCCACCGACACCTTCTTTGTCTTCATGCTGGTGCAGTTCCTGCGCGGCATTCCGCGCGATATGGAAGAGGCGGCACAGATCGACGGCTGCAACGCGCTGCAGCTGCTCTGGCACATCATCGTGCCGATGCTCAAGCCGGCCATCATCTCGGTGATCGTTTTCCAGTTCATCTGGACGATGAACGACTTCATGGGCCCGCTGATCTACCTGGCCTCGGTCGAGAAATACCCGGTGTCGCTGGCGCTGAAGATGAGCATCGGCGCCACCGAGGAAGTCGAGTGGGCCAATGTGATTGCGATCTCGGTGGTGGCCCTGATCCCGTCGGTGGCGGTGTTCTTCGCCGCTCAGCGCCACTTCATCGAAGGCGCCACGTCCAGTGGGGTGAAGGGATGAAGCGCCTTGGCCGGCCTGATGTGAGCCGCGGGCGCGCAGGCGGCCTGACAACCGCAGCCGGTGCCGGCGCCGTAGGAAAAGAGAATCCAGGAGACAAGACGTGGCCCATCTGAGCCTGAAGAAAATCGAGAAGGTCTACCCCAACGGCTTCAAGGCCGTGCATGGCGTGGACCTGGAAATCAAGGACGGCGAGTTCATGGTCTTCGTGGGCCCGTCGGGCTGCGCCAAGAGCACCTTGCTGCGCATGATTGCCGGCCTGGAGAGCATCTCCGGCGGCGACCTGCAGATCGGCGCGAAGCGCGTGAACGAGCTGGCGCCAAAACAGCGCGGCATCGCCATGGTGTTCCAGAACTATGCGCTGTACCCGCACATGAAGGTCTACGACAACCTGGCGTTCGGCCTGAAGCTCGCGAACACGCCCAAGGCCGAGGTCGATGCCCGCGTGCGCCATGCCGCCAAGCTGCTGGAGATGGAGCATCTGCTGGACCGCTATCCCAAGCAGCTGAGCGGCGGCCAGGCTCAGCGCGTGGCCGTGGGCCGCGCCATCGTCAAGAAGCCCGAGGTCTTCCTGTTCGACGAGCCGCTGTCCAACCTCGACGCCAAGCTGCGCGCCTCGATGCGCGTGCGCCTGACCGAACTGCACCGCACGCTGCGCGACTCGGGCCAGCCGGCCACCAGCATCTACGTGACGCACGACCAGGTCGAGGCCATGACCATGGGCGAGCGCATCTGCGTGCTGAAGGAAGGCCGTATCCAGCAGGTCGATACGCCGACGGCGCTCTATGAGCATCCGGCCAATGCCTTTGTCGGCGGTTTCATCGGCTCGCCCGAGATGAACATCAACGACGCCGAGCTGATCGCGCAGGGCGACGGCCGAGTGGGTGTGCGTATCGGTGGCCAGATACTGCCGCTGCCCGCATCCAGGTCGCTACGCCTGAACGGCCGCCTGGGGCCGGTGAAATTTGGACTTCGACCGGAACACATTGGCGTGCTGCCGCGCCCTCAAGGCGACACCCTGGTCGTGCCGGCCAAGCTGCGCTTCTGCGAGCACATGGGCTCGGAGGTCTATGTCCACTTCGACCTGGGTGAGGTGGCGATGAGCACGCGCGTGCCGGCCGACCAGATCGGCGACATCGACCGCCGCGAGCGCGGTTCGGCGCTGGAGCTGCATCTGCAGATGGAACGCTGCCACCTGTTCGAGGCCGACGAGGGCGGCGCCACCTTGCTGCCCCGAGGCTGAGCGATGCAGCGCAGAAATTTCACCGCCGCGCTGGCCAGCCTGCCGCTGGCGGCCTGCTCACGCTCCGGGCAGGACTCGGCCGAAACCGTGCTTCGCTTTGCCTGGTGGGGTGGGGCAGGGCGGCATGAGGCCACGCTCAAGGCCATCGCCGCTTTCGAACGCCAGAACCCCGGCCTCAAGATCAAGGCCGAGTACATGGGTTTCAACGGCTATCTGGAGCGCCTGACCACGCAGATTGCCGGCGGCTCCGAGCCGGACATCATGCAGATCAACTGGGCCTGGCTGGCGATGTTCTCCAAGCGCGGCAGCGGCTTTGCGGACCTCGGCCAGTACAGCCGCCACATCGCCTTGAACCAGTTCAGCGCGGAAGACCTCGATTCGGGCCGCGTCGAAGGCAAGCTCAATGCCTTGCCTTCCGCCTTTACGGCGCGCGTGTTCCTGTGGAACGTGGCGGCCTTCCAGCGTGCCGGCCTGGGCCTGCCCAAGACCTGGGACGACCTCTTCAACGCTGGCCGGGTGTTCAAGGAAAAGCTGGGCGACCAGGCCTACCCGCTGGACGGCGAGCTCTACGACATGATTCTGCTGTCGCAGACCTGGGTGCAGCAGAAGTACGGCACGCCCTATGTGGACCCTTCGGCGCCACGCGTTGCAATGAGCCCCGAAGCCGCGCTGGAATGGGTGCGCTTCTACCGCCGCCTGATCGCCGAGCATGTGGCCACGCCGCTGCCGTTGCGCGCCAGCCTGGGCGGCGCCGAAAAGCCCACCGAGCAGCAGCAGGACTGGGTGGTCGGCAACTGGGCCGGCAACTTCACCTGGGACTCGACCATCCCGCTGCGCGCCGCGACGCTGGACAAGAACCAGAAGATGGTGCTTGGCGACTTCCTGGTCCAGCCTGGCGCCAAGGGCACCGGCATGTTCGGCCGGCCGACCGTGATGCTGGCCATGGGCCGCAACACCCGGCACGGCGAGCTGGCCGCGCGCTTCATCAACTTCCTGCTGACCGATCCGGATGCGATCCGCCTCCTGGGCAAGACCCGCGGCGTGCCGGCCGCGAAGGCGCAGTTCGAGGTGCTGGCGCAAGCCAACAAGCTGCCGCCACTGGAGCTGGCCGCGCATCACCAGATCAAACAGCAGCGCGACGCGGGCCAGGTGCCGGTGCCGGCCAAGCTCTTCGAGCATGCGCGGCTGCACAAGTTCATGCGCGAGGTCTTCGAGACCGTCGCCTATGGCAAGACCACCGACGAGGAGGCCGCACGGCGCCTGGTCGAAGAAGGCAATGCCTTGTTGAAACGAATCAAGTGAGTGAAGCCATGAAAGCCACCCAACGCCAGCTGAAGTTCGAAACCAGCGTCGACCCGGATACCGGCGCGCGCGTCACGCGCCTGACGCCGCTGGACGTGACCTGCCATCGCAACTACTTCTATCAGAAGTGCTTCACCAACGACGGCAAGAAGCTGATCTTCGGCGGAGAGTTCGGACCAAACATTGGCAACCCCGCCAGCCCGAACTGGAACTACCACTTGCTGGACCTGGAAACGCAGGTTGCCACGCAGCTGACCGACCAGCCCGGTGAGAACACCTTCGGCGGCTTTCTCTCGCCCGACGACAAGCACCTGTACTTCGTGCGTGCCGAGCGGCAATTGATCCGTCTCTCGCTGGACGATCTCGCGGAAGAGGTCGTCTACACCGTGCCGCAAGGTTGGGTGGGTTACGGCACCTGGGTGAGCAACAGCGCCTGCACAAAAATAGTCGGCATCGAAATCCATGCGGACGACTGGTTCCCCCTGAACACCTGGCAGAAGTTCAATGAGATGTTCCACAAGAAGCCGCGCTGCCGGCTCTTCAGTGTGGACATCGCAACGGGTCAGCAGACGGTGATCCTGGAGCAGCGCGGCTGGCTGGGCCATCCGCAATACCGCCCGTTCGACGACAACACCGTGGCCTATTGCCACGAGGGTCCGCACGACCTGATCGATGCGCGCATGTGGTTCATCAACGAAGACGGCACGAACCGCCGCTGCGGCAAGGAACACAAGGACGGCGAAAGCTGCACGCACGAGTTCTGGGTGCCGGACGGCAGCGCGATGATCTATGTGTCCTACAACCACAGCTCGCCCGAGCGCTGGATCTGCAGCCTCGATCCGGTCACGCTGGAAAACAAGGTGCTGACCGTCATGCCGCAGTGCTCGCACCTGATGAGCAACTTTGATGGCAGCCTGATCGTTGGCGACGGTTGCGGCAAGGTGAGCAACGACAGCTCGGCCAGCAACGAGATGCTGATCGGCGACCCGTACCTGCATCTGTTCGACATCAAGGCCGGCACGACGCGGCCGATCGCGCGGCACGACAGCGGCTGGGACGTCTACAAGCAGAGCCGCCAGGTCACGCATCCGCATCCGAGCTTCACGCCTGACGGCAAGCAAGTGCTGTTCAGCTGCGACAAGGAAGAGGGCGAGCCCGCGCTCTATCTGGTGGATTTGGCATGAAGACGGGCCTGCTCGCACTGGCGCTGTTGAGCGGCCTCTCGATGGCGCAAGAGCGTCCGCAGATGAGCGATGCCGAAGCCTTGCGTTACCGCGTGGCCGACTACCTCGGCGACTGGCAGCCGGCGCCGCTGGGCGACGCGTCGGCCTGGAAGGCAGACTTCGTTGTCGCGGCTGACGGCAGCGGCACGCACCGCACGCTGCAAGCCGCGCTCGATGCATTGCCGGCCAAGGGCACGAGCGCACGGCGCGTCTACATCCAGCTGAAAGATGGCGTCTACCGCGAGCAGATCTGCGTGAAGGCCAAGGTTCCGTTCACGCTCTATGGCAATGCCGCCGACCCGGCGGCGGCGACCATCGTCCAGGGCCACTACGCCAATGAACCCAAGAAGGTCGGCGAGCCCGCCAACCCCTGCACGCCCGACCTGTCGGCGGCCTTCTATGGCACGGCCGGCAGCGCCAGCGTCGCGATCTTCAGCGATGCGGCGCAACTGGCGCACCTGAGCATTGCCAACGACGCGATGGAAGCCGTGCGCGATGGCCAGGGCTATCCGGCCGGCGTGAGCGAAAGCGGCGGCGCGCAGGCCGTGGCGCTGATGACCGAGGGCGACCAGCTTCAGATGGAGAACGTGCGGCTGACCAGCCACCAGGACACACTCTTCGTGCGAGCGCCGAAGGACAGCCTGGCGCGCGTGCTGGTGAGCCGGAGCCTGATCAGCGGCGATGTGGATTTCATCTTCGGCAATGCACAGCTGGTGATCGACGCATCCACCATCGTCAGCCGCGCCGGTCGTCGCGTGCCGGGCAGCGGAGGCCATGTGCTGGCACCGAGCACAGCGCCGGGCCAGCGGCTGGGACTCTTGATCAACGCCAGTCGCCTGGTCGGTGAAGCCGGCTTGAAGCCGGGCAGCATTTCGCTCGGCCGCGCCTGGGACGCCGGCGTCGCCAAGGGCGCCTGGAAAGCTGGCGAATCGCCCAACGGCCAGGCCCTGATACGCGACAGCCTGCTCGGCGCGCATCTCGGCGGCTGGAGCGCTTCGACCTCGCGCCGCCCCTTCGCTGCCACCGGCGAGGCCGCCAACCGCTTCAGCGAATACCGCAACAAGCCGCTGCCGGCGCTGGATCATGAAACGCTCGCGCCAAATGATGGCTGGGGCGCCGCAGAAGGCGTGACCGGCGGCTCGCAGGCCAAGCCGGAGCGCATCGTCGAGGTCCGCAACCGGCTCGAGCTGGTCAACGCTTTGCGGGCCTTCGGCAGCCATCCCAAGATCATCAAGGTCCGCGGCCGCATCGACCTGAATGTCGATGACCAGAACAAGCCGGTGACGGCCGAGTTCTACCGCGACCCCGCTTTCGATCTGTCTGCCTACCTCAAGGCCTACGACCCTGCCGTGTGGGGCCGCAAGCCGCTGGCAGGCCCGCTCGAAGCCGCGCGCATCCGTTCGGTGAAGAACCAGGCGGCGCGCATCCTCATCCAGCTGCCGTCCAACACCACGCTGATCGGCGTCGGCAGCGATGCCGGCTTCGTCAACGGTGGCCTGTTCCTTGGCAAGGTCGAGAACATCATCATCCGCAACCTGAACTTCTCGGACGCCTACGACTTCTTCACCGCCTGGGACCCCAAGGACGGCGAGTTCGGCGAGTGGAACAGCGAGTACGACAACGTGACCCTGCGTGGCGCGCGCCGCGTCTGGGTGGACCATTGCACTTTCGACGACGGCGGCCGGCCCGACCCGGGCGAGCCGGTGCTGCTGGGTCGGCGCGTCCAGCGTCATGACGGGCTGTTGGACATCACGCAGCAATCCGACCTGGTGACAGTGTCCTGGAACCAGTTCCGCAACCACGACAAGACCAACCTGATCGGCAGCAGCGACGGCCAGAAGCTGGACGAAGGCAAGCTGCGCGTGACCTTTCACCACAACCTCTGGGAGCAGGTGAAGGCGCGCACGCCGCGGGTGCGCTGGGGCCAGGTCCACCTCTACAACAACCTCTACGTCGGCCGCCCCGACGGCGACTACGCCTTCGAGTATTCGATCGGCGTGGGCGCGAAGTCGCGCGTGTTCAGCGAGCGCAATGTCTGGGAATTGCCCTCGAGCATCGCCGACCCGCAGCGCCTGGCCAAGCTCTGGAAGGGCGACGCCTTCTTCGACCGCGGCTCGCTGCTGAATGGCCAGCCGGTCGACCTGCTGGCCGCCTTGCGCGCGGCCAACCCGGCTGCCACGGTCAGTGGCGATGTCGGTTGGGCGCCCACTTTGCACCTGCCCTTGGATCCGGCCGAACAGGTCGCGGCCAAGGTCCGGGCCGGCGCGGGCGCGGGGAAACTCCAGCCGGAGTGACCTTGGCAAGGCCTTAGACTAGCCAGATTGTTTGAAACACCAGACCGAAGAAATCAAAACGCATGGACGACGATTCGATTGACGTCAGCAAGCAGCAGCCGGAGTCGGTGGCCGCGGTTCTCAAGGTGTTCGCGATCCTGCAGGCCTTGTCCGAGCAGCGCGACACCGGCATTTCCGAGTTGTCGGTGCGCCTGGCCATGCCCAAGGCCACGGTCTACCGCTTCCTGCAGACCATGATGACCCTGGGCTATGTGCGCCAGGAAGCCGGCAGCGAGCGCTACGGCCTGACCATGCGCGCTTTCGAGCTGGGCGCCAGGGCGCTGCAGTATCCGGAGCTGATCGACCTGGCCAAGCACCACATGCAGATGCTGGCCGACGCCACCGGCGAGACGGTTCACCTGGGCACGCTGATCGACAGCGAGATCATCTATGTGCACAAGGTCGATTCGCGCCACATGCTGGGCATGTACTCGCGCGTCGGCCGCCGGGCGCCCATCCACTGCACGGCCATCGGCAAGGTGCTGATGGCCTGGGAGCACCCGGAGCGCCGCGACCGTGTCTTGAAGGGCGCCGAGTTCAAGCGCTTCCGCGACAAGACCATCGTCGAGCCGGCCGCCTTCCTGGCCGAGCTGCAGCGCGTCAAGGCCCAGGGCTTTGGCGAAGACCGCGAGGAATTCGACGACCACATCCGCTGCCTCGGCGTGCCCATCTTCGACCGCCTGGGCCAGCCGATTGCCGGCATGAGCGTCTCCTTCCCGACCTTCCGCTACGACGAGGCGCGCGAGCCCGAGATCGTCAAGATGCTGCAGGACGCCAGCCGCGACGTCTCGACCCGCCTGGGCTGCACACGCTTCCCGCTGGATGCTGCCGGCTGAAGCCGCGCTGCTCGCCGGCGCTGCCTTTGCTGCCGGCGTGCTCAATGCGATTGCCGGCGGCGGCAGCTTCCTGACCTTCCCGGCCCTGGTCTTCTGCGGCGTGCCGCCGATTTCGGCCAATGCCACCAGTGCGCTGGCCGTCAGCCCGGGCTACTTTGGCAGCACGCTGGGCTTTCGGTCCGAGCTGAACGCAATGCCGCGCCAGCGGCTGTGGCGTGAGGGCCTGATCGCCTCGTTGGGCGGCGTGGCCGGCGCTTTGCTCCTGCTCATCACGCCGGGCAAGCTGTTCTCTGGCCTGGTGCCGTGGCTGCTCCTGTTCGCTACCCTGATGTTCGCTCTGGGGCCCTGGCTCCTGAAGCGGCTGGGGCAGGGGCAAGACCTGGCACGCTGGCGCACGCCGGGCCTCCTGCTGGTGGCCATCTACGGCGGCTACTTCAACGGCGGCCTGGGCATTCTCCTGATGGCGCTCTACCTGCTGACCGGCGAGTCCGATCTGCATCGCGTCAACGCGCTGAAGAACCTCAATTCCCTGGTGCTCTCCTGGCTGTCGGTGGCAGCCTTTGTGCTGGCTGGTGCGATTGCCTGGGAGCCCGGCCTCCTGATGATGGCCGCAGCCACGGCCGGGGGCTTTGCCGGCGCGCGGCTGGCCAAGCGGATGTCCGTCGCCTGGGTGCGCGGCGTCGTCATTGCCACCGGCCTCGTGATGAGCGCCTTGTTCTACGCGCGCGGCTGAGGCCTTATCGCCCGCGCAGCGTCAGAAGGTGGACGTCCACCCGGCCGGTGTTGAAGCCCGCTTCGCAGTAGCAGAGGTAGTAGTGCCACAGGCGCTTGAACTCGGCGTCGAAGCCCAGCGGTTCGATCTCGCTCCATTGCGCGAAGAAGCGCTCGCGCCATGCCTCCAGCGTGCGCGCATAGCTGGAGCCGAAGGCTTCATTGCTGACCAGGCTCATGTCGACCCGCGCCGCCTGCTCGTGCAGCGCCGCCACGCTGGGCAGCATGCCGCCGGGGAAGATGAAGGTCTGGATGAAGTCCGGCGTCAGGCGGTACTGCTTGAACACCTCGTCGTCAATCGTGATCGCCTGCAGCACCGCATGGCCGCCCGGCTTCAGCCGGTTGCGCAAGGTATCGAAGTAGACCGGCCAGTAGCGCTCGCCCACGGCCTCGATCATCTCGATGGAGACGATGCGGTCGAACTGGCCTTGCACGTCGCGATAGTCCTGCAGGCGCAGCTCGATGCGGTCGCTCAAACCGGCGCGCTCCACACGCTCCTGCGCATGCGCGAGCTGTTCCTTGGACAGCGTGAGCGCCGTCACATGCACATCGCTGCGCTGCGCCATCGCCACTGCCAATGCGCCCCAGCCACAGCCGATTTCCAGCACGCGGGCGCCGGGTGGCAGTGATTGCAGGTCGAGCAGGTCGCAGATGCGCTCGAGCTTGGCGGCCTGGGCTTGTTCCAGTGTCTGGGCCTGCTGCTTGTAGAGCGCACTGGAATACAGCATCGACGGATCCAGCCACTGGGCATAGAAGGCGTTGCCGAGGTCGTAGTGCGCGGCGATGTTGCGACGGCTGCCGCGGCGGGTGTTGGCGTTCTTCGCATGCAGAAAGCTCAGGCCCTTGCGCACCAGCGACGTGCCGACCAGCGAATCGCCCCAGCTCGAGTCATTGGCAATGCCCAGTTCGAGCAGGGCGGTGAGGTCGGGGCTCGTCCAGTCGCCGTCGCGGTAGCTGCGGGCCAGGCCCAGGTCGCCCTGCGTGAACAGGCGCAGCAGCGGGCGCCAGCGCGAGAGATGCAGCACCGCGTGAGGGCCGGCTTGCGTGCCATGGGCATCGAGTCGGGTGCCGTCCGGCAGTTCGATGGTGATGGATCCTGCGACCAGCCGCGTCAGCAGCTTGCTCAATGCCTCGCGGGCCCAGCCATGCAGGGGCCGCGCGACCCAGGAGACCGGGCGGCGGCCCGCCACCGGCGCCCGTGCCGAGGTGATCGATGTGTTCATCATGCTTCTTTGCTTTCCACGAGGGTGTAGGCGGCGCCGCTGGCGGCCCGGTGGCGATACAGGGGGGCTTTCTTGAACCAGAGCCGCAGCGCCTCCCAATGGATGGCGGCAACGACCTTGAGTCCGATCAGCGGATGCGTGGCACACAAGCGCAGCAAGGCGCTGTCGGTCAATGGCCGGGCTTGTGCCGCGTAGTGCGCCACCAGCATCGGGCCGTCGGCGTCGCGGGTATTGATGGAGAGGCTCAGGCGGGCCTCATCCGGCGTTTGCGTACGAAACTCGTACTGCATGTCCATGCCGAGAAAGGGCGAGACATGGAATGCCTTGGCGCAGTGCTGGACGATGGTCTCTCCGGGCTGCACGGCTTCGCGCAGCGGGATCAGGTAGCTGTGGCGCTCGCCAAAGGTGTTGTGCACTTCGTAGACCATGGCCTGGAGTGCACCATCCGGCCGATGGCAGAAGTAGACCGAGATCGGATTGAACTGATGGCCCAGCATGCGCGGCGTGCAAAGCAGGTCGATGCGACCGCCCAGCGGCAATCCGGCCTTGGCGAGCTCCTGTTCGATCTGCTCACGCAGCGGCCGGTCGCTGCCGTCACCATGGTCGCGCACATGGAAGCTGAAGAGATTGAAGCGGCCGAGCGAGAACCAGCGCAGCCGCTTGGCCAGGGCGGGTATTTCTTCCAGGTCCAGCAGCAGCGAGAAGACGCGGTAGCTCAGCCGATGGCGCAGCGGCCGCAGCCGCTGATGGCTCACACGGCCGGCGTAGATCGCGCTGCGCACGGTCATGCCGGCACCCTGGACCGCGCCCGCAGCGGGATGCGGCCCGACTCGTTGGCAACCTGCCAGGGCCTGCGCACACCGCCCAACTCTTCCGCCACGGCGAGGCCGGCCTGCAAGCCATCTTCATGAAAGCCCGAGCCGAAGTAGGCGCCGCAGAACCAGGTTCGTTGCTGCCCCTGCAGGCTCCACAGGTCGCGCTGGGCGCGCAGGGCCGCGCTGTCGAACTGCGGATGCTCGTAGACCTCGGTGCGGATCAGGTGCTCGGTACCGGGCTCGCGCGTGGGATTGAGCGTCAGGAACAGCGGGTGGGCCATCGGCAGGTGCTGCAAGGCGTTCATCCAGTAGGTGACGCTGAGCGCATCGGCCTGCGAGCGGCTGGCAGCATAGTTCCAGGCCGACCACACGCGGCGGCGGCGCGGCATCAGGCTGGCATCGCTGTGCAGCACGGCGAGGTTGCGGCTGTAGCGGAAGGCGCCGAGCAGCTGTTGTTCCTCGAACGTGGGCCGGCTCAGCAGCCGCAGCGCCTGGTCGGCGTGTGTGGCGATCACGACATGGTCGAAGCGCCGCGGCTCGGCCGACAGGTCGGTGCCGACCCAGGCACCCTCGCCGTTGCGGTGCACCGAGGTCGCGGCGCAGCCCAGGCGCACGCCGGGGCCGATCGCATCAAGCATGCGGCTCACGTAGTTGCGGCTGCCGCCGACCACGGTGCGCCAGGGTTCGCGCTGACCCAGGGTCAGGAGCTGATGGTTTTCGCAGAAGCGGATGAAGGCTTCGGTCGGATAGTTGCCGATGGCAGCCGGCGAGGCCGACCAGATGGCCGCCGCCATCGGATAGAGATGGTCGTCACGCAGCGCGCGGCTGTAGCCGCGCAGGTCGAGATAGTTGTCCAGCGGCAGGAGGCCGAACTCGGCGGCGTCGGCGGGCGCCTCGCGGTAGAAGCGCACCAGCTCGCGCAGCATGGTCCAGAAGCGCGGGCGCAGGAGATTGGCGGGCTGGGCGAACAGGCCTGACAGGCCGGAGCCGGAGTATTCGAGATCGCCTTCGTCCAGGCTGACCGCGAACGACATGTCGGTCGCCTGTGTCGGCACCTGCAGGTGCTTGAAGAGCGCCGTGAGATTGGGGTAGGCCGCCTCGTTGTAGACGATGAAGCCGGTATCGACCGCGAGGGGTGCGGCGCCGGCCACCGGCACGTCCACGGTATTGCTGTGCCCGCCGGCGCGCGAGTCGGCCTCATAAAGCGTGACTCTATGGCGCTGGGAAAGCAGCCAGGCGGCCGACAGGCCCGAGATGCCACTGCCGATGACCGCCACGTCGAGGCCGCGGCCGGCGGCCGCCTGCATCGCTGGGATCTTGCTCGCCGGAGTCTCGCGCATCGGTTTTCTTTCGTTGGATAGGGAGCGTTGCGGCTTCTACGCAAGCAGCCGGTTTTTGGATCGCTCATGATCTAATCCGGCCGTCTTCGCGTATCAGGGCCCATGATCGCCGTGAGACAGTCTCCTCCACCGCAGCCAGGTCGGCCACATCTGACCGTCGTGATGTCGCCTGCCGAGCCTGCCAATTCCTCGCCTGCCGAAAACTTCGATGCGCTGCTGCTGGCGGTGGCGCAAGGCGAGCGCGCGGCCTTCGCAACGCTGTTCACGCATTTCGCGCCCCGTCTCAAGACCTGGCTGATGCGCTCCGGCAGCAGCGACACCCAGGCCGAGGAGCTGGCGCAGGAAGCCCTGGTCAAGGTCTGGCGCAAGGCCGCGCAGTTCGACCCGGCGCAGGCCGGTGCCTCGACCTGGATCTTCACGATTGCCCGCAACCTGCGGGTTGACCTCTTGCGCCGCCAGGGCCTGCCGACGCAGGAACTGGACGAAGCCGCACTGGCCGAATTGCCCGACCTGGCGCCGCCACCCGACGAGGCCCTGCATGCGCAGCGGCGCGAGCGACGGGTGCGCGCGGCGATGGTGCAGCTCACTGCCGAGCAGGCCCAGGTGATACAGCTCTCCTACTTTGATGATCAGCCGCATGCGCGGATCGCTGAAATGCTTGGCATTCCGCTGGGCACGGTGAAGTCCCGCATCCGCCTGGCCCTGAACCATTTGCGCCGCCTGATCGACGGCGCCGAAGCACCATGATCCGCCACCATCCCGATGATTCCCTGTTGATGGCCCAGGCGGCCGGCCGCCTGGACAGCGGCTCGGCCCTGGTGCTGGCCACCCATGCCGAGCACTGCGAGCAATGCCGTGAGCGGCTGCGCAGTTTCGACGTGCTGGGCGGTGTCTTGCTGGAGCAGCTGGAGCCGACCGCGCTGGCCGAAGACGCGCTGAGCCGCGCGCTGAGCGCCATCGACGCGCCCGAAACGCCGCCGCCGCACCGGCCCACGCCGCTGCGCCGCGCGGCCTTGCCGGAAGGGCGGGCCTGGCCTCGCGCGATGGAAGGCTGTGCCATCGGCCCCTGGCGCTGGATGGCGCCCGGCATGCGCTTCAGCCGCGTCACGCTCCCCTGGGACCTGCAGGCCAATGTGATCCTGCTGCGCATTGGTGCCGGCAAGCTGCTGGCCCGCCACACGCACAGCGACAGCGAATTGACCCAGGTGCTGCACGGCAGCTTCCACGACGGCCGCGCGCTGTTCTCGGCCGGTGACTTCGATGCCACCGACGACAGCATCCTGCATCAGCCGGCCGTGGAGCCGGGTGGTGAATGCGTGTGCCTGGCGGCGGTCAGCGGCCGCCTGGTGTTCGAGAGCCGGGTGGCCCGGACCTTCGGTTCACTGATCGGTATCTGAGGCGCGCGCCACGCGCCAGCCGAGCAGCGCCGCGAGTGCCGTGGCGCTGCTGCCCCAGGCCAGGTCGGCCAGCGTCACATGCCAGGCCCAGCCCACGAGCGTGGCCTGGTTGGTCAGGTCGTAAGTGGCGTAGCAGATGAAGCCGAATGCCGCACCGCGCAGCAGCGCCGTGCGGCCGCTTTTTGCGGCGAGTGCGGGCGCGACGGCAAAGCCGACGATGCCGGCCAGGTAGATCACATAGAACAAGGCCGCTGCCAGCCAGTCGATATCGGTGCGCATCAGGCTGCCTAGCGCGGGCCGGTACAGGCGCTCACCCATCAGCGTCAGCCAGCAGGCGTCGAGCAGCAAAAAACCGCCGGCGCAGGTGGCGTAGGCGGTCAGCAACTGGCGGGGTTTGGTGGTCATGATGTCAGCGCAATCGGTATTGAAGCATGCGACCGCCGCGCACCTGGGAGTCCAGGGCCAGCCAGTCGCCGGTGGGTGAGTACGAAAGTTCGATCGGAGCGTCGACGCCGCTCAGGCGCCAGCGCTGGGCCGACTGCTCCTTGCCGCGCACCTCGACCGCTGCATCCGGCAGGCGCGCGAGCTGCACGGTTTCGAGGCGGCCGTTCTGCGAGTTGAGCAGGCGCGTCGGCGCCAGCGTGCGCAGGGCGGGGTTCCAGTAGGCGAAACTCATCACGCAGCCACTGAGGGCTGGTGCAGGCGGCTTGCCCTGGACCTCGACGCGCAGGCCCTCGGCCTCGCTGCGAGCCTGCACGCGGCTCGGCTTGCCATCATCCTGCGTGCTGGCATCCATGCGGCTCAGGCAGTCGCCGCGCCAGCGCTCGGTGGCCTCGTGCTGGTAGCGGTAGACAACGAGGCCCAGGAAGCGAACCTCGAAGGCCGCGCGGGTGCTGAGCACCTGCTCCTCACCCTGCTGCTTGAGCGTGAAGCGGTGATTGCCTATGGGCTTTCCATCGAGCCGCACCTCGAAGTCCCAGACCTGCTCCTGCGCCTGTGCGGCGGTGCCGAGCAGGGCAGCCAGCAGGATCAATGCGGGTTTCATGGTGCTCATCGCGGCAGCTTTCTCGGCGGACCCGGGAAGAAGGCATTGGTCGTGGCCAGGTAGCGCGCGTACTCGGGACGGCGCTCGGCAATGTCCTGCTCCAGGAGGGCCACGCCGGAGACGCGCAGGAGCAGAAAGCTCATCAGCAGCGGTGAGACCAGCGTCCACCACGTGGGCACCAACAGCCACAGGCCCCACCACACGCAGGCTTCGCCGAAGTAGTTGGGATGGCGCGAGTAGCGCCACAGGCCCTGGTCCATCACGCGGCCCCGGTTGCTCGAGTCGGCGCGGAAGCGGGCCAGTTGGGCGTCGGCCAGGGCCTCGCAGGTGATGCCCGCCAAGGCGAGCACAGCGCCGATGCCATCGAGCCAGGAGAGCGGTCGTGCGTCGTGCAGGCCGGCCAGCAGGGGCAGGGCCACGATGCAGCCCAGCACCGCCTGCAGGCCGAACACCAGGTACAGGCTCTTCAGCGCAAAGCCGGGGTCGTTGCGCTGGCGTATCGCCGCGTAGCGCCGGTCCTCGCCATGGCCCCAGTTGCGCCAGCTGATGAAGAGGCTCAGCCGGGCGGCCCACAGCAGGCCGAGCGCCAGGATGATCAGGCCACGGGCATCGAGCGCGGGTCCACCGAACGCCAGGGCCAGCACCGGCGCCATCACCAGCCAGGACCAGAAGCGGTCCACGAGGCTCGCGTCCCGCTGCCTGACGCTGGCGCCCCAGGCGAGCAGGGCCAGCACGAAGCCGGGCAGCAGGACTTGCAGGGCTTGAGTGATGCTCATGCCTGACTGGACTTGTTCTTCTCGAACAGGTAATGGCTGACCCACCATTGCTGGCCCTGGCGATAGCCGAACAGCTCGGCCACGGCCAGGAAGAACAGGCGCCAGCGGTTCCACCACAGCTTGGCTTCGGCGCCATAGACCTCGTCGAACAGCGGCATCAGCGTGCTGCGCTGCGCGTCCATGCGCTTGAGCCAGGCCTCGGCGGTGCGCTGGTAGTGCGTGCCATCCCAGCGCCAGCGCTGCACGAGGTGCAGGTCATCCTGGCATTGCAGGGCCAGGTCGTCGCTGGGCATCATGCCGCCGGAGAAGAAGTAGCGGCTCATCCAGTCGCTGGCATCCTTCTCGACGAAGGGGTAGGGCGCCTCGCGATGGGCGAACACATGCATGAAGAAGCGCCCCTCGGGCCGCAGCCAGGTCGCGATCTGGGCAAAGGCGCGCGGCCAGTTGCGCAGGTGCTCGAACATCTCGATGGAGACGATGCGGTCGAACTGGGCTTCGGTCGCGAAGGCGTTGAAATCCTGCGTGATCACGCGCACGTTGGTGAGCTTTCGCTCGCGCAGCTGCGCCTCGATGAACTCGCGCTGCGAATGGGAGTTGGACAGGGCGGTGATGCGGCTGTTCGGGTAGCGCTCGGCCATCCACAGCGTCAGCGAACCCCAGCCGCAGCCCAGCTCCAGCACGTCCTGGCCGTCGATCAGGCCGGCCCGCTTGCAGGTTTCGGCCAGGGCGGCGACCTCCGAGGCTTCCAGCGTGTCCACGCCCGAGGGCCACCAGCCGCTGCTGTACTTGCGATGCGGACCCAGCACCGCCGCGAAGAACGCAGCCGGCAGCTCGTAATGCTGTTCGTTCGCCTTCTCGGGCAGCAGGGCCAGCGGGCTTTCGCGCATGCGCTGCAGGAAGGCCTGGGTCTGCTCCGCCACGGCGACGGCATCGCCGCTGGCCACCTCGGCCAGCCGCTCTTTCAGCAGTTGCCGGATGCCCAGCCGTGTGATGCCGTCGGGCAGGCGGCCGTTCTCGATCAGGGTGATGGCGGTTTGCATGCAGGTCTCTCCGGGTAGGCCGTCGGCGGGCGGGATGCCGGCGGGCGAAATGTCAGCGGGCGTCGTCCATCTGATACGCAGGCAGCGTGGCCTTGGATCAGGCCAGCCGGACCAGGGCACGCTCTAAATCTGACTTTCTTATCCAGGTTCAAGGAAATCCCGCGGCCGAATTCCTACGCTGCTGCCATCTGAAACAAGTCTGCTCGAAAGGACTGTCATGGCCCGTGGCTTCACCAGCCAGATGGCACGCAACATCTTCTACGGAGGCTCACTGTTCTTCGTGCTGCTGTTCGCGGTGCTGATCCTGGATACCGAGAGAAAGATTCCTGAACGCAGCAAGGCGGCCGAGATCACGCCGGCCGTGGTGCGCGGCAAGCACATCTGGGAAACCCGCAACTGCATCGGCTGCCACACGCTGCTGGGCGAGGGCGCCTACTTTGCGCCCGAGCTGGGCAATGTCTACAAGCGTCGCGGCCCCGACTTCATCAAGGCCTGGATGCAGGCCCAGCCCACCGGTGCGCCGGGTCGGCGCCAGATGCCGCAGTTCCACCTCAATGAGCAGCAGCTCGAAGACCTGGTCCAGTTCCTCAAGTGGACCAATGGCGTCGACACCGAGCAGTGGCCTCCCAACATCGAGGGCTGAACCAGATGAAACCCGCAACACTCAAGTTCAAGTCGCAGTCGGTCGCCCGGCTGTACTTCACCGGCGCGCTGGCGCTCTTCGTGGGCCAGATCGTGTTCGGCGTGCTGCTCGGCCTGCAGTACCTGATCGGCGATCTCGCCTTCCCATTTGTGCCCTTCAACATCGCCCGCATGGTTCACACGAACCTGCTGATCGTCTGGCTGCTGATGGGCTTCATGGGCTCGGCCTACTACCTGGTGCCCGAAGAGGCCGAGACCGAGCTGTGGAGCCCCAAGCTGGCGGTGGCGCTGTTCTGGATCTTCCTCGCAGCCGGTGCCGCCACCATCCTCGGCTATCTGCTGGTGCCCTATGCCACGCTGGCATCGGCCACCGGCAATGACCTGCTGGCGACCATGGGCCGCGAGTTCCTGGAGCAGCCGCTGCCCACCAAGCTCGGCATCGTGGTCGTGGCCCTGGCCTTCCTGTTCAACATCAGCATGACCGTGCTGAAGGGCCGCAAGACCGCCATCACCCTGGTGCTGCTGATGGGCCTGTGGGGGCTGGCGCTGATGTTCCTGTTCAGCTTCGTCAACCCGAGCAACCTGGTGCGCGACAAGATGTACTGGTGGTTCGTGGTCCACCTCTGGGTGGAAGGCACCTGGGAGCTGATCCTCGGCGGCCTGCTGGCCTTCGTGCTGATCAAGACCACCGGCGTGGACCGCGAGGTGATCGACAAGTGGCTGTACCTGATCATCACCATGGCCCTCGTGACCGGCATTCTCGGCACCGGCCACCACTTCTTCTTCATCGGCCTGCCGGGCTACTGGCAGTGGGTGGGCAGCGTGTTCAGCGCGCTGGAGCCCGTGCCCTTCTTCATGATGACGCTGTTTGCATTCAACATGGTGCAGCGGCGCAAGCGCGAGCATCCCAACCAGGCGGCCGTGCTGTGGGCCGTGGGTTGCGCGGTGATGGGCTTCCTGGGTGCCGGTCTGTGGGGCTTCATCCACACGCTGAGCCCGGTCAACTACTACACGCACGGCACGCAGGTCACGGCGGCGCATGGTCACCTGGCCTTTTACGGCGCCTATGTGCTGGTGGTGATCGCCATGATCAGCTATGCCATGCCCATCCTGCGCGGCCGCGAGGCCAACTCACGCCGGGCCCAGGGCTTCGAGATGTGGAGCTTCTGGATCATGACCATCGGCATGGGCGTGATGGTGCTGGCCCTGACCGGCGCCGGCATCCTCCAGGTCTGGCTGCAGCGCATGCCCAGCGAGGGGGCGATGAGCTTCATGGCCACCCAGGACCAGCTGCGCTTCTTCTACTGGGTGCGCATCGCCGGTGGCGTGATGTTCCTGGCCGGCCTGCTGACCTACCTGGCCAGCTTCTTCATCGGCGCGGGCGCCGATGAAGACGAACTGCCGGCCGGCAGCCTGCAGGCGGCCTGAGGAGCGCAGCGATGGAAATGCAGAGCGCCCGCAGCCTGGCCGCCACCCCCTTCTATGCCGAGCAGGCGGACGAATGCGCGCTGTTTGCCCAGGCCCACGCGGCCCGGCTGCCGCTGCTGATCAAGGGCCCGACCGGTTGCGGCAAGACGCGCCTGGTGGAGCACATGGCGGCCCGCCTCGGCCGGCCGCTGATCACGGTCAGCTGTCATGACGACCTGAGCGCCGCCGACCTGGTGGGCCGCCACCTGATCAGCGGCGGCGACACCCGCTGGTGCGACGGCCCGCTGACCCGCGCGGTGCGCGAAGGCGCGATCTGCTACCTCGACGAGGTGGTCGAGGCGCGCAAGGACACGACCGTGGTTTTGCATCCGCTCGCCGACGACCGGCGCATGCTGCCGCTGGAGCGCACCGGCGAGCTGATCCCGGCCGCACCGGGCTTCATGCTGGTGATCAGCTACAACCCGGGCTACCAGAACCTGCTCAAGGGCCTGAAGCCGAGCACGCGCCAGCGCTTCGTGGCGCTCGGCCTCGCGTACCCGGCGCCCGAGGTCGAGCGCGGCATCGTTGCCGCCGAAAGCGGCTGCACGGCCGAGACCGCGGCGCGCCTGGTGCACCTGGCCGAGGCGCTGCGCCGGCTCACCGAACAGGACCTGGAGGAAATCGCCAGCACCCGGTTGCTGGTGATGGCCGCGCGCCTGGCCGTGGCCGGCATGCCGCTGCAGCGGGCCGCCGAGGCGGCCATCGTCGACGCCCTGACCGACGACCCGGAGACCGTGGCGGCCCTGCACGAGGTGCTGGCCGCCGTGCTGGGCCCTTGAGATGACCCCGCTCCCGATGGCGCGGCTGCAGCAACTGCGCCGCGCCACCCAACTCGGCTTTTTCGCGCTGTTCCTGCTGGCGCCGGCGCTGAACCTGTTCCGCTTCGATCTCAGCGAAACCCAGCTGTGGGTGCTGGGCATGCGCTGGAGCCTGGGCATCACCGCGCTGCAGCAGCACCAGGTCAGCCCCACCGAGGCGGCGCTTTCGCTGATCCTGCGCGGCATCCTGCCTGCGCTCCTGTTCGTGGCCGCCTTCCTGGCCGTGGCCTGGCGCTATGGCCGCGTCTATTGCGGCTGGCTGTGCCCGCATTTCTCTCTGGTCGAAGGCCTGAACGGAATGCTGCACCGGGCCAGTGGCCGCTTCAGCCTGTGGGACCGCCAGACCAGCCTGCGTGCCGGCCAGGCCCCGCAGCGCCGCTGGTGGCCGCTGTTCCTCCTGAGCTGCCTGTTCTTCGGCCTTCTCTGGTCCATCACGCTGCTGACCTACCTGCTGCCGCCGGCGCGCGTGTGGTCGCACCTGCTGAGCGCCAACCTGAGCGCGGGCGAGGCGCGCTTCATCTTCATTGCCGGCGGCGCCTTCACGCTGGAACTGCTGCTGGCGCGCCACCTGTTCTGCCGCTTCGGCTGCGCGGTGGGCCTGTTCCAGAGCCTGGCCTGGATGGCCAACCCGCGGGCCCTGGTCGTGGCCTTCGACCGGCGCCGTGCGCGCGAGTGCCGCGACTGCAGCACCGCGCAGGCGCCCGGAGGCAGCGCCTGCGACACGGCCTGCCCGATGCGCCTGCATCCGCGCAATATCAAGCGGATGATGTTTTCCTGCGTGCAATGCGGCCAGTGCCTGACCGAATGCGAGAGCACGCACGCCGGCAATACCCCCAATCTGCAATGGACCGTGGGCCTGGACGCGGTCCGCGAGACGCTGCGCCAGAAGGCGCACAAGGACTGACACATGGAAGAGTGGGTGGGCGAGCGCTGGCACCGATTCATCACCCGCGTGGCCGACCGCAGCCATGCAGCCGAAGCGGTAGAGCTGGCCGAGGTCGAGCGGGCCGCCGGCCTGCTGTTCCGCGCGGCCGGCGGGCCGCCCGGCGTGCGCCTGGTGCCGGCCTCGGCCTCGCGCAGCGGCGGGCCGCGCGACTGGCTGCAGCGCCTGGCCGGCGCAGGGCAGCGCGTGCAGCGCGCGCAGCTGGACCCCGAGACCCTGGCCCTGCCGCCGCGCATCGCCGTGTTCGACGAGCGCGCGCTGAACCGCGACCTCTATCTCTGGCTGGCTGCGCTGGCGGCCGTGTTCGAGCCGGCCCAGGGCTGGCTGGCTGACAACCAGGCGGCCACGCAGCGCCTGCTGGCGCAATGCCCGGGCCTGCTGCCACGCTGGCAGCGCCTGCTGGCGGCGCAGCTGGCCCTGCGGCCGCGCGGCCTGCACGGCGCCGCAGCGCTCGACGAGGCGACCGTGCAGGCGGCCCTGAGGGGCGAGCCGCCCGGCAGCGGCGCACCGCGCTGCGATGCGGTTGCTCCGGTGTGGGTCTGGCTGGAATCGCTGCCGGCGCGCGCGCCCGGCGCGTCGCGTGCCGAAGGCGAGCGAGCCGCGGGCGGCACCCGTGCCCCTGCAAGCGCCGCCCGGCGCCGCACCCGCGACGCGCAAAAGAGCGGTCAGGAGCGCGCGCCGCTGCTGCTGGCCAGCAAGGTCGAGTCCATCCTGAGCTGGAGCGAGCATGTCTCGCTGGACCGGGGCGAGGATGACGAGGACGACGGCAATGCCCTGGCCGCCGCTGACGACATGGAGGCGCTGACCCTCAGCCGCGATGGCCGCGCCAGCGCCTCGCGCATCAAGTTCGACCTCGACCTGCCCAGCGCCAGCGTCGACGACCAGCCGCTTGGCGCCGCCTTCGGCCTGCCCGAGTGGGACTGGAAGCGCCGCTGCCTGCTGCCGGACCATTGCGCGGTGCAGACCCTGGTGGCAAGACCTGGCACCGCAGCGTATCGCCCGGGTGCGGCCCTGCGCGCCACGGCGCGCCGCACGCGCCGCCAGCTCGAACTGCTGCGTGCCGCGCCACGCTGGCAGCGCGGCTGCGCCGATGGTGAGAGCATCGACCTCGATGCCTGGGTGCGCCATGCGACGGCGGCCCACAGCGAGACCGCGGGCGACCCGCCGGTGTTCGCGCGCCGCCAGCGCGGTGAACGCAGCCTGGCCACCTTGCTGCTGGCCGACCTCTCGCTCTCCACCGACGCGCATGTCAACAACGATGCCCGCGTGATCGATGTGATCCGCGAGGCGCTCTACGTGTTCGGCGAGGCGCTGGACGGCTGCGGCGATGCCTTCGAGATGCTGGGCTTCTCCTCGGTGCGGCGCAAGAACGTGCGCCTGCAGCACCTGAAGGGCTTCGACGAGGCCTGGGATGCACGCAGCCAGGCCCGGGTCGGCGCGGTCAAGCCGGGCTACTACACGCGCATGGGCGCGGCCATCCGCGCTGCCACGCTGCGCCTGGCCGAGCGGCCCGAGCGGCAGCGCCTGCTCTTGATACTGACCGACGGCAAGCCCAACGATCTCGACGTGTACGAGGGCCGCTGGGGCATCGAAGACACGCGGCGCGCCGTGCAGGAGGCGCGCGAGGCGGGCCTGCTGCCGTTCTGCCTCAGCATCGACGAGCAGGCCCACGACTACCTGCCACACCTGTTCGGGCGCCAGGGCTACGGCCAGGTGCAGCGCCCGACCGAACTGCCGCAGCGTCTGGCCGCGGTCTATGCGCAGCTGACACGGGCGGCTTGATCCATATCCATTGACCCGCATCAAGTGCGGCGGACGGCGGGCTCACCACAATGCGGGGTCTTTGCCGAGGAGCACCCCATGGACATGCGAGCGTTCGACGTGCCGCGCTACCTGTCGGTCCTGCCGCTGTTCAGCGACCTGAGCCCCGCCGAGCGGGAGCGTCTGGCGCAGGGTTGCAGCATGCGCCGGCTGAGTCGGGGCGACCTGGTGTTTCGCGTGGGCGAGCCTTGCGAGGAGTTCCACGTCACGGTGCTCGGCCAGATCAAGCTGTTCGCGATCTCGCCCGCCGGGCAGGAGAAAGTGATCGAGCTGGTCGGCCCCGGCCACAGCTTCGCCGAGGCGCTGATGTTCACCGACAAGCCTTACATCATCAATGCGCAGGCGCTCACCGACAGCCTGGTGCTGAGCGTGGGCAAGGCCGCCGTGGTGGCCGAGATCGAGCAAGACCCGCGTTTTGCCATGCGCATGCTGGCCGGCATTTCGCGCCGCCTGCATGGCCTGGTGCACGACGTCCAGGCCTATGCACTGCACAGCGGCATGCAGCGGGTGATCGGCTACCTGCTGCGCGACCAGCAGCCGCAGGACTGCGTCAGCGGTGACATGCTGACGGTCTCGCTGCCGGTCAGCAAGGCCACGGTGGCATCGCGCCTGAGCCTCACGCCGGAGTACTTCTCGCGTGTGCTGCATGAGCTCGAAGCGGCGGGCCTGATCGAGGTCGACCGGCGCGACATCCGCATCCTCGACGTGCGGCGCCTGGAGCGCTACCCCTCGACGCCGGCCTGAGCATTCACGGCAAGGGCTGCCAGCGGCGGATGTCCATGAGGCGCGGCGGCTCGGCGCTGTCGAGCGCCAGCACCAGGCGGCCTCCGCGCTCGATCAGCCGCGCCTGCGCGATATCGACCGCGGGCAGTACGGCAATCGGCCTTCGCACGTTCAGGTGCACGACCACGGCGTCGGGGCCTTGCTGGCCGAGCAGCCAGTCTTCGCGGCCCAGCTGGCGCAACTGGCTCGATGGTCTTGCCAACGGCGTGCGGCGCAGGCCCAGGTAGCCCGGTTCGGCCAGGCCTTCGCCCATGCGGTAGTCATGCACCAGGCCGCGGTAGAGCGGCTCGGCGGCCGGGTCCAGCGAGATTTCCCAGAGCTCGGCCAGACCTTCGAGCAGCACGGCCACGCTGCGACGCGAGGGCAGCGACAGCAGGGCCCGCACCGAGCCTGTGCGGCCCTGAGCGTCCGCCACCGGCCAGCGCTTGAGCAGGCGGCCTTCGCTGTCGCTGAGGCTCAACTGCCCTGGCTGCGCAAGCAAAAGAAAACCGGCCACGCCGAGGCTCGGCGGGCCGGTCGTGGGCTGCGCCTGCAAGGGCAGGGCAGCACAGGCCAGCAGCTGGCAGAGCCGCCGCCGGCCGAGGCTTGTCACTGCTTGAGTATCCAGATGAGCGAGTCCTTCAGGTCGCCATCGGCGATCTTGTCGGCACCGTTGGGCGGCATCGGAATCGGACCGAACACGCCCTTGCCGCCGGAGCGCACCTTCTGGCTCAGCGCGGCCACCGGGTCCTGGCCCTTGTACTTGGCAGCGATGTCCTTGAAGGACGGCCCGACCAGCTTCTTGTCCTTGGCATGGCAGGCCATGCAGCCCCCCTTGGTCAGGGCCTCCTCGGGCGTGGCCGCAGCGGCAGGCATGGCCAGGCCGAGGGCGGTCACCAGCAACAGCATTGCTTTCATCGATGTCTCCTTCCGATCAATACACGTCGTGTTGGGTGTTGTAGACATTGAACTTGCCGGTCGGCGTGATCAGGCGCGGGTCCTTGATCACGGTCTTGAGCTTCAAGGTCTTGTCGTCCACCACCACGATCGCGCTCTGCTTGTCCTTGGCCGACCAGACCGAGAACCAGACTTCGTCGCCCGCCTTGTTGTATTCGGGCTGGACCACGCGCTTGGCGCCGTCGTCCTTCAGGCCCGCCCACTCGGCGATAGGCAGCACCTTGTAGCCCTTGTCGAGCGCGTTGATGTCGAACACGGCCACCGACTGCGAGATCGCTGCATCGGGGTTCAGCGGCGTGTCCGAGTACAGGTGCTTGGACTTCGGGTGCGTCTTGATGAACAGCGCGCCGCCGCCCTGGCCCTTGATCTGCGCCACTTCCTTGAACGCGTACTGCTTGTGCTTGACCGGGTCGGTGGCGACCAGCGAGATGGCTTCGTCACCCAGGTGGCCCGTGCTCCAGACCGGCCCGAACTTCGGGTGGATGAAGTTGGCGCCGCGGCCCGGGTGCGGGATCTTGCTCACTTCCACCAGCTTCACCAGCTTGTCTTCCTTGGCGTCGACCACGGCAATCTTGTTGCTCTGGTTGGCGGCCACCATGAAATAGCGCTTGGAGCTGTCCCAGCCGCCGTCGTGCAGGAAGCGGGCGGTGCCGATCTCGGTGGTCTTGAGCGCATTCAGGTCGGTGTAGTCGACCATCAGCGTCTTGCCGGTCTCCTTCACGTTGACAATGAACTCGGGCCGGAAGTGGCTGGCCACGATGGAGGCCACGCGCGGCTCGGGGTGGTACTCCTGCTTGTCCACGGTGTTGCCGCGGGTGGAGACGATCTTCAGCGGCTCCAGCGTGTCGCCCTTCATGATCACGTACTGCGGCGGCCAGTAGGAGCCGGCGATCACCAGCTTGTCCTCATAGCCCTTGTACTTGCTGGCCTCGACCGAGCGGGCCTCCAGGCCGACGCGGATCTCGGCCACGTTGTCGGGCTTCTCCATCCACAGGTCGATCATGTTGACCTTGGCATCGCGGCCGATCACGAACAGGTAGCGGCCCGAGGCCGAGGTGCGCGAGATGTGCACCGCATAGCCGGTCTTGACGATGCTGATGATCTGCTTGGTGTCGCCGTCGATCAGGGCCACCTCACCGGTGTCGCGCAGCGTGGTCGAGAAGATGTTCTCGATGTTGTAGCTGTTCATCTTCCTGGTCGGGCGTTTCTCGGGCGGCACCAGCACCTTCCAGGTGCCCTTCATGTCGGCCATGCCGAACTCGGGTGGCGTGGGGGCGTCATGCTGGATGTAGCGCGCCATCAGGTCGACCTGCTGCTCGCTCATCTCGCCCGAGGTCTGCCAGTTGGGCATGCCGGCCGGCGAGCCGTAGGCGATGAAGACCTTCAGGTAGTCGGTGCCCTTGCCGACGGTGATGTCGGGCGTCAGCGGCTTGCCCGTGGCGCCCTTGCGCAGCACGCCATGGCAGCCGGCGCAGCGCTCGAAATAGATCTTGCGTGCGGCGTCGAACTCGGCCTGCGTCATCGGCGGTGCCTTGGGGTTGGTGCTTTGCACCATGGGCACGTCGGTGAGAGCGGACGGCGCAGCGTGGTACTTGACGTCGCCTGGGCTGACGTCCTTCTTCTCCTGGGCCAGCGCGGCCAGCGGCAGGGCGGCCAGCAGCAATGCCAGGCGGGTGAGCCGGCGGGTGGTGGGGATGCGCTTCATGACGAACTCCTTGCTCGTGGTTTGTTCTTGGTGCTGGCTGCATGGTCCCGCCATGCGCGAGGTCAAGTCCTTGAACTGGTTCAAGGTCTTGCGCGCTGGCCGGGCTGTGCTGCGGTGAACACGAACTGGATCAAGGCGACGCGCGCCCGACTCCGGGATGCTTGATCTCAGTCACACAGCCATGGAGCAAGCAAGTGAAGAACAAGATGCATCGCGGATTCCCACCGAGCCTGCTGAGCCTGGCGCTGGCCGCCGGCGGCGGCGCCTGGGCCGAGGCCGAACCGGTGCCGGTGCCGGTGCCGGTGCCGGTGCCGGTGCAGTTGCCCGCACCCGCGCCTGAACAACTGCCTCTGGTCGTGGTCTCGGCCACGCGCCACGCCATGCTGCTGGTGGACGCGCCGGCGGCCATCAGCGTGGTCAGCGCCCAGCAGATCGCCGCACGCGGCGCCGACAACGTGCTGGAAGCGGTGCGCGGCGAGACCGGCGTTTCCGTCTTCGGCCGCACCATCAGCGGCCGCAAGACGCTCAGCCTGCGGGGCATGGATGCGCGGCACACGCTGATCCTGGTGGACGGCAAGCGCATCGGCGCGAGCGATGGCGTCATCGGCCACAGCGACTTCCAGATCGACTGGCTGAACATGGGCGACGTGGACCGCATCGAGGTGCTGCGCGGGCCGCTCTCGGTGCTCTATGGCGCCGAGGCCCTGGGTGGCGTGGTGCAGCTGTTCAGCAAGGCACCGGCGCGCCAATGGGAGGGCAGTGCGCTGCTGGAGGGCTCGCAGGCCGCAGGCGACCGGGGTGGCGACGGGCGTCGCGCCGCGGTGCGCCTGTCCGGCCCGCTGAGTGAACAGCTGCGTGGCACGCTGAGTGCGTCGGACAGCCGGCGCGATGCGGTGGTGTCGCCGCTGGATGCCCGCATCTCCGACATCGAGGGCCGGCACAAGAAGGAGGCCAGCCTGCGTTTGCAGTGGGAGCCGCTGCGTGACCAGCTGATCGACCTCGAGCACCGCGCCGGCCGCGAGGACCGCGAGGCCTTCGCCGTCGAGAAGAGCGGCAAGAAGCGCGTCTATGAGTCCGACACCGACATCCGGCGCGAACACACGAGCCTCGGCTGGAGCGCCGATTGGGGCGGGGCGAACGAATGGCGCAGCCTTTTGCGCTACTACCAGAGCCGCTTCGAGATGCAGAACAGCCGCAGCAACGGCGTCACGGCGCTGCGCCCGAACACCCTGCTTGATCGGGTGCTGGAAACGCAGGCTTCGATGCGCTGGGATGCCGCGCAGCTGCTGAGTGCCGGCGCCGAGCTGCGCAGCGAGCGGCTCGACAACGTCGGCCTGCCCGGTGGGAGCAGCAGTGCCAGCCATCGCTCGCTGCATCTGCAGGACGAGATCGAGCTGGCACGCTCGCTGACCCTGACCGCCGGCCTGCGCCATGACCATCACGAACGTTTCGGCAGCCACCTGAGCCCGCGGCTCTATACGGTCTGGCATCCGGCCGAGGGCTGGACGCTCAAGGGTGGCTACTCGACCGGCTTCAAGCCACCGACCCTCAAGCAGATCACGCCGGGCTACCAGGAGGACGAGGGCCCCTACACCTATGTGTCGCAGCCGGCCCTGCGCCCCGAGACCAACCGGGCGCAGGAGCTGGGCCTGGGCTTCGAGCGCGGCGGCCGGTCGGTGCAGCTGATGGTGTTCGACAACCGGCTGCGCGACCTGATCGTGCCGCAGCTCATCGGCATCGTCGCGGGCCGCCAGACCTATCGCTTCGAGAACATCGACCGAGCGCACCTGCGTGGCGCCGAGCTCAGCGGCCGCAGCGAGCTGGGCGGAGGGTTCTCGGCGCAACTCGGCTATCAGTACCTCGATGCCAGGGATGGCAATGGCCAGCGCCTTGAGAAGCGGCCGCGTCACAGCCTGGGTGCGGCGCTGGATTGGGCCAGCGGGCCCTGGCGCGCCGGCCTGCGCGTCGATCGGGTCATGGACCAGACCATCGCCAGCCCGGTCGTCGGCCAGGCGCCATTGCCCCTGCCAGACCTGACCCAGATCAGTGCCCAGCTGTTCCGCAAGCTGAGCCGGCAACTGGACTTGAGCCTGGGCGTCAACAATGCCGGTAACACCATCCTCGCCCAGAAGAGCCCGCTGTTCACCTGGGCCGAAGCGCCGCGCACCTGGCGCCTGAGCCTGCGCGGCCAGTGGTGAACATCGCCGCCAGGCCGGCGGCACTTTGAGGGCATGGCCGCGAGCCAATGAAAAAGGGCCTGACTTGCGTCAGGCCCTTCTTGCTGTTTTGGTGCCGGAGAGATGAATCGAACACCCGACCTTCTCATTACGAAGCCGGGCCCTAAGCAAGCTCTCTAGGCATTGGCTAGCGCGTGACTCCAGTTTGAAGCCTTGTCGCAACAACGGAGCTACGCATGCAACGACCACTTTTCTTGGTGACGGTATTGGGGGATGGGGTGCAACCCCATGGGGACCTGGGCGCTACGAAGCGGGGTGCACCATGAAGCCAAAGCCGACTCACGTTCTCAATCGGACACCGCAGCCTTTCGCTATGCGTGTGGCTGACCTGCTCGCCGACGATCCTGACCTGGTGCGTTTTCTCGGCCCCAGCTTCAAGGTTGTTGTGAGCTTTAACGCTGACATTCGCCGCGTGACGTATTCATTCCGTCGCCAGGACGATACAGATCCCGACGAAGTGGACATTGCTCAGGTCTGACCTGTTGCAAGCAATGAACGGTTCGCAATAGGATCGGCCCAGCAATAGATGGCCTGGTGCTCCAGAGATAACAGCACCGCACGGGCGACCAAGATCCCTGATCCCTTAGTGGCAGGGCGCGTCAAGCTCCCGATCCTGCAAACGACCTGTTGCGAATCCCAATGCCTCGGGTTCGCGTCGTCTGTATTTGCGAACCCCAAACCTTCAGCTTTGGAGTTCGTATGGACTTTGCACCACAAGAGAACAGCAGCGGGCGACTCCGCTGCGGGGGCGCCGACACCGCACCGGAGACGCCCGCGCCTACCCCCCGTGTAGTAACCACGGGGAGAAAGGTGGCAGGCTGGACCACAAACCCGCAAGAGCTGGTGTCCGGTGTGGACCAGGAAACCGGAGAGCCTGTCGCCGTCACCAGTTTGGGAATGGGGCGCCTGCGGGCCACGCGGTTGCTCGAGCGCGATGAGTCGGTTTCTCCTGCTATCGCGTTCATCGACGCCCTTGCCTTCTCGATCACGCCACCGCGTGGCGAAACCTACGCCTGGGTGCTCGCGCAGATGTCGCAGTTCCTGGACTTGGGTCCGATAGAGCCTCGGGGTGGGCTGTTCGGTTTTCAGCGCTCCGCTCGGCTTGGTGATGGTGCTGGAGTGATGGCCTGGGGTGGTGAAAGCCAGAAGGGCGTCGTCTACTTCAGCTTGATGGGTCAGGGTTGCGCCAGGGTGCAGGACTGGCAGCGCTTGGCACTGTGGCTTGAACAGAACAAGGCCACGATCAAGCGTGCCGACGTGGCGCACGATGACTTTGATGGCGCCTATGTCTCGATTGACTGGGCTGTCGGGCAGTACCACTCTGGCGGCTTCAATGCTGGTGGTCGCAAGCCACGAGCTGAGTGTCTCGGCGATTGGCTCGATGGCAACGAATCCACGCATGGGCGAACTCTTGGCATCGGCAATCGTCAGAGCGGCAAGTACGCGAGGTGCTACGAGAAGGGCAAGCAGCTTGGCGATGGCGCAAGTCTCTGGACTCGGATCGAAGTCGAGTGGAGGGCACAAGACCGCTACATCCCCTATGACATTCTTCTTCGGCCTGGCTACTACCTGGCTGGGGCCTATCCTTGCCTGGCGTTTGTCAGTGCCGAGCAGTCGGTGATCAAGACGGTCTCCAAGTCGGTGCAGGTGTCCTTCGAGCGCGCAGTAGAGAACGCCAAGCAGCATTGCGGCAAGCTGGTCAACCTGATGCTTCGGGTCTACGTAGGCGACTGCGGCGAGGTGGTTCACCGCCTGGTGCGCGATGGCCTGCCAGGACGGGTGGCGCCCTACAGCTATCACCTCACTGCGGATCCCTCGGTTTGCATCGGGGAGGCAGCATGAGTCTCTACAGGCGCAAGGACTCGCCGTTCTGGTGGGTCAAGCTGCCGGCCATTGAAGGCGAATTGAAACCTGTGCAGCTCAGCTCCGGCACCGCGAACAGGCGTGACGCTCAGCGCTATCACGACAAGCTGCTGGCCGACCGATGGAAGCAGGACAAGCTCGGCACCAAGCCTCGCTACACCTGGGAAGACGCAACCGAGAAATGGCTGCAAGAGAGTTCGCACAAGCGCACCCTGGCCATGGACGTTGCCATCTTCGCCTGGTTCACCCGCTACCTAGGGGGGAAAGAGCTGTCAGAGATTACGAGGCCGATGATCGACGAGCTGAAGGCGCGCAGGGGCAAGGGCGTGTCTGCGGCGACCGTCAATCGCTACATGGCGCTGTTGCGGGCTGTGCTGCGTAGAGCTTGCTTCGACTGGGAATGG
The DNA here is from genome assembly GCF_044043925.2 of Paucibacter sp. JuS9. Classification (NCBI taxonomy): domain Bacteria; kingdom Pseudomonadati; phylum Pseudomonadota; class Betaproteobacteria; order Burkholderiales; family Sphaerotilaceae; genus Roseateles; species Paucibacter sp. JuS9. The sequence goes on from NZ_CP194172.1 coordinate 965,429, forward strand.
CTGGATCGGGTGCCGAAGATTTCCATGATGCGAGTGACGAACGAGCGCATCAGGTCGCTTTCGCAGGCGGAGTACTTGCGGCTGCTGGATCAGTTGCCAGGGCACTTGCGAGACATGGCGGTCTTCTCAGTTGCGACTGGCTTGCGCAAGAGCAACGTCACGCGCTTGCAGTGGAGTCAGGTGTCACTTGAGCGCATGCACCTCTGGATTCCGGCCGATCAGCACAAGAACGGCAAGGCGCATTCGGTGCCGCTCAATTGCGCGGCCATGGAGGTCTTGCTGCGGCGATCTGGCGACCATCCGACCCATGTGTTCGTCTACGAGGGCAATCCCATCGGCCAGGTCAACACGAAGGCTTGGCGAGCCGCACTGGAGCGCGCAGGCATCAAGAACTTTCGCTGGCATGACCTGCGCCACACCTTCGCGACCTGGCATCGGGAAGCCGGCACGCCGACGCACGAACTGCAGATGCTGGGAGGCTGGAAGTCGGCGTCGATGGTCGAACGCTATGCGCATGTCGCGCCACAAGGCTTGCAAGCGGCGGCGTCCCGCCTTGATAATTTGATGGCAGTTACGCGCTAGCTACGGAAAAAGCCAGTTGACCTTGCGATCAACTGGCTTTCAAGAGTGGTGCCGGAGAGATGAATCGAACACCCGACCTTCTCATTACGAATGAGCTGCTCTACCGACTGAGCTACACCGGCTTTTCGAAGCAGCACTTCTGCGCCGCTGCGAGCCCGCGACTATAGCAGAGATTATCAGCCCTTCGCAAGCGCTTCGAGGTGATAGCTGGTGACGCGCTCGACTTCGTTCTTGGAACCCAGCACCACCGCCACACGCTCATGCAGCAGCGTGGGCTGCAGGTCGAGGATGCGCTCTCGTGCATTGGTGGCCGCGCCGCCGGCCTGCTCGACCAGGAAGGCCATGGGGTTGGCTTCATACATCAGGCGCAGCTTGCCGGCCTTGCTGGGCTCGCGCTTGTCCCAGGGGTAGAGGAACACGCCACCGCGGGTCAGGATGCGATGCACGTCGGCCACCATGGCGGCGATCCAGCGCATGTTGAAGTCTTTGCCGCGCGGGCCGGTGCTGCCGGCCAGGCATTCGTCGATATAGCGCGTGACCGGTTCGTCCCAGTGGCGCATGTTCGACATGTTGATCGCGAACTCCTTGGTGTCCTCCGGGATCTTCACCTCTTCCTGCGTCAGCACGAAGCTGCCTTGCTCGCGGTCCAGCGTGAACATGGCGACGCCGTCGCCCAGGGTCAGCACCAGCGTGGTCTGCGGGCCGTAGATGCAATAGCCGGCCGCCACCTGCTGCTTGCCGGGCTGCAGGAAATCTTCCTCGCCGACGCCGCGGTGGTTCGTGACCTTGCGCAGCACCGAGAAGATGGTGCCGATGGACACATTCACGTCGATGTTGGACGAGCCGTCGAGCGGATCGAACAGCAAGAGGTATTCGCCCTGCGGATAGCGGTTCGGCACCACATAGATGCCTTCCATCTCTTCCGAGGCCATGGCCGCCAGGTGGCCGCCCCATTCATTGGCTTCGATCAGCACCTCGTTGGCGATGATGTCCAGCTTCTTCTGGATCTCGCCCTGCACGTTCTCGCTGTGGGCCGTGCCCAGCACATCACCCAGCGCGCCCTTGTTGACGCTGATGGAGATGCGCTTGCAGGCGCGCGCCACGATCTCGATCAGCAGCCGCAGCTCCTGCGGAATGTGGCCGTGCTGGCGCTGCTGTTCGATCAGGTACTGCGTGAGGCTGACGCGGCGGGTCATGCAGGCTCCTTCTGTTCGGCCTTGTCGGAAGCCAGGGCGCGCTCGATGATCTCGCGCACATCGCTCGACAGCTCGGCCTTGGCGGCCACGCGCACGATGGCTTCGCGGGCGGCGCTGCGGTAAGGCTCGGCCAGCTTGGTCCAGCGGTCCATCACGCGGGCCAGGCGGCCAGCGATCTGCGGGTTGATCGCATCCAGCGCCAGCAACTGGTCGGCCCAGAACACGTAGCCGGCGGCGTCGGTGCGATGGAAGGCAGCCGGGTTGAACATGCACAGCGAGAAGATCAGGCTGCGCGCGCGGTTTGGGTTCTTCAAGCTGAAGTCAGGGTGCTGCAGAAGCTGGCGCACGCGCGCAAAGGTCTTGCCATCACGCTCGGCGGCGCGGCCTTGCAGCGCGAACCATTTGTCCACCACCAGCGCTTCGTCCTTGAACTGCTGATGGAAGCGGGCGAGCGCGGGCTCGGCCAGTTCGGCATGGGCATTCACGAGGGCCGAGAGGGCGCCCAGGCGGTCGGTCATGTTGCCGGCGTCCTTGAAGCGCTGGTAGGCGCGGCCCGGCCACACCGTGTCGCCACTGCGCTTGGCATCGAGCACCAGCATGGCGAGCGCCAGATTGGCCAGCGAGCGCTTGCCGCTTTGCACCGGGTCGGGCTGATAGCCGCCGCTGACCTGGTTGCCCTCGAAGGCCGCAACCCAGTCGTCGCGCAGCGCGTGGGCCAGCTGGTTCTGTGCAGCATCGACGGCAGCGTGGATCGCCTGCGGGTCGATCACTTCCAGCTGTTCGGCGATATAGGCTTCGCCCGGCAATGTGAGCGCCAGTTCCTTGAAGGCTGAATCGAGCTGGGGATGGCGCAGCAAGCTGCGCATCGCCTCGATGTAGGCGCCATCCAGCACCAGCGGCTTGCCCGAGCGCACCGCGGCGAGGATGCGGTTCAGCGCCAGGCGTTGGCCGGCTTCCCAGCGATTGAAGGCATCGGTGTCGTGCTTGAGCAGCACCAGCAGCTCGGCGTCCGTCAGACCGTCGTCCAGCAGTACCGGGGCCGAGAAACCACGCAAGAGCGAGGGCACCGGGTCGGCGGTGACGTTGACGAAGACGAAGGACTGCGCAGACTGGTCCAGCACCAGCACGCGGTCCGTGCCTGCTGGCTCGGTTTCGCCCTGCAGTTGCAAAGGCAAGACCTGGCCCTCGTGGGAGAGCAGCCCCATGGCGACCGGGATCACCTGCGCGAGCTTGCTGTCCTGGCCGGGGCTGGGCGGGTTGGTTTGCGACAGCGTCAGCGTGTAGGTTTGCGCCGTGGCGTCGTAGGTGCCGCGCGCCTTCAGGTGTGGCGTGCCGGCTTGCGAGTACCAGCGCTTGAAGGCTTCCAGGCGGGTCGCCAGGGCCGAGCCGGGGTTGGCGTCGGCAATGGCCTGCGCGAAGTCGTCGCAGGTCACGGCCTGGCCGTCATGGCGCTCGAAGTAGAGCTTCATGCCCGCCTCGAAGCCGGCGCGGCCGACCAGGGTCTGGTACATGCGCACCACTTCCGAGCCCTTGTCGTAGACCGTGGCGGTGTAGAAGTTGTTGATCTCGACGTAGGAATCGGGGCGCACCGGGTGGGCCATGGCGCCCGAGTCTTCCGGGAACTGCATGGCGCGCAGCTGGCGCACATCCTGGATGCGGCAGACGGCGCGGGCACTCGGCGCGGCCGCCATGTCCATCGAGAACTCCTGGTCGCGGAAGACGGTCAGGCCTTCCTTCAAGGAGAGCTGGAACCAGTCGCGGCAGGTCACGCGGTTGCCGGTCCAGTTGTGGAAATACTCGTGGGCCACGATGGCCTCGATGCGCGCGAAGTCGGCATCGGTCGCCGTGGCCGGCGAAGCGAGCAGGGCGCTCGTGTTGAAGATGTTGAGGCCCTTGTTCTCCATCGCGCCCATGTTGAAGTCGGACACGCCGACGATCATGAATCGCTCAAGGTCCAGCGGCAGCTTGAAGCGCGCTTCGTCCCAGACGATCGAGGCGACCAGCGAGTTCATCGCATGCTCGGTCTTCTCCAGGTCGCCGCGGCGCACGAAGACCTGCAGCAGATGGTCGCGGCCGGCGCGGGTCGTGATGCGCTGCTCGCGCGCCACCAGGTCGCCCGCCACCAGGGCGAACAGGTACGAAGGCTTGGGGAAGGGGTCGTGCCAGACGGCGAAGTGGCGGGTCGCGTCGAGCTCGCCGCTGTCTGCCAGGTTGCCGTTGGACAGCAGCACCGGGTACTTGGTCTTGTCGGCGCGCAGCGTCACGGTGTAGACCGCCATCACGTCCGGGCGGTCCAGGAAATAGGTGATGCGGCGGAAGCCCTCGGCCTCGCATTGCGTGAAGAAGCTGCCGCCCGAGGTGTAGAGGCCCGACAGCGCGGTGTTCTTCTCCGGTGCGCAGGTGTTGCGCACTTCGAGCGTGAAGTCGGCGTCCGGCGCGGCTTCGATCACCAGCTCATGGCCCTCCTGGCGGAAGGAGACGCTTTCGCCATTGATCAGCACGCGCAGCAGCTGCAGCTCCTCGCCATGCAGGCGCAGCGGGCCGTGCGGCACCGCGGTATTGCGCTCGACCTTCATCTTGCTGATGACCAGGGTCTTGGCCGGGTCGAGGTCGAAGCTGATGTCGACCGTGCGAATCCAAAATGCGGGGGCGACATAGTCTTCGCGGCGGATCAGTGGGGCATTGCCTTCGCGCATATCCATTCCTATAGATGTCTCGTGTTTTCGCGAACCGTGCCTTCCCCAGCGGCACCCGCGGAACTGGCTTTGCCAGGCCGCTGGGTGCGCCCCCTTGAGGGGGAGCCGCGTGAGCGGCTACGGGGGTGGGCCGAATCCTAGACGCCTTGCTTCAGGCTCTCGGAGATGAACTGGTCGAGGTCGCCGTCCAGCACCTTCTGGGTGGCGGAGGTCTCGTAGTTGGTGCGCAGGTCCTTGATGCGGCTCTGGTCGAGCACATAGCTGCGGATCTGGTGGCCCCAGCCCACATCGGTCTTGGTGTCCTCGAGCTTTTGCTGCTCTTCCTGGCGCTTGCGCATCTCGTGGTCGTACAGGCGCGAGCGCAGGCGCTTCCAGGCCACGTCGCGGTTGCTGTGCTGGCTGCGGCCGTCCTGGCATTGCACGACGATGCCGGTCGGGATGTGCGTGAGGCGCACCGCCGAGTCGGTCTTGTTGATGTGCTGACCGCCGGCGCCCGAGGCGCGGAAGGTGTCGGTACGCACGTCGGCCGGGTTGATGTCGATCTCGATCGAGTCATCGATTTCCGGGTAGACGAACAGCGAGGCAAAGCTGGTGTGGCGGCCGCCGGAGCTGTCGAAGGGGCTCTTGCGGACCAGGCGGTGCACGCCGGTTTCGGTACGCAGCAGGCCGAAGGCATATTCGCCCTCGACCTTGATCGTGGCGCTCTTGATGCCGGCCACGTCGCCGTCGCTCTGGTCTTCCAGCGTCGCCTTGAAGCCCTTGCGTTCGCAGTACTTCAGGTATTGGCGCAAGAGCATGCCGGCCCAGTCGTTCGCCTCGGTACCACCGGCACCGGCCTGGATGTCGACAAAGCAGTTCAAGGGGTCGGCCGGGTTGTTGAACATCCGGCGGAACTCGAGCTGCTCGACCGTCTCGCGCAGCTTGGCGGCATCGGCCTCGATGGCCTCCAGACCGGCGAGGTCGTCGTCGGCCTTGCTCATCTCGAACAGCTCGGTGTTGTCGGCGAGGTTGCTTTGCAGGTGGTCGATGGTCTGAACCACGTTCTCCAGCGTGCGCTTCTCCTTGCCCAGCTCCTGGGCGCGTTTGGGCTCGTTCCAGACGTTCGGGTTCTCGAGGGCGGCGTTGACCTCGTTCAGCCGCAGTGCTTTGCGGTCGTAGTCAAAGATACCCCCTTAGCGCGTCGGTACGCGCTGTCAGATCGGCGAGGGAGGTTCCGATCGCGTTGATGCGTTCGATGTCCATGGTGCGGCTGTTTCTTTTTAACGCGCGCCCAGAACAGGGCGCAATCAGTCGGGCATTTTAGCGGCCCCGCTCCCTGGGGAACTGCCGGGGGCGTATTCAGGGGCCCAGGCCTTAAAGTCTCGGCCATGCTTCTTCTTGTCTCCGCGCTCAAGCTGATTGCCGAAATCGGGCTGCTCGCCTGCCTCGGCCGAGGGCTGCTTGGCCTTTTGATCGGGGCGCGGCGGCAAGGCAATTTCTTCTATGGGCTGCTGGACATCGTGGCCCGGCCATTTGACCTGCCGGCCGGCCAGCGCTGGGCCTTGCCGCTGGCTGCAGGCCTGTGGCTGGCCGTCACCGCCTGGAAGATCCAGCTTTGCCTCGGGGGCGCCGCATGCCAGTGAAATTGCAGCAACGCCAGCGCCGCTATTGGCAGGCCAATCGCAAGCTCACGCTGTGGTTGCTGGCGGCCTGGTCCTTGGTCACCTTTGTCGTGCCCTACTTTGCGCGCGACCTGAACTTCAGCTTCTTCGGCTGGCCTTTCAGCTTCTGGGTCGCCTCGCAAGGCGCCCTGATTGCTTACCTCGCCATCAGCTGGGCCTATGCCGCGTTCATGAACCGCAATGACCGCGAAGACGAAGACGAGTCAGGCGAGGAATGAGGCCAGGTGCTCGGCAAGCGCCTCGGGCTGATCGTGATGAAGCATGTGGCCGGCGTCGCTGAGCCTGGCCTGCTTCAAGTCCTTGACCACGGCCAGCCGTGATTCGAAATCCGCCCGGGGGTAGCGGTCGCCCCACCACTTGGTGATGTCGGTGCTGTCGCCCTCGACCCAGAGCGTGGGTGCCTCAATCGCCGCCCAGGTGGCCAGGATTTCAGCGCGGCGGTAGAGGATGGGATTGGTGCGCTTGTGGGCCGGGTCGCCAAGTATCAGCCACTGGCCGTCGAATTCATGGGCCCAATGCGGCGCCAGCCACTGGGCCTTGGCCGTGCTGAGCCGCGGGTTGGTCTTGATCAGCCGCTCCGCCACGGCTTCGAGGCTCGGGTAGGTCTTGAGCCGCTGCTCTTCCTTCAATTCATCGAGCCAGGCGACCAGGCGGCCGGGCGCCATTTCCGGCTTGGTCTCGGGCAGGCCGAAACCTTCCAGATTGATCAGGCGGCGGATGCGCTGCGGCCGCACGCCGGCATAGCTCATCACCACATTGCCACCCATGCTGTGGCCGAGCAGGTCGACGGGAGCATCGGGGCTGACCGCGTCGAGCAGCGCATCCAGGTCACCCAGATAGTCCGGGAACCAGTAGGCATCGCCGCCGCCATTGTCCGAGAGGCCGAAGCCGCGCCAGTCCATGGCCAGCACCGTGCGCTGATCGCCCAGGGCATCCAGCGCGTCAACCGCGAACTGGAACGAGGCGCCCACATCCATCCAGCCATGCAGCATCACCAAGAGGGGCCTCTCAGGCGTGATGAGCGACGCATCGCCCCAGCGCAGCACATGGTGGCGCAGGCCGCGCAGGGTGATGAATTCGCTGCGCGTCATGCGCCGCTCGACATAGGCTGGTGTGTTGCTCATGACCTCAATGTAGGCCAGCACTCAAAGCCTTGCTGTCGGTCTGGCGACAATGGGGCCATGAGCACCACTGAACATCGCATCCGCAATGCCGCGCCGGCCGACGTGCCGGCCATCGTCGGCTTGATCAAGGAACTGGCTGACTTCGAGAAGCTCGGGCACCTCGCCCAGGCCACGCCGGAGAAGCTGCTGCCGCAGCTGTTCGGCGAAAGGCCGCCGGTGGAGTGCTGGGTCGCAGAAGGAGAGGAGGGCGAGTTGGTCGCCTTCGCGCTCTTCTTCACCAACTTTTCGACCTTCCTGGCCCAGCCTGGCATCTACCTGGAAGACCTCTATGTGCAGCCGGCCCACCGTGGCACGGGCCTGGGCAAGGCAATGCTGAGCCGCCTGGCCGCGCTGGCCGTGGAGCGCGGCTGCGGCCGCTTCGAGTGGAGCGTGCTGGACTGGAATGTGAACGCCATCGACTTCTACAAGAAGATGGGCGCCGTCATGATGGACGACTGGCGCATCTGCCGGCTCACCGGCGAGGCGCTGGCGCAGTACGGCCGCTAGGATTCAGCCCGGCCTCTTGCATCGAGTCCGGGCCTTCACCCGCCACGAGCCCTTGCCAGGCCTCGTGCGCGGGCTCAGTCCTTCTTCGCCTTCGGCAGCTCAGGCACCGCGAAGTTCGGCAGCGGGTCCTTGAAGATCCAGTGGTTGAACCAGTCCAGGTTGTGCTGCATCTGCGCGCGCGCCGATTTGGGCTTGGTGATGCCATGGCCGAAGCCCTTGTAGACGATCATCTCGACCGGCACGTTGCGGTCTTCCAGCGCCTGGCGCAGCTGGTAGGCATTGGCGATGGGCACGCGCCTGTCGAGCTCGCCATGCTGGATCAGCGCTGGCGTGCGGGCTTCCTTCAGGTAGCCGGCCGGTGAGGTCTTGCGATAGATCTCGGGGTCGTCCACGGGGTTGGCGCCGAGGTAATTGATCGTGAACTGCGGAATGTCGGTGTTGTAGTAGTAGGTCGCCCAGTCCGAGATGCCGGCGCCGACCGAGACCGCGACAAAGCGGTTCGTTGCCGTGCCCAGGAAGGCGGAGATGTAGCCGCCCTGGCTCCAGCCCATGCTGCCGACACGGTCCTTGTCGACCCAGCCCTTGGCCACCAGGTGGTCAACGCCCGAGACCACGTCCCACGCGTCGCCCACACCGAGGTTGCGCTCGTTCAGGCGGCGGAACTTCTCGCCGTAGCCGGCACTGCCGCGGTAGTTGACCTTCAGGAGCAGGGCGCCGCGCGCGGCCCAGATATCGGCCGGGTAGTAGCGCGTGTCCAGCAGGGTGGGGCGGTCGATGCCTGTCGGACCGCCGTGGATGATGGTCAGCAGCGGGTACTTCTTGGCCGGGTCGAAGTCTGCCGGCTTGATCAGCACGCCTTCGATCTCGGCGCCGTCCTTGCTCTTCCAGCGGATCAGCTCGCGGCTGGCCATGATGAAGTCGCGGGTCTGCTCGGTGAGCTGGGTCAGCTGTTTCGGCGCAAAACCGGCGGCTTCGCTGACGAAGACCTCGGCCAGCGCGCGCGGCGTGGCTGCGCTGAAGGCGATCTTGCGGCCGTCGCGGCTCAGGGACGCACCAGCGGCCATCAAGTCGTCCGGCGATGTAATGCGCGCCACGCGGCCATTGGCAGGGTCGACGCGGAACAGATGGCCCGCCGTGCGCTGCAGGCCGCTGAAGTAGATGCCATCGGCCTTCCAGCCGATCAGCGAGGGGTTCTCGTCGAAGCTCTCGCTCACCGAGCGCGGCGTGCCGCCGTCAGCCGACACCACGGCCACGCGCTGGTTGCGCGCGAAGAAGGTGGCCTGTCCCATCGCGGAGACGAAGGCGATCTGCTTGCCATCCGGCGACCATTGAGGATTGGAGTCGGGGCCGGCCTGCATCACCAGCGGCTTGACGCTGTCGTCGGCCAGGCCGAGGCGATAGATGTCGCTCGTGCCAAGGTGGCGCGCATCGGGCGACATGCTGGCGCTGAAAGCAAGCTGGCTACCGTCCGGCGACCAGCTGAAACCTTCCACATGCAGCTTGGCATTCTTCGTGCGCTGTTTGCCGGCCTGCGGCGCGGCCAGGGCCTCGGCCACGTTCAGCGTCCAGAGCTGGGCGGCCAGCGTTTCCTTGCGCACCACTTCGTAGTCGGCATAGTGGCTCTTGCGGTCCTTAGCGGCCTGGCTCTGCGCCTCATTGGCCGTGAAGGCGATCTGTCGGCCATCGGGCGACCAGGCATAGCCGCGCACGCCAGTTTCCGATTTGCTCAGTTGCACCGCCTCGCCACCATCGGGCCGGATTGCGAACAGCTGCTCCTTGTCTTCGACGCGGCTGCTGGTGAAGGCCAGCCACGAGCCATCGGGCGACCACTGCGGATTGCCCGCCGACTTGCCGCCCTGCGTCAATGGCAGGTTGCGACCGGTCTGCGTGTCCACCAACCAGATCGAGTTGATGAAGGCGTCCTGCTTGAAGTCTGCCTGGCTGGTCATGTAAGCCACGTAGCGGCCATCCGGCGAGATCTGCGGCGCGCCAGCCAGGGTCCTGAGTTGCAGCAACTCGTCGATGCTGGCCACATGGCGCGCAGCCGGCTCGGCGGCGAATACCGGGCCGAAGGCAAGACTCAGGGCCACGGTCAGCGCGGGAAGGGCAATGTTCAGGCAGGTCGCGTTCTTCATGGACATCCTTGTGAGATTGTTCTTCAGAGGAATTCGAGCAGCAGCTCGGGTGGCCGTGCAATCAAGGCGCGCTGGCCGTTCACCACAATGGGCCGCTGCAGCAGTATCGGATGGGCCGCGATGGCTGCCAGCAAGTCACCCTCGCCGAGCGCCGGGTTGTCGAGCCCGAGCCGGGCATAGGCCTCCTCGCTGCGGCGCATCAGCTCGCGCGCCGGCAGCTTCAGCAAGGCCAGCAGCTCGCGCAATTGCGCAATGCTCGGCGGCGTTTGCTGGTAGTCGATCACCAGAGGCTGCAGGCCTCTGGATTGCAGGAGGGCCAATGCTTCACGCGACTTGGAACAGGCGGGGTTGTGGAAGATCGAGAGACTCATCAGCGCAGTTTATGTGCGGGAAATCCATAGCCCGGCATGACTTCCGGCTCGCTACGCTCTGCCCCTCGCATCCTCGCGCAACAGCAGGAGTTTGGGATGGTTCCAGCCAGAACGGCACAGCAGGACCTCTACGCCGCCCTCCATGGCGCGTTCCGCTGGGCTGTGCCGGAACGCTTCAGCATCGCCGAGGCCTGCTGCACCCGCTGGGCGCATGAAACACCTGACGCGCCGGCCGTGCTGTTCGAGAGCGACGGCGGCTGCAGCGCCCACTACAGCTACGGGCAGTTGCAGCGCGCGGCCAACCGGCTCTCCAATGCCTTGCAGCGCCAGGGCGTGCAGCGCGGCGACCGCGTGGCCATCGTGCTGCCGCAGCGCTTTGAAACCGCCGTGGCGCATATTGCGATCAACCAGCTGGGCGCCGTGGCAATGCCCTTGTCCATGCTGTTCGGTCCTGAGGCGCTGGAGTACCGGCTGCAGGACAGCGCCGCCGTGGTGGCGCTGGTGGAATGCGCAGTCCTTGATGCCCTGCGCTCGGTGCGTGGCGTGTGCCCGGCCTTGCGGCACTTGATCGTCGTTGGCGATTGCATCAGCAGCCAGCCGGGCGAGATTGGCTGGATGGCGGCCTTGCAGGCTGAAGACGCGCGTTTCACGGCCGCTTCGCTGTCTGCCGACGACCCGGCCGTCCTGATCTACACCAGCGGCACCACCGGCCCGGCCAAGGGCGCCCTGATCCCGCAGCGCGCCCTGATCGGCAACCTGAGCGGCTTCATTGCCAGCCAGAACTGGTTTGGTTTTGATCCATTTCCGAACCTCGATCAGGGTGTCGAGCCCTCTTCCCTGGGGAAGAGGGAGGGGGAGATGGGGGGCAACAGTTCAGGGCCTTGGCCCAGCAAGGGGTTCCAGAAATCGCATGCGATTTTCTGGAGCCCTGCAGACTGGGCGTGGACCGGCGGGCTGATGGACGCCTTGCTGCCCACGCTCTATTTCGGCCGGCCCATCGTGGCCTACCAGGGCCGCTTCTCTCCGGAGCGGGCCTTCGAACTGATGGCGCATTACGGCGTCACCCACAGCTTCCTGTTCCCCACGGCGCTGAAGGCGATGATGAAGGCCGTGCCGCATCCGCGGGAGCGCTATGCCCTGAAGCTTGAGGCGGTCATGAGCGCCGGCGAGGCAGTGGGCGACGCGGTCTTCGCCTGGTGCGAACAGGAGCTGGGCCTGACCGTCAACGAGATGTTCGGCCAGACCGAGATCAACTACGTGGTCGGCAACTGCAGCCGGCTCTGGCCCGCGCGCGCCGGCAGCATGGGCCGTGCCTATCCGGGCCATCGCGTCGCGGTGATTGATGACCAAGGCAAGACCTGCCCCCCGGGCGTGCCGGGCGATGTGGCGGTGCACCGCCGCGATGTCCACGGCGACCCGGACCCGGTGTTCTTCCTCGGCTACTGGAACATGCCCGAAGCGACGGCTGCGAAGTTCAGCGGAAATCAGAACCAGGCCCCCAGGCAGCCGCAAGCGGCAGCCACCCCCCAAGGGGGCGCGCAAAGCTTGGGGCGGCCCTGCGCTTTGCCAGACAGCTGGTGCCGCACCGGCGACATGGCCACGATGGATGAGGACGGCTACCTCTGGTACCAGGGCCGCAGCGACGACATGTTCAAGGCTGCGGGCTACCGCATCGGGCCGAGCGAAATCGAGAACTGCCTGGTCAAGCATGCCGCTGTTGCCAATGCTGCCGTCGTGCCCAAGCCTGACGCGGAGCGCGGCGCGCTGGTCAAGGCCTATGTGGTGCTGGCGCCCGGACACACCGGCACGGCCAAGCTGGTGGCGGCCTTGCAGGCCCATGTGAAAGGGCGGCTGGCACCGTATGAATATCCGAAGGAAATCGAGTTCATCGCCAGCCTGCCGATGACCACGAGCGGCAAGGTGCAGCGCCGCGTCCTGCGGCTGCAGGAAGAAGCCCGCGCCCGCGTGGCCTGATCAGCCTTCAGTCGCGGCCAGCCGGCGCGGCAGGTCCAAGGAGAAGCGGCTGCCACGGCCGGGTTCGCTGTCCACCGCAATGCTGCCGCCCAGGCGCTTGCAGACGATGTCTTCGACGATGGGCAGCCCGAGGCCGCTGCCGCCCTGGCCGATGCGCGTGCTGTAGAAGGGCTTGAAAAGCTCGGGCAGGGCCTCAGGCGGGATGCCGCGGCCGTTGTCGGCCACGCTGAGGCAGACCCGGCTTCCATCCGCGCTGGGCGTTGCCGCGATGCGGATCTCCCCCTCGCTGCGGCCTTCGAGGCCGTGGATCAGCGCGTTGTTGATCAGGTTGATCAGCACCTGGCCGAGCGGTCCGGGCAGGCTGTCCATCTCGAGATGCGCTGGCAGCTCCAGCTTCACCTCGTGGCCGGAGCGCCGCAGCACAGGCCCCATCGAGGCCAGCACTTCGCGCACGAGTTCGTCGAGCTCGAAGTGCCGCCGCTGGCCACTCGCCTGGTCGGCTGAGAGCTGCTTGAAATCGCGCATCAGCGCATCGGCACTTGCCAGGTTCTGCTGCATCTGCACCGCACCCTGGCGCAGGTCGGTGAGCAGCCCTGTCAGGCTGGACTTGCGCACCTGCCCCTGTTCCATCTGGGTCTCGAAGTCGCGGATCCAGTGCAAAAAGGTGTCAGCCAACAAACGGCTGTTGCCGACCGGCGATGCCAGCTCGTGAGACATCTTGGCCACCAGCACCGACAGCGTTGCGCGTGACTGCGCCTCCTGCAACTCGCGCTCTGTCTGTTCCAGCCGCTCGTTGGCCTCGGCCAGTTCCGAGCTGCGCCGAACGACCCGTTCTGACAGCCTCTTGTTGAGGGCGAGCACCTCGCGCTCGGCTTCGACCTGGGCGGTCACGTCCACCAGCAAGGCGAAGATGCCGCGCACCTCGGCTCCTTCCACGTCGGGAATCAGGCTCACGTCGAGCCAGGAGACGGCGCCGGTGGCCGGGTCGCGGTTGCTGCGGCGGTAGTGGCCTGCCTGGCCGCGCAGCGCCAGCTCCCAGTGTGGCTGGATCTGCTCAAGCGCCTCGGCGGGCACGAAGTCTTCGACATGCAAGCCCAGCACCTGCGCCGGCTCTCGGCCAAACAGGCTGGCATAGCGCAGATTGCAGCGGCGTACGCGCGATTGGCTGTCGAACGAGGCCACGCTTGCCGGCACGGCATCGACCAGCTTGCTCAACTCGCGCTCCTGATCCTGCAGCTCGGCATGCCGCAGTGCCAGTTCCCTGGAGAGCTGTACGCCCTGGTTGCGGCTGCCGAGCAGGGTTCGATTGACGACGTAAACCATGCCACCGGTGATCAGCAGCACCGACGCCAGCTGCATGCTGACCAAGAGGGGCGAGGCCCGATCGGTGGGCACATGCCAGCCGCTGAGAGTGCCCAGCCCCAACATGGCGACGCTGGCGAGGCTGGCCAGCAGCACCGCGACCAACCAGCGTGAGCCCAGTACCCAGCCCGCCAGTCCGATCAGGAAGGGATAGACGATCAGGCTGCTGCTGTAGATGCCGGCGTACTGCCACATGTTCAGGCTGGCCAGCAGCCACAGCCCGACCACCAGCAGCACCGTGCTGGCCTTGGGGCCGCGCTGGCGCAGCTGCCACTGGCTGGCCCCGATCAGCAGCAGGATGCTGCCGATATGGACATAGCGTGGCCACTCGCGCACGCCGCCCAGGAGGGCGCCCAGCAGCGTGAGGCCGGCCACGGCAAGCATGGCACCGTGGATCCAGGTGACAAAGCGGCGGAACGCCGGGCTGTTGTCAACATAGCTTTGGCTGGACGCTTCGGTGCTGCTTGGCATGGGCCCAACTGTCGCATGGGATGGCCCCATGCGCCCCTACACTGAGGGTCGTTCCCGATACATCCGTCGCGTCCGATGAGCAAGAAGTCCCAGCATGTCAGCGAAACCCCGGCCACCCAGTTCCTGCGCCACCACAAGGTCGAGTTCACGGAGCATGTCTACGACTACGTCGAGCATGGCGGCACAGCGGAGAGCGCACGCCAGCTGGGCGTGGACGAGCATGCCGTGGTCAAGACCCTGGTGATGCAGGACGAGAAGGCCCAGCCCTTGATCGTTCTCATGCATGGCGACTGCCAGGTCAGCCTGAAGGAGCTGGCGCGGCAGATCCCCTGCAAGAAGGTCGAACCCTGCAAGCCCGATGTGGCGCAGCGGCACAGCGGCTACATGGTCGGTGGCACCTCGCCGTTCGGCATCCGCAAGGCCATGCCCATCTATGTGGAGGCTGGCATTCTCGAGCTGCCGAAGGTCTGCATCAATGGCGGCCGGCGCGGCTACCTGGTGGGCATCGCACCCAGGCTCCTGGTCGGTTTGCTCGCCGCCCGGCCGGTGCAGTGCGCCCTTGCCGCAGAATAGCGCCCCATGCAAGACAACCTCTACCCGCTGCTGGCCGCCCTGGCTGGCTATCTCATCGGCTCGCTTTCGTTCGCCGTCATCGTCAGCAAGTTCATGGGTCTGTCAGACCCGCGCAGCTATGGCTCGGGCAACCCCGGTGCCACCAATGTGCTGCGATCAGGCAACAAGCTCGCTGCCATCCTGACGCTGCTGTTTGATGCCTTGAAGGGCTACCTTCCGGTGCTGGCCGTGCTGATCTGGGGCGAGCGCTTCGGCCTCGGCGAGAGCAGCGCCGCCCTGGTGGGCCTGGCCGCTTTCCTGGGCCACCTGTGGCCGGTGTTCTTCCGCTTCAAGGGCGGCAAGGGCGTGGCCACAGCGGCCGGCGTGATCCTGGCGATCAACCCGCTGCTGGGTGCAGCCACGCTGCTGACCTGGGTGATCATTGCCTATTTCTCGCGCTACTCGTCGCTTGCGGCCATCGTCGCCGCAATATTTGCGCCGTTCTACCAAATGCTGATCTGGGGTGCCTCGCCGACCGTGATGGCCCTGCTTGTTCTGAGCCTGCTTCTGATCTGGCGCCACGAGGCCAACATCAAGAAGCTGCTGAACGGTACCGAGAGCAAGCTGGGCCAGAAGGCCACCGCCGCCGCGCCTGCGGGCGCGAGCAAGAAACATCCGCATGGCCAGGGCTATGAGGCCCGCGGCCATTCGCACCACCATGCAAAGAATCAGTCCAAGAAGGGCAAGAAAAAATGAGCTCCATCCAACGTTTTGACGTCGGCGCACGCCTGTCGGAGATGGCCGTGCACAACGGCGTGGCCTACCTGGCCGGCCAGGTGCCGGAAGACCCTACGCAGGACATCACCAGCCAGACGGCCCAGGTGCTGGCCGCCATCGACAAGCTGCTGGCACGCGCCGGCAGCGACAAGAGCAAGATCCTGATGGCCCAGATCTTCATCACCGACCTGGCCGACTTCCCCGGCATGAACAAGGCCTGGGACGCCTGGGTCGCCGCCGGCAATGCGCCGCCGCGAGCCACCGTGGTGGCCCAGCTGGCGCGGCCGGAATGGAAGGTCGAGATTGTGGTGAAGGCCGCGGTCTAAGTCTTCGGCTTGCCCAGCAGGGTAGGGGTGATCGAGATCGAGATCATCTCGCCGCCCTCGCCCGTGCCATATCCGACCTTGTTGCCCCGCTCGATCAAGGCCTTCATGCCGTCCTTGGTGATGACGCGCGGCTTGGCGACGCTCACCAAGGGGTCGCCCTTCTTCAGGTCCAGCGAGATGTCCACCTTGCCGTCGCCGATGTCCTTGGCGACGACCTCGATCGACACCTGATCGGGCGAGGGCTTGCCCGGCGCGCCATGGAACATCACCGTGGCCGGTGTGCTGCCGTTCACTCTGACCGTGGGCTGGCTGCGCAGCGTGCGGCTTGAGCCGTTCGCGGTGTCTCTGATCTCGATCTCCATGCGCAGCTCGATCTCGCCGGATGCTGGAGCAGAAGAATCTGCATGCAGCGCATGAACCGTGCCTGTGCCGGCCACGGCCAACAATCCCAGCAGGGCCAGTCCGAGCTTGCGACGCGCGGCCGGGCCGCTGTGTTGCTTGAGCATTTCGATCCTCTCGATCAGTGGGTGGGTGGATTGCCAACTGGCCCATGGCAGGCCGGTGGCGAATTGGGAACCTTGTGCGAGCAGCAAGGCTCGGCCGTAGGCGGCCTGGCTGCCAGGATGGCGGGCCAGCACGGCGGCATCGCAGGCCAGCTCCTGGTCGGCACGCATGCGCCGTAGCGCCAGCCAGGCCAGCGGGTTGAACCAGTGCAGCACGCACAGCAGGGCGGCCATGGCATTCCAGTGGTTGTCGCGCCGCTGGCGGTGCACTTCCTCATGAGCGAGCACCAGGGACTGCTGCTGTGTGTCGAAGCGCTGGCCGAAGTCGGCCGGCAAGGCCAGGCGAGGCCGCAGCAAACCGACCAGGGCCGGGCCGCTGCCGGCCGGCGAATGCCATTGCCTGCCATCGCCGCTCGGGGTCAGGTCTTGCATGAAGCGGCGTTGCAACCAGACCAGTCGACCAGCAAAGAGCAGGGCGCCGAAGGCCCAGGCAAATGCCAGTGCTGCTGGCCACCACAAGTTGGGGTCTGCCGGCAGCGCCGTGCCCGGCATGCCGATCAGCGGCTCGATGCGGGCAACGACGGTGGCGCGCAGCGCCTGCGCCGGAGCGCTGGCCGGCAGCCAGCTTGCCAGCATCAGAAGCGGCAGCAGGAGCCAGCTGGCATAGGCAACCGGGGCGCCAAAGCGGCGGAGCAGCGGCCGGCGCAGGCACAGCAGCAGCGGCAGCGCCAGGCTCAGTACCAGCGTCTGTCGACCCAGTGCCAGGAGGAGGGGCGTGGGCTCGGTCATTGCTCGTTGTCCTTCAGGAGCTTCTTCAAGGCGGCAAGTTCTTCGGCTGTCAGCTTGCGCTGGCTGCTGAATTGCGCGACCAGGGGCGCCAGGCTGCCGCCGAACAAGCGGTCCAGCAGGCCGCTGGCCTGGTCGCCAATCCAGTCTTCGCGCTTCAGCACGGGCGTGTAGAGATAGCGGCGGCCGTCCTTCTCGGCGCTGAGCGCACCCTTGTTGAGAAGGCGGTTGAGCAGGGTCTTGATCGTGGCCAACTGCCACTCCTGCCGGCCCTCCAGCGCGGCGACGACGTCTTCGGTGCTCAGCGGGCCTGTGGCGGCCCACAGCACCTCCATGACCTGGGCTTCAGCCTCGGAAATCGGTGTTGGCATCTTTTTCGATTACGAATGTAAACATAAGCGAATGTTTACGTGCGTAATCGAAACTGTCAAGAGGAGAGACGCGAAAAATGAAATTGGCCGCACGAGGCGGCCAATTGGTGGATCGAGGGGCGGACGCCGGGCGTCTGCTCGTCAATCAGTCTTCATTTCGGAACACCAGCTTGACTTCGGCGGTCTGCTTTTCACCAGTGCCTTCGTACTTCCATTCCTTCAGCGCGGCGATCACGGCCTTGTCGAAGACGCGCTTGGGTTCGGCTTCGACCACCTTGACGTCGGTGACCGTGCCATCGGGCCCGATGGTCAGCTCGGCCTTGACGCTGCCGTTGGCGATGCCCTTGTTGGCGGCTTCACGCGGGAATTCCGGCGGCACCTTCTTGATGACCTTGGGCGCAGCCAGGGCCGAGGTGACCAACAGGGCGCCGATCAGCGCGAGGGCGCAGCGCTTGGCCAGGGTGGGGCGCTTGTTGACGACGGCTTGCATGAACGGTTCTCCTAGTCCTGAACGGTATGTGGAAACAATGGGCGCAATCATGAGGCCTTTATCGGCCTCAGGCGACCCGGAAGAAGCCAACAGCCTCCAGCAGTCGTGAAGAACTGCTGGTCAATGCCTCGGTCGAGCGGTTCAGTTCGCTGACCAGGCTGGCATTTTGCTGTGTGCTCCTGTCGAGTTCGTTCATCGCCTGGTTCACCACGCCGACGCCCGAAGCCTGCTCCTGGGCCGAGTGCGAGATCTCCTCGATCAGCTGGCCCATGTTGTTGACCTCGTCGACAACGCTGGTGATCGTCTTGCCGGCGTTGTTCACGAGGCCGGTGCCGCTGTCGACCTTCTCAGAGCTCTCCTGGATCAGCACCTTGATTTCCTTGGCCGCGGCTGCCGCACGCGAGGCCAACGCGCGAACCTCGGTGGCCACCACGGCGAAGCCCTTGCCGTGCTCGCCGGCACGGGCCGCTTCAACGGCGGCGTTCAAGGCCAGGATATTGGTCTGGAAGGCGATGCCGTCGATCACGCCGATGATGTCGCCGATCTTCTTGGAGCTGGCGCTGATGTCTTCCATGGTCGAGACGACCTGGGACACCACGCGGCCGCCGGTCGAGGCCGATTGACGCGCCGTGTTGGCGATGGCAGCCGCCTTGCGGGTCAGCTCACTGGCGCCGCTCAGGTTGGCAGCGATCTGCTCCACCGAGGCGGCCGTGTTTTGCAGGCTGGCAGCAGAGCGGGCAGTGCGGTCCGACAGGTCGTTGTTGCTGTTGGCGATGACGCTGGAGCTGTCGGCCACCTCGCTGGCGGCCGAGCCCACGCTGCGCACCACGCCCACCAGCGCGTCCTGCATCTCGCGCATTGCTTGCAGCATCTGCGCCAGTTCGTCGCGGCCTTCGCTGTTGATCTCGCGGGTCAGGTCGCCCTGAGCGATGGCTTCGGCCGCTGCCTGGGCCGCACGCGCCGGCACGACGATAGAACGCGAGATAGCCAGGCCACCGACGATGCCTATCGCCACCGCGGCGATCACGAGCACCACGGTCACGGTGGTGGAGTTGCGAGCCAGCTCGCCGCCGGCCACGGCCAGGTCGCGCGCATTCTCGAACTGCAGATCGACCAGGGCCTTCAGCGCGGCCTGGTAGTCCTGCTGGGCCGGGCGCACCACGGTGATCAGGCTTTCCCGTGCTTCGTCCGGGCTGCCGTCCTGCTGCACCTTGCGGAACTTGGCAATCGAATCGAGGAACTTGTCCTGCGTGCTCTTGGCCTGGTCGATCAGCTGGGCTTCCTTGCCCGCTTCGGCGTCGGCCTTGAGCTTGGCCAACTGGTCGACGCTGGCCTGCTGCGCTTCATCCATGGCGGCCTTCTGCTTCTTGATCTGGCGGGCTTCATCAAGCAGGAGCAGGTCGCGCGATGCGCGCGCGAACACATTGACGTTTTCCGACAGCGCATTGGCCGCCGCGATCTTCACCAGGCTCTGATTGGCCGTGCGGTCCAGGTCCTTGGCCAGGCGGCTGGCGCTGTAGCCACCATAGGTCCCGATCACGATCAGCAGAATGATCAGGAGGCCGTAGCTCAGCGCCAGGCGATGGCCAATTCGAAGTTGCGTCAGCAGTCCCATAGTCGGTCCTTTTGCTGCGGCCTTCCAGCCGCATGTCTTGTTCGAGAGATCCCGGGACTTCGCCCGGTCGATACCTGCTCCCCACGGGGCCTGCGAACGGCTGCCGAACCCGCCCCCAACGCTAGCATGGCTGGGCTGTGAAATGAACCAGCAAATCCGCTCTGGCGGGCGGCCTGGCCAGCAGTCCGGTTCACCAACTCAGGGTGGGAGGCCAAGCTTGGCCGGGTCGCCGCGGCCCAGGCGCACCACGGTGGGTTCCTCGCCGCTCATGTCGATCACCGTGGTGGGCTGCATGGTGCAGGCGCCCGACTGGATGATCAGTTGCAACTGGTGGTCGTAGCGCTCGGCAATCTCGTCCGGATCGTTGAGCGGCTCGGTCTCACCGGGCGGTATCAGGGTGGTCGCCAGCAGCGGCTGACCAAAGATCGCCAGCAGTTCCTGGGTCACGCGATGGTCGGGCACGCGCAGGCCAATGGTGCGCCGCGAGGGATGGTGCAGCCGGCGCGGCACCTCCTTGGTGGCTTCGAGGATGAAGGTGAAGGGCCCTGGCGTAGCCGCCTTCAGCAGCCGGTATTGCTTGTTGTCAACCCGGGCATAGCTGGCCAGCTCGCTCAGGTCGCGGCATAGAAGCGTCAGGTGGTGCTTGTCGCTGGTCTTTTCGCTGAAGCCGCGCAGGCGCCACAGGCTCTCCGCCGCCGCCTTGTCGTCCAGATGACAGACCAGGGCGTAGCTGGAGTCGGTCGGAATCGCGGCGATGCCGCCCTTGTCGAGGATCTGCGCCGCCTGCTTGAGGAAGCGTGCCTGCGGATTGTCCGGATGAACTTCGAAGCTTTGTGCCATGGCGGGAGATTCTGCTCCGCCTGGCGACGGACTTCAGTCTGCAATCGTGTCCATCGTCACTACCGACAGTGACGCCCGTTGCTTCTCCCTGACATTGAGCCAGGCTGTTGCTGCGCCACAGGCGGAAAGCACCGCCATGCCCAGCCAGGCATAGCTGTCCGGCGCATGGTCGAAAGCCAGCCAGCCGATGCCGGCGGCAAAGGCAATTTGCACATAGACGAAGGGCATCAGCGTGGCCGTGGAGGCCAGCCCGAGTGCCAGGATCAGGAGCAGGTGACCTGTGGTGCCGAGAATACCGACCACCAGAAGCAAGCCCCATTGCCAGGCCGGTGCCGCGAGCAGCGCTGGCCAGACCTGCCAGGGCCCCAGTGCCAGCAGCAGGCTCAGCAGCAGCATGCCGCACAAGCCGGTGTAGAAATGCGTGGTCAAGGGATGTTCCAGCGAGGACAGCTTGCTGGTCAGCACCTGGAAGGCCGCGTAGCAAAGGGCGCCGGCCAGCGGAAACATCACCGCCCATCCGAACAGGCCGCTGCCAGGCCGGATCACGATCAGGGCGCCGCCGAAACCGCCCAGCACCAGTGCCCAGCGCAGCCGTGACACCGGCTCATGCAGCAGCAGGGCAGCCAGGAGCGTGACGACAACGGGCGTCAGCATGGTGATCGAGGTGAACTCGGCCACCGGCATCAGCTGAACGCCGAAGAAGCTCATCGCACTGGTGGCCAGTAGCAGAAGCCCGCGCAGCAGCTGAAAGCGTGGATGGGCGGCCCGAAAGCTGCCCTTGACGGCGAGCCACACGCCCATCGAAACCGCCTGAACGCTGTAGCGCGCCCAAAGGATCAAGAGCACCGGCAGGGCCAGCGAGCCGAGGTGGCGGATCAGGCTGTCCATGCTGGCAAAGCAGGCCGCCATCAGGAACACGAGGGTGATACCCAGGGCGGGGCGTTGCTGCGCCATCAAGCGCCCGGGTACTGGATGCGGTGCTGCAATTCCAGCCAGACCGGGTTCAGCTTGCCCGGCAGATTGGGCAGCGAGCCGAGCTCGGTGTGGCTCTCGTCCGGGCTGTGGAAGTCCGAGCCACGCGAGGCGAGGAAATTGAACTCGAGCGCCATGTCGCCATACTTCACGGCCTCGGCCGCGGTGTGGCTGCCGGTCACCACTTCGAGCCCGCGGCCGCCATGGGCCTGGAATTCGATGAAGAGTGCGTATTCTTCGGTGGGCGTGAAGCCATAGCGGGCGGGGTGGGCGATCACCGTCATGCCACCGGCATCATGGACCCAGCGCAAGGCATCGCGCAGCGTGGCCCAGCGGTGCGGCACGAAGCCCGGCTTGCCTTCGGTCAGGAAGCGGCGGAACACCTCGGGCACATCGCTGCAATGGCCGGCATCGACCAGCCAGCGCGCGAAGTGGGTGCGCGAGATCAGCTCTGGGTTGCCCACGTAGTGCAGGGCGCCCTCAAAGGCACCCTCGATGCCGACCTTGGCCAGGCCTTCAGCCATCTCGCGGGCACGCGGTTCGCGGCCGCCGCGCGTGGCCTTGAGGCCCGCCTTCAGCGCTTCGTTGGTGTGATCGAAACCGAGCCCGACGATGTGCACGACCTTGTTGGCGAACGTCACCGAGATCTCGGTGCCGGTCAGGTAGGGCAGGCCCTGGGCGAGAGCCGCCTCCAGAGCTCTTTGCTGACCGGCGACCTCGTCATGGTCGGTCAGCGCCCACAGCTCGACGCCCTGGGCCTTGGCCCGGGCCGCCAGGGCCTCGGGCTCCAGCGTGCCATCGGAGACCTTGGAGTGGCAATGCAGGTCGGCATTGCTGAGCGCATGGATGAGGGTGCTGGATTTCACCGCTGCATTTTATCGGCCGGCCCGCGCCGCCGCGCTTCAGGGCTTTTGCGGCTTCAGTGTGCGCAGGTAGGCGATCATTGCCGCCATGTCGGCATCGCTGATCTTGGCGTAGAAGCCGAAGCCCATGGGCGGCTTGAGCTGCTGGCCGTCCGGGCGCACACCAGTGCGTATGGCCTGGGCGATCTGGACATCGGTCCAGTCCTTGAGGCCGGAGGCGTCGGGGGTCAGATTGCGCGACACGCTCACGCCCCAGGGGCCCTTGAAGCTCTCGCCACCGGCACCCAGGCGCGACATGATCAGCTGGCCCTTCTCGTCGCGTGGCGTGTGGCATTCCATGCAATGCGCGATCTCGACCAGGTACTGGCCATAGCGGCGCAGGTCCTTGGTGGGCGGTGCCGTGACCTTGCCCACGGGTGGCCCGTAGGTGGGCGGAAGCGGCATGCGGTAGACCGACTTGGGCACGGCATTGGCAACCGCCGGTTGGGCCAGCATGTAGGCCACCAGGGCTGCGACGTCGGCGTCAGACAGGTGACGGTAGAACTCGATGGGCATCGGTGG
The DNA here is from genome assembly GCF_044043925.2 of Paucibacter sp. JuS9. Taxonomy (NCBI): domain Bacteria; kingdom Pseudomonadati; phylum Pseudomonadota; class Betaproteobacteria; order Burkholderiales; family Sphaerotilaceae; genus Roseateles; species Paucibacter sp. JuS9. The sequence goes on from NZ_CP194172.1 coordinate 988,203, forward strand.
CCCGATCAGGCTGCCGTCGGGGCGTATGCCCTCACGGATGGCCTTGATCAGCTGCGCTTCGGTCCAGCGCCCGATGCCGGTCTGGGCATCCGGCGTGATGTTGGAGGCGTAGGAAGTGAAGGGCGGCACGTCGAACTTGAAGCCGCCGGAAAGCCCGCGCTCGAACAGGGGCTGGCCTTGCGGCCCGCGTTGCATATGGCAGTTGCCACAGGCCACCACCGAGTCCATCAGGTATTTGCCGCGGGCCAGACGGTCCGCCGTGGCGTCCGACCAGGAAAGCTGCGGCAGGCAGGCCAGCAGGCCTGCAACAACCAAGCGCCAGAATCTGTGCATGACAACCTCGCACGAAACAGGGCCAAGGGGCGCACGAGCGTAGTCCTGATCGCGGCGCGATGGAAGCGCGCGCCCTCATGGATTGCCCTAGGCTCGCGCCAAGGCGCCGGCCCTAGAGGCTGAATGCCTGAACGGTCTGGTCCATGGTCTGCGCGCGGCCGCGCAAGCTAGCGGCCGAGGCAGCCGATTGCTCGACCAGGGCCGCGTTCTGCTGCGTCATCGCGTCGATTCTTTGCATGGCCTGGCCCAGTTCGCGGGTCTGGCCGGCCTGCTCGCTGGCTTGGCCGGCCAGGCCTCGCACCACGGCGCTGACTTCGCCCACGTGATGCACGATCCGGCGCATGGCCACGCCGGCCTCGGCGGCCAGGGCCGTACCGCCCTCGACCTGTTCGACCGACTGGCGCAGCAAGCCCCTGATGTCGCGCGCAGCCTCGGCGCTGCGCTGCGAGAGTTGCCGCACCTCGCTGGCCACCACCGCAAAGCCGCGCCCCTGCTCGCCGGCGCGGGCCGCTTCCACGGCTGCATTGAGCGCCAGCAGGTTGGTCTGAAAGGCAATGCCATCGATCAGCCCGGTGATGTCGGCGATTCGGCTCGAGCTCTGCTGGATCGCGCCCATCGTGGCCACCACGCGCTCGACCACCTGGCCGCCGTTCAGGGCCATGGTGCTGGCCTCGGCGCTCAGCTGCGTGGCCTGCAGGGCGGCCGCGCTGCTGTGGCCCACGGTCTGGTCCAGCAGGGCCACGCTGGCAGCCGTCTGCTGCAGTTGCGCGGCGGCCTGCTCGGTGCGGCGCGACAGGTCAAGGTTGCCGGTGGCGATCTCGTCGGCGGCGCTGCGAATGCTGCCCGCCCCTTCGTTGATCTGACGCACCAGGCTGCGCAGACCGCGCTGCATGTGGGCCAGCGCCTGCAGCACGCGGCCCAGCTCGTCGGAGCGGCCCTCCGGCACGGGCTGGCTGAGGTCACCGGCGGCGATGCGCTCGGTCACGTCCACCATGGCCTGCAATGGGCGCAGCACCTGGCTCATGGTGCGCAGCATCAGCCAGCCGAGCGCGGCCAGCAGCAGCGGCAGGGCGATGAGCAGCAGGTTGCGGCGCTGGCGGGTCTGGTCGGCGCGGGCCTGCAGGCTCTGGTCCAGCGTCTTGAGCACCTGGCTTGAGAGCCGGGCCTGGACCTGGGCCGCCGCGGCAAAGCCCTGCGCCAGTTGCTCGAGCGGGTAGCTGGGGTCCAGCGTGGCTGCCCGCACGACCTGCTCCAGCTGCTCGCGCTGCTGGGCGGTCTGCTCGGCGACGCTCGCAAGTGCTGCAGTCAGGCTGCCCCCAGCACGCAGGGAGCGCTGCAAGGCCTCCTGCATCGCATTGGCATGTTCGCGGTAGCGGGTCATGGCGGCGGTCAGGGCGGCCAGGTCGTCCACCGCGGCGGCGCGGGCGATGGCGCCGAGCTCGGACAGCGCTTCCTCCACGCGCGGCGCAGCCTGCAATCCAGCCAGCAGGGCCTGCTGGCTGGCCGGGTCGGGGTCGCGCGGCAGGCCGGCTTCCTCGTTCAGGTCGTCCATGGCGCGCCAGGCCGAGAGGGCAAGGTCTTGCTGGGCAGCGAGCAGGCGGCTCAGGTCCAGCGGGCCGTCGGCGAGGGACTTCTCCAGCCGGGCCAGCGCAGCGGCCTGCGCTTCGACGGCCTCACGATGGCGCGGCGTTGCCGAGACCTCGCGCAGCGCGGCGAGCGCTGGCGCCATGGCCTGCTGCACGGCGGCCAGTTCCTGGCGCGCGGCCGAGCGGCTGCCCTGCGCCTCGGCGGCCAGCTCGCGCTGCTGCCTTTGCAGGCGCAGCAGCGCTTGCCACGCCTGGTTGGCAGGCAGGGCGGCCTGCTCGCGTTGCAGGCTGGCCAGTTGCAGGCCGTCCTGGCGCAGCAACAGGGCCGTCGGCACCAGGCTCAGCACCAGGGCCATCAGGGCAGCGAGCAGCAGCCGGGTCTTCAGGGTGGGGGACAGCAGGTGACGCATGACACTCAGCTCATCAGGCGGCGGCAGGCAAGGGCTGTTCGACGGCTTCCGGGCCGCGCCGGTCCACGAAGTAGCGGCTGCCGCCGCTTCGGCTCTTGGCCACGCGCTTGGGTTCTATCAAGGCGGCCGACAGTGCCTGCGAGTTTTCGAAACAGCCGTCTCCGCGCACCGTCACCACGCCGGCACTGAACGTGGGCAGTGGATTGAAGGTGGGCTGGTTCTGGCGATTCAGCGTGGTGTAGCCGCCGCGCATGAGGTGCTCCTCGGTGAAGAAGCCGCGCACGCCTGCGTCGAAGGCATTGCAGACGTCTTGCAGCCGCTCCTGCCAGTTGGCCGATCCCAGCACCATCAGGAAGTCGTCGCCGCCGATATGGCCGACGAAGTCGAGTTCGGCATCGGCCGCCTGGGTCAGCGTGGCCGCGGTGAACTTGATCATCTCGTCGCCGGCGCGGTAGCCATAGCTGTCGTTGAAGGGCTTGAAGTTGTCGATGTCCCACATCGCCACCACGAAGGGCCGGCCCTCGGCGAGCAGGCTGTCGAGCTGGTTGTCGATGGGCACGTTGCCCGGCAAGAGCGTCAGCGGATTCGCATAGCGGGCCGAATGCACTTGCAGGTCTGAGACCGCCTTGAGCAGATCGGAGGTGCGGCCGCTGCCGAAGTACTGGCCGTTCTTGGTGACGATGAAGCCGTCCACCATCAGGCGGTCGTCCAGGTTGGCAATCGTCTCGCTCATCGCGCGCAGGGAGGTCGAGACATCGAAGAGCAGCGGCTGCGGGTCCATCAGCACCGTGCAGCTGTGCTTGCGATGGATGTCCATGAAGAAGCGCTCGGCACTTCGCTTGAGCACCTGCAGCGAGCGCAGGATGCCGATCGGCCGGTTGTCGGCGTCGAGCACGGGCAGCGAATAGAGCTGCTCGTCGCTGGTGAACATCTCGACGACCGATTGGCAGTCGATGCGGCCCGAGACCGTGTGGCCGCGCTGCGAGAGCTGGGCTGCCTGGGTGATGGCACCGGCGGGCAGGTTCAAGAGGCTGCGGGCCGTGCTGCCGTCTCGCAGCAGGCTGCTGATCTCGGCGCGCAGGGTGGCCCGGGGCGTGGCCGTGGGCCGCGCCAGCAGGTAGCCCTGGCAGACCGGCACGCCCAGCTCGCGCAGCACGCTCAGGTCGCCGTTCTGTTCCAGCCCTTCGGCGATCACCGTGCAGCCGCTGGACGCAGCCATCTCGAGGATGGAGCGCACGAACTGCTGCTTCAAGGGCTCCTGGGCGATGCCGTCGATGAAATGGCGGTCGATCTTGACGAAGTCGGGTCGGATGTCCATCCAGCGCTTGAGGCTGGCGAAGCCTTCGCCGAGATCGTCCAGCGCGACGACGAAACCGAGCGCGCGCAGGCCTTCCAGCGAGGCGCTCAGCCGCTCGGGTTCGAGGATGGGGCGGGTCTCGGTCAGCTCGATGACGATGCGCGAGGGCGGCATGTCCAGCTCGGCGAATTCATGCGCAATCTGCTCGACGCGGCCTTCCGCGGCCAGCAAGGTATCGGCCGTGAGGTTCAGGAAGATCTGGCCTGGCAGTGCCAGCTCGCGGAAGCGCCGCAAGGCCTTGCGCACCACCAGCCGCTCCAGTTCCACCAGGCGGCCTTGGCGGGCGGCCACGTCGAACAGCACGAGGGGTGAATGCAGCGAGGAATCTGCCGGGCCGCGGGTCAGCGCCTCGTAGCCGAGGATGCCGGCGCGATTCACATCGACCAGCGGCTGGAAATGGATGTCAAAACTCTGCTGGCTGATCAGGTTGGACAGCTGCAGGGCCAGCAGGTCGTGGCGGGGTGAAACGGGCGTGGTCTGGTCGGGCATGGAGGAACCGGTTGCGTCAGCGTTGCAACCGATTCTTCAGGCCCACTGTGGCAGTGATTTGACAGTTCGCCCGCGGTGCTGCCTGACGTGCATTCGTTCACGCTGAGTTCATACCAGCGGCTCGGCCGCCTCCACAACCATCTGCACCCGTTCCTGGCCGTTCCAGCTGTCCAGGCTCAGGCGGTACGCGAGTCGCACGCGCTCGGGCAGGCCTTCGGTGTGGCCGAACCAGATGGCGTCGCGCAAGACCTGGCTCTGGCCCTGACCCTGGCGGATGCGCAGCTTCAGGTGCTTCTCGCCCACGATGCGTTGCTGCATCACCTCGACCTGGTCGCAGAACAGCGGCGCCTCGAAGGCCTGGCCCCAGACCTGCGCCTCCAGCTCGCGCACCGTGGTCGGCGTGTAGGCTTCGGGCGGCAGGGCGCCATCGGTGCGCAGCGTTCGGGTCAGTGCGGCCTCGTCCAGCCATTCGCTGGCGACTTGCTGAAGTGCGCTGTCGAAGGCTGCAAACGCATCAGGGTCGACCAGCGTGCAGCCAGCCGCCATCGCGTGGCCCCCGAACTTCTTCAACAGGTCGGGCGCTCTCTTGCTGACCAGGTCCAGCGCGTCGCGCAGATGGAAACCGGGAATGGAGCGGCCCGAGCCTTTCAATTGACCATCGGCGCCCAGCGCAAAGACGAAGGTCGGTCGGTGCACCCGCTCCTTCAGGCGCGAGGCGACGATGCCGACCACGCCTTCGTGGAACTCGGGCTCGTAGATGCACAAGGCCGCTGGTGGTGTTCCTCGCAGCTGCGGGTTCTGCATCAAGGCTTCGAGCTTCTCTTCGGCCAGCTCGCGCATGCCTGCCTCGATCTCGCGGCGCTCGCGGTTGATCGCATCGAGCTGCTTGGCCAGCTCGGTGGCGCGCGTGCCGTCGTCGGTCAGCAGGCATTCGATGCCCAGCGTCATGTCGGAGAGCCGGCCCGCCGCATTGATGCGAGGGCCCAGCGCAAACCCGAGGTCGAAGGCATTGGCCTGCGTTGCATCGCGGCCGGCGGCCGTGAACAGTGCGGCCAGCCCGGGCTGCATGCGGCCGGCGCGCATGCGGCGCAGGCCCTGCGCCACGAGGCGGCGGTTGTTGGCATCGAGCTTGACCACGTCAGCCACGGTGCCCAGCGCGACCAAGTCCAGCAGGCCGTCCAGCTTGGGTTGAGGCGCAGATTCGTACGCTCCGCGCTTGCGCAACTCGCCGCGCAAGGCCATCAGCAGGTAGAACACCACGCCGACGCCGGCCAGGTTCTTGCTCTCGAACGTGCAGCCCGGCTGGTTGGGGTTCACCAGGCCATTCGCCTCGGGCAGCACGACCGCATCGCCGACCAGGGCCGGCAGATGGTGGTCGGTCACCAGCACCTGCATGCCCAGCTCGCGTGCATGGGCGACACCGGCCAGGCTGGCGATGCCGTTGTCCACCGTCATCAGCAGGTGAGGGCGCTTGGCCAGGGCCAGCTCGGCAATCGCGGGGGTCAGGCCGTAGCCGTGGATGGCGCGGTCGGGCACCACATAGTCCAGCGTGCCGGCTCTTGCGCCCAGCAGCGAGAGGCCGCGCAGCGCAACGGCGCAGGCGGTGGCGCCGTCGCAGTCGTAGTCGGCCACGATGCAGATGCGCGAGCCGGCGGCCAGCGTGTCGGCCAGCAGCGCGGCTGCCTCGGCCATGCCCTTCATGCCTTCGGGCGGCAGCAGCCTGGCCAGGCCATCGTCCAGCTCGTCCGGGCTCTTGACGCCACGTGCGGCCAGCAGCCGGGCCAGCAAGGGCGAGACACCGGCCTGCTCCAGCGTCCAGGCGGCACGCGGGGGCACTTCGCGAGTGATGATTTGCGGGTTCATAGGGCGCCCAGGATCTTTGCTGCATCTGCGCTCGGCGGGCTGATGAACTGCCACAGCCGCTGCCAGCCCGAGCGTTGCTGCACCTTGTAGCGGCGCGCCTCGCGGTCGCCGCACAGCGTCAGGCTCAAGCCCGCTTGACCTTGCCTGGCGCGGGTCAGCATGTCATTGATGAGTCCCGCATCAAGCGAGCGCCAGGCGTCGCACCATGCCGCCCAGTCGCCAGCCAGCAAGGGGCCGCGCAGGCTGCGTTCGATCTGCAAGCCGGGCTCCGTCTGGGCGGGCTCAAAGCGGCCGCAGCCGCTGATCCAGACCGAGTTCACCATCAGCTCGCCGCGCGCCTCGCGCTGTGCATTGAGCGGGTGGCGATGCAGGAGCATCTGGCATTCGTTCTGCAGCGTGCGCAGGCGCCGGGCCTCGGGCATCCAGGCGTCGACCGGGCGGTTGATCACGCGCTCCAGGCTGACACTCGCCATGCCTTGCAGGTCTTCGTGGGCGACGTACCAGCGGTCAGCCGCGCCCCAGGCCTGGCGCCAGCCCTCGCTGGCCGGGAACAGCTCGGCTGCGAGATCAGCCAGCAGGCGGCGGGAATCGGCGTCGCCCAGTTGCAGGGCCTGCGGGTCCAGCGCCAGCACCTGGTCGCTGCTGACCGAGAGATGCATTGGGCTCACGAGCGCCCAGCAGTGCTTGTCGACTTGAATGCCATCGGCGGCTGCCATCGTGGCCGCATTGACGGGCTGGCCGGCTGCACGCAGGGCCAGCTCGAAAGGCGTGTCCGGGCTCAGTTCGTCGCCGCCGAGCGGCGCGCCGTCGGGCTGCATCAGGCCGAGCAAGGCCGAGAGCTGGGGCAGGGCCAGCGTCTGCAGGGCGGCCGCGCCGGTCTCGCCGGCGGCGCTGGCATAAGGGATCATCAGGTGCATGGCGGCATTATCGAGGTCGCCTTCCACGCTACTCATACGCCTGTCATATTTGCTTCATATGCTTGCCGGCATGACCGTTCCCGCTCAGCCCACGCCACCCCTGCTCAACCGCGAGCAAGCGATCCTCGAGTTCAACCGTCGGGTGCTCGCCCAGGCGCAGCGCGAGGATGTGCCGCTGCTGGAGCGGCTGCGCTACATCTGCATCGTCTCCAGCAATCTGGACGAGTTCTTCGAGGTGCGCTTTGCCGACATGCTGGATGCGGCGCGCGACCCCGATTCGCAGGTCAGCAACCGCGACATCGAGCGCGTGGCGCGCGAGGCGCATCTCTTGATCGACGAGCAGTACGCCATCTTCAACGAGCACGTGATGACGCGGCTGCGCGATCAGCGGATCGTGGTGCTGAACCATGCCGACCGCAACGATGCGCAGCGCCTGTGGGTGGCCAAGTTCTTCGAGCGCGAGGTGCGGCCGCTGCTGGTGCCGGTGGGGCTGGACCCGGCGCACCCCTTTCCGCAGGTGGCCAACAAGTCGCTGCATTTCATCGCCCGCCTCTCGGGCAAGGATGCCTTCGGCCGCGACAACCGCATCGCCATCGTCAAGGTGCCGCGCGTGCTGCCGCGAGTCATCAAGCTGCCCGCGGTGATCAGCGAAGGCCGGCAGGCGTTTGTTCTCCTGACCAGCGTGATCCGCGCGCACCTGGAGGAGCTGTTTCCGGGGCGCACGGTCGAGGCCTTCTCGCAGTTCCGCGTCACGCGCGACTCAGACCTCGAAGTGGACGAGGAAGAGATCGCCAACCTGCGCCACGCCTTGCGCTCGGGCCTGACCACGCGCCACTTCGGCCGTGCGGTGCGCCTGGAAGTGGTCAACACCTGCCCGGAAGAGCTGTCACGCTTTCTGCTGGAGCAGTTCGACCTGCCGCCGGCCGCGTTGTACCGCGTCAATGGCCCGGTGAACCTGGTCCGCCTCAATGAGCTGATCGACCAGACCGAGGCCGACGAGCTGCGCTTCCTGCCGCACGAGCCGGTCTGGCCGCAGGGGCGGCTGCCGCGCGGCAAATCGATGTTCGATCGCCTGGCCAAGGGCGATGTGATGCTGCATCACCCGTTTGAGAGCTTCGAGCCGGTGGTGCAATTGCTGCGCGAAGCGGTTGAAGACCCGGACGTGCTGGCGATCAAGCAGACGGTCTATCGCACCGGCAGCAAGTCCGAGCTGATGGACCTCCTGATCGAGGCAGCGCGGCGCGGCAAGGAAGTGATGGTGGTCGTCGAGCTGAAGGCTCGCTTTGACGAAGAAGCGAACATCAACTGGGCGGAGCGGCTGGAGGCTGTGGGCGCGCAGGTGGTGTACGGCATCGTCGGCTACAAGACGCATGCCAAGCTGCTCCTGATCACGCGCCGCGAGGGCAAGCCCGGCGGCAAGACCACGCTGCGCCGCTACGCCCACCTTTCGACCGGCAACTACAACCCCAAGACCGCGCGGCTCTATACCGACATCGGCTACATGAGTGCCGACCCGGACCTGACGGCGGACGCTGACATGGTGTTCCGTCAATTGGCATCGCTGGGCAAGTTCAAGACGCCCAAGCGCCTGCTGGTCGCGCCGTTCAACATGCATTCACGGATGGTCGAGCACCTCGCCCAGGTTGAGGCAGCTGCGCGGGCTGGTCAGACGGCGCGCGTGGTGGTGAAGATCAATGCGCTGACCGACGCCGAACTCATCGCTGCGCTGTTGAAGACGGCCCAGGCTGGCGCCAGGATCGACCTGATCGTGCGTGGCGCCTGCATGCTGCCGCCCGGGCTGCCGGGTATCAGCGACAACATCGTGATCCGCTCGGTGGTCGGCCGCTTCCTGGAGCATTCGCGCATCGCCTATTTCCGCTGGGGGTCGAGCGAAAGCGATGAAGCCTTGTACCTGTCAAGCGCCGACTGGATGAGCCGCAATATGTTTCGCCGCATCGAGGTGGCCTGGCCGGTGCTGGACGCCAAGCTGCGCCAGCGCGTCATCGACGAGGGCCTGGTGCCCTATCTGCACGACAGCCTGGATGCCTGGCAGCTCGGGCCCGACGGGCATTCGACGCTGGTCAGTGGCGCGGGCCACAGCGGCCAGCAGGCGGAGGTCAGGCACGGCGGCCAGCAGGTGGAGATCAGACACAGCGGCCAGCAGGCGGAGGTCAGACACAGCGCCCAGCAGGCGGAGGTCAGACACAGCGCCCAGCAGGCGCTGATGCGCCTGTTCAGTCCGTCCTGAAGTCGACCGTCAGGAGCTTGCTGCGCGACCAGGCGTCGACCTCGCCGCGCAGCAGGTAGTCGGCCAGCGGGTTGGCGAGCAGCCAACCGGGCTTGGTCTCGATGCGCAGGCGGCGCTCGCTGCGCTGCAAGCTCAGGGCGTCCAATTGAACCGGCCCGCGGGCGTGGCACTGCACCACGGCCAGACGCAGCGCCAGCAATTGCCACAGCAGGTTCTCATCCGCCTGCAACTGGTCCTGCAGCTTGCGCAGGCCGCCGCGCTGGCCCAGTGCCAGGTCGCCCAGGCGCTGCAACTGGTTCTGTGAGAAGCCGGCGGCGTCCACATGGGAGAGCAGGTAGGCGCTGTGCCGGTGGTGGTCGTGATGCGAAACCATCATGCCGATCTCGTGCAGGGCGGCCGCCCAGCCAAGTTCGCGCCTGAGTTCGGGCGTGGCTTGCGGCTGCAGTTGGCGGTAGAAGGCCTGGGCCTGCGCCTGCACACGTTTGGCTTGCGCTGTATCGATCAGGAAGCGCTGCTGCAACATGCGTACCGATTGCTCGCGCAGGTCCAGTGTGGCGCGCACACCCGGGTTGATGCGTTCGGCCAGGTCGAACACCACGCCCTGGCGCAGCGCGCCCTTGGCCGGCTTCAAGGACTCGATGCCGAACTGAGTGAGCAAGGTGTAGAGGATGCACAGGCCGCCGGCCACCACGGCGCGGCGGTCTTCCTTCAGTCCGGGCAGGTCCAGCTTGTCCATGTGGCCGGCCGCCAGGCATTGCTCGATGCACCAGCGCAGCGCTTCGGTCGTGACCGTACCGTCGGTGATGCCGCTGCCGGCCAGCAATTGCGAAACGGCGCCCACGGTGCCCGATGAGCCCAGCGCCTCGGTCCAGGCCGGCTTGCTGTGCTGCCTGGAGAACTGCTTGAAGGCCTCTTCCAGCTCGGCCCCTGCGGCGATCTGTGCGGCGCGGAAGGCCTCGGGCGTGAACTCGCCGCTCGGGAAGAAGCGCATCGACAGGCTGACGCTGCCGATCTGGAACGACTCGGCCTTCAAGGGCTTGCGGCCGCGGCCGAGAATCATCTCGGTCGAGCGGCCACCGATGTCGATCACCAGTCGCGTGGCTTCCGAGGGTTGCAGGCGTGCCACGCCAGCGAAGATCAGGCGGGCTTCCTCGCGACCCGAGATCACCTCGATCGGAAAGCCCAGCGCCTTCTCGGCCCGGGCCAGGAAGTCATCGCGGTTGCGGGCTTCGCGCAGCGTCTGCGTTGCCACGGCACGCACCTGCTCGGGTGAAAACCCCTGCAGCGCCGCAGCGAAACGAGCCAGGCAGGCCAGGCCACGCTGTATCGCTTCTTCGCTGAGCGTGCCGTCGGCGTCGAGGCCGCCGCCCAGTCGCACCGTTTCCTTCAGGTATTGCTGGCGCTTGTACTGGTTGCCTTCGAGACGGGCGATCTCCAGCCGGAAGCTGTTGGAGCCCATGTCGATGGCGGCCAGGGTCTGGGATGCAGGAACGGCGGCGAGATTCATGGGGCGCGATTGTCGCGGCATTCGATGACGGCGCCGCCCGCGCGCGTCCCTAGAATCCGCGCAATCCCAGTCTGGAGTGCCAACGATGCCCGCTTTTGATGCGAAAGATCCCAGCCGCCGAGATTTTGTCCGCGCGACGGTGGGCGGCAGCTTTGCCGCAGCCGTGATGCCGGTCACGGCCGAGACGATCAAGACCGACGCCAAGGACCTGCTGGTCGGCGAGGTGACGATCCCGGTCGGCAAGTTCCAGATGCCGGCCTACCGTGCGGCCCCGGCCAATGCCAGGGGCAAGCTGCCCGTGGTGCTGGTGATCAGCGAGATTTTTGGTGTGCATGAGCACATTGCCGATGTGGCCCGGCGTTTTGCCAAGCAGGGCTATCTGGCGATTGCGCCTGAGTTGTTTGTGCGCCAAGGCGACGCTGGCGAGTACGGAGAGATCACCAAGCTGATCGCCGAGGTGATCTCCAAGGTGCCAGATGCGCAGGTGCTGGGTGACCTGGACGCAACGGTTGCCTGGGCGGATGCGAATGGCGGCGACACGAAGCGCCTCGCCATCACCGGCTTTTGCTGGGGCGGCCGCATCACCTGGCTCTATGCGGCGCATCAGCCCCAACTGAAGGCGGCGGTGGCCTGGTACGGCAAGCTGCAGGGCGAGCGGCACAGCATCTATCCTCGTCATCCGCTGGACCTGACGGCCGACCTGAAAGCGCCGGTGCTGGGCCTGTATGGCGGCGCGGATGCGGGCATTCCGAACGAGGATGTCGCCAGCATGCAAGAGGCATTGAAGGCGGGCAGCGTGGCCGCGCGCGCCAGTGAGATCGTGCTGTACCCGGACACGCCGCATGCCTTCAATGCCGACTACCGCCCCAGCTACCGCGAGAAGGAGGCGAAGGACGGCTGGGTGCGCTGCCTGGCCTGGTTCAAGTCGCATGGCGTCTGAACGGTGCTTGACAGCTCTGAGACAATGCCCGATCAGCGCACCTCCCGGTGCGCTTTGATTTTTGACTGCCCATGACCCTGTTCTATATCGTGCTCGCAACGCTGATCGGCGGACTTCTGTCCGTGCTGATCGCGGCCAGCCTGACCGTGAGCCTGCTCGGTCGGGTGGTCAAGCACCTGGTCAGTCTGTCCACCGGCGTGTTGCTGGGCACGGCCTTGCTGCAGGTGCTGCCCGAGGCTTTTGAGCGCGATGCCAAGCCACAGGCGCTGTTCCTGACGCTGCTGGGCGGTCTCCTGTTCTTCTTTCTCCTGGAGAAGGCCGAGCTGTACCGCCACACCCATCATCACGAGGGGGATGGGCATCACCATCATCATCACTTCGATGCGGACCAGGCAGGCCGCGGCGGGATCTCGGTGCTGGTGGGTGACAGCATCCACAACTTCTGCGACGGCGTGATCATCGCTGCCGCCTTCCTGGCCGACCATCACCTGGGCTGGGCCACGGCGCTGGCCATCATCGCCCACGAGATTCCGCAAGAGGTGGGCGACTACATCGTGCTCCTGAACGCCGGTTTGTCACGCGGCAAGGCCTTGTTCTACAACGCGGTGTCAGGTCTTGCCGCCGTGGGCGGCGGCGTGCTGGGCTACTTCGTTGTCGGGCCCTGGCAGGAGCTGTTTCCCTTCCTGCTCGTGGCGGCCTCGAGCAGCTTCATCTACGTGGCCGTGGCCGACCTGATTCCGCAACTGCAGCGCCGCCTGCCCTGGCGCGAGACCATGGCGCAACTCGGCTGGCTGGCCGCTGGCTTGGCGCTGGTGACCCTGGTGGTCAGCTTCTCCGGCCACCACTGAGTTGCCAAGCTAGCGAACGATCAGGACAGGCGTCGTGCAGTGCGTGAGCACCTTCTGGGTTTCACTGCCCAGCAAGAGCGCCTGAACGCCGCGCCGGCCGTGCGAGGCCATCACCAGCAGGTCGACCTTGTTTTGCTGGGCGTGCTCGATGATCGCCTCCCAGGGATGCAGGGCCTCGACCGTGTGTCCCTCGGCCGACACGTTGGCAGCCTCGGCCGCGGCGATCACGGCCTTCACTCTGGCGCTGGCGATGCGCTCCTGCGCGTCGAAGAATTCCTGTGGCGGCGTCGGTTGCATTTCCGACACCGCGCTGTAGGGGAAGGGTTCCTTCACGCTGATCGTGTACAGCTTGGCGCCATGGGTCTTGGCCATGGCGATGGCGGTATCGATGGCCTTGCTGGTGATCTCGGAACCGTCGGTGGGTACCAGGATGCGTTTGAACATGGCGAACCTCCTTGCTGGATTTCAGGGCCAGTGTGGCGCTCACGCGCACGGCCCATCTTGCGCCATGTCAAGGAGGCTTGCTAGCCCTTGGCGACCGGCCGCGCCGGGTCGCAGGACCATTCGCTCCAGGAGCCGGGGTAGAGCGCCGAGCCCGCCAGGCCGGCATGCTCCATTGCCAGCAGGTTGTGGCAGGCGGTCACACCCGAGCCGCATTGATGAACCACGGCCGATGGCGCATGCGGCGGCAGCAGGCGTTCGAACTCGGCACGCAACTCGGCGGCAGGCCTGAAGCGACCATCCGGCCCCAGGTTGTCCTTGAAGAAGCGGTTGCTGGCGCCGGGAATGTGGCCGGCCTGCTTGTCCAGCGGCTCAACCTCGCCACGGAAGCGCTCGGCAGCGCGCGCGTCAATCAGGCGCAAGGTGCCAAGTCTTGCCAGCAGCGCATCGGCTTCGATGGTTGGGGAGAGCGAAGGGCCGGTGACGAAATCGCCGGCGTGCGGCGTTGGCGTCTCGTGATTGCTCAATGGCCCGCCAGCAGCCGTCCATGCGGCGAGACCACCATCCAGCACCGCGACTGCCTCATGGCCCAGCCAGCGCAGCATCCACCACAGATGGGCGCCGTAAGGACCGCCTTGGCGGTCGTAGGCCACGACCTGGGTTTCCTTGCGCAGGCCGAGTGCGCGCATGCGCGCCGCAAATGTCTCCCGGTCCGGCAACGGATGGCGGCCGTTCCTGCCGGTCATCGGGCCGCAAGTGTCGCGGTCCAGATGCAGGTAGTGGGCGCCGGGCAGGTGCTGATCGCGGTAGACGCGCTCCCCCGCATCGGTATCGGCGAGGTCGAAGCTGCATTCGATCAGCAGCAGCGCCTGAGGCTGCTTTTCGAGGGCGAGCAGTTCGGTGGCAGAAATCAGGGTGCGGTAGGTCGTGGTCATGATTCGCTCACGGCATGGGGTGAAGGCTCGACGCGGCTGCGCAAGAGGGTGGCGGCCAGGCCGGCGCCGATGATCAGGGCGATGCCGGCCAGGGCGCTGAGGCTCATCCGGTCATGGAACAGCCAGGCGCCATAGATGCTGGAGAAGACGATGCCCAGGTACTGCAGGCTGGCGTTCACCAGCGTGCGGCCGCGGCCGTAGGCGCGAGTCATCATCAGCTGGGCCACGGTGGCCAGCACGCCGACGGCAAAGAGCAGGCCGAGCCCTCGTGCATCGTGGCCATGGAACTCGGTCGTGTGCCGGGCGAAGTGCAGCACGGCCGTGGTCAGGCCGCCAGCAATCGCACCGCCGAGCGAGAAGTAGAAGACGATCCGGTACTCCGGCTCACCGGCCCGGCCGAGCGCCGTGATCTGCAGATAGGCGAGGGCGGAAAGCATGCCCGAAAGCAGGCCGGCGAGGCCGTGCCAGGCTTGCTGCTGGTCAATCGTCGGCCGCAGCACCAGGGCCACGCCGACAAAGCCCAGGAGCACCGCAGCCACCAGCCGCGAATCGACCTTGGCTGTGCCCAGCATCACTGCGCCGCCGATCAGGAACAGCGCCATCCAGACGGACGACATGTAATTGAGCGTCATGGCCGTGGCGAGCGGCAACTGGCTGATCGAATAGAACCACAGCGACAGCGCACAGACGCCCGAGAGGCTGCGCCAGAAGTGCATGCCTGGCACCGAGGTGCGCAGCGAAAGGCCGTGCGCGCGCGCCATCAGGCCGATCATCAGGACGCCCACGATGCCGCGGTACATCACGATTTCGCCCGCGTCGTACTGGCTGGACGCCAGCTTCACGCACACCCCCATCGTGGCGAACAGAAAGGTGGCGGCGATCATCAAGGCGGAGGCGGGCATGGCAGGGATTCTGCCCGTCAAGCGGGCGTTAAAAAGCCGCCTCGCGGGCGGCCTTCTCTTTCAAGGGGCAATCTGCATCAGTTGCCGGTACCACTCATGGAAATGCTGCATGCCATCTTCCATCGGGCTCTGGTAGGGGCCGACCTCGTTGTCGCCGCGCTGCATCAGCGCCTTGCGGCCCGCGTCCATGCGCAGGGCAATCTCGTCGTCTTCCACGCAGGTTTCCATGTAGGCGGCCTGGTGGGCCTCGACGAAGTCGCGCTCGAAGGCGACGATTTCCTCGGGGTAGTAGAACTCGACGATATTGGTAGTCTTCTGCGGGCCCTGCGGAAACAGGGTGGACACCACCAGCACATGCGGGTACCACTCGACCATGATGTGCGGGTAATAGGTCAGCCAGATCGCGCCATGCTTGGGCGCCTCGCCGCCGCGGAAGGCGAGCACCTGCTGATGCCACTTGCTGTAGACGTCCGAGCCCGGCCGCTCCAGGTCCTTGTGGATGCCCACGGTCTGCACTGAATGGTGACGACCGAACTCCCAGCTCAGGTCTTCGCAGGTCACGAAGTTGCCCAGGCCCGGATGGAAGGGGCCGACGTGGTAGTCCTCCAGATAGACCTCGATGAAGGTCTTCCAGTTGTAGTCGCACTCGTGGACATGAACCTTGTCCAGCACATAGCCCGAGAAGTCCAGCTCTGCCGCTGGCCCGATGCGGGCCAGGTTGGCGGCCACGTCATGGCCGTTGTCCTCGAACAGGAGGCCGTTCCATTCGCGCAGCTTGTAGCGGTTCAGGTTCAGGCAGGGGTCTTCGGCGAAATGAGGTGCGCCGACCAGCTCGCCCTTCAGGTCGTAGGTCCAGCGGTGCAGCGGGCAGACGATATTGCTGCGCGTGTTGCCACGTCCCTTGAGCATGACGGCCTGGCGGTGGCGGCAGACATTGGACAGCAGCTCGATGCCCTGCGGCGTGCGCACCAAGGCGCGGCCCTCGCCCTCCTGGGGCAGTGCGTAGTAGTCACCAACTTCGGGCACCGCGAGCGCATGCCCGAGGTAGCGCGGCCCAGGTTGGAACAACAAAGCCTGTTCCTTGCGGAACAGGGCCTCATCGAAATACGAGGTGACTTGCAGCTGTGTCTTGCTGCGCTCAAGCGCCGAGACTGGGATGCTCAGGTCGGACATGATCCAAAGGGGTCTCCAGGAAACCAATGTCAACCCCCCGGCACGGTCGCTGCAGGCTGCACCGCTGTACCGGGTTTGTGAAGAAGAGGGCAAAAAAGCCCGACGACAGCCGGGCCCGTGCGCTGTCTGAGCCGGTCGAACCGCTCGTGACCTGGCTCAGGGAATGCGCGAGGGAGGGATTGTACCCGGGGGGCGGCGCTTGGGGGCCTCACTGCACTGACAGCTACAGCACTGTCAACTGTTGCTTCCTGAAACCTCCCCCCAGCGAGTGACGCGGATTGGCGCATGGCGCTGACTACAATGTCACGTTTCGCTTATTGAAATGAGTAAGGCTCCAGATTCCTCCGCCAAAACCGCGCCAGTAGCGCGCGGCCAAGCCCTGCCCGTGCCGGCCAGCTATGAGCTGGCCCTGTCCGAGCTGGAGCAATTGGTGGCGGCCATGGAAGGCGGGCAGCTCCCTTTGGATCAATTGCTTGACAACTACCGGCGCGGCGCCGAGTTGCTGGGTTTTTGCCGGGAGCGCCTGGTCGCGGTGGAGCAGCAGGTCAAACTGCTGGACGCGGGCGAGCTGAAGCTCTGGGAGGATTCTTGACAGTGGACGCCGCAAGATTTGACGCCTGGGCCCAGGATGCCCTGGACCAGGTAGAGACAGCGCTGGAGCGCTGGGTTCCCGAAGATTCGCCTGCCGGTCTCGGTGAAGCCATGCGCTATGCCGTGCTGGGTGGCGGCAAGCGTTTGCGCCCGCTCCTGGTGCTCGCGGCTTGCGAAGCCGTTCATGGCCATCGCGAGGCGGCGCTGCGCGCGGCTTGCTCGGTCGAGCTGATCCATGCCTATTCGCTGGTGCATGACGACATGCCCTGCATGGACGACGACGTGCTGCGCCGCGGCAAGCCCACGGTCCATGTGGCCTTCGGTGAAGCCCAGGCCATGCTGGCGGGCGACGCGATGCAGGCCCTGGCATTTGAGGTTCTGACGCCGGAAGAGGGTGTTGATGCTTCCTTGCAGGCGCGCCTGTGCGCGCTGCTGGCGCGCTCGGCCGGCCACGCAGGCATGGCGGGCGGCCAGGCCATCGACCTGGCCAGCGTCGGCCAGCAGCTGGACGAGGCAGCCTTGTGCGATATGCATCGCCGCAAGACAGGCGTACTCTTGCAGGCCAGCGTGCTGATGGGTGCTGCCTGCGGCGAGCTGGACGAGCGTGCCTGGAATGCCCTGGCCGAGTACGGTGCGGCCATCGGCCTGGCTTTCCAGGTGGTGGACGACATTCTCGACGTGACCCAGGACTCTGAAGTGTTGGGCAAGACGGCGGGCAAGGACCAGGATGCAAACAAGCCGACCTATGTGAGCGTGCTCGGGCTGGAGCCGGCGCGCCGCTACGCGCAGGCACTGCGCGGGCAGGCGCATGCCGCCCTGGCGGCCAGCGGCCTGGTGGATACCAGCCGGCTGGCACAGTTGGCCGACAAGGTCGTGGAGCGCGAGAGCTGAGCGGCGCCTCCTTGGCCTGCAATGAACGCCGCGAACTCGCGCTACAACCCATAAGAACAGGATCGTCATGAATTACGCCCTGCTGAGAACCGTCAACAGCCCGGCAGACCTGCGCCGCCTGCCGCGCGCCGATCTGCCGAAGCTGGCCGATGAGTTGCGGGCCTACCTGCTCGAGTCGGTTGCCAAGACCGGCGGCCACCTGTCGTCCAATCTGGGCACGGTCGAGCTGACGATCGCGCTGCACTACGTGTTCAACACGCCTGAAGACCGCCTGGTCTGGGACGTGGGCCACCAGACCTATCCGCACAAGATCCTGACCGGTCGTCGCGACCAGATGCCTGGCCTGCGTCAGCTGGGCGGCATCAGCGGCTTCCCGCGCCGTGACGAAAGCGAGTACGACACCTTCGGTACCGCGCATTCGTCCACCTCCATCTCGGCCGCGCATGGCATGGCCATGGCCGCCAAGCTCAAGGGCGAAGACCGCAAGGCCGTGGCCATCATCGGCGATGGCGCCATGACAGCCGGCATGGCCTTCGAAGCGCTGAACAACGCAGGTATTCCGCATGCGGGCGTGCTCGGCGACGTGCTGGTGATCCTGAACGACAACGACATGTCGATCAGCCCGCCGGTGGGCGCGCTGAACAAGTACCTGGCCCGCCTGATGAGCGGCAAGTTCTACGCCGCGGCCCGCGAAGGTGCCAAGTCGGTGCTCAAGAACACACCGCTCTATGAATTTGCCCGTCGCTTCGAGGAGCACACCAAGGGCATGGTCGTGCCGGGCACGATCTTCGAGGAATTCGGCTTCAACTACGTGGGCCCGATCGATGGTCACGACCTCGACGCGCTGATCCCGACGCTGGAGAACCTGCGCGACCGCGGCGGCGCCCAGTTCCTGCATGTGGTGACCAAGAAGGGCCAGGGCTACAAGCTGGCCGAGGCCGACCCGATCAAGTACCACGGCCCGTCGCCATTCAATCCGAGCGAGGGTATCAAGCCCGCGACCAAGCCGGCCAAGACCACCTTCACGCAAGTGTTCGGCGAGTGGCTGTGCGACATGGCCGACCAGGACAAGCGCCTTGTCGGTGTCACGCCCGCGATGCGAGAGGGCTCGGGCATGGTGGAGTTCCACCAGCGCTTCCCGACCCGCTACTTCGACGTCGGCATCGCCGAGCAGCATGCGGTCACCTATGCCGCAGGCCTGGCCTGCGAAGGCCTGAAGCCGGTGGTGGCGATCTACTCGACCTTCCTGCAGCGTGCCTACGACCAGCTGATTCACGACGTGGCGATCCAGAATCTGCCGGTCCTGTTCGCGCTGGACCGGGCGGGCCTGGTCGGTGCCGACGGCGCCACGCACGCCGGCAACTACGACATCGCCTTCACGCGCTGCATTCCGAACATGAGCCTCTTGACGCCGGCCGACGAGAACGAGTGCCGCCAGGCCTTGTTCACCGGCTTCGACCATGCAGGCCCGGTGACCGTGCGCTATCCGCGTGGTGCCGGTGCTGGGGTGGCTGCTGTCAAGCAGATGACGGCCATGCCCTGGGGCAAGGGCGAGGTGCGACGCCGCGGCTCGCGCATCGCCATCCTGGCCTTTGGTACGGTGCTTTATCCGGCCCTGGGCGCTGGCGAGAAGCTGGACGCCACGGTGGCGAATATGCGCTTCGTGAAGCCGCTGGACCATGAACTGGTGGCCGAGCTGGCCCGTACCCACGAGGCCCTGGTGACCATTGAGGAAGGCTGCATCATGGGCGGCGCTGGCAGTGCCGTGCTCGAGAGCCTGCAGGCCGCCGGCATCTCGGTGCCGGTGCTGCAGCTGGGACTGCCCGACCAGTTCGTCGAGCATGGCGATCCGGTCAAGCTGATGGCGCAATGCGGCCTGGATGCCGTGGGCATCGAGCAGGCCATCGTCGAGCGCTTTGGCGCCCGCCCGGCTCTGCGGGCAGCCAACGGCTGAGCACGGTACCCAAAGCCCTTGGCCGGCAAGGCTGCTTGCAAGCTGTCATGCTCTGGGCTCAGTATTAACCCGAGGCGTCGCTTTTGCGCCGCCGGCCTGCGATTCGCATGAACCAAGTCACCAGCGCCCACCTGCATCACATCCCCGACACCCAGAGCGAGCGCGATGAGCGCCATCTGGTGATCCAGCGCGTGGGCGTCAAGGACGTGCGCTACCCGCTGCAGGTGCTGGTGGCCGGCAAGGCCCAGCCCACCGTGGGCAACTGGACGCTGGACGTGCTGCTGCCGGCAGAGAAGAAGGGCACGCACATGTCCCGCTTCGTGGCCTGGCTCGATGCGCTGCAGGCACCGCTGGACGCCGTGTCGCTGCGCGAGTTGCACGGCCAGATGCTGACGAAGCTGGAAGCCGTGGAAGGCCGCATCGAAGTGCGCTTCACCTTCTTCCTGCGCAAGCGTGCGCCTGTGTCCGGCATCGAGAGCATGCTGGACTATCAAGGTGCCCTGATCTCCGAGACCCGCGCCGGCATCACCACCGTGTGGGCCGAGGTGGGCGTGGCCGTCAAGAGCCTGTGCCCCTGCTCCAAGGAAATCTCCGACTATGGCGCGCACAACCAGCGCTCCTTGGTGACGATACGCGCCGAGGTCAAGGACGCTTCTCTGAGCTGGCAGGAGCTGGTGCGCTTCGCGGAAGAGAGCGCCTCCAGCGAAATCTGGCCACTGCTCAAGCGCAGCGACGAGAAGTGGATCACCGAGCATGCCTACGAGAACCCCAAGTTCGTCGAGGACCTGGTGCGCGATGTGGCGCTGCGCTTGAATGCTGAAGCGCGGGTCGGCCGCTATTCGGTCGATGTTGAGAACTTCGAATCCATACACAACCACTCGGCCTACGCGCGCATCGAGCGCGCCTGAAAAGCCGCGCTGACGATTGCATGAGAAGAGGCCGCATCGAGCGGCCTCTTTGCATTCAGTGCTTCAACCGTTGTTGCAGCGCTGCTGCCTCAAGCCGCAGCGCATTGCATAGTGGCTCAACGCGCGGATGCGTGGGCCTGTGCAGGGGCCGGGCCAGCCAGACCTCGTAAGGGATCGAATGGCTGAAGCGCCGCCACTGCAGCCGCGCTCCGGCGCAGGCCAGGGCAGTGAGCGGATTGACGATGGCCAACCCCAGGCCCTGCTCGACCATCGCGCATATGGCGACCGCGCTGTGTGTTTGCAAGCGCATCTGGCGCTGCACACCCTGGGCCTCGAAGACGGCGTCGATCAGGCGCCGGTAGGGGTCGTCGCTGGCCAGGCTGACGAAGGTCTGGCCGGCAAAGTCGGCCGGGTGGAGCACCGACTTGGACAGCAAGGCATGGCCGGCCGGCAGCACGCAGACCTCGTCCAGGCTCAGGAGCCGCTCGAAACCGACACCCTCGCTGCCCTGACCCTGCTCGGTGAGGCCGAGGTCAAAGCGCTGGGCGCTCAGCCAGTCGTCCAGCAAGGGCGGTTCCTGCGGCGTGATGTCGATGGCGCCGCTGTCTCCATCAGCCTGGCCCAGGCGCGCACAGGCGGCCGGCAGCAGGGCATGAGCCAGGGCTGGCAGGCTCAGCAGCTGCAGGGCGCCGGGCTCGTCTCGCGCCAGGGCGCGGGCGCGATGGGCCACGCGCTCCAGCCCTTCGAAGGAACGCTGCACCTCGTCGAACAGGGCCAGCGCCCGGGCCGTCGCCTTGAGCCGGCCACGCTGGCGTTCGAACAAGGCATAGCCGAGTAGGAATTCCAGCCGAGCCAGTTCCCGGCTGATGGTGGGCTGCGATGTGTGCAATTGCCGCGCAGCCTCGCTGACGCCGCCGGCCAGCATCACGGCGCGGAAGACTTCTATGTGGCGGTGGCTGATCGCAGACATGATCAAACCATATCAGATACGGATTGATGATCGAAATGAAAGCATTTGATTGGATGGGTAGGGGCGGGCATGCTGCTGGCATTCATTGAATCCTTTGCCTTCAAGAAGAGACCCACATGCCCCAGCCCATTTCCGCCCCCTTGCTGCACTCGCTGGCCGAGCGTTTCGGCAGCCCGCTGTGGGTCTACGACGCCGCTGTCATCCGCCAGCGCATTGCCGCGCTCAAGGCCTTCGACACGGTGCGTTTCGCGCAGAAGGCCTGCTCCAACATCCACATCCTCAGGCTGATGCGGGAGCAGGGCGTCAAGGTCGATTCGGTCTCGCGCGGCGAGATCCTGCGGGCACTGGCCGCGGGCTATCAGGCCGGCGGTGACGAGATCGTCTTCACGGCTGACCTGCTGGACCGAGAGACCTTGTCCACGGTGATCGAACACCGCGTGCCGGTGAACGCCGGTTCCATCGACATGCTGCGCCAGCTCGGCACGTCGTCGAAGGGCCACAAGGTCTGGCTGCGCATCAATCCCGGCTTCGGCCACGGCCACAGCAACAAGACCAACACCGGCGGCGAGCACAGCAAGCACGGCATCTGGCACACGGCGCTGGGCGAGGCGCTGGCCGTCATCAAGGCCCAGGGCCTGCAGCTCGTCGGCCTGCACATGCACATCGGCTCCGGCGTGGACTACGGCCACCTGAGCCAGGTTTGCGGCGCGATGGTCGATCTGGTGCGCCAGACGCTGGCGGCCGGCCATGACCTGCAGGCGATCTCGGCCGGTGGCGGCCTGTCGATTCCCTACCAAGAGGGCGGTGCGGTCATCGACACCGCGCACTACTTCGGCCTCTGGGACGCCGCCCGCAAGGAAGCCGAGGCGCTGCTGGGTCACAAGCTGCATCTTGAGATCGAACCGGGCCGCTTCCTGGTGGCCGAGTCGGGCGTGCTCCTGACCGAGGTGCGCGCCACCAAGAACGCCGGCAACAACCACTTCGTGCTGGTCGACGCCGGCTTCAACGAGCTGATGCGCCCAGCCATGTACGGTGCCTTCCATGCGATGACCCTGCTGCCGCGCGATGGCAGCCGGCGCGCCAGCAGCCCCACCGTGGTGGCCGGCCCGCTGTGCGAATCGGGCGACGTGTTCACGCAGGAAGATGGCGGCGTGGTCGTGCCCCGCGAGCTGATGGCGGCCGAGGTCGGCGACCTGCTGGTGATCCACGACACCGGCGCCTATGGCGCTTCCATGTCCAGCAACTACAACAGCCGGCCCTTGATCGCCGAAGTGCTGGTTGACGGCACCGATGCTGGCAGCGCCCGCCTGATCCGGCGCCGTCAGACCGTCGAAGAGTTGCTGGCCCTGGAAGCCTGATTGGATTTGCCTATGAGCTTGATTTGAGCAATCAACCCAGCCAAGGGGTTGGCGTCGATATCATTCCGTCATCCTTTCAACCCCACAGGAACTGAGTCATGTCTCTGATCAACACCCAAGTCCAGCCTTTCAAGACCGAAGCCTTCCACAACGGCAAGTTCATCACCGTCAGCGACGAGACGATGAAGGGCAAGTGGTCCGTGCTGATCTTCATGCCGGCCGCCTTCACCTTCAACTGCCCGACCGAAGTCGAAGACGCGGCCGACAACTACGCCGAATTCCAGAAGATGGGCGCCGAGGTCTACATCGTCACGACCGACACGCATTTCTCGCACAAGGTCTGGCACGAAACCTCGCCGGCCGTCGGCAAGGCCAAGTTCCCGCTGGTGGGCGACCCGACCCACACGCTGACCAACGCCTTCGGCGTGCACATCCCTGAAGAAGGCCTGGCGCTGCGCGGCACCTTCGTGATCAACCCGGACGGCGTGATCAAGACGGCTGAAATCCACTCGAACGAAATCGCCCGTGACGTCAAGGAAACGCTGCGCAAGCTGAAGGCTGCCCAGTACACCGCCGCTCACCCGGGTGAAGTCTGCCCGGCCAAGTGGAACGAAGGCGCCAAGACCATCGCTCCGTCGCTGGACCTGGTCGGCAAGATCTAAAGGGATGACCCACCCCCGGAGCGCCCTTGGCGCTCCCCCTCAAGGGGGCGAGCCCAGTGGCCCGGCAAAGCCGGTTCCACGGGCTCCGCTCGGTCAATACAGCCGAGCCACGCTGAAAGCGTCCTGATTGCGCGGGCGTTTTCAGAGTGGCTGATATCGCCACGCCTGAACCAGGAGCCCCACCATGTTGGACGACACCCTCAAATCGCAGCTCAAGTCCTACCTCGAGCGCGTGACAAAGCCCTTCGAGATCGAAGCCTCGCTGGACGATTTCGCCAGTGCGCGTGAACTGCAGGAACTGCTGGTCGAGATCGCCGGCATGTCCGACAAGATCACGCTGAAGACTGGTGGCCAGGATGCTCGCCGCCCCTCGTTCAGCCTGAAGCGCATCGGCAGCGACCAGAGCCTGCGCTTTGCTGCGATCCCGCTGGGTCATGAATTCACGTCGCTGGTGCTCGCGCTCTTGTGGACCGGCGGCCATCCGCCCAAGGTCGAGGCTGACGTGATCGAGCAGATCAAGGGCCTGGACGGTGACTTCAATTTCGAGGTCTACATGAGCCTGAGCTGCCACAACTGCCCGGACGTGGTGCAGGCGCTGAGCCTGATGTCGGTCTTGAACCCCAAGGTCAAGACGGTGGTGGTGGACGGCGCGCTGTTCCAGGACGAGGTCAATGCCCGCGAGGTCATGGCCGTGCCCAGCGTCTACTTGAACGGCAGCCATTTCGGTTCCGGCCGCATGACGGTGGAAGAGATCGTCGCCAAGCTCGACACCGGCGCTGCAACCAAGGATGCAGCCAAGCTCTCGGCCAGGGAGGCGTTCGACGTGCTCGTGGTTGGCGGTGGCCCCGCCGGCGCGGCCGCGGCCGTCTACGCCGCTCGCAAGGGCATCCGCACCGGCATTGCGGCCGAGCGCTTTGGCGGCCAGGTCAACGACACCATGGCGATCGAGAACTTCATCTCGGTGCTGGAAACCGACGGCCCCAAATTCGCGATGGGCCTTGACGCCCACGTGAAGGCGTATGGCGTGGACGTGATGAACCTGCAGCGAGGCGAGAAGCTGATTCCGCCGTCAACGCCCGGTGGCCTCGTGGAAGTGCAACTCGCCAACGGCGGCACGCTGAAGAGCAAGACCGTGATCCTCTCCACCGGCGCGCGCTGGAGGAATGTGAACGTGCCCGGCGAGCAGGAATACAAGAACAAGGGCGTGGCCTATTGCCCGCATTGCGACGGCCCGTTGTTCAAGGGCAAGCGCGTGGCGGTGATCGGTGGCGGCAACTCCGGCGTCGAGGCGGCCATCGACCTCGCGGGCATCGTGGCCCATGTGACCTTAATCGAGTTCGGCGATGCGCTGCGGGCGGATGCGGTGCTGGTCAACAAGCTCAAGAGCCTGCCGAACGTGGTGATCCACACACAGGCGCAGACCACCGAGCTGACCGGCGACGGCAGCAAGCTCAACGGCCTGACCTACACCGACCGTGCCAGCGGCCAGAGCCATCACATCGAGCTGGAAGGCGTGTTCGTGCAGATCGGCCTGGTGCCCAACACCGAATGGTTGAAGGGCGTGGTCGAACTGAGCAAGCACGGCGAGATCGTGGTCGATGCCAAGGGCCAGACCTCGGTCCCGGGCGTGTTCGCTGCCGGTGACGCGACGACCGTGCCGTTCAAGCAGATCATCATCGCGGCCGGCGATGGTGCGAAGGCAGCGCTGGCGGCCTTCGATCACCTGATGCGCAACTGATCGATCAGTTCGATCATCCCGATCAGGCGGGCTGCGCAGCCGTCATCCGGCTGCGCAGCAGACTCTCCAGGCTGTAGACCGCCAGCGCAGCCCAGATCAGCGCGAACCCGACCAGTCGGCTCGGCTGGAAGGGCTCGTGATAGAGCCAGACCCCCAGCACGAACTGCGTGGTCGGTGCGATGTATTGAAGGAGACCGAGCGTCGTCATCGGGATGCGGCGGGCGCCGGAAGCGAACAGCAGCAGGGTGATGGCGGTCAGCGGGCCGGAGAGCAGGAGCATGAAAAGGGTGAAGCTGTCGCCACTCACGAAAGCGCTATGGCCTTGCAGGCTCCACCACGCCAAGGCACCAATGGCGATGGGCGCGAGCACCAGGGTCTCGACGGTCAATCCTTCCAGCGCGCCCAGCGGGGCAATCTTGCGCAGCAGGCCATAGAAGCCGAAGCTGAAAGCCAGGCTCAGGGCCACCCAGGGCAGGCGGCCGGCCTGGACGGTCAGCCACACGACGCCTGTCGCGGCCAGGCCCACGGCCAGCCATTGCAGCTTGCGCGGCCGTTCATGCAGCACGGCAAAACCCAGCGCCACATTGACCAGCGGGTTGATGAAGTAGCCCAGGCTCGCGTCCAGCACATGGTCGTTCTGCACCGCCCAGACATAGATCAGCCAGTTCGTCGCCAGCAGCACGGCTGACAAGGCGAACGCGGCTAGCACCTTGGGCTGGCCCAGCACGGCGCGCATCCAGCTGAAATGTTTCTTGACCAGCAGCAGCGCCATCACGAACAGCAAGGACCAGACCGTGCGGTGCGCCACCACCTCCTGCGCGCCCACATGCCCCAACTGCTTGAAAAACAAGGGAAACAAGCCCCAGGCGGCATAGGCAGCGGCTGCGTACAGCACGCCCTTGGAAGATTCATTCGTCATGTGGCGATTGTGGTGGCCCGGCCCAGACCTTGCCCGCCGCGGGACTTCCACTGATGCGGACCCGGCAGGGCAGGCGCCTAATGCGCAGCCATGCCCCGTATCGTCTTCACGCCGCAATTGCGCCGTTTCGTCGACGCGCCTGAATTCGAGACAGGCGCCTTGCAGCTGCGTGCGGCGCTGGAGGAATGCTTCGCGGCACATCCCAGGCTGCGTGGCTATGTGCTGGACGACCAGTCTCACCTGCGCGCCAACGTCGTGATCTTCATCGACGGCCGGCGCCAGCGCGACCCTGTGGGCCTCAGCGATATTCTTCAAGCCGGCAGCCAGGTCCATGTGCTGCAAGCCTTGTCTGGAGGATGACAGCGTCATGAGTCAAACCGCCTGGGTCGCCACCCGCAAGGGCCTGTTCGAGCTGCGCCATGAAGGTGGCCGGGGCTGGCAGATCGCTCAACTGAATTTCATTGCCGAGCCGGTCACGATGGTGCTGCCAGCTCCTCCGGGGCAGCGCATGCTCGCCGCCTTGAACCTGGGGCACTTCGGCGTCAAGCTGCATGGCTCGGACGATGGCGGCCAGACCTGGCGAGAGCTGGCAACGCCCGGCTTCCCGGTGCAGCCCGAGGGCGCACCGGGGCCCGCCTGGAAGCTGGTGCAGATCTGGTCGCTGGAGCGCGACGCGGCGGGCCATATCTGGGCGGGCACCATTCCCGGCGGCCTGTTCCGCAGCAGCGATGGTGGCGAAAGCTGGGAGCTGATCGAATCGCTCTGGCACCGCGAGGAGCGACTGGAATGGTTTGGCGGCGGCTACGACGCGCCAGGCATCCATTCGATCTGCCCGCATCCGCAGTCGGCCGGCGAGATGCTGATCGGCATCAGCTGCGGCGGTGCCTGGCGCACGACCGATGGCGGCGCGACCTGGAGCACGCGCGCCACGGGCATGAAGGCGCTCTTCATGCCGCCGGAGCGCCAGGACGACCCCAATATCCAGGATCCGCACCGCGTCGAGCGCTGCACGGCCGCGCCCGATGTTCTGTGGACCCAGCATCACTGCGGCATCTGGCGCTCCACAGACAACGGCGCGAACTGGCAGGAGCTCAAGGCCGAGCCTTCGAGCTTCGGATTCGCGGTCGCTGCCCACCCGCTGGACCCGCAGACCGCCTGGTTTGTGCCGGCGGTGAAGGATGAGCGCCGCGTGCCCGTGGATGCCGCCCTGTGCGTGCTGCGCACCCGTGACGGCGGCAAGACTTTCGAGACATTGCGAGAAGGGCTGCCGCAGCTACATTGCTACGACCTCGTGTACCGCCACGGGTTGGCGGTTGACGGCACGGGTCGGCGGCTTTTGATGGGCAGCACCACCGGCGGCCTCTGGGCCAGCGATGATGGTGGCGACCACTGGCAGACCCTGTCGTTGAACCTGCCGCCGGTCTACGCCGTCCGCTTCTGATTCCAAACCCTGAACCTCAAGGCAAGCATGCGCACTCCGCTTCTCGCCCTGGCGACGCTGGCTTCGGCCGCCGCCCAGGCACAACCCGCACCCGCACCCGCGCCGGCTTCGGCACCGGCCTACGACACGGCGGCCAACTACACCAAGTACGAATACAAGGTCCCGGTGCGTGACGGCAAGAAGCTGTTCACCGTCGTCTACGTGCCCAAGGACGTGGCGCGCGACGCGAGCAAGACCTACCCCTTCCTGATGGTGCGCACGCCCTACAGCTGCGGCCCCTATGGCGTGGACCGTGACGGCGTGCGCCGCCTGGCGCCCAGCGAAGCCTTCCTGAAGGCCGGCTACATCTTCGTCTGCCAGGACGTGCGCGGCCGCTACATGTCCGAAGGCAAGTTCATCGAGATGACGCCGCACATCGCCAACAAGAAGAGCAAGAACGATGTGGACGAGAGCAGCGACACGCACGACAGCGTGCAATGGCTGCTCGACAACGTGAAGGGGCATAACGGCAAGCTCGGCCTGTGGGGTATTTCCTACCCAGGCTTCTATGCTGCGGCTTCGATCATCGATTCCCATCCGGCCATCAAGGCCGCCTCGCCGCAGGCACCGATTGCCGACTACTTCATGCGTGACGACGGCTACCACGGCGGCGGCCTGATGCTGGTGCACAACTACGGCTTCTTCACCAGCTACAAGCCGCTGGAGAACCCCACCACCGGCCCCCGAGGCTCGATCCCGTTCGACTACAAGGGCCGCGATGCCTACGACTACTTCCTGAAGCTCGGCAACCTGGCCAATATCCAGAAGAGCTTCGAGGTGGAAGGCAAGAAGGGCGCGCGCAACCCCTACTTCGACGAGCTGGTCGACAACGACACCTACAACGAGCACTGGAAGGCACGCGCCATTCCGCAGCACCTGAAGGGCATCAAGGCGGCCGTGCTGACGGTGGGCGGCTGGTTCGATGCCGAAGACCTGGCCGGCCCGCTGTCGGTCTACAAGCACATCAAGGCGCAGAACCCGGGCGTGAGCAACCAGCTGGTGATGGGCCCTTGGGTGCACGGCGGCTGGGTGCGTTCGGTCGGCAAGGCCCTCGGCCAGATCAGCTTCGCGCAGAACAACACCGAGTTCTTCCAGAAGAACATCGTCTTCCCGTTCTTCGAACAGCACCTGCGCGGTGCCACGGATGCCAAGCTGCCCGAGGCCTATGTGTTCGAGACCGGTACCAATGTCTGGCGCCAGTATTCGGCCTGGCCGCCTGAGCAGGCCAAGGCCAAGACGCTGTACTTCCACGCGGGTGGCAAGCTGAGCTTCACGGCGCCGGCTGCCGGGCAGGGCGGCTTCGACCAGTACATCAGCGATCCGAACAAGCCGGTGCCCTTCGTTGCCTACACGACACTGAGCATGCCGCAGGAGTACATGGTCAGCGACCAGCGCTTTGCCGCCACGCGGCCCGACGTGCTGGTCTATGAGAGCGATGTGCTGGAAGAGGACGTGACGGTGGCCGGGCCGGTGGCTGCCCGGCTCTTTGTCTCGACCACGGGGACCGACTCGGATTGGGTGGTCAAGCTGATCGACGTGCATCCGCCCGAAGCGGGCGAGCCGCCCGCGGGGCGCATGGCCGGCGGCGCGCCAACCGACGTCGAAACGCCCAAGAGCAATTTCGGCGGCTTCCAGCAACTGGTGCGTGGCGACCCGCTGCGCGGCCGTTTCCGCAACAGCTTCGAGAAGCCAGAGGCCATGGTGCCGGGCAAGGTCGAGCAGATCGCCTACGACCTGCCGGACGTGAACCACACCTTCCGCCGCGGCCACAAGATCATGGTGCAGGTGCAGAGCAGCTGGTTCCCGCTGATCGACCGCAATCCGCAGACCTATGTGCGCATCCGTGATGCCAAGCCGGAAGACTTCAAGGCAGCCACGCAGAAGGTCTTCCGCGGCGGTGCTCAGGCTTCGGGGCTGGTGCTGCGCGTGATCGACTGAAGCTCGGTCTGAATCCCGGGCAGGCCTGACCATTCAGGCCCAGGCGAAGCGCTCATCACGAGCGCTTCGCCGTTTCCGGGGTGCCAGATCCGCAGCTCCAAGGCATGCAGCCACAAGCGCTGAACGCCCAGATGGGCGGCCACGGCGCGGTTCAGCGGGCCCTTGCCATGGGTGGCATCGCCGACTATCGGATGGGCCATGTGCTTCAGGTGCCGGCGGATCTGGTGGCGGCGGCCGGTCTCGGGGCGCAGCTCCATCAGGGCGAAGCGGCTGGTGGGGAAGCGCGCATCCGTCGCCAGTGACCATTCGGCCCGGGCCAGGCAGCGCCAATGGGTGAGCGCTTCCAGCATGGGCTGGCCGGTGGATGGCTGCTCGGGATCTCGGGAGAGCGGATGATCGATCGCGCCGGTGTCTTCTGCCGGCCAGCCGCGCACCAGGGCCAGGTAGCGCTTGCTTGGCTCGCCCCGCTCGAAGGACTGGCCGACGGCCGAAGCGGTGTCGGCGTCGAGCGCAAACAGCAGGACGCCCGAGGTGCCCTTGTCCAGCCGATGAACCGGCCAGACCGGCCGACCAAGCTGGTCGCGCAGCTTCTGCAGCGCCGCCTCTTCCTCATGCGCATCGAGCTGCGTGCGATGGACCAGCAGGCCCGGCGGCTTGTCTATTGCTACCAGGGCGTCGTCAAGGTGGAGGATGTTGAGCATTTGTTGCATTTCCTTGCAGCTCCACCCACTTGGGGGGCTCGGCAAAGAGGGGCTCTGTCCGAAAGAATGTTGTCACACACCGCAGAGATGATTGCGGCAGCTCGGGAGACAAAGATGCCTCAAACCTACACCGTCGGACACCGCTCGACTCTGGCTTCGGCCTGGACCTGGACGCGCAAGCTTTTCGGACTGCGCGAACCCCAGGCCTGGCCGCCGCGTCAGCGCCTGGCCCGCTAAGACATATCCCCATCGACGTAAAACCAGGCGCCGTCCTCGTGGACGAAGCGGCTGGTTTCATGCAGCCGCTGGGCGCGACCGCCCAGTTTGCTGCGAGCGACGAATTCGACCGTCGCATGGCTTTCGTCCTGTCGCAGGTGCTTTTTCACCTCCAGGCCCAGCCATCTGAGCCCCGCCTCATTGGGCTCCAGCGCTGCCGGCCTTCGGCTTGCGTGCCAGGTTGCCAGCAGGTAGGCCAGCTCATTCAAGACGAAAGCGCTGTAGCGCGAGCGCATCAGGGTCTCGGCGTCCGGCGCGCTCAAGCCGCCTGATTCCGCAAAGGCTTGATGCAGGGCGCCGCAGCAATCCTGGTAGGAACGCTGGTGGCCGCAGGGGCAAGGGAAGGGGCGAGAGCGGGACTTCACGGGTCGGCATGATGCCACTGCCTACAATCCTCTCGATGAGTTCGCATTCCCAAGATGACCTGTTTGCCGCCCCTCCCAGCAGCGGACTGTTGAAGAACCTGAATCCAGAGCAGTACGCCGCCGTCACCGCGCCGGCGGAGGCCACGCTGATCCTGGCCGGCGCCGGCTCGGGCAAGACACGCGTGCTGACCACCCGCATCGCCTGGCTGATGCAGACCGGCCAGGTCTCGCCGGGCGGGGTGATGGCCGTGACCTTCACCAACAAGGCTTCCAAGGAGATGGTGACCCGCCTCACCACCATGCTGCCGGTGAACGTGCGAGGCATGTGGATCGGCACCTTCCACGGCCTGTGCAACCGCTTCTTGCGCGCGCACTGGAAACTGGCCGGCTTGCCGCAAGGCTTCCAGATCCTCGATTCGACCGACACGGTCTCGGCCATCAAGCGCGTCATCAAGGGCATGAAGCTGGACGAAGAGCGCTACATCGCCAAGCAGGTCAGCTGGTTCATCGCCGGCGCCAAGGAAGACGGCCTGCGCCCCGGCGATGTGGAGCAGCATGATGAACAGACCCGCACCCTGGCCCTGATCTACCAGGCCTATGAAGACCAGTGCCAGCGCGAAGGTGTGGTCGACTTCGCCGAGCTTATGCTGCGCTCCTTCGAGCTGATGCGCGACAACCAGGCCGTGCGCGAGCATTACCAGCGCCGCTTCCAGCATCTGCTGGTGGATGAGTTCCAGGACACCAACAAGCTGCAGTACGCCTGGTTGAAGATGTTTGCGCCTCCTGCGAATTCTGGAAGGGGCCAGGCCGTGTTCGCCGTGGGCGACGACGACCAGAGCATCTATGCCTTCCGCGGCGCGCGGGTCGGCAATATGTCGGACTTCGAGCGCGAGTACCGCGTCAAGCAGGTGATCAAGCTGGAGCAGAACTACCGCAGCTTCGGCAACATCCTGGACAGCGCCAACGCCCTGATCGGCCACAACAGCCGCCGTCTGGGCAAGAACCTGCGCACCGAGGCCGGCCCCGGCGAGCTGGTGCGGGTCTTTGAGGCCACCAGCGACTTCGCCGAGGCGCAGTGGCTGATCGAGGAAGCGCAAGCCCTGCATCGCGGCGGCATTGACCGCAAGGAGATCGCCATCCTCTACCGCAGCAATGCGCAGTCGCGGGTGATCGAGTCGGGCCTGTTCAACGCGGGCATCCCGTATCGCGTCTATGGTGGCCTGCGCTTCTTCGAGCGGGCCGAGGTGAAGCATGCGCTGTCCTATCTGCGCCTGATCGAGAACGCCAACGACGACACCAGCTTCCTGCGGGTGGTCAATTTCCCGACCCGCGGCATCGGCGCCCGCACCATCGAGCTCCTGCAGGATGCGGCGCGTGCCAGCGGCCGCAGCCTCTACCAGAGCGTGGGCGCAGTGGCGGGCAAGGGTGGCGGCAATCTGGCCGCGTTCGTGAACCTGGTCGATTCGATGCGCAACCTGACGCAGGGCCACAACCTGCGCGAGATCATCGAGCAGGTGATCGAGAGCTCCGGCCTGGCCGACTTCTATCGCACCGAAAAGGAAGGCGCCGAGCGGCTGGAGAACTTGGCCGAACTGGTCAATGCCGCGGAAGCCTTCGTGACGCAGGAGGGCTTTGGCAAGGATGCCGTAGCGCTGCCGGTGGACGAGCTCTCGCCCGGTGCGATCACCGAAGGCCTGCCGGCTGCCGTGGCCAACGCGGCGCCGGCGGTGCCGGATGCCGAGACCGGCGAGATCATGTCGCCGCTGGCGGCCTTCCTGACGCACGCATCGCTGGAAGCGGGCGACAACCAGGCCCAGGCCGGCCAGGACGCCATCCAGCTGATGACCGTGCATTCGGCCAAGGGCCTGGAGTTCGATGCGGTCTTTATCACCGGCCTGGAAGAAGGCCTGTTCCCGCATGAGAACTCGCTGTCGGACGGCGATGGCCTCGAAGAAGAACGCCGGCTGATGTATGTGGCGATCACGCGGGCGCGCCAGCGGCTCTATCTGTGCTTCAGCCAGACCCGCATGCTGCATGGCCAGACCCGCTACAGCATCAAGAGCCGCTTCTTCGACGAGCTGCCCGAAGCCTGCCTCAAGTGGCTGAGCCCGCGCAATCAGGGCTTTGGGTCGGGCTTTGCGCGCGACTACCAAGACGCCTGGCAGCGTGGCTCGGGCCTCAAGTCCATGGTCGGCGCCGGCAAGTATGCCGAGCGGCCGGCCTATGCGGCAGCCCCGGTGCCAGCCGCGATGGTCAAGAAGGTCGACGAGGAACATGGCGGCCTGCGCGTGGGCAAACCGGTGTTCCACAACAAGTTTGGTGAAGGTGTCTTGCTGACGCTGGAAGGCAGCGGCGCGGATGCCCGCGCGCAAGTCAACTTCGGCCGCCACGGCACCAAGTGGCTGGCACTGTCGGTGGCCAAGCTGACCCCGATCGAATAGACAGAAGCGCGAGAGACGAGGGATTGATGAGGAGAGTTCTGACAACGCTGGCACAGAGCATGGCAATCGGCATGGCAACGAGCCTGGCCTTGCTGGGCGTGGCCCATGCGGCGAGCAACCTGCCCATGCGTCTTGGCGATGCGGCCCGGCCGCTGGCCTACAAGCTCGACCTGAAGGTTGACCCCGCGCAGCCGCGCCATAGCGGCACCGTCGAGATTTCGCTTGAGCTGAACAGTGCGTTGAAAGCGCTGCGCCTGCATGCCAAGGACCTGCGCATCAGCGCGGTCGAATACCGGGCCGAAGGCGGTGCCGCGCAAATCGGCAAGGCCAGCACGGCCGACGCCGACAGCGTCTTCCTGCGCTTTGCCAAGCCACTGCCGGCCGGCCGCGGCACGCTGCGGGTGCGCTTCACCGGCCTGATCAGCGAGCAGGACACGCTGGGCCTGTTCCGCCAGCGTGAAGGCGGCGACTGGTATGCGACCACGCAGTTCGAGGACCTCGGCGCGCGCATGACCTTCCCGGTGTTCGATGAGCCGGGCTGGAAAGTGCCCTGGACGCTGAGCCTCACCGTGCCGAGCAAGCAACTCGCCGTGGCCAACGAGCCGGTGCTGCGAGAGCGAGCCGCAGGCAAGGGCTGGAAGCGCGTCGAGTTCAAGACCACGCCGCCGCTGCCCAGCTATCTGCTCGCCTTTGCGGTCGGGCCATTCGCGGTCAAGGACGGCGGCCTGGCGGGTGCCACGCCCCTGCGCTACCTGACGCCACGCGGCCGCGCCGAAGAAGCGAGCTTTGCCGCATCGGTCACTCCGGACGTGGTGCAGCAGCTGGAAAGCTGGTTCGGCATGCCGCATCCGTTCAGCAAGCTGGACAGCCTGGTGATCCCCTTGACCGAAAACTTCGGCGCGATGGAGAACCCGGGCCTCATCACCTACTCAAGCAAGATCATGCTGGGCAAGCCCGGCCAGGAGACCTTGAGCCTGCA
Organism: Paucibacter sp. JuS9; assembly: GCF_044043925.2. Lineage (NCBI taxonomy): Bacteria > Pseudomonadati > Pseudomonadota > Betaproteobacteria > Burkholderiales > Sphaerotilaceae > Roseateles > Paucibacter sp. JuS9. Next base: position 1,022,323 of record NZ_CP194172.1, read on the forward strand.
GCGCAACTATGTCTCCACAGCGGCGCATGAGATTGCGCATCAGTGGTTCGGCAACCTGGTGACCATGGGCTGGTGGGACGATCTCTGGCTCAACGAGAGCTTCGCCTCCTGGATGGGCGACAAGATCACCGCCCAGTTGCGCCCCGATTGGCGTTGGGAACTGACCACCCAGCATGTGCGCCAGGAAGCGATGGCCGGCGACCGCCTGCCCAGCGCGCGCCGCGTTCATCAGCCTGTGCGTACGAACGAAGACCTGGGCACGGCTTTCGACGAAATCACCTATTCCAAGGGCCAGAGCGTGCTTTCGATGTTCGAGTCCTGGCTTGGCGAGGCACGCATGCAGGCCGGCGTGCGCCGCTACATCAAGCACCATGCGGGCGGCAGCGCGTCCAGCGAGCAGTTCGTCCATTCGATCGCGGAAGGCGACAAGGACCTGGAAGCGGCCTTCGCCAGCTTCATCGACCAGCCCGGCATCCCGGTCGTGCGCTTCGAACTGCAGTGCGAAGCCGGCAGCGCGCCGCGCTTGCGCCTGAGCCAGTCGCGCTATCGGCCGCTGGGGGCGAAGAACATGCCCGACAGCCAATGGACAGTGCCGGTGGTCCTGCGCACGCCGGGTGGCGTGAGCCGTCATCTGCTGAAGACGCAGAACGAAACGGTGACGCTGCCCGATGCCAGCTGCCCGGGCTGGCTGCAGCCCAATGTTGGCGGCAAGGGCTACTACCGTTCGCAGATGGACCCGGCCCTGATCCAGCCCGCGAAGTACAGCGTCAGCGAACTGCTCGCCCTGCTGGACGATCAGCGCGCGCTGACGCAGAACGGTGAGCTGAAACTCAGCAGCCTCGCGCCGCTGGTGAAGGCGCTGGCGGCCGACCCGCGCCGCGAGCTGCGTGAAGCCGCGCTGGAAACAATGGCCGGCCTGGAGCCCATGACCGTGGCCGAGCAGCGCAGTGCCTATGCGGCTTTGCTGCAAAGCCTGTTTGGCGCGCAGGCTCGCGAGCTTGGCTGGCAGGTCGGCGCTGACGACGACGAAGACCGCCGCCTGCTGCGCGAAGCGCTCTTGCCCTTCATGGCCGACAGCGGCCGCGATGCGGTGCTGCGCGAACAGGCGCTGCTATACACCCGTGCCTGGCTCGCTGCCGCGACGCGCGATGGCCTGGCCCACGAAGAGCTGATTGACCCAGGCCTGCGCGGCACCATCCTGCGCTCGGCCGCCCTGGCAGGCGATGCGACGCTGTTCGATGGCATGCTGAACCTGGCCCGCGTCACGCCTGACCGTCGCCTGCGCGAGCAGCTGCTGTCGGCGCTGGGCGTTTTCGGTGCGCCGGACCTGGCTGCGCGAGCGCGGCGCCTCCTGCTCGATGCCAAGCTGGACAGCCGCGAAACCATCGGCCCAGTGCTTGGGCGCCAGATCCAGGACCCGCTGCTGGCGCAGAGTGCGTTGGACTTCGTGGCCGAGCATGACGCCGCCCTGCGCAAGCGCATGACCAAGGTGGCCGAGGCCAATCTGCCCGAGGTGCTGGCTGGTGGCTGCACGAAAGAGCGGGCCGAGCGACTTCAGAAGCAGTTCGGTCCGGCTGCCGCGCAGCTCGATGCCGGCCCGGCCCTCCTGGCCAAGGCGGTTTCGCGCATCGAGCTGTGCTCGGCCTATCGCGAAGCCCAGGCGGGCTCCCTGCAGGAGTTGCTTCAGAGCACGCGCTGAGCGGCGCAAGCTGTGCGGATCTGGTCGGCCGCCAGGCGGGCGTTGATCAGGACGTCGGCCTGGTTGGTGAAGGGATAGTCGGCATTGGCCATTTCCAGCCCCAGCCTGCCGTGGCGCAGCGTGGTCCACGCCAGCTCACCCTGCGCGTCGCGGCATGCCAGCTGCAGATGACCCTCGTCCAGGTACTTGGAGCCGGCACTCTGGCCCTTGCCACTGTCGGCGGGGTTCCACAGCGCCCGTGAGACGTAGCGGTAGCGGGTCTCCTTGTCCTCGGCATCGCGCATCAGGATGGTGATGGGCTGGCCGACTTCCGCTGGCACCATCCAGAGTTCGGCCTGCTTGAGGCGGCCGAGCGCCGTGCGCTTGGCCGGCACCGACTCCGGATTGAAGGGATCGGTCTCGACCACCCAGCCGAAGGTGTTGGCGATGTTGCGGTAGTCGTGCGCGGCTGTTGCGCCGGCCACGGCCGCGTTCCAGCGCGCGAACAGGTCCTGCTTGCCGGCATGCTCCCAGCGGCAGAGGCTTTGGTGCCCGGCTCTCAGGCCGTAGCGCTGCAAGCCCGCCAGGGCCTTGGCGCCATGGCGGGGCAGCGTGTCGATGCCACGGCCCACGAACGGCAGAAAGTCGCCCTCTCCATGCAGGCAGGTGCCCCAGGGCGTGCAGACGATGGCGCTGCCGACGAGCGTGCCGCGTGTGCGGGTGCCCAGGCCGGAGAACTTGGTGGCCAGCAAAGCCGAGGCGCGCGCCGGCCCGCTGAAATCGATCACGGTGGCAGCGCTGATGCGCCGGTTCAGGCGCGAGTCGGGCACCGGCAGCACCTGGCCTTCGGTACCGCGCCGGAACTCGGCGATGCCCAGACCCAGCGCATAGATCTCGCGCTCCACTGCTTCCGGGCAGGTCGCCGTTCCGCCTGAACGGTCAACGAGGCCGCCGAGCTGGCTGCACAGCAGGCCCCTGTCTTCGCGCCCGGGCTGGAAAGCGCCGCCATTGCTCAGACCCAACCATGGCACGGGCATCGGGCGGCGTTCCTTCGCTTCAGAGCTTGTCCAGCTTCATGCCGGTGGCTTCGCCGGTCAGGTAGCCGACGGCGGCACCGAAGCGGTCCTTGAAGTTGGCGCGCACCAGCGGGTCCAGCGTCGCTTGCACCTTGCTGTGCAGGCTGGCGCTCCAGTCGCCGGGATGCTGGAAGTTGCTGGTGATGTAGGTCCAGCCGTTCAGGTCGTCCACCACGCCCAGGCCCGTCGCTTCGGCGCCCGAAGGCATTGAGACCAGGCGTGAGAGAACCTTGGTGTCGACGTTGTAGGCCCAGACGAAGTTGTTGACGTGATAGCCGCTGTCTTCGCCGATGAAGAGGGTGCGCAGCTTTTCGGAGAACTTCAGGTTGTCGGGCGCGCCGATCTTGTCGGGGTTGGCCAGGTTGCCCAGTGCGTCGGCGGCGATGTCCTCGCCCACCAGCAGCATCTTGGTCCGCGTGACCACCCATTCGCTGTTGATCGCCGTGCCGGCCGTGTCCTTCTGGCCACCCGACAGCGTGTGAGCCAGCACGCCACCGGCATTCACGGCCTTCTCCAGCGTGACGCCATAGGCCTCGTTCCAGGCCGCGTTGTTGCGCACCATGGAGCTCTGCATGTTCTGCAGGGCCGAGTAGGCGATCTTGTCCTTGGCATTGACCGTCGTGCCTTCCATCTTGCTGAAGGCCATCGTGCCGCCAACAAGTGCTGCGTAGCGATGTGATTCCAGGAAGGCCGCGGCCTTCTCCATGCCCGGCTTGACCTTGACCCACTGCACCTTGCCGCTGAAGTTGATCTTCGTATAGCTGGCGTCCTTGGGATCGGCGGTCTGCACGTCCATGATGTCGGTCGGCTTCAGCGTGTTGGCCAGCGCTTCGATTTCTGCGCTGCTGGCCGAGCCCATCTTGATCCAGGTGACCGCGGCACCGGCGGCGGCCGGGTCGATAGAGAAGCCGGCGCCGAACCTGGCGACGTAGAGGCTGCCCGATGACAGGTCTTTTTCCTTGTCGGCCACGAACATGAACAGGCCGCCATTGGTGGCGTCGTCGCCCATCAGTGCGGTGCGGTTGTCGGGCATCACCTCGATCAGCTCATGCGAAATGCGGCCCAGGCAGTAGTGCTTCTTCAGGGTGCCCGTGCCGTCCGGGTTGACCGTCACTTCGGGCATGTGGCCGTAGTGGTAGGGGTTGGCCTTGGTCTCGTCGCCGAACGTGTTCTTGCTGAAGGCCTTGAACATCGTGTTGGAGGCGATGGTGAAGGCATCCGGCTCGTACTCTTCGCTGGAGAGATGCGTGCCCCAGGGCGAGAGGCTGGAGCCGCAGGTGATCCACAGGCCATGCGCCGCCGAGGTGTCGACGTTGTGGTACTTCACCAGCGTCAGCTTGCCGGTCGTCTGGTCCTGGTCCAGCGTGAGGACGGCGATGGGCGAGGGCAGCTTGCCGTACATGTCGGTCTTGCCGTCTTGCGCCCATGTCGTGTACTCGAACTGCACGACGGCAAACACGGCCTTGCCCTTGATGCCGGCCACGGTCGGGTTGGGCACCGACAGCAGCGAAGTGCCGTCCGGCGAGTCGGAGAAGAACTGGCGGCTCTTGCCGGCCACCGAGGTGTCGATGATGGGCTGGTTCTTGATGTCGACATAACCGCCGGCCAGGAGGGTGCCGCCCTTGCCGTCCGGCACCAGGTCGCCGGTCATGAAGAAGGGCTGGTAGGCCAGCTTGAAGCTCTGCTTGCTGCCGTCGCTGAGCATCACGTCCAGGCTTGAAGCCACAGCCGTCTTGGCCATCGCGGCCGGGTCCGCCAGGCTCGGTGCGGCCATCGCTGCAAAGCTGGCCGAGGTGAAGGTGATGCTCGCGGCGTCACCGCCGCCGCAGGCGCTCAAGCCGATGCTGGTGCCGACGCCGCTGATCGGCAGCAGCATTGGCGTGCCGAGAAACTTCAGGGCCTGGCGGCGGTTCGGGTGATGGGCTTGGGACATGCTCGATTTACTCCACGGTGTCGTTGTCGTCGTGCGCGGCCGTTGGTTGATCGGGCCGTCGCGCTGGGGCCGCAATGTAGGCAGCGGGTGTGTCAACAGCGTGAAGACGCGGCGCGACAAACACAAAGGCCCCGGGGTTGCCGGGGCCGTTGTGGTCGGGGCGTGCGACTACTTGCTCAGCAGATCGCGCGGCGCGCCGAACATGAAGCAGTCGATGAAGGTGAAGTACAGCGAGGCGTAGAAGAGCGTGGGCAGCAGCAGGACCAGCGCCAGCAAGGGCAGCAGCAGCAGCGGCCCCAGCACCAGCGCCGCGCCGCTGATCAGGAGCGACAGCCCCATGATCAAGCCGGCCCATGCCATGGCATTGACCGAGAACGCGCCGCGGTTGCGCCACAAGCCCAGGGTGCTGGAGAACAGCGCTTGCATCGCTCCTTGGCCGCCCCAGTGGACCAGGGCCGGCGCATGCCAGAAGGGAATGGCCAGCAAGGTGCTGGCCAGCAGGTGCCAGCCGAGCGCCTTCAGCACGGCGGGCTCCATCCAGATCGCGTTCATGGCATCGCCGTCCGGCTTCTCGCGGGCCATTTCCTTCTGCAGCGCGCGTATCGCCTGGTCCATGGTCGCGCCATCGACCCAGTTCAGCACCAGGGCCATCACCAGAGCGCTTGCCGCGTAGGCCGCGCACAGCGTCAGCTGGGTCCGGCTTTGCGGGGAATTGACCTTGAAGGGCGCGGCGAAAACCTGGATGCTGGGCGTCTTGTCCTGCAGCACCAGATGGGTGGCCAGCATGAAACCCAGCGACATCAGGGGCAGCGCAGCCACCAGGAGCAGGCCGCCAAAGGGCAGCAGACTCAGCAGCAGGGCGCTGAACATCGAGAATGAGAACAGCCCGGTCAGCGCGAGCGGCTTGCGCTGCCAGACCTTGAAGGCATGGCGTATCCAGAGCAGCCCGTTGCGGGCAGGCACGGTCTGCAGGTGCAGCGTCATCGTCATGCAGCTTCCTTCACGGCATGCCAGGGTGCGCCGATGCGCTCGCGCAGCACGCGCTCGAAATGCGTCGGGTCGTGGGGTTTCAGGAGCGCAGCGTCGCGCGGCAGATGGAAGTCCCAGAGCCGCGAAATCCAGAAGCGCAGGGCGGCAGCGCGCAGGAGGGCCGGCAGCAGCCGGTGCTCGGTGCCGCTCAAGGGCCGCACGGTTTCATAGGCATCGACGAAGGCCTGGGCACGCAATTCATCGAGCCGGCCGCTGGCCAGGTCGATGCACCAGTCATTGATGCATACGGCGATGTCGAACAGCCAGGTATCGACGCCAGCGAAATAGAAGTCGAAGAAGCCGCTGAGCTTTTCGCGACCGGGCAGTCCATCGAACATGACGTTGTCGCGGAACAGATCAGCGTGAACTGGGCCGCGCGGCAGCTCGGCATAGCCTGCCGACGCGGCCAGTTGCTGCTGGAAGCTCAGCTCTTCGGACAGGAGCGCGGCTTGGGCCGCTTCCAGATGCGGCAACACCACGGGCACGGTCTCGGTCCACCAGGGCAGGCCGCGCAGATTGGGTTGGTGCAACTCGTAGTCTTGTGCGGCCAGATGCATGCGGGCCAGCTCGGCGCCGACCTGTTCGCAATGGAAGACGTCGGGCGCGAGCTGATGGCCTCCGCACAGACGGTTGACCACGGCCGCCGGCTTGCCGCTCAGCTCATGCAGGATCTCGCCGCTGGCATCCGCCTGCGGGTCGGGCACCTGGATGCCGCGCCGCGCCAGATGCTGCATCAGGCGCAGGTAGAAGGGCAACTGCTCGAAGCTCAGGCGCTCGAACAGCGTGAGCACGAACTCGCCGCGATCGGTCGTGAGGAAGAAATTGCTGTTCTCGATGCCGGCGGTGATGCCGCGCAATTGCTGCAGCCGGCCCAGGTTCAGGCGGCTCACGAGGGCTTGTGCCTGCTCGTGGGTGACTTCGGTGAAAACAGCCATGGCGCTCAGAGTGGGCTTGCGACCCGGGGCCGCAGGCCGGAGGTGTTCAGAAAGTCAGCAGCTTCCAGACGCGCTTGCCGGCGGCGCCACGCGTGACGGAGCCGGAGGACATGTCGCGGCCGCCGTCGGGCAGGATGATTTCATAGGACGGCAGCTTGCTGTCCTTGGGCGTGACCTTGGCCGTCTGGGCCTGGCCGCGCACGCGCAGCTCCTCGATGCGGGTGCTGTCGTCCTCGAGCACGATGACCTCGACCTTGGGTTCGGGCGGGGTAACCAGGGGCGCCTGCGTGGTTCCTGCTGTTGGCGCGGTCGGCGCCGCGGGTTTGTCAGCCGCCTGAGCGGCATGTGCGGCCAGGGCCAGCAAGGGCAGGGGCAGCAGACGGTGCAGGCGGTGGTTGTGCTGAGGCATGGGTTCATTCTAAGTGCATGACAATCGCCGCCATGAGCAAACCCATCCTGCTGCTGGTCGACGGTTCCAGCTTCCTCTACCGTGCCTTCCATGCCATGCCTGACCTGCGTGGGCCGCAGGGCCAGGCCACCGGCGCCGTGCACGGCATGGTGGCGATGATGAAGAAGCTGCGCGACGACATCGGCGCCGAGCATGCCGCCTGCATTTTTGACGCCAAGGGCCCGACGTTCCGCGACGAGTGGTACCCCGAATACAAGGCCCAGCGCGCACCCATGCCGGATGCGCTGCGCGAGCAGATCGACCCGATCCATGAAGTGGTGAAGCTCCTGGGCTGGCCGGTGCTGGTGGTGCCCGGCATCGAGGCGGACGACGCCATCGGCACGCTGTGCCGCGTGGGCGCTGCGGCGGGCCACCAGGTGATCGTGGCCACCGGCGACAAGGACATGGCCCAGCTGGTGAATGCCGATGTGAGCCTGATCAACACCATGGCCAAGCCGCCCGAGCGCCTGGACGAAGCCGGCGTGCTGGAAAAATTCGGCGTACCGCCGGACCGCATCATCGACTACCTGACCTTGATGGGCGACACCGTGGACAACGTACCCGGTGTCGAGAAGGTCGGCCCCAAGACGGCGGCCAAATGGATTGCCGAGCATGGCTCGCTGGATGGCGTGATCGCCAATGCCGACAAGATCAAGGGCGTGGCCGGTGAGAACCTGCGCAAGGCCCTGGACTGGCTGCCCATGGGCCGCAAGCTCGTCACCGTGGTGTGCGATTGCGACCTTGCCGGGCATGTGCCCGGCTGGCCGGCGCTCGAGGAACTTGCGCTGAAGCCGGTGGACGAGACCGGCCTGAAGGATTTCTACAGCCGCAATGGCTTCAAGACCTGGCTGCGCGAGCTGAGCGGCGAAACGCCGGCTGCATCGGCCCCGAAGGCCGCCCCGCAGCAGACGGGCGACCTGTTCGCCGATGCATCGGCGCCGGCCTCTTCTGCCATCGACAAGCACTACGACACCGTGCTCGACTGGGCCACCTTCGACCAATGGCTGGCCCGCATCAATGCCGCGCCGCTGACGGGCCTGGACACCGAAACCGATTCGCTGGACCCGATGCGGGCAAGCATCGTCGGCATCAGCTTCAGCGACCAGGTCGGCGAGGCCGCCTACATTCCCTTGCGCCACGCCGGCCCCGATGCGCCCGCGCAGTTGCCACTCGAAGAGGTGCTGGCCAGGCTGAAGCCCTGGCTGGAAGACGAGTCCAAGGCCAAGCTCGGGCAGAACATCAAGTACGACACCCATGTGTTCGCCAACCACGGCGTCAATGTGCAGGGCTATCGCCATGACACGATGCTGCAGAGCTATGTGCTTGAGGCGCACAAGACCCACGGCCTGGAAGCATTGGCTGATCGCCACCTCGGCCGCCACGGCCTGAGCTACGAAGACCTCTGCGGCAAGGGCGTGCACCAGATTCCATTCGCTCAGGTCGATGTGGCCAAGGCGAGCGAGTACAGCTGCGAAGATTCGGAGATGTGCCTGGGCGTGCATGAAAGGCTCTATCCGGCGATCGAGGCTGAGGCGGGCCTGAAGTACGTCTACGAGCAGATCGAGATGCCGGCCTCCAAGCTGCTCATGCGCATTGAGCGCAATGGCGTCTTGATCGACGGAGCCAAGCTGCAAGCGCAAAGCCATGAGCTGGCGCAGCGCCTGGTGAAGATCGAACAGGAGGCCTACGAGATTGCCGGCCAGCCCTTCAACATGGGCAGCCCCAAGCAGATCGGCGAGATCCTGTTCAACAAGCTCGGCCTGCCGGTGGTGAAGAAGACGGCGACCGGTGCGCCCTCCACCGACGAGGAGGTGCTGGACAAGCTTGCCGAGGACTATCCGCTGCCGGCCAAGATCCTCGAGTACCGCGGCCTGGCCAAGCTCAAGAGCACCTACACGGACAAGCTGCCCTTGCAGGTCAACCCGGAAACCGGCCGCGTCCACACCAACTACTCGCAGGCGGTTGCGGTGACCGGCCGCCTGGCCAGCACCGACCCCAACCTGCAGAACATCCCGATCCGCACCGCGGAAGGCCGCCGCGTTCGCGAGGCCTTTGTGGCGCCAGCCGGGCATCACATCGTCAGTGCCGACTATTCGCAGATCGAGCTGCGCCTGATGGCCCACATCAGCGAAGACCCGGGCCTCCTTAAGGCCTTCAGCGAAGGCATCGACGTGCACAAGGCCACCGCCTCCGAAGTGTTCGGCACGCCGGTGGCCGAGGTCAGCTCGGAGCAGCGCCGCTATGCCAAGACCATCAACTTCGGTCTGATCTACGGCATGGGTGCCTTCGGCCTGGCCACGAGCCTCGGCATCGAGACCAAGGCGGCCAAGGACTACATCGACCGTTACTTTGCCCGCTTCGCCGGCGTGAAGCGCTACATGGACGAGACCAAGGCCCGCGCTGCCGAGCTCGGCTATGTGGAGACCCTGTTCGGCCGCCGCATCACCCTGCCCGAGATCAAGGGTGGCAACGGCCCGCGCAAGGCCGGCGCCGAACGCCAGGCCATCAACGCCCCCATGCAGGGCACGGCGGCCGACCTGATCAAGCTGGCCATGGTGGCGGTGCAAAAGGCGCTGGACGAGTCGGGCAAGAAGACACGCATCATCATGCAGGTGCACGACGAGCTGGTTTTCGAGGTGCCTGACGCCGAACTGGACTGGATCAAGGCCGAGGTGCCTCGCCTGATGGCCGGCGTGGCCAGCCTGAAGGTGCCGCTGCTGGCCGAGGTGGGCGTGGGCTCAAACTGGGATGAAGCGCATTGAAGAGCGCCCGAGGATTTGTGCTGCCAAGGCGGCTCATATCGGACCATCGGGTCGGCGATGGGCGGCTTAAGGTGGTGGTCTTGTATTGAATGTTCCGTCGGAGGGCAAGTGATGGCAAAAGTGTTGATCTATATCGGCCTCAACCAGGGCGGCAGCTTCGACAAGATCTTCAAGGACTTCGACGTCTGCTACGGTTTTGAGCCCATCCCGCTGCTGGCCGGTCGACTGCAGGAGCGCTACCGGCCGTTCCCGAGTGTCCACATCATCAATGCGGCGGTGTGCGTCAACGAGGGGCCGGTCAGCTTCTATGTCTCCAAGATGGACGGCGACCACGACAACATGCAGTCGTCCTCGCTGTGCGAGGTGTCGGACGGCTACCGCAACAACGGACCGAAGAACCAGGTGTTCACCAAGGAGGTGATCACGGTGCAGGGCATCAACCTGGCGAATTTCCTCAAGCAGCATGGCATCTCCGAGATCGACACCTACATCTCGGATGCCGAGGGCTACGATTTCTCCATCCTGCAGACGGTCAAGTCCTTGTTCGACGAACGCCGGGTCAAGCATGCGCAGTTCGAGACTGAGCCGGATTACGTGGCTGTCGAGCAGCGAACTGGCCAGCCCGCCAACAAGAGCTCGCTGTTCATCGATGCGCTGATCAACAACTACGACCTTGTCGGCATGCAGCAGGGCAATTACGACCCCAGCAGTCCGACGCGCTGGTTCAACCGCGACCTCGAGTTCAGGGTCAAGCCCGAAGGCGAGTGAGCGATGGCCCGGGCCAGGGCCTGGGTTAGCATCGCGCCCCATGAATTGGCCCTACGAGTTGCAGATCGGCTGGCGCTACACCCGCGCCGGTCGCGGCGGTCGCCGAAATCGCTTCATCTCCTTCATCTCCGGCGTTTCGGTGCTCGGCATTGCCCTGGGCGTGGCCGCGCTGATCATCGTGCTGTCGGTGATGAATGGCTTCCAGAAAGAGGTGCGCGACCGCATGTTGTCGGTGATTTCGCATGTCGAGCTGATCGACGCGCGCGGCGGCGGCATGCCGGACTGGCAGCCGCTGGCCACGAAGGCGCGTGAGAACAAGGCCGTGATCGGCTCGGCACCTTTCGTGGCCAGCCAGGCCTTGGTGGCGCGTGGCGAGGAAATGAAGGGCACGATGGTGCGCGGCATCGACCCGGCCTACGAGCTCTCGGTTACGCCACTGGCCGCCCAGTTGACCAAGGAAGGCGTGCTGACCAGGCTGAAGCCCGGCGAATGGGGCATCGTGCTGGGCGCCGAGCTGGCGCGCTCGCTGGGCGTATTCGACGGCGACAAGATCACCATCGCAGCCCCCGGTGGCCAGGTGACGCCGGCTGGCGTGCAGCCGCGATTCCGGACCTTCACCCTCGTCGGCACCTTTCGCTCAGGCCACTATGAATACGACAACGGTCTGGCCCTGATCCATATCCAGGACGCAGCGCGGCTCTTCCGCGTCGAGGGCGCCACCGGCGTTCAGGTGAAGCTCAAAGACGTGCACGAGGCCCGCAATGTGGCCCGCGAGCTGGCCTTGAGCCTCGGCCCGGAAGTGATCGTGCGCGACTGGACCCGCACCAATGCGAACTGGTTCGACGCGGTGCAGATCGAGAAGCGGTTGATGAGCATCATCCTGACGCTCATCGTGGCCGTGGCAGCCTTCAACCTGGTGTCGACGCTGGTGATGACGGTGACCGACAAGCAGGCTGACATCGCCATCCTGCGCACGCTGGGCGCGAGCCCTCGCTCCATCATGGGCATCTTCATGGTCCAGGGCGCGGCCTCTGGCGTGATTGGCACGCTGGCGGGCGTCTTGCTGGGCCTGGGCGTGGCTTTCAATCTGGACGTGATCGTGCCGGCCATCGAGCAGCTCTTGAACGTCAGCTTCCTGCCCGGCAGCATCTATCTGATCAGTCACATGCCCAGCGACCCGCAGCAGGGGGACATCATTCCGATTGCGCTCAGCTCGCTGGCGCTGGCCTTCCTGGCCACGCTCTATCCGAGCTGGCGCGCCAGCCGCGTGCAACCGGCCGAGGCCCTGCGTTATGAGTGAAGCCCTGACCGACTCCATCGTCCTGCAAGGCACGGGCCTGCAGCGCCGCTTTCATGACGGCACCCTGGATGTGACCGTGCTCAGCGGCGTGGACATCACCGTGCGCCGTGGCCAGACGCTGGCGATTCTTGGCGCCTCGGGTTCGGGGAAGTCCACCTTGCTGCATCTGCTCGGCGGCCTGGACCGCCCAACCTCCGGCCGCATCAGCCTGATGGGGCAAGACCTGGCACCGATGAATGAATCGATGCTCGGCCAATGGCGCAACAAGCACCTGGGCTTCGTCTACCAGTTCCATCACCTGCTGCCCGAGTTCAGCGCGCTGGACAATGTGGCCATGCCATTGCGCGTGCGCCGCTTGCCCTTGGCCGAAGCACGTGATGCGGCGGCCGCCATGCTGGCGCGTGTCGGGTTGGCGGCGCGCACCTTGCATCGCCCGGGCGAGCTCTCGGGCGGCGAGCGTCAGCGCGTGGCGATCGCCCGCGCGCTCGTGACCAAGCCGGCCTGTGTGCTGGCGGATGAGCCCACAGGCAACCTGGACCGTGACACGGCGCAGGGCGTGTTCCAGCTGATGCTGGAGTCGGCGCGGGAGCAGGGCACGGCCTTCGTGCTGGTTACGCACGACCAGAATCTGGCCTCGCAATGCCAGGCGCAATTGCGCCTGGTCGGCGGGCGTGTGCAGCAATAGTTTGTCAAGACCACCATGAGCAGCAGTACTCGATTCATTCTCAAGCTGAGCTGCCCGGACCGCCCGGGCATCGTCCATGCGGTCACCGGTTTCCTGCTGGCGCAGGGCGGCAACATCCTGACCTCGGCCCAGCATGGCGATGGGGACCATCAGCGCTTTTTCATGCGCATCGAGTTTGAATCGGCAGCGGCGCTGGACCTCGAGTCGGTGCGCCATGCATTTTCGCCGTTGGCCGCCCAGATGCAGATGGACTGGACCCTGGTGGCCAGTGCAGCCAAGACGCGCGTGCTCTTGCTGGTTTCAAAGCTCGGCCATTGCCTGAATGACCTGCTGTTCCGGGTGCAGACCGGGCATCTGCCTATCGAGATCCCGGCCATCGTCTCGAACCATCGCGAGTTCTATCAGCTGGCGGCCTCGCACAACATTCCCTTCCATCACTTCCCGCTGCTGGGCGCCACGCCCGAGCAGAAGGCAGCGCAGGAGCGCCGCATCCGCGAGGTGATCGAAGAGAACCGCATCGACCTGGTCGTGCTGGCTCGCTATATGCAGATCCTGTCGGGCGAGATGTGCGAGTACCTGTCGGGCCGTGCCATCAATATCCATCACAGCTTCCTGCCCAGCTTCAAGGGTGCCCGGCCTTATCACCAGGCCCATGAGCGCGGCGTGAAGCTGATCGGCGCCACCGCGCACTACGTGACCTCGGACCTCGACGAAGGCCCGATCATCGAGCAGGAAGTGGCACGCATCGACCACAGCATGACGCCCGAGCAGCTGGTGGCGATCGGCCGCGATACGGAATGCGTGACGCTGGCCCGCGCCATCCAGTGGCATGCCGAACATCGAGTGCTGATGAACGGCCGGCGCACCGTGGTGTTCCGCTGAATCGCAGGGCGCGGGCATGTGGATAGACAGCCACTGCCATCTGGACGCTGCTGAGTTCGACGCCGACCGCGCAGCGGTGGTGGACCGGGCCCGTGCCTCTGGTGTTTCGCAGATCGTGATTCCGGCGGTAGAGGCAGCGAACTTCGAAACGGTGCGCGATCTGGCCATCCAGCATCGCTTTGTCTATACGCTGGGCATCCATCCGATGTATGTGATGCGAGCTGCGGAGCAAGATCTTGCCCTGCTGGCCGAGGCGCTGGAGCAGCATCACTGCGACCCTCGGCTCGTCGCCGTGGGCGAGATCGGGCTGGACTTCTTTGTGCCCGGCATTGATGCCGAGCGTCAGCAGTATTTTTATCTGGAGCAACTGAAGCTGGCGCGTCGCTTCGATCTGCCCGTGATCCTGCATGTGAGGCGCAGCGCCGACAAGCTCTTGGCTGGCTTGCGCCGCATCGGCGGCATTCGCGGCGGTATCGCGCATGCCTTCAATGGCAGCGCCCAGCAGGCGGCGGCCTTTGTCGAGCTTGGTTTCAAGCTGGGCTTTGGCGGCACGCTGACATTTGATCGCTCCTTGCAGATCCGCCGACTGGCATCCGAGCTGCCTGCTGAAAGCCTGGTTCTCGAAACCGATGCGCCTGATATTCCTCCGCAGTGGCTCTACAAGACCGCCGAGCAGCGCGCCGGTGGCGGGATCAGCCGCAATGAGCCGGCCGAGCTGCCGCGCATCGCGCAGAGCTTGGCAGAGCTGCGCGGCTGGACGCTGGAGCAGACCGCAGCGGTCACCAGCGCGAATGTGCGGGCCGCGCTGCCGCGGCTGGCTCTCGGCTGATCAGCGGTCCAGCTCCTTCGTCAGCGTCAAACTTCGCGATTGCGTGGCGCCATCGGTGTTTCAGGCACCGGATAACCGGCTGCGCCGAAGGTGGCGACCACAGCCTTGTGGGTGTCGAAATACACCTGCCAGTAGTGATCCGTGTACGTATACGGACGCACGCAGAGCAGCGGGCCTTCGGCGGTGAAACTGAGGATCTCGATGTCCGGTGCCGGTGAGGTCTTGACGTTCGGAATGGCGGCAACGGCAGTGCGCAGCCGGGCAATCGCATCTAGCGGGTCCACGCCATTGGCGATCTTGGCCACGCAGTCGACACGGCGGAAGGGCAGGCTGGAGAAATTCTGTATCGTGTCCGAGAACACCTTGTTGTTGCCGACGATGGTCTGCACGTTGTCCGGCGTGGTGACCGTGGTGCCGAAAAGGCCGATCTCGGTCACCGTGCCGGTGACTCCGCCCACCTGGACGAAGTCGCCCACCTTGAAAGGCCGCAGCACCTGCATGAAGACGCCGGCCGCAAAGTGGGTCAGCAGGCCGCCCCAGGCGGTACCGATGGCCAGGCCGGCGCCAGCCAGCAGGGCGGCAAAGGAGGTGGTCTGGATACCGAAGATGTCCAGGATTGCCAGCACCAGCACGATGTTCAGGAGCACCGTGAGGATCGAGCGCAGGTAGGTTGCCAGTGTCGAATCGATGCGGCGACCTCGCTCGAGTGCGACGCCAACCAGGCGTACGCTCAGGTTGATCAGCCAGCGGCCCACAATCCAGGCTGCCAGTGCTGTCAGCACCTTCAATCCGAAGGCTGCGCCCTGGGTGTTCAGGAACAGCCAGATGGCTTCGGTATTCATCATCTCAATCTCCTGCAGTCGTGACTCAAGTATCTCGGGCGCCGATCATCGCTGAAGCCGTCGGCGCAGGGCAGGCCGAGCGCTGGCAAGGACTGACCCCGCAATTCGATGCGCAGGCGCGCTGGCTGCTGCTGGGCAGCTTTCCAGGGGTGGCTTCCTTGAAGGCTCAGCAGTATTACGGCCATCCGCGCAATCAGTTCTGGCGTCTGTTGGGAGACGTGTTCGGCCTGCCATTGATCGTGGCGGCTTATGAAGATCGGCTGCGCCTGCTGCGCCAGCAGCGCATCGCCTTGTGGGACGTGATCCAGGAGACTGAACGAGAGGGTAGCCTGGACAGCAATATCCGCGACCCGTTGCACAGCGACCTTGGCGGGCTGCTGGCACGCCTGCCGCATCTGGAGACCATAGGCTTCAATGGCGGCACGGCCGCACGCTTGGGCATGCGGCAGTTGGCGGCGCTGGGCGAGTCACGATGGCGAGTCCTGGCGCTTCCTTCCAGCAGCCCTGCCTACACGATGGCCTACGATGACAAGCTGAAGGCCTGGCAGTCGCTGAGGCAGAGTCCCCCATGAGCAGCAAGAAGACGAGCAAGAAGCAGTCAGAGTGGGCCCCGGCCACGCTGAGCGAATACGACGGCGTGCGCTTCCTTCACCTGGATTCGATCTGGGTGCAGGGCGCCATGCGCATCCGCAAGCCCCAGCAACTGGAGCTGGAATACATCCAGCGCATGATGGCGTGGATGCTTTGGCGCGAGACGGACGAGATCCGTGCAGGGCATGCGGTGCAATTGGGCTTGGGGGCGGCAGCCATCACCCGCTTCTGTCACAAGGTGCTGCGCATGCAGACCACGGCCGTCGAGCTGAACCCGAGCGTGATCTCGGCCTGCCGAGCCTGGTTTCATCTGCCCGAGGACGACAGGCGATTGACGGTGCTGAATGAAGACGCTGGCGAGTGGGTGCAGCGGGATGAAAACATCCAATGCGCACAAGTCTTGAATGTGGATCTCTATGACCACGATGCCGCCGGCCCGGTGCTGGACGATGAAGCCTTCTATGCCGGCTGCCGCAATGTGCTGGCCGACGGTGGGCTGATGACGGTCAATCTCTTTGGCCGCAGTGCCAGCTTCACCCGGAGCGCGACTCGCATTGCCCGGATCTTTGGCTCTGACCAGGTGTGGAGCCTGGCGCCGACCAAGGAAGGCAACACGGTGCTGGTGGCTGCCCGCGGGGTGAGGGTTCCCGAGCGGGAGGAATTGGAGCAGCGTGCAGCTAATATCGAGTCGCAGTATGAGTTGCCGGCGCGCAAGTGGTTGCGCCTGGTGCGACCGCTGC
Organism: Paucibacter sp. JuS9; assembly: GCF_044043925.2. Taxonomy (NCBI): domain Bacteria; kingdom Pseudomonadati; phylum Pseudomonadota; class Betaproteobacteria; order Burkholderiales; family Sphaerotilaceae; genus Roseateles; species Paucibacter sp. JuS9. The sequence goes on from NZ_CP194172.1 coordinate 1,038,821, forward strand.
CGATCAGCATCATCAACCAGCTGAATGACTAGCCGATGAGCACCAAGACCAAGACAGCCGCACAGGCGCCAGATGCCCGCCCCGAGTTGAAGCCGGAGGGGCGACTCGAATGGCGCCAGCTGCTTCGCTGGCTGGTCGAGGACGAGATCATCGATGCCGAGCAGGCCCAAAAGATGGAGCAGCGCTTTGCGGCTGGCGACAGCTCGCTGCATCCGCTGGTTCGGCTGGGCAGCGCGGGCCTGGTGCGCAAATCTGCTGGCAAGCCGCTCGAAGTTGAGGTGTTGACCGAGTGGCTGGCTACACGGGCCAAGCTGCCTTACTTGAGAATCGATCCTCTGAAGGTTGATGTGGGCCGGGTATCCGATGTGATGTCGGGCAGCTATGCCGAGGCCAAGCGCTGCTTGCCGATCCAGGTCGGCCTGACCGACGTGACGATTGCGACCTCTGAGCCCTTTGACACCAGTTGGATGGCGCAGATCGAGTCCCACACGCGCAAGACCATCAAGCTGGTGATTGCCAACCCGCTCGAAATCGCCCGCTTCACGACCGAGTTCTTTACGCTGGCTCGATCGGTCCGTGCAGCCGCCAAGGCCGGTGAGACCAACCAGGTGGCCAGCTTCGAGCAGTTGGTGGAGCTGGGCAAGAGCAACAAGGCGCTCGATGCCAACGACCAGGGTGTCGTGCAGGTGGTCGACTGGCTGTGGCAGTACGCTTTCGATCAGCGAGCCAGCGACATCCATCTCGAGCCGCGCCGCGAAATGGGCGTGATCCGCTTCCGCATCGATGGCGTCTTGCACACCGTATATCAGCTGCCTTCGGCGGTGATGAGCGCCATGACCTCGCGCATCAAGTTGCTCGGCCGTATGGATGTGGTTGAGCGCCGCCGCCCGCTGGACGGGCGTATCAAAACCCGCAATCCTGCTGGTGATGAAGTTGAAATGCGGCTCTCCACTCTGCCCACTGCGTTTGGCGAGAAGATGGTGATGCGCATCTTCGACCCCGACACGGCGGTCAAGGATCTCAGCATGCTGGGCTTCTCCAGCCATGACACCGAACGCTGGGAGAAGCTGGTCACTCAGGCACACGGCATCATCCTGGTGACCGGGCCGACCGGCAGCGGCAAGACCACCACGCTGTACTCGACGCTCAAGCGGCTGGCCACGGACGAAGTGAACGTCTGCACGATTGAAGACCCGATCGAAATGATCGAGCCGGCCTTCAATCAGACCCAGGCGCAGTCGGCGCTGGATTTCGGTTTTGCCGAGGGGCTGCGCGCGCTGATGCGCCAGGACCCGGACATCATCATGGTCGGCGAAATCCGCGACCTGGCCACGGCCGAAATGGCCATCCAGGCTGCGCTGACCGGCCATTTGGTCTTTTCGACGCTGCATACCAACGACGCTGCGGCTGCGATCACCCGGCTGACAGATCTGGGCGTTGCGCCATATCTAATCAGCGCGACCGTTATCGGCGTGCTGGCGCAGCGCCTCGTCCGCACGCTGTGCGTCAACTGCAAGCAGCCCGACCCCTCGGTGACGCGTGACTCCTTGAACGAAATGCTCAAGCACTGGCGCATGAACGGCGGCGTGAAGCCCTACAAGCCCGTTGGCTGCCTGGATTGCCGCAATACCGGCTATCGCGGCCGTGCGGGTCTGTACGAGCTGCTCACCGTCAGTGAAGCCGTCAAGGCCACATTGCATCCTGAACCGGACATCAGCGCCTTGCGCCGCAAGGCCATGCAAGAGGGCCTCCGCCCCCTGCGCCTTGCCGGCGCCATGAAGATCGCCGAGGGCGTTACCACGATGGAGGAGGTGCTGCGAAGCACGCCGCAGTGGGAGGCATGAAGCGGGTGTCCGTGCCGGCGGCCAGGCCGCCGTGAGAACTTTTCACTGAGAAGTTCTCCGAACCCTGAAATTCTTGTGCTACAGTCGTGGGCTTCGCTGCTGCGAGCGGTGCTTCGAAACGAAGTGCAGATCTGGGTGGTGAAGGCAGGCGAGCCCTGGGCTGCAAGCGCTGCGAGAACTTAGAAAGTTTTCAAAAGCGCTTGACGAATTCGAAAGAATTCAGTCATAATCTCGCTTCTGTGCTGATCGCCGATTTAACGGTGATTAACGCAAGAGGGTCGAAAGATTCTCACTGTTCTTTAATAATTCACAGCCGATAAGCGTGGGCGTTTGAAGGTGAGTTTTGATGCTTGGTGACGAGTATCAAGTCTCTTGGACTTTAAACGCTCACGGAAATTAGATGGAATCATGTAAATGGTTTTGTCGATTCCGTTGAGTAAATCAAGATCGAACTGTAGAGTTTGATCCTGGCTCAGATTGAACGCTGGCGGCATGCCTTACACATGCAAGTCGAACGGTAACAGGTCTTCGGATGCTGACGAGTGGCGAACGGGTGAGTAATATATCGGAACGTGCCCAGTTGTGGGGGATAACTACTCGAAAGAGTGGCTAATACCGCATACGACCTGAGGGTGAAAGCGGGGGATCGCAAGACCTCGCGCAATTGGAGCGGCCGATATCAGATTAGGTAGTTGGTGGGGTAAAGGCCCACCAAGCCGACGATCTGTAGCTGGTCTGAGAGGACGACCAGCCACACTGGGACTGAGACACGGCCCAGACTCCTACGGGAGGCAGCAGTGGGGAATTTTGGACAATGGACGCAAGTCTGATCCAGCCATGCCGCGTGCGGGAAGAAGGCCTTCGGGTTGTAAACCGCTTTTGTCAGGGAAGAAAAGGGTGTTTCTAATACAGACGCCTCATGACGGTACCTGAAGAATAAGCACCGGCTAACTACGTGCCAGCAGCCGCGGTAATACGTAGGGTGCAAGCGTTAATCGGAATTACTGGGCGTAAAGCGTGCGCAGGCGGTTATGCAAGACAGAGGTGAAATCCCCGGGCTCAACCTGGGAACTGCCTTTGTGACTGCATAGCTAGAGTACGGTAGAGGGGGATGGAATTCCGCGTGTAGCAGTGAAATGCGTAGATATGCGGAGGAACACCGATGGCGAAGGCAATCCCCTGGACCTGTACTGACGCTCATGCACGAAAGCGTGGGGAGCAAACAGGATTAGATACCCTGGTAGTCCACGCCCTAAACGATGTCAACTGGTTGTTGGGAGGGTTTCTTCTCAGTAACGTAGCTAACGCGTGAAGTTGACCGCCTGGGGAGTACGGCCGCAAGGTTGAAACTCAAAGGAATTGACGGGGACCCGCACAAGCGGTGGATGATGTGGTTTAATTCGATGCAACGCGAAAAACCTTACCTACCCTTGACATGTCTGGAATCCTGAAGAGATTTGGGAGTGCTCGAAAGAGAGCCAGAACACAGGTGCTGCATGGCCGTCGTCAGCTCGTGTCGTGAGATGTTGGGTTAAGTCCCGCAACGAGCGCAACCCTTGTCATTAGTTGCTACGAAAGGGCACTCTAATGAGACTGCCGGTGACAAACCGGAGGAAGGTGGGGATGACGTCAGGTCATCATGGCCCTTATGGGTAGGGCTACACACGTCATACAATGGCCGGTACAGAGGGCTGCCAACCCGCGAGGGGGAGCTAATCCCAGAAAACCGGTCGTAGTCCGGATCGTAGTCTGCAACTCGACTGCGTGAAGTCGGAATCGCTAGTAATCGCGGATCAGCTTGCCGCGGTGAATACGTTCCCGGGTCTTGTACACACCGCCCGTCACACCATGGGAGCGGGTTCTGCCAGAAGTAGTTAGCCTAACCGCAAGGGGGGCGATTACCACGGCAGGGTTCGTGACTGGGGTGAAGTCGTAACAAGGTAGCCGTATCGGAAGGTGCGGCTGGATCACCTCCTTTCTAGAATAGATTGAGCCACGGTTCAGCATATATGCTGAGCATGAGCGAGATCCAAATGACTCATTTTTAAGCGCCCACACTTATCGGCTGTAATTCAACAGTAAGAGTGAAATAAGCGTGAGCCTGCCGAGCTGGCCTCAACAGGTGAGCGCACTGGCACAGGGCACGCGAAGAGTTCGCGTGGGTCTGTAGCTCAGTTGGTTAGAGCACCGTCTTGATAAGGCGGGGGTCGCTGGTTCGAATCCAGCCAGACCCACCACGGAATTCAAGCCGAGAGGCTATGAGAGAGATCCCGGGGGATTAGCTCAGCTGGGAGAGCACCTGCTTTGCAAGCAGGGGGTCGTCGGTTCGATCCCGTCATCCTCCACCATTTATCTTCACTCAGCGTTGGCAAACCAAAATATCCGGAGTGGGTATTGTGGTTTGCCAGCCTTTATTGGCTGTTGTTCTTTAACAATTTGTAGAGTCGAATCAGCGTTGTCGACGGAAAGTTCAGTTTCTTCGCGAGTCTTCGGATTTGTGGGGCTGGACACCGTGCCGTCGGCAACATTTTGATTGCGTCAAACATAGACTTCAACTAAGCGAAGTAGTGATTGCTGAAAGGTAGTTGCTAAGTTGATTAGGTATGAAGAACGGCGTAACGCGTGAATACTCAAATATAGCCACTCGGGTGAACGATACCTGGGTGGTAAGTTCCTTGATCGGCAGTGCTGTCAGCGCTGTCAAAGTTATAGGGTCAAGTGAATAAGTGCATGTGGTGGATGCCTTGGCGATTACAGGCGACGAAGGACGTGATAGCCTGCGATAAGCTTCGGGGAGCTGGCAAATTAGCTTTGATCCGGAGATTTCCGAATGGGGAAACCCACCTCGCAAGAGGTAACTCTGACTGAATACATAGGTCATTGTGGCGAACCGGGTGAACTGAAACATCTCAGTAGCTCGAGGAAAAGACATCAACCGAGATTCCGAAAGTAGTGGCGAGCGAAATCGGAGTAGCCCTCGCGTTTTAGCAGTTTGTATATCAGAACGGAATGGAAAGTCCGGCCATAGCGGGTGATAGCCCCGTATGAAAAATGCAGATTGTGGAACTAGGCGCGAATAGAGTAGGGCGGGACACGTGAAATCCTGTCTGAATATGGGGGGACCATCCTCCAAGGCTAAATACTCGTAATCGACCGATAGTGAACAAGTACCGTGAGGGAAAGGCGAAAAGAACCCCGGGAGGGGAGTGAAATAGATCCTGAAACCGCATGCATACAAAAAGTAGGAGCCTCGAAAGGGGTGACTGCGTACCTTTTGTATAATGGGTCAGCGACTTACATTCAGTGGCGAGGTTAACCGAATAGGGAAGCCGTAGAGAAATCGAGTCCGAATAGGGCGTCATAGTCGCTGGGTGTAGACCCGAAACCAAGTGATCTATCCATGGCCAGGATGAAGGTACCGTAACAGGTGCTGGAGGTCCGAACCGACTAATGTTGCAAAATTAGCGGATGAGCTGTGGATAGGGGTGAAAGGCTAAACAAACTTGGAAATAGCTGGTTCTCTCCGAAAACTATTTAGGTAGTGCCTCAAGTATTACCATCGGGGGTAGAGCACTGTTTAGGCTAGGGGGTCATGGCGACTTACCAAACCTTAGCAAACTCCGAATACCGATGAGTACAGCTTGGGAGACAGAGCACCGGGTGCTAACGTCCGGACTCAAGAGGGAAACAACCCAGACCGCCAGCTAAGGTCCCCAAAATTGGCTAAGTGGGAAACGAAGTGGGAAGGCTAAAACAGTCAGGATGTTGGCTTAGAAGCAGCCATCATTTAAAGAAAGCGTAATAGCTCACTGATCGAGTCGTCCTGCGCGGAAGATGTAACGGGGCTAAGCCAGTTACCGAAGCTGCGGATGTGCAATTTATTGCACGTGGTAGGAGAGCGTTCTGTAAGCCTGAGAAGGTGGGTTGTGAAGCCTGCTGGAGGTATCAGAAGTGCGAATGCTGACATGAGTAGCGTTAAAGGGGGTGAAAAGCCCCCTCGCCGAAAGCGCAAGGTTTCCTACGCAACGTTCATCGGCGTAGGGTGAGTCGGCCCCTAAGGCGAGGCAGAGATGCGTAGCTGATGGGAAACAGGTAAATATTCCTGTACCGATTGTAAGTGCGATGTGGGGACGGAGAAGGTTAACTCAGCCAACTGTTGGAATAGTTGGTTCAAGCGTGTAGTCGTGCCCCTTAGGCAAATCCGGGGGGATGAGATGAGGCGTGATAACGAGTCTGCTTGCAGACGAAGTGAGTGATACCCTGCTTCCAAGAAAAGCCACTAAGCTTCAGCTTACAACGACCGTACCGCAAACCGACACTGGTGCGCGAGATGAGTATTCTAAGGCGCTTGAGAGAACTCTGGAGAAGGAACTCGGCAAATTGACACCGTAACTTCGGAAGAAGGTGTGCCTCTAGTATGTGAACCATTTACTTGGGGAGCAGAATGGGGCCGCAGAGAATCGGTGGCTGCAACTGTTTATTAAAAACACAGCACTCTGCAAAGACGAAAGTCGACGTATAGGGTGTGACTCCTGCCCGGTGCTGGAAGATTAAATGATGGGGTGCAAGCTCTTGACTGAAGTCCCAGTAAACGGCGGCCGTAACTATAACGGTCCTAAGGTAGCGAAATTCCTTGTCGGGTAAGTTCCGACCTGCACGAATGGAGTAATGATGGCCACACTGTCTCCTCCAGAGACTCAGCGAAGTTGAAATGTTTGTGATGATGCAATCTCCCCGCGGAAAGACGGAAAGACCCCATGAACCTTTACTGTAGCTTTACATTGGACTTTGAACAGATCTGTGTAGGATAGGTGGGAGGCTTTGAAGTAGGGACGCTAGTTTCTATGGAGCCAACGTTGAAATACCACCCTGGTGTGTTTGAGGTTCTAACCTTGGTCCCTTATCGGGATTGGGGACAGTGTATGGTGGGCAGTTTGACTGGGGCGGTCTCCTCCCAAAGTGTAACGGAGGAGTTCGAAGGTACGCTAAATACGGTCGGAAATCGTGTTGATAGTGCATTGGCATAAGCGTGCTTGACTGCGAGACTGACAAGTCGAGCAGGTACGAAAGTAGGACAAAGTGATCCGGTGGTTCTGTATGGAAGGGCCATCGCTCAACGGATAAAAGGTACTCTGGGGATAACAGGCTGATACCGCCCAAGAGTTCATATCGACGGCGGTGTTTGGCACCTCGATGTCGGCTCATCTCATCCTGGGGCTGTAGCCGGTCCCAAGGGTATGGCTGTTCGCCATTTAAAGAGGTACGTGAGCTGGGTTTAAAACGTCGTGAGACAGTTTGGTCCCTATCTTCCGTGGGCGCTGCAAGATTGAGAGAGCCTGCTCCTAGTACGAGAGGACCGGAGTGGACGCACCTCTGGTGTATCGGTTGTCACGCCAGTGGCATCGCCGAGTAGCTAAGTGCGGAAGAGATAACCGCTGAAAGCATCTAAGCGGGAAACTCGTCTCAAGATGAGTCTTGCCGGGGCCTAGAGCCCCCTGAAGGGTCGTTCGAGACCAGGACGTTGATAGGCTGGGTGTGGAAGCGCAGTAATGCGTTAAGCTAACCAGTACTAATTGCCCGTGAGGCTTGACCCTATAACTTTGACAGTTCGAAAGAACAGATCAGAGACTATATTGAGTCAAACACAGTTATGCTGTTCTTCAGAAGTCTGAATTGAACGCAATCAAAATACACAAGCTGATTCGAGCGCTATAATTGAGAGATCAGTTGCGCAACTCTACAAATTGGGTTTGTTGAGCACCTTCCCAGGTCTCAATGAGCCAACCAGTCAAGCCTGATGACCATAGCGAGTTGGTCCCACTCCTTCCCATCCCGAACAGGACAGTGAAATGACTCAGCGCCGATGATAGTGCGGATTCCCGTGTGAAAGTAGGTCATCGTCAGGCTATTTACCTGAGACGCCCAGTCGCAAGACTGGGCGTTTCCATCTGTGTCAGCAGATGCAAGCATTCAGGGCGCCAAGGCGTTGTGATGAAGGTTTGCATCTGCTGATGCTCCCGGCAACGGGAGCTTGCAGAAAAAGAAGCAATTAAGGGTTGACGATAAGATCGTTATCACTCATAATCTCGCTTCTGCGTTGATCAGCGATCGACGCAAGAGAATCAAAAGATTCTCACTGTTCTTTAATAATTCACAGCCGATAAGCGTGGGCGTTTGAAGGTGAGTTTTGATGCTTGGTGACGAGTATCAAGTCTCTTAGACTTTAAACGCTCACGGAAATTAGATGGAATCATGTAAATGGTTTTGTCGATTCCGTTGAGTAAATCAAGATCGAACTGTAGAGTTTGATCCTGGCTCAGATTGAACGCTGGCGGCATGCCTTACACATGCAAGTCGAACGGTAACAGGTCTTCGGATGCTGACGAGTGGCGAACGGGTGAGTAATATATCGGAACGTGCCCAGTTGTGGGGGATAACTACTCGAAAGAGTGGCTAATACCGCATACGACCTGAGGGTGAAAGCGGGGGATCGCAAGACCTCGCGCAATTGGAGCGGCCGATATCAGATTAGGTAGTTGGTGGGGTAAAGGCCCACCAAGCCGACGATCTGTAGCTGGTCTGAGAGGACGACCAGCCACACTGGGACTGAGACACGGCCCAGACTCCTACGGGAGGCAGCAGTGGGGAATTTTGGACAATGGACGCAAGTCTGATCCAGCCATGCCGCGTGCGGGAAGAAGGCCTTCGGGTTGTAAACCGCTTTTGTCAGGGAAGAAAAGGGTGTTTCTAATACAGACGCCTCATGACGGTACCTGAAGAATAAGCACCGGCTAACTACGTGCCAGCAGCCGCGGTAATACGTAGGGTGCAAGCGTTAATCGGAATTACTGGGCGTAAAGCGTGCGCAGGCGGTTATGCAAGACAGAGGTGAAATCCCCGGGCTCAACCTGGGAACTGCCTTTGTGACTGCATAGCTAGAGTACGGTAGAGGGGGATGGAATTCCGCGTGTAGCAGTGAAATGCGTAGATATGCGGAGGAACACCGATGGCGAAGGCAATCCCCTGGACCTGTACTGACGCTCATGCACGAAAGCGTGGGGAGCAAACAGGATTAGATACCCTGGTAGTCCACGCCCTAAACGATGTCAACTGGTTGTTGGGAGGGTTTCTTCTCAGTAACGTAGCTAACGCGTGAAGTTGACCGCCTGGGGAGTACGGCCGCAAGGTTGAAACTCAAAGGAATTGACGGGGACCCGCACAAGCGGTGGATGATGTGGTTTAATTCGATGCAACGCGAAAAACCTTACCTACCCTTGACATGTCTGGAATCCTGAAGAGATTTGGGAGTGCTCGAAAGAGAGCCAGAACACAGGTGCTGCATGGCCGTCGTCAGCTCGTGTCGTGAGATGTTGGGTTAAGTCCCGCAACGAGCGCAACCCTTGTCATTAGTTGCTACGAAAGGGCACTCTAATGAGACTGCCGGTGACAAACCGGAGGAAGGTGGGGATGACGTCAGGTCATCATGGCCCTTATGGGTAGGGCTACACACGTCATACAATGGCCGGTACAGAGGGCTGCCAACCCGCGAGGGGGAGCTAATCCCAGAAAACCGGTCGTAGTCCGGATCGTAGTCTGCAACTCGACTGCGTGAAGTCGGAATCGCTAGTAATCGCGGATCAGCTTGCCGCGGTGAATACGTTCCCGGGTCTTGTACACACCGCCCGTCACACCATGGGAGCGGGTTCTGCCAGAAGTAGTTAGCCTAACCGCAAGGGGGGCGATTACCACGGCAGGGTTCGTGACTGGGGTGAAGTCGTAACAAGGTAGCCGTATCGGAAGGTGCGGCTGGATCACCTCCTTTCTAGAATAGATTGAGCCACGGTTCAGCATATATGCTGAGCATGAGCGAGATCCAAATGACTCATTTTTAAGCGCCCACACTTATCGGCTGTAATTCAACAGTAAGAGTGAAATAAGCGTGAGCCTGCCGAGCTGGCCTCAACAGGTGAGCGCACTGGCACAGGGCACGCGAAGAGTTCGCGTGGGTCTGTAGCTCAGTTGGTTAGAGCACCGTCTTGATAAGGCGGGGGTCGCTGGTTCGAATCCAGCCAGACCCACCACGGAATTCAAGCCGAGAGGCTATGAGAGAGATCCCGGGGGATTAGCTCAGCTGGGAGAGCACCTGCTTTGCAAGCAGGGGGTCGTCGGTTCGATCCCGTCATCCTCCACCATTTATCTTCACTCAGCGTTGGCAAACCAAAATATCCGGAGTGGGTATTGTGGTTTGCCAGCCTTTATTGGCTGTTGTTCTTTAACAATTTGTAGAGTCGAATCAGCGTTGTCGACGGAAAGTTCAGTTTCTTCGCGAGTCTTCGGATTTGTGGGGCTGGACACCGTGCCGTCGGCAACATTTTGATTGCGTCAAACATAGACTTCAACTAAGCGAAGTAGTGATTGCTGAAAGGTAGTTGCTAAGTTGATTAGGTATGAAGAACGGCGTAACGCGTGAATACTCAAATATAGCCACTCGGGTGAACGATACCTGGGTGGTAAGTTCCTTGATCGGCAGTGCTGTCAGCGCTGTCAAAGTTATAGGGTCAAGTGAATAAGTGCATGTGGTGGATGCCTTGGCGATTACAGGCGACGAAGGACGTGATAGCCTGCGATAAGCTTCGGGGAGCTGGCAAATTAGCTTTGATCCGGAGATTTCCGAATGGGGAAACCCACCTCGCAAGAGGTAACTCTGACTGAATACATAGGTCATTGTGGCGAACCGGGTGAACTGAAACATCTCAGTAGCTCGAGGAAAAGACATCAACCGAGATTCCGAAAGTAGTGGCGAGCGAAATCGGAGTAGCCCTCGCGTTTTAGCAGTTTGTATATCAGAACGGAATGGAAAGTCCGGCCATAGCGGGTGATAGCCCCGTATGAAAAATGCAGATTGTGGAACTAGGCGCGAATAGAGTAGGGCGGGACACGTGAAATCCTGTCTGAATATGGGGGGACCATCCTCCAAGGCTAAATACTCGTAATCGACCGATAGTGAACAAGTACCGTGAGGGAAAGGCGAAAAGAACCCCGGGAGGGGAGTGAAATAGATCCTGAAACCGCATGCATACAAAAAGTAGGAGCCTCGAAAGGGGTGACTGCGTACCTTTTGTATAATGGGTCAGCGACTTACATTCAGTGGCGAGGTTAACCGAATAGGGAAGCCGTAGAGAAATCGAGTCCGAATAGGGCGTCATAGTCGCTGGGTGTAGACCCGAAACCAAGTGATCTATCCATGGCCAGGATGAAGGTACCGTAACAGGTGCTGGAGGTCCGAACCGACTAATGTTGCAAAATTAGCGGATGAGCTGTGGATAGGGGTGAAAGGCTAAACAAACTTGGAAATAGCTGGTTCTCTCCGAAAACTATTTAGGTAGTGCCTCAAGTATTACCATCGGGGGTAGAGCACTGTTTAGGCTAGGGGGTCATGGCGACTTACCAAACCTTAGCAAACTCCGAATACCGATGAGTACAGCTTGGGAGACAGAGCACCGGGTGCTAACGTCCGGACTCAAGAGGGAAACAACCCAGACCGCCAGCTAAGGTCCCCAAAATTGGCTAAGTGGGAAACGAAGTGGGAAGGCTAAAACAGTCAGGATGTTGGCTTAGAAGCAGCCATCATTTAAAGAAAGCGTAATAGCTCACTGATCGAGTCGTCCTGCGCGGAAGATGTAACGGGGCTAAGCCAGTTACCGAAGCTGCGGATGTGCAATTTATTGCACGTGGTAGGAGAGCGTTCTGTAAGCCTGAGAAGGTGGGTTGTGAAGCCTGCTGGAGGTATCAGAAGTGCGAATGCTGACATGAGTAGCGTTAAAGGGGGTGAAAAGCCCCCTCGCCGAAAGCGCAAGGTTTCCTACGCAACGTTCATCGGCGTAGGGTGAGTCGGCCCCTAAGGCGAGGCAGAGATGCGTAGCTGATGGGAAACAGGTAAATATTCCTGTACCGATTGTAAGTGCGATGTGGGGACGGAGAAGGTTAACTCAGCCAACTGTTGGAATAGTTGGTTCAAGCGTGTAGTCGTGCCCCTTAGGCAAATCCGGGGGGATGAGATGAGGCGTGATAACGAGTCTGCTTGCAGACGAAGTGAGTGATACCCTGCTTCCAAGAAAAGCCACTAAGCTTCAGCTTACAACGACCGTACCGCAAACCGACACTGGTGCGCGAGATGAGTATTCTAAGGCGCTTGAGAGAACTCTGGAGAAGGAACTCGGCAAATTGACACCGTAACTTCGGAAGAAGGTGTGCCTCTAGTATGTGAACCATTTACTTGGGGAGCAGAATGGGGCCGCAGAGAATCGGTGGCTGCAACTGTTTATTAAAAACACAGCACTCTGCAAAGACGAAAGTCGACGTATAGGGTGTGACTCCTGCCCGGTGCTGGAAGATTAAATGATGGGGTGCAAGCTCTTGACTGAAGTCCCAGTAAACGGCGGCCGTAACTATAACGGTCCTAAGGTAGCGAAATTCCTTGTCGGGTAAGTTCCGACCTGCACGAATGGAGTAATGATGGCCACACTGTCTCCTCCAGAGACTCAGCGAAGTTGAAATGTTTGTGATGATGCAATCTCCCCGCGGAAAGACGGAAAGACCCCATGAACCTTTACTGTAGCTTTACATTGGACTTTGAACAGATCTGTGTAGGATAGGTGGGAGGCTTTGAAGTAGGGACGCTAGTTTCTATGGAGCCAACGTTGAAATACCACCCTGGTGTGTTTGAGGTTCTAACCTTGGTCCCTTATCGGGATTGGGGACAGTGTATGGTGGGCAGTTTGACTGGGGCGGTCTCCTCCCAAAGTGTAACGGAGGAGTTCGAAGGTACGCTAAATACGGTCGGAAATCGTGTTGATAGTGCATTGGCATAAGCGTGCTTGACTGCGAGACTGACAAGTCGAGCAGGTACGAAAGTAGGACAAAGTGATCCGGTGGTTCTGTATGGAAGGGCCATCGCTCAACGGATAAAAGGTACTCTGGGGATAACAGGCTGATACCGCCCAAGAGTTCATATCGACGGCGGTGTTTGGCACCTCGATGTCGGCTCATCTCATCCTGGGGCTGTAGCCGGTCCCAAGGGTATGGCTGTTCGCCATTTAAAGAGGTACGTGAGCTGGGTTTAAAACGTCGTGAGACAGTTTGGTCCCTATCTTCCGTGGGCGCTGCAAGATTGAGAGAGCCTGCTCCTAGTACGAGAGGACCGGAGTGGACGCACCTCTGGTGTATCGGTTGTCACGCCAGTGGCATCGCCGAGTAGCTAAGTGCGGAAGAGATAACCGCTGAAAGCATCTAAGCGGGAAACTCGTCTCAAGATGAGTCTTGCCGGGGCCTAGAGCCCCCTGAAGGGTCGTTCGAGACCAGGACGTTGATAGGCTGGGTGTGGAAGCGCAGTAATGCGTTAAGCTAACCAGTACTAATTGCCCGTGAGGCTTGACCCTATAACTTTGACAGTTCGAAAGAACAGATCAGAGACTATATTGAGTCAAACACAGTTATGCTGTTCTTCAGAAGTCTGAATTGAACGCAATCAAAATACACAAGCTGATTCGAGCGCTATAATTGAGAGATCAGTTGCGCAACTCTACAAATTGGGTTTGTTGAGCACCTTCCCAGGTCTCAATGAGCCAACCAGTCAAGCCTGATGACCATAGCGAGTTGGTCCCACTCCTTCCCATCCCGAACAGGACAGTGAAATGACTCAGCGCCGATGATAGTGCGGATTCCCGTGTGAAAGTAGGTCATCGTCAGGCTATTTACCCCGCGAAACCCTCCGACTCCCATGAGTCGGAGGGTTTTTGCTTTTGCAGCGTGCAGTATCTGCGCTCAGCATGCAATATCTCTGCGTCCTGCTGCAGTCGGCATCCTGGCTCATCTTGGACGCCCCGTTCCGTCAATACCTTGAAAGCGCCGCCGTCTTCCGATGCATCGGCTACAAGGTGCGGCAAGTCCCGGTGACATGTCGAAGACGTCGATGAAGTTGTCTTGAAGTTCATTAATCGAACATGTCGAGATCTCCCTCCTGCAGGTATTCGCTCCCTCGTATCCCCGCTTTGTCGCAGCGGGATGCAGTTCGTCGCTTGTCCGTGGCGGCTCATCTCGGCACTGGGAATACTCCGATCCATACAAAGCTCGGCCATCAGACCGGGCTCGTGGAGAGAGACCCATGCGACGCTGCGATTACCGCCTTATTGCGAGTTCTTTGACCCTTGCCCTGACGTTGGGCTTGCCTGCTGTGCCTGCGCAAGCGAGTGAGGTGGTCAAGCTGGCGCGCCTGGTCATCACGGGCAAGCGCCTGGGCAGCACGCCGCCCCCGCCGGTGGCGCCCGCTCCGGCCAAGCTGCCCCGAGTTGTGATCGAGGGCCAACATGTCGAGCCCATGTATCGCGTGGCTCAGCAGCATCCCATGCCTGTGCGCGGTCTTGTCAGGCCCATCTGATTCCTTCCAGCGCAACCTGAGCGCTGTCCTTCGGACTCAGACCCAAGCGGGTGGCTTCGGGTTTCGGCGCCCCATCGCGAAGCTGTCCACACATGGTGGCGCCGCCTAGCACTTGAAGTGGAGGGTAGTTAAGGTGGTGCGGTGGGGCTCATGGTCCCAAGAAGAAAAGGGCCCAGAAGGGCCCTTGAATCTTCGAGTGAGTGACTCGGGTCAGAGCCGCTCCGCCACCCAGGCTTGCACACCAGCCAATGCAGCAGGCAAGGCCTTGGCATCGGTGCCACCGGCCATGGCCATGTCGGGCTTGCCGCCACCCTTGCCGCCCACTTGCTGTGCCACGAAGTTGACCAGGTCACCGGCCTTGACTTTGCCGATGCTGTCCGACGTGACTCCGGCTGCCAGCTGGACTTTGTCGCCGTCGACAGCTGCCAGCACGATGGCTGCCGTCTTGAGCTTGTCCTTCAACTTGTCCATGGTTTCGCGCAGCGTCTTGGCATCTGCGCCGACCAGCGTGGCGGCCAGGACCTTGATGCCCTTGACGTCTACGGCTTGAGCCATCAGCTCATCACCCTGGGCGGAGGCCAGCTTGCTCTTGGCCGAAGCGAGTTCCTTCTCGAGTGCCTTGACCTGATCCAGCACCGCATGAACGCGTTGCTCCAGCTCGGTGGGAGCCGCCTTCAGCGTGCCGGCCACAGCCTGCACCGTGTCTTCCAGCGATTGCAGATAGGCGAGGGCGCCGTCGCCCGTGACTGCTTCCACGCGGCGCACACCAGCAGCCACGCCGCCTTCGCCAACAATCTTGAACAAGCCGATATCGCCCGTGGCCTTGACGTGTGTGCCGCCGCAGAGTTCCTTGGAGGATCCGATGGAGAGCACGCGCACAGTCTCGCCGTACTTCTCCCCGAACAGCATCATCGCGCCGCTCTTCTGAGCGTCGTCCAGCGCCATCACTTCGGCCTTGGCCCCCGCATTGGTCAGGATTTCGGCGTTGACGATGGCCTCGACCCTGCGGATTTGCTCGGCCGTCATTGGCGCGTTGTGCGCGAAGTCGAAGCGGGTGCGCTCGGCGTTGACCAGCGAGCCCTTCTGTTGCACATGGCCGCCGAGCACTTCGCGCAGGGCCTTGTGCATCAGGTGGGTCGCGCTGTGGTTGCGCACGGTCTTGCTGCGGGCATCGGCGTTCACCTTGGCGGCGAACTGGTCGCCGGTCTTGATCGTGCCTTCCAGCACCCGACCATGATGACCGAACACATCGGCCTGGATCTTCAACGTGTCTTCCACAGCGAAGCGGCTCGTGTTGTTGCGCAGCTCGCCGCTGTCGCCGGCCTGGCCTCCGCTCTCGGCGTAGAAAGGCGTGTGGTCCAGCACCACCACGGCGTCGTCACCGGCCTTGGCTTCGCTGACCAGCGCGCCATCCACATACACAGCCGTGACCTTGCTCGTTTCGCAGACCAGGTGCTCATAGCCGTGGAAAGCCGTGGCCGTGCCCTTGTACTCAAGGCCGGCGGCCATCTTGAACTTGCCGGCGGCACGGGCCTGCTCGCGTTGACGGGTCATGGCCGCGTCAAAGCCCGCTTGATCGACAGTCACGCCACGCTCGCGGCAGACGTCGGCGGTCAGGTCGACCGGGAAGCCGTAGGTGTCGTGAAGCTTGAAGGCGGTTTCGCCGTCGACCTGCTTCTCCCCCTTGGCCAGAGCGGCCTCGAGGATTTCCATGCCATTGGCAATGGTCTGGAAGAAGCGCTCTTCTTCCTGTTTGAGCACCTCGGTCACGCGTGCCTGCGCCTGGCGCAGTTCCGGATAGGCATCGCCCATCTGGTTCACCAGCTCGCCAACAATCTGGTGGAAGAAGGGCTTGCGGGCGCCGAGCTTGTAGCCGTGGCGGATTGCGCGGCGAGCGATGCGGCGCAGGACGTAGCCGCGGCCCTCATTGCCCGGGATCACGCCATCCACAATGGTGAATGAGCAGGCGCGGATGTGGTCGGCGATGACCTTCAGCGAGGCGCTTTCCTTGTCGCAGTCGCCGCCACCGGCCGCATCGACGGCCGCCTTGGCCGCAGCGAGCAGGCTGACAAAGGTGTCGATCTCATAGTTCGAATGGACATGCTGCAGGACGGCCGCCAGGCGCTCCAGGCCCATGCCGGTATCGACGGAGGGCTTGGGCAGCTTGTGCATCACACCGTCTTCGGTGCGGTTGAATTGCATGAAGACGTTGTTCCAGATCTCGATGTAGCGATCGCCGTCTTCGTTCGGGCTGCCCGGCGGGCCGCCAGCGATTTCTTCGCCGTGGTCGTAGAAGATCTCGGTGCAGGGGCCGCAGGGGCCGGTGTCGCCCATCATCCAGAAGTTGTCGGACATGTAGCGGCCGCCCTTGTTGTCGCCGATGCGCACGATGCGCTCGGCGGGCACGCCCACAACCTTGTTCCAGATCTCGTAGGCCTCGTCATCCTCGGCGTAGACCGTCACCCACAGCTTCTCTGCCGGCAGCATGAACTTGGTGGTTAGCAGCTCCCAGGCGAACTGGATGGCGTCATGCTTGAAATAGTCCCCGAAGCTGAAATTGCCCAGCATTTCGAAGAAGGTGTGGTGGCGCGCGGTGTAGCCCACGTTGTCCAGGTCGTTGTGCTTGCCGCCGGCGCGAATGCACTTCTGGCTGGTGGTGGCGCGGCTGTAGGCGCGCTTGTCAAAGCCCAGGAACACGTCCTTGAACTGGTTCATGCCCGCGTTGGTGAACAGCAGCGTCGGGTCATCGCCGGGCACGACCGGGCTCGAGGCAACGATCTGGTGACCCTTGGACTCGAAGAACTTCAGGAAGGTTTGGCGAATCTCTGCTGCTTTCATTCCGGAGGGCTTTCTGCGGCTACCGCAAGCGGTAAATACTTGATTTTTCGGGGCTTTCGATTATAGGCGGCCTGACCCGTCGAAGCGGCTCCCGGCCCGGGTAGAGTTGCCCCTCCAACGCATCGAGCGAATGAACGAACGAGACGGAGCGAGTGACGATGGACCAATCCCTGTTGGAACCCCTGGCGACCCTGGATGACGCCAGTCTGCTCAGGACCCAGGCCCTGATTGGCGGCGAATGGGTGAGCGGCAGCAGTGGCGCCCGCTTCCCGGTGCATGACCCCGCGACCGGTGCCTTGCTGGCCGAGGTGGCCAATCTCGGCGCGGTGGATGCCGAAGCGGCCGTGGCGGCGGCCAACAACGCCTGGCCAGCCTGGCGCGCCAAGCCGGCCAAGGAGCGCGCAGCCATCATGCAGCGCTGGTTCCAGTTGCTGATAAGGCATGCGGACGACCTCGCCCGCATCATGACGGCCGAGCAGGGCAAGCCGCTGTTCGAGGCGCGCGGCGAGGTGACATACGGCGCGAGCTTCATCGAATGGTTTGCCGAGGAGGGCCGGCGCATCTATGGCGAAACCATCCCGACCACGGACAACAACAAGCGTTACCTGGCGATCAAGCAGCCCATCGGCGTCTGCGCCGCGATCACGCCCTGGAATTTCCCCATCGCGATGATCACCCGCAAGGTCGCGCCGGCCCTGGCTGCGGGTTGTACTGTGGTGATCAAGCCCGCCGAGGCCACGCCGCTGTCGGCCTTGGCGGTCGCCGAGCTGGCCCAGCGCGCCGGGATGCCGGCCGGCGTGCTGAATGTCTTGAGCGCCGACGCCGATGCGTCTATCGCCATCGGCCAGGTGCTGTGCGACAGCCCCGTGGTACGCCATCTCTCCTTCACAGGCTCCACCGAGGTTGGCCGCATCCTGATGCGCCAGTGCGCGCCGACGATCAAGAAACTGTCGCTGGAGCTCGGCGGCAACGCGCCCTTCATCGTGTTTGATGACGCCGACCTGGATTCGGCCGTCGAAGGCGCGCTGGTCAGCAAGTACCGCAATGCCGGGCAGACCTGCGTCTGCGCCAATCGCTTCTATGTGCAGGAAGGCGTTTACGACGCCTTCGTCGAGAAGCTGGCGGCCAAGGTGGCCGGCATCAAGGTCGGCAATGGCTTCACGCCGGGCATCAACCAGGGCCCGCTGATCGATGACGCTGCCATCACCAAGGTCGAGGCCCATGTGGCTGATGCCCTGGCTCTGGGTGCGCGCCTGGTTGTGGGTGGCCGCCGGGCCGAGGCGCTGGGCCTGCGCTTCTTCGAACCCACGCTGCTGGCGGACGCCACGCCCGACATGCTCTGCGCCCGCGAAGAAACCTTCGGGCCGGTGGCGCCGGTATTCAAGTTCAAGACTGAGGCCGAGGCGGTTGCCCTGGCCAACAGTACCGAGTTTGGCTTGGCCAGCTACTTCTACAGCCGCGACATTGGCCGCGTGTTCCGTGTCGGCGAGGCGCTGGAGTACGGCATGGTGGGCGTGAACACCGGGCTTATCTCCACCGCTGAAGTCCCCTTTGGTGGGGTCAAGCAAAGCGGTCTCGGCCGGGAGGGGGCTCGCCAGGGCATCGAGGACTATGTGGAGATCAAGTACCTCTGTCTGGGGGATCTCCAGGGCTGAACAGACCGTGCGCCAGGGATTCCACGGGGGCGGCGGACGCGTGCCTGCGTTGAATATCGGGTCATCCGCGCTGCATCTTGCGCGCGCGGAGCAAGCCCATGCAGGCATCGCCCCTGGTCGACGGCATCCACAAGGTCTGGCAGCGCCTGCTGGTGCTGGCCGAGACCTGGCCTGCCTTGCTGGTGCTGGTTGGCGGCCTGGCCAGCACGGGCCTGCTGGCCATCACCTGGCAAGCCGAGGCCGAGCATGAGGTGCAGGGGCGGTTTGCCGGCCTGAGCGAGCGGATCGAGGCCGAACTTGGCCGTCGGCTGGATGCCAGCGTGCTGGCCCTGGAAGGTGCCCGCGGCCTGTTCGCTGCCTCCGGCGAATTGCGGCGCGAGCAGTTCAGCGCCTTTGTCGAATCCTTGAGCCTGCGGCGCGAGCTGCGCGGTGTGCGCGGCCTGGGCTTCGTGCAGGCCGTGCCGCGCGAAGAGCTGGCGAGTTTCGTCCGGGCGCAGCGTGCGCAAGGGGCGGAGCATTTCAACTTGCAGAGCCAGCTGTCCGACGCCGAGCAGTATGTGGTTCGCTTTGCCGAGCCGGCGGCGCGCAATCGCGTGGCGCTGGGCCTGGTGATGAACGCCGAGCCCACGCGTTATGCCGCGGCCTTGCAGGCGCGTCGCAGCGGCGCGCTCACTTTGTCAGGCCGGCTGCGCTTGTTGCAGGAGGAGAGCAATGCGCAGGCCTTCCTGCTCTTGCTGCCGATCTACCGAAGTGGCGTGCCGCGCGCAGGCGAGCCGGAACCGCCTCAGGCCTTGCAGGGTTTTGTCTATGCAGTGCTGATGGCCGATGAACTGGGCGCCGGCATGGGCGAGGCCGCCGACGGCCTGCTGGAGTTCGAGCTCTTTGACAGCCCGCTGCCCTTGCCGGAACAGCGCGTCTATGTCTCCACCACCAACGCTGGCAGCGCTCGTTTCAGTTGGCAGCGACGCATTGCTCTTGGTGGTCGCGAACTGCTCCTGCGAACACAGAGTACGCCGGCCTTCGAGCAAAGCCCCAACCTGGAGAGACCTCGGCTGCTGGCCGGTGCAGGCACTCTGTTGAGCCTTGCGCTGGCCTGGGTAACCTGGCTGCTCAGCTCGGGCCGACGGCGTGCTCAGGCACTGGCCAAGGAGATGACGGTCGATCTGGAACTGCTCGCACGCGTGGCCCGTGCGACCAACAACGCGGTGCTCAGCGGCGACCGCGAACTGCGCATCAACTGGGTGAACGAGGGCTTCACCCGGCTGACCGGCTACAGCAGCGAAGAGGCCTTGGGTCGAACGCCGGGTGAACTGCTCACGGGACCGGAGACCGACCCTGCGGCGCTGCAGTTGCTGGCCGATGTGACCTCTGAAGGCGTCGGCGCCCGCCTCGAAATCCAGAATCGACGCAAGGACGGCAGCCTCTACTGGGCCGAGACCGAGATCCAGCCCATCCGCAACGCTGACGGCACGGTCACCGGCTTCATCGAGATCGCGCTGGACATCACCGAGCGCAAGGCCATGGAGGCCGAGCTGCGTGCGCGCAACACCATGCTGGACCACGCCGGCCGCCTGGCCGGCGTCGGTGGCTGGGAACTCGACCTGCCGACGCGGACCATGCGCTGGTCGATGCAGGCCTGCCACATCCACGACGAACCCAGCGGCCTCGCACCCGAACTCGACCAGGCACTGAAGTACTACGGCAGCGGCGGCCGTGGCCTGTTGCGCGATGCGGTGGAGACGGCTGCGCGCACCGGCGAGGGCTGGGACATCGAGCTGCCCCTGACTACGGCGCTCGGTCGCTTCATCTGGGTGCGCGTGGTTGGCGAAGCCGCCGAGCGCGGGCCCGATGGCAGCGTGATCAAGCTGGTCGGAGCCTATCAGGACATCACGGCCCGTCGCTCTCTCGAGGCCCGCACCGTGCGCAACAACGAAGTGCTGCGCAGCGTGCTGGAGAACCTGCCCTGCGGTCTGAGCGTGTTCGATTCCGAGCTGCGCCTGCAGGCCTACAACGCGCAGTTCCGTGCGCTGATCGAGCTGCCCGACGAGCAGTTCCAGGTCGGCCGCACCCGCTACGAAGACATCGTGCGCTTCAATGCAATGCGCGGCGAGTACGGCCCGGTCGAGAAAGCCGAGCGACATATCGCCAAGATCATGGCGCGCGGTCGCAGCGAGGAGCCACACCAGGTCGAATGGAACCGGCCGAACGGTTGCGTGATCGAAGTGCGCGGAGCGCCGATGCCGGGTGGTGGCTTTGTCGCCACCTACCTCGACATCAGCGAACGCAAGAAGGCCGAGGCCGAGATCGCCCGCACCGGCCTGCTGCTGCGCACGGTGCTTGACGCTGCGGTTGACGTATCGATCATCGCCACCTCGCGATCGCGCGAGATCACCGTCTTCAATCGAGGTGCCGAGCGCCTGCTCGGCTATCGCAGCGAGGAGGTGCTGGGCCAGCGCGCTATGGAGCTGTTCCATGATGCCGAGGAGGTGCGCCAGCGCGCGGCCGAGTGGTCGGTGCGGCTGATGCGTCCGATCATGGGCAACGAGGTCTTTGTCGACCGCGCGTTGCTGGGTGTGGCCCAGGAATGGACCTATGTCCACAAGAGCGGCGCTCGCGTGCCGGTGCTGCTGACGGTGAATCCAATGCAGACCGAGGACGGCGAGATGCTGGGCCACCTCGGACTGGCCATCGACCTGACCCGCCAGAAGCAGCACGAGGCTTCGCTGCAGCTGGCCACGCAGAAGGCCGAGCAGGCCAACGAGGCCAAGAGCCAGTTCCTCGCCAATATGAGCCACGAGATCCGCACGCCGATGAATGCCATTCTCGGCATGCTCAGGCTCTTGCAGAAGACCACGCTGAACCCACGCCAGGCTGACTATGCTGGCAAGGCTGATGGCGCGGCCCGCTCGCTCTTGGGCTTGCTCAACGACATCCTCGACTTCTCCAAGGTCGAAGCGGGCAAGATGAGCCTGGATCCGCATCCGTTCCGGCTTGACCAGCTGTTCCGCGAGCTCTCGGTGATCCTCTCGGCCACGGTGGGCAACAAGCAGGTCGAGGTCTTGTTCGACATCGCACCCGATCTGCCGCCGCTGCTGATGGGCGACGCCTTGCGGCTGCAGCAGGTGCTGATCAACCTCGGCGGCAATGCGATCAAGTTCACGCAGAAGGGCGAGGTCGTGGTGCAGCTGCGGCTGCTGGAGCGAGGCGACAAAGACGTACTGCTGGAGTTTGCGGTGCGCGACACCGGCATCGGCATCGCGCCCGAGCACCAGGCGCGGATCTTCACCGGCTTCACCCAGGCAGAAGCCTCGACGACGCGGCGCTTCGGAGGCACCGGTCTGGGCTTGGCGATCAGCCAGCGCCTGGCTCGAATGATGGGCGGCGAGCTCAAGCTGGACAGCGTGCTGGGTGCCGGCAGCCGCTTTCATTTCCAGCTGCGCCTGCCGGTCCTGGCGGCCGCCGAGGCCGGCGCACCTGTGCATGAGGATCAGGAGCTGCGCGTGCTGATCGTCGATGACAACTCGAGCGCTCGCGAGATGCTCGGCTCGATGGCCCGCTCACTCGGCTGGCGGGTCGATACCGTCGGCTCCGGCGCTGAGGCGCTGGCCCAGTTGGCCGCGCGGCATGGCGGTGGCGCCAGCTACCAGGTGGTGCTGGTGGACTGGCAGATGCCCGGCATGGACGGCTGGGAAACCAGCCAGCGCATCCGCGAGCTGGCGCCCGATGCGGCCACGCCGCTGCTGGTCATGGTCACTGCCCATGGCCGCGAAATGCTGGCCCAGCGCAGCGAGCAGGAGCAGGGTCTGCTGAACGGCTTCCTCGTCAAGCCGGTCACTGCCTCGATGCTGCTGGATGCGGTGGTCGATGCCCGCACCGCCGGCGGCGCCGAGCCCGGCAAGCCCTTGCGTCTGCCTTCCTTGCAGCGCCTGGCCGGCTTGCGGCTGCTGATCGTCGAAGACAACCTCAACAACCAGCAGGTGGCCTGCGAGCTGTTGGAGGATGAAGGCGCCAGCGTGCTGCTCGCGGCCGATGGTCAGCAGGCGGTCAACCTGGTCAGCAGCGCGCAGCCGCAGTTCGATGCCGTGCTGATGGACGTGCAGATGCCGGTGATGGACGGTTACGAGGCCACGCGCGTGATTCGAGAGCAGCTGGGCTTGCGCGAGCTACCTATCGTCGCGATGACCGCGAACGCCATGCCGGCGGACCAGGCAGCGAGCCGGGCCGCTGGCATGGACGAGCATGTCGGCAAGCCCTTCGAGATCGACCATCTGGTGGCGCTCCTGAACCGGCTCTGCGGCCGCGGCAATCTCGCCGCGCGCCTGCCGCGTGCCGGCCTGGAAGACATCGCAGTGCTTGTGGAGGCTGCGCGCCAGCAGGGTGTAGTCATCGCCGCAGCACTCGACCGGCTGGGCGGCAAGCGCGAACTGCTTGCACGGATGTCCGCCAGCTTTGCGCAAGGTCAGGCTGGGCTGGCTGCGCGTCTTCGTGAGCTTCTTGGCGCACGCCAGGTGGCCGAGGCGGCGGGTGCCTTGCATGGTCTGCGCGGTCTGGCTGCCACGCTTGGGGCCGAGCGCCTGAGCGCCCAGGCCCAGCTGCTGGAAAGCCGCCTTCGCGCGGACGGCTCGCTGGCGGATGATCAGCTGCAGCGCTTCGAGCACGAACTGGCCGAGGCCTGCGCAGCACTGCAGTCGGTAGCCAAGGCGCTCGCCGGCGCGGAGCCGCCGCCCGCAACAGCAGCGATTTCCCACGGGCCCTCACTGGCTTCGCAGATGCGCAACCTGGTGGCGCTTCTGGCCCAGTCCGACCTGGCAGCGCTCGACGCCTTCGAGCAGTTGCGCCAGCAGCATGGCGCCAGTCTGGGGCCAGGTCTTGCCTCTTTGCAGGCAGCGATCACCGAGCTTGATTTTGAGACTGCGCTGGCTCAGTGCCAGAATCTGCCGCAGGGAGTCAGCTGATGGAAGACCTGGGCCTGACAGCGGATGGTGCACCGGCGCATGACCACGGCAGCCTGCTGAGGCTGCTCGGGCGGCGTCCGCGCCTGCTGCTGGTCGACGACCAGCCGCTCAACATCCAGGCGCTCTACCAGGTGTTCTCGGCTGACTATCAGGTCTTCATGTCCACCCAGGCCTCGCAGGCGCTGGCCTTGTGCCGGGACCGCCAGCCCGATCTGCTGCTGCTCGACGTGGAAATGCCCGGCATGGACGGCTACGAGCTGTGCCGCGAGCTCAAGCGTTCGCCCGACCTGCGGGGTATTCCGGTGATCTTCGTGACCGCCCACCAGGATGCCGAAGCCGAGACCCGCGGCCTCGAGGCCGGCGCGGTGGACTTCATCTCCAAGCCCTTCAATGCAGGCGTCGTGCGGGCCCGGGTCAAGGCGCAGCTGAGCCTGAAGCTGCAGTCCGATCTCTTGCGTCGCCTGGCCTTTCTGGACGGTCTCACCGGCCTCTACAACCGGCGTCATTTCGACGAACGCTTCGAGCTCGAATTCCAGCGAGCCCGCCGCACCGGCGCGCCCTTGTCCCTGGTGCTGGCCGATGTGGACTTCTTCAAGCGCTATAACGACCACTACGGCCATCTGGCCGGCGACGATTGCCTTCGCCGTGTCGCCTTGGCCCTGAAGGATTGCCTGAAGCGGCCTGGCGACCTGCTCAGTCGCTATGGCGGCGAGGAGTTCGCTTGCGTCCTGCCTGAAACCGACCTGGCGGGCGCGCTGGCGGTGGCCACCGGCATGGAGCAGGCGGTGCGTGAGCAGCAGATGGCGCATGCACATTCCGACGCCGGCGCCGAAGTCACCATCAGCCTGGGTGTTGCCTGCGTGCAGCCGCATGCGGGCATCGAGTCGGCGCAGTTGATCACAACCGCCGACGAGCAGCTCTATCGCGCCAAGGCCCAGGGGCGCGCCCGCGCATGCGCGATCCAGCTGTGAACGCAGGCATGGACAAGCAAAGCCGCCGCGAGTCTCGGTGGCAGGGCCTGACCTTGTTGCTGCCGATGCTGGCGGCGCTGGCCGTTGGCGTGCCTACCTTCCAGGTTGTCAACGCCAGCCAGCAACGGGCGCTCGAAAGCCAGCTGCAGGCCACGCTGACGGCCAACCGCGAATCGATGCAGCTGTGGCTGGAAAGCGAGTGGCAGCGCGCGCGCCATGCGCTCGAAAGTGCCAAGCTGGCCGAGCTCATCGCCAGTGGCAACCGGCCACGCCTGGATGCGCGGCTCCAGGATCTCGAGGAAGGCCTGCAAGGGCAGGCCGTCAGCCTGATCGACATGGAGGGCCGGCTGCTGGCCAGCAGCGTGAGCTGGACGCAAGCGCCCGACTTCTCCCGGGCTCGCGGCCTGGTGCATTTGCGGCGCGGCGAGAACACGGTGCTGGGCCTGCAGCGGCGCGGCCCTGGGCAGTCTGCCTGTGTGAGCCTTGCCGTGCCGCTCGAGCCTGCCGAGGGGCAGCCCGTGCGCCATGCGCTGCTGCTGCACCGCCTGGCCGGCGCGGGTTTATCGCGCACGCTGGCGGTGGCCCGCTTCGGTGCCACGGGCGAGTCCTATGCCTTCGGCCCGGAAGGTGAGTTGTACACCGAGAGCCGGTTTCCCGACCATCTGCAGGCCATCGGGCTGCTGCCTCCGGCTGCGCATTCGGCCATCCTCGGCCTGCGCCTGGGCGACCCGGGCGTCAATCTGGTTCAGGGGCAGCGCAACAAGCTGCCCGCCGCGCAATGGCCGCTCACCCGCATGGCGCAGTCGGCCGTCGCGGGGCGCAGCGGCATCGATGTGGAGGGCTACCGCGACTACCGCGGCGTGCGCGTGATCGGTGCCTGGCAATGGCTGGACGAGCTGGGTTTTGGCCTTGCGACAGAGATCGACGAGGCCGAAGCTTATCAACCGGTGCGAGTCGTCGCACAGGGCTTTGCGGTGTTCGGCCTGATGCTGGCAGCCGGCAGCCTGGCCTTGGCCTGGCAGCAGCGCCGCCAGGCTCTGCAGCGCCGCGCGCTGGCTGCCGCCGCCCAGGAGCTGCAAGCCGAGATCAAGGTGCGGCGCGAGGCCGAGATCGAACGTGAACAGGCCCTGCTGATCGCCGAGCATGCCTCGCGGGCCAAGACCCGCTTCCTGGCCAATATGAGCCACGAAATCCGCACGCCAATGAATGCCGTGCTGGGCTATGTGCAATTGCTGCAGCGAGACGGCCAGCTGGGCCCCGAGGAGCGGCACAAGGTCAACGCCATCGCCAGGGCGGGCCAGCATCTGCTGGCGCTGATCAATTCGGTGCTGGACATGGCCAAGATCGAGGCCGGCCATATCGACCTGCAGGACGAGGTGTTTGACCTGAGCGAGCTGCTTCAGGGGCTGGACGAGTTGTTCGAGCTGCGCTGCCGCCAGCAAGGCCTGACCTGGTGCACCGGCCTGGTCCTGCCCAAGCCCTGCCCGGTGCGCGGCGACCGCCACAAGCTCAACCAGGTGCTGATCAATCTGGTCGGCAACGCCATGAAGTTCGGCCGTGAACGCATCGAGCTGCGAGCCGAGCGGCTGATCGATGGCCGTTTCCGCTTCCTGATCCACGACGACGGTCCGGGCCTGCCAGAGAACGAAGCCGAGCATGTCTTCGAAGCCTTTCACCAGGGTGAGGAAGGCATTGCCAAGGGCGGCACCGGCCTGGGCCTGGCGATCACGCGCGGGCTTGTGCATGCGATGGGTGGCCGGGTGCGTTTGCGCAACGCCAACCCTGGCTGTGAAGCCAGTGTCGAACTGCCCCTGGCAGCCGCGGCGGAACTGGCACCAAAGGCCGTCAGGCAAGGCCCGGTCCAGGGGCGGCTGGAGCGCAGCGTGCGGGCCCTTGTGGTGGACGACAACGATGACAACCGCCGCATCCTCGGCGAGACCTTGCAAGGCCTGGGTGCCGAGGTGCAATTGGCGGTCGATGGCCAGGAGGGCTGCGATCTGGCGCTGGCCCGGCCGCCCGACATCATCTACATGGACCTGCGCATGCCCCGCATGGACGGCATCCAGGCGCTCAAGCACCTGCGCGCCCAGGCTGCGACGGCGCAACTGCCCATCGTGGCTGTGTCGGCGTCCAGCCTGACGATGAGGCGGGAAGACTTTCTCTCGGCCGGCTTTGATGAAGCGGTCAGCAAACCCTTTATGCTCATGGACATCGTAGCCACGCTGACGCAGCTGTTGGGTGTGCATCTGATCGATACCTCGAGCCCGGCCAGGCAAGACCTGCCCCCCGCAACCGGCCGACCGCATGTGCCGGAGGCGCTGCGCCATGCCCTGCGCGAGGCGGCCGAGCTGGGGGAGCTGACCAAGGCGCAACGCCTGCTGGACGGCTGGCTGGTGGCCGGTGGCGATGCCGAGGCTGTGGAGCTGCTGCGGCAGATGCTGCGCCGCTTCGACTGGGACGGTTTTTCTGCAGCCCTGGCGGAGGCCGACCATGATTGAAGCCAGCACCAGCACCAGCACCAGCCGCAGCGCGCGCATCCTGATCGTTGATGACACGCCGGCCAATCTGGAGGTCATCAGCGGTCTCCTGCAACCGCTGGGCCATGAGTTGTCCACCGCCACCAGCGGCGAGCGGGCCCTGCAGATCGTCGAGCGCCTGCTGCCGGACCTGATCCTGCTGGACATCATGATGCCTGGCATCGACGGCCTGGAAACCTGCCGGCGCCTGAAGAGCAATCCGATGACGGCCGGCATACCGGTGATCTTCGTGACCGGCGCTGGCGACAACGTCGATGCGGGCTTTGCGGTCGGTGGCGTAGATTACCTCGTCAAGCCTGTGCGCGAAGCCGAGCTTGGCGCACGCGTGATGGCACATCTGAAGCTGGGCTGGCTGGTGCGCGAGCTGGCCGAGAAGAATGCCGGCCTCGAGGAAGCGCGTCAGGAACTCGAGCGCCGGGTGCTCGAGCGCACGCGCGAACTCTCGGTGGCCAACCGCAACCTGCGCCTGGAGGTCAATGAGCGCCGTCAGGCCGAAGACCGGCTCAACTTCCTGGCGCGTCACGACTTCCTGACCCGGCTGCTGAACCGGCCGGCCTTCGAGGACGCATTCGCTCACCTGCTGAGCAGCCGTGCCGGCCTGCCGCATTGCCTTCTCTACCTGGACCTGGACCAGTTCAAGGTGGTCAATGACGTCTGTGGCCACGTGGCCGGCGATGAGCTGCTGCGTGAAGTGGCGGAGCTGATACGCGGCCTGCTGGGGCCGGGGGACCTGCTGGCGAGGCTGGGGGGTGACGAGTTCGCCGCACTGCTGGTCGGCGTCAGCATCGAACAGGGCAAGCGTCAGGCCGACCAGATCCGCCGCGCCATCGAGGAATATCGCTTCGTCTGGGAACAGCACACCTTTGGCGTGGCCGCCAGCGTTGGCCTGGCCGCCGTGAAGGGTGACGAGACCTCGGTCGACGCGCTGCTGGGCCGGGTCGATGCCGCCTGTTTCGCGGCCAAGGAAGAAGGCCGCAACCGCGTGCATGTCTATGACGAGCAGGTGGGCGACCTGCAGACGCGCCAGGCCCAGATGCAGCTGGCGCCGCGCCTCACCCAGGCGCTCGAGCAAGACCGCTTCGTTTTGTACCGCCAGCGCATCAAGCCCCTGCAGGTCAACGAGGAGGGCGAGCATTTCGAGGTGCTCCTGCGCATGCGCGACGAGCAGGGCGGTCTGGTGCAGCCGCATGGCTTCATTCCGGCGGCCGAGCGCTTCGGCCTGATGGCCCAGATCGACCGCTGGGTGCTGCGCCGCCTCAGCTGGCATTACCGGCGCCATCCCGAGCAGCTGCAAAGTCTGGCGCTGTGCAGCGTCAACCTCTCCGGTCTGTCGTTGGGCGACCCGATGTTCGAGGAGTTCGTCGAGCGTCTGCTGGAGGAGGGCCATCTGCCGCCGCCCAAGCTGTGCTTCGAGATCACCGAGACCGTGGCCGTGACCAACCTGCCGCGCACCTTGCGTTTCATCCACAAGTTCCGCCGCCTGGGATTGCGCTTTGCGCTGGATGACTTCGGCAGCGGCGTCTCGTCCTATGCCTATCTGAAGTCCTTGCCGGTCGACTTCCTGAAGATCGACGGTGTCTTCGTCAAGGACATGGTGAGCGACCCGGTGGACCGTGCCATGGTGCGTTCGATCAACGAGATCGGGCAGGTCATGGGCCGGCGCACGATTGCCGAATATGCCGAGAACGGGGCGATCATCGCCCTGCTCACCGATTTGGGTGTCGATTTCGCACAAGGGTATGGGCTGGAGCAGCCGCAGCCCTTCATTTACTGAGGATTGCGTCGAGAGATTCGCTGAGTGTTTTGCCTGGTTGGGGTAGCTGGGTTGAAGACCTTGTTAAAAGGGGAATGCACATGAACTCGATCTCGATCAGTAAGAGGCTGGCCTTGTTGGTTGTCGGCCTGCTGGGGCTGCTGGCCCTGGTGGTGCTTGTCTCGCTGATGCGGCTGGACAGCTCGAACAACACCTTGCGCTCGCTCTATGGCGACCGCATGGTGCCGGTCAAGCAGCTCAATGAAGTGGCGGACGGCTATGCCATCGGCGTTGTCGATTCAGCGCACAAGCTGCGCGATGGCGGCATGAAGCCCGATGCTGCAGTGCGAGCCATCGAACAGGCGCTGAAAACTGTAGACAAGGAGTGGAAGGCCTATCTGGCCACCGAGCTGACCAAGGAAGAGCAGGCCCTGATCGACAAGACCAGACCGGCCCTGAAAGCCGCCGAGGGCGCCGCCGCCAAGCTGCTCGAACTGGCCCGTGCAGGCAATCTCGAAGGCGTGGCCAAGTTTGCCGGCGCCGAGATGTATCCGGCGATCGACCCCCTGGCTGGCGATCTGCAGGAATTGATCGACCTGCAGTTGACCGTGGCCGAGAGCGAGTACAAGGCCAGCCAGGAGGCCTTCAAGGCGCTGCTATGGACGAGCATCATCGTGTTCCTGCTGACACTGGCGGTGGCTGCGGTGCTGTCGGTGATGATCGTGCGCTCGATCACCGGCCCCTTGAAGGAAGCCGTCGAGATTGCGGAAACCGTGGCCGCCGGCGACCTGCGCCGCAAGATCGAATTCAGCGGCTCGGACGAAACCGCCCAGTTGCTCGGAGCCCTGGCCAAGATGAATCAGGGCCTGGTGGACATCGTCAGCCAGGTGCGCGATTGTGCCGAGTCCATCACTTCGGGCTCCACCGAGATCGCCAGCGGCAGCATGGACCTCAGCCAGCGCACTGAGGAGCAGGCGAGCAGCCTGGAAGAAACCGCCGCCTCGATGGAGGAGCTGACCTCGACCGTCAAGCAGAACTCGATGACTTCGGAAGAGGCCAACAGCCTCGCGGCCAAGGCTTCGGGCGTGGCCGGCAAGGGTGGGCAGGTGGTGCAGGGCGTGGTCACGACCATGGGCCAGATCACCGACCAGTCCAAGAAGATCAGCGACATCATCGGCGTGATCGATGGCATCGCATTCCAGACCAACATCCTCGCGCTGAACGCCGCCGTGGAAGCCGCGCGGGCAGGTGAGCAGGGCCGTGGCTTTGCCGTGGTGGCGAGTGAGGTGCGCTCGCTGGCCAGCCGCTCGGCCGAGGCTGCCAAGGAGATCAAGAACCTGATTGGCGCCAGTGTCGAGCGGGTCGAGGCCGGCGCTGCGCAGGTCACCGAGGCCGGCCGCACGATGGACGACATCGTGTCGCAAGTCCAGCGCGTCAGCCAGTTGCTGGCCGAGATCAGCCTGGCCAGCCGCGAGCAAAGCCAGGGCATCGACCAGATCAGCGACGCCGTGATGCAGATGGACCAGGTGACGCAGCAGAACGCCGCCCTGGTCGAGGAATCGGCTGCCGCCGCCGAGAGCCTCAAGCTACAGGCGCAGACGCTGTCTCGCGTGGTCTCCTTGTTCAAGCTCTGAGCTGAATTGGCGACGCACCGCGGCCGCCTTGCCCAGGCCCTGAGAGCGCTGCCCCGTCAAACAAAAAGCCCGACCTGAGTCGGGCTTTTTGCTTGGAGCGCTCCAACTCAGGCGGCTGCTGTCGCTGCCACGGCTTCGACGGCCTGCTTGGCTGCAACGCGAACGCGCTTGGCCTTGGCCACCACCGGCGCGACAACTGCTGCCGGCGCAGCAGCGCGGCGGGCCGGTGCCTTGCGGACAGGCTTGGCAGCAGGCTTTGCCACCGCCTTGGCAGCCTTGACGACCTTCTTGGCGACCTTGCTGGCGAGCGGCTTGACAGCGGCGCGGGCCTTGCGGGCCGGGCGCTTCACTTCAACAGCCTTCACCAGGCTGTCGGCACCGGCGGCAGCCTTGCCGGCCACGGCCAGCACGGCCAGGGCGCTGGGCAGGCTCAGGCGCGAAGCGGTCTGCAGGCCGTTGGCCAGGACCGGATTGTCGATGCTGTTGGCGAACTTCGCGGCCTTGCTGATCTGCGTGGCGGTGGTCTTGGCGCTGATGTCGATCAGCTGCTCGCTGCGGTCGGCGACCTGGTCCACGCCCTTGGCTGCCAGCTGAGTCAGGGTGTTAACGCGTTCGTTGCTTGTCTTGACCTTGCCGATGACGCGGTGGCCGCCCAGGCGGTAGGCCTTGACGACTTGCGTGGCGGCGCTGCGGCACTGCTCGACGGTGTTCAGGGTGACGTGGGTCAGGGTGGGCTTGCGCATCGGGGCATCCTTGCTGGTTCAGTTGAAGACAAATCGACTGAAGCCAGTATGGGTGGTGAGTTCTAGGGAGGGATACCCAAGCCAGCCCGATTTCCTAGAGAGCGCGCTCCAATGCCGGCGCTAGAATCTGGCCACTTCGCGGGTGTAGTTCAATGGTAGAACGCTAGCTTCCCAAGCTCGATACGTGGGTTCGATTCCCATCACCCGCTCCACTTCCTTGCGCTCCACTCCCTCTCAGCGCACCTTCTTCAGCTCCTCACCGCCCACCGGTGGCGTGGCATAGGGGTTGCTGGTCGTCGTGTACGTGCCATCGGGATTTCGGATCACGCGCTGGCCGCCATGGATGCTGGCGCGCACGTTGTTGCCGTTGGCATCGCGGTAGGTGTTGTATTCGCCAATCGCCTCCAGGTTGCGGCGGTGCATGTTGTCGTTGGTGGCCTGCGTATTGGCATTGGTGTTCGAGTAGATCTGCGCCACCTCGGCATTCGTCTGCGATCGGATGGCGGCGCGGTCGGCCGCACCCTTTGCGTTGATCCTTGCCATCTCGCCAGCGTGCCAGCGCTCGATCTCCTGCCGTTGATTGGATGAGAAGCGCTGCTCGGCATCCCTGGTGGAACCCTGCATCATCGCGACCCATTGCGGATTGGCCTTGATCGACGAGGTGATGCGGTCGCCGACCTTGGGGTCCAGCTGGCCCTCGGGCGCACGCTGCGCAAACACCATCGAGGTGCCGCCCACCACATTGCCCTGCAGCTCGGAAAAGGTGACGCTGGCACTGAACAGCTCGCGCACCGGCTGGCCATTGACCTGGTAGGCGATCAGCATCTGCCCGGCATCGAAATGCATGCGCGTGCCGCCCTGCGGCGCAGCGGTTGCGGCGCGGGCCGCCTGCGACAGGTCGGCGCGGTCGCGGTATTCCACGATCTGCGCGCCGGGGCGCCGCTGCTGCACGACGCCGGCGAGAAAGGCCTGAGTGGAGTTGAAGGGCACGGCGGGGCAGGGGTTCATCTGGATCTGCGTGCCTTGCACCTGCCAGCTGAAGCCGTGCAGGATCTCCAGGGCCTGCTGCCCATCAGGCGAGCTGGCCAGCCATTCGATGCGCATCTGGTTGCCAACGCAGTTCGTCTGGCGGTTCCAGTTCACGCCGCCTTGCGTTCGCCAGCCTGCCGGGATCATGGCACTGGCCGCGGCGATGGGCTGGCCGAAGCCCTGTGCATCGACGATGTCGACCGCTTGCTCACCCTGGGCCAAGGCCTGGGCCGGAGCCCGCAGATTCGCGGCAGGCGGCGCCTGACCCGGCGCTTGCATCGGCACAGGTCCTGGCTGGGCCTGGCTGCCCAGCTTGTCACCCGGCTTTTCGGTGACCGGCTGGGCGCCTTGCGGGCTGCATGCCGCCAGAGTGGCGACAGCAAGGGTGGCAAGAGACAGACGAAGCCAAGGCGTTTGATGCGTGTCCATGGGCACTCCTGCTCGAGGAGCGCCCATGATGTCACGGAGGCACGGGCTTGTGGAGCTTCAGACGGCGTCCCAGGCGCTGGCCGAGGGCCCGAAGGCAAAGGCGTCCATGCCCAGACTGCCGAAGGTCAGGCTGGCATGGATGCGGCGCGCCGCAGCCTCGCGGCCGCCGGCGCCGGCAGCGATGTACCAGGGCAGCAGATGCTCGTCGGTCGGATGCATGTCCAGCGCATGCGGTGCCTGTCGGCGGTAGTTCTTCAGCGCCTCCCAGTCCCGCGCGACGCTGCGTTCGACCATCCACTGGCGGAAGGCGGCCGACGGCCCAATCTCCTCGGCATCAATTGCCGGATTGCCCATGAAGACCATGCGCAAGTTGTGGGTGATGCTGCCGCTGCCGATGATCTGCACGCCCTGTGCAGCCAGCGGCGCCAGGGCCTCGCCCAAGGCGAATTGCTGGGCCGGGCTCTGCGTGGGCACGAAGGCCAGCGGCAGCACCGGGATGTCGGCCTGCGGGTACATATAGCGCAAGGGCACCCAGATGCCGTGGTCCAGGCCAGCCTGGTCAACACGGGCGGTTTCTATGCCGGCCGCCTTCAGCAGGGCCTGGGCTTCCTCGGCCAGCGCCGGCGCGCCGGGCGCGTCGTAGCGCAGCGTCTGCAGCTTGGGATCGAAGCCGCCGAAGTCGTAGATCGCCTGATGTCGAGTGCCGGCCAGCAGCACCGGCATGCGGCCCGAGGTGTGGGCCGAGACAATGAGGATGGCGCGCGGCCGGCCGAAGCGCTCATCGATCTGCCGACCGAGCTGCTGCAGGAAGGCGCCTGCCTCGCGCGGCTCCAGCGCGGTCATCGGCGAACCATGGGAGAGAAACAGCGGAGCATGGACGTGCGTGTTCATGGCTCCCATTGAACGCCTGCCGCTGCGCCGGACCGCGCTGAATTCTTGTACGGGCCATTCGAACGGCTTGCATGCCCGCTCGCCGCTACAGTCGGGCCATGCCTGAATCTGCTATTGCCCCTACGCCTCCCTCGGTCCTGCAGTTGGCCTGGCGCCAGTTCTGGCGCGATGCCCGCGCCGGCGAGTTGCGCCTCTTGATGCTGGCCGTCGCGCTGGCCGTGGCGGCGCTGTGTTCGGTCGGCTTCCTGTCGGACCGGCTCGACCAGGGCCTGAAGCGCGATGCCGCCCAGCTGCTGGGCGGCGACGCGGTGGTCTCCAGCGACCAACCCACGCCCGCTGCCTTGAAGGCGCTGGGCACGGAGCTGGGCATCAGCCATGTGGACAGCGCCACCTTCCCCAGCATGGCCCGTGCGCCGGATGCGCGCGGCGGCGCCAGCCGGCTCGTGGCCGTCAAGGCCGTGGGCGCTGGCTACCCCTTGCGCGGCAAGCTCCAATTGGAAGACGGGCGCAACGTTGGCACGCCGGCACGCGGCCAGGCCTGGGCCGACCCGGCGGTGCTCGATGCCCTGGGCCTGAAGCAGGGGGACACGGTGCTGCTGGGCGACAGCAGCCTGGTGCTCGCGGGCGTGATCCGCAACGAGCCCGATCGCGGCGCCGGTTTCATGAATTTCGCGCCGCGGCTGATGATCCATGTCGCCGATCTGCCGGCAACCGGCCTCATCCAGCCGGCCAGTCGGGTGAGCTATCGCCTGGCCCTGGCCGGTGAAGCGGCTCAGGCGAGCGCGGTGCGCAGCTATGTTGAGCGTGCCAGCAAGATGATCGAGACCGAGCATTTGCGCGGTGTGCGCCTCGAGTCGCTGGAAAACGGCCGCCCCGAAATGCGCCAGACCCTGGACCGGGCCGGCAAGTTCCTCAACCTCGTCGCAATGCTGGCCGCCTTGCTGGCGGCCGTTGCCGTGGCCCTGGCGGCACGCGACTTCGCCTCGCGCCATCTGGACGACTGCGCGATGCAGCGGGTGCTGGGGCAACCGCAACGCCGCATCGCCTGGGTCTACGGCCTGGAGTTCGGAACCGCGGGCGTGATCGCCAGCCTGATCGGAGTGGCGCTGGGCTTTGGCTTGCACTATGGCTTCGTGGCACTGCTGTCAGGGCTGATCGACGTCAGCCTGCCACTGCCGAGCGCCAAGCCCGGCCTCTTGGGCCTGGGGTTGGGCTTGTCGCTGCTGCTGGGCTTTGGGCTGCCACCGGTCTTGCAGCTCGCCGCCGTGCCGCCGTTGCGCGTGATGCGGCGTGATCTGGGCAATCTGAAGGGCGGGTCCTTGCTGGTGCTGGTCAGCGGCGTGCTCGGCTTTGCGGCCATCCTGATGGCGCTGGCTGACGACGCCAAGCTGGGCTTGATTTCGGCTGGCGGCTTTGGCGTGGCACTGGGCTTCTTTGCGCTGCTGGCCTGGCTGACCGTTGTGCTCTTGCGCAAGGTCGTACCGATCAGCGTCAATGGCAATGGCGCGCCGCGCTGGCTCTTGCTGGCCACGCGCCAGGTCGCGGCGCGGCCGGCGTTTGCCGTGGTGCAGGTGGCTTCGCTGGCCGTGGGACTCCTGGCGCTTTCGCTCTTGGTGCTATTGCGAACCGACCTGATAGCCAGCTGGCGCTCGGCCACACCGGCCGATGCGCCGGACCGCTTCGTCATCAACATCCAACCGGAGCAGGGCGAGGCGTTTCGCGCGCGCCTCGTGGCAGCTGAGGTCAAGCGCCTGGACTGGTATCCGATGATCCGCGGCCGCCTGATTGCCATCAATGGCAAGCCCATCGAGCCCAAGCAATTCAAGGAAGAGCGCGCCCAGCGTCTGGCCGAGCGCGAGTTCAACCTCAGCCACACGGCCGAGCTGCCCAGCCACAACAAGGTTGTGCAGGGGGCCTGGACGGCGGACGAAGCCGAGGGCTTGAGCGTGGAGACCGGCTTGGCCGAGCAGCTCGGGCTGAAACTCGGCGACCGTCTGCGCTTCGACGTGGCCGGCACGCAGGTGGAGGGGCGCATCAGCAATCTGCGCAAGGTTGACTGGAGCTCGATGCGTGTCAACTTCTTCGTGCTGTTCCCGCAGGCGCACATGCCCGAACTGCCCAGCAGCTTCATCTCGGCCTACAAGTCGCCTGCCGGCAGGGGGCTGGACACGGCGCTTACGCGCGAATTCCCGAACGTGACCGTTGTCGACGTGTCGGCGCAATTGCGCCAGGTTCAGCAGGTACTGGACCAGGTGATCCAGGCCGTGCAGTACCTGTTCGCCTTCACGCTGGCGACCGGCCTTGTGGTGCTCTTGGCGGCCGTCTCGAGCACCCGCGATGCGCGCACGCGCGAGTTCGCCCTGATGCGTGCCTTGGGTGCCAGCGGCAGGCTGCTGGCCCAGGTGCAGCGGGCCGAGCTGCTGGGCCTGGGGGCACTTGCCGGTGGCTTGGCCGGCTGCGTCGCGCTGCTGCTGGGCTGGCTGCTGGCCCGCTATGTGTTCGAGTTCCAGTGGAGCGCAAGCGCCTGGGTGCCGCTGGGCAGCGCACTTGCCGGCGCCTTGCTGGCGCAGGCCGCGGGCTGGTGGGGCTTGCGCGGGGTGCTCAACCGACCGGTGGTGGCGACTTTGCGTGAGGCGGACACGCAGTAGGGCAGGCCGGGTCGCGCAAGGCCAAGTTGACCCAATGAAAAAGGCGCCTCGCGGCGCCTTTGCTTTTTGTCAGTCGAACGCTCAGTTCGCGGCGGCCGAGGTCACGCTGTCCATCAGGCCCATGTCGGCGCTGCTCATCAGGCCTTCGATGTCCATGAGGATGAGCATGCGCTCATTGATGGCGCCGATGCCGGTGATGAAGCTGGTGTCCACCGCGGCCGAGCTCAGCTCAGGGGCAGGGCGGATCGCATCGCGGCTCAGTTCAAGCACGTCTGACACCGAATCGACCACGGCGCCGACGACGCGGTTCTTCACGTTCAAGACGATGACCACGGTGAAGCTGTTGTACTCGGCCGTGGCGCAACCGAGCTTCAGGCGCAGGTCGACGATGGGCACGATCACGCCGCGCAGGTTGACCACACCCTTGATGAACTCGGGCGCGTTGGCAATGCGGGTCGGCTGCTCGTAGGAGCGGATTTCCTGCACCTTCAGGATGTCGATGCCATATTCCTCGGAGCCCAGACGGAAGGTCAGGTACTCGCCGTTGTGCGGCACGTGTGCCTTCTGATTGACCATCAGCGCACCGGAATCGCGGGGGACCACAGCGGTGGAGGTTTCGTGCATGTTATCCATTTGGGCCTCTTGGTGGTTCATTCAGCAATGCGAAGGGGACGACGGACTGTAATCCGGCTTCAGAAGCTTTCCCAGTCGCCGCCAGCGTCGGGCGTGACCGTTTCACGAGCCGGTGCGGCTGCTGCAGGGCGGGTGACGGACTTTTGCGCAGTTGCCACAGCCACAGGCGCCTTTTTCAGGGCTGGCTGGGCGGTAGTCGGCCGGGCTGTGGCGCCAGCCCTGGACGGGCTGGAAGCGGGCTGAGACCTGGCCACCGTGCTGTTGCCGGCTGCCGGCTTGCGCGTGGTGCGCACTGCAGCAGCGGGGCCTGGGTGGGAAGGTGCCGAGGCGCTGATGCGGAAGCGGTCGACCGACTGTGCCAGCCGCTCGGCCTGGTCACGCAGGCTTTCGGCCGCTGCCGCCGATTGCTCGACCAGAGCAGCGTTCTGCTGCGTCATCTGGTCAAGCTGCACCACCGACTGGTTGACATTGCCGATGCCGTCGCTCTGTTCACTGGCGGCAGCGGAGATTTCGCCAATGATGTCGGTCACGCGCTGCACACCGGCCACGATTTCGCTCATCGAGCTGCCGGCTTCCTGCACCAGGCGAGAGCCAGTCTCGACCCGCTCGACGCTGGCGCCGATCAGGGTCTTGATTTCCTTGGCGGCCTCGGCGCTGCGCTGGGCCAGCGAACGGACTTCGCTCGCCACCACCGCAAAGCCGCGACCCTGTTCGCCGGCACGGGCGGCTTCCACTGCCGCGTTCAGCGCCAGGATATTGGTCTGGAAGGCGATGCCATCGATCACGCCGATGATGTCGTTGATCTTCTTGGAGCTGGTGTTGATCTCGTCCATCGTGCTGACCACGTGGCCCACCACTTCACCGCCACGCGCGGCGGCAGAAGAGGCCGATGAGGCCAGTTGGTTGGCGGTGCGCGCCGAGTCGGCTGTCTGTTTGACCGTGCCTGTCAGTTGTTCCATCGACGAGGCCGCCAGCTGCAGGTTGGAGGCGGTTTGCTCGGTCCGGCCCGACAGGTCCTGGTTGCCGGTGGCAATCTCGACCGATGCGGTGCGGATGCTGTCTGCGGCCACTCGCAGCTGACCGATCAGGCCCTGCAGCGCCTGCTGCATCTTGTGCAAGGAATGCATCAGGTTGGAAGCCTCGTCCTTGCCCTCCACCGACCTGAGCGTTTGGGTCAGATCGCCTTCGGCGATGGCTTCGGCCAGCGCCTCGGCTTCGGCCAGAGGCTCGCAGATGCTTTGCATATTGAGCAGCGTCAGCGGTGCGACGACCACGGCGCTGAGGACCAGCACGACGACGAACCAGGTCAGCATGGCGGACTGGGTCTTCTCGGCAGCGGCTTGAGCAAGCTGGGATTCCTTGCTCAGCGCTTCGCGCAGCCCCTCCAGCAGCTTTTCCGCTTCCCTGATCGACTCCTTGCCGGCGCTGAGATCCTTGTTGGCGGCGACGACGTCGCTGTAGCCGCCCGATTCGAGCTTGCCGAACACCGGCTGTACCTTGTCGGCATAGCTGTCGATCAGGGGCAGCATCTGGCGCAGCACCTGGTTGTCGGCATCTTCCTCGCCACTGAGCATTTCCTTGGCGGCGGCCGCAAAGCCCTGGCGGGCTTCGTCCCAGCGCTTGCGCTGGCTGCGCACCTCATCGGCACTGCCGACGCTGATGATCATGTCCTTTTCATAGCGGCGTAGGTCGCCCATGGCACCGATCAGGCGGCTGAGACTGTTGGCCTCGGCCACCGACATCTCGGCAAACTGCTTGGTCTGCGCACGCAGCGAGTTCATGCCGAGAAGGCCGACCCCGCCCACCATGACGAGCAGGGCCAGGACCATGGCGATGGCCCCGATCATGCGGGTTCGAATGCTGAATTGACGGATCAAGGCGCTGAACGACATTGTTATTTTCCCGAATGTTTCTCGACGGTCTGACAGGTGTCGAGACGAGTGGTCTCAGTGGCGCGATCGGCGAATCAGGCTGCCAACGTCCAGGATCAATGCCACGCGGCCATCGCCCATGATGGTGGCACCCGAGACATCGGTGACCTTGCGGTAGTTGGCCTCGAGGTTCTTGACCACCACCTGCTGCTGCCCGAGCAGTTCGTCGACCAGCAGGGCGACGCGGCCGCCCTCGGCTTCGACGACCACCATGATGGACGAGACATGCTCGAAATCGAAGCGTGGAACGTTGAAGACTTGCTCAAGCTCAATAACCGGCATGAATTCGTCGCGCACCTCGACCACGCGGCCCGACCCGCCCACGGTCTTGATGGTGTCGGACTGCACCTGGAAGGACTCGACCACCGAGGCCAGTGGCAGGATGTAGACCTCTTCACCAACACCCACACTCATGCCATCCATGATGGCCAGCGTCAGCGGCAGGCGCACCGAGACCTTCATGCCGTAGCCTTCGGCCGAGTCGATCTCGACCGTGCCGCCCAGTTGGGTGATGTTCCGCTTCACCACGTCCATGCCGACACCGCGGCCGGATACGTCGGTGACCTGGTCAGCCGTGGAGAAGCCAGGCGCGAAGATCAGGTTGTAGACCTCGTTGTCGGTCATGCTGTCCGGCGCGTCGATGCCCTTCTCGCGGGCCTTGGTCAAGAGCTTCTGGCGGTTCAGGCCGCGGCCGTCGTCGCGCACTTCGATGACGATCGAGCCGCCCTGATGGGAGGCCACGAGCGTGATCGTGCCGGTCTCGGGCTTGCCCTTGGCCGCGCGGTCGGCAGGCATTTCGACGCCGTGGTCGCAGCTGTTGCGCACCAGGTGGGTGAGGGGGTCGGTGATCTTCTCGACCAGGCCCTTGTCCAGCTCGGTGGCTTCACCTTGCGTGACCAGCTCGACCTTCTTGCCCAGCTTGGAGGCCAGGTCGCGCAGCATGCGCGGGAAGCGGTTGAACACGACCGACATCGGGATCATGCGAATCGACATCACCGATTCCTGCAGATCGCGGGTATTGCGCTCCAGGTCGGCCAGGCCCGAGGCCAGCTGCTGGTACAGGGCTGGGTCGAGGCCGGCGCTGTTCTGCGCCAGCATGGCTTGGGTGATGACGAGCTCGCCCACCAGATTGATCAGCTGATCGACCTTTTCGACAGAGACGCGCAGCGTGGATTGGTCCATGCCGCCGGGCGCTCCCTTGGCCTCGACCTTCGGTGCAGCGGCCTTGGGCGCTGCTGCAACCGGCGCGGCAGCGACCACGGGCTTGATGTCGCCGCTGGCTGCACCAGGCGAGCCGGGTGCGTCGTCGAAGAAGCCGTAGCCCATGTCCTTGGCCTCCGGCTCGGGTGCGCCGGGCGCGCCCTCATGGAAACCGAAGCCATCGCTCAGCGGCAGGATCTTGACCTGCTCGCGGGCGACGTGGAAGGTGAACAGGTCCAGCAAGTCGTTGTCGCTGCTGCTGGTCAAGACCTTGAAGCGGCGCATGCCGTCGGCAGCAACGCCGCCGTCCAGCGGCTCGATGGTGCCGAGGTCGGTGATTTCCTTGAACAGGTCGACCAGGTTGTCGGCTTGCGACGGGTTGTCCAACGGGCCGACCTGCAGCTCGATGAAACGAGCGCCAGGCTTGCCAGAGGCCACAGGTGCCGCGGCAGCGGGCGCTGGCGCAGGGGCGGCCTTCGGCGCGGCGGGTGCAGCGGCGGCGGGCGTGCCGCCTTCGACGAAGGTGCGGATGCTGCTGATCAGCTCGACGGTATCGACAGCGTCGCCACCGTTACCAGCATGGCGACCCAGCTGCGCGCGCAGCGCATCACCGGACTGCAGGAGCACGTCGACCATCGGCGCCGAGGCCTGCAACTCATGACGGCGCAGCTTGTCCAGCAGCGTCTCCATGATGTGGGTCAGCTCGGCCACGTCGCTGAAGCCGAAGGTGGCGGCGCCGCCCTTGATCGAGTGAGCGCAGCGGAAGATGGCGTTCAACTCCTCGTCGTCCGCCGTCTCGATGTTCAGATTCAGGAGCATCTGCTCCATGTTGTCCAGGTTCTCACCCGCTTCTTCAAAGAAGACCTGGTAGAACTGGCTCAGGTCAATGCCAGCACTGATGCTTGCGCCTTCGGAGGTCATATCTCCCATGTCCGGACTCCTGCTTTCAACGCACGCAAATTAGCGGATCACCTTGCCGATCACCTCGATCAGCTTGGCAGGGTCAAAAGGCTTGACCAGCCAGCCGGTGGCGCCAGCCGCACGGCCGGCCTGCTTCATCTGGTCGCTGGACTCGGTGGTCAGGATCAGGATCGGCGTGGTCTTGAACTTCGGGTTGTCGCGCAGCTTCTTGGTCAGGCTGATGCCGTCCATGCGCGGCATGTTCTGGTCTGTCAGCACCAGGTCGAAGTCACGCTGGCTGGACTTTTCCCAGGCATCTTGCCCATCCACGGCCTCGACCACATTGAAACCTGCGTTCTTCAGCGTGAAGGAGACCATCTGGCGCATCGAGGCCGAATCGTCCACAGCAAGAATTGAGTGCATCGCTTTCTCTCCGGGGTAACTTGTGTTTGGTTGATCTGTTGATTCTGTATTCAAAACAGCTCGATTGAGCCTGCATCCATCTCGTCCTGCGTGACAGGATTGGGGCGCAGCGGCGCTATTTCGACCACGGCCAGGCCATCTTCGTCATCGCCAAAGGTATCGCGGGCCAACTGGTCCGAGCAATTGCGCAGGCGCTGGCTGGTATGGGCAATCAGTTGCGTGGCCATGTCCTGGAACTGCAGGGCGGTGATCGCGCCGGCCACATCGGAGCGGATCTGCAGCAGGCCATCGCTCTGGAGGCCGGCTTCGGCGGCTTCCTGCAGCAGGTGGTTGAGCTGGGTCGAGGCACTGAAGAAGTGGGCGGAGAGGGCTTCGCCTGCGTCGTCGAGCAGGCGCTGCAAGCGCTCCAGATCATTGGTGACCGTCATCAGATGATCCTGGAGCTCGGCCGCCGCGAGCAGCGGCTGCATGCCCGGGTCTTCGTCCGCAGGGGCTTGCATGTCATTCATCTAGGTCTGGTCTCCAACGGTTGTGCTTTGCCTGCGGCCGCCGCCCCATCCTCTAGACCCCGAGAGCGCGTGCGTGCGGCTGTATCCATTTGTATGGATCTTCGGCATTTCCGTCTCCGGTGTCGACAGGGCTATCGCGGACATGCCGGGACAGTGCAACTGTTCGACGCTTTCCCTGAATTTCTGCCTAGGGTAATCCCTTTTTGCGGGGCAGGGCGTGGTTTTGCAGTCGCACTTGCGATTTGGCATGGTCGGGCGTCATGGAGCGAATTGGCATACTCCCGCCTCATGACGGCCCCCCTGGCAGACCGGCGCCTGCGCGTCCTGCATGTTGAAGACTCCGAGCTCGATCATCAGCTGATCCTGGCACAGCTGCGCCGCGCCGGGCTTGCCATGGACATCCAGCGCGTCGACACCTTGAACGAGGTGCGTCAGGCGCTGACGATGGAGTGGGACGCCATCATTTCCGACTACAACCTGCCAGGCTTCTCCGGCCTGGTGGTGCTGGACATGGTCAAGGATGCGCGGCTGATGATGCCCTTCATCCTGGTCTCCGGCGAGATCGGCGAAGACACTGCCGTGGCGGCGATGCGCACGGGCGCTTCCGACTACCTGCTGAAAAACAACCTGACCCGCCTGGCCCCGGCCTTGTTGCATGCCATCGAGGCCAATGAGAGCGAGCAGGCGCGCATGGAGGCGGACCGTGAGCTGCTGCGTTCCAAGCAGCGCCTTCACGAATTGGCGGGGCATTTGCAGACCAGCGTCGAGATGGAGCGGGCGGCGATCGCCCGCGAGATTCATGACGATGTCGGCGGCTCCCTGACGGCTCTGAAGTTCGACCTGGCCTGGATGGCCCGCCATGCGCAGGATGAAGGCGTGCGTGGCCGCGTGCAGTCGGCGCTGGAGACCGTGAGCCACGCCATTGAGGCCAGCCAGCGCATCATGCACAACCTGCGGCCGGCGATTCTTGAGCAGGGCCTGGTGGCGGCCGTGCAATGGATGGGCGCGCGCTTCGAAAAGCGTACCGGCATCAGCACCTCGATTTCAACCAGCTCCGAACAGATCCAGCTTCCGCCCGGCGTGCCGCTGGTGGCCTATCGCACGGCGCAGGAGGCGCTGACCAACGTCTCCAAGCATGCAAATGCGTCAAAAGTCACGATCGAGTTGAGTGTCGCCTCGGGCGTGCTGACCCTGGAGGTCAGCGACAATGGCGGCGGCCTGACACCGGGCGCGCTGGCCAAGGCGCGCAGCTTCGGCATCCGCGGCCTGCATGAGCGGGCGGCGACGGTGGGCGGCTGGGTCGATCTGAGCAGCAGCACGCGAGGCACGAGCCTGATCTTGTCGGTGCCGCTGGAAGCGCAGCGGGCCGAACAGTTGGGACAAGAGGAGGCTTCGGCCATAGAACACGATCCGTCTTCCTGGGGCAGTGCATGATCAAAGTGATTCTTTGTGATGACCACGCGTTGATTCGGCGCGGCATCCGCGACACCTTGTCCGATGCATCCGATATCGAAGTGGTCGGCGAGGCTGGCGACTACGGCGAATTGCGCACGCTGATGCGCCAGCCCGAGTTCGCCTGCGACGTGCTGGTGCTGGACATCAACATGCCGGGCCGCAGCGGCCTGGACGTGCTGCACGTCCTGAAGGACGAGGGCTCGCCGATCAAGGTGCTCATCGTCTCCATGTATCCGGAAGACCAGTACGCGATCCGCGCGCTGCGCGCCGGGGCCTACGGCTACGTCAACAAGGGCGGCGACCCGCAGCTCCTGGTGCAGGCGGTGCGCACCGTGGCGCAAGGCCGCAAGTACGTGACGCCCGAGATCGCGCAGATGCTGGTCGAGAGCCTTACCGCGCCGATCACCGAGCAGGCGCACCAGAAGCTGTCGGACCGCGAGTTGCAGACCCTGGTGATGATCGCCTCCGGCAAGCGCCTGTCCGACATCGCCGAGGAGCTGATGCTCAGCCCCAAGACGGTCAGCGTCTATCGCGCCCGTGTGCTGGAAAAACTGGGCCTGGCCAACAACTCCGAACTGACCGTCTACGCGATCCGCAACGGTCTGGTCGAGAGCTGAATGCAGCGCGCGACGGAAGTCGCGCGGAACTGGCCGGTGAACCCGGAGCTTCTCTGGGGATCCAGGCGTGCTTTGTGTCGGACTCGACACCCACCAGCAACAAGCCGGTGCTCGGGCCTGCGAAAAATCGATCGGGCCTCGTCGGTGACTCCGTGCGGGGCTTGATTGATCCACAAGCAATCCCGTGAAAGGAGTTCCCATGAGCACGATAGCCACGGTCGGCAGCAGCTCAAGTGCCTGGTCCGGCCTCAGCGCTTCTCGCGCTGGCCCGACAAAGGAGAAGATGTTTGCGAAGGTCGACAGCGACGGCAGTGGCGGTGTCGACAGCAGCGAGCTGCAGGCCATGCTCGACAAGATGAGCGAGCGCACAGGCCAGAGCCTGGGCATGGCCGACGAACTGCTTGCCAAGATGGACGCCAATGCCGACGGCAGCCTCGATGCCGATGAGCTGGACAGTGGCATGAAGAGCCTCATGCCGCCGCCGTC
Organism: Paucibacter sp. JuS9; assembly: GCF_044043925.2. NCBI lineage: Bacteria > Pseudomonadati > Pseudomonadota > Betaproteobacteria > Burkholderiales > Sphaerotilaceae > Roseateles > Paucibacter sp. JuS9. The sequence goes on from NZ_CP194172.1 coordinate 1,083,338, forward strand.
ATCGACGTTGCAGTTCGCCGGTCAGCGCAGCGGCAGCGAAGGCGGGCCGCAGGGTGGGCATGGTGGGCCGCCGCCGGGGCCACCGCCAGCCCAGCTGTCGAATGCGGAAAGCAGCCCATCTTCATCGACCTCGACCTCGTCCTCGTCCACGGATCCGCTGGACCTCAATGGCGATGGCACGGTTTCTGCGCAGGAGCGTGCCACGGCGGCCCTGGAGCAATTGGTCCAGCTGCTGCGCGATGCCTACAGCCAGACCATTGAACCCGATCAGACGAGTGCGAAGACGGCGGGCAAGCTCAGCGTCGCGGCCTGAATGAACGCCCCCGGTTGGCTGTTGCACCGGGGGCGTTTTCATGCTGGCAGCCTGGCCCGCTTGGCCTTATAAAGGGGGCTACCCCTTCGGGGCAATAGAAGCGGGCCATGAGCAATCTCGCCACCGAGCACGAGCCGCAAAGTCCGGCCGTGCCAGCAAAGACATCGTTGGCCGCGGCCTTGCCGCAGGCTTCATCGCGCCCATCGCGACCATCGCGCCAGTCCCTGGTCCAGCGCCTGAGCTGGCTCAATCTGAGCGTCCTGAGCCTGACCTTGCTGCTCACCTTGAGCCTGATCGCCTATCTGTCCTGGTGGCGGGTGCGCGAGCGCCAGGCCCAGGCTGCCGAACTGAGTGCGGTGCTCCTGTCCAACAGTCTCGCTCCGGCCCTGGCCTTCAATGATCGCGATGCCGTGCGCAACGAGCTGAGCGCCTTCTCCCGCCGTGCCGACCTGCTCGAAGTGCTGGTGCTCGATCAGGGCCACAGCTTGATCGGTCAGTGGAAGGCGCCAGGGCTTGCCATCGCTTCGCGCGCAGCGGCGCCGCCCGAACTGCTGCAAGCCCAGACCGAGATCAAGGGTGCCGAACTCGAGGTCTGGGTGCCGGTGCAGTTCAAGGGCGAGACCTTGGGCGCGCTGCGCTTGCGGGAAAGCCTGGAAGGCCTGCAGCGAGACGTCTGGCGAATCCTGGCCCTGGCGGCCTTGCTGACTGTGGTGGCGCTCGCCATCGCTGCCCGGGTGTTGCGCGTGGTTCAGAAGCGCGCCCTGGCGCCGCTGTTGGAGCTGTCCAGGCTGGCTGAGCAGGTATCGCTTGGCCATGACTACAGCCGGCGCGGCACCGTCTACCGCCAGGATGAGGTGGGTCGCCTGACTGAGCGCTTCAATGAAATGCTCAAACGCATCGAGGTCTGGCAGGCCGACCTGAACCAGCAGCTCAAGACCGAACAGGCCGTGGGTCAGCAATACCAGCAACTGGCCCACTACGACAGCCTCACGCAACTGGCCAACAGGCACTTCTTTCAGCAGGAAATCCAGCGCATGGTGTCGCAGACGCTTCGCGACAAGGGCCTGTCGGCGCTGATGTTCATCGACCTGGACAACTTCAAGCAGGTGAATGATCGCCATGGCCACGAGGCGGGCGACGAAGTGCTTCGTGAAGTCGCGCGGCGCATGCAGGCGGTCCTGCGCCTGTCGGATCGGCTTTGTCGCCTGGGCGGCGACGAGTTCGCGCTGCTGCTGCCCAATCTGCCCGATGAAGCCGGCGCCGAGCATCTGGCGGGCCGTCTGGTCGCCGCGGTGCGCGAGCCCATGCTGGTGCACGGCGAGCTGATGCCGGTCGGCGCCACCATCGGCCTGGCCTTCTGCCCCCTGGATGCGCGCGATGCCGCCGGGCTCCTCAACCGAGCCGATGGCGCCATGTATGCAGCCAAGCGGGCCGGCAAGAACACCTTTCGTCGCGCGGTGCACGATGATGGCCCGGCACCTGACTGAAGCCCTGGGGCTGGCCCTCGTGCTGCTGGCTGGCCCGGCCTGGCCGCAGGCCGCGGCCGAGAGCGCCGACCCCAGCCTGGAGGAGTTGCTCAAGCGCAGCCTGCCGGGTGCGGCGCGTCACGCGGAGGTGTCCACTGCTTCGCGCTTCTCGCAGAGCGCAGACCGGGCGCCGGCGCTTACCTACCTTGTCACGGCCGAAGACATCCGCAACCATGGCTATCGCAATCTGGGCGACATCCTCAACAGCCTGCCCGGCCTCTACCTGACCTACAACGGCGTGTTCAGCTTCGTGGGTGCGCGCGGCCTCGGGCGGCCGGGCGACTTCAATGCGCGCTTGCTGGTGCTGATCGATGGCATGCGGGTCAACGAGAACATTTATGACGCGGCCCAGATCGGCCCGGAGTTTCAGCTCGACGCGGCCTTGATCGAGCGCGTCGAGTTCACGCCCGGGCCGGGCTCCGCGCTCTATGGCAACAACGCCTTTTTCGGCGTGATCCAGGTCTTCACCCAACGGGTCGACAAGCTGGCCGGTCCGCAGCTGGGCGTGAGCGTGGGCAGTGATCGCTTCGTGCGTGCACATGCCTCCTATGGTCAGCGCCTGGAGCAGGGGGGCGACTGGTGGTTGGCGCTGACCGCCTTCAACCAGCGCCATCTGCCGCTGCTGGTAGACCTGCCATCGCGCGCCCTGGACGTCGAGGCCTTGCGCCAGCGCCAGTGGGACCGCGGCAGCAAGCTGGCCGTCGGCTGGTCGCAGGGCGCATTCAATCTGCATGCGGGTGTCTCCGAGCGACGCCTGGGCTTTCCCGACGTCGCGCTCAACAGCGCGCCACCCCTTTACGTGCAGGCGCGCGACCTGACGCGGCTCAGCTATGTGGCCCTGCAGTACGAAGGCAGCTGGGGCGCCGACTGGGACTGGGAGCTGCGTGCCTCGGCGCAGCGCTCGCTCTACCACCGCGACACGCCGCTTTTCGACGAAGCAGGCCAGGCCCAGACCTTCCGCGGCCGCGCGCTCGGACGCTGGAACGGGGCGGAGTTCAAGCTGGCCACCCAGCGCTGGGCCGGGCAGCGCTGGATCGCCGGGCTGGAGGTGCAGCACGACCTGATCCAGCGCCTGAGCTATCAGTTGCTGGGCCAGGAACCGCTGCAGGAATCCTGGGGCACGGACCGGCGCATGGGCCTGTATCTGCAGGATGAGCTGAGCCTGTCCGACAATCAGCAATTGGTGCTGGGCTGGCGCCGGGACCAGTCCCGCTACTCTCCCGGCAGCAGCAGTCCGCGCCTGGCCTGGGTCTGGCGGCCCAACGAGAACGCCAGCCTGAAGCTGCTGCACGGCAGTGCCTACCGCAGCGCCAACCTGTTCGAGTTCGATCTCAACCTTGGACAGGGTCAACCCATGCCGGCGCCCGAGCGGACCCGCAGCACCGAGCTGGCCTGGGAGCAAGCGCTGGGCGGGGGCCTGCACTACAGCCTGGCCGTCCATCAGGCCCGGCTGCGCGACTTGATCACCCTGGACGCGGAACGCTTCACCTTTGACAACCAGACCGGCGTGAGGAGCCGCGGCATCGACATCGGCATCGATCAGCGCTGGCCTGGCGGGGCCCAGTTGGGGGGCACGCTGTCGCTGCAGCGCAGCCATGACCGGCAGGGGCAGCGGCTCAGCAATTCGCCGACCACGCTGCTGAAGGCTCGCTGGCTGCAACCCCTGGCGGCCAACTGGCAGCTGGGCTGGCAACTGCTGGCCATGAGCGAGCGGCGCACCGCCATCGGCCCGCTGGCCGGCCATGCCGTTCATCACCTGAACCTGCTGTGCAGGCTCCAGCCCGACACCGAGCTGGCCTTCGGTCTCTACAACGCTTTCGACAAGCGCTACTACGACCGCACCGACCCCGAGGGGCCACCGCTGCGCCAGGAAGGCCGCAGCCTGCGCATCAGCCTGACGAGGCGCTGGCCATGAGACGCCTGCTTGCACTGCTGACGCTGCTGGGCCTGGGCCTAGGCGTCGGCGGGGCCTGCCGCGCCGAGGAGTCTGAGGCGCAGCTGAAGGCGGCCTTCATCTACCGCTTCGTGCAATACACGCAATGGCCGCCGCCACCCTTGCGCGAGTTCGGCTATTGCGTGGCCGGCCGCGGCGCGCTGCCTGAGGCGATCAAGTCCCTGGCGACCAAACCGCTGGACGTGGCCGCGGTGCGTTTCCATCGCATCACGGCGCCTGAGCAGGCCGGCCAATGCCAGACCCTGGTGCTGGCAATGACCGAGCGGGGCGAGCTGCGGCGCTGGTTGTCGGCGCTGGCTGATGCGCCCATTCTCGTCATCGGCGACAGCCCGGAGGCCTTTCGTGCCGGTGCGGCCATCGTGCTCGCGGTGGAGCCCAATGGCCTGAGCTTCCGCGTGAATCTGGCGGAAGCGAGAAAGCGTGGCTTGAGCCTGAGCTCGCAGCTCTTGAAACTGGCCCGGGAGGTCAGGTAGCGGGCAAGCGCTGGGCCGCTCCCGAGCTGCCCGCCACCCCCTCGGGGGGCGCCTGACGCGCCGCGTCAGGCCTAGGGGCTCACGTAAATGCCGCCAGCATTCGCTCCAGTGCGATCATGAAGGGCTGATGCATCAGCGGCAGCGTCGCCACCATGCCGATCAGGCCGATGCTCACTGTCAGCGGGAAACCGACCGAGAACACATTGAGCTGCGGGGCCACGCGCGAGATCACGCCCAGCACCAGGTTCACGAACATCAGCATCGTCACCAGCGGCAGGGCGATCCACAGCCCCATGCGGAAGATTTCGGCGCCCCAGGCCTGCGGCTGCGCCACGCGCAGGAAATGGAAGGGTTCCTCGCCGACCGGGAAGGCATGAAAGCTCTGCACGAGCGCATTGATGAGCAGCAGGTGGCCGTTGATCGCGATGAAGAGGAAGGCGACCATCGAGCCGAAGAAGCGCGCGCTGGCCGTGCCCTGGCTGCCGGTTGCGGGGTCGAAGAAGCCGGCAAAGTTGAGGCCCATCTGCAGGCCGATCACTTCACCCGCGAACTCCAGCGCGGCAAACACCACGCGCACGGCAAAGCCCATCGAGAGCCCGATCAGCAATTGCTGCATCAGGAGCATCATCAGGAGCGGCGGCGAGTCCAGGCTCTGCACCGGCATGTCGGGCAAAGAGGGCTGTGCGGCCAGCGAGATGAAGACGGCCAGGCCGATGCGCACCCGCATCGGCACATTGCGCTGGCTGAAGATCGGCATGCCCGACATCAGTGCCAACGCGCGCACCGCCGGCCATAGCAGCGGGTTCAGCCAGGCCAGCAGCTGGGCCTCGGTGACGCTGAACATCAGCGTGCCCCTTCAGCCGACAACGGACGGAATCGTCTGCAGCGTGCGCTGGATGTACTCCACGAGCGTGGTCATCATCCACGGGCCCGCAATCGCCAGCACCAGCACCGCCGCCACGACCTTTGGCACGAAGGACAGCGTGGCTTCATTGATCTGCGTGGCCGCCTGGAACACGCTGACCAGCACGCCCACGGCGAGCACCGTCAGCAGGATGGGCGCGGCCACCAGCATCAGCATGTAGAGCCCTTGCTGGCCGAAGGTGAAGACTTGTTGTGCATCCATGGCAGGCAGTCTTTTCAAGTCACAAAGGAGGCCGCGAGCGAGCCGAGAAGAAGATTCCAGCCATCGGCCAGCACGAACAGCATCAGCTTGAAGGGCAGGGCCACCAGCACCGGCGACAGCATCATCATGCCCAGGCTCATCAGCACCGAGCTGACGATCATGTCGATGACGAGGAAGGGGATGAAGATCAGGAAGGCGATCTGGAAGGCGCTCTTGAGCTCGCTGGTCACGAAGGCCGGCACCAGCACCTTGAAGGGCACTGCTTCGGGCTTGACCGACGCATCGAGCTTGGCCAGGCGCGAGAACAGCGCCATGTCCGACTGCCGGGTCTGCTTGAGCATGAAGCTTCGCATCGGCACTTCGGCCTTCTGCAGCGCCACCTCGAAGCTGATCTGGCCGGCGTTGTAGGGCTGGTAGGCGTCGGCGTAGACCTTGTCCAGCGTCGGGCTCATCACGAAGAAGGTCAGGAACAAGGACAGGCCGATGATCACCTGGTTCGGTGGCGCGGCTTGCGTGCCCAGGGCCTGGCGCATCAGGGAGAGCACGATGACGATGCGGGTGAAGCCCGTCATCATCAGCAAGACGGCCGGCAGGAAACCCAGCGCGGTGAAGAACAGCAGCGTCTGGATGGGCACCGAATAGCTGTTGCCACCTGCGCCCTGGCCAATGATCAAGGGCAGGGTGCCCGGTGCCGTGGTCTGCTGGGCGAAGGCAGCAGCGCTTCCGGCCAGCAGCAGCAAGGCCAGCGAGAGCTTACGAAGCATCGCCGCCCCCGGAGTTGCCGCGCATGCGGGCCTTCAATTGCTCGGCGAAGGGCAGGGCATGTGCAGCGGGCGCGCTTTCCGGCTGCGGCGGCATCACATGCAAGGTGTTGATCTGCGCGCCGGTCACGCCCAGCACCAGCCAGCGGCGGTCATCTCCCTGGCCGACCTCGACGGTCACGATGCGCTGGTTCGGCGACAGCGGCAGCATCGCCACGGTGCGCATCTGGCCGGCGGCTGCGCCGCCGCCCAGCGGCGTGCGCTTGAGCAGCCACAGGGCGAGCGGAATCAGGCACAGGATGGCCAGGAACCAGAGAAAGGGGAGCAGGCTGGAGGTCATTGGCCCTGATTTTGGGCCGCCGTGCGCTCCGCCAATCCGCCGTTCAGGGGCGGATTCCCGGCGCTTCAGAAGGTTTTACTGGCCTTTGGAGAGGCGGCGCATCCGTTCGGACGGCGTCACGATGTCGGTCAGGCGGATACCGAACTTGTCGTTCACCACCACCACTTCCCCCTGGGCGATCAGGTAGCCATTGACCAGCACGTCCATGGGCTCGCCGGCCAGTGCGTCCAGCTCCACCACCGAACCTTGGGCGAGCTGCAGGATGTTCTTGATCGGGATGCGGGTGCGGCCGAGTTCAACCGTGAGCTGGACCGGGATGTCCAGGATCATGTTGATGTCGCTGCCCGGCATATTGCTCGGCGTGGGACTGAAATTGGCAAAGCTGGCCGCGGCCACCTGCTCTTGCGGTGGCGCGACTTCTTCGGCGACTTCGGTGCCGCCTTGCGGGTTGGCTTCAGCGAGCGCGGCAGCCCATTCGGCCGCCATCGCGTCCTGTTCTTCTTGCGACGGGGTATCAGGCATTGCGTGCTCCCAGCCAGCCCTGGTCAGGACCGGTCAGCATGTTTTCGACCTTCAGTGCGTATTTGCCGTTCGAGGTGCCGTAGTGGCAGTCGAACACCGGCACGCCATCGACCTTGGCCTTGATCAGTTGTTCCAGGTCCAGCTCAATGAAGTCGCCGGGCTTGAATGCGAGCATCTGCTCCACCGTGGATGGCGCCGTGCCCAGCTCCGCCACCAGCTCGACCTGGGCGGCCTGGATCTGGTGCTTGAGCAGGTTGACCCAGCGGCGGTCGGGCTCGGTCGAATCGCCCACCGTGGTGGAGTAGAGAACGTCGCGGATCGGCTCCAGCGTCGAGTAGGGCACGCAGAAATAAACGGTGCCGCTGGTCTCGCCGATTTCCAGCGTGAACGAGGTCGAGACGACGATTTCGCTCGGCGTGGCAATGGTGGCGAACTGCGGCTGCATCTCCGAGCGCTGGTACTCCAGCTCCAGCGGATAGATGCCGGTCCAGGCCTTCTTGTACTCGGCGCAGATCACTTCCACGAGGCGCAGGATCACGCGCTGCTCGGTGGCCGAGAAGTCGCGACCTTCGATGCGCGCGTGGAACTTGCCGATGCCTCCGAACAGCGAATCGATCACTGCGAACACGAGCGTCGGGTCGCAGACGATCAGCCCGGAGCCGCGCAGCGGCTTGACCGAGACGATGTTGAAGTTCGTCGGCACCACGATCTCGCGTAGGAAGGCGCTGTACTTCTGCACCTTGATGCCGCCGATGGCGACTTCCGGGCTCTTGCGGATGAAGTTGAACAGGCCGACGCGGATGTTGCGAGCGAAGCGCTCGTTGATGATTTCCATCGTGGGCATGCGCCCACGAACAATCCGCTCCTGGCTGGCCAGGTTGTAGTCGCGGATGCCCCCCTGCTGGACTTCTTCGGCTTCGAGCTTCTGGCTCTCACCGGTGATGCCCTGCAGCAGTGCATCAACTTCGTCTTGCGAGAGGATTTGCTGATTCATGGCGTCGCGCCTTCCGACTCACGGGACGAACCGCCGGGCCGCCCCAAGGTGAGGCCCGGCCCCCTCGGGGGGCAGATGACGAAGTCAGCGGGGGTTGTCATTACTGGACGATGAAGTTGGAGAACAGCACCTGATTGACCGGGCTGACCACGACCGGCTTTTTCTTCTTCTTTTTCTTCGGCGTTGTGTCGGCTTCTGCTTCCTCGTCTTCGTCAGGCAGTTCAATACCCATCGGCCGCACCGACTCGCGCATGATTTCCTTGGCCAGCTTTTCCTTGCCCTCGCGGCTCAGGAGATCCGCCGAGGTCTTGTGCGAGAGCACCATCAGGATGTTGCTGCGGATCGCCGGCATATAGGCCTTGACCTGGTCGGCGATCTTGGCGTCACCCACTTCCAGGGTCACGCCGACTTGAGCGAAGCGGTCCACGTCCTTGTCGGCCAGGTTGACCGTGAACGGGTCCAGCGGCACGAAGACCGGCGGATGGCTGGGGTCGACCTTGTGGGCGGCGGCCGGCGCATGAGATTCGGCTGCTGCTTCCTCGCCGTCTTCGCCCTCGGCCGGCGGCTTCTTCTTCAGCACCAGGAAGGCACCGGCTGCAACGAGGACGAGCACCAACACGCCGACCACGATGATGATCAGCTTTTTCTTGCCACTCCCTGCGGGTGCGGCTGCGGTCTCGGCGGCGGCTGTTGCCATTGATTGGGCTCCTGGTTCGGGCTCACGGCATCACGCGAAGGCGTGAGGATGGGTGAGCCTGACCCGATTATTGAAAACTCCAGCTTAGTGGATGCAAAAAATAACAGGGCAAAGCACTCAGTTATGAGTCGCCCTGCATGAAAACCTTAGGCGTAGAGGTCCAGAACGCCTCGGCTGCGAGGAGGCGGGGTACGGCTGCCCGCCTGGGCCGACAGCAGTTCGGCGTCGCTGGGCAGGCCGTTCAAGTTGCTTTGGCCGGCCAGGCTCGAACCGGATGTGCTCTGCTGGGCCTGTTCACGGGCTTGCTGCTGGCTTTGCTCGAACACGCCGCCGCCACTGAGCGTCAGGCCTTGATCGCGCAAGGCTGCCGCCAGCTCGGGCAGGCTTTGCTCCAGCACGTGGCGGGTATCGGCCTGCACGGCATGGAAGGCAATCTGCGCCTGCTGCCCTTCAACCGTGATCTGTACCGACACCGGACCCATCTCGGCCGGGTTGAGCTGCAATTGCGCCTGCTGCACTCCTTCCGCGGCCAGCAAGGCCAGGCGGGCCGACATGGCGGGCGCGAACTCCGGGCTGTGCAGCGGCTGAGCCAGCGCGACCGGTGCTGGCGCGCTGCTGCCGGCGGCTTGCGCCGAACGTGGGTTGCTCAGTGCTTGCAGATGAGCCGCAAAGCTGCCCGGGCTGCCGGCTGGCGCTTGGGCGCCTGGGGCCGTGAGCGCTTCCGCGGTGCGGGCCGGCCGGGATTCACCCGCGGCCAGCGCCTGACCCTGGAAGGTGTCTGTGAGTTGCAGCTGGCTGGTGCCTGCGGCGGCGGCATCCTTGGCTTGCGCCACGGCGGTGGCGGGCAGGCTGAGGTCTTGGGCCGTGACCGGCAAGGCCGATGCGCCCGCCGCCGATGACTGAGGCAGCGCCTCTGTGGCATCGGGATCGGCAGCGGTGCCATTGGCCACAGTTTTCAGCGGCGCTGCGGCCGGCGTGTTGAGCATTTGCAGAATGGCTTGCGCCACGCTGGCGCCGGCAGCCACTGCTTCATCAAGTGGCAGATCGTCGCCGGCGTCGATGGCCGGCTCGACAGCTGCCTCGTCGGCGGCGCAGGTCAGCTTCAGCGGCTCATCAGGCACTTGCCGAGCCTGGGCCGCCTCGCTGCCTGGCTTGAGCTGCGTCATGACCGCTGTCTTGGCGGCCTTGCGATTGCGCGGATCGACCTGTGTCTCGGCAGTGCCGTTGTCCTGGGCGATGGCGGTTTGATCCTGACCCTCAGCGCTGGCTTCAGCAGCGTCGCCGGCTTGGGTCTGCTCGGCTGCTTCGGCCTCGGCCTTGCGTGCTTTGCCTCCAGGCTGGGTTGGCGCTTTGGCTTGCGTTTGAGCCTGAGCCGGCGCGGGCGCCGGGCTGGCAGCCTTGGGGGCTTCCTGCTTGGGTGCGGCAATCTTCTCGCGCAGCAGCTCGGAGAAGGCGGCTCCGCCACCTTCAGTGCCATTGCCGGCGCGAGCGCTGCCGCCCAGGCCCAAGGTGGGCAAGAGCGCGGTGTTGGGGCGGTTGCCCGCCTGGGTGCTGGGTGTTGTACTGCTCATGGGGAGATCCTTGTTGGGGCGCGACTGCGGGGCATCAGGCCAATCGGGCGACTCGGGCGACTCGGGCGACTCGGGCCAATCACGCTGACAGGCGCATCGCGGGCCCATAGGCCGTCAGCGCGGCGCGGGCGGCCTGCTCGTCGGTGGCCTTCTGTTCCTGGCGTAGCAGGCCGCGCATCTGCTCCAGACGCCGGCGCTCGATCAGCTTGCGCACCGAGGCCACGCGCAGCTCGCGCTCGCGCACCAGGGCCTGGGCCGTGGCCAGATGCGTTTCCGCATGGCTGGCGACATTGCCCTGGCTGGTGATGGCCTGGTCCAGGCGGTTGCCGAAGGTCTGGTAGCAGCCCAGGATGTCGACCGTGGTTCGTTGTGCGAATTGCTGGGTCCACCGCTGCTGGTATTCCTGCCGGTAGTCGGTCAGCTGGTTGGCCTGCATGCGGGCGGCGTCCGCGCGCGCGCGCGCCTGCTGCAAGGCCTGCAGGGCTTCATCGCGCTCAACTTCGGCACGCTCGAGCAGTATCAACAGGGCCGACAGGTTCTGGCTGGCGCTCATGACGGAGATCTCCTTCTTGGCTTATCGGCCAGTTCTGACTCAAGCTTGAAGAATCACTTGGCCCAGCTGTGAAATGCTGCCGGCCAAGGGGGCCGCGCTGTGCATGTCCTGCTGTAGCAAGCGATTCATTTCGGGATGCAGGCGCACGGCCGTGTCCAGGTCCGGGTCGTTGCCTGCCTGGTAGGCGCCCAGCTGGATCAGGTCGCGAGCCTTGTTGAACTTGGCCAGCAACTGGCGGAAACGGCGCGCCGCTTCCACATGCGGCTGCTTGGCCACATTGGTCATCACCCGTGAAATCGAACGTTCGATGTCAATCGCCGGGTAATGGCCGGCTTCGGCCAGCTCACGGGACAGCACGATATGGCCGTCCAGGATGCCTCGGGCGGCGTCCGCAATCGGGTCCTGCTGATCGTCGCCCTCGGACAGCACGGTGTAGAAGGCCGTGATCGAGCCCTCGCCATACAGGCCATTGCCGCTGCGCTCAACGAGTTGAGGCAGCTTGGCGAAACAGGAGGGAGGATAGCCCTTGGTGGCCGGCGGCTCGCCGATGGCCAGGGCGATCTCGCGCTGTGCCATCGCATAGCGGGTCAGCGAATCCATCAGGAGCAGCACATGCTGTCCACGGTCGCGGAAATGCTCGGCAATCGCGGTGGCGTAGGTCGCGCCCTGCATGCGCACCAGCGGCGGCGCATCAGCCGGCGCGGCCACGACGACCGAGCGTTGCAGGCCTTCCTCGCCGAGGATGTCTTCGATGAATTCCTTCACTTCGCGACCGCGTTCGCCGATCAGGCCGACCACGATCACGTCCGCCTGCGTGTAGCGGGCCATCATGCCCAGCAGCACCGACTTGCCGACGCCTGTGCCGGCAAACAGGCCCAGGCGCTGGCCGCGGCCGACGGTGAGCATGGCATTGATGGCGCGCACGCCAGTGTCCAGCGGCGTACGGATCGGTTCGCGGTCCATGGCGTTGATCGGGCGGCGGATCATCGGCTCGTCCTGCACCAGCTCCAGCGGGCCCTTCCGGTCCAGCGGATGGCCATGCGAATCGACGACGCGGCCCAGGAGGCCATCGCCCATGGGCAGATGCAGGCCGCGGTCTTCGCCCCGGCGCCAGAGATGCTGAGGATGGCCAAGCTGTGGCGCCTGTGCCGGGCCGATGCGCGGCAGCACCAGAGCGCCGCTGGACAGGCCTTGCACTTCGTCCGTCGGCATCAGATAGGCCCGATCGCCCGAGAAGCCCACCACCTCGGCCTTGACCGGCGCACTGCCGCGGCGCGGGTTGGCGCTCGTGCTGGGCATGTGGATTTCGCAGACCGAGCCGACGGGCACGCGCACGCCGGTCGCTTCCAGCACCATGCCGGCCACGCGCACCAGCTTGCCTTGCGGCTCCAGCGGCACCGGGTTGGCGGCGAAGGCCTGGAGGTCTTCCAGATACCTTGTCCAGCGCTCAGCCCGCGCGCTCATTCCTCGCCCCCTGCGTCGCCGGCCGTGCCGCCGCGCCGGTCTTCCCAAAGCGAGCTCTGGCCCATCGCAGCCACGGCTTGCTGCCAGCGCGTTGCCATCGTTGCATCGACGCTGGAGATGTCGGAGTCGACCTTGCAGCCGCCGCGGGCGACTTCCGGGTCGGGAATGACTTGCGCCTCGCGGGCCCGCATCTCTTCACCGGCACCGTCCTGCACGAGGGGCAGGTCGGCCGGGTTCACGCGCACACGAACATGGCGGGCGGACAGCAGGAGCGCCTCGACCGCGTCGTGCGCGACGCGGGCGATCAATTCGGGGTTCTGCTTGAGTTCGCTGCGCACCACCTGGCGGGCCAGCTCGACGGCGCAACGCGCCAGTGTCTCGCTCATCTGGCCTTCCAGCTCCAGCAGCTCGGCATCGAAGCCGCTGACCAGCTTGCCGATCTGGGCGCTCATCTGCGTGGCGAAGCTGTGCTTGAAGGCATCCAGCGCGGCCATGCCATCGCGATAGCCATCCTGATAGCCGGCCTGGCGAGCGGCATGCAGCTGCTCATGCAGATCGGGCTCGGGCGGCGCCGGCGGGACCGCGGCCGGCGCCGGTGCTGCCGCAGGGGCGCTGACGCCGGGGCCACCGCGCGGATTGGCGGGCTTGCCGCTGAGCGCGTCCGGGCTCCAGGCCGCGAAGCCGCTGAGCTCTTCGCGCGGAATGAAGCGGGCATAGGTCTCGCGCCTCTCCTCGCCCGTCCGGCGTTCCGGCGGTGGCACTTGGCGTGGAGCTCTGGTGACCATCTGCATTCAGCCTCAGACGAACTGGTCGTCGCCACCGCCCACCAGGACGATCTGGCCTTCGTCCACCAGGCGGCGAACGATCTTGAGCATTTCCTTCTGCTCGGACTCGACCTCGGAGAGCCGCACGGGGCCGCGCGTGTCCAGGTCTTCGCGCAGCGTTTCGGCCGCACGCGTGGACATATTGCGGAACACCTTCTCGCGCAGCTCGGCGTTGGCACCCTTGAGGGCGACCACGAGCGATTCGCTCTGCACTTCCTTGAGCACGGCCTGGATGCCCTTGTCGTCGATCTTCTCGAGATCGTCGAAAGTGAACATGTTGTCCATGATCTTCTGGGCCAGATCGGAGTCGGCCTCGCGGATGTAGTCGAGCACGGACGCTTCGACGCTGCTGCCCATCATGTTGATGATCTCGGCCGCGGTCTTCACGCCGCCCAGCGAGCTCTTCTTCATGCGCTCGCCGCCGGCCAGCAGCTGGCTCATGACTTCGTTCAGGTCTTTCAGGGCCGTGGGCTGGATGCCGTCCAGCGTGGCGATGCGGATCAGCACCTCGTTGCGCTGGCGTTCGGTGAACACCTTCAAGACCGAGCTGGTCTGGTCATGGTCGAGGTGCGAGAGCACCGCCGCGATGATCTGTGGATGCTCGTTGCGCAGGAGCTCGGCCACCGAGCCCGAGTCCATCCACTTCAGGCTTTCGATCGAGGACACATCGCTGCCCTGCAGGATGCGGTCGATCAAGAGGTTCGCCTTGTCGTCGCCCAAGGCCTTGCGCAGGACGGTACGCACATATTCGTCGGTGTCTGCGACCAGCATGCTCTGCGTTTCCGCCACGGCATCGAAGCGGTTCAGGACCTGTTCGACCTTCTCGCGCGGGATCACCTTGAGCTTGGCGATGGTCTCGCCCAGCCTTTGCACTTCCTTGGGCTGCAGATGCTTGAAGACCTCGGAGGCTTCTTCCTCTCCGAGTGACATCAGAAAGATGGCTGCGTCTTCTATGCCTTGTTCGTCCATGGTCGCTGCTTTCTTCGGGCTCAGGCGGTGCCGGCAATCCAGTCGCGCATGATGTTCGCGACGGCCACCGGGTTCTCCCGCGCCAGTTGCCGGGCGCGTTCGAGCTTCTCATTGTGCAGGGGGGCTTCCAGCTGCGGCAGCTGCACCATGCCATCGGGCAGGGCGTTCTCGTCGTCGACCACGGCGTTCAGCTGATTGCCGGCAGTATCCGCGCCGGCCACCACTTCCGGCGCGGGCGGATTCACGGCGCGGATGGCCGGGCGCACCATGCCGAACACGGCGATCAGGGCCACGATCACGAGCGCTGCGGGCACAACGGCGGCGCGCAGCAGGTCCAGCAGCCAGGGCTGTTTCCAGACCGGCACTTCGACAACGTCGATCTTTTCCTGGATGAAGGGTGCGCTGACCACTTTCACCGAGTCTCCACGGTCGGCATTGAAACCGAGCGCCTCCTTGACGAGTTCGTTCAGCTTGTCCAGCTCGGCCTGGGGCAGGGCGGCGCTGGTGGACTTGCCCTTGGGGTCGACCGTCGTGCGATGGTTGACGACCACGGCGGCATTCAGGCGGCGCAGATTGCCGGTGGCGTTGCGGGTCACGCGCACCGTCTTGTCGAGCTCGTACTGGGTCGAGGCATCGCGGCGTGAGCTGTTGTTGCCAGCACCTCCTTGCGTGGCCTGCAGCGGCGCGGAGGCGCCATTGATCGGCGCCGTGGCCGGCACGGGCGGCTGATTGGTCGCGGCGCCGGGCACACCGGTGGGCTGTTGCGGCGTGGCGTTGTTCGATTCGCTGCTCTGCTGCACCCGCACCGCGGCGCTGGCGTTCTGGCCCTGGTTGGGCTTGTATTCCTCGGCGGTCGACTCGGTCTGCGAGAAGTCCACATCGGCGGTGACCGTCGCGCGCAGGTTGTCTCGGCCGACCACAGGCTCCAGCAGCTCGTAGATGCGCTTGTTCAGGTTGGCTTCGACCTGCTGCTTGTATTGCAGTTGCTGGCTGTCGAGGCCGCTGCCGGTCTCCGGCGGCGTGGAGATCAGCGCGCCGGTGTGGTCCAGCACGCTGACGGCCTTGGGGTTGAGCTCAGGCACCGAAGCCGAGACCAGGTGCACGATGCCGGCCACCTGGGCGCGGTCCAGCGTGCGGCCTCCGCGCAAGGTCAGCATCACCGAGGCGCTGGGCTTTTGCTGCTCGCGGAAGAAGCCGTTCTGCTGCGGCATGGCCAGGTGCACGCGGGCGTCGGCCACATCGGCCAGGGCGGTGATGGTGCGGGTCAGCTCGCCCTCGAGAGCTCGCTGGAAGTTCAGCCGCTCGTTGAACTGGGTCTGGCCGATGGAGGTCTTGTCCATCAGTTCGAAGCCGACCGTGCTGCCCTTGGGCAAGCCGGCCGAAGCCAGCTTCATCCGCACGTCATAGACCTGGGCTGCCGGCACGAGGATGGTGCCGCCAGGCTCGTTGCGATAGGGCACGTTCATCGCGGCCAACTGGGCGATGACGGCGCCGCCGTCCTTGTCGGACAGGCCGGAGAAGACCGGTCGGAAATCGCCCTGGCTGGACCACAGCGTCATGGCCAGAACGGCAGCGGCCAGCGCGGCCAGACCGGCCACGAAGCTCAGCTTGGAGCGCAGCGGCATGGCAGACACGCGCGCTGCAAACCCGGGCTGGGCCGGTTCGGCTTCGATCACGTTGCCAGCGGCGTTGAGGTTGGGGCTGAGGGCGTTATCCATGAGAGGCTGCAGTTTTCGCGGGCCTTGGACAGCATGCTCCCGCTGGTGCCGATTATTTAGAAATGTCCCCTCAAGAAAGCCGGGAACAGGCCGATGAAGCGAGCGCAGTTCCCACCTTAGACGGGCGCAGTCCTGCCTACCATTGCCTCACCTTGCCACCCTTGGCAGGAGCAGGCCATGGACCTCAAGCTCAAACCTTTCGATTTCGCCCAAGCTGCCGCACGCGCCGGACTGACCCCAACCGGTCAGCCCCTGGCGACGGCCAAGCCTGTGGGCGGCACCAGCTTTGCCGATGCCATGAGCCAGGCGATGAAGGGCGTCAGTGCAGCCCAGAACGAGGCTGGCCGGCTGCAGCGCGAGGTGCAGCTCGACAACCCCACCATCAGTCTTGAAGAGACGATGGTGGCGATGCAAAAGGCCCAGATTGGCTTCCAGGCGACCCTGCAGGTCCGGAACAGGCTGGTTTCCGCCTATTCCGAGATCATGAACATGCAGGTGTAGAGCGGTCTCAACAAGGCGCCGACTTGGGCGCATCCTTGCCGCACAGCGAGGCGCGGCCCAGCGCATTGAGCTGCACCCGTACCTGGCCACCATGCTTGGTCGAGAACTCGGTCGGGCCATGCTCGACGGCGCGGCCCAGGCCCGCCTCGAACTGCGCATCGCTGGAATACACCATCCAGACGCCCGGCCAGTCCTGACTGCGCTGCGAGATCACGTTGCAGCGTTCCTTCAGGCAGTTGCAGGGCGTTGTGCTGTTGGCGCCCCAGCACCATGCCTGGCCTTCGTGCTTGAAGTTGAAGAACACCGGGCCGACCTTGCTGCTCTGGCTGTGCGCCAGCTGGAAGTCCCGCTGCAGGGACTCGGCCGCCAGCCGCATGCGCTGACGCTCCTGCATGCGCTGGTAGTTGGGCACCGCCACGGCGAGCAATATCGCCGCCACAGCCAGCACGATGGCGACCTCCATCAGTGTGAATCCGGCGTGGCGTGGGCGGCTCATCAGATCTTGCGCTGCAAGAGGCGGCGCCGCTTCTGGGTCTGGTCGATGAAGCGCTGCAGATCGCGCAGCGAGAGCGGTGGCAGCTGCACGAAGGCGCAGCCCAACTGCACGAACTCGGCCGGGTTCTGCAGCGAGCTGACGTGCTGCAACCGCAGACTGGTTTCCAGCCGGGTATCCCGGTCCAGCTCCAGGCGTGCCAGCTCGATCAGTGCACCCGGTTCCAGCGGCGGCAGCTCCGGCGGCAGAAGCAGGGCGAGGCCGCCAATGCTCACGTCCAGCACTCGGAGGCGCAAAAGGCCGATGGCAGGGTCGGGGTGCTCGAACTTGGCGAAGGGATAGGCGCTACCCGTCGGTTGCACCCGGTAGGCCTGGCGGCGCTGGAAACGAAACAGCGGGCTGGGCAGATTGGCTTGCAGCATGGCGCCGGCGCTGCCTTGCACCAGCACCAGGCCGTCGACGTCGAACTGCAGCCTGATGTTGTCCAGAAAGGCTTGGGCCTGGACCTCGTCGCTGGCCAGCAGCGTGCGCAGGTGCTCGGGGCTGGCACTGCTGTCCAGGTCGATCACGCCCCGGCGCGCATCCACCTCGACGAGCAGGGCCTTGCAGCTTTCCCCAGTCGGCGTGCTGAGGGTCAGCGGTGTGCGTTGGGCCTGCAGCTCGCGCAGCAGGGTCTGGATCTCGAGGGTCGCATCGAGACGAAAAGAGCCGACGTCGACTGTGTCGACGCCGGCCTCAGACGACGGGTTGGCATCAGGCATGCCTGGAGGATGCGCTTTCCCGGTTCAGTGAACCGTCTTGTTCTTGCCGGCCAATACTTGGTCGAGGTCTTCCAGCCAGGGTTCGGCCAGGTGACGGATCTCGGCGTCGTTCAGGAGGATACGCTGCATGATGCGCGTTTTCAGCTTCGACTCTTCCGGCTGCAGGGCCGCCTGCGAGGCCGCGTGCTTGAGCTGCGAAATCAACAGCACGCAAGCGCCTTCGAGCTTGACGACTTCGTCCCAGTTGCCGGTGCGGGCGGCCGAGAGCATGTCGGCACTGGCCTGCTCGATGGCTTCGTAATAGCTGAGAAGGTGGGTGTTCATGGAACGTCCGCTGGATTCTGGGTGAATGAAGGGCGCTGTCTGACTACCTGGCATCAGGCTGCCGCACGTGCATGTGCGGCGCTTGGAGCAATGCTAGCCCAGGCTTCGCGGATCGGTTGCAGCAGACGCTGGCATTCCTCAACGGCGCTGGCATCGCTGTGCAAATTTGCATGAGTGAGGCGTCCACAGGTGTAGACATAGAGGTCACGCAGGTCGGTGGCCAACGGGCCGGCTTCCAGCTTGAGCCCGGCCTTCAGGCCTTCGTCAAGGATGCGCACGGCCCGGCTCAGCGAACGGTTCTTCAGCTCCGTGTTGCCTGCATGGATCGCACCCAGGCCCTGGTTCATTGCGTCGAACAGGCCGTCGAAAAGCATTGCCACCAGGCGGTGCGGGCTGGCGCTGAGCACGTCGGTCTCGACGCCGACCTTGTTGTAGAGGTGGCTGGCCCGATGGGCGCGCGAGGCAAAGGGAGAGGCATTGCCGTACATTTTTCTTAGCTTTCCGAGTGGCCGGGTTGAGAGCGTCTTGAGAGGATTTTCGGCTCACGAGCGGCAAACTTGAGGGAGGCCATTGCCGGGATTGCCCCGCATTTCCGGCGCAAAAAAACCCGGCAGGGCCGGGTTGGTGACGGAGTTGGCACGGCGCGGCCTCGAAGCTTCAGGCGGACTCAGCTGCTCTTGTTGAGCAGTGCCATCTGCTGCGTCACATAGTTGGACAGGCTGGTCAGCTTGCTCATCTGCGTGTCCAGCGCTGTATAACGTGCGCGCAGCCGCGCTTCGGTCAGGCTGACCCGGTCTTCCATCTTGTCGGCCTGCTTGCCGTTGTTGTTGATGCGGGTTTGCAAGCCGGCCTGGCGGCTGGTCAGGCTGCCGTCGGTGCTCAGCAGCTTGTCGGTCAGCGTGCGGAAGCGCACGGCCAGGCCGCTGTTGCTGGCATCGGTCGTATCCACGCCGGCAAAAAAGCCCTTGACCTGGTCCAGATTGGCCAACGCCTTCGTCAGCTTGGTGTCGTTGACCTTGATCAGGCCGTCCGACCCCGGGTCCAGACCCAGGTCGGAAAAGCGGCCCAGGCCGCTGCCGCCAAGCGTGGTGCCGCTGCCGGCGAGGCCGCGCAACTGGTTCTGCAAGCTGGTTGCGGTCGAGTCGCCCTGCAGCGTTCCGGCAGTCTTGTTGCTGGCGTCGTACTTGGTCTGGTCGCGCAGCATCGTGACCGCGGCGTTGTAGTTGGTGACGAATTCGTTGATCGCCTTCTTGATGCCGTCCTTGTCCTGGTCGACGCTCAGCGTCACATCGGCCGTGGTGGGCTTGAGCAGCGTGATGTTGAGGCCGTCGATGGCGTCCTTCATCGTGTTGCTTTCGGACTCGACCGCCACGCCGTTGAGCACCGCCATCGCGTTGGCCGCGGCCAGGTTCAGCGCCATCGAGCTGACACCAACGCTGGGGTCGTAGGCCAGTGCCGACAGCCCGGAATCGTCGCCATTGATGCCATCGGCATCGCCCACGCTGATGCGGAAGGCATTGGTCTGGCCGGTTTCGCTGGAGCGCATCACCAGGCGCGAGCCCGAAGCGTCTGTCACCACCGAGGCAACCACGCCGGCCTTGGCCGCATTGATCTTGTCGCGGATCTGGGTCAGTTGGTCTTCGCCCGGGGCGATCTCGATCGTGACCGCAGTGCTGCCCGCCTTGGTGGTGAACTCAGTCTGGTCGCTGTTCCAGCTGCCCAGCTCGATGGTGATGTTGCCGTTGCCAATGGTGGCGGGCGCTGATGGCAGCACCTTGCTGGACAAGGTCTGCGAGGCCGCCAGCTTGGAAACGGAGACGGCGAACTTGCCGGAGGTGGTGCTGGAGCCGGCCGTGACGGCCACGCTGGTCGAGTCAGTGGAAGAGGCCAGGCTGGCCTGCCAGGTTTCTGGACGAGACAGTTTGAGTGCCGAGTCGCGCAGCGTCGAGAAGGCGCTTTGCAGCTTGCCATACACCGACAGCTGGGTCTTTAAGGTGTCTGTGCGGGTCGCCAGCTGGGTAATGGGCGCGCGCTCGGCTGCCACCAGCTTGGTGATCAGGGATTCGATGTCCAGGCCGCTGCCTATGCCTGCTGATGTGATGGTTGCCATGAGAGTTCTCCAGCGTCTCGAGGGCATGGCAGGTGCCAGGACCCCGGGCGGTTGCCGGTGTTGAGGCTTTTATCGACCAGTCCTGAAAAAACTTTAGGCCGGTTTTTGGCCGGCCCGTCAGTTTGCCGCAAAGGGCGCGATTGCTGCGGGCGATCAGCCGTTGCGCAGCAGCGAAAGCACTTGCTGAGGCAACTGGTTGGCCTGGGCCACCATGGCATTGCCAGCCTGCTGCAGGATCTGCGAGCGGGAGAGGGCCGAGGTTTCAGCCGCGTAGTCGGCGTCCATGATGCGGCTGCGTGCCGCGCTCTGGTTCTCGACCGAGATCATCAGGTTCGAGATCACGGCCTCGAAGCGGTTCTGCGTCGCACCCAGTGCCGCTCGCTGCTCGCTGGCCGTGTTGATCGCCAGGTCGATCGCGTCGATCACGGCGCCCAGCGTCGTCGGGTCGGAGGTGTCGTCGATGGTCGAGATCGTCGGGTCGGTGATCGCGATGATGGTCGGATCGACCGTCAGGTCGACCGTCGTCACGTCGATGGTGTCGTTGACCGAGGTGTTCGGGCCGACCTGGAAGGTCTGCGGTGTTGCCGCGTCCGCACCCAGAATGGTCTTGCCGTTGAAGGTGGTGCCGGCGATCACGCGCTGGATTTCCTTGGCCAGTTCCTGGTATTCCTTGCCCAGGCTCTTGCGGTCCGCGCTTGTGTTGGTGGCATTGCGTGCCTGCACCGCCAGTTCGCGCATCCGCTGCAAGGTATCGCTGACCTTGGCCAGCGCGCCTTCAGCCGTCTGCGCCAGCGAGATGCCGTCGTTGGCATTGCGGATCGCCACGTTCATGCCGCGCACCTGGGCGTTCATCCGCTCGGCAATCGCCAAGCCGGCCGCGTCATCCTTGGCCGAATTGACGCGCATGCCGGATGACAGGCGCTGCATCGCCACGGCCAGGGAGCCCTGAGAGTTGTTCAGGTTCCGCTGCGCGTTGATCGAGGCAATGTTCGTGTTAATGGTCTGGGGCATTTCAGCACTCCTGCAAATTCAGGCCGGGAGGCAGGATTCCACCTACCCGATGACTGAATTCTGCGAGTGCTCAAATTTTTCAAAAGCCCGATCAAGCGCCTAAATCACGGCCAAAAAGGAAGCGTCAGGCCCCGACCTTGAGGTCGGTGCCCAACACTTCCTGCGCTTTTGCTAGCTGGATCGCGTGCGACGCGCGCGACCCCTGCCGCGCCTTACTGCAGCAGACGCAGCACTTGCTGCGGTTGCTGGTTGGCCTGCGAAATCATGGCCGTACCGGCTTGCTGCAGGATCTGCGCGCGGCTCAGGTTGGCGGTTTCCGAGGCGAAGTCCGCATCCATGATGCGGCTGCGGGCGGCGGTCTGGTTTTCCACCGAGATCTGCAGGTTGGAGATCACCGCGTCAAAGCGGTTCTGCGAGGCACCCAGCACGGCGCGCTCGGAGTTGGTGGTGTCCAGTGCCAGGTCGATGTTCTGGATGATGGTGTCCAGGTCGGTGCCCACCGTGGTGTCGTCGAACGTTGCGCCGGTGACCGCCGTGATCGTGGCGTCAGCCGTCATATCCCGGGTGACCACGTCGACGCGGTCGTTGGCTGTCGTGTTGGCGCCAATCTGGAAGGTCTGCGTGCCGGAGTCGGCGGCCAGGATCGCCTTGCCGTTGAAGGTCGTGCCGCCGGTGACGCGGACGATTTCCTTGGAGAGTTCGGCGAATTCCTTGCCCAGTGAGCCGATGTCGGTGGTGGTGTTGGTCGCGTTGCGGCCCTGCACGGCCAGTTCACGCATGCGCTGCAGTGCGTCGCCCACTTTGGAGAGCGCGCCTTCAGCCGTCTGGGCCAGCGAAATGCCGTCGTTGGCATTGCGGATCGCGACGGTCATGCCGCGAACCTGGGTGTTCATTCGCTCTGCAATCGCGAGGCCGGCGGCGTCGTCCTTGGCGGAGTTGACGCGCATGCCGGAAGACAGGCGCTGCATCGATGTGGCCATCGAGAGCTGAGAAGAAGCCTGATTGCGCTGAGCGTTCAGCGAAGCCAGGTTGGTATTGATGATCGCAGGCATTTTCAATCCTTTCGGTGTCTAAGGTTTCGGGTACTTGTCCGGTACTCGGGTAGCCTTCTTGCGGTTCGATAACTCGGCCGTCTCCACAGGGAAGAAGCCTTGCCGGTACGACCATGGCTTGCGCCTGGCCTCCTACCGTCCGCGTCCTGCCTAACTTCAATAAGGAATGCCTTGAGGGCAAGCCAATATGTCCATCGGCCGGCTGACCGGACAACGCAGTCCTCAAACATTTCGGACCCGTTGGATGTGTTATCGACGACACCTCGATCTACTTAAATCCTTTCTTGCATGGCGACGCCGGCCCGGCAATTTTTTGCCGGGCGGCGTTCTCAGGGTGCTTGGGCTGGCGGAGTGACTACTTCCGTAGTGACATCGGCCGTGGTCAGGGCCAGCGAGGCTGGCCCAGGGTCATCGAAGAAGCGACAGGACGTTCTGAGGCATCTGATTCGCCTGGGCGATCATTGCCGTACCGGCCTGCTGCAGAATCTGCGCGCGGCTCAGGTTGGCAGTTTCGGCAGCGAAGTCGGCGTCCATGATGCGGCTGCGGGCAGCCGTCTGGTTCTCCACCGAGATCTGCAGGTTCGAGATCACGGCATCGAAGCGGTTCTGCGAGGCGCCGAGCACGGCGCGTTCGGAGTTGACCGTGTCCAGCGCGGTGTCGATGTCGTCGATGATGGTATCCAGGTCGGCCTGGACGATGGTGTCGTCGAACGTGGCGCCGGTGACTGCCGTGATGGTGCCATCGGTGTTCATGTTCTTGGTGGCGACGTCCACGCGGTCATTGGCCGTGGTGTTGGCGCCGATCTGGAAGGTCTGCGTGCCGGAGTCGCCGGCCAGGATGGCGCGGCCGTTGAAGGTCGTGCCGCCGGTGACGCGCAGGATTTCGTTGGACAGTTCCTTGAATTCCTTGCCCAGCGAACCGAGGTCGGCCGTGGTGTTGGTGGCGTTGCGGCCTTGCACAGCCAGCTCACGCATGCGCTGCAGGTTGTCGCCGACCTTGGCCAGCGCGCCTTCAGCGGTTTGCGCCAGCGAAATGCCGTCGTTGGCATTGCGCATCGCCACGTTCATGCCGCGCACCTGGGTGCTCATGCGTTCGGCGATGGCCAGGCCGGCGGCGTCGTCCTTGGAGGAATTGACGCGCAGACCCGAGGACAGGCGCTGCATGGCGACGGAGACCGCCGCCTGCGAGTTGTTGATGTTTCGCTGTGAATTCAGCGAATTGATGTTGGTATTGATGACGGCGGGCATGATTTGCTCCTGTTTCAGCTACATAGACGAATGGCTAGGACCAGTGGCCTGTACCCCCACGGAACAAGGCCGACGTGAACCGAGCGCCCTTGCGGGCTCCCGTGACATGGCTACCCCTGGCCTTCCGGCCAACGATGTCCATACCGCCCAGCAGACAAGTTCACCAATCCAGCATCCTTGCGGATACCCGACCAACAGAGCCTTCTCTACCGGACCACGTGTCTGTTTCCAGACCCGTTGGAATGGGTATCGGACAAGCCAGCGCTGAACTTGAGCGCTGTTTGTCAATAGGCCGATCAATCGATAAGCGCCGTGCATTCCTGCCAGTTCTTCGCTTCACCGTGGGATGCACCTGTAGCGGGGTGCTGAAGCGAGATTGCCGTCATCAGATCCGGCAGGGTGGGGCGCTTGAGGGGTGGGGAGCTCTTGCCTGCTGCGTCTTTGTCAGTCCTGTTGCGAGTTCGTCTATTGAGTAGCTGAAACAGGCTCGCGGTCCAGGGAACTCCGGACCGCGCCGCCATGAATGGTTTTCGGCAGGGGCGCGCAGGGACAGGCTTTGATAAGCAGGGGGCGAATGGGTGCTTTTCTCACGAATGAACGGCAGGGGGCTGCCTAAAGTTCTCCCCATCGTGGCCGATACGCGCGCACCGCGCATGCATTGGAATCTTGTTCGGCGAGAGGCCCCGATCAACTTTTGGAGACTTCCATGCAAGCATGTGAGAACGCAGCCGGCCGTCAAGGTCGCGATGAAATCAGTGAGGAAGCAGCGATGTTGCTGGCGGCCGCCCGCAACGCCGCCTTCGCTGAAGCGAGTCAGGGCCGCCTGGGACACGGGCTGGACCTGCTTCAGGCTGCACTGCAGCATGAGCCGCAAAGCCATGACCTGCTCAGCGACATGGCAGCCCTGCTGCTCAGCGCCGGTGAACTGACGCATGCCGCTTCGCATGCCCGCAGCGCGCTGGCCATTGCGCCCGACCATGGCCCGAGCCTGTATTCGCTGGCTTTCGCCCTGTCGGGCCTCGGCCAACTGGGTGAAGCGCGCGACGTGATGCGCCGCCTGACCCAGGGTGAGGCGCTGCAAAGCCTGGTGGCCGAGGCGCCCGAGCTGCTGGTGCTGGTCCAGACCGAGCTGGAGCGCCTGGAGGCTGCCACGCCCGCACCGCTGCCGGCCGCAGTGAAAGCCATGCTGAACCAGCTTGCCGCTGGCAACAGCCACCGTCCGGCCCCCTGAGCGCTCACGAAGCCGGGCCCGCGGTGACCCCGCTTCATTTGTGCATCCTGCAATCGGCAGGTGACATCCACGCGCTGGGCTTTCTGGACCAGGCGCGCTACCTGCGCTACCAGTTCCGGCGCCTGGGCGCTGAGGTCAGCCTGGCCAAGAACCGGCTGCGCCAGGATGCGATCAATATCGTCTTCGGCGCCCACCTGGGCTTCGACGCCGAGTTGTGCCGGCGCTACCGGTGTGCCTTCCTGAACCTGGAGCAACTGGGCGAGGGTGGGGCGGCCGTGAGCGCCGACTACATCGAGCTGCTGCGCCAGTCCTGCGTACTGGACTACGACGCCGACAACCGTGCCGCTTATGGTCAAGACCAGGCGCCCTTGTTGCCGCTGCTGTACTCGCCATACCTGGCCGTTGCAGAAGCCGTGCCACTGGAGCAGCGCCCGATCGACTTGCTGTTCTTCGGCGTGCTGAACGAACGTCGCTCACGCATGCTGGCGCAGATCGAGGCGGCCGGCGTCAACGTGGCGCAGTTTGATGCGCCGCTGTATGGCCCGGAGCGTGATGACTACATCCGCCTGTCCAAAGCCGTCTTCAATGCCCACTTCTATGCCAGCAGCCGCTTCGAGCAGACGCGGGTTGCGCATTGCCTGTCGCTCGGCACGCCGGTGATTGCCGAGCGTGGCCCCGAGACTCGGCCGCATGCCGCGTTCGAAGATGCTGTGCATTGGGTCAATGAAGAGACCATGGCCGAGTTCTTCACCCAGGATTTCGGCAGCGCTGAGTTTTTCAAGCGCAGCCGCGACCACTTGCAGCGCTTCAAGTCCGCGGATCCCCAGGCCAGCTATGCCCAGGCCCTGCAGCATCTGCAGAAGGCGCTGCCCGAGCGAAACGTCGAGGTCTGGCAGCCCACCTGGCTCAATCTCGGCTCCGGCAAGGATTACAAGACCGGCTGGCTGAACCTGGATATTCTGGAATCGGCCCAGCCCGACCTGGTGCTGGACCTGGCGCGGCCGCTGGAGCTGCCTCTGCGGGCGCGGAGTCCGCTGGCCGGCGAGCTGCAGCTCGCTGCCGGCCAGATCGAACTGATCTATGCCAACAATGTGCTGGAGCATGTGCCCGACCTGCCGGCCCTGATGGGCAATCTGCTCAAGCTCTTGTGCCTCGGTGGCGAGATCGAGATCGAAGTTCCTTATGAGCGTGCCAGCAGCGCCTGGCAGGACCCGACGCATGTGAGGGCCATGAACGAGAACAGCTGGCGCTATTACTGCGACTGGTTCTGGTACCTCGGCTGGTTCGAGCACCGCTTTGACTTGATCGAGTTCACCTGGCTGGACGACAACATCCAGGCCTGCGAGCAGCCAAGCGCCGCCTTCATGCGCGTGGTGCTACGCAAGGTCGAGACCACGCCGCATGAGCGAAACAAGGTCCGCATGCTGCGCGCCGACTTCGGCGGCCTTCCCGACGACCCGGTCGATTCGTGACATCCTCGACACGCTTGTAGGAACTTGCCTGACAAGCGGCGCGGCCGGGCGGAGACAGCTCAGGCAGATTTGGGCTGATTTGAGGGCCCAGTTCGGCTCACCACAATGGGAACCAGACACCCCCACGGAGCCGCCCCATGAATGCCGACCAAATCCTTGCCGAGATCCGCGAAGCGAATCTGAATTACCTGATGCTGGCTCAGAACCTGATCCGTGCCGACCGCGAACAGGCGCTGTACCGACTGGGCGTGTCTGAAGAGACGGCCACGCTGATCGCGACGCTGTCGCCGGCACAGGTCATGAAGATTGCCAGCGGCAACACCTTGCTGTGCCGCTTCCGCATGGATGACGACCTGGTGTGGGGCTTGTTGACCAGCCACGGCAAGACGGCAGCGAACGATCAAGTTTCCCGTCTCCATGCTTCGATCCTGATGGCCGGCCGCCATTCCGAAGCCGCCTGAACCGTGAGCCCCCGGTCACGCGGGTACGCGTGACCACCCCCCGAGGGGGTGCAGCCCGATGGGCTGCCTCGGCGGGGCCGCTTGGGAGCGGCCCGGCGCTGGCCCCGCAAATACGAAGAGAGATAGTCCTATGCGTCAAAAGAGCATCCTGACCGAAGCCCGCCAGATCGAACGTGCGGTGACGCTGATCAACCTGGGCGCGCGGCTGCAAGTGCTGGAGTCGGAGACCGACCTGAGCTATGAGCGCCTCTTGCGCCTGTACAAGGAAGTCTCGGGCAAGAGCCCGTCCAAGGGCCAGCTGCCGTTCTCGACCGACTGGTTCATGACCTGGCAGCCCAATATCCACGCCAGCCTTTTCCTGAACATCCACGAGTACCTGAACAAGGTGGCTGAGATGGATGAGATCGACACGGTGATCAAGGCCTACCAGCTCTATCAGGAGCAGACACGGGCTCAGCAACTGGAAGAGCTGCTGTCTGTCACCCGCGCCTGGCGCCTGGTGAAGTTCGTGGACAACGGCATGCTGACGATGACCAGGTGCAGCAAGTGCGCAGGGCAGTTTGTGACGCATCCGCACGAGGTGGCACGCCACTATGTGTGCGGCTTGTGCAACCCGCCCGCACGCGCAGGCAAGGGTCGCGCCAGTGGCGCCATCCAGATGCACTGAAGAGATGCAGTCCCTGATGTCCAGCACCTGCCTGGTCGTCATCGCTCGTGACGAAGCCGCTCACATCGAGCGGCTTTTGCGTAGCGTGGCGCCCTGGGTCGACCGGATGCTGGTGCTGGACACCGGCTCGGTCGATGACACGCCGGCCTTGGCCGCGGCTTGCGGCGCACGGGTCGAGCATTTCACCTGGGTCAATGATTTCTCGGCGGCCCGCAACCGCGCGCTGGCGTTGGCGAACGCCGACTGGCATCTGGTGCTCGACGCCGACGAATGGCTTATCGACGGTGGCGAGGCGCTTCAAGCCTTGCGCCACATGAAGCCGGACTTCATTGGCAGCATCGCCCTGGAAGACCAGTTCTTCGATGGCGAGCTGCGCGCCTCGCAGGGCCGCTTGAGCCGCGTCCTGCCAGGCGCTGTGCGCTATGCCGGCGCCATCCATGAACAGCCGCAGCATGAATTGCCTGTGCGTCCCGTGCCCATACGCATCGGCCATGACGGCTATCTGCCCGAGCGGCTCGCCGCCAAGCGTGGCCGCAACCGGCGCTTGCTGGAGCAGGCCCTGGCCGCAGCGCCTGACGACGCTTACCTGAGTTACCAGCTCGGCAAGGATGCCGATGTCTATGAAGAGTACGAAGCCGCCGCCGCCGCGTTTGCGCGAGCCGCAGAGCAGGCGGGGGCGCAAGAACAGGGCTGGTGGCCCGACCTGATGGCACGCCACCTGTTCGCGCTGAAAAAACTCAAGCGTCATGACGAGGCGATGAACCTGGCCGAGCTGCAATTGCAGCGCTGCGGCGAATCACCGGACTTCTTCTTCGTGCTGGGCGATGTGCTGCTCGACTGCGCGGCCGATGCGCCCGAGCAGGCCCCCGGTCTGATTCCGATGATCGAACAGGCCTGGCTGCGTTGCCTGGAGCTGGGCGAGCACCCGGAGCTGCCTGGCGCCGTGGCAGGGCGGGGCAGCCATCTCGCCGCACACAACCTGGCTTTGCTGTTCGAGGGCACCGGCCGCGACGAGGAGGCTCGGCAGCTGCGGCTGGCCTACGCCCTGGAGCGGCCGCAGTAGAGCGTGACTTTCTGGACGTTCCTGTAGGAATTGCACTGACAGGATCGGCCCGCAAGAGAGACAGCGCGGGCAGATTTGGACCGATTTGTAGGTCCAGTTCGGCTCATCACAATGGGAACCAGACACCCCCACGGAGCCGCCCCATGAATGCCGACCAAATCCTTGCCGAGATCCGCGAAGCGAATCTGAATTACCTGATGCTGGCTCAGAACCTGATCCGTGCCGACCGCGAACAGGCGCTGTACCGACTGGGCGTGTCTGAAGAGACGGCCACGCTGATCGCGACGCTGTCGCCGGCACAGGTCATGAAGATTGCCAGCGGCAACACCTTGCTGTGCCGCTTCCGCATGGATGACGACCTGGTGTGGGGCTTGTTGACCAGCCACGGCAAGACGGCAGCGAACGATCAAGTTTCCCGTCTCCATGCTTCGATCCTGATGGCCGGCCGCCATTCCGAAGCCGCCTGAACCGTGAGCCCCCGGTCACGCGGGTACGCGTGACCACCCCCCGAGGGGGTGCAGCCCGATGGGCTGCCTCGGCGGGGCCGCTTGGGAGCGGCCCGGCGCTGGCCCCGCAAATACGAAGAGAGATAGTCCTATGCGTCAAAAGAGCATCCTGACCGAAGCCCGCCAGATCGAACGTGCGGTGACGCTGATCAACCTGGGCGCGCGGCTGCAAGTGCTGGAGTCGGAGACCGACCTGAGCTATGAGCGCCTCTTGCGCCTGTACAAGGAAGTCTCGGGCAAGAGCCCGTCCAAGGGCCAGCTGCCGTTCTCGACCGACTGGTTCATGACCTGGCAGCCCAATATCCACGCCAGCCTTTTCCTGAACATCCACGAGTACCTGAACAAGGTGGCTGAGATGGATGAGATCGACACGGTGATCAAGGCCTACCAGCTCTATCAGGAGCAGACACGGGCTCAGCAACTGGAAGAGCTGCTGTCTGTCACCCGCGCCTGGCGCCTGGTGAAGTTCGTGGACAACGGCATGCTGACGATGACCAGGTGCAGCAAGTGCGCAGGGCAGTTTGTGACGCATCCGCACGAGGTGGCACGCCACTATGTGTGCGGCTTGTGCAACCCGCCCGCACGCGCAGGCAAGGGTCGCGCCAGTGGCGCCATCCAGATGCACTGACAGCGACGATTCGAAGCCTTGGCTTCCACCCTGATCTGGCCGCTGGCCGCCCTTGCAAGCTGGGCGGCCTGCTGGTTCTTGTACCGGCTGCTCCTGTCGCAGGGGCTGCTGCTGGCCCTCGCTGCCGCCAGCCTGCTTGGCCTGGCACTGGCCTGGCCACATGCACGGCGCTGGCGACGCGTGATCATCGCGGCGGGCTTTCCGCTTTCGCTGCTGGTGTCTGCCCAGGGCCTGTTGCCGGCCTGGGCCTGGCTGCTGCCGCTGGGCTTGCTGCTGCTGGCCTACCCGCAACGCAGCTGGCGCGACGCGCCGCTGTTCCCGACGCCTGTGGGTGCACTGGATGAGTTGAGCCAGCAAATCACGCTCCAAGCGGATGACAAGGTCCTGGACGCCGGCTGCGGCCTCGGCGCAGGCCTGCGGGCGTTGCGCCGCGCCTACCCGCAGGCCCGGGTCGAGGGCGTCGAGTGGAGCCATCTCCTGGCCTTCCTCAGTCGTCTGCGCTGCCCTTGGGCTCACGTGCACCAGGGCGATATGTGGGCGCTGGACTGGCGTCCCTATCGGCTTGTCTATCTGTTCCAGCGGCCCGAGTCCATGGCGCAGGCCTGGGACAAGGCCCATGCCGAACTGGCACCCGGCAGCTGGCTGGTCAGCCTGGACTTTGAAGTGGCCGAGCGCCAGCCCGATGCAAGGATTGACCTTGATCACGGGCGGCGACTGTGGGTCTATCGCATCTAGTTGGACCCAAAATCAGGCAATGATGAGAGGATGGGGGCGCAGCGCGACCCTCGACACTCAAGTCATGAAGCATTGCGCCGAAATGAACGCTAAGCCGGCGCCGCATCTTCAAGGGAGCGGCGCGTCTGAAGCTCAACACAGCCTGAATCACAAATGTTCGTAATCATCGGTTGGCTGGTCGCGATGGCCTGCATCTTCGGGGTGTACATCGCCCACGGAGGCAACATCGCCGTGATCCTGCATGCACTGCCCTTCGAGATGACCACCATCTTCGGCGCAGCCATTGGCGGCATGCTGGCCACCAATCCGCCCAAGGTGATGAAGGCCACCATGAAAGGCCTCGGTACCTGCTTCAAGGGCGGCAAGTACACCAAGGCTCGCTACATGGAGCTGCTGGCGCTGCTCTACGACATCCTGCAGAAGGCCCGCAAGGAAGGCCTGATGTCGATTGAAAAGGACGTCGAAGACCCGCACAGCTCGCCGCTGTTCCAGAAGTACCCGGTGGTGGGCCATGACCATCATGTCACCGAGTTCATCACCGACTACCTGCGCATGATGGTCTCCGGCAATCTGAACGCCCATGAGATCGAATCCTTGATGGACAACGAGATTGACACCCACCACCACGAGGCCTTCATGGCGGTGCAGGCCATCCAGCGCCTGGCCGGCGGCCTGCCGGCCTTCGGCATCGTGGCCGCCGTGCTGGGTGTGGTGAACACCATGGGCTCGGTGGGTCAGCCGCCGGCCGTGCTGGGCGGCATGATCGGCTCGGCCCTGGTCGGTACCTTCCTCGGCATTCTCCTGGCCTATGCCTTTGCCGAGCCGCTGGCCGGCCTGCTGGAATCCAAGGTCGACGAAGATGGCAAGGAGCTGCAGTGCATCAAGACCACGCTGCTGGCCTCGATGCAAGGCTATGCCCCGCAGGTTGCGATCGAGTTCGGCCGCAAGGTGCTCTATTCCACAGAGCGCCCGACCTTTGCCGAGCTCGAAGCTCACGTGAAGAAGAAATAGTGAGCCCCTCGCCTGCGGGTACGCAGTTGGCCCCCCGAGGGGGCGCGAAGCCTCGCGGGCAGTGACCCGCAATGCTTCGCAGTCGTCGTCCTTGGGGCGGCCCAGCGGACGACGGAATACGGAAGGACAGTTGAAACATGGCTGGTGACGCCAAGAAGCTCCAACCCATCATCATCAAGCGGGTGAAGAAGGGCGGCCATGCCGCCCATGGCGGCGCCTGGAAGATCGCCTATGCCGACTTCGTGACCGCCATGATGGCTTTCTTCCTGCTGATGTGGCTGCTTGGCTCCACCACCGAAGGCGACAAGAAGGGGATTGCCGACTACTTCCAGTCGCCGCTGAAGGTGGCCATGGCCGGCGGCTCGGGGTCAGGTGATGCCTCGCACGTGATCAAGGGCGGCGGCAAGGACCTGACCCGGCAGTCCGGCCAGGTCAAGGAAGGCGACGTCGAATCCAAGCGCTCTTCCTTCAATCTGCGCGCATTGAAGGAAGAGCAGCGCCGTGCCGAGCGCACGCGGCTGCAGGAGCTCAAGAGCAAGGTCGAGGAGGTGCTAAAGGATAACCCTCGGTTTTCGGCGCTGGGCGGGCAGATTCGGCTGGACATGACCAAGGAAGGTCTGCGCATCCAGATCGTCGACGAGAACAACCGGCCCATGTTCGACAGCGGCAGCGCCGTGGTGAAACCCTATATGCGTGAGCTGCTGCGAGAACTGGGCAATGTGCTGACCGAGGTGCCCAACCGGCTGACCATCGAGGGGCACACCGACGCCACACCATTCCCGGCGGGCGACAAGGGCTACAGCAATTGGGAGCTCTCGGCCGACCGGGCCAATGCTTCGCGCCGCGAGATGGTGGCGGGCGGCCTGAGCGAAGAGCGCATGCTGCGGGTGCAGGGGCTCGCTTCCAGCAAGCTGCTGGACACCAAGGACCCCAAGGGCCCGGCCAACCGGCGGATCAGTATCATCGTGATGAACCGTGATGCAGAAGACGCGGTTTTGAAAAATCTTCCCGATATCGACGACGAAACTGCCCCGGCGCCTGGACAAGCGAGTGAAAATGATTCCTCCAGTTCGGCGCCCACGCCCAGATAGGGCACCGATGCAATGCGAGGAATGCCATGAGCACTGAAATGAGATTCTTGGTCGTTGACGACTTCTCCACCATGCGCCGCATCGTGCGTGGCCTCCTGAAGGAGATCGGCTACAACAACTGCGAAGAAGCCGAAGACGGCGTCGAAGCGCTGAACATGCTCAAGCAGTCGAAGTACGACTTCGTGGTCAGCGACATCAACATGCCGAACATGACCGGCTTCGAGCTGCTCAAGGCGATCAAGGAAGATCCGAACCTGAAGCACCTGCCGGTGTTGATGGTGACCGCCGAAGCCCGCAAGGAAGACATCGTGCTGGCCGCCCAGAGCGGCGCCGCCGGCTACATCGTCAAGCCTTTCACCAAGGCGACGCTCGAGGAAAAGGTTCAGAAGATCATGCAGAAGCTGGCCGCCGCGGCTTGAGAAAGACGAGGCCACCATGCAACAAGCCGATCAATTCGAAAAACTCGGCAGCAGTGCCGAAGCGCTGATGGTGTCTCCGGAGGTGTTCCAGCAGCTGGGCACCATCACCCGGGTGCTGCACGACACCATGCAACAGCTGGGCGTGATGCCCAAGCTGCAAACTGCGACGGATGGCCTGCCCGACGCCCGCAGCCGCCTCACCTATATCGCCACCAAGACCGCCGAAGCCGCCAACAAGGTGCTGAACTCGGTCGACCAGGCGAAGGCCGAGCATGCCCGCATCTCGGCCGCCACCACCGAGATGGCGCAAGCCATCATGGCCGACCCGGTCAAGGCCGTGGCCACGGGCGCCGTGTTCAATTTCGTCAAGCAGGTCGAGGCTTCCACCAGTCATATCGATCAGCACCTGACGGACATCATGATGGCCCAGGATTTCCATGACCTGACTGGCCAGGTGGTGGCCAAGGTCGTGACCCTGGCCAACGACCTGGAAGACAGCCTCGTGAAGCTGCTGGTGCAGGTGGTGCCGCCGGATCAGCGTGAAAAGGTCGATCCGACCATCCTGCAGGGCCCGGTCGTCAATGCCGAAGGCCGCACCGATGTGGTGACCAACCAGGGCGAGGTCGACGACCTGCTCGCCAGCCTGGGCTTCTAAGCAAGCCGCCAGGCACCAGGAAGGGCTGCAGCCGTGAGGCCGCAGCCCTTTGTCACGAATACAGGCCGGAATGACAGCCCAATTTCCGGGCCTTATCCGGCTTAAGTTCTGACCGCTCGCGTCCAACAATGACGGGACGGCGCTTCCCCAGCGCCCCATCCCCTCATGGCCGACCAAGACGCACAGGACCGCAACTTACCCGCCTCAGCCAAGAAGATCGAGAGATCTCGGGCCGAAGGCCAGCTGCCGCGTTCCCGCGACTTGCCGCATTTCGCCATGCTGCTGGCTGCGGGCGCCATGCTCTCCGCGGCCGGGCCGATGCTGAGCGACTGGACGCAGCAACTGCTGCGCGACGGCCTGCGTTTTGATGCCCAATTGCTTGCCAGCCCGACCAGCATGGGCGAGCGGCTCTCCGAGATGACCGGCCGGCTGATGATGTTCGTGCTGCCCATGGGCCTGCTGATGACCCTGGTGGCCGTGGCCAGCAATATCGCCTCCGGCGGCTGGAACATGACGTTCAAGCCGCTGACGCCGAAGTTTTCCAATCTCGATCCGCTCACCGGGTTTGGCCGCCTGTTCCAGTGGCAGGGCATGGGCCAGGCCATGAAGGCGGTGCTCCTGGCCCTGGTGCTCGCCACGATAGGCGCGCTGGTCCTGAAGAACCGCATGGCGGCCTTCGTGGGCATCATGTCGGTGCCGCTCCCGGCGGCGCTGGCCTATGCCGGCCAGCAACTGATGTCGGGCCTGGCGATGCTGGGCCTGGCGCTCGCGCTGTTCGCCATCATCGACGTGCCGCTGCAGCGCCACCTCTATCTCAAGCGCCTGAAGATGTTCTCGCGAAGAGGCCAAGCAGGAAATGAAGGAGGTCGAGGGCAACGTCGAGATCAAGTCCAAGATCCGCGCCCGCATGCGCGAGATGGCCAAGCGCCGCATGCTGGCGGCCGTGCCCACGGCCGACCTGGTCGTGATGAACCCGACCCACTATGCGGTCGCCCTGAAGTACGACGAAAGCAAGATGGGTGCGCCCTTTGTCGTGGCCAAGGGCGCCGACCTCCTGGCGATGAAGATCCGCGACCTGGCCAAGGACGCAAAAGTGCCGGTGCTGCAGTCGCCGGTGCTGGCCCGCGCCCTCTATGCCCACGCCGAGGTGGACCGCGAAATCCCGGCCGCGCTGTTCGCCGCCGTGGCTCAGGTGCTGGCCTACGTCTATCAGCTGCGTGCCGCCCTGGCTGGCCGCGCAAACATGCCGGTGCAGCCGCAGCCGCCGGTGCCCGCCGAGCTCGACCCGCACAACAAGCCCGCGCGCGCGCAGTCCGAGGAGGATGAGCAATGAACCCGCTGATGCAGCGACTGCAAGAAATGCTGGGCCCGCGCGCTGGCATCCTCCAGGCCCTGGGTGCGCCGATCGCCGTGCTTCTGGTGCTGTCGATGATGGTGCTGCCGCTGCCGCCCTTCGCGCTGGACCTGCTGTTCACCTTCAATATCGCGATGGCCATCATGGTGATGATGGTGGCCTCGCACATGATCCGGCCGCTGGACTTCGCCGCCTTCCCGACTGTGCTGCTCCTGACCACCTTGATGCGCCTGTCGCTCAACGTGGCTTCCACCCGTGTGGTCCTGCTGGAAGGACATACCGGTACCGGCGCCGCGGGCAAGGTGATCGAGTCCTTTGGTCACTTCCTGATCGGCGGCAACTTCGCCGTCGGCCTGATCGTCTTTGCCATCCTGGTGGTGATCAACTTCATCGTGGTCACCAAGGGTGCCGAGCGGATCGCCGAAGTCGGTGCGCGCTTCACTCTCGATGCGATGCCTGGCAAGCAGATGGCTGTGGACGCCGACCTGAACGCCGGCCTGATCGACGAGAAGGAAGCCAAACGTCGCCGTGCCGAACTGGGCGATGAAGCTGACTTCTTCGGCTCCATGGACGGTGCCAGCAAGTTCGTGCGTGGTGACGCGGTGGCCGGCATCCTGATCCTGGTGATCAATATCGTCGGCGGCTTCATCATCGGCGTGGCCCAGCATGGCCTCTCCGCCGGCCAGGCGGCCGACAGCTACATCCTGCTGGCCGTGGGTGACGCGCTGGTCGCGCAGGTGCCGGCGCTCCTGATCTCGGTCTCGGCCGCCATGGTGGTGTCGCGCGTCGGCAAGGACAAGGACATCGGCAGCCAGATCGGCAAGCAGGTCTTCGGCTCAGCCAAGGCCATGGCGATCACGTCGGGCGTGATCGGCGCGCTGGGCCTGATCCCGGGCATGCCGCATGTGGTCTTCCTGATGATCGCCTCGGGCATCGGCTACCTGGCCTGGTGGCTGCGTCGCAAGCAGCAGGATCTCGAAGCCACTGCGGCCGAGGCCGCGCGCTCGGGCGCCACGGCGGCAGCCGTTGCCGACCCCGCCAATGAAGCGAGCTGGGACGACCTGGTGCCGGTCGACGTGCTGGGCCTGGAAGTGGGCTATCGCCTGATCCAGCTGGTCGACAAGACTCGCGAAGGCGACCTGCTTTCGCGCATCAAGGGCGTGCGCCGCAAGTTTGCCCAGGAGGTCGGCTTCCTGCCGCCCTCGGTCCACATTCGTGACAACCTGGAGCTGCGCCCCAGCCAGTACCGTTTGTCCCTGCGCGGCGCCGTGGTCGGCGAGGCCGAGGCATTCCCGGGCATGTTCCTGGCGATCAACCCGGGCCATGCGACGCAGAAGCTGATCGGCACCCAGACCACCGACCCGGCCTTCGGACTGCCGGCCGTGTGGATCGAGGAGCGCCAGCGGGAAATGGCCCAAATGGCCGGATTTACGGTCGTTGATTGTTCGACCGTGATTGCCACCCATCTTTCACACTTGATGCAAGTGCATGCCGCCAAGCTGCTGGGTCGCACCGAGACCCAGGCCCTGGTGGAGCACCTGACCAAGCAAGCCCCCCAGTTGATCGAAGACGTGATTCCCAAGATGGTCGGCATCGCCACACTGCAAAGAATTCTCCAGCTGCTGCTGGAAGAGGGCGTGCACATCCGCGACATGCGTTCCATCGTCGAGGCCATCGCCGAGAACGCGCCGATGACCAACGACCCGATCGAACTGGCACGCCGCATCCGCGTCCATATCTCGCCGGCCATCGTCCAGCAGATCTACGGCCCCGTGAAGGAGCTCGACGTGATCGCGCTGGAACCCGAGCTGGAACGCCTGGTCACCCAAGCCTTGAATTCCCCGCATGGCGCAGCGCTCGATCCTGGCGTGGCCGACACGCTGGCGCGCAGCGCCGCCGACACCATGTCCAGTCAGGAAGAGCGCGGCGTGCCCGCCTGCCTGTTGGTGCCCGACCTGATTCGCGCGCCAATGGCCCGGCTGCTGCGCCGTGCCGCGCCGCGCCTGAAGGTGCTGGGTCACAGCGAAATTCCTGAAACGCACACGATCCGCATCGGCTCCATCATCGGAGGCACAACATGAATGTGAAGCGCTTTACCGCCCGCACCTCGCGCGAGGCACTCTCCCTGGTCCGCCAGGCCTTTGGCGACGATGCGGTGGTCCTGTCCAACAAGCCTTGCGCCGCTGGCGTCGAGGTGCTGGCCATGGCGCCCGAAGGCATGGCGCAGATCGAGAAGGCGGCTGCCTCCGCGCCGCGCGCCGAGCCGCGCGCGCCGAGCCGCGTGCAGGCCCGCCCTGCCGATATGAGCTCCGGCCGCTCTTCGCTGCGTGCCCGTACCGAGCCGGGCTTCGCCAACAGCGCCACAGATGTCGGCGAAGACGTGCAGACCCTGGCGATGAGTACTCTGTCTTTCCAGGACTATGTGCGCGAGCGCATGCTCAAGCGCCGCCAGGCCGAACTGACCGGTCAGCCCGACCCGATCCTGCAAGCACCGCCGGCCGCCCGAGCCGCGCCCGAGCTGCCGGACGACGTCACTTCCCTGCAAGCCGCCCGCCGCCAGCGTGCCGAGGCCGCCTTGAAGGCGATGCAGCCGCGCCAGGCGCCTGCACCCGCGCCCGAACCTGCACCGCGCCGCATCACGCCGCCGGTGCTGCGCGACGAGATCCGCATCGACGCGCCGGCCGTCCCGACGCTGGCCGAGCGCGATGCCGGCCGCGGTCGTCGCGACCAGCAGGACATGATGAATGAGCTGCGCTCGATGAAGGGCCTGATCGAGGAGCGCTTCGGCGCCCTGGCTTTCATGGAGAAACTGCAGCGCCAGCCGGCCCAGGCTCAGCTGACGCAAAAGCTGCTGGAAGTCGGCTTTTCGCCGGCCCTGGTGCGCAAGCTGGTCGAAGGCATGCCTTCCGACCATCACAGCCCGGATGAAACCGCCTGGGCGGCCAATGTGCTGTCTCGCAATCTGCATACCGACGAGCATTCGCCGGCGCTGGAAGAGCAGGGCGGGGTGTTCGCCCTGATCGGCTCCACCGGCGTGGGCAAGACCACGACCACGGCCAAGATCGCCGCTGCCTTCGCTACCCGCTTCGGCGCAGCGAACCTGGGCCTGATCACGCTCGACGCCTACCGGGTTGGCGCCCACGAGCAGTTGCGCGCCTATGGCCGCATCCTCGGCGTGCCGGTGCACACGGCGCATGACCGCGCTTCGCTGGAAGACCTGCTGGAACTGCTGTCCAGCAAGAAGATGGTCCTGATCGACACGGCTGGCATGGCGCAGCGCGACACCCGCACCGCCGAGCTGCTGGACATGCTGGCGCACCGCAGCATCCGCAAGCTGCTGGTCGTCAATGCCGCCCAGCAGGGCGAAACCATCGACGACGTGGTCAGCGCCTGGCGTGCCACGCAGGCCCACGGCATCGTGCTGTCCAAGATCGACGAGGCGGTGCGCCTGGCACCGGCCCTGGACATCATGATCCGCCACAAGCTCAAGGTGATTGGCGTGACCAACGGCCAGCGCGTGCCCGAAGACTGGCATCGCCTCTCCAGCCCGGCCTTGGTGCAGCGTGCGCTGCGTGCCGTGTCGGCGCCGGCCTGGCGCATGGACGCCTCTGACGTCAACCTGATCTTCGCCGGCGGCCCCGCGCTGCCCGCCGCTGCGAATCCGAACGTCCACGCCCAACCGATGGGCAGCTTTTGAGGTCTTCGACCATGACGCGCGACCGCCAGGCTTTCAACTCCGCGCCGCTGGACCAGGCTGATGGCCTGCGCAAGCTCTTCTCCAGTTCGCGGGTGCGTTTCGTGCCGGTGCTGTCCAACCCGCATGTGGTCGGTTCCGGCGCGCTGCTGGAAGGCCTGTGCGCGGCTTTTGCCGAGCTTGGCCTGCACACACTGGTGGTCGATGCCGGCGAACTCTCGCCGCCGGCCAACGAGCTGGCCGCCATCGACTTGCCGGCCTGCGTCGAGCGCCTGTCGGATCACGTCTCCTACCTGTCAGCGCGCGGCTTGCCGATGCGCTACATCAACGCCCAGGGCTCTGCGGCGCAGTTCCTCGAGGCGGTGGCCGCCGCTTGCCCGCATGCCGACGTGGTCCTGCTGCATGCCAGCGCCGCTGAGCTGGCCCGCGTTGTGGCCACACGCGAGCTGCGCCCAGTGCTGCTGGCCGATACCGACCCGCGCTCGGTCACCCATGCCTACAGCGGCATGAAATGGCTGGCCCAGCGTGCCGGCCTGATGGTTTACAGCCTGCTGCTGGCCAGCCCGCCTCAATTGCGCCTGACCGGCCGGATCGCCCAGCAGATCAGTTCCTGCGCCGACGGCTTTCTCGGCGCGGTGCTCAGGGACTGGGCCTGCCTGGACCCGCGCCAGCCCGCCAGCGTGCCAATGTCCTCGGAAATGCGATTTCTCGCACGCGAGCTCTTGATTGCGGCGCCGCCTGGAGCGATGCTTGAGGTGTCGGCAGACGCCGCGCCATTGCGCCCCGTTGTCCGACACGCGCAGGGCGCCTCCGTGGCGACCCTCTGAAATCGCAGGAGACAACGATGTACACCGCCAAAGGTCGGCTTGAGACCTCTGCGATGCTCAAGCAGTACAGCCCCCTGGTGCGCCGCCTGGCCCATCAGATGATTGCCAAGCTGCCGGCCAATGTGGAACTCGATGACTTGATCCAGGTCGGCCTGATCGGCCTGACCGACGCGCTGTCGCGCTTTGACACCGCGCAAGGAGTGCAGTTCGAAACCTTTGCCACCCAGCGCATCCGCGGCGCCATGCTCGACGAGCTGCGCGGCGGCGACTGGATGAGCCGTGGCACCCGCCGCCAGCAGCGCGAAATCGAATCCGCCGTCCACAAGCTGGAGCAGCGCCTCGGCCGAGCGCCGCAGGAAAGCGAAATCGCCAAGGAAATGGGCCTGAGCCTGGGGGACTACCAGGAGTTGCTTGGCAAGGTGCGGGGCACCCAGCTCGTCTACCTGGAAGACATGTCGGGCGACGAGGGCGACAACGACTACCTCGACCGCCATGTCGCCGACCCGGCTGCCAATCCGATGGCCATGCTGCAGGACCATCGCATGCGCGAGGCCCTGGTGCTGGCGATCACGAACCTGCCCGAGCGTGAGGGCTATGTCATGTCCATGTACTACGAACATGACATGAACCTGAAAGAGATCGCTGCGGTGCTCAAGGTCACCGAGTCGCGTGTCTGCCAGCTGCACAGCCAGGCCATTGCCCGCTTGCGGGTCAAGTTGCGCGACTGGTAACCTGCCCTGGTTGCGGCCGTCAGAGCCGCAGGGGAGACAGACGCATGTTCAGCAAGCGCAGCAGCGCGTTCACGGGCCCGTCGAGTCATTCGCCGGCCGAGCCAGCTGGCGTGAGCCCGCTGGAAACCATCAAGACGCTTTCGCGCACGG
Source organism: Paucibacter sp. JuS9 (assembly GCF_044043925.2). Classification (NCBI taxonomy): domain Bacteria; kingdom Pseudomonadati; phylum Pseudomonadota; class Betaproteobacteria; order Burkholderiales; family Sphaerotilaceae; genus Roseateles; species Paucibacter sp. JuS9. The sequence goes on from NZ_CP194172.1 coordinate 1,123,338, forward strand.
TCTCTACCGTGGGTCGGGACGCTGCCGAGGTGCGCGGCGTGATCGAAGACACCAAGAAGCATGTGCAGGCGCAGGGTGAAACCATGAGTGCGCTGGCCGGCGAGCTGGGCCAGGTCCAGCGCTCGCAGGCTGCCATCACCCAATCCACCCAACAGACCCGTGCGGCCGTCGAGCGTTCGCGCCAGGCACTGACCCGTCTGGACAGCGAGGTCGGCGGCATCGTGCAGAACCTCAAGCAAGTGGAAGACGCGGCCAGCCAGATCACCAAGATCGCCCTGCAGACGCGGCTCGTGGCCTTCAATGCCTCGGTCGAGGCCAAGCGTGCAGGTGAGGCCGGGCGCGGTTTCGGCGTGGTGGCTGACGCGGTGAAGGACCTGGCGGCGCAGGTCGAATCCTCGGCCAAGGCCATCATGAGCACGGTGACAACGCTGGACACCCGCATCGAGGCCTTCAGCCGCGAACTGCGCAGCGAAGGCAATGCCGGCCAGCAGCGCGGTGGCATTCATGCCTCGTTCGCTGAAATGGAAGGGGACGTTGCCGCCATCGATCAATCGGCCCAGGCCAGCCAGTCCACGATGCAGGCACTGGCCGCTCGCGTCGAAAGCGCTGGCCTTGCAGTCCGCCGCGTGATGTCGGACCTGGACGTGGCCTTCGCCTGCAGCGACCGCTTCCTGAGCGTCTCGGAAACGCTGATCGAGCAGATTGCGCACAGCGGTGTCGAGGTCGAAGACTCGGCCTACATCCGCGCCGCGCAGGAGGCTGCGGGCGAGATTGCATCCTTGCTGGAGCTGGCGCTGAGCGAGGGCCGCATCCGCAGCGAGCAGCTCTTCGACACCAACTACCGGCCGATTGCGGGCAGCAATCCGGCCCAGGTACTGACCGGCTTCGTCGATCTGGCCGACCAGTTGTTTCCTGCGGTGCAGGAGCGCATGCTGCAACTCAGCGACAAGGTGGTGTTCTGCATCGCCGTGGACCGCAACGGCTACGTCGCGACCCACAACCGGGCCTACTGCCAACCCCAGCGCGCCGGCGATGTGGTCTGGAATACCGCCAACAGCCGCTACCGCCGCGTGTTCAACGACCGCACCGGCCTTGCATCGGCGCGCAACGAGAAGCCGTTCCTCCTGCAGACCTACCGGCGCGACATGGGCGGCGGCAAGTTCGTGATCATGAAAGAGGCCAGCGCACCAATCACGGTGAACGGCCGCCACTGGGGTGGCCTGCGTCTGGCCTTCAAGTTCTGAGCTGACACGCACGAACCGGGCGTGATCAATGTCCTGCCAGACGCGTCAAAGCGCTTGCCGGCACGGTGCTGCGTACCTACATTGAGCGCTGGAGACAACAGCAAAAGAAAGGTCCGACATGGACACCATCAAGAACCTCCGCGTTGGGACGCGCCTGGCACTGGCTTTCGGGCTGGTCCTGGTGCTGCTGCTGGCGATGGCCGGCGTCGGCGCAAGGCAGACCAGCGCGATCAATGCGTTTGCCGAGTACTACCCCGAGAACATCCTGCCTTCCCTGAAGGTCATCTATCGCATCGAGCAGACCGTCTCGGATGCGCGCCGCCTCGAAGGCCAGTACCTGTTGACCGACGATGTCGCCGAGCGCAAGTCGCTTGCCGAGCGGATCGAGAAGGCGCGCGCCGAGCTGGGCAAGCAGCTGAAGGTCTATGAGCCCCTGGCCGCGGATGCCGAGGACACGGGATTCATGCAAAAGGTCGGGGAGCAGGGCGCAGCCTACTTCGCGGTGCAGGCCAAGGTGCTGCAGGCCGCCGACCAGGGGGCTGCCGACCCAAGTCAAGCCACGCAGGCCAAGACACTGACCTTTGGTCCCGGGCGCGCGGCCTTCAATCCGTTGCGCGAAACGATTACCAAATGGTGGCAGTACAACGAGAAGCTGTCGGCCAACACGACCGCAGCTGCCGAAATGGCCTATCGCAAGGTGGTCTGGACCTTTGCGCTGATGGCCGGCGGTGCACTGCTGGTCGGCATTTTTGCGGCCTGGCTGATCACGCGCTCGATCACGGTGCCGGTGTCGCGGGCCATCAAGGCAGTGAAGCTGGTGGCCGGCGGCGACCTGAGCCAGCGCGTTCAGGCCGACTCTCGCGACGAGCTTGGCGAGCTGCTCAGCACGCTGGACGAAATGACGCTCAGCCTGGCGCGCATGGTGTCGGATGTGCGCATTGGCTGTGGCCAGATCAATGTGGCCGCGGCCGAGATCGCGCAAGGCAATGGCGACCTGTCGGCACGCACCGAAAACCAGGCGTCAAATCTGGAGGAGACGGCCGCCTCGGTCGAGCAGATGACGGCCCAGATCAAGGGCAATGCCGACAACGCCCGCCAGGCCGACCAGCTGGCCAACCATGCCTCCGAAGTCGCCCAGTCCAGCGGCCAGGCCGTGGGCAAGGTGGTGACCACGATGGACGAGATCTCGGCCGCCAGCCGCAAGATCAGCGACATCATCGGCGTGATCGACGGCATTGCCTTCCAGACCAACATCCTCGCGCTGAACGCGGCGGTGGAGGCGGCACGTGCCGGCGAGCAGGGCCGTGGCTTCGCCGTCGTGGCCAGCGAGGTGCGCTCACTGGCCCAGCGTTCGGCCGAAGCGGCCAAGGAGATCAAGACCCTGATCGGCGACAGCGTGGCCAAGGTCGAAAGCGGCAGCACCCTGGTCCATGGTGCGCGCGAGACCATCGAGCAACTGGTCAACGAGGTGCGCAAGGTCACCGACCTGGTGGGTGAGATCACGGTGTCCAGCCGCGAACAGTCCGATGGCGTGGCCCAGATCAACGTGGCCGTCAGCCAGCTGGACCAGGCAACGCAGCAGAACGCGGCCCTGGTGGAGCAGACTGCCGCGGCGGCAGAAAGCATGCGCCAGCAGACCGACAAGCTCGCGCAGACCGTATCAGCATTCAAGCTCAATGAGCAGGGCCTATCGGCGGCTCGCAGCCCGGCGGCGCGGCCGGCTCATTCGCCCAAGCCCATGCCCGCAGCGGCTCCCAGGCCCGCGGCCAAGGCCACGCCCGCAACCTACAAGCCATCGCCAGTGGCAAAGCCTGCTGCAGCCAAACCGGCAGCGGCATTGAAACCTGCCGTCAAGCCGGCCGCCGCAATGCCTTCGCCCGCCAAGGCGGCAGCACCGAGGCCCGCGCCAGCGCCGGTATCAGCCCCGGCAGCCGACGGCGATTGGGAAACCTTCTGAGTGGCTGAACGCAGGGAGCGCTACTCGGCCACGCATGCCCGGTTCTTGCCGGTGTGCTTGGCTTGGTAGAGGGCCTCGTCGGCGCGGTCGAGTGCGACCTCCAGGGTCTCGCCCTGGCGATAGAGCGTGACGCCGGCCGAGAAGGTCACGAAGACCTGCTGGCCTTCATGCATGAAGAGGCTGGCCGAGAGTGAACGCTGCAGGCGCGTCAGCACCTGCACGGCTTCATCGATCGGCGTGCGCGGCAGGAGCAGCACGAACTCCTCGCCGCCATAGCGGGCCACCAGGTCGCCCGGGCGCAGCAGCTCGGTGCAACGGGCCGCCAGAGCCACCAGGGCCTGGTCGCCCGCGGCATGTCCCAGCGTGTCGTTGAGCTTCTTGAAATTGTCGATGTCGAGCAAGGCCAGCGACAGGTGCGTGCCTTCGCGTTCGAACTTGGCCTGCTCGGTGCTGAAGCTGGCGATCAGGCCGCGGCGGTTTGCAATCTTGGTCAACTGGTCGGTCTGCACCTCGGCGGAAAGCCGGCGCAGCTCGTCTTCCAGCGCATCGACCTTCTTGCTCAGCTCGCTGGCGCGCGAATGCTCGTCGCTCAAGCGGCCCTGGGTCTGCTTGACCAGGGCCTGGACGGTGCGCGACTCCTCGACCATCTCGCGCACCACACCGGCCAGGCTCTCCAGCGAATCGGCCTTCTCGATCACCTCGGCATAGCGGCCGACGCTGTCCTGGAAGCGGTCGGTGTGCTGGCCCAGCTCGCCGAGTTCCTCTAGCATCTTGTGGATCAGCGTCTTGAGCGAATCGCGGGCCTTGCTGCGCTCCTCGCGTATCACCTTCTGGCGCTCACGCGTGCCGCTCAGCAGTTCGCCCACCGAGCGCACGCCGCGCGCCGACAGCCCCTGCGAGAGCTGGTTGTTCATGGCTTCGCATTGCCCCTGGGCCCAGGAGTCGTCTTCGGCCAGTTCGGCCAGGCTGGCCGTGAGCTCGCGCACCAGGCCGCCCAGTTCGCCGAACAGATGGGCGCGGTGGTCCAGCATCAGGCGGGCACGCTGGCACAGCGATTCCATCTCTCTCGCTTCGGCTTCGTTGACGCTGCCGCCTTGCAGGCGGCCATGGGCCTGGTCCAGCTCGAGCATCAGGAGCTTGGCACGCTCATCTTCGATCTTCAAGGCATGCTGAACGGTGCTGTGCAGGCTGCCGGCCACATCGGGCCAGCGGCCATTGCCGCTCGCGGGCAGCAAGGTCTCGAGGCTGCCACTGGCGCTTGTCGGCGCCGGCTCCTGCTGCATCTCGTCTTCAGTGAAGAACTGACTGGGCGTGCCGCCTTCGCTGTCATCCACTGCGGTGTCGACCGAGCCACCGCTGGCATCGCTGTCCCAGCTCGCGACCAGTTGGCGCAAGCGCGCGAGCAGGCGCTGGAAGTCGCTGCGATTGGTTTCCAGCACGCGCTGCAGCCCGTCCTTCTTGCGCGCCACGGTCCAGGATTTGCCACCGCGCTCCAGGCCTCGCACCAGGCGCTCCAGGAGGATGGCGAGCGACTCCGCCTGCGCGCCCGAACTTTCACTCTGAGCCAGCTTCTCCAGGCGGCGCAGAGCGTCGTCCCAGCGGCCTTCGCGTGTGGCGGTGCCAATCTCGAGCCGGGCCTGCGCTTCATGCACGCCCTGGGTCAGCAAGCGCGACAGCAGCCGCTCGACCTTTTCGGGCAATGCATCGCTGGCGCCCTGCGATTCGCCGGATTCAGCCGCATAGGCGCGGGCATAGTTCTCCGGCGTGGGTTCCAGCTTGTCGAGGGCCAGTTGGCGGAAGGCGGCCTTGGCTATCTGGGCCGGAGCTTGTTTCATGCGCGGGTCCTAGCGCTGGCCCGCCGGGCGAGCCAGGTCGTTGACGGGGTCGGGGGTCGGCCCCTCCAGGCTGGCCTGGCCAATCCAGGGTGCCTTGCGGGGCAGCACCGTGTTGGCCAGCCACTGCTCCAGTTCATCTGGCGGCAAGGGCTTGCTGAACAGGAAGCCCTGCATCAGCGAGCAGCCCAGCCGGTGCAGCACTTCCATCTGGCGCAGCGTTTCCACGCCTTCGGCAATCACTCGCAAGCCCAGCGAACGGGCCAGCGCAATGATGGCCGTGACCACGGCCGAGCTCTGCGGCGTGATGCCCAGGTCGCGCACGAAGCTGCGGTCGATCTTGACTTCGGAGATCGGCAGCGTCGTCAGGTAGGCGAGCGAGGAATATCCGGTGCCGAAGTCGTCGATGGAAATTTCCACGCCGACTTCGTTCAGGCGGTGCAGCGCGGGAATCACGTTCTGCAGGTCCTTCATCAGGCCTGTTTCAGTGATCTCGAGCTGGATGGCGCGGTGCGGCACGCCGTAGCTGCTGACGCACTGATGGATGTGCTCCACCAGGTCGGAGCGTTCGAACAGGCGGTTCGGCAAATTGACGGCGATGGAATCGGCAAAGCCGAAGTTCAGTTGCCAGACCTTGGCCTGTCGGGCTGCCTCGCGCAAGGCCCATTCGGACAGCGGCACGATCAGGCCGCTTTCCTCGGCCAGCGGAATGAACTCGCCCGGCGGCACCAGCTTGTCGCCGCGCTTCCAGCGCATCAGCGCTTCGGCGCCGACCATGCGGGCCGAGCGCACATCGACCTTGGGCTGGTAGTGCAGGACGATTTCGTCCCGCTCGATGGCCTTGTGCAGTGCGGACTCCAGCTCCAGCTTCTCGCGGCCGCGGCCGGCCAGCTGCGGCGTGTAGAGCGCCGAGGCATTGCGGCCCTGGTTCTTGACCGCGTACATGGCCACGTCGGAATTGCGCAGCAGGTCGGCCATGCTCATGCCGTCGCGCGGATAGATGGCAATGCCCACGCTGGCGGTGACGAAACATTCCTGGCCGGCGATGAAGAAGGGCTCGCGCATGGCCTCCAGCACGCGGTCTGCCACGCGCTCGGCATCGCGCTCGTCGACGATCTCGGGCAGCAGGGCCACGAACTCGTCCCCGCCCAGGCGACCCACGGCCTCCAGGGAGCGGTGCGAACGCGAGCCCACGGCTTCCAGCATGCCTTCCATCACCTGGTCGGAATGGCGCACGCAGCGGCGCAGGCGGCGGCCCACTTCCATCAGCAGCTCGTCGCCTGCGGCATGGCCCAGCGTGTCGTTGATGATCTTGAAACGGTCCAGGTCGATCAGCAGCAAGCCCACTTCATGGCCGCTGCGGCGAGCCTGGTCGATGGCTCGTTCGGCGCGCCAGATCAGCTGGTGGCGATTGGGCAGGCCGGTGAGGGCATCGAAGTTGGCCAGCTGGCGGATCTTGTCTTCGGCCAGGCGGCGGTCGGTCACGTCCTGCAGCACGCCGGTATAGCCGCTGGAATTGCCATGTTCGTTGAACTCGGGCTCGGCTTCGATGTGGATGACGCGCTGGCGGCCGTCCAGCAGCGTCACCGGCAGGTCTGTGACGAGAACCGAGTTGTGGGCCAGCACGTCGCGCAGCAGGCGCAGGAACTGGGTCCGCTCGTCGGTGGGCACCATGCGCATCGCGCCGATGAAATCGAGGGTCTCGGTCGGGCTCTTGCCGAACACGCGCAAGGCCTCGGCCGCGGGCATGAAGTCGCCGGAATCACGGTGCCATTCGAAGCTGCCCATGCGCGCCAGGTCTTGTGCGCGGGCCAATCTGGCCTTGCTGCGCTCCAGCTCGATGCGGGTGCGTGAGCTGCGCAGGAGATAGCGCAAGCGGCCGGCCAGAAGGCTCCACTGGTTGGACTTGACGAAGAAGTCGGTCGCGCCCACCTGGTAGGCGCGGTTGATCGAGGCCTCGTCGTCCAGGCCGGTCAGCATCAGCACCGGTATCGATTCGAAGCCGGGCAGCTCGCGCAGGCGCACGCAGGTTTCGAAGCCGTCGAGCTCGGGCATCAAGGCGTCGAGCACGATCACGTCGGGGCTCCACTCCGCCATCATGCGCAGGGCCTGTTCACCGCCGCTGGCTTCCGTGATGTCAAAGCCACGCTCGCGCAAGGCAATCGCCGTCAGGAGGAGATTGACCTCGTCATCGTCGACCAGCAGCACGCGCGGCTGCTCGGGCAGGTCGTCGTCGAGCTGGGAGCCCAGTGCAGTCATGAAGCAGTTGTCAGCAGTTGATCCAAGGCCGAACGCACCGCCTCGATTTCGGCAAGCATCGCGTCCAGCAGGCCTTCCAGGCCTTCGGTCTGGCCCGTGCGGGCCAGCGCCTCTATTTCAGCACAGCGTTGGGCCAGTGCCAGCGCGCCGAGGCTGGCAGACGAACTTTTCAGCGTATGGGCCACATGGCGGATGCCTCCCAGGTCCAGGCCGGCGGCGCGGGCCTGGGCCAGTTCGGGCAGCAATCGCTCCAGCGACTTCATGTAGGCCTGGATCACCCGCTTGAGCAGCTGGTTGTTGCCGCTGGGGTCCAGCTCGCGCAGACGTGCCAGGGCCTGCGCGTCCAGCTGCGCGCTCGCGCCGGTTTCATTCGGTGGGTTGGGTGCTGTCGCCATGGCTGGATGTTCTGGTGAATCTCCCGGGACCGCCGGCAGGCGGCGCTTCAGCATGTCCAGCAGCTGGTTGCGACGCAGCGGCTTGGACAGATAGTCATCGAATCCGTGTTGCAGCAGCCGGCGTTCATCCCCATCCAGCGCATTGGCTGTCACCGCCACCACCGGCGTGCCCGGCGGCGTGCGGAACGGGAAGCGCTCGCTCGGGCCCTTGCGGAACCAGCTCAAGGCTTCCATGCCATCCATGCCAGGCATGTGGATGTCCATCAGCACCAGGTCGTAGCGCTCCTCGCACAGGGCCTGCAGGCCGAGCAGTGCATCAGCACGCACATCGACCCGGTAGCCCAGCTGAAGCAGCATCTCGCGCAAAACCTCCTGGTTGACCGCATTGTCTTCGACCACCAGGATGGCATGTGCAGGCGAATCGCCCAGCGCGCCAGGCTGGGTTGCCGTGCTTTCCGTCACGCCTGTGGCGCTCTCGGCGACATGCAGCGGCAGGCTGAAGAAGAAGCGCGAGCCATGGCCGGGCTGGCTCTCGGCGCCGATCTCGCCGCCCATCAGCTCCACCAGCTGCCGCGCCGTGGCCAGGCCCATGCCGGCGCCGCCATGCGGTCTGGACAGGCTGGAGTCGCCAGGCGTGAAGGCCTTGAAGAGCTTGGGCAGGGCATCGCCCGGGATGCCTTCGCCGCTGTCGACCACCTCGAACAGCAAGCGCTGCACGGTGCCGCCCTGCAGCCCGATATTGAGCGCCACGCGACCCTGGTGGGTGAACTTGATTGCGTTGTCCAGCAGCGCCTGCAAGACCTGCTGCAGGCGCTCGGCATCGCCATGGGCGCGCTCGGGCAACAGGGCGCTGAGCCGCAAGTCCAGATGCAGGCCCTTGGCCTCGGCCCGCGGGCGCAACTGCGCATGCAGGCGCTCCGCCAGCGCGGTCAGCTCGAATTCCTCGGCCTGCAATGCCAGCTGGCCGGCCGAGGCGCGGGCAAAGTCCAGCACGTTGTCGAGCAGCTTGTTGAGGCCTTCGGCGCTGCGGTAGGCCGTCTCCGCGTAGTGGCGCTGCAGGCCATCGAGCCGCGTGCCCAGCAGCAGCTCGGTCATGCCCAGCATGCCGTTCATCGGGGTGCGCAGCTCGTGGCTCATCGTGGTCATGAAGGCGCTCTTGGCGCGGCTGGCGGTCTCGGCGGCATCGCGGGCGCGCTGCAGCTCGCGATGGCGCTCATGCTCTTCGGTCACGTCGGCCAGGATGGCGTAGACCAGGGATTCGCTCTGGCCATGCGCCTGCAAGCGCGTGCGCAGGCGCACCCAGCGCAGGCCCCGGCTGGGATGCTGGACGCGCAGCACCAGGTCGCTCGGCTCTCCTTGGGCTTGCGCCAGCAGGCGGCGGTCGTAGAGCGCGCGGTCGTCCGGATGGATGCGTTCGCGTATCAGCTGGGGTCCCTGGCGCAGGTCCAGGCTGTTCAGGCCAAGCGTATCCAACAACAGCGGCGAAGCGAAATGCAGGCGATCCCATTCAGGTGTGGTGACGAACAGGCATTCGCGCACTGCATCGGTGACTTCACGGAAGCGCGTGTCGCTCTCGCGCAGCGCTCGCTCCAGCTGGCGCTTGGGGCCGAGGTCGGAGAGCGTGAGCATGCCCACGGGTTTGCGCAGGCCGCTCCAGGCCAGCACGCTGCGCTGCAGAAGCAGATTGCGATTGCCCGCTGGCGTGGCCAGCGTCAATTCCTCGCGGGCACTGCGGCGGCCATGGGCGAGGGCCAGCCAGCGTGCAGGCTGGCAAAGCGCGGCCAGGGCGGGCTCCAGCGCTTGCGCGACGGTGCGGCCCAGGACCTGCGGCCGGCGCAGCCCCAGCAGGCGCTCGGCTTCGCGGTTCAGGTGCAGCACCCTGGCCTGGGCGGTGTCGATCAGCAGCTGGCCCAGAGGCAATTGATCCGCCAGCAATTGCAGGTCCGCCAGGCTCAGGCTGGCGGGCAATTGGGGCAGGGCCTCGGGGCCTTCGGATGTGTCAGACGCCGGCGGCTGCTGGTCTGGCGCGGTCATGGATGGGGGAGGAATCAAGCGATTGATGAGCCAGGATGGCCCAGTCTAGCCGGGGCGAGCCTCCTCGGGTTATCGGCAGGTGCCCGAGGGGCTTGAGAAGTGCGCGCGCTCCTACAATGCCCGCGATGAACAGCCTCAGCGATGCCAGTGCCGCGTTGCGCCGCCCACCGTGGTGGGCCTTCGGCTTGGCGCTGTCGATAGCCGTAGTCGCGGCGCTGCTCTGGCTGGTGCTCGCCGAGCCGCAGCGCTCGCAACAGGGCCAGGTCTTGCTGACCTTGCTGCTCAGCAGTGTGCTGGTGGTGCTGATGACGGCGGTGGGCTGGCATGTCGGCGTGCGCCTGACACGCCAGCGCTATGCCGAAGCCTTGCGTGAGGCACGCATCCATGCGCAGGCACTCGTTCATCTGCAACCCGATTGGCAATGGCAGACCGATGCCCAGCACCATCTCGTTCGCTGGCAGGCGCCGCTGGGCGCGCCGGCCTCTTCATGGGTGGGTGCCACGGCCACGCAGTCGCTGTGGGAACGCTTCGAGTTGCCCGAACTCGGCAGTGGCAGCTCCGGCGCCAGCCTGCGCCAGCGCCTCGACGAGCAGGCGCCGTTTGGCGAGCTGGAAGTCGCCGGCCAGATCGACGGTGGCGCGGCCGCGCAGTTCTCGGGCCGCTGGCTCTTGCGCGCCCAGGTCTGCCTCGATGCCAGTGGCCGCTTCTGCGGCTACCTCGGCACGGCACGCCAGGTGCCGGCCCAGCAACCCAGCCGGCTCGACTGGCTGCGTGCCATGCCCGGCCCGGCCTTGCTCGTTGAAGCGAATGAAGCCCCGAGGCTGGTCGACCTGAATTCGGCCGCGGCCGAGTGGCTGGGCCAGCGTGAGTCTGCAGTGCGCGGTGGCGCCTGGATCGACGCGCAACGCGGTCTGGACGCCCAGGCCAAGGAAGCCCTGCGCAAGGGCGAGGGCCAGGTCGGCGACTGGGTCTTCGGCTGGCGGGTGCTGAGCCCGGGCCTGCGGCTGCTCACGCTGTGGCCTCTGCCGGCGGGTTCGCTGGCCGGCCAGGCCGCGATGGAGGCAGCCGAGGCCGCGCGGGCCGATCATGAGGCCTTCAGCTACACGGTCTCGCACGACCTGCGCGCGCCGCTGCGCGTGGTCGAAGGCTTCAGCCGCATCCTGAAAGAGGACTACGGCCGCGCGCTGGACCGCATCGGCACCGACCATCTCGACCGCGTGATGGGCGCTGCCGCCCGCATGAACAGCATGATCGATTCGCTGCTGTCCCTGAGCGCCTTGTCCAGCCAGCCCCTGTCGCGCCAGCCGGTCAACCTGTCTCAGGTGGCGAGCTTCGTCTGCGAGGACCTGCGCCGCAGCGCGCCTGAGCGCGAGGTCGCGCTGACCATTGCGCCCGACATGAGCGTGCACGGCGACCCGACGCTCTTGCGCATGGTGCTCGAGAACCTGCTGGGCAATGCCTGGAAGTACAGCGGCAAATGTGAGAAGGCCGAAGTGCGTTTCGAGACGGTGATCGACCAGGGCCAGCGCGTCTTCGTCGTGGCCGACAACGGTGCCGGCTTCGACATGCGTTTTGCGGACCGCCTGTTCGGGGTGTTCCAGCGCCTGCACAGCGCCAGCGATTTCCAGGGCACCGGCGTGGGCCTGGCCTCGGTGCGGCGCATCGTGCGCCGCCATGGGGGCGAGATCTGGGCCGAGTCCGAAGTGGGGCGCGGCGCGCGCTTCTACTTCACGCTGGCCGACTAGCCGCCAGCAGCTCCACCGCCTCCACGAGGCGCTGGGCCTGATCGTCCAGTGAACGCTGCTCGCTCTCAGCCAGGGCCTGAAGTTGCGTGCGCGCTTCCTGGCGCGAGAGCGAATAGCGGTGCATCAGGACGCCGAGGGCCGTCGCGATGATTTCCCTGCCGTCCGTCGGCGCTGCAGCCGGACGCGGCGTGTTGCTGCCGGCCTTGATGTTGGCAAACGCGGACTCGACGGCCGGCACGATCTGGTGGATGTCCAGCGGCTTGACCAGATAGGCCACGGCGCCGAGTTCCTTGACCTGGGTGAGCGTCGCTTCGTCGGCAAAGGCCGACAGGAACATGAAGGGTGTCTGCAAGGACTGGCGCAGGTACTCGGCCACGTCGAAGCCCGACATGCCTTCCATGCGGATGTCCAGCAGCGCCAGCTCGGGGCGGTGCTCGCGCGCCAGCAGGATGGCATCGTCGCCGTTGTCGGCGTCGATCACCTCGTAGCCGGCTTGCGACAGGCCATGGACCACCGTCGCCAGCACCAGCCGGTCGTCGTCCACCACCAGAATCTTGCCCTTGCTTGTCACCGTTGCGGTCCTTTTCTCTCTGGAATCATAGGGGAAGCAGGAAGCTCAGGCCCGGCGGGCGCAGCTCGACCTGGCAGACCACTTCCTCACCCTGCTGTTCCAGGCTCAGCCGGGCGCTGCGCCGCGGCAGCAAGGCGCGCACCAGGCCCAGGCCCGAGACGCCGCCGCGCAGCTGTGCGAGATCGAATCCGGGCGGCAGCGAGCCCCGGTTGCGAATCTCGATCAACACATGGTCGGCCTCGCAAACCACCGTGCAATGCAGGCCATCGGCCGGGCCATGCTTGACCGCATTGGTCAGCAGTTCATTGAGCGACAGAGCAATCGGAATCGACTCGGCCTCGGGCAGCGACCATTGATGCACCTGCTCGGCCTGCGGGCCGGTCACGGCCAGGTGGATGACCCTGCCAAACGTTCGTTGCACCGAACCGGTGATCGACTCCACCACGCGGCGCAGCCGCAAAGGCCCGGTGCTGCCGACCTGCAGCCCATAGACCTGGGCGATGGCCTGGACCTGGCCCACCGCTTCGTTGATGACGCCCGCCACCTCGGGGCGCCGCGCCGCGATCTGTTGCAGGAGCCCGGCCACGCCTTGCAGATTGTTCTTGATGCGATGGTGTACCTCGCGCACCAGCAGTTCGCGCTGCGCGATGGCTGCTTCCAGGCGCGCGGCCTCGGCGGCGCGCTGCGAGGTCACGTCGCTGGCAACCAGCAGCAACTGCTCCGGGCTGCCGTCGCTCAGATCCACGAGATGCGTGTAGCGGGCGTCCCAGATGCGCATCTCGCCGTGCAGCGAGAGCTCGTAGTCGCGCTGGGTCACCTCGCCCGAGCTGCGCGCTGCCAGCATGTCGGCGCGAATGTGGCCGCCGCGCTCGGGCCCGAACAGCTCCTCTGGCGAGCAGCCCAGCAGCTCGGCTTCGGGCCGGCCGGCCAGCGCGGCCGCGGCCTGGTTGATCTGTTCGATGCGCAGCGTGCCGGCATCGAAGAGGCCGATCGCCAGCGGCGCCGTCTCGATGATGCGGCGCAGCGAGGCCTGGGCCTGCAGCGTTTGCGCCTCGGCCTGGCGGCGCCGCTCGACATCCAGCAGCGCATAGGTGAGCTGCCGACCCTGCGTGCCTTGGCCGGTGCTCACCACATTGCCGAATACCCAGAACACCCGGCCGTCGCGCGCCTGCAATTGGCATTCGAAGTTCTCGGCCTCGCCTTCCGCCAGTTGCTCAAGCCAGCTGCTGCGGCGGAATGGATGCTTCGGGTCGCTGGTGGCCACCACGCTGATCGGTGCGCCGGCGAAATTGACCAGGTCGCCACCGAACATGCGGCGGGCCGAGCGGTTCATCCATTCGATGCCCGTGCTGCCCACGGTGACGATGCCGGCCTGCACCGAATCGAGCACCGCACGCTCGCGCTCCAGTGCCAGTTCGCGCTCCTGCAGGAGCGCCTGCAGCTGCGTCTGCTGGGTTTTCAGGCGGCTGATGTCGCTGATCACCACAATCGTTTCGGGCTCGCTCGGTTCATGGCCGAGGGCCGGCCGCACGCGGCGCAGGCTCAGCGCCAGCCAGCGCTGCGATTCGCCCGTGGGCTGGAACTCGGCCTCGAAGGCCTCCTGCGGGTCGAGCGAGGGCAGGGCGGCCGTCAGCTCGCGGCCCAGCGTCGGCAGGCCGGCGAACAACTCGGCCACCGGCGTGCCGGCGCTGGCAGCGCGCGGCTGCAGGTCCAGCATCTGGGCAAAGCCGGGATTGCAGCGCACCAGGCGCTCGCCGCGCAGATAGGCCATGCCCAGGCCCGAGCTGTCCATGATGGTGGTCAGCTCGCGCAGCAGTTGCTCGTTGCGTGTCTGCGCCTGGTGGCGCGCCGTCACGTCCAGCGTCACCACCGACAGCGTCTGCTGACCCGAGGCCAGGGCGCCAGGCTCGACGCGGGTCAGCAGCCAGCGCTGCCCGAGCTCCGGGTGGCGAACGGCGTACTCGACCTCCAGCCGCTCGCCCTTCTTCAAGGCCTGTTGCAGCTTCTCGAATTCGGGCAGCGATTCGGGCTCGACGATGTCGCGGCCCACGCCCTGCAGGCCGGCCAGCGGATGGCTGCTACCGCCGCCGCTGTCCTTGGCGGACGTGCGCGGCCGCAGCCAGCCGGCATCCTGCTGGAAGGTGGCCAGGCCGACGCCGGCGGTGTCCATCAGGGCATCGAGCTGCTGATGCGCCAGGTCGCGCTCCTGTTCGGCCGTTCGGTCCAGCAGCACGGCCATGTAGCGCTGTGCGGTACCGGCCTGGCGCTGCACCTGCGCCTGCAGCCAGCGCGTGCGGCCGCTGGTGTCGACCAGGCTGGCCTGCGTCTGCAAGGCCTGCGTTCCCTGCAGGGCCGGCAGCATGCGGCCGCGTTGCCAGCCCAGGAGATTCTGGATGGCGGCGGGTGTTTCGTGCAGGGTGCTGGGCGAGCCCGGCATCAGCGCTGCGAAGCTGGCGTTGCAGCGCAAGAGCAGGCCGCCGGCTTCGAACAGCACCATCGGCTGCGGGCTCAGCGCCAGCCATTGATCGATTTCGTCGTAGGCGCGCTCGGCCTGCTCGCGGCTGGACTCCAGCGCAGGTTCGGCATGCTGAGGCGCCATCGGCTTGACTGCTGCCTTGCGCGCCTTGCGGGGCCGGGCCACTTCCGGCTGGGCTTGCAAGAGCCATCTCGCCGGGTCGCCGGGCTGCGGCTCCTGGCTCGCCAGGCTGACATGGGCGCAGCTGCCGTTGCGCAGCTGTACCGAGGGTGCCGCCGGCATCCGCCGGCCTTCAGCATGGGCCTGGACCGCCAGTCGCAGCCAGTCCAGCAGCTTGGTTCCGGTGGCGGTGAGCAGGCCGTGCAGTTCGCCGCCGACCTGCAGCTCCAATTGCAGGACCGCTGCCTCGTTGGCCTCCAGCACCTGTAGCGAGGCGTCCAGCAGCAGCATGGGCTCGACGGCCGCGGCCATGAGGCTGCGCAGGGCGGTCGGATCTTGAGGCAGCAGGGTCAGTTGCGAGGGCATTGGCGCCCGGTGCTCATTCGAGTTGGGAGGCCTTGGCCAGTGCGCGCATCACGCCGTCATTGATTTCCTGGGCACCGAGCATCAGCTGGTCGGCGGCACTGCGAAAGTCGAAGGCCGACTCATGCTCAATGGCCTTCACCAGCTCCAGATAGGGCTGGTACGGGCCGCTTTCATCGACCAGCGCCTGGCGCACGCGTTCAGGCATGGGGATGGCTTCGAGCAGCTTGGCGAAGGGCTGCTTGAGCATGTGGTCGAGGAAGGAGAACAGGCCGCAGATGAACATCTCGTCGCGCATGTCGGACTCGTCCATGCCCCGGGCCAGCTCTTCCATGATCAGGCCTCGGCGCAAGGCGCCGAACATGATGGGACGCATGCTGTGGTCCTTGCTCGCTGTCGCCAGCAGAAGGGCCAGCCAGCGCTTCAGGCGTGCGTAGCCGAGCAGCATGATCGCGTGCTTGAAGGAGCTGACCTCGACCGGCAGGCCGAAGGCGGCGGAGTTCATGTAGCGCAGCAGCTTGAAGGCCAGCGTCGGGTCGCGCTGCAGCGTGCGCTCGAGCTTGTCGCTGTCTTCGCCCTGGTCGAGCTGGGCCATCAGTTGCACGATGATCTGCAGGTCGCTGTGCATCTCCACCTTGGCCGGCGCGCCGGCCGGCGGCTCGTACGGGCCTTGCATCGGCCAGCCGAGCACGGCGGCGGCATTGCGCTTGAAGACCTCCAGGATGTCGGCATCGCTGCGCACGCCGGACACCAGCTTGGGAATGCCAGGCCAGGGCGGGGTGCCATCGCCGCCGCGTTCATCGTCGAGATCGAGCAGCGAATGGTTGAAGCAGGCCTGCAGCTCCGCGGTGATGGGCTGCAGGGGCCGGCCCTTCAAGACCAGCTTGCCACCGCGCGCACGCACCCCGGCCAGTGCCGCAGCATGGGCCGGGTCGCTGGCCATGAAGGCGGGCAGCTCGATCAGGAGATTCTTGGGCGCCGGTGTCTGCAGGAGCTCGGTCAGCAGGCTTTCGCTGACCGCGTTGAGCACCACGGTCTTGCCGCCTTCGGGCCAGGCTTGGGCCAGGGCCGTGATCAGTTCGGCGGCGTCCAGGCGCAAGTCCGGACGCAGGGGGAATACCGTCAGCCGGGTTGCGACAACCTGATGCTGGCGATCAATCATCGGGGCATAGCCCAGGGCCACCGAACCCCAGATTGCGAAACTGCTGCTGCTCATCGAATTTCTCAGGTAAACATTGGGCCGCAGCCGAGTTTACCTAAGGCCTCAGCGGGCGCAGCACAAGAGTGGCAGCCAAATGCAACGCCGGGTGGAACTTCAGCGGATGTAGTCGAACAGCGTCATGCGCTGTACGGTCGCATAGGTCTTCAGCGCTGCGTCGTAGCCGCTTTGCTGGTTCTGGAAATCCGAGATGCCCTGGATCATGTCCAGGTCCTCGGCCGAGGAGCGTTCGGACTGGTTGTACTGCTTGAGCGCGGCCATGCGGCCTTCCGTGCCGTCCAGGTTGTTCAGCTGTTCGCCGACCTGGCTGCGCACGTTCTGCATGTTGCTGATCAGCGAGTCGAGGTCGCGCAGCCGCCCCGAGTTGCTCTGGGTGATCTCGATATTGCTGCGCGAGCCGGTGAACAGTTCGCTGATCGCCCGGTCGAGCACGTCGAAGAGCTTCAGGTCGCTGGTCGAGGGCCGGATCTCGAACTGGTCGCCGTCCACCACGCTGCCCGAGAGCGACACGGCGATGCCGTCGAAGGTGAGGCTCTGGCCAGGCAGGTAGGGACCGCTGGCGACGCTGGCACCCAGCGTCACGTCCACGACGTTGTAGGTGGCGGCCGGGTGGTCGCCGGTGATCTGGACCTGGTAGCCGTGGCCGGTCAGCAGGGTGGCGTCGGTCACGCGGCCGGAATCGATCCAGCCCTTGGGTGCGGCACCGGTCGTCAGGTTGGGCATCGGCTCGGTCTCGAAGGTGCCGTTGCCGGTGCGGGCCTGCTCCCAGGTGCGGCGGCCGTCCACCGTGAGCGGGAAGTTGTCGAAGTTGCCGGTCTGCACCGAACCAGGGGTGCCATTGAAGCGCACGCCACCGGCCTGGTCGACAAACGGCGGGCTGGCCGAGCCCTGGCCCGAAAACAGAAAGCCGCCCGCGCCATCGGGCCGGTTGGCAATGCCCAGGAGCTGCGAGCGCAGGCCCTTGAGCTTGTTCGCGAGGCCTTGGCGCTCGGCATCGGTGTAGCTGAAGTTGCCGGCGGCGAGCATGGTCTCCCGGGCCTGTTGCAAGAGCTCGGTGGCGTCCCCCAGGGCTGCTTCACTGAGCGTCATGCCGTTGCGGCTGGCTTCCAGGGCGCGCTGGTTGGCGTCCACACGGCCGATCGCCGCCATGGCGCGCTCTGCACGCGCGGCGCCGGTTGGGTCGTCGCTGGCCAGCAGCACGCGCTTGCCCGAGGTCAGCCTCTGCTGCGCGATCGACATGCTTTCCTGGCGTTGCTGCAGGTTGGCAATGCTCGCATCAAACATGTTGGCGGTGCTGATTCTCATGATGTCTTCCTTCCTCAGCCGCCGAGCTTGAGCAGTTCGTCAAAGATGGTCTGGGCCGTCTGCAGCACCTTGGCCGCGGCCTGGTAGCCCTGCTGGTACTGCATCAGTCGCGCGGCTTCCTCGTCGATATTGACGCCGGCCTGGCCGGCGCGCGTGGCTTCAGCGCTGCTGGCCACGCTGGTCGAGACATTGCTGAGGTATTGCGCACCCTGCACCCGGGAGGCGATGTCGGTCATCGCCGTGGCGTAGGCGTCCGAGGGTGTGCTGCCGGCGCGCACGCTGCCATCGGGCTGGGGCGTGCGTCCGATGAAGGTCTCGGTCTGGATGTTCAGGAAGGCCTTGGCATTGGCGTTGTTGCTGCCCGGGAACTGCGTGATGCCCGTGGTGATCACGTCGTTCTCGCGAGGCACGCCGTTCAGGCGCAGCTCGAAGCCGAGGTCGATGCCCGATGCGGGCTCGTTGCCGATCTTGGAGCCGGGTCGCCACTTGCCGGGCAGCACCGAACCATCGGCCATGGTGATCGTGTAGTTGACGCTGGCGTCCGCAGGATCGACCGCGCCGAACAGCACCGTCATCGGCTGCTTGGTGGCGTCGTACTTGCTGTTGACGACATAGAGCGACTCGACCGTGGCCGTGCCGGTGTTGTCGACATTGGTCACCGCGGTGATCGGCGCGGCAGCCGCGATGCCATTGGTGCTGTCGAGGGCCCGCTTCATCGTCACCGCAGCCTGGGCCAGCGGTTCGACCAGGAAGCTGTCGTCGGCCGTCATCGGCAAGCCGCTGGCAGTGACCCTGAAACCGTACTGAGCTTCGATCTGCGTGGCACTGAGCGCGACGGTGACGCCGCCCGGGCGGGTCGTCATCAGATACTGGTCAGGCACGCCGCTCGGGTCGGCCTTGAACACATAGCTTTCGGGACGCAGGCGAGTGGCGTCGACAACGCTGACGGTCAGCATCGACTGATAGGTGCCGTCCGGGTTGCGCGCATTGGTCGATGCGGGCAAGGTCACTGGGTCGGCATAGCTGAAGATCGGCGAGCCCGATCCCGGTGGCGTCGACTGGTCCAGGCCCAGCGCCTGCTGATCGTTGACGCGCTTGGCAAAGCCCACGGCCAGCTGGCCCACGAGGTTGCGGGCGTCCTGCAAGTCCTGGTTCTGGTAGCGCAGCAGCGAGGTGATCGAACCACCGGTCAGCACGCTCTCGTCGAGCTTGCGGCTGCCGTTGGACTCGGTGATGCTCAATTGCACTCGCGTGCCGTCATAGGTGTCGGGCTGCAGGCCCAGCTCCTGGGAAATCGAACCGAGCACCAGGCGCTGGCCACCGCCGATGAAGACGCCCATGGTGCCGTCTTCTGAGGGCAGGGTGGTGACAGCGACGTACTCGCTCAGTCGCGAGATCAATTGATCGCGTTGGTCCAGCAGGTCGTTCGAGGTGTGGCCGGAGCCGGTGGTGCGGGCGATCTGGTCGTTGGCCGCACCGATCTGCTTGGCCAGCTGGTTGACCACATTGATATTGGCGCGCAGGTCGCTGACGATGCCCGACTGCAGATCGGCCAGTTGCTGGCCGGTGCTGCTGTAGCGCGAGGCCAGTTCCTGGGCGCGGCCCAGCACCACCTGGCGGGCCGAGGGGTCGCTCGGGCGGCTGGCCACGTCGACCATGGCATTGAGGAACTGGTTGGCGGCGGCGCCCAGGCCCTGGTCGCCCGGGGGAAAGAGCTTCTCCAGCTGCTGCAGATTGGTCAGCCGGGTCGAGTCCATGAAGGCCTGCGACTTGGCGGCGGCGGCGTCCTTGGTCAGGAAGGCGTTGTACGAGCGCGTGACCGTCTCGACGTTGACGCCCTTGCCGAAGAAGCCCGAGCCGGTGAACTGGCCTTCCGGCGTGGTCAGCGTGACCTGCTGGCGCGAATAGCCGGGCGTGTTCGCATTGGCGATGTTCTGGCCGATGGTGGTGAGCGCCGCCTGGTTGGCGAACATCGCCCGCATGCCCAGGGACAAGAGCGCGGAGGTTCCCATCGCCTAGCCCCTTTCCTTCAGGCCAGGGCGCGCTGCACGCGCACCGTGGTATTGATCACCCGGGCCAGCTTGCTGGCGTATTCGGGATCGGTGGCGTAGCCGGCCTTCTGCAGGCCCTGGGCAAAGCGCTCGGCACCGCCAGGACTGCTGATGCCGGTGCTGGCGCTTGCCTGCTGAGTCTGCTGGGCCTGGGCCACGACCTGAGCATAGCGCTGGTTGCTGCCGAGCAGCTGGCCGTAGTCCTTGAAGGCGGCCTCGTAGCTGTCGTAGGCGCGGAACTTTGCCACGACTTTCTGTGCCCGTCCGTCCACGAACTCTGTGGTCTTCACCTCGACCGTCTTGCCGGTCCAGTTGGCGCCGGCCTTGATGCCGAAGACGTTGAAGGAATTCGTGCCGTCCTTGGCCACGATCTCGCGCTTGCCCCAGCCCGACTCATGCGCGGCCTGCGCGATCATGAAGCTGGCCGGAATGCCGGTGGCCGCGGAGGCCGCCTTGGCGGCGCTGTCGTGCTTCTGGATGAACTCCTGCACATGGGGCGCGATGTTCTTCCTGGTCAGCGTGGGCAAGGCGGCCGGCTTGGCTGTGTCGGCCTTGTCGGTCTTGTCTGGCGTGATTCCCATCTGGCGCTGCAGCTGCCTGGTGATCGCATCGGACAGGCCGCCGGGCAGGCCGGTCATCTTGCTGGCGAACTGGGTATCCAGCATCTCGGTACCGAGCTGCGTGGCCGAGTTCTCCATGAGGCCCGAGGACATCGTGGCGGCGCGCATGCTCTTCATCACTTCCTGCATGAAGAGCGCTTCGAACTGCTTGGCAGCCTCGCGCACCGACGACTTGGGGTCGCGCGCGGCCGCAGCGCGCAGCGCCTCGATCGAGCGGTTGTCGGTATTGGCGATGGGGCTGCTGGACATGATCAGATCACTTCAAGTTCGGCGTTCAAGGCGCCGGCACTCTTGATCGCCTGCAGGATGGCCAGCAGGTCCTGCGGGGTTGCGCCAAGCGCGTTCAGGGCATTGACCACGTCGCTCAGCTTGGTGCCGGCCGGCAGGCGCACCAGCGCGCCGGGCTCCTGCTTGATCGCGATATCGGTCTTCTCTGCCACCGTGGTCTGGCCGCTGGACAGCGGGCCCGGCTGGCTGATGATGGGCGTGGAGCTGATGGTCACCGACAGGCTGCCATGCGCGACGGCGCAGGCGGACAGCTGTACGGCCTGGTTCATCACGACCGAGCCGGTGCGGGCATTGATGACCACGCGGGCGGCCGGTTCGGCCAGCTCCAGCGGCAGGTTTTCCACATCGGCCAGGAAGTTGACGCGGTCATCGGCGCCCATGGGTACCTTGACGCGCACCACGCGGCCGTCGAGCGCCTGCGCGACGCCGTCGCCCTTGGCCCGGTTGATCGCTCGAGCCACGGCGCGCGCGGTGGCGTAGTCGGAGGCATTCAGGTCGAGCTGGATGGTTTCGCCGCTTTGCAGCGCGCTCTGCACCGCACGTTCAACCAGCGCGCCGCTCGGGATGCGGCCAGCGCTCAAGTGATTGATCTGCACCTTGGAGCCGCCCGCCGAAGCACCGGCGCCAGCGACGATCAGGTTGCCCTGGGCAATCGCGTAGACCTGGCCGTCGGCACCGCGCAGGGGCGTGGTCACCAGCGTGCCGCCGCGCAGGCTCTTGGCATTGCCGATGGAAGAGACATTGATGTCCAGCTGCTGGCCAGGCTGCGCGAACGGCGGCAGGTTGGCCGTGACCATCACTGCGGCGATATTGCGCGGCTGCATCTGCACGCCTTGCGGCAGGATGACGCCGAACTGCTGCAGCATGGCGCTGAGGCTCTGTCCGGTGAAGGGGGCCTGGGTGGTCTGGTCGCCGGTGCCGTCCAGACCCACGATCAGGCCGTAGCCGACCAGCGGGTTGCTGCGCACGCCCTGCACGGCGGCCACTTCCTTGATGCGCGCGGCATCGGCTTGCAGCGGCAAACTCAGCAGGCCAGCGAGCAAGCCCAGGCCGAGGCAGGTGTGCAGCAGATTTTGAAGGGCTTGGGCGGGGGCTTGCATGACGGCAGCAGGGAGGGGTCCTGTCTGCCGATTCTGAAGAAACTTAAGTGGGCCAAAGATTCAAGAAGAACCTGGATAGCCAGCCTATTCCGTGCGCATCGGCGGTGGCACCGCGGCCGCGCTGCTCGATCCGCACATTGGCGATCGAGGCGGACGGCACGGTATTGCCCTGGGCGATGGCGCGCGGGTCGACCTGGCCAGAAAAGCGCAGCACGTCGACGTTGTGATTGACGCCGATCTGCTTCTCGCCGGTGATCATCAGGTGCCCATTGGGCAGCACCGCCGTGACCACGGCCGTGATCGTGCCCGAGAACTCGTTGTTGTTCTGGTTGGCGCCCTTGCCGGTGGACTTGTTCGCCGACGTGGCGCCGGCCGTGGCGCGGCCGAAGGAGTTGGGTGCGATGCCGGGCAGGGCGGTGATGCCGGCCGACAGCGCGCCGTCCTTGCTCAGCTCGCTGGTCGAGCTCTGGCTGGCCGAGACGCGCTCGACGATCTGCACCGTCAGGGTGTCGCCGACCAGGCGGGCCCGGTGGTCTTCGAACAGTGGGCGGTAGCTGTTCGCCTGGTAGATCGAGCCATTGGCCGGGCCGGCTGGCGGCAGGGCCGGCATGTTCACGACCGGGGTCGACTGCAGTTCCACATGCGGCTGCGTGTAGAGGGCGCCACAGGCGCTCAGCAGGGGTGCGGTGGCAGCGAGCAGCAGCAGGCGGGTTTTCATGGCAACACTCCTTCAGATCTGCGCGAGCTTCTGCAGCATCTGGTCCGAGGTCTGCACGGCCTTGGAGTTGAGCTCGTAGGCGCGCTGTGTCTGGATCATCTGCACCAGCTCTTCGACCACGTTGACGTTCGATGTCTCGACGAATCCCTGCTGCAGCGCGCCGATGCCGTTGGCGTTCGGTGCGCCGGCATTGGGTGTGCCGGAAGAGGCGGTTTCCGAGAACAGGTTCTGGCCGCGTGGCTCCAGGCCGGCCGGATTGACGAAGGTCGCCAGCTGGATCTGCCCCACCGTCTGCGGCGTGGCCTGGCCGGGCACCGTCACGCTGACCGTGCCGTCCTGGCCGATGGACAGGCTCAGGGCATTGGCCGGCACGGTGATGCCGGGCAGCACCGTGTTGCCATTGCTGGTGACGATCTGGCCATTGGCGTCGAGCTGGAAGGCGCCGTCGCGGGTGTAGGCCGTGGTGCCGTCGGGCATCTGGATCTGGAAGAAGCCATTGCCCTTCACGGCCAGGTCCAGGTTGTTGCCGGTCTGCTGCAGGTTGCCCTGGCTGAAATTGCGCGAGGTGGCGACCGGGCGCACGCCCAGGCCGACCTGCAGGCCGGTGGGCAACTGCGTCTGCTCGGTGCTGTTGGCACCGCTCTGGCGCAGGTTTTGATAGATCAGGTCCTCGAACACGGCATGCGAACGCTTGAAGCCGTTCGTCGCGACGTTGGCGAGGTTGTGCGAGATGGTGTCCAGCTGGGTCTGCTGGGCCTCCATGCCGGTCTTGGCGATCCAGAGTGATCGAATCATGGCGGGCTTTCTTAAGTGGTTCCGAGCAGCTTGGCCGACTGCTGGCCTTGCGTCTGGGCAATCTGCAAGAGCTTCATCTGCTGTTCGAACTGACGCGAGGCCGCGATCATGGCGACCATGGTTTCAACCGGGCTGACATTGGAGCCTTCCAGCGCACCGTCCTGCAGCCGTGCATTCGGGTCGGCCGGCAGGTCGCCGTCGGCGGCGCGAAACAGGCCGTCGGTACCCCGCGTCAGCGGGCCTTCCGAGGTGACCAGCTTCAGCCGCCCGATGGCCGTGGGCCGGCCGGTCGGGCCTTGGGCAGAGATGGTGCCGTCGCTGCCGATGATCAGCTCGCTGTTGGGTGGCACGGTGATCGGGCCGCCATCGCCCATCACCTGCAGGCCGTTGCGCTGCACCAGCAGGCCTTCTGCGTTCACGTCCAGCGCGCCAGCGCGGGTGTAGGCCTCGGTGCCGTCCGCTGCCTGCACGGCCAGCCAGGCCTTGTCCTTCATCGCCACATCCAGGTTGCGGCCGGTGGGCGTGATCGCGCCGGGGTCGGCGTTGTAGCCGATGGTGGTTTCCAGTGCATAGGCGCGGGTGCTGGCGCCGTCGCCGCGCACCGGCACCGCCCGAAACGCGGCGAGTTCGGCGCGGAAACCGTTGGTCGAGACATTGGCCAGGTTGTTGGCGAGCACGTCCTGGCGCTGCATCGAGGCCTTGGCCCCGGCCATCGACAGATAGATCATGCGGTCCATGACGTGCTCCTAGGTCTCAGGATCAGCGCAGGTTCACCAGCGTCTGCAGCACCGAGTCCAGCGTCTTGATCGACTGGGCATTGGCCTGGTAGACGCGCTGGGCGGTGACCATGTTCACCAGCTCGGCGGTCAGGTCGATGTTGGACTCTTCCAGTGCGCCGGGCTGCAAGACGCCCAGGTTGCCATCGCCAGGCACGCCGACGACAGGTTCACCCGAGGTATTGGTGCGGCCCCAGACGTTGCCGCCCTGGGGCTGCAGACCCTGGTTGTTGCGGAACGAGGCCAGCTCGACCTGGCCGGCCGGCTTGGACTCGCCGTTGGAATAGCGGGCGGTGACGATGCCGTTCTTCTCGACCACGATGCCGGTCAATTGACCCGGTGCGTAGCCGTTCTGCGTCAGGTCGGTCACGCCGAAGCTGGCACCGTTCTCGGTCGCGCCGGTGATGTCGAACTCGATGCCAACCAGGGTCGGACTCGGCGCCAGCGGGTCGTCGTAAGGGATGGGCAGCGTGGCCGCGCCAGCGGCATTGGTGCCGGCCGGGATGCGCAGGTCCAGCTTGATGCCCGGGCCTGGCACGACAGGCACGCCGCCCGTCGGTGCGAACTTGATCTGCGTGTAGGGCGTGGTCGGGTTGTTGTTGGCGTCCAGCGTGATCGCGGCGCCCGCAGAGTCGAGCTGCACCGGCGTGCCATTGGCCGTGACGTAGAGGTTCCAGACGTCGTAGCCGGTGCCCGCTTCGGGGTTGTTGGCCTTCTGGAAATACATGGTCACCGCCACCGGCTGACCCTTGGCGTCATAGGCCGTCATCGAGGTGGCGTTGTTGTAGCTACTCGGGTCGTTCAAGGTGATGCCCAGCGTGTCGACCTTGGAGGTCGGGTCGGCCGGGTCGGACAGCACATAGGGCGCGGTGGACTTGGCGCGCGAATCCAGGTTGAACTCCATGCCGATGGTGGTTGTCGGCTTGGGCTCGATGCCCTTGGTCGGCAGCGACAGCGGCTGGGCCAGGCCCGGCTGGATCTTGCCGTTGCCGTCCGCCGGATAGCCCAGCAGCTTCAGGCTGCCGTTGTTGACGATATTGCCGTCCCGGTCGACCTTGAACTGGCCGTTTCGGCTGTAGACGGTCGGGCTCTTGCCGTCGCTCAGCTGGAAGAAGCCGCCACCGTTGATGGCCAGGTCCATCGAGCTTTCGGTGATGGTGATGTTGCCCTGCGTGAACTGCTGGGCCACGGCCGCCAGCTGCGTACCGATACCGATGTTGCTGGCGCCGCCACCGCTCAGGCTGGCCGCGTACAGGTCGGCAAATTCGACGCGCGAGGACTTGGAGCCATAGGTGTTGGCATTGGCAATGTTGTTGCCGATCACCTCGAGGTTCTTGCTCGAGGCGTTCAATCCGGAGAGACCTTGCTGGAAGCCCATGGTGTGTCGTCCTTGCTGGAGAAGTGGGGGTGGCCGTGTTCGGATCGATCAGTCGATCGTCACGACCTTGCTGTAGTCAACGCTGCCAAGCGTGGCCAGTTCCAGCGTCGCCTTGGAGCCGCTGATGTTGATGGCCTCGACCTTGTCACGCGAGTAGGTGGTGGTGCTGACCACGGCGCTGCCGCTGGTGGCCGTGATGCGGAAGTTCAGGCTGGCGTTGCCTCCGGCCTTGGACATCGGCCATTCGAAGTTCTGCAGGCCCTTGCTCTGTGCGCCGAGCTCCACCGTGTCGACGACGGCGCCGGCAGGGCTCAGCACTTCGAGCTTGACGCGGTCGGCCGGGCCGGCGAGCTCGTAGGCACCGCTGGCGTTCTCGGTGCCGAACTGAAGACGGTTGCCTTCGATGGTCACGTCGCGGCCGATCAGCGAGGCGCTCTGCAGCGCCTGAGTCTGCGCGAACTGGCTGGACAGGTTCTTGATGCTGGTGTCCAGCGTGCTGATGCCCGACACGGTCTGGATCTGCGCCATCTGGCTGGTCACCTGGGCGTTGTCCATCGGGTTCATCGGATCCTGGTTCTGCATCTGCGCAACCAGCAGCTTCAGGAAGCGGTCCTGCGTGTCCTGCGCGTTCTTGCTGGCCGCGGCGGTGCCGTTGCCGGTGGTGTTGACGATTGAGCCGACGTCCATGCGCTACTCCTCAGCTCTGGCCGAGCTGCAAGGTCTTGAGCAGCAGGTTCTTGGCCGTGCTCATGACTTCGATGTTGTTCTGGTAGGAACGCGAGGCCGAGATCATGTTGACCATCTCTTCCACCGTGTTCACATTGCTGTAGGTCACATAGCCTTCGGCATCGGCCTGCGGATGCTTGGGATCGTGCACGCGGCGGCCGGGCGTCTGGTCCTCGCTGATGTTGGCGACCTTGACGCCGGCGGCGCCCGGGTCGTTGTTCAGGAGCATGGTCTGGAACACCGTCTGGCGCGCCTTGTAGGCCTGGCCATCGGGGCCGGCCACGGTGTCGGCATTGGCCAGGTTGCTGGCCACGGTGTTGAGCCGCTGGCTTTGCGCGCTGACCGCGCTGCCGGAGACGCTGAAGATCTGGAACATCGACATGGCCGTCTCCTAATCAGGAAGCGTTGTGCGACTTCATCGCGTCCAGCGCGGTACGCACGCTGCCGTTGATGAAGCGCAGGGTGGCTTCGTACTTCACAGAGTTGTCGGCGAAATTGGCGCGCTCGCGGTCCATGTCCACCGTGTTGCTGTCCAGATTGGTCTGGGCCGGCAGTGAGTACTTCTGCTGCAGCTCGTGACGGGCGCTGAACAGCGGCTTGAACGGCGCCGCAGTGCCTCCCGTCGTCTGCTGCGCGGCCGTCGCTTCGCGCAGCGCGCGGGCGAAATCGAAGTCCTTCGCCTGGTAGCCCGGGGTGTCGGCGTTGGCGATATTGCTGGCGAGCAGACGCTGGCGCTCCGACCGCAAGGTCAGCGCCTCGGTCTGGAAATTCAGCATGTCGGTCAGTCGGTTCAGCATGGCAGGCCTCCACTGGAGTCCGTTCGGGTTCTTGGGCGTCTTACAGCTGCGCTTGGACAGGATTGTGTTGGCCGGCCCCGAAAACTTGAGGCGGAAAAGAGCTTGGATTGCTGCGCATTTCCCGCCCTGTCGGCCCTGCGTCGCGCTCTAAAGTCACGGCCATGATTCAAAACGCCTTGCTCCGTCTTGCCTGCGCGCTGCTGCTTTTGCCAGCAGCGGCAGCCCTGGCCGAGCCGGGCCTGGACGCCGCCGTGCTCAAGCGCGTGCAAGAGCTGGCCGAGACGGCCGCGCGCGCTGCCGCGCCGCCGCAAGCCCGGGTGGAGGTGCTGCTGGGCCAGCTCAATCCGCGCCTGAAGCTGGCGCCCTGCGAGCAGGTGGAACCCTATATGCCCGCCGGCCACTCGGCCTGGGGCAGCAGCCGCATCGGCTTGCGCTGCCTGAAGGGCGCGACGCGCTGGAACGTCAGCCTGCCGATGCAGGTGCAGGTATTTGCCAAGGTGCTGGTGGCTGCCACGCCTCTGCCGGGCGGCACGGTCATCGCTCAAGATCAGCTGCAAATGGCCGAAGTTGATATCGCGACTCAGGGCGGCTCGGTGTTCACCGATGCCGCGCTGCTGGCTGGCCGCACCCTGGTCCGCCCCCTGGCGGCCGGCGAAGCGCCGCGCAGCAGCCATCTCAAGTCGCGCCAGTGGTTTGCTGCTGGCGAGACGGTCAAGGTCGTGGCCATGGGCGGTGGCTATGCCATCAGCGGCGAAGGTCAGGCGCTGCAGGCCGGGTTGGAAGGGCAGGAGGTGCGCGTTCGCTTTGAGAACGGTCGCATCATCACGGGCCGTCCGGTCGGCGAGCGTCGGGTCGAGGTGCTGTTATGACACAAATGCATGCTGGGCAGGCCGGGCAGGTGAAATCCTGCGCGTTTGCCGTAGTTGCCCTGCACCGAAATTCCTCAAGTCCTGTCAGAGTCTGTCGATACAGCGGTGAACCGACGTGCTCGAGCCGCGGCCCGAGCTCCTGGAGATGATCATGAAAATCGCTAACAGCCCTGACAGCAAGCTGCCCCAGACCGGCGCGGAGAAGGCCATCGAGGCCCCGCGTCCAGCCAAGTCCGAGACGGTCAAGAAGGCCCCCGAAGCCAGTGCCAAGGTGGAACTGTCCAATGCGGCAGCCGCGCTCGGCACGCAGGGAATCGACGATGGCAGCTTCGACGCGGCCAAGGTGCAACGCATCTCACAAGCGATTTCCGAAGGCAAGTTCACCATCAATGCCCAGGCAATTGCCGACAAGCTGATCTCGAACGCCCAGGAACTGGTGGGCCGCAGCCAGCCCTCGCACTGAAGTTCAGCCCCTGACTCTGGAATCGAAAGACATGGAACAGGCCGGATCAGCAATGCAACAGGCGACGCCCATCGCGGCTGCTGGCTTGGTGCCGGTCATGCCGGAAATCGAGCTGGAAGGCCCGCTGGTCGAGGTGGAAGCCTGCCTGAGCGCGCTGGGCGAGGCTCTGCTTCGCCGCGACAGCGCTGCGGTCGAGCAGCACGCCAGCCGCCTCCAGCAGGTGTTGCAGCAAGCCATTGCCAGCTTCGGTGAAGCCGCCCGTGCGGGTGGCGTGCCGCCTCAACTGCGTCACCGCCTGGTGGCCGCCGGTGGCCGCGTGGCCGCCCAGCGCGAAACGCTGGCTCGCGCCACCGCGGCGCTGGACCGGGCGATGGACGTGCTGATGCCCGCTGAGCCGACTGGCCTGTATGGCGCCAGCGGCAAGGCCGAACGCAAGTCTTACGGCGGGTTCTTCCAGGCCTGAGATTTCCGGGCCGGAGTCAACAGAAGCCACCTTGCGGTGGCTTTTTGCTTCCTAGCTCGTGGCCTTGCGTCTCACGCAATCCAGGTACTGATGCCCGTCCGGCGGCAGGCCGCTGCGCTGCGAGGCCCAGATCATCTCGCCCAGGCAGTCCATCGCTGCGTGCTGGGCTTCGTGCATGGAGTTGCGCCTGGCGGCCAGCAGCTCGACGGCCTGGCGGATGCCGGTGGGCTGGTCGATGGACAGCTGCTCGGTGATGGTCAGATGCATGGACAGATGCAGGAAGGGGTTGGTCTTGCCTTCCTCGACCGTGTAGACGGTGTTGACCGCCAGCTCCTCGTCGGCCAGCAGGTCGAAGTACTCGGGATGCTGCTCGATCCAGCTGGCGGCCAGCGCTTCCATCGGGATCAGGGGCTGCTTGTCGCGGATCTTGCGGTAGGTGGCGCAGAAAAAGCGACGCACCTCGATTTGGGAGGGGGCAAACATGGGCTGGATTGTCGCAGGGAGGCCAGAGTCGCGTTCAGTCCTGCCCGGTCCAGCCGGGGGGCTGCTTTCTTTGCTGCTGCCGCTGTTCGCGCTCCTGCGCAAACAGCTCTTCCAGCTGCTGGCGGCCTTGTTTGGCGACAGCGATCAGCGCGGCTTCGTCCTTGTGAAGGGGCCAGGTCTGCTCGATCTGAGCCAGGTTGCGCTGGCGGAAGCGCCAGGCCTGCTTGCGTGCGGCATGCGGCTCCAGGCCCATCAGCTCCAGCACCGAACGGCCGCTCATCAGGGCCGAGTCGAAGGTCTCGCGCTCGATCAGGGTCACGCCCAGGGCGCGCAGCTTGTAGAAGTGCTGGACGTTGCGAGCCCGGGCCACCACTTGCAGATGCGGCCAGTGTTCCTTGGCCAGCGTTGCGATGGCCAGGCTTTGCTCCACGTCGTCCACAGCCAGCACCAGCACGCGGGCCTGCGCGGCGCCAGCGGTGCGCAGCAGGTCCAGCCGCGAGGCATCGCCGAAGTACACCCGCCAGCCGAAGCGGCGCAGGCTCTCCACGGCTTCGGCATCATGGTCCAGCACGGTCGCCTCGAAGCCATTGGCATAGAGCAGGCGGCCGATGATCTGGCCCCAGCGGCCGAAGCCGGCAATGATGATGGGCGCCTGCTGCTGTTCGTCCATCGAAGCGCCTTGCGGCACATGCTTGCGCGCCAGGCGAGGCGCCAGCAGCCGCTCGGCCCCTTGCAGAAGCGCCGGCGTGCAGGCGAGCGACAGGGCGACCGCTGCAATCAATGCCGAAGCCTGCGTGCCGGTCAGCAAGCCAGTCTGCTGGCCGAGCTGGAACACCACGAAGCCGAACTCGCCGCCCTGGGCCAGTAGCAGGATGAAGAGCGGGCGCTCCATCACCGGGATCTTCATCGCCCTGGACATCAGCGTCAGCACGGTGGCCTTGGCGACCAGCAGGATGACGAGCAGGCCCAGCACCTCCAGCGGCTTGTCGCGCAGGACCTGCAAGTCCAGCCCCATGCCCACGGCCATGAAGAACAGGCCCAGCAAGAGGCCCTTGAAGGGCTCCAGATCGGTTTCGAGCTCGCGCCGGTAGGCACTCTCGGCCAGCAGCACGCCGGCCAGGAAGGCGCCCAGTGCCATCGACAAGCCGACCGCCTGCATCAGCGCAGCCGTGCCCAGCACGAGCAGCAGGGCGGCGGCGGTGAAGATCTCGGGAATGTCGCTGCGGGCGATCCAGCGCAGCGCCGGGCGCAGGGCCAGGCGGCCGCCCAGGATGATGGTCAACACGGCCGCGACGGCCTTCAGCGCCTGCCAGGAGCCTTCCTCCTCGGCATTGGCGCCGCTCAGCGCCAGGATGGGAATCAGGGCCAGCACCGGGATGGCTGCGATGTCCTGCAACAGTGCCACGCTCAGGACGCTCTGGCCGGCCGTCGTATTGCCGACGTTGCGCTCGGCGAGCACGGCCAGCGCCACTGCGGTTGACGACATCGCCAGGCCCAGGCTGGCCCCCAGCGCCAGACGCCAGGGCGCGCCCAGCAGCAGGGCAATGCCCATCAGCGCCGCGGTGCAGCCCAGGAGCTGCAGGGAGCCCCAGCCAAAGATGGGCCGGCGCATCGCCCACAGGCGCTTGGGTTCGAGTTCCAGGCCGACCAGGAACATCATCAGCACGACGCCGAATTCTGCGAACTCCAGCACCGTGGCCGGCTTGCTGACCAGGCTCAGGGCCGAAGGGCCCAGGAGCACGCCGGCGATCAGGTAGCCGAGGATGCTGCCGAGCTTGAGCCAGCGCGCCAGGGGCACGATGAGCACCGCCGCCGCCAGGAAGACCAGCGGCAGTCGCAGCCATTGGGCGTCATGCTCCATCGCCGCCTCCTGTCAGATCCTTCATGTCTGGCGTCGGGACGCTCCAGCAGGCGAGGTTGTCCTCGCCGCCCTCAGGTGCGCCGCACCAGGCCGGATAGTCAAGCAACTGCTGCACAAAGCCGAGTGCCTGCTGATGCAGTGCTTCGTCGCTGATCTCATGGGCGGCGTAGATCAAGGTGGGCGGCAGCGTCTGCATGCCGCAGAGCCGCGCGATCTGGGCATAGGGCAGGAGGAAATCGAGCAGTTCGTGGCCGTTGTATCCGCCGCTCGCGAAAGACTCCGGCGAGCCACCGGCCGAGAGCGTCAGCCACAAGCGCTTGCCACGCAAGGCCCGCTGGCCCACGCCGTAGGCCCAGCCGTGGCCGAAGACTTCATCGACCCAGAGCTTCATCAGCGCCGGCATGCCGTACCAGTGCAGCGGATGCAGCCAGATGATCAGCGACGCCCTGGCCAGCGCCTCCTGCTCGGCGGCGATGTCGATCGCGTAGTCCGGATAGAGGCGGTAGAGATCGCGCACTTGCAGGCGCGAGGGTTCGATGGCGGCCCGGTCAACGGCCGTCAGCAAGGCGCGGCTGACGCGCGAATGCTGCAGGTCGGGATGGGCTGCGATGAGGAGGATCTCGGCCATGGGCTGCGAGTATCTCCGCAAGTCCAGATGTGCCGGCGCGCAGCCGCTTGCTAATATGCCGCGGCCTTGATTCCTCGAAGGAGCGAGCATGCCCGTGATCCTGATCGCCAACCCCAAGGGTGGCGTTGGCAAGAGCACCATCGCCAGCAATGTGGCTGGCTACCTGGCCCGGCAGGGCCATGCGGTGATGCTCGGAGATGTGGACCGCCAGCAGAGCAGCCGCCGCTGGCTCGCGCTGCGCCCCGCCCAATTGCCGCCCATCCAGGGCTGGGGCATGGTGGATGAGCACCTGGCCAAGCCGCCCAAGGGCGTCAGCCATGTGGTGCTCGACACGCCCGCCGGTCTGCATGGCAAGCCGCTGGAGGACCTGGTCCGAATCGCCGACAAGCTCCTGATACCGCTGCAGCCCAGCCTCTTTGACATCCAGGCGACATACGACTTCGTCGCCGAGCTGCATGATCTGCGCAGGCGGCGACACGGTGCGGGCCCCAAGCTTGCCGTTGTCGGCATGCGGGCCAAGGAGGGCACGCTGTCGGTGGAGCAGTTGCAGCAGTTCTTGCAGACCCAGGAAGTCCCGGTGCTGGGCTACCTGCGTGACACGCAGAACTATGTGCAGCTGGCCGCCCGCGGCGCCAGCCTCTGGGACGTGGCGCCTAGCCGGGTCGAGCGCGACCTGGCGCAGTGGCAGCCGCTGTGTGCCTGGCTGGACTCCTGATGATGTGATGCAACGTTTCGAGACGCTGGCCGAGCTGGCCGGCCATGTGGGCCAGGAGATCGGCCTGAGCCCTTGGGTGGAGATTGACCAGGCGCGCATCCAGTGCTTTGCCGACGCGACCGATGACCAGCAGTGGATACACACCGACCCGGCCCGAGCCTCTGAAGGGCCGTTCGGTACCACCATCGCCCATGGCTTCCTGACGCTGTCGATGCTTTCGTACTTCTTCGACCAGGGCTTCGAGATCGGTGATGGCCGCATGGGCCTGAACTACGGGCTCAACAAGGTGCGCTTTCCGGCGCCGGTGCCGGTGGGCAGCCGGCTGCGCGCGCGTTTCAAGCTGCTGAGCTATGAACCGCTGGCCGGTGGTGCGCAACTGGCCGTGGAAGTGACGGTGGAACGCGAGGGCGGTGACAAACCCGTTTGTGTCGCGGAGTCGCTGACGAGGCGTTACACCTGAGTATGATCCCGGCTTCTGGCAAAAGAACATAGAAGCAAGGGAACCCAGGCATGCGCGTGCTGCTGATCGATGACCATCCGCTGATACTTTCAGCGCTGCAGCTCGTGATCGAAGGCCTGAGCGACAACGTCAGCGTCGTGGGCCTGGACAGTGCCGGCGCCGCCCGCGAGGCTCTGCGCGCTGACGACAACTTCGACCTGGTGATGCTGGACCTGCAGCTGGCGGATGCCGACGGCTTCGAAGTGCTCGAGGAGTTCCGCGCCGGTTACCCGGCCTTGCCCGTGGTCGTGATCTCGGCCTCCGACCGCGCCAGCGACGTGATCCGCGCCATCGACCTGGGTGCGATGGGCTTTGTGCCCAAGCGCATCAGCACCGACATGCTCTCGAGCGCCTTGAAGCTGGTGATGTCGGGCGGCATCTATGTGCCGCCGATGGCCATGAGCGGCAGCGAAAGCCTGCCAGCCAAGGCCGAGCAGGTGCCGGCTCGCCAGGAGCCGATGGCCACCTTCCAGACGCCCGCCAGCCTCGATGGCCTGGGCCTCACCCCGCGCCAGACCGATGTGCTGGCCCTGCTCCTGCAAGGCCTGCCGAACAAGCTGATCGCCCGCGAGCTGGGCGTCTCGGTCGACACGGTCAAGGACCATGTCGCTGCGGTGCTGAAGGCCCTGGGCGTCAACTCGCGCACCCAGGCCGTGCTGGCGGTCAGCCAGATGGCCCAGCGCCAGCCCTCCAGCAGCTTCTCGGCCTGGCGTCACAGCGAGGCCTGAGCGGCCGCACCTGCTTCAGTTCGGCGTGTAGGCCAGGCGCACGTAGATCGGCGCAAAGGCCTCGG
Organism: Paucibacter sp. JuS9; assembly: GCF_044043925.2. Lineage (NCBI taxonomy): Bacteria > Pseudomonadati > Pseudomonadota > Betaproteobacteria > Burkholderiales > Sphaerotilaceae > Roseateles > Paucibacter sp. JuS9. The sequence goes on from NZ_CP194172.1 coordinate 1,156,920, forward strand.
CCTGCGTCACTTCGAGCAGGCGCTCGCGCGAAAGTTCCAGCATCGCGATGAAGGTGACGACCAGCACCTGCGAGCCGCGGCTCGCGTCGAACAGGGCTTCGAACTCGACGAAACGTTCGCCCTGCAGGCGGCGCAGCAGCATGCTCATGTGCTCTCGTACCGAGAGCTGCTCGCGGCTGATCTTGTGATGCTGGTTCAGCTTGGCGCGCTTGAGCAGCTCGGCCCAGGCCTGGCGCAGGTCGTCGACATCCACGTCCGGAAAACGCGGCTGCAGCGATTGCTCGATATGCACCTGCGCCCGCAGAAAGTCGCGGCCCAGCACCGGCAATGCATCGAGCCGCGCGGCGGCCAGCTTGATGCGCTCGTACTCCAGCAGGCGGCGCACCAGCTCGGCGCGCGGGTCCTCGGGCTCGGCACCGTCGTCGGTCTTGCGCGGCGGCAGCAGCATGCGCGACTTGATCTCGATCAGCATCGCCGCCATCAGGAGGTATTCGCTCGCGAGCTCGAGATTGGTCTTGCGCAGCTGGTCGACATAGCTCAGGTACTGGCGCGTGACGTCGGCCAGTGGAATGTCGAGGATGTTGAAGTTCTGCTTGCGAATGAGGTAGAGCAGCAGGTCCAGCGGGCCTTCGAAGGCCTCGAGGAACACCTCCAGTGCATCCGGCGGGATGTAGAGGTCCTGCGGCATGGCGAACAGCGGTTCGCCATAAAGCCGCGCCACGGCAATGTTGTCGACCGGCAGCGCATCGACCGTGGCTTCAGGCGCCGCGGCCAGGGCCGTGGCGATGTCGGGCGCCTCGCTGCTCACGGCAGTGTTCAGTGCTCTTTGGTCTGGTAGACGTAGGCCTGCTGCGCCACCTTGGCCGCACGGAAGTCGGCTTGCTCGTTGCGGTCAATGGCCTTGTCCCAAAGCAGGGCGCGGCCCGCGCGTTGCTCGGCTTCCAGCGTGGGCTTCTTGGCCTTCAGTTCGTCAATGAACTGCGTGACTTCGGACTTGTAGGGCTTCCAGAACAGCGGCATGGTGGCTTGTCGGTGAACGATGCGGGAAAGTGCGGATTTTAGCTGCCCCTCGCGGCCCGCCAGTCATCCAGCGTGGTGAATAGTCCCGCTGGGCCCAGTGCCTCGGCCAGGCCGCCTCGCCGCACCAGGCTGGCAGGCTGCTCCAGCAGGCCGCAGATGACCAGGCTGCGCCCCTGGCGGGTCAGCTCCCGGCGCAATTGCTCCAGTGCGTCGAGGCCGGAGGTGTCCAGGGCAAACAGGTGCCGGGCATCAAGCACCAGTTCGCGGCAGTCGGGCGGGAGGCCCTCCGCCAGGCGTTCGAGCTTGCCCACGGCGCCAAAGAACAGGGCACCGCGCAGCGTCAGGACCCTGCTGCCAAGTGTCGCCTCGGCCTGCGGCTCGGCGCGGAAAAGGCTGCTCATCCGGTAGATGAAGAACACGCAGGCCAGTACCAGACCGACCTCGACCGCCACGGTCAGGTCAAAGACCACGGTCAACACAAAGGTTCCCAGCAGGATGGTGCGGTATTGCGGGCTGAAGCGTCGCAGCCGGGCGAACTCATGCCAGTCGCCCATGTTCCACGCGACGACGAGCAGGATGCCGGCCAGTGCGGCCAGCGGGATGTGAGTCGCCAGCGGCGCGGCCACCAGCACGATCAGGGCCAAGGTGCCGGCATGCACCATGCCGGCGACCGGGCTTGTGCCACCGGCACGGATGTTGGTGACGGTGCGGGCGATGGTGCCGGTGGCTGGAATGCCGCCGAACAGCGGTGTAACCAGGTTGGCGATGCCTTGGGCCATCAGTTCCTGGTTGGGGTCGTGGCGGGGCTGGTCGCTCATGCCGTCGGCCACGCGCGCGCAGAGCAGCGACTCGATGGCGCCGAGCAGGGCAATGGTCAGCGTGGGCAGCACCAGGCCGCGCGCCCCGGCCCAGCTCAGCTCGGGCCAGGCCAGCGGCGGCAGGCTGCGGGGAATCTCGCCAAACCGGCTGCCGATGGTCTCGACTGGCAGTGCCAGCGCGTAGGCCGCGATGCTGGCCAGCAGCAACGCGACCAGGGTGCCGGGCAGGTGAGCGAGCAGGCGCCGGCTCCTGTCGCGCCAGCCCTGGGGGCCGACGGGCATGCTGTAGCTCTTGGGCCAGAGCGCCACCAGTGCCGCTGAGCCCAGGCCTAGCGTCAGGGCCGCGCCGTTGAATGCGCCCGCATGGCTGGCAAGGGCCTGCAATTGCCCCGTGAAATCGGCCGGCAGATCCGGAATCCGCAGGCCCAGAATGTCCTTCAGCTGAGCAAAGCCGATCAGTACCGCAATACCGTTGGTAAAGCCGATGACGATGCTCACCGGGATGTAGCGCACCAGCGCGCCCAGCCTGAGCGCACCCAGGGCAATCAGGAGCACGCCGGCCAGCATGGTGGCGACGAGAAGATTGGCCAGCCCGTAGCGCTGTAGGATGCCGTAGACGATGACGATGAAGGCGCCGGCCGGCCCGCCGATCTGCACGCTGGAGCCGCCCAGCAGCGAGACCAGGAAACCGGCGACGATGGCCGTCACCAGGCCTTGTTCGGGTTTGACGCCAGAGCCGATGGCAAAGGCCAGGGCCAAGGGCAGGGCGACGATACCCACCGTCAGGCCGGCGCCGATATCCTTGACGAAGCGCTCGCGCGAGTAGTCGCGCAGCAGATCCAGCGAGCGCGGTCTGAAGCGGTGCAGGGTGGGCATCAGCGGTTGATTGTGGGGAGTGATCCCGGCAACAGCTTGATGCCGATCAACTTAGCGGATGCGCATGCCCGGCTGGGCGCCCGGGAAGGGCTCGAGCACGAAGATGCCTGGGTTGGCCTTCTCGTTTGCGTGGCTGGCGGCCAGCACCATGCCTTCGCTGATGCCGAACTTCATCTTGCGCGGCGCCAGGTTGGCCACCAGCACGGTCAGCTTGCCCTCCAGGTCTTCGGGCTTGTAGGCGCTCTTGATGCCGGAGAAAACATTGCGCATGCGGCCTTCACCGGCATCGAGTGTCAGTCGCAGCAGCTTGTCCGAACCTTCGACATGCTCGGCCTTGACGATCCTGGCCACGCGCAGGTCGACCTTGGTGAAGTCGTCGATCTTGATCTCGGGTGCGAGGTCTTCGCCACCTGGAATGACCTTGGGTGCCGGCGGCGGCTCGAACAGCGCTTCCACGACCTTGGGGTCGACGCGCTGCATCAGGTGCTCGTACGCGCCGATCTGGTGGGCGCCCAGCGAGCGTTGCGCATCCGCAAACTGCATGGCCTCGACCCTCAGGAAGGCCTCGACCCTGGCGGCCAGCGCCGGCAGCACCGGCTTCAGGTAGATGGTGAGCAGGCGGAAGGCCTCGATGCAGACGCTGCAGACGTCGTGCAGCACCGCGTCCTTGCCTTCGAGCTTGGCCAGCTCCCAGGGCTTGTTCTGGTCCACGTATTCGTTCACGCGGTCGGCCAGCAGCATGGTTTCGCGCAACGCCTTGCCGAACTCGCGCTCCTCATACAGCTCGGCAATCACCGGCGCGTGGGCGCGCAGGCCGTCCAGCAGCGCGCGGCCTTCAACGCCCAGGTCGCCGCTCAGGTGGCCGCCGAAGCGCTTGGTCAGGAAGCCCGCGGCGCGCGAGGCGATGTTGATGTACTTGCCGACCAGGTCGGAGTTGACGCGGGCGACGAAGTCCTCCGGGTTGAAGTCGAGGTCTTCGACCCGCGCATTCAGCTTGGCAGCGATGTAGTAGCGCAGTGCTTCGGCATTCAGGCCGAGCTTGAGGTACTTGAGCGGGTCGAGGCCGGTGCCGCGGCTCTTGCTCATCTTCTCGCCGCCGTTGACGGTCATGAAGCCGTGCACGAACACGTGGTTCGGGGTCTTGCGGCCGCTGAAATGCAGCATGGCCGGCCAGAACAGCGTGTGGAAGTAGGTGATGTCCTTGCCGATGAAATGGATCTGCTCCACCGTCGGGTCGGCCATGAAGGCATCGAAGTCCGCACCGACTTTGCCGAAGTAGTTCTTCAGCGAGGCCAGGTAGCCGATGGGCGCGTCCAGCCAGACGTAGAAGTACTTGCCCGGCGCGTCCGGGATCTCGATGCCGAAGTAGGGTGCGTCGCGGCTGATGTCCCAGTCGCCCAGGCCGCCATTGCCCTCGGCGTCCTTGGTGAACCATTCCTTGATCTTGTTGAGCACTTCGCTCTGCAGGCGGTTCGGCGTCTGCGTCCATTCCTCGAGGAAGGCCACGCAGCGCGGGTCGGAGAGCTTGAAGAAGTAGTGCTCCGAGCTCTTTATGACCGGCGTCGCGCCGGTCAGCACCGAGAACGGGTGCTTCAGTTCGGTGGGCGTGTAGACCGCGCCGCAGACCTCGCAGGAATCGCCGTACTGGTCTTTCGCGCCGCACTTGGGGCACTCGCCCTTGATGAAGCGGTCGGGCAGGAACATCTGCTTCTGTGGGTCGAAGAACTGCTCGATGGTCTTCACCTCGATCAGCTCGTTCTTGCGCAGCGAGCGGTAGACCTCCTGCGACAGCTCGTGGTTCTCCGGGCCGTCGGTCGAATGCCAGTTGTCGAAGCTGATGTGAAAGCCGTCGAGATAGGCCTTGCGGCCGGCAGCGATATTGGCCACGAAGGCTTGCGGCGTGATGCCGGCCTTCTCGGCCGCGATCATGATCGGCGCGCCATGGGCATCGTCAGCACAAACGAAGTGCACCTGCTGCCCCTGCATGCGCTGGAAGCGCACCCAGATGTCGGCCTGGGTGTACTCCATGATGTGGCCAATGTGGAAATTGGCGTTCGCGTAGGGCAGGGCGGTCGTGACGAAGAGCTTGCGGGTCATGGCTGGGGAAATGCGTGCAGTGCATGGCGGAGCGCCATGGGGAGCGAGATTTTAGGCGAGCGCGACACTCGGCACGCCCTGCACGCCGCAGCGCTGCGGCAAGCGTCTCGAGGCGTTCAGCCTTGGGGCGGCTCGGCGGGGGCGCCGGCTGCGGTACCGGCCTCCTCGGCCTGGCCGGCGTCGTCGCCCGATCCGTCTTCCGGACCATCGGGCTTGCCGCTCAGCTTGCGCATGCGCTTTTCTTCGGCCTTGCGCTTCTTGGCCAACTCACGCTGGCGTTTTTCATAGGAATAGTTCGGTGTTGCCAAGCCTTGCTCCTCGCTGCGGCTGACGGAATGCCAACGCAATGCAGGCAATATAGCCTGCGCCGCGCCTCGCGCGCGTAGCGCGGGCGTGAACCAGCCGGGTGTCACAGAAACAAAACAATTGGGGATAAATCAAACATGTCGGCCCAATTTTTTTGTATTTGGCCAATTCGAATCTGAATCACGCGAAGCCCTGCGTCGAATGGCAATCAGTTAGCGGCGAATGCTGTGCGCCAGACTCAGCTTCAAGCGCTAAGTCAATGATTCGTATGGCGCTACCCAGCTATCCACTTTTCGTGTGGATAACTTTGTGGAGAACTTGCCCCCGCCCTCGCTAAACCCTTGTGGCTGCGCGGCGGGGCTTTCACTGCCTCATTTCTGAGCACTTGCAAGCTCATCATATGAATCAACGACTTAGCTGAGCTTGCACAGCGCCTGGCCAGGATTTCGGGAAAACGAGCAGTTGCAACGCAGCATGTTCACGTACACGCCTCGGTGGCCCTCGAATGGGGATAAGTCAAGCCCCCCGGACATTCTTTTTAGGGACTTCTGCAGGTCTCGGAGGCCTGCCGCCAGCGCGCGGCGGCGGCCCTGGGGCCAACGCCTAGAAGTGCGTCTCGGGGCGGCCTCTAAAATGCCCAGCTTTGCACACACAAGCGTTTCATGGCCGAACAGATGGCAGGTAAGGTGAGGGGCCGGTCTTCCGGTGCGGTGACGGGCTCCCAGGCTGCGGGCGGCGGCCGAGCTGCCGATTTGTTCGAGCTCAAGAGCGCCTCGGTGAGCCTGTTGGCCCTGGTGCTGCGCAGTGTCGACCTGGACGCGCTGGCGGCAGAAATGCAGCAGCGCCTGGGTGAGCAGCAGTTCGAGGACGAGGGCGTGCTGGTCGACCTGTCGCAGCTGCCCACCGAACCCTTGCAAGCGCAATCCGGCCAGCTGAGCCTGACGGAAGGCACCCAGCGCCTGGACATGGCGGGCCTGCTGGCGCTTCTGCGTCGCTACGGGCTGCGGCCGGTGGCTGTGGCGGGTGCCAACGATGTTCAGCGCGAGCAGGCGCTGGCCTTGGGCCTGGTCGAGGCGCCTCTGGGTGCTACCCGCGCTGAACCGCGAGCCGCCGAGCCGCGGGTGCAGACCGTGATCAAGGAAGTGGTGAAGGAAGTGGTTCGCGAGGTCGAGGTGGTGCGTGAAGTGCCCGCCGAGACGAGCGGCCGCACCGTCATCGTCGACAAGCCCCTGCGCTCCGGCCAGCAGGTCTATGCCAAGGGCGCCGACCTCGTTGTGCTGGCCCTGGTGAACCACGGTGCCGAAGTGATTGCCGACGGCAGCATCCACGTCTACGCACCGCTGCGCGGCAAGGCGATTGCAGGCGCACGTGGCAATACCGAGGCGCGCATCTTTGCGGCCAGCCTGGAAGCCGAATTGATCGCCATCGCCGGCATCTATCGCACCACCGAGAACCCGCTGCCGCCCGAGGTGCTGGCCAAGCCGGCACAGGTGCGGCTGGAGGGCGAGAAGCTGGTGATGGAAGCATTGAAGCTCTGAGCGCCGTGTTGTTGATTCAACAGGGCGCGTTGTTTTTGTTTTTGAAGAAGGACCTGATTCGATGACCAAGATCGTCGTGGTGACCTCGGGCAAGGGCGGGGTCGGCAAGACCACCACCAGCGCCAGCTTTGCGACCGGCCTTGCACTGCGCGGCTACAAGACCGCAGTGATCGACTTCGACGTCGGCCTGCGCAACCTCGACCTGATCATGGGCGTGGAGCGCCGCGTGGTCTATGACCTGATCAACGTCATCAACGACGAGATCAAGCTGAGCCAGGCGCTGATCAAGGACAAGCAGCTCGAGAAGCTCTACATCCTCGCTGCCTCGCAAACGCGCGACAAGGACGCGCTGAAGCAGGAAGGCGTCGAGCGCGTGCTCAACGAGCTCAAGGAGATGGAGTTCGACTTCATCGTCTGCGACTCGCCGGCCGGTATCGAGACCGGCGCGCTGATGGCCATGCACTTTGCTGACGAAGCGCTGGTGGTGACCAATCCCGAGGTCTCCTCGGTGCGCGACTCCGACCGCATCCTGGGCATGCTCAACAGCAAGACCAAGCGCGCCATCGACGGCAAGGAGCCGATCAAGGAACACCTCCTGATCACGCGCTACAACCCGAACCGCGTCGAAGGTGGCCAGATGCTGTCACTGGAGGACATCCACGAGATCCTGCGTTGCCCGCTGATCGGCGTGATCCCGGAGAGCGAGATCGTGCTGCAGGCGTCCAATCAGGGCACGCCGGCGATCCACATGAAGGGCAGCGAAGTGGCCGAGGCCTATGCTGACGTCGTCTCGCGCTTCCTGGGCGAGGAAAAGCCGATGCGCTTCATCGAAGCCGACAAGCCCGGCTTCTTCAAGCGCCTGTTCGGCCGCTGATCGGGAGTCGCGACATGGGATTCCTGACCTTTTTCCTCGGCGAGAAAAAGAACACCGCCAGCGTGGCCAAGGAGCGGCTGCAGCTGATCCTCGCGCATGAGCGCAACGGCCGCAGCGCGAGCCCCGACTATCTGCCGCAGCTTCAGCGCGAGCTGGTGGCTGTGATCTCCAAGTACGTGTCGATCAATCCGTCCGACATCAAGGTGCACATGGAGCGCCAGGATGACCTCGATGTGCTCGAGGTCAAGATCGAGCTGCCTGAAGCTGCCAGATAAGGCGGCTCGCCAAGCCTCAGGCAATCGTCAAGGCGCGGAGCGGGGCGCGTTGCGTGCCCGCTCCCTCAGCATGAAGAGATAGAGGCTTTCCACCTTGGCGCGCGCCCACGGCGTCTTGCGCAGGAACTTGAGGCTCGAGGCCACGCTCGGGTCGCTCTGGAAGCAGCGGATCGCGATTCTCTGCCCGAGCTCCTCCCAACCGAAGTGCTCGACCAGCTCGGTCACGATGGCCTCCAGCGTGAGGCCGTGCAGCGGGTCTTTGTTGGGCTTGGGGTTCATTGCGGGCGATTATCGGCTGCCCCGAACCAGGCTCACCGGCGCTGCTTCATTCTGTGGCAGAGCAAGAAACTCCCCGGCGCATCAAGCACTTGGCGCCGCCGCCCGCAGGCTGTGCACGGACTTGTCCACAGATGCTGTGGAGCATCTGTAGCTCATGCCGCGTTTCGTGCAGCCTGTCGCTCGCCGGCTTGTCCTGATTGGGCAGCGCTGCGATGCTTCGCGGCTTCACATCATGGAGTACCGCATGCGCAATCCGACGCTACCTGCCGCCCTGCTGCTGGGCCTCATGCTGGGCGCCGCCCAGGCCGGCACGCCCGCCACGCCCGCTGCGATGGTGGCCTATGCCGAGAAGCTGCTGAGCGAGCAGAAGCTCGGCGACGGTCCCGGCCTGACGGTGCTGGTGGCCCGCGGTGAGCAGTTGCTCTACCAAGGCGCCCGTGGCATGGCCAGCATCGAGCTGGGCGTGCCGATGAAGCCGGAGTACCTGCTGCGCATCGGCTCGGTGACCAAGCAGTTCGCTGCTGCCACGCTCTTGAAGCTGATCGACGAAGGCAAGGTCAAGCTCGACGACCCGCTGTCCAAGTTCCTGCCCGACTATCCCAATGGCGCGCAGATCACGGTGCTGCAACTGCTCAATCACACCTCTGGCGTGAAGAGCTACACCGGCATCCCCGGCTACATGAACGGGCCGATCCGGCGCGACCTGGATACCACCGCGCTGATCAAGGAATTCAAGGACCTGCCGGTCGACTTCGCACCGGGCCAGGCATGGGCCTACAACAACTCCGGCTATGTGCTGGTCGGCGCCGTGATCGAGGCTGTCTCGGGCAAGACCTGGCACCAGCAGCTGAACGACTCGCTGCTGGCGCCCAACAAGCTGGGCATGGTGCGCTACCAGGCGCCCGACCAGCTCTTCAAGGGCATGGTCGAGGGCTACACCACGAATGCACGCGGTGATGTCACGCCGGCGGGCCTGATCAGCATGACCCAGCCGCATGCGGCGGGCGCGCTGATTGCCAACGTCGAATCGCTGTGGCGCTGGAACCAGGCGCTGCATGGCGGCAAGCTGATTTCCTCTGCCAGCTATCAAAGGATGATCACCCCCGAGGGCGCAGCCAAGCCGCGCAACTACGGCTTTGGCATCACGACTGCCAAGCTGCGTGGCCAGCCGGTGCTGATGCATGGCGGCGGCATCCACGGCTTTGTTTCCACCTTGAACTATCTGCCGCAAAGCCAGGTGACCATCGCCATGGTGCGCAACACCAATGGCGCAGGCCCGAACCTCGACCTCCTGTGGCGCAAGTTGGCTGCCTTTGCCATTGGCGAGCCGTTTGCTGAACGCAAGGCCGTGGCTGTAGCCACTGAACAGCTGCAGGCCGCCGAAGGGCTCTATGCCCTGGACGACAAGCAGACCCGTACCTTGCGAGTCAAGGACGGCGTGCTGCAGAGCCAGCGCAGCGGCAGTGGCGTCGTGGTCATGGTGCCGATGGGTGAGGACCGTTTCGGCTTTCCCGATTCGGTCAGTGACATGAAGCTGGAACGTGACGCATCGGGCAAGGTCGTCGCGATGCGGGTGTTCAACGACGGCGAAGGCGAGGGCGACCGCTGGGTCCGTCGCGGCGACCTGCCTGCCGAGCGTGCTGCCATCGCCTTGAGTCCGGCGCAGGTCCAGGCACTGGTGGGTGACTACAGCTCACCGCAGTTCTCGATGAGGATCTATGTCGACGATAAGGGCGTGCTGTGGACGCAGGCTCAGAGCCAGGCACCGGCCCAACTGAAGGCAGCCACGCCACGCCTGATGTACCTGACCGTGGTCGATGCAACGCTGGAGTTCAGTGCGGAAGAGGGCGCGGCCCAATCGGTGACGCTGAACCAGGGCGCGACCAAGCTGGTGATGAAGCGCAAGTAAGCCCTCAGAGCGGCCGGGCCGCTGGCGCCTCGATCACCACATCGCTGCGCGGGCAGGCCACGCAGGGCAGGATCTGCCCTGCGGCCTTCTCCTCGGCCGAGAGGCCCGGCCATTCGATCCGGTACTCGATCTGCCCTTCGAGCAACTGCGCCATGCAGGCCCGGCAGGTGCCGTTGCGGCAGGAGTGCGGCAGCCGCCAGCCTGCGGCCAGGGCGCTCAAGAGCAGGGTTTGATCAGCTGCGCAGCGCCATTGCTGCTGCTGCGGGACAATCCGTACCTCGTAGTCCTCTGGCTTTGTCTCTATCGGCATGCCGCCATCATGCCCGCTCCGTCCCTCATGTCTCCCGTCCTCCCCAACAGCCCGGCGCTGAAATACCTGGCCGGCTATCCGCCCGCGCTGATCCAGCAGGTGCAAGGCCTGATCGCTGAAGGCCGCCTGGCCGAGTCTCTGGCAAGGCGCCACGGTGAGCCGCATGAAGTGCGCAGCGACAAGGCCTTGTTCGACTATTGCCAGTCGCTCAAGGAGCGGCATCTGCGCAATGCGCCGCCGCTGGACAAGGTGCATTACGACGCCAAGTTGCGCGTGCTCCAGCATGCGTTGGGCACGCATACCCGCGCGCCCAAGGTGCAGGGAAGCAAGCTCAAGATGCGCCGCGAGATCCGCATTGCCAGCCTGTTCCGCGAGGCGCCGGCCAACTTCCTCAAGATGATCGTCGTGCATGAGCTGGCGCATCTGCGCGAGCTGGAGCACAACAGGGCCTTCTACCAGCTGTGCCAGCACATGGAGCCGGACTACGCGCAGCTGGAATTTGACCTGCGCCTTTACCTGATCACGCTGGAGCTTGCGAAGACATGATCTTGCTGGCGCCCATGGAAGGCTTGCTGGACCACACCTTGCGAGACACCTTGACGCGCGTTGGCGGCATCGACCGCTGCGTGTCGGAGTTCATCCGCATCACCGACATGCTGATGCCCAAGAAGGTCTTCACCCGCATCGTGCCCGAGCTGCTGAATGGCGGCCTCACGCCGGCTGGTGTGCCGGTGCGAGCGCAACTGCTGGGTTCCGACCCGGTCTGCATGGCGGAAAACGCTGCGCGCCTGGCCGAGCTCAAGCCCGCCGGCATCGACCTCAATTTCGGCTGCCCGGCCAAGTGCGTGAACCGTCATCGCGGCGGCGCGGTGCTGCTGGACGAGCCCGAGCTGATCTTCGAGATCGTCAGTGCCGTGCGCCGTGCGATGCCTGAGGCCATGCCGCTGTCTGTGAAGATGCGCCTGGGCTATATGGACCAGTCGCGCACGCTCGATTGCGCGCAGGCCATGGTCGAAGCGGGCGCCGAAGAGCTGGTCGTCCACGGCCGTACCAAGGCCGATGGCTACAAGCCGCCAGCCTATTGGGACCGCATCGCCGCCGTTCGCGAGGCCGTGCCCGTGAATGTGGTCGCCAACGGCGAAATCTGGAATGTCGAAGATGCGCTGAGATGCCAGGCCGAGTCGGGCTGTGCTGACCTGATGCTGGGCAGAGGCATCGTGGCTGACCCCGGCTTGGCGCTGGCCATCATGAACCCAGGGCACGCTCCGCTCAGCTGGGCGCAGCTCATGCCCCTGATCGAGCAGTTCTGGGGCCTGGTGCGCCAGCATGTGGGCCACAAACACCAAGGTGGCCGGCTCAAGCAGTGGCTGCACTATCTGCGACGCCGCTATCCGGAAGCGCAGGAGGCCTACCTGCGCCTGCGGACCATCAACGACCCCGAGGTCTTGCAGGCACAGTTCTTCCGTGCAACAGCCGGCCGAGCGGTCGGGTGATGCCTCAGAGCGGCAGGTCCTCGAACAACGACAGTGATTCGGCGTCCGGCGTTTCGCTGGCCGCAGCCGGCTTGGCCTTGCGGGCAGGCCTGCCCCGCAGCGCATCTCCGGGGTGAGAGAGATTGCCGGCGCGCACGCCCAGCAGGCGCAGCCGCTTGCTGAGATCCACGCGCTTCAGGCACAGGCCGGCAGCGTGGCGAATCGCGGCGGCATCGGCAATCGGCAGATCCAGTGTCAGGTCGCGTGTCACGGTGACAAAGCCTTCGAAGCGCAGCTTGATGCCGATGGTGCGGCTCAAATAGCCCTTGCGAGAACAGGTCGCCTGCCAGTTGCTCGCACAGCTGCGTGAAGATGCGGCCAAGCAGCGCGCGATCCTGCTTGGCATGCAGGTCGCGCTCGAAGGTGGTTTCGCGGCTGATCGATACGGGCTCGCTGTACGTGACGACCGGCCGCCGGTCTCGCCCATGCGAGGCTTCATGCAGCCAGGCGCCATAGCTCTTGCCGAAGTTCTCCACCAGCCAGGGCAGCGTCTTGCCCGCAATGTCTCCCACCGTCTCCACGCCCAAAGCCGCCAGCTTGGCTGCAGCCTTCGGGCCGATGCCGTTGACCTTGCGAACCGCGAGCGGCCAGATGCGCGTCTCCAGATCTTCCATGGTCAGCACGGTGACGCCGTCCGGCTTTTCGAGCTCGGAGGCGATCTTGGAGAGCAGCTTGTTGGGCGTGATGCCGATGGAGCAGGTCAGCCCCGTGGCCTTGAGGACCGAATTCTTGATCTCGCGTGCCACCGCCTTGGCGCCGCCCAGCGGGTCGTGGCCCACGGGCTCGCGGATGCCGGGCACGTCCGTGAGGTCGATATAGATTTCATCGATGCCGCGGTCCTCGATCACTGGCGCGATCTCGGCCACGGCGGCCTTGAACAGGCGCGAATAGTGCCGGTAGGAATCGAAATCGGTGGGCAGGAGGATGGCGTCCGGCGCGCGCAAGGCTGCCTTCATCAGGCCCATGGCCGAAAACACGCCGAGGTCGCGCGCTGCGTAGGTCGATGTCGTCACCACGCCGCGGCCGGTGTAGTCGCGCAGCAGGGAATATTCGCGAGTACCGTCAGCAAGCGTCCTGGGCGCATGCTCGCGCCGCCCGCCAATCACCACCGCCCGGCCCTTCAGCTCGGGGTAGCGCAAGAGCTCCACCGAGGCATAGAAGGCGTCCATGTCCAAGTGCGCAATCAGGCGCTCGGGCAGGGAAGGTGCAGCTTGCATGGCGGCATTGTGGCGCCGCTCTGCTGACGAGGTTTGTCAGCAGTTGCGGTCGCGGATCAGGCGATGCCCAGGCGATGTTCAGGCGATATTCAGGCGCAAGTGCCACCACTGCACGCGTGGCTGGCTTCGGCCTGCGGCACAGCGATCTTGCCCGTCGTCGGGTCAAAGCCGACCTGGCTCATGTGGAAGACCAGGGCCGCGTCCATCATCTCGGCGTGGGCGGGCAGCCACTGCGCCAGTTCGCCGCCGATGATCTTCATCGGCTCCAGATTATTCAGCTCCAGCGCATAGCGGCGCACCTCGTGCAAGACGTTCAAGACCATCTTGTGCTGGCTGCTGTGGCAGTTCTCGGGCTCGAAGCCGGTGGCGGCCATCCAGCCTTCCTCGAGCGCGAAATGCGCCTCGGTGTGCTCGAGCAGGGCCAGGAAGGCCGGCATAGGATCAGCGCCCGAGGCCAGTGCGGCATCGAGGCCGTTGATCAGGTCGACCATCTCGTGATGGGTCTGATCGAGCTGCGGCTGATTGAGGACGAGCGATTCGCTCCAGGTCAGGAGGCTCATGCCGACAGCCTTTCGCGATGGCGTGCCACCTGCGCGCGCACTTGCACCGGCGCCGTGCCCCCGAGGATGTTGCGCGCGTTCAAGGAGCCGCGCAGCGACAGCACCTCGAACACATCGGCCTCGATGCGCGCATCGAACTTCTGCAGCTCGGCCAGCGGCAGCTGTGACAGATCCACACCAGTGCCAATGGCCGTCTTCACCGCGTGCGCCACGATCTCGTGCGCATCGCGGAAGGCCAGGCCCTTCTTGACTAGGTAGTCGGCCAGGTCGGTGGCGGTGGCATAGCCGCGCAGCGCGGCGCGCTCCATCGCTTCCGGCTTGACGGTCAGACCGCCCATCATTTCGGCAAAGATGCGCAGCGTGTCGCGCAGCGTGTCCACCGTGTCGAACAGCGGTTCCTTGTCTTCCTGGTTGTCCTTGTTGTAGGCCAGGGGCTGGCCCTTCATCAGGGTGATCAGGCCCATCAGGTGGCCGACCACCCGGCCGGTCTTGCCGCGCGCCAGCTCGGGCACGTCAGGGTTCTTCTTCTGCGGCATGATCGACGAGCCGGTGCAGAAGCGGTCTGCCAGGTCGATGAAGCCGAAGCTCTGGCTCATCCACAGGATCAGCTCTTCGCTCATGCGCGAGATGTGCACCATCACGAGCGTTGCGGCCGAGGTGAACTCGATCGCGAAGTCGCGGTCGCTCACGGCGTCCAGGCTGTTCTGGCAAACACCTTCCATGCCCAGCGTCCTTGCCACGCGCTCGCGGTCCAGCGGATAGCTGGTGCCAGCCAGCGCGGCGGCGCCCAGGGGCAGGCGGTTCACGCGGCGGCGCAGGTCCGTCATGCGCTCGGCATCGCGGGCGAACATCTCCACATAGGCCAGCAGGTGATGGCCGAAAGCCACCGGCTGCGCCACCTGCAGATGGGTGAAGCCGGGCAGGATGACCTCGGCATTCTTCTCCGCCACGTCAACCAGGGCGACCTGCAGACCGGTCAGGAGCTTCGTCAACTCGTCGATTTCGCTGCGCAGCCACAGGCGCACATCGGTGGCGACCTGGTCGTTGCGGCTGCGCCCGGTGTGCAGCCGCTTGCCGGCAATGCCCACCAGCTCGGTCAGGCGGGCTTCGATGTTCAGGTGCACGTCTTCCAGGTCCAGCTTCCATTCGAAGGTGCCGGCCTCGATCTCGCTGCGGATCTGCGCCATTCCGCGCTGGATGGCGGCGTGGTCTTCGGCGCTCAGGATGCCTTGGGCAGTGAGCATCTCGGCGTGCGCCAGGCTGCCGGTGATGTCGGCCAGCCAGAGGCGCTTGTCGAAGTCCACGCTGGCGGTGTAGCGCTTGACCAGATCGCTCATCGGCTCGGAGAACAGCGCGGACCAGGCCTGGGACTTGTTGGCGAGTTGGTTGTCGGACGACATCGGAAGGGCGAGCGCGGGCAGGCGCTGATGGAGAATGCAGGAGCTTGCAATTCTATCGACCCCCTCAAGGGACACCACTGGAGCCTCATGCGCCAAGCCCGTGACAGCGAATGGTCAGAAAGCACCGGCCTCAGCAGCCTCCTCGGCTTCGAGCCGACGGCGCCAGAGCCCGAAACCCTGGCACCGCTGTTCGATCCCGAGCGCATGTTCGATGTCTGCCATGTCGGCCTTGTGCTGCGCGCGGTGCTGGGTGTGCAGGTGCTGCTCGGCCTGGGCCTGTCGCTGGCGGCTCGCAACTTTGCCCAGTGGGTTGAGCTGCTGGCCAGCGGAACGGTCGTGAGCCTGACCGCCGTGCTCCTGTGGCTGTTGCTGGTCTGCGCAGCCAAGCGGCCGCTGGCCCGGCTCGCCGAAGGCTGGCAATGGGCCGGCCTCAGTGTTCTTGGTGCCGGCTGCGCGCTCGCCGGCTGGCAGTTCCTCGCCCTGGCCAGCGATGAGCCGGTGTCCGTCTTCCGTTCTCGTCAGCCTGGCTTTGATAGGCGCGGCCGGCTCGGTCATGCTGCTGGCCTGGCTCAAGCTGCGCGAGCGCTCGCAGCGACCGGCGGCGGCGCTGGCGCAACTGGTGGAACTGCAGTCGCGCATCCGCCCGCACTTCCTTTTCAACACCTTGAACAGCGCCATTGCGCTGGTGCAGATCGAACCCAACAAGGCCGAGGCGATGCTGGAAGACCTGAGCGAGCTTTTTCGCGTGGCGCTGGCTGACAGCCAGGCGGCCGTCAACCTGACCGAAGAGATTGAGCTGGCGCGCCGCTACCTCGACATCGAGCAGATGCGCTTTGGCGACAGGCTGCGAGTTCGCTGGGAGCTCGAGCCGGCGGCTGGCCGCGCCAAGCTGCCGCCCTTGCTCTTGCAGCCGCTCGTCGAGAATGCTGTCCGCCATGGCGTGGAACCCAATGACACCGGTGGCGAAGTGCTGATCAGCACCGCGCTGCGCGGTGCCGAGGTCGAGATCAAGGTAGTCAACAGCGTTGGTGCGCCGGCCCGTACAGCCGGTCACGGTCTGGCGCTGCGCAATGTGCGCCAGCGCCTGCGCCTGATGCATGATGTGGCCGCCCGATTCGAGCTGGACACGGCGCCGGGCAGATTCACGGTACGCATCCTCCTGCCTCGATGAATGCACTGACATGAGCGAAGCCCTCAAGGTCCTGATCGTTGACGATGAACCGCTGGCCCGGTTGCGGCTCAGAGGCCTGGTCGAGGCCTGCTCCGAGCCCAGGGCGGAGGTGGTGGCCGAGGCTGGTTCTGCCACGCAGGCCCAGCATTGGCTGCGTGACCATGCCTGCGATCTGGTGCTGCTGGACGTGCAGATGCCTGGGCCCGATGGCCTGCATCTGGCCGACGTCTTGCGGGACCGTGCCTTGCAAGGCGTACCCATGCCGGCGATCGTGTTCGTCACCGCTCATGGCGAACATGCCTTGCGTGCCTTCGAACTCGACGCGATGGACTACCTCACCAAGCCGGTTCGTCGCGAGCGCCTGCAGGCCGCGCTGTCGCGCGTGGCCCAGCGCCTGAGCGAACGTGCGGCGGTGCAGGTTCGGCCGGCGCTTGAGGCAGCGGAGGGCGGCGTCATCGTGGTCAACGACCGCGGCCGCATGCTGCGCATTCCGCTGGGCGAGGTGCTCTACCTGAAGGCCGAACTGAAGTACCTGACGCTGCGCACCGCCACGCAGAGCCTGGTGATGGACGGCAGCCTGTCGGACTACGAACAGCGCCTGGGCGAGCGCTTCCTGCGCGTGCATCGCAATGCCCTGGTGGCCAAGGCCGCGGTGCGCGAGCTGCAGAAGCATGCCATGGCGCCGGGTGAAGAAGAGGGCGGCGAAGCGGCCGAAGGCTGGGCGGTGCGGATCGCCCAGGTCGATGAATGGCTGGCCGTCTCGCGCCGCCAGGTGGCCGCGGTGCGCGAGGCGCTGGCGGCCAGCGGGTCTTGAGCTTGCGGCGTTTGGGGAGACGGGCTTGGGTCTGGCTGGCCCTGCTGGTGCTGGCCTGCCTTGCGCTATGGCTGCTGCGCGGTCGCGCCGAACCGGCCACGCGCCATTCACTCGATGGCGCCACAGGACCGAGCACGTTTCAAACACAAGACGTCGCTGCCTCCAGCAGCGGCCAGGCCTGGGCGCTCCTGAACGAGGCGACCTTGCAGGCGGATGCCGCGAGCAATGTGCTGGTGCTTGATGCCGCGGAGCTGCAGCGACTGGACCAGGCCGATTGCGCACGCATGGGGCCGGCGCTGCAGAAGCTGGAGCCCGGCGCCTTGCCGGGTGACGAGGTCAGCCAATGGGATGCCGATGCCCGGGAGCATGACGCCTGGCTGCGTCGATGGATCATTGCCTTGCGTCAGCGGGGTGATGAGCGCTCGCTGGCAGCGCTCGATTTCCTGGATCCGCTGCTGGCACGCGAGGACCTGGAACGGCGCAATGCCGCCAGCCAGCGCCTGAACCAGCGAGCCCTGCGCAGCAGCGACGGCTTCGTGCTGGCGCTCGCCGCTCAGAGGCCGTGCCTGCCGGGGATGGGCTGCAGCCAGACCTTGCCACGCCAGCGCTGGGCTCAGATGGAGCCAGGCAACCTCAGTGCCTGGCTGGCGGCCGTCCCCAGCGAACAGCCGCTGCCCGAAACCTGGCTGAACGGCGTGATGCAGGCCACGCACGACAACAGTCATCGGGCCGAGTTGATGTCAATGCTGCTGTCGCTGCCGCCGGAGTTGCCGCCCGGGCCCCGTCGACTGGCCCGCGACCTGGCATTGTTTGGCATCAGCACCTCGCTCGAAGTTCCGCAGTTCGCGCCCTTGATCCGGTACTGCCGCGCAGGCAACGATGCGCAGCGTTGCCGCGCGATGGCAGGAAAGCTGTGGGCCCTGCGCGAGCCCAGCTTGCTCAACTGGAGCCTGACTCTTGCCCTGGCCCGCCAATCGCCACCGCTTGATCCGCACTGGGAGTCTCGATCACGGCAAGTCGAGGCAGCTCGCCAATGGGCCACCAGCGACGCATTGGCCTCCGCGGTCGAACCGATGATCCTGGCTTTCCAATGCAAGCCGGCCCAGGACTTCGAACGTCAGACCCTGGGCCGCCTGCTGGAGGGCGAAGGGCCCATGCTGCTGGCCGAGATGCAGCGCGCCGGGGCCGACATGGCCAGCTTGTCGAAGCAGTTCCGGCAGGCCAATGGACGCAGCCTGTTGGAGCCTGGCAAGCCCTCGGCCGCCGCGGCAGGGGCGTCGCGATGAGCCGCCGCGTCGCCACCTGGATCGCTTCGGCGATAGCGCTGCTGGTCTTGCTCGCCGGGTGGCTTCTTCAAGTACCTTCGGACGATGGCGCTTCCGTGGAGCGCGCAAAGCCCGCTCAAGCAGGAGTGCCGGGCGACGCGGTGTCGACGCTTGGATCACAGAATCCACCATGGACAGCGGCCAGCGCAGCCGACCTTGCCAATGACCAACTGGCGTTGTGCGGCCAGCCGAGCATGCAACTGCCGCGCTCCGTCGGCGAACTCAAGGCGCTCATCCAGCGCCTCAGCCAGAGCGAGGAAGCCGCTCTGGCGCAAGTGCAGCAGACGCAGCAGCGGCTCGCCGCGCGTCTGCGCGCCCGTCCCACGGCGCTGGAACAACTGGCCGGCCAGGTGCTTGCCAACGATCCGGTGCCGCCATCCGAGGCACTGCTGCGCAGTGATCCGCGAGCCTATGCCCTGCGCTATCTGCAATGCCAGGACGAAAGCTCGCGCCTTGCAACTTTCAAGCGGGCGGCTGTTCCGGCTCATTGCTCGCCCTACACGGCGCAGGGCTGGGCGGCGCTGGAGCCTGACAACGGCCGCGCGTGGCTTGCTGTGTGGCGCGCGGCTCGGCAGCGTCAAGACGAAGCCGCGGCGACAGCGGCCTGGAGTCGGCTGACGCTTGCTTCTCGGTTCGAGATGCACACCGGGCTCATGGGCTTGCAGGTGCAGCAGATGGCCGGTGACCTGAACGAATTCGAACGCTTCGGCCTCGCCGTGCAAGTCGATGCCTTGCCTTCAGGTTCGGCGATGGAGCAAATGCTGGGTGACAAGGCCTTGCGGGATGCCTGCTCGGGCAAGGCCTCGGAGGATGGGCAACGCCGCGAGGAATGTCGACGCCTGGCTCGGAATCTGTCGCAAGGCGGTGCAGATCTGTCGGATAAACGCCTGGCCCTCAAGCTGGCCGCGTCGACGGGCCTTGCGGCCGAGGACTTGGCTGTCACCGATGTCGACTTGAAGGCCGCTCAAAGGTGGCGCGACGGCCATTTGCCCCTGTTGGGCAAGGACATCATGCAATCCTTCAGTTGCAACTCGCTGAGGCAAGACCTGACCCGCATGGCCGAGCGCGCCGAGCAAGGCGAATGGGCCGCGATACGCAATGCGATGCGGCGCTGACCCTAAGATGACAAGCCACAAGAAGCAGGGCGCTGCGATGTCGATTCGACGCCGCTGGTGGCTCGGCGGCGCAGCATTGCTGTTGACGACTGGGCTGCTGGCACTGCTTGTCTTTGATCGCCCATCCGGCGGTCTGTGGCCCGGCGTCAGCAGTGTGTCTTCAGGCTCGTCAGCGGTATCTTCAGCGAACGAGGCCGCGAGCGGCGCAATCAATCCCTGGGGCCTGGCCGCGCAAGTGGGTGCAGCAGCAGACCAGGCTGCAGCCAGCGCCGCGGCCGAGAAGGCCTGGCTGCTCGATCCGAAGAACGATGCCGCCTGGTGCGAGCAGGGCCCGCCGCGTGTTGCCGAGGCTCTGCGCACGCATGGCGAAGGTGGTCGGCAAGGAAGCCCTCGTGGGCCCGCCACTGAAGCGCTGGCTCAATCGGCTGAGGAGCTGCTGCAGAGCTGGGCGGCGCTGTTGTCGGCCCGCGGCGATGCAGTCTCGATTGCGACAAGAGAATTCCTTCTGGCCAACCTGGATACCACGAACCTCTTGCACGGTGGTCCGGTGGCGAGTTCGCAGCAGCGCCTGGCCAGTGCGAAGCGCCTGATGCAATCCGGGCTCGGTGCCAATGAAGGCTATGTTTCGCGCCTGGCGACGCAGCAAGCCTGTCGCAAGTCAGAAAGCTCGCTGTGCGCAACGATCCTGCAGCGCTGGCTACAGCTCGAGCCCTGGAACCTGGACGCGCAACTGTGGAGCCTGTCCCTGTTGCCGGAGTCGGCGCCCGAGGCGCAGTGGCTGCCGCTCTTGAACCAGGCGCTGGCATCGAATCAGGAGGAGCCGCATCGGCAACGCTATTACCAGACCTTGCTTCAGCTGATGTCCGAGGACGGTCTAGCGGGGCTCAGGTCTGCGGCTGCCTTGCAACTCGCGACGGCAGCCATCTACACGCTGGACGAGACCCGCTATTTCGTGCTGGTGGAGCGCTGCCGGGAAGCGAGCTCCACCGCTGCCAAGGCTGCCTGCACCGGTGTCGCCGAGCGCCTCTATTCCCAGCCTTTCAGTCCCGTGCTCGCCAAGATGGTGGCAGTGTCGATTGCACGCCACCAGGAAACCGCTGCGGGCCTCTGGCAGGAGCGGCATGAAGAAGTGCAAGCCTTGCAGTACTGGTCGCGCGAGCACCGGGACCTGAACGACGCACAGGTCGAGAGCCTGAATCTGGGTTCCTGCGCCTTGCAGCCGGCGCTGCGTCAACGGCTGCGCAGCGTCGCGCAGTTGGATGACCTGGCAGCCATGCGCGAGAGTCTGGCTGCGCAGGGCCTGAACCCGAAGATCTACTTGGGCACGGTGCGCAGCGGGAAGTAGAGGCGTATCGGATGCGTCCTCGTCAATGGCCCGCCCTCAGCCGGTATTCCGCAGCCCCGCCGCAATCCCGTTGATCGAGAGATGGATGCCGCGCTGCACGCGCTCCATCGTCGGGTCCTCGGCACGCTTCTCCGGTGCTACCGCACGGTAGCGGCGCATCAGCTCGACCTGCAGGTGATTCAGTGGGTCGATGTAGGGGAAGCGGTGCTCGATCGAGCGGGCCAGGGCCGGGTTGGCGGCCAGGCGCTTGTTCTCGCCGGTGATCAGGGCGAGTGCCGCTTGCGTGCGTTCGAACTCGCGCTGCACGGCAGCGAAGATCTTCTTGCCCAGGCGCTTGTCTTCCACCAGCTCCACATAGCGCTGCGCGATGCCGATGTCGGTCTTGGCCAGCACCATGTCAAGGTTGGACAGCAAGGTGCTGAAGAAGGGCCATTGCTTGTGCATGCGCTTGAGCAAGGCCAGGTTTTGCGCCCGCTCCTTGGGCTCGCTGCCCAGGAAGGCCTCGACGCCGGAACCGAAGCCGCACCAGCCGGGCAGGGCGATGCGCGACTGGCCCCAGCTGAAGCCCCAGGGAATGGCGCGCAGGTCTTCGATGGCGCGCGTGGCCTTGCGTGAGGCCGGGCGCGAGCCGATGTTCAGTTCGGCGATTTCGCGAATCGGCGTGGCGGCGAAGAAGTAGTCGGCGAAGCCCGGCGTGTCGTAGACCAGGCCGCGGTAGGCCTTGAAGCTGGTGTCGCTCAGGGCTTGGGCGGCTTCGAGGAAGCTCTTCGGCGCGCTCTTGGTCGGATGCAGCAGCGTCGCTTCCAGCGTGGCAGCCACCAGCGTTTCGAGATTGCGGCGGCCGATCTCGGGGTTGGCGTACTTGGAGGCGATCACCTCGCCCTGTTCGGTCAGGCGGATCTGGCCGTTCACGGTGCCGGGAGGCTGGGCCAGGATGGCCTGGTAGCTCGGGCCGCCGCCACGGCCCACCGTGCCGCCACGACCGTGGAACAGTCGCAGGGTGATCGGCTGGGTCTTCTTCAGCTCCTCGAACAACGACACCAGCGCGATCTCGGCGCGGTACAGCTCCCAGGAGCTGGTGAACATGCCGCCGTCCTTGTTGGAGTCGGAGTAGCCGAGCATGATGTCCTGCTCGGCGCCGCTGCGCTTGATCAGCTCGGCAATGCCCGGCAGCGCATAGAACTCGCGCATGATCACCGGCGCCTCGCGCAGGTCGCCGATGGTCTCGAACAAGGGCGAGACGATCAGGTCGTTCACGGCGCCACTGTCCAGGGTGCCGCGCAGGAGTCCTGCTTCCTTCAGCAGCAGCATCACTTCGAGCAGGTCGGAGACCGACTCGGTGTGCGAAATGATGTAGTGCCGGATCGACTCGCGGCCAAAGCGCTGGCGCGCTTCGCGGGCCGCTTCGAAGATGGCCAGTTCACCGAGCGACTTCTCGCTGTACTCGCCACCGATCACCCGCAGCGGGCGCGCATCCTGCAGCAATTGAATCAGCAGCGCGCGGCGGCCGGCTTCGTCCAGCGCGCTGTAGTTGGGGCAGACCTTGGCCGTGGCCAGCAACTCGACAATGACAGCCTCGTGCTGGTCAGAGCTTTGTCGCAGGTCCAGAGTGGCGAGGTGGAAGCCGAACACCTGCACGGCGCGCATCAGGGGCTGCAGGCGCGGTGCAATCAGGGCCTCGGCGTGATGGCTTCTCAGCGAAGCCTCGATCACACGCAGGTCGGCCAGCAGCTCGTCGGGCGAAAGATAGGCGTCTTGCGGGGCCACGGCGTGGCGCAATGCCTCGGTGCCGGTCAGGTCATGCAAGGTAGCGGCCAGGCGGGCATACATGCCGGTCAGCGCACGGCGATAGGGCTCGTCCATGCGGTGCTCGTTGCGGTCCGGGCTGCGCTCGGCGAGCAGCTGCATCTGCGGCGTGACATGGGCCAGGCGAGCCGAGATCGACAACTCGGCGCCGAGTTCATGCAGCTCGGTCAGGTAGTGGCGCAACGCCACTTCGCTCTGGCGCTTCAAGGCGTGGCGCAGTGTGGTGGCCGTGACGTTCGGGTTGCCGTCGCGGTCGCCGCCGATCCAGTGGCCCATGCGCAGGAAGCTGTTCAGCTCGTGGCCCGGCAGCGCTTCTTCCAGCTCGGCGTAGAGCTTGGGAATCTGGCGCAGGAAGGTGGCCTGGTAGTAGGAGAGGGCGTTTTCGATTTCATCCGCCACCGTCAGCTTGGAGTAGCGCAGCATGCGCGTCTGCCAGAGCTGGGTGATGCGGGCGCGGATCAAGTTCTCGTTGTCGCGCTTCTCGCGTTCGGTGTGCAGGCCGTCGCGCTGACCCACCAGTTCGGCGATGGCGCGCTCGGCGTCCAGGATGCTCTTGCGCTGGACTTCGGTCGGGTGGGCGGTCAGCACCGGCGATATGAAGCCGTGCTGGAGCGTCTTGGCCACTTCGGAGGGGCGCACGCCAGCGTCGTGCAGGCGCTCCAGGCAGTAAGCCAGTGAACCGGCCTGCGTGCTGCCGGCACGCTCATGGATCTCGCGGCGGCGCACATGGTGACGGTCTTCCGCGATGTTCGCGAGATGCGAGAAATAGCTGAAAGCGCGGATCACGCTGACGGTCTGCTCGCCCGACAGGCCCTTGAGCAGCTTGTCGAAGATCTTGCCGGCCTGCGCGTCGCGCTTCAGGCGAAAAGCCACGGCCAGCTTGCGCACCCGCTCGACCAGCTCGTAGGCCTCGCGGCCTTCCTGTTCACGAATCACTTCGCCAAGAATGCGACCGAGGAGCCGGATGTCATCCATCAAGGGTTGGTTCTTGGCGTGGACGGCGGACGACTTCTTGGCCGGGGCGGCCGAAGACTTGGAAGCGGGCTTGGCGGGCATGGTGTTCGACGGCTGAGGTGAAGCGGAGTGAGGCAACCGGGTCTGTAACCAAGTTACCTGATTCTGACTGTAGCAGTTTCTTCCATGCTTTCGTGCGCTGCAGCATTGCGTTTCAGCGAAGCGCGCCTGTCCTGGCGTCGAAGCCCCGGGCCGCAGCCGGCGCCTGGCCTTGCTTTGGCGCAGTCGCGCAGGCGAGCCTGCCTGCTAGCATGGGCGCATGAGTGAAAACGTTGTGATCGCCACCCGGGAAAGCCGGCTGGCGCTGTGGCAGGCCGAGCATGTCAAGGCGCTGCTGGAAGATCGTGGCCTGGCCGTGAGCCTCCTGGGCATGACCACCAAGGGCGACCAGATCCTGGATCGCGCGCTGTCCAAGGTCGGCGGCAAGGGGCTGTTCGTCAAGGAACTGGAAACCGCGCTGGAAGAGGGGAGGGCCCAGCTGGCCGTGCATTCCCTGAAGGACGTGCCGATGGAGCTGCCCGAGGGCTTCGAGCTGGCTGCCATCCTGGAACGCGAAGATCCTCGCGATGCGCTGGTCTCGAACGACTACGCCAGCCTGGCAGAGCTGCCCGAGGGCGCGGTCGTTGGCACCTCCAGTCTTCGCCGCGTCGTGCAGATCAAGGCCGTGCGGCCGGACATCCGCATCGAGCCGCTGCGTGGCAACCTCGACACCCGCTTGCGCAAGCTGGATGAGGGCGGTTATGCGGCCATCGTCCTGGCCGCTGCCGGTCTCAAGCGGCTGGGCCTGGCCTCGCGCATCAAGGCGGTGTTCTCGGTCGACGAGATGATTCCCTGCGCCGGGCAGGGCGCCTTGGGGCTCGAGCTGAGGGCTGATGCTCACGCGCTGAAGGCGCAGCTCGCCGCCATGAGCCACGCGCCGACCTGGCTGGCCACGCAGGCCGAGCGGGCGGTTTCGCGCGCCATGGGTGGCAGCTGCAGCATGCCGCTGGCTGCGCACGCGCTGTGGTCGCCGGGTGTGCGGGGTCAGGTCTTGCGCCTGAGCGCCGCCTTGGGCCATCCGGAACGCCACGACCTGCCGCTCCTGAAAATTCAGCTGGAGGCCGCCGTGGCTGATGAAGCCCAGGCCCGGGCCTTGGGTCAAGCGGCAGCCGATGCCTTGCGCGCCCAGGGCGCGCAGGCCTATCTGGCCGCGGCCTGAGGCCGCGAAGGGCAGTGATGCGCCTGGTGCTCACCCGGCCTCGGCCCCAATGTACAGACTGGCTGGCGCGCCTGTCGGCGCAGGGCGTTGATGCAGTCGCTCTGCCTTTGATTGCAATCGAAGCGGGTCACGATGAAACTGCGGCCGCGCGGGCCTGGGAGCGCCTGCCGGGTTCGGCCCTGGCCATGTTCGTCAGCCCCAATGCGGTGGATCGATTCTTCGCGGCGCGCCCGGTGAGTCAAACATGGCCGGCTGGCGTGCTCGCGGCCACCGTCGGCCCCGGCAGCGCCCAGGCCTTGCTGGCTGCTGGCGTGCCGGCCGAGCTGCTGCGCCAGCCGCCGGCTGAGGCCGAGAGTTTTGATTCCGAACACCTCTGGCCACTGCTGGCTCGTGAGCCCTGGCAGGGCCGCCGCGCGCTGATGCTGCGCGGCGAGGGCGGCCGCGACTGGCTGGCCGAGCGGCTGCGAGAACACGGCGCCGAAGTCGAGTCCTTCAACATCTATCGCCGCGCCTGCCCGAGCCTTGATACGGCTGAGCAAGGCCTGCTCGATCAGGCGCTGCTGTCGCCGCGTGAGCATGTCTGGCTCTTCAGCAGCTCCGAAGCCATCCAGAACCTGGTTGAACTAGGGGGGCAGCCTCGCGCCGACTCGTTGGCCATCGCCACCCATCCCCGCATTGCCGAGACCGCCCGCTCCCAGGGCTGGACCCATGTCGTATTGGCGCGACCCGATGCCAGCGCTGTCGCCGCGGCCTACCGTACGCTGCCGGGGGGCGCCCCTACAATCATTTGAACCGTGAGCGACGACCAAAACACCACCGCCGCCGAGCCCGCGCCAGCCCCGTCTGCGCTGCCGGCCAAGCCCATCCCCTGGCCCCAAGTGGGCTTTGCTGCCATTGCGCTTTTTGCTGTGGCCGGGCTGGCCATGGCCTGGCTCAGCCACAGCCGTCTTCTGTCATTGGAACAGGAGCTGGTGCGCCGCCAGGCCAGCAGCCAGGGTGAGGCGAGCGAAGCCCGTGCCCAGTCGCGCCAGGCCCAGGATCTGAGTCGCGACACGGCAGCCAAGGTGGCCTTGCTGGATGCGCGTCTGGCTGAAGTGGCCTTGCAGCGCAGTCAGCTGGAAGAGCTGATCCAGTCGATGTCGCGTTCGCGCGATGAAAACGTGATCGGTGATATCGAAGCCTCGATCCGCGTCGCCTTGCAGCAAGCCGCCATCACCGGCAGTGCCGAGCCCCTGGTGGCTGCCTTGCGCCAGGCCGATGAGCGACTGGCCCGCAGCAAGCAGCCGCGCATGGAAGGCGTGCGCCGGGCCGTGGTGCGCGACCTGGATCGCGTGAAGTCGGTCAGCGTCATTGATGTGGCCACACTGGCCATCAAGCTCGATGAAGTGGCGCGCCTGCTGGACGAGCTGCCCCTGGTGGCCAGTGCCGACAAGGCCGATGCGCTGCAATCCGTGCGTGAGCGTCGTGCTGCCAAGCCGGCGGCAAAGCCGGCACCGCTCAAGGGCCAGGAGCCTGGCTGGCTTGATGCTGCCAATGAGCGCTGGCAGGAAGTCTGGGGCCTGGTCTGGGGTGAGGCGCGCAGCCTGATCCGGGTCACGCGCATCGAACATCCCGAAGCCATGCTGCTGGCGCCCGACCAGCGCTATTTCCTGCGTGAAAACCTGAAGCTGCGACTGCTCAATGCGCGGCTGGCACTGCTGAGCCGCCAGTACGACACGGCGCAGGCCGATCTGCGCGATGTGCAGGCGCTGCTCGAGCGCTACTTCGATCCGCAATCGCGCAAGGTCGGCGTGGCCAACGAGCTCTTGCGCCAGGTGCAAGGCCAGGCCCGCCAGGTGGTGCTGCCGCGTCCGGACGACACGCTGGCGGCACTCACCGCTGCCGTGCCCGGCCGCTGAGAGGGTAGGGCGATCAGATGCGCAGCGTGATCTGGCTGGTGCTCTTGTTCGGCGTGGCGGTAGTTGCCGCGCTGACCCTGGGCAGCAATGACGGCCTGGCAAGTTTTTACTGGAATGGCTGGCGACTCGACCTGTCGCTGAACCTGTTCCTCCTGATCCTGGTGGCCACCTGTTTTGCGGTGGTGACCCTGATCCACACGGCCAATTCACTGACCAGCCTGCCGCGCCGTGCGCGCGAATGGCGCGTGGCCCAACGGGACCGTTCCGCGCAAGCCGCGCTGCGGGAAGCGCTGGCCGAGTTCTTCGGTGCCCGCTACGGCCGTGCACAGAAGGCTGCGCAGAAGGCATTGACCATCCAGGCGCAGACGGCCGGGTTGAATCAAGACGGCGCCTTCCTGGCCTTGAGCCACCTGCTGGCGGCGCAAAGTGCGCACCGTCTGCAAGACCGCCGCCGCCGCGACGAGCAATTGCAGCAGGCCCTGGACCTGAGTCGCGAGCAGGGCTCGGCCCGCATCGTCGAAGACGGCACCCGCCTGCTCGCAGCTGAATGGGCGCTCGATGATCGCGATGCCGCGCGGGCCCTGGGCCTCCTGGCCGAGCTGGGCCCGGGTGTCGGGCGGCGCACGCAGGCCTTGCGCTTGAAGTTGCAGGCTCAGCGCATGGCCGGCCAATCGCTGGAAGCCTTGCGCACGGCGCGCATGCTGGCCAAGCACCAGGGCTTTTCCAAGCTGGCCGCACAGGGCTTGCTGCGTTCGTTGGCCATCGAGGCACTGGAAGCTGCGCGCGATGCTGATCAGCTGCGCATGGTCTGGCAGCAGCTGGACCCGGCCGACCGGCGCGATGCCTTCGTGGCCTCGCGTGCAGCCAGTGTGGCTGTCACTTTTGGCGCACCCGAAGACGGCCGCGGCTGGCTGCGGCCTTTCTGGGAGCAGATTGCCGAGCTGGCCGCCGATGAGCGTGCTGCCCTGGCCGAGGCCTTGGTCCAGGCCTTGCCCGGTCTGGGTCCCGAATGGCTGCAACGCCTGGAGCTAGCGCAGCAGCGCTGGCCGCGCGACGCGCATCTCAGCTATGCACTCGGACATGCGCTCGCCGAACGCCAGCTCTGGGGCAAGGCTCGCCTGATCCTGGAACAGGTTTGCGATGACCGCAGCCTGCCACTGGCTGCGCGCCGCCGCAGCTGGCTGGTGCTGGCCCAGCTGGCAGCCAACGATGGCGATATGGAACGCCGCGCGCGGTGCCATGAGGCGGCGGCGATGGTTCATTGAGCATGAGTCTTGGTGTTTTTCTTGCGAAGGCCTGAAAAATCAGGTTAGAATGCAAGGCTTCGGGCGGCTGTAGCTCAGTTGGATAGAGTACTTGGCTACGAACCAAGGGGTCGTGGGTTCGAATCCTGCCAGCCGCACCAAAAAACACCTGAGAGATCAGGAGCGAAGAATAAAAATAGATTGAAGCGCGTGCCACAAGAGTCACAAGGGCCGCGAGAGCTGGTCAAGAAGACGGCTCACAAAGAAGTTAGCGGCTGTAGCTCAGTTGGATAGAGTACTTGGCTACGAACCAAGGGGTCGTGGGTTCGAATCCTGCCAGCCGCACCAAAAAAGAAGAAAAGGCAAAGGCCAGCGAGAAATCGCTGGCCTTTTTGCTTTGTGCACCGTGCCCGGTGCCTGCTTGGCCGCATGGTTGCTTCTCAGTTGCCACGGGCTGCAGCAATGTTGCCCTCGTTCATGCCCAGCTCGCGCAGCAGCTCGGACGTGTCTTCGCCGGGCTCGGGAGACCGCCCGGGCGTGCGGGCGGCGGTGCGTGAGAAGCGCGGGGCCGGCGATGGCTGAAGATGCCCGTCCACCACAACGAAATTGCCTCGCGCCCGCTGGTGTGGATGCTGCGGTGCTTCGGCCAGCGTCAGCACGGGCGCGAAGCAGGCATCGCTGCCTTCCATCAGGGCGCTCCATTCATCGCGATTCTTTTCGCGGATGCGCGCAGCAACCCGCGCTCGCAAGGCGGGCCAGTCGTCGAAGCTGTACTGGCGCTTCGGGTTGACATCGTCCAGCCCCAGGCGCTTCAGGAGCTCGGCATAGAAGGGGGGCTCGATGGCGCCCAGCGTGATGTGGCGGCCATCGGCGCATTCAAAGCTGTCGTAGAAGGGCGAGTCGTGCAGGAAGAAATTGCGAGCCGGGTCGTCTCCCCAGAAGCCGACGCCGCGCAAGGCATGCACAAGGCCGCTGAGCACGCCCACGCCATCGACCATGGCCGCGTCCACCACCTGGCCCCGACCGGACTGGCGGGCCTCCATCAGCGCACAGACGAGCCCGAACGCCAGGAACATCGCGCCGCCGGCCATGTCGCCGATCAGTGTGGCCGGCACCGTCGGCGCCTGGCCAGCGCGCGAAGCGATGCTCAGGATGCCGGTCAACGCGAGGTAGTTGATGTCATGGCCGGCCGTTTGCGCGAGCGGGCCGGTCTGGCCCCAGCCGGTGACGCGGCCGTAGACCAGGCGCGGATGGCTGGTCTCGAACACTTCGGGTCCGAGACCTAGGCGCTCCATCACGCCGGGCCGATAGCCCTCGATCAGTGCATCTGCGCTTTGCACCAGTCGCTTGACTGCATCCAGCCCTTGGGCCGACTTCAGGTCGAGGCAGACCGAGCGCTTGCCCCGGTTCATGGCGCCGCCGCCACCCAGGGTGCGCAAGGCCGCCGGCCGCTCAACGACGATCACTTCGGCGCCCATATCGGCCAGCAGCATGCCGGCCATGGGCCCGGGGCCGATGCCGGCGAATTCGATGATGCGCAGTCCGTGCAGAGGACCCATGATTTCTCCTGTTTCAACCAAGATCACAATACAGGCCATGAGCAAGGCCTTCACCAAGGAAAACGATAGCGATGACGACGAGGACGTGGGCCTGCCCGCGCTGCCTCAAGGTAAGCGCAACTACATGACGCCCGAGGGCTATGCGCGCCTGCGCAGCGAGTTCATGACGCTGCTGGATGAAGAGCGGCCCAAGATCGTCGAAATCGTGTCCTGGGCGGCCAAGAATGGCGACCGCTCGGAAAACGGCGACTACCTCTACGGCAAGAAGCGGCTGCGCGAGATCGATCGCCGCCTGCGCTTCCTCACTAAGCGCCTGGACATTGCCGAGGTCGCCGACCCGAGCCTGCATCACGGCAACGACCAGATCTATTTTGGCGCTACCGTCACCTATGCCAACGCAAGAGGCGAAGAGCGCACGATCACGATCAAGGGTATCGACGAGTCGGACAGCCTGGCTGGCGAGGTCTCGTGGGTTTCGCCCATTGCCCGCGCCCTCCTGAAGGCGCGTGAAGGCGACGAGGTTCAGTTGATGACACCGGGCGGCATCGAGAAGCTGGAGATCATCGAGGTCAACTACCCCAAGCCCAAGCAGTGATCAGGGTTTGATCCGCCAGACGCGCAGCACAGTGGCGCTGCGTTTGAGCGTGCGCAGGACATCGGCCAGGTGCAGCCGGTCCCGCACGGACAAGAGCAGGCTCATCTCGGCGGTCTCGCGGGTCTGCGGCTCTTCCACCATCGAGATGTGCGTGATGTCGGCCTCGGCGCTGCTCACGGCAGAAGCAACCTGGGCGAGCACGCCCTTGCCATTGTTGAGCAGCAGGCCCACGGCGGCCTCGAAAGGGCGGCTGAGTTCCTCGGCCCAGGCCACGGCGATCCAGTGCTCGGCATCCCGCTGAAACAGGCGCCGGCCGACCTGGCATTCGGCGGTGTGCACGACCAGGCCCTCGCCACGGCCCAGGTAGCCCTTGATGTCGTCGCCCGGAATTGGCCGGCAGCAGGTGGCCAGGCGCACCGATGCGCCTTCGCTGCCGTCGATCATCACCATGCCTTGGGCTGGCGCGTCGTCAGTGGCAAAGCGGCCCAAGGTCAGCGTGACCGCGTCCGGCCGCTCGCCCTGGTCGGCCAGCATGCGGGCCAGCTTCTTGGCCACGATCGTGGCAATCTTGCGGCCCAGGCCGATCTCGGTCAGCAGCTCGTCCACGTGGCGGTTGCCCGCCCAGCGTGCCAACTGCTGCCAGAGTTGGGCGGCCCTGAGTTCTTCGTCATCGAGACTCGGCAAGGCCAGGCCTTCCGCGCGCAGCGCTTGCGCCAGCATCTTCTGGCCCAGTTCCCGAGATTCTTCCTGCTCCAGGTTCTTCAGGAAATGGCGGATCTTGGAGCGGGCCCGGCCGGTGCGCACAAAGCTGAGCCAAGCCGGGTTCGGGCGGGCGCTGTCGGCCGTGACGATCTCGATCACATCGCCGCTGTGCAGCTCGGTGCGCAAGGGAACCGGCTCGCCATTGATCTGGGCGGCCACGCAATGGTCGCCCACGTCGGAATGGATGGCATAGGCGAAGTCCACCGGCGTGGCGCCGCGGGGCAGGGCCATGATCTTGGACTTGGGCGTGAACACATAGACCGCGTCCGGGAACAGGTCGATCTTGACGTGCTCGAGGAACTCGTTGGCGTCGCGGGTTTCGTCCTGGATGTCCAGGAGCGACTGCAGCCAGTGCGCGCCAAGCTGCTGGGCACTCTGGCTGTTGCTCTTGTAGAGCCAGTGCGCCGCCACGCCCTTCTCGGCCACCATGTGCATGGTCTCGGTGCGGATCTGGAACTCCACCGGCGTGCCCAGCGGGCTCACCAGCGTCGTGTGCAGCGACTGGTAGCCGTTGGGTTTGGGGATGGCGATATAGTCCTTGAAGCGGCCAGGCTGCGGCTTGTAGAGCTGGTGCAGCACGCCCAGCGCCAGGTAGCAATGCGGCAGGTCGGCCACGACGATGCGGAAGCCGAAGATGTCGCTGACCTGGGCAAAGCTCAGGTGCTTGTCGCGCATCTTCTTGTAGATCGAGTAGAGCGTCTTCTCGCGGCCGTGCACCTCGACCTTGAGCTCCGACTCTCCCACCGCCTTCATCACGTCGCGTTCGATGCGTGAGACCAGGTCGCGCCGGTTGCCGCGCGCCTTGCTGATGGCCTTGCTGAGTGCCGCATGTCGCCACGGATGGATGAACTTGAACGAAAGCTCCTGCAGCTCGCGGTAGATCTCGTTCAAACCCAGCCGGTGGGCAATCGGGGCGTAAATCTCCAGCGTCTCGCGGGCGATGCGACGCTGCTTGCTGGCTGCCATCGCCTCCATCGTGCGCATATTGTGCAGACGGTCGGCGAGCTTGATCAGGATCACGCGCACATCGCGCGCCATCGCCAGCAGCATCTTGCGGAAGGACTCTGCCTGCGATTCTTCCTTGGTCGAGAACTGCAGCTTGTCGAGCTTGGTCAGGCCATCCACCAGCTCGGCGGTCGGGGCCTCGAACTTCTCGATCAGCTCGATCTTGGTGACGCCGCAGTCCTCCATGGCGTCATGCATCAACGCGGCCTGGATCGCCTGCGAATCCAGCCGCCAGTCGGCGCAGATGCCGGCCACGGCGATGGGGTGCGTGATGTAGGGCTGGCCGCTGGCGCGCAATTGGCCCAGATGGGCCTCGTCGGCGAACTTGTAGGCCTCGCGGATGCGCTTGATCTCGGCCTTGGGCAGGTAATGCAGCTTGTGCACCAGGGCATCGAAGCTTGCCGCCTCGGCCGGCGTGGGTTCAACGGGCGCGCGCAGGGCGGTCAGCCCAGTCAAGGCGGCTGGCAGTCGTGCGGCGGCAAATGATCGAAGACCCATGCCTTGGAATTTAACCCATGAATCTCTGACGCCCGGGCGACAAGGCCATTGCTGACACTCGCAGAAACGACAACGGGCACCCGAAGGTGCCCGTCTTGGCTCAAGCGTGGCGGATTTAGACCGGCACCTTGCGCAGCATTTCGATGCCGACTTCGCCGGCAGCAATTTCGCGCAGAGCGGTCACGCCCGGCTTGTTCTTGCTTTCGATCTTGGGCGTGTGGCCCTGGCTCAGCATGCGAGCGCGGTAGGTTGCGGCAAGCACCAACTGGAAGCGGTTGGGGATCTTGGTCAGGCAATCTTCAACGGTGATGCGGGCCATTTGGGTTCCAGTACAGGTATTCAGGGAAGATCAAGAGCGCGGAAGACGGCAGAGCGATTCCGGCGCTGAGCGGCGTATTTTAGCCTTTGTGCGTGGACGATGGATTTCAGGTCGAAAACAGCCGTGTCGAACACCGCGTTCACGACCACGAAATCGAAGTTCTGCGCCTGTGCCACCTCGATCCGGGCGTTGGCCATGCGGGTCTCGATGACCTCGGCTTCGGTGTCGCCGCGGCGGTTCAGCCGCTGCTTCAATTCATCCCAACTGGGCGGCAGGATGAAGATCAGCACGGCGTACGGAAACAACTGCTTGATCTGCAGAGCGCCCTGGAAGTCGATCTCCAGCACCACGTCATCGCCATGGGCCATGCGGGCCTCGATGGCGGCGCGCGAAGTGCCATACAGGTTGCCATGAACCTCGGCCCACTCGAAGAACTCGCCACGAGCGGCCATGGCGCGGAATTCGTCCGAGCTGATGAACCAGTATTCGCGGCCATGCTGCTCCTGGCCGCGCGGCGCGCGCGAGGTGTGCGAGATCGAGACGTCCAGCTTGGAGTCCAGCTCCAGCAGGGCCTTCACCAGGCTGGACTTGCCCGCACCACTGGGCGCTGCAACGACGAAGAGATTGCCGGGGTATTCCATGGATCTGTGTGCTCCCTTGCTGCCGTTCTGTCTGTTTATTCGATGTTCTGCACTTGCTCGCGCAACTGCTCGATGGCGACCTTCATCTCCACCGAGATATTGGTCAGCTCGATGGCTGCCGACTTGGAGGCAAAGGTGTTGGCCTCGCGCAGCAGTTCCTGGATCAGGAAGTCCAGGCGCTTGCCCAGCTCGCCGCCCTTCTTGAGCAGGCGGGTGATCTCGTCCAGGTGGGCGCGCAAACGGGCCAGCTCTTCCGCCACGTCGATGCGGATCGCATAGGCGGTGGCTTCGTTCAGTGCCCGCTCGCGGGATGCATCTTCGGAAACCGATTGGGCCGAGCCGGTGCCGGCCAGTGCTTCCGCCCAGCGCTCAAGAAAGCGCTGTTGCTGGCGCTGCACGACTTCGGGAACCAGCGGCTCGGCCTGGGAGGCCAGTTCCCGCAGCCGGGCCACGCGCTCCAGGAGCACGGCCACCAGCTTCTCACCCTCGCGTTCACGCGCTTCCAGCAGACCGGCCACGCAACGGCGGGCGGCTTCCAGCGTCGGTTCGTCCAGCTTTTCGCTCGTGCCGCCGCTCTTGCACCAGTGCAGGGCTTCCTGGACGCTCAGCGAGCGGGCCTCCGGCAACCAGGTCTGCACCGTGGACTGCAGCTGAGCCAGGCGGTTCAATTGCTCGGGCTGCGGCTGGGGCCAGGCCGTGTCGGCCTCGCGTTGCGTATTGATACGAAGCTCGACCTTGCCTCGCTTGATGCTGGCCGAGACGAGCTCGCGCAAGGCCGGTTCCAGGCCTCGCAGCTCCTCGGGCATGCGCATGCTGAGGTCGAGAAAACGCCCATTGACCGAACGCAGTTCGACGGTCACGCTGGCGGATGAATTGGCCCCAGTTTCAGGGTGTGCGGAGGGTTGCGAGCTGGCGCTGGCGTAACCCGTCATGCTGTAGACTGGCATCTAGCATTCGGTAAGCAAAGCAAACGCGATTATGTCAAAGCCGAAACCGGCACCCTTGCCGGCAGGAACGGTGGTCGGGGGCTACCAGATCATCAAGCGATTGGCCGCGGGTGGTTTTGGTGTCGTCTACCTTGCCGAAGATCCCGAGCACCACCTGGTTGCTCTCAAGGAATACCTTCCTTCTTCGCTGGCCGAGCGCTCGCCAGGCGAGCTGACGCCGCGCGTCAAGCCTGAGAAGCAGCCGCTGTACCGCCTGGGCCTCAAGAGCTTCTTCGAAGAAGGCCGTTCGCTGGCGCAGATCTCGCACCCGAGCGTCGTCTCGGTATTGAACTTCCTGCGCGAGAACGAAACCGTCTACATGGTGATGAACTACCTGCAGGGCGACACGCTGCAGGACTTCATCGTCACCGCCCGCGACATGAAGCGCGACAAGGTGTTCCGCGAGTCCACCATCCGCAGCCTGTTCGACGAGATCCTGCGCGGCTTGCGCATCGTCCACCAGCACAAGATGCTTCACCTGGACATCAAGCCGGCCAATATCTTCATCACGAATGACAACAAGGCGGTCTTGCTCGACTTCGGCGCGGCGCGCGAGGTGCTGAGCAAGGAGGGCAACTTCATCCGCCCGATGTACACGCCTGGCTTCGCCGCGCCCGAGATGTACCGCCGCGACGGCGCGCTGGGCCCCTGGACCGACATCTACGCCATCGGCGCCTGCATCTACGCCTGTATGCAGGGCTATCCGCCCAACGACGCGCCGCAGCGCATCGAAAAGGACCGCCTGAGTCTCAGCCTCTCGCGCCTGCGCAATGTCTATTCCGACAACCTGATCGAAGTCACCGAATGGTGCATGTCGCTCGACCCGCTGTCGCGCCCGCAGTCGGTCTTCGCGCTGCAGAAAGAGCTGGGCCGCGAAACCGAGCGCCGCTACACCAAGCTGAGTTTCAGCGAACGCCTCAAGCTGCAACTGGAGAACCTCAAGTCCGGAGCCAAGGCGTGAGGTTCAGCGTCTACCAGGTCAGCAGACGCGGAGGGCGAGAGAAGAACGAAGACCGCATGGGCTACTGCTACACCCGAGATGCCGGGCTGTTTGCATTGGCCGATGGCATGGGCGGGCATCCGGAGGGCGAGGTGGCCTCGCAGCTCACGTTGCAGACCATGGCCTTGCAATTCCAGCGCGATGCCAAGCCCGGTTTGTCGGACCCGGCGGGCTATTTATCGGACTCCGTGCTGAATGCCCATCACCAGCTCCTGCGCTACTCGGCCGACAAGGGCCTGCCAGACACACCGCGTTCCACCGTGGTGGCCGCGGTGATCCAACGCAACAAGTGCTACTGGGCGCATTGCGGCGATTCGCGGCTGTACCTCGTGCGCGGCGGCAAGTTGGTGGCGCGCACGCGAGATCACTCCTACAGCGAGCTGCAAGACGCGCTGGGCCGCGCCACGCCGGCCGGCGAGCGCTTCAACCGCAACGTGCTCTTCACCTGCCTGGGCAGCCCGGGCAAGCCCATGGTCGACCTGCATGGCCCGATGGTGCTTGAGCCGGGCGATCGGCTTCTGCTGTGCTCGGATGGCCTCTGGGGTACGGTGTCCGACGAAATCATCACGGAGCAACTGGCTTCGCGGCAGATCACCGACTCGGTGCCCGACCTCGTGGAGCTGGCGCTGCGAAATGGCGGGCCGCGCTGCGACAATGTCACCGTGCTGGCGGTTGAGTGGGAAGGCACCGATGAAGGCGAAGACAGCCTCCAGGACGGCGAATCGCATTCCACCCAGGCGCTCGGCGACGACGATTTTGCCTCCACCATCCAGTCGGCCAACAACGCCGAGCGGCCCAATGAACTGGACGATGCCGAGATCGACCGCTCCGTGCGCGAGATCCAGGACGCGATCCAGCAACGCGCAGCCAAGCAGAAGAAAAGCTGAAGCCCGC
Source organism: Paucibacter sp. JuS9 (assembly GCF_044043925.2). Taxonomy (NCBI): domain Bacteria; kingdom Pseudomonadati; phylum Pseudomonadota; class Betaproteobacteria; order Burkholderiales; family Sphaerotilaceae; genus Roseateles; species Paucibacter sp. JuS9. The sequence goes on from NZ_CP194172.1 coordinate 1,193,120, forward strand.
GCTTCTCCCCGAAGGATTTCTCATGACCGAAGTTTCCAAGCCGCTGCGCTCTGAGGGCCGCGCGGCCAATTCGCTGCGCCCCGTGCGCATCACGCGCCACTACACGCGCTATGCCGAGGGTTCGGTGCTGGTCGAGTTCGGCCACACCAAGGTGCTGTGCACCGCCTCGGTGGAAGAAAAGGTGCCACCGCACAAGCGCGGCTCGGGTGAGGGCTGGGTGACGGCCGAATACGGCATGCTGCCCCGCGCCACGCACACCCGCGGCGACCGCGAAGCCGCCCGCGGCAAGCAGAGCGGCCGCACACAGGAGATCCAGCGCCTGATCGGCCGTTCGCTGCGCTGCGTGTTCGACCTCGGCGCCCTGGGTGAGCGCACCATCGCCATCGACTGCGACGTGATCCAGGCTGACGGAGGAACCCGCACGGCGGCCATCACCGGCGCCTTCGTGGCGGCGCAGGATGCCGTGAACTGGCTGATCGGCCAGGGCAAGATCAGCGCTTCGCCGATCCGCGACGGCCTGGCCGCCATCTCGGTGGGCATCGTCAATGGCACGCCGATGCTGGACCTCGAATACACCGAAGACTCGGCCTGCGATACCGACATGAATGTCGTCATGACCGCCAGCGGCGGCTTCGTCGAACTGCAGGGCACCGCCGAAGGCGTGGCCTTCACGCGCGCTGAGATGAATTCGCTGCTGGACCTGGCCGACAAGGGCATCCGCGAACTGCTCGCGGCCCAGCAGGCCGCCTTGAAGGCTTGAAGCCATGAAGCTGGTTCTCGCCTCCAACAATGCCAAGAAGCTGGCCGAGCTGCAGGCCTTGTTTGCGCCTCTGGGCGTCGAGCTTCTGACGCAGGGCTCGCTGGGCATCCCCGAGGCCGAGGAGCCGTTTCATACCTTCGTCGAGAACGCGCTGACCAAGGCTCGACATGCGGCTCGTGAAAGTGGCCTGCCTGCGTTGGCTGACGACTCCGGCCTGGCGGTCGAATCGCTGGGCGGTGCGCCCGGTGTTCTGTCGGCGCGCTATGCCACGCTTTTCGGTCGCATCAAGAGTGATGCCGAGAACAACGCCGTGCTGCTGGAGAAGCTGGCGGGTGTTGAAGATCGCGGCGCGCGCTTCGTCTGTGCCCTGGTGGCCGTTCGCTCGGCCGACGATCCGGAACCCTTGGTCGCCATGGGTCGCTGGCAGGGTCAGATCTTGCCTGCACTGGCAGGCGAGGGCGGGTTTGGCTACGACCCCTTGATGTTCATTCCGTCGCTGGGGCGCAGCGTGGCCGAGCTCACCAGTGCCGAGAAGAACGCCCTGAGCCATCGCGCCTTGGCGGCTGCGGACCTGGCGGCGCAGATGCGCGCTGTCTGGCATCTTGGCTGAATTGAAGTTGCGCCATGGCTGAGATCATCAAGCTGATGCGCCCCGGGCAATTGACGCTGCCCGCCTTGCCGCCGCTCAGCGTTTATGTGCACCTGCCGTGGTGCCTCAAGAAGTGCCCGTATTGCGACTTCAACTCTCATGAGTGGAAGCAGGGCGGCGAGCTGCCGGCCGATGTGGCCCGCGAGTACCTGGCTGCACTGCGCGCCGACCTGGAAGTTTCGCTGCCGCTGATCTGGGGCCGGCCGGTGGTCAGCATCTTCATCGGCGGCGGTACGCCCAGCCTGTTCGCGCCTGCGCAGATCGGTGAGCTGATCTCGGACCTGCGGGCTCGTCTGCCGCTGGAGCCGGGCTGCGAGATCACGCTCGAAGCCAACCCGGGTACCTTCGAGCTCGAGCGCTTCAAGGGCTTTCGTGAGGCTGGCGTCACGCGCCTGTCGATCGGCGTGCAGAGCTTTGACGACGACAAGCTCAAGCGCCTCGGTCGCGTGCACAACGCCGAGCAGGCCAAGGCCGCGATTGCCGAGGCAGCGGGCGCTTTCGAGACCTTCAACATCGACCTGATGTATGCGCTGCCCGGCCAGACGCTGGATGAGCTGAGCATCGAGCTGGATCAAGCGCTGAGCTTCAAGCCGCCGCATCTCTCGGTCTATCACCTGACCATCGAGCCGAACACGCGCTTCGCGGTCGACACGCCCGAGGACCTGCCCGACCCGGACCTGGCCAGCGAGATGCTGGACCTGATCACCGAGCGCACTGGCGCCTTGGGGCTCTCGCGCTACGAGGTTTCGGCCTACGCGCGTGATGGCCATCGCTGCCAGCACAACCTCAACTACTGGCAGTTTGGCGACTATCTCGGCATCGGCGCCGGCGCGCACAGCAAGCTCTCGTTCCCGCACCGCGTCCTGCGCCAGGTGCGCTGGCGTGAGCCGGCAACCTACATGCAGAAGGCAGCGCAAGGCCAGGCGATGTTCGAACGAGAACGAAGTGGTAGCCAGCGAGCTGCCTTTCGAGTTCATGCTCAATGCCTTGCGCCTCGCTGAAGGCGTGCCACTGGTGAGCTATCTCGAGCGCACCGGCCTGCCGATGACGAGCATTGCCGCAGCGCTGGAGCAGGCGCGGGCGAAAGGCCTGCTGGTCAATGACGTGTCGCGACTGGCCGCCACGCCACTGGGTTTCGATTTCCTCAGCGATCTGCAGTCGCTGTTTCTGGCTGGCCGCTGAGCGCGGCACTGGACAGCGCAATCTCCGACTTCAGCCAGTCGCAGAAGGCTCGTAGCGCCGGGTCTTCCTTCAAGCCAGGCGGGTAGACCAGGTGGTAGCCGCGCTGCTCGCCGTCCAGCCAGCAATGATGGGCGAGCCGGACCAGCCGACCATCCAGCAGTGCGTCAGCCGCCAGCAGTTCCCGGCATAGCGCGATGCCCATGCCTTGCTCCGCCGCCTGCAAGAGCAGGCCCGCGTCGTTGAAGCTCGCCATGGGCACGAGATTGCGCTGCGGCTTGCCGGCGGCCTCGAACCAGCTCGTCCACATGCCCGCGTCGCCCAGCAGCGATTCGCAAGCCAGGCTTTCGAGCGGCTTGCCGATCAGCCGGTGGGCCAGTGCCGGCGCGGCGACGGGCAGGAAGGTCGATTCGAACAAGGGCTCGTTGATCAGGCCGGTCCAGGGGCCGCGACCCTGGCGCAAGGCCAGGTGATAGCCGTCGCGCTCCAGGTCGACCACGGCTTGTGAAGCATTCAGTTCCAGCGCCACTTCCGGGTGCCGCGCATGCCAGCGGCCCAGCCGCGGCATCAGCCAGCGCTGGGCGAATGACGGCAGCACGGTGACGCGCAGGCTGCGTTGCGTCTGGCCGTGCAAGGCCTGGGCAGCCTGCAGGGCCTGTTCCAGCTCGCCATAGGCGCGCTCGACACCGGCCCGCAGCGTGTGGCCCGCTGCATTCAGGACGATGCGCCGGCCCTGGCGCTCGAACAGGGCAAAGCCGAGCTGGGTCTCCAGCGCGCGGATCTGCTGACTGACCGCGCTGTGCGTCAGGTTCAGGCGCTCTGCCGCAGCGCGCAGGTTCTCTGTGCCGGCCGCCGCGCGAAAGGCGGCCAGGTATTGCAGGGGAAGCCGACTCATGAATGCCTCGATTGGAAAGTATTTCTAACCAAGTAGGCAAGGATAAATCGTTTGTGGCGCAAGTGTTGGATCAATACGATGACCAGTATTGCGAGGAGAAGACCATGAACCACTGCCCCGGCTGCAAGCCCGAAGCCCCAACGACGGCGCTGACGCCCGCCCTGATCATCGCCCTGGTGGCGCTGGTGTCGGCCCTGGTTCTGGCCAGCTCGGCCCATGCCTTCATCGACAGCAATGCGGACCTGCTGCTGCAGAACCCGGTCATCGGCAATTCACAACAAGCTCAGACGAGCGCCCAGCCATGCCAAACGCCCCCTACGCCCCCGACGCCATCCTCGAACGCAGCCCTGAACAAGTCGTCCAGGCCCAGCTCGACGCTTACCGTGCCCGCGACCTGCAAGCCTGGCTTGCCACCTACGCCGAAGACGCCAGCCAGTACGAGCACCCGGGACGGCTGCTGGCGCGTGGCCATGCAGCCATGGGTGAAAGACTCGCTGTCCGCTTTACCGATCCTTGTCTGCAGGTTCGGCTGATCTCGCGCCGTGTGATCGGCAACTCGGTGATCGACCACGAGGAGATCCGTCGTCATTACGACAACGGCCTGGGCCGGGCCGAGATGCTGGCGATCTATGAGGTGCGCGACGGCCTGATCCAGGGCGCCACCTTTGTGTTCGGCGAGCCGCGCTATGACTGAAGATGCGTGATCAGACGCGATTCAAGGACATGCCCGAGGTGCTGCGCAGCCGCTCGATCAGCTTCGGCGCGATCTGCTGCAGCGGCAGCACTTCGTCGGCCGCGCCGGCCGCGATGGCCTCGCGCGGCATGCCGAACACCACGCAGGTGTTCTCGTCCTGGCAGTAGTTGTAGGAGCCGGCGTCCTTCATCACCTTCATGGCCTTGGCGCCGTCAGCGCCCATGCCGGTGAGCATGATGCCCAGCGCATTCGGGCCCACCACGCGGGCGGCGGAATGGAACAGCACCTCGACCGAAGGCTTGTGCCGGTTCACCGGCTCGCCGTCCTGCACGCGGGCGATGTAGTTGGCACCGGAGCGCTCAACGCTCAGATGGAAACCGCCCGGCGCGATGTAGCCGTGGCCGGGCAGGATGCGTTCGCCGTCGCTCGCTTCCTTCACGCGGATCTTGCACAGTCCGTCCAGGCGCGCCGCATAGCTCTTGGTGAAGCCGGGCGGCATGTGCTGGGTGATGACCACGGCCGGGCAGTCGGCAGGCAGGTTCACCAGCACGTCTTTCGTGGCTTCGGTGCCGCCGGTGGAGGCGCCGATGAAGATGATTTTCTCGGTCGACATGCGGCCGATGCTGGAAACAGTCACCGGCTTGGCCGGCGCTGCCGGCGCACCTGGCGCGGCGGCGGCCGCCGGCGCCGGTGCGACATGGCGGCGGATGTGCGCCTTGGAGGCGATGCGGATCTTGTCGGTGATGTCGTCGGCCAGCAGGCGGATGCCGTCTGCCACGCCGATCTTCGGTTTGGCCACGAAGTCGATGGCGCCCAGCTCCAGCGCCTTGAGCGTCACTTCGGCGCCGCGCTCGGTCAGCGTGGACACCATCACCACGGGCATCGGCCGCAGACGCATCAGGCGCGACAGGAAATCGAGCCCGTCCATCTTGGGCATCTCGACGTCCAGCGTGATCACGTCCGGGTTGAGATTGCGGATCATCTCGCGGGCCAGCAGCGGGTCGGCGGCGGCGCCGATGCAGACCATGTCCGGCTGGCGGTTGATGATCTCGGTCAGGATGCTGCGCACCAGCGCGGAATCGTCGACGACGACGACGGTGGTCTTGGCCATTTCTATTCTCTCTTTGCCGCGGATGCGGCCTAAAACAAGTCGACGGATCCCCCGGTGGCCACGACCGGCTGGGCTTTCTGGGCGGCGGCCCGGTCTTGCTGGACCAGGGCGTCGGTATTGGTGGGTGCCAGGCGCTTCACCATGGCCTTGCCGCTGTGCGGCAGGAAGCAGACCTTGCGCGGGTACACGTCCATCACGTCTTTCGAGACGATGGGGATGCGCTCAAGCTTCAGGAAGTCGATGACGAAGTTGGTGTTGCGCTCGCCGACATTGATGGTGTTCATGCCGGCAATGACGGCGCCGCCACCGAAGATCTTGGCTTCCATGCGGCTCTTGGAGGCGCCGCGCTTCATCATTTCGTTGATCAGCAGTTCCATGGCGAAGGAGCCATAGCGGCCCGAATCGCCCGTGCCCTCGGGCAGCATGAAGTGGTTCATGCCACCGATCTGCGCATGCCGGTCCCAGAGGCAGGCGGCGATGCAGGAGCCCAGCGTCGTCATCACGAGGATGTCCTCGTTGTCGACGAAGTATTCGCCCGGGAGGATCTTCACTGCCGCGTTCTTGAAGTGCGCGTCGTAGAAGAAGAACGAGGCCTCACCCTGCTTGCGCGACTGCGCCTTGAGCTGGGCTACGCGGGCGGCGCCGGCGCTGCTGGTGATCATGCCGGATGCGGCACCGGCGGAGGGCTGTGTGGTGCTCATCGGTGGGTTTCGGCTGGTTCGTGCTTGATTATTGAGCAGGCCGGCGTCAGACGCGCTCGTAAATGGTCTTGCCGCGCAGGCGGAACAGGTCCTTGGACTCGGTGAAGTTCTCCGAATGGCCGACGAACAGCAGGCCGCCCGGCTTCATCACACGGTGAATGCGCTCCAGCACCTTGCGCTGGGTGGGGCCGTCGAAATAGATCATCACGTTGCGGCAGAACACGATGTGAAAGGGGTCACCGAGCTGCCACTGCGTGTCCATCAGGTTCAGGGGGCGAAAGTCGATCCAGCGCGCCAGCTCGGGCTTGATGCGGATCTTGCCTTCGTTGGCGCCGGTGCCCTTGAGGAAGAAATTGCGCAGCCGCACGTGGTTGAGCCCGCGCGAATCGGCGCCATAGACGCCGCGGCGTGCTGTGTTCAGGACGTTGGTGTCGATGTCGCTGCAGATGATCTGCATCGGCGCGCTGGCCCCGAGTGCCTCGTGGCAGGTCATGGCGATGGAGTAGGGCTCTTCCCCCGTGGAGGCGGCGCAACACCAGATGCGGATCGGCCGGGCATTGATGGCCTTCAGGTCGTCGGCCAGCGCGTGGAAATGGTGGTCTTCGCGAAAGAAGGACGTGAGGTTGGTGGTCAGGCAGTTGACGAACTCCTGCCATTCGGCGGCACCTTGCGGGCCGCTGCTTTGCTCCAGCCATTGCAGGTAGCTGGCAAAGCTGTTGTGGCCGGTGTCGCGCAGGCGGCGCGACAGGCGGCTATAGACCATCGCCTGCTTGCCTTCATGCAAGCTGATGCCGGCGTGCTGGTAAATCAATTGGCGGACGCGATCAAAGTCGGCCTTGCTGAAGCTGAACTCGTGGTCGATCGACTCTGTGCTGGACGATCCGTTCGGGGCAGCGGGCATGTAGTGGGCTCTTTGACTTCTTCGGGCGCTGGCTCTGGCTGTCCAGCAGACCCTGCTGGGCGTTTGCCGTCTATTCTGCCCCCAAGCGGGTGGGGCGGGCCTGCAATCGAATGGGTGAAACTGCGGCTTGAATCACAATCCGTTTCCAGACATGCTGCCGGCTGTGGCGCTGCTAGACTGCCGCGACACGATAACAAGCGCCTTGAACAACCCCGCCACGCCACCGCTGATCGACGCCCGCCAACTGGCGCTCGACCCCGCCCTGCAACTGCTGCAGCAGGCCGGTGCCTTGCTGCCTGAGGCCGAGCCCTACAGTTCTGAATGGCTGCAAGGCGTGATCGACGCGCTTTGCGATCTCTCCAGCAAGGACGCCCTGACCGGCCTCGTGAACCGCCGCAGCTTCGAGATGGCGCTGTCGCGCGAAGTGGACCGCGTAGCCCGTTCAGGCGAGCCGGCGCTTTTGCTGGTTCTTGATATCGATCACTTCAAGGCCGTGAACGACACCCATGGCCACGCGGCCGGCGATCTGGTCATCCAGGCCGTGGCCCGCGCCATCGAGAGTGTCGTGCGGCCCATGGACACCGTGGCGCGCGTGGGTGGCGAAGAGTTCGCCATCATCCTGCCCAACTGCCCGAGCAGCTTTGGCCTCACGGTCGCCGAGCGCATGCGCGAGCAGGTGGCCGAGCTCAGGCTCGATGTATCGCCAAGCCAACGCATCGGCGTGACCATCAGCGTCGGTGGTGCCTTTGCGCCGCAATGGGTGCGTTCATCCTCTCTGCTGTGGATGGAGCGGGCCGACCGCCAGCTCTACCGCGCCAAGGCCGAGGGCCGCAACCGTACCTGCCTGGAAGCACAAATGGAATCGCTGGTGAGCGCCGAGGAAAAAGGCATGTTGTTTGCTGCATCGCAGCTTCAGGACGGCGAGTGAGCATGAGCGCAATTCCTGCCGCCCCCCCACGCACCGGCCGCAGCGGCGGCGCACGCACGCTGGCCGTCACCAGCGGCAAGGGTGGCGTTGGCAAGACCTTCGTCACCGCCAACCTGGCCGCAGCCCTGGCAGCTCGCGGCGAGCGTGTGCTGGTGCTGGATGCCGACCTCGGCCTGGCGAACCTGGACGTGGTGCTCAACCTGCACCCCAAGCTCACGCTGCACGACGTATTCACCGACAAGGCAACGTTGGATCAGGCCATCCTGCCGGCGCCGGGCGGCTTCTCGGTGCTGCTGGCCGGCTCCGGCATGGTGGAGTACTCGCGGCTCACGCCGGAAGTGCGGGACCGCCTGCTGTCGATCATCGACCAGGTCAAGCCGCGCTTTGACTGGGTGCTGCTGGATACGGGTGCCGGCATCTCCGACGTGGTGCTGTTTGCCGTGTCGCTGGCCACCGACGTAATGGTCGTGGCCACGCCCGAGCCGACATCGCTGACCGACGCCTACGCCACCATCAAGGTGCTTGCCACGCAGCAGGGCCGCCGCCAGGTGGGCCTGCTGGTCAATCAAGCCTCGCGCCTGGGTGAAGGCCGCGTGATCTGCGGCCAGTTGCAGCAGGTGCTGCAGCGTTTCGTTGGCCAGCAGCCGGGTCAGGCCTTCCGCCTCGACCTGCTGGGCGAGGTGCGCAACGACCCCACGGTTCGCCAGGCTGTCTTGAAGCGCCAGTTGCTGATCGAGCAGTACCCGGGCAGCGAGGCGGCACAAGGCGTCAAGGCGCTGGCCAATCGCCTGCTGACCTGAAACTCACCTCATGAGCGAAGAGAAAGCCGGCTCGCCGGCCACTGCCTTTGACTGGGTGGGCGGTGAAGTGGCCGTTCGCCAGCTGGTCGACCGCTTCTACGACCTGATGGACCTTGAAGCCGCCTACGCAGACCTGCGCGCCGTGCACCCGCCCACGCTGGACGGCTCACGCGACAAGCTGCATTGGTTTCTGTGTGGCTGGCTGGGCGGCCCGGACCACTACATCGAGCGCTTTGGCCACCCGCGGCTGCGAGCCAGGCACATGCCGTACAAAATCGGCATCCGCGAGCGCGACCAGTGGATGAATTGCATGCGCCAGGCCATGCTCGAATGTGAGCTGGACCCGGCGCTGCGCGAAAGGCTGGACGCGGCCTTCATGAACACCGCAGACTGGATGCGCAACGTCTAGGTATCCGGGCAGGCAAGGCCCGGATACCTTGGTCAGTCGGTCAGTCAGTCGATGCGGATATTGAACTCCTGCTCGAAGCGATGCTCGCCCGGGCATTCGTAGGTGTCACGCAAGGTGTTGGCGATGGCAGCCTGCAGGGTCCGTCGGGTCTTCGGGTCCATCACACCGCTGAGCACGGTGAACTCGGTGGCGGCCACCCGGCCGCCGCGGACCGTGGCCTGCACCCTGAAGAGCGCATCGCCCGCCCAGTTCACGGCCGGCAGATCCGGCCTGCCCATCTTCGTGCATACGAGGCCTGGATCGACCTTGCCGTTGACCACCGGAATTCCGGCCGGCGGCGCCACTGTGGGGCCTGCATGAGACGAACCCTCTCCCGTCTGAAGCGTGAGTTTGCCAGCGGTGCCGGGAGGTACTTCGGTGGGCGTGACGACGGTGAAATCCGGCGTCTCGATCACCTGCTGCTGGACCACGACCTGGCGGGTGGGGTCTTGCGGCTCCACGCGTGGCACGGGTGTCGGTGGGGGAGGCGGGTCCTCCTTGATCAGGCGCGCCTCTGTGATCCTGGGCTTGCTGTCGATGATGCCCCGCATCAACCCGCTGCTCAAACCGGCAATCATCAGCGCGTGAACCACGATCACCACGCCGATGCCGGTGAAGCGCGAAGCGCCTTGCGGTGGTTGTGCCATGTTCATTTGAAGCCTCCAGTCGGTGAGTGGACGAGTGCAATGGCAAGCAAACTGCAGGGCCAGACTAAGCCTGGATGCAAGGCGGCGCAAGCCTCCCCGAGGTGGGAGTTGGCGGCGTTAGCAACTGAGGGTTTCCAGCGGGTGCCGCGCGTCCCTCGGCGCGCTCAGAATCGTCGCTGCTGCTGAATCTGCTCAGGCCAGCAGCACCATCAGCGCGCCAGCACCACCATCGCTGGCCCGGGCCTGGACAAAGGCCAGCACCTCCACCTTCTGCACCAGCCAGCGTCGCACCCGCGACTTCAAGACCGGCTCCCGCCCGGGCGAGCCATGGCCTTTGCCGTGCACCACGCGCACGCAGCGCAGGCCGCGCCGCTTCGATTCATGGATGAAATGGCCCAGCGCCTCGCGCGCCTGGTCTCGGCGCAGGCCATGCAGGTCGAGCTGCGCCTGCAGCGCCCAATGGCCGCGGCGCAGCTTGCGCACGACTTCGATACTGATCTCGGGGCGACGGAAGGACAGCGTCTCGTCGGTCTCCAGGAGCGTCTCGACATCGAAGTCGTCTGACAAGGCCTGCAGGAGCACGGCGCGCTCGTCCGCCTCGCGCTGGCGCGGCTCGGGTGAGGGCGGTTCGATCAGATGCTCGTAGCGCTTGGCATCGGGAAGCGGCGTGACCGGGCCGATGGTGAGCTCGAAGATGCGCCTCTCCTGATCGGCCAGGCGGCGCGCGGCGGCGATGCGTTCCAGCCGCTCCTCTTCCAGCCGACGTCGCAGGTTGAGTTCGCGCTGCAATTCCTTCAGGTCGGCCAGGCCCAGCACTTCGCGCTTCACAGCAGCCCCCGCTCGGCAAAGGAGACCACGGCCGCCTGGCCGACCACCATGTGGTCCAGCACCCGCACGTCCAGCAGGCCCAGGGCATTCTTGAGACCTTGGGTGAGCAGCTCATCGGCCCGCGAGGGCTCGGCCACACCCGAGGGGTGGTTGTGGGCCAGGATCACGGCCGCCGCGCCCAGCTCCAGCGCCCGCTTGGCCACTTCCCTTGGGTAGACCGCGGTTTGCGTGAGCGTGCCGCGGAACAGCGTTTCCATGGCGATCAGCCGGTGCTGGGCGTCCAGAAACAGCACGGCAAACGCCTCATGGGCCAGGTCGCCCAGCTGCAGGCGGCAGTACTGCTTGACACGGTCGGGTGCATCGAAAACCGGCCGCAGCTGCAGCTCGCTGCGCAGTGAGCGGCGGGCAATCTCCAGCACGGCCGCGATTTCGGCCCGCTTGGCCGGGCCCAGGCCCTTGACCTTGGCGAGTGCGGGCAGGTCGGCGTTCAAGAGCCCCGGCCAGCCTCCGAATTCATCCAGCAGGCCTTGCGCCATCTGCAGCACCGGGCGACCGGGCAGGCCGGTGCGCAGGAGCAGGGCCAGCAGCTCTGAGTCGGCAAGCGCGCTGGCACCGCGGGCGAGCAGCTTCTCGCGCGGTCGGGCTTCTTTGGGGAGCTGGTCCAGGGGCATTGGAGGGCTATGGGGAAGGGCTAGCAAAGGGCACAGGCCCCGGGGCCTTAAAATCCGCGCAGTCTATCGAACCCCACATCTCCGTGAATCTCATTCAAGCCGGATCCTTCCTCACCTTGCACTACCGCCTGATCGGGCCGGATGGGGGCGATCTGATCAATACCTTCGACGACAAGCCGGCCACGCTCTCCATGGGCACGGGCGAGCTGGCTCCGGCCATCGAGGCCCGCCTTGTCGGCCTGCCCGAAGGCACCCGTACCACGCTGGCGCTGGCGCCGGGCGAGGCTTTTGGCGAGCGCAACGAAGAAATGATGCAGCGCGTGAAGCTGGCGCTTTTGCATGAGCTGGGCGACCCGGACGCCGAGTACACCGTGGGCGATGTGGTGCAGTTCCCCACGCCGGACGGCCAGGGCGGCTATGCCGGCCTGGTGCGCGAAGTCGGCGAAGACTGGCTGCTGATGGACTTCAACCATCCGCTTGCCGGCCAGCCCCTGAGCTTCGAAGTCCACGTGATCGGGGTGCTGTGATGCCAGGCAAGATCGAACCCCAGGAAATCGTGCTGGCCGAGCCGCGCGGCTTCTGCGCGGGCGTGGACCGGGCCATCGAGATCGTGGAGCGTGCGCTGCTGAAGTTCGGTGCCCCGATCTATGTGCGCCACGAGATCGTGCACAACACGTATGTGGTCAACGACCTGAAGGCCCGCGGCGCCATCTTCATCGAAGACCTGGCCGAAGTGCCTTCTGGCGCCACCCTGGTGTTCAGCGCCCACGGCGTGAGCCAGGCCGTGCGCAAGGAAGCTGCCGAGCGCGGCTTCCAGGTCTTTGATGCCACCTGCCCGCTGGTCACCAAGGTGCATGTGGAAGTGGCCAAGCTGCGCAAGGAAGGCTACGAATTCATCATGATCGGCCACAAGGGGCATCCCGAGGTCGAAGGCACCATGGGCCAGTTGAGCGAAGGCATCTACCTGGTCGAAGAGACCGAAGATGTGCCGCATGTGCGGGTCAGCAATCCCGCCAAGCTGGCCGTGGTCACGCAGACCACGCTGAGCGTGGACGACGCGGCCGAGATCCTCGACGCGGTGAAGAAGCACTTCCCGCAGGTGCGCGAGCCCAAGAAGCAGGACATCTGCTACGCCACGCAGAACCGGCAGGACGCGGTGAAGGTACTGGCGCCGCAGGTCGATGTGGTCGTCGTGGTGGGCAGCCCCACCAGCTCCAACAGCAACCGCCTGCGCGAACTGGCCGAGCGCCTGGGCACGCCGGCCTTCATGGTCGATGCGGCCGAAGACCTGATGCCCGAGTGGCTGGAAGGCCGCAGCCGCGTAGGCCTGACCGCCGGCGCCTCGGCGCCCGATGTGCTGGTGCAAGCCGTGATCGAACGACTGCGCGCCCTGGGTGCCACCGCCGTGCGCAAGCTCGATGGCGTGGAAGAGCATGTTCGCTTCCCGCTGCCGCTGGGCCTGGGCGACAAGTCCATGGCCGAGCTCTCATCCTCCCGATCCTGATCCTGGCGACGCTTCGATAGACAGCGGCGCCCCCCTGTGGCGCCGTTTTCATGCTCTCTAGAATCCCGCGAAGAAATACCAAGGAATACCCATGCTAGACATCAGCCTGCTGCGCAAGGACCTCGACGCCGTCGTCGCCCGTCTGCAGACCCGCAAGAACCCGCAAGCCTTCCTCGACGTGGCCCGCTTCTCCGAGCTGGAGACCGATCGCCGCAACGTGCAGATGCGAACCGAAGAACTGCAGGCGCGCCGCAACAGCCTGTCCAAGCAGATCGGCATGGCCAAGGGCAAGGGCGAAGACGCCAGCGCCCTGATGGCCGAGGTCGGTGGCGTCGGCGACGAGCTCAAGGCCAGTGCCGAGCGCCTGGACGTGATCCAGATCGAGCTCAACACCATGCTGATGAGCGTGCCCAACCTGCCGCATGAAAGCGTGCCGGTTGGCAGCGACGAATCGGGCAACGTGGAAGTGCGCCGCTGGGGAACGCCACGTTCATTCGACTTCGAGTTGCGCGACCACGTGGACATTGGCGCGCCGCTGGGCCTGGACTTCGAGACCGGTGCCAAGCTTTCGGGCTCGCGCTTCAGCTTCCTCAAGGGTCCGATGGCCAAGCTGCACCGCGCGCTCGCCCAGTTCATGCTGGACGTGCAGAGCAACGAGCATGGCTACACCGAGTGCTACACGCCTTACATCGTCAACCGCGAGGTGCTCGAAGGCACGGGCCAGCTGCCCAAGTTCAAGGAAGACATGTTCTGGGTGCTGCGCGGCGGCGACGAAGAGCAGGTCGAGCAGTACCTGATCTCGACCTCGGAAATCTCTTTGACCAACACCGTGCGTGAGCAGGTGCTGGATGCGGCCACGCTGCCGATCAAGCTGACGGCCCACAGCCCTTGCTTCCGCTCGGAAGCGGGCAGTGCAGGGCGCGACACCCGCGGCATGATCCGCCAGCATCAGTTCGACAAGGTCGAGATGGTGCAGGTCACGCACCCGGAGAAGAGCTACGAGGCGCTGGAAGAGATGGTCGGCCATGCTGAAGCCATCCTGCAAAAGCTCGGCCTGCCGTATCGCGTGATGGCCCTGTGCACGGGCGACATGGGTTTTGGCGCCGCCAAGACCTATGACCTCGAGGTATGGGTGCCGGCTCAAGGTGTCTATCGCGAGATCAGTTCCTGCTCGAACTGCGAGGGCTTCCAGGCCCGACGCATGCAGACGCGCTTCAAGAACGCGCAGGGCAAGAACGAGCTGGTGCACACCCTGAACGGCTCCGGCCTGGCCGTGGGCCGCGCCCTCGTTGCAGTGCTTGAAAACTACCAGAACGCCGATGGCAGCGTGACCGTGCCCGAGGTGCTGCGCCCCTATCTCGGCGGCGTGGAAATTTTGCGCGCCTGATTGCTGAGGCTCGAAAAAGTCCGCTATACTTGCGGGCTTGACTCGCTGAAGACCACGCGAGTGCCGAACCTGGAGAGGTGGCAGAGTGGTCGAATGTACCTGACTCGAAATCAGGCGTACCGCAAGGTACCGTGGGTTCGAATCCCACCCTCTCCGCCAAGAAGTAAGAAAAGCCGGGCCTCAGCGCCCGGCTTTTTCTTTTGCTCACCAATCCGTGTCGGCAGATTGAGTGCGAGCTGCGCCATCTCACCGCTATCACCTGGACCGTTTTGCTGGCACCTTCGCCCTGTCGACTGACGGCGGCGAGTCACGCGCTGCGAATCGCGGCCTTGTCGCCGTGGTCGCCCCCATTCAAGCCGAACTAGAGGTTCTGGTGCAAGGTGGTCCAGCCGTGGTTGTCTTTGGCGGGCTCGTGTATCCACCGGCCATTGGGGGTAAACCATCCCCCACCAAATGACGATGTCGGCTGTTCGCATCGGCGGGCACAGTGCGCCTCTTGCGGCAGTTGTCATGCCGTGCAGGAGCAGTCAATGCATTTCGCTGAAGTCGACGCAGGGGACTACCGGATCTACGCCGGAGCGATCGAAAAACCCCGTTCCTACGGCTACATCGCCGCCGTGGTGGTGATGCGGGTCCGGGGTGAGAAACCCCGGCGCGAGGCCTACAGGGAGGAGTCGCTGGCCGGCGGCTTTGCCTGGTCCAGCCCTGACGAGGCCTTGCGCTTCGCGGTCAACGCCGGTCGCGACGTGGTGATGTGCGGGTCGGGCGCCTGATCAAGGTCTGATGTAAGCGAAACCCTGGCGCTGCAGCTTGGCCAGGCGGACCACGCCGGAGGGCGTGAACTGCGCCTCGGCGATGAACTGCTCCTTCTTCAGGTTGCGGTTCTTCAGGGTGATTTCGCAGACCTCGAATTTCACGCCACGGCCCACCAGCTCCTGCACGGCGATCTCGTAGGGGTTGCCGTTGCGGTCCTTGGCGTCCTGCATCAGGAAGTCCACGCCCTGGGCATGCGCTACCACGGTGATCCTGGCCGTGGGGTCGGTGTCCAGGTGGTTCTTGATATTGCGCAGGCCACCGAGCGACTGTGTTGCGGTGTCACTGAGGTGGTAGACCACCTGATCGGGGCCGGTCCCCTGGGCATGGGCGGCGCCAAGGGGCAGCAGGGCCGGGACTGCCATGGCGGCCACGCCCATCAAGCCAACAAGGAATTTGCGCTTCGTCATCGTTCGCTCCTGGTGAGATGTGCGCATTGTGCGTCGCCTCTCAAGGGTCGCAAACCGTCGTTCGTCGCCTGAGCGGGTTCCAACCCTTGGAGGGGCCGCGGGCAGTCGTTAGGCTGTCGCCCATGACGATTGGTTCTTCCCTCATTCCGCCTCAGCCCAGCCATGGCGAAGCCTGGCGAGGCTTTGTTGCCTCGCTGTCGGCCCGCCGTGTCGCCCTGGCCCTGGCCCTGGGTGCGTTGGCCGCCGTCCTGCTCGACCCGATCTTCATCACGCCACTGACGGTGCTGCTGGGGCGCACCTTGTTCGTGGCCCTCCTGGGCCTGCTGGCATTCTCGGCCGTGGGCCAATGGCCGCGCAGCCTGCCGCGCTGGCTGGCGCGCTGGTTCCTGCAGGTGGTGGCAGTGGCGCTCACCGTGCCGCTGGCCACCTTGCTGGTCTATCTGGTCTCGGTCGGTGGCGACCTGGCGGCGCTGTGGCGCAGCGAAGGCCGCGTGCTGGGTTTTCTGTGGATTGCCGGCTCGGGCCTGTTTGTGGCGCCCCTGCTGGCCATGGGCGCGCTGTATCGGCAGCGCGATACCGAAGCGCGCAACGAGGCTCTGCGTTTCGAGCTGGAGCGCAGCGAGCTGGAGCGCCGGGCCCTGGACGCAAGGCTGCGGTTGCTGCAGGCCCAGGTCGAGCCGCATTTTCTCTTCAACACCCTGGCCAATATCCGTGCGCTGGTTGAAACCGGCTCGCCGCAGGCCGCTCCGGTGCTGCGCAGCCTGATCAGCTATCTGCGCGCCGCCATGCCGCGGCTGCATGACGAAACCTCCAACCTGAGCGACGAGCTTGGCCTGGTGCGGGCCTACCTGGAGCTCATGCACCTGCGCATGCCAGACCGGCTCAGCTATTCCATCGAAGTGCCTCAGGGCTTGCAGCGCCTGCGCTTCCCGCCGATGGCCTTGCTGACCCTGGTCGAGAACGCGGTGCGCCATGGCATCGACCCCAGCGAGGTGGGCGGACGCATCGAGCTGGGCGGTGAACAGCTCGAGAACGGCCGCGTGAGGATCTGGTGCAGCGACAGCGGCGTGGGACTGACCCAGTCCATCGGCTCCGGCACCGGCCTGCGAAACTTGCGCGAGCGTCTGCAGATGTTCTATGGCGGCGGGTCGCGGCTGGACCTGACCGAGAACCAGCCACATGGCTTGCGCGCCGAAATCGAGTTCAAGCCATGAGTTCAGCCCACCAGCCTACTGCGCTCATCGCCGACGACGAACCGCTGCTGCGTGACAGCCTGGCCCGCTCCCTGGCCCAGACCTGGCCGGAGCTACGCATCGTGGCGCAGGCCCGCAACGGGCGCGAGGCGGTGGAGCTGTTCGAGCAGCACCAGCCCGACATCGTCTTCCTCGACGTGCACATGCCCGGCCTGAACGGCGTGGAAGCTGCACGCCAGATCGGCCGGCGCGCGCAGGTGGTCTTTGTGACTGCGTATGAGCAGTACGCCGTCCAGGCTTTCGAGCAGGGCGCGCTGGATTACCTGGTCAAGCCCTATGAGGATGCCCGGCTCGAGGACACGGTGACCCGCTTGCGTGAGCGCCTGGCAGGCCGGCCGCCTGCAGTGTCAGCCTCGCCGATGAGCAGCAGCCAGCTGGAAGCAGCGATTGAGCAATTGGCCGATGTCTTGCGCCGCCCCTCGGTGGCGTCAGCCTCGGGCGGTGGTGGCTATCTGCAGTGGCTGCGGGCCTCGGTGGGTCAGACGCTGAAGCTGATACCGGTCGACCAGGTTGATTTCCTGCGCTCGGACGAGAAATACACGCTGGTGGTGTGGGCCGAGGGCGAGGCCTTGATACGGATGTCGATCCGCGAGCTGATGGAGCAGCTGGACCCGAAGTACTTTGCCCAGGTCCACCGCTCGGTGGTGGTGAACCTGCGCTCGGTCAGCCACCTGACCCGGGGCCTGAACGAGACGGCCGACATCCATCTGCGCGGCCGCACCGAGGTGCTGCCGGTCAGCCGCAGCTACCTGCACCTGTTCCGGCAGATGTAGAAAAGCTGGTCAGCCGCCGCTGGGTCGGCCGGTGATGACCACTTTTTCCAGCTGCCAGACGGTGACGCCCACCTCGACCACCTTGATCATGACGAGGGTCGCCAGGATGACCACGGCCACCATCAGCGTGGTGTGCAGGGCGCTGTCCGAGAAACGGTGCAGATAGCTCTTTTTCCCGGGAAGGCGTTCGCGCCAGTGGCGGGCAACGGCGACAAGGCTCTTGCTGTTCATTTTGAGCTCCTGGCTGCGGGCCGCCGCAGCGGCGACCTCACAGCACAAGTCTAGGTGCCCATTCGAGCCGCTTCCAGGCCGGTCAGACTCAGTAAATTGCCTCCGGTCGCGCGATTGCGGGTCAGATCGCGTTCGTGCGCTCGTTCAGCCAGGCCAGCGCAGCGCCCTGAACCAGCGGGCTCAAGCGGCGGCGCACCTCGGCGTGGTAGCTGTTGAGCCAGGCCTTTTCGTCCTCGCGCATCAAGGTCAGGTCGATGCAGCGGGTGTCGATCGGGCACAGCGTCAGCGTCTCGAAGGCCAGCATGTCGCCGAACTGACCCTTTTCGGGCGTGTCGAGCGCCACGTTGAGCACCAGGTTCTCGATCCGCACGCCCCATTGGCCCGGGCGGTAGATGCCGGGCTCGATGGAAGTGATCATGCCGACTTCCATCGCCATGGTCGCTTCCGGCATCGCCTTGGAGATGCTTTGCGGGCCTTCGTGCACATTCATGAAATAGCCGACACCGTGGCCGGTGCCGTGGCCGTAATCGATGCCTTGCTCCCACAGCGGGGCGCGGGCAATGGCGTCCAGCATCGGGCTCAGGGTGCCGCGCGGGAAACAGGTGCGCGACAAGGCCAGCGTGGCCTTGAGCACCAGCGTGTAGTCGCGCTTCTGCGCGGCGCTGACGGTGCCGATGGGCCAGACGCGGGTGATGTCGGTTGTGCCGCCGAGGTACTGGCCGCCGGAGTCGATCAGCAAGAGGCCATTGCCCTTGATCTCGCTGTGCGATTCATCGGTGGCGCGGTAGTGAGGCAGGGCGCCATTGGCATTGAAGCCGGCGATGGTGTTGAAGCTCAGGCCCTTGAAGCCCGGGCGGCGGGCGCGGGCGGCGCTCAGGTGCTCGTCCACCGTCAGCTCGGTGATGCGCTCACCAGCCGCGAAGGCGGCTTCAAACCAGGCGTAGAACTCGCACATGGCCGCGCCGTCCTGCTCCATCGCTTCGCGTACGTAAGCGGCTTCGTCAGCGGTCTTGCGGCTCTTGGCCAGGGTGCTCGGGTTGATGGCTTCGATCACGCGCACGCCGGAGGCCACGGCTTCACGCAGGCCCAGTGTCACGCGCTTGGGGTCGACCAGCAGCACAGCCGAGGCGGGCAGGGCGCCGAGCGCCGCCGGTGTCTGCTCGTAGGCGGCGATGGTCACGCCGTCTGCAGCCAGGCGGGCTTGCAGGGCCGCGTCGATCTTGCCTGGCGCCAGGAACAGCGTGGCCTTCTCGCCGTCCAGCAGCAGGTGGGCCATGAAAACCGGGTTGTAGGTGACATCGGCGCCGCGCAGATTGAGCAGCCAGGCCACGTCGTCTACCGTGGAAATGAAATGGTGGGTGGCGCCGCGAGCGGCCGCGGCGGCACGCACATGGGCGAGCTTGTCCTTGCGACTCACGCTGGCCTGCGGCGGCAGGTGCTCGAACACGGCCGCTGTGGGCAGTCCGGCGCGGTCTTCCCAGGCACTGGCGATCACGTCGACCGTGGTGTTCAGGTTCAGACCGGCGGCTTGCAGTGCGCTGCGGATCTGGTGAGCCAGGGCCAGGCCCAGCACCTGACCATCCACCGCAACTGTGTCGCCGGCCTTGAGGTTCTCGACCATCCAGTCGATGTAGTTGGAAGCCGCGGCCGACATGACCTTGACCAGCGTGATGCCGGTGCCGGCCAGCTCGGTTTCGGCCTGGCTCCAGTAGCGGCTGTCGGCAAACAGCGCAGCGCCGTCAAGCGTCACGACCAGGGTGGCCACCGAGCCCGTGAAGCCCGAGGCCCATTGACGGCCTTGCCAGCGGTCGGGCAGGTATTCGGAGAGGTGCGGGTCGGCCGAGGGAATCAGCGCGGCTTGGCAGCCGTTGGCGCGCAGGGCGTCGCGGATTTTCTCCAGGCGCAGCGTGATCGTGTGGGTGCGGGTGTCCATGTCGGCGCTCTCTCCAGGGCTTTTGGCTTCGGGGCGAAAGGCGACGATTTTTGCGAGATCGCCGCCTTTGATGAAAGGCGACGATTTTTGCGAAATCGCAGCTTTCACAGAAAGCTGCGATTTTCCTATAGCTCGGTGCGCAGTGCCCAAAGTTCAGGAAACAAGACCACATCCAGCATCTTGCGCAGGTAGCTGACGCCGCCCGTGCCTCCGGTGCCGCGCTTGAAACCGATGACCCGCTCGACGGTGGTGACATGGCGGAAACGCCAGAGGCGAAACGCGTCTTCCAGGTCTACGAGCTCCTCGCCCATCTGGTACAGGTCCCAGTGGTTCTTGGGATCGCGGTAAACCGAAAGCCAGCCAGCCTTCACGTCTTCGCTCATGGCATAGGCCTGCGTCCAGTCGCGCTGGGTGTGGCTCTCAGGCATGGCGATGCCGCGGCGTGCCATCAGGCGCAGCACCTCGTCGTACAGCGAGGGCGACTGGTAGGCCGCCTGCACCTGGTTGAGCAGGTCGGGCCGGTGCGCGTGGGGCTTGAGCATGGCCGGGTTCTTGTTCCCCAGCAAGAATTCGATCTCGCGGTACTGCCAGCTCTGGAAGCCGCTGCTGTTGGAGAGATAGGGCCGTATTGCCGTGTACTCGGGCGGCGTCATCGTGGAGAGAACGTCCCAGGCATGCACCAACTGCTCCATGATGCGCGACACCCGTGCCAGCATCTTGAAGGCTTCGGGCAACTGGTCGGAAGCCACGCAGGCCACGGCGCCATGCAGCTCGTGCAGCATCAGCTTCATCCACAGCTCCGAGGTCTGGTGCTGGATGATGAAGAGCATCTCGTTGTGCTCGGGGGAGAGCGGCTTCTGCGCGGAGAGGATCTGGCCCAGCTGCAGATAGTCGCCGTAGCTCATGTCCTTGGAGAAGTCGAGCTGCGCCCCTTCTTCCTTGACAATGCTTTCAGTGGGGTGGTGTGGGCAGCTCATGTCACGGCGCCTTGCTGGTGGAACTCAGGGCGGCGCCATTCTTCGCTGGCGAGCACCGCATGCAGATGCTCGACAGCGTCGAACACCTCGGCATAGCCGATGTAGAGCGGCGTGAAGCCGAAACGCAGGATGTGCGGTACCTGCTCCAGGCGCCTCGGGTCGCCCGCGCGGAAGTCGCCGATCACGCCGCGGGCGATCAGGGCTTGCATCACGGCATAGCCGGCTTCCTGCAGCGGCGCCGCGAGGCTGAGGCAGACCTGGCTGCCGCGCTGGGACGCTTCGCGCGGGGAAGACAGACGAATGCCCAAGGACGCGCAGCGCGCCTCAGCGAGCTCGATGAAGAGCTCGCACAGCGCCACCGACTTCTTGCGCAAGGCGGCCATGCCGCCCAGGGCTTCGGCCGCCAGCACGGTGTCGACACCGCATTCCAGCGCCGCGGTCGAGAGGATGGCCGGTGTGCCCGCGATGTAGCGCCGGATGCCCGGTGCAGGCTGGTAGTTCGGCGTGAACTGGAAAGGCGCCGCATGGCCCAGCCAGCCCGACAGCGGTTGCCAGAAGCGCTCCGCATGCTTCGGATTCACCCACACGAACGCCGGCGCGCCAGGGCCGCCGTTCAGATACTTGTAGCCGCAGCCCACGGCAAAGTCGGCCCGTGCGCCGCTCAGGTCCACCTCATGCGCGCCGGCGGAATGGGCCAGATCCCAGATCACCAACGCACCCGCGGCATGGGCTGCGGCGGTCACTGCGGCCATGTCGTGCATGAAGCCGCTGCGGTAGTTGACCTGGGTGAGCATGAGCACGGCCAGGTCGCCATTCAGCGCGGCCGGCAGTTCGTCGACCGAGTCGATCAGTTTCAGCTCGGCGCCATGCTGACGGGCCAGGCTTTCAGCGATGTAGAGGTCGGTCGGGAAGTTGCTGCGCTCGGAGACGATCAGTCGACGTCTTGGCGCATCGGCACGGGCCATCTGCAGCGCGGCCGACAAGACCTTGTAGAGGTTCAAGGACGTGGAATCAGCCACCACGCATTCGCCAGGCTTGGCGCCGATCAGGCGGCCAATCTTGTCGCCGATGCGGCCGGGCAGGTCGATCCAGCCGGCCGTATTCCAGCTCTTGATCAGGTCCTGGCCCCATTCCCTCTGCATCACCTCCTGCACGCGGCTGGCTGTAGCGCGCGGGAGCACGCCAAGGGAATTGCCGTCGAGGTAGATCACGCCTGGTGGCAGGTCGAACTGGTGGCGCAGCTCGCGCAGGGTGTCTTCGTCGTCGAGGACCTGGCAGTCCTGTCTTGTTCTTGTCATCTTCGTCATCACAGTTCTCTCAAGACCGCGCGCACCGGCGAAGCGCAGGCACCGGCCAGTTTCAGGGGCAGGGCGATCAACTCGTAGTCGCCTTCGGGTACTTCATCCAGCACCAGGTTCTCCAGCACACGCAGCTTCAGCCGCAGGAGCTGCTGATGACTGGGAAGCAGCTTGCTGCTGGCGGGGTCGACCGAGGGCGTGTCCAGGCCGATCAACTGCACGCCTTGTGCGGCCAGCCATGCCACCGTCTCCGGCGCATAGGCCGTGAAGTCGGGGTTCCAGGCGGTGTCGGCCTGTTTGCAGCAACGCACCAGCACGCGCGGCGGCAAGTTGGCGGCCGCGTGATGCAGGTGCTCGATGCGGATCAGCGGGCCGCAGTCGATCGCATGGATCACGCGGCAGGGGCCGAGGTAGGCATTCAGGTCGACCTCGGCCGCACTCGGCTCGTCATTGCCGTAGTGCAAGGGCGCATCGGCATGGGCACCGACATGCGACGACATCGTGATCGCGCTGAGGTTGACCGGGCAGTCGGGCGACAGCCGCGCGGTCCAGCGCAGTGAATAGGGCTCGTCACCGGGAAATATCGGCGCTTCGGACGAAACGGTGGGCGAGATGTCCCAGAGGCGTGGCATGGCAGGCAGGCAGGCAGGGGAGATTAAATTCGGGCCGGACCTTAGCAAGGATGCTTGAGCCGTGGTGTCGGTTAATTCCAACGAGCTGTCAAGCCTGCGAGATCAGTCGGGCCTGGGTTTTCGTCTATTTGACACTTCAATTATCCAGACCTAAAGTGCGGCGAACCCTGCTCCGTTCTTCCATCGACAACACCATGCGCATCTGCTGCATAGGCGGCGGTCCAGCCGGCCTGTATTTCGCCCTCTTGATGAAGAAGCAGAACCCTGCCCACGAGGTGGTGGTGCTGGAGCGCAACCGCGCCGGCGACACCTTTGGCTGGGGCGTGGTCTTCTCCGACCAGACGCTGGCGGCGCTGCGCGCGGCCGACCCGCAGAGTGCGGCCGAGATCCTGGACGCCTTCAACCATTGGGACGATATCGCCGTGCATATCGGCGGCGAAACCGTGGTGTCCGGCGGCCATGGCTTCTGCGGCATCGGTCGCAAGCAGCTGCTGTCCATCCTGCAACGCCGCTGCATGGAGCTCGGCGTCGAGCTTCGCTATGAGCAGGACGTGCAGGACGACGCCGGGATCGAGGCCGACCTGATCATTGCGGCCGATGGCCTGAACAGCCGCCTGCGCCAGAAGTACGCGGCGACCTACCAGCCCGACATCGACCTGCGCAATTGCCGCTTCGTCTGGCTCGGCACCAAGAAGCTGTTCGATGCCTTCACCTTCGATTTTCAGCAGACCGAATGGGGCTGGTTCCAGGCCCACGCCTACAAGTTCGATGGCGAGACCTCGACCTTCATCGTCGAGACGCCCGAAGCCGTCTGGCAGGCGGCAGGGCTGGAGCAGATGTCCAAGGAAGAGGGCATCGCCTTCTGCGAGAAGCTCTTTGCCAAGGTGCTGGATGGGCACGCCTTGATGTCGAATGCAGCGCATCTGCGGGGCTCGGCGCAATGGATCCGCTTCCCCCGCGTCGTCTGCAAGACCTGGGTGCACTACCGTGAGCCCCTGGGCCTGCGCTCTGCGGAGTCCGTCCCCCAAGGGGAGCGCGGAGGCTCGGGGCGGCCCAGCGCCTCCGCCAACGGTGTTGCGCCCGTCGTCCTGATGGGCGACGCCGCCCACACCGCCCACTTCTCCATCGGCTCCGGAACCAAGCTGGCGCTGGAAGATGCGATCGACCTGGCGCGTGACATCGCGGCGCACGAGGGTGACCTGAAGGCGGCACTCGACGCGTATCAGGCGACACGCAGCATCGAGGTCCTGCGCATCCAGAATGCGGCGCGCAACTCGACCGAATGGTTCGAGAACGTCGATCGGCATGCGCGCCTCGACCCTCAGCAGTTCGCCTATTCGCTGCTCACCCGCTCGCAGCGCATCTCGCACGAGAACCTGCGCCTGCGCGACGCTCGCTATGTCGGCGACTTCGAGCGCTGGCTCGCCAGACGTTCGGGACTGGACGCGACGGTGCCGCCGATGTTCACGCCCTTCAAGCTGCGCGAGCTGACGCTGAAGAACCGCGTCGTCGTCTCGCCGATGGCGCAGTACTCCTGTGTGGACGGCTTGCCGGCGG
Source organism: Paucibacter sp. JuS9 (assembly GCF_044043925.2). NCBI lineage: Bacteria > Pseudomonadati > Pseudomonadota > Betaproteobacteria > Burkholderiales > Sphaerotilaceae > Roseateles > Paucibacter sp. JuS9. The sequence continues at coordinate 1,217,100 of NZ_CP194172.1, forward strand.
ACTATCACCTCGTGCACCTGGGCGCCCGCGCCCTGGGCGGCGCCGGCCTCGTGTTCGCCGAGATGACCTGCACCTCGCCAGATGCGCGCATCACGCCCGGTTGCCCGGGCTTGTGGAATGACGAGCAGATGCAGGGCTGGCAGCGCATTGTCGAGAACGTCCATCAGCACAGCAGCGCCAAGATCGCGATGCAGCTCGGCCATGCCGGCCCCAAGGGGTCGACGAGAGTGCCTTGGCATGGCGGTGAGGACCTGCCGCTGGAGTCTGGCAACTGGCCATTGCTGGCTGCGTCAGCGCAGCAATACCTGAGCGGCATCAGCCAGACCGCCAAGCCCATGGACCGCGCCGACATGGACCGCGTTCGCGATGACTTTGTCGCCGCCACGCAGCGAGCCGCCGCCGCCGGTTTCGATTGGATGGAGCTGCACTGTGCTCACGGCTATCTGCTCTCCAGCTTCATCTCACCTTTGACCAACCAGCGCCAGGATGACTACGGCGGCAGCCTCGAGAACCGTCTTCGCTACCCGCTGGAAGTGTTCCGCGCCATGCGGGCGGTTTGGCCTGCCGAGCGGCCGATGTCGGTGCGGATCTCGGCGCATGACTGGGTGCCTGGCGGAACCACGCCGGAAGATTCGGTCGAGATCTCGGCGGCCTTCAAGGCGGCGGGTGCCGACCTGATCGACGTGTCCTCAGGTCAGGTCAGCAAGGCGCAGAAGCCGGTCTACGGCCGCATGTTCCAGACGCCTTTCTCCGAGAACATCCGCAACCGCGTCGGCATCGCGACCATCGCCGTCGGCGCGATCTCCGAGGCCGATCACGTGAACAGCATCATCGCCTCCGGCCGCGCCGACCTGTGTGCCGTGGCGCGCCCGCATCTGGCCAACCCGGCCTGGACGCTGACCGAGGCCGCACGCATCGGCTACACCGGCCCGGCGGGCCTGGAGTGGCCTCAACAATACCTGTCGGGAAAGCAGCAGATGGAGCGAGAGGGCGAGCGCCAGCGTGGTGCCGGGCTTGCGGCGGCTGAGCAGGCGAACAAGGCGCTGGGCGTATGACAAGGCGGCATGCAGTTGTGACCGGCGGTGGCAGCGGGATTGGCGCCGCAGTTGCGCGAGCGCTGGTGAACGAAGGCCATCGCGTCACGCTGATGGGTCGCCATCTGCAGCGCTTGCAGGCCCACGCGGATGCACTCGGCGATGTGGCCGTGCAGGTCTGCGATGTCGGCGACGAGGCCAGCGTGCAGGCCGCCTTTGCCGCCACCTCGCCGGTCGATCTCCTGATCAACAACGCCGGCCAGGTCGAGACCGCGCCGCTGGCCAAGACCTCGCTGGAGGTCTGGCAGCGGCTGCTGAACGTGAACCTCACCGGCAGCTTCCTCTGCAGCCGCGCGGTGATTCCGGCGATGCGCGAGCGCGGCTATGGCCGCATTGTCAATGTGGCCAGCACGGCGGGGCTCAAGGGCTATGCCTATGTGGCGGCGTACTGCGCGGCCAAGCATGGCGTGGTGGGCATGACGCGAGCGCTGGCGCTGGAGCTGGCCAGGAGCGGCATCACGGTCAATGCGGTCTGCCCCGGCTATACCGAAACCGAGATCGTCGCGGCCGCCATCGAGAACATCCAGGCCAAGACCGGGCGCTCGGCCGACGAGGCGCGCGCCGAGCTGGCCAAGGCCAATCCACAAGGCCGGCTGATCACACCGGAGGAAGTGGCCGCCAGCGTACTGTGGCTGACACGGCCCGAGGCCGGCGGCATCAATGGACAAGCAATCGCCGTCTGCGGCGGGGAGACAGCCTGATGGCATTGCAGGACGAGGCAGGACCCGACCCCGATCTGGAATCGCGGGTCAGCGACAACGACCACCAGGCGCTCAAGCTCTGGCTGCGCTTGCTGGCCTGTACCACGCGGGTCGAAGACCAGATTCGCGCGCGGCTGCGCGCCGAGTTCGGCACCACCTTGCCGCGCTTCGATCTCCTGGCGCAGCTGGAGCGGCATCCGCAAGGGCTGACGATGCGCGAACTCTCGCGGCGCCTGATGGTGACCGGCGGCAACGTCACCGGCATCACCGATCAGCTGGAAGCCGAAGGCCTGGTGCTGCGCGAAACCCATCCCAGCGACCGCCGCTCCTTCACCGTGCGGCTCACGCCGGCCGGTCGCCGCCAGTTCAAGCGCTGGGCGGCCACGCATGAGCAGTGGGTGGTCGATCTGCTGGGGGGCTGGAACGCCGAGGAGAAGCAGCAGGTCTACGGGCTGCTGTCCGGCCTCAAGACCCATTTGCTCGCTCTGGACAGCCAACAGAAATCATCGGAGAAGGATGCATCGTCATGACGGCATCGAAGAACACGCATCTGCAGGGCGGCAATCTGCAAAGCCTGGTGGGCTGGCAGCCCGAGCATTTCGGCTGGCGTGTCGAGGGCTCGGTGGGTCTGATCACCTTGAACCGGCCCGAGCGCAAGAACCCCTTGACCTTCGAGTCCTATGCCGAGCTGCGCGACCTGTTCCGCCGCCTGGAATACGTGGACGAAGTGCGAGCCATCGTGGTGCAGGGCGCCGGTGGCAACTTCTGCTCGGGTGGCGATGTGCACGAGATCATCGGCCCGCTCACGCAAATGAGCATGCCGGACCTGCTGGCCTTCACCCGCATGACAGGCGACCTGGTCAAGGCCATGCGAGCCTGCCCGCAGCCCGTCATCTCGGCCATCGACGGTGTCTGCGCCGGTGCGGGCGCCATCATCGCAATGGCATCGGACCTGCGTGTCGGCACGGCTCGCAGCAAGACGGCTTTCCTGTTCACCCGCGTGGGCCTGGCCGGCTGCGACATGGGCGCCTGCGCCATCCTGCCGCGCATCGTGGGCCAGGGGCGCGCTTCGGATCTTCTTTACAGCGGGCGCTCGCTTGGCGGTGAGGAAGGCTTGAACTGGGGCTTCTTCAATCGCCTGCATGAGCCCGATGCCTTGCTGAACGAGGCAATGAGCTGGGCCGCGCAAATCGCCACCGGCCCGAGCTTTGGCCATGCGATGACCAAGAAGATGCTGCACCAGGAATGGTCCATGGGCGTGGACGAGGCCATCGAGTCCGAAGCGCAGGCACAGGCGATCTGCATGATGACGCAGGACTTCCACCGGGCCTACAAGGCCTTCGTCGCCAAAGAGCGGCCCGAGTTCAAGGGAGATTGAGATGGAGCATCTCGATTGGCCTTTTTTTGAGGACAAGCACCGACGGCTCGCATCTGATCTGGATGCCTGGTGTGCCGCGCATCTGGCCCATGTAGATCACAGCGATGTCGATGTCGCCTGCAAGGGCCTGGTCAAGGCGCTGGGTGAGGCCGGTTGGCTGAAGCATGCGATTGCCGGCATGTCGCTCGGCGGCACGGCCGATGTGATCGACACCCGCGCCATCTGCCTGTTGCGTGAAACGCTGGCGCGGCACGATGGCCTGGCGGACTTCGCCTTCGCGATGCAGGGCCTGGGCTCGGGCGCCATCTCGCTCGCCGGCACGGAAGAACAGCGCCAGCGCTATCTGCCGCGCGTGGCTCGCGGTGAAGCCTTGGCAGCGTTCGCCTTGTCTGAGCCGGATGCGGGTTCCGACGTGGCCGCCATGCGCTGCGAAGCCATTGATAATGGCGACAGCTATTTGCTGAACGGCGACAAGACCTGGATTTCCAATGGTGGCATCGCCGACTTCTACGTCGTGTTCGCGCGCACCGGCGAACAGCCGGGCGCGCGCGGCATCTCGGCCTTCATCGTCGATGCCGACTCACCCGGCCTGGAGATTGCAGAGCGCATCGACGTGATGGCGCCGCATCCGCTGGCCACCCTGCATTTCCGCGGCTGCCGGGTGGCGAGGTCGCAGCGCATCGGCGCCGCCGGCGAGGGTTTCAAGATCGCGATGCGCACGCTCGATGTGTTTCGTACCTCGGTGGCTGCCGCGGCCCTGGGTTTTGGCCGCCGCGCGCTGCAGGAAGGGCTGGCGCAAGCCAAGAGCCGGGCGATGTTTGGCGGCCACCTGGCTGATCTGCCGCTGGCCCAGGCCAAGCTGGCCGACATGGCTTGCAAGATCGACAGCGCCGCCTTGCTGGTCTATCGCGCCGCCTGGCTGCGCGACCAGGGCAAGGCCATCACCAAGGAGGCCGCGATGGCCAAGCTGGTGGCGACCGAGAACGCCCAGCAGGTCATCGACTCGGCCCTGCAGCTGTTTGGCGGCCGGGGCGTGCGCGTCGGCGAGGTGCTGGAGTCTCTGTATCGCGAGATCCGGCCTTTGCGCATCTACGAGGGCGCCAGCGAGGTGCAGCAATTGATCATCGGGAGGGAATTGCTGAAATGACCAGCGCTCACGTCGATACCTTCGCTCGCGACCATCTGCCCCCGGCCGAGCAATGGCCGGAGCTGATCTTCGACCTGCCGGAGCTGCAGTTCCCTGCACAGCTCAATTGCGCCACCGAGCTGCTGGATCGCTGGGTGGAGCAAGGCCAGGGCGACCGGCCCTGCGTGCGCGGCGCCAAGCTGCAGTGGACCTACGCTCAGCTGCAGGCCGAGGCCAACCGCATTGCCCATGTGCTCGTGGACGAGATAGGCGTGGTTCCTGGCAATCGCGTGCTGCTGCGCGGCAGCAATACGCCGCAGATGGCGGCTTGCTGGTTCGCGGTGATCAAGGTGGGTGCGATTGCCGTGGCGACAATGCCGCTCTTGCGTGCCAAGGAACTCGGTCAGGTCATCAGCAAGGCCGAGGTCAGCCATGCGCTGTGCGATGCGAACCTGGCCGAGGAAATGCAGCTGGCGCAGGCGCAATGTGCTGGCCTGAAGCAGATGCTGTTTTTCCGCAGCGAAGCGGCCGATGGGCTGGAAGCCAGGGCCGCAGCCAAGCCTTGGCAATTCACCAACGTGAATACCGCGTCGGACGATGTGGCGCTGATCGCCTTCACCTCGGGCACGACCGGAGCCCCAAAGGGCACCATGCACTTCCATCGCGACGTGATGGCCATCTGCCGTTGCTGGCCGGTGCATTGCCTGAAGCCGGTGGCAGAGGACATCTTTATCGGCAGCCCGCCGCTGGCCTTCACCTTTGGCCTGGGCGGCCTGCTCTTGTTTCCGATGAGCGTGGGCGCATCGACCGTGCTGCTCGAGAAAGCTTCGCCGGATGCCTTGCTCGCCGCGATTGCCCAGTACAAGGCGACGGTTTGCTTCACCGCCCCTACGTCCTATCGCGCGATGGCGCCGCAGCTTGGCAAAGCCGCTCTGACAAGCCTGCGCAAGTGCGTCAGTGCCGGCGAGGCCCTGCCCTCCGCCACGCGCAAGCTGTGGAAGGACGCGACGGGCATCGAACTGATCGACGGCATCGGTGCCACCGAGCTCCTGCACATCTTCATCTCGCACGACGAGGCCGGCGCCCGGCCCGGCGCCACGGGCAAGCCGGTGCCCGGCTACCGGGCCTGCGTGCTGGATGAAGAGGGCCAGGTCTTGCCTGCCGGCAAGGTCGGGCGGCTCGCGGTCAAGGGCCCGACCGGCTGCCGCTACCTGGCGGACGAGCGGCAGCGCGGCTATGTGCTGAACGGCTGGAACCTGACCGGCGACGCCTATCTGCAAGACGAAGACGGCTATTTCGTCTATCAGGCCCGCACCGACGACATGATCATCTCGGGCGGCTACAACATCGCCGGCCCCGAGGTGGAGAGCGCACTGCTCGCCCATCCGGCGGTGGCCGAATGCGGCGTCGTCGGGGTGCCTGACGAAGAGCGCGGCCAGATCGTCAAGGCCTTTGTCGTGCTGCGCGAAGGCTTTGTCGGCGATGCCGAACTGGTCAAGACCTTGCAGGATTTCGTCAAGGCGAGCATCGCGCCGTACAAATACCCCCGTGCGCTAGAGTTCCGCGCGACCCTGCCGCGTACTGAAACCGGCAAACTGCAGCGTTTCCGACTCAAGCAATCCAGCTGATCGACATGGAGAGGACCACGATGAAGAACAAGGCGATGAATGCGACCCTGCTCGGCGCTGCGCTGGCGCTGCTGGCTGCGGGCCCGGCCCTGGCGGCTGACAAGGTCAAGGTCGGTCTCCTGACCACGCTCTCGGGCGCGGGCGCCGGCCTCGGCGTGGACATCCGCGACGGCTTCCTGCTGGGCGTCAAGCACAGCGGCGGCAAACTCGGCGGTGTGCCCATCGAGCTGGTGACTGCCGACGATCAGCAGAACCCCGAGGTTGCCAAGCAGACCGCCGAGCGCCTGCTCAAGCGCGACAAGGTCGACCTGATGACCGGCATCGTGTTCTCCAACGTGATGCTGGCCGTGGGCCCCTCGGTGTTCGATGCCAAGGTGCCCTATGTGTCGGCCAATGCCGGCCCCTCGCAATACGCGGGCGAGCAGTGCAATCCGTATTTCTTCAACGTGGCCTGGCAGAACGACAACCTGCATGAGGCCGTGGGCAAGACGATGCTGGAGAAGGGCTACAAGAAGGTTGTGGTGCTGGCGCCCAACTACCCGGCAGGCAAGGACGCGATCACTGGCTTCAAGCGCTTCTACAAGGGCCCGGGCGCTGTTGTTGCCGACGAGATCTATACCAAGCTCGGCCAACTGGACTATGCGGCCGAGCTGGCGCAAGCCCGCGCCGCCAAGCCTGATGCGATGTACATCTTCCTGCCCGGCGGCATGGGCAGCGCCTTCATCAAGCAGTTCGTCGGCGCCGGCCTCTCCAAGGACATCACCCTGTTCGGCCCCGGCTTCTCGGCCGATGAAGACGTGATCCGCGCCGTTGGCGAACCGATGCTGGGCATGTTCAACAGCTCGCACTGGGCCCACGACATGGAGAACGCAGCCAACAAGAAGTTCGTCGCGGACTTCCAGGCCGAGTACGGCCGCATGCCTTCGCTCTATGCCAGCCAGGGCTATGACGCGGCCCGCCTGATGGACGGCGCGGTGAAGGACGTGAAGGGCAAGGTCGAGGACCGGCCCGCGCTTCTGAAAGCCCTGAAGGCTGCGCACTTCGCCTCGGTGCGGGGCGACTTCCGATTCAACAACAACCAGTACCCGATCCAGGACTATTACCTGCGCGTGATCACCAAGACCAATGCCGGCAAGGTGACGAACCGTACGCTCTACAAGATCTTCTCGCAGCACGCAGATGCATATGCCTCGAGCTGCAAGATGAAGGCGCTTTGATTGGACTGGATCCTCGTCACCGAGCAGTTGCTCAACGGCCTGCAGTTCGGGCTGATGCTGTTCCTGCTGGCGGCCGGCCTGACGCTGGTCTTCGGCATCATGGACATGATCAACCTGGCGCACGGCTCGCTCTACATGGTCGGCGCCTACCTGGCGGCGGCCGTGGTGGGCGCGAGTGGCAGCTTCGTGCTGGCCGTGGTGGTTGCCATGGCCGGCACCGCGTTGCTGGGCATGGCGCTGGAGTGGAGCCTCTTGCGTCGGCTCTATGAGCGGGACCATCTCTCGCAGGTGCTGGCGACCTTCGCGCTGATCCTGATCATGAACGAAGGTGTGCGCATGATCTGGGGCGAACAGCCCCTGATGCTCAACACGCCCGCGGCCTTGTCCGGCCCGGTGGAGTTGTTGCCGGGGCTGATGTATCCGAGCTACCGGCTCCTGATCATCGGTGTGGGGCTGGCTGTGGCCTTGCTGCTGTGGCTCGGTGTGACGCGCACCCGCGTGGGCATGTGGGTGAGGGCGGGTGCGTCGAACCGACCGATGGCCATGGCTTTGGGTGTGGACACGCGCAAGCTGTTCACGCTGGTGTTCGGCATTGGCGCGGCGCTCTGCGCGCTGGCCGGCTCGCTCCTGGGCCCGCTCTTGGCGGTACAGGTGGGCATGGGGGAGAGCATCCTGATCCTGGCCTTCGTGGTGATCGTGATCGGCGGCATCGGCTCGATCCGCGGGGCTCTGGTGGGCTCGCTGCTGGTGGGGCTGGTGGACACGGCCAGCCGCACGCTCTTGCCGGCCGCCTTGCGCCTGCTGGCCAGCCCCGAGGTGGCTTCCAACGTCGGCCCGGCACTGGCTTCGATCCTGATCTATGTCCTGATGGCAGGGGTATTGTTCTGGAAGCCGCAAGGCCTCTTTCCGGCACGCAGCGGATGACCGTTCCTACCTCCTTGCATCACCGAGGCCTCGGCCCTTGGAGCTGGCTCGTGCTGGCCGTGTTCGCGGCGTTGCCGCCGGTGCTGGCCGCCTTCGGCCTCGAGTTCTACACGGTGGTGGCGACCCGCGTGCTGATCTTCGCGATCGCCGCTTCCAGCCTCAATCTGATCCTGGGCTTTGGCGGCCTGGTCAGTTTCGGCCACGCCGCCTTTGTGGGCCTGGGCGCCTACACGGTGGGCATCCTGGCCGATGCGGGTGTCAGCTCGGCTTGGGTCGCCTGGCCAGTGGCTTGCGTCGTGTCGGGCCTGGCGGCAGCGCTGATCGGCTGGGTCAGCCTGCGCACGCGCGGCGTCTACTTCATCATGATCACGCTGGCCTTTGCCCAGATGTTCTATTTCCTGATGGTGTCGCTGAAGGCCTATGGCGGTGACGACGGTTTGCCGCTGCCGCAGCGCTCGCAGATGGGCATGGGCTTGGACCTGAAAGACGACGCGCAGCTCTATTGGGTCGCCTTGGCACTCTCCGCGCTGGTGCTGGCCGGCCTTCAGCGGCTGCTGAACAGCCCCTTCGGTTGGCTGCTGCAAGGCAGCCGCGAGAACGAGACGCGAATGAACGCGCTCGGAGCGCCAGTGCGCCGCGTGCAATGGCAGGCCTTCGTCCTGGCCGGCGCGCTGGCCGGCCTGGCGGGCGCGCTGCTTGCCAACCTGAGCGGCCTGGTCACGCCGCAGATGCTGCACTGGTCGCAATCGGGCCAGTTGATGGTGATGGTCATCATCGGCGGGGCTGGCGCCTTGTGGGGCGGCGCCTTGGGTGCGGCCCTGCTCTTGCTGCTGGAAGAGCTGCTATCGACTTACACCATCCACTGGCAGATGGCGCTGGGGCTGCTGCTCCTGTTCGTCGTGCTGTTCGCGCCTCGCGGTGTGGCCGGGCTGTGGAAGAGGCGAAGCCATGACTGAGGCCTTGCTGAAGGTCGAAGGCCTGGTCAAGCGCTTTGGTGCGCTGGTGGCAACGGACTCGGCCAGCTTCGACGTGCACGACGGCGAGGTCCATGCGCTGATCGGGCCGAATGGCGCCGGCAAGACGACGCTGATCCACCAGCTCAGCGGCGCCTTGAAGCCCGATGCCGGCTGCGTTCTGTTCGCCGGGCAAGACCTGACCCGCGCTGACATGGCAGCCCATGTGAACGCCGGTCTGGCGCGTTCGTACCAGATCACCAGCATCTTCAAGAAGCTGTCGGTGCTCGACAACCTTCGGCTCGCCTTGCAGGCGCGCCGCGCGCCGAGCTGGTTCGGCTCGGTGCAGCGCGATGCGGCCTTGCGTGACGAAGCCGAACATCTGCTGTCCCAAGTTGGCTTGATTGCGCAGGCAAGAGCCACCGCGGGTGCGCTGGCTCATGGCGAGCAGCGCCAGCTGGAACTGGCCTTGGCTCTGGCCACCAGGCCGCGTCTGTTGCTGCTCGATGAACCGATGGCCGGCATGGGCCCCGACGAAGGCCGCCAGATGGTGGAGCTGCTCCTGACGCTGAAAGGAAAGACCACGCTCCTGCTGGTCGAGCACGACATGGATGCCGTGTTCCGCCTGGCCGATCGCATCTCCACCCTGGTGGCCGGCCGCGTGATCGCGACCGGCACGCCGGACGAAATCCGCGAGCATCCCGAAGTGCGCAAGGCCTATCTGGGTGACGAGGTGAGCTCATGACGGCACTGCTGGAAGTCACCGGCCTGCAAGCGGCCTATGGCGACAGCCAGGTGCTGTTCGGCGTCGATCTGAAGGTGGAAGCCGGCCAGGTCGCCACGCTGCTGGGTCGCAACGGCATGGGCAAGAGCACGCTGCTGCGCTGCCTGGTTGGCTGGCTTGCGCCGCGCGGCGGCAGCATCCGCTTCGCGGGCCATGACATCGCTGGCTGGAGCGCCGACCGCATTGCCCGCCTGGGGCTGGCCGTGGTACCGGAAGGGCGGCAGATTTTTCCGAACCTGAGCGTGCGTGAGCAATTGCTGGCCTTTGCCGCCAACCGCTGCGAGGCCAGGGAGCCGTGGACGCTGGACCGGATCCACGCGCTGTTCCCGCGCCTGCAGGAGCGCGGCGCCAACATGGGCAACGAGCTCTCCGGCGGCGAGCAGCAGATGCTGGCCATCGCCCGCGCGCTGATGACCAACCCCAGGCTGCTGATACTCGACGAAGCCACCGAAGGCCTGGCGCCGCTGGTGCGCGAAGAGATCTGGCGCTGCCTGCATCGCTTGCGTGATACCGGCCAGACCATCCTGGTGGTCGACAAATACGTGAGGCAGCTCTGCGAGCTGGCGGACCGCCACACCATCCTCGAGCGCGGCCGGGTGGCCTGGGCGGGCGAGACCGAGGAACTGGCCGCCGATCATGGCCTATGGCAGCGCTACCTGGGTGTATGAAATGAATGCCATCTACGAGCGACGCGAGCGGGTGCGTTTCGGCCATTGCGATCCGGCCGGCATCGTTTTCTATCCGCGCTATTTCGAGATGCTCAATGCGCTGGTCGAAGACTGGATCAGCGAGGGCCTGGGCATTTCCTACGCCGAGCTGCTGGGCCCGCGCCGCGTGGGCTTGCCTACGGCAAGTCTGAACACCGATTTCAAGCGAATCAGCCGCATGGGCGATGAGCTTGTGCAGCGAGTCGCCATTACGAGGCTTGGGCGCACCTCGCTGACGCTGCATGTCGAGTTTGCAGGCAGCGACGGTCTGCGCGTCGCCTTCGACCAGGTGCTGGTCTGCACCTCGCTGCAGACGCACCGTCCCCAGGAATTTCCCGCCGACCTGCGCGCCGCGCTGACGACAGCCCAAGAGGCGCAAGGAGTGAACCCATCATGAGCACCATCAGCAGACAGATTCTTCAACCCGCCGATTGGGCCGAGCCGCGCGGCTATGCCAACGGCGTGGCTGCCACTGGGCGCCAGATCTTCGTGGCCGGCCAGATCGGCTGGAACGGCCAATGCCAGTTCGAGAGCGACGATTTCGTGGCGCAAGTTCGCCAAGCCTTGTGGAACATCAAGGCGCTGCTGGCCGAGGCCGGCGCCAATCCGGAACACATCGTGCGCATGACCTGGTACCTGCTCGACAAGCGCGAGTACCTGGCGCGTGGCCGCGAGATCGGCACCGTGTACCGCGAGGTGCTGGGCCGCGAATACGGCATTGCGATGACGGCTGTGCAGGTGGCGGGCCTGATCGAAGACCGGGCCAAGGTCGAGATCGAGGTCACCGCTGTCTTGCCGCAATAATCAAGCCGATACACCCTATCCACTCGAGACCGACATGGCCAACAAAGCATCCTTTCACTGGGACGACCCGCTGCTCCTGAATGAGCAACTGAGCGACGACGAGCGCATGGTGCGCGACGCCGCTGCCGCCTATTGCCAGGAACGCCTGGCGCCGCGCGTGCTGGAGGCCTTCCGCCATGAGCGCACCGACCTGGAAATCTTCCGCGAGATGGGCGCGCTGGGCCTGCTCGGCCCCACCATCCCGGCCGAGTACGGCGGCCCCGGTCTCAACTATGTGAGCTACGGCCTGGTGGCCCGCGAAGTCGAGCGCGTGGATTCGGGCTACCGCTCGATGATGAGTGTGCAGAGCTCGCTGGTCATGGTGCCGATCTTCGAGTTCGGCAACGAGGCCACCAGGCAGAAATACCTGCCCAAGCTGGCCACCGGCGAATGGATCGGCTGCTTCGGTCTGACCGAACCCAACCATGGTTCCGACCCCGGCTCCATGGTCACGCGCGCCAGGAAGGTGGCGGGCGGCTACAGCCTCTCCGGCGCCAAGATGTGGATCACCAACAGCCCGGTGGCCGATGTGTTCGTGGTCTGGGCCAAGGACGACGAAGGCGCCATCCGCGGCTTCGTGCTGGAGAAGGGCTGGAAGGGCCTGACCGCGCCGGCCATTCACGGCAAGGTCGGCCTGCGCGCCTCGATCACGGGCGAGATCGTCATGGACGAGGTCTTTTGCCCGGAAGAGAACGCCTTCCCGGAGGTGCGCGGGCTGAAGGGCCCGTTCACCTGCCTGAACAGCGCGCGCTATGGCATCGCCTGGGGCGCGCTCGGGGCGGCGGAAGACTGCTGGCACACCGCTCGCCAGTACGTGCTGGATCGCAAGCAGTTCGGCAAGCCCCTGGCTGCCAACCAGCTGGTGCAGAAGAAGTTGGCCGACATGCAGACCGAGATCACACTGGGCCTGCAGGGCTGCCTGCGCCTCGGGCGCATGAAGGACGAGGGCACGGCTGCGGTCGAGATCACCTCCATCATGAAGCGCAACAGCTGCGGCAAGAGCCTGGAGATTGCCCGCACCGCGCGCGACATGCTGGGCGGCAACGGCATCTCCGATGAATTCGGCATTGCCCGCCACCTGGTGAACCTGGAAGTGGTCAATACCTACGAGGGCACGCATGACATCCATGCGCTGATCCTCGGCCGCGCACAGACCGGCATCGCGGCCTTCTGAGCTTCGCGCTGATGGACACCGGCCGCATCGCCATCATCGGCTGCGGTCGCCTGGGCTCAACGCTGGCGCGGGCCTTCGATGCATCCGGGCTTGCCGTTGCGGCGGTGGCCAATCGCCGGGCCGAGGTCGCGCAAGCCCTGGCTGCGCGCTTGAAGGCTTGCGAGGCCTTGGGTGCAGAGCAGGCCGTGCGAGCAGCCGACCTGGTTTTTCTCTGCGTGCCCGACGACGCGATTGCGCCGCAATGCGCGGCCTTGCCCTGGCGCCAAGGCCAGTCCGTGGTTCATTGCAGCGGCGCGACGGAATTGACTGCGCTGGCTTCGGCCCGCGCCGCCGGCGCCGCTGTCGGTGGCTTCCACCCCTTGCAGATCTTCTCCGACCCCGAGCTGGCCTTGCAGCGCCTGGCCGGTTGCAGTGTCGGCATCGAGGCCGAGGCTCCAGCCTTGCTGGCCCGGCTTCAAGAATTTGCGCGACGCCTGGGCCTCAAGCCGCTCGAGCTCAAGGCCGGCCAGCGTGCCGCCTACCACGGCGCTGCCAGCTACTCGGCCAGCTTTCTCCTTTCGATGCTGGACGAGGCGCGCCAGATCTGGGGCGAGGCCCTGGGCTTCACGCCTGAACAGACGCTGCAGGCGCTCCTGCCTCTGGCTCGCGCGACGCTGGAGGCCGCCGAGCGCCGTGGCCTGGCTGGCGCCCAGGCCGGCCCGATCTCGCGCGGTGATGTGGGCGTGGTCGCCGCCCACTTGGAGGCGCTGGACGCGCTGGGCGGCGCCCATGGCCAGATGTATCGTGAGTTTTCGCTGCGCCAATTGGCGCTGGCACGCGAGGCTGGTCGCTTGGGCGAGGCCGCCTTGCAGCAGATGGATCAGCTGCTGCGCAGCTGATCCGCTGGTTTTGTCGCTTTATCGCATGAGGGATGTCGCTGGCCGCCCCAGCCTGCGAGGATGCGCCTTTCGCCAAAACCTGACGGTGGCCAACCCGGCCACCTGCACCGTGCAGTAGCCAACACAGGAGCTTTTGCCATGGATGATGCGCGCACAAATCAAGCGCCAGCAAGCCCCCCCAGTCCGGCGCCGTTCGCGCCGCTGGCCGAGAACCAGCGTATCGAGGCCCTGGATGTGGTCCGTGGCTTTGCACTGATAGGCATCTTTCTGATGAATATCGAATGGTTCAACCGGCCGTTCGCAGCCTTCAATGACGGCATTCCGCGGGATGCCACCGGCCTTGACTGGCTGGCCAACTGGTTCGTCAACTACTTTGTGGCTGGCAAGTTCTGGACCATCTTCTCCCTGCTGTTCGGCATGGGCTTCGCGGTGATGCTGGTGCGCGCCGAGAAGGCCGGCCGCGAGTTCAAGAAGGTCTATCTGCGGCGCATCCTGGCGCTCGGCGTGTTCGGTGCCTTGCACTACATCTTCCTCTGGGAAGGCGACATCCTCTTCAGCTATGCCGTCGGCGCCCTGGGCCTGATGATCGTGCTCTACGGCCGTACGTGGCCCATCCTGATCGGCGCGCTGCTGGCCTGCGCACTGGGCTTTCTTGCCAACGCGATGTTCGCCGTGATGACCGGCCTGCTGCTGATCGGCCTGTTGGCGATTTATCTGCGCTCGCCCAAGAAGGTCTTCGGGATTCCGCTGTTCAGCTTCCTGCTCCTCTTGATCGGCTCACTGATTTCGATCGGCGCCGTCGTGTTCTGGTTGCTGCCCGACGGGCCGACTGAGCCCCGCCTGCCGATGTCGGTCTTTGGCCCGTTGCTGTTCTTCACGGGCTGGATGTCCTGGAAGTATTACGAGCCGGCCGAAAAGCGCAGCCTGCGCATGGCGGTGGCCATCTACGTGTTTGCCGGTCTCGCCATGACCCTGGGTCCGCTGGTCCAGCATTTCTCGCCCGACCCGACCGTGGCGCCTCCGGGCAGCGAGCTCAAGCCCGCCGTGACGGCCGCGGAACCCGCCTCGGCCGTGGCGCTGTCCACCCCGGCAGCATCGCCGGTCCAGGCCGCGGCCTCGATGGCCAAGGCTGCTTCAGCCCCTGCCAAACCCAAGACCAAGGCGGAAAAGGCGGCCGAGGCCAAGGCCGAGAAAGAGAAACGACTGAAGGAAGGCGCCGAGAAGCGCGTCAGCGAAACCAAGCTGTTCAGCAGCGGCAGCTATGCCGACATCGTCGAGCGCCGCGCCGGCCTGTTTCCTGAGAAGGCAGCCGGTGATGCAGGCTTCGCCATCCTGCTGGTGGGCATGTTCCTGCTGGGCAGCTGGTTCGTGCGCTCCGGCGTGATGGAGAACACCGAACGCCACTTGCCGCTGTTCCGCAAGATGGCCCTGTGGGGCCTGCCCGTGGGCATCGGCCTGGGCCTGTCGACCTGTTTCATCGCGATGTCGCACACGCCGGGCAACCAGTACGACGGCTGGGGCATTGCGCATGGATTGCGCATGCTGGGCAATCTGCCTGCCTGCCTGGGCTATGTGGGCATGGTGGTGCTGATGCTGCACAGCAAGACCTTTGGCGGCACCGTGAAGTGGCTGGCTGCGCCGGGTCGCATGGCGCTGACCAACTACCTGCTCCAGTCCCTGATCTGTACCCTGTACTTCTATGGCTATGGCCTGGGGCACTGGGGCATGTCGCGCAGCGTGCAGGTGCTGTTTGTCGTGGCCGTCTATGCCGGCCAGATCGTGTTCAGCCACTGGTGGCTGAGCAAGTTCCGTTACGGCCCTATGGAATGGCTGTGGCGCGGCTTCACCTACCGCCAGGTGCCGCCGCTGCGCATCGGCAGTGGCTCGACACCGTCAGCCGCCAGCGCGGCCTGAGCGCCATCGCTACTTGAGGGGCACGAGGTCGATGCGGCGTTCGGTTGCTGCATCGACCTTTGCCTTGGTGTAAAGCAGCGGGAAGTACTCGCCCTTGAGCCACAACGGGGCCAGGTCGCGGTAGTGCGGGCTGGCCGGGTCGCCCGACTGTCCCGGCGTGTTCATCGCCCGCGAGTTGTCCCAGTCGCCCACGTCGATGACGACGCGGAACGAGGCGCCACCGATCTGACGGAAATTGGCCGGGTCATAGCTCGAGACATTGACCGTGTGGCCGCCGCCGTGCTTCGGGAAGGGGCCGACGTTCAGCCGCTGCTTGTTGGCGCCATCGGTGGCATTGGCCAGTGGATGGGCGAACAGGATCTGGTGCAACTTGTCCCAGCGCCAGCTTGCGCTGTCTGTGCCGCCCAGGCGCTGCATTTCAGCCCAGGCCGCAGCGAGGCTCTTGTCGATGATCTCGTCGCGCCGGGCCTTGCCTGTGGCACCCAAGGCCGGTTCGGGTTGCTCCATGGTTTCGAACAGCAGCTCGGCATCAGCCGTGCGCAGCAATTGAGCGGCTGAAGCGGGCAGCAGCGCGTCTTTCAGGGCTGGACCGAGGTGGCGCGTGAACCAGAGCTCATACAGCGCCGCCGCCGCAGAACTGCCGTTCTCCACCGCGTCCCAATCGAGCAGCAGGCGCGCTGCTTCCTTGGCCTGCGCGTTCTGCAGGCTGGCGTTTTTCACCACGGCCTGCAAGCGGCGGGCCGCAATGGACAAGAGATCGGTCTGCAGCCGCAGCGTCTCTTCGACGCCCATCTTGGGCTGCGACTTCAGAACCTCGGCCAGGCGTTGCGAGCGCGGCGTTGCTGCCCATTCGAAGCCGAGCTTGCGCTCCTTGTACGGGTAGCCTGCGGGCAGGTTCTGCTCATTGGCCGAAGCCAGCCAGCCGGCCTCGGGGTTGTAGCGCGAAGGCATCTCCCGGCCAGCCCAGAAACCCTTCCATTCATAGCGGCCGTCGCCAGGCACGGGCATTAGCCCGTCCCAGTTCGGGCGGATCGGCGCCAGCCCGCCGGCCACCCAGCCGATGTTGCCGCCGGCGTCGGCATAGATCTGGTTCTCGCTCGGTGCGCCCCACTTGGCCATGGCGCGTTTGAAATCCTCGAAATTGCCGGCCTTCATGTAGTCGATGCTGCCAAAGTAGGGCGCCATGCCGGGCTCCGACCAGGCCGAGCGCAAGGCATAGGCGCGGTGCTTGGCCTTGTCTGCATAGAGCAGCGGCCCGTGGCGGGTGAACAGCAATTCGACGTTCACCGGCGCGCCACCGCGCACCTGGATCGTCTCGGTGATGCGCTTCAAGGGCTCCCAGGCGCCGCGGTAGCGGTATTCGTTCGGCTTGGCAGGGTTGGTCTCGTAGACGTAGAGGTCTTCCTGGTCGGTGCCGAAGATGGTCAGGCCAAAGGCGATGCTGCCGTTGTGGCCGATGGAGATGCCCGGCAGCGCAGGTTCGCCGCCACCGATCACGTTCAGCCCCGGCGCGTTCAGATGGACGATGTAGCGCAGCGAAGGCGCGGCATGGGCCCGGTGCGGGTCGCTGGCCAGGATCGGGCGGCCCGTGCTCGATCGGCTGGGTGCAATCGCCCAGGCATTGCTGCCTTCGGCCGGGCGGGCGCGTTCATCGCCGGCCAGCTGGGTGTCGTCCACTTCAAGCGCACTGCGCCGGTCATCGCGCCCGCTGATCAGCACGCCCTGCGTGGCGAGGTTGTAGGTGCGCATCAGCTCGACCGGCAGGCAGGGGTCGAGACCTTCGGGCAGCTTCGTTTCCCAGGGGGGCGACAAATGGGCGCGCACCGGGTCGTGCTTCAGGTCGCTGTAGCAGGCCATGGTGGCACGCGAGAACTCGGAGCTCAGGTTGCGCGTCAGGCCATGGCTGCGGATGCGCACCACGTCCTCCGGCTGCCATTTCTCCGGTGCATAGCCGAAGTGGCGGAATTCGAAAGGCAGCAGTGACGGGTCCTTGCCTGCCAGCTCGATATACGCATTGATGCCGGCCGCAAAGCGCGTGGCAATGCGCTGCGCATCCGAGCCATAGCTGCGCCATTCGCGGGCCATGTCGCCGCGATAGAGGAAGAGCCTTGCGGCCCGGTCCTGCTCGATGAAGTTGGGGCCGAAGATCGACGCGAGCTTGCCCAGGCCGCGGCGCCGCCAGAGGTCGATCTGGAAAAGCCGGTCCCGCGCGGCGTTGAAGCCCTGGACGAAGAAGAGGTCGTCCGCGCTGGCCGCATAGAGGTGCGGCACGCCCCAGCGGTCGATCTGGATCTGCGCCGGCGCGGCAAGACCTGGCACCTTGATGGGCTCGGCCTGCGCCAGCGACGCCATGCTGGTGGCGAGTGAAAGGGCCAGCAGATGCTGGAGCGGACGGGGCAGGGTCGGCTGGCTCATGATTGCTCAGCATTCTGATTCAAAGCGGCCCTGGCGCTCGTGTAGGCTGGGTCGAATCTGGATGCTGTCGATGAAACGCCTCATTTCCCTTGCCTTGTTGCTGCTGCTTGCTGCTGCCGCCGGTGCTGCCGATACCGCAGCACTTTCCCGTGGCCGTCTGATCTTTGCGGACGATTTCAACGCCCCACTCGACCCGGCGGTCTGGGTCACCGAGATCGCGCCCGGGCCCAATTCCAGTGTGACTGTGAAGGACGGCCGCCTGATGCTCGATACCCGCGGCGGCGTGACGGTCTGGCTCAACCGGCGGCTGCAAGGCAATCTGCTGATCGAGTTCCGGCGCGAGGTGCTGGTGGCGGGCGGCGTCAACGACCGGCTCAGCGATCTGAATCTGTTCTGGATGGCCAGCGACCCGCACAGGCCGCACCTCTTTACCCGCAACGGCGTTTTCGAGGCCTATGACGACCTGAGCCTCTACTACGTGGGCATGGGCGGCAACCACAACACCAGCACGCGCTTTCGCAGATACGGCGGCGGCGAGCGCAAGCTGCTGCAGGAGTACAGCGATGCGCCGCATCTGCTGCAGCCCAATCGCGAATATCTGCTCCAGGTGCTGGTGAAGGACGGCCGCACGACATTCAGCGTCGATGGTGTCGAGTTCTTTGCGTTTGACGATCCCGCGCCTTTGCGCTCAGGCTATTTTGGCCTGCGCAGCACCTGGTCGCGCCAGTCGGTGAGGGCCCTGCGGATCTGGCAGCTCGACTGATGGGGGCGTGATCCAGTCCACGTCTGGCTGAGTCGGCCTGCCCACCTCGGGTACCGGCCTCGTGTACCCTTGCAGCGATTCAACTGTCGAGGCAACTCTTGTTTTCATTCGCAGCGAAGCAGATTCGCGCGCTCCTGGCTGGCCTGCTCAGCCTGTTCTCCCTGGGATTCGCGCTGGCCGCCCCGGCTGAGCCTGCGCCTGCCACGAGCCTGGCCCGGCGCCTGGCCGACCCCACGCAATCGCTGACCCAGTACAAGCTGGACCTCTGGCAGACCGAGCAGGGCCTGCCCTTGAACACGGTGCAGGCGCTCCTGCAGACCCGGGATGGCTATCTTTGGGTCGGCACGGCCGGTGGCCTGGCGCGCTTTGACGGCGCGCGCTTCACCGGATTCACGAGCGAGCAGGCACCGCATCTGGCCTCGGAGCCGGTGTTTGGCCTGCTGGAAGACAGCCACCAGCAGCTCTGGATCGGCCACAGCCAGGGCGTTTCCCTCTATCGCAGCGGCAAGTTCGAAAGCGCGGTGCCAGCCGCGCTGACCGAGGGGCGACGGGTCTGGGGCTTTGCCGAGGGCCGGGACGGTGCCATCTGGATGGCAAGCGAGAACGGCCTCCTGCGTTGGCATGAAGGTCAGTCCAAGCGCTATCAACAGGCGGACGGCCTGCCCACCAACAAGCTGCGGGCGCTGGCCTTCGACCAGGCAGGCGTGCTGTGGATCGCCACCAGCGGCGGCGGCCTGGTTTCGTTCGCCGCGGGCAAGTTCCAGGTGATGACGCCGGAGAACGGCCTGTTCCCGCACCTGCAGGTGCGCGCGGTGGTCCCCGACCCGCAAGGCGGCATATGGGTCGCCACGGCGGGGGCAGGTCTTGTCCACCTGAAGCACGGCAAGGTCAGCCGGACCTACACCATGGCCGATGGCCTGCCCACGGACCATCTCACGGCGCTGGCGCGAGACGCCCAGGGCTCGCTGTGGATCGGCACCTGGGGTGCCGGCATCACGCGCATGAGTGCCGATGGCCGTTTCAGCTCGGTGGGTGCTGCCGAGGGCCTGGCGGGCAGTCAGGTCTGGTCGTTGGCGCTGGACCGCGAAGGCAGCGTCTGGGTGGGCACCTGGGTGGGCGGCCTGAACCGCTTGCGCAACCGGGCTTTCGTCGTGTTCGGCGCCTCCGAAGGCTTGTCACACGACAACGTCCGCGCGGTGCTGCACGGTCGCGATGGCGTCAGCTGGGTCTCGACCGCGGGCGGCGGGCTCAATCGCATAGAAGGCGATCAGATCACCGCGCTTGCCAAGAAGGACGGCCTGCCCACCGACGAGATTTCCGCCTTGGCCGAGGACAAGGACGGGTCGCTGTGGATTGGCACCTACACCGCCGGCGTCGTTCGTCTCAAGGACGGTCGCTTCGAGAATTTCGGCCTCGGGCAGGGCCTGCCCAATGCCGAGATCCGCTCGCTCCTGCAGGACCGTCAGGGCCGGCTGTGGGTGGGCACGCGCGCCGGCATGGCGCGCTTCAACGGCGAGCGCTTCGAGCCTGTCACAGACAAGGGCGTGCCGCAAGAAGGCGTGCTGACGATGCTGGAGGACCGCAGCGGCACGCTGTGGTTCGGCACATCAGGCCAGGGCTTGCTGCGCCTGCGCGATGGCCGGTTCACCCTGCTGACGAAGGCCGACGGCCTGTTGTCGAACTGGGTCATGGCCCTGCATGAAGACGCCTCGGGCAGCCTCTGGATAGCCACCAACGGCGAAGGCATGAACCGGCTGCGCGAGGGCAGGCTGGCCAGCATTCGCACCAGCGATGGCTTGTGGGATGGGTTGGCGCAGACAATTCTGGAAGATCGACAGGGCAATCTGTGGATGAGCTGCAACCGCGGCTTCTACCGCGTCGCCCGGGCCGAAATGGATGCGGTGGCCGACGGCTTGCAGTCCAAGGTGGTGTCGGTGGGTTATGGCCCGGGCGACGCACTGCGCGGTACCACCTTTGCGGGTGGTCTGCAGGGAGCAGGAGCGGTTTCTGCCGATGGGCGTCTCTGGTTGCCTTCAGCGAACGGTCTGGTCATCGTCGACCCGCAGCGCCTGCCCGCGGCTGGCAAGCCACCGGGCGTGCGCGTGGAGAGTGTGCTGGTGAACGGCGCCAAGCAGGCCACGGATGCCGAGGTGCTGGTACCGCCGGGCGCGGTGCCGCTGGCGATACGCTTCACGGCCACGACCTTGCTCTACGCCGACCGGGCGCGCTTTCGCTACCTGATGGAAGGCCTCAGCCAGAACTGGGTGGAGGTAGGCAGCCTGCGCGAAGCGGCCTTTCCGGCACTGCCTCATGGCGACTACCGGTTCCGTGTGGCCGCGACGATCGATGGCGTTCACTGGAGCGAGGCCGAGCCGCCGCTGGATGTCAGGGTGCAGCCCCGCATGCACCAGACGCTGTGGTTCATCGTCGCTGTGCTGCTGGCTTGTGGCATGAGCATCTGGGCCTTGTTCCGCTTGCGTACTCGCAGCCTGCGGGCACGTCAGGAAGCGATGGAGCAGCTCGTGGCATTGCGCACCGAAGAATTGCGCCAGGCCAATGAGCATCTCTCGCGGCTGTCCTATGTCGATGCCTTGACCGGCCTGGCCAACCGCCGCCGTTTCGACGAAGCGCTGCATGAGGAATGGCGCCGCAGCCGCCGCACGCATGCGCCGCTGGCACTGCTGATCGCCGACATCGACAGCTTCAAGGCCTACAACGATGTGCTGGGTCATCCGGAGGGCGACCGTTGCCTGAAGGCGGTGGCCGGTGTATTTGCGGATGCCCTGGGCCGAGCCGGCGACCTGGCCGCGCGCTATGGTGGCGAGGAATTCGTCATCCTGATTCCGGGCGCCGACCATGCGGCGGCTGCGGCCGTGGCCGAGTCCATGCGCGCTGCCTGCGAGTCGCTGGCCATCCCGCATCCGGCCTCGCCGGTCGGTCCGGTGGTGACCCTGAGCCTGGGCGTGGCCAGTTGCCTGCCCTCGGACGGAGTGACCGTCGAGTCGCTGCTGGCGGCGGCCGATGCGGCGCTCTACCGCGCCAAGCAGGATGGCCGCAACCGCGTGCGCTGACACGCATCAGGGCAGAGCGTCTCCCAGCTGGCTCCTGTAGAGGCGCTTGAAAGCGGCGCTTTCGCGCTCCTGCGCCAGCAGGGCCCAGAGCTGCTCGGCCTGCGCAGGATGGCTCTTGGAATAGCGCTTCGAATACACAAGGAAGTAGGACTTGCGCAGCAGGGCAGGGCCGGCGTTCTCCAGCTTGCCTGCCCATTGCGGGTCGCGGCTGAGGTCATGCGCATGGGCCTGCGAAACCAGCACGCCGGAGAGGCGGCCAAGCGCCAGCTTCCTCATCATCGCTTCGGCAGTGGGTGAACCCTCGTCGACCACGGCACCATGCTGCCTCGCGAACTCGGCGATCGAATAGCCGCGCTGTGCGCCCAGGGGCGGGGCTGCCTTGCCAAGGCCCAGGAAGCGCTGGCCGTCCCAGCTCAGCTCGCTGCCCGGCATGCGCAGCAGCCAGTAGCCGAGGGCGAACATGCGGCGCGTCTCATCGACCTGGCCGTCTGCGCGCAGGGGGAAGACGAGCCCGGCGGCCCGCTCGGGCGTGTGGCTGGCCGCGAGCACGCCGTCATGCTCGCCGAGCGCTGCTTCGCGCAGGCAGCGAGCCCAGGGCAAGGGCACAAGGCGCAGCTCCAGCTCGGGTGCGCGTTTGGCCACGGCTTTCACAAGTTCAACAGCCACCGGATGCGCGGCGGCATCGTTGAGCTCCTGGTTGAAGCAGATGCTGATGGCGGCCTGGGCCGCACCGGGCCCTGCAAGAAGCATTGCAGTGAGGAGGTAAACAAGGCGCAGCGGCATGCCGCGATCCTAGCCTTGGCGCCTCAGCGGCTGTGTGAAGTGAGCTTGGACAGCGGCGAGGCCATGCTGACGCCGGGTGCCGCGCGTCGCGCGACCGGCACGGCGGCCGGACTCGGCTCGGCCTCGTCCAGCGCGGCATCGGCATTGCCTCCGAGCGCGGGCACGCCCTCGGGGTTGCGCCGCATGGCCACGCCGACGGCGAGGATGTCGATCACCAGCAGGTGCAGGATGCGGCTGATCATCGGCAGGTGGGTGGAGACGTCTTCCACATGGTCGACGATGAGCGTGGCATCGGCCTTGCGCGCCAGCGGCGACTGGCTGGCCGTGATGGCGACCACGGCTGCTCCGCGCTCGCGGGCCTTGTCAGCCACTTCGAGCAGCTCTGGCAGCTTGCCGCTGCTGCTGATGATGACGGCCACATCCTTCGGGCCTAGCACACCCGCAGCCAGCGCCTGCAGGCGCGGGTCGGTGTAGGCGCTGCTGGAAACGCCGAAGCGCAGGAACTTGAACTGTGCGTCCTGCGCCACCACGCCGTAGTGGCCGACGGCAAAGAACTCGATGCGGTTGGCGTTGAGCAGCAGTTCGATCGCGCGGTCGATCATTTCGCGGTTCAGCTCGCTGCGGATCTGCAGGATGGCCGAGGCCGTATTGCCCAGCACCTTGGCACCCAGCTCCACCACCGAGTCGTCATGCATCACCTGCGTATGCGTGACCGGCACCGTGCCGGTAAGGCCCGAGGCCAGGCGCAGCTTGAAGTCCGACAGGCCCTCGCAGCCGAGCGAGCGGCAGAAACGGATGACGGTTGGCTGGCTGACCGAGGCAGCGCGTGCAATCTCGACGATAGGATCGTTCAGGACGTCGCGCGGATGGGCCAGCACATGCTCGGCCACGCGCAATTCGGCCGGCGAAAGCTCGCTGCGGGCGCGCCGGATCTGGCCCAGGATGGCCGAGCCGGGCGTGTTCTCCAGTGTGCGCAATTGCGCTTCCAGGATTGCCGAGGCGCCCATGAAGGTGGCCTGCTCGGCCGTGATCACGAAGGTCGGGATGCCGGACACATAGTCGCGAAAGCGCCCCTTGTCTTCAAAGCGCTCGCGGAAGCGAGACTTGTCGAAGTAGGCACCCAGGCGCGGCACGATGCCGCCGCCGATATAGATGCCGCCCAAGGCGCCCAGCGTGACCGCCAGGTTGGCTGCGGCCGTGCCGAGCAGGGCGCAGAAGATGTCGAGCGATTCGACGCAGACGGCATCGCTTTCATCCAGCGCACGCTGCGTGATGTCGGGTGCGGCAAGCGGCGCGGCGGCGAGGCCGGCGCGTTGGGCCAGCGCGCGGTAGATCAGTTCCAGGCCGGGGCCGGAAACCAGGCGCTCGAAGGACACGTGCTCGAACTGGTCCCAGGCGAAACGCAGGATGTCGATCTCGCGCTCGTCGCGCGGCGAGAAGCTGGTGTGGCCACCTTCGGCACCCAGCGAGATCCAGCCGTCGCCGGAAGGGATCAGGCCTGAAGTGCCCAGGCCCGAGCCCGAGCCCAGCACGCCCACCACGCTCTGGCGGCGCGCTTCGCCGCCACCGATCTGGCGCAGGTCGTTGCCACGCAGGCGCGGCACGGCCATGGCCAGCGCGGTGAAGTCGTTCACCACCACCAGGGTGTCAAAGCCCAGGCGCTGGCGCATCTCTTCAATCGAGAACTGCCAGTGGTAGTTGGTCATGCGCACCGAGTCGCCTTCGACCGGGTTGGCAATGGCGATGGCTGCGTGGCTCACCTCGGTGCCAGCGGGCAGCGTACCAAGGTAGGCGCTGACCGCGGCATGGAAGTCCGCATGCTCGGCACAGCGCAAGGACGCGATCTGGCTGAACTCGCCCTGGGCGGTTTCCAGCGCGAAGCGGGCATAGGTGCCACCGATGTCGGCAATCAGTCTGGGGCTGTCGAAAGAGGACATGGGGCGGGGCGGACCTGTGGAGCTGGCGGCGCGCGATTATGAGCCGCAAACGTGCACCGCCAGAGGGCATGGGCTGGGTTCGGATCGATCCAGATCTGCGGACACATGCGGCCCGCTGCGAGCTTGTAGCCGCAACGATAGCGCGAGATATGTAGCTCGGCTACATGAATCTCCCGTCGTGCACCGGGCGTCGCCCAAGAATAAGGCGTAGTCCGCTTGTGTCGGCTATGTAGTTTTGCTACCTTACGAGCTTCCAAGCCATTCGCGCCCCTCTTTCTATGTGTTCTTATGCCGAGCGCTCAGCGCGTCCTCCTGTCGAGGTTTGCCTGTGAGGCGGGACGATTTGTGCCTGGTGGCCGACGTCGGCGGCAGCAATGCCCGCTTTGGCCTGGTGGAGCAGGCGGGTGGCCCGATTCTTCATGTCCGCAGCCTGCCGGTGGCGGCTCATGCGGGTCTGGCTGAGGCGGTCGAGGCCTACCTTGAGGGTTTGCCGGGTGGTGCTGACGCGCGGCCACTGCATCCCAGGCATGCAGCCGTTGCCGTGGCCACGGCTGTGGCTGGCGACCAGGTCGAGTTCACCAACAGCCCCTGGGGCTTCTCCATCGAGGCGGTGCGCGATCGACTGGGCCTGGAGCGCCTGCTGGTGCTCAATGATTTCGAGGCCTTGGCGCTGTCGCTGCCGCGCCTGCGTGCCGATCAGCTGCGCGCGCCGGGTGGCCTGCCCACGCCCAGGGGCACGCTGGCCGTGATCGGCCCGGGCACTGGCATGGGCGTGGCCGGGGTGATCCAGACGGCTCATGGCTGGGTTGCATTGCCGGGTGAGGGTGGGCACTCCACGCTGGCGCCGGCCGATGATTTCGAGAGCGAAGTGCTGTCCGTGGTGCGGCGCGACTACGCCCATGTGTCGGCGGAGCGCCTCTTGTCCGGCATCGGGCTTCCCGTCCTGCATGCGGCGCTGTCCAGGATGGCGGGGCGCCCCCTGCAGGTACCGCTGGCGGCGGAGCAGATCGTCGAGAGCGGCGTGGCTGGCAATGACGCGATCTGCTCGCAAACGCTCGATGTGTTCTGCGCGCTGCTGGGTGGCTTTGCCGGCAGCGTGGCCTTGACCCTGGGTGCTCGTGGCGGCGTCTACATCGGCGGCGGCATCGTGCCGCGACTGGGCGAGCGCTTCTTCCAGTCGCGCTTCCGTGAGCGCTTCGAGGCCAAGGGTCGTTTCCGCTCCTATCTGGAGGCGGTGCCGACCGTGCTGATCACCGACACCCTGGCCGCGCTGAGTGGCGCTGCCTTGGCCTTGGAGCAGGCCTGAAAACAAAAAATGTAGTTGAGCTACATATCGAGTTCGGTGTTTACCCGAGTTGCGCGCTTGAGTCGAATGAAATCAAAGGGTAAACCCTTGAATTCGATGTCTTTTTTTCGCTAAACACCGATTGATTCGACGGCGCTAGGGTTTTCTTTGTATTGGCAGTGAATCTAGTTTTAGTACAGAATTCTTTCAGGCATCAGGTTCTCAGTTCCCCGACAAGAACTCCTCCAGATCGTTGCGGGGCTTGTGTTGTTCAAAAAAAGCTTCAGGAGACAAGTAATGAAGACATCCCGTCAGAAGCGTGAGCAGTTCCGTCTCAGCCCGGTGGTTGCCGGCTGTGCGGTGCTCATGGTGGCCAGTGGCGTTTACGCGCAAACCGCGCCTGCAACGCCGGCTCCGCAAACCCTGGAGACGGTGACCGTCACCGGTATCCGCAAGGGCATCGAGGACGCGATCTCGGCCAAGAAGGGCTCGGACTCCATCATCGAAGCGATCTCCGCTGAAGACATCGGCAAGCTCCCCGATGCCAGCGTTGCTGAATCGGTCTCGCGTCTGCCGGGTGTCGCTTCGCAGCGCAACCGCTCGACCGGCAAGGCCTCCAACGTCAGCGTGCGCGGCATGTCGCCCGACTTCAATGGCGCGCTGCTGAATGGCCGTGAACAAGCCTCCAGCGGTGACAGCCGTGGCGTCGAGTTCGACCTGTATCCGTCCGAGCTGCTGGCCTCGGTGTTGATCTACAAGAGCCCGGATGGCTCGCTGGTCGGGCAGGGCCTGGCTTCGACCATCGACCTGCAAACCGCCCGTCCCCTGAACTTCAGCGGCCGCCAGGCCGCCGTCAACTACCGCAAGCAGCGCACCGGCGTGGCTTCGGGCGCTGGCGAAGGCACGGGTACGCGCAAGTCGGTCAGCTACATCGACCAGTTTGCCGACCGCACCATCGGTGTGGCTGTGGGCCTGGTGAAGTTCGACGAAAAGGGCGCCGACCAGCAGAAGTTCAATTCCTGGGGTGGCTGGACGCTGCCGTTCGCCCCGAGTGGTGGTGCCAATTCGCCCCTGCTGGCCTGCGATGGCCCGACGCCTCCCGCGGGTTGCGCCAGCGGCGTGGGCAAGGTCAACGTGATGGGCGGCTTCACCGCCGATACCGAATCGAGCACGGCCACTCGCGAAGGCCGCATGGCGACCCTGCAGTGGAAGCCCAACAAGGACTTCGAGTCGACGTTCGACTACTTCTATTCCAAGGGCCAGTTCGGCCTGAAGAAGACTGGTCTGGAAGGCGCCATCGGCGACGACGACAACAGCAACTACGATCCGCGCGGCCAGATCACGAACTACACGATCGCCAATGGCGTCGTGGCTTCGGGCACGCTGTCCAACTACAAGGGCGTCGTTCGCAACCACATCGAAGGTGGCGCCGACAATATGAAGTCCTGGGGCTGGAACAACAAGCTCAAGCTGCAGGACTGGACGCTGGCGGCTGACCTCTCGCAGTCCCGCGTCGTGCGCGATTCCTCGCGTTACGAAACCACAGCCGGTCAGCCGGGCAATGGCAACAAGAATGCAGCCGGCCTGGGTTCGATCAGTTGGACGGGCTTCAACGGCTCCAACTTCACCGACGTGAAGTACTCCACCAGCCTGAGCTATGCCGATCGCGCGGTTGCCAAGCTGACCGACGTGGACGGCTGGTCGGGCGGTGAAACCTCGCCGCAGGCCGGTTATGTGGCGCTGCCGCATGTGCAGGACAAGATCGACGCGATGCGCCTGTCGGGCAAGACGGAACTGAACTGGGGTCCTATCGTCAGCGGCGAATTCGGTATCAACCATACCAAGCGCGAGAAGATCCGCACGACCCAGGAAGGTCGCCTCTTCATCAAGGGCACCGACCCCTATGGCGCCGTCGCAGTGCCGGGTTCGGATGTTGCCATCGCCGGTACCACCGGTCTGCAGGTCGCCTCCTGGGATCCGCGCGGCTCGCTGGGCACGATTTATGACCTGGCGAAGAAGGTCGACACCGACATCCTGAACAAGGACTGGAGCGTCAACGAAAAGGTCACGACCGCTTACTTCAAGGGCGATTTGGACAGCCAGCTGTTCGGCCTGAACTACCGCGGCAATGTCGGCCTGCAGATGGTCAAGACGAACCAGGAGTCGACTGGCTTCAATGTGGATCGCGCCAACTGCACGGGCAACACGGTTGCTACCTGCCCGGGCGCCACCGTGGCCCAGGGCAAGAGCTATACCGACTTCCTGCCCAGCCTGAACATGAACTTCGACCTGGGCGGTGACCAGGTGATGCGCTTCGCTGCCGCCAAGGTGCTGTCGCGCGCCAATATGGGTGACATGCGGGCCAGCCTGGGTTACTCGGTCAACAACAGCGGCGTGCAGATCCTGACCGGCGACGGCGGCAACCCGCAGCTGAACCCGTTCCGCGCCAAGGCCGTGGACCTCTCGTACGAGAAGTATTTCGGCAGCAAGGGCTACTTCAGCGCCGCCGGTTTCTACAAGAAGCTGGACAGCTACATCCTGCGTTTCCCGACCGCGTTCGACTTCAAGCCCTACACCAGCTCGAAGACGCCGCTGCCGACCACCGGCCCGTACGCCGGTTCCACGCAGGGCTTGCTGACTCGCCCGATCAATGGCTCCGGCGGCAACATCAACGGAGTCGAGCTGGCTGTCAACGTGCCGCTGAACTTCGTCTCTTCGTGGCTTGATGGCTTCGGCGTGATGCTGAACCACTCGCACACCTCGAGTTCGATCGCACTTCCGAAGTCGGGCTTCAGCCTGGAAGACGGCGACCGCGTCCCGGACAGCATCCCGCTGCCTGGCTTGTCGAAGAACGTCACCAACCTGCGCTTCTACTACGAGAAGGCCGGCTTCCAGATCGCCGTGGCTCAGCGCCATCGCTCGGACTTCCTGGGCGAAGTCAGCAACTTCCAGGATGACCGTCAGCTCGCCTTCATCAAGGCCGAGTCCATCGTCGACCTGCAGTTGTCCTACGAGTTCCAGTCGGGCTGGCTGAAGGGCCTGTCCATCATGGCTCAGGGCAACAACATGACGAACTCCGAGTTCCAGCGCTACACGACCGACCGCAATGCCGTGACCGAGAAGATCAAGTACGGCAAGACCTATCTGTTCGGTATCAACTACAAGCTGTAAAAAGAGTCCTCGACTTGACCCCCGCCCGGCTCAGGCCCGCGGGGGTTTCTTTTTGTTCGAGGCAATAGCAGGAAGAGATCATGCAAACCCCCATCAAGACCGTCGTCATCGTGGGCGGCGGTACCGCCGGCTGGATGACGGCCGTGGCCATGGCAACCGTCTTGCGCGGCCGCTACAAGATCCGGCTGGTCGAGTCGGACGAGATCGGCATCGTTGGCGTCGGTGAGGCGACGATCCCGATGATCCAGCGCTTCAACAAGACCATCGGCCTTGATGAAAACGAATTTCTGCGTGAGACGCAGGGCACCTTCAAGCTGGGCATCGAGTTCGTCAACTGGGGGCAAGTGGGCGACCGCTACATGCACGGCTTCGGCCGTGTCGGGCAAGACCTCTGGACCGTGCCCTTCGAGCAGTACTGGCGCAAGATGCGCGCCGCCGGCAAGGCGCGACCGCTGGAGGAGTACTCGATCACGCGCATGGCCTCCAAGGCCAACAAGTTTCTGCCGGCGCAGACCGACCTGCCGAATTCGCCGCTGGGCGAGATCGCCTACGCCTATCACTTCGACGCCAGCCTCTATGCGCGCTACCTGCGCAAGCTGTCTGAAGCGCGGGGTGTCCTGCGCACCGAAGGCAAGATCTCGCATGCCACGCAGCGCGCTGCCGATGGCCACATCGATGCTGTGGTGCTGGAGAGTGGCGAGCGTGTGGAGGGTGACCTTTTCGTCGATTGCTCGGGCTTCCGTGGCCTCCTGATCGAGCAGACGCTCAAGACAGGCTATGAAGACTGGACCCACTGGCTGCCGTGCGACCGCGCGCTGGCCGTGCCATGCGAATCGGCCCCGGTGCTGACGCCCTACACCCGCTCCACGGCGCACAAGGCCGGCTGGCAATGGCGCATTCCGCTGCAGCACCGCATCGGCAACGGCCATGTCTATTGCAGCAATGCGATCAGCGACGACGAGGCAGCAGCCACGCTCCTGGCCAATCTCGACGGCAAGCCCCTTGCCGAGCCGCGCATGATCAAGTTCAAGACCGGCATGCGCAGCAAGAGCTGGAACAAGAACGTGGTTGCCATCGGCCTCTCAAGCGGCTTCATGGAGCCGCTGGAGTCCACCAGCATCCACATGATCCAGGCTGCGATCCAGCAACTGATCGACTTCTTCCCGGACGAGGGCTTCAGCGCCCGCGACACCGAAGAGTTCAATGCCCAAAGCCGCTTCCATTACGAGCGCATCCGCGACTTCATCATCCTGCACTACCACCTGAACCAGCGCAGCGATTCGGAGTTCTGGCGTGGCTGCGCCAACATGGCGATCCCGCAGACGCTGAAGGAGAAGATGGACCTCTACCGCACGCGCGGCCGCCTGTTCCGCTTCAACAACGAACTGTTCACCGAGGTGGGCTGGCTGCAGGTGATGGAAGGCCAGAACCTGGCGACCGATGGCTACCACCCGCTGGTCGATGTGCAGAACGAGGCCGGCATCGCTGAGTTCCTCGAAGGCGTGCGCGAAGTGATCGGCAAATGCGTGGACGTGATGCCCGATCACGCGGCCTATATCGCCCAGCATTGCAAGGCGATGCCGATCAAGATGTAGCCGGTGCCCGAGGCGCTGGCAGGCTGAGAGGTTGATTCGATGCTCCTGCGTTCCCTTCTTTCCCGCGGCCTGGTCGCGGCGTCCTTCCTTGCTCTCATCTCGCCCAACGCCATGAGCCAAGCATCTGCTGCTGCCGCGCCCGACATGCCCCATGTCGAGTGGTCTCGCCAGGCCAGCATCTACCAGGTCAATATCCGCCAGCACACGAAGGAGGGCACGCTGCGTGCCTTTGCGGCTGACCTGCCACGCATTCGCAAGATGGGCGTGGACATCCTCTGGTTCATGCCTCTGCAGCCGATTGGCAAGAAGGAGCGCAAGGGAGGACTTGGCAGCTACTACTCGATCAGCGACTACACGGCGGTGAACCCCGAGTTCGGCACGCTGGATGACGCCAAGGCGATGGTGAAAGAGGCGCATGCGCTGGGCTTCAAGCTCATCCTCGACTGGGTGCCCAACCACACGGCTTGGGATCATCCCTGGACCACCCAGCACAAGGATTGGTACAAGCTCAACGACAAGGGCGAGATCTTCCCGGTCACCTTTCTTGAGGGCGCCGAGCCTGAGTACTGGACCGACGTGGTGGCGCTGGATTACCGCAGCGAAGGTCTGCGCAAGGCCATGATCGCGGCGATGGCGTTCTGGCTGAAGGACGTGGGGCTGGACGGTTTCCGATGCGACGTGGCCAGCCTCGTCCCGACCGACTTCTGGGAACGCGCCCGAAGCGAGCTCGACAAGATCAAGCCCGTCTTCATGCTCGCCGAGTCCGACAAGCCCGAGCTGCACCGCCGTGCCTTCGACATGAGCTACAGCTGGGACCTTGCCGATGTCTTCAAGGACATCGGCAAGGGCAAGGCAGGTGCGCGTGAAATGCAGGCCTGGCTGAAGGCGCAGAACGAAGGCACGGCGGCCAAGGTCTATCCAGGCCATGCCTATCGTATGCGCTTCACCAGCAACCACGACTTCAACTCCTGGCATGGCACCGACGCGGAGCTGTACGGCGATGCCTATCAGGCGCTGGCCGTCTTGAGCTTCACCTTGCCCGGCATGCCCTTGATCTACGGCGGCCAGGAAGCGCGCCTGGGCAAGCGCCTGGCCTTCTTCGAGAAGGACCAGGTGGCGTGGCAGAACTATGAGCTGCAGGGCTTCTACACCGAGCTGCTGGCCTTGAAGAAGAACAACCCGGCTCTGGCCAACGGCCAGTACGGTGCCAAGGCCGAGCCGCTCGACACCGGCAACGACAAGGTCTTCGCCTTCCGTCGCCAGCAGGGCGGCAATGTGGTGACCGTGGCTGTCAATCTTTCGGCGGCCGAGCAAACCTACCGTCTGGATGGCGCGATTGAGAAGCTGGCGCCCTGGCGCTGGGCCATCGCAGCCAAGCGCTGATGCCAGGCCGCCTGCTGATCACCGGCCTTGGCGGCACGCTGGCGCCGCACCTGGCGCAAGCTGCAACCGCGGCTGGTTGGCAGGTGCTGGGCTGGGATCGAAACCGGATACCGGTGGACGATGAAGTGGCCGTGGCCGCACATCTGCAAGCCAGCCGGCCCGATGCCATCGCTCATTTGGCGCTCGGCGCTGTGAGCTGGGGTGCGATGCTGGCTGGACATGCGGCGAGGCAATCGCTGCCGTTCCTGTTCACCAGCACGGCCATGGTCTTTCATCATGAGCCTGATGGCCCGCATGGGCCTGGTGACGAGCGCACGGCGCAGGATGAATACGGCCGCTACAAGATCGAAGCCGAAGACGCGATCCGCGCCGCCTGTCCCGCCGCCCGCATCGCCCGCATCGGCTGGCAGATCCATGAAGTGAGCGAGGGCAACAACATGCTCGCGACGCTGGACGGCTGGCAGCGCGAGCAGGGCCGCATCGCAGCCAGCAGTGCCTGGGTGCCGGCCTGTTCATTCATGCCAGACACGGCGGTGGCCTTGCTCCAGTTGCTGCAGGACGACGACGGCGCCGGCCAGACGGTGCATCTGGACAGCAATGCCGAAGAAGGCATGAGCTTCGACAGGCTGGTCGCTGCGCTCGCTCGCCGCTTTGATCGCCAGCACTGGCGCATCGAGGTCAACGAGGACTACCGGCATGACCAGCGCCTGGCCGACCCACGCCCCGGCCGCATGCCCGGCCTGTCGCAGCGCCTCGATCAGAAGCCGTAGCGCTTGCGTATCGCCGGCAGGGTGCCATCGGCTTCAAGTGCAGCCAGCGACGCGTTGATCTGCGCGAGCAGGTCTGCCGATACCGTCTTGCGGCTCAGCATCAGGCTGACCGGCAAGCGCTGCTCGGGCAGCGGCGTGCGAGTCACGGGCGTGCCTTCAAGTCTGCCGATGTGGATCAAGGTGGGAATGTCGCCAATGATCAGGCTGGCGCGGCCCCGCTGCAGCATGGCCAGGCCACGCTTCGCGCTGTCGTAGGGCTCGGCCAGGCCGGCGGGCCGCAGCCTTTCGATCAGCCCATCCAGCTCGCCGCCGGTGCGGAACTTGGGCACCAGCACCGGAATGCGGCGCGTGATCAAGTCGCTGAACGCCTGCAGCGTTGCGAACTGCTCGCGCTGCGCTTCCAGGCTCATCAGGCCGATCAGCTCGTGGCGGTAGGTGCTGGTGAACCAGGCCTGCTCCTGGGCATGCTCGGGAACGCTAGCGGCCGGTACCAGGTCCAGCTCGCCGGCCGCCATCATCTGCGGGCGCCGCCGCCGTGGCGTTTCGGGCACCAGCTCCAGCTGATAGCCGATGCGCCGCAAGACGGCCTCGATCAGCTCCACGTCCAGGCCGACGCCGCGCTCGCCCTCCATGTAGACATACGGCGGCCACGCGGAACGCACCATGCGCAGGCGGCGCGCCTGGGCGAGGCCGATGGCCGGCATGCCCGGAATCAGGAGGCTGGCAAGGAGCTGGCGGCGGAGCATGGTGATGCGCGCTCAGGATGGCAGGGACGCGCCCATTGTGAGCCCGCCCCGGCGCCACGACCAGGGCCTTGCATCACCTGTTCAGGCGTAGCTGAGTTCGCTGGCCTTGCCCCAGAAAACGCGGTAGGCAAACACGGTGTATCCGAGGATGGCTGGCACCGTGAAGGCGCAGCCCCAGAGGATGAAGGCCAGCGACTTGGGCGCAGCTGCGGCCTGCCAGACCGTCATCTGGTCTATCAGCACGTAGGGATAGAGGCTGTAGGCCAGGCCCAGCGAACCGAGCAGCATCACCAGCACCATCAGCGCGAATGGCAGCCAGCAGAGCGTGCCCAGCACGCGGTGCGAGTTGAGCAGGGCGCGCAGGCCCAGGAGCGAAAGGCCGGTCGTCAGCGGAATCGGCAGCAGCGCGATCAGTTCGGGCATGCGGAACCAGCGTGCCGAGACCGTGGGGCTCACCAGCGGCGTGGCCAGCGAGATCAGCGCCAGGCCGATCACCACGGCCGGCCACGCCAGCTTGGCCCGTTTCACCGCCAACGCCTGCAGCTCACCCTCGGCCTTCATGATCAGCCATCCGGCGCCCAGCAGAGCGTAGGCGGCAGACAAGGCCAGGGCGATCACCGCGGCGAAGGCGGTATAGGTCCTGCCCTCCTGGAAGCCGGTAATGTAGCGCGCCAGCATCCAGCCCTGCGCCAAGGAAGCCATCAAGGAGCCGGCCATGAAGAGGCGGTTCCACAAGGGCTTCCATTGCGCATGGGCCTTGACGCGGAAATCGAAGGCCACGCCGCGCAGCGTCAGGCCGATCAGCATCACTGCTACCGGCAGGTAGAGCGCACCGATGATCAAGCCGTGTGCCTTCGGAAAGGCCACCAGCAAGATGCCCACGCCCAGCACCAGCCAGGTTTCATTGGCATCCCAGAACGGGCCGATGGAGGCGACCATGCGGTCCTTGTGCTCGTCGTTTGCGCCCACCATCAGGAGGCCCACGCCGAGGTCGTAGCCGTCGAGCACCACGTAGATGAGCAGGGCCAGGCCCATCAGGCCCATGAATACAAGCGGCATCCATTCAGCGGCGTTCATGCGGGGCTGCTCCCAGTCGCGAGGTCGACCTTCTTCTCGGCCATGTACTTGATGACCGACACGTAGGCCACGATGAGTCCGAGGTAGAGGACCAGATAGCCGGCGAGCGACAAGGCAATGGTCGGCGCTGGCGTCTTGGAGGCCACGTCCGCGGTGCGCAGCAGGCCGTAGACAATGAAGGGCTGGCGGCCGATCTCGGTCACATACCAGCCGGCCAGGGTGGCCAGCCAGCCCGAGAAGCTCATCAGCGCCAGGCCGCGCAGGAGCCAGCGGGGCAGGTCGTGCGCAACCCACTGTCGACGCTTGTAGAGCCACAAGCCCACCCAGCTGAAGGCCAGCATCAGGAGGCCGGTGCCCACCATCACGCGGAAGCCGAAGAACAGCGGCTTGACCGGCGGATGCGCGTCCTTGAATTCATCGAGGCCGCGGATCTCGCCCTCGGCGTCGTGAGTGAGGATCAGGCTGGCGAGCTTGGGCACCGGAATCTCCAGATGGTTGCTGCGCGTCTTTTCATCCGGCCAGGCGAACAGCAGCAGGGGCGCGCCGCGCTCGGTCTGCCACACGCCTTCCATCGCGGCGATCTTGGCGGGCTGGTGCTTCAAGGTGTTGAGGCCGTGCATGTCGCCGACCCAGATCTGCAAGGGGATGAGGATTGCACCCAGTGTGAGCCCCACGCGCAGCACGCTGGCCGTCCAGACCTGCGGCTTCTTCTTCAGCAGCTGCCAGGCACTGACGCCGGCCAGAAGAAAAGACACCGTCAGGCCCGAAGCCAGCAGCTTGTGCGAGAGGCGGTAAGGGAAGGAGGGGTTGAAGATGACCTCCGACCAGTCCAGCACGTGGAACTCGCCGTTGATGATCTCGAAGCCCTGCGGCGTCTGCATCCAGGAGTTCAGGCTCAGGATCCAGAAGGCCGACAGCGTGGTGCCGAAGGCGACCAGGAAGGTGGCGGCGAGATGCACCCGCTCGCCAACGCGGCCATGGCCGAACAGCATCACGCCGAGAAAGCTCGCTTCCAGGAAGAAGGCGGTCAGCACTTCGTAGCCCAGCAGCGGCCCGGCGATATTGCCGGCCTTCTCCATGAAGCCCGGCCAGTTGGTGCCGAACTGGAAGCTCATCGTGATGCCGCTGACCACGCCCAGCGCGAAGGAGAGCGCGAAGACCTTGGTCCAGAAGCGGTAGGCCGTGAGCCAGATATCGCTGTCGGTCTTCAGCCAGCGCCAGCGGAAGAACAGCAGCACCCAGGCCAGCGCGATATTGATCGTGGGAAAGAGGATGTGGAAGGAGATGTTGGCGGCAAACTGCATGCGCGCCAGGACGAGTGCGTCCAGGGCATCGAGCATGGTTCAGCCCTCCCTGTCGGTCTTGGCTGCGGGCTTGATGCGGCCGGTGAACTCCAGCAGCTTCTGCACCTTGGAGCCCATCTTCATCAGCTGTCCGAGCGTCTGCGAGTCGAGCCGCTGCATGTCGTCGAACCAGCTGCTCATCAGCTCGATCAGGTCGTGCATGCCGCGCATGCGTTCCTGCGCGATGCGGTCTTCCTCGGTATTGGGGGACTCGAGCAGCGCATTGCGCAGCATCGACAGGGTGGGCTCGATCTCGCGGCGGCGGCGCTCCTCGGCCAGCGTGCGAAAG
This sequence comes from Paucibacter sp. JuS9, assembly GCF_044043925.2. Classification (NCBI taxonomy): domain Bacteria; kingdom Pseudomonadati; phylum Pseudomonadota; class Betaproteobacteria; order Burkholderiales; family Sphaerotilaceae; genus Roseateles; species Paucibacter sp. JuS9. The sequence goes on from NZ_CP194172.1 coordinate 1,253,049, forward strand.
ATCTCCCAGGCGTCACTGGGCGCCTCGAAATACTCGCGCCGGTCGCCGGCCAGGTGCTTGAGCCGCACCAGGCGCCAGGCCTGCAGTTCCTTCAGCCCCATGCTCACATTGGAGCGACTGAATTCCAGTGACTCGGCCAATTCGTCCGCGTTCAGCGGTCGGGGCGAAACGAAGATGAGGGCATAGATCTGCCCCACCGTGCGGTTGATGCCCCAGCGGCTGCCCATCTCGCCAAAATGCGCGACAAAGCTGCGGACCAGGGGGCTCAGGGCTTCCATGACGGCCTCTCGTTCAATTTGCGTCAACTCAAGATTTTGCTGAATTTTCAGGAATTTCTGAAAGTTCAGCAAGCTCAAGCTGAATCGCCCGATCAAGGCAAGGGTTGTCGGCTCAGGCCGAGCTGGCGCTCAGCCGCTCGACCAGGAACTCCACCGCCACCCGTACCTTGGGTATTCGGTAGCGGGTCTGCAGGTAGAGCAGGTAGATGCCGGCCTCGCCGCCGCGGCCGACAGACACGGGCTGGTCCAGCGTGATGGCCTGGAGCTCGCCGCGCCGGAAGTAGTCCACCAGCGCCCATTCCGACAACAGCACGATGCCCTGGTGCCGGCACGCCATGGCAATCAGGCTGGCGCCGTCGTTGCTGATGAAGGCAGGTGTGACCGGCACCTCGTGCCAGCCGTCATCGCCCAGCCCCTGCCACTTGATCACGGCATTGGGGCCGCGGTACATCAGCGCGCGGTGGCCTGCGAGGTCGTCCAGCGTGCGGGGTGTGCCGGCCCGCTCCAGGTATTGCGGCGAGGCAGCCAGCACGAAACGGTTCGGGTCCAGCCGTCGCGCGACCACGCGGTCCTGCGGCTGGCGGCCACCGCGGATCGCGATGTCAATCTGGTCGCGCCCCAGCTCCACCAGGGCATCGCTCAGGTGCACGTCCAGCACGATGTCGGGATAGCGCTCGCCGAAGTCCTGCAGCGCTGGCATCAGGAGGCGCTGGCCATAGCCGGGCATGGCGCTGATGCGCAGGGTGCCGCTGGGCGTGCTGGAGTGCTGGCCCACCAGCTCATCGGCATCGTCCAGCTGCGCCAGGCCCGGCCGCACCTGCTCCAGGTAGAGCGCGCCGGCCTCGGTCAGGCGCACGGTGCGCGTCGTCCGGTGCAGCAGCTCGATGCCCAAGCTCGCTTCCAGGTCGGTGATGCGCCGCGAGATCGAGGAGGCCGGCACGCCGAAGGCCCGGGCCGCCCGCGAGAAGCTCAGGGTGTCGGCCACCTTGACCAGGTACTGAAGGGCGCGCAGCTTGTCCATCGTGGGCTCTTGATCATTGCCATTGCGACAAAAGATTTTGCCGAATATGACGGATTCCGTCTTGAGACCGGCAGGCCTAGCATTCGGTCATCGCAGTACAGACGCCGAAACCGGCTAGCAGGACCTCACCATGACAACGATGCTCAAAGCCCAGTACAACGAACGCGGCCCGGTGCCGCAGGCCGTGATCGCGGCCGTGCCTTTCGAACGCCCGACCCTTTCGCAAGGCCAGGCCCTGGTGGCCGTGCTGGCCGCACCCATCAACCCGAGCGATGTGCTGACCCTGACCGGCCAGTACGGCATCCTGCCGCCGCTGCCTGCCGTCGGTGGCAGCGAGGGCGTGGGCCGGGTCGTCGAACTGGGCCCGGACACCCAAGGCCCGGCCATTGGCCAGACCGTGCTGCTGCCGGCCGGCTCGGGCACCTGGGCCACGCATCTGGTGGCACCGGCCGCGCGCCTGATTCCGCTGCCGAACGGCGCCGACCCGCAGCAGCTGGCCATGCTGACCGTCAACCCGCCGACGGCCTCGCTGCTGCTCAGCGACTTCGCCACCTTGCAGCCTGGCGACTGGGTGATCCAGAACAGCGCCAACTCAGGCGTGGGCAGCTACGTGGTGCAACTGGCCAAGCTGCGCGGACTGAAGACCGTGAATATCGTGCGCCGCGAGTCGGCCATCGCCGGCGTGCTGGCACAGGGCGGCGATGTGGTGCTGGTCGATGGCGACGACCTGGCCGAGCGGGTCAAGGCCGCCACCGCAGGCACGCCGATCAAGCTGGGCATTGATGCCGTCGGCGGCAAGGCGACGATGCGCCTGGCCGGCATGCTGGCCGAGAGCGCCGTGGTGGTGAACTACGGTGCCTTGAGCGGCGAGCCCTGCATCGTGTCGCCGCGCGAGCTGGTGTTCCGCGACGTGAGCTTGAAGGGCTTCTGGCTGGCGCGCTGGTTCCGCACCACGCCGCAGCCCCAGCAGTTCGCACTGCTGACCGAACTGGCCGGCCTGATTGCGGCCGGCAAGCTGAGCACGCCGATCCAGGCGAGCTACGACGTGGCGCAGATCAAGGAAGCGGTGGCTGCCGCTGCCGCTGGCGAGCGCCAGGGCAAGATCCTGATCGTGCCTGCCCAGGCCTGAATCAGCTCACAGCTTGAGCTGCGCAAACGCGGCCTGCAGCCCGGCCACGCCGCCCACGCGCTGGTCGTTGATGAAGACCTGGGGCATGGACCGGACCGAGGGACCGCATTTGGCGTAGAAGGCCATGCGCTGCTCCTCGTCCTCGATCCTGATTTCCTCGAAGCCAAGGTTCCGGGCCTTTAGAAGCATCTTGACGCTGTCGCATTGCGGGCAGGCTGACTTGGAGTAGACGACGATTTTGAGTTCCATGCGGACAGTCTAGATCAGGCCCTTCCAGCCCCGCTCCTGATGCAGAAAGGCCTGGCGCATCAGGTGCTGCTGGCTGGCCGGCAGCGGACCTTGTTCGATGGCCGCGAGGTTGTGCTTGAAATGCGCGAGCTTCCCGGTGCCGACGATGGTGCTGGAGATGCCGGGCAGGAAGGCGGTGAAGCGCAAGGCCAAGGCGTTCCAGTCTGCCTCCGGGATGGCCGTGGGCAGCCCCATCGCCTGCCAGCGGTCCCAGTAGATGCCTTCGGCATAGGCCTCGGGCCGCTCGCTCATGCGCCAGATCGCGCCGGCCACCGGCCGTTTGGCGATCACAGCCACGCCCAGGCGTTGCGCTTCCGGCAGGCGCACCGGCAGGTTGACCTGGTCGCAGACGCTGACCGAGGTCTGCAGCGAGCCGAACTGGCCGCTGGCCAGCGCGAAATCGATCTCGGCGTTGTCGCCCGAGTAGGCCGCCACGCGCAGCTTGCCGGCTGACCTGCAGTCCTGCAGCGCGCGTGTCACCTCGCCTTGCTCAAGGGTGCCAAGCGGGCATGAGTGCAGATGGACGATGTCCAGCACGTCGGTGCGCATCAGGCGCAGCGCGCGCTCCACACCTTGCACGATGCAGTCGTAGGTCCAGTCGGGCACGCCTTCGACGCCGTAGCCCACCTTGGTTGACAGCACGAAGTCCCGGCGGCGATGGGCAATGTGACGGCCAATGCGCTCCTCCGACAGGCCGTAGCCGCGCGCGGTGTCGATCAGGTTGACACCCAGGTCCAGCACCTCATTGAGCAGGCGGCCCGCATCCTCTTCGCTGGTGCGCTCATCGTTGATGTGCATGGCGCCGAAGCCCAAGGGGCTGACACGCAGGCCGGTTTGGCCGAAGTCTTGGAGGTTCATGGCGCAGAGATCAGGACGGCACCGGACAGCGGCGCGAGAGTGAGAGTCAGCGAGTCATCGGCACCGACTTGGTAGGTTCTCTTGCTCAAGGCATCGCGCAGACGCTTGCCGTGCAGCTCGACTGGCAGCTTGAGCCTGACGCTGCGCGCCGCGGTGGCATTGTTCGTCGCGGTGACGGCCCAGCTCTCGCCATCCTGGCGGGCCAGCGCAATCACATGGGCATCAAGGTGGATGGGTGCGCTGATCGAGCCATGGCGCAGCACGGCGTGATCGTTGCGCATCGCGGTGAGGCGCTTGAAGTCTGCGAGCAAGGCTTCGTCGGGCTTGCCGCCTTCGTCGGCCCAGGGGTAGGCCGCGCGGTTCAGCGGGTCATCGCCGCCAGCCAGGCCCACTTCGTCGCCGTAGTAGATCGTCGGCGAGCCGGGGAAGCTCATCTGGAACAGCACGGCCAGCTTGAGGCGCTGCTTGGCCTCTTTGAGCTTTTGCGGATCATCATCGTTGTGATAGCCGAAGTGATGCAGCGCGCGGGCCTGGTCATGCGTTGAGAGGAGGTTCATCAAGGCATAGAAGGCCTGCGGCGGATACGCCTCGCGCATCAGCTCGATATTGGCGTAGAGCGCCTTTGCATCGCCGCCGGCTGCGTATTCCAGCAGCGCATTGCGGAAGATGTAGTTCATCGTCGAGTCGAAGGTGTCGCCGAGGAAGTACTTGCTGGCGTCGAACCAGGTCTCCGCAACCGTCAAGGCATCCGGCCTGTGGTTCTTGACCGCCTTGCGCCACTCGCGCCAGAAGTCGTCCGGCACCCAGGGTGCCACGTCCATGCGCCAGCCGGCCGCGCCGCGGTCCAGCCATTGCTTCATCACCGATTCGGGGTTGCCATAGGCGAATGCGCGGAAGGCCGGCGAAGCCTTGTCGATCTCTGGCAGGTCCAGCACGCCGACCCAGCCCTTGTATTGCTTGTCGGGGGCGGTCTGTTTGGCGTCGAAGGTGAACCAGCTGGCGTATGGTGAATCCGGATTGATCTTGCCGTTGTCGAAAGCACCGCCCGGCTTGAAGTTGCCGAAGCGGTTGAAGTAGGGCGAGTCCTGGCCAACGTGATTGAGCGATGTGTCCGGAATCACGCGGATGCCGCGCTTGGCGGCTTCGGCGCAGAGCCGCTCGAAGTCCGCGTTCGTGCCGAAGGCCGGGTCGATCTGTGTGTAGTCGCCGGTGTCGTACTTGTGGTTGCTGGCCGCTCGGAACACCGGCGTCATGTAGATCGCGTTGGCGCCCAGCGACTTGATGTAGTCGAGCTTGTCGATGATGCCGGCCAGGTCGCCACCGAAGAAGTCATTGTTGGGCAGCGCGTCGGAGCCGTCGCCCGAGGCCGGCTTCCAGGGTTTGTCGAGCCAGTTTTTGTGCAGCTCCACGGTCTTGTCGTGATAGCGGTCGCGGCCTGGCTGCGGGTCGTTGCTTCGGTCGCCGTTGCGGAAGCGCTCCGGGAAGACGTAGTAGTAGACGATGTCGCGTGCCCAGCCCGGCACCTTGAAGTCCGCCGCGTACACGGTCTGGCGATAACGACGAATGCGCTTGTCGTCGGCTGGCTTGTCTTCCGTCAGTCCGAGGCCCATCGTGCCCTTCTCGCGCGTCCAGAACACCTTGTCGCGGTTGTTGCCGTAGACGTAGGCGCGGCCGGCAATGCGGGCCTCGAAGTGATAGCCGTAGATGGCGGGCTCGGTGAAGCGATGGCGGACGGTCCAGCGCTCGCGCTTGCCCTCGGTCGCACGGCTCATCGGCAGGCGTGCGAGCGGCAGGTACTCCAGCACTTCCTGGTTGCCTTCCAGGCGACGCTTGGCCACGACCAGTTCAAGCTGCTCGACGCCGGGCAGGGCACTGATGGAGAAGGCCACTTCGCTGCCGGCGGTCACGGCGCCGAAGGGCTGCTTGTCGGCGATCGATCTTGAGTCGAAGCGCAGGCTGCGCGCCACTGAATTGCCTACGGCAGGCACGGGCTTGGTCGCAGGCAGCTTGCCGGCGAAGGGCAGGATCTGCAGGCTCGGAGCCAGGCCGTCCAGGCGCAGCGTCAGCTTGTAGCCGCCCTTGAAATGCTGGCTCATCGCCGGGCCCTTCAATTGCAGCTGCGCTGGCTTGCCGCCGAAGTCGGCGTCGGCCGACCAGTCTTCGTCGCCGACCTTGAACTGATGCTCGCCCTCCACGCGCACATGCAGCTCGTAGCGGTCGCAGACATAGCTGAAGCGTTGCGCATCTTCTGCGCTCCAGCCATTGAAGCTGCCGCGCAGGAAGAGTTCGCGCTGGCCCAGTGGCGAGGCCTGGCACTTGGCCGCCGCCATGGCTGGCCGAACGGGCAGGGTGGCAGAGGCGACCAGCATGGTCGCCAGCATCAACAGGAACTTGCTCATTGAACTCGCTTGTAGCGGTTGTAGCCACCCTGGGCCTTGGGCCTGGGTTGCAGCAGCAGCGCGCTGTGCGGTGGCATGTCGACGGTGATGAAGCCCGGGCCGATGGCCACGGTCGGTGCGGGCGACACCAGCCCCAGCAGGTCGACCATGGGCGTGTCGTCCATCAGGTGGGCGTTGGCAATCATCAGGCGCTCGCGCACTTGCTTGTCGCTTGGGTTGGCAATCACCACGCGGGTATCGAGCACCTTGTCGGTGTGGCGCTCGAAGGCGAAGAGCTGCTGCGAATCGATCAAGCGGAAGTCGCCGACGCGCAGCGCACGGTGCGTCTTGTGCAGCTGGATCAGCTTGCGGACCCAGACCAGCTCGGGGTTGTCGTCGCGCACCAGGTCCCAGCGCATCGGGCCGCGGTTCTCGGGGTCGGCGCCGCCTGTCATGCCGACCTCTGCGCCGTAGTACAGGTTCGGCGCACCGGGCAAGGTGAACTGCAGCGCCTGCACCATGCGGCGCTGCGCTGTGACCGGCAGCTGCGTGGCGATGCGCGGGATGTCGTGGTTGTCGATCACCACCCAGGACTTCAGCATCGCCTCGATGCCCGAGTCCTTCACCAGCCGCTCGGTCAGGCGGGCAGCGGCTGCCGGGGCAATGTCGCCGCGCGTCATGCTCAGCACAATGTCGCGCAGGGTGAAGTTCATCACCGCGTCCATGGACTTCAGCCATCGGTCCGGATAGTTGGCGATCTCTCCCACCACGAGCGACCCCGGTTTCTCCTTGTGGGCCGCATCCGTCAGCTCGCGAAGGTAGGCCTGGCCCAGCTCGAAGGCCGTATCCAGGCGCCAGCCATCTGCGCCATCACGGAGGTAGGAGCGAACGACCGAATCCTTGTCCAGCCAGAGATGCCGGCGCACCACCAGGTTCTCCAGCTTCAGCTCGGGCAGGTTCTGGTAGCCGGTCCAGACCAGGGCGCCGCCCTCGTACTGTGGGCCGATGGAGAACCAGTTTCGCCAAGGGCTGCTCGGGTTGGCGAAGGCGTCCTTGAAGACCGGCGCGTTGCGGCCCATGTGGTTGAACACGCCGTCCAGCACCACCTTCAGGCCGCGCTGGTGCGCGTCGGCCGCCAGGCGCTTGAAGTCTTCGCGGCTGCCGTACTCGGGGCTCACCTTCTGGAAGTCGAAGGCGTCGTACTTGTGGTTGGTCCAGGCCAGGTGGATCGGGTTCAGGTAGAGCACATCGGCACCCAGCTGCTGGATGTGTTCCAGCTTGCTTGCGGCGCTGGCGAGGTCGCCACCCCAGAACTCGAGTTCGGCCGAATTGAGCTTCTGGTCGGCCAGGTAGACGCCGGCCTTTGGCGCTTCGCTCCAGGGCTTCAGGACCTTGGGTGACGGGTAGAGCGCACGCTTGCCTTCCAGGTCTGCGGCGGGCACGAAGCGGTCCACGATGATCTGGTAGACAACGGCACCGTTGCGCCAGTCGCGCTCGCGCTTTTCAAAGGTGCCAGCCGCACCGGCCGGTGCAGCCTGGGCTGAGCTGGTAGCCGCCAGCAGCGCCAGTGCGGTGGCGAGCGCCTTCATCCCTTGACCCCACCGGCCGTGAGGCCGCTGACGATCCAGCGCTGAGCGAGCAGGAACACCGCCGTGATCGGCAGGCCCGAGAGCACGGCCGCGGCAGCGAAGTCGCCCCACAGGAAACGCTGGTCGTGCAGGAAGTACTTGGAGCCCACCGCCAGCGTGAGGTTGCCTTCTTCGCGAAGCAGGACCGAGGCCACCGGGTATTCGATGATGGTGCCGATGAAGGCCAGCACGAACACCACCATCAAGATCGGCACGGCCATTGGCAGGAGCACCATGCGGAAGGCCTGCCAATGCGTGGCGCCGTCGACCTTGGCGTTTTCCTCGATCTCGACGGGAATGGTCTCGAAATAGCCCTTGATGGTCCACACATGCGTGGCCACGCCGCCGAGGTAGGCCAGCACCAGGCCGGCGTGTGTCTCCAGGCCGATGGCCGGCACATAGGTGCCTATGGTCTCGAAGATCGCGTAGATGGCCACCAGCGCCAGCACGGCCGGGAACATCTGCAGGAGCAGCATGGAGTTGAGGATGGGCGTCTTGAAGCGGAATTTCAGGCGCGCGAAGCCATAGGCAGCCGTGGTCGAGATGGCCACGATCAGGAAGGCAGCCACGGTGGCCACCTTGATCGAATTCCATAGCCAGGTCAGCACCGGAAAGGGCGGCTGCACCAGGCTGCCGTCGGCGGCCTGGTAAGGGATGCCCAGCGCCAGCTTCCAGTGCTCCAGGCTGATCTCGGTCGGTATCAGGCTGCCGGTGGCGAAATTGCCGGGCCTGAGCGAAATCGACACCACCGCCAAGAGCGGGAACAGCGTCAGCGCCAGGAAGACCCAGAGCAGCGCGTGGGCGCCGAACACCCGCCAGCGGGCTTGCTTGCCTCGAACGATTGCCATGTCAATGCCCGCCCGGCCGCCCGAAGGGCATTGAGCGCCCCCTCGGGGGGCAGAGAACAGAGTGAACGTGGGGGCTCATTGCCGTGTTCCTTGCTTTACTGGTTGGCCTTTTTCATCAATCGGAGATTGATGAGCGACATCGCCGCGACGAGGACGAAGATCAGCGTCGAGATCGCTGCCGCCAGGCCGAAGTCGGTGCCCGAATCGCGGAAGGCGATGCGGTAGGTGTAGGACACCAGGATGTCGGTTTGGCCCGCCGGGATCTTGCTGCTGAGGTAGTCGGGCCGGCCGTCGGTCAGGAGCGCGATCAACACGAAGTTGTTGAAGTTGAAGGCGAAGGCGCTGACCAGCAGCGGCGCCAGCGGCTTGATGATCAAGGGCGCCGTGATCTTGAAGAAGTTGGTGAGCGGGCCGGCGCCGGCCAGGGCCGAGGCCTCGTACAGATCCGCGGGAATGGCCTTCAGGAGGCCCGAGCACAGGATCATGATGTAGGGGTAGCCCAGCCACACGTTCACGATCACCAGCATGATCTTGGCCAGCAGCGGGTCGGCAAACCATGCGGGCTTGATGCCGACAAGGGCATCAAGGATGGCGTTGATCTCGCCGAAGTTCTGGTTGAACAAGCCCTTGAACACCAGGATGGAGATGAAGCCCGGCACCGCATAGGGCAGGAACAGCAGGGTGCGGTAGGTGCCGCGCAAGCGCAGGTCCTCCCAGTTCAGCATCACGGCGAGCAGCATGCCGATCGCGGTGGAGAACAGCACGGTGCTGAGCGAGAAGATCACCGTCCAGCTGAAGATGGCGAGGAAGGGCCCGCGGAAGTCTTCGTTCAAGAGCATGCGGGCGTAGTTCTGCCCGCCGACCAGCACCTTGAAGCCGGGCTGCAGCTGCTCGCCCGCGGTGCTCTCGAAGAAGCCGGTGTCGCGATTGGGCTTGTAGAGCTGACCGTCGGCCAAGCGCTTCAGGCTGCCATCAGGCTGGGCTTCCCAGTAGCGCCGGATCGGGCCGAACTCGCGCAGGCCCAGGTAGTGCAGGGCGTCAGCCTGACCGGGCATCTGCAAGAGCAGTTGCGACAAGGCCTCGCGGTGCGTGATCAGCTCGCGCAGTGGCAGGGCGGCTTGCAAGGGGCTGCTCAGTGGCAGCGGCTCAGCCGCCACGTCGCGCATCTCGACCTTCAGCTCGCCCTTGGCCTTGCGCAATGCCAGCGGCGAGGAGACGAAGCGCGGCTCACCGCTGGCAGCGTCGCGCAGCACGAGCCGGAACTCTGCGCCATCGGCATGCAGGCTGAAGGGCTGGACCTGCTCTTCAACGGCATCGCGCTGCTCCAGCAGGTACTCGCGCACCCGCTCTTCGCTGAGCAGGTGGGCCGACGAATAGTTGGTGAAGCCGATCACCGCCGTGTAGACCAGCGGAAAGGCGATGAACACCAGCATGCCGGCGATGCCGGGGAACAGGTAGCGCGCAGCGAAAGCCACCTTGCTCACGTAGACGTAGAAGAAGGCGGCGAAAAGTGCCAGCAGACCCAGTGCCCAGAAGGTCTGGCCCGAGGCATGGACCATGAATACCAGGTAGAGCGAGGCCAGTATGGCCGCGAGGGTGAGCGGCCAGCGAAGGAGGCGGGCCGCCTTCTCCAGCGGGCCGGGTGGCAGCTGGCTGTAGGCGATGCGGTGCGCGGTGGTGGACATCGTGGCGGAAGTGGTGGAGGCGTTCATTGCGGACTCACTCCTCACTTCGCCGTCTTCAAGAGCATGCGGCCGGCGGCGCCGGCCAGTGCGTCCTGCGGGCTCTGCAGCCCGTTGGTGATGGCTTCCAGCGCGGCGTCCATCGCGGTCCAGAAGCGGCCCACTTCGGGGATGTTGGGGATCGGTTCGCCGGCGCGGGCGTTGTCCATGCTGGCCTTGATCAGGGGGTTCACGGCCAGCTCGGCATAGAAGGCCTTGTTGGCCGGCACGCCGATGGGCACATCGGCATCGAGGATCTTCAAGGCCTCGGGGCGCATCAGGTGGTTCTCGATGAACTCGACGGCGATGTCCTTGAGCTTGCTCGGTGCCGAGACCATGCAGCCCAGCACGCCCACGAAGGGCTTGGAGGGATGGCCCGGCACCACGGCAGGAATCGCGGCCACGCCGAAGTCGATCTTGGCGCGCCGCGCGTTGTCCCAGGCCCAGGGGCCGGAGATCATCATCGCCACCTGGCCGCGGGCAAAGCCGGTTTCCATCTCGGAGTAGCGGGCGCCCTTGGGCATGTGGCCCTGCTTGACCAGGTGCTCCAGCATCTGCGCGCCGGCCAGTGCACCGGCATTGGCCACGCCCACCTTCTCGGCGTCGTACTCGCCCTGCGCGTCACGGTCGAACACCCGGCCGCCAGCGCCGGCCAGCAGCGGCCAGCTGAAGAAGCTCTTGTTGTAGTCCCACAGGATGGCGCGCTTGCCCTGGGCTTGCAGCTGCTTGTCGAGGGCGATCAGCTCGTCGAACGTGGCAGGCGGCGTGGGCACCAGGGCCTTGTTGTAGATCAGGCCGGTGGTCTCGATGGCGATGGGGTAGGACCAGAGCTTGCCGCGGTAGGCCATCGCCTTCCAGGCGGCTTCCTCGTTTTCTTCGCGCAGTTTCTTGCCTGGGCGGATGGCCGTCAGGAGGCCGGCCTTGGCCCATTCGCCGATGCGGTCGTGCGGCCAGCAGAAGATGTCCGGGCCCTTGCCGGCGCCGGCCGCCTGCGTGAACTTCTCGGGGGCGTCGACCGGGTGCTCGACCACGACCTTGACGCCCGAGGCCTTCTCGAAGGCATTGCCGACCTTCTGCAGGCCGTTGTAGGCCTTGTCGCCATTGATCCAGACCAGCAGCTTGGGCGAGGACTCGGCGAGCACGTCGGCGCCCCAGCCCAGCAGGGCCAGCGAGAGCAGCGCGGCCTTCACTCCCCCAGCTCCGGCGCAGCCAGACGGCGGAAGGCCGTGCCCTCGGCGTCGAACAGATACAGCGCTTCTGCCGGAAACTGCAGCTCAAGCGCCTCGCCGGCATGCAGGCGGTCGCAACCGTTGCGGCCTTCGAACTGGCAGGTCAGGGGTTCTTCCAGGCCGGGGTAGGGGAAGTACGCGAAGGTCAGGCTGCCGAGCGACTCGACGAAGGCCAAGGTGCTCTGCATCAGGTTGCTGTCACCGCCCACACGGATGTGTTCGGGCCGCACGCCCAGGGTCACCTTGTCGCCGACTTTGGCCCGGCTGGCGTCCACCAGCGCTCGCATGGTTAGGCCGCCGGCCAGCTTGATCTCGGCTTCGCCCGCCGAGACCCTGGCCAGTTCGCCAGCGAGGAAGTTCATCTTGGGGCTGCCGATGAAGCCGGCCACGAAGAGATTGCGCGGATGTTCGTACAGCTCCAGCGGCGAGCCGACCTGCTCGATCTTGCCGGCCGAGAGCACCACGATGCGGTCTGCCAGCGTCATGGCCTCGACCTGGTCGTGGGTCACGTAGACCATGGTCGTCTTCAGGTCTTCGTGCAGCTTGGCGAACTCATAGCGCATGCGCACGCGCAAGGCGGCGTCGAGGTTGGAGAGCGGCTCGTCGAACAAAAAGACCTCGGGCTTGCGCACGATGGCGCGGCCGATGGCCACGCGCTGGCGCTGGCCGCCCGACAGGTCCTTGGGCTTGCGGTCCAGCAGATGCTCGATGTGCAGGATCTTGGCGGCGTTGCGCACGGCGCCGTCAATCTCGTTCTTCGGTACCTTGGCCAGCTTGAGACCGAAGGCCATGTTGTCGTACAGATTCATATGCGGGTAGAGCGCATAGGACTGGAACACCATGGCGATGCCGCGCTCGGCCGGCGGCACGTCGTTCACGAGGCGGCCGCCGATGCGCAGCTCGCCGCCGGTGATCTCTTCCAGGCCGGCGATGGTGCGCAGCAGCGTGGACTTGCCGCAACCTGAAGGGCCGACGAAGACCATGAACTCGCCATCGCGAATCTCGAGGTCGATCCCGTGCAGGATCTTCACATCGCCATAGGCCTTGGCTACACCGGAAAGCTGGACGTCCGCCACTGTTGTCTCCATGCCGGCGACTTGAGGCGCGGCTTGCTGTTCTGTTGACCCCGGTCGGATGCCCCGGGGTGGGAAGCTGGCTGGAATATACCGTTGAAAATGTAGTGTTACAACATGGCGACTACCCGAGGTTCGATGGCTGTTGGCCTAGAATTACTGTGTCAATTTCGGAATCGGGAATTCCCGATGTAGTGAAACTACACAAAATCCGACTCTTGGGCGATACTCCGCCCCAGTCGCCGGCCGCCGAGCCGGTTCTGCGCCCTCGCCAAAGCTCCGTTGCGGCCGGGCGCGCCTGATGGAAGACCCATGAAAGCAAGCACGATCTTCGCGACTCTCAAGACCGCTGCCATGAGCTCAAGCCCCACCCCGATTCAAGCCGCCTTCAAGACCGCCCTGCAGCGCGACCTGCGCGGCGCCGTAGACCCGTCCAGCCGGGAGGCGCTGATGCGTGCCGCCGCTGCCGCCTGTCGCGAGCAACTCGCCGAGCGCTGGGCTGCCACGCAAGCGGCAGATGCCAAGCGGGGCGTCGATGCACCTGTGCGTCGCGTGCACTACCTCTCGATGGAGTTCCTGATGGGCCGGGCCCTCGGGAATGCCATTGCCGCGCTCGGCCTCGACGAAACGCTGCGCGAAGCCTTTGCGGTGCAGGGTCAGGCCTTGCCCGATGTGCTGGAGCGCGAGAACGATGCCGCCCTGGGCAATGGCGGCCTCGGCCGCCTGGCCGCCTGCTTCCTGGATTCCTTCGCCGAGCTGGGCCTGCCGTCCTTCGGCTATGGCCTGCGCTATGAATACGGCATGTTTGCCCAAGGCATCCAGGACGGCCGACAGGTCGAGCGCCCGGACGACTGGCTGCGCCTGGGCAATGCCTGGGAGGTGCCGCGCGCCGACGTGCGCTACGCGGTCGGCTTCGGCGGCCGCGTCGAGGTCGACGCCGACGGCAGCCGCCGTTGGGTGCCGGCCGAAACGCTGGTGGCACAGGCCTATGACTTCATCGTGCCGGCCCACCACAGCGAACGCGTGTCCACGCTGCGCCAATGGCATGCCAGCGCCGCAGCGCCGATCGACTTCAATGCGTTCTGCCGTGGCAGCTATGCGCAAGCGGCCAAACATCGCGTGCAGGCTGATGCGATCAACTGGGTGCTCTATCCGGACGACTCGACCGACCCCGGCCGCGAGCTGCGCCTGAAGCAGGAAGCCTTCCTGGTCAGTGCCTCCCTGCAGGATCTGATTGCGCGTCATCTGCGCGAGTTCGGCTCTCTGCACAACCTGGGCAAGGCCAACGCGATCCATTTGAATGACACGCATCCGGCGCTGGCCCCGGCCGAGCTGATGCGCCTGCTGCTTGACGAGCACGGCATGGTCTGGGACGAAGCCTGGGCGATCACGCGCCAGGCGGTCTCGTATACCAACCACACGCTGATGCCCGAGGCGCTGGAGAAGTGGCCGCTGTATCTGTTTGAAGCGCTGTTGCCCCGTCATCTCGAGATCATTTACGAGATCAACCACCGCTTCATGGAAGAGCTGAAAGCCCGCTTCCCCGGCGATGAAGGGCTGATGAGCCGGGTCTCGCTGATCGAGGAAGACGGCGGCTTCGGCAGTGGCGGCGAGCGCCGTGTGCGCATGGCTCATCTGGCCATCGTGGCCTCGCATCGCGTCAATGGCGTGGCTGCGCTGCACAGCGAGCTGATGGTGCAAACCATCTTCGCCGACTACGCCCGCATCTGGCCCGAGCGCTTTCACAACGTCACCAACGGCGTGACGCCGCGCCGCTGGTTGCAGCAGGCCAATCCGGCGCTGTCTTCGCTGATCGACTCGCGCATCGGCAAGGGCTGGCGCAAGGACCTGGCGGAGCTGAGCAAGCTCAAGCCCCTCGCGGAAGATGCCGAGCTGGGTCGCCAGTTCCGTACGGTCAAGCGTGCGAACAAGGAGCGCCTGGCTGCCCTGATCCGCCGCGAGCTCGGCATTGCGGTCAACCCGGACAGCCTCTTCGATGTGCAGATCAAGCGCATCCACGAGTACAAGCGCCAGCTCCTCAACATCCTGCATGTGGTGGCGCGCTATCAGGCCATCGTGGCGAACCCGGACGCGAACTGGGTGCCACGCACCGTGGTGATCGCCGGCAAGGCGGCCTCGGCCTACCAGATGGCCAAGAGCATCATCCAGCTGGCGCATGACGTGGGCCGCGTGGTCAACAGCGACCCGCGCGTGGGCGACAAGTTGAAGCTTGTCTTCCTGCCCAACTACAGCGTCTCGCTGGCCGAGACCATCCTTCCGGCAGCGGAGTTGTCGGAGCAAATCTCGACGGCCGGCACCGAAGCTTCGGGCACCGGCAATATGAAATTCGCCCTGAACGGTGCGCTGACCATAGGCACCTGGGACGGCGCGAACATCGAGATGGCCGAGGCTTTCGGCGTCGAGAACATGTTCTCCTTCGGCCTGCGCACCGAGGCCGTGGCCAAGATCAAGTCGCTGGGCTATGACCCGCGCCTGTATGTCGAAGAGAACCGTCAGCTGAAGGCCGTGATCGACGCCATCGCTTCTGGCGAGTTCAGCGGCGGCGACACTTACCGCTACCGCGCCCTGGTCGACAAGCTCCTGGGCCACGACAGCTATCTCCTGATGGCGGACTTCGCCGACTACGTGGCGACCCAACTGCGGG
Organism: Paucibacter sp. JuS9; assembly: GCF_044043925.2. NCBI lineage: Bacteria > Pseudomonadati > Pseudomonadota > Betaproteobacteria > Burkholderiales > Sphaerotilaceae > Roseateles > Paucibacter sp. JuS9. The sequence continues at coordinate 1,268,165 of NZ_CP194172.1, forward strand.
TCGACGCGCTGTATCAGGACCCGGCGGCCTGGAACCGTCGCGCCATCCTCAATGTGGCCGGCATGGGCTGGTTCTCGTCGGACCGTACGATTGCGGACTACGTCGAGCGCGTCTGGTCGGTGAAGAGCCTGAGCTGACCTGGGCCCTACTGGAGAAGAGTCTGAATGCTGTCTGAATCGGAGTTGCAGGCGCTGCTCGCGGCGCGTCACCCGGACCCGTTCTCGGTGCTGGGCCTGCATGCCGATGCAGACGGCAAGCTCTGGCTGCGCGCGCTTTTGCCCGGTGCCGCCGGCGTGATGGTGCTGGAGGCCGGCACACGCAAGGTGGTGGCCAGCCTGCCGCACCGAGAGGGCGGCTTCTTCGAGGCGCCGATGGGCCGGCGTCGCAAGAAGTTCGAGTACCGCTTCCAGGTGCGCTGGGATGACGGCCATGAAGGCTGCCATGCCGACGCCTATGCATTCGGCCCGCAGCTGGAAGAGCAAGACCTGACCCTTCTGGCCCGGGGCGAGCATCCGCGGCCCTACACGCAGCTCGGTGCGCACCCTATGGAGCAGGGCGGCGAGCATCCGGTGGCTGGCGTGCGCTTCGCCGTCTGGGCGCCGAATGCGCGCCGCGTCAGCGTGGTCGGTACCTTCAACAACTGGGACGGCCGCCGCCATGTGATGCGCCTGCGCCATGGCGCCGGCATCTGGGAAATCTTCATTCCCCATATGCAGCCGGGCGATCTCTACAAGTTCGAGATCGTCGGGCCGGAGGGCAACCTCTTGCCGCCCAAGGCTGACCCTTATGCGCGTGCGTCGCAACTGCGACCCGAGACGGCCAGCATCGTGGCCGCGCCGCTGCGTGAGCCTCAGGCGCTGAGCGCCGAGCGCGTGGCGGCCAACCGCCGCGATGCGGCGATCAGCATCTATGAAGTGCATGCCTCCTCATGGCGCAAGCCGGAGGGTCGCTTCCCGACCTGGGACGAGCTGGCCGCCGAACTGCCGGCCTATGCCGCCGCGATGGGCTTCACTCATCTGGAGCTGATGCCGATCAGCGAGCATCCCTTCGATGGCTCCTGGGGCTACCAGACGCTCGGCCTGTTTGCGCCGAGTGCCCGTTTCGGCCCGCCCGAGGGCTTTGCGCGCTTCGTTGCGGCCTGCCACGAGCGTGGCCTGGGCCTGCTGCTGGACTGGGTGCCTGCGCATTTCCCGTCCGATGCATTCGGCATTGCGCAGTTCGACGGCACGCACCTTTACGACTACGCCGACCCGCGCGAGGGCTTTCATCGCGACTGGAACACGCTGATCTACAACTTCGGCCGCAATGAAGTGCGCCAGTTCCTGATCGGCAACGCCCTGTACTGGACCGAGCGCTGGGGCGTGGATGGCTTGCGGGTCGATGCCGTGGCCTCCATGCTTTACCGCGATTACTCGCGCCCGGCCGGCGAATGGGTTCCGAACTCGCAAGGGGGCCGCGAGAACTTCGAGGCGATCTCGCTGATGCAGCGCATGAACGAGCGCCTGGGGCTGGAGTCGCCTGGCGCGATCACGCTGGCTGAAGAATCCACCAGCTTTCCGGGCGTTTCGCGCCCCACCTCGGCCGGCGGCCTGGGCTTCCACTACAAATGGAATATGGGCTGGATGAACGACACCTTGCGCTACATGCACGAGGAGCCGATCCACCGCCAGTGGCACCACGACAAGATGACCTTCGGCCTGGTCTACGCCTTCAGCGAAAACTTCGTCTTGCCGATCTCGCATGACGAGGTGGTGCACGGCAAGGGCTCGATGCTGAACAAGATGCCTGGGGATGGTGATCCGAATGAATGGCAGAAGTTCGCCAACCTGCGTGCCTACTACGGCTTCATGTGGGGCCACCCGGGCAAGAAGCTGCTCTTCATGGGCCAGGAATTCGCGCAGCGCGATGAATGGAGCCATGAACGCCGCCTGCCCTGGGAGCTGCTGGAAGACGAGCGCCATGCCGGCGTGCAGCGGCTGGTGCGCGATCTGAACAGCATCTATCGCGAGCTGCCGGCCCTGCACAGGCTGGATTGCGAGCCGGCAGGCTTTGAGTGGCTGCAGCAGGAAGATCGCCTGCAGTCGGTGTTCGCCTGGCTGCGCCGCGACGATGCCGGCGGCGAGGTGATCGTCATCTGCAATTTCACGCCGGTGCCGCGGCCGGACTACCGGCTCGGCGTGCCGGCCGGCGCCCGGGCATGGCGCGAGCGGCTCAATACCGACTCGGCGCATTACGGCGGCAGCAATGTCGGCAATCTGGAGGGAACTTTGAAGGTCGAGAAGAAGGCCGCGAATGGCCGGCCGCAGTCGATCAGCGTCAGCCTGCCGCCGCTGGCCACACTCATCCTGGTACCTGCATGAATCTGCCAGCGCAAATCGAAGAAGGTCGGCACGAACCGCTTGGCGCTGTTGCGCGCGATGGTGGCGTCAACTTCGCCGTGGTGTCCGAGAACGCGAGCCAGATCGAGCTCTGCCTGTTCGACGGGGCTGGCCAGCGCGAGTTGCGCCGCTACAGCCTGCATGGCCCGCATGACGGTGTGTTCCACGGCTTCCTGCCGGGCGTGGGGCCAGGTCTTGTCTATGGCTTGCGGGCGCATGGCCCTTACGAGCCGCAGCACGGCCACCGCTTCAATCCGCACAAGCTCCTGCTCGACCCGTATGCGCGCGAGATCGTGGGCCATTTCTCCTGGGCGGCCGAGCATCATGGCTATGAACTCGGGCATCCGGACGGACCGCGTTCCTTTGATGCGCGCGACAACGCCGTGCAGGCGCTCAAGGGCAGGGTGGCCGAGCCCTTGAGTGGCCTATCGCCACGCGAGAGTGCGCCTCGCCATGCACCGAATGACGTGCTCTTGTATGAGGTGCATGTCAGAGGCTTCTCGAAACTGCACCCGGAGATTCCTGCCGAACTGCAAGGCAGCTATGCCGGTCTCGCCCACCCGGCGGCCATTGCGCATTTCAAGCAGTTGGGCGTGACCACGCTTTCGCTCCTGCCGGTGCAGTATTGCGTGGACGAGCCGCACCTGCATGGCAAGGGTCTGCGCAACTACTGGGGCTACAACACCCTTGGTTTCTTCGCGCCTGACCCGCGGCTGGCCACAGCGGCGAATCGTGACGACCCAACAGCGGTGACGGCCGAGTTCCGTGCCATGGTCGAGGCCTTGCATCAGGCGGGCCTGGAGGTGGTGCTGGACGTGGTCTACAACCACACGCCCGAAGGCAATGAGTTCGGGCCGACCTTGAGTTTCCGCGGTCTCGACAACCGCCTCTGGTACCGCCTCGCTGGCGACGACAAGAGCCGCAGCGAGAACCTCACCGGCTGTGGCAACACGCTCAATGCCCAGCATCCGCGCGTGGCGCAATTCGTGCTCGACTCCTTGCGCTACTGGGTGACGGAGATGGGCGTGGACGGCTTCCGTTTCGACCTGGCGCCGGTGCTCGGTCGTACCCACCATGGCTACGAACCGCAGGCAGCCTTCTTCGCGGCGCTGCGGCAAGACCCGGTGCTGGCCGGCGTGCACCTGATCGCCGAGCCCTGGGATGCGGCATACGACGGCTATCAGCTCGGTCGCTTCCCCGGCCGCTTCCTGGAATGGAACGACAAGTTCCGCGATGCGGTGCGCGGCTACTGGTTGCAGAGCGGCAAGGTGGGGCGCGGCGAGTTCGCTCGGCGCTTCACGGCGTCCAGCGACGTGTTCCACCACGGCCAGCGCCGCCCCACGGCCTCGGTCAACTTCGTGGCGGTGCATGACGGCTACATGCTGAACGATGTGGTCAGCTACAGCCACAAGCACAACGAGCCGAACGGCGAAGACAACCGCGATGGGCGCGACGGCGAGCTCAGCGCGAACTTCGGTGCCGAAGGTCCGAGTGACGATGCGTGCATCAACTCCACCCGCGAGCGCGTGCGCCGGGCGATGCTGGCCACGTTGATGCTGGCGCAAGGCACGCCGATGCTCAACGCCGGCGACGAGATCGCCAACAGCCAGCAAGGCAACAACAACGCCTACTGCCAGGACAACGAGATCGGCTGGCTGAACTGGGCCAGTGCCGATCTGGAGCTTGCGGCCTTCGTCGCCGACTTGGCGCGCCTGCGTCGCAGCGAACCGCTCTTGCGCCATGGGCGCTGGTTTGCCGGCCCTGGTGCCGAACGAGCTGGCGATGCCTGCATCGCCTGGTTCAGCCCGACGGGCCACGAGATGCAGGTGCACGATTGGCACCAGGCCGACCAGCATGCGTTTGCCTGCCTGCTGCGCGGCGCCAGCGAGGCTGCGCCGCGCCTGGCCATCGTGTTCAACCCCGATGCGCAGGCGCGCCCCTTCCATTTGAGCGCGCAGAGTTTTTCCGTGCTGCTGGACAGCAGCGGTGAGATCGAGAGTGGCCAGCGCATTGCCGCCGGCCAGGGATTCCAGGCACCGGCACGCAGCCTCCTGCTGCTGCGCGCTGGTTGAGATCAAAAGAGAGAGTAGAGAGACGTCATGGACCTCAACAATCGAAGCGCCGGCGTGCTGGCCCACATCACCTCGCTGCCTGGCCCAAACGGCATGGGTGACTTCGGCCCGGCCGCCTACCAGTTCGTCGATTGGCTCGCTTCGGCTGGCCAGGGCCTCTGGCAGCTCTTGCCGACCACGCCCATCGGCCCGGGTGATTCGCCCTACCAAGGCGTCTCGGCCTTCGCCGGCAGTCAGTGGATGGTGGCCTTAGAGCCGCTGGTGGAAAAGGGCTGGCTGGCCGCACCGGAATTGCCCGAAGCTGGCTTCGATGCCATGAAGGTGGACTACGGCCGCGTGCTGCCCTGGCGCGAGCAGCAGCTTCGCGCGGCCTCGGCCGGTTTCTTCGCCAAGGCCACGGCCGCTGACAGGCTGGCCTTCGCCGACTGGTGCGCCGGCCAGGCCGAGTGGCTCGACGACTACGCGCTCTTCATGGCGATCCGCTCTCCGCTGAACGGTCAGCCCTGGTGGGACTGGGCGGCGCCGCTAGCGCGCCGCGAAGCTGCTGCGATTGCCGAAGTGCGCAAGACCCACGCGGAAGAAATCGCCTTCTGGCAGTTCGTGCAATGGTGCTTCGACACGCAGATCACCGCGCTCAAGGCCTATGCGAACAGCAAGGGCGTGCACATCATGGGCGACCTGCCGATCTTTGTTGCGCACGACAGCGCCGATTGCTGGTCGCGCCCCGACCTGTACCACCTCGACAAGAATTTCCAGACCACGGTGGTGGCCGGCGTGCCGCCGGATGCGATGTCGCTGGATGGCCAGCGTTGGGGCAATCCGCTCTACCGATGGGACAAGATGGCAGCCGAGAACTACGCTTGGTGGACCGCCCGCGTGAAGCGCGCCCTGAGCCAGGCCGATGTGTTCCGCATCGACCATTTCCGCGGCTTCGCGGGCTATTACGAGATTCCGGCGAGCAGCCCGGACGCCAAAGAGGGCCGGTGGCTCAAAGGCCCGGGCCAGGCGCTGTTCGATGCCATCGAGGCGAGCCTGGGCAAGCTGCCCATCGTGGCCGAAGACCTGGGCTTCATCACCGACGACGTGCATGAACTGCGCGACGGCTGCGGTTTCCCGGGCATGAAGATCCTGCAGTTCGCCTTTGGTGGCGAGGCCGATCACGAATTCCTGCCGCACATGTGGCCCAAGGCCAGCGTGGCGTACACCGGCACGCATGACAACGACACGGTGCGCGGCTGGTGGAACAGCGCCTCGGCACGCGAGCGGGCTTTCGCCGGCTCCTACCTCGCTTGCGGCGACCACGATGTGCACTGGGCCATGATCCGCGCCTGCTGCAACTCGGTGGCCAATATCGCGGTCTTCCCGCTGCAGGACGTGCTGGGCCTGGGGGGCGAGCACCGCATGAATGTGCCGGGCATCTTGGGCGGCAACTGGGCCTGGCGATTCAAGTGGGACATGCTCGGCCAGGAGCCCGCACGCGTGCTGGGGCTGATCAGTGCGGCCAGTGGCCGTGCGCCGATTGGGCTCTTGCGCCTGCCTTGAAGCGCACCCCGGGCGCTGCTGCCAGAATTGCTGCCTTCATTCTCGAAGGCAGCTTCTCTCATGGCATTTCCACATCAAGCCCGCATGGACTGGGCCGAGTTCGAACAGGCGGCGCCCGGCGTGGTGCTGGCGATGCGCGCCCTTGGCAAGGCCGTCGATGAATCGGGGCTGGACAAGCAGATCACCGAGCTGATCAAGATCCGCGCCTCCCAGCTCAATGGCTGCGCGTTCTGCCTGCAGTTCCACCTGAACATGGCGCGCAAGCTGAAGGTCGTGCCGGCCAAGATCGACCTCGTGGCCACCTGGGCCGAGGCGCCAGGGCTGTTCACGCCGAAGGAGCGGGCTGCCTTGGCCTGGACCGAGGCGCTGACACAAATGACCGAGCACCGCCCGACCGGTGCCCTCTATGCCGAGCTGCAGGCGCAGTTCACGACTGTCGAGATTGCCGGCCTGACCGCCGCCATCGGCGCGATCAATGCCTGGAACCGCATGGCCGGCAGCCTGTCGTTCACGCCGCCGGTGCCGGAGTCGCAGCTCAGCGCCTGAGCTCGACGATCAGCGGCGAGCGTGCGGGCACGGTGATGGTGTCCCCGAGGGTGATGGCCTGACCGGTCATCGCATCGACGGCCGACTTGGCTCCCGGCAGCATTTCGGCAAAGCGGCGCAGGTCGACCTTGGCTTCCTTGCTGCCCTTGTTGAGCAACAGCATCACGCGCGGCGCATTGGGCTCGCTCTTCAGATAGCGGAAGAGGGCGTAGACGCCGTGCTCCGGCGAGTAGTGCATCAGCTCGCCGTCGTGCACCACGCGGCTGCTCTTGCGCCACGTGAAGAGCTTGCGCAGGAAGTCTTGTGCCTCGCGCTGCTTGTCTTTCAAGCCCTGGCCGGTGAAGCCGTTCACCGCATCGCCGGCCCAGCCGCCGGGGAAGTCGGAGCGCACGGCGCCGTCGTCGCGCTCCCTCGGGCTCTGCATCAGCAGCTCGGTGCCGTAGAAGACCTGCGGAATGCGGCGCGTGGTGGCCAGGTAGGCCAGGGCCAATTTCCAGGCGCCCAGGTCTTCCTTCAGCAGCGAGTAGAGGCGCGGCGTGTCGTGATTGCCTTCGAACAGGACGAGCTGTTCCGGCGCCGGATAGACGAAGTCGTGCGCCAGCGCCTCGTAGAGCTTGGTGAGGCCGCTGTCGTGACCATCTGCTTCCCCCAATGCGGCGAGCAGGGCGCCATGCAACGGGAAGTCCATCATGCTCGGTGTGCTGGAAACATAGCCGTCGTGGTTGCGCTTGCCGCGCTGCCAGTACGACACCACGGCCGGATGCGGGCTCCATTCCTCGCCAACGATATTGAGCTTCGGATACTCCTGCATCACGCGCTCGGACCAGCGTGCGAGGAACTCGCGGTCGGAGTAGGAATAGGTGTCGGTGCGGATGCCTGAAAGAGAGGCGTACTCGATCCACCAGATCGTCATCTGCGTCAGATAGGTGGCCAGCTGCGGATTGCGCTGGTTGAGGTCCGGCATGTTGCGGGTGAACCAGCCGTCGGTGAATCGCTTGCGGTCGCTCTCTGACGCATAGCGGTCCTGCAGCGTCATGCGTGCATGCTGGGTCTCCACGTACTTGTAGCCCCCAGGCTTGACCAAATTGGTCACCCCCCCCCCCGAGGGGGCCGACGAGGCTTGGGGGCGGCCCTGCGCCTCGTCTGCTGGCCACTGATTGAGCCAGTCTGGCGCCGGCATATCGCGCATCCACCAGTGGCTGGCGCCGATGTGGTTGAGCACGATGTCCTGGATCATGCCGATGCCTTTGGTGCGGGCTTCGCGACTCAGCTCGCGGAACTCTTCGTTCGTGCCGAAGCGGGCGTCGATCTTGTAGAAGTCGCTGGCGGCGTAGCCGTGATAGCTGTACTTCTCGGCGTTGTTTTCGGTCAGTGGCGTAGGCCAGATCTGCGTGAAACCGAGGCCTGCGATGTAGTCCAGACGCTGTCGCAGGCCGGCGATATCGCCGCCGTGGCGGCCGCCGGGGCTGCGTCGGTCATTGCGTTCCAGCAGGCCGGCGGGCTGAGCGCGATCTGCCTGACCCTGGGCGAAGCGGTCGGGCACGACGAGGTAGATTGCATCCTTGGAGCCGAAGCCCTGTCGGTCCGCAGAGCCGGGCTCGCGCTGCAGCAGCTGGTAGCGCTGCTTGAGGTGGGTCTTGCCGCCGCTGAACAGGATCTCGAACTCGCCAGCCTTGGCTTGCGGGTCGATCTGCAGGTCCAGGAACAGGTAGTTGGGATTGGCGGTGCGGGTGGTCTTCTTCAACGTGATACCTGGCGCCAGGACCTGTGCCTGCAAGTCACCGATGCGATCGCCATGCACCATCAGCTGCAGCTCCGGGCTGCGCATGCCGACCCACCAGAACGCGGGTTCGATACGGGAGATGGTCTGGGCTTGGCTCATCAGGCTGGTGCACAGCGCCAAGGCGCCGCCGAGATTGCGGATCACGTTCATCAACACGTCCCCATCGGCGCATTGTGGCGCCTTGCTGTAGCTAAATTACTGATCAATCATTCGCTCACGGAGGCAAGCATAGCGGCATGGTTCCTGTAGTGCAAAGCTGATTTGTTTTGATGAATGTAGTTTTGCTACCATTAAGAAAACGAGCGCGGAGACAGGCATGAGATCGAGATCGCGGATGAGCGGCGGCTGGCTGCTGGGCTTGGCCGTGCTGGCCTGGAGTGGGCAGGCGCGGGCCGGCGGATGTGATGTTGATGACTTCCAGGCACTGCTGCATCCCAATGGTCTTGTGGCCGAGGCGCAGGCCTACTGGCTGGATCGCCAACTCGTGCAATGGCCCGGTCAGATGGCCGAGCCAGGCCAGCGCTGGCGCTTGCATGTTCTCGATGGCGGGTTCGCTGTCGGTGCAGGCAGGTCAAGCCGTTCGGGGCGCAGACAGCAGCTTCGACCTGCAGCCTGATTCGCAGGGCCTTTCGCCAGCAACGGCCGAGCGTTTCAGGTTTGTCGGAGCCGGCCCGAGGCTGCGTCTGTCCATCGATGATCCGGCTCGCCTGCATCGCGCTCAATTGATACTCACGCGCGAAAACGAAGCTGGTCAGGTGCTGGCCTTCACGCGCATCCAGAGCCCCGGCGCGCTCGACGATCTCTATGCCGCGGCTGGCGATATCGCGGACCTTGGCGTGGCTGTGCAGCCCGCAGCCAAATCCACCAGCTTCAAGCTCTGGGCGCCCACCGCGCGTGCGGTGAGCCTCTGCCTGTACGACAGCGATGCGAGCAAGGCCAGCGCCGAGCAAGCGATGCAGTTCGACGCGACCACGGGTGCCTGGTCCTGGCGCGCGCATGGGGACTTGTCGGGCCGCTATTTCAACTACCTGGTCGAGGTCTTCGTGCCCGGCAAGGGTTGGGTGCGCAATCGCGTCAGCGACCCGTACTCGATCAGTCATGGCACGGATTCCTGGCGCAGCTATATCGCCGACCTCAATGCCGCGAGGCTGAAACCGCGTGGCTGGGATCAACACCGCCGGCCCAAGCCCTTGGCAGCCGCCACCGACATGCTGATCTACGAACTGCATGTGCGCGACTTCTCCATCGCTGACGCGACGGTTCCAGTGGCCAGGCGCGGCCGCTACCAGGCCTTCACCGAGACCCGCTCGGCGGGCATGCGCCATCTGCGCTCGCTGGCTCAGGCGGGCATGACGGACGTGCACCTGCTGCCGGTGTTCGACATCGCCAGCATTCCCGAAGCCCAATGCGCCACACCGACCGTACCCACGGCCGCCGCAGACAGCCCGGACCAGCAAGCCAGGGTGATGGCGGTCGCCTCCAAGGATTGCTTCAACTGGGGCTACGACCCGCTGCACTACGGCTCGCCCGAGGGCAGCTATGCCAGCAGCGCGGCCGATGGCGCACGCCGCATCATCGAGTTTCGCCAGATGGTGCAGTCCCTGCATGAGGCTGGCTTGCGCGTGGGCATGGACGTGGTCTACAACCACACGCCGGCCTCGGGCCAGGATGCCAAGTCGGTGCTGGACCGCATCGTGCCGGGCTACTACCAGCGGCTGGATGCCAAAGGCCAGGTCGAGCGCTCGACCTGCTGCGACAACACGGCCACCGAGCATCGCATGATGGCCAAGCTGATGATCGACACGACGGTGCGCTGGGCGCGCGACTACCGCGTCGATTCCTTCCGCTTCGATCTGATGGCCCATCAGCCGCGAGCTGCGATGGAGATGCTGCAAGCGGCGGTCGACAAGGCGGCTGGCAGGCATGTCGAGCTGATTGGCGAGGGCTGGAATTTTGGCGAGATCGCCAATGGCTCGCGCTTCGTCCAGGCGTCGCAACTGTCCTTGAATGGCAGCGGCATCGGCACCTTCAGCGACCGGGGCCGCGATGCGGCGCGCGGCGGCAGTGCGGGCGACAGCGGCGAGGCGCTGCGCAAGAACCAGGGCTGGCTCAACGGCCTGGTCTATGCGCCCAATGACGCGGCACCGAAGCGCGAGCCCGTCGAGCTGTTCCGCGCGGCCGACATGACCCGTGTCGGCCTGGCCGGCTCCCTGCGCGACTTCGAGCTCGAGACCTTTGAAGGCAAGCGCCGCAAGCTCTCCGAGATTCCCTATGGCGACCAGCCTGCGGGCTATGTTTCGCAGCCGGGCGAGGTGGTCAACTACGTGGAGAACCACGACAACCAGACGCTGTTCGACATCAACGTGATGCGATTGCCTCGCGACACTTCGCGCGAGGACCGGTTGCGGGTGCAGATGCTCGGCGCGGCACTGACCGCCTTCAGCCAGGGCATTGCCTACTTCCATGCCGGGCTTGAGGTGCTGCGATCCAAATCGCTGGACCGCAACAGCTACGACTCGGGCGACTGGTTCAACCGCCTGGACTGGAGCCTGCGCGACAACGGCTTTGCCGCCGGCCTGCCGCCCCAGGGTGACAACGGCCGTGACTGGCCGCTTCTGCAGCCGCTGCTGGCTGACGACTCGATCAAGCCGCGCCCGGTCGATATCGCCGGGGCCCGGGCGATGTTCCTGGACCTCCTGAAGATCCGCGCCAGCAGCAGCCTCTTGCGCCTTCGCTCCGCGGATGAGGTGAAGCGGCGTCTTCACTTCCTCAACACCGGCCCGCAGCAGAACCCGGTGGTGATGGCCGCCGTGCTGGATGGCCAAGGCCTGGCCGGTGCCGGCTTCAAGCGCCTGCTCTACCTGATCAATGTGTCGCCTCAGGCGCAGACGCTGCAGATCGAGAGTGAACGTGGGCACGCCTACCGGCTGCATCCGGTGCAGGCCAGCGCGGCTGCAGCGGACCAGCGCCCGCGCCGCGAGGCTCGTTACGAGCAGGGCAGCGGCGCCTTCGTAGTGCCCGCCCGGACCGCCGTCGTCTGGGTCCAGGAATAGCGCAAACACGGGGGCTTGACCTTCGGCACGCGAGGCAAAAGGGGACTAGCATCTGAGCAGGCAGGCGCCGCACGGACCCGTGGGATGCTGGTGGTCGCTTGCCGCCACTGCGAGGTGCGCGATGCAAAAAATCCTACATGCCAGCCTGTTGGCCCTGGCGGCTGCGCTCTCTGGTTGCGTGAGCGTGCCGCTCCTGGAGCCGCAGGAGATGTCAGCCCTGTTCAAGGACTCGGCGTTCAAGCCCCTGGCCCAGCCCATTGACGACAAAGCCGTCTTCGAGTTGAGCCCGGAGATGCGCCAATTCCTCAAGCGCGACGTGGCGGATCAAGTCGTCGCCCGCGGCCCTCGCTGGGCACTGATCGACGCGCTCTATACGAAGCGCAAGCTGATTCTTGACTACGACTCGGCCATCACGCGCAATGCCTCTGAGGCGTTCGAGTCGCGTGCCGGCAATTGCCTGTCGCTGGTCATCATGACGGCGGCCTTTGCCAAGGAGTTGGGCCTGGGGCTGCGCTATCAGCTGGTCCATACCGAAGGCAGCTGGAGCCGTTCCGGCAACGTGCTCTTTCTGGCGGGGCATGTCAATGTGAGCCTGGGTCGCCGGCTGCAGGAGAGCAGCAATGTCTTCGCGCTCGACATGGACATGATGACCGTCGACTTCATGCCGCCCGAACTGAACCGGGTGGAGCGCGTTCGCACCATCGACGAGGGCACCCTGGTCGCCATGTATTACAACAACCGCGCTGCCGAGTTCATGGTGGCCAATGACCTCGACCAGGCTTACTGGCTGGTTCGTGCCGCCATCGATCGCTCGCCGAACTATGTCAATGCCTACAACACGCTGGGCGTGATCTATCGGCGCCATGGTGACCTGGTGGCGGCCGAGAAAGTCCTGCGCCAGGTCGCGCGGCTGGAGCCCGACAACCCTCAGGCCCTGGGCAATCTGGTGATTGCCTTGCGGGACCTCGGTCAGCTTGCCGAGGCCGAGCAGGTGCAGCGCCGGCTCAACGAGCTGCAGCCTGACCCGCCCTATGCCTTCTTCGACCGTGGCGTCGAGGCCATGAATGCGGGCGACTATGTGAGAGCGCGGGGGCTGTTCGAGAAGGAAATCAAGCGCGCCGCCTACGTGCCCGAGTTCCATTTCTGGATGGCCTTGGCCGACCTGCGCCTGGGCGATCTGGCCAGCGCCAGCAAGCACATGGCGATTGCCAAGGACTACAGCACGACCATCAAGGACCGCGACATCTACGCCACCAAGCTGAACAAGATCAACAGCTACATGACCGGCGCCAAGCCCTAGCGCGAAAGGTTCGGCTAGAGCGGCGGCAGGCCGTGCCGCGCGCGGGCCCGCGCGCAGGCGTCGTCGCCCAGGCCCAGTGGCGCGCGCAGGCCGAATTCACGGCAGGGCGAGGGCCGCCATTCATAGATGCCGCAGCTGGCCTTGACGCCGACCGTGCCCACCAGGGCGGCGCAGCGCGGGCTGGCGTGGTCGGTGCCGCGCATGCGGGCCAGGCTGTGGTTGAGTTCACCGCACAGGCCGTCAGGCACGCTGCCGCCTTCGCTCATCATTTCCTCGCGGGCGAAGTCGACCCGGAAGCTGGCGCAGCAGGCGCCACAGCGCGTGCAAGGGTTGTCTGCGGTCGAGCTCATGCGCTCAGTGTAGGGCTGGCTATGATGGTGGCCAGTTCTCAGGAGTCGCTTGCATGCGTTTGGTTTCCATCGCCCTTGTCGCCGCTTCCATCGCCCTGTTCAGCGTCGCCGCCCAGGCCCAGGCACCTCAATTGCAGGTCAAGGACGCCTGGGTGCGCACGACCGTGGCGCAGCAGAAGGCGACCGGTGCGTTCTTTCAGCTGCGCGCTGACAGCGATTTGCAGCTCGTTGAGGCCAGCTCGCCCGTGGCATCCATGGTCGAGATCCATGAGATGGCCATGGAAGGCAGCGTGATGCGCATGCGTGCGGTCGAGAGCCTGCCGCTGCCCGCCGGCAAGAGCGTCGAGTTCAAGCCGGGTGGCCTGCATGTGATGCTGATGGGCCTGAATCGCCCGCTGGCCGCTGGCGACAAGATCCCGCTGACGCTGGTCTACCTGGACAAGAACAAGAAGCGCCACCAGGTCGAAGTGCAGGCCGAGGCGCGCGCGCCGCAAGCCGCCAAGCCCTGAGGAGCCGCCGCCATGCTGAAGCCTCTCGCTCTCTCCCTGTTGCTGACCAGCATGGCCGCTACTGCCGCCGATCTCAGTATCGCGGTGCTGGACAAGCAGGGCCAGCCCCTCGCTGACGCCGTGGTGATGGTGGACAGCACGATGGCCGGCCCGCGCCCGGTGCCTCCGGCCGAAGTGCTGGTTGCTCAGGAGAAGCAGCGCTTTGTGCCAGCCATCAGCATCGTGGCGCCGGGCACGCGCATCGTGTTCAGCAACAAGGACAGCTTTGACCACCATGTGATTGCCGGCTTGATGGGGCCGGGCGGCGTCTATCTGGACCCCGGCCAGACCATCCAGTTGCGCCTGTCGGGTCGATCGGGCAACCGCACGCCCGGCACCGAAACCCGCAGCTTCAACCATAGCGGCCCTTATCTGCTTGGCTGCCATCTGCACAGCTCGATGCGTGGCCATCTGTACGTGGCCGACTCGCCTTGGGCCAAGCTCAGCGGCAGCGACGGCAGGCTGGTGGTCGAGGGCCTGCCGGAAGGTGCAGTGAGGGTGCGCGTCTGGCATGCAGACCAACTGCTTGAAAACGAGCCGGTCTCAGCCCAGCTTCAAGCCGGCAGCAACAAGCTGACGGTCAAGACTCAGGTGGTGGCACGCGCCAGCAAGGCGACGCCGAGCTCGGTCTATCCCTACTAGCGTTCCCTGACGACAGTCACGGTGCAGTCCGATTCGGCCAGCACCTGGGAAGAAACGCTGCCGAGGTAGCGCCGCAGCGCGGAAGCGCCTCGCGCCCCCATCACGATGTGGTCGATGCCATTGCGGCTGGCAAATTCGATGATGGCCGTGGCCGCGTCAGGCGCTTCCAGGACATGGAAGGTCAGGCGGCCGTCCTGCAGGTCCAGCGCCTTGCTGATCGGGCGTGCCCAGGACTTCAGGGCGATCAGCTGCTTCACGTGCAGGCTCTGACCCTGGCTGTCGGTGAGTTCGTCCATGCCGAGCCGGGCCGTCTTCATCACGCTGACGCAGGCCAGGCGCGCGCCGACCTCGGCCTGCACAACGCGGCGCACATGCTCACTCAGTTGCTCCAGCAGTGCCGGCGTGGCGCTCTCGATGTCGATGGCCGCCATGATGATGGGGCTGCGGCCCAGTTGTTCGCTCGGCCGGGTCGGCGCGGTCGGCTCGCTACCGATGGCGAAGAACCAGCGCTTCAAGGTCTTCAGGCTGTTGCTGCCTTGTGTCTTCTCGGACCGCCGTGTCAGCGCTACGCTTTGCGGGCTCTTCAGGTCCAGCAACAGCTGCGCGGCACTCTGGTAGCGGCGCTCGGGCTTGACCTCCAGGCAGTGCAGCACGATCTCCTGGAACCAGGGCGGCAGCTTCGCGTCTATGGCGCGCAGCGGCACCGGCTCCACATAGAGCCGGCGACGCAGGCCGCGCACCGAACTTGGCTGGCCGAATGGCCGCTCGCCGGTAGCCAGGTGATAAAGCATCACGCCCAGGGCGAACAGGTCGCTGCGCGGGTCGTTGCGGATGAATTGCACCTGCTCGGGCGACATGTAGGGCCCGGTGCCCATGGGCAGCGAGAATTCCTCCTCGAGCAGGTCGGGCAGGTGGTCATGCCGCGAGAGGCCGAAGTCGACCAGGACCGCGCGGCCATCCGGCCGGAACATGATGTTGCTGGGCTTGATGTCCAGATGCACGACGTGCTGGCGATGCAGGTCCTGCAAGGCTGTGGCGACGCGGATGCCGATGTCCACCACCTCCTCCAGTGGCAGGGGCGCGTCATCCAGGCGTGGCCTCAGCGACACGCCTTCGATGCGCTCCATCACGATATAGGCCTGGCGGGTCCAGTCGCCACGAGCGACGAAGCGCGGCACATGCGGACCCTTGAGTGCGGGCATCAACATCTGCTCGACCTCGAAGCCGACGATGGTGGCCGGGTCTTCGCCGCCCTTGATGCGCGGCACCTTCATCATCAGCCGGAAATCCTCGCCCTCGACCGCCTCGACGCGCGTCACGCTCCACAGATTGGCCATGCCGCCCTGGTGCAGCCGCGCCTCCAGCCGGAAGCCGTCGATCACCTGGCCCTCCTGCAAGGGCGAGGGCGGCAGGGCGGCGCCGAAGGTGCTGGTCGGGCTTGTCATCTGCTCTACTCGCCTGCCAGCAAGCGATCGGCCAGCCGTGCTGGCAGGCCGGCCGCGCGCACACTGGCGGCCGCCGCGTCGGCGTCGTAGGGGACGCGCTGGAAGCTCAGGACGCTTTGTTCGCTGTCAAAGATCGCGTAGCAGGCCGCCGGATTGCCGTCCCGTGGCTGGCCGCAGGAGCCGGGAATCGCCAGCCATTGGCGATTGGTCAGGAGCGGAATGCCGACGCCGGCTTGCGGCGTGAATTCACCGGCCTTGCCGGTGCCGCTGAGATGGAACAGCATGGGCTCATGCATATGTCCGCAGAAGGTGTAGCGCGCCTTCGTGGCATGCATGCTGCGGATGGCCTCGAGCCGGCCCTGGATGTATTCGTAGCTCGCCGGGTCATAGGCATTGGCATGGACGAAAAGCATCTCGCCACGCTCGACCGTCATGGGCAGCTGCTTCACAAAGGCCAGTTGGTAGGGTTGCAGTTGGCTGCGCGTCCATTCGGCGACCTCGCGGGCCTCTTCGCGCATGCCGGGGAGGGCGACGCGGGCCACTGCGCTGTCATGGTTGCCCATCACGGCGACCGCGCCTTCATCGACCAGCTCCATCACCCGGTCCAGCACCCAGGCCGGATCGCCGCCATAGCCGAGATAGTCGCCCAGCAGCGCATGCTGCTGCACGCCGCGCGCGGCAGCATGCTCGAGGACAGCAGTGAGTGCCTGGCGGTTGGCATGCAGGTCGGAGATAAGCGCGAGTTTCATTTGCCAGATAGGCTGCCACAGGGGGCTGACAGCATGCTGAACAGAGCCCTGCATGTGTACCGGCGGATACCGCCGAGTTCAAGCACAATCGTCGCGAGTCTTGATTGACGAAATCTGAATGAGCCAAGCCTGCAGATTGCTGTTGACCGGCCTGCTTTGCCTGCCAATGCTGGCCTGGGGCGAATGCTCCCGCCCCTTGAAGGTGCCGGTGTCGCCCATCGGCCTGAGCGTGACGGTGGATGGCGAAACCATTGGTGGCGTCTATCCCGACGTCCTGCGCGGATTGGGCGACGCCTGCCGCTTCGAGTTTTCCAGCGTGCCGCGGGCCCGGCTGGAGCTCATGTTCGAGGCCGGTCAGGCCGACCTCCTGATTCCGGCGACCCGCACGCCGCGGCGTGACGAGCTGGGCCTTTTCGTTCCCATGGTGCGCAGCCGCGCGACGCTGATTTCCCTGCTCGACAAGGACAGGCCGGCGCTGCGTTCGCTGGACGAGCTCTTGCGGCGGCGCGAGTTGCGCGTGGTGCTGGTGCGCGGCTTCGACTACGGCGAGGCCTATCTGGCCATGGCGCGCGAGCTGGGCAGCCAGGCCCGGCTGGTCCAGGCGGTGGATCCGCTCGAAGCGGCGCGCATGCTGAGCATGGGCATGGCCGACCTGACCGTGATGTCGCCCAGCATCATTGCCGGCGCGATCCACAACGACTCTCGCTACAAGCCTCTGCTGGCCAAGCTCAGGATCGAGTCGGTGGAAGAGATGCCGTGGGGGGAATCCGGCGCCTACCTGTCCAAGTCGCTGCCTGGCGCTGACCGCGCGATGCTGCGCGACATGCTCGAGAAGAGCACCCGCAGCGGCGAGGTCTGGAAGACCTTTCAGCGCTACTACCCGGCGAATGTGCTGGTGGACGGCTTGAGGCCGCGCTGAAAGGCAATCCGGCCCTCAGCCGATCCGGCCGAGCAAAAGGTACTCCATCAGTGCCTTCTGCACGTGCATCCGGTTCTCTGCTTCGTCCCACACCACAGACTGCGGCCCATCGATCACATCGGCCGACACCTCCTCGCCGCGATGTGCCGGCAGGCAGTGCATGAAGAGGGCATCGCGCTTGGCGACCGACATCATCTCGGCGTCGACACACCAGTCGGCGAACGCCGCCCGGCGGGCTTCGTTCTCGGCTTCGTAGCCCATGCTGGTCCACACATCGGTGGTGACCAGGTCGGCACCTCGGCAGGCTTCCAGCGGGTCGGCGAAGACCTTGTAGCAGGCGGTGTTCTTGATGCCGGCCACCGTCGGATCGACTTCGTAGCCGCTCGGTGTGCTGACATGGACCGTGAACCCGAGGATCTCGGCGGCCTGCAGCCAGGTGTTGGCCATGTTGTTGCCGTCACCCACCCAGGCCACGACCCGGCCCTTCAGGCAATCGACATCCACCACGCCGCGCTGGTTCATGCCGCGCGCCTCGATGAAGGTGAACAGGTCCGCGAGGATCTGGCAGGGGTGGTACTCGTTGGTGAGGCCATTGATCACCGGCACTCGCGAGTGCGCGGCGAAACGCTCGATCTTGGTCTGCTCGAAGGTGCGGATCATCACGATGTCGACCATGCGGCTGATCACGCGGGCGCTGTCTTCGATCGGCTCGGCGCGGCCCAGCTGGCTGTCGCCGGTGGTCAGGTGCACCACCGAACCGCCCATCTGGTACATGCCGGCCTCGAAGCTCACGCGCGTGCGCGTGCTGGCCTTCTCGAAGATCATGGCCAGCGTGCGGTCCTGCAGCGGCTGGTATTTCTCGTAGTTCTTGAAGCGGCGCTTGATGGTGGCGGCGCGCTCGAACAGATGCGCATACTCCTCGGCGCGCAGGTCCTTGAACTGCAGGTAGTGGCGGATCAGGCTGGAGCCGGGCTTCATGGCTTGGGCGTGGCCACGAAGGCCTTGATCAGCGGCACCAGAATCGCGGCGAGTTGAGCCGCCTCATCGCTGCTCATGATCAGCGCGGGAACTAGGCGCACGACCTTGTCGGCGGTGACGCTGATCATCAGGCCGGCATCGGCCGCTTGCTGCAGCAGCGCTGCGGCGGATCGGTCGAGCTCGATGCCCAGCATCAGGCCCTGGCCGCGCACCTCGACCACACCGGGCACACCGGCGAGTTGCTCGGTCAGGGCGGCCTTGAGCTCGCCGCCGACCTTGGCGGCGTTTGCCAGCAGGCCATCTTCTTCCATGATGCTCAGCGTCTCGACGCCTGCCCGCATGGCCAGCGGGTTGCCGCCGAAGGTGGTGCCGTGGTTGCCAGGCTGCAGCACCTTGGCCGCACGCGGACCGCAGACCACAGCGCCGACCGGCACGCCCGAACCCAGGCCCTTGGCCAGCGGCATCACGTCCGGCGTGATGCCAGCCCATTGGTGGGCAAACCACTTGCCGGTGCGGCCGATGCCGCATTGCACCTCGTCCAGCATCAGCAGGATGTCATGCTCGTCGCAGACGCGGCGCAGGCCTTGCAGGAACTCGATGCGGGCCGGGTTGACGCCACCTTCGCCCTGGATGGTTTCCAGGAAGATGCCGGTGACGTTGGGGTGCGCCTTCAGGGCCGCCTCGACCGCGGCGATATTGTTCAGCGGCACGCGCACGAAGCCGCCCACCAGCGGGCCGAAGCCGGCATGGATCTTGGGGTTGGCTGTGGCAGACAGCGTGGCGATCGAGCGGCCATGGAATGCGCCCTCGAACACGATCAGCTCAGGGTTGGTGTTGCCGCGGTCATGGCCGAACTTGCGGGCAATCTTCAATGCCGCCTCGTTGGCTTCCAGACCCGAGTTGCAGAAGAAGGCGTTGGTCATGCCGGAGATCTCGACCAGTTTGGCGGCGAGCTTCTCCTGCAGTGGCACGTGGTAGTAATTGCTGGTGTGGATCAGCTTGGCGACCTGCTCCTGCAGGGCTGGCACCAGGCGCGGATGGGCGTGGCCGAGTGTGTTGACCGCGATCCCGCCCAGGCCGTCCAGGTATCGTCGCCCGGCGGTGTCCCAGACCCAGCAGCCCTGACCATGCGACAAGGCGATGGGCAGGCGGCCGTAGGTCTGCATCACATGCGGCTCGGTGGGCGGAACGGGCGGAACGGGGGCGTTCATCAACTCTCCAGTGCAAGCGAAAACGAAAGGGTCGTTGATTCTACGGGTCGCCCCCAGGTCGGGTTGGCCGGCGTGCGCTATGCCAACCACGCAGCGGAACTTTGTTGCACGCTTGCTGCGCCGCAACAAGGCACAATACCGGCTTTGCCTCGACGGCCTGACGCCGCGAGTTGTCTGTCCCGCTAGCGAGCCCATGAGTCTGCCGCCCAAACCGCGCGAAGTGTTCATCCAGGGATTGACCCTGGAAGGGCGCACGTTCCGGCCCAGTGACTGGGCCGAGCGCTTGGCCGGCGCCATGTCCTGCTTTCGCCCCGGCGGCAACACGGGGCGCATCGGCGACCACATCGGTTATTCGCCCTACTGCGTGCCTCGCGTGATCAACGGCGTCAAATGCGTGATCGTCAACGAGGAACTGAAGGCACTCGAGCCGATGGCCTGGGACTTCGTCATGAACTTTGCTCGTGACAACCAGCTTCAGGTGGCCGAGGCCTGCCTGTTGCCCGAGCGGCCCGCGAGCAGGGACTGAGTCGCACTGCGCGCAAGGGTTTGCCTGTAGCGCCAATTGCGGCGAAGGGCGCATTCCGGGGGTGTGGTTTCCTGGCTTGTTGATATACGCTTGCAGCAATGTTGTTACATGCTGGTTCTGACCTTGCCATGACTCCGCCGGAGCCTGTCACCTGGGTGTTGCTGCGGGGCTTGACCCGAGCGGCAGGGACTTGGGGCGAGTTTCCCCATATCTTCGTCAATCAGCTGGCCAAGTTGCAGCCGGACGTGCGTGTCTTGCTGCTCGATCTGCCAGGTCATGGTGAGTTGCATGACCGGTCCAGCCCCAGCTCCATTGCTGCTCTTGTCGATGCCTGCCGGTCGGAGTTGCAAAGGCGGGGCGTGAAGACGCCCGTTCATCTGCTGGCCATGTCACTGGGCGCTTTGGTCGCCAGCGATTGGGCGGCGCGCTATCCCGCGGAGGTCAGTGCGGCGGTCTTGATCAACACGAGCCTGCGACCCTTCAGCCCGGTCATCCGACGCTTGCGCCCCGCGGTGCCATTCCAGTTGCTGCGTTTCAGCCTGACGACACAGGCCGGGGCCGCGAAAAGGGCCCGGGTCCGATTGACCAATATCTGGCGCCAGGTCCTGGCTGTCGTCCGCTTCCAGGCCAGCCGCGCACGGCCGGAGCCTCCCATGCTGCTCTTGTGCAGCCTGGGAGATGGCCTGGTGGACTGGCGTTGTTCGCAGACGCTGAGTCGCGCCTGGGGTGTGCCGCTGCGCATGCACACGGCAGCGGGGCATGACCTGCCCCGCGAGGATCCGCCCTGGGTGGCCAGCGCGGTGTCGGAGTGGATGACCTTGCGCGATCGGAATCCCGCAGTGAAATCGCGGTAATTGCTCGGGCGGTCAATCAGGAAGCCCGCAAGAGTGGCAGGCAAACAAAAAGCCCGCCGAAGCGGGCTTTGAGCTTTGCACCAGCGCTGGAAGTTAGGCGGCCAGCGCCTTGATCTTCGCGGACAGGCGGCTCTTGTGGCGAGCTGCCTTGTTCTTGTGGAAGATGCCCTTGTCAGCAACCGAGTCGATCACGGCTTGAGCAGCCTTGAACAGTTCGGCGGCCTTCGGCTTGTCGCCAGCGACAACGGCCTTTTGCACGTTCTTGACGACCGTGCGGAATTTGGAGCGCAGTGCCGTGTTGGCTGCGTTGAGCTTGACGTCCTGGCGGGCGCGCTTGCGGCCCGATGCCAAACGGACGGTCTTCTTCTTGGCTTTGGAAGAGGTTGCCATGCTGTGAATCTACCCAGTTGGTGCAAAGACCGCGAGTATAGCAGTTTTAGTGGGCTGGAGAAGGGTTTGCCGCATTGCGCAAGCCAAACAGCCCGTCGTCGCATAGATAATGCGGCGCCCCGACCGACATCTGAGTGATGAATCTACTCCGCGCTGCCTCCTTTGTTTCCGTCCTGACGCTGGCATCGCGGATCACCGGTTTGGTGCGGGAAAGCCTGGTGGCCGCGCTGTTCGGGGCGTCTGCCTTGACTGACGCTTTCCAGGTCGCGTTCCGGATACCCAACCTCTTGCGTCGGCTGTTTGCCGAGGGCGCATTTTCGCAGGCCTTCGTGCCGGTGCTGGCGGCCACGCGCGCCAAGGAGGGAGATCAGGCTACCCATGAGCTGATCGATGCCGTGGCCACGGTGCTGACCTGGGCCTTGGTCCTCACCTGCGTGCTGGGTGTGATTGGCGCGCCCCTGCTGGTCTGGATGCTGGGAGCCGGCCTGAATGAAGGGCGCGATGCCGCCGTCGTGATGACGCGCTGGATGTTCCCCTATATCGGCTGCATGTCCCTGGTCGCCTTGTCGGCCGGCATCCTGAATACCTGGAAGAAGTTCATGGTGCCGGCGGCCACGCCGGTGCTGCTCAATCTGTCGGTGATTGCTTCGGCCTGGTTGCTGGTGCCGCGCCTGCAAGCCTGGGGCTGGCAGCCCATTTACGCACTGGCGATCGGCGTGATGCTCGGTGGTGTCTTGCAACTGGCGGTGCAGATCCCGGCGCTGAAGAAGCTCGGCGCGCTGCCGCGCATCGGCTTGTCGCCCTCGGCGCTGCGTCGCTCCTGGAGGCAGGCGGGCGTGCAGCGCGTGCTGACCCAGATGGCGCCGGCGCTGCTGGGAGTGGGCGTGGCCCAGCTCTCCTTGATGATCAATACGCAGATCTCGACCTTCATTGGCGCTGGCGTGGCCACCTGGGTCAGCCTGGCGGACCGGCTGATGGAGTTCCCGATTGCCCTGCTGGGCGTGGCCTTGGGCGTGGTCCTGACGCCGCAGCTCTCCGCTGCCCAGGCCAAGGGGGAGGGGCAGGACTATTCCGACCTGCTGGACTGGGGCCTGCGCCTGGTCGTGCTGTTCGGCCTGCCTTGCGCCGTGGCCTTGCTGGTGTTTCCCGAGCCCATGGTGGCCGTGCTCTATCACTACAAGAAGTTTCTGGCGATCGACGTCGTCAACACCAGCCGGGCGGTGATGGGCTATGGCGCCGGCCTGATGGGCCTGGTGGCGATCAAGGTGCTGGCGCCAGGCTATTACGCCAAGCAGGACACCCGCACGCCGGTGAAGATCGCCGTGGGCGTGCTGGTCCTGACC
This sequence comes from Paucibacter sp. JuS9, assembly GCF_044043925.2. NCBI lineage: Bacteria > Pseudomonadati > Pseudomonadota > Betaproteobacteria > Burkholderiales > Sphaerotilaceae > Roseateles > Paucibacter sp. JuS9. Next base: position 1,290,794 of record NZ_CP194172.1, read on the forward strand.
CAGCTGCTCAATGCGCTCTTCGTGCCGATGTTCGGCGCGGCCGGGCTGACCCTGTCCATTGGCATCGGCGCCCTGCTGAATGCAGGCCTGCTGCTCTGGGGCCTGCGCCGCCGCGGCAGCTATCAGCCCCTGCCGGGTTGGCTGATGTTTGCATTGCGGGTGCTGTTGGCCAGTGCAGCCATGGGCGGTTTGCAGTACTACCTGGCCACCCGGATTGACTGGATCGAGCTCGGCCAGCATGGCCTCTTGCGCGCCATTGCCATGGCCGGCTGCCTGGTCGCCTCGGCTGTGCTGTACTTTGCTGTGCTGCTCTTGTGCGGATTGAAGCTGCGCCAGTTTGTCCGGCGTGGCTGAGATCAATAAACTCGGGGCATGAGTTCCTCGTTGCGCTTGCATGCCCCGTCGGCGCTGGAGTATTTCGCCAGCCTGGTGGCGGAGGACATGAGCATCAACCTGCTCGAGGCGGCGATTGCCATCGGCCAGGATGAGTTCCCCAGGCTCGATGTGCAGTCCGTGCAAGCGGAGGTCGATACCCTGGCCCGCCGCCTGCTTCAGCGCCTGCCGGCCGATGCACCGAGTGCTCACCGCCTGCGTGCCTTGAACCGCTATTTCCACACCGAGCTGGGCTTTGCCGGCAACGTCAACAACTACTACGAGGCCGGCAACAGCTATGTGCACCACGTGCTGGCCACCCGGCGCGGCATTCCGATCACGCTGGCGGTGATCTACCTGGAGCTGGCGAGCCAGATCGGCCTGCAGGCGCGGGGCGTGGCGTTTCCGGGGCACTTCCTGATCAAGCTGCACCTGTCCCAGGGTGAGGTGATGCTGGACCCCTTCAGTGGCCGGTCGCTCTCGCGCAGCGAGCTGGACGAAGCGCTGCAGCCGTATCGGCAGAGCGCGGGCCTTGCAGGCGATGTGGACCTGCCGCTGGAGCTGTTCCTGCAGGCTGCCACGCCGCGCCAGGTGCTGGCTCGCATGCTGCGCAACCTGAAAGAGATCCATCGCGCCCAATCCGACTGGGACCGCCTGCTGCCAGTGCAGCAACGCCTGGTGCTGCTGCTGCCGGATGACTTGAATGAGCGCCGTGACCGGTCGCTGGTGCTGGAGGCCCTGGGGCACTGGAGCGCCGCGGCGGCCGACATCGAGTTCTACCTGGATCGGGCCGAGCAGGCGCCAGACCGAGTGGCGCAGCAGCTGCGCCTGGACGATCTGCGCGGCCGAGATGGTCCGGCCTTGCATTGAGTTGCATGCCCGGGCGCGCACATAGAATCGCCGCGCCCCTCCACCCATTCCCAGTCAAGCCGCCATGAAGCTCAGTCACCGTCAACGCCTGGCCCTGGCCTGGACCGGTCTGGCCCTCGGTGCCCTGGCGCTGATCTGGTTGCTCAAGCCGGTGCTCGCGCCTTTCATCGCGGCCGGCGTGCTGGCCTATGCCTTGCATCCCATGGTGGAGCGCCTGACGCGTCGCCATGTGCCGCGCCTGCTGGCCGTGGTGCTGGTGGAGCTGCTGGCGGTCCTGGTGCTGCTGGCCCTGGTGCTCTTGATCGTGCCCATCCTCAGCAAGGAGCTGCCGCTGCTGCGCGAGCAGATCCCCATTCTGGCGGCCAAGGCCAACACCCATCTGGCGCCGCTGCTCAAGCAGTTCGGCGTCGATGTGGCGCTGGACATCAGCAGCATCAAGTCCTTCGTCCTGAAGTACCTGGATGCCAATCTGGAAGACTGGCTGGGCACGGCGCTCAGCTCGGCCCGCATCGGCGGCAGCCTGCTCTTGACCCTGGTCGGCAATCTGGTGCTCTTGCCTGTGGTGCTGTTCTACCTGCTGCACGACTGGCCGAAGCTGCTGGAACGCGGCTGGAGCCTGGTGCCTCCGCGCATGCATGAGCCGGTGGGTGGCTTCCTGGAGGAATGCGACCAGATGCTGGGCCAGTACCTGCGCGGCCAGCTGCTGGTGATGGGCGCGCTGGCGATCTTCTACAGCGTTGGCCTGGCACTGGCCGGCTTCGACCTGGCCATGCCGATCGGTGTGTTCACCGGCATGGCGGTCTTCATTCCCTACCTGGGCTTCGGCCTCGGGTTGCTCCTGGCGCTGCTGGCCGGCTTGCTGCAGTTCGCCAGTCTCTATGGCCTCCTGGCCGTGGCGGTGGTGTTCGGCCTCGGCCAGCTGATCGAAGGTTTCTTCCTGACTCCGCGCCTCGTGGGCGAGCGCATCGGCCTGTCGCCGCTGATGGTGATTTTTGCGCTGCTGGCCTTTGGTCATCTGTTCGGTTTCGTCGGCGTGCTGATCGCGCTGCCCTTGAGTGCCCTGGGCGTGGTGGCCTTGCGCCGCGCCCGCGCTGCCTACCTGGACAGCCCGCTTTACCAGGGTTGATGAGTGAGTTTTTCTTGTTGAAGCAGATACCGCTGGCCATCGGGCCCGACCCCGAATACACATTCGACAACTTCGTGCCCGGTGCCAACAGCGCCTTGCTGGCCCAGTTGCGCCAGCTGAGTCTTGGTGCGCCGCCGCTTTTCATCTGGGGCCCGCCGGGCAGCGGCAAGACGCATTGCCTGCGCGCCCTGGCGCAGGCCTGGCAGGCGGGCGGCGCCCAGGTCGGCTGGTACGACGCCGACACCGTCCTGCCCTGGGACTTGCCCGCCCAGCCTTCGCTGCTGCTGATGGACGACTGCCAGCGCTTCGACGCCGGTCAGCAGCATGCCGCTTTCACACTTTTTGTCGAGGCGGCCACGCATGGCCTGGCCGTCGTGGCCAGCGGCACCGCACCGCCGGTCGACCTGGCACTGCGCGAGGACCTGCGCACCCGCCTCGGCTGGGGGCCGACCTTTGCCCTGCAGCCTCTGTCGGAGGCCGAAACCCGCTCGGCCCTGCGCCGGGAGGCCGACCGCCGCGGCATCTTTCTCGGCGACGAGGTGATGGACTACCTGCTCACCCGCTTCGCCCGTGACCTGAAACACCTGATGCGGCTGCTGGACCGGCTGGACGAGTTCGCGCTGGCCCACAAGCGCGCCGTCACCGTGCCGTTGCTGCGCCAGATGCTGGCCGACGAATCACCACAAGAATCCCCATGAACCTGACCCTGTTCGACCTTGACGGCACCCTGATACCGCAGGACTCCGACCATTCCTTCGGCGAGTACATGGTGAAGATCGGCTGGGCCGACGGCGCCGCCTGGGCCGAGCGCAACGACGAGTTCTACGCCCAGTACCAGCGCGGCGAGCTGGACGTCGATGCGTACATAGACTTCGCCACTTCCGTCTGGCGCTCGCGCCCGCCCGCCGAGGCCGAGGCGACCCGGGCCCGGTTCATGGAAGAAGTGATGTCGCCGCTGATGCGCGACAATGCCCGCGCCCTGGTGCGCCAGCACCAAGACGCAGGGGACCTGGTGGCCATCGTCACCGCGACCAACGAGTTCGTCACCGCACCGATTGCGGCCGCCTTTGGCGTCGAACATCTGATCGCGGTGAAGTTGCAGCGCGATGCGGCAGGCCGGTATACCGGCCAGATCGACGGCGTGCCTTCGTTCCAGGCCGGCAAGATCAGCCGGGTGCGGGATTGGCTGGCTAGCGAGGGGCGACAATGGCAGGACTTTGAGCGGACCACCTTCTACAGTGATTCGGTCAACGACCTGCCGCTCTTGGAGCAGGTCAGCCACGCGGTGGCGACCAATCCGACGCCGGCTCTGGCGGACATCGCCGCCAAGCGCGGCTGGACCATTTTGAAACTCTTCGAATGATCAAGAAATTCATCGACAAGCTGTTCGGCAAGGCTGCCGGCGCCACCTCGCTCGGCAAGCGGGTCGAGGTGCAGGCGGCCGAGCACGGCATCGACCCGACGTTGCTCGACGAGCGCGCCGTGCGCGTGGTGCAGACGCTGACCGATGCAGGCTTCGAGGCCTATATCGTCGGCGGCGCGGTGCGCGACCTGCTGCTGGGCTGGCGCCCGAAGGACTTCGACGTGGCAACCAACGCCACGCCCGAACAGGTCAAGAGCCTGTTCCGCCGCGCATTCATCATCGGCCGGCGCTTCCGCATCGTGCACGTGGTCTACGGCCGCGGCCGCGAGCATGAGGTGATCGAGGTCTCGACCTTCCGGGCGCTGCCCACGGCCGAAGGCGCCGAGCAGGTCAGCGGCAACGAGAAGACGTCCAAAGCCGAGCTGGCCGGCAAGTCGCATGTGGTGGACGCGGAAGGCCGCGTGCTGCGCGACAACGTGTGGGGCCCGCAGATCGAAGATGCGGCCCGCCGCGACTTCACGGTCAACGCCATGTACTACGACCCGCAACGCCAGCTGGTGGTTGACTATCACGGTGGCCTGGCGGACGCCAAGAAGCGCGTGCTGCGCATGATCGGCGACCCGGAAACACGCTACCGCGAAGACCCGGTGCGCATCGTCCGGGCCGTGCGCTTTGCCGCCAAGCTCGGCTTCGAGCTGGAGCCCAAGACGCGCGCGCCGGTCAAGGCCAGCGCGGCCTTGCTGGCCAACGTGCCGGCTTCGCGCCTGTTCGACGAAATGATCAAGCTGCTGCAGACCGGTCATTCCCTGGCCAGCCTGGAGCAGTTGCGCAAGCAGGGCCTGGCCCGCGGCGTGTTCCCCATCCTCGATGCAATGCTGGACAGCAAGGGCGAGCTGTACGAAGGCGCCCGCGGCCAGTTTGTGCGTCTGGCGTTCGAGGACACCGACCGCCGAGTCAAGGAAGGCCGTGGCGTGTCGCCGAGCTTCATGCTGGCTTGCATGCTCTGGCACGAGGTGCTGGACCGCTGGACCAAGATCCGCGAATCGGGCGAGCCGACCATTCCTGCGCTGCAGCAAGCGATTGATGCGGTCTTCGACGCCCGGATTGGCGACATCTCCGGTCGCGGCAAGTTGGCTGCCGACATGCGCGAGATCTGGATGATGCAGCCGCGCTTCGAGCGCCGCAGTGGCAGCAGCGTGTTCAGCCTGATCGAGCAGCCGCGTTACCGCGCCGGCTTCGACTTCCTGCGTCTGCGTGCGGACGTTGGCGAGGTCGACGGCGCCCTGGCCGACTGGTGGGAAGACTTCGCCCTGGGTACCGACGACGAGCGCGAAGCGCTGCTGGAAGACGCCCGCGAGAAGGACAAGCGCCGCGCGCCCAAGGCTCACGCCCAGCCGCGCAAGCCGGCTGCCGCCGCAGCCCCCAGGGCCGAGGCCGAAGGGGAGGAGGGCGGCGAGCTGGACGGCGCCGCGCCGGCCAAGAAGCGCCGCCGTCGTCGCAAGCCGGGTGGTGCTCGCAAGGCCGAGGGCGGTGCCACGTCCACGCCCCAGGAGTGAAATGAAGGTGCTCGCCTATGTTGGCCTGGGCGCCAATCTGGGCGACATGCGGCAATCCCTGGAGCATGCCCTGGCTGAGCTGGCGGCCTTGCCGGCGAGCCGGCTGGGCGCCGTGTCCGGCGCCTACCGCAGTGCCCCGGTCGATGCCGAGGGGCCGGATTACCTCAATGCGGTGGCCGCCCTGGAAACCGAGCTGGCACCCCTGGCCCTGCTGGACGCCCTGCAGGCCATCGAGTTGGGCCTGGGCCGCGAGCGACCGTTCTGGCATGCACCGCGCACCCTGGACCTGGACCTTCTGCTCTACGGCCAGCAAGTGATTGCCAGCGCGCGGCTGACGGTGCCCCATCCCGAGCTGCATCGGCGAGCTTTCGTGCTGCAACCGCTGCTGGAACTGGCTCCAGACCTGCAGGCGCCCGGTCTGGGTGCCTTGCAGCCCCTGCTGCAGGGGACGCGAGAGCAGGCAATCGAGCGCCTCCCGATTACACTCTCGCCCTTGCCGCGCATGACGCGGTGATGAAAATCGAAAGATTTCAAGAGAATCCCGAAGTTTTCGAGAAAATCCTCAAGATTTCAAACAGTCGTTGATGTGAAGGTGGGCCGTATCGGCCCCGTCCGCACCCCAGGAGTCCCCATGTTTTTTGGCAAGCTGCTGCCCCGCGAGGGCAATTTTTTCGAGTTGTTCAATGAACATGGCGCACAGATCGTTGAGGGCGCGCGCGCCTTCATGCTGATGATCCAGAACTACAACGACCTCGACCTGCGCGAGAAATATGCGGCCGAGGTCGACAAGGCTGAGCATGCCGCCGACCGCATCACGGCCGAGGTCAACCGCCTCCTGCACCGCACCTTCATCACGCCTATCGACCGCGAGCAGATTCACGGCCTGATCAACGCCATGGACGACATCCTCGACCTGCTGCAGGACTCGAGCGAAACCATGTCGCTGTACGACGTGCGTTCCATCCCCGAAGAAGTGCTGCGCCTGGGCGACCTCTCGGCAAAGTGCTGCGAGCGCGTCCAGCATGCCGTGACCCTGCTGCCCAAGCTGAGCCATCCCAAGACCGCAGAAGCAGCGATCAAGACCTGCGAAGAGATCGACAAGCTGGAAAGCGACGCTGACCGCGTGATGCGCGCCGCGATGTCCAAGCTGTTCCGCGAGCAGGATGATGTTCGCGAGTTGATCAAGCTCAAGGCGATCTATGAGCAGCTCGAGTCGATCTCAGATCGTTGTGAGGACGTGGCCAACCTGATCGAGGGCATCGTCCTCGAAAATTCCTGAGCCCCGCGCAATGCAGTCAGCACAAGTAGCCCTCTGGGTTGTCGCATTGCTGGTCGTACTGGCCGTGATGTTCGACTTCATGAACGGCTTCCACGACGCGGCCAATTCGATCGCGACTGTGGTTTCCACCGGTGTCCTGAAGCCGCAGCAGGCCGTGCTCTTTGCGGCCTTCTTCAACTTCGTGGTCATCTTCGGGATGAGCAATTTCGGCGTCGCCACGACGGTGGGCAAGGGCTTTGTCCAGCCGGGCGTCGTCGACCATCACGTGGTTTTCGGCGCCCTGGTGGGCGCGTTGACCTGGAACATCATCACCTGGTGGTACGGCATTCCGTCGAGCTCCTCGCATGCGCTGATGGGCGGCATCGTCGGCGCCGTCATCGCCAAGGCCGGCGCCGGTGCGCTGGTGGCTTCTGGTGTCATGCGCACGGTGGCGTTCATTCTCGTGTCGCCGCTGCTAGGTTACCTGCTCGGTTCGCTACTGATGGTGATCGTGGCCTGGGTGTTTCGTCGCACCGCGCCGCTCAAGGTCGACGGCTGGTTCCGGCGCCTGCAGCTGGTATCTGCCGGTCTCTATAGCGCCGGTCACGGAAGCAACGATGCGCAAAAGACCATCGGCATCATCTGGATGCTGCTGATTGCCACCGGGCATGTGGCCGCTGATGACAAGGCACCGCCGTCCTGGGTGATCTGGATCTGCTTCGCAGCCATTGGCGCGGGCACGATGTTCGGCGGCTGGCGCATTGTCAAGACGATGGGTCAGAAGATCACCAAGCTGAAGCCGGTCCACGGCTTCTGTGCGGAAACGGGCGGCGCAATGACACTGTTCCTGGCCTCGGCGCTTGGCATTCCGGTATCGACCACGCACACGATCACCGGCGCCATCGTTGGTGTTGGTTCCGTGCAGCGGGCTTCTGCCGTTCGCTGGGGCGTTGCGGGCAATATCGTCTGGGCCTGGATCTTCACGATTCCGGCCTCGGCCTTTGTTGCCGGAGTCTGCTACTGGCTCAGTTTCACGCTGTTCTGATCGCGGTCAGTGGCAGTAGAAGGGCCCGCCACGTGCGGGCCTTTTCCTTTGCTGGAGCCTACTGGCTGATAGCCTGGGCCGCCTCGGCCTGCGTCTCGTAGTAGCGCTGAGCGCTGAAGGCAATCGTCGTCATCAAGGCAGTGCCACCCAGCAAGAGGCTCAACACCACGCCGATCACAGCTGGCCATCCAGTCTTGCGGCCGGCCTGACCGGGGTTGCGCTGCTCATCCCATTGCTCGTCAGGCGTGAGGCCGTAGATGATGGCGTTCAGCATGGCGTAGCTCAGCATCAGACCCAGCAGAGGCATCAAGAGCCAGCTCAGCCGGTCGTCCTGGCCCAGCAGGTCCATGCGCTGCAGGCCGTACAGGCCGGCCAGCGTGGGCCAGGGATGCAGCCAGAACCACTTGTCCTTGAAGCCGTGCAAATAGAGCCGGTGCAGGCCGAAGACGCCGAGGCCCATCGCCAGCCAGGTGGCCAGCGTCTTCGATTTGTAGCTGTTCATGGCGTGGCTTCCGGCGAGCTCTGGTCACCCTGGCCGAGCTGGCGCTGCATCAGCACCACATCCAGCCAGCGGCCGAACTTCCAGCCGGCGCTCTTCAGCGTTCCGGTGTCTTCAAAGCCCATGGCGCTGTGAACGCCGATGGAGCCCTTGTTCCCGGCATCGCCGATCACCGCAAGCATCTGGCGGGCGCCCAGCGCCTCGCAGCGCGCCATCAGTTCGGCCAAGAGCAGCTTGCCAAGGCCCTGGCCGTGGCTGTCGGGATGCAGGTAGATCGAGTCTTCCAGGCAGAAGCGGTAGGCCAGGCGGGGGCGGAAGTAGTTGGCATACGCATAGCCCAGCACCTGCTCGCCACGCTGGACGACCAGCCAGGGCAGCTTGCGGCCCAAGACTTCGGCGCGGCGGCGGGTCATCTCGGCCAGGTCCGGGACTTCGGTCTCGAAAGTGCCGGTGCCGTGAAGCACGGCATGCTCGTAGATGGCCTGGATCGCAGGCAGATCGGCCTCGGTGCTGGGGCGGATTTGCAGTGATGGGGACGGGGTGGGAGTGGGGGAAGAGGAGATTTCTGCGCTCATATGGGGATTCTCTCCGGCGCGAGTCTATAATGCCGGGTTTTGGTGCTGGTCAGCCGAGGGGCTGGCGTATCTACAGCGGCCAACAACGGTGCGGGGTGATGCAATTGTGTCAGCTCGCATCACCCGAACTGCTTGCCCTGAGTGTCTCCTCGTGCGGTAGTTGCTCTGAATATTTTGGAACAATCATGGTTGTGATTCGTCTGGCACGTGGCGGCTCTAAGAAGCGCCCCTTCTACAACATCGTCGTGGCTAACAGCCAGAACCGCCGTGACGGCCGCTTCATCGAGAAGGTGGGTTTCTACAACCCCATCGCTTCCGGTGCTGCCGAGCCGCTGCGCGTTGCTCTGGACCGCGTCAGCTACTGGACCGGTGTCGGCGCTCAGCTGTCGCCCGCCGTTGCTCGCCTGGTTGGCGAAGCAAGCAAGAAGGTCGCCGCCTAAGTGACGGCTTCGTCCGACCTGCAAACTAGCGTCACCGAGCCCGCTTGGCCCGATGATGCGATTGAGGTCGGGCGCCTTCTGGACGCCTGGGGCGTCAAGGGCTGGATCAAGGTGCAAGCCTATTCACCCGACGCCCAGGCGCTGTTCTCGTCGCGCCGCTGGTTCCTGAAACCGGCCGACGACAACAAGCCCGCAGTGGCGGGCAAGGCCAAGGCCTTGCCCACCCTGCTCAAGATCCTTGCGGTCCGCGACCATGGTGACGGCATTGTTGCCAACATCGAAGGCGTGACCGACCGCAGCGGCGCCGAGGCTCTCGGCGGTGCGCGCATCTTCCTGTCGCGCAGCAGCTTCCCCAAGCCTGAGACCGACGAGTACTACTGGGTCGACCTGATCGGCCTCGCCGTGGTCAATCGTCAGGGCGAAGAGCTCGGCACCGTGGCTGGGCTGATGGACACCGGCCCGCACAGCGTGCTGCGCATCACGCCGCCTGGTCTGCAAGCGCCGGTCAAGCCCGACCAGGAACGCCTGATTCCTTTCGTGGCTGCCTTCATCGACGATGTGGATCTGGCCGAGCGTCGCATCAGCGTCGACTGGGGCCTTGATTACTGAACCCCGGCTCGCTGCCGGCGAGTTCGCGATGCGCTTCGACTGCATCACCCTTTTTCCCGAACTGTTTGCGCCGCACCTGAGCAGCGGCGTGACCCGGCGTGCCTTCGAGAGCGGCCAGGTGAACGTCAGGCTCTGGCAGTTGCGCGACTTCGCCGAGGACAACTACCGCCGCGTGGACGACCGCCCCTTTGGCGGAGGGCCCGGCATGGTGATGCTGGTCGAGCCGCTAGAGCGTGCGCTGGCCGCTGTGAAGGCCGCGCGTGCAGCCGCTGCCGTGGATGCGGGTGCGCCGGCCATTATCCATTTCAGCCCCACCGGCCGTCGCATCGACCAGGCCCTGGTGCAGGAGCTGGCGGCGGGGCAGGGCGGCGTGCTGCTGTGTGGCCGTTACGAAGGCATCGACCAGCGCTTTCTCGACCGTCACGTGACGCTGGAGCTGAGCCTGGGTGACTTCATACTCTCTGGCGGCGAGCTGGCTGCTCTGGCCTTGCTGGACGCGATGGCCCGGCTGCAGCCCGGTGTCCTGAACGACGCGGCATCGCACCAGCAGGACAGCTTTTCAGAGGGGCTGCTTGATTGCCCGCATTACAGCCGCCCCGAAGTGCTGACCGGCTTGCCGGATCAAGCGGGAGACCTGCCGGTGCCGCCGGTGCTGATGTCCGGGCATCATGCCAATATTGCCCGCTGGCGCCGCGAGCGCTCGCTGGAACGCACGCTGGCCCTGCGCCCGGACCTGATCGCTGAAGCCCGGGCGGCGGGGCGCTTGAGCCGCAGCGACGAAGCGTTCTTGCGCAGCCTGATTCAGCCCTCAGGCAAGGCCTGAAGGTCGCGCTGAATTTTGTGGCTATAATGGTCGGCTTTTCGATCCTCTGCTGGGCCTAGTGCCGGTCGTCTTTCAAGCCGACCAGCCCCTTTGCAGGCAAGCTGCCATCAGGTTGATGGTCAGAGCCGCGGCGCCAACAAGATCCCATGGAGAAACACAATGGACTTGATCCAAACCCTTGAGCAAGAAGAAATTGCTCGCCTGAACAAGACCATCCCGGCATTCGCTCCTGGCGACACCGTGATCGTCAGCGTCAACGTCGTTGAAGGCACCCGCAAGCGCGTGCAGGCCTACGAAGGCGTCGTGATTGCCAAGCGCAACCGCGGCCTGAACAGCAGCTTCATCGTCCGCAAGATCTCGAGCGGCGAAGGCGTCGAGCGTACGTTCCAGCTGTACAGCCCGCTGATCTCGACGATCGAAGTCAAGCGTCGTGGCGATGTCCGCCGCGCCAAGCTGTACTACCTGCGTCAGCGTTCGGGCAAGTCGGCTCGTATCAAGGAAAAGTTGGCCTGAGGCCAACTTTCGCCGAAGTTAATGGTTCCGACGGAACCGTTAACGCAGGCAGAAGCTGGCTACATTACCAGCAAGCAAAGCCGCCTCCGGGCGGCTTTGTCGTTTGCGCTCTATGCTCTCGCATGGTCCGACCTGCCATCCTCCATCCGCAAGCCGTGCCGGTCACGGCGGTGGATGCCCATCTGCCTGCCGTCGCGCCGGAATCGCTGACAGTCGCTGCCTTGCGCGCGCGCTTTGCCGTGCCGCCGGATTGGCAGGTCGAGATCCCTGGCGATGGTGGCGTCTTCGCGAACCGGCCACCGGCCGCGGCCTCTGTGCTGGTGCCGCTGGTCATGCATGAACAGGGCGTTCAGCTGCTGCTGACCCGCCGCACCGACCATCTGCGTGACCATGCGGGCCAGATCAGCTTTCCCGGTGGCCGCGTCGAGCCTGAAGACGACGACGCCGTTGCCACGGCCCTGCGCGAGACCGAAGAGGAAATCGGCCTGGCGCGCAGCCATATCGAGGTGATCGGCAGACTGCCGATCTACACGACGGTGACCGGCTTCCATGTCACGCCGGTCGTGGCGCTGGTGCAGCCCGATATCGAACTGCGGCTCGACGAGTTCGAGGTGGCCGAGGCCTTCGAAGTGCCGCTCGCCTTCCTGATGGATCCTGCCAACCATCGCCGGCATCGCTTCGAGTTCGAGGGCGGCGAGCGCAGCTTCCTGTCGATGCCCTGGACCAGCCTGGATGCGGTTGGCCAGCCGCGCGAGTACTTCATCTGGGGTGCCACGGCCGCGATGCTGCGCAACTTCTATCGCTTCCTTTGTGCTTGATCCCTGCCGGATGAAAGCGGGGCGCCGCTATCATCGTCGCCCATGAACTTCTTCGCGGTCCTGTTTGCGCTCCTGGTCGAGCAGCTGAAGCCTTTGCCCCACGGCAACAAGGTCCATGATGGCGTGATTGCCTGGGTGCGCTGGACCGGCCGCAACTTCGATGCCGGCCGCGAACACCATGCTGCGGTCGTCTGGACCATCACGGCCGTAGGCCCGGCGCTGCTGGCTGCCGCCATCCATATCGCGATTCGCCAGTTCAGCGACATGCTGGCCCTGGCCTTCACGGTGCTGATGCTCTACCTGACGTTGGGCTTCCGCCAGTTCAGCCATTACTTCACCGACATCCGCGATGCCCTGGAGCGTGGCGACGAGCTGGAAGCGCGGCGCCTCTTGTCCGCCTGGCGCCACCTGGATGCGAGCGAGCTGCCTCGCACCGAGCTCCTGCGCCACGTGGTCGAGCATTCGCTGCTGGCTGCGCATCGCCACGTCTTCGGCGTGTTCTTCTGGTTCGTCGTGCTGTCGACCCTGTGGCTGGGTCCGGCGGGCGCCGTGCTGTATCGCATGGCCGAATTCGCCAGCCGCTACTGGGCATTCAAGAGTCGGACCACCGACGCACCGACCAACGAGCGCCTGATGCGCCTGTCGCGCCAGCTGTTCGGCTTGATCGACTACATACCGGCGCGCCTGACCGCCACGGGCTTTGCCATCGTCGGGAATTTCGAAGAGGCGGTGAATGCCTGGCGGCGCGACGCCAGCCTGTGGATGCATGCCAATGAAGGGATCATCCTCGCGTCAGCCGCCGGCGCCCTTGGTGTGCAGCTGGGTGGCCGTGCGGCACCGGGCGTGACGCCGGACCGCAGCAAGACCTTCGAATCCGGCAGCGATGCCGATGCCACGGGCGCCGCCGGTTCAACCCAGGGCGCACCGCTACAGCTGGGGCATCTGCAAAGCGTGGTGGGCCTGGTCTGGCGGTCGGTGGTCTTGTGGATGCTCCTGCTGGCCTTGTTGACGCTGGCCAATCTCGTGGGCTGAGCTTCTCCGCCGAGCCGGCCAGGCAAGACCGTACCCCAGCTCCGGAATTGGCTTCGCCCGCAGATTGGGGCGCACGAATGCCATCGCCGATTCCCCATCGACCGCAAATGGCCAGCTCAGCATTCTGAGCGGCATCAGCTCTATTCGCTGGCCACGCCCAATGGCGCCAACGTATCGATCCTGCTCGAGGCGCTCGGCCTGCGCATCCCGAGCTGATTCAGAACTGCTCGATCCAGCCCGATTGCAGGGCCGACTGCGGGTTCGATCCGGCTTGTCGCACCGCGGCCATTGCTGCGTCAACCGGCTGACCGTGCGCCTTCAAGATGCAGGCCGCCACGGTGCCGGTGCGGCCGATGCCGGCCGCGCAATGCAGCAGGACGCGCTCGCCCAGCACGAGGCTGTGTGCGATCTGATCCACGCCCTGGCGGAACGCCGCAGGGTCGGCGCCGAGGCCGAAATCGCGCATCGGCAGATGCTGCCAGCGAAAAGGCAGCCGGCCTTCCGCAATCGCCTTGTGATAGGCCGGCGACAGCTGCGCCACCTCATCGAGCGGGTTCAGGCAGACCACCAGGTTCAGGCTCTGCGCCCGCGCCTCGTCGAGGAATGATCCCCAGGGCTCGAGGCGGCCTGGCATCGACTGCAGCCAGAGCTTGCCGGGCAAGTGGGCGGATAGGGTGACAGCGCGGAAAGCCATGGCTCAATTCTCTATCGCTTCGGCGTCAGCCAAGGACCCTGGATTGCCTCGCGCGTCTCCTGCACAGCAATGCTCCACAACTCATCGATGACTTGGTCGTCGAGCTGGTAGTGGCCGCCGTAGCAGCCGTCACCCAGGTACTCGCGCTTGGCCTGCGGGTCGAGAAGAGCCATGTGGCCGTAGTCCACCAAAGGCTTGGGCGCCGAGGGCAGGGCAACGCCGGGCAGGCGCGTCAGCGCAAAATTCTCCATCCAGGATGCATGCGAGGCCTGCGGGTCGTGCTTGCGCACAAAGGCCAGTGTGCGCGGTGCGGCCCACCAGTTGTGCCAACGCAATTGCAGCTGCGGCAATTGCGATTGCAGCTCCGCTGCGATGCCTGCCGCCGGGCTGTTGCCGCCATGTCCATTGACGATCAGCACGCGGTTGAAGCCATGGTGATGAAGCGATGTGACCAGGTCTCGCAGCACGGCCAGCAAGGTTTCAAGCCGCAGCGTCAGCGTGCCCGGATAGGCCATATAGGTCGGCGTGTAGCCATAGGGCTGTGCGGGGAATACCGGCGCCTTGAGCGGCTCGGCGGCTGCGGCGGCCACCGCCTCCGAGAGGAGCGCATCCACTGCCAGCGAGAGGTAGGCATGTTGCTCGATGCTGCCCAAGGGCAGCACGGCCAGGTCACCGCCTTCTTGCAGATGGCGTTCGATCATCATCCAGTTGCAGTCGCGCACGCGCATGCTTGCCTCCTCCTTTGACCGCATTGTGACCCGCCGATGGGCCTGCCAATGTGCCTGTCGAGCCCATGGTTTATAAACGATACGTTTATAAATTGACAGGCATGCGGCATGATCCCGCCATTGCAAAGAACGGGGCCCGAGCCATGATCACGCCGCTGGGGCAGCCACTGAAGCTGCCAATGTCGCTGCCTGAAAACGCCATGCTGCAGGCGGCGCTGAGCGAGGCGCTGCGCCATGGCCCGAACTATGGTGTCGGCGGCCGGAGCCTGAGCAGCCACCTGCCGATGGTGCTGGTGGCGCTGGCCCGCCTGGATGCTCCGGCCGAATCGTTGCGAGCGCATCTCGTGCATTGGGCGGCGCGCTTGCCGCCGGCCGGGCCGGTGCCGAAGCTTGTCCTTGAGCAGGCCTTGCCCAGCCTGCTCCTGGCGCCGGAATCGGCGGCCTTCCATGGTGCGATCCGCCTGGCCTATGCGCTGGAGTCTGGTCATGCCGGCGAGCAAGCCGCGGCGCTGGCAGCCTGGGCCGGCACGCGCTTTTCGCTCGGCCCGGCATTGCCTGCCACGCAAGGCAGCGCCAGCCTGCGCACGACGCTGGATGCAGTCCGTGCGGACCCTGCCATGGCATTGAATCTGCCGGCCGGGCCCTCCACCATCACCGACGACATGAAAGCCGCTGTGGCCTTGCCCCGCTTCGACGACTATCTGCCCATGCCCAGATTGAGCATTGACGAACTGGCCGAAGCGTCGCTGGCCGCCTACCTCTCCACCTGCAACTTCACGGCCCTGCATCTGGTGACCGGCCTGCACGCGCTGCGCATCCTGATCTCGCAGGTGGAGGTCGATGAGGGCCAGGTCTTGCGCCATGCCTGGCGAGCCTGGCTGGCGGCCTATGTGTCGATCGGCCGGCCTGCACTGGCCTGGGCCGCAGTTCATGCGGGGCAAGCGAGCGAAGGCGACTGGGCGGCTCAGCTGCCCGCGCTTCATGCCAGCCTGAACGACCATCGCATCAAGCTTGCTGACAGCGCCCGCGAGGAGTGGCGGCTGCGCGGCTGGCCCGGCTATGCGCTGTGCCTGCAAGCGCAGGGAGCGGCGCGATGAGCGCCGTGCAGGCAACTTCGGCGCCCATCCGCCATCCGCGCCTGGTGCTGGCCGCCGTTTGTGCGCTGGCCTTGATGAGTACGCTGGGTGTGGCCTTGCCCTATCCGATCCTGGCGCCGATCTTCGTGGGCGGGCCGGTCGACAACTTCACCCACTTCGCCGGCCTCGATCCCAAGCTCCTGATGGGCCTGGCGCTGGCGGCCAATCCGCTGGGCATTCTTGTCGGCAGCCTTTTCGTCGGCCCGCTGTCGGATCGCTATGGCCGCCGCGCGGTGCTGAGTGTCACGCTCTCGGCCACTTTGGTGGGGTACCTGCTCACGGCAATGGCACTGGACCAGCGCTGGTACCTGCTGTTCGTGCTGGCCCGCTTCGGCACTGGTCTGACCGAGGGCAACGTGGCGGTGGCGCGCGCCCTGGTGGCCGACATGCATGAGCAGGTTGACCGCACGCAATCCTTCGCCTGGCTCAATGCCTGCCTCTACATGGGCTGGTTGCTGGGGCCCCTGGTGGGCGGCCTGACGCTGCGCTTCGGCGACGCCGTGCCCTTTGTGCTGGCCAGCCTGGCGATGCTGCCCTGCCTGGTCATCCTGGGCCTGGCCGTTCCAGGTGCACAGCGGCGCGCCGGTCCCTTAAAGCTGCTCCAGGCCATGCGCGAGAAGCAGGCGCTCGGGCTCCTGAAGCAGGACAAGGTGCTGGCTGCCTTCTTCGCGCTGCAGCTCAGCTACAGCATGGGTATCAATGCGCTCTATGAATTCGCGCCGCTGTGGATGTTCGAGAACCTGGGTCTGGGCAGCGCCGGCATCGGCTGGGCCACGGCGGCGCAATGCGCAGCCATGACCAGTGCCAGCATCCTTGCCGGTAGGTTGCCGCGCAGCCGGCGGCCCCTGCGTCGTGCCGGCTTGCTGGCGGTCATTGCCGCAAGCGGGCTCACCGCATTGGCCTTGCTGCCGGGCTGGTTCGGGCTGGCTGCCATCGTCGGTCTGGGTGTGCCACTGGCTCTCTACAACGCGGTCTTGCCCGCCTGGATGTCGGAGCGATTTGCCGCGCATGGCCAGGGCCGGGTGATGGGCCTGCTGTCGACGATCTTTTGCCTGGCCAATGTGCTGGTGGCCTTGGCCGGCGGCCTGATCGCGCTCCTGTCGGTCCGCTGGATCATGGGTCTCGGCGGTGTGATGTGCCTGCTGGCAGCGACACTGCTCCTGCGCCTGGCCAAACGCGAGGACGGCAGCCCATGAAGCAGACCGGCGAGCAGTTGCTCTTTCAACTGAAGAGTCGCGGGCCGCAGAGCGCGGCGACGCTGGCGGCCGCCTGTGCGATCACGCCGATGGGTGCGCACAAGCAGCTGCAGGCGCTGCAGGAGCAGGGACTGGTCGATGCCGAAGACCAGGTTCAGGGCCCGGGCCGACCCAAGCGCATCTGGCGGCTCAGCGCTGCCGGCCATGGCCGCTTCCCGGATCGCCATGGCGAGCTGGCGGTGCAGCTGATACGTCAGACGGCAGCCGTCCTGGGCGAGCAGGCCCTCGACCGTTTGATCACGGCCCGCGAGCAGGAGATGCTGGCGGCCTACGCCGGGCGCCTGCAAGGTGCGCGCAGCCTGCAGGCGCGGGTGCAGCGCCTGGCAGAGTTGCGTGCCGAGGAGGGCTACCTCGCTCGCGTCGAGAAAGCGGGCAAGGCCTGGCTCTTGATCGAAGACCATTGCCCGATCTGCGCCGCTGCGAGCGCCTGCCAGGGCTTCTGCCGCTCCGAGTTGTCACTGTTCACGCAGTTGCTCGGCGAGGGCGTCAGGGTCGAGCGCAGCGAACATCTGCTGGCGGGCGCCAGGCGCTGCGCGTACCGGATCTCCCCGGCTTGAACGGGGGCCCAGCGGGCCTATCATCGCCGCGCGCCTTGTCGCGCGAAGCCGAGACCGCCCATGTTGCTACGCCCATTGAAGATGGCCCTTGGACTGCTGAGCCTGAGCCTGCTCACACCCCTCCATGCCGCCACGCCCACCGAGAACCTCCACGCCCTGTTCCAGCAGAGCTGGGATGAGGACCTGGCGCGCAGCCCGCTGTCGGCGACCTACTACGGCGAGCACCGCTACGACGCACTCCTGCCCGACCTGAGCATCAGGGGCACAGACGCGGACCTGCAGCGCAGCCGTCAGCGACTGGCTGCCTTGCGTGCCATACCGAAAGCCAAGCTGCCGCCGGTCGAGCAATTGAATCACCAGCTTTTTGAATACGAGCTGCAGGAGGAAATCGACGCTGCGCCGTTCAAGCTCTACCTCGAAGCCATCGGCCCGCGCGGTGGGGTGCAGACGGCTGGTGAATGGTCGGAGTCCATGCCGTTCGAGAAGCTCGAGCACTACCGCAACTGGCTGTCGCGTCTGCGCGCCTTGCCGCTCTTCGTCAGGCAGACGCAGGCCTTGCTGCAGCAGGGCATGGCTGAGCGGCGCGTGCCGCCGCGCATCCTGATGACGCGGGTGCAAAGCCAGTTGCGCAGCCTGCTGGTGGACAAGCCGGAAGACAGCAGCTTCTACAAGCGTTTCATCACCATCGCGCCGGCAATCCCGGCCGAGCAGGCGCAAGCGCTGCGTG
Source organism: Paucibacter sp. JuS9 (assembly GCF_044043925.2). NCBI lineage: Bacteria > Pseudomonadati > Pseudomonadota > Betaproteobacteria > Burkholderiales > Sphaerotilaceae > Roseateles > Paucibacter sp. JuS9. The sequence continues at coordinate 1,308,791 of NZ_CP194172.1, forward strand.
CCGAGGCACGCACGCTGATCCAGGAGCAGTTGCTGCCGGCCTATCGCAGCTTCGAAGCCTTCTTCAGCCAGCAATACCTGCCTGCTTGCCGCGAGACCGTCGGTGCCTGGGACTGGCCGGACGGCGCAGCGCTCTACGCGAACCGGGCGCGGCACTACACAACGACCACGATGACGCCGGAGCAGATCCATGAGGTGGGACTGCGCGAAGTGGCGCGCATCGAAGGCGAGATGGACAAGCTGATCCAGGAGATCGGCTACAAGGGCACTCGCGCTGAATTCTTCAACTGGCTGCGCACCGACCCGCAGCATTTCTTCACCGACCCGCAGAAGCTCTATGAAGCCTATGTGCTGGCCGCCAAGAGGATCGAGCCCGAACTTCCCAAGTTGTTCGGCAAGCTCTACCGAACGCCGTTTGGTGTGCGGGCGATCCCGGACATCACGGCGCCGCACACCTACACCGCCTACTACAACCCGCCTTCGCTGGACGGGCGCCGCGCCGGCTACTACTCGGTCAATCTGTACCGGCCCGAGGTGAGGCCGAAGTGGGAGATCGAGGTGCTCACTGTGCATGAATCCGTGCCGGGCCATCATCTCCAGACAGCCCTGGCGCAGGAACTGGGCGAACTGCCGCAGTTCCGGCGCAGCGCGGGCTACACGCCCTTCGTGGAAGGCTGGGCCTTGTACTCGGAGCGCTTGGGCTACGAGATCGGCCTCTACAAGGACCCGTATTCGCGTTTCGGTCAACTCAGCTACGACATGTGGCGCGCCGTGCGCCTGGTGGTGGACACGGGCATCCATGTCCAGCGCTGGAGCCGCCAACAGGCCATCGACTACTTCATGGCCAAGGCGCCCAAGGCCGAGGCCGACATCATCAACGAGGTCGATCGCTACATCTCCTGGCCCGGGCAGGCCCTGGGCTACAAGATCGGCCAGCTGAAGATCCTCGAACTGCGGGCGATGGCCGAGCAGCAGCTGGGCGCACGGTTCGACCTGCGTGCTTTTCATGACCATCTGCTCGGCGCCGGTGCCTTGCCTCTGGACCTGCTCGAGCGCAGGATGAAGGCCTGGCTTGCATCGCAGATGAAGTAGGACCAGGCTGCGAAGGCACTTGGAGACGTATCAATTGGTGAACGCGTCGACGGCGGCCGGCCCGGCGCGTTACAAAGTGGTCCTAGGAGTCCTTCACATGAAACGCATCATTCTTTCCACGCTTCTGGCCCTTGGCGCCGCCTCTTCGATGGCGGCCGATGTGGGTGTCTCCATCAGCATCGGGCAACCCGGCTTCTATGGCCGGATCGACATCGGCAACATGACGCCGCGCTACTACAACGTCGAGCCGATGATCATCGAGCGTGTCGCGGTGCGCCCGGCGCCTGTCTACCTGCGTGTGCCGCACGGCCACCAGAAGGACTGGCGCAAGCATTGCCGACACTACAACGCGTGCGGCGTGCCGGTCTATTTCGTGCGGGACGACTGGTACGAGCGCGAGTACGTGCCGCGCTACCGCGACCATTACGACCGCGATGCCCGCCGCTGGCGCGATGACGATCGACGCGATGACAGGCGCGACGAGCGCCGGGACGACCGTCGCGATGGTCGCCGGGACGATGATCGTGGCCACGGCAAAGGTCATGGCAAAGGCCATGACAAGGGCCGCGACTGAGCGATCAGTCGCTGGCGACGCCGGCCCGCTCCAGCATCGCGTGCAGCAAGACATTGCAGCCCGCGGTGATGTGCTCGGGCTTGGCGTCCTCGATCTCGTTGTGGCTGATGCCGTCCTTGCAGGGGATGAAGATCATGCCCGCAGGCGCCAGGCGCGCCATGTAGACGGCGTCGTGCCCGGCGCCTGACACCGCCGGCATGTTGGAGTAGCCCAGTGCGGCCGCGGCCTTGCCAACGGCCGCAACGCAATCTGCATGGAAGGGTGCTGCAGGGTAGTGCGACACCAGTTCGATGCTGATCGGCAGGCCGCTCGCAGCGCTTGCATCGGCCACGGCCTTGCGGATGTCCGCGTCCATCTTTTCGACGAGATCATCCGTGGCATTGCGCAGGTCGATGCTGAACTTGACCCGGCCCGGAATCACGTTGCGGCTGTTGGGATGCACCTGCACCATGCCCACCGTGCCGCGGCCATGCGGCGGATAGCGGTGGGCAATGGCCACCACTTCCTGCATGAGCCTTGTCGCCACTTGCAGCGCGTCCTTGCGCAGCGCCATCGGCGTCGGGCCGGCGTGGGCCTCCATGCCGGTCACCACGCAGTCGTACCACTTGATGCCCAGCACGCCGGTCACCACGCCGATGGTGACGTCGTGGTCTTCCAGCACCGGGCCCTGTTCAATGTGGGTCTCGAAATAGCTGCCGATGGGATGGTCGCCGGGTTCCTCGTCGCCGATGTAGCCGATGCGCTCCAGTTCCCCTTTGACTGTCTTGCCCTCGGTGTCAGTCGCGGCGTAGGCGTGCTCCAGCGTGAAGGCCTTGGCGAACACACCTGAGCCCATCATCACAGGCACGAAGCGCGAGCCTTCCTCGTTGGTCCAGAAGGCCACCTCGATGGGCGCCTCGGTCTCGATGCCGAGGTCGTTGAGCGTGCGCACCACCTCGATGCCGGCCAGCACGCCGTAGTTGCCGTCGAACTTGCCGCCGGTGGGCTGGGTGTCGATGTGGCTGCCGGTCATCACCGGGGGCAGGGCGTTGTTGCGCCCCGGGCGGCGCATGAAGCCGTTGCCGATCTTGTCGATGGTGATGCTCATGCCGGCCTCGCGGGCCCAGCCGAGCACCAGGTCGCGGCCTTGCTTGTCGAGGTCGGTCAGTGTCAGGCGGCAGACGCCGCCCTTCTGCGTGGCTCCGATCTTCGCAAGCTCCATCAGCGAGTCCCAGAGGCGTTCGCCATTGATGCGGATGTCTTGCAAGGCGGGCTTGGTCTTCATGTCCATGATTGCTCTCCTCAGCGAGCGACTGCGCTAGGTGCCAGGTCTTGCGAGCGGGCCTTGGCGGCGGCGAAATTCGGGCCGAAGGCCGGGCGCTTGATGTAGCGGCCCGCGCCTTGCACGGCACGCAAATCACCGTTGGCATAGACCAGCTTGCCTTGCGAAATCGTGTGGCTGGCGATGCCGCGCACGGTGCGGCCCTCGAAGATGTTGAAGTCGTTTTTCGAGTGATGCGTCTTGGCCGAAATCGTCTTCGTCCCTTGCGGATCCCAGAGCACCAGGTCGGCGTCCGAGCCTTCGGCGATCAGGCCCTTGCGCGGATAGATGTTGAACAGCTTCGCGCAATTGGCCGAGGTGATGGCAACGAACTCGGAAGGCGTGAGACGGCCGCTGTTCACGCCGGCATCCCAGATCACGGCCATGCGTTCCTCGACGCCGCCGCAACCGTTCGGGATCTTGGCGAAGTTGTCGATGCCGGCGGCCTTCTGCGAGGCGCAGAAGGTGCAATGGTCCGTTGCCGTTGTGTGCAACTGGCCGCTCTGCAGGCCGCGCCACAGGAACTCCTGATGGATCTTGGGCCGGAAGGGCGGGCTCATCACATAGGCCGCCGCGGTGGCGAAATCAGGACGGCGATAGACGCTGTCGTCGATCAGCAAGTGACCGGCCAGTACTTCGCCGTAGACGCGCTGCCCACGAGCCCGCGCCCGCGCAATCGCCTCAGCCGCCTCGATGCAGCTCACGTGCACGATATAGATCGGCACGCCCAGGACATCGGCAATCGCAATCGCGCGGTTGGCTGCTTCGCCTTCCACCATCGGCGGGCGCGACAGCGGATGACCCTCCGGCCCGGTGATGCCCATCTTGGCGACTTCCGCCTGCAGCAAATACACGAGCTCACCGTTCTCCGCATGCACCGTGGGCATGGCGCCCAGTTCGAGCGAGCGCTTGAAGCTGTTCACCAGCGTCTCGTCGTCGCACATGATGGCGTTCTTGTAGGCCATGAAGTGCTTGAAGCTGTTGATGCCTTCCTGGTGCACCAGGCGGCCCATGTCGGCATGCACGCTTTCGCTCCACCAGGTCACGGCGACGTGAAAGCCGTAGTCGGCGGCTGACTTTTCAGCCCAGCCGCGCCATTGCTGGTAGGCGTCCATCAGTGGTTGCTGCGGGTTGGGGATCACGAAGTCGATGATGGACGTGGTGCCGCCGGCCAGGCCCGCTGCGGTGCCGCTGAAAAAATCGTCCTGCGTCACCGTGCCCATGAAGGGCAGTTGCATATGGGTGTGCGGGTCGATGCCACCGGGCAGGAGGTACTGGCCCGTGCCATCGAGCGTTTCGCAGCCGGCCGGTGCCTCGGCCAGGGCGCGCGTGCCCAGGGCCGCGACCTTGCCGCCCACGCACAGCACATCGGCGGCGAATTCGCGGTCGGCGTTGACGACGGTGCCGCCGCGTATCAGCAAGGCATTTGCGGTCATGGTTGTACTCCGGTGAGCCTTCAGCGTTTCTTCGCCGTCAGGTAGTAGTAGGCGCCCGCCACGGCCAGGCTGAAGAACCAGCCGAAGTCGAAGAGGGCCAGCAGCAGCGGCGGCACGGCGGCTTTGTCGATCAGGCCGGACACCGCCAGGTAGCCCGGTAGGCAGGGCAGCACGCCCAGACCGAAGGCGATCAGCGCGTGCACATTCCAGCCGCCCTGGTACTCGTAGTCGCCGCCGCGGCGGTAGAGGTCGTCGAGCTTCAGTTCGGTCTTGCGCACCAGGTAGTAGTCGGCCAGCAGGATGCCGGCGATGGCGCCCAGCAGCGTGCCGTAGCCACCCAGCCAGGTGAACAGGTAGCCGCCCGAGGTGGCCAGCAGCTTCCAGGGCATGAACAGCAGGCCGATCAGGGCCGCGATGAGACCGCCCATGCGGAAGCTGATCCGGTTCGGAGAGAGCTGGCTGAAGTCGTAGGAGGGCGAGACCAGATTGGCCGCCACATTGGTGGTCAGGTTGGCCAGCAGGATCACCACCAGACCGATACCGGCGGCCACCGGCCCCATCTGCGTCAGCAGGCCGTCGGGGAACAGCTGGGCACGGCCGTAGAGGATCTGCGAGACCGAGAAGCCGATCACGCCCACCAGAGAGAAGAGCGCCATCGGCAGCGGCAGGCCGATGGCCTGGCCGATCACCTGCTCGCGCTGGCTCTTGGCGAAGCGGGTGAAGTCGGGGATGTTGAGCGCAAGCGTGGCCCAGAAGCCCACGAGGCCCGTCAACGCTGCCCAGGTCTTGGGCCCGCCCTCGACCACCTTGGCCGGCAGGCTGAAGATCTGCGCCGGCGACACGTTCATCAAGGCCCACACCACCAGGGCCAGCGAGGCCGCGATCATCAGCGGCGCGGCGATCACCTCGAGCAGGCGCACTGATTCCAGGCCCTTCCAGATGAACCCGATGTGCACAGCCCAGAACAGCAGGAAGCAGACCAGCTGCGAGGTCGAGATCGTCTCGCCGGCCGAAGGCGTAGCCAGCCCCATGCCCAGCGTGTTGCAAAGGCCGTGCAGGGCCAGTGCGCCGAAATAGCAGTTGATCGAGAACCAGCCGCAGGCCACCAGACCGCGCAGCACGGCCGGCAGGTTGGCGCCCCTGACGCCGAAGGACGCACGGGTCAGCACCGGAAAGGGGATGCCATGCTTGGCGCCGGCGCGGCCGATCAGCAGCATGGGCACCAGCACGATGCAGTTGGCCGCGAACACCAGCCAGATCGCGCGCTGCCAGCTGAAGCCCTGGTCCAGCATCGAGCTGGCCATGGTGTAGGTGGGCACGCAGATCACCATGCCGACCCACAGTGCGGCAAAGTCCTTCCAGCCCCAGTGGCGCTGGGCGGCGGTGGTGGGCAGCAGGTCGGCGTTGGACAGGTCCTTGTCCGCGTTCTGGATCATCCGGTCGCTCCTCGGTTGAGATGGCTCTGGCGTCGCAATCTTTGTGCCTGCGCGCACAGCGCGCCATGCGGACTTGCCCGCTCGCTCAGGCGGTGCTGCGCATCGGGTTGTTCGGATGCGTCGTCCAGTTGGCGTACTCGCCGCTCACCGGCTTGCCGGTGCGCAGGTCCATCTCCCCGGGTGCGAGCTTTCGCATCGTGATCGTGTCCGGCACCGGACAGATCGAGACGCACAGGTTGCAGCCCACGCACTCGGCCTCGTTGATCTCGAAATGGCGTTGGCCGTCTTTCACGGCAAAGATGGCCTGGTGCGAGGTGTCTTCGCAAACCACATGGCAGCGGCCGCACTGGATGCAGCTGTCCTGGTTGATCACCGCCTTCTCGGTGTGGTTGAGGTTCAGCTGGTTCCAGTTCTTCACCGTGGGCACGGCCAGACCGCGCATCTCGTCGATGCTCTTGTAGCCCTTCTCATCCATGAAGTTGGAGAGGCCCGAGCACATGTCCTGCACGATCTTGAAGCCATAGACCATCGCGGCGGTGCACACCTGCACCGTGCCGCAGCCCAGCGCGATGAACTCGGCCGCATCGCGCCAGGTGGTGATGCCGCCGATGCCGGAGATGGGTAAGCCGGCCGTGGCTGCATCGCGCGCAATCTCGGCCACCATGTTCTGCGCGATGGGCTTTACCGCCGGGCCGCAATAGCCGCCGTGCGAGCCCCAGCCATCGGTGCTGGGGTTCATGATCATGCGGTCCAGATCCACGCCGATGATGGAGTTGATGGTGTTGATCAGCGACACCGCATCGGCGCCACCCGCCTTGGCCGCACGCGCGGGCATGCGCACATCGGTGATGTTGGGTGTCAGCTTCACGATCACCGGCAGGCGGGTGTACTGCTTGCACCAGGCCGTGACCATCTGGATGTACTCGGGCACCTGACCCACGGCCGAGCCCATGCCGCGTTCGCTCATGCCATGTGGGCAGCCGAAGTTCAGCTCGATGCCGTCGGCACCGGTGTCTTCAACCAGCGGCAGGATGTTCTTCCAGCTCTCTTCATTGCAGGGCACCATCAGGGAGACGATCATGGCCCGGTCCGGCCAGGCGCGCTTCACGCGCTTGATCTCCTCAAGGTTGGTGCGCAAGGGGCGGTCGGTGATCAGCTCGATGTTGTTCAAGGCAATCACGCGGCGGTCCTGGCTCATCAGCGTCGTGTAGCGCGGGCCCGATACGTTGACCACCGGCGGGTCTTCGCCCAGCGTCTTCCAGACCACGCCGCCCCAGCCTGCCTCGAAGGCGCGGGTCACGTTGATCTCCTTGTCGGTCGGCGGGGCCGAGGCCAGCCAGAACGGGTTGGGGCTCTTGATGCCCAGGAACTTGCTGCTGATGTCGGCCATGTTCAGCTCCTCAGTGCGGCATCGATGGAAATGGCGGCCTGCTTGCCGTGCTCGACGGCTTCGACCGTCAGGTCGCGCCCGCCGAAACGGCAGTCGCCGCCGGCCCACACCTTGGGGTGATTCGTGCGGCCGGCATCGTCGGTGGCGATGCGGCCGTTCTTCAGGGCGATGTCGGGCACGTCGGCGGGTTCGAAACTCTGGCCGATCGCCTTCAGGACCATGTCGGCTTCGAGCACGAATTCCTCGCCGGTCTCGACAAGCTTGCCTGCGCGCGCCTCGGTCACGGCAAAACGCACGCCGGTGACGCGGCCGCCGCTGGCGATGATCTCCTTGGGTGCGGCCCAGGTGCGCAGGGTCACGCCGTTCTTGCGGGCCCAGTCCTGCTCGTAGCCCGAGGCGCTCAGCGACTCTTCACCACGGCGGTAGACCATGGTGACCTCACGGGCGCCGAGCAGGCGGCTCTGCACCGAGGCATCGACGGCCGTCATGCCGCCGCCGATCACCACCACCTTGCGGCCAACAGCGACTGTGGCCGGATCGGACTGGCGGAGCTCGGCGATGAAGTCCACCGCATTGGCCAGGCCCTTGACCGAGGGCTCGTTCACGCCCAGCGAGTTGACGCCTGATAGACCCAGGCCCAGGAAGACCGCGTCATGGCTTTGCGTGAGCTGGGCCAGCGTGGTGTCGCGTCCGAGTACGGTCTCGTGCCGAACCTCGATGCCGCCGATGGACAGCAGCCACTCGACCTCCTTCTGCGCGAAGTCGCCCGTGGTCTTGTAGGTGGCGAGGCCGTATTCGTTCAGGCCGCCGAGCTTTGGGTTGGCATCGATCAGCGTGACGTCGTGGCCGCGCCGTGCGAGGCCATGCGCTGCGGCGAGGCCGGCCGGACCGGCACCAACGACGGCGATCTTCTTGCCGGTGGCGGCGGCGCGAGTGAAGAGCGGCGCGCCGCCTTTGGCGAAGAAGGCATCGGTCGCATAGCGCTGCAGGAGGCCGATCTCGACCGGCTTGCTCTCGTTGGTGTTGCGCACGCAGCCTTGCTCGCACAGCACCTCCGTCGGGCAGACCCGTGCGCACATGCCGCCCAGCGGATTCGATTCGAGGATGACCTGCGCAGCGCCGCGCGTGTTGTCCTGCGCGATGCGCTGGATGAAGCTCGGGATGTCGATGCCGGTCGGACAGGCGGTGGTGCAGGGCGCATCGAAGCAGTAGTAGCAACGCTCGGCCTCGATCAGCGCCTGGGTGCGGTTCAGCGGCGGGTGGGCATCGCAGAAGTTCTGCGCGTACTGCTCGGCGTTCAGGCGCGCGGCATGTAGGCCCGGCTGGTTGGGGTCCATGGGGATCTCCTGGCTTGGCATGGCAAGACACGGCGGACTGAGCCGCTGACCGTGAATAATTTACCGACTGGTAAAAAATAACCAGTTGGTAAATTCCCGCATGGCGCGCCGGCGCTCTCATGTTGAGATCAGTGCCTGGACGCAGCCGGGATAATTCCTGCCATGCCATTGACGAACAGGAAGAAGACCGCCAGCGCCGTGCGGCCGCCACGCCAGGCGCGGGTGCGCAAGGAAGCCCAGATTCGCGCCGAGGCCGAACGACAGTTCGCCCAGTACGGTTTCGAAGGCAGCTCGCTGGAGATGATCGCGGCCGGCCTGGGCCTGAGTCGCCACAACCTGCTGTACTACTACCCGAACAAGGAAGGCCTGTACCGCGCCGTGCTGGACGATGTGCTGGCCGAATGGCTGCAGCGCATGGAGGGTCTGGTGGCGGGTACCGACCCCGAGGCGGCGGTGCGCGATTACGTCGCCGCCAAGCTGCGCTTTTCGCGCGAGCGCGTGGCCGGCTCTCAGGTGTTTGCGCGGGAGGTCATGGCCGGTGCGCCGCGCTTTCGCGACGCCATCGAGTCGCGCGTGCTGCCGGCCTTGAATGCCGATGTGCAGACCTTCGAGCGTTGGGCGAAGGAAGGGCGCATCGCCTCGCTGGACTTCCGCCACCTGATGTTCAGCATCTGGGCCAGCACGCAGGCCTATGCGGACCTGGGCCCGCAGTTCGCCATCCTCCTGGGCAAGCCGGCGCTGGAGGCCGAAGACTTCGAGGCCGCCGAGGCGGTGATCCTGAAGCAGGTGCTGTCGGCCTTGTACCGCTAGCGCAAGCAGTACAGCACCTGCGCAGCGCCATGCCAGCTAGCTTGGCGAGCGCTTGGAGGCTCTGGCTGTCGCGCGCTGATGGGCGCCGGCACAGACTTCAGAGCAGGCTGAAGCGGTGCCGCAACATCTGGCTTTGCCGGCGTGACACGCTCACGCGGCGCCCGTCGCTCAGCTCGACCACCAGGCTGCCGTCAGGTGCCTGCAGGCCGACGATTGCGTCCAGCCGCACGATGGCCTGGCGACTGAGCTGCAGCCAGCGCTGAGGATCAAGACGCGGCAACAGGCGGGCGAGGCTGCCTGCGAGCAGGTATTCGCCGTCGGGCGTTTGCAGGCTGAGGTAGTTGTCGCGACTTTCGATCAACGTGATGTCGCCGAGTCGCACCAGCGCCATCCGTTCGCCGCGGCGCAACAGCACCCGATGATCGTCGGGCAGCAGGAGGCTGTGGGGCAGTGCCCGGCGTAGCCGTTCCAGCGCCTCGCCCAGCCGGGCCGGTTCCACCGGTTTGACCAGGTAGTCAAATGCGTTCAGATCGAAGGCCTCGACAGCGAAATCTGCATGAGCCGTACAGAAGATGATGCGTGCCTCGACACCCAGGGCCCGGGCCACGGCCAGGCCGTCCATGCCAGGCATCTGCACGTCCAGCAGCAGGGCGTCGGGTCGCAGCTCGCGCTGCAGGGGCAAGACCTGCTCGCCATGGCTGGCCTCGCCGACGATCTCGACCTCCGCATGAGCCGCCAGCAGGCGGCGCAACTCCTGGCGGGCCAGGCGTTCGTCGTCGACGATGAGCAGTCGCAAAGGCGTCATGCGGTGCCTCGCAGTGGCAGCGTCAGTGTGACCCTGAAGCGCTCACCGCCGCCTTCGATGCCGAGGCTGCCGCCGCAGGTCAGTTGCAGGCGCTGGCGCAGGCTGGCCAGGCCGCTGCCGAGGCCTGGCTGGAGTGGAGCGGCGCCTGCGAACGGGTTGCTGACGCTCAATTGCCAATGCTTGGGTGCCAGCAGCGCCGCCTCGATCATCAGCGTGCCCCCGTCCACTCTCGGCGCGATGCCATGCTTGACCGCGTTCTCGGCCAGCGACAGCAGTGCAAAGCGCGGCAAAGGCAGGTCCATGAGGGCTTCCGGCAAGCGCGCCTCGACCTGCAGCCGCTCCTCCAGGCGCAGGCCTTCCAATGCCAGGTAGTGCCGACTCAGCGCCCAATCCTCGCGCAGCGTGACCAGGCCATCGCCGCCGTCCAGGCTGCTGCGCAGCAGGGCTGACAACGAAGTCAGCATGTCTGCCGCGCGCTGCCGGTCCTCGAAGATCATTGCTCGCACACCGTTCAGTGCATTGAACAGGAAGTGCGGATGCAGCTGGCTCTGCAGCATCTGCAGCTGGGCACGCTCGGCCTGGCGGCGCCAGCGCTCTTGCTGACGCCGCTGCCAGACCAGCAGATAGAACAGGGCGGCGGTCAGGTATTGCAAGCCCGTCAGCACCAGCGAGCCACCGGCGGCGATGGCCATCATCTGTTCTCTGCTGAGGCTCAGCTGGTCTTGCGCAATCGCCAGCTCGCGGCCCTGCAGCAGCACGAGCGCGAATTCCAGGGCTACGTCGCCTGCCGCTGCCGCCGCGATGGCCAGCAGGCGCCGTGGCCAGGTCCAGGTTTCGCGTCGGGCCAGCCTGTCCAGCAGCAGCCACAGCAGGCCAGCGCGTAACAGCGCATGGACGGCCGTGACCAGGTCGCGGCCCGTGCCGTGCGGCGGGGCGTTCAGCAGCCAGCGTTCGATGGCGGCCGAGGCCAGGGCCTGAGCCAGGCACAGCCCCAGCAGCAGTAGGGCCAGGCGCCAGCTGGCCCGGGCCGGGCGGCCTTCAGCCGTCCACTCGTTCAATCTCGAATCCCTCCGCCTTGAGCAGGGCGTCCAGTCCATCGCTGCCGCCCAGGTGTCCGGCACCGACGGCGATGAAGAGGCGACGCCCTTCGCGCAGCAGACCGACCAATTTGTCGCGCCATTGTCGGTGCCTTTGCGTCAACAGCCGCTCGTGGGTGGCTGGGCTGAAGGCGGTCTCGCTCAGTTGCTGCTGCATGCCGGCCACATCGCCACGCAGCCAGGCCTCGTAGGAGGCGACGCCATCAGCCCCTTGCCGCTCGAGCAATCGGTCCAGCAGGGCGAGCTGGTCGGTTGCGGGCAACTCGCGCAGCAGGCTCATGCTGGCCTCCATGCCCTCCAGCTCCAAGAATGGCTTGTCCTTCAGTGCCTGATGCACCGCATGGAGGCTACCGGTCTCCGGGTTCAAGCCCTGCTGCACAGCCAGCAGCTTGGACAGGGCGCCCAGCGTGAAGAACGCCGGCATCGCATCCAGCTGCTCGCACGGCAGGCGGCGCTCGCTGCAAAGGACCTGGTAGCGGCGGCTGCGCTCCGGGTCGAGGCCGCCCTTGAACGAGGCGCCTTCCTGGCGCATGCCGACAATCAGCCGGGCCGCGGCCAGCTTGTCCGGCGGCATGCGGACCTCGCTGGCCAGGCCCTCGCTGCCGGCGAGCGCGCGCTGCACATAGGCCGGCAGCGTGGTCTCGCCGGGGCGGGCATAGGGCAGGGCGCCAAACAGCCAGGCGCTACCCCCGCCATTCAGGCGCACGCGCCACAAGGCCGGGCGCGGCATTGCCTGAGCAGCCTCAGCTGCGCGGTTCGATGGCGGTGCGGCGCCGTCTGTGGGGCCGGCCAGGACCTGCTGCGCGGACAGGGCCAGCAGCACCAGGGTCAGCCAGGCCGCGGCCGGTGCCGCCGCTTGCCAGCGGCTTGTGTTTGCTTTCATGGTTTCTCCTCCATGGTGTTGATGAAACGGTGCGGCAGCTTCGGGCATTGCCCCGCTGCCTCGCCAGCGCTTTCGTGGTGAGCGGTCGATACCTTGCGTCGAGCGGCTGACCCTGGTGTCCGCTGCAGCGACAATCGGCCGCATGAATGTCATGGACTATCCCGACGGCTTCCGCCGCGTCAGCCAGGCACTGGAGCAGCGGCAGCACGCCCATCGGCCGCTGTGGCTGGCCGAGGCCGCCCGCACCTCGCAGGAGGCGGCTGACGCCCTGGGCGTTTCCCTGGGCCAGATCGCCAAGTCGGTGGTCTTCAGGCGCAAGGCCGACCAGGCCGCGGTGCTGGTGATCACCTCGGGCGACAAGCGCGTGGACGAGGCCAAGCTGAAGGTCCATACCGGGGCCCTGGGCCGCGCCGATGCGGACTTCGTCAAGGCGCGTACAGGCTTCTCCATTGGCGGTGTGTCGCCGCTCGGTTTTGCACCGGCCGATGGCCAGGCAGCGCCGCAGCTCTTCGTGGACCGCGAGCTGTTCCGCTTCGACATCATCTGGGCCGCCGCTGGCCATCCGAATGGCGTGTTCAAGATGACGCCGGCTGAGCTAGAACAATTGACGGGCGCGCCCGTGATCGACGTGGTCCAGGCGAGCGAATGATGAATCCCTGCCCGCCACCCGTTGCCATCGGCGTTGCCTCGCCGTGCATCAACATCTGCCGCATGCATGGGCCGACCGGCCTGTGTGAGGGCTGTGCCCGCACCATCGACGAGATCGCCGCCTGGTCGCGCATGGAAGATGAAACGAAGCGGGCCGTCTGGGCGCTGCTGCCCGCGCGCCGCGAGCGCTTGATTGACCAAGGCGTGTTCACCGCCGCCACCGACGAGGACATGCCATGAAGACCCTGCGTTTCTATTTCGACCCGATCTCTCCCTACGCCGCACTCGCTTTCGAACAGCTGCCCGAAGCGCTGGCTGATTGCGGCAGCTACGAAGTGGAATACGTGCCCATCCTGTTCGCGGGTCTCCTGATGGCGCACGGCCAGAAAGGCCCGGCCGAGATCGAGAGCAAGCGCCGCTGGACCTTTCGCCAGATTGCATGGCAAGCCCACAAGCTGGGCATCCCCATGCAGACGCCGGCCCAGCATCCCTTCAACCCCTTGCCGCTCTTGCGCCTGGCCTGGGCCTGTGCCGCGCCGGGCAGTACGCCCAACCGTCACCAGGTCGAGACGATCTTTCGCCATGTCTGGCGCGGCGAGGGCGCCAACGCCGTCGATCCGCAGCGCCTGGCCGCGTTGACGCAAGACCTGGCCCCGCGGCAGGACCCGGCAAGCGATGCGATCAAGGTTCAGCTGCGTGAAGCGACCGAAGCGGCCCTCTTGAAGGGCGTGTTCGGCGTGCCGACCATCGAGCTGGATGGTCGCCTGTTCTGGGGCCTCGATTCGCTGGAAATGGTGGCCGGGGCCCTGCGCAGCGATGCCTGGTTCGAAGGCCCGGATTGGGATGCCGCAGGCGCAGAGCGTCCCGGCATCAAACGGCAATGATCTGAGGAAGAAAGGGCGCCTGGGACAAACCCGCGCCCGGCAATATTTCTCACATTGAGAAACAAAATCCTAGGGTTGCTGCGGAGTTTGTCAGCCTGCGTTCAGCCACGCGTCAGAGATCGGTCAGAGCCGGCGCCCATCATCGCGCCGTGGAATCACCGGGCGGTGGTTCTCGCATAAAAGCTTCACCGGAGACAAACATGGCAACTGCATCCGCGGTTTCCACCAACACGCCGATGTCGGCAGAGGAAAAGAAGGTCATCTTCGCTTCCTCGCTGGGCACCGTGTTCGAGTGGTACGACTTCTATCTGTACGGTTCGCTGGCACCGATCATCGCCAAGCAGTTCTTCACGGCTCTGGACCCGCAGGCGGCCTTCATCGCCTCGCTGATGGCATTCGCTGCCGGCTTCATCGTGCGCCCGTTCGGCGCTCTGGTGTTCGGCCGCCTGGGCGACATGATCGGACGCAAGTACACCTTCCTGGTGACCATCCTGATCATGGGCCTGTCGACCTTCATCGTCGGCTGCCTGCCCAATTACGCGACCATCGGAGCCGCGGCGCCGGTCATCCTGATCGGCTTGCGCATGCTTCAGGGCCTGGCCCTGGGCGGTGAGTACGGCGGTGCAGCCACCTATGTGGCCGAGCATGCGCCGCATGGCAAGCGCGGCGCCTACACCTCGTGGATCCAGACCACGGCGACGCTGGGTCTGTTCCTGTCGCTGATGGTGATTCTGGGCACTCGCGAGTATCTCGGCGCCAATGCCGCGACCTGGGGCAAGGATGCCTTCGAAGCCTGGGGCTGGCGCGTGCCTTTCCTGGTCTCCGTGCTGTTGCTCGGCATCAGCGTGTGGATCCGCCTGTCGATGAACGAGTCACCTGCCTTCAAGAAGATGAAGGCCGAGGGCAAGACCTCCAAGGCGCCGCTGTCCGAGTCTTTCGGCCAGTGGAAGAACCTGAAGATCGTCATCCTCGCGCTGATCGGCCTGACCGCCGGCCAGGCCGTGGTCTGGTACTCGGGTCAGTTCTACGCACTGTTCTTCCTGGCCAATGTGCTGAAGGTGGACGCCTCGACGGCCAACATCCTGGTCGCGGTCTCGCTGATCGTCGGCACGCCGTTCTTCGTGATCTTCGGTACGCTGTCCGACAAGATCGGCCGCAAGCCCATCATCATGGGCGGCCTGCTGCTGGCCATCGTCACGTACTTCCCGATCTTCAAGTCGCTGACCGAAACGGCCAACCCCAAGCTCGCCGCCGCCCAGGCCTCGGCCGAGATTGTGGTGACCGTGGATCCGGCACAGTGCTCGTTCCAGGGCAGCCCGATCTCGCGTGACGTGGACTTCGTCTCGCCTTGCGACATCGCCAAGCGTTCGCTGGCCCAGGCTTCGGCCAGCTACAAGACGGTTGAAGTGGCAGGAGCTCCTGGCACGGTGAAGATCGGCGAAAAGGAAATCGCTGCGCCCACCGCCACGACGATTGCTGGCGGCAACAAGTTCTCGGAAGACAGCGCCAAGGCCATCGCCGCCTTCAAGAAGGAAGTGGGCGAGGCCATGAAGGCCGCCGGCTATCCGGCCAAGGCCGATCCGATCCCGTTCGGCTCCGGTCAGTGGTGGAAGATCGTGGTCCTGCTGAGCATCCTGGTCATCTACGTGACCATGGTCTACGGCCCGATCGCCGCCATGCTGGTGGAACTGTTCCCGACCCGCATCCGCTACACCTCGATGAGCCTGCCGTACCACATCGGCAATGGCTGGTTCGGTGGCCTGATGCCCACGATCGCCTTCGCGATGGTGGCTCAGAACGGCAACATCTATCACGGCCTCTGGTACCCGATCACGATCGCCGCCATCACCCTGGTGATCGGCACGCTGTTCGTCAAGGAAACCAAGGACGTGGATATTTACGCCGGTGACTGAACGGTCATAGGCAAACAGATTTGACGAAGTTTGAGGCGGCCTGCGGGCCGCCTCTTTTTTTGTCCTTCTGCCGGCTAAGTTCTGCGTCAGGCAGGCGTCGCACAATCGCGGGCCTGTACCCGTTCATCAAAGAGGTTGATTGCCATGTGGAAGCTGCTTGTGGGTTTTGTCGTTTTTGCGGCCCTCGCCCTGTTCATCCTGTCGCGCGGTGGCGATATCGACATGAGCGGTGAAAAGCATGACGTTGCCGCCCATGCGGAGCCCGCTGCCTCGGTGGCCGCGTCGGCTCCAGAGGCCGCTGCCAGCGCCGCAGCATCGGCTGCCTCGAACTGAGTTCGTCTGTGCCGCGCGATCAACGCGCGCGGCACTTTTGAGCAGCGACTGGACGGTTACTTCAGCTGAGCACCGGTCGAGTCATAGACCTGCACGGTCACCGGAATGCCGGCGGCCACGCTGCGGGTCACGGTGCAATAGTCCTCGAACGAGGCCAGCACCCTGTCCAGGTGTTGGAGCGAGCCGGCTGCGACACCGAGGCGCAAGTCGGCCTGGATGCCGAGCACGCGCACCCGGTTCTCGCTGTTGCGCCCGACTTGCGCCGTGATGCGCGAGCTCAGCGGCTCGGGTGACTGCTTGTACTTGCGCAGCGCGAACAGCAACGAGTTGGACAGGCAATTGCCGACCGCCGCAGCCAGCAGTTGCACCGGCGAAGGTCCGTCTGCTCCGCTCAGCGGCGGCGGCTCGTCGGCCAGCAGCGGTGCCACGCCGTTGCCGAATTCGACTTCAAACTGATAGTCGTGCTGCTGGCGCAGCTCGATGCTGACGGTGGATTCGCTCATGGCGTTCTGTGCCTCTTCAGTTGCCGGCCTTGAGGCCGATTCGGCGCAGTATCGTCTCCATCAGACACCAGCGGCTGAAGCCGCTCTGCAGCAGGTTCACGCCGACGAAGGCGGTGAACGCAAGCCACCATGGGCTGACAAAGATCGGGCTGCCGGGAATGCCGAGGGCCAGCGAGAACGAGGATGAAGCTACCGGCGATCACACGCACGAGTTGCCATGAGGTCATTGAAGTTCTCCTTGGGATGAAACAAGCAGTTCGGGGCGATGCCGGTAGGCCGTGTAGTAAAGCGTCGGAATCACCACCAGGGTCAGCACGGTCGAGACCAGGATGCCGAAGATCAGTGAGATCGCGAGCCCGTTGAAGATCGGGTCGTCGAGGATGAAGAAGGCGCCCATCATCGCGGCCAGGCCGGTCAGCAGGATGGGCTGGGCCCGCGTGATGGCGGAGCTGACGATGGCCTCTTCGAATGCCATGCCGGCGCGCAGTTGCAGCTTGATGAAGTCCACCAGCAGGATGGAGTTGCGCACGATGATGCCGGCCAGCGCGATCATGCCGATCATCGAGGTGGCAGTGAACTGCGCACCCAGCAGCGCATGGCCAGGCATCACGCCGATCACGGTCAGCGGTATCGGCGCCATGATGATCAGCGGCGTGAGGTAGGAGCCGAATTGGGCCACCACCAGCAGGTAGATCAGCACCAGGCCCACGGCGTAGGCCAGGCCCATGTCGCGGAAGGTCTCGTAGGTGATCTGCCATTCACCGTCCCACTTGACCGCGTAGCTGCGCAGCGCGTCGTCGGGCTGGCGGATGAAATGCTCGTCCAGCGCGCCGCCATCAGGGCCGCGCAGCTCGGCCAGCTGCTTGCGCATGCCGAACATGCCGTAGAGCGGGCTGTCCACGGCGCCGGCCATGTCGGCCGTCACGTAGTTCACTGGCAGCAGGTCCTTGTGGTGGATGGGTTGCTCGCGCAGCGAGTCGCTGGGTCGCACCAGCTCACGCACCGGCACCAGCTTGCCGGCGGCCGTGCGCACGACCAGCGAGAGCAGGCTGTCCAGGTCTCCCTGCGCCTCGGGCGGCAGCTGGATCACTGCGGCGGCCGGATACTTGCTCTGGTCGTGCAGATAGGTCGCCGCACTGCCTGAGAACCCGGTGCGCAACGTGGCGACGATGGCCTGCTGCGAGACGCCCAGCAGGGCGGCCTTGGGGCGATCGACCAGCAGCAGCTGGCGCGGCGCGGCGGCGATGCTGGAGTCGTCGATGTCCACCAGGCCCGCAGTTTTCGCAAAGAGTGCACGCAGTTGCCTGGCCACTTGCTGGCGGCCTTCGGCCTCGGGTCCGTAGACCTCGGCCACGATGGGCGACAGCACCGGCGGGCCCGGCGGCACTTCTACGACCTTGACGTTGGCGCCATGGCGCTGGGCAATGGCCTGCAGCTGCTGGCGCACGCGCGTGGCAATCGCATGGCTCTTGTCCTTGCGCTCATGCTTGTCGACCAGATTGACCTGCAGGTCGCCTTGCTCGGGCAGGGCGCGCAGGTAGTACTGGCGCACCAGGCCGTTGAAGTTGATCGGCGCTGCCGTGCCTGCATAGGCCTGGTAGTTCAGCACCTCGGGCACGGTGGCCAGCTCTGCGCCCAGCTCGTGCAGCACGGCGGCGGTTTTCTCCAGCGGCGTGCCGGCGGGCATGTCGAGCACGACCTGGAACTCCGACTTGTTGTCGAAGGGCAGCATCTTGAGCATCACGAGGCCCGCCGCCGGCAAGGCCAGCGAGATGGCGATCAGGCCGGCGATGGAGAGGCCCAGCAGCTTGCGATTGCGGCCGCCAGCCTGAATATCCAGCAGCGGCGTGAAGACGCGGCGGAACAGCGGCGCGAGCTTGGCCGAGAGGCCGTGCAGGGCCTCGGGGTCATGATCGCTGCCGGCGGGCAGGGCCTTCATCCACAAGCGGGCCAGCCAGGGCGTGACCACGAAGGCGATGGCCAGCGAGAGCAGCATGCCCATCGAGGCATTGATGGGGATGGGGCTCATGTACGGCCCCATCAGGCCGCTGACGAAGGCCATGGGCAGCAGGGCGGCGATCACGGTCAGCGTGGCCAGGATGGTGGGGCCACCGACCTCGTCCACAGCGCCGGGGATCAGCTTCCAGAGCGCTTGGCCCGGATGCAGCTGCTGGTGGCGGTGGATGTTCTCCACGACGACGATGGCGTCGTCCACCAGGATGCCGATCGAGAAGATCAGCGCAAACAGCGAGACCCGGTTCAGGGTGAAGCCCCAGGCCCAGGAGGCGAACAGGGTGACCGTCAGCGTCAAGAGCACGGCCGTGCCCACGATGGCGGCCTCGCGGCGGCCGAGGGCGAGGAAGACCAGGGCCACGACCGAGGCGGTGGCGAACAGCAGCTTCTGGATCAGCTTGCCGGCCTTGTCGTTGGCCGTGGCGCCGTAGTTGCGCGTCTCCTCGACGCTGATGCCATCTGGAATCACCGTGTTGTGCAGCTGGGCCACGCGCTTCATCACGTTCTCGGCCACGTCAATCGCGTTCTGGCCGGCCTGCTTGGTGATGGCGATGGAAACGGCCGGGTACTCCTTGCCCTTCTCGCCATGCCAGACATAGCGGGCCGGCGTCGGAGCTCCGTCCTCGACCCGGGCCACCTCGCGCAGGTGGACCGGCCGGCCGGCACGCACGCCGACCACCAGCTCTTCCACATCGCGGGCGGAGGCGAGGAAGGGGCCCGCCTCCAGCTGCACCGCCCGATTGCCAGCCAGCAGCTCACCGAGCGGCAAGCCGGCGTTGGCCGATTGCAGCGCCTGGCTCAGCTCCAGCACCGTGATGCCGCTGGCATTGAGCCGTTCGGCGTCGACCAGCACGCGCAGCTGCCGGCCCGGGCCGCCGAGCGTCGTCACCTCGCGTGTGCCTTTCACGCGCTTGAGCTCCAGCTCCATGCTGTGGGCCACGCGCTCCAGGTCGTAGGCACCCGTGTTGCCTTGGCGGTTGAAGAGCGTCAGGGTGACGATGGGCACGTCGTCGATGCCCTTGGGCTTGATCAGCGGCGCGCCGACGCCCAGTCCCTGCGGCAGCCAGTCGGCATTGGCATGAATGGTGTCGTAGAGACGAACCAGGGCTTCGGTGCGAGGCACGCCGACCTTGAACTGCACGGTCAGCACGGCAAGGCCGGGCTGCGACAGCGACATCACATGCTCGACACCGACGATCTGCGCCAGCACCTGCTCGGCCGGGCCGGCCACCATCTGCTCCACATCCCGGGCGCCTGCACCGGGAAATGGGATCAGCACATTGGCCATGGTCACGTTGATCTGTGGCTCTTCCTCGCGCGGCGTCACCAGCACGGCGAAGATGCCGAGCAGCAGGGCCACAAGGGCCAGCAGCGGCGTGAGCTGCGCGCTCTGGAAGAAGGCGGCGATGCGGCCAGAGGCCCCGAGTTGGCGGGTCATGTCGGACCTCACTTCGAAAGGCGGGCCGCCAGCTGCGGCTCTGCCACCACCGATTCACCGGCCGACAAGCCGCTCAGCACCTCGACCTGCTCGCCCCGGCGTGTGCCCAGGCGCACCTGGCGCAGGATCGGCCGGCCCTTGGCATCGAGCACATAGAGCGCATCGAGCTCGGCCCTGCGCACCAGGGCGCTGGCCGGCACGATGAGCGCACTGCTGGCGTTGCCGGCATTGCTTGCGGTGCTCCGGGCTGCCACACGAGCAGACACGCGCGCGAACTGCCCGGGCACCAGACCGGCGAGCCGGGCCGGCAGGTCCAGGCGCAGCTCCTGGGTCATGGAGCCGGCGTCGACCACGGGCAGCAGCTGGCTGCGCGTGGGCTGGATGGACGCTCCCCCAGCGAGGCCGGGGATCTCGATCTGCCAGGCCGGATCGGCAGGCAGGGCGGCGGCGCTGCTCTGCGGCAAGGCGGCTGTCACGCGCAGCGCCGTGGGGTCGTAGACGGTCAGGAGCGGCCGGCCAGGCATGGCCATATCGCCAAGCATCACGGGGACCTCCGAGACGATGCCGTCATAGGGGCTGCGCACCAGGTACTGGCCACTCACCGTGCGCGCGGCGGCGGCCTGGGCGATCTGGGCGTTCAGCTGGGCGCGCGTGGACTTGAACTGGGCCTCGGCCTGGTCCAGCGCGGCCTGGCTGATGAAGCCCTTGGCGAGCAGCTGCTGCTGTCGCGCGAATTCGCGCTCGGCCAATTCAAGGCCGGCACGCGCGGCGGAGGCCTGGGCCTCGCTGGCCCCGGCGCTCTGTTCGGCGCTGCGCGCATCGATCTGCAGCAGCAGCTGGCCGGCCCGCACGCGATCACCGGCCTTGACTTGCAACTGCACGATGGCGCCCGGCACCTGGGCCGATAGCACGGCCTGGCGCACTGCCTCGACCCGGCCTTCGAAACGTGCGCCCTGCAGCGCCGAGGCCTGGCCGGCCACGAAGCTCTTGAGCGCCGGTTCGGCTGCCGGGCTTGCGCTGGCCAGCAGCAGACCCAGCATGGCGGCAAGCAGCGGATGCGGGCGGAGAGGGGTCTTGCTCATGTTGTAGGTTCCGGCGTTGAATTGTTGATCTATTATTTAACCAATCATGCAAATACGCAAGTAAGCAAGCTAGAATCACCTCAAGCAAGCCGGCCTCTGGCGCGGCAAAGTGCTCGACCACAGCGTCCCATGGAGTCGCCCGCATGCCCAAGAATACGATCAACCCAGTCGCCGTGATGGAAGAGATGCCGCTGCCGGCACTCGAGAAGGTGGCCGCCTATTTCCAGGCCCTGGCCGAGCCCACGCGGCTGCGCCTGCTCAACCTGCTGCGCGGCGGCGAGCGCAATGTGGGCGAGCTGGCCCAGCTGTGCGGCTACACGGCGGCCAATGTCTCTCGCCACCTGAGCCAGCTTCAGCAGCAAGGCCTGGTCGAGCGCGAGAGCCGTGGCACCAGCGCCTATTACCGGATCGCCGATGCGGCGGTCTACGAACTCTGCGACCTGGTCTGCGGCCAGATCGCCCGCCAGTCCGAACGCCAGGCCGATGTACGGGCCGCCTTCACGGCGCCGCCGCAGGCCGCTGCCGCCTCCCGATCCAAACGCTGAACTGGGTGCCCACCATGCATATCCATGACCTGAACCTCGACCCTCCCACCGCCCTGCAACTCCTGGAGCAGGGCCAGACCTGGCTGATCGACGTGCGCGAGCCCCACGAAGTGGCACGCGCGGCCTACGACCATGCGCGCGTAGTGTGCCTGCCGCTCAGCCAGCTGGAGCGCCGCCATGCCGAACTGCCTCGTGACGCCGACCTCGTGATGGCCTGTGCTGCCGGCGGTCGCAGCCAGCAGGCGATGCAGTACCTGCTGCACCAGGGCCATCAGCGTGTGCGCAACCTGGCAGGCGGCATGGGCGCCTGGCGCACCCATGGCCTGCCGGTGAAGCTGGGCGAATGAAGGCCGAGCAGCGCCTGCTGCTGCAGCGCTGCCTGGCCGGTATTGGCGAAGCCCGGCCCGCGGGCGGCCATCCGCTGCTGCTGGACGATCGTGCCATCGGCTGGCTGGACCAGCCTCGTGCGGCGTTGCTGCGGTCGCTGTGGCCGGCACTGCAGCTCGAGGGCAAGACGCTGCGCTGGCGTTCGGCCGGCCGTTCGGTCGATGCCTTGTCCGACGAGATTGGTGCCATTGCCGAAGCCTTGCGTGCGCGCGGCGAGATCAGCGGCTGGCGCAACGAGCGCTACCGCTGCGAGGCCGATGCCCGCAGCGCCGCGCGCGGCCGTGCCTTGTTCCGGCTCGAGCGTGCAGCATTCCGCTTCTTCGGCCTGCGCAGCCGCGCGGTGCATGTGAACGGCTGGACGACGGAGGGCCGCCTCGTCTGCGGTCGCCGTGCGCTGAGCAAGGCCACCGACCCCGGCGCGCTGGACAACCTGGCGGCTGGCGGCCTCCCGGCCGATGAAGCGGTGCTGGCTTGCGCGCGGCGTGAGCTGTGGGAGGAGGCGGGCCTGGCCCACGCGCAGAGCCGCCATCTTCAATGGCGCGGTCTGATCCATGCCCGCCGGATCGAGGCCGAGGGCCTGCACGATGAGCTGCTGCATGTCTACACGCTGCAATTGCCTGCAGCGTTCGAGCCGCGCAATCGCGATGGCGAGGTCAGTGAGTTCCTGAGCCTCACACCAGAGCAGCTCTGCCAGCGCCTCGCCGAGTTCAGCCCCGATGCAGCGGCCGTGGTCGCGCTGGAGCTGCTATTGCAGGGGCGCTGACGAGGCCTGCTGGCGGGCGAGGGCGTCCAGGGCCAGCAGGTGGTCTTCGATGAAGTCTTTCTCGACCCGCTCACGCTGCATCAGCTGCACCTGCTCGGCCAGTTGCTGGCGCAGGCGTTCCAGCTCTCCTCGGGCGGCCTGGCCGTCGCGCTCGGCAAGGTCGGCACGCTGGTCGGCATGCCTCAGCATGTTCTTGCAATCGGCCAGCAGCAATTGGCACTGGGCCAGTTGATCCTGCAGCGTCTTGACCTGGCTGCGCTGCTGCAAGCCTTGCTCGGCGCGCGAGCGGCCGGCCTGGCGCTCGGCCTCGTCGGCCCGCTTGCGCGTGGCTTCCAGCTCGGTCAGCAGGCGGCGGCGCTGCGTGAGCAGGCGCTCCAGCTCCACCTCCTGCAGGCGCCGCCACTCCTCGTAGCCTTCGGCGCTGACGCCGTCCAGCGATTCGAGCGCGCGCAGCCGGGCGGCATCGGGTTCGGGTTCGTCGAGCTCGAAGGTCGGTGCCTGGGTCTGCAGCGGCTGGCGCTGCCAGGCCACGGCACGCTCCGCGCGCTCGATCATGCGCATCAGCTCGTGGGCCACGCCCTTGAGCTGCTGGCCGGCTTCGCGCGATTCGGCCAGCGAGTGGGCGATGTATTGCTGGCGGCGCAGCTCATGCGCATTCATCTTCAGATAGCCGGCAACGGCGATCACCATGAAGCAGCCGTTGGCGGCCAGGACGCCAACGCTGGCGAGACTTTCGAGATTCATCGCTTGCGCCCTCAGGTCAGGAAGATGCTGAGTCGGCCTTCGCCGATGCCAGGCAGGCGCAGCTCGAAATCGCTGCGGCCGTTGTTGCGTTCGATCACGGTGGCCAGCTTGTCAAAAGGCTGGCTGCTCAGCTTGGCGGCATTGAAGGCCGGCACATCCGTGGACGTGCGCTTGCGCAGCTGGCCGGCGAGCGCCAGCATGAAGCGCTTGGCATGCTCGACATGGGGCTGGCTCGGCTGGCCGCGAGCGATGGACTTGCGGATGTCGTCCGGCGGATGGCCGGCGGCCATGCCGCCGATCAGGCAGACGGTGGCGGCGTCCAGCAGGCCCAGTGCATAGGCACCCTTGCGGCCGGCGCTGCTGTAGAGCGCCACCAACTGCGGGCATTGCTCGACCCAGGGGGCCTCATCGAAATGCTTGTTCAGTTCATAGCTGCGTGTGCCCAGATGCATGAAGAGCAGTTGCTGCAATTGCGCCACCGATTCGACGGCGGCCGCGCGGGCCGGGCCGGCGGCGGCAGCTTGAGGCACGGCTGCAGGCGCAGGCGCGCTCGTCGCCTTGGACGCTGGTGTGGTTTCTCCGCGCAAGCATTTCTTCACCGCGCTGCGCAGCACCCGGTCTTCGAACGGCTTGTGCAGGATGAAGGCAGCACCATTGCTGCGCGCCTGGCTGAGGCAGTCGGCTGCGGTTTCGGTGGTGATGAAGCCCACGGCCATGTCGGTGTGGCCCATCTGGCGCAGGGCCTGAAGCATCTCGATGCCGGTCACGCCCGGCATGTGCCAGTCCGAAAGCACCAGGTCGGGCCGGAAGCTGTCGACCTGGTCGAGCGCCTCGGCGCCGTTGCTGGCCGTGCGCACCTGAACCGGCTCCATGTCCCCCGATTCAAGAATGCGCCGGATGATGGCCTGGATGGCCCGACTGTCATCAACGACGAGTACCCGCCGGGGCGCTGTTTCCGCGCCTGCGTTCTGCACCATATCTGTCCGCTCCTATAGCCAGGGCTTGTGGCCCTGGACCTCATTCATTCGGAGCTCCCTGACGTCCTTGTGGCCGCCGGCTTCATGGCCGACTGGTCTCACCGAGCTCAACGACTTCTACCCTTGTCCCGTCCGCTGGTACTGCACGGTGGGGGCGTTGTGGGAGCGGAGTGTCTGACGCCTCGGCGGCTTGCGACTAAGGGTTAACGGTGCGTTTCGCGCACAAATCGATACAGCTGGCGGGAAGCGTGCGTTTTACGCACATCAAAAGGGGGTGACGCGTTGCTTTGCGCCTACGGCTGGCGCTGCCAGCGCTTGTCCACCAGCATTTCGTGCGGCTTGAAATGCGATTTGTAGGCCATCTTCTGGCTGTCGGCGATCCAGTAGCCGAGGTAGAGGTGCGAGAGGCCCAGCTCCTGGGCCTGGGCAATCTGCCACAGCACGTTGTAGGTGCCGTAGCTGGCTTCGTCGTCCGGATCGTAGAAGGTGTAGACGGCCGACAGCCCGTCCGAGAGCACGTCCAGGATGGAGACCATCTTCAGTTTGCCGAGGCCGCCGCCCTCAAGGGGCTCGCGGAACTCCACCAGCCGCGAGTTGATGCGGCTTTGCAGCAGGAACTGGGTGTACTGGTCGATGCTGTCCTGGTCCATGCCGCCGCCCGAGTGGCGGCCGGCCTGGTAGCGCAGGTAGAGCTCGTAGTGCTCCGGCATGAAGGAGAGCGCCATCACCCGCGCCACGAGACCTTCATGCGCTTTCCACGCGCGGCGCTGGCTGCGCGAGGGCTTGAAGTCGGCCACCGGCACTCGCAGGGGCACGCAGCCGTTGCAGCCGTCGCAATAGGGCCGGTAGGTGAACATGCCGCTGCGGCGAAAGCCCGCGGCCACGAGGCCGGAGTAGGCATCGGCGTGGATCAGATGGCTGGGCGTGGCCACTTGCGAACGCGCCATCCGGCCCGGCAGATAGCTGCAGGGATAGGGCGCAGTGGCATAGAACTGCAGTTGCGCCAGCGGAAGTTCTTTGAGCTTGCTCACGATGCCCCGATTCTGGCATCCAGCAAGGCCCAGTCGGCCGGGCGGAAACGCCAATCCGTCGGGGTGGGCTCAGCAACGGTGCGCTCGAGATGGGCCTCGAACTCGGCGCGCGGCCGCTCCCGTGCGCCGAGCGAAGCCAGATGGCCGGTGTTCTGCTGGCAGTCGATCCAGCGGATGCCGTGGCGCCGGCACAGGCAGATCAGGGCGGCCATGGCGATCTTGGAGGCGTCGGTGCGGCGCATGAACATCGACTCGCCATAGAACATCAAACCGAGGTTGACGCCGTAGAGGCCGCCGACCAGCTCGCCGCCCGTCCAGGTCTCGATGCTGTGCAGCAGGCCCAGCCGGGCGAGTCGCATATAGGCCTGCTGCATCTCGGGCAGGATCCAGGTGCCGTTCTGGCCCTCTCGCGGGCTGCTGGCGCAGGCCGCCAGCACGGCTGGCGTGGCGCTGTCCACCCGGATCTCGCAGGCCGGGTCGAGCGCGAAATGCTGCAAGGTCTTGCGCAAGGAGCGAGAGAGCTTGAACTCATCGACCTGCATCACCATGCGCGGGTCGGTGCTCCACCAGAGGACGGGCTGGCCCTCGCCGTACCAGGGGAAGATGCCGCGCGAGTAGGCCAGTTTCAGCCGCTCGGGAGAGAGGTCGCCGCCGGCAGCCAAGAGGCCCGGCGCGTCGCTCTCCGGGCCCAGGGCCATCGAGGTGGGAGGGAAGTCCAGGTCGCGCTCGTCCAGCCAGGGAATCATGGGCGCCGATGGTAACGTTCGCTCCATCATGACGATCACCCTTTATGGCATTCCCAATTGCGACACGGTCAAGCGCGCCCGCCAGTGGCTGGACGCGGCGGGCCTGGCCTACCAGTTCCATGACTTCAAGAAGGCCGGCGTACCCGACGCCGAGCTCCAGCGCTGGCTGGCCGAGCTGGGCTGGGAGAAGGTGATCAACCGCAACGGCACCAGCTGGCGCAAGCTGGACGAGGCGCAGAAGGCGGCCGTCGTCGATGCGCCCAGCGCTGCAGCGATAGCGCACGAGCAGCCCAGCGTGATCAAGCGGCCGGTCGTGCAATGGGCCGATGGCCGGCTCAGCATCGGCTTCAACGAGGCGCTGTTCGACGCCCACCGCTGAGGCGGATTCGCCTTGATGGTGCGATTCGCGCACCGCAATGAACCATTGCGCATTTCCTTGGTGCATATTGGCTCGCAAACCCATGCCCCAAGCTGGGCACTGTTCTTGCTGACTTGGTGCGTCCGTTCACGCGCGCGGTGCATGAGGCATCGCGGTGGTGGGCGGCTGCAGCGAGAGCCCCCATGGAGAACTTCAAGCACAGCGCCGACGCGCTGTTCATCCTGCTCGGCGCCATCATGGTGCTGGCCATGCATGCCGGATTCGCCTTCCTCGAGCTGGGCACGGTGCGCAAGAAGAACCAGGTCAATGCCCTGGTCAAGATCCTGGTGGACTTCGCGGTCTCCACGGTCGCCTACTTCCTGTGCGGCTACACCGTGGCCTATGGCGTGCACTTCTTTACCGGTGCCGAAACGCTGGCCGCGAGGAACGGCTACGAGCTGGTCAAGTTCTTCTTCCTGCTGACCTTCGCGGCGGCCATTCCCGCCATCGTCTCCGGCGGCATCGCCGAGCGGGCCCGCTTCGGCCCGCAGCTGATGGCCACGGCCGTCATCGTCGGCCTCATCTACCCGCTGTTCGAAGGCGTGGCCTGGAACCAGGCCTTCGGCATCCAGCCCTGGCTGAAGGCCACCTTTGGCGCCGAGTTCCACGACTTCGCCGGCTCGGTGGTCGTGCATGCGGTGGGTGGCTGGATCGGCCTCGCGGCCGTGCTGCTGCTCGGCCCGCGCGCCAACCGCTATCGCAAGGACGGCGCCATCAGCGCCCATCCGCCGTCCAGCATTCCCTTCCTGGCGCTCGGTGCCTGGGTGCTGGCCGTGGGCTGGTTCGGCTTCAACGTGATGAGCGCGCAGACGCTGGACAAGATCTCCGGCCTGGTGGCCGTCAATTCGCTGATGGCCATGGTTGGCGGCACGCTGGCGGCCGTGCTGATGGGCCGCAACGACCCGGGCTTCGCCTACAACGGCCCGCTCGCCGGCCTCGTGGCCGTGTGCGCCGGTTCCGACGTGATGCATCCTCAGGGCGCGCTGGTCGTGGGCGCGGTGGCCGGTGCCATCTTCGTCAAGATGTTCACACTGACGCAGAACCGCTGGAAGATCGACGACGTGCTGGGCGTCTGGCCATTGCACGGCCTGTGCGGTGCCTGGGGTGGCATTGCCTGCGGCATCTTCGGCAGCACGGCCGGCGGCGGCATCGGCGGCGTCAGCTTCATGTCGCAACTGCTGGGCACGCTGCTGGGTGTGGCCTGGGCCCTGGCCGGCGGCTTCGCCGTGTATGGCGCGATCAAGCTTTTCTTCGGCCTGCGGCTCTCGGCCGAGGAGGAGTTCGAGGGCGCCGACCT
Source organism: Paucibacter sp. JuS9 (assembly GCF_044043925.2). NCBI lineage: Bacteria > Pseudomonadati > Pseudomonadota > Betaproteobacteria > Burkholderiales > Sphaerotilaceae > Roseateles > Paucibacter sp. JuS9. The sequence continues at coordinate 1,336,672 of NZ_CP194172.1, forward strand.
CAGCATCCACAAGATCGGCTCGACGCCGGATCGCGAGGTCAGCTGGTAAGCTTTGCCGCCCCAGTTTCAAGAGCTCGCATCCATGTTCACCGGCATCGTCCAGGGCCTCGCCAGCGTTTCCGCCATCACCGAGCGCCCCGGCTTGCGCACGTTCACGCTGCAGTTCCCGTCCGGCTTTTGCGAGGGCCTGGAGATTGGCGCCAGCGTCGCTTCGGACGGCGTCTGTCTCACGGTCACGCAGTTGCATGAGGGCGACCGCGCCGACTTCGATGTGATGCAGCAGAGCCTGAACCTGACGACGCTATCCGGCCTGACGCAGGGCAGCCGCATCAACGTGGAGCGCGCGGCGCGCGATGGCGCCGAGATCGGCGGCCATCCGCTCTCGGGCCACGTGGACTTCATGGCCCGCGTCGAGAGCATCCGCCGTCCCGAGAACAACCATGTGCTGCGTGTCAAAGTGCCCGCGCCCTGGATGCGCTACATCTTCGCCAAGGGCTACATCGCGGTGAACGGCGCCAGCCTCACCGTGGCCGAGGCCGGCCGCAACGCGGACGGTTCGGGCTGGTTCGAGGTCTGGCTGATCCCCGAGACCTTGCGCATGACCAGCTTCGGTGAGAAGGACGTGGGTGCGGCTCTGAACATCGAGATCGAGCGCCAGACCCAGGTGCTGGTGGACACCGTGCGTGCCACCGTCGAGGAAAGACTGGGGCCCTTGCTGCCGGCGCTGGAGAAGCTGCTGGCGGAGCAGGGGCTGAGCCTGGGCTAAGGCCTTGCTGGGGCTTCAGCCCTTGGCTCGCAGCACATGGTTCAGGGCCTGTGCGTCGACCTCAGCGGCTGTTGCCTGTACGCGCTGAACGAACTCGTCGAGACCGCGCGCCCGGTCGGCCGGGCTCGGGCGGCCTTCTCTTGGCGGATGAATGGGCTTACTTGCCCGGCGTGTAGATCTGGTCGAACAGGCCGCCGTCGGAGAAGTGCGCCTTCTGGGCGGTGCGCCAGCCGCCGAACACCTCATCGACCGTGATCAGCTTGACCGCAGCGAACTGCTTGCTGTATTTGGCGGCCACCTTGGCATCACGCGGACGGTAGTAGTGCTTGGCGGCGATTTCCTGGCCTTCCGGGGTGTAGAGATATTCCAGATAGGCCTGGGCCTGCTTGCGCGTCCCCTTCTTGTCGACGTTCTTGTCCACCACGGCCACCGGCGGCTCGGCCAGGATGGACAGGCTGGGCGTCACGATCTCGAACTTGTCCGGGCCCAGTTCCTTGGTGGCCAGGTAGGCCTCGTTCTCCCAGGAGATCAGCACGTCGCCGATGCCGCGTTCGGTGAAGGTGGTCAGCGAGCCGCGCGCGCCGGAATCCAGCACCTTGGTATTGCTGTAGATCTGCTTGACGAAGGCCTTGGCCGAGTCTGCATTGCCACCGGGTTGCTGCAGGGCAAAGCCCCAGGCAGCCAGGTAGTTCCAGCGGGCGCCGCCGGAGGTCTTTGGATTGGGCGTCACCACCTCGACGCCCGGACGTGCCAGGTCGGTCCAGTTCCTGATGCCCTTGGGGTTGCCCTTGCGGACCAGGAACACGATGGTCGAGGTGTAGGGGCTGGCGTTGCTTGGCAGGCGCTTCTGCCAGTCGGCCGGGATCAGTTTGCCGTTGTCATGCAGCGCGTCGATGTCGTAGGCCAAGGCCAGCGTCACCACGTCGGCATCCAGGCCATCGATCACCGAACGGGCCTGCTTGCCCGAGCCGCCATGCGACTGCTTGACCGTGAGGTCCTCGCCGGTCTTGGCCTTCCATTGCTTGGTGAAGGCGGCATTGAAGTCCTGGTAGAGCTCGCGGGTCGGGTCGTAGGAGACGTTGAGCAGGGCGGTGCCGGCATGGGCGGTGCCGGAGAGCAGGGCGGCGGCCGCCAGAAGGCCGCCAATCAGGGTACGTGTAGCTTTCATGGTCCTCGTCAGCAAGGTTAGGAAGGGGATGTTCGAACTGTAGGAAGCACGGCTGCAGCCGTGAACCAAGAAGTTCTGCTTTGCTTTTTCTTCAGCTCGCTTCAGCGGGCCTCATCAACGGCTCGGCGGTTCAGCGGTGGCGCGAAGGTCTCGATGAAGCTGTAGGCGTAGTCACGCAGATAGGCGTCACGGCGCAAGGCCAGGCGGGTCATGTTGTCGGCGAACAGATGGCGCGCATCGATGGCATGCAGATGCGCGTCGCGTTCCTCGTCGTAGGCGATCGAGGCCACGATGCCCACGCCTATGCCCAGCTCTACATAGGTCTTGATGACGTCGGCATCCATGGCCGAGAGCACCACCTTGAGCGGCAGCCCGGCTTGGGCAAGCGCGGCGTCGATATGCGCGCGGCCGGTGTAGCCGACCTCATAGGTGATGATGGGATAGGCCGCCAGTCGCTCCAGCGTCAGCTCACCCATCGAGAGCTCGTGGCCCAGTGGCAGGATCACGCTGTGCGTCCAGCGGTAGCAGGGCAGGGCCAGGAGCTCTTCGTGCAGCGCGAGTGCTTCAGTGGCAATGCCGATGTCGGCCTCGCCGTCCAGCAAGAGGCGCGCGACCTGCTGAGGCGAGCCTTGCTGGAATTGCAACTCCACCTCGGGATGCTGGGCGCGGAAATCGCGCACCACCGGCGGCAGTGCGTAGCGGGCCTGGCTGTGGGTGGCAGCGATGCGCAAAGTGCCGCTGCTGGCGCGAGCGAAGTCGGCGCCGGCGCGCTTCAGGTTCTCTGCATGCAGGAGCAGTTGCTCGACGATGGGCAAGACCTGGCGTCCCGGCTCGGTCAGCCCGGTCAGTCGCTTGCCGCTGCGGTGGAAGATGGCGATGCCCAGCTCGTCCTCCAGCTCGCGGATCTGGCGGCTCACGCCGGGTTGCGAGGTGTGCAGGGCTTGCGCCACATCGGTCAGGTTGAAACCGCGACGCTGGGTCTCGCGGACGGATCGGAGTTGTTGGAAATTCACTGAAGGCTCGCTGTCTTATTCGTTTTGAATTTTTGCGAGCGAGCCCTGATCTGTCCTCCAAGAAATATTGCTGAGCATTTCCTCACAAGGCGAATTGCCATTCCCGAAAATCCGCATGCAGCGGTCGCTGCTCCCGCGCGGCACGCGAGCGCGCCGCCTCGACCCAGCGCTTGGCCAGAGGAAAGGGACCGAAGCCCGACTCGGCGTTGATGTGGCCGACGTCGCCGAGGTTGCTGTAGCTGGCTCCCCAGCGTGTGGCCCAGCGCAGGGCGCTGCTGGCGCTCATCCAGGGGTCGCTCTGGCTGGCGATCACGCTGACCGAGCGGTCCAGGCGGCCGTGCGGCAGACTTTCCGCGAGGCCGAAGCGGTCCGGTTCGGCCGGCGCCACCAGCAAGGCGCTGCGAATCGGCGAGTCGGGTTGGTCGGCCAGGTGGCGAGCCAGCGCCAGGCATCCGAAACTGTGTGCCACGGCAATCCATTCATGCGCATCGCCGGCATGCTCCAGCGTTCGCTGGATGCGGTCGGCCCAGCGCTCAAGATCGGGCGATGCAAAGTCGCGCTGTTGTACCCGCCGCGAGTCGCGGTATTGCTGCTGCAGCCAGCTCTGCCAATGGGTGGGACCGCTGTCGCGCAGGCCGGGGATGATCAGCAATCGAGGCGTCTTCATGGCGCTCGCCTCACAGCGTGGCGATCGAGACCTCGGTCGACTTGACCAGGGCCACGACTTCCTTGCCGGGCACGAGACCCAGCTCCTTGACCGAGCGGGTGGTGATCACCGAGGTGACGATGAGGCCGCTGGGCGTCAGCACGTCGACCTCGGAGACGACCGGGCCTTCGATGACTTCCTTGATCGTGCCGCGGAACTGGTTGCGGACATTGATGGCGGTGATGCTCATGGCAGGACTCCTGATGCGCTCGTGGCTGATGAAGAAGCCTCTAGCGTAGGAGTGGCGCGTCTCGCGGAGAACGACGCGTTTCGCACCTGCTTAGGCGCTCGGCGCATATGGGGCACCGCCCACCCAGATGGCCGTGTTCGGCACTGAGCAGCCACACGCTCGTTCCTTCTTTCGCGCTGCCGAGGCCATCGGGTGAGGGCTTGTGCTCCTGTCCCCCGGACCGGGCTTCGCCCGATCCTCCTCCTCTACCTCGCCCAAACCCTCACCCGACACCCTCGGCCGAACCTGCGCATGCCACCAGGCGAAGGCCACGGCGGTGCGGATCAGGACGGCAGTGGGTTTCCCGAAGCGAGGTAAAGGAGGAGGACCTGGCGCAGCCAGGGCCGGGGGACACGAGCGCAGGGGAACCCGCTGGCGGCCTGATCTTCGACCAACCGAGGAACAAGAAAACGAATGGCAGCAATGTGCCGGTTGCCGTCCCCTGAAAATCGGCGATGAACCGATTGCCAGCTCAGGCCTCGGTGCCCAGCGCCTCGCGAACCGCGTCCTCGGTCAGCTCGGCCACGCATTCCTGCAGGAAGCGGTAGGCATAGCCGCGCAGGTAGTGGCCGCGCTTGAGGGCCAGGTGCGTGGTGTTGGAGGGGAACAGATGCCCGGCGTTCAACAGCACGAGGCCGGCATCGCGCTGCGGTTCGAAAGCCATCGATGCGACGATGCCGATGCCCAGGCCCACCTGCACATAGGTTTTGATCACGTCGGCATCGAGTGCCGACATCACGATGTCCGGAGCCAGTCCGGCTGCCGCAAAGGTCGCGTCAATTCGACCGCGGCCCGTGTAGCCCTCGTGATAGGTGATCAGAGGCTGTTCGGCCAGCAGCTCCAGCGTCAGGTCCTGTGCGGCCAGCGCATGACCGGTCGGCACGACGACCGCATGCTGCCAGTCGTAGAACGGGAAGGTCACGAAGGCGGGGTTCTGGTCCAGCGCCTCGGTGGCGATGCCGATGTCGGCCTGGCCGGCCTGCAGCAGTTCGACGATCTCCGCTGGGTTCGCCTGCAGAAGCACGAGGTGCACCTTGGGGAACGCAGCCTTGAAGCGCGCCACCACCTGCGGCAAGGCATAGCGGGCCTGCGTGTGCGTGGTGGCGATGGTCAGCTGGCCCACCTCCGCGTCGGCGAACTGATCGGCCAGTCGCTTGATGTTCCTGGCGTCCAGCAGCATGCGCTCGACGATGACCGCCAGCTCCTTGCCAGGTGCAGTCAGGCCCAGCAGGCGCTTGCCGCGCCGCACGAACAGCTCCACGCCCAATTCATCTTCCAGGTCCTTGATGTGCTTGGACACGCCCGACTGCGAGGTGAACAGCGCATTGGCCACCTCGGTCAGGTTGAAGTTCTGCTGGACCGCCTCCCGGATGATGCGGAGTTGCTGGAAGTTCATGATTTTCTCAAGCCGCCGCGACTTCAAACACGCTGAGGCGTGAGGTGTTCAACCGGACCAATTGACCGCTTTGCAGATTCAAGGCCAGCGCCTGTTCACGGCTCAGTTCGGCTTCCAGCGGCTGGCCATCACGGCCAGTCAGTTCGACACGGGCCGCAGCGCCGAAGCTCAAGACGCGTTCAACCGTTGCCAAGAGGCCGTCAGCCGTCGGGTCGGTATGGATCTGCAGCTCATGCGGTCGGGCATAGGCCTGCACCGCGCCGCTGCTGATCTGGCCACTGCCGCTGACCAGCTGCTGGTCGCCGACATGGATGATGCCGCCGTCAGCCCGGCCCTCGAAGCGGTTCACCGCGCCGAGGAAGCCGTAGACGAAAGGCGTGGCGGGGTGTTCGTAGACCTCTTGCGGCGAACCAACCTGCTCGACCTTGCCATGGTCCATCAGCACCACGCGGTCGGCCACTTCCAGCGCTTCTTCCTGGTCATGCGTGACGAAGATGCTGGTGATGTGCAGCTCGTCATGCAGGCGGCGCAGCCAGCGGCGCAGTTCCTTGCGCACCTTGGCGTCCAGCGCGCCGAAAGGCTCGTCGAGCAGCAGCACGCGCGGCTCCACGGCCAGGGCGCGGGCCAGGGCAATGCGTTGACGCTGGCCGCCGGAGAGTTGCGGCGGGTAGCGGTCGGCCAGCCAGTCGAGCTGCACCAGCTTCAGGAGGTCGTGCACCTTGCGGCGGATCTCAACCTCGGACGGCCGCTGGCCGCGCGGCTTGACGCGCAGGCCGAAGGCCACGTTCTCGAACACCGTCATGTGGCGGAACAGCGCGTAGTGCTGGAACACGAAGCCGACCTGGCGCTCGCGCACATGGGTGTCGGAGGCGTCTTCGCCATCGAGCAAGACCTGGCCCCGGTCGGCCGTTTCCAGGCCGGCAATGATGCGCAAGAGCGTGGTCTTGCCGCAGCCCGAGGGGCCGAGCAGCGCGACCAGTTCGCCGGTGGGGAAATCCAGCGTGACGTCGCCCAGTGCGGTGAAGGCGCCGAAGCTCTTGTGGATGTTCTTGACCTGGATGCTCATGGCGCTTCCTTGACTTGGGCGTGGGCACGCCATTCGACAAACTGTTTGAGAACGAGTGTCACCAGCGCGAGCAGCGCCAGCAGCGATGCCACAGCGAAGGCCGCCGCGAACTGGTACTCGTTGTAGAGAATTTCAACGTGCAGGGGCAGTGTGTTCGTCATGCCGCGGATGTGGCCGGAGACCACCGACACCGCACCGAACTCGCCCATGGCGCGCGCATTGCAAAGGATCACGCCGTAGAGCAGGCCCCACTTCACATTGGGCAGGGTCACGCGCCAGAAGGTCTGCCAGCCCGAGGCACCCAGCACCGTGGCGGCTTCTTCCTCGTCGCGGCCTTGGGCCTGCATCAAGGGGATCAGTTCGCGGGCGATGAAGGGGAAGGTCACGAACACCGTTGCCAGCACGATGCCGGGCACGGCGAACACGATCTTCCAGTCATGTTCCTGCAACCAGGGCCCGAACCAGCCTTGCGCGCCAAAGAGCAGCACATAGATCAGGCCGGCGACGACCGGCGAGACCGAGAAGGGCAGGTCGATCAGCGTGATCAGCAATTGCTTGCCGCGGAAGTCGTGCTTGGCAATCGCCCAGGCGGCGCTGACGCCGAACACCAGATTGACCGGCACCGAAATGGCTGCGGCGATCAGCGTCAGCTTCATCGCCGAGAGCGCATCGGTCTCGACCAGCGCCGCGAAATAGACATCCCAACCCTTGCGCAGCGCCTCGCTGAAAACAGCGATCAGCGGCAGCAGCAGAAAGAGGGCGAAGAATGAGAGTCCCAGGCCCAGGAGGGTCCAGCGCACCCAGGGCTGCTCACGCGTGGCCGGGTTGCTTTGGTAGCAACCTTGCTGTCGCGCGGAAATGGAGAGGGCGGTGGACATTACTTGCGGCCCTCCTGGCCATTGCGCTTGGAGCTCCACGCTTGCAGGCCGTTGATGCCCAGGAGCAGCGTGAACGAGAAGATCAGCATCACCGCGGCTATGGCAGTGGCGCCGGTGTAGTCGTATTGCTCCAGCTTGGAGATGATCATCAAGGGCGTGATTTCGCTGACCATGGGCAGGTTGCCGGCAATGAAAATCACCGAGCCGTACTCACCCACAGCGCGTGCGAATGCCAGCGCAAAGCCGGTCAGCAGGGCCGGGGTCAGTGTGGGTAGCACCACCAGGCGGAAGGTCTGCCAGCGGTGCGCACCCAGCGAAGCGGCCGCTTCTTCCAGCTCGGTTTCCATGTCCTCCAGCACCGGCTGCACCGTGCGCACGATGAAGGGCAGGCCGATGAAGATCAGCGCGACCAGGATCCCGAGCGGCGTGAACGCCACCTTGATGCCGAGCGGCTCCAGCCACTGGCCCATCCAGCCGTTCTTGGCGTAGAGGGCGGTCAGCGCGATGCCGGCCACGGCCGTGGGCAGGGCGAAAGGCAGGTCGATCAGCGCGTCCACCAGCTTCTTTCCCGGAAACTCATAGCGCACCAGGCTCCAGGCCAGGATCAGGCCGAAGACCAGGTTGATCGAGGCGGCCAGCAGCGAGGCGCCGAAGCTCAGCTTGTACGAGGCGATCACGCGCGGCGCGGTGGCCGCGGCCCAGAATGCATCGAAGCCATGGCCGGCCGACTTGATGAAGACCGCCGAGAGCGGGATCAGCACCAGCAGCGAGAGATAGAAGAGCGTGAAGCCCATGGTCGGGCCAAAGCCCGGCAGCACTCGGCGAGCCTTTCGCTTCTTGGTGGGTTGCTGCGCCAGCGGCGCAGCCAGGACGGCGGTCGTCATGTCGAGTTTCGATCAGCGCTTGATGTTGGCCACGATCTGGTCGTACTGGCCGCCATCGGCAAAGTGCTGCTTGCTGACCTGGGCCCAACCGCCCAGCACCTGGTCGACGCTGAACAGCTTGATGTCGGCAAAACGCTGGGCATGGCGCTTGAACACGGCCGGGTCGCGGGGGCGGAAGTTGTTCTTGGCGATCAGCTCCTGGGCTTCGGGTGTGTACAGGAAATCCAGGTAGGCCTTGGCCACAGCGGTCGTGCCTTTCTTGGCGGCCACCTTGTCGACCAGGGCCACCGGCGCATCGGCCTCGATCGACGCCCTGGGGTTGACCACGTCGAACAGGCCCTTGCCGAACTCGTTCTCGATCAGCTCGGCCTCGGATTCAAAGGTCAGCAGCACGTCACCCATGTTGCGCTGGGTGAAGGTCGTGGTCGCGCCGCGGCCGCCGCCGTCCAGCACCGGCACATTGGCGAGGATCTTGCTCACGAGCTCGCGGGCCTGCGCCTCGCTGCCGCCATTGGCAATCACGCTGCCCCAGGCGGCGAGATAGCTGTAGCGGCCGTTGCCCGAGGTCTTGGGGTTGGGGATGATGACGCTGGTGCCCGGCTTGGCCAGGTCGGCCCAGTCCTTGATGCCCTTGGGGTTGCCCTTGCGGACCAGGAACAGGATGGTGGAGCTGTATGGCGCGGCGCCATTGGGGAAGCGCTTGCGCCAGTCGGCCGGCGTCAGGCCCTTCTCGGCCAGGGCATCGATGTCGGTCGCCTGGTTCATGGTCACCACATCGGCTTCCATGCCGCCGATCACCGCGCCGATCTGCTTGCTGGAACCGCCATGCGACTGGTTGATCGTCAGCGTGTGGCCGGTCCTGGCCTTCCAGGCCGCGGCAAAGGCCGGGTTGACCTGCTTGTAGAGCTCGCGGCTGACGTCGTAGGACGCATTCAGCAGCACGCTTTCGGCGGGCTGGGCCATGGCGGCGCCAAAGGTCAGCAGGCTGGCTAGTGACAGGATCGAGGTGCGAAGCATGGCGGGCAAGAGTGGGCTTGAGAAGGCCCGCATCCTGCCCGCCATTGCATATTCACCAAACGACAGTTTTTGTATTTGCTTATCTGGAATAAGCAAATTACTCGGCCGGGATTAGGCGGCCTTGGAGGCTCGGCGCAGGGAGACCGCATCGGGCATGGCGCGCTGGCGGTCACGCACGTCGAGCGTGAACACCTTGACCGAGTCGGCCAGGATCTGGGCCCGTTCGCGGCTGGCACCGGCCGAAGCGGCCAGCTGCTCCACCATGGCAGCGTTCTGCTGGGTGAGGCCGTCGAGTTGGGCCACCGCCTCGTTGATCTGCGTGATGCCGCTGAGCTGTTCGCGCGAGGCGCCGCTGATGCCGGTGACCAGTTGCGAGACCTGGCCCACATGGTCGACCGTGCGCGCAATGATCTCGGCCACCTGTTCGGACTGGCGCACGCCGGTCGCGATGGTGGCGTCTGAATGCTCGACCAGGGTCCGGATCTCCTTGGCGGCTGTCGTCGTGCGCTGGGCCAGGGCACGCACCTCGGCCGCCACGACAGCAAAACCGCGGCCCGACTCGCCGGCACGGGCCGCTTCCACGGCCGCATTCAGCGCCAGGATATTGGTCTGGAAGGAGATGCTGTCGATCACGCCCGTGATCTCGTCGATGCGGCGCGAGGCCTCGCGGATGGTCTGCATGGTGGCGCTCATCTCGCGCACGGCGACGGCGCTGCGCTCTGTTTCGCCTGCGGTCTGCGTGGCCAGGCGCGCGGCCTGTTCGGCGCCATCGGCGTTGTTGCGCACCGCGCCGGTGATCTGCTCCATCGAGGCCGCGGTCTGTTGAAGATTGCTGGCCTGCGCTTCGGTGCGGCTCGACATCTCCACATTGCCGGTGGCGATTTCGTTGATCGACAGATCGATCTGGTGCACCTCGCGTCGGGCATCGCCGACGATGGATTGCAGGTTCACATTCAACTGGTTCAGTGCCGTTTCGAGCTCGCCAATGGCGTCCTTGCGATGCGCATGCAGGCTTTGCGTCAGGTCGCCTGCCGCCATGCAGTTGGCGAAATGGACCAGCGCCTTCATGGGCGCCAGCACCAGCTGCGACTGCCACAGGTGCACGGCCATTGCCAGGAGCAGCGCAAGGGCATAGCCCCACCATTGCTGGCCGATCACGCTCGCGCAGACATACACCAGCAGCGAGAGGCTCACGGGCAGCGCCGCTTGCCGGTGACGGCCCAGCAGCTCAATGGCGCGATCAAGGCGGCCGTGCCAGCCGATGCGCACCAGCGCGCCCTGATGCAGCCGCAGGCTCAGCGGTTGGCCGGCCAGCTCTTCGCCGCGGAGCTGGCGGTACAGCGCCTGTGCGCCTTCGATTTCGGCGCGGCTGGGCTGGGTGCGCACCGACATATAGCCGACCGGCTTGCCGCCTTCGAGCAGCGGCGTGACATTGGCCTTGACCCAGTAATGCCCGCCATCCTTGCGGCGATTGACCACGAGGCCGGTCCAGGGGTGACCGTCGGCCACTGTCTGCCAGAGATCCCGGAAGGCTTCCTCGGGCATGTCCGGGTGACGTATCAGGTTGTGGGGCTGACCCAGCAGCTCCTCGCGTGAAAAACCGCTTAGCTCCACGAAGGCGCTGTTGCAATGAAGAATGCGGCCTTTCAGGTCGGTGGTCGAGACAAGCGTCGCTCCGTCGGGGAACTGGTGTTCCTGGCCGGTGATCGTGCCGTTGTGGCGCATGACAGGTCCTTCCTTTGTTAGGCCGGCCGCTGGCCTTGTTCTTGTCGTACCGGCATCACACTAGTTTGAGCAAGATCATGATGCACTGAGTTGATTGAAATCAACCCAGTCATTGCTCAAGTACCATCACCGGCCATGCCGCACAAATTGACCGGCCCGCTGGTACGCGACCTCATCGTTGCCCTGCTCAAGGACGGCGAGCTGTGGCAGCGGCCGTTCGTCGATGCTGCCCGGCACCTGCTGCAGGTGGCGGTCCAGCATGCCCATCTCAGCATTGCGACTCTCTGGCTGCGCGAGTCGGCCACCTCGTCCAATCTCGCTTGCGTGGCGGCGGTGGACGCGGACAAGCCAGGCCCGGGCATGGAAGGTCAGGTCATCGATGGCGACAGCTGCCCCGTCTACATCGCCGCGCTGGGCCGGTACCGCGTGCTGCCGGTCAATGATGTCAGCCAGCATGCGGACTGCCAGGAGCTGCTGAAGTCCTATTTCGAGCCGCAGGGCGTGGTCTCGCTGCTGGATGCCACCCTGCGGCATCGCGGCGAGCTGGCTGGCGTGCTGTGCCTGGAGCAGCGCGGCCAGAAGCGCGAATGGAGCGAGACCGAGATCGGTTTTGCTGCCGACCTGGTGGACCTGATCGGCCAGCTCTGGCTGTTCAGCGAACTGCGTCGCCGTGGCGAATTGCAGGCGCTGCTGCTGAGCATCGCGCCCGAGCTGGGCCGTGACCATTCCGTGGAGCAGTTGGCGCGCCTGGCCTTGTCCAAGCTGCTGCTGTTCTACCCGGGCATGCGAGCCGCTTTCTTCACCTACAACGCGCAGGCACGCGTGGTGGACCTGGTGGCTTTCGATGGCGAGGGTCTGGAGCAGGTGTTCACGCCCGAGCGCAGGCGCCTGCCCGTCGAGGGCACGGTCTCGGGGGCCGCGATAGCGGCAGGGCATATCGTCCAGATTCCCAATTTCGAGCAATCGGCACAAGCCAGCACAAGCACCGGCAAGGTCGCGGCGGCGCGAGGCGTGCGCTGCGCCGTGGGCATTCCCTTGATCCACGAGGGCCAGGCCATCGGCACGGTGACGCTGTGGCTGCGCGACCGCAATGCCTTGCGCGAAGAGGACCTGGAAGCCTTCGAGCTGATCGCCACCACCTTCTCCGTGGCCCTGGCCAATGCGCATCATGTGATCGAGCTGCGCCATCGCACCCTGCATGACGCGCTGACCGGCCTGCCCAACCGCCACAAGCTCTTGCTGGACCTGCAGGAGCTGATGAACGAGCGCAATGGCCAGGCCGAGCCCGCAGGCATGGGCCTGATGCTCTTGAAGCTGCGGCAGCTGGAGCAGGTCCATCATGCGCTGGGCCGCGCCAACGGCGACCGCCTGGTGCAGTTGCTGGCCAGCAAGGCGGACGGCCTGGCCACATCGCTCGGTTGCCAGACCTACCGCCTGGGCGAGGATGAGCTGGCCATCGTCAACCCCGGCCATCTGGCGCCGGGCATGGCGCGCGAGGCGGCCAACCGCATCCAGGAGGCGCTGCAGGAGCCGGTTGAACTCGGTGGCCTGACGCTGATCATGCGGACCCGCGCCGGCAGCGCCAAGTATCCCGACCATGCTCAGAGCGCCGGTGAACTCTTGCGTTGTGCCGATCTGGCCTTGCAGCAGGCCGTCGAGACGCAGGCGCAGCGGGCTCGCTACACGCCCGAAATGCAGGGTGCCGGCCCGAAGGCGATGGAACTATTGGCCGACCTGAGCCGCGCGCTGGAGGGCGAGGAGCTGCAGCTCTGGTTGCAACCCAAGCTTTCGCTGGCGACGGGCCAGCTCAGTGGCTGCGAGGCCCTGCTGCGCTGGCCGCATGCTATCCATGGCTGGATTGCGCCCGACCGGATCGTGCAGGTGGCCGAGAACGGCGACCTGATCGAGCGGCTGACGATGTGGGTGGCAAGGCGGGCCATCGCCGAGCTAGAACAGTTCGATGCCGTGGGCCTCGGCATCAGCATCAGCATCAATGTGTCCACCTACAACCTGATGGACGTGCAGTTCCCCGACAAGCTGCAGCAGCTGCTGGCCAGCCATGGCCTCGCGCCGCGCCGGCTGCGCCTGGAGATCACCGAGACCGCGCTGATGAGCGACCCGGCCCGCGCCAGCGAGGTGGTGGCGCGCCTGGCCGGGATGGGTTTTGCGGTCGAGGTGGATGACTTCGGCACCGGCTATTCATCGATGGCCTATCTGCGCCGCCTGCCCCTGGCCGCCATCAAGATCGACCGCACCTTCGTGGCCGAGATGGTGTCCAGCGAGGAAGATCGCCTGATCACGCAGGCCATGATCAAGCTGGCCCATGGGCTGCAGCTCTCGGTCGTGGCCGAAGGCATCGAGGACGAAGCCACGGCCGCACTCCTGCGAGATGCCGGCTGCGATGAAGGGCAGGGCTGGCTCTACGGCAAGGCGATGCCGCTGCAGCAGTTCCTGGCCTGGGCGGCTGACCGCAAGCCCTGAGTCGGGGCCTCAGTAATGAGGGGGCAACTCGTCGCGCAGGCTGCGCGCGGCGCCGGGCCCGGCCTCGGGCTGCTGCTTGCGCAGCTCCACCAACTCGCGCACCAGCAGGTCGATCTGCTGCTGCTGGCGGGCCACGGTGGCGTTCAGGTGGTCGAGCAGGTCTTCCGTGTAGCTGGCCTTGATCTCCAGCTCGGTGAGGCGGTCTTCCAGCGGATTTGAGTCTTGCATGGCTGTATTGGACTTCATTTGCCGCGGCGCGTCGGCCCGCCGCTTCAGCGGGGCTTCCCCGGCGCGGTGTCAGGGCTGCGGGCGCGCGCTCAGGCGGGTCTCCAGCGCATAGGCGATGCGCGAGAGGCCGAAGCAAAGGATGAAGTAGGTGAGGGCCAGCGTGGCGAAGATCTCGGCCGGCTTGACCAGCACCTGCGCATTGATCTGGTTGGCGATGTAGCTGAGTTCCGACAGGCCGATGATGGTGCCCAGCGATGTCTGCTTGATCGTCGAGACGAACTGGTTGACGAGCGAGGGCAGCATGTGGCGCAAGGCCTGCGGCAGCAGCACCAGGCGCATCGCTTGCGCATAGCTCAGGCCGAGGGACCGCGCGGCCTGCATTTGCCCGCCCGGCAGCGCCTGCAGGCCTGCCCGCACGATCTCGGCGAGATAGGCAGCGTCGAACAGCACGAGCGCCGCGAGCATGGTGTTGAACTGGTTGGTCTTCGAACCCGTGATCACCGGCAGGAAGAAATAGGCCCAGAACACCACCATCAGGAGCGGCGTGCCACGCACGACGAAGACGAGGCTGGATACCGGGATGCGTACCCAGGCCAGCGGGCTGACGCGCCCGAGCCCGAGCAGGATGCCCAGCGGTAGCGCGAGCAGCAGGCCGAGGCTGGCAAGCACCAGCGTCAACGCCAAACCCCCCAGCGGCCCGTTCGGATACTGGCCAACCAGAAAGTACAGCCAGTAGGTATCGACGAGTTCCATCATCTGGCTACCCGCACCGGATAGCGCTGCTGGAAGCCCCAGGCCAGCGCGGTGATGAAGAGGCTGATGCCGAGGTAGGCCACGGTGACCACAGCAAAGGTCTCGAAGCCGCGAAAGCTGGCCGTCTCCACCCGCTGGGCCTGGTACATCAATTCAGCCGCGCCGATGACGGTGGCAATGCTGGTGTTCTTCCAGAGGTTCAGCGTCTGCGAGATCAGCGGCGGCACGGTGATGCGCAAGGCCTGAGGCAGCACCACGAAGCGCATGCCGCCGAGGAAGGACAGGCCCAGCGCGCGTGCCGCCTGCAACTGGCCTTCCGGCACGGCGCGCAGGCCGGAGCGAACGTCCTCGGCCATGTAGGCTGCGGTGTAGAGCGTCAGGGCGATCAGTGCGGCGGCCGCTTCAATATTGGCTGCATACAGCCAGGTCTTGATGTTCTCAGGGAGCAGCTCCGGCGCGCCGAAGTACCAGAACAGCATGTGGACCAGCAGCGGGATGTTGCGGATGGCTTCGACAAAGGCGAATCCCAAGGCGCGCGCCGCCTTCGAAGGGGCCAGGCGCAAGAGCGCGACGACAACGGCCAGTGGCAGCGCCAGCAGCAGCGTCAGCCCGGTGAGCTGCAGCGAGAAGAGAAAGCCGGCCTGCAGCCATTCCAGGTACTGGCCTTGCAGCAGGGCGCTGAAATCGAGATGGGGCATGGGGCGTTCAGCCGTCCACCTTGTCCGAGTCGATCTTGAAGGTGCGGCGCGGGAACTTCAGCTTGCTCGTCGGGCCGTACCATTTGTTGAACAGCCTATCTGCCTCACCGCTCTTCTCCAGCTCACGCAGCACGCCATCGACCTGTGCCTTGAGCTTGGCCTCGCCCTTCTTGATGCCGATGGCCAGCGGCTCGACGCTCAGGTTCTGGTCGAGGATCTGGTATTGCGCCTGCAAGGGCCCCAGCTTGGCGAACTGGTCGAGCAGCGAGACCTCGTCGTTCACCAGGGCGAGGCCCTTGCCCTGCTGCAGCGCCTGGAAGGCCTGCGGGCCGGTCTCGAAGGTCACCACGTCCACATTGGGCACGGCCTTGCGGATATTGGGTTCCTGCGTGCCGCCCTTGACCGTCACCACCTTCTTGCCGGACAGCTGCGGCACGGCCGTGATGCCGCTGGCTTTCTTGACCATCACCTTCTGGCCGGTGACAAAGGTGGTGAGCGAGAAGTCGATGACCGCTTCGCGTTCCTTGGTGTGGGTGAGGGACGCGGCCAGCAGGTCCACGCGGCCTTGCTGCAGCTCGGGAATGCGTGCTGCCACCGCGAGCTGCTTGAGCTTGAGCTTCACGCCCAGTTTGGCGGCCAGCGCATGGGCGAGGTCGACCTCATAGCCGACAAACTCGCGCGTCTTGGCGTCGATGAAGCTGTTGGGCTCGTCGGTGCCCAGCACACCGACCACCAGTTCGCTCTTCTTCTTGATGTCGTCGAGCTGGTCGGCATGGGCGCTTGGCAGACCCGACATCGTGGCGGAGAGGGCAAGCAGGGCGACGGCGTGGCGGCGGTTGAGGCTCATGCGGATTCCTTGGATGACGCGATGGTGCGCAGCTTACCCAAGGTTTGCACAGCTTTACCCGGCCGCGGTGGCAACCCTCATTGTTCGCGCTGTCGGCATGATTATTCTGTCGGCCCCAGTACATCCAGGGCATTTCGATGACACGCCTGACCGCCAAGGACTTCCAGCCAGAGGTTTTGCAACTGTTCGACCAGTTCGTGCACGGCGACATCAATCGTCGCGCTTTCATCGACCGCGCTGCTGGCATTGCCGGCAGTACTGCCGCCGCCACGGCGCTGCTTGCATCGCTGACGCCGCAGTTCGCACAGGCACAGCAAGTCAAGCCGGATGACACCCGCATCGCCACCCGCAAGCAGGGTTTCGACTCGCCTCAGGGCAATGGCCAGGTCAGCGGCTACCTGGCCAAGCCGGCCAGTGCCAAGGGCAAGCTGCCGGTGGTGCTGGTCGTGCATGAGAACCGCGGCCTGAATCCGCATATCGAAGACATCACCCGCCGCCTGGCGCTTGATGGCTTCCTCGCTTTCGCGCCAGATGCCCTGGCGCCGCTGGGCGGCTATCCGGGCGATGAAGACAAGGCCCGCGAGCTGTTCGGCAAGCTCGACCAGGGCAAGACCAAGGCAGACTTCATTGCCGCAGTCCGCGCGCTGCAGGCCTTGCCCGAGGGCAACGGCAAGGTCGGCGTGGTCGGCTTCTGCTACGGCGGCGGCATGGCGAACTTCCTGGCGACGCAGATACCGGATCTGGCGGCAGCCGTGCCCTTCTATGGCGGCAACCCGCCGACCGAGGACGTGGCCAAGATCAAAGCGCCGCTCTTGATCAACTTTGCCGGCACCGACGAGCGTATCAACGCCGGCTGGCCCAAGTACGAAGAGGCGCTGAAGGCCGCCGGCGCTCGCTATGAAGCCTATGTCTATGCCGGCACCCAGCACGGCTTCAACAACGACACCACGCCGCGTTTCGACGCTGCGGCTGCCAAGCTGGCCTGGGATCGCACGATTGCCCACTTCAGGAAGCACCTGGGCTGATTGGGTAGCGGGCTTCAGGCCGTACAGTCGGGGTCCTTCGCACCCCGACTGCCCCTGGCACGATGCTGATCGATCAACTCAAGGCCGAGAACCAGGCGCTCAAGCGCCAGCTTGACGCGCTCTTGCAAGCGGCGCGGGCCAATGAAGAAAAGATGCGCCGCTTCGACCAGCTGGAACACCAGCTGATCGGTGCCGGCTCCTTGCTTGAGCTTTTGCGCATGCTGCTGGGCGAGTACCGGGCGGCCTTCGGTGTGGAGCAGATTGGCGTTGCCCTGGTGGACAGCGAAGGCGAAACCCGTCGCCTGCTGCAGCTCGAGCAGCCGAGCGACAGCACACTGAGCGCCGGCCTTCGCCTGCTGGACACCGCGGCGCCGCTGCAGGCGCTGCATGCCTTGCCCTGGAAGCCCTGGTTGGGCCGGTTCGACCCCGCGCGCCACGCCGGGCTGTTCAGCGCGATGCCGGTGGGCATGCTGCGTTCAGTGGCCTTGCTGCCGCTGTCCCGCCACGGCCAGCTGATAGGCAGCCTGCATTTCGGCAGCACCGACCCGCAGCGCTATGAAGCCGGCGCCGGCACCCAGTTCCTGGAGCGGCTGAGCGCCATCGTCTCGGTCTGCCTGGAAAGCGCCCTGAACCAGGAGCGCGTCAAGCGCGCCGGCCTGACGGACGCGCTGACGGGCGTGCACAACCGCCGCTATTTCGAGCATCGCCAACTGGTCGAGATCAGCCTCAGCATCCGTTACCGCCAGCCGCTGGCCTGCATGTTCCTGGACATCGACCATTTCAAGCGCATCAACGACGGCCATGGCCACGGTGCTGGCGATGCGGTACTGCGCCAGGTGGGGCAGCTGATCCAGGGGCAACTGCGCTTGGGCGACACGATTGCGCGTTGGGGTGGCGAAGAGTTCGTCGTGCTCTTGCCGCGCACCAGCGGCGTCCAGGCCGCCGAGATTGCAGAGCGCATCCGCTCTGCCATCGCGCAGCATGGCCTGCCCCTGCCGGGCGGCGGCGAGTTGCCGGTCACCACCTCGATCGGTGTGGCGATGCTGCGTATCGATCCGAGCATCCGTGAGCCGCGGCTGATTGCCGAAGGCCTGATCAAGAACGCCGATCAGGCCTTGTACGCAGCCAAGGAGGGCGGGCGCGACCGCGTGGTCAGCGGTCCGGAGCCAGGGTCTTTCGAGGGCTGAATCCCGCTCAGCTCTTCGCGTACTTCACCGAACAGCCATAGGGCTTGGTGTTGGCCGGATTGGGCTTGCGGCCCGCCGCCACCTCGGCCAAGGCCAGCTTCACATACGGCTCGGCGCGCGCCAGGTCTTCGACCTTGTTGGTGGCGATGCTGTCGATGCCGCCCTTGTAGACCAGCTGGCCCTCGGGGCTGACGATGTAGATGTGCGGCGTGGTTTGGGCACCGTAGAGTTTGCCGAGTTGGCCGCTCGGGTCGAGCAGGGTGTTGTTCGGTGCCGCGCCGCGCTTGCTGTTCAGCTCGGCGGCTTGCGCGCCTTCCACAAAACCTTGCTCACCCGGGGCTGACGAAATCACCTGCAGCCAGACGACGCCCTTGGCCGCGGCGTCCTTCTGCAGAGTCGGTATGTTGCCGCTGTTGTAGTGCTTTTTCACATAGGGGCAGTCGTGATTGGTCCATTCCAGCACCACGGTCTTGCCCTTGAAGCTGGCCAGGTCTACGGCTTTGCCATCGGCGCCACGCGCGCTGAAGGCCGGTGCGGCCTGGTCCAGCTGGGCCTGGGCCTGTGCGAAGCCGGTGGCGGCCGTGGCAGCGAAGAGGGCGCTGACCAGCAGCAGACGGCGTTGCAGATGCTTCATGAGAATCTCCCGAGACAGAGGTAGATGAAGAAGAGTTGGAACCGGCTGGGCCTCAGGGCCTGCCGCGCAAGGCGTCCAGCACGATGCCAGGCGTCAGCAATTGGGGCAAGACTTTCGGCGCAGCCCCGGGCGCATAAAACAGGTAGAGCGGCACGCCGCTGCGTCCATGTTCGGCCAGCAGCGCGCTGATCTGCGGGTCTTGATGGGTCCAGTCGCCCTTGAGGTAGCTGATGCCGAGCTCGCTGAAGGCGGCTTTCACCTCTGTTGACGACAGCGCCACGCGCTCGTTGACCAGGCAACTGATGCACCAGGCCGCTGTCAGGTTGATGAACACCGGCTTGCCTTGCTCGCGCAGGGTGGCCAGGCGTTCCGGCGTGTAGGCCTCGAAATTCTGCTTGATCACGCTTTGCGCCGCCTGCGGCTGCAGGCTGCTGGCCAGCACGACAACCAGGGCCAGAGAGAGGACGGCAGACAAACTACCGACCACTTTCCAGTGCCCGCAAGCCGCGCGACTGACACCATGCAGCCAGGCCGCCAGTGCGATCAATGCCATGCCGGAGAGCGCCAGCAACACACCCTGCGGCCCCTGCTGTTGAGCCAGCACCCAGGTCAGCCAGATCGCCGCGCCATACATCGGGAAGGCCAGACCCTGCTTGAGCACATCCATCCAGGCGCCGGGGCGCGGCATCAGGCGCTGGAGGGCCGGCCACCAGCTGAGCAGCAAATAGGGCAGGGCGAGTCCGAGGCCCAGGCTCAGGAATACGGCAAGCAACTCAACCGCCGGCTGCGCCAGTGCGAAAGCAATGGCCGCGCCCATGAAAGGCGCTGTGCAGGGCGTGGCCACGACGGCCGCCAGCACGCCGCTGAAGAAGCTGCCGGCCAGGCCAGCCTTCGCAGCAAGACCTGAACCCAGCCCACCGAGGCCGGCGCCGATATGGAGCAGGCCTGACAGCGACAGGCCGAGCCCGAACAGCAGCCAGGCCACACCGAGCACGAACAGCGGCGACTGGAACTGCAGGCCCCAGCCGATCTGGCCGCCGGCCGCGCGCAAGGCCACGAGCGCACCAGCCAGCGCCGCGAAACTGGCCAGCACGCCGGCCGTGTACGCCAGGCCATGCTGCCGGGCCTCGCGCGCTTCGCCATGGGCCTGCTGCACCAGGCTGAAGGCCTTGATCGACAGCACCGGAAACACGCAGGGCATCAGGTTCAGCACCAGGCCGCCGAGCAGTGCCAAGAGGATCGCTGGCAGCAGGCCGAGGTCGGCCTCGCTGCTGCTTGAGCCCGCTTGAGGCGCTGCAGCGAGCAAGCTGCTCAATTGGTAGCCCCGCCGCGCGGCGCCCTCGCCCAGCACCAGCAGACCTTCGAGCCGCTCGCCGAGCTTGAGCGGCGTCTCGCCCGGCTTGACCAGCAAGCGCCACTGCGAGCCCTCGCGCCGCAGGTCTTGTGCACTCGCATGCCGCACCTGGCCCCAGGCGCCCGCAAAGAACTGCGCAGCCGGTTGCTGATTGGCGTGGGCCGGCCAGCTGATTTGCAGGCCCTCTGTCGACTGCACGACCTGCACCGGCCAGGGCGCTGCAGCGGGAAGCGCGGCCTTGGCCTGCTGGATCAGCGCTGCGTCCGACGAAGGTACGGCTTCGGCAGCGACCGGCAGGCTCAGGGCGAGCTTGGCGTCCTGAGGAATGCAGACATCCTTGCAGACCAGCCAGCTGACGCTGGCCGACAGCCGGGCCGTGCCACCGGGCTTGAGGTCGGCCGGCAACTGCACCTCGCTGAGCAGCAGCACCTGCTCGCTGTAGCCATAGTTGCTAAGCGGGCCGATGTCGATGCGCTCGGGCGTGGGCCACTGGATGGGGCCGGCCTTGGCGCCGGCGGGCAGCGACCAGTCGATGCTGGTGGCCTGGCCCGAGTCGCCCGGGTTGATCCAGTAGGTGTGCCAATGCGGCGCGATGCGCTGCTCCAGCGCCAGCAGGAGTTTCTGGCCCGGCTGCACGCTGCTCGCCGGGCTGATCAGGCGGACCTTCACCTCGGCCGTGGCCGCGTGGTCGGTTTGTGCGATGGCGCTGGCGGCAAGCAGAAGGCCGGCCGCGGCCATGAGCAGGGTCTTCATCAGCATGGCGCGGATCCTAGTGGCAGTTTGTAAAGGCGTCGTTGCGGCCGCCGATGCAACACTGGTCGAATCACTTGTGCTGCACTTGATCGCGGTCATGCGCCAAGGGCCTGCTTGCGGATTCAATGGCGGGATTGCAAGAACTTGGGTCGAGGCGCGTGGTGGCGACAAGCAGGGACTGGTTGAGACAAGGGCACGGGATGCGGCTGCTCGCGCTGGCGGCGCTGCTTGCGTTGGCCGCGCTGGGTTGGCGCCTTTGGCAAGGGCCGCCGCTAGAGACCCTGGAACTGCGCCGCCAGGACCTGGTGCAGACCGTGGTGGTCAGCGGCCATGTCGAGACGCCGCACCGCGCCGACATCGCGGCCCAGATCACCGGCACCGTGCTGGAGGTGCCGGTGCGCGAGGGCCAGGCGGTGAAGGCCGGCGACCTGCTGGTGGCGCTCAACCCCGCCGAGGCACAGGCCGCGCTGGCCCAGGCCGACGCAGCCCTGGTGCAGGCCCGGGCTCAGCGGCGCCAGCTGGAGGAATTGCAGCGGCCCCAGGCCGAGCTGGCGCTGCGCCAGTCGGCCGCGACGCTGGACACCACGCGTGCCAGTGCTGACCGTGCCGAAGCCCTGTTTGCCCAAGGCTTCATCGGACAGGCAGCGCGTGACGAAGCGCAGCGCGCGCTGGTACTGGCCGACGCCCAGTGGCGCAGTGCGCAGCGCGCGCTGGAGGCATTGGCGCCGAACGGCAGCCAGTTCGCGCTGGCCGTGGCGGCGGTGGGCAGTGCCGAGGCCAATGCGGCGGCGGCCGCCGCGCGCCTGGCTTACACGCGGGTTCGCGCGCCGCAGGCGGGCCTGCTCATTGCCCGCAATGTGGAGGCCGGCGACGTGGTGCAGGCCGGCAAGCTGCTGATGACGCTGTCGCCGGCCGGCCAGACCCAGCTGGTCGCCGATGTGGATGAGAAGAACCTGCGGCTGCTAGCGCTCGGCCAGGCGGCCCTGGCCTCGGCAGATGCCTATCCGCAGCGCCGCTTCGACGCCCGGCTGGCCTACATCAACCCCGGCGTGAATGCACAGACCGGCGCGGTTCAGGTGAAGTTCGACCTGCCAGCGCCGCCCGCCGAACTGCGCCAGGACATGACCGTGTCCATCGACATCGAGGTGGCTCGCCGCCCGCAGGCCCTGCTGCTGCCGGTGGCGGCCTTGCGCGAGCCGGCGTCGGCCGCGCCCTGGGTGCTGCGGGTCGTGGAGGGCAGGGCCGAGCGCTGCGTGCCCAAGCTCGGCCTGCGTGCCGGCGGATGGGTGGAGGTGCTCGAAGGCCTGGCAGCGGGCGACCGCGTGCTGCCGGCCACGGCTGGTCTTGCGGTGGGTGACCGGGTGAGGGTGGCCGCGCCGTGAGCTGGACAGCCTGGCGCCCGCGCGCGCCGTTCGAGTGGATCGTCGCCCTGCGCTTTCTGCGAGAGGGGCGCTTGCAGACCTTGTTCATCGTTGTCGGCGTGGCCATCGGCGTCGGCGTCATCGTGTTCATGTCGGCCTTGCTGGCCGGTCTGCAGGGCAACTTCATCCAGCGCGTGCTGTCCGCACAGGCGCACATCCAGTTGCTGCCGCCGCGCGCCGTGACGCGGCCGCTGCTCGCCGCCGATGCCGACCAGCGCGTGGTGACCACCGTGCAGCCGCCGCAGCAGCGCGTGCGCACGGTGGACCAATGGCGCGCGGTGCGTGAGTAGGTCCAACGGTTGCCGCAGGTCCGGGTGGTGACGCCGGTGGCCGCCGGATCGGCGCTGGTGCTGCGCGGCACCGCGAGCAAGGCGGTGTCGGTCAGCGGCATCGAGCCCGAGAGCTACTTCCGCATCGTCGACCTGTCGGAAAAAATTGTCCGCGGCAGTGCGCGGCTGTCGAGCAGCGACGTGCTCATCGGCACCGAGCTGGCCAGCGACCTGGCCGTGGATGTCGGCGACAAGCTGCGGCTCAGTGCCGCCAGCGGTGCGGTGATGGTGTTCAACATCAGCGGCGTCTTCGACCTCGGCAACAAGGGCGCCAATGAGCGCAGCGTGTTCCTGCCCTTGCGCGGCGCGCAGAGCTTGCTCGGTCTGAGTGGCCAGGTGACCAGCCTCGAGGTCACGGTCAGGGACGTCTATGCCGCCGAAGAGGTGGCGCAGCGCATCGCGGCCGATACCGGCGTGGAGGCCGACAGCTGGATCAAGGCCAGCGCCCAGTTTTTCTCGGCGATCAGTGCGCAGACCACGGCCAACCGGGCGATCCGCTTCTTCGTCGGCCTGTCGGTCGCCTTCGGCATCGCCAGCGTGCTGGTGGTGGTCGTGGTGCAGAAGTCGCGCGAGATCGGCATCCTGCGTGCCATGGGCATCTCGCAGGGTCAGGTCATGCGCGTGTTCCTGCTGCAGGGCGGGCTGCTGGCCTGCGGCGGTGGCCTGGCGGGCTGTGCCATCGGCGGGCTGGCCCTGGTGGCCTGGCAGCAGTTTGCGCGCAATGCCGACGGCACGCCGCTGTTCCCGCTCAGCTTCGACCCCATGCTCTACCTGGTGGCACTGTTGGTGGCCACTGTGACCGGCCTGCTGGCCGCCTACGCCCCGGCTCGCCGTGCCGCGCGGCTTGATCCTGTGGTGGCCATCCGTGGATAGCAAATCAAGCACACCGGTCGTGGCCTTGCGCCAGGTGCGCAAGGCCTTCAATGTCGGCACGCCGATCGAGACCGAGATCCTGCACGGTATCGACCTCACGCTCGAGCGGGGCGAGTTCTGTGCCGTGATGGGCCCTTCGGGCTCCGGCAAGAGCACTTTGCTCAACATCGTCGGCCTGCTGGACCGGCCGACCAGCGGCAGCTTGAGCGTGACCGGGCAGGAAAGCACCGAACTCGACGATGCGGCGCTGACCCGCTTGCGCGGCCACACCATCGGCTTCGTGTTCCAGTACCACCACCTGCTCAGCGCCTTCACGGCCGTGGAGAACGTGATGATGCCCATGATGGGCGCGGCCGGATTTCAGACCCGCGAGATGCGCGAGCGAGCGGCCGGCCTGCTGGAGAGCGTCGGCCTGGCGAAATGGATCGACCAGCCGGCCGGGCGGCTCAGCGGCGGGCAGCAGCAGCGCGTGGCCGTGGCCCGTGCTCTGGCCATGAACCCGGCCCTGCTGCTGGCCGACGAGCCCACTGGCAACCTCGACACCAAGAGCGCAGACGAAGTGTTTGACCTGCTGCGCCGCTTCAATCGCGAGCACGGCACGGCGGTACTCTTCGTGACCCACAACGCGGAGCTTGCCACGCGCTGTGACCGCCTGATCGAGGTGGTGGACGGCCGGGTCACCGGCCGCACCACCGTCTAGCCGTGCAGGCTCAGAACGAGTACTTGCCGCGCACGAAGTAGCGTGCCCCGTTGATGCCGAAGGGCACGGTCTCCCAGCCATAGGTGAAGCCCAGCGCATTGAGCGGGAAGCCGGCCGCATCGCTCCATTTGTCCGGATGCACATTGAAGATGTTCTGGCCACCGAAGCTCAGGTCCAGCTGCTTGTTCAGCTTCCAGTTCACCGACAGGTCGGTCAGCCACTTGGCGCCCCAGGTCTGCTTGACACCGGTGAAGCCCTGGCCGCTGACCTCGCCGTAGTAGCTGTTGTTGAGGTTGACGCGCCAGTCGCCGCTCTTCCAGCTGCCGCCGAACGCGCCACGGTGGCGCGGCAGCGCCTCCTGCAAGAGCGTGCGCTGGGTCTGGTCGAACAGCACCTCGCTGGACAGCACGGTGCTCTGCGAATGGATGGCCGTGATCGTGGTTTTGTTGTAGCTGTAGGAGGCGTCGAGCGTCAGGGTGTCGCCACCCGACAGCTTCATCGTGTACTGGCCCACCAGATCGGCGCCCGTGGTCTTTGTGTCGATCGCATTGGTGAACAGCGTGGCCGCCCCGAGGTTCAGGTTGCGCAGGATCACGCGCACCGGGCAGACCTTGGCGTCGGTGCAGCTGCCTGAATTGGCCTCGGGCCCGATCTCGCTGGAGAAGACGATGCGGTCCTTGACTCGGATGCTGTAGAAGTCCGCCGTCAAGGACACACCCGGCGCCGGCTGCAGCGTCAGGCCCAGCGTGGCGCTCTTGGAGCGCTCCTCGCGCAGCGGCTGGATGCCGAAGGCCGCAGCCAGCGGGCTGCCCTGGCGGGCCGTGACGGTGTCGGTCAGCTGGCCCGAGGCGCCGAGCGTCGTCGAGACCTGGCTGAAATACTGCTGCTGGATGCCTGGCGCGCGGAAGCCCGTGTTGACCGAGCCGCGCAGCGACAGCGCGTCGCTCGCCTTGAAGCGCATCGACAGCTTGCCGGTCGTGTTCTTGCCGAAGTCCGAGTAGTCCTCGACACGCAGCGCGCCGCTGAGCAGCAGGCTGTCGGTGACCGAGGATTCGGCGTCGAGATAGGCGCCCAGGCTGCGGCGGCTCTTGTCCACCGCCGTGCCGGGCGTGAAACCGGGGAAGCCCTGGATGCCGGCGGCAGCGGCGCCGCCCGTCTGGTTGGCGATGAAGATGGCGCCGTTGTTGGTGCGGCCATAGGCATAGGAGACCGGATCGCCGGCCTGGATCTCGAAACCGTCCGAGCGCCATTCGGCGCCGGTGGCGACATAGAGCGGCTCCTTGCCGATGCCCCAGTCCAGTTGGCCCTTCAGGTCGAAGTTGGCGGTCGTCTGCTTGAACTTCAGGGTGCCGTCCTTGGCCGAGGTGGGCGTTTCGGCATAGATGCCGCCGCCCGGCTTGGGCTCGTAGTACCAGGAGACGTTGGCGGTATTGGCGGAAGCGAACTCGAACTGGTTGTGGCCGCGGTTGATGCTGGCGTCATAGCTCCAGGTCTTGCCCAAGGGTCCGCGCAGGCCCATGGCCATCGACCAGTCATCGCTGGTGGTCAGCAAGGTGGGCAGGAAGCCATTGGGATAGAGCGCCGGAATGGTGCGGCCGTCGCCGCCGGGGCGGAAGAAGCCGGAGGAGTTGCCCTCGCGGCCCGAGTAACCGCCGAAGAAGTAGAGCTCGCCTTCGCCCAGCGGCACTTCGCCGTTGGCCCACAGCAGCTTGCTCTTGGTGGCCGCGTCACCGATGCGCTGGGTCACCTTCGGCGGTGAAACGCGCAGCGAATCGAGGCCGGCGCGGTTGGTCTCGCCGCGGTCCACGTATTCGGCGCTGAGGTTCAGGAAGCCGTCGCCCAGCGCCATGCCGGCATTGGCACCGAGCTTCCAGGTGTCGCCGTCGCCCACGCTGGTCTGGCTGTATTCGCCGGTGAGCGTGCCGCCGCTGGCCTTGCGCTTCAGGATGATGTTGATGACGCCCGAGATCGCGTCAGAGCCGTATTGGGCCGAGGCGCCGTCGCGCAGCACTTCGATGCGTTCGATGGCCGACACCGGAATCGTGTTGATGTCGGTGCCGGCGGAGCCGCGGCCTATGCTTTGCTGCACATTGACCAGCGCCTGCTGATGGCGGCGCTTGCCGTTCACCAGCACCAGCACCTGGTCGGGGCCCATGCCGCGCAGCGAAGCCGGCCAGATCAGGTCGGTGCCGTCCGACACAAAGCTCTGCGGGAAGTTGAACGATGGGGCCAGCTCCTGCAGCAGCCGGCCCAGTTCCACCGCGCCACTGGCGGCGATGGTGGCGGCGTCGATCACGTCGACCGGCGAGGCGCTGTCGGCCACGCTGCGAACCGAGGCGCGGCTGCCCGTCACGGTGACGAGCTCCAGGCTCTTGGCCTTGTCCTCGGCCGGCTTGGCGTCTTGTGCCAGCGCCGAGCCGGCAGCCAGCGCGGCGGCCAGGGCCAGCAGCTGCGGCTTGAATCGCCGATGGATTCCGATAGTGGATGTGGATGCACGCATGGTCTTGTCCCTCTTGGTTGTTGGCCCTTGTCGGGCGCGCACCGCTGATGTTGATGGTCTGCTCTCGTGGAGCTGCCGCAGTGCGCGTGGCGAGCGTATCGGGCGCATATCGCACCGCCAGAGGGTTGCTACCAGGGTGTTGCGTGCACCGGACGGGTGCCTTGCATCAAGCGGTTCGGCCGTCCAGCAGCTTGCGGAGGGCGGCCAGCAGCGGCCGGCCCCTGTGTTTCAGTTGTTGCCTGTGGCGCCGCTTGGCCCCAAGATGCAATCGCCCGGTGTTGGCCGGGGAAGGGGCCGTCATGAGCACCGAACTGCAAAGCCGTTTGCTGGAATTGCGCAAGCAATTGCAAGACATCGTCGACGCCCGTTATGCCAAGGGCTTGAGCGAAGCTGAGCTGGACGAGCAGGCCGTGCAGGCAAGAGACTGCGACTACCTGCTCACCGCCTGCAAGCTGGCCCGCAGCGAGCGCGAGCAGGCGGCGCTGGAGCTCCCCTGGCTGTCAGCCGAACGGCAGGCTGATCCGCGCGAGTCGCTGCGGCGCATCCGCGAGATCTGCCAGCAAAGCCCCGACGCCTACAGCGCCGTCCAGGCCGTGCTGGTCACGCATCCGAACGTGCCTCGGACCAACCTGGCACCAGCGATCAAGATGTTCCGCACCGACTTGAGCCAGCTCTCGATGGAAGACCTGAACGGCCTGATCACCGCGGCCTGGAATGGCGGGCAGCAGGGCTTTGATGCGGTGTTGCGAACCCGCAAGAGCGCGCCACGCACGGCCACGCCTTCTCTCTGGTCCAGGCACGACGAGTAGCAGGGCGCCTAGGCGTTGCTGGCATCGCCGAGTTGGGTCAGCGTGGCGCTGCACAGTTCCACAGTGGCAATGCAGGCCAGGCCTTCGCGCTCGACCTCGGCCATCAGCGCGAGCCATGAGGACAGCCCTTCGAGGATGACCTTGGTTCGCGTGGTCGAGACCCAGCCGGCCTCGGTCAACTGGCCGAGATAGATCCAGGTCTGGCGGCGCGAGAGGCCCGAGAGCTGGCCCACAAAGGCCTGCGCTACAGGCAGCGGCAAGCGGCTCAAGCTCGGCCGCTGTGCGTGTGGTTGTGCGAGTGGTGGCGCGAGTGCGGTGGCCAGGGTGGCCAGCACGCTGACCAGGCGCTGGAAGCCGTTGCCGGCCAGGCGCATTGTGATCTGGTCCTGCAGCCGGGTCTCGGTGGCCGCGTGCAGGAGCGCGGTGTCGCCGCGGTCGTGGGAGTCGGGCGACGCACTCAATTGCGACCGTGGCACGCTGATCGTCACCACGTCTACCAGCGCGTTGACCTCATAGCGCGCCGCCAGCTTGCCCAGCGGTGAATTCCAGCCAATCACGTCGCCCAGCCACAGCGCGGCCACAGCCACGCTGGAATTGCCGGCCACCTTGGCCATCAGGCAGGCCGCGCCGCTGCTGATGGCCACCCAGTCGCCGAGCTCGCTGCCGGCTTCGATGATGGTCTGGCCCCGCCGGTACGTCTTGACCCTGGCGTCTGTCATCCAGGCCTGGGTGGGCTCGGGCGGCACGTCGGGCCCACTGTTGGAACTGCTGCGTTTCATCCAGGAAATCTCTGTGGCGGTGGGCCACGCTTTTGCTGCCGTGCTTTTAGGTGATCCGGCGCAAACGTGGTCGACCGAACAAGGGGTGGCCAGGGGCCGCAATGCGGCTTGACCGGTGCTGCTGTCTCTGGGTCTGCCCGCCTTCGTGCGTCACCAGATGGAGAGGCTGCGCGTCAGCACGCGCTGCAGCCAGGTGCGCGAAGAGGCTTCCGAGACGTCGCCCTGGCCGACGTTTTCGAGGCTCGCATTGACCACGTCCTTGGAGTTGACGATGTTGCCGGGGCGGATATCGCGCGGGTCCAGCGTGCCCGAGAAGCGCAGGGTGTTGCGCCCGCCGTTCAGGCCGGTGCTGCGCTCGCCGGCCACCACAAGGTGACCGTTGGGCAGGACATTGATCACGGTGACGGCGAGCTGCGTGGCAAAGCTGCTGGAGGTCTCCGTGTTGCCAGATCCCTTGAACGAATCGCTGCCGGAGGCGCTGGCGTCGGCATTCAGGATGGTCTCGAGAACGCCGCCGCTCTTGCGCCCGGAGCCCGGGCCTTTCACGGCCAGCTTGTTGTCGCGGCTGGTGTCGCTGCTGGAGCGCTGGCTGGCTTGCAGGCTTTCGGCGATGTCCACCTTCAAGGTATCGCCGATCGATTGCGGCCGCCGCTCGCTGGAGAACAGCGAATTGGCTGGCATGTGGGCCTGGTAGATCGCGCCGTTGTTGGGCCGCTCGAGGTACAGCGGCGCCTTGACCGGCGCGGCCAGCATCGGGCCTTGCACCAGCGGCTGCGTGGAGCAGGCGCCGAGCATCAGCACGGGAAGCAGGGCCAGTGAGGGTTGCAGTGAGGGTAGGGTTGAGTGGCAGGGCCAGGTCTTGCTCATTCTTGTGTTCTCCCTAGCGGCTTCAACTGGTGAAGCCGGTGATGACGGCCTTGACCACCGGCGCGAGCTTGCGCCGCGTGGTCGACCATTTGCTGGTGCCGTAGTCGCTGTCCACCGCATAGGCGCTGCTGGCCATCAGGCTGCCGTTGGCGTGATGCAGGCTCAGCGCGGCTGAACTCAGGTAGGCGCGGTAGCCACTGCTCAGCGGCGGCGTGCCCCATTCGATGGTGACGGCGTAGCGCAGCCAGTACCGGCATTCCTGCTGGCCCGAACCCGATTCATAGACGCGGCTCGCCACACCTTGCTCGCGCAGCTCGAGCTGCAATGCCGGCACCAGGTCTTCCAGCGGCGTCATGCGGTTGTATTCGATGCACAGACTGGACATCACCGGCTCGCCGTGGTGCACGGTGTTGACGGCCTTGCCTGGTGCATAGGCCATGGCCGTGGTGCCAGCGGTGTCGGCTGCCTTGATCAGGCCCCAGGCTTGCAGCGGTGCCATTGCGCCGCAGCCGGAAAGCAGGGCGAGGGCGCCGAGTGTGCCGAGTGCAAGAAGCGCGCGGGCCTTCATGCGATCACGTTGATCAGCGCACGGCCGGCCAGCGCCGTGAGTGCTGCATAGCCGGCGGCCGATTCCACAACCTCGCCAGCACGACCCGCGGCATCGGTCACCGCGTGCGCAGCGGCATCGGCCACCTCGCTGACGCCGCTGCGCACGGCGTCAATGCCCTTGATCAAGCTGTCGGCACCGGCGCTGACGAGCTCGATGGCGCCTTCGCCGACGGTATCGATCGATTCGGCTGCGGTGCTGACGATGTTGGCACCGAGCTCACCCACGTCCAGCACCAGCTCCTTCACATCGCCGGCGATCTCTACTGCCGAGTCTTCCAGTGCGCGCAGGCTTTGCGGGCTGAAGGAGGCGTGGACGCCTGCGGCCGCCACGACGTTCGTGGCGCTGTCGGCGTCGGCGCTATCGGCCTTGCGGGTTCGACCATCATCGGCCCGCAGCACATTGGCCTGGGTCTGGCGCCGGCCGACGTTGTCGGTGGCACCGCCGGTGGCGCTGTAGATGCTTGGCAAGCTGCTCATTCGCGGCTCCGCAGCGCTCAGGGTGTGCCGATGGGCGCTGTGGCTGGCCTGCCGGGCGTTCCGGGCGTTGGGGCGGCCGAAGCCTGGGCGCTCTTCAGCAGCTCGCTGAAATTGCCGGCAGGCGACTTGGCAGCGGCCGCAGGCGCGGGCTTGGCCGCCGTGGGCTCGACCTTGTTGAGCGGCAGGTTGACGTGCATGGCGGAACTCCTTCTGTGTCGGTACAGAAATTGTTGCCAGCCGGCCTGTTCGAAAAGGGCCGAGTACAGACTGCGAAGCTCTGGACTTCGCTTGCTGAGTGATGGATGTCACTCAAGGCGTGGGGGCGGCAAGCACCTGCTGCCGAGGCCCTGGGCAGCAGCCATTGCAGTCGCAAGATGAACGGTTCATCGCCAAGCTGGGAGGGAGACGCCTACCGGCACGTTGCAGCCACTCGCGAAGCCACTTCGTGAGAGCGTTGCACGGCAACCCGGGCAGCCGCACGGCTCAGGCAAGGGGGCCGGCCTTGCAGGCCGACTCCCCTGCGCTGCTCGCAACTCGCGGCGGCACGCAACTCGCTCCACTCACTTCGTTCGTGCCGCTCAGACAGGGCGTGCCAAGTCAGTTGTTGAGGCACGCTGCGCGTGCTGCCCCGAGCCGCTGTGCTGCTCGGCCCCTTGCATTCACCGCGCAGCTGCCCGGGTTGCCGTGCAACGCAGCGCCGCGTGGGGGTGTTTGCTCGCAGGCCACGACCTCTCGCCGGCACAGGCTGGCCCCGCTGCCGGGCGATTTGTGCGCGGCCGAGAGCGCAGCAGCACGGGCCGGGCGTGCGCAGCACGCTTCAACAACTGACTTGGCGCGCCCTGTCTGAGCGGAGCGAGCCGAAGGTGAGCGCAGCGAGTTGCGCGCCGCCGGCCCGTGATGCGAGCACCGAGGGGAGTTGGCCGAGAGGCCAACCCGCGCACCATGAGCCCGGTGGAGGGGCCAGCCTGTGCCTACCGCCCGACCTCTGCAAACGCGAAGCGAACGGCTGCTACGTGCCGTCAAGAGACATCGCCGGAACTCGACGATGAACCATGAAAAAGGCCTTGCATTGCTGCAAGGCCTTGATTGGAGCTCGAGAGAACTCAGGCGCTGAAGCGCGAGAACACCAGGGTGGCGTTGGTGCCGCCGAAGCCGAAGCTGTTGGACATCACCGTGTTGAGCGTCTGGTCCAGGCGCTCGCGCAGGATGGGCAGGCCTTCTGCCGCCGGGTCCAGGTTCTTGATGTGGGCCGAGGCCGCAGCGAAGCCGCCTTCCAGCATCAGGAGCGAGTAGATCGCTTCCTGCACACCAGCCGCGCCAAGCGAATGGCCGGTCAGCGACTTGGTCGAGCTGATGTAGGGCACCTTGTCGCCAAACACCTTGCGCACCGCGCCCAGCTCGGCCAGGTCGCCCACCGGGGTGGAGGTGCCATGGGCATTGATGTAGTCCACCGGCGTCTTGAGCTTGCTCATGGCCTGCTGCATGCAACGCACCGCGCCTTCGCCGGACGGCGCGACCATGTCGTAGCCGTCGGACGTGGCGCCAAAGCCCACCAGCTCGGCAATGATGTTGGCGCCGCGCGCCTGCGCATGCTCGAGCGATTCGAGCACCAGCATGCCGCCGCCGCCGGCGATGACAAAGCCATCGCGCGAGGCATCAAACGCACGCGAGGCCGTGGCCGGCGTCTCGTTGTAGCTGCTGGACATGGCGCCCATGCCGTCGAACAGCAGCGAGAGCTCCCAGCTCTCCTCCTCGCCGCCGCCGGCAAACACCACGTCCTGCTCGCCCCAGGCGATCAGCTGTGCGGCGTGGCCGATGCAATGCGCGCTGGTGGCGCAGGCAGAGGTGATCGAGTAGTTCACGCCCTTGATGCCGAACGGTGTGGCCAGGCAGGCCGAGACAGTGCTGGCCATGGTGCGTGTGACCATGAAGGGGCCGACGCGCTTGATGCCTTTTTCGCGCAGCGTATCGGCGGCCCAGACCTGGTTCAGGCTCGAGGCGCCGCCAGAGCCGGCGACAAGGCCAGCGCGCGGATTCGACACCTGGTCCTGCGTGAGGCCGGCATGCTCGATGGCTTGCTGCATGGCCAGAAACGAATAGGCGGCGGCGTCGCCCATGAAGCGCAGGTTGCGCCGGTCGATCAGCTCTTCCAGCTTCAGGTTCGGCCGGCCGCTGACCTGGCTGCGCATGCCCTTCTCGGCATAGCTCGGATTGAATGCGATGCCCGAGCGGCCAGTGCGCAGGCTCTCGGTGACTTCAGCACGGTTGTTGCCGATGCTGGAGACGATGCCCATGCCCGTGACAACGACGCGACGCATCAGAAATTCTCCGTGGACGTGAACAGACCGACCTTCAGGTCGGTGGCGACGTAGATTTCGCGGCCGTCGGCGAACATGCGGCCATCGGCAATGCCCATTACCAGCTTGCGCTCGATGACGCGCTTGAGGTCCAGGCGGTAGGTGACCTTCTTGACCGAGGGCAGCACCTGGCCAGAGAACTTGACCTCGCCGGCACCCAGCGCGCGGCCGCGGCCGGGGTTGCCGCGCCAGCCCAGCCAGAAGCCCACGAGCTGCCACAGCGCGTCCAGGCCGAGGCAGCCCGGCATCACCGGATCGCCTTCGAAATGGCAGGCAAAGAACCAGAGCTCGGGCGTGATGTCCAGTTCGGCCTCGATCAGGCCCTTGCCATGCTCGCCACCGGTGGCGTCAATGTGCGTGATGCGGTCCATCATCAGCATGTTGGGCAGCGGCAGGCGGGCATTGCCGGGGCCGAACAACTCGCCGCGACCGCAGGCCAGCAATTGCTCGCGCTCGTAGGAATGGACGCCAAGTTCAAGCTGGCTGGGACGCTGGGATGGGGTGAGCGGGTTGTCTGCCGCAGACGCTTGCATTGATTTGGCTCCGTCTCTTGTCTATCTGTCAGTGCGGGGTCGGCGCCGGATGGCGTCACCGGGTTCAAAGCCGACATGCTATTCGCAGTTTCGCCGCAGACGGGCGCGAAGGCCCTGTCAGGGGTCAACTTTTTTCAAATCAATGCTTTTCAAATCAAGCAGCGCGCAGCCCCGTTTTACAGGGGCTCGCGGCTGATCGGGCAGGCATAGGCATGGCTGCCGGCGCGGCCCAGGCTGCCGCCGGGCAGCTCGATCACTTCAACGCCCGCTTCACGCAGCTGGGCATTGGTGTGCGCATTGCGATGCCAGGCCAGCACCTGGCCCGGAGAAATCGCCAGCAACTGGCCGCCGTCTTCCCAGGGGCCGCCGGGGTCGCCGCCGCTGACGACGACGCGCAGCTGCTTCAGTTCCAGCGCTTCGGCCAGCACTTGCAGCAGAGGCCGCGTTTCCTGCTGGACTTCGAGCACATCGTTGCGTTTGCCGCGCCTCAGGCTGAAGGTCTGCAAGGCGTTGAGCGCGCTGCCACCCACGACGACCAGGTCGCGGTCGCAAAAGCTCAGCAGCCGGTCCAGGTGACAGCCCACCGGCATGGCCGGCAAACGCGCCACCAGCACTCGATCAGCACCGCCTCTGCTCAGAAGGTTTCTCGCCAGCTGGCTGACGGCCTGCACCGTCGTGTGCTGACCCATGCCCAGCAGCACCAGGCCCTTGGACAAGGGCATCACATCGCCACCGGCCAGCAGGGCTGGGCCAGGGTCCTGCTCGCCTTCGCCCCACCAGCCGGTGTTGCAACCCACGAAACGGGGATGAAAGTGATAGACCACGCCCAGCAGCAGCGCTTCATCCCGGCGTTCGGGCGCTCGCAGCCGCGAGAGGGCGACGCCATCGCCTATCCACACGCTGCTGTCCCGCATCAGCACGCTCCCTGGCAGTGGTGGCAGCAGCGGCGTGCGCGGGTCGGCGCTGCGCATCTGCAGGCCTTGCGGTTCAGTGGGATCGAAGGGCAGTTCGGCACGAACCAGTCCGCCGATCAGGCGTTCGGCAAGTTCCACAGCGGGCAGGTCCTGCAGCCAGGGCCTCAATTGCTGGGTCAGCTCAATGTCTACTCGCGTGGGGTCCAGCCAGCGGTCGAGCAGCCAGTTGCGTGCGATGCGGCGCTCCAGCGTGCCAGCGAGCAGATGGTGCAGCTCCAGCACTTCGACGCCGAGCAAGCGCAGTGCGGCGCAGAAGCGGCTGTGCTCCTCAGCCGCCTGGTCGACGAGGGGCAGGGCGTCGAACAGCGCGCCGGCTTCAGCACCTGGCGATTGGCGCCGCTGCGCCATGCCGGGCCTGCACACCAGCACCTGGCGCAAACGCCCCAACTCCGAATGCACGCCAAGCGATGGGTCCATACCAGCTGCCCCGCAAATCCTTCAGCGGCAAAGACTAAGGGAAAAGGGCGATCAGCGCGCGGTCTCTGGCCGTAACAGGCGCAAGCATCGGCGTCCGGTCGCTTTTATGTGGGACGCCCGTCTGGCTGCTGGCCTTCGGGTTTCCGTCGGCTTGCGCGCGGTCGGCGCGCTGAGACACTGCTCGATCACGAACACCCGATAGCAGCAAGGAAATCTGATGGCCCGCCCCACCGAAGCCTGGCTGACGGCGCAATATGACAATCGTGCTCGTGTGCCGGAGTCGGCCGTGCTGCTGCGCCGCTGGGCCGAGGCCTCGGCGCTGGCCCGCTCTCAGACAGATTGCCGCCTCGACATCGCCTACGGCGATGAACCGGGTGAACGGCTTGACATCTTCCCGACCCACTCGCCGAACGCGCCGGTGCTGGTCTTCATCCACGGTGGCTACTGGCGAGCGCTGGACAAGTCGGACCACAGCTTCGTGGCACCGGTGTTTGCAGACGAAGGCGCACTGGTCGTTGTGCCCAATTACGCGCTGTGCCCGACGGTGAGCATGGAGCGCATCGCCTTGCAGCTCGCGCGCGCCCTGGCCTGGGTCTGGCGCCATGCGGCCGAGCATGGTGGCGACCCGAGCCGCATCGTCGTGGCCGGGCATTCAGCGGGCGGGCACCTGGCCGCGATGATGAGCTGCTGTGACTGGAAGTCCTTGGGCGTGGAACTGCCGCGCGATCTGGTGAAGGGCGCGATGTCTCTGTCGGGTTTGCATGACCTGGCGCCACTGGCCCGCACGCCCTTCCTGCAGCGCGATCTCAAGCTCGACGCGGATGCCGTGCATCGCCTCAGCCCGGTGCAGTTCCCGGCGCCCGACACGCCGCTCTATGCCCTGGTCGGCAGCGAGGAGAGCGAAGAGTACAAGCGGCAGATGCTGGCGATCCGCGACGCCTGGGGAGCGCGCGCCGTGCCGGTCTGCGAGGAATTGGAGAGCTGCCATCACTTCAACATCCTGCACGAGCTTTGTGACCCCGAGAGCCGTGTTCATCGCATGACAAGGCACCTGCTGGGCCTGCGCTGGTACAGCGGATTGGCATGACTTTCGACTGAAAACGGGCGGGCAAGAGCCGGGCAAAAGCTGGGCACAATCGGGCGCCTCAACCGGGGGAGTCCGATGACACATCCAAGCAGTTTGAAGAAGAACTGGCGCGAGCTCTTTCTAGGCTTGACGCTGATGGCCTGTGCAGGCCTGAGCCTGGGGCAAACGCAGAGCGAACCGCCCGTGGCGAGCAAGATGCCCAAGGATGTGAGCGTCCACGGCGACCGCCGCATCGACGACTACTTCTGGCTGCGTGAGCGAGACAATCCCCAGGTGATGGCCTATCTGAAGGCCGAAGCCGACTACACCGCGCAGTTCTACAAGCCGCTCGCCGGCCTGCAGGACAAGCTCTATGCCGAGCTGGTGGGCCGCATCAAGCAGGCCGACGAAGGCGTGCCGGCCCGCCAGGGCGCCTGGTGGTACAGCTCGCGCACACTGGAAGGCAAGCAGTACCCGGTCTACACCCGCCGTGCCGCCACCGGCCCGCAGCGCGCCTATGACGCCGCCGCACCGGAACAGACGCTCCTGGACCTGAACGAGCTGGCCAAGGGCCGCAAGTTCCTGGCCGTGAACCTGGTGCAGGTGAGCCCCGATGGCAAGCGCGTGGCCTACTCGCTGGACGAAACCGGTGCGCGCGACTTCGAGCTGCATGTGCGCGATATCGCGACAGGTGAAGAAGTCGCCTGGAAGGCCGCGCGCACCGATGGCGCGATCTGGGCGGCCGATTCGAAGACGCTGTTCTATGTCACCTCGAATGACGCCAAGCGTCGCAACCAGCTGTGGCGCCACCAGCTCGATGGACAGGGGCCGGACGTGCTGGTCTACGAGGAGAAGGACGAGCTCTACAACATCGGCCTGGGCCAGACGGCCGACCGCCGCTACCTGACGCTCTACACGCGCTCCAAGGACACCGTGGAAGTGCTGGCGCTGCCCGCCGACAAGCCACTCGGCGCCTGGCAGGTGCTGCTGCCGCGCCGCACCGGCATCGAATATTCGGCGGAGCATCGCGAAGGCCAGCTCTATCTGCGCATCAATGATCGCGGCCCGAATTTCCGCCTCGCTGTGTTGCCGCTGCCGAAGAGCCTGAAGCTGACGCATGCCCAGGTCGACAAGGCCAGAGAGCTGATTGCGCACCGAGAAGACGCGATGCTGGAGCGCGCCGCGATGTTCAAGAATCACCTCGCCGTGCAGCTGCGCGAGCAGGGGTCGGTCAAGCTGCGTGTGTTTGATCATGCCAATTTCAAGAAGCCGCGCGACATCGGCTTTGACCAGTCCGTGTTCACCGCCACGCTAGGCGACAACCGCGAGTACGACAGCGAAACGCTGCGCCTGAACTACCAGGCGCTGACCACGCCGGCCGCCGTCTACGACTTCGGCATGAAGGACGGCCAGCTGGCCTTGAAGAAGCAGCAGCCGGTGATCGGCTTCGACGGCTCGCGCTATGAATCCAGGCGCCTGTGGGCCACGGCCAAGGACGGCACCAAGGTGCCGATCTCGCTGGTCTATGCCAAGGCCTTGCGGGGCGTTGGCCCGCGGCCCTTGCTCCTGCGCGGCTATGGCAGCTATGGCATTGCGTCCGACCCGCGTTTCAATGCCAACGACCTCTCGCTGCTGGACCGCGGCGCGGTGGTGGCCATTGCCCACATCCGCGGCGGCGGCGATCTTGGCAAGCGCTGGTACCTGGACGGCAAGCTGGCGAAGAAGATGAACACCTTCACCGACTTCGTGTCGGTGGCCGAGACGCTGATCAAGGAAGGCTGGACCAGCCCCGACAAGCTGATCATCAACGGCGGCAGCGCCGGCGGCCTCCTGATGGGCGCGGTGGTGAACCTGCGGCCCGAGCTGTTCAAGGCCGTCGTGGCCGAGGTGCCGTTCGTCGACGTGATCAACACCATGCTCGACGAAACCATTCCGCTGACGACGGAAGAGTTCATCGAATGGGGCAACCCCAAGATCGCCGAGCAGTACGCCTGGATGCGCGCCTACAGCCCCTATGACAACCTGAAGCCGGGCGCCTATCCGGCCATCCTGACCCGCACCGGCATCAATGACAGCCAGGTGCCCTATTGGGAGCCGGCCAAGTACGTGGCCAAGCTGCGCGCCTTGAAGACCAACGGCGCCACGCCGCTGCTGTTCGACATCAACCTCACCGCCGGCCACGGTGGCGCTTCGGGCCGCTTTGATGCCTTGAAGGAGCGGGCCAAGGTCTATGCCTTCATGCTGCAGCAGTGGGGCATGGCGGGCGATTGAGCATGGCGTTGACTGAGGACGGCACGGTGAGTGGGGCGGCAGTGATCACGCTGCCCGCGCCACCCAGGTCGCGGCTACTGCTCGGAATGACTGCGGCGCTGCTGGTGAACGCCGGCTTGCTGCTTTTTCTGCAGCGCGACCGACCCGCGGTCAAGGCTGCGAGCCGCTTGATCGCGCTGCGCATCCTGCCGAGCGAGACCATCCCGGAGCGCCGGCCGCCGCCCCGGGCAGCCCCTGCCACAGCGCCCACGGCGCGAACCATTGCCGTGCCGGCGCCCGAAGTGGCGGTGACAGCGCCTGCCCTTGCAGCCCCAGTCGCAACGACAGTCGCAACGAAAGCCGCTGAGCCGGCGTCAGCGGCAACGGCAGGGCCGACCAGGCCGGAACCCTTGAAACTGGCCTTGCCCGCCGGCCGCCCCGCTTCCGGCCCGCGCAGCGAGTCGATGCTCAGCCAGATGCTCAATGACCCGCGCGCCAACAGCGAAAAGCGCTCGGTCGAATATGCGGTGGCCGACGCGGCGGGCACCCTGCCTGTCGTCGTCCAGGACGCCACCGACGGCACCGGCAACAAGCTCGTTCGCCAGGGCAGCAAATGCACCCGCGTGGTGACGCCCCGCATCGGCATGCTGAACCCGATGGACCAGAGAGCTCAGGGATTTGCCGGAATGGCGGGCAGCTGCTTCACGAAATAGGGCTCAGGCCTGCGCGCGCGCTGCCCGGCGAAACAGCAGGGCCGACAGCAGCCACAACAGACTCAGCACGACCGAGGCCACCAGGCCGGCGGTGTCGAGCTCAGCCGCAACCACCACCAAGCCCACCAGCGCCTGAAGGCTTGCCATCACCAGCAGGTTGGCTGCCATCGCTGGCGCCTGGCCGCGGCCAAGTACGCTACCCAGCAGGCCGATGGCCAGCACGCCGAAGAACATGCCATTGGCCAGGTGGCTGGGCTCGCCGACGATGCCAACGGCCAGATTGGCCCAGACGACCAGGAAGGCGCTCAACAGCGCGACGCCGGCAGCCAGGCGGTACTGCAGATCAGCAGTCTGGCGCGCCGCCAGTTCGAGGCCGGCGCCGACGCCGGCCAGCATGAGCCCGAAAACCAGGAAATCGCCGGCGCTCCAGCGCACCTCGGGCGTGAATTGCATGGCCACCAGGGGCACAAGCAGGAGGAGGGCGGCGGCGCTCCAGCCGGCGATGCGCCACGCCTGCGAACGCATGCGGGCCGGGGAAGTGCTGGAAGGATTCATCGGGAAGTCTCCGCAGAGAAATGAGTTGTGCCCAGGCTAACTCCGGGGGGCGTGAGCGTCGTGAGGACCTTGTGAGCATTTGCTGAGCCCCGGCAGTCGGCCTGCATCGCTATGATTTGGCAGCCTTCCCACCAGCCCTTTCACCGCCCTTGAGCAGCGCCGCCTCGCCCCCATCCGTGCACAGCTTCGACCACTTTGTGCTCGATGCGGGCCAGCGCAGCCTCTGCCGTGGCGGCGAGCCAGTTGCCCTCAATGCCCGCTATTTCGATGCGCTGGCGCTGCTGGTGCGGGAGCATGGACGGCTGGTCGGCAAGCAGCGCTTCTTCGATGAAGTCTGGGCCGGCAGCGTGGTGACCGATGCGGCGCTGACCCAGTGCATCAAGGAGATCCGCCGGGCCCTGGGCGACGACGCCAGTGCGCCCCGATTTGTGCGTACGGTGCCTGGCCATGGCTACATCTTCATTGCCGAGATGCAGACGGCCAAGGCGGCCGAGGCGGCGAGCGTGACAGAGGCGGCCGGT
Organism: Paucibacter sp. JuS9; assembly: GCF_044043925.2. NCBI lineage: Bacteria > Pseudomonadati > Pseudomonadota > Betaproteobacteria > Burkholderiales > Sphaerotilaceae > Roseateles > Paucibacter sp. JuS9. The sequence continues at coordinate 1,376,230 of NZ_CP194172.1, forward strand.
GTGCCGGCACCGCTGCTGCCGGACACCCACGCGGCAGCAGGCGGCTCGGTCTTTGCCGCCGAACTCGTCTCGGCCGTGCTTGGCGGCGCCGTGTCCGGGCTGCTGGGCGGCTTGCTGTACGGATCCGCGCTGGCCTTCTCGCCGCAGGCCCTGGGTGTGGGCAGCGTCTCGGTGCTGGGCGTCCTGCTGGCGCTTTGCATCTTTGTCGGCGTGGCCGGCGCTTTCGGTGTGGGGCTGGGTCTGGCGGCGGCGCGGCGCTGGACACGGGGCCCGGGCTGGCAATTGGCTGGCGGCGCGCTGGGCGGCTTTGTCGTCGGCGGGCTGACCAAGCTGCTCGGCTCGGACACCTTCACCTTGCTGGTGGGCCATGCGCCCGCGGGCACAACCGGTGGACTGGAAGGTGCTGTCATCGGCTTCGCGGTGGTGGCCGGCTGGCTGCTGGGCGGCGCCGGCGAGGCCGCGAACATCCGTCGGCCGGTGCTCTGCGCCGCCTTCACAACCGGCTTGGCGGGCGCGCTCCTGCCCTTGGCTGGCGGCAGCATGATGGCGCGGAGCCTGGACCGCATGGCGGCCAGCTTCGACAGCTCGCGCCTGGACCTCGGCCCGCTGGCGCGACTGTTCGGTGAGGCGCAACTCGGCCCCATCTCGCAGTCGGCGCTGGGGATGATGGAAGGGGCCTTGTTTGGCGCCTGCTTCGCCGGCGTGATCTGGGCAGGCCGGCGCCGCATGGCTCGGCCGGCACCGCAAACCGGCGCTCAGGTCGCCATGTAGCGGCCGGGCCGGTGGTTGATCGCCAGCGCGGCGTTGATGGCCGCCATGCCCAGCAGCGACAGCGCAATCTGGCGGGGCTGCACCCAGGCCAGGCCGGTCAGCAGGATCAGGCTGTCCAGCCCGGCCTGCAGGTGGCCGGCGCGCCAGCCACGGCTGTCCTGCAGCCAGAGCACCAGCACGTTGAGCCCACCGAGCGAGGCCTTGTGCCGGAACAGAATCAGCATGCCGGCGCCGATCAACAGGCCACCGGCCAGCGCGGCAAAGAGCGGGTCGAGCGCGCTGAACGAGATCCAGTGTGGCAGCCCCTCGGCGAAGCCCGACATCAGGCCAACGGCGCAGAGCGTCTTGATCGTGAAGGCCGGGCCCATGCGCCGCCAGGCCAGGCCATAGAAGGGCAGGTTGATCGCGAAGAACAGCAGGCCCAGCGGCCAGCCGCTGGCATAGTGCAGCACAAAGGCGATGCCCACGGTGCCTCCACTGAGCATGCCGGCCTGCTTGAACAGCAGCACGCCTAGCGCGGCGAACAGCGTACCGGTCAGTAGGGCTTGCAGGTCCTCGAGGTGGCTGTGCCGGAAGCTGCGGCTGATCATCTTCATTCGCCCAGCCCATGCAGGAAGAACTTGATCAGGCCCTTGGCGGCAAAGCCCACCAGTCCGAATCCCAGGCCCAGCAGCAGCACGAAGGTGCCAAAGCGCCCGGCCTTCGACTCGCGCGCCAGCTGCAGGATGATGAAGACCATGTAGAGCATGAAGGCGGCCACGCCGAAGCTGAGGCCGAACTGCGCGATCTGCTCTTCCGTGTAGCCGAACATGGAGATTTACGCCCCGCGGACGAGATCGCGATAGGCATGCCAGCTGGCATGGCCGAGCAGCGGTGCGATCACGATCAGGCCCAACATGGCGGTGGCCATGCCGACCAGCGTCATGGCCATGATCAGAAAGGCCCATAAAGCCACCGGGGCCGGATGCTCCATCACGACGCGCCAGCTGGTGAACACGGCGCCCAGCACACTGATCGATCGGTCCAGCAGCAGCGGTATTGCAACCACGCTGGAGGCGAACACCGGTGCGGCCAGCACCGCGCCCAGCGCGAGCCAGGACTCGAACAGCAGGCCGCTGTCGCTCAGCAGCACGTGGCGGACGAAATCCAGGGGCTTGTTGATCGGTGCGGGTGCCATCGCCGTGATCAGCGAAGCCGAAGTCAGCACCCAGCCGGTGCCGGCCAGGGCCAGCAAGAGGCCGAAGCGGACGAGGCGGGTGTCATGCGGCTGCCAGGCCTTGAGCACGGTGGCGAATCCGATGGGCTCGCCCCGTTCGATGCCGCGACTCAGCGCATAAAGCCCGGTCGCGAGCACAGGTGCCACCAGCAGGAAGCCGCTGAAGGCGCCGGCCAGCAGCCAGAAACGTTCACGCGCCAGCCAGAAAATCAGCATGCCGCCGAGCGCCAGCACCAGGCCGTGCAGCAGCGAAACGAGCGGGCAGCGCCACAGGTCGCGCCAGCCGCGTGCCAGCCAGCCCAGAGGGCGCAGCAAGGGAACGGGGCGGACACCGAACTGGCGTGATTCGGCCAAGGCCTTGTCACTCGATTTCAGGCTCGATTTCATGTTGGAAGCGATCTTGCCCGACGAAACTTCATCGCTTCTTGATGCCCATCAACTCAGCCGGGAATGGATACCGCGTCCAGCAGCTCGCTCTCGATTTGCAGCTGCAGCTTGTTCTGCTGCAGTGATGCGCCATCGACGAGGAAAGTGTCTTCCACCCGCTCTCCGAGCGTCGAAATCTTGGCCAGCTGCAGATTGATGCGGTGGCGGGCCAGCACGCGGGCAATGGCGTAGAGCAGGCCGGCGCGGTCGCTGGTGCTGATCGACAGCAGCCAGCGTTGTGCCTTCTCGTCCGGCCGCAAGGCGATGCGCGGCGTGAACGGGAAGCTCTTCACGCGGCGCGACAGCCGGCCACGGCGCGGCTCGGGCAGCGGCCCTTGCTCCTTCAGGATCTGCGACAGCTTGGACTCGACCAGTGGCACCAGGTCGCGTTGGTCGAGGTCCAGCTCGGGGCTGATCACCTGGAAGGTGTCGAGCGCATAGCCATTGCGCGTGGTGTGGACCTTGGCGTCCAGGATGTTGAAGCCGGCGCCATCGAAGTAGCCGCAGATGCGGGCGAACAGGTCGGGCTGGTCGGGGGCATAGACCAGCACCTGCAGGCCTTCACCAATTGGCGACGGGCGGGCCTGCACCACCGGCACGGGAGACTCGATATGCCGCCACAGCGCGCGCGCATGCCAGGCCAGGTCGCCGGCGTCATGCCGGGCGAAGTAGCTGAGCTCCAGCGTCTTCCACAGCGGCTCTTCGGTGCCGGGCAGGGCCGAGAGCAGGGCCAGGGCCTGCCGCGCCTCCTGTTTGCGGGCTTCGATGTCGGCGTCGAAGTTGGGCTTGGCGCCGCCCAGTGCGCGCAGTGCCAGCCGGTAGAGGTCTTCCAGCAGCTTGCCCTTCCAGGCATTCCAGACCTTGGGGCTGGTGCCGCGGATGTCGGCCACCGTCAGGAGATAGAGCGCCGTCAGGTGGCGGGCATCGACCATCTTCTTCGCAAAGGCCTGCACCACCTCGGGGTCCGACAGGTCCTCCTTCTGCGCCACGCGAGACAGGGTCAGGTGATGCTGGACCAGGAAGATCACCAGCTCGGTGTCGGCCTTGTCCAGCCCATGCTGGCGGCAGAAGCGCCGTGCCTCCACCGCGCCGAGGTCCGAGTGGTCGCCGCCGCGGCCCTTGGCCACGTCGTGGAACAGCGCGGCGATGTAGAGCAGGTGCGGGCGTTCGAACTGCGAGGCCAGCTGCGAGCAGAACGGGTACTCGTGCGCATGCTCGGGGATGAAGAAGCGGCGCACATTGCGCAGCACCATCAGGATGTGCTGGTCCACGGTGTAGACGTGGAACAGGTCGTGCTGCATCTGGCCGACGATGCGCCGAAACACCCAGAGGTAGCGGCCCAGCACCGAGGTCTGGTTCATCAGCCGGAAGGCGTGGGTCTGGCCTTCCTTCTGCTGCAGGATCTGCATGAAAAGCGCACGGTTGGCCGGGTCGCGCCGCCAGGCGGCATCCATCAGCTCGCGGGCGTTGTAGAGGGCGCGCAAGGTGCGGGCCGAAAAGCCCTTGATGCCCGGCGTCTGCTGGTAGATCAGAAAGGTCTCGAGAATGGCATGCGGCTCGCGCTCGTAGAGCTCGTCGTCCACCACCTCCAGCATGCCGGCGCGCTCCAGGAAGCGCGGATTGATCGGACGCAGGTGGGCCTGTTGCGAGCCGTTGATGCGCTCTTCCAGATTGAGCAGGAGCACCTGGTTCAGCTGGCTCACCGCCTTGGCGGCCCAGTAGTAGCGCCGCATCAGCATCTCGGAGGCGCGCTGGCCGCCGCTGGCCTTGTAGCCGAAGCTCTCGGCCACGGCGGTCTGCAGGTCGAACACGAGCCGGTCTTCACGGCGGCCGGCCACGGCATGCAGCCGGGCTCGGATCAGGGTGAGCAGGCCTTCGTTGCGCTGCAACTGGCGGCTCTCGAAAGGCGTGATCAGGCCCTTGGCCGCGAGCTGGGGCCAGGTCTTGCCCAGGCCAGCGGCACGAGCGATCCAGATCAAGAGCTGCAGGTCGCGCAGGCCGCCCGGGCTTTCCTTGCAGTTGGGCTCGAGCGAGTAGGGGGTCTCTTCGTATTTGGTGTGGCGCTGGGCCTTCTCAAGCGTCTTGGCGCGCAGGAAGGCCTTGGGGTCCATCGCCTCCTGCAGGGCGCGCTCGAACTGCTTGAAAAGCGTCTTCGGGCCAGCGAGCAGCCGCGCTTCCAGCATCGCCGTCTTCACGGTCACATCGCCGGCAGCTTCGGTCAGGCATTCGGTGAGCGTGCGCACCGAGGAGCCGATTTCCAGTCCGCTGTCCCAGCAGGCGGTGATGAAGGCCTCGAGGCCGTTCTTGACGGCGCCGGGCTGGTGCGCTTCAACCTCATCGGGCAGGAGCACGAGCACGTCGACATCGGAGTACGGGAACAGCTCGCCGCGCCCAAAGCCGCCGACCGCCAGCAGGCAGGCGCCTTCGGGCATCGAGGCGTCGTTCCAGAGTTGCAGCAGCTGGGCATCGACATGCCTGGCCAGCTGGCGCAGGAGCGTCTTTGCAGCCGTGACCGTGGGCCGGGCTTGCATGAAGCCCGTGATCAGCGCTTGCTTGCCGCTCTTGAACTCGCGGCGCAGTTCGGCCAGGTCCACCGCGCTCAACGCCCGGTCAGCCGGTGATGAAGGCCGGTGGCGGCGGGCTGCCGGCTGAGAGCGTCAGCACTTCGTAGCCCGTCTCGGTCACCACGATGGTGTGTTCCCACTGGGCCGACAAGGAACGGTCCTTGGTGACGATGGTCCAGCCGTCGCCCATCTCGCGGATCTCGCGGCGGCCGGCGTTGATCATCGGTTCGATGGTGAACACCATGCCAGGCACCAGCTCTTCCAGCGTGCCCGGGCGGCCGTAGTGCAGCACTTGCGGCTCTTCATGGAACACCTGGCCGATGCCATGGCCGCAGAACTCGCGCACGACGGCAAAGCCGGCGTTCTCGGCGAACGTCTGGATTGAATGGCCGATGTCGCCCAGGCGAGCGCCGGGCTTGACCTTGGCGATGCCCTTCCACATGGCTTCGTAGGTGAACTGGCACAGGCGCTTGGCAGCGATCGAGCCCTCGCCGACGATGAACATGCGGCTGGTGTCGCCATGCCAGCCATCCTTGATGACGGTGACGTCGATGTTGACGATGTCGCCGTTCTTCAGGACCTTGTCGTTCGGAATGCCGTGGCAGACCTGGTGATTGACCGAGGTGCAGATCGACTTGGGGTAGGGCGTGTAGCCCGGCGGGCAGTAGTTCAGCGGCGCGGGGATCGCCTGCTGGACGTTCACGATGTGGTCGTGCGCGAGCTTGTCTAGCTGCTCGGTCGTCACGCCTGGCTTCACATGCAGGGTCAGCATGTCCAGGACTTCGGAGGCCAGTCGGCCGGCAACGCGCATGGCGGCGATATCGGCCGCGTCTTTGATCGTGATCGTCATATGGGTGCGTATTTTAGTTCCGACATCACATCGCCCCTGGCGCTATGAGTCTTCTCTGAAGTGCAAGCGCCTTAATCTGCCCACACCACAAGGCCGCTCCAGGCGGTCGCCAAGACCACAAGCCCGAAGGCAATGCGATACCAGGCGAAGGGTGTGAAGCTGTGCGTGGCGATGTAGCGCAGCAGCCAGCGCACGCAGACCCAGGCCGAGAGGAAGGACACCACCAGGCCCACGCCGAACATGGGCAGGTCGGCCGCCGAGAGCAGGGCACGCTCCTTGTAGAGGCTGTAGAGGCCAGCGCCGATCAGCGTGGGAATGGCCAGGAAGAAGGAAAAGTCGGTCGCCGCCTTGCGCGACAGGCCCAGCAGCATGCCGCCGATGATGGTGGCGCCCGAGCGGCTGGTGCCCGGCACCATGGCCAGGCATTGCACCAGGCCGACCTTCAATGCATCGAGTGGGCGCATATCGTCCACCTCGTGAATGCGTACCGCGCTGGCTGGTCTGCGCTCGGCCCACAGGATGATGAGGCCGCCGATGATGAAGGTGGAGGCCACGACCGTGGGCGTGAACAGATGCGCCTTGATCGCCTTGCCGAGCAGCAGGCCCAGCACCACGGCGGGCAGGAAGCCGATGGCGACATTGAGCACGAAGCGCTGGGCGCGCGGTTCGCTGCCAAGGCCTGCGGCCGTCTCGCGCAGGCGCTGCCAATAGACCAGGATCACGGCAAAGATCGCGCCGGTCTGGATCGCGATGTCGAAGACCTTGCTCTTGTCGTCGTCAAAGCCCAGCAGCGAGCCGGCCAGGATCAGGTGGCCGGTGGAGGAGATGGGCAGGAATTCGGTCAGGCCTTCGACCAGGCCCATGACCGCAGCCTTGATCAGCAAAAGGAGGTCCAAGAAGCGCTCCGGCAGACTTGTTTTGAGAGGGCGGGATGATAGCCGCGGGGCCGGCTGCGCCTTGATTGGGCCGGAGTCAGCCCTTATATTACTGACCAGTCAGTCAGTACAGACCATGCCAGCCGTACCCAACGCTCCGTCAGCCCGTCCGGCCGTCGCCGCTGCCCCGCAGCGCCAGCGCCGCAAGGAGGCGCGCCCGCAGGAGTTGCTGGCTGCTGCATTGGCCCTGTTCGTGGAAAAGGGATTTGCGGCCACACGTTCTGAAGAAGTGGCGGCCCGGGCCGGTGTCTCCAAGGGCACGCTCTACCTCTACTACCCGAGCAAGGAAGAACTGTTCAAGGCCGTGGTTCGGGAAACCCTGGCCAGTCATATTGCCGATGGCCAGCAGATGCTGGCCCAGCACCAGGGTGCGATGGCCGAGCTGCTGCGCCAGGTGATGCATGAATGGTGGCAGCGCATCGGCCTCGGGCCGGCCGGTGGCATCAGCAAGATCATGACGGCCGAGGCGCGCAATTTCCCGGAGCTGGCCCAGTTCTATGTGGATGAGGTGATCGCGCCGACGCATCGGCTGCTCGCCGGCCTGCTGGAGCGCGGCATGGCCAGCGGCGAGTTTCGCCGGGTCTTGGTGGACGACGCTGTCCATGTGCTGATTGCGCCGATGCTGCACCTGACCCTGCAACAGCATTCCTTCGGCGCCTGCATGCTGCATGACCCCGACCTGGACGCGCGGCGCGTGCTGGACCTGCAACTCGACCTCATGCTGGGCGGCTTGTTGGCGCCCGCGCAACTGCAGGAGGCACCACCGCTTTCGACACCCCCAGGCACCCGGCGGCCGAAATAGAATCCGCCATTCCGCTTTTTTGCCCGAACCGGCTCGCTAAGGACTCTTTGACATGGACATCGAACAGGCACGTTTCAACATGATCGAGCAGCAGATCCGCCCCTGGGACGTGCTGGATGCGGGCGTGCTGCAGCTGCTGGGCCAGGTCAAGCGCGAGGACTTCGTGCCCGAGGGCTACCGCGCGATGGCCTTCATGGACACCGAGCTGCCGCTCGGTGGTGGCCGCCAGATGCTGGCACCCCGCGTCGAGGCGCGCCTGCTGCAGGAGCTCAAGCTCAAGCGCCAGGACAAGGTGCTGGAAATCGGCACTGGCGCTGCCTACCTCAGCGCCCTGATTGCGCACCAGGCCAGGCAGCTGATCACGCTGGAGCAAGACCCGACCCTGGCTGCCCAGGCCGCGCAAAAGCTCAAGCGCGCCGGCCTGTCGAACGTTGTCGTTCGCGAAGCCGCGGGCTCGCAGGGCGCAGTCGGCGACGCGCCGTTTGACGTCATCCTCCTGAGCGGCTCGGTGGCCGAGGTGCCGCAGGCGCTGCTGGACCAATTGGCGGCGGGTGGCCGCCTGCTGGCCATCGTGGGCTCGGGCCCGGTGATGCAGGCCACGCTCTTCACCCGCCAATCGGCCGGCGAATTCAGCCGTCGCGAGCTGTTCGACACCGTCGCGCCGCGCCTGGCCGGCTTTGCCGACAAGTCCGCTTTCCAGTTCTGATCACCGGGAATGGCTGAGTTGCAACTTTCGGCAGTGGACCTGCAAGCCTTGCTGCAGAACCCTGCCGGAACGCCGCCGATGTTGCTCGACGTTCGCGAGGCCTGGGAGCGCGAGCATTGCCGCATCGACGGCCCGAGCGGGCCCAGTCTGCACATGCCCATGGGCGAGGTGACGGCGCGCTTTGGCGAGCTCGATCCCCTGCATCCTGTCGTTTGTTATTGCCATCACGGCGTCAGAAGTTTGCAGGTCGTCGCATTTTTGCGGCGCCAGGGCCTGCAGTCGGTCTATAACCTCGCCGGTGGCATCGAAGCGTGGTCGCTGGCGGTTGATCCCGCCATGCCCCGATACTGAATGCACCGATCCACCGCTGTCATCCGGAAACAAGAACCGCGTCATCGTCGCGAAAAGGAAACCCATGTCTGACCACCGCGCTCCCGTCCTGCGTCAACGCTACAGCCGCCTGGCCGCTGCCATTGCCATGGGCGTCTTTGCCAGCGCTGGCGCCCAGGCGCAGAGCCTGCAGGAGCTCTACGACGCGGCCCGCGCCTATGACGCGACTTTCCTCTCTGCCCGTGCCCTGGCGGAATCGGCCGAGTACCGTGCCGCCCAGGTCGGTGCGCTGGCCAAGCCCACGGTCGGCTTGGGTGGCGGCTCCACGCTGGCGCGCAGCGAGGCACCGTCCGGCAACGGCTTGACCACGGTGACGACCACGGCCGGCGTGAAGGGCAGCTATTCGCTCTACAACCGCGGCAACGCACTGAGCATCGAGCAGTCGCTGCGCAGCCTCGATGTGGCCAAGGCCGACCTCGAGACCGCCGAGCAGGACCTGATCGTGCGCGTGGCGCAGGCCTATTTCGACGTGCTGGCTGCGCAGGACGTGCTGAACAGCACCCGAGCCAACAAGACCGGCATCGCCGAGCAACTGGCCTCGGCCAAGCGCAATTTCGAAGTCGGTACCTCCACCATCACCGACACCCGCGAAGCGCAAGCCCGCTATGACCGTTCGGTCGCGCAAGAGATCGCCGCCGAGAACGACCTGCGCGTCAAGCGCGTGGCCCTGGAGCAGATCGTCGGCCGTCCTTCTTTGGAGCCCAAGCCGCTGGCACAGCCGGTGGCCCTGCCGGCCGTGCTGCCGCTGACGCTCGACCCCTGGGTGGCGCAGGCCGATGAGCAGAACCCCAGCGTGCGCAAGGCCCGCCTGGGCCTGCAGGTGGCCCAGCTTGAAACCAAGAAGGCCCGCGCCGCCGATGGCGTGACGGTCGACATGAGCGGCTCGGTGGGCCTGTCGAATCTGCACACGAGCTTGAACGGCGCAGCCGCCGCGGCCGCCGGTTCGGGCACCTCCAAGAGTGCCAGCATCGGCGTCAGCATCAACTATCCGCTCTATACCGGTGGCGCCGTCCAGAACCGCGTGCTGGAGGCGATGAAGCTGGAAGAGAAGTCGCGCAATGACCTCGAGTACGTTCGTCGCCTGGTCAACGAGAACACCCGCCGTGGCTTCCTGGGCGTGCAATCGCTGACGGCCCAGGTGAAGGCTCTGGAAGCGGCCGAGGCCTCCAGCAAGCTGGCGCTGGAATCGACCCAGGTCGGCTACCGCGTCGGTGTGCGCGTCAACCTCGACGTGCTCAACGCCCAGACGCTGCTGTACACAACGCAAAGCGACCTTGCCAAGGCCCGCTACGACACGCTGGTGACCAGCCTGCGTCTGCGCCAGGCCGCCGGCCAACTGCGCCCGGAAGACGTCACGGCCATCAACCAGCTGCTGGTCAAGTAAGCCCCGGCTGACCCTTGCCGCAACGCCGGCCGCCCGCAGGGGTGGCCGGCGTTTTTCATCGCCCTCTCCAAAGAGACAATCGCCCCATGCTCTACCTGCTTTCGCCGGCCAAGTCGCTGGACTATGAAACTCCCGTGCCGCCTGAAGTGGCAGCCCTGGCCACCCGGCCGCAGTTCGTCGCACAATCGCTGGAGCTGATCGAGCTGCTGCGCCAATGCAGCGTGGCCGATGTGTCGGAGATGATGGAACTCTCAGAGGCGCTGTCGCTGCTCAACGTGAAGCGCTACAAGGCCTGGCGGCCGCGCTTCACGGCCAGCAACAGCAAGCCGGCGGTGCTGGCCTTCAATGGCGACGTCTACGAGGGCCTGCAAGCGGCGAGCCTCGGCGTCGAACATCTGCAGTGGGCCCAGCAGCATCTGGCCATCCTCTCCGGCCTCTATGGCGTCTTGAGGCCGTTGGACCTGATGCAGCCCTACCGTCTGGAGATGGGCACGCGGCTCGCGAACCGCCAAGGCGGCAGCCTCTATGCCTTCTGGGGTGACCAGCTTGCCCTGCACCTGAACAAGCGTGCCACGGCGGAGACGGTGCCGGTGATCGTCAACCTCGCCTCGCAGGAGTACTTCAAGGCCGCTGACCGCAAGGCCTTGAAGCCGCGCGTCATCGACTGCCAGTTCGAAGACTGGAAGGGCGACCGCTACAAGGTGATCAGCTTCTTCGCCAAGCGTGCCCGCGGCCTGATGGCGCGCTATGCCATCGAGCAGCGCATCGACCGGCCAGAGGGCCTGAAGGACTTCGCTGTCGAGGGCTACCGCCTGGACAGCAAGGCCTCCAGTGCGGACCGCCTGCTGTTCCGTCGACGTGTTGATCTGACTGCGGGCTGAGTGGTGCAAGTTCGAGGCAGAATTTGCACCCATCATGAGCATCCAAGTCATCACCCCCGAGCTGCGCCGCTGGATCCTTGAACAGGCCGAGGCAGGCGTCAGCCCTGAGCAGACACTGGCCTCGATGCGCAACAGCGGCTGGGAAGACCCGGTCAGCATCCGCGCGCTGGAAGAGACGCTGAAGAAGTCGCTCGGTCTGACGCCCGACCAGGACCCGAGCCTGCCGCGCGGCGTGCCAGTGCCCGAGCCGGCCCTCGAAGGCATGCCCAACAAGCTATGGGCAGGCGACCGCGAGGTCGAGGTGCTGGTCGCGATGAAGCATCCGCGCGTGGTCGTATTCGGCGGCCTGTTGTCGGATGACGAATGCGATGCGATGGTGGCGCAGTCCGAGAGCCGTTTGTCGCGCTCCGAGACGGTCACACTGACCCAGGACGGCAGCGAGGTCAACTCCGCCCGCACCAGCGATGGCATGTTCTTCGACCGCGGCGAGACCGAGCTGTGCCGCCGCATTGAAACGCGCCTGGCCAAGCTTCTGCATTGGCCGCTGGAGAACGGGGAAGGCCTGCAGGTCCTGCGCTACAAGCCGGGTGCCGAATACCTGCCTCATTACGACTATTTCGATCCGCAGCACGCCAGCACCGCCACCATCTTGAAGCGCGGTGGCCAGCGGGTCGGCACGGTGGTGATGTACCTCAACACCCCGGAACGCGGCGGGTCGACCATCTTTCCGGACATCGGGCTGGAGGTGTTGCCGGTCAAGGGCAATGCCGTGTTCTTCAGCTACGACCGACCGCATGCGACGACGCGCACCCTGCACGGAGGCTCGCCAGTGGTGGCTGGCGAGAAGTGGGTGGCGACCAAGTGGTTGCGCGAAGGTGTGTTCGACTGAGCCGGCAGGCCGCGCTGGGCATCAACGGCGCAGCGGCAGCAAGCTTTGCTTCAAGGCCCGCAGCACGAAGCTGCTCTTGCTGTGGCGGATGCCGGGGATCTTGTAGAGCCGTTCGCGCAGCAGGCGCTCGTAGTCTCGGGTGTCAGCCACCGCAATCCGCACGTAGTAGTCGTAGTCGCCCGAGACCAGGAAGGCCTCCATCACTTCCGGAATCTGCTCCAGTGCGCGGCCGAATTCGAACAGCGCTTCGTCCGAATGGCTGTCCAGCGTGACCTGGACGATCACCGTGTCGGCCAGCCCCACCGAGGCTGCATTCACACGCACCGAATAGCCCTCGATCACGCCGGCTTCTTCCATCCGCTTGATGCGGGCCCAGCAGGGTGAACTGGTCAGGCCGACCTTGCCGGACAGTTCGTTGAGGCTGATGCGGGCATCTTCCTGCAGTGCATGCAGGATGTCGAGATCGAATCTGTCCAGTTTCATGCTGATGAATTCTATGTCTGAAGGAGGATTTGCTGCGATTTGGTGATAAAGCGGCAAATTCAGCAGCCTTTTCCGTGGCATTGCGGGCACAGTGCCGGCATGCAAGATTTCTTGACCCAAGCACCTGATTCCTTCGCCGCGGCGCCCGTCGTCCGCCGCCCACGGACTGAAACGGTTGGCCCCCGCAATGGCGCCGAAGCACTGGTGGCCGGGCTGCTGGCCCTTGGTGTCGACACCGTGTTCGGCTATCCCGGTGGTGCGGTGCTGCCACTCTATGACGCCCTGCATGCCGAGCCGCGGCTGCGCCATGTGCTGGTGCGGCACGAACAGGCGGCGGTCCATGCGGCCGAAGGCTATGCCCGCAGCACCGGGCGCCTGGGCGTCGTCTTCGTGACCTCCGGGCCCGGCATGAGCAATACCGTGACCGGCCTGCTCGACGCCAAGTGCGATTCGGTGCCGCTGCTGTGCATCAGTGGCCAGGTCTCGACGGCCGTGATCGGTACAGACGCCTTCCAGGAATGCGACGCCTTGGGTCTGGCCAAGCCGGTGACCAAGCATTGCGCTCAACTGCGGGACCCCAATGCGGTGGTCCTGCAGTTGCGCGCGGCCTGTGAGCTGGCCTTGGGTGGTCGTCCCGGGCCGGTGCTGCTGGACTTTCCGAAAGACGTGCAGCTGGGCCTGCTGCGGCAATGGAAGCGCCCGGAACCTTTGGCCAAACCCCAGCTGACGCAACCGGCCCCGGAGCCCGTGGCCGAGGCCCTGGCCTTGCTGGCACAGGCGCGCCGCCCGGTGTTCTATGGTGGTGGTGGCCTGATCAACTCCGGTATGCAGGCCTGCGACAGCTTCGGCCGCCTGGTGCGGGCCAGTGGGGCGCCTTGCACCTTGACGCTGCTCGGCCTGGGTGCTTTCGACTCTGAGGACCCGCAGTTCCTCGGCATGCTGGGCATGCACGGCACCTTGGAGGCGAACCTGGCCATGCATGCGGCTGACCTGATCGTCTGTGTCGGCGCGCGCTTCGATGACCGCGTGACCGGTCGGCTCGATGCCTTCTGCCCGAACGCGAAGATCATCCATCTCGACGTCGATCCGCGCTCGATCCACAAGGTACGCACGGCCGACGTTGCACTGCTGGGTGATTGCGCCGTCAGCCTGCTGGCCCTGGAGCGCGGCTGGCGCGGCAGCGATGCCGACCTGAAGCCCTGGTGGCAGCAGATTCAGCGCTGGCGTGATCAGCGCTGCCTGGACTTCGTCAACAGCAAGAAGCAGATCCTGCCGCAGGCCTTGATGAGGCGCCTGGCCGCAGCGCTGCAGGGGCGCGATGCCATCGTCGCGACCGACGTCGGCCAGCATCAGATGTGGGCGGCCCAGTACCTGCCGCCACGCCGGCCGGGCCGCTGGCTGAGTTCGGGCGGGGCCGGGACCATGGGCTATGGCTTGCCCGCCGCCATCGGCGCGCAGATCGCCAACCCGGACGACCTCGTGGTCTGCGTCAGCGGCGATGCCTCGGTGCTGATGAACATCCAGGAGCTCTCGACAGCGGTTCAGCACCGCACGCCGGTCAAGCTGGTGCTGTGCAACAACGCCCGCATGGGCATGGTGCGGCAATGGCAGCAGTTGATCCACGGCGCCCGCTACAGCCACAGCTATACCGAGGCCTTGCCCGACTTCGTGGCCTTGGCCAGGGCCTTCGGCTGGGCAGCGAGGCGGGTCGAGCGGCGCGAAGCGCTCGACGAGGCACTGGTCGAGTGCCTGGCGCATGCCGGGCCGTTCTTCCTCGATGTGGCGGTGGCCCCGGAGGAGAACTGCTTCCCGATGATGCCGGCCGGCGCGGCCCACAACGAAATCTGGCTGAGCAAGGATCGGCGCTACGCCGAGTGAGCGGGCAGAAATGAAAAAGGCACCCGAGGGTGCCTTTCTTGCATCTGCAGCAGCGCTGATTACACGCGCTTGCGGTACTCGTGCGTGCGGGTGTCGATTTCGATCTTGTCGCCTTGGGCCACGAAGATCGGCACCGGGATTTCGAAGCCGGTGGAGATCTTTGCGGGCTTGAGCACCTTGCCCGAGGTGTCGCCCTTGACGGCCGGCTCGGTCCAGGTCACTTCACGCACCAGCGAGGTGGGCAGTTCGACCGAGATGGCCTTGCCGTCGTAGAACACCACTTCCACAGGCATCGCGTCTTCCAGATAGGAAATCGCGTCGCCCATGTTCTCGGCTTCGACTTCGAACTGGTTGTACTCGGTGTCCATGAACACATACATCGGGTCAGCGAAGTAGGTGTAGGTGCATTCCTTCTTTTCCAGAATGATCTGGTCCATCTTGTCGTCGGCCTTGAAGACGACTTCGGTGCCCGAGCTGTTCAGCAGGCTCTTGAGCTTCATGCGAACGGTGGCGGCGTTGCGGCCACCGCGGCTGTATTCGGTCTTCAGCACGACCATGGGGGCGTTGCCGTGCATGATCACATTGCCGGCGCGAATTTCTTGAGCGATCTTCATAGGGGTTCCGATGTTGGGACGGTGTTGGGAGCGTTGTTGGAACGCTTCGCAGCGCGCGCCAAAGTCTCCCCACGGCGCGGCAAAGCCGGCGATTTTAGCCTGATTCGGCCACGAAGCTCAGCAGCTGGCTGGCCAGATCGGGCTGCAAGGCCAATTCCTGCCGCCATTTCAGGGCGTGGGCCCTGGCCATCGCAGCGTCGGGCAGTGCGTTCGGCCAGGCCGCCAACCCGTTCCAGGCACGCCAGAGCTGGCGCGTGCAGGTGGCGAACTGGCTGCTCTCGCTGCCCAGGTAGAGGTCGAGAAATGCCTCCAGCTTCGGTCCATGGGCGCCGTCGTCCTGCGGATAGATCTGCCAGACGAAGGGCTTGCCCGCCCACTGGGCGCGCACAAAGGAGTCTTCACCACGCACCAGGTTGAAGTCGCTGGCCCAGAGCAGCCGGTCGAATGCGGGCTGGCTCAGGAACGGCAGGGCCTGCCAACGCAAGCCTTCGGGCAGCGTCAGTTCTGCCAGTTGCGATTGAACTGCGCCGGGGCAGGCCAGGATCAGCGTGGGCTGGTCGGCCAGCAGTGGCAGCAGCTCGGGCGCGAGTCGGTAGGCGAACAGGCTCAGCACACGCTCGCCGGGCCGACGCTCGATACCGAGCGTTGCCAACCAGGGCGGCGCATCAAACGCAGCCTGCTCGGCCGCCAGGCTGGGCTCGCGCAGCAGGCCACCGGTGCGAGCGGTAAAGCCGGGGTAGAAGAACTGCTTGCTCAAGCCAGCGCCCGGCCCGCTGAACTGTGGCGAGTGCAGGCGATGGCTGCGCTCCACGTACGACTCGGCGCTGAGGTACTCGAGATTGATCCAGCGGGGCGCCGGCTGGCGCGCGGCCATGCGGGCGACAAAGCCCGGCGGCAGATCGCAGCCGAAGCTCTCTATCACCACGTCACCCACTACCGGCTCATTCGCTGCTTCGCCCCAGGCCCGGACGGTGAGTCCGGACGGCGGCGGCCCGCCGGCCATCCAGGCCAGCGCGCTTGCGTCATCGAGCCACAGGCGGACCTCCTGGCCGCGCGCAGCCAGCTCGCGCGCCAGGCGCCAGCAGACGCCGATATCGCCGTAGTTGTCGATCACACGACAGAACAGATCCCAGTGCATGGCCGCGATTATGGTCACGGCACAATCCCGTCCATGTCAGAGATCGATGATCAAGCAGGCCAGGACGACGGCAGCGAGGCCGCGCTGGGTGCCCAGGTGCAGGCCGAGTGGGCCGCGGAGCGGGCGGCTGTCGAGGCAGCCGAGAAGCTGCGCGTGGCCGAGGTCGAGAAGGCCGCCTTGCTGGTGCGCGAGAAGCTGCTGGCCGAGGTGGCCTCGCTGCCACTGCTGCCCGGCGTCTATCGCTACTTTGATGCACAGGACCAGGTGCTTTACGTCGGCAAGGCCAAGAGCCTGCGCAAGCGTGTCTCCAGCTATTTCCAGAAGGACCACGGCGGGACGCGCATCGGCATGATGATTGCGCGCATCGCGCGGATGGAAACGACGGTGGTGCGCACCGAATCCGAGGCGCTGCTGCTCGAGAACAACCTGATCAAGGCGCTGAACCCGCGCTTCAACATCCTTTTTCGCGACGACAAGAGCTACCCGTACCTGAAGCTCAGCGGCCATGCCTATCCGCGGGTCAGCTACTACCGTGGCTCGGTCGACAAGAGGCATCGCTATTTCGGGCCATTCCCGAGTGCCTGGGCGGTCAAGGAATCGATCCAGCTGATCCAGAAGGTCTTCAAGCTGCGCACCTGCGAAGACACGGTGTTCAACAACCGCAGCCGGCCCTGCCTGCTGTACCAGATCCGCCGCTGCACCGGGCCCTGCGTGAAGGCGTGCACTGACGATGAATACGCACGCGACGTGCGCAATGCGGAACGATTTCTGCTGGGCGAGACGCAGGAGGTGATGGATGGCCTGCAGGCGCTGATGATGGCGCATGCCGAGGCCTTGCAGTACGAGCAGGCGGCCGAGGTGCGCAACCAGATCCAGTCGCTGGCCAAGGTCCTGCAGCAGCAGGCGGTGGATGAGAACAGTGCGAGCGGCCGCGACCGAGACGTGGACATCCTCGCCGTGAAGGTGCAGGGCGGTCGCGCCTGCGTGAACCTCGCCATGGTGCGTGGCGGCCGTCACCTGGGCGACCGGGCCTACTTTCCCAAGCATGTGGACGATGGCGCGGCGGTGGCGCTGGCTGATCATGAAGAAGAGGAAGGTGCGGGTGGTGTTGCTGCGCCGCGCAGCGTGGAGCAGCAGGTGCTGGAGGCCTTCATGGCTCAGCACTACCTGGATGCCCACGTACCTTCGCTGATCGTGGTCAGCGATGCGGTTGACTCGGCATTGACCGACGCCTTGTCGATGCAAGCCGGCTACCGCGTCAACACCCAGGCCCAACCGCGTGGCCAGCGGCGCATCTGGCAGGAGATGTGTGTCAAGGGGGCCGAGCTTTCTCTGGCGCGCTTGCTGTCCGAGGAAGGCTCGCAGCAGGCCCGCACGCGAGCGCTGCTCGAGGCCTTGGACTTGAACGTGGCTGAGATAGACAAGTTCCGCATCGAATGCTTCGACATCAGCCACACGGCCGGCGAGGCGACGATGGCCTCCTGCGTGGTGTTTGAAGGCCATCAGATGCAGAGCGGCCAGTACCGCCGCTACAACATCGAAGGCATCACCGGCGGAGACGACTATGCCGCCATGCGCCAGGTGCTGACGCGCCGCTACAGCAAGCTCGCCGAAGGGGCCCAGCTGGGAACGGCGCGCCTGCCGGACCTGGTGCTGGTGGACGGCGGCAAGGGCCAGGTCTCGATGGCCCGCGAAGTGTTTGAAGAGCTGGGCCTGGACCTGGGCCTGATCGTGGGTGTCGAGAAGGGCGAGGGCCGCAAGGTCGGCCTGGAAGAGCTCGTGTTTGCCGACGGCCGCGAGAAGGTCTATCTTGGTCGCGATTCGGCAGCCCTGATGCTGGTGGCGCAGATCCGGGACGAGGCTCATCGCTTCGCCATCACCGGCATGCGCGCCAAACGCGCAGCGATACGCACGGGCGGCAGCCGGCTGGAAGATGTTGCCGGCGTCGGCCCGAAGAAGCGGGCGCAGTTGCTGCAGCGTTTTGGCGGCGTGCGTGGCGTGGCGGGTGCGAGCGTTGAGGAGCTGACCACGGTCAAAGGCGTATCACGCGAATTGGCCGAAGAAATCTACCGCGTGCTGCACTGAGGTGCAGAGCACGCGAATTGGCCGAAGAAATCTACCGCGTGCTGCACTGAAGTACAGAGCAAGAGAGTTGGCCGAGGAGATCTACCGTGTCCTGCACTGACCCCAGACAAGACCTGACCCCTTTGGCGAACTGGCCCTTGCGTGGCGCTGCCCTGCTGCTTGTGCTGCTGGCAGGCTGCTCGTCGCAAAGGCACCGACCCGCGCCACAAGCGCAGACGCCACCACCAGCCCCGGTGGCCCAGCCCGCTGCGCCCACGCAAGCCCGGCCCACACCTCCAGCCGCTCCACCGGCTGCGCCCGGGGTCGCGGCAGGCGTGAAGCTGCCGCCGCCCGCGTTCTCCCGCAACCACGATGAATTGCGGCGCCATGCTGCCCATCGCCTCATGGCGGCCAACCCGGACAAGGTGTATGCCGGCGCTTCGCCGCCGGTGCTGCTGGCCATCCCGGTGCTGGAGGTCGAACTGAACCGCGACGGCAGCATCAAGAGGATCGACGTGATCCGCCGGCCCGGCCAGGCGCTGGACACCGTGCAGATGGCCATCGACGCGTTGCATCGGGCAGCACCGTTTGGCGAGGTGGGGCACCTGTCCAGGCCCTGGAAGTTCAGCGAAACCTTCTTGTTCAACGATGAGCGACGCTTCAAGCCGCGCACGCTGGATTTCTGATTTACGCCACACCCAGGAAGAGAAGGGCTGTATCGGGCCGCTTGGCGCACCGATCTTGGGCACAATGCCGCCCATGTTCTTCACGCTGCCAACCCTGTTCACCTGGGCCCGGATCGTTGCGATCCCGCTGATCGTCGGCGTGTTCCATCTGCAGATCAGTGCAGACATGCAGAACCTGCTTGCCACGGTGCTGTTCGTGGCGGTCGCCCTGACCGACTGGCTCGACGGCTACCTAGCCCGCAAGCTCAACCAGACCTCGTCCTTCGGTGCCTTCCTGGACCCAGTGGCCGACAAGTTCCTGGTCTGCGCCTCGCTGCTGGTCCTGCTCGAGATGCATCGGGTGCCTGCCATCGTGGCCCTGGTCATCATCGGCCGCGAGATCGCCATTTCTGCCTTGCGCGAATGGATGGCTCAGATTGGTGCATCGCGCAGTGTGGCCGTCCACATGGTGGGCAAGCTCAAGACCACGGTGCAGATGGTGGCGATTCCCTTCCTGCTTTTCCACGGGCAGCTGTTCGGAATGATCGACACTCAGTCGGTCGGTACCTGGCTGATCTGGGCGGCTGTGGTGCTGACCATCTGGTCGATGGTTTATTACCTGCAGAAGGCCTTGCCCGAGATTCGCGCGAAAGTGCGTTGAGCCGCGCTGAAGTGCGCGAAATTACCGTTGGCGCCACCGGCCTCGGCGTCCCTTTGTATCAGGACTTTTACCTGCTCAGAATGGCGCATGAATGCGCATAGAATCCGTCTCCCCGCGCATCGCCTTGCTTGTCATCTTCATCGGCTGGGCCGGCGCGCGGACCAGACATGCTGTCGTGCATTTTGCGCATCCTTTTGAGGGGGTAACTTCGTGAACAAGTCCGAATTGATCGAGCACATCGCCAAGCAGGCCGACATTTCCAAGGCGGCTGCTGGGCGTGCACTCGAGGCACTGATCGGTGGCGTGAAGACCACGCTGAAGAAGAACGGCAGCGTTTCCCTGGTGGGCTTCGGCACCTTCAGCGTGACCAAGCGCGCCGCTCGTTCGGGCCGCAACCCGCGCACCGGCGACACGATCAAGATCAAGTCGGCCAAGGTTCCCAAGTTCCGTCCGGGCAAGGCACTGAAGGACGCAGTCAACTGAAACGTTTCGCGATGAAGGGTGCTTAGCTCAGTTGGTAGAGCGCTTCCCTTACACGGAAGATGTCAGCGGTTCGAGCCCGTTAGCACCCACCATTCATTGCACCCCGCCAGCTGTATTCCGGGCATGGCTACAATGGCAGCGCAGTCAAAGGCGAACCACGGTTCGCCTTTGTCATGTCTGCGGTCGGTGATTGAATCGCCTGCCGCCGTCCTTCCGCTCTGTTCCTCGCTTCCTGCACCCGATGGCCCCAGGGCCAATCAGAGGTAATTCGATGTTCGATTTCGTTCGCAAGCACACCAAGGTTCTCCAGGCTCTCCTGACGCTGCTGATCCTGCCCTCCTTTGTCTTTTTCGGTGTGCAGAGCTACAGCAGCTTCATGGACGGTAGCAATGCCGGCGTGGCCACGGTGGACGGCCAGAAGATCTCCCGTGCCGAGTTCGATGCGGCCCACCGCAACCAGACCGATCGTCTGCGTGCCCAGATGCCCAATGTGGATCTGAAGGAATTCGACACGGCCGAGGCTCGCCAGGCGACGCTGGACAACCTGATTCGCGAGCGCGTGCTGCGTGCTGCCCAGCAGCAGCAGCACCTGACGGTCACCGACGAGAAGCTGCAGGCCGCTTTCGTCGCCGACCCGCAGCTGGCCTTCCTGCGCAATCCCAATGGCTCGGTCAATCGCGCCATGCTGGCGGCTCAGGGCATGAGCGTCGAGGGCTTCATGCAGCGTCTGCGCCAGGACATGTCGCTGCGCCAGGTGATGCAGGGTGTGGGCGCCACCGGTGTGGCCAGCCAGGGCAATGCGACGCTGGCGTTCGACGCGCTGCTGCAGCAGCGCGAGGTGCAGTTCCAGCGTTTTGACGCCAAGGACTTCGCAGCGAACCTGAAGCCCACCGACGCCGAGATCGAGGCCTTCTACAAGGACCCTGCCAATGCGGCCCGCTTCCAGTTGCCGGAAAGCGCCGACATCGAATACCTGGTGTTGGACCTCGAGCAGCTGATGAAGGGCGTCAAGGCCAGCGACGAAGACCTGCGCAAGTACTACGACGACAACCAGTCGCGCTTCTCCGTGGCCGAAGAGCGTCGCGCCAGCCACATCCTGATCAAGGCCGACAAGTCGGCGTCGCCCGCTGACCGCGCTAAGGCCAAAGCCCGCGCCGAGGAGCTGCTGGCCCAGGCCCGCAAGGCCCCGGCAACGTTCGCTGATTTGGCTCGCAAGAATTCGCAGGACGAGGGCTCGGCAGCCAATGGCGGCGACCTCGACTTCTTCGGCCGTGGCGCCATGGTCAAGCCTTTTGAAGACGCTACCTTTGCACTGAAGCAGGGCGAGTTCAGCGACGTGGTCGAGTCCGACTTTGGCTTCCACGTGATCCAGCTGACTGGCAAGCGCGGTGGCGACAAGAAGACTTTCGAGCAGGTGCGTGCCGAAATCGAGGGTGACGTGCTCAAGCAATTGGCCCAGAAGCGCTACACCGAGGTGTCCGAGGCCTTCCGCAACACTGTCTACGAGCAGTCCGACAGCCTGAAGCCGGCCGCCGAGAAGTTCAAGCTGACGATCCAGACTGCTTCGGTGCAGCGCAAGCCGGCGGCGGGTGCGGTCGGCGTGCTGGCTTCGCAAAAGCTGCTCGAAGAGATCTTCGGCAACGAGGCGCTGCGCAACAAGCGCAATACCGAGTCCGTCGAACCGATGCCCAACCAGATGGTGTCTGCTCGCGTGGTTCAGCACAATCCGGCGCGCCTGCAGTCCTTCGACCAGGTGCGCGAGCAAGCGCGTGCGCTGCTGGTCAGCAAGCTGGCGCAGGAGCAAGCGGTGGCTGCCGGCAAGGCTCGCCTGGAAGCCCTGAAGAAGGATCCGGCCGACCTCAAGGGCTTTGACGAAGCCACCGTGATCTCGCGCGCCAAGCCGGGCACGATGGGCCGCAAGGTGGTGCTCGGCGTGCTGGGTGCGGACGCCAGCAAGCTGCCTGCTGATATCGGCATCGATGCCGGCGAGGGCGTGTATGTGGTGGCGCGCGTGAGCAAGCTGCTGCCGCGAGACCCGGCTGTGGTCGATGCCAAGCGTGCCGCCGAGCAATACGCCCGTGCCTGGTCGGACGCAGAGGCGATGGCCTACTACAACCATCTGAAGACCGAGTTGAAGGTCAAGGTCAGCGCCCCTGTCGCGGCCTCGGCAGCGACCAAGTAAAAATTGTTTGCGCGATTGCTCCAGTCACTGGAAATATCGCGCTACAATGCGAGGCTCAGCGGTGGTTGTAGCTCAGTTGGTAGAGTCCAGGATTGTGATTCCTGTTGTCGTGGGTTCGAGCCCCATCAGCCACCCCAAGAAGTAGAAAGAAAAGGCCGTTGCGAAAGCAACGGCCTTTTTCATTGGCGCTTCAGGATCCTTGCTTCAAGAATCAAGCGGCTTCAGTTTCAACTTCAGCGGCCTGTGTTCAGACCAGCCCCTGCTTGCTTGCCAGCACCGCAGCTTCGGCGCGGCTCGACACATTGAGCTTCTTGTAGATCGACTTGATGTGGTCGTTGACGGTGAACCACTTGATGCCCATCAGGTTTGCGATTTCCTTGATCGTGAAGCCCTTGCTGAGATAGGTCAGCACTTCGTTCTCGCGCGGCGTCAGGCGCTCCCATTCGGGCGGCGGATCCAGCGCCACCGAGCGGCTGTTGGCCGGCGGCGCGTTGAAGGTGAGTGGGCCGAAACCGGAGTTCAGGCCCATGGGGCCGCTGTCCCCAGTTGAGCCAGGCCGGAAGTGAGAAAGCAGGCGGCGCGCGATGGCCGGCGAGAGCGGCGGCTGGCCACGCACGATGCGCTGCAGCTCTTCCACGAGCACTTCGAATCGGTCTTCCTTCAGCAGGTAGCCGTCGGCACCGCATTGCAGCGCCGGGAAGAGGTGGTCGTCGTCGGAATAGAGCGTGGTGACGATCTTCACCGCCGGCATGCCTGCCAGCTCGGTCAGGAACTCCATGCCGTTGCCGTCAGGCAGTTCCAGGTCCACGAGCACCAGCTTGAAGCCGCCGTCATGGCCCAGGCTGGCATTCTTTGCGACCGCGCGGCGTGCACCTTCCAGATCGCCTGCTTCGGTGATTTCCAGGGCGTCGCTGAAGCTCTCGCGCACGACTCTGCACAGGAAGCTTCGGGCAACCGGGTTGTCTTCAACAATCAGTACTTTGACGGCCATGTGCTTGAGTTCCGATCACGGGGCATCCTAGCGCACAACGCGTGCTGCCAATGCCCCGCGAAAGCAGGTCAAGCGGTGCGCAGCACAAGTTTACCGACCACCTGGCGCGTGGCCATCCGCTCAAAGGCGGCTGGCAGCTCTTCCATCGGCAGGACGCGGTCCAGCACCGGCTTGATCACGCCTCGTGCATACCAGCCCGCCAGTTCACCGAGCATGGCGGCATTGCGACGCGGCTCGCGCTTGGCAAATTCGCCCCAGAACACCCCCACCAGGGAAGCGCCCTTGAGCAGGGCGAGGTTCAAGGGCAGGGCTGGAATCTGCCCTTGCGCGAAGCCCACCACAAGGTAGCGGCCGCGCCAGGCGATCGAGCGGAAGGCCTGCTCGGCCAGGTCGCCACCCACGGGGTCGTAAATCACGTCCGGGCCGCGGCCTTCGGTCAGCACCTTGAGCTCATCGCGCAGCTTGCTGCTCGCGTAGTTGATCGCGGCGTCGGCACCAAGCTCCAGACAGCGCTGGCATTTCTCGTCCGAACTGGCCGCCGCAATCACCTTGGCGCCGGCAGCCTTGGCAATCTGGATCGCAGCGGTACCCACGCCGCCGGCCGCCCCGAGGACCAGCACGGTCTCGCCGGCCTGCAGTGCTGCCCGATCCATCAACGCGTGATGGCTGGTGGCATAGGTGCAGATGAAGGCGGCGGCATCTTCAAAGGCAAAGCCATCAGGCAGTGGCATGGCCAGGGCAGCCGGAATGCAGGCATGGGTGGCAAAGCCGCCAGTGCCGGCAAAGGCCGCTACTGCGTCGCCCGGCTTGAAGCCCTTGACGCCTTCGCCCACTGCATCGACCACGCCAGCGAACTCGGTGCCGGGCACAAAGGGCAGCGGCGGCTTCATCTGGTACTTGTTCTCGATGATCAGCAGGTCCGGGAAGTTCAGGCTGGCCGCCTTGATCGCAACGCGGATCTGGCCGGCAGCCGGCTCCGGCAACGGCAGTTCTTTCCATTGCAGGGCGGCAACGCCGACGGGGTTCTCGCACAGCCAGGCTTTCATCGCTCTTGCTCCTCGGTAGGTGGTCCGCAATCGCCCGCATGATAGGGAGGCGCGGGTAGTCGAGCGGTCGCGGAGGTGACGCGCTGCCTACAATGAAGCCATGCGAATCTTGATTGCCAATGACGACGGATACCTGGCCCCGGGGCTGCATGCGCTGGTGAACGCCTGCGAGGGATTGGGTCAGATCGATGTGATCGCGCCGGAGCAGAACGCCAGCGGCACCTCGAACGCCCTGACGCTGAGCCGCCCGCTTTCGGTGTTCCATGCGCAGAACGGTTTTCGCTACGTCAATGGCACGCCTTCGGACTGCGTTCACGTGGCATTGACCGGCCTGCTGGACTACAAGCCCGACCTGGTGCTCTCGGGCATCAACAACGGCGCGAACATGGGCGACGACACGCTGTATTCCGGCACCGTCGCCGCGGCCACCGAAGGCTTTCTGTTCGGCATTCCGTCGATTGCTTTTTCCCAGGTCGACAAGGGCTGGGTCGAGCTCGAGGCTGCGGCCCAGATGGCCAGGCGCCTGGTCGAGCAGGTGATTGCTGACGGCCTGGGGCGGCCCTTCCTGCTCAATGTGAACATTCCCAACCGGGCTGATGCCAAGAGCCTGCCTTGGCGCGTCACGCGGTTGGGCCGTCGCCATGCCAGTGAGCCCGTGATCGAGCAGCGCAATCCGCGCGGCGAGCCGATCTACTGGATTGGCCCGGCCGGCGACGCGCGCGAGGCGGGCGAGGGCACGGACTTCCATGCCACCAGCAACGGCATGGTCTCGATCACGCCCTTGCAGGTGGACCTGACCGACCATGCCGGCCTCTCGGCCTGGGCCTCGCATCTGGGCGAGCACGGATGAGCGAAAGCGCGCCCAAGACGCCGCGGCGCTTCCCGCTGGCGCTAGACAAGATGCAGCCCGCAAAACCCAGCAGCCGCGGCGAGGTCTTGCGGCCTCAGCGCCATCTGCACATGGCCGCGGCCGATGCGGCGCGGCAGGCGGCGCCGAGCGGCCTGGGGCTCGATTCGGCCGGCGTGCGCCAGCGCATGGTGCAGCGCCTGAAGCAGGAAGGCCTGTCAGACGAACGCGTCCTGCAGGCCCTTGCAAAGGTGCCACGCCATCAGTTCGTCGATACCGCGCTGGCGATCCAGGCCTACGAAGACACCAGCCTGCCCATCGGTCATGGCCAGACCATCTCCAAGCCTTCCGTCGTCGGCCGCATGATCGAGCTGCTGTTCGCGGGGCAGGGAGCGCGCCAGCGCGGCGAGCTGGGTCGCGTGCTCGAAATTGGCACCGGCTGTGGCTACCAGGCAGCGGTGCTGGCCGAGCTCGGTCGCCAGGTCGTGTCCATCGAAAGGCTGAAGTCTTTGCATGACAAGGCGGCGCTCAATTTGGCCAGCATGCGTGGCAACAAGATCCGTCTGATCTACGGCGACGGTCGCCTGGGTCACGCTCCGCTGGCACCCTATGACAGCCTCGTTGCGGCAGCCGGGGGCGAGGACATTCCACCGGCCTGGCTGGCGCAGCTTGCGCCAGGCGGTCGGCTGGTGGCGCCGATGGCTGCGCCGGGCGGCCGAGGCCAGGTGCTGGTGGTGGTGGATCATGTGGTCGAAGAGGGCCGCAGCCACTTCGTCCGCAGCACCCAGGAGGCGGTGCAGTTCGTGCCCCTAAAATCGGGCGTCATGTAAGCGTCGGCCCGGCAGCGATTGTTGTTATGGTCCGGTGAAACCTAGCCTTGCTGAGACCGCATGCACCTGAAAACGAAACGCTTGAACCCCGCCTTGTCGGCCCTGCTGGCCTCGGGCATCGCGCTGCTCGCTGGCTGCTCGACCACTGCGCACCGTGCGCCCGTGGAAGACCGGCCGGTCTCGCAGGCAACGCCTGCCCCCAGCGCGGTCACTGCGTCTGCTCCCAGCCATGCAGCCTCGGCCCCTGAAGCACCCAAGCCTGGCGCCGAGAATGCAGGCAAGCCCGGCTACTACACGGTCAAGCCGGGCGACGCCCTGATTCGCATTGCCCTGGACACTGGCCAGAACTGGCGTGATCTGGCGCGTTGGAACGGACTGGAGAATCCCAACCGCATCGAAGTGGGTCAGGTCTTGCGAGTGGTGCCGCCGGGGGCGGATCCGGCGCCACCGGGCGCGGCGAGCACTCGTCCCATTGCCAGCGCGCGGGTTGAAACCCGTCCGCTCGACGGCAAACCAGCGCCAGCGGGCACTGCGCCGCAAACCGCCGAGCCGGCAGCGTCAGCGGCCTCTGCCCTGGCTGGAGCTGCCGCTGCCACCGAAGACGAGCTGAGCTGGGGCTGGCCTGCTGCGGGCAGCGTGATCTCCCAGTTCGACGACTTGCGTAACAAGGGGCTGGATATTGGTGGCAAAGCCGGCGATCCGGTCTATGCTGCAGCCGATGGACGAGTCATGTATGCAGGCTCTGGCGCCCGAGGTTACGGGAATATGATCATCATCAAACACGTCAACAACTACCTGTCAGCGTATGGTCACAACCAGGCGCTGCTGGTCAAGGAAGACCAGGTGGTGCGAAAGGGCCAGAGAATTGCCGAGATGGGCAATAGCGATTCGGACCAGGTCAAGCTGCATTTCGAATTGCGCAAGCAGGGCAAGCCGATTGATCCGGCCAAGCTCCTGCCTGCTCGCTAGCAGCATGCAGTGCGCGATGATGGGAGGCCTCCATGAAGTACGTCGCGCCCGCAGTCAAGCATGTGCCTCCGCCGCCCGGGCTGATGCCGGACGGCCCGGCGAGCGAAACCGCCGCTGACGAAGACGACACCCAGTTGCTTCGCAACGGCGCAGCACCGCCGGCCGATATCGAGGTCGGCAATGCGCTGCAGGCCTATCTGCGCGACATCCGCCGCACACCGCTGCTGAGTTCGCAGCAGGAGTTCGAGACGGCCACACGCGCCCGTGGCGGCGACTTCGAGGCCCGCCAGGCCATGATCAAGCACAACCTGCGCCTGGTCGTCAGCATCGCCAAGAACTACCTGGGTCGCGGTCTGCCGATGAGCGATCTCATCGAAGAGGGCAACCTCGGCCTGATGCATGCCATCGGCAAGTTCGAGCCGGAACGCGGCTTCCGTTTCTCGACCTATGCCAGCTGGTGGATACGCCAGAGCATCGAGCGCGCCTTGATGCACCAGGCGCGGCTGGTGCGCCTGCCGGTGCACATCGTCCGTGAGCTCAACCATGTGCTGAAGGCGCGTCGCGCGCTCGAAGCCTTGCAGAGCCAGAACGGTGGCGAAGGCCAGGTGCGCGCCGAGGACATCGCCACGGCCCTGGGGCGCCCCATCGAGGAAGTGGCCGAGCTGCTGGCTTATGCCGAGCTGCCGAGCTCACTCGATTCGCCTGTGGATCGCAATGGCGAAGGCGGTGAATCGATGATGGACCTGGTGGCCGATGAGCAGGCCGTCGATCCGCTGGGTCTGCGCCTTAGCCATGAGCTCGAAGAGCTGCTTGACCACGGCCTGGCCACCCTGAACGAACGAGAACGCGAGGTGCTGGCCGGCCGCTACGGCCTCAGCGACCGGGAGCCCGAGACCCTGGATGTGCTGGCGGTGCGCCTGGGCCTGACCCGCGAGCGCATCCGCCAGATCCAGATCGAGGCGCTGGGCAAGCTCAAGCGCAACATGATGCGCCACGGGATCAACCGCGACGCGATCTTCTAGGCTGCGCAGAGGGCGCTGCGCCGGCCGAAGCCATAATTCGGTCCATGACTCAAGTTTCAGAATGGCTCAAGGTCGATTCGCTCGACCTTGAAGCGCAAGGTGTTGCCCACAATGAAGAGGGCAAAGTGGTGTTCATCGAAGGCGCATTGCCCGGTGAGCAGGTGCAGGTCGCCGTTGGCCGCAAGAAGAACAACTGGGAGCAGGGCACCATGGTGGCAATGCGGCGCGAAAGCCCGCTGCGCGTCACGCCCGGCTGCCCGCATTTCGGCCTGCATGCCGGCGCCTGTGGTGGCTGCAAGATGCAGCACCTGCATGCCAGCGCTCAGGTGGCCGTGAAGCAGCGTGTGGTGGAAGACAACCTCTGGCACCTCGGCAAGGTCAAGCCCGAGATGCTGCTGCGCCCGATTGAAGGCCCGACCTGGGGCTATCGCTACCGCGCTCGCTTTTCGGTGCGCTATGTGGCCAAGAAGGGGCAGGTGCTGATCGGTTTCCACGAGCGCAAGAGCCGCTATGTGGCTGACATGCAGGTCTGCAAGGTCGTGCCCGAGCGGGTCAGCAATCTGCTGATGCCGCTGCGGGATTTGATCTCCTCGATGGAAGAGCGCGACCGTCTGCCGCAGATCGAACTGGCCATGGGTGACGATGTGATCGCCCTGGTTCTGCGCCACCTGAACCCGCTGGGCGCAGGCGATGTGCAGAAGCTGCGCGACTTTGCGGCCCTGCACGACGTGCAATGGTGGATGCAATCCAAGGGGCCGGAGACGGTCCAGCTGCTGGACGAAGGCGGCACGGAGTTGTCGTACTCGCTGCCCGAGTTTGGCGTCGTCATGCCGTTCAAGCCTACGGACTTCACCCAGGTCAATCCGCACATCAACACCGTGCTCTTGGGCCGTGCGCTGCGCCTGCTCGCGGTGAAGAAGGACGAACGCGTGATCGACTGGTTCTGCGGGCTTGGCAACTTCACCTTGCCGTTGGCCACGCAGGCGCGCGAGGTGCTGGGCATCGAGGGCAGCGAGACCCTGGTGCAGCGTTCGCGCGAGAACGCGGTGCGCAATGGCCTGGCGGCCAACACTTCTTTCGTGGCCCGCAATCTGTTCGAGATGACGCCCGAGTTGCTGGCGGCCGATGGCAGTGCCGACAAGTGGCTGGTCGACCCGCCGCGCGAAGGCGCTTTCGCGCTGGCCAAGGCCATCGCCGACATCGCACAGGACCCGAGCCTGGCCCCCGGCTGGACGCCGCCCAAGCGCATCGTCTACGTGAGCTGCAATCCTTCAACCCTGGCTCGTGATGCAGGCATGCTGGTCAATCTGGCCGGCTACCGCTGCACGGCGGCGAGTGCGGTGAACATGTTCCCGCACACGGCGCATGTTGAAAGCATTGCGGTCTTTGAACGCAATGCTTCTGAGTAGGCTCATATCGCTTGCGATGTGATGCCGGAACTAAAGCATTGCGGTCTTTGAACGCTGAAATAGACAAGGGGCCCGTCGGGCCCCTTGCTCATTGAAGACTGTAGAAATACTTCAATCGCGTTCACCGCCAAAGATCCCGAGCAGCGACAGCAAGCTCTGGAACACGTTGTACGCATCCAGGTAGAGATGCAGCGTCGCAGTGACGTAGTTGGTTTCGCCGCCGTCGACGATGCGCTTGATGTCGTACAGCATCAGTGCCGAGAACACCCCCAGCACGGCCACGAGGATGGTCAGCATCAGCGCCGAGGACTGCAGGAAGATGTTGGCGATGCCGGCCACCATCAGTATCAGCGCGCCCACCAGCAGGAACTTGCCCATGCCGGAAAGGTCGCGCTTGATCACCGTGGCCAGGCTGGCCATGACGAAGAAGATCGCGGCCGTGCCGCCAAAGGCGGTCATCACCAGGCTGGAGCCGTTGCGAAAACCGAGCACGGGGATCAGCAGGCGCGAAAGCATCAATCCCATGAAGAACGTGAAGCCGAGCAGCGCGAGCACGCCCGCGCTGGAGTTCTTGGTCTTCTCGATCAGATACATCAGGCCGAATGCACCGGCGAAGAAGACGATGGTGCTCGCGCCCATGCCCAGGCTGGCCATGATGCCGGTGCTCACGCCAATCCAGGCACCCAGCACCGTGGGCACCATCGACAGCGCCAGCAGCCAGTAGGTGTTGCGCAGCACGCGTTGCTGCTGCGTTGCCAGGTCAGCGCCGTAGCTGCTGCCGTATTGGCTGGTTTGCAGACCTTCGTTCATTGATGTCCTCCATTCCATACAGGATGCGCGGATTCTAGGCGCGCCTCAGCAGCGCGCCACGCGGCTAAAGTGCAGGCTTTTCCCCAAGATTCAAGAGCCAATCGCCATGAACCAGAAGCCTTGCCTCAGCCTCGAAGATGTCAAACGAATTGCAGCGGCCGCCGAGGCGGAAGCCGTGGCGAATCGCTGGGCGGTGTGCATCGCGATTTGTGACGAAGGCGGCCACCTGCTGTGGCTGCAGCGCCTGGACGGTGCGGCGCCCATCTCGGCGCAGATTGCCCCCGCCAAGGCCCACACCTCCGCTGTGGGTCGTCGCGAGTCCAAGGTCTATGAAGACATGATCAACCAGGGGCGTACCTCCTTCCTCACCGCCCCGGGCTTGTCCGGACTGCTCGAAGGCGGCGTGCCCATCCTGGTGGACGGGCATTGCGTGGGTGCTGTGGGTGTCAGCGGCGTCAAGTCCATCGAGGATGCGCAGATCGCCCGCGCAGGCATCGCCGCGCTCGCTTGACGAAAGTTTTACCAGGTCGCGGGGCTCGGGGATAACCCTGCTCGGATATACTCCACAGGTTTACCCGAAACCCACCGCACCCTCGCGAAACTCCACCCGTTTCCTCCACCGGATTCAGGCTCCTCGGCTGCCCACGCGGCCGGTCCCGGAGCAGAGCTGGGCGCGCGCACAATAACGGAGTTACCCGTGCTGCCCGATCTGCTCACTCATTCCCTCGCGATCCTCGCCCTGGCAGACGGCACGGTCTTCAAAGGCAGCTCCATCGGCGCTGCTGGCCATACCGTCGGCGAAGTCGTGTTCAACACATCGCTGACCGGTTACCAAGAAATCCTCACCGACCCGAGCTACTGCCGGCAGATCGTCACCCTGACGTATCCGCACATCGGCAACTACGGCGTCTGCGAAGAGGACGTCGAGGCTTCGAAGATCCATGCCGCAGGCTTGATCATCAAGGAACCGCCGGTTCTGGATTCCAACTTCCGCAAGACCCGCACGCTCGTCCAGTATCTGAAGGACGAAGGCACGGTCGCCATTGCGCACATCGACACCCGCCGCCTGACCCGCGTGCTGCGCACGACAGGCGCGCAGAACGGCTGCATCCTCGCGCTGCCGGCCGGCGAGAAGATCACCGAAGCCCACATCGCCGACGCGATCGCCAAGGCCAAGGCAGCGCCGAGCATGGCCGGCCTGGACCTGGCCAAGGTGGTGAGCCGCACGGAAAGCGAAAACTGGACCGAGACCGAATGGACCCTGGGCAAGGGCTACGGTGAGCAGACGGCACCGAAGTTCCATGTCGTGGCCTACGACTTCGGCGTCAAGAACAACATCCTGCGCATGCTCGCCTCCCGCGGCTGCAAGATCACGGTGGTGCCCGCGCAAACGCCGGCCAGCGCGGTGTTCGACATGGAGCCCGATGGCGTGTTCCTGTCCAACGGTCCGGGCGATCCGCAGCCCTGCGACTACGCGATCACGGCGGCCGCGCAGTTGATCGAATCGGGCATCCCGACATTCGGCATCTGCCTGGGCCACCAGATCATGGCGCTGGCCTCTGGAGCCAAGACCTTCAAGATGAAGTTCGGCCACCACGGTGCCAACCACCCGGTGAAAGACCTGGACAACGGCCGCGTCTCGATCACCAGCCAGAACCACGGCTTCGCGGTTGACGCCGAGTCGCTGCCTGCCAATCTGCGCCCCACGCACATCAGCTTGTTTGACGGCACGCTGCAAGGCCTGGCCCGCACCGACAAGCCGGCCTTCTGCTTCCAGGGCCACCCCGAGGCCAGCCCCGGCCCGCACGACATCTCCTACCTGTTCGACCGCTTCATCGGTCTGATGAGCAAGGCCTGAGCAGGAGCACCGCTATGCCAAAACGTACAGACATCAAGAGCGTCCTCATCATCGGCGCCGGCCCGATCATCATCGGCCAGGCTTGCGAGTTCGACTATTCCGGCGCCCAGGCCTGCAAGGCGCTGCGCGAGGAAGGCTACAAGGTCATCCTCGTCAACAGCAATCCGGCCACGATCATGACGGATCCGGACACGGCCGACGTCACCTACATCGAGCCGATCACCTGGCAGGTGGTCGAGAAGATCATCGCCAAGGAGCGCCCAGACGCGGTGCTGCCGACCATGGGCGGCCAGACGGCGCTGAACTGCGCACTCGACCTGCACAAGCATGGCGTGCTGGAGAAGTACAAGGTCGAGATGATCGGTGCCAATGAGCACGCGATCGAGAAGGCCGAAGACCGCCTGAAGTTCAAGGACGCGATGACCAAGATCGGCCTGGGCTCGGCCCGCTCCGGCATCGCGCATTCGCTGGAAGAGGCCTGGGCGGTGCAGAAGCGCATCCACCTCGACATCGGCGGCTCCGGCTTTCCCATGGTCATCCGCCCCAGCTTCACGCTGGGCGGCACGGGCGGCGGCATTGCCTACAACCCGGAAGAGTTTGAGGAGATCTGCAAGCGCGGCCTGGACCTCTCGCCGACCAATGAACTCTTGATCGAAGAGTCGCTGATCGGCTGGAAAGAGTACGAGATGGAGGTTGTGCGCGACAGCAAGGACAACTGCATCATCGTCTGCTCGATCGAGAACCTGGACCCCATGGGCATCCACACCGGCGACTCGATCACCGTGGCCCCGGCCCAGACGCTGAGCGACAAGGAATACCAGCTGCTGCGCAATGCCTCGATTGCCATCCTGCGCGAGATCGGCGTGGACACCGGCGGCTCCAACGTGCAGTTCTCGATCAATCCGCGCGATGGCCGCATGGTGGTGATCGAGATGAACCCGCGCGTCTCGCGCTCCTCGGCGCTGGCCTCCAAGGCCACGGGCTTCCCGATCGCCAAGATCGCGGCCAAGCTGGCCGTGGGTTACACGCTGGATGAGCTGAAGAACGACATCACAGGCGGAGTGACTCCGGCTTCGTTCGAGCCCAGCATTGACTACGTGGTCACCAAGATCCCGCGCTTCGCCTTCGAGAAGTTCCCGATGGCCGACTCGCGCCTGACCACGCAGATGAAGTCGGTCGGCGAAGTGATGGCCATGGGCCGTAGCTTCCAGGAGTCGTTCCAGAAGGCGCTGCGAGGCCTCGAGACCGGCATCGACGGCCTGACCGAGCGCTCGACCGACCGCGAAGAGATCGTCCAGGAAATCGGCGAAGCCGGCCCCGAGCGCATCCTCTTCCTGGCCGACGCCTTCCGCATCGGCATGAGCCTGACCGAGGTGTTCGAAGAAACTGCTGTGGACCCCTGGTTCCTGGCCCAGATCGAGCAGTTGGTGAAGATCGAGCAGTCTCTCGCTGGCCGGACCTTGGCCAGCCTCTCGACCGAGGAATTGCGCCTACTGAAGCAGAAGGGCTTCTCGGACAAGCGCCTGGCCAAGCTGCTGGGCACGAACCAGCACGAAGTGCGCAACGCGCGCTGGGCCCAGGGCGTGCGCCCGGTCTACAAGCGTGTGGACACCTGCGCGGCCGAGTTCGCCACCGAGACGGCCTATATGTATTCCACGTACGACGAGGAATGCGAGGCCGAGCCGACGGACAAGAAGAAGATCATGGTGCTGGGTGGTGGCCCGAACCGCATCGGGCAGGGCATCGAGTTCGACTACTGCTGCGTCCATGCCGCTCTCGCCATGCGCGAAGACGGTTACGAGACCATCATGGTCAATTGCAACCCGGAAACGGTTTCGACCGACTACGACACATCGGATCGTCTCTACTTCGAGCCGGTGACGCTGGAAGACGTACTCGAGATCGTCGACAAGGAAAAGCCGGTCGGTGTGATCGTGCAGTACGGCGGCCAAACGCCCTTGAAGCTCGCGCTGGACCTGGAGCGCGCCGGCGTGCCCATCATCGGCACCAGCCCCGACTCCATCGACATGGCCGAAGACCGTGAGCGCTTCCAGAAGCTGCTGCACGAGCTGGGCCTGAAGCAGCCGCCCAACCGCACTGCGCGTACCGAAGACCAGGCAGTGGCGCTGGCGAACGAGATCGGCTATCCGCTGGTCGTGCGCCCGAGCTATGTGCTGGGTGGCCGCGCGATGGAAATCGTGCACGGCGACAAGGACCTCGAGCGCTACATGCGCGAAGCGGTGCGCGTGTCAGACAAGTCGCCGGTGCTGCTGGACCGCTTCCTGGAAGATGCGGTTGAAGTCGATGCCGACTGCATCAGCGATGGCACCGATGTGATGATCGGCGGCATCATGGAGCACATCGAGGCAGCCGGCATCCACAGCGGCGACTCGGCTTGCTCGCTGCCGCCGTACACGCTGTCCGAAGCGCTGCAGAACGAGCTGCGTCGCCAGACCGCGGCGATGGCCAAGGCCCTGAAGGTCGTCGGCCTGATGAACGTGCAATTCGCGATCCAGGGCGACGTGACCGGCGGGCTCGATGCCTGCACTGTCTACGTGCTGGAAGTGAACCCGCGCGCCTCGCGCACGGTGCCTTTCGTGAGCAAGGCGACTGGCCAGCAACTGGCCAAGATCGCCGCGCGCTGCATGGCCGGCCAGAAGCTGAAGGACCAGAAGGACCGCCTGGGTCGCGTGCCGGCCGAGGTTGTGCCGCCGTACTACAGCGTCAAGGAAGCGGTCTTCCCGTTCAACAAGTTCCCCGGTGTCGATCCGATCCTGAGCCCTGAAATGCGCTCGACCGGCGAGGTCATGGGCGCAGGCCGGACCTTCGGTGAAGCGATGCTGAAGAGCCAGCTGGGCGCCGGTTCGCGCCTGCCGCGCCAGGGCAATGTCCTGATCACGGTGAAGAACGCCGACAAGGCCCGCGCCATCAAAGTGGCCAAGGACCTGCATGCCCTTGGCTTTGGCATCGTTGCCACCCGTGGCACGGCTGCTGCGATCCAGGAGGCTGGCGTGCCGGCCCAGTTCGTCAACAAGATCAAGGACGGACGCCCGCACATCGTCGACATGATCAAGGGCGGCGAAATCCAGCTGGTGTTCACCACCGTGGACGAAACCCGTACCGCGATTGCCGACAGTCGCTACATCCGCCAGGCCGCTCTGGCCAACCGCATCACCTATTACACGACCATGGCCGGTTGTGAGGCCGCGGTCGAGGGCATGAAGCACCAGGATGGACTGTTGGTGCAATCCCTGCAGGAACTGCACGCTGAACTGAACTAAAATCAGCTCCACACGATTCCGCCGCAGCAGCCCGGGGTGCCACCCCAGGCCGCAGCGGCGGATTCATTTTGTATCCCCTAGTTCCTTTTCCCATGGCCACTGTCCCACTGACCGTACGCGGCGCTGAAAAGCTCAAGCAAGAACTGCATCGACTGAAAACGGTCGAGCGCCATGCCGTGATCCAGGCCATCGCTGAAGCGCGCGCCCAGGGCGATCTGTCCGAGAACGCCGAATACGAGGCCGCCAAGGACAAGCAGGGCTTCATCGAAGGCCGCATCCTCGAGATCGAAGGCAAGCTGGCTGCCGCCCAGATCATCGACCCTGCCACGGTGGATGCCGGCGGCAAGGTGGTGTTCGGCACCACCGTCGACCTGGAAGAAGAAGCCAGCGGCGCCGAGGTGACCTACCAGATCGTCGGCGACGACGAAGCCGACCTGAAGCTGGGCCTGATCTCGATCAGCTCGCCTATTGCCCGTGCCTTGATCGGCAAGGAAGCCGGCGACGTGGCCGAGGTGCAGGCGCCCGGTGGCGTGAAGCGCTACGAGATTGTCGAAGTCAGATACGTCTGATGCTGTACCGCGCTCGCGCCATGCTGGCCGCCCTCTGGGGCGGCCTTCTCGTTTGCGTGGCTGCCGTGGCCGCACCCAGCGCCTTTGCGGTGCTGGAGCGTGCGCAGGCGGGCAAGCTGGTCGGCCGCGTGTTTGAGCTGGACGCGCAGATCAGCCTGGGCCTCGGCCTGCTGCTGCTGATGATGGAACGCCGGCTGCAACGAGACACGGGTGGGCCTGTGATTGCGCCCAACCTCTGGCTGCCGCTGGCCGCGCTGATCTGTACGGCTGCAGGCTACTACGGCATCCAGCCGCTGATGGAAGCGGCACGGGCGGGGCAGGGGAGCTGGTCGTTCGGTGCCTTGCATGCCGTCTCCAGCCTGTTTTTCGGGCTCAAGACGCTGGCGGTGCTGGTGCTGGCCTGGCGCGCTTCCCGCGCGCCGGCCTGAACTGAAGCGGCTTGCGCCGCAGAAGCCTCAGCCGTTCTGGCTGGACTTCTTGGTGCTGGTCATCTTGCGCTTGGCGCGCTTGATTTCACCGCCCTGGGCGACGCGCTGGTTGCCGAAGACTTCCAGCTTCTTGACCTGCGGGCGGTTGTTGCCGCTCTTGGAGAACTTGACGATCTTGACGATGCGCGGGCCGGCCTTGGCGTCTTCTCGCACCGCCTTGACCTTCTCGGGCATCGGGCGCCACAGCACCAGCAGCTTGCCGATGTGCTGAATGGGCGCCGCGTCGAGCTTGTCGGACAGCTCTGCGAAAATGCTCTCGCGGTTCTCACGGTCGTCCGACATCACGCGTACCTTGATCAGCCCGTGGGCGTTCAAGGCGGCATCGGTTTCTTTCACGACAGCGGGCGTGAGTCCATCCGCGCCTATCATCACCACGGGGTCGAGGTGGTGGGCGTCGGAGCGTTTTTCCTTGCGCTGGGCAGGGGTCAATTGAATCGCAGGCATCTGGCTATTATCGGGCCAGGCACGGCACATCATGAAATTCACGAGCAAAAGCAAGAAAATCAACAAGGCTTGGCTGCACGGTCATATCAATGATCCGTATGTCAAAGCGGCCCAGAAGGACGGCTATCGCGCTCGCGCTGCCTACAAGCTGCAGGAAATCGACGAAGAGCTGAAGCTGATCCGCCCGGGCCAGGTCGTCGTCGATCTCGGGGCAGCGCCCGGCGCCTGGAGCCAATACCTGCGCCGAAAGTTCGCACCCAAGGAAGCGGGGGTGGGTGGTGCGGCCGTTGGCCAGCTCAACGGCACCATCATTGCGCTGGACCTGCTGGATTTCGAGCCTATTGAAGGCGTGCACTTCATCCAGGGCGATTTCCGCGAGGACGCGGTGCTCAAGGAACTGGAAGATACGCTGGCGGGCCGTGCGGTGGACCTTGTGGTGTCCGACATGGCCCCCAATCTTTCGGGCATCACGGATACCGACGCAGCCCGCGTCAGTTTGCTGATCGAGCTGGCGCTGGACTTCGGCCAGAAGCACCTGACGCCCGATGGCGCGCTGGTGGCCAAGGTCTTCCATGGCGCCGGCTACGACGACCTGGTGGCGCAGTTCAGGAAAACCTTCAAGAAGGTCAAGACGCTCAAGCCCAAGGCTTCCCGAGACCGTTCGTCGGAAACCTTCCTGATCGGCATCGGCCTGAAGTAAGCCTGAAGCAAACAATTGCGCGCAATGTCTATCGCGGGGCAAGGATTTCTCAATCAGCCCCGGGGGCTTGACTGCAATAGAATCAACCCCAACTACCGTGCATCGTCTGTGCGCTAGGCGCAGACCTGTGGAATCGAGTCAAAGGAGTCGCGGTGAACAATCAGTGGTTCTCGAAAATTGCTGTCTGGCTGGTGATAGCCCTGGTGCTATTCACCGTGGTCAAGCAGTTCGAGCGTGGCACGAGCCCGGGAGCCTCCATCGGCTACTCCGATTTCCTGGAAGAAGTCCGTGGCCGCCGCATCAAGCAGGTCACGCTGAAGGAAGGCAATGGCGGCACCGAGATCGAGGCCACCAAGGACGATGGCACCAAGATCCGCTCGGCTGCCACCTATCTCGACCGGGGCCTGGTCGGCGACCTGATCAACAGCGGCGTCAAGTTCGACGTCAAGCCGCGTGAAGAGCCTTCGCTCCTGATGAGCCTGCTGGTCAGCTGGGGCCCGATGCTGCTGCTGATCGGTGTCTGGATCTACTTCATGCGCCAGATGCAGGGCGGCGGCAAGGGCGGCGCGTTCAGCTTCGGCAAGAGCAAGGCGCGCATGCTGGACGAGGCCAACAACACCATCACCTTTGCCGACGTCGCTGGTTGCGACGAAGCCAAGGAAGAGGTGAAGGAGCTGGTCGACTTCCTGAAAGACCCTCAGAAATTCCAGAAGCTGGGCGGCCGCATTCCGCGTGGTGTGCTCATGGTCGGCCCTCCGGGTACCGGCAAGACGCTGCTGGCCAAGTCGATTGCCGGCGAAGCCAAGGTGCCGTTCTTCACGATCTCGGGCTCCGACTTCGTTGAGATGTTCGTCGGCGTTGGCGCTGCCCGTGTGCGCGACATGTTCGAACAGGCCAAGAAGAGCGCACCCTGCATCATCTTCATCGACGAAATCGACGCGGTCGGTCGCCACCGTGGTGCTGGCCTGGGCGGCGGCAACGATGAGCGCGAGCAGACCCTGAACCAGATGCTGGTCGAGATGGACGGTTTCGAGACCAATCTCGGCGTGATCGTGATTGCCGCGACCAACCGTCCTGACATCCTGGACCCGGCCCTCTTGCGTCCGGGTCGTTTTGACCGCCAGGTCTACGTGACGCTGCCGGACATCCGTGGCCGCGAGCAGATCCTGAACGTGCACATGCGCAAGGTGCCCGTGGGCCAAGACGTGAACGCCAGCATCCTG
The DNA here is from genome assembly GCF_044043925.2 of Paucibacter sp. JuS9. Taxonomy (NCBI): domain Bacteria; kingdom Pseudomonadati; phylum Pseudomonadota; class Betaproteobacteria; order Burkholderiales; family Sphaerotilaceae; genus Roseateles; species Paucibacter sp. JuS9. The sequence continues at coordinate 1,414,699 of NZ_CP194172.1, forward strand.
GCGCGCGGCACGCCCGGCATGAGCGGTGCCGATCTGGCCAATCTGGTCAACGAGGCTGCGCTGTTCGCGGCCCGCCGCAATGGACGCCTAGTCGAGATGATCGACTTCGAGCGCGCCAAGGACAAGCTCTACATGGGCCCCGAGCGCAAGAGCATGGTGATGAGCGACGAAGAGAAGCGGGCCACCGCCTATCACGAGTCGGGCCATGCCATCGTGGCCGAAATGCTGCCGGGCACTGACCCGGTCCACAAGGTCACTGTCATGCCGCGTGGCCGTGCCCTGGGCGTGACCTGGCAATTGCCTGAGCGCGACCAGTACAGCCGCTACTACAAGCAGATGCTGAACGAGATCAGCATCCTGTTCGGCGGCCGTATCGCCGAAGAGCTGTTCGTCAAGGACATCTCCACCGGCGCGTCGAACGACTATGAGCGCGCCACCCGCATTGCCCGCGACATGGTCACCCGCTACGGCATGAGCGACCTGCTGGGCCCGATGGTCTATGCGGAGAACGAGGGCGAAGTCTTCCTCGGCCGCAGCATGACCAAGACCTCGGCCATCAGCGAGACCACGCAGCAGAAGGTCGACGCGGAAATGCGCCGCATCCTCGACGAGCAATACGCCGTGGCCAAGAGCATCCTGGATACCAATCGTGACAAGGTCGAGGCGATGACCGACGCGCTGATGAAGTGGGAAACCATTGACCGCGACCAGGTGCTGGACATCATGGCCGGCAAGCCGCCGCGCGGGCCTGGCGAGACTGTGGCGCCCAATGGCGGTTCCAGCGGCGGCGGTACGCCACCGGTGAATACCGACGGTGCGCCTGCGGCTGCCTGATCCACAAGACTCGACACGGGGCCCGACATTGCGTCGGGCCCTTTTACCTTTCAGCTCCCAGACCCAGCTCACACTTGGCTATGCATTGGCAAACTCGGCGCTTTCGAATCGACCTTGATCGCCCCCGCGTGATGGGCATCGTCAACGTCACGCCTGATTCCTTCTCCGACGGCGGCCAGCATGCTGAGGCGGCTGGCGCCATCGCTCACTGCAAGCGGCTGGTGGACGAGGGTGCGGATATTCTCGACATCGGTGGCGAGTCGACCCGGCCCGGCGCGGCGGTCCTGGACGATGAAGAGGAATGGCGGCGCATTGCGCCGGTCATCCAGGCTGCCCTGAGCCTGGGGGTGCCGCTGTCTGTCGATACCTGCAAGCCAGAGGTGATGCGGCGGGCATTGGAGGCCGGCGTCGACATCGTCAACGACGTCCAGGCCCTGTGCCGGCCCGGCGCATTGGAGATTCTTGCGGCCCACGACTCCGCAGGTGTCTGCCTGATGCATATGCGTGGCGAGCCCTCCACCATGCAAGGGCTGACCGACTATGCCGACGTGGTGGCCGAGGTGGCGCAGTTTCTTGGTGAACGGGCTGCGCGGCTCCGCGAAGCCGGCATCGCGGCCGAGCGCATCGTGTTGGATCCGGGTTACGGCTTTGCCAAACAGTCTGAGCAGAACCTGCAGCTGCTGCGTGAGCAGGAGCGATTGCTGGCGCTGGGCTACCCACTGTTGGTGGGCTGGTCACGCAAGAAGACACTGGGCGACGTGACTGGCAAACCGGTGAACCAGCGCATGCCGGCCAGCATCGCGGCGGCTTTGCTGGCGGTGTCGCGCGGCGCACGCATCCTGCGTGTGCACGATGTCGCGGCTACCGTCGATGCGCTCAAGGTCTGGCATGCTGGGGATGGGCCTGGTGCGCTATTCGCCGACAATAGCGGAATCAAAAATTCAGGAGGCCGCTCGCAATGAGCCGTACCTATTTCGGAACCGATGGCATCCGCGGCACCGTGGGCCAATCGCCCATCACTCCCGACTTCATGCTGCGCCTGGGTCATGCCGTGGGCCGTGTGCTCAAGCGCAAGGTCGCACGCCCCAGCGTGCTGATCGGCAAGGACACCCGCATCTCCGGCTACATGCTCGAGTCTTCGCTGGAAGCGGGCTTCGCGTCGGCCGGCGTCGATGTGCGCCTCACCGGCCCCCTGCCCACGCCAGGCGTCGCCTACCTGACCCGCGCGCTGCGCCAGGACCTGGGCGTGGTGATCTCGGCCTCGCACAACCCGTTTGCCGACAACGGCATCAAATTCTTCTCCAGCAAGGGCGAGAAGCTGCCCGACGCCTGGGAGCTGGATGTTGAAGCCGCGCTCGAAGAGCCGCCGGTCTGGGTCGATTCGGCCAATCTGGGCCGGGCTCGCCGGCTTGAAGACGCACGCGGCCGCTACATCGAGTTCTGCAAGAACTGCTTCGGGTCGGACCTGACTCTGAAGGGCCTGAAGATCGTCGTCGACGCGGCCCACGGCGCCGGCTACCAGATCGCCCCCGATGTGTTCCACGAGCTGGGTGCCGAGGTGATCGCCATCGGCTGCAGCCCGGACGGCTACAACATCAATGCAGGCTTCGGCGCTACCGCCCCGGAAGCGCTGGTCAAGGCCGTCAAGGAACATGGCGCGCACTATGGCGTAGCCCTGGACGGCGATGCCGACCGCCTGCAACTGGTCGACGCCCAAGGCCGCCTCTACAACGGCGATGAGCTGCTATATGTGATGGTGGCAGACCGTCTCGACCAGGGCCTGCGAGTGCCCGGTGCCGTGGGCACGCTGATGACCAATATGGCCGTCGAGCTGGCCCTGAAGTCGCGCGATGTTGACTTCGTCCGCGCCAAGGTCGGCGACCGCTATGTGCTGGAAGAGCTGGCCGCCCGCGGCTGGCAGCTCGGTGGCGAAGGCTCGGGCCACCTGCTGGCGCTGGACAAGCACACCACCGGCGACGGCATCGTCAGCGCACTGCTGGTGCTGCAGGCCATCAGCCGCACCGGCCGCAGTCTGTCCGAGCAACTCGCCGGCGTGGACCTGTTCCCGCAAACGCTGATAAATGTTCGCCTGCAGCCGGGCCAGGACTGGAAGGGCAATGCGCGCCTGGCCCAGGAGCAGGCCGAAGTCACGGCCGATCTCGGCCAACGTGGCCGGGTGCTGATCCGTGCGTCGGGCACCGAGCCGCTGCTGCGCGTGATGGTCGAGGCCAGCGACGCGACCCTGGCCCAGCAATGCGCCCAGCGCCTGGCGGAAGCTGTCCGCATCTGATACTTTGAATGTCAAAGCCAAGGGCCGCCAGCGTGCAAGACGCTGGCGGCCCTTGTTGTTTGTGCCTGGGCTTGAGCTACTTACTTCTTGGACGGCATCAGCACCCGGTCGAGCACATGGGCCACGCCGTTGGTGGCATTGATGTCGGCTTGCTGGACCATGGCTTCGTCAACCGTCACGAAGTCTCCGGCACGGGCCAGGGCGATCGTGCCGCCTTGCAGCGTCTTCTGGTTGCTGTTGCGCACTTCGGCGGCCGGCAGCTTGGCGGCCACGATGTGATAGCTCAACACGGCCTTCAACTGGGCCTTGTCGGCCACAAGGGCTTCCAGAGTCTTGGCCGGCACGGCCTTGAAGGCTTCGTCGCTGGGCGCGAACACCGTCAGCGGGCCGGCGGCGCGCAGCTGCTCACTCAGGCCGGCTTCGGCCACCAGGCGGTTGAAGGTGCTCAATTGAGGGGCGCGGCCGAGGGTCTCGGTCAGCGGTGCCGGCGTGGGCGCGGTGGCGCAGGCGGACAGGCCAGCGGCGAGGGCGACAGCGGACAAGAGGCGGAACAGCGGGTTCTTCATGACGGTCTCCACAGATGCAGGGCGCAGCGCCCGGTGCGCGAGACTGTAGAAAGCGCATATGACAGAGCAGTGAAGTGAATATGACAGTTTCGCCGCCATCCAGAATCAGTGCTGGATCTTGTCAACCGATGTCACTACGCTGTCATATTGGCTTTCTAGGATGCCAACCATCGTCAACCAAGCACCGTCACAGGTCAGCCATGAATCTCACTCGCTTTGCCCAGGGTTTCCTTCTTGCTGCCGGCCTCGCCGCCGTGAACAGTGTCGCAGCTCAGGACGTGACCGGCGCCGGCGCGACCTTCCCGGCACCTATCTATGCCAAATGGGCTGATGCCTACAACAAGGCCAGCGGCGCGCGCATCAATTATCAGTCGGTCGGCTCGGGTGCTGGCATTCGCCAGATCAAGGCCAAGACGGTCGATTTCGGCGCGTCCGACATGCCGATCAAGGATGAGGACCTGGCCAAGGACGGCATGGTTCAGTTCCCGACGGTGATTGGCGGTGTTGTGCCTGTGGTCAACATCAAGGGTATCGCCCCGGGTCAAATCAAGTTGACCGGCCAGGTGCTGGGTGACATCTACCTGGGCAAGATCACCAAGTGGAACGATGCGGCGCTCACCGCCCTGAATCCGGGTGTGCCTTTGCCGGACGCTCCCATTGCCGTGGTTCGTCGCGCAGACGGCTCGGGCACCTCGTTCATCTTCACGAACTACCTTTCCAAGGTGAATGAAGAATGGAAGAGCAAGGTGGGCGAAGGCACGGCGGTGAACTGGCCGACCGGTGCCGGTGGCAAGGGCAATGAAGGTGTGGCCGCCTTCGTGCAACGCCTCCCGAATTCGATTGGCTATGTCGAATACGCATACGTCAAGCAGAACAAGATGACGTACACGCTGATGCGCAACAAGGACGGTCATTTCGTGACGCCCAATGACAACGCGTTCAAGGCCGCTGCGGCGGGCGCTGATTGGGCCAAGTCGTTCTATCAGATCACGACCGAGCAACCCGGCAAGGACGCCTGGCCCCTGACCAATCCGACCTACATCCTGATGTACAAGACCCAGGAGAAGCCGGCCAGCGGTGCCGCTGCCCTCAAGTTCTTTGATTGGGCTTACGGCAATGGCGACAAGATGGCCGACGATCTGGACTATGTGCCGCTGCCCGACAGCGTCAAGACGTTGGTCCGCAAGCTGTGGGCCGACAATTTGAAGGACGCTTCCGGCAAGGCCATTGCCTACAAGTGACGTTGAACTGAGCAAAGTCACGGCCCGGCAGTCAGCACTGCCGGGCTGTTGTCGAATTTGCCACCCATTTTTCAAAGCCTGACTTTCAGGAGGCCTCGTGGCCGCAATACTCCCAGCCAACAACTTCGAGTCCGACGAACGTTCTGCGATCCGGGTGCAGCCTCAAGGCAGCCCGCAGCCGCGTCGTCGCGTCGCCCCCTGGGCTGATGCGGTGTTTTCGCTTCTGGCCCACGGGGCCGCCTGGCTGACGCTGGCCCTGATGGTGGGCATCATCGTGTCGCTGCTGATCGGTGCGGCCCCGGCAATCCGCGAGTTCGGGCTCGGCTTCCTGTGGACCAGCGAATGGGATCCGGTGCAGGAGAAGTTTGGCGGCCTGGTGATGATCTACGGCACGCTGATGACATCGTTCATCGCGTTGTTTATCGCCGTGCCTGTGAGCTTTGGCATTGCCTTGTTTCTGACAGAGCTGTCACCCAATTGGTTGCGCCGGCCGCTTGGCGTGGCGGTTGAGCTGCTCGCTGCGGTGCCTTCAATCGTTTACGGCATGTGGGGCTTGCTGGTGTTCGGGCCCATCTTGGCAACCTACGTCCAGCAACCACTGCAGGCGCTGCTGACCGGTGTGCCTGTCCTGGGGGCCTTCGTTTCCGGCCCACCGGTAGGCATCGGCATCCTGTCGGCCGGCATCATCCTGGCCATCATGATCATTCCCTTCATCGCGTCGGTGATGCGGGACGTGTTTGAGGTCACGCCTCCGATGCTGAAGGAAAGTGCCTACGGCCTTGGTGCCACCACCTGGGAGGTGGTCTGGAAGGTGGTGCTGCCCTATACGAAGACCGGTGTGGTCGGCGGGGTCATGCTGGGGCTGGGTCGCGCCCTTGGTGAGACCATGGCGATCACCTTCGTGATTGGCAACATGAATCAGCTGAACTCGCTGTCCGTGTTCGAGGCCGCCAACAGCATCACGTCGGCCCTGGCCAATGAGTTCGCCGAAGCCGGTGAGGGGCTGCATCAGGCCTCGCTGATCTATCTTGGCTTGGTGCTGTTCTTTATCACCTTCGTGGTGCTGGCCTGCTCCAAGCTGTTGTTGTCGCAACTCAAGAAGAACGAGGGGACGCGTTCATGAGCGCCACCACCACATCCATGGATGCCAAGCGGTTGGCCATGCATGCCAAACGCAAGCGGGTCAATGCGATCGCGTTGACCCTGTCGCTGGCCGCGATGGCCTTCGGTCTGTTCTGGCTGTTGTGGATACTGTTCGAGACAGTGCGCCTTGGGATGGGGGGGATTGCCTGGGCAACCTTCACCGAGATGACGCCGCCGCCGCAGGCAGACACCGGTGGCCTGGCCAACGCAATCTTCGGCTCGACCGTGATGGTCGGCCTGGCCACCTTGCTCGGCACGCCGATTGGCATCCTGGCCGGGGTCTACCTTGCCGAGTACGGCCAGAAGAGCAGGCTGGGTGCCGCAGTGCGCTTCATCAACGACATCTTGCTGTCTGCGCCGTCAATCGTGATCGGACTGTTCATTTACGCTGTGGTCGTCACGCGGATGAAGAGCTTCTCCGGCTTGGCCGGCATCCTGGCGCTTGCGCTTATCGTGATTCCGGTCGTGATCCGAACGACAGAGAACATGCTGAGCCTGATCCCGAATGCCTTGCGCGAGGCGGCTTACGCGCTTGGTACGCCGAAGTGGAAGGTGATTCTTTCCGTGACCTTGAAGGCCGCTCGTGCGGGCGTTCTGACCGGCATCCTGCTGGCGTTGGCACGCATCTCTGGCGAGACCGCGCCGCTGCTGTTCACGGCCCTTTCCAACCAGTTCTGGACTTCAGACCTGGGGGCGCCGATGGCGAGCTTGCCGGTCACGATCTTCAAGTTCGCGATGAGCCCTTATGAAAACTGGCAGAAGCTCGCTTGGGCTGGGGTTTTCATCATCACCATTGGCGTGCTGCTGCTCAATATCCTGGCGCGCGTGCTATTCAAGAACAAGCATTAACCTGGACTCCCTACCATGGATGCAAAAGTCAACATGCCGGTCGCCGAGCGGGCCAAGCTCTCGGTGCGCAACCTGAATTTCTATTACGGCAGCTTCCACGCGCTGAAGAGCATCAACCTGGACATTCCCGAGAAGAAGGTCACTGCCTTCATCGGCCCCAGCGGCTGCGGCAAGTCCACCTTGCTGCGTACGCTGAACCGGATGTTCGAGCTCTACCCGGAGCAGCGCGCCGAGGGCCAGATCCTGCTGGACGGCGAGGACATCCTCGCGAGCCGCGAAGACGTCTCCCTGATCCGCGCCAAGATCGGCATGGTGTTCCAGAAGCCGACGCCGTTCCCGATGTCGATCTACGACAACATCGCTTTCGGCGTGCGCCTGTTCGAGACGCTGCCGCGCGTCGAGATGGACGAGCGCGTCGAGTGGGCCCTGAAGAAGGCCGCGCTCTGGACCGAGGTGAAAGACAAGCTCAACCAGAGCGGCTCCGGCCTCTCCGGCGGCCAGCAGCAGCGCCTGTGCATTGCGCGCGGCATTGCGATCAAGCCCGAGATCCTGCTGCTCGACGAACCATGCTCGGCGCTGGACCCGATCTCGACCGGCAAGATCGAGGAGCTGATTCATGAGCTCAAGAGCGATTACACGGTCGCCATCGTCACGCACAACATGCAGCAGGCCGCACGCTGCTCGGACTACACGGCCTATATGTACCTGGGTGACCTGATCGAGTTCGGCCCCACGGGCGACTTGTTCATGAAGCCCAAGCGCAAGGACACCGAAGATTACATCACCGGCCGATTCGGCTGATTGAGGGAGATAGAAGATGAGCGACAAGCACCTTTCTACCCAATTCGATGCCGAGCTGAGCGGCATTTCCACCCGTGTGCTCGAGATGGGCGGCATGGTCGAGTCTCAAGTGGCCCAGGCCGTCGAGGCGCTGGTGCAGTTCAGCGGTGAGCTGGCCAGCAGCGTCTTGCAGACCGAAGAGAAGGTCAACGCGATGGAGGTCGAGATCGACCGCGATCTCTCCACCATCATTGCCCGCCGCCAACCCACGGCGCGCGACTTGCGTCTCCTGATCGCCATCTCCAAGGCGATTGCCAATCTGGAGCGTGTGGGCGACGAAGCGGCCCGCGTGGCCCGTACGGTGCAGCGCCTGATCAATGCCGGCGTTTCGAGCCGCCTGCGCCTGCCGATGTCGGACCTGGCCTTCGAAGCCGAGCTGGCCGTCGCACTGCTGCGCAAGGCACTCGATGCCTTCGCGCGGCTCGACGTCGAGAAGGCGCTGGAAGTGCTGAAGCAGGACGACCAGATCGACAAGGAATTCGATGGCCTGTTGCGCAAGCTGATCACCTACATGATGGAAGACCCTCGCACGATCTCGTCGTCGATCGACCTGGTGTTCGTGGCCAAGGCCATCGAGCGCGTGGGCGACCATGCCAAGAACCTGGCCGAGGTCATCATCTACGTGGTCAAGGGCACGGACGTGCGTCACAACACGCCCGAGGCCGTCGAAACCATGGTGAGGTAGTCATGGGACCCCTTGGCCGACGAGTACGTCGGCCGATCTCCCGAGGGGATGCGGGCCGGCTTGGGAGCGGCCCGGCGCTCGTCCCGCAGGAATTGGAGCTAGACAATGAGTAGCCGAATTTTGGTGGTGGAAGACGAATCGGCCATCGCCGAGCTGATCTCCATCAACCTGCGTCACGCAGGCTTTGAAGTGACCCTGGCGGCCAGCGCCGATCAGGCCCAGTACGAGGTGGACCGCATGCTGCCCGAGCTGGTGGTGCTGGACTGGATGCTGCCGGGCCAGAGCGGCGTGGCCCTCGCTCGCCAATGGCGCAGCAGCTCGCGCACCAAGGAGCTGCCGGTCATCATGCTGACCGCGCGCGCTGACGAGATGGACAAGATCGCGGGCCTGGACGCTGGTGCCGACGACTACCTGACCAAGCCGTTCTCGACCAACGAGCTGCTGGCCCGCATCCGCGCTGTCTTGCGGCGCCGCGCGCCCGAGGCGCTTGATGCCGTGGTTGAAGTTGGTGGCCTGAGCATCGACCCGGGCACCCGCCGCGTGAGCCGCGATGGCACCGAGGTCAAGCTGGGTCCGACCGAGTTCCGCCTGCTGCATTTCTTCATGACGCATCCGGAGCGTGTGCACAGCCGTTCGCAGTTGTTGGACCGGGTCTGGGGCGACCATGTGTTCATCGAGGAGCGCACCGTGGATGTGCATGTGAAGCGCTTGCGCGAGGCCCTCGAGAAAGTGCATTGCCAGCGCATGATCGAGACCGTGCGCGGGGCCGGCTACCGCCTGACCCAGCAGCAGACGGCGCTGTCCAGCTGAAGACAAAGACACTGAGGATGCCGACTTGAGCTGGTTCTTTGCCCGCCTGGTATTGATCATCGTGGCGCTGGCCGCCGGCAGCCTTGTGGGCTGGTGGGCGGGCCATGAATTCGCCACGCCCTTGGTGGCCGAGTTGCTCGGTGCCGGCACGGCGGTCGGCCTGCTGACCCTGTTCGACTCGCTGCGCGCGCATCGCCTGATGGAATGGCTGCGCGGTTCGCAGCAGCAGGCCGCGCCGCGCGACCGAGGCTTCTGGGGCGAGATCGGCTACCGAGTCGAGCGTGCCTTGCGTCAGCGCGAGCATGCCCTGGCTCGCGAGCGCTTGTGGCTGGGCCAGTTTCTGTCCGCCATCGAAGCCTCGCCCAACGGTGTGCTGATACTGGACGCGAACGACCAGATCCAGTGGTGCAACCATGTGGCGGCAGACCATTTCTCGCTCGACCCTCATCGCGACCTGCAGCAGCGCATCACCAACCTCGTGCGGGCGCCGACCTTTGTCGCCTACCTGCAGGCTGCCGACTACCAGGAGCCGCTGCTGCTGGCCGGCAGCTCACGCGGCCGCGGCAGTTTGTCGGTGGTGGTGCGCAGCTATGGCGAGGGCCGCAAGCTGATCCTGACGGTCGACGTGACCGAGCGAGAGCGGGCCGATTCGATGCGGCGTGATTTCGTGGCCAATGTCTCGCACGAGATCCGCACGCCGCTGACCGTGCTGGCCGGCTTCATCGAGACCATGGACAGCCTGCCGCTCACTGAAGTCGAGCGCCGCCGTGTGCTGAGCCTGATGCAGCAGCAGACGCAGCGCATGCAGACGCTGGTGGCCGATCTCCTGACGCTGGCGCAGCTCGAAGGCAGCCCGCGCCCGACATCGGACCGCTGGGTCAGCCTGGACGGCCTGCTGCAGCGCATCCGCAGCGATGCCCTTGCCTTGTCGCATGGACGGCATCGCGTCACGGTGGTGGCGGATACCCTGGCCGAGCTGGCCGGCGTGGAGGGCGAACTGCTCAGCGGGATCGGCAACCTCGTATCGAACGCGGTCCGCTACACGCCGGAGGGCGGCGGCATCGACGTGCATTGGCGCCTGCTGGCCGATGGCTCGGGGGAGCTCTGTGTGGCTGACACCGGCCCCGGCATAGCGCGCGAGCATCTGCCGCGATTGACCGAGCGCTTCTATCGCGTGGACGGCAGCCGCTCACGCGAGAGCGGTGGCACAGGCCTGGGCCTGTCCATCGTCAAGCATGTGGCGCAGCGCCATGGTGGCGCGTTGCTGATCGAAAGCGAAGTGGGCAAGGGCAGTCGCTTCAAGCTGCAGTTCCCGGCAGCGCGGGTGCGTGCCGCAACGGCCGAGCCAGTGTCCGCCGAGCATTTGAAGGCCTGAAGCTGTGCTTGGCTACTGGCGGGCCAGCAGCAAGTAGCCCTGTTCGCCCCTATCGGTGGGCCGCTTCACCCGAGCCAGCAAACGCCAGCCGGCAGGCGGCGCTTCCTGACCCTGTACGTAGCGCAGTGCATGCGTGCACTGGGTCACCACCAGCGGCCTTCGCGCATCGACCCGCCAGCCGCCCTGGAACTCCAGGGCCGCCAGCAAGGACATGGCCTGGCCGGGCGCAGCGATGCAATTGACCGTGGTGGGCAGTTGCGCGCGCAGGCGCTCGATCAGGGGGCGGTTGCTGCGCGCGTAATCCAGCGGCGGGAGCATCAGCGTCATGGCCAACAGCCAGGCCAGCGTGACACCGCCGGCCGGCAAAGCCAGACTCTTCCACACCGCATGCTGGTGGCGCGAAGTGCGCCAGCGCACCAGGGCCAGCCAGGCCAGGGTGGCGGCGGCGCCAACGAGCAAGGCCACCGGATGGAAACTCGGTTCGAAGCCCTGGGCCAGACGTTGCAGATTGGCCAGCAATTTGGGCGGCCAACCTTGCTGCATCGACAGGTAATAGGCCCAGAAGAACAGCGCGACGGCGCTGAAGAAGAAGACCGAGAACCAGTCCACGGCCGCTGCGAAGCTGCGCTTGAGCGTGGGCAGCGCAAAGGCGGCGAGCAAGGCCAGTGGCGGCAGGCAAAGCAGCAAGGCGCGGTCCGAACCGTTCATGGCAATGGACGCGGCCATGGGGACGGCAAACACGATCAGTGGCAGCAGGATATGCCGGCGCGGCCAGTGATGACGCCAGCGCCACAGTGTCCACAGGGCCAGCGGCCAGGCCGGCCAGCAGAACCAGCCGAACTGGCTCAGCAGCTCGAGACCGAACTCTGCAGTGCCTGGCATGTCGACGCGCCAGGCCCAGGCGTTGAAGGTCCAGGCCGACAAGGCGCTCAGGAGGCCGGCGCCCAGCACCCACAGCGTCAGGCCGCGCACATCGTCGTAGCTGGAGCGTTGGCACAGCCAGGCGCCCAGGCCTGCATAAAGCATGGCCACGGCGGGCGCACCGCTGGCCGCCAGCATTGGCAGCGAGAGCAGCACCGCGAGCCGCGCTTTCCAGGCGTTGTACGGGGCGACGGCGAGGCCGTAGAGATAGATTGCGCAAGCCAGCAGCTGCAAGAGCTCTGGCGTGGTTTCGTGACCCAGCATCAAGAGGCCCAGGCTGGCCATCAGTGCCAGCAGGGCACCATCGGCCATGGCGCGGGCGTAGTCGGTCGCCTGGGCTTCGCCGCCGAAGGCGAATGCGACCGGTTGTGCAGCCTCGGTGCGGGCCAGATGAAAGGTGCTGTACCAGACCAGCGTGAAGACCAGCAGCAGCACCGCCGCAAAAGGCAGGCGTGCGGCCAGGGCCGGGTCCAGGAAGGGCAGGGCCTTGATGGCCAGCGCCCCGAGCCAGAATGGCAGCGGGCCGCCTTCGGCGGGAATGCCGGCGATGGCAGGTTCCCACCAGGGCGCGTGGCCCTGGGCGATGCTGGCCATGAAGCCGAAAGCGGTCAGGTCCGCATTGCGCCAGGGGTCACGGCCGAACAGGCCGGGCAGCACATAAGCCGCGCAGAGCAGCAAGAGGGCCAGGCGGGGCAGTCGTTGCGCGCCGCGTTCGGCCACGATGGCGGGGGTGGGCAGGTTCACGCGTCTACAGGGCTCTTGTTGTTGTGGGCAGGATCATGCCGGAGTTTGGTGTGGAATAAAAAAAGGCAGCCTGGTGGCTGCCTTTCTTGTGTTGCTGCCGAAGCAGCAGCTTTTTACTTCTTGGCCGGGGTGCCAAGACGTGCAAACTTGTTGCGGAACTTCTCGACGCGGCCGCCCAGGTTGTCGATGCTCTTTTGCTGACCCGTGTAGAACGGGTGCGATTCGCTGGTGGTTTCCAGCTTGACCAGCGGCATGGTCTTGCCGTCGATCTCGATCGTGTCCTTGGTCGAGACGGTCGAACGCGTCACGAATTGGAAGCCGTTGGACTGGTCGACGAAGACCACGTCGCGGTAGTTGGGGTGAATGCCGTCTTTCATGGGAACCTCTTCGCCGTAGCTGTTTCAGTGCCGGGAGCCACGTTCGCACCATGCGAGCGCACTTTCTGGCGGCGGAAAAACGCGGATTGTAGCCTAAAAATGCAAAGCGCCACCCTGAGGTGGCGTTTGAAGGCTACTCCTCAACGACCCGGCCGGCTCGCGCAGGACGCGAGCTGGCGTTCGTGAGGCGTTGGACATGCCGCAGGGCATGTCCTCGGTCCCCACTTACCCACCGCGACGCATCATGTCGAAGAAGTCGTGGTTGTTCTTGGAGGCCTTCATCTTGTCGAGGATGAATTCCATCGCCTCGATCTCGTCCATGTTGTAGAGCAGCTTGCGCAGGATCCAGCTCTTCTGCAGGATCTCTGGCTTCAGGAGCAGCTCCTCGCGGCGGGTGCCGGACTTGTTGATCAGGATCGAAGGGTAGACGCGCTTCTCGGCCATGCGACGGTCCAGATGGATTTCGCAGTTGCCGGTGCCCTTGAACTCTTCATAGATCACTTCGTCCATGCGGCTGCCGGTGTCGATCAGCGCGGTGCCGATGATGGTCAGCGAGCCGCCTTCCTCGACATTGCGGGCCGCACCGAAGAAGCGCTTGGGGCGCTGCAGCGCGTTGGCATCCACACCGCCGGTCAACACCTTGCCGGAGGAGGGCAGGACGTTGTTGTAGGCGCGGGCCAGGCGGGTGATCGAGTCCAGCAGGATGATCACGTCCTTCTTCATTTCGACCAGGCGCTTGGCGCGCTCGATCACCATTTCGGCGACCTGCACGTGGCGCGCGGCCGGTTCGTCGAAGGTGGAGGAGATGACCTCGCCGCGCACGGTGCGCAGCATTTCGGTCACTTCTTCCGGACGCTCATCGACCAGCAGCACGATCAGGTGGCAGTCGGGATGGTTCGCCACCAGCGCATGCGCCAGGTGCTGCATCATCACCGTCTTGCCGGTCTTGGGCTGGGCCACCAGCAGGGCGCGCTGGCCTTTGCCGATGGGCGCGATCAGGTCGATGATGCGGCCGACCGTGTTCTCGTCGCCCTTGATGTCGCGCTCGAGCCTGAACTGTTCCTTGGGGAACAGCGGGGTCAGGTTCTCGAACATGATCTTGTGCTTGCTCTCCTCGGGCGTCGAGCCGTTCACGCGGTCGACCTTGACGAGGGCAAAGTAGCGCTCGCCGTCCTTCGGGACGCGCACTTCACCTTCGATCATGTCGCCGGTGTGGAGGTTGAAGCGGCGGATCTGGCTCGGAGACAGGTAGATGTCGTCGGTCGAAGCCATGTAGCTGGCTTCGATGGAGCGCAGGAAGCCGAAGCCGTCGGGCAGCACTTCGAGCACGCCGTCGCCGAACACCTGTTCGCCGGCCTTGGCGCGCTTCTTCATGATCGCGAACATCAGCTCCTGCTTGCGCAGGCGGGCGACGTTGTCGATCTCGAGCTCTTCGCCCATCTTGATCAGGGCCGAGACGTGAAGCGCTTTCAGTTCGGAAAGATGCATGGATTAACCCTGGTGGGTGGTCGCAAGGCCCTGCCAAGAGCCTTGGGACAAATACTTCGGCGACCAGCACTGTCTGTGGAATCAGGCCGCACGGACTGCGCGGCAGGAACCATCACAAACACACAAAAAACACGGGAAGCTTGGGCGCCGAGTCCACGCGCCGCGAGGGGCGTGTTGGCAGTTCTGCTGTCGCTGCGAGGTGGACTCTGGCGAGTGCCTCGCGGCGACAGGTTGGAGCGAATTATAGATTGGCGTCCAGGAAGGCCGTCAACTGGGCCTTGGAAAGTGCGCCAACCTTGGTGGCGGCGAGCTGGCCGCCCTTGAACAGCATCAGGGTCGGGATGCCGCGGATGCCGAACTTGGCCGGCACTTCGCGGTTCTCGTCCACATTCATCTTGGTGATCTGCAGCTTGTCCTGATAGTCCTTGGACACGTCGTCCAGGATCGGGGCAATCATCTTGCAGGGGCCGCACCATTCGGCCCAGTAGTCGACCAGCACCGCTTTGTCGGCCTGGAGCACATCGGCATCGAAGGATGCATCGGAAATATGTTTGATCAGTTCGCTGCTCATGGAATGTCCTTGGGCGGGCCGAGCCGGCCGGGGTTCAATGCACAATGATTCTGACACAAAGGTCTGAGGCCCTCAGGGCAGAGGGGCAAGGGGAAGAATGGACGGTCTGAGAGAGGCTGAAAGGGACGGCGCCAGCAGCGTGACCTGCCTGCCGCTGGATGCGCGGCACGGGGCGGCGACGATCTGGTCCCGGGTCGCCGAACAGGCTGGCCGCTGGTTGACCGAGCGCGGCCTGCAATCCCGCGACGCCGTGCTGATACTCCCGTTTGCCCAGCACCTGGCGCCGGCACGGCGCGCCTGGATGCAGCAGGGGAGCTGGCTGCCGCGCGTTGAAACCACCCACAGCCTGGCTTCCGCGCTGGCGCCTTCCGGCCTGGCTGAGGCCCTGCAGATCACGTTTGATGCGGCCATCGACGCCTTGAGCGCCAAGGCCTTGCTGGCCCAGCAGAGCTGGGCGCAGGCCTTGCGGCGCCAGGATGGCCGCGCATTCGATCTCGCAGTTGATCGTTTGGTGGAAGCGGCGCAACAGCTGTTGCGGGCGGCCCATCAGCGGGCGCCGCAGCAGCGCGAGGCCTTCTGGGCCGAGGCGCGGATCGCCGTGCAGGCTGAAACGCCGGGCCGCTTCGAGTCGGCGCTGGCCCAGGTGGCGCTGGAATGGGCCGCTTCAGACGCCCGCCCGGCTGCCACTGATGTGCTGTTCGATCTCCGCCCAAGCGCATGGATCGTGTTGCAGGCCGGCGGCGCCGATCCCCTGGCGCAGGCGCTGTTGCGCCGCGCTGCCGAGCGCGGCATTCCCGCGCTGGCCTTGATCGCCGATGTGGCTCTGGACGAGGTCGCCCATGCACCGGCGCTCCTTGAACAGGCCTTGTGTGAAGACTTCGAAGACCTGGCGCAATGCAGCGCTGCATCGGTGCTCGCTCACCTCCATGCCGGGCGTGCGCCGGTCGCGCTGATTGCGCAAGACCGCGTGCTGTTGCGCCGTGTGCGAGCACTGCTGGAGCGCCGTGGCGTGGGCCTGGCCGATGAAACCGGCTGGACGCTGGCGACCTCGCCGGCTGCCGCCCATTTGATGAGCCTCTTGCGCGCCTGCTCTGCGCAAGCAAGCCTGGATGAATGGCTGGCGCTATTGAAGAGCGAACCCTGCCGGCAGTTGCGCGGCCATCTCGACGAGCAGGCCTTGCCAGCTCTGGAGGCGCTGTGCCGCAAGCGCGGCTGGCGCACGCCGCAATCGGTGCGCTTTGATGACTTGAGCGAAGCAAGCCTCAGCCTTTGGCGCCTGGCTCGCAGCGCGGTGCGTCAGTTCACCGAGGGCCCTGCCGAGCGCAGCCTGCAAGACTGGCTCGATGGCTTGAAGCAACTGCTGCAGCGACTGCAGGCCGACGAGCCGCTGCTGGCGCTGGATGCCGGCCAGGCCTTGCTGGATGCCCTGTGGCTGCAGCGCCAGCCCTGGCCCGGAAGCGCGCATGAGCACATGCTGCTGAACACCGAGCTGGACCATGCCGGTTTCCTGGCCTGGATAGACCAGACGCTCGAAGCCCAGCAGTACCTGCCACCGGCGCCCGATCAGGCGCAGGTGATCGTCACGCCTTTGGCGCGGGCGATGTTGCGACCCTTCGGCGCCATCGTCTTGCCGGGCGCTGATGCGCAGCTGGGCGCAGCCACGGCCGGGCCGGCGCTGATCAGCGATCGCCTGGCCACGCGACTGGGCCTGCCAAGCCTGCAGCAGCGCCGCGAGGCCAGCGCCCTGGCCTTCGCGCAGCTGCTGCGAGCCGATGCGTTGACGCTGCTGCGCTGTACCCGCCAAGGCAGCGAGCCGCTGGCCGCAAGCCCTTTGCTGGATCGCCTGTCAATGGCCCTGCAGCAGGCGGGTCTTGCCGGCATGCAAGTCTGGTCTGATCCGCGTGCCGCGACGGAGATCGCTCCTCGGCCACAGGGCCGTGCCGCGGCGCAGGCGCCGGGGCGGGTGCCGGCGAGCTTGTCGGCCAGTGCCATCGAATCCTTGCGAGATTGCCCGTACCAGTTCTTCGCCCGTGTTCAGCTCAAGCTGCAGGATTCGCCCGAGCTGGAAGCCGAGTTGGACAAGAGCGACTACGGCAGTTGGCTGCATGCGCTCCTTCATCGGTTTCATGAGCAACGCGGCGAGCAGCCCGATGCTGAGCTGCTGACAAAGTTGGCCGATGAGCTGGCAAAAGATCTGGCGCCGGCCGAGTTTTTGCCTTACCGCTCCAGCTTTGACCGCTTTGCCGTTCGCTATCTTGAATGGCTGGCCGCGCACGAAGCCGCTGGTGCGCAGTACGAAGCCGGCGAGCAGTCGCGCGAGCTCCAGCCTTGGGCCGACGCCAGCCATGCGCTGGCGCCCCTGGTCTTGCGAGGCCGGCTCGATCGGATCGATCGACAGGCCGATGGCTCACTCTTGCTGATCGACTACAAGACCGGCAGCGCGGCTCGCCTGAAAGAGAAAGTGGCGCGGCCGCCCGAAGACACCCAACTGGCTGTCTACGCAGCCTTGATGCGCGATTCAGGCGCGATGCTGCAGGCGCTATACCTGGCGCTGGACGACAGCAGCGGCATTGTTGCCGTGAATCATGCGGAAGTCGAACAGAGTGCGGCATTGCTGCTGAATGGGCTTGAACAGGACCTGCTGGCCATGGAGCAGGGCGCGCCATTGCCGGCGCTCGGCGAAGGCAGGGCCTGCGGCTTCTGCGAGATGCGTGGACTGTGCCGGCGCGACGACTGGTCTGAGGAGGCCTTGTGATGCAAGCCGCCTATACCGTCGACGGTCGCCAAGTCGAGCGCAGCCGCTTCTATGCAACTGCCTGCGACCCGCGCCGCAGCGTGGTGGTCGAGGCTTGCGCCGGCGCCGGCAAGACCTGGATGCTCGTCTCACGCATCCTGCGCGCCTTGCTGGACGGCGTGGCGCCGCAGGACATCGTGGCAATCACCTTCACCCGCAAGGCCGCCGGCGAGATGCGCCAGCGCCTGTCCGAATGGCTGCGAGAGTTCTCGCATTGCAGCGCCGAGCGTCGCATTGATGAATTGATCGCGCGCGGCATGTCGGCTGACGAAGCGCGCGCTACCGAGCCCATGCTTGCCGGATTGCAGGAGCGGCTGCTGAGTCAAGGTCGCTCGGTCGAGATCCGCACCTTCCACGCCTGGTTCGCGCAGCTCCTGCGCGTGGCGCCGCTGGAGCTCTTGCAGCGTGAGGGAATTTCGGCCGAGCTGCAATTGCTGGAAGACGAGAGCGAGCTCTTGCCGCAGCTCTGGCAGCGCTTCAATACGACGGTGCTCGCCGATGCGGCGCTGCTGTCCGACTATCAATCGCTGGTCTCCGAGCGCGGCCGCAACAGCTTGCAGCGCTGGCTGGAGTCGGCCTTCGACAAGCGAGTCGAGCTGCGTCTGGCTGAAGCTGCGCTGATGGACGGCATGCCGGGCGCGGAGGCCATCGGCCCCGAGTTCGCTGGTCTGGACGACCCCTTGCAGAGGTTTGCTGGCCTGCGCCAGCGGCTGGCCGACCTGGCCTTGCTGCTGGGCGCGGCCAAGGGCGCCAAGTCGCGTACTGCCGCAGGCCAGATCGAACAAGGGCTGGCGCAGACAATCGATGAGGCTGCATTCGGCGGCGTCTGGGCTGCGCTTTTCACAGCCAAGGACGAGCCGCGCAAGGGCCTGGGCGACGACCCCGAGATCGCGGCCTGCATGGATGAGCTCGAGCGGCTGGCTCGCGCCCGCGCCCAGCATCGAGCGCGGGAAGACCATCGCCGCATGTCGCGCCTGGCGCTGGTCCTGATCAAGGAGTTCGAACGCATCAAGCGCCAACGCGGCCTGGTCGACATGAATGACCTCGAGCGCGGCGCGCTGGCGTTGCTGGCTGACCCACAGCTCTCCGGCTGGGTGCAGCAGCGGCTGGACGCGCAGGTTCGCCATCTGCTGATCGACGAGTTCCAGGACACCAGCCCCTTGCAATGGCATGCGCTCTACGGATGGCTTGCTTCCTATGCTGGCGCCGGGGCCAATGCGCCTGCTGTCTTCATCGTGGGCGACCCCAAGCAAAGCATCTACCGCTTCCGCCGAGCCGAGCCGCGCGTGTTCGCGGCCGCCCGCGAATTTGTGCAGCAGGCCCTGAGCGGCGCGGTGCTGGCCTGTGATCACACGCGGCGCAATTGCTTGCCGGTGCTGATTGCCGTCAACGAGGTGTTCGAGTCGGCTCGGGCGGCGCTGCAGTATCCGGATTTCCGCGCGCACACGACCGAAGTCGCGGCGCCGGGCGCACTCGATGGGCTGTTCCATCTCGATGTCATCGCCGCGGCAGCCGACAAGGATGATGCTCATGCCGTATCGCGTTGGCGGCCGTCATTGAGTGAGGCGCGCCGGGAAGCTGAGTTGCACCGTCGCGCGGCTGAGGCGCAGGTTGTCGTCGCGGCGATTGCCGAGTTGCTGGGTCGAGGCGAATTGCGACCGGGCCAGATCTTCGTGCTGGCCCGCAAGCGCGAGCCGCTGCGCGTGCTGGCCCAGGCGCTGAAGGCCGCGGGCATCGCGCATGCCGCGCCTGAAGACCAGGCCTTGCTCGATTCGCCCGATGTGCGCGACCTGCTTGCGCTCTTGGATGTGCTGGCTTCGTCCGGCCACAAGCTGTCGCTCGCCCACGCGCTGCGCAGCCCGCTGTTTGGCGCGAGCGAAGAAGACCTGTTGTGGCTGGCCGATCAAGCGGAGAACTTTGACGGCAGTTGGTGGAGCGCGCTGCACTCTGGCGACACTGACCCTGCGCCCGGCGAAGCGCTGCCGCGCGCGGCCCGCCTGCTGGCCGCCTGGTCGGCCCGTGCGGGCCGCTGCAGCCCGCATGAGCTGCTCGACCAGATCGCCCATGAGGGCGAACTGCTGCCGCGCTTGCTGGCCGTGGTCCCCCCCTCTGAGCGGCGCTCTCGGGTCCATGCAATCGAGGCTCTGATCGCCCTGGCGCTTGACCTCGATGGTGGCCGCTACGCCAGCCTCTACGGCTTTGTGCGTGCCTTGAAGAGCAGGGCGCTGAAGTTGAGTGCGCCGGTCGAGAGCGAGGCCGTGCAGCTGTTGACTGTGCATGGTGCCAAGGGCTTGGAAGCCGAGGTCGTGTTCCTGCTTGATGCTGAAGCCGGCCCCGCGCGCGCCGAGAGTGCGACGCTGCTGATCGATTGGCCCGTGCATGCCAGTCATCCCACGCGCGTCGCCTTTCTGGCCTCTGAGAGCAAGGCACCGCCTGCATTGCAAGCCCTGCTGGATGAGGAACGCACGCAGCGGCAGCGCGAAGAACTCAATGCGCTTTATGTGGCGATGACGCGAGCGCGCTCCCGCCTTGTACTGAGCCGCACGCCTGCGTTGCGGGCGAGCAGCCAGGCCACGTGGTGGGGGCGATTGCAGGCCTTGTCGGTCCAATGGCAGCCGGATTCCGACGCGCCAATGAAAGGAGAAGCGCAGCCTGCACAGTGCCTGGAGCTGCCTGCCGCGCCGCCGCTGCCGCCGCCGCGTGTCCAGTCCGGCGGTGAGGCCGAAGACGCCGCCAGCGCGGCGCTCGGTGAAGCCCTGCATCGCGTGCTCGAGTGGGCCAGCGGACCGGCGCCGCAAGCCTTGCCTCGCTTGTTGGCCAGTGCGGCCCAGATGTATGGGCTTGATGCCAAGCGGACCCAGGCGCTGGAGCGCAGTGCCACGGCGATTCTTCAAAGCAAGGAATGCGCGCCGTTCTTCGCGGCAGATCAGCTCTTGTGGGCAGGCAACGAAGTGGCCGTGAGCCTCGATGGCATGGACCAGCGCATCGACAGGCTGGTCTGCACGATCGACAAGACCTGGTGGGTGCTCGACTACAAGTTGAACCCGGTGCCGGAGCGAAATCCGGACTATGTCGAACAGCTTCGGCGTTACCGTCGTGCGGTTCTCGCGCTGCAGCCCGGAGAAAATATTCGCACTGCTTTCATCACTTCGGACGGAAGGCTCGTGGAATCAGGCTAGAATGGCTGTCTTGTCGGAGTGTAGCGCAGCCTGGTAGCGCACCTGCTTTGGGAGCAGGGGGTCCAAGGTTCGAATCCTTGTACTCCGACCAAGATGGTTCAAAGCAAGCCCGCATCGAGTTTCTTGGTGCGGGCTTTTGCCTTTGCGGGCCTCTGCGCGTCTGCCTTTGTTGAGAGCGTTTTTCAGTGCGATGTCCTCGGGCAAGCCCGACTGCCGACACGGCAGTTGCCCGCAGACAATCGCGCGCCAGTTTCCCTGGCAGCAGCCCACAAGGCACGCAGCGGCTCCTCTGCAGCCGCCCTCGTCACCGATCAAGAAGCGATACCCATGGCCATTCTTCAGCTTAGCGACGAACAGATCCGCACGATGACGCGGGCCGAAAAGGACCAATGGTGGTTCAGCAAGGTCTATCGCGACGACATGGCGCAATTGACACTGCGCTCGGCCCTGATGGGTTTCTTCCTCGGTGGCATCCTTTCGGCCACGGGCCTTTATATCGGCGCGAAGACCGGCATCACGTTGGGCGTTGGCCTGACCTCGGTGATCCTCGCCTTTGCGCTGTTCCGCATCCTGCACGGCGCCGGCCTGGCGGCCGACTTCACGATCCTCGAGAACAACTGCACCCAGTCCATTGCCACGGCCTCGGGCTATGTGGTGAGCCCGCTTTATGCAGGTCTCGGTGCCTACATGCTGGTGACCGGCAACATCCCGCCGTGGTGGCAGATCACAGTCTGGATGATCGTCGTCGCCATCCTTGGCGTGCTGGTGGCCTTCCCGATGAAGCGCCGCTTCATCAATGAAGAGCAGCTGCCGTTCCCCGAGGGGCGCGCCAGCGGCGTAGTGCTGGATTCGCTCTACACCGGCGACGCCGGCGAAGGCATGTTCAAGGCCCGCATCCTTGGCTTCACGGCCCTGGGCGCCGCGATCTACCAGGCCATCATCAGCGATGGCTGGATGAAGCTCCTGCAGGTCAAGACCTTTGGCGCTCAAGCCGCCTGGGTGCTGCACGAGCGCATCGACACCTATTACTACCAGGCGGCTGCCAAACTGGACTGGGTGATCCCGAAAATTCTCGGCACCGACCTGCGCGTGCTGGGCCTGCGCGCCACGCTGGACGTGGCCATGATTGGCACCGGCGGCCTGATGGGTATCGCGGTTGCCACCAGCTGCCTGATCGGCGCGGTGGTGAACTTCGTGCTGCTGGCGCCGCTGATGATCCAGCTCGGCGATATCGCGCCCCGCATCGCCCCCAATGGCTCGGTCGTGGCGCTGAACCGCGTCGAGATCGTCAATCAATGGTCGCTGTGGTGGGGTGTGACGATGATGGTGGTGGGCGCCATGGTGAGCCTGGCCGCCAAGCCCGAGCTGTTCACCGGCGCCTTCAAATCGATCTTCGGCAAGAAGAAAGCGGGCGCGCCCACCGTCGGCTCCGATGTGCTGGGTGGCATCGAAGTGCCGCTGTGGCTGTCCTATGTCGGTGTGCCGATCTTCAGCGTCATCGGCGTCTGGCTGACTCACACATTCTTTGGCGTGCCCTGGTTGCTGTGCTTCATCTCGCTGCCGCTGATCTTCATCCTGACGGTGATCTGCGTGAACTCGATGGCGCTGACCTCCTGGACCCCGACCGGCTCGCTGTCCAAGATCACGCAGTTCTCGATGGGTGCCATCGACAGCAGCAACCCGGCCAGCAACCTGCTGCCCGCAGCCATGACGGCCGAGGTGGCAACCAATGCCAGCAACCTGCTCTCCGACATCAAGGCCGGCTACATGCTCGGCGGCAAGCCGCGCCATCAGGTGGTCGGCCATGTGATCGGCATCTTTGCCGGCGTGCTGGCCTGCGTGCCGCTGTTCTTCCTGCTCTTCCTGCAGCCGGATGCCAATGGCGTGCGCACCACTGCCTCAATGATCTCCGACCAGTTCGCCATGCCGGCCGTCATGCAGTGGAAGGGCGTGGCCGAGCTGATCGCCAAGGGCGTCAAGGGCCTGCCGAGCTCGGCTGTCATGGCCATGGCGATTGCCGCCGTCGTGGCGCTTGTGATGGAAGTGACCCGCATCGTCACCAAGGGCCGCTTCAAGCTGTCTTCCGTGGCCATCGGCCTGGGCGTGGTGCTGCCGCCGGAGTCGGTGTTCGCGATGTTTGCCGGCGCCCTGATGTTCTGGGTCATGGGCCTGCGTCACAAGAAGACGCCGGGCACCTTGGGGCATCGCATCTGGGTGGAATGCTGCGAGCCGATCTGTGCCGGCCTGATCTCGGGCGCAGCGCTGATGGGCATCGGCAACGCCATCATCAATGTGCTGATCTGATACAGCAGGGGCTACCGCGAGGTGTCCCCATGCGAGAATTCGCCGCTCGCTGCCCGTAGCTCAACTGGATAGAGCAGCTGCCTTCTAAGCAGCAGGTCGGGGGTTCGAGTCCCTCCGGGCAGGCCATCACCGGCTTCAGTGGCGCTTGTACTGCGTGGCGCCGAAGAGGTTTTCGCGTGCGGTCTCGTCCATCATGGGTTTGCGGGCGGCCGCCAGCACTTGCACGCCGCGCTGCACGGCCGGCCGTGAGGCGATTTCGTCGAACCAGCCTTTCAGGTGCGGGAACTCGCTCATCTCAACGCCCTGGTTCTTCCAGGATCGCAGCCAGGGGAAGACGGCGATGTCGGCGATGCTGTACGCCTTGCCGCCGATGTAGGGGCTCAGGCCCAGGCGCTTGTTGATCACGTTGTAGAGGCGATGTGCCTCGTTGCTGTAGCGCTCGATGGCGTACTCGATCTTCTCGGGCGCGTAGATGCGGAAGTGGTGCGCCTGGCCCAGCATCGGGCCGACGCTGCCCATCTGGAACATCAGCCATTCCAGGACTTCGTATTTGGCTGCCGTGCCTGCAGGCAGATACTTTCCCGTCTTGCCTGCCAGGTAGAGCAGGATGGCGCCCGACTCGAACAGCGAGAGCGGCTTGCCATCGGGCCCCTCGGGGTCGACGATGGCCGGTATCTTGTTGTTGGGGCTGATGGCCAGGAACGCCGGGTCGAACTGGGCGCCGCTGCCAATGTCCACAGGGATCACCCGGTAGGGCAGGCCGCATTCTTCCAACATGATGTGAACCTTATGCCCGTTGGGCGTTGCCCACGAATAAACTTCAATCATTTGTCGGTCTCCATACGGCCACCCGCGCGGCTCATCAGCGGCTCCGGCCGGCCAAATGCATTGTCCTGACTCATGGTAATTAAGCAAGTCAAAAGCTGGTTTGTCGCCCGTGCCAATGCGGCCCGATGGCGGGGTGTGGCCGATTGGGCCGACAGCCGTCATGCGGTCTTCAAGCAGATACGCGATGGTCGCGGTTTCGTGATCGAGCAGCCCAAGGCCACGCCGGGCGGCCTGCGCATCGAATGGGGTCCATCGCAGCGCAGCTACATCGTCGGCCATGAGCTGCGCATCCGCTGCGAGCTCAAGCTGCATTCCGATTTGCAGATGATGGTGCTGGCGCGCGAGCTGATGGAGTCGCTCGAGAACACGGTTTTCGAGGCCTACACAGACACACTCAAGACCCGCGTCGATACCGACACTCCGGAAGAGATGCGCTGGCTGGTCATGTTCCCCAAGCTCGGCAATATCGCCTCCAAGCTGGTGCGTTCACGCTTTGGTGCCGTGGGTGTCAACAAGGAGCTGACCACCGCGTGGATCGATGGTGACCTGAGTCCGGCGCTGGTGCAGGCCAGCCAGGACTTGCTGCCGGCCAACCGGGCGTTCGTGCTTCTGACCATGCGCGGCAACGCCTATCTGCGTACCTCGATGGAGGAGCCGGTCCTGGAGCAGATCCAGTCCTTCGTGAAGCTGATGGAAGTGGCGGGCCGTGAAGCACAACGCGTGAACGGCCGCCTTGCCGATAGCGGCCCCTGGCCTACGACTTCGTCGATTGCCTGGCAAAGCCAGCCACCTGACGAAGAGCCCACCAGCCCGCCGCCGCGCGACTGAGCGGCCTCGCTCGAGCTCAGCGCTGCGAAGCAGCGCTTTTCTGCGCGAACTGCCAGCCCAGTTCCGCCATCGGTCGCGCCCCGGCGCCGGCTTCCCGGGCCTTGTCGCTCGAGGCCGTGCCGGCTTCCACCCGCTTGGCAATGCCTTGCAGAATGGCAGCGATGCGGAACAGGTTGTAGGCGAGGTAGAAGTTCCAGTCGCGCATCACGGCGTCCACGTCCATGCGGCCAGTCCGCTCACAATAGCTGCGCACATAGGCCAGCTCATCCGGGATGCCCAGCGCTGCCAGGTCGCGGCCGCCAATGCCGCGAGCTGCGCCCGAAGTCTGGATGTGCCAGGACATGCAGTGGTAGCTGAAGTCCGCCAGCGGGTGTCCGAGTGTCGAGAGTTCCCAATCGAGCACCGCGATCACGCGCGGCTCGGTCGGGTGAAACATCAGGTTGTCCAGGCGGTAGTCGCCATGCACGATGGACACTTCGGCCTCGTCGCGGGCAGAGGCCGGGATGTTGGCCGGCAGCCATTCGATCAGCCGGTCCATCGCCTCGTTCGGCTGCGTGATCGAGGCCTGGTACTGCTTGCTCCAGCGGCCGATCTGGCGTTCGAAGTAGTTGCCCGGCTTGCCGTAGCCGGCCAGGCCGATGGCGGCGAAATCGACTTGGTGCAGTGCGGCGATCACCCGGTTCATCTCGCGATAGATCGCGCTGCGCTCCTCATTGCTCATGCCGGGCAGTGATTGGTCCCACAGCACACGGCCTGCCATGAACTCCATGACATAGAAGGCGCGGCCGACGATGGCCTCGTCTTCGCACAGCGCAAGCATCTGGGGCACCGGGACCTGGCTGCCTTGCAAGGCGCTCATCACCGCGTACTCGCGCTCGATGGCGTGGGCTGAGGGCAGGAGCTTGGCCACCGGCGCGGGCTTGGAGCGCATCACATAGCTGCGCCCTGGCGTAACGAGTTTGTAGGTCGGGTTTGATTGGCCGCCCTTGAACTGCTCGATCGTCAGCGGGCCGGCAAACCCCGGTACGTGGCTGGACAGCCAGCCGGCCAGCGCCTCGCTGTCGATGGCTTGGGAAGGTGCTCGGGTGCCGGTGTTCTCGTCCATGGGTGCTGCTTCTCCTGGGCCGATTGTGGGGCGAGACCCGGCCCCGGGCAGTCGCTTGAGTGACGTGCTGTTGGGCGACCTGCTGACTTACTTGCTAGCTATCGCCAGCAGCTTGTCCTTGCTGAGTACCACGAGGCGGGTCGGTTCCACGCGCACCGCGCCATCGCGCTCGAAGCCCTTGAGCTCCTGGTTCACGCGCTGGCGCGAGGCGCCCAGCATCTGCGCCAGATCTTCCTGGGCCAGTTGCAGACCGATGCGGATTTCTTCCTCGCCCTGCGGCACACCGTAGGAGCGCGCCAGCAGCAGGATCTGCTTGGCCAGGCGCGAAGCGAGCGGCCGGGTGTTGAGGTCTTCGACCACGTCGAACATCAGACGCAGGCGGCGGCAGTTCAGGCGCAGCAAGGCTTCGTACAGCTCGGCATGCCTGGACAGCAGGTCCTTGAAGTCGGGCTTGCGGATGACCAGCAGCGTGGTGTCGCCATGCGCCGTTGCGTCATGCGTTCGGGGCAGGCCGTCGAAGAGCGAGATGTCGCCGAACCAGGTACCCGGCTCGACGTAGGTCAGGGTGATCTGCTTGCCGGAGAGCGAGACCGAGCTGATGCGCACAGCGCCCTTGGCCACGCCGCACCATTCCTCGGCGGGCTCACCGCGGCACGAGAGCAGGGCGTCGTCGCCCAGGCGGCGCACGGTGGCGCGCGAGAGGATGTCGGTGCGCAGGGCAGGGGAGAGCTTGGAGAACCACGAGCCTGCTTCAATGCTGCTGCGTTCGGATGCTGTGAGAACCGTGCTGTTCATGGGCTTGTCGCTGACGTGACAGCAAGGGCTTGCCGTCCTTGCCTATTGTCCACGAGCCGCCCCAACCCTTGCTTGACCGGAGCTCCCATGTCGCACCACCTGAATGAAACCTCGTCGCGCCGCGAGACTTGCAGCCCGGAGGAATGGGCCTTGCGCGTCGATCTGGCTGCGGCCTACCGGCTGGTCGCACTGTTCGGCTGGGACGACCTGGTCTTCACACACATCAGTGCGCGGTTGCCAGACAGGCACGACGAATTCCTGATCAATCCCTACGGCCTGATGTTCGATGAGATCACGGCCTCCAGCCTGGTCAAGGTCGACATGAACGGCAACAAGCTCGAGGAGTCGCCCTTCCCGGTCAACCCGGCCGGTTTCACCATTCATAGCGCGGTGCATGCGGCGCGGCCCGATGCGCAGTGCGTCTTGCATACGCACACGCTCAATGGCGTGGCGGTGTCGGCACAACGCGGCGGTGTGCTGCCGATTTCCCAGCATTCGATCTTCGTGCTCTCGAGCCTGGGCTATCACGACTATGAAGGCGTGGCGCTGCGCGACGAAGAGAAACCGCGGCTGGTCGCCGACCTCGGCAAGAACAACTACCTGATGCTGCGCAACCACGGCTTGCTGACCGTCGGGCGTTCGGTGGCCGAAGCCTTCCAGGCCATGTATTTTTTCGAGGCGGTCTGCAATATCCAGATCCGGGCCCAGGCTGGTGGTGGCGAGTTGATCCAGGTGGACCCGGCGATCATCGCCACTGCCCAGGAGCAGGCGCGCCAGGTCACCAAGGGGCAGGGCGGTTCGCTCAGCTGGCCGGGCCTGCTGCGCCGGCTGGACCGACGTCTGCCCGGATACGAGTGCTGAATCACCGAGTCAAGGGGAGTCCCCCGGGGAGAGATGTAACTCTCCGTGATAGAGTGCCCGGCATCCAAGCTTTGCCTGTTGGCATGGAGCCTGTCATCAGCGCGCGAACTAGCAAATCCGAGGTACCGAAGCTCGCCCCACTGATGCTGGCGGTGTTGCTGCTCGGTGCGCAAAACAGTGCCCAGGCTCTGGGCGTCGGTCGGCCGCTGACCTTGTCGGCGCTGGGGCAGCCGCTCAACCTCCTGTTCCCCATCCAGCTGGGTGCCGATGAAGCAATGACCCCCGATTGCGCGCGCGCCGAAGTGATTGCGGGCGAGAGCCGCATCCTTGCCACGCAGGTGCAGGTGCAGCTGGAAGGCGAGAGTGACAGCACGGTGCGCGCGGTGCGCGTGCAAAGCCTGGTGCCGGTGGACGAGCCGCTGGTCACGGTCACCCTGTCGCTGGGCTGCCCGACGCGCTTCACCCGCCAGTTCACTGCCTTTGTCGACCCGCCCAGCCTGCGAACCGATCTGCCGCAGGAGGCCCGCCTGCCCGACACCTCGGTGCGCAGCTACTCGCCGCAACTGCGTGCCGCGCTGTCGACCGCAGATGCCAAGCCCGGTCAGTTGCTGGCGCCCACAGCAGCGCCGGTGCCCGCGCCGCAGCTGGCTCAGACGCCCACCGAGGCCGCATCCGCGCCAGCTCCGGCGCCCAAGCCAGCCGCGCCGCGTCGGCCGGCCGGCAATGCAGACGTGAGTGTGGCCGCTGCCGGCGAGGCTGATGCAGCGAGCGCACCGGCCCGCGCTGCGTCGGCCAGCAAGCCCAAGGCAAAGGCAAAGCCGCCTCGCAAGCCTGCCACCACGACGCAGGCCAGTGCGGGCGGCGCGACGGGTGCCAAGCCTGCACCGGTGGTCCGGCCGCGCCTGCAGCTCGAAGCTGCGGAGCCGCTGGAAACGGCGCTGCCTGCCTCCGCGCCCTTGCCGATGGCGAGTGCGCCCGACGCCGGCGCCGAACGCATCAAGCGCCTCGAGGAAAGCCTGCAGCGCATCCAGACCCAGAACAAGGAAACGACCGACAAGCTGGCCCTCTTGCGCAGCCAGCTGGAGCAGGAGCATTCGGCCCGCTACCAGAACCCGGTCGTCTATGTGCTGGCCTTGCTGCTGGCGGGCCTCGCGGCTTTCTGCGCCTATCTGTGGCGTGCCCGTGCACGGGACCGTGCCCTGCATGAATCAACCTGGTGGAACGAGGCCAAGGAGCATGCACCGCACGGCAATCGCATGCTCCGCGAACCCGAGGCCATGGGCCTGGCCGGCGCCAGCATGCCGATGCAGCTGGATGACTTGCCGCCCGAGCCGGCAACGATTGCCGTCCCTGTGCCAGCGCCAGCGCAGTCGCCAGCGTCGGCGGCCAACAGCCTGGCGGCCCGCCTGAGCGCAGCCGACCTGGACCAGACCGACCTCCTGCGCGCCGTGGAAACGCCGGACCTGGACAGTGGCGGCCATTCGACCATCGCCATTCCGCAGCTGGGCGACTTCGTCAGCGACTCGATGCTGATGCCCGATTCCTCGCTGCGCCGCCCGGCCTACAGTGAGCCGCTGTCCATCTCGCTCGTCGAGCAGACCATTCCCCTGGACACGCGTCCGGCATCGGCACGCAATGCCGAAAAGCCGCTGTCGGTGGAAAGCCTGATCGACCTGGAGCAGCAGGCCGAGTTCTTCATGTTGCTGGGGCAGGAGGGTGCTGCCATCGAGCTGCTCAGCAGCAAGCTGCGCGGCGTCAGCAGTCCTTGGCCTTACCTGATGCTGCTGGAGATCTACCAGCGCCAGAACGACCGCTCGGCCTTTGAATTGGTGGGCGAGAGCTACGCCCATCAGTTTGGCGTGCCGCCACTTGACTGGGATTGGCCGTTGGGCGATGGCCCGGGCCTGCTCACCTGCCCTGAAGTGCTGCACACGCTGGAGAAGATCTGGATCGACAACGCCGCCTGCATGGACCTTTTGCGCGGCCTCTTGTCGCGTGGTGGTCAGTGGCAGGGCGGCAAGGTGGCATTGGCGCCGTCGGACCTGCAGGACCTGGCGCTGATGCGCGACATGCTGACGCTCTATCTGGTGGCGCGCGACCTGGCCGAGCACCCGGCGCGTACGGCGGCGGAGTCGGTGGACCTGGTGCTGCCGCTGGACAGCAGCGCGTCGAACGGCCTGGACCTGGAGCTCGACCTGGACATCACCGGCGAGACACCTGCCTCGCCGTGACGCCCGGCCCAGGCTTCAGAGCCTGGCGAGCTTCTAGCGAAAGCTGCCCTCAGAGTGAGGCCAGCTTGTCCAATGCCCGCTGCAGGGTTGCCTCGGTCTTGGCAAAGCAGAAGCGGATGACCCGCTGAACCGGCGCTTCGACACTGAAGGCCGACATCGGAATCGCCGCCACGCCCACCTCGCGCGTGAGCCAGGCACAGAAATCGGCGTCCGCCATGTCGCTGATTTCCGAGTAATCGACGCACTGGAAGTAGCTGCCCTCCGAGGCCAGCAGGCGCAGCCGCGTGCCAGCCAGGCCGGCCCGGAACAGGTCGCGCTTGGCCTGGTAGAAGGCCGGCAAGTCCAGATAAGGGGCTGGGTCTGCCATGTAGCTGGCCAGGCCGTGCTGCATCGGCGTGTTGACTGTGAACACGTTGTACTGGTGGACCTTGCGAAACTCGGCCATCAAGGCCGCCGGTGCGGCCACATAGCCGACCTTCCAGCCGGTCACGTGATAAGTCTTGCCGAAGCTCGAGACGATGAACGAGCGTTCGGCCAGGCCTGGGAACCGCGCCGCGCTTTGGTGCGATGCGCCATCGAAAACCATGTGCTCGTAGACCTCGTCGCTGACCACCAGCACCTCGCTGCCGGCCAGCAGCGCTTCCAGCTGGCGCATCTCGGCTTCGGTCCAGACCGTGGCGCTCGGGTTGTGCGGCGTGTTGATGACGATCGCCCGCGTGTCTGGCGACAGCGCCGCGGCGATGCGATCGAAGTCGGGCCGGTAGGTCTGCGGGTTCAGCGGCACCCGCACGACGCGGCCGCCGGCCAGCTCGATATTGGGTGCATAGCTGTCATAGCAGGGCTCGAGGACGATCACCTCATCGCCCGGGTGCACGACGGCCAGCAGCGCCGTGAGGATGCCTTGTGTGGCCCCGGCGGTGATGGTGATCTCGCGATCGGCGTCGTAGCCGTGACCATAGAGGGCCGCGATCTTGGCGGCGACGGCCTGACGCAAGGCCGGCACGCCGGCCATCAAGGGGTACTGGTTGTGGTCGGCCCGCATGGCCGCGTCAACGGCATCGATCAACCGGCGGTCGCAGGCGAAATCCGGGAATCCCTGGCCCAGGTTGACGGCGCCATGCTGTGCGGCCAGCGCCGACATGGTGGAAAACACGGTGGTGCCCACATGGGGCAGGCGGCTTTGCAGGGTCAGCGGCATCTCGATATTGAATTCAAAGTCCGTAGTCGCTCGCCTCGCCGCCCATGGCGCGCTCCAGCAGCGGGCGGTTCAGGCGGTCGGACAGCAGTTCGGCGAAAGCGTAAACATAATTTCTCAGGTACGCGCCGCGCTTGAAGGCAATGCGGGTGACGTTCTGGCCGAACAGATGGCCGAGCGGTCGCGACACCAGATCGCCGCCCGGCGGGTCTTCGCGCACCGCCATCTCGGCCACGATGCCGATGCCCATCCCCAGGCGCACATAGGTCTTGATCACGTCGGAGTCGATGGCTTCGAGCACGATCTGCGGCGTCAGATGGCGGCCGGCGAATGCCCGGTCGATGCGGGTGCGCCCGGTGAAGGTCGGGTGGTAGGTCACCAGCGGCTCGGCAGCCAATTGCTCCAGCGAGACATGCTCCTCTCTTGCCAGCGGATGGTCCACCGGCATCACCAGCACATGCTGCCATTCATAGCAGGGCAGGGTGACGAGCTCGGGCATCTGGGCCAGCGACTCGGTGGCCAGTCCCACGTCCGCGCTGTCATCCATCAGCATGCGCGCCACCTGATCCGGCGTGCCCTGGTGCAGGCTGACGCGCACCTGCGGCAGCTGCCTGCGCAATTGCGCCACCGGCCCGGGCAGCACATAGCGCGCCTGCGTGTGGGTGGTGGCGATGGACAGCGTGCCGGTGTCCTGCTTGGAGTATTCCTCGCCGATGCGCTTCAGGTTGTTGACCTCGCGCATGATGATCTCGACCGACTTCAGCACCTGCAGGCCCGGCTCCGTGATGCGGCGCAGGCGCTTGCCGTGGCGCGAGAAGATGTCGATGCCCAGCTCTTCTTCCAGCTCCAGGATGGCCTTGGAGACACCTGGCTGCGACGTGAACAAGGCCTTGGCGGTCTCGGTCAGGTTGAGGTTGCGGCGCGCCGCTTCCTGGACGAAACGGAACTGGTGCAGGTTCATGATGGCTTGACCGTCGGGGCGGCTGTGTTCAACCAGTCCAGCGTGGCGCCGGCCATGGCCTGGATGACGGCCGGATGCTCGCCAATTGCGGTGTGCAGCTGCCATCGCACCGCCGGCCCATGCTGCTGGCGCAGCGCCTCGACCAGAGGCGGCACATCGCGCCGCACGTGGCCGCTGGCACCGAGAAAGAGCGGCATGACGTCGATGCGGCGGCAGCCCGCGCTGACCAGTTCCCGCGCCGCTTCTTCGAGGCCGGGCGACATGAATTCGAGAAATGCCAGGCGCATGACCAGCTCCGGCCTCTGGCTGGCAATCTGCGCCAGCACCGCTTCAAAAGGCCGCGCCCAGGCCGGGTCGCGCGCGCCGTGGGCAAACAGCAGGAGGCCGGTCTTCTGGTTCATCGGGTTTGTCGTATTCATCGGTAGCGCACCAGCCAGCCGAACGCCGCCAGTGACATCAGAAGGTAGAGCATGCTGGGCGCGCCCGCCACCGCCCAGGGGGTCAGGTCTTGCAGCAGGCCCAGGTGGCCGGCGAGGCTGTTCAACAGCGAGAAGCTGATGCCCAGCATGATGCCGCCGAACACCTTGAAGCTGATGCCGCCGCCACGGGCATGCAGGTAGGCAAAGGGCAGGGCCAGCGCCACCATCACCAGGCAGGCCAGGGGCTTGAAGGCGCGCTGCCAGAACTGGATCTGGTAGGCCTGGGCAGACTGCTCCTGCGCCGACAGATGCTGGGTATAGCGATAGAGCTCGGTGGTTGTCATGGTGTTGGGGGGCAGCACAGCGGCGGCCACAACACCCGAGGTCAGCGAACTTTGCCAGGCCGACTCAACCAGGGTTTCGTCGCTGATCTTGCCGGCGCTCCAGCGAGTGCGCTGCACATCATGCAGGCGCCACATGCCCTTGCCATCGACGCTGGCCGATGCGGCGGCCAGGCGGCTCAGGAGTCCGCCGGTGGCGTCGAACTCGAAGATGCGGACCTGGCGCAGCTCGCCATTGGCGCTGGCCTGTTTGACATGGATGGAATAGCTGCGTCCGCCTTGCACCTCGCGGTCTTTCAGCCAGGCACCGCCGCGGCTGGGCGCCACGCCGCCGGTGGCGACGGCGCGCGTCAGTTCGGCCTGACGCTCGAACCAGGGCGCGGCGTAGTCGCCCACTGCGAAGGTCAGCGCCGCGAACGCCAGGCCCAGGGTGGCCAGGAGCGCCAGCGCGCGGCCGGGCCCCAGGCCACCGGTACGCAGGATGGTGAACTCGCTGGACTGGGCCATGCGCGCCAGCGCATAGATGCTGCCGATCAGCACCGCGATAGGAAAGAGCTCGTAGAAATGGCCCGGCAGCTCCAGCAGAGCCAGCAATGCGGCGCGGCCGGCACCGGCGCCAGCGCGGCTCATCCGGTCCAGCTCCTCGACGAAGTCGATGAAATAGAACAGTGACAGGAATGCCAGAGCGACGAAGAACACCGAGCTGACGATGTCGCTGTAAAGCAGGCGGCGGACGGTTTTCATGGCAAAGCAACCGCCTTCCTGCGCACGAAGCTGAGGCAGTTGCCCTGCTCACGCAGCCAGATCAAGGTCATGGCCAGCAGGATCGCGCCGCCGTGCACACCGATCAGGGCCTTGAACATGCTCGCCCGGCCACTGCCGACCCAGGACTGGCTGAGATTGATCAGGTTGAAATAGACGACGAAGCTCAAGAGCGCGAACAGCATGCTCCAGTTGCTCGGCCGGCGCGGATTGGTGGCCGACATGCCTATGCCCAGCAGCGTCATGTTGACGCAGCCGAGTATCAGGCCCAGGCGCCAGGTCAGCTCGCCCTGGTTCTTCTGTGTCGGGTCGCTGATCAGCTCCAGGGTGCTGCGCGCCTTGGGCGGTAGCTGGTCAGCTTGGCGCACCACCTTGCGGTCGGTCAGCACGCGGTATTGCTCGAAGCGTGCCAGCATCTTCTCGCCGTTGTCCTTGTTGATTTCGTTGCGCTGGCCGTTGTCCAGCACCAGGTAGCGGTCTTCGTCGGCAATCTCGATGCGGCCCTTGTGCGAGGTGGTCACCGATTCGCGGCTGGCCTGGTCAGCGAGGATGAAGACATTGCGACCGGTCTGCATGTCGTCGCCATCGCGCTCGATGAAGAAGACCTTGGAACCGTCGCGCGAGCTCTGGAACTTGCCCGGCGCCACGCGCGAGAGGTCGCTGCGGCGCTCGTAGCGCTCCTTCAATTGCGCGCTGTTGCGGTTGCCCCAGGGCCAGACGATCAACTCCAGCACCACCACAGCCAGGATTACCGGCACAGCCAGGCGCAGCACAGGCTTGACGAAGCGGGTCAGACCGATGCCGCTGGCGAACCAGATCGTCATCTCGGACTCGCGGTACATGCGGCCCAGTGTGGCCACGATTGCCACGAACAGCGACAGCGTCAGCATGGTGGGCAGATGTCCGAGGGCCAGATAGCCCATCATCAGGAGCACGTCCTGAGGTGCCACGGAGCCCACGGCCGCCTGGCCTATCGTGCGTATCAGCATGATGGTCAGGACGATGGTCAGGATCACGACGAGGGTGACGCCGAAGCTGCGGGCCAGCTCTTTGCGCACAGTGGAATCGAATAACATCCGCACACTTTTTATCTTCTATACCGAGACATTATGGACTTCCGTACTCTGTCGGCGTCGCAAGACGCCCTGGCCGGCACCAGCGCCGACGCGCTCCTGCTCGTGGTGGCCGGCGACAAGCTGCCGGCAGGCCTGGACAAGGCCCTCGCTGCAGCCGTTGCCGACGCAGTGAAGCTGGGTGATTTCGAATTCAAGGGCGGCCGCACGCTGGCGCTGCAGCGCCCCGCTGGCATCAAGGCGCCGCGCCTGGTGCTGGCTGCCGCTGGCAAGGGCAGCTTGAAGGCGGCGCGCGCCGCGCTGTCGTCGGCGCTCGGTCAATTGAAGGGGCGTGGCGCTGCGCATGCGGCTGTCGCCTTTGTCGGCTTCGAAGCCAGCGTTGAAGCGCTTGCCGAGCAGACCGTGCAGGCGGTCGCCGAATCGGTCTACGTCTACCGTCATACCAAGCCCAGCGCTCCAGCAGCTGGCGCCTTGGCCAAGGTCAGCCTGATCACCAGCAAGGACGACGCCAAGGCCGCCAAGGCTGGCCTGGCTCGCGGCGAGGCGATTTCCGCCGGTATCGAGCTGGCGCGCGAGTGCGCCAACCGCCCGGGCAATTACGCCACGCCTACCTACCTGGCCGAGCAGACCAAGGCGCTGGCCAAGAGCCATGGCATCAAGGTCGAGGTGTTGGACCAGAAGGCGGTCGAGAAGCTCGGCATGGGCTCCTTCATCTCGGTGGCCAAGGGCTCGGACGAGCCGCTGCGCTTCATCGTTGCCCGCTACGAAGGCGCGGCCAAGTCGGTGGCGCCGGTGGTGCTGGTGGGCAAGGGCATCACCTTCGACTCGGGCGGCATTTCCCTGAAGCCGGGCGCCGAGATGGACGAGATGAAGTTCGACATGGGTGGCGCCGCCTCGGTGCTGGGAACCTTGCGCGCTGTGGTCGAACTTAAACCCAAGCTGAACCTGGTCGTCATCATCGCTGCTTGCGAGAACATGCCCAGCGGCCGTGCTTTGAAGCCGGGCGATGTGGTCACTTCGATGTCGGGCCAGACGATCGAGATCCTGAACACCGACGCCGAAGGCCGCCTGATCCTGTGCGATGCCCTGACGTATGCCGAGCGCTTCAACCCGGCCGTGGTGGTGGACGTGGCCACGCTGACCGGCGCCTGCGTCATTGCCCTGGGCGGCATCCGCAGCGGCATGTATGCCAGCGACGACGAACTGGCGGCATCGCTGACAGCGGCGGGCGAAGCAGCGCTCGATCTGTGCTGGCGCATGCCGCTGGACGATGACTACGAAGAAGGCCTGAAGAGCAACTTCGCCGACGTGGCCAACGTGGGTTCTCGCGCCGGTGGTTCGATCACCGCCGCCAAGTTCCTGCAGCGCTTCGCCTCGAAGTACCGCTGGGGCCATCTGGACATCGCCGGCACGGCCTGGAAGGGCGGCGCATCCAAGGGTTCGACCGGTCGCCCGGTGGGCCTCCTGACCCACTTCGTGCTGTCGCAGGCGAAGTAAGCACCTCAGCACAGGCATGACCCAGGTCAGCTTCTATACCGGCGTGCCGGACCGGCTGGCCTACTGCTGCCGCCTGCTGCGCAAGGCGCAGCAGAGCGGTGCGCGGGTGGGCATCCTGGCGCCCGCGGCCATGCTGGACAGGCTGGACGCGGCGCTCTGGAGCTTCGAGGCCACTGAGTTCGTGCCCCATATGCGCTGGCAGCCGAACAAGCCCGAGCTGATGGCCGCCACGCCGCTGCTGCTTGCCGAACGGGCCGAGCAGTTGCGCGGCTGGCCGGTGCTGCTGAACCTCGGCCCCGAGATGCCCGACCCGATCGAGGCCTTTGACCGGATTCTCGAGGTGCTGTCGCGTGATCCCGAGCAGGTGCAGCTCGGCCGTCAGCGCTTCAAGCGCTACAAGGAACTCGGCCACCAGCTCGACCATCACGAGGTGAAGACCTGAGTGGCTGAGTTGAGCGCTGCCCGCACAGGCGCAGCGCTGACTTTCCCCTCTGGAGCGGACCCCGCATTTCGGGTAAGGTCCGCGCCGCTGCAGTCCCCTTTTTATTGATCGATACAGACCGGGCGCTTTCCTGCCCACTCCGGAGGTATTCAATGCAAATCAAGATGAATCTGATCGTTGGCGCGGCCGCACTGGCACTGGGTGGTGTTGCCCAGGCCCAGGAGATGGAGGTCAAGATCGGCCATGTGGCCCCGGTCAGCGGCACGGGCGCGCATCTGGGCAAGGACAATGAGCTGGGCGCCAAGTTCGCCATTGACGAGCTCAACGCCAAGGGCGTGATGATTGGCGGCAAGAAGGTCAAGCTGGTGCTGCTGGCCGAAGACGACGCGAGCGATCCGAAGCAGGGCACGGCCGCAGCGCAGAAGCTGGTGGACTCCAAAGTCAATGGCGTCGTGGGGCACCTGAACTCCGGCACCTCGATCCCGGCCTCGAAGATCTATTTCGACGCCGGCATCCCGCAGGTTTCGCCTTCGGCCACCGACGTGGCCTACACGGCCAAGGGTTACAAGACCGCCTTCCGCATCGTGGCCAACGACGGCCTGCTGGGCGGCGCTCTGGGTCGCTATGCCGTCAACACGGTCAAGGCCAAGTCCATTGCCGTCATCGATGACCGTACGGCCTATGGCCAGGGCGTTGCCAAGGAATTCGAGAAGAGCGTCAAGGCCGCGGGCGGCAAGGTCGTCGGCCATGAATACACCACTGACAAGTCGACCGACTTCTCCATCATCCTGACCAAGCTGAAGGCCAAGCAGCCGGACCTGATCTTCTTCGGCGGCATGGACGCCGTCGGCGGCCCGCTGCTGCTGAACATGAAGAAGCTGGGCATCAAGGCCAAGTTCATGGGTGGCGACGGCATCTGCTCGGCCAAGCTGCCCGAGTTGTCGGTCGGTGCCATGGCGGACGAGCAGGTCATCTGCGCCGAGGCCGGTGGTGTCGAAGGTGAGGCGAAGAAGTCCACCGACGCCTTCAAGGAAGCCTTCAAGAAGAAGTACGGCGTCGAGGTGCAGATCTATGCCCCCTATGTCTATGACGCTGTGAATGTGCTGGTTGCTGCCATGGTCAAGGCCGGCTCGGCCGAACCGGCCAAGTACCTGCCGGTGCTGGCCAAGACGACGGATTACAAGGGCATTACCGGCAATATCACCTTTGATGCCAAGGGCGATATCAAGAACGGCGCCCTGACCCTGTTTACATACAAGGGCGGCAAGCGCGACCAAATTGCCGTGGTGCGCTGATACATCTGCTTGCAATTTCTCTCCGCGAAAGCCCACTTCGGTGGGCTTTTTTATTGGTCGTGAAATATGCCCGCCCGGGCGTAGAACGGGTTTTACAAGCATTTTTGATGTGCCGTGGAAAACGCACGAGCGGGGCGGCCATTGAGCGCGCCGCAGGGCCGCAACTGATATCTACTCGCGGCTCGTTCATCGGCAAGAAATATGTTTTGGGGACACTGCGCGGCGAAACGTCCGGATTGCACGTTTCAAGGGGCGCCGACCCTCTAAACGGGGGGCTTTCAAGACAGGGGTAGGCGGGCATCATCCC
Organism: Paucibacter sp. JuS9; assembly: GCF_044043925.2. Taxonomy (NCBI): domain Bacteria; kingdom Pseudomonadati; phylum Pseudomonadota; class Betaproteobacteria; order Burkholderiales; family Sphaerotilaceae; genus Roseateles; species Paucibacter sp. JuS9. Next base: position 1,452,650 of record NZ_CP194172.1, read on the forward strand.
GACCCATAACGAAGCGTTGCGGCTCATGACGACTCCCCAGAGGGAGCGGCAAGAACAACAGCGGCTTCGCAGGGCGGCAGCTTCGCATGACTCGGCCACCAGGCTTTGCAGATGTGTTCGGCAGTATCGATTTCAGACCGTGGCTTGCGAGAGCGACCCGGGCTACGGACTGAGCGGGGAATAGCATGATTCGGATCTTCAATCACTACCTACACAAGCAGACACTGCTCCAGGTCTTCTTCGACGTGGGGCTGATCGTCTTCGCAGTGATTGCTGTGGTGCTGAGCCAAGGTGGCACAGCCGAGCAGATCATTCCGTTCGCTGCATCGCATGGCCTGTCCCTGGCCGGCGGCATGTTCGTGATCAACTCCGCCACTGGCTTCTATCAGCATGTGCACAACCGCTCGGTGACCGAGTCCTGTGCCCGAGCCCTGCTGGCCCTGTTCCTGGGCCTGCCGCTGGCCTATGTGATCTTTGGCCTGCTGCCGACCGACGCGATCAATCGCCAGCTGATGACGTTTGCCGCCATGGCCGCCGTGGCTGCCGTGATGGTCCATCGCGTCTATGCCGCCCACACGGTTTCGCAATCGCGCAACCGCACCAAGATCCTGATCTTCGGTTCTGGCGCTGCCGCCAAGGCCGTGGGCAGCACACTGGCCGCTGCCGATCCGCATGCCGAGATCATCGGCTACTACGCCGGCCCGAATGAAGAACATCCCGAAGTGGCACGCTCGGCCCTGGTCGAATCGCGTGGTTCGCTGACCGATACCGCACTGGCCCTGGGCGTTGACGAGATCGTCGTGGCGCTGTCCGAGCGCCGTGGTGGCAGCATGCCGCTGCGCCAACTGCTGGACTGCAAGCTCTACGGCATCCGCGTGGTCGATATCGCCACCTATTTCGAGAAGACCCTGGCCCAGATCAAGGTCAGCCATGTGAACGCCGGCTGGCTGGTGTTTGGCGACGGCTTCAACCAGGGCGTGGTCCGCACCCTGGTCAAGCGGGTCTTCGACGTGCTGTTCTCTGGCGCCATCCTGGTGCTGGCCCTGCCGCTGATGGCACTGACCGCCATCGCGATCCGCCTTGAATCGCGCGGCCCGGTGCTGTATCGCCAGGAACGCGTCGGCCTCAATGGCGAGGTGTTCGAAGTCATCAAGTTCCGCAGCATGCGCACCGATGCCGAGAAAGACGGCACGCCGCGCTGGGCCACGCTGAACGATGATCGCGTCACCCGCGTCGGCAAGTTCATCCGCAGGGTTCGCATCGACGAGCTGCCCCAGCTCTTCAACGTGCTGCGCGGCGAGATGAGCCTGGTCGGCCCGCGTCCGGAGCGCCAGTATTTCGTCGACGACCTGATCACCAAGATCCCTTACTACGCCGTGCGTCACAGCGTGAAGCCGGGCGTGACGGGGTGGGCGCAGGTGCGCTACGAGTACGGCTCGACGATCGAAGACTCGGTCGAGAAGCTGCAGTACGACCTGTACTACGTCAAGAACCACACGCTGTTCCTTGACCTCTTGATCCTGCTCGAGACCGTCGCCGTGGTGCTGACAGGTAAGGGCGCCCGCTGACCGCGCGAGCGAAGCGCCGAGCTTCGCTGATTGCTTCACCTTCGAGGCTGCCCGGGTCGGCGTTGGCCCCTAGCGTTTGCGCCGATTCCCGTCGGCGCTCTCGCTTGATCGAATAGCGCATGTTCAATCTTGCTGCGGCGAGCCATGTGCTCGCGGCGCTGGCTTATGGCGCCTTCGCCATCCTCGTCGGAGCCAAGCTGCTTCGCCGGGACGAAACCAGCAGCGCCACCTTGTCCCTGAGTCTGCTGGCCGCCTTGCTGGCCAGTTTGCTGTGGGCCGTCCTCGGGCTGATGGCGCCCAGTTCGGGCCTGCAGCAAGTCTCTGCGATCGCCTTGCCCCTGGCGGATTCACTGCGCTACGGGCTCTGGTTCGTCTTCATCCTCGGCCTGCTTTCGGTGCCCGGAGCGGGTGATCCAGGCAAGCTCCGGCTGTGGGCGGCGCTCAGCGCACTCGCGCTGCCGATGCTGCTGCTGACGCGTGAGTTGCTCGACTACCGGCCCGCCACCTTGCAGCAGCAGATGGCTTTTGCCTCATTGGCCGCTGCCGTGGTCGGGCTGGTACTGGTGGAGCAATTGCTGCGCAATTCCCGCGGTGACGCGCGCTGGAACGCCAAGCCGGTCTGCCTGGGCCTGAGCGCGGTGTTCGCTTTCGACCTCTTCGTGTTTTCGCAGGCCGTGCTGTTCCAGCACTTTGACAGCGACGCCTTCGACGTGCGCGCCGCCGTGCATGCAATGGCTGTGCCCTTGCTCTATCTGGCGTCGCGCCGCGAAGGCAATTGGCTGGGCAAACTGCATGTGTCGCGAGCGGCGGTATTCCATTCGGCCACGCTGCTGCTGGTGGGCGCCTATCTGCTTCTGGTGTCGGGCGTTGGCTACTACGTGCGCTATACCGGCGGTGACTGGGGCAGGGCGCTGCAACTGGCGCTCATCTTCGTGGCGCTGATGGCGCTGGTGATGTTGCTGCTCTCCGGTACCTTGCGCTCCAAGCTGCGGGTCTACATCAGCAAGAATTTCTTCAGCTACCGCTACGACTATCGAGAGGAGTGGCTGCGCTTCACCGCCATTCTTTCGACGACAACGGCGCCGCAGGAAGTCGGCGGCTCGGTGGTGCGGGGCCTGGCCAATCTGGTCGAGAGCCCGGCTGGCACGCTCTGGATGCTGCGGGGTGACCGGCGCGAATGGCGTCAGACTGCCATCTGGAACATGCCTGAACAGCGTGAGGTGGAAGGTGAAGACTCGGCCCTTTGCGCCTACTTGCGTGAGCGCGCCTGGATCATCGACCTGGATGAGTTCCGCCGCGGCTCACCGGCCTATCAAGGCCTGGTCCTGCCCGAGTGGCTGGGCGGTGACGAGCGCAACTGGCTGGTGGTGCCGCTCTTGATGTCGACGGAGCTGATCGGCTTCGTCGTGCTCGGTCGGCCGCGAACGCCAGTGGAGTTGAACTGGGAAGTGCGCGACCTGCTCAAGACAGCGGGTAGCCAGGCTGCCGCCTTTCTTGCGCAGATGCAGTCGACCGAGGCCTTGCTGGAGTCGCGCAAGTTCGATGCGTTCAACAAGATGTCGGCCTTCGTCGTGCATGACCTGAAGAACATCGTCACCCAGCTCTCGCTGATGATGAAGAACGCCAAGCGTCTGCGCGACAACCCGGAGTTTCAGCAGGACATGCTGGACACGGTGGAGAACTCGCTCGACAAGATGCGCCAGCTGATGCTGCAGCTTCGCGAAGGCGGCAATCCTCATGGGGTTGCCGGTGGCGTGGACCTGGCGGCGCTGGCGCGACGCCTCGCGGCTGCGGCTGCCAGCAAGGGGCGCCAACTGGAGCTGCAAATCCACGCCGAGATCAGCACGCGGGGCCATGATGAGCGGGTGGAACGTGTGATTGGCCACATGGTCCAGAACGCCTTCGATGCAACTCCGGTACAAGGTCGCGTCTGGCTCGCGCTCGACGCCAGCGGCAGCAATGCGCGAGTTGAAGTGGGCGATACTGGCTGCGGCATGTCACGTGACTTCATCCAGAACCAGCTGTTCAAACCGTTCAGCAGCACCAAATCAAGCGGCATGGGTATCGGAGCCTACGAGAGCTTCCAGTACGTCCAGGAGCTGGGAGGAAAGATCAATGTCGAAAGCGAGCCCGAGCAGGGCACCAGGATCACCTTGCTGCTGCCGCTGTTTCATGCGACAGCTTCGTCGGACCTCGGCTTGATGAACACCCGATGAGCGCTGAACGTCTGCCCAGTCTCTTGATCGTCGAAGACGATCTGGCCCTGCAAAAACAGCTGAAATGGTCGCTGGACCGCTTCGAGTCGGCACTGGCCAGCGATGCGCCGAGTGCGCTGCTGCAGTTCCGGCGGCACAACCCCGCCGTGGTCACCATGGACCTGGGCCTGCCGCCCGATCAGGACTCTGTGACCGAGGGCTTTTCGCTGCTGGAAAAGCTGATCGAGCTGGACCCGTCGGTCAAGGTGATCGTGCTGACCGGCCAGAATGACCAGAGCAATGCGCTGCGGGCGATACGCCTGGGCGCCTACGACTTCCTGGCCAAGCCGGTGGACCCCGATCAGCTGGCGCTGACGGTCGAGCGCGCATTCCGACTGCACGAACTGCAGCAGGAAAACCGCCGCCTGCAGATGCAGCAGCATGCCGAAGTGCTGGGTGGCCTGGTCACGCGCGACCCCGGCATGCAACGCATCTGCCGCACGGTAGAGAAGGTGGCGCCCACCGATGCCACCGTGCTCCTGCTGGGCGAGAGCGGCACGGGCAAGGAAGTGCTGGCGCAGGGCCTGCATGATGCTTCACGCCGCAAGGGCCGCTTCATCGCCATCAATTGCGCGGCCATTCCCGAGGCCTTGCTGGAAAGCGAACTGTTCGGCTATGAGCGCGGCGCCTTCACCGGGGCCACCAAGACCACCGTCGGCAAGATCGAGACAGCCAATGGCGGCACGCTGATGCTGGACGAAATCGGCGACCTGCCGATGCCTCTGCAGGCCAAGCTCCTGCGCTTCCTGCAGGAGCGCAGCATCGAGCGGCTCGGCGGCCGGCAGGAGATTGCGGTGGACGTGCGCATCGTCGGCGCGACCCACCAGAACCTGAAAGGCCTGATCGCCGACGGCCGTTTCCGCGAAGACCTGTATTACCGCCTGGCCGAGATCGTGGTCGAGATCCCGCCGTTGCGCGAGCGCGCCGGCGACGCGGTGCTGCTGGTGCATGCCATGCTGCGCCGCTACGCATCCGAGATGCGCCGCCCGGTGCAGGCGCTCAGCGACGATGCGGTGCGAGCGATCGAGGCCCATGCCTGGCCCGGCAATGTGCGCGAGCTGCAGAATCTGGTGAAGCGCGCCTCCATCATGGCCGATGGCGACCGAATCACGGCAGCCGACCTCGGGCTTGCGGTACCTGAGGCCGCCGAGGGCGACGCTGAGTCGCTGGACCTGCGCACGGTGCGCGAGCGCGCCGAGCGCGCAGCCGTCATTGCCGCGCTGTCTCGCACCGACGGCAATATGGTCAAGACGGCGGAGATGCTGGGGGTCAGCCGTCCGACCTTGTATGACCTGATCAACCGACTGCAAATCAAATGAACAACAAGACGCAAAGCAAGAAGATGACGCGCAGCCCGGCCGCGCTCAGCGCCGGTGTGGCGCTGGCCTTGTCGGCCTCTCTGCTGAGTGGCTGTTTCGGTGAGTCGCCCGAGCAGCAAGTGGCGTCGGCCAAGGCCTTGCTTGAGAAGAATGAACCCAAGGCTGCAGTCATCCAGCTGAAAAATGCACTGCAACAGAATGCCTCGCTGGCCGAAGCCCGTTTCCTGCTCGGCAAGGCCCTGTTCCTGTCTGGCGACATGCCGGGTGCCCTGATCGAGCTGGACAAGGCCCGCAATGCTGGCCACAGCAATGACGAAATGACCGTGCTCACGGCCAAGGCCCGCCTGCTCAAGGGCGAGGCGGATCGCGTGCTCGCCGACTTTGGCGACAGCAAGTTGCAAGACCCGGTTCAGCGCGCCGAACTCCAGGTCGTTCTGGCCAATGCGCACATGGCCAAGGGCAATGGGGCCGCTGCCGGCGCGGCCCTTGAAGCGGCCCTGCGCGATGATCCGAAGAATGCGCAAGCCGCATTGAGCAAGGTCCGCCTCCTGACCAGCAGCAAGGACCTGGCCGGCGCCATGGTAGTGCTGGACAAACTCCTGCAAGAGCAGCCCAAGAACGCCCCTGCGTGGCGCCTGCGGGCCGAATTGCTGCAGCTTCAGCAGGGCGACAGCAAGGAAATCATTGCGGCCTATCAGCAGGCGCTGGCCGCAGACAAGAAGGACGTGGCGACCCACGCCGGCCTGATCAACGCGTTCCTCCAGCAGCGTGATGCGGCCGCGGCCGAGAAACAACTGGAGGCCTTGCGCGCCGTCGCGCCCAATCATCCGCAGACCCGCTACAACGCCGCCATGGTGGCGCTGGAGAAGCAGGATCTCAAGGGAGCTGAAGAGCAGGCCCAGGCCCTCCTGAAGATGACGCCCGAGAGTCCCCAGGCCCTGCATCTGGCGGGTACGGTGGACTTGCAGCTGGGCAGCTACCAGCGCGCCATCACCGAGCTGACCATGGCCTTGCAGTCGCGCGGCGGCACGCGTGCGATGCGCCTGCAACTGGCACAGGCCTTCCTGCGCTCGGGCGATACCGCCAAGGCCTTGCAGACCTTGGAGCCCTTGCTGGCTGAGACCAACGGTTCGCCGGAGGCCTATGCACTGGCTGCCGAGATTCACCAGCAGGCGGGCGAACCTGCTGCGGCGCAAGAGCTGTACGCCAAGCTGGTCAAGCTCGACCCGAAGAATTCCCAGGGCCGCATCGCCGTGGCCATGACCCAGATCGAACGCGGCAATGCGCAACAGGGGCTCGAAGCCTTGCGCGCTCTGGCAAAGAGTGAGCCGGGCAGCATCCGGGCCGACATGGCCCTGATCAATGCGCTGCAGCGGCGCCAGGAGTTCGACAAGGCGATGGTCGCCATCGATCTGCTGGATCAGAAGCAGCCGGGCAAGCCCCAGGCAGCGGTTCTGCGTGGCCGGATCGAGACCTTGCGTGGCAGGCCCGAGAAAGCGCGCGAGGCTTTCGAGCAGGCGCTCAAGCTGAGCCCTGGCTATTTGCCTGCGGCCACAGCCCTGGCTGGCATGGACATCCGCGACCGCAAGCCGGAGGAGGCCATCAAGCGCTTCGAGGCTGCGGCCAGCGCCAACCCGGAGTCTGTGGAAGCCAAGCTGGCCGTCATCGGCCTGCGGGCTCAAAAGGGTGAGAAGCGGGAAACGCTGGTCAAGCAGCTGGAAGCGCTCGTCAAGGAATTTCCCAAGGAAGCCGGCCCCTTGCTTTCCTTGGGCTCGGTCTACCTGGATGGTGCTCAGGCTGCGAAAGCGGTCGAAATGGCGCAGCGTGGGCGCCAGGCTTTCCCGGGCAATGCGGCATTTGTCGAGCTGCTGGGGCGCGCCTTCGTGGCCAACAAGGACCTCAACCAGGCCCTCAATACCTTTGCTGAATTGGGCCGGATGCAGCCGCGTTCCCCGATCCCGCCGATGCGCCAGGCCGAGGTACAGGCCAAGCTGAAGGACACGGCCGGTGCGATCACGCTGCTCAAGAAGTCTTTGGCGCTGAAAGCCGACCATGTCCCGGCGCAGATCATGTTGGCCTCGCTGCTGGTGGCTGAAGGCCAGATGGCCGAAGCGCGGCAGCTTGCCAAGACTGTGCAGGCGCAGCGAGCCGGTGAGTCGGTGGGCTGGGTGCTCAGTGGCGACATCGAATTGTCGGCTCGCAATGCCGCCGCAGCCGCCGAAGCCTACAAGATGGCGTTGGCCAAGCAGGAATCGACCGACGGCGCGGTCAAGCTGCTGCGTGCCTATCGCCTCGCGGGCAAGGACGGCGATGCAGTTGCGCTCGAGTCGAGCTGGACTGGCCGCCATCCGTCGGATGCCGGCTTTGTCTTCGCCATTGCAGACCATGCCTTGGCATCGGGTGATGTGGTCAAGGCCCAAAGGCTGTACCGCAAGGTTCTGGAGCTCCAGCCTGACAACGTGTTGGCGCTCAACAATCTGGTGTGGCTGCTGAATCAGCGCGGCGATCCGGAAGCCAAGACCCTGGCCGACAAGCTGCTCGGCTTGGCGCCTGAGGCACCTGCGGTGCTCGATACCGTGGCCAGTGTCTACGCCAAGGCCGGCCAGCATGCCAAGGCGATCGAGCTGCAGCTCAAGTCGCTGTCGCTTGCGCCAAGCCTGCATCTGCACAGGCTGCATCTGGCAGAGATCTATCTGGTTGCCGGCAAGAAGGAAGAGGCGCGCAAGGAGCTGACGCAGCTGAGCGGCATGGGCAAGGAATTCGCGCAGCAGGCCGAGGTTCAGCGCCTCTTGGCGCAGGTGGGCGGCGCGCGCTGATCGCCGGCCGGGCAGGGCTGCCGCGCGCGGCAGCCCCGTCACCCGTTTCTTCTTGATTCGGGCTTTGCTTGCCGTTACGCCTCTGTTAGCCTCGGACGGGTGTTCACAGGCCGGACCCTCGCCCACTATCCATGAGCAGAATCAATCGATCCCGATTCCGCAAAAGCTTGCATCTGCTTTTGCGCCGGGCCTTCGGGGTGCTGCCTACGCGCCTGCGCTTTGCGCTGATCCGGTCGCTGGTCGTCTGTGACCCGCGACCCGATCCGCGCCTGGAGCTCAAGATCGCCGAGACGCGCGAAGAGCTCGAGGCCTGCTTCAAGATCCTGCATGACGCCTATGTCGGCGCGGGCTTCATGAAACCTGACCCGTCTGGCATGCGTGTGACGATCTATCACGCTCTGCCCACAACCACCACCTTGTGCGCCAAGTTCGATGGCGAGATCGTTGGCACGATTTCGATGATTCGGGAGGGCGTTTTCGGCTTCCCGATGCAGGCCATCTTCGACCTGGAGCCGGTGCGCACACGCGGTGGCCAGATTGCCGAGATTTCCGCCCTGGCTGTGGCGCCATCGTTTCGCAAGACCGGCGGGGCGGTGCTGTTTCCGCTCATGAAGTACATGCGTGAGTACTGCGAGCGTTATTTTGATACGCGCCACCTGGTGATCGCCGTCAACCCGGACCGCATCCAGCTGTACGAAGCCCTGTTGAGCTTTGACCGCTTGACCGAAATGACGGTGGCGGAGTACGACTTCGCCAATGGTGCGCCGGCTGTCGGTGCCAGCCTCGATCTGCAGCGCGCGCCTGAGCTGCTCAAGCGCAACTATGGCAATCGCAAGGCCATAAAAAACCTGCACAGCTATTTCTATTCGGTCGAGATGCCGAACTTCCGGTGGCCGCAGCGCCGTTATCACACCACGAACGATCCGGTGATGACGCCTGCACTGCTCGACCATTTCTTCAACAAGGCCAGTACCGTGTTCGAGAACATGGACAACCGCAAGAAGGCCTTGCTCTGGTCCATCTACGACCAGCCTGAATATCGTGCCGTGCTGCCATTGCTGGGCGGCACCGCCGAGGCCGACCACCACCCGCTGCGGCGGCATCGGCGATTTTCAATGCGCTGCCCCGGCCGCCTGCTGATGCGAAATGGCGCTGGTGAGGTGAGCTTTGCCCTGGACGTCATAGAAATCTCCTTCGCCGGGTTCCAGGCCGAGTGCAAGCTCGATCTTCCGCTGCAAGAAGAGGGCGAAGTGACTATCGAGCTGGGCAATGCCACCTCATCTCACCTGCATGCCATGGCGGTGCGCCGCAAGGCAGCCGAAGCGGGTGTGTTCTATGGCTTCACCTTCGATGAAGCGGACAAGAACTGGCGCGACTGCATTGCCGCGCTGGAGATGGGGCAGACCTACCAGGATCTGGGCTGATGCCCGGAGGTTTGTCTTGAGGCATGCTGCGCGCCAGCGCACCTCGCATCGCACAGCCAGGCCAGCGGACCGTGCGGAACGGTTGTCGCTGTTTTGCAACTTGCTCGGATGGTCCGAACGCTGGTCGGTACAAGTGCCGAAAAACAGCGAGTTGAGTGGCCACGGCCAGCCAATTTCGTTCGACCCTGTCCGGTTCAATCAATCTAGGTAGGAAAGAGGCCTCTTGTGAAGATCATGACACCCGCCCGTGCTCGATTCGTGGTGCTGAGTTCCGCCCTGCTGCTGGCGGGTTGCTTCGGCGATTCAGCTGAAGCCTTGATCGAGAAGGCCAAGGAGGCCGTGAACAAGCGCGATTCGAGAGCGGCCACGATCTACCTCAAGAATGCACTGGAGAAGGATTCGCAAAATGCCGAGGCGCGTTTCATGCTCGGCAGGGCATTGGTTGACATCGGCGACTTCCGGGGCGCCTTGATCGAGCTGCGCAAGGCCTCCGAGCTGGGTTTTGATCCCCAGGAGGTGGTGCCGCTGCTGGCCTATTCGCTGCTGGTTACCGGTGACGCCAAGCGCGTCGTTGCCGACTACGCCGAGTTCAAGCCCAGCACGGCGGCCGCGACCGCGGCCCTGAAGGCAACCCTGGCTTCTGCGCATCTGTTTCTTGGCAATTCGGAGGCCGCGCTTGCCGCGGCGGACCAGGCCCTGGCAGCCGGACCTAACTATCCACAGGCCTATCTGGTCAAGGTCAAGGTATTTGCGGCGAGCCGCCGGTACGACGAAGCCTTGGACCTGCTGAACCGTGTGCTGCTGATCAACCAGAAGCTGCCCGAGGCGTACCTGCTGCGCGGGGATATTCTGAAGAGTCAAAATGGCGACGTGCAGGCGATTGAGAAGGCATACCAAGATGCGCTCACGGCCAACGCTCGCTATGTCCCGGCTCACGTTGCACTGATTGGCCTCGCGCTCAGCCGTAAAGACATGAAGGCGGCACAAGCCCGGTTGGTGCCCTTGCTCGCGGCTGCACCAAAGCATCCAGATGCGATCTTCATCGCTGCTGTGGTTGCTTTTGAGAATGGCGACTTGAAGACCGCCCAGGAAAAGACGCAGCAAATCCTGAAACTTGCACCCTCCAATCCACGCGCATTGCAGCTGATGGGGGTCATCGACCTCAAGCGCGGTTCGCTGGTTCAGGCCGAGACGTCTCTCGCCAAGGCTGCGGCGACTTTGTCGGATGACGACCATGTTCGACTGCTGCTGGCACGCGCGCAGATCCGCGCCGGTAGCTTTGACAAGGCCTTGAGGGGCTTGCGACCCATGATCGAGCGTGCGGTCCCGTCCGGTGACGCCATTTCTATAACCGCTGAAGCCTTGCTACTAAGTGGTCAGGTCGAGGCCGCCCAGGAGTACTTTGCGCGCGCTGCCAAGCTCGATCCCAAGGACAATCGGAGCCGGACCGTGCTTGCACTGGCTGAAACGGTCGGGGACCGCCCTGAGCAGGCGATTTCACTATTGCAATCCATCGCGGCCGGCGACGAGGGAACATTTCCTGACCTAGCCCTGATCAATCTGCTGATGAGTCAGAAGAAGTATCCGCAGGCGCTGGATGCCATCGGCAAGCTTCAGGCCAAGCGTCCGAACGATGCCGTAGCGCCGAACCTGCGGGGCAATCTGGAGTTGGCGCGCGGAAACCGGGCGCTGGCGCGAACTTCATACGAGGCGGCCCTGACGCTGGATTCGACCTATTACCCGGCGTTGTCGGCCATCTCCAAGCTGGAGGTTGCCGACGGACGCGTGGATGCCGCCAAGGCACGTCTCGAGGGCTATGTAGCAAAGGTTCCCGACAACGTGCAGGCGCAGCTGTTCTTGATTTCTCTGCGCGAACGCGACAATGCGGATGCGAATGCGGTAATCGACAGCCTTCGGCAACTGATCAGAAGGTTCCCGGGCGAAGTGGGACCAAGAATCGTCCTGACCAAGTTGCAATTGATGAGACGAGACCAGAGCGGCGCACTGGGTACCGCCCAGGAGGCCGTTGCTGCGATTGGATTTACCGTCGAAACAAGCGACAACCTGGGGCAGATCCAAATGGCGGCGGGGGATGTGAACCTCGCCATCGACACCTACGCCAAGCTCGCGAAGAGCCTGCCGAACTCGTCAGTCCCGCACATGCGGCAGGCGGAGATCTACATCACGCAGAAGAATGCGCCGGCTGCAATCCAGTCGCTGAGGCGCGCAATTGCGATCAGCCCGGACTCGGCGCCCGCCTTGCAGATGCTGGTTGTCCTCGAAATGAATGCGGGCCAGGCGAAGGAGGCCCTTGCGGTCGCGCGAAGTGCCCAGCAGAAGTTCAAGTCGAGCCCGTTCGGTCACATGCTTGAAGGTGACTTGTGGGCTTCGCAGAAGAACTGGGACGCGGCCGCGGGTGCCTATCGGCGCGGGCTTGATTTGGTGGCAGCGCCTGAACTGGCGGTTCGCTTGCACAGAGTGCTCCTGCGCTTGCCGGCGTCGGCACGGGCCGATGAATTTCAGCGCCAATGGCTTGCGCAGCATTCTGCTGACCCCGTCTTCCGGATGTATCTTGCTGGCGAGGCGGTCAAGCGCTCGGATTTCGGCTTGGCCAGCAGCTACTATGAAAATGTCGTCAAAGGCAATCCACAGAATATTGAGGCGCTCAACAATCTGGCATGGACACTTGCGCGTGCTGGCAAGCCGGGGGCTCTGGACGTCATTCGACAGGCTATCAAGCTTGCACCGCAAGACGGCGACTTGCATGACACCATGGCCGACATCTACGCCTCTTCGAATGACTGGCCCAAGGCTGTCGAGGCGCAAAAGGTGGCCCTGTCGCTGCGTCCGAACTGGCATGAGGCTCGGCTGCGACTGGCAAAGCTCTACTTGAGGCAGGGTTCCAAGCTGCAGGCTCGCCAAGAGTTGGAGACCTTGCAGCGCCTCGGTGAAAAGCACCCGCTGTACAAAGAGGTGCGAGCAATGCTCGCGGCCAGTTGAATCGTCTCGCAGGCATCTGTGCTAACCGGCCTGTGACGAAATTCTTTACAGTTGCCCGGCGTTACTGATGGCTTGTTTTCACAAGTTGTTGATTTTATTGACTAATTCACTTCTGGCACGATGCCTGCTAACTAGATGGTCGTGAGCCCAGTCAAGTGGCTTCAACAGCAAGCTTTCACCCAGGAGTGACATGATGAAGAGCAAACTTCTTTCCGTATGCGTTGCAGGCGCGTTGGCCTTGACCAGCTTCTCTGCCTTCGCCGAATTCAAAGATTGGAAGATCAATGAAACGGCGGTTCCTGGCGTTGTCGGTGGTTCGACCAGCAAGACGGTTGACAAGCTGACGGGCGCCTACACTGAAGTTCTCGGCCTGACCGGTCCTGGTGCATTCTCTGCATCGGCAGTTGGCTTCTTCACGGGCTACCTGCGCAACGAAGGGACCCTTGGCGTTACCACTTGGCTGACCGGTGGTCTGGGTGCCGACGATTTGGACACGCGTTTCTATCGCATGTACGCGAAGTTCGTTGCGTCCGGCGTGGCATCCTCGACGACCACATTCCTTGGTACCGGCGGCAAGATTGAAATCTGGTTGGATGAAGGTTCCGACACCGAGTTCAACATCACAAGCAGCAGCAGCTTCACGACGTTCCAATCCGCATCAGCTGGTGGTGGCGAAGACAAGCTGCTCGCATGGAGCGACGTTAGCTATGGCACGGGTGACTTGGTTGGTCCCCCGGGTGCTTTCAACATCTTCTTTGAAGAGTTGTCGCTGACGGCTCTGGGTTCGAGCTATTGGTTTGATCCAGCACCGTTCCACATGCGCGTTCAAACCAACGGTGACTTCGACGCGATCACGCCGACCACCGGTGGCGCTACTGACCCGTTCCCCTACCTGATTACTGGTGACTTCAGCGCCGTGTACGTCCCTGAGCCGGGTTCGCTGGCCCTGGTGGGTTTGGGCATGGCTGGTCTGGGCCTGCTGAGCCGCCGTCGCCGCGCAAAGTAAGCGCATCGCTTGGCACAAGTCGGTGCTTGCCCGACTCGATCCAAGAAGAAAGCCCGCTGCGAAAGTTGCGGGCTTTTTCTATTGTTGAATGTCGTTCAGGTCTTGGCCTTGGAGCCTGCGTCCTTGCCCCGGAGCAGTGGCCTGACCAGCATCAGCAGTAGTTGCTGCAGGGGGTTCGAATTGCCCCAGGGGCGCCAGGTGAATTTGAGCTTTTGCCCATAGGCATCAAATTGCATCGCCCACGGGGCTGGTCGCAAGGCGCCTCGCCCGAGCAGTACCTTGAGAACGGCCGTACCCATCACGCCGCCACAAAGTGCGCAGGCCATGCCGGTGGACGGGCCGCGCTTCTCGCGGAAATTCACGGCCTCGGGTGCAACCAGGTAGCTCCGGTTCAGCATGGCCGGTGAGAGCCCGACGGCGAAGCGCGCGAGTTGCTCATCCTTCGTGTGGCCTTCCAGCTTGAAATAGTCTTCGAAGCTCATGCCATCGGCTGAGAAGTAGAGCAGGGCGGTGCTCATGCCCAGGGGGGCGGCGGTCAGCGCCGGAATTCCCTTTTCACGGCAGCGCGCGAAAACCTGGCGACGAATGTCAATCGCGAAGAAATCCAGTGCGTCAACATATACATCGACGCCTTCCAGGAATTCATCCAGATTATTGAGATCAATGCCGGACGGGAATTTCCGGACTTGAATTTCCGGATTGATGTCCAGCGTCATCCGTTCGATTGTGTCCAGCTTGGTTCGGCCCATGGTGGACATGAAGGCGCCTGCCTGGCGGTTCATGTTGTGCAGGTCGAATTCGTCGAAATCGGCCAAGACCAGCTTGCCGATGCCCAGCCGCGCCAAGACCAGCGAATGTTCCCCGCCAACCCCACCCAGTCCGGCAATGGCGATGCGGGCATTCCTCAGCCTGGCCTGCTCTGACTCGGTCACCCAGCCAATATTGCGGGAGAAAGCGCGGGCGTAGTCAAACTGCATTTGGTTCCTTTGCATTGCCGGCGGGCTGTCCCGGGCGGGGTGGCCGGCAGTCGCTGGGCAGTATCGCCGAGCGCTGTCGGCCCTACAACCGGAGCCGGGTCGGCGCCGATATTCAAGCTGATCGAATCCCCGTGCGATATTGCTCGCGCCTACTCGCAAGCCCCCTGTTTGCTGGGCACAAAAGCGTCAAAGCCCTGTGGCATGATCCGTGAATCAGCAGGTCGCCGGTCAGCGCTGTGCGTAGCTCAACGCATAGCGGCTTGGCGCTGTCGCCACCTACATCGAGAGGAATTGCCTTGAAGACACTGTTTGCATCCATTTCGGGCCGCTCCGGCTTGCTGGCTTTGGCGGTTTCCTTCGGTCTGCTTGCTGGTTGCGCAAGCACGGGAGGCATTCCTCCTGCGCCTGTCACGGCGGCTACGCAAGACTACAGCTACATCATCGGCCCCGGTGACGGCCTCAACATCATGGTCTGGCGCAACCCGGAGCTGTCGATGCAGGTGCCGGTGCGCCCAGACGGCAAGATCTCGGCGCCACTGATTGATGAAATGGTGGCACAGGGCAAGAACTCTATCGAGATTGCCCGCGACATCGAGAAGCAGCTCAGCAAGTATGTGCGCGACCCGGTCGTCACCGTGATCGTCACCGGCTTCGTCGGGCCGTACAGCGAGCAGATCCGCGTGGTTGGCGAAGCCGCCAAGCCCCAGTTCCTGCCCTACAAGCAAAAGATGACGCTGTTGGACGTGATGATCGCTGTCGGCGGCCTGACTGATTTTGCTGCCGGCAACAGTGCCACCATCCTGCGCTCCGCTGAAGGCAACAAGCAGTATTCCGTGCGCCTGAAGG
Organism: Paucibacter sp. JuS9; assembly: GCF_044043925.2. Classification (NCBI taxonomy): domain Bacteria; kingdom Pseudomonadati; phylum Pseudomonadota; class Betaproteobacteria; order Burkholderiales; family Sphaerotilaceae; genus Roseateles; species Paucibacter sp. JuS9. The sequence continues at coordinate 1,467,861 of NZ_CP194172.1, forward strand.
ACCTGATCAAGCGCGGCGACGTGTCAGCCAACGTCGAGATGCGGCCCGGCGACATCCTGATCATTCCGCAGAGCTTCTTCTGACCTGAACAGCTGTCTGCGGCCCGGCCGGGCTGCAGTTCAGGGATGGCCGCCCCCCGGCCCTCTCGTTACCAACGCTTGAAGATTGTTTGATGGACCTCCTGCTCGCTCAACTGTTCTCGGTCACCAGGCGGATGTGGAAATACCGCTGGTACGGCGTGCTCGTCGCCTGGGTGACCGGCGCTATCGGTGCCATCGTTGTATTCAGCATGCCCGATCGCTACGAGGCCACTGCGCGTATTTACGTCGACACGCAGTCCATCTTGAAGCCCTTGATGTCGGGCATGGCAGTGTCACCGAACGTCGAGATGCAGATCAACATGCTCAGCAAGACGCTGATCAGCCGGCCCAATGTTGAAAAGCTGGTGCGCATGGCTGACCTGGATCTGAAGAACCAGACCAAGGCGGAGCAGGAGGCGCTGATTGACCGCGTTAGCTCTGAGCTGAAGATCAGCAGCGCCGGCCGTGACAACCTGTATACGCTGGCCTACCGAGACCGGGACCCGGAGCTGGCCAAGCGCGCCGTGCAGTCGCTGGTCACGATCTTTGTCGAGTCGAGCCTGGGTTCTAGCCGCAAGGACAGCGCCACAGCATCCAGCTTCATTACCGACCAAATCAAGAACTACGAAGGCAAGCTGGAGGAGGCAGAGTCTCGCCTCAAGGAGTTCCGGCTGCGCAATCTGCAGACGATGAATGCAGATGGCAAGGATTCGGCATCGCGCCTGGCTGAGATGAGCGGCCAACTGGATCGTGCCAAGCTGGAGTTGCGCGAGGCTACCCAGGCTCGCGACGCGGCGCGAGCGCAGCTGGAAGGTGAACGGACCCGTGGCACCAATACGACCACGCAGAGCTTGATGCAGGAGTCGGCACTGACCGTTAGTACGCCCGAACTTGATGCCCGCATCGACGGCCTGAAGCGCAACCTTGACGCCTTGCTGCAGCGCTTCACCGAGCAGCATCCGGACATCGTGTCCGCGCGCAAGTTGCTCAAGGATCTCGAAGAACAGAAGCGAAAAGAGGTAGCAGATCTGCGCAAAGCAGCCATCGCAGCGCAGTCGGTACCAAACGGGCAGCCGTCCAGCTTGGCTCAGCAGGAGTTGGCGCGAATGTTGGCGTCTTCGGAAGTCCTTGTGGCCGGCCTGCGAGCTCGAGTTGATGAATATTCTTCTCGTTATGCCCAGGCATTGGCCGCAGTTAAGACAGCGCCTCAATTGGAGGCGGAGTTTGCCCAGCTGAATCGCGACTACTCAATTCACAAGAAGAACTACGAAGATCTGGTGGCACGTCGCGAGTCGGCTTCGCTGTCTGGTGAGCTCGATGTTGCCAGCGGCGTTGCGGACTTCAAGCTGATCGACCCGCCCCGTGCCGACCCCAAGCCTGTGGCCCCGAATCGCTTGCTGCTCCTGGCTGGCGTGCTGGCTGTCTGCCTGGTGGCAGGTGTGTTCGCGACTTTTGTCGGCTCACAGCTGCGCCCGGTTTTCCATGACGCGGGCGAACTGCGCCTGCGCACCGAACTTCCGGTGTTGGGTGTCGTTTCCCGGCTGATCAGTGATGCTGAGAAGCGCCGTGTACGTGTCGATCTGGTTCGCTTCGGCGTGGCCAGTGGTGGCCTGGTGGTCGTGTTTGCCGTGGGCCTATCCATCATGGCGATTCTGATGAGCAAGCAGGTGGGTTGAACATGAGCAGCCTGATCGAACAAGCAGCACAAAGGCTGGAGCAACTGCGCCAGGCGGGCGTGATCCTGCCGGACGCGCCGGTGCAAGCCCCGCCGCAGCCCGAACTGCCGCCGGCGATGCCGGCGGCCGAGCCGGAATCCGAGGTACCAGCCCTTCAATCCAAGCGCGTCGAGCTGGACCTGATGGCCCTGGCTGCCCAAGGGTTCCTCGTGCCGACCGCGCCTCGCACTTTCATCGCCGATCAGTACCGGGTTGTCAAACGGCCGCTGATCAAGAACGCGATGGGCAAGGGTACCGAAAAGCTCAATCATGGCAACCTGATCATGGTGACCAGCGCCTTGGCTGGCGAGGGCAAGAGCTTTACCTCTCTCAACCTGGCGTTGAGCATTGCAGCCGAGCTGGACAACACCGTGATGCTGGTGGACGCCGACGTGGCCCGCCCCTCGGTGCTGCGCATGTTGGGCCTGCCACAGGGCCCGGGCCTCCTCGACGTGCTGGAAAACCAGGTCGACATGGCTGACGTGCTGCTGCGCACCAATATTGACAAGCTGACGATCCTGCCCAGCGGTACACCGCATCCAAGGGCGACCGAGCTCTTGGCCAGCGATGCGATGACGGCACTGCTGGCTGACATGGCCCAGCGCTACCCGGACCGCATCATCATTTTTGATTCGCCGCCGCTGCTGCTAACCACCGAATCTCGCGTGCTCGCTTCGCATATGGGGCAGATCGTCATCGTTGTGCACGCTGACAAGACGCTGCAAGGCGCGGTGCAGCAGGCTCTGGCCAGCATCGAGTCCTGCCCGGTCAAGATGATGTTGCTCAACCAGGCGCATGCTGGTTCCGAAGGCAGTTACGGCTATGGCTATGGCTATGGCTATGGCTACGGATATGGCAATGATCCCAAGCCGGAGTGATTTGCGAGGACTTCGCGTGCCGGCACTGAGGTACTTGACTCAGGCGCTGTTGCTCCTGTTGGCAAGTGAGATGGCCTGGGGCCAGAGCGAGGAGCGGACGGCTGAGCGTCGCATCTTCAGCATCCAGCCCTTGCTCTCAATCAGCGGTACTGCCACCGACAGCCTGAGCACACCGCAAACCGGCGCCAAAGATAGGGCCTTAATCGGCGTAATCTCGCCGGGCCTGAGCCTGCGCAGCTACAACGGCGCGTTCCGTGGCTCGCTGGACTATTCAATGGATGGTCTGGTGTACCTCCGTACCAGCCAGCGCGACCGCGTTCAGCATCATCTGACTTCACAGGCGACTGTGAACTTGCTTGATGGACGCTTCCTCATTGACGTTAGGGCCACTTTGGGCCAGCAGGCACGTTCTGCCTTTTCTGCAGAGCAATCCGTCAGTTCCAATCTTGGTAACGCCAACCAGGCGCAGCTGGCGAACCTCATGGTAGCCCCCAGATTGCGCGGCATCGTGGCCTCCGTGGCCAGTTACGAATTCAGCGCCACTGCTGTCGAGAGCAGGGTCAAGAATTCGATCATCGGCGATGGTCGCAGTGGCCAGGTCGCAGCGGGATTTGAGGGGCTGGGCGGCGCGCATCGGCTGATCAACTGGAACTTGTCAGCCAACGCGCAGCGCACCAGCGGAAATGGCCAGGCACGCAGCGTCGCAACCGACAGTGTGCTGGCGGGCATCCGCCTGCGCCCGAATCCGGACCTCAACCTGAACTTGCAGGCCGGCAAGGAGCGAAGCAACTACATGACGCTGAATCAAGTCACGGCAAGCACCTACGGACTGGTGCTTGCTTGGGCGCCGACGGAGCGCACTACGCTCAACGCGGACTGGCGTCGCCACCATTATGGAAACTCCCATAGTCTGGGATTCTCCCACCGCATGGCGCGCTCTTCGTGGCGCTATGCCGACTCGCAGATGGTGAATTCCCCCGGCGCTGTCGGTGCGTCCGGGCGATTGACCAATTACGCGCTCTACGATTCGATCTTCACGGCCCTCGAGCCCGATCCGGTCAAGCGCGATCTGCTGGTCCGAACCTACCTGCAAAACAATGGCTTGAATCCTGATGCACTGGGCAACAGCGGCTTCCTGTCCGGTGCCGCGACTATGACTCGCATGCAAACAGGCGCCGCCTCACTGTTGGGTGTGCGCAGCACGGCGACCGTAACCTTGAGCCAGGGCAAGACGCGCCGTCTGGACCCTTTCAGCTCGGTGGTGGATGACCTAAGCGGCGGCGGACTGTTGCTGCAGCGATCGGGAGCGTTCACGTTCTCGCACCGGCTTTCACCCGCTAGTGCGGTTAGTTTGACTGTGTCCGAGCAACGTAGCAGCAATGTGACGACCAGCCAGGCCACAGATCTGAAGAGTTTGTTGGCCAGCTGGAATGGCCGGATCAATCCATACCTGTCCTACTCGGCCAACCTGCGGCATGCACGCTTCAACAGTGCGCAGCGCTCCTATCAGGAGAACGCAGTGACACTTACCCTTACTCAGCAGTTCCAGTAGCAGCCATGTACGAAGCCTTTTACGGGCTCAGCAGCAAGCCCTTCCAGCTGAGCCCGGACCCGAATTTCTATTTCGGCAGCAAGCAGCATCGCCGGGCCAAGGCCTATCTGGACTATGGCGTGCTGCGCAATGACGGCTTCATCGTCATCACCGGCGAGATCGGTGCCGGCAAGACCACGCTCTTGCGCGGCCTGCTGGACAGCCTGAATCGCAGCAACGTGGTGATCGGCAATCTCGTCACCACCCAGCTCGACGCAGAAGATACGCTGCGCATGGTGGGGGCTGCCTTCGGCGTGCGCGTCAAGGACCTGCAGAAGTCCGAGCTCCTGATGACGCTGGAGGCCTTCTTCGTCAGCCAGGTCAGCCTGGGCAAGCGCTGCCTCTTGATCGTCGACGAAGCGCAGAACCTCTCGGCCCGCGCGGTCGAGGAGCTGCGCATGCTGTCCAATTTCCAGTTCAGCAACCAGTCGCTCTTGCAGACCTTTCTGGTCGGCCAGCCAGAGTTCCGCGGCATCCTGGCGCGGCCCGAGATGGAGCAGTTCCGCCAGCGCGTGGCGGCCACCTGCCATATCGGCCCGCTCGATGAAGACGAGACTCAGCGCTATATCGAGCACCGTTTGAAGTGCGCGGGCGCGGCCGGCAAGCCGACCTTTGAAGCCGATGCCTTCCCGGCCATCTACAAGGCCAGCCAAGGTATTCCGCGGCGCATCAATTCGCTGTGCGACCGATTGCTGCTGCTGGGCTTCATGGCCGGCAAGACCCACTTGGCGCTGGCTGATGTGCAGGAAGTGCTGCGGGACGTCGAAGCCGAGACTGCGGTGCCCGTCAAGCCCTCGGCCAGCAAGCTGGACGACCTGAGCTCGCTCACCGGTGAAGTCGAGATCGATTTGGACCTGCGCGATAGCGAGATGAGCCGGCTCGACGGTGAACTCTCGGCGCTGAGCCAATCACAGCAACTGGAGCGCTTCCAGCGTCTGGAGGCCAGCCTGCAAAGGCTGGAGAAGATCAATTTGCAGACCCTGGGTCTGCTGCAGAAACTGGTGAAGGCCGTGCGGCCCACCACGACAGAGACGCGCGAATGAGTGATGTTGCTGCAAAGAGCCTGGGGCCAGTGATGTGCATCGTCGGCGCCCGGCCCAATTTCATGAAGATGGCGCCCATCCTGCGCGCCCTGGCCCAGCATCAGCCGCCGATTCCTGCGCTCCTGGTGCATACCGGCCAGCACTACGACACCGACATGAGCAAGAAGCTCTTCGTCGACCTGGGCCTGCCCACACCTGATATCAATCTCGAAGTCGGCTCCGGCTCGCACGCCGTGCAAACCGCCGAGGTGATGAAGCGTTTCGAACCGGCGCTGGACGAGCACAAGCCCAGCTGCGTCCTTGTGGTGGGCGATGTGAACTCGACCCTGGCCTGCACACTGGTCGCGGTTAAGAAAGACATCCCGGTGGCTCATGTCGAAGCCGGCCTGCGCAGCTACGACCGCAAGATGCCGGAAGAGATCAACCGTCTCCTGACCGACCAGGTGGCCGATCGCCTCTACACGACGGAACGCAGCGCCTTGGCCAACCTCGTGCGCGAAGGCATTGCCGAAGAGCGCGTGGTGTTCGCCGGCAATGTGATGATCGATTCGCTGGAAGCCAGCCGTCCGCATGCGCGTACGCCGGCTGACACGCTGGCCTCGCACCAGCTCGACCCGGCGTTGATCAAGCATCCCAAGGGCTATGGCGTGGTCACGCTGCACCGCCCCTCGAACGTGGACGATGCCGAGACGCTGAAGTCCCTCTTGACCGTGCTTGACACGGTTTCGAAGGACCTGCCGTTGGTGTTTGCGATGCATCCGCGCACCCGCAGCAATATCGAGCGCTTCGGTCTCAAGGACATGCTGGACCCGTCCCGCGTGGCCGTGTTGCCGCCGCAGGGATATCTTGAAATGCTGGGCTTGATGGGTGGCGCCACGCTGGTGCTGACCGACTCCGGCGGCCTGCAGGAAGAAACCACGGCCTTGGGCGTGCCCTGCCTGACGCTGCGCGAAAACACCGAGCGCCCGATCACGGTGGAGCAGGGCACCAACACCATGGTCGGCCTGGACCGCGAAGCGATCCTGCGCGGCGTGGCCGAGATCCTGGCTGGCCAGGGCAAGCGCGGTCGCGTGCCCGAGTACTGGGACGGCCACACGGCCGAGCGCATTGCCGCCGACCTCTACCAATGGCTCGGGGCCTGAAAGCAGGCAAGCAAGCAAGATGTTGATGCCCACCCAGCGCGGTACGCGCAATGCGATGACCATCGACGTGGAAGACTACTTCCAGGTCTCGGCCTTCGCGCCCTACATCCAGCGCAGTGACTGGGACTCGCGCGAGTGCCGCGTCGAGCGCAATGTGCAGCGCATCCTGGCTCTGCTGGCGCAGGAGGGCAAGCAGGCCACGTTCTTCACACTCGGCTGGGTGGCTGAGCGCTATCCGCAGCTGATTCGAGACATCGTAGCTGGCGGCCATGAACTGGCCAGCCATGGCTATGGGCACCAGCGTGTCAGCGACCTGAGCCGCGAAGAGTTTGCGCAAGACATCCGCCGCGCCAAGCAGTTGCTCGAAGACATTGGCGGTCAGTCGGTGCTCGGCTACCGCGCACCGAGCTTTTCCATCGGCCAGGCCAATCTCTGGGCTTTCGACGTGCTGCTGGAAGAGGGCTATCGCTACAGCTCCAGTGTCTACCCGGTCAAGCACGACCACTACGGCATGCCCGACGCGCCTCGCTTCGCCTATCCGGTGCGCGAGGGTCTGCTCGAGATTCCGCCCACCACGCTGCGCCTTGCCGGTCGCAACCTGCCCAGCAGCGGTGGCGGCTATTTCCGCTTGCTGCCCTACGCGCTGTCGCGCTGGATGGTGGGCCGCGTGAATGAGAGCGAGCAGCAGTCGGCGATCTTCTATTTCCATCCCTGGGAAATCGATGCCGGCCAGCCGCGCATCGAAGGCATCGACGCCAAGACCCGCTTCCGCCACTACGTCAATATCGAGCGCATGGAGGGCCGCATTGCCCAGTTGCTGCGCGACTTTGACTGGGGCCGGATGGACGAGATCTTCCTCGGGCGCCGCGCTGATGCGCTTGCCGCTGCCCAATGAGCTCGTCCTTCACAGTCAAGCGCCTGCAAGCCCAGGACGCTGAAGCCATGCGGCGCTGGGACGAGTTCGTCTTTGCGCAGCCCAACGCCAGCTTCTTTCATCGCGCCGGCTGGCTGCGGGTGATCAGCCAGGTCTGGGGCCATGCCTGCTTCTTCCTATACGTCGAGCAGGAAGCTCGCATCGTCGGCATCCTGCCACTGGCGCAGGTGAAGAGTCGCCTGTTCGGCCATGCCCTGGTGGGGCTGCCTTTTGCGGTCTATGGTGGCGTGGTCGCTGAAGACGAGAGCGTGGCCAAGGCCCTGGAAGCCGAGGCCGGCAACATCGCCCGCCAACTCGGCGCCGAGCATCTGGAGCTGCGCCAGGTTCATGCCCGCAATGCAGACTGGCCACGGCAAGACCTCTACGTCACCTTCCGCAAGGAAATTCTTGCTGAAGAAGAAGCGAACATGCTGGCCATTCCGCGCAAGCAGCGTGCCATGGTTCGCAAGGGCATCAAGAACGAGCTGCAGAGCCACATCGATGCCGACGCCGGCCGCTTCTTCGCACTCTATGCCGACAACGTCCACCGCCACGGCACGCCAGCCATGCCGCGCCGCTGGTTCGAGGCGCTCCTGAAGGAATTCGGCCAGGACGCTGAAGTGCTGACGGTGACCGATGCAAACGGCCGGCCCCTGAGTTCGGTGCTGAGCTTCTATTTCCGCGATGAAGTGTTGCCGTACTACGCCGGCGACGACGAAAGCGCCCGCGACCTGGCCGCCAATGATTTCAAGTATTGGGAGCTGATGCGTCGCGCCTGCGCCCGCGGTTTGAAAGTCTTCGACTATGGCCGCAGCAAGCAGGGCACCGGCTCCTACAGCTTCAAGAAGAACTGGGGTTTCGAACCCACTCCGTTGAACTACGAGTACCAGCTGTACAAGCGCGACGCCATTCCGCAGAACAACCCGAACAATGCCAAGTACCAGCTGCTGATCAAGACCTGGCGCCGCATGCCGATCAGCTGGGCCAACTGGCTGGGTCCGTTCATTGTGCGCAGCCTGGGCTGAGAGAGAAGCAGTCGATGGCCAATATCCTCCTGCTCGTCCACCGCCTGCCTTACCCGCCCAACAAGGGCGACAAGGTGCGCTCCTTCCATCTGCTCAAGCACCTGCAGGCGCAGCACCGCGTGTTCCTCGGCACCTTCGTGGATGACCCGGACGACGAACAGCATGTGGACACCGTGCGCGCCATGTGCGCCGGAGCCCATGTCGCGCGCCTGCATCCCTCGCGCGCCAAGCTGGCCAGCCTGCGTGGCCTGCTGAGCGGTGAGGCCTTGAGCCTGCCTTACTACCGCGACGCCTGCTTGAGCGAATGGGTCCAGGAGCTTGGCGCCAGCGGCAAGATCGATGCCGTGGTGGTGTTCTCGTCTTCGATGGCGCAGTACGCCGAAGCCTTGCCCGCCTTGCCGATGCTGGTGGACTTCGTCGACGTCGACTCGGCCAAGTGGACGGACTACGGGGCCGCCCATCGCTGGCCGATGTCCTGGCTGTACAAGCGTGAAGGCGAACGGCTGCTGGCGTATGAATCCGCGGTGGCCGCCAAGGCACGCTGCTCCTTCTTCGTCACCGACAAGGAAGTGGCCCTGTTCCGCAAGCTGTCGCCACAAAGCGCTGCTGCGCCGGTCGAGGCCCTGTGCAACGGTGTCGACGCGCAGTTCTTCGAGCCTGCGGCAGGGCGCGAATCTCCGTATGCGGCGGGCGAGGTGCCCGTGGTGTTCACTGGTGCCATGGACTATTGGCCCAATGTTGACGCCGTGCAGTGGTTCGCCACCGAAGTCTTGCCCAAGCTGCGCGAGCGCCGTCCGGAGGTCCGCTTCCACATCGTCGGCCGCAGTCCCACGCCGGCCGTGCAGGCGCTGGCCAGCGATGTGGTCAACGTCACCGGCACCGTGCCCGATGTGCGTCCCTGGCTGCAGCATGCCGCCGTGGTGGTGGCGCCGCTGCGACTGGCGCGCGGCGTGCAGAACAAGGTGCTGGAAGCGATGGCCATGGCCCGCCCGGTTGTCGCGGCGCGCAGTTGCGTGGAGGCGCTGGACGTGGAGGAGGGCAGGGAGCTGGTAGCCGCCGAATCTGCGCAGGACTATCTGTTTGCCGTCGAGCGCCTGATTGGCTCACCGGCCGACGCTGCGGCCGTCGGCGCGGCGGGTCGTGAACGCGTGCTGAAGTCCTATGCCTGGACGGCCCATTTGTCGGGCCTTGATCGATATCTGACGCGTCCCGAGGAGATTGCTGGATGAGCCAAGTGATGCAAGAACCGGCGCGCGCGGCGTTGCCGGCTCACTGGCGGCAGCCGCTGCTGGCCTTGGCCCTGCTGCTGGCGGGCCTCGGCTGGCTGTTCCGAGACACCCTGACGGCCATGGTGCTGATCTGGGAGCGCTCCGAAACCTTTGCCCATGCCTTCGTGGTGCCACCCCTCGCCCTGTGGCTGATCTGGCGGCGTCGCCATGAGCTGGCACAGATGCAGCCCAAGCCCAGCCCCATCTTCCTCCTGCCCATGGCGCTCATGGGCCTGGGCTGGCTGCTCGGCGAGCTGGTCTCAACCAATTCCGTGACCCAGTTGATGGCAGTGGCCATGATTGTGCTGACGGTGCCGACGGTCCTTGGCAAGCGGGTGGCGGCGCATATCGCGTTCCCGCTGGGGTTCCTGTTTTTCTGTGTGCCCCTCGGCGAGTTCATGATGCCGATGCTCATGGAAAGCACTGCAGACTTCACTGTCATGGCGCTGCGCCTGACGGGCATTCCGGTCTATCGCGAAGGCCTGCAGTTCGTGATTCCTTCGGGCCACTGGTCGGTGGTCGAGGCCTGCAGCGGTGTGCGCTATCTGATCGCGTCACTGATGGTGGGCACGCTGTTCGCCTACCTGAACTACAACTCGATGAAGCGCCGCTGGGCGTTTGTCGGCGTGGCGATTGCGCTGCCCATCGTTGCAAACTGGGTGCGGGCTTATGGCATCGTGCTCCTAGGCCATGTGTCGGGCAACAAGCTCGCCGTTGGGGTTGATCATCTGATTTACGGCTGGGTGTTTTTTGGCATCGTGATGTTGCTGATGTTCATGATCGGCGCACGTTGGACCGAGCCCGAATTGGTGTACACGCCGCTGGCCACCGAGTCACCTGTGCGGAGCCAGAGCTACGTGCTCTGGCTCGTGTCTGCCGCTGCGCTGCTGGTGCTGAGCCTGCCGCGCTTTGGTCTGGATCGTCTGGATCTCCGTGAGGGCCCCCGTGAGCTGCGCATGTCAGTTCCCGTGCTCGGCAATTGGCAATCCCAGGCGGAGCTGCTGACTACTTGGGCTCCCGTGTTTGAGAATCCGGCCGCTCAATCACATGGGGCCTATGGCAAAAGCGGCGCCCAGGTCGGCCTGCATCTGGCGTACTACCGGCATCAAGGCTACGACAGCAAACTGATCAATTCGCAGAACATGCTCGTGCAGTCCCATGACAAGGAATGGGCACGCGTGAGCGACACGGCGAGCACGGTGGAGTTCGGCAGCGCCGGCTCGGTGGCCGTGCGAGGCATGCAATTGCGCGGCCTGACGAGCCAGGCCGCGCCTCGCCTGCTGGTCTGGCAGTTCTACTGGGTCGACGGCCACCTCACCAGCAGCGACATGCGCGTGAAGCTCTACACGGCCTTGTCGAGGCTGCAGGGCCGGGGCGATGATTCTGCCGCTGTCACCGTGTATACCTTGAACCCCGCAGAAAATGGCGAGATTGCGCCGCAACTGCTCCAGCAATTCCTGCGCGAGAACTGGCCTGCCATCGAGCAGCATTTGCAGGCCGCGCGCAGCGGGCAGAAATAACCGAACTTCGGATTTGAGAAAGAAAGTAGAGGAATCGAGATGGCGACAACCGTTGCAGTGATTGGTCTGGGCTATGTGGGCCTGCCGCTGGTGGTGGAGTTCGGCAAGCACATGCGCACCATCGGCTTCGATATCTCGGTGCCCAAGGTCGAAGCCTGCCAGCGCGGCACCGACCCCTCGCGCGAACTGACCGATGAGCAGGTGCAGGAAGCCAAGCACGCGGTCTACACCGCCGACCCGGCCATGCTGGCCGAGGCGGACATGATCATCGTGGCCGTGCCCACCCCGGTGGACGAGGCCCACATCCCGGACTTCAAGCCGCTGATCGGCTCCTCCACCAGCGTGGGCCGCCACATGAAGAAGGGCGTCACTGTCGTCTACGAGTCGACGGTCTATCCCGGCGCCACCGAAGAGGTCTGCATCCCGGTGCTGGAGAAGGAATCCGGCCTCAAGTGGAAGCAGGACTTCTTCGTCGGCTACAGCCCCGAGCGCATCAACCCGGGTGACAAGGAACACACGCTGACCAAGATCCTCAAGATCGTGTCCGGCGACACGCCGCAGACGCTCGAGAAGGTGGCCAAGCTGTACGAAACCATCATCATCCCCGGCGTGCATCGTGCGTCCAGCATCAAGGCCGCCGAAGCCGCCAAGGTGATCGAGAACACCCAGCGCGACCTCAACATCGCCCTGATGAACGAGCTGGCCATCATCTTCGACAAGATCGGCATCGACACCTCCGAGGTGCTGGAGGCCGCCGGCACCAAGTGGAACTTCCTGAAGTTCAAGCCGGGCCTGGTGGGCGGCCACTGCATCGGCGTGGACCCGTACTACCTGACCCACAAGGCCGACATGCTGGGCTACCACCCGCAAGTCATCCTGGCAGGCCGCCGCATCAACGACAGCATGGGCAAATTCATTGCCGAGCAGACCATCAAGCAGATGATTGCCAGCGGCAGTCCCATCAAGGGCGCCAAGGTCAATGTGCTCGGACTGACCTTCAAGGAGAACTGCGGTGACCTGCGCAACTCGAAGGTGATCGACATCATCAACGAACTCAAGACCTATGGTGTGCAGGTCTGTGTCGCGGATCCGCAGGCCGAGGCAGAGGAGGCAATGCACGAATACGGCGTGACTCTGGTGCCTTGGGATGAGCTGCCATGCGCCGATGCCATCGTTGCTGCCGTGGCGCACCGTGAATATTCATCCCTGAGCGTAGAAGACATCGGCAAGAAGCTGGTCAAGGGTGGCGCGTTCATTGACGTCAAGGCCTCGTTCGACGGCGCTGCGCTGCAAGGCGCCGGCTACAAGCTATGGCGCCTCTGAAAGTGGACTGCTGATGGCAGCAGCCGATCCTCGGCCCTTGGTCGTCCATGTACTCCACCGTTTTGATACTGGGGGCCTGGAAAACGGGGTCGTCAATCTGATCAACAGCATGCCCGCCTACCGGCATGCCGTGCTGGCGCTGACCGAGATCACTGCCTTCAAGGGGCGCGTGACTGCGGCCGGGACGCAGTTCATTGCATTGAACAAGCAACCAGGTCAGGGGTTCTGGCTGTATCGCCGCATGTATCAGGTGCTGCGCGAGTTGCGGCCCGCTGTCGTGCATACCCGCAATCTCGGTGCGCTGGAATTTGTGTTGCCAGCTTGGGCTGCGCGGGTGCCATTGCGCCTGCATGGCGAGCATGGCTACGATATTTCCGACCCCGATGGCCAGGCCAAGGGCCCCCAGTGGTGGCGGCGGCTGCTGGCGCCCTTTGTCCACGGTTTTGTTGCGCTATCAAAGGACTTGCAGTCTTACCTGACTGAGCGCGTCGGCATTGCACCGGCTCGCGTGCACCAGCTCTATAACGGCGTCGATACGGATCGATTCCATGCGGTGCGTGAGGGCGAGCAGCCGCCTGCGGACTGGCCGTGGACACCGGGCAAGCATCTGGTGATCGGATCAGTCGGGCGCATGCATCCGATCAAGGACCCCCTCAACCTCGTCGAAGCTTTCATTCAGCTGATGCAGCGTGCCCCCGAGCTCAAGCAGCGCACCCGCTTGGTAATGCTCGGCGGCGGCAGCTTGCATGGCACTGCGTGCCAGCGGCTCGAACAGGCGGGCCTCGCTGAGCTGGCTTGGTTGCCCGGTGATCGCTCCGACGTGGCTCAGGCCATGCAGTGGTTCGACATCTACGCGCTTCCCTCGCGTGCCGAGGGCATCAGCAACACGGTGCTCGAAGCCATGGCGTGTGCCCGCCCAATCGTGGCCACAGCCGTGGGTGGCACACCGGAGCTGCTGCAAGACCGCGTGTCGGGATTGCTGGTGCCGCCGAGCGACGCTGCTGCATTGTCGGCGGCGCTTGAGCAATTGCTGCAGCATCCTGAGCAGGCAACGGCCCTTGCGCAGGCTGCACTGGCACGCGTACATGAGAAATTCAGCCTGCGAGGCATGGTGGACGCCTATCAGGCACTTTATGACGGCAGCCTTCGCCGTTAAGGACAGACGAAATGTGTGGCATCACCGGCCTTTTTGATACCCGAGCGCAGCGTATGCCTGAGCGTGAACGACTGCATCGGATGAATGAATCGCAGCACCACCGCGGTCCCGATGAGGGAGACCTTCACCTGGAGCCTGGCCTCGGCTTGGGCCATCGCCGCCTGTCTGTGATCGACATTGCAACTGGCCAGCAGCCAATCTTCAACGAGGACCGCTCAGTCGGTCTCGTCTTCAATGGTGAGATCTACAACTACCAGGAATTGATGGTGGAGCTGCAGGCGGCGGGCTATCGCTTCCGCACCAAGAGCGACAGCGAGACCATCATTCATGCCTGGCAACACTGGGGCCAGGATTGCGTTCATCACCTCCGGGGCATGTTCGCTTTCGCCGTGCATGACCGCCGGCGCGGCACGCTGTTCCTGGCGCGCGACCGCATGGGCGTCAAGCCGATGCATTACGCGTTGCTGGATGACGGTTGGTTGCTGTTCGGTTCCGAGCTAAAGAGCCTGATGGCCCATGGCGGCCTGCCTCGTACGATCGACCCGCTTGCCATCGAGGAATACTTTGCGCTGGGCTATGTTGCAGAACCGCGCTGCGTGTTCAAGCAGGCTCGCAAGCTTGAACCCGGGCATTGCGTGCTGTTCGAACGCGGCAAGGCCGCGCCCACGCCGCGCCAGTACTGGGACGTCTGCTTCACGCTCGACAACCAGATTGGCGTCGACGACGCGTGCGCCGAACTGCGCGATCGAGTCCAGGAAGCCGTCCGAATCCGGCTGAAATCCGAGGTGCCACTTGGTGCCTTCCTGTCAGGTGGCGTTGATTCGAGCGCGGTTGTTGCCATGATGGCAGGCCTTATGGACGATCCGGTCAACACCTGTTCGATCGGGTTTGATGATCCGCAGTTCAATGAATCGGCCTTTGCCCAGACGGTGGCCGACCGCTACCAGACGAACCATCGCCTAGAAATCGTCGGCAGTGACGATTTCGACCTCATCGACACACTGGCCCATCTCTACGACGAGCCTTATGCCGACAGCTCGGCCATTCCGACCTACCGGGTGTGCCAACTGGCCCGCAAGCATGTGACCGTAGCGCTCAGTGGAGATGGTGGCGACGAAAGTCTGGGCGGCTACCGCCGCTACAAGCTGCACATGATGGAAGAGCGCATGCGGCGCGGCCTTCCGGCAGCACTGCGCCGGCCGCTCTTCGGCGCCCTGGGGCGCTTGTATCCCAAGGCCGACTGGGCGCCGCGCATGTTCCGGGCAAAGACCACGTTCCAGGCGATGGCGCGCAGCTCGGTAGAGGGGTACTTCAACACCATGGGCCTGGTTCGTGAGCCCGCACGCCAGAACTTGTTCAGTGCCGAATTGCATCGGGAGTTGCAGGGGTATAACGCTATTGATCTTTTCGAGCGCCACGCGGCCAAGGCTGGCACGGACGATCCGCTGGCCTTGATCCAGTACATCGACTACAAGACCTACTTGGTGGGTGACATCAATACCAAGGTCGATCGCGCGAGCATGGCGCACAGTCTGGAGGTGCGCGAGCCGCTGATGGACCACAAGCTCGTCGAATGGCTGGCTACCTTGCCTTCTCACCTGAAGCTGCGCGACGGCGAAGGCAAGATGGTCTTCAAGAAATCAATGGAGCCCATGTTGCCCCACGACGTGCTCTACCGTCCAAAGATGGGCTTCGCCGTGCCCCTGGCACGCTGGTTGCGAGGCCCGCTGAAACAGCGGGTGCGATCTGCGCTGCTTGACAAAGGCGAGCTCGCGGAAACGGGCTGGTTTGACCAGAAGGAGATCAATCGGCTTGTCGACCAGCATGAGCGTGGGATGCACGATCACAGTACGCCACTGTGGACGCTGCTGATGTTTGACGCATTCCTGCGCAACGTTTCACGCGCCGCCTGACCACCTTAGCGACAGACATCATGAAGATCGTATACCACCACCGCACCGCTTCGCGCGATGGCCAGTCGACCCATATTGAGGAGATGATCCGCGGCTTGCGGGCCAATGGTCATGTCGTCGTTGAAAGCGCTCCGGCGGTCGATGCTGTGGCGTCAACCAGCGGGGGCAGTGCGGGTTGGGTTGGAATCCTCAAGACTTGGCTGCCCAAGCCTGCCTACGAGCTGGCAGAAGTCGCTTATTCCTTCGTGGCTTATCGCAGGATGGCTCGAGCCATCCGGGAGCTCAAGCCCGACGGCATCTACGAACGATACAACCTGTTCCTGCTGGCCGGTGTCTGGGCCAAGAAGCGATTCAGGCTCCCTTTGATCCTGGAAGTGAACGCCCCGATGGCGGTCGAACGTGCACAGTATGGCGGACTTTCCATGCCTGGCCTGGCGCATCGCCTCGAGCGCTATGTGTGGCGCCAGGCCGACCGCATCCTGCCGGTCACCCAGGTCCTGGCGGACTACATGGTGAGCATTGGCGTCGATCCGTCCCGAATCCAGGTGATTCCAAATGGCATCAACCCGGCGCATTTCGAGAAGCTGCCAACAGCGCAGCAGGCCAAGGCCGAGCTGGGTCTTGAAGGACGTCTGGTCGTTGGCTTCACAGGCTTCGTGCGCGAGTGGGACCGGCTGGACCGCATCATGAAATGGATCGCAACTCAGCCAGCGGCGCACAACGTGCACCTGCTCGTGATTGGCGATGGTCCAGCGCGCGCCGAGATCGAGGCCTGTGCCGCCGACCTTGGCGTTTCCGACCGATTGAGCTTTACCGGTGCTGTCCCACGCGAGCGAGTGCCGGCGCTTTCAATGGCCTTTGATATCGCCTTGCAGACAGCGCTTGTTCCCTATGCATCGCCGCTGTGCCTGTTCGAGTACCTGGCGCTGGGCAAGGCCATCGTCGCTCCTGACCAGCCCAATCATCACGAAATTCTGGCGCATGGCGAAAACGCCTACCTGTATCGACCGGACGACGAACTGGGCATTGAGAAAGCGCTGGATGCCCTGACGGCCGACCCGCGCATGCGCGAGGACGTGTCCGCCAAGGCACGGGAAGTAATCACGAACAAAGGCCTGACCTGGAGCCAGCATGCCCGGCGCGTGGCCAAGCTGTTCGAAGATCTGGGCGTCCAAACGCGGCCCGTTGCCGCCTCGCAATCATGAGCCGACCGCTTCGCTTGCTTACCTTCTCGACGCTGTATCCGAGCAGCGTGCGACCGGGTCATGGCATCTTCGTGGAGACGCGGCTGCGTGAGCTGCTGTCAGGGGGCGGCATCGAAGCCAAGGTGGTCGCGCCGGTACCCTGGTTCCCCTTCACTCATCCCCGCTTTGGCGAATACGCAAAGATGGCGGCAACCCCGCGGCGTGAGCAGCGCAACGGCCTGGATGTGCTGCATCCGCGCTATCTCCTGCCGCCCAAGGTCGGCATGGCAATAGCTCCCGACTCGCTTGCGCGCGGCGCGGCGCGCGCCATCGACCAACTGCTGGACGAAGGCTTCGAGTTTGACGTCATCGACGCCCATTACTACTACCCGGATGGTGTGGCAGCAGCCTGGCTGGCGCGCCGCTACGGCAAGCCGCTGACCATCACGGCCCGTGGCACGGACCTGAACCTGATTCCGCAGAATGCGCGGGCGCGTCGGCGCATCCACGAGGCCGCACTACAGGCAGACGCGTCTATCGGCGTCTGCCGTGCACTGATCGACGTACTCAGGGACTGGGGGCTGCCCGAGCAGAAGCTGCATGTGTTCCGCAACGGGGTCGACCTAGAGCGCTTCCGGCCCACGGATCAGGCCAAGGCTCGTGAGGAACTCGGCTTGGTTGGCGCCGGCCCCTGGCTCATAAGCGTGGGCTATCTGGTGGAGCGCAAGGGCCACCACCTGAGCATCGAGGCGCTAGCCCAGCTCGGCAAGAGCCATCCTGAGGCGCGCCTGGTGCTTGTGGGGCAGGGTGAGGAAGAGCGTGCACTGCGCGCACTGGCCCAGCGACTGGGTGTAGCCGACCGCGTGATCTTTGCCGGCCCCCAGCCCAATGTCGACCTGTATCGCTGGTACAGCGCCGCAGACCTGTTCATTCTGGCAAGCAGCCGCGAAGGCTGGGCCAATGTGCTGCTGGAGTCCATGGCCTGCGGCACGCCGGTGGTGGCCAGCAGCATCTGGGGAACGCCCGAAGTGGTCTCTGACCCAGCAGTCGGCATGCTCGTGGCCGAGCGCTCTGGCCCCGCATTTGCCGCTGCCATCGCCGCGCAATTGGCCAAGCAGGCGGATCGCAGGCATGTGCGCCGTTATGCAGAAGGCTTCAGCTGGCAGGCGACCAGCGATGCGCAGCGCGAGCTCTTTAGCCGCTTGGCGCTGGGTCAAAAGGCAGCGCGCTCAAAATGAGCGAATTCATGCAGAAAGTCCGCGTGCGGGTGGTGCGCGCGTATGGTGGCGATTTGTCGTCACTGAAGCGCGATACTCTGCGCGGCATTAAAGAATCGGATCGGGAAAGATGAAAGTTACTGTCATTGGTTCGGGATATGTGGGCCTGGTCACCGGCGCCTGCCTTGCCGAGATGGGCAACCATGTGCTTTGCCTGGACGTAGACCCGGCCAAGATCCGCATCCTCAAGGAAGGCGGCATCCCGATTCACGAGCCGGGCTTGCTGGAGCTGGTGAAGCGGAACATGGCAGCGGGTCGCCTGGACTTCACGACCGAGGCAGAACGTGCCGTCCAGCACGGCACGCTGCAGTTCATCGCTGTAGGCACGCCCTCGGATGAAGACGGTTCGGCTGACTTGCAATACGTGCTGGCCGCCGCCAGCAATCTCGGTCGCTTGATGACCGACTACAAGGTCGTCGTCGACAAGAGCACGGTGCCCGTGGGCACGGCCGACAAGGTCCGGGCCGCCATCAAGGCCGAACTGCACAAGCGCGAGCTCCAACTTGATTTTGCCGTGGTCTCTAACCCGGAGTTCCTAAAGGAAGGCGCCGCCGTCGACGACTTCATGCGGCCGGACCGCGTGATCGTTGGCAGCGACGACGAGCGCGCCACGCTCTTGATGCGCGCCCTCTATGCGCCTTTTGTGCGCAACCGGGACCGCCTGCTGGTGATGGATCCGCGTAGTGCCGAGTTCACCAAGTACGCCGCCAACGCCATGCTGGCGACCCGCATCAGTTTCATGAACGAGCTGTCGCGCCTGGCCGAGCGGCTGGGCGCCGACATCGAGCTGGTGCGCCAGGGCATAGGCAGCGATCCGCGGATTGGCACGCAGTTCCTCTACCCGGGTGCTGGCTATGGCGGCTCCTGCTTCCCCAAGGACGTCAAGGCGCTGGTCCGGACCGCCTCGGAGTCCGGCATGCCGCTGGAGCTGCTTAGCGCGGTCGAATCGGTCAACGAGACGCAGAAGCTGGTGCTGGTCAATAAGGTCGTGACCCGTTTCGGCGAAGACCTCTCGGGCCGCACCTTCGCACTCTGGGGCCTGGCGTTCAAGCCCAACACGGACGACATGCGCGAGGCGCCCAGCCGGGTGATCATCGCCGAGTTGGTCCGCCGCGGCGCTACGGTGCGCGCCTACGATCCGATCGCCCGCGACGAAGCTCGCCGTGTCCTCGCGGTCTCGCCTCATCTGGCGCTGGTTGACAGTGCTCGCGAAGCGCTGGAGGGGGCAGACGCGCTTCTGATCGTTACGGAATGGAAGGAATTCCGCAGTCCCGATTTCGATGCCATCAAGCAGGCACTGACCCATCCGCTGATCTTTGACGGCCGCAATCTATACGAGCCCGAACTGGTCCGCGCCATGGGATTCGAATATCTGCCCATTGGGCGCTGACGGTTTGGCTGGCCTCTTGCCGCCTCGTGCGGGAGTGTATTGAGCGATGTTCACCCTGACTGTCGTTGCAGCGATTGCTGCGTTTGCACTTTATGGGCTCAAGCACCCTTGGATCGGCGTGCTTGGGTGGACCTGGGTCAGCCTGATGAATCCGCATGCGCTGACTTGGCGTCTGTCGGGTGCGCCGGTGGCCGCCGTCATGGCTGTCTCGACCCTGATCGGCCTGCTGGCGACGCGCGACCGCCGCGATTTCAGCTTCAGCCGCGAAATGGTGTTCCTTGCTTTGTTCATGGCCTGGATGTGCATCACGCTGCCGTTCTCAGTAGTGTTTGATCCCAGCTATGCGCTGTGGAACCGGGTGATGAAGATCGACCTCATGATCCTGGTCGCGCTGTTCGTCCTGTATTCGCGCCAGCACATCATGATGCTGGCCTGGGTGGTGGCCGGTTCGGTCGGCATCTACGGCGTCAAGGGCGGCCTGTTCACGATTGCGACAGGCGGCTCTTACAGGGTCTGGGGCCCGGACGGCACCTACATTTATGGCAACAACGAAGTCGCGCTGGCCCTGGTGATGACGATTCCGCTGATGCGCTTCCTGCAGATGACCACGGACAAGGCCTGGGTCAAACGGGCGCTGATGGCCTCCATGCTGTTGTGCGCGGCGGCTGCCGTGGGCAGCCAGTCACGGGGCGCCTTGCTGGCCATCTCGGCCATGGCCACCGTTATGTGGTGGCGCGGCCCGAACCGATTGCGCAGTGGCTTGCTGATGCTGCTGCTAGGCGTGCTGCTGGTGATCTTCATGCCGGACACATGGTCCGACCGCATGTCCACGATCAAGACCTACGACCAGGACGACTCGGCCAACCAGCGCCTGAACGCGTGGTCCATGGCCTGGAACATTGCCAAGGATCGCTTGTTCGGTGCCGGCTTCATGGTTTCGGTGCCCGAGGTGTGCCTGCAGTATTCGCCGATTCCCACCGATTGCCGCGCGGCGCACAGCATCTACTTCATGGTGCTGGGCGAGCATGGCTTCATCGGTCTGGCGCTGTTTCTCACTTTCTGGTTCCTGGTCTGGCGTTCGGCCGGCCGGCTGCGTCTGGACGCTGCCAAGCGACCCGAGACCCAGTGGCTGGCGCCGTTGGGCGCCATGGCGCAAGTCAGCCTGGCAGGCTATGCGGTAGGTGGTGCATTCCTGAGTCTGTCCTACTACGACCTGCCGTACAACGTGATGGTGCTGGTGGTTCTGGGCCGACGCTGGATGGCACGCGAGGCCTGGACGCAGGAGGCTGCCGTTGAGAAAGCCGAGCAGCCGGGCGCGAAGGCGAACGGTAAGACGTCGCTGCAGGCACGCATGGGAGTTGGTTGATGTTGCTCAGAAACATGCTGGCCCTGGCCGCACCTGCCGGTCGGCGTTCGCGCCTGTCGGTGCTGATGTTCCACCGGGTGACGCCCGAACCGGACCCCATCTTTCCGGACGAAATGCATGCGCAGCGTTTCGATGAGCTGTGCGCCCGCCTCAAGGGCTGGTTCAACGTACTACCCCTTGACGAGGCGGCGCGCCGGCTCGACGAAGGAAGCCTGCCGAGCCGGCCGCTCAGCATTACCTTCGATGACGGCTATGCCGACAACCACGAGGTGGCCCTGCCCATCCTGCAGCGGCATGGCCTGAGTGCGACCTTCTTTATCTCCACCGGCTTCCTCGACGGCGGCCGCATGTGGAACGACAGCCTGATTGAAGCCGTGCGCGGCTGCAGGCTTGCCGAGCTGGACCTGAGTTCATTGGGCCTGGGGCGTCATCCGCTCGGCAGCTTCGAGCAGAAGCGCCAGGCCGCCCAATCGCTGATCGGCAAGGTCAAGTACCAGCCGGTGGCGCGCCGCCTGGAGCTGGGCGTGGAGATTGCCGCCCTGGCCGGTGTGGAACTGCCGACCAAGCTGATGATGAGCAGCTCCCAAGTGGTCGAACTGCGCCGCGCCGGCATGCAGATCGGGGCGCACACACAGTCGCATCCCATCCTGGCCAAGCTCGACGTGGCGGCCGCGCGGGCGGAAATCCTCGGAAGCAAGCAGGCCCTGGAGACCATGCTGGGCGAGCGCGTCGGGCTATTCGCCTACCCGAATGGCAAGCCGGGCGAGGACTATTCGCCGGCCAACGTCGAGACAACGCGCGAGCTGGGTTTCGACGCCGCCGTTAGCACCGCCTGGGGCGCCAGCCGGACCGGCGACGATCTGATGCAGATCCACCGGTTCACGCCCTGGGACCGCTCACCGTCCCGCTTCGGCTGGCGCATGCTGGCCAATTTGCGCCGCGGCTGAGAGGCCAAGGTTGCCAAGGGATGGCAGCCAGCTGCGTTCAGCCAAGTCGGTAGTTAGGCGCCTTGGCGACCAGCCACTGCTCCAGCATCATGAGGATCCAGACCATCTCGCCGAAGTAGCCGGCATGTTCATTGAGTCGATGGTCCAGAAGCTGGCTGACAAACTCACGCCGCACGATGCCGCGATCGGCCAGGCCGTGCAGCGAGCGGCTGGCCAGCGCCTTCAGCTCGGCATTGCGTGTGGTCCAGACGCCGAACGGCAGGCCGAAACCCTGCTTCTTCTTGGTGATGATCTCGTCCGGCAGGAAGCCGCGCAGCGCCTCCTTGAAGAACCATCGCAGCCGCGTACCCTTGAGCTTGAAATCGGGCCGCAGCCGCTCAGAGAACGCCAGCAGATCGTCGTCCAGCATGGGAAATCCGACACTAAGTCCCGCGAGACCGGTGGTGCCCACGACCTTGGGTAGATCGCAGTCCGCCAGCGTGTAGCGCCAGTCGAAGGCCAGCATGCGGTTGACGAGATTCCCGGTCCGTGCCTGTGGCCACAGCGCGCGCTGCTGCTGCGCTGGATCCTCGATGTTTACCGCGGCCAGCAGTTGCGGCGTCAGTACCTCCTGCAGGCCCAAATGGAATAGCAGGTTGTAGGTCATCAGGCGGTCGGGCATGGGCACCTTGGCCTGGTTGACGTAGCTGGCGCCCTTCTTGATCAATGGAATCCGGCGCACCAGACTGTTGCTGCTGACCGGCTCCATCACGCCGTGACGCAGCGCCGCCGGAATGCTGTTGTAGAGGTCAAACACTGTCTGCTTGGCGTAGCGGGTGTTGCCGCCGAACAGCTCGTCACCGCCATCGCCTGCCAGGATGCGGGTGACGCCGTCTTCCCGGGCCATCTTGGCGCAGTAGTAGGCAGGCAGGGCGGACGAGTTGCCGAACGGCTGGTCGTAATGAGCCGCCACGGACGGGATGCTGGCCACCAGGTCAGCCGGCGTCACGTAGTACTCGTGGTGCTCGGTCTTGAAGTGCCGGGCCGCGAGGCGGGCATATTCCATCTCGTCGTAGCCGTCGGCATCGAAGCCGATCGAGTAACTGGCAGCCTGGCGGTCGGCGACCTGGCCGAGCATGCCGGCAACGGTCGAGCTGTCCGTACCACCGCTGAGGAAGCAGGCCGGCTTGCTGCCGTCCAGCTGGCTCTGCACGGCATGGCGCAACACGCCCTTGAATTCCTTGGCGAGGACCTCGAAGGACTCGCGGCCATCGTCAATGAAATCCGGCACCCAGTAGGGCTCGACGCTCAGGCTGCCCGCGTCGAAGACGGCCAGATGGCCGGCCGGCAGGCGCTGCACGCCGCGGTAGATGGTGCGAGGAGAGGGAATTACGTGGAAGTACAGGTAGTTGAAGATCGCCTGCGGATCGAGCTCGGGCTCGGCCGTGGCCAGCGCATCGGCTCGCGCGGCAAAACGCAGCTTGCCGGCGTCGAGCCGGTAGCACAGGCTGTCCAGCGAGAATCGGTCAACGGCCAGCAGGCAGCGGCCGTCCGCCAGCTGCAGGCCGACCGAGAAGCGACCTTTGACGCCGGCCAGCACCTCGGCGGCCGTACTGCCCGAGGCGAAGGCCTGCCTCCACGCGGCGAGGGCACCCTCGCTGGCCGCGAGCGCGGCCAGGCGGGCATCGGCGAAGCGCGGCGAGCCGGTGGCGAAGGACGGATCTTTTTCGGACATGAGGTCGGATGGTCGGTAAGAGAAAGAGTTCATTCCAGCGACTGCAGCGCGCCCGGCTGGCGTGCCGGGCCCTTGAGTGCCACCCAGTGGTGAGGGTGACGGTACTCGCCTTGGGGCATCAGTGGCACGCCGTCCTGGGCCGGCAGTTGCACGGCCGAGCCGCGCAGACGCGAGTGTCGCTTGAGTCGGTAGTCGGCGGTGGCGGGCGACACCAACTCGGCAGGCACAATGACGGTGTTGTTGCGGAAAGTTCCACTCGCCGACGCATCAAGCGAGCGATTGGCGGCAAGAAGGTTGTTGACGGCCGTCAGCTCGACCGACCCTGACGCGACGCGAAGCAGGCTGCCGCCGCGGCGCTCGTCGATTAGGGTGTTGTTGACCAGGTAAAGCGCGTTGCGTGGCCAGCGGTAACCTTCCTCGCCATAGGAGATGAGGTTCGGGTTCTCGGTGCTTGCGGTCTGCTGGATAATGTTGCCGATCACGTAGGCAAGCCCGCCATTGGGCAGGTTCAGCTCGTAGCTGGCGCGACCGCCCGTTTCGTCGGTCAGGCGGTTGTAGCGGATGTCGTTGACCTGAGCGCGGCTCTTCAACAGGTGGCCGATCAGGGCGTGGTGGAAGTAGCTGCCGCTGACTTCGAGCCGCGCGATGTTGCCTGCGTACAGGTGGTGCGACAGCCCGTCGCCGGCGCCGTTGAAGGCAAACTCGCTGTCGCGGACCGTGAGCCGCAGGCTCGCGTCGTTGCCGGTGAGGATGCCGTTCTCGTTATTGCGGAACAGGCAGTCCTGCACAAGCAGGCTGCCCTGTTCCAGCCGGATGCCTGCGCCATTGCGGTCGGGGACCTGCGCCCCGATGAAGTCGAAGCCGCGCACCTCGAAGCCTTCTGCGCGCACCACCCAGATGCCCTTGGCCTCTGCGGCTTGGCCGGCCGCGAACAGCTCGACACGTCCGCCTACAGCGACCAGGCGCAGGTCGCGCTGAGTCCACACGGCGACGTCTCCCGGGTAGGCGCCGGCGTCGACCTCGATCCGGTCACCGTCGCGCGCCACGGCGGCGGCGGCGGCGGGCGTCTGCAGTTCGCGTTCGGGGCCTACGCGCAGGGTCCTGCCGGTATCACGCGCAAGGGCCGTCAGGGCACACGTCGTGCCGCCGGCCAGTACGATCATCAGCAAAACGACCGAAGGCTGCGAAGCGAGTTGGCGAAGCGGGTAGGAACTTGAGCGCATCGGCGGTTTGCTGGAGAAGTGGCGACGACAGCGCCTGGAGGTTGGCCGCGCAGCGCGAGATTCTGCTGGCTGCTGCAGATGATCGCAATCGCGGCGATGCCACAAGCCGAGGACATACCGCCACTGCGTGCAATCTGGCGCCATTCGCGGAGCGGCAGCCACTAGCGCAGTGATAGCATGCCGCCGGCCCCAGGGTCACCATCCTGAGATCACGCTGACACGACGGAGCCCGAACTCGCATGAAGCGCGTGTTGATGATCGCCTACCACTTTCCGCCGCTGGCCGGCAGCAGCGGCATTCAGCGCACGCTGCGTCTGGTCCAGCAACTGCCTGAGTTCGGCTGGCAGTGCGCAGTGCTCAGCGCGAGTCCGCGGGCGTATGAGCGCACCAGCGACGACTTGATGGACGAGGTGCCGGCGGGCGTGCCTGTGCGGCGAGCCTTCGCGCTCGATACCGCCCGCCACCTGCAGGTCGCAGGCCGCTACCTGGCCTCCATGGCGCGGCCGGACCGCTGGATCAGCTGGCGCTTCGACGGCGTCCGCCAAGGCATGCAGCTGGTCCGCGAGTTCCGGCCTGACGTGATCTGGTCCACATATCCGCTGGCCAGCGCTCATTTGATTGCTGCGGCGCTGCATCGTAAGACTGGGATTCCATGGGTGGCCGATTTCCGCGATCCGATGGCGCACGAGGGCTACCCGGCCGATCCCGCGACCTGGCAGGAATTCCTGGCCATCGAGCAGACGGTGATGCGCGATGCCCGGCGTTCCGTATTCACGACACCCGGTGCTGCCGCGATGTACAAGGAGCGCTATCCCGATGCCGCTGCGCGCATCAGCGTCGTCGAGAACGGCTACGACGAGGAGAGCTTTGCCAACATCGTGGCACCGCCGCTGGCCGAGACCAGGGGTCGGCCAATCGTGCTTTTGCACAGCGGCATCGTCTACGCCATCGAGCGCGACCCGACCCAGCTTTTCATCGCCCTGGGCCGGCTGTACCAGGCCGGTCGCCTCTCTCCTGGTGACCTGCGCATCCGTTTTCGTGCGGCCGTCAACGAAGCTATGCTGCGTGAACTGGCGGGTCGGCATGGCGCCGCCGATTTCCTCGACATCTGCCCGCCGCTGCCCTACCGCGATGCGCTGGCCGAGATGATGGCTGCCGATGCGTTGCTGGTCATGCAGGCCAGCGACTGCAACGCCCAAATTCCCGCCAAGATCTACGAGTACCTTCGGGCTGGCCGTCCAATCATCGGCCTGACCGATCCGGCTGGCGACACAGCGGGTGTCTTGCGTGCTGCCGGTCTGCCGGACGTGGTTCGCATAGACTCCGCGGCCGCCATCGAGGCAGCCCTTCCTGATCTGTTGGCACGATGGCGCGCGGGCAGTTTGCCACTGGCTTCGCCAGCCGCCGTCCGGGCCGCATCGCGGAGGAGTCGGGCCAGAGACATGGCTGCCGTGCTGGGTGCCAGCCTGGAGGCGTCCTGAGGCTGGCAGCAGAACGAGAACCATCGCACGAGCCCACGCTTCTCGTTTGGTGCGTCGCCTGTCTCGGGCTCCGGAAACTGATGGAGGCCTCGGTATAGTCCGGGCATGTCGCTGCGTACCCGCCTGAAAACCATTGTCAAGAAAGAGCTGAAGTCCCTGCGGCGCCGCTACATGGACCACTTTCACGCCTTTTCACCGTCGGATCTGCAGGCGCGCCTGCGGGATCTTGGTCTTGGGCCTGGCGACGTGGTGCTTGTACACAGTTCCTTCGATGCTTTCGAGGGATTCCAAGGCAAAGCCAATGACGTGATCAGCGCGCTTCAGGCCACGGTTGGTCTGGATGGCCTGCTGCTGATGCCGACCATGGGATTCACAGGCTCGGCCATCGAAGTGGCACGCTCGGGTGCGGTCTTTGACGTCAAGCGCTCGCCATCGCGCATGGGCCTGATCAGCGAACTGTTTCGGCGCACGCCTGGCGTTCTGCGAAGTGTCCATCCCACGCACCCCATTGCCTGCTGGGGGCGCGACGCTGACGTGGCGGTGCGCGACCATCACCTCAGCAAAACGCCCTGCGGCCGCGGCACACCCTTCGAGTTTCTGTCCAAGTCCGGCGGCAAGATCCTGCTGCTGGGCACGGGCCTGGGAGTGCTGACCTTCTATCACCACCTCGAGGAGGTCTGCGAATCGCGCCTAATCGAGAGCCCGTTTACCAAGGAAATTTTCAGCTTCAAGTCCAAGGCCGCCGACGGCCAGGTGCTCGAGACCAGCAACCGGCTCTACGAACCGGCCCTGTCGAAGCGGCGCAACCTGCACAAGCTCGAGCCGGCGATCAAGCGCCAGGCCGGTGGCTGGCGCCAGGCCAGTGCCGGCCGGCTGGACATCATCCTGCTGTCGGTGCCTGCCGTGGAGGCGGCGATGAACGAACTGATGGCGCAAGGAATCTATTGCTATGACTGAGCAAGCCGTGCGGCCGCTGGCGGCCGCTACTATCGCGAGGCCCGAGGGCCGCGGCCTCGTCCAGGCACTGCTGGCCGAAGGTCAGTTGCAGGCAGCGATCGAGGCGGCACGCCTGCTGCTGCTCGACCAGCCCAGCACCCTCAACCAGCGCTTCGTGCGTCAACAGGCTCAAGCGGTGACGCAGCCGGGGCTCAAGCCGCTCAAGCTGGCCTTTCTGTCCTCTTTCTCCATCGAGTTCATCCACGATGCCGTGATCGCCCAGGGCTTTGCGAACGGCCTGGCGATCGAGATCTACCAGCCCGGCTTCGGCCAGGTGCGTCAGGAGATTCTGAACCCGGCCAGCGGCCTCTACGCCTTCGCGCCCGATCTGACCTTGCTGGCCATCGAGGGCGAGGATTGGCTGCCCGAGCTCTACGCGGGGTTCATGGATGCCGACCCTGCCACCGAGTCGCTGACCCAGGCGACGACGCGCTGCCTTGACGACCTGGTCGACCTGGCGCGGCAGTTCCGCCGCCATTGCAGCAAGCCGCTGTTGGTCCACAACTTTGCCCAGGCGCCGCACCGTGCGGCGGGCATTGCCGATGCCCGACTGGGCAAATCACAGGCGGCGCTGCTGGCCGCGTTCAACCGCGACCTCTGCCAGGCGTTGGCCGAGCTTGTCGACACCTACGTGTTCGACTACGCCGGCCTGGTGGCGCAGCAGGGAAGTCGCCACTGGTACGACGCCCGCATGCGGCTCTACGCCAAGGCGCCCATCGCGGCCGCCATGCTGGGCGCACTGAGCCGCGAGCTCATGAAATACGCACGCGCCTTCAGCGGCCTCAGCAAGAAGTGCCTGGTCCTGGACCTCGACAATACCTTGTGGGGCGGCGTCATCGGTGAGG
Organism: Paucibacter sp. JuS9; assembly: GCF_044043925.2. NCBI lineage: Bacteria > Pseudomonadati > Pseudomonadota > Betaproteobacteria > Burkholderiales > Sphaerotilaceae > Roseateles > Paucibacter sp. JuS9. The sequence continues at coordinate 1,495,851 of NZ_CP194172.1, forward strand.
ACGGCATCGACGGCATCCAGCTCGGCGCCAACTACCCAGGCAGTGCTTTCGTCGAGTTCCAGCGTGCCGTGCACGGCCTGGCTCAGCGCGGTGTGATCCTTGCGCTGGCGAGCAAGAACAACGCCGCCGACGTGGACGCGGTGTTCGCCCAGCATCCCTTCATGCAGCTCAAGCCGGCCCAGTTCGCGGCCTCCCAGGTGCACTGGGAGCCGAAGTCCGAATCGTTGAAGCGCATCGCGAGCCAGCTGAGCATCGGCCTGGAGCACATGGTCTTCGTTGACGACAACCCGGTGGAATGCGAGCAGGTGCGGCGCGAGCTGCCCATGGTCACGGTGATCCAGCTGCCCAAGCGACCCGAGGCCTACGTCGATGCCTTGCTGGATGAGGGCCTGTTCGACACGCTGGGCCTGTCTGACGAGGACCGGCGCCGAGGCGCGCTTTACCAGCAGCGCGCTCAAGCCGAGAGCATGCGCAGCAGCAGTGGCAGCATCGAGGACTACTACCGCAGCTTGGCCATGCAGCTGAGCGTCGCGCCGGTCGATGCGGGCACGCTGGCGCGCACGGCCCAGCTGACCCAGAAGACCAACCAGTTCAACGTGACAACCTTCCGCTACTCGGAGGCCGACGTGGCCGGGCGTATGGCGGATGCGAGCTGGCTGGCGCTCACCGTCGGCGTGCGCGACCGCTTCGGCGACAACGGCATCGTCGGCATCCTGATGGCCCAGCAGCAGGGCGAGCGGCTGGAGATCGATACCTTCCTGTTGAGCTGCCGCGTGATCGGTCGCACGGTGGAGACCGCCATGCTGGCCCAGCTCTGCGAGGCCGCTGAACAGCGTGGCCTGAGCCACCTGGGCGGTCAACTGCGGCCCACGGCCAAGAACCAGCCGGCGCGCGATCTCTTCGAGCGCCATGGCTTCAGCAAGGAGAGCGAGGACGCCGAGGGCAACAGCCGCTGGGTGCTGGACCTGCGCGAGTCGTTCATCGCCTTTCCGGCCTGGTTCGTGCGTGGCGCCTGAGCCCGCCGTGCCGTCCAATACTGCAGATTATTTTTTTAATCGGAGCCCCTGAATGTCTAAGAACGTCGAGCAGACCATCAAGGAAGTGATGGCCGTCGTGCTGAACATCGACGCGGACCGCATCAACGACGACACCTCGATGGACAACACGCCGGGCTGGGACTCGGCCAATCACATCAACCTGGTGCTGGGCCTCGAGGACGAGTTCGCGATCTCCTTCGAGGTGGCCGAGTTCGAGATGATGCGAAGCTATTTCGACATCGTCGGCCTGGTCGGGGCCAAGCTGTGAGCAGCCGGCCAGAGGCTGCCGAACTTGGCTTCGGCGACATCGAGGTCGGCCAAGTCTACGAGATCGAGCGGAGCTTTAGCGCAACGGACGTGCAGGCTTTTGCGGCGGTCAGCGGCGACCACAGCCCGCTGCACGTGGACCCTGCCTATGCCGCCGGCACCGAGTTCGGCAGCTGCGTGGTGCACGGCATCCTTCTCGCCTCGCTGTTCTCGCAGCTGGTCGGCATGCGCGTGCCGGGCCGGCATGCGCTCTACCTCGGCCAGGACCTGACGTTCCGCCGCCCCGTCCTGGTGGGCGAGAGCGTGAGGGCCATTGCCAAGGTGACGGCCAAGAGCGAGGCGACCAGCACGGTGGTGCTGAACACCGAGATCCGCAGCAGCGATGACAAGGTCATCGTGATGGGCACGGCCAAGGTCAAGGTGCGCGATCAGGTCCGCGAATCTGTCGCCGCGGCTTCCGCCGCTTCGGCGGTGCCGGCCGGCGCAGCGCGCAGCGTGGCCCTGGTGACCGGCGCCTCGCGCGGCATGGGCGCCGAGATCGCCCGGACCCTGGCGCGCCGCGGCCATGCCGTGGCCGTGAACTACCTGCGCAGCGCCGACAAGGCTGAGCAGGTGGTGCAGGAGATTGTGGCAGCCGGTGGCGTGGCAATGGCCTTCCAGGCTGACGTGCGCGATGCGGAGGCCGTCCGGGCGATGACGCAGCAGATCGTCGAACGGCTGGGGCCGCCGACCGTGCTGGTGAACTCGGCTGTCGGCGAGTTCGCCAACCGGCCCATCGCCGAGCTGCGCTGGAGCGACTTCGAGGACCACCTCGAGTACCAGCTGAAGGCGGTGCTCAACACCTGCCAGAGCGTTCATCCTCTGATGAAGGCGGCCGGTGCTGGCGCCATCGTCAACATGCTGTCGCAGGTGGTCGGTGGCGTCCCGCCCAACGGCCTGGCTGACTATGTCAGCGCCAAGACCGCCTTGCTCGGCCTGTCCAAGGCCATGGCGGCCGAGTGGGCCGAGGACGGCGTGCGCGTCAACATGGTGTCGCCGGGACTCACGCGCACCGAGATGACACAGCACTACCACGAGCGCGTCTTCAAGATGGAAGCGGCCCGCACGCCGCTCAAGCGCATTGCCACGACGGCCGATGTGGCCAACAGCGTCAGCTACCTCGCCGGTGACGACAGCGCCTTCATGACGGGCGTGAATGTCTTCGTGACCGGCGGACAAACCATGATCTAAGGGGCACAGATTGAGACTCGGCACCAAGGCCCGCATCATCAAGAAGAGTTTTTTCACCGGGAGCTTGAAGGCCCGCTACTGGGCCGCCTCGCACCTGCTGGCCGAAGTGCGTGCACTCTGGGCTCCGGGCCGCGAGGCGTTCCGCCGCGAGGTGGGGCGCAACCAGTGGCGCCACCTGAGCGGTGACGTGCAGCCCGTCAAGGGCGAGTACGAGCAACGTGCCCGCGCGGCCGTGGACTGGATACTGCTCGGTCAGGCCGCGACGCCCGACGACGGCGTGGCCCTCGGCTATTTCCCATGCGACAAGGGCGGCAGTGGCAGCGGCTGGCGCGCTTCCTACCCGGAGACGACCGGCTACATCATCACCTCGCTGCTGGCCTATGCGAAACGCAGCGGCGATGCGGCAGTGGCCGAGGCGGCGATGCGCATGGCGTACTGGGAGGTCGACGTGCAGATGGCCTCCGGCGCGGTGCAGGGCGGTCCGGTCTGTGCCCCGCAGAAGCAGACGGCTGCGGCCTTCAACACCGGCATGGTGCTGGACGGCTGGTGCTCGGCCTACGCGCATTCCGGCGACCAGCGCATCTTCGCAGCCGCGCGCGGCGCTGCCGACTTCCTGGTCAACGACCTGGACGAGCAGGGCTACTACAAGACCAACGGCGCCTTCGTCAGCAGCGGCGAGATCAAGACCTACACCTGCCTGTGCGCCTGGGCCGTCTATCGTTTCGGCGAACTCAGCGGCGAGGAGCGCTACAGGGCCGCGGCCCTCCGCTCCATCGAGGCCGCTTTGCGGCAGCAGCAGCCCAATGGCTGGTTCGCCCACAGCTGCCTCACGCATTCCGATGCGCCCCTGACCCACACCATCGGCTACACCTTGCAAGGCGTGCTGGAGGTCGGTCTGCTGGCCGGCCGCAGCGACTTCGTTGCCGCGGTGCGTCGCACGCTGGATGCGCTGCTGCCGCAAATGCAGCCCAAGGGCTACCTGGCTGGCCGCTTCTACGCCGACTGGGAACCGGCGGCGTTCTGGTCCTGCCTGACAGGCTCGGCCCAGTTGGCCATCGTGGCCTACCGCCTCAGCCAGCACCTGGGCGAGCCCTGCTATGCAGACTCCGCCGACAAGCTGGTCGACTACCTGAAAGCATTGCAGCTGACTAGCTCGGACGATCCCGGCACCGTGGGCGCGATGGCTGGTTCCTTCCCCTTGTTCGGCGCCTACATGCGTGCCGGCTATCCGAATTGGGCGACCAAGTACTTTCTGGATGCGCTGATGCTGCAGCAGGAGCGGCGCGGACCCTGAGCCAGGCCCGGCCGGGCCGCCGGCGGCCCGGTCAGTTGAGCTGCCGCACGTGCCTGGCGTAGGTCTCGAGCACAGCCAGCACGTGGCCGCAATCGCGCAGTCCCAGCGCATGCAGGGCGGCGGCCAGCGTGACGCCGCCGGTCGAGAACGCACCCGAACGGCGCGCCGTTCCGAGCGCTTGCAGGGTTCGTTTCGCCACCGCCAGGCGCTCACTCGGCGACGTTCGGTGATGGGCCTGCTTCTCCTCCCATTGGTAGCTACCCACGTCGTCGCCCTTGACCGGGCAGGGCACGTGGCCGGGGTAAGTCTGCCAGGGCGTTCTGCGCGCCACCTCGGGCATGCATTCGAACCATTCGGTATACAGGCGATGAAGAATGCCCTGGCGAGCTGGCGTGGCCGCGATCGCCTTCAGGAAGGCGGCGTCGTAGAAGGGCGTGAGCAGTTCCAGGCCATGCTGGTCGATGGTCTCGAAATGCTTGAACAGATGGCGGCGCTGGTCATTGAACAGCAGGAACAGGTAGATCTGCCGGCCCGGCTCGCGACGCGCATAGCGCTGCATCTCCGCCAGCACCGCCTGGTGCAGGCGGCCCGGCATGGTGCCCGCGACCGCGCGTGCCATGGCCTTGGTGGGCAGGGCGATGCGGTTGAACTTCAGGAAGTACTGCGCGGCTTCGGCGAGCCCCCGCTGCTCTGCGATGTCGAGCATTTCCTCGTCCATGTAGACATGGCCCATCCCCACGCTGCCGCCGTCGCCGGACCAGATGAGCTGCCTGCGGTCCACGTCGATGGGCTGGACTTGCTCCAGTGCGGTCTTGGCGGCCAGGGCGAGGAAAGAGAAGTTCGGAAAGTTGCCGCCCGGCAGGCAGTGCAGGGCCAGGCGTGGCCCGACCTCGGCGGCAAGCTGCTGAGCAAAATACTGATCCTGGCTGGCCGTGGCCGAGAAATTGAGCGCCTCGATGCGACGCTCACCCTTGAGTAGCGTGGCCACGATGGCCCGCGAGTCCATGCCGCCGCTCAGGAAGCTGTAGACGCTGCGGTCTGCCCCGGCGCGTAGGGTCACGGCCTCCTCGAAGAGCTGGTACAGCTGCGGTGCCGTCGGAATGGCTGCCGGGCTCGCATGCGCGGCCTCGGCCCAGTCGTAGTAGGCCGTGCTGGACACCCGCCCCGTTGTCGCGACGAGGACTTCGCATTCACGCAGCGTGGTGACCTCGGCATAGGGCGTGCGGCCGGCAAGCGGAAAGGAGAAGGCACTGACCTCCGCCATGCCCAGCGGCGACAGGCTGCGCCGCAACCAGGGTAGGCTTTCGAGCATGCGCATGGCCGTTGCAAAGACGAGGATGCCGTCCTGCACGGCGTAGTAGACCGGCCGCAGGCCCACATGGTCTGTGCTCAGCGTCAGGCGGTGTTCGGCTGCCTCGTAATCTACGGCGGCAAAAGAGCCGCGGCTGCCGGCCAGCAGGTCGAAATGGCCCGAGCGCAGGGCCTGGCCGAGTCGGGCCGCCTGGCGCGAGCGCGACGCGGGCTTGCCACTGAGCAAAGGGTCGCCGGTCACTTTGGTGACGCCATCGGTGTTGCACAGCCAAGTCGATTCTTCGAAGGCACCGGAGTCCCAGCTTTCGAGCACGAAGGCCAACGCTTCGTAGCGACAACGATGGCCGCGTTTGTCGTCGGTGGTGCGCAGCGCGGCGTGCAGCTCGCGCGTCAGGGCAGTGGGGACCTGCTGCTTGGCATTCAGGCAATAGGCGCCAGCAAAGATTGTCATGCGGACTCTCTCATGGGTGGGAGGGCTTTTCGGCCTCGCCCGGTCGAACTAGTTTCAGCAACTGCCCTGCGCTGCCACGGTCCAGCCCGAACAGCATGCCGAGGTAGACCAGCGCGGCGACGCCGACCATCAGGCTGATGGCCGGCCAGCTCGGCAGGGCGACCTGGTCGCATGCACGGCCGGTGGCCATGACGGCGGCGGCCATTGTGGCGCTGAAGGCGGCGGGCTTGGCCAGGGCGCGTAGCGCATCGGGGATGCCGATGCCAAGGACCGCCGACGAGCGATGGATGTTCCGTGCCACAAGCAGAGGCAGACCGATCAACCAGGCCATGGCCAGGCCAGTGGCGCCGAAGCTGGCGCCGATCAGGAAGAAGATCGGCATCAGGATCACACCGGTGATGCTATTGCGCAGGTCGATGCCGGCATGCCCCGTGCCCTGGATGGCACTCGACTGCAGCACGCTCAAAAGGCGCAGCGGCAGGGCGAGGGCGACGATCTGCAGCGGCGCCACGGCACCGCCCCAATTGGGCCCGAGCAAGGCCGGCAGCAGCCAGGGCGATATTGCAGCCAGCCCCCACAGGACAGGCACGACCACGTAGGCGATCAGGCGCAGGCCGGTCAGCAGGGCGGGCTGGATGGCGGCCGCGTCGCGATGCAACTGGGCAATCACCGGGTAGGTCACCTGGTTGATGACCGTCATAACGCGGCTGACCGGGAGCATCGCCAGGTGCATGGCGACCGAGTACTCGCCCAAGGCCGTCTTGGACAGCAAGCGGCCGGCGATAAGCACGTCGCTCTGGCCGAAGACATAGCTGGCGACGCGTGACATCGCGATCTTGAAGCCGAAGCCTATCAGCCCCCTGGCCGGACGCAGGTCGAAACTGGGCATCACGTTCAGCGGCTCGAGCAGGTTCAGCAGTACGACGCGCAGCAGCGCGCCAGCCAGCGGCCCGGCTATCAGCGACCAGACGCCGTAGCCGCGCCAGGCAAGGATCGCCGTGGTCAGCGTGATGCTCAGGTTGACGAAGAACTCGATCACCGAGCTGCCCTTGAAGCGTAGGTTGCGCCGCAATTGCGCGTCCGACATGGCTGCCAGCGGCGCGAGTACCAGTTGCAGTGCCGAAACCTGGATCAGCGGCGTGGCCTCCGGCGCCTGGTAAAAGGCAGCCAGCAATGGCGCCAGGGCCACCACCAAGGCCGCACCGCCAAAGGAGAACAGGATGGAGGCGCCAAAGATGCTGCGCAGCTGCGGGCGCTCGAGTTTCTGGGATTGGACGATGCCGGCACCGATGCCGAATTCGGCCGCCATCGAGACGATAGACAGCACGGCCGTGCAGATTGCCGCCAGGCCATAGTCCTGCGGGGCCAGCGTGCGCATTACATAGATGGTGCCGACCCAGGACAGCAGCTGCGAGCCGAAGCGGCTGGCTGCCGTCCAGCGCAGGCCTTGCAGGAACTGGCGTTCTACGCTCATTGATGCCTCCTGGGCGTTTCGCGCCATCCCGGCGTGCGAGGACGATCATCGAGGGGCGGCCGGGCGAGGAGGCTCATGCGAGCAGTTCGCCCATCGGCATCGGATTCAGGCCTTCTTGAAGTTGCATTTCTGTCCGTAGGGCCTCGAGATTTAGTGCGAAGCCGCAGACGCTGGTGCAGCGGCCATGTCGGGCGCGCTCGGGACTGCCGCGGGCTCACGCCAGGCTCCGAGCTTCTGCATACGCTCCTTCAGCGCATCGATGTTCAAGCCGGCTTCCTGAGCGAGCTGGGCGTGGATCAGCGCTTTTTCCGGCTTGCCTGCGTCCAGGTACAGCGAGGCGATGTTTCGCAGGGTGAAGGGACTGGCACCCTTTTGTGCGGCGGCGAAGTCGATCTGGGCCTCGGCCTCGGCTGCGCGGCCAGTCTGGACCATGTGATGTGCATAGATCAGCCGAACCAGGAGGTCGTCCGGGCGGAACGCGATGCCCCGCTGAAAGTAGCAATCCACTGAGAATTTGGTCTCGATGGGCTGGGGCGTCTTCAATCGGATGGCCAGGTTGGAAAGCGAGATCAGGGCGCGGTGATGGTTGGGGAAGATGCCCAACGTGTACGACAGGTCCTTGCCCGGGTGCCGGACCAGCTTGCCGCGCAGGCCGGCCTCCACCTCGGGAGTGAAGTGCTCGATCTCGACAACCCTCAGCAAGGCCTCGTGCGAGCGGTAGGTGTTCTCGGGAATGTAGTGGTCCGGACGGTAGTCGAAGGGCCCCCATTGCATCGCCAGGCTGCCACAGGCGAGCGGCAGCGTCTGGGCTTGCGCCCCAAGACTGGACAGGCTCAGGGCGATGGCAAGGCTGATCGACTTCAAGATGGGCTCCAGCGAACTGATGGCGAAACGGATTGTGCAGCAGGCCCAGCGGGCCGGGGGCGCGTCGCGCTCTTGTCGGGTCATGCTGGGGCCTCGGGCTTGGTCCATAGGTGTCGGAGCCGGCTGACGACGACCTTGGCCGAACGCCTGCAGAGGTCGATGGCCAGATCCCTGAAGCCGACGAAGGAAAGCGGGTTGTAGGCCACGATGCCCCAGCGCTCGCGCCGCGCCGACATCCAGGTCTGCTTGTAAGGGTCGTCGCCGATGAGGTAGTCCACCTCGTGCACGTGATCGATGTCGATCACGTGCTTCATCAGCGCGGCCGTCAGCACCGTGCCGGGCGAGTAATGCTTGTATGCCTCGTCATAGGCCACCTTGTAGATGTCGGCCCGGTCGTTCGCCACGATCCAGATCTGCGCGGCGATCGGCTTCTCCCCGAGCCAAACCACGCCCAGGCGCAGCCAGCCGCGCTGCTCACAGCAATTGATCAGGCCGGGGATGAACTCAAGATAGGGCTCGGGCTGCTTCCAGCTGGCTGCGTAGACCTCGTTGTAGGCGCGGATGCCGCGTTCCATGTCGCCGTCGACCAGCACCTCGACCCGAGCGCCATCGGCATGCAGCTTCTTGCCCATGCGGGAGATGGTGTTGCGCTGTTTGCCCGCGCGCCCTTCAAGGTAGGCGGCCCAACTCGCCTGCTGGCTCAGGTACCAGTTGCCGAAGCAGAAGTAGGGAAAGCTGACCAGGTTGGCCAGGCGCAGGGCCGACAGCAGGCTGCGGAAGCTGCGCGCATCGGTCGCCATGGGGAAGAATTGGAAGGAACTGAGGCCGGGATGGTCGCGGACCACCGCCTTGAGCAAGCCGGCCAGCTCCAGGTCGGGCAGTCCGGCCGATAGCAGGGGGGCATACAGGGCGGTGTAGTAGTTGGCCAGCGCCTGAACGCGATGGCCGGTCAGCGTGGCTGTCACCAACAAGGGCAGAGCTGCTACCGGATGACCGTCCTTTTCCATGACGTAGAACTTCACGCCCGGATGGTCCTGGAACACCTTGTCAACGAGGTTGGTGTACCAGTCGACACCGAATTGTATGGACTGGGTTTCAGCTTCGGAGAAGAACTGCAGCAGGGCAGGCGGGAACTGCTTGGGATGGCTGTAGTGGCAGATCTGCATCGCGTTGGTTGAGGCTGTTCTGTCGGTGCGGCGTTTGTAGACACGGCGGCCCAGGCGCGTGGCGCGCGCCGTCGTGCGGGTCAGTGCATTGCGGTAGAAGCCCAGGTGGCGGATCCAGCGATGGCCGGTCGACCATTTCAGCTGCTCGTCGGTAGCATCGGTGTAGAACTCGATGCGTCCGCCGGGCAGTAGCCCGAAGCAATGCTCGATGGCCAGGCGCAGTAGCTCGCGGCCCGGTGCGTAGTTGGAGGCGCTTTCGAGGTAGGTGGTCTTCAGCATGACCAGGGTCGAGTCCTCGATGATGGCCAGGCGCGAGGCCACTAGCAGCTCGCCATGCCACAACTCCCACGCAATGGCCAAGCCGTTGCTGGCGTGCTGTTGCATGACTTCGTCGTAGAAGCTGCGCTGGGCGACCGAACTGCCCACGGCCGTGCCCTGGTTGCCCTTCCAGCCGGCGGTTTCGAGCTCGGCATAGCGCTGCACGGCCGCGGAGAGCTCGTCGGCCCGGGTTAGCGCTGTTAGGCGGACGGCCAGTCCATCGGTCGTGGCGCGCCGGCGGTAGCGGTCGAGGTTCTGCGCCAACTTCTTGGGCCGCGCCGCCCAGTACTCGGCAAAGCTGCCGGTCAGCTCGATGGACATGGTGAGCGCCTGGTCGACGCTGTCGCTGATTGCCAGGCTCTGCTGCGCGAGTTCGCCGAAATCGGGATCGCAGCAGAGCAGGTCCAGTTCGGCCACCAGTCCGGGAAGGGCCTGGATGAGGCTTTCGGCGTCATCGGCCTGGGTCAGCAGCGTGGGGCCGAGTTGCGACTGCTCGGGCAGGAAGCTGCGCCACGAGAAGTGGTTGCTTCGCTGAACGATGCACATGCCGTCCACGCGACCTTCGCGTGTCAGGATGCAGAGATGCTCGGCGCCCGTCCCGAAATTGGCGAGCAGTGCATTGACGAAGCGGCTGCCCAGCATGGGGTTGGGTCCGAACAGCCGTCGGCGCAAGGCGTCCCAAGCTTCGGAATGCTCGCCCAGGCTCCATGGCAAGCGATGGATGCTCCAGTTCGACCCACTCATGGGCCTGCCTTTCGCTGCGGCGCCGCAAGGCTCGCGCCCATCCATTGAGCGGTCAGCATCTCCACCTCGCGTCGCCAGGCGGCCGAAGAAAAGGTGTGGTCCACCCCCTCCAGCAGGTGCTGCTTGGTGTCACGACCTTGGACCAGCCTGCTCCAGGCCGGGCTGGCACGGACCAGATCCTGAAATTCCTTGGCCACGTAGTCGTCGCCGCTCAGCAGCAGCAGGACCGGTCCCTGGAATGCCGACCAGGCGCGCGCCATGCGGTCCTGAAAGGTAAGTGTGGCGCCCGAACCGCTCCTGCGCTGTCGGCTCGCACTGGCTGTTCGCAGCTTGCCGAGGAATTCGCGCAGCGCCTTCAGGCCGGTACCGCCACGCAGCAGCTTGAGCCAGAACTCCTTCTGCCGCAGGCGCTGCGTGTAGTAGTGGCGGACCTGGGTCTTGGCCAGCGTTTCGGCCGACCGCACCCAGGGGTTGAGCAGGACCAGGCCGTCAACGCCAGCGGCCGGGCCGGCAGCATCCAGGTAGAGCAAGGCGGCACTGGCACCGTCGCAGAGTCCCCAGAGCACCACCTTGTCGACAGCCGGGCAGTGCCGGCGAAGACTTTGCACGGCAGCAGCCACGTCAGCCTCCACGTCGATGAATGTATGGGTTTTACCGGGACTGTCGCCCATGCCCCGGTAGTCGAAGCGCAGGCAGTGGTGGCCCTGGCTGGCCAGCGCACGGGCCAGCAGGGTGAACTGGCGATGACTGCCAGCGCGGTACTGCGGCCCTCCAACGATGACGATCACGCCGACGCCACTCGCCTGCCGTTCGCCCGGCGGCTCGGACAGGATGCCGAGCAGGGGCTCGCCCTGACATTCGAAGCAAAAGACGCTGTCCCGTCCGGTCACGCGCCACTCCTTGCGGCGACGTCGGCCGCCAGCAGCAGGCGCGAGCAGGCCTCGATGAGGGCAGGAACCTCCTCGATCTCCGCTGTCTGCCAAAATCCTGCCCCCCGCACCAACTCGCAGGACAGCGCATAGCCGGCATCGCGCCAGTGCTGCTGTGCCTGCTGGGATACCGGCGAGAACTGGGCGTCCTCCCGGCTTACCAGTTCAACCCAGACCAACTGCGGGGGGCTCGCGCGGGCACCCTGCGGGGGCAGCAACTGGGCAGTTTCGAGGCCCTGTGCGAGCGCTGCTGACAGGGTGTAGCCGGCAATTTCCAGGGCCTGGCCCTGCTCCAGGTCGGCGCGCATCCGGGCCATCAGGCCCTTGCTGCTGCCGTCCAGCATGTCGCCGGCCAGCTTGAGTCGCAGGAACTGCTGCAGGAGTGGCTTGCCGGACACCGGCGGCTGGACGAAGAGCAGGTGGGACGGCACGGCAAGGCGCCGGTGAGCCTCGGCCGCCAGCAGGCAGCCGCTGCGCAGGCCCCAGAGCCACAGCGGCAGGTTGCTTGGGCGCGCCAGCAGCCATTCGCAGGCGTGCAGCACGTCGTCGATCCAGGCCTCCCAGCTCGCGTCGCCGAAGTCGCCCGAGCTATCGCCGCAGCCAAGCAGGTCGATCTGCAGGACGTCGAAGCCGGCCTTGGCGAGCGCACGCGCCTGCAGGGCCGCCATGCGGCGGGCCTTGTTCATTTCGTCAGCGAACGGGGCGAGGTAGAGGATGCGTCCGCGCGGCCGCTCTCCATCTGCCTCGTGGTGAACGCAGAAACGCTGTCCGTGTCTTGGGCTGTCCAGGTAGAAGGCGTGCATTCTTGAAGTGGTGCTGGCTCAGCGTGCCGTAGCCAGGGGCAGTGCATCAAACAGGCGGGCAAAGGCGGCCACTGAGTTTGCGCGCTCGAAACCGGCCACGCGGTCGGCGTCCAGCACCGCTGCGCGCCCGTCCTCGATGTCCGCCAGAAACTCGCCAAGGGCACTGGCAATCCGCTCTTCGTCGTCCAGCGGGGCCACTGTGCCCACGCCTTCCTTGCGTAGCAGCGCCGCCGTGTCGCCATGCGAATCGGCCAGCGCGAGTATGGGGCGACGGGCCCTGAAGTACTCGTACAGCTTGGCCGGGATGGCGGGATTTGAGGTGTAGCCCTGAAAGATCACCAGACCATCGACCGCAAGCATTTCGCGCAGGGCGGATTCATAGGGCAGTCCGGGCGCGAAGCTGACCACATCGGCCAGCTTGAGCTCGTCCAGCAGGCCGCCGTAGAGGCCCTCGACCCCAGAGGCACGCAGTACCACCTTGACCGGCCGGGCATTGCTGGGCCTCTGGTCCAGCGTGCGACGTAGGGCGCGCAGGAAATGCGAGGGGTCGCGATCCGGGGACGGATAGATGGTGCCGCTGTGCAGCAGGACGATGGCTTGCTCCGCGCCGGCCGCGCCACCGCCGCCGCCTGCCAGGCTAGCCTCGGCGGCCAGGAAGGCGGCTTCGTCGAAGCCGTTGGGAACGACATGCCAGCGCTGGTGGTCGGCGTCCGGATATCGGTCCACGCAGATCTGACTGGCGCTCGGCGTGCAGAACGTCAGGGCCGCGGCATGGGCGGCGGCGCGCCGCTCGATCGCGAGCCTGGCCTTGCGCAGGGCCGGCCAGCCGGGCGTCCACTCACCGGTATGGATGTCCTGCTCAACCATGGGGTCGCGGAAATCGGCCACCCAGGGAACGCCGGACAGGCGATGTAGGGCATAGCCTATCCAGTGCGCGGTGGTGATGGGATAGGTGCTCCAGATGACCTGCGGACGATGGCGGCGAATCATCGCCAGGCCGGCCGGAATTGCGCTCAGTGCCCATGTCTGCCAGCGGTCCGGCAGCGTCGCCCAATGCGGGTAGCGCCCCGCGATGGCGAGGTGGCGCGCCGTATCCAGGGCCAGGGAGCGCCTGACCACGGTCCCGGCAGGAATCTGTGTCATGCGCTCGTCGCTGACGGCAGGGTAGGCCATGGGTGCGGCGCTTAGCACCAGCGGTTCCCAGCCCAGTGTCGGCAAGTGACGGGCCAGCGACAGGGAACGCTCCAGGCCGCTGCTGGCCTTGATGGGCGGGAAGTGGAATGCGACCAGTAAGGCCTTCTTGGACATGGCTAGCCTGCGTCCCTTGCGGGCTCTGGTGGGTTCGGACGCAGTTTGGCCCGCGAGCGGATAGCGAATGCCGTCAGGCGTGCCTTGGGACTGCGGTTGAACAAGCGGTACTCGTGGCAGAGGTAACTGCCGTTGCGGTTCGACCACCGCAGCTTGTGCGGATCGCTGCGACCCATGAAATCGAAGGTGAGCACGCCGCTGTCGCGCAACCTGCCGAAGACCCATTCATTCAGTAGGTAGCTTGGGCTCAGCTTGTCGAAATCGGCGGCATGGCTGTGCTTGAGGCAGCAGAAGACTTGATCGCGTACCGTACCGAAGATGTGGGCAATCGGCTTGCCGTCCTGCCAAAGTGCAGCCGCGTAGAGCAAGCCGGCCTCCAGCGCATGCGGGAACAGCGTGCGGTAGAAGGCTTCCTGGCGCGGCTGCGCCGTGATCGCCGTGCCGGCCTCGTGCTTCCAGGAGTGTCGCTCGACCTGGAGCACCAGGTCCAGCAGCTCGGTGGCCTGGTCAGGCCGCAGGTACTCGCGGAACTCGATGGGCGGGCCGAGCTTGGCGAACTTGTTCCTCGCTGTGCGCAGCATCTGCAGAACGCTCTTGGACACGCCGTCCTTGAATTCCTCGGCCGTTGCGAAAAGCGGGAAAAAGGGCGACTCGCAGTGCTGGGCCTGCTGGACGGCATGGCCGCGCCGGCGTGACTCCTCCAGGGCCACGGTCGTCGCAGGGCAGCGCGATTCGAAGTTCATCCGCATGCTGATCCAACCCGGGAAAGCCTTGTCCACGCCCTTGAGCAAGGCGGCCCAGATGGCCGGATCGGGCTCGCTCATCAGCGGCGCAACCCGCCCGCAGTAGAGGACCGTGGTCAGCGTGACTGTCGGTCCCAGGCGCGATGGCGTTCCGGCATGGACGGGTAGCAGGCCGATCAGGCGGCCGTAGCGCCGCGCCGTGATCACGCAGCCCTGAAGGGCCTCGGGAAAGGCAGTGCGAAGCGCTTCGAACCATTCGTGGGTGCAGGTTGCATCCTGGCCGATGAGAGTGTCCGGGGCCTCGCGGACCAGGACGTTCCAGTCGTCCCGCAAGGCACGAAGATCGGAGTCTTGCGTCAGTACCTCGACGTCGATGCTCATGATTGCGCAACGGCGCTGAGGCTGGCAGCGGGTGCTGCGAGGTCCTCGCAGAGGATGCTGGCGGAGGCCGCGATCTGCTCGGAGCTGAGGTCCTGATGGACGGCGAGGCAGAGACAGTGCTCCGCCAAGTAACGCGCGTCGGCCAGCGTGGCGGCGTCAGCCTGCTCGGCCAGAGCCGAATGCAGGTAGATGCCGAAGGTGTGCAGGGCCACGCCGCGTGACCGCCAGACATGGTCGCGTTCGCTGCGACGCTCCAGCAGCACCGGGAAGACCCAGGGGCAGGCGCCCTCGGGCAGGTTGGGCGCGAGCGGGCGTACCGGGCTTGTGGCCGGCAGCAACGCGGCGTAGGTCTGGTAGTTGGTGCGGCGTCGACGGGCGATGGTGGCCAGGTCCTGCGCGACCAGCATGCGCCGCGTCGACGTCGGCATGCCCGAACGGACCAACTGGGGATCGAAAGGGTAGTGGTCTTCACCGGCGACCTGCCGTGGAACGTCGTTGCTGCCCTCCTGCTGCGATGCCGGCGGCACGCCCTTGATGCCGACACGCCACTGCTCGAGGCTTTGGAAGAGCTGGCGCAGGCGCCGATGTTCGGATGCCTTGATCGCCTCCTCGAAGAGGCGCTTGAAGCGCACAACACGTTCGCGCAGCGGCGCCTGGCCCAGGGCTGGCGAGGCGGTCGCGCCCCTCTCGCGCCAGAGGCCGCCGCCGACGCCGGTCGGCGCGATCTTCCAGAAACTGTAGATGCGGTAGTCGCTGCCGCCGCCGGCGAGTCGCGGCGGATCTCCCTGCATGAAGGAGTGCGACCAGTCCTCGACCAGGGCCACGCCTGCCTGGCGCAGCGCCTGGAAGGGGCCCAGATCGGTCGGCAGGCCGAAATAGTGGATGACCAGCAGGGCAGCAGTGCCGGCCGTCACTTTGGCGAGCAGGTCCGCCTGATCAATCTGCAGATCGCGCCGCACGCGGTAAAAGATCGGCTTCAACCCTGCCTCCAGGGCCGGCGTGACGCAGCTCGGGCAGTGGTAGCCAGGCAGCAGGACCTCGGTCTTGCCGCTGCGCGCGATCTCGCGAAAGGCCGTGTACAGGGCCCCGCGGCCGCTGTAAGTCAGCTCCAGCTGCGGCGCTTCCAGCAGGCGTTGGCTGTCGGCGTTGGGACGCGGGAGGAACAACGCCGACAGTGTCGGGCTCGGGTGCGCTGCAGGATGCAGTTGCGTTGCCGGCATGCTCTACGGCTCCCAGAAGAGCATCAGCCCAGCTTGGCGGCGACGAAGTCGACCAGCGATCCGACCGTGGCAAAGGTGGCGCCGTCGATGTCGTCATCGTCGACAGTGATGCCCAGCTGCTCTTCCAGGCTGGTGATGAGGCTGACAACGGCCATGGAATCGAGCTCGGGAATGGCACCCAGCAGGTGGGTGTTGCGGCCGAAGCTGGCGCTGCGGCCGTCCAGGCTCAGGACTTCGTCGAGGATGCGAAGCACGTGGGTCTCGATTTGCATGGGAACTCTGGGGCGCAAGGCGCAATCTGGCTAGCCGCGCATCTTACGTCCGAGTCCCCGAGGCCTCGGGCCGGACTGCCCCCTAAATTTAGGGCAGTTGCGGCATGCTTCACGGCAGTCGTCGGGCGCGTTTGGGCTGCTGCGCTACATTGGCGGCTGACTGTCCCGGCGCCTGCCCACCATGCGCTGCCTGCAAACCGAAGCACCAAGACACCTCCGATGCACGTTCGTCACGACGCCAGCCATCTGCACCACCTGATCCTGCGCAGTGCCGACCGGACGCCAGCAGCGGCCGCGCTGACCTACCAGGGCACCACGCTGAACTATGGCGACCTGGCGGATCAGGTCGGAGCCATCGCTGCTGCGCTGATGCAGCTTGGCCTGCCGCGCGGCGCTCGGGTGGGCATATACCTGGAGAAGCGCTTCGAGACCGTCGTGGCCAGTTTCGCCGCGCCTTTCGCCGGGATGGTGTTTGTGCCCTTGAACCCGCTGCTCAAGCCCGAGCAGGTCGGCTTCATCCTGCGCGATTGCGACGTGCAGGTGCTGGTGACCTCGCCGGAGCGTCATGCCCTGCTGACCGAGGAACTAGCTGCTTGCCCTACCGTGGAAAAGGTCGTGCTGACTGGCCAGGCCACTTCAGGGGCCGGGGGGCAGGTCTTGCTCGACTGGACCGAGTTGCTGGCCACGCCGGCGTGTGCGGGCCATCGGGTGATCGATACCGACATGGCGGCCATTCTGTACACCTCGGGTTCGACCGGCCGACCCAAAGGTGTGGTGCTGTCGCACCGGAACATGGTGGCCGGCGCCAAGAGCGTGGCCTCCTACCTGGAGAACAGAGCGGACGACACCTTGTTGGCCGCATTGCCGCTGTCTTTCGACGCCGGCTTCAGCCAGCTGACGACCGCCTTCCACACCGGCGCTCGCGTCGTGCTACTGAACTACCTGATGCCGCGCGACGTGCTGAAGGCGCTGGAGCGCGAGAAGGTCACCGGCCTCACGGCAGTACCGCCGCTCTACATCCAGCTGACGCAGTTGGAATGGCCGGCTGCGATCAACGAGCACCTTCGCTACTTCGCGAATACGGGTGGTCGTATGCCCCGCGAGACGCTTGATGCGCTGCGGGCCCGCGTGCCGGCGGCCAAACCCTATTTGATGTATGGCCTGACCGAGGCTTTCCGCTCGACCTACCTGCCTCCCGAGGAGGTGGACCGACGGCCGGATTCAATAGGCAAGGCCATACCGAACGCAGAGATCCTGGTGCTGCGCGAGGACGGTACGCCCTGCGCACCCGAGGAGCCGGGCGAGCTTGTGCACCGCGGTGCGTTGGTGGGCATGGGCTACTGGAATGACGCCGAGAAGACCGCCGAGCGCTACAAGCTGCTTCCCACCGGTGCGCCGGGCCGCCAGGCCGGGCTGCAACTTCCCGAGTACGCCGTCTTCTCCGGTGACACCGTGCGCCAGGATGCCGAGGGCTTCCTGTACTTCATCGGTCGCCGTGACGAGATGATGAAGACCTCAGGCTACCGCGTGAGCCCCACCGAGGTCGAGGAAATCCTCTATGCCACCAAGCTGGTTGGCGAGTGCGTGGCCTTCGGTGTCGACCATCCGACGCTGGGCCAGGCCATCCAGGTCATTGCCACGCCGCCCGCAGGTGCCGCCGCGCTGGATCTGGCGCTCCTTGCCGCCGAATGTCGCAAGCACATGCCGGCCTACATGGTGCCGGCCGGCATCGCCGAACGTGCGGGCCCGCTGCCACGCAACCCCAACGGCAAGATCGATCGCAAGCTACTCTCGACCGAGTGGTTTGCCAACCTCTGATGCACGCCTGATGTCTGATTCCGCACTCCCACTTCGCAAGGCGCCGCCGGTTCACGCGCCCATGTCCCAGTTCCGCATCGAGCAGGGCGAACTTGTCGTTGGCGGACTTCCGCTTACGCGCCTGGCTGCGCGAGTCGGGCAAACGCCCTTCTATGCCTACGACCGCGAGCTCCTGAAACGATGCGTTGCCGAGCTGCGCTTGGCGCTGCCCAAGGCCGTCAAGCTGCATTACGCGATGAAGGCCAACCCGATGCCGGCCGTCGTCGGCGTAATGGCAGGCCTGGTCGATGGCATCGACGTTGCTTCGGCTGGCGAGCTCAAGGTGGCCCTGGATGCAGGTGCCGATGTGGCCGAGGTCAGCTTCGCCGGCCCCGGCAAGCGCGAGGCCGAGCTTCGTCAGGCTGTGGCGGCCGGCGTGCTTCTCAACATCGAATCCTTCCGCGAGGTCGAACTGCTGGCTGGCATTTCCAAGGAGCTGGGTTTGCCGGCTCGCGTGGCCGTGCGCGTCAATCCGGATTTCGAGCTGAAGGGCTCGGGCATGCGCATGGGCGGTGGCCCGAAGCAGTTTGGCGTCGATGCCGAACTGGTGCCGGAACTGCTGGCGCGCATTGGGGTGCTGGGTCTGGCCTTCGAGGGCTTTCACCTGTTCGCAGGTTCGCAGAACCTGAAGGCCGAGGCCATCTGCGAGGCCCAGCAAAAGTCATACGAGCTGGCACTTCGCTTGGCTGCTGATGCACCGGCGCCGGTGCGCTTTCTGAATCTCGGTGGTGGTTTCGGCATTCCTTATTTCCCCGGCGAGGAGCGTCTGGACCTGGCCCCCATTGGTGCCAATCTGGCGCAGTTGCTGGAGCGAGCCGCGACGGAAATGCCCGAGGCGCATCTGGTGATCGAGCTGGGTCGCTACTTCGTCGGCGAAGCCGGCGTGTACGTCACCCGCGTGCTGGACAAGAAGGTGTCGCGCGGCCAGGTCTACCTGGTTACCGACGGCGGCCTCAATCACCATCTCTCGGCTTCAGGCAATTTTGGTCAGGTGGTGCGCAAGAACTACCCGGTCACGATCGGCAACCGTGCCGATGCAGCGCAGCGCGAAGTCGCGTCGGCCGTGGGCCCGCTATGCACGCCGCTGGACCTTCTGGCAGACAAGATGGACCTGCCGGCTGCACGGGAGGGTGACCTGGTCGTGGTGTTCCAGTCGGGTGCCTATGGCGCTAGCGCCAGCCCGCAGGACTTCCTGGGGCATGCAGGCGTGGTCGAAGTGCTGGTCTGAGCGTCTGCCGTCAGGCGATCTTGACCGCCAACAGCGGCTTCAGCGGCGACATGGCGACTATCAGGCAGCCGTAGGCCGGATCAAAGAACATTCCCTTCAGGCTGTTGCACTTGGTCGGTGGCGTGCCAGTCAGCGTCTTCAGCGTGGCCGTGGCCGCCGTCGTGCCGCTGAGCTTGAGGGTCACTACCACCACGGTGGAAATATTCGGATCGGTGCGTATCGAGTCGTTGTTGAACGCACCCTCGGTGATCCACAGCGTGAGATATGCGCCGAGCGGCTCTATCCATTCCACGCCATAGCACTGCAGGCCGGTGGGGATTGTGTAGCCCGACACGGTGATCTTGTTGCGTGCACCGTTCGTCAGGTCGCAGTACTCCACGTCCCAGCCGTTCGCACTGCCACCGCTGCTTCCGCCGACATGGATCGTGGACTTGCTGTCGGCGCTGATCGCCAGCCGAAAGCTCGGGAAGGCGGCGTTGTTGCCCCCTACATGGCTGTGTGTGTTCGTGGCGAAGCTGTACTTCTTCAGGCCCTGCTCGTGTGGCCAGTAGTAGATCGTCGAGCCGTCACGGCTCAGAGCGCGCGGGGTGTTGGACTCTTGTGCCACGCCGCCCAGCGATGGAATGTCGGCATAGAACTTGGGCGTCCGCCAGCCGCCCCCGCGCGGGTAGCCGGCCACGTCGCGCAGTGAGAAGCCGGGGCCCGACAAGCTGATGCCGTCCGCCGAGCTTGCGAGGCCGGCGATGCCGAAGCTGACGAACTCGTCGCGCGCATCGACATACATCGTGTTCCAGTAGGAATGGGGTGAATAGGGCTTGCCGTCGGGAAAGTAGGCCGTGGTCGCGAGCTTGCTGCCGAAAACCCAGGCCCTCCGCATGGCCTCGGGCGTCGGCATGCTGACGACCTCGAGGCTTGGAACCTCCTTGTGCAGGTTCCAGCGAGTGAGCATATTGATGGTCGTGGCCGCGTGGCCGCCGCCGAACATCCAGATTTCGTGGTTTTTGAGGCTGTAGGTCGGCCCCGAGTAGTCCCAGGTCGACAGGTAGCTGCGGGCCGGCCCGGGGTCCAGGTCAGTGATGGCCGGTGCCAGGCGCTGGCCGTCACTGCGCATGGCGTCGATCCAGAGAGTCCCGGGGATCTCGGTCCAACGCCAGGGTGTGGTCGGCAGCCACCCGGGCAGGTAGCGCGAGCGGCCGCCGCGCAGGCTGTCGCTGCGCGGTAGCGGTGGCGTGAAATCACCGGCCCATTCGTAGGCGGCGTCGTTAAGCGCCGGCGAGCCGCTGATAGGCGCACCGGTGTACTCGCCGGTGTTGGCCAGCGTGGCCACCGCCACCTCGGAATTGGCGGGGTAGAGCGCAACGAAGGTGCTGGCTCGAGAAGTGTCCGAAGCCACGAGATTGTTGCGCACGGTGGCCGTCACGGGGATCTGAACGCCGCCGCCGCTGAGCAACTGGGTCGCCACGCCCGTGGGGTAGAGGTTGATCAGCGGCTTGTCGCTGCCGTCCGCCGGGCGTCCGTTGTACTTGCGCAGCGTATTCTGGGCGAGCAGCAGGGAATGGCTGTTCAGCGCGGGGTCGGGGTTGGTGTCCACGCCCAACTGGTACTGGTCTTCGCCGTAGCGCAGGCAATTGCCGTCGTTGTTGTTGCTGAGCGAGCCGTAGTGGTTGATGACGTTTCCGGCGATCACCACCGCGCCCCCATTGGGCGTGTTGATGTTCTGGGCGCAGCCGCCCGTGCCGTCGCTGAAAATCTGCACGTCGAGCATGCAGGCGAGCACCGTGGTCGCCCGGCTGCGTGACTTGATGCAATGACCCATGCCGGCCTGCGGATAGCCTTGGCCCGGGGTTTTTCGGAAGCTGCAACCGAGCACATAGGTCAGTGCATTGCGGCCGGTGTAGATGTCGTGGCGCAGGCCTTGTGGGTCGCTGTTGTCCTCAAACACACTGTAGCGCACGTAGGTGCTGAGGCCGTAATGGGTCTCCTGCGTGTGGATGCCATCGATGCATTGCCAGAACTTGCAGTACTCCACCGTCAGGCTGCAAGCCGGGTAGCTGCCATTGGCTGAGCTCACCGTCGTCCAGATGGCGGCGCCGGTACGGCTCTCGACCTTGGGCGGCCGGGCACCGCGGAAATGCAGGCCGCGCACCGTCAGGTTGCGGCAGGACTGGCCCATGGTCAGCAGCTGAGGCTGACCGCCGCTGAGCATGTTGATCTGCCAGTATCGGCTGTAGTCCAGCACCATAGGCTGGCCCGGCGTCTCCCACTCGATGACTGCGTCGGCGACCAGCACGCCGGTCTGGATGCCGCCCTGATTGGTCACCAGGGTGGTGTTGCCCGGGTCTGTGGTGGCGTACACCACGTAGGTGCCGCCGGTGGCCTTGACCACGTCGCCGCTCTGCCAGCCGCCCTGGTCCTTGACCTGCTGCAGCGTGGCATATCGGCCCACAGTATTGCCGGCGCGTACCAGCCGGAACGGTGTGGCCGAGCCGGGGGTGGCCGCCACGGCCTCGTACGACAGCGGTCCGACCGGGTTGGTAAGCCCGCCGTCATTGTTGAGCGATATGGACTTGGCGCCGGCCGATGCCGGCGCATAGAGAAAGGTCGCCGTGGGGGCGCTGGCGCTCAGGAAGACCGAGCCATAGTCGCCATCCTGACTCAGCGAGGACCAGAACTGCCCACCCGCGCCGTCGCTCGGGGTGACGCGCACCTTGCTGCCGGGTGCTACTGAGCAGGAGACCGTGAACAGGCCGGACAGCGAACGCTCCAGGCCGCTGGTCGGGCCGCTCAGGCTCAACTGACCACTGTTGGGGGGCGGCGCGGGTGCGGGTGTCGGGCTTGGTGCCGGCGTGGGGGTGCTGGGCGTTGGGGCCGGCGTAGGAGTCGGACTCGGGCTGGGAACGGGCGTCGGCGCCGGGCTGGTTGTTCCGCCGCCACAGGCGCTTAGGGTCGCGCCAGGCAGGCTGGCAGCACCAAGCAGGAATTTGCGGCGGTCAATGTCTGTCATTCGGCAGGATCGGTAGTGCAGGGACGTCGCAAAGTCTAGGTGCAGCCTGTGTTGCCGAGCTTACGGGATTCGGCCCGCATCGGCTGTAAGCGATGGAATCGGGCCGGGACCTCGACCACTCTGGTGGTGCCGGGCGGCACCACCGGCTTCAGAGGCTCAGGCCCTTGAGGTATTCCCTGAACCCCGGCCCCAGCTGCGGATGCGCCAGCGCCAGCTCCACATTCGCCTGCAGAAAACCTTCCTTGCTGCCGCAGTCGTAGCGCTTGCCCTCGTAGCGATAAGCGAACACCTTCTCCCGGCGGAGCAGTCCTGCGATGCCGTCGGTCAGCTGGATTTCGCCGCCCACGCCGCGCGGCTGGTTGGCGATTTCATGGAAGACGCCGGGCGTCAGGATGTAGCGGCCGGCCACCCCCAGGCGTGAGGGCGCGTCTTCGGGCGCTGGTTTCTCGACGATGCGGCTCACATCGACCAGCTTGTCATTGACCACCGAGCCGGCCACGATGCCATAGCGGCGCGTGTGTTCCGCGGGCACTTCCTGCACAGCGAGGATGGAGGCTCGCCATTCCGCGTACTGCTCGACCATCTGCTTGAGGATGGGGGTTTCACCGACCATCAGGTCGTCTGCCAGCAGCACAGCGAACGGTTCATTGCCGACCAGGCGCTGTGCGCACAAGACGGCATGGCCCAGGCCCAGCGCCTGGGCCTGGCGCACATAGATGCATTCCATGTCGTCGGGCTTGACGCTGCGCACCACCTCGAGCAACTCGGCCTTACCCGCCTGTTCAAGGGCTACCTCGAGCTCGAAAGTCATGTCAAAGTGGTCTTCGATCGGCCGCTTGTGGCGGCCGGTCACGAAAATCATTTCGCGTACGCCGGCGGCATAGGCCTCTTCAACGGCGTACTGGATCAGCGGCTTGTCGACCACCGGCAGCATTTCCTTGGGCTGGGCCTTTGTGGCCGGCAGGAAGCGCGTGCCCAAGCCTGCAACAGGGAAGATCGCTTTTGTGACCGAT
Organism: Paucibacter sp. JuS9; assembly: GCF_044043925.2. Lineage (NCBI taxonomy): Bacteria > Pseudomonadati > Pseudomonadota > Betaproteobacteria > Burkholderiales > Sphaerotilaceae > Roseateles > Paucibacter sp. JuS9. Next base: position 1,518,765 of record NZ_CP194172.1, read on the forward strand.
GTGCTGAATGCCATGCCCGAAATCTCTCAGATGAATTTGCGAGGGATTGTTGCATGGGGCCCCCATGTCTCCGTAGCAGGACAAGCGGAGCCCGTTGCGTCGTGAGCATGCTGATCGTCGAGCCGCTGGAGGCCGAAGTGATGCAGTGGCTGGCCGAGCGCCATGCCGTTCATTACGCGCCCGACCTGGCCACCGAGCCCCATCATCTGCGCGAGGCCCTGCATCAGGTGCAGGCAGTGGTGCTGCCGCCCTCGGTGGCGGTGGACGCCACGCTCTTGCGCGCCGCGCCGCGCCTGCGTGTGGTGGGTCGCATGAGCGGCGGTGCCGAGAACATCGATGCCGAAGCCTGCCGGGCCGCGCGTGTCGAGGTGGTGCGCAGCCTCACGGCCACGGCCGGCGCCGAGGCCGAGTTCGTCGTCGGCGGCTTGCTGGCCATGTTGCGTCGCGTGCCTGTGCTTTCCAGCGACGGCATGCTGGTCGGCCGCGAGTTGGGTTGCGCCACGGTAGGCCTGATAGGCATCACGCCGGCCGCCAAGCTGCTGGCACAGCTGCTTCCAGCTTTCGGCACCCGCGTGGTCGGCTACGACCCGAGCCTGCACCAGAGCGACCCGATCTGGGCGCAATGGGGCATCGAGCCCGTGCCTTTGCGCGAGCTGATGGAGCTGAGCGACGGCGTGGCTTTGCTGCTGGGCTTCTTCCAGCGCTATCGCGGCCTGCTGGGCGAACGCGTGCTCGGTTTTGCCAAGCCGGGCCAGGTGCTGATCTGCATCGGCCATTCGGCCCTGGTGGACGACGCTGCGCTGGCCCGCGTGCTGCAGGAGGGCCGTGTGCTGGCAACCTGGTTCGACAGCCTCGAGCCCGGCCTGATGGACCCGGGCAAGCCCTTGCATGGCCTGGCCGGCATCCAGGTCACGCCGCGCCTCTCGGGCACGACCAAGGAGTCACGCACGCGCGCGGCCTGGGGCGTGGCCCGCCGCATCGACGAATTGCTCGCCGCCACGCCGGAACCGCCGCCAGAGTTCCGCTCGACCTTCCCGGCCGACCTCCCGGACCCCGCAGACGAGCTGCGGTGGCGGTAAGCCGCTTCAGCGGTTCAGCAACAGAGTCAGTTGCGCGCGCAAGCGCGTGACGGTATTGCTGTAACCCGCTTCAGCGGGCCAGCAACTGATCCAACTGCGCGCGCAAGCGCTTCACGGTATCGCTGTAACCCGCTTCAGCGGGCCAGCAACTGATCCAACTGCGCGCGCAAGCGCTTCACGGTATTGCTGAAATCCGTAACCCGCTGACGCTCCTGCGCCACCACTGCCTCTGGCGCACGCGCCACGAAGCCTTCATTGCCGAGCTTGGCCTCGGCCTTGGCGATCTCGCCTTCCAGGCGGGCGATTTCCTTGCCCAGGCGGGCCTTCTCGGCTTCCACGTCGATCTCGACCTTCAGGGCCAGGCGAGCGTCACCATGCACCAGCACCGGCGACATCGAGCTGGCAGCCTGGAAGGCAGCTTCGTCGTCCATGATCTGCACCTCGGCCAGCTTGGCCAGCGTCTTCAAGATCGCGGCAGCTTCCTTGACGAAGCCGGTGTCACCACCCACGAGCAACGGCACGCGGTCTGAAGGCGAGAGGCCCATTTCGCTGCGCAGGCTGCGGCAGGTGCCGACCATGGACTTCAGGTTCGCCACCCAGGCATCGGCCGCGGGGTCGATGCGCTCCAGCGCGGCGATGGGGTAGGCGGCGGTCACGATGTACTCGCTCACCTTGCGACCCGAACCATCCTGAGTGCCGGGCCCACGGCCCGCCACGGGCGCCACCTTCTGCCACAGCTCCTCAGTGATGAAGGGCGTGATCGGGTGCAGCAGGCGCAGCGTGGTTTCCAGCACGCGGATCAGGGTGCGGCGCGTGGCGCGCTGTTGCGCTTCGTCGCCGCGATCCTTGGCATCTTGGATCTGGACCTTGGCGATTTCCAGGTACCAGTCGCAGTACTCATCCCACACGAACGAGTAGATGGCGCTGGCCACGTTGTCCAGTCGGTACTCGGCAAAGCCTTGCGCCACGGCGGCTTCCACGCGCTGCAGCTCGCCGGCGATCCAGCGGTCTGCCTTGCTGAAGCTCATGTAGCCCGGTGGGCACTGGCCTTGCTCATGCGCCAGGCCGCAGTCCTGGCCTTCGGTGTTCATCAGTACGAAGCGCGTGGCGTTCCAGAGCTTGTTGCAGAAGTTGCGGTAGCCCTCGCAGCGCTTGGAGTCGAAGTTGACGCTGCGACCCAAGGTCGCCATCGAGGCGAAGGTGAAACGCAGCGCATCGGCGCCGTAACCAGGAATGCCTTCCGGGAATTCCTTCTCGGTGGCCTTGCGCACCTTGGGCGCGTTTTCGGGTTTGCGCAGGCCGGTGCTGCGCTTGTCCAGCAGCTCGGGCAGGGCGATGCCGTCGATCAGGTCCACCGGGTCCAGCACATTGCCTTCGGACTTGCTCATCTTCTTGCCCTGTGCATCGAGCACCAGGCCGTGGATGTAGACATGCTTGAAAGGCACCTTGCCGGTGAAGTGCTTGCTCATCATGATCATCCGGGCGACCCAGAAGAAGATGATGTCGTAGCCGGTCACGAGCACGGAGGAGGGCAGGAAGAGGTCCTGCTCGATGGTCTTCTCGGGCCAGCCCAGCGTGGAGAAAGGCACCATGGCGGAAGAGAACCAGGTGTCCAGCACGTCTTCGTCGCGGGTCAGCGTCTTGCCGGGCGCCTTCGCCTGAGCTTCAGCTTCTGTCTTGGCCACGTAGACCTTGCCGTCTTCGTCGTACCAGGCCGGGATCTGGTGGCCCCACCAGAGCTGGCGCGAGATGCACCAGTCCTGGATGTTCTTCATCCACTGGTTGTAGGTGTTGACCCAGTTCTCGGGCACGAACTTCACCTCGCCCGAGTCCACGACCTCGATGGCTTCGTCAGCAATGCTCTTGCCGTTGGCGCCAGCTTTCGTCATCGCCACGAACCACTGGTCCGTCAGCATCGGCTCGATCACCTGGCCGGTGCGGGCGCAGCGCGGCACCATCAGCTTGTGCTTCTTGACCTCGACCAGCAGGCCTTCTTCTTCCAGCTGGGCCACGATCTTCTTGCGGGCCACAAAGCGGTCCAGGCCGCGATAGGCCTCAGGCGCCTCGTCATTGACCTTGGCTTCCAGCGTGAAGATGGTCAGCATCGGCAGCTTGTGGCGCAGGCCGACCTGGTAGTCGTTCTGGTCGTGCGCCGGCGTCACCTTCACGACGCCGGTGCCGAAATCCTTGTCCACGTAGTCGTCGGCGATCACCGGCACCAGGCGGCCGGTGATGGGCAGGCGCACCTGCTTGCCGATCAGGTGGGTGTAGCGCTCGTCTTCCGGGTGCACCATCACGGCGGTGTCGCCCAGCATGGTCTCGGGGCGGGTGGTGGCAACCACCAGCGACTCAGCTCCTTCGGCCATCGGATAGCGGATGTGCCAGAGAGACCCGTCTTCCTCCTCGCTCTCGACCTCGAGGTCGGACACGGCCGACTTCAGGATCGGGTCCCAGCTCACCAGGCGCTTGCCGCGGTAGATCAGGCCTTCTTCGAAGAGCTTGACGAAGGTGTCGGTGACGACGGACGAGAGCTTCTCGTCCATCGTGAAGTACTCATGCTCCCAGGACACCGAGTCGCCCATGCGGCGCATCTGGCGCGTGATGGTGTTGCCGCTCTGCTCCTTCCACTCCCAGACGCGGGCAACAAAGTTCTTGCGGCCGAGCTCATGCCGGTTCTGGCCCTTCTCCTGCAGCTGGCGCTCCACCACGATCTGCGTGGCGATGCCGGCGTGGTCGGTGCCCGGCACCCACAGCGTGTTGTGGCCGAGCATGCGGTGGTAGCGGGTCAACGAGTCCATGATGGTCTGGTTGAACGCATGGCCCATGTGCAGCGTGCCGGTGACGTTGGGCGGCGGCAGCTGGATGCAGAAGGACTCGCGGCTCGTGTCCAGCGATGGCTTGTAGAGGCCCTGGGACTCCCACAGCGGGCCCCAATGGGCTTCCAGGGCGGCGGGTTCGAAGGACTTGGCAAGTTCGGTCATGGCTCGCGGGCGGCCTGAGGGGCCGCCAGATCAATGGCTACGGGGGAGGGGCGATTGTAGAGGGCGCCTCCTGGCTGGATACAAAACGAAACCCAGCGATACGGCAGCGAGATGCCCCGCACGGCGGGGACGGGAATCATTCGCCCCATCCCAGACGCCACGAGAGACACGATGATGAGATTCCTTGCCATGAGCCTGTTCCATCGCAACGGCCGTAACCATGGTCACGCCAACCACCATGGATTCGACCATCGCCACCACGGTCATGCATCCCAAAGCCTTGAGGACCGCGTCGACCAAGTGGCCAGCCACCTGGACCTGACCACGGCCCAGCAGCGGCAACTTGACGAGTTGCTGAGCTTGGCCCAGCGCCAACGTCGCGGGCTGCGCACGGCGCTGTCGCCGGCTGGCGTGCAAGACCTGGTGGCCAGCGAGAACTTCGACCGGGCAGCGGCGCGCGAGATCTTCAACGCCCGGCTGGACGCGCTGAGAGATGCCGGCCCGGCCTTGATCGATGCCGCCGCAGACTTCTTCGACGGCCTGGACTTTGACCAGCAGCAGGCCCTGCGCTTCCTGCTGCGTAGCCGCCTGGGCCGCCGGGCACAATGAAGCGATGCACCGCCTGCTCCTGATCGACGACGACGAGGCGCTGTCCGCCCCACTGGCCCAGTACCTGAAGCGCTTCGACTTCGAGCTCGAAGCGGTCACGCGGCCCAGCGCGGCGCTGCAGCGTCTCAAGGCCCAGCGCTTCGATGCGCTCATTCTCGACGGCATGCTGCCCGAGATGGACGGCTTCGAGTTCTGCAAGCGGCTGCGCGCTGGTTCCGAACCCTGGCGCGACATGCCCGTCCTGATGCTCACCGCCCGTGGCGACCTGACCGACCGCGTGGTCGGCCTGGAGCTGGGTGCCGACGACTACCTGGCCAAGCCCTTCGAACCACGCGAACTGGCGGCACGGTTGCAGACCATACTTCGGCGCACCCGTCTGGCGTCTTCATCGGCCAGCGCCCAGCTGCTCTTCGAGGGCCTGGAGATCGACACGGCGCGGCGCGAGGTGCGATGTGGTGCCAGCTTGCTGGAGCTGACCAGCACCGAGTACGAGCTCTTGCTGCTCTTGGCCCGCGAGCCCGGCCGCGTGTTCTCGCGCGACGAGATCCTCAACCGGCTGCGCGGGCAGGAGGCCGATCTCTACACACGTGCCGTGGACATACTGGTGAGCCGCCTGCGCCGCAAGCTGGAGCCCCTGGAAGCCTTGAAGACGCTGCGCAATGCCGGCTATTGCTTTGCCTTGCCGGGGCGTGGGCAATGAGGGTCGAGCCGGCTGCCTGCCGCCGCGAGGTGAAGCACCGGACCAAGCACCGGATGAAGCTCCGGCTCAAGCGACGCATTCAATTGAGCCGCAAGCGCCCATTGATGTGGCGGCTGCGTGCGCGTCAGCGTTGGCATGACCGCTGGCACCGGCACCATGCGCATTTCAAGCATTCCATTGGCGCACGACTGATTGCCGTCTTCATCGTGCTGGCCGCGCTGGGGGGGCTGATCCTCTGGGGCGTTCAGGAGGGCCGCTATGGCATGGTCGTGGCCGGCTTCCTGCTGTTCCTGGTGATTGGCTTGGCCTTCGGTGCGATCCGCCGCATGCTGAGGCCCTTGCGGGCGCTGGCGGCGGGGGTCGAGGCCTTTGGCCGTGGCGACCTGGAGCACCGCATCCGCTACTTTCATCGTGATGAACTCGGTGATCTGGCGCATCGTTTCAACCAGATGGCGTCAGACATCCAGGCCATGCTGGACGGGAAGCGGGCCTTGCTGCTGGCGATGAGCCACGAGCTGCGCAGCCCCCTGACCCGGGCGCGCCTGCATGCGGAACTGATCGACGAGAGTGAATCCAAAGAGGCGCTCTTGCATGAGCTGGGCGAGATGCGCGATTTGATCTCGGCCTTGCTGGAAAGTGAGCGACTGGGCAGCGGCCACAGTGCCTTGCAGCTTCGTAAATGCGATCTCGCTGCCTTGGTGCGAGAAAGCGTGGACGCTGAGGTGGCGCTGCAGATCGAGCCGGGGCTGCCGCTGCTGGCGGTGGACGCCATGCGTGTCCAGCTGCTGCTGCGCAACCTGGTCGCCAACGCGCTGAGACACAACGATGCGGCGCGCGGGCCGGTCAGTGTGGCCCTGAGCCGCGCAGGGCAGGGCGTGCGGCTCGTGGTGCGTGACCACGGCCCCGGCGTGCCGCCCGAGGCCCTGGGCCAGTTGGGCGAACCCTTCTTTCGACCCGACGCGGCACGCAGCCGCAACGAGGGCGGTGTCGGCCTGGGCCTGAGCCTGTGCAAGCTGGTGGCGGCAGCCCACGGCACACGGCTGGAGCTGCGCAACGCACATCCTGGCCTCGAGGTGGCGGTGAGCTTGGCCTGAGCGCTACATTGCAGCCTTGAACTTGTTTGTTGAAGGCTGTTGCTCCATGCGTCCGACCCTGCGCTTTCTTGCTCTCGTCCTTGCCGTCCTTGGCGCAAGCCAATCCCGCGCCGATTTCGGCATTCCCGGTTTCGAGCTGGTCCACACCGTGCCGGTCGAAACCGCGCTGGCCACGCCCGATCTGCGCGAACCGGTGCAGGTCTGGCGCGAGATGTTCGACGCTGCGAAGAAGGAAATCGTCGTTGCCCAGTTCTACGTCGCGGGCGAGCCCGGCGAAGTGCTGGAGGGTGTGATCGATCGCCTGGAAGCGGCCGCGGCCCGAGGCGTGAAGATCCGCTTCCTGATGGAAGACAAAGGCCAGCGCCTGTCGGTGCCGGCCACGCTGGAGCGGCTGAAGAAGATCCCGGGCATCGACTTTCGCCTGCTCGACTACAACAAGCTCAGCGGCAACGGCATCATTCACGCCAAGTACTTCATCGTGGACGGCAAGCAGGCCTTCGTCGGCAGCCAGAACTTCGACTGGCGCGCCTTGAAGCACATCCATGAGACCGGTCTGCGCATCAGCGAACCCGTGATGGTCGCCAAGATCCAGGCCATCTTCGAACAGGACTGGCAGGCGCAGGCCCTGTTGGCCGCCGGCAAGACTGTGCCGGTGCTGCCTCAGCCGGCCGAAGCCTTCGACATCACGCAGAAGGCCTTTCTGCTTTCCAGCCCGCGAGCCTGGAATCCGCCGGGCGTTGGCGATTCGGAAGAGGTATTGCCGCGTCTGCTCGCCGAGGCCAAGAGCGAGGTGCGGGTGCAGGTGATGGACTATGCGCCGCTGAGCTACGCGCCGGGCCGCAGGCCGTTCTATGCGGTGATCGACAACGCGGTGCGCTCGGCCGTGGCTCGGGGCGTCAAGGTCAAGCTCATGGTGTCGAACTGGAACACCGAGGAGCCGCCCATCGACCACCTGAAGAGCCTGGCCATGCTGCCCGGCATCGAGATCCGCATCGTCACGCTGCCGCAGGCCTCCACGGGCTTCATTCCGTTTGCGCGCGTGATCCACACCAAGACCATGGTGATCGACGGCGAGCTGGCCTGGGTGGGCACCAGCAACTGGAGCGGCGGCTACTTCGACAAGTCGCGCAACCTCGAGATCGTGCTGCGCGACAAGGCCATGGCCGCTCGCGTGGCAGCGCTCCATGAGCAGACCTGGACGTCCTCGTATGCGGCGCCCATCGACGTGATGAAGCACTATCCGAAGCCGGCCAAGGCAGCGCCTTGACCCGCTTCGCGGCGATCACATGAAGAGGTGTTCGCCTGCGTTCTCTCCACCCAAGATCACGTAGTTCACCTTCTTCAGATCGCTCAGTGAACGCCCGCCCGCATAAGAGATCGAGCTCTGCAGGTCTTCCTGCATCTCGCGCACGGTGTCGGTGAACTTGCCCTTGACCGGCTCGAGGATGCGCTTGCCCTCGACGTGCTTGTACTCGCCCTTGTTGAAGTCGGACGCGGAGCCGTAGTACTCCTTGTAGCGCTTGCCGTCGACCTCGACCGTCTGGCCGGGAGACTCCTCATGGCCAGCGAACAGCGAGCCGATCATCACCATCGAGGCGCCGAAGCGCACGCTCTTGGCAATGTCGCCATGGTGGCGGATGCCACCGTCGGCAATGATGGGCTTGGTGGCCACGCGGGCACACCACTTCAGGGCCGAGAGCTGCCAGCCGCCAGTGCCAAAGCCCGTCTTCAAGCGTGTGATGCAGACCTTGCCCGGGCCGATGCCAACCTTGGTGGCATCGGCGCCCCAGTTTTCGAGGTCGATCACGCCTTCGGGCGTGCCCACATTGCCGGCGATCACGAAGGTGTCGGGCAGCTTGTGCTTGATGTGGGCAATCATGCGCTGCACGCTGTCAGCATGGCCGTGGGCGATGTCGATCGTGATGTAGTCGGCGCCCACGCCTTCGGCCGCCAGGCGGTCGATCACCTCGTAGTCGGCCGGCTTGACGCCCGAGCTGAGCGACACGATCAGGCCCTTGTCGCGCATCGAAGCCGCATAGGCCACGTTATCGAGGTCGAAGCGGTGCATCACGTAGAAGTAGCCGTTGGCGGCCAGCCATTCGGTGATGTGCTCATCGACCACCGTCTTCATGTTCGCCGGCACCACCGGCAGCTTGAAGCGATGCTGGCCGAGCTCCACCGAGGTGTCGCATTCGGCGCGGCTGTCCACCCGACATTTGCGCGGCAGCAGGAGGATGTTGTCGTAATCGAAGATTTCCATGAGATTTCCAAGTTCGCATTCGGGCTGCGTTGTGCAGTGCAGGCCCGGGGCTGCGAGCGCTTGACCAGGAAACCGGTTGCCTTGCCGAGGCCCTGCGGCGGGGCAGGGTGGCCATAAGAAAACCGGGTCCTAAATTTGGGCCCGGTGCCCGATTCTACGCATCTGCGCCCCGCTTTCGGGCATACACGCACCAATCGGTAAAATCACGCCCAGAATCGGCAGCTTCCTAGAAGGAAAACATGAGCAACAACGCAGTCGTCATCAGCGGCACCGGCATCTATGTGCCGCCGCACACCATCACCAACGAGGAGTTGGTGGCTGCCTTCAACGCCTATGTGGACCTGCAGAACGCCGAGAACGCGGCTGCCATTGCCGCCGGCACCCATCCTGCGCTGACGCACTCCAGCGTCGAGTTCATCGAGAAGGCCTCGGGCATCAAGCAGCGCTATGTGATCGAAAAGGGCGGCGTGCTCGACCCGACCCGCATGTACCCGCGTTTCCAGGAACGTCCGGACGACGAGATCTCGCTGATGGCCGAGATCGCCGTCGTGGCGGCCAAGGACGCGATGGCCCAGGCCGGCAAGACCGGCGCCGACATCGATGCCGTGCTTTGCTCCAGCGCCAATATGCAGCGCGCCTATCCGGCGATGGCCATCGAAATCCAGCAGGCCATTGGCGCGGGTGGCTATGGCTTCGACATGAACGTCGCCTGCTCCTCGGCCACCTTTGCCATCGAGCAGGCTGTCAATGCCGTGAAGAGCGGTTCGGCCAAGTGTGTGCTGGTGGTCAACCCCGAAATCACCTCCGCCCACCTCGAGTGGAAGGACCGCGACTGCCACTTCATCTTCGGTGACGTGTGCACCGCCGTGATCGTCGAGCGAGCCGATTCGGCCACCTCGAAGGACCAGTGGGAAGTGCTGGGTACCAAGCTGGTCACGCAGTTCTCGAACAATATCCGCAACAACTTCGGTTTCATGAACCGGATGGAAGACAGCGACCCGAACGGCCGCGACAAGACCTTCCGCCAGGAAGGCCGCAAGGTGTTCAAGGAAGTGGTGCCCATGGCCGCCGCCCACATCGAGGCGCATCTGGCCGCGCTGGGCAAGGAGCCCACAGCTGTGCGCCGCTACTGGCTGCACCAGGCGAACCTGGGCATGAACCAGCTGGTGATCAAGAAGCTGGTGGGCGCTGAATCGACAGTTCAGGCAGGCTCTGACGTGGCGCCGCTGATCCTCGACGAATTCGCCAACACCGCCTCGGCGGGCTCGATCATCGCTTTCCACCGCCATCGCGCCGACATGCAGCCGGGCGACGTGGGCGTGATCTGCTCCTTCGGCGCTGGCTACTCGATCGGCAGCGTGATCGCGAAAAAGCTCTAGCCGGGCCCGGATGCCGCCGCAGCTGGCGGCGGGGCGGTTTCCGACGGGAAGCCCAGGCGCTGCAGCCCGGCTTCGCCTGCATACTCCTCGAACACCCAGCCACTGCCCTGGCGCAGCAGGCCCTCGTCGGGTGGCTTGATTTCGGCCACCGGCATGCCACGCAAGGCCACCGCCATGAAGTCGATCCAGGCAGGCAGGGCGAGGCCGCCGCCTGATTCCCGGTCGCCCATGGGCTTGGGGTTGTCATGGCCGATCCAGACGGCGGCCACCAGGCTGGGCTGGAAACCGACGAACCAGGCATCCACCGCATCATTCGTCGTGCCGGTCTTGCCATAGAGATCGGGGCGATGCAGCGCAGCTTGGGCCCGGGCCGCGGTGCCGCTGCGCGTCACTTCCTGGAGCAGGTCGGCGATGACGAAGGCGTTGCGCTCGGAGATGGCGCGCTGCTCTTCAGTCGGCGCCGTGGGGGCAGCTTCGAACAAGACCTGCCCCTTGGCATCGGTGATGCGCTCGATGATCACCGGCGCCACGCGGAAGCCGCCATTGGCCAGCACCGAATAGGCCTGCGCCATCTGCATCGGCGTGACCGAGCCCGAGCCCAGGCCTAGCGTCAGGTTGTCGGGCTGCTTGTCCACGTCCAGCCCGAATCGGCCGGCCCAGTCGCGCACCGGGCTCGCGCCCAGCATCTGCATCACACGCACGGTGACCATGTTCTTCGAGCGGGCCAGCGCCTGGCGCACGGACAGAGGGCCGTCGTACTGGCTCTCGTAGTTCTTGGGCTCCCAGTCGCCGATGACGATGGGCTCGTCGTTGACGACCGTCTCCTGCGTCAGCCCGGCCTCCAGCGCCGCGGAGTAGACCAGCGGCTTGAAGCTGGAGCCCGGCTGGCGCCAGGCCTGGGTGGCGTGATTGAACTTGTTGCGCGAGAAATCGAAGCCGCCCACCAGCGCATGGACCTTGCCTGTGCCCGGCTCCAGCGCCACGAAAGCGCCTTCCGCCTCGGGCGACTGCACCACCAGCCAGGCGCCTTGCGGCTCGGCCCGGGTCGGCGCACCGCGCATCACGCGGATGATGGAGCCGCGGCTGACGCGCAGGCTGGCCCTGGCCTTTTCAGACATCGCATGCTGCACGAGGCGCAGGCCCTCGCCAGTGATCGTGATGTCGTCGCCACTTTGCAGGCTGGCCCTGAGTCTGCCAGGCGCCACTGCCGTGACCACGGCGGCACGGAGGTCATCGTTGTCGGGATGCTCGGAGAGCGCATGGCTGACGGCGGTGTCTTCCTCGCCGGCGTCATCCGGCAGCTCGACCTGGCCTTCCGGGCCGCGATAGCCCTTGCGGCGCTCGTAGTCCATCAAGGTCTTGCGCAGCGCCTTGTAGGCGGCTTGCTGCTGCTCGCCCACCAGGCTGGTGTAGACGTTGATGCCGCGGGTGTAGCTCTCCTCGCCGTACTGGGCAAACACGACCTGGCGCGCCATCTCGGCCGCGTACTCGGCGTGCAGGCGCTGGTCTTGCGGCGTGCGGATGTGCAGCTTCTCCTTCTTGGCTGCTTCATGATCATCCGGGCTGATCATGCCGGTATCGGCCATGCGCTCCAGCACCACCAGCTGGCGGCGCTTGGCGCGCTGCAGATTGCTGATCGGGTTGGCGTAGTAGGGGTTCTGCGGCAGGCCCACCAGCATCGCGGTCTCGGCAATCGAGAGTTCAGCCAGCGGCTTGCCGAAATAGGCCTCGGACGCGGCCGCAAAGCCGTAGGCGCGCTGGCCGAGGTAGATGTGGTTCATGTAGATCTCGAGGATCTGGTCCTTGCTGAGCTGGCTCTCGATCTTCAGCGCCAGCAGGATCTCCACGAACTTGCGCCAGTAGGGCTGGCGCTTGGTCAGGTACATGTCGCGCGCCAGCTGCTGCGTGATGGTCGAGCCACCGCCCTTCTTCTTCTCGGCGAAGGGGTTGGCCAGATTGGCCACGACAGCCCGCGCGATGCCGCTGAAGGAGATGCCGTCGTGGTGATAGAACTCGGTGTCTTCCACCGCCAGCAGCGCTTCCTTGGTGCGCTTGGGGATCTGGTCCAGCGGCGTGTAGCGGCGCCGCTCGGCACCGAACTCGGCCATCAGCTGGCCATCGCTGGTGTAGACCCGCAGCGGCTGCTTGGGGTGGTAGTCGGTCAGCTTGTCCAGCGAGGGCAGGGTGGGGTAGACCAGCACCGCCGTGATGGTGAGCAAGAGCATGAGGCCACCGATCAGGCCTGCAACGATCAAGGCCACGCGCCTGGGCGAGAAGCCGCGCGAGCTGAGGTAGTCGGGCCAGGGGAACTTGCGCGAGTCTGCGTTCATCGGTTGCGGGTCAGGCCTGTGGGCGAGTGCGCATTATGGCCAGAGGGCCCAAGCGATCTCTGCAGTCATGGAAGTCGTGCATCGGCAAGCCGCCCGGCCGGTGCCGGAGGTCATGGATAACCCGGCGCTGTGCCGGCCCTTGGCGCAGTGAGAATGCCGCTCGTCAAAAACAAGATTCAGGGTGGAGTGATGGAACGCAGAGATTGCTTGCGTGCCGGCATCGGGCTGGCCGCGTCGGGCATATTGCCCTTGCTGAGCGCCCAGGCCCAGGCCGCGAAGTCCGCCCACGTGCCAATGGAGGCCTTTGCGCGCCGGCCACTGCTGGAGCAGCTCAGCCTGTCGCCCGACGGCAAGCTGCTGGCCGCCATTGTCAACAGCGGCAAGGACAGCCTGATCGTGGTTCGTCCGACCGCCGGCGGTGCCTTCAAGACCCTGGCCAGAACAGACAACCTGGAGTTGATGTTCAACTGGATCAAGTGGGTCAATAACGAGCGACTGGTCTTCAGCACCCGCCATCCTTCGGGCCGAAGGGAAAAGGACAACCTGATCGGCAACGTCGAAGCCACGGAGACCCGCCTGCATGCCATCAACGCCGATGGCAGCAACCTGCTCAACCTGATCAAGAACTGGGGGGCTTCCGGCAAGAACCTCGAATGGGCCTACGAGCAGGACAACGTGATCGACTGGATGCGCGGCGATGGCAAGCACATCCTGATCACGCTGCCGGCCAGTGAACTGAATGGCTGGCCCGCGGTGTTCAAGGTCAATGTCGACACGGCGGAACGCACCGGCTACAGCAATTCCAACTCGCGTGAGCGCATTTACGGCTGGATGACCGATGACAGCCATCGCGTGCGCCTGGGCTTGGCGCGCACGACGCATGGCGCGCGCGAGCGCGTGATTCATGTCTGCGACCCCGATGGGAGCAATTGGCGCGTGCTCAGCCAGATGCGCTGGCTCTCGCCCGACGTGTGGTGGCCCTTGGGTTTCGGACTGGACCCCAACCTGCTCTATGTGTGGGCCCGGCATGAGGGCCTGGCGGCCGTGTTCACGCTGGACCTGCGCCAGCCGGATGCCAAGTTGCAACTGAAACTGGCCCATCCGCGCTATGACCTCAATGGCAGCCTGATCTACGACCTGAAGGGAGAGGCTGTCGGCGTGCGGCAGCAGGCGCTGGGTGATTCCTCCTCCTTCTACTGGGATGAACGCTACAAGGAGCTCCAGCTGGCGCTGGACGAGGCGCTGCCTGACCGCTTCAATCAGTTGTACAGCGCCTCGCGCGACGGCCGGACTTTCGTCGTCCGCTCTGACGAGCCGGGTCGTCCGCCGTGCTTCTACATCGGCTACATCGGCGAGCAGGCACGCATGGAGTTGCTGGCCGACTGCTACCCGGAGCTGCTGGATCAGCCGCTGGCCAGCAAGCGCCCCTTCGACATGAAGGCACGAGACGGGATGGAGCTGCACGGCTTCCTGACCTTTCCGCCTGGCACAGATGAGAAGAGTGGCAAGCTGCCGCTGGTGGTCTACCCGCATGGTGGCCCGCATGCCGCCGACGGGCCGGAGTTCAGCCCCCGGGCAGCCTTCATGGCCGATCGCGGCTGCCTGGTGATGCAGCTCAATTTCCGCGGTTCCACGGGCTATGGCCGCAAGTACCTGGAAGCCGGCTATCGGCAATGGGGGCGCGCCATGCAGGAGGACCTGGAGGACGGCGTTGCCGAACTGGTCAAGCGCGGCCTGGCTGATCCGGCGCGGGTGGTCATCGTCGGTGGCAGTTACGGCGGCTATGCGGCCCTGATGGGCTTGATCAAGACGCCTGATCTCTATCGTGGCGGCTTCGCCATCGCGCCGGTTACCGACTTGCTCGAGATGGCCGAGGACGATGGCCAATGGGGCTGGCGTGAGGAGACGCGCGCCTGGGTCGGCGACTTCCGCGACGACAAGGACCTGCTCAGGGCCAACTCACCCTGCCTGCATGCGGCACGCATCAAGGTGCCGGTGGTGCTGGTGCATGGCACGCACGACCGGGTCGTCCACTACCGGCACTCCGAGAAGATGGCCGAAGCGCTGAAGGCGGCAGGGAAGCCGCACCAGCTGATCCGGCAGCAACATGGCGATCACTACCTGAGCCACCAGGGCTATCGCCTCGAGCTGCACGCGGCGCTTGAGAAATTCCTGAGGCAGACCCTGGGTGTCTGAGCCGGCCCGTCCTCACGCCTGAGGACTGGCCTGGCTCGCATGCTGCTATCGTGCCGCCCATGCAAGAAATCAGCTTCTACTGGCACGACTACGAAACCTTTGGCCGGGTGCCGCGCCGCGACCGGCCGGCGCAGTTTGCCGGCATCCGCACCGACGAGGAGTTGAACGAGATCGGCGAGCCGCTGATGCTCTATTGCCAGCCGCCCACCGACAACCTGCCCGACCCCGAGTCCTGCCTCCTGACCGGCATCCTGCCGCAGCTCTGCGCCGAGCAGGGCTTGCCCGAGCATGAGTTCGCGGCGGCCATCGAAGACCAGCTGGCCAGGCCTGGCACCGTGGGCCTGGGCTACAACACCATCCGCTTCGACGACGAGGTCACGCGCTTCCTGTTCTGGCGCAACCTGCGCGACCCCTACGCACGCGAGTGGCAGAACGGCTGTGGCCGCTGGGACCTGCTGGACGTGGTGCGTTGCGCCTACGCCTTGCGGCCCGAAGGCATGGCGTGGCCCAAGCATGAGGATGGCCGCCCCTCGTTCAAGCTGGAGCACCTCACTGTGGCGAACGGCCTGGCGCATGAGGCGGCGCACGATGCGCTGTCCGACGTGCGGGCCACCATTGCGCTGGCGCGCCTCATCAGGTCGGCGCAGCCCAAGCTCTGGGATTTCTGCGTGAAGCTGCGCAAGAAGGAAGCCGTCTGGGCAGAGATCGGCGTGGGCAAGCCCTTTCTGCACATCTCCGGCATGTACGGGCCCGAGCGTGGCTGCATCGCGCTGGTCTGGCCGCTGGCGCCGCACCCGACCAACAAGAACGAGCTGATCGTCTGGGACTGCAGCGAAGACCCGAGCGAGCTCCTGACGCTGAACGCCACCGCCATCCGCGAGCGCATGTTCGTCAAGCAGGCCGATCTGCCCGAGGGCGTGACGCGGCTGCCGATCAAGAGCATCCATGTCAACAAGTCGCCCATCGTCATCGGCAACCTGAAGACACTCTCGCCAGCCATGGCCGAGCGCTGGGGCTTTGACCAGGCACGTGGCCTGGCCCATGCGCAGCTGCTGGCAGAGAAGGGCCGCGTGCTGGATGGCTTGTGGGGCGAAGTCTTCAAGCGCCCGGATGGTGCGGCGCCGATCGATGTCGATGAAGACCTCTATGGCGGCTTCGTCTCGCCAGACGATCGGCGTGCCCTGCAGCGCTTGCTGGGCATGAGCCCGGAGCAAGTGGCTGACCGGGCCTCGCAAGGCAAGCTCTCGTTCCAGGATGATCGGCTGGAGGAACTGGTGTTCCGCTGGCGAGCTCGCAACTTCCCGGCCACCTTGAGCAGCAGCGAGCAGCAGCGCTGGACCGAGCATTGCGCGGCCCGCCTGCATGGCGGCGAGGGCGGGGCAACCACGCTGTCGGCCTTCTTCGAGCAGGTCGACGCCCTGAGCGAAAACGCGGACGAGCGTGGCCAGGCCATCCTCGGCGCGCTCTACGACTGGGCCGAGCAGATCGCTCCACCAGGCTGACCTCTGGCTGGCTGCGGATCGCCGGACGCCAAGCCCTCTCCATCAAGTTCGGGACGCGGCTGCGAGGCCAGATGATCAGAATCTCGCCACGCCCCGATCCAGAGGGCGAGGAGGAGACAGACATGACAAAGCTTTCCCGGCGTGTGCTGCTGTGCGCGCTCGCCCAGGCATGGCTGGCGGGCGATTCCTCGGCGGCGCAGGCGCCAGCGCTGCTGCTCGCTCAGAACGCGCCGGCCAGGCTGGACCCGCAGGGCTATCTGGTCAGCGAAAAGCTCGACGGCGTGCGCGCCTTCTGGACTGGCCGCCGCCTGCTGTTTCGCAGCGGCATCGAGATTGCGGCGCCAGACTGGTTCACCGCGCGCTTGCCCTCACGGCCGCTGGACGGTGAGTTGTGGATGGCGCGTGGGCGTTTCGAGGCCCTCTCAGCTGCCGTGCGCCGCAATGTGCCGCTGGATGCCGAATGGCGCTCGGTGCGCTACATGCTGTTCGAGCTGCCGGACGCGCCGGGGGGCTTCGAGCAGCGCGTGGCGGCGCTGACGAGCATTTCCGAAACTGTGGCGTGGGCGGGGCTGCAAGCCGTGGAGCAGGCGCGCATCGAAACACCTGCGGCCCTGCACAAGCGGCTGCGAGAGGTCGTGGCAGCAGGCGGCGAGGGCTTGATGCTGCATCGGGCTGACGCGGCCTACGCAAGCGGCCGCAGCGAGCTTCTGCTCAAGCTCAAGCCGATTGACGACAGCGAAGCCACCGTCATCGCCCACGAGCCCGGCCAGGGCCGGCTGAGCGGCATGCTCGGGGCACTGCGGGTGCGCAGCCCCGAGGGTCGGGAGTTCAGCATTGGCAGCGGGCTCAGCGAAGGGGACCGCCGAGCGCCGCCGCCGGTTGGCAGCCTGGTGCGCTACCGATTTCGCGGCCTGACCAACAGCGGGCTGCCGCGCTTCGCGACCTTTGTTCGCGTGGAAAGCTAGAGCAACTTCAGCGCCTGCTCATCACCAGTTCAGCGCAGGTAGCGCTGCAGGTACTTGTCGCGCAGGCCCGTCTGCTTGTCCTTCAGCTCGATCTCGCGGCCCTGGATGAAGATGCGCTCGACATTGCTGCGAATGTCCAGCGGGTCACCGTCGCTGACGAAGAAGCTGGCCAGCTTGCCGACCTCAAGCGAGCCGAGCAGGTTCTCGGCACCGAGGATGCGCGCGGGGTAGAGCGTGATCGCCTTCAGCGCCTCATCGGCGGGCAGGCCGAAAGCCACGGCCTGGCCGGCCTCGAAGCCGAGGTTGCGCTCG
This sequence comes from Paucibacter sp. JuS9, assembly GCF_044043925.2. Classification (NCBI taxonomy): domain Bacteria; kingdom Pseudomonadati; phylum Pseudomonadota; class Betaproteobacteria; order Burkholderiales; family Sphaerotilaceae; genus Roseateles; species Paucibacter sp. JuS9. The sequence continues at coordinate 1,536,172 of NZ_CP194172.1, forward strand.
TTCGACGGGTCGCGGTCTTCGCGCGCGATGCAGAAGCGCACGCCCGCACGGGCCAGCTCGGCCGGCAAGCGGAAGATTGCGTCCACATCGTCGTCGCGGCGCAGGGGCAGGCGGTTCAGCGAGCCGATCACCACGGGGATGTCGCGGGCCTTGAGTTCATTGGCGAACACGGCCGCATCGGCGCCGCCGACGATCACGATCTTCAGCTTGAAGCGATCAGCGAACTCCAGCGCCTGGCGGATCTGCCAGCGGTCGTTGGCGTCGATGAATACCGGCCGCTCTCCGCGCACCACGGGCAGCATCGCTTCCCAGCGGGTGTCGAGCGGGGTCTTCGCGTCGGCAGCCTTGGCCTTGGCATAGGCGGCGGCCGACTCGAACACTTCGTCCAGCAACCTCAACTTGGCCGTCACGGTGCGGCGCAGCTCGTCGCGCGGCGCTTCAGAGGTGGCGAAGACGCTGGCGGCCGTGCGCATCGTGGGCATGCTCACATGCAGGCCCACCTCGGGGCGGATCGCCATGTCTTCCCAGTTCCAGCCATCGAGCTGGACCAGAGCGGACGTGCCCGCCAGCAGGCCCGTGCCGGCGCGCGGTTGCGGCACCGAAAGCACGGTCAGGACGCCGCTTGCACGGGTGACCGGGATGATGTCGCTGTCGGCATTGATGGCGACCAGCGCGCGGGCATTCGGATTGATCGAACCGGTTTCTGCTGTGTCCACCGTGGCGCGCACCGCGCTCACTTCCACAAGACCCATCACCGTATTGGCTGAAACCATGCCGGGGTAGACATGGCGGCCTTTCAGGTCGATGACCTGGGCGCCGGCCGGTGCGGCGAGCTCCGCACCGCCAATCGCCTTGATGCGCCCGCCTTCGACCAGCATGCGGCCATTGCTGAGCACCGGCCCGCTGACCGTGTGCAGCGTGGCATTGCTGATCAGCAGAGGTTTGGCCTGTGCCGGCGGCGGCACATTGGGATTGGCTTGCGTGACGTCGGCGAGGCTGGCCAGCAGCAGGGCGACGGCGCCGACCATTCGAGTCGTGGTCTTGATCATTGGTGGATCTCCTCGGTGCATTCGTGCCATTCGCCGTTGCCGTAGCTCTCGGCATAGCGGGCTTGCTCATGCAGCCATTGCTGCAGGCGGGCTTCATCCAGCGCCAGCCGCGTGGGCGACTCACTGCCCGGCGTGGCGCCAGGCCGGGCCGTGGCTGCGTTGCCGCCCATGCCGAGGCGCGCCGTGATGGCCTTGGACAGCAGGCGCTCGCGCTCGGCGCGGTGCTGAGCGCGCAGCCTGGCGTCTTCGCTGCGGCTGAAGTAGCGGCGGCCCTCGATCCAGGTCTCTTCGGCGCGGCTGGTGGTGGCCAGCGGGTTGCCGTTCCAGAGCACGAAGTCGGCGTCCTTGCCCACTTCGAGCGAGCCGGTGCGATCGCCCACGCCCAGCTGCCTGGCCGGGTTGATGGTGACGAACTTCAGGGCCTCGGTTTCACTCAAGCCTCCGTAGCGCACGGCCTTGGCCGCCTCGGTGTTGAGGCGCCGGGCCAGCTCGTTGCTGTCCGAGTTGAAGCTGGTATTGACACCGACCTTCTGCATCATGGCGCCGTTGAACGGAATCGCGTCCACGACCTCCATCTTGTAGGCCCACCAGTCGGAGAACGTCGAGCTGCCGGCACCGATCTCGGCGATTTCCTTCGCGACCTTGTAACCTTCGAGCACGTGCTGGAAGGTGGCCACCTTGAGGCCGAACTCCTTGGCGATCTTGGTGAACATCAGGATCTCATCCGCCCGGTAGGAGTGGATGTGGATCTCGCGCTTGCGATGCAGGAGTTCGACCAGCGTGTCGAGCTGCAGGTCGCGGCGCGGCGGCTCGCTGCCCTTGGGGTTGCGCTTGAATTCGGCCCAGCGGCCTTCGTATTCGCGAGCGGCCTGGAAGGCGTCGCGCAGCAGCTGCTCCACGCCCATGCGCGTCTGCGGGTAGCGGGTGTTGTTGCCGTCGCCCCAGTTCGATTGCTTGACGTTCTCGCCCAGTGCGAACTTGATGCCTGGAGCCGCCTCCTTGAACTTCAGGCCTTCCGCGTCCAGCCCCCAGCGCAGCTTGATCACCTGGTTCTGGCCGCCAATGGTGTTGGCAGAGCCATGCAGGAGGTTGGCTGCGGTGAGGCCGCCGGCCAGCTCGCGATAGATGTTGATGTCGGTGGCATCGATCACGTCGGCCACGCGCACTTCAGCGGTGATCGAGCTCGTGCCTTCGTTGACGCCGCGGGCTATGGCCGTGTGCGAGTGCGCGTCGATGATGCCCGGCGTCAGGTGCATGCCCTGGGCCATGATGACCTGGATCGTGACGCCCTGGGGTGTTGCCGGGCCGCCGGAGAGGCTGTTGATCTGGCCGATCTGCACGATCTTGCCGTCACGTACCAGCATGTCCGCGTTTTCAAGCTTGCCGGCCGGGCCGCTGGTCCAGATCGTGGCGCCCTTGATGAGCAGCAGTTTCGACTCCGGTGGAGTGACGCCGTAGGCGCCTGCCGGAAAGCGCTGCAGCGAAGCCAGCTCGACCTTGGGTTCGACCTTCGCCGGCGCTTCTGCATGCGGCTTCTCGCGCTCGGCCGTCAGCGTGTCGCCAACCAAGCGCTCGCCCTGCAGGCGCAGCGTCAGCCAACTGGCCGATTCACCTGCGGCACAAGGCCAGCGCAGATGGAGTTGATCGCCACGCCAATGGCCTTCGCAGGTCTTGCCGTCGAGCTTCACCTGTGGGCGTGCGGCCGTGCCGGCAATCAGCAAGGGCTTGTCAACGCCGGTGAGCTTCCATTGGCCGCGCACATCCTTGCGCTGCCAGGCTTCGGTAGGCATGGCGCGGCCATCGACAAAGGCCAGCTCGATCTCGGCCGACTCGCTGCCGAACAGGTCGCCGCTGGCGACCACCAGGTTGGCGATCTGGCCCGGGGCAATCTGGCCCAGACGCTGTTGCTGGCCGATCAACCTTGCAGGCACTGTTGTGAGGCCGGCCAAGGCAGCATCGGCGCTCAAGCCGCGCTTGACGGCCTGGCGCAGCCGCGGCCAGAAGTCGCGCTTGGCATCCGTCAGGCCGCGCGGACTGACGGCGAATTCGACGCCAGCGCCAGCCAACACCGAAAGATTGCTCGGCGCCAGTTCCCAGTGCTGCAACTGCTGCAGGGAGACATCGGCCGCCAGGTCCGGGTTCTCGACCTCGGGCGCGGCCGGATAGGCCAGCGGCACGATCACGGGCATGCCGAGGCTCTTCAGTTGGGCGGCGCGGCGGTACTCATAGCCATTGCCCTGCAGGATGACCTTGAGCTTGAACTCGTCGCGCACCTTGGCAATGCGCAGGAAGTCTTGTTCATCGTCGGCCTGGTAGACCACGGGCTGCTTGCCTTGCACCGCGGGTTGCAGCGCCGCCAGCGAGCTGTTGTGCTCGCGGCGTTCGCCGCCAGCAGCGTTTTGACCGTACCAACGCGCGTCCCACCAGGTCTGCCGCGAGAGCGCGATGGCGCCCATCAAGGAGTTCGGATAGCCGCCGCTGCGGCCGCGTTCGAACTCATGCGAGAGATGCTGGGCGACGTCGCTGGCGATCAAGAGATTCTTGGCGTCCGTGCCTTCGCCGGCAGAGAGCAGGGCGCTTTGCCCGCGGAAGATGCCATGTGCAGGCGACGACAGCAGCGCCGTGAAGCCCAGTTCGCGCGAGGCCTTCAGCTCGTCGGCCTTGAGCTCAAGCACTGCGGCCACCGATTGCTCGGGATGGACCTGCGCATTGCGGCTCGCGGCGCTGCGGCCAGCCAGTGCGGTGCCCGCTGCTGCCGCCGGGCCTCGCTGCGGGCGCAAGGAGGCGGGCACGCCGGCCAGGCTGGCCATGTCGATGAAGCCGGCATAGATGCTGCGCCCCGGCAGTTTCCAGACGCGCGCGCCAGCGGGAATGGCCACGTCGGCACCGGCGGCGACGATCTGGCCATCCTTCACGATGACCGTGCCGCGTTCGATCACCTTGCCCGGTGCCAGCACGAGCCTGGCTTCTGTCAAGGCGTGCCAGCGCGGCGTGTTGTCGCGCAGGCCTTCGACCCGGTCGCTGCTGCTGTTTTGCGCCAGCGCGGCGCTGCCGATGATCAGGCCCAGCCAGGCCAGGGCATGGCGTTGCTTGAATTCCATTGCTTTGCTCCCTCTGGGGCGGTGGCCGGCGATGGCCGGTGAACCCCGCGGCATTGTTCAGGCAATCGAGGGGCGCCGACATGGCGTATTCCCCGGTGAAAATGCAAATGGGCGTTGCTCGCGCGGCGCGATTGGGGTTTCCGTCAGGCGGCAAACGCGGTACACCTGCAATAGTTGCTTCATTCACCATTGCGCGACCGCTGCATTTCGCACGCCAGTTCCAGGAGACATCAATGCAAACAACGCCCGAGAACGCCGAATCCGGCCATGAGGTGGTCGCGGCTCGCATGCGCGCCCTGATGGTGCGCTCGCCGGTGGCGGTGGGTTTCGTCCTGAACCAGCGCTTCGAGCTTGTCAGCGAGCAGTTCAACCACCTGTTCGGTCATGGCGACGAGACCGACCTGGCCGGCCAGGCGACCCGCTCGATCCATGTGTCGGATGGCTCCCACGCCGGCATGCATGAGAAGTCCACGGCGGCCTTTGTGGCCGGTCGGCCGCTGGATGAAGAATTCGAGTACGTCCGGCGCGATGGCAGCCGCTTCTGGGGGCGCCTGCAGGCCACGCCCCTGCACTGGGACCAACCCGGCGGCGAAGCGGTCTGGATCATCGAAGACATCACCGCCGCACGCCAGCAGCGCATGCAGCCGACCTGGACTGCCAAGCACGATGCGCTGACCGAGCTCGCCAATCGTCGCGAGTTCGAGCGCCGCCTGGCCGAGCACGTGGGCAGCCGCCGTCACGAGCCGGTGTCGGTGCTGTGGGTGGACGTGGACAAGTTCAGCGAGGTCACGGCCTCGATGGGCAGCGAGGTGGCCGACCATTTCCTGTACGGCCTGGGCCAGATGCTGATCACCAAGGTGCGGGCCTCCGACCTGGTAGCTCGCCTGGACGATGATCATTTCGCCGTGCTGCTGCCCGACTGCGACCAGCATTACGCCCAGATCGTGGCCGAGAAGATCCGCTCGGCCGTGGCGGGCTTCCGCCTGCGCTGGGGCCTGCATCGCACCCGGGTCAAGGCCTGCGTCGGCGTCGTGCAGCTGCAGCCCACGCTCGAAACGGTGGACGCCGTGCTGGGCGCCTGTGCCCTGGCCTGCACCGAAGCCAAGGCGGCCGGTGGCGACACGGTGCGCGTGTTTGTCTCGGCCGGTGGCTATGAGGAACTGGCTGGCTGAGGTCCACCGGGAGCCCCGCTGGAGCCGGTTTTCGTGAACTGCGGCGGGCCTGATCCGAGAAAAAGGCCCTTTTCACCATTCTTTTCTTCAAGTTTGGCCGGCTTTCGCCGATAGTCGGGGTGTCCGAGCCTGCTTTTAGGGCCCGGCGTAGCCCGGAGCGCACCGCATGATCAGCCTTTCAACCGCCTTGTCCGGCATTTCTGCCGCCAATGAGCGGCTGCGCGCGTCGGCCCACAATGTGGCCAATCTCTCCACCGAGAACTTCAAGCGCGAGACCGTGGAACTGACCAGCCTGGCTGGCGGCGGCGTCGGCGCCACGAGCCGCACGGCTGAGAACCCCGGTGTTGCCGAAGCGACCGAACTGGTCGAGCAGAAGTCGGCCACCTATGCCTTCGTGGCCAATCTGCGGGTCCTGCAGACCCAGGTGCGAGCCGAAGGCGCCATGCTCGATATCCACGCTTGATCAAGGGCTGATCCAAGCGAAAACGGCGCCTGCATCAGGCGCCGTTTGCATTTGCTGCCCTTGCTCAGGGCTTCAATTCATAGTCCGCCCAGCCGTCGCCGCGGTCCCGCAGCAGGCGGACCTTGGGCACGCGGTCCAGGTACTTGATGCCGCCTGCACCGGAGACAAAACGCAGCTTGATGCCAGGCACCGGCTGGATGCGCCAGTTGCCATCGGCACCCGGGTTGAAGCTGGGCCGGGCCGCCAGGTAGGCCGCCACGGCCTCGCGGGTTTCGTCCGGGCTGTCGATGACGATCCTGCTCGAATTGACGCCAGGAAAATTGCCGCCGCCGGCCGCACGGTAGCTGCTGGTCACGACCAGGAACTCGGCCTTGTCGTCCAATGGCTTGCCGGCATGGCGGAGCTCGCGGATGCGGGTGGACTGCGGCGCCACGAGCTTGCCATCCGTGTTGTAGCGGGCGGCTTGGGTCAGGTCGATCTCGTAGCTCAGGCCATCCAGCGTGTCGAAGTTGTAGGAGCGGGCATTCGGGTCGACCAGGTCCTGCTCGGCCGGCCCATGCGGGTCGATGCGCAGCAACTGGCTGACTGCCATCTCAAGCCATTCGCGTACTTCGGCGCCGCTGAGCTTCATCAGCTTGATGGTGTTCGGATAGACATAGAGGTCGGCCACGTTCTTGATCGCCATGGCGCCGGCCGGAATATCGGTGTAGTTGGCCGGCCCCTGGCGGCCGCCGGCCTTGAAAGGCGCTGCGGCCGAAAGCACCGGCAGCTTCTCCCAGGCCGTGCCCTGGACCACGCGCTTGCCGTAGGCCAGTTGCGCATTGGCTACCACTTGCACCGACGGGTCGTCCGTCACCTGTGCAAAGTAGCTGAACACCGGCGCTTCGCTTCGGGTCACCTCGCTGCGCACATGGGCCAGCGTGGCGGCATGCTCGGCGCCGATGGTCTGGGCAAAGCGCGGGTCGGCCTCGACGAGCGGTTTGCGCGTGCGGGCATCCTGGATGGCGCGCAGGCTGGCCTGGCTGTTCAGCACCTTCCAGCGGCCGTTGACCTTGTCCAGGCTCAGGTCGATCAGGCCCAGGTGGTCGCCCCAACGGCCCGGCATCACGGCCGGCGTGCCGAACAGCAGGCCGCGAGCCAGCTCGACACCTGGGAACCCGGCAAAGGCAGGCCCGGGGAACTCGGCATGGGCATGTCCCAGGAGCAAGGCGTCGATGCCTCCGACCCGGGCCAGCTGCGCGGCCACGTTCTCGGACAGCCGGCCGCCCTCGTGCTCCTCGATGCCGCTGTGGGCGATGGCGATAACCACGTCCGCGCCCTTGGCCCGCATCTCGGGCAGCAGGCGGCGCGCAGTCTCGATGATGTCAGCGGCGATCACCTGGCCCTCCAGGTGCTGGCGGTCCCACATCATGATCTGCGGCGGCACGAAGCCGATCACGCCGATCTTGAGCCTTTGCTTCGCGCCCGCCTCGTCGATGAACTCGCGCTCCAGCAGCACATAGGGCGTGAAGGCATGCTGCGTGGGCTTGCTGGCCAGCATCACATTCGCGTTCACATAGGGAAAGCGGGCGCCGCTGATGGCCCGACGAAGGAAAGGCAGGCCGTAGTTGAAGTCGTGGTTGCCGATATTGGCGGCGTCCACGGCCAGCAGGTTCAAGAGCTTGTAGGCCGGATGCACCTTGCCTTCGGCCAGCGGCTGCACCTTGGCCACTTGGTCTCCGAGCGGGTTGCCTTGCAGCAGGTCGCCGTTGTCGAACAACAGGCTGTTCTTCGCCTCGACACGTGCCTGGCTGATCAAGGTGGCCGTGCGGGCCAGGCCGAACTCGCTGCTGGGGCGGTCCTGGTAGTAGTCGTAGTCCAGCAGGTTCATGTGCACATCCGTGGTTTGCAGGATGCGCAGCTTCAATTCGGCGGCCAGCGCAGGCCGCACAGACATGGAAAAGGCCAGCGCGAGGCTGGCCATCAGGATGAGGTGGTGGCGGGGCTTCATGGCCCGGCCATGGTAGCTGGCTTCAGAGTTTCGGATAGACGTAGCTCGCACCGATGCCCAGCGGGATGTCCAGCGCCCAGAAACCGAGCAGGAAGGCGCTCCAGCCGACCAGCAGTGCCAGGGAGTAGGGCAGCATCAGCGCAATCAGCGTGCCGATGCCGGCACCCTTCACGTACTTCTGGCAGAACACGACGATCAGCGGGAAGTAGGGCATCAGCGGCGTGATGATGTTGGTCGAGCTGTCGCCCACGCGGTAGGCGGCCTGCGTGAAATCGGGCGAAAGGCCCAGCTGCATCAGCATCGGCACCATGATGGCGCCGATCAGGGCCCATTTCGCCGAGGCCGAACCGATCAGCAGGTTGACCATGCTGGTGAGCAGGATCATGCCGATCAGCGTGACGCCGGTCGGGAAGGCCATGGCCTTGAGCCAGGCAGCGCCCTTGATCGCGATCAGCGCGCCGAGGTTGGACTGGCCGAAGGCGTAGATGAATTGGGCGCAGAAGAAGGCCATGACGATGTAATAGCCCATGCCGCTCATCGCCTTGCTCATGCCCTTGACCACGTCGCCGTGGCTCTTGATGCTGCCCGCGGCGTAGCCATAGACGATGCCGGGGATCAGGAAGAACACGAAGATCAGCGCGACGATGGACTTCATCAGTGGCGCGGCAGCCGCGGCCAGGCCGCCGTCCGGCGCACGCCAGGCCGAGTCGCTCGGCAGCAAACTCAGCAGGAAGAGGCCGGCGGTGACTGCAATCGACAGCACGGCGAACAGCAGTCCGCGTTTCTCGGCGGCGCTCAGCGGCTCCATCTTGGGCAACTCGGCCGGGTCGCCATCAACCGCTGTGCCCTTGTTCAGGCGCGGTTCAATCAGCAGGTCGGTGATGGCCCAGCCGATCAGCACGATCAGGATGGCCGAGGCCGAGGTGAAGTAGAAGTTGTTCAGCGGGTTGACCACGATGGCAGCCGCGCCGGCGTCAGCGGAGAGCCGGGCTGCGGCCTGCGTCAGGCCGGAGAGCAGCGGGTCGAGGCTGGACGGAATAAAGAAGGTGGCCGAGAAGCCGCCCGACACGCCGGCGAAGGCGGCCGAGATCCCCGCCAACGGATGCCGTCCGGCGGCATAGAACATCACGGCGCCCAGCGGTATCACCAAAACATAGCCGGCATCGACGGCAATATGGCTGAGGATGCCGACGGCGATCAGCACCGGTGTCAGCAGCGAACGGGCGGTGACGGCCAGGATGGCGCGCAACCCGGCATTGATGAAACCTGTGTGCTCGGCTACACCCAGCCCCAGCATGGCCACCAGCACCACGCCGAGTGGCGGAAAGCCGGTGAAGGTCGTGACCAGCCCCGAGGCAAAGGCTGCCATTGAAGCGCCGGAAAGCATGTTCTTGATGGCGATCGGCTGCTGGCTGCGCGGGTCGATGTCACTGAACTGCATGCTGGACATCAGCCAGGAAGCGATCCAGACCGTGACCATCAGCAGGGCGAACAGAATGGCCGGGTCGGGCAGTTTGTTGCCGACGCGCTCGATGGCGTTGAGCGCCCGGCTGATCCAGGACGCGCCTGCGGGGGCAACTTGGTTGGCGTGGGTCATCTTGGTATTGGGCTGGGTTGAGCGGGCCTTACGAAGCAGGCCCCGGGGGCAGTCTTGCTGCGCGCGTGAGCTTAGTGGCTGCGGCCTTGCTGTCAGCGGGGGCAACCCTAGGGTCCGTGCCGCTGACTCGGCCGGCCCTGTCAGCTGCGCAGCGGCAGCCGCAGCTCGACGCAGGTGCCGCCGCGCCCCAGCGAGCGCACTTCAATGCGGCCGCGCATCAGCTCTTCCACCAAGGTGCGAGCCACGCTCAGGCCCAGCCCCGCGCCACCACGGCCGAGCTGGCCGCTGAAGAAGGGGTCGAACACATGCGGCAGGTCTTCGGCAGGAATGCCGCGGCCGGTGTCCTGCAGGCGCAGGCTGCACAGGCTGTTCTCGAGATCGATGCTGAACTGGATGCGCCCGCGCTGGCCGTCCAGGCCGTGATGCAGCGCGTTGTCGATCAGCTCACCGAGCACGTCCTGCAAGGCATGGGGATAGCCGTCCAGCAGCAGTTGCTCAGGTGCCTCAATCCGGGTGTCGACCGAGCGGGCGGCCAAGGCCGCGCTGCGCGCGTTGAGCATGCTGCGCACCAGCCCGACGACATCGAATCGACTTGGTGGCTCGGCCACGCTGCCGCTGGAGAGGGCCTTGAGTCGCTGCACCAGCGAACCGGCTGAATCGAGCGAGCGATCCATGAGCGCCGCGCATTCGTTGAGCGTGCGTGCGGTGTCGCTCAAGACCTGCTTTTGCAAGCGGCCACGCTCGAGTGCCTGCAGCAATTCCTCGCTGCGCTCCCGTATCACCGAAGCACCCATGCGCGCATTGCCAAGAGGTGTGTTGAGCTCATGCGCCATGCCCACCACCACGCGGCCCAGGGCCAGCTGCTTCTCCTGCTGCAGCAGCTGGCGCAGGGCTTGTTCCAGGTCTTGCGTGCGCTGCTGCACCCGCAGCTCCAGTTCCTCGTTGGCCTGCTGCAAGGCGGCCTCGGCCGCGCGGCGGATCGTGGCTTCGGCCTGCACGCGTGAAAGCGCCAGGTTCAGCTCAGTATTGCGCTGCGCGAGCGAGCGCTCCAGCTCGTTGCCCTGGCGGCTGAGGCCTTCGTTGTCGACCAGCACCTTCTGCAGCCGCAAGGCGTCGTCAATGGTTTGACCGAGGCTCGCGGAAAGTGCCTGCATATGCTGGCGCTGATGGACCAGCAATTGCTGGCTGGCCCACACGGCCTTCTCCGGCTGGCCTGCCGCCAGGCCCAGGCGCGCAATGGCGCGCAGCGCATGCTCGCGCACCATGCGCATGTTCTCGCCCTGCGGGTTGAGTTCGCGCTCGAACTTCAGCAGCGCGGCCCAGGCATCAGCAGCCCTGCCTTCCTGCCAGGCCAGCAGCAGCTCGACCAGCTGACAGCCTTCCTCGGCGCCGTCCAGGAGAGCCATCAGCGGCGCGGCCTCGGGCTTGCGCAGTTCAGCCAGATGGCGGCGGGCCATGTCGGTTGCACCCGCCAGCGCGGCGCTGAGCATCACATTGATGGAAGACAGCAGTTGCTCGAAGGCCAGGTTTTCGCGCTTGGCCATGGCCAGCGCCTGTGCATGCCAGCGCATGCCTTTCTGCCAAAGCGGCGAGGCCGAGAGCGCCTGGGACTCCGACCATTCCGAGCTCAATTCGACCTGGCTGGTGCAGGCCACGGCGGCATTGTTGTAGACATGGTGCAGGCTGCGGGGCTCGAAGCGTTCGGGTGCCACCAGCAGTTGTTCGGCCAGGGCCACCAGTTCCGCATACATCTCGGCCTGCAGCAGCACGTAGCAGCGGTTGGCCAGCAAGCGGCCCGAGAGCGTGCTGTCGCCTGCCTTCTCGGCCAGCAGGTGCGCCCGCTCCAGGCGCGAGAGTGAGGCGTGATACAGCCGCAGGCGCAACTGCACGATGGAGAGATTGGACAGCGCCAACGCTTCCATCTGCGGCTGGGCCGGATACGCGGCGGCCTGGTCCAACGCCTGCATGGCCTCGGTCAGCGTGGCTGCGTCGGCCATCTTCGGGTTGGCGCGCAACTCCAACTGCAGCCGGCCGATGCGCAGCAGCAAGCGTTCTTCTTCACTCTCGACGCTGTCGTTCAGGGCGTCGAGAATCTGCCGGGCGTCGGCGAGACGTCCGGTGTACAGCGTTTCGCGTGCCCGCTCCAACTCGCGCAGCACGCTTCCTGGTGGCTCCATGACTGCCTGCCACTTCTGCAAGCACCGGTCGACCCGTGCCGAGCTTGCTGGGGAATGGAAATCCGAAGCGGGTCGGGTGCAGTATGCACGCGCCGACCCGCTCCTGTCCGTCCCCGATGCGCGGGGAGCGTCGACCGGGTCAAAAAAAGGCCCGCATCACTGCGGGCCTTGCATGAAGAACGGCTGGTCGCCCGCTCAAACGCTCACGCCGCGAGCCGTGTCCGCGTATTCCTCGATCTGGTCGAAGTTCATGTAGCGGTAGACCTTGGCGCCGTCCTTGTTGATGACGCCCATGTCGGCATGGTATTCCTCGACGGTCGGGATGCGGCCCAGCTTGGAAGCGATGGCCGAGAGCTCGGCCGAGGCCAGGAACACATTGCTGTTCTTGCCCAGGCGGTTGGGGAAGTTGCGGGTCGAGGTGGACACCACGGTCGCGCCTTCCTTCACCTGCGCCTGGTTGCCCATGCACAGCGAGCAACCCGGCATTTCCATGCGCGCGCCGGCCGTGCCGAAGGTGCCGTAGTGGCCTTCCTTGGTCAGCTCGGAAGCATCCATCTTGGTCGGCGGTGCCACCCACAGCTTGACCGGGATGTCGCGCTTGCCTTCCAGAAGCTTGGAAGCTGCGCGGAAGTGGCCGATATTGGTCATGCAGGAACCGATGAAGACTTCATCGATCTTGGTGCCGGCGACTTCGGAGAGGAACTTGGCGTCGTCCGGATCGTTCGGGCAGCACAGGATGGGTTCCTTGATGTCGGCCAGGTCGATCTCGATGACGGCTGCGTACTCGGCGTCTGCGTCGGCCTTCAGGAGCTGCGGGTTGGCCAGCCAGGCTTCCATGGCCTTGATGCGGCGGGTGATGGTGCGGGCGTCGCCGTAGCCGTCGGCGATCATGTTCTTCATCAGCACGATGTTGGAGGTCATGTACTCCGCGATCGGTGCCGGGTTCAGGTGCACCGTGCAACCGGCGGCCGAGCGCTCGGCCGAAGCGTCGCTCAGCTCGAAGGCTTGTTCGACCTTCAGGTCCGGCAGGCCCTCGATCTCGAGGATGCGGCCCGAGAACACGTTCTTCTTGCCGGCCTTGGCCACCGTCAGCAGGCCGGCCTTGATCGCGTACAGCGGGATGGCATGCACCAGGTCGCGCAGCGTGATGCCAGGCTGCATCTGGCCCTTGAAGCGCACCAGCACCGACTCAGGCATGTCCAGCGGCATCACGCCGGTGGCGGCGCCGAAGGCCACGAGGCCCGAGCCGGCGGGAAAGGAAATGCCGATCGGGAAGCGGGTGTGCGAGTCGCCGCCGGTGCCCACCGTGTCGGGCAGCAGGAGGCGGTTCAGCCAGCTGTGGATCACGCCGTCACCGGGGCGCAGCGAAACGCCGCCGCGGTTGCGGATGAAGTCGGGCAGCTCGCGGTGCATCTTCACGTCGACCGGCTTCGGATAGGCGGCCGTGTGGCAGAAGGATTGCATCACCAGGTCGGCCGAGAAGCCCAGGCAAGCCAGGTCCTTCAGCTCGTCGCGGGTCATCGGGCCGGTGGTGTCCTGCGAGCCGACCGTGGTCATCTTGGGTTCGCAGTAGGTGCCCGGGCGCACGCCCTGGCCTTCGGCCAAGCCGACTGCGCGGCCGACCATCTTCTGCGCCAGCGTGAAGCCGGCCTTGGTCTCTGCGGGTGCCTGCGGCAGGCGGAAGGCGGTGGAGGCGGGCAGGCCCAGGAATTCGCGCGCCTTGGCGGTCAGCGAGCGGCCGATGATCAGGTTGATGCGGCCGCCGGCGCGCACTTCGTCGAACAGCACGTCGCTTTTGAGCTGGAACTCGACAACGGTTTCGCCGTTCTTCTGGATCTTGCCGTCGTAGGGCAGCACGTCCACCACGTCGCCCATTTCCAGCTTGCTGACGTCGACTTCAATCGGCAGCGAGCCCGAGTCTTCCTGCGTGTTGAAGAAGATCGGCGCGATCTTGCCGCCCAGCGTGATGCCGCCGAAGCGCTTGTTGGGCACGAAGGGAATGTCTTCGCCGGTGGCCCAGACCACGCTGTTGGTGGCCGATTTGCGCGAGGAGCCGGTGCCGACCACGTCGCCCACATAGGCCACGAGGTTGCCCTTCTTCTTCAGGTCCTCGATGAACTGCATCGGGCCGCGCTTGCCGTCTTCCTCGGGCTTGAAGGCCGCATCCGCGCGGGTGTTCTTCAGCATGGCCAGGTAGTGCAGCGGAATGTCCGGGCGGCTCCAGGCGTCAGGCGCAGGCGAGAGGTCATCCGTGTTGGTTTCGCCAGGCACCTTGAACACGGTGACAGTGATCTTCTTGGCGACTTCAGGGCGCGAGGTGAACCATTCGGCATCGGCCCAGCTTTTGATCACTTCCTGGGCCTTGGCATTGCCGGCCTTGGCCTTCTCCGACACGTCGTGGAAGAAGTCGAACATCAGCAAGGTCTTCTTCAGGCCTTCGGCCGCGACCGTTGCGACTTCGCTGTCGTCCAGCAGGTCGATCAGCGGCTTGACGTTGTAGCCACCAACCATGGTGCCCAGCAGCTCGGTGGCTTTGGCCTTGGAGATCAGGCCGACCTTGATGTCGCCGTGAGCCACGGCAGCCAGGAAGCTGGCCTTGACCTTGGCGGCATCGTCCACGCCCGGGGGCACGCGGTGCGTGAGCAGGTCCAGCAGGAAGGCGTCTTCACCGGCGGGCGGATTCTTGATCAGCTCGATCAGCTCGGCGACCTGCTTGGCGTCCAGGGGCAGCGGCGGGATACCAAGGGCGGCGCGCTCGGTGACATGTTGGCGATAGGCTTGCAGCATGGGAGGGACTCCAGGGCGGGTAGATGTTGGGTTGAGAGGATCGACTGTCAGGGTTTGGGCGCGATGACGCGCAGGCCCTTGAAGTAGTCGCGGAAGAAGCCGGCGTCGCGGGTGATCAGCCCCTGGCATTGCAGCAGGGCGTGCGCGCCGATCAGGAAATCAGGGACGGTGCGCCGACCTTCGCGAGGCTCGGTGCTGCCGGCCAGGCGGGAGCGATAGCGACGCTGCATTTCTCCAGCCCGCAGGGCTGAGCGCAACTCCAGCGGCGAATAGGCGATGCCAATGGCCTCCAGCGTCTCCATGACGATGTCGCTGTGGCCGAGGCCCGCCACGACTTCGCTGACCACCACCTCGCAGGCCACCACGGGGCCGAGCGACAAGGCATTGCGCAGCAAGGTCTCGGCCTCGTCCGCAGATGGGCCGTCGCCGATGTAGTCGACCAGGATGGAGGTATCGACGGCGATCATGGCAGCAGGGTCGGGCTCATGCTTCGTCGGGTGGCGGATAAGGGTCGCCGGGCGCTCGGCCCCGCAGCTCGCGCATCACATCGTCCGAGGTGGTGCCGGCGGGCAGCTTGATACGGCCGCGCATGCGGGAGAGCGCGTCGCCGACATCCTTGCGCAGGATGATACGGCCACCGTCCAGCTCCACCGTCAGCGTCGTGCCCTTGGTCAGGCCCAGCGCATCACGCACTGCCTTGGGCAAGGTGATCTGGCCGCGTTCGGCAACTGTGGCTTCCATGAGGGGCTCCGTCGAGTATGACGATGAAAGTATGTATGAATTCTACATACTTCAAGTGCCAACGCGAGCTTCGGGCAACAAAAAAGGAGACCCGCGGGCCTCCTTCTTGCACACTACCTCGGCTTGTTCAGCGGTTGGCGGCGGTGGCCTGTGCAGCAGGGGCGATGCTGGTGCCCGGCGTGATGCCGATGCCGGAGTCTGCAGCGGCCGGCACGGCTGTTTGAGCCACTTGCGCCGGATGGACACAGGCGTCCACCATGCGCTGACCGATCTTGCTGTTCATCAGCATGGATTTGGTCGGAATCTGCAGCCAGACCACGCCGGCCTTCTTGTCTTCCAGGCGCACGGCGCCGGTAGTGGTGGGCTCGGGCGCCATGATGTAGACCATCTTGCCGAAGCGCAGATGGAAGCGGCCGGGCTGGTCCGGGTGGGGCGTGATGCTGACCTTCTGGTTGAACTCGCAGGGCACATCGCCATGATGAACGCGTGGCGCCACAGCCATCTGCTCTTCGCTGAGCACCATGGGCTCGTCCGGCGGCAGCGGCGCTACAGCCGTTTGCGGCTTGGCCTTGGCAACCAGGCGATTGACCGGCTTGGCTTTCTCAACGGCGGCTGCGGCGCTTGCCGCGCTCACCAGACCGAAGCAGGCCAGCAGGCCGAGGGAGAGGGTGCTCAGGGCGCGAAGCTTGATGTTCATAGGTACGGCAGAAAGTTGCAGCGATTGTCGGCGCGCCAGCGTGGTGCATGAGCTAGCGTTTGCCAGCATAGCGAAAAGGATTTGCCCAGCCATCAGCGAGCCGGTAAGCGATGTATCAAGCCGTCCCGAACCAGGCTTGCCGGATTTCGACCGGCAGGGGCTGGCTGGTGCCGTGCGCGCGCTGCAGCAGATGCCAGAAGAAGCGATAGCTGGCGCGGTCGTGCAGGCTGTCGCGATGCTGGATCGGCGCCCAGTGCGCCGCTTGCGCCGCCTGCAGGATCTCGACGGCCTCGTCAATCTCGGCCACGCTGGGCGCGAAGGCATCGATGATGGGCTGGATCTGGTTGGGGTGGATGCTCCACATCCGCGTGTAGCCGAACTCGCGCGCTGCCCTTGTCGCTGCTTCCTGCAATGCAGCAGCGTTCTTGAACTCGGTGACCACGCAGTGCGATGGTGTCTTGGCGTGGGCGTGCGCTGCTGCGGCGATCTCAAGCTTGGCACGAACCACCAGTGGATGGTTGAACTGGCCTTGCACCGTGAGCCCGCTGCGTGGAATGGCACCGCGGTGGGCCGAGACGAAGTCCATCAGGCCGAAGGACAGTGATTCAATGCGTGGGTGCGCGGCAATCTGCTGCACCTCGCGCAGGGCGCCATGGGTTTCGATCAGCGTGTGGACGGGCGGCTGCTTGACGCCATGCCGTGCGCAAGTGGCATCGATGAAGTCACAGGCTTGTGCCACCTCATTCGCGCTGCGCGGCTTGGGCACCATCAGGTAGGCGAGCATGGCGCCGGCCTTGCTGATCAGGGCATCGACGTCGGCCTCGAACGAGGCGTGGTCCAGCGGATGAACGCGTGCGCCGACGCGGCCATGCTTGTTCAGCGGGCTGTTCAGGAGTTCGGCCACCAGGGCTGCATGCTCGACCTCGCCACCGATGGGTGCGCCGTCTTCGCAGTCCAGCGTGATGTCGAACACCGGGCCCATCTGCGCTTGCAGTTCCAGGCTCTTGCGCATGCGCGCCTCGACGCCGCAGTAGTGGTCGACCACGGGAAGCAGGGTCGCGGCATCGCCTTCGTCGAACAAGGCCTGGCGGGGATGAAGTGCTGCGTTCATTCGATCCGGATCAGAAATAAAAAGGGCCGGCATGGCCGGCCCTCAGTGTCGCTCACGCCGCGAGCTGATTACAGCAGGTGCTTGACGCCGTCCTGTTCGTCCGTCAGTTCCTTCAGGGTCTTGTTGATGCATTCTTGCGAGAAGGCATCGATTTCCAGGCCCTGGACGATCTTGTACTCGCCACCTTCGCAGGTGACCGGGTAGCCGAACATGACTTCCTTGGGGATGCCATAGGAGCCGTCAGACGGGATGCCCATCGTGACCCACTTGCCGTTGGTGCCCAGGGCCCAGTCGCGCATGTGGTCGATGGCGGCATTGGCGGCCGAGGCCGCCGAGCTCAGGCCGCGAGCGGCAATGATGGCAGCGCCGCGCTTGCCCACGGTAGGCAGGAAGGTTTCGCGGTTCCAGGTCTCGTCGTTGATCATGCCCTTGACCGAGGCGCCGCCGATGGTGGCGAAGCGGTAGTCGGCATACATCGTGGGCGAGTGGTTGCCCCAGACGGTCAGCTTCTCGATGTCGGCCACGGCCTTGCCGGTCTTGGCAGCGAGCTGCGAAGCGGCACGGTTGTGGTCCAGGCGCAGCATGGCGGTGAAGTTCTTGGCCGGCAGGTCAGGCGCCGACTTCATCGCGATATAGGCATTGGTGTTGGCCGGGTTGCCGACCACGAGCACCTTGACGTTGCGCGAAGCGACAGCGTTCAGCGCCTTGCCCTGCGTCGTGAAGATGGCGCCGTTGATGGCCAGCAGTTCAGCGCGCTCCATGCCCGGGCCGCGCGGACGCGAACCGACCAGCAGGGCGTAGTCGGTGTCCTTGAAGGCTTGCATCGGGTCGCTGTGGGCTTCGATGCCGGCCAGCAGCGGGAAGGCGCAGTCTTCCAGTTCCATGATCACGCCCTTCAGCGCGTTCTGGGCCTTCTCGTCGGGAATTTCCAGCAGCTGCAGGATCACCGGCTGGTCCTTGCCCAGCATTTCGCCGGAAGCGATGCGGAACAGCAGGGCGTAGCCGATCTGGCCGGCAGCGCCGGTGACGGCGACGCGAACGGGTTTCTTGCTCATGGGACTCTCTCCGAAAGGTTGGAAATGAAAATCTGTTCGGTTGGCGAGCTCAGGGCGCATCAACGTTCTGTGCGGCCGGCTGCCGGTGGGGCAGTCGCAAAGTGTAGGTCAGAGTCCGGGCATTCCCGTAGTCGACACGGCCGTTTAAGCGATCTTGCGTACCGATTCTTCGTGTTGCATCGCACAAATCCGACACTCTTGTGTCTTATAGAAGATGTCAGGCATCAGAGGGTGGACGGGACTCAGGGTTTCTGCTCGAATGCCGGCCATGCCGCGCGAGCCCCTGTCTTCATCTGCACCAGCCAGCGCATCGAGCCCGGTCGATGCCGGGCCCTCATTCAGCCCGCTCTATCGCCAGATCAAGAGCCTCTTGATCGCCGGCCTGCAAGGCGGTGAGTGGAAGGCGGGTGAGGGCATACCGAGCGAGATCGAACTGGCCCAGCGCTATGGCGTCAGCCAGGGCACGGTGCGTAAGGCTATTGACGAACTTGCTGCCGAGAATCTGCTCGTGCGCCGGCAGGGGCGGGGAACTTTTGTTGCCACCCATGCCGAGCAGCAGCAGCAATACCGCTTCCTGCGCCTGATGCCCGATGAAGGTCAGGAACCGGGGCTGGGGCGCCAGTTGCTGGACTGCAAGCGCCAGCGTGCGCCGGCCTGGATTGCCAAGCAGCTGCAGATGCGTGCGGGTGACCCCATGGTCGAAGTGCGCCGTTTGCTGCATGGCAAGGACAAGCCGGTGGTGCTGGACGACATCTGGCTCCCTGGTGATTTGTTCAAGGGCTTGACCACCGAGCGCTTGAACAAGCATCGCGGGCCGTTCTATGGATTATTCGAGACGGAGTTTGGCGTGCACATGATCCGTGCCCAGGAGAAGGTCAAGGCGGTGGCGGCCGATGAGGAGTCTGCGGCGCTCCTGCACGTGGCTGTCGGCACGCCTTTGCTGAGCGTCGAAAGGCTCTCATTCACCTATGGCGACAAGCCCGTGGAGCTGCGCCGCGGCTTGTACAACACTTCAACGCACTTTTATCGCAACGACTTGAATTGACCCTCGGCATTCATCAGGTACGCAACACGCGCCAAGCGGGTCTGGGCGCTGTTGCGTTGCAATAAAATCCTTGGGTTTCATTCGAATTACAAAGAAGGCAACAGCATGGCTGCTACTCCAAAACAAAGGCCCGGGACCATGCGTCTCGTCGACGCCTTGCAATACCGTCTGCCGCTCGCAGGCTACGTGTCCATCCTGCACCGTATCAGCGGCATAGTGATGTTCGCGCTGCTGCCCTTCGTGATCTGGATGTTCGACACCAGCCTCACGTCCGAGATCTCCTACGACAGTTTCACCAATGCCTTTGTGGCTGGCATCGGCATTGTGCCGGCCTGGTTCGTGAAGCTCACCTGCCTGGGCCTGATCTGGAGCTACCTCCACCACTTCATCGCCGGCGTGCGCCATCTCTACATGGACGCAACGCACAGCGTCACCAAGGAATTCGGCCGCAGCTCGGCCGTCGTCACGCTGGCATTGAGCCTGGCGCTCACTGCTGCCCTGGGCGCCAAGCTCTTCGGCCTGTACTGATTGCCACCCAGCATTCGCGAGGCAAAACACAATGACAACTTTCGGTTCCAAGCGCATCGTCACTGGTGCGAAGTACGGCCTGCGCGACTGGCTGGCCCAGCGCGTCACGGCTCTCCTGATGGCGCTGTTCACCATCGTCCTGCTGGTGCAGGTGCTGCTGCCAGGCCCGCTCGGCTATGAGCGCTGGGCAGGCATCTTCAGCCAGCAATGGATGAAGGTCATCACATTCGCCCTGATCGTCTCCCTGGCGTACCACGCCTGGGTCGGCGTGCGCGATATCTGGATGGATTACGTCAAGCCGGTCGGTGTGCGCCTTGCGCTGCACATCTTCACCCTGGTTTGGCTGGTGGGTTGCGCCGGCTGGGCGATCCAAGTGCTGTGGAGACTTTGAAAATGCAAATTGGATCGACTCTCGCGAAACGCAAGTTCGATGTGGTGATCGTCGGTGCCGGCGGTTCCGGCATGCGCGCCTCGCTGCAACTCTCGCTGGCTGGCCTGAACGTGGCTGTGCTGTCCAAGGTCTTCCCGACCCGGTCGCACACCGTGGCGGCGCAAGGCGGCATCGGCGCCTCGCTCGGCAACATGAGCGAGGACAACTGGCACTACCATTTCTTCGACACCGTCAAGGGCTCCGACTGGCTCGGCGACCAGGACGCCATCGAATACATGTGCCGTGAAGCACCCAAGGTCGTCTACGAGCTTGAGCACTTCGGCATGCCCTTCGACCGCAACCCGGACGGCACGATCTACCAGCGCCCGTTCGGCGGCCACACCGCCAACTACGGCGAGAAGCCGGTGCAGCGCGCCTGCGCCGCGGCCGACCGTACCGGCCACGCCTTGCTGCACACGCTGTACCAGCAAAACGTCAAGGCCCGCACGCAGTTCTTCGTTGAATGGATGGCGCTCGACATCATCCGTGACGCCGATGGCGATGCCGTGGGCGTGACGGCGCTGGAAATGGAAACCGGCGAAGTCCATATCCTCGAAGCCAAGACGGTCTTGATGGCCACCGGTGGCGCAGGCCGCATCTTTGCGGCCTCCACCAACGCCTTCATCAACACCGGCGACGGCCTCGGTATGGCGGCACGTGCCGGCATCCCGCTGGAAGACATGGAGTTCTGGCAGTTCCACCCGACCGGCGTGGCCGGTGCCGGCGTGCTGCTGACCGAGGGTTGCCGAGGCGAGGGCGCCATCCTGCGCAACGCCAATGGCGAGCGCTTCATGGAGCGCTATGCACCGACGCTGAAAGACCTGGCACCGCGCGATTTCGTGTCGCGGTCGATGGACCAGGAAATCAAGGAAGGTCGCGGCTGCGGTCCCAACAAGGACTATGTGCTGCTCGACATGACCCACCTGGGCGCCGACACCATCGCCAAGCGCCTCCCCTCGGTGCTGGAGATCGGCCACAACTTCGCCAACGTCGACATCACCAAGGAACCTATTCCCGTGGTGCCGACCATCCATTACCAGATGGGTGGCATCCCGACCAATATCCATGGCCAGGTGGTGATCCCGAAGAACGGCAAGCACAACGACATCGTCAACGGCCTCTATGCCGTGGGCGAATGCTCCTGCGTGTCGGTGCACGGCGCCAACCGCCTGGGCACGAACTCGCTGCTGGACCTGATCGTGTTCGGCCGTGCGGCGGGCAACCACATCGTCGACTTCAACCTGAAGACCAAGAGCCACAAGCCCCTGCCCAAGGACGCTGCCGACCTGACCCTGGCCCGCCTGTCGGCCCTGGAGAATCGCAGCAACGGCGAATACGCGCAGAACGTGGCGAACGACATCCGCTCGACCATGCAGAAGCATGCCGGTGTGTTCCGCACCCAGGCGAGCCTGGACGAAGGCGTCAAGAACATTCTTGAAGTCGCCAAGCGCGTCGGTGGCATTGGCCTGAAGGACAAGTCCAAGGTCTTCAACACCGAACGCGTCGAGGCGCTGGAAGTCGAGAACCTGATCGAGGCCGCCAAGGCCACGATGATTTCGGCTGCCGCCCGCCCTGAAAGTCGAGGAGCGCATGCGCACAACGACTATCCGAACCGCGACGACGCGAACTGGATGAAGCACACGCTGTGGTACTCGGAAGGCAATCGCCTCGACTACAAGCCGGTGAACCTGCAACCGCTGTCGGTGGAATCGGTGCCCCCGAAGGTCCGGACGTTCTAAAGGATTGATGAAATGAAGCGCACTTTCCAGATCTACCGCTACGACCCGGACAAGGATGCCAAGCCCTATATGCAGACCCTCGAGGTCGAGCTGGATGGGCACGAGCGCATGTTGCTGGACGCCCTGGTCAAGCTGAAGGCGGTCGACCCGACGCTGTCCTTCCGTCGCAGCTGCCGCGAAGGCGTCTGCGGTTCGGACGCGATGAACATCAACGGCAAGAACGGCCTGGCATGCCTGACCAACATGCTGACGCTGCCGGGCGTGATCACCTTGAAGCCGCTGCCGGGCCTGCCCGTTGTGCGCGACCTGATCGTCGACATGACGCAGTTCTTCAAGCAGTACAACTCGATCAAGCCCTACCTGGTCAACGACAACCCGCCGCCCGACAAGGAACGCCTGCAGTCGCCGGTGGAGCGCGAAGAGCTGGACGGCCTGTACGAGTGCATCCTGTGCGCGAGCTGCTCGACGAGCTGCCCGAGCTTCTGGTGGAACCCGGACAAGTTCGTCGGCCCGGCTGGGTTGCTTCAGGCCTACCGCTTCATCGCGGACAGCCGCGACGAAGACACGGCAGCTCGCCTGGACAACCTCGAAGATCCTTACCGCCTGTTCCGTTGCCATACGATCATGAACTGCGTCGACGTCTGCCCCAAGGGTCTGAACCCGACCAAGGCGATAGGCAAGATCAAGGAACTGATGGTCCGCCGCGCGGTCTGATCAGCGCAAAGAAAAGTCATGGCGAACATGGAAGCCACGCTGATCGACGAGAGGTCTCTGTCCAAGCTGCGCTGGCGCTGCCGGCGGGGCCTGCTGGAGAACGATCTCTTCATCGAGCGCTTCTTCAATCGCCATGCCGAGTCACTGACCGAGTTTCAGGCGGAAGGCCTGCGAGTGTTGATGGATCTGTCTGACAACGATCTGCTCGATCTGCTGCTGCGCCGCAAGGAGCCTGAAGGCGAACTCGTTCGTGCCGATGTGCAAGAGGTCCTGAGCCTGCTCCGGACCGTCACCTGAATTTTGTTAAGCATTACCCCGGAACCCCAAAGGAATGACCATGACCCCGTCTGAAGTCAAAGCCACCCTGTCGTTCTCTGACGGCAGTCCGCAAATGGATCTGCCCATCTACAAGGGCTCGGTCGGACCGGATGTCATCGACATCCGCAAGCTCTACGCGCAGACGGGCAAGTTCACTTACGACCCGGGCTTCCTGTCCACAGCCTCGTGCAACTCGACCATCACCTACATCGATGGCGACAAGGGCGAGCTGCTGTACCGCGGCTACCCCATCGAGCAGCTCGCCGTGAACTGCGACTACCTCGAGACCTGCTACCTGCTGCTGTACGGAGAGCTGCCGAACGCCGACCAGAAGGCCAGCTTCGAAGACCGCGTGATGCACCACACGATGGTCAACGAGCAGATGCAGTTCTTCCTTCGCGGCTTCCGTCGCGATGCCCACCCGATGGCCGTGATGACGGGCCTGGTGGGCGCGATGTCGTCGTTCTATCACGACAGCACCGACATCAATAACCCGGAGCACCGCGAGATCTCGGCGATCCGCCTGATCGCCAAGATGCCCACGCTGGTGTCCATGGCCTACAAGTACACGATCGGCCAGCCCTTCATCTATCCGAAGAACGATCTCTCGTACGCTGGCAACTTCATGCGCATGATGTTTGCCACGCCTTGCGAAGACTACAAGCCCAACGACGTGCTGGTGCGGGCGATGGACCGGATCTTCACGCTGCATGCCGACCACGAGCAGAACGCTTCGACGTCCACCGTGCGCCTGTGCGGCTCCTCCGGTACGAACCCGTTTGCAGCCATCGCCGCGGGCGTGGCCTGCCTGTGGGGCCCGGCTCACGGCGGTGCGAACGAGGCCTGCCTGAACATGCTGAGCGACATCCAGCAGATGGGTGGCGAGGCCAAGATCGGCGAGTTCATCAAGCAGGTCAAGGACAAGAACAGCAGCGTCAAGCTGATGGGCTTCGGTCACCGCGTCTACAAGAACTACGACCCCCGCGCCAAGCTGATGCGCGAAACCTGCCATGAGGTGCTGAACGAGCTGGGCCTGCACGACGACCCGTTGTTCAAGCTGGCCATGTCGCTGGAAAAGATTGCGCTGGAAGACGAGTACTTCGTCGCCCGCAAGCTCTACCCGAACGTCGACTTCTATTCGGGCATCGTGCAACGCGCCATCGGCATCCCGGTGCCGCTGTTCACTGCCATCTTCGCCCTGGCCCGCACGGTGGGCTGGATTGCCCAGCTGAACGAAATGATCGGCGACCCGGAGTACAAGATCGGCCGTCCGCGCCAGCTCTTCGTCGGCGCCACCAGCCGCGACGTCAAGCCGATCGCGCAGCGTTAAGCCACTCGCGTACTGATGAAGATCTCCCGAGCGCTTGGGCGCCGGGAGATCTTTTTTTCTGGCTCGATGTTGATGTCGACACTGAGCGAAGAGCAATTTGCGCGTCAGCTGGCATCAACTTAGGGGATGTCGGACGCCTTTACATTTTCTTGCTCCGTGCGCGATTCGCCCGGTTCTATCTTGTTGATTTATTGGAAGGATTTTGAGCTGGCATCAAAGATGCTTTGTGCTTCCTGTCCATTACCGTGAGGTCTCAACATGAAATATCTTGCTACTCGGATTGCCACGGCGCTCGCCGTGTTGGCGATGGCAGGCGGCGCCAGCGCCCAGGCCATCATCCAGAACTCGGAAGTCCAGTTGGGCGTGCGCGCCTACGGTGACCTGAATGTGAACGGCGGAACGCCGTCCACCGGCGACGGCACGTCGACGGTCGGCCTTCGCTCGGTCCGTACCAATTCCGACTCGACTTCGCCCGGTTGCACCTGCGAAGGTTGGGGCGTCGGCCTGCGCAGCACCGGTCAATATGGTGCGGCCAACAGCGCTTACGATGGCACGGCCAACCTTTCCCTGGTCAGCTTTAACTCGACGGCCAGCACCGCTGTGTCGGTGGTGAATGTGTTGAGCGCAACCGGCGCTGCCATTCTTCAGGTTACCCACGATTACCACCCGATCGCAGGTACCCCGTATCTGTACGAAGTGCTGGTGTCGATCAAGAACATGACCGGCACGGCACTGGCGGCCAGCGACCTGGTCTACCGTCGCGTGATGGACTGGGACATTCCTACGCCTGGCGCAGAGTCGGTGAGCATCCAGGGTGTTCCGGGTGCGTTGGGTCTGGCCAATGGCAGCAACCTCTATCGCTCCGACAACAACGGTTTCAACCGCGGCAACCCGTTCAGCTTCAGCAGCTATGGCATGCAGAATCAGAACTTCGTCAACTCGGAAGGCCGTGACCAAGGCGCCCTGTTCGACTTCGAGTTCGAAGCCCTGGCCAATGGTGCAACTCGTACCTTTGCAACTTACTATGGCGTGGCACCGACCAAGGCAGCAGCCGACTTGGCCCGCAGCCTGGTTGACGGTGACTCGTCCGACGTCGAGATCGGCCTGTACTCCTACGGTTCCTGCGTTTACGGCCTGACGGGTTGCGATTCTTCGACCGGCGCACCCGACACCTTCATCTTCGGCTTCGGCGCCGCGGGTGGTGTGCTGGTTCCGCCGGATCGCGGTGACGTTCCCGAACCTGCCAGCCTGGCGCTCGTCGGCCTGGGCCTGCTGGCTGCTGTCGGCGCTCGCCGCCGCAAGTCGGTCGCCGCATAATCTCTGCGGTCCATGACTCGGCCCCTCGCCGGCATTGCCGACGAGGGGCTTTTCAATTCTTGAACGGGATGTCGATGAAACTCCGCTATTTGCCGCTCACTGCTTTCCTGCTCTGCAGTCTCAACCTGCACATCGTGATGGCGGAGCCGATCGCTGCTCAGGCGGGCGCCAAGCCGGCGTCCGCTTCTGGTCTGCTGGCGGCGCAAGCGAAGCTTGAACAGGGGCTTGCCGCGCTGGCCAAACGTGATCATGAGAAGGCGCGAGCGCTGTTTCAGGCGGCGACGAAGCTGGCCCCGTATTGGCCTGAGCCCTGGCTCCAGCTCGCTGAAAGCGCGCGGGTTGCGAATCAACCGGAGCTGGTGAACAAGTGGCTGACTGAGGCGCTGCGAGTGGCGCCCGATGATCCGGCAACCCTGTCCGCCTGGGGCAGTCTCCACTATGCCCGCGGCGAGTACCAGAAGGCAGAATCCTTCAAGCAGGCGGCGTTGAAGGCCGATCCCCGCGCAACCAACGTGCTGGTTGATCTTGGCGACTTGTACTTCAATGTCCATGGCAAGCCCGACGTGGCGGCGGACTACTTCCGCCGTGCATTGGTCATCAACCCCAAGCTGGGCGGCGCACACAATGCGCTGGGCACCATGCTCCTGCTCACTGGCAAGGCCGGCCAAGCCATCGACTCCTTCACTGAGTCGGCCAGGCTGGCGCCTACCAATCCCTTGCCCGTGCTGGGCCTGGCGCGCGCCCAGGCGCAGACCGGCAACACCAGTGCAGCGCTGGCGAGCTATGACCAGGCGCTCAAGCTCAGCCCTGGTCTGATTGACGCTTACCTGGGCAAGGGTGACCTGCTGTTGAACCAGGGCAAGCCTGACGCTGCGCTGCGCAGCTTTGCCGATGCGGTCAAGGCCAATCCTCGGTCCAGCCTTGCATACCTGAAGCTGGGCATGGCCCAGCAAATGCAGAACCGGTCAGATGAAGCGATGGCAGCCTACAAGGAGGCTGTCAGGCTCTCGCCCCAGATGGCCGTGGGCTTCAACAACCTGGCCTGGCTGGCTGCGGAGCGCAGCGACGTGGCGGACAAGGGTTTGGCCTGGGCCAAGCAGGCCGTTGCCTTGAACGGTGAGGAGCCGCGTTTCAAGGGAACACTGGCATGGGTCCATTTCAAGCGCGGCGAATCGGCAGAGGCGATCAAGCTGCTGGAGCCCCTGGTGCGTGGCAATGCAAAGGCGCTGCCTGAAACGCATTACCTGCTGGGCCAGGTCTATGCCGGCAGTGGCGACAAGGCCAAGGCCAAGGCCGCGATTCAAGCGGCGCTGGAGCTTGACCCCAGGTTCTCGCAGGCCGAGCAGGCCCGGGCGAGCTTGCGCCAATTGGATCGTCCCTGAGGCCTGCAGGGGTCAAGTCGTCGGTGACCACCGTCCGGTTGATACGTGGCCTGTATGGCATCGAGCTCCAGCAGCAGGCAGCTCATGAGGCGCGGTATTGAGTCGCTTTTGGGCTATGCTGGCACTCCGGCGCCAAACGTTTGCTGGCGCAATTCATCCATCACTCGCCAAGCGAGGCTCCCTCTGCGCGACCTAGGCAGCAGATCCGGGCCGCCAGCGCTTGGTTTTCCTGCATCAGGCTGAGATTCGTGAGCACGATCAAAGATGTCGCGGCCTTGGCGGGGGTGTCGTTCACCACCGTCTCCCATGTCCTGAACGAAACCCGGCCGGTCAGCGCAGATGCGCGCAGGCGCGTGCTGGCTGCGGTCGAGGAGATCGGCTATCTGCCCAGTGCCGTGGCCCGCTCCTTGCGCAAGAGCGAAACCAAGATCATCGGCGTGCTGATACCGACGGTGGTCAACCCCTTCTTTGCCGAGCTGGTTTGCGGCGTCGAGGACTGCTGCCGTTCGGCCGGCTACTCGGTCTTCCTGTGCAACTCCGACAACGACCCGCGCCGCCAGCAGCAATACATGCGCACGCTGCTCGAGAAGCGCGTGGACGGCCTGCTGCTGTCCTCGGCCGGTGATGCCGCGGCGCTGGCACGCATCTTCAAGCTGGCCACGGTGCCGGCGGTGACGGTGGACCGCCTGGTGGCCGGCGCCAAGGCCGACCGGGTATCGGTTCACAACCAGGATGGCGCCTACCAGGCGGTCCGCCATCTGCTGGACCTGGGCCACCGCCGCATCGGCTGCATCAGCGGCCCGGCCGAATTCGAGGTGGCTTGCGAGCGTATCGACGGCTGGCGTCGTGCCCTGGCCGAGCGCGGCATTCAGCCGGGCGAGGACTGGCTGATCGAAAGCGACTTCAGCAATACCGGCGGCTACGAAGCCGCGCGTCAATTGCTGCGTGGTCCGGCCGGCCTGTCGGCCATCTTTGCCAGCAACGACATGATGGCCATCGGCGCCTTGCGCGCTGCGGCCGAAAGCGGCCTCAAGCTGCCCGAGCAGATGTCGGTGGTCGGCTTCGACGATGTGGAGCTGAGCGCCTTCGTCTATCCGGCGCTGACCACGGTGGGCGTGTCGATCAAGGAGTTGGGGCGCGAGGCTGGCAAGGTCCTGCTGGACCGCATCGAGAACCCCGGCGCACCCTTGAAGGACGTGCTGCTCACCCCGCGCCTCGTGGTGCGTGAGAGCAGCGGTGCGCCGCGTGCCATGCCTGCTGCGGTGAATCAATGAGTGCCAGTGTCGTCATCGTCGGCAGCCTGAACATGGACATGGTGTCGCACTCGACGCGCCTGCCGGCGCCGGGCGAAACGCTGGTCGGTCACGACTTCGTGATGGCACCGGGCGGCAAGGGCGGCAACCAGGCTGTCGCGGCGGCCCGCCTGGGTGCTTCAGTGGCGTTTGTCTCTCGTGTTGGCACGCGCCAGCATGGCGAGGCCTTGCTGCAAGCCTTGCGTGACGAAGGCATCGATACGAGCGGCAGCACGGTGGATGCCGCGGCTTTGCCCGGCATCGCCGTCATCATGGTTGCGAGCGTGGGCGGCGAGAACTCCATCGTCTACGTGCCGGGCAGCAATGCCGAGCTGTCGCCTGCCGACGTGCAAGCCAGCCGTGCACTCTTGCAGGCGGCCAAGGTCGTCGTGGCCCAGCTCGAGGTGCCGATGCCAGCGATTGCAGAAGCCTTTGCCCTGGCCCGCGCGGCCGGCGTTACGACGGTGCTGAACGCGGCGCCGGCGCTGGCCGTGAGCGACGAGTTGCTGGCGCTGACCGACTGGCTGGTCGTCAACGAAACCGAGGCCGAGCAGATGAGCGGCGAGCCCGATCCGCTGGCCGCTGCACAAGCGCTCCTGAAGCGAGGCCCGAAGCAAGTGCTGGTGACGCTGGGCGCGCAGGGTGCGCTGCTGGTGACGAATGAGGGCTCTCAAACCGTGGCTGCAGCGGCCGTGAAGGCGGTGGACACCGTTGGCGCCGGCGACACCTTTGTCGGCGGCCTGGCTACCGGGCTGGCCGAAGGCATGTCGGCGATAGCCGCCGTTCGCCTGGGCCAGTCGGCTGCGGCCATTGCTGTGAGCCGCAGCGGTGTGCAATCGGCGATGCCTCGCCGTGCTGACCTGGCGTGAGGCCTTGATGATGAGCAACGTTCAACACCAGGTCATTTTCGACACCGACCCTGGCATCGACGACGCGATGGCCTTGTTCCTGCTTGCGCGCCATCCCTCGGTCAGGCTGCGCGCAATCACGGCGGCGTTTGGCAATGCGTCGGTCGAAACCACCGCCCGCAATGCGCTGGCGCTTGCTGGCTTTTATGGCATTGAGGTGCCTGTCGCGGCCGGTGCTGACAGCCCGCTGCAAGCAGACCTGAGGCGCGATTTCCCGGCCCACGTGCATGGCGACGATGCGCTCGGCGGCATGTTCGAGCGCCTGCCGGCGACTCGGCAGACGCTTGACCCGCGACCGGCGCATGAGCTGATCTGCGACACGGTCAATGCCGAGCCGGGTGAGATCACGCTGCTGGCGGTCGGCCCGATGACCAACTTGGCGCTGGCCTTGCGCCACGACCCCGGCATTGCCGCCAAGGTCAAGCAGGTGGTCGTGATGGCTGGCGCCTTCGGCACCCATGGCCATGGCGGCAATGTGACGCCGGTGGCCGAAGCGAATGTGATCAACGATCCGGAAGCGGCCGACTTGGTTTTCACGGCCTCCTGGCCCGTGGTCATCATCGGCCTCGATGTGACCCAGGAAACCGTGATGAAGCACGAGTACCTGGCCGCCCTGCGCGGCAAAGGGCAGGGCGCGGGCGACTTCCTGTGGGAGGCCACGCGCCACTACCAGGACTTCTATCATGAGCGCGACGGCATCGGCGGCATCTACTCGCATGATGCGAGTGCCGCGGCCTACCTGATCGAACCCACGCTGTTCAAGCTGCGGTCAGGGCCGGTGCGTGTGGTGCAAGATGGCATCGCGCGCGGCCAGACCATCCAGGACCATCACAAGCCCACCGGCGCTGTCACGCCCTGGAGTGCCTGCCCGGCCCAGCAGGCTTGCATCGGCGTTGATGCGGCCGGCATGCTGCGGCTGTTTGCCGCGGCCTTTGAAGAATGAATTCGCAAGACAAGGAATCGACATGAGCATCACCCTTTTGAACGCCGGCTGGATCATCCCCATGGCTGCCGGCACCGGCACGCTGGAAAAGCACAGCCTGGTGATGGACGACCAGCGCATCGCTGCTGTGCTGCCCTGGGCCCAGGCCGCGGCGCTCTATCCCGGCGCCGAAGTGGTCGAGCTGCGCGAGCATGTGCTGATCCCTGGCCTGATCAATTCGCACACCCATTCGGCGATGTCGCTGTTGCGCGGCGTGGCCGACGACGTGCCGCTGATGGACTGGCTGCAGAACCACATCTGGCCACTGGAGAAGCAGTGGGTCAGCGAGGACTGGACCTACCAGGGCTCGCTGCTGTCGGCGGCCGAGGCGCTGCGTGGCGGCGTGACCTACCTGAACGACATGTACTTCTTCCCGACCGCGATGGCACGTGCCGCCATCGATTCGGGCATCCGCGCCGGCGTGTCGATCAATGTGATCGACTTCCCCACCGGCTATGCGGCCGGCCCGGACGACTACATCGCCAAGGGCCTGGCCGCCTATGGCCAGTTCAAGGGCGAGGCGCTGCTGGACTGGACTTCGGCGCCGCATGCGCCCTACACGGTGTCGGACGAAACCTTCATCAAGCTGCGCGAGCTGGCCGAGAAGCACGATCTGCAGATGCATTGCCACATCCATGAAACCCAGCATGAGGTCGATGAAAGCCTCAAGCAGTTCGGCATGCGGCCGCTGGCGCGCCTGGACAAGCTGGGCCTCTTGAACGAGCGCATGATCGCCGTGCACATGGTGCATCTGGACGAGGAAGAGATTCCGATGCTGGCCCGCAATGGTGTGCACCTGGTCCACAACCCGAACTCCAACCTGAAGCTCGCTTCGGGCATCGCACCGGTGACTGCGCTGGAGGCCTCGGGCGTCAACACCATCCTCGGTACCGACGGTGCTGCATCCAACAATCGTCAGGACATGTTCGGCGAAATCCGCGCCGCGGCCTTGCTGGCCAAGGGCGTGACGCAGAACGCGACGACCGTCTCGGCCCGCACCGCGCTCGAGATGGCCACGATTCGCGCCGCCAAGGCCATGGGCCGCGGCGACGACCTGGGTTCGCTGGAAGTGGGCAAGCTGGCTGACGTCGTTGCCGTGTCGCTGGCCGCACTGGAATGCCGCCCGGTCTACAACCCGGAAGCTCAACTGGTCTATGTGGCCGGCCGAGAGCATGTGTCGGATGTCTGGGTCAATGGCCGCCGGGTCTTGAAGGGCCGTGAGCTGACGACCATCGACCAGGGCGCGCTGCTGGATCGCACCGAGGCCATCGTGGCCGCGATGAAGGCGGGCGCCTAAGCCTTACGCCCCAGTGAAACTTGCCGGCTCTGCCCGGCGAGTGCTCCGGCTCTCGGTAGAATCCCGCGGTTTGAAGCCCAGCCCGACCCGGGCCGGCAGCTATCGCGGGACTCCATGGCACATCAAAAGCATCTGCTCTCGTTCGCAGGCGGCAACGCGCTGTCTGCTTTCCGTTCCCAGGCCCTGCTGCCGCGCTTGCAGGCGGTCAACGAGAAGATCACGGCTGTCCATGCCCGCCATGTCCACTGGGTCTGGCTCGATGCAGCGATGGACGCCGCCGGCCAGGCCAAGCTGGCCGAGCTCCTGAACTACGGCGATGCCTACGAAGGCCCGACGGAAGAGGGCACGCTGGTTGTCGTGGCGCCACGCCTTGGAACGGTCAGCCCATGGGCGTCCAAGGCCACTGACATCGCCCACAACTGCGGCCTGCAGGTGCACCGCGTCGAGCGCGTCACCGAATACCGAATCACATTGAAGAGTGGCCTTCTGTCTTCAATTGGCGCCGGCGCGAAGACGCTCAGCCGCGAAGAGCAGATCGCCTGTGCCGAGTTGCTGCATGACCGCATGACCGAGAGCGTGCTCTTGGCCCGCGAAGACGCCGCCCATCTGTTCGACGAAAAGAGCGCCCAAGGCCTGGAGCATGTCGACGTGCTGGGCCAGGGGCGTGCGGCGCTGGAGTCGGCCAACAAGACCTTCGGCCTCGCGTTGTCGGACGACGAGATCGACTACCTGGTCAGCGCCTTCACGAACCTGAAACGCAACCCCAGCGACGTCGAGCTGATGATGTTCGCGCAAGCCAACAGCGAACACTGCCGCCACAAGATATTCAATGCCAAGTTCACGGTCGATGGTGCAGACCAGGCCTTGAGCCTGTTCGGCATGATCCGCAACACCGAAAAGCTGCATCCGCAGCACACGGTGATCGCCTATTCGGACAACGCTGCCGTGATGGAAGGCCATCAGATCGAGCGCTGGATGCAGGCCGGCGACCAGCGCGCGCCGAAGTACGAAGCACGTGCCGAGCTGTCGCATGTCTTGATGAAGGTCGAGACGCACAATCACCCGACCGCGATCTCGCCGTTCCCCGGTGCCTCGACCGGCGCCGGTGGCGAAATCCGCGACGAAGGTGCTACCGGCCGTGGCTCCAAGCCCAAGGCGGGACTGACCGGCTTCTCGGTCTCGAACCTGCGCTTGCCGGGTTTGAATGAACCCTGGGAAGCGATGAACATCGGCAAGCCGGCGCACATCGCCAGCCCCTTGCAGATCATGATCGAAGGCCCGCTCGGTGGCGCGGCTTTCAACAACGAATTCGGCCGCCCGAACCTGAACGGCTACTTTCGCGTGTACGAGCAGGAAGTGGACGGCGTGCAGCGCGGTTATCACAAGCCCATCATGATTGCGGGCGGCCTGGGCACGATCCGCGCCGACCTCACCAGGAAGATCGAGTTCCCGGCAGGCTCCTTGCTGATCCAGCTCGGCGGCCCGGGCATGCGCATTGGCATGGGCGGCAGCGCCGCCAGCTCGATGGCGGCTGGCACGAACACGGCCGACCTGGACTTCGACTCGGTGCAGCGCGGCAACCCCGAGATCGAACGTCGCGTGCAAGAGGTGATTAACCATTGCTGGGGGCTGGCCGAACGCAACCCCATCCTGGCGATTCACGACGTGGGCGCTGGCGGCATCTCGAACGCCTTCCCCGAGCTGGTGAATGACGCTGGCCGTGGCGCGCGCTTCGACCTGCGCAAGGTGCCGCTGGAAGAGTCGGGCCTCGCGCCCAAGGAAATCTGGTGCAACGAGAGCCAGGAGCGCTACGTCCTGGCCATCGCGCCGGGCAGCCTTGAGCTGTTTCAGGCCATGTGCGAGCGTGAGCGCTGCCCGTTCGCCGTGGTCGGCGTGACGACCGAGCAACGCGAGCTGGTGCTTGAAGATGGCGAAGGTGGCGAGCGCGCCATCGACATGCCAATGGACGTGCTCTTGGGCAAGCCTCCCAAGATGCACCGCGAAGTGACCCGCCTGGCCCGCGATGCCGGCCGCATCGAGCTGACAGGCGTGGACCTGTCCAAGGTCGCCTTCGACGTGCTGCGTCACCCGACCGTCGCATCCAAGCGCTTCCTGATCACCATCGGCGACCGCACCGTCGGCGGCCTCAACAGCCGCGACCAGATGGTCGGCCCCTGGCAGGTGCCGGTGGCCGATTGCGCGGTCACGCTGGCCGACTTCCAGGGTTTTGCCGGCGAGGCCATGAGCATGGGCGAGCGCACGCCGCTGGCCGCGGTCAATGGCCCCGCCTCGGGCCGCATGGCTGTGGGCGAGTCCATCACCAATCTGCTGGCCGCGCCCATCGAGCTGTCGCGAGTCAAGCTGAGTGCCAACTGGATGGCCGCTTGTGGCGAGCCAGGTGAAGACGCGGCGCTGTTCGACACGGTCAAGGCGGTCGGCATGGAGCTGTGCCCGCAGCTGGGCATCTCGATCCCGGTGGGCAAGGACTCCTTGTCGATGCGCACCCGCTGGACCGACGACAGTGGCACCGTCCAGCAGGTCACTGCACCTGTGTCCCTCATCATCACGGCCTTTGCATCGCTGGCCGATGTGCGTGGCACCTTGACGCCGCAATTGCAGACCGGCGACACGACGCTGATCCTGGTAGACCTCGGCCAAGGCAAGAACCGCATGGGTGGCTCCATCCTGGCGCAGGCCTTGAACCAGTTCGGTGGTGCCGTCCCCGACCTTGACGACGCGGCCCTGCTGAAGCAGCTGGTTGCAGCCGTGAACGAGCTGCGCGCCGAAGGCAAGCTCCTGGCCTATCACGACCGTGGCGACGGCGGCCTCTGGGCCACGGCCTGCGAGATGGGTTTTGCCGGTCATCTGGGCGTGAGCCTGAATGTCGACATCCTGGTGACCGAGGCCGAAGGCCTGGCCGATGTCGGCGACGTCAAGAACTGGGCCGGCCAGGTGGCTGCCCGCCGCGAAGAGTTGACGCTGAAGGCGCTGTTCAGCGAAGAGCTGGGCGTGGTCCTGCAAGTGGCCACGGCAGACCGTGACGCGACGCTGCAGCTGCTCCGCAAGCATGGCCTCTCGGCTTGCAGCCATGTGGTCGGCAAGCCCAACAGCACGGGCCAGATGGAAGTCTGGCGCGATGCCAAGAAGGTGTTCGCCGCGCCGCTGGAAACGCTGCACAAGAGCTGGGACGAAGTCTCCTCGCGCATCGCCCGGTTGCGTGACAACCCGGCCTGTGCCGAGAGCGAGCATGCGCATGCCGGCCGCGCGGATGACGCCGGCCTGCACGTGCACTTGAGCTTCGACCCGAAGGAAGACATCGCTGCGCCGTTCATCAATGTGGGTGCAAAGCCGAAACTGGCGATCCTGCGCGAGCAGGGTGTCAACTCGCACGTCGAGATGAGTTATGCGATGGCCAAGGCCGGCTTCGAGACCTACGACGTCCACATGAGCGATCTGCAAGCGGGCGCAGTGACGCTGGAGCAGTTCAAGGGCTTTGTCGCCTGCGGCGGCTTCAGCTATGGCGACACCCTGGGTGCCGGTGAAGGCTGGGCCCGCTCGGTGATGTTCAACCCTGTGTTGTCCGAGCAGTTCAAGGCATTCTTCGCGCGCAGCGACAGCTTCGCGCTGGGCGTGTGCAACGGCTGCCAGATGATGGCGGCGCTGTCGCCCATCATCCCGGGCGCCGAAGCCTGGCCCAAGTTCACGCGCAACAAGAGCGAGCAGTTCGAGGCGCGCCTGGCCATGGTCGAGGTGCTCGAGTCGCCCAGCCTGTTCTTCAAGGGCATGGAAGGCAGCCGCCTGCCCATCGCCGTGGCGCATGGTGAAGGCTTTGCGGACTTCTCGCAGCGTGGCGATGCGGCCAAGGTGGCTCGCGCCATGCGTTACGTTGGCAACGATGGACAGCCGACCGAGGTCTACCCGTTCAACCCGAACGGCAGCCCGGACGGCCTGACCTCCGTGACCACTGCGGACGGCCGCTTCACGGTGCTGATGCCGCACCCGGAGCGCGTGTTCCGCAACATCCAGATGAGCTGGACCAGCGGCGACAAGAGCGAGCTGAGCCCCTGGATGCGCATGTTCCGCAACGCTCGCCACTGGATCGGCTGACCATGGCGACGCGGAGGGCGCTTCAAGGCGACAACGCCGAACGCTCTCCCGAGTTGCTGCACTTCCGCGCCTTCGAGGCGATCTTCCGCCTGGGGAGCCTGACGGCGGCTGCCGAGCATCTGGGCCTCACGCAGCCGGCGCTTTCGAAGTCGCTGTCGCTCTTGCGCCGCTACTACGGCGAAGACCTGTTCATACGCGGCAAGCAGGGCATGCGACCTACGGCGCGCGCGCGCCTGCTGGCTCCGCATGTCGTTGACATGCTGCGCATCGCCGACGGTGAGCTGCGCGCGCAGGCCGGCTTCGAGCCAGCGCGTTCCTCGCGCGTATTCCGCATCAGCTGCTCCGAGATCGGCGCCATCCACTTCATGCCGCGTCTGGTGGCTAGCGCTGCGGCACTGGCGCCGGGTGTCCGCTTCGATGTCGTGCCGCTCCTGAGCCAGCAGACCGAATCGATGCTGGCCAATGGCGAGGTCGATCTGGCCCTGGGCGCCTACATGGACTTCGGCAGCCGTGTGCATTCGCAGGCGCTCTACGAGGTGCCCTATGTCTGCCTGGTGCGCCAGGGCCATCCGCGCATCGGCCAAACCATGGACCTCGCTGCCTTCCGCCGCGAGCAACATGTGGTGGCTTCGCTGCGCGACACCATGCATGCCTTCAGCCGCGTGGAGCAGGCGATCATCGATGTGGCCGGCAGCGCGGCCATCACGCTGCGCGTGCATTCGCTGCTGGTCGCCCCCTACGTGGTGGCGCAGACCGACCACATCTTCACGGCCACTCAGCATGTGGCGCAGCGCGTGGCCGTCATTCCTGGCTTGCGCGTCGTTGAGTGTCCCTTGCCGCTGCCATCCATCGTCGTGCGGCAGTACTGGCACAGCAGTCAGTCCGGCGACCCGGCCATTGCCTGGCTGCGCGCCCAGATCGAAAGCCTCTTCGGCGAGGACTTGCGCTGATAACCGGTGGCTATTTGCGCAATCAGTTTCGATCAGCTTCATTGCTGGCCTGGAACGCGGCCGCTCTAATGCCGCCACGGTAACAAAGATTGCCGATTGAGGAGAGAGGGGACCCTGGTTTCAGGCGTCCTTCCGGGTACCAGTGGAGGCCCCGGGGGCAACAGAAAACCGGTCGGCTGCACGCATAGGCGGCTGGCCGGCCTGACCCGAAAATCTTCCGCACAGCGCACAAGGCCTCGCTATCATCCGCCGACTTTTCCCACAGGGAGCGCGGATGCTTACGGTAGAAGGTCTTTGCAAATCGTTCGGAACACGCCAGGTCGTGAGCGATCTCAGCCTGAGCCTGCGCGCCGGCCAGACGCTGGGCCTGCTCGGTCCCAACGGCGCAGGCAAGAGCACCTCGGTTGCGATGATCTGCGGCCTCCTGCCGCCCGACAAGGGCCAGGTGCTGATCGATGGCCAGGCGATGGCCGGCGACGATGACCCCAAGAAGCGCCGAATCGGCGTCGTGCCGCAGGAGTTGGCGCTGTACGAGACGCTGAGCGCCGAAGCCAATCTGCAAACCTTCGCCGCGCTCTATGGCCTGGGCGGCGAGACGTGCCGCCAGCGTGTGGCGGCCGCCTTGCAGGTGGCTGGCCTCACCGAGCGGGCCAAGGACAAGGTCGAGCAGTTCAGCGGCGGCATGAAGCGCCGCTTGAACATCGCCTGCGCCTTGCTGCATGAGCCCGACGTCTTGATCTTCGACGAGCCCACCGTGGGCGTGGACCCGCAAAGCCGCAATGCGATCTTCGACACGCTGATCCAGCTGCGCGCGCAGGGCCGCGCCTTGCTCTACACCACGCATTACATGGAAGAGGCCGAGCGCCTTTGCGACAGCATCGTCATCATGGACCAGGGCCGCGTGATCGCCTCGGACAGCCTGGGCGCCTTGCTGTCCAAGCTGCCGATGGCGGCCAGCCTGGAGCTGCGGATTGCCGGCGAGCCGGACGAGGCTGCGCTGCGTGCCGTGCTCGCCGTACAGAGCCTGGACCGCCAGGGCGAGCAGCTGCGCATGGGTCTGGCCACACTGGACGCGGTGCCTGAAATCCTCCAGCTGCTGCAAAAGCAGGGCGTGCAGGTTCAGCAACTGTCCTCGGGCCGCGCCAGCCTCGAAGCGCTTTTCCTCTCCTTGACCGGCCGCAGCCTGCGCGATTGAAGGCAGAAGAACATGAACGCATTGCTTGCTCTCATCCGCGTCCAGGTCCGGCTCTATCTGAGCAACCGGCGCGCCATGGCCATCAACCTGGCCATGCCCATCATCATTGCGGCCTTCTTCGGTTCGCTGTTCGGCGGCAGCGGCAAGGACGACAAGCCCCTGCGCGTGAAAGTTGCGGTGGCCGACCTGGACCGCAGCGAGCTCTCCGGGCGCATCGTCAAGGCCATGGCAGCGGACGCATCGCTGGACCTGCAGCAGCTGGACCAGGCCACGGCTGAAGACCAGGTCAAGCGCGGCAAGCTGCGCGCTGCCCTGATCCTGCCGGCCGGCTTTGGCGAGAAGGCCGGCGCAGCCTTGATGGGCCAGGACAAGGCCGACGTTCGCCTGATCTACGACCCGTCCGAGAAGATGGCCAAGAGCATGCTCAGCGGCATGTTCTCGCAGTATGCGATGCAGCAGACGATGAACTCTGCTTTCAGCGGCGCGAGCGGTGGCAAGCTGGTGGATGAAAGCCTGGCGCGCCTGGACAAGGCAGAAGGCATGGATGCCGCCGACAAGGCGAGCCTTGCCAAGCTGTTCAGCAGCCTGCGCGAGGTGCAGAACAGGCAAGCAGCGGCCGCGTCCTCTGCTTCCGCGGCTTCGGGTGCAGATGAAGGCAAGGCCAGCGTTGGCGGCATGAGCATGCCCTTCAAGATGACCGAAGAGGCGCTCAGCTCGGGCGAGCATGGCTACAACGGCTATGCGCATTCCTTTGCCGGCATGGGCGCGCAGTTCGTGCTCTTCATGGGCGTGGAACTCGGCGTGGGCATCCTGCTGGCGCGGCGCGCGGGCCTGTGGCTGCGGCTGCGGTCGGCGCCCTTGTCGCGCTTCACCCTGCTGGCCAGCCATTTCTGCAGCACCACCCTGATCGCAGCCAGCATCCTGGGCCTGGTGATGCTCAGTGGCATGCTGATCTTCGGCTACCGCGTGCAGGGCAGCTGGCTGGGCCTTGCCCTGGTGGTGTTCGGCTATGGCCTGTTCACCGCCGGGTTCGGCCTCTTCCTGGCGGCCGTGGGTCGCTCACCCGAGGCCACGCGCGGCCTGGCCATTCTCGCCACCCTGATGATGGTGATGCTGGGCGGCGCCTGGGTGCCGAGCTTCGTATTCCCGCAGTGGATGCAGGAGCTGACGCTGGTGGTGCCGGTGCGATGGGCCGTCGACGGGCTGGACGCGATGACCTGGCGCGGGCTGGAGCTGATCGAGGCGGTCAAGGCCGCCGCCGTGCTGCTGCTGTCGTCCGCCGTATTCGCCGGTCTGGCCTGGTGGCGCTTCGACTGGCGCGAGTAGTTCTTCAGGGCCAGAGCTCGGCCAGCAGCGTGTAGGAGCGCTGCCTTGCCGCGGCGTCATGCACGCCGCAGGCGACGATGAATTCATCAACCTGGGTGCGCGCCAGTGTGGCTCGCAGGCCCGCGCGCACCGTTGCAGGCGAGCCGACCACGGCCTCGGCCAGCATGCGCTGGACGCCGGCTTTTTCAGCTGCGGTCCACAATGCATCCATGCTGTCGACAGGCCTTGGCAAGGGCCCGCGCTGGCCGCGCTGCATGCCCAGGAATCGTTGTTGCAGCGAGGTAAAGAGGTAGGCGGCTTGCTCGTCGCTGTCGGCCACCACCACGTTCAAGCCCATCATCGCGTGGGGCCTGGGGTGGCGCGCGCTCGGCCGGTACTGGCTGCGATAGATGTCGAGCGCCTGCATCAGCAGGTCGGGCGCGAAGTGTGATGCGAAGGCAAACGGCAGGCCGAGGTAGGCAGCCAGCTGCGCGCCGTAAAGGCTGGAGCCGAGCAGCCAGATCGGCACCTCCGTGCCCTGGCCGGGGATGGCGCGTACGACCTGCCCCTCCTTGGCCGGCGCCAGATAGCCTTGCAGCTCCAGCACGTCTTCGGGAAAACGGTCTTCGGCCGCACTGGAGAGATGGCGGCGCAGGGCACGCATCGTGGGCCCGTCGGTGCCAGGTGCGCGGCCCAGGCCAAGGTCAATGCGGCCGGGGAAGAGCGTGGCCAGGGTGCCGAACTGCTCGGCAATCGTCAGCGGCGCATGGTTGGGCAGCATGATGCCGCCGGCGCCCACGCGAATCTTCTCGGTGGCGGCTGCAAGCTGGCCGATCAGCACGGCCGTGGCCGAGCTGGCCACGCCCTCCATGTTGTGATGCTCGGCCACCCAGAAGCGCTGGTAGCCGAGGCCCTCGGCATGACGGGCCAGCGCAATGCTCTGGCGCAGCGCGGCGGCGGCATCGCTGCCCTCGACGATGGGTGCGAGGTCGAGGATGGAGAGGGGAACGGCTGAACTCATGCCTGGCAGTCTAGGAGCCAGGCTCCGACCCTTGCCGGGCCGGGCCTATTGCTGCCAATGGCGGCCTATTGGTCGGACTCGCCCAGCTTCACCGCCTGCTGTCGAATCTTGCCCTCGCGCCAGAGCGTCAGGCGCACGGTGTCGCCAGGCTGGCGGCGCTCGAGCAAGCTCAGCATGTCGTCCAGGTCGGCAATCGCCTCATCGTTGATGGCCGTGATCACATCGCCATTGACGATGCGGCCGTTGCGGTCGCGGCTGAACGGCTGCAGGCCGGCGGCCTTGGCCGGGCTGCGCTGGCCCACGGCCACGATGGCCACGCCCTTGGGCAGGCGCAGCGCCTGATGCAGCTGCGGCGGGCCCGAGGTGATGCCCAGCGCCGGGCGGATGAAGCGGCCGTCGCGTATCAGCCGCGGCACCACGCGGTTGACCTCGTCCACCGGAATGGCAAAGCCGATGCCGGCGCTGGCGCCGCTGGGGCTGTAGATCTGCGTGTTGACGCCGATCAGCCGGCCGGCCGAATCGAGCAGCGGCCCGCCGGAGTTGCCGGGGTTGATGGCCGCATCGGTCTGGATCACGCCCCGGATGCTGCGGCGGTTGAGCGAGTCGATCTCGCGGTTCAGCGCGGAGACGATGCCGCGCGTCAGCGTCTGGTCCAGGCCGAAGGGGTTGCCGATCGCATAGACGTTCTGACCCACCTGCAGGTCGCGGCTGCTGCCGACGGCAATCGGCAGCAACTTGTCGCGCGGCGCCGTGATGCGCAGCACGGCGATGTCGCGGTCGACGAAGGCGCCGACAAGACGGGCGTCGAAACTGGTCTGGTCCGACAGCGTGACCCGGAACAGGTCGCTGCCCTGGATCACATGGAAGTTGGTGACGATGTGGCCCTGCTCGTCCCAGATGAAGCCGGTGCCCGTGCCATGTGGCACCTCCTGCACATTGCGCGAGAACAGGTCGCGCTGCACGTCCAGCGTGGTGATATGGACCACGGAAGGTGACACCTTGCGGAACACATTGATGTTGTTCTGCTCCGAGGGCTCGAAGGCGCCGCGTGGCGTGACGGGACGGGGATGCGCCTCCGGGCCCGCATGGGCTGGGACGCAAGTTGTGGCGAGCGTGGCCAGGGCGGCCAGCGCTGCCAGAAGCAGCTGGCGAGTGGTCTGCATGATCTTCATCGGTAAGTTTCTCCGGCCGGCATAGACTGCGCGCCTGATGCCCAGCAGCTTCTCTCATCCATCACCGCGCTTTGACCGTCTCGATGCCTTGCGCGGTGCCGCCATTGTCTGGATGGCGGGCTTCCATTTCTGTTTCGACCTGCGCTTTTTCAAGCTGATTGCGGCCGATTTTTACCGCGACCCGTTCTGGACCGGCCAGCGCACCGCCATCGTCAGCCTGTTCCTGCTCTGCGCTGGCCTGGGCCAGGCCGTGGCCCAGGCCCAGGGTCTCGGCTGGCCGCGCTTCTGGCGGCGCTGGGGTCAGGTGGCCGTGTGCGCCTTGCTGGTGTCTGCCGGCTCGGCCCTGATGTTCCCGCAGAGCTGGATCAGCTTCGGCGTCCTGCATGCCCTGGCCTTGATGCTGCTGATCCTGCGCTGGGCCGGGCCGCACCTGGGGCAGGCCGCTGCATCACTGATAGGCGCCGCAGCCATCGCGCTGCCGCAGCTCTGTTCGCACGCATTCTTCGACAGCCGCTGGACCAACTGGCTTGGCTTCACCACGGCCAAGCCGATCACCGAAGACTATGTGCCGCTGCTGCCCTGGCTGGGCGTGATGCTGTGGGGTTGGGCGCTGGGCCGCTGGCTGCTGGCCACCAAGCCGGCCTGGCTGCAGGGGCAGCTTCCCGCCGCCTTGCAGCCGCTCGCCGTGCTCGGCCGCTGGTCGCTGAGCTTCTACATGCTGCATCAGCCCATCCTGATTGGCCTCCTGTTCGCCTGGACTGCGACAATGGCGCGATGAGCGCACCCAAGCAAATCCTCTTCGGCTTCCATGCCATCACCGTGCGGCTGAAGACCGCCCAGGCCTCGATCCAGGAGATCCATGTCGATGCAAGCCGGCGCGACCAGCGCATGCGCCAGCTCGTCGAACGGGTCAGGGAGGCCGGCGTCAAGCTGATAGAAAGCGATGACGACCGCCTCACCAAGCTCAGCGGCAGCCCGCGCCACCAGGGCGTCGTCGCCCGAGTGACGGCCCTGGTCCAGCAGCATTCGCTGGACGACCTGCTCGACGCGCTGGAAGGCGAGGGCGCCGAGCCGCTGCTGCTGGTGCTGGACGGCGTGACCGACCCGCACAACCTCGGCGCCTGCCTGCGCGTGGCCGATGGCGCCGGTGCGCAAGCGGTGATCGCACCCAAGGACCATTCGGTCGGCGTCAATGCCACCGTGGCCAAGGTGGCCAGCGGCGCGGCCGAGACCGTGCCCTACTTCATGGTCACCAACCTGGCGCGCACGCTCAACGAGCTGAAGGAACGCAATATCTGGGTGATCGGCACCTCTGACCAGGCCACCAAGTCGATCTACGAGCTGGACCTGAAGGGCCCCGTGGCCCTGGTGCTCGGCGCCGAAGGCGACGGCATGCGCCAGCTGACCGCCAAGACCTGCGACGAGCTGGTCAGCATCCCGATGAAGGGTGCGGTCGAGAGCCTCAATGTGTCCGTGGCTGCGGGCGTCTGCCTGTTCGAGGCGCTGCGCCAGCGCCGATAATCCTGCCAACTTACACCAGAAAAGAAGCACAGATCATGGCCGTCATCGAAGTCAAACATCCGCTCGTCAAGCACAAGATCGGCCTGATGCGCGAGGCCGACATCTCGACCAAGAAGTTCCGTGAGCTGACCGGCGAGGTGGCGCGCCTGCTGGCCTATGAGGCGACGGCCGACTTTCCGCTCGAGAAGACGACGCTGGAATGCTGGAGCGGCCCGACCGAGGTCGACCAGATCGCCGGGCGCAAGGTCACGGTCGTGCCCATCCTGCGTGCCGGCCTCGGGATGCTGGACGGCGTGCTGGACATGATGCCCAACGCCAAGGTCAGCGTCGTCGGCCTGGCCCGCGACCACGAGACGCTGCAGCCGGTGCACTACTTCGAGCGCTTTGTCGGCCAGCTTGATGAACGCACGGCTTTGATCGTTGACCCGATGCTGGCCACGGCCGGCTCGATGATTGCCACCATCGACCTCCTCAAGCGACGTGGCGCCAAGGACATCCGTGCCCTGGTGCTGGTGGCAGCGCCTGAAGGCGTGGCGGCCCTGACCAAAGCCCACCCCGATGTGCGTTGCTGGACGGCGGCCATCGACAGCCATCTGAACGAACACGGCTACATCATCCCCGGCCTGGGCGACGCCGGCGACAAGATCTTCGGCACCAAGGAAGGTTGAGGCGCGAGAGACTGGGTCAAACCCAGCCCAGCGCACCCACCACGCCGCCGCCCAGCACCATCCACACCGGGCTGAGCTTGGTGCGCAGCATCAATGCAAGCGTGATGGCGATCAGCACCAGCGTTGCCAGCCGGTGTT
Source organism: Paucibacter sp. JuS9 (assembly GCF_044043925.2). NCBI lineage: Bacteria > Pseudomonadati > Pseudomonadota > Betaproteobacteria > Burkholderiales > Sphaerotilaceae > Roseateles > Paucibacter sp. JuS9. The sequence goes on from NZ_CP194172.1 coordinate 1,579,471, forward strand.
CAGGCGCTGTCAGGTAGGGCTGGGCGAGCAGCCAGCCGGTGGCGATGATCAACCCGAGCGTGAGCGGCGCCATGCCGCTGCTGAAGGCTCGCACGCCGATGTGCTCGCGGTTGTCGCGGGCCCAGCGCGAGGCGGCCAGCACAAGGAGGGTGGAGGGCAGCATGATGCCGGCCATCGTCACCGCCGCGCCTGCCGGCCCGGCCAGGTTCCAGCCGAGCACGGCCACAAAAAGGATGTTGGGCCCGGGCGCCGCCTGCGCCAGCGCTATCGAGCTGGTGAAGGTCGTGTCCGTCATCCAGCCCTTGTCGACGACCAGGAAACGGTGCATTTCAGGCGCCGTCGTGATGCCGCCGCCAATTGCCAGCAAGGACATCGCCAGAAAGTGCAAAAAGAGCTGCAGGAGGTCGACCGGTGGCATCAGCGCAGCTCCCTCAAGCGCCACCAGGCCATGACCATGCCCATGCTGCCCAGGCCCAGCACCACCCAGATCAGGGGCCAGCGCAGCACCGCCACGGCGATGATCGTGGCAGTACCGAGCAGCAGGCACAGGAGGCGTCCCATCACGTTGCCACGCAGGCTGCCCAGCAGCTTCAGGCCGGTGGCCAGGATCAGGCCTGCGGCCACGGCGCCCATGCCGCGCAATGCCCCGGCCATGGCGGGATGTGCCAGCAGCTGCTCGGAAACCGCGGCCAGGCTCAGGACGATGACGCAGGGCAGGGCGAACATGCCGGCCAGTGCCGCTGCCGCGCCACGCAAGCCAAAGAAGCGGTCGCCAATCATCAGGGAAATGTTGACCACGTTGGGGCCGGGCAGCACCTGCGAGATGGCCAGCAGCTCGACGAACTCCGCCTTGCTCAGCCATCCGCGTTTCTCGACCAGCTCGCGCTGGGCCACGGCCAGCACGCCGCCAAAGCCTTGCAGGGCGAGGACGGTGAAGGCCCGGAATAGGGCCATCGGATTCTCCGGGCGAGGCCGTGGGAGGCCGTCGTCAGCCGTCATCAGCGCAGGACCTTCAGCGCCTCGGGATTGACGATGTTGGTGGGCTCGCCCTTGACGAAGTTCAGCACGTTCTCGAAGGCCGCATCGAAGTAGAGCTCATAGCTGTCTTGCTCGACATAGCCGATGTGGGGTGTGCAGACGGCGTTCTCCAGCCGCAACAGCGGATGGCCTTGCAGGATGGGTTCGCTTTCGAACACGTCGATGGCTGCCATGCCGGGGCGGCCGCGGTTCAGGGCCGAGACCAGTGCGGTTTCGGCCAGCAGCTCGGCGCGCGAGGTGTTGACGAAGAGGGCGGTCGGCTTCATCCGCGACAGGTCTTCCAGGGTGACGACGCCGCGCGTCGCGTCCACCAGGCGCAGATGCAGGCTCAGCACGTCGCATTGTTCGAAGAAGGCTTCGCGGCTCTCGGCCGCCTGATAGCCGTCGGCGCTGGCGCGCAGGCGCGAGGCCTCGCTGCCCCAGATCTGCACGTTCATGCCGAAGGCGCGGCCATAGCTGGCCACCATCTCGCCGATCTTGCCGTAGCCCCAGATTCCAAGTGTCTTGCCTCGCAACTGCATGCCGACGCCGAAATTGGCCGGCATCGAGGCTGACTTCAGCCCCGACTGCTGCCAGGCACCGTGCTTCAGGTTGCCGATGTACTGCGGCAGACGCCGCATCGAGGCCATGATCAAGGCCCAGGTCAGCTCGGCCGGCGCCACCGGCGAGCCAACACCCTCGGCCACTGCAATGCCCAGCCGCGTGCAGGCATCGACGTCGATGTGCGAGCCCACGCGACCGGTCTGCGAGATCAGCTTGAGCTTGGGCAGCTTCTCGAGCAACTGCCTTGGGAACTGGGTGCGCTCGCGCACCAGCACCAGCACATCGGCGTCGCGCAGGCGCACCGACAGTTGCCCGATGCCCTTGACCGTGTTGGTGAAGACCTTGGCCTGCAGGTGGTCCAGCTTGGCGGCGCAGCGCAGCTTGCGTACGGCGTCCTGGTAGTCGTCGAGGATGATGATGTTCATGGCGGGGCCGGGTCATTGTGCCCGACCCTTGCCAAGCGAAGACTCAGGCAAATCGCTAGCATCTGCGTCTTTCGTAAGGAGACATGCGATGACGATTTCCATGCATTCGGCCAGCGCGCCGATCTTTGCCAAGACCCTCGGCAACATGCTGCTGTGGCTCGAGGCCGCCAAGAAGCATGCCGAGACGAAGAAGTTCGACACCGCGGTCTACCTGGGCCTGCGCCTGGCGCCCGACATGCTGCCGTTCAGCCGCCAGATCCAGATTTGCAGCGATGCGGCCAAGGGCTGTGTCGGCCGCCTCGCCGGCCAGGAATTGCCGCGCTGGGACGACAACGAAGCGACGCTGGACGAACTCATCGTCCGCATTCGCAAAACCATCGACTACGTCCAATCGATCCCTGCATCAGCCGTCGAAGGGAGCGAGGAGCGTGCGATCGAGATTCCGCGCCGCAATGGCGAGCCGCTGAAGTTCAGGGGCGAGGACTATCTGCGCCACTACGCGCTGCCCAACTTCTTCTTTCACGCGACGACGACGTACGCGCTGCTTCGCCACGCGGGCGTGGACCTGGGCAAGGCGGACTTTCTCGGTCGTCCCTGAGCTCCGGCGGGCCCGGAACGCGAAATGAGCTGAACCCTGGGCTGGGTTCAGCGCTCAGGAGCGGGACGAATGGCTCGGGAAGGCGCGGGCGATGGCCAGCTCCATGTCGGCGCGGTAGACCAGCGCCAGCTCGCAGTGCTCGGGCAGGGCGGCGAGCAGGGTGCCACGCAGCATCCAGAGTTCGATAGGCTCACAGGCCTGGCGAACCTGGCGTTGCAGCTCGGCACCTTGCTGGCCCTGAACTTCCGCCGCAATGCGGGTGCAGACCAGCTTGAGCTCGACAAAGGTCTGGCGCACGCGGCTGCTGCGGCCACGGCGGTCTCCCATGCTGCTCAGGGATGCGAAAGCCCAGGGCGGCGGGAAGTCGGGAATGTCACGCAGGGTCAGGGTCAGCATGATTTCAGTGCCCCCGGCCGCTGCGGCTTGGCTCGAAGAAGCGGTCCATCTGCGCCAGGCGACGCTCGGCCTCGTACTGGCTGTGGCTTCGCGCCACCTCGGTATAAACGGCAGTGCGTAAATGCCACAGATCACGCAGCGATTGGCTGCGTCGGATGGCCGTTTGCAGCGGTTCGGCGAATTCGGTCTGCACATCGCCCAGGCCGCGGAGGAATTCGGCGCGGGCGCGCACCAGATGATTGCGGCTGCCTGGGCGGGTCGACACGGCGGTCTCGGCCTCGCCCGGGATCAGGCGCAAAAGGCTCTGGAACAGCGAATCGACGCTGCTGGCAGGGCGTGTTGCAGGGGTGGCCCCAGGGGCGGCGGACATTTCCGTCGCCAGGGCGCTGCGGGTCCAACGACTAAAAAATGCATTCAGCATGGCATTGTTCTGTCAGGTTGCCAGGCCTCCTCCGGCCCGGTCTTCTCTTGATTCTGAGCATCAGGAGTCAGCTCTAATGCGTTGATTAGGCAGGATATTCCAGTTCTTCTTCCACCCAATTCGCTTGTAGGAAAATGTCCTACAGACAAACCCTGAGCCGACCCGGCCGTGAATAGATGCGCTTTCGGGCGCCTAATCGCGGCGTCGCTGCAGGCGCCGGGCTTCTAATATCGGGCGAGCCCAATCGGAGGCCGTCTTGTGGCGGCTGCTCTTGCCCATGGACCTTTCATCGCCCCCCGCGAAGACGCTTGCCCACGCTGTGAACGCCGCACCCGTCCCTGCCCCGCTTGAAGCCGGGACCACCGAGCCCGCCGTCATTGCCGTGTTGCAGCGCGCTCGGCTAGGTGGCTTCCAGTTGGGCGATCTGCTCGCGCTTGCTCAGCAATGGCAGCAGCAAGGTCGTACCGAGGCCTTGCTGCTGCTGTACCAGAACTGGGTGATGGGCGCGCCTTCGCCGTACCGCCATGTGGCCTGCTTCAACTGGGGTTCGCTCCTGGGCGACCTGCGTCGGCACGCCGAGGCGGAGAAGGTCTACCGCCTGGCCCTGTCTCTGCATCCCCGCTTTGCACAAGCGCGCCTGAACCTCGGGCATCAGCTGGAGCACCTGGGTCGCAGCGCCGAGGCACTGGCCGAATGGCGCGAAGTTTATGAGGCCGAGAGCTTCGAAGCCGTTGGCGCCGACCCGCTGGACCTGCGCCTGCATGCGCTGAACAACGCCGCACGCCTGCTCGAAACCGAGCGCCGCTATGCCGAGTCGCAGGCGCTGATGCGCCGCAGCCTGGAGCTCAAAGCCGACCAGGGCGACGTGCAGCAGCACTATGTGCACATCCGCCAGAAGCAGTGCGACTGGCCGGTCTATCAGCCTGTGGGCGAGGTGACGCTCAACCAGCTCCTGGTCAACACCTCGCTGCTGGCCACGCTCAGCGCCACCGACGACCCGGCCGTGCAATTGATGGCAGCCCAGCGCTTCGTCCATGAGAAGGTGGTCAAGTACAAGGGCCCGGCCTTCCACCTGGAAGCCTCGGGCAAGCAGCGCCGCGAGGGCAAGATCAAGATCGGCTATCTGTCGGGCGACCTGCGCATGCATGCGGTGGGCTTGCTGACGGCCGAGCTGTTCGAGCTGCACGACCACTCGCGTTTCGAGATTCATGCGCTGTGCTGGAGCGTGGATGACGGCACGCCATTGCAGGCCCGCATCCGCAAGGCCATGGACAAGCGGCTGCCGCTGGCCGGCGTTGACGACATCACCGCGGCGCGAATGATCGCTGAAGCCGGTATCGACGTCCTGGTGGACCTGCAGGGCCTCACCAGCGGCGCCCGCCCCAACATCCTGGCTTACCGGCCGGCGCCCATCCAGGCCGGCTATCTGGGTTTGCCCGCCACCTCGGCCGTGCCGGGCCTGGACTGGATCATTGCCGACCGCTTCACGATGCCGCCGGAATACCTGCCGTACTGCACCGAGAAGCCGCTCTACGTGCCGAACTGCTACCAGGTGAGCGACCGCAAGCGTGAGGTCGGCCCGGTGCCCACGCGGGCCCAGTACGGCTTGCCTGAAAGTGCGTTTGTCTACGCCACGTTCAACAACAACCACAAGTTCAACGAAGAAACCTTCTCGGCCTGGATGCGCACGCTGCATGCGGTGCCGGGAAGCGTCCTGTGGCTGCTGGCGGACAACGAATGGGCACAGGCCAATATGCTGCGGGTAGCGGCCGAGCATGATGTGGCGGCCGAGCGTCTGATCTTCGCGCCGCGCGTGGCGCCGCCCGAGTACCTCGCGCGCTTCACGCTCGCCGACCTGGTCCTGGACACCTTCCCGTACAACGCCGGCACCACGGCGAGCGACTGCCTGTGGATGGGCACGCCTATGCTGACCCGTTCCGGCCGCAGCTACATCTCCAGAATGTGCGGAAGTTTGCTCAGCAGCGTCGGCCTGCCCGACCTGGTGACCTTCTCTCTGGAAGAATACGAACAGCGTGCGATCCAGATCGGCCGCAACCCGGCCCGGGCTGCGTCCTACAAGCGCTTCCTGGCCGAACACGGTCATTCGTCCAAACTGTTTGACATTCCGGGCCTGGTGCGCGATCTTGAGGCCGAGTTCGAGAAGCTGGCCTTGGCCGAGCGCCATCGTCAGCCCGCCTGAGAGATTCCTAGGACAGCAGTACCGTGCCGCAGCGCCACGACCCCTTCTTCGACGGACCCGGCAAGGGCGCCGGCGGCCTTTATCTGGCCGCCGATGGCTCCACGCCGCCGCCCGTCGCCCAGGCGCCAGCGCTGGATGCCGGCGCTGCTGAGCTCGGCGACCCGTTGTTGCAGGCCCTGGTCTGGCTGACCCAGCACCACGGCAAACCCCGTTCTGCGGCCTCCTTGCGCGCCGGCGCCGCCTTCAATGGCGTGCTGGCGCCCGACCAGGCCATGCGCATGATGCGCGAGGCAGGCTATGAGGCCGGCCTGCTGCGCCGTTCGATTCCCGAGATCAGCCCGCTGGTGCTCCCGGCCGTCCTGCTGCTCAATGGCGGCGACGCCTGCGTGCTGGTGACGAAGGGCGAGGGCGGTGCCTTCGACGTCGTGTTCCCCGGTCCCGAGCCCAAGGTCTGCCGCGTCACGGCAGCCGATCTCGAGAGCGAGTACAGCGGCTTCGTCATGCTGCTCACGCCGCAGGAGCTGCCCAAGGCCAACGCGACCAACAGCCTGCTCTTGCGCAATACCGGCAGCCACTGGCTCTGGGGCACGCTGAAGCGCTTCATTCCGTATTACCGCGGCGCCATGCTGGCCGCCATGCTCAGCAATATCCTGATGCTGGCCTCGGGCGTGGTCACCTCGGTGGTGTACGACAAGGTGATTCCGCACCACGATGCCACGGCCACGCTGTGGACCCTTGCCATCGGCGCTGGCCTGGCCCTGCTGTTCGACCTGTTCGCCCGCCAGTTGCGTGCGCACCTGATCGACCTGGCCGGGCGCAAGGCCGACCTGATCATCGGCTCCAAGCTGTTCAAGCAGACGCTGGGCGTGCGCATGGAGCACAAGCCTGCATCTGCCGGCAGCTATGCCCACTACCTCGGCCAAATCGAGACGGTGCGCGATTTCTTCACCTCGGCCAGCATGTCGGTCGTCTCGGACCTCCCTTTCATCGCGCTGTTCGTGGGCATGACCTTCGTGATCGGCGGCCCGCTCGGCTGGGTCGTGGCCATGGCCGTGCCGCTCCTGATCATCCTGACGCTGGCCATGCAGGCATACCTGCGCCGCGCCGTGCGTACCAATATGGCCGAACAGGCCGAGCTGCAGGGCTCGCTGGTCGAAGTCATCGAAGGGCTTGAGGACCTGAAGACCTCGGGTGCCGAAGGGCGCTTCCAGCACAGCTACGAGGTCAGCAATGCCGTGGCAGCAGAGTCGGGGCTGAAGATGCGTGCCATGCATGCGCTGTCCAGCAACCTGACCATGACGCTGCAGCAGGCCATCACCCTGATCATGCTGATCTGGGGCGTCTACCTGATCCAGGACAAGACGATTTCGGCCGGCGCCCTGATCGGCGCCATCATGTTTGCCGGTCGCGCCATCGCGCCGCTGGGCAGCGTGGTGAGCCTGGCGGCACGCTACCAAGCCGCGCGTGCGGCCATGCAGTCGATCGACGACATGATGAGCCGGCCCACAGAGCGCGAGTCTGACAAGAACTATGTACCGCTCACCAGCTTCACAGGCCGCCTGGGCTTGCGTGAGGTCGGCTTTGCCTATCCGCCCACAGGCGGCACGCCTTCGCCCAAGGTGCTGAAGGGCGTGACCATGCGCATCGATGCCGGCGAGCGCATCGCCGTGCTGGGCCGCATCGGCAGTGGCAAGTCCACGGTCCTGCGCCTGCTGGCCGGCCTGTATCAGCCGACCGAGGGCATGGTCGACGTGGACGGCATCGATCTGCGCCAGATCGACCCGGCCGAATTCCGCGGCCGCATCGGCTTCGTCTCGCAGGAGCCGCGCCTGTTCCACGGCACGCTGCGCGAGAACGTGTCGATGGGCCGCAGCGAGATCGACTCGGCCCGCCTGGTTGAAGTGGCGCGCCTGACTGGCCTGGACCGCGTGATTGCCGCCCATCCGCAAGGCTGGGACCTGCCGGTGGGCGAGATGGGTGGCCTGCTGTCCGGCGGACAGCGCCAGATGGTGGCCCTGGCCCGAGCGCTGGTGAACAAGCCGCAACTGCTGCTGATGGATGAGCCCACCAGCTCGATGGACGCGCAAAGCGAAATCGCCTTCCTGCGCCAGTTGCGCGATGCCACGCAGGGCTGCACGCTGATCGTCGTCACCCATCGGCCGGCCGTGCTGGAACTGGTGACGCGCATCGTCGTGATGGACAGCGGCAAGCTGGTGCTCGATGGTCCGCGCGACCAGGTGCTGGCTGCGCTGTCGGGCGTGCGTCCGAGCCAGCCCGACCAGGCGGCCCAATCCAACTTGCACATGCATCCGGCCGCGCAGCCAGTGCAGCGTTCGCCGTCTGTGTGACCACATGAGGCCCCTCGTCCAAGGAGTACCTTGGCCGGTCCCCCGAGGGGACGGCGATGCTTGCCGGTTTGACCGACAAGCACACGCCCATGGCGGGCCGGCTTGGGAGCGGCCCGGCGCTCGGCCCGCAAACCCTAAGGAGAATCGTTGCGATGGCCGCGCCGCGTGAAGAAGGTCTGTTCATCAGCAGCCTGGCAGCCGCCCAGGTCGATGAGCCCTTGCCGCGTGTGATGTGGGCGCTTTATCTGCTGCTTGCCGTCGTGGCCGTGGCGATCACCTGGGCCTCGCTCGCCCAGGTGGACCAGATCAGCCGCAATGAAGGCCGCGTCGTGCCCGACGGCCGCGAGCAGGTCATCGCCAGCCTGGAGGCCGGCATCCTGCGCGAGATCCTGGTGCGCGAAGGCCAGGAGGTCGAGGCCGGCCAGGAGCTGGTCCGCCTGGACCCGACCCGCTTCGAGGCACAGCAGAACGAAGGCCTGGTGCGGCGCACGGCCATGAAGGCAACGCAGGCGCGGCTGTTGGCCGAAGCCAGCGGCGGCAGATTGGTTTTCCCGCCCGAGGTGCTCGAGCAGCCCAGCCTCGTTCAGGCCGAAACGCAAGCATTCCAGGCTCGCCAGCGCTTGCTGGAAGATGCGCTCGCCACCATGGACCGCAGCATCGCCTTGCTCGTGAAAGAGCAGGGTGTCTCCCAGCAGATGGCGGCCAAGGGCCTGATGAGCGACGTCGAGGTGATGCGGCTGACGCGTCAGGTCAATGAACTGCGCCAGCAGCGCGGCGAGCGCCTGGGGCGATTCCGCCAGGAGGCCAGCTCCGAACTGGTGAAGCTGCAGAGCGATCTGGGCATGCTGGAAGAACAGCAGGTGGTGCGCAAGGACGCCTTGACGCGCACCGTGCTGCGCTCGCCGGTCAAGGGCGTGGTCAAGAACATCCGCGTCAACACCATTGGCGGCATCGTCACCACCGGCGCCGCGGTGATGGAGATCGTGCCGCTCGGCGCGCGGCTGCTGATCGAGGCGCGCATTCCGCCCAAGGAGGTCGGTTTCGTCCACGTGGGCCAGGAGGCGGTGATCAAGCTGGCCGGCTATGACTTCAACAATCTCGGCGGCCTGGAGGGCAAGGTCGAGCAGATCAGCCCGGATGCCATCGTCGATGGCGAGAAGGTGGCCGGTGGCGACAGCCGTTTCTACCGTGCGCTGATCAGTGCCGAGCGCAAGGGCCTGAAATACAAGGGCGAAGACCTGCCGGTGATTCCCGGCATGACCGCCAGCGTCGAGATCAAGACCGGCCAGCGGTCGGTGCTGCAATTCCTGCTGCAGCCGATGCTGAAGTCGCGCGACGCACTCAAGGAGCGCTGAAAGCGCCCTGTTTCACATGGGATAAGCGCCCGCTGTGCGCCGCTGTTCCGGCCTTTGCGGTCGGTGATCCATGATGAAGTAGCGGCATGTCAAGATTTCCCCTGGCCCTGCTCGCCTGCCTGCCCCTGCTGGCCCTGACGCCGGCCGCCGCGCAGCGTGGCTGCAACGAAGACGATGCCGGCCCCTCGCGCAGTGGCCACTATGCTTCGATGCTGGAAACCAGCAACGTCGACCCGCGCGCCCAGGTCATCGAGCTGGTCAACAAGGCCATGCAGCGCAGCCAGTCGATTGGCGCCATCACCTTGCTGGCCCAGGCCGCCCGGGCCGATTGGGAAGAGGCGCGCGATTCGGGCAAGCCGCGCCTGAGCATCGACAGCTCCGCCAACCACATGGGCAGCATCAACAACGGCATTGCAGACCGCCGGGGCCTGCAGGGCCGCGTCGGTGTAACCGCGACCGCGCCAATCTTCGACTTCGGCCGAGTGGCCCAGACCATGGCCTGGCGCAATCAGCTGGCCGAGAGCGCCCGCCAGGGCATGCTCAGCAGCGAGCAGCAACTGGCCCTGAACACCGTGTCGCTGACGCTGGATCGCAGCCGCTACGTCTTGCAGGCCCAGGTCTATGGCCAGTACGTGCGCAAGATGGCCTGCCTCGTCGAGGCGCTGGAGGTCATCACCAAGGCCGACCGTGGCCGCGCCAGCGAGCTGGTGCAGGCGCAGAAGAGCCAGCAGCAGGCCGAGATGGCGGTGGAGCAGACCATGTCGGCGCTGCGCCAGACCGAGATCCGCCTGAAGCGCTTTGTCGGCGAGCCCTTGCCGCCGAGCGCCAGCTATTCCAACCTGCTGACCGCCATCCCCGAGCTGGGCGAGATCCAGCGCGATGCGCGCAGCGCCGCCGACATCATCCAGCTCGAGGCCCAGGCCCGCGCCCAGTCCAGCTACGCCGACCTGGTGGCCGCCAACAACAAACCCATCGTCAGCGCCACTGTCAATGCGGGGGCGTTGGCGGGCTTGAGCAAGGGGCAGGAATGGAGTGCCGGCGTCAATGTCAGCATCCCGATCCTGAGCCCCGGTGCGGATGCGGGCATCGATGCGGCCCGCAAGCGTGCGGCCGCTGCCCGCATGCAGCGTGATGACGCCATCGAGTCGCGCATCTTCCGCGCCACCGACATGTACGAATCGGCCATCTCGGCCTTTGACCGCGCGCGACGCATCGTCGAGATCCTGCGCAACAGCGACAGGGTGCGCGCATCGACCCTGCAGCAATGGCAGCAGCTGGGGCGCCGTTCGCTGTTCGACGTGATGGGATCGGAAGCCGAGTACTACTCGCTGCGCGTGGCGCACGTGAATGCGATCTACGATGGGCAGCAGGCAGTGGCGCTGCTATGGTCGCTGGGCCGTGGCGTCATGACGCCCTTGCGCTGAGACATGACCATCACCGACCCCCGCGAGCTCCTTACCCCGCTGCGTTTCGACATCAATGCCAAGACCCTGTATGCGCGCCAGCGCGACAAGGGCGTGCAGTGCGTCTGGAACCAGGCGCTGTATCTGGAGCACCTGAAGGTCTGGAACGGCTTCTTCGAGGCTGAGCCACGCAAGAGCGGGCCGCACGACTTCTTGAATGCCTTCAATGCCCTGCTCGACTCGGTCAAGCAGGAAGGCTGGCGCGAGGATGCGCCGCCGGTGCCATTGCTGAACGGTTCGCCCTACAACGGCGCGCATCGCGTCGCAGCGGCCATCACCTATGGCCACATGCCAGCCACAACAGACCAGGTCACCAACGGGCGAGGGCAGTGCGACTGGACCTTCTTCCGCGACAAGAACGACATCGTGCCCTCGGGCCTGCAGCCGATCTTCAGCGATGCGATGGCGCTTGAGTACATCCGCCTGAAACGCAAGGTTCACACCGTCTCGCTGTTCGCTGCAGACCGGATCGACTGCGCCGCTGCCGAGGCCTTGCTCGCGCGCTTCGCGACCATCGTCTATGCCAAGACGATCCAGCTCAGCGAGCTGGGCAAGTTCAACTACATGATGGGCCTCTACGAGAACGAGCCCTGGGTCGGCACCGCCGAGAACGGCCACGCCGGGCTGCACTTCAAGAAGCAGGCCTGTTTCGGCGATTCCGATAGCGTGCGCGTCTATCTGATCGAGGCCGAAGGCCTGGCGCCATTGATGGAGTGCAAGCGCCTGATCCGCGCGCACTATGGCCGTGAAAACCATTCGGTCCACATCAACGACACCTGGCGCGAGACCTGGGAGATCGGCAGCGCCGTCTTCAACGACAACAGTGTTGCCTACATGAACCGCGGTCAGCCCTTGACGCAACCGCGCTTCAACGCCTGGTTCAGGCTCTACCGGGATTGGGTGATGCAGAGCCAGGACGTGGAAGACCTGTGCGTGGTTTCCAGTGCTGTGCTGGCGGCCTACGGCCTGCGGGACTGCCGCGATCTCGACTTCCTCAGCCATGCCGAGCCGCCGCCGGCCACGCCGCATCCGGGCCTGGGCTGTCACAACAAGGAGATCGCACACTACGGCGTGCATCGCGACGAGATCATCTACAACCCGCAGCATCACTTCTACCATCGCGGTCTGAAGTTCTGCACCCTGAATGTGGTCAAGGTGATGAAGTGGAAGCGGCGCGAGCCCAAGGATCTCACCGACCTGCAGCTGATTCTGGAATTCGAAGGCAAGGCATGACGACGATGAAAAAGGTGGCCTTTGTGGGCGGCTGGGGTGAAAGCCCGCAAAGCATGTTGCAGCGCTATGCGATGCAGACGCCGGGCAACCGCGGCATCTGGGGCGACCTGATCGGCATCGCCGATCCGCGCCAGGCCGACCTGATCGTGGTGATGGACCGCACGCCGCGCGACTGGGACCTCGAGAAACTCGACTTCTCCAAAGTCATCTATTTCGAGCGCGAGCCGCACCAGGAGCCCTGGTTGAACCGGCAGTTCCCCTCGAACATGCTGTTCGACGGCAGCTACACCAAATGCCACAACGTGCCGACCTGGTGGATCAGCCTGCCTTTCGACGAGCTGGTGGCCATGCCCTACCAGGCCAAGACCAAGCGCCTCTCCTGCGTCAACAGCGGCATGTACAGCCAGGTGCTGGAGCACCGGCTGCGCGTGGAATTCCTGGCGCGCTTCACCCGCGAATATCCGCATATCGATATCTGGGGGCGCGGCATCGACAAGTTCATCAACCCGGCCACATTCCGCGGTGAGTTGAACTACAACGGCAACTGCAAGCTGCGCGGATTCATCGACCACGAATATGCGCTGGTGCTGGAAAACGTGCGCCTGCCCAATACCTGGAGCGAGAAGATCTGCGATCCCTTGCTTTCCTGGACCGTGCCCATCTACTGGGGCGCCAGCAATATCGACTACTTCTTCCCTGCCGAGTCCTATGTCGCCCTTCCTTTTGACATCACCACCGTGACCCCGGCGATGATCGAGGATGTGCTGCGCCGTCCCGTGAATGTCGATGCGCTGCGTGCGGCGCGCAATGACCTGCTCTTCAAGTGGAATATCTGGCCGACGATCAAACGGATCGCCGATGGCCAGCCCGCCATGTGACGCCGCTCGTCGTTGCCTAGGTGGCGAAGTGTGCTGGTGCGTCGAATCGAAGTGCCTATCACCGCTGACTTCATCAGCGGGCTGGACCTGGAATTGAAATTGGTGCCGCGCTGATCAGCTGGCGTTGACAAGCCTTGCGGCTGCCAGATCTTCCAGGCCCGTTCCCACGGATTTGAAGACCGAGCGTTGGCCGGGCTGATGAGCGGCACCTGGGGCGAGCCGACACAGCTTGGCGAGATCGCCGCGGATGCAAGCTGGCGTGATCAGCCCCTCGGTCAGCGGCTGCAGGAGGTCACCGCTCTTGCGCAGCGCCTCGTCGGTATCGACCCAGAGCTCCGCGTTCACGAAGCAGCTGGCATGCGCTTCGCGCATCTGCGGCGTGAAGCCGCCAATCAGGTCCAGATGACTGCCGGGCTTCAGCCATTCGGCCCGGATCAGCGGCTCGCGGGCCAGGGTGGCGCAAGTGACGATGTCGGCCTGCCTGCAGGCATCGGCAAGTTCAGGCACCGCATTCGCCTCGATGCCGATGCCGCGCCATTGCTCGACCAATGGCTGCGCGGCCTCCGGCCGCCGCGCCCAGACCGACACCTGGCCAATGCCTGGCAGCGCCGCGCGATAGGCCTCGGGCAACAGCGACGCGACCCGGCCACTCCCGACGACCAGAAGATGGCGCGATGCAGGGTCGGCGAGGCGGGATGCAGCCAGTGCCGAAGCCGCCGCGGTGCGGCGCGAGGTGATCTCGTTGCCGTCCATCATGGCCAGCGGCTGGCCGGTGCTGGCATCGAACAGCGTGTAGCTCGAGAACAGGCCGGGCAGGCCACGTACAGCGTTGCCAGGCGCAATGCTGACCGTCTTGATGCCCAGCAGGGCGCCGAGCTGCCAGGCCGGCATGATCAGGAGCGTCAGGTCTTGCCCGAGCTGGTGCTGATGCCGCTGCGGCACTTCGCAGCCCTCGATGAACATCTGCCGCAAGGCTTCGATCAGCGCCGTGAAAGGAAGGGCGGCCCGCGTCGCCTCGGCATCAAAGTGCCGCATCGGTCAGAACCACTCGAGCGGCAGGCTCAGGCCCACGCCGGCCAGGAGGGCCTGGCGCTGGGCCTTGAGCTCCGGCGTCGGCGCGGGCCAGCGGCGGTAGGTGTAGAGGAAGTCGAGGATGACCACGTTGTTGGACGAGGTCTCCTGCGTGCCGCGGCGGGTGCCGGGGTTCACATAGTCCTTGTGCATCACCACGCCGGTGCTCGCGAAATGCTGGGGCAGGGCGCGGCTGCAGACCGCAACCAGGAACTCCCAGTCTTCCAGCGAGGCCATGTGGGCGTCGAAGGTGATGCCTTCCAGGAGCGAGCGGCGATAGGCCAGCGCATGGTTGGGAATGAAGTTCTTGACCCAGAGCTGGTTCACGTCCTGGCGGCTGAAGTCGAGCTGCTGGCGCGACAGCGGCGGCATGCCTTCCTGGGTGCGGTCTTCGGTGACGACGGCGCAATCGGTGAACAGCACCGGTGAGCTGGAGGCTGAAATTGCCTTGCGCAGGGTGGCGAGATGCTCCGGCTCGAAGCTGTCGTCGTCGTCCAGGAAGACGATCCATTCGCCACGCGCCTGGGCCATCGCCACATTGCGGCTGGTGGCCGGGCCGTTCTTGCCCGTGCGCTTGATGAAAGTGTCCTGCGGCCGAAGCAGCTCCGCGGCCACGGCAGCGCTCTCGGGATCCCAGGCATCGGCAACAACGATGATCTCGAAGTCCTGCTCGGTCTGCGCCCGCAACGAAGCGAGAGACCGGCGCAGCAGCGCCGGGCGCAGATGGGTGGGCATCAGGACGGAGAAGCAGGGAGTCGCAGGCATGCCGGGATGCTAGCGCTGCCAGCCTGCGACCGATGCTCAGATTTGCCCCCGAATTGCCCCGACTTGCCCGGCTCGGACAGCAGAACTGAGCTGCCCACGACCCGCAGATGTCAGGATGGGCGGGCCGCCAAGCTTCGTATCATTGCCTCATCCTCCAGACCGAGAATTTCGCCATGCAGAGCGTCGCCATCGTCATTCCCACCACGGGTGCGCCGCTGGTGCGCAAGGCCATCGAATCGGTGCGAGCCCAGACCCATGGGGCGATCGAGCTGCATGTGGTGATCGACGGCCCTGAATTCGTGGCCGCCTTTGAGGCCTCCTCGGCGGGCATGGATCTCTCGGGCGTGCGCGTCACCACGCTGCCCAACAATGTGGGCCGCAACGGCTTCTACGGTCACCGGGTGTATGCCGCCTGGTCGCACCTGGTGAACACCGACTGCATCTCCTTCCTGGACCAGGACAACTGGTTCGAGCCTGGCCACATTGCTTCGCTGGTCGCCGCCATCGAGGCTCATGGCTGGCAATGGGGGTTCGCGTTGCGCCGCGTGGTCAGCGAGGAGGGTGAGTACCTGATCGACGATGAATCACAAAGCGTCGGCCCGTGGGGCGAGACCGGCCCGCACAAGCTGGTCGACACCAACTGCTATTGCCTGAAGGTCGACACGGCCCATCGCATCGCCAGCCATTTCCATGGGGGCTGGGGGCAGGACCGGGTGTTCTACACCCAGTTGGCGGCAGCGTTCCCGAATTTCGGCAGTTCGGGCCAGTACACGGTCAACTACCGCACCCGCCCCGAACTGCAAGCGCGCGTGCTGGAGCTCCTGCAGCGCGAGAACGCCGCGATGCGCGCGCGCTATCCGCAGGGCTTTCCGTGGATGCTTGAGACGGCCTGATCCGCGAGTTCAGCGACCGTAGAAGCGGCGGATCTCTACGCAGATGCGCTTGATCTGCGCGTCGGTCAGCTGGATCATGCTCGGCAGCCACAGGCCGTCGCGGCCGACCAGCTCCGACACCGGATAGCTGCCCGCCTGGTCGTAGGCCTTTTGCTGGTTGATCGGCGGGTACATGGTGCGGGTGCCGATGCCTGCAGCCTTGAGGTGGGCGGCCAGCTCGTCGCGGCGCTGGGCCAGGGAGTCGATGAACCAGGGCGTGCACAGCTTCAGGTCATGCTCGAAGAGCTTGAATTCCGGAATGCCGGCCAGGCCCTCGGCGTAGCGCTGCCAGATCACCTTCTTGCGCACCACGCGCTCCGGCAGCTTCTTCATCTGCGCAATGCCGACGCAGGCCTGCAGTTCGGTGAACTTGAAGTTGTAGCCCACCGAGTCGTGGATGTCGGTGCCGCCCGAGCGACGGCCGAAGTCCTTCAGGCGGCGCAGCTTGTCGGCCAGTGAGTCGTCGTCGGTGATCAGGGCGCCGCCCTGGCCGGTCGAGATGATCTTGGGCGCGGAGAACGAGAAGCTGCCGATGGCGCCGGCCCGGCCCACGTGCTGATCGGGTGCGTAGAAGGAGCCGAGTGACTGGGCCGAGTCTTCGATGAGCGCAATGCCGCGCTCGCTGCAGAGCTGCTGGAAAGCGGCGATGCCGACCTGGGGCGCGCGGCCATTGGCCGACACCAGCATCAGCGCCTTGGTCTTCGGCGTGATCGCGGCGCGGGCCTTCTCGATGTCCATCACCAGCGTCTCGGGTTCGACGTCGACGAAGACCGGCACGGCGCCGAGCATCTTCACCGAATTGGGCGACGCGATCATCGTGTAGTTCGGAACGATCACCTCATCGCCAGGACCGACGCCCAGTGCGATCGCTGCCAGCGTCAGCGAGACCGTGCCGTTGTTGACCACGATGCAGTGGCGTGCTCCGGTGTAGTGCGCGATCTGCTGCTCAAACAGTTCGGTCCGCTTGAACTCGGTGAAGAAGCCGTCTTCGGTCAGGTAGTCGGCCAGCTCGGCCTTCTCTTCCTCGCCGAACAGCGGGCGCATCTGTGGGATGAATTCTTCGGCAGACATGGCTTTCAGGGCTTTCGGGCTTGGAGATTGAGCGAGAGTAGCAGGCCGTGCGCCTTGTCCATGTGCGGAAAATAGGCCTGGGAGTAGTCGTCTATCTGGGCATGTTCGGTCTGGCGCCAGTCCCAATGGCGAATGGCGACAAAGCCGGCCGCGTGCAGCAACTGGCTCAAGGTCGCCTCGTCATAGGCAGTCTTGTGGAACAGCGTGGCCGGGCCGGCCTCGGTGGCAATCTCGAGTCTTCCGTAGAGCGGGCCTAGGATGCGTTGCAACTCGCCGGTCTGCTGATAGACCTTCATCAGCGCTGCCACGTCGGGTACCGCCAGTCGCAAGAGACCATCCGGCCGCAGCACCCGCCGCCACTCGACCAGGGCCTGGCGAGCCTCGATAAGGTCGAGGTATTCGAAGGCATGGCTGCAATAGACCATCTCGACCGAGTCGTCCGCCAGGAAGGGCAGAGGGCTGATGCTCGCCTTGTGATCGATGTGCGGATATTCGGCCAGGTCAACGTGGACGAAGCCCGGGATCACCCGCGGCCCGCAGCCGAGGTGCAGTCTCATTCGCCCCTCGTCCAAGGAGTACCTTGTCCGGTCCCCCGAGGGGACGGCGACGCATGCCGGATTTGCCGGCAAGCAAGTCGCCATCGCGGGCCGGCTTGGGAGCGGCCCTGCGCTCGGCCCGATTGCCGCGAACCGGCGCTCACGGTTGAAGACGTCGGCGGTCGGCATCTGCGCCGACGTAGGGGCCGTTCTTGATCTCCAGCACCTGCGTGCCGTCTTCGAGGATCTGGTAGCCGTGGCCGCCGCGCAGCAGCACGAGGATGTCGCCGGCGCCGGCTTCCAGCTCGGCCACCTTCTGGTCCTTGGTATCAAAGACCTCGGCCTTCACGCGGCCCTGGCGGATGTAGAGCACTTCCTGCGTCCACAGCACGGCGCGCGTCACCTCGTTGTGGCTGTGGGCCAGCAACTGCTTGCCCTGGTCGTAGCCCCAGGTGCCGACCTGCTGGTAGTCGCCGTCGGGCGAGAAGAACTTGAGGCCGCCGCCCCAGGCATCTTCGGCGGGAATGTGGCGGGCGAGGACCAGCTCGCCTTCCTTGATTTCATTGACGGCCATTGTCAGCTTCCGTGTTCGATGTACCAGTCGACAGTGTCGCGCACGCCTTGCTCAAAGTCGCGTGCAGGCGTCCATTGCAGCAGTGCGGCGCCCTTGCTGCCGTCAACCGTCTTGTAGGGCGCGCCGTCAGGCTTGCTGGTGTCGAGCACCAGCTCGCCCTGGTAGCCCACCACGCGCTTGATCAGCTCGGCCATCTCGATGATGGAGATACCCTGGGCCACGCCGACGTTGACCGGCTGGTTGGTGGCGGCGGCGTCGAGGCCGCGGATCAGCGCCTCGGCGCCATCGTCCACATGCAGCCATTCGCGCACCGGCCGGCCAGAGCCCCAGACCACGACCTGTGGCGCGCGCTCGCGTTTGGCCTTGACGATCTTCATGATCAGGGCGCCCATCGCATGCGAACGCTCTTCCTCGAAATGGTCCTCGGGACCGTACATGTTCGAAAGGATCAGGTTGATGACGTCGAGGCCGTACTGCTGCTGGTAGGCCCAGGCGCCCACCCATGAAGCCTTGCGCACGAAGCCATAGACCATCACCGAGTCATGCAGCGGCCCGTCCCAGAACTCCTCTTCCTTGAACAGCGTGGCGGCAGCCGGATAGGCGCAGTTGCTGATCGGGTTGACGATGCGGGCAACGCCGGTGGCCTTGGCCGCTGCCAAGAGGCTCAAGGTCATCAAGAGGTTGTTGTGGAACAGCTCGGCCGGGTGCTTGGTGCCGAACTGGATGCCGCCCACGTAGGCGGCGCAGTTGATGACCTCCGTGGGTCGGTGGGTCTCGAAGAACGCGAGCGTGGCGGCCGCATCGCGCAGGTCCAGCCCGAGCGACTGCGAGGTGCGCATGAACTCGCGGCCCTGCGCGGCCAGCTGCCTGCAGACGCGCTTGCCCAGGAAGCCGGTGGCGCCGGTGACCAGGATCACAGCTCAGGCCCGCCGTACTGGTCGTTGTGCAGGTCGTACTGCACCATCTTGCGAACCAGTTCGCGCACCGGCGTCCTGGCCACCCAGCCTAGCTTCTCGCGCGCCTTGGCCGGATTGCCCCAGAGCAGGTCCACCTCGGCGGGGCGGAAGTAGCGCGGGTCGATGGCCACGCGCACCTTGCCAGTGGCGCGGTCGATGCCCTTCTCGTCAACACCGGTACCGACCCAGTCCAGCTGAACGCCGATCTCGTCGAAGGACATGTCGACAAACTGGCGCACGGTCCAGGTTTCGCCGGTGGCGATCACGTAGTCGTCGGGCTGCTCCTGCTGCATCATCAGCCACATGGCTTCGACGTAGTCCTTGGCATAGCCCCAGTCGCGCTTGGCATCCATGTTGCCCAGCGTGAGCAGCTCCTGGCGGCCTTGCTGGATCCTGGCCACGGCCTGGGTGATCTTCTTGGTCACGAAGGTCTGGCCGCGGCGCGGCGACTCGTGGTTGAAGAGGATGCCGTTGCTACCGTGCAGCCCGTAGGACTCGCGGTAGTTCACCGTCACCCAGTAGGCGTAGAGCTTGGCTGCGCCATAGGGCGACTTGGGATAGAAGGGCGTTGATTCGCTCTGCGGCGCTGTCTCCGGCAGGCCGCCGAAAAGCTCGGACGTGGAGGCCTGGTAGAAGCGCGGCTTGATGCCCAGGTCCTTGATCGCGTTGAGCAGCCGGATCGTGCCCAGCGCATCGACCTCGGCCGTGTACTCGGGCACCTCGAAGGAAACGGCCACGTGTGACTGGGCGCCGAGGTTGTAGATCTCGTCAGGTTCGATCCTGGAGAGCAGCGTGTGCAGGTTGCTGGAGTCGGTCAGATCACCGTGGTAGGTCTTGAAGCGCTCATGATCGATGAAGCTGTCGACCCGGTGGGTCGTGAAGACCGAGCTGCGTCGCAGGATGGCATGAACCTCATAGCCCTTGGCGAGCAACAGCTCGGCAAGGTAGGAACCGTCCTGGCCGGTCACGCCGGTGATGAATGCTTTCTTCATGGGATGGTGCTGGCCTCGGTCTGGAATCCAGTGCAGATTGGAGCGCATCTGCGCGTCCTCTGGCGGGTGGAGTGGTGCAGGATTTCCCGCGCATTTTGCAGTTCCCGGTGAGAGGGCCGATCTGACCGTGGTTTCTCGCCGTCTTTGCTGGACCGCCTGGCCTTGGCTGCGGGACACTCGCCGCATCTCGAATTCGCGGGAGAAGCGCCCATGCAACTGCTGAGTCTTGGCTACGACTGCAAGGTGGCCTGGCAGATCCGCCGCCACAGCGGCCAGGGCGAAGCATTCTTCTTCGATTGGCTGATGACGCCCATCGACGCCTTGGCGGTGATGCTGGGCCGCGATGAAGACCTGCTGCGCGACGGCCGCTGGGAGCTGATCAAGGACGACTGCTGCCTGCGCGACCTCGACACCGGGCTGATGTTCATGCATGAATTCCCCTCGGTGCCGGTGGTGGGCGGCGAGCAGTCGCACCGCATCCTCGCCGAACAGGTGCCTGCCCATCTGCCCATCGCAAGGGCCAAGTTCGCCTACCTGCGCCGCAAGACGCTGGAGTTCATCCGCAGCAGTGAGAACCTGCTGCTGGTTCGTGCCGACGAGGTGGCGACGCTGGACGAGGCGATAGCGAACGTCAACAAGATGCGCAGCTTGTTCCTGCCGATCAATCCGACCCTGAAATTCGCGCTCGCCTCGACGCTTGTTCCGGCCAGCGGCGCCGTGGCCGATACTTTGATCTTCAAGACCGACGCTGGCGACGATTGGCGCGGCGGTCATGAAAGCTGGAGCCGGCTTTTCGAAGCGGCGACCCGAAGGTTTGCCGGCCAGCCTGCCTGAGACTGCGATCATCCATTCCATGAGCACGACCAAGTACTTCGTTCACCCGCAGGCACTGCTGGAATCGACCCAGGTCGGCGAGGGCAGCCGCATCTGGGCCTTCAGCCACGTGCTCCCGGGCGCGCGCATCGGTGCCGAAGCCAATATCTGCGACCACGTCTTCATCGAGAACGATGTCGTCGTCGGCAACCGCGTGACGGTGAAGTGCGGCGTGCAACTGTGGGACGGCGTGACACTGGAAGACGATGTCTTCATCGGCCCCAACGTCACCTTCTCCAACGACCCGGCACCGCGCAGCAAGCACAAGCCCGAGGCGCCACTGCGCACGCTGGTGCGCGCTGGTGCAAGCATTGGCTCGAACGCCACGATCCGCCCCGGCATCACCATCGGCCCCGGCGCCCTGGTGATGGACGGCGCGGTGGTCACGCGTGATGTGCCATCGAACGCCATCGTCACCGGCAACCCCGCGCACATCACCGGCTATCGCGACACGCCGCACCTGGCCATGGCGGGCAGCCTGAGCAGCGACGCTGCGCTGCCCCAGCTGCAAGCGCGTGGCGCGGCCCTGCACAAGCTGCCCAAGATCGTGGACCTGCGTGGCGCCCTGAGCTTTGGCGAGATCGGTGCCCACCTGCCGTTCACCCCGCAACGATTCTTCATGGTCTACGACGTGCCGACCAAGGAAGTGCGCGGCGAGCATGCGCACAAGGCCTGCCACCAGTTCCTGGTCTGCGTGAAGGGGAGCGTGGGCATCGTGGTGGACGACGGCGAACGGCGCGACGAGCTCTTGCTCGACAGCGCTCAGCTCGGCCTGCACATACCGCCCATGGTCTGGGGCATCCAGTACCAGTTCTCAAGCGACGCCGTGCTGCTGGTGCTGGCCTCCGATTGCTACGCGGCAGACGACTACATCCGCAACTACGACGAGTTCCTGGCGGCGGTGCGAGGGGCGGGCAATGGGCACTGAAGCGGTTCCTTTCCTGGACCTGCAGCCGGCCTATCGAGTGGCTCAGCCCGCCATCGATGCAGCGCTCTTGCGCGTGGCGGGCAGTGGCTGGTTTCTGCTCGGCAAGGAGCTGCATGCCTTCGAGGAGGCCTGGGCGCGCAGCTGCGGCACCGCGCATTGCGCGGGCGTGGCCAATGGCCTGGATGCGCTCTTCCTGAGCCTGAAGGCACTCGGCGTGCGCGAGGGCGATGAAGTCATCGTGCCCTCCAACACCTATATCGCCACCTGGCTGGCAGTCAGCCAGTGCGGCGCGAAGCCGGTGCCGGTGGAACCTGATGCGCGCACTTTCAACATCGACCCGGCCCGCATCGAAGCGGCGATCACGCCTGCTACCCGGGTGATCCTGCCGGTGCATCTGTATGGGCAGCCGGCCGACATGGACGCGATCATGGACATCGCGCGCCGCCATCATCTGAAGGTGCTGGACGATTGCGCGCAAGCCCATGCAGCGCGCTACAAGGTGAGGCCGGTGGGTGGCCTGGCGGACATGTCGGCCTGGAGTTTCTATCCGGGCAAGAACCTTGGTGCCTTTGGCGACGGCGGCGGCGTGACCTGCCGCGATGCCGACTTGATGCAGCGCGTCAAAGTGCTGCGCAACTATGGCTCGCAGCAGAAGTATCACAACGAGGTCAAGGGCATCAACTCGCGGCTGGACGAGATTCAGGCCGCGGTGCTGGCCGCCAAGTTGCCGCTGCTCGAAGCTGCAACGCATGAGCGCCGCGCCATTGCCGCGCGCCTGCTCGAGGGCCTGGCCGGCTGCGACCTGCAGCTGCCTCATGTGCCGCACTGGGCCGAGCCGGCCTGGCATCTGTTCGTGGTCCGTCATGCCGACCGCGACGGCCTGCAGCGCCGCCTGGCGGAGCAGGGCATAGGCACGCTGATCCACTATCCGGTGCCGCCACACCGCCAGCCAGCCTATGCGGAGCTGGGCTTTGCCGAGGGCGACTTCCCGGTCTCCGAGACCATGCACCGCGAGGTCTTGAGCCTGCCCTTGTGGCCCGGCATGAGCGAGCTGCAGATCGAACGCGTCATCAAGGCGGTGCGCGCCAGCGTCTGACGCTCGCTGGGGCGGCGATCGGTCGATCAATCAGCTGCTGTTGTCGTGCACGGCCTTCCAGCCGTGCGCAGTGCGCAGCCAGGCCGCGGGCCGGCCTTGGCAATGGGTGCGATTGTTTTGCTCAGGCCGGGCCGCGCGAACGAGCCGGGTTGCCGACCCACAGCTCGCCGGCCGGCACGTCGCGGGTCACCACGCTGCCGGCGCCGATCATCGCGCCCTCGCCGATGGTGATGCCGCCGAGGATGGTGGCATTCGCGCCAATCGAGGCGCCGCGCCTGACCACGGTGCGCTGGAAGGCCTCGGGGTATTGCTTGGAGCGTGGGTACTTGTCGTTGGCAAACGTGACGTTGGGTCCAATGAAGACCTTGTCTTCGAGCGTGATGCCGTCCCACAGCTGCACGCCGCATTTGACGGTCACCTCGTTGCCCACGACGACATCGTTCTCGATGAAGCACTGCGCATTGATATTGCAGCCGCTGCCGACACGCGCACCGGCCAGCACGACACAGAACTGCCAGATCGTCGTGCCTTCGCCGATTTCCTGGCTCTGCACATCTGAACTCGGATGGATGAAAGCGGGGTGGCTCACTTGGTTGCGCTGCTGATGAGTCGAGGCGGCCCAGCATAAGGCAAGCCGCCCCGCCACAGTGCGAACCGTGACCGGGCGGCATTTGGAGCGGGGCATGGCGCCCCGCTGGGGTTCTTCGTCAGATCAGCGGCGGCAGACGGTCGTCCTCGTCCAGCTTCTTGTGCGTCAGCAGGTGCGAGTGCATCGGGTCGGCATGCGGCACGAAGCTGGTGGCCGCCGAGGCATCGCCCAGCACACTGCCTTGCGGCGGTGCCAGCACATCGGTCAGGCTGACCTTCACCTCAGGTTGCGTGCTGCCTTCCGGCTTCACGTCCTTGGCGAACCAGACGTCGGCCATCTCATGCGTCTTGCCGTCGGCCGTCTTGTAGCCGGAGACCAGACCCACCAGGTTGCCGTTGTCGATCACGCTGCTGGCCTGTGCCTGCAGGTCGAGCTCGGTGATACCGAGGCCTGCCAGGTCCTTCAGCTCGCCCGCATCGGTCTTGCCGTCGTGATTGGCGTCGACCCAGACCTTGAGGTCCTTGAAGCCGGCATCCAGCACGTCGAGCTTGCCGTCGTGGTTGACGTCCAACGCTGCCATCGCCTGGTAGCCGTTGCCGGCATGCTGGCCATTCGCCAGGACCGTGCCGGTGCCGAACAGCTCCTTGCCGTCGTTGATCACACCGTCCTTGTTCAGGTCCATCACCAGCAGACCGTCATTGCCGCCGACCCAGCCCCACTTCTGGGCGTTGCCGGTGCCGTTCAGGTCGAAGGTCACGCCTTGTGCCGAGGACAGGGTCTGGATGCCATTGCCATCCAGGTCCAGCACGATAGGTGTGGCCAGCCACAGGGCATCGAGCTGACCGCCGTCCAGCGAGGCGATCTGGTCGGAAGTGAACGCGCCCACCTGGGTCATGTTCATCTTCGCGATGTCGGCCGAATCAAGGCCGTCGAGCTGATCGGTGGTGAACGAACGGATCTGGTCCGTCGTCAGGCCCGGCATCTGCGCTGTGGTGAAGGCGTGAATGTCGTCCGAGTCAAGCTTGCGGAGCTGGTCGGTCGAGAACGCGCCGATCTGCGTCGAGGTGAACGAGGCGATCTGTGCCGAGGTCAGCGCACCCATGTCATCGGTGGTGATGGCATGCAACTGGTCGGTCGTGATCGCCACGATCTGTGTCGTCGACAGCGAACCGATCTGGTCGCTGGTGAAGGCCAGGAACTGATCGGTCGACAAGGCGCGCAGCGCAGCCGTGGTGAGGCCTCGCAGTGCATCGGTGCTGATGGTGTCCAGGTCGGCCGCATCAATGCCGACGATCTGCGCCGAGCTCAGGCCGCCCAGCTGGGTGCTGGTGAAGGCCGCGATCTGATCGGAGTTGAACGCGGCCAGATCCTCAGACTGCAGGCCCTTGATGCTGGCGGTGCCCAGGGCACGCACATCGTCGGTCGAGAAGGTCTTGATCTGGTCGCTGCTCATGTAGCCGATCTGGGCCGAGGTCAGTGCACCGACCTGGTCCGAACGCAGAGCCTGCACATCGTCCGTCGCCCAGCCCTGGACCTGGGTGCTGGTGAGCACCGAGATCTGCAGGTTGGTCAGTGCGTCCACCTGATCGGTGGTCAGTGCATTGAGCTGATCGGTCGAGAGGGCACGCACGCCGAACACGCTGATCGAGCGAATGTCATCCGTCTCAAGCTTGCGCATCATGTCGGTCGTGATGCCGGCGACCTGCGTCGCAGTGAGTGCGCCGAACTGACTTGTGCTCAGTGCATTGAAGTCGTCCGAACCCATGGCCGTGACCTGGGCCGAGGTGATCGCGGTGACCTGGGTGTTGGTCAGCGAAGCCACCTGATCCGAGGTGAAGGCCACGAACTGGTCGGTGCTGAGCTTGGACAGGGCCGCCGAGGACAGGGCGCGGACGTCATCCGTCTCCATCTTGGCGATCTGGTCGGTGCGCAGGCCGGCCAACTGGTTGGTACCCAGTGCGGCGAACTGTGCGGTGCCCAGGGCCACGACGGCGTCGGTCGTCAGCGCTGCGATCTGGTCGGAGCTGAAGCCCTTCAGGCCGGTCGTCGAGATGGCCGCGAGGTCATCCGTCTGCAGGGTCTTGACCTGGTCGGTGCTGATCGCCGCGATCTGATTCGAGGTCATGGCCTTGAATTGATCGGTCGTGAAGGCGTTCAGGTCGTCGCTCACCAGACCCTGGACCTGGGCCGAGGTCAGCGAGTTGACTTGCGACGTCGTCAGCGATGCGAGCTGGTCGGAGCCCAGGGCGCCGAGCTGGTCAGTGCTGAACTTGGCCAGGGCCGAGGTGCCGAGCGCGCGCAGGTCGTCGGTCTCGAGCTTGGCGATCTGGTCGGTACGCAGGCCGGCAGTCTGGGCGCTGCTCAGCGAAGCGTACTGGGCCGTCGTCATCGCCACGGTCTCGTCCGTCGTCAGCGCGTTCAGCTGTGCCGAGGACAGGCCACGCAGGCCGGCCGAGCTCAGCGATGCCAGGTCGTCGGTCTGCAGGGCCTTGACCTGGTCGGTGCCAAGGCCGGCCACTTGCGCCGATGTCAGCGCCCTGAACTGATCGGTGGTGAGCGAATTCAGCTTGTCGGTGGCCAGGCCGGCGAGCTGGGCGCTCGTCAGCGAAGACACCTGGGCCGTGGTCAGCGCGCTCAACTGGTCGGTGCTCAGGCCGGCCAACTGGTCGGTCGCGAGGCCACGCAGTGCGGCGGTGTTGATGGCACGCAGGTCGTCGGTCTCGAGCTTGGCCATCTGGTCGCTGGACAGGCCCTTGACCTGCGCCGTGGTCAGCGCTGCGGCCTGGGCCGTGGTCAGTGCCTTCACATCGTCGGTCGACAGGCTGGTCAGCTGCTGCGAGGTCAGCGACACGATCTGGCCCGTGGACAGCTGGCCGATCTGGTCGGAGGTCAGCGCCGCGAACTGGTCGGTCGAGAACTTGGACAGGGCCGAGGTGCTCAGGGCACGCAGATCGTCACTTTCCAGCTTGGTGATCTGGTCGGTGCGCAGGCCGGCGATCTGGCCGGAGGTCAAGGTGCTGACCTGGGCCGTCGTCAGGGCGACGATCTCGTCGGTGCGCATTGCCTCGATCTGTGCCGAGCTGAAGCCCTTGATGCCGGCCGTGGAGATGGCAGCCAGGTCGTCTGTCTGCAGCGTCTTGACCTGGTCGGTCGTCAGCGCAGCCACCGTGGACGAGGCCATGGCCTTGAACTGGTCGCTGGTGAAGGCGTTCAGATCATCGCTGACCAGGCCCTGGATCTGGGTCGAGGTGAGCGAGTTGACCTGCGCGGTTGTCATCGCCGCCAGCTGGTCGGAGCCCAGGGCGCCGAGCTGGTCGGTGCTGAGGGCACGCAGGCCGGCAGTGCTGAGGGCACGCAGGTCGTCGGTCTCCAGCTTGGCCATCTGGTCGGTGCGCAGACCCAGCACCTGGGCCGAGCCGAGCGATGCGTACTGAGCCGTGCTCATCGCCACGACTTCGTCCGTCGTCATCGCGGCCAGTTGAGCCGAGTTCAGGCCCTTGATGCCGGCGGTCGAGATGGCCGCCACATCGTCGGTCTGCATCGCCTTGACCTGGTCGGTCGTCAGCGCGCCGATCTGGGCTGAGCCGAGCACCTTGATCTGGTCGGTGACCAGGGCGTTCAGGTCGTCGGTCTGCAGGCCGGCCACCTGGGCGGTGCCCAGCGAGCTGACTTGGGCCGTGGTCAGTGCGCCTACCTGGTCGGAATTCAGTGCGGCCAGTTGGTCGGTGGCGAGGGCCTTGATCGAGGCGGTGTTGATCGCACGCAGATCGTCGGTCTCGAGCTTGGCCATCTGGTCGGTCGACAGACCCTTGACCTGCGAAGAGGTCAGCGCTGCGGCCTGGGCCGTGGTCAGTGCGCGGATGTCGTCGGTCGACAGGGCTCCCAGCAGGTTGACCGGCGTGGTGCTCAGCGTGGCCACTTGTGCCGTGGTCAGCTGGGCCACCTGGTCGGAGGTCAGGGCTGCGAACTGGTCGCTCGTGAACTTGGACAGGGCGCCGGTATTGATCGCACGCAGGTCATCGCTTTCCAGCTTGACGATCTGGTCGGTGCGCAGGCCGGCCACCTGGACCGAGCTCAGGGCGGCGTACTGTGCCGTCGTCATGGCCGCCGTTTCATCGGTGGTCATGGCGCCGATCTGGGCGGAATTCAGGCCCTTGATGCCAGCGGTCGAGATGGCCGCCAGATCGTCGGTCTGCATCGTCTTGACCTGGTCGGTCGTCAGCGCGCCGATCTGTGCCGAGTTCAGGACCTTGATCTGGTCGGTGACCAGGGCGTTCAGGTCGTCGGTCTGCAGGCCGGCCACCTGGGCGGTGCTCAAGGAGCTGACTTGGGCCGTGGTCAGCGCGCCGATCTGGTCGGAGTTCAGTGCTGCAAGCTGATCAGTGCCCAGTGCCTTGATGGCGCCGGTGTTGATCGCGCGCAGGTCGTCGGTTTCCAGCTTGGCGATCTGGTCGGTCGACAGGCCCTTGACTTGCGAGCTGGTCAGCGCCGCGGCCTGGGCCGTGGTCAAGGCGCGGACGTCGTCGGTTGACAGGGCGCCAAGCTGATTGGCCGGCGTGGTGGCCAAGGAAGCCACTTGCTGGGTGGTCAGGACCGCCACCTGGTCGCTCGTCAGGGCTGCAAACTGATCGGTCGAGAACCTGGACAGGGCCGTGGTGGTCAGGGCGCGCAGGTCATCGCTTTCCAGCTTGGTGATCTGGTCGGTGCGCAGGCCTGCGACCTGGGCGGTGCCCAGGGCCGCGTACTGCGCCGTCGTCATCGCGACAATCTCGTCCGTCGTCATCGCCGCAAGCTGGGCCGAGTTGAAGCCCTTGATGCCGGCCGTGGAGATGGCAGCCACGTCGGCTGTCTGCAGCGTCTTGATCTGGTCGGTCGTCAGTGCCGCCACCGTGGACGAGGCCATGGCCTTGAACTGGTCGCTGGTGAAGGCGTTCAAATCGTCACTTACCAGACCCTGGATCTGGGTCGAGGTGAGCGAGTTGACCTGCGCGGTCGTCATCGCCGCCAGTTGGTCGGAGCCCAGGGCGCCGAGCTGGTCGGTGTTCAGTGCGCGCAGTGCGGCCGTGTTGAGCGAACGCAGATCGTCCGTCTCGAGCTTGGCCATCTGGTCGGTGCGCAGCCCCAAGACCTGTGCCGAGCCCAGAGCGCCGAACTGGGCGGTGCCCATGGCGACCACTTCATCGGTGGTCATGGCATTGATCTGGGCCGAGTTCAGGCCCTTGATGCCGGCGGTCGAGATGGCCGCCACATCGTCGGTCTGCATCGCCTTGACCTGGTCGGTCGTCAGTGCGCCGATCTGGGCCGAGGACAGCACGCGCACCTGGTCAGAAACCAGGGCGTTCAGGTCATCGGTCTGCAGGCCGGCCACCTGGGCGGTGCCCAAGGAGCTGACTTGGGCCGTGGTCAGCGCGCCGACCTGGTCGGAGTTCAGCGCGGCCAGTTGGTCGGTGGCCAAGGCCTTGATCGCGGCGGTATTGATCGCACGCAGATCATCCGTCTCGAGCTTGGCGACCTGGTCGGTCGACAGACCCTTGACCTGCGAAGAGGTCAGCGCTGCGGCCTGGGCTGTGGTCAGTGCGCGGATGTCGTCGGTCGAGAACGAACCGATCTGGTTGGCCGGCGTGGTGGCGAGCGCGGCGATTTGCGCCGTGGTCAGCACGGCCACCTGGTCGCTCGTCAGGGCGGCGAACTGGTCGGTCGTGAACTTGGAGATCACGCCGGTGCCGATGGCCCGCAGGTCATCGCTTTCCAGCTTGGTGATCTGGTCGGTACGCAGACCGGCCACCTGGGCGGTGCCCAGGGCGGCGTACTGCGCCGTGGTCATGGCGACGATCTCGTCTGTCGTCAGTGCGGCGATCTGAGCCGAGTTGAAGCCCTTGATGCCGGACGTCGACAGCACGGCCAGGTCCTGCGTCTGCAGCGCCTTGACCTGGTCGGTCGTCAGGGAGGCGACCGTGCCCGAGGCCATGGCCTTGAACTGGTCGGTGCTGAAGGCGTTCAGGTCGTCCGTCGCCAGGCCCTGGACTTGGGCTGAGGTCAGCGAATTGACCTGGGTGGTCGTCATCGAAGCCAGCTGGTCCGAGGTCAGTGCGGCGAGCTGGTCGCTGTTCAGTGCACGCAGGGCGCCGGTGTTGATGGCACGAAGGTCATCCGTTTCCAGCTTGGCCATCTGATCGGTGCGCAGACCCGCGACCTGGCCCGAGCCGAGTGCCGACACCTGGGCGGTGCTCAGCGCCACCACTTCATCGGTGGTCAGGGCGCCCAGCTGGGTCGAGGTGAGGCCCTTGATGCCAGCGGTCGAGATCGCCGCGACATCGTCGGTCTGCATGGCCTTGATCTGGTCGGTCGTCAGCGCAGCGATCTGGCCGGAAGACAGCACCTTGATCTGGTCGGTGACCAGCGCGTTCAGGTCGTCGGTCTGCAGGCCGGCCACTTGCGCCGTGGTCAAGGAGACCACTTGCACCGTGGTCAGCGCGCCCATCTGGTCGGAGTTCAGCGCGGCCAACTGGTCGGTGCTCAATGCCCGGACCGCGCCGGTATTGATCGCACGAAGGTCGTCGGTCTCGAGCTTGGCCATCTGGTCGGTACCCAGGCCCTTGACTTGCGAACTGGTCAGCGCCGCGGCCTGTGCCGTCGTCAGTGCCCGGATGTCGTCGGTCGAGAAGGCGCCAAGCTGGTTGGCCGGCGTGGTGGCCAGCGATGCGACCTGTGCCGTCGTCAGCTGCGACACCTGGTCGCTGGTCAGCGCGGCGACCTGGTCGCTCGACAGCTTGGACAGCGCGCCAGTGCTGATCGCACGCAGGTCATCGCTTTCCAGCTTGACGATCTGGTCGGTGCGCAGGCCTTGCAACTGGGCCGAGCCGAGCGCAGCGAACTGCGCCGTGGTCATGGCCACGATCTCGTCGGTCGTGAGCGCGCCGAGCTGGGCCGAGTTCAGGCCCTTGATGCCGGCGGTCGAGATGGCCGCAAGGTCATCCGTCTGCATCTTGATGAGCTGGTCGGTCGCAATTGCCGCGATCTGACCCGAGCTCATGTTCTTGAACTGGTCGGTCGTGAAGGCGTTCAGGTCGTCGCTGACCAGGCCCTGGATCTGGGTCGAGGTGAGCGAGTTGACCTGCGCTGTGGTCATGGCGGCCAGCTGGTCGGAGCCCAGGGCGCCGAGCTGGTCGGTGGACAAGGCACGCAATGCGGCGGTGTTGATCGCGCGCAGGTCGTCTGTTTCCAGCTTGGCCATCTGGTCGGTGCGCAGGCCAAGCACCTGGGCGGTGCCCAGGGCCGCGACTTGCTGCGTGCCCAGACCGACAACTTCATCGGTGGTCAGCGCGCCGAGTTGGGTCGAGCTCAGGCCCTTGATGCCGGCCGTGGAGATGGCGGCCACATCATCCGTGGTCATCGCCTTGAGCTGGTCAGTCGTGATCGCGCCGATCTGCTGCGACGTCAGGACCTTGATCTGGTCGCTCACGAGGGCATTCAGGTCGTCGGTCTGCAGGCCGGCCACCTGGGCGGTCGTCAGCGAAGCGACTTGCAGGCTGGTGAATGCCGACATCTGGTCGGAGTTAAGCGCCGCCAGCTGGTCGGTGCTCAGAGCCTTGATCGCGCCCGTGTTCAGTGCACGCAGGTCGTCGGTCTCGAGCTTGGCCACCTGGTCGGAGGACAGGCCCTTGATCTGGCTGGAGGTGATGGCCGCGGCTTGAGCCGTGGTCATTGCGCGGATGTCGTCCGTCGAGAAGGCGCCGAGCTGGTTGGCTGGCGTCGTGGCCAGGGCCGCGACTTGCGCCGTGGTCAGCTGCGAGACCTGGTCGGAGGTCAGCGCGGCGATCTGGTCGGAGCTCAGCTTGGACAGCACGCCAGTACTGATCGCGCGCAGGTCATCGCTTTCCAGCTTGATGATCTGGTCGGTGCGCAGACCCGCCAGCTGGGCCGTGCCCATGGCTCCGAACTGCGCCGTACTCATCGCGACGATTTCATCGGTCGTCATCGCGGCGATCTGGTCGGACGAGAAGCCCTTGACGCCCAGCGTCGAGATCGCGGCCAGGTCGTCGGTCTGCAGCGTCTTGACCTGGTCGGTCGTCATTGCTGCGACTTGCGCCGTGGCGAGATTCTTGAACTGGTCGGTCGTGAAGGCGTTCAGGTCATCACTGACCAGGCCCTTGATCTGCGTGGAGGTCAACGCGTTGACCTGCGTCGTGGTCATCGCGGCCAGTTGGTCTGAGCCGAGAGCGCCGAGCTGGTCGGTCGACAGCGAGCGCAGAGCGCCCGTGCCGAGCGCGCGCAGGTCGTCGGTCTGGATCTTGGCCATCTGGTCGGTCGTCAGGCCTTGGACCTGGGCCGAGTTGAAGCTGCCGTACTGCGTCGTCGTCAGCGCCACCACTTCATCGGTGGTCATCGCGCCGAGCTGGGCCGAGTTCAGGCCGCGGATACCGGCGGTGGAGAGCGCCGCCAGGTCGTCCGTCTGCATCTTGCGGATCTGGTCGGTCGCGATCGCGCCGACCTGAGCCGAAGTCATGTTCTTGAACTGGTCGGTCGTGAACGCGTTCAGGTCGTCACTGACCAGGCCCTGGATCTGGGCCGAGGTGAGCGAGTTGACCTGCGCCGTGGTCATCGCGGCCAGTTGGTCTGAGCCGAGGGCGCCGAGCTGGTCTGTAGAGAGGGCGCGCAGCGCGGCGGTGTTGATCGCGCGCAGGTCGTCCGTTTCCAGCTTGGCCATCTGGTCGGTGCGCAGACCCGTCAACTGGGCCGAGCCCATGGCGGCGAACTGCGCCGTGCCCATGGCCACGACTTCATCGGTGGTCAGCGCAGCGACCTGCGCCGAGTTCAGGCCCTTGATGCCGGCGGTCGAGATCGCCGCCACATCGTCACTCTGCATGGCCTTCAACTGATCGGTCGTCAGTGCGCCGATCTGGGCCGAGGTGAGTGCCTTGATCTGGTCAGTGACCAAGGCGTTCAGGTCGTCGGTCTGCAGGCCGGCCACCTGGCCCGTCGTCAGGGAGACGAGCTGGGCCGTGGTGAGGGCGCCGATCTGGTCGGAATTCAAGGCGGCCAGCTGGTCGGTGCTCAGTGCCTTGACCGCGCCGGTGTTCAGCGCGCGCAGGTCATCGGTCTCGAACTTGGCCATCTGGTCCGTGCCGATGCCCTTGATCTGGGCCGAGGTGATGGCGGCCGCCTGGGCGGTCGTCAGCGCGCGGATGTCGTCGGTCGAGAACGAACCGATCTGGTTGGCCGGCGTGGTGGCCAGCGACGCGACCTGCGCCGTGGTCAGCACGGCCACCTGGTCGCTGGTCAGTGCCGCAACCTGGTCGCTGCTCATCTTGGACAGCGCGCCTGTGGTCAGTGCGCGCAGGTCATCGCTTTCCAGCTTGGTGATCTGGTCGGTGCGCAGGCCGGCCACCTGGGCCGAGCTCAATGCGGCGAACTGCGCCGTGGTCATGGCGACGATTTCGTCGGTCGTCAGCGCTTCGATCTGGGCGGAGTTGAGGCCCTTGATGCCGGCCGTGGAGATGGCGGCCAGATCGTCGGTCTGCAGTGTCTTGATCTGATCAGTCGTCAGCGCCGCCACCGTGGACGAGGCCATGGCCTTGAACTGGTCGCTGGTGAAGGCGTTCAGGTCATCGCTGGCCAGGCCCTTGATCTGGGTCGAGGTCAGCGCATTGACCTGGGCCGTGGTCATGACGGCCAGCTGGTCGCTGGTCAGCGCGCCGAGTTGGTCGCTGGACAGTGACCGCAGCGCGCCTGTGTTGATGGCGCGCAGGTCGTCCGTTTCAAGCTTGGCCATCTGGTCCGTGCGCAGGCCAAGCACTTGTGCGCTACCGAGGGCTGCCACTTGTTGGGTGCTCAGGCCCACCACTTCATCGGTGGTCAGCGCCCCCAGCTGGGCCGAGTTCAGGCCCTTGATGCCGGCCGTGGAGATGGCGGCCACGTCGTCCGTGGTCATGGCCTTCAATTGGTCGGTCGTGATCGCGCCGATCTGATGCGAGGTCAGGACCTTGATCTGGTCACTCACCAGGGCGTTCAAGTCGTCGGTCTGCAGGCCGGCCACCTGGGCGGTTGTCAAGGAGACGACTTGGGCGCTGGTCAGCGCGCCCACCTGGTCGGAATTCAACGCGGCCAATTGGTCGGTGCTCAGAGCCTTGATCGCACCTGTGTTCAGCGCGCGCAGGTCATCGGTTTCCAGCTTGGCGATCTGGTCGGTGCCCAGGGCCTTGATCTGGGCCGAGGTCAGAGCAGCCGCCTGAGCGGTCGTCAACGCGCGGATGTCGTCGGTGGAGAAGGAGCCGAGCTGGTTGACCGGCGTCGTTGCCAGCGAGGCGATCTGGGCCGTGGTCAGCTGGGAGATCTGGTCGCTGGTCAGCGCAGCGGTCTGGTCCGATGTCAGCTTGGACAGCGCAGCGGTACTGATGGCACGCAGGTCGTCGCTTTCCAGCTTGGTGATCTGGTCGGTGCGCAGGCCGGCCAACTGGGCCGAGCCCATGGCGGCGAATTGCGCGGTACCGAGCGCCTGAATTTCGTCGGTGCTCAGCGCGGCGATCTGGTCCGAGTTCAGGCCCTTGATGCCGGCGGTGCTGATCGCAGCCAGGTCGTCGGTTTGCAGTGTCTTGATCTGGTCGGTCGTCAGCGCGCCGACAGTGGCCGAGCCCATGGCCTTGAACTGGCTCGTCGTGAAGGCGTTCAGGTCGTCGCTGGACAGGCCCTTGATCTGGGTCGAGGTCAGGGCGTTGACCTGCGCCGTGGTCATGGCGCCGAGCTGGTCGGAGACCAGGGCACCGAGCTGGTCGGTGCTGAGCGAACGCAGGGCCGCGGTGCCGATGGCGCGCAGGTCGTCGGTTTCCAGCTTGGCCATCTGGTCGGTGCGCAGGCCGGCAACCTGTTGCGTGCCAAGGGCCGCCACTTGCTGCGTGCCCAGGGCAACGACTTCGTCCGTGGTCAGCGCGGCGATCTGGGCGGAGTTCAGGCCCTTGATGCCGGCGGTCGAGATGGCGGCCAAGTCGTCCGTCTGCAGCTTGGCAACCTGATCGGTGCCGATGGCGCCGACCTGGGCCGAGGTCAGGACCTTGAACTGCTCGGTCGTGAAGGCATTCAGGTCATCGCTGGCTATGGCGGCGACCTGGCCGGTGGTCAGCGAGACGACTTGGGCCGAGGTGAGGGCGGCGGTCTGGTCGGAGGTGAGGGCAGCGAATTGGTCGCTGCTCAAAGCACGAAGCGCGCCGGTGTTAATGGCGCGCAGGTCGTCGGTTTCCAGCTTGGCGATCTGGTCGGTTCGCAGCCCCTGCAACTGGGCTGATCCCAAGGCACTGAACTGCGCTGTTCCCAGCGCCACGACCTCGTCGGTACTGAGCGCCGCGATCTGCGCTGAATTGAGTCCCTTGATGCCGGCAGTGCCGATGGCTGCCAGGTCATCGGTCTGCAGGGCCTTGATCTGGTCGGTCGTCAGGCCAGCCACCTGGCCGGAGCCCAGGACCTTGAACTGTTCGGTGGTCAGGCCATTCAGGTCGTCAGTCGTCAGCCCGGCCAGCTGGGCCGTGGTCAGCGAGACCACTTGGGCGGTGCTCAGGGCGGCGATCTGGTCGGAATTGAGGGCGCCGAGCTGGTCGGTGCGCAGGGCGCGCAGGGCGCCGGTGTTCAGGGCACGCAGGTCGTCGGTTTCGAGCTTGCCGATCTGATCGGTCGTCAGGCCGGCCATCTGGGCCGAGCTGAAGGACTTGAACTGGGCGCTCGTGAAGGCATTCAGGTCATCGCTGACCAGGCTGGACAGTTGGCTGGTGGTGAGCGTCGAGACCTGGTTGGTACCAAAGGCGGAGAGCTGGTCGGAATTGAGTGAGCCGAGCTTGTCGGTGCTCATAGAGCGCAAGGCCAGGGTGCTGAGTGCTCGCAGGTCCTCGGTCTGGAACTTGCCGATCTGGTCGCTGGACAGCGAGGCAATCGCGAAGGTGCCGAAGGTGCTGACCTGTCGAGTGGTCAGCGCCGCAATCTGGTCTGAGTTGAAGGCCGCCCAGTCCTCGGTCGTGAGTTTCGCCAGTGTCTGAGTGGCAAGACCGGCGATCTGCGCTGTCGACAGACTGGAAATGATAGAGGCCATCTTTAACTCACTTGGTTAATTCAGAAGCGCCGCCCGGGGGCGACGTCTCGACACAAATCTCACAGGCGCTGTGTCAAGCACCATAACTTTTCAGGCAGGCTCCGCGTGCCAGCGCACGCACGAAGCCTTCCCGCTTCATTCGGTTTTCGTCTCCTGCGCCCAGTACTTGAGCGCAATCGACGGCAAGCTGTGCTTGAACGACCCAGCCAACCAACAGATTGCTATAAAAACAAGCAAAAGCAACGAAAAGATACACGTATTGCAGGGTCCGCCAATACTAGGGGTGTGGCCTGTCCACAATGTTTACAAAAGCGAGTCCAAAACTTGGCTGTTCTGCCCATGAACGGATGCCAGTCGCGAGTTAAATCACGATTCGCCGCCCTTTTCGAGGGCGGCTATCGCCCGTGCGCTCTTCCATGCAAATCACCACGCTGATTCCCGCCTACAAGACCAAGTACATGGTCGAGCTGATGACCAGCCTGGTCACGCAGACGCACAAGAGCCAGCGCATCATTGTGTCCGACGACAGCCCGGGCGGCGAGTTCGGCCAGATCCTGTCGTCGCCTGCCATGCTGGTGGCTCGCGAGCGTTTGCCGATTGAGATCCATCAAGGCCCGCGCATCGGTGCCTATGAGAACTTCCTCCACCTGCTGAAGCTCTGGGACAACAGCACCGAGCTGGTGCATTTGCTGCTGGACGACGACGTCATCTACCCGGATTTCTATGCCGCCCATCGCGCCATCCACGGGGCTGGCAACTTCGCCTGCAGCATCAGTGCCCGCTGGACGGCCAATGAGCGCGGCCAGCCGATCGAGGGCATGCCGATACCGGCCGGCGTTCTGCAGTCCATGGGCCGCATCGTCTCGCTGGACGCCGGGGCGATGTTCACGACCACGATTCCGCAGTGCCAGAATTGGTTCGGCGAGTTCTCCAACTGCGTGATGCGGCGCGAAACGGCAGCCCTGCTGTTCAAGCCGGACTTTGGCGGTGTGTCCTATGCGGGCTTGTGGGACCTGGGCGCCTTCCTGGCCGCCAGCCTGCAGGGACCGGTCGCCTACATCCAGGACCGCCTGGGGCACTTCCGTACCGGTGGAGAAGGCCATTCCAATCAGCTCTACGGCAAGCACATGAAGGCTGCGCACCTGGGCTATGCCGCGCTGGCGGTGGGCGCTCGCCGTATCGGGCAGCTGGGTGAGAGCCACGCACGCCAGTGCTACGACGGTATCGCCTCGGCAATTTGGCAGCGCTACGCAGGCGAGGAAGACATGCAGCCTTTCTGCCGGGTGCTGCCGCGGATGCGCGATGGCCTGCCCGGTGCCGAAGACGAGTTTCTGCCGATCTGGCAGGACTTTCTGACTCGGCACAAGTTCTGAGCCGGCGGCTTTCATCACCATGCTGAAACTCATCGAAAGCCTGCGCAAGCGCCTCGGCCGCAGCAACCCGCTGGACCTGGAGCTGTGGGTGCGCGGCCTCCTGATCCACTATTTCTTCCATACCTCGGAGCGAGGTCGCATCGAGCTGGCCGGCGAGGGCGGCCGCACGCTCAAGCTGCTCACGCCCACGCAGTTCAAGGGCGATGGCCGGGTCCGCCTCGACGTGAGCGCCGTTTTCGGCGTGCCGCGCTCGCCCGGCGCGTACAGCTGCTCCTATATAGAGGCGCGCACGCCGGAGTCGCTGATCGAGGTCGGCCCAGGATGCGTCTTCAACAACCGCTGCGTGCTGATCTCCGAAGGCGCCAGCATCCGTTTCGGCGCCAATGTCCTTGTCGGCCCCGAGCTGCATGTGATGGACAGCAATTCCCACGACTTGCGACTGACGCACCGCCGCTCGCCCGACCCGCGCCCGGCGGGCGTGGAGATCGGCGACGAGGTCTTCATCGGCTCGCGTGTCACCATCCTCAAGGGCGTGAAGATCGGGCGTGGCTGCGTGATCGCTGCGGGTGCCGTTGTCACGCCTGGCTTCGAGGCGCCGGCCATGAGCATCGTCGCCGGCAATCCTGCGCGCGTGGTCGGGCAGGTCAGCCCGGAAGGAATGAATCCATGAGCGCGGACATCCAGGCGATTCCTGTTGTCGCCGTATCCTACAACTCGCCCGAGCTCTTGCAGGGCCTGCTGAGCTCGCTGCGCGAGTTCTACCCGAACCCGGTTCACATCGTGGACGGCTCGACGCCCGAGCATGTCGAGAAGATCCGCGCCGTCGTGGCCGGCTTCGAGAACGTCCAGCTCCACGTGATGGGCTTCAACATCCACCACGGGCCCGGCATGGCCTGGGCAATCACCGAACTGGGCCTGAGCGGCCGCGTGCTGTTCCTGGACACCGACATCGTGATCCGCCGCGGCGGCTTTCTGGAGCTGTTGGCCGAGGCCCTGCAGCCGGGCGACTACGGCGCCGGCGGTGTGGCCTACGTGAACCGCGACGGCTTCGACATTCCGTATGCCTACGGCGCCGTGCCCTATCTGCATCCGCCTTGCATGCTCTGCAATGTCGAGGTGATGCGGCAATGGCCGCTGCCGATCAAGCATGGTGCACCCATGGTGGCGCCGATGCTGGCGCTGCACGACGCAGGCAAGTCTGACCTGCTGCGCCATCTGGACTGGTGTGGCAACGATGTCCTGATGGGCACGAAAAAGGTCTACGTCGACCACATCGGCCAGGGCACCAGCCAGGCCACCGGAAGCTACAACCTGGACGAATGGTTTGCCGAGGTGCGCGCCAAGGAGGCGGCGAAGGCCTTGCCACCACCCACCGGCTACAACCCGGACCTGCTGGCGCTGATTCCCGCCACGGCGCAAGCAATCGTCGAGATCGGCTGCAGCACCGGCGCGCTGGCCCATGCGGTCAAGAGCAGCCGGCCGGCCGTGCATTACATCGGCGTCGAGCTGGACCCCAAGGCCGCCGAGATCGCCGCGCGCTTCTGCGATGGCGTGCAGGCCTTGGACCTGGAGGCGACCGACGACAGCCAGTTCCGCGACTATGCCTCGCGCGACTGCTGGGTTTTCGGCGACGTGCTCGAGCATCTGCGCGACCCCTGGAAGGTCTTGCAGCGCATCCGCGCCGTGCTGCCACCTGGCGGCTGCGTGGTAGCCAGCATCCCGAATGCCCAGCATTGGAGCCTGCAGGGGCGGCTGTCGGTGGGCGACTTCCGTTATGAATCGGGCGGCCTGCTGGACCGCACGCACCTGCGCTGGTTCACCCGCGTGACCATCTTCGAGCTGTTCCAGTCGGCCGGCTTTCGCGTCGAGGCCGGCGTGCCGCGCATCTTCGACGAACCCGGCCGCGAGCCGGTCTTGAACGCGATCCGTCAGATGGCCATGGCCATGGGGCGCGACCCTGAGGGTGCGGTGCGCGACGCGCTGCCGCTGCAGTACGTGGTCAGGGCTGTCGCGGCCTGAAGAGGCTCAGGCGCCGGCCGTCGCGGCGGTCAGACCGTTCTCGAAATGCTCGCGCATCAGGCGCGCCGCCGCCTTGCCGTCCCGCTGGCCGATGGCCTTCATCACGGCCCGGTGCTCGCCCAGCGATTCGGCCAGGCGGCCCTGCTTGAACAGGGAGTGATGACGGTTCAGCTTCATCACGCGGCGCAGGTCGTTGACCATCTGGCAGCGCCAGCGGTTGCCTTCGATTTCCAGCAGGCGCAGATGGAAGCGCTCGTTGGCAATGAAGAAGGCATCGCGCTGGTCAATGGCGGCTTCCAGCTGCTCGTGCAGCGATTGCAATTCCGCCAGCTCTTCGTCTGAACCGGATTCGGCCACGCGGGCGGCCGCATCGCTTTCCAGCAGGGCCAGCAATTGATAGGCCTCGCGCACATCGCGCTCGCTCATCTCGGTCACGTAGGCGCCGCGCCGCAGCTTCATGGTGACCAGGCCTTCTACGGCCAGCACCTTCAGGGCTTCGCGCATCGGCGTGCGGCTGATCCCGAGTTCGGCGCACAGCTTCAGCTCGTCGATCCAGCTGCCCGGCTCCAGTTCACGGCCGAAGATCTGCTGGCGCAGGCGTTCGGCAACCTCCTGGTAGAGGGCGCGGGGGGCGAGAGGTGGGGCGGCGGACATGCGTGTTGAAAAGCAGGGCGTGTCAGATTCTAGCCAGTTCTGAATTCATAATTATGAATAACGGAGGCGGTATGATGCCCACTTCAACGGAGTTGCCCCATGTCTGAGTCCAAGCCCAACCCATCTGAATTTGCTTCCGCCACGCTGGAGCAATGGCACAAGGCGGCCGCAAAGTCGGCCCCTGGTGGCGATGTCTCCGCCTTGAACTGGGTGACTCCCGAAGGCCTGACAGTCAAGCCGCTCTACACGGCGGCCGACACGGCAAACCTGCCGCATGCCGACACGCTACCCGGCTTCGAGCCCTATCTGCGCGGCCCGCAGGCCACGATGTATGCCGTGCGGCCCTGGACCATCCGTCAATACGCCGGCTTCTCGACCGCCGAAGAATCCAATGCCTTCTATCGCAAGGCCTTGGCTGCGGGCGGGCAGGGCGTGTCGGTCGCCTTTGACCTGGCCACCCACCGCGGCTACGACTCCGACCATCCGCGCGTGACTGGCGACGTGGGCAAGGCCGGCGTGGCCATCG
Organism: Paucibacter sp. JuS9; assembly: GCF_044043925.2. Lineage (NCBI taxonomy): Bacteria > Pseudomonadati > Pseudomonadota > Betaproteobacteria > Burkholderiales > Sphaerotilaceae > Roseateles > Paucibacter sp. JuS9. The sequence goes on from NZ_CP194172.1 coordinate 1,619,397, forward strand.
ACTCGGTCGAGGACATGAAGATCCTGTTCGACGGCATTCCGCTAGACAAGGTGTCGGTCTCGATGACGATGAACGGCGCCGTGCTGCCGGTGCTGGCCGGCTATGTGGTGGCGGCGGAGGAGCAGGGCATTTCGCAAGACAAGCTCAGCGGCACCATCCAGAACGACATCCTCAAGGAGTTCATGGTCCGCAACACCTACATCTACCCGCCCGAGCCGAGCATGCGGATCATCGGCGACATCATTGGCTACACGGCCAGGAACATGCCCAAGTTCAACTCGATCTCGATCTCGGGTTATCACATGCAGGAGGCGGGTGCGAACCAGGCGCTGGAACTGGCCTTCACGCTGGCGGACGGCAAGGAATACGTGAAGACGGCGATCGCCTCCGGCCTTGACGTGGACGACTTTGCCGGCCGTCTGAGCTTCTTCTGGGCCGTCGGCATGAACTTCTATCTGGAGATCGCCAAGATGCGGGCGGCGCGCCTGCTCTGGTGCCGGATCATGAAGGGTTTCGACGCGAAGAACCCGAAGAGCCTGATGCTGCGCACGCATTCGCAGACCTCGGGCTGGAGCCTCACCGAGCAGGACCCGTACAACAACGTGGTGCGCACCACCATCGAAGCCATGGCCGCGGTGTTCGGCGGCACGCAATCGCTGCACACCAATTCGCTGGACGAAGCCATCGCGCTGCCCACCGAGTTCTCGTCGCGTATCGCTCGCAACACGCAGCTGATCATCCAGGAAGAGACGCACATCACGAACGTGGTCGACCCCTGGGCCGGCAGCTACCTGATGGAGACGCTGACGCAGGACATGGCAGACAAGGCCTGGTCCATCATCGAAGAGGTCGAGGCCATGGGTGGCATGACCAAGGCGGTGGACAGCGGCTGGGCCAAGCTGAAGATCGAGGCCAGCGCGGCCGAGAAGCAGGCGCGCATCGACTCGGGCAAGGACGTGATCGTCGGTGTCAACAAGTACAAGCTGGCCAAGGAAGACCCGATCGAGATCCTCGACGTGGACAACGTCAAGGTGCGTGACAGCCAGATTGCCCGCCTGAACACCATCAAGGCCACGCGTGATGGTGCAGCCGTGCAGGCGGCGCTCGCTGCCTTGACGCAGGCTGCGCGCAGCGGCGAGGGCAACCTGCTCGACCTCTCGATCAAGGCCGTGCGACTGCGCGCCACGGTCGGCGAGATCAGCGATGCGCTGGAAGAAGTGTTCGGCCGCCACCGCGCCGACACGCAGAAGGTCAGCGGCGTCTACGCCGCGGCCTACGACTCGGCCGAGGGTTGGGCCAAGCTGCAAGACGAGATCAAGGACTTCGCCGAGGCGCAGGGCCGCCGCCCGCGCGTGATGATCGCCAAGCTCGGCCAGGACGGCCATGACCGCGGCGCCAAGGTCGTGGCTACCGCCTATGCCGACCTGGGCTTTGACGTCGACATGGGCCCCCTGTTCCAGACGCCCGAGGAATGCGCCCGCCAGGCGATTGAGAACGACGTGCATGCCGTGGGCGTGTCCACGCTGGCCGCCGGGCACAAGACGCTGGTGCCAGCCATCATCGCGGCGCTGAAGGCTCAGGGCGCGGACGACATCATCGTTTTCGTCGGCGGCGTGATCCCGGCACAGGACTACGACATGCTTTACGAGGCAGGCGTCAAGGGCATCTACGGCCCGGGCACGCCGATACCGGCCAGTGCCAAGGACGTGCTGGAACAGATCCGCCAGTCGGTGGCCAAGGTCGCTGCCTGATGAATCTCGCTGCGGCGGTCACTGGTGAGCCCGGCGCCGAGCAGCGCCGCGCCATCGCCAAGACCATCACCCTGCTGGAGTCGACCCGGGCCGATCATCGTGCCCAGGCCGATGCCCTGCTGACTGCGCTGCTGCCGTACAGCGGAAAGTCGCTGCGCCTGGGCATCTCCGGCGTGCCGGGCGTGGGCAAGAGCACCTTCATCGAAGCGCTGGGCCTGTTCCTGATTGCACGTGGCCACCGAGTGGCCGTGCTGGCCGTGGACCCGTCCAGCAGCATCTCAGGCGGCTCCATCCTCGGCGACAAGACGCGCATGGAGCGGCTCTCGATGGATGAGCGCGCCTACATCCGCCCCAGCCCCAGTAGCGGGACGCTGGGCGGCGTGGCCGAGAAGACGCGCGAAGCCATGCTGGTCTGCGAGGCAGCGGGCTACGACATCGTGATCGTCGAGACCGTCGGCGTGGGCCAGAGCGAAACCGCCGTGGCCGGCATGACCGACATGTATGTGCTGATGCAGCTGCCCAATGCCGGCGACGATCTGCAGGCGATCAAGAAAGGCGTGATGGAGCTGGCCGACCTGGTGGTCATCAACAAGTCCGACCTGGACCATGCGGCGGCCACCCGCGCGCAAGCCCATATCTCTTCTTCGCTGCGACTGCACGGCATGCACGGCCATGCGCATGACGAGGCTGTCTGGCATCCGCTCGTGATGCAACTCTCAGCCTTGAAGGGCGATGGTCTCGATCAATTCTGGGCGGCGGTGAGCCGCTTTCAGCAGCTGCAGGCCGGCAATGGCAGCTTCGCCTCCAAGCGCCAGCAGCAGTCACTCGCCTGGATGTGGGAGCGTATCCAGGCCGGGCTCAAGCAGCAATTTTCCGATGCGCCGCCTGTTCGCGCGGCCTTGTCCACCATCACCGAACGCGTGCTGCAAGGCCAGCTCGCACCCTCTACGGCAGCCCGTGAGCTGCTGACGAAGTTTTCCGGAGACAAACCCTCCTAACCCCCACGCCCATGAATGGGCTGCCCCCCCGAGGGGGTGCAGTCCTTTCTTGGGGCGGCCCTGCGAAAGAACTGACCATGCATGACATCCAGCAGATGCTCGAAGAGAAGCGCGAGCAAGCCCGCCAAGGTGGCGGCGCCAAGCGCATCGCAGCCCAGCACGCCAAGGGCAAGCTGACCGCACGTGAGCGGCTGGAGCTGCTGTTCGACGAAGGCACGTTCGAGGAATGGGACATGTTCGTCGAGCACCGCTGTGTGGATTTCGGCATGCAGGACAACAAGATCCCGGGCGACGGCGTGGTCACCGGCTACGGCATGATCAACGGCCGCCTGGCGTTCAGCTTCAGCCAGGATTTCACGGTCTTTGGCGGTGCGCTCTCGGAGTCTCATGCCGAGAAGATCTGCAAGGTGATGGACCAGGCGATGAAGGTCGGCGCGCCGGTCATCGGCCTTAATGATTCGGGCGGTGCACGCATCCAGGAAGGTGTGGCTTCGCTGGGCGGTTATGCCGACGTATTCCAGAAGAACGTGCTGGCCTCGGGCGTGATCCCGCAGATCAGCATGATCATGGGGCCTTGCGCCGGCGGCGCCGTGTACTCGCCTGCGATGACCGACTTCATCTTCATGGTGAAGGATTCCTCCTACATGTTCGTCACCGGCCCCGAGGTGGTGAAGACGGTGACACACGAGGAAGTCACCGCTGAAGAGCTGGGCGGCGCCGCCACGCACAACAGCAAGAGCGGCGTGGCCGACCTCTCGTTCGAGAACGATGTCGAAGCGATCCTGATGCTGCGCCGCTTCTTCAACTACCTGCCCCTGAACAACCGCGAGAAGGCGCCCACGCGCCCGAGCGGCGACCCCGGCAACAGGCTCGACATGTCGCTGGACACCCTGGTGCCCGACAACGCCAACAAGCCCTACGACATGAAGGAGCTGATCCTCAAGACCGTGGACGATGGCGACTTCTTCGAGCTGCAGCCCGACTACGCCAAGAACATCATCATCGGCCTGGCCCGCATGGAAGGGCAGACCGTGGGCATCGTGGCCAACCAGCCGCTGGTGCTGGCCGGTTGCCTGGACATCAAGAGCTCGATCAAGGCCGCACGCTTCGTCCGCTTCTGCGACGCTTTCAACATCCCGGTGATCACCTTCGTCGATGTGCCTGGCTTCATGCCCGGCACATCGCAGGAGTACGGCGGCATCATCAAGCATGGCGCCAAGCTGCTCTATGCCTACGCCGAATGCACGGTCCCCAAGGTCACCGTGATCACGCGCAAGGCCTATGGCGGCGCCTATGACGTGATGGCCTCCAAGCACCTGCGCGGCGACGTCAACTTCGCCTGGCCCAATGCCGAGATCGCGGTGATGGGCGCCAAGGGCGCGGTGGAAATCATCTTCCGCGAAGACAAGAACGACCCCGAAAAGCTGGCGGCCCGCGAGGCTGAATACAAGGCCCGCTTTGCCAACCCCTTCGTGGCCGGCGCGCGTGGCTTCATTGACGATGTGATCCAGCCGCACGAAACACGCAAGCGCATTTGCCGTTCACTCGCGATGCTCAAGGACAAGAAGCTCGAGAACCCGTGGCGCAAGCACGGCAACATCCCTCTGTAAATGTTGGCCCCCACGCTCCTCTCGTCGCTGCCCCCCACGGGGGCTCATGCAGCGGACCGGCGGAGCCGGATCCGCGCATGTCCCTTGATCGGACGACCGCCCTGTCTCGAAAAGAAAAGGTGAAGTGATGTTTACCAAGATACTGATTGCAAACCGTGGCGAGATTGCCTGCCGCGTCATCAAGACGGCCCAGAAGCTGGGCATCAAGACCGTTGCCGTTTACTCAGAAGCCGACAGGGACGCCCGCCATGTCGAGCTGGCTGACGAAGCCGTGCTGCTCGGCCCGGCTCCCTCGCGCGAGTCCTACCTCGTTGCCGACAAGATCATCGCCGCTGCCAAGCAGACCGGCGCGCAGGCCATCCACCCCGGCTACGGCTTCCTGTCAGAGAACGAGGACTTCGCGCGCCGCGTCGAAGAGGCCGGCATCGCCTTCATCGGCCCCAAGCACTATTCCATCGCGGCCATGGGCGACAAGATCGCCTCCAAGAAGCTCGCGAACGAAGCTCGGGTCAACACCATCCCGGGCCACAACGAGCCCATCCTCTCGCCCGAAGAGGCGGTGAACATTGCCCAAGGCATCGGCTATCCGGTGATGATCAAGGCCAGCGCCGGCGGCGGAGGCAAGGGCCTGCGCGTGGCTTTCAACGACAAGGAGTGCTTCGAAGGCTTCACGTCCTGCCGCAACGAGGCGCGCAACAGCTTTGGCGACGACCGAGTCTTCATGGAGAAGTTCGTCGAGGAGCCGCGCCACATCGAGATCCAGGTGCTGGGCGACTCGCTTGGCAACGTGGTCTACCTGCATGAGCGTGAATGCTCGATCCAGCGTCGCCATCAGAAGGTGATCGAGGAGGCGCCGAGCCCCTTCATCAGCGACGAAACACGCAGGGCCATGGGAGAGCAGGCCGTGGCTTTGGCCAAGGCCGTGAAGTACCAGAGCGCAGGCACGGTGGAGTTCGTGGTCGGCAAGGACCAGAGCTTCTACTTCCTCGAGATGAACACCCGTCTGCAGGTGGAGCACCCGGTGACGGAGTGCATCACCGGCGTCGACCTGGTGGAGCAGATGATCCGCGTGGCTGCCGGCTTGCCGTTGCCCTTCAAGCAGGAAGAGATCAAGCGCGAGGGCTGGGCCATCGAGTGCCGCATCAATGCCGAGGATCCCTTCCGCAACTTCCTGCCCTCGACCGGGCGACTGGTGAAGTACCAGCCGCCGGCGGCCAACCTGGAGCAGGGCACGAACACACTCGTTGGCGCGGCCTACGAGGGCGGCCAGTTCGGTGGCGTGCGGGTCGATACCGGCGTCTACGAAGGCGGCGAGATCCCGATGTTCTACGACTCGATGATCGCCAAGCTGATCGTCCATGGCCGCGACCGCAAGGACGCGATTGCCAGGATGCGCGAGGCGCTCAACGGCTTCGTGATCCGCGGCATCTCCAGCAACATCCCCTTCCAGTCGGCCCTGCTGGCCCACCCTGACTTCGCCACCGGCAACTTCAACACCGGCTTCATCGCCCAGCACTACGGCGGCGGCTTCCTCGCCGAGGATGTGCCGCATGACGACCCGCTGTTCCTCGTGGCGCTGGCCGGCTTCATCCGCCGCAAGGCACGTGAGCGCGCCGCCGGCATCAGCGGCCAGATGGCCGGCCATGAAGTCAAGGTGGAGCACGACTACGTGGCGGTCGTCAATGAGGGCCATGGTGACTTCGAGCGCCATGCCTTGCATGTCTACGAGTTCAGCGGCAGCCAGGGCGAGGCCCTGGTCGATGTCCGCGACGGCACCGAGACCTGGAGCTACCGCATCGTCTGCACCTCACGGCTCAACGATGTACGCCTCAGCGGCACGGTCAACGGCCGGCCTTTCACGGCGCAGGCCGAGCGCGGCACGCCCAAGAATCCGCTGGCCTACCGCATACAGCACAACGGCCGCGCCATCGAGGTGACGGTGCTGTCGCCTCGCGCGGCCGAGTTGCAGCAGCTGATGCCCTACAAGGCGCCGCCCGACACCAGCAAGTTCCTGCTCTCGCCGATGCCGGGCCTGCTGGTCCACATCGCCGCTAAGCCAGGTCAAGTGGTGCAGGCCGGCGAACGCCTCGCAGTCATCGAAGCGATGAAGATGGAGAACATCCTTGTCGCCGAGCGCGATGTGAAGGTGGCCGAAGTGTTGGCGAAGACGGGTGAGAGCCTGGCAGTCGATCAGCCGATCGTGAGGTTCGAGTAATGACCAAGCCCTACAAGATCCTCGGCATCCAGCAGATCGCCATCGGCGGGCCCGACAAGATGCGCTTGAGCAAGCTCTGGGTCGATGTGCTGGGCCTCACCGTCACCGGCAACTTTGTGTCCGAGCGCGAGAACGTCGACGAAGACATCTGCGCGATCGGCAGCGGAGCGCACAAGGTCGAGGTCGACCTGATGCAGCCGCTGGACCCCGAGAAGAAGCCAGCCGTGCACACCACGCCGCTCAATCACGTGGGCCTGTGGGTGGACGACCTGCCCAAGGCGGTCGAGTGGATGAGCGCCAACGGCGTGCGCTTCGCGCCGGGCGGCATCCGCAAGGGCGCGGCGGGCTTTGATATCTGCTTCATCCATCCGAAGAGCAGCGACGAGTTCCCGATTGGCGGCGAGGGCGTGCTGATCGAGCTGGTGCAGGCACCGGCCGAGGTGATCGCCGCCTTGGGTTGAAGTCGCTCGGCGCTGCGCGCCGCCATGCTTCTATCGGCCGGCCGCGATGGCCTGCGCCAGCTGCCACAGCGCCGTGCGATGCGCACTGACCAGCGCATCGGTGTCGGCGCCGGAGGCCGCCACGTCGATGCGGCGCTCGGCCACCACCGGCTTGCTGGCGCCACTTGGGTCGATCAGCGTCCAGCGCGCCTGCAAGACGACGACGCGGCCAGCGCTGTCGGCATCCAGCCTTTGAATCTCGACACGCAAATGCCGCTCCGCCGTCATGCCGGGTGGCAGCGGCAGGCGCCACACAGCATCGTTGCCGCGCAGCCGTGCCAGGTCTTGCTGCAGGAGGCGCGGCACGGCATCTCGCAAAGACTCGGCCCAGCGTTCGCCGGGGTTGGTGTTCAGTGTGGCCTGGCCGCTGGAGCGGACGATGGCATCGCGGTCCAGGTACTCCGGCAGCAGGACCGGGCCCAGGGCCCAGGTCGGCGACGCTGCCTGTGGCACCGCTGCCAGCGGGCCTGGTGGGTCGGCTCGCAGCTGGTAGAGCTGCACCGGTGGCGAGCTGCCGCAGGCGCTCAAGGCCAGTGCGCACAGCACAGCGAGGGTCGACTTGGCTGAGATCATTTGCGTCCCTTCAACACCGATTCCGGCTGCTTGTCCAAGGTGTCAGCCAGCTCGCGCAAGGCGCGCGCTGCTTGCGCGATGTCTTTCAGTGCCCGCTGCAAGTTCTGGTTCAAGGGCGCTTCGTCCTGTGTGGCGCTCGATACCGAGGCTGCAGCCTTGGCCAGCTCATCGGCGACCCGGCGAAGGTCCTTCACCAGCGGTCCCTCTGCATTGAAGGTCTTCTTGACGGTATCGGCCGCGCCGTCCACCGTCACGGCTGCCTTGTTCATCCGTTCCATGGCCTGCCGGGTGCTTTCCATGGCCGCCAGCGTGGTGTCCGACAGCGGACCCACGCGCTTGTCCAGCTGTTCGGTCAGCCGGCGCAGATTGGCGCTGACCTGCTCGATGTCCTTCAGCGCATGGCTCAGCTCCGGCCCTTCGATCAGGCGCCGGCCGGTGCTGACCAGGGCGGAGAGATCGACCACGAGGCGCTTGATGTCCAGGCCGTCGACCTGGCTGCGCAGGTCCTGCAGCGGCGTGCTGACCGTCGGGATCTCGATGTACTTGTGCTCGGGTGCATCGACGGCCGGGCCCTTGCCGGGCCGGAAATCCAGGTCCACATAGAGCTGGCCGGTCAGCAGGCTTTGCAGGCCCAGTTGTGCCCGCAGGCCACGCCCGACCAAGGCGTTCAGCGACGGCGCATTGCTGCCGCGCCGGTGCTCGCCCGTCAGGTTGCCGAGCATGTCGCGCTCCAGCTCGGCCTCGACCGGAATCGACACCGTGTTGTTGGCGCCGTCGTACGACACGCCGATGGCGCTGACACTGCCCAGGTGCACGCCACGGAACACCACCGGCGCGCCGACCTGCAGGCCGTAGATCGAGCCGTTGAAATACATCACCACCTTCTCCTTGCCGCCGAGCAGCTTGCCGCCGGCGATCACGAACACGGCGACGAAGAGCAGGATCAGCGCCGTGACGACGAAGAGCCCGAGCAGGGCAGGGTGGCCATGGCGTTTTCTCATGCGGGCTCTCCGCGACGCAGGAACTCGCGCACGGCCAGTGGCCCGGATTCAAGCAATCGTTGCGGCGCATCCAGCGCGGTCATGGTCTTTTCCTTGGCGTCGAGAAACAGGGCGCGGTCGGCCACCGCGAAGATACTGCTGAGCTCATGCGTGACCAGCACGATGCTGGTGCCCAGATGATCGCGCAGCTTCAGTATCAATTCATCCAGCCTGGCGGAAGTGAGCGGGTCCAGCCCGGCAGAGGGTTCATCCAGAAACAGCAAGGGCGGGTCCAGTGCCATCGCGCGGGCAATCGCGGCGCGCTTCTTCATGCCGCCGCTCAAGGAACTGGGCATTTCATCGAAAGCGCCGTCCAGACCCACCAGGGCCAGCTTGAAGCGCGCCACCTGCTCGACGCCTGCTTCGTCCAGATCGGCAAACTCGGTCAGCGGCAGCATCACGTTCTCGCCTACCGTCATCGAGCTCCACAAGGCGCCCGCCTGAAACATCACGCCGAACTGGCTGCGCAGCCGGGTGAGCTCCGTTTCATCGGCCTCGGCCAGGTCCACGTCGCCGTAGATGACGCGGCCACAGGCCGGCTGCTGCAGGCCCACGAGATGGCGCATCAAGGTGCTCTTGCCGCAGCCGCTGCCGCCCATCAGCGCGAGGATCTCGCTGCGGCGCACATCGAAATTCAGGTCCTTTTGCAGCAGTCGGCCGGCCACGCTGAGTGACAGGTTTTCGACACGCAGGAGTGGGGCTGGCGCTGCCTTGCTCATCACACCCCCAATCGCTGGAAGGCGATGGTCAGGGCCGAGGCGGCGATGACGATCCAGATGATGGCCTGCACCACCGCCTTGGTCGTGGCATCCCCCACTGCCTGCGCGCTGCGGCCGGCATTCATCCCTTGCCGGCAGCCAGCCAACGCGACGAGCAAGGCGTAGACGGTTCCCTTGAGCAGCCCGATGCCCGCGTGCGCCAACGTCAGCGCCTTGGAGCTGCGGTAGAGATAGTCCAGCAGCTCGACATGGAAGATGCCCACGGCGACCAGGCAGCCCGCCAGCATGCCGACGAGCGCTGCAAAAGTGGTGAGTAGCGGCGCCATCAGCACCATGGCCAGCACTCGCGGCAGCACCAGGTGCTCGACCGGATTGAGGCCCATTGCCCGCAAGGCGTCAATCTCCTCGTTAGCTTCCATGCTGCCGAGTTGCGCAGCGAACGCCGCACCCACGCGGCCGGCCAGGATGATGCCGGTCATCAGCGCGGCAATTTCTCGCACCACGCCGATCGTTACCAGGTCGGCCATGAAGGACTGGGCGCCCAGGCGCTGCAGCTGCGCTGCGCCCATGTAGGCAATGATCAGCCCGACCAGAAAACTCACCAGCGCCACGATGGGCAGGCTGGCCGGCCCGGTGGCATGCAGTTGCGTGGCCAGGTCCTCGCCGCGCATCGCGGTGCTGCCTCGCATGGTCTTGTAGGTCGCCTGCAAGACCTCGCCGATGAAAGTGAGCGTGGTGTGCGTGCGGTGGTAGCGGCCCAGCCAGTCCAAGCCGACCTGGGTCAGCCAGCGTGGCCGGCGGCGGCGTTGTGGCTCCGGCGTGCGGCTGCCGGGATTGTCGAAAGCCAGTTGCAGCATGCCGCGCAGCCCTGACGGCAGTTGGCTCAGGTCGAGCGGGCGGCCGCTCTGCATCGCCAGGTCGAACAGCGCCGCAGGCAATTGGCTGTCGAAATGGCCCAGTGCCAGGCCGTCCACTCCCCAAGGCTGGTCAGCGGGCGGGGGCGACGGTGGCGCAGGCAGCTCGCCTCGGCCACGCCAGTCGCCGCGAAGCACCAGCAGCGGCCGCCCTTGCGGGTCGAGTTCCCAGCGGGCCTCGGCAGGCAAGGAGTCAGATGCTGCTTTCGCGGCGTGTTCACTCAACGGGCTTGCTCCCGGCAGCCTCAGCTGCATAAAGACCGAGATGGGCTCAGGGTAACAGGGCAGCAAGCCGGTTTAAACTTCGCCATCCACGAACCCTTCGTTTTGATCTGCCGTATTTCCGGCTTGTTCGCGAAGGGACAATCAACCCAGTCGAGTACACCCCCATGCGCCTGGACCTCACCACCCTCAATCTCGTGCTGGCCATCGAGCAGACCCGCTCGATCACCCGCGGAGCCGAGCGCGAGCACCTGGCGCTGGCGGCGGCCAGCAAGCGCATCTCCGACCTGGAGTCGCGCCTGGGCGTGCAGTTGTTCGAGCGCCGAGCGCGCGGTGTCGAGCCCACCGAAGCCTGCCGCGCGCTGGTCCGCCATATCCGCACGCTCAATGCCTCGCTGCATGCGTTGGAGAGCGAGGTGGTGGAGTTTGCGCGAGGCATCAAGGGTCATCTGCGCATCGCCGCCAATGCCGGTGCGATTGCCGAATGCCTGCCTGCCGACATGGCCAGCTTTCTGCAGGCCCATCCGCAGATCCGCATCAGCCTGGAAGACATGACCAGCGCCGAGACTCAGGCTGCTGTGGCCGAAGGCCGGGCCGACGTGGGCGTGTTCACGCCACCCATCGTCGACAACCGGCTCGATACCCGCAACTACAGCCAGGGCCGCCTGGCCGTGCTGGTGCCGGATGGTCATGCGCTGGCCGGGCGTCAATCAGTGTCGTTCGACGATTTGCTGGATTACGACCTGGTCGGCCTGCATGCCGGCGCCTCAGCCCAGGAGCTGATGCGCGAGCAGGCGCTGGCCCGCGGCCGCACGCTCAATGCGCGCCTGGCCGTGCGCGGCTTCGATGCCATCGCGCAGCTGGTCGAAGCGGGCCTTGGCGTTGCCGTACTGCCGCAGGGCCCGGCGCAGCGTTTCTCGCAGGTCTTTGCCGTCAAGCTGTTGCGCCTGGAAGAACCCTGGGCACAGCGCGACTATGTTCTCGGTGTGGCCCGCGTCGAGCGGCTGCCCACCGTGGTGCAGCGCTTTGTTGATGCGCTGTGCCCAGTTGCCAAGGAAGAGAAGAAGCCATGAGTGCAAGAACCTTGTACGACAAGCTCTGGGATGAGCATGTCGTCCATACCGAAGACGATGGCACGGCCGTGCTCTACATCGACCGCCACCTGGTCCATGAAGTGACCAGCCCGCAAGCTTTTGAAGGCCTGGACCTCGCGGGTCGCAAGGTCTGGCGCCTGTCGGCCAATCTGGCCGTCAGCGACCACAACGTGCCGACGACCGACCGAAGCGAAGGTATTGCCGACCCGATCTCGCGCCTGCAGGTCGACACGCTGGACAAGAACTGCGACCGCCATGGGCTGACGCAGTTCAAGATGAACGACAAGCGCCAGGGCATCGTCCACGTGATCGGCCCGGAGCAGGGCGCCACGCTGCCCGGCATGACCGTGGTCTGCGGCGACAGCCACACCTCGACGCATGGCGCATTTGGCGCTTTGGCCCATGGCATCGGCACGTCCGAGGTGGAGCATGTGCTGGCCACGCAGACGCTCTTGGCCAAGAAGGCCAGGAACATGCTCGTGCGCGTTGAAGGCGCCTTGCCGCGTGGCGTTGGTGCCAAGGACGTCGTGCTGGCCATCATCGGCAAGATCGGCACCGCCGGCGGCACCGGCTACACCATCGAGTTCGCCGGCTCGGCGATTCGCTCGCTGTCCATGGAAGGCCGCATGACGGTCTGCAATATGGCGATCGAGGCGGGTGCCCGCGCCGGCCTGATCGGTGTGGATGACACGACCATCGCCTATTGCAAGGGCCGGCCGTTCTCGCCCTCTGGCGTGGAATGGGACCAGGCCGTGGCGTACTGGCGCACGCTGCACAGCGATGCCGGTGCGCATTTCGATGCGGTGGTCGAGCTCGATGCCTCGCAGATCCGCCCGCAGGTGACCTGGGGCACCTCGCCCGAGATGGTGCTCTCCATCGAGGACCGCGTGCCCGATCCGGACAAGGAAAAGGACAGCGTCAAGCGCGGTGCCATCGAGCGCGCCCTGCAGTACATGGCACTGGAGCCCAACAAGGCGCTGGCCGACATCCGCATCGACAAGGTCTTCATCGGCTCCTGCACGAACAGCCGCATCGAAGACATGCGCGAAGCCGCTGCGGTGGTCCGGCGTGTCGGCGGCAAGATCGCCGGCAATGTGAAGCTGGCGCTGGTGGTGCCGGGCTCGGGGCTCGTGAAGGCGCAAGCCGAAGCCGAAGGCCTGGACCAGGTCTTCAAGGCCGCCGGCTTTGAGTGGCGTGAGCCGGGCTGCTCGATGTGCCTGGCGATGAATGCCGACCGGCTGGAGCCGGGCGAGCGCTGCGCCTCGACCAGCAACCGCAATTTCGAAGGACGGCAAGGTGCCGGTGGCCGCACGCATCTGGTGAGCCCGGCCATGGCCGCGGCCGCCGCCATGCAAGGCCATTTCGTCGACGTTCGCCGGATCTCCTGAGCACACCATCATGGAAAAGTTCACCCTCCACAAGGGCCTCGTCGCGCCGATGGACCGTGAGAACGTCGATACCGACGCGATCATGCCCAAGCAGTTCCTGAAGTCGATCAAGCGCAGCGGCTTCGGCCCCAATCTGTTCGATGAATGGCGCTATCTGGACCACGGCGAACCGGGGCAGGATCCGGCCACGCGCAAGCCCAATCCGGACTTCGTCCTGAACCAGCCGCGCTACCAGGGCGCCTCCGTCCTGCTCGCGCGCCGCAACTTCGGCTGCGGCTCCAGCCGCGAGCACGCGCCCTGGGCGCTGGATCAATACGGCTTCCGCGCCCTGATCGCGCCGAGCTTTGCCGACATCTTCTTCAACAACTGCTTCAAGAGTGGCCTGCTGCCGATCCAGCTGTCAGAGACGCAAGTCGCACAATTGTTTGATGAAGTGGCCGCATTCCCGGGCTACCAGTTGACGGTGGACCTGCCGCGCCAGGTCGTCATCAAGCCCGATGGCACCGAGCTGCCGTTTGATGTGCAACCGTTCCGCAAGTTCTGCCTGCTGAACGGCTTCGACGACATCGGCCTGACGCTGCGCCACGCCGACAAGATCAAGGCCTTCGAGGCCGAGCGCATGGCCAGCAAGCCCTGGCTCAACAACCGAATCATTGGATGAACATGAAGATCGCAGTCCTGCCGGGCGATGGCATCGGCACCGAAATCATCAATGAGGCGGTCAAGGTCCTGAAGGTCCTCGACCTGCCGATGGAGCTGGAGTTCGCGCCGGTCGGCGGCGCGGCCTACGAAGCGTCCGGCCATCCGCTGCCGGACGCCACGCTGAACCTGGCCAGGGCGGCCGATGCCGTGCTGTTCGGCGCCGTGGGCGACTGGAAGTACGACAAGCTGGACCGCCCGTTGCGCCCCGAGCAGGCGATTCTTGGCCTGCGCAAGCACCTGGGCCTGTTCGCCAATTTCCGTCCGGCCATCTGCTACGAGCAGCTCACGCATGCATCGAGCCTGAAGCCGGAGCTGGTGGCGGGGCTGGACATCCTGATCATCCGCGAGCTGACCGGTGACATCTACTTCGGCCAGCCACGCGGCCGCCGCACGGCGGTCGATGGCCACTTCCCCGGAGCTGAGGAAGCCTTCGACACCATGCGCTACTCGCGCCCCGAGATCGAGCGCATCGCCCATGTGGCTTTCCAGGCCGCGCGCAAGCGCAACAAGCGCGTGACCAGCGTTGACAAGGCCAATGTGCTGGAGACTTTCCAGTTCTGGAAGGATGTGGTCACCGAGGTCCACGCTCAGTACCCAGACGTCGAGCTGGACCACATGTATGTGGACAACGCGGCCATGCAGTTGGTCAAGGCGCCGAAGAAGTTCGACGTGGTGGTGACCGGCAATATGTTCGGCGACATCCTCTCGGACGAAGCGGCGATGCTGACCGGTTCCATCGGCATGCTGCCCTCGGCCTCGCTCGACAAGAACAACAAGGGCCTTTACGAGCCCAGCCATGGCAGCGCGCCGGACATCGCTGGTAAGGGTGTTGCAAACCCACTGGCTACAATCCTTTCCGCTGCCATGATGCTCAAGTTCTCCCTCAACCAGCCCGAAGCTGCCGCTCGTATCGAGTCGGCCGTTCAATCGGTGCTGTCCCAAGGTCTGCGCACCGCCGACATTTGGAGCGAGGGCACCCAGAAGGTGGGTACGCGCGAGATGGGTGATGCCGTGGTTGCGGCAATCACCACGATGACCAAAACCATTAAGGGCTAGTTCAGCTCCGGTTCGTCTCGCCCCTACAAACCCGGCGAAGCGAGCCGGGGAAGAAGAAACCCGAGGGTTTGTTTTGTTTGTAGAGCGATTGAGGAATACGAGATGACGACGACATTGGTTGGACTGGTGGGCTGGCGCGGCATGGTCGGCTCGGTGCTGATGGACCGCATGGCGGCCGAGCGCGATTTCGATTTGATCGAGCCGCTGTTCTTCAGCACTTCGAACGCTGGCGGCGCTGCCCCAGCGTTCGCCAAGAACGAAACACAGCTGCAGAACGCCTTCGATATCGAGCAGCTCAAGCGCTGCGAGATCATCATCACTGCCCAAGGTGGCGACTACACCAGCGAAGTCTTCCCCAAGCTGCGCGCCGCGGGCTGGAACGGCCACTGGATCGACGCCGCCTCCACGCTGCGCATGGCCGACGACGCCGTGATCGTGCTGGACCCAGTCAACATGCCCGTCATCAAGGACGCGCTCGCCAAGGGCGGCAAGAACTGGGTCGGCGGCAACTGCACGGTCTCCTGCATGCTGATGGGCGTGGGCGCGCTCTACAAGGCCGGCCTCGTCGAGTGGATGAGCACGCAGACCTACCAGGCCGCGTCTGGCGGCGGCGCCCAGCACATGCGCGAACTGCTCACCCAGTACGGCACGCTGAATGCCGAAGTGCGCGCTCTGCTGGACGATCCCAAGAGCGCCATCCTCGAGATCGACCGCAAGGTCATCGCCAAGCAGCGTTCGCTGTCCGAGGCGGAAACGGCCCACTTTGGTGTGCCGCTGGGGGGCTCGCTGATCCCCTGGATCGACAAGGACCTGGGCAACGGTCAATCCAAGGAAGAGTGGAAGGGCATGGCCGAGACCAACAAGATCCTCGGCAGCGCCAATATTCCTGTCGACGGCTTCTGCGTCCGCGTGGGCGCGATGCGCTGCCACAGCCAGGCCCTGACCTTCAAGCTGAAGAAGGACGTGCCGCTAGCCGACATCGAGGCCATGATCGCCGCCGACAACGAATGGGTGAAGTTCGTGCCCAACACCCGCGAAGCCACGCTGAAAGACCTGACCCCCGTGGCCGTGACCGGCACGATGACGATTCCGGTTGGCCGTGTGCGCAAGCTGGCCATGGGCCCCGAGTACCTGGGCGCCTTCACCATCGGCGACCAACTGCTGTGGGGAGCGGCGGAGCCGCTGCGTCGCATGCTGCGCATCCTGTTGGCTCAGTAATTCCCCTAGCTGATCCCCCGCCCCCCGTTGCCCTGAAGCTACAAGCGGTGACAGGGGGTAAATCAGAGCGCTGACATGGGGCGTATTCACGCTTTGCATGAGGGGTGCAGCGTATATGCTTGCCGCTGTTGTGTTTTCGGACCGTTGGGTCACTGAGGGCATCGTGCAGACAGCCGACAACGAGACCATCATTGCAAGAACAGGCGGGACCCATGTTGGCCCCGCCTTGTCGTTTTGGGGGACGCCTTGAAAAAACCATCCAGCGCTTTGGGGCGCTTCGCCCTGTCTCATGTCGCGGTGGCGGCGATTGCAACGCTCACCACCACGGCCTCCTGGGGTCTGGGTCTGGGCCGTTTGTCGGTGCAGTCTTCGCTCGGCGAAACGCTGCGGGCCGAAATCGACGTGGCCAGCCTCAGTGCGGAAGAAGCCGGCTCCCTGAAGGTGCGCATCGCGCCGGCCGACGTCTATCGCAGCAGTGGCGTCGAGTTCAACTCGGTGTTGAGCAACACGCAGGTCCAGCTGGCGCGCCGCGCCGATGGCCGCCCATATTTCCGCATCCAGAGTGACCGCGCGGTCCAGGAGCCCTTCGTCGATGTGATCCTCGAGATCACCTGGACCGGCGGCCGCCTGGTACGCGAGTACACCTTGCTGTTCGATCCGCCGGCCACGCCTTCGCGTCAGGCCGCGCCGCCGATGGTTGCCACATCGCCGGTGATCGCACCAGCCCCGGCTGATCCAACCCCCTTGCCCAGCGCTGCGGCCACGCCAGCTCCCGCCGTGGCCGCAGCGCCGCAGCGTCCTGCCGTGCCGGCGCCAGCGCCGCGCGCTCGTCCCGAGCCTGCGGCACCGCCGCCGGCCGCCCCGGTGCCGCCGCGCGATGCCAGCCAGTACCAGGTCAAGGCGGGCGACACGCTGTCTCGCGTCGCTGCCAAGACGCAGGCGCCCGGTGTATCGCTGGACCAGATGCTGGTCGGCCTGTTCCGCTCCAACCCGCAAGCCTTCATCGAAGGCAATATGAACCGGCTGAAGTCCGGCTCGGTGCTGCAAGTGCCGGCCAGCGACGAACTGAGCAGCGTCACGCCCGGCGAGGCGCGCCAGATCATCGTGGCGCAAAGCGCAGACTTCGAGAGCTATCGCCAGCGCCTGGCGGGTGCCGCGCCGCTGATGAAGCAGGACGAGAGCCCGCGCCAGGCCAAGGGCCAGGTGCAGGCCGCCGTTGAAGACCGCAAGCCAGCGGTCTCCGCAACGCCAGACAAGCTGACACTGAGCAAATCCAGCGTTGCCGCTTCGCAGGCCGGCAAGGCCTCCAAGGACACCGAGAAGAAGGATGCGGCCGCCCGCGTGGCCGAATTGACTCGCAATGTGGAAGAGCTGAAGAAGCTCTCCAGCGCGGCCAAGCCAGCGCCGCAACCGGCCGCACCGCCGCCGAGTGCGCCACCGCTGTCGGCACCGCCGCCAAGCTCCCCGCCACTCGGCGCCAAGCTGGCTGCGCCGCCGCCGAGCGCGCCCCCGTTGGCAGCCCCGCCGCCAAGTGCGCCGCCTTTGGCCGCACCGCCGCCGAGCGCGCCGCCTTTGGCTGCACCGCCGCCAAGCGCACCACCAGCCGCTTCCAAGCCCAAGACCATCACCAGTGCTGGCGAGCCGAGCCTGATCGATGGCCTGCTGGACAGCCCGCTGGTCGTGACCGGCGCGGCAATCCTGGTCGCGCTCCTGGGTGGCTTCGGTCTCTACCGCTTGCGTGCTCGCAATGCCGGCAAGAATTCGAAGCCTGACACCGGCTTCCATGAAAGCCGCCTGCAGCCCGATTCCTTCTTCGGGTCGGCCGGCGGCCAACGCGTGGACACCCGAGATCAGTCGACCACCGGCCAGTCGTCGATGAGCTACTCGCTCAGCCAGCTTGACGCCATCGGTGATGTGGATCCGGTGGCCGAGGCCGATGTCTATCTGGCGTATGGCCGCGACCTGCAGGCCGAGGAAATCCTCAAGGAAGCCTTGCGCGCCAATCCGGAACGCATGGCCATCCGGCTGAAGCTGCTGGAGGTCTACGCCAAGCGCCGCGACATCAAGGGCTTCGAGCAATTGGCCGTGCATCTCTATGCCGAGACACAGGGCCAGGGTGAAGATTGGGACAAGGCGCAGGAGCTCGGCCGCCAGATCGACCCTGACAATCCGCTCTACCAGCCCGGTGGAGCGCCCGCCCAGTTGCTGAGCTCCAGCATGGGCGGCCGTCCCGAGCCCATGGATGCCAGCACGCTGCCGCAGACCGTGTCGGCGCCGGGCATGGCCACCGAGCCGATGCTGGACCACGCAAGCGACCCCGGCCCGGCCAGCGGCATGGGCGACCTGGATCTGGACCTCGATCTGGACCTGGGCGGCGGCGATGAACCGTCCACCAGCTCGATGCAAGCCACGCAAGCCATGGCCATCTCGGTCGAGCAGGCGCCGATGGAAATGGACTTCGACCTGTCGAAGGCACCTGCGAAGGCAGCGCCTGCGCCAGCAGAAGACAACGAGCTGGAGTTCGACCTCGATCAGCTGGACACCGCCCAGCCGGCCGCGGCCGAGCAGGCTTCGTCGCTGGACTTCGACCTGTCCTCGATCGATCTGAACCTGCCAGCAGCACCCGCTGCCGCGCCGGTGCCGGCGGGCGAGGCCATCGAAGGCCTGTCGCTGCCCGATATCAGCGACGCCGCCTCGCTGGGCGAAGATGACGGCGATCCGCTGCAGCGCCAGTTGGAGCTGGCCGACGAGTTCCGCCAGATCGGCGATACCGAAGGCGCCCGCGACGTGCTGCAGGAACTGGTCGGCAAGGCGACCGGCGTCCTGAAAGCCAAGGCTCAGGCCATGCTCGACGAGCTGCGCTGACCGATACTCGGGCATGATCCCGAAGGCGCTCGGCCCCGGCCGGGCGCCTTTTCTTTTTGCAGAGCCAATATGACGATACGAGTGGCGCTGGGCGTGAGCTACCGCGGCGAGCCCTACAAGGGTTGGCAAAGCCAGAGTGGCGGCGGCACGGTGCAAGACGCGCTGGAAACGGCACTGACCCAGTTCGCAGCGCATCCGGTGCGCACGATCTGCGCTGGCCGCACCGATGCCGGCGTGCACGGATTGAACCAGGTCGTTCACTTCGACGCCGAGGTCGAGCGCGATCCGTTCTCGTGGATACGCGGCAGCAACCGCTACCTGCCTGCTGACATCGCGATCCAGTGGTGCGAGTTCCCGGGTGCCGATTTCCATGCTCGCTTCGATGCGCGGGGTCGGCGCTATGCCTATCTCCTGCGCGAATCGGTCGTCAGGCCGGCCATCGAAAGCGGTTCCTGCGGCTGGGTTTTCCGGCCCCTGGATGGCGATGCGATGCGTGCCGCGGCGGCCTTGCTGGTGGGCGAACACGATTTCTCATCATTTCGCTCGGCCGAATGCCAGGCCAAGTCACCGATCAAGCAGCTGCGCTCCATCCACATCAAGAAGCAGGGTGCCTATTGGCGCTTCGAGTTCGACGCCACGGCTTTCCTGCATCACATGGTTCGCAACCTGATGGGCTGCCTGATCGCCGTGGGCACAGGCACGCGCAGCGTGGAGTGGATTTCAGAGGTCCTGGCTGCAAAAGACCGAAGGGTGGCCGCGCCGACCTTTGCCCCTGACGGGCTCTACTTCGTCGGGCCGTACTACGATGCCCACCTGAACCTCCCCGAGCATGTAGCAGCCCTCGACTGGCTGCCTGGCGCATGAAGCATCACGCAAGCACCCGAATCAAGATCTGCGGCCTGACCCGCGAGGCCGATGTGGACCTGGCGGTCGAGGCTGGGGCCGACGCCATCGGTTTTGTCTTCTACGAGAGGAGCCCGCGCTACGTGAGCCCGGCCCGCGCGGCCGAGCTGGCGCGCAGGCTCCCACCGTTTGTGACGCCTGTCGGTCTGTTCGTCAATGCCTCGCCCGCGCTGCTGGCGCAAGGCCTGGCGGCCTTGCCGAACATGCTTGTGCAGTTCCATGGCGACGAGACACCGGCCGACTGCCGCGCGCCGGGGCGGCCCTTCCTGCGCGCCGCGCGGATGGAGCCGGGCTTTGATTTGCTAGACTTCGCCCATCAATTTTCAGAGGCATCAGGCCTGCTCGTCGACGCCCACGTCGAGGGCTATGGCGGTGGTGGAAAGGTTTTCGATTGGTCACTGCTTCCAACAAACGTGCCCCGTCCAGTCGTTTTGTCTGGTGGGTTGCATGCCGGAAATGTGATCGAAGGGATTCTTCGGGTCCGGCCCTGGGCCGTTGACGTCAGCTCCGGCGTGGAGGAGGCCAAGGGCCTCAAGAGCGCCGCGCTGATGCGCCAGTTCTGCGATGCGGTCCGCCAGGCGGATGCGCAGATTGCCGGAGCTGTTTCTGCACCGAGTCTCTGAAGAAGGAAATCCATGTCCTACGACCAACCCGATGCCCGCGGGCATTTCGGTCAATTTGGCGGCCGCTTTGTCGCTGAAACCCTGATCCATGCGCTGGACGAGCTGAACGCGGCCTATGCCCACTACAGCAAGGACCCCGAGTTCATCGCCGAGTTCAACAAGGAACTCGCCCACTTCGTCGGCCGCCCCAGCCCCATCTATCACGCCGACCGGCTGAGCCGTGAACTGGGTGGCGCGCAGATTTTCCTCAAGCGCGAAGACCTGAACCACACGGGCGCTCACAAGGTCAACAACACCATCGGTCAGGCCTTGCTCGCCAAGCGCATGGGCAAGAAGCGCGTGATCGCCGAGACCGGCGCCGGCCAGCACGGCGTGGCCACGGCCACGATCTGCGCCCGCTACGGCATGGAATGCGTGGTCTACATGGGCAGCGAGGACGTCAAGCGTCAGTCGCCCAATGTCTATCGCATGAAGCTGCTGGGCGCGACCGTGGTGCCGGTGGAGTCGGGCTCCAAGACCCTGAAGGACGCGCTGAACGAAGCCATGCGCGACTGGGTTACCAATATCGAGTCGACCTTCTACATCATCGGTACCGTTGCCGGCCCGCACCCTTATCCAATGATGGTGCGCGACTTCCAGCGCATCATCGGTGACGAATGCCTGACGCAGATGCCGGCCATGACGGGCCGCCAGCCCGATGCCGTGATCGCCTGTGTCGGTGGCGGTTCGAATGCCATCGGCATCTTCTACCCCTATATCGATCACAAGGAGGTGCGCCTGATCGGTGTCGAGGCTGCAGGGCAGGGCATTGAAAGCGGCAAGCATGCCGCCACGCTCTCGGCCGGTAGCCCGGGTGTCTTGCATGGCAACCGCACCTATCTCCTGCAGGACGCCGACGGTCAGATCATCGAGACCCATTCGATCTCGGCCGGCCTGGATTACCCCGGCGTTGGCCCCGAACACTCGTATCTCAAGGACATCGGCCGGGCCGAGTACGTCGGCGTGACGGACCAGGAGGCGCTCGCCGCCTTTCACCGCCTGTGCCGCACCGAAGGCATCATCCCGGCACTGGAGTCCAGCCATGCGGTGGCCTATGCAATCAAACTGGCGCCGACGATGAGGCCGGATCAGCATCTGCTGGTGAACCTTTCCGGCCGGGGCGACAAGGACATCGGCACGGTCGCCGATCTCTCGGGCGCCAAGGTCTATGACCAGCCCTCGCAGGCCGGCCACACGGTGAAGGGAGGTGCAGCATGAGCCGCATTGCCAATGCCTTCGCCCGCCTGAAGTCGGAAGGCCGCAAGGCCCTGATCCCTTTCATCACCGCTGGCGACCCGTACCCCGATGCGACGGTCGAGATCATGCATGCGCTCGCCCAAGGCGGCGCCGACGTGATCGAGCTGGGCGTGCCGTTTTCTGACCCGATGGCCGACGGCCCGGTGATCCAGAAGGCCGGCGAACGCGCCCTGAAGCACGGCATCGGCCTGGCCAAGGTGCTTGAATTCGTGCGCAGCTTCCGCAGCACGGATCGCAATACGCCGGTGGTGCTGATGGGTTATGCCAATCCGGTGGAGCGCTACGGCCTCCAGCGTTTTGTGGCGGACGCCAAGGCGGCCGGAGTCGATGGCGTGCTGATCGTCGACTATCCGCCGGAAGAGGCCGAGGCCTTCGCAGCCGCCTTGCGCACGCAGGCGCTCGATCCGATCTTCCTGCTGGCTCCGACCAGCAGTGAGGAGCGCATGGAGCGGATCGGCAAGATTGCCAGCGGCTACGTCTACTACGTCTCGCTCAAGGGCGTGACCGGTGCCGGGCACCTGGACACGGCTGCCGTGGCCGAAGTCATCCCCCGGATTCGCAAGCATGTCAGCGTGCCGGTGGGCGTCGGTTTCGGCATCCGCGACGCGGCCACGGCGCAGGCGGTGGGGGCGGTTTCGGACGCCGTCGTCATCGGTTCACGCCTGGTTCAGCTGCTGGAGGTCCAGCCACGCGATAATGTGGCCTCCACTGCGGCAGCCTTCATGGCTGAAATCCGCGCGGCCCTGGACAAAATCTAGGCGCCGGCCCCAACAAGACAGAAGGAGCACGCGCATCATGAGTTGGCTTGAGAAACTGCTGCCACCCAAGATCCAGCAAACCGACCCCGCCGAGCGCCGCACGGTGCCCGAAGGTCTCTGGATCAAATGCCCGTCCTGCGAAACGGTGCTCTACAAGACCGACCTGGAGCAGAACGTCAACGTCTGCCCCAAGTGCTCGCACCACCATCGCATCGGCGCGCGTGCCCGCCTGGACGCCTTCCTCGACGGCGAAGGCCGCTACGAGATCGGTCAGGAGGTGCTGCCGACCGACGCCTTGAAGTTCAAGGACAGCAAGAAATATCCCGACCGCCTCAAGGAAGCGCTGGAAAACACCGGCGAGACCGACGCGCTCGTGGTGATTGGTGGCGCCGTGATGAGCGTGCCGGTGGTTGTGGCCTGCTTCGAGTTCGACTTCATGGGCGGTTCCATGGGTTCTGTGGTCGGCGAGCGCTTCGTGCGCGGTGTCGAAACCGCCATCGAGCAGAAGACGCCCTTCATCTGCTACACCGCCACCGGCGGTGCTCGCATGCAGGAGGGCCTGCTCTCGCTGATGCAGATGGCCAAGACCAACGCGGCCCTGACCAAGCTGGCCAAGGCCAAGTTGCCCTATATCAGCGTGCTGACCGATCCGACCATGGGCGGCGTGTCCGCCTCCTTCGCCTTTGTGGGTGACGTGGTGATCGCCGAGCCCAAGGCCCTGATCGGCTTTGCCGGCCCGCGCGTGATCGAGAACACCGTGCGCGAAAAGCTGCCGCCGGGCTTTCAGCGTGCCGAGTTCCTGATGGAGAAGGGTGCCGTCGACATGATCGTCGACCGCCGCCAGTTGCGCGAGACCATCGCCCGCCAACTGGCCATGCTGCAGCGCCAGAGCGCCGACGCTGTCGCCTGAACCTGAAAAGCTCTTGTGACACTGGCGGCCAGGCCCTCAAGCCTGGCCGTCTTCTTTTGCGAATCGAATTCTATGAACCTCGACGACTGGCTGGCCCACTGCGAGCGACTCCATCCAAAGCAGATCGACATGACGCTGGAGCGCGTTGCGCGCGTGCGCGATGCCCTGGGCTTGCGCTTCGAGGCACCGGTCATCATGGTGGCGGGCACCAATGGCAAGGGCTCGACCTGCGCGATGCTGGAGTCCATCGCCCTGCAGGCGGGCTTTCGCGTCGGGCTCTATATCAAGCCGCACCTGGTGCATTTCCAGGAGCGCTGCCGCGTGGGTGGCGCGCCAGTAGAGGCTGATTCGCTGTTGCCGCATTTCGAGGCGGTGGAGAAGGCGCGCGGCGAGGTGTCGCTGAGCTATTTCGAATTCACCACGCTGGCCATCATGCGGCGCCTGAGCCAGGAGCCGCTGGACCTGGTCATCCTCGAAGTGGGACTGGGTGGGCGCCTGGATGCCGTCAACTGCATCGATGCCGACTGCAGCATCATCACCAGCATCGATCTGGATCACACCGAATACCTGGGACCGGACCGCGAGTCGGTGGGCCGCGAGAAGGCCGGCATCATGCGATCGGGCAAGCCGGTGGTGGTGAGCGACCCCATGCCGCCTGCCTCGCTGGCTGCGCGTGCCGCCGAGATCGGCGCCGACCTGCGCCAACTGGGCCGCGATTTTTCATTCAACGGCGACCGCCAGCAATGGCAATGGGTGGGCCGCGAGAAGCGCTTCTCCGGCATGGCCTACCCCTCGCTGCGCGGCGTGAACCAACTGCTCAATGCCTCGGGCGTGCTGGCGGCCTTCGAGGCGCTGTACCAGCAACTGCCGATCAGCGCGCAGGCGGTTCGCACCGGGCTGTCGATGGTCGAGTTGCCGGGTCGTTTCCAGGTCGTGCCGGGCCAGCCGGCCCTGGTGCTGGACGTGGCGCACAACCCGCACGCGGTGTCGGCGCTGGCCCAGAACCTCGATCAGATGGGCTTCTTCCCGCGCACCCACGCGGTGTTCGGTGCCATGGCCGACAAGGACCTGGCGCAGATCTTCGAGCGCATTGCCCACCTGGTCGACGACTGGCATTTCTGCGACCTTGCGATCCCCCGGGCTGCCAAGGCTGACGCCCTGGCAGAGAGTTTTGAAGCACTGCGCCTGGCTGGGCGTTTGAAGACGCCGGGTCAGCCGGCAATTCACAGGCACGCCGACCCGCTTTCAGCCCTGGCCGCCGCGGCGGCCGAGGCGGACCCCGCTGATAGAATTCTGGTCTTCGGCTCCTTCTACACCGTCGGCGGTGTGCTCAAGAACGGAGTGCCGCGGCTGCAGTCGGCCAAGCACCTGCCGACCTGATTGCCCTCCCGATCCAGCCATTCCACCGGAACCTCTCCAAGACCATGGGTTTGATGTCTTTCTTCAAGCGCGGTACGGACAAGCCGGCGGCCAAGCCGGTGGCGGATTCGGCCGATGCGGTGCAGCAACTTCGTCTGCGCGCCCGACGCCGCCTGATCGGTGCCGCGGTGCTGGTGCTGATCGGCGTGATTGGCTTCCCGCTGGTGTTTGAAACCCAGCCGCGGCCCATTCCCGTGGACCTGCCGATCGACATTCCGCGCAAGGAATCTGCCTTGCCGCTGCAGATTCCGGCTGCGCCAGCTTCGCAACTCGTCGCTACGGCGCCCACGCACGCGCTGACACCGTCAGCGGTGGCCGAGCCGCAGTCAACCGTGCCCGCCGAAGCGCAGCCCGTGGTTGAAGACAGTCCGCCGCCTGCCAAGGCCGTTGAAAAGCCGGCGGACAGGCCAGCCGTGAAGCTCGTCGAGAAGGCGGCGGAGAAAGCCGCAGAGAAACATGCCGATCACAAGGCTGCCGACAAGGCAGCCGCAGACAAGGCAGGCCGTGAATCCGCGCGCATCCAGGCGCTGCTTGATGGCAAGCCAGCACCCAAGGCGAGTGAGGCTGCGCCTGGGCGCTTCATCGTCCAGGTCGGCGCCTATGGCGAGGCCAAGGCGGCGCAAGAGGCTCGCATGAAGGTCGAGAAGCTCGGCCTGAAGACCTATACCCAGGCGGTTGAAACTGCGGACGGCAAGCGCATCCGCGTTCGTGTCGGCCCCTACGGTGATCGTGCCGAGGCTGACAAGGTCGCTGCCAAGGTTCGCAGCGCCGGCCTGTCGGTGGTCGTGTTGACGCTTTGAGTCTGTAAGCACCGCATGAGCACGCTCGACTGGATCCTCATCGGCCTCTTGGCCATTTCGGTCGCGGTGGGGCTGTGGCGCGGCCTCGTGTTCGAGATCCTGTCCATCGTCGGCTGGTTCGTCGCCTACTTCGCTGCACCCTATGTGTCGCCCTTCGTCGTGCAGTGGCTGCCCGAAGAGCGCATGAGCCCGGCAACGCTGCAGGTGGCCGGCTTCGTCATCGCCTTTCTGATCGTGCTGCTGGTCTGGAGCCTTGGCGCCAAGCTGGTGCGCATGCTGATCCATGCCACACCGCTGAGCCTGATCGACCGGGTCGGCGGTGCCGGGTTCGGTGTGCTGCGGGGCGTTCTGTTCGCCTTGCTGGCCGTGCTGCTGGTTGGCCTCACGCCGGTGCGCGAGACACCATCCTGGCAGGATTCTGTGCTGGCGCCGCCCCTGCTGGCGCTTCTGCAGGGCATCAAGCCGGTATTGCCGGAGCAACTCGTCAAATTCATCCCGGCCTGAGCGTCACGAGCGCGCGGGCCTGCAAGCTATCCAGGAACAAGGACTTCAATCATGTGCGGCATCGTTGGTGTGCTCTCCAAGCAGCCGGTCAATCAGCTGATCTACGACGCCTTGCTGCTCTTGCAGCATCGTGGCCAGGACGCCGCCGGCATCGTCACGATGCAGGGCAACAAGTGCTTCATGCACAAGGCGCGCGGCATGGTGCGCGACGTGTTCCGCACCCGCAACATGCGTGCCTTGCCCGGCACGGTGGGCCTGGGCCAGGTGCGCTACCCGACGGCCGGCAATGCCTACAACGAAGAGGAGGCGCAGCCCTTCTACGTCAATGCGCCGTTCGGCCTGGTGCTGGTGCACAACGGCAATCTCACGAACGCCCATGCGCTGAAGGATGAGCTGTTCCAGAATGACCGCCGCCACATCAACACCGAAAGCGACACCGAGGTCCTGATCAATGTGCTGGCGCATGAGATCGAGCGCGTGGCGCGCGACCTGCCTCTGACGCCGGACTCGATCTTCGAAGCCGTGCGCGCGGTACAGAAGCGCATCAAGGGCTCCTATGCCGTGATCGCCCTGATTGCCGGCCATGGCCTCCTGGCCTTCCGCGACCCCTTCGGCATCCGGCCTCTGTGCTTCGGCCAGGCTGAAGACGGCGAGTTCATGGTGGCCAGCGAAAGCGTGGCGCTCGAGGGCACGGGCCACAAGCTAGTTCGCGACGTGGCGCCCGGCGAGGCCTTGTTCATCGACACGGCCGGCAGGGTGCATACGCAGCAATGCAATGACAACCCGACGCTGAATCCCTGCATGTTCGAGTTCGTCTACCTGGCCCGTCCGGACTCGGTGATGGACGGCATCTCGGTCTACCAGGCCCGCCTGAACATGGGCGAGACCCTGGCCCAGCGCCTGATCTCGACCATGCCGCCCAGCGACATCGACGTGGTGATCCCGATTCCTGAATCGAGCCGTCCCTCGGCCATGCAATTGGCCCACCGCATCGGCAAGCCCTATCGGGAAGGCTTTGTGAAGAACCGCTATGTTGGCCGTACTTTCATCATGCCGGGGCAGGGCGCGCGCAAAAAGTCGGTGCGCCAGAAGCTGAACGCCATCGGCCTGGAGTTCAAGGGCCGCAATGTGCTGCTGGTGGACGACTCCATCGTGCGCGGCACCACGTCCAAGGAAATCGTGCAGATGGCGCGCGAAGCCGGCGCCCGCAAGGTCTACCTGGCTTCGGCCGCACCGCCGGTGCGCTACCCGAATGTCTACGGCATCGACATGCCCACCAGCGAAGAGCTGATCGCCCACAACCGCACCATCGAAGAGATTCGTGCCTACATCGGTGCCGATGCCCTGATCTATC
Source organism: Paucibacter sp. JuS9 (assembly GCF_044043925.2). Taxonomy (NCBI): domain Bacteria; kingdom Pseudomonadati; phylum Pseudomonadota; class Betaproteobacteria; order Burkholderiales; family Sphaerotilaceae; genus Roseateles; species Paucibacter sp. JuS9. The sequence continues at coordinate 1,646,829 of NZ_CP194172.1, forward strand.
AGGACGTGGATGCCATGAAGCGCGTGGTGGCTGCGCTGCGCCCGGGTCTCAACGGCTTCGAGGCCTCCTGCTTCGATGGCCAGTACGTGACCGGTGACGTGTCGGTGGAGGACTTCGCCACCATCCAGGCGCAGCGCAAGTCGCAAGGCGACGAGGATGAGGACTCCGCGCGCAGCCGCCTGGCGTTGCAGAGTCGAGCGGAAGGCTGATGGGCATGAGTGACGAAGAACGCCGAATCGCCCGCGCCAAGTTGCCCGAAGGCCTGCGCCCGGAAACTCTGGCCGTGCGCACGGCGCTGGCCCCCAGCCAGCATGGCGAAAACTCCGAAGCGCTGTTCCTGACGAGTGCCTACGTGCAGCCGGATGCGCAGACCTCGGCCGAGCGTTTTGCCGCGTCCGAAGACTTCACCTACTCGCGCACCAGCAACCCGACGGTGCGCAGCCTTGAAGCGCGCCTGGCCGCGATGGAAGGCACGGAAGCAGCGGTTGCCACGGCCAGCGGCATGGGCGCCATCCTGCTGCTCTGCATGGGCCTCTTGAAGGCCGGCGACCATGTGGTCTGCTCGCGCTCGGTGTTCGGCTCGACCATCAACCTGTTTGCCAAGGAGTTCGGCAAGTTCGGAGTCGAGACGACTTTCGTCTCGCAGACCGATCTTCAGGAATGGCGCGACGCAATCAAGCCGACGACCAAGCTCTTCTTCGCCGAGACACCCACCAATCCCCTGACCGAGGTCTGCGATATCGGCGCGCTGGCCGACATCGCTCATGCCGCGGGTGCGCTGCTGGTGGTGGACAACACCTATTCAACGCCTTGCCTGCAACGGCCCACCGAGTTCGGTGCCGACCTGATCATGCATTCGGCCACCAAGTACATGGATGGCCAGGGTCGCGTGATGGCGGGCGCGCTGTGCGGCCCGAGCCGCATCATCAAGGACGTGTTCGGCCCGGTGGTCCGCACGGCCGGCATGGTGTTGTCGCCTTTCAATGCCTGGGTCGTGCTGAAGGGCCTCGAGACACTGAGCCTGCGCATGCGGGCACAAAGCGAGCAGGCACTGGCTGTGGCGAGCTGGCTGGAAGCGCGCCCGGAAGTTGCCCGCGTCCACTACCCATCACTCGCGTCGCATCCTCAGCACGAGCTGGCCATGCGTCAGCAATCGGGGCAGGGCGGTGCCGTCTTGTCCTTTGAACTGCACGGTGCAACACCCGAGGCTGCGCGCGCCGCGGCCTTCCACGTCATCGACAGCACTCGCGTCCTGAGCATCGCGACGAACCTGGGCGATACCAAGTCCATCATCACGCATCCGGCCACGACCTCGCATGGCCGCCTGAGCGAAGAGCAACGTCGCGCAGCCGGCATCAGCCAGGGCTTGATCCGCCTGTCCGTCGGCCTCGAGCATGTCGACGACATCACCGACGATCTGCTGCGCGGCCTTTCCACATTGTTGAAGAACTGATGAGCCAACAAGCTTCCACCACCGTGCGCACCCGCATTGCGCCTTCGCCCACCGGCTTCCTGCACCTGGGTACCGCGCGCACTGCGCTGTATTCCTGGGCCTACGCCCGCCACCACGGTGGCCAGTTCGTGCTGCGCATCGAAGACACCGATGTGGCCCGCTCGACGCAGGATTCGGTCGAGCAGATCCTTGCCTCGATGAAGTGGCTGGGCCTTGAGTACGACGAAGGCCCGATCTATCAGATGCAGCGTCTGGAGCGCTATCAGGCGGTGGTCGATCAGCTGATCGCCGAGGGCAAGGCCTACCGCTGCTACTGCACTCCCGAGCAGCTCGAATCGATGAAGGCGGCGCAAGATGCACGCGGCGAGAAGCGGCGCTACGACGGCACCTGGCGCCCCGAGGCAGGCAAGGAGTTGCCCGCCGTACCTGAAGGTGTGCAGCCGGTCGTGCGCTTCAAGAATCCCGTGGATGGCGACGTGACCTGGAACGATCTGGTCAAGGGTCCGATCACGATCAACAACCGCGAGATCGACGACCTGATCATCGTTCGCCCGGATGGCGTGCCGACCTACAACTTCGCGGTGGTCGTGGACGACTGGGATATGTCGATCACCCATGTCTTCCGTGGTGACGAGCACATCAACAACACGCCCTGGCAGATCAACATCTTCCATGCGTTGGGCGCCAAGCTGCCAGTATTCGGCCATCTGCCCATCATCCTGGGCGACGATGGCCAGAAGCTCTCGAAGCGCCGCGGTGCGGTCAGCGTGACGGCCTATGAAGACGACGGCTACCTGCCCGAGGCGATGCTCAACTACCTCTCGCGCCTGGGCTGGAGTCATGGCGACGACGAGCTGTTCTCCAGCGAACAAATGGTCAGCTGGTTCGACGGCACGCACTTGTCCAAGAGCCCGTCGCAATGGGATCCGGCCAAGTTGGAGTGGGTCAACGGCCAGTACATCAAGCAGATCGACGAAGCTCGCCTGGCATCGTTGGTCTCGGCTCAACTGGCCAAGCGCGGCATTCAGGCCGAAGCGGCGCAGCTGCAGCCGATGTGTGCTCTGTTCAAGGATCGTTGCGCGACCACGGTCGCGCTCGCCGACTGGTTGAGCATGTACTTTGCTGCGGTGACGCCGTCAGCGGAAGAGTTGACCGCTCACGTAACCGACACGGTCAAGCCGGCCTTGACCGCGCTGGCCGACAAGTTCGCCGGCATCGAGTGGCACAAGGCTACCATCCAGGCAGCGATCAAGGAGGTCATTGGTGCCCATGCCCTGAAGATGCCGCAACTCGCGATTCCGGTGCGGGTGCTGGTGTGTGGCCGCGCGCAAACGCCATCGCTCGATGCCGTGCTCGAACTGTTCAGCAAAGAAAAAGTCATCGAACGCTTGCGTGGGGCCTAAAAAACGGTCTATACTCTTGGTCTTGCTTGAACAGCGCGATACATTGAATTGCAAGCGGCGGCTGAGTTTAGATACTCGCGGTAGCTTGAGAATCAAAGTAACCAAGGCTGAACACGAAAGTGCGCAGTCGGCCGTGAAAACGGGGGTATAGCTCAGCTGGGAGAGCGCTTGCATGGCATGCAAGAGGTCAGCGGTTCGATCCCGCTTACCTCCACCAAGTTTCAAAGCTTGAGTGGCGCGCAGTTCAAGTGACAGAAGGATTTGTCCCCTTCGTCTAGAGGCCTAGGACACCACCCTTTCACGGTGGCTACAGGGGTTCGAATCCCCTAGGGGACGCCAGATTTATCTGGTCAATCCGTCGCAAGACGGGCAAGTTTGGTAATACTTGGCAGTCTTTTTGAACGCGAGTTTGAAGAGGTTGTTCAAAATTACCCCACGCGGAGTGGTAGTTCAGTTGGTTAGAATACCGGCCTGTCACGCCGGGGGTCGCGGGTTCGAGCCCCGTCCACTCCGCCAAGGTTTGCTAATATCAGCGGCCATTCAGTTGGCCGCTTGTATTTTGATGGTATAGTTAGTGACACGCTTGAACAGCGCGCCCTGATTGAAGAAATTCAAAAGGGGGTATAGCTCAGCTGGGAGAGCGCTTGCATGGCATGCAAGAGGTCAGCGGTTCGATCCCGCTTACCTCCACCAAGTTTCAAGGCTTGAGTGGCGCGCGTTCAGGTGCAGAAGTTTTGTCCCCTTCGTCTAGAGGCCTAGGACACCACCCTTTCACGGTGGCTACAGGGGTTCGAATCCCCTAGGGGACGCCAGATTTATCTGGGTAATCCCGTCGCATGATGGGAGATTTTGACAATCCCGTCGCAAGACGGGCGAGTTTGGTGAGCTTGGTTGGATTCAAGAAATTGAATTCGGCTTAAATTACCCGGTGATTGAAATATATCCCCGAATGGAGTGGTAGTTCAGTTGGTTAGAATACCGGCCTGTCACGCCGGGGGTCGCGGGTTCGAGCCCCGTCCACTCCGCCAACATTCAAAAGCCCTGGTTGCGAAAGCAGCCGGGGCTTTTTCTTTGGCGCAGTTGTCGGACTCGCCATGCTCGTCAAAATTCCAGCTGGCCCATTAGATTGAACTTGTTCCCGGTAGGGCCTGGTCAATACTCAGCGAGCGCCTGATTCAATGCTGATTAGATAGTTCCGTAAAGTGCCTTGCGTTGCGCCGTGTAATGCCACCACGGGCTGGCAGCAGCGCCGCCCATGAAATCAACGGCCGCCATGAAGGTATCGAGCACGCAGGGGTCATGACGCTGTTCGGTTACTGCGCAAAGCTGCTGATAAAGAACGAAGGCGTCGCGGCCGCGCAGTTCACGCGGCTTCTTGATACCCAGCAGCCTCAAATCGGCCGCAGCGGCCGGACCGATGTTTGGAATCTGCTCCAGCTCCTCGCACTCGTCACGATGCTGAGCCTTGGTCGACTGCGTCATCAAGCGGCCCCGTTCAGAATTGCGAACGGATCAGCCCGACGGCGAGACCCTCCAGGGCAAAGCTCTCATCGTCATTGCTGACGATGATGGGTTCGAAATCCGGGTTCTCTGGCAGTAGCTCGATGCCAGCGCGGCCGCGCTTGAAGCGCTTGACCGTGACTTCATCTCCAAGCCTGGCCACCACGATCTGACCGTTCCTGGCCTCGCTGGCGCGTTGCACGGCCAGCAGGTCGCCATCGACGATGCCGATGTCGCGCATGCTCATGCCCTTGACTCGCAGCAGGTAGTCCGGCTTGCGGGCGAAGAGCGAGGGCTCCACGCTGTAATGCTGCTCGATATGCTCTTGCGCGAGGATCGGGCTGCCGGCCGCCACACGGCCCACCAGGGGCAGGCTCAATTGCGCGATGCCCGGCATGGGCAGTGAAAACTGGCGCTCGCGAGCTTCTCTTGCCTCGTGTAACGCGCGCAATGTGTCAGACTTCAGGCGGATACCTCGCGAGGTGCCGCCCACCAGTTCGATTACGCCCTTGCGGGCCAGTGCTTGCAGGTGCTCCTCGGCCGCATTGGCCGAGCGGTAGCCGAGCTCGTTGGCGATTTCGGCACGGGTGGGGGGGAGCCTGTCTTCGCGATGGACTCGCGCACCAGGTCGAGGATTTGCTGTTGGCGGGCAGTGAGTTTCGGGCTGTCGTCCACAAGATCCTCTTTGTGTTGTTGCGCCAGGCTTGTCGAATGAACTGCAAGCCAGAGCGCAGGATCAGCCGGCGGCTGAGTATTTATCCAGTGGCTGTATTTTCATCCAGGAATTTCCAAATTGCAAAACAAACCTGAGCGCATCGTCATTCTGGGTACCGGCGGCACCATTGCTGGCAAGGCTGCTGATGCGGCCGACAACGTCGGCTACGTGGCCGGGCAGGTGTCGATCGAGCAGCTGGTGGCTGCGGCGCCGCCCTTGGCTGCCTATGAGCTCGAGACGGAGCAGGTCGCGCAGCTGGACAGCAAGGACATGGATTTCGCTACCTGGCAACGCCTGGCGCAGATCGTGGACAGGCATCTCGCACGTCCGGAGGTGGCTGCAGTCGTCATCACGCATGGCACTGACACTCTCGAGGAAAGTGCGTTCTTCCTGCAGCGTGTGCTGGCGCCGGGCAAACCGGTCGTCTTCACGGCTGCCATGCGGCCTTCAACAGCATTGGCGCCGGATGGCCCGCAGAACCTGCTCGATGCAGTGGTGGTGGCGTCGCAAGCGAAATCCGGCGTGCTGGCGGTGATGAGCGGCAAGGTTCACGGCGCTGATCGTCTGCGCAAGGTGCATAGCTATGCGGTCGAGGCCTTCGCGTCTGTCGAGGGCGGGCCATTGGGTGTGGTGGAGGAGGGCAGGCTGCGCTGGCTTGGCGCGCCGCCTGTGCAAGCAGATGCGCTTGGCCTTGCGCGCATCAAAATAGATGCGGATGCCTGGCCCTGGGTCGAGGTGATCCAGAACCACGCTGGAGCAGATGGCCGCGTGGTCGACGCGATGCTGTCGCAAGGCGTGCAAGGCATTGTTGTGGCCGGAACAGGCAACGGCACCTTGTCGGAGCGCCTGACGGCTGCTTTGGTGCGCGCCCAGGCTCAGGGCGTGCGGGTGCTGCGAAGCACACGCTGCGACGCCGGCCCAGTCATTGGCGGCGCTCTGCCCAGCGCGGGAGCGCTGAGCCCGGTCAAGGCGCGGGTCGAGCTGCTGCTGCAGTTGCTGGCCTGAGAAACCAAGAAACCCCGCCGCGGCGGGGTTCAGCGAGAACCGCCGGCGGCGGGTTCACGTGCCTCAGTGCAGTTGTCTCAGACGACGGTCAGTGCCACGTCGATATTGCCGCGCGTGGCGTTCGAGTAAGGGCAGACCTGGTGGGCGGCAGCCACCAGGGCTTCGGCCTGAGCGCGCTCCATGCCTGGCAGGCTGATTGCCATGGCGACCTGAATGCCAAAGCCGGCGGGAATCGGGCCGATGCCGACATCGGCAGTGATCGACAGGTCGGCCGGCAGTGCCAGCTTCATCTTGCCAGCAACGGCCTTCATCGCGCCGATGAAGCAGGCCGAATAGCCGGCAGCAAACAGCTGCTCCGGGTTGGTGCCCGGGCCGCCGGCGCCGCCGAGCTCCTTGGGCGTGGACAGCGCGACGCTCAATGCGCCATCGCTGGATGCAGACTTGCCTTCGCGGCCGCCGGTCGAAGTGGCGCGTGCGGTGTAGAGGACCTTGTCGAGTGCCATATTCATTCCTGTTGAGGTGAGGTGGGGTTTGCAACGGCGTCGCTGAGCTGCTTTCGCAACTCATGCAGGCGCCGGGTGAGGGAACTCAGTTCTTCCAGTGAGCAGGCCGAGGCGCAGGCCAGCTGTGGCGGGATGTCCTGGGCCTGGCGCTTCAGGGCCTGGCCTTCAGGATTCAAGAAGATCTCGACGCGGCGCTCATCGTCGCTGGCGCGCTGGCGCTTGATCAGCCCGGCCGCTTCAAGTCGCTTGAGCAGGGGGGTCAGGGTGCCCGAATCCAGCGACAGCCGCTGGCCCAAGGTGGAAACGCTGATGCCGTCCTGCTCCCAAAGCACCAACATCACGAGGTACTGCGGATAGGTCAGGCCCAGCGGTTCCAGCAAGGGCTTGTAGAGCTTGGTCATGGCCAGCGAGCTGGAATACAGCGCAAAGCAGAGCTGCTGGTCGAGCCTCAGCCAATCTGCTGGAGTGCTTTGTTTGCCGGGAGTGTTGCTGCGTGCCATGGGTGATAATGTAGTTCGCAATTCAATTGCACACAATTGAAATGGTTATTCCGCGAGCCTTGGCTCGCTTCGACGGAGATCAAAGAGATGACGATGCTCGCCAATGTGCTGGTCGGCCTGGTGGCCGCCCTGCATCTGTACTTCCTGGTGCTGGAGATGTTCTTCTGGACCAAGCCGCTGGGTCGCAAGGTCTTCAGGCTGGAGCCGGAGTTCGCTGAAGCCAGCAAGACGCTGGCGGCGAATCAGGGCCTGTACAACGGCTTCCTCGCCGCTGGCCTGGCCTGGGGCCTGGTTGCGGGCAAGGTGGACGTGCAGCTGTTCTTCCTGGGCTGCGTCGTCGTCGCTGGCGTGTATGGCGCAGCGACGGTCGGCAAGAAAATTCTCTACGTGCAGGCGTTGCCGGCAGCCTTGGCAATGGCCGCCGTCTTGGCGAGCTAGGCCCGCATCAAGCCGGAATCAGGCGGCTGCCGCGTGCATCGCGTCGACCTGGCCGCTGAGTTCCAGCCAACGCAGCTCGGCGGCTTCCAGTTCGTCGTGGATGGCCTTCAGTCGCTTGCCCACCTCGGCAATCTGCGGCGGGGTGGCTGAGCCGTTGGCCAGCTGCGCCTCCAATGCCGTGCGCTCGTCCGCCAGCTTGTTCAGCCTGGCGTCGATGCCTTCCATTTCCTTGCGCAAGGGCCTGGTCTGCTCGGCCAGCTTCTGACGGGCCTGGCCGCTGGCCTTGCGGTCCTCGCGCGAGGCGATGGGAGCAGGCGGCGGAGGTGCCGCGACAGCGGGCGCAGGCGCAGGCGCAGCGACCGCAGCGGACGATGTCTTCCTGCTCGCCTCCTTCGCCGCTTCCTTTGCCAGCTTGGCCGCTTCCTTGGACTGGTCGAGCAGCCACTTCTGGTAGTCATCCAGGTCGCCGTCAAACGGCCCCACGCCGCCCTTGGTGACCAGCCAGAACTCATCGCAGACCTCCCGCAGAAGCGCGCGATCATGGCTGACCAGCATCACCGTGCCTTCGAACTCGTTCAAGGCCATCGATAGCGCCTCGCGGGTTTGCAGATCCAGATGGTTGGTCGGCTCGTCCAGCAGCAGCAGGTTGGGGCGCTGCCAGACCAGCATGGCCAGCACCAGGCGCGCCTTCTCGCCACCGGAGAGGCTGCCCACCTGCTGGTTGACCATGTCGCCGACAAAGCGGAACTGGCCCAGGAAGTCGCGCAGCTCCTGCTCGCGTGCCGATGGGCTGACCTCCTTGGCCAGGCGCACCATGTGCATCAGCGGGCCTTCGTCAGGGCGCAAGACATCCATTTCCTGCTGGGCAAAGTAGCCGATCGACAGGCCCTTGCCCTCGGTGATCTTTCCGCCCATGGCGCGCTGCATGCGGGCCACGGTCTTCACCACGGTTGACTTGCCCTGGCCGTTGGCGCCAAGGATGCCGATGCGCTGGCCGGCCAGCACGGAACGGTCGATACCGCGCACGATGATCTTTTCGCCTTCGTCGGTGTCGTAGCCGCAGGCGACTTCGTCGAACATCAGCATTGGATTTGGAAGACTGACTGGCTCGCGGAACTCGAACGAGAAGTCCGAAGCCGTGAGAACGGGCGCCAAGCGTTCCATCCGCTCCAGCGCCTTCACGCGGCTCTGCGCCTGCTTGGCCTTGCTGGCCTTGGCCTTGAAGCGGTCGATGAACTTCTGCAGGTGCGCCATGCGGTCCTGCTGCTTTTCAAAGGCTGCCTGCTGCAAGACCATGCGCTCGGCGCGCATCGCCTCGAAGGCCGTGTAGTTGCCGCCGTAGCGCATCAGCTTGGCTTCATCAAGGTGCAAGGTCACCTTGGTGATCGCATCGAGGAATTCGCGGTCATGGCTGATGATGATCAGCGTGCCTTCATAGCGCTGCAGCCAGGCTTCCAGCCAGACCAGGGCGTCCAGGTCCAAGTGGTTGGTCGGCTCGTCCAGCAGCATCAGGTCAGCCGGGCACATCAGCGCACGAGCGAGTTGCAGACGCATGCGCCAGCCGCCGGAGAAGCTGTTCACTGGCGCATCGACCTGCGCGCCCTTGAAGCCCAGACCCATGAGCAGCGCCTGCGCGCGCGGGCGAGCATCAAAGGCGCCGGCATCCATAAGCAGGCCATGAGCATCAGCCATCGCATGGCCGTCTTCGGCCGCTTCGGCTTCTTCCAGCGCCTTGCGGGCAGCCATCAGGCGGGTGTCGCCTTCCAGCACGAACTCGGTGGCCGGCATGTCGGTTTCGGGCATGTTCTGCGCGACCTCGCCCACCGCCCACTGGCGCGGAATCTCGACCTCGCCCTTGTCGCTTTGCAGCCGGTCGGTCAGCAGCGAAAAGAGGCTGGACTTGCCAGCGCCATTGCGGCCCACCAGGCCGACCTTTTCACCGGGTTGCAGGGTGACGCTGGCGTCGTCGAGGACGACCTTGGTGCCGCGGCGCAGCGTGATATTGCGTAGAGTAATCATTGTGTCGCCTGCAGGGCCGCCCCAAAGGCGACAGCGCCCCCTCGGGGGGCAGCGAGTAAAAGGAGCGTGGGGGTTGTCAACATGCCTGAAGGGCCTCTTTCGTGACCAGCAATACCTGGTCGTCTCCGGCCGATGTCTCCATCCAAGCCACTTCCAGCTGCGGGAATGCAGCCTCGAAAAATTCTCTCTCGTTGCCGATCTCGAGCACCAGCACACCGTGCTCGCTCAAATGTCGCGGTGCGGCAGCCAGCAACTGGCGGACAAAGTCCATGCCATCGCTGCCGCCAGCCAGCGCGAGCTCAGGCTCGGCCAGATATTCGGCCGGCAATCTGGCCATCGAGCCGCTGTTCACATAAGGCGGGTTGCAAAGAATCAGGTCGTACTCGCCGTCGGCAGGCGCCAGGCCATCGCCTTGCAGCAGCCGGATGCGCTCTTGCAGGCCATGCCTGTCCACATTGATGCGGGCAACTTCCAGCGCCTCGGTGCTCAGGTCGATGGCATCCACCTTCACGTCGGGCCAGGCCATCGCGGCCAGCACGGCCAGGCTGCCGTTGCCAGTGCACAAGTCCAGCACGCGCGACGTGTCTTCGGACAACCAGCCGTCGATGCTGGCATCGGCAATCAGCTCGGCGATGAAGCTGCGCGGCACGATGGCGCGCTCGTCCACATAGAAGGGCACGCCTTGAAGCCAGGCTTCGCGGGTCAGGTAGGCGGCAGGCTTGCGGCTGGCAATGCGCTCGCCCACCAGGGCTTCGATCTCGGCCAGCTGCTGCTGGGTCAGGTCTTGCTGGGCGTGCTCATCCAGTGCATCGAGCGGCAGCTGCAGGCGCCACAGCACCAGCCAGGCGGCTTCGTCAAAGGCATTGGTCGTGCCATGCCCAAATGAAACGCCCGCCGTACTCAGGCGGGCGGCTTGTGCCTCGATGCAGGCAATCAGGGTGCTTGTCACAGCAGCAGATTCTCCAGGGTGCGCCGGTAGATGGCGGTCAGCGGTTCGATGTCGGCCACCGGCACGAATTCGTCGATCTTGTGGATGCTTGCGTTGATGGGCCCGAACTCGATCACCTGCGGGCAGATCTTGGCGATGAAACGGCCGTCCGACGTGCCACCGGTCGTCGAGAGTTCCGGCTTGCGGCCGGTTTCAGCCTCGATTGCCGCGGCGAGCGCTTCCGAGAGGCTGCCCACCGGCGTCAGGAAGGGCTCGCCGCCCAAGGTCCATTCCAGGCGGTAGTCCAGGCCATGGCGGTCCAGCAGCGCGTGCACGCGTTGCTTCAGGCTCTCCGGCGTCGATTCGGTCGAGAAGCGGAAATTGAAGTCCAGCACGCAGTCGCCCGGGATCACATTGCCCGCGCCGGTGCCGGATGCGATGTTCGATATCTGGAAGCTCGTGGCCGGGAAATACGCGTTGCCAGCGTCCCATTCGGTGCCCACCAACTCTGCCAAGGCCGGTGCTGCCTGATGAATCGGATTGCGCGCCAATTGGGGATAGGCCACGTGGCCTTGGATGCCGATCACGCGCAGCTTGCCGCTGAGCGTGCCGCGGCGGCCGTTCTTGGCCACATCACCCAATTGCTTCACCGATGTCGGCTCGCCAACGACGCAGAAGTCCAGGCGCTGGCCGCGCTCGCGCAGCTTGGCGCAGCAGACCACGGTGCCATCGCGCGCCGGGCCTTCTTCATCGCTGGTCAACAAGAGTGCGATGCTGCCGCGATGCTTGGGATGCGCCGCGGCAAACTGCTCCGCCGCGACCACCATCGCCGCGACCGAAGTCTTCATGTCAGCCGCGCCACGGCCATACAGGCGGCCATCGCGATAGCTGGGGACGAATGGTGGCGACTGCCAGTCGGCGAGACGCCCAGGCGGCACCACGTCGGTATGGCCGGCCAGCACCAGCACCGGCCCGTCGCTCGCGCTGCCGCGCCGGATCGCCCAGAGATTGCTGACGCGAAAGTCGGCCGGTCCGCTGTCCATGCGCTCGCACTCGAAGCCCGCCGCTGTGAGTCGCGCAGCGATCAGCTCTTGGCAGCCGCCGTCGTCCGGCGTCACCGAAGGCCGCGCGATCAGCGCTTCGACGAGGGCGGCAGTTGAGCTCATTCGCCCCGCACGTCCAACTGGATTTCAGTGAAGCTGGCCTGGTCGCTGGCCGGCTCTTCCTTCTTGGCCACCGGTTTGCCGCCAGGCGCGCTTTCGTTCTGCAGGCGCCAGATCAGGTTGGTCGGCGAATCGGCGTAGAGCAGGCCTTCCTCGCGCGTGATCACGCCGTCGCGGATCAGCTTGGCGAAGTGCTCTTCAAAGGCCTGCGAGCCTTCGGCAATGGACTTCTCCATCGCTTCCTTGACACCGTTGAAGTCGGACTTCTCGATCAGCTCGGACACCAGCTTGGTGTTGAGCAGGATCTCGACAACAGGCACGCGGCCACCTGCGGTGGCGCGCACCAGGCGCTGCGAGACGATGGCTTTCAGGCCTGCGGACAAGTCGTTCAGCAGGGCCGGGCGAGATTCCGGCGTGTAGAAGGAAAGGATGCGGTTCAGCGCGTGATAGCTGTTGTTGCCGTGCAGGGTGGCCAGCACCAGGTGGCCCGAGAGCGCGTACGAGATCGCAGCCGTCATCGTCTCGCGGTCGCGGATTTCGCCGATCAGGATGCAGTCCGGCGACTGGCGCAAGGCATTCTTCAGCGCTACCTGCAGGGAGGCCGTGTCGCGGCCCACCTCGCGCTGGTTGACCACCGAACGCTTGTTGCTGAACAAGAACTCGACCGGGTCCTCGATGGTGAGGATGTGGCCGGCCATGTTCTGGTTGCGCTGCTCCAGCATCGCGGCAAGCGTCGTGCTCTTGCCGGTGCCGGTGGCGCCGACCATCAGGATCAGGCCGCGCTTTTCCTGCACCAGCTTGGCCAGGATGGGCGGCAGGTTGAGGCTGTCCAGCGAAGGGATCTGGTGCGGAATATGGCGGAACACGGCGGCGATCGAGCCGCGCTGGCGGAAGCCCGAAAGCCGGAAGCTGCCGACCTTGGGGACAGACACCGCCATGTTCAGCTCACCGGTCTTGTCCAGCTCTTCCAGCGCTTCCTCGCCCACCACTTCGGCGATCAGCTGCCGCGGCTGCGAGGGCGTCAATTGCTGGTCGGAGAGCTGCAGCATCTGGCCGTTGATGCGGATCAGCACCGGCATGGCCGCCGACAGATAGGCGTCAGAAGCGCCTTTCTCGGCCATCAGGCGCAGGATGCGCTCCATGTTCCCACCACTCATGCGGACTCCCTGTTGCTGGAAGAAATTCAGGCGCGCAGCAGCTCGTTGATCGAGGTCTTGGCGCGGGTGCCGGCGTCGACCTTCTTCACGATGATGGCTGCATAGAGGCTGTACTTGTCGCTCTTGGGCAGCGAACCGCTGATCACCACCGAGCCGGCCGGCACGCGGCCGTAGCTCACCGTGTCGGTTTCGCGGTCATAGATCGGCGTGCTCTGGCCGATGTAGACGCCCATCGAGATGACCGAGTTCTCTTCGACGATCACGCCCTCGACGACTTCCGAGCGGGCGCCGATGAAGCAGTTGTCTTCGATGATGGTCGGGTTGGCCTGCAGGGGCTCGAGCACGCCGCCGATGCCGACGCCTCCACTCAGATGCACATTCTTGCCAATCTGGGCGCAGGAGCCGACGGTGGCCCAGGTGTCGACCATGGCTCCGTCATCCACGTAGGCGCCGATGTTCACGTACGAAGGCATCAAGACCACGTTCTTGCCCTGGAAGCTGCCGCGGCGGGCCACGGCGGGCGGCACCACGCGCACACCCATGGCGCGGATCTCTTCGTCGGACAGGCCTGCGAACTTGGTCGGCACCTTGTCGAAGAAGGTCATGTCGCCCGAGCCCATGATGCGGTTGTCGTTCAGGCGGAACGACAGCAGCACGGCCTTCTTGATCCACTGGTGCACAGTCCACTGGCCCACGCCATGGCGTTCGGCCACGCGCAGGCGGCCGCTGTCGAGCTCATTGATCACATGCTCGACAGCCTCGCGCACTTCTGGTGCATTGGCGGGGTTGAGCGAGGCGCGACCTTCCCAGGCGAGGTCGATGACGGATTGCAGTTCGTGGCTCATGATCGGGGTGGGCTAGAGATAGGTTTCGGTGAAGCGGACGATGCGTTCGGCCGCTTCCAGACATTCGGCTTGATCGGCCACCAGGGCAAGGCGGACCCGTCCGGCGCCCGGGTTGTGCCCGTGCGCCTCGCGGGCCAGAAGGCTGCCCGGCAGGACCGCGACATTGTATTGAGCCAGCAGGCCCTGGGCGAACGCAACATCATCCCCGCCCGGCACGCCTGCCCACAGGTAGAAACCTGCATCCGGCAAGGCCACGTCCAGCACCTGGGCCAGCATCGGCGTGACGGCAGCGAACTTGGCCCGGTACTCGTCGCGATTGGCGCGCACATGGGCCTCGTCATTCCAGGCCGCGATGCTGGCAGCCTGCACCATGGGGCTCATCGCGCTGCCGTGATAGGTGCGGTAGAGCAGGAATTTCTTCAGGATGTCCGCATCGCCCGCCACAAAGCCCGAGCGCATGCCCGGCACATTGCTGCGCTTGGAGAGACTGCTGAACACCACGAGATTGCGGAAATCGCCCCGGCCCAGCTTTTGTGCCGCTTCCAGCGCGCCCAGCGGGGCTTCCTCGCGGAAGTAGATCTCCGAATAGCACTCATCCGAGGCGATCACGAAGCCATGCCGGTCGCTCAGCTCGAACAGCTCGCGCCATTCGTCCAGCGGCATCACCGCGCCGGTCGGGTTGCCCGGTGAGCAGACGTAGAGCAGCTGGGTGCGGGCCCAGGTGGCTCCATCGATCTGGCCCCAGTTGGCGGCGAAGTTGCGCGCCGGGTCGCTGTTGGCAAACGCGGGCTGCGCGCCGGCCAGCAGGGCTGCTCCTTCGTAGATTTGATAGAAGGGGTTCGGGCAGACGACGGTGGCGCCGGGGCGCGTCGGTTCGATCACGGTCTGCGCAAAGGCAAACAAGGCTTCGCGTGAGCCATTGACCGGCAGCACTTGCGTTGCCGCGTCAATCTGAACCCCGTAGCGGCGCCCGACCCAGCCGGCAATGGCGGCTCGCAGCGCCGGGTCGCCGGCCGTCAGCGGATAGCTGGACAGGCCCTTGAGATTGGCCATCAGTGCCTGCTCGACCACAGCCGGCGCAGGATGCTTGGGCTCGCCCATGCCCAGCGAGATGTGCCGCAGCTCGGGGTTGGGCGTGATGCCGGCTGTCAGTGCGCGCAGGCGTTCGAAGGGGTAGGGGTTCAGCCGCTCCAGCAGCGGATTCACAGGGAAATTCATGCCGCGATGATAGGTGAGCAACGGCGGCTTGCCGGGTTCGAAAGTGGCTTCAAAGCCAGCCCGCGCAGGCCGCTGAGCCGCAGCGGCAGGCCAGGCGCCCCTCGTGATGGCTGCTGCCGTAGTCAACCGTCAGTTCCTCGCCAACCGAGATTTCGCGCAAGGCGAAGAACTCGATCTCGCCGCCTTCGACCTGCAGCCGCGCGTTGGGGCTGCAGCCGTGGTTGGTGAAGCGCATCGGGTCGCTGGAGCGCGTGGCGTCGATCGCGCGGCTGGCCGAGATCTCGACCAGCATCAGGCGCTGCCGGCCTTCGGCGCGGCGGCGCGCCTCGGCCACCGTGATGGTCTCTCCGGTCAGCGCGCCGATCTTGGCCGCTGCCGGTATGCCCTCGGCCGCGAACACGCCAAAGCCGTCGATGCGGCTGCGCCGCACGGCAACTTCGTAGTGCTGGTGATCGGAGTTCGAGGCGAAGGCCAAGCGCGGCTCAGAGCGTCTCAGCGCAAGAGGCCCGATTCGAAACCATGCGTCGGCAGGTCGACGCGCGGCTCCGGCTTCCAGCCCTTCTTGCGGTGCTCGACCACCACGTTGGTGTAGATGCCGCCGCGCACGTACCACTTGGCCGTGATGCGGATGAAGCGCGGCTTCGTGACCTTGACGATGTCTTCGAGGATGGTGTTGGTGACCTTCTCGTGGAAGGCGCCTTCATCGCGGTAGCTCCAGAAGTACATTTTCAGGCTCTTCAGCTCGACGCAGTACTGGTCCGCGATCATGTCGATCGTGAAGTGGGCGAAGTCGGGCTGGCCGGTCAGCGGGCAGTGGCAGGTGAACTCGGGCACCTGGAACTGGATCACATAGTCGCGCTCGGGCGCCGGGTTGGGGAAGGCGTGCAACTCCTTGCTGGGGCGCGAGGGCGGGTTGGGCGGCATCTCGCGTTGCTTGGGCGCGGCCGCGGTGCGGGGCTTCTTGGCGGCCGCTTTGACAGCGGGCTTGGCGGCAGTCTTCACTGCGGCGGCGGAGGTGTTCTTGGCCATGGGGGTCAATGCTTGCGCCCGGGTCTTCATGGAGACGCCAAGGCATTTTTGGGGAAGGCCCGATGGTATCATCCCGACCCGAGATCAAGCCCCGCGAAGGGGCTTTTCTTTCGATAAATCAACGGCTTAGCTTCACCCGATTGGTCCAAGACACCGATGCGCCTGAACTCGATCAAGCTCTCGGGCTTCAAGTCCTTTGCCGACCCGACCAACTTCCAGCTGCCCGGGCAGCTGGTCGGCGTGGTCGGACCCAACGGCTGCGGCAAATCCAACATCATGGATGCGGTGCGCTGGGTGCTGGGTGAGAGCAAGGCCAGCGAGCTGCGCGGCGAGTCCATGCAGGACGTGATCTTCAACGGCTCAGGCAACCGCAAGCCGGCCAGCCGTGCCAGCGTGGAGCTGGTGTTCAGCAACGAAGATGCGCGTGCCGGCGGCCAGTGGAACCAGTTCACCGAGATCGCGGTCAAGCGTGTGCTGACCCGCGACGGCACCAGCAGCTACTTCATCAACAACCAGCCGGTGCGCCGCCGTGATGTGCAGGACGTGTTCCTCGGCACGGGCCTCGGGCCGCGCGCCTACGCCATCATCGGCCAGGGCACGATCTCCCGCATCATCGAATCCAAGCCGGAAGAGATGCGCATGTTCCTGGAAGAGGCCGCTGGCGTCTCCAAGTACAAGGAGCGCCGCCGCGAGACCGAGAACCGGCTCAAGGACACGCGCGAGAACCTGACCCGCGTCGAAGACATCCTGCGCGAGCTGAACAACAACCTCGAGAAGCTGGAGCGCCAGGCCGAGGTGGCCGCGAGCTACCGGTCCCTGCAGGAGCAGGGCACGCTGAAGTTGCACCAGCTCTGGTTCCTCAAGCACCGCGATGCGGCCGGAGAGGAGGCGCGGGTCAAGACGGCGCAATCCGAAGCGGTGAATGCACTGGAAGCCCGCATGG
This sequence comes from Paucibacter sp. JuS9, assembly GCF_044043925.2. NCBI lineage: Bacteria > Pseudomonadati > Pseudomonadota > Betaproteobacteria > Burkholderiales > Sphaerotilaceae > Roseateles > Paucibacter sp. JuS9. The sequence continues at coordinate 1,663,648 of NZ_CP194172.1, forward strand.
CCGAGCTGCGCCATGTGGAAGCCGAGCTGGAAACGGTTCGTCAGGCCCACTACGCCGCTGGCGACGAGCTGCATGCTTCGCAAGGCCGCATGGCCGAAGCCCAGCTGGAGGTGAGCCGCCTGGAAGAGCGCATCCGCTATGTGGTCGAAGGCCGCAACCGTGTTGAGCAGCGCATCGCAGAATTGAAGGCGCAAGATCAGCAATGGCAGGAACGCTCGGCCCTGGCTGCCGAGGAGCTGGACAACATCGCCGCCCAGATTGCGATGGCCGAGGAGCAGAGCGAGATCCTGGCGGCACAGGCCGAGGAGCAATCGCTCAACCTGCCGACGATTGAAGACGGTCTGCGTGCAGCGCAAGGCAAGGCGAACGAACAGCGCGTGCATGTCACGCAGGTGCAGCAGCAGATCCAGGTGCTGGCCGCCGACAGCCGCAACATCGAAGAACAGTCGCGCACCTTGCGCACCCGGCGCGAGCGCCTTGCGACCGAGCGTGCCGGCCTCGCCGCGCCGGATACCGAAAAGCTCGCCGAGCTGAAGACGCAAAGCGCCGCCGCCGACGAGCAACGCGAGCTGGCCGACGCCCGCCTGCATGAGCTCTCCGAGCAAGTGCCGGCGCTGGACGAAGCGCGGGCCGCTGCGCAGTCGGACAGCAATACGCAGCTTGCGCGACAGGCCGACCTTTCGGCTCGCCTGGAAGCCTTGCGCGCCTTGCAAGAGAAGGTGCAGACCGAGGGCAAGTTGAAGCCCTGGCTGGCCAAGCATGGGCTCGATGGCCTGGCTGGTTTGTGGACCAGGCTGCACATCGAAACCGGCTGGGAAAACGCCCTGGAAGCCGCGCTGCGCGAACGCATGGGCGCACTGGAGGTTGGCCGTCTCGACACGGTGCGCGCCTTCGCCGCCGATGCGCCGCCGGCCCGAATGGCCTTCTATTCGCCGCCGCCGGCCGGCATCGCCAACACGCATGAAACGCTGCCCCGTTTGTCGGAGCTGCTGCGCTTGAATGACGCCGGTCTGAAGGCGCTGCTGAACGACTGGCTGGAAGGTGTCTACACGGCTTCCAGCATCGAGGAGGCCCTGGCCGGCCGGTCCAAGCTGACGCACGGCGAGGTCATCATGACCCGCGAGGGCCATGCAGTCAGCCAGTTCGCCGTGGCCTTCTATGCGCCCGATTCCGAGCAGGCCGGCCTGCTGGCCCGCGCCCAGGAAATCGAGAACCTGGAGCGCGAGCTGCGCGCCCAGGGCCTGATCACGGAAGACGCCAAGACCCGCGTCGTGCGGGCAGAAGCGGCCTATTCCGAAGCCGCTCAGCGCCTTGCAGGCGTGCGCCGCGAAGCCAGCGAAGCGCAGACTCGCGCTCATCAACTCCACGTGGAGCTCTTGCGTCTGAGCCAACAGGCCGAAGCCGCCAGCAACCGGCGCAACCAGCTCGAGGAAGAGCTGGCCGAGATCGACGCGCAGGAAGAAGAACTGCAAGAGCGCCGCATGACCGGTGAAGCGCGCTTCGAAGAGCTGGACATGCAGCTCGCCAGCACGCAGGAAAAGCATGCGGAGCTGGAAGAGGGCGTGATCAACGCCGAGCGCAAGCTCGCCGAGGCCCGCGAGCAGTTGCGGGCCCTGGAGCGCCGTTCGCAGGAAGCGCAGTTCAGCGCCCGCGCGCTGGCCGCGCGCCGTGGCGAGTTGCAGCGTTCGATCGAGACGGCTCAAGCGCAAGTCCAGCAGAACCAGGCATCCAGCGAAAGCCTGCAGAACGAGCTGACAACGCTGAACGACGCTGCCGCCCAGGCCGGCCTGCAAGATGCACTGGCCTTGAAGGCCGAGCGCGAGCAGGCTCTCGCTGCCGTGCGCAGCAACTACGACGACCTGAGCCTGCGCCTGCGCAAGGCGGACGAGCAGCGACTCGAGTTCGAACGCAGCCTGGACCCGCTGCGCGAGCGCATCACCAAGCTTCAGCTCGAAGAGCAGGCCGCGCAGCTCGGGGGTGCTCAATACATGGAGCAGCTCACGGCCGCCAATGTGGACATGGCGCTGCTGGCTCAGTCCATCGAAGAAGGCCAGGTCAAGCTCTACGGCCTGCAGGGTGAGATCGACCGAATCAATCGCGAGATCGCAGCACTCGGCGCCGTGAACCTGGCGGCGCTGGACGAGCTGACCTCGGCTCGCGAGCGCAAGACTTTCCTCGATGCGCAGAACGCCGACCTGCAGTCGGCAATGAAGACACTGGAAGACGCGATCCACAAGATCGACCTCGAAACCCGCGACCTGCTGGGCGCGACCTTCGAGCAGGTCAATATGCATTTCGGCCGCATGTTCCCGACCCTGTTCGGTGGCGGCCAGGCTCGGCTCGTGATGACGGGCGACGAGATCCTGGACGCTGGCGTGCAGGTCATGGCACAACCGCCGGGCAAGAAGAACTCGACCATCCACCTGCTCTCCGGTGGCGAGAAGGCGCTCACCGCGATTGCGCTGGTGTTCGCCATCTTCCAGCTGAACCCGGCGCCGTTCTGCCTGCTGGACGAGGTGGATGCGCCGCTGGACGATGCCAATACCGAGCGCTATGCCAAGCTCGTTTCCGAGATGAGTGCGGGCACGCAGTTCCTCTTCATCTCCCACAACAAGATCGCCATGGAAATGGCCAAGCAGCTGATCGGCGTGACGATGCAGGAGCAGGGCGTCTCGCGCATCGTCGCGGTCGACATGGAAGCTGCACTGACCATGGCCGAGGCCTGAGCACCCTATGACCCTCACCGCATTGCTGGCCATTCTCGGTGGCCTGATCCTGGCCGGCGTCATCGCCCATGGTGCCTGGAGCGCCCGCAAGGCCGGCCCGCGCCGCGCCGACCCGCCGATCGAGCCGCAACTGGGTGAAGGCCGCCAGGAACCCAGCCTGGGTGAGGCCCGTGAAGCGGTTGCATCGGAGCTTGACAACACCCTGCCCGCCGCGGCCCGCCTGTTGCCGCGCAAGCCTTCGGCACGTATCGATGCCTTGATCGACATGATCGCCACGATGAGCCTGGAAGCGCCCGTGAGTGGCGAGATGGCTGCTTCGCACCTCCCGCCCAGCCGCCGCGCCGGCACCAAGCCTTTCCATATCGAAGGGCTGAATGCAGGAAGCGGTGAATGGGAGCTGCCTATGCCTGGTCAGCGCTACGGCGAGTTCCAGGCCGGCGTGCAACTGGCCAATCGAAGCGGTGCCCTGAACGAGATCGAGTACTCCGAGTTCGTGCAGAAGGTGCAGGCCTTTGCCGACGGCATCAATGCCTCGGTCGACTTCCCCGACATGCTGGAAGTCGTGGCCCGCGCCCGCGAGCTCGACCAGTTCGCCAGTGCCCATGACGCGCAGCTGGCCGTGCTGCTGCGCGCACGCAATGCCGCCTGGACGCTCGGCTTCGTACAGCAGCTTGCGCTGCGCAACGGCTTTGTGCCGGGCGCCATCCCTGGCCGCCTGGTGCTGTCGGCCGAAGAGGAGGGCGCGCCGCCCATCCTGACCCTGAGCTTCGAATCTCAGGCGGCCCTGGCCGAAGACCCGCAGGCCAGCTCGCTGCGAGAGCTGACGCTGGCGCTGGATGTGCCGCAGACGCCCGAATCGCAAGAACCCTTCGCTGCCTGGCAGGAAGCCGCGCGTGGCCTGGCCCGCGACATCGAGGCCGACATCTGCGACGACCGCGGCCAGATCCTCAATCTGCATGCCTTCGCAGCCATCGACCAGGAACTGGCCACGCTCTACCGCGCGCTGGCGTCGCGCGACCTGGCGGCGGGCTCGCCGGTGGCGCGGCGGCTTTTCAGCTGAACAAGAGGCTCAGTCAGCTTTCTCCATCAGTGCGGCGATTCGTCGCGTCTCGACTCTGCTGTGTTCACTGAGCATGCCGAAACCGCGCAGGTCGTGGGAGTTCATCTTGATCTCGCCAGGGCTGCAGGTCGCCTGAGCGAGCGGGCTCGCAGCTACACTGCCGCGCATGAGCACCAGTCTCCTGCTGATCGCGCTGCTGATCGCGGCCAGCGCCTTCTTCTCCATCGCCGAAATTTCGCTGGCCTCGGCCCGCCGGCTCAAGCTGCAGCAGCTGATCGAAGACGGTGATCCTCGTGCGGCCCGGGTGCTCGCCACGCAGGAGCGGCCTGGCCACTACTTCACGGTCGTGCAGATCGGCGTCAACACCCTGGCCATCCTGGCCGGCATCGTCGGCGAGGGGGTGCTCTCGCCGCACTACGAGGCCGCCATGAAGCTGGTGTTTGGCGACCCCGAGCGTGCCGCTGCCCTGGGTTTTGCCGCCTCGTTTGCCACCATCACCAGCCTCTTCATCGTGCTGGCCGACCTGCTGCCCAAGCGCCTGGGCATGAACGAGCCCGAGCGCATGGCCATGGCCGTGATCGCGCCCATGCTGGCCCTGGTCACAGTGCTCAAGCCGCTGGCCTGGGCCTTCAGTGCCTTGTCTGATCTGCTGACCCGCCTGCTGGGCCTGCCCGCCGGGCGCGATGACAGCATCACCTACAACGACATCCTGGCCCTGACCGAGGCCGGCAACCAGGCCGGCGTGGTGGCCGATGCCGAACAGCAGGTGATTGCCAATGTGTTCGAGCTCGACACCCGCCGGGTTGAAAGCGCGATGACCACGCGCGAACGCATCGTCTACCTCTCGCTCGATGATGAAGAGGCGCTGATACGCACGCGCATCGCCGAGAGCCCGCACTCCACCTACCTGGTCTGCGATGGCGAGATCGATGCCGTGGTCGGCTATGTGGACGCCACCGACCTGTTTCAGCGCGTGCTGCGCGACGAGGGCCTGACGCTGCGCGGCAGCGCCATGGTCAAGAAGGTGCTGATCGTGCCGGACCGGCTGACGCTGTCCGAAGTGCTGATCCAGTTCCGAGAGAAGCTCGAGGACTTTGCCGTCATCGTCAATGAGTACAGCCTGGTCGTCGGTGTGATCACCCTGAACGACGTGATGAGCACGGTGATGGGCAGCCTCGTGGCCTCGCACGACGAGGAACAGATCGTCCGCCGGGACGACGGCAGCTACCTGGCCGACGGCATCACGCCCATCCCCGATGTGCAGCGCGCGCTGGAGCTGGAAGCCTGGCCGCATGCCGGCCAGTACGACACACTCGCCGGCTTCCTGATGGTGATGCTGCGCCGCATACCGAAGCGCACGGACCAGGTCGTCTGGGAAGGTTGGCGCTTCGAGGTGGTGGACGTGGACAGCCACCGGGTCGACCAGGTGATGATCACGCGGCAGCCTGCCGCGTCCGACTGAATTTCGAGTTTCCATGAACGACATTGAATCCGCGCGCCGCCGGGCCGCCGAGCTGCGTGCCACGCTCAACCACCACGCCCATCTCTATTACGTGCTGGATGCGCCGACGCTGCCGGATGCGGAGTACGACAAGCTCTACCAGGAGCTGCAAGCGCTGGAGAGGGCGCACCCGGAACTGCTGACGCCGGACTCGCCGACGCAGCGTGTGATCGGCAAGGTGCTGGACGGTTTCACGCCGGTGCGCCATGCGGTGCCGATGCTGTCGATCTATACCGAGACCGATACCGAAGACAGCGGCGCCGTTGCCTTTGACGAGCGCGTGCGCAAGCGGCTGGAGCTGGACGAATCGGCGCCGCCGCTCGAGTACGCGGCCGAACTGAAGTTCGACGGCCTGGCACTGAACCTGCGCTACGAACACGGACTTCTGGTGCAAGCCGCGACACGCGGTGATGGCGAAACCGGCGAGGACGTGACCCAGAACATCCGCACCATCGGCCAGATCCCCTTGCGGCTGAAGGGCACCGAGGCCGAGGTGATCGAGGTGCGCGGCGAGGTGTACATGCGCCGCGATGATTTCGAGACGCTCAATGAACGCCAGCGCGAGAAGGGTGAGAAGACCTTCGTCAACCCGCGCAATACCGCGGCGGGCGCCGTGCGCCAGCTCGACCCGGCACTGGCCAGGCAGCGGCCCTTGAGTTTCTATGCCTACGGTCTGGGCGAGGTGAAGGGCTGGGCTGAACCTGAAACTCACGCGGGCCTGATGGATGCGCTCGCAGCCATGGACCTGCCCGTCTGCGAGCACCGCGTGGTCACGCAAGGCGCGGCCGGCCTGGTCGCCTTTCATCAGAAGATCGCCGCGCTGCGCGACAGCCTGCCCTTCGACATCGACGGCGTGGTCTACAAGGTCAACAAGCGCGCCTTGCAGCAGCGCCTGGGCTTCATCAGCCGCGAACCGCGCTGGGCGGTGGCGCACAAGTATCCGGCGCAGGAGCAGCTGACGCGCCTGAACGGCATCGAGATCCAGGTCGGCCGCACCGGCAAGCTCACGCCGGTGGCCAAGCTGGAGCCGGTCTTCGTGGGCGGCACGACAGTCAGCAATGCCACCTTGCACAACCTGTTCGAGCTGCGCCGCAAGGGCGTGCGCATCGGCGACCAGGTGATCGTGCGCCGTGCCGGTGACGTGATTCCCGAAGTGGTGGGCGTGCTGGCGGCCCAGCGGCCGGCCTATGTGCCGAACTTCCGCATGCCGCGCGAATGCCCGGTCTGTGGCAGCGCTACGGCGCGCGAGAAGGGAGGCATGGACTACCGCTGCACCGGCGGCCTGTTCTGCCCGGCGCAGCGCAAGCAGGCGCTGCTGCACTTCGCCGGCCGCCGTGCGATGGACGTTGAAGGCCTGGGCGACAAGCTTGTGGACCAACTGGTGGATGGCGGCATCGTCGACAGCCTGCCCGCGCTCTACAAGCTCGGCGTGGCCAAGCTCGCAGCGCTGGAACGCATGGCCGAGAAGAGCGCGCAGAACATCGTCGATGCGCTGGAGAAGAGCAAGAGCACCACGCTACCGCGCTTCCTGTTTGCGCTGGGCATTCGGCAAATTGGCGAAACCACGGCCAAGGACCTGGCCCGACATTTCGGCAATATCGATGCCTTGATGAATGCCTCCATCGAGCAGCTTCTGCAGGTGCGCGATGTGGGGCCCATCGTGGCCCAGAGTATCCACACCTTCTTCGCGCAGCCGCACAACCGCGAGGTCGTAGAACAGCTGCGCGCTGCCGGCGTGACTTGGCCCGAAGGCGAGGGTGCGTCAGCGGCGCAAGGGCCGCAGCCACTGCTGGGCAAGACGCTGGTGTTGACCGGCACGCTGCCTACGCTGGGTCGCGACGCGGCCAAGGACCTGATCGAGGCGGCAGGCGGCAAGGTCAGCGGCTCGGTCTCCAAGAAGACTCACTACGTCGTGGCCGGCGCGGAAGCGGGTTCCAAGCTCGACAAGGCGCGCGAGCTGGGCGTGCCGGTGCTGGATGAAGCCGCACTGCAAGCGCTGCTGGCCGGCGAAACAGCGCCATGACCTGAGGCGCGGCCGCCGCCCCTCAGGGGGCTGCCGTGCTGCCGCGCTGCGCCCGCTTGATCAGGCCCACGACCAACGCCGTGCCCAGAAACACGATGGCGCAGCCCGCCAGCATGTGCATCGTCAGGGCCTCGCCGAGGAAGAGCCCGCCCCACAAGAGCGCGAACACCGGTATCAGAAAGGTCACCGCCAGCGCATTGGTCGGGCCGACCCGCTGCAGCAGCCGGAAATAGAGGATGTAGGCCAGGCCCGAGCACAGCAGGGCCAGGCCGGCCACGCTGATCCAGGCACGGGTCTCAGGCATCTGGCTGGGCCAGAACCAGAGTGCAAACGGCATCAGCCAGACGGCGGCAGCGAGCTGGCTGCCCGCAGCCTGGGTCATCGCCGAAACGCCGCTCAGGTAGCGCTTGGTGAAGCTGGCCGACATGCCATAGCTCAGCGTGGCCGCCAGGCAGGCCAGGATGGCCCAGCCGCTACCGCCGGGCTTGAACGATGCCTGGTCCCAGGCCAGGAAGACCACGCCGCCAAAACCGATGACCAGCCCCAGCAAGCGTATGGCATCCAGCCGCTGACTCAGCCACACGAAGGCCACGAGCGCGCCCCACAGCGGCGTCGTGGCATTGAGGATGCTCGACAGACCAGCCGTGATCGACAGCGCGGCGTACGAGAACAGCACGAAAGGGATGGCGCTGGTCAGGAGGCCCAAACCCATCATCTGCCGCCAGACGCCGCGCAATTCGCCGAGGCCTTGCCGATGCATGAGGATGGGCAAGAGGAACAGCGCGGCACCCAGCACGCGCAGGCCGGCCAGCGTCATCGGGCCAAAGGCCGGGGCGCCCCAGCGCAGGAACAGAAAGCTGGCGCCCCAGACGGCCGCCAGCAGCACCAGCTCGGCAAGGTCAGAGGCCTTCAAGGGCGGTGTCCTTCCAATCTCAGGAGCGCTTCCTTGCGCTCCAGGCCCCCCGCGTAGCCGGTCAGCGAGCCATTGGCACCCAGTACGCGGTGGCAGGGAATCAGGATCGTGACCGGGTTCCGCCCGACGGCAGCACCCACGGCCCGAGCGCTGCCGGGCTTGCCCAGCTGCGCCGCCAGTTCTCCATAGCTGCGGCTCTGGCCAGCGGGAATGGCCAGCAGGGCCTGCCAGACGGCGCGCTGGAAGGGCGTGCCTTGCGGATCAAGAGGCAAGTCCCGAGGCAAGACCTGTCCCTTGAAATAGCCTTGCAGGCATTGCTCGATCTGCATGAACAGCGGGTCCGCCTCGACTTCAGGCGCATCGAGCGTGCCGGGATGGTGCTTCTGGCCGTCGAACCACAGGCCCACGAGGCCCTCGTCATTGCGCAGGGCTGTCAGAGGGCCCAGCGGTGTGTTGATGCGTTGTTGTGCAAGCATGGTGCCTCTTTCATTCCTCACTTGGGTGCGGTGGCGGCTTCGCGCCACAGCTGCAGCACGGCATAGCTGCGGTAGGGCTGCCAGGCGGTGGTATCGGGTACCGGGTCTTTGCTGGCGAGCATTTTCTTCAGGACCACATCGCCCGGCGGAAATGCATCCGGCCAGCTCCAGCCGCGCATCAGCATGTAGCTGGCGGTCCAGGGGCCGATTCCGGGCAGGGCCTCCAGACCGGCCAGGGCCTCGGCCACCCCGCCTTCGCCCTGGGCAAACGCGAGCGTGGGCCAGGCCTGGCCGAGCGCAATCAAGGACTCGGCGCGGCGCCGGATGATGCCCAGCTCGGCGATGGATTCCACGCTCGCCTGGGCGATGCGTTCGGGCCTCGGGAACAAGCGGTCCATGCCGGGTGCCGCTTGCGCTTCGTCCAGCGGCTCGCCAAAGCGTTCGACAAAACGACCGCCTATGGTGCGCGCCGCCGCAACGGTGATCTGCTGCCCGAGCACGGCACGCACCGCGAGTTCGAAGCGGTCGGTGCAGCCTGGCAGGCGCAGCCCCGGCGTGGCTGCGGACAGCGGGCCCAGTTTTTCGTCGATGGCGGCGGGCTCGGCATCCAGGTCCAGCCAGCGGCGCACGATGGGTATCAAGGCTGCGACACCCGACCAGACCGATGAACAGGGCGAGAGCAGGACGACCGGCTGCTTGGCGTCGAAGCGCACGACGATGCGGCCAGCCAGGTCGCGGCCGCCATGGCGCAGTCTCAAGGTACGGCTGACTGTGCGCTCGGCAAAGTCCACGGTCTCGATACCCGGCAGTGCGCGGGCGGCGATGAACTGCAGGATCGCGTCCACGGCGTAGGGCGGCCGGTAGCCCAGGCGCAAGGCGGGCTCGCCGCATGCCGAGACCGGCAATCCGCGCCGCAGGGAAGAGGGCTGCATGCGGTAGTGCTCGACAAAGGCGGCGTTGAAGCGGCGCAAGCTGCCAAAGCCCGAGGCGGCAGCCACTTCGGTGATGGGCATGCTGCTGTCGGCCAGCAGTTGCTTGGCCAGCAGCAGCCGGCGTGTCTGCAGGTATTGCAGGGGGCTCACGCCATGCTCGGCAGCGAAGATGCGTCGCAGGTGGCGGTCGGTGATGCCCAGGCGCTGGGCCAGGGCGTCTACGTTCTCCATCTCGCCTTTGTCCATCAGCTCGGCCGCCTGGCGCGCCAGGGTGCTGGAGGCGTCCATCACGCTCCAGGCCTGCCCTGGCGCCAGCTCGGGCCGGCACTTCAGGCAGGGACGGAAGCGTTGGGCCTCGGCCTGGGCCGCGCTGGCGAAGAATCGGCAGTTGGCGGCCTTGGGCGTGCGCACCCGGCAGACCGGCCGGCAGTAGATGCCGGTGGACGTGACACCGACGAAGAAGCGGCCGTCAAAGCGCGCATCGCGGGCCAGGAGGGCGGGGTAGCAGTGCAAGGCGTCTAGCGTGGACATGCAGCCATCTTAGGCTGCTGCCGGGAACTTACTCGCCGTTTCCGGACATGTGCCCACCAGCTCGCGAGAGCTGATATTTCTTTTGCAGGCGGGCGACGATGCCGTCCTGCTCCAGGGTGCGGTAGGCCTCGATCCAGAGCTGCGCCTCGCCCAGGTCCAGGCGCAGCGAGGTGCCCATGTAGAGGTCGGCATTACCCAGCGTGGCCACCAGCTTGTAGTCGCTCGCCTTGAAGCCAAACTCCTGCATGGCCGACTGCATCATCGGCGCGCCTGCGTAGGCCGCCACGACGACGCCGATGCTGACCATGCGCAGCATGTCGCGGTAGTCCTTGGCCTCGATGATTTGGGTGAAGCCTTGCGCCTGCAGGTTCTTGATGATGGGCGAGCCGCGCAGCACGACGATCTTTTGCGTGCGCAATTGCTCCAGTCCCAGCGGCCCGGTGGTCGAGCTGGCGGCAAAGAAGCTGTAGTGCACATGGGCCAGCGGAATCAGCCAGCGGAATTGGGCCTCGCGGTCCGGCGTGCGGGCCAGCGGGAAAACGCCGTAGTTGTCGCCTTCCATGGTCTGCTTGACCGCGCGCGCCCAGGGGTAGAAGGCCACGTCGGGCTTGCGCCCCAGCTTTTGCGCCATCAGCGTCAGCAACTCATGGGCGTAGCCCTGGGGGCCGTTGCTGGACTGCCAGACAAAGGGCGGCAGGTCGCCGCCCAGCCAGCGCAGTCGCTCATTGCCCTGAGCCTGCGCCGAGCCGCCCAGTGACACGGCGGCGCAGAGGCCAGATACGGCGAGAACAGCAAGAATCGACCGGCGCATGGGCCAACTCTAGCAGCGCCGGCCGGCTACATCGCCTTGAACAGGTGGACGTAAGCCCGGCTGACCGGCAGTTCGCGATCAAAGCCCTTGATGCGCAGGAACAGGCGACTGGCTTCATCCCGCCGCGTGCCGGCCAGGTGGGCGAGGTTGATGACGGTGGAGCGATGGACCTGCCAGAACTCCTCCGGGTCGAGTTGCGACACCAGCTCGGCGATCGGCGTGCGGATCAGGTACTCGGCGTCGGCCGTCTGCACACAGGTGTACTTGTCGTCGGCATGGAAGAATCGCACCTCGCGCACATCGATCTGGTGCATCAGCTCGCCCTGGCTGGCGCGCACGTAGCGCAAGCGATTGACGCTGGGGGCAAGTGTGGCCGGCGTCGAGCTGAGCTTGCGCAAAGCCTCGGCCAGGCCGGCGTCGGGCTCGGGTTCGGGGGCTGCCAGCGCGGCGCGGACACGCTCCACGGTCTTGGCCAGGCGATCGGTCTTGATGGGCTTGAGAACATAGTCGAGTGCCGCATGCTCGAAGGCCTCGACCGCGTACTCGTCGAACGCGGTCACGAAGACCACCCGGGTCGGGCCCTCGATGCCTTCGGCCACCTCGAGACCGGTGAGACCTGGCATCTGGATGTCGAGGAAGGCAATGTCGGGGGACAGCTCTGCGATGCGGGCGGCGGCTTCGGTGCCGTTGCGGGCCAGTGCCACGACCTCGAGCTCGGGCCACAGGGCTTTCAGTTGCTGGCGCAGGTAGTCGGCCAGGTGAACTTCGTCGTCGGCAATCAGGGCGCGTGTCATGGGGTCTTCTTGTCGTCCAGGGGCAGGATGAGCTCGGCCACGCAGCCTTGCTCGCTCGGGGTGACGCTCAGACGGGCTTCCTCGCCATGGCGGGCGGCCAGTCGTTCACGGATGTTCTTCAGGGCGAGGCCATGGCCCGGTCGAGCGCGGCGTTGGCTGGCAGCGAGGCCCAGGCCGTCGTCGACGACGCGCAGGCGCAAGCAACCGTCCACCAGCGCGCCCTCGATGCGCACGTGACCGCCCTCGGCCTTGGCTTCGAGGCCGTGCATCACGGCGTTCTCGACCAGCGGCTGCAGCAGCAGCGGCGGCAGCTTCAGCTTTGCCAGAGCAGCCGGCACCTCGATGCTGAACTGCAGCCTTTCCTCGCCCATGCGAATCTGCATGAGCATGAGATAGCTCTGCACTGCCTGCAGCTCCTGCTCAAGCTGGCAGGTCTCCAGCCGCAGCGTGGCAAGGCTGGCGCGCAGGTAGTCGGTGAAGCATTCCAGCATCTGCTTGGCACGCTCTGGCGCCGGGTCGATCAGGCTTTGCACGGCGGCCAGGCTGTTGAAAAGGAAGTGCGGTTCGATCTGGGCCTGCAGGCGCAGCAACTGGGCCTCGGTGGCCTGCAGTTGCAGGGCCTTGCGCTTGTTGCTCTGCCAGGCCACGTAGATGCTTGCCAGGGCGAACATCAGGCTGATGAACAAAAACTGGCTGGCCGCACGCACCGAGTCGAACGGCGATCCCCGGACCTCGATGTCGGCCACGACGCGCAGCAGCCAGGTGAAGACCGAGAAACTGAGCGCCATGATCACCATGGGCACGCCGGCAAAGAACAGGCTGCCGCCCCAGCCACCCGCGTTGAGCCGGGCCAGTCGCTTTTCAGAGGCCAGCAGTTCGACGGTGCGGTAGGCACCGTGGATCGAGAAGGCGATGAAGAAGCCGAGCAGGAAGGAGACCAGCACGGAGGCAAGGCTGAGCTGCGCCCGGCCGAACACCACGCCGAGGCTCATGAAGAAGCTGGGGAAAAACAGCGCAAAGGCACTGCTGATCAGCAAGCGGGCCCACAGCTTCTCGTCGCGGTGTTTATGCAACTTGAAGTAGCGGCTGCGGGCATAGCCGAAGTCCTGCAGCAGGGAGGTCAGAGGAGGCATGGCGCGAGAGTGTCCGTGTGACGATGGGCGAAGCCTAGAGGGATGGCCCCAGGGCAGAGGCGCCGTTGGCGACGAATCGACAGCCGGCCCGACGAATCGCCAGTTACCAGCCGGGCACAGAAGGGCTCGGTCGGCCTGCCTACAATCCGCGCCTGTCGTATTGTTCACGTCTGCGTTTCACGTCAGAGGAAAGCCTCCATGAAAGTTCAAGCGTCCGCCTTCAAGGCCTATGACATCCGCGGCATCGTCGGCGAGAGTCTGAACGAGGAAATGGCCGAGCACCTGGGCCGGGCCTTCGGCACCGAAGCCAAGCTGATCGGTGAAAAGGCGGTCGCGGTTGGCCGCGATGGTCGCCTGTCGGGCCCCTCCCTGGTGGCAGCCCTGATCCGCGGCCTGGCCTCGACCGGCCTGGACGTGGTAGACATCGGCGCGGTCACGACCCCGATGCTGTACTACGTGGCTGCCACGCGCGGCAAGCATGGCTGCAACTCCGGCATCATGGTCACCGGCAGCCACAACCCCAAGGACTACAACGGCTTCAAGATGGTGCTGGGCGGCGCGGCTGTCTATGGCGAGCAGATCCAGGGCATCCGCCGCCGCATCGAAGCCGAGGACTATGCGACAGGCAAAGGTCGGGTCGGAAAGATGGACGTCGGCGCCGAATACCAGCACCGCGTGGTCTCGGACTGCAAGCTTTCGCGCCCGATGAAGATCGTGGTCGACTCCGGCAACGGCATTCCCGGTGCCAATGCCCCCGCCATCCTGCGCGCGCTGGGTTGCGAGGTGATCGACATCTTCAGCAAGGTCGATGGCGACTTCCCCAACCACCATCCCGATCCTTCGCGGCCCGAGAACCTCGAAGACCTGAAGCGCATCGTGCACGCCTGTGACGCCGAGCTGGGCCTCGCCTTCGACGGCGATGGCGACCGTCTGGGCATTGTTACCAAGGACGGCAAGATGATCATGCCGGACCGCCAGATCATGCTGCTGGCCGCCGACATCCTCAAGCGCAACAAGGGCGCGCAGATCATCTTCGACGTGAAGTGCACGCAGCGCCTGGCGCCGTGGATCCGCGAGCACGGCGGCCAGCCGCTGATGTGGCTGACCGGCCACTCGCTGGCCAAGGCCAAGCTGAAGGAAACCGGCGCACCGATGGCTGGCGAGCTGTCGGGCCACATCTTCTTCAATGAGCGCTGGTATGGCTTCGACGATGCCATGTACACCGCCGGCCGCATGCTGGAGATCCTCTCGCGCTCCAAGGACCCGAGCGCCGTCTTGAACGGCCTGCCGGATAGCTTTGCCACGCCGGAGATCAACGTGCCTTGCGCCGAGGGAGAGCACCATGAGGTCGTGAAGAAGCTCAAGGAGATCGCCGAGTTCCCCGGCTCGCTCGAGGTGATCACCATCGATGGGCTGCGCGTCGAGTACGCCGACGGCTTCGGCCTGATCCGGCCGTCCAACACCACGCCGGTGCTGGTCTTGCGCTTCGAAGGCCACACGCCCGAAGCGCTGGAGCGCATCCAGCATGACGTGGTGGCGCAGCTCAAGCGCGTCAAGCCGGACGCTGTCTTCGCGGCGGGCCATTGAAAGAGCTGATCAGCCGCTGGCTCTATGCGAGCCTTCTGCGGCTGGCCACGCCGCTGTACCTGCTGCGCCTGTGGCGCCGCGGGGCGGCGGAGGCACCGTACCGGCAACACCTGGGCGAGCGCCTGGGCTTGTACGACAAGGCGAGCGAAGCAGGGTGGGTCTGGGTGCATGCCGTGTCGCTCGGTGAGACGCTGGCAGCCAAGGCCCTGGTTCATGAGCTTCGCCTCCTGAAGCCCGGCCTTCGCCTGCTCCTGACCCACAGCACCGCCACCGGTCGCGAGGCCGGTGCGGCACTCCTGCAGGAAGGCGATGCGCAGGCCTGGCTGCCCTACGACACGCCAGGCGCCGTGCGCCGTTTCCTCCGTCATTGGCAGCCCTCGATGGGCGTGCTGATGGAGACCGAGATCTGGCCCGTGCTGCAGCATGAGTCCGCACGGGTCAGGTTGCCATTGGTGCTGGCCAATGCGCGGCTGTCCGAGAAAAGCTTCCGCCAGGGGCGGCGCCTGCGCTGGTTGATGGAACCGGCCGCTGCCGCGCTGAAGATGGCGCTGGCGCAGACCGAAGCCGATGCGCGCCGCTTGCGTGATAGCGGCGTGCGCAACGTCCAGGTCTGCGGCAATCTGAAGTTCGACCTGCATCCTGATGAGAGCTTGCTGGCCCGGGGGCGGGCCTGGCATGCGGCGCTGAAGCGGCCGGTGCTGCTCTTCGCCGTCAGCCGTGAGGGCGAAGAGGCGATGCTCCTGAGCGCATTCACTGCACTGCCGCCAGCCAGCCGCCCGCTGCTCCTGATCGTGCCCCGCCATCCGCAGCGGTTTGACGAAGTGGCGGGCCTGATCGAAGCCGCCGGCCTGAAGCTTGCGCGACGCAGCAGCTTCGGTGGAGAGCCGACTGCAGAGGCCTTGTCAGCCGACGCCTGGCTCGGCGACAGCCTGCGCGAGATGGCGCTCTATTACGGCATGGCCGACGCGGCGTTGCTGGGCGGCAGCTTCCTGCCGCTCGGCGGCCAGAACCTGATCGAGGCTGCCGCATGCGGCTGCCCACTGCTGATGGGACCTCACACCTTCAACTTTGCCCAGGCGGCAGAGCTGGCGCTGGAGGCAGGTGCTGCGCTGAGAGTGGTCGACATGAGTGAGGGGCTCGGTCAGGCCCGGGCCCTGATTGCCGACACCTCCCGACGCGAGGCCATGGCAGGGCGAGCCGAACTTTTCGCCGCAGTCCATCGCGGCGCGGCCAGGCGTATGGCTCAGGCCCTGATGAGTCGCTGAAGGCTCAGGCGTTCATCGCCCGCAGCTTGCGATACAGCGTGCTTCGGCCAATGCCCAGGGCCCGCGCGGCCAGTGAGAGGTTGCCGCCGCTGGCTTGCACGGCCGCCTGGATGGCCTGGCTTTCGGTCTGGCGCAGGCTGTGCAGGGCCACAGTGGGCGGCGCAATGAGCGGCCCGGACGGCATCAGGGGCTCGCTGCTGGTCTGGCGATGCATGCCCGGCTCGCTCAAGGCGGTGCGGTGGGACAAGGGCTGGTTCAGTTGCACGCTCAGCTTGGCATGCAGCACGCGTTCACCGCGCAGCACTTGCAAGGTGGCGTCGCCGCGCGAGCGGTCCACCGCGTCTGCATAAGCCAGGCCGAAGAGACTTGCCAGGTTTTCGCGCCTCAGCACCGTGGCGGGCAGGCCGAGCAGCTCCAGCGCGCGGCGGTTGGCGCCCAGCACATGGCCCTCTTCGTCGAGCGCCAGCTGGCCTTCGTTGAGTGTGCCCAGGCCGGCAATGCTGGTGTGGAACTGCAGGCGCGTGCTGTGGCGGAAGCGGTCGCCAAACCATTGGTCCTCGATCAGCCGTGCCGACATCGTGGCCAGCGCGAGCGTATGAGGATGGTACGAGCGGCGGTCGCCCGAGACGTCGATGACGCCCAGCAGAGCGCCCTTGTGGTCAAAGATGGGCGCGGCCGAGCAGGTCAGGAACTGCATGCTGCGCAGGAAATGCTCCTGGCCGTGAACCACCGTCGGCGCCTCGGTCATCAGTGCGGTGCCGACGGCGTTCGTGCCCTTGTCGGCCTCGGACCACAGTGCACCTGGCGCCAGCGCGACATGCTGCGCGCGCTGCAGAAAGCCCGGGTCGCCCAGCGAATGCAGGATCACGCCACTGGCGTCGGTGAGCAGCACCATGCTTTGCGCATGGGTCAGTTGCTCATAGAGCATCTCCATCACCGGCAGGGCCTGGGCGCAGAGCCGGGCATTGCGGTGTTGCAGGTCTTGCAGGCCGGCGGTGGAGAGCAGGCCCAGGTCCGCCTCGGCGCTCGCATTCAGGCCGAAGGCGACGCAGCGCTCATGCGAGCTGGCGATGTCTTGCGCATGCTTGGCATCCGCCGTCGCGCGGGGCTGCCCCACCAAGCCCTGCAGACCCTGCGCTTGCGCCATCGGAATACCCCTGCTGCAAATTTAAGCAGCATCGACTATCGCCGAAGACCGCGCTCGCGCAAGCAGGACAAGCCCCAGCGCCCGGGCGCAGCTTCTGACAGCCTGGTGTCAGCTATTGCTGGTGGCGCGCACCTCTGCCATGTTGGTCACGCCGGCCAGCACCTTGGCAATGCCGTCCTGGCGCAGCGTGCGCAAGCCCTCCGCCAGGGCCGCATGCTGGATCTCTTCGGCGCGGGCGCCGGTCTGGATCAGGCGGCGCACATTGCGCGAGACCATCAAGAGTTCATGCAGGCCGGCGCGGCCCTTGAAACCAGTGTGCTCGCACTGACCGCAGCCAGGGCTGTGATAGTGCTGCAGCTGACCTTTGACGCCGTGCTGCGAGACCCATTCCTTCAGCAGCGTCGCGCGCGACAGGCGTTGATCAACCGGGAAGACATGCAGGTAGTCGTCCAGCCATTCCTGCTGGTCGGCTTCGCTCAAGGGCTCGGCAATCCGGCAGCTGGGGCAGAGGCGGCGCACCAGGCGCTGGGCCAGCACAGCCAGCAGCGAATCGGCGAAGTTGAACGGGTCGCAACCCATGTCCAGCAGGCGGGTGATCGTTTCTGCGGCGCTGTTGGTGTGCAGCGTGGACATCACCATGTGGCCGGTCAGCGAGGCCTCGATGGCGATCTGCGCCGTCTCCTGGTCGCGGATTTCGCCGACCATGATCACGTCCGGGTCGGCGCGCAGGAAGGCGCGCAGGGCTTTCGCAAACGTCCAGTCGATCTTGGGGTTCACCTGCACCTGGCGCAGGCCGTTCTGGGTGATTTCGATCGGGTCCTCGGCAGTCCAGATCTTGCGCTCGGCGGTGTTGATGTGCGCCAGTGCCGAGTGCAGGGTGGTGGTCTTGCCGGAGCCTGTCGGGCCCACGCACAGCACCATGCCGTAGGGCCGCGCCACTGCTTCGCTCAGTTGGCTCAGATTGCTGGCCGAGAGGCCCAGCTTGGCCAGCGGAATCGGCTTTGCGGAAGACAGGATGCGCATCACCACATCCTCGAGACCATTGTTGGTCGGGATCGTGGCCACGCGCAGCTCCAGCCGGTGCTGGGCCGAGAAGCGCGCGAAATTGATCTTGCCGTCCTGGGGCTTGCGGCGCTCGGAGATGTCGAGGTCGCACATGATCTTGATGCGCGCGATCATGGCGTTGCGATAAGTGTGCGGAAGCTCCAGGTAAGGCCTCAGTTGCCCGTCCTTGCGGAAGCGGATCTTGAGCTTCTCGCGGCCAGGCAAGGTCTCGATATGGATGTCGGAGACGTTCTGGCTGTGCGCCTCGATGATCATGGTGTTGATCAGGCGCACCAGCGAGTTGTCGCTCTGCTCGATCTGCGATTCATCGTCGCGGCTGCTGCCACGCTCCAGGCCCTCGCGCTCCAGCGTCTCGATCAGCTTGTCGGCGTTGTCGAGCTCGAAGTCGGGCTGGAAGGAGGGCAGGTTCAGGTCGCCCCGCGGCACCGAGTCGCCACCGAAGCGGTCATAGACGCCGGGCAGCGCGAACTGCAGGCTGCCGACCTTGGCCAGCGTCGGCACCACCTTGACCTGGGTGATGAACTCGGCCTCGTCGATGGCGTCGCGCCGGGTCGGGTCTTCCATGGCCACGACCAGGCGACTCTCGCGCATCATCAGCGGCATCATTTCGAGCCGCTTGGCGATGGCGAAGGGCAGCTTGCGCACCGCGTCGGGCTCGACCGGGAAGTTCTCCACATCCACCAGCGGATAGCCCATCTTGCGCGCCAGTGCTGATTGCAGGGCCTGGCGATTCACCACGCGCTTGCGCACCAGCAGTTCGCCCAGCGGCACCGAGCGGTCCTGGCGTTGCTGGATCAGCGCCTCCTCGAGCTGCTCGGGCGTGACCAGTTCCAGCGCCAGCAGTGCTTCGCCGATGCGCACCATTGGCATCTTGGCCTGCTGTTCGATGGCCAGCAGCAACTGTTCGGGCGTGACGATCTGCTTGGCGACCAGGATTTCGCCGACGCGGCGCGAGCGCAGGTCTTCCTGCTCGCGCGCAACGGCCTCGACCTGTTCCAGCGTGGCGGCCTGCGCGCTGACCAGCAGGTCGCCAATGCGCTCGCCGACGTCGAACTCCGCCAGCGCCTCGCGCGGCACAAAGAGGCGCTGCACCTCGTCGGTGTCCTCGCTCAGCGGTACGAACAGGAAAAGGCCCAGGCCGTCATGGTGATGGCCTATGGTCAGGCCGTTGAGGTCGCCGCCGCCAACGAACTGCAGGCGAAAGGGCGCGCGCGGCCGGTGGTCCAGCGACAGCGGGTTGTGTATCGAAGACGGGTCGCGCGGCGCGGCCGGCAGAGGCGCCAGCAACTTGAGCACCCGGAACTGGCCGAACTTCAAGGGCATGGCAGCGCGGGCCGGCGGCACCTTGATCTGCAGCAAGCGGTCGGCGCCGGAGAAGCGGATCAGATGGCCATTGCTGCGGCTGTTGTTGAGGCCCTGGATCTCGCAGGCCTCCGGCACCTTCTGCGGCACCGGCTGCGGATAGGCCGCATAGGGCGGCGTGGGCCAGATGAAGGGCGGTTGCGCCGAAGCGCTGGCCATCTCCTCAAGATCGGACCTGACCGTGTCGTGGGGCCAGGGAATCGAGGCGGACGGATCGGACATGCGAGGGGTCTCCAGCGGGCTACTACTTCTTTTGGCGGTAGGCTGAATGCTAAGCGCAAAGCGGGGCCAGGGCAGTTCGAATGAACGTCGGGCAGGTCGCTGATGAAAGCCACAATGGCGCCGAGCCAACACAAGAGCAAACGCGACAGGCAATGACCCCGGCACGCTGGCAGTTCTGGATCGATCGAGGCGGCACCTTCACCGACGTGGTGGCGCGTGCGCCCGATGGCGCTGTGCGAACGCTGAAGCTGCTCAGCGAATGTCCCGAACAGTACGAGGACGCGGCGCTGGCAGGCATGCGCCGCCTCTTGGGCCTGGGGCCGCAAGAGCGCATCACGCTGTCCCTGGTCGAGTGCGTGCGCATGGGCACGACGGTGGCTACCAATGCCTTGCTGGAGCGCAAGGGCGAGCCCTTGCTGCTGGTGACGACGCGCGGTTTTCGCGATGCGCTGCGCATTGCCTACCAGGCCCGGCCGCGGCTGTTCGACCGGGAGATCGTGCTGCCGGAGCAGCTGTATGCCCGGGTGATCGAGGCGCAGGAACGGATGGCGGCGGACGGCAGCCTGGTCGAGGCCCTGGACCTGCAGGCCCTGGAGGGCGAGATGCGCACGGCGTTGGCGAGCGGCTTGCGCGCCTGCGCCATCGTCTTCATGCACGGCTGGCGCTATCCAGCGCATGAGCTCGCGGCGGCGGCGCTGGCACGGCGCATCGGCTACACCCAGGTGTCGGTCTCGCATCAGGTTAGCCCCTTGATGAAGCTGGTCGGCCGCGGCGACACCACGGTGGTGGACGCCTACCTTTCGCCCATCCTGCGCCGTTATGTAGACCGGCTTTCACACCACATGCCCGGCGTGCCCTTGCTCTTCATGCAGTCCGGCGGCGGTCTGGCGGAGGGCGTTCGCTTCCAGGGCAAGGATGCGGTGCTCTCCGGCCCGGCCGGTGGCATTGTCGGCATGGCGCGCACCGGCGAAGCGTCGGGATGCAGCAAGCTGATCGGCTTCGACATGGGCGGTACCTCCACCGACGTCTCTCACTATGCCGGCGAGCTGGAGCGCCAGTTCGACACCCAGGTGGCCGGCGTGCGCCTGCGCGCGCCAATGCTGGCCATCCATACGGTGGCAGCCGGCGGTGGCTCCATCATCCGCTTCGATGGCGAGCGGCTGCGCGTCGGCCCCGAAAGCGCTGGCGCCAAGCCGGGGCCGGCCAGCTACCGGCGTGGCGGGCCCCTGACGGTGACCGATGCGAATGTGCTGCTCGGCCGCCTGTCACCGGCTCACTTCCCGCACCTGTTCGGGCCCGAAGGCAATCAGCCGCTGGACAAGTCGGTCGTCGAGGCAGGCTTTGTGGCACTGGCCCAGCAGGCCGGCATGGCTTCTGCGCACGCGGCTGCCGAGGGCGCGCTGCAAATCGCCGTGGCCCACATGGCGCATGCCATCAAGAAGATCTCGGTGGCGCGTGGCCATGACCTGTCGAACTACACCTTGCAATGCTTTGGCGGCGCTGGCGGCCAGCATGCCTGCCAGGTGGCGGATGCGCTGGGCATGGACGAAGTGCTGATCCATCCGCTGGCAGGGCTCTTGAGCGCCTACGGCATGGGCCTGGCGGAACGCACCGCTTCGCGAGAGCGTGCGCTTGAAGCGGTGCTTGATGGGCAGGGCCTGTTGCAGGCAAGGGATTGCCTGGCTGAACTCGCTGAAGCCGCGAGGCAGGAGCTGATCGAGCAGGGCCTCCCGGCGCAAACGCTGAGGCTCGAGCCCAGCCTGCAGCTGCGCTACCAGGGCAGCGGCACCGCCCTGTCGCTGCCGTGCCCGCTGCGGCCGATGCTGGCCGCGCTGCAAGCAGACTTCGAGGCCGCCTACCGCCGTCGCTTTGCGTTCCTGATGCCGGGCCGGCCTTTGGTGATCGAATCAGCCAGCGTGCAGGCCGTGGCAGCCGGAGCGGCCTTGCCCATGGCAAGGCCGGCTGGTACAGCGCACCCGGCCGAGCCCGAGCGGTCAATGCCGCTCTACGCCGAGGGCCGCTGGCAGGACGCGGCGATCTATCGGCGAGAGCGCCTGCAAAGCGGCGCCTGGCTGCAAGGCCCGGCCCTGATCACCGAGGCCAATGCCTGCACGGTGCTGGAGCCGGGCTGGCGCGCCAGCGTCGATGGCGATGGCTCTCTGCGCCTGCGTCGGTTCGAACCTCGTTCAGCGGCCATTGAGGAGAGTGCAGGCGTGGACCCGGTGCGTCTGGAGCTCTACAACCGCCAGTTCATGAACATCGCCGAGCAGATGGGCCTGCGCCTGCAGAACACGGCGCATTCGGTGAACATCAAGGAGCGGCTGGACTTTTCCTGCGCGATCTTCGACGCCGAGGGCGCGCTGATCGCCAATGCGCCGCACATGCCGGTGCACCTGGGCTCGATGAGCGAGTCGATACGGACGGTGATCGAGCGAAATCCGGAGATGCGGCCGGGCGATGTGTTCATGCTCAATGATCCGTACCACGGCGGCACGCATCTGCCGGATGTGACCGTCACCACACCGGTCTTTCTTGGAGGCCACGCGCGGCCCGCATTCTTCGTGGCCTCACGGGGCCACCATGCCGACATCGGCGGCATCACGCCCGGTTCGATGCCGCCGTTCTCGCGGCACATCGAAGAGGAGGGCGTGCTGTTCGACAACTTCCTGCTTTGCCGTGACGGCCGGATGCACGAAGCCGAGCTGCGCGAATGCCTGGCTGAAGGCCCCTGGCCGGCGCGCCAGCCAGACCAGAACATCGCCGACCTGCGGGCCCAAGTCGCAGCGAACGAAAAGGGTGCGCAGGAGCTGCAAGCCCTGGTGGCAGAGCGTGGCCTGGCCGAAGTGCAGGCCTATATGAGCCATGTGCAGGCCAACGCGGAAAGCGCGGTGCGTCGCGCCATCGGGCAGCTGCGCGATGGCAGCTTCAGCCTCGACCTGGACAACGGCGCGCGCATCGAAGTGGCGGTGCGTGTGGATGCCGCGAGCCGCAGCGCGGTGATCGACTTCACGGGCAGCAGTGCGCAGCAGACGACGAACAACTTCAACGCGCCGCGTTCGGTGACGATGGCCGCCGTGCTCTATGTCTTTCGCACGCTGGTGGATGACGACATACCGCTCAATGCTGGCTGCCTGCGACCTTTGCAGATCATCGTGCCCGAGGGCAGCCTCCTGAATCCGCGGTCGCCGGCCGCCGTGGTGGCCGGCAATGTCGAGACCTCCAGCTGCGTGACCAATGCGCTCTATGGCGCGCTGGGCGTGATGGCCGCCGGCCAGTGCACAATGAACAACCTGAGCTTTGGCAACGAGCGACACCAGTACTACGAAACGATTTCGGGTGGCTCAGGCGCCGGGCCGGGTTTCCATGGCACGGCCGTGGTCCAGACCCACATGACCAATTCGCGGCTGACCGATCCCGAGGTGCTGGAATGGCGCTTCCCGGTGCGGCTGGAGAGCTACGAGATCGCCGCTGGCACCGGTGGTTCCGGTCAATGGCGCGGCGGTGATGGCGGCCTGCGCCGCATCCGTTTTCTTGAGCCGATGAGCGCGAGCATCCTGAGCAATGGCCGCGCAGTCCCTGCCTTCGGGCTGGCCGGCGGCGAGGCTGGCGCACCGGGCCGGAACTGGCTGCAGCGAGCGGACGGCAGCGTCGAGACACTGGGCCATCTGGGCACGGTGCTGATGGCGCCAGGCGACCAGATCTGCATTCAGACGCCGGGCGGCGGCGGCTTTGGTGCCCGGGCTCCGTCGCCCGAAGAGTCGTCGCCGTAGTGGCGCCAGCGGGCCGTGGCCTGCCGCATCAGCCTGACCTGGGATGAGAAGCGGGTGCAGGCCGTGCAGGCCCACAGGTGCAGGCGCAGGGCCAGCTTTTCCTTGATCGGCAGTACTGTGTCCTCCGCCTGGAGGACCAGGTGGCTTGCCTGCTTGCAGGTTCGTCTCAGTATCAAGCCTTGCTCCCCGTCAACTTGTTGCCACCAAACCAGTTCAGCTCCAGACATTCGCGCAGCCGCAGCCGGGCGCGGTGCAACATCACCCAGAGGTTGGTCGGGCTGATCTCCAAAGTCTTACAGATCTCGTCCGTGTCCAGCTCCAGCCACTCACGCATCATGAAGAGGCGGCCCTGCTGACCGGGCAGCTTGTCTACACAGACTTCGAGCACCTTCATGAACTCAACCTGGCGCAGCGTGTGCTCCGGGTCGCCCCAGTCGGGTGGGGCATCGCGCCAATGGCCGTCGGCCTGAAACAGATCGTCTTCGATGTTCTGCTCGTCGTCGTCCGTGGTGGTCGACAACTCCTTGCAGTTGCGTCGGATCTGGTCGACCAGCTTGTGCTTCAGGATGCCGATCAGCCAGGTCTTCAACTGGCTTTGCCGGTCGAAAGCTTGCGGCTTTTCCAGGGCAGCGAGCAGGGTTTCAGAGACCGCATCCTCCGCCCAGGCGGCATTGCGGAGCTGCAAGAGCGCAAACTTGATCAGCTGCGGGCGCAGCTTCTCCAGGCTCGGGGCGATGTCGGATGCTTCAGTCATTACGACGCGCAGTGTAAGGACTTGGCCAGGTCTTGCGACACTAGGGCTGTGGCGCCAACCGGCCCATGAGCAAACCCCTAGACGGAGCAAGCAATGCAGACCAAGCAAATCCTGTCCTCGGCCCTGGCCGCCGCCTTGAGCCTCGGCCTGGCTCAAACCGCCTCGGCCCATGATGCCAAGGACACCAAGACCAAGGAGAAGTGCTACGGCATCGCCAAGGCCGGCCAGAACGACTGTGCCAACCTGAGCGGCAGCCACTCCTGCGCCGGCCTGGCCAAGGCCGATGCTTCGACCGAGGAGTGGATCTACGTCGACAAGGGCAGTTGCAAGGGCAAGGGCGGCCTGAGCGCCGACGAGGCCAAGGCCAAGGTCAAGGGCAAGAAGTAATTCAAGCGCCCCATGAAACCCGACGCCATCGGCATCGGCTGGCGCCAGCCGCACTATGCGAGCCTGATGGAACGCCGGCCTGAGCTGGACTTCTTGGAGGTCCACTCGGAGAACTTCTTTGCCGATGGCGGCGCGGCCTTGCAACTGCTGGCTGAAGCCCGCGAGCATTACCCGATCAGCCTGCATGGCGTCGGGCTCTCGCTGGGCTCGGCCGCCGGGCTGGATGCCTGGCATCTGGACCGGCTGGCTCGGCTGGTCGAACGGGTCGATCCGGTGCTGGTGTCGGACCACGCCAGCTTTGCGCGTGCGCCGACGCCGGGTGGCGTGCTCATGCATGCGAACGATCTGCTGCCGGTCGCCTTCAACGAGGCCAGTCTCGCCTTGATGGTGGCCCATGTGCAGCGGGTGCAGGAGCGGCTCAAGCGCGCCATCGCGGTCGAAAACCTCAGCGCCTATCTGGGCTGGCAGGGCCAGGCCGGCGACCTGGCCGAACCAGAGTTCCTGATGGAACTCTGCCGTCGCAGCGGCTGTTCGCTGCTGCTGGACGTGAACAACCTGATGGTCAACGCCTTGAACAGCGAAGCGGATGAATCTGCAGCGCTGGAGCAGGCGATTGACTGGATCCGCAGCATCGCGCCGGGCCAGGTGGCCGAGATCCATCTGGCCGGGCATGCGGACCTGGGCGACATCGTCATCGACGACCATGGCAGCCGCGTCAGCCCGACGGTCTGGCGTCTGTATGAAGAGGCCCTGAACCACTGCGGCCCGGTGCCGACGCTGATCGAATGGGACACCGACATTCCGGCACTCGACGTGCTGCTGGACGAGGCCGCGCAAGCCCGTGCGCGGATGCGGCAATGAGCGAACTGGAACGCCAAACGGCGCTGCTGCAATCGCTGATCAGTGGCGCAGCCGCCGAGGGCCTTGCGGCCGCAACACATGGCGTGGCGCGCGGCTTGCAGGCCTACCGGGTCAACGCCCAGGCCGTCGCTGAGCGCGCCTTGGCAGCGGTCTATGCGCCGCTGCAGGATGAATTGGGCGAAGCGCAGTTTGCCGCCATGGCCTGGGCCTTCTGGCGCCGCCATCCACCCGAACGTGGCGATCTGGCTTGCTGGGGCGCAGGGCTGCCGGACTTCATGGCAGATCAGGCGCAGATGCCGCGCAGCCTCATCGAGCTGGCCCGTCTGCAATGGGCGCTGCATGAGGCTGAACGTGCGGCCGACGCAGCGTTGGATGCCGATTCCTTGCAACTGCTCGATGGCCGGCATGACGCCGCCTTGCTTTTGCTTCGGCTGATGCCGGGCCTGAGCCTCGTCAGTGCAGGGACTGACGTGATTGCCGTGTGGCGCAATGGCTGGCGTGCCGTCAGCGAACCACTGGCGGAGGACTGGGCATTCTTCATGGCCGCACTGCTCAATGGGCAGGCACTTGGTCCGGCGCTTGAAGCCAGCCTGGCAAGACACCCGAGCTTTGATTTTTCTGCCTGGTTGCAGCGCGCCTTGCGCGAGCCCTGGCTGCAATCCGCAGGAGTGATCCGATGAACATCCCGACACCGGTCCGCACGCTGCTGTGCTTCTTGAGCGACCCCGGCCAGCCGCCCACAGGAGCCGCCTGGTATCAAATGCCGCTGGGCTGGCTGCAGTCGCTGGCCCTGTTGGCCGCGCGCCTGTATGTGGCCCAGGTGTTCTTCCAGTCGGGCCTGAGCAAATTGCGGGACTGGTCCAGCACGCTGGCCCTGTTCCAGGACGAGTACCACGTGCCGCTGTTGCCGCCCGAGCTGGCCGCCTACATGGGCACAGGCGGCGAGCTGGTGCTGCCCGTGCTGTTGGTGCTGGGTCTCGGTGGGCGCTTCGCAGCGTTGGGCCTCACGATGGTGAACATCATGGCGGTGCTGAGCCTCGAAGAAATCGCGCCGGCCGCCCTGGCGGGCCATCAGCTCTGGGGTGCGCTGCTGGTGCTGGTGGTCCTTTGGGGCGCCGGCAGCATGTCGGCCGACGCCTGGTGGCGCCGGCGGTCCTCGCGCTGAGTCTTCAGGCTACTCGCGAGGCCTGAGGCTCAACACGATCACCGGAGGCACGCTGCCGTCGGTATCGCGGGGCAGGCGTTCGGTCTTGTCGATGGCGCGCTCCACCGCACGGTCCCAATCCGCGTCGCCGCTGGACTTGAGCAGGCGCTTGGAGATGATCCGGCCATCGGGTGCCAGGCGCACCTCGATCTCGGCCACCGGGTTGGTGGCACCGACCTCGAAGATGATGTTGGGCCGGATCTGCGCCTTGATGCGGCCGGCGTATCCCGCAGAGGGGCCGCTGCTCTTGAGCGCCGTGCCGGTGGACTCGGCGCTGCCGCTGCCGCCTGCCAGGCCCTGGAGGCGCTTCAAGGCGTCCTTGCGGGCATTCTCCTGCCGTGCCTGGGCTTCCCGGGCGGCCTTGTCCTTCTGCGCCTTGTCCTGCTTCTCCTGCTGCCTAGCCTTGTCGAGCTTGTCCTGCTTTTCCTTCTCGGCTTTTTCCTTGGCCAGCTGCTTGTCGCGTTCGATCTTTTCCTTCAGCTGCTTGAGCTTGAGTTCCTTCTCGCGGATCTCGGCCAGCCGCAGCTCTTCCTTCTTTTCTTCGGCCCGCTTCTTGGCCCGGGCGATAGCGATGTCGGCCTCGCGCTGGGCCTGCAACTCCTCGGCACTGGGCTGCGGCGGCTGTGGCTTCTCCTCGACCACCGGCTTCGGAGCTTCCGGTTCCGGCTCGACAGCCGCGGGCGCCGCGGCCTGAGGCACGGCTGACCACAGCTCGGCCTCGAATGCCTCCGGTGTGGCGCTGTGCCACTGCACATTGAGCGTGAGGGCCACCAGCAGCAGGGCGTGCGCCAACAGGGCCACGGCAAAGCCACGGCCCATGGCTATCGGCTGCGGCGGTCGCAGCGAAAGACCGGGCATCTGCAGCGTGCTGTTCTGCATCGATCAGTTCTCGCTCGTAGATCCTTGGCGCACCGCCAGGCCCACGCGCTGCACGCCGGCGGCCTGCAGCTTGTCCATGGCCTTGACCACAGCCTCGTAGCGCACCGCCTTGTCGGCCGAAATCACGACCGGTGTCTTCGGGTCACCATCCTGGGCCTGCTTGACGCGCTCTGCGAGCCCACTCAGCGAGATGGGTTGCGGCTCCTGGCTGTCGACACGGACCTTCAGTTTCTCGTCGGCACCGACGATCACATGCACCACATGCTGCGGCTGCTGGCTGGAGCGGCCGACACTGGGCAGGTCCACGACGCCCGTGGTGATCAGCGGCGCGCTGACCATGAAGATGATCAGGAGCACCAGCATCACGTCAATGAAGGGCACCATATTGATCTCGTTGATCGTGCGGCGGCGGCCGCCACGCGAGCTCATCGCGGGCATGGCTTACTTCCCCGCGACCGGCTGGCCGGCATTGCGCTGCAGGATGTTGGAGAACTCCTCGATGAAGGTCTCCAGCGTGATCGCGCTGCGGTCGATCTGGCGCGCGAAACGGTTGTAGGCCAGCACGGCAGGGATGGCGGCGAACAAGCCGATGGCCGTGGCGACCAGTGCTTCGGCAATGCCGGGGGCGACGGTGGCCAGCGTCACCTGCGTGAGGTTGGAGAGGCCGACGAAGGCATGCATGATCCCCCAGATCGTGCCGAACAGGCCCACATAGGGCGAGACCGAACCGACAGAGGCCAGAAAGCTCAAGTGCGATTCCATCGCGTCGAGCTCGCGCTGGAAGCTGGCCCGCATCGCGCGGCGGGCGCCGTCCAGCAGCGCGCTGGGCTCGGCCACACGGCGCTCGCGCAGCTTCAGGAACTCGCGCATGCCGGCCACGAAGATGCGCTCCAGCGGCGCGCCGTTCTGCTTGGCCGAGACGGTGGAGAAGAGCTCGTTCAGGTTCTTGCCCGACCAGAACTCCTGCTCGAAGGCTTCATTGCTGGTCTTGATCTTGGACAGCGAGATCAGCTTGCTGAAGATGACGCTCCAGCTGGCCAGCGAGACCGCCAGCAAGGCCGCGATCACCAGCTTGACCGTGAAGCTGGCGTGGAGGATCAGGGAGACGATGGACAGGTCTTGATTCATTGCTTTTGCAGGGCCTGCAGGAGGAAAGAAGGAATTCTTGAGGGACGGAAAGTGGCGGCATCCACGCAGCCGATGCGGATCTCACCTTCGGCCAGCAACCGCTCGCCACAGCGCGCCTGCTGGAACAACGTCATGCTGGCGCGGCCGCTCTCGCGCAGCTCGACCGACACGTCGAGCCAGTCATCAAGACGGGCAGGCGAGAGGTAGCGGATGCGCGTTTCGCTGACGACGAAGATCAGCCCTTGCTCGTCGCGCAGCGCCTGCTGCTCCACGCCCAGCTTGCGCAGCCATTCGGTGCGCGCGCGTTCGAAGAACTTCAGGTAGTTCGCATAGAAGACGATACCGCCGGCATCGGTGTCTTCCCAGTAGATGCGCAGGCCGAGCTGAAACAATGTGTCTCTCATGGTCTGAGCAGCGCCTTCAGTCGCGCCAGCGCTTCGCGCAGGTCGGCCTCGCTGCTGGCGAACGAGAGGCGCAGCCAGCGCTCGGGGTCGGCGCGGCCGAAGTCGCGACCCGGCGTCAGCGCCACTTGTGCCTCGCGCATCAGGCGGTGGGCGAAGTCCCAGCTGTCTGCGGAGTACGCCGAGCAATCGATCCAGGCGTAGAAGGCGCCATCGGGTTCGACCGGCACCGTGAGGCCCATGTCGTTCAATGCCGGGACCACGAAGTCGCGGCGGGCCTTGAAGGCCGCGCGGCGGCGCTCGTATTCATCAATCACGGCCGGCTCGAAGCAGGCGAGCGCCGCGTGCTGGGCCACAGTTGAGGCGCAGATGAAGAGGTTCTGCGCGAGCTTTTCAACCGCGCCCACCATGGCGGCCGGCAGCACCAGCCAACCCAGGCGCCAGCCGGTCATGCCGAAGTACTTGCTGAAGCTGTTGACCGAGATGACGTCGTCGCCACAGGCCAGCGCGCTGTGGCCATAGCGCGCCTCGAAGCTCAGCCCCAGATAGATCTCGTCCACGATGCTGACGCCGCCGCGGGTGCGCACGGTCTCGACCAGCGCCTGCATCTCGGCAGGGTCGATCGAGGTGCCCGTCGGGTTGCTTGGGGAAGCCAGCACGATGCCACGGGTGTGCTCGTTCCAGGCCGCGGCCACTTGAGCCGCGGTGAGCTGATAGCGGCTCGCCGCGTCGGTGGTCAAGAGCACGGCTTGCGCATCCGCTGCCGCCACGAAATGGCGGTTGCAGGGGTAGCTGGGATCAGGCATCAGCACCTGGTCGCCGCGCTGGAACAAGGCCAGGCAGGCCAGTTGCAAGGCTGCCGAAGCGCCCGCCGTGATGACGATGCGCTCCGGTGCAATCTCGAGGCCGAAGCGCTGCTGATACCAGCCACTCAGCTTCTGTCGCAGCGCGAGCAGGCCGGTGGCTTGCGTGTACTGCGTGCGGCCGCTTTCGATGCAGGCTTGCGCCGCCTGCTGCACCGCGGCCGGCGCCACGAAGTCGGGTTCGCCGATGTTCAGGTAGATCATGCGCCGACCGCCAGCGGCCGGGTCGCACAACGGGCCACGGGCGATTTCGTCCGCGGCCTTGGCGCATTCCATGACGTAGAAGGGCTCGATGTGATCGAGCCGATCAGCGAGTCTCATCGCGCGGCGCGTACCGCCGTGACTTCGGTGGGGCGCAGGTCCACGGCGGCGCGGTCCAGCACGCCGTTGACGTACTTGTGGCCGTCGGTGCCGCCGAAGCCCTTGGCCAGTTCAACGGCTTCGTTGATGGCGACCTTGTAGGGGATGTCGACGCAGTGCTTGAGCTCGTAGGCGCCGATCATCAGCACGGCATGCTCGATGGGCGAGAGCTCGGTGGTTTCGCGGTCCACATGGCGGGAGAGCACGGCGTCCAGGTCGGCGGCTTCAAGAATGCAGCCATGCAGCAAGGCGTCGTAGTGCGCGCGGTCGGCCTTGTCGAAGCCGTCCTGCTCGCGCATGTGGGCGTCGATGGCGCCGGCGTCATCGCCGGTCAGCAGCCATTGATACAGGCCCTGCAAGGCGGCCTCGCGCGAGCGGCGGCGAGCCGACTTGGCACCCGGCTTCTTGACCAGGTTCTTCGGCTTGCCCGGCTTGGGCAGAGGTTTTTCGTTGCTGGGGGTGCTCACTGCAGTTCTTTCAAAAGTAGGGCCATCTCGACGGCCACACGGCCGGCATCGCGGCCTTTTTCTTCGGCACGGGCCCAGGCCTGGGCCTCGTTCTCAACGGTCAGGATCGCGTTGGCGATGGGGATCTGGTGGTCCAGCGAGATGCGCGTCACGCCAGCGCCGCTCTCGTTGGCGACCAGCTCGAAGTGATAGGTCTCGCCGCGGATGATGCAGCCCAGCGCAACCAGCGCTTCGTAGTCGCCGCTGTCGGCCATCGCTTGCAGGGCGATAGGCACCTCCAGCGCGCCAGGCACGGTGACGTGGCGGATGTGGCGTTCGGTCACCCCCAGCGCCAGCAGCTCGGTCTTGCAGGATTCAGCCAGCTTGTCGGTCAGCGCCGCGTTGAAGCGCGCTTGCACGATGCCCACCCGAAGGTACGTGCCGTCCAGCTTCAGCTCGGTGCCCTTGTCAGCGTCTTGCATCTGCTCTTACTCCTTGGCGGCCACGAAGCCGGTGACTTCGAGGCCGTAGCCGGTCATGCTGGGCATGCGGCGCGGGCTGCCCAGCAGCTTCATCTTGTGGATGCCGAGCTCGCGCAGGATCTGGGCGCCAACGCCGTAGGTGCGCAGGTCCATGGCCGAGGCCGGCGGTGTATTGCGCTCGCCTTGCAGGCGGCCCAGCAGCGCTTCGGCTTCTTCACCGCAGTTCAGGAGGAGCAGGGCGCCGTGCGACTCGGCCTTGATCGCGGCCAGGGCCGAGGGCAGGGGCCAGGAATGGCTGCAGGGGCCGGCATCAAGAAGGTCGAGCACCGATAACGGCTCGTGCACGCGCACCAGCACTTCGTCGCTCGGGCTCCAACGGCCGTGGCTCAGCGCCAGATGGACTGCACCGGTACGGTCCCGGAACACGCGGCAATCGAATTCACCTTGAGCCGTGTTGAGCTTGCGCTCGGCCACTTGCTTGACCAGTGATTCATTGCGGCTGCGGTACTCGATCAGGTCGGCGATGGTGCCGATCTTCAGGCCGTGCTCCTGGGCGAAGAGCTCCAGGTCCGGCAAGCGCGCCATGGTGCCGTCATCCTTCATGATCTCGCAGATCACGGAGGCCGGGCTCAGGCCGGCCATCTGCGACAGGTCGCAGCCAGCTTCGGTATGGCCTGCGCGCATCAGCACGCCGCCGTCCTGCGCCTGCAAGGGGAAGATGTGGCCTGGCTGGACCAGGTCGCTGGACTTGGCGCCCTTGGCGACAGCAGCCTGAACGGTGCGCGCGCGGTCTGCCGCCGAGATGCCGGTGGTGACGCCAGTGGCAGCCTCGATGGAGACGGTGAAGGCCGTGCCGTGCTTGGTGCCATTGCGCGGCGCCATGGGCGGCAGTTGCAAGGCTTCGCAACGCTCGCGAGTGAGGGTCAGGCAGATCAGTCCACGGCCGAACTTGGCCATGAAATTGATTGCTTCGGGCGTCACGTGGTCGGCGGCCAGGACGAGGTCACCCTCGTTCTCACGATCTTCTTCGTCAACCAGGATGACCATGCGGCCGGCGGCCAGCTCGGCGACCAGCTCGGGAACAGGAGATATGGGCATGGGCGCGATTGTAGGCGGGCAGGGCCCACCCTCGAACCGCTCAGGCCTTGTCGGAAGGCAACCAGGAGCCCAGTCGGCCCTGGGGCCTCGCACGCAGGCGCAGGTCGGCGCCCATTGGCACGTGGTCCAGCCAATCGAGCTGCACCGCCTGGTCAAGGCTTGCCAGCGGGCCAAACGTGGCGATCTCGCGGCCCAGGCCCAGCAGCTTGGGCGCCAGGTAGAGCAGCAGTTCGTCGACCAGGCCCTCGCGAATGAAGGAACCGTTGAGCTTGTGGCCGGCCTCGACGTGCAGTTCATTGATGCCGCGCCGGCCCAGGTCGTCCAGTACCGCAGCCAGGTCCACCTTGCCGTCCGGGTTGGGCAGCAGGGCGATCTCCGCACCCTTCTGGCGCAGTGCGGCGGCCTTGGTCTCGTCGGCTTGGGCCGCATAGATGAGAACCTGGCCGGGTGGCTGCAAGAGCTTGGCGCCAGGTGGCGTTTGAAGGCGCGAATCGATCACGACGCGCAGCGGCTGCATCGCCGTATCGACCAGGCGCACATCAAGGCGCGGATCATCGTCCAGCAAGGTGCCGATGCCGGTCAACACTGCACCAGAGCGCTTGCGCCAGGCGTGGCCATCGCGGCGGGCTGCCTCGGCCGTGATCCATTGGCTGCTGCCATCGGGCAGGGCGGTGCGGCCGTCCAGCGAGGCGGCAGCCTTCATTCGCACATAGGGCCGGCCGCGCAGCATGCGGGAGAAAAAGCCGATATTCAGTTCCCGGGCCTGATCACCGAGACCACCAGAATCGAGGAGCTCGGCCTTGATGCCCGCGGCACGCAGGCGCGCCAGGCCTTGGCCGCTGACGACAGGGTTGGGGTCCACACAGGCCGCCACGACGCGCGCGATGCCCGCGGCGATCAAGGCTTCGCAGCAGGGGGGCGTCCGGCCATGGTGGGAGCAGGGCTCCAGCGTCACGTAAGCGGTGGCGCCCTGTACCTGCTCGCCGTGTTCAGCCGCATCACGCAAGGCCATGACCTCGGCGTGAGCCTGGCCGGCGGCTTGCGTGTGGCCCCGGCCCAGCAGCCTGCCGTTGGCATCTACGATCACGCAGCCGACGCGGGGGTTGGGGTCGGACAGGCCGACGGCGAAATGCGCCAGATCAAGCGCCTGGCGCATCGCGCTCAAGTCATCTGTAAAGGGCTCGGTGGCCAGGGGCCGGGCAGGCAGTGCAGGCATGGCAGCAGTCTAGCCGCCTGTCTCATCACGGCAGGGGCTGATGCAGAACGGTGGCCGTGTTGGTGAACACACCGGTGCTGGGCGATGCCGCGTGGCCGGCCGGGCAACTGTCGATTGCACGAATCACCAGGAAGTTCTGCCGGGTCAGGGCACCGCCCACCTTGGTGTAGCTGGCAGGATGCTCGCCATTGGAGATGCTGCCATTGCCGTCGTAGTCGGCTGAATAGCGGCAGACCTTGTAGGAGGACAACGAGATGCCGCTCAGCTCCAGGCGCCCGCCCCAGGTGTTGAGCGGCCGACTCGTGGCGTCGCCTGTGCCGCTGCGGGGGTAGACGACGCAGTAGTAGCTACCCACGGTAGCGGTGGGCAAGCGGCTGAAGCATTGGTAGGTGGGGGTGAGCAGGTACTCGGCCGCAACGTCAACCGTCAGGTCCAGGCCAAAGCTCAGGGCGCCGCTGCTCGGCAGGTCAGGGTCGGGTGGCGAGGCCAATGAGTAACGGACATAGCCGCTCAAGAGATAGCCCTTGGCAAGGCCGCAGGCGCTGATGTCGATGTCGGCCACCGGCGTCGCGGCCAACAGGCCCGTGCAGATGTTCGTGATCTCGCCGGTGATGTTGTTGAACACCCAGGCCACGGTACCGCTGGGGTCGGGCT
Source organism: Paucibacter sp. JuS9 (assembly GCF_044043925.2). NCBI lineage: Bacteria > Pseudomonadati > Pseudomonadota > Betaproteobacteria > Burkholderiales > Sphaerotilaceae > Roseateles > Paucibacter sp. JuS9. The sequence goes on from NZ_CP194172.1 coordinate 1,697,699, forward strand.
TGAATACGCTCTTGCCTGTGCCCGTGTCCGTCGCAATGACCGGAATGGCAGGGTTGCGGCCTTGCGGGCGTCGGCTGGAAATGCCGTCCGGCGGCGGAATCATCAGGGAGCCGCTGAGACCCGGATCTACCTTGGCGATGAAGGTCGCCAGGCGCACCACCTGCGATTCACCGGCGCGATCCAGCCACTCCAGGGAGAGATCGACCGCGCTCATCGGCGGGTTGTCGATGGCGAGCACCCGGCGGGTCAGGGCAAAGGTGGCATTGCTGTCGGTGCGGCCGGCGCTGTTGACAGATGCGGCCGCGAGCGCATCAAAGGCAGTCACACCGACGGGCGCACTGGCCGTCTCCAGGGCAGCAAAAGCCCGCGATCCTTCCATATTGACTTGTGCCAGCTTGGTGGCTTCGCTGCGCTGCTTGGCCACGTCTGCACTGCGGCGCAGGTTGGCCTGCAGGCCGACCAGGGCCAGCATGCCGAAGGACATGATCAGCAAGGCGACCATGGCTTCGACCAGGGTCACGCCGCGGGCACGAAGCCGGGCTTGGCGGGAGACGTGACGGCGGCTCATCGCGCCTGATCCCATGCACTGCCGGGCACGCGCACGAAGCTGCCCCGCTGGTTGTTCAAGATCTGCATCAAGGTCGCGTCATAGACCATATTGATCGCGCCCGTGCCGCTCGCCAGAACATTGCCCTCGACCACCACGGCGCCGGTCACTGTCGCTGGCAAGGCGCTGCCGTTGCTCCAGCTCAGGTTGCCGCGGACATAGAGCAGGCCATAGATCTGAATGGGTTCGCTGATGGTCAGGTCGCCGTTGACGATGATGACCACCGGATTGGTCGGGCCACCCAGGTTCACGTTGGCGGCAAACGTGGCCGGAGCGTCCAGCCAGAACATCTGTCCGCCAGCAGCCAACTTGTCTACCAGTGGCACCGTGCAGTCGCCGCCACAGCTGGCGGCAACGTCAATCTTGCGCATCTTGGGCTGGCCACGGTAGTAATCACTGTTCATGCCGAAAAAGCTGGCAAAGAACAGTTCGGCCGCCTGGCTGCGAATCGTGGTGTCGTCGGCAATGACATGGTCGCTGGCCAGGCTGCCGGGCAGTCCTTCGGCGTGGGCCAGGTCTGCAATTGCCAGCGCATGGCCGGTTTGGGCGAGCAGGCCGGAACCGGACGGCGCCGTGTTGAACAGGCCCAGCGCGGCCGGACTTCCAGGCGACACCGTGCCCCTGGCCACCAGCGGGCTGACGGGAGGCATCTTCAGCGCGCTGACCAAGGCGATATCGACGGCGCGGTCAACCCTGCTCAGCGAGTTGGCTGCAGCAATGAAGTTGTTTCCGCATTCATTGAGGTTGAGGCCGGTGCAGCCGGACACTGTCAGCCGTGCAGTGCCGGGTCGACCGCCGACCTTGAAGCCGACGCTGAACGTCGGCTGCAAGCCGACGCCCGCCACCGCCGCGGGAATCACAAACGTGCTGGCACTTGTGGGGTGGGGCGTCGGGCATTGGCATGCCCAGCTGTTGGCACCATTGTTGAAGCAGGCGAGCATTGCCGATTCGCTGGTCGAAGCCTTGGTGACCACGCGGGTGCTCTGGTTGATGCGCAGGTAGCGGTCGCGCAAACTGGTGCCTGCGCTGCTGTTCTGGCAAGCGGCATCGACATTGTCTCCGTTGACCATGGCCAGCGCCCATTCGACACCCGCCTCTGCCGCTTCATAGGCTACTCCTGTGCGGTAGTAGTTGCTGGCGATGCGTTGCTCATAGACCATGTTCCGGCTGGCGAATGCCGCCAGCATGGCCACGATCAGGAACAGGGACATCACGACCACGAGGGTGGCCGCGCCAGCTTGCCGCTGCCGCAGTGAAGTGTGCATGCGATGCGTCATGCGCAGCTCCCGACGATGCGGTCATTGCGCAGGCGGGTGCTGACCTCCACATTGCGAACGACAACGGGCTTGCTTACCGATTCGCCGGTGATCGAAACCACGATCCGACGCACTTCCTGCACCGGGCAGGTGCCTGCCACGCAGGGCACGTTGCAGAAGCTGTCCAAGGGCACGCTCTGCACCAGAAGCTTCACCTTGAAGTCGGTGATCTTCAGCGAGTTGGGGTCAGTCAGGGGCTGCGCTGCGACATCAGCGTCAGCGGTCAGGCGGTAATAAAGCGTAGTGCCGGACAAGAAGAAACTGCGCTCCTCGGCGGCGCTGACGATGTTGTCTTCTGCTGGCGAAACGCCCCGACCTGCTGCAGTGACCTGATAGGTGATGGTCGTGCTGTCGCCAGCGGCCGCCGGGGTCAGGTTGGAATAGGGGTTGCTGGCCGGCGCTGCCGCGCCTGGAGCCCATACGCTGTTGTTCGCTTGTTCCCAGGTGCCAGCGCGACGGAGCTCCGTCAGGACCAGGTCGCCCGCGGCTCGCAGGTCCTGCTGGACTTGGGTTTCCATCATCAGCCGACGATGCTCGGTGATCTGAGCCGTCACCAGCAGGGTGGCACCGGCCACGACGATCAGGCCCACGGTAATGCCAACCATGGCCTCGACGAGGCTCAGGCCGCGCTGACGACGGCGCGGGTTCAGTGGGGGCATCAGCATCGCACGTACCCCGAGATCGAACCGTCAGGACTGCAGCTCGAGATGCGGCCCACCGCGTTCAGACTGACCCTGATCTGGCCGACGCGGTTGCTGACAGTGATGGAGGGGTTGGCCGGCGTGACGGTCATGCTCGGCGAGACGAATGTGACCACAGCATTGGTATAGGAGAGGGTCACCCCCGTGGAACTGGGGACCGCGACCGTCTTGATCTCGGTGCCGCTCGCGTCCGGATCAGAACAGGCATTGCCTGCGCCCAGGGCGCAATTGCAAGCGCCACCGCCACCCCAGTAGACGAGGCTGTAGCAGCTGCCGCCGCCACCAAAGAATACAAGCACGCTGCTGGGTCGCGAGCCTGCTTCGGATCTTGCATAGGCCAGCGAAGTTGCCAGTTCTGCGGCGACCATCTCGACACGGCGCTTGGCCATCATGTCGGCAAGCGACGGCGCCGCTACGGCCAGGATGACGCCCAGAATGCCGACCACGATCAGCATTTCGACCAAGGTGACACCACGGGATAGGAGCGACAGCTTCTTCATTTGGCCCAGCATTTGTCGTTGGTGGTGCTCAAGTCGGACTTGTAGCCGGCATAGGTCGTATTGCCGGAGAGCATCTTCAGCTCGAATTTGCGGCAGTCCGTGTCCCGGTCTTGCGGGCTCGAGCTGTTCGCCAAAGCCGTGAGGGTGTAACCCGTCTCACCAGAGGCAGCGATGGCGATCGTGTAGTGGCCTTGCGGCGAGGTCGAGGAGCCAACGCCCAAGGTGGACATGCTCGCCGCGTAGCTGGGCTGATTGGCCCGGTACCGTTCCTGGGCAAGCTGCAAGCTGTTCAAGGCACTGGTGGCGTCGGCCCGGCGGCTGCGAAACATGTATTGCTGGTAGGACGGCAGGGCAATGGCCGCCAGGATGCCGATCACGACCAGGGTGATCAGCAATTCGATCAGCGTGAACCCACGAAGGCCTAGCAAGCGGCCGGCACTTTGGGAACCGTCGATGGGCACGAATGGCATCGTCATGCGCAATTATTGGCACTTCCTTGCTGGTCTTAAGCCCGGAAATACCACTCATCGGCACCCAGACACCGCTTGTCAGTCAGCCCCTCGAACATGGGAGCAAGCCTCATGGACAGGTTCGGGAGCGGTTCAGGAACAGGCGTTCAGCCGCCTGAAACTGCCGTCGGGAGTACAGCTGCGCACCCGACCGGCGAGGCTGACCACGTGGCGGATCGTCGCTTTCCGGTCGGTGGCCGCGATGTCGATGCTGCCAGTCGGGCTGACCGTGCCGCGGTAGCCTGAAAAGGCCATGCTGGGAACATTGGCCTTGACGCTGGCGCGAAGCTCCAGCGGTATCCAATGAAGCTTGAGCGACTGAGCCTCGGCGCTGCACACGGCAAGCCCGTCGCTGTTGCAGGCACATGCGCCGCTGGCACCGGTGTGAAGCAGATAGCAGGTGCCAGTGGCGTGCACATTGAATCGCACATGGACCGCCTCGCCGAGCCGGATCGACTCGCCACGGGCCAGCATCACGTCCGTCCTGACGGTTTCGGCCAGGCCCTGGATGCGCTGTCGCAGCCTGAGTTCCTGCATGGCAGGCAGGGCCTTGCCGAGCAGGATGCCGAGAATCGCGCAATACATCAGGCATTCGACCAGGCCAAGGCCTTGCATCCCTTTCGGTGCAAGCTTGCTCATGACGCTCCTCCCTCAGGCTCATCGCTCTTTGTGCAAGCAATGTAGAAAAGCCGGCTCGTGCCGGCTTCATTCCTGGAGAGGAGGGTGTCCCCAGCTGGGGGGAGGCGAAGCTCAGATGTCCCGGATCAGCTGCCGGAATTCGTCCACATCCTCGAAGCTGCGATAGACCGAGGCGAAGCGCACATAGGCCACCTTGTCGATGCGCTTGAGTTCGCGCATCACCAGCTCGCCGAGCTTGGTGGAAGGCATTTCGCGCGCGCCGCTGGCGAGCAGCTTCTCTTCGATGCGGGCCAGCGCAGCATCGATCTGCTCGATGCTCACCGGCCGCTTGCGCAAGGCCAGCTGCATCGAAGCCCGCAGCTTGGCTGGTTCGAAGTCCGCCCGGGTGCCGTCCTTCTTGACCACGGCGGGCAGGGCGATTTCCGCCCGCTCATAGGTGGTGAAGCGCTTGTCGCAGCTCAGGCAACGGCGGCGACGCCGAATGACGTCGCCTTCGTCCGATTCCCGGGTCTCGGCGACCTGAGTTTCGGTGTGGCTGCAAAAAGGACAGCGCATCGGGCCTCTTGAGAATCAGCGGTAGACCGGAAAGTCGCGCGTCAGCGCGGCCACGTTGGCGCGCACTGCCTCGAGCACGGCCTCGTCGTTCGGCTTGTCCAGCACGTCGGCGATCAGGTGGGCCGTGGCGCGCACCTGCTCTTCCTTGAAACCGCGCGTGGTCATGGCCGGCGTACCCAGGCGGATGCCGCTGGTGACCATGGGTTTTTGCGGATCGTTCGGAATACCGTTCTTGTTGCAGGTCATGTGGGCCTTGCCCAGCAGCGCTTCGGCTTCCTTGCCGGTCAGGCCCTTGGGTCGCAGGTCCACCAGCATCACATGGCTCTCGGTACCGCCGGAGACGATGCGCAGGCCCCGCTCGATCAGCGTGTCGGCCAGCACCTTGGCGTTCTTGACCACCTGCTGCTGGTAGGCCTTGAACTCAGGCGTCAGCGCTTCCTTGAAGGCCACGGCCTTGCCGGCGATGACGTGCATCAACGGTCCGCCCTGGATGCCGGGAAAAATGGCGCTGTTGATCTTCTTGGCAATCGCCTCGTCGTTCATCAGGATGATGCCGCCGCGCGGGCCGCGCAGACTCTTGTGCGTGGTCGAGGTGACCACGTCGGCATAGGGCATCGGGTTAGGGTAGACGCCAGCAGCAATCAGGCCGGCGTAGTGGGCCATGTCCACCATGAAGTAGGCGCCGATTTCCTTGGCGATCTTGCCGAAGCGCTCGAAATCGATGCGCAGGCTGTAGGCCGAAGCGCCAGCGATGATCAGCTTTGGCTTCTTCTCGCGGGCCAGGGCTTCCATCGCGTCGTAGTCGATCTCTTCCTTCTCGTTGAGACCGTAACTGACCACGTTGAACCACTTGCCGCTCATGTTCAGTGCCATGCCGTGGGTCAGGTGACCGCCTTCGGCCAGGCTCATGCCCATGATGGTGTCGCCCGGCTGCAGCAACGCGAAGAACACGCCCTGGTTGGCTTGCGAGCCCGAGTTGGCCTGCACATTGGCGAAGTTGGCACCGTAGAGCTGCTTCAGGCGGTCAATGGCGAGTTGCTCGACCACGTCCACGTACTCGCAGCCACCGTAGTAGCGCTTGCCGGGATAGCCCTCGGCGTACTTGTTGGTCAGCTGGCTGCCCTGCGCCTGCATCACGGCCGGCGAGGTGTAGTTTTCCGAGGCGATCAGCTCGATGTGATCTTCCTGGCGCTGGTTTTCCTGCTGGATGGCTGCCCACAAATCAGGGTCGACATTGGCGAGAGTGGATTGGCTGCGATCAAACATGGTGGCTGATGGGTTTGTTCAAGAGGTGGCGCCACGCACGGCTCCACGCATGCGCGGAAACGCGGGGCTGCCCAGGCGAACGGCTGATACGGACGGGCTTTGCAACAGCCTCGGCCGCTCGCGCTCCACGGTGTATCCACCTCGGGCCGAGAGCTCGGCCCTGATCGCCAGTCGCGCGAAGCCGCAGTGTAGCGCCTGCCATCGCGGCAGGCGCTCGTTCGAGTCATCGCAAAAGAGCGACTTGCTCTTCGACAGGCTTGGGGGCTGCCGGCTTCGGGGCAGGCTTGCCGTTGGCGATGGCCTTCATCTGCTCATGCTCGGCCAAGACGCGGGTCGCGTAGCCGGAGTCGTCCGGCAGGTTGGCCGCGCCGACATAGTGGCGCAAGCCTTCTTCCACACTGCCGGCGCGCTGGATGCAATCACGCAGCACCTGCACGCCGACGCGCAGGTTCGTGATCGGGTCAAAGGCCGCCAGATTGCCGCCGAAGGCCTCGTACTTGTCGTCGTGAACGCGGGTCAGCACCTGCATCAGGCCCTGGGCGCCTACGCTGCTCTGGGCAAACGGATTGAAACCGGATTCGACGGCCATCACGGCCAGGATCAAGGTCGGCTCGACATGGGCGCGCTGGCCGATCGACCAAGCTTCCTGCACGAGGCGGCTGATGGGCTCCGGTGCGACCTTGTACTTGCGAGCCAGCCACAGTGCGACCGCAGCTTGCTGACGCGGCAGGTCCTTCGGGTCGGCAGCCGTGGCGCGATTCACAGCCTCGGGTTCACTCAAATGAACCAGCAGGCGGCCTTCAGCTTCCGCACGCGCTTCACTGCGGGCATTGAGCCAGCCCAGCGCCACGGTCTCGAACTTGTGGCGCAAGTCGGCTTGCGAGAGAACCATCAGGAGGATGGTCACCACAGCCAGGCCAACCAGGGCCAGCGTGTTGTGGCTCACGACCAGGAGGCCCTGGCCGATGTCCTTGAAAAACAGGGACAAGGCTGCGTTGGCCTTGTCGCTCAGGGATTGCAGATCACGACGCGCTGTCATGTGACTCCTTTCTTCTCCGCACCTTGGCCGTCGCCCGCCTTGAGAGGTCGGTGACTGCATCGGGTGACAGTGATAATGGGCCGCGCTTGTCTGGGCCAGAGGCGCAAGCAGTGAAGCTCGAGCCCAGCCAGGACGGCGTCCATCGGCAGCGGCATGCTCCATCCCTCCCGAAAAGTTGGAGCACGGGTTAACCCTGCACTTGGCAAGGCGTGCGAATTTTACGGTCCAAAAATAACCGGTCAAGGTCATAAGGCCTTTTCTAAATTACGGATAGTTATGAAATACAAGGACCTGCGGGACTTCATCGGGGCTCTGGAACGCATGGGCGAGCTGCGCCGGATTGCCCAACCCGTGTCTCCGGTCCTGGAGATGACGGCCTTGAGCGACCGGGTGCTGCGTGCTGAAGGCCCGGCCTTGCTGTTCGAACAGCCAGCCGGCTTCAAGACGCCCGCACTTACAAATCTGTTCGGCACGACCCGCCGGGTGGCCCTGGGCATGGGGGCGGAGAACCTGCAGGAACTGCGGGAGGTCGGCCAGGTTCTGGCCAGCCTGAAGGAGCCGGAGCCGCCCAAGGGTTTGAAGGACGCAGGCCGGCTGTTCCAGATGGCCAAGTCGCTGTGGGACATGAAACCCAGTGTCGTGCGCAAGGCCTCCTGCCAGCAAGAATGCTTCGAAGGCCCCGAAGTCGACCTGAAACGCCTGCCTGTCCAGACTTGCTGGCCGGGCGACGAGGCGCCCTTGATCACCTGGGGCCTGGTGGTGACCCGCGGCCCGCAGTCGGTACCGCAGCCGCGCTTGCGCCAGAACCTGGGCATCTATCGCCAGCAGATCATTGCCAGCAACCAGGTGATCATGCGCTGGCTTGCCCACCGGGGCGGCGCGCTGGACTTCCGCTCATTCGCCCAGGCCAACCCGGGCCAGCCTTTCCCGATAGCGGTGGCGCTTGGCGCGGATCCGGCCACCATCCTCGGCGCGGTGACACCGGTGCCGGACAGCCTGTCCGAATATCAGTTCGCCGGCCTTTTGCGGGGCTCGCGCACCGAACTGGTTGACACGAACGTCGGCGAGGCAGGCCGCATGTTGCAGGTGCCGGCCAGCGCCGAGATCGTGCTGGAAGGGCATATCCCGACGGCCGAGCGCGGCTTCAACGGCCACAGCGAAGACGGCGTGCCCGTGAAGGAAGTGGGTGGCTATCTCCACGCGCTCGAAGGTCCATACGGCGATCACACCGGCTACTACAACGAACAGGACTGGTTCCCGGTGTTCGAAGTCCGCCGCCTGACGCAGCGCGAGAACCCGATCTATCACTCGACCTATACCGGCAAGCCGCCCGACGAGCCAGCCATCCTCGGTGTCGCCTTGAACGAGGTCTTCGTGCCCATCCTGCAGAAGCAGTTCAGCGAGATCGTGGACTTCTATCTGCCACCCGAGGGTTGCAGCTACCGCATGGCGGTCATCTCGATCAAGAAGGCCTATCCGGGCCATGCCAAGCGCCTGATGTTCGGCCTGTGGAGCTTTCTGCGCCAGTTCATGTACACCAAGTTCATCGTGGTGGTGGACGAGGACATCAACATCCGCGACTGGAAGGAAGTGGTCTGGGCGATCACGACGCGCATGGACCCGGTGCGCGACACGACACTGGTCGAGAACACGCCGATCGACTACCTGGACTTCGCCTCGCCGGTCAGCGGACTCGGCGGCAAGATGGGCATGGACGCGACCAACAAGTGGCCGGGCGAGACGCCGCGCGAATGGGGTCGCACGATTGCGATGGAGCCGCAGGTGCAGCAGCGCGCCGACGCGTTGTTCGAACAACTTTTCGGCCGCTCTGGCAACTAGGGTTTGCAGCCGCGCCGCTTGCTTGAATTGGCCGTGGGCCTCACCTACTGTTGAATAGCCTGTTCGCAGGTTCAACCTCTGGCGCAATCTTTGCGCGCCAGGAGCCCTGGAGCAAATCGCTCTGGAGCCCCAATGACGGCGTGTCCGTCCGCCCCACCCCGACAGGGGTGGGGTTTGTCATTTCTGGGCCCCGTTCCTCAGCGCTGAGCGGCCTTTGGCTCAATGACCAGACAGCAAGCCCAGGAATTCGGTCCAGACGTAGCGGTTCTTGTGGAAGCCGGTTGAAGCAGGCAGAAAGTCGCCCCAGCTCCATGGGCCCTCGGCGCGGTAGTCGATGCCGGCCGGAATCAACTCCATGTCCACGGGCGCCACCGACTTGAAGGCGCGCAGCGCGCGAGGCACATGCATTGCATGCGTCACCAGCAGCACATGCTTCACGCCATCGGCCTTCAGCAGAGGCACGCTCAGCCGGGCGTTTTCACGGGTGTCTCTCGAGCCACTTTCAACCCAGCGCAGCGGCAGGCCAAACTGGTCACTCGCGATTCTTTGCGCCAGCACACCTTCGGGCATGCGGCCCGGCGCGCCGAGGCTGGAAATCCCGCCACTGAAGCCCAGCGGTGCCTGCAGGCGCCGGGCCAACCACACGCCGTAGCGCAGGCGCTCGTGGGAGAGCGGGCTCAAATCCGGCGCGAACTCGTACTCGGGTACGCGCGCCGTGCTGCCGCCGCCCAGAACGAAAACCGCGGTCCCGGACCGCTGGGCCAATGCCACCATCTGCGCTGAACTCAGCGCTGGCGGCGGATTGAGCAGCAAGCTCTGAAGCTGGATCGCAAACCAATCGGTGCAGCTCAACCAGCAATAGAGCAGACCGGCCACCAGAACTCCGCGGCCCAGCTTCCTCTGTCTCAGCCAGAGGCCGCCAAGGGCGATCAGCAGCAAGCCCGGCGTGGGCGGAAGCAGCAGCGCCAGGAGCAAGGGCTTCAGCAGGTAGAGCACATGGTCGGGTGTCAGCATGGGCGCTATCGTAGGGGTCCCACAATATCCGTCCGAGCTCTCGTTCCCCTATCGATGCGTCTTCCCACCTTTCGTCGCCATTGGCTGCTACTGCCCGCTCTGTTCCTGGTCCTGCCTTTGCTCACGGCCTGGCTGCTGCTGCCGCGCTGGATCGAGGGCCGTGGCATGGCCCTTGCCAGCGAGGCCTTGGGACGTCCGGTCTCGGTGATGTCGGCCAGCTTCCAGCCGTGGCGGCTGGGCCTCACGCTGGATCAGTTCCGCATCGGCCCTGCGCAGGCCGGGGGTGAAGAGCTCCTGCAGATCCAGCGCCTCGATGCGAGCTTGTCTTGGCGCTCCCTTCTCCACCTGAGCCCCGTCCTTGCCTCACTGACGATCGAGCAGCCCATGCTGCGCCTGTCGCGGCTGGATGACGAGCGCACCAGCATCGATGACCTGGTCCTGCGCTTCACCGCCAAGCCCGGTCAGGCCGCCAGCAAGGAGCCTGATTTCGCGCTCTACAACATCCGCCTGCTTGGTGGCCAGGTGCTGTTCGACGACAAGGCCGTCGGCCGCCAGCACAAGGTGGAACAACTGGACCTGGAGCTGCCTTTCATTTCCAGCCTCGACACCCACGAGCAGGTGCAAGTTCGGCCGCGTCTGCAGGGCAGGTTCAACGGCGTGAGCTTTGGCAGCGAGGCTTCTCTGCGGCCTTTTGACGCCAGCCACGACGACACGCTGGACTTCAAGCTGGCCGAGACCGATCTCCAGCCTTACCTGGTCTACCTGCCCAAGGACCTGCCCTTGCAATTGGAGCGTGGCAAGCTCGGCATCGAGCTGAAGCTGAGCTTTGCCAGGCCAGACAAGAAGAAGCCGAAGCTGATGCTCAGCGGCAAGCTGACAGCAAAGGACTGGGCCTTGAGACAGGGCGGCAAGGACATTGTTGCCTGGCAAGGCCTGCAAGTGACGATGGCCGACAGTCAGCCCCTGCAGCGCAAGCTGCGCTTTGCCGCCATCACCTTCGACGGCCTGGCCTTGCAGCTTGGGCGAGATGCCCAAGGCCGCCTGCAATTGCCCGTCAGCAAGCAGGAGAAAGCCGCGTCGGCGCCAAGCCCAGCATGGCAATTCGCCATTGAGCAGCTGGGCCTGCGCCGATCGAAGCTGGCATGGTCTGATGCGGCGCCAGTGGCCCAGCTGAAGCTGGACGACATCGAATTCAAAGCGAACGGCATGCAATGGCCGCTGGCTGAACAGGCCGCCAGCTACGAGTTGTCGACCCGCCTGAAAGACGCCCGGCTGGTGCTCAAAGGGCAAGTCTCCATACTGGCCTTGCGGGCTGAAGCGGAGCTGCGGTCGCTGGCACTGGAGAGCTTCACGCCCTATCTCGCTTCACTCAGCCCTTTGGCCGTGCGGGGCAATTTGTCCAGCCGCGCGGAGCTTCATTGGGACAAACCGATGGAGCCGAGCAGCCTGCCAATGCTGCGCTTGAGTGAGCTGACACTGGAAAAACTCCAAGCCGGCACCGAGTTGAGCCTGGCGCGCATCACGCTGGACCAGGCCGAGCTGTCGCTCGCCAAGCACCAGGTCCAGTTGGGGCAAATGCGCCTGCAGCAAGCCAGGCTGGCGGTGAGCCGAGCCGGTGAGGGCGGCTGGAACTTCGAGCAATGGCTTGCCAAGGCAAGCGAAGAAAAGAGTGCGGAAGCGGGCAAGCCTTGGCAGGTTCAGCTGGCAGGCTTGTCGCTGGATCAAGGCCACGTGGAGCTGCAGGACGCCAGCACGCCGCGCCCAGTGCACCTGGTGGCCAGCGAGATTTCCGCCAAGTTGTCGGATGTGGCCTGGGGCAAGCCCGGCACGAGCGCGATGCGGCTCAGCATGAAGCTGGGCGCGGTGCGCGACGGCCGCGCCAAGGTGGATGAAAACGGCAAGCTGCGCTGGACCGGCCGTCTGAGCCTGCCCGAGCCCCAGCTCTCAGGGCGATTGGTCGTCGAGCATCTGCCGCTTGGCGGTATCAGCCCTTACATCGAGCAGCAGCTCGGCGTGCGGCTGCAGCGGGCCGATGCGAACTGGCAGGGCGAGGTGGCAATCGCCGGCCCGAACTTGAAGCTCGCTGGTGACTTGCAAGTCGCCGACTTGCTCCTGCGCATGGCGCGAGGCGAAAGCCGCGAGGAGCTCTTAAGCTGGAAAGGTTTGAGCCTCCGCGGCTTCACGTTCGCAATGGCACCGAGAGAAGCGAGCCGGCTGGCCGTGGCTGAGACAAAGCTTGACGAATTCTTCGCCCGCCTAGATATCGCACCGGACGGCCAGTTCAATCTGCGCGGCCTGACGCTGCCGGCGCCAGCGGCTTCCGCTTCGCCTGCCGAGCCGCCGGCCAAGCCGGTTCAGTACCAACTGGGCCCAACCTACCTGGCAGGTGGTCGTGTCGATTTCAGTGACCGCTTCGTGCGTCCCAACTACAACGCCCGCCTGAGCGAGCTGAACGGCAGCATCGGCGCGCTTTCCAGCGACATGGCCGATATGGCCACCGTCGAGCTGCACGGCAAGGTGGCGGGTACCGGCAAGCTGGAGATCGGCGGCAAGCTCAAGCCCAGCCCCTTGGCACTGGACATCCAGGCGCGTGCCAGCGAGATCGAGCTGGCGCCGCTGTCGCCCTACGCGGGCAAATACGCCGGCTATGCCATCGAGCGGGGCAAGCTCTCGACCCGGCTTGCCTACAAGATCGACCCGGGCGGGAAACTGCAGGCTGAAAACCAGGTGATCCTGAACCAGCTGCAGTTCGGCGAGCGGGTGGACAGCCCCGACGCTACCTCGCTGCCGGTCAAGTTCGCGCTGTCGCTGCTGGAAGATCGAGATGGCGTCATCGACATCAACCTGCCGATCTCGGGGTCGATCGACGACCCGGAGTTCAGCGTCGGCGGCCTGGTTTGGCGGCTTTTCCTCAACCTCATCGGCAAGGCGCTGACCTCGCCCTTCAGCCTGTTGGCCGGTGGTGGCCATGAGGACAGCAGCAGCCTGGCGATGGCGCCCGGTGCCAACGAGCTGGGCAGCGAGGGCATGGCCAGACTCGACAAGTTGGCCCAGGCGCTTATTGATCGACCCCGTCTGCGCTTGAGCATCACCGGTTCGGCTTCGCTGGAAGCCGAACGTGCCGCCTTGCTCGATCAGCGTCTGCAGCAGGCCCTGAATGCCGAGCGCCAGCGCGAGCTGCGTCGCGATGCGAAGACCCAGCCCAGCCGCGAACAGGTGCTGCGCAGGCTCTACCAGCGCACCGACCTGAAGACGCGGCCGCGCACCGTGATCGGCCTCCTGAAGGACGTGCCGCCGGCTGAGATGGAGAGGCTTTTGATGTCGTCCTACGCGGTGGATGCTGAAGCGGCCCGCCAGCTGGCATTGGCGCGAGCCGTACTCGTTCGAGACGCCCTGATCGCTCGCGGCGTGCCCAATGAACGCCTGTTCCTGGCAGCCCCCAAGACCAGCGGCCCACAGGTGGAACTGAGTCTCGACGCTCCATGAAGTCGGGCCCTGGGCTATGCTGCCCGCCCCAGCTGTCAATGGAAGGCCTGTCATGAACACGCTCGAACGCATCACCCTGGCCGGCGGCTGCTTCTGGTGCACCGAGGCCGTCTATGAACAGGTGCGCGGCGTGCAAGCGCTGGAGTCGGGCTATGCCATGGGGCATGTGAAAGATCCGAACTATGAGCAGGTCTGCTCGGGCAACACCGGCCATGCCGAAGTGCTGCGCATCGACTTCGACCCGCAGCAGGTCAGCCTGCGCGAGCTGCTCGAGGTCTTTTTCGTGATCCACGACCCGACCACCTTGAACCGGCAGGGCGCCGACGTTGGCACGCAGTACCGCTCGGGCATCTATTTCCACATGCCGGAGCAGGAGGCGCAGTGCCGGGCGGTGCTCGATGAAGTGCAGCAGGCCAACACCGGCAAGGTGGTCACGGAATTGGCGCCGATTCGCGACTACTGGCCGGCCGAGCCCTATCACCAGCACTACTACGCCCGCCATCCAGACCAGGGCTATTGCGCCTTTGTCGTGGCAGGCAAGGTCGAGAAGTTCCGCAAGACCTTCGCACGGCTCATGCGGAACGACACTGAGTAAGACCGCCTGCCCCGGCATAATCGCACCGCCATGCAAGTCTCGCTCCACCGTCTGCGCCAACGCACCCGCCGCCTCGGCTGGCTGGTGCTATGGCTGGCCGCGACGGTGCTGGCCACCCAGGCCCTAGGCCAATGGCACGGCCTGGTTCACGGCCAGAAGCTGGAACTGAAAGAGCAGGCCCTGGGCCACGATGTCGGCAGCAAGGACTGCCAGCTGTTCGACCAGCTCAACCAGCAGCTCGGCTTCGACTGTGCGCCACCGGCCTGGCAGGGGATCGGCACCGCACATGCGGCGCCACAGGCCCTGCCTGCTGGCTTGACCGAGACCGCGCCAGCGGTCATCCGGGCCCGCGGCCCTCCCTCCCAGGCCTGAACTCCATCAGGCGCCTTGCGTCGGCCGTTCGGGTCGGTGTGGGGCTGAGGTGCATTCGCGCCCGGCTCGTTCGAGCCTGGGCGCCCGCTGAGTCTTCCATCCATGTTCAAGTCCCAAAACCCCAAGCTGTTTACGTTGAGCGCGCTGGCCCTGGCCTGCCTCCCCCATGTCGCCCAGGCCGACAACGCCCCCGCCGCAGCGCCCGCCGCCAGGGGCGCAGCCGCGAATTCCACCGAGAAGCTCGGCACCGTCGTCGTGACCGGCAATCCGCTGCGCAGCAGCGAAGCTCCGGGCCAATTGCGCAGCCTGGCCGGCGACGAGCTGACACTCCAACGTGGTACCTCGCTGGGCGACACGCTCGGCGGTCTGTCCGGCGTCAGCTCGACCTACTTCGGCCCCAACGCCAACCGGCCGACCATCCGCGGCCTCGACGGTGATCGCATCCGTCTGCTGAGCAACTCGGGCGCCTCGGTCGATGCCTCGACCCTCAGCTTCGACCATGCCGTGCCCATGGACCCGCTCGTGATCGAGCGGGTCGAGGTGCTGCGTGGCGCCTCTGCGTTGCTCTACGGTGGAAATGCCCTTGGCGGCGTGGTCAATACGCTGGACAACCGCATCCCGCGCCAGCGTCAGACCTCGCTCAGCGGTGTCTCCGAATTCCGTCTGGGTGGCGCCAATGGCGAGCGCAGCGCCGCTGCGGTGCTGGACGGCGGCTGGGGTGACTGGGCCTGGCATGCCGACCTGGCCGGCCGCCGCACCGATGACCTGCGCGTGCCGCGATTCACGGACCCTGAGGGCGCGACCGGCAGCCGCGTTCGCAACTCGGCCAGCGACAGCAAGGGCGGCGCGCTGGGTGGTTCGCGCCAGTTCAGCAATGGCTATGTGGGCCTCTCGCTGGACAGCCATCAAACCGACTACGGCGTGACCGTAGAACCCGACATCAGGATCAAGATGCAGCGCGAGCGCGTGGCCAATGCCGGTGAATTCCGCTGGAACGACGGGCCCTTGCGCCGCCTGCAATGGCAGGCCTCCACCAGCCGCTATGAGCACCGCGAGCTGGAGGGCGACGGCGCCGTGGGCACCATCTTCAACAGCCGGGGCAAGGACCTGCGCATCGAGGCCGAGCACGCGCCCATCGGGCTGCTGCGCGGCGTCGTGGGCACACAGATCGAGCGCAGCGACTTCTCGGCCCTCGGCGAGGAGGCGCTGGTGCCGACGACCCGGACGCGCAGCGCCGCAGTCTTTCTGCTTGAGCAGCTGCAGCTCGGCGACTGGCACCTGAGCGCCGGCGGCCGACGCGAGCAGGTCCGCGTCAATTCGGATGGTGACAGCGCCGATGCCGAGTCACCGCGTTTCGGCGCGCCGGACCAGCGCCGCTTCAAGCCCGGCAGCCTCTCGCTCAGCGCGAACTGGCACCTTTCTTCGCAGTGGGAACTTTCACTCAACCTGAACCGGAGCGAGCGAGCCCCGACCTTCGCTGAGCTCTACGCCAATGGCGCGCATGTGGCCAGTGGCGCCTTTGAGATTGGTGATAACCAACTGGGCCTGGAGAAGGCGCGCGGCTCGGAGCTGAGCCTCGACTGGGAGCAGGGCGGTGCTGGCGTGCGCTTGAGCCTCTATCGGACCCGGTTCTCGAACTACATCACCCTGCAAGCCACCGGCGAGCAAGAGGAGGAGCAACCGGTTTACGCGTACCGTGGCGTACGCGCCCAGATGCAGGGCTTCGAGGTCGAAGCCCACCAGGAGTGGAAGCTGGCTGCCGGCAGCTTGCGTCTGAACGCTTCACTTGACAGCGTGCGCGGCATCGAACTGGCCACCGGCGAGGCCTTGCCGCGCCTGGCGCCGATGAAGGCCGTGCTGTCGGCCGAATGGCGCCAGGGGCCCTGGTCCAGCCGCGTTGAATGGCGCGGCGTGGCTCGCCAGGACCGCGTGCCGGCGCTGGACCAGGCAACGCCGGGCTATGGCATGGTGCGTCTGGCACTGGCGCGGCAGTTCCGCATCGGCGAGAGCGATGCGCTCTGGTATCTGCGCCTTGACAACATCAGCAACCAGCTGGCCTACAGCGCCAGCAGCCCACTCACCATTCGTGGCTATGCGCCGCTGCCGGGCCGCGCGGCCCAGACCGGGGTGCAGATCCGCTTCTGAAAATGCAGGTTCAGGGGGCCAGTCGCTCGCGCAGCCACTGGCCGTCTGGCTGCAAGCGGTAGCACAAGCGGTCATGCAGCCGCGAGCGGCGGCCCTGCCAGAACTCCCAGTACTCGGGCACCAGGCGGTAGCCGCCCCAGTTCGGCGGGCGCGAAGGATTCAAGCCATGCTGGACCGCGGCCTTGGCCGCGTTGGCGACGAGCACCGCGCGCGAGCTGATCACCTGCGACTGGGGCGATGCCCAGGCGCCGAGGCGCGAGTCGAGCGGTCGTGACTTGTAGTACTCGTCGGACTGCTCGCTCTCGACCTTCTCGACACGGCCCTCGATGCGCACCACCCGCTCCAGCTCCACCCAGTGGAATTGCAGGGCGGCGAAGGGATGTAGGGCCAGTTCCTGGCCCTTGCGGCTGTCGTAGTTGGTGTACCAGACCAGACCACGGGCGTCGAAGTCCTTGACCAGCACGATGCGGGTCGACGGACGACCGTTTGTGCCCACGGTGGCCACGGTCATCGCGTTGGGCTCGGAGACATCGACCTTCAACGCCTCATCGAACCAGGCCTGGAACTGGGCCAGGGGCTCGCCTGCAGCGGCTTCGTCGTCGAGTTCGGCGCGCTCGTAGCTCTTGCGCATGTCAGAGAGTTTGCTCATGGGTGGAAGTATGCCCCTCCCCAATATTCCAGCCTCCTAATGGAGACCTTCCCTTAAGTGCAGGCCCCTATGGTTCGTGCGCTGCTCGCACGTCATGCTTCACCCCATCGGCAACCGGCGGCCCTGCTGGCCGTCTGCCGCAGACCAAGGAAGTACCGATGATGAAACGACGACCCGTTGTCGTCGTCCTCGCCGCAGGACGCGGCCTGCGCTTTCGCGGCAACGGGCACAAGCTCGAACAAAGTCTGGGCACGGGCACGCTGCTCTCTCGCACCGTTGCCCATGCGCTCGAAACCAAGTTGCGCGTGGTCGTGGTCAGCAGCGAGAAGCTTGCGCCCATGGTTGCCGGCCTGATAGGTGCGGGTGACGTGATCAAGGTGCCGGAGCTGGCCAGCAGTGGCCGCCCCAATCCTTTGGGCATGGGTTTCTCGATAGCGGCGGGCGTGGCCGCGACAGGCGATGCCGAGGGCTGGCTGATCGTCCCGGGTGACATGCCCCTCTTGAGGCCCGAGACACTGCTGGCCGTGGCTGAAGCCATCGAGCAATACCCGGTCGCGTTTGCCCAGTACCGCGGCATGCGCGGGCATCCAGTCGGTTTCAGCGCCGAGCTCTATTCCGAGCTGGTGGCACTGGAAGGCGATGAAGGCGCACGCCGCCTGCTGGCCCGCTATCCGGCCCAGGCCGTCGAGGTGGAAGACGCTGGCGTGCTCGTGGACGTCGATACCGTCGAGGACCTGGCTCGCTTGCGCGGGGAGCAGGCCCGCGAGAGACTCAGTTCAGGCAGCTGAGCGCAAGGCACGACGTACCCGGTCTGTAACCTGGAGCTGCCCTGGCTCCTGTAATATGGTTACTTGATTTCACCCGGGCGAGTTACATCGTCGCGTGCTGCATGACTCACAAGACATTGACCGAAGTGACGGAGCGCATCCGTCAGCGCAGCGCTGCCACGCGCGAACGCTATCTGGATGGCATCGACAAACTCGCTGGCCGCAAGCGTGGCGTCGAGCGCATGGGCTGCGCCAACGTGGCCCACGCAGTAGCCGCCATGCCAGCCAACGACAAGCTTCGAATCGTCGCCGAGAAGGCGCCGCACCTGGCCATCGTCACGGCCTACAACGACATGCTCTCGGCCCACCAGCCCTATGAGGGCTATCCGGCGCTGATCCGCGACGAAGCGGCAAAGCAGGGCGCCACGGTGCAGGTGGCCGGTGGCGTGCCGGCGATGTGCGACGGCGTGACGCAAGGCCTGCCGGGCATGGAGCTGAGCCTGTTCTCGCGCGACACCATCGCGATGAGCACGGCCATCGCGCTGTCGCACGATGTGTTCGATGCCGCGCTCCTGCTGGGCATCTGCGACAAGATCGTCCCCGGCCTCCTGATCGGCGCCTTGCACTTCGGTCATCTGCCCTGTGTCTTTGTGCCGGCCGGCCCGATGAGTTCGGGCCTCTCGAACAACGACAAGGCCAAGGTGCGCGAGCTTTATGCGCAGGGCAAGGTCGGCCGCGAGGAGCTGCTGAAGGCTGAGTCGGCCGCCTATCACGGTGCCGGTACCTGCACCTTCTACGGCACGGCCAATAGCAACCAGATGCTGCTCGAGGCCATGGGCCTGCATGTGCCCGGCGCAGCCTTCGTCCATCCGCATGACCCGTTGCGCGAACGCCTGAGCCGCGAAGCCGTGCGCACCGCGCTGCGCATCACCCCGAAGAACGACTACACGCCCATCGGCCATCTGGTCGATGAGCGCGTGATCGTCAATGCGATGGTGGCCTTGCTGGCCACCGGCGGCTCGACCAATCACCTGATCCACTGGGTGGCCGTGGCGCGTTCGGCCGGCATCCTGATCGACTGGAGCGACTTCTCCGAGCTGTCCGGCGTTGTGCCGCTGCTCTCTCGCGTGTACCCCAATGGCTCGGCCGACGTGAACCAGTTCCAGGCCGCGGGCGGCCCGGGCTTCGTGATCCGCGAGCTGCTGGATGCAGGGCTGATGCACGAGGATGTCCTGAGCGTTGCGGGCAAGTCGTTGCGCCCCTTCACCCGCCTGCCGGTTGCGAGCGAGCAGGGCGTGGGTTGGGAGGACCTGCCAGCGGCGAGCAAGGATGATTCGGTCGTGCGCACGGCTGCCGCGCCTTTCAGCGCCACGGGCGGCTTGAAGCTGCTGGCGGGCAATCTGGGCCGCGCGGTGATCAAGGTCTCGGCGGTGCCGGAAGACCGCCACATCGTGGAGGCACCGGCGCGCATCTTCACGGACCAGGAAAGCATGCTGAACGCCTTCAAGGAAGGCGAGCTGGAGCGCGACGTCATCGTCGTCGTGCGTTTCCAGGGCCCGCAAGCCAATGGCATGCCCGAGCTGCACAAGCTGACGCCGCCGCTGGCCGTCCTGCAGGGCAAGGGCTACAAAGTGGCGCTAGTCACCGACGGTCGCATGAGTGGCGCATCGGGCAAGGTGCCAGCGGCCATCCATGTGTCGCCTGAAGCCCTGGCCGGCGGGCCACTGGGCAAGCTGCGCGATGGCGATCTGGTGCGGCTCGACGCCACGACCGGCGAGCTGCTGGCGCTGGTTTCCGTTGCCGAATGGGCTGCCCGCGAGCAAGCGCAGATCAGCGCCGAGCAAGCCGACGAAAACGCCCATGGCCTTGGCCGCGAACTGTTCGGCGGCATGCGCCGCAATGTCAAGACCGCCGAAGAAGGCGCCATCACCTGGCTGTGAAAGCAATGAGCACAAACACCCTCAGCCTGGCCAGCCACGGCCCCGTCATCCCCGTCATCGTGATCCAGAAGCTGGAGCATGCCGTGCCCCTGGCGCAAGCCCTGGTGGCCGGTGGCGTGCGCGTGCTTGAAGTGACGCTGCGTACGCCGGTCGCATTGAAAGCAATGGAAGCGATGGCCCGCGCGGTGCCTGATGCCATCGTCGGCGCCGGCACCTTGCGTACGCCGGCCGATGTGCAGGCAGCCAAGAATGCCGGCTGCCAGTTCGGCGTCAGCCCCGGCTACACCGACGCACTGGCCGCAGCCTGCAAGGAATTTGGCCTGCCATTGCTGCCGGGCGTCTCGACCGCCAGCGAAGTGATGCAGGCCAGCAGCGCCGGCTTCCAGTTCCTGAAGCTGTTCCCGGCTGTGGCGGTGGGCGGCGTGAATCTGCTCAAGGCCTTGTCGGGCCCGTTCCCGGACATCGCGTTCTGCCCGACTGGCGGCATTACGCCAGAGACGGCGCCGCAGTTCCTCTCGCTGCCGAACGTCAAAGTCTGCGGTGGCTCGTGGCTCACGCCGCAGGACGCGATGGATGCGGGCGACTGGGGCCGCATCACCGCGCTGGCCAAGGCCGCTTCATCCCTGCGGTAAGTCGAACACCAGGCAGGTGGTGCTCGCGTGCGCATACAGGCGCCCGTCATGCCCCACCAGGTCCGCCTCGGCCGTGGCCACCTGCTTGCCGCCGTGCACCACGCGACCGATGGCACGCACCAGCGGCACTTTCTCGTTGAGTGCGCGCACGAGGTTCACCTTGAACTCCAGCGTCGTGTAACCGCGGCCGATCGGCATGGTCGTGTGAACCGCGCAGCCCAGCGCTGAATCGAGCAGGGTGGCGTACCAGCCGCCATGCACGCTGCCCATCGGGTTGTAGTGGCGGCGCTGCGGCTTGCCCTGGAAAATCGCCTCGCCGAAGGCCACTGAGACCAGGCCGAAGTCCAGCGTCTCCGCAATCGGCGGCGGCGGCAGGTCGCCGGCCAGCATCGCTTCCATCATCTGCAGGCCGGTGCGGCCGCGCACCTGGTCGGGTCGAGAAACACCGCTAGGCTGGATGCGAGCGCGGATGACCGCCTCATCAGCCATCCATTGCTGCAGCACTTGATCGTGATTGACGGGCTGGTCCATGCCTGGCTCCAAAACGGTTGTAGCTGCAATTATTGTAGATACAATGAAATGATGGCAAGCCGCACCGAGAAGCCCGCGAGTCCGCAGGGTTGCACCAACTTCAAGCTGCGCCAGCTGACGCGGCTGGTGTCTCAGCATTGCGAGCCCTATTTCAGCGAAACCGGGCTCAAGACCACGCAGTACTCACTGCTCTCGCACATCGACCATCTCGGCCCCTTGGCGCCAGGCCAGTTGGCAAGGCGCATGGGGCTCGATGCCTCGACGCTCAGCCGCAACCTGCAACCCCTGGTCAATGCCGGCTTGGTGGAGCAACTGCCCGGCGAGGATGCGCGCAGCCTGCTTGTTCAGGTAACGACTGCCGGCCGCGCCAAGCGCGCCGAGATGAAGGCAGACTGGAAGCGGGCGCAGCTCTCGGTGAATGCGACCCTCGGAGATGAGCGCGTGCGGCGCTTGCATGCCTTGCTTGATGAATGCCTGGCCCTGATGCGCGAGGAAGCGGCGGCAGAATAGCTGCATGCCTTTTGCCACCGACTCAAAGCACGCCAGCTACTACGCCGCCACCGCTCCGCAGATCAACTTTTCGCCCCTTTCCAGCGCAGGCGCTCATGTCGAGGTTGCTGTCGTCGGCGGCGGCTTTGCCGGCCTCGCCACCGCGAGAGGATTGCAGGAACGCGGCACGCGCAACGTCGCGGTGCTTGAAGCCAGGAGCATCGGCCACGGTGCCTCCGGCCGCAACGGCGGCTTCGTGTTCGGTGGCTACAGCCGCGATGCGCGTGAACTGCTCATGGACCTCGGCCCTGGCCCGGCCCGCGAGCTCTACGCCCTGAGCCGATCGGCCGTCGGCCTGATACGCGAGCGCATCGAGCGGCACGCCATTGCCTGCGACCGCGTCGAGGGCGGGGCGCTGCTCGTGAACTGGTTCCGCGGCAGCGCGCGCGCAGAGGCCGAGATGCAGGCGCAGCGCGAATTCCTGCAGGAGCATTTCGGCACGATCTGGGACGAGATCGATGGCACGCAAGTGCGCGCATGGCTGGACAGCGAGCGCTACGGCAGCGGCCTGATGGAGCGGGACGCGTTTCACTTCCATCCACTGAAGTACGCCTTGGGCCTGGCGCAGGCCATCGAGGCCGAGGGCGGCGGAGTTCATGAGCACAGTGCGCTGGCGCGCATCGAGCCGCAGGCCGGCGGAGGCTTTCGACTCTGGACCGAGAACGGCGCCAGCCTCGATGCGCAGCAAGTCGTTATCGCCGGTGGCGGATATCTGCAAGGCCTGCTGCCCGAGCTCACGGGCGCACGCCTGCCGATCGCCACCTATGTCATGGCCACCGAGCCGCTGTCTGAAGCGCTGAATCCGATCCGCACGCCCGCGGCGCTTTACGACAACCGCTTCGCCTTCGACTACTACCGCCTGATGCCCGACCGCCGCTTGCTGTGGGGTGGCCGCATCTCGACGCTGGAGCGAGCGCCGGAGCGCATCGCCGAGCTGCTGCGTGCCGACATGCTGAAGGTCTATCCGCAATTGGCCGGCGTGCCTATCGAGCATGCCTGGAGCGGCCTGATGAGCTATGCCCGCCACAAGATGCCGCAGATAGGCGAGCTGGCGCCGGGTCTGTGGTTTGCCCAGGCCTTTGGCGGCCATGGCGTGGCACCGACGACGGTGGCCGGCGAACTGCTGGCCGATGCCATTCAAGGCCGCAAAGCCTTGCCTGTTGCCCTGAACCGCTATGGCCTGACGCCGGTCTTCGGCAAGCTCGGCCTGCTGGCCGCGCAGGCCAGCTACAGCTGGGCCGAGCTGCGCGATGCCCTCAGGGCGCGGACGGCGGGCTGATCAGACGTCGATCTCGACGATCACCGGCGCATGGTCGCTCGGTCGCTCGTTCTTGCGCGGCAGCTTGTCGATCACGCAGGACTTGACCGACTCTTGCATGGCCTTGGAAACCAGGATGTGGTCGATGCGCAGGCCCTGGTTCTTGCGGAACGCGAGGTTGCGGTAGTCCCACCAGCTCCAGCTCTTGGGGGGCTGCTCGAAGAGCCGGAAGGCGTCCACCATGCCCATCTCGATCAGACCCTGGAAATGCGCCCGCTCTTCGGGTGTGCAGTGGATCTGGCCGGCCCAGGCCACGGGGTCGTAGACATCGCGATCGTCCGGCGTGATGTTGAAGTCGCCCATCAGCACCAGCTTCTCGTGCGTCTTCAGCTCGTCAGCCAGCCAGGCGCGCAGGCCATTGAGCCAGGCCATCTTGTAGACGAACTTCTCGCTGTCGGGGGCCTGACCATTCGGGAAGTAGCCGCCGATTACGCGCACGCCATCGACGGTGCCAGCGATCACGCGGGCCTGCTCGTCGGCAAAGCCCGGGATGTTCTTCACCACGGCGTCCGCCGGCTTCTTGCTGATCAGTGCCACGCCGTTGTAGGTCTTCTGGCCGAACCACTGCACCTGGTAGCCGGCTGCGCCGATTTCCATGGTCGGGAACTTGTCGTCAGTCAGCTTGGTTTCCTGCAGCACCAGCGCATCGACCGGATTGGCGGCCAGCCAGTCCAGCACCTGCGGCAGGCGCACGGCCAGCGAATTGACATTCCAGGTCGCGAACTTCATCTGCAGGTCCTTGTCAGAGGTGGAACCAGGCCACGCCGCCCAGCGCGATGCCGACCAGACCCATGGCGATGGTGGCCACTTCCATCCAGCGCTTCTTGGTCAGCAGCGCGATGGCGGCCAGGGCGATGGAGACCGACAGCGCGGTGGTGGCCTGTGCCCAGCGGTGATGCTGATGCAGTTGCTCGGCACTCTTGTGGTCCCATTCGGCCGATTCGGCTTCCAGCTTCTCGGCTTCGGCCTTGATCTGGTTCTTCTCGCTTTCGTAGCGCTCGATCTTGCTCCGGTACCTGGCCTTCTGCTCTTCCGTGGGCGCCAGGTCCATGGCGATCTCGGTCAGGTTCTGCTTGCCGCTCTTGGCCTGGAAGTAGGCCCACTTGTTGGCGGCCTCGGTCTTCTTGATCGCCGCGTCGTTCTTGTAGAGGCCGGCATTGGCCTGGGTGGCGCCGCCCATGTAGGAGAACATCGCGCCCACCGTGGCCAGGATGGCCGTGATCACTGCCAGCTGGCCGGCAAGGCCCTTGGGCTCGTGCTGGGCCGCATGTTCCAGCTCATGGTCATGCGGGCCGTGCACATGGAATCCGTGTCCGGACATCTCAGATTTCCTTCTTGTTCTTGTCTTGGCGCTCGTAGCGCACGAAATGGAAGACCAGGCCCGCAGCGTTGGCATGGCGCTCGCGTGATACCTCGTTGAAAACCTGCCGATCCCAGACCGGGAAATGCGCGTCGGCGTCGGCGTACTCGGCCTCGACCTCGGTCAGCTCCAGGCTGTCAGCCAGGGGCAGGGCGGCTGCATAGACTTGCGACCCGCCGATGATGAAGACCTGCGGAGCTTCGCTGCAGGTCTGCAAGGCGCGATCCAGCCCGGCATGGACTTCCGCGCCGCTCAGCGACAGACCCGCTTGCCGGCTCAAGACGAGGTTGCGGCGCCCCGGCAGCGGCCGGAAGCGCTCGGGCAGCGAATCCCAGGTCTTGCGACCCATGATGACCGGATGGCCCAGCGTCAAGGCCTTGAAGTGAGCCATGTCCTCAGGCAAGCGCCACAGCAATTCGTTGTTGCGGCCGATGGCGCCATCGCTGGCCACGCCAGCGATTAATGTGACCTCGGTCATACAGCAACAGGCGCCTTGATCGCTGGATGCGATTCATAGCCCAGCAGCTCGAAGTCCTCGAACTCGTAGTCGAAGATCGAAGCCGGGCGGCGCTTGATGTTCATCGTCGGGTAGGGCAGCGGCGTGCGCGACAACTGCGTCTGAACCTGCTCGAAATGGTTGCTGTAGATGTGGCAGTCGCCGCCGGTCCAGATGAAGTCACCCAGCTCCAGGTCGCACTGCTGCGCCAGCATCTGCGTGAGCAGCGCATAGCTCGCGATATTGAAGGGCACACCCAGGAAGATGTCGGCGCTGCGTTGATACAGCTGGCACGAAAGCTTGCCGTCCGCCACATAGAACTGGAAGAACGCGTGGCAGGGCATCAGCGCCATCTGGTCCAGCTCGGCCACGTTCCAGGCGCTCACGATGATGCGGCGCGAATCGGGGTTGGTCTTGAGCTGCTTCACCACCTCGGCGATCTGGTCCACATGGCTGCCGTCTGCCTTGGGCCAGCTGCGCCACTGAACGCCGTACACCGGGCCCAGCGAGCCGTCCTCGCGCGCCCATTCGTTCCAGATCGTACAGCCGCGCTCCTGCAGCCACTTCACGTTCGAGTCACCGCGCAGGAACCACAGCAGCTCCAGGATGATGGACTTCAGGTGCACCTTCTTGGTGGTCACCAGCGGGAAGCCCTTGGCAAGGTCGAAGCGGATCTGATGGCCGAACACGCTCCGCGTGCCGGTGCCGGTGCGGTCGCTCTTGGACACGCCATGCTCGTAGACATGGCGCATGAAGTCTTCGTACTGGGAGGAGGTGGGCTGCATGGAGGTGGATTCTATTCAGCGGCGACAGCGGTGGTGCCCGCCAAAGGGCGGCCGGCTCTTTCCCAGCCATCCAGGCCGCCGGTCAATGCGCGGACACGGGTGAAGCCCTGGCTGAGCAGGGTATTGGCCGCAATGGCGGCAGTCACCTCGTTGGGGCAATTGCAGTAGAGAACGACCTCGGTATCCACCGAGAACCCGAGCCCCTGCTCACGCCGGTTGCGGAGCTGATCGAGCGACAGCGCCCCAGGAATGCGACGCGGGTCGGCAGCCCGGCTGGCCTCGCCACGCACGTCGACAAAGATCGGCTCCCGGCCTTGCTGGATCAGGGCAAAGGCGTCGCTGACCGAGATGCGCGGCGACTCCACATCGCGCAGAAAGCGGCGTCGCCGCCACCAGCGGCGCAACACCAGCGCCACGATGATCATCGCGATGGCTGCTGCCGCCGCCATGCCCGCGTTGGCCAGCATGTCCAAGGTCTGCTGGATCTGCTCGCTCAAGAGCAGGCCCAGCCCAAGGAAGATGCCGCTCCACAGCAGCGCGGCAAAGAGGTCGAAGCCCAGAAAGCGCAGAAAGCTCATGCCCAGCGCGCCAGCCATGGGCGCAGCCACGACAGAAATGCCGGGGAGGAACTTCGCCGCCAGCAGCGAGCTGCCGCCCCAGCGCGCGATCATCGATTCGCTCTGCCGCACACAGGAGTCCGGCGACAGCGAGATGCGGCACAGGAGCTTCATCACCCGGTAACCGTAGGCGCGGCCGGCCTGGAACCAGACCGCGTCGCCCAGCAGATTGGCCGCCATGGCCGCAGCCAAAGCGGCCGGCCAGGAGATGTCGCCGGTCGCTGCCAGCCCTCCGGCCACCACGAGCAGGGGAGCCGCCGGCACCGGCAGGCCGACCCGTGCTGCAAAGGTAACGAGGAAAACCAGCAGCATGCCATGCTGGACCAGCAGTTCGACAAGGGTGCGCATGGTCATGGCGGCGATTCTGACGCAGTGCGGCCACGCGCGCGTTGCTGCGCAGGGTTTCGGCCCTGCCCGCCTAGAGCGAGGGGGCGATCAGCACCACGCGGCGGTTCTGCGCCCGGCCGGATTCGTTGCCGTTGTCGGCAATTGGCTTGGCGCTGCCAAAGCCCTGCGTCGGCAAATGGGCTCGATCCAGGCCTGCACTGGCCAGGACCTGCGCGACGGAGACGGCGCGACGCAAGGACAGCCGCTTGTTGTAGTCGGCGTCGCCGACGTTGTCGCTGTGGCCCTCCACACGAAGGCCCAGCAGACCAACCTGGGCAAGGGTGCGGCCGATGCGCTCAAGTTGCTGTTTCTGCAAAGCGCGAACCTGATCGGAGTCGAAATCGAACAGCACGCTGGCCGCCAGGTTCAGTGACCAGTCGTCGCCCACCGGCTCAAAGCCCAGCTCTCGCAGCACACGCGCCTGAGGCGTCGTCAGGGGCTGACGGCGCGAGGCCTCAGGGGCCTGCAGAGGCGCCTGCTGGCAGGCCGCGGCGAAGACCGACAGGGGCAGGCAGAGAAGGCTTCGGCGTGGGATCAACTTCATGGGCTTGTGGAGGCAAATGGGCCGAGCCGGGTCCTTGCAAATACGAGCTCAGTCTTTCGAGACGTCGCTCACAGCCGGCTCGGCAAGGTTGAGCCGGCGCACGCGCTTGCGTCGGTACATGGATTCATCCGCGTGCCTGAGCAGGGCTTCAGCGCTGCGCCCATGTTCAGGATAGAGGGACAGGCCGACGCTGACGCCAGGCGTGATCTCGATGGTGCCCGCCACTGTCGGCAGGGCCAGTGGGCGCACCACCAGCGCCTCTATTTGCTGCGTCACACGCGGAGCATCATCGGCATGGCGCAAGGGCTCGATCAGGACCACGAACTCGTCGCCCCCCAAACGTGCCACCAGATCGTGCTCGCGCACGGCGCTGCGAACACGTTGCGCCAGCGCGATGAGCACCTGATCGCCCGCCTCATGGCCATGCTGGTCGTTGATCTGCTTGAACCTGTCGGCATCGATGAACAAGAGCGCCAGCCGCGTGCCGCCTGCCTCGGCCCGCGCCAGCGCCTCGTCCAGCCGGCGCTCGAAATGCGCGCGGTTGGCCACACCGGTCAGCGAGTCGCGGCTGGCACGTTCCGCGAGGTCGGCATGGTCGGACTGCAAGGCTTCGTGCCGGTGGAGCAGCTCAGCCTCGTGCGCCTGAACCTCGTCCAGCAGCGCGTTCAAGTCGTTGGCGAGCGCGTCAATCTCCCGAATGGAAGCGCCCTGGACCCGGGTCCCGTAGGCCCTGGCCTCGCGAACGTAGCGGGACTGCGCTGCCAGATCGATCAGGGGTGCCTCGATCATCTGCGTGAGGCGCCGGGTCATCAGCATGACAGCCTCCCCGCTCAACAGCATCCCTAGTGCAGCGGCGGCGAGCGACCAGCCCAGGGCCACCAGAAGCGGGGCAACATCGCCACGCAGCTGCAGACGACCCACCACTTGCGACTGGAAGCGTATTTCGGCCTCGGCATGCAGCGGCAACAAGGTGTCGACCACGGCCTCGAGCCTCGGCCAGCGCGTCTGCCGCTGCCATTGTGCAAGCGTCGCGCCCGAAGCGAGCACGATGCGTGCACCCGCGAGCTCGTCGCGCGCTCCGGCATCGGCCAGCAGCTCGGTGGCCGAGTGCGCGTCCCGGAATACCACGGTGGCCTCGCTCGTGTAGGCGAGCGACTGGGCCGCGAGGTTCAAGTGCTTGAGCTGGTTGAGCCGCAAGGACACCAGCATCCCGACGATCAGCACCGAGCCGACCACCAGCAGGGTCAGGAAGGCAACCCGCAGCTGGGCACGCCGCAGCACCGACGCCACCGAGGGCAGTGGGGACGAGCGCAGGTCCGTGTTCATCCGACTCCCCCTTGCGGCCGGGGGCGCGCGAGGCGCAGTACCTGCGGATGAACCCGCAGCCCACTGCGCGACACCGCATCGAGGTTGACCTCGAATCGCAGCCCTGCGCGATCCGGCGTCAGGCAGAACAACCCGCCATCACTACAGAATTCGCTGCCTTGGCCGATGCTGAGCACGGGACGCCCCGCCAGGCTGCGCAAGGCTTGCCGCTGCGGCAGCGCTTGCCAACCCTCGAAGATGATCACGTCACAGGGAGCGGGTGGCGGCTCGTCCGGCTCTATGGTGCGGCCCGACACCGGCCAGCGCAGGCGCAGGAGCTTGGCATGGGCAAGGATGGCCTCAGCGTCCACAGCGCCACGGCTGACACAGAGTAGCAGTCCGTTGCGATCCGGTTCGATCCAGACCGTGTACCCCAGGATGGCGTTCACCAGTTCGGCTGTCGTCAAGCCGGTCTGGGCCTGCGCAAGCGTGCGCGGCGCCTCTGCGGCGGCGGCCGGCCTGACCAACAGCCCGACAGCGACGCACATGCAGGCCAGGATTCGGCAGGGCTGGGCAGCGAGGGGGGGGAAGGAACCAGGACGCATGGGGCAGGCAAGGGGACGCCCTGAGTTTAAGGGCCCCAAGCGCGGCGAGCAGCGAACACATCCCCGAACCCAGGGGGCACCCTGGCTGCAAGGCGCCCGCTCGCTCCTTGCTCAGCCCTGAAACTGCAGCGCCGCCAGCCGTGCGTACACGCCACCGGCCTGCACCAGCTCCTCATGCCGGCCTTGTTCGACGATGCGGCCCTGGTCCAGCACGACGATGCGGTCTGCCCGCTGAACCGTGGCCAGGCGGTGGGCGATCACGAGGGTCGTGCGGTCTCGCATGGCGACCTCCAGTGCCGCCTGCACCATGCGCTCGCTTTCAGCATCCAGCGCGCTGGTGGCTTCGTCCAGCAGCAGCAGCGGCGGGTTCTTCAGCATCGCGCGGGCAATGCTGATGCGTTGGCGCTGGCCGCCTGAAAGCCGCACACCGCGTTCGCCAAGGAAGGTCTGGTAACCCTCGGGCAGCTTGCGGATGAAGTCGTCGGCAAAGGCGGCCTTGGCCGCGGCCATCACTTCTTCGTCCGTGGCTCCTGGCTTGCCGTAGCGGATGTTCTCCATCGCATTGGCGGAGAAGATCACGCTGTCCTGCGGCACCAGGCCGATGCGAGCGCGCAACTCGCTCAGCGGCAGGTCGCGGATGGGGATGCCATCGAGCCGGACCTGGCCGGACTGGGCGTCGTAGAAGCGCAGAAGCAATTGGAAGACAGTGCTCTTGCCGGCGCCGCTCGGGCCGACCAGGGCCACGGTCTGGCCGGGTGCGATGTCCAGCGACACCTCATCGAGCGCGGGGTGAAGAGGCCGCGAGGGATAGTTGAATCGCAGGCCTTCGATCTGCACCGAAGAGCCGCCGCTCGCGGGCGGCAGAGCCAGTGGCTTGACCGGCTCGCGAACCGGGCTTTGGGTGTTGAGCAGTTCGACCAGGCGCTCGGTGGCGCCGGCGGCGCGCAGCATGTCACCCCAGACCTCCGAAAGCACGGCCACGCTCGACACCAGCAGCGTGACGTAGACCACCGTCTGGCCCAGGTGCCCAGCCGTGATCTTGCCGGCAATCACCGCCTGCGTGCCCTGATAGAGCCCCCAGATCAGGGAGCCAAAGGTGGCGGTGATGATGAATGCGACCAGCAGCGAACGCACGCGGGTGCGCTTGCGAGCAGTGTCGAAGGCGCTCTCGCTGGCGCTGGCGAAGCGCTCGGCCTCGCGGCGCTCGGCCGTGTAGCTCTGGACCACGGTCACCGCATTGAGCACCTCGGCGGCGATGGCGCTGGTGTCGGCCACGCGGTCCTGGCTGGCCCGACTGAGCTTGCGCACGCGGCGACCGAAATAGATCGCCGGCAGCACCACGAGCACGAGGATGCCCAGTACCTGCGTCATCACATAGGGGTTGGTGGCGACCAGCATCACCATCGCGCCAATGCCCATCACCGTATTGCGCAGGCCCATCGACAGGCTGGAGCCGACCAGGGTCTGCACGACCGTGGTGTCGGTGGTGATGCGGCTCAGGACTTCACCGGTCTGTGTGGTCTCGAAGAATTCAGGGCTCTGCTTCAGCACATGGGAATAGACGGCGGTTCGCAGGTCCGCCGTCACGCGCTCGCCCAGCCAGGTCACGGAATAGAAGCGCAGGGCAGAGAAGATGCCGAGCAGGGCACCTACGCCGAACAGCGCCAGGAAGTGCTCGCGCAAGGCCATGATGCGCGCGCCCTGGTCTGCGGCAACCAGACCCTGGTCGATCAGACCCTTCAGCGCCAGCGGGAAGGCCAGCGTGGTCAGCGCCGCCAGCACCAGGAAAAGCACGGCGGCAATGATGCGGCCGCGATAGGGGCGAAGAAAAGGCAGGAGGCCGCGCAAGGCGCTCGGCGCGGCCTTGCTGAGTTCGTGTCGGGAGGCGTCGGTCATGGCGGGTCCAGGTGGGGCGAGTCGGGCGCAAAGCAAGCCTGCCGGGCATTGTCAGCGATTAATTGCCTTGACAATCATTGCCTAGGCAATTAAATTCTTCGCCCATGGCACCCAAACCCGTCAAGTTCTACAGCGCCGAGAGCTACCGCCGTGAGGAGAGCCTGGGCTGGCTGATCAAGCGCATCACCGGCTCCATCGTCAGCATGGCCGATCGCCACATGGGTCCGCTTGGTCTGACTCACGCCCAGTGGGCGCCCTTGCTGCACCTGCGGCTGCAAGGCCCAGGCCCGGTGGCCACGTTGGCAACCGAGCTGAACATCGACCCTGGCGCGCTGACCCGGCTGCTGGACCGCCTGGAGGCCAAGGGCCTGGTGCGTCGCGAGCGCAGCAACGAAGACCGCCGTGTGGTCATCGTCACCATGACCGAGCAGGGCCAGCAGGCCACGGCCGAGGTGCCCGCCGTGCTGTCCGACATCTTCAACCAGCTGCTCGCCGGCTTCACGCGCGAGGAATGGCGCAGCCTGGTTTCCATGCTGCAGCGTCTTGCCATCAACGGCGACGCGCTGCGCGCCGCCGAAGGCAGCAACATCGAATCAACTGACAAGCAACCATGATCCACTCCCGTACCCTCGTGGCGCTTGCGGCCGCTGCATTGCTGGCCGCCTGTGCCCAGATTCCGGCGCTGCCCAAGCCCGCAGCGCCGCTGGCCGCTGACAAGGTCGGCCTGAGCGAGAGCAGCAAGGCCGCCTTCGACCAGCAATGGTGGGCCGCCTTCCGGGACCCGCAGCTGAACACGCTGATCGAGCGTGCGCTGGCGGAGTCGCCCAATCTGGCCCTGGTCCAGGCGCGCATGAACAAGGCGGCGGCGATGGTTGAAGCTGCAGTTGCTGCAGACAAGCCCGTCGTCGGCCTCGGCCTCGACGCCAGCCGCCAGCGCTACACCGAGCATGGGCTGATCCCGCCCCCCATTGCCGGCACCATCCGAACCACGGCCACCTTGCAGGCAGGCATCAGCCATGAATGGGATTTCTTTGGCAAGCATGCCGCGGCGCTGAACGCAGCGCTGGGCCAGCACAAGGCCAGCCAGGCTGACATGGCCGCAGCCCGCCTCGTGCTCGCCACCCAGATCAGCCGCGCCTATCTTTCGCTGGCTCAGGTGCAGGCCCAAGCCGAGTTGCTGGACCGCATGACGGGCGAGCGCCAGGCGGCGCTTGCCCTGGTGCGCCAGCGCAGCGAAGCCGGTCTCGACGGCGCGCAAGAGCTTCGCAATGCCGAGCTGCCGCTGCCCGAGCTGCGCCGCCAGCGCCTGATCCTCAACGAGCAGGCCACGATCCTGCGCCACCAGCTGGCCGCGCTGACGGTCCAGGCACCGCAGACGCTGGACAGCCTGCAAGCCAGGCTGCCCGCTGTGCAACCCTGGCCGGCCGATGTGGCACCGGGACTCGATCTGCTGGGCCGCCGCCCCGAGTTGGTGGCTGCGCGATGGCGCGTTGAAGCCGCCACGCAGCAGGTCAAGGAATCGCGTGCCCAGTTCTATCCGAATGTGACGCTGAGCGCCTTCGCCGGGTTCAGCTCGATCGGCCTGGACAACCTGATCAATGCCGGCAGCCGCCAGTACGGCTTCGGCCCTTCCTTGCGCTTGCCGATCTTCGATACCGGTCGCCTGCGCGCCCAGTTGACGGGCTCGGCGGCTGAGGCCGATGCTGCGGTTGCCTCGTACAACGCTGCGTTGCTGGACGCCGTTCGCGATGCCAGCGATCAGTACACCGGCCTGCAATCGCTGCGCGCCCAGACGGCCGAGCAGGCCGAGTCGCTGGCGCAGTCGCAAAGGCTGCTGGACCTGGCGCAACAACGCCGCAGCGCTGGCCTCAGCAGCCAGTTGGCCGTGCTCAATGCGCGCCTGTCGCTGCTGCAGCAGGAGCGGCAGGCGCTGGACCTGCGCGCCCAGGCCCTCCTTGGCCAAGTGAACCTGGCCCGCAGCCTCGGCGGCGGCTGGAACGACACCACGAACTGATTCAGCAAGAAGATCATCATGAACGACAGCAAGCAAACGACTCCCGCCGCCGCAGTCAACGGCAACGGCAATCGCAACGGCAAGCGCAACAAGGCACTGACCTTACTCACCGTGGCCGTGCTGCTCGCCTTCGGCGGCTATATGGCCTACGAGAAGCTGATCGGCAGCAAGGTCGAGAGCACCGACAACGCCTATGTGCAGGCCAATGTCGTGCAGATCACGCCGCTGGTGGGCGGCACCGTGCGTGCCATCCATGCAGATGACACGGATTACGTGAAGGCCGGCCAGACCCTGCTGAGCCTGGACCCGGCGGATGCCAAGGTCGCGCTGGAGCAGGCTGAAAGCCAGCTGGCCCAGACCGTCCGCGAAGTGCGCACGCTGTACGCCAACAACAGCACCCTGGCTGCCCAGATCAAGCTGCGCGAAGCCGATGTGCAGCGCGCGCAAAGCGAAGTTGCTCGCCTGCAGGCGGACGCCAAGCGCCGTGCGCCGCTGGTGGAGACCGGCGCCATCGGCCGCGAAGAATACGAGCACGTGCTCTCGCAGATCAGCACCGCCAACAGCAGTGTGGCGGCCGCCCAATCGGCACTGTCGGCCGCTCGCGAGCAGCTCTCCAGCAATCAGGTGCTGACCGACGGCGTGCCGGCCGAGCAGCATCCGAATGTGCAGCGCGCCGCAGCCCGTGTGCGTGAAGCCTTCCTGGCCATGCAGCGCACCGAGCTGCCTGCGCCAGTGGACGGCTGGGTGGCTCGTCGCAGCGTGCAACTGGGCCAGCGCGTGGCCGCCGGCGCGCCGCTGATGGCCGTGGTCGGCCTGCAGCAGGTCTGGGTCGACGCCAATTTCAAGGAAGGCCAGTTGAATCATCTGCGCATCGGCCAGCCGGCCAAGCTGGTGGCCGACGTCTACGGCAAGAAGGTCGAGTTCAACGGCAAGATCGTCGGCCTGTCGGCCGGCACTGGTGCGGCCTTTGCGCTGCTGCCGGCGCAGAACGCCACCGGCAACTGGATCAAGGTCGTGCAGCGCGTGCCGGTGCGCATCGCGCTCGACGCCAGGCAGGTCGCCGAGCATCCGCTGCGCGTGGGTTTGTCGATGAATGTGGACGTCGATGTGTCGGACCAGAGCGGCAAGTCGCTGGTCGATGCCACGCGCCCCGCAGCCAGCATCGAGACCAAGGTGCATGAGCGTTCGGAAGCTGCCGCAGATGCCGACGTGGATCGCATCATCAGGGCCAACCTCGGCCGCGCCATCAAGTCTGCTCCGATGGCGAGCCGCAAGGTGCAGGGATGAGCAGCCCTGGCGCAGAAGCACCGCCGGGCCGAGCGCAGGGCCGCTCCCAAGCCGGCCCGGATCCCCTGGGGGGATCGGACGGCGTACCCGCGGGCCGAGGGGCTCCAGTGAATCTGCCGGCGCCGCTGCATGGTTCCAGCCTGATTCTCGGGACGCTGGCGCTGTCGCTGGCGACCTTCATGAACGTGCTGGACTCGTCCATCGCCAACGTGTCGCTGCCCGCGATTGCCGGTGACCTTGGCGTGAGCCCGGTGCAGGGAACCTGGGTCATCACCAGCTTCGGTGTGGCGAATGCGATCTCGGTGCCGCTGACCGGCTGGCTGACCCGCCGCTTTGGCGCGGTGCGCCTGTTCACGACCAGCGTGCTGCTGTTCGTCCTGGCCTCCTGGCTCTGCGGCTTCGCCCATTCGCTCGAGATGCTGGTGGCCTGCCGCGTGCTGCAAGGCCTGGTGGCGGGGCCGATGATCCCGCTGTCGCAAACGCTGTTGCTGTCCAGCTATCCGCGCGAGAAAGCGGGGACGGCCCTGGCCTTGTGGGGGGTGACCACGCTGGTAGCCCCGGTGGTCGGTCCGCTCCTGGGCGGCTGGATCACCGACAACATTTCCTGGCCCTGGATCTTCTACATCAACGTGCCGGTCGGCTTGTTCGCAGCCTTCCTGACCTGGACGATCTATCACAAGCGCGAAACACCAACAGCCAAGCTGCCCATCGACGGCGTGGGCCTGGCCTTGCTGGTGATCTGGGTCGGCGCGATGCAGTTGATGCTGGACAAGGGCAAGGAACTCGACTGGTTCGCCAGCGGCGAGATCCAGATCCTCGCGGTCACCGCGGTGGTCGGCTTCCTGTTCTTCCTGATCTGGGAGCTCTACAACGAGCATCCGGTGGTGGACCTGCGGCTCTTCGCCGGGCGGAACTTCGCGGTTGGTGCGGGCACCTTGTCGGTGGCGTACGGCTTGTTCTTCGGCAACGTGGTGCTCCTGCCGCTGTGGTTGCAGCAGTGGATGGGTTACACCGCAACGGACGCCGGCATGGCGCTGGCACCGGTCGGTCTGCTGGCCATTCTGCTGTCTCCGGTCGTGGGCAAGAACGTCAGCCGCTTCGATCCGCGGGCCATGGGCACGTTTGCCTTCGTGATGTTCGCGGTCGTGCTGATCATGCGTTCCAACTTCACCACGCAGACCGACTTCGCCACCATCATGGTGCCGACCATTCTGCAGGGCGCGGCGCTGGCCTTCTTCTTCATCCCCTTGACCACGCTGACCCTGGCTGGCGTTTCGCAAGACCGCCTGCCGGCGGCGGCGGGCTTGTCGAACTTCGTGCGAATCACGGCAGGCGCCATGGGCACCTCAATCGCCACCACGCTGTGGGAGAACCGGGCGGCCTTGCACCACCAGCACATGGTCGAGAACCTTGGCCAGGGCAGCACGGTGGCAGCGGAAGCGGTGGCCAGGATGACCAGCGGCGGCATGTCGGTCGAACAGGCCTGGGCGCAGATCAACCGGCAGATCGACCAGCAGGCCTTCACCCGGGCGGCGGACGACATCTTCCTGGTCTCGGCCGTGCTGTTCCTCGTCCTGATTGCCTTCATCTGGATGACCCGCCGGCCGCCCAAGTTGGTAGCGGCGGCGGTGGATGCGGGTGGCGCTCACTGAGTGCTTGAGCGCGGTCACACCGTGTCACTGATATGAGGGGTGCGGGGTGCGTTGCAGCACCCCGCAATGTGTTTGAATAGGCGCGTACCCCCGGGTCACGCGCCGCCCCATGTCGTCCCACATCACGCCCGACCATCCGCGCTGGCTGCAGAAGCTGGCCGAGTTGCGGCGCCGCTACGGCGCGGGCCTGGTCTGGGCTGTCCTGTTCGCTGCACTGTGGCTGCCAGGCATGGGCCTGACGCTCTTGTTGAGCGTGCCGCTCGGTGTGGCGCCGGGCACCGCCGCCTTGCTGGGTGGCGTGGGTTCGCTGCTCTGCGCTATGGCTGCCAGCGCCCTGGTGCTTGGTCTGGCCGACCCGCTGGACAGGGCCATGCGCCTGCTGGGCCGGCAAGGAACTCTCGACCCGGCAACAGGCGTGTGCGACCGCCGCCACTTCCTGCATGCGGCCGAGCGTGAAATGTCGGCTGCGCGGCGCTACCAAAGGCCGTGCGCGCTGGTGCTCCTGCAGCTGGACCATTTCGCCCAGATCCAGGGCCGCTTCGGCCAGCGCTGCGGCGAGCTGCTCCTGCGCAGCCTGGCCGAGAGTGCGCAGGCCCAGTTGCGTCAACCCGACCTGCTGGCTCGCTTTGACGATGACCGCTTCATCGTGCTGTTGCCCGACACCGATCCCCTGGGCGCACTTGATGTCGCCGAGCGGCTGCGCGAGCGCACCGAGCGCCTCGGTTTTGAATGGCAGGGCCAGATACTGCAGTGCACCGCCAGCCTCGGCGTGGCGGCCCTGCAGGAGCAGCACGTCGCTTTGCAGCAACTGGTGCAGGCCACCGAAGCCGCTTTGCGCGAGGCGATGAGCGCCGGCCGCAACTGCGTGCGCGCCGATGCCGATCTGCTGCCTTCGCGGCCGCGCGTCATCAAGGGCTGATCACAGCCGCATCTTGCCGGCATAGCCGGTCATTTCCAGGTAGCCCAGGCCCAACTGGCGGCCCTGGCGATCACTCAAGCGAGCCGCGCCTTCCCAATAGACCATGCCGGTGCTGCGCCGTGCGTCGACTTCCTGCGCGTCGAACAGACCAGCCAAGCTCAGTTCGCCGAGCGGCGAGTCGATCTGCCACAGGACCGGATAGCGCGCATTGCTGAGATCGCTGCGCCAGTGGCGGGACGGCGTGAAGCGCAACTCGCCGTTCGTGAAATTGCGCAGCTTGCCGTCGGCGCTGCGCCAGCTGCCGCCGCTCCAAAGCGTGCTGCCGTCGGCGCGGCGCAGGCGAAATGCGGTGAGCGCGCCACCGTCCTCCAGATTGATGCCCAGCCAATCCCAGCCGACGGCTTCGCTCGGCAGCAGCTGCCCGCTCCATTCATGGTCCAGCCAGGAACGGCCTTGCAGCGCCAGCTTGCGCCCTTCAATCTGCAGATGTCCGCGCGTTTGCAGTTGCACCTGGCTGTAGTAGTGGCTGAAGGTCTGCTCCGACTTGCGAGAACAGGCCTTGTTCGCCTTGTTGCAGCGGCGCCTGCGTTGTTCGCAGATCGAGTGCCAGGCTGAATCCTGCCGTGGCGCTGGCGAAGCGGGCCTGGTAGCCCTCGTCACCGCGCTTCAGTGTCCAGTCGCTCAGTTGCAGGTCGCTGTCGCCAGCGCTCGCTCGCACATGCTCGAAGCCGACGCGGGCCAGCCGCTGGTCATGCTGCAGGCGCTGGGCCTTCAGATCGCTCAAGGCGGCGTGCGCCAGCAGAAGTTGATGCGCCGCAAACGGGCTGGCATGCGCCTCATGCACGGGACCGCGGATGCGGAAAAACGTCAGCTGATAGCCATAGTCCGGCGCCTTCGGGTCAGCGCCGACCAAGCCGGTGAGGTACCACCATTCGATCGCCTCGTCAGGATGCGAGCCATGGTCACGCGGGTACTGAAGGCCCGAGGCCTGGCCCGGCAATGCGGCCAGCAGGAGGGCACGGCGACCGATCATCATCACCAGTCCTCCTTGACCGATTGCACTGCATCCGCCGACAGCGCCTGCCGCCCGGCCAGCAATGCGGCCGCAATCGCTGTCAAGAACACGGCGGCCAGCAGGCCGAGCAGTCGCAGCCAGGGGATGTGCATCTCCATGCTCCAGTGAAAGCTCTGCGGGTTCAGGACCCACACGAGCACGGCGCTTATGGCGAGCCCCAATAGCAGGCCCAGCGCGGTGCCGCAGGCGGCCAGCAAGGCCGCTTCGCGCAGCAGCAGGCGCAGGATGTCGCCACGCGCCAGGCCCAGGTGGCGCAGGAGGCCGAACTCGCGCCGCCGAGCCAGGGTCTGGGCCGACTGGCTGGCGGCAATCCCGAACAGGCCGATGGCCAGCGCCACGGCCTGCAAGCCGTGTGTCAACACGAAGCTGCGGTCGAAGATGCGCAGGGACAGCGAGCGCAGGTCGGAGGCGCTCGCAATCTCGATGTCTTCAGCCTGAGGTGTCAGCGAACGCAGATGCTCGGTCACCTTTTCTGCGCCAGGCTTGGGCCAGAGCAGCAGCTCACTGACCGCCAGATCGCCGCTGACGCGGCGGTAGTCACTCAGAGGCAGGAGCAGCGCCGGTGTCTGCCGGCTGTAGTCGCGCCAGATGCCGGCCACCCGGCCGTCCAGCCGTGCGCCACCCATCAAGCGCAGGCTGATGCCCTGGCCCGCTTGCAGGCGCCACTCATCGCGCATGGCCTCGTTGATGTAGACGGCCGTCCTGTCCACCTTCTGCCATGCGCCGACCAGGGGCAGGGCGGCTGGATCGAACGCTCGGGCCTGCAGCGCGACCTCTTGCCCGGTGTCGGCATGCCAGGCACGCGCGCTTCGCTGCGGCTCGTTGCGTTCGATCAAAGGGCTCTGCTGGATCGCTGCCACCAGTTCCGGTGTCAGCACGGCGCCGCCTCGCAAGCCGCTGCGCAGATAGAGCTCGGCCGGCAGCAT
This sequence comes from Paucibacter sp. JuS9, assembly GCF_044043925.2. Lineage (NCBI taxonomy): Bacteria > Pseudomonadati > Pseudomonadota > Betaproteobacteria > Burkholderiales > Sphaerotilaceae > Roseateles > Paucibacter sp. JuS9. The sequence goes on from NZ_CP194172.1 coordinate 1,736,536, forward strand.
CTGCGTCAGCCATTGCTGCAGGGATTCACGGAAGCTGCCCACCATCACCAGCATCGCCACCGACAAGGCCAGCGCCACCAGCACGCCAGAGAGAGTCTGCAGCGCGTCGCCGCTGTGCTCGCGCAGCCGTGCCCTGGCCAGCTGTGCCAGCGCACGGCCACCTGGTCGCTTCAGCAGGAGCGCCAAGGCCTGCGGCAGGCTCAGCATGCCGCCCAGCAAGAGCAAGAGCATGGCGGCATAGGCGCCGAGCGACATCTCGTGCCACGGCGGTGCCAGGGCCAGCGGCATGGCGAGCAGCAGGAGCCCGGGGCCCAGCCAGAACGGCCAGTGCCGCAAGGGCGCGCCGCCCAGGCCCTTGAGCACCTGGGCCACCGGCATTTCGCGCACGGCCAGGGCCGGCGCTGCAGCTGCGAGCAGGCAGACGATGAAGCCGAGCAGGCCGAAGACCAGCAGAGGCAACTGCTCAAGTTGGGCGCCGCGAACACGGCTGATGCCCAGGGTCGCACCGAGGTCGCCGCCCAGCAGCTTCAATACGGTGGCATGCAGCTCCCAACCCAGCAACAAACCCAGACCGCTGCCCAGCAGGCCCAGCAGCGCGGCTTCTGCCATCACGAGGCCCGCTCGTTCGCGTCCGGACAGGCCCAGCACACCCAGCAAGGCCAATTGGGGCTGACGCTGCGCCACCGACAACGAGACGACGGCGAACACCAGGAAGCTGCCGGTGAACAGGGCCATCAATGAGAGCACGCCGAGATTGACGCGGTAGGCCTGCGTCATGCTGGCGAGGCGGGCGCCGGCATCGCTGGGCGGCACCGCGCGAACGCCGCTTGGCAGGGTTGCCTGCGTCAGGAATTGCTCGGCCGTCACACCCGCCTGCAGGCGCAAGGCAATCTGATCCAGCGTCATGCGGCCCAGCAGGACTTGCGCGCCAGCGATGTCGATCACCGCCAACGGTCCGCCACCGGCCTCGACCTGCCCGCCGCGCTGCAGGCGAGTTGTCTGCAGTTGCAAGCCCTGCGTGTGCCGCAGTTCGATCAGGGCCTGCTGCTCATCAAGCAGCTGCGCCGCAGCGCGGTTCAGGTGCAGGCGCTGCGGATCGAGCCACAGCTGCAAGGGCGATTCATCCGCAGGTGGGCGGGCCAGCAGGTCGGGGCTCAGGGTCGTGGCGGCCAGGGCGTCGATGCCCAGCAGCCGCAGGCCATGCACCTTGCCGTCGGCGCCGCGCATCTGCACCGCGGCCTCGACCTGCGGCGCCGCCACCAGCACCTCGGGCATGGCGGCGATACGCTCGAACAAGGCGAGGTCCAGCGTGCCGCCCTGGCGGCTCAGGATCAGGTCGGGCTGGCCTTCGATGCTGCGCGCCGCAGCGGCAAATTCGCCCAAGGCAGCGGCATTGATCAGATGGACGGCATAGGGCAGGGCGACACCCAGCATCACGGCCAGCAAGGCGAGCAGCTGCCGCCCGGCCTGGTGGCGCAGCGCCGGCAGCGAGAGTTGTCGCAACCAGCGCAGCCAGGTCACAGGAGCGCTTCCAGACCGGCCTCGCCAAGCTGCAGGCGACGGTCCGCCAATGCGGCGGCGCGCTCGGAATGCGTCACCAGCAGGCAAGCCGCTCCTTGTTCACGGCATTGCTGGCGCAGCAGCTCCAGCACGCCGTCGGCATGCCGGGGGTCGAGATTGCCGGTCGGCTCATCGGCCAGCACCAGGGCCGGCCTATGAATCAAGGCACGGGCAATGGCAACGCGCTGCAATTGACCACCGGAGAGCTGGCGCGGCATGCGTGAGGCGAGGTCCAGGAGGCCGACGGCCGCGAGCATCTCGGCCAATCGAGTCGGATCTTCCTTGCCCTGCAGAAGCAGGGGCAGACCGACATTGCCGGCCACATCCAGATGCGGCAAGACATGAAAGGCCTGGAACACGAAGCCCAGGCGCTCGCGCCGCAGCCTGGCCTGCGCTGGCTCGCTCAGTTCGTGGATATCAATGCCTTCCAACAAGACCTGACCCGCGTCCGGCCTGTCCAGGCCGGCCAGGCAGTTCAGCAATGTCGACTTGCCGCAGCCCGATTCACCCAGCAGCGCCACCAGTTCACGTGGAGCCAGCCGCAGAGACAGACCGCTGAACACGGGCGTCTCGCCATAGCTCCTGGAAAGGCCTCGGGCTTCAAGCAGGGCTGGCATCGAGAAGCTTTTGCAGGGCGGCCAGCACATGCAGGGCCGCGTCGGGATGCTGGCAGTCGATTACCTGGCGTTGCGGCATGCTGCGCAGCCAGGTGACCTGTCGCTTGGCCAGCTGCCGCGTGGCAGCGCTGCCCCGGGCGCTGAGGTCCTTGAAGTCGCCGCTGTCCAGCGCTTCCCAGGTCTGGCGGTAGCCGACGCAGCGCATCGAGGGCAGGTCCAAAGACAGGTCACCGCGCACTCGCAAGGCCTTGACCTCGTCAATCAGGCCATCGGCCAGCATCTGCTCAAAGCGCTGGTCCAGCCGCTTGTGCAGCCAGCCGCGATCTTGGGGCTCCAGCGAGAGCAAGGGCCAGTCGACACCGGCGCTGCGCTGCGGTTCGGCGTGCAGGGCCGACATGGTCTTGCCGCTCAAATGCCAGACCTCCAGAGCGCGCTGGATGCGTTGCGCATCGTTCGGCGCGAGGCGTGCGGCGGTTGCGGGGTCGATGGCCGCCAGCTTGGCATGCATCGCCGGCCAGCCGATCTGCGCGGCCTCTTCGTCCAGCTGTATACGCAGCTCGGCATCGGCCTGGGGCAGCGCCGAGAGCCCATCGAACAAGGCCTTGAAATAGAGCATGGTGCCGCCCACCAGCAATGGCAGCTTGCCGCGAGCGATGATCTCGTCGGCCAATTGCTTGGCACTGCTCGCAAACTCGGCGGCCGAATAGGACTCCAGCGGGTCGAGAATGTCGATCAGGTGATGCGGCACGGCCGCCAGCTCGGCCGGGGTCGGCTTGGCTGTGCCGATGTCCATGCCTCGATACACCAGGGCCGAATCGACGCTGATGATCTCGACGGGCAGGTACTGGGCAATCTTCAGCGCTGCAGCTGTCTTGCCGCAGCCGGTGGGGCCGGCCAGGCAAACGGGTTGAAGTGAACGCCGGGCCGCTCCCAAGTTCACTTCGCGCCCCCGCGGGGGGCCTGGCGCGAGGCGACAGGTCTGGGGGCTCCACCCTTGTTCATCAGAACCGTTCCCAAGGCGTCAGGTAGCGCCATTCACCGACCGGCAACTTGCCGAGCGGAATGCGCCCAATGCGCACGCGCTTCAGGCCCACGACCTTGAGGCCGACCAGCTCGCACATGCGGCGGATCTGGCGCTTGCGGCCCTCGCGCAGCACGAAGCGCAGCTGGTCTTCATTGGCCCAGCTGACGTTGGCCGGTTTCAACTGCACGCCGTCGAGCTCCAGGCCATGGCGCAAGAGGGCCAGGTCTTGCTCGCTGAAGCCTTCGGCGCTCTTCACGCCGTTGCGGCCGACGTATTCGACCCGTACCAGGTACTCCTTCTCGACCAGCGAGTCCTCGCCGATCAGCGCCTTGGCGATGCGGCCGTCCTGCGTCAGCACCAGGAGACCGGTTGAGTCGATGTCCAGGCGGCCGGCGGGTGCCAGGCCACGCAATTGGCCGGGGTGGAACTTGATGCCCGAGGTGTCTTCGCCCCAATGGGTTTCCTGCTTGACGAGCACGGAGGCCGGCTCGTAGCCATCTTCAGCCTGTCCCGACACATAACCGATGGGCTTGTGCAGCAGGATGGTCACGCGCGTGGCCTGCTGCTGATGCGCGGCCTCGTCGATTTCGATCTTGGCGTCGGGCAGCACGCGCTGACCCAGGTGGGCCATCTTGCCGTCCACGCGCACCCAGCCGGCTTCGATCCATTCGTCGGCTTCGCGGCGCGAGGCCAGCCCCAATTCGCCCATGCGCTTGGACAGGCGTTCGCCCTCGGGCGGCGGCTCGACAGCTTCGCGCCGCTGGCGCGGTGGGGTTGTTTGCTGGCCGTTTAGCTTGCCATAGGGCTGGCCGGGCGGCTGGTCAATGCGCGGGCCCGTATTGCGGCGCTGGTCGCGACGAGCCGGCGGTGCATCGCCACGTGGCGCCGGCCGACCATCATTGCGATGCTGCCCTTGCTGCCCTTGCTGCTCTTCGCGGCGGAAGCCGCCGGAAGGCTTGGGTGCCCGGTCAGCCGAACGTGCCGGGCGCTCACCGGGCGCAGCCGCTCGGGGTGGCCGGGCGGCACGCGCCGGCCCGCGTTCTTCGCCGGGGCCCCGTTCTTCCGCGCGGCGCTGCTCGAAGGCCTTGCGCTCGGCTTGCACCTGTTCGAGGGTCTGGCGGGGGCGCGACACGCCCTTGCCGCGCAGCGGTGCGCGCTTCTCACCTTCCGCATTGGTCTTGCGTGGGGCGGGCTTCTTGTTCAGTTTCAGGGTGGCCATTCGGACTCTCTTGTGAGACCGTATTGGATCATGCCCTCAGGGCTTGCGTGGATTTACGGGCATCCATTTGCGACGTCGGTAGTCATCCTCGATGGCCTGAGATGAGCCGTCTGACGCCATGCGGCGCAATTGCTCATCGAGCCGTTGCCGCACACCAGCCAGATCGGGTCGGCGTGCGAGTGCAATATAGAACGGCTGCACAAACAGCGCTGGCTCCAGGACCTGCAGGTGCGCAGTCAGGCCTTCTGCAGCAATGATCTGCAGGCCGGCAAGTTTGGGCACTGCCGCGAAATCCACACGTCCGACGTCGACCATGCGAAGGGCTGCGGCAAAGCTGAGGGCCTCTTCGCAATGCAGGCGTCCTTCCTGGACCGCGCGGTCGAACTCCGGCGCGAACAGGGCACCCTTCAATCTGACAAAGCGATAGGACAACAGCTCGGACAGCTTGCCACTGAAGCCCGCAGGCATCTTTCCAATCGAACCAAAAAGCGCCATCTCTGAACGATAGATTGGCTCGGACGGAAAGTCGAAGAGCGCTTCTCGCTCTGAAGAGCGAATAGTCGGAATCAGGGCGTCGCAGTCGCCGCTCTTGAGGGCGGCGAAGCCGCGCGCCCATGGAACGACTTCGACACTCGCCCGAAGCTCTGCACGCTGGCAAGCCTGCAGGACGATGTCAGTGACGACACCGGTTGAACCGTAAGGCGTGGCCATGATCAGCGGCGGCAGCTCAACGCCACATATCCGAATGGTCCGCTCCGGCGTGGCAGCAGCCCATCCCGTCATGCTGCAGGCAATTCCAGCAAGGCTTAACGCTCTGCGGCGGATCATTGCGCCTCCCGCGATCAACGGCCGCGCAGGAATAGCGCGTCCAGTTCGCGCATTGTGAGCTGCCGCCAGGTCGGCCGTCCATGGTTGCATTGGTCGGCCCGCTCGGTGCGCTCCATGTCGCGCAGCAATGCATTCATTTCGTCCAGGGTGAGCTGCCGATTGGCGCGAACAGCGCCATGGCAGGCCATGGTGGCGAGGATCTCGTGCTGGGCGCGCTCAATGGCCTGGCTCGCGTCGAACTGGGCCAGTTCGGCCAGCACGCCTCGCGTCAGTTCGACAACGTCGCCGCCCGCCAGCGCGGCCGGGCGGGCACGCACTGCGAGCACCTTGCTGGACAGCGGCGCCACGTCCAGCCCCAGGCGCAGCAGGCCTTCGGCCTGCGCTTCGGCCGTGGCGATTTCCTGCGCCGTGGCAGCAAAAGTGACCGGAATCAGCAAGGGTTGCGACTCGATGGCCGCCGCGCCGAGCGAGGCCTTGAGCCGCTCATAGACCACGCGCTCATGAGCCGCGTGCATGTCGACAATGATCAGGCCCTGGGCGTTCTCGGCCAGGATGTAGACGCCCTGGATCTGCGCCACCGCGCGGCCCAGCGGCCAGTCGTGCGAGGGCAGGGCGCTGGGCGCCGAAGCAGCAGGTGCCGTCGGCAACGGTGTTTCGGGCGCATAGAGCGCCTGCGCCTCGGCCAGGCCCAGGGAGACCTGTGTGTTGCTGCGCCAGCTTGGCATGTAGGCGGGTGCAGGAGCCTCCGAGGCGGTTTTCGCAGCTCCGAACCAGGCTGGCGGATTGCCTGGCGAAGGGCGGAAGCCCGGCGCATCGGCCGCCGCTTGCTGAGCGGCCTGGATCGAGTTTGCCGTCACAGCCTCTGCCGCACGCGACACCGCCAGCGCATCCTGCACCGCATAGCGGACGCGCTGATGCAGCTCGCGGCCATCGCGGAAGCGCACCTCGATCTTGGTCGGGTGCACGTTCACGTCCACCAGGCTGGGGTCGATTTCCAGGAAGAGCAAATAGCAGGGCTGGCGATGGCCATGCAGCACATCCTCGTAGGCCGAGCGGACGCCGTGATTGATCAGCTTGTCGCGCACGAAGCGTCCGTTGACGTAGACGTACTGCATGTCGGCGCGGCTGCGCGAGGCCTCAGGCAGGCCGGCGCGGCCATGGATGCGCAGAGGCCCAGCGCCGCCAGCCACCTCGCGGCTCTCGGCGACGAACTCCTGACCCAGCACATCGGCCACGCGCTGTTCGGCGGTGCCGGCGCGCCATTGCTCGACCAACTTGCCCTCGTGCCAGACCGCAAAGCCCACGTCCGGTCGCGCCAAGGCATGGCGGCGCACCGCTTCCACGCAATGAGCCAGCTCGGTGGCATCGGTCTTCAGGAACTTGCGGCGTGCCGGCGTGCTGAAGAACAGCTCGCGCACCTCGACACTGGTGCCGCGCGCTCGGGCGGCTGGTGCCAGCTCGCCGGAGCGGGCATCGATGCGATGGGCATGGGCCGCGCCTTCGCTGCGGCTGGCAATCGCCATCTCGGAGACCGAAGCGATGGCCGCCAGCGCCTCGCCGCGAAAACCCATGGTGCCGACCGACTCCAGCTCCTCGAGACTTCGGATCTTGCTGGTCGCATGCCGCCGCAGTGCCAGCGGCAGCTCTTCGGACGGAATGCCCAGGCCATCGTCTTCGACAACGATGGCGCGCACGCCGCCTGCCATCAACTTGACCTGGATCTGCGTGGCGCCGGCGTCCAGCGCGTTGTCCACCAGCTCTCGCACCACCGAGGCAGGGCGCTCCACCACCTCACCGGCGGCGATCTGGCTGATCAGTTCATCGGGAAGTTCGCGGATCGCGCGGCGCGGTGCAGGAGAAGACAGATCCATGGGGCCGCATTGTAGGAAGGCGGCCGCCGTAGCCTCACAAGCTCGCCAGAAAGCCCGCCAGCGCCGCATTGAAGGCCGGTGCGGCCTCCAGCGAGGGCAGGTGCGCAACGCCGCGCATCACCGTGCGGCTGGCATCGGGAATCCGGGCCACCATGGCTTCGCAGCGGGGCTTGAAGTAGGCCAGGTCCAGGTCACCCCAGAGCACTTGCGTGGGCGCCTGCACCTGCTCCAGGCGGGGCCAGATCGCTGGTGCCTCGATGGCCGTGCCAGGCTTGGCGGCGCGCAGCATCAGCTCGTCCATGTCCAGAAACAGCTCGCGGGCCGCGCCGCCGACGCGGCCTGCGGGGCTGGTCGGCCCATCAAGCCAGAGTGCCGCCAGCGCTTCATTGGTGCGCTTCAGGTCGCACGAGGCTTCGGCCGCATCGATGTCTTCATCCAGGCGGGTTTCGGTTTCGGTCAGCTCGGGCGCCGGGCCGCCGGTCATGGCCGGCGCTACCAGGAAAAGCCCGGCAACCCGGGCCGGCCGATCCAGGGCCGCTTCCAGTGCGAGGCGGCCGCCCAGCGAGCAGCCCACGAGCACGGCCTGCTCGATGTCCAGGGCATCCATCACGGCCCACAGGTCTTGCAGGTGAGAGAAGGGGCCGGACAACTCGATCTCGGCCCGGCCGTAGCCGCGGCGGTCGTAGGCCAGCACGGTGCGCTCGGCAGCGAAAGCGGCCAGTTGCTCCTGCCACAACCGGTGGTCGGTCACACCGGCGTGCAGGAAGACCAGCGGCGGCAAGGTCGAGCTGGCATGGCGCAGCAGCACGCAGGGCAGGCGGGCGCCGGGAACTTGGATCCAGGAGAAGGCGTTCATGGGGGCTTCTTGCAGGGGCGGGAGGGCTGGGCTGTGATTGCCAGCTCATTGTGGCGGTCGGATGCGCCCATGCCATTCGATTGTTTTCAGGTCCGGCATGCCGCTGGCCCGGGGCCGCCCGCATAATGCGCCGCCATGGAATTCATTGCCCTTCTGATCGATTTCGTTGTCCATGTGGACAAGCATCTCGCCACCTTCGTGGCCGCCCATGGCGTCTGGATCTATGCGCTGCTGTTCCTGATCATCTTCGTCGAGACCGGCGTGGTGGTGATGCCCTTCCTCCCGGGCGACTCGCTGCTCTTCATCGTCGGCGCCATGTGCGGCACGGGCCTCATGGACCTCGGCCTCTCGATCGGGCTGATGAGCGTTGCCGCCGTGGCCGGCAACCAGAGCAACTATGCGCTGGGACGCTACTTCGGCCCCAAGGTCTTCCAGTGGGAAGACTCACGCTTCTTCAACCGCAAGGCCTTCGACCGGGCTCATGAGTTCTACGAGCGGCATGGCGGCATCACCATCGTGATTGCGCGCTTCATGCCCTTCGTGCGCACTTTCGCGCCCTTCGTGGCCGGCGTGGCGCAGATGACGCGCAGCAAGTTCACCTTCTACGACATCAGCGGCGGCCTGCTCTGGGTGGTCAGCCTGACGATGGCCGGCTATCTCTTCGGCAATGTGCCGTGGGTGCAGGCCAACCTCGAGAAAATCATCTGGGCCATGATCATCCTTCCTGGCCTGATTGCAATCGGCGGCGGCTTGAGATCCAAGCTGCGCAGCCCCAACAAGGAGACTGCATGATGTTCCGTCTTTCCGCACTGGCAGCCGCGCTGACCCTGGCCGGCGCAGCATCCGCTGCGCATGCCGCCGACGAATCGACCCGACTCTTGCGCCAGCCTGCCATCTCGGCCACGCAACTGGCCTTCGTCTACGCAGGCGACCTGTGGATAGCAGCCCGCGACGGCGGCAACCCGCGCCGCCTGACCACGCATGCCGCGGCCGAGTTCTCGCCGCATTTCTCGCCGGACGGCAAGAGCATCGCCTTCTCGGCCAGCTACGACGGCAATACCGACGTCTATGTGATGTCGACCGAAGGCGGCCAGCCACAGCGCCTGACCTGGCATCCGTCGGCCGACGTCGTCAGCGGCTGGAGCAGGGACGGCAAGCGCGTGCTTTTCGCATCCCCGCGCGAAGTGGCCAACAACCGCAGCAACCAGCTGTTCGAGATCGACGCCCATGGCGGCTTCGAGCGCAAGCTGATGGAGGCTGTGGCCTTTGAAGGCAACTGGTCGCCGGATGGCAAGAAGCTGGCCTATCGCCCCTACCGCCAGGCCTATGTCGGCACGGCCGGCTGGCGCCAGAGCCGTGGCGGCACGACGCCGCCGGTCTGGATCATCGACCCCGCCACCAACCAGTGGGAACAGATTCCGCACGTCAACGCCAGCGACACCAACCCGGTCTGGGCCGGTGACGAGGTGGTATTCATCTCCGACCGCAACGACGGCGCCGCCAATCTGTTCGCCTACAACTCGAAGACCAAGGCCTTGCGTCAGCTGACCAAGGAAACCGTCTGGGACGTGAAGAGCGTCGAATCCCATGGCCGCACGGTCGTCTATGAAGTCGGTGGCCGCCTCAAGGAACTGAACCTGGACGGCGGTGCTGCCCGCGACATCAACGTCAGCATCAACACCGGTTCGGTACAGGCCCGCACGCAGTGGAAGGATGCCGGCCGCAACCTCACCTCCGCGCAGCTCTCCGCCACCGGCAAGCGTGTGGTGGTCAGTGCCCGTGGCGATGTGTTCACCGTGCCGGTCAAGGACGGCTCGGTGCGCAACCTGACCGAAACGTCTGGCGTGCGCGAGAAAGACGCGCTGTGGAGCCCCGACGGCCTGCGTGTGGCCTACATCTCCGATGCGCCGGGCATGCAGCACCAGATCGTGCTGCAAAGCCAGACCGGCGCCGGCAAGCCCGAGGTGCTGCCGTTGCCCAAGAGCGGCTACTTCTCGCTGCGCGACTGGTCGCCCAATGGCCAGACGCTGGTCATCGAAGACAACCATCTGAACTTGTACACGGTGTCGCTGGCGGAGGGCCCCAAGCGTGGCCAGCTGAACAAGATCGACAGCAGCCTGCGCCGCCGCGGCAGCTTCAATGCCGTGTTCTCGCCGGACAGCCGCTACCTGGCCTACGCCGTGACGATTGCCAACGCCTTCAGCCAGGTGCGCATCGCCGACCTGCAGACCGGCAAGCAGATCCCGGTCAGCGACGGCCTGAGCCATGCGGACGACCCGGCTTTTTCGAGCAAGGGCGACTACCTCTACTTCACGGCTTCGATCAACGCCGGCCCGACGCTGGTCGGCCTGGACATGTCGACGCAGGAACGCTCGGTGCGCTCGGGCATCTATGCCGCCGTGCTGGCCAGCGATGGCAAGTCGCCGCTGCCTCCCAAGGCGGGCGATGAAGAGGGCAAGAAGGACGAGCCCAAGAAGGCCGAGCCTGCGGCCTCCGTTCCTGCTGCCAAGCCGGGCGACAAGAAAGACGACAAGAAGGATGAAAAACCGGCCGAGAAGCTCAAGCCGGTTCGCATCGACGTCGAAGGCCTGCAGCAGCGCATCGTGGCGCTGCCCGTGGCCGAGCGCGCCTACGACAGCCTGGCTGTCGCAGCCGACGGCGCGCTGTTCTACATGGAGCGCCGCCAGCCCGGCATCAGCAACGAGCTGCCGGCCGCGCAGGGCGATGCCAACAGCGAGCTCTATCGCTTCGACTTCGAGGAGCGCAAGGCCGTGTCGGTACGCACCGGCCTCAACGGCTACAGCCTGAGCGCCGACGGCAAGAAAATCCTGCTGCAAGGCTCGCGCGGCAAGCTAGACATCTCGGACGCCAAGGAGAAGCTGGATCCCAAGCCCATCGACCTGTCGGGCCTGCGCACCAAGGTCGACCTGCGCGCCGAATGGAAGCAGATCTTCGATGAAACCTGGTGGATGGAGAAGGAGTACTTCTACGACGCCGGCCTGCATGGCCTGGACTGGGACGCCATCTATAAACGCTATCTGCCGCAGCTCTCGCATGTGCAACGCCGCGAAGACCTGAATGATCTGCTGGTCGAGATGATCGGCGAGCTGCAGGTGGCGCACAACCGCGTTGGCGGTGGTGACCAGCATTCGGAGCCGACGGTCAGCGTGGGCTTGCTGGGCGCCGATTTCGCAGTGGAGAACGGCCGCTACAAGGTCACCAAGGTGCTGGCTGGCGACCGCTGGAGCCCCTTCATGAAGGCGCCGCTGGCGATGCCGGGCGTGAGCGTGAAGGCGGGCGAGTTCATCCTGGCCGTCAACGGCCACCCGGTGGATGCCAAGCAGAACCTGTACTCGCGCCTGGAGAACCTGGTCGGCAAGCAGGTGAGCCTGACGGTGGCCAGCGACGCCAGCGGCAAGGGCAGCCGCGACGTGGTGGTGGAGCCCATAGCCAATGAAGCCGCGCTGCGCCAGTGGGACTGGATCGAGCGCAACCAGCAGTACGTGCAGCAGAAATCGGGCGGCAAGGTGGCCTATGTCTACATGCCCGACACCGGCACCGGTGGCTTCCGCTCGTTCAACCGCATGTTCTTTGCGCAAGTGGACAAGCAGGCGTTGATCGTCGACGACCGTCGCAACGGCGGCGGCCAGGCGGCCAACTACGTGACCGAGCTCCTGAGCCGGCCCTACCTGTCGAGCTGGAAGGACCGCGACGGCATGGTCTTCGACACGCCCGGCGGCGCCATCTACGGCCCCAAGGCCATGCTGATCGACCAGGACGCCGGCTCCGGCGGTGACTTCATGCCCTACGCCTTCAAGCGCGTGGGCCTGGGGCCGCTGATCGGCAAGCGCACCTGGGGCGGCCTGATCGGCATCGCGATCAACCCCAACCTGATCGACGGTGGCTCGCTGGTCGTGCCGTACTTCCGCTTCTATACGCCGGAAGGTGAATGGCGGATCGAGAACGAAGGCGTGGCACCGGACATCGATGTCGAACTCGACCCGGCAGCCGTCAACAAGGGCCAGGACACCCAACTGGACGCGGCGATTGCCAACGTCATGAAGCGCCTGGAAAGCTGGAAGCCGATCCAGCGCCATGTGCCGCCCGCACCGGCGACATTGGGCAAGTGACCTGACGCGCGCCTGAGATCAGATCGGGCGCAACATCCGAGCGGTTCGGCGAGACCGGCCCGGCTGGCTGCAGAGCCGGTCGGGCCGCTTTTCTTGGCAGCTTTTCTTGGCAGCTTTCCTTGGCCGCTTTCCTTGGCCGCTTGCCCCGTCCTACGAGAGGGCCCGATGCCTGGCGAGCGGCGGGTTCTTGGCGAAGTAGCGCGCAATGCCGGTGGCCAGGGCCTCGACGAGCTTGTCCTGGTACGCCGGGTCGCGCAGCTTGGCTTCCTCTTCGGGGTTGGAGATGAAGGCGGTCTCGACCAGGATGGACGGGATGTCGGGCGCCTTCAAGACCACGAAGCCCGCCTGTTCGACCTGCTTCTTGTGCAGGCGGCCGACCCGGCCGATCTGGCCCAGCACCTCGGAGCCGAGTCGCATGCTGTCCTTGATCTGGGCCGTGGTGCTCATGTCCAGCAGGGCCCGCAGCACCGCAGAGTCCTTGACCTTGCCGACATTGATGCCACCGATCTGGTCGGAGGAGTTCTCCTTGGCGGCCATCCAGCGCGCGGCCGTGCTGCTGGCAGCGCCGTCGCTCAGCGCAAAGACCGAGGCGCCGCGCGCCTGCGGTGTGAAGAAGGCATCGGCATGGATGGAGACGAACAGATCGGCTTGCACGCGCCGTGCCTTGCGAACACGGTCCTGCAGGGGCACGAAGAAGTCGGCATCTCGGGTCAGCATGACGCGGATGTTGCGATTGGCATGCAGCCGTTCGCGCAGCTTCAGGGCCACGGCCAGCACCACGTCCTTTTCCTTCAGGCCGCTCGGGCCGACCGCACCTGGGTCTTCGCCGCCGTGGCCGGGGTCGAGTGCGATCACGATCAGCCGGTCGAGCTGGCGCTGGGTGGGCAGGGGCAGCACAGCGGAGGCCGAGGGAATTGCAGCGCTTGCGGCGGGAGTGGGCGGTGTCGGCGGCGCCGATGCTGCGGCTCGCAACGCACTGGCCGCCAGCTCGGGCCTGCGCGGCAACTCGGGCGGCCGCTCGATCTTGCGCAGCAATTCGCCCAGTGCATCGTTCACCGCCTCCGCCGCCTTGGCCTCGGCCTGTTCCTTCTCGCGCACCAGGGCCAGCAAAGGGTCGGGCTCCTCGGCAGGATGCAGGTCGAACACCAGACGGTGCTGGTAGGGCGCGACCGGCTTCAGGGTGAAAATCTGCGGCGCCGCCGGCTGCTTCAGGTCCAGCACGATGCGCACCACGGTCGGCTGGTTCTGCCCGACCCGAACGCCGGCGATGTAGGGATCATCCGCTCGCACCTTCTTGATCAGCTCGCGCAGGCCCGGGCTCAGCTCCAGGCCGTCAATGTCGATCACCAGGCGGTCGGGCTTGTCGACGGTGAAATGGCGGACCGACAGCGGCGTGTCCGATTCCAGCGTGACCCGCGTGTATTCCTCGGCCGGCCAGACGCGCACGGCCACGATGCTGGCCCCGTTCGGCATGGCACGCAGCAGCTGCGGCGCCTGCAGAAGCAGCACCAGGCTGCCGGCTCCGCGCAAGAGTTTGCGGCGGGTCACGCAGACGGCTCCAGCGTCTTCAGGATCGCCTGACCCAGAGGCGTGCCCGCCTCCAGGCGCACGCTGCGGCTCTCGTCATCCTCGCTCTTCAAGTGGATGCAGAGGTCGGCCGGCGGCAACATGCCCGCGGCCTTCTCCGGCCATTCGCTGAGCTTCAGGCCCGGCGTCATGAAGACATCGCGAAAGCCGGCATCCGCCCATTCGCGCGGGTCGCTGAAGCGGTAGAAGTCGAAATGACTGACGGTTCCACGGTCCAGCTCGTAGCTCTCCAGCACGGCGTAACTCGGGCTCTTGATGCGGCCCTGGACGCCCAGCGCGCGCAGCAGATGCCGCACCAGCGTGGTCTTGCCGGCGCCGAGCGTGCCGTGCAGCTCGATGCTCGCAAGCAGCAGCTCGGGCGAGCGCGCCAGGGCTTGTGCGAATTGCTGGCAGGCGGCTTCGTCCTGCCAGCGCAGTTCACGGCTTTCTAGAATGGACAAATGTCTTCGACTCCGGGTGAACAACAAAACACGGGCTTCGATGGCCCGGCCTTGCTTGAACAATTGCGCGGCTGGGCCAGCGCGCTGGGATTCTCACAGATTGGCGTGGCCGATATCGATCTCGCCAGCGCCGAGGCCGGCCTGCTCGCCTGGCTGGAAGCCGGCCACCATGGCCGGATGAACTACATGGCGGCCCACGGTCTCAAGCGCGCCCGGCCGGCCGAGCTGCTGCCGGGCACGCTGCGCGTGATCACCGCCCGCATGGACTATCTGCCGGCTGATACCCCCGAGGGCTGGCAGGCCATTGAATGGCAGGGGCTGGACAAGCCCTCGCAGGCCCAGGTGTCGATCTATGCCCGCGGCCGCGACTATCACAAGGTCTTGCGCAACCGCCTGCAACAGCTCGCCAGCAAACTGGAGCAGGCGATCGGCCAGCTGGGCTATCGCGTCTTCACTGATTCAGCGCCGGTGCTGGAGGTGGAGCTGGCCACACGCTCGGGCCTGGGCTGGCGCGGCAAACACACCTTGACGCTGGACCGCGAAGCCGGCTCGATGTTCTTCCTGGGCGAAATCCTGGTCGATCTGCCGCTGCCCCTGACCCCGCCCACCAGCGCGCATTGCGGCCAGTGCAGCGCCTGCATCGACGTCTGCCCCACGCAGGCCATCATTGCGCCGTACCGGGTCGATGCAAGGCGTTGCATCTCTTACCTGACCATCGAAAGCGATGAACCGATTCCACTCGCACTGCGACCCTTGATCGGCAACCGCATCTACGGCTGCGATGACTGCCAGCTGGCCTGCCCCTGGAACAAGTTCGCGCGGCGCAGCACGCTCACAGACTTCGATGCCCGCCCGGCCCTGCAGGCGCCGACGCTGCTGGAGCTCTGGCGCTGGGATGAAAGCGAATTCCTGCGCCGCACCGAGGGCTCGGCCATCCGTCGCATCGGCTTCGAGCGCTGGCGGCGCAATCTGGCCGTGGCCATGGGCAACGCCATGCGAGCCGCCGATAGCGCGGCGCTGCGCGCGGCCCTGCTGGCAGCCCGGCCCGAGGCCTCGGCCCTGGTGGGGGAGCACATCGACTGGGCGCTGAGCGAAAGTCTGTAGTCGGCGGGCCCTGGCGAGGCGTTAGGCTAGCGTCCCGAACGGAGAAACCATGAAGTTGACGAGACGGGCACTGCTGCTGGGCAGCGCCGCCATCGCTTGCCCGAGCTGGGCCAAGCGCTATGAAGACCAGGAATTCGACGACACGATTCAGCTCGGCGGCAGCACGCTGGTACTGAACGGCACGGGCATCCGCGCCGTGGCGGTGTTCAAGGGCTATCTGGCTGCGCTCTACCTCACGCGCAAAGGCACGACGCCCGAGGCGGTCTTTGCCACACCCGGCGCCAAGCGGATCCAGGTGCGCTTGTTGATGGGTGTCGGCGTCGAGGAGTTCACCAAGGCCATCCGCAAGGGCGTTGCCCGCAACTGCACGCCCGAAGAGCAGCAGCAGTTTGCCGACAAGCTGGAAGTGCTGATCAAGAACATCGACCTGCTCGGCAAGCTCAGGAAGGGCGATGTGGTCAACCTGGACTACGTGCCGCAGCAGGGCACGCAAGTGACCCTGAACAACAAGCCCGTCGGCACGCCCGCGCCCGGCAACGAGCCGATGCTGGCCCTGCTCAAGGTCTTCCTGGGCGAGAAGCCGACCGACAAGCGGCTGAAGGCCGGCCTGCTGGACCAAGCCACTTCCTGATGGACAGGGCCGCTCGCGAGCAGAGCCAGCTGGGCATCGAGCGCTTTCTCGAGGCACTGTGGATCGAGGACGGCCTCTCCAGCAATACGCTGGCTGCCTACAAGCGCGATCTGCAATTGCTGGCCGACTGGCTGGCTGGCGAGCCGGGTCGGACACTCGACGCTTGCACCGAGCTCGACCTGCTCGGCTATCAGAGCAAACGCCATGCATCGAGCAAGGCCACCAGCGCCAACCGGCGACTGAGTGTCTTCAAGCGCTACTTCCGCTGGGGCCTGAGGGAAGGGCGGCTGCGCGAGGACCCCAGCCTGAGGCTACACAACGCCAAGCAGGCGCTGCGCGTGCCCAAGACCCTCAGCCAGGCCCAGGTCGAGGCGCTTCTGCATGCGCCGGACACCGATACCGCGCTCGGCCTGCGCGACCGCGCGATGCTGGAGCTCATGTATGCGAGCGGCCTGCGCGTCAGCGAGCTGGTCACCTTGAAAAGCGTGCATGTCGGCCTGAAGGAAGCAGCGCTGCGCGTGACCGGCAAGGGCGACAAGGAAAGGCTGGTTCCCTTTGGCGAAGAGGCCCATGGCTGGCTGCTGCGCTATCTCGCCGAGTCGCGCGCCTCGCTGCTGGCGGGCCAGCGCTGCGATGAGCTCTTCGTCACCATCCGCGGCGCCGGCATGACGCGGCAGATGTTCTGGAACCTGGTCAAGAAGTACGCGCTGCTGGCCGGCATCCGCAGCCCGATCTCGCCGCACACCTTGCGGCATGCCTTCGCCACCCATCTCCTGAACCACGGCGCCGACCTGCGCGCGGTGCAATTGCTGCTCGGCCATGCCGACCTGTCGACCACGCAGATCTATACCCATGTGGCGCGCGAAAGATTGCGCCAAATCCATGCGCTGCACCATCCGCGTGCCTAGGTCTTGCCCATACCAGTGGAAGCCCTAGCTGGGGAGAGCTCCCTAGGTGGTTCGATACCAACAACTGAAACATTTGCGTCGTCTCAAGGCTTGCCGAGCCGGCCAAGCCTCTTCAGCATTGCGGCTTCGCAAAACAACAGCCGCCCTTCGAGGAGCCTTAGTGATGAACTTCAAGCTGAACCTTCTTGCCGCCGCCAGCCTGGCCGCTCTTGCCGCACCCGCGCTGGCCCAGCAAGCGCCGGCCGCACCGGCTGCCGACCGCCAGGTGCTGGAAACCGTGGTGGTCACGTCGCAAAAGCGCGTGGAGGACGCGCGCAAGGTGCCGCTCAGCGTCACCGCCATCGGTGGCGAGGCCTTGAAGGAAGGCCAGATCCTGGATTTCGCCGACCTGACCCGCAACCTGCCCAATGTCTCGTTCAGCAGCCAGGGCGGCGCCGGTCTCTCGACCATTGAAATCCGCGGCGTCAGCTCGCAGGCCGGTTCGGCCACCGTGGGCGTCTATCTCGACGACGTGTCGCTGACCACGCGCAATCTCTACAGCCAAGGCACGGCCGAGCCGCGGTTCTTCGACCTGGAGCGCGTGGAGGTGCTGCGCGGCCCGCAAGGCACGCTCTATGGCGCCGGCTCCATGGGCGGCACGCTGCGCTTCATCAGCAAGCAGCCGGACCTGAAGCGTTTCAGCGGTGATGTGCTGGCCGAAGTCAGCAGCACCAGCCACGGCGGCGCCAACTACATGGCGCAAGGCGTGATCAACGTGCCGCTGCAGCCCGGCGTTGCCGCGCTGCGCATCGGCGTGCAGGCCGGCCATGACGCAGGCTATATCGACCAGGTCAGCCCCAAGACGCTGCAGGTGATCGACAAGGGCATCAACGACGTGGACTGGACCGTCCTGAAGCTGTCGGCCAAGTTCAAGTTCAACGAGTCCTGGAGCCTGACGCCGGCGCTGTTCTACCAGCACAGCAAGAGCAAGGACATCGACGCTTCCTACCTCGCCGTGGGCAGCTACCAGGAGTTCAACGCCGACAAGCCACTGGCCTTGTTCCAGACTTCCAAGATCATGCGCGAGCCGGGCGACGACAAGCTGACCGTGCCCTCGCTGACCCTGAATGGCGACCTCGGCTTTGCCGACTTCACAGCCATCGCCAACACCTACCAGCGCAAGTTCAATCGCACGCAGGATGGCACCAGCATCAACTCCAGCTACATCGGCAGCCTGATCTCCAATCCGGCTGTGTCCAGCATCGTCACCTACCTGCCGTCGGCCGTCTACCTGGACAACAAGATCGACCAGCGCTCGCTGGAGCTGCGCCTGGCGTCCAAGGACTACCAGGACGGCGGCGTGCCTATCACCTGGGTGGCCGGCCTTTACAGCGCCTCGACCAAGACCGACGTGGCCGACAACGAGCCGGTGTTCGGCATCACCCAGGCCTTCACCAAGAACGGCGTCAACATCTATGACCCGAACCAGTGGGTGGAAGACTCGGGCATCTACACCGGCGCATTCACGGGCGACAACAGCTACTTCAGCGCCCGCCACTACAACACCAAGCAGAACTCGGTGTTCGGCGAGATGACCTATCACTTCGGCAAGACGCTGCGCGCCACCGTCGGCATACGCTACCTGCGCTCCAGCGAAGGTTTCAAGCGCGAAGGCGACTTCTTCTTCGCCGGCGGCCCATCCACCACAGGCATCGACACCAAGGCCAACAAGAGCACGCCGCGCTTTGCCCTGACCTGGGATGTGGATGCCGACACCAGCCTCTACGCCAACGTGGCCGATGGCTTCCGCCTGGGCGGCGCCAACCGTCCGATCCCGGCCATCGCCGCCAATATCAGCGATCTGGCCAAGCTCGGAATGAGCTTCGCGCAGACCGCCGCCTTCGGCCCGGACAGCCTGCGCAGCTACGAGGTCGGCAGCAAGTCGCGCCTGATGGGCGGCAAGGTGATGCTGAACCTGGCGGCCTATCACATCGACTGGAAGAACATCCAGCAGGACGTCTACCTGCCCACCGCCGGCTTCGACTTCGAGACCAATGTCGGCAAGGCCACCAGCGACGGCCTCGAGTTCGAGCTGAAGGCGCGCGTCACGCCCAACTTCACGCTCACCAGTGGCGGCGGCTACAACAAGGCGGTGTTCGCCGAGGACGTGCCTTCGCTGGGCACGGGCGACGATGGCCTGCCCAATGTGCGCAAGGGCGACAGCATCCAGGGCGTGCCCAAGTACAGCTTCAAGCTGGGCGGCGAGTACCTGTTCAAGCTCGGCGAGCTTGACAGCGTGTTCCGCCTCAACGCGCAATGGACCGGCGCCAGCCACGGCTCCCTGGTTCGCGGCGAGCCCGACTACGACCGCCCGGCCTACATGACGGTGGACGCGAGCTGGGGCATCAACTTCGACAAGTGGGATCTGAACTTCTCGATCAAGAACGCCGGCAACAACCACAAGGTCTTGCAGCAGCCCAACATCCAGTCGGTGCGGCAGGCTTACTACATGAAGCCGCGCACCATCGGCGTTTCGCTGAGCGGCACGTTCTAAGCTGGGCTCAGGCCGCAACCCGGTTGCGGCCTGCCGCCTTGGCGGCATAGAGCGCCTGATCGGCAGCGCTGATCAGAGCGTGCATCCCGGCCGGGCTGCCGGCCAGTCCGCTGGCGCAGCCAATGCTGATCGTGACGTGGCCATCCTGGCAGCCAGGATGTGGGATCGCCAGCGCCTCAACGGCCTGGCGAGCCCGCTCCGCCACCTGCATCGCACCCTCGACATCGCTGCCCTGGAGCAGCGCGATGAACTCCTCGCCGCCATAGCGGGCCAGCAGGTCGCCTGGACGAGCCAGCGACAAGCGCAAGGCACTCGCCACCTGGCGCAGGCACTCATCACCGCTGGCATGGCCCAAGGTGTCATTGAGGCGCTTGAAGTGGTCGATATCCAGCATCAGCACCGCCAGCGTACGGGGCGGCGCATCAGCCTGCGCAGTGGCTTCGCTCAGCACATGGTCGAGGTAGTGGCGGTTGGCCACGCCGGTCAGGGCATCGGTCCAGGCCAGGGTCTGCAGCTCGACGCGTTGCCTGTGCAGCGTGTCGCCACGCTCCAACTGGCGCACCTGGGTCAGCACCGAGCGCAGGCCGTAGCCCACCACGCCCAGCACCACGCCCGCCGCGCCCATGGCGTAGTCGATGCGGATCAGGACCAGGGACACGACGACCAGGGTGCAGGCAATCAGGATGGGGCTGGCACTGCGCACCAGGCGCTGGCGCGGCAGGTCGATCGGACGCTGCGCGGCCTCGGCGCGTGGCTTGGTCACCTTCAGCGCGCGCCAGGCCAGCAAGGCAAAAGCCAAGGTCACGACCGAGCTGTGCTCGGGGCCAAACTCCGGCCGCCCGGCGACATAGTGGTCGTTGATGCCGGCGATCAGGAGATAGGCCACTTCATACCAGGCCACGGCGGCGAACAGGTCGCGCTCCGAACGGTCTTGCGCCACCCAGCAGCGCACCAGGGCACCGGCGCTCAGGAACAGGTTCTGCGCATCGATCAGCCAGATCAGCGCATGGACGCCGGCCTCGTCCGGCGCGCCGCGCGCGGTGAGCATGCCCCAGGTGACCTGGAAGAACAGATAGCCCAGCCCCAGGGCCAGCACGGCATCGATTAGGCGCACCAGGTGGCGGCGGCCACTTCGCGGCTCGCTGGCGAGCAGGTAGACCACGGGCACGCCGGCCAGCTGAAAGGCCAGCATCGCCTCGCGGTACATCTCGTTGACGCGGCCCTGTATCCACTCATGCCACAGATTGCCCATGGCGCCCAAGGACCAGATCAGCACGCCCAGCGCCAGGACCCACCAGAGCTTGCGCTCCCGGCGGCTTTTCTCGCGCCGGGAGCGCCAGTACAGCGCCAACGCGGCCAGCAGCGGTGCCGCCACCATGGCGATATAGGCAACCGGCCCGCGCTGCTGGGGCAGCAGGAAGAGCAGGGCGGCTTGGAGCAGGAGCAGGGAGAACGGCAGCAGAATGGGCATTTGCGAAAGCGACAGAATCGGCAGAATCAGCAGCAGGGGTCAGGTCATGTCCAGACGGCCGGCCGATTTTGCAGGCGATTGCAGACTACCCCCCGCACCTCGGTGCGCACAACAGAAAATAGGCGCCCATGGACCACAGTTTCCTCTCCGCCCTGATCCTCTTGCTGCTGGTGCTGGATCCGCTGGGCAGCCTGCCCATCTTCATCCCCATCATGCGGGAGGTGCCGAAAGCGCGGCGGACTCGGGTGGCCATCCGCGAGGTGGGCATCGCCTTCTGCGTGCTGCTCGCCTTCATGTTCTTCGGCGAAACCTTTCTGCGGGTCATGCACCTGTCCGAGCGTTCGCTGGAAGTAGCCGGTGGTGTGATCCTGGTGATCATCGCGATCCGCATGATCTTCGGCAGCAGCGGTGATTCGTCCTATGGGCTGGAGCCCGGCAAGGAGCCGGTGATCTTTCCGCTGGCCGTGCCGCTCCTGGCCGGCCCCTCGGCCATGGCCACGGTGCTGCTGCTGGCCTCGCGCCAGCCCGACCGCATCTGGGAATGGATAGGCGCACTGGCCACGGCCATGGTCATCTCTTTCCTGACGCTCCTGCTGTGCGACCGCATCCGCAAGCTGCTGGGTGATTCAGTAGTCTCTGCGATCGAGAAGCTGATGGGCCTGGTGCTGACCGCCATCGCGGTGGAAATGGTGCTGGCCGGCTTGAAACGCTATTTCGTCGGCGGGCTCTGACCCGCGGCCTTGCGCGCGGCCCAGTCCGCTGCGCTCATGTCGTAGTAGGCCATGTCCCGCTCATAGAAGTGGCCCATGCGGCGAAACTGCATGCCCATGCGCTGCATGACGGTGGATGACGGCGTGTTCTCGACCATGCACACGGCACACAACAGAGGCGCATTCAGCGTCTCGAAGGCGAAGGTGCCCATGGCATGGGCGGCTTCCGAGGCGAAGCCCTTGCCCCAACGGTCCTGACGCAGGCGCCAGCCGGTTTCGAGCGGGCCAGCCGGGTCGCGGTTCAGATGCTGCACGCAGCCGGCGCCGATGATCTCGCCGCCGCTGAGCTCGACGAAGCTCCACCACGAGTAGCCGAACTCAGCCCAGCGCGCCTTGACGCGGTCGATCATGTCCTGCGTATCGGCCAGCGTGTCCGGCTTGCCGGTGATGTAGCGCATCACCAGCGGGTCGCTGTTGAGCTTGTGCAGGCCAGCCAGATGCGCATCGCTGCAGGGTTCCAGACGCAGGCGGGCGGTGGTCAGAAGGGGCATCGTGAGCGCGGTGCGAGAGACCGTTGGCAATACTGAGATGCGACCAAGTCTAGGCCCCGCCTCAACCCCTGCCATTCGTCCGAGCCTCTGGCGTGCGATGTCCTGGGCGGCTGGCGCTGGGGCATGGCAGAGGCATGCCCCTCCACTTCCCACAATACGGAAACCAGATTTCACATCGCAAGATTCCACATTGGTGCACTGCCGCAATTTTTCTCATCATGGTGAAAGTGATTTCACGATCCAATATCAATGCGCTAAGTGCTTGTTTTTGTTGATGAAGATTTTTAGTCTTATATAAGACATAAGTCTTCCGCTGGTCACGAGAGAGGAATAGATTTGAGTCCATCAAGTCAGCACGCTTTCTTGTCTCTCTACCAACCTCACTTGCCAAGCAGGAGCACACCATGACGACATTGACCCGCGAACAGCAGATCGCCGCCCTCGAGAAGGACTGGGCCGAGAACCCGCGTTGGAAGGGCATCAAGCGCGGCTACACCGCCGCCGACGTGGTGCGCCTGCGCGGTTCGCTGCAGATCGAGCACACGCTGGCCAAGCGCGGCGCCGAGAAGCTCTGGGGCCTGGTGAACACCGAGCCCTTCATCAATGCCCTGGGCGCGCTCACCGGCAACCAGGCCATGCAGCAGGTCAAGGCAGGCCTGAAGGCCATCTACCTGTCTGGCTGGCAAGTGGCCGGCGACGCCAACAGCAATGGCGAGATGTACCCCGACCAGTCGCTGTATTCGGTGGACTCGGTGCCCAAGGTCGTCAAGAAGATCAATGCCACCTTCAAGCGCGCTGACGAAATCCAATGGAGCGAAGGCAAGAACGACACCGACTACTTCGCGCCCATCGTGGCCGATGCCGAAGCTGGCTTCGGCGGCGTCTTGAATGCCTTCGAGTTGATGAAGTCCATGATCGAGGCGGGCGCCGCCGGCGTGCACTTCGAAGACCAGCTGGCCGCCGCCAAGAAGTGCGGCCACATGGGCGGCAAGGTGCTGGTGCCGACCCGCGAAGCCGTCGCCAAGCTCAACGCTGCCCGACTGGCTGCCGACGTGATGGGCACGCCCACCGTGCTGCTGGCCCGCACCGACGCCGAAGCCGGCGACCTGGTCACGAGCGACATCGACGACAACGACAAGCCTTTCTGCACCGGCGAGCGCACTGTCGAAGGCTTCTTCCGCACCCGCAACGGCCTTGATCAGGCGATCAGCCGCGGCCTGGCCTATGCCGAATACGCCGACATGATCTGGTGCGAAACCGGCAAGCCCGACCTGGCTTTCGCCAAGGCATTCGCCGACGCCATCCATGCGAAGTTCCCTGGCAAGCTCCTGGCCTACAACTGCTCGCCGTCCTTCAACTGGAAGAAGAACCTGGACGACGCCACCATCGCCAAGTTCCAGCGCGAGCTGGGCGCCATGGGCTACAAGTTCCAGTTCATCACGCTGGCCGGCTTCCACAGCCTGAACTACTCGATGTTCAACCTGGCCTACGGCTACGCCCGCAACAACATGAGCGCCTTCGTGGAGCTGCAGGAAGCCGAGTTCGCCGCTGCCGAGAAGGGCTTCACCGCCGTCAAGCATCAGCGTGAAGTGGGCACGGGTTACTTCGACGCCGTCACCACCACCATCGAGCGCGAGGCCTCCACCGCGGCCTTGAAGGGCTCGACCGAAGACGAACAGTTCTTCGACAAGAAGCACGGCTGATCACAGCCAGGCGGGCCTCGGTTGAGGCCATCCCGAGAGCCCGGCGATCCCGGGCTCTTTCTCATTTCAGGGCCAGGCCTACATCGAATCGCGCAGCATCTGCCGGTAGTCCTCGGCGCTGGCCAGGCGCGGATTGGTCTTGTGGCAGTGGTCGAGCAGGGCATGCTCGATCACCGCATCGAACAGGCTCTCCGTGACGCCCATCGCAGCGAGGCCCGAAGCGAGACCCAGGCGGGCATTCATGGCCTTGATGGCCTCAGCCACTGCATGACCCGCCGCATCGCTGCCTTCGAGCCCCATGGCTTGCGCCATGCGCTGCAGCCGACCTTCGTTTTGCAGGCTCGGGTGTGCCGCATTGAATCGCACCACGGCCGGCAGGAACATGGCGTTCAAAGTGCCGTGATGCAGACGCGGGTTCACGCCGCCCAGCGAATGGCTCAGCGAATGCACACAGCCCAGCCCCTTCTGGAATGCCATCGCGCCCTGCATGCTGGCGCTCATCATGTTCATGCGCGCTTCTCGATCGCTCCCGTCGCGCGTGGCCCGCTCGATATGCCCCCAGCCGCGGCGCAAGCCTTCCAGCGCAATGCCATCGGCCGGCGGATTGAAGGCGGCCGACATGAAGGTCTCCATGCAATGCGCGATCGCGTCCATGCCGGTGGCGGCGGTCAGGAGCGGGGGCAGTGCGAGCGTGAGTTCGGGGTCGCAGATCGATGCCTTGGGCATCAGCTCCCAGTTATGGAATCCGAGCTTGCGGCCATCGTCCACGATGATGATGGCGCCGCGCGCCACTTCGCTCCCGGTGCCGGCCGTGGTGGGCACAGCGATCACCGGCGCCACCGCCGACGTGATCCTGGTGCTGCCGCCTTCGATGGTGGCGTAGGTCTTCAAAGGCCCCGGATGCGTGGCGACAATCGCCACGCCCTTGGCCAGGTCAAGACTGGATCCGCCGCCAATGGCGACGAGGCCGTCGCAGCCGGCGCTCCGGTACTGCTCTACGGCCAGGCGCACCGCAGCCTCGGTTGGGTTGCTGGGTGTGGCGTCGAAGATGGCCATCGCCTCGCCACCAAAAGCCGCCAGCGCCTGGTCGAGCACGCCGGCCGCACGCACACCAGCGTCGGTCACGATCAGGGGCTTCTTGATGCCGACCCGCGCGCATTCCTGCGGCAAGAGGGCGGCCGCACCGAAGTCGAGCTGGATCTGGGTGAGGTACTGGATCAGGGCCATGCAACGCCTCTCTGACAAAATCGCATTTCGATTGATGGGGCGAGCCTAAGCCCTGGAGCCCTTCTTGAGTAGCACATTGTTGACACCGCGCATGGCCGGTGTTCTGGAGCGCATCCACCGCGCCCACCGTCCCGCCTTCCACAGCCTCACACCGAAGCAGGCGCGCATCGCCTACCTGATGGGCGCTGAAATTCTCGACCTGCCGCGCGCGCCGCTGCCCCGGGTCGAGAACCTGACCGTGCCTGGTGCCGAAGGCGGACTCTCTGCGCGGCTCTATGCGCCGAGCGATGCCAAGCTGCCGGTCCTGCTGTACTTTCACGGCGGCGGCTTCACCATCGGCAGCATCGAGACGCACGACAGCTTGTGCCGCCAGCTTGCGCTGCGCTCGGGTGCGGCCGTGATCTCGCTGGACTACCGGCTGGCGCCCGAGCACAGGTTCCCGGCGGCGGTGGACGATTGCTGGGCCGTGATGAAGTGGCTGGCCAGCGCCGCTGAATCACTGGGGCTGGATGGCGCACGCATCGCCGTGGGTGGCGACAGCGCCGGCGGCACGCTGGCCGCGGTCAGCGCCCTGCATGCGCGGGACATCGGCTTGAAGCTCGCGCTGCAACTGCTGATCACACCCGGCACCACGGCCCATGCCGACACGCCATCGCACAAGCTGTTTGCCAATGGCTTCCTGCTCGACGCCGCGTCCATCGCCTGGTTTTTCGACCACTACATTGCCCACAACCACAAGCGTGACTGGCGCTTCGCCCCGCTGGAAGCGGACGACCATGGCGATCTGGCCCCGGCCTGCGTGCTGCTGGCCGAATGCGACCCGCTGGTCGACGAAGGCCTCGCCTATGCTGACCTCCTGCGCGCCAACGGCAATGAGGTCGAGTTGGAGCTGGTGCGCGGCGTGACCCATGACTTCATCAAGATGGGCCGCTCCATTCCCGAAGCCATCACCGCGCTGGAGACCTGCGCGCAAGCGATCAAGAGGGCACTGAATCCATGAGTACGACGAGCAGCATCCAGCGCCGGGACTTCCGCCACTTCGAGCGCCTGCGGGTGCGCTGGGCGGAGATCGATGCGCAGAAGATCGTCTTCAACGGCCACTACCTGGCCTATGTCGACACCGCCGTCGGCGGCTACTGGCGCGCGCTGGCCTTGCCGTACGCAGAGACCATGGAGCAACTCGGTGGCGACCTGTTCGTGCGCAAGTCCACGCTCGAATACCTGGGGTCGGCCCGCTATGACGACCAGCTCGACATCGGCGTGCGCACGCTGAAGATCGGCAACAGTTCGATGACCATTCAAGCCGCCGTGTTCCGCGGCGAGGAGCTGCTGGTGCACGGCGAGCTGGTCTATGTGTTTGCCGACGCCGCGAGCCAGGTGCCCAAGGCCGTGCCGCAGGCCTTGCGCGCCGCCATCGAGGCCTTCGAGGCCGGCGAAGCGATGGTGACGGTCAAGCTCGGTGAATGGTCAGCCCTGGGCGGCGATGCCCAGCGAATCCGGCAGCAAGTTTTTGTCGACGAGCAGAAGATTCCGGCCGAGATGGAATGGGATGCCGCCGATGAAGGCTGCCTGCACGCCGTGGCCTACAACCGCTTCGGCCGCGCCCTGGCCACCGGGCGGCTGCTGGAGCACGTACCCGGCGTTGCAAAGGTCGGCCGCATGGCCGTGCTGCGCGGCATGCGCAGCGGCCGCATTGGCAGAGAGGTGCTGGACGCATTGATGCGCGAGGGCCGGGTGCGCGGCTATCGCGAAGTGCTCCTCCATGCGCAGCTGTCGGCGCTGAACTTCTATCTGCGTGCCGGCTTTGTGGAGCGCGGGGAGCGATTCGAGGAGGCTGGCATTGGGCATGTGGAGATGGTTCGGGGGCTGTGAGCCCTTGCGAGACCAACGGCGAAATCAGGCAGAAGGTCAGCTTCCTGCCTGAGCAAGCGCCGCGCCGTAGACCTCGACGAACTCCGCCGGCATCCGCTTTGGCTTGCCGCTGCTCATCTCGATGCAGATCAGCTCCCAGCGGCCACGCATCAGCGTCACGCCGTCGGCTGCGCGCTTCAATTCGAAGCGCCGCTCCATCGCCAGCTTGCCGTCGCTGCCGGTGAGCCAGGTGCCCAGCAGCAGCGCTTCGCCGAGCAGCGAGGGCAGCAAGTAGTCGTACTCGCCGCGGCGGATCGCCATCGCGCGGTCCAGGCGCTGGTAGTCAGCCAGGCTCAGGCCCAGATATTCAGAGTGCGCCCAGGCGACTTTCTCGCACCACTGCACATAGACGGCGTTGTTGGTGTGATTGAGCCCGTCGATGTCCGCAGGCTGCGGCTGTACGGCCAAGGTAAAAGGCGCTTCAAGGTCCCATTCCATGGCCGCCAGCTTAGCAGCGGCATCTGATGCCATCCGCACTAGAGCTTGTAGGCCAGCTGGATCAAGACGCCCTGGTCCTGCAGCGTAGAACCCAGGCGCCTGCCGCCGACACGGTGCGCCAGCACCAGGTCGAGGGTCATGCCTTGCCATTGGGCTCTGCTGACGAGGCCCCAGGATGAGAGTGTGGTGGCGGACTCGCCGATATTGCTGGCGCGGCCGCGGTCGTAGAAGGGCGTGAGCGTGAGGCCGTAGCCATCGTTCGCTTCGCGCCTAAAGGGATATTCGAACTCGACATTGAGAAAAGCGCCGCGGTCGCGCACCAGTTGGTTCTGGCGCCAACCGCGCACGGTACCCAGCCCCCCCAGCGCCAGCCCGTCCAGCGCTATCAGGCGGTCGGCGCTGTGCTGCCAGCTCAGCTTCACGACGGCCTGAGCGCCGTTCTCCAGCACTTGCTGGGTGTAGTGTGCCTGCGCCGTCCAGAGCTCGAAGCGCTTGGCCGGCATGGGAACGGGCGGCAGCGCGGGAATGTCCGTCAGGTTGTTGTGCCCGCGGCTGTAGGTGCCGCGCAATGCCAGCACCTGGCGCTCGCTGCGCCAGGCGCCGCCGAGCCAGAAGCGCCCCAGGGCTTCGCGGACTTCGCCGTCCGGTGCGCCGGGCGTGAAGGAAAAGGGCTCGCCGAGCAGGCGGGTGCGATTCTCCCGGCTCAGCCAGGTCGCGCCCAGGTTGATCTTGCGGCCCAGCGTCTCCTGCAAGGTGTGGCTGATGCCCAGCTCGCGACTGTCCAGCCGGCTGCGGATGTCGAGTTGCTCGACCGGTTCCTCGATCACCGAGGAACTGCCGTGCTCCAGGCCGAGTGAAACGGTGGTGTCGGGCAGGCCCCAGGTGACCAGCGGCAGCTGCCAGTCCAAGCGCCCGTGGCCGCCCTGACCCCCATGTTTCAGCGGTGCTTGCAGGCTCATTTCGACGATGTCGCCCCTCCCGCTCAGGTTCTTCCAATGGCCCGCCACGCCTGCTGCGACCGAGCCGATGGAGGCCGGGCGGTAGTTGTTGGCAAAAAAGCTCAAGCCCCAGGGACGCGAGCGATGGACGTCTATCTCCATCAGCGCCTCACCCTGCGCCTGGCCGGGAACCAGGCGGGCGTTCAGGCGCTCGATCAGCGGGTCGGATTGCAGCAGCAGGAAGCGCTCGCGCAGCAGGTTCATGTCCAGCACGCGGTCTTCGCGGCGCTGCAGGCGAGCGCTGACATAACGGTCGTCAAGCGCTTCCATGCCCCGCAGCCGCAGGCCACTCAAGCGTCCTTCGACGACCTCCATTTGCAGCACGCCGTCGCTCACCCGCCTTGGCAGCAGCAGGCCTGAATTGACATAGCCGCGCTCGACATAGAGCCTTGTCAGGCGCTGCCGCAGCGCCTCCAGTTCGTCCACCGTGTTGACCCGGCCGGTATGCGGTGCAGCCACCGCTTGCAGCTCCGCCGTGCCGATGACGGTGTTGCCGCGGAATTCGATGCGCTCGACACTGACCTGCGCAGGCTGTGCAACGGCGGCCGGAACCGGCGGCACAGGCAAATGGAAGCTCGGTGCATCAGCGGCCAGCGCAGGGCCGGCAAGGGCCAGCAGCGGAATCAGCAGCCGATTCATCGGCAGCCTCCCGCAGCAGGACCAAGCTTTGCGAGCGTTCGCGGCGGCGCGGCCAACACCTCACCCGCAGCCATGCCATCGCCGCCCAGCAGGCCGCGCGCCGATGCGGGCAAGCCACCGCGGCCAGCCTGACTCAGGGAGCTGCCTTCGCGGGTCTGGCAGGGGTTGCGGCCGAGGCCGCCCGTGTCTATCGGCCGGGCTTCCAGGACGCTCAGACTGCCGGAGAGATCGAGCACCGGACTGGTGATCGCGATCACACCGCTGACGCCCGTAGGCGCCGCCGCCTGGATCACGTTGAAGCCAAACACCCCGGCCTTGGGCTCCAGCGGCAGGTCGCCACCGACAAACAGGCTGTTGCCACTGGCCACCAGGCTTTTCACGTTGATGGCCACCAGGCCGCCGCTGGCCAGCGCGGCTGTTGTGTTGGCCTGCACGAAGCCGGTCTTCATCAGCATCAAGTCCGCGCCGATGGAGACATTGCCGCCGTTGCCCTGGCTGCCGAACACCGAGGTGGTCAGCAAGCTGGTGTCCAGCACCAGCAGGCGGCCGGCCTGCAGGCTGATGGCGCCACCATTGCCTTCATTGGCGCTGGTGCCGATGCCGCTGTTCTGGAGTCGTGTGGCGTCGCTGGTGGCGATGGCTATCCGGTTGGCGGCGACATTGCCGAAAGAGGAGGTGCTGATTTCCCCACCTTGCATCGCGAGCTCACGGGCCGTGACTGAAAGTACCGTGGGCTGCAAGCCGGTCGGGTTGCTGACCTCACCATTGTTATTGGCAGTGAGCGATGCACCATTCAGGAGGCTAACTCTGCCGCTGGCCCGGATGTCGATGCCGCCGACCTGGCCACCGGAGCTCGCGGTTGCAGAAGCCGAGACGCCGGTGAGCAGGCCTTCGAAGACCATGTCGCGAGCGCGCAATTGAACAGCGCCGCCAGCGCCACTGCCATAGGTGGTGGCGCTGATGAAGCTCCCTGCAACAGCGATCAATTGGCCCGTGACATCAAGCTCGATATTGCCGCCCGCTCCGCTGCTGCCCGGCAGTGCCAGGCTCAACAGGCTGGAATGGTCCAGCAGCAGGTCTGACGCCGAGATCGAGATCGAGCCGCCACGGGCTGTGGAACTGGTGCTGGTGCTGATCAGGCTGTCCTGGCTCAGGCTGACCTTGCCGCTGGCTTGCAGGTTGATGCTGCCGCCCAGGCCCTTGCCTGCGGGCAGCAGGCTGCGGCTGGCTATGCCGCTGCCGGTGAACTCGATGCTGCCAGCGCCGATCACAATATTGCCGGCATTGCCGAGCAAGGAACTGCTGCTGCTGTCGATGAGGCTGCCGCCGCTCATGCTCAGGCGGGTAGGGGCACTGATCTCGATCTGGCCCGCGTTGCCGAGGCTGCCAAGGCCGGCGGTCGTGTAGATAGATGCCTTGCTGTCCAGGCTGATGAGGGGCGCGGCCACGCGCACACGGCCGCCATTGCCGTTCGTCAGCGTTGCCGAACCGAGCGACGAGGAGCCCGACATCTCGATCCGCTGTGTTGCCTCGACATCGATATTGCCCGCGTTGCCACCGTTCTCAAATGCGGTGCTGTTGAGCTGGGCGCCGTTGCTCATCAAGAGCGACTGAGCACGCAGGGTGATGGCGCCTCCGTTGCGATCGGAATAAGTGTTGGAACTGATGTAGGAGTCGTGATTCAGCGAGAGCGTGCCACTGGCGGTAAGCGAGACATTGCCGGACGAGGCATCGTCGTACAAGGCACTGGTGCTGACGAAGCTGTTGCCATCGAGGCTCATGTGGCGTGCTGTCAGCGCGATATTGCCCGAGTTGCCGCCCGACAGGCCGGTGGCAAAGAACTGGCTGCGACCATTCATCATGAGGTCGCCACCCAGGTTCATCTCGATATCGCCGCCCTGGACGCCGCTGCCGGAAGCGAGGTTGCGGACCATGGCGCCGCTGTCCATCTTCAGCCCGCCGCTGGCCTGCAGCTTGATCGCACCAGCGCGACCAAGCAGCGCGACATTGGTGATGCTGGCATCGCCCGCCATGTCGATGGATTCAGCAGTCAGCGAAATGTTGCCGCCCGCGCCGCTGCCCCGCACGCCATAGCTGATCGTTGCCTCCGAGTCCAGGGTCAGGCCTTGCCGGGCAAGCAACTGAACGGTGCCACCTCGGCCCGTGCTGCCGGTCAGGCTGCCACCTTCGATGTAGCCACCGAGCTCCAGGCGGATGCCATTGCCCTCGACATTGATGTCGCCGGCATCGCCGGCACCTGCCGCTGTCGAGTAGAGATTCGCGCCATCGCTGATCAAGACATTGCCGGCCGCGCGCAGGCTGATAGCCGCGCCCTTGCCGCTTGTTGCCGCACGCGCATAGCTGCTGATGCTGGACAGGCCGCTGAGCGTGATCGAGCCGGCATCGAGCATGATGCGGCCGGCGTCCAGGCTGCCCAGGTTGGCGCTGCCTATCAACGCCTCGTTGCGCAGAATGATCTGCCCCGACAAGGCCGGTGGCGCGCCCGTCAAGGGCAGGTCCAGCGCCTGCTTGCCTACGGCAGCCAGCCGGATATCGGCGCTGCCGACCAGGATGGCGTTGTCGACCAGCAGGTCGCCGCCCTGCAGGTTCATGGACTGGCCGGCATTGGTTGCCAGGACCGCGCCGTCATACACCACCACAGGCTGGCTCTGCGCCCCCAGGAAACCAAACGCTTCAGGGGCTGCGGACGAGAAGCTGCTGGTCTTGCTCAGGTCCACCTGCAGGCGCGTGCCATCGGCAAACTTCAGCGAATCTGCCGTGCTCACGTGGAAGGCGCCAGGCACGTCGATGCTCGCGCCGGCGCCAAAGACGACGCCGGCCGGGTTGATGAAAAAGAAGGCCGGCTTGCCACTGGCCGCCAGCAGCGAGACCTGGCCGTTGATCCACGAGGCCTCGCCACCGGTGACGCGGCTGATCACGTTCGTGATGCCTGCCGTGCTGGTGGTGAACGTGGCACTCTCGCCGCTCGCGATATTGAAGGTCTGGAAGCTGTGGAAAAGGTTGCTGCCCGACAGCTTGCCCAGGTTCTGGCCGATCAGGAAATTGGGGCCGACGAGGCTTTGCGCGGCCTGGCCCAGGCTGGCGTCGGTGCGGATTTGAGCGAGCGCAGGCAGGGCGCCCAGCAAGGCCAGTGCCAACGCAGTCTTCAAGGGAGTTTTCATCACAGCCAATTCCCGATCAGCGAGAAGGGCGCCCAGAAGAAGGGGTGGGCGAAAGGCCGCTCGGCCAGCAGCTCGCGCTGGGCCTGGCGCAAGGCCTGGGCCTTGCTCACCCGGCCGTCGGCTATCAGCTGATAGAAGCGCTCCATCACGCGGACGGCGGCTTCGTCATCCACCGGCCACAGTGTGCCCAGCACGCTCTTGGCACGAGCCCGGATGGCGGCGCCGGAGATGCCCAGCGGCGCGCGTTCATTGCCCTCGGCAGTTTCGCAGGCCGACAGCGTGAGCAGCTCGAGCGAATGCCGCCGCAAGGCTTCGGCACCCAGCACCTCCTGCAGGTTGCCGAGGGTCAAGAGGTCGTCATAGGCCAGCATGAAGCTGGAGCGGGCATCGCCACCGAACACGCCATGCGTGGCCACATGCACGATGCGGTAGCGGCCCGAGCGCGCGGCGCGGCTGAAGGCCTCGACCGTGAAGCTCTCGTCGAGCAGGCGGTCGCCGGGCAGGATCTTGCCCAGCGCGCCGATCTCGCGGGTCACGCCGGGCAGGGCCAGCGACTCGCGCAGCGAGCGTTCGGTGCCGCCGGCGGTGTTGGCCATCAGGCCCCGGCCTGCGTCGCTCAACACCAGCTTGCTGACCACCGGACCGAAATTGGCAACGCCGGCCATCAGCGAGAGCGCCTGTGATTCATGGCTGGCGTTGGTGTTGGTCATCGAGAGACCGGAGACCGTGCTCAGCGCAAACTTGTCGATGGCAAAGCGGCTGCCGTCATGTAGCGCAGCAAATGGCACCAGGCGCAGCGCGCCGTCTGGCACCACTACAAGGGTGTCGAGCTGTTGTGCCGTGACCAGACCTTCCAGCGGGCGCAGCAGGCGGTCATAGAGCTGGCGAGCCTGCGGCATGAAGGCCGGATCGCTGCTGCGCAAAGCCTTGGCAAAGCGGCTCGCCTGCGCCCGCAATTCATCGCTGGCGATGCGCTCGGTGAATCGGCTGATGCCGCTGCGAGTTTCGACCAGCAGCTCCAGCCGTTCCGGCAGGAGCACGGTGTAGACGACCGCCGTGCCGGCCGGAATGACCGTGGCGCTGCCGCCCTTGACCGCATCGACGGCACAGCGGTCGCCCAGGAAGTCCTGCATCTCGGTCTGCTTGATGAGTTCCACCGCATCGCGCGCACGGCGCAGGTGCTCGGCGCGTTGGTCGGGCAGCAGCTTCTCCGAGGCGTCGATCAGTGCTTCTGCCAGGCCGAGGTAGACCGGCTCGAAAAGCCGCACAAACGAGGAGCTGCCATCGTCCATATCGATGGGAATATCGGCGCGCAGGGCTTCGATGCGGTCCACCGCGCGCTGATAGGCTGCAAGCGACTGGGGCGGCTGGCCCAGGGCCTTGTGCAAGCGTGCATCGCGCCATTCCAGCGCAATGGCCAGCTCGCCCAGGGCGCCCTGTGGCAGGGGTCGTAGGTGGGTCAGGGCGGCCTGGTCCAGGGCCAGGCTGTCGGCGTGGCGGCCCTGGTCTTCATAGAGCTGAGCCAGCGCATCCAGCGCCTCGATCTGCAGCCGGCTGCCGGCCGCAGCCTGGCTGTGCGCCTGTTCGATGCTGCGCCAGGCCAGCTCGGTGGCACCCAGCTCACGGGCCTGATGGCCGAGATTCAAGGACAGCGCCGGCTCGCCCATGCGGCTGATGTCTGCACTCAGCGCCAGCAAGGCCGGCAGCCGCTCCGACTTCTGCAGCGTGCGGGCCAGATTCAGGCTGGCTGCCAGCCGCAGGCGTTGGTCACTGCTGCGGCGCGCCTCCTCGAAGTAGCGACTGGCAGTGGCTTGATCGCGGGCTTGCGCGGCCAGCAGACCCAGCTCCAGCGCATAGGCCGGGCGGGCGGCCACGGTTGCGAGCTGGTAGGCGCGGGTAAGCAGCACCCGCGCTTCGTCGGTGCGACGCGCCTGCGCCAGGGCCATGCCGAACTCGCCGGCGGCGCGCATTCGTTCTTCATCGCCATGGGCAAGAGACTGGGCTGCGCTGAGCAGGGCCAAGGCCTCGTTGAGCTGACCGGCGCGGCGCAATTGCATGCCTTCGCGCAGCTGGCTTTCAAAGCTGGCCGCCGACCACGCGCAACCCAGGCACAGCAGCCAAGCGCCGCAGGCGCGTAAAAGCAGAACCCTTGCGCCCAGCAGATATCTCATGCCGTTTGCCCGCTCCAAAAGCCGGGACCGAGATTAACGCTTGCGGCCTTGCAATGCGAGCCCGGAATCAGGGGCCCCGGCGGCTTCAACTCAACGGTGCGAATCTCTCGACGTGCCGGCCGCCCTGGGCAAACGCCTGCATCGCCCGCGCAATGACAGGCTCGAACGCAGTGTCACTGGCGGTGTAGATTTCCATCCAGGTCAAGAGCTGCCCCTCATCCACACGCTGCATGAGCCGGATGTGTGCCGAGCCGCGCGCCGCCTCGAACGCGGCACGGGCCGTCGGCCCATCCTCAGGCCGCAGCTTGTAGTAGACGTAGAGCTCGCCCGGCGTCACTGCGACTTCACTGCGGCTCGGCGATGGCGTAGGGCAGGGCGCGCGGCGCCAGCAGCGGGCCGCTCGCGCTACCCAGGTGCAGGCTGCCTTCCTCGATCGCCGCCAGCTTCACCTCGGCCAGCAACAGGACCTGGCCTTCATGCTTGCCCACGCCGGCCACCAGGCCGGCCGGTTGCTCGGGGTCGGCGCTGTGGAATATCTCCTGGCCGATCTGCGCTTCACCTTCGACGAGCGCGAAGGGCAGGGTGCGCCGCTTGATCGTGCCGCGGTACTGGCTGCGCGCCACGACTTCCTGGCCGGGATAGCAGCCCTTCTGAAAATTGACACCACCCAGCAGCTCCAGGTTGATCATCTGCGGCACGAACTGCTCGATCGTTGCGCTTCGCACCCAGGCCTGGCCGGCCTGCACTTCCAGCCATTGCCAGCTTTCGGCGCCGAGCGCTGGCAGGCCTGGAGCCTGCGCGTCGGTGGCTTGCACCAGCAGGTAGCGGGGCATGCTTGCATCGTCCAGCCGCGCGTCCGGCAGGCGCATGGCCAGCGCATCACCGACGGCAGCGACAGCCCAGGTGTCGGCCAGTGCCGCATCGCCGAGCCAGGCCCGGGCGGCTTCGCCCGCCAGGCCCCAGACAGCCAGTTCGGCCGAAGCGTCGCTCAGCTTGCACTTGGCACGCATGACGAACATCGAGAGCCGCTTGAGCGTGGCCGGCAGCAATTCCGCGGGCAGGGCCAGCAGCAGTTCGTCAGGGCTGCGCTTGAAGGCCAGCATCAAGGCCAGCAGGCGACCCTTGGCCGAGCAATAGCCGGCCAGGCGGCCTTGGCTCGATGTCTGAAGGACGGTGTCCTGGGTCAATTGGCCATGGAGGAACTTGGCGGCTTCCTCGCCTTGGGCCCGCATCAGGCCCCAGTCTGTCAGGCGCACGGCGCCGCCGGTAGTCGCAAGAGAGGTGTCGGTCATGGGCTTGATTATCATCAGCGGCCACAAACACCATAGGTTGTCGGGTCTTGAGCAGTCGTCAGCGCAAGCTAAAAAGAATCAAGGGTGCCAGCCGGCTCGGCTGGCTGGCTGGCCTTCTTTTGCTGGTCGTCATGGTCGCAGGCGCGGCGGGCGGCGCAGCCTGGTGGTGGCTGCAGGCGCCTCTGGCGCTGGACAAGCCGGCCGTCGAGCTGTCCATCGAGCCCGGCACCGCGCCACGCGACGTGGCCGAGGCCTGGGTGGGCGCTGGTGTGCAAACCGATGCCCGCCTGCTGTATCAATGGTTCCGCTGGTCTGGCCAGTCACGCCAGATCCGCGCCGGCAGCTACGAGGTTCATGCCGGCATCACGCCGCGGCAGCTGCTTGCCAAGATGGTGCGCGGCGACCAGGTGATGGAGCAGGTGCGCCTGATCGAAGGCTGGAACCTGCGCCAGTTCCGCGCCGCGCTGGCCAAGGCGCCATCGCTCAAGCCCACGACCGCCGCGATGAGCGAGGGCGAGCTGATGGCCGCCATCGGCGCGGCAGGCAGCTCGGCGGAAGGCCGCTTCTATCCTGACACCTATGCCTACAGCCGCGGAGTCAGCGACTTGGCCGTGCTCAAACGCGCGCATGCGGCCATGCAGCGCAGGCTGGAGTCTGCCTGGTCTCAGCGTGAGCCGGGCCTGCCCTTGAAGAACATCGACGAGGCCTTGATTCTGGCTTCCATCGTCGAGAAGGAAACTGGCACCGCCAGCGACCGCAGCCTGGTGGCCGCCGTCTTCATCAACCGGCTGAAGCTGGGCATGCCTTTGCAGACCGACCCGACAGTGATCTACGGCCTGGGCGAAGCCTTCGACGGCAATCTGCGCAAGCGCGACCTGTTGGCCGACACGCCCTTCAACACCTACACCCGCGGCGGCCTGCCGCCCACCCCCATCGCCATGCCCGGCGCAGCGTCCCTGCATGCGGCGCTGCATCCGGCGCCGAGCCGGGCTTTGTATTTCGTGGCCCGGGGCGATGGCTCGAGCGAATTCAGCGAAGACCTCGCCGCGCATAATCGCGCCGTCAACAAATATCAGCGTGGTCATTGAGCGTGGTTTCCAGCGGCAGATTCATCAGCATTGAAGGCATCGACGGGGCGGGCAAGTCCACCCACCTGCAAAGCATGGTCGAGCGCTTCGCGAGGTCCGGTGCCACCGTCGTGCAGACCCGTGAGCCCGGTGGCACCGAGCTGGCCGAGGCGCTGCGCGGCCTCTTTCTGCACGCCGGCATGGACGGCCTGACCGAGGCCTTGCTGGTCTTCGCCGGCCGGCGCGACCATCTGCTGCGCGTGATCGAGCCGGCGCTGGCGCGCGGCGATACCGTCGTCTGCGACCGTTTTGCCGATGCCAGCTTTGCCTACCAGGGCCATGGCCGCGGCATGGACCTGCAGCAGCTCGCCACCCTCGAGCAATGGGTGCTGGAGGGCCGCCAGCCCGACCTGACCCTGTGGTTTGACCTGGACCCGGCCATCGCAGCACAGCGCCGCGTGGGTCGTGAGGTGGGCGCGCGCGAGGCAGATCGTTTCGAGCAGCAGGATCTGGAGTTCTTCACCCGGGTGCGCGCGGGCTATGCCGCCCGGGCCGCCGCGGCACCGCAGCGCTTTGTGCGCATCGATGCCGGTGTTTCCGTCGCAGAAGTGGCGGCGCAGGTCGCTGCGGCCCTGGAGTCGCGCGGATGGTGAGCGAGACCGGCATCAGCCTGCCCTGGCTGCGCGAGCCTCTGCAGGCCTCGCTCGGCCTGCGTTCGCACGCCTTGCTGATGCAAGGGCCGAATGGCGTCGGCCAGTTCGACCTGGCGATGGAACTGGCTGCTGCCTGGCTGTGCGAAGCCAGCCAAGGCTTGGCGCCGGCCTGCGGCCAATGCGCCAGCTGCAAGCTGCTGCAGTCGCGCACCCATCCGGACTTTCAGCTGCTGGTGCCCGAGGCGCTGCGCGAAAGCCTGGGGCTGGCCGACGAGTCGGTCGAGTCCGAAACCAAGGCTAGCAAGACCAAGCCCAGCCGCGAGATCAAGATCGACGCCGTGCGCGCCACGCTGGCATTTGCCCAGGCCACCTCGGCCCGCGGACGCGCCAAGGTGGTGGTGATCTACCCGGCCGAGGCCCTCAACACGGTCGCCGCCAATGCGCTCTTGAAAACGCTGGAGGAGCCCTCGGGCGTCTTGCGCTTCGTGCTGGCCAGCGACGCGCCGGAAGACCTCTTGCCGACCATTCGCAGCCGCTGCCAGGCGGTGAGCCTGGCGCTGCCGCCGCATGCGCTGGCGGTGCGCTGGCTGAGCGAGCAGGGCATGGACCAGGCCGAGGTGCTCTTGAAGGCCGCCGGTGGCCGCCCGAGGCTGGCCCAGGCCTGGGCGCAGGACGGCCTGACGGCCGCGGCCTGGCTGGCCTTGCCCAAAAGGCTGGCCCGGGGCGAGGTGGCGGCGGTGTCGGACTGGCCCGTGCCCCGCGCCATCGATGTCTTGCAACGCCTGAACCACGATCTGGTGCGCATGGCCCATGGCGCCGGCCCCAGCTATTTCCCGGCCGAGGCCCTGCCCAAGCTGCGCCAGGCCGCGCCGCTTCAGGCCTGGGGTCAGGTCTTGCAACGTGCGATGCGGCATGCCGAGCATCCGCTGAATGCCGGCCTGCTGCTCGAGTCCCTGGTCGGCCAGGGGCAGAGCGCAATGGCCGAAGCCATGGGTACACTGCGCGCATGAGCGACACACCCGCAGCAGCACCGGCGCCGCAGGGCGCCCGGCCCGGCGTCATCCAGCTGGTGTTCAAGGAAAAAGGCGCGCTCTATGCCGCCTACATGCCGATGTTCACCGACGGCGGCCTGTTCGTGCCCACCAACCGCGAGTACCGGCTGGGCGACGACATCTACCTGCTGCTGTCCATGCCAGACGATCCGCAGCGTTACCCGGTGGCCGGCAAGGTTGCCTGGATCACGCCGGCCAATGCATCCGGTGGCCGCACACAGGGCGTTGGTGTGCGCTTCCCGTCGGACGAGAAGACCCGGGTGATCAAGCTCAAGATCGAGGAGATGCTGGGCACCTCGATTTCCTCGTCCAAGCCGACGCAGACGATCTAAGCCCGCTTGCTGTTTTTCGGGCCGTGGAGGCCCTTGCGATGTTCATCGATTCCCACTGCCACCTGAGCTTCCCCGAACTGCGCGCCCAGCTGCCGCAAATCCTGGAGGCGATGCAAGCCGCCCAGGTCGACCAGGCGATCTGCATCTGCACGACGATGGAAGAATTCCCTGCCGTGCTGGCGCTGGCCGAGGAGCATCCGCAGCTCTGGGCCACGGTGGGCGTGCATCCGGACAATGAAGGCATCCATGAACCCACGGTGGCCGAACTGGTCGAAGCCGCCCGGCATCCGAAAGTGCTGGCCATCGGCGAGACAGGCCTCGACTACTACCGCCTGAACGGCCGCTCGCTGGCCGACATGGAATGGCAACGCGAGCGCTTCCGCAATCACATCCGCGCCGCCAAGATCGCGAAGAAACCGATGGTGATCCACACCCGCAGCAGTGCTGCCGATACCTTGCGGCTCTTGCAGGAAGAGGGCGGCGAAGAGGCTGGCGGCGTGTTCCATTGCTTCACCGAAGACCTGGCCGTGGCCCAGGCCGCGGTGGCGGCGGGCTTCTACATCTCCTTCTCCGGCATCCTGACCTTCAAGAACGCGCAGGACCTGCGCGACGTAGCCCACAGCCTGCCTCTTGAGCGCCTGCTCATCGAAACCGACAGCCCCTATCTGGCGCCGGTGCCGTATCGCGGCAAGCTCAACAGCCCCGCCTATGTGCCGCATGTGGCGGCGCAACTGGCGGCGATCAAGCAAATGCCGGTGGAGCAGGTCGCGGCGCAGACCACGGCCAACTGCCGGGCCCTGTTCGGACTGCCCGCATGAGCAAGCTCCAAGCATTGATTGCGGGCGCGCTGTTCGCGCTTTCCAGCGCCTCGCTGGCGATCACGCCGGATGAGCGAGACCTGCAGGTCTCGGCTGATCGCGATCACATGAGTTCGCTCAACAAGCTGCTGCAACGCGGTGTTGATCCAAACGTGGGCGACAAGGACGGCAATAGCGCGCTGATGATTGCCTTGCGCGGCGAGTCCTACCAGGCCGTCGAGCGTTTGATCGCCCACGCTGCCACCGATGTGAACAAGGCCAATGTGGCCAACGAAACGCCACTGATGTTTGCCGCGCTGCGGGGCCGGCTGGACCTGGTGAAAAAGCTGGTGGAGCGGGGCGCCAAGATCAACCGCGAGGGTTGGACGCCGCTGCACTACGCCAGCAGCGGCCCGGACAACGGCGTGGCCGCCTGGTTGCTGGAGCAGGGCGCCGAGATCGACGCGCGTGCGCCCAATGGCTCGACGGCGCTGATGATGGCCGTGCGCTATGCACCCATCGCCACCGCCGAACTGTTGCTCGCCAAGGGAGCCAATGTGCGGCTCTCCCATGAGAACGGCAACACGGCTGCCGACTTTGCCGCCAGCGCCGGACGCGATGCCCTGGCCGCGAAGGTCCTTGCAGCGGCTCGCTAGGAGCGGCTGAGGCCGCAATCCGACGTGCCGCGTGGGGTCGTCTGCCTGATTCGTGAGCCAGTTCACGAGCGGCGTGCAAGTACCTAGGAAGAAATCCGACAAGGCATTTGGCGACGGTCCGACTGTGAGGACGAGGCCCGAGTGCCTAAAGTGACTCCATCAAATCACTGATCAATGGAGTCCCTCATGATCGACACCGCCCAATCCGCTGCCAATCCTTTCGCCATGCTGCTGGACCTGGAGCGCGTGGTGCGCGAGGTCGAATGCTCGGAGCGCCTGAACCGCCTGCGCCGCCGCGTGTTCCGCCCGCTGGACAAACCGGTGATTGCGAAGACGCATGACGACGCCTTCGACTTCGACCACCAGATCGAGGCTGCCAACGACGACAGCGCTTACTGAAGATTGCACTTGCAGCCCCGGCTAGCGCGCTTCGCCCTCGGCCAGGCTGCGGGCAATCTGCCCCAGGGTCTTGATCGCCTGCTCGCTGCGCCGGTCGCCGGGATGGCCGCAGTTGAGCCGTAGGAAGTTGGCGAAACGCTGGTCGGCCGAGAACAGCTGGCCAGGTGCCACGCTGATCTGTTGCGACAAGGCCAGCCTGTGCAACTGCAAGGCGTTGATTGAGCCGGGCAGCTCGACCCACAGAAAGTAGCCGCCTTCGGGCTGCGTGACCCGTGTGCCCGGCGGAAAGTGCTTGGCAATGGCACGCAACACCTTGGCCTGATGCATGGACAAGGTGTGGCGCAGCTGGCGCAAATGGCGGTCGTAACCGCCCTGCTGCAGATAGTCTGAAATGCCTTCCTGCGAGGGCAGGGCCGTGGCCAGCGAACTCATCAGCTTGCGCCGCGCTATCTCGCCAGCGAACCGGCCCGCCGCCGTCCAGCCCACCCGGTAGCCCGGTGCGAGCGACTTGGAGAAGGAGCCGCAATGCAGCACCAGCCCGCGCTGGTCGAAAGCCTTGGCCGGCAGCGGCCGGTGGCGGCCGAAATACAGCTCCGCGTAGACGTCGTCCTCGATGAGCGGAATGCCGCGTTCGGCGAGTATCGCCACCAGCTCGCGCTTGCGTTCCTCCGGCATCAGGCTGCCCAGCGGGTTCTGGAAATTGGGCATGAACCAGCAGGCCTTCACCGGGTAGCGCGCCAGCACCGCACGCAATGAGGCCAAGTCCACACCGGAGCGCGGATTCGTGGCCACCTCCACTGCACGCAAGCCACGGCGCTCCAGCGCCTGCAAGGCCGCATAGAAGCAGGGCGCTTCGATGGCCACCAGGTCGCCAGGCTGGGTCAGCGCTTCAAGGCACAGGTTCAGCGCTTCCATGGCGCCGTTGGTGATGACGATCTCCGTCGCATCCACACTGCTGCCAGCGGCCAGGTAGCGCAAGGCGATCTGGCGCCGCAGCGTCTCGCTGCCGGGCGACAGGTCTTCCACCGTCCGCCACGGGTCGAGCCGCCGCAAGGCACGACCCACCGAGCGCGCCAGCGGCGCCAACGGGAACAATGCCGGGCTCGCAAAGGCCGAGCCCAGCGGCACCAGGTCTTGCTGACGCTCATGCCCGAGCACCTGGAACACCAGCTCACTCACGGCCACGGACTGTGCCTGCTCGGCGGCGGCGTTGGCAGCAGGTTCGGCACGCGGCTTGGCGGTGCGCGCCGTGACGAAGTAGCCCGAGCGTGGCCGCGCCTCGATCAGGCCACGCGCCTCCAGCAGGTAATAGGCCTTGAACACGGTGGAGGGGCTCACACGGCGGCTGGCGCTGACCTCTCGCACCGAAGGCAGGCGCTCACCCGCGCGCAAGCTGCCATTGCGCACCTGTTCACCCATTTCGTCGGCCAGCTGTTCGTAGCGCTTCATGTCGTGCCGGGGCAATCTGCTACCGTTCATTCATCATTTGTTGCCACTGTACTGATCTGGAAGAACGACCCATGAAAGTCCAGATCGCCAGGCATCTGATCCGCTCATTTTTCAAGCATCTGAGTCTTTTGTTGTGCGGCCGGTTTGGGCACAGTGCGGGCAAGGATTCCAAGCCCATGCCCGCACAACAGAAATTCACCGCTGCAGCGCTGCTGCTGAGCCTCGCTGGCTTGTCGAGCCTCTGTGGGCCGGCCCTGGCCAAGCCCGCCGCAACGCCGCAAGACACCATGGCCCAGCGCATGCAGGCCTGCACTGTCTGCCATGGCAAGGAAGGGCGCGCGAGCAACAGCGGCTACTTCCCACGCATTGCAGGCAAGCCGGCTGGCTATCTGTTCCACCAGCTGCTCAACTTCCGCGATGGGCGCCGCCACAACGTCGCCATGAACCACCTGGTCGAGCATCTGAGCGACGACTACCTGCGCGAGATTGCCGGCTACTTTGCCGCCCTGGAATTGCCCTATCCGCCTGGACAGAGGAGCACTGCGCCCGGCCCCTTGCTGGCACGCGGCGAACAACTGGTGCGCAAGGGCGATGCCAGCCTGTCGGTGCCCGCCTGCGTTGCCTGTCATGGCGAGCGCATGACGGGTGCCCTGCCCACGATTCCGGGTCTGCTGGGCCTGCCGCGCGACTACCTGATCGGCCAGATGGGAGCCTGGCGCACCGGGCTGCGGCGCGCCCATGCGCCGGACTGCATGTCGGCCATTGCCAAGCGCCTCAGCGCGTCCGATGTGGCCGCCGTGGCCACCTGGCTGTCTGCGCAGACACCACCAGTCGATACGCGGCCAGCAGCGAGCATCCAGCGGCCCTTGCCACTTGAATGCGGAAGCGACGTGCAGCCATGAAACTCGCTGTCCGACTGCTCCTTTGCGTTGTCGCCGCGACCTTGATGCTGGCCGGCCTGGTGGCCTGGCTCAATGTACGTGGCGAGGCGCCGTTGCCACCTGCATCAGTGGCCGCATCGTCGTCTGTTCCCGGTTCGCCCCCCGGGGCTGCAGACGCCGCAACCCTTGCGCGCGGCGCCTATCTCGCCAAGGCCGGCAATTGCGCCGCCTGCCACGGCGCGAGTTATGCGGGTGGCCGTGGCATTGCCACGCCCTTCGGCAGCGTCTTCAGCTCCAACCTGACGCCCGACGCTGCAACAGGCATAGGCAACTGGTCCTCGGCCGAGTTTTGGCGCGCGATGCATCACGGCCGTTCCAAGGACGGGCGCTTGCTCTACCCGGCATTTCCGTACACGAGCTACACACTGGTGACGCGGGAAGACTCCGATGCAATTCACGCATTCCTGCGCAGCCTGCCGCCGGTGCAGCAGGCCAATCGCCGGCATGAATTGCGCTTTCCTTACCAGTACCAGGCGTCGCTGGCGGTATGGCGCGCGCTCTACTTTCGACCGGCCAGCTTTGAGCCGGACGAAAAGCAGTCGGCCGAGGTGAACCGCGGCGGCTATCTGGTGCGCGGCCTGGGTCATTGCATGGCCTGCCACAGCGGCCGCAACGCGCTGGGCGGGTCCAACGAAGACGGCAGCGGCGGCCTGATCGCAGTGCAGAACTGGTACGCACCTTCGCTGAGTGCGGCTCGTGAAGCCGGCGTTGCCGCATGGCCGACTACCGACGTGGTGAGCCTGCTGAAAACCGGTCGCGCGCCACATGGGACGGTCACAGGGCCCATGGCTGAGGTTGTGTTCCGCAGCACCCAGCACCTGGCCGTCGAAGACCTGCAAGCGATGGCCAAATATCTGCAGAGCTTGCCGCCGAGCACATCGCGCCCGGTGGGCAACAAGCTCACTGATCCGGCGGTACGAACACTGGGCGCCAAGGTCTACGAGCAGCACTGCGCCAGTTGCCACGGCAAGCAAGGCGAGGGCGCTCACGGCCTCTATCCACCGCTGGCCGGCAACCGCGCGGTGTCCCTCGATTCGCCGGTCAACCTGATCCAGATGGTCCTGCAGGGAGGATTCGCGCCCAGCACTGCCGGCAATCCGCGTCCTTTCGGCATGCCTCCGTTCCGGCAGACGCTCTCGGACTCCGAGGTTGCGGCCGTGGTCAGCCATCTGCGGCAATCCTGGGGCCACAAGGCCTCGGCGGTCAGCGCGTTGGAGGTCTTGCGGGTGCGGTGATGGATGGACCTGCAAACGTCCGGTTCGGGTGAGCGAGAAGCCGCGCGTGGTCGATGCTGAAGATGTCGAATTTCATGGGAGGGAGATCTGTGAAGACGCCATCTAAAATATCGACAATGTGTATATTGCTGGCCCCTGCCATTTCGGGGTTAGCCCGCTTGGTTACTGCGTTTGCGTCGTTCCCGGCGAGCGACAAAACGACGCACAGAAAAACCGACAAAGCAGCCGCTGCGGACTGCAAAAAGGGGTTGCGCCTGGGAAGGTTTGCGACCTCTTGAAGTTCCCAAAGTTGGGCCGGGTCGGCATCCAGAAGGCACGCTAGAACCGCGATTTTTTCCTT
The DNA here is from genome assembly GCF_044043925.2 of Paucibacter sp. JuS9. Classification (NCBI taxonomy): domain Bacteria; kingdom Pseudomonadati; phylum Pseudomonadota; class Betaproteobacteria; order Burkholderiales; family Sphaerotilaceae; genus Roseateles; species Paucibacter sp. JuS9. Next base: position 1,781,058 of record NZ_CP194172.1, read on the forward strand.
TGGCATTGCCTTCTTGCCGGCGCGCGTTGCGCTTAGGTTTGATTGCGCCATGCCCAGGCGGTTAGCAAGTGCGGTTTGTGACCCGCACACATTGACTGCCGCGTCAATTGCGTTTTTCCATGAGTCCACAACGTCACCTCGCATCTACGCTCCCGGCCTATATCCAATTTCGGATATATCCCAAATCAGGAGCCAACCTTGATCAAAGTGACTGTATACCAGCAGCCCGTTCGCGAGCTTTCTGGCAATGCCCGCGAGTCCGGCAAGCCCTATCACCTGCGCATTCAGACTGCCTACGCGCATATCGTCGATGAGGCCGGCAACCCACTGCCTGTCCCGGAAAAGTTCGAAGTGATCCTGGAGAAAGACCAGCAGCCCTTCGCGCCCGGTGACTACACCCTGCACCCTTCGAGCCTCTACCTCGACCGTAACGGCAAGCTGTCGCTGTCGCCTCGGTTGGCTCCGCTGCGCGCCAAGCCTGCCACGGCTTGAGGGGTGCACCCATGGCTGCGGGTGACTTTGTGACCGTCCAGCACGCGGCAGAACTTGCGGTTCTGCGCATGTGCCTCGTGTCGGTCCTCTCTCGGGCGATGGTCGATGACCGGGAGGTCTGCGGCCTCTCGGTGTCCATCAGCCCTGACGCGTTCGCGCCTGCAATGTCCATCGATGTGGAATTGCAAGGGCAGGGCGGCGTCCCTGTCGGGGGCTTCTCGCTGTGAGCCTGCACGCAGCGATTAACTGGCATGCCGAACACGGCGAGCCCTTCGATGCCTTGGCCCGTGAGCGGCTGGGCATCCGTGCGCGGCCCGAGTATTCGAGCCGCGCCCATCTTCAAGACAAGTTCGAACACGGCTACACGACGCCGGTTCGTTCGCGCCAACATCGGGCCGAACAGTTCGCGGTGTCGCGGGCTGCTGAACGCGGCGAAGCCGCGGGGCTTGTCTCAGTTCCAACAAGTTGGAAAACCGACTTGGCGGAAGCTGTTGATTCTCTGGATTTGGTGCTGTGCACCGACGAGGCAAAAGCAAAGCGTCGGCTTGCGAAGCTCCGCTGCGCGGTCGGCTTCTCCGCACGCGCCCATGCGGTCAGCGAAAAGGGGCATAGGACCGATCAAGCGTGGATGGTGACGCTTACGTACCGCCCTGGCGTCGATTGGAGCCCCAAGCACGTCTCGGGCGCCTTGCTGAAGGCCCGCGACTGGTGCCGCTCCAAGGGCTACGCCTTCCGCTACGTCTGGATCGCAGAGATTCAAGACGGCAAGCGGCGCGCTGATGGCGTCGGTCGCGACGTCATCCATTACCACGCTGTTGTGTGGCTTCCTGTGGGTGTTCGCTGCCCGCATTTCGACAAGCGCGGCTGGTGGCCTCACGGCATGAGCCAGTCGCTCAAAGCAAAGAACTCAATCGGCTACCTCCTGCACTACCTCAAAAAGGATAAGGAGCTAGCAGCCATGCCGAAAGGGGCGCGTGCATATGGTGTTGGTGGCCTGGATAAAACTGCTCGCCGTTCTCGGCGTTGGCTCGGTCTGCCTTCTTTTGTGCAGGCGAATTCTGACGTTCACGACGACTGGAAAAGAGCGGCAGGAGGCGGTTGGGCTTCTCCTGATGGCGTCCTGTATCCAAGCGAATTCGAGCGGGTCAAGGTCGGCGGTATTGATGCCTTACGGCGCGTCCATCGGCATTCCCGAGCGATTGAAGCGGGCGGCCCGTTCTCCTGGCTGAGTCGCTCCCCTGTTCATTGATTCCCGGCACCCGGCGCTTGGTGCATCGCCGGTCTGCTTTCTTCGCGCACCGTTGGGGGGTTGTATGTCGCTGTTCCTGTTGTGGTGTTCTGAGCCGTTTTGGACGTTCTTTCCGGCGTTCTAAACGGGTGTCGTGATGAGTGTTTGCATTCCCCCGGCTCCTGTTGAGCTTGTCTGCGACCCGGACGCACTTTGCGAGCCCGGTCTCACGCCGTCTGCTCCGTACCGGCTGCCAGATGGCGAAACCTGCGCGGGCTTGCTTGTCGCCGAGCCGGGCGAATTGCAAACGCTCACCGTTGACCCTGCCGAGGTCGCTTACGTGTCCTCGTGGGGGTTCTTTGTGGTGGTGGGCCTTTGGGCGATTGGCTACGGTATTTCAGCCGGGCTCAAGGTCATTCGTTTGGTTTGAATCTGCCCATGTTGGGCGATCCGTTGCCGGCCCGGTTTTGGCTGGTGTTTCTAAAGGAGTTTCAAAAATGGAAGACATTCTGGCCGCAGTCGATCTGGCAGGCGTTGCAACGTTCGTGGGCACCGCTGGCGTCCTGATCATCGGCATCGCGATGGCCTTCAAGGGCATTGGCCTGGGCAAGCGCGCAGTGCGCGGCGCCTAATCATGGCTCTGAGTCCACTCATGGCGGTTTTTTGGGCGTCTATGGCACTCATCGGCGCCATGGGTGGGCTCTGTTTTATCTTCGGTTTGAAGGGGGCAGGGCAATGAAGTATTTCCGTGCTCTCTGGCTGTGGTGGGTTGCTGTCTGCGTCCTTTGGGCGCCCGTCGCTGCCTATGCACAAATTTCCTATTCGGCGAGCGGTGGCCGCGTTGTCGCGCCTGCGTTGAATACTCTTTCTGGCTCTGCTGGCTTCGAGCGCTTCATGCGCAACGTCACTGGCACGAGCCTCGATATCGTTGACCGCACAACAGGCAAGATTGGGGCGAAGACGTTTCCCGTTGATCTGGCTCGCGGTGTCACCAAGGGCGGCATGATGACGGCTGCGGCGCGTGCCGCTGGCGCGCTCGCTTCTGGCACTGTCGGTATGTTGGTCCTGCCCGTTGCGGCTGGCGCTGCGTGGTGCAAGTACAGCACCGGGGACTGGTTGTGTATGCCCATCGGCGACAAACAGAACATCAGTCAATGGTATTGCCGTGGCATCAACGAACCTACCAACGGGCGGTTTCTCGCCACTGGTTCCACGCATGGTCAGGCCTGCAACGCTGCGTTTGCGAAGTTCAATGAATATTGGGGCGGTCGGACGATCAATTACGGCGGCGGCTGTGTCGCTACCTTTACTTATTCGCTCACCGGTTCCGGTCCGACGTATACGGTTATGCAGACCATTTCGTCGCCCGGCAATTGTGCTGGTTCCAGTGCTCCCGCGTACTACGGGCAACAGACTGGCTACTCATCCACAGAGCTGATTTGTCCCGCTGTCCCTGGCTTGCCGGGGTACGAGTCTCCGGGCGGTGCTCCCAACGCCAACGGCAAATGCCCGACCGGTGGCTTTGCGCCAGCTGATGAAACCACGGTCACAACTCGAGTTGGCGCTGAGGTCAAGACTGCCGCTGATGTTGAAGGGCTCGCCAAAGACCTGTTAGGGTCCGGCGTGGATTTGACGCCCCAGGCTGCGCCGGGTCAGCTTAGCGGCCCTTCTGTTGTCGAGGGACCGTCGAAGGTCACCACACGGACCAAGCCTGACGGGACCACGGAAACCATTACCGAGCAGACACGGTACAACGTCACTTATGCGGGCGACACCTTCAACTACACGACCAACACCACGACCGTGAACAACACCACGGGCGAAACGACGACTGAGACGAAAGACGAGGAAGACGTTGCGCCGCCCTCTGATCCGTCCATGCCGCCGCAGCCGGATCTGTACGAACAGAAGTATCCGGACGGCCTCGCGGGCGTTTGGAACAATGCGGCGGCTGGCTTGCAGTCGACTCCCATCTTTACGTTCTTGGCGAGCCTTGTTCCTGGCGTCGGGGATGGCGGCTGTCCTACTTGGTCGATGCCCATCATGACCGGCTGGAAGCAGTTTGCGAACGCGGATATCAGTGTGCCGTGTTACGTCTGGTCGGCTATTCGCGGGATCATGGTTTGCACGGCGTTGATCTCCTGCCGCCGCATCATTTTCGGGGGCTGACATGGCCGCAATTGTTCAGGGTCTGAGCTACATCCTCGCGAAGATCGTCGCGGCGCTGGTTTGGCTCGGCGAGCTTGCCATCGGTGTTTTCAAGGCTGCCTGGCTGTTCGCTACTGATGTGGTCTGCTGGGGCTTTGAGTCGGTTCTCGCTCTCGTTACGGTCATCTTGGGCGCGTTCGATTTTTCGGGTCTGACTGCCCAGGCCGGCGCGTGGGCCGGCTTGCCGGCTGAACTGCTAGAGGTGCTGGCCGCAATCGGTTTGAGTACCTCTGTCGGCTTGATCGTCACGGCTCTCGGAATCCGGCTGATGTTGCAGCTCGTGCCGTTCACGCGCCTCGGCTCATGATCAATTTCCTTCTCGGTGCCCCAGGTGGCGGCAAGAGCTACGAAGCGACCGTGTTTCACATCCTCCCTGCCTTGGAGAAGGGCCGGAAGGTAATCACGAATCTGCCTCTCGATCTTGAGAAGATCGGGCAAATCGACGCGGCGTATCCGTCCCTCATTGAGTTGCGCACAGCGTCCAAGCGGGAAGGGGTGAAGGGGCAGGGCGACAAGGCGCGGCCCTGGCGTGCGTTCGAGCATGCCGACGACTTCGGCGACCCGTGGCGCCGTGCCGATGGCATCGGCCCCTTGTATGTGATTGACGAGTGTCACCTCGCGATGCCGAAAGGTGAGACCGAGCGGGGTGTTGAAGAATGGTTCAGCCTTCACCGGCACGAAAACGCCGATGTGCTGCTGATCACGCAGTCATATGGCAAGGTGAGTGCGGCCATTCGTGACTTGGTTCAGGTCGTTTACCGCGTCCGGAAGAATGTGGCGCTCGGCTCGATGGGCAGCTACACCCGCAAGGTGCAAGACGGGCTGCGCGGCGAGGTTGTCAACACCTCGATTCGCAAGTACGAAAAGCGGTTCTTTGGGCTCTATCGGTCGCACACCCGTGGCCGCAGCGCGGAGGAGCTAGGCGCCAGCGATGTGCGGCCTATCTGGATGCATTGGAGCTTCATAGGCTCTTTCATTTGCTTCGTCCTGCTCATCGGTATCGTTGCATCCGGGAAGGTGTCTGCCCCCTGGTCGGTCAAGACGCCCCAAGCTGTAGGCAAGTCGGCTACCTCTGTTCAGCCCCAGGCCGCGCAGCAAGCGCGCCCTGTGGCTGCTGGGCATCCTCAGCGGCAGGCCCTGGCCCCTGTCGCCGCTTCGTCGGCGTCGGCGCCTGCGGCGGTCGAGCCTTTTGCCGGTCGCGGCTTGCACCTCACAGGGTTCATGCAAATGGGGGCGCGGCGCATTTGGACTTTCAGCCTCAGCCAAAACGGACAGCAGATTGCCGCATTGACTGATTCCGAACTCGTGGCCGCTGGCTACGAATGGCACGGGGAGAGCCACTGCTCAGGGCGCTTGAGGCTCAACGGCGGGGAGCGCGTCGTTATCTGCGACGCTCCCCAAGTCGGTGTAAACATCCCCACGCCAAAGAAAGCCGGCGAAGCGTAGGGGGGGCCCCGCTTGCGGGGGGTTCCTGCGCTTTGCTGGCCTTCTATCGCCCGTGTATCGTTCAGCCTCTCAAATGGGGGCTAGATGGGCATTCAAGACCGGGACTGGTATCACGACAGGCAGCGCAGGCGGGAGGCCGGCATAGCCCCTTCTCGTGCCGCTGATCGCTGGTGGCCCTGGCTATTTGCCGTGGGCATCGTGGCAGCTTTCTATGTGGCTAGTAAGCTGCTTTTGCGCTAGTGCCTGGGGTATGGGGCGGGCCCCATGTAGGCCGTCAGGCCGTAACTTCAGCCGTCGACCACGCCGCATCATTGGCCGCGCTTGCATGTCGTTGAACTAGCCCGGTCGGCTTCGCGTCCTGGCGACCGTATTTGACTGTTTGCCATAGAGCGGCGTTTGTTGCAGCGGTCAACGCCGTAAGGTTTTGCATCTCGCAATCCCAAACGCTGTGGCCTTCGCGAGACAACCACCACAAGGAAAGCAGAGCGACTCTCGGGGTCTTTCCATGTTTCCAGCGCTCTACGGTTCGCTTCGAAACACCAAGGGCTTTTGCGATTTTTGCGGCTGGTGGGTTGCCGATATCGGCGAGGATTTCGGCCAGTTCTCCGGGCCACTTTGGTAGACGGTTCAGCATGGCTGAATCATGCGCCGGTCGCAGATTTTTCGGCCGTGAAGCAGTCCACGGAGCCAGCCAGCCAGACGGGCCAAAAGTTCGACAATGTGTATTATGTAAACAAGCGAATTCGTACAGCAAATCCTGTCATCAATGATTCCCCCCCTAGGGGAGGGTCAGCCGGCATTCATGTAATTTCACGCCAAATCGAGCCTAAGTCCTTGTCGCTCTGAGGAAATTCAGAATTTCTCTCCCACGGTGAACCTGCCACCATCTACCCCTCGGCGACAGTCACTCACCGAACAACCCTCCCCGCCGGGGCCTGCCCTTACTGGGAACCTGTTCCAGCCTCCCCGACGGCACCATTTGTCCGCTTGCCAAGAATGGGCTCGACGATGAGGTCCATGATTCGCCGCCGGCGATCAACGGCATAGTCGCCCAGCATGTTGACGTGCCCCAGCCGGTACGGATTGAGGTCAGCCAGCAACTCCGGCGTGATCGCAAAGCCCTCGTCCCTCAGCTCCCGGATCACGCGCTCCATGTCGTGCACGTTGTAGACGATCAGCATATTGGCCACCAGGTGGCCGAACTTCATGACCTTCTGTTGCTCGTGGCGCATGTTCTCGGCGATTAGGCCACCGTTCCCGAAAAAGCTCAGTTTCAGAAAGTTGTTGAACTGCTCGCTCTTGTTGGTCTCGGCGTTGATGAACCGGCGCAGATCAACGTCGCTGATGTAATTGAGCAGGAAGACGGTGCGCAGCACCTTACCCAGCTCCTGAAACGCGAAGTACAGCTTGTTCTTCCGGCTGTGCGTGCCCAGGCGGCGCAGGATGCTCGAAGGCGTGAGCCGGCCCAGCTTGATCGACACTCCAATCCTGAACATCATCGGCAGGTGCGTCTCGATCAGCTTCCAGTCGATTGAGCCCCTGAAGAGGCTGTCGATGTTTTCGTACTTGGTGGACTTCGACGGCCGGAAGAAATCCAGGTTGTGAATGGCGCGGATCCGCGGCATGAGCTGGATGCCGATCAGGTGCGACATGGCGAACGCCGCGTAGCTTTGCTGGTGGGTGTCACCGTGCAGCTTATTTGGCTTGAGCGTTGACTCGTTGGTATCGAGCTGGTCGAGGATGTAGAGGCCCTCGTAAGTGCCGCAGCTGATGAAGTGGCTGATGAGTGCGATGAAGCGGTCGGACACGTGCGTGTAGGCGATACCGCCATAGGCACCGTAGCGAATGTGGTATTCGCTGACCAGGTTGCGCTCGTACAGGTTGAAACGTGTGCCATCGGCTGAGGCGTGTTCACCACTGCCCCAGTAGCTGGGCAGCTCGAACTCGCTGAACTTGTTGATGACCTTGGTGGTCGCGCGCTCCAGCAACTCCTCCGTGACGTACTTGAGATTGATCCACGCGAGCTGCTTGGCGCTGAGGCTGCGGATGGAGCGTGACAGCTGAGCCGGGCCCAGGTTGCAGCCATAGCAGAACAGCACCATGATGACGCGCACACGCAGGTCTTCCAGTCGGCTTTCCGTGCCGGCCAGCGGACGGAACATCTTGTGCAGGTCGAGCCAGCTCTCGACGGCCATCAGCACGTCAATGATGCCCACGGGCCGCAGGCGTTTGCCGAGTTCCTCCTGGAGCCGTGCAGCGTCGGGATGGGCATCCACCGTCGGCGGTTTCTTGAGGGAAAGCCTCCCGTCAACGATTTCCGCGTGTGTGTTCTTGGGCCACTCCAGATCGATGGTGCGAGAGACCGACAGGAGTTCATCCCGCAGCGTCTGGCAGAACGTCTTGGGATCGGTGTCGATCTCAGTAACCTCGGCATAGCGGGCCAACTCATTTTCATAGATCTCGTCGTCAACGAGTTGCTCGCGAAAGTCATCGAACTGCTCGCCGAACCGAATGATGAGGTCGCCGGACTTCAGCTCGTCCCTCACCATTTGCAGGACGGCGAGTTCGAAGAAGCGCCGGTTGAGCATGTCGGGCTGCTCCGCATCGGCCGACTTCACGAACACCAACTTGCGCCACTGCTGCGGCATCCAGTCGAAGTCGCGCGTGGCCACGAGTTCGAGCTCTTCCAGCATGACTTTCTCGACGCGGCTGTTCTTGAGCATGCGCAGCGCGGCCAGCAAGCGCTCGTTGACGCGGTCGTCACTACTGGACTGCGGCTCGGCGATCAGCAGGCAGTTGAGCAGCTGGGCCCGGATGAACTTGTAGGGCTCGGCCAGAAATGGCAAGTAGTTCTTGCCGGCGAAGGCCAGGTGCTCCATGCACTCGTTGATGACGGTGTCGACTTCCGCCGGCAGCGTGCTCTCGATCGCGTCGACGCGCTGGTCGGCCGTCCCGTCGATCTTGTAGGCCTGCATGACGTTCATCAACAGTTCCACCAGGGCATCGACCTTCTCGGACCGGCCGTCCTGATGGAGCAGTAGCTTGTTGCGCGCCAGGTTTTCCAGATTGCCCAACATCTTGATGAACAACAGCGCTGCGTCGTCCAAGGATTGGGCGTACTGGGACCGGATGAACACGACGGCCAACGCGTAGCGCTTCTGGGGCTTCAACTTGGCCATCTCGGCTGCGTCCAGCGCCCGTGCGAGATACCGGAACTGGCGCATCTTGGGAATCGGGATCTCGGGCTTGGGCAACGTCTCGACGATGCGTTTGAGCGTTTCGACGTGCTGCAGGTAAATCCGTGTTTCCTTGTTCGTCGGCTTCTTCGGCTCGCGTTTGAGGGAGTGCCATGCGCTGGTCTGGGCGCCCGGCTCGACCCTCATAAGGCTGTCGATCATGGACTTGGTCCGCGGGCCCAGTTTCGACGAAATCGAATTGAAGTACTGCTCGTTGCTCTGTTCCCGGGCACCGTACGCGGCCCGGTCCAGGGTCGAAAAGGCTGGCAGTTCGTAGCGATGCCGCACCAGTTCTTCGAGCATGACATTGATGATGTCCACGACCGAGTGCTTGACCTCGGCCGCCTGCTCGGCGACATGCTTGATCCAGGCAAGCCCTTTCTCGCCCATGGGCTTGACGTCGAGGAACTCGCGCAGCTTCTTGATCTTGAGGGCTCGATTTCCGGACCGTTCGAATCGACCCAGTTCCTTGAGCGACGGCGAACGCGCAAACGTGAGGCAGCGAGCGACGTGGTCGCGGATCTGCTGCGGCACCTCCGGCAGCTTGAGCATACGGCCCATGACTTGGAGCATCTTCAAATGCACCATCATGGCCGTCTGCGCGGCCGGACCACTCGCCAGGCCCTGGATGAACGCCAGTTCTTCGTCGGTGGGCGAGTAGTTCCGCTCCAGCTCACTGGACGAAATCTGCGCCTTGAAGGCCGGATAGGCGGTGTCCTTGGCGCGGGTCATGCGCCCACACCCGCATCGATGGCGCCCGGATCAATCCCAGGTTCTGTCGGTGTCGGGCTCGTAAAGCGAGGCTTCAAGCATGCAGTCATTGGCGCTGGCCACACGGTACAGCTCGTCGAGCAGGTCCAGCAAGATGTCGTCCAAGGCATCGCGATCATGAAAAGGCACCCGAAGTTCAAAACGTCTACCGTCTCGGTCGAGCTGCCGCGCTGCGAACTTCTTGAGGTGCACGGATTCGATCTGCTTGAAGGCGCGCTCCGTACCGCGCCGGGCCCCGCCAGGCTTGGTGAGCAGCAGGCGCAAGTGGACAGTAGCGAACTGCTCAGTGGCGACAGGTGCCTCGGCATTTTCCTGCGGCGCGGTCGGTGCGAGGAACCCCGCCACGTCTTCCGGCGCCGGCACACTATTGGCCAGGCCTCGCTCGAATTTCGACTTCATCGCGTCCTGCGGAATGTCGATGTAGCGCATCGCTGAGCCGACGTCACGCCAGCCGACGTGTTCCATCAGCTCCTTGAGGTCCCAGCCGTTGGCGCTGGCCCAGCCGGCGAAGCCGCGGCGCAGCGAGTGGCTAGAGTAGCTGTCGGCCTCCTGTGTTCCGGCGTCCTTCAGGATGCGGCGCAGCAGCGGCAGCACCGCTTGGCTCATCATCGGCTGCTCGGAGATGTTGCCCCAGCGGTCAATGCCCGGAAACACCGGGCCTGATTTCAGACCACTGACGTCCAGCCAATCGAGGTAAGCGTCGACCGGGCATAGCCTTGAGAGTGCCGGACAATGGAAAGCCCTATCCTCTTCTTCGTCGGTGGTCTTGGTGCGTCTGGGGCGACAGGTCAGGCCCTTGCCGCGCTCGGCTTCCACTTCCTCGATGCGCATATTGGCCAGCTCATCTGCCCGGAAGGCACGCCAGAACCCCAGCAGCAACAGTGATCGGTCGCGGCTGCAGCGTAGCTGCTCTGTCCTTCGGCCGTGCTTGCCAGCGGAACTCTGCGCCTTAAAAAGCCAGTCGGAGACCCGCTCGAGCACTCCCAACTGCAGCGGCCGCGCGCGGCGCTGCGGGGTAGCGTGTTTGGCGCGGATGCCGCGCATCACCTTGTGTACCAGCGGCGACCGCGTGGGGTCAGCAAAGCCGTTATCGGCGTGCCAGCGAGCCAGCGCGGCCAGATGAAGCCGCAAGGTGCTAATGCGGTAGACCGTCGCATGCTCAACAAGATAACGCGCAACGGTGTCGACGGTGGCCGGCAACAGACCCTTCCAGACGGTCTCGAAGTGACGCAGCGCGGAGGCGTAGGTTTTGACCGTGTTGTCGCGGTCGGCTGCGAGGACGTACGTTTGGACCTCGGCCGTCATCGCACTGGGGCCTCCATGCACGTCACCGCTCTAGCGGGCAGCACTGAGCGGCGCGATCCGTTTGAACGCCACGAGGCGGCTATCGACTGGGACGCATCGACCCTCAGTTCATGCATGAAGTTGTCAGCTGTTGGTGTTTAACCGCCAGTTGCAAATGATACCCAGGAAGCATCTCGCCTTTGCTCTGGTTCAAATAATCGAGCGTTCCTCCATGCTGCACACCGTTGCCGGAACGCCCGCGAAGCCACAGGGCGTGTGGTCTGATCTGATCGACAGTCCGCAACCAAGCAAACAGCGCCCGGCTCAGGGCCGCCAGCAAAAGCTGCCAGGTCCACGATTCACCGAGCAGGACGAAGGCCAGGATGGCGCCGACGAACGGTGCGACAGAGAAGTAGGCGCCGGTGCGGGCCGTGCCCAGGTGGCGCAGCCCCAGCACGAAAAGCACCAAGCTCGCGCCGTAGCTGGCAAAGCCCAGCAGGCCGGCAGCAACCCCGGTCCCAGCGCCAGGCCAAAGCGCACCGGCGACGAAGGCCAGCGCCAGATTCGTCGTGCCCGCAGCCAGTCCCTTAGCCGAGGCCTGAACTCAGGTAGAGCAAGGCAGCCAACAGCCAGGGGGAGACCTGGCCGAGCAACGGCTTTGCCAGAGCGGTGTACCGGCACCGAACAAGACGGCGGCGGCAAGGGCTGCAGCAACTCCGGGTTCAAGCCTGAATTTGGGGCGCCACATCTTCCGCGAAAGCCCTTGCTTCGATGGGGATCACCATACCGCATCGGTCTGCGGGTGACGTACCGTACGCTCGCATGCGCGTCAGTGCAGCGGCCTTCCGCTAGGTCTTTTGGGAGTCGTCGCGGCGGCGCCTATTTGGAGCGCGGCTCGGAGCGCGTTGCCGTGACTCTTCCGGACTTGCCAGCAAATCGCCGCGCGGCCCTACGGTTCGCACGCCGTTTGCGATCCCGCAGGGCGAAGAACAGACACAACGCCGCCACGACGATCAATCCGATGCAGGCGACGGCGATCATGAAGTCTCGCCATGGACTGTCCTGCATCGCTTGAAGGTCCATGGCGAGCAATCCCGTCCTGGCTTCCGGCCTCGGCTCCGACGGCGGACTGCCTCTCAGTGGCGCCCGCCGCGGTGACCGCCGCGATGGTGAAAGCCCCCATGGCCTCCGTGGCGGCCGCCGATCACGTAGACATTTGCCCCGCCGTAATAGTGCAGACCGGCGTAATAGCCGAGGTACGGGTAGCCGAAATAGCTCGCACCGGCATAGCTAGGAACCCAGTAGCGACCACGTTGAATTCGCGCCGCAAGCGCCTGTTCCGCCTCCGCCCGACCTTGCAGGTAACGAAGCACGCCGTCGCTGACGCCCGCCTCGCGCTGCGCGGAGACGTCCTGCGGGGACAGTACGAAGGCGGCACCGCGCTGGGTCAGTTGAGCGATCACTTCGTCGTCACTTGCGCCAGTCTTCGACATGGCAACCAACTCGTCCAATCGCATTGGCACAGGAGCGGTTTGGACAGGTATGGACGTAGCGCATCCAGCGAGCGGCAAGAGCAGGCTGAACAGCAGACCGAGGATGAAGTACTTCATGGCAGCACTCCCGCCCACGCGAATTCGTGGGCCCAGCACAGAGTCTGCGCCCACAGGTTCCAGGTGACAAGTCATAGTCGCGCCGCATTGTGAGCGTCCTGCCGTCCGAACAGGCAGGAGTGGCCGGAAGGACAGAACATCCCGCGCAAAATCGCCGCGCCGCAAAGAATCGAGCAAGCTATTTCGACTCATGGCTACGTCCTCAGAATTGCGAAAAACCATTGCGGAGCAACCGGGTTGAGCGGTGCACCGCGGCCGACGAATCACACTCCTTGTGCGGTGCCTGTCTTCGGCGCAGGCGTTGCACCAGCCTCTCGCACGCGCCTGCGGGAATGAGCCCATCGATAGAGGACCGGCAGAACTAGCAAGGTCAACGCGGTTGACGACAAGATGCCCCCGATCACGACGGTGGCCAGAGGTCTCTGCACTTCCGCGCCCGTTCCTGTCGCCAATGCCATGGGCACAAATCCCAGCGAGGCCACCAGGGCTGTCATCAGCACTGGCCGCAGGCGCGTCAGTGCTCCTTCTCTCACTGCTCCCTCAAGAGCCATGCCATCCTCGCGCAGGGAACGGATATACGAGATCATCACCAAGCCGTTCAGCACCGCCACGCCGGACAGCGCGATGAAGCCCACCCCCGCCGAGATTGATAGCGGAATGTCGCGCAACCACAAGGCCACGATACCGCCGGTCAGGGCAAAGGGCACGCCGGTGAACACCAGCAAGCCATCCTTGACGTTGCCGAACATCGCGAACAGCAGCATGAAGACCATTCCCAGCGCAACCGGGACCACGATCTGCAGGCGCTGCGTGGCCGACTGGAGCTGCTCGAAGGTGCCACCCCAGGTCGTCCAGTAGCCGGCCGGAATCTTCACCTTCTGCGCCAACTGTCCCTGCGCTTCACGGACGAAAGAGCCGATGTCGCGACCACGCACATTGGCCGTGACCACGACGCGGCGCTTGCCGCTCTCGCGGCTGATCTGGTTGGGACCCGGCGCGATTTCGAAGCTGGCCACGTCTCCCAAGGTTACGAACATCGCCGCGCCACCACCACTCGTTGGCAACTTGATCGGCAGGCGTTTGAGCACTTCAATGTCGCTGCGCACCGTATCGGGCATGCGTACAAGGATATCGAAGCGCCGATCGCCCTGGAACAGCGCGCCTGCCTCCTGGCCGCCAATGGCAGTACCCGCCATTTCCTGCACGTCGGCCATGCTCAGTCCCAGGCGGGCAAGCTTTGCGCGATCAATCTGCACGGTCAGCATGGGCAGGCCGGTCGTCTGCTCAACCTTGACGTCCGCAGCGCCAGGAATCGCTTCCAAGACCTTTTGGATCTCCGCTGCGCTGGTCTCCATCACAGCCATGTCGTCGCCGAAGATCTTGACCGCCACGTCACTGCGCACACCCGAGATCAGCTCATTGAAGCGCATCTGGATCGGTTGCGTAAATTCGTAGTTGTTGCCTGGCACCTTGGCAACGGCTTCCTGCACGGCCTCTACCAGCGACTCGACGCTGCGCTTGGGATCTGGCCACTCCGACCGGGGCTTGAGCATCAGGAAGGTGTCGGCCACATTGGGCGGCATCGGGTCCGTCGCCACCTCGGCTGTGCCAAGTTTGGCAAATACGCGCTCCACCTCAGGAAACTGCTTAATCACTTTCTCCAATGCGACCTGCATTTCAATTGCCTGCGTCAGACTGGTTCCAGGGATCCGCATGGCATGAAGGGCGACGTCGCCTTCACTCAGGCTCGGGATGAATTCGCTGCCCATGCGGGTGACGAGCAAGCCGCTTAGCACGACCGAGACAGCCGTGATGACCATTACCAGAGGCTTGTTGAGAAGTGCCCAGTCCAGCATCGGCGCGTAGCCGCGCTTCGCCCAACCCATCAGGCGGTTTTCCTTCTCACCGACGTTCTTGCCAATCATCAATGCGACGGCGGCGGGGATGAAGGTCATCGACAGGATCATCGCGCCTATCAGTGCTGCCACCACGGTGAAGGCCATCGGGTGGAACATCTTCCCTTCGACACCGGTCAGCGCAAAGATCGGCAGGTACACCACCATGATGATCAGTTGCCCGAACAGCAGCGGACGGCGTGCCTCACGTGCGGCGGCGAAGACTTCATGGAAGCGTTCATCGCGGGTCAGCGGCCGGCCGGCGGCGGCCTGCGCATGCGCCAGTCGCCGGACGCAGTTCTCCACAATGACCACGGCGCCGTCGATGATGATGCCGAAGTCCAGCGCCCCCAGACTCATCAGATTGGCGCTGACCTTGTTCGTCACCATGCCGGTAAAGGTGAACAGCATGGCCAGCGGAATCACTGCCGCGGTGATCACGGCGGCGCGGATGTTGCCGAGGAACAGGAACAGGATCGCGATGACCAGCACTGCGCCTTCGATCAGATTCTTCTTGACCGTGGCGATCGCCTTGTCGATCAGGATCGTGCGGTCATAGACTGTCTGTGCGATTACGCCGGGCGGCAGTGTCTTGTTGATTTCCTTCAGCCGCGCATCGACAGCCTGCGACACTACGCGGCTGTTCTCACCAAGCAGCATGAAGACGGTGCCCAGCACCGTCTCTCTGCCATTCTCTGTTGCGGCGCCGGTGCGGAGTTCCTTGCCCAGGCCCACATCGGCCAAGTCACGAATTCGCACAGGCACGCCCCGCTGCGTCGCGACGACGACATTGCCTATGTCTTCGGTGTTGGCTACCTGGCCGGGCGCGCGAATCAGGTACTGTTCGCCACGACGTTCGATGTAGCCCGCGCCGACATTGCCGTTGTTGCGCTCGAGCGCTTCAACGACGTCCTTGAGGGTCAGTCCATAGGCCACCAGCTTTTCCGGGAACGGCGCAACCTGGTATTCCTTGGCGAACCCGCCGATCGTGTTGATCTCGGTCACGCCAGGCACATTGCGCAACTGCGGCTTGATGATCCAGTCTTGAATCTCGCGCAGGTCCATGGGCGTGTACGGCGAGCCGTCGGGCTTCAGGGCCCCTGGCTTGGCTTCCACCGTCCACATATAGATCTCGCCCAGACCGGTCGCAATGGGTCCCAGCGTCGGTGCAAGGCCGCCGGGCAACTTGCCCCTGGCCTCCTGAATCCTTTCGTTGACCAGTTGGCGGGCGAAGTAGATGTCGGTGCCATCCTTGAAGACGACGGTAACCTGGGACAGGCCATAGCGCGACAGCGAGCGCGTCTGTTCCAGATTCGGCAGTCCGGCCATCGCCGTCTCGATCGGATAGGTGACGCGCTGCTCGGCTTCCAGCGGTGAGTAGCCCTTTGCCTGGGTATTGATCTGGACCTGGACGTTGGTGATGTCGGGCACGGCGTCGATCGGCAGACGCTGATAGCTAAAGATGCCCAGGGCGCCCATGCCCAGGACGCACAGCAGCACCAGCCATCGCTGCTCGATGGCAAAGCGGATGATTTTTTCAAACATGGGAGTTCCGTTTCATGCGGCTCTTTGCGATGTCAGCACGGCTGTGGTTCAGACAGCGTCGTTGCCACGCTCGCCGCTGTGCAGGCGAACGATGTCGACGACCTCGGTGACAGCAACAATGCCGTCGCCGGACTGACCCGTCCGGGCGGCTTTCTCGATGGTCTGCATGAGCTCGGCGACATGCTCATCCGCGCAAAACATCAGCAGGACTAGCCGGTCGTGATGGTCCGGATCCCATTCGTCGGCAATGTAGGCATGCCCGGTGCCGTGGCCACGCGGATGCCCATGGGCCTTGAACACCGTGAAGCCGGGGAGATGCGGCAGCCGGTGCAGCGCCTCTTCGACCTTTTCAAGCCGGTGCGGCTGAAGGATGGCAGTGATTTGCTTCATGGCTTGCTCCTCAATGCTCGTGGCTCGCGCCGGCCTTGCCGACTTCGGCCTTGACCAGAAAGCTGTTCTTGGCGGCATATCGTTCACCGGCCTGCAGTCCCTTGACCACTTCGACGAAGCGTCCATCGCTGCGTCCCAGTGTCAGCGGCCGTGCCTCGAACTGCTTGCCATAGCGACCGAAGACCACCGTCGATTCACCGACCGATTGCACGGCGTCCACCGCCACTGCAACGGGCACATCGACCTCGCCCGAAGTGAGGTCAACCGTAACCGGCAGGCCGGGGCGCCATTGCCCCTTGGGATTGGCAAGCACCAGGCGCGCGGTTGCGTTGCGGCTTTGTTCGCCCACCAGAGCGCCCACATAGGACAGCTTGGCGTTGGCCTGTGCCTCGAAAGCGGCGGCCTTGACACTTGCGGAGTCGCCAATCTTCAGTGCATTCACATCCTTGGCCGGTACGGTCAATTCCACCCAAACGGTGCCAAGGTCTGCCACTTGGAAGATCGGCGCGTCGTCCTTCAGAACTTCGCCGACGCTGATCTTCTTCTCCGTGACCACGCCGTCGATCGGCGAGCGGATTTCGTAGCGGGTCAGTCCCTGCGACGACTCGGTCGCGCCGGCCCCCAGGCTGCTCAGCTTCTGTCGGGCGCTCTCGGCCGAGATTTCAGCTTCCTGGAAGGCGTGCTTTGCGGCGAGATAGTCCTGCTCGGCCGAAATCTTTTCTTCCCACAGACGCTTTTCGCGCTCGTAGGTGGTCTTGGCCAAGGCCATGCGCTTTTGCGCGGCAAGCAACTCACCGCGCTGGTCGGCCAGCGCCTGACTTGAGATCACGGCAAGCACCTGTCCACGCATGACCTTGTCACCGGCGTTCGCACGCACCGACTCGACCATGCCCGCCAGGCGCGGCGTGACAAATACCGTTCGATCCTGATTCAGCTTCACCTCACCCAGCAAGGCCAGACTGCTGCGGATGCGGGCCGGGCCGGCCGTCGCGATCTCCACGCCGTTGCTCTTGAGCTGCTCATCGCTCAACTGCACGCGGCCCTCGGCCTGTTCGAACTTGAACTCGTGCTTCTGGTTGCCGACCTGGACGTCGATCGTGCCATCGAAGGAATGAGGCTCATCGACGGTCGCCGAACCCTTCAAATAGTCCTTCTCCGGCGCGAAAGCGTAGACCTCGGGCTTGCGGCCCAAGCGCTGCAAAGTGATGCCAACTTTCGCCTGCGTCGGCGCCAACGGCTTGCCATCCTTGAACAAGTAGAGGCGGAACTGCGGCTCCGCATTGTTCTCGACGATGGTCATCTCCAGCCCGAAGCCGTTGTTGGTGAACAGCTTTCCTCCGTGAGGTCCTTTCGTCGGCGCCGCTGCTTCCTCGTGGTGTTCCTTGTCGCCATGATCCTTGTGGTCGGCATGGCTGTCGGCGGCTTTCTTGCCATGGTGCTCGTCATCGGCGTGTCCCTTGGCTTCCTCATGGCCATGGCCGTGTTCCTCGCCAGCCGGCGCCGATTTGTCAGTACGCAATATTGCGACGCCCAACACCAGGCCGAGCACCAGCACCACGGCAATCGCCACGGCGGATTTCTTCTTCTTGGGTTCCATCAACATATATGACTCCTGAATCAATTCGTGGACGCGCCGGCCTGCGCTTCGTCGCGGCCCAGCAAACGGTCGAGGTCGGCCGCGGCGCGATAGGCCTCGGCGGTGCCGCGAAGTACTTGTTGGCGCAGTTGGAACAGCGTGCGCTGCGCGTCCAGCACGTCAATGAAGGCAAACTTACCCAGCTCGTAGCCCTTGACGGCCGCGTCGTAGGTAGTCTGCGCAAGCGGCAGGACGTCCGAGCGCAGCAGTTGTACCTGCTCGCGCGTCAGCCTCAGCCGCTCGATGGACTGCGATACCTCGGCTTGCACGCGTACCGACGTGGCGTTGAGCACCTCGCGCGCCTGCTCTTCGCGACGCAACGCTTCCAGCAAATTCCCCTGGTTTGTGTCGAGCACGGGCAGTGGTATCGAAAAGCCCACCACCGCCTGCGTGCGACCGAGTTCGGCAGCGCGCTTGGCGCCCAGGGTCACTGTCAAGTCAGGCACCCGCTTCGCGCGTTCGGTGTCTGTGAGCGCCTGGCGGCGGGCAATTTCCATCCGCGCAATGCGGATAGCTGGTGCGTTGGTCAACAGTTCCCCTATGCGCTGGTCGCTGAGCAGCTCGGGCAGGCTTGCATCGTTGCCGTCCGCGCGATCAAAGGTGATCTTGCCTTGCCCCCAGAAGGCGGCGAGCCGCTGGCGAGCGAGCAGCAGATCGCTCTGCGCCTGCGCCAATTCTGCGCGGACACCGGCCTCTGCCACCTGCGCGCGGCCCTGCTCCAGCGGGGGTACTTTGCCGGCTTGCACGCGCTTGCCGGCGATCAAGGTCGCGTTGTGGGCGAGATCCAGGGAAGCCTGCGTCAGGCGCACCTGCTCTTGCGCGCCAAGTACTTCAAAGAAGCCGCTGGTCACCGCTGCTCGCAGTTCCGCCTGCTTGGCCTGCAAGGCGGCACCAGCCTGCTCGCGTGCGCGGGCCGCAGCAGCCAGGCGCGCGGACCGCTTGCCGCCGAGTTCGATCGCCTGGCTCCATTGCAAGGTGGTGGTACGCGCAGCGCTGCGTGTGTCCTCGACCAGCACGCCAACCTCCGGGTTTGGCCGGGCACCGGCTTGAATCTCCGCCCCTTCCATCGCCTGCAGTTCCAGCCGCGCCGCAGCCAGTTCCGGGTTCTGTGTCAAGGCAAGCCGAACCGCTTCACCCAAGGTCAATGCCTGCATCGACGCCGCACTTGAAGAGGGGGCGGTACTTGTCGTCACCGCAGACAAGGGCGTTTGTGCCTGCGCGAGCGATAGTGGGTAAGAAAGTACGGCCAGCGTGAGCGGTACCAAGCAATGGGCGAAAGGGCTTCGCATCGAACTCTCCGAAATGTATGGGGCAACGGGTGGATTGGTTCGGCGGGGCATCGACCCCGCAGCAACGAGCGCGCGGGAGGGTGGACGGCGCGCCATTTCAGGCGCGCTGCCAGTCAGGGCGATCCAGACCGTGGGGAATATGCGAGCTCCAGCATGACGTGCCACCGTGTTGGGCGCCCCAACGGTCGTCAATGCTGAGCCTTGGGTCTACGTCGTACCAGACTGCTATCTGGGCAAGATCGCAATGGCCATGGTAAAGATCGATGACCAGCGCCTGGCCCTCGGTGCTTGACTTCTGTCCAGCCGGCGCCTCTTGCGCCTTGACGGGCGTCGGCGCCGAGTCGGTGGAAGTTCGGCCGTGGTGAACGAAGCGGCTCGTCTCAGCGTCATCGGCTTCGTGCACGTAACGGGGCGCCGCAACCGCCCAGCCGGATTGAGTCGACAGGAGAATAACGAGCAGGATGATTAACCGATGGCGCATGGCTGGTACGGAAGTAGCACGCATCAGCGCAGTCTTTGCACTGATGTAGCCCACTGTATGAACCGTCCGCGAACAGGATTCAGACCTAAAGATGACAAATTTGTAATCTTGGGGCCGCGCGCTGAGGTGACGCCCGGCCCCGAGCATCGTTATCGGCGCCGTACTCGTCCCCTTGATCTTTAGGGACCCTTTCCACTGTCTGCCTCCTCTGGCTACACTGATCCACATGCGTCGCTACATCGTCCTCGTGATGCTGATCGTGCTGCCACTCCAGTTCTGCTGGGCGGCTGCAGCGATCTATTGCAGCCACGAGAGCGCCCCGTCCGTCGCGCACTTTGGGCATCACGGTCATCAGCACCAGGCGGGCAGTCAAGGTGAAGCTGGCGCAACCGTGAAAGCCAAGGTCGGGTCGCTGGTCCTGGACGATGACTGCAGCGTGTGCCATTCCTGCGCAGCGCCCGGGGTCCTTCCTAGTCTGCTGTCGCATGCGGAGTACTTCGGCTCTGCGCCGGCGCTTCCCACCACGCTCCTGTTCGAGTCCTACGTCCCGTCAGGTCTTGAACGACCTGATCGAAGCATCGCCGCCTGATTCGGCGATGTCTTGAGAATTTCGTCGCGCCCGCCGGGGCGCTGAAGACTCGCCGAATTCGTCCCCGTTGTTTTCACAGCCCGGAGAATTCGATGCGATTGAAGACGCTGCTAGCGGCAGCCGCGATGGCGACGACGCCATGGGCGGCGACAGCCCAGCCCACCAAGACCGTTGAGGCCGCCCACCACGCTGTTCCGCTGAGCCTGGAAGAGGCACTGGTGTTGGCCGAGCAGGCCAATCCGGCCTTGCGCTCCCGCCAGGCTCAACTCGTTGCCGCTCAGGGCGCGCGCACGGACGCGAATGCGCTGTTGTACAACAACCCCCAACTCGCGCTGGAAGGCACGCGACGCGAGGTCCCGCAAACTGGGTTGCCTGAAGAGCGTCGCAAGGAGTGGAGCGCCAGCCTGTCACAGACCCTGGAGATTGCAGGGCAAGCTGGCCATCGTCGCAACGCCACCGCTGCCGCGCTGACTGCACTGATTGCGGAGATTGATGACCTGCGCCGCCAGGTGCGCGCTGACGTGGCTCGGCAGTTCTACCGGGTGCTTGCATTGCAGCAACGACTTCAGCTGGAGGCACAGGCGGTGCAACTATTCGACAGCACCGCTGCCGCCGTACAAAAGCGCCGGGCCGCTGGCGAAGACACCAAACTCGACGCCAACGTAACTGCTGTCGAGGCTGAACGGGCGCGAAACCAACTGGCGCAGGTCGAGGAACAGTTGACGGAGGCTTGTGGGGAGCTCGCAGAGAAGATTCAGCTGCCTCCTGCGCGCACATGCGTGGTCAAAGGCGATCTGGCCGCCTTGGCCGATTCCTCGCCATATGGGTTGGATTCATTGCTTGCCAGGGTGCTCGACCAGCCCCGCTTGGCCGCCATCGCCGCCCGCGAGGAGAGCGCCCGCGCCAAGTTGAAGCTTGAGCAATCCAGCCGCTATCCGGACGTCACGCTGGGCGTGAATGTCGGCCGCGAAGGTCCGTTGATGGGCCGTGAGCGCTTGACTACCCTGACCGTCTCACTGCCTTTGCCTTTGTTCAAGAGGAACGCGGTAGGTATCGGCCAAGCCGCGGCGGAACTGGGACAAGCGGAAATTGAACGCGCGGCGGCGATTCGCGACGTGCAAGCCCAGGTGCGCATCCTCTGGTCCAAGCTCGATAGTCTGAAGCGACGGGTGGCACGCCTGCGCGACGTGGTGCTTCCGGCACTGTCCGACAACCAGCAGCTCTCGCTGAAGTCTCAACGGGCCGGTGAGATTGGCCTGCTGGAACTCATAGTCTTCAACAGGCAGGCGCTGGATGCCCGCCGCGACCTCATCGAAGCCCTGACTGATCTCCATGCCACCCGAATCGCGCTGGAGTTGGCCGCCGGCTGGCAGTCCACCCAAGGAACCCAACCATGACAATGACACGCATGCTGCGCTCCGGCGAACGGCTCTTCATCGCGTCCGCGTTGACTGGCTTGCTATGGACGCTAGGTGGCTGTAGTGGCTCCGAAAAGCCAACCACCGAATCGCCTGCTGCTCTCAACACGGCCAAGGCGGCCTCGGGTGCTGGTGGCCATGATGAAGGCTCGGCGATCAAGCTGGCCCCTGAGGAGGTCGCGCGCTCCGGCATCAAGCTGGAGAAGGTCACGCCCCATGCCGTCATCGACACGGTGACCGTGACAGCGACCATCCGTGCGAACCAGGATCGAATGGCGCGCGTTGCCCCCCGCGTAGAGGGACGCATCGCAACTTTGCACGCCAATCTGGGGGACAAGGTCAAGCCTGGTCAGACCCTGGCGGTACTAGACAGTCTCGCCGTTGGTGAGGCTTCCGCCGCCCTCATCCAGGCGCAATCGGCCGACCGTGTCGCAGAAGCTGATCTCAAACGAGCAACCGCCCTCAATGCCGAAGAGATCATTCCGCAAAAGGAGTTCCTGCGCGCTACCGCTGAGCACGAGAAGGCTCAGGCCAGCTTGCGTGCCGCAGAAGATCGCCTGCGGTTGCTGGGCGTGTCCCCCAAGCTGGTGAACCAGCGAGTCGTCTCGACCTTTCCCGTTGTCGCCCCCTTTGCCGGTACGGTGATCGAGAAGAAGGTCACTGTGGGCAGCCTGGCCAGCCCCAACGAGCCGATCTTGGTGGTGGCTGACCTCTCAACGGTGTGGATCGAGGCCAACCTCGGGGAAACCATGCTATCCAAGGTCCGTGTTGGCGCCAGCGCGACTGTCACGCTCGACGCATATCCCGGCGAAACCTTTGCCGGGCGCGTGACCTATGTGGCAAGCCTGCTGGACAAGGATTCGCGCACCGTGCAGGCGCGCATTGAGATGGACAACAAGGATGGCCGTCTCAAACCGGAAATGTTCGCGAGCGCCACGATCGCCAGCGCACCGAGCAAGGCGGGGAATGGCGGCCAGTCGCCGGAGGCGATGAGCGTGCCGGACGCCGCCATCGTCCTGCTGCAAGGCCAGCCCACTGTGTTTGTCTTTGAACACGGTGGGTATGAGCCGCGCGCCATCCTGCCCGGCAGCAAGATGGCCGGACGCACCATCGTGAAATCCGGCCTCATGGCCGGAGAGCAAGTAGTGGCGGCCGGCAGCTATGCGCTCAAGGCCAGACTGTTGAAGTCGCAGATCGGCGACGAACATTGAGTCAAGGACCCCATCATGCTCAATGCCATCGTCGATGCATCCTTGCGCTACAAAGTGCTGGTGCTGGTCGCCTTCCTGGTTCTGATCGGGCTCGGGGTGCAGGCCTTTCGCCAGGTCCCCGTGGATGCCTTTCCGGATGTGACCCCAATCCAGGTCAACATCTATACGGAGTCCCCCGGCCTCGCAGCGGAAGACGTCGAGAAGCTGCTGACCACGCCTATTGAGGGTGCGATGGCCGGTCTGCCCGGTGTCGAGGAAGTGCGGTCGGTCTCGCTGTTCGGCTTGTCCTATGTCGGCATCTACTTCCGGGACGATGTCGACATCTATTTCGCGCGCCGTCTCGTAGGCGAGAAACTACAAGAGGCCAAGGGCAGGCTGCCGCAGGGCTACGGCGACCCTGTGCTCGGTCCCAACAGCTCCGGCCTTGGGCAGGTCTTCTGGTACACGATCGAGTCGGCCGACCAGAAGCTCAATGCCATGGATCTGCGCACTTTGCACGACTGGACCGTGCGGTTGATCCTGCGCACCTCGGCAGGCGTGGACGACGTCATTTCATGGGGCGGTGACGAGAAGCAGTTCCAGGTCCAGATCGACCCCCGCAAGTTGATCAAGTACGGACTTTCCTTCAAGGCTGTGATGGACCGTCTGACCGCCAACAACAAGCAAGTCGGTGGCCAGTCCATCACGCTGGGTTCCGAGCAGTACCTGGTGCGTGGCCTCGGCCTGGTGAGCAACACCACAGACATTGCCTCAATCGTCGTGGCTGAGCGCAACGGCTCGCCCATCTTTGTGCGAGACGTGGCCGAGGTGAAGGAAGCCGCGGCACCGCGCTTCGGTGCAGTGACCCGCGACGGCAAGGAGGCGGTTCTGGGCATTGCCCTGGCCCGCGTGAACGAAAACGCCAAGAACGTCGTCGATGCGGTCAAGGCCAAGATGGTGACGGCGCAGGCTGCCCTGCCCAAGGGTGTGAAGCTCAATCCGATCTACGACCGTACCGAGTTGGTCGACAAGGCGCTCAAGACCGCACAAAACTCGTTGATCGAAGGAGCGGTGCTGGTCGCCATCATCCTGTTCTTGTTCCTTGGCGAGTTCCGCTCCGCGATCGTTGTCATCGTCACATTGCCGATGGCGATGCTGATCGCCTTCATTCTGATGCAACAGTTCACCGTCTCGGCAAATCTGATGTCGCTGGCAGGGCTTGCGATCGGCACCGGGATGATGGTGGACGGCGCGGTTGTCATGGTCGAGAACGCGTTCCGGCTGCTGGCCCACGCCCGCGAATCCGGGAAGACGATCCACAAGACGCGCCTGATTCTGGAGGCTGCCCGCGAAGTGGTGAACCCGATCACCTTCGCCATCCTGATCATCATCGTCGTCTTCATGCCGCTGTTCTCCCTGACGGGCCTGGAAGGCAAGCTTTTCAAGCCGATGGCCTACACGATCACCTTCGCGATGATTGGCTCGTTGCTGCTGTCAATCACCCTCGTGCCCGTGCTCGCCGCCATGATCCTGAAGCCCAAGGAGGAGCGAGACACCTTTCTTGTACGTTGGTGTAAGAAAGGCTATCTGCCTTTACTGGACTGGGCGCTCGGTCGCAAGAAGCTGGTGATCAGCGCCGCAGTGCTGCTCCTGATCGGGTCTCTTGCCTTGTTTCCTTTCCTCGGCAAGGAATTCATGCCCACTTTGCAGGAAGGCACGATCCAGTTCCGCGTGACGGGCATTCCCTCTGCGTCTTTGGACGAATCGATCCGTGTCTCAAGTGTGGTCAGCAACGAACTGCACAAGAAGTTTCCGCAGGTGCGGTCGGTGCTTGCGACCATCGGGCGCGCCGAGGGTGGCGAGACCACCGACGTGAACTACATGGAGATCAACCTCGACACCAAGCCGCAATCGGAGTGGCCGGAGAAGATCAGCTACCCCAAGCTCGCCGCCGAGATGCAGGAGGCCATGGAGAAGGTCGTGCCCACCGCCGTGTTTGGCGCCACCCAACCAATCCAGTCGCGAGTGGAGGAACTTATATCGGGTGTGCGCGCCACCCTTGCGCTGAAGCTGTACGGCGAAGACTTGGAAACTTTGGATCGCCTGAGCTCGCAGATCAAGGGGGTGCTGGACAAAGTGCCTGGCGCAGCCGACCTGTCGGCCGAAGCCAACAAGGGCAAGCCACAGTTGGTCATCAAGGTCAACCGCGAGGCGGCGTCCCGATACGGCATCAACGCCGATGAAATCCTGGAGGTTGTGCAGGCCGGCATCGGTGGACAGACGGTCTCGACCCTGATAGACGGCACGAGACGCTTCGACATATCGGTGCGGCTCGCCGATGGTTTCCGGATCGATCCCACGGCGATTGGCGCCATCCCGCTGCGCACTGGTGAGGGCGCGCTGGTGCCGTTTTCGCAGGTTGCCTCGATCTCGCTCGACGAGGGCTACTCGTTTGTGCGGCGCGAGTCGCTGCAGCGCTATTCGGTGCTGCAGCTGGATGTGAAGGGGCGCGATGTCGACAGCTTCGTCAAGGAGGCCAACGAGAGGATCAGCGCGCAGGTCAAACTGCCTGCAGGCTATTGGATCGAATGGGGTGGAGCATTCGAGAACCAGCAACGTGCGATGGCCCGACTCGGGGTGATCGTGCCGCTGACCATCGGCCTGATCTTCATGCTGCTCTACACCGCCTTCAACTCGGTGCGGCATGCCGCGTTGATCATTGCCAATGTTCCATTTGCCATCATCGGTGGCATCGTCGGCCTGTTCATCAGCGGACAGTACCTGTCCGTGCCCTCGGCGATCGGCTTCATCGCGGTGTTTGGCGTGGCGATGCTCAACGGCATCGTGATGGTCAGTTTTCTCAACGATCTGAGACGGCGCGGCCGACCCGTGCGGGAAGCCGTTCGGGAAGGTGCTGCCTTGCGGCTCCGCCCGGTGCTCATGACCGCGTCGGTTGCCATCCTCGGGCTGATCCCAATGCTGCTCTCGACCGGCGTTGGCGCGGAAACACAACGTCCGCTGGCGACGGTGGTGGTCGGCGGCCTGTTCACCTCGACCGCGCTGACGCTCTTGCTGCTGCCACTGATTTACGAGTGGCTGGAACTGCGCGCCGAGAGCAAAGCGCGTCACCTCCCGCCGGAAACATCCGCCCCGCCACCCGCTGAAGGAGCCCCGTCATGAAAGAGATCAAGGCCTATGTCCATCGCAATCGCATCGGTGATGTGATCAGCGCCCTCAAGAGCACTGCAGCCTGGTCCGTAGCCGGCAACGGGGCGCACAACCTGACCGTCTACATGGTCAAGGGCTCTCTCGTTCCTCTGGACGACGACGAGCGCCACTACTCGTTGGATCTTGGCGACGAGGTCGTCAATGAATACAAGCTGGAGTTGCATTGCGAGGACGCACATGTCGAGGACCTCGTCGATGCGATTCGCAGCGCTGGCCACACGGGTCAGCCCAACTCGGGCTGGATCTACGTGGCAGATATCGCAAGCACCGTCGAAATCCAGTGACCGGCTCTTGACAGTCCATTCCTGTCCTTCGAAGTGACATCAGAAATCTAGAGCGATGAGCGACAAGCATTCCCACGCTGTGCCTGCGAACAAGAACGAAGCCACCCTATGGGTAGCGCTCGCACTCACCTCCACATTCCTGGTCGCCGAAGTAGTCGCGGGCGTGATGCTTGCCAGCCTGGCCTTGCTGGCCGACGCTGCACACATGTTTACGGACGCCGCCGCCTTGGGTGTGGCCCTGGCGGCCGTGCGCTTTGGTCGCCGTCCCGCCGACGGTCGGCGCACCTATGGCTACTACCGCTTCGAGATCCTGGCCGCAGCGTTCAACGCCATGCTGTTGTTCGCCGTCGCCCTGTACATCCTCTATGAGGCCTGGCAGCGATTCAACCACCCGGCGGAGGTTCAAACCACCGGCATGCTGATCGTGGCGGTGCTTGGCTTGCTGATCAACCTGGTCAGCATGCGGCTGCTCAGCAGCGGCAAAGATGAAAGCCTCAACCTCAAGGGTGCCTACCTGGAGGTCTGGAGCGACATGCTCGGCTCGCTGGGCGTGATCGCTGCCGCGGTCCTGATCCGCTACACCGGCTGGGTGTGGGTTGACACGGTGGTTGCCATCGGCATCGGACTGTGGGTTCTGCCGCGGACATGGATCCTGCTAAGGGATGCGTTGAACATCCTGCTCGAAGGTGTTCCCGAGGGCGTTGACCTGGTCAAGATCGAGCAGGCCGTTCGGACGTGCGGCGGTGTGACAGACCTGCACGACCTGCACATTTGGTCTCTGAGCAGCGGCAAGCACACCCTTACGAGCCATATCGTCTACGACCGCAACAGGGTCGACGCGGACAACCTGCTGGTCACGCTCCATGTCCTCTTGTCCCGTGATTTCGGGATCCATCATGTCACCTTGCAGCTCGAATCGAAGTCTTGCGAAGAGGCTGAGGCAGCGCACACCTACCAGCCCGCCGTTCGGCAAACCAGCTAGGAGAACCTCATGTGGCAACGACGTTCATGGATCCTGAGAGCATGCGGCAGCTTGGGCGCATGGAGTTCGGTCGTCTTCCTGGGCGGGTGCGCCAGCCAACCGCCACGTAAGCTCAATGCCAGCGGCCAAGCATGCTTGGTGCTGCAGCGCCCGCGCCGCTTGATCTGCAGTGATGCGCTGGCACCTTCGGTCGAGGCCGAGCGGGACATCCGGGAACTCGGGCCCGTCGCCGATGCGATCTCCGTCTACCTGATCCGAAGACGTATTGGCGATGTGGGCGGTGCCGTACCCATGTCAATTGACGGACTTCGCAGTTTGACGGTTCCGCCGTTTTCGATGGCCAGGCTGCGCCTCTCGTCAGGTAGGCACCGGCTCTTGCTGTCATGGCAGGGCGAGGAAGCGGCGCTAGAGATCGAGGGGCAGGCTGGCAGCGTTCGCTTCATCGAGCTGTACCGCAGCTCTGGATTTTGGACTTCGCACGGCCGCTACAACTGGCGGCTGATTGAGAAGGAAAACATGGCATGCCTCGCGCTGGACAGCCGAGTGATCGCAGACCTTGACGTGCGACGCCCCGCTTCCACGTGAATCGGTTGATCGGTACATGACTCATGACTTGACCCATTGGCGCGACAAGCACCCCAGCATGGTTACCTTAATGGTCACTGCCGTCGTGATCGGCTTGGTCGTGGGCATCGCCTATTTCGTCTACCTTCATTTCCGCAATCGAAAAATCCGCGAGCTGCGCCGTGCCCAAAACCGCGCGCGTGACCGAGCACGAAGCAGGAAGAATCGCAAGCGAAGATAGCGATGTCGCCAATTCCAGAAACTCACGGCGAGCGCGCTGGATCTGCCCGCCCAGATGACAAGTTTGTCATTCGCGGCGAAGACCCTGACGTAACAATGTCGAAATGAAGCTGCTAGTCATCGAAGATGAAATCAAGCTTGCCGAGTACCTGCACAAGGGCTTGAGTGAGGAGGGCTATGTTGTGGACCTTGCCCATACTGGTATCGACGGCCTGCATCTGGCCTCGACGGGGGACTACGACCTGCTCCTCCTGGACGGCATGCTGCCCGGCATCGATGGTTTGGCGGTTCTGACCGCATTGAGACAGAGCAAGCAGACGCCGGTGCTGATGCTCACCGCCCGAGGACAGGTCGAGGACCGAGTCAAGGGTTTGCAGACTGGGGCGGATGACTACTTGGTCAAGCCGTTTGCATTTTCCGAGCTGGTGGCGCGTATTCAGGTGCTGCTACGCAGGAGTCAGCCATCGCGCACAGACGCCGAGCCGACAGTGCTTCACCTGGCGGACCTTGATGTCGATCTGATCCGGCGCAAGGCCACGCGCGCGGGTCAGCGTCTGGACCTCACCGTGAAAGAATTCAACCTGCTTAGTCTGCTACTGCGGCGTCAAGGTGAGGTGCTGTCCAGAACCGAGTTGGCCGAGCAAGTCTGGGACATGCACTTCGACAGCGAGACCAACGTGGTCGAAGTCGCCGTTCGGCGCCTGCGCAACAAGCTGGACTCGCCGTTTGAGCGTCCGCTGCTGCACACAGTCCGGGGCATGGGCTATGTGCTGGAAGCGCGCCAATGACGGCGCAGCGTTCTGCCGTTGCGCTTCGCCAGCGCCTGTCGCGTTGGTTGGCCCTGCAGACCTTCATAGGTCTGGGCCTCGTTTGTACAGCCGTTTACATCGTCACGGCGGCAACTCTGAGCAACCGGCAGGACGACACACTGAATCAGAAGAGCGCGATGGTGAAGCACTTGCTCCAGGAGGGGCGCGTGCCGGTGGGTGATCCGCGGCTCAAACATCAACTCAATGATTTTCTGGCCGGGCATGAAGAACTCGCCTTGCGTCTGCTCGAGAAAACTGGCCACTCGCTGTACGCATCATCTTCTGCACAGCCAATGCTGCCCCCCTTCAAGAAGCGCCACTTCGAAGTGGTGGTTCCGGACGATCCTCGGGGTGTCGCTCAGGCCGAGTTGACGCTGAGCACGCGCGCCGATGAAGTCTTGCTGCGGCAACTCGCCATCACGCTGCTCGCCGCCGCTGTCATCGGCACCGCTGCCGTCTCCATTGGATGTATTTGGCTGGTGCGACTGGGACTCGCTCCGCTGCGACACCTCGTCGAACAGACTCGCCAACTGACGGCCAGCCAACTTGACAAGCGCTTGGACGGCTCCGAGCAGCCTCGTGAACTACAGCCCTTGATCGAGCAATTCAATGCGCTGCTTGAGCGCTTGAACCACGCATATCACAGGATGGAGGGATTCAATGCTGACGTCGCGCACGAGCTCAACACGCCCCTGGCGACCCTGATCAGCAGCTGTGAGGTGGCCCTGCGCAAGTCGCGCTCGGTGGACGACTTGCGCGAGGTACTTGCCTCGAATCTGGAAGATCTTCACCGCATCGCTGGCATCGTCAAGGACATGCTGTTTCTGTCGCATGCCGATCAAGGCTCTAGCGCACGCCGCTCCGAAGTGCTGAGCCTGGCGTCATTGGCGAACGACGTGGTGGAGTTCCACGAGCCCGCGATGCAAGAGGCCTCGTTGAGAGCCGAAGTCATCGGCGATGCATCGGGCATGTTCGATGCAGGTCTGCTTCGTCGTGCCTTGTCGAACTTGCTGGGCAACGCCACACGTTACGCGACACCGGGCAGCAAGGTACTTGTCAACATCGAGCAGGTACCCTCAGGCGCCGTTCGACTGGTGGTGCTTAACCGCGGCCCGACCATCGAACCGGACCACTTGCCGCGTGTGTTCGATCGCTTCTATCGCGGCGACCCCGCGCGTGCGCATGGCGACATGAATCATGGGTTGGGCCTGTCCATCGTTGCTGCGATCGCGCAGATGCACGGCGGAGAGGCCGTCGCCGAGTCAGAGGCAGGGGTCACCCGAATCGGTATCGAAATGCCAGTGAGGTGACCCTGCTTATTTATCGCAAGTACGCCGGCGGACGGCGCCTGATTAGTTGTGCCCAGCCTTGCCGCGCAGCAAACGCAGACCCGTGTTTTGCGGCCTTCTTTTGTCATGAGCTTCGCAATGAACTGCCCTGCTTACAAGAACACGAGAACCAAGTGGATTGATCTTGAGCCTTGTCCGCCTGTGTTCCGACGAGTGCCCAGTTGCCGACCTATCTAGGAAAGTGAAATCGCAATGAGCCAATCTCAGAAGCTTCGCCTGGATCTGCCTCTGCTGCTACCAGACATTCCGGATGCCCAGGATGTCTGCGTCATCCGGTTGCAAGAGCGCATGACCGGACGACCCGGCGTCGCGCAGGCCCATGTGGTCGGCGTGGATGAAGGCAAGCCGCAGCTCTGCGTCCACTACGACCCTGAGGTGATCTCGGTGGCCAGGCTGCGTGAGCTGGTGATCTCTTCAGGTCTTGAGATCACTGACAGGTATGCGCACTTTGTGGGCACGGTGCCCGGCCCGTTGCATGCGCGTGCGGCCGAACGCATTGCCAGCCAGCTTCGTGCGCTGACCGGCGTAATCGAAGCCGAAGTGTCGGCAGCCGGTGCCATGCGCATCGAGTACGACCGAACCGCAGTCGATCTTGCAGACATGCACAAGAGGCTCAATGCACTTGGCGTTGCCGTAAGCGCTGTTGAGAAGCGTTCGGGCGGGGTCGGCAGCTCGTCGACGGTTCGCCAGGCTGACGCCGGGGACGGCCACGACCACGGCAATGGCCACGATCAAGAAGACGATCGCAAAGAGGACAACAAGGACCATAAGGGCCACAGACACGACAAAGACCACGGCGAGGGTGAAGAAGGCCATGACCATGGCGGCCCCTTCGGCGAGAAGTCCGAGGTCATCTTTGCTGCAATCGCTGGCGGGCTGCTTCTGGCTGGATGGCTGTGTGGTCGAAGCATGCTGTTCCCTAGCTGGCTGCCGACTGCTCTTTACGCTGCCTCCTACGTCTTTGGCGGCTTCTTCACGGTCAAAGAGGCCATCGAGAACTTGCGCGCTCGGCGCTTTGAGATCGATACCCTCATGCTCGTCGCTGCTGCCGGTGCCGCGGCTTTGGGCGAATGGGGCGAAGGAGCGCTGCTGCTCTTCTTGTTCAGCCTTGGACACTCGCTGGAGCACTAT
The DNA here is from genome assembly GCF_044043925.2 of Paucibacter sp. JuS9. Taxonomy (NCBI): domain Bacteria; kingdom Pseudomonadati; phylum Pseudomonadota; class Betaproteobacteria; order Burkholderiales; family Sphaerotilaceae; genus Roseateles; species Paucibacter sp. JuS9. The sequence continues at coordinate 1,812,353 of NZ_CP194172.1, forward strand.
GCAATGGGTCGTGCTCGGCGCGCCATTGAGGCCTTGGCCAAGCTGGCACCTGAAACCGCCACGGTCCGCCGCGGCACGGGTGCCGAAGTCGTTCCTTTGAGCCAGCTGCTAGTGGGCGACGTCGTGATCGTGAAGCCAAATGAACGCCTGCCGGCAGATGGCGCAGTCGTCGTGGGGACCTCGAGCATCAACCAGGCACCTGTCACTGGGGAGAGCGTGCCTGTCGACAAGAAGCCGGTGGAGAACGGGCAAGCAGCAATCGAGGGATTCGAGCGCTTGCCGGCGGAGAACCGGGTGTTTGCGGGCACGATCAATGGCGCTGGCGCCATTGAGGTGATGGTGGCTCGCAAGTCAGACCAATCGACGATGGCTCGCGTGGTCAAGATGGTGACCGAGGCAGAAGCTCAACGCTCGCCCACCCAGCAGTTCACTGAGAAGTTCGAGCGCATTTTTGTACCTGCGGTGCTCGCACTGGTCGTGCTGCTGATGTTCGCCGGGCTCGTGATCGATGAGCCGTTCTCAGCAACCTTCTATCGGGCGATGGCTGTGCTGGTTGCAGCCAGTCCTTGCGCGCTTGCGATCTCGGTGCCCAGCGCGGTTCTCAGTGGAGTGGCGCGAGCCGCGCGCGGCGGCGTGCTCGTCAAGGGCGGCGGACCCTTGGAGAACCTTGGCACGCTCACATCCATCGCTTTCGACAAGACTGGCACGCTGACTGAGGGCAAGCCCAAGCTCACCGACGCGGTTCCAGCTCAAGGGGTGCCCGAGGCCGAGCTGCTGGCAGTAGCGCTTGCCGTGGAAGAACACAGCGACCACCCACTGGCGGCCGCGATCGTCAGCGGCGCCAAGGAGCGGCTGGGCGACAAGGTAGAGCTTCTGCAGGCCTCCGACGTCAAGGGCATCACCGGCCGCGGCGTGCAGGCCCAGATGGGCGGAGAGACGGTGCATATCGGGAAGCCGGTCCTGTTCACTGAGCTGCCGGATTCCAAGGTGCCGGGGGACGTCGACGAGGCGAACGCCAAGCTCGTGGCCGCTGGGCGCACGACCATGATCGTGCGTAAGGGCGGGCGCTTCTTGGGTGTCATCGGCGTCATGGACACGCCGCGCCCTGTCGCCGGTCAGGTGATGGGCGAGCTGCGCAAGCTCGGCATCGAGCGGCTCATCATGATCTCTGGCGACAACCAGAAGGTCGCCGAGGCTGTGGCGCAGACCGTGGGCCTCACCGAGGCTCGCGGTGACCTGATGCCCGAGCAGAAGGTCGAGGAGATCAAGAAGCTTCGCACCGAGCACGGCAAGGTTGCAATGGTGGGCGACGGCGTCAATGATGCGCCCGCCATGGCCAATGCAACTGTGGGCATCGCGATGGGCGCCGCCGGATCCGATGTGGCCCTGGAAACCGCCGACGTGGCACTGATGGCAGACGACTTGGCGCAACTGCCGTTTGCAGTGGGCCTGTCGCGAAGCACGAGCCGGATCATCAAGCAGAACCTGTGGGTGAGCTTGGGCGTCGTTGCCGTTCTGATTCCGGCCACGATCCTGGGGTTGAACATGGGGACCGCCGTGATCTTCCATGAGGGGTCCACGTTGCTGGTGGTCATCAACGCGCTGCGTTTGCTGGCCTACAAGCCATTCGACAAGAGCACGAAGCCGGGCGAGCCAGCCGGCGAGTCCGCGAAGGCGGCGTGAGGCGGCCATGACCTCGAACGACAACGGACAGCCGCCGGCACAGGCTGCGCGGGCCATTGATGACGACGGCGACTTGACGGACATGCTGGGCGAGTTGCGAGTGCTGCTGCCGACCGCCCAGCTGCTGTCCGCGTTCCTGATCGCGGTTCCCTTTGCACCCGGATTCCGCAGCATCGTCCAGGCGGAAAAGAACGTCTTCTTGGCGACGTTCATGCTGTCGGTCGCGAGCCTGGTGCTCTTCACCGCGCCTGCGGTCCAGCACCGGTTGATGCGGCCATTGCGCCAGCGTGCCAGCTTCAAGGCGCGCGCCAGCAAGCAGATGCTGGTCGGCGCGGCTTTGCTGGCGGCTGCGCTGGTACTGGCAACCCAGTTCGTGCTGTCCGAAGTGCTTGGCCACGCCGTCGGCAATGTGGCCGCCGGCGTCGTCGGTGCGCTCATCAGTACGATGTGGTTGCTAGTGCCGCTGGCCTGGAACCGAAGGCAGGCTGCATGAGCGCGCAGCCGCAGCCGCTGTCGCTGCTCGGCGTCATGATGTGCGCGGCGGTGCCGGCTGCCGCTGTGGTACTGGGCGGCGTCGTGGCCGTGGTGCGAACGCCAGGGCCGAAGGTACAAAGTGCCGTTCAACACATTGCAGCCGGCGTGCTGTTCGCGGCGCTCGCGACGGAACTGCTGCCGGACGTCATCCACCGGCGCCTGCCGTGGGTCACCTTCGGGGGCTTTGCACTGGGCGTGGTCGCCATGCTGCTGCTCAAGGCGCTGGCCAAGCGGCTGGAAGAGCGCGAGGAGCCAGGGGAAGAAACACCCCAGTCAGGGCTACCCACCAGCCTGCTGCTGGCGTCAGCGCTGGACATTTCGCTGGATGGCTTGCTGATCGGTGTGAGCTTTGCGGCCGGGGAGCGGCAAGGCCTCCTCATCACTATTGCGATGACGCTTGAAGTACTTTTCCTTGGGGTAGCCACGGCAGCAGCGATGCGCGGGCCGAGGGCCGGCAGACTGGTGCTGGCAACCACGATTTCCTTCGCGGTGCTGCTCACCGCGGGCGCGGGCATCGGGGCGTACTTCCTGGCCGCAGCCAGCCCCATCGTGCTGGATGGCGTACTGTCATTTGGTGTCGCGGCGCTGCTTTACCTGGTCACCGAAGAACTACTGACCGAGGCACATGAGGTCGACGAGACACCGGTGTTGACGTCGATGTTTTTTGTGGGTTTCCTGGCGCTGTTGACGATCGAAATGATGGTGTGAGCAGGGATCGGCACTGACTCACGGCCCCGGTCCGCGAGGGGATTCGGTTTCGCTCGCTCGATCGCTGCCGTCGGCGTGGGGATCCTCGAGGCTTTGAGCGCGTCGATCTGGCTGCGTCTTGGCGTTGGCGTGGCCCGGACTGTCCTCAGGCTGCGGAACAGCCGGCGCGTCCGAAGGCTTGTCGGGCTCTGTCGGAAGCTTGACGGGGGATTTCTCGTGATCTCCAGGCACAGAACCTGGGCTCGGGGCTTGAGGATTCATCTTCGACTCCATGCGGGGCTGTCTGACATTGAAAATGTTGCCAGCGGGCGTCGCAGGCACCTTGTCGTGGAAGTTAAGGGCAGGCGACGTGCCACCTCGTGGACAAGCAACTGTTTGACAAGGCATAGCGCGTGGCAGCGGCCGACAAGGTTGTCGATATCGACAACGGTCCGGCATACACATTCCAGCTGGGGGCCATACCGGTATTGTTTTGCCGCCAAACTTCCAACTACTTGCGCCGCCAGACTTTCACTGCCGAGTTGAGCAAGACCATCGCTCCCCCTTGAACGCCGCACGTCGACCATTGGAGCTTTGTGTTGGCGGAAATTTGGCTGACACTTGAACACTGTCGACGACATCGTTGCTGCGTTGCTTGAACGCAATGCATGCTGCTTGCTTGAGGATCGACTCTGGGACGAGATGCCCCCAATAGGACATGAGTTCGCATGTCCTGATTTTGAACGGCTGGTGGAGGCAGATTCTCGGAGCGCGCTTGGCTTTTTCGAGCCAGAACGGCGCGTGGGAATTCATGAGGGAAAGCTCATCGTGCCGGAGAGCTTCGACGACATGCTTCCGGAAAACGTACTTCGAGACTTCGAAGGTGCGGACTCACCCGAGTTGGCCTGAGCCGCGCTGAGCACATGCTCGAGTCAATCTGAACAGCTGAACGAAGCCGTCACAAAGGCTGCATCTGAGAAACCAAAAGTGGCCGACGTTGGCGGTTGCGAAATTTCAGACGAGCGACGCTCCTTGCATTGCACAACCCTGCAGAGAAAGGCTCTTCATGTTTGAACTTCGCCGGTTAGCACTTGGAGGGATGCTACTCGCATCCTGGGCAATAGCCAGCGCCTCAGATTCGCGCGGTCCGGCAAGCTGCGCCTCCTTAGCAGACTTGGCTGTCATGTACCAAGTCGGTAATGCGGTGCGCGCCGCTTACCCCTATGAGGTAGATCCCAAATCGCCAGAAGCGGTCAAGGCCGCAGACCGGATCATGGTCGTTGATAGACAGAACACGGCGCACCTGCGCTCGTGGCTGCAGCGCTGTGGGTGGCCCGATGCCAGGAAGGTCGGCGAAGCAACGGAGGGGATGGTCTGGTCCTTAGTGCAGCATGCCGACCAGGATCGTCCGTTCCAGCAGATGGCGAGCAGTCTGCTCAAACGCCAGGTGTTGCGAGGAGGTGCGCCCGCGATCCATCTCGCTTACCTGGAAGACCGAATTGCCATCGGGACAGGCCAACGGCAACTCTATGGCACGCAACTTGAGGTGAACGGTGAGTGTTCGATCGAACTTCTTCCGATCGACAGCCAGCTCAAGGTTGACATTCGACGCAAGGAGGTCGGTATGGACCCATTGAGTAGCTACGTGGCACAGGTGCGCGCCACTATGCTGCCGGAAAAGTGCCGCACAGTGGAACGACCGGCTCCATGAACTGCTCCTGTTGGTCGAACATGCTGGCACGGTGTTACTCGTTCACCTTACCGTAGCTGCGGGCGACCAGCAAGCCTGGCGCTTACGGGCAAGTCCGCTGGAAAGGAAATCCAGGTCGTGCCATTGTGATGGGCACAAATTGCGCTAGACCGCCAATGCGAATCGCCATTGCCCCAGCTGCTTCCGACGAGGCACCGATTGTTTCCGGCCTTCTGATGGAGGCGGCGGAATGGCTCCGCGTATGCGGACATGAGATGTGGCTGAGCCACGAAGTCTCAGTCGAGCGAGTTGCACCTGATGTTGAGATGGGAAGTTTCCTTGTCGCACGAATGGGCATGATTCCTGTTGGAGTCGTGAAGTACCAAACCAGCGATGAACTGTTCTGGCCAGACGTTGCATCAAACAGTTCCTCCTTCATCCACCGCCTAGCTGTAGCGAGGAGCTGGTCGGGGCGGGGCATTTCAACTGCGCTCATCGACTATGCGGCCGACTTGGCGAGGCGCGATGGACGCGAGTGGTTGAGACTTGATTGCTCTTCGGAGCGAGCGCAGTTGCGGAACTTCTATGAGCGGGTTGGCTTCCGGCATTGCGGCTTTCGCCAGGTCAATGAATGGCATGTGGCCCTCTACGAGCGCCCTACCATCCCGCTGATAGCGGATGTTCGTGGTGGCCACTCTAGTGGCAGGCCATGCCGCTCCGAGAAGCGGTCGGCGACCTAAGGATTCTGGACATCAAATGACGAGAGCGAATGCTCGTCGTGTTGAGCCATCACGGTCCATGGCGCAACCTTCCAAGGTCCGCAGCTGTGCCGGGGCTACTGCTGCGACTACCGGCGGGCCCGGCCAGTGCCCAGCCGTCGAGAATTCTTCAATGAAGAGTTTTGGACTTCGATTCCAGCCGTAGTGGGAGCAGTCGAAGCCTGCACGACGCTGGTGAATCTGACCTGCCCGGATTCTCCGAGACATTGATATCTAGGAAGATGGCTCCCGCCCGAAGAGGAGCCTATGAAGAAGAGTCGATTCACCGAAGAGCAGATGGTCGCGATCCTGCGCGAAGCGGACCGCACCACGGTGGCCGAGGTAGCCAAGAAGCACAAGGTCAGCGCACCCACGATTTACGCTTGGCGCAAGCACTTCGGCCAATTGGACGTGGCCGACGTCAAGCGGCTCAAGGCCTTGGAGCTTGAGAACAGCCGGCTCAAGAAGCTGCTGGCTGAAGCCGCGCTGGACAACGCGATCCTGAAGGAGCTCAACGCAAAAAAATGGTGAGCCCGCTGGCTCGACGCGAACAACTGGCCTTCGTGCGCGCACGGGGCCTGAGTCTGCGCCGAGCTTGCGGGCTCATCGGCATGTCGCGTGCCACGCCCAGCTACGAGCTGCGCATGCCGGCCAAGGATGCGCCGGTTCTCGCGGCGATGAAGGAACTCTCGGCCCAGTACCCGCGCTACGGCTACCGCCGCATCCGCGTGTTCCTGCGCCGCAAGGGCTTCGAGCTGAGTTGGTCGCGCACGCATCGGCTGTGGCGCCAGGCGGGCCTGCTGGTGCCCAGGAAGCGGCCACGCAAGCGCATCGCGTCGGTGCGGCCTCGTATCCACACCCCGTTCAAAGCCAACATGGTCTGGGCCTATGACTTCGTCTTCGACACCACGGCCAGCGGCCAGCAGATCAAGTGCCTGACGGTCGTGGACGAGTACACCCGCGAGTGCCTGGCCATCGACGTGGCTGGAGCCATCCGCTCCAAGCGAGTGATCGAGGTGCTGTCGCGTTTGGTCAGCCTGCACGGGGCGCCGCTGTTCATGCGCTCTGACAACGGGCCGGAGTTTGTCAGCCAGGCCATCCTGGAATGGATCTCGGGCGCCGGCATCGCCACCGTGCTCAACGATCCCGGCAAGCCCTGGCAGAACGGCACCGACGAGAGCTTCAACGGCAAGTTCCGCGACGAGTGCCTGTCCATCGAGTGGTTCCGCTCGCGCCGCGAGGCCGCCGTGATCATCGAAACCTGGCGCAACCACTACAACGAGATCCGCCCCCACAGCAGCCTGCAATACTTGACCCCGGTGGAGTTCAAGCAGCAACTCCGCCAAGACCTGCAACCCGCCGTCTTCTAGGAATAACTGTCTCGATTAAGCCGATCAGGTCAAATCACGGGTAGCTCTATTACTTTGGTATTTTTCCCCTTCAAACTACCGATGCTCACCACCATTAGCCATCGCGTTGAATAACAACATATTAAGCAATCTCAAAAGTACGTTCATTTTTCCAACTTGACGCAACTTACGTGGTACGTAACACTGGCGATACGTAACACATACGAAATTGGTGGCAGACATGGCGCGACCAGGCATCAGCAAGGGTGAAGTCCAACGAGCGCGGCTGGCGGTGATGCGGGCCGGCAAGCATCCGTCCATCGACTCCATCCGGATCGAACTCGGGAACACCGGGTCCAAGGCGACCATCTTTAGGTTCCTGAAGGAAATCGAGGCTGACGAGGGCGGCTCTGGCTTGCCACAGGGCTCCATCAGCGACGAGCTGCAGGCCTTCGTCACCAACATCGCTTCCCGTCTGGAGTTCGAGTCTCAGGAGCGCATCCACGTGCTCAAGGCGGGTCATGCTGACGAGGTGCGTCGGCTCAACGAAGCGTTGACGACGGCAAGAGGGGAAGCCAAGGCCTTTCGCACCGAGGCCGAGCGCAGCCAAGTGGAGCTGTCGCAAGAGAAGGCGGCGCGGCAACGCACCGAAGCCGACTTGGCAGAGCTGAGGCTCGTGCATCGGGAGACCAGCACGCAGCTGGCTAGCCTCCAGGAGCAATTGAAGGCCGCCCAGGGCCATGCGATATCGCTGGAAGAAAAGCACGTCCACGCGCGCGAATCCCTTGAGCACTTCCGCGTCGCGTCGAAGGAGCAGCGCGACCGTGAGGCTCGGCAGCACGAGCAGCAGCTTCAGTACCTGCAACGCGAAGTGGCGACGGCAACAGAAGTGCTGACCGGCAAGCAAGGCGAGCTTCGGACCGCATTGCAAGAGAAGGTGGATGCGCTTGCGCTGCTCGCTGGCGCCCGCGCTGAACGCCGCCAAGTCGACGAGCAACTGCGAGAACTCAAGTCGGCGGCCGAGAGGCTGGCCGTACAGACCCAAGCGGTCGATGATCTGCGTGCACAGGCGCTGCAAGCCAGTCAGCAGTACGAAACGCTCCGGGCACGGTCAGGCGAACTGGAGCAGCGCAATGCGGAGCTCGAGCGGCTGCTGGCTGCGGCGAACGCCTCAGCGCAGTCCCAGGAACAACTGGTCCGGGAAGTACTCTCGCGCATCAGCCAAGTCAGCAGTGCGCCGGCCACGGGCAGGGCGCGGGGCAAGACCGGCACGACGACTTAGGGTATGGCAACGAACTTCAGTACCGATCCCGACCAGATGGTCGGCGGCCCAGCTGACGCACCGGCGGCCCTGGCTGCGGTGGCCAAGTCAATTGGCGACCTGGATGAACTCGTGACACTGATTGGCCGTGGGCTGTCGCGTGCGAAACCCTGGCAGAGGCAGTTGGGCAACCAATTGGCAGAGATTGACCGGTTGCTTCAAATCCTGCGGATGACCGTGGCCATGGAGCGGGCCGACGCAGAAATCCTGGGAGCGGCCGATGTGTTGTGTGCCCAGTGCCGCAAGGCCGGTACGCTCATTGTCGGTAGTCGCTCGGATCTCACCACGAAGGCAGCCGTTCGCCTGATCGCCGACCTGGCCAACAAGGTTCGCCATGAACTGAAACTGGCGCAAGGCCACGGTCCAATGTTCTGAATTTCTGAAATTCCCAGACGACTTGCATGCATCCAGTTGGCAGAGCACTGGTAGCCAGGCGCATAAGACGGGGCGAATCAGATTTGTTGACCCAATAGTCAAACTTTGATCGGTCCCAACAGTCGAGGCGATGGCGGCCTCGCGGAGTTTTCTGAAAGACTGGCTACTTCGGTAACGGGATCATCGGACCTGTCACGACAAGTGTGCCGTCATACCGGTCCGCGCGGAAGATAACGCGATCTCCGTTTTTTGCCCGCAGCACAACGTTTGGGTTGTGGTAGCGGAAGATGGTGCGCTTTGCAGGCAAGTGCAGGTAGGGAATCGGTTCATGCTTCAGTTCCACCGTTCCGCGCTCCTGATCGATCTTGACGACTTCGCCTCGGATGGGATCGGAGGCTAGCGGCTCGGCCACGCCCGCCGAGCTGATCAGCGTTACGGCGGCAGCAACCAGGCTTCCTAGCAGATGACGGCGGTTCAGCATGTGGACGTGGCCTTATGTGAAAGATATCCCCGTGAACAAAACGACCCCTGAGCGTACGACGTCGGTTGCGCGCGACCCAGCGGTGGATGATGAGATCAAGCTGCGATAGCAGACGCGGGCCGCGATGCCCCTCGTGCGGTATCTTAATGTGAAAAGTTTCCGCTAAGCAGGTCGCCTCCTGAAGGCCTTCACCATGTCGGCGGTCCTGCAAACCAACATCATCCCGACTTGGCATCCGATCCAAGGGGGGCTCAGAATTTCTAAATTTCCTAAGCCCGACAAATACTTACGCTCGATTTAGCGTGGAATTGCATGAATGCCGGCCGACCCTCATGAACTGGTGGTCGTAGGCCCGGGCCGCGGACAGCGCACGCGGCAGATCCTGCAGCACCTGGCGCACAAGCAAAGGTGCAAAGCGAAGCTGCTTGATGGTGAGCTGGCCGGCGCCGTCGTCCTTGCGCTGAATCTCCACTTCCACCATGGCGCCGGTGCGCCAATCAACGGCCTGCTCGCCGATCACAGGCGGCTGCAGCTTCACGTTGAGCAAGCGCTGCTGAAGAACTTCGATGAAACCGGCAGGCACCTGCCCGTCGATATTGCGAAACTCCACCACTCGGGCCTGCCCGGTCAGATCAAAGTGCATCACGGCTCGCAACCAGACGCGCCGGTCGGCTTCGGCCGAAGCCACCGGTCGCCGATCGCCCGCGTCGAAGGCCTTTACCGGGGCCGGCTGCCCCAGCCCCAAGCAGATCAGGCTCAGCCATGCGCAGAGCCGCGTTGGCACGCCGATGACTCGTTGGTCCATGCTTGCTTTCTCCCTGATCGATGCATTGTCGAACCTGCCCAGTTTAGCCACGCAAGCCCCTGTCTTTGGTCACTTTTGCGAGGGGCCGCTATGCTCACGCGCCGCCCGTTTCTTTCCACACTGTTCCAACCACGAAAGAGCTGTCTCATGATCACTTTCGCTGTCCAGTCCGCGCCGCGCCACCCGCGCCTGAGCCTGCTGGCCGCCGCCCTGACCCTGGGCTTGAACCTCGGCGCCAACGCGCAAAATGCCCAGACCACCGCGCCAGCCGCAGATGCGGCCTCGGCCGCCAGCGCCGCCAAGAAGCCGGCCTGGAGCGTCAACAACCCGCCCGGCCCGAGCAAGACCGTCAACATCGATGTGCGCACGGGCAGCTGGATGAGCGTGGACGTGAGCCCGGACGGCAAGACCGTGGTGTTCGACCTGCTGGGCGACCTCTACACCCTGCCCATTGGCGGCGGCGAGGCCAAGGCCTTGACGCATTCGATGGCCTGGGAGCACCAGGCCCGCTGGTCGCCAGACGGCAAGCAGATCGCTTTCCTGAGCGACGCGGGCGGTGGCGACAACGTCTGGCTGATGAACGCCGACGGCACTGGCGCGAAGGCCGTGACCAAGGAAGATTTCCGCCTCCTGAACAACCCCGTCTGGCATCCGAACGGCAAGTACCTGCTGGCTCGCAAGCATTACACCGGCACCCGCTCGGCCGGCTCCGGCGAAATCTGGATGTACCACGTGGACGGCGGCAAGGGCGTGCAGCTGAATGAGAAGCCGAACTGGCAGAAGGACCTGGGCGAGCCGGCCATCTCGCCCGACGGCAAGTACCTCTACTACTCGAACGACGCCACGCCGGGCCGCGTGTTCGAGTACAACAAGGACAGCAATGGCGAGATCTTCAAGATCTTCCGCCAGGACCTGCGGGACGGCTCCACCGAAGCATTTGTGCAGGGCGCCGGTGGCGCGGTTCGCCCGACGCCCTCTCCCGATGGCAAGTACCTGGCCTTTGTGCGCCGCGTTCGCAACCAGAGCACCCTCTTCCTGAAGGACCTGCAGACCGGCCGCGAGTTCGCCGCCTGGGGCCACCTGGAGCGCGACCTGCAGGAAGCCTGGTCGGTCTACGGCGTGTACCCGTCGTTCGCCTGGACGCCAGACGCGAAGAACATCGTCGTCTGGGCGCAAGGCAAGCTCTGGCAAGTCGATCCGTTCAAGGGTTCGGCCAGCGAGATCGCTTTCCACGTGAAGGACACGCGTGAAGTGCGCGAGGCCGTGCGCGTGCCGCAGGTGGTGGCGCCGGACGAGTTCGAGGTCAAGCAACTGCGCTGGGTCAGCGTTTCGCCAGACGGCAAGAATGTCGTCTATTCAGCTATGGGCCATCTCTACATCAAGGACCTGGCGGGCAACAATCAGCCACGCCGCCTGACCAAGCAGGCTGAGGCCTTCGAGTTCTATCCGAGCTTCTCGCGCGACAGCAAGGAGCTGGTGTTCGTGACCTGGAACGACGAGAAGCTGGGCAGCGTGCGCAAGCTCGACATCGCCAGCGGCCGCGAAACCGTGCTGACCACCGCGCCGGGCAAGTACCTGTCGCCGCGCTTCTCGCCGGATGGCAAGAGCGTGGTGTTCAGCAAGTCGCGCGGCGGCTACCTGACGACGCCCTGGCATGGCCTGGAAACCGGCATCTTCATCGTCTCGGCCGACGGCAAGGGCACGCCCAAGCTCGTGACCAAGAGCGGCGACACGCCGCAGTTCGCCGCCAGCAACGAGCAGCTCTTCGTCAACCGCAGCCAGTCGACCAGCGAGGTGGACAGCGTCCGCAAGCTGGTCCGCATCGACCTGAACGACCGCAGCGAAGTCGAGATCGCCCGCAACGACAACGGCGCCGACTATGCGGTCTCGCCTGATGGCCAGTGGCTCGGATTCACCGAGCGCTTCCACGCCTACGTGACGCCCCTGCCCCAGACCGGAAAGGCCATCACCGTCGGCCCCAGGATGGACGCGCTGCCCGTGCGCCAGCTGGACGTGAACGCGGCGGACGGCATGCACTGGTCGGGCGACAGCCAGAAGCTGCATTTTTCGATGGGCAATGAGCTGTTCACCACGCCGCTGTCGGCAGCATTCGCTGCGGGCGCAGACGGCAAGGCCAGCTACAAGGCCAGCGAGAACGGCGTGAAGATCGGCTTCATGCAGGCGGCCGACAAGCCGAGCGGCAAGATCGCCATCACTGGCGCCCGCATTGCCACGATGCGTGGCAACGAGGTGATCGAAGACGGCGTGATCGTCATCGACGGCAATCGCATCGCCGCTGTCGGCCGGGCCGGCCAGGTCGCCGTGCCGGCCGGCGCCAAGACCGTGGACGCCAAAGGCAAGACCATCGTGCCGGGCTTCGTCGACGCGCACTGGCACGGCGGCATGGGCGAGAGCGCGCTGATCCCGCAGCAGAGCTGGGTCAACTACGCCTCGCTCGCCTTCGGCCTGACGACGATCCACGACCCCAGCAACAGCAGCGGCGAGATCTTCACGCAGTCTGAGATGCAGCGCGCCGGCCTGGTGGTCGGCCCGCGCATCTATTCGACCGGCACCATCCTCTACGGCGCCAAGACGTCCTTCACCGCGGTCATCAACAACTACGACGACGCGCTGACGCACCTCAAGCGCATGAAGGCCAATGGCGCCATCAGCGTGAAGAGCTACCAGCAGCCTCGCCGCGAGCAGCGCCAGCAGGTGATCGAGGCCGCGCGCCAGACCGGAATGATGGTGGTGCCCGAAGGCGGCTCGATGTTCCAGCTCAATATGAGCATGGTGGTTGACGGGCATACCGGCGTCGAACATGCCTTGCCGATTGCCAAGGTCTACGACGACGTGAAGCAGTTCTGGAGCCAGACGCAGGTCGGCTACACGCCAACGCTGAACGTGGCCTACGGCGGCCTGGACGGCGAGCACTACTGGTACTCGCGCACCGAGGTCTGGAAGCATCAGCTGCTGACCAAGTACGTGCCGCGCAGCGTGCTGGAACCGCGCAGCATCCGCCGCGTCACTGCACCCGAGGAAGACTTCAACGTCATCCAGGTGGCCAAGACGGCGACCGAGCTGCAGCGCACCGGTGTGCAGACCAATATCGGTGCCCACGGCCAGCGCGAAGGCCTCGGTGCGCACTGGGAAATGTGGATGTTCGGCCTCGGCGGCATGAACTCGCTGGAAGCGCTGCGCAGCGCCACCATCAACCCGGCGCGCTACCTCGGCCTGGACAAGGACATCGGCTCGCTGGAGGCCGGCAAGCTGGCTGACCTGGTGATCATCGAGGGCGATGTGCTCAAGGACATCCGCCAGAGCGACCGCATCAGCCACGTGATGATCAACGGCCGCCTGTACGAGGCTGGGACGATGAATGAAGTGGTCTCGCGCAACAAGCCGCGCAAGCCCTTCTTCTTCGACGGCGCTGATGCCAAGGGCATGCCGGTGGACCTGGAGCTGACTGGTCACGGTCACGGCAGCCACGGCGACTGAGTTCGGCGCGAGCGAAAAAACAGGGCGGGGCCTTGCGGCGCCCGCCCTGTCAACTTCTTCGTCGTCAATTCATCAAGATCAGCCGATGCGCACCGGCACGAAGATCTTCTCGCGGCCCCGCTGAACCAGCAGCGCGACGGACTTGCCTGAATCGGCCACGGCCGCCCTCACCTGCTCCACGCTGGTGACCGGGCTGCCATTCACGGCCAGCAGCACGTCGCCGGCCCGAACGCCGGCCATGGCGGCCGGTCCCGCAGCATCCTGCACCAGCAGGCCATCGCGGGCACCGCTCTGGCGGCGCTCATCCGGCTGCAAAGGCCGCAGGGCCAGGCCCAGCTTGCCTTGCGGCGCGCCGGCCTCGTCGTCCTCACCCTCGGCAAGCTGCTCACCCTTGGCGTTGGCATCACCCAGCTTGGCCGAGATGCTCTCGCGCTTGCCCTTGCGCCAGACTTCCAGCTTCACCTGCTCGCCCGGCACCCTTTGGCCAAGCATGGCCGGCAGATCGCTGCTCGCAACGATGGGCTGCTCGTCGAGCTTCAGGATCACATCACCCGAGCGCAGGCCGGCCTTCGAGGCCGGACCGCCCTCCTCCACCGAGGCGACCAGCGCGCCCTCGGGCTTGTCGAGCTTGAAGGAATCAGCAAAGCCCTGGTTCACGTCCTGGATCACCACGCCCAGCCGCGCATGCTGCGGCTTGCCGCCCTTCTCGATCTGCTGCTGAACGCGCTTGGCCACTTCGATCGGAATGGCGAAGGACAGGCCCTGGTAGCCACCATTCTGGCTGTAGATCTGCGAGTTGATGCCCACGACCTCGCCGCGCGTGTTGAACAGCGGGCCACCGGAATTTCCGGGGTTGATCGCCACGTCGGTCTGGATGAAGGGCACAAAGCTTTCCTGCGGCAGGGCACGGCCCTTGGCGCTCACCACGCCAGCGCTGACGCTGTTCTCGAAGCCGAAGGGCGACCCGATGGCCAGCACCCATTCGCCCACGCGCAGGTCCTTGGTGGCGCCGAGTTGGACCACGGGCAGGTTCTTGGCCTCGATCTTCAACACGGCAACGTCGGTCTTGGGGTCGGTGCCCAACACCTTGGCGCGGAACTCGCGTCGGTCGGTCAGCTTGACGCTCACCTCCTGCGCGTCGCGCACCACGTGCGCATTGGTCAGGATCACGCCGTCGTCGCTGATGATGAAGCCTGAGCCCTGGCCGCGCATCGGCATCTGGCGCTGGCCTGGCTGGTTCGGGATCTGGAAGCGGCGGAAGAACTCGCTGAACGGATCGTCCTCGTCGAACTGCGGTTGCTGTTGACGGCGGTTTGCTGTCGCCTTGACCGCGCCGGTCACACTGATGTTGACGACGGCAGCGCCCTGCTTGGCCGCGATGGCTGCAAAGTCGGGCAGGGTCACGAGATTGCCCTGCACCGCCGTTGCTGGCGCAGCTGCTGCAACAGGCGTTGCCACGGCCGCTGCGACCACCGCGGGCGCGGCCGCAGCGCTTGTCTTCAAGCCGGCTGCAGCGCTTTGCATGACCAGCGCTCCCGAACCCAGGCCCAGCACACCACCGGCGGCCAGGGCCCAGACCAGGCGCTTGGCCGGAATCAGTCGTTGACTCTTGTTCATGGCAATCCTCTCTGGAAGAAAGTGAAGGGATGCCGTGAACTTTGAAGCTCAAGACTTAGGCGTGTCTTAAATCGGCCAGTGGCATGCGCAAGCAAACGTCCAGGCCACCGAGCCGCGGCGACGACGACAGCGAGAGCCGGGCGCCGTGCCGCTCGGCAATGGCACGAACAATGGCCAGCCCGAGGCCTGCGCCGCCGGCCTGCGCCTGACCCTGGCCGCGATAAAAGCGGTCGAACACGCGCTCACGCTCCCCGGGCGATATTCCAGGGCCGCTGTCCTCCACGCAAAGCACGGCTTGCCGGCCTTCGAGCCGCAAGCTCAGGTCGACCCTGGAGCCAGGCGGGCTGTACTTGATTGCGTTGTCCAACAGGTTGCGCACCAGGATGCGCAATGCTTCGGGCTGGCCTTGCACCGTTGCAAGCTCGCTGGCGGCCAATCCGATGTCGATGCTGCGCAATTGCGCGGCCTGGCTGGCTTCGACCACGGCATCGCGACACAGGGCTTCCAGATCCACAGGCTTCATGAGCTGCGGCTCGCGGCCCTCGGCGCGCGCCAGCAGCAGCAGTTGTTCGATCAAGTGACTGGCACGCTCGATGCCGGCCGACAAGCGTTGCGTGGCAAGTTCACGATCCGCGACTGACTCGGCCCGTTGCAAGCCCTGAAGTTGCAGCTTCAAGGCGGCCAGGGGCGAGCGCAACTCGTGCGCAGCATCGGCCACGAAATGCTCTTGCGCCTCGAAGGCGCCGCGCACCCGCTCAAGGAGCGAATTCATCTCGCGCACCAGCGGCTGCACCTCGGCCGGCAGCTCTTCCTCAGGCAATGGCGAAAGCTCCTCCACCTTGCGCGCAGCCAACTGCGAGCGCACCCGCGCCACCGGCACCAGGGAGCTGCTGACCACCCACCAGACCACGAGCGCGAGGATGGGCAGCATCATCGCAATCGGCGCCACGGTGCGCAGTGCCAGCTGGCTGGCCATGCGTCGACGCACCGAAAGGTCTTGCGCGACTTGCACGACCTGGTAGCGCGTCTGCATCGAGAACACGCGGTAGCGCTTGCCGCGCGACTCGACCTCGGAGAAGCCCAGCACCGCGCGCGCCGGCAGCCCGTCTTCACCTGGCGAGCGGAACAGCGGTGCGCCGTCCAAACCCCAGACCTGGACCAGGAAGTCGAAGCTGCGGTCTTCGCCCACCGGCACGCTCAAGGTGCCGCTGGCTGACGCACCGCCAAGGTTGCCGCGCAGCGAGAAGGCCATCTGCTGCATCTGGTAGTCGAAGATTTCATCGGTCTCGGCCAGGGCATTGCGGTAGGCGCTCAGGCCTTGCAGCAAGGCGGCCACCGACAGCAGGACGATCAGCGACACGATCAGTCGGTAGCGCAAGGAGCGCGGCATCAGGCCCCAGTCGAGCAGTTTGTTCATTCGCGCGGCACCCGGTAGCCCACGCCACGCACGTTTTCGATCAGGCCGGCGCCCAGCTTCTTGCGGATGCCATGGATGTAGACCTCGACCGCGTTGCTGGAGATCTCGTCCTTCCAGCTGTAGAGCTTTTCTTCAAGCTGCTGGCGCGAGAGCACGAGGCCCGGCCGTGCCAGCAGCGGCTCCAGCACCGCCCATTCGCGAGCCGACAGCGTCACTGGCCTGCCCTCAGCCAGCACTTCGCGGCTGACCGGGTTGATGCTGACGCCCTTGTGGCTGTAGACCGGCTCGGCCCGACCACTTGCACGGCGCAGCAAGGCGCGGATGCGCGCAAGCAGCTCGTCCAGGTCAAAAGGCTTGAGCACGTAGTCGTCGGCGCCCGCGTCCAGGCCGGCGATGCGCTGTTCCACCGCATCGCGGGCCGTCATGATCAGCACCGGCATCGCCTGCTTGCGGGCACGCAGCGAGCGCAGCACGCTCATGCCGTCCTTGCGTGGCAGGCCCAGGTCGAGCAGCACCAGGTCGTAGGCCTGCGCCTGCAGGGCGGCATCGGCCAGCTCGCCGTCGCGAACCCAGTCGACCGCATAGTCTTCGGCGCGCAGCAGGTCCAGCAGCTGCTCGCCGATCATTGAATCGTCCTCGACCAGAAGAATGCGCATGTTTGGGGGGCAATTCTGCATGGCCGCCTTAGGTGAGGCTTAAAACCGTGGCTACAATCCCGCCCGTCAGGAGAGAGTTTTCTAGCGAGAACCGCCGAAGGCGCAGAAGCACTGGTTGATCCCACGCTTCAAACGCTCAGGCAAAAGGACTGACAAGACGCTCCGACCGGGGCGTTCCTCACTGGAGAGAGGCGGGTCATCGAATCCGTCCACTGAAGGGGCAAGTTGCCGGCGAGACGCTGGCGGCGAATCTCTCAAGTACCAAGGACAGCGAGGGCATCAACACCCACCTTCCGTCATCTGATGGGGTGGGCCAGACGACTGCCCTCGAAAGCCTCTCCGCCATGTCCGCCGAACTGCTCAAGACCCCCCTGCACGCCCTCCACATCGAACTTGGCGCCAAGATGGTGCCCTTCGGCGGCTACGACATGCCCGTGCAATACCCGATGGGTGTGATGGGCGAGCACAAGCACACGCGCGCCTCGGCCGGACTGTTCGATGTCTCCCACATGGGCCAACTGCGCCTCGTGGGCGCTGGCGCCGCCGCCGCGATGGAGACCATCGTGCCGGTGGACGTGATCGATCTGGGCGTGTTCAAGCAGCGCTACGCCCTGTTCACGAATGAGCAAGGCGCCATCCTGGACGACCTGATGATCTGCCGCCGCCCGGACGACCTGTTCGTGGTCGTCAACGCCGGCTGCAAAGTGCAGGACATCGCCCACATGCAAGCCACGATTGGCAGCAAGTGCGAAGTCATTCCCATGCCCGAACAGGCACTGCTGGCGCTGCAAGGCCCGCAGGCTGTGACCGCCCTCTCCCGCCTGAACGCGGATGTGGCCAAGCTGACCTTCATGACCGGCGGCTTCTTCGAGCTCGACGGCATCCCCACCTTCCTGACCCGCTCCGGCTACACCGGCGAAGACGGCTTCGAGATCTCGGTCCATCAAGACCAGGCCGTGGCCCTGGCCCGCAAGCTGCTGGCCCAGCCGGAAGTCGCCCCCATCGGCCTCGGCGCCCGCGATTCGCTGCGCCTGGAAGCGGGTCTGTGCCTCTACGGCCATGACATCGACACCACGACCACACCGGTCGAAGCCTCGCTGACCTGGGCGATCCAGAAAGTGCGCCGCGCCGGCGGCGCCCGTGCCGGCGGCTACCCCGGCGCTGCCGTCATCGACCAGCAGTTGGCCAGCGGCGCTTCGCGCAAGCGCGTAGGCCTGGTCGGCAGTGAGCGCATGCCGGTGCGCGAAGGCGCCAGAATTGTTGACGAAGCCGGCATCGAGATCGGCGTCGTCACCAGCGGCACCCTGGGCCCTACGGTCAACAAGCCGGTGGCGCTGGCCTATCTGAACATTGGTCACGCTGCACTGGGCACGCAAGTCTTTGCCGTGGTCCGCGACAAGCGCACGCCGATGACGGTTTCCAGCACGCCTTTCACGCCCAACGGTTATTACCGCGGTTGATTCGCGGTTGATTCAGAACTCTTTCCCTTTTCCTCATCCGACCAACACGGAGCACTCCATGAGCATCAAGTACACGCCCGACCACGAGTGGGTCAAGATCGAAGCCGACGGCATCGTCACCGTGGGCATCACGGTCCACGCGCAGGATGCGCTGGGCGACGTGGTCTTCGTCGACCTGCCCGAAGTCGGCAAGGCCTTTGCCGAGAAGGAAGTGGCCGGCGTGGTCGAGTCCGTGAAGGCCGCCGCCGACGTCTACATGCCGGTCGACGGCGAGATCACCGAAGTGAACGAAGGCCTGCGCGACGACCCTTCGCTGGCCAACAGCGACCCGCTGAACGCCGGCTGGTTCTTCAAGGTCAAGCTCAGCAATCCGCCCCAGCTGGACGGCCTGATGGACGGGACCGCCTACGACGAGCTGGTCAAGAACAGCTGATCGGCTGATTGTTTTGAAGCGGGCACTGGGTGCCCGCTGTTTTATCGCCCGGGCATCCGGGCCACCCCAGATTTCGCGTCCGCCGGCCACGAGCCGGTCGACGCACAAGGATTGTTGCCATGCTGATGTCCGCCCTGAAGCCGCTCGCCGAGCTCGAGAACGCCGCCGAATTCCAAGCCCGCCACATCGGCCCCGATGCCGCCGATGAAGCCGCGATGCTGTCCGTCATCGGCGCTGCTTCGCGTCGCGCGTTGATCGAATCCATCGTGCCCGCCAGCATCAAGCGCTCGCGCGGCATGGACCTGCTGCCCGTGGCTTCGGAAGCCCAGGCGCTGGCCGAAATGAAGGCCGTGGCTGCGCAGAACAAGGTGCTCAAGAGCTACATCGGCCAGGGCTACTACGACACGCTGACGCCTGGCGTCATCCTGCGCAACATCCTCGAGAACCCCGCCTGGTACACCGCCTACACGCCCTACCAGGCCGAAATCTCGCAAGGCCGCATGGAGGCACTGGTCAACTTCCAGACCATGGTCTGCGACCTGACCGGCATGGCCATCGCCAACTCCTCAATGCTGGACGAGGCGACGTCCGCCGCCGAGGCCATGACGCTGGCGGCCCGCGTGGGCAAGAGCAAGAGCCAGGTCTTCTTCGTGGCCGACGACGTGCTGCCGCAGACGCTGGAAGTGGTGAACACCCGCGCCAAGCCGCTGGGCATCACGGTGCAGGTCGGCCCGGCTGCTGACGCTGGCAAGACCGAGTGCTTCGCGGCGCTGGTGCAGTACCCGGCCGTGAGCGGCGAGATCCGCTCGCTGCAGCCCATTGCCGATGCAGTGCACGCCCAAGGCGGCCTCCTGATCGCCGCCTGCGACCTGCTGGCCCTGACACTGCTTAAGTCGCCCGCCGAGCAAGGCGCCGACATCGCCGTGGGCACGACCCAGCGTTTCGGCATGCCCATGTGCAATGGTGGCCCGCACGCCGCCTTCATGGCCTGCAAGGACGAGTACAAGCGCAACCTGCCCGGCCGCCTGGTCGGCGTCTCGGTGGACGTACACGGCCACCCGGCCTACCGCCTGGCGCTCCAGACGCGCGAGCAGCACATCCGCCGCGAAAAGGCCACCTCGAACATCTGTACCGCCCAGGTGCTGCCGGCCGTTGTCGCCAGCATGTACGCGGTCTATCACGGCCCGCAAGGCCTCAAGCGCATCGCCCAGCGCGTGGCCAGCTACACGGCTGTGCTGGCTGAGGCTCTGGGCGACCGCAAGGGCAATGGCTTTGCCTTCGACACGCTGACCATCAACACCGGCGACAAGACTGACAGCATCCTGGCCGCCGCTTTGAAGGCCGGCATGAACTTCCGCCGCGCCTCCGGCACCAGCGTCTCGATCTCGCTGGACGAGACCACGACGCGCGCTGACCTGGCAGCCATCTTGACTGCCTTCGGCAAGTCGCTGGACCTGTCCAAGTTCGAGAAGGGCGTCGCTTCCCTGGTCCCGGCCGAGCTGGTCCGCACGAGCGAGTACCTGACGCATCCGGTCTTCAACACGCACCACTCGGAAACCGAGATGCTGCGCTACATCCGCGCGCTGTCCGACAAGGACCTGGCGCTGGACCGCACGATGATCCCGCTGGGTTCGTGCACCATGAAGTTGAACGCCACCAGCGAGATGATCCCCATCACCTGGCCAGAGTTCGCGAACATCCACCCCTTCGCACCGCACGACCAACTGAAGGGTTATGCGCTCCTGAACGAGCAGCTGACGGCCTGGCTGTGCCAGGCCACCGGCTATGCCGGCATCTCGCTGCAGCCGAACGCTGGCTCGCAGGGCGAGTACGCCGGCCTGCTGGCGATCAAGGCCTTCCATGAGGCGCGCAACGAAGGCCATCGCAAGATCTGCCTGATCCCCGAGTCGGCTCACGGCACCAACCCCGCATCGGCCCAGATGGTGGGCATGCAGGTCGTGGTCACCAAGTGCGACAAGGAAGGCAACATCGACCTCGTGGACCTGAAGGCCAAGTGCGAGCAGCACAGCGCCAATCTGGCCGCGATCATGATCACCTACCCCTCCACCTACGGTGTGTTCGACACGCATGTGAAGGAAATCTGCGCCCTGGTGCGCTCGCATGGCGGCCGTGTGTACGTGGACGGCGCCAACATGAACGCCCTGGTGGGCGTGGCGGCACCGGGTGAGTTCGGCGGCGATGTGAGCCACCTGAACCTGCACAAGACTTTCTGCATCCCCCACGGCGGTGGCGGCCCCGGTGTCGGCCCGGTCTGCGTGGTCGCCGACCTCGTGCCCTACTTGCCCACGCACCGCTCGGCTGGCTACGTGAGCGATACCGCCATCGGCGCTGTGTCTGCCGCGCCGCTGGGCAATGCCGCCGTGCTGCCGATCTCGTGGATGTATGTCCGCATGATGGGCGCGGAAGGCCTGACCGCCGCGACCGAAGTGGCCATCCTGGCCGCCAACTATGTGGCCGCCCGCCTGGCTGATGCCTACGACATCCACTTCAGCGGCAATATCGCCGGCGTGAAGGGCGGTGGCGTGGCGCACGAGTGCATCCTGGACATCCGCCCGCTGAAAGACGCGACCGGTGTGGGCGCCGAAGACGTGGCCAAGCGCCTGATCGACTATGGTTTCCATGCACCGACCCTGTCCTTCCCGGTGGCCGGCACGCTGATGGTCGAGCCGACCGAGAGCGAATCCAAGTACGAGCTGGACCGTTTCTGCGACGCGATGCTGGCCATCCGCGCCGAGATCGCACAAGTTGAAGCCGGCACCTGGACGGCCACGGACAACCCGCTGGTCAATGCGCCGCACACGGCCGAAAGCCTGATGAAGGCCGAATGGGCCCATGGCTACAGCCGCGAAGTCGCAGCCTATCCGGTGGCCACGCTGCGCCGCCAGAAGTACTGGGTGCCGGTCGGCCGCGTGGACAACGTCTACGGCGACCGCAACCTGGTCTGCTCCTGCCCGCCGATCTCCTCGTACGAGTAAGTTGGTCGATCAGACCGGATCAATCGCCTAGAACCTAGAAGAGCCTCCACCAGAGGCTCCATGGAGGAGCCAGCATGGCAGTCTCGGTCTTCGACCTTTTCAAGATCGGCATCGGGCCATCGAGCTCGCATACCGTGGGCCCGATGCGCGCCGCGCGCCTGTTCGGCCTGCGCCTGGACCACGAAGGCCTCTTGGCCCGCGTGGCCCGCGTGCAGGTGATCCTGTACGGCAGCCTCGGCGCCACCGGCAAGGGCCATGGCAGCGACACGGCCGTGCTGCTGGGCCTGGCCGGCCATGAGCCGGACACGGTGGACATCGAGGCCATCCCTTCGCTGCTCGCAGCGATCCGCGCTGGCGACCTGAATTTGCTTGGCAAGCAGGTGGTCAGGTTCGACGAGGCCAAGGACCTGGTCTTCAAGCGCCGCGAATCCCTGCCGTTCCATGCCAACGGCATGCGCTGCCTGGCTTTCGATGCCGAGGGCAACGAAGTCGCCAACCGCATTTACTACTCGGTCGGCGGCGGTTTCATCGTCAGCGACGAGGTCGCGGCGGACGGCTCGAAGCAGAAGGTCATCGCGCCCGATGCCACGGTACTGCCCTACCCCTTCAAGACCGGCGACGAGCTGCTGGCCCTGACCAAGGAGCACGGCATCACGATTGCCGAGGTGATGCGCCGCAACGAGCGTCACTGGCGCAGCGATGAAGAGACCCGAACCGGCCTCTTGAAAATCTGGCAGGTGATGCAGGACTGCGTGACGCGCGGCTGCAAGACCGAAGGCATCCTGCCGGGCGGCTTCAAGGTCAAGCGCCGTGCCGCGCAGCTGCACCGCGATCTCACTGCCAACCCCGAAGCCGCATTGCGAGATCCGCTGCAGGTCATGGACTGGGTCAACCTGTACGCGCTGGCCGTGAACGAAGAGAACGCAGCAGGCGGTCGTGTCGTCACGGCGCCTACCAACGGCGCGGCCGGCATCGTGCCCGCCGTCTTGCACTACTACTCGCGCTTCGTCCACCATGCCAATGACGACGGCGTGATCGACTTCCTGTTGACCGCCGCCGCCATCGGCATCCTGTACAAGGAAAACGCATCCATCTCTGGCGCCGAAGTGGGCTGCCAGGGCGAAGTCGGCGTGGCCTGCTCGATGGCTGCCGCGGCACTCTGCCAGGTCATGGGCGGCACACCCGAGCAGGTCGAGAACGCCGCCGAGATCGGCATGGAACACCACCTGGGCCTGACCTGCGACCCGGTGGGCGGCCTGGTGCAGATACCCTGCATCGAACGCAATGCCATTGCCTCGGTCAAGGCGATCAACGCGGCCCGCATGGCGCTGCGCGGCGACGGCACGCACTTCGTCAGCCTGGACAAGGTCATCAAGACCATGCGCGACACCGGCGCCGACATGATGACCAAGTACAAGGAAACGGCCCGCGGCGGGCTGGCGGTGAACATCGTCGAGTGCTGAGGCTGGCGGAAGCCATTCCTGCAGATTGTCTTTGCCTGTCGAAGTTCAAGCATCCTGATCGTCGTGTCTGCAACTGCCGGCCAAGCGGCCTGCTAACCTCGCCGACCGTCGAAACCAGGAACTCCATGACAGAACAAGACCTGCATCCCCGCCGCCGCTGGCTGGCCCTGATGGTGCTGTGCCTGGGCGTGCTGATGATCGTGCTGGACACGACCATCGTGAATGTCGCCCTGCCCTCCATCCGTGCCGACCTGGGCTTTACCGAGACTTCGCTGGTCTGGGTGGTCAATGCCTACATGCTGAGCTTTGGCGGTTTCATGCTCCTGGGCGGCCGTCTGGGTGACCTCTATGGACACCGGCGAATGTTCCTGCTGGGCCTGGCCTTGTTCACTGCGGCTTCAGCCGCCTGCGGAATGGCCGGTTCGCAGACGATGCTGATTGCAGCGCGTGCCGTGCAGGGCCTGGGGGGCGCTGTGGTGTCGGCAATTTCGCTGTCACTGATCATGAATCTGTTCACCGAGGATGGTGAACGGGCCAAGGCAATGGGTGTCTACGGCTTTGTCTGTGCCGGCGGCGGCAGCATCGGCGTGCTGCTCGGCGGCTTGCTGACCAGCGCGCTGGACTGGCACTGGGTGTTCCTGGTCAACCTGCCCATTGGCG
Organism: Paucibacter sp. JuS9; assembly: GCF_044043925.2. Lineage (NCBI taxonomy): Bacteria > Pseudomonadati > Pseudomonadota > Betaproteobacteria > Burkholderiales > Sphaerotilaceae > Roseateles > Paucibacter sp. JuS9. Next base: position 1,836,236 of record NZ_CP194172.1, read on the forward strand.
CCGTGGTATTCGGCTTGTGCCTGTTGCTGCTGCCGCGCAGCAAGGTGCTGCACGCGGTGAAGTTGGACCTGGCCGGCGCTGTGACGGTGACGAGCGCCCTGATGCTGGCTGTTTATGCGGTGGTGAACGGCAATGAGGCTGGTTGGACCTCGCCGGTCACGCTGGGCCTGCTGACGGGCGCCGTGCTGCTGCTGTTCAGCTTCCTCCTGATTGAATCCAGGGTGAAACAGCCCTTGATGCCGCTCTCGCTTTTCAAGCTGCGCTCGGTGGCCGTGGCCAATGCTGTGGGGGTGTTGTGGGCGGCCGCGATGTTCGCCTGGTTCTTCATATCGGCGCTGTACATGCAGTTGGTGCTGGGTTTCACGCCGATGCAGATCGGCCTGGCCTTCCTGCCCGCCAATCTGATCATGGCCGGCTTCTCCTTGGGCCTCTCAGCCAAGATCGTGATGCGCTTCGGCATCCGCGGGCCTCTGGTCTGTGGCCTGCTGCTGGGTGCCAGCGGCCTGGCGCTGTTTGCCCGCGCTCCGGTGGACGGCACGATGTGGCTGGACATCGTGCCCGGCATGCTTCTGCTGGGACTCGGCTCCGGTGTCGCCTTCAACCCGCTGCTGTTGGCGGCAATGAGCGAGGTGAAGCCGGAAGATTCGGGCCTGGCCTCAGGCGTGGTGAACACGGCCTTCATGATGGGCGGCTCCCTTGGGCTGGCCGTGCTGGCCAGCCTGGCCGCGGCACGCAGCAGCGCCCTCGCCGCCGCGGGTTCGGCCCTGCCTCAGTCGCTCAGCGGCGGCTACCAACTGGCGTTCGGCCTGGGTGCCGGCTTCGCACTGCTGGCGACGCTGCTCGTCGCCGTGGTCTTGCGCTCAAGCCCGAAGCCGACAGCCGCGGGAGCAGGCTCTCATCCCGGCTGAATCGCGGCTGCCAAAGGTGCACCTAGCGCGACCTCGAGTGACGAGGCTTCATTCATGCCCGCATCATGGATGCTGCCCTCCATCGAGGCCGGTTCGAACGCCCCACCCATCAAACCCAGGATCACGAACACGGCGATCAGGCAGACCCAGGCGTTGGGGTCCTTGAGGCGGTTCAAACGGCTCAGAAGCGAAGAGACAGAAGAAAAGCGGCCCATGCGAACTCCGGTGGAAACGGTGAATCGATGGGCCGGATGATACTGTATTCACATACAGTACTGTCAATAACACCAGGTCAACTATTTTCGAAGCGAAGCCACCGTAGCACCGCACCAGCGCCCAGCTCAGCCATCCTGATTGATCTTGGCGATCAGCTCGGCCAGCACCGTTTCGGCCTGGTCGTTGGCAATCTGGCAGGTGCCGGCCGCATTGTGGCCACCGCCGCCGTACTTGAGCATCAGCTCGCCCACATTGGTCTTGCTGCTGCGGTCCAGGATGGACTTGCCGGTGGCGAACACCATGTTCTGCTTTTGCAGGCCCCACATTGCGTGGATGGAGATGTTGGTCTCCGGGTACATCGCATAGATCATGAAGCGGTTGCAGGCAAAGATGGTTTCCTCGCCGCGCAGGTCCAGCACAGCGAGGTTCTTGTGCACCGTGGTGCAGCGCTCGATCTGCTCACGCGCCTGTGCTGTGTGCTCGAAGTAGAGGTCGATGCGTTCGACCACGTCGGGCAAGCGCAGGATGTCATCGATGTCGTGGTCGGCACAGTACTTGATCAGGTCCATCATCAGCGCGTAGTTGCTGATGCGGAACTCACGGAAGCGGCCCAGCCCAGTGCGTGAATCCATCAGGTAGTTCAGCAGCACCCAGTCGCTCGGGTCGAGGATTTCTTCGCGGGTGAACTGCGCCGAGTCGGCCTTGTCGACCGCCGCCATCATGGCCTCGCTGATGCGCGGGAAGCGCGCCTTGCCACCGTAGTAGTCGTAGACCACGCGAGCCGCCGACGGCGCCTTCGGGTCGATGATGTGGTTCTTGCGTTCGCCGGTGTTGCGCACCGTTTCCGACTCATGATGGTCGAACACCAGGTGGGCGCCAGGCACGAAAGGCAGGTTGGTCGTGATGTCGCGCTCGGTGATCGCGACCTTGCCGTCCTGCATGTCCTTGGGATGGACGAAGCTGATGTCGTCGATCATGTCCAGCTCATTCAGCAGCACGGCACAGACCAGGCCATCGAAATCGCTGCGGGTGACCAGGCGGTACTTCTGGGTGGCTTCGCTCATCACTGACTCCTTGGATCGAGCGGACCATGCTACCGCGACCGTGTGAAAGGAAAAGGGGCGCCGGTGCGCCCCTTCTCACATTCGCCGCAAAAAACTTCAATCGTCCCCGGCCGGCATCACTGCGCCAGGCAAGGTGCCTGGGCGACGGCCGAACAGGCCCTTGACCCAACTCACGGCCTCGCTGCAGCGGCGCGGCACGTTGAGCACATAGCTGTAGATCACCGGCACCACGACGAGGGTGAGCAGCGTCGAGGTGAGCACGCCGCCGATGATGGCCCGGCCCATGGGCGCCTGGATCTCGCCGCCCTCGTTGAAGGCGATGGCCATGGGCAGCATGCCGAAGATCATCGCGGCCGTGGTCATGATGATCGGGCGCATCCGGATCAGCCCGGCCTCCCGCAACGCATCGGCTACCGTCGCCCCGGCCTTGCGGGCATGGTTGGCGAAGTCCACAAGAAGAATCGCGTTCTTGGTCACCAGGCCCATCAGCATCACGAGGCCGATCATCGAGAACACGTTCAGCGTCGAGCCCGTCACCAGCAGCGCCAGCATCACGCCCAGCAGCGCCAGTGGCAAGGAAGCCATGATGGCAATCGGCTGCAGGAAGCTGCCGAACTGGCTGGCCAGCACGATGTAGATGAAGATCACGGCCAGGCCCATGGCACCGACCAGGCCCATGAAGGCCTCTTGCTGCTGCTTGCCTGCGCCGTCCACCAGGAAACTCACGCCCGGCGGCAGCTGGTGGTTCTTGACGAGCTTGGCGACTTCCTCGTTCACTTCGCCCGAGCTGCGGCCTTGCACGCCGGCATAGACGGCCTCACGGCGCTGCAGGTTCTGGCGACGGATCACTTCCGGGTTGAACACCTGTTCGATGGTGGCGACCTGGTCCAGCGAGATCGGTGCGCCGTCCTTGGAGAACGCGACCGGCAGCTTGTACATCTGCTCGACGCGCTGGCGCTGCTCGATGGGCAGGCGCAAGAGCACCTCGACCTGGTTGCCGTCCGGCGTGGTCCAGTAGGTGGCGACCTCGCCGTTCACATAGGCACGCAGCGAAGAAGCGATTTGCGGCGCGGTCAGACCCAGCTCACGGATCGCCGAGTCCTTCAGCTTCACCGCGAAGGCAGGCAGGCCGGCGCGCACCGTCGTGTCCACGTCCACGGTGCCCTTGACCTTGCGGATCTTGTCGGCCAGGTCGTTGGCGGCCTTGGTCAGCTGCTCGGCGTCGTTGCCCAAGAGCGTGATCCAGACCGGGCGGTTGAAGCCGACACTGACCTCGATGCCCGGAACCTTGGCGATGGCCTCGCGGACCGCGTTCTCCACTTCCTTCTGCGTGCGCTTGCGTTCCTTGCGATCCACCAGCGAGAGGTTCAACTGGGCCTGGTTGCGGCCCGTGGCCATGCCCTCGCCCGAGGCGCCCACCACGGTGGAGACCATCTTGATCTCCTTGAACTGCGACAGGATCTCCTCGACCTGCTGCACCTTGGCATTGCCGCGGTCCAGGCTGGTGGCCGTGGGCATGCGCAGCGTCAGCTGGGTGAAGCCCTGGTCGGTCTCGGGCACGAACTCGCTGCCCACGAAGCCAGCCAGGAACAGCGCCAGCACGAAGCTGCCCACGCCCGACCAGGCGACGATGCCACGCGGCGTCAGGGTGGCAAAGCGCAGGCCGCGCTTGGCAGAACGGTCACGTGAGCCATCAGCCTTGAAGGGACGACCGTAGGCCGGCACCGGCGGCACGAAGACGCGATAGCGGCGGCCCGAGAAGATCCAGCGGATAGCCCGCTCGTAGAAGGCGTGCAGCCCCTCCATGCCACGGTCGGTGCCACGGATCAGGTGACCGATCACCGGCAGCTTCTTGAGCATCGTGCTCGGCGGGTCCTTCCAGATGCTGGAGAGCATCGGATCCAGCGTGAAGCTGACGAAGAGGCTCACCATCACGGCCACCGCCACGGTGATGCCGAAGGGGTAGAAGAACTTGCCGATGATGCCGCCCATGAAGGCGACCGGCACGAACACGGCGCAGATGGCGAAGGTGGTGGCCATCACGGCAAGGCCAATCTCGTTCGTTCCGTCAGCCGCGGCCGTGTGATGGTCCTTGCCCATGGCCACATGGCGCACGATGTTCTCTCGCACCACGATGGCATCGTCGATCAGCAGGCCGATGCACAGGCTCAAGGCCATCATGGTCATGAAGTTCAAGGTGAAGCCGAAGGCATGCACCGCGATGAAGCTCGAGATCACAGCGATGGGCAGGGTCAGGCCAGTGATGATGGTCGAGCGCCAGCTGTGCAGGAACAGGAAGACGATGGCCACGGTCAGCAGCGCGCCTTCGATCAGCGTGTGCTTCAGGCCCTCCAGCGATCCCTTGACGAAGTCGCTGTTGACGTACATCAGCTCGAGCTTGATGTCGTCCGGCAGGGTCTTCTGGATCTCCTTCACCGCGTCCTTCACCGCTTCGCCGGTGGCGACGATGTTGGAATCCTGCTGCTTGAAAACGTAGAAGCTCACGGCCGGCTGGCCATTGATGCGGGCGATGGAATCGGGCTCGCGCTCACGCTCCACCAGGGTGCCGAGGTCGGCCAGCGTCAGCGCCAGATTGCCGCGGCGGGCCACGACGATCTTGGCGAATTCCTTGGGGTCCTTGACCTTGCCTTCGACGCGCAGCATGGCGTCCGACGTGCCGTCCGACAGCATGCCCACCGGCTGGTCGGCATTGGCCTGGTTCAGCGCCGAGGCGATCTCGGCCGGCGTGACCCCATAGGCGCGCAGCCGCTGTGGGTCGAGGTCGATGCGGACTTCGCGCGAGACCATGCCGCCGATGTCCACCTTGGCCACACCGTCCACACGCGCCAGGCGCTTGGAAATGGTGAACTCGGCCAGCATCGACAGCTCGCGCGCCGGCCGCGTCTTGCTCATCAGCGCCATCACGACGATGGGCTGGGCGTTGTCGCCCTGGTAGCGCATCACCATCGGCGGCTTCACGTCCTTGGGAAAGCCGGCCTGCGCCATGGCCACGCGGTCGCGCACGTCCTGCATGACGCGGCTCATGTCGGCGTTCAGGCCGAACTCCACATTGACCTGGGTGCGCCCCTCGAAAGCGCGCGAGTTGATGCGCTCGACACCGGCAATGGTGTTCAGCGCTTCTTCGAGCGGGCGCGACACCTCGCGCTCCACTGCCTCGGGCGAGGCGCCGGGATAGCGGACGTCGATATAGACGCCGGGGAAGCTGATGTCGGGCATCTGCTCGACACCCAGCTTGGCGTACGAGAACATGCCCAGCACGCAAATTGCCACCATCACCATGGTCGCGAAGACCGGGTTCTGGATGGAGACACGGGTCATCCACATGATGCTTGTCTCCGGTTTCAGTTGCGCAGCGGTGTCGATGCGGCAGCGCTGGCGAACTTGGCTCGCGCCTCGACCACGGTGGCCTTGGCGCCTTCGCGCAGATTGTCAAAGCGGGCGGCCAGCACCTGGGCATCGGGCTTCAGGCCATTCAAGACTTCGACCTTGGCAGTGCTGCGGTCGCGGCGGCCGGTGGTGACGATGCGGCGCACCAGCGCGCCGTTCTCGATCATCCAGACATGGTCCTGACCTGAGGTGCTGCCCACGGCGGTGTCGGGCAGCGTGAGGCGCTCGGTATCGTCCGGCAGCTCGACCTGCGCCACGGCGTACTGGCCGGCGCGGAAGACTTCCTTCGGGTTGTTCAGTTCCAGCGTCACGCCAATGGAGCGCGTGCCCGGCTCGGCGGCCGGTGCGATGCGGGAAATGCGCGCCTCGACGGGCTGGTCCACGCCCTCAATGCGCAGCGTCGCGACCATGCCGGGCTTGAGCCGGCTCACCTCGTGCGTGGCGACCAGACCGGCCAGCTCCAGCTTGCTCAGGTCGACGATAGCCAGCACCGGCTGCTCGCCCGCCACCTTTTCACCCGGCAACGCATGGCGCTTGGAGACCACACCGCTGATCGGCGCCACCAGGGCTGCCTGCTTCAAGAGCACCTGCGCGGTTTCCTGCTGAGCCTTGGCCACACCAAGTTGGGCCCGCGCAGCCTCCAGCGATGCGCGTGAGGCGTCGAGCGCCGTCTTGGAAATGAAATTCTGCGCCGCCAGGCCTTCATTGGCCTTGTGCTGGCGTTCGGCCTGATCGGCCTGGGCGCGGGCAGATTCGATGCTGGCGCTGCGCTCGGCGACACGGTAGCGCAGCTCTTCCAGGTCCAGTTGGCCCAAGGCCTGGCCGGCGCGGACACGGCTGCCTTCGGCCACGTTCAGCGCCACCAGCACGCCGGCCGCCTTGCTGCGCACGACGACCGTGCCCGGTGCGACGAGAGGCCCGGAAAATTCAATGCGGCCGGGCATCCGCGCCACTGTGGGCTTGACCACTTCGCTGGCCACGAATTCCAGCGTCGGCGCGGGCTTGTCGCCCTCCTTTTTCTTGGGCTCTTCGCCACCCTTGCTGGCCCAAACGGCCACACCGGCGCCACTGGCCAACACTGCGGCGGCGATGCCACCAAAAAGCCATTGCTTGCGCATGGAAGTCCCCGCTCAATATGGAAAGTGAGCGGACTGTAGGGACGCCATTCCGGCTTTAGCGCACGCTTGCGACGAAATGCAGATTGCTCGCACCAGAGCGCAATCGGCGCCGACCGGCGCTTTCGATGCGCGACGAACTGCAGATTCAGTGGTCGAGCTGCGCGCAACGCCAGGCGCATGCCGCGCCGGCCAGGGCTGCGAGGCTGGCGGCCCAAAAGATGCTGCCCAGGCCCAGGTGCGTGACCAGCCAGCCGCCGCCGATGGCGCCCACCACGCCCGAGAAGCCATAGCCCAGCACCGAGTACAGCGCCTGCCCGCGGCCGCGCAGGCGACCGGGGAAGTAGCGCGTGATCAGGGCGATGCAGACCGTGTGCTGAGCCGCGAAGGTGATGGCGTGCAGCGTCTGCAGCGCAACCAGCACCCACAGCGTGGCGCCGAAGGCAGCGGTCAGCGCAAACCGCACCACGGCCACCACGGCACAGGCCAGCAACCATCGGTGCAAGGTGCTGCGCTCCAGCAGCCGGCCCTGCAGACCGAACCAGCAGACCTCGGCAACGATGGAGGCGCCCCACAAGAGACCCACCACCGACTTCGCATAGCCCAGCTCGTCCAGATAGAGGCTGAAGAATGAGTACAGCGCCGTGTGCGCCAGCACCGTCATGAAGACACCGGCGAAGAACCAGCGAACCGCCGGCCGCCTCATCACTTCGGCCAGCGGCGGGCCTTTTTCATGGCCATGCGCCGCCACCCGCTGCAGCGGCATCCACAGCGCTGCGGCCAGCACCAGGGTCAGGCCCACGAGCACGCCCGGCACGAAATAGCCGAGGCCGAGATGCTCGAGTGCCCAGCCCGCGCCGACCACGCTGGCCATGTAGCCGACAGAGCCCCACAGGCGCACGCGACCATAACGACGTGCATCCACGCCGCCGTCGGCCGTCATCAACTGGGCCGCGACAACGGTCTCGTTCAAGGGCGTGATCGCCGCATTGAAGGTGAACATCAGGAAGGTGGCCGACGCCAGCACCCAGACGCTGGGCTGGAGCAGGAACAGCAGGCCAGCCAGCAAGGTGGCCAGCGACGAGAAGCGGATCAGCTGCACGCGGCGGCCGCTGGCGTCGGCCAGCGAGCCCCAGACGAAGGGCGCGAAGAGTCGTGTCCAGCTGGACAGCGAGAGCAGCCAGCCGATCTCGATCAGCGGAATGCCGAGCGACTTGTACCAAAGCGGCGCGTAAGTGCTGAACAGGCCGATGGCCGCAAAGTAGGCGGCGGACAGCGCACCGCTGGCAGCCAGAACGCGGCGGCGCCTGGCGGCATCATCAAGCATCAGCGGCTGGCCGCGATCGGCGGCAGCTCATGGCGCACATCGCCGCACTGGGCGCGGTGGCGCAAGGCATGGTCCATCAGCACCAAGGCCAGCATGGCCTCGGCAATCGGTGTGGCGCGGATGCCCACGCACGGGTCGTGGCGGCCAAAAGTTTCGACCGTGGCAACCTGGCCGGCGCGATCAATCGACGCCTTGGGCGAACGGATCGAGCTGGTCGGCTTGATCGCGATGGCCACGCGGATGTCCTGGCCGGTGGAGATGCCGCCCAGCATGCCCCCAGCGTTGTTGGTGGCGAAGCCTTCGGGCGTCAGTTCATCACCATGCTCGCTGCCGCGCTGCGCGACGACGGCAAAGCCGGAGCCGATCTCGACGCCCTTCACCGCGTTGATGCCCATCATGGCGTAGGCGATGTCGGCATCGAGCTTGTCGAACAGCGGCTCGCCCAGGCCAACCGGCACGCCGCGGGCCTCAACCGCGATGCGCGCGCCGACCGAGTCGCCGGCGCGGCGCAGTTCGTCCATATAGGCCTCGAGCTCGGCAATCTTGCTGGCATTGGCGGCGAAGAACGGGTTGTTCGAAACGTGCTTCCAGTCCTCGAAGGGAACCTCCAGTTCGCCCAGGTTCGTCATGCAGCCACGGAAGGTGGTGCCGTACTGCTGATGCAGCCATTTGCGGGCCACGGCGCCGGCACCGACCATGGGCGCCGTCAGGCGGGCCGAGCTGCGGCCACCGCCGCGCGGGTCGCGCAGGCCGTATTTGCGCCAGTAGGTGTAGTCGGCATGGCCGGGGCGGAAGGTGTCGAGGATGTTGCCGTAGTCCTTGCTGCGCTGATCGGTGTTCTTGATCAGCAGGCAGATCGGCGTGCCGGTGGTCTTGCCCTCGTAGACGCCGGAGAGGATTTCGACCACATCGGGTTCATTGCGCTGCGTCACGTGGCGCGAAGTACCGGGGCGGCGGCGGTCCAGCTCGGGCTGGATGTCGGCCTCGCTCAATTCAAGCCCCGGCGGGCAGCCGTCGATCACGCAGCCAATGGCGGGACCGTGGCTCTCGCCAAAATTGGTGACACGGAACAACTCGCCAAAAGTGCTGCCAGACATGCGAAATCCGAAAGGGTGACGGTACCGGGGAAGCCTGCGATCTTAGCCGCAGAGCAGTGGCGATCTCCGGGCAAACCCGGAACATGGCCGGAACAAGCGGGGAACAAGTCGCTTGCCTTCTGAAATATCAGATAGATAATTCAGATACTTCAATTCGAACCTGCCGCCGCCATGCCCGCCTTTCTGGACCACGACTTCCTGCTCGACACCGGCATCGCCCGCAGGCTCTATCACGAGGTGGCTGCCGGCCTGCCCATCATTGACTACCACTCGCACCTGCAACAAGGCGAAATCGCCGAGCGCAAGCGCTTCCGCAACATCACCGAGCTGTGGCTGGGCGGCGACCACTACAAATGGCGCCTCATGCGCAGCGCCGGCGTGAACGAGCAGCTGGTGACCGGCGCGGCCAGCGATGAAGACAAGTTCAGGGCCTTCTGCTCGGTGCTGCCGCTGGCGGCAGGCAATCCGATCCATCACTGGAGCCATCTGGAGCTGCAACGGCTCTTCGGCATCGACCTGACGATCAACGCCACGAATGCCCCGCGCATCTGGCAGGCCGCCAACAGCCGCCTGGCCGAGATGGACTGCTGGAGCTTCCTCGACCTGGCCAAGGTCGAGATCGCCTGCACGACGGACGACCCCGCCGACGACCTTGGTCAGCATGCCGAGCTGGCCAACTCGGCACTGAAGACCCGCGTCCTGCCAGCCTTCCGACCCGACGCGGCCATGCGCTGCAACAAGCCCGATTTCCCCGCCTACCTGCAGCGCCTGGGCGGTGTCGCCGGCGTGCGCATTACCGACTTCGCTTCGCTCGTCGAGGCCTTGGCGGTGCGCGTCCGGTTCTTCCATGCCCAGGGCGGAAGAATCTCGGACCATGCCATCGACCTGGCGTTGCCACCTGGCGAGATCACGCCAGCGCTGTGCGAGGCGCTGCTGTCGCGCCGGCTCTCGGGCGCCGAATTGAGCGAAGCCGAGCTCGGTGCCTTCCAGCGCGGCCTTCTCCAGGCATTGGGCAAGGTCTATGCGCAGCAGGGCTGGGCCATGTGCCTGCACATCGGCGCGCAGCGCAACAACAACCGCAGGCGCTTGAACACGCTGGGTCCCGACACCGGCTACGACTCGATCTCCGACTTCACCACCAGCGCCGGCCTCGCCGACTTGCTGGATGCCCTGGACGCTGAAGACCAGTTGCCCAAGACCCTGCTGTTCTGCCTGAACCCGGCAATGAATGAAGTGCTGTCGACCTTGATAGGGGCCTTTCAGGACGGCGCGACCCGCGGCAAGGTTCAGTTCGGCCCGGCCTGGTGGTTCAACGACCACAAGGACGGCAATCTGCGCCAGTTGCAGACGCTCGCCGCACATGGCGTGCTGGGCACCTCGGTGGGCATGGTGACGGACTCGCGCAGCTTCGCCTCCTATCCGCGCCACGAGTACTTCCGCCGCCTGCTGTGCCGCCAACTGGGCCAGTGGGTCGAGGCCGGCGAGTATCCGGACGATGAAGAAGCGCTCGGCCAGATCGTTCGCGGCGTCAGCTACGAGAACGCCAAGCACTACTTCGGGCTGTGAACGTCATGAACAGCAAATTGCTTTGCATCCATCCCGATGACGACATGCTGGTCGCCCTGGTCGACCTGCAGGACGGCGAGCAGGTCCATTGGGAGCAGGAACAGATCACCACCGCGGGCCCGGTCGCTGCCAAGCACAAGCTGGCGCGGCGCGACTTCGTGGTCGGCGAGACACTGAAGCTCTACGGCGTGCCGGTCGGCAAGGCGCTGCATCCGATCCGGCGCGGTGAAGCGATCAGCACGAGCAACCTCGCCCATCACGCGGCCGAGGTCGACCTGCAATCGACCGCGCCCTATCAATGGACGGCGCCAGACGTAGCGCGCTGGCAAGGCCAGACCTTCCAGGGCGTGGTGCGCAGCGATGGCCGCGTGGGTACCGCCAATCACTGGCTGGTCTTCCCGCTGGTGTTCTGCGAGAACCGCAATATCGAACAGCTGCGTCAGGCGGTGGAGAGACCATTGGGCTACGCCAGCGACGATCTCGCCGCCTATACCCTGAGCCTGCTCGGTGAAGACATGCAGGCCGCGCCGCGCACACCGGCCCGGCCCTTCCCGAATGTGGACGGCGTTCGCTTCATCACCCATGCCGGTGGCTGCGGTGGCACGCGGGCTGACGCACGTGCGCTGTGCAAGTTGCTGGCTGCATACGCCGATCATCCGAACGTCGCGGGTGTCACGGTCTTGAGCCTCGGCTGCCAGAACGCGCAGATCTCCATGTTCAAGGAAGCGCTGGCCGCGCAGAACCCGAACTTCGACAAGCCCTGCCTGATCTACGAGCAGCAGCGCGAGAGCGACGAGGCGTCGATGATGAAGTCGGCCTTGCAAGACCTGCTGAAGGCACTGGCGCTAGCCAACAAGGTGCAACGCCAGCCGGTGCCGATGTCGATGCTGAAGATCGGCGTCAAGTGCGGCGGTTCGGATGGCTTCTCAGGCATCACGGCCAACCCGGTGATGGGCCTGGTGTCGGACCTGGTTGTGGGGCTGGGCGGATCGTCCATCCTCGCCGAGTTCCCGGAACTCTGCGGCGTTGAAGCCGAGCTGATCGCACGCTGCCTTGATCCGCAAGACCAACAGCGCTTCGTCGCGATGATGAAGACCTTCGAAGCGCAGGCCCAGGCCGTGGGCACCAGCCTGGCCGAGAACCCCAGCCCAGGCAATATCCGCGACGGCCTGATCACCGATGCGATGAAGTCTGCCGGCGCGGCCCGCAAGGGCGGCAGCTCGCCCATCGTGGGTGTCTTGAGCTATGGCGAGCAGTTGCACAAGCAGGGGCTCTCGCTGCTCTGCACGCCGGGCAACGACGTCGAATCGGTCACGGCCATCGTCGCCTCGGGCGCGAATGTCGTGCTGTTCTCGACGGGCCTGGGCACACCGACCGGCAACCCCATCGTTCCGGTCTTGAAAATCGCCAGCAATACAGCAGTGGCTGAGCGGCTCAACGACATGATCGACTTTGACTGCGGCCCGGTCTTGAAAGGCACGCCGCTGCCGCAGCTTGCCAATGATTTGCTCGGCCTGATCCAGCAGACAGCAGCCGGCCAGTATCAAAGCAAGGCCGAACGGCTGCAGCAGTACGACTTCCTGTTCTGGAAGCGGGACATTTCGCTGTGAGCGCAAGGCTTCGGATCAAGGTCCTGCAGTTCGGCCAGGGTGTTTTCCTGCGCGGCTTTGTCGAAGACTTCATCCAGCAGCTGAACGAGCGCCAGGGGCTCGAAGCCGGCGTGGTCATCGTGCGGCCGACCAGTCGCTCGACTGCGCCCTTGATTGACGCGCCCTTTCACGTGCTGCTGCGCGGGCTCGATGACGAAGGCTTGCCACTGAAGCAATGGCGCCGCATTGATTGCGTGCAGCGCGAGCTGGATCTGGCCAGGCATTGGCAGGACTATCTGGCGCTGGCTGCCGAGCCGCAGCTGCGTTTCATCGTTTCCAACACAACGGAAGCGGGCATCGCCGTCAACACGACAGACCAGCTTGACGATGCGCCACCGGCCAGCTTCCCGGCCAAGCTCTGCCGCTGGCTGGTCGAGCGCTTTCGCCAAGGCGGCGCGGGCGTCTACCTCCTGCCCTGCGAGCTGATCGAGCACAACGGGCCGGCGCTGAAGGCTGCCGTCCTGCATTTCGCGCAGCGCTGGTCGCTGGAGCCCGGTTTCGGGCGCTGGCTCGACGAGGAATGCCAATTCTGTTCGACGCTGGTGGACCGCATCGTCAGCGGTGCGCCGAGCGAGCAAGAACGGCCGGTGCTGGAAGCAGAGCTGGGCCAGGCCGATCCCTTCATGGTCTGCGCCGAACCCTTCCACAGCTGGCTGATCGAAGGCCCGGCATCGTTGGCAGCTGAACTTCGCCTCGAAGGTTCCGGCCTTTGCATCGAGCGGGTCGACGACCTCAAGCCCTATCGTCGCCGCAAGGTCGGCCTGCTCAACGGCGGCCACACCTTGCTGGTGCCGGTGGCGATCTTGCTCGGCCTGGAGACCGTGGGCCAAGCCATGAGCGACCCGGACCTCGCCCGCTTCCTCGATGAGGCGATGCGCGAGGAGCTGATTCCCGCCCTGCCCTTGCCCGCGCCTGACTTGCAGCCCTTTGCCGAAGCCGTGCTGCGGCGCTTTCGCAACCCCTTCGTTCAGCATCGCCTGCAGTCCATCGCGCTGAACAGCTGGCCCAAGTTCGCGACTCGATTGCTGCCGGCCCTGCTCGCAAATGCGCAGCCGGCGCCGCGCATCGTGCTGGCGCTGGCCGCGACCATGCATCTCTACCGCGGCCAGCAGGTCAGCTTGTCCGATGCGCCTTCGCACCTGGCCTGGTTCGAGGCCGCCTGGGCGCGCTGGCAATCCGGCGAATGGTCCTGGCACGATCTCGCCAATGGCTGGCTGGCCCAGGATTCGCTCTGGGGCGAGCGCCTGAACTTCCGCCCCGGCCTCAGCAAGGCCCTGGCCGATCAGTTGGCGCTGATCGAATCGCAAGGCATGCGCGCCGCCCTCACTATGATCGGCCGCCCATGAGCTCATCCTCGTCCAACAACACCAAGGCTTCACTGCAGGTCTATGAAACCCTGCGCCAGCGCATCCTCGCGCTGGAACTGGCGCCGGGCGAGCGGCTCAACGAGAAGGACATCGCCGCCGAGTTCGAGCTCAGTCGCACGCCGGTGCATGAAGCGGTGCAGCGCCTGACCGAAGAAGGCCTGATCGAGATCCGGCCTCGCTCGGGCACCTTCGTCGCCCGGATCCCGGTGCATGAACTCGAAGAGGCCATGCTGGTCCGCACCGCGCTGGAACTCGCGATGATCGAGCGCGCCGCGCAGCGCCTCACGCCGGCGGCCCTGACCAGGCTGGACGAGTTGCTCAGCGAGCAGCGCCGCTGCGCCGAGACGACAGACCAGCCCGGCTTTCATCGTGCCGACGAAGCCTTCCATGCCCAGCTCGCCGAGCTGGCCGGCTTCCCCGGCGTCTGGCGCACGATTGCCCAGGCCAAGACGCAGGTGGACCGTTTCCGCCGCCTGACCTTGCCGATCCAGGGCCGGATGCAGGAAGTGATTGCCGAGCATGCCGCCGTCGTGGAAGGCTTGCGCAGCGGGAGCGCAGAAACGGCGATGGCGGCCATGCGCCGCCATCTGGACCATGTGCTGCCCGCGATTGCGCTGACGCGCGCGCTGCAGCCGGACTACTTCATCAATCTCAGAGCTTAGATTCCGGCGCCGGCTCGTCCTCGAGCGGCCAGTCGCGGATATAGGCCTTGAGCATGCGGTTCTCGAAGTCCTGGCTGTCGACCACGGCCTTGGCCACGTCGTAGAAAGAGATGACACCCATCAGCGTGCGGCCATTGAGCACAGGCATGTAGCGGGCATGGCGGCCAAGCATCATGCGGCGCACCTCGTCGATCTCGGTTTCGGGTGTGCAGGTCAGCGGATGGTCGTCCATCACGCTGCGCACCAGCGAAGTGCCGACCGTTCCGCCGTTCTTGACCACGGCCGCGATCACTTCGCGGAAGGTCAGCATGCCGACGAGGTCGCCGTGCTCCATCACCACCAGCGAGCCCACATCCAGCTCGGCCATTGTTGACGTGGCCTCGCCCAGCTGATGGTCCGGCGAAACGGTGAACAGCGTGCCGCCCTTGACGCGCAGGATATCAATGACTTTCATGGGGCTCTCCTCGGGACGCAGCTTGATTCAGACGCGGCCAACATAGCACACAATCTGCGCTCCAAACACCTCGGAGAGACCATGCCCGGCTTCGACACCCTGGCCCTTCATGCCGGCGCCGCACCTGACCCCAGCACCGGCGCGCGCGTCACGCCGCTGCACCTGAGCACCTCCTTCGTGTTCGAAAACTCTGAACACGCGGCCGCGCTTTTCAACATGGAGCGCGCCGGCCATGTCTACTCGCGCCTGTCCAACCCGACCACGGCCGTGTTCGAGGAGCGCATGGCCGCGCTCGAAGGCGGCGCCGGCTCCATCGCCACCGCCAGCGGCCAGGCGGCCCTGCACCTGGCCATTGCCACGCTGGCCGGTGCCGGCTCGCACATCGTTTCTTCGGGTGCCCTGTACGGCGGCTCGCACAACCTGTTGCACTACACGCTGGCGCGCTTCGGCATAGCAACCACCTTCGTTAAGCCCGGTGACCTCGATGCCTGGCGCGCAGCGATCCGGCCGAACACCAAGCTGCTGTTTGGCGAGACCTTGGGCAACCCGGGGCTGGATGTGCTGGACATCCCGAATGTGGCGTCGATTGCACATGAAGCCGGCCTGCCGCTGCTGGTCGACTCGACGCTGACCACCCCCTACCTGCAGCAGCCCTTTGCCTTGGGTGCCGACCTGGTCTACCACTCAGCCACCAAGTTCCTGTCCGGCCACGGTACGGTCGTCGGCGGCGTCCTGATCGACAGCGGCGCCTTCGATTGGCAAGCGGCGCATGACAAGCACGGCCAGTTCCCCGAATTCTGCGAGCCCTATGCCGGTTTCCATGGCATGGTGTTCAGCGAAGAAAGCACCGTCGGTGCCTTCCTCCTGCGTGCCCGCCGCGAAGGCCTGCGCGACTTCGGCGCCTGCATGAGCCCGCACACCGCCTGGCTGATCTTGCAAGGCATTGAGACGCTCGGCCTGCGCATGGAAAGGCACGTCAAGAATGCGCAGAAGGTGGCCGAGTTTCTGGCGGGGCAATCGATCGTTGCCAAGGTCGGCTACCCCGGCCTTGCCACGCATCGCGACCATGGACTGGCCGGGAAGCTCCTGCCTCGCGGCTGCGGCTCGGTCTTCAGCTTCGACCTCGCGGGCAGCCGTGAGCAAGGCCGGCGCTTCATCGAATCCCTGAAGCTGTTCTCGCACCTGGCCAATGTCGGCGATTGCCGCTCGCTGGTCATCCATCCGGCCACCACCACGCACAGCCGCATGGATGACGCCGCGCTGACGCTCGCCGGCATCGCGCCCGGCACGATCCGGCTGTCCATCGGCCTGGAGGACGCCGACGACCTGATCGACGACCTCAAGCGCGCCCTGAAGATCGCGAGCAAAGCATGAAGATTACCGTCAACGGCCGCGAGGCATACGCCTACACCGGCGGCAAGACTTTCGATGCCGCCCTGCCCTGCGTCGTGCTGATTCATGGCGCCCTGAACGACCACAGCGTCTGGACCCTGCTGGCGCGCTCACTGGCCCACCATGGCCATGCGGTGCTCGCCATCGACCTCCCAGGCCATGGCCGCAGCGCGGGGCCGGTGCTCGCCAGCGTGGAAGCAGCGGCGGACTGGGTCTGGGCGCTGCTCGACGCCGCGGGCGTGCAGCAGGCTTCACTGGCCGGGCACAGCATGGGCTCGCTGATCGCCCTGGAAGCCGCGTCGCGCCAGCCCGAGCGCGCCAGCCGGCTCGTGATGCTGGGCACGGCCTATCCGATGAAGGTATCCGAAGCGCTCTTGAGCACCGCGCGCGATGAGCCCTTGAAGGCCATCGACATGGTCAACGCCTTCTCATTCGCAAGCATGGCCAGCAAGCCCTCCTACCCAGGCCCGGGTGCCTGGCTGCAAGGCGGCGAGATCGCCCTGAAACGCCGCATGCAGGCGAAGCAGACCGAGCTGAACCTGTTTGAGCACGACTTCCGGATGTGCGATACCTATGCCGGTGGGCTGGAGGCCGCCGCAAAGGTGAGCTGCCCCACCACCTTCATTCTCGGCGACAAGGATCAGATGACCACGCCCAGGCAGGCTGCGCCGCTGGCACAGGCGTTGAAGGCCCGCGTCGTCAGCCTTTGCGCCGGGCATTCACTGATGGCCGAGGCGCCCGATCCGGTTTGGAATGCAGTCAGACAAGCCCTGAACTGAAAGACACATCATGAGCAGCAGTACCGAGGCCGTGAAGCAGATGGCGAGCTTCGCCGAGTTCTATCCCTACTATCTGGGCGAGCACAGCAACACCACCTGCCGGCGCCTGCACTTCCTGGGCAGCAGTCTCGGCCTGGCCTGCCTGGCCCTGCTGGTCTACACCGGCCAGTGGTACTGGCTGCCGCTGGGCCTGCTGTGTGGCTATGCCTGTGCCTGGATCGGACACTTCGTGTTCGAGAAGAACAAGCCGGCTTCGTTCTCGCGCCCGCTCTACAGCTTCATGGGCGACTGGGTCATGTACAAGGACATCTGGACCGGCAAGATCCCGTTCTGAGCACGGCGCCCGGTGCGCTGGGCGGCCCCATGCGCATCGTAAGGCTGCGCCGGCCGTGTCAAACTGGCGGGCTTGAGCCTCCTTTGACACCCGAAAGAGCCTGATCTTGAACCGTCGTACCCGCCTTTTTCCCCTGCTGGCCAGCCTCACCCTGGCTGCACCCCTCGCCCATGCCGATGAAGGCCAGTGGCAGCCCTATCAGCTGCCCGAGCTCCAGAAAGAGCTGAAGCAGCTGGGCATCACGATTCCGGCCAGGCAGCTGGCCGACCTGGGCAAGCATCCGATGAGCGCCATCGTCTCGCTGGGCGGTTGCTCGGCCTCCTTTGTTTCCAATGCCGGCCTGGTGGTCACCAATCACCATTGCGCCTATGGCGCCGTGCAGCGCAATTCCAGTGCCAAGCGCAACCTGATTGCCGACGGCTTCCTGGCCAAGACCCGGGCCGAGGAACTGCCGGCCGGCGCGAGCGATCGCATCTATGTGACCGACAAGCTCGAGAACGTCACGGCCCAGGTGACCGGCGGGCTCGACACCAGGCTCGCAGGTGCCGAGCGCCACAAGCAGATCCAGAGCCGCATCAAGGCCCTGATCGCCGAATGCGAGCAGGACAAGGCCTACCGCTGCTCCGTGCCCAGCTTCCATCGCGGGCTGGAGTACTACCGCATCCGCCAGCTGGCGATCCGCGATGTGCGCCTGGTCTATGCGCCGTCCGACAAGATCGGCAACTTCGGCGGTGACGTGGACAACTTCGAATGGCCCCGCCACACCGGCGACTTCGCCTTCCTGCGCGCCTATGTGGGCAAGGACGGGCGCCCGGCCGACCCCTCGCCCGACAACGTGCCCTATCACTCCAAGGACTTCCTGGTCGTCTCGGCCGCGGGCCTGAAGAACGGCGACCCGATCCTGCTGGCCGGCTACCCGGGCCGAACCAGCCGCTACAAGCTGCCGGTCGAGATCCGCGCGGCCCGCGATGTGAGCTACCCGCGCAGGGTGCAGGAATCTCAGGCCGACCTGGCCGTGATCGCGCAGGCCACCGCTGGCAATGCCGAGTGGGCCGTGCGTTATGCCGCCGTGGCCAAGAGCATCAACAACGGCATGAAGAAGACGCAAGGCCTGATCGACGGCTTTGCCCGCAAGGACATCGCCGCGATCAAGGACACACAGGACGCCGAGTTCCGCCAATGGTTCGCCAAGAACGGTGCGGGCAGCGAGCCCACGCTGCTGGCCGAGCTCGATGCCGTGATTGCCGAAGACATCGCGCTGACCGAACAGGAGTTCGCGATGGCCGTGGCCACGCAGAGCGATCTGTACCGCGCCGCACGCACGCTGTACCGCGCAGCGCTGGAGCGCAAGAAGCCGGATGCCGAACGCGAACTGGGCTACCAGGAGCGTGACCAGGCACTGATCAAGGCACGCCTGACACGCCTGGAGCAATCCCTGGTGCCGGCCGTGGACCAGGCGCGCTGGCAAGCAGCGCTGCAGCGCTATGCCCGCTTGCCGGCTGCCACCCATCCACAAGGCCTGGACGCGAAGCTGCCCGCCGCAGAGGCCGTGCCGGCGCTCTATGCCAACACGCTTCTGAATGCCACGGCAAATCGCCTGTCCTGGCTGAGCAAGGATGCTGCTGCCATCGAGCAATCCGATGACCCGTTCCTGCGCCTGGCCGTGGCCAACCAGGGCCTCGCCGAAGCCATGGAGCAGCGCCGCAAAGAGGTGGACGGCACGCTGGAGCGCGTCATTCCGCGCTACATGCAGGCCTTCATTGCCTTCAAGAAATCGCAGGGCAAGCCGGTCTACCCAGATGCCAACTCCACACTGCGCGTGACCTTCGGCAGCGTCGCGCCCTACACGCCGCGCGACGGCATCATCAAGGGCCCGTTCACCAAGGTGGAAGGCATCCTGGAAAAACACAACGGCCAGGCACCTTTCAACGCACCCCAGGCCCTGCGAGATGCGGTGCAAGCCAAGCGCTTTGGCGCCTACCGTGATGCTGCCCTGGGCAGCGTGCCCGTGAACTTCCTGTCCAGCGCGGACACCACCGGTGGCAATTCCGGCTCGGCGGTGATGAACAGCAAGGGCGAGCTGGTGGGCCTGAACTTCGACTCGACCTACGAATCAGTCACCAAGGACTGGTACTTCGACACCGCGATCACGCGCGCCATCCATGTCGACATCCGCTACATGCTGTGGGTGATGCAGGAGGTCGATGGAGCCCACAACCTCCTGAAGGAAATGACGATCAAGGGCGCGCCGCGCCGTTGATCGCGGTGAGCTGATTCAGCGGCTGCGGTAGGCCAGGCCGAAGGCGACCTGGCCGGCACTGCGGCGCTCCACCAGGGGGCTGTCGGCCGAGGGGCCCAGCAGGCGACCGACACTGGCCGAGCTGAAGGCAATCCAGTGGTGCGTGATCGCGTAGGTCCAGCCCAGGCCCAGATAGGCGTCGCGCAGGCCGCTTCCCGGCTGGTAGGCCGCATAGATGGTGTTCGGCGCCACCTCCGGCGCGACGCCGAAGTAGGCTTGCTGGTAGCGCCGGCTGCCCCAGCTGACGCCACCGCCGGTGGTCCATTCGGTCTTGGCATCGCGATAGATGCGATAGCCCAGGCCGAGGCCGGCCACCGAGCCGCCGCCATGCCCCAGCACGTCGGCAGACCAGGTGAGCCCCAGGCTCAGATCATCTGCCAGGCTGTAACGCGTGGACAGCTGCGCCCGCAAGGTCTTGCGCACATCGGGCAAGCCAGCCAGGCGTGGCGAGTCGTCGCTGCTTCGGCCGCCATCGAAGCGCAGCGACAGGCTGACCTTGATGCGGTCCCGGCTCAGCAGGTCGGTGCTGGCGCCGCTGCCCTGCACTTCACGGCCGAAGCCCATCACGGCGCTGGCGCCGCTGGAGGAGAGGCGGAACTTGCCCCACTGCAAAGAGAGGATTGGCCGTGCCGATGCCTTGTAGTCGCGCGCGCCCATGAACTCGGGCTGGTAGGCCGCGCGCAGGCCCAGCACGTAGCGGAAACCATCGGCAGAAGAACTGCTGACGGCATCCTCGGCGCCCTTGCCCTTGGGCGGTTCTTCCCCAGCTTGCACGGCAGCTGGAAATGCAACTGACAGCAAGACGGCAAGGCGCAAGCGGGAAGGGAACTTTGGCATGCGAGCCAGCTTAACAGTCGCCTGCCGCGTGCCTCAGCTGTTCTGGGCGAACTGCTCGCGCAGATGCATCAGCATGTCACGGACCATGGCTTCCAGACCAAAGGCAGGCTTCCAGCCCCAGTCGCGCGCAGCCGCGCTGTCGTCGATGGACTGCGGCCAGCTCGCCGCGATGGCCTGGCGGAAGTCGGGCGCGTACTCGATCTCGAAGCCTGGCACCTGGCGGGCGATCTCGGCCGCGATCTCGGCCGGCGTGAAGCTGCAACCGCTCAGGTTGTAGGAGCCGCGCTCGCGAATGCTCTCGGCCGGCGCTTCCATCAGCTCGATGGTGGCGCGCAGCGCGTCGGGCATGTACATCATCGGCAGCGCCTGGCCCTCTTCCAGGAAGCAGCTGTAGCGGCCGGCCTTCAGCGCGCCGTGGAAGATGTCGATCGCGTAGTCGGTCGTGCCGCCGCCGGGCGGCGTCTTGTAGCTGATCAGGCCCGGATAACGCAGGCTGCGCACGTCCACGCCATGCTTGGCGTGGTACCAGGCGCACCAGCGTTCACCGGCCAGCTTGGAGATGCCGTAGATCGTGGTCGGATCCATCACCGTGGTTTGCGGCGTGTTCAGCTGCGGCGTCGAAGGGCCGAAAGCGGCGATGGAGCTCGGCCAGAAGATGCGCTCGAGCTTCTGCGTGCGGGCCAGTTCCAGCACGTGCAGGAGACCCTTCATGTTCAGGTCCCAGGCCCACATCGGATGCTTTTCACCGGTGGCCGAGAGCGCCGCGGCCAGCAGATAGATCTGCGTGATCGCGTGGCGTTTGACCACCGCAGCCAGTGCGGCAGCATCCGTCACGTCCAGCATCTCGTGCGTCAGGTAGGGCACGCGGCCGTCCGGCGCCAGGTCGCTGGTGATCACGTTGGCATTGCCGTGCCGCTGGGCCAGCTCCACGGCCAGCTCGGTGCCGATCTGGCCGTTGGCGCCGATGATGAGGATCTTGGTGGTCATTCAGGTCTCCTGCAGGGCCGCCCCAAAGGAGGCCTGCGCCCCCTCGGGGGGCAGTGAAACGAAGTGGAACGTGGGGGCCTAAAGCTCAACCCTTGATCAGACCGACGTCGCGACCAGCCTGCGCGAACACCGCGACAGCCTTCTCCAGCTGCTCACGCGAATGGCCGGCCGAGACCTGCACGCGGATGCGCGCCTGGCCCTTGGGCACGACCGGGAAGAAGAAGCCGACGGCATAGACACCCAGCTCCAGCAGGCGGGCGCTGAGCTTCTGCGCCGACACCGCGTCGTAGACCATGATGGGAACGATGGGGTGCGTGCCCGGCTTGATCTCGAAACCGGCGGCCTGGATGGCTTCACGGAAATAGGCGGTGTTGGCTTCGAGCTTGTCGCGCAGTTCGGTCGATGCTTCCAGCAGGTCCAGCACGGCGATGGAGGCGCCAACGATGCTCGGCGCCACCGTGTTGGAGAACAGATAGGGGCGCGAACGCTGGCGCAAGAGCTCGATCACTTCGCGCTTGCCGGTGGTGAAGCCGCCCGAAGCGCCGCCCAGGGCCTTGCCCAGGGTGCCGGTGATGATGTCGATCTTGCCAAAGACATTGCGGTACTCATGCGTGCCGCGACCGGTCTTGCCCAGGAAGCCGCTGGCATGGCATTCGTCGATGCCCAGCAGCGCGCCGTAGCGGTCACAGATCTCGCGGATCTTGTCGAGCTGGGCGATGGTGCCGTCCATCGAGAACACGCCGTCGGTGAACACCAGGGTGAAGCGGGCGCCAGCGGCCTTGGCTTCTTCAAGGCAACGCTCCAGGTCGGCCAGGTCGTTGTGCTTGTAGCGGAAGCGCTTGGCCTTGCACAGGCGGATGCCGTCGATGATGGAGGCGTGGTTCAGCTCGTCACTGATGATGGCGTCCTGCTCACCCAGCAGCGGCTCGAACAGGCCGCCGTTGGCGTCAAAGGCTGCTGCGTAGAGGATGGTGTCCTCGGTGCCGAGGAATTTGGCAAGGCGCTGTTCCAGCGTCTTGTGCAGGTCCTGCGTGCCGCAGATGAAGCGCACCGATGAAAGGCCGTAGCCGTGCGTGCGCAGCGCCTCGTGCGCTGCCTCGATCACGGCCGGGTGAGAAGACAGGCCCAGGTAATTGTTGGCGCAGAGGTTGATCACGTCGCGGCCGTCTGCCGTGTGCACCAGCGAACCCTGCGGCGTGGTGATGATGCGCTCGCTTTTGTAGAGGCCGGCTTCGCGGATGGCTTGCAGCTCCTGCTGCAGATGTTCGTAGAACGCTGTGGTCATGGCCTCACTCCTGGTGCACAATTCACTAAACAGAACGTGGTTCGGTATATCGAACTTTCGTGCAGTATCACGGAATTGCTTTTCAAGGTCAAGCTCATGTCCATTCCCGCGTCCGATGTTCTCGAGCCTCCCCGCGTGGGCGCCACCTTGCAGGCGCTGCGCCAGGCCCAGGGCCTGTCGCTGGACGAGCTGTCGCGCCGCGCCGGCGTCAGCAAGTCGATGCTCTCGCAGATCGAACGCAACCAGGCCAATCCGACCGTGGCCGTGGTCTGGCGTCTGGCGAACGCCTTGCGGGTGGAGTTGTCGGAGCTGCTCGGCGGCGAGCGACCGGCGGCGCCGGCCATTGAGACCGTGGCCTCGCATGCCACGCCCAGCCTCAGCAGCCCGGATGGGCTTTGCACCTTGCGCATCCTCGGCCCCATCGACCTGGCTGGCCAGTTCGAGTGGTATGAGCTGACGGTCCAGCCCGGCGGCTCGCTGGAATCAGCGGCGCATGAGCCGGGTTCTCGTGAGCACCTGAGCGTGCTCAGCGGTTCGCTGGAAGTGACGGCCGGCGGCAACAGCCAGGTCCTGAAGGCCGGCGAGACGGCCCGCTACGCGGTGGACGGACCGCATTCGATCCGCAACCGCGGCAAGTCAAACGCCAGCGCGCTGCTGGTTGTCCTGCACAGCTAGGAGTTCGGCCAAGGAGCAGCGCTGCCAGTCTGATCGGGCCCATAGGGGCGCCAGCGGCCCGCCTGTCTCGGCCAGCAAGGCCTTGAGCAAGGGCTCGGCCCGCACCTGTTGCGGCGCGATCAGGAGCGCCAGGCGCTGCGCGCCCTCCTCTTCCAGCCGGCCAAGCCAGTCAAGCTCCTGCAAGGAATCAAGGATGGGCTCTAGCTGCAGCGGATCAACCCGCAGCCGCCGCGCCAGCGAGAGGCTGCTCAAGCCGCCCTCACCAGCTTGCTGGGCCTGCCACAGCATGCGCAAGGCATCCAGCCCCAGGGCCAGCTGCCAACCCGCCGTCTCGCGGCGCGGATGGATGCGCCCGGCCAGCGCCGGCGCATTGGCGGCCAGCAGCGCACCCGCCAGCACGATCACCCAGCCCAGGTACATCCAGATCAGGAAGATCGGCACAGTGGCGAAGGCGCCGTAGAGCGTCGAATAGGTGGGCACCTGTTTCATGTACCAGGCCAGGAGGCTCTTGGCGGCGTTGAAGCCCAGGGCGACGAATACACCGCCGGACAAGGCATGGCGCCAGCGCACATGGGTGTTGGGCACATAGTGGAAGAGCCCCGCCACGCCCAGCGTCAGGATGACGAACTCGATGGTGTTCAGCAGCGACTCCAGGCCGCCGGGCATCTTGGTGACCACGCCCTTGCCGGCAGAGATTGCATAGCTGGTGAAGGCCAGGCTGCCGCCCAGCAGCAAGGGACCGAGCGTCAGCGCCGCCCAGTAGACCAGCACGCGCTGCGCAATCGGGCGCGGGCGTTTGACGCGCCAGATCACATTGAGCGTCCGGTCGATGGTCAGCATCAGGGTGAGCGCGGTGGCGCCAAGAAAGATCAGGCCCACCAGGCCCAGGCGATTGGCCTTGGCGGCGAACTGGGTCAGCGCCAGCATCACCGGGCGCGCGATGTTGTCGGGAATGAGGCTTTGCAGGAAGTACTTCTCCAGCGCCGTCTGGAAGGAGGCAAAGATCGGGAAAGCCGTGAACAGGGCCAGCATCACTGTGAGCAGCGGCACCAGCGAAATCAGCGTGGTGAAGGTCAGACTGCCAGCGGTGAGGCCCAGCCGGTCCTCCCGGAAACGCAGTTGCAGAAGGCGCACGCTCTCGCGCCAGGGCCATGCCGCCAGCACGGCGGGCAATTCAGAAATCAGCCGCCAGGCCGTGCCGGGCTTGTTTTCAGAACTCTCAGCGGCGTCTGCGGTGTTGGGAATCGAAGTCGTCATGCTGGCTATGATGCCAGCCATGTCCAGTGCCCTGCCCGCCAAGCCCCTCACGCCCACCAATCGCAGCATCGCCAGCACCGAAGAACAGCTGTCGCGCTGGCTCGCACTGCTTGGCGTGGCGGGTCTTTTCGTGCTCTGCCTGGCCTGGGAACTCTGGCTCGCGCCCACGGGCCGCGGCACGCTGGCCATCAAGGCGCTGCCCCTGCTCCTGCCGCTGCTGGGCCTCTGGCGCTACCGGCTCTACACCTTCCGCTGGCTGAGCCTGATGATCTGGCTGTACTGTGGCGAGGGCCTCGTGCGTGCCACCAGCGAGCAAGGCATCGGCGCCTGGCTGGCCTGGGCTGAAGTGGCACTGTCGACCCTCGTCTTCATCGCCTGCTCGATGCAGGTGAGGCAACGGCTGCGCGCCGCCAAAGCCGTGCAGCAATGAATGCCGCTGCGCTGCTGACCGAGCTGCGTGCCGCGGTCGGCGAGGCGCAGGTCCTGCTGGGCGAGGCTTGCGCGCCGTTCGAGCTCGACTGGCGCAAGCGCTGGCCGGGCAAGGCCCTGGCCGTGGTGCGGCCTGGCAGCACCGAAGAAGTCGCTGCCGCAGTGCGCGCCTGCGCAACGCATGGCGCAAGCTTGGTACCCCAAGGCGGCAACACCGGCCTGGTCGGCGGTGGCGTGCCGGATGCCAGCGGGCAGCAGGTGCTGCTGAGCCTGCAGCGGCTGAACCGCGTCCGCGAAATCGACAATGCCAATCTGACGCTGACGGCCGAGGCCGGATGCATCCTGCAAACCATCCAGGACGCCGCCGAGGCTCAAGGCCTGCTGTTCCCCTTGAGCCTGGCGGCCGAAGGCTCATGCACGATTGGCGGCAATCTCTCGAACAATGCCGGCGGCACCCAGGTGCTGCGCTATGGCAATGCCCGCGAACTCTGCCTCGGGCTTGAAGTGGTGACGGCCACCGGCGAAGTCTGGCAAGGCCTCTCGGGCCTGCGCAAGGACAACACCGGCTACGACCTGCGCGACCTCTTCATCGGCAGCGAGGGCACGCTGGGCATCATCACGGCAGCGACCCTGAAGCTCCATCCCCAGCCGCTGGCGCAGATGACGGCACTGGCCGCCTGTCCGACGCTTGAAGCCGCCGTGTCACTGCTGAGCCTGGCGCGAGCACGGGCCGGCTCAGGCCTGACCGGTTTCGAGGTGATGAATGCGTTCTCCTTGGCCCTGGTGCGCAAGCACCTGCCGCAACTGCGCCAGCCGCTTGCGGAATCACCCTGGACAGTGCTGCTGGAAATCTCCGACAGCGAGAGCGTTGGCCATGCCCGCTCGCTCTTCGAGGGCTTGCTGGAAGCCGCGCTGGATGCCGGCACGATCACCGATGCCGCCGTGGCGGAAAGCCAGGCGCAGTCCAAGACCTTCTGGCATTTGCGTGAATCGATACCGCTCGCGCAAAGCGAGGAAGGCCTCAACATCAAGCACGACATCGCCCTGCCCGTCTCGGCGATCCCAGCTTTTGTTGCGCAGACCGATGCAGCCCTGGCCCGGCAGTTCCCGGGCGTTCGCATGGTCGACTTCGGCCATCTGGGCGACGGCAACCTGCACTACAACGTGCAAGCGCCTGAAGGCATGGCACCAGGCGAGTTCCTGAAGGCCAACGAGGCCGCAGTCAACGCCATCGTCTACGACCAGGTGGGAAGCTTTGGCGGCTCGATCTCGGCCGAGCATGGCATCGGCCAGTTGAAGCGCGAGGAACTGGCTGCGCGCAAGGACCCCGTCGCCCTGCACCTGATGCGGCAAATAAAAAAGGCCCTGGATCCCCAGGGCCTCTTCAATCCGAATCGCGTCCTCTGATCAGTCCGCGCCCGGAGCCAGCTGTGCAGGCACGCGGCGACCGCGCGCGGCGTTCACACCCTTCATCAGCACTCGGTAGATGAAGCGGATCAGCGTCAGGAACAGCAGGACTTCGACAAAGGTCACCAGGAAGGCCCACAGGCCGCCCGCCGCGCCCCAGCGCGCAGCACGCGCATGGAACTTCGCTGCCATGCTGTCACGCTTGGTCTCGATGCTGTCGTAGAAAGTCGGCACCATCAGAAGCGTCAGGAAGGTCGAGGTGATCGTGCCACCGATGATGGCCACGGCCATCGGGCGGTAGAACTCCGCGCCCTCGCCGATGCCGATGGCCACCGGCATCATGCCGGCGATCAGTGCGAAGGTAGTCATCAGAATCGGGCGGAAGCGCTTGCGGCCTGCATGCATCAGCGCCTCTTCGCGACTCACGCCATTGGCCTCCTCCTGGCGCGCCGCGTCGAGCAGCAGGATCGCGTTCTTGGCCACCAGGCCCGCCAGCATGATGATGCCGATGAAGCTCATCAGGTTCAGCGTGCCCTTGGTCAGCAGCAGTGCCACGACCACGCCGATCAGCGACAGTGGTTGCGACAGCATGACGCCCAATGGCGCAGTGAAGGAGTTGAACTGCATCACCAGGATCAGATACATCAGGCCAATACCAGCCACCAGGGCGATGGTCATCGCGCTGAAGACTTCCTGCTGGTCCTTGGATCCGCCAGCCAGCTTGATGCCATAGCCTGGCGGGAAGTTCATCTTCTTGGCCAGGGCCATGGCGTCCTTCGTCACGTCGCCGGCGGCACGACCCTGCACGTTGGCGGAGACACCGATCACCCGTTTGCCGTCCAGGTGCTGAATGGTGGCCGGTGCCTTGCCCATGGTGATCGTGGCGATCTGGTCCAGTGGCACCATCTGGCCGGAACCGGCAACGGTGATCGGCAGACGCTCGATATTGCCGGCGTCCACGCGGTCGCTCGGCTGCAGGCGCACTGAGACATCACGTGTCACACCCGTCGGATCGACCCAGTCGCCCACCTGGATGCCTGCGAAGGCAACGCGCAGCGCGTTGGCCGCATCGCCCACCGAGATACCCAGCTGGTTGGCCAGGCCGCGATGCAGCTCGACCTGGAGCTCGTTCTGCGCGTTCTGCTGCGACAGCGCGACGTCGACTGCCCCTGGCACCTTGCGCAGCTGGCGCATGAAGTCCTCGGTCAGCTCCAGCAGCTTGCGGGTATCGGAGCCGTAGAAGCGGATCTGCACCGGCTTCTGGCCACCACCGCCGCTGAAGTCATCGAGCACCGCGAACTCCGCGCCTGTCAGGCTCTCCAGATGCTTGCGCATCTCGGTGCCGATCTCCTGCGCGCTGCGCTTGCGCTCGTAGCTCTTGCCGATGTTGATGTAGAGCTTGCCGCCATTCACGTTGACGAAGGCGTCGGTGCTCTTCTTCTCCTTGATCAGCTGCGCCTTCTCCTCCACTGACGCCAGCTTGCGGCGGGCGTACTCGAGGCTGGAGCTCGGCGGCGTGCGCACTTCCACGGCAATGGTGTCGGAGTCGCTCGAGGGCAGGAAGCTGGTGCCACCGAACTTGACCTGCAGAAAGATGGCCAGCACGAAACTCAGGAAGGCAATCACGCCCATCTTGACGCGATGGTGCAGCGCCCAGGCGATCACGTTGCCGTAGCGGTCGGCCTGATGGTCGAACCATTCATTGAAGCGATGCAGGAGCTTGGAGATGCCCTTCTTCGGCTGCAGATGATGGTTCGGCGGGTCACCCCAGAAGGCCGACAGCATCGGATCCAGCGTGAAGGAGATCAAGAGGCTCACCAGCACCGAAGCCACCACGGTCAGGCCGAAGGGCCGGAACCATTCGCCCGAGATGCCGGGCATGAAGGCCACTGGCACGAACACCGCCACGATGGAGAACGTGGTGGCCGCCACGGCCATGCCGATTTCGGCCGTGCCCTTGAGTGCAGCCGTCATGCGATCCGCACCACGCTCCATGTGGCGGACGATGTTCTCCCGGACGACGATGGCGTCATCGATCAGCACGCCGATGGCCAGCGACAGGCCCAGGAGGCTCATGAAATTCAGTGTGAAGCCGAAAATCCAGACGGCGATGAATGCCGCAATCACCGACGTCGGCAGCGAGGTGGCCGTGATCAGGGTGGAACGCCAGGAGTTCAGGAAGGCATAGACCACGAAGATGGTCAGGCCGGCACCGAACACCAACGCATGGATCACGTTGTTGAGGCTGTCCTGTGCGTTCTTGCCGCCGTCCTGCGTAATCTCGAGCGTGGTGCCGGGCGGCAGCAGGTTCTTGTTGGCGTCATCGACCAGCTTGCGCACCTCGTCGGCCACGCTGACCGTGGAGGCTTCGCGCGAGCGGGTAATGGACAGGCCGACATTGGGCCGGCCATTGCGGATCGACAGGGTCTGGCGCTCGGAGAAGCCGTCCTTGACCGTGGCCACCTGGCCCAGGCGCACCAGCTCGTTGGCATTGCGCTTGATGACGATGCGCTCGAAGTCCACCGGCTGCGCGATGCGGCCGACCAGTCGGATGCTCTGGTCCTCGAACTCGCCGCGCACCTTGCCCACCGGGGCAGAGATGTTCTGGCGCTGCAGGGCGCTGGTGACCTCGCTGACCGAGACATTGAACTCGCGCAGCTTCTGACCCGACAGCAGGACCGAGAGCTCGCGGTTCAGCGAACCGAAGATCTCGACCGTGCCCACGCCGGCCACGCCGCGGAAGCGGTCGGCCAACTGGTCTTCCGCGATGCGCGAGATCTCGGCGTGGCTGAGCGTCTTGCTCTCAAGCGACACCTGCATGATGGGCTGGGCGGACGGGTCAGCGCGGCGGATGATGGGCTCGCGCATTTCCTGCGGCAGCTGATAGCGCACCGAGGCAATGGCGTTGCGCACGTCGTCGGCCGCCTCGATCATGTTCTTCTTGAAGTCGAACTTCAGGAAGAAGGTGGCCTGTCCTTCATTGGCGCCGGCCTGCACCTCGGTCACGCCAGGCACGGCGAGCAGCGGCTTCTCGATGCGATTGACGATCTCCCGCTCCGAGGTTTCGGGTGAGGCGCCGGGATAGGGAATGGAGACGAAGAGGAACGGCACCTCGACGTCGGGGTTCTGGTTGACGCGCAGCTTGGACAGCGCCATCAGGCCCAGCGCCATCAGGCTGATGATGCAGACGATGGTCGCTATCGGCTTCTTGATCGAAAAATCTGAGATCAGCATGGCGTGCTCCTCAGGCTGCGGCGGAGGCCGGTGCCGAAGCGGGCTTGGCAGCGGCCGGTGCGGCGGCCTTGACCGTTACGGCCGAGCCCTCCACCAGGGTACGGCTGGGGTTGCGCAGCACGATGTCACCCACCTTCAGGCCCGCAGCGACCACGTATTCGCCGCGGCGCTCGTCACGCGCGCCCAGGGTCAGCGGCTGGCGATGCAGCTTGCCGCCCTGCACGATCCAGGCATAGACCTGGTCGCCGTCGCGCTGCATGTCGGCGTCGTCCAGCATCAGGGCGGCGGACTTGACCGTGCGAACAAAGCCTTCACCATAGAGGCCCGAGACTGATGCGGCACGCTTGTCGTTCAGCTCAACCAGCACCGCGATCTGGCGGCTGACCGGATTGGCCGACACATCGATGCGTCGGATGCGGCCTTCGATGCGCTCCTGGCTGGCGCCGACGATGCGCAGGTCCACGTCCTGGCCCAGCTTCAGCTCGGCCCGGCGGTCGGCAGAGACGAAGCCTTCAAAACGCATGGAGCTCGGGTCGATGACCTTGAGCAGCTCCTTGCCGGTCTGGGCGGTGTCGCCGGGCGACACGCGGCGCTCGCTGATCACGCCGTCAAAAGGCGCGCGCACCTCGGTGCGGGCCATGTTCTGGCGGGCTGCAACCAGGCGGGCCTCGGCGGCGACCTTGTCGCTCTGCGTTGAGGTGCGGCGGTTGGCCGAATCCTCGAGCGCCTGCTGGGAAATCATGCCCTGAGCCTGCAGCGTCTTCTGGCGCTGGTACTGGCGCTCGGCCTGCTCGAAGTTCTCGCGAGCGGCACGGGCAGCTTCCTCTGCGGAGTTCAGGCTGTCACGGATGGAGGTGGCATCGAGTTGCACCAGCAGATCGCCGCGGCGCACCGTCTCACCGTTCTCCTTCAGCACATGCAGTACAACGGCAGAGAGCTCGGCGCGCAGATCGGCGCGCTTCTCGGGCTGGACGGCGCCGGTGATCAGCGGGCCGGTGCCGTGCTCGGATTCGCCCATGACAATCCGGTCTTCAACGGCCAGCTGCATGGTGGGCGTTTCCTTGCTTGCATCATTCTTCTCGGCATTGCCGTTCTGGCAGCCGGAAAGGCCCAGCATCAAAGCCGCCACCAATACAGCCGTGGCAAAGGGAATGTGGCGCGTCGTCATGCTCTCTCCGAATGTGTTTTTTGGTGGGGCAACATCGCCCACTTGCAAAGCGGCGCAAGCATACCCATGCCGAATGACACAGCCATCAGTCATGTGACAAGTTGCGTAGTTCTGGCCGATCAGCTGCACCTGCGTGCGACGAACTGCAGATGGCCTGTTTCCGGAATCGTAATTTTTCCGCCGGCAGCCTGGCCGGACCAAGGCCAGACTACTTCTTCCAGGCCAGTTCCCACTCGCCGTCCTGCCAGCGGGTCAGCCACAGCAGGCCGATCAGGGTCTTGGCGTCGGTGAGCTCGCCATTGGCGGCCAGGGCGTCGAGCTCGGTCGTCGTGTGCGTGACGACGTCGAGGAACTCGCCTTCGTCGAGCTTGCGCTCGCCCTGGGTCAGGCCGCGTGCGAAAAAGATCTCTATGCCTTCGGTTGAGTAGGCAATCGCGTTGTGCAGCACGCCGGCATGCGCCCATTCCTTGGCGCTGTAGCCGGTTTCTTCCAGCAGTTCGCGCTTGGCGCAGGCCAGCGGCGATTCGTTCGGGTCCAGCTTGCCGGCTGGAAATTCCAGCATCACGCGGCCCATCGGGTGGCGGAACTGGCGCTCCATCAGCAGCCGGCCCTTGTCCAGGATGGGCACGATCATCACGGCGCCCGGATGGACGATGTACTCACGGCCGGTTTCCTTGCCGTCGGGCAGGCGAACACGATCGCGGCGTACGTCGAGGAAGTTGCCGCGGAAGGCTTGCGTCGATTCGATCAGCGTTTCGCTGATCGCTGCATCGCCCTTGGCTGCATCGTCAGGCTTCATTGCGATGACGGCGCAGATAGCACCAGACAAAGCCGGGAAAGCCGAACACCAGGTAGACGCAAGCGGCCGCCGCGTAGAACTCCCAGCCTTGCGGCTGGCGTTGGCCCTGGCTGGCCTCGAGCGCGAAGCCGATGCCCAGGGTCAAGAGGCCAAGAAGCGCCAACTCCAGCAGGCGCCAGCCCACGTTCTTGTGCGCGAGGCGAGGCCCCACCAGCAGCAGCCGCGAGCTGAAATACGGCGCATTGGCCGAGATCAGCGCGACCAGCAACACCAGCCAGATGGCTGCAGACTGATTCATCCTTGTGGATCAGGAAGCCAGCGCGAGCAGGATGGCGCGCTTGCACATGTCCATCAGGCCGCCCGGCAGCAGACCGAAGACCAGCACCGCCACACCATTCAGCGACATGACCAGGCGCACGTCGGTGGGCGCGGTCAGCGGGCTGCTGTCGGTCGGCTCGTCGAAGAACATCACCTTGATGACACGCAGGTAGTAGAAGGCGCCGATCAGTGACAACACCACGGCAGCGATGGCCAGCCAGAGGTACAGATTCACGCCGGTGCTCACCATGGCCTGCAGCACAGCCAGCTTGGCGTAGAAGCCAGCGGTCAGCGGAATGCCGGCCAGAGACAGCATGAACACCAGCATCATCAGCGCATACCAGGGGCTGCGGCGATAGAGGCCGGCCAGGTCGCCGATCTCTTCCGACTCATGGCCCTGGCGCGACAGCAGCAGGATCATGCCGAAGCTGCCCAGTGTGGTCAGCACATAGGTGACCGTGTAGAACATGGCCGAGCTGTAGGCGTTGGCAGCCGACAGCGTGTTGAAGTTCACCACGCCGGAGGCCATGCCCAGGAGCATGAAGCCCATCTGGGCGATGGTCGAGTAAGCAAGCATGCGCTTGAGGTTGGTCTGCGCGATGGCGGCGAGGTTGCCCACCACTAGCGAGACCAGCGCCATCACGATCAGCATCTGCTGCCAGTCCACGGCCAGGCCCACCATGCCGTCCACCAGCAAGCGCATGGTGATGGCGAAGGCTGCCAGCTTCGGCGCCGCGCCGATCATCAGCGTGACTGCGGTCGGAGCGCCTTGGTAGACGTCGGGCACCCACATATGGAACGGCGCCGCACCGAGCTTGAACCCGAGGCCGGCCACGATGAAGACCAGGCCGAAGATCAGCACCGACTTGTTGACCGCACCGGCGCTGATCACTTCGAACACGCGCGGGATCGACAGCGAACCCGTGGCGCCGTACATCATCGACAGGCCGTACAACAGGAAGCCGCTGGCCAGGGCGCCCAGCACGAAGTACTTCATCGCTGCTTCGGTCGAAATTGCATGGTCACGGCGCAGGGCCACGAGCGCATACAGCGACAGGCTCATCAGTTCCAGGCCAAGATAGATGACCAGGAAGTTGTTGGCCGAGAGCATGACGCTCACGCCCAGCAGCGAGAACAGCGAGAGCGTGAACAGCTCGCCCTTGAGCATGTCGCGTGCGCCGGCATAGGGCCGCGCATAGACCAGGCTCACCATCACCGCCACACAGGCGAAGAAGGCCAGCAGATGGCCCATGGGGTCGGAGACCACCATGCCCTGCATGCCATATTCGGTCAGGCCGCTGTTGAAGTAGCCGATGTGCATCACGCCCACGGCCGCCAGCGTGAGCTGAGTCAGCAGGTAGGTGGGTGTGCGGCGCGCATCGGTGACGAAGAGGTCGACCATCGCCACCACGCAGGCCATGGCCAGCAGGACGATTTCGGGATAGACCGAGAGCCAGTTCATAGTGTTCACCTTGGGCGCCTCAGTGGATCTTGGAGACGGCCACGTGCTTGAGCAACTCGGTCACTGAAGCGTGCATCACGTCGGTAAAGGGTTTGGGATAGACGCCCATGAAGAGCGTTGCCGCGGCCAGCACGGCCAGCATCGAGAACTCGCGGGCGTTCACGTCCTTGAGTTCGCGCACATGGTCGTTGCCAATCGCGCCGAAGTAGACGCGCTTGTACATCCACAGCGTGTAGGCCGCGCCGAACACCAGGGCCGTGGCCGCGATGGCACCTAGCCAGAAGTCGAACTTCACGGTACCCAGGATGACCATCCACTCGCCGACGAAACCGCCGGTGGCCGGCAGGCCGCAGTTGGCCATGGCGAAGAACAGAGCCAACGCCGCGAACTTGGGCATGGTGTTGACCACACCGCCGTAGTCGGCGATTTCACGCGAATGCACGCGGTCGTACAGAACGCCGATGCACAAGAACATGGCGCCGGACACGAAACCGTGCGAGATCATCTGCACGATGCCGCCGGAAATGCCGAGCTCGTTGTAGATGAAGAAGCCCAAGGTCACGAAGCCCATGTGCGCGATGGACGAATAGGCCACCAGCTTCTTCATGTCGGTCTGCACCAGGGCCACGAGGCCGATGTAGACCACGGCGATCAGCGACAGCGCGATGATGAACCACGACCAGTGATGCGCAGCATCGGGCGCAATGGGCATCGAGAAGCGCAGGAAGCCGTAGGCACCCAGCTTCAGCATGATGGCGGCCAGCACCACCGATCCACCGGTAGGCGCTTCGACGTGGGCGTCTGGCAGCCAGGTGTGCACCGGCCACATCGGCACCTTGACCGAGAAGGCGGCAAAGAAGGCGAAGAACAGCAGCGTCTGCGCATCCATGGCCAGCGGCAGCTTGTGCCAGGTGAGGATGTCGAAGCTGCCGCCCGACTTGGTGTACAGGTACAGCAGCGCGATCAGCATCAGCAGCGAACCGGCCAGCGTGTACAGGAAGAACTTGAAGGCCGCATAGACGCGCCGCGGGCCGCCCCAGACACCGATGATGATGTACATCGGGATCAGCGTGGCCTCGAAGAACACGTAGAACAGCATGCCGTCGAGCGCGCAGAACACGCCGATCATCAGACCCGAGAGGATCAGGAAGGCGCCAAGGTACTGATGCGCACGCTCGGTGATCACCTCCCAGGCCGCGACCACGACGATCACGGTGATGAAGGCCGTCAGCGGCACGAACCACATCGAGATGCCATCCACACCCAGGTGGTAGTGGATATTGAAGCGTTCGATCCAGGGCAGGTTCTCGCTGAACTGCATCGCAGCCGTGCCGTTGTCGAAGCCGCTGATCAGCGGCAGCGTGACGGCAAGACCCGCAATGGCGGCCAGCAAGGCCATCCAGCGTGCGGCATTGGCCTGGTGTTCACGACCGAGCATCAGCAGCAGCACGCCGCTGACAACGGGCAACCAGATGGCAAGACTCAACAATCCCATTCTTCTTCTCCGCCTCTGATCAAAGACCCGCCAGGGCCTTGAATTGAGGCCACATATAGGGCCACAGCTGCCAGCTCATCAGGCCGATCACACCCAGGATCATCACCAGGGCGTACCAGTACAGGTGGCCGGTCTGGACTCGGCGCACGATGCCGGCAATGCCGCCCACCGCCTTGGCCGAACCATTGATCAGCACACCGTCGATCACCATGCCATCGCCGCCCTTCCAAAGGCCCCTACCAAGCAGGCGGGCCGCGCGGGCAAGGATGTTCTCATTGATCCAGTCCATGAAGTACTTGTTCTCGAGCACGACGATGACCGGACGCAAGACCTTGCCGATGGTGGCCGGAATGCTCGGCGCGACCATGTAGAACACATAGGCGGTAACGACGCCAGCCAGGGCCAGCCAGAACGGCAAGGCGGTCAGGCCGT
Source organism: Paucibacter sp. JuS9 (assembly GCF_044043925.2). NCBI lineage: Bacteria > Pseudomonadati > Pseudomonadota > Betaproteobacteria > Burkholderiales > Sphaerotilaceae > Roseateles > Paucibacter sp. JuS9. The sequence goes on from NZ_CP194172.1 coordinate 1,871,658, forward strand.
GCGTGGCCATGGCCACGGCGCCATGGAACTCGTGGGCCAGCTCGCTCATCGCGTGGTGGACCTCGTGGTTCACGAAGATCGCGTCCTTGAAGAAGTCGCCGAACAGCATCGGCTGGATCGCCAGGAAGCCGATCACGACAGAGGGGATAGCCAGCAGGATCAGCGGCGCGGTGACCACCCAGGGCGACTCATGCGGCTCATGGTGCTCGTCGCCATGATCGTCGTGATGATCATGCTCGCCCGGGAATGGCTTGTGGTGGAAGTTTTCCTTGCCATGGAAGACCAGGAAGTACATCCGGAAGGAATAGAAGGCCGTGACGAAGACGCCGATGATCACCGCCAGGTAGGCGAACTGCGCGCCCGGCAAGTGGCTGGCATGCACCGCCTCGATGATCGAGTCCTTGGAGTAGAAGCCAGAGAACAGCGGCGTGCCGATCAAGGCCAGCGAACCCAAGAGCGAGGTGATCCAGGTGATGGGCATGTACTTGCGCAGGCCGCCCATGTTGCGGATGTCCTGGTCATGGTGCATGCCGATGATCACCGAGCCGGCACCGAGGAACAGCAAGGCCTTGAAGAAGGCGTGCGTCATCAGGTGGAACACGGCAACCGAGTAGGCCGAGGCACCCAGCGCCACGGTCATGTAGCCCAGCTGCGAGAGCGTCGAGTACGCGACGACGCGCTTGATGTCGTTCTGGATGATGCCCAGGAAGCCCATGAACAGCGCCGTGATCGCGCCGATCACCAGCACGAAGTTCAGCGCCGTGTCCGACAGCTCGAACAGCGGGCTCATGCGAGCCACCATGAAGATGCCGGCGGTCACCATCGTGGCCGCGTGGATCAGCGCCGAGATCGGGGTCGGGCCTTCCATGGAATCAGGCAGCCAGACATGCAGCGGGAACTGCGCCGACTTGCCCATCGCACCGATGAACAGGCAGATGCAGGCCACGCTCAGCATCATCCAGTCCGAACCCCACAGCGGCGCATTGAACTTGACCTGTGCCAGCTCGGCCGACTTGCCGAACAGTTCGGCGTAGTTCAATGAACCGCCATAGGCCACCAAGAGGCCGATACCGAGGATGAAGCCGAAGTCGCCCACGCGGTTGACCAGGAAGGCCTTCATGTTGGCGAAGATCGCCGTCGGCTTGGTGTACCAGAAGCCGATCAAGAGGTACGACACCAGGCCCACTGCTTCCCAGCCGAAGAACAGCTGCAGCATGTTGTTGCTCATCACGAGCATCAACATCGAGAAGGTGAACAGCGAGATGTAGCTGAAGAAGCGCTGGTAGCCCGGGTCTTCTTCCATGTAGCCGATGGTGTAGATGTGCACCATCAGCGACACGAAGGTCACCACGCACATCATCATCGCCGTCAGGCCGTCGACCAGGAATCCAACCTCCATCTTGAGGCCGCCAAGCACCATCCATTCATAGATGGTTTCGTTGAAACGGGCGCCGTCCACGGCGACCGACTTCAGCGTCATCGCCGAGATGATGAAGGCGATCAGCACGCCGAGGATGGTGATGCTGTGGGCACCGCGGCGGCCGATCTGCTTGCCGAAGAAACCGGCGGCGATGGCACCGACCAGCGGCGCCATCGGCACCGCGAGCAGCATGTTTTGCGAAAGTGTTGCGGACATCTTGATGCGTCTTCCCTTTAGCCCTTCAGCGCGTCGAGTTCTTCGACGTTGATGCTGGCGCGGTTGCGGAACAGCACGACCAGGATCGCGAGGCCAATGGCCGACTCGGCCGCCGCCACGGTCAGGATGAAGAACACAAACACCTGGCCCGCCATGTCACCCAGGTAGTGGGAGAAGGCGACGAAGTTCAGGTTGACCGCCAGCAGCATCAGCTCGATGGCCATCAGCAGCACAATCAGGTTCTTGCGGTTCAGGAAGATGCCGATCACCGACAGCGCGAACAGGATCGCGCCCAGCGTCAGGAAATGTCCCAGGGTCAATGCGCCCAGCATCATGCAGCTCCCGTGTTGTTGTCGGCTGCGGGCGCCGCAGGCGCCTCGACAGTCGGCGCCATCTTGATGATGCGCAGACGGTCGGCCTTCTTGACCTTGACCTGCTCCGAAGGGTCTTGCGAACGCGAGTCCTTGCGGCGGCGCAGCGTCAAGGCAATGGCGGCAATGATGGCCACCAGCAGCAGCACGGCAGCGATCTGCAGCGGATACAGGTAATGCGTGTAGACCTCGATGCCCAGCAGCTTGGTATTGCCGAGTTTGGCCGCGGCAGCGCTCAGTTCTGGCGCTTCCTTCAGTCGGAAGCCCGGCATCAGGATGGCGGCCATTTCCAGCGCGATCAGCACACCCACCAAGGCGGCCATCGGCAGGTGCTTCCAGAAGCCGTCCCTCACCCGGTCGCTGGTGATGTCCAGCATCATCACGACGAAGAGGAAGAGCACCATCACGGCGCCGATGTAGACCAGCACCAGCGTGATGGCCAGGAACTCGGCCTTCAGGAGCATCCAGACGCAGGAGGCGCTGAAGAAGGCGAGTATCAGGAACAGCGCCGAATGCACGGTGGACTTGGCCGTGATCACACGGACGGAAGCCCCCAGCAGCACGGCTGAGAAGACATAGAACAGGGCGGTGGTGATATCCATAGCTAGCTCGGCAAGTCCTAAGCAGCAGTCCTGGCTTGAACCAGGTCAGCCGACTCAGCGGTACTTGGCGTCGGCCTCCTTTTGGGCTGCGATCTGCGGTTCATAGCGATCACCCACGGCAAGCAACATCTCCTTCGTGAAGTAGAGGTCGCCACGCTTTTCGCCGTGGTATTCAAAGATCGAGGTTTCCACGATGGAGTCCACCGGGCAGCTTTCTTCGCAGAAGCCGCAGAAGATGCACTTGGTCAGGTCGATGTCGTAGCGCGTGGTGCGGCGCGAGCCGTCGTCACGCACATCGGACTCGATGGTGATGGCCATGGCCGGGCACACCGCCTCACAGAGCTTGCAGGCGATGCAACGCTCTTCACCGTTCTCATAGCGGCGCAACGCATGCAGGCCACGGAAACGCGGCGACAGCGGCGTCTTCTCTTCCGGGAACTGCACCGTGATGTTGCGCGACAGGAAATGGCGGCCGGTCAGGGCCATGCCCTTGAACAGCTCGGTGAGCAAAAAGCTCTTGAAGAAATGGGCGACTGAACTCATGCCTGCCTCCGCAGAGCCGCCTCAAGGAGGCAGGAGCCCCCTCGGGGGGCAGAGAACAAAGTGAACGTGGGGGCAGTCATTACGTCACTTCCAGATATTGAAGGGAGACTGAATCCACAGGCCGACCACGACCAACCAGACCAGCGTCACGGGAATGAAGATCTTCCAGCCCAGACGCATGATCTGGTCATAGCGAAAGCGCGGGAAGGTGGCGCGGACCCACAGGAAGCAGGTGACCACGAAGAAGGTCTTGCCGAACAACCAGCACCAGTTCCAGAAAGCCATCGAGTTCTTGATGAACTCGGGCGTATCCATGCCCAGCAGGCTGAACGAGATCGGTGCCGACCAGCCACCCAGGAACAGCACGACCGCGAGGCACGACACCAGGATCATGTTGGCGTACTCGGCCAGGAAGAACATCGCGAACGACATGCCCGAGTACTCGATCATGTGACCGGCCACGATTTCCGATTCGCCTTCCACCACGTCGAACGGATGGCGGTTGGTTTCAGCCAGGCCCGAGATGAAGTAGACGACGAAGATCGGCAGCAGCGGCAGCCAGTTCCACGACAGGAAGTTGACGCCCATCGAGGCAAAGCGGCCGGTCTCTTGCGAGACGACGATGTCCGTCATGTTCATGCTGCCGCTGGTCATCAGCACGATCACGAGGGCAAAGCCCATGGCGATCTCGTACGACACCATCTGTGCCGAAGCTCGCAGCGCGCCGAGGAAGGCGTACTTGGAGTTCGAGGCCCAGCCGGCAATGATCACGCCGTACACCTCGAGGGAGGTGATGGCCATCAGGAACAGCAGGCCGGCATTGACGTTGGCAACCGCCGCCTCCGGGCCGAAGGGCACGACCGCCCAGGCCGCCAGCGCCGGCATGATGGTCATGATGGGGCCGAGGAAGAACAGGCCGCGGTTGGCCTTGGCCGGCAGGATGATCTCCTTGAAGATCAGCTTCACGGCATCGGCGATCGGGGTCAGCAAGCCGTAGGGGCCGACGCGGTTCGGGCCCGGGCGGATCTGCGACCAGCCGATGGCCTTGCGCTCCCACAGCGTCAGATAAGCCACGCAGACCATCAGCGGTGCCACGACCGCGACGATCTTGAGCAGGCTCCAGACCACCGGCCACAGGGCGCCCAGCAGGGAGGCACCGGTTTGGAAAAGTGTGTCGATCATGCTTATTCCTGCCTCACACCTTGGCCACGGTCAGTGTGCCAAACAGGGCACCCAGCGCCTGTGTCTCGGCCAGACCGGCCGGCACGCGCACCACGTTGGCGGGCAGCGCGGCGTCGAGCTTGGCGCTCAACTGGGCCGAGCCGGCACCTTCCTGGCTGACCAGGATCTTGTTCGCTTCCGCCGTCAGGCCCAGCTGCTGCCACAGAGCGCTGGACAAGCTGGCGAACGGCGCATTGCGGGCGTCGTTGGTCAGTTGCAGCGAGGGGGCATTGCGGACCAGCGAATCGGTGGCGTAGATCGGCACGTCGGCCAGGCGTTCGAGCTTGGAAACATCGCCGCCCTCACCTGCCGTCAGCGTCACGGCGGCATTGCCGGCGTTGCTCAGCCGAGCACTCAGGTCTGCATCGACACCCAGCGCTTCATTTCGAACCTGCTCGGAGCTCTCCTGCTCGAAGCCGGTCAAGCCCAGGACATTGGCCAGCACGCGCAGCACCTTCCAGCCCGGACGGGTTTCGGCCAGCGGCTTGACGACGCCGACGAAGCTCTGCAGGCGACCTTCGGCATTGACGAAGCAGCCCGAGGTTTCGGTGAACGGCGCGATAGGCAGCAGCACATCTGCGTAGTCGAGGCCTGTCTTGAACGGGCTCATCACGACGACCATCTCGGCCACCTGCAGCGCCTTGGCAGCAGCTGCGGCATTGGCCGAATCGAGCACCGGGTCGGTGTTCAGGAGCAGCAGCGCCTTGAGGCCCGAAGTGCCGCTGAGCATCTGGCCAGCGTTCAGGCCACCCGCCACCGGCGTAGCGCCCACCAGCTGTGCTCCAACGGTATTGGCTGCAGCGGTCAGGTAGCCAACGCGGGCGCCAGTCTTGTCGGCAATCCAGTTGGCCAGCGACAGCAATTGCGCTGCTTGCGGATGTTGCGCGGCGGCATTGCCGAGCAGCAGCGCCTTGCGCTGGCCGCTCCACAGGGCAGCAGCGATGCGCTTGGCGGCTTCCGACGATTGCGCGGCCACCGGGGCTGCTACGCCAGCCAACTCGGCCACAGCAGCGGCCACGCCAGCCAGCTCAGCCAGCCAGGCACTCGGTGCGGCGACAACCCGCTCGGCCACATTCATCAGCCAATCTTCAGCCGAGCCGGAGATGCTCATCACCTTGGCACCACGGCGGGCCGCCTGGCGCAGGCGCTGCGCAAACAGCGGATGGTCCTTGCGCAGGAAGGAGCCGATCACCAGTGCGCGGTCCAGCGTGCTCAGCTCGGCGATGGGCAGGCCCAGCCAAAATGCCTGAGGCCCTGCCTTGCCGGCCTCAGCCGCATTGCTGAAATCAGTATGGCGCAGGCGGTAGTCGACGTTCTGGCTGCCCAGGGCGCGAGTCAGCTGCGACAGCAGGTGCAGCTCTTCCACCGTGCTGTGGGCCGAGCCCAGCGCGCCGATGGAAGCGGCGCCATGATCATTCTTGATGCTCTTCAAGCCGTTGGCCACGTACTCCAGCGCCGTGGTCCAGTCAACGCTCTTCCAGGCGCCGCCCTGCTTGATCATCGGGGCGGTCAGGCGCGCATCGCTGTTCAGCGCTTCGTACGAGAAGCGGTCGCGGTCGGCGATCCAGCATTCGTTGACGTCTTCGTTCTCCAGCGGCACGACGCGCATCACCTGCTGGCCCTTGACCTGGACGATCAGGTTGGCACCAGTGGAATCATGCGGCGAAACGCTCTTGCGGCGCGACAGCTCCCAGGTGCGGGCGCTGTAGCGGAAAGGCTTGCTGGTGAGCGCACCGACCGGGCAGATGTCGATCATGTTGCCCGACAGCTCCGAATCGACCGTGCGGCCGACGAAGGTCTGGATCTCGCTGTGCTCGCCGCGGTGGGCCATGCCAAGTTCCATCTGGCCAGCGATTTCCTGGCCGAAGCGCACGCAGCGCGTGCAATGGATGCAACGGCTCATCTCTTCCATCGAGACCAGCGGGCCGATGTTCTTGTGGAACACCACGCGCTTCTCTTCCGAGTAGCGCGACTTGCCCGAGCCGTAGCCCACGGCCAGATCCTGCAGCTGGCACTCGCCGCCCTGGTCGCAGATCGGGCAATCCAGCGGATGGTTGATCAGCAGGAATTCCATCACGCCCTGCTGGGCCTTCAGCGCCTTCTCGCTCTTGGTGCGAACGATCATGCCTTGCGTCACCGGCGTGGCACAGGCGGGCATGGGCTTTGGTGCCTTCTCCACGTCCACCAGGCACATGCGGCAGTTGGCGGCGATGGAGAGCTTCTTGTGATAGCAGAAGTGCGGAATGTAGGTGCCGGCCTTCTCGGCCGCATGCATCACCATGCTGCCTTCGAGCACCTCAATCTTCTTGCCGTCGAGTTCGATTTCAACCATGTTCTGTCCTGGCTCGGCTCAAGCCGCCTTCGCGGGTTGCGCGGTTTTTTGCGCCTGTTCGATCATTTGCACGAACTCGCTCTTGAAGTTCTTGATCATGGCGCGCACCGGCATTGCGGCGGCATCGCCCAGCGCGCAGATGGTGCGGCCCTGAATGTTGTCGGCCACGGAGTTCAGCAGATCGAGGTCGTCCTTGCGGCCTTGGCCGTTGGCGATGCGCTCGATCACACGGTGCATCCAACCCGTGCCTTCACGGCAAGGCGTGCATTGGCCGCAGCTCTCGTGGGCATAGAAGTAGGACAGGCGCAGGAGGCTGTTCACCATGCAGCGTGAGTCGTCCATCACGATGACGGCGCCCGAACCCAGCATGGAGCCGGCCTTGGCGATGGAGTCATAGTCCATCGTGCACTGCATCATCACTTCGGCCGTGAGCACCGGGGCCGACGATCCGCCAGGAATCACAGCCTTCAGCGTGCGGCCCTTGCGCACACCACCGGCCAGCTCCAGCAGCTTGCTGAACGGCGTGCCCAATGGAATCTCGTAGTTGCCAGGACGCTCGACGTCGCCCGAGATCGAGAAGATCTTGGTGCCACCGTTGTTGGGCTTGCCGATCTCCAGATAGGGCTGGCCGCCGTTGCGGATGATCCAGGGCACCGCCGCGAAGGTCTCGGTGTTGTTGATCGTGGTCGGTTTGCCGTACAGGCCGTAGCTGGCCGGGAACGGCGGCTTGAAGCGCGGCTGGCCCTTCTTGCCTTCGAGCGACTCAAGCAAAGCGGTTTCTTCGCCGCAGATGTAGGCGCCGAAACCGTGGAAGGCATGCAGCTGGAAGCTGAAGTCCGAACCCAGGATGTTGTCGCCCAGCAGGCCGGCGGCGCGCGCCTCTTCCAGGGCCGCTTCAAAGCGCTCGTAGACCTCGAAGATCTCGCCGTGGATGTAGTTGTAGCCCGTCTTGATGCCCATCGCGTAGGCGGCGATGGCCATGCCTTCGATGACGATGTGCGGGTTGAACATCAGGATGTCGCGGTCCTTGCAGGTGCCCGGTTCGCCTTCGTCCGAGTTGCAGACCAGGTACTTCGCGCCCGGGAACTGGCGGGGCATGAAGCTCCACTTCAGGCCCGTGGGGAAACCGGCACCGCCACGGCCGCGCAGGCCCGAGGCCTTGACCTCGGCGATCACCTGGTCCGACGTCATGCCGGGCGCCTGGCCTTCAGCGACCGGCGCGCCGTCCTTGCCGAGGATCTTGCGCAGCGCCGCGTAACCGCCACGCGCGACATAGTCCTTCAGGCTCCAGTTCTTGCCATCGAGGCCGGCATAGATCTGCGGGCCGATGTGGCGGTCGTGGAAACAGGTCTCGATGCCTGTCGCTTGAAACTTGGAGAGATCCAGCATGCTAGTTCGTCCGTCAGTTCTTGGCCGCGTGGGCACGCAGCGTGTCGACCAGCTCGTCCAGGCGCTCGGTGCTCATGAAGCTGCACATCTGGCGGTCGTTGACCAGCATCACCGGCGCATCGGCGCAGGCACCCAGGCATTCGCTCTTCTGCACGGTGAACATGCCGTCAGCCGTCGTGCCGCCCTGCTCGATGCCGAGCTTGTGGCAGAGATGGTCGAGTGCGTTTTGACCATCGCGCAGTTGGCACGGCAGGTTGGCGCAGACATTCAGCTTGAACTTGCCGACCTTCTGCTGGTTGTACATGTTGTAGAAGGTCGTGACCTCGTACACGGCGATGGCCGGCATACCCAGGTAGGCGGCAATTGCGTCTTCGCTCGCGCGCGAAACGAAGCCTTCTTCCTGCTGCACGATGGCCAGGCAGGCCATCACGGCCGACTGTTTCTGGTCGGCCGGGTACTTGGCAACCTCACGCGCGAAACGCGCGGCGGTAGCCTCGGTCAGGGTGTATTCAGCAGTGCTCATCGCAGTACTCATCGATCGATCTCACCGAACACGATGTCCATCGTGCCGATCACGGCCACGGCATCGGCAATCATGTGGCCGCGCGACATTTCGTCGAGCGCCGCCAGATGCGAGAAGCCTGGTGCACGGATCTTCAGGCGGTAAGGCTTGTTGGCACCATCGCTGACGATGTAGATGCCGAACTCGCCCTTCGGGTGCTCCACGGCAGCATAGGCCTCGCCTTCCGGCACGCGGAAGCCTTCGGTGAAGAGCTTGAAGTGGTGGATCAACTCTTCCATGTTCGACTTCATGTCGACGCGCGAAGGCGGAGCCACCTTGTGGTTGTCGGTGATGACCGGGCCGGGGTTCTTGCGCAGCCATTCAACGCATTGCTGGATGATGCGGTTGGACTGGCGCATTTCCTCGACACGCACGACATAACGGTCATACGTATCGCCTTCCACGCCGACCGGCACGTCGAAGTCCATCTTGTCGTAGACATCGTAGGGCTGGGTCTTGCGCAGGTCCCAGGCGATGCCGGAGCCGCGCAGCATCGCGCCGGTGAGGCCAAGATTCAGCGCGCGCTCGGGCGTGACCACGCCAATGCCCACGGTGCGCTGCTTCCAGATCCGGTTGTCGGTCAGCAGTGTTTCGTAATCGTCGACGTTCTTCGGGAAGCGCTTGCAGAAGTCGTCAATGAAATCCAGCAGCGAGCCCTGGCGGTTCTCGTTCAGCTGGGCGATCGTCTTGGCGTTCTTGACCTTGGAGACCTGGTACTGCGGCATCACGTCCGGCAGGTCGCGATAGACGCCGCCCGGACGGAAATAGGCCGCGTGCATGCGCGCGCCCGACACCGCCTCGTACATGTCGAACAGGTCCTCACGCTCGCGGAAGCAGTAGATGAGGATGTTCATCGCACCGCAATCCAGGCCATGGCAGCCCAGCCACAGCAGGTGGTTCAGCAGACGCGTGATCTCGGCATACATCACGCGGATGTATTGCGCGCGGATCGGCACTTCCAGGCCCAGCATCTTCTCGATGGCCAGGCAGTAGGCATGCTCGTTGGCCATCATCGACACGTAGTCGAGGCGGTCCATGTAGGGCAGCGACTGGATATAGGTCTTGCTCTCGGCCAGCTTCTCGGTGGCGCGGTGCAGGAGGCCGATGTGCGGGTCGGCTCTTTGGATCACTTCGCCATCGAGTTCGAGGACGAGGCGGAGAACACCGTGCGCAGCAGGATGCTGCGGGCCGAAGTTCAGGGTGTAGTTTTTGATGTCGGCCATGAATCAGGACTCCCGCTGGGCCGCCCCGAGGGAGGCCTGCGCCCCCTCGAGGGGCAGCGAACGAAGTTGAGCGTGGGGGTCAAACATTTACAGCCCGCCGTAGTTGTCTTCGCGGATCACGCGCGGCGTGATTTCACGCGGCTCAATCGTGACCGGCTGGTAGATCACGCGCTTCTGCTCGGCGTCGTAGCGCATCTCGACATGACCCGAGGTCGGGAAGTCCTTGCGCATCGGGTGGCCGATGAAGCCGTAGTCGGTCAGGATGCGGCGCAGGTCTTCATGGCCTTCGAAGATGATGCCGTAGAGGTCAAAGGCCTCGCGCTCGAACCAGTTGGCAGCCGTCCAGATTGGAGTGACGGCGGCAACGCAGGGAAAGTCGTCGTCAGCAGCGAAAACCTTCAGGCGCAGGCGCCAGTTCTTGCTGACCGACAGCAGGTGCGTGGAGACGGCGAAGCGCGGGCCTTCGTAGCCACCATTGCCGTACTCGGAGTAGTCGAGGCCGCAGAGGTCGATCAGTTGCTCGAATTTCAGTTCCGGGTGATCACGCAGGATGGTGGCCACCTCGAAGTAGTCCTTGGGCGCGACGCGCAGCGTCAGCTCGCCAAGGGCACTCTTCAAATCGACGATTCGCTCGCCGAGTGCGGCTTGCAGTGCCGCCTGCAGGGTGTCGAGTTTCGTGCTCATGCGCGGGCAATCGTGTTTTCGCGACGGATCTTGGCCTGCAGCTGCAGGATGCCATAGAGCAGCGCCTCGGCCGTGGGCGGACAGCCCGGCACATAGACGTCCACCGGCACGATGCGGTCACAGCCGCGCACGACGGAATAGCTGTAGTGGTAGTAGCCACCGCCATTGGCGCAGGAGCCCATCGAGAGCACCCAGCGCGGCTCGGCCATCTGGTCGTAGACCTTGCGCAGGGCCGGCGCCATCTTGTTGCACAGCGTGCCGGCCACGATCATCAGGTCAGACTGACGCGGGCTGGGGCGGAACAACATGCCGAAGCGGTCGATGTCGTAGCGTGCCGCACCGGCGTGCATCATCTCGACCGCACAGCAAGCGAGGCCGAATGTCATCGGCCACAGGGAACCGGTCTTGGACCAGTTGATCAGCTTGTCGACCGAGGTGGTGACAAAGCCTTCTTTCAAAACGCCTTCAATACCCATAGCAAGCTTTCAAACGTTCGCAGCCCTTTTGGGCCGAGCGCCGGGCCGCTCCCAAGCCGGCCCCATGGCCAGCCGCCAGGCTGGCATCCCCCCGGGGGATCGACCAATGTACCCATTGGGCGAGGGGCATCATCATTCCCAGTCCAGAGCGCCTTTTTTCCACTCGTAGGCAAAGCCCACGACGAGGATGCCCAGGAAAATCATCATCGCCCAGAAACCTGTCGCGCCGATTTCACGCAGGGTCACGGCCCAGGGGAACAGGAAGGCGATTTCGAGGTCAAACAGGATGAACAGAATGGCCACGAGGTAGTAGCGCACGTCGAACTTCATTCGCGCGTCGTCAAAGGCCTCGAAGCCGCATTCGTAAGGGGAGTTTTTGGCCTGATCCGGCCGATTCGGGCCCATGATGTAGCCCAGGACCTGGGGGATGATCCCCACCGCTGCGCCGACCAAGATGAAGAGGATGACGGGTAGGTACTGATCCAGGCTCACAGCAATTGCTCTCGGTTGAACTGACTCACGACCTCCGGGTCGCGGATCAGCAAAAGCAACGGGCGCCCCGCCAGCGGTATTCTTCAATATCGCTTACGGACCGCGCCCGCCTTGTCCCCTGCAGCGCATTCACGCTGCGACAGGGCGCACGGCCGTAGCATAAAGGCTCCAGCCCTTGCTCCGACCGAATAATCTGGTGCCGTCGGCGAGACTCGAACTCGCACAGCTTTCGCCACTACCCCCTCAAGATAGCGTGTCTACCAATTTCACCACGACGGCGTGTCGTATCGACTGACTTACTGAATTACCTTGCTGTTCGACTTGCGTGAGGATTGCTTACCGAACAGCCTCGCATTCTATACCGAAATATTGAGGCTCCAGAGGAGTCGAACCCTCTTTCGCCTGTGTGAGATCAAGAGAATTGCAAGCACTGTGCGAGAGGCGTCACAGCGCTTGCGGGTCCCTCACTGCGGCTTCAGTTCGAGGCGGCCGAGGCGGCAGGCAGTGCACTCGGAACAGCCGTCGGCAGCACAGGCGCGGAAGCTGCATCGGCACCCGGCGCGGCACGGTCCAGCACGGTTTGTGCGGAGTCCGTGGCCGGTGCGCTTGCGCGGTGGTTGGCCATGTAGGCCAGGGCCAGCGTGCAGACGAAGAAGACCGTGGCGCAGACGGCCGTGGTGCGCGACAGGAAGTTGGCGCTGCCCGTAGCACCGAAGAGGCTGCCCGATGCGCCGCTGCCGAAGGAGGCACCCATGTCGGCACCCTTGCCATGCTGAACCAGCACCAGGCCGATCATCACCAGCGCGCTCAGCAGTTGCACCAGCAACACGATATTCATCATCACTTGCATTTCAAACTCTCCAGGTTTCTCGTATTCATTGCGAGCACAGCAAAAAGCCGTGCTCTCGCATTCAGGTTTGCGCAGCGCGGCAGATCGCTGCAAAGTCGGCCGCCTTCAAGGCAGCGCCACCAATCAGGCCGCCATCGATGTCAGCCTGCGCGAAGAGCTGGGCCGCGTTGTCCGGCTTGACGCTGCCGCCGTAGAGGATGCGCATGGCATCCGCCTTCTGCGTGGCGGCATGCAACTGGGCGCGCAGCACATGGTGCACCGCTTGAGCTTGCTCGGGCGTGGCAGTGAGCCCCGTGCCGATGGCCCAGACCGGCTCATAGGCCACCACGATTTCGCCGATGCAGTGCGTCAGCGTGTGGATCACCGCAGCCAGCTGGCGCTTGACCACGGCCTCGGTTTGACCCGCCTCGCGCTCCGCCAGCGTTTCGCCGACGCAGACGATGGGCGTGACGCCATGCGCCAGCGCAGCCTTGGCCTTGTCAGCCACCAACTGGTCGCTTTCGCGATGGAAGGCACGACGCTCGGAGTGACCAACGATCACGTAGCGGCAGCCGATGTCATGGAGCATGCCTGACGACACCTCGCCGGTGAAGGCACCCTGCTCGTGCGCTGAGCAATCCTGCGCGCCGAAGCCGATGCTCACACCAGTCAATGCCAGCGCGGTTTCGCTGATGTAGGGGAAAGGCACGCAGACCGCCACATCGGCATTCCACGGACCCGCCTCTTTCAGACCCGCCAGCAACACGGCATTGGCAGCGCGGCTGCCATGCATCTTCCAGTTGCCGACGACGAGTTTTCTTCTTTGGCTCATATCTCAATCCTCACCAGGCCAGCACGATCTTGCCGACATGCTCGCCCGACTCCATCAGCGCATGCGCTGAAGCGGCTTCAGACGCGGGCAGCTCACGATAGATGACCGGAGCGATTGCACGGCTGACCAACAAGGGCCAGACCTTCTCGCGCAGCTCCTTCGCCACGCCAGCCTTGAAGGCCAGCGAGCGCGGGCGCAACGTCGAGCCACTGATCGTCAGCCGACGACGCAAGACCTGACCCGCATCGAACTTCGCATCCACACCACCCTGCACCGCGATGATGACCATGCGGCCATCGTCAGCGAGGCATTGCACACCGCGCTCCACATAGGAGCCCGCCACCATGTCCAGGATCACATCGACACCGCGGCCACCCGTGGCGGCCTTGGCTTCCGCGACGAAGTCCTGCTCGCGGTAGTTGATCGCCACATCGGCACCCAGCTTCAGGCAGGCAGCGGCCTTGTAGTCATTGCCCACAGTCACCAGCACGCGCGCTCCAAAGGCTTTTGCCAGCTGAATGGCTGTCACGCCAATGCCGCTGCTGCCACCGTGCACCAGCAGCGTCTCGCCACCCTTCAACCCCGCCCGGCCGAACACGTTCGACCAGACGGTGAACAAGGTTTCCGGCAGGCTCGCGGCCTCGGCCATGCTCCAGCCTTCGGGCACCGGCAGGCACTGAGCCAGCGGCGCTACGCAAGCTTCGGCATAGCCGCCGCCCGACACCAGCGCACACACCGCGTCGCCCAGCTTGAAGCCGGCCACCGCCAGCTCGCCCGCATCACCAGCGACGATGCGCCCCGCCACTTCCAGGCCAGGCAGATCGCTGGCGCCAGGCGGCGGCGGGTAGGCGCCCTTGCGTTGCAGCACGTCGGGGCGGTTGACGCCATACGCCTCAACCGCGATCAGGCATTCGCCCGCTCCGGCTTGCGGCAGCGGACGCTCGATCACTTGCAGCACCTCAGGGCCGCCGGGGCGGCTGATGGCGATGGCGCGCATGCTTGCTCGCTGTCCTGCCTTGATGCGGCGCTTCGCCAGCTTATTGCTGGGGAGCTTCTGCAGCCGGCGCTGCGTCGCGCTCGATCAGGGCCTTCATCGACAGCTTGATGCGGCCCTTTTCGTCCGTCTCGAGGACCTTGACCTTGACGATCTGGCCTTCGCTCAGGAAGTCGGTGACCTTCTCGACGCGCTGGTGCGCGATCTGGCTGATGTGCAGCAGGCCGTCCTTGCCGGGCAGCAGGTTCACCAGGGCACCGAAGTCCAGGATCTTGGTGATCGGACCTTCGTAGACCTTGCCGATTTCGACTTCGGCGGTGATTTCCTGGATGCGCTTCTTGGCGTGTTCGGCCTTGTCGGCATCGGTCGAGGCAATGGTGATGGTGCCGTCTTCGCCGATGTCGATCGTGGTGCCGGTTTCCTCGGTCAGCGCACGGATGGTGGCGCCGCCCTTGCCGATCACGTCACGGATCTTTTCCGGGTTGATCTTCATCGTGTACAGGCGCGGAGCGAACTGCGACACCTCGGTGTTGGCCGTGCCCATGGCTTCGACCATCTTTCCGAGGATGTGCAGGCGGGCTTCCTTGGCTTGCGCCAGCGCGACCTGCATGATTTCCTTGGTGATGCCCTGGATCTTGATGTCCATCTGCAGGGCCGTGATGCCGGCGGTCGTGCCGGCCACCTTGAAGTCCATGTCGCCCAGGTGATCTTCGTCGCCCAGGATGTCGGTCAGCACGGCGAAGCGGTTGGCATCCTTGATCAGGCCCATGGCGATACCGGCCACGTGGGCCTTCATCGGCACGCCAGCGTCCATCAGTGCCAGGCAGCCGCCGCAGACCGAAGCCATCGACGAAGAACCATTGGACTCTGTAATTTCCGAGACCACGCGCATCGTGTACGGGAAGTCTTCCTTGCTCGGCAGCGCAGCGATGAGCGCGCGCTTGGCCAGGCGGCCGTGGCCGATTTCGCGGCGCT
The DNA here is from genome assembly GCF_044043925.2 of Paucibacter sp. JuS9. Lineage (NCBI taxonomy): Bacteria > Pseudomonadati > Pseudomonadota > Betaproteobacteria > Burkholderiales > Sphaerotilaceae > Roseateles > Paucibacter sp. JuS9. The sequence continues at coordinate 1,886,819 of NZ_CP194172.1, forward strand.
TCGGACTGCCCACGCGACCGGTTTCGCCGGTGGCGAACGGAGGCATGTTGTAGTGCATCATGAAGCGGTCTTCGAACTCGCCGGCCAGCGCGTCGATGCGCTGGGCGTCACGGTCGGTACCGAGCGTGGCAACGACCAGGCCTTGGGTTTCACCACGGGTGAACAGGGCCGAACCATGGGTGCGGGGCAGCACGCCGTTGCGGATCTCGATGGCGCGCACGGTGCGGGTATCGCGACCGTCAATGCGGGGCTCGCCGGCCAGGATCTGGCCGCGCACGATGCGGGCTTCGATCTCGAACAGCAGGCCGTCGACTTCGACGCCGTCGAACTCAACGCCTTCGGCCTTCAGGGCTTCCTTGACGCTCGAGTAGACCGCGCGGCAGGCTTCCGTACGGGCTTGCTTGGAGCGGATCTGGTAAGCGGCGCGCAGCTTTTCTTCGGCCAGGCCGTTGACCTTGGCGATGAAGGGCTCGTTCTTGGCAGGAGCCTTCCAGTCCCACACCGGCTTGCCGGCCTCACGCACCAGCTCGTGGATCGCGTTGATGGCGATCTTGCTTTGCTCGTGACCGTAGACCACGCCACCCAGCATCACGTCTTCGCTCAGCTGGTCGGCTTCGGACTCGACCATCAGCACAGCGGCTTCGGTGCCGGCGACGACCAGGTCCATCTTGGAGTCGATCAGGGCAGTCTTGCCCGGGTTCAGGATGTACTCGCCATTGACATAGCCCACGCGAGCGGCACCGATCGGGCCGCTGAACGGGATGCCGGAAACGGCCAGGGCAGCGCTGGAAGCAATCAGGGCGGCGATGTCGGCCTGGACTTCAGGGTTCAGCGACAGCACGTGCACCACGACCTGGACTTCATTGAAGAAGCCCTCCGGGAACAGCGGGCGGATCGGGCGGTCGATCAGGCGCGAGGTCAGGGTCTCGAGCTCGCTCGGACGGCCTTCACGCTTGAAGAAGCTGCCGGGGATCTTGCCGGCGGCGTAGGTCTTCTCGATGTAGTCGACGGTCAGCGGAAAGAAGTCCTGGCCAGCCTTGGCCTGGGACTTGGCAACCACGGTGGCCAGCACCACGGTGTCATCGATGTTCACCAGCACGGCGCCCGACGATTGGCGGGCGATCTCGCCGGTTTCCATCGTGACGGTGTGGGGACCCCATTGGAAGGTCTTGGTGACTTTGTTGAACATGCTCATGTCATCTCCTCTTGAGTCGAGCCGCTTGCGGTGCGGCATCAAAACCGGGAGGGAAGCTGGGTTTGGCGGGATGCCATTCCATCGGATTTCGTTGATTCAAATCCCGATGGAATGACACATCGTCGCCACGTCAGCTCGTCTCCAGCTGCGGTTCAGAAAGACAAAGAGCCTGTGCTGGCTTTGCAGTCCAGACAGGCTCTTTCACTTCGTCGCCAGATTACTTGCGCAGGCCCAGCTTCTGGATCAGCGCGGTATAGCGGTCAGCGTCCTTGCGCTTGAGGTAGGACAACAGGCTCTTGCGCGTGTTGACCATCTTCAGCAGACCGCGACGGCCGTGGTGGTCCTTGGCGTGGGTCTTGAAATGGGGGGTCAGGTCGTTGATGCGAGCGGTCAGCAGAGCAACTTGGACTTCCGGGGATCCGGTGTCATTGGCGCTGCGAGCGTTCGACTTGACGATTTCTGCCTTCTTGATATCGGCGACTGCCATGGTGCGTTCCTAGATGTCGGAAGCCGCTGGGCAGCGCAATGCTTGCTCGCAGACGGTTTCCAGGTTTTAACTTGCGGTCACAGGTGAAACCGACCCGTGCCGTGCCTTGATTCACTACCAAGCCATGAATGGCCAAACAGCAAAACCTGCGGATTGTAGCCCAAGTCTGGGGCTTGCCCTGAATGGGTGACCTGGAAGATGGCCAAGCGATCGGACTTGGGGCTGCTCGCGCCGCTTCCAAGTCCCTCGAACCTGTATTTCTTCAGGCCCTTGAAAGGCCTCTCGGCGGGCCAAGTTTGGGATGCATGGGCGCCTCAGCGTGCCTTGCAACCCACCTTCCCAAGGAGCGAAGACCATGTTTGTGATCCCCATGACCCGCCATTCCGCCGACCTGTCGCAACGCATCGAACGCCTGTTCAATGTCGACCCCGATGCCCGCGCCCTGCGCAGCCCGGCGCTGGACGTGACCGAAAGTGATCAGAGCTACACCCTGCAGCTGGACCTGCCCGGCATCGCCAAGGAAGCCGTGAAGATCCGCATCGAAGGCCGCCGCGTCAGCGTCGATGCCGAACAGGCCCTGCCGGCCGCCCTGCCCGATGGCGAGCGCGTCCTGCATCGCGAGCGTTCGGTGACCCGCTTCTCGCGCAGCATTGCCCTGCCCCAGGAACTCGACCAGGCCGGCTCCAGCGCCAAGCTGGAGAACGGTGTGCTGACCCTCTCCCTGGCCAAGCGCGTGCCGGCCGGTGCCGGCGAGCTGAGCGTCAGCTGACTTCGCCCAAGGCCCAGCGCGGCCGGACCTCGAATCCGCCGCCGCTGGGCGCCGTTGCACCGATGCCGCGTTGCAGGCGCAGCGCAGCCGCCATTGCGATCATGGCGCCGTTGTCGGTGCACAGGCTCAGCTCGGGGTAGTGAACGCGGATGCCGCGCTTGGCGCAGGCCGCATTCAACTGTTCGCGCAGCATCCTGTTGGCGCCCACGCCACCAGCCACGACCAGGCGCTTCAGCCCTGATTCCTTCAAGGCCAGCAGAGACTTTTTCAAGAGCACCTCGACGATGGCAGCCTGCGTCGACGCCGCCAGATCAGCCCGCTGCTGCTCGGTCGGCGCATCGCCCAGTCTCTTCACTTGCGTCAACACTGCTGTCTTCAAGCCGGCGAAGCTGAAGTCAGGCTTGCCGCTGTGCATCAGCGGCCGAGGCAAGGCAAAGGCTTCCGGATTGCCGCTTTCGGCCAACTTGGCCAGATGCGGGCCGCCTGGATAGGGAAGGCCCAGGAGCTTCGCGCTCTTGTCGAACGCTTCGCCTGCCGCATCGTCAATCGTTTCACCCAGCAGCTCGTAGCTGCCGACCTCATCGACGCGCATCAGCTGCGTGTGGCCGCCCGAAACCAGCAGGGCCACGAAGGGAAACTCCGGTGGATCGCTGGACAGGAAGGGCGAAAGCAGGTGGCCTTCGAGGTGATGAACCGCCATCGTCGGCTTGCCCAGCGCCGCGGCAAGCGATACAGCCACTCCCGCGCCGACCAGCAAGGCACCGGCAAGTCCCGGGCCTTGCGTGTACGCAATGACGTCAACATCGGCCAGCGAGGCTTGGGCACGCGCCAGGACCTCGCGGGTCAAGGGAATCACGCGGCGAATATGGTCGCGCGAAGCCAGCTCGGGCACCACGCCGCCATAAGCCTGGTGCATGGAGATCTGGCTGTGCAGGGCGTCGGCGAGCAGCTTGGGTGAGCAGCCCTGCTCGGTGAACTCGACCAGGGCCACGCCGGTCTCATCGCAGCTCGACTCGAAACCCAGCACGCGCATGGCTTCAGCCTTCCTTGGCGTGATTGATCGAATACTTCGGAATCTCGACCGTCACGTCCTTCTGGCCCAGGATGGCCTGGCAGCTCAGGCGCGAGTTGGCCTCCAGGCCCCAGGCACGGTCCAGCATGTCTTCCTCGCCCTCTTCCATCTCGGACAGCGAGGCAAAGCCCTCGCGCACGATGACATGGCAGGTGGTGCAGGCGCAGACCTGGTCGCAGGCGTGTTCGATGTCGATATGGTTGTCCAGCAGCGCTTCGCAGATCGAAGTACCAGCCGGCGCTGTGACCGACCTGCCATCCGGGCAGTACTCGGCGTGCGGAAGAATCTTGATGATGGGCATGGGGGCCTCTGCCTAACTCTTTAAACCTGATCGATGTTGCGGCCAGCCAGGGCCTGATGGATGCCGCGGTTCATGCGCGCGGCGGCAAAGGCTTCGGTGCCCTTGGCCAGCGCTTCGACGGCGGCATCGATGGCATGCGAGTCTTCGCCCTTGGCGGTTTCGTTCATGGCTGCCAAGAGCCTTGCAATATCGGCACGCTCAGCATCGGTCAGCAAATCACCGTCAGCGGTCAGCGCCGAATGCGTGGCGAGCAGCATGCGCTCGGCTTCCACGCGCGCTTCGCGCAGCGCGCGGGCCTGCATGTCCGACTCAGCGGAGGCGAAACCGTCCTTCAGCATGCCCGCAATCTGATCGTCCGACAGCCCGTAGCTGGGCTTGACCTGCACGGCAGCCTCGACGCCCGAGCCCAGCTCCTTGGCCGAAACGCTCAACAAGCCATCAGCATCGACCTGGAAGCTCACGCGGATGCGCGCCGCACCGGCCACCATCGGCGGGATGCCACGCAGCTCGAAACGTGCCAGCGAGCGGCATTCGCTCACCAGTTCGCGTTCGCCTTGCAGCACGTGGATGGCCATGGCGGTCTGGCCGTCCTTGAACGTCGTGAAGTCCTGCGCCTTGGCAATGGGGATCGTGGCATTGCGCTCGATCACACGTTCGACCAGGCCGCCCATGGTCTCAAGCCCCAGCGAAAGCGGGATCACGTCCAGCAAGAGGATCTCGCCATCGGCGGCATTGCCGGCCAGCTGATTGGCCTGGATGGCCGCGCCCAGCGCCACCACTTCGTCCGGATTCAGGTTGGTCAGCACCTCGCGGCCGAACAGCTCGCCGACAGCACGGCGAACACAAGGCATGCGCGTGGAGCCGCCGACCATCACGGTGCCCTGCACCGCATCGGGCTTCACCTTGGCATCGCGCAGCACGCGGCGCACCGAAGCCAGGGTCTTGGCAATCAAAGGTTCGGCCAGCGCCTCGAACTGGGCGCGGCTGACGATGACATTGAGCTCGCCGCCATCGAGGACGCAATGCAAGGCGGTGGAATCCACATCCGACAAGGCTTCCTTGGCCAGGCGCGCAGCGACCAGCACGGCCCGCTTGTCATGCGCGCTTTCGGCGCTGCGCCCGGACTGGGCCAAGGCCCAGTCGGCCAGCGCACGGTCAAAGTCGTCGCCGCCCAGTGCTGCATCGCCGCCGGTAGCCACGACCTCGAACACGCCCTGGGTAAGGCTCAGGAGCGAAATATCGAAGGTGCCGCCGCCGAGGTCGTAGACCGCGTAGAGCCCTTCGCTGCCATTGTCCAGGCCATAGGCAATCGCCGCGGCCGTAGGCTCGTTGATCAGGCGCAGGACATTGAGACCGGCGAGTTGCGCCGCATCCTTCGTCGCCTGACGCTGCGCATCGTCAAAGTAGGCCGGCACCGTGATCACGGCACCGAACAGGTCGTCGGCAAAACTGTCTTCGGCGCGATAGCGCAGGGTCGCCAGGATCTCGGCCGAAACTTCCACCGGCGACTTCAGGCCATGTCGCGTCTGCAGGCTCAGCATGCCCGGCGTGTCTTCGAACTCGTAGGGCAGCTTCTCGCGATTGGCGATGTCGGCCAGTGAGCGCCCCATGAAGCGCTTGACCGAAACGATGGTGTTCTCCGGGTCTTCGGCCTGGGCCTCGAAGGCCTCGGCGCCAATCTGGCGTCGGCCCTCATCCAGGTAGCGAACCGCTGAGGGCAGGATCACACGCCCCTGTTCGTCGGGCAGGCATTCGGCCACGCCACTGCGCACCGAAGCGACCAGCGAGTGCGTGGTGCCCAGGTCGATGCCGACCGCGATGCGACGCTCATGCGGATTAGGCGATTGGCCGGGTTCGGAAATCTGCAGCAAAGCCATGTCTTAGTGTCCCAGGGCGTCCAGGCGCTTATCGATGTCGGCGCGGAAGCGCGCCACGAACATCAGCGCCCTCACCCGCTTGGCCGCTTCGGCCGGATCATTCTTCTCGTCGAGCAACTGGCCGGCTTCGGCCAGAAGGCCGCGCTCACGGGCCAGCACTTGTTCGTCCAGCGCTTCAATGGCGGCCGCGCCGCTCGCCTCATCAAGCGCCTCGCGCCATTCCATCTGTTCCATCAGGAAGGCGGCCGGCATGCTTGTGTTCTCGTTGGCCTGCAAGGCCGCGCCACGCAGTTCGCAAAGGTAGCCTGCGCGCTTTTGCGGATCGCGCAGGCGCTGGTGCGCCTCGTTCACGCGCAGGGCCCATTGCATGGCCTGGCGCTGGGCCGATGCGCCTTCGGCGGCAAACTTGTCCGGATGGACCTTGGCGGCGAGTGCCTTCCAGCGCGCCTCGATATCGACCGCATCCTGCGCAAAGCGCTGGGGCAGGCCGAAGAGGCTGAAGTCGTCGTCGTCGAGGCGCATGGTCGGTGGAGAAAGCAAAAAGCGCGGCCTTTCAAGCCGCGCCACTGTGGATGCCGGCCGGACTTTACACGCGGAAGGACTCGCCGCAGCCGCAGCGGTCCTTCTCACGCGGATTGCGGAACTTGAAACCCTCGTTGAGGCCTTCGCGCACGAAGTCGAGTTCGGTGCCGTCCAGGTATGGCAGGCTTTTCGGGTCGATCAGGATCTTCACGCCATGGCCCTCGAAGATCACATCCTCGGGCGCGAACTCGTCGGCGTACTCAAGCTTGTAGGCCAGACCCGAGCAGCCGGTGGTCTTGACGCCGAGGCGTACACCGACACCGCGACCGCGCTTGGCGATGTAGCGGGTGACATGGCGTGCAGCTGCTTCGGTCAGAGTGACGGACATCGGCTCAGCCCTTATTGCGAGTGCTTGGCGCGGTAGTCGTCCACCGCGGCCTTGATCGCGTCTTCGGCCAGGATGGAGCAATGGATCTTGACCGGCGGCAGCGCCAGCTCTTCGGCGATCTGCGTGTTCTTGATCGAGAGCGCCTGGTCCAGGCTCTTGCCCTTGACCCATTCGGTCACCAGCGAACTGGAGGCGATGGCCGAGCCGCAGCCATAGGTCTTGAACTTGGCGTCCTCGATCAGGCCCGTGGCCGGGTTGACCTTGATCTGCAGCTTCATCACGTCGCCGCAGGCCGGTGCGCCGACCATGCCCGTGCCCACGGTCTCGTCGCCCTTTTCGAAGGCGCCGACATTGCGGGGGTTTTCGTAATGGTCGATGACTTTTTCGCTGTATGCCATGGTGTTCTCCTAATTCGTTCGATCGATCAGTGTGCTGCCCACTGGATGGTGCTCAGATCGATGCCGTCCTTGTACATGTCCCACAGCGGCGAGAGCTCGCGCAGCTTGGCCACGCGGTCTTTCAGTATCGTCACTGCGTAGTCGATTTCTTCTTCGGTCGTGAAGCGGCCGATGGTCATGCGCAGCGAGGAATGCGCCAGCTCGTCGCTGCGGCCCAGGGCGCGCAAGACATAGCTCGGCTCCAGGCTGGCCGAGGTGCAGGCCGAGCCCGAGGACACGGCAATGCCCTTCACGCCCATGATCAGCGACTCGCCTTCCACGTAGTTGAACGAGATGTTCAGGTTGTGCGGCACGCGGCGTTCCATGTCGCCGTTGACGAAGACCTGCTCGATGTCCTTCAGGCCGTTCAGGAGACGCTGCTGCAGCGCGCGGATGCGCTCGCCCTCGGTGGCCATTTCCTCGCGGGCGATGCGGAAGGCCTCGCCCATGCCGACGATCTGGTGCGTGGGCAGGGTGCCCGAGCGCATGCCGCGCTCATGGCCACCGCCGTGCATCTGGGCTTCCAGGCGCACGCGCGGCTTGCGGCGCACGTACAGGGCGCCGATGCCCTTGGGGCCATAGGTCTTGTGGGAAGCCAGGCTCAGCAAGTCGACCGGCAGCGTGGCCATGTCGATCTGCACCTTGCCGGTGGCCTGCGCCGCATCGACGTGGAAGATGATGCCGCGCTCGCGGCAGATCGTGCCAATGGCCGGAATGTCCTGAATGACACCGATCTCGTTGTTCACGAACATGACCGAGACCAGGATGGTGTCGGGCCGCAGCGCGGCCTTGAACGCCTCCAGGTCGAGCAAGCCATCTTCCTTCACGGAGAGATAGGTCACCTCGAAGCCCTGGCGCTCCAGTTCACGCGTGGTGTCGAGCACGGCCTTATGCTCGGTCTTCACCGTGATGATGTGCTTGCCGCGGCTTTGGTAAAAGTGGGCAGCGCCCTTGATGGCAAGGTTGTTGGACTCGGTGGCACCCGAGGTCCAGACGATTTCGCGCGGGTCGGCGCCGATCAGCGCAGCCACCTGCTCGCGCGCCTTTTCAACGGCGGCTTCGGCTTCCCAGCCCCAGGCGTGGCTGCGCGATGCCGGGTTGCCGAAATGCTCGCGCAACCACGGGATCATGGCGTCGACGACGCGCGGGTCTACCGGCGTCGTCGCGCCGTAATCCATGTAGATGGGGAAGTGAGGCGTCATGTCCATGAGACTTCTTCTTTTGGCTGGCTGCTTATTTGCTGAAGGCGTTGCCGAGGGCAAAGACCGAATTCGGGGCGGTGATGCGGATGGGCTTGACCACGGGCTGGCTGGAGATGGCGCGCTTGATGGGTGCTTCCTCGATGGTCACGCCCTTGGCCAACTGGTCTTCAACCAGCTTGCGCAGCGAAACGGAGTCGAGGTACTCGATCATCTTGGCATTGAGGCTGGTCCACAGCTCATGCGTGATGCACTTGCCGGTGTCTTCGCCCATGCAGTTTTCCTTGCCGCCGCAACCGGTGGCGTCGATCGGCTCGTCCACGGCGACAATGATGTCGGCCACCGTGATCTCGCTGGACTTGCGTCCCAGCGAATAGCCGCCGCCCGGGCCACGGGTGCTTTCCACCAGCTCATGGCGGCGCAGCTTGCCGAACAGTTGCTCGAGATAGGACAGAGAAATCTGCTGCCGCTGGCTGATGGCAGCCAGGGCAACGGGACCGCCGTTTTCGCGCAGCGCCAGATCAATCATCGCAGTGACGGCAAAACGGCCTTTGGTGGTGAGACGCATATCAAGCTCCTGATAGTCCGGCCCGATCCGGCGGATCGAGCCCTTGGCAGCGGCCAGTGCTCAGGTCCTGCCCATCCCAAGAATTCAAGCGCCAGTCTGGCGGGTTAACCCTTGGGTAAGTCCGACTATTTTACTCAATTATGGGCGGGCTTGCTGGGGACGCCCACGCCGCGGCCTGCAAGCCCCTGGCAAAGCTGGGGTTTGACCCAGCCTCAGGCGCCCGGGCTCTTGAGACGCTCGGCCAATTCGCCGGCAAGCTGGGCGCAGCGTGGCTCGATCAGGTCCAGCACCCGGTCAAAGCCGGACGGCCCGCCGTAGAACGGATCAGGCACGTCGGCATCACCCAGCAGCAAGGCCAACCGACCCTGCAACTCGGCCGGGCAACGCTTGCGCAAGGAGGCGAGGTGCCCCTGGTCCATCGCCAGAACGAGATCGAAACGCGCAAAATCCGCGCGCTCAAAGCGGCGAGCCCGCTGCCGCGAGAGGTCGTAGCCGCGCTGCGCGGCATGATTTTGCGAACGCTTGTCCGGCGGCTCGCCAACATGAAAGCTCTCCAGGCCGGCCGAGTCGACCAACACCTGCTTGTCGAGCCCGAGCTCGGCCAAGCGCTTCTCCAGCACGGCCTGTGCGGTGGGTGAGCGGCAGATATTGCCCGAGCAAACCATGAGCACGCTCAGACGGGGCTTGCGGCCCAGCATGCGGTCCAACAATGGCTTGATCACTCAGCGACTTCCCTTGGCAGCCTCGATCGGCGCGATATTGTCGTGCACCGCAGCACCGAAGGCCTGCTCGCGCAGTTGCGCCAACTGGTCGCGCATGCGGGCGGCCTGCTCGAACTCGAGGTTGCGGGCATGCTCCAGCATCTTCTTCTCCAGCTGGACGATGCGCTTGCTCAAGTCCTTCTCGGACATCTCCTCGACCTCGGCCGCCGCGATCAACTTGTGATCGTCGCGACCCGGCTTGTCCGAGTACACGCCTTCGATCAGCTCCTTGATCCGCTTTTGCACACTGCGCGGCGTGATGCCGTTGGCCGTATTGAATTCGATCTGCTTGGCGCGGCGGCGTTCGGTTTCGCCGATGGCCTTGCGCATCGACTCGGTGATGCGGTCGGCGTAAAGAATCGCCTTGCCATTCAGGTTGCGCGCCGCGCGGCCAATCGTCTGGATCAGGCTGCGCTCGGAACGCAGAAAGCCTTCCTTGTCGGCATCCAGGATGGCCACCAGGGACACCTCGGGAATATCCAGGCCTTCGCGCAGCAAGTTGATGCCGACCAGCACGTCGAAAGTACCAAGGCGCAGGTCGCGCAGGATCTCGACCCGCTCCACCGTGTCCACGTCGGAGTGCAGATAGCGCACCTTGACGCCGTTGTCGGTCAGGTAGTCGGTCAGCTGCTCGGCCATGCGCTTGGTCAGCGTCGTGATCAGCACGCGCTCGCCCACCTCGACGCGATGCCGAATCTCCTGCAGAACATCGTCCACCTGGTGAGTGGCGGGCCGCACTTCGACCTCGGGATCGACCAGTCCGGTCGGCCGCACCACCTGCTCCACCACCTGCCCGGCGTTCTGCTGTTCATAGGCAGCCGGCGTTGCGGAGACAAATACGGCCTGCCGCATCTTGCGTTCGAACTCCTCGAACTTCAGCGGCCGGTTGTCCAGCGCCGAAGGCAGGCGGAAGCCGTATTCAGACAGCGTCGTCTTGCGCGCGCGGTCGCCGTTGTACATGCCGCCGAACTGGCCGATCAGGACATGGCTCTCATCCAGGAACATCAGGGCATCGGGCGGCAGATAGTCCACCAGCGTGGGCGGCGGCTCGCCCGGCGCCGCGCCAGAGAGGTGGCGCGAGTAGTTCTCGATGCCCTTGCAGTGGCCCACCTCCTGCAGCATTTCGAGATCGAAACGGGTGCGCTGCTCCAGGCGCTGCGCCTCCACGAGCTTGCCTTCCTTGACGAAGAAGCCGAGCCGCTCGCGCAGCTCTTCCTTGATCGTCTCGATGGCCGCCAGCACTCTTTCCCGGGGCGTGACGTAGTGGCTGCTCGGATAGACCGTGAAACGCGGAATCTTCTGGCGGATCTGGCCGGTGAGCGGATCGAACAGCGACATGCTTTCGACTTCATCGTCAAACAGCTCGATGCGCAGGGCGAGTTCCGAATGCTCGGCCGGAAACACATCGATGGTGTCGCCGCGAACACGGAAATGGCCGCGGCTGAATTCCATCTCGTTGCGCGTGTACTGCATGCGAATCAGCTGGGCAATCACGTCGCGCTGGCCCATCTTGTCGCCGCTGCGCAGCGTCATCACCATCTGGTGATAGTCGCTCGGGTTGCCGATGCCGTAGATCGCAGATACCGAAGCCACGATCACCACATCGCGCCGCTCCAGGAGGCTCTTGGTGCAGGACAGGCGCAACTGTTCGATCTGCTCGTTGATCGCGCTGTCCTTCTCGATGAACATGTCCCGCTGCGGCACATAGGCCTCGGGCTGGTAGTAGTCGTAGTAGCTGACGAAGTACTCGACCGCATTCTTCGGGAAGAACTCGCGGAACTCGCTGTAGAGCTGGGCTGCCAGCGTCTTGTTGGGCGCGAACACGATGGCCGGCCGGCCCAGGCGGGCGATCACATTGGCCACGGTGTAGGTCTTGCCGGAGCCGGTCACGCCCAGCAGCGTCTGGTAGCTCAGGCCGTCGTTGATGCCTTCGCAGAGCTGGGCAATCGCCGTGGGTTGGTCGCCCGCCGGCGGAAATGGCTGGAAAAGCTGGAACGGCGAGCCTTCGAAGCTGACGAACTCGCCCTTCGGCTCTTCGCTGGCTTCCTCTGGAACGGGCATGACGGCAGTCGCTTTTTGCATCGGGAATTCCCTGAGCTGCCATCCCGCCGCCGCCTAGAATTGGCGTCGCTGACGTTGGCAACCAACAGCCCGACAGCGTAGCGCAGTCAAACCGGAAACGCCGGCCTGCCACCCAAGCCCTCATGCCACCGTACTGTCAGGAAAGAGCTTCCATGTCCTTGTTCTCCGCCGTCGCCATGGCCCCGCGTGACCCCATCCTGGGCCTCAACGAGCAGTTCAACGCCGACACCAACCCGGCCAAGGTCAATCTGGGCGTCGGCGTGTACTACGACGAGAACGGCAAGCTGCCGCTGCTGCGCTGCGTGGCCGAGGCCGAAGCCGGCATGCAGGCCGCCCCGAAAGCCCGCGGCTACCTGCCGATCGACGGCATCGCCGCCTATGACAAGGCCGTGCAGGGCCTGGTCTTTGGTGCGGACAGCGACATCCTGAAGGCCGGCCGCGTGGCCACGGTGCAGGCCATCGGCGGGACCGGCGGCCTGAAGATCGGCGCCGATTTCCTGCAGAAGCTCAATCCCGCCGCCAAGGTCCTGATCTCGGACCCGAGCTGGGAAAACCACCGCGCGTTGTTCACCAATGCCGGTTTCACGGTCGACGCCTATCCCTACTACGACGCCGAGAACCGCGGCATCAACTTCGCCGGCATGCTGGCCGCATTGAACGCAGCGCCGGCCCGTACGGTCGTCGTGCTGCACGCCTGCTGCCACAACCCGACCGGCTACGACCTGACCGCCGCCCAGTGGGAGCAGGTTGTTGCCGCCGTCAAGGCTCGCGGCCTGGTGGCTTTCCTCGACATGGCCTACCAGGGCTTTGGCGAAGGCATTGCCAAAGACGGCGCGGTAATCCAGCAGTTCCTGGCCGCCGGTCTGGACTTCTTTGTCTCTACGAGTTTCTCGAAGAGCTTCTCGCTCTATGGCGAGCGCGTCGGCGCCCTGAGCGTGGTCTGCGCCTCGGCTGACGAAACGGCCAAGGTCCTGAGCCAGCTCAAGATCGTGATCCGCACCAACTACTCCAACCCTCCCACTCATGGCGCACAGGTCGTGGCAACCGTGCTGGGCACGCCGGCCCTGCGCTCGATGTGGGAAGAAGAGCTGGCCGGCATGCGCGTGCGCATCAAGGCCATGCGCGGCGCCCTGGTGGCGGCCCTGAAGGCCGCTGGCGTCACTGCCGACCTGGAGTTCGTCACCCGCCAGAAGGGCATGTTCAGCTATTCGGGCCTGAATGCGGCCCAGATGCAGCGGCTGCGCAGCGAGTTCGGCATCTATGGTGTGGACTCGGGTCGCATCTGCGTGGCCGCGCTGAACGAAAAGAACCTGCCGGCAGTCGCCGCGGCCATGGCGGCCGTCATGCGCGGCTGAAGCTCGCTCCATCGATGTGCGCAAAGCGCCATTTTTTGGCGCCAAGGCCCCGATCTGGGGCCCAAACCCCGGATTGGTGCTGATGCTGCATTGCACAAATTGAGGCAAGATAGGGCCTTCCCTGCCCTGCCCCAAGCTCAAAGGTTGCCCACATGCTGTATCAGTTCTTCGAAACCCAGCGCGCCCTGCTGAGCCCCTTCTCGGAGTTCGCCAGCGCCTCGGCCAAGCTCTACAGCCACCCGCTGTCGCCCTTCACGCACACGCCGATGGCGCAGCGCGTCTCTGCCGGCCTGGACCTGATGCACCGACTGGCCAAGGACTACGAGAAGCCGGAATTCAATATCCGTGGCGTCGAGGTCGATGGCGTGGAAGTGGCTGTGCAGGAGCTGGTGCCGATCACCAAGCCCTTCTGTCGCCTCTTGCGCTTCAAGCGCTACACCGACGACGTGGCCGTGCTGACCAAGATGAAGGACCAGCCGACCGTGCTGGTCGTGGCGCCGCTCTCCGGCCACCACTCGACGCTCCTGCGCGAGACCGTGCGCACGCTCCTGAAGGACCACAAGGTCTACATCACTGACTGGACCGATGCCCGCATGGTGCCGACCGACGTCGGCGCCTTCCACCTGGACGACTACATCGCGTATGTGCAGGAGTTCATCCGCCACGTCGGCCCGAACTCGCATGTGATGTCGGTCTGCCAGCCCACCGTGCCGGTGCTGGCGGCGATTTCGCTGATGGCCTCCAACGGCGAACAGACCCCGATCACGATGACCATGATGGGTGGCCCCATCGACGCCCGCAAGAGTCCGACGGCCGTCAACAACCTGGCAATGAACAAGAGCCACAGCTGGTTCGAGAACAACGTCATCTTCCGTGTGCCGACGAACTTCCCGGGCGCTGGCCGAGCGGTCTACCCTGGCTTCCTGCAGCACACCGGCTTTGTGGCCATGAACCCCGACCGCCACCTGAGCTCACACTACGACTACTTCCTGGACCTGGTGCGCGGCGACGGCGACAGTGCCGAGTCGCACCGCCAGTTCTACGACGAATACAACGCCGTGCTGGACATGCCGGCCGAGTACTACCTCGAAACCATCAAGACCGTGTTCCAGGACTTCGCGCTCGTGAACGGCACCTGGGAAGTGAACGGCCAACTGGTGCGCCCGCAGGACATCAAGACCACAGCCCTGCTGACAGTGGAAGGCGAGCTGGACGACATCTCCGGCGCCGGCCAGACCCGTGCGGCGCACGACCTGTGCGAAGGCATTCCCAAGGGCCACCAGTTCCACTACGACGCGATCGGCGCCGGCCACTACGGCATCTTCTCGGGCCGCCGCTGGCGTGAAAAGGTCTATCCGGAGGTGCGCGACTTCATCGCCAAGTACCAGGCCAAGCCCTTGTCGCCCGCGGCCAAGGCGACGGCACCGGCCAAGCGCGCCCGAAAGCCCGCCGGCCGATGAGCTCGACAGCCCCGGACGAGCTGGCGAACCTGGTTCAACAGCTCGACCAGGCGCTGCCGCAAACCCAATGCACCCGCTGCGGATACCCCGATTGCCGCAGCTATGCCGCGGCCGTAGCGTCCGGCGAAGCCGAGATCAATCAATGCCCACCCGGTGGTGACGAGGGCGTGCGCCGCCTGGCTGTTCTGACCGGCAAGGCAATACTCGCGCTCAATCCCGAGAACGGCATCGAAGCCGCGCGCGCATTGGCTGTCATTGATGAGAGCTGGTGCATCGGCTGCACCCTTTGCATCAAGGCCTGCCCGGTCGACTGCATCGTCGGCGCGCCCAAGCAGATGCATGTGATCGTCAACGAGCAATGCACCGGCTGCGAGCTCTGCATCCCAGCCTGCCCGGTCGACTGCATCTCCATGGTCGAGGTCAGCGGTGGTCGCACCGCCTGGGAGGCCTGGAGCAAGCCGCAAGCCGATGAGGCGCGTCAGCGCTACCAATTCCATCAAATGCGGGTGGCTCGCGCCGAGGTCGAGAACGAAGAGCGCCTGCGCCAGAAGGCGCAAGCCAAGCTGGCTGACATTGCTGCGGCCTCCAAGCTCACCGATCCCAAGGCCCTGGATGCCAAGCGCGCCATCATCGAAGCCGCCCTGGCGCGCGCGCGGGCTCGCGCAAAATGAGGGCATGAATCCTCAGCAGATCCGCGAGTTCTTCGCCATCCTCGAGCGCGCCAATCCGGCGCCGCAGACCGAGCTTGAGTACGCCAGTGTGTTTGAGCTGTTGGCCGCCGTGCTGCTGTCTGCGCAAGCCACCGACGTGGGCGTCAACAAGGCGACTCGCAAGCTCTTTCCGGTGGCCAATACGCCGGCCAAGATTCTCGCGCTCGGCGTCGAGGGCCTGGAGGCCTACATCCGCACCATCGGCCTTTACCGCACCAAGGCCAGGAACCTGCACGAGACCTGCCGCATCCTGCTGGAGCAGCATGAGGGCAATGTGCCGCGCAGCCGTGAAGCGTTGGAGGCCCTGCCCGGGGTCGGCCGCAAGACTGCCAATGTCGTGCTCAACGTGGCCTTTGGCGAACCGACCATGGCGGTAGACACGCACATCTTTCGAGTCTCCAACATCACGGGCCTCGCTCCTGGCAAGAACGTGATGGCCGTCGAACAGGGCCTGCTCAAGCGCATTCCGCCGGAGTACCTGGTCGACGCGCATCACTGGCTGATCCTGCATGGCCGCTATGTCTGCCAGGCTCGCCGGCCGCAGTGCGAACGTTGCGCGGTTGCCAACTGTTGCGACCACGGCCGCGCCCTGGCCGCCAAGGAGGCACGGACCCTGCCGGCCTGACGCCTACAATCAGCCGCCCGCGCTGCCACCATCAAGCCACGCATCCATGCCAAGCCTCACCGATCTTCTCGAACGCGTAGAGCGGCTGCTGCTGCGCCATGACGAACTCAAGCGCACCAACACGCTGCTGCAGGAACAGGTGCAAGCCCTGAGCCAGGAGCGCGACAGCCTGCGCTCGCGACTGGGCGCGGCCCGCTCGCGCATCGACGCCTTGCTCGAGCGCCTGCCCGTTGAAACCACCGAACCCGGGAAGAACAGCTGAATATGAAGCAGATGGAAGTCACCATCATGGGCCAGAGCTATCTGCTGGGCTGCCCCGAAGGCGGCGCTGACACGCTGGGCCGCGCCGTGGCCCAGGTGGACCGCGAGATGTGTGCGATCCGCGATGCCGGCAAGGTCAAGGCGCGCGAGCGCATCGCCGTGCTGGCAGCGCTGAATGTGGCCTATCAGCTGGCAGAGCAAGGCAGCAAGCCTGCAGCGGCGCCCAAGGCCACAGTGCCTGCGAGTACAGCGGCAGCCGCCCTGCCTCAAGACCTGCCTGAAAGCGAACTCGACGCTTTGATGCAGCGCCTCGATGCCGCCCTGGCCGAAGACGGTCAGTTGCTCTGAAGATCGCTGAGCCGGGCCCGGCCGGCGCGTAGAATCCACACCGTCCATCGCGTTCGCGTGAGTCTTATATTTCCTTGACCGATGCTCTATGAGCAGGGGCTTGGAACATCGCCCGGTTGGTGTGATCGTCTCGCGTCAGATGAACCCGAAGCTCGGCTGACCTCGCCCACCTGAATCCCCGGGTTCAGGAATGCGGCTCATGGCTCGCGGTGGACACCTTTCTCCCTTCGTTTCTCCCTTCCAGACCACCGACCCAGCGAGGCCCACGGTGAATTATTGGTTGATGAAATCCGAGCCCGAAGAATGCTCGATCGACGACCTGGCCGCCGCGCCGGGCCAAACCGTCCCCTGGATCGGCGTGCGTAACTACCAGGCACGCAACTTCATGCGTGATGGCATGCAGCTCGGCGATGGCGTCCTGTTCTATCACTCGTCCTGCCCGCAGCCCGGCATCGCTGGTCTTGCCGAAGTGGCCAGCAGCGCCTACCCGGACGCCAGTCAGTTCGACACCAAGAGCCCCTATTTCGATGCCAAGGCCAAGCCCGACGAGCCGCGCTGGCTTCATGTTGACGTGAAGCTTCGCAAGAAGACCCGGCTTCTGAGTCTGCCCGAGATGAAGGCCGCACCCAAGCTGGCCACGATGCGCACGCTGCAACCGGGCAATCGACTGTCGATCACACCGGTAAGCCCGCAGGAATGGGCCGAGGTCTGCCGGCTGCTGGGTGTTTGATGGACGCTTTGCTGCTCGCTGAATTGCTGGGACTCGGGCTCGTGTCCGGATTCCTGGCGGGCCTCCTGGGCATTGGCGGTGGCATGCTGATGGTGCCCCTGCTGACCGCACTGCTCTCGCAGCGCGGCGTGAACGCAGACATGTCGGTCAAGATGGCCATCGCCACCTCGATGGCGACCATCATGTTCACCTCGCTCTCCAGCGTGCGCGCCCATCACAAGCGCGGCGCCGTGCGCTGGGACATCGTGCGGCACATGGCACCCGGCATCCTGGTAGGCGGCCTGGCGGCGGGTGCCGGTGTCTTTGCCCTGATCAAGGGCGCCTCGCTCGCCTTGGTCTTCGCAGCCTTCGTCGGGTTTTCGGCCTTGCAGATGCTGCGCGACAGGAAGCCCGCGCCGAGCCGACAGCTTCCCGAGCGCGCCGCCCTCGTGGGCGTGGGCTCGGGCATCGGCCTGCTGTCGGGTCTCGTGGGGGCTGGCGGCGGCTTTGTTTCGGTGCCCTTCATGGCCTGGTGCAATGTGCCTATCCACAATGCCGTAGCGACGAGCGCCGCCCTGGGCTTCCCGATAGCGCTGGCCAATACCTTTGGCTATCTGCTCGGCGGCTGGGACCTGGAGCCGACGCTGCCGGGCGCGATGGGCTACCTCTACCTGCCGGCACTGGTCGTGATTGCCCTGGCCAGCGTGACGATGGCGCCGCTGGGTGCACGTGCGGCTCACGCCCTGGACGTGAAGCAGCTCAAGCGCGCTTTCGCCTGCCTGCTGTTCCTGCTGGCCGGCTACATGCTCTACAAAGGCCTGATCAGCTGATCAGCCGATCAACCAAAACCTGCGACTCAGGGCAGGACGGCGAAGGGAATGGACGCCAGCACGACCTGGTTGCCGCCGCGGCGTTGCGCTTCCTGCACTGCGGCCTCGCTGGCTGTCAGCAAGTCTTCCTGCTTGGAGGCCGTGTGCGGGAAGCTGGCAACGCCCAGCGACAAGGACAGGCCCAGGTCCTGCCCATTCAGCACCACGATCTGCGCCATGCATTGACGGCGCAATTGCTCCATTCGCGCATGAGCAGTGGCCAGGCCCACACCCGACAGCAGCACCGCAAAGCGCTGCTCGCCGACGCGGCAGGCCGCGTCCATCGCACGGGTGTTGGCGCGCAGCATGCGACCGACACCTTCCAGCATGCGTTGCTGGGCCTCGGCGCCCAACGCCTCCAGCTTGGCAGGCGAGCCGTCCAGCGCAATCATCACCAGCGCGAACTCGCGGTGCTCGCGGGTTGACAGATCGATCTCGCGCAGCAACTGGTCGTCGAACTGCGCACGCAGGTACAGGCCGGAGACATCATCACGGCCGCTGCCAAGCTGAATCTCGCGGCGCAACTGCTCCAGCGCCTTCTGCTGCTGCTCGATCTGCTGCAAGGCGCGCTGCAGGTGGCTTTCGCGGTGGCGCTCTTCGGTGCGCTCAACCCATAGCGACATCAGGAATTCGCTGCCGACCGGTGCCCGGGTAACCGAGAACTCGCGGCGGCGGCCGCCGAGCTCGAGCTTGTGCTCGCTGAGCACGGTTGTGCGCTGAGCCATCACCGTCTGCTCGACACGGCGCATGGCGACCACCTCATCGGCGCGCATCAACTCGTTGTCGGTGCTGCCGACGACGCCGGCCTCACGATCAAACAAGGCATCCAGACCCGGACTGGCGTAGACATAGCGGCCCGTGGCCAGCGACTTGACCGCCACCAGGCTGCCTTGCGGCTCGATCAGGCTCAGCAAGCGCTGCGCTGCCTCCTGCTCAGGCACGGCCAAGCCGGTCAGCCATTGGCCGAATGGGCCGATGGGCGGTGGCGTGTTGGCGCCAGGCGCAGAAGCAGATGTATCCATGAACCCTCGAGATCAGCGGCCTGTCCAAGCGACAGGCCTGCAAAATTCATCCCTGCAAGAGCGGGGTCGGTCGAATGTAGATGCCACTACCTGCACCGCCAAGTGCCAGATGCGACAGTCTTGCCACGCCCCCCTAGCTTGCTCGCCCGGGATCGTAGCCACATCGAAACCTGTCCTGCTCATGCAACGACCGATGTTCGCACCGAAATGCGCGCGCGCAGCAGGGGAAAAGCACCTGTCTGAGGGGGCAAAAGCGCATTGCCGGCAGCCGTGGATTCGCTCGGCGACAATCCCGAGCTCATGCAGAACTTCGATTTGACTGTGGTAGGCGCCGGTGCAGCCGGCCTTTTTTGTGCCGGCATTGCGGGCCAACTGGGCCTGCGCGTGCTGCTGATCGACCATGCAGACAAGCTGGCCGAGAAGATCCGCATCTCCGGTGGCGGCCGTTGCAACTTCACCAACCGCGAAGCGACACCGGCCAATTTCCTCTCCGAGAACCCGAATTTCTGCCGCTCGGCCCTGGCCCGCTACACGCCCAGGGACTTCATCGAGCTGGTGCAGCGCCACGGGATCGCTTTCCACGAGAAGCACAAGGGCCAGCTGTTCTGCGACCACTCGAGCGAGCAGATCATCCAGATGCTGGTGAAGGAGTGCGATGCAGGCGGCGTTGAGCGCTGGCAGCCCTGCACCGTGGCCGACCTGCGCCCGGCCGCTGCAGGAGGATTCGAGATCGAGACCTCGCGGGGCCAGGTCTTGAGTCGCCGCGTCGTGGTCGCAACCGGCGGCCTCTCCATCCCGAAGATCGGCGCGAGCGACTGGGGTCTGCGCCTCGCGCAGCGCTTCGGACATCGCATCGTAGAACCTCGCCCTGCGTTGGTGCCGCTGACCTTTGCGCCGGAGGACTGGGCACCGTTCGCCGAGCTGGCCGGGCTCTCGCTGCCCGTTGAACTTTCATGCGGCCAAGGCAAGGCCAAGGGGCGCTTCCTGGAAGACCTGCTCTTCACTCACCGCGGGCTGAGCGGCCCGGCCATCCTGCAGATTTCCAGCTTCTGGACCGAGGGCCAGGACCTGCAGCTGGACCTGGCCCCCGAGACCGATCTCGCCGCCTCGCTGCGCGAATTGAAGGGCAATTCACGCCGACACCTCGGCAACGAGCTTGCTACGCTGCTGCCTTCACGCCTGGCGCAGGCCTGGATAGAACGGCTGAAGCTCGACGCCAGCCGCCCGATGCCGGAGTGCAAGGACAAGGACCTTCAGACGCTCGCCGATTCGCTGAAGCGCTGGACCTTGAAGCCCAATGGCAGCGAAGGCTGGCGCAAGGCCGAGGTGATGCGCGGCGGTGTCGACACCCGTGAACTCAGTTCGCAGAGCCTGGAGAGCCAGCGCGTGCCAGGCCTGCATTTCATTGGTGAAGTGGTCGACGTGACCGGCTGGCTGGGGGGCTACAACTTCCAGTGGGCCTGGGCCAGCGCGGCAGCCTGCGCGCGCGCGGCGGCGGCTCCTGTTTGAATTCCCAGGCGCATTTTGGCAATTGTTTGATTTTCGGGCTACAATCGCCGTCTTTGCTGGCAAAACCCTGCGCGTCGATTCGGTAGCGGAGAGTCCGGACCACCGCTTCAGAGGCTGCATCGTTGAATTCTCTCGATCAGGCCACTGGCGAACACCGAGCGCATTATTAGGAACCACTGTTTCATGACCACCATTCGCGTCAAAGAGAACGAGCCCTTCGATGTGGCTCTGCGCCGTTTCAAGCGCACCATCGAAAAACTGGGCCTGCTGACCGATCTGCGCGCCCGCGAGTTCTACGAGAAGCCCACGGCTGAGCGCAAGCGCAAGAAGGCTGCCGCCGTCAAGCGCCACTACAAGCGCGTGCGCAGCATGCAGCTGCCGAAGAAGCTGTACTGATTCTCTCCTTCGGGAATCATGAGCTTCACGTGGGCCTCAGGGTCCGCGAAGGAACAAAGCCCGCACAGGACGCTGCCGCGGGCTTTTTCTATTTCCGCTACAGAATCGACGCATTGAACAAGGAAGACCTGCCATGAGCTTGAAAGACCGCATCACCGAAGACATGAAGGCCGCGATGCGCGCCAAGGAAAGCGAGCGCCTGACCACCATCCGCATGCTGCTCGCTGCCGTGAAGCAAAAGGAAGTCGATGAGCGCATCGTGGTCGACGATGTGGCCCTGGTGGCCATCGTCGACAAGCTGATCAAGCAGCGCAAGGATTCGATCAGCCAGTTCACGGCCGCTGGCCGCATGGACCTGGCCGACAAGGAAACCGCCGAGCTCGCCGTGCTGGAAGCCTATCTGCCGCAGCGACTGTCGGCCGAAGAGATCAGCGCCGCGGTTGCCGCCATCGTGTCCGAACTCGGCGCCAAGGGCCCGGGCGACATGGGCAAGGTGATGGGCGCCGTCAAGGCTCAATTGGCTGGCAAGGCCGACATGGGCCTGGTGTCCGCTGCCGTCAAGGCCGCACTGGCACCGTAAGCACGAGGCTGCCATGACCCTGCCTCTTCAGCAGCTAGCCGCCGGCTTCTGCACCGCTCCGCAACTGACGCCCGAAGCAATGGCAGAAGCCGCCGCAGCCGGCTTCAAGACGGTGATCAACAACCGCCCGGATTTCGAGGGCGGCCCCGATCAGCCGACCAGCGCCGCGATGGCGGCCGCAGCCAATGCTGCCGGCCTTGAATACCGCCACCTGCCCGTGGCTGGCGGCTATCAGTCGCCGGAAGAGATCGCTGCCTTCCGTCAGCTGATCGACACCCTGCCGCGACCCATCCTCGCGTTCTGCCGTTCAGGCGCACGCTCGGGCCGCCTGTTCCAAGCCGCATCCAAGGGCTAACCCGCCTGGGACTTGCCCTAGGCGCACGCAGGCTTTCAGGCTGAGGTCAGCGCCCCCTCTTAAAGTCCCGCTTGTCTGCGCCACCAGCATCGTGCGGTGGCGCGCTTGCCCTGGATGGCGACCGACAAGGTCGCAGGAGATCGCGGTGTCTGCCCTACTCAAACTCTCAGGCCTCATCGACGGCCTGAATCGCTTCATTGGCCGATGGGTCATCTGGCTGATCCTGGCCTCGACGGCCATCAGTGCCGTCAATGCGGTCATCCGCAAGGCCTTCAACTACAGCTCCAACGCCTTCCTCGAGGTTCAGTGGTACCTGTTCGCGGCCTCCTTCATGATGGCGGCTGGCTACACGCTCTTGAACAACGAGCATGTGCGCATCGACGTGGTGGTGGGCCGCTTCTCCAAGCGCGTGCAGACCTGGCTTGATGTCTTCGGCTTTACCGTCTTCCTGCTTCCCCTGTGCGGCGTGGTGCTGTACCTCGGTGTGCCCTTCTTCCTGCAGGGCCTGCGCTCGGGCGAGATGTCCTCCAACGCCGGCGGGCTCATCATGTGGCCGGTCTACCTGATGATTCCCGTGGGCTTCAGCCTGCTGCTGCTGCAGGGCATCAGCGAGCTGATCAAGCGCATCGCGTTCCTGATGGGCCTGATTGACGACCCCACCAAGAAGGCCGAGACCAAGAGCGCCGAAGAGGAACTGGCCGAAGCCATCCGTCTGCAGGCCGAACAAGCAGCACGAAAGGCCTGAACATGGAATTCCTCGCTGCCAACCTCGCCCCCATCATGTTCGTGGGGCTGATCGTTTTCCTGCTGATGGGCTTCCCCGTCGCGTTCAGCCTGGGCGCCTGCGGCCTGTTCTTCGGTCTGGTCGGCATCGAGCTGGGCGTGCTGCCTGCCTCGCTGCTGCAGGCCCTGCCGCTGCGCATATTCGGCATCATGCGCAACGACACGCTGCTGGCGATCCCATTCTTCACCCTGATGGGGCTGATACTGGAGCGCTCCGGCATGGCCGAAGACCTGCTGGACACCATCGGCCAGCTGTTCGGCCCCATCCGTGGCGGCCTGGCCTTCGCTGTGATCTTCGTTGGCGCCCTGCTGGCGGCCACCACCGGCGTGGTCGCTGCCTCGGTGATCTCGATGGGCCTGATCTCGCTGCCCATCATGCTGCGCTACGGCTACGACCGCCGTGTGGCCTCTGGCGTGATCGCGGCCTCAGGCACGCTGGCCCAGATCATTCCACCCTCCCTGGTGCTGATCATCCTGGCCGACCAGCTCGGCAAGAGCGTTGGTGACATGTACAAGGGCGCCTTCGTGCCCGGCTTCCTGCTGACGGCCTTCTATACGCTTTACGTCGTCGGCATTGCCATCTTCCGGCCGAAATGGGTGCCGGCCCTGCCGCTGGAAGCGCGCTCCATCCGCGAGGACAACGGCAAGAGCGGCCTGCGCTCACTGGCCATCCTGACCCTGGTCTGCACCGCGGTCGCTATCTACTTCGGCCAGCACTATGCCCAGGTGCTGAGCTACTTCAAGGGTGAATCCATCGCCAGCGTGCCGACCGACGAAACCATCGTCGTGGCCCTGTCTGCGGGCGTAGGCCTGGCCTTCGTCGCGGCCGTGCTCAGCAAGGTCCTGAAGCTCGGCCTGCTGTCGCGCATCGCCGAGCGGGTCACCTTCGTCCTGATACCCCCGCTGGCGCTGATCTTCCTGGTCCTGGGCACCATCTTCCTCGGCATCGCCACACCCACCGAAGGCGGCGCCATGGGCGCGATGGGCGCCTTCCTGATGGCAGCCGCACGCGGCCGCATCTCGATGAAGCTGATGAGCCAGGCGCTGACGTCGACCACCAAGCTGTCCTGCTTCGTCGTCTTCATCCTGATCGGCTCCACGGTGTTCAGCCTGTCCTTCCAGGGCGTGGATGGTCCGCGATGGGTCGAACACCTGCTGACCGGCCTCCCGGGCGGGCAGCTCGGCTTCCTGATCTTCGTGAACCTGCTGATCTTCATCCTTGCCTTCTTCCTGGACTTCTTCGAGCTGTCCTTCATCGTGGTGCCGCTGCTGGCGCCGGTGGCCGAGAAGCTGGGCATCGACCTGATATGGTTCGGCGTGCTGCTGGGCGTGAACATGCAGACCTCGTTCATGCATCCGCCATTCGGCTTTGCGCTGTTCTACCTGCGCAGCGTGGCCCCGCTGAGCGACTACATCGACCGCCTGACCGGCAAAAAGGTGGAGCGCGTCACCACGGGCCAGATCTACTGGGGCGCCGTGCCCTTCGTGCTGATCCAGATCGTCATGGTGGGCCTGATCATTGCCTTCCCGGGCATCGTCTCCAGCGGCCTGGACAAGAAAGAGGTCTACGACATGGACAAGGTTCAGCGCGAGATGGAAGCCAATATGCCGCCGCCGGCCGAGCTGACCGTGCCGGATGCAGCCGATGCAGCCTCGGAGCCGGCATCGGCCGCTTCGTCGGCCGAGTCCGCTCCGGCGACTGCCGACGACGATCCGATGAAGGCGCTGGAAGAGGCGATGAAGAGGGAAAAGAAGTAGCCCGCGCGGCCTACCGCAGACCCAACAAAAAGGGCGACCACGAGGGTCGCCCTTTTTGTTTCGGTCCCACGCCTGCGAGAGGCACGGGACCAGCCCTGAATCTCAGAGCTTTTGCTTGGCCATGAAATTGTCGAAGCCGTTCTCGGCGAAGCGGAACCACAGCACCTGATCACGCTGGAAATTGCGCAGGTCGGCGTAGATCTTCTTCCATTCGGGGCTCTTGGCGCCGTTGGCTGCGAACACTTCCATGGAGGCCTTGAAGGAGGCTTCCAGCACCTGCTGCGAGAAAGGCAGGACCTTGGTCTTGGCGGCGTACAACTGCTTCAAGGCGATCGGGTTCAGAGCGTCGTACTTGGACAGCATGTCCACGCTGGCCAGTGCCGCGGCGGCCTCGATGATGGCCTTGTACTCTGGCGTCAGTGCATCCAGAGCCTTCTGGTTGATGAAGAAGTCGACTTCGGGGCCGCCTTCCCACCAGCCCGGGTAGTAGTAGAAGGGCGCGACCTTGTTGAAGCCGAGCTTCTGGTCGTCGTAGGGGCCCACCCATTCAGCCGCGTCAATCGTGCCCTTCTCCAGCGCCTGGTAGATCTCGCCACCTGGCAGGCTTTGCGGCACGGCGCCGAGCTTTTGCATCACTTCACCGACCAGGCCGCCGCCCAGGCGCATCTTCAGGCCCTTGAAGTCGGCCACAGACTTGATCTCCTTGCGGAACCAGCCGCCCATCTGCGTGCCGGTGTTGCCGCCGGCCAGGCTGGTCATGCCGTAATTGGCATAGAACTCGTTCATCAGCTTGCGCCCGTTGCCATGCGTCATCCATGCCGTCATCTGGCGCGCATTGAGGCCGAAGGGAATCGCCGAGCCCAGCGCAAACGCAGGGTTCTTGCCGTAGAAGTAGTAAGGCACGGTGTGGCACATCTCGACGGTGCCGTTCTGCACGCCGTCCACCACGCCGAACGGGGGCATCAGCTCGCCACCCGAGTGCACCGAGATCTCGAACTTGCCGCCCGACATGGCCTTCACGGCCTTGGAAAAAACCTCGGCGCCACCGTAAATGGTGTCCAGCGACTTCGGAAAACTCGAGGCCAGGCGCCAGCGCACATTGGCCTGCGCATGCACGACAGCCGGCGCGGCGCCGGCTGCGAGAACACCGGCAATACCGGCGCTGCGAACAAAGGAACGACGCTCCATCTCTTGTCTCCTGATGTGGGAAATGCAGTCTATAGCCGAACGATTCTAGGAGTCGTCCGGCACGGTCATTTCCCAGGAGAAACCCGGCGCATTGCCAGGCGCCGGCGTCAGGGCCGCGTCAGCTTTTTGCTAGCTCCGGCTCAGCTGCCGGCGAGCTTCATACGCGCCAGCAGCACCGAGCCGATGGTCTTGGTGCCGAGCGTGTAACGGTCGGTGCCAATGCCAACGATCTGCTGAAACATCTCGCGCAGATTGCCGGCAATCGTGACCTCGTGGACCGGGTAGGCGATCTCGCCGTTCTCGACCCAGTAGCCGCTCGCGCCGCGCGAGTAGTCGCCGGTCACGTAGTTCACGCCCTGCCCCATCAGCTCGGTCACGAAAAGCCCGGTCCCCAGGCGGCGCAACATGGTCTTCAGATCATCGCCGGGCGCGGTGAGGCGGCTGCTCATCACCAGGTTGTGTGAACCGCCGGCATGGCCGGTCGTGCGCATGCCCAGCTTGCGAGCCGAATAGGTGGAGAGGAAGTAGCCTTGCAGCACGCCAGCCTCGACCACACTGCGAGCGCGGGTGAGCACCCCTTCATCATCGAAGGGCGAGCTGCCCTTGCCACGTTGCACATGCGGGTCTTCAGAGATGTCGATATGCGATGCCATCACCGGCGTGCCCAGGCTGTCGAGCAGGAAGCTGGCCTTGCGATAGAGCGCGCCGCCGCTGGTGGCCTGCACCAGGGCGCCGAGCAGGCCGGCGGCCACGGTGCTTTCGAACAGCACAGGCACTTCAGCCGTCTTGACCTTGCGGGCCTTCAGGCGCGAAAGCGCTCGCTCGGCCGCGTAGCGGCCCACCGCCTCAGGCTTGGCCAGGTCGCCGGCCGCGCGCATCGAGCTGTACCAGGAGTCGCGCTGCATGCCGGCGCCGCGGCCGGCGATGGGCGCCACCGAGATCGAATGGCGCGAGCTCGCATAGCCGCCACTGAAACCGCGTGTGTTGCCAGATATGAAATGAGATTGCTGCGCCGAAACCGCGGCGCCTTCGGAGTTGGTGACGCGCGAATCGGTTGCAAAGGCCGCCGCCTCGCAGCGCAAGGCCAGTTCAGCGGCCTTCTCGGCGCTCAGGTCCCAGGGATGGAACAAGTCCAGCTCGGGACGGGAGGCTGAGTCAAGCGACAGGTCCTCCACATCCGGCAGGCCTGCCACCGGGTCTTCGGCCGTGAAGCGGGCGATGTCATAAGCGGCCCGCACCGTGTCCTTCAAAGCTTGCGGTGAGAAGTCCGAAGTCGAGGCGTTGCCGCGGCGCTGGCCCAGGTAGACCGAGATGCCCAGCGACTTGTCGCGATTGAGCTCCACATTCTCCAGCTCCCCCTTGCGCACCGAGACCGACAGCCCGCAGCCTTCGGACGCTTCCGCCCCGGCGTCGCTGGCGCCGAGCCGCTTGGCTTCGGCCAGCGCGTCCGCCACCAACTGGCGAAACTGGTCCGGCGAATAGGCGAATCCATGGGCGGCGGAAGACGGCTTGGAGCTGGGCATGGGGTTTGTCTGGAGGTGGGGCGCTTATCATACGGGCCCTTCCCATCGCCTTCTTTCTTCTCACCATGCGACACCACGAAGCCGAACCGGCGTCCGAAGACGACGACTTCGACCGCCCCAGCAAGAGCCAGAAGAAGCGCGACAGCCACGATCTGCAGGACCTCGGCGAGGACCTGCTGACCCTGCCGGCCAGCCGCCTGGAACCCTTGAACCTGCCCGAGATCCTGCTCGAGGCCATACGCGACGCCAAGAAGATCACCGCCCACGAAGGCCGGCGCCGCCAGATGCAGTACCTGGGCAAGCTGATGCGCCGCGAAGACCCGGAGCCGATCCGCGAAGCCGTGGCCGCCTTCAAGCTGGGCCATGCGCAAGACAGCCTCGCCCTGCACCAGGCCGAGCGCTGGCGCGAGCGCCTCTTGGGCAGCGACAACGAGCTGCAGGTCTTCATCGCCGAACACACCGGCACCGATGTGCAGCAATTGCGCAGCCTGGTGCGCGCTGCTCGCAAGGATGCGTCGGCTGCGCCTGAGCAACGCAGCGGCCGTGCGTTCCGCGAACTGTTCCAGTTCATCAAGAGCGCCCTGCTGAACAAGGCACAGGCCGATGAGTGAGCCCGTCCAGGTTGTGCGGATCGGCATCGTGTCGATCAGCGACCGTGCCTCGACCGGAGTCTATGAAGACAAGGGCCTGCCGGCGCTGCAGGCATGGCTCAGCAGCGCCCTGCTCAACCCGATTGAATTCCAGCCACGTCTGATTCCGGACGAGCGCCCGCTCATCGCCGCCACGCTGCGCGAGCTGGTTGATGAGGCCAGGTGCGATCTGGTGTTGACCACCGGCGGCACCGGCCCGGCGCTGCGCGACGTCACGCCCGAAGCCACGCTGGACGTGGCCGACCGCGAGATGCCCGGCTTTGGCGAGCAGATGCGCCAGATCTCCCTGCACTTCGTGCCCACCGCCATCCTCTCTCGCCAGGTGGCGGTGATACGCGGCCGGGCCTTGATCATCAACCTGCCCGGCCAGCCCAAGGCGATTGCAGAGACCTTGGCCGGGCACCCGGCCGCCAGTGGCATCTTTGCTGCCGTGCCGTATTGCATCGACCTGATCGGCGGCCCCTATCTTGAAACCCGCGAGGAGGTCTGCATGGCCTTCCGCCCGAAATCGGCGCAACGCCCCAACCAATCATGAAAATCACCAAGGACACCATCGTCACCATGCACCTGAAGGTGGCTGACGGCAAAGGCCAATTGATCGAAGCCTCCAAGGAGCCCATGGCCTGCCTGATCGGCGGCTATGGCAACACCCTGCCGGCCGTGGAAGAAGCGCTGGAAGGCCAGGAAGCCGGCTACCAGGTCACGCTGAACCTGACGCCCGACAAGGCCTTCGGCGAGCGCGATGAAGCGCTGGCTCGCACGCTGGCGAAGAAGGATTTCCCGCCCGGCGTCAAGGTCGGCGGCCAACTCGAACTGCGCGAAGGCGACGGCGAGTTCAAGCTCTACAACGTGGTCAAGATCAAGGGCGACACCGTGCTGCTGGATGGCAACCATCCGCTGGCTGGCATGACGCTGAAGGTCGCCATCAAGGTCGTGTCGGTTCGCGCCGCCACGGCCGAAGAAGTGGCACACGGCCATGCGCATGGCGCGCATGGCGTTCACCACTAAGCAGCGCGCTACTTGCTGACGAGCTGATTCAGCTTGTCAGCCTCGAAATGCTCGGTCAGCGCCGCATCCGCCGGGACGCAGTCCTTGCGGGCTGCGGAAGCCGACAGGGTCTCGATGGCCTTCCAAAGCAGCGCGATCTGGTGCTCATGACCGGCCGCGTTGTCGATCAAGCCCTTCATCGCTTGCGCCACCGGGTCATCGCCCGCGGTCACGCCGTAGGCCGAGAAGCCCATCTTGGCCGCCACCTCTTCACGCTTGGCATCGGCCTGCGCCTCGATGATGCGGGCCGGGTTGCCCACGGCCGTCGCACCGGCCGGCACCGGCCTTGTCACCACCGCGCCTGAGCCCACACGGGCACCAGCGCCGATCGTGAAGCCGCCCAGCACGCAGGCATTGGCGCCGATGATCACGCCGGCTTCCAGCGTCGGGTGCCGCTTGGCGCCCTTCACCAAGGCCGTGCCGCCCAGCGTCACACCCTGATAGATCGTGCAGCCGTCGCCGATCTCGGCCATCTCGCCGATGACGATGCCCATGCCGTGGTCGATGAAGACCCGGCGACCGATGGTGGCGCCCGGATGTATCTCGATGCCGGTCAGGAAGCGGCCGATGTTGGACAGGAATCGCCCCAGCCACTTCATGCCGTTGCGCCAGCACCAGTGTGAGAGGCGATGGATTTGCAGCGCATGCAGACCCGGATAACAGGTCAGCACCTCCCAGGTCGACCGGGCAGCCGGATCGCGCTCGAGGATGCAGGCGATGTCTTCGCGGAGGCGCTGGAACATGGACAGGTGTTTGCTATGAGGGCCGGCCAGTTTAGTTCCGACATCACATCCTTGCAGGATGTGAGTCTTCTCTGAAGCGCAAGCGCTTTTGCTATCGCCATCAACCCTTGTCGGTTGGGGCTTCTTTCGCCATCGCGCGAGCAATGCCACGCAGGATGTGGACCTCTTCGACGGTCAGCTGAGCGCGATTGAACAGCTGATTCAGACGCGGCATCAGTTTCTTGGGCGCCGCCGGGTCGAGGTAGCCAATCGCCTCCAGCGAGCTCTGCAAATGTGTGAGCAGGCCCTGCACTGCTCGAGCATCGGCGATGTTGGCGTCCGGCGTCCGCGGCGCCACCTCGAAGCCGCCCAGCGCCTGGCGCCAGTCATAGGCCAGCAATTGCACCGCCTGGGCGAGGTTGAGCGAGCCGTAGTCCGGATGCGTGGGAATCGACAGCACCGCGTGGCAGCGGTAGACGTCCTCATTGCTCATGCCATAGCGCTCGGAGCCGAAGACCAGGCCGAGCTTGTGGCCCGAGCTCGCCAACTCGGAGAACAGCGAGCGTGGCTCGCGCGTTGGCGGGCCGAAGTCGCGCGGCGTCATGGCCGTGGCGCAGGCGAAGCTGACGCCCTCCAGCGCCTCTTCCAGCGTCTCTGTGATGCGGGCCCGGGCCAGGATATCGGCCGCGCCGCTGGCCATGGCTACCGTCTCTTCCTGGCTCAAGACATCGGCAAACCGGGGCTTGACCAGCACCAGTTCGGAGAAGCCCATCACCTTCATCGCCCGCGCGGTGGCACCCACATTGCCCGGGTGGCTGGTCTGGATCAGGATGAATCGTGTGGATTCCACGGGCGCACTCATTGGGGATTTCCCGGCTCTCGGCTAAAATGCGCAATTATCCGTGGCACTCAATGCAGCCCAGCTGCCGCCACTCGCTCTTTCTTTTCGCCAGTCCACCTCTTATTTTTCGCCGCATTCCGTCGAAGGGTTCCAACGCATGACGCAAGCTTCACTCCATCCCATGCTCAATGTCGCCATCAAGGCGGCGCGCGCGGCCGGTGCAATCATCAACCGCGCTTCGATGGATCTCGACATCCTGAAAATCAACACGAAGGCACCCAATGACTTCGTGACCGAGGTGGACCAGGCCGCCGAAGAAGTGATCATCGAAACGCTTCTCCAGGCCTACCCCGACCACGGCATCCTCGCCGAAGAGTCGGGCCGCACTCGCGGCAACAAGACTTCCGAATTCGTCTGGATCATCGATCCGCTGGACGGCACCACCAACTTCATCCACGGTTTCCCGGTGTACTGCGTGTCGATCGCGCTGGCCCACCGCGGCGTGATCCAGCAGGCCGTGGTCTACGACCCGACCCGCAACGACCTGTTCTACGCCACCAAGGGCCGCGGCGCCTACCTGAACGACAAGCGCCTGCGCGTCTCCAAGCGCACCCGCATGAGCGACGCCCTGATCGGCACCGGCTTCCCCTTCCGCAAGGGCGACAACTTCAAGCGCTACGTGAAGATGTTCGAAGAGGTGATGCAGCAATGCGCCGGCCTGCGCCGGCCGGGCGCTGCGGCCCTGGACCTCTGCTACGTGGCAGCGGGCTACTACGACGCCTTCTTCGAAACCGGCCTGCAGCCCTGGGACCTGGCAGCCGGCTCGCTGATCGTCACCGAAGCCGGTGGCCTGATCGGCAATTTCACCGGCGAGAGCGACTACCTGTACCAGCGCGAAGTCGTGGCCGGCGGTCCGAAGATCTACGGCCAGCTCGTGCAGATCCTGACGCCCTACACCCGCGTGATCAAGGCCGAGGAAGAAACAGCGACCGCGGCGGCAGCCAAGCCGGCCGCCAAGAGCGCGGCCGAAGCTGTGGCCGAAGATGCGGCGCCCAAGAAGCGCGCAGCGGTGCGCATCAAGAAGTCGGACGACGGCGCGCCGGTCTAAACTTCCTCTCAAGACACCTGCCAAAGCCCTCTGTCGAGGGCTTTGTTCTTTCTTCGCCGCCCTGCCGATGAGCCAAGCTGCTGCCGCTTCCGCCGACTTTTCCGCCCACACGCCCGTGATGCAGCAATACCTGCGTCTCAAGTCCGCCCATCCGGACGACCTGGTGTTCTTCCGCATGGGCGACTTCTACGAGGTCTTCTACGACGACGCCCGCAAGGCCAACCAGCTGCTGGACATCACGCTGACCACCCGCGGCCAGAGCGGCGGCGAACCCGTGGTGATGGCGGGCGTGCCGGTGCATGCGCTGGAGTCGTATCTCGCCAAGCTGATCAAGCTGGGCGTGGCCGTGGCCATTGCCGAGCAGGTGGGCGATGTGGCCACGAGCAAGGGCCCGGTCGAGCGCAAGATCGTTCGCGTGGTCACGCCAGGCACGGTGACCGACAGCGAGCTGCTGGCGGACAAGCAGGATTCGGTGCTGCTGGCGGTGACGACTCAGGGCAAGACCTTTGGCCTGGCCTGGCTGTCGCTGACCCAGGGCCAGATCGGCCTGTCGGAATGCAAGGAGGCCGAGCTGCCTTCGTGGCTGGCGCGGCTTGCACCCGCTGAAGTGCTGGTGGACCGAGAGCGCCAGCCCGGCGCCGTGCTGGTGGCGCGCCTGCCAGTGACCAACCGGCCGAGCTGGCAGTTCGACTCTCAGCTCGGCGCCCGCAAGCTCTGCGAGCAGCTCGGCGTGGCCAGCCTGGCTGGCTTCAATGCGCAAGAGCTGACCGCCGCGCAGGCCGCAGCAGCCGCGCTCTTGAGCTTTGCCGAGCACACGCAAGGCCGCGCGCTGGCCCATGTGAAGTCCTTGCAGGTGCAGCGCAGCTCCGAGCTGCTGGATCTGCCGCCGGCCAGCCAGCGCAACCTCGAACTCACGCAGACCCTGCGCGGCGAAACCTCGCCCACCCTGCTCTCGCTGCTGGACAGCTGCCGCACCGGCATGGGCAGCCGCGCGCTGCGCCAGTGGCTCCTGCACCCCAAGCGCGAACGCGCCGAGGCCATGGCCCGACACGGGGCCATCGATGCACTGATGCGCAGCGGCTTCGAGCGGCTGCGCGACTCGCTGCGCCATGTGTCTGATGTCGAGCGCATTGCCGCCCGCATCGCCCTGCGCCAGGTGCGCCCGCGCGAGCTGACCGGCTTGCGCGCCACGCTGCAGGCCCTGCCGCAGTTGCAAGCCACGCTGCCCGCCGGCTCGCCGCTGATCGACCAGATGGCCGAAGGCCTGCGTGCCTCGCCACACATCGAAGAACTGCTGCGCCACGCGATTGCCGAAGAGCCGGCCGTGCTGATGCGCGACGGCGGCGTGATCGCCACCGGCTTCGATGCCGAGCTGGACGAGCTGCGCGGCATCCAGAACAACTGCGACGCCTTCCTGCTCGACCTGGAAACCCGTGAGCGCGCCCGCACGGCAATAGCCAACCTGCGAGTCCAGTACAACAAGGTCCATGGCTTCTACATCGAGGTCACGCAGGGCCAGGTCGACAAGGTGCCGATGGACTACCAGCGCCGCCAGACCCTGAAGAACGCCGAGCGCTACATCACGCCGGAGCTGAAGGCTTTCGAAGACAAGGCGCTGTCGGCCAACGAGCGAGCGCTGGCACGCGAGAAGTATCTGTACGAGCTGGTGATCGACCAGCTCAATGAGGAGCTGCAGCCCCTGACCCGCCTGGGCCGCGCATTGGCAAGCCTGGATGCGCTGGCTGCGCTGGCCGAACGCGCCGCCACCTTGAACTGGTGCCGGCCGGAATTCGTCAGCCAGCCCTGCATCGAGATCCTCGGCGGCCGCCATCCGGTCGTCGAAATGCGCTTGCGAGAAACGGGCGCTGGTGAGTTCATGGCGAATGACTGCCGGCTCGATGCGCGCACCCGCATGCTCGTGATCACCGGCCCGAACATGGGCGGCAAGAGCACCTTCATGCGCCAGGTGGCGCTGATTGCGCTGCTGGCCGCCATCGGCAGTTTCGTGCCGGCGACCAGCTGCCGCCTTGGACCGATCGACGCGATCCACACCCGCATCGGAGCGGCGGACGACCTGGCCAACGCGCAGTCGACCTTCATGATGGAGATGACCGAGGCCGCCGCCATCCTGCACAGCGCGACGGACGCCTCCCTGGTGCTGATGGACGAGATCGGCCGCGGCACGTCCACATTCGACGGCCTCGCCCTGGCCGGCGCCATCGCCAGCCATCTGCATGACAAGTGCAAGGCCTTCACGCTGTTTGCCACGCACTATTTCGAACTGACCGAGTTCCCGACCAAGCACAGCCAGGCAAGCAACTGCCATGTCGGGGCGGCGGAGAGTGGCGACGACATCGTCTTCCTGCATGAGATCCAACCAGGGCCGGCCAGCCGCAGCTACGGCGTGCAGGTCGCCCGCCTGGCCGGCATGCCCACGAGCCTGGTGCGCCAGGCGCGCGCCACGCTCGAAGCGCTGGAAAACAAGGCCAGCGAAGGCGTGCAGCAGATCGACCTGTTCGCCGCGCCGCCGCCGGAAAACCCGGTCGCTGTCGCTGCCGAGACCCATGCCTTGCTCGATGCCGTGCATGATCTGGATCCCGATGCCATGACGCCCCGCGAGGCACTCGAGGCGCTGTACCGCCTGAAGACCCTCACGAAATGATGAGTTCCAACACCCTTGTCTTCACGCATGCCAATGGCTTTCCCGCTGGCTGCTATCGCACGCTGTTCGAGATCTGGCGCCAGGCCGGCTGGCACGTTCATGCCTTGCCGATGGTCGGCCACGATCCGGCCTACCCGGTCACCAGCAACTGGCCGCATCTGCGTGATCAGCTGATCCATTTCATCGAGGACGAGGTCAAGCCGCCTGGCCCGGTGATGCTGGTCGGGCATTCGCTGGGCGGAGCTCTGAGCATGCTGGCGGCCTGCCGCCGGCCCGAGCTGGCCGCAGGGCTCCTGATGATCGACTCTCCAGTCGTGAGCGGCTGGCGGGCCCACAGCATCCAGGTGATGAAGGCGATGCGGCTGATGCACAAGGTCTCGCCGGGCAAGGTCTCGAGCCAGCGCCGCTACCAATGGCCCAGCCGCGAGGCGGTGCAGCAGCATTTTGCTTCCAAGCACAAGTTCGCCCGCTGGGACCCGCGCGTGCTGGCCGACTACGTAGCGAGCGGCTTCGTCGAGCGCGAGGGGCAGATCGAGCTGGCCTTCCGGCGCGAGGTCGAGACCAAGATCTACGACACGCTGCCGCACAACGTCGACCGCATCCTGCACCGCCATGCGCCCAGATGCCCGGTCGCTTTCATCGCTGGCACCAGGTCTGAAGAGCTGCGCCAGGCCGGCATGGCGGCCTCGAAAGCGCTGGCCCGCCGCCATTTTGAGTGGATGGAAGGCACGCATCTGTTTCCCTTCGAGAAGCCGGACGAGACGGCGGCCCTGGTGCTGCGCATGCTGGGTGAATTGCAGGATGACTCGCGGGTGCTTGCCAGCGCATCGCTATAATCGCAATTTCCCACTACAGCGTCCCGCACGGCCGGGCGCTGCAAGCAATGACCAAGTACGTCTTCGTCACCGGCGGTGTGGTGTCCTCTCTCGGCAAGGGCATTGCATCGGCCTCTCTGGCTGCCATCCTCGAATCGCGCGGCCTCAAAGTCACCCTCATCAAGCTGGACCCGTACATCAACGTCGATCCAGGCACGATGTCCCCCTTCCAGCACGGCGAAGTCTTTGTCACTGACGACGGCGCGGAAACCGACCTGGACCTGGGCCACTACGAACGCTTCATCACGACAAGGATGAAGAAGAGCAACAACTTCACCACCGGACAGATCTACATGTCGGTGCTGGAGAAGGAGCGCCGTGGTGACTACCTGGGCAAGACTGTGCAGGTGATTCCGCACATCACCAACGAAATGCAGGAATTCATCCGCCGCGGCGCTGGCCACGGCACGCCGGATGCAGTCGATGTGGCCATCGTTGAAATCGGCGGCACCGTCGGCGACATCGAGTCGCTGCCCTTCCTGGAAGCCGCACGCCAGATGAGCCTGAAGGCCGGGCCGAACAATGTCGCCTTCGTCCACCTGACCTACGTGCCCTGGATCGCCGCCGCTGGCGAGCTCAAGACCAAGCCCACCCAGCACACGGTGCAAAAGCTGCGCGAAATCGGTATCCAGCCGGACGCGCTGCTGTGCCGCGCCGACCGCCGAATCCCTGACGACGAGCGCGAGAAGATTTCGCTGTTCACCAACGTCGCCGAGTACGGCGTGATTTCCATGTGGGACGTCAACACCATCTACAAGGTGCCCCGCATGCTGCATGAGCAGGGCCTGGACCAGCTGATCTGCACCAAGCTGCAGCTCAACACCAAGTCCGCCGACCTGAAGCGTTGGGACCACCTGGTGCACGAGGTCGAGAACCCGGCCAAGCAGGTCACCATCGCCATGTGCGGCAAGTACACCGACCTGTCGGACTCGTACAAGTCGCTGAACGAGGCCCTGCGCCATGCCGGCATCCACAACCATGCCGGCGTGAAGATCGAGTACGTCGATTCCGAGTTGCTCACCAAGGACAACATCGACCAGCTCCAGCAGTTCGACGCCATCCTGGTGCCCGGCGGCTTCGGCAAGCGCGGCGTGGAAGGCAAGATCCTGGCGGCCCAATATGCCCGCGAGCACAAGATTCCCTACCTCGGCATCTGCCTCGGGATGCAGGTCGCGACCATCGAGTACGCCCGCCACATGGCCGGCCTCGAGGGCGCGAACTCCACCGAGTTCGACCCGGCCACACCGCACCCGGTGATCGCCCTGATCGACGAATGGCAGGACGCCGACGGCACGATCCAGAAGCGCGACGAGAAAAGCGACCTGGGCGGCACGATGCGCCTCGGCGCGCAGAGCTCGGACGTCAAGAGCGGCACGCTGGCGCATGACATCTACGGCCCGGTCGTGTCCGAGCGTCACCGCCACCGCTTTGAAGCCAACGAGCACTACCTCGACCGCTTGCAGGAAGCCGGCCTGGTGATCTCGGCCATCACCCAGCGCGAAAAACTCACCGAAATGGTCGAGCTGCCGCGCACGGTGCACCCCTGGTTCGTCGGTGTGCAGTTCCACCCCGAGTTCAAGTCCACGCCCTGGGACGGCCATCCGCTGTTCACCGCCTTCATCAAGGCAGCGCTGGAACACAAGAAGGGCTGAACGCCTTGGACCGCCCTGCGCTGTTCATCAATTGCTCAGCAAGATGTTCAGCGCAGGTAACGGATCGCTGGCAGGATGCGGCCCGAACAGATTTTTTGACTCTTGGAGACTTTTGAATGAGCGCCATTGTTGACATCGTCGGTCGCGAGATCCTGGACAGCCGCGGCAACCCTACCGTCGAATGCGACGTGCTGCTCGAGTCGGGCGTGATGGGCCGCGCGGCCGTGCCCTCGGGCGCCTCCACCGGCTCGCGTGAAGCCATCGAGCTGCGCGACGGCGACAAGAGCCGCTACCTTGGCAAGGGCGTGTTGAAGGCCGTCGAGCACATCAACACCGAAATCTCCGAAGCCGTGCTGGGCCTGGATGCTGCCGAGCAGGCCTTCCTGGACAAGACCCTGATCGACCTCGATGGCACCGAGAACAAGAGCCGCCTGGGCGCCAACGCGATGCTGGCCGTCTCTATGGCCGTGGCCCGCGCCGCCGCTGAAGAATCCGGCCTGCCGCTGTACCGCTACTTCGGCGGCATGGGCTCGATGCAGCTGCCGGTGCCGATGATGAACGTCATCAACGGCGGCGCCCACGCGAACAACTCGCTGGACCTGCAAGAGCTGATGATCATCCCCGTTGGCGCACCGTCGTTCCGCGAAGCACTGCGCTGGGGCGCCGAGGTCTTCCACGCGCTGAAGAAGATCCTGCACGACAAGCACATCAGCACGGCAGTGGGCGAC
Source organism: Paucibacter sp. JuS9 (assembly GCF_044043925.2). Lineage (NCBI taxonomy): Bacteria > Pseudomonadati > Pseudomonadota > Betaproteobacteria > Burkholderiales > Sphaerotilaceae > Roseateles > Paucibacter sp. JuS9. Next base: position 1,924,213 of record NZ_CP194172.1, read on the forward strand.
GAAGGCGGCTTCGCGCCCAGCGTCGAAAGCCATGAAGCCGCGATCCAGATGATCCTGGACGCCATCGACAAGGCCGGCTACACCGCCGGCGAGCAGATCGCCATCGGCCTGGACTGCGCCGCCAGCGAGTTCTACAAGGACGGCAAGTACGTGCTCGAAGGCGAAGGCGGCATCAGCCTCACGTCGCAGGAGTGGACCGACATGCTGGCCACCTGGTGCGACAAGTACCCGATCATCTCGATCGAAGACGGCATGGCCGAAGGCGACTGGGGCGGCTGGAAGATCCTGACCGACCGCTTGGGGCACAGCGTGCAGATCGTCGGCGACGACCTCTTCGTCACCAACACCAAGATCCTGAAGGAAGGCATCGACAAGGGCATTGCCAACTCGATCCTGATCAAGATCAACCAGATCGGCACCCTGACCGAAACCTTCGCCGCCATCGAAATGGCCAAGCGCGCTGGCTACACGGCCGTGATTTCGCACCGCTCGGGTGAAACCGAAGACTCGACGATCTCGGACATCGCGGTCGGCACCAATGCCGGCCAGATCAAGACGGGTTCTCTGAGCCGCTCGGACCGCATGGCCAAGTACAACCAGCTGCTGCGCATCGAAGAAGACCTCGGTGACATCGCGACCTACCCGGGCCGCGCCGCCTTCTACAACTTGCGCTGAGCCAAGGCTACACTCCGGCGCGTGAGAGTTCTTAGCGTCATCCTCGCTGCCTTCCTCTTGCTGATCCAGGGTCAACTCTGGTTCGGCAAGGGCGGCATCGGCCGCGGGGTGCAATTGCGCGAGGAGCTGCGCGTGGCGGAAGCCGCCAACGACAAGGCACGTGCGCGCAACGCGCAGCTCGAAGCCGAGCTGCGCGACCTGCGCGAAGGCCTGGAGATGGTCGAGGAAAAGGCCCGCTTCGAGCTGGGCATGGTCAAGCCCGACGAAATCTTCGTCCAGGTTCTGCGCTGACACCTCGCCTGGTTCGCGATGGACGCCCTGCTGCTCTCGCTGCAACCACTGTTTGCGTCCGCGTTTGAATTGCTGGGCAGCCCGATCACCTGGGCCGAGCTCATTGCCTTCGTGCTCGCGGTCTGGATGGTGATCTGCAATATGCGGGTCCATGCGCTGGCCTGGCCGCTCGCGTTCATCAGCTCACTGCTCTACTTCCTGCTGTTCTGGAGCGGCAAGCTCTACGGTGAAGCCTCGCTGCAGCTGGTGTTTGCCGCACTCTCCATCTGGGGCTGGTGGCAATGGCTGCGTGGCACGGCCGACGACGGTAGCGCGCTGCGCGTTCGACTCCTGAGCCCTCGCGGTCGCCTCACCGCGATTGCACTGACGCTGCTGGCCTGGCCTGCACTCGGCCTGTTCCTGGCCCGCCAGACCGATTCCACCGTGCCCTACTGGGACGCCTTCCCCACCGTCGCCAGCCTGCTCGGCCAATGGCTGCTGGGCCGCAAGTACCAAGAGAACTGGAGCGTATGGATCATCGTCAACACGGTCAGCGTGGCGCTGTTCGCCTACAAGGGCTACTGGTTGACGGTGGTGCTCTACGCTGTGTTCATCCCCATGTCGATGGCCGGCTGGCGCGCCTGGCAGCGCCAGCTGATCAAGACGGCCCATGCCTGATCGCGGTCCACCGCTGATCGTCGCCATCGTCGGCGCCGAGAGCAGTGGCAAGTCAACGCTTGCACAGGCCTTGCATGAAAGGCTCTCGGCGGAGGGCTTGCGATGTGCCCTGATCGGCGAATGGCTGCGCGACTGGTGCTCGCATGAGGGGCGCACGCCGCGCCAGGAGGAGCAGGCCGGCATCGCTGCCGAGCAGGCTCGTCGCATCGAGCTGGCCGGCCAGTCGCACGAGCTGGTCATCTGCGACACCACCCCGCTGATGACGGCGGTCTACAGTGAATTCATCTTCGGCGACCGCTCCCTTTACAGCGAAGCGCTGCGCTTCCAGCAGCACTGCTCGCTGACGCTGCTCACGGCACTGGACCTGCCCTGGGTGGCCGATGGGCATCAACGCCAGAGTCCGGAAGTACAGGCGCCGGTCGACGCCCTGATCCGGCGTAGCCTGCTGGACGCGGGACTGGCCTGGTCGCTCATCGGTGGCCATGGGGAAAGGCGCCTGGAAGCCGCGCTGGACGTGCTCTCGCCCCTGCTCGCCCGGCCGGATCGAACGGCCGGCCTGTTCAGCCGCCTGCAGGCGCAGCAGGCCGCGCAAAAGCCCTGGCGCTGGCCGTGCGAGCAGTGCGACCAGCCCGAGTGCGAACATCGCTTGCTCGCAGAGCGCCCCCGCTGAACACGATCCGCCGCTCCGACACAAAGGGCAAACGTTTGGTCCCTAGAATCTGCAGTTCCGCCGCCCGGATGTCGTCCATGCTGAAGCCCCTTCTTCGCCGCCCCCTGTCTCTTGCGCTTGCCGCCGCCGTGCTCGCCGGCTGTGCCACACGGCAGGAAGTGCCGACCGCGCCGGTCAACGTGCGCCTCCTGGCAATCAATGATTTCCATGGCAATGTGATGCCGCCTCGCGAGGGCATCGCCCTGCCGGATCCGGGCAATCCGGGCAAGAAGATTCACGTCAATGCCGGTGGCGCCGAGCACATGGCCACCTTGGTCAAGCAACTGCGGGATGGCCAACGCCACAGCGTCTTCGTCGCGGCCGGAGATCTGGTGGGCGCCAGCCCACTGCTGTCGGCGCTTTTCAATGACGAGCCGACCATCCGATCGCTGAGCCTGATGGGGCTGGAGCTGAGCGCGGTCGGCAATCACGAGTTCGACAATGGCCTGGACGAACTGCTGCGCAAGCAGAACGGCGGCTGCCATCCCAAGGACGGCTGCAAAGGCCCCGAGCCCTTCAAGGGCGCTGGCTACAAGTACCTGGCCGCCAGCACCATCAACCTGAAGACCGGCAAGCCCGTGCTGCCGCCCTACGAGATCCGGCGCTTCGACGGCATCCCGGTGGCCTTCATCGGCATGGCGCTGCGCGGCACGCCGGAGCTGATCAGCCCGGCCGCGGCGCAAGGCCTGCGCTTTGACGATGAAGTCGAGACGGTCCACAAGCTGCTGCCCGAACTGCGGACCCAGGGCGTGGAAGCCTTTGTGCTGCTGATCCATGAAGGCGGCTACCCGAGCGGCGGCCCCAATGAATGCCCCAGTCTGTCGGGCGCCATTGTCGGCCTGGTGAAGAAGCTGGATCCGGCGGTTGGCCTGGTGATCAGTGGCCACACCCACCGCTCCTATGTCTGCCGCTTCGACGGCCGCCTGGTGACCAGTGCAGAGCGCTATGGCACGCTGGTTTCCGCCATCGACCTCAAGCTCGACCCCAAGACCCGCAAGCTCATCTCGGCTGAAGCGCGCAACGAAGTGGTCGACACTGCGCTCTACGCCAAGGACCCTGAGCAGACCAGCCTCCTGGCTGCCTACCAAGCGCAGTCTGCTTCACTGATCAATCGGGTGGTTGCCCGCATCCACGAAACCATCGCGCAGGAGGCTGACCGCACCGGCGTCAGCCCCATGGGCCAGCTGATTGCCGATGCCTACCTGGATGCCACCGCGGCGCCCGAACAGGGCGGCGCCCACCTTGCCTTGGTCAACCAGACCGGCGTGCGCCGCGGCCTGGTTCTGCGTGGTGATGGTTCGATCACATTTGGCGACGTCTATGCCGCCCAGCCCTTCAAGAACGAACTGGTCACCGTGAGCCTGACCGGCGAGGAACTGCGCCGGGTGCTGGAGCAGCAATGGCGCCCGCCCACCCAGCGCAATTCGCCACTGCCGGTGTCCAAGGGCTTCAGCTACAGCTGGGACGGCAAGCGACCCGTGGGCCAGCGCGTACTGCCCGAGACCATGATGCTGAACGGCAAGCTGATCGATCCAAAGGCGATCTACCGCGTCACGACCAATGACTATCTGAGCACCGGTGGCGACGGCTACACCAGCTTTGCTGCCGGCAAGGCGCCTCAGATCGGTCGCTCCGACCTGGAAGTGGTGATCGAGTATCTCGAGAAGACCGGCGAACCGGTGCGCGCGCCCCTCATGGACCGGGTGCGTCGCATCGACTGACGACACGGCAGCTGGCCCGGTGCGGCGCGGCGCCGGGGCGGGACTTACTGCATCGTGCTGCTGCCGCCGGACTGCGCCGCCTTGTCCGAGAACAGCTCACCCACATCGACGGCGTCGAAGCTGTATTGCAAGCCGCAGAAGTCGCAACCCACTTCCACGTCGCCGCGTTCGGCCAGCACCGAGTCGATTTCCTCGCGACCCAGGCCCTTGAGCATCTGGCCCACTCGCGGGCGCGAGCAACTGCAGGCAAAGCGCGGCTCGGTGGGCTCAAAACGCTGCAGACCCTCCTGCCAGTAGAGCCGACGCAGCAAGGTGTCTGCATCCAGCGTCAGGAGCTCCTCGCGCGTCAGCGATGAAGCCAGCGTGGCCATGCGATTGAAGGCGTCGGCGATGTCTTCGGCACTGGCCTTCTTGCCCTGCAGATTGCCTTCGCCTTCGATCGGCAGATGCTGAATCAGCAGACCTGCGGCGATCTCGTCGTTCGCGGCCAGGACCAGCTTGGTATCGAGCTGCTCGGACTGCAGCATGTAGTTGCCGAGCACATCCGCAAGGCTTTGCAGCGGCTCATGCTCCTGGCCGTGCAGCGACACCACGCCCTGGTAGGGCTGCTGGCCCGGCAGCTTGTTCAGCGGGTCCAGCGTGATCGCGCAGCGGCCCTTGCCATGGACATTGAGCATTTGCTGCAAGCCGGCGCCGGCCGGCACGTCGCCCACCACCTTGGCGGTGGCGCGAAAAGTGAGGTCAGGCCGGGCCTCGGCCACGATCAGCTTCAGGGGGCCATCGCCCATCACCTGCATCACCAGCGAACCATTGAACTTGATGTTGGCCTGCATCAGCACGCTGGCCGCCGTCATTTCGCCGAGCAGCTCGCGCACCTCGGTCGGAAAGGCACCACTGGACTCGCGTCGCTTCAGCACCTCGCGCCACCCTTCGGTCAGACGCACCAGCAGGCCGCGCACCGGCAGACCTTCAAACAAGAATTTGTGCAATTCACTCATTCGGCAATCTTCTTCAATTCGGCCGCATAGCGGCGGCCATTCGCGATGTAGTGTTCGGCGCTGGCCTTGAACCCGGCCATTTGCTCGGCGGTCAATTCGCGTACCACCTTGGCAGGGCTGCCCATGATCAGCGAGCCGTCCGGGAACTCCTTGCCTTCGGTAACCAGCGAGCCGGCACCCACCAGGCAGTTCCTGCCGATGCGCGCGCCGTTCAGCACCACGGCGCCGATGCCGATCAGGGAATAGTCGCCAACCGTGCAGCCATGCAGCATGACCTGGTGGCCCACCGTGACGCCTTCGCCCAGCGTGAGCGGAAAACCGTGGTCGGCATGAAGCACCGAGCCATCCTGGACATTGCTGCCGCGGCCGATATGCAGGGAATCGGAATCGCCACGCAAGACCGCGTTGAACCAGATGCTGACATCTTCCGCCAGCGTCACGCGGCCGATCACCTGCGCACTCTCGGCCACCCAGGCCGAGTCGGCGACATCGGGCTGCCACTCGCCCAGTTGATAAACGGCCATTGCTTGTGCTCCCGACACGCGCAGGGCTGACGCCGCGCAAAGTAACGATTTTACGGACGGATCCTTGAGTTCAGGTCTGCAGCGCAGTCAACTCCGCTTCATCGAAGCCAGCCAAGCGCCGGGCCTCCAGATTGAACGGTGCCCGCAGCTTCGGCGCTTCGTACTTCTCCGCCAGCTCGGCGTAGGTGCTGACAGGATCCAGGCCACGCTGCTGGCACAGGTATCGGTACCAGCGATTGCCGCAGGCGACGTGCCCGATCTCGTCGCGCAGGATCAGGTCCAGGATTTCACCGGCCCGGTGGTCGCCGGCACCCACGAGCTTGCGTTTCACGGCCGGCGAGGCGTCCAAGCCCCGTGCTTCCAGCGTGCGCGGCACCAGTGCGATGCGCGCCAGGATGTCGTGCTTGGTGCGCTCGGCCATTTCCCAAAGCGCGTTGTGCGCATCGAAGGAGCCGTAGTCGAAACCCATCGCGACCAGGTGCTCACGCAAGAGCGTGAAGTGCAGCGCTTCTTCCTTGGCGATGGCCACCCAGTCGCGGTAGAACTGCTCGGGCATGCCATCGAAGCGCCAGCAGACGTCAACGGCCAGATCGACCGCGTTCAGCTCGATGTGCGCGATGGAGTGGATCAGCGCGGCACGACCTTCGACGGTGCGCAGCGACCCATGCGTCAAGCCCTTGTGCGTCACCAGCACCGGCCTGGCCGGACGCCCCGGAATGCCTGCTGGCTCAACGAGTCTTGCAGCCGCATCGACAGGCTGGGAAGCATCCAGCGCAAGGGCCAGGCGAACCTTTTCAAGCGCGTCTCGCTCCAGCAGTGGCGCCAGTGTGCTTTCTCTCAGGGAACTCATCCGCCGATTGTAGAAAAGCTAGAACAGATCGCCCGATTGCGGACCCTCGTCTGCCGGCTTGTCAGTCTTCGGTGCCGCGCCTGGCCTCGACCTGGCCTGGCGCGCCTTCAGCATCCGGGCCTTGGGGTTTGTGGATGCCTCGCGCCACTCGTCGGCAAACATGTCGGGCGCTGACGCCCAGGCCTTGGGCTCGGGCAAGTCCTTCCATGGCAAGGGCTCGGGATAGGCATGCAAGAGCTCGGCAGGATACTGAACAAGGTACTTCTCCGCCTCCTCGTTCGAGCAGTGCAGCCAGTCGTCGTAGTCCCTTTCATGCAGGATCACTGGCATGCGCTTCTCGTCTTGCGGCGCATGAAAGCGCCGGTAGAGGGCGTGGTCGTCTGCGTTCACCGTCAGCATGGTGAAACTCAGGATTTCCTGGCCCTTGGCGTCGTGCCAGACGCCCCACAGGCCGGCCACGCCGATGGGGCCGCCGTCCAGCCGCTTGATCGCCCACCGAACCGGATCCCCCGACTCATAGCATGGCTCGTACAGCAGCTCGGCCGGTATCACGCAGCGGTGCTCGGTTTGCCAAGCCTTCCTGAAGCTTGGCTTGCTCGTCTTCGTTTCGGAGCGGCAGTTGTAGGTCTTGCGACCAAAGGCCAGGTTCTCGGCCCACTCCGGCAGCAGTCCGAACAGGCCGATGAGGCAGGCCTTGGCCAATTGCTCACGATGGCTGGCACGGACAATGAACGGCGCCTGCATGCCCACGGCCGTGAACTCGGGCGGCTCCACCTCGTCAGGGCGGACCACGCCAAAGTGCGCGAGCAGGCGATCCTGCAGCGTGACCGGCTTGTAGTTTGAGCACATGCTTTGGCATTCTTCAACGACAGGACCCCATGCTAGCGGCTCCTCCTGCGCACCCGTACGCACCCGTGCGGGCAGTTTCCTGCAAGCACGGCCGCGCCCAGGTAAAATGCGCTCCGTGATCCAACGCCTTGTCGCCATCCTGATGCTGAGCCTGCTCTTCCTGAGCGCAGGCACGGCCGTTGCCGGGCCCGAATTGGGCGTTGGCAGCACGCTGCAAGTCGCGCTGGACGATGGCAGGGACGGCAGCGACGATATGAACGGCGGCGAAGCCGGCTTTGAAGCATCGGAAGCCGTCACCGCCCCAGGCGCCAGCCTGATCCCGCGCAGTGCCTTCTGCCTGCCCGCCCAAGCCGACAGCCCGCTGCCGGCCGCGCCCTTCCTCAAAGGGCCCAAGCGCCCACCACGCGCGGCCTGAATCAGCGCCGCCCGGCCGTCGCCTAGCGCGCCTGGCCTATCCTTGCCCTTACCTTCACTTGCCTCGTCGGCGCCCGACCGTTGTCCAGAGCCCTTGGCTCAGGCCGCCTCGGACGCCAACCACCCGAACCCATGGAACTGCTGCTCGACCCCAACCTCTGGATCGCCTTTGCGATGTTGACCGCCCTGGAAATCGTCCTGGGCATCGACAACATCATCTTCATCTCCATCCTGGTGGGCCGGCTTCCGCCCGAACAGCGCGACAAGGCTCGTCGCCTGGGCCTGGGCTTTGCAATGGCCTCGCGCCTGGCACTCTTGTTCTCGCTCAGCTGGGTGATGGGCCTGACCGACGACCTGTTCACGGTCCTCGGCCAGGGCATCAGCGGGCGCGACCTGGTGCTGCTGCTGGGTGGCCTGTTCCTGCTCTACAAGGCTTCGCACGAGATCTTCGTGGAGGTCGAGGCCAGGGAACAGGACGGCCCGCCGCCCGCCGATGCGGCCGCCTTGAAGGCCGCGGGCAAGAAGGCCTTCTGGATGGTGATCGGCCAGATCGCGATCATCGACATCGTGTTCTCGCTGGATTCGGTGATCACCGCCGTGGGCATGGTCGACCAGATCTGGGTGATGGTGGCGGCCGTGGTGGTCTCGGTGCTGATGATGCTGGTGGCAGCCAAGCCGATCGGTGAGTTCGTCGACCGCCATCCTTCGGTCAAGGTGCTGGCGCTGGCCTTCCTGGTGATGGTGGGCATGGCGCTGACGGCCGAAGCCTTCGACCAGCATGTGCCCAAGGGCTACATCTACGCGGCCATGTGCTTCTCGCTGGCCGTCGAAGCCCTGAACATCCGCGCCCGCGCCAAGCGCCGGGCCAAGGCTTGAATCTCTCGAACCCCTTTGTCTTCAAACAAGGAGCTGTTGATATGAACCAGAACGTCCAAACCTTCCCGGCTGGCAATGCCAGCGTCGCCGCGCAGCGCAACCGCGTGCTGCGCAATACCTACTGGCTGCTGGCGCTCTCGATGGTGCCCACGGTGCTGGGTGCCTGGATCGGCGTGAGCACCGGCCTGTCGCGTGCCATGTCGCCGATGGTCGGCCTGATCGTCTTCATGGCCGGCGCCTTCGGCTTCATGTACCTGATCGAGAAGAACAAGAACTCGGCCGCCGGCGTGCCACTCCTGCTGGCCTTCACCTTCTTCATGGGCCTGATGCTGTCGCGCCTGGTCGGTGCGGTGCTGGGCCTCTCCAACGGCGCTGGCCTGATCATGACGGCCTTCACCGGCACCGGCCTGATCTTCCTGGGCATGGCCACGCTCTCCAGCGTGATCAAGCGCGACCTTTCCGGCATGGGCAAGGCCTTGTTCATCGGCATGATCATGCTGGTCGTGGCGGGCATCGCCAACGTGTTCCTGCAGAGCAGCGCCTTGATGTTGACGCTGTCGGTGCTGGCCATCGGCATCTTCTCGGCCTTCATCCTCTATGACCTGAAGCGTGTTCAGGACGGTGAAGAAACCAACTACATCACCGCCACGCTGAGCGTCTACCTGAGCCTGTACAACGTGTTCCAGTCGCTGCTGTCCCTGCTGGGCATCTTCGGCAGCCGCGACGAGTAAGCGGCAGGCTTTTCTCCACTGAAGCAGCCAGGCGCAAAGCCTGACTTGAGGGCGGGACCGATAATCCCGCCCTCTTTTTCATTGCCGCCACCGTGTCTCGCATCCAAGCCAATCTCCTGCTGCTCGTCATTGCCCTGATCTGGGGCTCCGCATTCGTGGCACAGAGCCAGGGCATGGCAGACGTGGGGCCCATGCTGTTCACCGGCGTGCGCTTCCTGATCGGTGCCGCGGTCGTGGCTCCGCTGGCCTGGCGGGAATGGAAGCAACTGGCTCGCCAGGGCAAGACACCCACCGCTACTGACGCCAGGCACATCGGCGGCCTGGGCCTCCTGATGCTGGCGGGCGCGGCGCTGCAACAGGTCGGCATCATCTCCACCTCGGTCACCAACGCGGGATTCCTGACGGCGCTCTATGTGCCCCTGGTGCCGGTGCTGTCCTGGCTGTGGCTGCGCCAGTTGCCGCATTGGTCGGTCTGGCCGGGCGCACTGGCCTGCCTGGTGGGCGCCTTCCTGCTCTCCGGCGCGCACGAGTTGAACATCGGCGTCGGTGATCTCTGGGTGATCGCTTCGGCCCTGCCCTGGGCCGTGCATGTGCTGTTTGTCGGCCGCGTGGCCGACAAGCTGGCCGCCCCCTTCCTCGTCGCCTGCGGCCAGTTCCTGGTCTGCGGCAGCCTGGCCTTGGTCTACAGCCTGTTCATGGAGCCGGTCAGCCTGAAGGGCTTGATTGCAGCAGCCGGCCCCATCGCCTACACCGGCGTCCTGTCAGTCGGCGTGGCCTTCACCGCCCAGGTCGTGGCGCAACGCTACGCCCATGCCGCGGACGCCGCGATCATCCTCTCGAGCGAAACCCTGTTCGCAGCGGTGTTCGGCTATCTGATGATGGGTGACCGCCTGAATCCTGCCGGCTTTGCCGGATGCGCGCTGATCCTGGGCAGCATGCTCGTGATCCAGTTGCTGCCGCTGTTCAGGATGGGTCGACACAAACCCGCTTCGGTCCTGGACCATCCGGTGTGATTGGGCCTTGGCGGCGGGGTTTTATCGAAACCTTCTGACACCGCATACGCAGTGTCATAGGGTTTTCACTGAATTCAACGAGACTTCTTTTCAAGCCACCCGCCGGGTGGTCTTCAGAAGAAGCGAATTGATTCATGAGCACCGTCCCCCTGTTCCTCACGCAATCGCAGCAATACCTGTTCAAGCCCTCCCGCGGTGACCGGCCCTTCGGCAACTGGACAGAAACCTACGGCCTGCCTCTGCTGCTTGCCGCGTTTGCCGCCACGTCTCTTGTGGCCCTGCTCCAGCAAGCCTGAACACTCAGAGTTCGAACGCGGTCGTCTTCTTGATCGTGCGCAGCACCAGCATCGAATTGGAGCGCGCCACCTCGGGCAGATGCATCAGCACCTGGCTGTGCATGCGCTCCAGATCTTCGGAATCGCGATAGGCGAAGCGGATCAGATAGTCGTTGCTGCCGGCCACATAGAAGCAGTCCAGAATGTCCGGGCTGTCGCGCACCGCCTGCTCGAAGGCCGACAGCGCAGCAGGGCTGACGCGCTCGAGGTTGATGATGGTGTAGCTCGTGCCCTGCTTGCCCACGGCCTTGGGGTTGACCAGGGCCACGTATCGATCGATCACGCCGCTGTCTTCCAGCTGCTTGACGCGCCGCAGGCACGCTGAAGGGCTCAGATGCACACGCTGGGCGAGGTCCACGTTGGAGAGCCGGCCGTCTTGTTGCAGCTCGCGCAGGATGGCCCTGTCGATCGCATCCAGTTTCACTTCTGAAGCCATTGCTCGAATTTTCTGCGAAAAGGCCATCATGCCACCGCAGCGAATTGCTCAAACCAGGGCTTGCCCTCGTCGAATGAGCCTGCACATTGCGCGCTGATCTGCCTAGACTGCGCGCATCCCCGGAACCCGCAGGAGCGCCTCATGGCCCAAGACCTCAATGCCAATCTCGACGCCTATTGGATGCCCTTCACCGCCAACCGCCAGTTCAAGAAGGCACCCCGCCTCCTGACCCGCGCGGATGGCATGTACTTCACCGACGACAAGGGCCGCCAGATCCTCGACGGCATCGCCGGCCTCTGGTGCGTGAACGCCGGTCACAACCGGCCCAAGATCGTGAAGGCGATCCAGGAGCAGGCCGCCGAGATGGACTTCGCGCCGCCCTTCCAGATGGGCCACCCCAAGGCCTTCGAACTGGCCGAGAAGCTGGTGCAGCTGACGCCGGCCGGGCTCAACAAGGTTTTCTACACGAACTCGGGTTCGGAGTCGGTCGACACTGCGCTGAAGATGGCCATCGCCTATCACCGCGTACGCGGTGAAGGCGCGCGCACGAGATTGATAGGCCGCGAGCGCGGCTATCACGGCGTCAACTTCGGCGGCATCTCGGTGGGCGGCATGGTGGCCAACCGCAAGATGTTCGGCACCATGCTGGGCGGCGTGGACCACATCCGCCACACGCACGACCCAGCGCGCAATGCCTTCAGCGTGGGCCAGCCGGCCCATGGCGCAGAGTTCGCAGACGATCTTGAAAAACTGATCGCCCTGCACGACGCATCCACCATCGCGGCCGTGATCGTCGAGCCCGTTGCGGGTTCAACGGGCGTGCTCATTCCGCCGCAAGGCTATCTGCAGCGCCTGCGCCAGATCTGCGACAAGCACGGCATTCTGCTGATCTTCGACGAGGTGATCACCGGTTTCGGTCGCACGGGCAACCCCTTCGCGGCGCAGACCTTCGGCGTCACACCCGACCTGATGACCGTGGCCAAGGGCCTCACCAATGGCTGCGTGCCCATGGGCGCGGTATTCGCGACGCAGAACATCTACGACGCCTTCATGAACGGCCCCGAACACCTGATCGAGTTCTTCCACGGCTACACCTACTCGGCCCATCCGCTGGCCTGTGCCGCTGCCCTCGGCACGCTGGAAACCTATGCCGATGAAGGCCTGCTCACCCGCGCTGCCGAGATGCAGGGCTACTTCGCCGAGTGCCTGCATTCGCTGAAAGGCGAGCCCAACGTGATCGACATCCGCAATATCGGCCTGATCGGCGGTGTGGAGCTGACGCCGCTGCCTGGCGAGCCGGCCAAGCGCGCATTCAATGTGTTTCTCGATTGCTGGGACAAGGGCCTGCTAGTGCGCACCACCGGTGATACGGTGGCCCTGTCGCCGCCACTGGTCATCGAGCGGCCCCATATCGACCGCATCATCGACACCTTGCGCGGCGCGCTGAGACGGGCCGCCTGAGGAGCAAGAGAGAATCGAGCCGTCGCAATGCGAGCTCAGGCCTGAGCGAGTTCAGGCGCTCGGTAGACCAGCACCTTGAGCGAGCGTTCCTCGGACACATCGGCAAAGACGGCCGGGTTGGCCACCCGCTCGACGAACTGAAGATCCGGCGCCAGCGCGTGCATCTGGTCTTGCAAGAAGGCCAGGCCCAGCTCGGGCGCGTTGAGGCACAAGAGCGCATGACCGCCCGGCACCAGGAGGTCGGGCAGGCGGCGCATCAGGCGCGCATAGTCCTTGGTCGCCACGAAGCTGCCCTTCTGGTAGCTCGGCGGGTCCACGATGATCAGTTCGTAGGGCCCGCCGCGGGTGATCTTGCCCCAGGTGCTGAAGATGTCATGCGCCAGGAAGCTGGCGCCAGAGCTGATGCCATTGAGCTGGTGGTTCTGCTGGCCGATGGTCAGCGCGCCCTGGCTCATGTCGAGGTTGAGCACCTGCCGCGCGCCGGCTTGCAAGGCCACGACCGAAAAGGCGCAGGTATAGGCAAACAGGTTCAGCACCTTGACTCGCTTGCGTGCCGCCACATGCTCGCGCACCCAGCGCCGGCCTTCGGCCATGTCCAGGAAGAGGCCATGGTTCTGGCCCTTGAGCACATGGATGCGAAAGCGCGCGCAGTCCTCGCTCACCACATGGGGCTCGGGCACGGCGCCGGCCAATAGCAGCGTTTCAGCGCGGCCTTCATGGCGGCACTGGAAGACGAGGTTCAAGGCTTGGTCAGGAGCGATCTGCTGCCAGCGGGCCGACAAGGCGGCCTGCAGTGCGGCAAGCTCTTCGTCAGAGACCGGTTTGAAACTGGTCAGTAGCCACACCGGCGCGAAGTAGTCCAGCACCCACTGCTCGCTGCCAGGATGCAGCCCGCCACGGCCATGAAACAGGCGCTGGGCTTGCGTGGCGGGCAGCTCCATCGTGGCGATGGCGTTCAAAAGGGCTTGCATGGGGCGTCCAGCGATCAGGGCGCGAGAGCTTAGCCCATGCATGCCGCCCGGCAAACAGCCGCGGCACGCGCTAAGCTGCGCGCCATTGCACATTTCGCAGCGAGGCCGAGCCCATGCCCATCTACAGCCTGAACATCAACGGAGCCAAGCGCGAGGTGGACGTCGCCGCCGAAACACCGCTGCTCTGGGTGCTTCGCGATGCACTCGACCTCACAGGCAGCAAGTACGGTTGCGGCGTCGGTGCCTGCGGCGCCTGCACGGTGCACCTCAATGGCGTGCCCACGCGTTCCTGCATGACGCCGGTCGCCACGGTGGGCCGCAAGCAGGTCACCACCATCGAAGGGCTCGATGGCAAGGGCAGGCATCCGCTGCAACTGGCCTGGCTTGAGCTGGACGTGCCGCAATGCGGCTACTGCCAGGCCGGCCAGTTGATGAGCGCTGCCGCCCTGCTCAAAGAAAACCCGAAACCGACCGACGCCGATATCGACGGCGCCATGTCCGGCAATCTCTGCCGCTGTGCGACCTACACCCGCATCCGCGCCGGCATCCATCGCGCCGCGGAAATCGCGGCAGCCCCGGCACAGCCGGCCGCGAAGACTGGCAAGAAGGTGGGCGCATGAACAAGACCGTCGGCAGCACGCGCCGCGCTTTCCTGCGCAACACCGCCCTGGGCAGCGGTGGCCTGGTCCTGGGCCTGTACCTGAACGACGCTGCGCAGGCGGCGGTTGCCGCGCAGTCGCCGGGCAGCACATTCAAGCCCAATGCCTTCATCAGCATCTCCGACCAGGGTGTGATCACCCTGATCTCCAAGCAGCCCGAGATCGGCCAGGGCATCAAGACCTCCTTGCCCATGGTGCTGGCCGAAGAGCTGAGCGTGAATTGGCAGGACGTGCGCATCGTGCAAGGCGACCTGGACCCGATCTACGGCAGTCAGAGTGCCGGCGGTTCCACGTCCACGCCGACAAACTACCAGGACTTCCTGCGCCTCGGCGCCACAGCCCGCACCCTGCTCACACAAGCGGCGGCTGAAACCTGGGGCGTGCCGGCGGACGAATGCGCGGCCGAGAACTCCTTTGTGGTTCACGCAAAGACGCAGCGCAAGCTGAGCTACGCCTCGCTGGCCGCCAAGGCCGCAACGCTGCCCGTGCCCGCTGCAGCCACGATCAAGCTGAAGTCACCCAAGGACTACAAGCTGCTCGGCCAGCGCATCGGCGGCGTCGACAACGAGGACGTCGTGACCGGCAAGCCGCTATTCGGCATCGACATCAAACTGCCCGGCATGCTGTATGCGGTTTACGAGAAGTGCCCGGTCTTTGGCGGCAAGGTCGTAAGCGCGAACCTGGCGGCAATCAAGGCCTTGCCGGGCGTGACGGACGCCTTTGTGATCGATGGCACGGCCAATCTGAACGGCCTGATGCCAGGCGTTGCCATCGTGGCCGAATCGACCTGGGCGGCCTTCAGCGCGCGCAAGCAACTCAAGGTTCAATGGGATGAAGGCGCGGCAGCCACGCAGAGCTGGGACGGCTTCACACGCCAGGCCGAGTCGCTCGCCAAGCAGGCTGGCACGCAAGTGCAGCGCAAGGACGGCGATGTCAATGCCGCACTGGCCTCCGCTGCCAAGACCGTGGAAGCGGCCTACAGCTACCCCTTCATCTCGCACGCGAGCATGGAGCCGCAGAACTGCACGGCCTGGTGGAAGGATGGCAGGCTGGAACTCTGGGCGCCAACGCAGAACCCGGCCTCGGGCCAGAACCTGGTGGTCAACACCCTGGGCATTCCCAAGGAAAAGATCACCCTGCACATCACGCGCAGCGGCGGCGGTTTCGGCCGGCGCCTGAGCTCGGACTTCATCGTTGAAGCCGCAGCCATCGCGCAGCGCGTGGCCGCGCCCGTCAAACTGACCTGGACCCGTGAAGACGATCTGCGCCATGACCATTTCCGCGCCGGCGGCTTCCACTTCCTGCGTGGCGGCGTCGATGCGCAAGGCAGGCTGACGGCCTGGCACAACCACTTCGTCACCTTCGCCAACCGCGTGGTGCGCGACGGCAAGTCAGTGCTGCAGCCGGGCAGCGGCGCCAACCTCTCGGGCGATGAATTCCCGGGCCGCTGGCTTGCCAACTGCCTGATCGAGCAGACGCCGCTGGAATGCAACATCCCCATGGGTCCCTGGCGCGCGCCGGGCAGCAATGTGTTCGCCTGGGTGTTCCACAGCTTCATCGACGAGCTGGCCCATGCCGCCGGCCGCGACCCGCTCGAGTTCCGCCTCGAGTTGCTCGGCGAGCGCGACCTCGTGCCCGGTACCGGCGAGCGTGGCACGCCCTACAACGTGGGCCGCATGCGCGCGGTGCTGAAGGAGGTGGCAGCCAAGGCCGGCTGGGGCAGCAAGAAGTTCCCGCGCGGCCAGGGCGCCGGCATCGCCTTCCATTTCAGCCATCGCGGCTACATCGCCGAGGTGGCCGAGGTCACGGTGTCAAAGTCTGGCCAGTTGAAGGTGGACCGGGTCGTCGTCGTCTCCGACATCGGCTCGCAGATCGTCAACCTGAGCGGCGCCGAGAACCAGGTCGAAGGCTCGGTGATCGACGGCCTCGGCACCCTGATGCATCCCGAGCTGGACATCCAGCGCGGCCGCATCGTGCAGGGCAATTTTGGCGAGTACCCGCTCTTGCGCATTGCCGACACGCCGCCCAGGATCGAGGTGCATTTCCTGCGCAGCGATCAGCCGGTGACCGGCCTGGGCGAGCCCGCCTTCCCGCCGCTGGCACCGGCGGTCTGCAATGCGATCTTCGCGGCCACGGGCAAGCGCGTGCGGCAGTTGCCCTTGAGCCGGACGGATCTGAGCTGGCGCTGAAGCTCTGGCGCTACCAGCGCCAGCGCAGTTGCGCCGAAACCGATGGCGCCTGGAGCCGAACCTGGCTCACATGGTTGAGGTAGTTGCGCTTGTTGAGGCGTTCGTCGAACCAGCCGGCGATGTTGTAGGCATGCAGACTGGCCTCGAGGTCCTGCTCGCCCTTCCAGAGAAGCCCGGCATTGAAATAGACATTGCGATCCGCCACGGCTGCGGGGTCGGCCGAGGTGGCCGCCAGCCCGCCGCGCAGGCGCAGGCTGTCCAGGTAGCGCAGCCGGTCGGCGGTCCCGGAGAAACCGTGATAGACAACGGCATTGGCCCACCAGCTGACTCCTGGCGCCAGCGGACCGCGGGCCGTGAGCTTGCTCAGATGATTGGCGTAGCCATTGAGGCTGCGGCCGTAGCCATTGGGCGCGGCCGTGACCTGCGTGTCGGTGACACCCGGCGCCAGGCTGAATGACTCCAGGCCGACCCAGGCATGCGAAGCGCTGAACTCGCCCCCCAGCCAGCGCCCGGTCCAAGATGCCTCGACACCATGGCTGCGCTGTGTACCGACCGGCTGGCTGCGCACCTGATTCTCGGCCGTCTGGACGAAGCCGATCACGCGCAGCCGGTTGATGAAGGCATTCAGGTCCACATGCCCGTACTGGCTGCTGCGCCAGCGGTAGAGCAGCTCCAGGCTGTCCTGCGTTTCAAAGGCGTGGCCGCCGGAGCCGCCAGCATGCAGCTCGTCCTCGAAACCCGCGCGCTGCGCTCGCGAGGCTGCCAGCGTGAGGTGACCCTGTGCCGAGACATGGCAGCCATAGGAGGCCCGCGGCGAGGTGCTGAAGCCGGCGGTCGAATGCTTCTCGAGGCGCAGGCCGGCAATCAGCGTGCAGTGCTCGCCCAGCTTGAGCTGGTCTTCGGCAAAGCCGGACAGTGCCCGCGTGCCCCAGGCCGGCATGCCCCCGGGATAGATCTCGGAGCTGGGCACCTGATCCGGGTAGCCCGGGCTGCGCCGCCCGACGTAACGCCATTCCTGGCTTGCGCCCGCACTGAGCTCATGCGCCTGGACGCGCTGGCGCCAGAGGCCACGCAGCGCGACCCGGTCCTCGCGGTTGGTGAACAAGGTACCGAAGACCGGGGCCCGCTCCTCATAGTCGGTGCTGACCGCCTCGACGGACGCGCTCCAGCGTGCCTCGCCCAGCGTCCGTCGAAATTCCTGGTGCGCGGACAACTGCTGGTAGCCGAACTCCATCGCTGCATACGGCTGCGGACTGCTCGCGCTTGCATTGCCAACGGGGCGCAGCGCCACCTGCAGCACCGACGGAGCGCTCATCTCGCCCCCGCGGGTGTAGCGCAGGTGCCCGTCGCTGCCCTCGTCCCACCAGCGCAGCGCCAGCTTGACCGGTGCGCGATCGCGGTACTGCGCCCTGTCAGCGCTGAAGGGCAAGGCGTCCGTGCGGCCATCCGCGCCCACGGCATCGCCCCAGCGCGTGCCCAGCGCCGTGCCGAACACCAGCGGCGCATCTCGATTCGCTGCACCCGCATAGTCGGCCACGCCACCGAACCACTGCCATTGCAGCGCACCAAGGCGACCGGCGCAGGAGAGTTCGACGCTGGCGAAACGCTCGACAGCGCCCGCCCTCAGTCCACCCTCGCAACCCGCTTTGCTTGCCCGACGCTGCATGATGTTGATCGTCATCGCCACCGCACCCAAACCGTTCACCGCCGCGGCAGCACCATGTACCACTTCGACATGGTCGATGTCGCCGAGCAGCGGCAGGTCACGCTCGGTGTAAGCGCCGGCATGAGAGAAATGGTTGAGGTTCTGACCATCAAGCAGCAGCAGGTACTTGTCGTCGCGGTTTGAGACGATGCCGCGCATGCCCAGGTGCGACATGCCGAAGCTGTGGTAGACCCATTGCAGGCCGGGCACCTGCATCTCGAGCAGCTCATTGAGGCTGCGCGCGCCCGACGCGAGGATGGCCTCACGCTCAATGCGCGTGATGCGGCTCGGCGCCACCAGAGTACTGGTCGGCGCGAGCGTGGCGGAGCTGGCCACGCGCACCTCGAGCAACTCATCGAAGCTGAGATCCAGCAGTTCCTTGTCAGGCCCGGACTCGGCGGCCATCGCAGCGCAGCCAGCGCTCAACAAAAGCGCAAGCAGGTACTTTCCCTTCGCAGCCTGGGTCATGTGAGAGAGCGTTCCGTGGCTGTGTCGCGGTACAGTTTAATCACACCCAGGGCAAAAGCGCTGGAACAACGGACACCGATGCTTTTCACCGTATTGCGTCCTCATCGCAGTCGCTACGGCCGCCCTGTGCTGGCCGGATTGCTGCTGACGTGCACGCTGCTGGCGCCGCTCCACGCGG
The DNA here is from genome assembly GCF_044043925.2 of Paucibacter sp. JuS9. Classification (NCBI taxonomy): domain Bacteria; kingdom Pseudomonadati; phylum Pseudomonadota; class Betaproteobacteria; order Burkholderiales; family Sphaerotilaceae; genus Roseateles; species Paucibacter sp. JuS9. The sequence continues at coordinate 1,942,923 of NZ_CP194172.1, forward strand.
AGCCGGTCGTGCAAAGCGACGAGTACCGGCTGAAAGCCGCCTTCATCTTCAACTTCAGCCAATTCATCGACTGGCCGCCCAGCGCGTTTGCCGCCGAGGAGGCTCCGCTGCGCCTGTGCCTGCTGGGCCGCGATCCTTTCGGGGAGTCGTTGAAGGCGCTGGAGAAGCGGCGCTCCAAGGGGCGCGCCATCGCGGTGCAGCAGGTGCGCTCGCTGGCGGAGGCGCGCAACTGCCATGTGCTCTATATCGATGATCCACAAGAAGCGCTCGGCAATGCAGAACTCGCGCGAGGCCTGGGCAACGCCCCGGTGCTGACGATCAGCAGCGCGCCAGACGTCACCAGCAAGGGCATTGGCATAGGCTTCGTCAGCCAGTCAGACAAGTTGCGCTGGTCGCTCAACCTCGACGCCCTGAAGCGTGCCCAGTTGCGCGTCAGTGCCAAGCTGATCGAAGTGGCCATCTCGGTCACCGGCGAAGCCAGGAACTGAGGACAGCGATGCTGCAACGGTATTCCCTGCGCATCCAGCTGCTGATGATGGCCATGGCCGTGGTGGCGCTGGCCCTGCTGATCGCCGGCGGCCTGCTGCACCTGACGGACCGGCGCCAGAGCCGCGAGGCCGTCGCGGCCGAAATGCTCTCGCTGGCGCAACTCGTCGCCAATCGCAGCGCCGCTGCAATCGCCTTCACGGACGAGGCAACGGCGCGTGAAAACCTGACCGCCCTCGCCCGGCTGGATCAGGTCGGCCGCGCCTGCCTGTACAGCACCGACAACCCGGCCTTCGTCATCGGCCAGCAGGCTGCCGACACCTGCACGCCCATGGGCAATGCGAGCGAGGTCTGGCAAACCATCGACGGCGATGTTGCCCGGGTCCAGGTGCCGGTCTTTTCTGGTGAGTCGGTGATCGGCGCCGTGCAGATCGAATCTTCGGCCCAGCCGCTGGCTGCGCGTGCACGCACGCGCATGATCTCGCTGGCACTGGCGCTGGCGGTCGGGCTTGCGGCCGCGCTGGCCCTGGCGCTTCGCTTGCAGCGCGTCATCACGCGGCCGATCTCACGCGTGCGCGATGTGGCTACCGCGATCATCGAGAGCCACGACTACCGACTGCGCGCTCCCGACCTCGGCAAGCACGAGGTCGGGAGCCTGGCCGACGCATTCAACGCCATGCTGACGGAGATCACAGAACTCACCGCGCAACTGGAAGCGCGCGTGCAGGCACGCACGGCCGAGCTGGCCCGGACCAATGGCTCACTGCAGGAAGCGCTCGACTCGCTGCGGCTGGCGCAAAGCGAGCTGATACAGCGGGAGAAGCTGGCCTCCCTCGGCTCGCTGGTGGCAGGCATTGCGCACGAGCTGAACACGCCACTGGGCAACAGCGTGACCGTGGCCAGCACGCTGCCGCCGATGATCAGCAGGCTGCGGCAGCAAATCGCCGACGGCACGCTGCGCAAGTCGACCGCGCTGGACGCGCTGCAGCAGCTCGATGCCGGCGCCGACCTGCTCGAGCGCAACCTCGAACGCGCCAGCCACCTGATCTCGCGCTTCAAGCAGGTGGCCGTCGATCAGACCAGCGAGCAGCGGCGCAGCTTCGACCTCGCCGACATCGTGGGCAAGGTCGTGGACACGCTGCGGCATCAGTTCAAGTACGGCGCGCACTCGGTGGAAATCGACATCGAACCGGGCCTGGCACTCGACAGTTACCCCGGCCCGCTCGGGCAGGTGATCACCAATCTGGTGATGAATGCATTGATCCATGCCTTTGGACCGGAGCTGGGCCGAGCCGGGCAGATCCTGATTCGCAATCGACCGACAAGCGAAGGACACGTGCTGCTGGAGGTGCGCGACAACGGCAGTGGCATCGCAGCCGCCCACCTGGCCCGCATCTTCGACCCCTTCTTCACCACGCGCATGGGCCAGGGCGGCAGCGGCCTGGGGCTCAACATCGTCTACAACATCGTGGTGTCGACACTCGGCGGCTCGATCAAGGTGGCGAGCACCGTGTGCGAGGGAACGAGCTTCACGATCCGCCTGCCGATCCACGCGCCGGAGCCGGCCGACGAAGCCACGCCAGATCGAATTCGCACGGCCGGCGGCGCCAGCCAGGCCTCAGGCAGCTGACCCCACCCTGGACATCAGCGTGCATTGCTGTGGCTAGCGGGCCGCCGGCCCGCGCAGTGCTGCGCCCGCCTTGGCGCCGCTGTGCTTGCCGGCCTCCATCGTCACCACGCCATTGATCACCACCAGGTCGAAGCCTTCGGACAGCTGGTGCGGATGCTCGAAGGTCGCCCGGTCTCGCACTGTCTTGTCGTCGAAGATCACGATGTCGGCCGCATAGCCCGGGCGCAGCAGGCCGCGGTCATTCAGCTGGAAGCGCTGGGCCGCGAGCGATGTCATGCGGCGCACCGCCTCTTCCAATCGCATCACCTGCTCTTCACGCACGTATTTGCCGAGCACGCGTGCATTGGTGCCGTAGCTGCGCGGATGCGGCATGCCGGTGCCGCTCTGCACGCCGCCATCGGCGCCGACCATCGCAAAAGGCCAGGCCATGATGCGGCGCACGTCCTCTTCGCTCATGCCATGGAAGGTCATCTGCGCGCCGCCGGCCTGCACGATGTCCAGCAGGGTCTGGATCTCGGCCTCCATGGTCGCCGGACGGCCGCGCTGCTGATTGATCTGGCTGAGGTTGCGACCGTTCAGCGCCGGCTCAGGCGAATGGCGGGCCACCACCGCATAGGAAAAATCGGGCCGCTTGTTGCGCTGGGCGCTTTTCAGGATGTCGGCGGCGATGCGGACGCGGTCGGCCGGGTCGGCCAGGCGCTTGGCAATCGCGGCTTGGCCGCCCTCCACTGCCCAATCGGGCAGCACGACGCTCAGCTGTGTGCTGCTGGCGGTGTACGGATATTGATCGATGGTCACGTCCAGCCCGTCGGCCCGGGCCTTCTCGATCAAGGCCAGGGTCTCTCGCGAGCGGCCCCAGTTGGCCGGCGCGCCGACCTTGAAGTGCGAGATCTGCACCGGCAGGCCGGCTTGCCGGCCGATGTCCAGCGCCTCGTTGATCGCCTCGACCACCTTGCTGCCCTCGTCCCGGATGTGGGAGGCATAGACGCCGTGGTGGCGCGCCGCCGCGCGGGCCAGGCCCACTACCTCGGGCGTGTCGCTGTAGAGGCCAGGCAAATAGATGAGGCCGGTCGAAAGGCCAACGGCGCCGTCGTCCATCGCCTGGTCCACCAGCGTTTCCATGCGCTTTTGCTCCGCAGGCGTGGCCGCGCGGCGCTCCAGGCCCATCACCTGCTTGCGCACCGTGTTGTGACCGACCAGGGAGGCCACATTGACCGACACGCCCTCCTTGGCCATGCGCTCGAAGAAGGCCTTGATGCCCAGTTCGTCCGAGGCCCCGCAGTTGCCGGTGATGAGCGTCGTGACGCCGTCATGAACGAAGTTGTCGGCCGTGGGCCGCGCGAACAGGTTGCCCTCGATGTGGGCGTGCGTGTCGATGAAGCCAGGCGCGACGATATGGTCGCGCGCGTCGAATACGCGCCGGGCCTGCACCGTGCCCAGCTGGCCCATGGCCACGATGCGGCCGCCCCGCACCGCCACATCGCCACGCACCCAGGCGTTGCCGCTGCCATCGACGATGCGGCCGTTGCGGATCAACAGGTCCACGGCGGGCTCCTTGACCTGCAGCGGTGCGTTGCCGCAGGAGCCAAGGGTCAGGAGAGCAGCGCAGGCGAGCAGGAAGCTGAGGCGGCGCAAGGTAGAACGGGTTGAAAGCATGGCTTGAAGACAAAAGCGTGGGGGCGCCCTCATTATGAAAAGCTGCATGCGCCGGGCAAGAGCCGATACCCGCGGACAGGCCGCATTGCGTACGCTGGCCGCCCGCTCCGATACACTGCCGACCATGCCCCGCCGCCTCGTCGCCCTGCTGATTGCCTTCTGCCTTTGCTGGCAGTCGCTGGCGTTTGCGGGCGTCGAAGTGCTCGTGCGCAAGGGCGAGGCGCAGCAGCATGCGCTGATGCATTTCGAGGGTCAGGCCCACCATCACCATGATGAGCACGGCGGCGTGCACAAGGATGCATCCGGCGCTTCGACCCAGCATGCGATGGACGATGCCTGCATGTTCTGCCCGGCCCTGATCCAGGACCTGCGGCTGACCTTGCCCATGCTGCGGCCCGATGCGCCACTGGAAGCGCTGGCCAGCGAGCCTGCGCTGCCCTTCCTGCCCGCCTTCGAGCGGCCTCCCAAACCGACGATCTGATCCCTGGTCGCGGCAGCGACGCCTGGTGCTGGTCCATCCGATGGCCGGCCTGCGGCAGCTGTCCGCCTTGACGCAGCCCAATCTGGCCGCGTTTCACCGCACAGATGATCGTCACTGATGAATCGCTTATCAAAAGCAAGCCCATGGCCTCGGCCATGGCGTGCTGCCTGCCTGCTCGCCTTGTTGGCAGCGGCGGGCGGCAGCTCTGCGCAAGGCGCCAAGACGGCCCCGACGCCGCTGACGCTCGGCCAGGCACTGCAAGCGGCCTGGACCCGCTCTCTCGATTCCACCGAAGCGCAGGGCCGGCAACGGCGTGTCGAGGCCGACCGGCAGCTTGCCGGCTCCTGGCTCGCCGCGCCGCCCAGCCTGGGCATCAGCCAGCGCCAGGGCCGCGGCGCCATCGGCGATCAGCGCGAGACCGAGCTGGAACTTGCCGCGCCGCTGTGGCGCCCAGGTCAGCGCCAGGCCAACAACCTGAGCGCCCAGGCCGAGGCCGAATGGTCGGCAGCCAGCGAGCAGGCCGCCCGGCTGCGCCTGGCCGGCCAATTGCGCGAGATCGCGGGCAAGCTGCAACTGCTGGCGGGAGATGTGCGGCAGGCCGAGCTGCAACAGCAACTGCTGGCGCAAGTGGCTGCCGACGTGGATCGCCGCGTCAAGGCTGGTGACCTGGCGCCGGCCGACGGCCTCGCCGCGCGCGCCGAAACGCTGGCTGCTGCGAGCCAGTTGCGCGAGCTGCAACAGGCGCTCGCCACGCAACACGCAGCCTGGCAGCTCATGACCGGTTTGCAGGAACTGCCGCCCGCAGAAGGGTCGGCGAATGCCCCGGCCGTGCTGGACAGCCATCCGGATTTGCAGCTGGCCGATGCCGCCGTCAAGCGCAGCAGCCAGCGCCTGGCCCAGCTGCGCAGCCAGCGCAACGCGCCGCCGGAGGTGGGCGTGGGCCTGCGCCAGGAGCGGCCCGGCCAGGGCCAGCCCGGGCAGAACAGTGTCACGCTCAGCTTGCGCATTCCCATCGGCAGCGAGACCCACAGCGGCCCACAGGAAGCTGCGGCGCTGGCTGAGCAGGACCTGGCCCTCGCGCAGCGGCAGCGCCTGCAGCTGCAACTGCATGCCGAGCTGAGCCTGGCCCGCGAGGCTCTCAGCGCAGCGCAGTCGCAGGCGGCAGCGGAGGCAGAACGCGCCAGCCTGCTGCGCCAACGCGCCGACTGGCTGGACAAGGCCTTCAAGGCCGGCGAAACCGCCCTGCCCGAACTCTTGCGCGCCCTCGCCGCCGCCGCCCAGGCAGAAGCCTCGGCGGCGCGCCAGCAAGCCGCACTTGCCGTTGCCCATGGCCGGCTGCAACAAGCTCTTGGATTGATCCCATGAAACACCTCTTCTCATTGCCAGCCCTGCTGCTGGCCAGCGCGGCAGCCTTCGCCCATGGCGGTGACGACCATGGCAGCAAGCCACCACCTGCCGCCACCACCGCCTTGCCAAGGCTGGAAGCCCATACCGAGCTGTTCGAGCTGGTCGCCAGGCTCGATGTGAATGAGCTCTCGCTGATGATCGACCGCTATGCCAGCAACGAACCCGTGCTCAACGCCAGCGTCGAACTGGAGTCTGGCAGCCGCAAGGCCAAGGCCGCGTTCCATGCCGACAGCGGCAGCTACGAGGTCGACGACAAGGCCTTCCTGACGCTGCTGGCCACGCCGGGCGAGCATGCGCTGGTGATCACCGTGCGCGCAGGCGCAGAAGCTGACCTGCTCGATGGTGTGCTGCATGTGACCGCTGCCGGCGAACAGACCGACGTCCATGCAGGTCACGGCCAAGGACGCAGCCCCTGGCTGTGGGCCGGGCTCGCTGCGCCGCTGATTGCGGCCGCCGCCTGGTGGCGCCGCCGCTCGCTGCGTCGCTCGGTTTTCAAGGGAGGCCTGGCATGAAGACCGCGCTGATGACACTCGCGCTGCTGCTTGCAGGCACAGCCTTCGCCCACGGCCCCGACGGCGACAAGCACGAGGAGACGTCGGCCGTCGGCAGCGGCGGCCTCGCGCGCCTGCCGGACGGCAGCGTGCAGGTGCCCAAGCTGGCCCAGCGCCGCATGGCCATCCGGACCGTCCTCGCGGCCGAGAGCGAAGCGGCTGCCACGCTGCAGCTGCCCGGCCGCGTGATCGCCGACCCGAACGCCAGCGGCCAGGTCCAGTCTGCTCACGGCGGACGCATCGAGGCGGGTCCACGCGGCCTGCCGCTGCCCGGGCAGAAGGTGCAGGCGGGCGAGGTGCTGGCCTGGGTTCGCCACCATGCCGAGCCCTATGCCTATGCCGCCCAGCAGGCGCAACGCAGCGAATTGCAGGCTGCACGGCTGCTGGCCGAGAGTCGCCTCAAGCGGCTCGAGTCGCTGGAAGGCACGGTGCCTCGCAAGGACATCGAGGTCGCGCGCGTCGAGCTTGCTTCGCTCGCTGCCCGTGAGAAGGGCGTGGCCGAGAGCATCAGCGCCCGCGAAGCGCTGCGTGCGCCGATCTCTGGCGTCGTGGCGCGCAGCGAGCTGAAGGTCGGCGCCATCGTCGAAAGCCGCGAGCTGCTGGTCGAGGTCGTCGATCCGGCGCGCTGGATCATCGAAGCCACCAGCACCGACGCAGCGCTCGCCAGCCGCATTGCCGGCGCCAGGCTGGCGGAGCCCGGCGGTGCGGAGCTGCAATTGCTGGGCGCAGCACGGGTGTTGCGCGACGGTGTCTTGCCGATCAACTTCCGCATCCGCTCCAAGGCCGATGCGGCGCTGTCGCAAGGCCAGTCCGTCGGCGTGATTGTGCAGCTGAGCGACAAGCGCAAGGGCGTGCAATTGCCTTCGGCCGCCGTGGTGCGCGGCACTGCCAACGAGGCCGTGGTCTGGGTCAAGACGGGCGCCGAACGCTACCGCCCGGCGCCGGTGCAGACGCAGCCGCTCGATGACAGCACGGTGCTGGTCACGCAAGGCCTTGCGGCCGGCCAGCGCGTGGTGATCCAGGGCGCTGCCCTGGTCGCGCAGATCCGCTGAGGAACACCCATGGTCTTCAACTGGATCGTTCAAGCGAGCCTGCGCAACCGGCTTTTCGTGCTGGCCTTCGCCGCGCTCTTGATGGCCTATGGCCTCATCAGCGCCTGGCGCACGCCGGTCGATGTGTTTCCCGATCTCAACAAGCCCTTGGTGACGGTGCTGACCGAAGCCGGCGGCATGGCGCCCGAGGAGGTGGAGCAGCTCGTCACCGTGCCGGTGGAAACCGCGCTCAACGGCATGCCCGGCGTCAGCCGCGTGCGTTCGACTTCGGGCGTTGGCCTGTCCATCGCCTATGCCGAGTTCGACTGGGGCACCGACATCTTCCGCAACCGCCAGCTGGTGGCCGAACGCCTGGCGCAGCTGCGCAGCCAGCTGCCTGAAGGCGTGTCGCCGACCATGGGTCCGGTCTCGTCCATCATGGGTGAGGTGATGCTGATCGCCCTGCCCTTGGGTGAGCAGGAACAGACGGCGCCGGGCCGCCCCAAGGCGTCTGCTATCCCCTCGGGGGATCGGCCGGCGTACTCGGCGGACGAGGGGTCATCATCCCTTCCGATGAAGGCGCGTGAGTACGTGGACTTTGTCTTGCGGCCACGGCTGCTCAGCATCCCCGGCATCGCGCAGGTCGTGCCCATCGGTGGTGAAGTGCGGCAGCTCCGCGTCGAGCCTGACCTGCAGAAAATGGCGCAGCTGGGCCTCTCGCTGACCCAGCTCGAGCAGTCGCTGCGCGGCTATGCTGGCAATGCCGGCGGCGGCTTCGTGGACCTGAATGGCCGCGAGTACCTGATCCGCCACCTGTCGCGCACCAGCAAGCTGCAAGACCTGCAGGCCTTGGCGGTCGCCTGGAAAGACGGCCGCCCGGTGCGCCTCGAACAGGTCGCCCAGGTGCGTTTCGCTCCCGCCATCAAGCGCGGCGACGCCGGCTACCAGGGCCGGCCAGCCGTGGTCATCAGCGTACAGAAGCAGCCGAGTGCCGACACGGTGCGCCTGAGCCGCTCCATCGACCTTGCCCTGGCCGAACTGAAGGCGGGCCTGCCCAAGGGCCTCTCGGCGCCACGCGTGCTGTTCCGCCAGGCGGACTTCATCGAAGCATCCATCGGCAATGTCGGCGAGGCCCTGCGCGACGGCGCGGTGATGGTGGCGATCGTGCTGTTCGCCTTTCTGCTGTCCGCCCGCACGACCCTGATCTCGCTCCTGGCGATTCCGCTATCGCTGGCGGTCACGGCCCTGGTGTTCCGGCTGCTGGACCAGTCGATCAACGTGATGACCCTGGGAGGCCTGGCCATTGCCATCGGCGAGCTGGTGGACGATGCGGTGGTCGATGTGGAAAACATCCTGCGCCGGCTCAAGGCCAACCGCACAGCTGCGAATCCCCTGCCGCTGCTGGAGCTGCTGCGACAGGCCAGCGTGGAGGTGCGCTCAGGCATCGTCTATGCAACGGTGATTGTGGTGCTGGTCTTCGTGCCACTGTTTGCGCTGCCCGGCATCGAAGGCCGGCTGTTCGCGCCGCTGGGTATCGCCTACATCGTCTCCATCCTCGCCTCCATGCTGGTCTCGATGACGGTGACACCGGTGCTGTGCAGCTTCCTCCTGCCCGGCATGAAGCGGCTTGACCATGGCGACAGCCCGCTGGTCGCACGGCTCAAGCACTGGGACGCGCGGCTGCTGCGCTGGTCGTTCCCGCGCTCGAAGCGGCTGGTGGCGGTGGCCTTGCTGGCGGTGGCTGCGGCGGCGGCCAGCATTCCCTTCTTCCCGCGCACCTTCCTGCCGGCCTTCAACGAAGGATCGCTGGTGCTGTCTCTGCTGTTCAACCCAGGCACTTCGCTGGCCGAGACCAATCGCATGGGCGCCCAGGCCGAGCAATTGATCGCCACCGTGCCAGGTGTGGCGCAGGTGGGCCGCCGCACCGGCCGTGCCGAGCTCGACGAGCATGCCGAAGGCGTGCATTCCTCCGAGATCGACATCGACCTGAAGCAGGGCGGCAAGGGCGTGGACAGGCAGGCGCTGCTGGCCGAGGTGCGGGCGCGCCTGGCGTCGATGCCGGCACAGATCTCCATCGGCCAGCCTATTTCGCACCGGCTGGACCACCTGCTCTCCGGCGTGCGCGCACAGATCGCGATCAAGGTTTTCGGTGACGACACCGACACCTTGCGCGGCCTGGCCGAGCAACTGCGGCAGCAGCTCGCCCCGTTGCCGGGGCTGGTGGACCTGACGGTCGAGAAACAGGTCTTGATTCCGCAGATGCTGGTGCGCATCGACCATGAACGCCTGGCCCGCACGGGCCTGGCGCCAGGCGAGGCGCTGCGCATCCTGCAGGCGCTCACCGACGGCAGCCCGAGTGGGCAGATCGTCGATGGCGCGCGCCGCTACGAGCTGCTGGTGAGGTTGCCGGAAGGCCAGCGCGGGCCGCAAGACCTGGCCCGCATGCTGGTGGATACGCCGGCCGGCCGCTTGCCCGTGTCCAGCTTCGCCAGCATCGAGGAGTCCGATGGCCCGAACCAGATCGGCCGCGAGAACGGCCGGCGGCGCATCGTGCTGTATGCCAATACCGACGGCACGGACATGGCCCATGTGATTGCGGACATCCGCGAAATCGTGGCCAAGACGGAGTTGCCCACCGGCAGCTTCATCAGCCTGGAGGGCCAGTTCCAGGCGCAGGAGCAGGCGACCCAGCTCATCCTTGCGCTTTCGCTGATTTCGCTGGCCCTGATCTTCCTGGTGCTCTACTCACGCTATCGCTCGGCCCGCCTGGCAGCCATCATCATGGCCAATATCCCGTTGGCCCTGATTGGCAGCGTGGTGGCAATGTGGATGGCGGATGTGAGTCTCTCGGTGGCCACCATGGTGGGCTTCATCACGCTGGCCGGCATCGCCACGCGCAACGGCATCCTGAAGATCAGCCACTACGTGAACCTCTGCCGCTTCGAGGGCGAAAGCTTCGGCCAGGCGATGATCGTGCGTGGCTCGCTGGAGCGGCTGACGCCGGTCTTGATGACCGCCCTGGTGGCGGCCTTCGCATTGACGCCGCTGCTGTTGGCCGGGGATGCGCCGGGCAAGGAAATCCTGCATCCGGTGGCCGTGGTGATCTTCGGTGGCCTGGTCAGCTCGACCCTGCTCGACACCCTGCTGACGCCCCTGCTCTACTGGCGCTTTGGCCGCCGTGCCACTGAAAGGCTGCTGGCAGGCGCCAGCCAGGAGGCCCTTTGATCTCGGAACGGAATCATGCAAATGAAGAACACTTTTGTCGCCATGGCGCTGGCTGTGGCCGGTACGGTTTCGGGCGCGGTGCAGGAGATCCGCTGGAACGACGCGGGACTCCATGCGCAGGCGCTCGACGTTGCCCCAGGCAAGTTCGCCGAGGTCTGCGGGCCGCTGAAGGCCGGCGAGCAGGTGACCTGGTCCTTCGAGGCCGACGGCCCCATGAACTTCAACATCCACTATCACGAGGGCGACAAGGTCAGCTACCCGGCCCGTGAGAACGGCGTGAGCAAGCGCGCGGGCGAACTCAAGGTCGAACTCGACCACGGATACTGCTGGATGTGGAGCAACAAGGGCACACAGCCGGTCCGGCTGAAACTGGAGTTGCGGCACAAGCGCTGAGGACCCGCTGCGCACCGATCCCCCTTTCCCCCGCACCAAGCCCCATGAATTCCACCCACGTCCGCTGGCTGGCCTATGGCAGCCTGGCCCTCAGCACCAGCCTGGTCGGCAGCTACATCGGCCTGTCCAAGCTCCTGCTGGCCGCTTTCCCGGTCTTCCTGCTGGCCTGGCTGCGCTTCGGCCTGGCCGCCGTGCTGATGCTGCCCTGGCTGCGCAAGGACCCGGGCGAAGCGCCGCTGGACGCTCGCACGCACGGGCTGCTGTTTCTCGAATCCTTCGTCGGCAATTTCCTGTTCTCGATCTGCCTGCTGTTCGGCCTGCAGCGCAGCTCAGCGCTGGCGGCCGGCGTCATCATGGCGGGCATTCCGGCCGCAGTGGCCCTGCTCAGCTGGATGTTCCTGAAGGAGCGCATCTCGGGCCGCGTCGCCCTCGCCATTGCCTGCTGCGTGGCCGGCATCGCGCTGGTGGCCTTCGACCGCCCAGGCGGCCAGGCACAGACCAGCCTGCTCGGCGGCTTGCTCCTGCTGGCGGCCGTGTTCTGCGAAGCCGCCTACGTGGTGATCGGCAAGCGCCTCACGGCCAGTCTCTCGCCGCGCCGCATCAGTGCGCTGATCAATGGCTGGGGGCTGATCCTGGTCACGCCGCTGGGCCTGTGGCAGGCGGCCAGCTTCGATTTCGGCATACCTGCGCTGAGTGAATGGCTGGGGCTGCTCGGCTATGCCGCCGCCGCGAGCGTCATCACCGTCTGGCTGTGGATGACCGGCCTGAAGCGCATTCCCGCCGCGCAGGCCGGTGTCTTCATGGTCTTCCTGCCCCTGGCCACCGGCCTCGTGGGCATTGCCTTCCTGGGCGAGCAGCTGAGCCTCGTGCAGGCCCTGGCCTACGGCCTGGCGCTGCTTGGCGTGGTGCTCGCGACCACCGCACCGGCCACCGCTCATGAGTCTGGCCAGAAAAGCTATACCCCCGGACCGGCCAAGCCTTGAGCTCATGCCGGAGAATGACGGCCAATCCTTGCTGCAAATCATCATGACGACGCCCCATCCGACCCATCTGCGCATCCACCAACTCGCCGGCCTGAAGCCGGGCCCGAAGCTGTTGGTGACCGGCGCCGTTCACGGCAACGAAACCGCTGGCGTGGCCGGCATCGAGCGCGTGTTGAAGCAATTCGATGCCGGCGAGCTGACGCTTCTGTGCGGCACGCTGACGATGATCCCCATCGTCAACCCGCTGGCGCACCGTCTGCAGCGCCGTGAAGGCGAGCGCAACCTGAACCGCAACCTGCGCCCGGCGCCGATTCCACAGGACTTCGAAGACCGCATCGCCAATCAGCTCTGCCCGTGGCTGGCGCATGCCGATGTGCTCTTAGACCTGCACAGCTTCAACAACCCCGGCCCGGCCTTCGCCATGATGGGCCCGCGTGACAACGATGGCGATCTGGAGCCCTTCCGCCACGAGAAGGCGGAGGCTGCGCTCGCTGCCTGCGTGGGCACCGGCCGCATCGTCGAAGGCTGGCTCTCGACCTATGCGCTGGGCCTGCAGCGCCGCGCCGCGCGCCAGGGCGACGGCTCGCGCCAGGCCAGCCTGGTGCAGGACCCGCACTACGGCGTTGGCACCACCGAATACATGCGCAGCCAGGGCGGCTACTGCATCACGCTGGAATGCGGCCAGCATGTGGACCCGCAAGGCCCCGAGGTCGCCTACAAGGCCATCCTGCGCACCTTGACGCTTCTGGGCATGATCGCACCGGGTGCCGTGGAGCTGGCCGACCCGAACCGTCCGATCGAAGTGCTGCAGCTCTACGAGGTGATCGACCGTGAGCATGCCGACGACCAGTTCGCCCGCGAATGGGCCAGCTTCGACGAAGTGAGCGAAGGCCAGTTGATCGGCACCAGGCATGACGGCAAGCCGGTGCACGCACCCAGCGGTGGCCGCATCGTCTTTCCCAACAACAAGGCGCAGCCAGGCCAGGAATGGTTCTACCTGGCCCGCCCGAGCGACCGGAAACTGAAGCCATGACAGCCAAACAGCTCAAGATCGATTTCGTCTCCGACGTCTCCTGCCCCTGGTGCGCCATCGGGCTGAAGTCGCTCGAGCAGGCGCTCGGCAACCTCGCAGGCCAGGTTCAGGCCGAGCTGCATTTCCAGCCCTTCGAGCTGAACCCGCAGATGGTGCCCGGAGGCGAGGAGATCAACGAGCACCTGCAGCGCAAGTACGGCGCGAGCCTCGACCAGCTGCAGGCCACCCGCCAGGCGATCCGCGAGCGCGGCGCGGCCTTGGGCTTCAAGTTCAGCGTCGAGGCACGGGACCGGATCTACAACAGCTTCGACGCCCATCGCCTCCTACACTGGGCCGGCCTGCAGGGCGGCAGCTTCCAGCGCGACCTGAAACTGGCGCTGCTTGGCGCCTATTTCACCGATGGGCTCAACCCCGGGGACCATGAAACGCTGGTCGCGCGCGCGGCCTCGGTCGGTCTGGACGCCGCGACCGCGCATGAAGTGCTGATCTCCGGCCAGTACACGGCCGAGGTGCGCGAGCGCCAGGCCTTCTACAACAGCCAGGGCATCCATTCGGTGCCTTCGGTGATCATCAATGACCGCCACCTTATCCAGGGCGGCCAGCCCCCTGAGGTTTTCCAGCAGGCTTTGCTGCAGATTGCGGCCCAGGGCTGAGCGACAATCAAGCCCTGATTTCATCGGCGCGCCCCGTTGTGAAACGCAACGGGGCGCGCTGCATTTCCAGTCCCCATGCTTGATGGCAGGTAGAAGCAAGTGTTCAAGAACCTGATGGTGTACCGCGTCGGCGCCGAGTGGCAGGCCGACGTCGAGAAGATCGAAGAAGCGCTGGCCGCGGGCCGCTTTGTTGAATGTGGCGCCACGCAGGCGCAGTCCATCGGCTGGGTGCCGCCGCGCGGCGTCGAGCACGGCGTGCTGGTCGAGGCCATTGACGGCCACCTGCTCCTGAAGCTGATGGTCGAGCAGCGCGTGCTGCCGAGCTCGGTGGTCAAGCGCCGCGTCGAGGAAATGGCCGCCGCCGAAGAAGCGCAGAACGGCCGCAAGCCGGGCAAGAAGGCGCTCAAGGAAATGAAGGAGTTCGCCACGCAGGAACTGCTGCCGATGGCCTTCACCAAGCAGGGCAGCATCCGCGTCTGGATCGCGCCGCAGCAGCGCCTCTTGATGATCGACGCCTCGAGCCCGGCACGTGCCGAAGAGGTGGTGAGCCTCCTGATCAAGTCTCTGGACGGCCTGTCGCTGCACCTGATCCAGACTGCCGAGTCGCCTGCCGTCTGCATGGCCGCCTGGCTGATGGACGGCCAGCCGCCGCATGAGTTCACCATCGATCGCGATTGCGAATTGAAGAGCGGCGACGAGATGAAGTCGGTCGTGCGCTACGCCCGCCACGCCCTCGACATCGAAGAGGTGCGCATGCACCTGCAAAGCGGCAAGGCGCCGACCAAGCTGGCGCTCTCGTGGCGCGACCGCGTGTCCTTCATACTGACCGACACGCTGCAGATCAAGAAGATCTCCTTCCTGGACCTGGTCTTCGAAGGCAAGGACAAGCCGGCCAAGGACGAGGCGTTTGACGCCGACATGTCGCTCTCCACGCTGGAACTCGGCGAGCTGATCCCGGCGCTGATCGAAGGCCTGGGCGGCGAGCACGACTTCTTCGGCTCGGCGCCCGCTTCGACGGAAACATCAAAGCCCACGCTGGTCAAAGAAACGGCGCTGGAGGGCGCCGCACCCTGGGATTGAAATCAGTCGACTGAGCCCGACGCGGCCGCTGCGGCGGCCGCCCTGAGCTTGTCCTTCTTGCTCGGCCGCTTGCCCTTGATGCCGCCGTTCGGGTCGGACAAGGGCAGCTCTTCGCTCGCTTCGAACCCGTCGATCTGCTCGCGCATCACGCGCTGGCCCTGGCGTTTCTCGATCAGGCGGAAATGCGCTTCGGCCGCCGCCGGCACAAAGCTCACGGCCATGCCCGTGGCGCCGGCGCGGCCGGTGCGGCCGATGCGGTGCGTGTAATCGGCCGGCGAGCGCGGCAGGTCGTAATTGACGACCACCGGCAGGTCCGGAATATCCAGACCGCGGGCCGCCACATCGGTGGCCACCAGCACCTGCACCTCGCCGCTCTTCAGCGCCGCCAGCACTTGCGTGCGCGCACCCTGGCTCAACTCGCCGTGCAAGGCCGCGGCCTTGAAGCCGGTGTTCCAGAGCTTGTCCGACACATGCTCGGCCGCATAGCGCGTGGCAACGAAGACCAGCGCCCGCTCCCAGCCTTCGGCCTTGAGCAGGTGGCGCAAGAGCGGCGTGCGCTTGGCCTGGTCCACGACGATGGATCGCTGCGTGATCGCATCGGTTCGCACCGGCTCGGGCGCGATCTCGATGCGCCGCGGCTCACGCAAATGAGCGGCAGCCAACGCCTCGACCGGTTTCGGGAAGGTGGCCGAGAACAACAGAGTCTGTCGTTGCGCCGGCAACAGGCCCAGCACGCGCTGCAGCTCTTCGGCAAAGCCGAGCGACAGCAGGCGATCGGCCTCGTCCAGCACCAGCGTGCTCACGCCATCGAGGCGCAGCGCGTTGTGATCCACCACATCGAGCAAACGGCCTGGCGTGGCCACCACGATGTCGGCACCGCCGCGCAGCCCCATCAGTTGCGGGTTGATCGAGACACCGCCGAACAGCACGGCAATCTTCAGTCGCTCGGGCAGGTGGCGAGCCAGCTCGCGCAAGACCTCGCCCACTTGAACGGCCAGCTCACGTGTCGGCAGCAACAGCAAGGCGCGGGGTTGGCGCGCAGGAGCAGATTGCAGCAGGCGCTGCAGCAGAGGCAGGGCAAAGGCGGCGGTCTTGCCGGAGCCGGTCTGGGCCAGGGCGAGCAGGTCGCCACCGGTGAGGACGGCAGGAATCGCAGCGGCCTGGATGGCCGTGGGGGCGTGGTAGCCCTGCTCGCGCACCGCGCGGAGCAAGGCGGGCGACAGGCCCAGGGTTTGAAAAGACATGGCGGATTGTAGGTTTGCCGGCTCCGCCGTCTCAGAACAGCGAACTCTGTTCGCCTGCCTGCTGGCCGGTGGCGCGCGCTTCCATCGTCAAAAGCTTCAGCTTCGTCTGCACGCCGCCATGAGCAGAAAAACCGGTGCCGACGCCACCGCTGCCCATCACGCGATGGCAGGGCACGATGGGCGCAAAGGGGTTGCTGCCTTCGGCCTGGCCCACGGCTCGTGCCGCGCCGGGCAGGCCGAGCGCCATGGCCAGCTCGCCATAGGTGCGGGTCTGGCCGACCGGGATCTGCCGCGTCAAGACATGGACCTTGCGGTTGAACTCGGGCACGCCCTCCTCGTCCAGCTCGACCTCCAGCAGGTCGCGCACCTCGCCGCTCAGCAGCGCCGTCACGCCCTGGATGGCATGGCGCACCGCGGCCGGCAGGTCATTGGATTCAACCGCCGACGGGAAGCGAACACGCATGCGGTCTCGCGTGGCAGCTGCGCTTTCTTCGGGCAGCTGCGAGCCGCGGATGCCGCCCGCTTCGCTCCAGGCGATGCCGCAAGTGCCCAGTGGCGTGTCGTAACAGTGGAAGAACATCCGCTTCAATGCGCATCCTCCTTGGTGCAGAAGGCCCGCGCTTCGGCGGGTGCCGCCCGCAAGCGCGTGTTCAGGCAGTCGTCCAGCAGGCAGACGAGGCGCAGCATTTCAAGCCGGCTGGGGATGGCGGTTGCTGGATTGATGTTCTGCGGCATCGGCCGCAATACCCCGCCGCGCGGCATCAGCCAGCGCCGCAACTTCACGAGCCGGCAGCGCCTTCATCTTGTGATCGCTCCAGATCTGGCGCCAGCGGCGCGCGCCGGCCTCGCTATTCCACAGCCCCAGCGCATGCCGCATGGCCTGAGGCCAGTGGCGACGCGTGGCCTGGCTGCGATGGTCCAGCCATTCGACCCAGGCCGCCTCGACCTGCTCCCGGCTTTCGGCCGGCCCGGCCTGACCGAAGAAGCGCTGATCCCAGCCGGCCATCTGCCAGGGCTCGTGATAGGCCTGGCGGCCCACCATCACGCCGTCCACATGCTGGAGCTGCTGCTCGATCTCCTCGTCGCTCTTCACTCCGCCGTTCAGCACGATGGTCAGCTGCGGGAACTCGCGCTTCAACTGGTGCACCAGCTCGTAGCGCAGCGGCGGGATCTCGCGGTTTTCCTTCGGCGAGAGGCCTTGCAGCCAGGCATTGCGCGCATGGACGATGAACACCTCGCAGCCAGCCTCGGCAATCGTGCCGACGAAATCGCGCACGAAGTCATAGCTCTCCTCGCGGTCGATGCCGATGCGGTGCTTGACCGTCACCGGAATGCCCACCGCATCGCGCATCGCCTTCACGCCATCAGCCACGAGCTTGGGCTCGGCCATCAGGCAGGCACCGAATGCGCCCTTCTGCACCCGTTCGCTGGGGCAACCGCAGTTCAGGTTGACCTCGTCGTAACCCCACTTCTCGGCCAGCCTGGCGCAGGCCGCCAGGTCGGCAGGCTCGCTGCCGCCCAGTTGCAAGGCGACCGGATGCTCGACGGCGTCGTAGTCCAGGTGCCGAGGCACATCGCCATGCAGCAGCGCACCGGTGGTCACCATCTCGGTGTAAAGGCGGGTCTGGCGGGTCAACAGGCGATGGAAGACGCGACAGGGGCTGTCGGTCCAGTCGAGCATGGGGGCGACCGAAAGGCGCCAGGGAGACGAAAGCGATGGAGGAGAAGCGTTCACCGCGACATTATCCCAGCGCTGCCCCGGCGCGCGCTTTCGCGGGACTTGCCAACTCGGCGTACTGCCTATAAAAGCGGCAGGTACGCCTGCCAGAGAACAAGCGGGCAGCAGCAGGGAGCAGCGATGGACAACAGCCTGGGCGATGACGCAGGCTTTTATCGCGGGGTCTGGCTGAGCCAGCTCCGCCGGCTCAATGCCGCCGAGGCACCGGCCTCAGCTGCCTTTGACAGGCGCCGCCGCCGCGTGCTGCTGCTGGGAGCTGGCGCCACCCTGCTCAGCTCCATCCCGTGGATGCTGTTCTTCGTCTACATCGATCACCCGACAGCCGCCCTAGGCGAAGCCGCGGTGGCCCTCGCCGCCGTTGGCGTCCTGCAGCTGACGCGTCTGCGCCTGATGAGGCTTGCCAGCCTGGTGTTCTCGCTCTCCTCCCTGCTGGCCCTGTGGGGCCTGACGCTGGCCACCGATGTGCCCACGCCGTCCATGCCGCGCAGTCTCCATCTCCTGATGATTCCGCTCTTCGTCGGCAGCTTCTTCCTCTTGCAGCAGGACAGACGCCATTGGCGCTGGTCGCTACCGATGCTGACACTGGCGAGCTTCGCGGTGCTGTCGGGTCACACCGGCGGATTCGGCTTCCGGCCTGTGCTGCCCGATGAAATGCGCGCACCCGCCATATGGTGGGTGACCGCCTTTACTGTGGGCATGCTGTACGCGCTGCTGAGCGCCATCCTCGGCGAATCCAAAGAGAACTCGGCCCTGGAGTCGGAGCTCCTGCGCGCGCTGGGCTCGGGCGAGATCCAGGTGCATCTGCAGGCGCAGTGCGATGTATCGGGCCGCATCGTCGGTGCCGAGGCCTTGATGCGCTGGCAGCATCCGCAGCGCGGCTTTGTCTCACCGGCGGAGTTCATCCCGGTGGCAGAACGCAGCGGCCTGATCGTGCCAGCCGGTGAAGTCGTGGCCCGCCAGGTCTGCGCCGTGCTGCTGCGCTGGCGTCATGAGCCGGCGCTTGCTGGCATGACGGTGTCGATCAATGTGAGCCCAGGCCAGATCCGCGATGCACGCGCGATGCAAAGGCTGCTGGACATCGTCACCGAGCCTGGCCTGCCGCATGGCGCGATCAAGTTCGAGCTGACGGAGTCGGTCTTCGTGGAAGACTTCCGGGGCGTGCGCGAGCGCATGGCCGAATGCCGGTCGCGCGGCATTCGCATGGCGCTGGACGACTTCGGCACCGGTTTTTCATCGCTGAGCTACCTGAAGCTCCTGCCGCTGGACCAGCTCAAGATCGACCAGAGCTTCGTGCGCGGCTTGCCCGGCGACGCTGGCGCCGTGGCCATCACCCGCACCATCATCGGCCTGAGCCGCGAGCTGGGCCTGGAAACCGTGGCCGAGGGTGTCGAGACCGCGGCCCAGGCCGAGGCCCTGCTGCAACTGGGCTGCAGCACGCATCAGGGCTTTTTCTACGCACGCCCGCTGCCGGTGCCTGAATTCGAAGCCCTGGTGCGCGCGCCGCTCAAGCGTGCCGCCGCTGGTTCAAGCCCAGCCCTGCAGCCAGCAGAGCCAGTGCAATGAGCAGATAGCTGCCCACCGTGGTCGCATTGGCCGAGCCATTGAAACCCATGGGGTCAAACCACGCCATCTTGGGCGTCTGCACCGACAGGTAGAAACCGAACAGGAAGAGCGACAGATAGGCCCGCCCGCTGCCGGTGCTCTGGCCCAGGAAGCTGGCCACGGCACTCAGGAAGATCAAGCCACTCAGCAAGGCCGCGGCCAGCAAGGGCTGCTCAACACTCCAGCGCAAGAGCACCGGCAGGCTGAAGATCACGCCCAAGACGAGGCTGGCCAGCCATTGGCGCAGGTAGCGGGCCCGCGGGCCGCCCAAAGTCACGTTGGTCAAGGCCAGGGCACGCGCCTGATGGTCGCGGGCAGCAATATCGCTGATCAGGATGCCCCAGAGCACGGCCGCCGCACAAAGCACCGGCCCAAGGCGATGGGCCGGGCTGGCAACGCCGGCCACGATCACACCCGCGCCGAGCAGCAAGGCGAGCGGGCTGACACTCAGGCTGACCACGGTCTCGGCCGCCACCTGACCCGCGAGGCCCGGCCAGCGGGCACACAGCGGCAGCAGGCGGTTCACGGCCCGGCTCAGCGGCTGAAGCAGGTGTTGAACCCAGGCCAGCAGTGCAAACAGCTTGCCGTTTTCACGTGCCTTGACCTTGTCTGGCGAATAGCGGTGGAACAGCGCGACCGCCAGGCCGAGCGGCAGCAGGGCCAGCAGCGCTGAACCCAGGCGCAGCGCCAGCAACTGCAGACTCCAGAAACCATCCGGCGCCGGCAGTACCGGCAGGCTGCTGTCGAAGGGCGAACCGCCAATGCTGAAGTGCTGGACATGCAGCAGCTCGCTCATTCGCACGATATGGCTGGTCAGGCCCGAGATATCAAACACCTGCCAGCCGCTGAGACTGGGCTGCGCGGCGCTCAAGGTGACTGGCATGAACATGAACTGGGCCACCCAGAGCATGAAGAACAGCAGGTCGCCGCGCTTGCCCATCAGCGGAGCCCAGGCGTCGCAGAGCGTGGCCACACTGGCGGCCAGCATCAGTGTCGGGGTCAGCACCAGCAGATAGGTCTGCAGATAGACCCAGGGCTGCAAAGGCCCTTCGCCACGCACCAGATGCAGCACCCAGACGCTGAGCATCAAGGCGCCCATCAGCGACAGCAGATACAGCACCGCGCCGCACCAGCGAGCCAGCAGGAACAAGACATTGCCAACCGGCGCGCTGGCCAGCAGTCCGCCCGTGCCGCTGCGCAGGTCCTCCTGCGTGCGGCCGCGCACCAGGTAGAAGCCCGCCAGGCCCATCAGCATGCCGGCGATCGTGGCTGTGCCAAAGGCCAGCGTGAGGCTCTCGTAGGCCACGCGCTGCTTGCCCATGGTCATCATCGCCCGGCCACCAGCGGGGTCAGCCACCACCAGCCAGCTGATGACGATGACGGCCAGCACGCAGACCAGCGAACCGATGCGGCGCGAGCGCAGCCGCAGTTCGTTCAGCACCAGCGCCTTGAATGCCGCCGGGTTCATGCCGGCACCGCCTGCGCTGCATAGCGCTGTGCCATCAAGGCTTCTTCCAGACTCGGTTCGCTGACGCTCGCACCAACGCAGGGTTGCTCGGCATGGGCCATGCGGGCGTTGATCAGGCCGCCCTGCCGTTGCGCCTGCAGCATGTGGATGCCCTGGCCGCGCAGCGCCTCATAGTGGTCAAGCGCCAGTTGCGCACTCCAGACCTGGCCGCGAGCGCGCTCCAGCAATTGCGCGGGCGTCGCCAGGTCCACCAGCTTGCCCTGGCGCATGATGGCCAGGCGCTCGGCCATGTTCTCGACGTCGGAGACGATGTGGGTCGACACGATCACCAGCTTGGAAAATCCGATCTCGGCCAGCAGGTTGCGAAAGCGCAGGCGCTCTTCAGGGTCGAGGCCGGCGGTGGGCTCGTCGACGATCAGCACATCCGGGTCGTTCAGCAAGGCTTGGGCAATGCCCAGGCGCTGGCGCATGCCGCCCGAGAAGCCGATGGCCGGGCGGTTGGCCTGCTCGGCCAGGTTGACCAGCTCCAGCAGGCGGCGAATGCGCGCCGGGTCGCGCACGCCTTTGAGCGCGGCGAAGTACTGCAGGAATTCGAGCGCCGTGAGATGCGGGAACACGCCGAAGTCCTGCGGCAGATAGCCCAGGCGGCGGCGCATCAGCTCGGGCTTGGCAACGATGCACTGGCCGTCCAGCAGGATGCGGCCGCTGGTGGGCTTGGTGAGCGTGGCCAGCATCTGCATCAGCGTGCTCTTGCCGGCGCCGTTGTGGCCGATCAGGCCGAGCACGCCCGGCCCCAGCTCCAGCGAAACGCCGTCCAGCGCGCGCAGCTTGCCGCCGTACACCTTCACCAAGTTCTGGATGCTCAACATTGCTCGACCCCTCGCCTTGCTCGACGCTTGAAAAGCCGGCAGGTTAGCGAGGGGCCCGCCCCTACGCCGCCGAGCTACGACACAAGGCATGGCGGCCGGGACAGGCAGCAGATGCAGGCGACGGGCCGCTGCAGGCTCAGGCCGGGCTGGCGGCCGATGCGGCAGTTGCTGGAGGCACCGGGCAGGACTGCGCCGCGCCCATGCCCTTCAGGAAGGCACGCCGCGAGCGGCCCGCCATGACAGCCGCCGCCACCTCCCTGGAATAGCGCTCGGCACCGCTGAGCTTGCGCAGCCAGCCGCGGAACGGCAGCAAGCCTTCGGCGGTTCGCCGCAAGGCGTCCACGGCAGCGTCACCCGCAGCCTCACCGCCCTTCTCAACCAGCCCTTGCTCGGCCCGCTGCGACGGCGCATCAATGTCGGGGCCGAGCGCCTCGTCCAAAGGCTGTATCGCCGCCAACAGGCCGGTGCAGCTGCTGTCTGCCGGCCGCTTGTACGGCGCCCCCTGGGCGTCCAGCAAGGCCTGCGGAATCTTGTCCTTGACCAGATTCAGATCGTTCAGCGGCGCGGCGGCAGCCGAACCGACACGCGCGCCGGTATCGGGCTTGCTGGCGCAGGCCGTGAGCCCGAGCACTGCAAGGATCAACAGCAAGGAATGACGCTTGTACATGGCTCCCCTTTTCGTCGACAAGTTCAGAACAGTCCGCTGATGCGACCGTGGGCATCGACATCGATGCGCTCAGCCGCGGGCACTTTTGGCAGGCCCGGCATCGTCATGATGTCGCCACAGATGGCGGTGACAAAACCAGCGCCCGCATTGAGCCTGAGCTCGCGCACCCGCAAGGCATGGCCGATGGGTGCAGCCAGCAGCTTGGCGTCGCTGCTGAAGGAGTACTGCGTCTTGGCAATGCAGACCGGCAGGCCGCCAAAGCCCAGGGCCTGCAATTCGCCGAGCTGGGCACGGGCCTTGGGTTCCCAGTCCACCGATTCAGCGTGATAGATCTTGCGCGCCACCGCGGCGATCTTCTCGTCCAGCGGCAGTTCGTCTTCATAGAGCAGCTGCATCCGTGCCGCGCCGCTGGAACAGGCCTTGACCACTTCATGCGCCAGCTCGGCCGCACCCACCCCACCTTCGGCCCAATGCGAGGCCAGCACGCAGGGCACTTCGAGTGCTGCGCATTCACGCTCGATCATTGCAATCTCTTCCGGCGTGTCGCCATCGAAGCGGTTGATCGAGACGATGGCCGGCAGGCCATAGTGCAGGCGCACGTTGGCAACATGGCGGCGCAAATTGGCCAGGCCCTCCTGCAGCGCCTCCAGCCCCTGCAAGGCGCCACCATGATGGCGCAAGGCTCGCACCGTGGCGACGATGACGGCGCAGCCCGGGCGCAGGCCCGACTGCCGGCACTTGATGTCGATGAACTTCTCGGCACCGAGGTCGGCGCCAAAGCCTGCTTCGGTCACCACGTAGTCGGCCAGCTTGAGCGCCGTCTGGGTCGCGATCAGCGAATTGCAGCCATGCGCGATATTGGCAAACGGCCCGCCGTGCACAAAGGCCGGATTGCCCTCGAGCGTCTGCACGAGGTTGGGCGCCAGCGCGTCTTTCAGGAGGGCGGCCATCGCGCCGTCGGCCTTGAGCTGCCGCGCGGTGATCGGCGCTTTGCCGCTCGTGTAGCCCACCACGATACGACCGAGCCTCTCCTTCAGGTCGGCCAGCGAGGTGGCCAGGCACAGGATCGCCATCACCTCGGAGGCCACCACGATGTCGAAGCCGTCTTCGCGCGGATAGCCATTGCCTGGGCCGCCGAGGGCGACGGTGATCTCACGCAGGGCCCGGTCGTTCATGTCGACCACGCGGCGCCAGACGATGCGCCGCACATCCAGGCCGAGCGCATTGCCATGGTGGACATGGTTGTCGATCAGCGCGGCCAGCAGGTTGTTGGCCAGCGCGATGGCATGGAAGTCGCCGGTGAAGTGGAGGTTGATGTCCTCCATCGGCACGATCTGCGCAAGGCCGCCACCGGCCGCACCGCCCTTCATGCCAAAACAGGGCCCCAGCGAAGGCTCGCGCAGGCAGATGATGGCGTTCTGACCGATGTGGTTCAGCGCGTCACCGAGGCCCACTGTCGTGGTGGTCTTGCCCTCGCCCGGCGGCGTGGGCGTGATGGCGGTGACCAGCACCAGGTGACCGTCAGGTCGGCCTTGCAGCTTCTCGATCTGTTCCAGCGAGAGCTTGGCCTTGTACCGGCCATAGGGGCTCAAGGACCCTTCGGGGACTCCCAGGCGCCGTACGGCCAGGGGAACGATGGGCTGTAGCGTCGCCGCCTGGGCGATCTCGATGTCTGTGCGCATGGGCTGGGAACAATCCTTCGTGGGGATGGGCCGCGCCAGACAGCGCGCGGCATTGCGGGGTTGCGCGCGATTATGGCCAAGCACTCAGGTCCCGCAATTGGGCGAAATTCGCACAACTAGGCGCATATACGGATGACGCGGCATCAAGGACTCGCGGACATTGCTGGCAAGACCAAAAGATTTCGCGTCCATCACGCCTCGGCGTGGGAAAGAGCCAGCAGCATGCTCGAAGAGTCGCTTGGGATCGGCCGGCCGCTGTCGAGCTGGCCATCGCCAGCTCAACTGCTGGCACGCTTCAACAATGCGGAAGGCACCCTGCCGCAGCCCTTTGATCGCCGCCGCCGGCGCATGCTGATCACGGGCAGCTGGTTCACCATCGGCACCATTGCCTTCTGGGCCAGCTTCTTCGCCTTGAAGAACCAGCTCTGGCTGACGGTGCTGGACCTGGGCCTGGCGGCATCGGCCGGCCTGGTGCTGTGGCTGGTGCAGCGCAAGCAGGTGCGCCTGGCAGGCATGATCTTTCTCTTTGTCTGCCTGGGCTTTCTGCTGACCGTGGCCGGCCTGGCGGACATACCCACCGTGGTGGCGCCGCGCACGCTGCACCTCTACATGGTTCCCTTGACGGTCTATAGCGTGTTCCTGCTGCAGCATGAGCGCTTTGCGGTGCGCGCCGCCGTGGTGATCATCGTGCTGACCTGCTTCGCCGTGCTGGCAATGGCGCCGGTCGATCTGGCCCACGAGCACTTCATGAACGAGACGCAGCGGCGCGTGGGTGCCGTGATCAACGTGGTCAGCGCCACCGTGCTGCTGTTCATGATCATCGACATCATGCTGCGCGAAGCCAAGGAAACCTCGGCGCTCGAGCTCGATTTCGCCCGCGCCGTGGCCACCGGCGAAATCCAGGCCTATCTGCAGGCCCAGTGCACGGCGGATGGCCGCATCGTCGGTGCCGAAGCCCTGATGCGCTGGCGCCATTCCAAGCGGGGCTATGTTTCGCCCGCCGAGTTCATTCCGATGGCCGAGCGATCAGGCCTGATCGTGCCGGCAGGCGAGCAGATCGCAGCCATCGTCTGCAAGGCCCTGCACGCCTGGGAAGATGATCCGGTGCTGAGCCAGCTGACCGTGTCCGTCAATGTCAGCTCGGCCCAGCTCTATTCCGGCGCCTCGACCACCAAGCTGCTGGGGACCGTGCACGAAGCAGAGACGCCGCCGGCCTCGCTCAAGTTCGAGCTGACCGAGTCGATGTTCGTCGAGGACTTCGAGGCCGTGCGCAGCAAGATGGAGCAGATCCGCGGCCAGGGCATACGCATGGCGCTGGACGATTTCGGCACCGGCTTTTCTTCGCTGGCCTATCTGAAGCTGCTGCCGCTGGATCAGATCAAGGTCGACCAGAGCTTTGTGCGCGACCTGCCTGGCGATGCGAGCGCAGCCAAGATCGCCGCCACCATCGTCCACCTCGGTGAGGACCTCGGTCTCGAAGTGGTGGCCGAAGGTGTGGAGAACCATGCGCAGCTGCAGGCCTTGCAGGCCATGGGCTGCCGGATCTTCCAGGGCTTTCTGTTCTCGCGCCCTGTGCCTATCGAGGAATTCGAGGCGCTGGCCCGCAGCGGCAAGCCGCTGCCAGCCGCCCCACGCCCCGCCTGATCAGCTTCAGGCCAGGCCGCGCAGTGGATGCTCGGCCGGCGCCCAGGGGCTGGCGAAGAACTCGGCCACCATGGCCGGCGTCACGTCTTCGATGCGCGCCGGGTTCCAGCGCGGGCTGTGGTCCTTGTCGACCGCCAGCGCACGGATGCCCTCCACCGTTTCCGAGGCCGCGCCAGGGCGTAGATGGAAGCAGCGATGCACCAGGTCACGCTCCAAGCGCAGGTCTTCGGCGAGGCTCAGCTTGCGGGCGCGGCGGATCAGTTCCAGCGTGACGGCCAGCATCAGCGGCGAACGCTTGCGCAAGGTGGCCAGCGTCTCCATCGACCAGGCATCGCCCGCGGCCTGCAGCGACTCGCAGATCGCCAGCACCGTGGGCTTGGAGAAATGCAGGTCGATGCGACGACGCAGCTCCAGGTCGTCGGCCGGCGCTGCGAGATCGACCCGCTCCATCACCGTGGCCACGACATGCTCGGCGCTCGGCTGCTCACCGCGACGGAAGGCCTCGATGATGATGGGCAACTCGCCGCTGCGCACGAATACGTCGCCCAGACCCAGGGCGATGGCGTCGCCAGCACCCACGGCATGCCCGGTCAGGGCCAGCCATTCGCCGCTGCTGCCCGGGCATTGCGCGAGGAACCAGCCACCGCCCACGTCGGGGAACAGGCCGATATTGGTCTCGGGCATGGCCAGCTTGGAATGTTCGGTCAGCACGCGCAACTTGGCGCCCTGGCTGATGCCCATGCCACCGCCCATCACCACGCCATCCATCAAGGCGATATAGGGTTTCGGATAGGCGTGGATCAGGTGGTTCAGCGCGTACTCTTCAGTGAAGAAGTCTTTCAGCGCCTTGTCACCGGCCAGGGCGGCCTGATGGAAGAAGCGGATGTCTCCACCGGCGCAGAAAGCCGCAGGCTTGCCATCGCGTCCGGCGCCGAGGATGACCACGGCTTCGATGGCCGGCGCTGCGGCCCAGGCCTTCAGGAGTGCCGTGAGGTCACGGATCATCGCCAGCGACAGCGCATTCAGCGCGTTCGCGCGGTTCAAGGTGATCAGCCCCAGGCAGCCGTTGACTTCGGCCAGGACCTGGCCCTCGGATTGCAGCGGGGGGATCAACGGTGCGGCGCTCATGCCAGGAACTCCAGTTTCTTTGATTGCTTCATTGTGACCGGCGCTGCCGTAGCGCCAGGATTTCATTGCCTGCCAGGGCGGCCAGCACAATAGCACCGCCGATGAGCGTGGCGCCAGCCGGGGCTTCCCCGGCACCCAGCCAGGCCCACAGCACGCCGAAGATCACCTCCAGCTGGCCGAGCAGCGCGATCTCGGGCGCGGGCAGTACGCGGGACAGGCGCACAGCCAGCAGGCAGGGAATCGCCAACTGGCACAGGCCCAGGAAGCCCAGCAAGCCGAGGTCGTGGGCGGACGCCTGGAAAGGCCAGGCCAGCGGCAGCGTGAGCGCGGCCGAGATCAGGGCACCTATCAGCACCGCGGGCAGCATGTCCTGCCCCGGCGCAGGCGCGTCCGGGTCGGCGCTGCCATGCGTGGCGCGCTGCAGCAGCGTCCAGTTGCCGGCGCCTGCCAGCGGCACCAGCAAGGCGACCAGGATGCCCGACAGCCCTGCCCCACCCGCCTCACCAGCCTCCTGCCAGAACATCCAGGCGATGCCCAGCGTGGCCAGCGCTATCGCCACCCAGGTGCGAACCGGCAACTGGTGACGCAGAAAAACCCGCGAAAACAGCGCCGTGAAGAGGGGCCCGAGCGCCATCGTCACCAGCACCGTGGCGACGCTGACCATGCTGAGCGCCACCATGAAGGCCGTGAACATCAGGCCCCAGAAGGCGCCCGACAGCCAGACCAGCCGCGGCGCCCGCACCAGCTGCCCCCAGAACGCCGGCCCGCGCAGCCAGCGCAAGAGCACGACGAGGCTGATCGCATTGAACGCACTGCGCCAGAACGTCAGCTCGAAACTGCGCGCCGCCTCCAGATGCCGCGTGACCACGCCCGCCGTGCTCCACAGCAGCGTGACCAGGATCATCAACAGGAGGGCACGACGATGGCTCATGAATTGAGAGCGCCCCTTTCGGGGCGCGGGCGTCTGTCTGACTGGAGCCCCCTCATGGAGGGGGCTGGGGGAGCTCACTGGACCGCGCAGTGCGCGCGTCGTGCGCTCAAGCGCGCGACGCGCGCTTGCGTTCGTTTTCCGTGAGGAATCGCTTGCGGACACGCACGCTCTTGGGCGTGATTTCGACCAGCTCGTCGTCGTCGATGAAGTCGACACCGTATTCCAGCGTCAGGTCGATGGGCGGCGTGATCTTGATCGCGTCTTCCTTGCCGCTGACGCGGAAGTTGGTCAGCTGCTTGGTACGGGTGGCGTTCACGACCAGGTCGTTGTCGCGGTTGTGGATGCCGACGATCATGCCTTCGTAGACCGGGTCATTCGGCTTGACGAACATGCGGCCGCGGTCGTCAAGCTTGCCCAGGGCGTAGGTGAAGATTTCACCGTCGTCCATCGAGATCAGCACGCCGTTCTTGCGGCCGCCGATGTCGCCCTTGTGGGCTTCGTAGCCGTCGAAGATCGAAGAGATCAGGCCCGAACCGCGGGTCAGGTTCATGAACTCGTTGGCGAAGCCGATCAGGCCGCGCGCCGGAATGCGGTACTCGAGACGCACGCGGCCATGGCCGTCCGGCTCCATGTTCAGCATTTCGCCCTTGCGCAGGCCCAGGGCCTGCATGACGCCGCCCTGGTGGATTTCTTCCACGTCGGCCGTCACCAGCTCCATCGGCTCGCTCTTCACGCCGTCGATGTCCTTGAACATCACGCGCGGCTTGGAGACAGCCAGCTCGTAGCCTTCACGGCGCATGTTTTCCAAGAGGATGGTCAGGTGCAGTTCGCCGCGACCGCAGACTTCGAAGATGCCGTCTTCGTCAGTCTCGGAAACGCGCAGCGCCACGTTGTGCTGCAGTTCCTTCTGCAGGCGGTCCCAGATCTGGCGGCTGGTGACGTACTTGCCTTCACGACCGGCCAGCGGGCTGGTGTTGACGCAGAAGTTCATCGTCAACGTCGGCTCGTCCACCTTCAGCATGGGCAGCGGCAGCGGATTGGCCGGGTCGGTCACGGTCACGCCGATGCCGATTTCCTCGATGCCGTTGATCAGCACGATATTGCCCGGGCCGGCTTCCGTGACCTGCACGCGGTCCAGGCCGTGGAAGGTCAGCACCTGGTTGATGCGGCCGTTGACGGACTTGCCGTCCGGGCCTTCCATGACCTTGACCTGCATGCCTGGCTTGATCGTGCCCTGGCTGATGCGGCCCACGCCGATGCGGCCGACGAAGGTCGAGAAGTCCAGTGCCGAGATCTGCAGCTGCAGCGGCGCGCTGGCGTCACCCGACTGCGCCGGCACATGCTTGAGCACGGTGTTGAACAGGGCCGACATGTCTTCGCCCCACTTCTCGCCCGGCGCGCCTTCAACCAGCGAGCTCCAGCCGTTGATGCCCGAGGCATAGACGACCGGGAAGTCCAGCTGCTCGTCGGTCGCGCCCAGCTTGTCGAACAGGTCGAACGCGGCGTTGACGACGGCGTCCGGCTTGGCGCCCGGCTTGTCCACCTTGTTGACCACGACGATGGGCTTGAGGCCCAGGGCCAGCGCCTTCTTGGTCACGAAGCGGGTCTGCGGCATCGGGCCTTCCTGCGCGTCGATCAGCAGCACCACGCCGTCAACCATGGACAGCGCGCGCTCCACTTCACCGCCGAAGTCCGCGTGTCCGGGTGTGTCGACGATGTTGATGTGCGTGCCTTCCCAGGACACGGCGCAGTTCTTGGCCAGGATGGTGATGCCACGCTCGCGTTCGATGGCGTTGTTGTCCATCACGGTGTCGACGACCTTTTCGTGGTCGGCGAAGGTGCCGCTTTGACGCAGCAGCTGGTCCACCATCGTGGTCTTGCCATGGTCAACGTGGGCAATGATGGCAATGTTGCGGATCTGGGTACTCATAAGACGACTTTCCTAAAAATTCTCAAGTGCTCAGCAGGCTGCTTACTTCCTGCGGGCTCAACAGACGACCGGGAATCAATTCACCGGCGGCGATTGATGCGCTGCCCAACAAGGCATGAGCGGCGGGCCCATAGACCCGGACATGCGGTGCATCTGCGGCGGCAACGCGACGCCGCAGACCATTCAGGAACCGGCTGGCGTCTTCATCAGCCAGGCTGATGGACGGCCAGTCGGCCAACAAGCAATCGGGCGGACGCAAGAGCGCCTCGCGCTCGGCTTCCGTCATCGCAGCCAAGGCATCCAGGCTGATGGCGTCTCGCACATCGACGGCGCCACTGGCCGTGCGGCGCAAGGCGCTCAGGTGGGCGCCACAGCCCAGCTCGCGGCCGATGTCTTCGGCCAGCGTGCGGATGTAGGTGCCCTTGGAGCAGCGGACCGCGATGGTCAGCGCGTCAGCATGCCAGTCGACGATGTCGATGCCGTGAATCGTCACGGCACGCGCTTCGCGTTCAATCGTGATGCCCTGGCGCGCATAGTCGTACAGCGCCTTGCCTTCGTGCTTCAGGGCCGAATACATCGGCGGCACTTGCGAGATGGCACCGGTGAATTTCGCGCAGGCAGCTGCTATCAGCTCACGCGTCACGGCCACTTCGTGCGTTTCCAGGACTTCGCCCTCGGCATCGCCGGTCGTCGTCGTCTGGCCCAGTTTCAGCATTGCAACGTAGGCCTTGTCGGCGTCAAGGCTGACCTGGCTGAACTTGGTGGCCGCGCCGAAGCAAAGCGGCAGGAGGCCGGTGGCCAAGGGGTCGAGCGTGCCCGTGTGCCCGGCCTTCTCCGCCCGCAGGAGCCACTTGGCTTTCTGCAGAGCGTCGTTGCTGGACAGGCCCAGCGGCTTGTCGAGCAGCAGCACGCCGTGCAGGGCACGGCGCACAACTCTCTGGCGCTGGGGTCTGGTTTCGGTCACGTCAGGTCTCTTGCGAGTTCAGTCGTTCGTGTGCTCTTCGTCGTCCAGCGCGCGGGTGGCGTTGGCCTTGGAGATCAGCGAGCTCAGCTCGGCCGCGCGTTCGATCGTGCGGTCGTAATGAAAATGCAGCGTCGGCACGGTATGAATCTGCAGGCGCTTGAACAGGCCGTTGCGCAGGAAACCGGCAGCTTCGTTCAAGGCCTCTTCGGTTTCGGCCGGGTCGCCGACCAGCACCGAGAAGAAGACCTTGGCATGCGCGTAGTCGGGCGTGACCTCGACCGCGTTCACGGTGGCCATGCCGATGCGTGGATCCTTCAACTCACGGATCAGCTCCGCCAGGTCGCGCTGGATCTGGTCGGCTACGCGGAAACCGCGGTTGGGGATGGCTCTCTTGTGTCGCATGTCTTAGCTCCTTCTCGGCCTCCCAAGAACAAACCCCGCCTTCGTTTCGGAGGCGGGGTCTGCTGGGTGGGGCCAACTCCGCTGGTTAAAGCGTTCGTGCCACTTCCTTGATCTCGAAGAACTCCAGCTGATCGCCTTCCGCGATGTCGTTGTAGTTCTTGAGCTTGATACCGCACTCGAAGCCTTCCTTGACTTCCTTGACATCGTCCTTCTCGCGGCGGACCGAGTCGACCTCGCCGGTGTAGATGACGATGTTGTCGCGCAGCAGGCGGAACTTGGCACCACGACGCACGAGGCCCGAAGTGACCATGGAACCGGCCACGGTACCGATCTTGGAAGCCACGAACACGACGCGGATCTCTGCCGTACCCAGCGCTTCTTCGCGCTGCTCGGGCGCCAGCATGCCGGCCATCGCTGCCTTCACCTCATCCACGGCGTCGTAGATGATGTTGTAGTAGCGCAGGTCGACCGAGTTGCCTTCGGCCAGCTTGCGGGCCAGCACGTCGGCACGCACGTTGAAGCCGATGATGACCGCCTTGGAGGCGATCGCCAGGTTGACGTCGGACTCACTGATGCCACCGACCGCCGCATGGACGATCTGCACCTTGACTTCGTCGGTCGAGAGCTTGAGCAGCGAGGCGGCCAGAGCTTCCTGCGAACCCTGCACGTCGGCCTTGATGATCAGCGGCAGGGTCTGCACGTCGCCGCCGCCCATTTCGCTGAACATGTTCTCGAGCTTGGCAGCTTGCTGCTTGGCCAGCTTGACGTCGCGGTACTTGCCCGAACGGAAGGTGGCGATTTCGCGCGCTCGGCGCTCATCGGCCAGAACCATGAATTCATCACCGGCCTGCGGGACTTCGGTCAGGCCCTGGATTTCCACCGGAATGGAAGGACCGCCCTCGGCACAGGCCTTGCCGTCTTCGTCCAGCATGGCGCGCACGCGTCCATAGGTGGAACCTGCCAGCACCACGTCGCCGCGCTTGAGCGTGCCGCTCTGCACAAGCACCGTGGCGACCGGGCCGCGGCCCTTGTCCAGCTTGGCTTCGATCACGAGGCCCTTGGCCATCGACTCCTTCGGCGCCTTCAGTTCCAGCACTTCGGCCTGCAGCAGCACTTGCTCCAGCAGGTCGTCGATGCCCTGGCCGGTCTTGGAAGACACGCCCACGAACGGCGAATCGCCACCGAATTCTTCCGGCACCACCTGCTCGCCCACCAGCTCGCTCTTGACGCGCTCGAGGTTGGAATCAGGCTTGTCGATCTTGGTGACCGCCACGACGATGGGCACGCCCGCAGCCTTGGCATGGTGGATGGCTTCCTTGGTCTGGGGCATCACACCATCGTCCGCCGCCACCACCAGGATGACGATGTCGGTGGCCTTGGCGCCGCGAGCACGCATGGCCGTGAAGGCCGCGTGACCCGGGGTGTCCAGGAAGGTGATCATGCCGCGCGGCGTGTCCACGTGATACGCGCCAATGTGCTGCGTGATGCCACCGGCTTCGCCAGCGGCGACCCGGGCTCGGCGGATGTAGTCCAGCAGCGAGGTCTTGCCGTGGTCGACGTGACCCATGACGGTGACCACCGGAGCGCGCGGCAGCGATTCATGCTGCTGCTCGGTCGTGCCTTCTTCTTCGAGGAAGGCATCCGGATCGTCCAGCTTGGCAGCGAAAGCCTTGTGGCCCATTTCCTCGACGAGGATCATGGCCGTTTCCTGGTCCAGCTGCTGGTTGATGGTGACCATCTGGCCCAGCTTCATCAGCTGCTTGATCAGCTCCGAAGCCTTGATCGACATCTTGTGTGCCAGGTCGGCCACCGAGATGGTCTCGGGTACATGGACTTCCTGAATCTGTTGCTCGACCGGTGCGACGAAGTTCGACTGACCACGATCACCACCGCGGTCATTGCCGCGACGGCCACCCGCACCACCGCGGGCCGGAGCGCGCCAGCCCGGACGGGCGCCAGCACCAGCCGTGGGGCCGGCTCCAACCGTCTTGAGACCGCGCTTCTTGGCGGCGTCGTCGGCCCAGCTGCTTGAGAGCTTCTCTGACTTGATCGACTTCTTGTCGCCCGGCTTGGCAGCACCGGTGCCTGCAGCGGCAGGTGCGCCCGGCGTGCCCGGCTTCTTGTGGATCGTGCCCTTGATGGCGGCGGCTTCAACCGGCTTCGGTTCTTCCGGCTTCTTGGCCACCATGACCTTCTTGGGCGCATTCATCATCGCGCGGATGGCAGCGGCCTCAGCCTCGGCGGCCTTGCGGCGGCGCTCCAGGTCGGCTTGCTTCTGCTTCTCGTCGGCAGCCGGAGCCGTCGCCTTGACCACGCGCAGCGCGGGCTTGGGCGGCTCGACCGGGGCCGGCGGCGGCGCCACAGGTTCAGCAACCGCAGCGGCAGGTGCAGGTGCAGCAGCCGCAGACGCGGTCGCAGCGGCGCCCTTCTTGGCGGCAGCGGCAGCAGCCTTGGCGGCGGCCTCGGCCTTGGCCGTTGCTTCAGCAGCTTCCTCGGCGGCGCGGGCTTCAGCAGCCAGGCGCTCCTGGCGGCGTTGCTCTTCGGCTTCCTTGGCGGCGCGCTCGGCTTCTTCGCGCTCACGCATCTTGGCTGCGAGCTCTTCTTCCTGGCGACGCAGTGCTTCGGCCTGCTTTTCAGCTTCCTCTTCGCGGCGCTGCAACTCGGCCTCTTCCGCGGCTGCGGCTGCGGCTTCGTCGACACCAGCGGGCAGGTCGTCGCGCTTGACGAAGGTGCGCTTCTTGCGCACTTCGACCTGGATGGTGCGGGCCTTGCCGCTGGCATCGGCCTGCTTGATCTCGCTGGTCGACTTGCGCGTCAGCGTGATTTTCTTGCGGTCAGCGCCGGCCGTACCGTGCGCAGTGCGCAGGTAGTCCAGCAGGCGTTCCTTGTCCGCCTCGTTGAGGGCATCCTCTGCAGACGCCTTCTTGACGCCCGCGGCTTGCAGCTGCTCCAGGAGAGTGCTTGCAGGCCTGTTCAGCTCTGCGGCGAACTGGGCGACGGTGGTCACAGCCATTGTTGAATCCTTGTGCTTAATCTGCTGTGCGAATTGATTGGTCTTCAGCGCCTCAGGCGGTGAACCAATGTTCGCGGGCCTTCATGATCATGGTGCGGGCATCAGCCTCGTCCATGCCGGCCAGTTCAACGAGTTCGTCGACGGCCAGGTCGGCCAGGTCGTCGCGTGTGTGGATGCCGCCATCGGCGAGCTTGGCGATCAGGTCGGGCGTCACGCCTTCCAGATCACGCAGGTCTTGGGACACTTCCTCGACCTTCTCTTCCTTGGCAATTTCCATGGTCAGCAGCGCATCCTTGGCTCGGGTGCGCAACTCGTTGACCGTGTCCTCGTCGAAGGCCTCGATTTCCAGCATTTCCTGCATAGGCACGTAGGCCACTTCTTCCAGGCTGGTGAATCCTTCGGCGATCAGGATATCGGCGACTTCCTCGTCCACGTCGAGCTTGTCGACGAAGAGCTTGCGCACCGATTCCGATTCGATTTCATGCTTGGCCGCTGATTCCTCGGCCGTCATGATGTTGATGCGCCAGCCGGTCAGCTCGGAAGCGAGCCGCACGTTCTGGCCGCCGCGGCCGATGGCGATGGCGAGGTTTTCCTCGTCAACCACCACGTCCATGGCATGTCGTTCTTCGTCCACCACGATGGACTGCACATTGGCCGGGGCCAGCGCGCCGATGACGAACTGCGCCGGGTCTTCCGACCACAGCACGATGTCCACACGCTCGCCGGCCAGCTCGTTGGTCACGCCGTTGACGCGCGAACCGCGGACGCCGACGCAGGTGCCGATCGGGTCGACGCGCTTGTCATGCGAGAGCACCGCGATCTTGGCGCGGCTGCCGGAGTCACGGGCGCAGCTCTTGATCTCGAGCAGGCCTTGTTCGATCTCAGGCACTTCCTGCGCGAACAGCTCCTTCATGAACTCGGGCGAGGAGCGCGAGAGCATGATCTGCGGCCCGCGCTGGGTGGGGTCCACGCCGAGGATGACAGCGCGAACGCGGTCGCCGGTGCGCAGGTTCTCCTTGGGGATCATTTCGCCGCGCTTGAGGCGCCCTTCGACGCGGCCCGACTCGGCAATGATGTCGCCCTTGTCCAGGCGCTTGACCGTGCCCATGAAGATCTTCTCGCCGCGCGACATGAAGTCGTTCAGCAACTGCTCGCGCTCGGCGTCGCGGATCTTCTGCAGGATGACCTGCTTGGCGGCCTGGGCACCGATACGGCCGATCGGCACCGATTCCACCGGCTCTTCGATGTGGTCGTCGATCTCGATGTCTTCGATCTGTTCCTGAGCTTCGAACAGCAGGATCTCGGCATCGGCATTCTGCAGACCGGCCTCGTTGGGCACGACATGCCAGCGGCGGAAGGTCTCGTACTCACCGGAGTCACGATCAATGGCCACACGGATGTCGACTTCCGTGCCATACAGCTTCTTGGTGGCCGAGGCCAGGGCAGCCTCAACGGCGCCGAACACGACATCGCGCTCCACGCTCTTTTCGCGCGAAATCGCGTCCACCAGCATCAACAGTTCGCGGTTCATTGATCAGGACCTCCATCAACCTTTTCATCTTCGCCAACAGTCTCGACAGACTGCCGCGCCTTTGCATTGCTGCGCTTCTTGGGTGCCTTGGGCTTCTTGGCCTCGGTCACCGTCTCGCCCGCCCAATGCAGTTCCTTGGGCTGGGCATTGCGCCCCTTGAAGGTCAGCGCCGGCACCAGCCTGGCCTCGCGCACCTCATCAAGGGAAAAATCCAGCGCTTGATCAGCCTTGCCGTCGTTGAAGACGAGGCGCCAGCCCTCGCCTTCGGCCTGAAGCTGACCCTTGTATTTCTTGCGGCCCTGAAAGGCCACGCGCAGCGTGATCTGCACTTCCTCGCCAGCGAATCGCTGGTAGTCGGCCAGCTTCTTCAGCGGGCGGTCAACGCCGGGTGAAGAAACTTCAAGACGCTCGTAAGGTGCGTTCTCGACTTCGAGCACATACTGCAGTTGGCGGGTGACCTTCTCGCAGTCGTCGACCGTGATGAAGGCGCCGGCGGCGAGTTCTTCGCTCAGCTTGTCGATGTACACGCGCAGCAAGCCGGCAGCACTGCGTTCGCAGTCCACCAGTTCGTAACCGAGGCCGGTCACGGTTTTCTCAACAGCCGCTTGCCAATTCATGCGTGGTTCTTTGTCGCTCGCAGATTCAAAAAATCGTGGGATCGCGGGGCAAGGCCGGTGTGCAGCTACATATGCATTTGGCGTTCGCCAAAAAAAAATGGGCTGGATGAATCCGCCCACATCTGCAATCGCCTCGGCTCAATCAGTTTGCTGACTGCGCTTGTGACTCTTGCTGCACTTGCCTTGCGTTCGCCGTCATGCCTTGCCAGCGAAGCCGGGATTGTACTATGCAAGCACCATGCCGACAAGCTGCATGCCGCCCGCGAGGCTCATGGCATGCCAAAATCCGGCCCCGATAACCAACAAACAGGAGCCACCATGGGTTTTCTCGCCGGCAAGCGATTGCTGATCACGGGCGTATTGTCCAACCGTTCGATTGCCTACGGCATTGCCAAGGCCTGCCACCGCGAAGGCGCCGAACTGGCATTCAGCTATGTGGGCGAGCGCTTCAAGGAGCGCATCACCGATTTTGCCGCCGAGTTTGATTCCAAGCTGATTTTCGACTGCGACGTCAGCAGCGACGAGCAGATCGAAGCCATGTTTGCCCAGCTGGGCGAGGTCTGGCCCGAGTTCGACGGTTTCGTCCATTCCATCGGTTTCGCGCCGCGCGACGCCATCGCCGGCGATTTCCTGGACGGCCTGACGCGCGAAAACTATCGCATCGCCCATGACATCTCGGCCTACAGCTTCCCGGCCATGGCCAAGGCCGCCGCACCGCGCCTGCGCGCCAACGCCTCGCTGATCACCTTGAGCTACCTGGGCGCCGAGCGCTTCGTGCCCAACTACAACACCATGGGCCTGGCCAAGGCTTCGCTGGAAGCCAGCGTGCGCTACCTGGCCTACAACCTGGGCGCCAAGGGCATCCGCGTCAACGGCATCTCGGCCGGCCCGATCAAGACGCTGGCCGCCTCGGGCATCAAGGACTTCGGAAAGCTGATGTCGGCCTTCGCCGCCACCACGCCGATCCGCCGCAATGTGACGATCGACGATGTCGGCAACACGGCCGCCTTCCTGCTGTCCGACCTGTCTGGCGGCATCAGCTCGGAAATCATCTATGTGGATGGTGGTTTCAGCCACGTGGCCTTGGCCGGCGACTCCTGAGTCTCTGAATCAGCAATGGAAAACGGGGCCCTTGGGCCCCGTTTTTTTGTTTCCGACTCGCGCTCACTTCAGGGAAACACAGTCCACGAAGTAGCGCGAGCGGCCATCTTCGCCCTTCTCTTCCACCAGGCCATGCACATCCGTGGCGAAGCCGGGGAACTTGGCATTGAAGTCACGGGTGAACTTCAGGTAATCCACGATCTTCTTGTTGAAGCGCTCGCCCGGAATCAGCAGCGGGATGCCTGGCGGGTAAGGCGTCAGCAGCGAGGTCGTCACGCGGCCTTCGAGCTTGTCGATCTCGACGCGGTCGGTGCGGCGATGAGCGATATGGGCATAGGCATCGCTGGGCTTCATCGCCGGCTCGAGGTCCGACAGGTAGACCTCGGTCGTGAGACGCGCGATGTCGCCCTTGGCGTAGGCCTCGTGGATGCTCTGGCAGAGGTCGCGCAGCCCCATGCGCTCATATCGCGGTTGGGCGGCACAGAACTCCGGCAGGATGCGCCACAACGGCGCATTGCGGTCGTAGTCGTCCTTGAACTGCTGCAACGCGGTCAGCAGCGTGTTCCAGCGGCCCTTGGTGATGCCGATGGTGAACAGGATGAAGAAGGAATACAGGCCCGTCTTCTCCACCACCACGCCATGCTCGGCCAGGAACTTGGTGACGATGCTGGCCGGGATGCCGGTCTTGGCGAACTTGCCGCTCATGTCCAGGCCGGGCGTGATGATGGTGGACTTGATCGGGTCCAACATATTGAAGCCCGAAGCCAGGTTGCCGAAGCCGTGCCACTTCTGGTTGGCCTTGAGCATCCAGTCTGCCGGCTTGCCGATGCCTTCGTCGGCCAGCTTGTCCGGACCCCAGACCTTGAACCACCAGTCCTTGTCGTAGTCGGCCTCGACCTTGCGCATGGCGCGGCGGAAGTCCAGCGCCTCGGAAATGCTCTCTTCCACCAGGGCCGGGCCGCCAGGCGCGTCCATCATCGCGGCAGCCACATCGCAGCTCGCAATGATCGAGTACTGCGGGCTGGTCGAGGTGTGCATCAGGTAAGCCTCGTTGAACAAATGCTTGTCCAGCTTGACGTTCTGTGCGTCCTGCACGAGCACCTGCGAAGCCTGGCTGATGCCGGCCAGCAGCTTGTGCGTGGATTGCGTGGCATACACCATCGCCTCTTTCGGGCGCGGGCGGTTCTTGCCCATCGAATGGTAGGAGCCGTAGAAGCCATGGAAGGCCGCATGCGGCAGCCAGGCCTCGTCGAAATGCAGCGTGTCGATCCAGCCGTCGAGCTTTGCCTTGATCGTCTCGGTGTTGTAGAGCACGCCGTCATAGGTGCTCTGCGTCAGCGTCATGATGCGCGGCTTGACCTTCTTGGCGTCCACACCCTTGAGCAGCGGGTTCTTGGCAATTTTCTTGCGGATCACCTCGGGCGAGAACTCGCTTTCGGGGATCGGGCCGATGATGCCGTAGTGGTTGCGCGTCGGTGTCATGAACACGGGCACGGCGCCGGTCATGATGATCGAGTGCAGGATGGACTTGTGGCAGTTGCGGTCCACCACCACCACATCGCCCGGTGCCACTGTGTGGTGCCAGACCATCTTGTTGGACGTCGACGTGCCGTTGGTGACGAAGAAGCAGTGGTCGGCGTTGAAGATGCGCGCTGCATTCTTCTCTGAAGCAGCAACCGGGCCGGTGTGGTCGAGCAGCTGGCCCAGCTCTTCAACCGCATTGCAGACGTCGGCGCGCAGCATGTTCTCGCCGAAGAACTGGTGGAACATCTGACCCACCGGGCTCTTCAGGAAGGCAACACCACCCGAGTGGCCCGGGCAGTGCCAGCTGTAGGAGCCGTCCTGCGCGTAATCCATCAGCGCCTTGAAGAACGGCGGCGCGAGGCCGTCGAGGTAGCTCTTGGCCTCCCGGATGATGTGGCGGGCCACAAACTCCGGCGTGTCCTCGAACATGTGGATGAAGCCATGCAGCTCGCGCAGCACATCGTTGGGCAAGTGCTGCGAGGTGCGTGTTTCGCCATAGACGTAGATCGGGATGTCCGCATTCTTGAAGCGGATTTCCTCGATGAACTTGCGCAGATTCAAGACGGCCGGATCAAGCTCGGGGCCGGGCGTGAACTCCTCGTCGTCGATCGAGAGGATGAAGGCGCCCGCGCGGCTCTGCTGCTGGGCAAATTGCGAAAGGTCGCCGTAGCTGGTGACGCCCAGCACCTCGAAGCCCTCTTTCTGAATGGCGTCAGCCAGGGCGCGGATGCCCAGACCCGAGGTGTTCTCGGAGCGGTAGTCCTCGTCGATGATGACGATGGGAAAACGAAAACGCAGCATGGCTTGGCCTCCAGAGGGCGCTGAGCAGAAAAACGAAAGGCGCGAAGTGTAGGGCCAAGCGCCCGCGACGCAAGACGCCACCCCTGTTTGTCGCACAAACAGAACGGGCTGGGCACTCCGGGGCCGGCGCTACACTCATTTGCAACAAATGGGGGAGCCATGAATCAAGCCATCGCCTGGTGGATCGTCGCCGGCCTGCTGGTCGCAGCCGAACTGGCAACGGGCACCTTCTATCTGCTGATGCTGGCCGTCGGCGCTGCTGCTGCCGCACTCGCAGCACACCTCGGGCTGAGCTTGCCGATCCAGATGGTGACTGGCGCCGTCATCGGCGGTGCCGCAGTCGCACTCTGGCACATGCGCCGCAGCAAGCAGGTTCGCTTGCCCGCCCATGCAGATCGCGACGTCAACCTGGACATTGGTCAAACCGTGCAGGTCCAGCACTGGGCCAAGGACGGCCGCACCACCGTCAAGTACCGTGGCGCCGATTGGCAGGCACGCTTCCAGGGTGAAGGTCAGCCACACAGCGGCCGCTTTGTCATCAGGGCTGTCGACGGCAACTGCCTGCTGCTCGACGCGGCCTGAATCCGCTCAAGATCCAAATCAACATCAAGCAAGGGGAGATGCATGGAAATCGTTGCGCTGGTGCTGCTGATCGTCGCAGCCGTCTTTGTCATCCAGTCGGTCAAGGTCGTGCCGCAGCAGCATGCCTGGGTGGTTGAACGCCTGGGCCGCTATCACGGCACACTCACGCCGGGATTGAACTTCCTGGTGCCCTTTGTCGATCGCCTGGCCTACAAGCACTCCCTGAAGGAAATCCCGCTCGACGTGCCGAGCCAGGTCTGCATCACCAAGGACAATACCCAGCTGACGGTGGATGGCATCCTCTACTTCCAGGTGACCGATGCGATGCGCGCCAGCTATGGCTCCAGCAACTACATCACTGCCATCACCCAGCTCGCCCAGACAACCCTGCGCTCGGTGATCGGCCGCATGGAACTCGACCGCACCTTCGAGGAGCGCGCCGTCATCAACACCTCCGTGGTGGAGGCCCTGGACGAGGCGGCATTGA
This sequence comes from Paucibacter sp. JuS9, assembly GCF_044043925.2. Lineage (NCBI taxonomy): Bacteria > Pseudomonadati > Pseudomonadota > Betaproteobacteria > Burkholderiales > Sphaerotilaceae > Roseateles > Paucibacter sp. JuS9. The sequence continues at coordinate 1,983,457 of NZ_CP194172.1, forward strand.
ACTGGGGCGTGAAGGTGCTGCGCTACGAGATCAAGGACCTGACCCCGCCGCCCGCCATCCTGCACTCCATGCAGGCACAAATCACCGCCGAGCGCGAAAAGCGCGCCCTGATCGCCGCCTCAGAAGGTCGCCGCCAGGAGCAAATCAACATCGCCACCGGCGAGCGCGAGGCGGCCATCGCCCGCTCCGAAGGCCAGAAGCAGGCCGAGATCAACAAGGCCCTGGGTGAAGCCGCGGCAATCACGGCTGTCGCAGATGCCACGGCGGACGCCATCCGCAAGATCGCCGCCTCCATCCAGCAGCCCGGCGGCGACCAGGCCGTGCAGCTGAAGGTGGCCGAGAAAGCGGTTGACGCCTACGCCCAGTTGGCCCAGAAGAACAACACGATGATCGTGCCCGGCAATATGAGTGAGGTCTCAGGCCTGATCGGCACTGCCATGGCCTTGATGAAAGCTCCCACTCTCAAGTCCTGAACTGCTCAGAACGCCCAAAAATCTAGGCTAGAATGGCGGGCTTCGGAGCGGTGGATGAGTGGTTTAAGTCGCACGCCTGGAAAGCGTGTGTGGGTTAATAGCCCACCGCGGGTTCGAATCCCGCCTGCTCCGCCAGAAATTGGGAAGGGCCCGTCAGTGATGACGGGCCCTTGTTCTTTTCCGGGTCGAGCAGATTCAGCGGCGCTTCAGCACATGAATGAACTCATCGGCTTGGTTGGCCTGCTCGACCAGCTCATTGCCGGTCTGGCGCGCAAACGCCTGGAAATCACGCATAGAGCCGGGGTCGGTGGCCACCACCTTCAGCAGCTGGCCACTCTCCATCTCTGCCAAGGCCTTCTTGGCCTTGAGGATGGGCAGCGGGCAGTTGAGGCCGCGGGTGTCGATTTCCTTGTGGATGTTCATGGACATATGCCTCAGTCGTTTGGCGTCGATTCTAGGGCTTGGGAAGTTCAAGCCATTGGGGCTCGATGCCGCGGGAGCGCAGCCACTGCGCCATCGCCTGTCCGGTACCGGCCGGCCAGCAGCGCACCTCGGCGGGCGGCAGCAGCTTGTACTCGGCCAGCTCGGGGGAGAGGCAGATCTCACCGCGCGCCGGCACATGGTAGGCAATGATGACCTGGTTCATGCGCTGGAAATCGTAGACGCCGATCAGCGCTGGCACTGATACGGCCTCAAGCCCGGTTTCTTCCAGCAGCTCGCGGCAGATGCCGGCTTCAGGCGTCTCGCCAGCCTCCATGAAGCCGGTGATCAAGCCAAAGAAGCGGCCCGGCCAGGCCGCATTGCGGGCCAGCAAGACCTGACCCTCACGGTCCAGGCATTCCACCACCGCGGCGAGCACAGGCGTCGGGTTGTTCCAGTGCGTATAGGCGCAGGCGGCACAGCGCAGCCGCTCCTTCGGGCCACTGTCCTCATCCTGAACCAGCCAGGCCAGCGGACCCGCGCACTGCGGGCAGAAGCGGTAGTTGCCGCCACCTGTCATGCGGGAAAGACGCCGGTGGAGAGGTAGCGATCGCCGCGGTCGCAGACGACGAAGACGATGGTGGCATCGCTCACCGTGCGTGCCAGCTGCAGCGCGGCCCAACAGGCACCAGCGGCCGAGATGCCCGCAAACAGGCCCTCTTCCCGCGCCAGGCGGCGCGCCATGTCTTCGGCATCGGCCTGGCTGACCAGGATCAGCTCGTCCACCGCGCTGGGGTCGTAGATCTTGGGCAGATAGGCCTCGGGCCACTTGCGGATGCCCGGAATGCGCGAGCCTTCCGATGGCTGGGCGCCAATGATGCGTACGGCTGCGTTCTGTTCCTTCAGGAATCGCGAGGTGCCAGTGATGGTGCCGGTGGTGCCCATGGCGCTGACAAAGTGGGTGATACGCCCGCCGGTATCGCGCCAGATCTCGGGGCCCGTGGTTTCGTAGTGGACACGCGGGTTGTCTACGTTGGCGAACTGGTCGAGCACTCGGCCCTTGCCATCGCGCTGCATCTGCTCGGCCAGGTCGCGGGCGTATTCCATGCCACCTGAGCGCGGCGTCAAGATCAGTTCGGCCCCGAAGGCCTTCATCGTCTGGGCCCGCTCGATCGACAGGTCCTCCGGCATTATCAAAACCATGCGATAGCCACGCACGGCCGCAGCCATGGCCAGCGCGATGCCGGTATTGCCGGAAGTGGCTTCAATCAGCGTGTCGCCCGGCTTGATTTCGCCACGTTCTTCGGCGCGCCGGATCATGCTGATGGCGGGCCGGTCCTTCACGGAGCCGGCCGGGTTGTTGCCCTCCAGCTTGGCCAGGATCACATTGCCGCGCGCGGCCTGATCGGCGCCGACAAGGCGCTGCAATCGGATCAGCGGCGTGTTGCCGATCACGTCTTCGAGGGTCTGGTAATGGGCTTGCTGCGGTCTTTCCATGGCGAGCATTGTGGCAGCCCCGGAGAAGCCCTGTGCACATGGCATAATCCATAGCTCAGCAGGTTTTGCCCCTGGCCCGGGTGGCGAAATCGGTAGACGCAGGGGACTCAAAATCCCCCGCCGCAAGGTGTGCCGGTTCGAGTCCGGCCCCGGGCACCAGGTCAAAATCAGCTGACGAAGTCTTGGCAGATCGCCCCGCATGTCGGGGCTTTTTTGCGTCCGTCCCATGGGCGCCTGCCGCATACACTGGGGCCTTCCGCCCACGTCGACACGCCAACAAGACCATGCCCCAACTGCCACCGCTGACCAAAGCCCTGATCCTGGCCTGCGTGGGCGTGTACTTTCTGTTCGAGCTTGTTCCGGGTGCCGGCTGGTTCGCGCTTTGGCCACTGCAGTCCGGCAACTTCATGCCCTGGCAGCCATTGAGCTACGCCTTCCTGCATGGCGGCTTCACCCATCTGCTGTTCAACATGCTGGGCCTGTGGATGTTTGGCTCGGAGCTGGAGCGCGTCTGGGGCCGCCGCCGCTATGCGCAGCTGCTGATCGCCGGCGCGTTGACGGCCGCGCTGGCACAGCTGGTGTTCTCGGCGCTGATGCATTCCAACGCGCCCACGGTCGGCGCGTCTGGCGCTCTGTTCGCGCTGCTGCTGTCCTTCGGCATGCTGTTCCCGAATCGCATCATCACGCCGCTGATCCCGCCGATTCCGATGAAGGCCAAGTACTTCGTCGCCATCTTCGGCACGCTGGAGTTGCTGCTGGGCACGCGCCTGCTGGACTTCGGCCCGACCAACGTTGCCCACTTCGCCCACCTGGGCGGCATGCTGGGCGCCTACCTGCTGATCCGGTATTGGCGTACGCGCGGCCCTCGCCGCCTGCGCTGAATCGCTAGACCAGGCCTTCGCGCACCGTCGGATAGCGCAGCTTCAGGCGCAGCTCGCGCTTCAGACGGACATTGGCGAGCCGTCGCGATTCACTCATGAACGAGAGGCGCACCGGGCTCATCTGTGCCGCAGCCTCGGCCCGGCTCAAGCGCGGCGGCCGCGCCAGGCCGCAGAGTTCGGCTGCCAGGTCGAAATAGTCGCCCATCAGGAGTTCGGTGTCATCGCAGACATGCACCGCCCGCTGAGGCAGCGCGTGAAAGAGTGCCGCCACGCAAGCTCGCGCCAGATCGTCGGCATGGATGTGATTGGTGTAGACATCATCTTCGCGCCGCAGCACCGGCGCACCACTGAGCAGGCGCTCGCGCGGATGGCCGCCTGGGCGATCAGGCGCATAGATGCCTGGCACACGCAGCAAGCTCACGCGCGTGCCGAAGCGACGCGCAAACAGACGGAGCTGCTGCTCGGCATCGACCCGACGCTGGCCCCGCTCGGTGGCCGGCGCCGTGGCTCGCGTCTCATCAAAGCGCGCGCCGCCGCAATCGCCGTAGACGCCCGTCGTGCTGACATAGATGAGGCTTCGCGGGGCCTTGCGCAGTGCAAGTGCCTGCAAGAGGTGACGGCTTCGTTCGTCGGTGGCGCCCACGGAGGCCGGTGGCGCCATGTGCAGCACATGTTCAGCCAGCCCCGCCAGCCGCGACAGAGTGGCTGGCTCGTCGAGATTGCCGAGCAATGGCAATGCACCTGCATCACGCAACGCCGCGAAGCGCTCTGCACTCGAGGTCAGGGCAAAAACCTGCCAGCGCGAAGCAAGGAGCTTCAACACCCGCATGCCGACGTCGCCACAGCCAACAATCAGCAAACGCGGCCGGCGCAGGGGTGACGAAGGCAGGGACATTGGCGGCTCAGGCAAAATGGCGCCCGAGTGTACGGCCCGCGGCTTCTTGCGCGGGCCGCGGTTTTTTTGTCCACGTTCGCACCCTTCCCGCCCATGAATCTGCAGGTCACCGTCCAGCCCAGCGGCCGCGTCTTTGAAGTCGACAGCGATGAAACCATGCTGGCCGCGGCCATCCGTGCCGGCGTGGGCTTGCCTTACGGCTGCCGCGACGGCGCCTGCGGCTCCTGCAAGAGCAAGCTGCTGGAAGGCAAGGTCGTGCATCGCGAGCATCAGCACAAGGCCTTGAGCGTCGAGGAAGAAGCCGCCGGCTTCGTTCTGACCTGCTGCGCCAAGCCGCAGACCGACTGCGTGCTGGAAGCGCGCACCGTGCCCGGTGCCGGCGAGTTCGCGGTGCTGAAGCTGCCCAGCCGCGTGATGAGCATCGAGAAGCCGGCCAGCGATGTTGCCGTGATCAAGCTGCAACTGCCGGCCACGCAGAACTTCCAGTTCCATGCCGGCCAGTACGTGGAGTTCATCCTGCGCGACGGCGCGCGCCGCAGCTACAGCATGGCCAATGCACCGCACAACCTGGGCACGCCAGCCGCCATCGAACTGCACATCCGCCACATGGCCGGCGGCAAGTTCACCGACCATGTGTTCGGCGCAATGAAGGAAAAAGACATCCTGCGCATGGAAGGCCCCTTCGGCAGCTTCTTCCTGCGCGAGGACAGCGACAAGGCCATCGTGCTGCTGGCCAGCGGCACCGGCTTCGCGCCGATCAAGGCCATCATCGAGCGCATCCAGCATCTGGGCCTGACGCGGCCGCTCAAGCTCTACTGGGGCTGCCGCAGCAAGGCCGATCTGTACCTGCACGACTGGGCGTTGAACGCTGCGGCCACGATGGGCACACTGGAATACATCCCCGTTCTGTCGGAGCCCAAGCCCGAAGACGCCTGGACCGGCCGCACCGGCTTCGTCCACCAGCAGGTGGTGGCCGACCTGCCCGACCTCTCGGGCCACCAGGTCTATGCCTGCGGCGCGCCCATCGTCGTGGAATCGGCGCACCGCGATTTCGTCGCGCAATGCTCGCTGCCGGATGATGAGTTCTACGCGGACTCGTTCACGTCCGAAGCCGACAAGCAAGGGGCTGAATGATGTTCCAGCCGCCCTATGTCAACGCAGAGAAGTTCCAGACTCAACTGCATGACCTCGGGCATGCAGTCATCGCGCCAGATCTCGTTCAGTCTTTCTTCGGTGTTCAGCCTGAGCAGCTCGCAAGGCTCAGCGGCTACTGGGACAAGCTCCCCCCCGACAACTTCCTGAAAGACGGCGGCCGCTACCGCTTCCGCCGCCACAGCTGCTTCGTCGTCGATGGCGATGAAGTCATTCAAAGCCCGCACCGCGCGCACTGGCAGCCGCTGGACTACAACGCCCTGCACGGCGGCATCGAGCGCCTGTTCGAGCCGATGGAGCAGGCGGCCACCGCCCTGCCCGCCTGGCAGCAATTGCTGCGCGGCCTGGCCTCCATTGCTTCAGGGCTCAAGGGCGAGAAACCCTGGTTCGTCGAAGCGCATCAGTTCCGCATCGACACCACCGACGGCATCGGCCGCCCGACGCCTGAAGGCGCGCATCGCGATGGCGTCGACCTCGTCGCCGTGTTCCTGATCAACCGCCATCATATCAAGGGCGGCGAGTCACGCGTCTTTGAAGCCGCCGGCCCGCAAGGCCAGCGTTTCACCATGACCCAGCCGTGGACGCTGCTCCTGCTGGACGATGAGCGTGTGATCCACGAAACCACGCCGATCCAGCCGGACGGAGGCCATGGCCACCGCGACACCCTGGTGGTGACGCTGCGAGCCGGTGGCTTTCAGGACCCCTGAAAGGCGGCACTCCGTGAAGGCATGCCAGCTTGGCATGGCTTGATGCACAGCTGGCGAAGGCTGTTGCTGCCCTGCGCACCTAAAATTCGTGGCGCTGCCACAAGCGGCATACCGCCCGGCCTCCCCGGCTGGCTCCACGAACGCATCACGAATGCCAAGCACGACCATGAACGCCGTCTCCGACCTCGCCCGCGCGCTCCAAACTGCGCCCACCGCCTCCCTGCCCTCTTCGCTGTTCGGCCTGCCCGACCAGGCTCCGCATGAGCGCGTGCTGCTGGCCGCCGATGAAGAGACCGGCCTCAAGGCCATCCTGGCCGTGCACAGCACCGCCCGTGGCCCGGCCTTCGGTGGCTGCCGCGTCTGGAGCTACGACAACGAACTGGCCGCGCTGAACGACGCGCTGCGCCTCTCGCAAGGCATGAGCCTGAAGAACGCGCTGGCCAATCTGCCCTTCGGCGGCGGCAAGGCCGTAATCCTGAAGCCCGCCGTCATCAAGGACCGTGCCGCGCTGTTCGCCGCTTTCGGCCGCGCCGTGCAGTCGCTGGAAGGCGCCTACATCACCGCTGAAGACGTGGGCACCACGACCGCCGACATGCTGGGCATGCAGGCCACCACCCAATTCGTCTCGGGCATTCCGCGCGCTGGCGCCTTCGGTGGTGACCCGAGCCCCAAGACCGCCTATGGCGTGTTCGTCTCCATCGAGCGAGGCGCGCGGCTGGTGCTGGGCCGTGAGTCGCTGGAAGGCGTGCGCGTCGCCCTGCAAGGCCTGGGTGCCGTGGGCTGGCATCTGGCCGAGTACCTGCACAAGGCCGGCGCCAAGCTCGTGGTGGCCGACGTGGACGCTGCCAAGGTGCAGCGCGCTCAAGAGCAACTAGGCGCGCAAGCCGTGGGCATCAATGAAATCCTGTCGGCCGACGTAGACGTGCTGGCGCCTTGCGCCCTGGGCGCCTCGCTGAACATCCAGTCAATTCCGACGCTGAAGGCCAAGCTGATCGCTGGCGCTGCCAACAACCAGCTGGCCACCGCCGCTGACGGCGATGCGCTGCAAGCCCGCGGCATCACCTACCTGCCCGACTACCTCGTGAATGCCGGCGGCATCATCAGCGTGGCCCGCGAGTACCGCGGCGAAGGCGAAGAGAACGCCGTGATGGCCGAAGTCGCCCTGATCGCCAACCGCGTGGCCGAGCTGCTGGAACGCGTGAAGAGCGAAGGTTCGACGCCGGGCCGCGTGGCGGACGCCTGGGCCCGCTCACTGCTGGTCAAGCCCGCCTGAAGCTATTCAGTCGGCGACAAAAAGGCGGCCTGCGGGCCGCCTTTCTTTTTGTGCCGAGGCGACTTATTCGCCCAGATATGCAGCCCGCACCTTGGGGTCGTTGAGCAGCTCTTCGCCAGCACCGCTCATCGTCACCTCGCCCGACTCCATCACATAGCCGCGGTTGGCCAGCTGCAGCGCACGGCTCGCGTTCTGTTCGACGAGCAGCACGGTCACGCCCTGCTGGTGAATGTCGTTCACCACCTCGAAGATCTTGTCGACCATGATGGGCGAGAGGCCCATCGAGGGTTCGTCCAGCAGCAGGAGCTTGGGGCGTGCCATCAGAGCGCGGCCCATGGCCAGCATCTGCTGCTCGCCGCCCGACATGGTGCCGGCCAGTTGCTTGCGGCGCTCCTTCAGGCGCGGGAACAAGGCGAACACCTTCTCGATGTCGGCCTCGATTTCTTTCTTGTCATTGCGGATGTAGGCGCCCATCTGCAGGTTCTCGGTGATGGTCATGCGCGTGAAGGTGCCACGACCCTCGGGCACCATCACCAGCCCCTGCTTGACCAGGTCCCAGGCGCCTTGGCCCTTGATCACGCGCCCCATGTAGCGAACTTCGCCTGCGTTGCTGGGCTGCAGGCCGGTGATCGCCTTCAAGGTGGTGGACTTGCCGGCGCCGTTGGCACCGATCAGGCTGACCAGCTCGCCCTGCCGCACCTCGAAATCCACGCCCTTGACAGCCTGGATGCCGCCATAGGCCACCTTGAGCCCACTCACCGCGAGCAGGATGTTGCCTTCGTCAATTGCTGCCATCTTGTTCTTCTTCTCGTCAGTGGGCCGCATGGGCACCCAGATAGGCCTCGATGACCTTCTCGTTGCGCTGCACTTCGGCGGGCGTACCTTCGGCGATCTGCTTGCCATAGTCCAGCACCGTGACGCGATCGCACAGCCCCATCACCAGCTTCACGTCGTGCTCGATCAGGAGGATGGTGCGGCCGTCGTTGCGGATGCGGTCGATCAGCTCGCGCAGCACGACCTTCTCGGTGGCGTTCATGCCAGCAGCCGGTTCGTCGAGCGCAATCAGTTGCGGATCAGTGGCCAGCGCGCGGGCGATTTCCAGGCGGCGCTGATCGCCATAACTCAGCGTACGGGCCTTGAATTCGGCCATGTGGCCGATGCCCACATAGTCCAGCAGTTCCTGTGCGCGCTTGGCAATCGCCGCTTCCTCGGCCTTGAAGCCAGATGTGCGGAAGATGGCGCCGAAGATGCCCGATTGGCTTCGCACGTGGCGGCCCACCATCACGTTCTCGAGTGCCGACATCTCGGCAAAGAGGCGGATGTTCTGGAAGGTGCGGGCAATGCCGGCCTTGGCCACCTGATGCACGGCCTGCGGCTTGTAGGCCTGGCCGCCCAGCTCGAACGAGCCGGCGTCCGGCGTGTACAGGCCGGTCAGCACATTGAAGAACGTCGTCTTGCCGGCGCCGTTCGGGCCGATCAGGCCATAGACCTGGCCGCGGCCGATCTTCAGCGCCACGCCGGACAAGGCCTGCAGGCCGCCGAAGCGCTTGGAGACGCCGCTCACGTTCAGAACGAAATCAGTAGTCGTTGTCATTTCAGCGCCTCAATTCGCAGCCTTGGGCGCGGCCTTGCCGTGCTCGGGCGCAGGCCACAGGCCTCGCGGACGCAGCAGCATCACGCCGATCATGGCCAGTGCAATCAGGAGCTGGCGCAGGATGGCGGCATCAAGCCGGCCATCGCTCATCTCCTGCAAGGGGCCGGCCACATAGCGCAGCACTTCCGGCAGGGCCGCCAGCAGCAGCGCACCCAGCACCACGCCCGGGATGTGACCGATGCCGCCCAGCACGACCATGGCGACGATCATCACCGACTCCTGCAGGCTGAAGGACTCGGGCGAGACAAAGCCCTGGAAGGCCGCGAACATCGAGCCGGCCACGCCGCCGAAAGTCGCCCCCATGCCGAAGGCCAGCAGCTTCATGTTGCGGGTGTTGATGCCCATGGCCTTGGCCGCGATTTCGTCTTCGCGGATCGCCATCCAGGCGCGGCCGATGCGCGAGGTCTCGAGCCGGTAGCAGATCAGGATGCTGGCCAGCACCAGGGCCAGGAACAGGTAGTAGTACTGCGTGATCGGCGGCACCGTGAAGCCCATCAGCTCCAGCGGCTTGCTGAGGTCGTAGCCCCAGAAATGGATGCCGTCGATCTCACCGATGCCGCGCGGGCCGTTGGTGACGTTGTCCAGGTTGTTCATGAACACCCGGATGATTTCGCCGAAGCCCAGGGTCACGATGGCGAGGTAGTCGCCGCGCAACTTCAGCGTCGGGGCGCCGAGCAGCACGCCGGCCAGCGCCGCCAGCGCCGCGCCCGCCGGTATCAGCAGCCACAGCGGCATGTGCACGCCATTGGGGAAGGCGGCGGCAAAGGCTTCAAAGTTCTGGCTCAACTGCGGGCTCGCCAGCAGGCCGAACATATAGGCACCGAGCGCATAGAAGGCCACGTAGCCAAGGTCCAGCAGGCCCGCATAGCCGACCACGATATTGAGGCCCAGGGCCAGCATCACGTACAGCAGGGCGAGGTCGATGATGCGCATCGGGCCGTTGCCCAGGCCCAGCGAGGCGCAGATGCCCGGCATCAGCAGCAGGGCCACGGCCACCACCGCATAGAGCACAAACTTGTTCTTGGTTTGCATGATCGTCAGCTCCTCAGGCCCGGTCCGCCACGCGCTCGCCCAGCAAGCCCGAAGGTCGCAGCGTCAGCACGAGGATCAGCGCCATGAAGGCAAAGATGTCGACATAGTTGCTGCCCAGCACGTCGCCGGTGATGTCGCCCAGGTAGTTGCCGCCGATGGCCTCCAGCAGGCCCAGCAGCAGTCCGCCAAGCATCGCCCCGGCCAGGTTGCCGATGCCGCCCAGCACCGCGGCCGTGAAGGCCTTCAGGCCGGGCGTGAAGCCCATCATGTGGGTGACCGAGCCATCCTTTGCAGCCAGCATCAGGCCGGCCACGGCAGCCAGCGCGGCGCCGATGACAAAGGTGGTCGAGATGATGAAGTCGGGCTTGACGCCCATCAGCGAGGCCACGCGCGGGTTCTCGGCCGTGGCGCGCATGGCGCGGCCCAGCTTGGTGCTGTTGACCAGCCACAGGAGCGCCGCCAGGATCGCCACGGTCAGCCCGAGGATCACGCATTGCGTCAGCGTGATCACGGCCGTGGAACCCGCGACCTGGTAATGCACATCGGGCAGCAATTGCGGGAAAGCCTTGGGATTGGGCTTCCAGATGATCATGGCCACCGTCTGCAGGAGCAGCGACATGCCCATGGCCGTGATCAGCGGCGCCAGGCGCGGCGCATTGCGCAGCGGCCGGTAGGCAATCTTCTCGATCACGAAGTTCAGGATGGTGCAGATGACTATGGCGCAGCACAGCGCCACGCCCATCATGGCCCAGCCGGGCATGCCGGTCTCGCTCAAGGCGCCGACCACACTCCAGCTCACCAGGGCGCCCACCATCAGGATTTCGCCATGGGCGAAATTGATCAGGTTGATGATGCCGTACACCATGGTGTAGCCCAGGGCCACCAAGGCATACATGCTGCCCAGCACCAGGCCGTTGACGACCTGCTGGATCAAGGTATCCATCGAACTCTCCCAATGGAGCCGCCCTTGTGGGGTAGCTCCCAGATTCTCACAAGCTTGCCCTGCGGGCCTAACTAAAACAAAGGCCCGCGTCTTGTGTATGGCGCGGGCCCAGCTCAGCCTTCAATCTTGCAGGCGAGCGGGATTGTAGGAGGCCAACAGACCCATCCCGTTCGTCAAAACCTGGTGATAACCCGCAGTCAAGGCCATGCCGGGGCGCTCCGCGCCGGCTGATCTTCAGTTGCCCTCGCCGGCCTCTTCATCGAGCTTGCGCAAAAAGGCAAGCTTCTCGCCGATCTTGACCTCCAGGCCACGCGGCACCGGCTGGTACCAGCGCGGCTCGCCAACGCCGTCCGGCAGATAGGTTTCGCCAGCCGCATAGGCATGCGGCTCGTCGTGCGCATAGCGGTATTCATGGCCGTAGCCCAGCTCCTTCATGAGCTTGGTCGGCGCGTTGCGCAGATGTACCGGCACCTCGCGGCTCTTGTCCTGCTTCACGAAGGCACGCGCTGCGTTGTAGGCGTTGTAACCGGCATTGCTCTTGGCCGCCACGGCCAGGTAGATGACGGCCTGGCCCAAGGCCAATTCGCCTTCCGGGCTGCCCAGGCGCTCGAAAGTCAGGGCCGCGTCGTTGGCGATCTGCATCGCCCTCGGGTCTGCCAGGCCGATGTCTTCCCAGGCCATGCGCACGATGCGCCGGGCCAGGTACCTGGGGTCGGCACCACCATCGAGCATCCGCGTCAGCCAGTAAAGGGCGCCATCCGGATTCGAGCCACGCACCGACTTGTGCAGGGCCGAAATCTGGTCGTAGAAGTTGTCACCGCCCTTGTCGAAACGGCGAGCATTGAGGCTCAACGCATTGCTGATGAACTCGGCATTGATCTCCGTGATGCCTGCGGCCCCGGCTGCCGTATTGCATTGCTCCAGCAGGTTGAGGAAGCGACGGGCATCGCCGTCTGCGTAGCCGATGATGGTGTTGACCGCCTGCTCATCGAAGTGCAGTTGGCCCAGCAACTTGTCCTGCGCCCGCTGGAGGAGCTGCCGCAGCTCTTCGTCCGTCAGCGACTTGAGCACATAGACCTGCGCTCGTGACAGCAGTGCCGAATTGACCTCGAAGCTCGGGTTTTCGGTGGTGGCGCCGATGAAGGTGAAGAGCCCCGACTCCACATGAGGCAGCAGCGCATCCTGCTGCGACTTGTTGAAGCGATGGATCTCGTCCACGAACAGGATGGTGTGCTTGCCCTGCGAAAGGAAATGCTGGGCCTTTTCCATCGCTTCGCGGATGTCCTTGACGCCCGAGAACACGGCCGAGAGCGCGATGAACTCGCACTCGAAAGCTGTCGCGGTGAGGCGCGCCAGCGTGGTCTTGCCCACGCCCGGCGGCCCCCAGAAGATCATCGAATGCGGCTTGCCCGACTTGAATGCCAGCCGCAGCGGCCTGCCTGCGCCCAGCAGATGGGACTGGCCGACGACTTCGTCCAGTGTCCTGGGCCGCAGGGCCTCGGCCAGCGGCGCTGCGGGTTCTTGGGAAAACAGGTCACGCATTGCCGCTACCTCGGTGGCTTCGAGCCATCACTGCTTGCCCAGTTGCGCCAGCGCGCGCTGGCCAAGGCTCTCTGCCAGCGCCTGTTCCGGCTGCAGCACCTCGCCGACATTGCTCTCGCGCAGGAGATTGGCCTCGTCTTCGCTGCGCGCGCACAGCAGCACCTTGATCGAAGGGTTGAGCTGGCGGGCGGTGTCGCACATGCGGCTGGCCTGCATGCTGTCGCCTGCAGTCACCACCAGCATCGCGGCACGCGCGATATGGGCCTGGATCAGGACGGCCGACTCGCTGGCATCGCCAACGACCGCGGGGAAGCCTTGCTCACGCAAGACCTCGACACGCTCGCGCTGGAGCTCGGCCACGACGACCGCCAAGCCCTTGGCGCGCAGCATCTGCGCCAAGGGTGCACCCACGCGACCGTGGCCGACCAGCACAACCTGCCCTTGCAGCAGCGCCGGGTCGACACTCGTGGGCAGCTCAGCCAGCGGGTCGTCGCGCTGTTCAAGCTTTCGGGCCAGCGCCGAGCGGCGAAGGATCCAGGCTTGCGCAGGAGCAATGGCCGAAAACAGCACCGAGTTCAACGCAATCGAGATCAAGGCACCGGCGAGCACCAGGCTTTGAACTTGCGCATCCACAAGCCCCAGACTGCGCCCGAGGCCGATCAGGATGAAGGAGAACTCGCCGATCTGCGCCAGGCTCGCGCCAACGGTGAGCGCCGTGTTGAGCGGGTAGCGCAGCATCAGCACCAGCGCCAGCGCCGCCAGCGTCTTGCCCACGATGATGACGCCGGAGACCAGCAGCACCTTGACTGGCTCTTCCAGCAGCACCCGTGGGTCGAACAGCATGCCGACCGACACAAAGAACAGCACCGCGAAGGCGTCTCGCAGCGGCAGCGATTCATCGGCCGCGCGGTGGCTGTATTCCGACTCGCGCAGCATCATGCCGGCGAAGAAGGCGCCCAGCGCGAACGACACATCGAAAAGCATGGCCGCGGCAAATGCCACGCCCACCGCTGCCGAGATCACGCACAAGGTGAACAGCTCACGCGAGCCGCTGCGTGCCACCGCAAACAGCAGCTTGGGCAGAGCGCGACGGCCGAAGATCAGCATCAGCGCGATGAAGCCGCCGACCTTTGACAGCGTGATGAGCACCGTCATCGCCAGGCCACTGCCCAGCGCTTCTCCACTCAGGAGTCCGGCCATCGGCGGCAGGAGCACCAAGACGAGCACCATCACCAGGTCTTCAACGACCAGCCAGCCCACCGCGATGCGGCCATTGGCCGTCTCGAGCAGGCCTCGGTCCTCCAGCGCGCGCAGGAGCACCACGGTGCTGGCAACGGAGAGCGCCAGCCCGAACACCAGCGCTGTGCCAAAGCCCCAACCCCAAACCCAGGCAAGACCTGCCCCCAAGGCAGTTGCCACAGCAATCTGCACAATCGCGCCCGGCACGGCAATGCGCTTCACCGAGAGCAGGTCGCCCATGGAGAAATGCAGGCCAACGCCAAACATCAGGAGCATCACCCCGATCTCGGACAGCTGGCTGGCCAGGGCCATGTCGGCCACAAAGCCGGGCGTGGCCGGCCCTATCAGCACGCCAGCGAGCAGATAGCCAACCAGGGGCGGCAATCGCAGCTTCAGGGCGGCGAATCCGAAGATCAGGGCCAGGCCGAAACCGGCGGCCAGGGTGGCTATCAGGCTGACGTCATGGGGCATCGTCGCCAGGGCTCCTTGCGGGTGGATGCGTCATTGTTCGATCAGGTCGGCACCGGCGGGCAGCTTGAAGCGGAACTGCTCGGCCGGGATGCTCGGGTTGGCAACGACGCCGGCAAATTCAAGCAGCGACTTCTGGCCAAAAGCATCGACGATCTCGATGGCCGCCAGCTCGCCGCTCTTGAAGGCAATGCGCAGGTTCTGGATGCTGCCCTCAGCCTGGCGCGGCGTTGCCAGCACCCAGTCAAGCCCCTTGTCGCTGGCCTGGGCCTTGAGAATGAAATCGCGTGCGACATTGCCGCCTGCGAGCAGGGCTGCCGGCGTGGCGCCCAGCGCCTGGTCGATCTTGCGGCTGCTGGCCTGGTTCAGGTCGGGGTCGAAGATCCAGACCTTCTGGCCATCGGCCACGATGGTCTGCTCGAAAGGTTTCAGGTAGACGAAGCGGAACTGGTTGGGCCGCTGGAACTCGAAGCTGCCGGAAGACTTCTTGGTGCGCTTGCCGTCTGGCGAAGTGACTGTCTGCGTGAAACTGGCACGGCCGCTCTTCACATCCTTCAGGAAGCTGTTGAGCACATCGACCGAATCGGCTTGCGCTGCGGCGGCGAGCAAGGACAGCGCCGCAAGGGCCAAGATTTTTCTGAGCAGCTTCTTCATCATTCCTCGCGCCGCGGCACGATCAGGTCGCGGCTGCCATTTGTGTTCATGGAACCGACCAGGCCCGACTTCTCCATCTGTTCCAGGAGGCGCGCCGCGCGGTTGTAGCCGATGCGCAGATGGCGCTGGACCAGCGAGATCGAGGCGCGCTTGTGCTGCAGCACGATGGCCACAGCCTGGTCGTACATCGGGTCGGCCTCGCCGTCAGACTGGCCTGGCGCCGGCGCTTCACCGCCCTCGCCGCCTTCCAGCACGCCGCCTTCGAGGATGCCTTCGATGTAGTTCGGCTCGCCGCCCTGCGCCTTCAGGTATTCGACGACGCGATGCACCTCGTCGTCGCTGACAAAGGCGCCATGCACGCGGATCGGCAGGCCCGTGCCCGACGCCATGTAGAGCATGTCACCCATACCCAGCAGCGCTTCGGCGCCCATCTGGTCGAGGATGGTGCGGCTGTCGATCTTGGAGCTGACCTGGAAGGACAGGCGCGTCGGGATGTTGGCCTTGATCAGGCCGGTGATCACGTCCACCGACGGGCGCTGCGTGGCCAGGATCAGGTGGATGCCGGCCGCACGGGCCTTCTGCGCGAGGCGGGCGATCAGCTCTTCGATCTTCTTGCCGACCACCATCATCAGGTCGGCCAGTTCGTCGATCACGACCACGATGTGCGGCAGGCGCTCCAGCGGTTCCGGCTCCTCGGGCGTGAGGCTGAAGGGGTTGCCAATCTTGTCGCCGCGCTCCGTGGCCTCGTCGATCTTCTTGTTGTAGCCGGCCAGGTTGCGCACGCCCATCTTGGACATCAGCTTGTAGCGCCGCTCCATTTCGCCAACGCACCAGTTGAGCGCGTTGGCGGCCTGCTTCATGTCGGTCACGACCGGCGCCAGCAGATGCGGGATGCCTTCGTAGACGCTCATTTCAAGCATCTTGGGGTCGATCATGATCAGCCGCACGTCGCGCGCCTCGGCCTTGTAGAGCAACGACAGGATCATCGCGTTGATGCCGACCGACTTGCCGGAGCCGGTGGTACCGGCGACCAGGCAGTGCGGCATCTTGGCGAGGTCGGCCACCATGGGCGCGCCGATGATGTCCTTGCCCAGGGCCATGGTGAGCAAGGAGGACGCATCGGCATAGACCTGCGAGCCGAGGATCTCGGACAGGCGGATGGTCTGGCGCCGCGCATTGGGCAGCTCCAGCGCCATGAAGTTCTTGCCAGGAATGGTCTCGACCACGCGGATGCTCACGAGACTCAGGGAACGCGCCAGGTCCTTGGCCAGGTTGACGATCTGCGAGCCCTTGACGCCGGTGGCTGGTTCGATTTCGTAACGGGTGATCACCGGGCCTGGCGAGGCTGCCACCACGCGCACCTCGACGCCGAAGTCGCGCAGCTTTTTCTCGATCATGCGCGAGGTCATCTCCAGCGACTCGGGCGTCACCGACTCCACGCGCAGCGGCGCCGCATCGAGCAGATCGACCTGGGGCAGCTTGGTGTCGGCCGGGTCGCTGAACAGCGTCTTCTGGCGCTCTTTGGCCACACGGGTGGACTTGGGCACTTCGATGACCGGCGCCTCGATGACGATGGGCACGTGCTCAGCGATCACTTCGCGCTCGCGCTCCACCTCAACCACCTGCTTGCGCTCCAGCACCGCCTGCTCGCCGACCTTCTGGTCTTCGGCCATCTCGCGGCGCTCCTGGCGGCGTTCGCGCAGGCCCTCGATCCAGGTGCCGAGCTGCTCGGCCAGGTTCAGCCAGGAGAACTTCAGGGCCAGTGAGGCACCGACCAGCAGCAATGCGATCCAGACCACGCCGGAGCCGGCAAAGCCCAGCGCCTTCATGCTCCAGGGGCCCAAGACGTAGCCCCAGACGCCGCCGGCATGGCCGGGCAGGCGCGGCTCCCAACCGTAGAGGCGGGTCCATTCCAGCGCACAGCTGGCAGAGATCAGGAGCACCAGGCCCAATGCAAACAGGCCGACACCCCGCATCGGATGTTCGGGGGCAGGTGTTGCCTCCTGCGCGCGCAGCACCCGGGCCAGCGAGCCCAGCCACAGCCGCAAGGCGGCCAGCATCAGCCACCAGGCCGAATAGCCGAAGCAAAAGAACAGGAGGTCGGAGAACCAGGCGCCGAGCGCGCCGACGCGGTTGGCGAACAGCTCGCGGCTGCCTGAAATCGAGAAAGCGGCGTCCGCGCGGTCATGGCTGACCAGGGCCAGCAGGGCCAGACACCAAAGGATGGCGCCAGCGATCAGCCACAGCGGCGTGCGCATCGGGTGCGCCGCCGGCGCGGGTGCTGGCGCAGGCTTTTTTCCTTGGCGTTTGTAAACCTTGTCAGCGGCCGGCGCAGCGTCGCCGCCACCCAGCAACGAACCTAATGGGAAGCTCATGCCGCCATTGTGGCGCATGAATCAGGGCCTCCCTCCCGGGAGGCCTCCGATGCGCCGCCATCAATCGTGCTGCAGGCGTTCCTTGATGACGACGGAGCCGTTCTCCAGCGTCTCGATCACGCCCTTGTCTTCCAGGTCCTTCATGACGCGGCTGACCATCTCGCGCGAGGCGCCGACGACCTTGGCCATGTCCTGGCGAGAAACCTTGCCGCGGATGATCTTGATGCCCTTCTCCTCCTCGGCCATGTCCAGCAGCGTGCGAGCGACGCGGCCGTACACGTCGAGCAGCGCAAGCGACTCGATCTGGCGGTCGGCGTTGCGCAGGCGGGCCACCAGGCCACGCAGGATGGCGTAGGACAGGCTGCTGCTCTCAGGCAGGCAGCGCGAAAACTCCATGCGGCCCAGCACCAGCATGTCGGTCTGCACTTCGGCACGGACGGTGGCCGAATGTGGCTCGTTGTCGATCAGGCTCATTTCGCCCACGTAGTCGCCGGGCTGAAGCACAGCCAGGATGACCTCGCGACCACGGCTGTCTGCCGTCAGCACGCGGGCGCGGCCATTCAAGAGAATGAACAGCGCATTGGATTTGGTGCCTTGCTCGACAATGACCTCGCCGCGCTTGAAGCGGCGCTTGACCACGCTGTCGGCAATCGACTGGGCCTGATCGGTGGTCAGCAGAGAGAACAGGGGCACCCTGCGGATCAGGTCCAGGTTCGACAGCATCGCCATATGAAAAGCCTCCGGGTTGGATGATTGAGCGATGACCTTGCTCAGGTTCGGGCAAGGGTCGCAGCCTAAAATGGGCGCATTGTGCCAACTGGTTCACGCATTCACATAGGGTTTAGGCCGTATAAGCGCCGGCCGACACCACTTGTGTGCGTTGCGAGCAACCCTATCTAGACATTCCATGACCCAGACCAACCAACATCACAAGCTGCTGATCCTCGGTTCCGGCCCCGCCGGCTACACGGCTGCGATCTATGCTGCGCGCGCCAACCTGCAGCCCACGCTGATCACCGGCATCGCGCAAGGGGGTCAATTGATGACGACCACCGAGGTCGACAACTGGCCGGCCGATGTGATGGGCGTGCAGGGTCCGGAGCTGATGCAACGCTTCCAGGAGCATGCCGAGCGCTTCAACACGCAGATGGTGTTCGACCACATCAACGAGGTCGATTTCTCCAAGCGCCCGTTCACACTGAAGGGTGACAGCGGCACTTACAGCTGCGATGCCCTCATCATCGCCACCGGCGCCTCGGCCAAGTACCTTGGCCTGCCGTCTGAAGAATCATTCATGGGCCGTGGCGTCAGCGGTTGTGCGACCTGCGACGGCTTCTTCTATCGTGGCCAGGAAGTCTGCGTGGTCGGCGGCGGCAACACGGCTGTCGAAGAAGCGCTGTACCTGAGCAATATCGCCAGCAAGGTGCACGTGATCCACCGCCGCGACAAGTTCCGCGCCGAGCCCATCCTCGTCGACAAGATGATGGCCAAGGTCGCCGAGGGCAAGATGGTGATGCACACCTTCAACACCCTGGAGGAAGTGCTGGGCGACCAAAGCGGCGTCACCGGCGTGCGCATCAAGAGCACGAATGACGGCTCGACCACCGAGCTCAAGCTGCAAGGTTGCTTCATCGCCATCGGCCACCAGCCCAACACCGACATCTTCAAGGGCCAGCTGGAGATGAAGGACGGCTATATCGTCACCAAGAGCGGCCTGAACGGCTTCGCGACGATGACCAGCGTGCCAGGCGTGTTCGCCGCCGGCGACGTGCAGGACCATGTCTACCGCCAGGCCATCACCAGCGCCGGCACCGGCTGCATGGCCGCGCTTGACGCGCAGCGCTACCTGGAAAACGCAGGCAGTTGATCGCGCCCGGTCCGCCCTTTGGGTATTCCCGCATTTGTGTGGCACAATCGCGGGCTTGCCTGCTGGATGGATCGCCCTCGCCCAGCAACGCTGCTTGCAGACCGCAAGTAGCGGCTGAACGGGTTTAGCAGGCATAGAGCGATCATGTGGTCGCAACGTCGAACGACGATGCGACTGGGTAGAAAGACATCAAACCGGAGAAGCGTCAATGGCACGCGTCTGTCAAGTCACGGGCAAGAAGCCCATGGTCGGAAACAATGTTTCCCATGCCAACAACAAAACCAAGCGTCGGTTCCTGCCGAACCTGCAATATCGCCGCTTCTTCGTGGAGAGCGAAAACCGTTGGGTGCGTCTGCGCATCAGCAACGCCGCTCTGCGTTTGATCGACAAGGTCGGTATCGACCAAGTCGTTGCCGATCTGCGCGCCAAGGGCGAGCTGTAATCGTCCACTAGGAAACAAGGAGAACTACCATGGCATCCAAAGGCGGACGCGACAAGATCAAGCTGGAATCCACAGCCGGCACCGGTCATTTCTACACCACGAACAAGAACAAGAAGACGACGCCCGAAAAGCTCGAATTCATGAAGTTCGACCCCAAGGCCCGCAAGCACGTCCTGTACAAGGAAACCAAGCTGAAGTAATTCAGCCTGGCGCTTCAAGCCTGAAGAAAAAACCCGCCGATGGCGGGTTTTTCTTTGGGCGCTTGGAAAACGGCAATCAGCGAGCAGCCGTCACCGTCTTGCCGAACTCGTCCTTGAACCAGTTGTCCAGCATGCGCTTTTCGAAACGAAGCTGGTCGCCCGGCGAATAGCGATTGAAGCGCTCCATGTAGCTCATGTCCGCCACATGCGACTTGCCTTCCTTGACCACCTTGCCGCCCTCGCTGAGCTTGTAAGTCAGGTCCATGGTCGGGATCGTGACCTGGCGCATCACCCGCAGATTGTCCATGCGCCGGCCAACGGGCTCTTCTTCACCGGCCAGATTGATGTCAGTCACTTCGATCACCAGGTCCTGCGAACCGCTCACAAACTTGGAGGCCTGGGCCACCAGGTGCCCTTCGATCAGCTTGAGCGTTTCATCGGGACGACCGCTCCAGCGGCCGATGTCGGCAAAGCCCTCCGACTTGACGAACTTGACGGTCACGGCCGCCTGGGCGCTTGCGGCGACCAGCAGGCCGGCAAGCAGCAATGGCTTGAGAATCAGCTTGACGTTCATGGGGCCCTCCTTGGCTTCATGCAGACAGCCAAAGTATAGGCAGCCGCCATGAAAAAGGCGCCGACTCGCGGCGCCTTTTACTTGCGTTAACGCTCCGGAAAAACTCAGGCCCGGGCGGCGCGCAAGCTCATCGAGAAGGCACGCAGTTCGGCGATGCCGCTTTCTTCGGCCTTGCGGCACCAGGCCTGCAGATCCGCCACCAGCTGCTCGGCCGAGACATTGGTGCGCGTCCACATCTGGCGCAGCTCTTCACGCATCGACACCAGCTTGTCCAGCACCGGGCTGGCAGCACGGGCACCGTCGATATCAGCCATGAAATCGGCCGGAATGAAATCGGTGTCGCGGTGCAGCCAGCGCTTGGCCAGCTTGAACTGGGCCCACTTGGCGCTGTGCTGCTCACCTTGCGCCTTCAGCTTGGCCAGCTCGCCAGCGCAAGCTGCCTTGAGGCCACGGCCATAGGCGGCCATCACCTCATAGCGATTGGCGATCAAGGCCTCCAGCGTCTGCTTGTCCGCCGGCTTGATCTCGCCGAGCTGCAGCTTGGGCGCGGTCTTGCGAACCTTGGCCCAGCCGATCATTTCCATGGCGCGGATGTAGCCCCAGCCGATGTCGAACTCGAAAGGCTTGACCGAGAACTTGGCCGACACCGGATAGGTGTGGTGGTTGTTGTGCAGCTCTTCACCGCCGATCAGGATGCCCCAGGGCGAGACATTGCGCGATGCATCGGGCGCCTCGAAATTGCGATAGCCCCAGTAGTGCCCGATGCCGTTGATCACGCCGGTCGCCCAGACCGGGATCCAGGCCATCTGGATCGCCCAGATGGTGGCGCCGATGGCACCAAACAGCGTCAGGTTGATGATCAGCATCAGACCCACACCCTGCCAGGAGAAGCGGGTGTACAGATTGCGCTCGATCCAGTCGTCAGGCGTGCCTGTGCCGTACTTGGCCATGGTCTCCATGTTCTTGGATTCGGCCCGGTACAACTCGACACCGGTCAACAACAGAGCCTTCAGGCCGCGGGTCTGCGGGCTGTGCGGGTCTTCCTCGGTTTCGCACTTGGCGTGATGCTTGCGGTGGATGGCGACGAATTCCTTGGTCACCATGCCCGTGGTCAGCCACAGCCAGAAACGGAAGAAGTGCGAAGGGATGGGGCCCAGCTCCAGCGCACGGTGCGACTGCGCACGGTGCAGAAAGATGGTCACGCCCAGAATCGTGAAATGGGTCAGGACCAGGGTATAGCCAACGATCTGCCAAACGCTGGCATCCAGCAGGCCGTAGCCCAGCCATTGCACGAGGGCGTCGCGAACAATCAACAACTCATTCATTCAGTCCAAACCTTTACCCAACGACGGGCGAAATATGTAGCGCGGATTGTAGGCGAGGTGCTCTAAATCGCCGAGCATGCGAACCTGCGGATCTCTTGAGAGAGATCAAGTCAAAACAATTGCCGGCCGCCAGCGTGAACAGTCGGCAACTCTTCAGCGCTTGGTCCAGACCGCAGCGAAGAAACCATCGGTCTGGTGCACATGCGGCCAGAGCCGCAGATAGCCCTCGCTGCACAGCTTTTCGGCGTCGGCAACCTGGGCTTTGGCCAGCAGTTCAGCGGCCGGCTGGAAGACGAAGTCCGGGTGCGATTCGGTGAAGGCACGCGCAATGCCTTCGTTTTCCTCGTCCAGCAGGCTACAGGTTGCGTAGACCAGCCGGCCGCCGGGCTTGAGCAGGCGGGCTGCGCTGTCCAGGATGGCGGTCTGCTTGGCTTGCAGCTCGGCAATTGCCTGCGGCGACTGGCGCCATTTCAGGTCCGGGTTGCGGCGCAGCGTGCCAAGGCCCGAGCAAGGCGCGTCGACCAGCACGCGGTCAATCTTGCCCGACAGGCGCTTGATGCGCTCATCGCGCTCATGGGAAATCTGCGCCGGGTAGACGTTGGACAAGCCACTGCGCGCCAGACGGGGCTTCAGGTTGTCGAGCCGGTGACCCGAGACGTCAAAGGCATAGAGCCGGCCGGTGTTGCGCATCGCAGCGCCAATGGCCAGGGTCTTGCCGCCGGCGCCGGCGCAGAAGTCCACCACCATCTCGCTGCGCTTCGCATCCAGCAGGAGCGCCAGCAGTTGACTGCCTTCGTCCTGCACCTCGACGCCGCCGTTGATGAAGATCTCCAGCTTGCTCAGAGCCGGCTTGCCTTCGGCCCGCAGGCCCCAGGGGGAGAAAGGCGTGGTGGTGGTGACGATGCCGTTCTTCGTCAATTGCTCCTGGGCTTCCTCGCGCTTGAGCTTCAAGGCATTGACGCGCAGGTCCAGCGGCGCCGCCTGATTCATGCTCTGGACGAGGCCGTCGAAACCCTCCTGACCCAGCCGCTTGAGCAGCGGCTCGGCCAGCCAGTCGGGCAGGTTGTGGCGCAGCTTGGGCGCGAGCGCGCTGCGGTCGATGGTGGCCATCTGGTCGAGCCAGCGCTGCTCCGGCTCGCTCAGGGCGCCACGCAGAAAGACTTCGCTGCCCTGCCAGGCCAGGAGCGCCAGGCGGCGCTCCATCGGGCCACTGCCGGACTGGGCCAGGTGCTGCAGCAGCAGGCGCTGGCGCAGCACGGTGTAGACCGTCTCGGCGAGCGTGTGGCGCTCGCGCTGGCCCAGGGTCTTGTTCTTGCGGAAATAGGCCGAGACGACCATGTCGGCCGGCGCGTCGAGTTTGAGGACGCCGCGCAGGAGCTCGCAGCACATGTCGAGAAGGGCATTAGGATGCATGGCCCGATTATCCCTGCCCGGCCCTTGTCGGTCGCGACCTGCCTGAATGAGCGACGATCTTTCACCCCTGCCCGACACGCCCACCGGCCTCTATCGCCACTACAAGGGCGGTGAATACGAGGTCATCGGCGTGGCACGGCACAGTGAAACGCTGGAGCCGTTGGTGGTCTACAAGCCGCTGTACAACGCCAGCGGGCTGTGGGTGCGGCCGCATTCGATGTTCTTCGGCACGCTGGAGATCGACGGCATCGAAGCGCTGCGCTTCACCCGAATCGGGTCTGCATGAGCCTGTTTCATCAGCTGCGCCTGCGCCCTCGCCTCCTGAGCGCCATCGGCGCCGGGCTGGCGCTGGTCTTGCTGTTGCCGGCGCCCTTGCCCACCATCACCCGTCTGCTGCTGGGCTGGACCAGCGGCGTCTGGCTCTACCTGCTGCTGGTCTTCCTCTTGATGCACCGGGCCGATGCCCATCACTTGAAGCAGCGCGCGCTGGCACAGGCGGACGGCGTGGTGGCCGTGCTGCTGCTGGCCGTCATTGGCGCACTGGCCAGCCTGGCGGCGATCGCGCTGGAGTTGTCGCAGTTCCGCCATGGCGTGTCGGTCGTCGATGGCTGGCCCTACCTGTTGCTTGCCGTTGCTACCGTGTCCGGTTCCTGGCTCCTTCTGCCGGCCGAGTTCGCGCTGGCCTATGCCAGCCTCTATCACCGCGGTGCCGCGCCCCACGGGCTTGAATTCCCGGGCAACGACAAGATGCCGGACTTCAGCGACTTTCTCTATTTCTCGGTCACGCTGGCAGCGACCTCGCAAACTTCGGACGTGGCCGTCAGCGCCCGCCCGATGCGACGCCTGGTGCTGGTCCAGGCCGTGCTTTCCTTTGTCTTCAACACCGGCGTGCTGGCCCTGACGATCAACATCCTGGCCAGTCTGATCAGCTGAAGGTCAGCTGAAGGACTGCGCTTCGCCGGCCAACTGGCGCACGACGCCGTTCTCGATGGCCAACTGGCCCTCGACGAACCAGCGCACCGCGCTCGGATACATGCGGTGCTCAAGCTTCAGCACGCGCGCCGACAAGCTTGCTTCATCATCCCCTGGCTGCACCGGCACCACGGCCTGCGCCACGATGGCGCCATGGTCCAGCTCGGCGGTGACGAAGTGCACCGTGGCACCGGAAAACTTGCAGCCCATCTCGATGGCTCGTTTGTGCGTGTGCAGGCCGGTGAAGGCCGGCAGGAGCGAGGGATGGATGTTGAGCATGCGCTCCGCATAGTGCACGGTGAAGCCCGGCGTGAGGATACGCATGAAGCCTGCCAGCACGACCAGATCCGGCGCGAAGCCGTCGATCACCCGCTGCAGCTCGGCGTCGAAGGCCTCGCGGCCCGGCTGGCCAGGGCCGAATGCCTTGTGGTCCACCACGGCCGTGGCAATGCCATGCGACTGGGCGAAGGCCAGGCCTGCCGCATCGGGCCGGTTGCTGATGACGGCCGCGATCTCGGCAGGCCACTGCTCGGCAGCCCGTGCGCGCACGATGGCCTCCATGTTTGACCCTCGGCCCGAGATCAGAATGACTATGCGTTTCATCGGCCGGCAGTGTAGCTGCCTACAATGCCGCTCCCCCTCCAAAGCCAGCCATGAGTGCTTCAGCAAACACCCCCAGCCAGACCCGGGAGCGCGTGCTCTCCGGCATGCGTCCGACCGGTGCCCTGCACCTCGGCCACTACCACGGCGCCTTGAAGAACTGGCTGCGGCTGCAGAGCACGCATGACTGCTTCTTCTTCGTGGCCGACTGGCACGCCCTGACCACGCACTACCAGCAGCGTGAAGACATCGAGCGCAATGTCTACGACATGGTGGTGGACTGGCTGGCCGCCGGTATCGATCCTGAGCAGGCCACGCTCTTCATCCAGAGCCGCATGCCCGAGCATGCCGAGCTGTTCACGCTGCTCGCGATGAGCACGCCCTCCTCCTGGCTGGAGCGCATCCCGAGCTACAAGGACCAGGTTGAAAGGAACCGTGAGCTTGCGACCTATGGCTTCCTCGGCTACCCGCTCTTGCAGGCGGCTGACATTCTGATCTACAAGGCCGCCGGTGTGCCGGTCGGTGAAGACCAGACTTCGCATGTGGAGGTCACGCGAGAAGTGGCGCGCCGCTTCAACCGCATCTACAGCCCCGACGCGCCCATCCTGCCCGAGCCGCAAGCGCTGCTCACCGAGACTTCGCGCCTCACCGGCCTTGACGGCCAGAAGATGAGCAAGAGCGCCGGCAACGCGATTGCAATGCGCGACACGCCGGAGGTGGTCGAGAGCAAGATCAACACCATGCCGACGGACCCGCAGCGCGTGCGTCGAGGCGACCCGGGCGATCCGGCGCACTGCCCGGTCTGGCCCTTGCACCAGGTCTATTCGGACGGCGACACGCGCGCCTGGGTGCAGCAAGCTTGCAAGACGGCCGGCATCGGCTGCCTGGATTGCAAGCGCCCCTTGATCGAAGCCATCCAGAAGGAACAGGCCCCCTGGCGCGAGCGTGCGCAGGAGCTGCTGGCCGATCCAAAAAAGGTGCACTGGATCGTCGAAGTCGGCACCGAGCGGGCCCGTGCCGTCGCCCGCAAGACACTGCGCGAGGTGCGCGGCGCCATCGGCCTGGCCTACTGAATACGACCTCAAGCCATGGCCGTCCTGCATCTCACCGACATCGAAGCCGCCATCAACTGGTGGCGTGAGCGCCGTCCGAGCAGCGACGGCGTGCAGGCCTGCAGCGAAGTGCGCGCGCTGGCCGAGGTCTATGGCGAGATGAGCTACTTCCATCAACGTTGCCGCGACGAAGAGGCCATGCCACCAGCCGCAATGGCGGCCTGGCTCACCTGGTACGAGAGTACGCCCGATGCGCCCTGCATCGCCATCTGCTCGACCAGCCAGGGCGACGAACTGTGCAAGGGCTGTGGCCGCACATTCGACGAGGTGCAGAACTGGCCGGTACTCACACCGGTGGAGAAACGCGAGACCTGGCAGCGCATCACGCAGGAGGCCACTGCCTGGCGCTTCAACCGCTATGCCGAGCGTGCGCTCGAAGGCCCGGGTTCGCCCGGCGGGGTCACGTCTTGACCGGCCTGCGCCACAGCCTGGCCCGCATCCTGCCGCTGGCGTGGCCGGTCTTCATTGGGCAGGCCGCGGTGCTGGCCTTTTCGACGGTCGACACGGTGCTGGTCGCTCGCTACTCGGCCAACGACCTGGCCGCGCTGGCAATTGGCGCGGCGGTCTACACCACGGTCTTCGTCGGCCTGATGGGCGTGGTGCTGGCGGTGATGCCCTTGGCCGGCCAACATTTCGGTGCGGGGCGGCTGCGCGAGGCCGGCGACGAGCTGCACCAGACGGTCTGGGCCGCGCTGGGGCTCTCGATCCTGGGCCTGCTCATCATGCTGGTGCCCGATCCCTTCCTGTGGATTGCCCAGGTGACGCCCGAGGTCGAGGCCAAAGTGCGCTCGTACTTGCAGGCCCTGTCGCCGGGGCTGCCCGCCGCCCTGCTGTTCACGGCTTACCGTGGCTTCAATACGGCCGTCTCACGACCCAAGATGGTGATGGTGCTGCAGCTGATCGGTCTGGTCCTGAAGGTGCCCTTGACGGCCGCTCTGATCCACGGCGCTGCCGGCTTGCCCGCCCTGGGCGTGGCGGGCTGCGGCATAGCCACCACAGCGGTGTTGTGGGCGCAGGTGTTCGTCGCACTCTGGCTCTTGCGGCGTGATCGGTTCTACGCCCAGTTCGGCCTGCTGGACGACCACGGCCTGCATCGCCCGCGCTGGGCCGCCCAGAAGGAGTTGCTCAAGCTGGGCGTGCCCATGGGCAGCTCGATCCTGATCGAGGTCAGCGGCTTCACCTTCATGGCCATCTTCATCGCTCGGCTCGGCGCAACAGCCGTTGCTGGCCATCAGCTGGCGATGAACCTGGTCTCGCTGATGTTCATGGTGCCGCTGGCGATGGCCAACGCCTCAGCCACCCTGGTGGCGCAGCGCGTGGGCGCTCGCGACCCGCAGGACGCGAAGCGCCTGGGCTGGCACGGGCTCATCACCGCCGTGGCGATCTCGACCTTCAACGGAGGGTTGATCTACCTGTGCCGCGAATCGGTGCTGGGGCTCTACACCAGCAACGAATTGGTGATTGCGGCTGCAATGCCGCTGCTGGTCTGGGTCTGGGTGTTCCATGCGGCCGATGCCGCGCAAACCGTGGCCGCCTTCGTCTTGCGCTCGCACCGCATCGCCACCGCACCCATGGTCGTCTACGCGCTGGCGATCTGGGGCGTGGGCATCGGCGGTGGCTACTGGCTCGCATTCGGCACCGCGCTGCCGAGCCTCAGCGGCGCTCAAGGCTTCTGGGCTGCAGCCACCATCGGCCTCGTGCTGGCGGCGAGTGGCATGACGACCGTGCTCGCTTGGGTGCACAAGCAGGAAGCATCAGCCTGAGCTGCAAGAAATAAGCCGCTTGATTGCTCAAGCGGCTCTTGCTGAAAGCAGACGCTCTCAAACAACCAAGCAATCAGGCGCGACGTTGCCCGCGACGCGAGCCCAGCAGCGCCAGCAAGCCCAGACCCGACAGCAGCAGGGTGGACGGGATAGGCACCGCAGCGGCCCGGTCCCAGCCAATGGCATCGAGGGCCATCAGGTCGTTCTCGGAAATCGACAAGAACTCGCCACGTGCAGCGGTCGGATCCAGGATGCCAATGCCCTGGTTGTCCTTCCAATGGCTGGCCTGGCGGCCGTCACCGCGTGTCACGCCGTTCGAGAACAAGGCGCCTTCTGTCAAGCCACGGTCGACGCTGAAGTACTTGTCACGATTGTCGGCAGTCCAATCGCTGACATTGGCCGCACGACTCTCATCCGACCAGCGGAACAGGTCCAAAGGCGACACATAGGTGAACGCATTCGAACCGAATGCTCCAGTCGAATTGGCGTCCATGGTGTCGACCCCACTGACAAACCCGAGCGCGTGCCCGATTTCGTGAACGGCGATGCCGACGAAGTCATAGGCAGCGGCCGTGATGCCATCGCTACCATCGTGGTCCCACGAGAAGCCGGTGCTGAACTGGATGAAGGCATCGCAATCAGTGCAGCCGCCCGAAACGCCACCAACCCCGAAGGTGTAGCCCAGTGCGCGTGCATTGGCAGCGGTGAGGCGAATCTGTGAGTTGTTGGCCGAGCCGTTGGCGTCAACAAATGGCGTTGCCGAGCCGGCACCGTTCGGGTTGTCTGAGGTCCGGTTCATCAGGAGGCCAAAGCTGGGGCCAGCCGTCAGGTTGGCAACTGCCGTGTCATCCAGTGCACTGGTGGCATCCAGCGCCAACTGTGCCGCCACACTGCTGTAGCTTCCGACCAACCGACGCGAACCCGCCTGCGCCAGGACGCCTGCATCGAGTGCACCGGTACCCACGGTCAGCTTGACGGTCACCGGATCAGAGAACTTGGCCGACCACATCGACGCAGCCGTGATAAAGGACTGCTGCTCCTGCAATGAGGTGCCGGCAATGAAGCTCAGTTGAAAGTCAAGTGCAAGGGCCGAAGTAGTACTTGCACACAAGGCGGTGGCCGCCAGCACGGTCCTGAGGAATTTCACGACGTCGCTCCAGAGATTGGTGAAGCGGGCGGAAGGCCTGCCTCGAAGAATCTGCAGTGTCCCCGCCACAAGCCAGTTTGAGGTCGTCAGTCGCGCAGCGCCCCCCGCGCTCGAGGGGGTATGGAAAACCCCAGGTCAACCCGGCCGAGAAGGGAGAACAAGCACGAAGCAGCTGCCGCCGCCCTCTCGTGCTTCGCAACGCACCGAGCCTTGGTGCCGCTGGGCAATCTGTTTGACCAGGCTGAGCCCCAGGCCTACACCGCCCGCCTGCTCGGCATGACCAGGCATGCGGAAGAAGGGCTCAAAGATGCGCTCGCGCATGTCGGCAGGCACGCCGGGGCCGCGATCGCATACACGCAACTGCACCTCGCGCAGATCGCGCTGCATCTGCAACTGCACTTCGCCGCCGCCATAGCGGCGCGCGTTCTCAAGCAGGTTGCGCAAGGCGCGGCGCAACAGTCGTTCCTCGCCCATCACGCGAACATCGGACATGCCATTGCCGACGTTCAGCTCCACGCCTAGCTGGGCCGCCTCTTCGGCCGCGACGCCCAGCAGGTCGACCGGATCCAGCTGCGGCGCGCCCGTGCCGCCCTCGAGGCGGCTGGCCAGCAGCACCTCCTCAACCAACGCATCGAGCTCACCGATATTGGTTTCGATCTCGCTGCGCAAACGCACTCGCTGAGCTGGCGAGGCTTCCTCGAACATCGAGAAAGCCATCTTCAGCCGCGCCAATGGCGAGCGCAACTCGTGGCTGGCATTGGCCAGCAGGCTTTGATGCGACCGCAGCAGCGTCTCGATCTGGCCGGCGGCCCGGTTGAAGCTGGCCGCCAGTCGGGCCACTTCGTCCTTGCCTTCGTCATCGACGCGGTGGCTGAGATTGCCCTCGCCAAAGCGCTCCACGCCGCGCTGCAGGCTTTCGAGTCGACGGGTCAGCCGGCGCACCACCGGGTAGGCTCCAACTGCGACTCCGAAGAAAAGAAGCACCAGCAGCAGCGCCAGTGCTTCACCGCCAAGGCGATGACTGAGCATGTTGAAGTTGAGCGGCGCGTCGTCCCGGCGAGGCGGCGGCTGGCGAGCGCCAGCTCCCTGCTGTGGTCCGCCGCCGGCAGCGGCACCCGGCGGGCGAAACTGTCGCATGATCACCAGGCTGCGGCCGTCTTCAAGATCGACAGCCAGGCGCCGCGCGCCGGGCTCATCCTCACGACGCAGGAATGAATCCGAAGCCGCGATTCGCTTGCCTTGTGCATCTTCGAGTGCAATGGCCATTCGCAGTCGCTGGCCCCATTCGCGCAGCGAAGCGGCCTGCTCCTCGCGCGGCGTGCTGGCGGCCGGCAATGCGCGATGAATCAGCAACGCTATCGCCGTGAGCCGCTCGCTGGCGGCAGCGTCGGCCGTTCCGCGCTCCTGTTCGATCTGATGCTGGAACAGCCAGGCCGAGCCGAAGGCGAATGCCGCAAGCACGACCACCACCGTCAGGTAAATCCGTAGGTAAAGCGCCTTCATACGATTGAACTTGCAACAGCGACGGGCCGCTCCCGAGCTGGAGCGCGACAGTCGTGATTGGGGCACCCACCAAACACGACGGGGTCCCCTCGGGGGGCCGCTTGGGTACTCACAGGCGAGGGGCTCTTATGCATCAGCGTCTTGTTTGCGGGCAAACACGTAGCCGGCCCCGCGCACCGTCAAGACACGGCGCGGTGCCTTCGGGTCATCTTCAATCAAGGCGCGGATGCGCGAGATATGCACGTCAATCGAACGATCAAAGGCATCGAGCGGATGGCCCTTCAGCGCATCCATGATCTGGTCTCGCGAGAGCACGCGGCCCGGGCTTTGCGCCAGCACGACCAGGAGATCGAACTGGTGACTGGTCAGATCGCAAGGCTTGCCGTCCAGGCGGGCCAGGCGCGCAGCCATGTCGATCTCGAGACGGCCGAAGCGCATCACCTCATCGTCGGACGCGCCCGGTTCGGCGCGGCGCAACAAGGCCTTGATGCGCGCCTGCAGCTCGCGTGGCTCGAATGGCTTGGGGAGGTAGTCGTCCGCACCCAGCTCCAGGCCAAGGATGCGGTCCATCGGCTCGCCCCGGGCCGACAGCATCAGCACCGGCAGGCGTTTCAGGCGCTGGCTCGCGCGCAGTTCACGGCAGAAGTCCAGTCCGTCGCCGTCGGGCAGCATCAGGTCCAGCACCAGCAGGTCGGGCATGGCGTCCTGCAAGGCCGCGCGGCCGGCAGCCAGCGAGCCCGCCACTGCCACCTCGAATCCGGCAAGGCTCAGGTAGTCGCCGACCATGGAAGTCAGACGGGCATCGTCATCGATCAGCAGCAGCTTGGTACTCATGGTCGCAGACAGGGCGCCGGCGCGGGACGGCTGGCGCTCCGTGCTGGCACCCCACGAGGGGCTGGTTTTGAAAGCTTCGAGCATAGCCCGTCCTTGCCGGCTTATTGCTTGGGCTTGGCGGCGCGCTCCTGCTGCGCATGCTTCATGTGCTCAGCCATGCGCGCCTGGCGCTTCTTCATCTTTTCGGCGAACTTGGCGCGCTGCTCAGGCGTCAGCACGCGGGCGGCGTCGACCATGGCTTGCGTCATGCGCTTGCTGGCGGCGTCATGCTGGGCCTGGGTTTGCTGGCGCAGCGTCTCGAAGGCGGCGGCGTCGATGGTCGGAGCGGCAAACAGCGCCAGGCCACGCTCGTGAAGCGCACGGCCGGCTTCATGCTGGGCCTTCAGATCGGCGGCAGCCGCCTTCATGATGGCCTGGATCTGGGTGCGCTGGGCTTCGGTGGCGTCGACCGCTTCCAGCACATGCTCCATGCGACCGAACGGCATCATGCCGCCAGGACCGCCGGGGCCGCCACGTCCATGGTGGCCCATCGGTTGCGCCTGGCTTGCAAAGGCAGCCAAGCCCAGCAGTCCGGCCAGGGCGAATCGCTTCAGGTTCATCGTGCTCATCACAGGTCTCCACAAGGGGTTGGTGTGTGAGCATGGTCGCCAGCGCGCGTATCCGTGACATGCCCTAGGGGTAAAGATGTGTGAACACCTTCGGCCCAGAGGCAAGCATGAGAAGCGTCCGTGCGGGGCCAGTTGCGAAACGGGCCCTTGCGGGCCCGTGATCATCAGCGGATCGGCTTGAAGCGCATGCGCTTGGGGCGTGCGCCTTCTTCGCCCAGGCGCCTCTTCTTGTCGGCCTCGTATTCATGGAAGTTGCCGTCGAAGAAGAACCACTGCGAATCGCCTTCGCAGGCGAGGATGTGGGTGCAGATGCGGTCCAGGAACCAGCGGTCATGGGAGATGACCATGGCCGAGCCGGCGAATTCCAGGAGCGCTTCCTCCAGCGCGCGCAGGGTTTCGACGTCCAGGTCATTCGAGGGTTCGTCAAGCATCAGGACGTTGCCGCCCTGCGCCAGCGTCTTGGCCAGGTGCAGACGGCCACGTTCACCGCCGGAGAGTTGGCCGACCATCTTCTGCTGGTCATTGCCCTTGAAGTTGAAGCGGCCGAGGTAGGCGCGGCTGGGCATCACGAACTTGCCGACGGTGATGTTGTCCAGTCCGCCGGAGACGTCCTGCCACACGGTCTTGTCGGACTCCAGGCTCGCGCGGCTCTGGTCGACGAAGGCCATCTTGGCGGTCTTGCCGATCTTGACGTTGCCGCTGTCCGGTTGCTCCACGCCTTGCAGCATGCGGAACAGCGTCGACTTGCCGGCACCGTTGGGGCCGATGATGCCGACGATGGCGCCCGCCGGCACCTTGAATGACAGGTTGTCGATAAGCAGGCGGTCGCCGAAGCTCTTGCTGACGTTCTCGAACTCGATCACTTCATTGCCCAGGCGCTCAGCCACTGGGATGAAGATTTCGTTCGTCACGTTGCGCTGCTGATATTCGACGTCGCTCAGTTCCTCGAAGCGGGCCAGACGCGCCTTGCTCTTGGCCTGGCGGCCCTTGGCGTTGGAGCGAACCCACTTGAGTTCTTCCTTCATTGCCTTCATGCGGGCGTCTTCGCTCTTCTGCTCCGACTCCAGGCGCTTTTCCTTCTGGTCCAGCCACTCGGAGTAGTTGCCCTTCCAGGGGATGCCATGGCCGCGGTCGAGTTCGAGAATCCACTCGGCGGCGTTGTCCAGGAAGTAGCGATCGTGGGTGATGGCCACCACGGTGCCGGGGAAGCGCTGCAGGAACTGCTCCAGCCACTCCACCGACTCGGCGTCCAAGTGGTTGGTCGGTTCGTCGAGCAGCAGCATGTCGGGCTTGGACAGCAGCAGGCGGCACAGCGCAACGCGGCGCTTTTCACCACCGGAGAGCACGCCGATCTGGGCATCCCAGGGCGGCAGGTTCAGCGCGTCGGCGGCCAGTTCGAGCTGCAGGTCGGTGTTTTCCGAACCGGCGGCAGCAATGATGGCTTCCAGCTCGCCCTGCTCGGCGGCCAGGGCGTCGAAGTCGGCGTTCTCGTCGGCATAGGCGGCATAGACCTCGTCGAGGCGCTTCTTGGCGGCCAGCACGCCGCCAATGCCCTCTTCAACGGCTTCGCGCACCGTCTGCTCCGGGTTCAGGCGCGGCTCCTGCTCCAGGTAGCCGATCTTGATGCCGGGCATCGGGATGGCTTCACCTTCGTATTCCTTGTCGACGCCGGCCATGATCTTCAGGATGGTCGACTTGCCCGAACCGTTCACGCCCAGCACGCCGATCTTGGCGCCGGGGAAGAAGGACAGCGAGATGTCCTTGAGGATGTGACGCTTGGGGGGAACCGTCTTGTTGACACGGTTCATCGAGAAGACATATTGCGCCATGGGGCTTCCTGGAATTGCTGGGGGATTTGATGCTGCAGGCGAGGCCTGCGCGCGCGGTGCCGGTGGCAAAGCGCTGAACGGCGCATTGTCGCATCCCGGAGCAGTCAGCCTTGCTACCGATGCGAGCCCTCCGGCCTGCAAAGGTCATGAGGGGAAACCTACACTGCGGCCAAGCATGAAAAACAAGACCGCCCTTCCCTTCACCTTTGCCTTCACCGTTCTGCTCGCGCTCTTTGCTTCAGCGGGTGCCCAGACGCTGCGCTGGGCCGCCCAGGGCGATGTACAGACGCTCGACCCGCATTCGCAGAACGAGATCCTGACCAATATGGTCAATGGCCAGATCTATGAAACCCTGGTCAAGCGCGACCGCCAGCTGAAAGTAGCGCCCGGCCTGGCTAC
Organism: Paucibacter sp. JuS9; assembly: GCF_044043925.2. Lineage (NCBI taxonomy): Bacteria > Pseudomonadati > Pseudomonadota > Betaproteobacteria > Burkholderiales > Sphaerotilaceae > Roseateles > Paucibacter sp. JuS9. The sequence goes on from NZ_CP194172.1 coordinate 2,017,250, forward strand.
CGAGTGGAAGCAGGTCTCGCCGCTGCTGTGGCGCCTGAAGCTGCGCCAGGGCGTCAAGTTCCACGACGGCACGCCGTTCACGGCCGACGATGTGATCTTCTCGATCCAGCGCGCCATGGACCCAAACTCGCTGATCCGCGTCTACGCGGCGCCGGTGGGCAAGCCGCGCAAGCTCGATGCCTCGACGGTGGAGTTCCAGCTCGACAAGCCCAACCCACTCTTCCTCGACCACCTCGTGCAACTGTGGATGATGAGCAAGCCCTGGGCCGAGAAACACAAGGTGCTGCGGCCCTTGAACTTCAAGGAGCGCGAGGAGAGCTACACGGCCATGCATGCCAACGGCACCGGCCCCTATCAGCTCGCCGAACGCCAGCCGGGCATGAAAACCGCGCTCAAGCGAAACCCGGCCTGGTGGGACAGGCACGCCGGCAATGTGCAGGAAGCGCATCTGATACCGATTGCCAACGACGCCACGCGCAACGCGGCGCTGATCTCTGGCGAGATCGACCTGGTGCTGGACCCGGCGCCAAGAGACCTGGCCAAGCTGCGCCAGTCGCCCCATATCAAGCTGCTCGAAGGTCTGGAAAACCGACTGATCTTCATCGGCATGGACCAGCATCGCGACCGCCTGCTCTACGGCAAGGTGCCCGGCAACAAGAACCCGTTCAAGGACCTGCGAGTGCGGCGAGCGCTCTATCAAGCCATCGACATCGAAGCGATCAAGGTCAAGCTGATGAATGGCCAGAGCGCCCCCACCGGCAGCCTCACGCCCTCGCCCCTTGGCAGTTTCAATGACCCGCAACTCGAAGCCCGTCTGCCGCTTGATCTGCCAGGCGCACAGAAGCTGATGGCCGAGGCTGGCTATCCGGAAGGTTTCGAAGTCACACTCGACTGCCCCAACAACCGCTACGTGAACGACGAGGAAATCTGCCTGGCCCTTGCCGCCATGTGGAAGAAGATCAAGGTCACCGTGCGGGTCAACGCGCAGCCGCGCGTCACCCTTTTCCCCAAGCTCGAGAAGGGCGACACCAGCTTGTTCCTCTACGGCTGGGGTGGCGCCATCACCGATGCAGAGACCATGCTGACCCCGGTGCTGCGCTCGCCGGCCGAGCAAGGGGTGGGCTACGCCAATTTCGGCGGCTGGAAGGTCGAGAAAGCCGACTCGCTGGCCGCCGCGTCCAGCATCGAAGCCGATCCCGTCAAGCGCGAGCAGCTGCTGCGCGCCGCCTTGCGTGAATACCGTGACTCATTGCCCATCCTGCCCTTGCATCGCCAGACCGCCCCCTGGGCGATGCGCAGCAAGGTCAGCGCCCAACATCGTGCCGACAACTGGCTTGAGCTGAATTGGGTCACGGTTTCTCCATGAAGCGCCCGCTATAATGCCGGCCAACGCTGCACAACACAGTCTTTGTGCGGCGTTTCATTTTTTTGAGCCAACGCACACGCCTCGCAGGGCCCTAAGACTGGCACAGCCGCAACAGCTGTGTGGCCATGCTCAACCGGCACCGTGCTCACCAAGCAGTCAATGACCTTCGAATCCCTGGGCCTTGCAGCACCGCTGCTGAAGGCCATTGCCGACGCCGGCTACACCTCCCCGACCCCAATCCAAGCCCAAGCAATTCCCGCCGTCCTTCAAGGCGGCGACCTGCTTGCAGGTGCCCAGACCGGCACCGGCAAGACCGCCGGCTTCACCTTGCCGATGCTGCATCGCCTGAGCACCGGCGAGCCCGCCACCAACAAGCGCGGCAAGCCCGCGATCCGCGCCCTCGTACTGACCCCGACCCGCGAACTTGCGGCCCAGGTCGAGGAGAGCGTCAAGACCTATGGCAAGTACCTGCCGCTGAAGAGCATGGTCATGTTCGGCGGCGTCGGCATGCAGCCGCAGATCAACCGCCTGCGAGACGGCGTCGACATCCTCGTCGCCACACCTGGCCGCCTGCTCGACCACGCGCAGCAAGGCACGCTGGACCTCTCGCAAGTACAGATCCTGGTGCTCGACGAAGCCGACCGCATGCTCGACATGGGCTTCGTGCACGACATCAAGAAGGTGCTGGCACTGCTGCCTGCCAAGAAGCAGAGCCTGCTGTTCTCGGCCACCTTCAGCGACGAGATCAAGAACCTGGCTGACCGCTTGCTGAACCAGCCGGCACTGATCGAGGTGGCTCGCCGCAACCAGACCAATGACGCCATTGCGCAGAAGGTCCACCCGGTCGGCCGCGAGCGCAAGAAGGAATTGCTGGCCCATCTGATCAAGTCGGGCGACTGGCAGCAGGTGCTGGTCTTCACCCGCATGAAGCATGGCGCCAATCGGCTGACCGACTTCCTGAATGACCAGGGCATTTCCGCCATGGCCATCCACGGCAACAAGAGCCAGGGTGCCCGCACCAAGGCGCTGGCCGACTTCAAGAGCGGCGATCTGACCTGCCTGGTCGCGACCGACATTGCCGCCCGCGGCATCGACATCGACCAACTGCCACACGTCGTCAACTTCGAGCTGCCCAACGTGCCCGAAGACTATGTGCACCGCATCGGCCGTACCGGTCGCGCTGGCGCGCAAGGCGAGGCTGTCAGCCTGGTCTGCGTGGACGAGAACATCTTCCTGCGCGACATCGAGAAGCTGATCAAGCGCGAGATCCCCAAGGAAATCGTGGCCGGATTTGCACCCGATCCGAGCGAGCGCGCCGAGCCCATCGTGCTGGGTCGCATGACCATCGGCGTCGGCGGCACCACGCGTGGTGGCCGTCCCGGCGGCGGCGGCGGCGGTGGCGGTGGCCGTGGCGGTCGTCCTGGTGGCGGCGGTGGTCGTCCCGGTGCTGGCGGTGGTGGCCGTCCGGCTCATCCCGGTCAGGCACCGGCACGTCAGGGCCAAGGGCAAGGCCAGGGCCGCCCGCAAGGCGGTGGCGGCCAGTCGCAGCAGGCGCAACAGCCGCGCCGTCCGGCGCCTCAGGGCCAGCAGCCGCGCCGCGAAGGCGGTGGCGGTGGTGGTGGTCGCCCGCAGGGCGCACGCCTGACCTCGCCGAAGCGCTGAGTCTTCAACGCATCACCAGCAAGGCCCCTGGCTTTCCGCTTGGGGCCTTTTTCATTTGGGACTTCAGGCGACGCGCCACCTGAACCGCAGGGCCGCAGGCCGATTGACGTCAGCGGCACGCAGGAGCGCAATGCCATGGTCCTGACCTGGGACATCGTGCTGGCCTTCGGCTGACCCACCCGGCCAGGGTAAGAAGGGTACGGCCCGCGCCACACGGCGGAGAGATGGCTTCGCCCTAAGATCCGGCCCCATGACACATCTATCGCACCGCGTCTGGCTGGCTGGCGCAGGGGGCCTCGTCGGCCGAGCACTGCTGGACGAATTGCTGAGCCAGCCCTTGTACGTTGAAGCGCTGATGCGGCGCGAAAGGCAAGACCTGCCCCCCAGTGACCGGCTGAGCCAGCACTGCGTCGATTTCAGCGCGCGCGATCTTGCAGCGCGGCTGCCTGCGCCTGATGCCGTCTTCATCTGCCTGGGCACGACCATCAAGCAGGCCGGCTCGCAGCAAGCCTTCAAGACCGTTGACCTGGATGCCGTGCTGAACACCGCGCGTGCAGCACGCCAGGCCGGCGCCAGGCGTTGCGGCGTGGTGTCGGCCCTGGGTGCCAGCCCAGGTTCAAGCGTCTTCTACAACCGCATCAAAGGCGAGATGGAAAGCGGCCTGCGCGAGCTGGGCTTCGAGCGCCTGGTGATCGCGCGCCCTTCCCTTTTGCTCGGCGACCGAGCGGCCCTGGGCCAGCCCGAACGCGCCGGCGAACGCTGGGCCAGCCGGCTCAGCGGCCCGTTCTCCGGCCTCATTCCCAAGCGCTGGCGGCCAATCGAGGCCCGGACCGTGGCCCGCGCACTCAGACTTGCGATGGCTCAGCCCGGCCCGGCCCTGTCCGTGCTGGAATCCGGCGAACTTCTGGACCTGGGATCTACGACATGAAACTGACCTTCCTCGGCGCTGCCGACAGCGTCACCGGCTCGCGTCACCTGCTCGACACCGGCGACAAGCGCCTGCTGCTCGATTGCGGCCTGTTCCAGGGCTACAAGATGCTGCGCGAGCGCAACTGGGCTCCCATGGGCGTGGCGCCCGTGTCCATCGACGCGGTGCTGCTCTCGCACGCGCACCTGGACCACAGCGGCTACATACCGGCCTTGGTGCGCCAGGGCTTCCACGGCCAGATCTTCTCGACCGGGGCTACTCGCGAGCTCTGCGAGGTGCTGCTGGCCGACAGCGCCCACCTGCAGGAAGAAGACGCTCGCCGCGCCAACCGCATCGGCAGCTCGCGCCATGAGAAGGCCTTGCCGCTCTACACGATCAAGGACGCGCAGCGCGCGCTGGCCCATTTCGTGGGACTGCCGCGCGACGGCCGGCTCAAGCTGGGCGGCAGCGAAATCCGTTTCACGCCGGCGGGTCATCTGCTGGGCGCCAGTTCGATCAGCATCAAGAGCGGCGGCAAGACCCTGGTGTTCTCCGGCGATCTGGGCCGCAGCAATGACCTGCTGATGCCCCCACCGCAGCCGCTGGAGGAGGCCGATGTGCTGCTGATCGAATCGACCTATGGCAACCGCCTGCATCCGGCGCAAGACCTCGAGCAGGCGCTGGCGCAAGTGGTGCGCCGCACCTTGCAGCGCGGCGGCAGCCTCTTGCTGCCCAGCTTTGCCATCGGCCGTGCACAGGTGCTGCTGCTGGTCATCCAGCGCCTGCGCGCGCAAGGTGAGATTCCGGCCGATCTGCCCATCTATCTGGACAGCCCGATGGCCCGCGAAGCCACCGAGATCACGCTCAAGAATGGCCGCCTGCTGCGCATCAGCGCGGCCGAACTGCGCCGCCTGACCGACGGCGTCCATCTGGTGGCCAAGGCGCCCGAGTCGATGAAGCTGGCAGCCGAGGTCGCACGGCGCAGCGCCATCGTCATCTCGGCCAGTGGCATGGCCACGGGCGGACGGGTGCTGAACTACCTGCGCACGCTGGCGCCATCGGCCCGGCATCACATCTGCTTCCCCGGCTTCCAGGTCGGCGGCACGCGCGGGGCGAAGCTGATTGCGGGCGCCCGCGAGATCAAGATGCAGGGCGAGTTCGTGCCGGTGAATGCCGAGATCAGCCACTTGGAGGGCTTCTCGGGTCACGCCGATGCCGATGGCCTGATGGCCTGGATGCGTGGCTTCAGGAAGCCGCCCAGCCAGGTCTTCGTCGTGCATGGCGAACCCGAGGCCAGCGATGCCTTGCGCAGCAGGATCCAGGACGAGCTGGGTTGGCCGGTGCGCGTGCCGCAGCACGGGGAGACCGTGAACCTGTGAAACGCGAGCTTCTGTTTCCGCTGCTGATCCTGGCAGGCGGCCTACTGGTCGCCGCCCTGCTTCCCACCGAACCCTTGCCCTGGCTTGCCGGCATGAGCCCGCGCGCCTTGCTCGGGCTCTTGCTGCTGATACTGACACTGCAGACGCTGGGACAGGTGGCGCTGGAGCGCCTCGGTCCTCAGCTTGGCTTGGCAGTGGCCGGGCTGATCTCGGGCCTGGTGTCCAGCACCGCCACGATTGCCTCGATGGGCCGCCACGCCCGGCGCGAGCCCGAGCTTGCCCAGGCCTGCGCAGCAGGCGCGGTGATGTCCACCGCCGCCACGTGGTTGCAGGCCTTTCTGATGCTCATGCTGCTGGCGCCCGCCGCCGCTTTCGCCTTCGCTCCTGCGGCCCTGGCCGGGCTGCTTGTGGCAGGCACCGTGGGCGCCTGGCTGGCACGGCGAAGCGGCAAGCGCGCTCGCGTCAACCCGCGCGCCAAGCGGGCACCGCTGCAGCTGCGCGAAACGCTGCTGGTCGCGGGCCTGCTCCTGCTGGTCGCAACCCTGGTCAATGCGGCCCAACAGCGCTTTGGCTCACAGGGCCTGTTTGGCGCGGTGGCGCTCGCTGGGCTGGGTGATGCGCATGCACCGGTCGCCACACTCGCGGCGCTGGAAGCCTCGGGCCAGATCGGGCTGCAGCAGCTTCAGCAAGGCGTGATCCTCGCGATCGCCTGCAACAGCCTGAGTCGCAGCCTCATTGCCTGCATCGGTGGTGGCTGGGCGTTTGCCCGCTGGGTGCTGATGGCGCTCGCCGGCTCCGCCTGCGCGGCAGGCCTCGTGCTGCTGGCATGAAGACCGTTCCCATCGTCCCGGCCCGGGTCGACTTCTCTACGCCAGAGACGCCACAGGCGCCGGACTATGGCGACGTCTACCACAGCAAGTCCGGGGCGTTCGATCAGGCCCGCCACACCTTTCTGGGCGGCAATGGTCTGCCAGGCCGGTGGCAGGGCAGCCGCCGCTTCGTGATCCTGGAAACCGGCTTCGGCCTGGGCAACAACTTCATTGCCACCTGGGCGGCCTGGCTGGCCGACCCGCAGCGCAGCGAGCGCCTGGTCTTCATCAGCATCGAGAAGCACCCGCTGCGCCGCGAGGACCTGAGTCGCGCCCACCAAGGTTCCAGCGAGCCCCGGCTGGCCGAGCAGCTGCTGGCGCAATGGCCGCCCTTGACGCCCAACCTGCATCGGCTGGTGTTCGAGCATGGCCGCGTGGAGCTGCTGCTGGCGCTGGGTGATGTGAGACCTTGGCTCTCAGAACTGGTGGCCGAGGTCGACGCCATCTATCTCGACGGCTTTGCGCTGGCCGGCAACCCTGAGATGTGGGACCCCTACACCTTGAAGCTCCTGGGCCGCCTGGCCAGGCCGGACAGCACGCTGGCCAGCTGGTGCAGTGCCGGCCCTGTGCGGCAGGCGCTGCGCGCAGCCAGCTTCGAGGTCAAGAAAAGGCCGGGCCTGCCGCCGAAATGGCATATGACGACAGCACGCTTCGCGCCGCGCTACGAGCAGCAAAGGCCGGCTGGCCGCGCGCCGCTGGCGCCACATGCCCGCGAGGCCTTGATCGTCGGCGCCGGCCTGGCAGGCGCGGCCTGCACGCATGCGCTGCGAGCTCAGGGCATTGCATGCACCGTGCTCGACGCGCACGCCGGACCGGCACAGGAAGCTTCGGGAAATCCGGCCGGCCTGTTCCACGGCACGCTCAATCCTGACGATGGCCTGCACGCCCGCTTCAACCGCGCAGCGGCACTGGCCACCTCTGCCTTGCTGGAGAGTTTGCCGATTGCCGGCATGCAGCGCGGCCTGCTGCGCCTGGAGCTGGAGCGCGATCTCGCTCGCATGCAGGCGCAGATTGCGCGCCTGGGCCTGCCTCCTGACTATGTGCAGGCCCTCTCCAGCGAAGAAGCCGCCCGGCGCTGCGGCTTGCCGCTCAAGCAGCCAGCCTGGTTCTACCCGCACGGCGGCGCGCTGCCGCCGCAGGCTCTGGTGCGCGCCTTGCTCGCCGACACCCCGGTGCGGACCCATTGCACGGTGGCGCGCGTCGCCCTTGACGAACAACGGGGCTGGCAGGCATTCGATGCGGACGGCCGCCTGCTTGGCGAGGCGCCAGCCCTGGTGTTGGCCGGCGGTCATGCGGCCCTGCCCCTGCTGCAAGACCTGGCCCCCGGCCTGCCGCTCAGCCGGCAGCGCGGCCAGTTGAGCCATCTGCCCGAGGCCTCGCCGCTGCCTCAGCTGCCCGTGGCGGGTGCCGGCTATGCGCTGGCCGATGGCAGGGGCGGCGTCTTCTGTGGCGCGACCACGCAGGACGAGGACCCGGACCCCGCATTGCGCCAGGCCGATCAGGATCAGAACCTTGCGCAGTGGGCTGCCCTGGCTGGCCTTGCCGAGAGGCCACGAACTGCCCTGGCTGGTCGCGTCGGCTGGCGGCTGCTCGCACCGGACCGTCTGCCCTTGGTCGGCGGCCTGCCTGTGCCCGACTACCAGGGTCGTGACGACCAGCCTCGCTTCCTGCCGCGCCTGCCCGGCCTGGTCTTGTGCACCGCACTTGGATCACGTGGCATCACCTGGGCGGCCCTGTGCGGCCAGGTCGCTGCCGCGCTGCTCACCGGTGCGCCGCTGCCTCTGGAAGCCGGCTTGCTCGACGCCATCGACCCGGCCCGCTTCCGGGTCCGACAGATGCGCAAGACCCTGTCCTGACAAGGCCTGTCGCACGCGCGTGCATCGAAGAGCCCACAGCGGCAGCCGAAGGCCTGCGCGAGCAGTCGGGCCGCCTGCCTGGCGCCACCGGCATCTTCAGGATGCGCTGAACTGGTATGTATCCATGTGTTTTTGTTATTCATCGATAACCAGGATCCAGAAGCTTTTGCAAGCGGGAGCTGCACCGACAGGGTTGGGCTGGATGGCAGGACGTCGTCGCGCGAGCGATAGTCGCACCGTGCCAAAAGTCATAGCTTGAACAAGCCACCCTATCGGGCGGCGCGGCACAAGCATGGAAACCCACCATACGGAGACAGTCCCCATGAAAGCACGTCGTTCGCCTGCGCTCTCCAGCGTCGCCCTGGCCCTCCTCACCCTCGCCCTTGCGCCCCTCAGCGCCCACGCCGACAAGGCCAATGCCGAAGGCAGGGCCCTGGGCCACATCAAGAATTTCCCGGGCTACAGCCTGGACGACAGCGACCAGGCCTACAGCCTGCGCGACATCGTGGTCGATGCCGATGGCAGCGAGCATGTGCGCTTCGACCGCAAGTACAAGGGCCTGCGCGTGATCGGCGGCGACATGATCGTGCGCTCGGACCGCAACGGCACCCTGGTCGAGATGCGCCGCACACTGACGCGCGCACCCAAGGCAGAGCTCAAGCCCGCCATCAAGCAAGGCCAGGCCCTGCAGGCTGCCAAGGCAGCCCTGGGTGGTGATGCCAAAGGCCAGTCGCCCGAACTGGTGATCTATGCCCGTGGCGACATGCCGGTGCTGGCCTGGGACGTGCTGGTCGTTGGCGAAGACGCCGACGGCACGCCGTTCGAGAAGCATGCCATCGTGTCGGCCGACAACGGCAATCTGCTCGACAACTGGAACGACATCCACACGGCCGCGGCCAATGGCACGGGCAAGAGCCTGTACAGCGGCAACGTGGTGCTGACGACGAATTCGGTGACGGGGGGCTACGAGCTGCGCGACCCAAGCCGCGGCAGCACCTACACGATCAACATGAAGAACAAGAGCCAGGGCGGCACGATCTTCACCGACACCGACAACATCTGGGGCAACAACCTGACCAGCGATACCGCCTCGGCCGCCGTCGACGCCCAGTACGGCACCGCGCTGACCTGGGACTACTACAAGATCGTCCACGGTCGCAACGGCATCGCCAACGATGGCAAGGGCGCCTACAACCGGGTTCACTACAACCGCAGCTACGCCAACGCCTACTGGTCGGACTCGTGCTTCTGCATGACCTACGGCGACGGCGACGGCCGCAGCCTGCGAGCCCTGGTCTCCATCGACGTGGCCGGCCATGAGATGACCCACGGCGTGACCAGCCGCAGTGCCAATCTGACCTACTCGGGTGAATCCGGTGGCCTGAACGAAGCAACTTCGGACATCTTCGGCACCATGGTCGAGTTCTACGCGAACAACGCCAACGATGCCGGCGACTACCTGATCGGCGAGAAGGTGATGATCAGCAAGGCCTTCCTGCGCAACATGATGAAGCCCAGTGCCGACGGCGCCTCGGCCGACTGCTGGTACTCGGGCCTGGGCAGCCTGGACGTTCACTACAGCTCGGGCCCGGCCAACCACTGGTTCTACCTGCTGGCCGAAGGCACGAACAGCAGCCTGGGCGCCAGCCCGACCTGCGTGGCCGGCAACACCCGCGTGGCCACCGGCAGCGGCTCGCTGAGCGGCATCGGCCGCGACGCTGCCGCCAAGATCTGGTACCGCGCGCTGACGGTCAAGATGACCTCGAGCACCAACTACGCGGGTGCCCGCGCCGCCGCCATCTCGGCCGCCAACGACCTCTATGGCGCCGGCTCCACGCAGTCCAACGCGGTCGCAGCCGCCTGGTCGGCCGTCGGCGTCAACTGATACTCCACGCCTGAATGAATTGGGGCGCCCGCGGGCGCCCCTTTTTTTGTTCTTCGTCGATCTTCTGGGAAGACGCCAACCGGCACGTAGCAGCCGTTTGCCAGAAGGCCGTTTGCGCTGCCAAGGCCATCGGGTGAGGGACTCCGCTCCTGTCCCCCGGATCGGGCTCCGCCCGCTCCTCCTCCTTTACCTCGCTGCGCCCCTCACCCGACGCCCTTGGCCGGACCTTCGAATGCCACCAGGCGCAGGCCACGCTGCTGCGGATCAGGACGGCAGTGGGTGTCCCGCAGCGAAGTAAAGACACCGTCTTGAGTCAAGCAGCCAGTGCTGTCCCGTGGGCGGGGTCAAAGGGCTTCTTGGACTTCAGAACGCCGTAGGCGATGGCCAGGAGCTTGTGCATGCAGGCCACGACAACCACCAAACCCGGCTTGTTCTGCGCCTTCAAGCGAGCCCAGAAAGCGGCGATGGGCGGGTTGTACTTGGCAGCCACCATCGCCGGGTAGAACAGCGCCTGGCGTAGCTCTTTGTGCCCCGTGGGATGCGTCCCCCTGCTGCGATTCAGCGAGCTGCCTGATTGCCGGATCATCGGCGACAGGCTTGCATAGGCCACCAGCGCTTTGGCTGAGCTGAAGCGCTCGGGTCTTCCGATGTAGGCCAGTAGCTGCGGGATGGTCTTCTCACCCAGTCCCGGGATCGTCTGCAACAGTTCCTTGCGTCCGCGCAGGTCTGGGTCATCGTCGATGCTCGACTTGATCTGTGCTGTGACTTCCTCGATGGCACCCACCAGACTGTCCACCATGGCCTGGATCGACGGCCGCACCGAGTCATGCGCAACATCCAGCCGATTGAGCTCGGCCTGGCGCATGTCCTGCAGTGTCTGCAGACGCAGCACCAGCGCTTGCAGCCTGCGCAGCCCCAGCGTCGGCGCCTCCCAAAGTTCCAGCTCATGCTTGTGTGCAAAGCGGGCAAGCGCCTTGGCATCCGCGTTGTCGGTCTTGTTGCGTATGCCTTCGGATTCGATGAAGCGCTTGACCCTCAGCGGGTTCACCACGGAGACAGCCACCCCGCTGTCATGCAGGAACACGGCCAGCGCCTCGTGATAGCTGCCCGTTGCTTCCATGCACGCGTGAGCCTCGCTCTTGCCGCCCTGAACGTGAGACTCGATCCAGTCCATCAGTTGGGAAAACCCCGCCGCATCGTTGGCAAAGACCTTCGAGCGGAACTTCCCCTGCGCATCAAGCAAAGCGACATCGAACTTCCTCTTGCTGATATCCACACCTAGCTTCGTTCTCATGACGTTCCTTCGCAAAGCGCTTATCCGACTTGCGCACCCTGATATGCGGGGTCGCCACCGGAGAGGCTCCGGCAGCGCCCCAAGACACCGTTCGAGCTGTCGCGTCGAATCCGCCGGGGGCACCAGTCTTTACCTCTGGCTCAAAGGCCATAGGGGGAGCGCGGCATCACCCTGACGGGCTTCGCTAAAGCGGAACGAAGCAGCGTGATTCTGATATCAGGGGGAGGCGCCGGCTGCAAGCCGGCGACGGAGGACTGAGCCCGGACACAGACAGTCCTGAGGACTGTCTGTGCCTGGCGAAGGATCAGGCCTCTGGCCTGAGCATGAGCGGAGGGATGCCCGCTGGCGGCCTGATCTTCGACCAACGCAGACACCAGAACACGAACGGCCGGAACGTGCCGTCAAGAGGCATCCACAAATTCTTCCGGCCGTCGCTCAGCGGCGTTGCCTCGCCGGGTGGAAGACGGTGCGCTGCACCCAGGTCCGCAGGCTGATGGCGCGGTCGCTGCTGCGCTCGGCCAGGTACTTCAGCAAGAGCTCGTCCTGCACATAGAGCTGGCGCTCGTACTCGCGCACGCCGTCCTCGTTGAGGCGTCGCAGCACCAGTTCGTTGGGTGGCTCGCCGAGCGCACGGCCCAGGTCTCCAAGGCAGAGCCAGCGCTCCCGATGCTCCTCCTGGACACGGATGTGCACGCCCTTGAACTCGTAGTGCAGGCCCTCGCGTTCATGCCAGCGCGCCCAGCGCAGCCAGCGCCCCATGTCGCCGAACAGGCCGATCAGCTCGGGCGCCAGGAAGATGCCCCACAGCGTGGCCGTGAGCACCAGCGCAGCAGCCCAGTTCTGAAGCCAGTGCTGCATCAGCAGGGTGCCGAGCACGCAGGCGCCCAGCTTGATCCAGCGCGCAGTCGTCATGTGCCAGCGCTCATGGCGCTGCGCGTCATAAACCGGCTTGCCGCGCCGCATGGCTCAGAAGCTCAGTGTCTTCACACCGGTGGACGTTCCCAGCAGGCAGACGCTCGCGCGATTGCGGGCGAACACGCCCACGGTGACCACGCCGGGCCACTGGTTCACCTCGGCCTCGAAGGCTTTCGGGTCCTTGATCTGCAGGCCGCGCACGTCGAGGATCTGGCAGCTGTTGTCGGTGATGACGCCGGCGCGCAGGGTGGCCGTGGCGCCCATGGCTGCAAAGCGGCGAGCGATCTGCGCTGCAGCCATCGGGATCACTTCCACCGGCAAGGGGAACTGGCCCAGCACCGGCACCAGCTTGGATTCGTCGGCAATGCAGACAAAGCGCTCGGCCAGGTCGGCAACGATCTTCTCGCGTGTCAGCGCAGCGCCGCCACCCTTGACCATGTGGCCGCCATGATCGATTTCGTCAGCGCCATCGATGTAGACCGGCAGGCTCTCGACCTCGCCGGCTTCCAGCACCTGGATGCCCAGCGCCTTCATGCGCTCGGTGGAGCGGACCGAGCTGGAGACGGCACCCTTGATCTGCAGGCCGCTGGCGGCCAGGGCGTCGATGAACTTGTCCACCGTCGAGCCGGTGCCGACACCGACGATGCCGCCGGCCGGAACAAATTGCAGGGCGGCCTGGCCGACCAGGGTCTTGAGTTCGTCTTGGGTCATGTCGATGAAGAAGGAGTAGGTTCAGGAATTCTGGCGGCGGTGCTTCACGGCTTCGGCCAGGGTGCGCAGCAACGGCTCGGTCTGGCCCCAGCCCAGGCAGGCATCGGTGATCGAGACGCCGGGCTTCAGGTCGCTCTTGGTCTGGCCCGGGGCCAGGTCTTGCCGGCCCGGCTGCAGATGCGATTCGATCATCACGCCGGTGATGCGCTTGTCGCCAGCCGAGATCTGGGCCGCCACGTCATTGCCGACGTCGATCTGGCGCTCGTACTTCTTGCTCGAGTTGGCGTGCGAGAAGTCGATCATCACCTGCTCGCGAAGGTTCGAGCCGCGCAGCGCATCGCAGGCCGCCGCGACCGAAGCCGCGTCATAGTTTGGCGCCTTTCCGCCGCGCAGGATGATGTGGCAGTCGGCATTGCCGCGGGTCTCGAAGATCGCAGCCGCGCCCATCTTGGTCATGCCCATGAAGGCATGGCTGGCGCTGGCGGCGAGCACCGCATCACTGGCCACCTTGATGCCGCCATCGGTGCCGTTCTTGAATCCGACCGGGCAGCTGAGGCCGGAGGCGAGCTGACGGTGACTCTGGCTCTCGGTCGTGCGGGCGCCGATGGCGCCCCAGGCGATCAGGTCGGCGATGTATTGGGGCGAGAGCAGGTCCAGGAACTCGGTGCCGGCCGGCAGGCCCAGCGCGGTGACATCCAGCAGCAATTGACGGGCCAGACGCAGGCCTTCGTTCATGTGGAAGCTGCCGTCCAGGCGCGGGTCGTTGATATAGCCCTTCCAACCCACCGTGGTGCGCGGCTTCTCGAAGTAGACGCGCATCACGATCAGGAGTTCCTTGCGCAGCTCCTGCTCGGCGGTCTTGAGCAGGCGGGCATAGTCCATCGCCTGGTCGTGATCATGGATCGAGCAGGGGCCGACGACGACCAGCAGCCGGTCGTCCCGCCCGTGCAGCACGTCGCCAATTTCACGGCGCGCGCGCTCGACCAGCGCCTGCGAGGCCTCGGGCAGCGGCAGCTCGTCGAACAGCAGGGCCGGCGAGATCAGCGGGCGGACCGCGCCGATGCGGGTGTCGTCGGTGCGGGTGCTGTCGCGGGTGGCGTCGAGGTCGTGGCGGCTGGCTTCGGGAGTGGTCATGATGCGGTCCTGCGTGAGCCGGACATTATGGTCCGCCAGATGTTGCGATGCGACAATCCCGGCCCATGTCCCTCGTTCCCTACGCCCTCACCCGCCCCTTTCTGTTCGGCCTGGACCCGGAGCACGCCCATGAGTTGACGCTCGGCGCCATCGCCCGGCTGCAGAACACACCCGCCCAGTGCATCTGGTCGCAAGCGCGCATTGCCGACCCGGTGACGGTGGCCGGGCTCAAGTTCCCCAACCGCATCGGCCTTGCCGCCGGCCTGGACAAGAACGGCCGCTGCATCGACGGGCTGGGCGCCATGGGCTTTGGCTTCATCGAGGTGGGCACGGTCACGCCCAAGGGTCAGCCGGGCAACGAAAAGCCGCGCATGTTCCGCCTGCCGCAAGCCGATGCCCTGATCAATCGCCTGGGCTTCAACAACGAGGGCCTGGCGGCTTTTCTCGCCAATGTGCAGCGTGCCCGCAGCTTCCGTGCCGCGGGCGGCCTGGTGGGCCTCAACATCGGCAAGAACGCCGCCACGCCGATCGAGAACGCGGTGGACGATTACCTGATCGGCCTTGAGGGGGTGTTCCCGCATGCCGACTACATCACCGTCAACATCTCCAGCCCCAACACGAAGAACCTGCGTGCGCTGCAGAGCGACGAGGCACTCGACGCCCTGCTTTCGCAGCTGCAAGCCAGGAAGCAGCAGCTGCAGAAGGCCAGTGGTCGCCGGGTGCCGATGTTCGTGAAGATCGCGCCCGACCTCGAAGAAGACCAGGTCGCCGTGATCGCGCAAACGCTGCAGAAGAACGGCATCGACGGCGTGATCGCGACCAACACCACGATCTCCCGCGATGCAGTGCAAGGGCTGGCGCATGCCGGCGAGATGGGCGGCCTCTCCGGCAGGCCGGTGTTTGAGGCCAGCAACCGCGTGATCCGCCTCCTGCGCGCCGCGCTGGGCAAGGACTTTCCCATCATCGGCGTCGGCGGCGTGCTGTCTGGCGACGATGCCCGCGCCAAGATCCAGGCTGGTGCCGACCTGGTGCAGGTCTACACAGGGCTGATCTACAAGGGTCCGGCCCTGGTGCGCGAATGCGCAGAGGCCTTGGCCAGGGTCTAGGGCAGCGAACTCGGCGGCCAGCCGTGCCGCAAGTCCCGGGCTAGCCCCAGGGCGCACAGCCGCGTTGGGCTGGCATAGTCCGCGCCAAGAATAATCGGGGAGGGATCCATGAAATCGCGCGCCTTGACGCGCGCCTTCGGGCGTGCACGTTTGCTACTTGCTACCGGCTTGCTGACCGGCCTGGTCGCCTGTGGCGGCGGCGGTGGAGGTGCTGCGGGCACCGCCCCTGCCACAGGTGGGAACAGCAACCCACCGACAAGCACGTCGCCGGCACCGGCCAACCGGGCACCTTTGGCCAGCGCCAGCGGCGGCAGCAATGTGCAGGAGGGAGACACGGTTCGGCTGGACGCCAGCCAGAGCAGCGACCCCGATGGCGACACGCTGCGTTATCGCTGGAGTTTCCAGGAGCGCCCTGAAGGCAGTGCGGCGACCCTCGATGGCGCAGAGAGCAAGCAGCCCAGCTTTGTCGCCGACAAGGGTGGCAAGTACCGCATCGCGCTGGTGGTCAGCGACGGCACGCTTGAGAGCAGCACTACGCTCGAGCTGAAGGCCAACCGGCAGCCCAAGGCCGCGATCAAGGGGCCGCTCGGCGTGCTTTCCGGGCAGACCTTCGCGCTCGACGGCAGCGCCAGCAGCGACCCGGACGGCGATTCGCTGAGCTACACCTGGACACTCAGCCAGAAGCCGGATGGCAGCAAAGCCTCGCTCGATGCCAGCACCGGCGCCCGGGTCAGCCTCACGCCCGACATCATGGGCAACTACTGCTTCTACCTGCAGGTGAGCGACCTCAACAGCGGCGGCCGCCTGTCCTTGCCCGCCTCGCACTGCGTTCGGCTCGAGGAACGTCCGCTGGCCAAGATCACCGCACCGGCGAGCGCGAGTTCCAGCACCGAGGTGCAGCTGAACGGCTTTTTCAGCGTCGCGGAATGGGGCGGCATTGGCGGCTACACCTGGCGCGTGGTGTCCGCGCCGGCACGCAGCGAGGCCAGGATGATCCTTCCCACGTCGATGCGTGCAAGGCTGTGGGTTGACCTGCCTGGTGCGTACACAGTCGAGCTGGTCGTCAAGGACATGCAAGGCATCTACAGCCTCCCGGTCACGACCACGATACAGGTGACGGCCAGCTCGCAGCGTCCCACCACACCGGTCATCACCCTGCCGGTCGAACCCATCCTGGCGACTCAAGAGGTGAGCTTGCGGGTATCTGCGCTGGACCCTGGCAACGGCACGGTCAGCTATGCCTGGCGTTTCGCGGACGGGACCACCGGCACCGGTGCAACGCTGAGCCGTCGCTTCGCCACGCCAGGCCAGTATGCAGTGACCGTCACGGCGACCAATGGCCTGGGCTTGAGCAGCACAGTCACAACCGTGGTCCGCGTGGCCGAAGCCTTGACCGGCGGCCCGCAGCCGGCCTGCATGGGCAGCAGGTGCGGCGCCAGCAGTGCGACCCGCTATTCCGGAAGCGGAGTGGGCATCTGGACGATCAACAACACCAGCTCGCACGATCAGGTGCTGGACCTGGACATAGACAACGTTGGGCCCGGGCAGAGCGTGGTGCTCCTCTTCGCGAACGCTGGCGAGCAGGACTCGATTCCCCTGCCCGCCTACGGCGTCGCGCCCGCGCCAGGGGCCACCAACGCGCCTCAGCGCACTCCGGCGCAAGCTGCCCTGCCGGCACGCACCGCGATCGAATCGGTTCTGGTCCATCGCTACCACGAGAGCACCGCGAAGACCTATCTGGCGTCCCGGCAGGCCCGAGCCATACCCGCAGAAACCCGCCGGCGCGCGAGCAGCAGCAGTAGCACCGGTGGCAAGCCTCGGCCTGCGCCACCCCTGCACAGCACACGTGAATGGACGGGCGCGCTGGGAGAGAAAGTGCCCTATCAGACCCAGGTCGAGGCCAGTTGCCAGCTGGCGAATGGCCGCAACATCGTCTTCTGGATCGACTCGGCCGGCCTGCTGGCCGGGCAGATCAAGCTCAGCCAGATCGATTCCATGCGAGAGTTCGCCTGCGGCAGCGACGGTGCCTTCGCTCGGCTGACCGCCATCGCGGGCGACTTCTGGGGCCCGCATCAAGACAGCACGCTGATCAGCGACGACACCCTGCAGGATGTCAACGTCGTCATCGGCTACCCCAAGGAGCCAATCGGCGCTGGCGGCTACTACTGGATAGATGCCATGCGAACCAAGTCCACCAATCCCAACTCCAACGAGGCGGTGGCGCTGTTCCTCAACATGCGCGACTTCGCGAACAGCACCCGCCACTACCTGCATTCGGTGCTCATACATGAGGCTACGCACGCCATCAATGGCTACCAGCGCCTGGCCCGTCGCGGCGTCTGGCATGAATCCTGGCTCGAGGAAACGAGCGCCATGATGGGTGAAGACCTGGTGGCCTCGGCGCTGTTGAAAGATGAGCAGGGCCAGCCTTACAGCAATGTGATTTCCATGCTCAGGTTCTTTGCAGCGGACCTGTCCAGCAAGAGCTACACCCGCTACCTCTCGGCCCTGGATGGGGGCAATGAGAAGTACATCGTGGGTGGCAGTTTCGGTGCTTTTCTGAACCGCCGCCATGGCCTGCAGCTGTTCCAGTACCTGATCAATCAATGCTCGGACAGCTCGGCCGGCCAGTCCAGCTACCAATGCGTGGATGCAGCCATCCGGGCCTCGGGTGGCAATGGCTTTGTCGATGAGTTTGTGCGCCTGTATGTGAGCGGGAAAACGCCGTTGAGCGCTGGCGAGGCGCCGGCTGGCTACGGCTGGCCCCTGGCTCAGTCGGACAAGATCGTGTTGCCAGAGTTCGACGCAGCCAAGCCGTACTTCACCAATGCGGGCCAGGAGAATCCCGAATACGTGCCATCGCCCTTGGAGAAATTTGAGCGCACGACCGCGATCCGCATCGCCGACAACGCGCCCAACGGGGCCACGCGCTATCGCCGCATGGGCATCATGCTGCCGCCTGGCATGAGCCTGGCCGTCGTCATCCACTGAGCCCCCGGGCCATTCCCTAAGGGTTCCGCCTCCCCCTGCCTCAAGGCCCCCCGCGGCGGGGGGCGCGAGGGGGGCGGGCTCTCCCTATCGTCCCGTCCGTGGCTGGCCGCTCCGGGCCGGACCGATATGGAGATCCCGCAATGAGCCTCGACACCCAGTCCGCAGCCAACGCCTGCGGCGCTGCGCCGCCCAACCGGCGGACCCTTCTCAAATCGCTGGCCGGTGCCGCCGCTGCCATGGCCGGCGCCGGGCTCATCGCCCCGGCCCAAGCCACACAGCTCAAGCCGCACAACCTGACCAAGCTGATCAACGATGCCGACACCATCATCGCCGGCAAGGTGATCCGCGTGACCGACGGCATGCAGGGCAATGTGCCCTACACCGAGGTGACGATCAGCGTGGCCAGCTCGGCCAAGAAGAAGATCGCCACGCGCTCGGAGTACAAGTTCCGACAGTTCGGTCTGGCCAAGGCCCGCAAGATGCCGGACGGCCGCTTCTTCCTCGGCATGGCCCCGGAGGGCATGGCCAGGTGGACGAAGGACGAGCAGGTATTCGCCTTCCTCTACAAGCCAGCCGCCCGCACCGGCCTGCGCACCACGGTGGGCATGGGCATGGGCAAGTTCAACGTGATGGGCGGCCGCTCGGCCAACGCCTTCAACAACCGCGGCCTGTTCGACAACGTGCGCTTCAGCGGTGTGACCCTGAGCCCGCTGGAAACCGAAATGCTCGGCAAGTCAGGCGGTGACGTCGATGCCAACGTGCTGATGGGCCTGGTCAACAAGGCCGTCGCCGGTCAATGGATCCAGAAGGGGATGATGAAGTGAACCTCAAGACATTGCACAAGGCGCTGGGCGCCCTCGCCCTGCTGGCCGTGGGCCTGGCGCAAGCCGCCGGCCCGCTGTACACCACCGACAAGCCGGGCAAGCCGACGCCGCTGCGCTGGAACACCAGCAAGCCGGTGCCGATCTACACCGACCTCGGCGTCTATGCCTATGACGTCGATGGCGTCACACCCTTCATCACCAACGAGCGCGCCAGGGAGATGGTGGCTTTCGCGGTGAAGCAGTGGAGCGACGTGAAGACCTCTACCTGGAAGGGCTACGTCGCCGGCGACTTCACCAAGGTGCCCAGCATCGGCGCGAACGTCGACGCGACCAATGTCGACAAGGTCTACGGCCAGTACAACGGTGGCGGCATGCACGTCATCTACGACACCGACGGCTCCATCCTCGAAAACTACTTCGGCCTGCCCAAGGACGCGGTGCTGGGCATCGCATTCCCCGAGATCGCCGAAGACAGCGATGGCGACGGCTACGAGGACACCATTGTCGAAGCCACGGCCCTGATGAACGGTTACGCGGTCAATATCAATGACCCGACGGGCCGCCAATTCACCGGCATCATGACGCACGAGTTCGGCCACGCGCTGAACCTCTCGCATGCGCAGGTGAACGGCCAGCTGGCCTTCTTCAGCATCCCGGGCTATTTCGACCTCTATCCCGGCGTGCCGGGTTGCGTGGCGCCGCTGCACCATCCGGGCTATGGCGGTACCGACATGCCGATCAAGCATGTCGAGACCATGTTCCCCTTCATCGATCCGGGCGCGGAGATCGGCTACGAGATGAGCACGGTCGACATGCCGGACGACATCGCCGCCGTCTCCAACCTGTACCCGACGGCCACCTACCGCTCCAGCACCGGCAGCATCGCCGGCACCCTGAAGCTGAAGGACGGCCGCACGCCTTACAGTGGCGTCAACATCATTGCCCGCAACGTCAACAACCCCTTGGGTGATGCGGTGTCGGCGATGACCGGTGACCAGACGCAAGGCAAGGTCGGGCCTGACGGCCGCTTCCAGATCAACAACCTGAAGCCCGGCCAGCAGTACGTGGTCTACATGGAAGAGATCGTGGCCGGTGGCTACCCGACAACGCCGCGCGCCCTGGTCTCGGAAGCCGAGTACTGGAACAGCGGCGAAAGCAGCAGCCCCTCCACCGACCGAGCCTGTACATCGACACCGATCATGGCTGGCGCCGGCACGACGGCCAAGGCAGACCTCGTCTTCAACGGCTACGACAACGGCGTTGACTACTACCCGGTCGTCGATGCCAACCTGATCAAGCTGTCCAAGAATGGCAGCAAAGCATCGGGCGTCTTCTTCGCCACCGCCTTCAGCTGGGACATCAAGAAGGGCATCGAAGTCTTCCCGCCCGAGATCATTGCCACCAACGGTGGCATGGACAAGAGTGGCGACGTCTTCCTCATCAACACCGACGTTGACGGCAACGGCATCTCGTCGGCCGCACTTTGGGAGAAGGGCAAGATCACCAACCTCGGCAGCCTGAACAAGGACAAGTGCGGTGGCTCCAGCTTCGCCGGCCCGATGTCCAGCTATGGCTTCGCGCTCTCCGACGATGGCAAGACGGCGGTGGGCCTGGGCTATGTGGATTCGGACGGCGACGGCTCCTGCGAAAGCGGCTTCCTGCCCGAGGTCCTGCCGGTCATCTGGACCGAGCGAGGCGGGCTGCGCAAGCTCGACGCCAGTGGCCACGATTTCGCCAACGAAGGCTGGCTGCGCGCCCAGGCCCTGTCCGGCGACGGCTCGGTCGTGCTCGGCGAAACCAACTACGGCAAGGCGGTCGCCTGGGTGGAAGAAGGCAAGCGCGTCGACCTGTGGGCGATGTATGGCGGCACCAGCGCCTATTCGGCAAACCGTGATGGCAGCAAGGTGCCGATGGACTCGGTCAAGAAGATCAAGCGCGTCATCGACGGCCAGGTCTATGACGACTGGATCTCCAACGGCGCCATCGTCTGGAACGGCAAGGCTGGAGCCAAGTCGGCGATCACCAAGCTGCCGGTGATGCGCTGGTGCGTGGACATGCCGATCCCGGCCTTCATCGACTGGTCCGGCAACCTGAACGACCCCTGCGCCAGCGGCGCCGATGCCGTGCGCGCCGAATACGGTGTGATCCCGATGCAGCTCAACGACCTCAGCGACGACGGCAAGGTCATCGTCGGCCGCGCCGGTTCCTGGCTCTATGGCAGCTTCGAGGGCGTGATGTACCTGGACGGTCTGGGCTGGATCAAGCTGAGCGACTTCTTCCGCAAGCAAGGCGTTGCCGAGGCCTATCGCTACGGCCTGCAGAACCCGATCTCGGTCAATGCGGCCGGTGACGAGATGATCGGCGGCCTGATGGGCGTGAACCAGACCTGGTACGTGGACATGAAGAACGTCTTCGTCTGCGACAACCGCCGCGACGAAAAGGTCAGCTTCCCCGAGACCTTCGTGAAGAAGGTCAAGGGCGGTGCCCGGATGGGCCGCTGCGCGCACCAGTAATTGCGGTACTGCGTGTGAGCTTCAAGCCCGGTCCAGTGACCGGGCTTTTTTGTGCTTCATCGCCGAACGGCGGGACGACGCCAAGCGGCACTTTGCAGCCGTTCGCGTTGAAGCTCGTTCGCGCTGCCGAGGCCATCGGGTGAGGGCTTGTGCTCCTGTCCCCCGGACCGGGCTTCGCCCGATCCTCCTCCTTTACCTCGCCCAAACCCTCACCCGACGCCCTCGGCCGAACCTGCGCATGCCATCAGGCGAAGGCCACAGTGGTGCGGATCAGGTCGGCAGTGGGTTTCCCGAAGCGAGGTAAAGGAGGAGGACCTGGCGCAGCCAGGGCCGGGGGACACGAGCGCAGGGGAACCCGCTGGCGGCCTGATCTTCGACCAACAGAGGAACAAGAAAACGAATGGCAGCAATGTGCCGTCAAGAGACATCCCTGAAATTCGGCGATGAACCATTTGCTTCGTTCATGCCGCCATGCGATGCGCGGCCTGCAAGCCCTGCCGCTGCGCGGCCGGCAACTGACCGGCACGCATCAGGCAGGCTGCCACCAGCAGCGCCGGCAAGCCGATCAGGCTGCAGACAAGGGTCCAGGCAAGACCTGCCCCCAAACCGAGCTGGCGCCGACGTGCCAGCCAGGCACCGGCAAGCGCGGACAGGAGCAGCAGCGAGTAGCCGATGCGTTGGATCTCAAGCGGCGGTATGAGCGGCAGTCCCGCCATCTCGACGCCGTTCTGACTGCGGTGCAAGGCCTCGTCGAGCGCCACAAGCAGCCCATGCTGCAAAGGTGACACCATCCAGTAGATCCAGCTGTAGGCGTCCGCAAAGCTGGGTTTCAACTCGCGCGACAGCAGCTGGCTGACCTGTCCTGCCGTATCGACACGCAGGAGCGTCTGCCAAGGCCGGCTCGGCTCCAACGGTCGACCTTCGAAGATGGAGACAAGCCAGGTGTCGCCCTGCTGGATCACTTCGACATTGCGCAGGTCGCGCACTCCATGTGCAAGTGCCAGCCGCCACCGCGGCGCACCGCCCTTGTCCACGAGCAGCAGCTCCCGGTTGCTGAGCAGCAGGCTCTCCTGCGCCGCGCCCAGCGCTTCAGGCAGGGCGACAAAGCGGTCCTGCGCATCAGGAAGCAGCAGCACGCGCTGCAGCCGCTGGCCACCAGGCTCCGGCCGCAAAAGCTCCGCGCCGTCAGCCAGCCAGCGGCCCATGGGCAAGAGCGGCTGCTCGAAGCGCTGTGCCTCGGGCACCGGTCCGACCGGCTCAAGCAAGCCCTGGCGGCCCAGGCGCGCCACCTGCCGGCCGTTGTTGTCGAAGGCCAGGTAGACCTGCTCGGCGTGGCTGTACTCCATGCGCCAGCCACGCTCGGCCCAGCCCCAGCTCAGCGATTTGCGCCGCCCGGGCTGGAAGCGCACCGGCATGCGGTCGAATTCCGGGCCCAGGCTGGCTGCAGGCCAGGCCTTCCATTGCGCCGCGTCGACAGTGCGCCCCTCGGCCTGGCCCAGTGCCTCGGCCAGCCGGGCACGCGGATTCAGGCGTTGCAAGGCCTCATAGCTACCGGCCGGCGGCTGCCGCTCGAACTGCGGATGCACGCCGGTCGCCGCCATCGCCGCCTGCGTGGCCAGCGAACTGCCGATCTGCATCAACACCGTCACGGCCAGCACCATCGGCAGGCCCAGCAGCACGGGCGTAGACCAGCCTCGGGGCATGCTGGCCAGGTCGGGCTTGAACACCCGCTGCAGCGCGGCGAGCAGCCACAGCACCAGGCCCGCCATTGGCAGCAGCAGCCAGGGCAAGGCCAGGAAGTCGGCAATCAGGAGAAAGGGGCTCATCAGCATCAGCAAGGCCCAGCGGCCAGGCGCCAGCAAGGCGATAGCCGCCGCCAGATAGCCCGCCATCGCCAGCAGCCAGGCCTGCACCGCCAAGCCGAGCTGCCATGTCTCGACCAGGCCGCCCGAGAGGCTGGCGACCGGCAATGCCAGCGCCACGGGCAGCAGCACCACGGCGACCAGCAGGAGCGCCGCAGCGCCCACCAGGCTCAGCATCAGTCGCTGCGGCGGCACCGGACGGTGCAGCAGATTCATCCAGGCGTTGGGACGGCTATGGCCCCACATCTGCCAGGCGCCCAGCAACTGCCCCACGACGACAAAGACACCACCGATCACCACCAGCAAGCCGATATTGGGCTGGGCCATGTCGGTCATGCGGCACAGATAGGACAGGCCGGCCAGGTTCAGGAACGCAAGGCCCAGCGCCCAGCCGCGGTAGCGGCGCATTTCAGCGAGCATCAACTCAGGCATGGACCGCCTCCTTGGATTCATTCGTCTTCTGGCGGCGCGGCGCCGCATGGTTCTTGGCCAGGAAGGCATTGACAGCCCGATCCAGGCCCACGTCAGCACTGACGGCGCGACGGGCGCCGAGTTCCTTGAGTGCCGCAGCCACCGTCGCCTCGTCCTGATCGAGCAGGAGCAGATGTGTGATGCCGTCGAGGACCTGGCTCTGAAGATAGCCGGGCAGGCCTCGCAGGTCTGGCGCATTGAACGGGAACTCGATCTGCCAGAGACGCACGCGCTGGCAGAAATCGTCCGGGCTGGACTGGTGGCGCAGTTCACCGCGCTCCAGCACCACGAGCTGGTCGGCGATGCGCTCGACCTCTTCCATCTGGTGCGAGCAATAGACGATGGTTGCCCCGCCCTGCTGACCGCTGAACAGCAATGCCTCCAGGAAGGCGCGCTTGGACACCACGTCCAGGCCCAGGGTCGGCTCATCCAGGATCAGCAGTTCGGGCTGCTGCGCCAGGGCCAGGGCCAGGCTCAGGCCGGCGCGCTCGCCGCGCGAGAGTTCGCTGACCCGCTGATGCAGCTCCACATTGAAATGCCCCAGCACCTCCTCAAGCATCGCCTCCTGCCAGCGCGCAATGCCCGGCGCGGCATAGAGGCGCCGCTGCATGCGGATCAATTGCTCCACGCCCATCCAGCCAGGCAGGCTGTGCTCCTCGTTCACGAAGCCGATGCGTGCGCGCTCGGCCGGGCCCAGCGCCTGGCTGTCCACACCCAGGACGCGGGCGCTGCCGCTGCTCGGTGCCATGAAGCCCAGCAGGATGCGGAACAGCGTGGACTTGCCAGCGCCATTGGCGCCGACGATGGCATGCACACCGCCGCGCGGCAGCCGCAGATTCAATTCATTCAAGGCCTTCTTGCCCTTGCCGAAGCTGCGGCACAGCGCCTCGGTTTCGATCAGCCAGTCACTCATCTGAACTCCTCTCGGCACCGCTGTCAGGCACGCTTGCGCGGCTGGCTGAGCAAGGCCAGCTCGTCGGCGAGCTGGCCCAGCATCTGCTCGGGCGTGAAGTCCAGGCCCACCACGTCGCCGACAAAGCGGTCGCAGGCCGCATCGAGCCGGCGCTGCTGCTCCTGGGAAGACAGCCGTTGCCGAGGCTCGGCCACAAACAGGCCGAGGCCGGGGCGCGCATCCAGCCAGCCTTCGGCAGTCAGCTCCTGATAGGCCTTGGCGACCGTGTTCGGATTGATCAGGAGCTGCTGGGCCAGGCCGCGCACGCTGGGCAGCATGTCGCCCACCACCAGTTCGCCGGCCGCGACCTGGCGCCGGATCGCGTCGACGATCTGCCGCGTGATCGGGCGCGAGTCGCCGGGCGCGATGTCGAGTATCAAAGGGGTCTGGCGTGGCATGGCCGTCCTTGCTGTACTAGTTCAATGAGTACAGTTTAGACAAACTTGGGCGCCTACCGTGGTGCTGGAAGTCATACGCTGCGGTGAAAGCCCTGCTGAGAGAATGTTGGCCTCTCTCCTTCTCTACAGAAACCCACGCCATGCAGCCCCAAATCCACGCCGCCTCAGTTCCCGTTTTCAAGCAGATGCTGGGCGCCCTGAGCGAAGTGCTGGCCAAGGCCGAGGCCCATGCCACGGCGCGCAACATCGAGCCGGCCGCTCTTCTGCAGGCGCGCCTCTTCCCCGACATGTTTGCCCTGGTGCGCCAGGTCCAGGTGGCCTGCGACTTTGCGGCCGGTGTCAGCGCCCGCCTGGCTGGCGCCGAGGTGCCGAGCTATGAGGCGACCGAGCAGAGCTTTGCCGACCTGCAGACCCGCATCGCCAAGACCCTGGCCTTCATCGAAGGCCTGGATGCGGCGCAGTTTGCCGAAGCCGCCACGCGCGAGATCGTGATCCGCCCCGGCACCCCGAAGGAGCGCAGCTTCGCCGGCCAGGCCTATCTACTGCACTACGGCCTGCCGCAGTTCTTCTTCCACGTGGCCACCGCCTACGGCCTGATGCGCCACAACGGCGTTGAAGTGGGCAAGAAGGACTACATGGGCACCTACTGAACCTGGCGCGATCCAGCCCGTCCGAATGGCCTGCACCTTGCAGGCCATTTTTCTTCTGAAGGACTGATTGCTCAGTACTTGTCCCCGGGGACGTGGGGAGGGAACAGCACAAAGTCACGGCAAAATGCGGCCGGCAAAAAACATAGTTTTCCAGGGAGGACTGGATGCCTGACCACGACCGGCCGTGCGCGTCGCTGCGCCGCTTTCTTTTCCTTGCGCTGCTCGCCCTCGGCCTGGCGGCATGCGGCGGGGGCGGCAGCTCCGGCTCCGGCACTACCAGCCCACCACCGGCGCTGCTCGTGGCGCCAAGCATCGCCACCGCGCCTCAGGACGCCAGCGTCGCCGATGGTGCGACAGCGAGCTTCCGTGTGGTCGCCATTGGGACCGGCCCATTTACCTACCAGTGGCAGCTGAACGGAAGCAACCTTGCCGGCGCCACGCAGGCCAGCTACACGACCGCTGCGCTCACGGCAGCGGACGTTGGCAACAAATATCAGGTGATCGTCGCCGGTCCGGGCGGCAGCATCACGAGCGCCGCCGCCAGCGTGAACATCAAGTTCGTTCCGATCACGATCGCCCAGCAGCCCGCGTCCAGCACGCTGCTCGAGGGTCGGACAGCCAGCTTCACCGTCCAGGCCACCGGCAGCGGACCTATCCGCTATCAGTGGCTGCGCAACGGCAGCAACCTGCCAGGCGCCACCGGCGCCAGCTACACGACCGCGGCCTTGACCGTTGATGAAACCGGCGCGAAGTACCAGGTGGAATTGAGCAACCCGGCCGGCGTGGTGCGCAGCGAAATCGCTGCCCTGACGGTCACGCCCGCCATCCCGGTTTTCGCGATCCAGCCGACCAACCAGACCGTCGCCGAACGCGATGGCGTCACGCTGACTGCCGCAGCGACAAGCAGTGTGCTGGTCAGCTATCAATGGAAGCGCAACGGTCAGAACATCGACGGCGCCACTTCCGCCACCTTCAGCTTCACCGCGACGATGGCGGAGAACGGGCAGCGCTTCACCCTTGTCGCAAGCAATGTCGCCGGCAGCATCGAGAGCCAGGCGGCGCTCATCTCGGTCAATCCATTGGCAGCGAGCTTCAAGCTGCAGCCACAGAACGCCAGTCTTTCGACGGGCGGCAGCGCAACCTTCACAGCGAGAGCGGAGGCCAGCGTGCCGCTGAGCTACCAGTGGCAAAGAAGCGTGGATTTCGACAGGAGCTGGCAGGCCATCGCGGGCGCCAACGAGACGACCTATCGCCTCAGCAACGTCACCCTGGCGGACAAATCTTCCTTCGTCCGGCTGGCCGCCAGCAACGGGCAGTCAACGACCTACAGCGAGCCGGCGCTCGTGGCTGTGCAGGCCAACGTTCAGGTGATCACCGGCCGGCTGGGCGGGGCGGGCAATGCGGACGGCAGCTCTTCTCAGGTCCGCTTTGCCGGCATCTCGGCACTGGCTCTG
Organism: Paucibacter sp. JuS9; assembly: GCF_044043925.2. Taxonomy (NCBI): domain Bacteria; kingdom Pseudomonadati; phylum Pseudomonadota; class Betaproteobacteria; order Burkholderiales; family Sphaerotilaceae; genus Roseateles; species Paucibacter sp. JuS9. The sequence continues at coordinate 2,044,449 of NZ_CP194172.1, forward strand.
GATCCCTGGGGCAATGTCCATGTGAGCGACGGCAACACCATCAGGTTGTATTCGCAGGACGGACAGGTGTCGGTCTATGCCGGCAAGCCAGGGATTTCCAGCCGCCGCGACGGCCGGCTCGCAGACGCCACCTTCCAGGGCATCACCGCGCTGGCCTGCGCGAGCGACGGCTCGATCTACGTGGCCGAGCAGCAAACCGTTCGCAAGATTTCAGCCGACGGCTTGGTGACGACACTGGCCGGTTCCGATGTGATCGGCAGCACAGACGGCAAGGGCGCCGAAGCCAGCTTCACGCTCCTGGTCGGCATGACGCTGGATGCCGTCGGCGTTCTCTACGTGACCGACGGGCACACCGTGCGCAAGATCAGCGCCGACGGCCTTGTCACGACCATCGCAGGCAGGCCCAAGGAAGTCGTCGTGAGGGACGGTCGCGGCACCGCAGCGTCCTTTGGCAGCCCCGGCGCCATCGTCAAGGGGGCGACGGGCGAGCTGTTCGTCACTGACGGAACGGCCATCCGCCGCATCGACAGCTCTGGCAATGTCAGCCGCTACGCAGGCGAGTACGACGTGCTAAATGCAGCCGTCGACGGCGAGCGCCTGAACGCCCGTTTCGACAGGCCGAACGGCCTGGCCATTGACGCGAGCGGCAGGCTTTGGGTGCTTGAGCGTTCGCGGGTTGTGCGCATTGATCAATACGGCTACGCGCAAACCATCGCCGGCATCGGTTCTCCCTACCTCTATGGTGACACTCCCCTGGACGGAAAGGGGGACCAGGCGCGCTTTCGCAATGCCAACAAGATCATTCGTGTCGGCAGCGACAGCTTCGTGATTGCGGACAACGGCCAGGCGCTGCGCGGTCTCACCGCGGATGGCACTGTCAACACACTGGCTGGACAGGCGGTACAAGCAGGCAAGGCCGACGGCAGTCTTGCGGCGGCCACCTTCAACAACCCGCGCGGCTTGCTTCCCATGCCCGATGGGTCGGTCCTGGTGGCCGACACCGACAACAGCCGCATCCGTCGCCTTGGCAACGACGGCCTGGTGAGCACCTTTGCCGGCAGCGACAGCGGCAACAAGGATGGCACGGGCACACAGGCGCGCTTCAAGCAACCAATCGCGCTCACGCGCGACGCAAGCGGCAACGTCTATGTCGCAGACGCGCAGGCCGCCATTCGCAAGATCACGCCATCGGGTGTGGTGAGCACCCTGCCCGGCACTGACAAGGACTTCCCAGGCGCCAAGGGCATTGCCGTTGATTCAAGTGGCGCGGTCTATGCGCTCGTCGGCTGTCGGGTCATCAAGCTCACAAGCGGGGGGCAGCTCAGCACCCTGGCCGGCAGCAGCACGGCCTGCGGAAACGCTGATGGTGAAGGTGCGCAGGCCAGGTTCGGTGCGCTTGAAGGCCTGGTGCTGGACGGCCAGGGCCGCCTGTTCGTGACCGACGGCAGCAACGCCATTCGCCGCATCGAACCCGACGGCCGTGTCAGCACGGTGGCCGGCGTCAGCGACTCGCCCGGCTACATAGACAATGAAGTTCCCAAGGCCCGGTTCAACGGCCTGGGCTCTTTGGCCATCGATGCCCATGGCAACCTCTATGTCGCAGACAAGGGCAACAGTGCAATCCGGCGCATCACGCCGGCTGGCTTTGTCCACACAGTGGTGGGGCGCTACGGGGTGCAGGCCCTGCAGCCGGGCCTAGATGGCGCGATCAATATTCCCTATGGCCTGGCCGTCCGCCCCAATGGCCGCCTGATCTTCATTTCAGAACAGGCCATCGCCAGCGACTGACCGGTCAAGCCGCCAACACGCGCAAGACCTTCTTGAAGCCTTCGACCGCCTTGCCCTTGCGCGCCCGCTTGCTGGCATAGCCGGCCAGCGTCGCGCCCTTCAGCAGCTCGTCCTTGAGCTTGTCGCCCCGGCCCAGGCCCAGCACCTGCAAGGCCGTGGTGAAGGCGGCCACGCTGATGAGCGCATCCTTGGGTTCCAGGTCGATCAAGGTCAGGCCACGGCCGCCCTTGGGCTGGTGCTTGAGCTCATCCAGCGCGTAGGTCAGCAAACGGCCGTTGAGTGACAGGCAGGCAAGCTGCTGCCCCAACATATCGCCCTGCGGCACGGCGGCGGGCGGCAAGGGCTTCTCTTCGCCTTCCAGCGACAGGAAGGTCTTGCCGGCCTTCTGGCGGCCGACGAGATCACCCACTTGCGCGATCAGGCCGAAGCCGCCGGTGCCGGCCAGCACCAGTCGCTGCGTGGCACCCGCAGCGTAGTAATGCGCGATCTGCGTGCCGCTTTCCAGCTCGATCATGGTGGTGATGGGCGTGCCGTCCCCGCGGCCGCCAGGCAGCAAGGACACAGGCACTGAATAGACGCGGCCGTTCGTGCCGAACACGATCAACGGGTCCACGCTGCGGCAGGGGAAAGTGCCGTAGAGCTGGTCGCCTGACTTGAAGCTCAGGGCCGCCGAGTCCACCTCGTGGCCCTTCAAGGCCCTCACCCAGCCCTTCATCGAGACGACCACGGTCACCGGCTCGTCGACGATCTTTACTTCGGCGCTGGCACGCTTCTCTTCCTGGATCAGGGTGCGGCGGTCGTCGCCGAATTGCTTCGCATCGGCCTCGATTTCCTTGACCACGGTGCGCTTGAGCACACCCGGGTTGCCGAGAATGTCCTGCAGCTTGGCCTGCTCCTCGCGCAGCTTGGCCAGCTCCTGTTCGATCTTGATGGCTTCCAGGCGCGCCAGCTGGCGCAGGCGGATTTCGAGAATGTCCTCGGCCTGGCGGTCACTCAAGCGGAAGTGCTCGATCAGCGCCGGCTTGGGCTCATCGCTCTCGCGAATGATGCGAATGACCTCGTCGATGTTCAGCAGCACCTGCTGCCGCCCTTCGAGGATGTGGATGCGGTCGTTGACCTTCTGCAGCCGGTGCTCGGTGCGGCGCTGCACCGTGGCCAGGCGGTAGCCCAGCCATTCCGTGATGATCTGGCGCAGGTTCTTCTGCGTCGGCCGGCCGTCGCCACCGATCATGGTCAGGTTGACCGAGGCCGAGCTCTCCAGGCTGGTCTGCGCCAGCAGGGTATTGATCAGGTCCTGCTGCTCGACGGTGCGGCTCTTGGGCTCGAACACCAGGCGCACCGGCGCGTCCTTGCTGGACTCGTCGCGCACGCAGTCCAGCACCGCCAGCAACGAGGCCTTGAGCTGCATCTGCTCCTGAGTGAGCGCCTTCTTGCCGGCCTTGACCTTGGGATTGGTGAGTTCCTCGATCTCTTCCAGCACCTTCTGCGAGCTGGTGCCATGCGGCAGCTCGTTCACCACCAGTTGCCATTGGCCGCGGGCCAGGTCTTCGATCTTCCAGCGCGCACGCAGCTTGAAGCTGCCACGGCCGCTGGCATAGGCCGAGCGGATGTCGTCAGCGCTGCTGATCAGCTGCCCGCCGCCGGGGAAGTCGGGGCCGGGCAACAAGGTGTAGAGCTCGTCGTCCGACAGCTTCTCGTTCTTGAGCAAAGCCACAGCCGCAGCAGCCACTTCGCGCAGGTTGTGGCTGGGCACCTCGGTGGCCAGGCCCACGGCAATGCCGGAGGCGCCGTTGAGCAGCACGAAAGGCAAGCGCGCCGGCAACTGGCGCGGCTCTTCGGTCGAGCCGTCGTAGTTGGGCACCAGGTCCACCGTGCCTTCGTCGATCTCGTCCATCAGCAGCCGGGCGATGGGCGCCAGGCGTGCTTCGGTGTATCGCATCGCGGCGGCACCGTCGCCATCGCGGCTGCCGAAGTTGCCGTGGCCGTCGATCAGCGGATAGCGCTGGCTGAAGTCCTGCGCCATGCGCACCAGGGCGTCGTAGACCGACTGGTCGCCATGCGGATGGAAGCGGCCCAGCACATCACCCACCACGCGCGCGCCCTTCACCGGCTTGGCGCCGGTGTTGCCCGAAAAGGAGAGGCCCATGCGCTCCATCGAGTACAGGATGCGGCGCTGCACCGGCTTCTGGCCGTCGCACACGTCCGGCAGGGCGCGGCCCTTGACCACAGAGAGTGCGTATTCCAGATAGGCCTGGCGCGCGTAGTCGGCCAGGGTCAGGCTGGTGCCGTCGTCCTCAGCGGGCGGCTCGGGCGGCAGTGGCGGCGGTGGCGGGGAAGGAGGCGACGGTGGCGCCGGAGGCTGGTCCGCGTCGAAATCGAAGGAAAGGTTCTGCTCGTTGTGCTCGGTCATCGGGGACTGCCGTGAATTTTCAGGCGCTGGGCGGTGGCGGGCAGGCTGCGTTGCAGCAGCGCCCAGTACAGCTCCAGCACCAGATGGACATGGGCCTGGGTCTCGGCGATGTCGGGCATGCGGCCGCCATTGCGGCGCACCGTGCCTTCGCCGGCGTTCCAGGCCGCCAGGGCCGCGTCGATGCGGCCGAATTTCTTGATCAGGCCGGCGAGCATCTGCGCGCCGGTGTGGATGTTGTGACGCGGCTCGAGGAGCCGCTGCTGCTGGTCGGCCGGCGCCATGATCTGCATGAGTCCAACCGCACCGCGCGGCGACACCGCATCGCGCTTGAAGCCCGACTCGACGGCGATCACCGCCTTCAGGAGCTCCAAGTCGACGCCATGCTTGCCGGCCGCCTCGCGCAGCCAGGGCTGCACCGCCTTGACCTCGGGCGCGAATTCCAGCCAGGTGAGGAGTTCATGGCTGCCGTCCAGCTTGCCCGGCACGCGGCCGACTTCGCCGCGCCCCATCACCAGGCTGTAGCGGCCATCGAGCTGCTGTTGCGCGAGGTGGGCCACGCCGTTCGCGTCGACATAGCCCCACAACTGCGCCTGCGCTGATGCGGCAAACAGGCTCAGCGCCAGGGCGACGAGCGGGCGACTCAAGCGCCCTCCTCGCCCAGTGCCACGCGGGCCTGGTATTCGCGGTCCAGCATCGACATCACGATCAGGCTGTCGTAGCCGTCAGCGCCCAGCACCTTGACGCTTTCCCGCAAGCGGCCTTCCTCAACAAAGCCCTCATCGCGGTAGAGCTCTTGCGCCCGCACATTGAGGCCCTTGACGTCGAGCCAGAAGCGGTGCGCCTGCAGCTGCGTGAAGGCCAGCTTCTTCAATTGCCGCACGCACGCCCGGCCGATTCCCTGGCCCTTCGGGCCCAGCACGATGCGCTTGAGCTCCACCGAACGGTTCGGATTGCGGCAGCCCTGCAGGATCACGAAGCCGGCGCGCTCACTTCCCTCTCCCACTTCAACGATGAAGTGGCGGGAGTCAGGAAAGCGGATCGCCCCCTCATGCTGCGTGCGCTCCCAGGGCGTGATGAAGGGCAGGTTCGAGCCGTCCTGCTCAACCGAGACGACATAGTCCAGGTCCGACAGCATCGTGGGCCGCAGATGCACTCTCACGGCCGGCGCTCCTCGAAACCGCGCAGCACGGCCACCACGTTGTGCCCGATGGCTTCGGTGGCGTATCCGCCTTCCTGGAGGAACAGCGTCCTGGGCGCACCAAACGCTGCAATGCGCTGGCCGAGCTGGCCGAACTCGAGCCGGTCGAGCTTGAAATGCGAGATCGGGTCGTGCGCATAGGTGTCCACACCCAGCGACACGATCAGCAGGTCGGGCGCATAGCGGGCCAGTGGTGCCAGGGCCTCTTCGAGCGCGGCAAACCAGGCTTCGTTGCTGCTGCCGGAGGGCAACGGAACGTTCGCATTGAAGCCCAGCCCCGCGCCGGCGCCGCGCTCATCGGCATGGCCGAGGAAGAACGGGTATTCGGTGCGCGGATCGCCATGCACGCTGGCATAGAACACGTCGCTGCGCTCGTAGAAGATGGCCTGCGTGCCGTTGCCGTGGTGGTAGTCCACGTCGAGGATGGCCACGCGGGAGAGGCCCCGGTCGAGCGCCGCCTGCGCGGCCACCGCCGCGTTGTTGATGAAGCAGTAACCGCCGAAGAAATCGGCGCCCGCGTGGTGGCCGGGCGGGCGCGTCAGCACATAGGCTCTGCCTTCATCCCCCAGCGCCAGGTCGAGGCCAGTCAGCGCGGCTTGCGCGCCCCAGTACGAAGCCTCCCAGCTGCCGGCGGTCAACGGCGTGCCGCTGTCCATCGAGTACAGGCCCATGCGGGCCGCAAAGCTGGCCGGCTCCACGTCTGAGCGCAGGCTGCGCACCGGCCAGACGGCCGGGAAGGCGTCGCCCTCGCCGCCCAGCGCCAGCCACTCGGCATGCGCGCCCTGGATGAAGCGCAGATAGGCCGGCGCGTGCACCCGTTCCAGTGGCGCAAGCCCATGGTCAACGGGATTCAGGATCTCCCCGAACTGCGCGGCCTGCACCGCCTGCAGCACATAGTCCGCCCGGGCCGGCACCTCGAAGGCAGGCACCAGCCGGCCGCGGAAGAACTCGTGCGTGGCGGCATGCGCAGCGTGCCGCTGGTTGTAGACAGTCCGCATGCCTAAATATCGACTTCAACCGAGTCGCCGTGGATTTCCATCAGCTCGCGGCGCGAGGCGGCTTCGCCCTTGCCCATCAGCTTGTTCATCGCGTCCTCGGTCTGCGGCACGTCGAACAGGCCGAAGCGGATCACGGCCAGGCGGCGGGTCTCGGGGTTCAGCGTCGTGTCCCAGAGCTGCTCGGCGCTCATCTCGCCCAGGCCCTTGAAGCGGCTGATGCTCCAGGAGTTGTCGCGGGCACCCTCCTTGCGCAGCTTGTCGAGCGTGGCGGTGAGTTCGCCCTCGTCCAGAGCATAGAGCTTCGCGGCCGGCTTCTTGCCGCGCGCCGGCGCATCGACGCGGTACAGCGGCGGCCGCGCCACATACACATGGCCCAGCTCCACGAGCTTGGGGAAATGGCGGAAGAACAGCGTCAGCAAGAGCACCTGGATGTGCGAGCCGTCCACGTCGGCGTCCGAGAGGATGCAGATCTTGCCGTAGCGCAGGCCGCTCAAGTCGGGCGAATCATTCTTGCCGTGCGGGTCCACGCCGATGGCGACCGAGATGTCGTGGATCTCGTTGTTCTTGAACAAGAGGTCCCGCTCGACCTCCCAGGAATTCAAGACCTTGCCGCGCAGCGGCAGGATGGCCTGCGTTTCCTTGTCCCGGCCCATCTTGGCGCTGCCGCCGGCCGAGTCGCCTTCGACCAGGAACAGCTCGTTCAGGTTCAGGTCACGGCTCTCGCAGTCGGTCAGCTTGCCCGGCAGCACGGCCACGCCGGAGCCCTTGCGCTTCTCGACCTTCTGGCTGGCGCGCTGGCGCGTCTGCGCCTGCTTGATCACCAGCTCGGCGAGCTTCTTGCCATGCTCGACATGCTGGTTGAGCCAGAGCTCCAGCTGCGGCTTCACGAAGGCCGAGACCAGGCGCAGGGCATCGCGCGAGTTCAGGCGCTCCTTGGTCTGGCCCTGGAACTGCGGGTCCAGCACCTTGGCAGAGAGCACGAAGCTGGCGCGCGAAAACACGTCGTCGGGCATCAGCTTGACGCCCTTCGGTGTCAGGCTGTGCATCTCGATGAAGCCCTTGACCGCACCAAAGAGGCCATCCTTCAGGCCCGACTCATGCGTGCCGCCAGCCACCGTCGGAATCAAGTTCACATAGCTTTCGCGCACCGGCGCACCTTCCTCGGTGAAGGCCACGCACCAGGAGGCGCCCTCGCCCTCGGTGAAGTTCTCGCTCTCGGCCGAGGTGGCGAACTGCTCGCCCTCGAACAGCGGAATCAGCGGGTCGGCGTTGAGCGTCTGCATCAGGTAGTCGCGCAGGCCGCCCTTGTAAGCCCAAGTCTGCACTTCGCCCGACTTCTCATTCTTCAGCGTCACGGTGACGCCCGGCATCAGCACGGCCTTGCTGCGCAGCAGGTGCACCAGCTCGTTCTTGGGCAGCTCGGCGCTCTCGAAATACTTGGCCTCGGGCCAGACGCGCACGGTCGTGCCCTGCTTGCGGTCGCCCGATTTTGCAGAGGTATCGGCCGGGCGGCTCGTCACCGGCTCGACCACATCGCCATGCTCGAAGGCCAGCTGCGCCACCTGCTTCTCGCGCCAGACCTGCACCTCCAGCCGCTTGGCCAGCGCATTGGTCACCGACACGCCCACGCCGTGCAGGCCGCCCGAGAAGCTGTAGGCGCCGCCCGAGCCCTTGTCGAACTTGCCGCCGGCATGCAGCCGGGTGAACACGATCTCGACGACCGGCACGCCTTCTTCCGGGTGCAGGCCGAAGGGAATGCCGCGGCCGTCGTCGGCCACCGAGACCGAGCCGTCGGCATGCTGCGTCACGTCGATGCGCTTGCCGAAACCGGCCAGCGCCTCGTCGGCCGCGTTGTCTATCACTTCCTGGATCACATGCAGCGGGTTGTCGGTCCGGGTGTACATGCCGGGACGCTGCTTGACCGGCTCGAGGCCCTTGAGGACGCGGATCGAGCCTTCGCCGTATTCGGCGCTGGGGGTACTGCCTTTGGATGTCGCCATGGGCGGCGATTGTAGGGAGGGCGCAAGGCCGGCCCCGCCGGCCGCAGGGCTTAGGATGCGCGCTCTGATTTCTGCCCCAGCATGCGAAGCCTTCTCACCCTGATCTGCCTGGTCCTCCTGACCTTCCCGGCCAGCCCAGCCTTGGCCCAGACGGCGTCGCCCGAGCCCTTCAAGGCCAGCAGCCCCCTGACGCTGGAGCTCAAGAGCGCCCGCTGGTTCGACGGCCAGGCCTTCCAGAAGGCCACACTCTATGTGGTGGACGGCAAGTTCACGCGCAAGAAGCCCAGGAAGGTCCACCGCAGCATGGACCTGCACAGCCAATTCCTGGTGCCGCCCCTGGCCGAGGCGCACAACCACAATCTGCAGAACGCCTGGGGCCTGGAGCACTATGGCCAGCGCTACCTGCAGGACGGCGTGTTCTACAGCGCCCAGCTCTGCGCCGATCCGGCCGGCGCCGAAGCCGCCCGCAGCCAGCTGAACCGCGAAGACAGCGTCGATACGCTGTTCGCCAGCGCCTGCATCACGTCCTCGGACGGCCATCCCCTGGCCCAGTTGCCCCCGGCCGCCCGCAAGGACGACAGCGCCGTCCTGGTGATGGACAGCCCGAGCGAAGCCGAGCGCAAGTGGCCGAAGGTGGCCGAGCGCCGGCCAGACCTGATCAAGATCATCCTCAGCAACCATGAGCGACCCGAGCTGCGTGCCCGGCCCGAACTGAATGGCCGCCTGGGGCTGAACCTGGAAACCGCCACCACGGTCGTGCGGCTGGCGCACCGCGATGGCTTGCGGGTCGTCGCCCATGTCGACAGCCCGGCGGACTTCGACGCGGCCGTCAAGATCGGCGTGGACCTGATCGCCGACCTGCCCGGCTTCTTCAATTCGCTGGGCGAAGACCCCGAACGCCTGGCCCTCAGCCCGGAAGCAGCCGCGCGGGCCGCGCAGGCCAAGGTGGGCGTGATCACGGCCACGGCCGCCACGGCCCTGTTCCCGACTACGCCTGCGCAACTGGAAAAGCTGCGCAGCGTGCAGCGCCGCAACCTGGAGCGGCTCAAGGCTGCGGGTGTGCCCTTGCTGGTCGGCTCCGACGTGTTCACCGGCACGGCCCAGGCCGAGATCAGGCAACTGGCCGAATTCGGCGTCTTCAGCCCCGCCGAGCTGCTGAAGATGGCCACCATGGACACTGCCCAAGCCCTCTATCCCAGGCGCCGCCTTGGCTGCTTCGAGGAAGGCTGCGAAGCCAGCTTCATTCTGCTGGGCAGCGACCCCTTGCAGGATCCGAAGTCCATTGCCACGCCTTTGCTGCGAGTCAAGCAGGGCCGCATCCTGAGCCAGGTCGAAGGCCTGGCGGATGGCAACGACCAGCCCGGCATCAGTACTGACGCACCGGCCGCAAGGAAGAAACCTGCCGCCAAGCCTGCGCCCAAGGAGGCGACGCCCGCCAAAGCCAAGCCTGCCGCCAAGGTCGTCGCACCGGCGTCAGCAAGAAAGTCCTGATCTGGCTACATTGACCCGATGCAAGCCGCCGCAACCACCCCAGCCGCCAAACTCTCCATGACCCAGGTGCTGCTCTGCGGCGCCATGATCGTGACGCTCTCGATGGGCATACGCCACGGCTTCGGCCTGTGGCTGCAGCCGATCACGATGGAGAGGGGCTGGACGCGCGAGACCTTCGCCTTCGCGCTGGCCATCCAGAACATCGCCTGGGGTCTGGCAGGCCCCTTCGCCGGCATGCTGGCCGACCGCTTTGGCGCCTTCAAGGTACTGATCGTCGGCGGCCTGCTCTATTCGCTGGGCCTGGTGCTGATGGCGCTCTCGACCTCGGGCCTGGCCTTCACCGGCAGCGCGGGCTTGCTTGTAGGCATGGCGCAGTCGGGCACCACCTACGCGGTGATCTACGGCGTGATCGGCCGCAACGTGCCGGCCGAGAAGCGCAGCTGGGCCATGGGCGTGGCGGCAGCGGCCGGCTCCTTCGGCCAGTTCCTGATGGTGCCGGTGGAGAACTGGCTGATCTCGGGCACCGGCTGGCAGAACGCCCTTTTCTACCTGGCGCTGGCCGCTCTCCTGATCCTGCCCTTTGCCTTCGGCCTGCGCGAGCCCAAGGCGGCCGGCCCGGTCGGCCACCAGCAATCGATCATGCAGGCCCTGCGCGAAGCCTTCGGCTACCGCAGCTTCCAGCTCCTGATGGCCGGCTATTTTGTCTGCGGCTTCCAGGTCGTCTTCATCGGCGTGCACATGCCCAGCTACCTGAAGGACCACGGCCTCTCGCCGCAAGTGGCCACCTATGCGCTGGCCTTGATCGGCCTCTTCAACGTATTCGGCACCTATGCCGCCGGCTCGCTGGGCCAGCGCATTCCCAAGCGCTACCTGCTCAGCGGCATTTACGCCCTGCGCTCGGTGGCCATCGTGACCTTCCTGATGGCACCGCTGACACCGACGAGCGTCTACATCTTCTCGGCCGTGATGGGCGTGCTTTGGCTCTCCACTGTCCCGCCGACGAACGCGGTGGTGGCACAGATTTTCGGCGTCCAGCACATGTCGATGCTGGGTGGCTTCGTGTTCTTCAGCCACCAGATCGGCAGCTTCCTGGGCGTCTGGCTGGGCGGCAAGCTCTACGACATGTCGGGCAGCTATGACATCGTCTGGTGGCTGGCTGTGGCCTTCGGTGTGATGGCTGCGCTGATCAACCTGCCCGTGCGCGAAACTGCCATCGTCAGGCCCCAGGTGGCCGCTGCATGATGTTCAAGCGCGCGCTGCTCTGGATCGCTGGTGCCGCGGCGCTGGGCCTGGTTTTCATGGCCTATGCCCAGCCTTCGCTGATGCAGCAGATGGCTGACCAGCTGTGGGCCTGCTTTTGAACCTGCGCTTGAACCCGGGTCCGCATGTCTGAAATTTCTTCCTGGCTGCGGCGCTGGCCACAGGCGCAGCAAGCCGGCGCCACGGCCCTGGACCTGGCCTGCGGCTCCGGCCGCCATGTACGCCATCTGGCAGCCCTGGGCATGAAGGTCACCGGCGTGGACCGCGATGCCGCCGCCATCGCGCCACTCAGGAGCCTGGCCGAGATCATCGAGTCAGACATCGAATCCCGCCCCTGGCCGCTGGAAAACCGCTGCTTCGACCTGGTGCTGGTGACCAACTACCTCTGGCGCCCGCTCCTGCCGCGCATCATGGCTGCCGTTGCTCCTGGTGGCTGGCTGATCTACGAGACCTTTGCGGCCGGCCAGCAAACCGTGGGCCGACCATCGCGCCCCGAATTTCTCCTGCAGCCGGGAGAGCTTTTGCAGGCTTGTGAAGGGCTCAGGATCGTCGCCTATGAAAACGGCTGGGAAGAAGATGGGGGGGCCGTCAACGGCCGCTTTGTCCAGCGCGTTGCCGCCATTCGGCCCGCACCCGGCGGACCAGACCATTTGCGGTACCAGTTGCCTTGCCCGCGCTGAGTAGAATCCGCCCAAATTGACAGGAATTTCTCCCATGGAACCGATTGTTGGCAGCATCGTCGCGCTGATCACGCCGATGCGCGAGGACGGCAGCATTGACGTGCCCGCGCTGCGTGGCCTCATTGACTGGCATATCACCGAAGGCACGAACTGCATCTGCGTCGTCGGCACCACCGGCGAGTCGCCCACGGTGAGCATGGAGGAGAACCGCGAGGTGATCCGCATCGCCGTCGAGCATGCCAAGGGCCGAGTGCCCATCCTGGCCGGCACCGGCGCGAACAACACGGCCGAGGCCATCGAGCTCTCGCACTACGCCAAGCAGGTGGGCGCCGACGCCACGCTGTCGGTCGTGCCCTACTACAACAAGCCTTCGCAGGAAGGCATCTACCAGCACTACAAGGCCATCGCCGAGGCCGTCGACATCCCGATGATGTTGTACAACGTGCCTGGCCGCACCGTGGCCGATATGGCGCCCGAGACCACGCTGCGCTGCGCCGCACTGCCCGGCGTGTTCGGTGTCAAGGAAGCCACCGGCAACATCGAGCGCGCCGCCTGGCTGATCAAGAACGCACCGCAAGGCTTCTCGGTCTATTCCGGCGACGATGGCACGGCGATTGCCCTGATGCTGCTGGGCGGTCATGGCAATGTCAGCGTCACCGCCAACGTCGCGCCGCGGGCGATGAGCGAACTCTGCAAGGCGGCCCTCGCCGGCAATGTGCGCGAAGCCACCCGCATCCACTTCCAGCTGCTGTCGCTGCACAAGCAATTGTTCTGCGAACCGAGCCCCGCACCCACGAAATGGGCGCTGTCGCGCCTGGGCCGTTGCGGCCAGTCGCTGCGCCTGCCTATCACCGAGCTCACGCCGGCCGGACAGGCCAGCGTCGAGCAGGCGATGCAAGAGGCCGGCCTGCTCTGAAAAGAACGGGCTTGTTTCTCTGCTCTAATCGCACCCTCATCCTGACCCGGCACTAGGCCGCGGAGATTCCAAGCGTGATTCGTTACCACCAAGTTTCCAAGCAGGCGCTGCGTCTTTCGACGCTGGCGCTGGCCGTTGCAGCTCTGAGCGCCTGCAGTGCTTTCTCCGGCCTGGTCTCCAATGACAAGGTCGACTACCGCACCGGCGCCCGCCAGACCACCGGTCTGGACGTGCCACCGGACCTGACCCAGCTGGCCCGCGATGCGCGCAGCCAGATGGGCCCGGGCGGCACCATCAGCGCCTCGGCCATGCAACAGCGCCAGCAAAACGCCGCCGTCGCAGCCCCGAGCGCAGACAAGGTGGCCTTGAGCAGCATTGGCGAGCTCAAGGTCGAGCGAAACGGCAGCGACCGCTGGCTGTTCAGCCCGCAAACGCCCGAGCAGCTGTGGCCCCTGGTGCGCGGCTTCTGGCTGGACCAGGGCTTCGAGATCTCGGTCGAGCAGCCTGACACCGGCGTGATGGAAACCAGCTGGAACGAGAACCGTGCCAAGCTGCCGCAGGACTTCATCCGCAAGAGCCTGGGCTGGCTGATCGATGGCATGTACTCCACCGGTGAGCGCGACAAGTACCGCATCCGCCTGGAGCGCGCTGCCAAGGGCGGCACCGAGGTGCGCGTGACGCATCGCGGCATGCAGGAGGTCTACAACTCCAGCTCCGAGGACAAGAGCACTGCCTGGCAGGCACGTCCGAGCGACCCGTCGCTGGAAGCCGAAATGATTTCGCGCCTGATGCTGCGCCTGGGTGGCAAGCAGGAGCAGGCGAAGGTTGCCGCGGCAACAGTGACCGCAGCGGCATCTGCAGTGGCCACGCCGGCTGACGCACTGCTGCCGGGCGCCGCTCGCCGGCCGCTGAGCGAAGTGCCGAACCAGTTGCAGGTTGCCGAAGGTTTTGATCGCGCCTGGCGCCGTGTCGGCCAGTCGCTGGACCGCCATGGCTTCACGATCGAAGACCGCGACCGCAGCCAAGGCTTGTTCTTCCTGCGCTATGCCGACCCCAATATGGTCGGCAAGGAAGAAGCCGGCTTCTTCGCCCGCCTGTTCGGCGCCAAGGATTCGACCGCCTCGCGCTATCGCGTCTCGGTCAAGTCCGAAGGCGAGAAGAGCACGGTGATGGTGCTGGACGACAAGGGCCAGCAGCAGACCAACGAAAACGCCAAGCGCATCCTCGGCCTGCTGATGGACGATCTGCGCTGAGTATCGGACAGCGTCCTCGGTGAATGACGGCGGCCCGGTGATTGCACCGCGCCGCCGTTTTCCATTCAGGACCAGCGCTGGTCATCGCGCTGCTTCCATTTCGCTCAGGGGGAACAAAATCATCATGATGAAGCACCATCTCAAGAATGCCGCCGCCTGCCTGGGGCTGGCCAGTTCGATGGTCGCCGCGCAGGTTCTGCCGCCGACCCCGCCCGCCTCGGCGCCCACACCGACAGCGCCAGCCGGCCAGACCAACCCGGCTGTGGCCAACCTCGCAGCCATGGCAGCGATGGCCGCAGCCATGGGTGGCGCGCCGGGCGACCCACGCCCCTACGAGCGCGTGATCACGGCGGACGCCAGCACGCAGCGCGGCCTGCTGACCGTCCACATGGTCAAGGGCAAGCTGTACTTTGAAATTCCCAAGCCGCTGCTGGGCCAGCCGCTCCTGCTGGTGGCCACGGCCACCGCTGTGCCCGCCGGCGTGGAACATGTGGGCCGCACGCTGAACCAGCAGTTGCTGAGCTTCCAGCTGAAGAACAACAAGGTCTCGCTCCAGGGTGTCTCGCATGCCTTCGTGAGCCCGGCCGGCCAGGGCCTGGCCGGTGCGGTGCAGGATTCGCAGCGCGAAACAATCCTCCTGACGCTGCCCGTCGAGGCCTATGCCAAGTCGGGCGCGCCGGTGATCGACGTGAGCCGGCTCTTCATCAGCGAATGGGGCGAATTCGCCACCCGCAGCGCCCTGCGCGCTGGCGGTCTGGACAGCGGCCGCAGCCAGATCGAGCAGTTCAAGGCCTTTGCCGAGAGCGTCCGGGTCGACGCGATCCACACCTACAGCTTTGGCGCCACGCCAGCCATGCCCGGCCTGCCGATGCAGCCCACTGCAGCGCCGGCTCGCAGCGGCACTGTGAACGTCGCCTACAACCTGGTGCGCCTGCCCAAGGAGCCGATGCGACCTCGACTGGCGGACGACCGCATCGGCTTCGATGACGTGCGCCGCGTCGACTTCGTCGGCAGCGCTCATGCCGTCAAGCCGCAGCGCCTGATCACACGCTGGCGCCTCGAAAAGAAAGACCCGGCCGCCGAGCTCAGCGAACCGGTCAAGCCCCTGGTCTGGTACCTGGACAAGGCCACGCCCGAATGGCTGCTGCCGCACATCAAGCGTGGCGTTGAGGCCTGGAACATCGCCTTCGAAGCGGCAGGCTTCAAGAACGCCATCGAGGCCCGACCCTTCCCGACCAAGGAACAGGACCCGGAGTTTGATGCCGAGGACGTGCGCTACAACATCGTCCGCTGGGTGCCGTCGGCCGCGTCCAACGCCTACAGCCAGACCATCTCCGACCCCCGCAGCGGCGAAATCCTCAACGGCAATGTCGTGCTGTTCCACAACATCATGCAGCTGCAGCGCAATTGGTACGTGGTGCAGGCAGGTGCGGTCGATGCACGGGCGCACAAGCTGCCCCTGCCGGACGATCTCATGGGCGATCTGATGGCCTATGTCGTCAGCCATGAAGTGGGCCATGCACTAGGCTTTCCGCACAACATGAAGTCGAGCTCGCTGTACCCCGTGGACAAGCTGCGCGACCCGGCCTGGCTGAAGCAGATGGGCCATGTCGCCTCGATCATGGATTACAGCCGCTTCAACTACCTGGCCCAGCCGGAAGACAAGATCGAGCCCGCGCTGCTGATCCCCAAGGTCGGCCCTTATGACCTCTTCGCCGCGCGCTGGGGCTACACCCCGCTGCCCCAGGCGGCCACGCCGGAAGACGAGCGCGTCACACTGAACGCCTGGCTGCGCGAGCAGGACAGCAAGCCCTGGCTGCGCTTCACCTCACCGAACCGCAGCGGCGATGCCGGCGAAAACCTGGAGGCCGTGGGCGATGCCGATGCGGTGACCGCTTCCGGCCTTGGCATGAAGAACCTGCAACGCATCGTCAAGCGCCTGCCAGGCATGGCGTTGCAAGCAGGCGAAGACGACCAGACGCTGTCCAATCTTTACGAAGCGCTCTGGAACCAATGGACGCTGGAGCTGGTCCACGTGGTGAATATCGTCGGCGGCTATGAAACCCAGAACAAGCACGGCGAGCAGGCCGGCAGCACCTTCCAGGCCCTGGATCGCAAGCGCCAGTCGAGCGCACTGCGCTTCCTGGCCGAACAGCTGTTCACCACGCCGCAATGGCTGTTCGAGCCCGGCATCATCGAGCGCCTGCCGCCGCAGGAGCCGACTGCAAGGCTGATCGCCAACCAGCGGGGCGCTCTGCGGACCCTGCTGGACCGCACACGGCTGGCACGCTTGCAGGACCAGGAGCTGATGCTCGGTGACAAGGCCTACCGCCTGCCCTTGCTGCTGGCTGATCTGCGCCAGACCATCCTCAGCGAGCTTGCACCCACCCAGGCCGCACCGACGCCATTGCGCCGCCGCCTGCACCGGATCTATGTGGAGCAGCTGGGCAACCTGCTGAACATCGACGAAGGCCGGACCGAGGCCCGTGCCGAACTCCGCGCGCTGGAGCGCCAGTTCGCGGCCGCCGCCCAGCGAAGCGCCAAGGATCCGATGACACAAGCCCACTGGGAGCAGTTGCAGGACCTGGCGCGCAAATCACTCGAACCGCAGGTCACGGCGCCGGCAGCGGCAGGCCTTGTGCCTGTCAACGTGGTGCTTCCCGGCCGCGGTCTGACGGTTGAAGAAGCGGCGCCAGGCTGGCTCCTGCCCAACTGATGGCTGTCAGGACTGGGTGAAGCATGCGTTTTCGAAGTCTGGGCAGCGGCAGCGGTGGCAACGCCACGCTGATCGAAGCCAGCCAGGGCATCACCAGCACGCAGATCCTGGTCGATTGCGGCTTCAGCCAGCGCGAGCTGAACCGGCGCCTGGAGCGCGCCGGCAGCACGGCATCGGAGCTCACCGCCATCTTCATCACACACGAGCATGGCGACCACATCGGTTGCGCGCTGGGCTATGCGCAGCGCTGGCGCATTCCGCTGTGGATGAGCCGCGGTACCTGGCGCGCCGTGGGTCGGGAGGATTTCGACACCAGCCTGCTTCACCTCACCAAGGACGGCGAGACGCTGGCCCTGGGCGATATCGAACTGCAGCCATTCACCGTGCCGCACGATGCCGAGGAGCCGCTGCAATTGCGCTGCAGCGACGGACAGCGCCACCTGGGCGTGCTGACCGATGTGGGCTCGGCCGCACCGCAGTTGCTGTCAGCGCTGCAACGCTGCGATGCCCTGCTGCTGGAGTGCAACCATGATGAGGCGCTGCTGCGCGCCTCCAGCTATCCGGCCTCGCTGAAGCGGCGCATCCTGGGCAGCCACGGCCACCTGAGCAATGAGACGGCGGCCGAGATCTTGCGGCTCTGCCAGCATGCCGGCCTCGGTCAGGTGGTTGCAGCGCATTTGAGCGCTCAAAACAACCGCCCCGAACTGGCGCGGGCCGCGCTTCAGCCGGTGATTGGCGGCGCGCGGCTGGCAGTGGCGGATCAGGCCGAGGGCACCGAGTGGTTCGAGGTCGGTTGAGCCGGATCTGAATCAGCGGCCCCAGAATGACAAAAGCCGCCTGGCTTGCGCCAAGCGGCTTTCGCAGTGATCGGAGGACCGATTACTTGCTGGCGGCAGCCGAAGCGGCGTCAGCAGCAGGAGCCGAAGCTTCCATGGCCGGAGCCGAAGCGACTTCCGAAGCAGCAGGAGCCGGTGCAGCGGCAGGAGCCGGTGCAGGAGCGGCTTCTTCCTTCTTGCCGCAAGCGGTCAGGGCAACAGCAGCCAGCAGGGAGGCCAACAGGATCGACTTTTTCATCACTTTTCCTCAGATCTGATTGACGAAGAACTAATTACCGGTAATTTTCGAAATGCCGGCGACTCGCGCAACCGGCACTTCCAAGAGCAAGGCATGGAAACCGCGAGCGCTTCCAACACCTAGCCGGCGATTGTAGCGGTTGTTTTTGGCACGACCTTAAAGTCCCAAGGTGCTGGCGGCAAAGGAGTCGCTTGAACGTTGCTCAATTGCATCAAACCACTGCCGACTGAGCAGCTCATCGCTGCGAACTCCAGCCATCGGTGCGCTGATCGCACCGCGCCAATTCTCGGCATCGAACAGGCGCACACAAGCAGCACCAGGCGCCAGCATCAGGCCTACCAGCTCGGCCCCGCTAAGCAGCTCGGCTTCGAAAGAACCGGCTGTGATCACATGACTCCAGGTGCGGCGCCATAGGACAAAACGAGGATGGCGCTGCTGAAGGGATTCAAACTGCGGTGCGAGGATGCGCAGGCGGCGATGCGGCCTGGCCCAGGCCGTCAGCAGGTCCAGCACGGCCGGCTCGGACAGGGGCCAGTTAAGGAAGTCCGCGTCCAGCCAGCAGAGCTCGCGCGCGCCCTGTTGCTCGGCACGGGCCAGGCCCTCCCGCAGTGCGGCTACAAAGCTCTCACGGCCGGTGAAGATGCCCATTTCCATCGTCTTGTGCCCTTGCAAGTCATCCAGCTTCAGAGCGCTTGCACCCAGCCGTCGTCGCACCATTGCGCCAGCAGGTCGAGTGCGCCTTCGGACAGGCCCGCCACCTCGCGCGCGGCGAGTTCGCGGCTGTCGGCCAATTGACGCATCAACCGGAAGTCCTTGCCACTGGCGCGGTAGGACTCGCCGTTGATGAACACATGATCGGCGTCGTAGAGCATGCGGCTGCGGCGGTCCAGATGCACGCCCATGCCCTCGGACAGCGGCTCGCCAGGCTCGAAGAACACACGCGGCTTGGGCTCGGTCAAGGCCTCGCCCAGCGCGCGTTCCAGCGCCCGTGGTTCGCTCAGCGCTCGCTCGGCCGCGTCGCGTGCAAAGTTTTGCAAAGCCGTCGGGATCAGACCCGGATTGACAGTCGCCTCCTGCTTCGGATCGGCATACATGCGGTTGGCACGCGGCTCGTCCTCGTCATCCATCAGGCGCTGCAGCAGGTCCTGAGCCAGTTCGGCACGCCAGGGCGCGCGGAAGCCGACCGAGCAGGTCATGCAGTCGCCTCCCACGGCCACACCGTCATGGGCCCAGCCCGGCGGCAGGTAGAGCATGTCGCCGGCCTCCAGCACGAACTCCTGCTCGTGCTTGAAATTGGCGATGATCTTCAGCGGCACGTCCTCGCGCATCACCGCATCCTTCTGCGCGCCGATGCGCCAGCGGCGACGGCCGGCCACCTGGATCAGGAAGACGTCGTAGGAATCGAAATGCGGGCCGACGCCGCCGCCATCGCTGGCGTAGGAAATCATCAGGTCGTCCAGCCGCGCCTCGGGGCCGAAGCGGAACTGGTCCAGCAGCTGGCGCGCCGCGCCAGAGTGCTGCTCCAGGCCTTGCACCAGCAACGTCCAGCCCGGCTTGCTGAAAGGTGGAAGCTTGGGCGTGGGGCCCTGCTTCAGCACCCAGCGCCCATCGAAGGCGGTGACCAGGCGCGACTCGACGTCTTCGTCGGCGGCCAGCGCGACCAATTGCCTGCGGTCAACCGGCGGAACGACGCCGGGCAGGGCCTGTCGCACCAGCAGTGGTTGTTTTTGCCAGTGGTGACGCATGAACTGCTCGGGAGAGAGGCCGCCCAGCAGCGCGGTGTTTGCGGTGATGTCCATGTTGGCATTCTGCCGTGCAGGCAGCGGGCCGGGCGGCGTCAATGAGACAATCCGGCGATGCAAATTTCCGCCCCCTGCGTGGTCTCCCTGAGCTGGAGACTGGAAGACGCCCAAGGTCAGCTGATCGACGAGCTGGCCGAGCCGCTTGAGTTTTTCTATGGTGGCCAGGACCTGTTCACCAAGGTCGAAGAAGCCATTGATGGCCAGGAAGCCGGCTTTGAAGCCAGCGTGGCCCTGGAACCCGAAGACGCCTTTGGCGACTACGACTCGGGCCTCGTGTGCTTCGAATCACGCACGCTGATGCCCGAGAACGTGGCCATCGGCATGCAGTTCGAAGGCATGCCCGAAGGCGCCGCCACCGAGAACATGCCCCAGGAAGCCATCTACACCGTCACCGAGGTCTACCCCGAGCATGTGGTGCTGGACGGCAACCATCCGCTCGCCGGCATCGGTCTGCGCATGTACCTGAAGGTGCGCGACGTGCGGGAAGCCACCGAGGAAGAACTCGAAGCCGGCTCGATCGGCGAGCCGGTGTTCAGCCTGGTGACGAACGGCGCGCCTCCCGACGAGCCGTTGCACTAAGGATTTTCAGGCTTTGCCTGTGGAGCCGAAGCCGCCTTCACCACGTTCTGACGCGTCGAAATCATCGACGCGGCGGAACGTGGCCTGCACCACAGGCACCAGCACGAGCTGCGCAATCCGCTCCATCGGGTTGATCACGAAGGGGGTCTGGCCCCGGTTCCAGCAACTGACCATCAGTTGCCCCTGGTAGTCGCTGTCGATCAACCCCACGAGGTTACCGAGCACGATGCCATGCTTGTGGCCCAGGCCCGAGCGCGGCAGGATGAGGGCGGCCAGGCCCGGGTCGCCGATGTGAATCGCGAGGCCCGTCGGGATCAGCGTGGTCTGCCCTGACTCCAGGGTAATCGCCTCGTCCAGGCAGGCGCGCAGGTCCAGGCCGGCGCTGCCGGGGGTTGCGTAGGCGGGCAAATTGGAAATCGGCTCGGCCATGCGGGCGTCGAGCACTTTCAGGTCGATGGTCGTCATTGGGTTGAAACTTGCGTGGAGAGTCGAGCGGCGATCTCGCGAACCAGTTCGCGGGCCAGGCTCAGCTTGTCATTGTGGGGAATTTCGCGGGCACCGCTGGCATCGATCAGCAGCAAGGCGTTGTCGTCGCGGCCGAAGGTGGCCGGGCCGAGATTGCCGACGATCAGCGGTATGTTCTTGCGCAGCCGCTTGTCGCTGGCGTGCTTGAGAAGATCCTGACTCTCGGCCGCAAAGCCGACGCAATAGGGGCGATCTTTCAAGGCCGCCACCGAGGCCAGGATGTCGGCGTTCTCGGTCATCGCAATGCTGGGCGCTGCGCCGGAGCCATCCTTCTTGATCTTGTGTTCGGCGCTCATCGCCGGCCGCCAGTCGGCAACGGCGGCAGTCGCAACAAACACGTCATGACGCGGTGCGCTGGGCAGCACCGCATCAAACATCTGTTGCGCTGATTGCACATCGATGCGGCGCACGCCACGCGGCGTCGGCAAGGGCACCGGGCCCGCCACCAGCGTGACTTCGGCGCCGGCTTCGCGCGCCGCTCGCGCGATGGCAAAGCCCATCTTTCCGCTGGAGAGATTCGTGATGCCGCGCACCGGATCGATGGCCTCGAAGGTCGGACCCGCCGTGATCAAGAGCTTTTTGCCGATCAGCAGCTTGGGCTGGAAAAAGGCAATCACCTCGTCCAGCAGCTCCGTCGCTTCCAGCATGCGGCCGTCGCCGATTTCGCCGCAGGCCTGGTCGCCATTGCCTGGGCCGAGGATGGTGGCACCATCGGCAACGATCTGCGCCAGATTGCGCTGCGTGGCCGGGTGCGACCACATCTCGCGGTTCATCGCAGGAGCCACCAGCAAGGGGCAGCGTTCAATCGGCCGCGCCAGCGCGGTCAGGCTCAGCAGCTCGTCCGCCCTGCCCTGCGCCAGCTTGGCGATGAAGTCGGCACTTGCCGGCGCGATCAACATCACGTCCGCTTCGCGGCTGGCATTGATGTGCGCCATGTTGTTGGGCTCGCGCGCATCCCACTGGCTGGTCAGCACCGGGCGGTTGGAGAGCGCCTGCAGCGTCACCGCAGTGATGAACTGCTCGGCCGCCTCGGTCATCACAACCTGCACGCTGGCGCCGGCCTTGGTGAGGAGTCGGACAAGCTCGGCCGACTTGTAGCAGGCAATGCCGCCGGAGAGGCCCAGCAGGACATGCCTGCCGGCGAGTGGGAGCGTGGGTTCAGCCATGAGGCCGGACTCTATCAGCGGCAACGGCCTGATTCAGCGGCGCTTGAACACCAGGTCCCAGACCCCGTGGCCCAGCTTGATGCCGCGGTTCTCGAACTTGGTCAGCGGGCGGTAGGCCGGCTTTTCGGCGAAGCCTGCACTTCCAGCCTCGGCTGTATTCTGCAAGGCCGGTTCGGCGCTCAATACGTCGAGCATCTGCTGGGCATAGGGCTCCCAGTCGGTGGCGCAATGCAGGTAGCCGCCGGGCGCCAGGTAGTTGACCAGCTTGGCCACAAAAGGCGCCTGGATCAGCCGGCGCTTGTTGTGACGCTTCTTGTGCCACGGGTCGGGGAAGAAGATGTGCATGCCGGCCAGCGAGCCGGGCTGGATCATGCGCTCCAGCACCTCGACGGCGTCGTGCTGGAAGATTCGGATGTTCTCGAGCTTCTGCTCGCCAATCAGCTTCAGGAGCGCGCCCACGCCGGGCTCGTGCACCTCGCAGCCGATGAAATCGACATCGGGCAAGGTCGTGGCGATCTGCGCCGTGGCGGCGCCCATGCCGAAGCCGATCTCGAACACCACCGGCGCGCTGCGGCCGAACAGTTCGGCCGGCTTCACCAGCTCCTGCTTGAAGGGCAAGACGAAGCGCGGGCCCAGCTCGGCCAGCGCACGCGTCTGGCCCGTGCCCATGCGGCCAGGGCGCACGACAAAGCTCTTGATCGGACGATGCTTGGACTTGTCGGTCTCCTCAGGCGGGACGGTAGGGACGGGCTGATCGGACGGGTCGGCAGGCATGGGAACTCGAAAACGGAAACAGGGCCGGCAGTTTAGCCAACCACACCCATGACGATGGGCGTGGCAGCCACGGCCTCGTCAGACAGCAGGCAGGCCTTCTGCACCACAGCCACGGCGCGCTCGGCCGCGGCCTGGTCTGCCGCATGCACCATGGCAATGGGCTCGCCGGCAGCCAGCTGGTCACCGAGATGACGGAAGTTGCTGAAGCCGACACTCATGTCGATGCTGTCGCTGGCCTGGCGACGGCCACCGCCAAGCTCGACGACCGCCAGGCCGATGTCGCGGGTGCTGACCGACTGCAGGAAACCGGCACGCGATGCGGGCACCGGCAGGATCACCGAGGCCTTGGCCAGATAGTTGTCCGGCTTGTCCATCAGATCAACCGGGCCGCCAAGTGCGGCCACCATCTTCGCGAACTTCTCGGCCGCCGCACCGCTGTCCAATGCAGCCTGCAGCTTGATGCGCGCGGCAGCCGTGTCGGTGGCCAGGCCGCCGAGCACCAGCATCTCGGCGCACAGCGCCAGCGTCACCTCATGCAGGCGCGGCTCGCGCGCCTCGCCGCGCAGATAGGCGATCGTCTCGCGGATCTCGATCGCGTTGCCGGCGTCGAAGCCGAGCACCTCGTTCATGTCGGTGATCAGGGCGCGGACCTTCAGGCCAGCGCCGCTGCCGACGGCAACGATGCTCTCCGCCAGCTCCTGCGCCATCTCGCGGGTGTCGCAGAAGGCGCCGTTGCCGCACTTGATGTCCATGGCCAGCCCCTCGAGGCCGGCGGCCAGCTTCTTGGAGAGGATGCTGGCGGTGATCAGCGGCACGCTCTCAACCGTGGCGGTCACGTCGCGCGTGGCGTAAAAGCGCTTGTCAGCCGGGGCCAGGTCGCCCGTCTGGCCAATGATGGCGCAGCCCAGCGTGCGGACGATGCGGTCGAAATCTTCTGGCGGCGGCGTGACACGATAGCCGGGTATGGCTTCGAGCTTGTCCACCGTGCCGCCGGTGTGGCCAAGGCCGCGGCCGGCAATCATCGGCACATAGCCACCGCAGGCTGCAACCATGGGCGCCAGCATCAGGCTGACCTTGTCGCCGACGCCGCCGCTGGAATGTTTGTCCAGCACCGGGCCGGGCATGTCGGGCCAGCGCATCACGCGGCCGGAATTCATCATCGCGCGGGTCAAGACGACCGCTTCATCGCGACCCATGCCACGCAGGAACACGGCCATGCCCAGTGCCGCCACCTGGCCTTCGCTCCAACTGCCATCGACCAGGCCGCGCACGAAGTTCTGGATCTGCGCCTCGTTCAGCGCATGACCGTCGCGCTTGGCGCGGATGATTTCTTGGGCCAGCATGGGCAACCTGCTTTTCTCTTCTTCAATAACTGCCAGTGGACGCAGCAGCGGACTGACCCGACAACTGCGCCTCGATGTCGTTCAGCAGGCCGCTGGCGCCGAAGCGGAAACGCCCCGGCTGCACGGCGTCTGCACCCAGCTTGGCGGCGGCGAGCTCGATATAGGCCGCTGCATCGGCCACCGTCCGGATGCCGCCACTGGCCTTGAAGCCGGCGTTGGCGAGGCCACTGGCCTGGATCTCGTGCAGCATCACGGCCGCCGCTTCAAGCGTGGCCGAGACCGGTGTCTTGCCGGTGCTGGTCTTCACAAAATCGGCACCGGCCATCAGTGCCAGGCGCGTGGCCTCGGCGATCAGCTCGGGCGTCTTCAGCTCGCCGCTTTCGATGATCACCTTCAAGGTGAGCGGGCGGCTGGCGTGGCGAACCTCGGAGAGGAACTCAGCCACTTCGCTGCCCTCGCCAGCGATCAAGGCCTTGTAGGGCAGCACCACGTCGACCTCATCGCCACCGGCTTGCGCGATGGCTTCGATATCGGCCAACGCGCGGGCGACGTTCAACTCGCCATCGGGGAAGTCGGCCACGGCCGCGACCTTGATGGTCTGGGGCAGCAGCGAGCGGGCCTGCGCCACGAAGCGCGGCCAGACGCAGACGGCTGCCACCGAGCCATGCGCCGTTTGCGCGCGGCGGCACAAGGCCTCGATATCGGATCTGGTGTCGCCGTCGTTCAGGCTGGTCAGGTCCAGGCATTGCAGCGCCAGGCGCGCTGCTTGCTCAAGCGTTGTCACGATCAGGCCTTCAGCGATTCCAGCTTGGCGAGGCTGCTGATCACAGCGGCCAGGAAGGACGAGGCGCGCTCGCCCGAGGCTTGCGCCTGCTGCAGCGTCAGCGCATGCGTCAACGCCTCGGCAGACAGGCCGGCGGCCATATTGGTCATCAGGGCGAGGCCCATCACGCGCAGGCCGGCATGGCGGGCCAGAATGGTTTCAGGCACGGTGCTCATGCCCACGGCGTCGGCACCCCAGGCGGCAAACATGCGGATCTCGGCCGGCGTCTCGAACTGCGGGCCGACAGCCCAGCAATACGTGCCCTCGCCCAGCATCAGGTTCTGCGCTTGCGCGATCTTCTTGGCGTGCTGGCGCAGCTCGAGGTCGTAGGCCGTGCTCATGTCCACGAAACGCTCGCTGCCGGCTTCGCCGATCAGGGGCGAGCGCTGCGGTGCATTGATGTGATCGGCAATCAGCATCAGGCTGCCCGGCGGCGTGTGCGCGCGCAGCGAGCCCGAGGCATTGGTCTGGATCACGACCTGCACGCCCCAGCGCTTCAGGCTGCGCAAGGCGCCGGCCATGCCGGTGCAGTCGCCGCTCTCATACGTGTGGGCGCGGCCGCGCAGCATCACCACGGCCTGCTCGCCAATCTTGCCGACGACGATCTCGTTCACATGGCCTTCGACCTTGGGCTGCGGGAAAGCCGACAGCTCGGTGTACGCCAGATGCTTGGCTTCCTGCACATGGCTGACGGCCCCGGCCCAGCCGGAGCCCAGCACCACGGCGACGGCCGGTGCAGCACCGAACAGCGAGTTCAGCTTGGCCACGGTCTCGGCGATCTTGGGTTCGAGGGTCTTGTTGTCGATCATTCTTGTTCTCCTGATGAAGGTGGGCTCAGAGCTTCAGATGCTCGGGGCCGAAACTGAAGGGCAGCAGGTCGTCCAGCGTCCATTGCTGCTGGATGCCGCGCGGGTCGCCGGCGATGATGAGCAGGTCCGGCCCGCCGAACTCGCGCAGCTTTTGCCGGCAACCGCCGCAGGGCGTGATGATGTCGGGGCCCGGGCCGGTGACCAGCACCGCCTTGACGCTGCGACCGCCCGCCATCAGCATCGCGCCCAGGGCCGTGGTCTCGGCGCACCAACCTTGAGGATAGGCGGCGTTTTCAATATTGGCACCCACGTGGATGCGACCCTGCTCGTCCAGCACGGCAGCGCCGACGGCGTACTTCGAGTACGGCGAATGCGAATGCTGGCGTGCGCCCAGCGAGGCGGCCAGCAGTTGCTGCCGCAGCGCGTCAGAGATTTCGAACATCAGCTTTCTTTCAGCGCTCTTTGACGTAGGGGCGGCCCAGCGCCTTGGGCGCGAGTGCCTGCCCGATGAAGCCGGCGAGCAGAATCACCGTCAGCAGATAGGGCAGCGCCTGGATTAGTTGCACCGGCACTTCGCCTCCACCCAATCCAGCGGGCAGCGATACGCCTTGCAAGCGGATGGCCACGGCATCCAGGAAGCCGAACAGCAGGCAGGCAAACATCGTCGGCAGCGGCTTCCACTTGCCGAAGATCATGGCGGCTAGGGCGATGAAGCCGCGACCGGCGGTCATGTTCGGCGAGAACGAAGCGTTCTGCGCCAGCACCAGATAGCTGCCGGCCAGGCCGCACAGCAGGCCATTGATCATCAGCGCCGCATAGCGCAACTTGGGCACCGAGACGCCGGCGGCATCGACCATGGCCGGGTTCTCGCCCACCGCGCGCAGGCGCAGGCCCGGCTTGGTGCGCTGCAGGAAGAACCAGACGCCCGCCACGCCTGCAAAAGCCAGGTAGACGAGGATGTTGTGGCTCAGAAGACCATGGCCGATGATGGCGCCGAGCCAGGGGCCCAGTGCATCTGCGGCACCTGCAGGCTCGCTCCAGGCTGGGATCAGACCGGTGAGGCGCACCGAGCTGTCGACCGGCGGCGTTTGCCCGCCCTGCTGGAACCAGGCGATGCCCAGCACCACGGTCAGGCCGGCGGCCACCATGTTCAGTGCCACGCCCGACACCACCTGATCACCGCGATGGGTGACGCAGGCGAAACCGTGGATCAGCGAGAAGACGCAGGCCACGGCAATCGCGGCCATCAGGCCGAAGCCGGTGGAATGGGTGACGCTACCGACGGCCGCTGCTGCAAAGGCCGCCGCAAGCATCTTGCCTTCCAGGCCGATATCGATCACGCCGGAGCGCTCCGACACCAGGCCGGCCAAGGCGCACAAGAGCAGCGGCGTGGTCACGCGCAGCGTGGAACCCAGCACCGAGCCGATCAGGATTTCATCCATGGGCGGCTCCGTTCTTCCTGTTCTTGAACGCCGTGTAGAGCTTGGCAAACATGGGCGCGCTCACCGCGGCCATCGCGCCGGCGAACAGCACGATCAGGCCTTGCGCCGTCACCACCATTTCGCGGCTGAAGCCGGGCATCTCGAAAGCGACTTCAACACCGCCTTGGTACAGCACGCCGAACAGCAGCGAGGCCAGGATGATGCCGACCGGATGGTTGCGGCCCATCAATGCCACGGCGATGCCGGTGAAGCCGGCGCCGGCAACAAAGTCCAGCGTCAGCTTGCCCTGCACGCCCGAGATCTCGTTCACGCCGACCATGCCCGCCAAGGCGCCCGACAGGCCCATCGCCAGCAGCACCTGCATGCGCGGCTTGATGCCGGCGTAATGGGCGGCGCGCGGCGCGCTGCCGACGGCACGCAAGGCATAGCCGGCACGGCTGCGCCACAGGAACCAGTAGACAAAGGCACTGGCCAGGAGCGCGAGGATCAGGCTCAGGTTCAAGGGCGATGAAGGCAGCTCCACACCGAAGTTCGCAGCCAGCTCGTGCAGGGCCGGCATGCGCGCGGCATCGACGAATTCGGCGCTCTCCACCGCCATGCTGCCGCTCGGCCGCATGTGGTTGACCAGCAGATAGACGTTCAGGCTGCTGGCCAGGAAATTGAACATGATGGTCGTGATGACGATGTGGCTGCCGCGCCAGGCCTGCAGATAGGCCGGAATCGCCGCCCACACCATGCCGAACACCGCAGCGCCCAGCACCAGCAGCGGTAGAAGCAGCGGCGCCGGCAAGAGCGGGCCCAGGGCCAGCGCCATCAGCGCAACGCCGAGGCCGCCAAAGGTGGCCTGGCCTTCACCACCGATATTGAACAAGCCGCCATGAAAAGCAACCGACACCGCGAGGCCGGTGAAGATGAAGGTGGTGGCGTAGTACAGCGTGTAGCCGATACCGCGCACGCTGCCGAGCGAACCTTGCAGGAGCATGCTCAGCGCCTGCAGCGGGCTCTGGCCGATCAGGACCACGACAGCCCCGGTGACGAGCAGCGCCACGAACAGGTTCCACATCGGCAGGAGGCCGATGTCGATCCAGCGCGGCAAGGAGATGGCTTGATGGCTCATGCAGCGGCCTCCGCGGCTTCGCTCGCCTGGGCCGCCATCAAGAGGCCCAGCGATTTTTCGTCACACTGATCGATGCCCAGCTCGCCGGTGATGCGGCCGCCGTTCATCACGATCACGCGGTCGGCCAGGGCCAGGATTTCGTCCAGCTCCGAGCTGACCAGCAGCACAGCGCAGCCGGCATCGCGCAAGGCGCGCAACTGGTTGTGGATGAACTCGATGGCGCCGATGTCCACGCCGCGCGTGGGTTGGCCCACCAGCAGGACGATGGGCGCCTGGCCGATCTCGCGGGCCAGGATCAGCTTCTGCTGGTTGCCGCCAGAGAACTTGCTGGAGCCCAGGTTCTCGTCGCGCGGGCGCACGTCGAAGCGCTCCTGCATCTCGCGGGTCAGCGAACGCATGCGTTGCTGGTCCATGCCCCAGGCCAGCGGCTTGGACGCGTACTGTTGCTGGTAGCCCAGCGCCGCCGTCTCCCAGGCGGGGAAGCTCATCACCATGCCGCAGAGGTGGCGGTCTTCCGGCACATGCGCGACTTTCAGCTCACGGGCGCGGCTGGGGTTGAGCCAGTTCGCGGCTGTGAACTTCTGGCCGGCCAGTTGCAGCTCGCCGGCGTCCGGCGCATGCATGCCCGACAACACTTCCAGCAGCTCGCTCTGGCCATTGCCCGAGACGCCAGCCACGCCGACGATCTCGCCTGCCTGAAGTCGCAGCTTGATATCGGAGAGCACGGCCACGCCCTGCTCGTTGCGCAGCGAAATTCCATCGGCCGACAAGCGCAGATCAGCGCCCGGCTTGGCCGCGCCGGCGGTGCGGCCAAGATTGACCTTGCGGCCCACCATGGCTTCGGCAAGGTCTTCGGGGTTCGTGGAGGCTATGGCGCAGGTCTTGATGACCTGACCCGCGCGCATCACCGTCACTGCATCGCACAAGGCCATCACTTCCTTGAGCTTGTGCGTGATGATGATGATGGTCGTACCCAGGCTGCGCAGCTTGCGCAGCGTGTCGAACAGCTGCAGCGTTTCCTGCGGCGTCAGCACGGCCGTGGGTTCATCCAGGATCAGGATCCTGGCGCCGCGGTACAAGGCCTTCAGGATTTCCAGGCGCTGCAGCTCGCCCACCGGCAGCTCGCCCACCAGCGCATCGAGCCGCACTTGCAGGCCGGTATCAATCATCAGCTTCTGCAGGCCGGCACGCACTGTCTTGGCGCCAGGTTTCAGCCAGAAGCTGGGCTCGGCGCCGAGCATCACGTTGTCGAGGCAGGAGAGCGTATCGACCAGCATGAAATGCTGATGGACCATGCCGATGCCCAGCGCAATGGCCTGGTGCGAATTGCTGATGGACACGCGATCGCCACGCACCTCGATATGCCCGCCATCCGCCTGGTAGTAGCCATAGAGGATGGCCATCAACGTGCTCTTGCCGGCGCCGTTCTCGCCCACGATGCCATGCACCGTACCCTCGGCCACTGCCAGGCTCACGCCGCGGTTGGCCTGCACGGCGCCAAAGCGCTTGTCGATCTCGCAGAGACGGACCGCAGGATGCAAGGATGGCGCCGAAGCGCCACGAAGGGGTTCAGACATGCCGCGAACGGATCAGTACTTGCAGGCGTTGTCGGCCATGTAGTCGGCCACCTTGATCTTGCCGGCAATGATGTCGGCCTTGTAGGCATCGACCTTGGCCTTGACCGCCGCACTCACCAGCTTGGCGTTGTGCTGGTCCATCGCGTAGTCCACGCCGCCTTCTTTCAAGCCCAGGTTCTGAACGCCGGGCTGGAAGCCCTTCAGGACGTTGTAGACCGCGACGTCCACGCGCTTGACCATGGAGGTCAGCATCGTGCCGGGTTGAATGTGGTTCTGGTTGCTGTCAACGCCGATGGCCAGCTTGCCCGCATCCTTGGCGGCTTGATAGACGCCCGAGCCCGTGCCGCCAGCGGCAGCGAAGACGATGTCCGAGCCCTTGGCGAACTGCGCCTTGGCCAGCTCGCCGCCGCGCGTCGGGTCGTTCCATGCGGTGGACGTGGTACCGGTCATGTTGGAGAAGACCTCGGCCTTGGGATTGGCCGTCTTGACGCCTTGCTCGTAGCCGCACTGGAACTTGCGGATCAGCGGAATGTCCATACCGCCAACGAAGCCGACCTTGCCGGTCTTGCTGCTCAGCACGGCCATGGCGCCGACCAGGAAGCTGCCTTCATGCTCCTTGAACAGTACCGACTGCACATTGGGCGCGACGACAGCTGCATCGATGATGGCGAACTGCGTCTTCGGGAATGCCTTGGCCACCTGCTGCAAGGCCGAAGCCTGTGCGAAGCCAATGGAGATGATGGGGTTGGCGCCACGCTCGGCCATGCGGCGGATCGCCTGCACGCGCTGGGTGTCATTGCTGATCTCGAACTCGAGGTAGTTCTTGCCGGTTTCCTGCTTCCAGCGTTCGACACCGCGGTAGGCCGATTCGTTGAAAGACTTGTCGAACTTGCCACCCATGTCGAAGATCACCGCCGGATCGGCCACCGCGGGCACGCTGGCAATTGCAGACAGGGCCGCCGCGACAACGCCGAGGCTGAACGAGGAAACAAGCTTCATGGGAGTACCGATCAGGCTGTTGTGAAGGTGGGCGCCATTCCCGGCACCCTGCCGCTTTATATCGCGCCCCTGGCCCTTGCCCGAGACTGCTTTGCCGGCATTTTAAGGAGCCGCAGTGTACAAGCAGCCTGCGGGAACTACTAAACGTTTGCGCCCCAGCATTGGCGGGTTTGCGCAAATTTTCTGGGCGCTCATTCCGGGGCGCATTTCGGGGCTCAATGCAAGCACTGTTTCGGGGCACCACCGAAAGCCGGTCCGGGCTTGATTTACATCAGTCAATGAGAATCAGTCTCGTTTAAGATGCCAGAACCGCTGCGGCACAGAACAATGACTCCGACACCCACCCCCACCACCCTCGCTGAAGCACCCGTTGGCGCCGACATGCAGATCGACGCGGTGCAGGCGCCGGCGGAAGCCCCGGAATGGGGGCCCTGGCTGGAGCAGATCGGCTTCGTGCCCGGCGAGCCAGTCCGCCTGATGACGCGTGCCGCCCTGGGTGGCGACCCGCTGGTGGTGCGCATCGGGCATTCGACCTTTGCCCTGCGCAAGGCGGAGGCGGCCTGCATCAGGGTCTCGGCAACTGCCGCCACCTGAAGCGGCATGCAGCAGCACAGCGCCACCATCCATGTCCATCCTGCCGGCCTGCTGCTGGCGCTCGTGGGCAATCCAAACTGCGGCAAGACAGCACTCTTCAATCGCCTGACCGGCAGCCGCCAGAAGGTGGCCAACTACGCCGGCGTGACCGTCGAGCGCAAGGAAGGCCGGATCAAAACCGCCAGCGGCAAGACGCTGCGCCTGCTCGACCTGCCCGGCACCTACAGCCTGTACCCGCGCTCGCCCGACGAGCGCGTGACCTGCGACGTGCTGGCCGGCCGTGCCAAGGGCGAGCGCAAACCCGACCTCGTGGTCTGCGTGCTCGATGCCACCAACCTGCGGCGCAATCTGCGCCTTCTGATGGGCATCCAGCGCCTGGGCCTGCCCTGCGTGGTCGCCCTGAACATGGCTGACCTGGCGGCTCGGCGCGGCATCCATATCGACGCCGAGGCGCTTTCGCGCAGCCTCGGTGTGCCGGTGATCAAGACCGTCGCCACCCACGGCGATGGCATTGCCGAGCTTACCGGCGTGCTGGAGCAGCGCGATCACTGGCGCCCTCTGCAGATCTCGGGGCTCAGCGCCCAGGGCCATGCCGATCAGTCGGACCAGGCCCGCGTCAACAGCATCCTCGGTGAACTGGGCCTGGCCGCACAGAGCAGCGAGCTGCCGAGTGACCGCGTGGACCGCTGGGTTTTGCATCCGGTTTTCGGCCCGGCCCTGCTGGCCGTGCTGCTGTTCCTGCTGTTCCAGGCCGTGTTCAGCTGGGCCGAGCCGCCCAAGGACCTGATCGAGGCAGGCGTTTCCTGGCTGGGCCAGCAAGCCATCACCTTGATGCCCGACAACTGGCTGCGCAGCCTGCTGGTGGACGGCGTCATTGCCGGCGCCGGCGGCGTGCTGGCCTTCCTGCCGCAGATCCTGATCCTGTTCTTCTTCATCCTGGTGCTGGAGGAGTCGGGCTACCTGCCGCGCGCGGCCTACCTGCTGGACCGCATGATGGGCTCGGTGGGCCTGTCGGGCCGCAGCTTCATTCCGCTGCTCTCAAGCTTTGCCTGCGCCATTCCCGGCGTCATGGCCACGCGCTCGATTGCCAACCCGCGCGACCGCCTGGTCACCATCATGATCGCGCCGATGATGACCTGCTCGGCGCGGCTGCCTGTGTATGCCTTGCTCATAGGCGCCTTCGTCCCGCAGCGCGAGCTGCGGGGCGGCATCGAACTGCAAGGCCTGGTGCTGTTCGCGCTCTATTTCGCCGGCATCGTCGGTGCGATGGCAGTGGCCTGGATACTCAAGCGCTTCACCAACGGGTCGCAGACCCGGCCGCTGATGATGGAACTGCCGGCCTACCATTGGCCACTGCCACGCAATATTGCCATCGGCCTGTGGCAGCGGGCCGAGATCTTCCTGCGCCGCGTGGGCGGCATCATCCTGGTGCTGACCGTAGCGCTTTGGGCCTTGTCGAGCTTCCCCGGCGCGCCCGAAGGTGCCACCGGGGCGCCGATCCAGTACAGCATTGCCGGCTGGCTGGGCCGCGGCCTGACGGTGATCTTCGAGCCCATCGGATTCAACTGGCAGATCAGCCTCGCGCTGGTGCCCGGTCTTGCTGCCCGGGAAGTGGCGATCAGTGCACTCGGGACGGTCTATGCACTCTCGGCTGCCTCCGGCGATGCAGCGCAGGCCCTTGGCCCCTTGATCGCGCAGAGCTGGAGCCTGCCCACCGCTTTCTCGCTGCTGGCCTGGTACGTGTTTGCACCGCAATGCCTGGCCACGCTGGCCGCGGTGAAGCGCGAGACCGGCGGCTACCGCATGCCGCTGATCATGGCGGCCTATCTGTTCGGCCTGGCCTACCTGGGGTCCTTCATCACCTACCGTGTGAGCACCTGGCTCCTGGGCTGAAGCGGCTATGCTGCCCGCCTTCGAGGAGACGAGAGGCCATCATGCCCAAGAAAAATTTCACCCGCACAGCCCTGACCGGCGCCGCCCTGCTGGCCGCGCTGACACTGGGCGCCACACCTGCCATTCAGGCAGCCACGCCTGTCAACACAGCCGCCAACAAGGCATCAGCCCAGGGCAAGGCCTTCAATCAGCTGAGCCATCAGTTCATCGAAGCGCTGTGGCTGCTTGACCCGGATGCCGCGCTGTATGCCGGCCGCTACGAGCAGGTCGCCAAGCTGCCCCTGCCAGACGCAGCGACGCGAGCACGGCAACTGGCCTTCGCAGAAGACTGGCTCCAGCGATTTGCCAACGTTGACGAAGCGAAGTTGACCGTCAACCAGCGCACCGACCTGGCCCAGCTGCGCAACAAGCTCGAGTCCGACCGCTTCTACCTCGGCAGCTTCCGCGAATTCGAATGGAACCCGGCCGCCTACGGCGTGGCCAGCGCCCTGGACCTGATGCTCAGCACCGACTACGCGCACCTGCCCACGCGGCTGCGCGCGCTGTCCGAGCGCATCGCCGCAATTCCAGCCTACTACCGCGCCGCCCAGGCCAGCATCAAGAATCCGACCCTGGAGCACACGCAACTGGCCATCCGCCAGGCCCCCGGCAATGTGAGCGTGCTGGACGACGTGGCCAAGGCCGGGCAGTCCGCCAAGGCTTTGAAGCCGGCCGAAAAGGCCCTGCTGGCCGAGCGCATCGCGGCCGCCAAGGGAGCCATCCAGGGCCAGATCGACTTCCTCAAGGGCCTGGAGAAGGAGCTCCTCGCCAACCCGGCCAGCGCCCGCTCCTTCCGCATCGGGGCGGCCTTGTACGAACCCAAGTTCAAGCTCGACATCCAGTCCGGCCGCTCGGCAGAACAGACCTACGAAAAGGCCCTGGCCGCGCGCGAGCAACTGCTGGCGCAGATGGACCAGCTCGCCGACCAGCTCTGGGCCAAGACCCTCGGTGATGCGCCCAAGCCCGCCGACCGCACCGCGAAAATCGGCCAGGTCATCGCCAAGCTCAGCGAGCGCCACGTGGCCCGCGCCGACTTCTTCAAGGAAATCCGCCGCCAGATCCCGGTGCTGCAGGACTGGGTGGTCAAGCACGACCTGCTGACCATGGATGCGAAGAAGCCGCTGGTGGTGCGCGAAACGCCGGTCTACGCACGCGGCGTGGCCGGTGCCGGCATCGAGGCGCCCGGCCCCTACCGCCCGCAGGACCGCACCTACTACAGCGTCACGCCAATGGACGACATCAGCGACGCTGAGGCCGAGAGCAATCTGCGCGAGTACAACCACTGGATGCTTCAGATCCTCAACATCCACGAAGCCATCCCGGGTCACTACACGCAGCTCGTCTACGCCAACAAGTCACCCTCCCTCGTGAAGGCCTTGTTCGGCAACGGCGCCATGGTGGAAGGCTGGGCCGTCTTCAGTGAACGCCTGATGCTGGAGAGCGGGTACGGCGGCAACGAGCCCGAGATGTGGATGATGTGGTGCAAGTGGAACCTGCGCAGCGTCACCAACACCATCCTCGACTACAGCGTGCACGTGAAGGGCATCAGCGAGGCCGAGGCCCTGGACATGCTGATCCGCCAGGCCTTCCAGACCGAACAGGAAGCCCGCGAAAAGTGGCGCCGCGTGCAACTCAGCTCCGTGCAACTGACCAGCTACTTCTCAGGCTACAGCGAGATCATGGCGCTGCGCGAAGCCCGCAAGGCCCAGCTCGGCGACAAGTTCAAGGTCAAGGCCTTCAACGAGCAGTTCCTGAGCTATGGGAGTGCGCCGGTGCACGTGATTCGCGAACTGATGATGCAGCGCTGATTGCACTGATCGCAAACAGGCAGGAAAAAGGCCTCGATGAATGAATCATCGAGGCCTTTGAATTTGGTGGAGCCGGGGGAATTGAACCCCCATTGCAACATTTAGCCATGCCACTCAGATCGATTCGCGTGCGAATCACGTGCGAACTGTTCGGCTATCGATAGCCGCTCGACTGCCAATATTCGTGCCAAGCACCGACTCCGACACCTTTCACCAGCACCTTACCTTAGCGCCAGCCCCAAACTTTCCAGCGCTGCGATGAGCACTTCCTTACCCGCCGCAGTAAGCGTAAATCCTGCCCTGTCATCTCGCATCAATTGCCCTTCAACGAGTTCCAGACGCTGCAGCGAATTGAACGCTGTGTCAATCAAGTACGGAAAGCTTTCTAGTTGCTTACTCAAGGATTCGCCCGTTCGAGGCCCTTGACGCAACCCGTAGAGAAGAGCCACCTCCAAACCCTGCAAGCCATTCGTGGCCAGCGACTTACGAGTCGCGGGACCAGCGAGCCGAAGTCGATCCGTGCTGATCGTCACCGGCGGAAAATCAACCAGTGATTTCAGCGCCTCGTGCTCAGTCAATTCACGCCACTGCGCTCTGGCTACTGCAACTGCAGAACTGCTTTCAGCAGCAGGTGGCAAGCTGGTACCCGGCGCTTCGTCGCCGTCTGCTGGACCATCCTGAGGCTCGTGCGTGGCTTTTAGTTGACTGCTTGCGGCCCTAAGTGCCGCCTCGAGATCACCGTTCTCGGCTTGCAACCGCGTGATAGTCGCTTGCAAGTCCTCTTCTCTGGCCTTGTAGCGTTGAACCAATCGGTCCCGTTGCTCCTGCGTGAGCACAGCAGTCTGATCAATTGCCGTCAACTGATTGAGCGTCAATGTTTGTTGCGCCCGATGGAACGTCATGATTCTCCGGTTGACGTATGGATAGACGAACACGAATGCCACAGCACTAACCAGCGGAAGCAGCACTCCGTAGGCGGCCTTTGCGAACGCAAAGGAATAGAGCACCTGATCGATGTACTTGATCTTGTCGGCGACAGTTCCATCGCCCAAAGCAACCATGACCAACCTTGAATTCCAGGCCAACCAAGCTAGCGCGAATGCGCCGAGCAGCGGGTTGGAGAGTCGCTCGCGAATCTGATCGGTAATCGCGCTAGCAAAATCCTTCAGAAAATCCATCTTTCCTCCCGCTAGATTTGTTGTCCGTTCATGCAGGCATGCCGCCATTCCATTCGCAGCAAACCAAGCGCCCGACTGAGCTACACCGAATGCACACAAAACAGACATGCGAGGGTAACCCAAACTCCCTTGCTGGTATCCTGTTGCCATGAAGCGCAAGCGCAACACGCAATTGGTTCCGCCCGACAAGGCCAAGGAGCGCCACGATTTTCTAGACTCGGCGATCTTCCGTTTTGAAGGGCAACTTGACGAGTTGGAGGCAGCGATCGGCATGTACATGATCGGGCGCCATTTCGGCTGGAAGGTGCTTCACCTGATCCATACGAAGAAGACCATCCGGAAGTACGAACAGATCCTCGGGATAGAAGTTCGCGAGGAATTTGACGAGGTCGGGGCTGACGCTGATCGGTCTAACGCCTGGAAACTTGCTCAGGGCATTGCGAACTTCTGGAAGGTCGTTTCTGGCGATGAAAAGCTTCCTCTTGAACGAGAGGAACGCCGCACCGTGACGTAAGGGATCCCCAAACTCCTTTACAAGGCTTTCAAAATCCCTTCCAATGAAGGGACTATGGAAAGCCCTTCAAACAGCATCCAACCCCAAGCCGCCCCGTTTCGCGCGGCAGCGCCGCCAGGCGCGCCCCGCGAAACGGGAGCGGAAGCTGGGCTTGTCACTTCTAAAACAAGTGGAACGCCAGCAGACCTCATAGAGATAGATCCTTTTCTAACTCGTCTTCGGCGCATGAGCCGGTCCGTGATGACCGCAGCCCGAATGCACGAGTTCGAGTTGCGCCACAGGCGCTTCAAGCCCGCCATGCTGACCCTGACCTATCGAGAGGTCGGCGCATGGAACAAGCGGCACATCAGCGACCTTCTCCAACGCATCCGCCAATGGCTCAAACGACGCGGCCACACGCTGCGCTACGTCTGGGTCGCTGAACTCCAACAGCGCGGCGCCCTGCACTATCACGTGGTCCTCTGGCTACCGCGTGGCTTGACCCTTCCCAAGCCGGACAAGCAAGGATGGTGGACCCATGGTTCAACTCGAATTGAATGGGCTAGAAAGCCAGCCGGCTACCTCGCCAAGTACGCAACCAAGCTCGACTCCAAAGTCGGAATTGGCTTCCCTCCAGGAGCGCGCTTGCACGGGAAGGGAGGGCTCGAAGACTTTGGACGTTCGGTGGCGCAATGGTTCAGCCTGCCCCAGTGGGCCCGAGAGATCTGCGACTTGGCTGGTCGCGCAGTGCGTGCCAAGGGTATCGGACTGGTTGACCGGGAAAGTGGGGTTTGCCTGCCGTCGCCCTGGCGGGTGTCCTGCGGTCCGGCAGGTACTTTCTTTGCTCAGCGCACATTCAGCTATCTCGATTCAGTCCGAGGAGTAGCCGGCCCGTTCTCATGGATTCCAGCCCAATGAGCGCCTACCTTTTGCCCTTGCAGTGGGTTCGCCTTGCGAAGTACTGCGAATTGAGCGGCGACACCTCAGACGCAGTGCATGCGCGTCGTCGCAAGCGCCAATGGACCGATGGCGTGCATTGCCGGATCGGCCCTGACGGCAATGTCTGGATCAACCTATCAGAGGTGAACAAATGGGTGGAAAGCCGACAACAAAACGCGAGTTGGCCTGCCCTCGGGGCGTGAGCATCCGCGAGTTCAAGACCGAGCGGCGCATACAGGTCGCCTTCAGCTTCAGAGGCACTGAATGCCGCGAGTTGCTACCGCCAGCGCCAATCACGCAGAGCGCCCTCACTTACGCCGGTGGCCTGCGCGCCGAGATCCTGCGAAAGATCGCAGACGACACCTTCCACTATCCGGACTACTTCCCCAAGAGCAGCCGCGCCAAGCAACTCGACAGCGGTCGCCGCACCTCCATGCGAACGCTGCTAGACCGTCAGCTAGATCTGTACGAGCGCCAGCACGAGAACGGTGCCCTCAGCCCCAGCACCCTCGACGGCTACCGCAAGGCCATCAACAGCGAGCGGATGAAGTTCTGGGATGAGATGGCTCTGGGCGAAGTCACTCCGAGCAAACTGCGCGACTGGATCGGCGCACTCGGTGTCACGCCCAAGCGGGCGCGCAATCTCCTCACGCCCTTGCGCAGCGTCTTTGAGGATGCGCTCAATGACGAGCTGATCGACTACAACCCGTTCGACCGCATCGCGCTTGGCAAGCTGCTACGGCAGACCACTAAGGCCAGTGACTACGAGGTCGACCCATTCACCGCAGCAGAACGAGCAACCTTGCTCGATCACGCACGCGCCGATGAACGGCCCATGCTTCAGTTCTGGATGAACACCGGCCTGCGGCCAGGCGAGTTGATGGCCCTGCGCTGGGGCAAGGTCGATTGGGTGGCCAACAAAGCCCGCATTGACCGCAACCTGGTCGCGAAGACTGAGAAAGGCCCGAAGACCGCGGCAGGCATTCGCGACGTTGACCTCAACGCCGATGCCATTGCCGGCCTGACAGCTCAGAAAGGCGCGAGCTTCCTGGCCGGAGAACACATTTGGCTGAATCCCAGAAACGGTATGGCCTGGGAAACGGACGCGCAGATCCGGAGAACGCTCTGGGAGCCGCTATGCAAGCGCTCGGGCGTTCGCTACCGGAACCCCTACCAAGTGCGCCACAGCTACGCCAGCGCCCTTCTGACGGCCGGCGCGAACCCTTGGTACGTCGCTCAGCAACTCGGCCACGTCGACGTGCAGATGGTTTTCCGTGTCTACGGCAAATTCATCAGCCAGGACTACCAGCGACCGCAAGCAACGGCGCAGCCGCTCGCCAGCGAGGCTTAGACGCCTTCACGTGCGAATTCGCGTGCGAATCAGGTGCGAATTGGCGGCCAATCAGCGCCAATTTAAGGAGACTTGATAACCCCTTCACCTAGGAGCTTTCATAGGTGAAGGGGCATCGGATTTGGTGGAGCCGGGGGGAATTGAACCCCCGTCCGTCAGCCATCACCGGGCAGATCTACATGCTTAGCCTTCTGATTTGAATCTCGCGGTCAACTCGCGCATGGGCACGCTAGCTTTCCCGCCAGTCACTAAATCTCGTCCCTCGCCGAGTGACCCGGCAAGGAACCAGCCAATGTGAGTGACTTCTCAGCTTTCCGTCTTGCGACTTGAGCCCGGCCCATTGGCCAACCGTTGAGAAGCTCAACTGCAATTAAGCAGCGAGTGCGAACGTAGAGTCGTTTGCAGTTACTTTGTTTCCAGATGGATTTACGAGGTGACTGGTCCTCGGCATGCCCCACTCCGGATCCGCACCCACGTCGAAACCTGGTCGGCCCCAGAAGACTTAGATTATGCCAGCCAGGCGAAGTTCAAGACCCGGCGCAAGAAATTGATCATCTCGAGGGGAATAACACCCTGGAAGCGCACCTCATCTCACTGCGCCTGCAGCCATGCCAGCAGCTGCGCCGGCGTATCGACGATCAGGTCTGCACCCCAGTCTTCAATGGCTTCACCCTGCCCCAGGTAGCCCCAGGACACGGCGACCGTGAACATGCCGGCGGCGCGGCCGGCCAGGATGTCCCGATGGTCATCGCCGACGTAGACGCAATGCTCAGGCGCCACGCCGGCGCGGCGAGCCGCCTCCAGCAGCGGCGCAGGATGCGGCTTGGTGTGCGGCGTGCTATCGCCGCCGACGACGGCCGCTGCTCGCACAGCCAGCCCAAGGCCCGCTGTCAGCGGCAGCGCGAAGCGCTCGGATTTGTTGGTCACGATGCCCCAGGCGAGTCCGGCATGGCTCAGCGCGTCCAGCAATTCAGGGACACCAGCAAAAACCTGGGTCTCCTGTAACAAACGCAATTCGTAGCGATCAAAGAACTCCGCCCTGAGTGCCCCGAAGCGGGGATCCTGAGGCGCGACCTGGAAGGCCAGGCCCATCATGCCGCGCGCGCCAGCCCCCACCATGGGCCGCAGAAACTCGAGCGGCAAGGCCGGCAAGCCGCGAGCGACCAGCATTTCGTTGGTGGCACCGGCAAGATCGGGGGCACTGTCGACCAGCGTTCCGTCGAGGTCGAACAGCACAGTGCGAATCTCGGCGGCCTGGGCGGGCCGAGAGCTCTCCATCACCGCGCTCATGCCGGCTTGCGCAGGGCGATCAGGTAGTTGACGTCCGTATCCGTGCCCAGCGCGTAGTGCTGGGTCAGCGGATTGAAGGTCAGCCCCTTGCTGCTGTGCAGGTCCAGCCCGGCATCGCGGCAGTACTGTGCCAACTCCGAGGGCTTGATGAAGCGGGCGTATTCATGCGTGCCTGCAGGCAGCATCTTCAAGACGTATTCCGCGCCGACGATGGCCAGCATGAAGGACTTCAGGTTGCGGTTCAGCGTGGACATGAACACCCAACCGCCCGGCTTGACCAAAGTGGCGCAGGCCTGCACCACCGAGGCCGGGTCGGGCACATGCTCCAGCATCTCCATGCAGGTGACCACATCGAAACTGGCGGGTTGCTCGGCGGCGAGTGCCTCAATCGCCACTTCGCGGTAGTCCACGCCTTCAGTGCCGGCTTCCATGGCATGCAGCTGGGCCACCTTCAGCGGCTTCGTCGAGAGGTCAATGCCCAGCACCTGGGCGCCCTTGCGCGCCATGGAGTCGGCCAGGATGCCGCCGCCGCAGCCCACGTCCAGCGCGCGCAGGCCGGCGAGCGGGCACAGGCCGTCTATCCAGGCAAGGCGCAAGGGGTTGATCTGATGGAGCGGCTTGAACTCGCTCTCGGTATCCCACCAGCGGTGGGCCAGCTCGCCGAATTTGGCCAGCTCTTGGGGGTCGGCATTGATCGTCATGGCGGGCGCAATCGTATAGCGAATGGGCAATAAAAAACCCCGCCGGAGCGGGGTTCTTGGGAGATCGATGCACCACCTTGAGGTGATGCAGTCTCTTGCTTAGCGGTTGCGCGTGCCAACCACTTCGATTTCGACGCGGCGGTTCTTGGCGCGGCCTTCGGTGGTCTTGTTGTCGGCCACAGGCTGCTTCTCGCCCTTGCCTTCGGTGTAGACGCGGTTCTTCTCGACGCCCAGGCCCGTCAGGAATGCCTTGACGGCTTCCGAACGACGCACCGACAGCTTCTGGTTGTACTCGTCGCTGCCAACGCTGTCGGTGTGGCCGACGGCGATGATCACTTCGAGGTTGATGCCCTTGGTCTTGCTGACCAGGTCTTCCAGCTTGGCCTTGGCTTCGGGCTTCAGGACAGCCTTGTCGAAGTCGAAGAAAGCGTCAGCCGCGAAGGTGACCTTTTCGCTGACCGGTGCTGGCGGGGCAACAGGAGCGGCCTTCGGAGCGGGGGCAGGAGCGGGAGCCGGTGCGGGGGCAGGAGCCGGTGCAGGTGCCGGTGCGGCCACTGGCTTGGGCTTCACAGCGCCGTCGCAATCCTTGGCGGCGGTGGCAGGCGTCCAGAAACCATTGCGCCAGCAGTGTTCGTTGGTGCCGTTCTTCCAGACGGAGCCGTCGGTGGCGCGCCAGTTATCGATCACCTGCGGTGCCGAGGCTTGAGCGAATGCACCGGAGCTGGCGACAAGAGCGACTGCGAACAGCGACGCCACGCGATTCAATTTCTTCATGATTCTCCTCTCAAGGAATGCCGCAGTTGCCCTGCGAGAACGCCCATACACGGGGATTGAAACCTAAGGAGAAAACCGAACATGCGGGTTTCTCCCAGGGATCAAACGATTGTGCCATAGGGCACTTGACCGTCCGCATTGTGGCGCCCTGCTGCAGGGCGGTACTGCACCAATGTTGCGCAGGTACTACAGCGTCACGCGAATAGAATAAACGCTTCCGAATCCATAGCATCTCGGCCCACCTGCGAAGGTGCGAGCCGCGCCCAGCGCATGACCCAGTTCGCCAAGGAAACACTGCCCATCAGCCTCGAAGAGGAGATGCGCCGCTCGTACCTCGACTACGCCATGAGCGTGATCGTGGGACGGGCACTGCCCGATGCCCGTGACGGCCTGAAGCCCGTTCACAGGCGCGTGCTGTTCGCAATGAACGAGATGGGCAACACCTACAACGCCAAGTACCGCAAGTCGGCGCAGGCGGTCGGTGAGACCATGGGTAAATACCACCCGCACGGCGACTCGGCGATCTACGACACCATCGTGCGCATGGCCCAGCCATTCAGCCTGCGCCACATGCTGATCGACGGCCAG
Source organism: Paucibacter sp. JuS9 (assembly GCF_044043925.2). Classification (NCBI taxonomy): domain Bacteria; kingdom Pseudomonadati; phylum Pseudomonadota; class Betaproteobacteria; order Burkholderiales; family Sphaerotilaceae; genus Roseateles; species Paucibacter sp. JuS9. Next base: position 2,086,837 of record NZ_CP194172.1, read on the forward strand.
GGCAATTTCGGTTCCATCGACGGCGATAACGCCGCGGCGATGCGATACACCGAAATCCGCCTCGACAAGATTGCCCACGAATTGCTGGCCGATATCGACAAGGAAACCGTCGACTTCGGCCCCAACTACGACGGCAGCCACAAGGAACCGCTGGTCCTGCCGACGCGACTGCCGAATCTGCTGGTCAATGGCTCATCGGGTATTGCCGTGGGCATGGCCACCAATATCCCGCCGCACAACCTGAACGAGGTTGTCGATGCCTGCCTGCACTCGCTGAAGAACCCGGATTGCTCGATCGACGAGCTGATGGAAATCATCCCGGCACCCGACTTCCCGACTGCCGGCATCATCTACGGCATCAATGGCGTGCGCGATGGTTACCGCACCGGCCGCGGCAAGGTAGTGATGCGCGCCAAGGTGCACTTCGAGGACATCGACAAGGGCGCGCGACAGGCCATCATCGTTGACGAGATCCCGTATCAGGTCAACAAGAAGACGCTGCTGGAGCGCATTGCCGAGCTGGTTCACGAGAAGAAGATCGAGGGTATCAGCCACATCCAGGACGAGTCGGACAAGTCCGGCATGCGCGTCGTCATCGAGTTGAAGCGCGGCGAAGTGCCCGAGGTTGTCTTGAACAACCTCTACAAGCAGACCCAGCTGCAAGACAGCTTCGGCATGAACATGGTGGCGCTGATCGACGGTCAGCCCAAGCTGTGCAACCTGAAGGACCTGATCACGGTCTTCCTGGAACACCGCCGCGAAGTGGTCACGCGCCGCACGATTTTCGAGCTGCGCAAGGCCCGCGAGCGCGGCCATGTGCTGGAAGGCCTGGCCGTCGCGCTGGCCAATATCGACGAGTTCATCGAGACGATCAAGACTTCGCCGACGCCGCCCGTGGCCAAGGCCGCCCTGATGAGCAAGAGCTGGGATTCGTCGCTGGTGCGCGAAATGCTCAGCCGCGCCGAAGGTGGCAGCTCGGCCTACCGCCCGGAGGGCTTGCCCGCCGCCTATGGCATGCAGGACGACGGCCTCTACCGCCTGTCGGACGACCAGGCCAGCGAAATCCTGCAGATGCGCCTGCAGCGCCTGACCGGCCTGGAGCAGGACAAGATCGTCGCCGAGTACAAGGAAGTGATGTCGCAGATCGCCGATCTGCTGGACATCCTGGCCACGCCGGCCCGCGTCACCACCATCATCAGCGAAGAGCTGGTGCAGGTGAAGCTCGAGTTCGGCCAGACCAAGCTCGGCGCCCGCCGCAGCGTGATCGAGCACAACGCGCAGGAGCTTGGCACCGAAGACCTGATCACGCCGACCGACATGGTCGTCACGCTCTCGCACACCGGCTACATCAAGAGCCAGGCACTGAGCGAGTACCGCGCCCAGAAGCGCGGCGGCCGCGGCAAGCAGGCCACGCAGACCAAGGAAGACGACTGGGTCGATCAGCTCTTCATCGCCAACACGCACGACTGGATCCTGTGCTTCTCCAACCGCGGCCGCGTCTACTGGCTGAAGGTCTGGGAAGTGCCGCAGGGTTCGCGCAATTCGCGCGGCAAGCCCATCGTCAACATGTTCCCGCTGCAGCAGGAAGAAAAGATCACCGTCGTGCTGCCGCTCACCGGCGAGTTCCGCAGCTTCCCTGAAGATCACTTCATCTTCATGGCCACCGCCATGGGTACGGTCAAGAAGACCTCCTTGAAGGACTTCAGCAACCCGCGCAAGGCCGGCATCATTTCGGTGGACCTGGATGAAGGCGACCACCTGATCGGCGCGGCGCTGACCGACGGCAAGCATGACGTGATGCTGTTCAGCGACGGCGGCAAGGCCGTGCGCTTTGACGAAGACGATGTGCGCCCGATGGGCCGCACCGCCCGCGGCGTGCGCGGCATGATGCTGGAACCCGATCAGCGCCTGATCGCGATGCTGGTGGCCGAGGATGAAAACCAGAGCGTGCTGACCGCCACTGAAAACGGCTTCGGCAAGCGCACCGCCATCACCGAGTACACGCGCCACGGCCGTGGCACCAAGGGCATGATCGCGATCCAGCAGAGCGAGCGCAATGGCCGCGTGGTGGCCGCCACGCTGGTGCACCCTGATGACGAAATCATGCTGATCACCGACAAGGGCGTGCTGGTGCGCACCCGCGTCTCCGAGATCCGCGAGCTGGGCCGTGCCACGCAAGGCGTGACCCTGATCGCGCTGGACGATGGCGCGAAGCTGTCGGGCCTGCAGCGCATCGTCGAGAACGACGCGAACGAGCAGAGCAATGAGGCCGAAGGCGGCGACCTTGAGCAAGGCGACCAGGCCGGCGACGACAACTCCACCAAGGAATGAACGTGATCACCAAGAACAAGCTGGCCGCGCTGGCCCTCGCCTCCTGTGCCGTCTTGGCGCAGGCGCAGACGGCCGCTTCGGCGCCGCAGATCTCGCCGGCCAAGAAGGAGCTGATCACCCGACTGTTGACCATTCAGACCGCCAACGCCGAAGGCATGGCCCGCAACCTGGCTGGCGCACCCCTCGGCCCGATGGCGCAGGAAGTGCGCATCGCGATGCAGCAGGTACCAGCCGAGAAGCGGGAAGCCGCGGCCAAGGCCATTGAAAACGACGTCAACAAGTTCGGCGAGGAAGCGACTCGCATGATCAAGGAGCGCATCTTGAAGCTGGCGCCCGAGGTGGTCAGTCCGATCCTGGATGCCCGCTTCAGCGAAGACGAGCTGCGCCAGATCTTGGCCTGGCTGGAGTCTCCGGTGGCCAAGAAGTTCGACTCCGTCAGTCCAGAAATGGGCCGAGCCCTGCAAGGCAAGGTGATGCAGGACCTGGGCCCGGCGCTGGACGCCCGACTCAACACGCTGCGCGGGGGCATCGTCAAGCACCTGGGCCTGACGCCACCATCCAGCTCGGGCACGCCCGCCGCCAGCAAGCCCCCAGCCAAGAAGTAATTCAGCCAACGATGAGCCAGCCCCGCCCGTTCAATTTCTCCGCCGGCCCTGCCACCCTGCCCGAAGAAGTGCTGCAGCAGGCGGCCGACGAGATGCTGGACTGGCAAGGCTCGGGCATGGGCGTGATGGAGATGAGCCACCGCGGGCGCGAGTTCATTTCGATCTACGAGCAAGCGGTCGGCGACCTGCGCGAACTGCTGCAGGTGCCGGCCAATTTCCGCATCCTCTTCATGCAGGGCGGTGGCCTGGGCGAAAACGCCATCGTGCCGCTGAACCTGAGCCGAGGGGGCAAGGTCGACGCGGTCATCACCGGCTCCTGGTCCACCAAGAGCACGAATGAGGCCAAGCGCTATGCCGACGTGCACGTGGCCGCCAGCAACCTGGCCGACAGGCACCGCAGCCTGCCGCCAGCTTCGAGCTGGCAGTTGCGCGATGGCGCGAGCTATGTGCACGTCTGCAGCAATGAAACGATCGACGGCGTCGAATTCCATGAGCTGCCCGACCTGAAGGCGCTGGGCAGCGCAGCGCCGCTGGTGATCGACTTCTCTTCGCATGTGCTGTCGCGCCCGGTCGACTGGTCGCGCGTCGGTCTCGCATTTGGCGGCGCGCAGAAGAACATCGGCCCGGCCGGCCTGACCATCGTGGTCGTGCGCGAAGACCTCCTGGGTCATGCGCTGCCAAGCTGCCCCTCGGCCTTCGACTACAAGATCGTGGCCGACGCGGATTCGATGTTCAACACGCCGCCCACCTACTCGATCTATATCGCGGGCCTGGTCTTCCAGTGGCTGAAGAAGTTCGAGTACGCCGGCAAGAGCGGCCTGGCCGCCATCGAGCAACGCAACATCGACAAGGCCGCCCTGCTCTATGCAGCGCTGGACTCGTCCCAGTTCTATGAAAACCGCGTCGCGGCGAACTGCCGCTCGCGCATGAATGTTCCGTTCTATCTTCGCGACGAGCGATTGAACGACGCCTTCCTCACCGGAGCGAAGGCGCGCGGATTGCTGCAACTCAAAGGCCACAAGTCGGTGGGAGGCATGCGTGCATCGATCTACAACGCCCTGCCGCTGGAAGGCGTGCAGGCGCTTTGCACCTACCTGAAAGACTTTGAGGCTCAAAATGGCTGAGGGCGCACCCGCCACACCCGACCCGGCGCTGCTGGCGCTGCGGCACAAGATCGACGCGGTCGACCGCGAACTGCTGGACCTCGTCAACAAGCGTGCCGCGCTGGCGCAGGAAGTCGGCGAGTTGAAGAAGAAAGAAGGCTCGGTGGTGTTCCGGCCCGAGCGCGAAGCGCAGGTGATCGACGGGCTCAAGGCCCACAACCCCGGTCCGCTGCGCGGCGAGTCGGTGGCTCCGATCTGGCGCGAAATCATGTCGGCCTGCCGGTCGCTCGAAACGCCCACGCGCGTGGCCTATCTCGGCCCGGCCGGGACCTTCTCGGAGCAGGCGGCGCTCGGTTTCTTCGGCACCTCCATCGTGCAAGTGCCTTGCACCAGCATCGACGAAGTGTTCCGCACCACCACGGCCGGTGCGGCTGACTTTGGCGTCGTGCCGGTCGAGAACTCGACCGAAGGCGTCGTCGCCCGTTCGCTGGACCTGTTCCTGACCACGCCGCTGTTCATCATCGGAGAAACCAGTCTGTTCGTGCGCCACAACCTGCTGCGCCGCGAGAACTCGCTGGAAGACATCCAGGCGGTCTGCGCTCATCCTCAGGCCTTGGCGCAATGTCATGGCTGGTTGTCCACGCACCTGCCGCACGCAGAGCGCCGGCCGGTCTCCAGCAATGCAGAAGGCGCACGCCTGGCAGCGCTGGACAAGCGCCTGGCCGCCGTGGCGAGCGAACGCGCCGGCAGCGAATACGGCCTTCACATCGTGGCGCCCGCCATCCAGGACGACGCGCACAACCGAACCCGTTTCGCCATCGTCACGCACCCGGACCGCCACCCGGCACCTCAGGCCTCGGGCCACGATTGCACCAGCCTCGTCGTCTCGGTGACGAACAAGCCCGGCGCGGTGCACGACATGCTGGTCCCCTTGAAGGCGCATGGCGTCTCGATGTCGCGCTTCGAATCGCGCCCGGCTCGCTCGGGCCAGTGGGAGTACTACTTCTACATCGACCTGCAAGGTCACCCCGAGCAGCCAAACATGGCCCAGGCCTTACGTGAGTTACGTGCCGTCTGTGCCTATTTCAAGCTCCTGGGCACGTATCCTCTAGACGTGCACTGAGTTCAGCGAGGCAGCAAAGCAATGTTCACCCAGCTCGGCGTCATCGGTTGCGGTTTGATGGGCGGCTCCTTCGCACTGGCGCTGAAGAAAGCCGGCCTGGTCAAGCGCGTCGTTGGCTACAGCAAGTCGCCCTCCACCACCGAAACCGCCAAGAAGATGGGCGTGATCGACGTGGCGGCGGAGTCAGCACTGCTCGCTGTTTCGGGCTCGGACATCGTCCTGATCTCGGTGCCCGTCTCGGCCACCGAGCCGACACTGAAGGCAATCCGCCATCTGGTCACGCCGAACACGCTTTTCATGGATGTGGGCTCGACCAAGTCCGATGTCGTGGAGGCCGCACGCCGCGTGCTGGGCGAAAAGATCAATTGCTTCGTGCCCGCGCATCCGATTGCGGGCAAGGAATCCGGTGGCATCCAGAATGCCGACGCGACCCTTTACCAGGGCCGGCAGGTCATCCTGACGCCGCTGCCGGAGACGCTGCCAGCACTGGTTCAGCGCGCAACGGATGCCTGGTCGGCCATGGGCACTCAGGTGCTCAAGATGACGCCGGAGAACCACGACGCGGCCTTTGCCGCCGTCAGCCATCTGCCGCATCTGCTGGCCTTTGCCTACTATCTTTCGGTCGCCAGGCAACCCGCCGGTCGCGACTTCCTGAGCCTCGCCGGGCCCGGCTTTCGCGACTTCACCCGCATCGCCGCCAGCGAGCCCGCCGTATGGCGCGACATCCTCATGGCCAACAGGGCCGAGGTGCTGAAGCAGTCGCGCGCCTTCCGCAAGGCCCTCGATCGGCTCGAGATGCTCATGGTCAGCGGCAATGCCAGCAGCCTGGAAGAGCAGATCCGCCTGGTCTCGGAAGACCGCAGCCAATGGCAGATGGGTCAGCTGACCGTGCCTCGCTCGCAGCAGAAATAGCCCCCTCTTTCCTGTTTCCCGTTCATGTTCAAGATTCCTTTCCTCGACCTGCCGCCGCTGCGCGCCGCAGCAGGCACGGTGCGCCTGCCGGGCTCCAAGAGCATTTCCAACCGCGTGCTGCTGCTGGCCGGCCTCTCCGAAGGCCAGACCCTGGTGCACGACCTGCTCGATTCCGACGACACCGCCGTGATGCTGGCTTCCTTGAAGCAGCTTGGCTGCGTGCTGGAGCAAGTCGAAGGCGGCCCCCTGAAGGTCACCGGCATCGGCGCGAAGCTGCAGACGAATGCCGCCAAGCTCTTTCTCGGCAATGCCGGCACGGCAATGCGCCCGCTTACGGCGGCGCTGGCCTTGCTGGCGGCAACACAGGGCGGCGAATTTGAACTCTCTGGCGTGGCACGCATGCACGAGCGTCCCATCGGCGATCTGGTCGATGCCTTGCGCGGCCTGGGTTGCGAAGTGGCCTGCCTGGGCAGTGAAGGCTATCCGCCGCTGCGGCTGAGCGGCCCGTCAGAGCTGAAGCTCAGCGAGCCGGTGCGCGTGCGCGGCGATGTGTCGAGCCAGTTCCTCACGGCCTTGCTGCTGGCGTTGCCGTTGGTGGCGGAGCAAGACATCCATATCGACGTGGTTGGCGAGCTGATCTCCAAGCCCTATATCCACATCACGCTGGAGCTGCTCAAGCGCTTCGGCATCGAGGTCAAGCGCGAGGGCTGGCAGCGCTTCACGATTCCGGCTGGCAGCCGCTACCGTTCGCCGGGCGAGATCCATGTCGAGGGTGATGCCTCGTCTGCGTCCTACTTCGTGGCCTTGGGTGCCATCGCTGCAACAGGTCAGCCGATCCGCATCGAGGGCGTGGGCAGCGCGTCCTTGCAGGGCGACGTGCGCTTCGTTGAAGCCGCCGAAGCCATGGGTGCCGTGGTGCGTGCCGAGGCCAATGCCGTCGAGGTCAAGCGCGGCGCCTGGCCACTCAGGGCACTGGACCTGGATTGCAACCACATACCGGACGCAGCCATGACGCTTGCCGTGATGGCGCTCTATGCCGACGGCCCGTCCACGTTGCGCAATATCGCCAGCTGGCGCGTCAAGGAGACCGACCGCATCGTCGCCATGGCCACCGAGCTGCGCAAACTCGGCGCGCAGGTCGAGGAAGGCCCCGACTGGCTGCGCGTGCACCCGCTGCGCGACTGGCAGCCGGCAGCCATCCACACCTATGACGACCACCGGGTCGCCATGTGCTTCTCTCTGGCTGCCTTCAATGGCCTGGTGACGGCAAGCCCGGTGCCGGTGCGCATCCTCGAGCCCCAGTGCGTGGCCAAGACCTTTCCGGACTATTTCGAGACCCTGTTCGAAGTCGTCTCGGCCCGGCCGGAAGACATCCCGGTGATCACGATTGACGGCCCCACGGCCTCCGGCAAGGGCACGCTGGCTGACGTGGTGGCCCACGAGCTGGGCTACATCGTGCTGGATTCCGGTGCGCTGTACCGCGCCACTGGCCTGGCGGCCCGCCGCGCCGGCGTCGAACTGGACGAAGCCGAGGCCGTGGCTGCCATCGCCGCAAAACTGGACCTGCACTTCGCCAAGGGCCGGGTCTGGCTGGGCGATGAAGACATCACCGACGCCCTGCGCGAAGAAGCCTCGGGCCTGGCCGCCTCCCAGGTGGCAGCCCACGCACCGGTGCGGGCTGCGCTCAACCAGCTGCAACTCGACTTCCGCTGCCTGCCGGGCCTGGTGGCCGATGGGCGGGACATGGGATCGATGGTCTTTCCGGATGCTCCCCTGAAGGTCTTTCTCACCGCCAGCGCTGCCACGCGGGCCGAGAGAAGGCATAAGCAATTGATTTCCAAGGGAATTCCGGCTAATATCGCGGGCTTGCGTGAAGACCTGGAAGCCAGGGATGCTCGCGACAAAGGTCGCACAGCATCACCGCTCCAGGCCGCCGCAGACGCGCGGAGGCTCGACAACTCGGCCCAGACCATTGAGGAATCAAGGGATCTGGTGCTCAGCTGGTGGGCTGAAGCAAGGCCGTTCAAGGGTTCAGCGTTGAGCCATTGAACGACCCGGCCGCAAGGCCAGACCGGGCCCGCCGCCCTTCCTCTCGAACGTCAGTTCACCGAGGGCGGCGAACTCATCAACCTAACCCCGCAAGCTCGTCTTGCAACGCCGTCCGTCAAACGCCTTGTCAGCCGGCACAGGAAACACAATGTCCCAAACCCAAACCGCCCAAGCCTCCGGCATGGAATCGTTCGCAGCCCTCTTCGAGGAATCGCTGCAAAAGTCTGACATGCGTTCCGGCGAGGTCATCTCGGCCGAAGTCGTCCGTGTCGAGCACAACTTCGTCGTGGTCAACGCCGGCCTGAAGTCCGAAGCGTATGTGCCTATCGAAGAGTTCAAGAACGATCAGGGCGAGCTCGAAGTCAACGTCGGCGACTTCGTGTCGGTGGCCATTGACGCCATCGAAAACGGCTACGGCGACACCATCCTGTCGCGCGACAAGGCCAAGCGTCTGGCCTCGTGGCTGTCGCTGGAAACCGCACTGGAGTCGGGCGACTTCGTGACCGGTACCGTGTCGGGCAAGGTCAAGGGCGGTCTGACCGTCCTCGTGAACGGCATCCGCGCCTTCCTGCCGGGTTCCCTGCTGGACACACGTCCAGTCAAGGACATGAGCCCGTACGAAGGCAAGACCATGGAATTCAAGGTCATCAAGCTGGACCGCAAGCGCAACAACGTCGTGTTGTCGCGCCGCGCTGTGGTCGAAGCTTCGATGGGCGAAGAACGCGCCAAGCTGCTCGAGACGCTGTCCGAAGGCGCCATCGTCAACGGCGTGGTCAAGAACATCACCGAATACGGTGCCTTCGTTGACCTGGGCGGCATCGACGGCCTGCTGCACATCACCGACATGGCCTGGCGCCGTGTCCGCCACCCGTCGGAAGTCGTGACGGTTGGTCAGGAACTGACCGCCAAGGTCCTGAAGTTCGACGCTGAGAAGAATCGCGTCTCGCTGGGCCTGAAGCAGCTGGGCGACGACCCGTGGTTCGGCGTTGCTCGCCGCTACCCGACCAGCACCCGCCTGTTCGGCAAGGTCACGAACATCGCCGACTACGGCGCGTTCGTTGAAATCGAGCCGGGCATCGAAGGTCTGGTGCACGTGTCCGAAATGGACTGGACCAACAAGAACATCGCACCTTCGAAGATCGTCTCCCTGGGCGACGAAGTCGAAGTCATGGTCCTGGAAATCGACGAAGACAAGCGTCGCATCTCCCTGGGCATGAAGCAGTGCAAGGCCAACCCGTGGGAAGAGTTCGCCGAGAACGTCAAGCGCGGCGACAAGGTCAAGGGCCCGGTCAAGTCGATCACCGACTTCGGCGTGTTCGTTGGCCTGGCTCAAGGCATTGACGGCTTGGTGCACCTGTCCGACCTGTCGTGGGAAGAGACTGGCGAAGCTGCAGTGCGCAACTTCAAGAAGGGCCAGGAAGTCGAAGCCATCGTGCTGGCCGTTGACGTCGAGCGCGAGCGCATCTCGCTGGGCATCAAGCAGCTGGACAGCGACCCGTTCACCGCCTACACCACGATCAATGATCGCGGCGCTTCGGTGACCGGCAAGGTCAAGACGGTTGACGCGCGTGGCGCCGAAATCGAACTGGCTGAAGGCGTGATCGGCTACCTGCGTGCTTCGGAAATCTCGCGCGACCGCGTCGAAGATGCCCGCAACGTGCTGAAGGAAGGCGACGAAGTCACCTCCATCGTCATCAACGTGGACCGCAAGACCCGCAACATCCAGTTGTCGATCAAGGCCAAGGACAACGCCGACAACCAGGAAGCCATGCAGCGCCTGTCGGCCACGTCCGAGCGTGAAAACGCCGGCACCACCAGCCTGGGCGCCCTGCTGCGCGCCAAGCTGGACAACAACAACGGCTAAACTGTCGCCCAACCGGCAACCCTCCGGGGTTGCCTGCTGGTGACCGCCGCAGGCTCGCCACTCGATAAGGGTGCGAGCCTGTTTTTTTGCCAACACCACAAGAACATATTCATGACCCGATCCGACCTCGCCGCTCTCCTGGCTGACCGCTTTCCCCAGCTGACGCAGCGCGACACCGAGTTCGCCGTGAAGACCATCCTGGACGCGATGTCCGACGCGCTGGCCCGGGGCCATCGCATCGAGATCCGCGGCTTCGGAAGTTTCCAGGTCAACCGCCGCCCGCCCCGCATGGGCCGCAATCCGCGCAGCGGCGAGCAGGTGCTGATCCCCGAGAAGCTGGTGCCTCATTTCAAGCCGGGCAAGGCCCTGCGCGAAGCGGTGGACGCCCAGCCGCCCAAGGCCGAATTGGCCGACGACTGAAGCCCCCGGCCGCGCCTAGAATCGCCGCCTGATGCGACTCATCGTCTGGCTCCTCAGAGCCTTCCTCTTCTTCGCGCTCTTTGCGTTCGCGCTGAACAACCAGCAGGACGTTGCCGTGCGCTGGTTCTTCGGCCACGAATGGCATGCGCCGCTGGTCATCGTGGTGCTGCTGGTGTTCGGCATCGGTTGCGCGCTCGGCGTGCTGGCCATGGTGCCGGCCTGGTGGCGGCATCGCCGGCTGGCGCGCCGTCGGCAAGACCTGCCCCCGGAGACCCAAGCCCCTGGCGACCCATTGAACAACTCGCCCCTGCCTCGCGATGGACTTTGACCTGCGCTGGCTGCTGATCGCCATGCCCATCGCCTTCGCGCTGGGCTGGCTGGGTTCGCGCCTTGATGCGCGCCAGTTGAAGCGCGAACAGCGCGATGCACCCAAGGCCTATTTCAAGGGCCTGAACCTGCTGCTGAACGAACAGCAGGACAAGGCCATCGATGCCTTCATTGAAGCGGTGCAGCTGGACCCCGACACGTCGGAGCTGCATTTCGCGCTCGGCAATCTGTTCCGCCGCCGTGGTGAATACGAGCGCGCGGTGCGCGTGCATCAGCATCTGCTGCAGCGCGGCGACCTGCCCGCCCACGAGCGAGACCGCGCCCAGCATGCGCTGGCACAAGACTTCCTGAAGGCCGGCCTGTTTGATCGCGCCGAAGAAGCCTTCCGGGCGCTCGCCGGCAGCCGCTTCGAAGCCGAGGCGGAACTGGCCCTCTTGTCGCTCTACGAGCGTTCACGGGAGTGGCGCAAGGCGGCCGACGTGGCGCGCCATCTGGAGCAGATGGGCACCGGCTCCTTTGCCACGCGCATCGCGCACTTCCTCTGCGAGCTGGCTCTTGAAGCCCAGGCCCGCCATCAGGACGAAGAGGCACAGAAGCTCCTGGCCGAGGCACGCAAGCTCGCGCCGCAAGCGGCCCGCGCCCATGTGCTCGCCGGCCAGATGCTGGCCCGCCGCGAACAGCCCGAGCAGGCCATGGCCGCCTACGCGGAGCTGCTGGCCTCGAACGCCGAGGCCTTCAATCTGGTGGCCAAGGATTACGCCGAAGCGGCCCGCGCCAGCGCGCAGCCCGAACTGGCGGCCCGCGCGCTCGACACCTTGAGCGCACGCTACCAGCGCGCGCCAAGCCTGCAGTTGCTGCAAGCCATCGCCCTGCTCGACACCGACCCGGCCCGCCAGCGTGAGCGCCTCTTGCGCCATCTGCGCGACCAGCCCATGCTCTCGGCCGCCAGGCTCCTGCTGGAGCGCGGCCCGCTGCAAGGCGATGCCGAACAGGCACTGGTTGGCAGCGCGCTAGAGCGCGCCAGCCGGCCCTTGCAGCGCTACCGCTGCGCCGCTTGCGGCTTCGAAGCGCAGCACTATTTCTGGCAGTGCCCGGGTTGCCTGACCTGGGATTCCTACCCGCCTCGCCATGTCGAGGAACTTTGATGACGACTCCAATCACTCAGCAAGAAGCGCCAGCCGTCGTGGCCCCCGAGCGCGTCATCCTGTGCATGAAATGGGGCACGAAGTACGGCCCCGAGTACGTGAACCGGCTCTATGCCATGGTGCGCCGCCACCTGCGCGGCGAGTTCCGTTTCGTCTGCCTGACCGACCGCACCGAAGGCATCCGCCCGGAGGTCGAATGCTTCCCCATTCCGAGCCTGGAGCTGCCCGCCGGCAGCCCGGAGCGCGGCTGGACCAAGCTGACCACCTTCAGCACCGAGCTGGTCGAGGGCTATGGCCTCAAGGGCACGGCCCTGTTCCTGGACCTTGACGTGGTGATCGTCGGCGACATCACGCAGTTCTTCTACGTGCCGGGCGAATTCCTGATCATTCACGACTGGAAGCGCCCCTGGCGCATCACCGGCAACTCCTCGGTCTATCGCTTCGAGCTGGGCCGCCATCCGGAGGTGCTGGTCAAGTTTCGTGCCGAGTTCGACGCCATCCGCCAGAAGTTCCGCAACGAGCAGGCCTACCTGTCCGACGAGATGCAGGCCAAGGGCATGCTGCGGTACTGGGACGACGCCTGGTGCGCCAGCTACAAGTACCACTGCATACCGCGCTGGCCGACGAACTACTGGCGTGCGCCCTTCATTCCCAAGGACGCCCGAATCCTGATCTTCCACGGCGTGATGAACCCACCCGACGCCCTGGCTGGCCGCAGCAACGGCAACTGGCGCCATGCCAAGCCGGCGCCCTGGATTGCTGATCACTGGCACGAGTGATGGCTTCGAGTCGCCGCACTGAATGATCCCGGTCCTGTTCATCAATCTGGATCGCGACGCCGAGCGCCGCGCGCGGCTGGAGGCCGAGTTGCAGCAGCATGGCGTGGCAGGCGAGCGATTTCCAGCCACCTTGTGGACGGCGCTTTCGGCAGCCGAACAGGCTCGCTACTACTCCCCCGAGCTCAACGCCCGCCTGTTCCACAAGCCCCTGGTCAATGGTGAGAAGGGTTGCTACGCCAGCCATCTGCGCGCCTGGCAATGGCTGCTTGATTCGCCCCATGCCGCCCTGGTGGTGCTGGAGGACGACGTCAAGCTCAAGCCCGGATTCGCCGCCGTGGTTGACGCCATCACCGCCTTGCCGGCGGGCTGGGACATGATCAAGCTGCTCGGCCGACCCGCCACCGGCAAGCAGGAAAAGCTGCGCGGCCAGGCGCCACTGATCGCTGGCACCGAACTGGTCGACTACGCCCGCATTCCCAGTCTCACCGCCGGCTACGTCATCAGCCGCTCCGGTGCCAGCAAGCTCCTGAACACCCGCCTGCCCTTCGGCCGCCCCATCGACGTGGACCTGCGGCATTTCTGGGAGAACGGCTTGAAGGTTCAGGGCGTGGAGCCATCGGCCATCGAGCTGGACGAAACCAGCTTCGAGAGCAGCATCGGCGACAAGCCCAAGGGCGGTCTCGCTGCACGCTGGACCAAGTTCCGCCACAAGATGGCGTACACGATCCTCAATCATTGGTATACAAGATGAGCTGGGTCCGCACGCGCAGCCTGGTGCTGGTGTCCTGGGACGGCCAGAGCGAGCCCTGGCAGATGATTCATCTGGATGCAGCGCCCGATTTCGACTGGGTCCTGTTCGACTTCTCCGGCCGCCAGGCCCCAGGTCCGCGCACGCTGCGCGGCCAGCAATGCCTGGTGCTGTCCGGCGCCACCGAATGCAAGGGCGAGATCTACCAGGCGCTCGCCGACCACCTGGCCGCCAACAGCGAAGTGCCGGACTATGTGTCGCTGATCGACGATGACATCCTGATTTCGGTCAGCGACATCAACCGCGTCCTGCATCTGGCTGCATGCGAAGGCCTGGACATCTGCTCACCGGTGCTCAGCCATGACAGCGTCTACACCCATCGCTGGACGCTGCGCCAGCCGAGCAGGATGTTCCGTGAGGTGGACTGGATCGAGGTGATGATGCCCTTCTACCGCGGCAGCCTCTTCATGGCCGGCCGCGAGCAGTACCGGGGCAATGTTTCTTCCTGGGGCATAGACAAGTACCTGATGCCCACGCTGCAGCAGCTCACCGGCCTCAAGCGCTGCGCGCTCATCGACGCGGTGATGGCCAGCCATCGGCGCCCGGTCACGAGCGGCCAGAAGGTCTACCGCAACGGTCGCACCGCAGCGCAGGAAGCGGCGGCCATGAAAGCCAGTTGCATCGCCCTGATCCAGTCACGCCAGCCCGAGCTCTTGCAGACTGAGTGGTTCCAACGCATCTTCGAGCAGCGTCATGCGCGCACGCGCTGGCAACAGCTCAAGTACGGCCTGGGTCGGCCGCTGCGGCGCTGGCTCGAAACCTCGACCTGAACACTCCGGGACAGCCGCCGGCACAAAAAGGCGCGATGGCATCGGGCATCATGCAAGCGGCCCCCGCGGCCGCAACACAAGGCTAGAGCGACAGCAGCAGTTGCTCGTAGCGCCGCATCATCAGCTTGCGGTCGTGATGGCGCATGGCATGCAGGCGGGCCTCAGATGCCAATCCGGCCGCATGGCCCGGCTCGAGCAGAAGGCGCTCCAGCACATCGGCCAGCGCCTGCGGGTCTCTCTCCGGCACCAGCAGGCCGCTCTTGCCATCCACGAAAACACCCTCCACACCAGGCACGTCGGACGCCACGCAGGCGCAACCGGCGGCCATGCCTTCGACCAGCGCCAGGGGCATGCCTTCCCAGTGGGTGGACAACACGAAGATCTGCTGGCTCATCAGGAGCTCCGGCAGGTCAGCGTGGTGGCCCATGAACCAGACCTGGGAACCCAGGCCCAGGTCGCGCACCAGTGCCTCGGCACGGGTGCGCAGACTGGCCTTGCCCGCGCCGGCGAGGTGCAGCTTGGGCACCAGCCCACGCTTCTTCTTCAACAGGGCCAGGGCATGGATCAGGGTGATCTGGTCTTTCTGGCGCGCAAAGCGGGCCGACATCACAATGCCCGGCGAGCGGCTTTCATAGGGCCGCGCTTCGGCACCGGCAAAGCGGTTGAGGTCGATGCCATTGGGAATGGCCAGCGTGCGTTCGGCCGGCATGCCCAGCTCGACGAGGGTCTCCCGCACCCCTTCGGACACGCCCACCAGCCGTGCCGTGCGCCGTGCCAGCCAGCGGGCCTGCCAGAGCTTGAAGGCGCTGTAGCGCTCGCGCGAGTTGTGCTCCACGTGCACCATGGCAGGCACCCATGCCGCGCGAGCCGCCCAGCGGCCGATCAGGTGCTCCGGAAAGCCATGAGCCATCACCACATCGGGCCGCCAGCGACGACACAGCCGCGCCAATGCCCAGATCGAGAGCCAGTGAAACCAGCCGGGCACCACCTCCACATGGAGCCCCTGGTCGCGCAGTGCCTGCACACGCGCGTCATCGGTGGTGCGCTTGCGACGCAGCACGAGCAGGGCTTCAAAATCCCGGCTCTCCTGAGCAGCAGCCACCAGGTCTATGGCCACCTGGGTGGCACCGGAGAAGCCGCCGGTGACGAAATGCAGCACCTTGCGGCGCGGATGGGCTGAGGATGGAAACTTCATGGGGGATAGACACCCTGCACTGCGACCGGGCCGCCCGCAGTATCTCAATGAATTGCCGGCGGCCAAGCCCGCAAGCACCCCTGGACGGGGGACGCGGCCCGGTCTGTCGGACTGCAGCGACAATCCGGCCCCATGACTGTTGAAGCCGCCACCGCGCCCGACCTGAAGTCCACCGCCCGCCGGGTGCTTCGCTACGTGCTGCCGCATCGCCTGGGGCTGTTCTGGACGGTGCTGGCCTACTTAGGCGCAGCCTGCACCGAACCGCTGATCCCCGAGCTCTTGCGCACTGTTTTCGGCAAGGGTTTCCAGGCTTCGTCGTTCTCGGTCTGGTGGGTGCCTGTCGTGCTGATCGGCCTGTTCGCGCTGCGTGGCCTGTTCGGCTTCCTTGGTCAGTACATGCTCAACCAGACGCTGACGCGCTCCGTCATGGACATGCGCCGCTCGCTGCTGGACGCATTGCTGCGCGCCGATGCCAGCGCCTACACGAGCCTGCAGCCCGGTGCGGCCGTGACCAAGGTGGTGAACGACCCGAATCAAGTCCTGACCCTCTTGAGCGGCACCGTGGTCTCGGTGCTGCGCGACGGCCTGCCCGCCATCGCCATGCTGGGCTACCTGCTCTACCTGAACTGGCAGCTGACCCTGCTGTCGATGATCACCACGCCGGCCATGGCGTTCGTGGTCAAGAGGGTGAACCGGCGCGTGCAGCAGATCGGTGCGCGCAACTATGACGCGCAGCTGGAGCTGGTGAACAAGGTGGACGACATCACCCGCGCCTGGCGCGTGGTGCGCAGCTTCGATGCCGGCGACTATGAGCGCGGCCGATTCGCCGACATCGCCCGCAAGGTGCAGCGCAGCGCGCTCAAGGTCTCGGCCACAAATGCGCTGACGCAACCGCTGT
Organism: Paucibacter sp. JuS9; assembly: GCF_044043925.2. Taxonomy (NCBI): domain Bacteria; kingdom Pseudomonadati; phylum Pseudomonadota; class Betaproteobacteria; order Burkholderiales; family Sphaerotilaceae; genus Roseateles; species Paucibacter sp. JuS9. Next base: position 2,103,166 of record NZ_CP194172.1, read on the forward strand.
CGCAGTTGATGGCCAGCGTGGGCTTGTCCCTCATCGTCAGCCTGGCGCTCTTGCAGGCGCGCCAGACCAACACCGGCGTCGAGGAGTTCGCCGCCTTCGTCACCGCCCTGCTCCTGATGACCTCGCGGCTGCGCCACCTGAGCGACCTGGCCCAGCCCATCACCAATGCCCTGGTGATTGCCCGCGGCTGCTTCAGCCTGCTGGACACGCCGGCCGAGCCCGACCGCGGCACGCAAGACCTGGCCCTGGCACGCGGCGAGCTGTCGCTGCGCGAAGTGAAGCTGCAATATCCCGGCGCCGAGCGCCCGGCGCTGGATGGCCTCAGCATGCTGATCAAGCCCGGCCAGACCACCGCCCTGGTCGGCGCCTCGGGCGCCGGCAAGAGCTCGGTGATCCACCTGCTGCTGGGTTTCGCGCAACCGGACAGCGGCCAGATCCTGCTGGACGGCCACGACATCCAGGACCTCAGGCGCGCCGCCCTGCGCCGCCAGTTCGCCGTGGTCTCGCAGGACATCGTGCTCTTCGATGCCTCGGTGGCCGACAACGTGGCCTACGCACAGCCACGCGATGCAGCACGCCTGGAGCAAGCCTTGCGCGCCGCCCACTTGTGGGACTTTGTCCAAACGCTGCCGCAAGGCATCGAGACGCCGGTCGGCGCCAACGGCAGCAAGCTCAGCGGTGGCCAGCGCCAGCGCCTGGCCATTGCCCGTGCGCTGTACAAGGAGGCGCCAATCTGGGTGTTTGACGAAGCCACTTCGGCGCTGGACACCGAAAGCGAGCGCGCGGTGCAGCAGGCTTTGGAGCAATGGCAAGGCAAGAAGACGCTGATCCTGATCGCGCACCGCCTGTCCACCGTGCGCGCCGCAGATTGCATCCACGTGATGAGCAACGGCCGCTTGCTGGAATCGGGCTCGCATGCCGAGTTGCTGGCCACTGACGGCGCCTATGCCGCCATGGTGCGGGCCCAGCACGACTAGGGCCGAATGATGCGGCGGCGCCTGCTCTGGTCGGTCGTGATGGCCATGCTGTCACCGGCCACGCTTGCAAAGGACAGGCTGCTGGAGCTCAACCAGGCCACGCAGGCGCAACTGGAATCGCTGTCCGGCGTCGGGCCGGAACTGGCCGAGCGCCTCTTGAAGGTGCGCTCTGTCAAAGCATTCGAGAGCTGGGCCGACCTGCGCCGCCGGGTCAGCGGCATCGGTGCCAAGCAGGCAAAAAAGCTCTCAGACCAGGGCTTGCGGATCCAGGGTCAGGCCTTGCCTGGATGAGGCTTCAGCGCGCTCGCTCGACCTCGGCCACCCTCGCCTGCGCGAAGCCGGCGCTGCGCCTTTGCTGGCGCGGGTCGAACGGTGGCGGCTCGCCGGTCCAGCCGAAGAAGGCCTGCACCTCGCTGCGGCGCGCCAGCGTGTCGGTGAAACCGAGCGTGATCAGCTCCTCGGTGAAATCGGGCTCGAACAGCAGATAGCTGGTCAGCGCCGAGCCGTGCGCCGCCTTGCCTTCACCCGACACACCCACACTGCGCAGCAAGCCGCGCATGGTGGCCGGCAAGGCCGCCTGATGCTTGGCGGCCAGGTCGTCGATGCGGCGGCTCGGCGCAATCACCATCACCTCGACCGGCCGCAAGGCCGTGGAGCGGCGCGCCTCCGGCGGCAGAAGCGACAGCGTGTTGTTGATGCGTTGCATGCGTTCGATATCGACCGCCAGCGCATCCAGAAAGATGTTGGACAAGGCATGGCCGGCGATCTGAGCCATGCTTGGATGGGCCTCGACAGCTTGCACGCGCCGGCCAGGCGGCTCATGCATGCGGCCGGCACCGATCACCAGGATGCGCTCGGCACCAAGGTGGATGGCCGGCGAAATCGGCGCACTCTGGCGCATCGAACCATCGCCAAACCACTCGGGCTGGCCTTCCAGGTCGAGCTGCTCCGCCGGGAAGATGAAGGGAATGGCCGAGGACGCCATCAGGTGCTCGATCGTCAGCCGGGCCCGCACGGCCAGGCGCTGCGAGCGCAGCCAGGGCTGGATCTCCTTGGCCGTCTGATAGAAGGTCACATGCTGGCCTGAGCTGTAGCTGGAGCCGCTGATGGCCAGCGCATCCATGTGGCCGGTTTCCAGCATCTCGTCCAGCCGCTCCAGACGCACCCAGCGGCGCAGCAGCTCGCCGAGCGGCTCGTTGTCCAGCAGGCTCTTGGGCCGGCTGCGCTTCCAGCGCGCCAGCGCCCAGCCCAGGCTCATCATCGTCATCCAGCGCGCGCCGGTGCGTATCACGCCGAAGGAGTCGGCCCGGTAGACCTGGTCGACATGGATGTTCTGCCAGATGTAGACGAGGCCGTCGACCGCCGCGTCGAAGTCGTCTGCCTGGCAGGCCAGCGTGGCCGCGTTGATCGCGCCCGCCGAGGTGCCGGTGATGATGGGAAAGGGGTTGCCTCCGATCACGCCTGCATCGCGCCGCAACTGCGCCAGTGCCTGCAGCACGCCCACCTGGTAGGCCGCACGCGCGCCGCCGCCGGTCAGCACGAGGCCAGTGCTGGTTCGATCGGTGCTGTTCAGGTCGGACATGAGGCGGGCGGCAGCATTCTCTTGCTGGCCATCATCGCCCAGAAAATGCGCGCAAGGGAGCGGGACTCACCCCCTTGCATCGGCGCCGCAACGCTCACTCGTAGACGATCTGCGCGTCGCCGAGCTTTTCCAGAGCCTCATCACAAGGCCAGAACCTGGCCGCATCGCCCAGGTCCAGCTCGGCCACCGCGCCAGGGCGGCGGATCGACAGGCGCAGCGGCAGGCCTTGCAGCAAGCGGCCCTGCTCGGTTTCGGTGGCGCGCGCCGGCCAGGTCTTCAAGACCTCGTCCAGTGCCGGCACGGTGGCATCCGGCGGCACGCGCAGGAACTTGCCGAAGCGCGCGCGAGCGCCGGCCAGGTCCCAGATCGCGGTGACATTCATGCGCAGCCCGCCCGAGAAGCGGTCGTTCTGCACCTTGCCCTGCACGATCAGGAGCTCGTCGTCCGCCAGCAGTTCCTTGTGGGCATTGAGCAGCTCTTCGTTGGCCACCGCCTCGATGGCATCACTCTTGTCGTCGAGCTTGAAGATGCCGACGCGACCGCGATTGCCGTTGATGATGCGCAGGTCAGCCACGATGCCGGCCACCAGCACCGGCTCGCGGCTGTCCTGCAGGTCGGCCACCTGGCGCCTCACCATGCGGCGCACTTCGGCGCCACTCTGGTCGAACAGATGGCCGCTCAGGTAGAAGCCGATGGCGGTCTTCTCCAGGCTCAGGCGCTCCTTGATGCTCCAGGGCGCGGCCTCGACCAGCGGCGGCTCGGCCACCGAGGACCCATGGGTGTCATCGAAGTCGAACAGGCCGCCCTGGTCGGCATTGGCCGTCAGGTTGTCGGCATAGGTGTAGCCCAGGGCCACACTGGCCAGGAGGCGTGAGCGCTCCGGCTCGATGGAATCAAAGGCTCCGGCCTTGATCAGGGCCTCGACCACGCGCTTGTTGACCGCCTTGCGGTCGACCCGGGCGCAGAAGTCGAAGAAGGTCTTGAAAGGGCCACCCTCGGTGCGGGCCGCGACGATGGCGTGGATGGCACCGACGCCGGTGCCCTTGATGGCGCCCAGGCTGTAGTTGATCCGCTTCGGGCCCAGCGGCTCGAAGCGGTGCACGCCCAGATTGACATTGGGCGGTTCGAACTCGATGCCAAACAGCTTGGCATCGTTCAGCAGCACCTTGAGCTTGTCGGTGTCGTCCGACTCGATAGTCATGTTGGCCGCGTAGAACTCGGCCGCATAGTGCGTCTTCAGCCAGGCCGTGTGATACGAGAGCAGCGCATAGGCAGCCGCGTGCGACTTGTTGAAGCCATAGCCCGCGAACTTCTCCATCAGGTCGAAGACTTCGTCGGCCTTGGCCTGGTCAAGCCCCTTCTCGGCCGCGCCCTTGCGGAACAGCTCGCGGTGGGCCGCCATCTCCTCGGCCTTCTTCTTGCCCATGGCGCGGCGCAGCATGTCGGCGCCGCCGAGGCTGTAGCCGCCCAGCACCTGGGCCGCCTGCATCACCTGCTCCTGGTAGACAAAGACGCCGTAGGTCTCCTCGAGCACCTGGCCCAGCAGCGGATGCGGGTACTCGATCACTTCCTTGCCGTGCTTGCGCGCCACGAAGGACGGAATCAGGTCCATCGGCCCTGGCCGGTACAGCGACACCAGCGCGATCAGGTCCTCGAAGCGCGAGGGCTTGGCGTCCTTGAGCAGGCGCTGCATGCCAGGCGATTCAAACTGGAACACGCTCTCCGAGTAGCCCTTGCCAAACAGGTCGAACACCTTCTTGTCGGCCAGCGGCACCTTGGCCCAGTCGAAGTCCTTCTGCTCCGGATAGCGCGCCTGAATGAAGTTCTTGGCCAGCTCCAGGATGGTCAAGGTGGCCAGGCCCAGAAAGTCGAACTTCACCAGGCCGATGGCCTCGACGTCGTCCTTGTCATACTGGCTCACGGCGGACGTGGAACCCGGCTGCTGGTACTGCGGACAGAAGTCGGTGATCTTGCCTGGCGCGATCAGCACACCACCGGCATGCATGCCGATGGAGCGCACCGTGCCCTCCACGCGTGCCGCCAGCTCGAGCAGGCCGGCCACCTCTTCGTCGGTCTTTTCGCGCTCTTCGATCTCGGGCGACTCGTGCCGTGCATAAACCATCTTGGCCTTGGCCGGGTCGAAGTCGGGCGGCAGCTTGGCCAGGGTCACGGTCTTGCCGGGCGGCGCCGGGACCAGCTTGGCGATGGAGTCCACATGGCCAAAGCCCATGCCCAGCACGCGGCCGATGTCGCGCAACGCGCCCTTGGCCGCCATGGTGCCGAAGGTGGCGATCTGGCTGACGGCAGAGCGGCCGTACTTGTCCTTCACATAGTCGATGACGCGGTCGCGATTGCCCTGGCAGAAGTCGATGTCGAAGTCGGGCATGGACACCCGCTCCGGATTCAGGAAGCGCTCGAACAGCAACTTGTACTGCAGCGGGTCCAGGTCGGTGATCAGCAGCACATAGGCCACCAGCGAGCCGGCGCCCGAGCCCCGGCCGGGGCCGACCGGGCAGCCATTTTCCTTGGCCCACTTGATGAAGTCGCCCACGATCAGGAAGTAGCCGGGGAAGCCCATCTTGATGATGGTGGCCAGCTCGAACTCCAGCCTCTCCACATAGCGTGGCCGCTCGGCCTCGCGCTTGGCCTCATCGGGGTACAGCTGCTTCAGGCGGAAGTCCAGGCCTTCGAAGGAGAGCTGGCGGAAATACGCGTCCATCGGCATGCGCGAACCGTCGGCCAGGATGGGCGTCGGGAAGTCGGGCAACTGCGGCTTGCCCAGCACCAGCGAGAGGCTGCAGCGGCGCGCAATCTCCACCGTGTTGGCCAGGGCCGAAGGAATGTCGGCAAACAGCTTCTCCATGTCCGACTGCGGACGGAAGAACTGGCCGTTGTTGAATCTCTTGATGCGCTTGGGGTTGGCCAGGGTTTCGCCCTCGGCCACGCAGACGCGTGCTTCATGCGCACCGAAGTCGTCTTCTTCGAGGAACTGCACCGGATGCGTGGCCACCACCGGCAAGCCCAGCTCGGCGGCCAGCGGCACCGAAGCAGCGACCAGGCTTTCCTGGCCCGGCAGCCCGGCGCGCTGCAACTCGATATAGAAGCGGTTCGGGAAGATGCCTGCCAGGCGTTTGGCGGTCTCTCGGGCCTTGGCCTTGTCGCCATTGATCAGCGCGACGCCGACCGCGCCATGCTGGGCGCCGGAGAGGCAGATCAGGCCCTCGCCCAGCTCCTCCAGCCATTCCAGCTTCAGGCAGGCCTGGTTGCGGATCACGTTCTGAATCCAGGCGCGCGACAGCAGCTCGCTGATGTTCAGATAGCCTTTGCTGTTCTGCACGAGGAGCAGCAGCCGCGTGGGCGACTTGTCTGTGCCTTCGGGCTCCAGCCAGCAATCGGCGCCGAGGATGGGCTTGACGCCCTTCTTGCGGCAGGCGTTGTAGAACTTGATGCCACCAAAGAGGTTGGCCAGGTCGGTGATCGCCAGCGCCACCTGGCCGTCCTTGGCCGCCGCCGCAGCGGCATCGTCGACTCTCAGGGTGCCGTCGACGACGGAAAACTCGGTATGGGTACGCAGGTGAACAAAAGCCATGCGCGATTGTATTGAGCCAGCGCATGGCCATCTTCCGACCCCGGGCTCTCCCGGTCCGCATCAACCCGAATTGGCATCTCCGGGACGCATGGCGCACGCTATGCTGGCCGCCACAAGAATCTTTAGATTCATTCTGTCAGCCGCCTCTTGCCCAAAGCCTGATGACCAAGCCATTCAAGCCCAGCCTCCTGACCCTTTGCGCCGCCGCCGTGCTGGCCATTTCTTCGCTTTCCGCTGAGGCGGCCAAGCCCACAAAGAAGCCGGCCGCCAAGACGGCTGCCAAGGCCGCCGCTGCAGCACCGGCCGCCAGTGCGGCCAAGCTGCCAAGCAGCGCCGACATCCTGGCCGCAGCCGGCCCGGGCGACTGGCGCGATGTCTCGCCCGAGCAGTCGCTCCTGATGGAGCTGGCTTCGGGCCCCGTAGTGATCGAACTGGCTGCCGATTTCGCGCCCAAGCATGCCGCCAATATCGCGGCTCTGGTGCGTGCTGGTTATTTCGACAACCTGGCCATCATCCGCGTGCAGGACAACTACGTCACCCAATGGGGCGATGCCGAGGAAGATGAAAGCAAGGTCAAGGCGAAGCCGGCAAACCTGGTCAAGGCTCCCGTGGAATTCGATCGCGCCTTGAAGGGCCTGGCCTTCAACAAGCTGCCCGAACACGATGGCTGGGCGCCGCAGGCGGGCTTCGTCAATGGCTGGCCGGTGGCGGCCGACCCCAAGACCGGCCGCGCCTGGCTGACCCATTGCTACAGCATGGTCGGCGCTGCACGTGGCAACGAGCCCGACTCCAGCGACGGCAGCGGCCTCTACACGGTGATCGGCCACGCGCCGCGTGCGCTGGACCTCAACATCACCAACGTCGGCCGCGTCGTCATGGGCATGGAGCGTCTCTCGGCGCTGCCGCGCGGCACCGGCACGCTGGGCTTCTACGTCAAGCCCGAAGAGCGAACCACCATCCAGCGCGTGCGCATGCTGACTGACGTGCCCGAGGCCGAGCGCCCCAAGCTGCAGATCCTGCGCACCGACACCGACACCTTCCGCCGCTGGCTCGATTCGCGGCGTTTCCGCGGCGGCTGGTTCGTACACAGCCCTGATCGTGTGGATTTGTGCAGCGCCTTGCCACCCACCCGACGCCTGCCCTGACAAACAAGTCGCTCCGGCCTCCGATCTGAGCAGTCCCCCACAAGCAGTACGGATCACACACATGCTGGAACGCCATCTGCAAGCGCTTGAAGCCAAGCTGCCGGAACTGTGCCGGCAACTGCTCGAGGCCACCGAGCAGCGATTGCGGGAAGGCGTGCAACGCCACGCCGACGACACGGCGCAGGCGGCACTGAAGAGCTGGCGCAGCCAGCAGTACGCGATCGAGCCGGGCCTGCTCGACGGCCTGCGCAGCGCACTGCGGCCGACGCCGGCACCGGTGCTGAAAGAGCGGCCGGTGCTGCAGGACATCGACGAGCTGACCCTGGTCGATGAAGACCAGGCCGATCAGGCCATCGAGATCTCGCGCATCATTCAGCAGATCGAGGCCCGGGCCGAATGGGAGTTGCGCGAGTTGACCCAGCTGACCAGCAAGCTGCCAGGCGAAGGCGCGCTGCAGCCGGCCGCCTTTGCGCGCGCACTCAGCGAAGCCACGGCCGGCCTGGCCGACAAGCCGGCCCGCGCGCTTTGCATTTCCGCCGCGGCCTCGGCGCTGGCGGAGCAGATGCGCGAGCTGGCGCAGCAGGCCACCCAGCGCCTGCGCGGCTGGGGCCTGGAGCCGGCGGGCTTTGCCGCCATCCTGCCCGAGGAGCGGGTGGTCGAGGACATCGATGTCAGCCGCCACGGCGCCCTGCTCGATCTGCGCGATCGCGTGCATGCCGCCGACCCCGAGCACCAGCACGACAGCGCGCATGAGCAGACGGCCGAAATGCTCAGCCAGCTGTTCAAGCAGATCATGGCCGACCCCGACCTGGAGCCCCAGGTCAAGGAGACGATCTGCCGACTGCAGGCCAGCATCTTCCGGCTCGCGGTCGACGAGCCCGAACTGCTGGGTTCGGAGCAGCACCCGACCTGGGCGCTGATCAACCAGATCGCCGCCCATGCTGGCGACCATCCGCTGGCCAGCGATCCGCGGGGCGGCCAATTCCTTGCCTTCGTCGAGCAGTTGGTCGAGCGCCTGAGCGCGCCCGAAGAGGCCAGCGTGGCCGCGTTCAGTCGCGCCTTGAACGATGTGCGCGGCTTCATCGACCACGAGCAGGAAGAAGAGCTGCAGGCCTCGGTCTTCGCGCGGCTGGCGCTCACCAAGAAGGAGCGGCATGACGAACTGTTGCCGCTCTTGCGCCAACAGGTGCTGGAGCAGGCGCAGGCCTCGCACCACCTGAGCCCCTTGCTGTTCGAGTTCCTGCTCGGCCCCTGGAGCGAGGCGCTGACCGAATCGGTGCTGGAACATGGCGAGGAGTCGGAGCTCACGCTGGCGCTGACGACCTGCATCGAGTCCTTGCTGGCTTCGCTTGAGCCCACCCGCAACGACGCCGAGCGCTCCGCGCTGCGCCAGCGCCTGCCCCAGCTGATCGCGCAGCTGCAGCGCGGCATGGACCTGATCAAGCTGCCGCAGGCCGACCGCGATGCGGTGCTCGACGAACTGATGCAGATCCATCGTGAACGCACCCGGATGGCGGCGCCCGCAGCGGCTCCTGCAGCCGCGCCTGCTCGTGAGCCAGTGCCGATTGCACCAGCGCAAGCTGAAGCACGGCCACCGGCGCCTGCCAAGCCGGCGCTGAAGCCGGTGGACGAGCTCAGCGAAGACCAACTGCTGCATGAATTGCTGCCGCCCGAAACCGATGCCGACCAATGGGGCAACCAGGAAACCAGCATCGCCGCCCTGCCCACGGTCCACATGGGGCTGGACGACGACACCGGCCCGCTGGTCGCCGCAGCGCGCTGGACCGAGCAATTGCAGCCGGGCACCCGCTGCAAGCTTTTCCTGCAAGGCCAATGGGTCAGCGCCAACCTGCTCTGGCGCAGCGACAACGGCAGCTTCTTCATGTTCACCAGCCAGCTCGCCGGTGGTCAGCATTCGATGACGCGCCGGGCGCTGGAACGGCTGCGCGCGGAGGGCCTGGCCACCGACGTGACCGGCGCCAGCCTCATGCAGCGGGCAGTGACAAGCATGCTGCACAAGATGGCAAGGTGACTTGGGATGGGCCGGCTTGGGAGCGGCCCGGCGCTCGGCCCGGAAGGCCCGCTGCCCGCATCTAAAATCGCGGAATGTCCGCCGCCCTGCCCATCCTCAATATCTCCTCCTACAAATTCGTCGGCCTGAATGACTGCGCCGCCCTGCGCGAGACGCTGTACCAGCGCGCGCTCGCCCTCGGCCTCAAGGGCACGGTGCTGCTGGCCGAGGAAGGCATCAACCTCTTCCTGGCAGGCACGGCCGAAGCCGTGCGCGGCTGGGTGGCGCAATTGAAGGCCGACCAGCGCTTCGCCGACCTCGATCCCAAGGAGAGCTGGAGCGAGGCCGTGCCCTTCAAGAAGCTGCTGGTCAAGGTCAAGCGCGAGATCATCCGCATGGACATGCCCACCGTGCGCCCCGACCAGGCCGCTCGCCCGCCAGCCGTGACGCCCGAGACACTCTCGCGCTGGCTGGACCAGGGCGTGGACGATGCCGGCCGCCCCGTGGTGATGCTGGACACGCGCAACGACTTCGAGGTCGACTACGGCACTTTCGACAATGCCATCGACTGGCGCATCAAGAAGTTCACCGAGTTCCCCGGCGCCTTGGCCGATCACCTGGACGAGCTGCGCGGCAAGACCGTCGTGAGCTTCTGCACCGGCGGCATCCGCTGCGAGAAGGCCACCATCGTGCTTGAGCAGCAAGCGCTGGACGGCCCCGTCTACCAGCTCGAAGGCGGCATCCTCAGGTACTTCGAGCTGGCCGGCGGCAAGCACTATCACGGCAGCTGTTTCGTGTTCGACCAGCGCGAGGCCCTGGACGCCGGCCTGCACACGCCGGCCGACCTGCAGCGCCCGGCCAGCGAGGCCCACAGAGGATGAAGAGGGGATGAATATCCTCCAGGGCGTGCTGCTCCGTGCCCTCGGCCTGCTGCTGCTGGCCTTGTGCATGCTGGCAGCGGCCTTCTACGCGCCGGAGCGCTCGCTCCAGAGCCTGATAGCCAACTGGGCGCCCGCGCCATCGGACTTCATCGAGCTGCAGCGGCCCGCCGGCCCTCAGCTGATCCATCTGCGCGACCAGGGCCCGCGCGAGGACCCCATGCCCATCGTGCTGATCCATGGCACCTCGGCCAGCCTCCATGCCTGGGAAGGCTGGGTGGCCGGCCTGGCCGCCACGCGCCGCGTGATCAGCTTCGACCTGCCGGGCTTCGGCCTGACCGGCCCCAGCATCGACGGCGACTACAGCGACGAGGCCTATGTCGGCACCATCGTTGCCCTGCTCGACCACCTGCAGCTGGACAAGGTGGTCATGGGCGGCAATTCACTGGGCGGCCAGCTGGCCTGGGAAACGGCGCTCTTGCATCCGCAACGGGTGGCTGCGCTGGTGCTGGTGGATGCCGGCGGCCTGGCTTTCAGGTCCGAATCGGTGCCAGCAGGCTTTCGCGTGGCACGCCTGCCCGGCGTGCGGCACCTGGCGCGCAATCTGTTGCCGCGCCGCCTGGTCGAGAGCAGCGTGCGCAATGTCTACGGCGACCCGAGCCTGGTCACACCCGCTCTGGTCGACCGCTATTTCGAGCTGACGCTGCGCGAAGGCAACCGCGAGGCGCTGGCTCGCCGCATCGATCAGTTGAAGCCCGGCTTCTACGCGGATCGCCTGCGCGAGCTGACCCAGCCAACGCTGATTCTCTGGGGCGGCAAGGACCGCCTGATTCCGCCCGACAACGCGGCTGTCTTCCAGCGCAGCATTGCGGGCAGCCAGCTGGTGATGTTTCCGGCGCTGGGCCACGTGCCCCATGAGGAAGCGCCCGCAGCCACGCTGAAACCGGTGCAGGAGTTCCTGAACCGCCTGCCGCACTGAATGCCGCAAGCGGCGACCCGCTGTGTGGTATCAGCCGCCGCCAGGTCTGAGCAGCCCCAGTGCGCGGCACTGGACCTGCAGCTCATCCACCGAAGACCAGGGCAGGATGGGTGAGTTCTGCCGCTCATCCGGCGGGTTTTGCAAAAGCCCATCCGACCAGCCGCCGCAGCCCACCAGCGGCAGGAGCGGCCGCCTGTGCAGCCAGGCCAGGCAAACCTCGGAGATCGTGCCGGCGCGGCCGCCGATGACGATGCAGGCGTCGCCCGCCAGCGCCATCAGGAGGTTGCGCGCATCGCCCATGCCGCAGGGGATGACGGTGGTGGCCGGCCAATCGGCAGCCGGCATCTCGTCGGCGGGAATGATGCTCAGTACCAGGCCGCCCGCCGCATGGGCACGCTCGGCAGCCACGCGCGTGGCCGGGCTGCCGCAGCCGCTGACCACCGTGATGCCCAACTGGGCGAGCCGCTCGCCGGCAGCGCCGGCCAGTTCATAGGCCGTCGAGCCCGGCTCGGCGCTGCCGAGCACACAGACTTGCGGCCGGCGGATGCGGGATCTCTCGTTCAATGCCAGCACTCCTCATTCCAAGGGTTAGCCAGAAACCAGGCCTTCCGGCCACGCGCCTCGAAGCGGTTATATTGCGCCGCCATCGTGACGGTGGCCGAGGGAGTCTGGATTGAACAACAAGACAAGCAAGAACGGCAGTAGCAAAAGCAAGTCCCGCCTGCGCCGCTGGCGCGGCCGGATCATCGTGGGCTTGCTGGTGCTGGCCGGCGTCGGCTACTGGGCCTGGAAGAAGCGCCCGGTGGAGCTGCCGCCGCCACCGACCGGCGCCGTTGAACTGGGCGACGTGACCCAGGTCGTGCAGGCTGCCGGCGTGCTGCAGGCACAGAGCAAGGTCGACGTGGGCGCCCAGGTCAGCGGCCAGATCCGCAAGATCCATGTCCAGCTGGGCCAGAACATGAAGAAGGGCGAGCTGCTGGTCAGCCTCGACCCCGAGCTCGCCCGCAGCGACGTGGCGCAGGCCGAAGCCACGCTGGACCAGCAACGCGCACAGTTGGAGAGCAACAAGATCGGCCTGGCCATGGCCAGGCGTGAAGCCGAACGCCAGCACCGGCTGCTGGCCGGCAATGCCTCGACGCCGATCGAGGTCGAGCAGGCAGACAACAACCTGATCCGCCTCGAAGCCGACCTGCGCGGCCAGACCGCCAACCTCGCCCGCCTGCAGGCCGACCTGGAGAAGAAGAAGCTGTCGCTCGGCTATGCCAGCATCAGCGCGCCCATGGACGGCATGGTCGTGAACCTGCCGATCCAGGAAGGCCAGACCGTCATCGCGGTGCAGACCACGCCGGTCATGATGACGCTGGCGCAGCTGGACCAGATGACGGTGCGCACCCGCGTGCCGGAGGCCGACATCCAGCTGGTGCAGCCTGGCCAGACCGCCCGCTTCACGACGCTGGCCGGCGATGCCCAGCGCTATGAAGGCAAGGTCCGCGTGGTGCAGCCGATTCCGGAGCGGGTCGGCAATGCCGTCTTCTACAACGTCTTGTTCGAGGTGGACAACAAGGCCCGCAAGCTGTTCTCCGACATGACCGTGCAGGTCGAGATCGTGACGGGCTCGGCCAGGCAGGTGCCCACGCTGCAGATCGCGGCGCTGGGCGAACGCGACGCCGAAGGCCGCTACTCGGTCCAGGTGGTCGATGCAGCGGGCAAGAACGCCAAGCCGCGCAAGATCAAGCTGGGCCTGCAGGACGGCAGCAAGGCCGAGGTCCGCGAGGGCCTCAAAGTTGGCGAAAAGCTGCTGTTGGCGCCGGCCAGCGGTGCCGGTGCTTCCGGCAGTGCCGGGGCCGTGGTCGTCTACAGCGACTGAGCGGGCACCGTGAGCGCCCTGATCGAGCTGGACCAGGTCCAGCGCCACTACAGCATTGGTGACATCGATGTGCCAGCCCTGGACGGCCTGTCGCTGTCCATCGAGGCCGGCGAGTTCGTGGCCATCGTCGGCGCCTCGGGATCGGGCAAGAGCACGCTGATGAACCTGCTGGGCTGCCTGGACCAGCCCACGGCCGGCCATTTCAGGCTGGACGGCATCGATGTCGGCGAGCTGGAGCCCGACGAGCTGGCGCGGCTCCGGCGCGAGCATTTCGGCTTTGTCTTCCAGCGCTACCACCTGCTGCCCCACCTGGATGCGGTGGGCAATGTGAGCCTGCCGGCCGTCTATGCCGGCGCGCCGCTGGCCAGCCGGCACGCGCGTGCCGAGGCCTTGCTGGAGCGGCTTGGTCTGGCTGATCGCAGCCACCACCGGCCCAATGAACTCTCGGGCGGCCAGCAGCAGCGCGTGTCCATCGCACGCTCGCTGATGAATGGCGGCCAGATCATCCTCGCGGACGAGCCCACCGGCGCACTCGATTCACACAGCGGCGCCGAGCTGCTGGCCCTGCTCTCCGAGCTGCATGGCCGTGGCCACACCATCATCCTGGTGACGCACGATCCCAAGGTGGCGGCGCACGCCCGCCGCGTGATCGAGATGCAGGACGGCAAGCTGCTCAGCGACAGTGGCACGCCGGCCGGCCACCAGCCCAGCGCCAAGCCCGATGCAGAAGGACCCAGCCTCGGCAGCAGCGGCTGGCTGCGCCAGAAGCTGGGCCAATGGAGCGAGGCCCTGAACACCGCCTGGCTTTCGCTGAAAGGCAACCGCCTGCGCAGTGCGCTGAGCATGCTGGGCATCTGCATCGGAATCGCCTCGGTCGTCACCATCGTGGCGCTGTCGGCAGCGGCGCGCGAGAAGGTCGAGTCCAGCTTGCGCGGCTTCATGTCGGGCCGCATCCCGGTCTATCAGGGCAATGACAAGCTGCCGCCGGGCGTGCAGCCGCGCCCGTTCCGCCAGTCGGAGCTGGACACCCTGGCCACCCTGCCCGGCGTGAAGAGCATCGCGGTCAAGCGCGAATCGCAGGTCAGCCTGCGGCACAAGTCCAAGGACGTGCGCGGCAATGCCATCGCCGCTGAAGCCGGTGACCTGGCCGACCGCCGGCTCAAGCTGGTCGAGGGCCGCGCGCTCAACGCGCTCGACATCGAGACCATGGCACCCGTGGTGCTGATCGACATGGCCACGCGCAAGAACCTGTTCAAGCCCGGCCAGCGGGTGCTCGGCGCCACGGTGATGATCGAAAGCATGGCCAGCATGTCGGCCGGCCGCGGCATGAGCGATCCCAACAAGCCGCTCGGCGTGGCACCACTGCCGATGACCGTGGTCGGCGTCGTGGACAAGACCAATGGCAGCGAGTTCGGCGGCTGGGGCAACAAGATCCTGATGCCACGCAGCACCTACACCCGCAAGCTGGACAGCAGCACCGACGTGCCCTCCTTCGATGTGCTGCTGGACAACACGCTGCCGCCGGCCGACGTCAGTGCGCAGGTCAAGCACCGCCTGCGGGCCCTGCATGGCCAGGAGGACTTCGGCATCTCCAATCTCGATGCCGAGTTCCGCGAGTTCCAGTCGGTCACCGGCGCGATCTCGCTGGTGTTCGCAGGCATCGGCGCCATCGCCCTGCTGGTGGGCGGTGTAGGCGTGATGAACATCATGCTGGTCTCGGTGTCGGAGCGCACCCGCGAGATCGGCATCCGCATGGCGGTGGGTGCACGCCAGTCCGATGTGCGCCTGCAGTTCCTGATCGAGGCCGTGCTGCTGTGCTGCATTGGCGGCCTTGCCGGCCTGGCCTTGAGCTGGCTCGGCGCCCAGGCGATCAACGCAGCGCAGAAGCAGCTGGTGGTCACGGTGTCCTGGCAGGCGCTGGGCCTGGCCTTCGGCATCTCCAGCCTGGTGGGTCTGGTGTTCGGCACCCTGCCGGCCCGCCGCGCCGCCGCCCTCAGCCCCGTGGACGCGCTGGCACGCGAATAAAAGAAATGACGAGCTTCCTCATCAAGCCTTCTTCACTCGCCCTCGCCGCTCTGTGCCTCTTGGCAGGCTGCAGCAACCTGTCGATCAAGCCGGGTCCAGCGCCTCAAGACAACGAGCCCTTGCCAACGCAATGGAGCAGCATGCCGGCCCATGCGGCGCCGATGGCCGTCGTCAAGGACGCGCAACTGGCGGCGCTGCAAGAACGCGCCCTGGCCAGCAATCGCGACCAGCGGCTGACGGCGATGCGGCTGCGCGATGCGCTCGCCCAGGCCCAGGTCGATGCTCAGCGGCTCTCGGTCCAGGCCAGTATCAGCGCCTCGCGCAGCGAGAGCCGACAGCTTGGTGGCGCGGGCCTGGCCGATGGTCTGGCGCGCAGCCATGGCTTCAGCGCCATGGCCGGCTACGAGCTCGACCTCTGGGGCCGCCTGGCCATGACGGATCGCCTGCGCGAGCAGCAGCTGGAGGCGATGCAGGCCGATCAGCGGGCGGCGCGCGCCCTGCTGCTCGCGCAGATCGCCTCGCGCCATTGGCAGCTCGGCAGCCTGGCTTCGCAGAAGCCTTTGCAGGACCAGATCCTGGCCCAGGCCGAGGAGGCGCTCGCCATCACGCGGCTGCGAGTCAAGGAGGGCAAGCTGCTGCCCATCGAGGTGGACCGCGCGGCGGCCACCGTGCAGTCGGCCCGGCTGCGCCGCTCCGACCTGGACCACGAGCTGACGCAGCAGCATCAGCAACTGGCCTTGCTGCTGGACCAGATGCCCGTTGGCGTGGCCGAGCAGGCCCATGCGGGTCCGCCGCTGGCTGCGCCTGCGCCACTCGCACTGGGCACGCCGGCCGAGGTGCTGGAGCAGCGAGTCGACGTGCGCAGGGCCCGGCTGGCGGTCGATGCCGCCCTCGTCCGTCTGCGCCTCAGCGAGGCCACGCGCTACCCCTCACTGCAGCTGAGCGGCGGCATCTCGAGCGGCAGCGCTGACTGGCGGCGCTGGCTGGACCAGCCCCTGGCATCGCTGGCCGCCAGCCTGGTCGTCCCCCTCGTGGACTGGCCGCGCCTGGACCTGCAGCGCCAGCTGGCCCGCAGCGAGCTCGATCAGGCCGCCCTCGCCCTGCGCGACACGGTGCACAAGGCCCTGGTCGAGATCGAAGGCCGGCTGATAGAAACCCGCCGCACCGAGGAGCAGGAAGCCGCCGTGCGCCAGCGCCTTGACGAAGCCCGGCAGGCCGAACAGATCGCCGCGCTGAAGCTGGAGCTGGGCCTGATCAACCGCCTGGACTGGCTGCAGGCGCGCAATGCGCGCCTCTCGAGCGAGCAGGAACTGCAACAGCTGCGGCTGCGGCAGTGGCAATTGCATGCCGAACTCTGCGCGAGCCTCGGGATGGAGCTGCGCGCACAGTAGGGCGCTCCATCGATCCGTTGTCTCGCATGACCCGTATAAGGGTCATTCTCCCTGCCTGAGCCCAACACCATGCCCACCGTCCTCATCACCGGGGCGACCGGATTCATCGGCCGCCAACTGCTGGCGGAATTGCGCGCCGAGGGCCGCCCGGTGATTGCCTTGTCCCGCAACGCCAGGCGGGCGCACGCCCTGCTGGGCCCTGGCGTGCGGGTGGTTGAAAACCTGGATGCTATTGCTTCCGAGACCCGCATTGATGCCGTGATCCATCTGGCGGGCGCGCGCGTGCTCGGACAGCCCTGGACGGCCGCACGCCGGCGCGAGCTGATGCTCAGCCGCACCGGTACCACGGCCCGATTGCTGGCTCTGATGCAGCGCCTGCAGCAGCTGCCTCGGGTGCTCGTCAGCGCCTCGGCGGTCGGCTTCTACGGCGCCTCACCTGAGGCCTCGTTCGAACCGCGCGACGAGGCAAGCCCGCCCCGACCCGGCGAGTTCCAGTCCGACCTGTGCGCCGCCATCGAGCAGGAAGCGCAGCGTGCAGAAGCGCTGGGCGTGCGGGTGGTGCGGATGCGCTTTGGCGTGGTGCTCGGGACTGGGGACGGTGCCTATCCAATGTTGGCGAGGGCAGCGCGCTTCGGGCTGGGCGCCGTGCTGGGTGATGGCCGCCAGGCGGCGCCCTGGCTGCATGTGGACGACGCGGTCGGTCTGGTCCGCTTTGCCATGGACCGCAACGACATCCAGGGCGCCGTCAATGCCGTCGCGCCAGACGGGGCGACGCAGGCTCGGTTCGTACAGGCCCTGGCAGCCTCCTTCGGCCGTCGGGCGCGCCTGCGCGTTCCGGCCGCGCCGATGCGCCTGCTGATGGGCGAGATGGCCAGTCTGCTTTTCGATGGGCAGAACGCCGTACCGCGTGCGGCGCTGGCGGCGGGCTACCAATTCCGCCATCCGAAGCTGGATGCTGCCCTGATGGACCTTGCAGTCCGCGCCGCCAAGGCCTAGCCGCCCGACTCGTCCTTCAACACCGCCAGCACATCCGAGCGGAACTCACGCGAGTAGAGGATGCTGATCACCGCCAGCGTGCCGGCCATGAAGGCCCAGGGCGAGAAGAACCAGCTCACTGCGGCGAAGGCGAAGTAGTAGGCGCGCAGGCCGTCGTTGAAGGTTTCGGCGGCCATGCCCATCAGGCGGCCGGCACGGTCGGCAAAGGCTTCGCGCGCTGCATCGCCCTGTTCTGCAAAGCGTTCGAAGTCGGGCGCCGCCGCCACCAGCAATGCGCCGAAGGTGTACTGGCGCATGCTCCAGGTGAAGCGGAAGAATGCGTAGACGAAGATGGCGGCCAGCAACGCCAGCTTGAGGTCGAACACCAGGGCCGAGGTGCGCGCCGCAAACGGCAGCTCGCGCACCAGCTCCGTGGCCTTCTCGCTCGCGCCCATGGCGGCCAGCAAGCCACCGATGATGAGGATGGTGGTCGAGGCGAAGAAGGACGGGCTGGTCGACAGGTTCTGCACCACCACGCCGTCGATCACACGCACCTCGCGGTAGGTGACCTGCAGCATCCAGCGTCGACGCTCGCGGTTCGTCGCCACCAGCAGCGAGCCCTTGGACACCGACCAGCGTTTGGCCAGCGTGGCATAGCCGATCCAGCCACCAAAGAACAGCAGCAGGGCCCCCCAGTCGGTGGCGGGCAGGGAGGTGAGGAGGGTGCGCAGGCTGTCCATGCCCGCCAGTTTAGGGCGCGAGGTCGAACACCAGCAGCTCCGCCTGCTCGCCTTGCTCGATCTTCACCGATGCTTGCTCGCTCATCTGCAAAGCGTCGCCCGCCTTCAGCTGCTGCCCATTGACTGTGGCGCTGCCGCGCACAAGGTGCACATAGGCCAGGCGGCCCGCAGCGAGCGGCAGGTCGGCCGACTCCGCGCCATCGAACAGGCCGGCATAGAGCTGCGCGTCGGCATGGATGGCCACGGCGCCTTCGGCTGCATCACCCGAGGCCACGAGAGCCAGGCGGCCGCGCTTGTCGGCCTCGCTGTAGTGGCGCTGCTCGTAGCCGGGCTTCACACCCAGCTGGTTCGGCTGAATCCAGATTTGCAGGAAATGCGTGTTCTGCCCCTTGGCATTGTTGAATTCGCTGTGCATCACCCCGGTGCCGGCACTCATGCGCTGCACATCACCGGGCTTGATGACCCCGGCATGGGCGCCGCCGGCCTGGCCGTTGCCCATCGAGTCCTTGTGGGCCAGTTCGCCATCCAGCACATAGCTGATGATTTCCATGTCGCGGTGGCCGTGCGTGCCGAAGCCCGTGCCCGGGGCGATGCGGTCTTCATTGATCACGCGCAGCGGACCGAAGCCCATGCGGCGCGGGTTGTAGTACTCGGCGAACGAGAAGCTGTGGAAGGACTTGAGCCAGCCATGGTCGGCATGGCCGCGGTCGCAGGACTTGATCAGTTCCATCATGGTGTTGCTCTCCTTGTGTCGATGAAGGCAACTGTAGGACTGGGGCGAAGTCTTGAGGCCTGGTGCAGCTTGAAGCCATCGTTCAAATAAGATGAAGGTCATGAGACCCCCACGCTCCCTTCGTTCGCTGCCCCCCAAGGGGGCGCCTCAGCGCCTACGGGCGGCCGGGCGGCGCTGAGATGGCCCAAACCGACAAACGCAATGTCCTGACGCCCGAAGCGCTGGCGATGATGGACAGCATTGCCCGCACCGGCAGCTTTGCAGCGGCCGCGCGCGAGATGGGCAAGGTGCCGTCAGCCCTGACCTACAGCGTGCGCCAGCTGGAAGACGCGCTGGACGTGCTGCTTTTCGACCGCCGCTCCCGCCAGGCCCAGCTCACCGCCGCCGGCCAGGAGCTGCTCAACGAGGGCCGGCGCCTCTTGCAGGAGATCGATGCCGTGGCCAACCGCGTGCGCCGCGTGGCCACCGGCTGGGAAACCGAGCTGACGATTGCCATCGACGACGCGCTGGCGCGGCGCGCGCTTTTCGACCTTTTCGAGGCCTTCTATCAGCTGGACGCCGGCGACGGCAGCAAGGGCCCGCCCACGCGGCTCAAGCTGCGCACCGAGGTGCTTTCGGGCACCTGGGAAGCCCTGGTCTCGGGCCAGGCCGATCTCTCCATCGGCACCCCTCCGCAGTTGCCAGGCAGTGCGGTCCATTGCGAAGCGCTGGGTGAGCTGGAGCTGCTGTTCTGCGTGGCGCCCCATCATCCGCTCGCGCCGCTTGAAGAGCCGCTCAGCGCCACCACGCTGGCCGGGCACCGCGTGATTGCGGTGGCCGACACGGCGCGGCAACTGACACCGATCACTGCCGGCATCGTGCCCGGTCAGGACGTGCTGACCGTGCCCTCGATGGCCGTCAAGCTCGAATGCCTCTTGCGCGGCCTCGGTTGCGGCGGCATTCCGGCCAGCATGGCGCGCCGACACATCGAGGCCGGCCGCCTGATCCAGAAGAACACCTACCAGGGCCGGCGCATGGCCGTGCTGCACTACGCCTGGCGAGACAGCGGCGGCCAGCAACCCGGCAAGGCACTGGCCTGGTGGCTGGACAAGCTCAAGAGCCCGGCCACGCGCCATGCCCTGCTGGAGCAGCACGAGGGCCTGATTCTTTGATGGGCGGCGACACCCGTCCCTACCTTGGCCGCTTCGCGCCCTCTCCCACCGGGCCGCTGCATGCCGGCTCGCTGGTGGCGGCGCTGGCCAGCTGGCTCGACGCGCGAGCCCACGGCGGCCGCTGGCTGGTCCGCATCGAGGACGTGGACGGCCCGCGTTGCGTGGCCGGCGCTGACCGGACGATTCTTCAACAGCTTGCTGTCTGCGGCCTGCTGAGCGACGAGGAGCCGGTCTGGCAATCGCAGCGCGGCGAGATCTATCAGCAGGCGCTGAATCGCCTGCAGGACATGGGCCTGGCCTATGGCTGCGCCTGCACCCGCGCCGACATCGCCCGCGCCTGGGAAGCCGCCGGCCGGAGCCAGCAGCGGCATGGCGAGCTGGTCTATCCCGGCACCTGCCGCGCCGGCCTGCAGGGCCGGCAGCCACGCGCCTGGCGTTTGCTGACGCAAGGCAGCGGCATCATCGAATGGACGGATCGCCGCCTGGGCCGGCAACGGCAGGATCTGGAGCGCGAGGTCGGCGATTTTGTTCTCAAGCGCGCCGACGGCCTCTGGGCCTACCAGCTGGCCGTGGTGGTGGATGACGCCATGCAAGGCATCACGGACATCGTCCGCGGTGAAGACCTCGCCGACAACACGCCGCGCCAGATCTGGCTGCAGCGCCAGCTGGGCCTGCCGCTGCCGCGCTACCTGCACACGCCACTGGTGCAGGGCGAAAACGGCGAGAAGCTGTCCAAGCAGAATGGTGCAAAGGCGCTGGATCTTTCCGACCCGCTGGCTGCCCTGCGCCAGGCCGCTTGCGCACTCGGCCTGCACGCGGACGCCAGGCACTTGCCGGACTGGCTGGCAGCAGCGGTGCAAGCCTGGCGTGGCATGATGCCGGCCAGCTGAATTTTCCTGAAGAGAAAGACCCACCATGAACACCACCCCAAGCGGCCTGCAGTTTGAAGACACGACCGAAGGCACGGGCGCCGTCGCCAAGTCCGGCCAGGACGTCACTGTCCACTACACCGGCTGGCTCTACAAGGACGGCGAAAAGGGTGCCAAGTTCGACTCCAGCAAGGACCGCAACGACCCCTTCCAGTTCGAGCTCGATGGCGGCATGGTCATCGCCGGCTGGGACGAAGGCGTGCAGGGCATGAAGATCGGCGGCAAGCGCACGCTGATCATCCCGCCGCAACTGGGCTATGGCGCCCGAGGTGCCGGCGGCGTGATCCCGCCGAACGCGACGCTGCTGTTCGAAGTGGAGCTGCTGGGCCTGGCCGGCGGCGATGAAGAAATCTCGCTGGACCTGAAGACCACCGAGAGCGGCCTGCAGTATCAGGACACCGTGGAAGGATCGGGCGACGAAGCCCGCGCCGGCCAGCGCGTCACGGTGCACTACACCGGCTGGCTCTACAAGAACGGTACCCGCGGCAAGAAGTTCGACTCCAGCAAGGACCGTCGCGACCCCTTCCGCTTCCGCCTGGCCGGCGGTGAAGTGATCAAGGGCTGGGACGAAGGCGTGCAGGGCATGAAGATCGGCGGCACGCGCATGCTGGTGATTCCCTCGGAGCTGGGCTACGGCGCCCGCGGCGCCGGCGGCGTGATCCCACCGAACGCCACGCTGCTGTTCGAAGTGGAACTGCTGGCGGTTTGATAGCCGGGCAACAACATCAAGGGGCCGCGAGGCCCCTTTTTTGTGCGCCACGGCCGGCCGCCAGCATTAGCATCGACGCATGACCATGCTCGATCTCGACCACCTGCTGCACTACTGGAACGCCACGCAATGGGCCGCCAATGTGCTGATGCTGATGCATCTGATGGGCGCCATGCTGCTGGGCTTGATCCTCGGCTACGAGCGGGCGTACCACGGTCGAGCGGCGGGCATGCGCACCTATGCGCTGGTGTGCATGGCCTCCTGCGCTGTGACCATCCTCGTGGGCTATCCCGATCAGTGGTTCGGTGGCCATGTGGCCGGCGGCGGCGCGCCGCCGATGCTGGACCCGACGCGCGTGATCCAGGGCGTT
The DNA here is from genome assembly GCF_044043925.2 of Paucibacter sp. JuS9. Taxonomy (NCBI): domain Bacteria; kingdom Pseudomonadati; phylum Pseudomonadota; class Betaproteobacteria; order Burkholderiales; family Sphaerotilaceae; genus Roseateles; species Paucibacter sp. JuS9. Next base: position 2,125,217 of record NZ_CP194172.1, read on the forward strand.
GTCACCGGCATCGGCTTCCTCTGTGCCGGCGTGATCATGCGCGAGGGCATGAACATCTCGGGCCTCACCACCGCCGCCTCGATGTGGGCCGCCTCGGCCATCGGCATCGTGCTGGGCATGGGCTTCTATTTCGCGGCCATCGCACTGACCTTGCTGTGCGCCAGCCTGATGATGTGGGGCGCCAAGCTCGAAGCCAAGCTGCCTTCGCACCCGGCCATCTCGGTGCTGATACGCGGCGCTCCGGGGCGAAAGTTCGAGCAGCGCGAGCTGTCATCCTTCAGCGATGGCATCGGCTACCGCTTCGCGCCAGGTTCGCTGTCCATTGAGAAGAAAGGCGACTGCGAGGAATGGCGCTTTGTCTGCACCGCCAAACGCAACTTCCGCGGCGAGACACTGATCCGCTTTTCCAGTCGCCTGAACGACCTGCCTGGTGTTGCCGAGTACCGGGTGACCCACGCCCGAAATTGATGCTGTACAGCGGCGTAGGCGGGCTGCTACCGCACGTAGCAGCCGTTCGCTTCGCGCTTGCAGAGGTCGGGCGGCAGGCACAGGCTGGCCCCGCCACCGGGCTCATGGTGCGCGGGTTGGCCTCTCGGCCAACTCCCCTCGGTGCTCGCATCACGGGCCGGCGGCGCGCAACTCGCTGCGCTCACCGTCGGCTCGCTCCGCTCAGACAGGGCGCGCCAAGTCAGTTGTTGAAGCGTGCTGCGCACGCCCGGCCCGTGCTGCTGCGCTCTCGGCCGCGCACAAATCGCCCGGCAGCGGGGCCAGCCTGTGCCGGCGAGCGGTCGTGGCCTGCGAGCAAACACCCCCACGCGGCGCTGCGTTGCACGGTGACCCGGGCAGCTGCGCGGTGAATGCAAGGGGCCGAGCAGCACAGCGGCTCGGGGCAGCACGCGCAGCGTGCCTCAACGACTGACTTGGCACGCCCTGTCTGAGCGCAACGAACGAAGTGAATGGAGCGAGTTGCGTGCCGCCCCGAGTTGCGAGCAGCGCAGGGAAGTCGGCCTGCAAGGCCGGCCCCCTTGCCTGAGCCGTGCGGCTGCCCGGGTTGCCGTGCAACGCTCTCCCGAAGTGGCTTCGCGAGTGGCTGCAACGTGCCGTCAAGAGACCTCCACCCTTGAGCAAGTACAAAGAAAAAGGCCGACCTCGAAAGGCCGGCCTCGTCATCTGGTGCAGGTGCAGCTTCAGTCGCCCGTTGGCCAGCAGGTTTGCTCGTCCATGCCCGTCCTGATGATCACCGGGCTCGCACCCGCAGAACTGTTGTCGGCCATCTTCGGGTCGAGCACCTTGCCGGCATAGTCGGCCAGCGCCGCCAGGTGGGCGCGCTGCACGCGGTCGCCCGCGGCACCGGCCTTGGCGGCCAGCAGGCCGCGCAGTTCGCCCAGCTCGGAGCGAACCAGGGCCTTGCTGTCGTCGCCTGCCGAAGAACCAGCCGCATTGACGCGCTCGCCCAGGAGCTCCAGATAGACGCGCTGCAGATTGCGGCGCGCCGGCTGGATCTTGGCGCCGCTGCTCAGCTCGGTGAACACGCCGGCACGCAGGTCGGCCAGCAGCTCATCGGTGCGGTAGGCCTTGTCGCCGCCAGCGGCTTCCTGGTTCTGCATGCGAGCCATGCGCGAACGGTCCAGCAGGCCGCGCAAGACATTGCGCTGGCTGTTCAGCAGCATGGTGCCCGGGGCAGACGGACGCAGGCGCTCGGTGATCGCAGGGTCCAGGATCCAGGTCGGCGTGGCGAGCAATTGCTCGGACAGGAACTTCACGGCGCGGACCTGCTTGTCCTTGGGGGTGGGCGTGAAGATGGCACCTGGCTGGTCGCCATGCTTGTTCTGCGTGCTGTAGCTGCCGACCACGGCCACCACATGGCCCAGCTCACGGTTCCACTGGCCCCAGGTGGCGCCGTACAGCTCTTCCAGCGCCTTGTCTTCGCGGGCGTCCTTCAGCGTCATGCCGGGCAGCATCTTGACGATGCGCTTGAGGTTCTTGGTGCCCAGCGTGGTGGCCGTCACCGCGTCGGCGTCACCCACCGCCTCGGTGTTCTCGCCCAGGTCGCCTTCGCCCTTGGGCGTGCTGAAACGCAGCCAGGGCTTGCTGTCCTGTTCACGCACCATGGCGTTGAGCACAGTGCGCTCCGCCTCAGGCGTCTTGGCGCCCGGCACCGGCATATAGCCCCACTTGGTGGCGAAGATGTCGTAGGGGCCGATCTTGGGGATCAGCAGCGCCGGATCGACCTTGTCTTCCGGCTGCACCAGGTAGTTGAAGCGGCTGTAGTCCATCAGCGTGGCGACATGGCTCATCTCCTTCAGCCACTTCGGATCGCGCAGCTTCTCGACCGGGTACAGCGAGCTCGACTTCATGTTGTGCGGGAAGCCCAGCGAATGGCCCACTTCGTGCGTCACCACATAGGCCACCAGGTCGCCCATCAGGTCGTCGGGCAGCGGCAGCTTCTGGGCGCGCGGATCGACGGCGCCGACCTGGGTCACGTACCAATCACGCTGCAGCTGCATGATGTTGTGATACATGACGATGTTGGCGTTCAGGATCTCGCCGGTGCGCGGATCGCTGAGGTGCGGACCATAGGCATTGGCCACCGGCGACGGCACCCAGCGAATGATGCTGTAGCGAACGTCGGCCGGATCGAACTCGGGGTCCTCTTCCTTGGTCGGGAAGGGGCGCGCCTGGATCGCGTTCTTGAAGCCGGCGGCCTCGAACGCGACGTTCCATTGCTCGACGCCCTTCTTCACGTAGGGCACGATGTTGGCCGGCGTGGCGCTGTCGATGTACCAGACCACGGGTTTGACCGGCTCGCTGACCGCGGCCGTCGGGTCCTTCTTTTCGAGGCGCCAGCGGGTGATCAGGCGCTCGCGCTTGCTTTCATGCTCGTCACTGCCGTAGTCGACGCGCGAGATGTTGAAGAAGCCGACGCGGTCGTCCATCAGGCGCGGCATCATCGGCTGCTCGGGCAGCTTGACGATGTTGTAGGCCACGTTGACGCTGCCGCTGCGGGCTGGCGGCGCAGGCTGCGGCGGCATGCCCGGGATCGTGGGCATGTTGAATGCAGGCATCAAGCCATAGGTCTGCACGGCATCCACGCGCAGGCTGCCGGGGAAGGCCTTGGAGCTGTCGACGAAGCTGCGCGAGCTGTCCAGGCCGGTGCCGCGCACAACCTGCCGGGCCGAGAAGTCGCCCACTTCGGTGGTGAACAGCTTGCTCACCTCGATCACCGGCGAGCCGTCCTTGGCGAAGGCTTCGACGGGATAGCTGGCCAGGATGGTGTCACGCTGTGAGCCCTGCACGGCCGGCGCGATGGCGCGGCCGGGGTCGCTCACGTAGGCGTGCGACACCGTCTGGAACAGGACCTTGTTGCCCTTCAGGACGAAGCGCACCACGTCTTCATTGATCTCGCGGCCGATGTGGTCCGTGCCGGTGGGCACGGCCATGGCCGTGGCCACCATCAGCAACTGCTGATCCAGCATGGCCTTCGGGATCTCGAAATACAGCTTGCTCTTGATCGTGTGGATCTTGAACAGGCCGTCCTGCGTCTTGGCGTCCGCGGTGATGACCTTGTCGTAAGGCTTGGGTTCATCGGCACCGGGCGGTGGCGTCATCGCAGCAGCAGGGCCGGACGCGGCAGCACCGGTCGGACGCGCGGCCGGCGCATCCTGGCCGGGCTTGCCCGGCGTTGACGGCGTCGTCGGCGCCGGTGTCTTGGGAGCGGGCGCCTCGGCGGCAGTGGCCGCAACGGCGATCAGGGCCAGCGACAGGAGGCTGGCCAGAGGGGTCATACGAAGGTGCATGGCAATCCCGCGTCTTTCTCGTGGAAGGATGGATGGGTGAAGCGGCTGGCCGCGCCACCTGGGCGGCATTGCGGCGGCGGCAAATGATAGGCGGGGCAAGCCGGCGGCGATCTCGGGATGTGCCCCGGTGTGCCGACCTGACCTCTGGCACTGGATGCCGAGGGTAAAGCCTGACAGCTCAAGCCCTTGCAGCTTGACACTCAGTCGTACACACCCTTCTCCGGCCTTCTCGCCAGCACCGCGATCGGCGGTGCCCAGCGGTCGCCGCGGGTCTTCTTCGAGGTGATGAGCGTGATCTCGCTCGGCTCGAAGACCTCGACGTTGTGCGTGATCGGCGTGGTCAGCAGGTACTGCGCGCGGGTCGAGCGCAGGAAGTGGCCGACCAGCTGTATGTTGCGCACGTCCAGGTGGGCAAACGGTTCGTCGATGAAGACGAAGCCGCCCGGCGTCTCGTCGTCCTTCATCAGGCCCACCAGGAGAATCAGGCTCTTCAGCACCTGCTGGCCGCCCGAGGCTTCGCCGTCGTTCAGGCCGACTTCGCCCTTGCCGTCGAAGTTGAACTTCACATGCAGGCCGGCCTGGGCCAGCACGGTGTCGTCGTTGTCCAGGTGCGGCAATTCGGCTTGAGCATTGACGCCAGCCAGTTCACCGAGCTCCTGCACATTCTTCTTGTAGCGGCGCACTGTGGCACGCAGCACGTCGATGTAGCGCTCGCGAGCGTTGAACGCGGCAATGCGCGCCATCTCGTTGCTGGCGCGGCGATCTTCCAGCTGCGTGGTCTGCTCCAGCACCGAGACGCTCATGCGCGCATGGCGTTCCTGGACCTGCGGGTCGACTTCCCAGGTGCCGTTGTTGAGGCCTGTGTCCAGCTCCTGCTGCACATGGCGCATCGCGATCTCGGCCTGCTTGGCGTTCTCGAATTCATCGCGCAGCGATGCAATGCGGGAGGGCTGCACCCAGCTCGATGGGAAAGCCGCCCTCGCCTCGCGCGATGCCTTGGCTGCAGCGCGCAGCTCATCGCGCCGGCCTTCATGCTCGCGCTGCACGCGCAGCACATTGGCCTCGCTGGCCTTCAGGCCGCCCTGCGCGGCTTCGTAGTCGCGCTCGCTGCGGGTCGATTGCGTCAGCGCACGGTCATGTTCCTGGTCGAGCTGGCCCATGCGGGTCGACGCCTCGACGCGGGCCTGACGCAAGGCCGGCAGGCGGGCGCGGGCTTCAGCGAAATCAGCACCCCGCTCGGCCAGCTCCTGCGCCGCCTTGTGGCCTTGCGCCGCACGCTGAACGTCCTTCAGCTGACGCTCGACCTCGGCCTGCTCCTTGGCAATGCGGGTCAGCTCGGCGTCATAGCGCGTGAGCTCGCGCTCCAGCGCGCCGCGTTGCGAGTCCAGCGCCGAGACGCCGAACTGGTAGTCGCGCGGCTCAACCCAGAGGCTGCGGCCGCCACGGCCGTCGCGGTAATAGGCGTCGGGCGTGATCCATTCGCCGCCCGATTTTGTGGATTGCTGGGCGCCGGCTTCCGTGTCCTTCACGCAGCGGATGCTGGCAAGCTGGCGCAACAACCAGCCCGGCAATTTGGCATTGACCTTCAAGGCGGCCAGCAAGGAATCCTTGGGAACCTGCGCCGGCACCGTCTCGCCATCGGCCACCACGTAATGGCGGTAGCGCTCCTTGGCTGCCAGCGAGAAGGCGCGAGATTCGTCGCTTGAATGCGCGAGCACGACAACCCAGCGCGAGGGCCGCAGCATGCCTTCCGCTGCGGCACGCCAGGCTTCGTCGGCGATGTCGATGCAGTCGGCCAGCACGTGGTGCACGATGCCAGCCTCATCGAGCGCCTTGCGAAAGCGCGTCACTTCCACCGGTGGCGGCGGCAGGCGCTGGCCGGTCAGCGCTTCCATCGCGGCCTGCGCCTTGCGGCTCTGGTCGTTGGCGCGGGTGTAGGCCTCGCGCAGCTGATGCTGCTGACCGCTCAGACTGGCCAGTCGTTCGCCCAGTTCCTTCGCGTCGGTCTCGACGGCGGCCAGCGCCTTCAGTTCCTCCTCGCGCTTGCTCAGCAACTCCAGCGGCCGCTCGGCCTCGCGAGCGGCGTCGAAGTCTGCGCGCGCCTGCTTGCGCTGTGCCTCCAGTTCGACGAGCTTGTGCTTGGCCGCTTCATGCGCGACGAAGAGCGAATGCAGCTCGGCGCGCTTGGCACTCATCTGGCGCTGGTCCTGCGCCGCGAAGAGGCGCTGGCGATGCAGCTCGCGCAGATGGTTGGCGGTGCGCTGGCGGCCTTCGGACCATTGCAGGACCGGCAGCACCTCGGTGGCCAGGCGCTCGCGTTCCTTCAGGCGCAGCTGGTACTGCTGATAGCTGTTGACGCGATTGGCCAGGTCCGACACCTGGGCCTGGGTGTGTGAAAGCTCATGCGCGGCCTGCTCCACTTCCTTCAGCAATTGCTGCTGATGGTTGCGGGCCTGTTCGTAGCGGTCCAGCACTTCCTGGTCGCCGAAAACCTCGAACACCAGGCGCAGGAGTTCCTTGGGGCTCAGCTCGCAGAGCCGGTCGGTCTGGCCCTGCTCAAGCGCCAGCACGCGGCCGATGGCGCGCGTGAGGCCCGCGGCTTCGAGGCGGCGCTTCCAGGCTTCGATGCCCAGCCATTCCTTGTCGGGGCGCTTGGCGAGCTCCTCGATCTCGTGGACGCCTTCGACCAGGATGTATTTGCGCTGCCAGTCGCCGCCGTGGCGCTCGATGCGGCAGGCCAGCGTCACCTGGTCGGCATAGAGCAGCGAGCTGGCAAACGGGCGGCTGGAGTTCTGGCGGCCGCGCGGGCGGTTGTCCACCAGGGCGCGCAGCCAGGCGGTGTCGGCATTGGCATGGCGCGCATAGGTGCGGAAGGTGCGGCCGCCCGAGCACTCAAGGCCCAGCAGGGTGCGCATTGCGTCCAGGAGCGTCGTCTTGCCCGAGCCATTGGGCCCGGCGATGGTGATGATGGCGCCGTCCAGCGGCATCGAGACGCGCTGGCAGTAGTCCCAGTGCAGCAGTTCCAGCGATTGCAGGTGAAACATCAGGCCTGGCCCTCGTCTTGTCGTTCTTCTTGTGCGATCACATCTGGCTTGACCACGGCTGCTTCGATCACTTCTTCTTCAATCTCGGGCTCAAGCTCTGGTTCCCTGCGCTTCTCGATCACGGCCTTGGTCTCGGCGCCCGCCACCGCATCGGTGGAGCGACCCAGCACGTCGGCAAGCGCGCCATCGAGGATGCGCGGCGCCAGCGTGTCGTAGTCCATCATCAGGTCCAGCAGCGGGCCTTCGGCGATGTCTTCACCGCGGCGCACGATGAAGCCGTGGCGCTCCAGGAGCTTCAGGTTGGAGTCGATACGCAGCTTCTTGCCCATCTGGTTGCCGAAGTCGGCCAGGAGGCTGCGATAGGAAACACTGGGCGCCACGCTGCTGGCCAGCGGCATCGGCTTGTCGGTGGCGAACATCTCGCCCTGGCCCGCCTCGATGGCGTCGGCCCGCGCAACCTGGCGCTGGCGCTTGGGCAGGATGATCAGTGACCACAGCACCACCAGGAGCGCCACGCCATCGCGCGGCAGGTCGAGGTTGTTGTTGGCCGCAAGGCCGGTCTCGCCGAACACGGCGGACTCGGCGGAGCGCAGCATGGCCACGCTGATGTGGTCGGCATAGAGGTTGTCCACCACGCGCAGGCCCACGGCGGCGAGGCGTTCACCGAGCGCCGCCCAGAGCTCGTCGTCGATCAGCGCGCGCTTGACCAGCGCATGGCTGCGCGGCAGCCAGCGGCGCGCCAGCAGTTGTGCCGCGAGGAGCGCGGCATCGTCTTGCAGTTTTTGGCTCATGGATTCGGAGAGGAAGATTCTTCTTGTTCGGTGGCGGCAGCGGCGGGCGCTGCGGCATCGGTGCTGCGCAGGAGGCCGCGGCTCATCCAGCGCACATAGTCATCGTCGATCTCGCCCTGCTCGACCGACCACAGCACGCGCCACGGCTGGCGCGCCATGTCGCCGGTCGCGCCGGCCAGATGCTGGGCTTGAGGGTCACCCAGCAGCGGCAGAAGTTGCGCGCGGTAGGCGGCGCGCGCATAGCTGCCGCCCAGCACGGCCGGGGCCAGGTCTTGCTCGGCATGGCCTTCGCCGCTCCAGCGGTTCAGCAGCTGCTGCATCAAGGCCATTTCGGGTGGCAGGCTCAAGACGGCCAACTGGCCTTCCGGCGCTGCCTGGCCTTGCGGCAGGGCTTCAGGCAGCCTGCCGTCCTGCGGGCGGTCGCGCTCGAATTCGCCTTCGGCCATATCCAGCAATTCATGCTGCGAAACCAGCACCGGCTGCACCGGCCGCGAGAGCGCACCCAGGGCGACGTTCTCGAGGAAATGAACGCTTTGCAGCCAGCGACGCACGTCCGTCGTCGTGATGCCGGTGGAGCCCAGGGTCACGCGCTGGCGGTCGGCCTGCTGCAAGGCCCGGTTGAACTGGCTGGCCATGGCCAGCAGGCGCGCCTGCGCCAGGCCCAGCTCGCGAGCCAGGCGCTCCAGCCGCGCATTGCCGTCTTCCTGGGCCTGCTCGATGATGGCTTTCAGGGCATCGCCGGCCTTGTCCACCAGCTTGAGCGCACGCTCGAAGCGCTGGCGCGCCCGACGCAGGTGAAACTCCGAGCCGCTGGCGATGGCGTCGGCAAATTCGTCGTACAACCGCGAGAGCTGGGCTTGCAGATGCTGCAGCTGGGCCGGGTCCAGCGTGCCGAGCTGATGGGCGCCGGTGACGCCAGCCAGCAGCGCTGCCAGGTCGCCGTCCTGCTGCGGCGCCCGGGCCAGCGGCGCCAGCAGGCCGACGATGCTCTGCGCCAGCGGCGTGACGCCGTAATGCTGGTTGGAGCCGTCCCAGGCCAGCAGCTCGGCCTCGCGCAGGCGCTTCAAGACCAGCTCGAGCGCCTCGTCGCGCAGCAAATGGAAGTGGCGGTTGAGGGTTTCGCGCGACATGCGCGACTCGGGCAGCGCCATCAGCTCCAGGAACACCCAGACACGCAGGCGCACCAGGGCCGCCGGGCCATGGAACAGGGCCCGCAGCGCGTTCAGCTGGGCTTCGTTGCGCTCCAGCTGCCACCACAGCAGCGCCTCGGTCGGCGCGGATCCCTCACGGAAATAGTCTTCGAAGCGCAGCTCCGTCTCGTCCTGGACAGCGCCCGCCGCACTTGCGGTCTCTTCATGCATGGCAGCGATTATCCCAGGGCGCCACGGTGGGGCCGGCTAGGCGCTTACCATGCCTGCATGGATACCCGTGAGACCGCCCGAGAGACCGCCCTTGCCGCCGAACGCAACAAGCAGCCCATCCTCGAGGTGCTGGCGGGCGCATTGCGCCCATTGCCGCCGGGAGGCCTCGTGCTCGAGATCGGCAGCGGCACCGGGCAGCATGTGGCGCACTTCGCCCAGGCCCTGCCCGCCCTCAGGTTCCAGCCCAGCGAGATGGATCTCTCCCGTCATGCTTCCATCGAGGCCTGGACGGCCGCCGGCCAGCTCACGAACGTGTTGCCGCCCCTTGCCATCGACCTCACCCAGCGCCCCTGGCCCCTGTCGGCGGCTGACGCGGTGCTGTGCATCAACGTGATCCACATCTCCCCCTGGGAGGCGACGCTGGCCTTGATGGCGGGCGCCGGCAGCCTCCTGCCCGACGGTGGTGTGCTGGTGACCTACGGCCCCTACCTGCGCGGCGGCGCCCACACCTCGCAAAGCAATGTGGCGTTCGACGCCAGCCTGCGCGCAAGAAGCCCGCGCTGGGGCGTGCGCGACATCGATGAGTTGGCCAAGGGCGCCCGCCCTGAAGGCTTTACGCTGGAAGAGATCGTGCCGATGCCGGCCAACAACTTCACGCTGATCTGGCGGAAGTCAGGCGGCGCAGCGCACCAAGCGCCTTGTGGCGCAGCGGCAGGCGTTTCAAGCACAGGCATGTAACTGTCCGATACGCATCGACCGCGGCGTCAACTGCGGCTGCGCAGTGGCGTTCAGGAAGGACCCGGCAGCACTCCCATGCCGGGCTTCCTTCGGAAAGCAGACCATGCAAACGCTGATCATGACCTTCAACGGCCCGGCAAGCCAGGCTCGCCCCGCACTTGGCAGTCTTCTGCAGCGCTTCCGGCGCGCCTACTTCGTCGAGCGCAGCAGCCAGGAGTACACGGTGACCACGGACGAGATCACGGCCGCAGAACTCGCGTGCCAACCGCACTGGTCGGCCAGGCTTCTGCACGCACAGCACTGAGCGGGCGCGTGACGCGGCGCCATTGAAAATAGGCTGCAATGCCGCGCCGCAAACGCCCCGACCACCACCATGTCTACGTCGTGCTCCTGTCCGAGCGCGTCTGGAACGAGCCGGCCTACCGCAAGGCCAATCCCGGGCACGACGTGCTCAAGCCCTGCCTCTATGTCGGCATGACCGGCCTGGACCCGGACCTGCGCTTTGACAAGCACATGGCCGGCGTGCAGGCCAACCGCTTCGTCCTGAAGTACGGCGTGCGGCTGATGCCCGAGCTGTACGAGGTCTACAACCCGATGCCCTACGAGGCGGCCCGCGAGATGGAGGTCGAGCTCGCCATCGGCCTGCGAGAGGCTGGCTACGGCGTGTGGCAGGCCTAGTCCAGCAATGACCTGGGCCGAAGTGCCCTGCCTGTCCACGATGGAAGGGTTTTCCCGTGTGGGTCTGACCAGACCACGTGAAGCGGCGCCGCAAAACCGGTGAATTTGGATAGGACAATGCGGCCGATGTGGCGCCTGCATGTCTCTGCCCTGCTTTTGCAAGCCCGTGACCGACCCAGCGGTCCGGTCGGCTTGCGCATTGCAACCGTGGGGCGCTTTTGAGCTCCAGGAAGACCTCCGGCTACGACACGACTCAGCCCCCTGCCCTTGATGAGCAAATGGCTGAGTCCCGGCAAGCGGCCGTGCCCGTGTATGAGTGGCCGAGCCACCTCACCAGCAATGCCGAGCGACGCCGCCCTGCTTTTGCACTGACGATTTCTCTGGTCTTCCACGCCCTGCTCCTGAGCCTGGCTTTTGGCAGCGCCGAGCTCGGGCTGCCGGGCCTGAGCTTCCCCTGGGAGCACCGAAGGGTCGAAGTGCCGGAGCTGCGCGTGGTGCTCGTGCCGGCGGCCGCATCGGCGCCGACAGCCGAAACACCGGCAGAGCCGCCAGCCGCCGCGAGCGAACCCGCGCCGGGCACGCCTGCCTCCGCGCCTTCATTGGCTTCGCAATGGACGGCACAGGTCGTTGCCTTGGAGGCCCAGCCGGCCATCGCGCCGGCCTTGCCCAAAACAGCAGACACGGCAGGCGCCAACAGCCCGGCCGACCCGGCCAAGCAAAGGGCACGCGTCGAGCCCAGGGCAGTGCCACCCGCACCGCCGCCGCCCTTGCCCGAGCCTACGGTACTGGCGGTGGAAAGGCCGCAGGCGGCCAAGTGGAACGTCGCTGCCGCCTCTGCCCCTTTGCCCTCGCCTGCGATCAAGGCGGCAGCCAGTGCACCCAGCCCGCAGTCTGATGATTCGTCCACGCGCGACCCGGCGGAAGAAGCGCGCATTCGCAGCGAGCAGGAAGCGCGGGAGCGTGCAGCCGAACTGGCCGAGCGCGAGCGCCTGAGGCAGGAGGCCGCGCTGAAGCAGGCCGAAGCCGCCGCCGCGGAAGCAGCCGCTGCCAAGCGCGAGGCCGCCCGGCAGGAAGCGGCCCGCATCGAAGCCGCACGCGCCGAGGCGGCGCGCCAGGAGGCCGCCCGCCAGTTGGCAGCGAAACAGGAGGCGGCGAAACAGGAACTCGCCAAGCAGGAGGCCGCCAGGCAGGAAGCCGCACGCATCGAAGCCGCGGCCGCCGAGGCGGCTCGCCAGGCTGCATCCAGGCAGGAGCTGGCGAAGCTGGAAGCCGCTCGCGTTGAATCTGCAAGGCAGGAGGCTGAGCGCCAGGAAGCCGCTCGCGTTGCGGCCGCGAAGCTGGAGGCAGCAAGGATTGAAGCCGCAAGGCAGGAGGCCGCGCGCCTGGAAGCCATCGCGCGCGCTGAAGCCGAACGCCGTGAAGCAGCGCGCCTGGCTGCCGCCCGTGTGGAAGCGGCGAAGCAGGAAGCCGCTCGCGTCGAGGCCGCCAGGGTTGAAGCCGAACGGCAGGAAGCCGTGCGTCAGGCCGCAGCCAGGCAGGAGGCGGCGCGCCAGGAAGCGGCGCGCATTGAGGCTGCACGTGTTGAGGGCGAACGCCAGGCCGCCGCGCGACAGGAGGCCGCCAGGCAGGAAGCGGCGCGGCAGGACGCCGCCCGTGCCGACGCCGCGCGCCAGGCCGCCGCTCAGCAAGAGGCGGCCCGCCAGGAAGCGGCTGCCCGAGCCACCGCCAAGATCGAGGCCGCGAGGCTGGAAGCCGCGCAAGCCGCCGAACTGCGCGAAGCCAGGCTGCGGGCCATTGGTCGCCAGTTGAACGAGGAGGCAGATCGCCGCGAGGCCGCGGCCAAGGCAGCGGCCGCTGCGGAGCGGCAGGCGGCGAGCTCGCCGGCGCAAAACAATCTGCCGTATTCGCTCAGCACCGCACGCCGCGCCCGGCTCTTCGGCCGCATCGACCCGAACGCCGAACTGGTGCTCTACGGCGAGGCCTGGGCTCGCAAGATCCAGCTCAACATGACGCTGGACGTGGTGCGCGAAGCTGCCAGGCAGCCGCACTCCGACCCGGTGGTGACGGTGGCGGTGCGCCGCGACGGCTCGGTCGAGTCCATCACCTTCGTGCGCTCAAGCGGCGTGCCTGCCATCGATGAAGCGGTGCGCCAGATCATCCAGGGCCAGGCCAACTACCCCGCCTTCCAGCCGGCACTGGCCCGCGAATACGACGTGATCGAGATCCGCCGCACCTGGCACTTCGATACGGCAGTGCGGCTGTACTGAACCGTGTCCTTCAGATCACGCCACCTGACCCGAACAGCGAAGGCGAGAAGGCCGCCGCGACCCAGGGTTCGTCACCGGAAGACAGGTACTGCGGCGTCATTGCCAGCTTCTTGCCTCAGCTGGGCCGTCAGCGTCGAGCCGGCCTTGACCAGTTGGGCCGGCGTGCCCTCGCGGGCCGCCCAGGGAACACACCAGGCCGCGGCCGCTCAGCGCCCGTCCTGCTGCGACCAGAAATCGTCGATGTTCTTGAAGCCCCAGTCGGCCGGCTGCTCGCGTCCGACGATGCGGTCGCTGCCGCGTGACAGGTCCAGCAGCTCCACCGGAATGGGCAGCTGTGACTTGGTCGAGAAGAAGACCTTGACCGTGGGCGCCACCAGATTGGTCGGATGCTGGTCCACCACCACGGCCAGGCGGCCCGAGTGCAGCTTCACCAGCGTGCCCAGCGGATAGATGCCCACGCACCTGACGAAAGCCTGGAACACGGCCGGGTCGAAATGGCCCTGCCACTGCGCCATGCGCTGCACCGAGCCGGCGGGATCCCATGCGGCCTTGTAGGGCCGGGTCGAGGTGATGGCGTCGTAGACATCGCAGACCGCGCCCATGCGCGCCAGCAGGCTGATCTGCTCCCCGGCGAGCTTGTGCGGATAGCCGGTGCCATCCATCTTCTCGTGGTGGTGCAGACAGACGTCCAGCGCCGACTCGGGCACGGCCCCGCCCTTCTTCAGCGCCTCATGGCCGCGCACCGGGTGCGAGCGCATCAGCGTGAACTCGTCGTCGGTCAGCTGGCCCGGCTTGTTCAGTACGCCGAGCGGCATCATCATCTTGCCCACATCGTGCAGCAGACCGGCAAGGCCGGCCTCGCGGGTTTTCGCCTCGTCCATGCCGAGCTGGCGGGCCAGCGCCACCATCAGGGCGCACACGGCCACCGAGTGCATGTAGGTGTAGTCGTCCTTGGTCTTGAGCCGGGCCAGGCTGATCAGCGCGGACGGATTGCGCGCCACCGAACTGGCCACATCTTCGACCAGGGGCAGGCATTGCTCGGCATCGACGGCCTTGCCAAGGCGCGCCTCGCCGAACAGCGTCATCACCTGCTGGCGCGAACGGTTCACCAGGGCAGCGGCACGCGCCATTTCGGCCGCGCTGGAGACCCGCCCCGTGCTCAGGGTCGATGCCTCGCGACTCGGCGCGAGCGCCTGTGCAGCAGGCGCATCCGGCGCAATAGCGGCGGCAGGTTCTGGGGGCGCAACCGCTTCGGCCTCGGCCTGCATGTCGTGGCCTTTGCTCACGTCGATCCAGACAGCGGGCACCTTGCTCCCTTGCAAGGCGGCGAGGTCGGCGGGCTCCTGCAGCACGAACTTGGTTTTCCAGAACGGGTGCGCCAGCCACGGGCCATCCAGCGCGTGTATGAACATGCCGGTGCGGACCTGGGCGGTCGGGATCTTCTTCAGCATTCATCGACTCCGTCTGACACGCGCTAGCCCTGCAATAGGTCCTCGTCACACATTCTGTGATGCATTTCTGATTGGCCGCCACAGCGGCGCATGACCATGATCAAGAACCTCAAGAAATCATGACTTCTCCCATGGCCCGGTCTGCCTGCACGATATCCAAGCTTTGAGTCGGGCAGTGTTTGGACCTCGTCAAATGGTCGGACATCGTGATGGATTGGGGGAAATGCCCCAGCCCCTTTGCGCGATTTGCCCCGCACCCGCCAGGAGGAGGCTCGCCAAGTCATTGATTCACATCGGCGCCTGGGCAGATACCGGGCAGGCATGGGACTTGCGCCAACAAGGGCATCGCAACTGCCCACCCCGACGAGACACCATGACCTCCGCACTGCACCGCCTCTCCCTCCTTGCCACCGGCCTGATGCTGGCCACTGCGGCACAGGCGCAGAGCTACAGCTCACAACTGCTGGCCTTCGACGAACTGCCCAAACCTGCCTTGGCCGCCAACCTGCCGGACGGCTACGGCGGCTTCGACTGGTCGTCGAGCTACTACTACATGACCAATGAGGTCACCGGCAACAAGTACCTGGCCATGGGCTCGAGCAATGGCACCTACTGGCGCCACAGCGACGGCACGCCCTTCTATTTCGATGGCATCGATCTCTGGAGCCGCCGCGGCCTGGACGCCACGGGCGACGTCTATTTCGTGCTCTACCTCAAGGGCAAGACCGTCTACAACGGCCTGACAGACAAGAAGCGTGGCCGCATCCGTTTCACCGGCGCGCCCGCGATGGCCCGTCCCAACTACACCGGGCTGGTCGACTACGTCGCCCTCGCCTTCGACAGCAACGGCAAAGACTGGAACCACCTCGCGCTGGACAACCTGCGCATCCGCGTCACCAGCCCCGCGAAATAAGCCCAGGGACAGGAGACACCATGACAAGCACGCACTCGCCCCAGCCCGGCCACCTGCAGCGGCTCAAACCCCTGGCCCTCGCCCTGCTGCTGCTGGCCCCGACCTTCCAGGCTCGCGCCCAGGCGGTGGTCATGGCGGGCTCCTACCAGAACTTCGATGTGCTGAACAACACCGGCGGCGAAGCCTGCGGCTTCGAGATGGAGGTCTGGGGCGTGAACGCAGCCCAGCTGAGCCGCATCTTCCCGTCGAACTTCGATGCCAGCGTGATTCGCTACGGCTTCGGCAAGGCCACGGACTTCCCCGGCGGCACCCATGTGCGCTGGATGTCGCCCTATGACGCCGCCTCCGGCCGCTTCACGTCCTGCACGCCCAGGCCGGTGAACCGCAGCACCGTGCCCGGCGAGTCGTGCTGGACCCTGGGTATGCCCGGCACCTACGCAACGGCAGGCTGCGAGCATTTCGGCATCAGCACCAGCTATGTGAACCCGACCCGCATCTTGTATCGCTGGCTGCTGCCGGACCCAGCCAACCCGGGTCAGCTGATCAGGGCAGGCACAGACGTGTCGCTGCCGGCCCCGATCTGGACAGCGCAGCCACCGGCCGATCCGGCCCAGCCACCCCTCGTGGTGGCCGAGGTCCAGGTGCCAGCAGCGCCGCCCGCGCCGGTGCCGAAGTACGGCGAGGCACAGTGGGTCAAGGTCTACAAGAACGAACTCGACCGCAAGGTCGACCTGCATGAGCTGATGGGTGACAACCGCGCCGTCGTCGCCGCCGATGCCGAACATCAGGAAGTCAGCTGGACGCTGTTGCAGCAGGAGCCCCCCTCGGGCGGCAATCAGCGCCGGCGCGGCAAGCTGGTGAACCAGGGCAACCTGGGCAACGGCAAGCATGCCGTGGTGCGCCGCTACGAGCACTACAAGTACGCCGGGGCACTCGACCCGATCACCAACGAGGCCTTGTGCGCGGATGGCACCTGCACCGCACCCAGCGCGGGAGAACTCGGCGATGCCATAGGCGCGCAAAACGCAGCAGCGAACCTGGACCTGAACACGCTGCGCGTCACGGTCACCGGAGGCGGCAGCGTCTCGTCCTCGGACAAGGTCTTCAGCTGCGGCAACAAGTGCTACGGCGTCTACCCGCCGGGCACCACAGTAACGTTGACGGCCAAGCCTGATTCCGGCAATGCACTGGCCCTGTGGTCCGGTGCCTGCGCAGGCAATGCCCTGAGCTGCACCGTGCGACTCGATGCCGAGAAGTCGGTCTCGGCCCAGTTCAGCGCTGTGGCCGGCGGTGGCGGTGGCGGTGGCGGCGGCGGTGGTGCGGCTTCCAGCGTCACGCTGACGGTCACCAAATCCAAGACGGGCAATGTTGTGAGCAGTCCTGCAGGCATCAGCTGTGGCGGCACCTGCACAGCGAAGTACAAGCTGGGCACTTCGGTCACGCTGACAGCGGTACCGCTTGCCGGCGCCAGCTTCCTCGGTTGGAGCGGTGCTTGCAGCGGCAGCGCGCCGAGCTGCACGGTAGTGCTGGGAGCCGACGCCAAGGTGCAGCCGACTTTCAGCAGGTAAGGAACCACAGCCGTAAGGCTTGTGAGGGGACAGCGCGGCTACATTTCGGGCGACAAGGAGCCCGTACATGCCCCCTGCCTCATCCAGTTCCATCGGCCGTTGGCCGCAACGCCTGATCGATCCCACCACCGGGCTGGGCCTGACACGCTGGTTCGCACTGGTGGGCGCCCTCTCCATCGGGCTGTTCAGCCTCGGCATGGCCTGGCTGCTCAGCAACTACCTCGCGACCCGGATGCTCGAACGCGATGCGGCGCTCAGCCGCGACTTCGTGCAGAGCATCGCCAACATCCAGCAGGTCGGCAGCTTCTTCAAGGACCCGGATGGCCCGGAGAGCAAGGAAACCACCGAGTTCTTCGCCCATGTCGCGGCCATGCCCGACGTGCTGCGCGCCAATGTCTATGCAACCAACCGCCGGGTGCTGTGGTCCAGCCGGTCCGAGCTCATCGGCAATACTTTCCCCTCCAACGACGAGCTGGACGCAGCCCTGCGGGGGCGCGTGGTCGTCCACCGCGAGGAAGAAGATGAGGAAGCGGCCAACAAGGCGCACAAGGCCGAACATCAGGGCTTGCGCGCCGACGTCATGTTCGTCGAAGACTACCTTCCGGTCTTCGACCAGAGTGGAAAGGAACAGATCGGCGTGATCGAGCTCTATCGACAGCCGGATGCCCTGTTTGCCGCGATCCGCGCAGGCCAGCACCTCATACAGCTCGGCGCCGTGGCAGGTGGTGCCATGCTCTTTCTGATACTGGTCGGCTTCGTGCGGCATACCGAGCGTGCCTTGCAGGACCAACGACGTCGCCTGATCGAGGCCGAGGCGCTGGCCATCGTCGGGGAGCTCTCGGCCGCCGTGGCACACAGCATCCGCAACCCGCTGGTCTCGATTCGCACCTCGGCCGAGCTGCACCATGAACTGGGTGGCGAGCAGGCAGAGGTGCATGCGGAAACCATGCGCAACGTCGATCGCATCGAACATCTGGTGCGCACCCTGCTCACCTACGCCAGCGATCCCTCGGAACACCAGACCAGCGCCGACCTCGCGGCGGTGCTGCGCGATGCCGTGGCCCGTTTTGCCCCTGAGCTGAAGAGACAGGGCAAGCAATTCTTGATCGAGATGCCGCAGGAGCTGGGCAAGGTGGCCGCCGATCCCATGGTGCTGGCCCAGGTGTTCAATTCCCTGCTCGCCAATGCGGCCGAGGCCACCCAGGCGGGTGACCGCATCAGCCTGCAAGCCTCGCGTCGCGGGCAGCTGGCGCTCATCACACTGATCGACAGCGGCACTGGAATCGGCACTGCGCAGATGCAGAACCTGTTCAAGCCCTTCTACACCACCAAGCCCCGCGGCCTGGGCCTCGGCCTGGCCCTGTCGCAGCGCATCCTGAAGCGGCTGGGCGGCGATGTCGAACTGCAGAGTCCTGCAGGCCAGGGAACGCGAGTGAACCTGCATCTGCCCGTGACAGACCTGCCGGCCGACACGACGGGGGCCGCAGCTTGAACACCGCCTCGCGCTCCACCTTGCCGGAGAAGCCCGCTGCATTCGGGCAGGCCATTCTCATCATCGATGACGAGGCCGTGCTGACCCGCAACATCGCGACCTACCTGCAGCGCCTGGGCTGGACCACGCAGGTGGCCGGCTCCGCCGAGGAGGGCCTCGAGCTCTACCCCAGCTTCCGGCCGGACATCGTGCTGCTGGACCACAACCTCCCGGGCCAGACCGGACTGGAGGCCTTGGTCAAGCTGCGCGCCATGGATGCCGAAGCGCGCGTTGTCCTGATGACGGGCAATGGCGGCATCGAACTCGCCGTCTCGGCCATCAAGCAGGGTGCAGCCGACTATCTGGCCAAGCCGCTCGCGCTGAGTGAACTGCGCCTGCTGCTCGAACGGCTGCTGGCACAAGGTCGGTTGCAAAGCCGTGTCGAGTACTACCGCCAGCGCGAGGCGAATCACAGCGGCCTGGACAAGATCATCGGTGAGTCCTCCCAGGTCACGGCGCTGCGAGAACGCGTATGCCTGCTCGTGAGCGCGGAGCGGCAGCTGTCGGACGACAACCCACCCAGCGTGCTGATCCAGGGCGAGACAGGAACCGGCAAGGAACTCGTGGCTCGGGCCCTGCATTTCGGCGGTGCTCGCGCGAGCCAACCGTTCGTGGAACTGAACTGCGGCGCCCTGCCCCCGCAGCTGATCGAGGCCGAGCTGTTCGGCTATGAGAAAGGTGCCTTCACGGATGCCCGCCAGCGCAAGATCGGCCTGGTGGAGGCCGCCAGCGGCGGCACGCTCTTCCTCGACGAAATCGGCGAGGCGGACCCAGCCACCCAGGTCAAGCTGCTGAAGCTGCTGGAGGACCGCAGCTTCCGTCGCCTGGGAGGCATTCGCGAGCAGCGGGCCAATGTGCGCGTGATTGCGGCCACGCACCGCCCGCTGGAGCAAATGGTGCGCGAGGGGCGCTTCCGGGCCGATCTGTACTTCCGGCTGCGCATCATCGAAGTGCCGGTGCCCGCGCTGCGCGAGCGCGGCACCGACGTGTTGCTGCTGGCCCGGCATTTCCTGCAATGGCATGCCCAGCGCTACCGGCGAGAGCTGCCCGAACTCGGCGAGGAGTTGCTGCTGCCGCTGCAGCGCTACCCCTGGCCGGGCAATGTACGGGAACTGCGCAATGCCATCGAACAGGCCCTGCTGCTGGCGCCAGGCCCCCGCATCGGGCTCCGCGAGTTCGGGTTTCTGTCGACAGCGGGTAGCCAACAGCCGCCGCAAGGCAGCGGCGACGACGACGACGCAGACGATCTCAATCTCGAGCGCGCCGAGCGCCGCCTGGTGCAACGCGCGCTGCAACGAAGCGGCAGCAATGTCACGCAGGCCGCCAAGCTGTTGGGCATCTCGCGCGACACCTTGCGCTACCGCATGGAGCGGCTGAACCTGCGCGACGAAGACGCGGCCTGACGAGGCTGGCCTGCATTCGCGGGTGCATCGGACCCGGCAAACGGATCGAGCGCGTGATCGATTCGCACGAACATTGAGCGCGCCGGCTCAGCTCAGAAGCTGATGCGGAACTTCTGACCCTTGATCGACAGCACGGCGCCGTTGAGCTTGATCTCTTCAAGCAGCAAGACTCCGCCAACCAGGTCGCCTTCATGCAGGAGCTGTCCGTTCAGGATCAGCATGCGGCTGGCCGGCGTCTCTGAATACATCGAGCCGCCCGAGGTCAGGGCCGGCACCTGCCGACGCAACTCTTCGGGCAACTGGCTCAAGAGCGGCAGCGCCTGCTCTTTCGGCAGCACTGAAGCTGCGGGCTGAACAGGTGGCAGCGCCGCGGCAAGCGGCGGTGCCTGCAACTCGACGAGACCTGGCGTACTGCGGGGAGGCGGCGCGGACAGGGGCGCCGGCTGAACAGGAGACACGGCCACGACTGGCGGATGCACCGGTTCCGGCGCGGAGAGCCATGTCGAGGCCCAGGCCCCGAGCAAGACCAGCGCCAGCGCTGCTGCGCCGCCGACAAGCCATTGCATGGCACCGAAGCGGCCACCGGCTGGGCCATGGTCATCGGCCGCATGGTCTGCAGACATGGCATGGGCTTGCGCATGCAGGCCCGGCACGCGGCCGCGCTCCCGTTCGGAATCGGCGCGGCGGAGGGCATCGAGGATGAAGGACATGGCTCGCGGATTCTTCTCTGCTATTTCGGTGGCAGCTCGGACGGCAGGCGCGGCTCGTCAAAGGCCCGGGCGGCCCGGCTCAGGTGCATCAGGGTGACCGGCCCGGCCACGCCGTCACTGCGCAGGCCTTGCGAGCGCTGGAAGGTGGCGACACGGGCCTGCAAGGCCGCAGCATCGGGCGCCTGTGTGCCGGCCGGTTTCTCCTTGAAGACAGCGAGCAGCTGCTGATCCAGCCAGCCGGACAGCTCGGCACTCACCGCTGCCCTGCCCTGTTGATAGCCAGGGGGCGAGCGCCACAAGGTGACGAACTCGCCGCGCCAGAGCTTGCTGAGCGCAAGCAGGCTGACGGTCTGGGTCTGCTCGCCGGCGCGCAAGCTCGCATGGCCATCGCCCAGGCCGACCAGGGTCACATAGCTGAGCTGGCCGGCTTCATCATGCAGCGTCAACACCGCGGGCCGCCCCAGCTGGCGCAAGAGGGCGAGGCCACCCTCGCTGCTCTTGAAGCAGAGCACGGGCTGATCCAGCGCCCGCCAGGCCTGGCATGGTTGATCGTTCGCAGGCCAGTCCAGATGCCAGGCTGCGCCCAGTGCACGCCAGGCTTCAGCCTCGCTGCGCAGTGCGACGACAGGGCCGTCGCTGACAGCCACGGGAGCCGATGCGCCAACAGCAGGCGCCGACGCTGCGACCGGTGCGCTGGCGGCTGCGGTGATGGCCGGCGGCATGGGCCCGGCCTCATGCGTCCCCCGCGTGGCCGTGACGGCCGCCACGCCCGCCGCGCCCAGCAGACCGGCCGCCGCCAGCGGCCAGATCCAGCGCCGCTGCGCCGCCGAGTGAATGCCACCCTCAAACACTTCCGCAGCTGCGCGGTCCAGCGTCTTGCGCTCGACATCGTGGCGACCGAGTGCATAGGCCGCCAGCAAGGCGCGATCACATAGCAGGTTGATGCGCCGCGGCACGCCGCGCGTGAGCTGGTGGATGCGCCGGCTGGCCTTGCGGTCGAAAGGCATGGGCCCGGAGAAGCCTGCCACGCCGAGGCGGTGCTCGATGTACTGCGCTGTCTCCGCTTCCGACAGCGCCTCGAGATGGAAGCGCGCAATCACCCGCTGCGCGAGCTGCTCCAGCTCGGGTCGGGCCAGCATGGCGCGCAGCTCGGGCTGGCCGATCAGGACGATCTGCAGCAACTTGCGTTCATTGGTCTCGAGGTTGGTCAGGAGGCGCAATTGCTCCAGCACTTCGGCCGAAAGGTTCTGCGCCTCGTCGATGATCAGGACATTGCTCTGGCCCTGCGCATGCGTGCGCAAGAGGAACTCGTTGAGCGGATCGATGTACTGCTTGACTGTCTGTGCCTCGCCCGCCGGATGCTCATGCTTGACATGGAACTCTTCGCAGATCGTCTTCAGCAGCTCGTGCACCGTGAGCTTGGGGTTGAAGATGTAGGCGACGTTGCAGCCCTGCGGGATCTGCTCCAGGAAGCAGCGGCAGACGGTGGTCTTGCCGGCGCCGATCTCACCCGTCAGCAGCACGAAGCCGCCGCCACCATGCAGGCCATAGAGCAGGTGCGCCAAGGCATCGCGATGCCGCTCGCTCATGAAGAGGTAGCGAGGGTCAGGCGCGATAGAGAACGGCTCCTGTTGCAGGCCAAAGAATTTCGCGTACATGAGCGGGCGGTATTGGAACTGCCCGCATGGTAGCGGCTGCAGGGCCGCGCCAGCTCAGGCGCGGCGGCGGTGGCGCTGCGCCCAGGCCAGGGCCAGGCATTCGCGCAGGCCGCCGATCAAGGCGGCTGCAACAGCGATCTGCTGGACCAGGCGATGAGTTGATGAAGGCTTCACGGCGGCGCCTCGATGCGTGGATGCGACGCCGTCATGCTCGCGTCATCAGATGACAACTTGATGGCGGCACGATGGCAACCCAAGGTGAGCATCGATCTGAAACCCCTGCCCGAGCTGGAGCAACTGCTGCAATTGCATTCGCAGGCCGGCGGGCTTCTGCAAATGCACGACTTGGGTCGGGTCAGCCTGGGCGAGCGCGAGCTGCCGCTGCTGGCGTTCACGCTGGGCAATGCCGACCCATCGCTGCCGGCTGTCGGCTACTTCGGCGGCGTGCACGGGCTGGAGCGCATCGGCAGCGAAGTGGTGCTGGCCTTTCTGCGCAGCCTGGTGCCGCGCCTGCGCTGGGATGAAAGCCTGCATCGCATGTTGAGCGCGATGCGGCTTGTCTTCATGCCCCTGGTCAACCCCGGCGGCCTCCTGATGGGCACGCGCGCCAATCCGAACGGCGTCGACCTGATGCGCAATGCGCCGATCTCGGCGGAGGCTGGCGCGCCGGCCCTGGTGGGCGGCCAGCGTATCAGTGCGCGCCTGCCCTGGTACCGCGGGCCGCAGGGCGCTGCGATGGAGCTGGAAAGTGCGGCGCTGTGCAAGCTTGTGCAGGAGCAACTGCTGCCGCATCGATTCAGCATCGCGGTCGACTGCCATTCAGGCTTCGGCTTTGTTGACCGCATCTGGTTCCCGTTTGCTCATACCGCGAGGCCCATCGAGCATCTTGCCGAGCTGCACGCGCTGGCACGGATCCAGGACAGCACGCTACTGCACCACCGCTACATGATGGAGCCGCAGAGCCGCCACTACCTATGCCATGGCGACCTCTGGGATCACCTGTATCTCGCCAGTCGTCGCGACCACGGAGAACATGCCTTCCTGCCGCTCACGCTGGAGATGGGCTCCTGGCTGTGGATCAAGAAGAATCCGCGCCAGCTGTTCTCGCGCTACGGCATCTTCAACCCCTTGATCGAGCACCGCCAGCAGCGCGTGCTGCGACGCCACCTGGTGTGGCTCGACTTCATTGCCCGCGCCGCCATGAGCCATGAGCGCTGGCGGCCGCAGGGCCTGGCGCGCGAGCTGGCACGCGAAGCGGCACTGGACCGCTGGTACCGCCGGCAGCGCTGACGGTACCAGCTAGCTCAGCGCGTCTTCCACCGGCGCCAGCACGCGGCCGCTCTTCACCCTGTCGATCAGGCGATGCACATCGGAGCGGGCGCTGTAGTCGAGGATCTCCAGCCGTCCTTCCGCATGCTCGACCAGGGCGGTGAGGCTCTCCACCCAATCACCATCATTGCAATAGAGCACGCCGTCGATCTCGCGGATCTCGGCATGGTGGATATGACCGCAGACAACGCCGTGCACGCCGCGCTTGCGCGCCTCGCGGGCCACGGCTTCCTCGAAATCCGAGACATAGCTCACCGCGCGCTTGACCTTCAGCTTCAGATAGCGCGAAAGGCTCCAGTACGGCAGGCCGAGGCGCCCGCGCAATCGGTTCAGGTGCCGGTTCACCTTGAGCGTGAACTCATAAGCCGCGTCGCCAACATACGCCAGCCATTTGGCGCACTGGATCACACCGTCGAACAGGTCGCCATGCGTGACCCAGAGCTTGCGGCCATCGGCGGTTTCATGGATGCAGTCTTCCACCACATCGACGCCGCCGAAGTTGTGCGCCACGTAGCGGCGTGCAAACTCGTCGTGGTTGCCGGGCACGAAGACCACCCGCGTGCCCTTGCGGGCCTTGCGCAGGATTTTCTGCACCACGTCATTGTGACTTTGTGGCCAGTACCAGCTGCGGCGCAACTGCCAGCCGTCGATGATGTCGCCCACCAGATAGAGCGTCTCGCATTCGACTTCGCGCAGGAAGTCGAGCAAGGCATCGGCCTGACAGCCGGGCGTGCCCAGGTGCAGATCTGAAATCCAGACCGTGCGGACTCGAAGGCTGGCGCGGAGGTCTTGGGGCATGCTGCTCATGGCGACTCCTGCAGTGGATTCGCCCTGCATGGTGGCCGGCGCTGATGACGCCGGCGTGAACGCTGTTGCCAGCGCCCCTCACCTTGCACCACCGCAGGATCAGGGTCGAGCGGATTTCCAGTGAGAACTTGTGCAGCGCAAGCGGGAACCACGCTGGGACTTACCCGATATGAGCGCTGCCAAGGCCACCGCCTGGGCGATGATGGAGCATTCGCTCAACGACGCGACCCAAGAGGAGCCCGACCGATGTCCGATGAATTTGCCGAACACCGCCAGCATCCGCGCGTGAGCTTTTTCTCGCCGTCCAACGAGCGCGGCCTCTTGCCGGATTGGGCCTTCCGCAAGGTGGAGTTCAACAAGGCGCCGGCCGGCTTGGTGATGAACATCAGCGACGGCGGCCTGCAGGTGCTGATCAGCGCGGCCGACGACTTCAGTGCCGAGCGCCATGATGTGGTGCTCCTGCTGGGCGAGGAAGGCGAAGACTCGGTGACCTGGTTCAACGGCATCGTCGAAACGGCCTGGAAGCGGCCGCTGGGCGACTTTGGCAACCTGCTCGGGCTGCGCTTCGTCAAGCGCAACTCGACAGCCGAAAAGTTCCTGCTGAACTACAAGGTCGAACCGGGCACCAATGTCTGGCTGCGCTGCGTACTGATGCCCGTGAAGGCCTGAGGCCTCTGGCCTATTTGTAGAAGGACTCGACCTTGCCCTTGAGCTTGATCGTCAGCGGACGGCCCTGACGGTCGACCTTGCGGCCCACGGGCACCTTGATCCAGCCTTCGCTGATGCAGTATTCCTCGACATCGAAGCGCTCCTTGTCATTGAAGCGGATACCGATATCGAACTCGACGATGGCGGCGTTGTAGTGCGGGCTGCGCGGGTCCACGGACAGGTGGTCAGGCAGTTCGGGCTTGGCGGCGGTATCGCTCATGGGGCTGAAATCAAAAAAGCAGTGATGGGCGGATTGTCCGGGATTCCCGGCACGAATTCCGCCCGTCTCGTTCGGCGCGGAATCAGAAGCGCAGCACCCAACTCGCGTTGATGGCTCGCAAGGTGTTGCGCCGCGTGCTGCTGCCGGCCGAGAAGCCGTCGAGATCGGTCACGCTGCTGGCGTTCACATTGTCGGCCGCAAGGATATTGGAAACCCCCAGGCGCACTTGCGTCATCCGGTCCATGCGCCAGGAGATGAAGGCATCCATATTGCGCACGGCACTGCGTCGGGCGATCTGGCGGTCCGTCTGGATCGTGCGGTAACCCGGCTGCATCACCAGGCTGGCACCGACGGTCCAGGCTGCATGGCTGGGAATGCGCCAGTCGAAGCCCATGTTCGCGAGCCAGGGGGGCTGCGCTTCGAGCCGGTTGTCCGGGCCCTCGACCTGCTCGACGCGCGAGCGATACAAGTTGAATGCGGCGCGCAGCTGCAAACCGCTTTCGCGCCCGCGCGCGAAGAACATCGGCAGCCAGTCTTCGCCGCGGCCCTTGACTTCCAGCTCCAGCCCCACGCTGGTGGCGCGCGCCAGATTGACCGGCCGCGACACCCAGCGCGGCACATCGACCACGCCCGGCGCCGGGTTGTCCTCCAGGCTGATGCGCTGGCGGGTCAGGCCGTCGATGCGCCGGTAGAACATGCCCACGCTGAACACGCCGCCAGCGCTCGGGTAATGCTCATAGGCCAGGTCCAGACCGGTAGAAAGCTCGGGCTTCAGCAGCGGATTGCCGGCGCGGTCGGCCGCGATCGGCGTGTTGGTCTCATTGCGTTCGTAGTTGCCGTTGAGCACATAGCGGGCCACCAGCGAGTTGAGATCGGGCAGCTTGAAGCTGCGCGTCAATGCCGCGCGGATCTGGTCGCGCCCCTTGGGGTCGAAGCGGTAGTTCAGGTGAAGCACCGGCGAAGTGGTGCGGGCCACGTTGTTGATCGGCCCGCTGCCATCGCCGCTGCGCGTGCGCACTTCCTGCACGCGCACGCCGGGCAACATGGACAGCCGCTCGGTGAGCGTCCATTCGTCCTGCATGAAGACCGCTGTCTGCTGAATGTCGGCAGCGAATGGAATGCCGGTGGCGCTGTCCAGGCGCTCGATGCCATAGTCCCAGACCCGGCGCAATTCATCGCGCTGGCGGCTTTCGACATCAATACCGGCCACCAGCGTGTGCGCTTCACCCACAGGTTGGTTCCAGCGTGCACCGACCAGGGTGCGCGACTCCTCGAACTCGGTGCGCGAGTCGCGCACGACCGGCCGGCTGCCGTCGGAACGACGAGATTCGTAGTGACCCAGCGTGGTGCGCTCGGTGTCTTGCCAGGAGGCCTTCAGCTCGAATTTGCCACCTTCCTTGAACTTGCGCTGCCATTGGGCATTGACGCGGCTGATATCGCTCTCGCCTTCGGATTGCGAGCCATCACCAGCGGTCAGCCAGGGCGTGCCCTGCAAGGTGGTGAACTCGCGCTGGCTGTGGCTGCGCGACTCGTTGTGCTGAAGGAAAGCGCCGGCGGTCAGTGTGTCCAGCTCGGAGAACTTCCACTGCATGCGCGGCGCGATCTGGCCGTTGCCGCTGCGGCCCACATCCTTGCCGCTGATCTCCTGCTCCTGCACCTCGCCGGCCGGCGTGCGCGAGATCCGGTCGCTCAGGTATTCGGTACCCTGGGCCGAACGAGCCACGCTGACCGGCACGACATAGGAGAAGCCGCCAATGCGATCGCCCCACTGAAACGCCTGGCTGCCGCCGGGCTGTACCGCACGGAAGTTCAAGCCGCCGCGCCATTCGCGCGAGCGCGACTTCGGCGGCTCGCGCAGCACGATATTGATGGTGCCAGCCACGCCCGGAAACTCGGCCGTGGCGCCCTTGACCACCTCGATGCGTTCCACATCGCCGGGCGCCAGTGTGTCCAGCGAGAAGCCGGGCGGCGCATCCTCACCATTGATCAGCACCTTGGTGTAGCCGCCGCCCAGGCCGCGCAGACGCGGCGCACCACCGTCCATCGAGACGCCGGGCAGTCGCTTGAGCACGTCGGTCACGTCGATGTCGCCCTGCCGGTCCAGCTCCTCGCGGCCATAGATCGACATGGCGGCGTTCTGGCGGCGCCGGTTGCTCTCGTCGGTCTCGGGTGTGCCGCTGATCTCGACGCGCGGCATCGATTGCGGCGCGCTGGCCGGCGCCGAGGCTGGCACTGCGGCGGCCAAGGCACTGGCCGGCTGAGCCGGCTTGCCTGGCGGGACAAGGTCTGCATTCTGTGCTCGCACACCTTGGCTCGCACCGAGCATCAGCAAGGCGCAGATGAGATGGGGCCAGGTCTTGAGGGTAAGCGCCGCGGGCGCATGGCGATTGAATATGGAGATCACGCCAAAATTACAGCACGCCGATGTAAAGGCTTTGTGGCCGGGCGGCGCGCTGATCGCACCGATGCAGTGCCTGCTTCAGGGACAGGGCCTGGCGCTGCCCTGGCCACTGCGATGCTACGCTGTCAAGCAGCGCCCCCGGCGACATGCTCAGGACCTTCACATGCCGACACTCGCTCGCCTTTTGCTGACCCTGCTAATCACCGCCTGTGCAATGGCGCAGGCAGAGCAAGCAGCCACGCCCGAAGCCACCATGCGCTGGCTGAATCGAGACATCGTCGTACTGCGCGCGAGCCTGGCCGGTGCGGCACCGCAGGCCCGCGTCGAGCGTGCGCTCGTGCGCATCGCCAATCTACCCGCCGCCGAGCTCGATGCACCATTGCGCGCCCTGCCGTTCAAGCTCGGCGATGCCAGTGGGCAGCAAATACTGCTGGGCGACCACTTGCTGTTCTCGTTGCTCGAAGGCGACCTGGAAGCAGAAGCGCACACCGACAACCTGGAGGCGCTGACGCGCCGCACGCTGGGACGGCTCGAGGAAGCGCGCGAAGCCTGGCACCGCACGCGTGACCGACCGCTGCTCTGGCAGGGCCTGGCGCGCGCCGGCCTTGTCAGCCTTGGAGCTAGTCTGTTGCTGTGGGGCTTGGCCTTCGGGATGGGCCGCATGGCCCGCGCCATCGAACTGCGGCGCCGCCGCCTCTCCCTCAACCAGCAAATGCTGGACTGGCGCGAACTGGCGGCACGGCTTGTGCAACGGCTGTTGCAGATCGTGCACTGGCTGATGGTGGCCGGGCTGCTCTATGCCTGGCTGCGCCTTGTGCTCGGCGCTTTTGCGCTGACCGAACCGTTGGCTCACGAGCTGCAGCGCTGGTGGGCCGAGCGGCTTGACTGGTTGCTGCAAGGTGTTGCCGGCAGCGTGCCGGGCCTGGTCACCATTGCCATGGTGCTGCTGCTGACGCGCGCCGTCTCCGACGCGATGGGCTATTTCTTCGATGCCGTGCAGCGGGGCCGCATCTCGGTACCGCTGCTGCATCCCGAGACCACGCCGGCCACTAGACGCATCGTTGGTGCCGGCGTCTGGGTGCTGGGCATCGCCATTGCCTATCCCTACCTACCCGGCGCCAACACCGATGCCTTCAAGGGGCTGTCGGTCCTGATCGGCCTGATGGTGACCCTGGGCGCCACCGGCATCGTCACGCAGGCCATGAGCGGGCTGCTGGTGATCTATGCCCGTGCGCTGCGCAAGGGCGACTACGTTGCAGTGGGCAGTGTCGAAGGCGTGGTGATCGAGGTCGCGCCGCTCGCCACCAAACTGCTCAATCTGCGCAACGAGGAAATCACCATCCCGAATGCGGTGCTGATAGCCAGCCCCATCCACAACTATTCCAAGCTGGCTGAATCGCAAGGCACCTTGCTCTCCACACAGGTCACTATCGGCTATGACGCGCCCTGGCGCCAAGTGCACCAACTGCTCGAATCTGCCGCGCGCGCTACCGAAGGCCTGCGAGCCGAGCCAGCTCCGCGCGTGTTTCAGCGTGCCTTGTCGGATTTTTATGTCGAGTACGAGCTGATCGTCAGCATCGACCGGCCGATCGAGCGCGTGGCCGTGCTCTCCCGGCTGCATGCAGCCATCCAGGATGCCTTCAACGCTGCCGGTGTGCAGATCATGTCGCCGCATTTCAGGAGTCAACCCGAGCAGCCAGTGCTCGCACCTCCGTTGCATTCAGCGCCCGCTCCGGCTGGCGCATCGAACCCGATATCGCCTCAAAAGGAAACCCCATGAAACGAAGCTACCAAGCACTCCTTGCCGCCACCGTGTGGCTCGCAACCCTCGGTTCGGCCCAGGCACAGAGCGACTGGACCCCCTGCGCCGAGGAAGGCCAGACCTGTCGCATCAAGGGTGAAGCCTTGGTGCGTTTCGGGGCCGCCGGCAGCTATGCCTTCAAGGTGGTGCGCGACGCACAGGCCTGCACGGTCGATGCTTTCGGATCAGACCCGAAAGAAGGTGTACGCAAGCGCTGCGAACTGTCGATGGGCTGGCGACAGCACGCCAGCTACCGCGGCTGGTGGGGTGGCGACAGGGACCGCGACTGGGTGGTCTGCGCCAACGAGGGCGACTACTGCCGGGTCCCGGGAGGCAGCGGCACTGTCAAGGTCCGCTATGGCGCTGATGGCCGCTATGCCGACAGACAAGCCGGCAGCGGCGGCATCCCTTGCAACAACGGCGTATTTGGCGACCCGAGCCCCGGCCTGGCCAAGCAATGCGCGTATCGCAAGAGCGACGCATCGCCTGGTGGCAATGGCGGCAACAACGCCTCAGGCCTGCCCTGGAGCCAGTGCGCTCGCGAGGGCGGCTATTGCAGCTTCAAGGGCCCCGGCATGCTGCGCTACGGCGCGCAAGGCCGCTACGTCTATCGCGAAGCCAGGAATGGCAGCGCCTGCAGCAACGATGCCTTCGGCGCCGACCCGAACCCCGGCGACAGCAAGCGCTGCGAAATACTGCAACTGCGCTGAGCTGAGATGACGCAACAAGCAATGCCGGCACTTGCCAACGCTCTGCTCCAGGCGCATCACAATCGCGAGGCCTTGGATGCTGCGGCCTGGCCCTTGCCCGACGCAAGCGAGATCGTGGCGGTTCAGCATGCTGTCGCCGAAACCCTCGATGCTCACCCCGCGCGCACCTGGAAGTCCGGCGGCCCGGCGCGTGACCCACAGCGCCTGGGGCATTCGCCCTTGCCCAGCTCGCGAATGCAGCAGGCCCGGGCGGCGGAGTCCCTGGAGGTTTGCGGCCTCTGGCTTGCGAACGGCGGGGCCGAGGCGGAAATTGCTTTCCGGATCGGCCGCCAGGTGGATGATGAACTGGCAGCCGGCCTGGACCAGGCCGCGGCGCTGGCCCTCTGCGACGCGATGGCCATCTCCATCGAGCTCACAGCCTCGCGCTGGCGGGAGGGCAGCGCGGCGCCGGACTCATTGCGCCAGGCTGATCTGCAATCGCATGCCGCCCTGCTGCTCGGCCCCTGGCTGCCGCTGCAGCCCAAGCGCGACTGGTCGACGCAGGCCTGCCAGATTTGCATCGGCGACGCAGAGCCCGTGCGCCGCGTGGGCTCGCATTCATTGATCGACCCCGCCTGGCTGCTGCCCCACTGGCTGCGCTTCGCCTGCCGCGAGGGGCGCACGGTGCCCGCAGGCACGGTGGTCACCACCGGCTCCTGGACCGGCAACTTGCCACTGCGCCCGGGCCAGCTCGTGGCGATCAGCTTCGCGGGACTGGGTGAGTTGTCGGCCCGGGCCTGAATCGGCGTTCAATTCAGCCGACGCTCCATCCAACGGGCGTCCAAGCCAAAGCTGGCGAGCTTGGCCGCCAGCACTGCAGGCAGTGGCTCGATGGCGACGAAGCCCTGCCGCTGCCAGTAGGCCTGCGAACCTTGCACGGCGATGAGGCCAATGCGCTCGAGGCCCAGCGCTCGGGCGCTTTGCTCGACCTGCTCGGCCAAGCGACGACCGAGCCCCAGTGCGCGACCCTCAGGTGCCACGGCCAGGTCGTGCAGATAGAGCAGCTCAGGCTGCGCGGGCGGCGTGATGCTCGGCGCGTCGAGCGCGGGCAGCGTTTGCATGCACACCGGCAGCGCCACCACATAGGCGAGCGCCTCTTCCCCACGGGCTGCGATCCAGCTGCTTTGATGCGGCTCGGCCGCAGCCAGCTTGGCTTCAAAGGCCAGCGAGCTTTCCAGGTACTGCGCTTCATAGCATTGCGCCTGCAGCCTCAAGACCGCCGGCACGTCGATGGCGCAGAGCGGTCGCAATGCCACCGTCATGCCATCAGCCTTTGCCAAGGGCCGATGCCCAGCGGCGTGAACAGCCAGACGAAGCCACCAACATTGAGCAACACGGTCAGCCAGAACATGCGCCGGAAACTGGCCTTGATGCTCTTGTGTCGCAAGATCGACTGGGCCAGCATGGCACCAGGCCAGCCACATGCCAGTGCCAGGCCGTGCAAGGTCGCCTCCTTCACGCGCCAGCCACCAAGACGAGCGGCACGCTTGTCCAGCGCATAGACGATGAAGGTCGCCATGCTCATCGACATGTAGA
Source organism: Paucibacter sp. JuS9 (assembly GCF_044043925.2). NCBI lineage: Bacteria > Pseudomonadati > Pseudomonadota > Betaproteobacteria > Burkholderiales > Sphaerotilaceae > Roseateles > Paucibacter sp. JuS9. Next base: position 2,156,678 of record NZ_CP194172.1, read on the forward strand.
TACCCAGCACTGCCTGGGGCAAAGGCCACATCAGATGGCACAAGAGCAAGAGCGAAGCAAAGGCCGGCACCAGGCCGATGCTGATGTCGCCCTTGTCGGCGGACGCGGCCTTGCGCTTTGGCGCCGCCGCGGGCGCGACCGGCTTGGGCTCAAGGCTGTGCACCTTCAAGGCGCGCGCCTTGCCCTGCGCATCCTGCCCGGGCAGATAGCTCAGCTTCTCGCCGACAAACGGGCGGCGCGCACGCAAGCCAAAAGACTTGATGTGGACGAAAAGCTTGGGGCCGCCGGCATCAGGCGTGATGAAGCCATAGCCTTTGGTGTCGTCCCACTGGCTCAGTTTCCCGGTATCTCTGGTCGCTTCTGGCATGGCTGCTGATTGGAATGCAAAAAGCCCACCGAGGTGGGCTTCATGGGTTCAATCGCTAGAGCAATTGATCAGCGACCGAAGCCACCGCGACGCGGGGCGCCGCCTTGCGGGCCGGGACGCTTGCCAGGGCCGCCGGGGCCGCGACGATCACCGCCGAAGGACGGGCGATCGCCACCTTCACGCTGGAACGAAGGCTTGGCACCGAAGCTGGGCTTGCCACCGAACGCAGGCTTGTCGCCACGCGGAGCAAATGCAGGCTTCTCACCACGCGGAGCAAAGCCACGGTCTTGCTGGCCGCCGTTGTCGAAGCCACGGTCATGGCCGCGGTCGAAGCTGCGCGCCTCGAAGGGCTTGCGGTCGCCGCTGAAGCTGCGCGGTTCGGTCGAGCGGAAACCCATGTCTTCGCCACGGTTGGCTTGATAGCCGCCGCCGTCACGATTGAAAGCCGGCGCGCCACCGTCACGATTGAAGGACGGGCGGCCGCCATCGCGATGGAAAGGCTTGCTGCCGAACTTGTTGTTGAAGCCGCTCTTGTTGGCATAACCCTGGCGCGGGCCACGGTCTTCGAATCCACGCTCGCCACCAGGACGCGGCGGGAAGATGCGCGGCTCTTGCGTCTTGGGCTCAAGGCCTTCGATGTGAGCAACCGGGATCTGCTGGGTGGTGAACTGCTGGATGCGGCGGATCATCGACACGTCGTCACGGCAGGCGATGGTCACGGCCAGGCCTTCGCGACCGGCACGGCCGGTACGGCCGATGCGGTGCACGTAGTCCTCGGCCTTCATGGGCAGGCCGTAGTTGATCACGTGGGTGATTGTCGGCACGTCGATACCGCGGGCGGCCACGTCGGTGGCAACCAGCACGCGCACTTCGCGACGGCGCAGAGCCATCAGCACGCGATTGCGACGACCTTGCGGCATGCCGCCATGCAGCGGAGCGACAGCGTGGCCGATCTCGTGCAGGCGCTCGGCCAGCCAGTCGGCATCGCGCTGGGTGGACGTGAACACCACGGCCTGGTCCAGCGTCGACTCGCCCAGGATGGATTCGAGCAGCTGGTCGCGGTGGTGGTTGTTGTCAGCCCAGTGCAGGCGCTGGGTGATGTTCTCGTGGGTGTCGGTGTGCGACGCAACGTCGACACGGATCGGGTCGTTCAGCAGGTCTTGAGCCAGACGGCCGACATGGCCGGCGAAAGTGGCGCTGAACATCACGGTCTGGCGCTCGGCCGGCGTGCGCTCGGCGATCATCTTGATGTCGTCGATGAAGCCCATGTCCAGCATGCGGTCGGCTTCGTCGAGCACGAGCATCTGCACGTTCTCGAGCACGGCCTTGCCGGATTGCAGGTGGTCGATCAGACGGCCCGGGGTGGCGATCAGGATGTCAAGCGAGCTGGTCAGCTGCTTGATCTGCAGCGGGTAGGGCATGCCGCCCAGGACGGTGCAGATGCGCAGGCCCGGCACGTAGCGGCCGTAGGTCTGTGCGGCCTTGGCCACTTGTTGTGCCAGTTCGCGGGTGGGAGCCAGCACGAGCACGCGCGGGCCAAAGTTCTTGCCACGCGGACGGGCGGTGTCGGTGGCGCGGTGGTCCAGCACCTTTTGCAGGGCCGGGAGGATGAAGGCGGCGGTCTTGCCCGAACCGGTGCGCGAGGAACCCATCAGGTCCTTGCCAGCCAGGCCGTGCGGGATCGCCTGGGCTTGCACTTCGGTGGCGGTCTCGTAACCGGATTCCTTGACGGCGCGCAGGAGAGCTTCGTGCAGGCCGAGTGTTTCGAATGACATCGATTTTCTTTCAACAAAACCATGCCTTGCCTGGCGAGAGCCGAGCAAGACAATTCCGGCCTCAGCTGTTTTTGGCGCTGCAGGCAGGAACAGTGAAGTCGCTGGGAGACAAGCTCGCGTCGCACACCTGGTCATCGTCAAGGACGATGGCCTGATTCATTGAATTGGAATCAAGGGGCCGGTGCGGCGCCGGGGGAACAGTCAAAGCGACGGCATCGCCGCCGACCGAACCCGAGGGTGTTCAGTGCTGCGCTTGTGAACCTCTCGGAGATGGAGAGAAGCGGCCTGAACGAGGTCAGAGGAGACGTACGAACCCGCTGCATTCACCCCGTGGTGTCCTGCAGCGAAGCCGCGACTATAGCACGCTAGGGTTTTTACCAGCAAGCCCTGCTTTGTGAATTCTGACCGGCGAGCGCATCCATCAGCGTGACCAGGTCGGCTGCGGCCAGGAATGGCCGTGCGCCGAGTTCGAAGTCCAGCGTGGCCGCGGGCAATTGTTCTTTCCCGGCTTGGGCGGCGCGCTGCAGCGCATCGAAACTGCCCTTGATCAGGAGATTCCAGGCCGGCAGCCCGCGACCGGTGTCACCATTCAGACGTCGCGCACGCAGGACCCGCTGAGCCGGATTCCAGGGCTGGTCGGCGTGAATCAGCGCGGCAAGCTCATGTTGCAGGTCGATGCCAGTGCAAGCAGCATCGCAGGCGGCCAGGACCAGCCGTGCATCGCCACGCCAGGCATCCACCTGAGTCTGGCGCTGCTCGGGCGTCTGCGCCAGCAGCAGCTCGGCAACGGCCAGGCCTTGTTCACGCAATCTCGCAGCAAGCGCCTGCACGGTCGCGTCCGCTTGAGCGAACATCGCAACGCGCTGGGCTGCGGCAGGAATGAGCTGCGGCAGCAGATCGAGCACTTGCCGGCCTTTGATGCTCAGTGCCGAAGGCGATTGAGCCACTTGTCGCAGGGTTTGCAGCGCGCTCATCAGACGCAGTTGCTCACCAGCGCTCAGGTAGCGCTGCGACTGCCAGCGCTCCTGCAAATGCTGCAGCTGCGCCATCGCTTGCGCATCAAGCTCGACAGCATCGCCAGACCACCAGGCCTGCTCCAACACCACAGGCAGGCGCGGCAGCAGGTCGCGCTTGCGGCGGCTCAGCATCACCGTCTGCAGCAGCTCGCGTTGCTGCCGCTTGCCGGCCGCAGCGGCCTCGTCGCACCACACGCGCAAGGGGCCGCGGCGATTGCTGTCGATCCAGTCGACCAGTTCGCCCAGCAGCGGTTCACCGAGCAGCTCGCGATCCGCCAGCAAGAGCAGGTGCGGTGTCGCTACCAGCGGCAGGCCCTCCAGCAATTGAACGCCATCGACGATCAAGAGTTCTGCATCGGCCAGAGGTGCTTCGCCCGGCTCCAGGAGCTGCAGGCCAGTCGGCCAGCCGCCCAGCCAGGCCTCAGCATCGCCGACCCAAGCCGCATGGCGCTCCAGCGGCGCCAGCAGCACGACGCTACCAAGGCCAAACAAGCGACGCCACAGCTGCAGCGCAGCCAGGGCAGTAGCGCGATGACCAAGGCCCAGATCGTCCGCAATCAGCGAGCGTCCGGCGCACAGCGCAAACAGGGCGGCCTCCCATTGGAACTCGGGCAAAGGCTGGCGCAAGGCAGCCAGCGCATGCAGGTCGGCGCCTTCAGCCAGCGTGGTTTCCAGTCGGCGAACGCGCTCGCGTGCATCTGCCGCGAAGCTGAGTTGCTCCCACACCGCTGGAGCGACGCGGAGTTCATGGCCCAGCTCCGCAGACAGGGCCAGCAAGCCATCCAGCGTCTGCGCTTGCTCTGCGTCCAACGCGCCGTCTTCTCCGAACAGGGCTGCGGCAGCTTCGCAGAGCGCCAGCGGCGCCGCCGTGCCGGCGCGCCAGCAGAGCTCGCGGGAAAGGCCATCGTTCAGCCAGATTTCGCTGTGGCTTGCTGGAAGCGTCTGTGCAGGCAGTTCAGCCGGCAGGTCAGCCTGAGGCTCAGCCAGCAGCTCGGCAAAAGGAATGCTCGGCTTGGTCGCTGCGGCCTTGGGCTTGCGTGCGGTCCTCTTGGCAGCTGGCTTGCGGGCCGGATGCTCCGCCGCCTGCCTGTCAGGCTCGGCAGCTGGCGTCGCGGCGTCGCTTGATGTCACGGGCGTGGTCAGCGCTTCGGAAAGCGCAGCGTCCGCCTTGCGGCGGCTCTTGGTCGTTGTAGCCATGGAGGAAGGAAAGAATTCAGGTCAGGCGCCGCGCGAGAAACGCGCAGCGGGAGGGTCGGAGGGCAGCAGCTCGGCCGGGCACCAGCCCCGCAAGCTGTTGAAGAAGGCCAGGCCGGTGGCCCGCTGAAGATCGTCCACGGTCAGGCGCGCTTCGCTGATGCGGCCCTGGGCCAGCAGCTCTTCTCGCAACACGCCGGGCAGCAGGCCGCTGGCCAGCGTTGGCGTCAGCCACTTGCCATCGAGCAGCAAGGCAATATTGCCAAACGTGCCTTCGGTCAGTTCGCCGCGAGCATTCCAAAGCAGGAGATCGAAGGCCTCGGCCGGCTTGTGCGCAGCGAAGGCTTCGTAGAGTTCGCGGCGCGTGGTCTTGTGTTGAATGAACTCGGCCGCGGCGCCATCGGTGTCGATGGCATGCGGCGCGAGGGCGAGAAGCACTGGCGACGGTGTGTCAGCCAAGGCCTGCAAATCAGTGCTGAGGCGGCCATCCGCGGCGACGGTCAAACGCAGGCGCCAGGCTCCGGTGGGATGAGCAGCGGCGAGTTCGGCCAGGGCGCTGCGCAGCTTGGCCGGCTGCAGCTTGATGCCGAAGTGATGGGCGGTGCGCTGCAGGCGTGCCAGATGGGCGGCGAGCCGCACGAACTCGCCCTCCTCCAGGCGCAGGGTTTCCAGCGCCGCAATCGGCCCTTCGGCGCGACGCAAGAACCGCATCTTGGCGCGCCATTCGGCAATCTCGGCGTCGGCCGACGAATCGAGCGTGATCGCGCTGCCGATGCCACAGCGCAAGGCGCCGTCTGCGCCCTGCTCCACCGTCCGGATGGGCACATTGAAAGTGGCCACGCCGCCAGGCTGGATCAGGCCCAGCGCGCCGCAGTACCAGCCGCGCCGCTCGGGCTCCAGTTCCGCAATGATTTCCATCGCCCGGATCTTTGGCGCCCCAGTGACCGAGCCACAAGGAAACAAGGCGCCAAACACCTCGGCCAGCGTGGTGCCGGGGCGGCTGACGGCCGTGACCGTGGAGGTCATCTGCCAGACTGTCGGCAAGGCATGCAGCTCGAACAAGCGCGGCACGCGGACCGAACCCAGCGAGGCGATGCGACCCATGTCGTTGCGCAGGAGGTCCACGATCATCAGGTTCTCGGCACGCTCTTTCTCGCTGGTGCGCAAGTAGGCTTGAGCCGCCTCATCCTCGACCACGTCGCGGCCGCGCGGCGCCGTGCCCTTCATCGGCTGGGCTGCGAGCAGCCAGGTGCGCGGGCCCTCAGGCAAGGCACGCCAATCGAAGAAGAGCTCCGGCGACACACTCGCCACGCCCGCTTCGCGCAGGAAGATCGAGAAGCCACCCGGCTGGCTGGCATGCAAGGCCAGGAAAGCCCGGCCCAGATCGGGCGCGGCAGCCTTGGCATGAATACGCGTGGTCAGGTTGACCTGGTAGCAATCACCCGAGCGGATGTATTCGCGGATGCGCTCGATCTGCGCCGCCTCATCGGCATCGCCCTGGCTGTCATGCCAGCCCAGCACGCCGGTGCCTTCAGCATTGGCTTGGGGCCAGGCTTGCGGCTCATCGAGATAGACGGCGAACTCGGCCAAAGCCTGGTCGCTGGATCGAACTTGCAGCGCCGCATCGAAAGCCGGCGCAGCCTCATAGCGAAGGCCTCCCAGCACCCAGGCACCGGCGCGCGCTGCCGCATGAGCCTCTGCCAGCACGCCAGCCACCTGGTCCAGCCGCTCGGCACGCAGCCGGCGCGCAGGCGGCGCATAGAAAGCGCCGCGCATGCGCTCGCCGTCCTCGCGGGCCAGCGGATGGCGTGGGAAATCGAATGCCGCCCAGAGATCCTCCGGACGGTGCAGCTCGCTCATGGCTTGATGGACCGCAGCGTCTTCAGAGGCTCAGGAGATGCTCGCGGTAGTACGCCAGCTCTTCGATGGACTCGTGAATGTCAGCCATCGCGGTGTGCGCCTGCGCCTTCTTGAAGCCGTCCAGGATCGCCGGCTTCCAGCGCTTGGCCAGTTCTTTCAAAGTGGTGACGTCGAGATTGCGGTAGTGGAAGAACTCTTCCAGCTTGGGCATGTAATTGGCCAGGAACCGGCGGTCCTGGCAGATGCTGTTGCCGCACATCGGCGACTTGTTGGCCGGCACGTACTGCTTCAGGAAGGCGATGGTCTGGGCCACGGCCTCATCCTCAGTGATGGTCGAGGCCTTGACGCGGTCGATCAGGCCGCTGCGGCCGTGCGTGCCCTTGTTCCAGGCGTCCATCTTGTCCAGGGTTTCATCGCTCTGGTGGATGGCGAACACCGGGCCTTCGATGCGCACGTTCAGGTTCGCATCGGTGACCACGACGGCGATCTCGATGATGCGGTCGGTGTCCGGATAGAGGCCGGTCATCTCCAGATCGATCCAGATCAGGTTGGTATCGCTGATGGCCAGCGTGGGGGCTGCGCTCGGCATGTCCGGGCTGCTGCTCATGGGGCTTCCTTCGGTTCTTGAACGGTCTCTATTGTGGCAGCCCTACACTTCGCCCATGTCGACCAGCGCATTTCTACCTCCCCTGTCCGCACCACTGCTGAGCGTCTTGTTCGCGTTGGCGCTCATCGTGAGCCTCGCCACGAAGTTCTGGCTGAGCAGTCGTCAGATGCGCCATGTGATGGCGCATCGTGGGCAAGTGCCAGCTGCTTTCGCGGCCAGCGTGCCCTTGGCTGCGCATGAGAAGGCGGCTGACTACACGGTGGCAAAGGGCCGATTCGGACTGCTGGCGTTGGCGTTCGAAAGCGCCCTGCTGCTGGGCTGGACGCTGCTGGGCGGGCTCGACGCCTTGAACGGCTGGATCTACGGCCTCACCGCCGAGCCGCTCGGCATGATGGGCTATCAATTGAGCCTGCTGGCCGCCTTTGCACTGATCGGCATGCTGCTGGACCTGCCCTTCGAGCTGTGGAACACCTTCCGGATCGAGCAACAGTTCGGCTTCAACCGCATGACCTTGAGGCTCTACGTCATCGACGCGATCAAGGGCATCTTCATCGGCGCGCTGATAGGCCTGCCGATTGCGGCCCTGATCCTGTGGCTGATGGGCGCCGCTGGCGCCTGGTGGTGGCTCTGGGCGTGGGGCGCCTGGATGGGCTTCAACCTCCTGATCATGGTGCTCTACCCAACCGTTATCGCACCGATGTTCAACAAGTTCGAGCCCCTCGCCGATGAAGGCGTCAAGAACCGCGTCGAAGCCTTGATGAAGCGCTGCGGCTTCGCGGCCAAGGGCCTGTTCGTGATGGACGGGAGCCGCCGCTCGGGCCACGGCAATGCCTATTTCACCGGCCTCGGCGCCGCCAAGCGCGTGGTCTTCTTCGACACCTTGCTGGAGCGCCTGGCGCCCGGCGAGATCGAGGCAGTGCTCGCTCACGAACTGGGCCATTTCAAGCATCGCCATGTGCAGAAGCGCATGGTGAGCATGTTCGCCCTGAGCCTCCTGGGTTTCGCTCTTCTGGGCTGGCTGTCCAGCCAGTTGGGCTTCTACGTGGGCCTCGGCGTCAAGCCCAGCATGGGCGCGCCAAACGATGCACTCGCGCTGCTGCTCTTCATGCTGGCACTGCCGGTGTTCGCCTTCTTTTTCACGCCGATCGGCAGCCACCTGTCGCGCAGGCATGAGTTCGAGGCCGATGCCTATGCCCGCGCTCAAAGCAGTGGTGAGGACCTGGCGGCGGCGCTCCTGAAGCTGCACGAGGACAATGCCGGCACATTGACACCGGATCCGGTCTACGCCCGCTTCTACTATTCCCACCCGCCGGCCAGCGAACGCCTGGCCGCGCTGCAACAAGCCTCATGAATCTCCTGCTCGCCCAATGCACGCCTCAGCGTGAAACCCTGCCGCTGGAACAACTGGCCGAGTGGCTGGCGCAAGTGCCGGCCTGGCGCGCCGACCCCGAGCACAAGCTGATCGCGCGGCGCTTTGCCTTCGAGAACTTCTACCAGGTGATGGCCTTCGTCAATGCCGTTGCCGAGATTGCGCATGCCCAGGACCATCACCCGGAGATGCACGTTGGCTATTCGGCCTGCACGCTGAGCTACACCACGCATGCAGCCGGCGGCCTGACGGCAAACGACTTCATCTGTGCTGCGCAAGCCGACGCGCTGCCTGAGGCATTCCCATGAGCCCCCACGGTCGTTTCACTCCCCGCCCCCCGATGGGGCGCGATGCCCTTCGGGCGGACGTGCGGGCATCCGCATGAGCCGATTTGGCAATCTTGATCTGGGACTCGTGGTGCGCGGCCATGGCCGCCACTACATCGTGGAAGACAGCGAAGGCAAGCGGCGGGTCTGCCATCCGCGTGGCAAGAAGAGCGACTGCGTGGTCGGCGACATGGTCCGCTGGGCCGAGACCGGCGACGAAGGCGTGATCGAGGCCGTGGAGCCACGGCGCAACTTGCTGTTCCGCCAGGATGAATGGAAGACCAAGAGCTTTGCCGCCAATGTCGACCAGCTCCTTGTGCTGGTGGCCGTGGAGCCTGTGTTCAGCGAGAGCCAGTTGGCCCGCGCACTGATAGCCGCTGAAAGCGCCGGTATCAGCACCCGCATTGCAATGAACAAGACCGACCTGCCTGGCGTGGCCTCGGCGCGCGCCCGCTTGCAGCCCTATCGTGACATGGGCCTGGAGGTGATGGATGTCGCCTTCGTGGCCGACCGCGAAGGCTCGTCCGCACTTCTCAATCCCTGGCTGCGAGGCAAACGCACCTTCGTGATGGGCCCCAGCGGCACCGGCAAGAGCACGCTGATCAATCTCTTGATACCGAACGCTCAGGCACAGATCGGCGATATCTCGGTGGCACTGAACTCGGGCCGCCACACGACGACCACGACGCAGTGGTACTGGGTCGATTCGGAACGCCAAACAGCGCTGATCGATTCACCAGGCTTTCAGGAATTTGGCTTGCAGCAGATCGAGCCCATGCAGTTGCCCTTGCTGATGCCCGACCTGCGCGCGCATGCGGACCACTGCCGCTTCTACAACTGCACGCACCAGCACGAGCCCGGCTGCGGTGTTCGCGAGGCGGTGGACGCAGGCCAGATCAATGCCTCGCGGTACCGCATCTACGGCGAGATCCTGCAGGAGCTGGGCAGCAAGCGCTACTGAGCGCGGCGCGGATCAGGTGTCCAGCCGTGGCAGCGGGCTCTTGACCTCGCGCGCCTCGACGTCCACGACCTCGCCGGCCGGCTCTGCGCGACGCGACTGGCCCGGCCGAAACTTGCCCGCACGGCGGAAGCGCGCCATGTCGACCACAGGCTTGCGGCCGCGCAGGAGGCTCCAGATCATCAGGCCGATCATCGTGACGATGGCCACGCCCACGAGCGCCAGTACCAACACCAGCGTGAACAGGCCCAGCAGCACACGAATCACGACGGTCAAGAGTCCGGACATCAAAGCTTCCTTGCGAAGAGTGGGTTCAACCGCGCCCGACAAAGGGCATGGCCGAAGCCATCACGGTCATGAATTGCACATTGGCCGACAGCGGAAGCTGGGCCATGTATAGAACGGCGCTGGCCACATGGGCCACGTCCATCGTGGGTTCGATGGCTATGTCGCCATTGGCCTGGCGAACGCCTTCGGTCATGGGCTGGGCCATCTCGGTCAGGGCATTGCCGATGTCGAGCTGGCCGCAGGCGATGTCGAATGCACGGCCGTCGAGCGAGAGCGACTTTGTCAGTCCTGTGATGGCGTGCTTGGTGGCGGTGTAAGGGGCGGAATTGGGTCGCGGCGCATGGGCCGAGATCGAGCCATTGTTGATGATGCGTCCGCCACGCGGCGACTGCTTCTTCATCAGGCGGAAGGCGCCCTGGGCGCAGAGAAAGGCACCGGTGAGGTTCACATCGACCGACTGCCGCCAATGTTCGACCGGCAGTTCATCGATAGGTACCGACGGAACAAACACGCCAGCATTGTTGAACAGCAGGTCCAGTCTGCCGAACTCGGTTTCGATCATGGTGAACACCTGGTTCACGTCATCGGGCTGGCTGATGTCGGCCCGGACCGGCAGCGCCTTGGCAGGTTCACGCGCCATCGCGGCCGTTTCCTGCAATGCCGGCAAACGCCGCCCTGCCAGCACCACCGTCCACCCCTCCTCCAGCAGGGCCAGGGCCGCGGCCCGGCCGATGCCGCTGCCGGCACCGGTCACGAGGGCAATCCTTGCTGAATTGTTGCTGGGGTTTGTCATGCATCCGCCTGTGGACAGGCGTGATGATAGTCAGGCTCTTACTGAGCCGTGGACGAGGGGGTTTGCTGGGCGACGCGCTGGCCATCGACGCTGCGCTGGCCTTCGACCACCACACGCGGCAACTGGGCAACGGTGTTGTTCTCGCGAGCCACGGCGATCTGGGTCGGAATGCTTTGGCCGGTGATCTCGACGCGCGGCAGCTGGCTCATCGCCACGTGACGCTCGTCCTGGGCGCTCATCGCGCCAGCACCGACGGCGGCGATCATGATGGCGACCACGACGCCAAGGCGCTTGATCTGGGCATTGCGGTCATAGCAGTAAACGGTGTTCATCTCGGGCCTCCTACAGCCAAGCAGCGGTTCTTGTTGTGCTGCGATGGGCCGAACTATGCCCAGGGATAACCATGAGGAAAAACCGAATGCGATCAAGGGCGGGATCGGGCGACGAACTGCAGCCGGCGGCGACGAGTGTCACGAGTCGGTCAGGGTCAACTCAGACAAACCCCTAGTTCAAGGGGCTCAACAGGTCGTTCCTGACCGGGCACCTGCCAGATCACGTGCGCCATGAAAAACGGCGCCTCCAAGGCGCCGTTTCCGTGAGGAGCGGGTGTGCTTACTTGGCGGCCGAGGCTGCTGCTGCTGCGGCCGAGGCGGCGTCAGCAGCCGCCTTGGCCCTGGTGCGCTCGGCCTTGACTGCGTTCCAGTCGGCTTCTTCATAGGTGCGGTCGGCGCACTTGGACTTGAAGTCAACGCGGTCGTCCGCCAGCGCTTCGATGCGCTCGTTCAGCGGAATCTTGGCCGCATCGTGCGGCTTGATCCGCTGGTCCAGCTTCGCCTTGTTCTGGCCGTAGGCCTCGCGCTGGGTGTTGAAGTCATCGATGCGCTTCTGCACAGCGGCCCGGCTTTCCTCGAAATCCTTGATCTTCTTGATCTGCTCGTCCTTCTTGAGCTTGCCGCCCTTGATCTCGGCATTCAGGGCTTCCTGCAACTTGCCCAGGGCCTCGGCGTCGTTCTTCAAGTCGGCGCCGGCCTTGTTGAGACCATCCGCCGTCTTGTTGCTCTCGGCCAGTGCGGCCAGCAGCTCGGCATGTTCGGCCTCCCAGGCCTTGACCACCGGCGGCAGCACCTGGTCTTCCGCCTGGATGCGCTCCTCGATCTCCTGGCATTCGCGGATCTGGTTGCGCGACATCAGGATGGGTTTGGGCTTGTCCACCACGGGCTTGCTGACCTTATTGTTCTTGGGGTCGACCTTGGCCTTGGGGTTGACGGTGCTCTGGGCCTGCGCCAGCGTGGACACGAGGGCGACAACAGCGACGGAGATCAGGAGACGTTTCATGTCTGGCGGCTCGGTTAGCGCCCGACCGGCAGTCGGGCTGTAAAACAAGGGACGAATCATGCCATGAGCCGCGGCTGCGGATAATGCGCGCCTTCACGCACAAGCAAGTCCTTGAAAGAGCCCATGGCACTGAAAGCCACCATCCACAAAGCGCATCTGCAGATCTCGGACATGGACCGCCATGTCTATGGCGAGCACAACCTGGTGATCGCCCGCCATCCGTCGGAGACGGATGAGCGCATGATGATCCGCGTGCTGGCCTATGCCCTGTACGTGCCGGCAGACGACATGCGCGGCCGGCTGGAGTTCAGCAAAGGGCTGTCCGACGTGGACGAGCCCGAACTCTGGCAGCTCGACCTGACCGGCGACGTGGTGCACTGGATCGACCTCGGCCAGCCCGACGAGCGCCGCATCATGAAGGCCCATGGCCGTGCCGAACGCGTCACCGTGATCAGCTATGCCTCCAGCACGCCGGTCTGGTGGAGCAATCTGGAAGGCAAGCTCATCCGCGCGCCCAAGCTGGACGTGTGGCAGATTCCGGCCGAACAGTCGCAGGCCCTGGCCGCGCTGGCCGAGCGCAGCATGCAGCTGCAGATCAGCATCCAGGATGGCAGCATCTATGTCTCCACCGCCAACGCCTCGGTGGAGATCCATCCGCAGGCGCTGCGCCGGGCCGAGGCCCGCTGAGACCTCTGGGCTTCATCCGCCCTTGTCCTTGGCAAGCAGCAGCTTGTAGCCCAGGAAGCGCCCTTGCGGGTCGAGCACCACGAAGCTCGGATAGCTCTTGATGCCCAGGCGCTGGTTTTCCTGATCGCCGCATGCCAACTGCAAGCATCAGCGCTGCCACGGGTCTGGGGCCAGGGTTTCCGCGCCCACCGTTTGGGTGATCCGGCCTCGTTGCGCCGGCGCACTAGACTCCAGCGATCCGACCTATCCACATCATGGTGATCCTTGCCCCAACTCCATTCACGGCCACTGGCCGCCCTGCTGCTGTGCTGCTTGGCAGGCATCGCCTCCCCCGCCATGGCTGATTCCGCAAAGGCGCCGGCCGATCCCCACCAATGGCTCGAAGAGGTCCAGGGTGAGCGAGCGCTCGGCTGGGTGCGCGAGCGCAATGCCGTCACGACCAGGCAGCTGCAGGCTCGCGCCGACTACGCGCCGATCCGTGCCGAGATGCTGGAGCTGCTGAACGCCAAGGACCGCATTCCCAACGTCATGCGTCTGGGCCCCTGGCTCTACAACCTCTGGACCGACGACAAGCAGCCTCGCGGCTTGTGGCGCCGCACCACGCTGGCCGAATACCGCAAGGCCGAGCCGCAATGGGAAACCGTGCTGGACATCGACGCGCTCGGCAAGGCCGAGGGCGAGAACTGGGTGTTCGGCGGCGCGCAATGCCTGGCGCCCGACTATCGCCGCTGCCTCTTGATGCTCTCGCGAGGCGGCGCCGACGCGGTCGTGGTGCGCGAGTTCGACACGGTGGCCAAGCGCTTTGTCGCGCCGGCCGACGGCGGCTTCTTTGTGCCCGAAGCCAAGACCGACCTGGCCTGGCTGAACGAGAACACGCTCTTCATCGGCAGCGACTTCGGCCCCGGCTCACAGACAGACTCCGGCTATCCGCGCCAGATCAAGCGCTGGCAACGCGGAGAGAAACTGGCCGAGGCCAAGATCGTGTTTGAAGGTGAGGCCAAGGACGTGTCGGTCTCGGCCCAGGTTGACCACACACCAGGCCATGAACGGATCCAGTTCAGCCGCGCGCTGGACTTCTACAACCAGGTCAGCTTCCTCCTGAGGGACAACAAGCTGCAAAAGCTGGACGTGCCCACCGACGTCAGCGCAGCCTTCTGGGGCCCGCGCCTGCTGCTGAGCCCGCGCAAGCCCTGGACTGTCGGGGGGCGAACCTTCGCTGCCGGCAGCCTCTTGCTGGCAGACAGCGCCGCCTACCTGCGCAGCGAACGCAAGCTCCAGGCCTTGTTCACCCCAACGGCCACGCGCTCCCTGGCTGGCTACACGGTGACGCGCCAGCACCTGATCCTGAACATCAGCGACAAGGTCGCCAGCCGCCTCGAGGAATGGAGCTTTGCGGGCAAGGAGCCAAAGCATCGCGAAATCAAGGCACCCTTCCCCGGCACCTTGAGCACGGTCAGCTTGTACGACAGCGAATTGCCCAAGGATGAGCTGGGCGATCGCTACCTGGTCAGCTACACCGATTTCCTGACACCTGGCAATCTGTCATTGGCCCGGGCCGGCAGCGACGAGCGCGAAACACTGAAGACACGCGCGCCCCGCTTCAAGACCGAAGGCATGCGGGCTGAGCAACTGGAGGCCGTCAGCAAGGACGGCACCAAGGTGCCCTACTTCGTCGTCTGGCCCGCGAATGCCAAGCCGGACGGCAAGAACCCCACGCTGCTCTATGGCTATGGCGGCTTTGAGGTCTCGCTGCAACCCAGCTACTCCGGCGGCGTTGGCCGGGCCTGGTCGGAGCGTGGCGGGGTCTATGTGCTGGCCAATATCCGGGGCGGCGGCGAGTTCGGCCCCAGCTGGCACCAGGCCGCCACCAAGGCCAACAAGCAGCGCAGCTATGACGACTTCGCCGCAGTGGCCGAAGACCTGATCAAGCGCAAGATCACCAGCCCACGCCACCTCGGCATCATGGGCGGCAGCAACGGCGGGCTGCTGGTGGGCGCCACCTTTGTGCAGCGGCCGGAGCTGTTCAACGCCGTGGTCTGCCAGGTGCCGCTGCTGGACATGCGTCGCTACCACCAACTGCTGGCCGGTGCGTCCTGGATGGCGGAATACGGCAACCCGGACGATGCGGCCGAATGGGAGTTCATTGCCAAGTACAGCCCGTACCAGAACGTCAAGGCCGGCGTGAAGTACCCCAAGGTCTTCTTCGCCACCTCAACGCGAGACGACCGCGTTCATCCCGGCCATGCCCGCAAGATGGCCGCGCTGATGCTGGCGCAAGGCCATGATCTGCTGTACTACGAGAACATCGAAGGCGGCCATGGCGGCGCCGCAGACAACGAGCAGTCCGCCACCCTGCTCGCGCTGGAATACAGCTACCTCTGGCAGCAACTGGGGCGTTGAGCAATGGGCGAGCAGGTGGACATCGTGCAAAGAATGGGCGGCTTCTCGGCCGAGGTTGAAGGCGAGCCGCTGGAACTGGACTACATGGTCAGCGGCGATCAGATCATCTTCCACCACACGCTTACCGCCGAGGCGCTGCGGGGCCGGGGCTTCGCCAGCCAGATGGTGGAGCATGGCCTGGTCTGGGCATCAGGCCAGGAACGGCAAGTCGTGGCAGCCTGCAGCTATGTGCAGGCCTGGTTGCGCCGCCACCCGGCCTGGCAGCGCGTCACTGAGCCGGCGGATGTTCAGAAGGTCTTGAACTTCTGGTTCGGATTCCTGGGTGGCGACGAAGATGGGCAGGTTCGCGGCGAATGGTTCCGCAAGAGCGATGCCTTCGACGATGAAATCAAGTCCCGTTTCGGCGCACTGCTGGAGCAGGCACTGGCTGGCGGCCTGAAGGAATGGGAACGCAGCGCCTTTGGCAGCCTGGCCCGCATCATCTTGCTCGACCAGTTCACCCGCAACGCTTTCCGCAACACGGCGAAAGCCTTTGCCGGCGACGCCGAGGCGCTGCGAATGAGCCTGGCCTTGCTTGAGAGCGGCAAGGCGGGTGAGTTGACGACGCTGCAGCGCTGGTTTGCCTTGATCCCGCTGGAGCACTCAGAAGCGCTGGCGATGCAAGACCGATCGATCGCCGAATTCGCACGGCTCGCAGCAGAAGACGAGCGCATGAAAGGCGCACTGGACTACGCGATCAAGCACCGCGAGGTGGTGGCACAGTACGGCCGCTTCCCGCATCGCAACGCGATCCTCGGGCGCGCAAGCACGGCGGCGGAACTGGCCTATCTGGCCCAGCCCGGCGCCGGCTTCTGATTCAAGGCCTCAGCGCAGTTCGCGCTCCTGCAGCACCCGCCACATCACCTTGCCTGCGCCTGACTTGGGCAGGCTGTCGGCAAATTCGACGATGCGCGGCACCTTGTAGGCCGCCATGTGTTCGCGTGACCAGGCAATGATCTCTTCCGCCGAGGTCTTGCCCCTGGCTTCGGCGCGCAGCACGACAACCGCCTTCACCGTCTCGCCGCGGTATTCATCCTTGGCCGAGATGATGCAGGCCTCCTGCACGGCCGGGTTCTTGTAGAGCAAGAGCTCCACCTCGCTCGGCCAGACCTTGTAGCCGCTGGCGTTGATCATCCGCTTGAGCCGGTCGGTGATGAAGAAATAGCCTTCCTCGTCCATGCGGCCCAGGTCGCCGGTGCGGAAGAACTTCTTGCCCTCGATCTCGATGAAGGCCGCCTCCGTTGCCGCCGGCTGGCGCCAGTAGCCCTTGAACACCATGGGACCACAGCTGACGATCTCGCCCACCTCGCCGATGGGCATCTCTTCCAGTGTGACCGGATCGATGATGCGCGAATCCACGCCATAGATGGCTATACCCAGGCATTGCAACTTCGCGCGCTCGGGCGGGTTGCCGTGCGTGGGCGCTGCGGTCTCGGTCAAGCCATAGCCTTCGGCAAAGGTCAGGCCGAACTCCGCCAGCAACCTCTCCGCCACTGCGGCCGGCATGGCCGCGCCACCGCCACTCAGATACGTAAGGCTGGAAAGATCGAAGCTCTTGTAGTTCGGGCTGCCGAACAGGTCAATGATCATGGTCGGTATGCAGGTCCAGTGCGTGACCTTCTTCGCCGAGATCAAGCGCCCCGCCAGCTCGCGGTCCCAGCGCGGGATGATGACCACGGTGGCGCCGAGGAACACCGGCCCAAGCACGCCGTAAAGCAAGCCGGTGATATGGAAGAAGGGCACGACCGCCAGGCTCACCGACTCGGCAGAGGCATGGCCCCAGAGCCCGCCACCCACCGAGTTGCTCATCAGCGTGCGGTTGGTGTGCATGCAACCCTTGGGCAGGCCGGTCGTGCCTGAGGTGTAGGGCAGGTGCGCCATGTCGTCCGGGCCATTGGTCGCGGCACTCGGCTTGAGGCCGGCGGCCAGTGCGTCGACCCAGCGGGCGGCGCCAGCGGGCAGCGTGCCTTCGTTCATCAACCAGGCTGCCATCGCCTCTGACAAACCCAAGTCGGGCGCAATGCCCTCTGCCGGCAAGGCATCGGTGTACCGGGTCACCAAGACTTTCGCCCGTTTCTCGACCGGCAACTGCGAATTCGCCTGCTCAACGATGCCTGCCAGATCGGCGCTGCAGATCACCAACTTGGTGTCAGGGTCCGTCAGGTAGTGGCCGAATTCCTCCGCCCGGTTCATCGGGTTGACCGGCACCACGACCGCATCGGCGCGGTTGATTGCATAGAAGCTGATCAGGAACTGCGGACAGTTCTGCATGTAGAGCGCCACCCGGTCGCCCTTGGCGACGCCCTGCGATTGCAGCCAGCCGGCCAGGGCCAATGCTTTGTCGCGCAGCTCCGAATAGCTGATCGTCTGGCCACAGAAAAAGGTGGCCGCCTTGTGCGGATAGCGCGCCGCCGCGACTTCCAGGTTGAACCACAGCGTGGTCTCCGGAATGGCCAGTTCGCGCGGCAATCGACGCGGCCAATGGCTGCGTTGCGCCATGCGTTGAGGGCATGTTGAAGGGCTGCTGCTCATCGGCTTGTCTCCGCTGCTTCTTTGCTTGAAGCCATTCTTGCCGCTGCGCCCGCTGTGCGCCTGTCGCTGAGCTGACAGGAACTCGACAGAAGGCCCCCAGGGTTTCACCCGGTTTTTGACAGAAAATGCCGGATCTCTTCCCCTAGCCAGCCATGTCCACCATTCTTCAGCACCTCCCCGTCGGCCAGAAGGTCGGCATCGCCTTCTCAGGCGGCCTCGACACCAGCGCCGCCCTGCACTGGATGCGCCTGAAGGGCGCCCTGCCCTATGCCTACACGGCCAACCTGGGCCAGCCGGACGAGCCGGACTACGAAGAGATACCGCGCAAGGCCATGCAATACGGTGCCGAGAAGGCCGTGCTCGTGGACTGCCGCAGCCAGCTGGCGCACGAGGGAATTGCCGCGCTGCAGGCCGGCGCGTTCCACATCAGTACCGGCGGCATCACCTACTTCAACACCACGCCTCTGGGCCGTGCCGTCACCGGCACGATGCTGGTTGCGGCAATGAAGGAAGACGACGTCAACATCTGGGGCGACGGCTCGACCTTCAAGGGCAACGACATCGAGCGCTTCTACCGCTACGGCCTGCTGACCAACCCGGCGCTGAAGATCTACAAGCCTTGGCTGGACCAGCTCTTCATCGACGAGCTGGGCGGCCGCGCCGAGATGTCGGCCTTCATGACCAAGGCCGGCTTCGGCTACAAGATGTCGGCCGAGAAGGCTTACTCGACCGACTCCAACATGCTCGGCGCCACGCACGAAGCCAAGGACCTGGAGCACCTGAACTCGGGCATCAAGATCGTCAACCCCATCATGGGCGTGGCTTTCTGGAAGGACGACGTGGTCGTCAAGGCCGAAGAGGTGACGGTGCGCTTTGAAGAAGGCGTGCCGGTCGCGCTGAATGGCGTCGAATACCGCGACCCGGTCGCCCTGATCCTGGAAGCCAACCGCATCGGCGGCCGCCACGGCCTGGGCATGAGCGACCAGATCGAGAACCGCATCATCGAAGCCAAGAGCCGCGGCATCTATGAAGCGCCCGGCCTGGCCCTGCTGCACATCGCCTACGAGCGCCTGGTCACCGGCATCCACAACGAAGACACGATCGAGCAGTACCGCATGAACGGCCTGAAGCTCGGCCGCCTGCTCTACCAGGGCCGCTGGTTCGACCCGCAAGCCATCATGCTGCGCGAGACCGCCCAGCGCTGGGTGGCACGCGCCGTCACCGGCGAAGTGGCGCTGGAGCTGCGTCGTGGCAACGACTACTCGCTGCTGGACACGCGCAGCCCCAACCTCACCTACAAGCCCGAGCGCCTGTCCATGGAAAAGGTCGAGGACGCGCCCTTCTCGCCGCTGGACCGCATCGGCCAGCTGACGATGCGCAACCTGGACATCGTCGACACCCGCGACAAGCTGCGCACCTACACCCAGGCCGGCCTGCTGACCGCGGGCGGCGCCAACAGCCTGCCGCAGCTCAAGGGCAAAGACTGATCGCGCGCCGGTTCGCCGGCGCAGAGAATCTCCTCCGCCCGGCCACGAAGGCCGACGAGGGAGAGGCGATGAAGAAAATCCAGTTGTCCGCGGTCCTGCTGGCCAGCCTGTGGCTGGTCGGCGCCCAAGCACAAGAGGCCGCTCGGCCTGCTGAGGCGGCCGCTTCGCCGCCCGCCGAACGCGCCAAGGCAGCGAGCGCGCCGGCCGAGCGCCAGGTGGCGGCCGAGTCGGCTGTCCATTCGACCGGCCAGGTCACCATCAAGGGCAAGTCCGTGCCCTACAAGGTGACCGCCGGCACCCAGCCGGTCTGGGACAAGGATGGCAAGGTCGTGGCCTCGCTGTTCTATACCTACTACCAGCGCAGCGATGTGGCCAACAAGGACACGCGTCCGCTGGTCATGTCGTTCAATGGCGGCCCGGGCTCGGCCTCGGTGTGGATGCACATCGCCTACACCGGCCCCAAGATGCTCAACATCGATGCCGAGGGCTATCCGCTACAGCCCTATGGCGTGCGCGACAACCCGCACTCCATCCTGGACGTGGCCGACATCGTCTTCATCGACCCGGTCAATACCGGCTTCTCTCGCATCCTGGACCCGAAGACCGACCGCAAGTTCTTCTTCGGCGTGAACGCCGACATCTCCTACCTGGCCGAATGGCTGGGCGCCTTCGTCTCTCGCAACGGCCGCTGGCAGTCGCCCAAGTACCTGATCGGTGAAAGCTACGGCACGAACCGGGTGTCAGGTCTTGCCAAGGAGCTGCAGAACAACCACTGGATGTATCTGAACGGCGTGATCCTGGTCTCGCCAACCGGCCTCGGCATCAAGCGCGAAGGCCCGGTGCGCGACGCCTTGAGCCTGCCCTACTACGCGGCAACAGCCTGGCACCACAAGGTGCTGCCCGTCGACCTGCAGCAGCGCGACCTCGCGCCGGTACTGGCAGAAGTGGAGGCTTTCACCCTCAATGAATTCATCCCGGTGCTGGCCAAGGGCGGCTTCATCGAGCCGGACCAACGCAAGGCCATGGCCGCCAAGATTGCGCGCTACTCGGGCCTGTCCGAGACGACGGTACTGCAGCACAACCTGGCCGTGCCGCCGTCCTACTTCTGGAAAGACCTGCTGCGCACGCGCGGCCAGACCGTGGGCCGGCTGGACTCGCGCTACCTGGGCATCGACCGCATGGAAGCCGGCAGTTCGCCCGACTACAACGCCGAGCTCACCTCCTGGCTGCACTCGTTCACGCCGGCGATCAACCACTACCTGCGCGAAACGCTGAAGTACAAGACCGACCTGAAGTACAACCTCTTCGGCCCGGTCCACCCCTGGGACAACAGCGACGACCAGACCGGCGAGAACCTGCGTCTGGCCATGGCGCAGAACCCCTATCTGCGCCTGCTCGTCCAGTCCGGCTACTACGACGGTGCCACCACCTATTTCGACGCCAAGTACACGATGTGGCAGCTCGACCCAAGCGGACGCATGAAGGACCGGATGGACTTCAAGGGCTACCGCAGCGGCCACATGATGTATCTGCGCTCGGAGGACCTGGCCACCTCGAATGAACACCTGCGGGAGTTCATCAAGAAGGCCACTCCGGCGCCCGGACAGGCAGCAAAGTATTGAAGGGTCAAATGACCACCGGCTCCGGCTCCAGCCGGATGCCGAAGCGGCCGTAGACGCTTTCCTGGATGGCCCGGGCCAGCGTCACCACCTCGGCGCCGCGGGCCTCGCCCTTGTTCACCAGGACCAGGGCCTGCTTTTCGTAGACAGCCGCACCGCCCACCGTCTTGCCCTTCCAGCCACAGGCATCGATCAGCCAGCCGGCGGCCAGCTTCACCGTGCCGTCCGGCATCGGGTAATGAACAATGTGCGGATCGCGGCCGATGATGTCGCGGCACTGCTCTTCCGTGACCACCGGGTTCTTGAAGAAGCTGCCGGCATTGCCGATGACTGCCGGGTCGGGCAGCTTGGCACGGCGGATGGCACAGACCCAGTCGAAGATCTGCTTCGCGTCCGGCGCCGTGATGCCGGTCTCGGCCATCTTGCGCTCCAGGTCCAGGTAGCCCAGCGAGGGCTGCCAGGGCTTGGGCAGGCGCAAGCGCACCTTGGTGATCACGCTCTTGCCGGCCAGGCCGCCAAAACCTGTCTGCTTGAACACCGAATCCCGGTAGCCGAAGGCGCACACCTCGGCCGGCAACACCGCCTTGCGGCCGGTGATCAGGTCGACCACTTCCACACTGTCCAGGCGGTCTTTCAGCTCGATGCCATAGGCGCCGATGTTCTGCACCGGTGCGGCGCCGGTGGTGCCGGGAATCAGCGCCAGGTTCTCCAGACCGGGATAACCCTGGGCAATGCTCCACGCCACGGCCTCATGCCAGGGCACGCCGGCGCCAACTTCCAGAATCCAGGCGTCCCGGCGCTCTTCAAGGAGACGGATGCCAGGGATCTCGATTTTCAGCACCACCGCCTCGACGTCTTTTGTCAGCACCAGATTGCTGCCACCGCCCAGCACGAACTTCGGCGCCAGGCCAAGCTCCGGGTGGTCCACGACCCGCCTCACATCGGCTTCCGAGCGAATGCGCACCAGACGCCGGGCCGTCGCCGGCAGGCCAAAAGTGTTGTAGGGCTTGAGGTTGACGTCGGATTCGATATCCAAAGCCAGTCCATTCGGGGGGTTCACAGGGGGGAGGGACATGGCAGAATTTTCCCCTGTTTCCCAATGCATTCAGCAGAAATCACCCAATGCCCAGTTTTGATACCGTTCTTGAGCCCGACATGGTCGAAATCCGCAATGGCGTCGACAACAGCGCCAAGGAGGTCGGCACGCGCTTCGATTTCAAGGGCACTGGCGCCCGCATCGAACTGAAGGACAAGGAAAAAGAGATCGTGCTGTACGGCGACAGCGATTTCCAGCTGGAGCAGCTCACCGCCGTGTTGATCGACAAGCTGACCAAGCGCAAGGTCGCGATCACCTATCTCGACATGGACGCCAAGGTCGAGAAGCTCGGCGGCGACAAGGTCAAGCAGGTCTACAAAGTCAAGGCCGGCATCGAATCCGACCTGGCCAAGAAGATCACCACTGCCGTCAAGAACAGCAAGCTCAAGGTGCAAGCCTCGATCCAGGGCGACACGGTCCGCATCACCGGCAAGAACCGGGACGACCTGCAGCAGGCCATCGCCCTGCTCAAGAAGGAGTTCGCCGAGACGCCGCTGTCCTACGACAACTTCCGCGACTGAGTCCTGCACACACCCGCCCCATGCGCTCCAGCCTGCCGCGCCTGATCCTGCTGCTGGGCGCCCTGCTCGGCCTGCAGGCGTCAGCCATGGCTGGCGTCAGTTTCAATGGCAGCCTGGGCAGCAAGGCCGCACTCCTCCTGATCGATGGCGAGGCCCGCACGGTGCAGCTCGGGCAGGTGGTCGATGGCGTCAAGCTGATCGCCATCCAGGACGACCGGGCCACGGTCGAGATCGACGGCCGCCGCCAGGTACTGGTGCTCGGCGCCTCGCCCGGCCGCTTGAACAACGCGGGGCCCGACAGTGCGCTCCCCAAGCAGATCATCCTCACGTCGGGCGCTGGTGGGCATTTCACGCCCCTGGGCAGCATCAACAACCATGCGGTCCAGTTCCTCGTCGATACAGGCGCCACTTCGGTTTCGATCACCCAGGCTGAAGCCGAGCGGATCGGCCTGCGCTATCGCAGTGGCCGCCGCGTGCTGACGCAGACCGCCAACGGCGTCGTGCCCGCCCACCTCACGGTGCTGGACTCCATCCGGGTCGGCGATGTGCTGGTGCGCAATGTCGAGGCCATCGTCATCCCCGGCGAGATGAGCCATGTGCTGCTGGGCAACAGCTTCCTGACGCGCTTTCTGATGAAGCGCGAGAACGATGTCATGACGCTGGAGCTGCGCTACTGAGGCGCCGCCCCTGGGCCGCTTGCTGCCCATGCAAGAATCTCAAGCCACCACCTTCAATTGATCGGACCGCATGACGCGCCTGAAGCCACTCGCCTCGCTGCTCACTGCTGCCTTGCTGGCCGGCGCGTCGCCGCTGCTGCACGCGGCGGATACCAACGACAAGGCAGCCCGCTACTACGAGGACGCGCTGGCCCGCTACGAGAAAAAGGACATTGCTGGCGCGATCATCCAGTTGAAGAATGCGCTGCAGGTCAACAAGGCCATGCTGCCGGTCCAGGTGCTGCTGGGCAAGGCGCTGCTGGCGAACTCGGACCCTGTGGGTGCAGAGGTCGCCTTCAACGAGGCCTTGCGGCTCGGCGTCAGCAAGGTCGAGGTGATCGTGCCGCTGGCTGAGGCCTTGCTGGCCCAGGGCAAACACAATCAACTGGTCGAATCCCAGCAGTTCGAGGCAAGCAGCCTGCCCCGCGAGATTCAGCAGAGCCTGTTGCTGATCAAGGCACAGGCCTGGGGCGACCTCGGCCAAAGCGCGCGCGCGCTGCAGGCCCTGGATGAGGCCCGTCGCCTGACGCCCCAGGCTGCCGAGGTGTGGCTGGCCGAGGTGCCACAACGCATCCGGACACGCCAATTCAAGGAGGCCAACGCAGCCTTGGAGCAGGCGGCCAAGCTGGGCGACCAAGGTAGCCTGTTCTTCTTTCAGCGAGCCTCGCTGCTCCACGTTCAAGCCAAGCTGACCGATGCACTGGCGGCCTACGACAAGGTCCTGCAGCTGACGCCCGATCACACGGAAGCTGCCGTTGCAAGGCTGGGCATCCTGCTGGACCTGAACCGGGACAAGGATGCCCAACGCGACCTTCAGATGCTGCTGACCCGGGTGCCGGATGAACCGCGCGCCATCTACGTACAGGCCTTGCTTGCCGAACGGGCCAACGACATGGTGGCAGCCCGGAAGGCCCTGACCCAGATCACGGCACTGATGGATCCGGTGCCCCTCGAGTTCATTCGCTACCGACCGCAATTCCTGCTGCTGAGCGGCATGTCGCATTTTGGCCTGGGCAACATGATCAAGGCCAAGCCCTATCTCGAAGCAGCGCTTCGCGTTCAGGGCCCAAGCCCGATCGCCAAGGTACTGGCTCGCGTCTATCTGGAAGACAAGGCGCCTGACAAGGCGGTCGAGGTGCTGGAGTCCTATCTGCGCACGGCCCCTGGGGACGGTGGCGCCTTGACTCTGCTGGCGTCGATCCAGACCGCTCAGGGTCGTCATGCCAAGGCCACGAATCTGATGCGCGAAGCCCTGGCCAGCAAGGACAACCCGGCCTTTCGTACGGTGCTCGGCCTGAGCCTGCTGCGTGGCGGAAAGACAGACGAGGCGGTTCAGTCACTGGAACAGGCCTACAAGAAGGACCCTGGGCAGGCCTATGCCGGCTCCGCGCTGGTCACGCTCTATCTGCGCGGAGGCCAGGTAGCCAAGGCCGTCACAGCAGCCGACTCACTGGCACGGCGATTCCCGAAGAACGCCAGCGTGCTGGTGTTGCAGGGCACGGCTCTCACCCAGGCAGGAGACCGCAAGCAGGCCCGCCGCGCCTATGAAGCGGCATTGAAAAATGCACCCGGACTGGTCCAGGCCGAACTGGGCCTGGCTCGACTGGACATTGCCGACCGCGCCTTCCAGGCAGCCGGTACCCGACTGGAAGCATTGAACAGGGCCAACGACCGCGACGTCAACGTATTGATGGAGCTGGCAAACCTGGCCGAAGCGCAGAACAAGCGCAGCGAGCTTGAACGCTGGTTGACCAAGGCGGACGACGCAAGCGAGCTGTCTGAACTCCGCCCCCGCCTGGCCATGGTCCACAACCAGATTCAGAAGAGAGACTACCCGCAGGCCCTTGAAGCCTCCAAGAAGCTGCTGAGCAAGGCCCCCGAAGATGCGCAGGTTCTGACCCTTCATGGTCGAGTTCAACTGCTCAACGGCGACCTGGTGGGCGCTCGCAACACATTGTCGGCAGCCTCACGGCGAGCGGCAGTCGTTGTACCTACGCTGCTGGCAATCGCCGAATTGCAACTCGAGGCCAAGGATGTAGCCGGTGCCAACTATTCGGTCGAGAAGATCTTGAGCGTGGAGCCCAACCTGGTGCGCGCCCAGTCCCTGATGACCGGCGTGGAAATCATGCAGGGTGAACTTGGCAAGGCAGAGCGCCGCGCCCTGCAACTGACCCAGACACAGCCCAAACTGGCAGCCGGCCACCACCTGTTGGCTGATATCGCCCTGGCCAACCGCAAACCGGCCGCTGCGCTGGACTCGCTGCGGCGCGCCCACCAGCTGGAACCTACCAATCTCAGCCTGTTGCGCCTCTTCAGCCTGCAGCAGAGCCTGGAGGGCCTGCGTCCGGCGTCACAGCCGGTGGAGGCCTGGCTCAAGCAGCACCCTCGCGACAGCCTCGTGCTGAAGGCCCTTGGCGATGCGCAGGCACGCAACAAGGCCTTCGACGCTGCCAGCAAGACTTATGAGCGCGCCTTGCAAGTCAACGCCAACGATGCCGAGGCCCTGAACAGCCAGGCTTCCGTGCTGCTCGCCCAGCGCAACACACGCTCGATAGCCTTGGCACAGCGAGCGGTGCAGCTGGAGCCCGGCAATTCTCTCTACCTGGATACGCTGGGCTGGTCGGAGTTTCAGTTGGGCCAGGCCGAGCGCGCCTTGCCCCTGCTGCGCGACGCGCGCCTGCGCAACCCCGGCAATGCCGAAATTCGCACCCACCTGGCCGAGGTCCTGATCAAGCTCGGCCGCAAGGCTGAAGCGCGCGCGGAACTCGAGCCTGCCGCCGACAACAAGATCGACAAGGAATCGGCGGCCCGGGCCAGCGCCCTGCTCCAGACCCTCAAGTAGGGGGAGCTATTTCCGTCGGAACAATTTACAGTCGCCTCAAAGCAAGCCCCAGATCCACCAGTAAGTCGTTGATTTTCATAGACTCCCAAACACTGGCCCACAAATTGCTTCTTGCAAGATCATCAAGCCGCGCAGCGATTGCAGGGCCCAGCTGGAGAATTTAATGAACAAACAAACCATGCGTCTCATCCTGGCAACCGTAACCAGCCTGCTCGGACTGGTGAGCACCCAGAGCGCGCAAGCCGCTACAACCTGGAACGGTTCCTGGAACTACAGCAATTGCTCGACTGCCTCGGTTTCCTACGGAAACAGCTACTCCTGCACCGATTCGATGGCCCCGGCCGATGCCAAGATGGGCATCACGGCATGGTCGTCCGATCTGAGCCCCTCAGTACAGAACTTCGTCGCAGCGGCCGTCGCCCCCTGGGGTAGCAGCGCCGGCTTCGGCATCGTCAACACCGAAGAATGCGCTGGCAAGTCCAATGCGTCGGGTTGGAACATCTGCGACCCGGGCACCGGCCCTCATGCAGCCGACAACGTCGGTCAGCTGGAAGGCTTCCTGCTCAACTTCACCAACCCTGGTGAGACCGTGTCTGTGGCCCTGAACAGTGTCACCATGGGCTGGAACGGTACCGACAATCCCTCCGGTTCCTATACCGACTCCGACATCTCGGTGTTCTACTGGGTTGGCGGCTCCGGTGGCCCGACCATGGGCTCGATCAGTTCCAGCGGCCTGCCGGCCACGGCTGGTTCGACGGCCAATGGCTGGAAGTTGCTCAACCACTACAGCAATGTGGGCTCGGCCGAACCCGACACCATGAGCTTCGGCAACACTGGCGCAGGTGCAGTCAGCTCCAGCTGGTGGTTCGTGAGTGCCTCCAACTCGGCTTCCGCCATCGGCAACGATGCCTTCAAGCTGCTGACGGTCGCCGGTACCGGCACCAGCACCGGCAAGACGCCGGAGCCGGGCTCCCTGGCCCTGGCTGGCCTGGCACTGTTCGGCATGGTCGGTCTGCGCCGCAAGGCCAAGCAGCAAGCCTGAGCGTCGCACCTCTGCGCTTCGCATGAATCGGCCCTTCGGGGCCGATTTGCTTTGGCGCTCCACAAAAATCGGCCCTGAAGGGCCGATTGCCATTAATGCGCCAGGTTTGCTGCTTCCTCGGCCTCGCCATAGATGCCAACAACGGGCGGCCGGCCTTGCTGCACGCTGCCGCGGTACATGCCCTCGGTATTGAAGGGCAGGCTGACGGCGCCGTCCTTGCTGACCGCTATCAAGCCGCCCTGCCCGGCCACACGGCCGAGTTTCTCGAAAACGACCCGGCGTGCTGCCTCGTCGAGGCTCAGCCCCGCATACTCCATCAGCGCACCCACCTCGCGCGCCGCAGCCACGCGAATGAAGGCCTCGCCGGTGCCCGTGCAAGACACGGCGCAGCTGTCGTCACTGGCATAGCAGCCCGCGCCTATCAGCGGTGAGTCACCCACGCGGCCCGGCAGCTTGTTGGTCATGCCACCGGTTGAGGTGGCCGCGGCCAGGTGGCCGGCCGCATCAAGCGCCACCGCGCCGACAGTGCCGAACTTCTTGCTCTCCATGATGGGCGTCGACGCCTGACCGTCATGATCCAGCAGCGCACCCGCCGCCTCGGCTCTGGCTCGGCGCAACTGTTCCAGCCGCTGCGGCGTGCCGAACCAGCCGGGATCGACCATCTCCATCCCGAGCTTCTCTACATAGGCTTCGGCGGCAGCGCCAATGAAGAGCAGATGCTCGCCGCGCTCCATCACCGCCCGAGCCGCCAGCACCGGATTGCGCACGCGGCTGACGCCGGCCACTGCACCTGCTGCGAGCGTGTGGCCGTTCATCACGCTGGCGTCGAGCTCATGTCGCTCGTCGGCCGTGTACACCGCGCCTTTTCCGGCATTGAACAGCGGGCATTCTTCCAGCCGTCGCACGGCTTCGCAGACCACATCCATGGCGTCTCTGCCATTCGCCAGCATCTGCTCGCCGGCTTGCAGGATGCTGCGCAATTCGGCGCGGTACTGCTGCTCCATCTCGGGTGACATCTTGCTGCGCAGCAAGGTGCCGGCGCCGCCGTGGATGGCAAGAACAGGTAGGGGCATGGCGTCGTGTCTCGAGCTTGTTGATGGCTGGGCAGTGTAGGCAAGCCCGCCCTGTCTCGACAGAGACAAGGAAAATGCGAACGCTCGTGCTAAAAATCGGCATCGCCCGCAGCATGCGGGTCGCAATGGATGGAGACGCCGTCATGGACCTGAACTTCACAGCCGAGGAACTGGCCTTCCGTGCCGAGATCCGGCAATGGGTGGCCGCCAATCTGCCGGCCGACATCAGCCACAAGGTGCACAACGCGCTGCGCCTCAACAAGGACGATCTGCAGCGCTGGGCCAAGCTCCTGGGCAAGCAGGGCTGGCATGGCTGGGCCTGGCCCAAGCAGTTCGGCGGCCCGGGCTGGAACGCGGTGCAGCGCCATCTGTTCGAAGAAGAATGCGCCCTGGCCGGCGCGCCCCGCATCGTGCCCTTCGGCCCGGTGATGGTGGCGCCGGTGATCATGGCCTTCGGCACGCCCGAGCAGCAGCAACGTCACCTGCCCGGCATCATGAGCGGCGAGGTCTGGTGGAGCCAGGGCTACAGTGAGCCAGGCTCGGGCTCGGACCTGGCCTCGGTCAAGTGCCGAGCAGAGCGCAAGGGCGACAAATACATCGTCAACGGTCAGAAGACCTGGACTACGCTGGGCCAGTTCGGCGACTGGATCTTCTGCCTGGTACGCACCGACAGCTCGGTCAAGCCGCAGGCCGGCATCAGCTTCCTCTTGATCGACATGAAGTCGCCCGGCGTCACCGTGCGCCCCATCATCATGCTGGACGGCGAGCATGAGGTGAACGAGGTGTTCTTCGACAACGTCGAGGTGCCGGCCGAGAACCTGGTCGGCGAGGAGAACAAGGGCTGGACCTATGCCAAGTACCTCTTGGCCCATGAGCGCACCAATATCGCCGACGTGAACCGCGCCAAGCGCGAGCTGGAGCGCCTGAAGCGCATCGCCAAGGCCGAGGGCGTCTATGAGGACTCGCGCTTCCGCGATCAGATCGCACTGCTCGAGGTCGACATCGTGGCGCTGGAAATGATGGTGCTGCGCGTACTCTCGGCCGAGAAGAGTGGCAAACAGTCCCTGGACGTGGCCGGCCTCCTGAAGATTCGCGGCAGCGAGATCCAGCAGCGCTATTCCGAGCTCCTGATGCTGGCTGGCGGGCCCTTCTCCCTACCCTTCATCCACGAGGCGATGGAAGCCGGATGGCAAGGCGATTACGTGGGCGCAGCGCATTGCGCGCCTCTCGCCAGCCACTACTTCAACTACCGCAAGACCACCATCTACGGCGGCTCCAACGAAGTGCAGCGCAACATCGTTGCCCAGACCGTTCTCGGTTGAAAGTACAAGGAGACAAGCACATGGACTTCGATTTCACCGACGACCAGGAATCGCTGCGCGACGCGGTGCGCCGCTGGGTGGACAAGGACTACGGCTTCGAGCACCGTCGCGGCATTGTGAAAGCCGGCGGCTTCTCGCGCGAAGCCTGGGATGGCCTCGTGGGCCTGGGCCTCACCGCATTGGCCGTCTCCGAGGAACACGGCGGCATGGGCTTCGGCCCCGTCGATGCCATGGTGGTGATGGAGGAGCTGGGCCGCGGCATCGTGATGGAGCCCTACGCCCAGGCCGGCCTGATTGCACCGTCCGTCCTTCGTCAAGCGCCGGCAGAGGTGCAAGCCGAATGGCTGCCCAAGATTGCTGGCGGCGAAGCCTTGATCGTCCTCGCTCACCAGGAGCGCGGCGCACGTTACAAGCTGGACAAGGTCACGGCGCGCGCCGACGGTCAAACAGTGACGGGCACCAAGAGCCTCGTCCCCTGCGGAGATCAGGCCGATGCCTTCATCGTGCCGGCCGACACCGGCGCTGGCATCGCGCTCTACCTGGTCCAGCGCTCGGCGAGCGGCGTGAGCACGCGTGGCTACAGCCTGCAAGATGGTTCGCGTGCGGCCGACGTCAGGTTCGACAAGTCGCCGGCCACGCTGCTGGTGGGCCCGTCGCAAGGTCTTGCCGTTCTTGAGCTGGCGGTTGACGTCGGCATCGCCGCGCTGTGCGCCGAAGGCGTGGGAGCCATGGAGGCGCTGCTCGCCATCACGGTCGAATACATGAACACGCGCAAGCAGTTCGGTGTGGCCATTGCGAGCTTCCAGGCACTTCGCCATCGCATTGCCGACGTGAAGATGCAGCTGGAGCTGGCGCGCTCGATGAGCTACTTTGCCAGCTTGAAGCTCGGCGAAGAACCCGCCGTGCGGCGCCGCGCGCTCGCGCAGGCCAAGCTGCAGCTGTGCAATTCGGCCCGCTACGTTGGCCAGCAGTGCACGCAATTGCATGGCGGCATCGGCGTGACCGACGAATACATCTCCAGCCACTATTTCAAGCGCCTGACCGCGATGGAAATGCAGTTCGGCGACAGCCTGCACCAGCTCGCCGAGGTCAGTGCCCGCATGCAGGATCAGGCTGGCGTGTTTGCCTGAGGCACCCTAGACTCCTTCGGACCACATCGGCCCCGAAGGAGTCTGGGATGAAGCATCTTGTCCGCCTCACTGTGTTCGGCCTGTTGAGCCTGCCCTTGCTTGTCCAGGCCCAAGGCATGAAGCCCGGCCTCTGGGAAATGACGCAGAAGCCCCAGCTCGACCCCGCGCAGCAAGCCAAGATGGAGCAGGCCCAGAAGCAGATGGCTGCCATGCCGGCCGAGCAGCGCAAGATGATGGAGCAG
Source organism: Paucibacter sp. JuS9 (assembly GCF_044043925.2). Lineage (NCBI taxonomy): Bacteria > Pseudomonadati > Pseudomonadota > Betaproteobacteria > Burkholderiales > Sphaerotilaceae > Roseateles > Paucibacter sp. JuS9. Next base: position 2,187,314 of record NZ_CP194172.1, read on the forward strand.
ATGATGAGCCAGCGCGGCATGTCGATGAGCGCGATGGCTGGCGGCGTCATCAGCATCAAGACCTGCATCAGCAAGGAACAGGCCGAGCGGCACGAAATGCCGGTCAGCGAAAACGGCCGCTGCAAGCATGACGTGCAGCGCAGCGGCAAGACGGTGAAAACGCACTTCGTCTGCACCGACCCCGCAACGGAAGGCGATGGCGAGTTCACCTTCGACAGCCCCGAGCACTACACCAACAAGCTGAGCATCAAGCGCGGCGACAAGCTCATGACCATCACAGGCGAAGCGCGCTGGCTGGGCGGCGATTGCGGCGATATCAAGCCTCACGGGGCGCACAAGCATTGATGGCGGCGCTGCTGAATTCGCTGGGCCCCATTGCCGGCCTGCGGGTCGGACATTTCACGGAAACGCGCCGCCCCACCGGCTGCACGGTGCTGCTTTGCGAGCAGGGCGCCGTTGCCGGCGTCGATGTACGCGGCGCAGCGCCGGGCACGCGAGAAACCGATCTCCTGCGCCCCGAGAACACCGTTCAGCAAGTGCACGCCATCCTGCTCAGCGGCGGCAGCGCCTTTGGTCTGGATGCCGCCAGCGGCGTGATGCGCTGGCTGCGTGAGCGCGGCCATGGCCTTCAGGTCGGGTCGGCCTGCGTGCCCATCGTGCCGGGCGCCGTGCTGTTCGATCTCTGGCTGGGCGATCCGAACATCACGCCCGATGCCGCCGCCGGCTATGCAGCCTGCGAGGCCGCCACGGTCGACGCGATGATGGGTTCCATCGGTGCCGGCGCTGGCGCGACGGTCGGCAAGCTCTTCGGCCCACAGCAGGCGATGAAGGGGGGCATCGGCTGCGCCTCGTTGACACTGAACGGCATCACGGTCGCAGCGCTGGTAGCCGTCAATGCAGTTGGCGATGTGATCGACCCGGCATCGGGCCAGGTGCTTGCAGGTGCACGCGGCAGCAACGGCCAGCCGATCAACACCATGGCAGCCCTGAAAGCGGGCCAGTCCCCGGCGCAGATGCTCAAAGGCGCGAACACCACCATAGGCGTCGTTGTCACGAACGCAGAGCTGGACAAGGCCCAAGCCACCAAGCTGGCCCAGATGTCGCACGACGGCCTGGCTCGCACGATCAACCCGGTGCACACGCCCAGCGATGGCGACGTGATGTTTGCGCTGGCAACCGGTGGTGCCGGCTGCAGCGCCGATCTGACCTGGTTGGGGGCACTGGCAGCTGAAGTCACGGGCCAAGCCGTCTTGAGCGCGATTCGCAGCGCCACCGGCCTGCCTGGCCTGCCCGCAGCGGGCGAGCTTGGATAATGGCGCCATGCGCTTGTCACAGATTCTCTATTCCCAGGGCTTCGGCACCCGCCGTCTTTGCAACGGCCTGATCTACAACGACGAGGTCAAGGTCAATGGCGAGGTGGTCGATGATCCCGATGCTGAATTCGATCCCAAGGGCTTCGTGTTCGAGGTCAGCGGCAAGACCTGGCCCTTTTACGAGAAGGCACTCATCCTCCTGAACAAGCCGAGCGGCTATGAGTGTTCGCAAAAGCCCAAGCACCATCCGAGCGTGATGAGCCTCCTGCCCGGCCCCTTGCGCGAGCGCAATGTGCAGCCGGTGGGTCGCCTCGATGAAGACACGACCGGCCTGCTCCTGCTGACCGATGACGGCAGCCTGATCCACAAGCTCACCAGCCCCAAGCACCATGTGCCCAAGGTCTACGAGGCCCGCTGCAAGCACCCGCTGACCGATGAGCAGGTGCAACGCCTCCTGGACGGCGTCGAGCTGCGGGAGCCCGATGCGCCGGCGCACTACAAGCCCGAACCGGCACGCGCAGAAGGTGCGGAAAGGGTCGACGAGCATCTGCTGCGCCTGACCCTGATCGAGGGCAAATACCACCAGGTCAAGCGCATGGTCGCGGCCGTGGGCAATCGGGTCGAGGCTCTGCATCGTCCCCAGTTCGGCGCCTTGACGATTCCGGCCGACCTGCCACCCGGCGGCTGGATCTGGATCGCCGACCCAGCACAGATTTCCCCCTGATCCGGTGACGCCGCAGCGGCTGCGGCGCCCGCACCACGTTTCGGGGTTGTTCCTAGGCCGGGACTTCCAAGCGCTGTGCCGAAATGGCGCCCAGTGAGTTTGGGAGCTTGAGCCACCCGTCAGCACGCTGAGACCCGCCCCAAAACCTGGGCCGGCAGCAGACGGGCAAGAGATGCCGATGAGTGAAGCCCCCACGATGGGCCGAGGGACGCCGGGCCGCCTGGCCCAGATTGCCGAGCAGGTGCAGGCAGAGCGCATTGCCACGCTGTATGCCCTGAGCATGCCGCCGCTGCTGTTGGGCCTGTTGTTCAGCGGCTTTGCTGCGCTGATGCTGTGGCCACACCTGGCCGCCACCATTCTTGTGCCCTGGCTCGCGGTGCGCGCGGCGCTGGTGGCCGTGCGCTCCATCGATGTCTGGCGCTATCAGCGCCTGCGCCCCTCCGGCAGTGCCGCCCTGCCTTGGGAACGCCGCTACCTCGTCCTGATGGCGCTGGACGCGCTGTCCTGGGGCGCCATGGGCTGGTTCTTCCACACGCCGGCCGTGCCCGAATTGAACGGCATCGTGCTGGCCGCTGTGGTCGGCCTGGGTGCCATCGGTCTGATTTCGCTGGGCAGCCACTGGCGCGCCAACCTGCTGTTCTGCAGCCTGGCCTTTGCGCCCTCGGCAGCCTATCAATTGAACCTGGGCACTTCGACCGGCGTTTTCGTGGCCGGCGGCTTCGTGCTCTTTCTTGCCACGCTGACGCTCGAATCACGCCGGCTGGAAGCCCGCCACGACGAGCTCTTGCGCCTGCGCTTCGAGAACGCGCTGATCGCCGACGAGCGGCAGCAGGGGCTGCAATCGGCCGAGCATTCCAGCACCAGCAAGAGCCGCTTTGTGGCCATGCTGAGCCATGAGATCCGCACGCCGCTGAACGGCATCCTCGGCATGACCCAGTTGCTGGCCCGTGGCGACCTCGCTGCGCAGCAGCGCGAGCAGGTCGAGATCGTGCGCCGCTCGGGCCGCCATCTGCTGGCCCTGGTCAACGACATGCTAGACCTTGCGCGCATCGAATCAGGCAAGCTGGCGGTGGACGCCGGGCCGCTGGACGTGCGCGAAGTGGCGGGCGACGTGTGCGCCCTGCTGGGCCAGTCGGCGCATGAAAAAGGCCTGTCCTTCGAACTGCAGATGAGCCCCGGCCTGCCCGCCCTGGTGCTGGGCGATGCCTCGCGCATCAAGCAGGTGCTGCACAACCTGATAGGCAATGCGATCAAGTTCACCGAGCGCGGCCAGGTGCTGGTCAAGCTGGGCACCGTTCTGGACATGCGCGCCGGCACGCTCCTGCGCTTTGTCGTGCAGGACAGCGGCGAAGGCATTGCCGCCGACCAGCTGGAACACATCTTCGCGCCCTTCGAGCAAGCGGCCGCCGGCCTGCGCCGCCAGGAGGGTGCAGGCCTCGGGCTGACTATCTCGCGCGAGCTGGCACGCGCCATGGGCGGTGATCTGTGCTGCAGCTCCACGCCGGGCGAAGGCTCGCAGTTCGAGTTCACCCTGCCCTTGCGCGCTGTCGTGCCCACCGCGGCCGAGCAAGCGGCCAATGACGAAGGTGACGGCGCCAAGCTCAGCGGCCACGTGCTCGTGGTCGACGACAGCGCGGTCAACCTGCTCGTGGCCTCGGCCATGCTGGAGGCGGGCGGCTTGCGTGTCGAACAGGCCGAGACCGGCATGCAGGCCTTGAGCCGGCTGCAATCGCAGCGCTTCGACCTGGTGCTGATGGACTGCCAGATGCATGGCATGGACGGTTTCCAGACCACCAGCCGCTGGCGAGAACTGGAGCTGGAGCAAGGGCTGGCGCGCCTGCCCATCGTGGCCCTGACCGCCAGCGCAGTGAATGGCGACCGCGACCGCTGCATCGCCGCCGGCATGGACGACTACCTGCTCAAGCCCTTCGAGCAGGGCGACCTGATGGCGGTGCTGGCACGCCATCTGCGCGCCGGCGAGCGGCTGGCCGCCTGAAGTGCCGCCGCGGCCGACGATAATCGGCCGCATGCATGTCTTCCGAGGCTTTCACCACCCGGGCATCGCGTCCGAGTGCGCGCTGACCATAGGCAATTTCGACGGCGTCCACCGCGGCCACCAGGCCATGCTGGCACTGCTGCGCTCGGAGGCCAGGCACCGCGGCCTGCCATCCTGCGTGATGAGCTTCGAGCCGCATCCGCGCGACTATTTCGCCGCCCGCCTGGGCAAGCCCGAAATGGCGCCGGCCCGCATCGCCACCTTGCGCGACAAGCTCGGCGAACTGGAGCGATGCGGCATCGACCAGGTGATCGTGCTGCGCTTCGACGAGCGGCTCTCGAGCCTGCCGGCGCCGGACTTCATCGACAAGGTGCTGGTGCAAGGCCTGGGCGCACGCTATGTGCTCGTGGGCGATGACTTCCGCTTCGGTGCCAAGCGCCAGGGCGACTACGCGACGCTGGACGCCGCTGGCCGCGCCAAGGGCTTCGACGTGGCGCGGATGATGAGCTACGAGGTGCATGGCCTGCGTGTCTCCAGCTCGGCGGTACGCGAGGCGCTCGCGGCTGGCCGCATGGAAGCGGCCGCCGCCTTGTTGGGCCGCCCCTATTCGATCTCCGGCCATGTGGTCCACGGCCAGAAGCTCGGCCGCCAGTTGGCCGAATCGGCACCGGGCGCATCCGATGGCTTTCGCACCCTGAACCTGCGCTTCAACCACGACAAACCGGCCGCGCAAGGCATCTTTGCCGTGCGTGTTCATGGCCTTGCCGACGGGCCGGTGGATGGCGTGGCATCGCTCGGCGTTCGGCCCACCGTGGAAGATGCCGGACGGGTGCTGCTGGAGGTCCATTGCCTGGACTGGCCGGCCGAACTGGGGCCGGATGGGGCCTACGGTAAACTCGTGCGCGTGGAACTCTTGCACAAACTGCGCGATGAGGCCCGATTCGACGGCCTCCCGGCCCTGACCGAAGCGATTCGCCAGGACGTGGAGCAGGCACGCGCCTACCTGGCCCAAGAGGCCGCCTCCTACGTCAAGGTCAGTCGCCAGACCACGCGCGACCGAATTTGAAGCGGCCCTGTGCCGCTCCCGCTGCTTGCTGCCGGCGCGCCGACTCTTCGCGCGCCCTCCTCCTTACCGCGGGTCGTCCGGCCCGCCGCCTCTGATCGCACGCCATGACCGACGCCGCCAAGCCCGACTACCGCTCGACCCTGAACCTGCCCGACACCCCCTTCCCGATGCGCGGCGACCTGCCCAAGCGCGAGCCGGGCTGGGTCAAGCAGTGGGAAGAGCAAGGCACCTACCAACGCCTGCGTGACGCCCGCGTCGGTCGGCCCAAGTTCGTCTTGCATGATGGCCCGCCCTACGCCAATGGGCAGATCCACATCGGCCATGCCGCCAACAAGATCCTGAAGGACATGATCGTCAAGGCCCGCCAGCTGGAAGGCTTTGACGCGGCCTACATCCCCGGCTGGGATTGCCATGGCCTGCCGATCGAGAACCAGATCGAGAAGACCTTCGGCCGCGGCCTGCCGCGCGATGAAGTGCAGGCCAAGAGCCGCGCCTATGCCGGCGAACAGATCAACGCACAGCGCGAAGACTTCAAGCGCCTGGGTGTGCTCGGTGAATGGAGCAACCCATACCGCACGATGGACTTCAAGAACGAGGCCGGCGAGATCCGCGTCCTGAAGCGCCTGTTCGAGCGCGGCTTCGTCTACCGCGGCCTGAAACCCGTCTACTGGTGCTTCGACTGCGGCTCCTCGCTGGCCGAGTTCGAGATCGAGTATGCCGACAAGCAGTCGCCCGCGGTCGATGTGGCCTTCCTGAGCGCAGAGCCAGAAAAGCTCGCTGCGGCGTTCGGCTTGAGTTCGCTCTCGAAAGAGGCATTCACGGTCATCTGGACCACGACCCCCTGGACCATCCCGGCCAACCAGGCGCTCAACCTCAACCCCGAGCTGAGCTACGCGCTGGTGGACACGCCACGCGGCATCTTCATGGTGGCCGAGGCCCTTGTCGAGAAATGCCTGGCCCGCTGGAAGCTGGAAGGCTCGGTGCTGGCCACGACGGTCGGCAAGAACCTCTCGATGCTGAAGTTCAAGCATCCGCTGGCGCATGTCGACGCGGGCTACGACCGCGAAAGCCCTGTCTACCTGGCCGACTACGCCACGGCCGAAGACGGCACCGGCGTCGTGCACTCGGCACCCGCCTACGGCCTGGACGACTTCCAGAGCTGCGTCTCGCATGGCATGGCCTTCAAGGACATCCTGAACCCGGTGCAAGGCAATGGCGCCTACGAGGCCGAGCTACCGCTGTTCGGCGGTCTGCACATCTGGAAAGCGAACCCGGTGATCGCCGAGGCGCTGGAGAACGCGGGCCGACTGCTTTCGCACGTCAATATCACCCACAGCTATCCGCATTGCTGGCGCCACAAGACGCCGGTGATCTACCGCGCTGCCGCCCAGTGGTTTGTGCGCATGGATGACGGCGATGGCCTGTTCACGCAGGACAAGGCGCCGAAGAGCCTGCGCCAGACAGCGCTGGAAGCGATCGACGCGACGAGCTTCTACCCGGAGAACGGCCGCGCGCGTCTGCGCGACATGATCGCCGGCCGGCCCGACTGGTGCATCTCGCGTCAGCGCTCCTGGGGCGTGCCATTGCCCATCTTCCTGCACAAGGACAGCGGCCTGCCGCATCCGCAGACCCTGGAATTCATCGAGCGTGCCGCGCAGCTGGTGGAAGCCGGCGGCGTGGAAGCCTGGGCCAAGCTGAACCCTACTGACTGGCTCGGCGCTGAAGCTGAGCAGTACAGCAAGGGCAGCGACATCCTGGACGTCTGGTTCGACTCCGGCTCGACCTTCCAGCATGTCCTGAAGGGCAGCCACGCCGGCGCCGCTCATGCTGAAGGCCCGGAGGCTGACCTCTACCTCGAAGGCCATGACCAGCATCGCGGCTGGTTCCATTCCTCCTTGCTGATCGCCTGCGCCCTGTATGGCCGCGCGCCGTACAAGGGCCTCTTGACGCACGGCTTCGTCGTGGACGGCCAGGGCCGCAAGATGAGCAAGTCGGTGGGCAACGTGGTGGCGCCGCAGGCAGTGAGCGACAAGATGGGCGCGGAGATCCTGCGCCTGTGGACGGCCGCGACCGACTACTCTGGCGACCTGGGCATCGACGACAAGATCCTGGCTCGCGTGGTGGACGGCTACCGCCGCATCCGCAACACCTTGCGCTTCCTGCTCGCCAATGTGGCGGACTTCGACGCCAGGAGCGATGCCGTGCCGCTGGAGCAGATGCTCGAAGTGGACCGCTATGCGCTGGCGCGCGCTGCCGAGTTCCAGGCCGAGGTCCTTTCGCACTACCAGCGCTACGAGTTCCATCCGGTGGTGGCCAAGCTCCAGGTCTATTGCTCGGAAGACCTGGGCGCCTTCTACCTGGATGTGCTGAAGGACCGGCTCTACACGACGGCACCAAAGAGCCTGGCGCGCCGCTCCGCGCAAACCGCGCTGTGGCAGATCACGCATGCAATGCTGCGCTGGATGGCACCCTTCCTGAGCTTCACGGCCGAGGAAGCCTGGCAGACCTTCGATGGCGACCATGCGGGCAAGAGCATCTTCGTCGAGACTTACTGGCAGTTCGACAGCGGTGCTGACAACGCAGCGCAGTTGGCCAAGTGGAGCCGCATCCGCGAGATCCGCGAGGCGGTCAACAAGGCCATCGAGGCGGTGCGCACGACCGGCGCTGTCGGCTCATCGCTGCAGGCCGAAGTTGCCCTGGGCCTGCCAGCCGACGAATTGGCCTTGCTGCAGAGCCTCGGCGAAGACCTGCGCTTCGTGCTGATCACGTCGGCCGCGACGATTGCCGCAGCGCAAGAGCTGAGCATCAATGTCACGCCTTCTGCGAACCAGAAGTGCGAGCGCTGCTGGCACTACCGCGCCGACGTGGGCGCCAACGTGGCGCACGCGACGCTTTGCGGCCGCTGCGACAGCAATCTGTACGGCGACGGCGAGGCCCGCAGCATCGCCTGAACTCGTGTTCTGACGACACTGCAAAGAGCAAGGGCGCCCTCGTGGCGCCCTTCTTCATGCCCTCACGGGAAGGCCGGTACGTTGGGCTCCAGGCCCTCGAAATGCGCTTCCGGATGGGTGCGCTCCAGCAGCTCCTCGATGTCGGTGACGCGGGTGCGCGGCACGTCGACCATCAGGAGGTACTGGCCTTCGGCAATCTGTTTCTCGAAGCGCTTCAGACGGCGGCTTGGCGTGGAGCTGCCGATCATGCTGGACGACCAGGTGCCGAGCACAGCACCCAGGCCGGCCAGGGCGATCACGACGGCCTGCGGAGCCGCGCCCGTGCCGGTGAGCACATAGGCAGCCACCACACCGCCGGCGGCGCCGAGACCGGCACCGACCAGCAGACCGGTCTGCGCGGCTTCGACGAGGTCGGAGGTTTGCAGGATGTTGGCCGCATGCAGGCCGGTCATGTCCGAACCGTCCTCGGCGACGAAGTGGATATGACGATCCGAGACCCGGGCCAGCAGCAGCTCGTTCATCGTCTTGCGGGCTGCGTCAAGGTCGGGCAGCAACCAGTAGATGCGTTTGCGCATTGAACTCTCCTAGCCCCGGAGGTTGGGCGGCACGCGCCGCGTGACCGGGTGCGACCGTTTTACTCCTCGCCTTGACACTGCGCAAGACCGGGGGCGCGGGGGAAAACGCTACAGTAGCGGCCACTTACGCAGCTGCGCCAACCGAATCCCTTCCGTTCACCTGCCCATGGCCTTCAAACCGAGTAGTTCGCCCCGCCTGATCCAGTGGCTGATGATTGCCCTGCTCGTGATCATCACCGATCAGCTGACCAAGGTGCTGATCGTTTCCCAGTTCCAGTACGGCGACAGCCGCTTCGTCACCAGCTTCTTCAACCTGGTGCGCGCCCATAACACCGGCGCCGCCTTCAGCTTCCTGGCCCATCACGACGGCTGGCAGCGCTGGTTCTTCGTCGGCCTGGGTTTCGTGGCCACAGGCTTCATCCTCTGGCTCCTGCGTCGCCACGGCCACCAGACGCTGTTCGCCTGGGCACTCTCGCTGATTCTCGGTGGCGCGCTGGGCAATGTGATCGACCGGCTCTGGCACGGCTATGTCGTGGACTTCCTGCAGGTCCATGCGGGCGGCTGGTACTTCCCGGCCTTCAATGTGGCGGACAGCGCGATCACGCTGGGTGCCATCCTCTTGATCCTGGACGAATTGCGCCGCGTCAAGCGTGGCTGAGCGCACGCAGCGGGTTGTGCAACAAGAGCCAGGGCTGCTGGAAACTACGCTGGTGCAGGCACCAGTCCCGACCTAGGCTGCCACGCAAGGAGGCGCATGCGCGATGGCAGAACCTGGCAATGACAGCGGTGGTGGCGACGACAAGGCAGTCCCGATTTCGGCTTTCGATCTGCCCTTGAACCGGCTCGGTCTGAGCGCGCCATTGCACTGGCTGGCGCTCGGCTGGCGGGACTTCCGTCTTCAGCCGACCATCGGCCTGTTCTTCGGCTTCTGCTTCGTGGCCATGGGCTGGGCACTCCTCGAAACCTACCAGCGCTCGCCCGCCTGGATTCTCTGGCTCTCGGCCGGTTTCCTCCTGCTGGGGCCGCTGCTGTGCATGGGCCTCTACCAGGTCAGCTTGCGGCTTGAACGTGGCGAGAAACCCTCGCTGGTCGACGCACTGACCGCCTGGCGCACCCGCACCGCGCAACTTGCCATCTTCGGCTTCGCGCTGCTGATTCTTGAAATGCTCTGGGGCCGATCCGCCCTCGTCGTATTCGCGGTGAGTTTCGAGGGCATGCCCGAGCTGGGCGGCTCGCTCGGCAAGTTGCTGGACCCCGAGAATCTCGGCTTCCTCGTCAGCTACCTCTGCGTCGGTGCTGTGTTTGCCGGGCTGATCTTCGCCATCAGCGTGATCTCGATACCGATGATTCTTGATGAACAGGTTGATGCCATCACCGCCGCCCTCACGAGCCTGCGCCTGTGCCTGACGCAGCCGGGCGTGATGCTGGTCTGGGGCGCCCTGATCACCGTGCTCGTGTTGCTGGCCATGCTGCCAGGCTTTGCAGGCCTGCTGGTGCTCGGACCCGTGATCGGCCATGCCAGCTGGCATGCCTACCGTGCGGCCGTCGGCACGCGATGAAGCCTCCCACTCACAAGCTGTCTCAGTTGGAGGCCTCAAATACGCGCCACAATGCGCGCTGCCGCACCGACCACCCATGCTTGATTTCTCCAGCCTGACGCACTATGACTGGCTCGACACCCCGATGTGGGTGTTCGACCCCAAGGCCGAGCGCAATCTCTGGGCCAATGCGGCTGCGCTGAGCTTCTGGCAGGTGGAAAGCGCCGAGATGTTCCTCTCGCGCAACTTCCAGGATCCGACCGAAGCAGTGCGCGAGCGCCTGGCCGTCACCGCGGCCGACCATGCCCAGGGCAAGATCGTGCGCGAGCAATGGACGCTCTACCCCAAGGGCAAGCCGACCACGGTGATGCTGGCCTCGCGAGGCATCCAGACACCGGACCGCCGCGTGGTGATGCTGATGGCGGCCCAGTCCCTGCCCCACGGCACCGACAAGAGCATGCTGCGCGGCGTCGAAGCCTTGCAGCACACCACTGCCCGTATCGCCATGTTCAGCCTGCGCGATGGCCAGGCTCTTTTTCTCAACCCGACGGCTGCCCAGGCCTTCGGCGTGCAGGCTGAGGCCGGCGCTCTGGGTTTTGCCGACGTGTTTGCCAGCCCCGACCTGGCCTCGCTGATTCGCCGCCATGTGCAAGGCGGCAAGAGTTTTCAGGCCGAGCTGGAACTCAATACCGTCGACGGCATTCGCTGGCACAGCATCGACGCACGGCCGATGCGAGACCCTGTCAGTGGCGACCCAGTGCTGCAGTTCAACGCGCGAGACATCAACGACTTCCGTCTGGCGCAACAGGCGCTGACGGTCGCACGCGAAACAGCGGTGGCCGCCAGCCAGGCCAAGAGCACTTTCCTGGCCAACATGAGCCACGAGATCCGCACGCCCATGAACGGCGTGCTGGGCCTGACCGAGCTGGTGCTGCAGACCGAGCTGGATGATCGTCAGCGCAGGTTCGTGCAGATGGCGCATGACTCGGCCAAGTCGCTGATGGGCCTGATCAACGACCTCCTGGACGTGGCCAGGATCGAAGCGGGCAAGGTGGCCATCGAGCACCAGCCCTTCACGCTCTACGACTGTCTGCGCGATACGACCCAGCCGCTGCAACTGCAGGCACAGGAAAAAGGCTTGATCCTCGGCTCGCGCATCCAGCCGGGCGTGCCACCCTATCTGGTGGGTGATGCGCTTCGGCTGCGCCAGGTCTTGACCAATCTGGTCGGCAATGCGGTCAAGTTCACCGAGCGCGGCGAGATCCGCATCGAGGTGCGCCGCCTGGACGAAGGCCGCGCTGGCAGCGGGCCGGAGCCGGTGCACCTGAGCTTCTCGGTCAGCGATACCGGCATCGGCATGAGCCGAGACCAGATCGCGCGCATCTTCGACCCGTTCACGCAGGGAGACGCCAGCATCACGCGGCGCTTCGGTGGCACGGGCCTGGGCTTGACCATCGTGCAGCGCCTGGTCGCGCTGATGGGCGGGCGCGTGCACGTGGAAAGCCAGCCGGGCACCGGCAGCAGCTTCAGCTTCGAGATCACGCTGATGCGCGGCCTCGATCCGACGCTGGCCGCTTCAGACGAGAAGAACGCCTGAGCCCACCGTCGTTCGAGCTTCCAGCTCGCGATGCGCCTGCGCCACCTCGGCGAGCGCATAGCGCTGCGACACGTGGATCTTGACCTTGCCGCTCACCACCATTGCGAACAGATCGTCCGCCATGGCCTGGCTCGCTTCGCGCGAGGCCAGGTGGGTGAACAGCGTTGGCCGCGTCAGATAGAGCGAGCCCTTGGCTGCCAGCAGGCCGGTATTGACCGGCGGCACCACGCCCGAGGCATTGCCGAAGCTGACCATCAGGCCGAAGGGGCTCAGGCAATCGAGCGAGCCCTCGAAGGTGTCGGCGCCCACCGAGTCGTAGACCACCTTCACGCCGCGGCCTTGCGTGATCTCTCGCACCCGCTCGGGGAACTTCTCCTTGCGGTAATTGATCGCAACCGCCGCGCCGTTCTCGACAGCCAGCGCACATTTCTCGTCTGAGCCCGCCGTGGCAATCATCTGCAGGCCCAGAGCGCGTGCCCATTGGCAGGCAATCAGACCCACGCCACCCGCGGCGGCATGGAAGAGCACCTGATCGCCCGCTTGAAGCCCGCCTTGCGGCAGGGTGCGGCGCAAGAGGTATTGAGCCGTGAGGCCCTTGAGCATCATGGCGGCGCCGGTCTCGAACGAGATTTCGTCCGGCAGGCGCACCACCGAACGTGCCGGCATCACGCGCGCGGTGCAATAGGCGCCGATGGGCTGGCTGGCATAGGCCGCACGGTCGCCCACGCGCAGATGCGTGACGCCCTCGCCCACCGCCTCGATCACACCGGCGCCTTCCATGCCCAGGGTCTGCGGCAATTGCAGCGGGTAGACACCGCTGCGGTGGTAGATGTCGATGTAGTTGAGCCCACAGGCGTGGTGACGGATGCGGATCTCGCCGGCCCCCGGCTCGCCCACTTCGACCTGCTCCAGCTTCATCTGCTCGACGCCACCGGCCTGGTGGATCCGTACTGCGGTCTCTGTTGCCATCGCGGCTGCTCCGTCATTGGAATTCCGCTATCGTGCCAGCCTTTGCCAGCCTTTGCTGAAGCGCGCCGCCGATGAAGCTGTCCCCTCGCCTGGCCCTCTTGCTGACCATGCCACCGCTGCTGTGGGCCGGCAACGCCGTGGTCGGCCGCCACATGGCCAGCCAGATACCGCCGCTGCTGCTCAACGGCCTGCGCTGGGCGCTGGCGGGCTTGCTGCTGCTGGCCATTGCACCGAACGCCCGCGCCCTCCTGCGCAGCCCTGCGCCGATGTGGCAGCGTTGGCAGCACCTGGCGCTGCTGGGCTTCCTGGGCATGGGCTGCTACAACGCGCTGCAGTACCAGGCGCTGCGCAGTTCCAGCGCGCTCAACGTGACCTTGATCGCCGCGAGCATGCCCTTGTGGATGCTTTCGGTCGGCGCGCTTTTCTATCGCGTGCAGCCCACGCGCCGGCAGCTGGCAGGCGCCCTGCTCTCGCTGGTCGGCGTGGCGCTGGTGCTGGCGCGCGGCTCATGGGCGGCGCTGATGCAGGTGCATTTCGTGACCGGCGACCTCTTGATGCTGCTGGCGGTGTTCAGCTGGTCAATCTACAGCTGGCTGCTCGCCAAGCCGCCCGCCGGCATGCGCGACGAGCAGGCGCCCGGCTGGGACTGGGCCGCCATGCTGATGGCGCAGATCGCCTTTGGCGCCCCCATCGCGCTGGCCATGGCCGGCCTCGAACAGGGCTATACCGAGCAGGCCGTGCACTGGGGGCCAGGTCTTGCCCTGGTGCTGGCCTATGTGGCCATCGGCCCTTCCCTGATCGCCTACCGCTGCTGGGGTCTGGGCGTGGCTCAGGCCGGTCCGGCGCTGGCAGCCTTCTTCGTCAACCTGACGCCGCTGTTCGCGGCGCTGATGTCGGCGGCCCTCCTGGGCGAATGGCCGGCCTGGTACCACGGCGCGGCCTTCGCGCTGATTGCCGGGGGCATCTGGATCTCCTCCGGCAAACCAAGCCGATCCTCGGATTAAGGCCCGACCAGCGTGCGCTGCACCCAGCCGCTGAAGTTGGCGGCATCGACGCGCACAAAGCCGTTCTTGACCTCGCCGCTGGCCACCAGGTCGTCGTTCTTCGTCAGCGTGGCGACCACCTTGGAGTCGCGCGAAGCATCGGCAAAGACCTTGACGTTGGCGATCTTGGCATGCAGCACCTGACCGGCCTGTTGCGGCGCCTCGGCCTTGGTGGAGCCGGCTGCATTGATATCGCTGGAGGCGCTGCTCGTCTTGATCAGGCTCTCCTTGTCGCGGATCTCGATCACGATCTTGTTGAAGTTGTCGAGGAAGCTGGCTGCCACGACCTTGCCTTCGGGCGTGCTGGTGTAGCCGCCGAGGCCACCGACCACACCGCCGCCATAGCCCCAGCTGCCGACCGAGAAATCGGTCTTGCTGGCCTTGCCTTCGGCAGCCGCCACCTGGATGCTGGAGCGCACGTCGGCAATCATCAGGCTCGTGGAGGCTTCCTTGAACTTCAAGCCGCCGGCAATGGCGCCGAGCACACCCAGCTTGCCGCCGAGAAAGCCGCCGATGCCACCCGTGGTCTTGGCGCCCACCTGCACATTCGGGGTCATCACGAAGTCGGCCGTCTGCATCTGGCCCTTGCCGACATTCGATTCCTGGCGAAGCTCACCGCCTGCGGCCAGGGCACGCTCCTGCTGGATATTGGCCATGGCCTGGCCACGCTCGACCACATCGAAGCAGCCCGACTTCTGGATCATCAGGCGCAGCAGCGCCGACGGTGAGCCCAGGCCGTAGGAAGAGATATGGTGCCAACCCTGCTGCGGCTCGACCACGGCGATGGCACCCAGCTTCTTGGGGCAAGTCTCGATCTTGGAGTCGTCTTCGGCCCGCACCGCAGTCGACAGCAAGGCCAGTGGAAGGACGCAGGCCGCAGCCAGCAATGTGGAAGCATTCTTGTTCATGGGGACCATCTCGCAGCTGAAAAAAAATCGATCTTGCTCCGCCGACGAGACGGTGCCAATCCCTTGGAGACTAGGGTATCTCAGGTTTGCGGCCTGAGAAGCAGGCGGTGGCGCGTCTCACCGGGCAGGAAGGGCAAGGGCGTGCCCTGCAGCCAGGCTTCGTGATCGGCCCGATAGAAAGGCGACAGCGGATGCCCGGACTGTCCGCCCGGCACGCTCAGGATGCCTTGTTCCTCGCGCCCTGGCGACACCACCATGCGCTCGGACTGGCCATGGCCGCCGACCTGCACCCGCGGCATGTGGCGGTCGCCGCCCATCGGCGTGTCGGGCATGTCCAGCCAGCGTGAGAGCCAGGGCAAGGCCGGGCTCAGCGGATGCCGGATGCCGGCCCGGTTGTGATGGCCCCACGAGGCCTGAGCCAGCGGTTCCGTCTTGCTCAGGACAGTGGCGCGGCTGTCCAGCAGGGCTTGCTGCAGGAAAGCACCCCAGCTGCTGAAGCCCTTGGGCAGCGCATCGGCGCGACGCGCCTGCAGCAAGGCCCAGCCCGGTGTCTCGGGCACCCATTTGAGATCGCGCAGGCGCAACTGCCGGGCTTCCAACTGGGCGGCCAGCGGCGCGAACAGCTGCTCCAGCACGCGGTCGCGGAAGGCTCGCACCAGCGTGTAGCCGATGGCATCAGGGGCCGCTTCGGCGGCTGCGGATTCGACGAATCCTCGGTAGTCCGCCAGGCCTTGCTGTGCCACGAATTCGGGCTTGAGCACCTGTTCCAGCAGGAGCTTGCGCCAGCGCTGCAGGAAGATGGCGCGCTGGTCGAGCTGGATGGCGTGCAAGGACGCTTCGTCATGCTTGGCGAGCCTGGCCAGGCCGTCGCGGATCTGCTGGCCACGGGCGCCGAGGTCGTAGCCGCCATTGCCTATCATGGCCAGCGTCGCGCCGCCGACGACGCGGGCATTCGCCGTCCACAGCAGGCCGTCCGCCGGGTCGAGCAGGCGCGGATGCTGGTCAAAGCCTGCATAGCCCTGCCAGCCCTGGCCCGCAACGCTCCAGTCCTGGGGAGTGTCGAAGTCAGCCAGCTGGCGCAGCGGCACGGCGCCGGCCAGCGTCCAGCCGATCCTGCCGCTGGCATCAGCCACCAGCATGTTCTGCGCTGGCAGGCCGGCACCGACGGCGATCTTCATCGCCTCGTCAAGCGATGCGGCACGCGCCAGGTCCTGCACGCGGAAGTTCAGGGCCTGCGGGTCATGCGCCACCCAGCGCAGCGCATGGCCCTCGTGGGGGGCGTTCAGGAGCGGCCCCCATTCGCTGTCCTTGAACTCCACATCGACCGTCTCGCCACCCGCCACGGCAATCCGCTCGATGCGTCGCTTGAGGGGCTTCTCGCCATCAGGCGTCTGGTAGTGCGTGCCCGCGGCATTGAGCTTGAGGGCCACCACATCGGCCCAGTCGGCCGTGGCGTTGGTGAAGCCCCAGGCGACGTGCCCATTGCTGCCTGCCACGATGGCCGGCGTACCGGGCAGGCTCACGCCGGAAACACGCCAGGGGCGGCCGGCCTCCTGCCACTGCAAGCTGGCCTTGAACCAGGTGCCGGGCACGCGCAGGCCCAGGTGCATGTCATCGGCGAGGATGGCCCCACCATGGCGGCTGCGCGAGGCGGCGACAGCAAAGTTGTTACTGCCGATGTCGCGGCTGTCGCGCAGCTCGCAGTTATTGCAGGCGCTGCTCTTGCTCGCCCAGGGCCAGGCGCTTGCGGGCACCGGCACCGGCTGCACCAGGCTGCCGTCAAGCGGTGCCTGCCAGTCGGCGCTGTGCTGGGTCATGAACGCGTACCAGTCGCCCGTGACGGAGGACTTCAGCAGCGCCATGGCGAGGTCGTCGCGGCCCTGCGCGCTCTGCAGGTCCAGATACATACCCAGCACCACCAGCAGCGAATCCGGTGCCGTCCAGGGCAATGGCGGCTGGCGAAAGAGGCCGTATTCGAAAGGCCGCACCTTGAGCTGGCCGAAGCCTTCATTGACGCCCTGCGCATAGGACTGCAGGAGATGCCGCTGGCTTTCGGGCAGGCCGGCAAACATGCGCTCGGCGCGCTGACGGAAGCCATGCAGGCGCCGCCCCTTGTCCAGTGGCAATGCCTTGGCACCGACCAGCGCCGACAGCTCGCCCGCCGCATTGCGGCGCATCAGGTCCATCTGGAAGAAGCGTTCCTGGCCGTGCACAAAGCCCAGGCCGCGCACGGCGTCGAGCTGGCTTTGCGCCTTGACCGTCAGGTAGCCCCGCTCGTCTCGCAGGAGTTCCACCGGCGCTGCCACCGGCCCGACTGCTTCACCCTCCAGCTGTGCCAGGCTGCCGCGCCAGCCGAGGTAGAGCATGGCGAGCAGCATCAAGACCAGGAACAGAAGACTCCAGAGAACACGGCGTATCCACAGCATCGGCTCTTCCCAACGACGAGGTGCCGGCATTCTCGGCCCAGGCGTCGCGTCAGCGGCCCTGGCAAATCCACAGACTGTTGGATCAGCGCCAACGGCTCAGCAGCCAGACGCCGCCCATCACCAGCAGCGTGCCGGCCGCGACCCAGGGCGTGAACGGCTCACCGAGGATCAGCACACCCATGAGGATGGTGGACATGGGGCCGATCATGCCGGTCTGCGCGGCCAGCGGCGCGCCGATGCGTTCGATCGCCATCATCACCATCAGCACCGGCGCGAAGGTGCAGGCTGTCGCATTGAGCAGGGACAGCCAAAGCACCGGCTGTGCCAGCTCGGCCAGACCGGAGATCGGCCGCAGGACCAGGAACTGGGCAATGCACAGGACGCAGGCGACCGAGGTGGCCAGCCCGGTCAGGCGCAAGGCGCCGAGGCGCCGCACCTCTTCGCCGCTGTACATCAGGTAGAGCGCATAGCTGAGCGCGCTGCCGAACACCAGCACCGCGCCCAGCATCACGTCGCTGCCCTGCAGGTGCAGCTCCTGGCCGAACACCACGAACACGCCGGCATAGCTGATGAGCAAGGCCCAGAGCTGGCGCGCCTGCACCTTCCTGCCCAGCAGCGCCCAGCTGAGGAAAAGCACCAGCGTCGGATTGAGGTAAAGGATCAGCCGCTCGAAACTGGCGCTGATATAGGCCAGGCCGGCAAAGTCCAGAAAGCTGGCGAGGTAGTAGCCGCTGAAGCCCAGACCAAGCAAGGCCAGCCAGTCGCGCCGGGTCAGGGGCGGCTTGCCGCGGCCGGCGAACCAGGCCAGCAGCAGGAACAGCGGCAGCGCAAAGAGCATGCGCAGCATGATCAAGGTGACCGCATCGACGCCATGCCGGTAGGCCAGCTTGACGATGATGGCCTTGCCCGAGAAGGCAATGGAGCCCGCGCCGGCCAGCAGCAGGCCAGGCGCTATCGAACGGGAACCTGCAGTGGGCGAGCCGGGCATCGGCTCATTCTGTCAGAGCCCCTGCAGGCTCGAAGGCCCGCAGCCTTAGTTATCGCCAGAACTTGCCATCGGGTCCGATGATGGCGATATCGGCGAAATCCAGGCCGCTGTGCTTCTTTGAATTGAAGCTCAGCTCGAGGCCACCGAGGTCGAAGCGCTGCATGCTGTCCAGCGCCTTCACCAGGCTGCCACGGTTCAGGTCCTTGCCCGCACGGCGCAGACCCTCGACCAGCACCTTGGCCGAGGCATAGCCTTCCAGATGGGCCGGGCTCAGCTCGACCAGGCCTCGCAGCTTGGCCTGCTCCTGGGCCTGACGCACCAGCTCGGTCGAGGCCGAGCGCTCGTTCGGGAACAGCTGGGTGACGATGACGCCCCGGCCCTGCTCCTTCAATTGCTTGACGAATACGGGGCTGGCGTTGTTGGACAGGGTCACGACCTGGGCCATCGACCCTGCGGTGCGCAGCGCGGCGACGAAGCCAGCGGCGGCATCGGCTTCGCAGATCAGGAGCACCGCCGGGATGTCGGCCTTGGCGAGTTGCTGTGCGAGGGCCTGGTAGGCCGGGGCCTTCGGCGCGAATTTCAGGTGCGCGCGCGGCCGCATGCCGGCCGCACTCAGGCCCCGCAACGCCGCCTGGGCGGCGTCGTTGCCGAACTTGTCTTCGGACTGCAGCACCGTCAGGCTCTGCACACCCATATTGCGCAAATGGCTCACGGCCCGTTCGGCCTCGCGGTGGTAGCCGGCGCGGACATTGAAGACAAACGGGTTGACCGGGTCGTGAAGCAGGAGCGCGCCGCTGGTGGGCGCCACCAGCGCGAGCCGGTGCTGCGAGAGCAGCGGCAGGATGGCTTCGTTCTGCGAGGTGCCGCCGGTCATGAACAGCGCCAGCACGCCCTGGTCGATCAGGGCCTTGGCGTTGGCTGCACTGGTCTTGGGGTCGAACTTGTCGTCCAGCGTCACCAGCTCGATCTTCTGGCCGCCGACACCGCCGGTGGCATTGATCTGGTCGAAGTACAGCTTGGCGCCGTCGCGGTTCTGCTGTGCCATCAGGCCCGCCGGGCCGCTGAAATCTGCGGTCTGACCGATCTTGATCTGGGCCTGCGCCGCCGTGCCCAGCAAGGCACAGCAAGTCAATGCAGAAAGCATCACGGCCAGCTTCTTCATCGCCCACCCCCACTTGTTGAAGTGCGCGGATTGTGGCGGGCGTGCCTCGCACAAACACCGGTGAAATCCCGGTGCCTGGCGTGAAGGAGCGTGAAGATTTGGCAGTGCCGAAAGAAACCCCGCCACGGGGTTCAATAGACCCGCGGAAGAACAGCGAGAAGCAAATAGGTTTATCGCCGCTGGCGTCTCCTGCCGGCACTTTGCAGCCGTTCGCGTTGAAGCTCGTTCGCGCTGCCGAGGCCATCGGGTGAGGGCTTGTGCTCCTGTCCCCCGGACCGGGCTTCGCCCGATCCTCCTCCTTTACCTCGCCCAAACCCTCACCCGACACCCTCGGCCGAACCTGCGCATGCCACCAGGCGAAGGCCACAGTGGTGCGGATCAGGTCGGCAGTGGGTTTCCCGAAGCGAGGTAAAGGAGGAGGACCTGGCGCAGCCAGGGCCGGGGGACACGAGCGCAGGGGAACCCGCTGGCGGCCTGATCTTCGACCAACAGAGGAACAAGAAAACGAATGGCAGCAATGTGCCGTTTGGCGTCTTTCCTGGAGTTGGTTGGAGAACCAAAAGAAACACCGCCGGCCGCGGCATGAGCCACGGGGCGGCGGTGTCAGGCCGGAGCCTTTGGTCTTACTGGATGCCGTGCATATTGCGATGCATCCACTTGTTCAGCAGCATCATGATCAGACCGGCGCCGATCGGGATGATGGTGAAGATCAGGAAGAAGGTAGACATCGAATAGGTGTGGGCAATCTGCTCGATGTAGGAGCCGGTCATGCCGGCCAGGAAGTTGCCGATGAAGGTGTTCAGGAACCAGACGCCGAACATCAGGCCCAAGAGGCGCGGTGGCGCCAGCTTGGAGATGTAGGACAGACCCACCGGCGACAGGCACAGCTCGCCCATGGTGTGCAGCAGGTAGGCCAGGGTCAGCCAGATCATGCTGACCTGGGCAGTCTTGGCTCCGTTGGGGATGCCAGCTGCGCCGTACGACAGGGCCGCAAAGCCGAGGCCCAAGAGCACCAGGCCGATGCCGAACTTGATCGGGCCGCTCGGATTCCAGTACTTGCCCCACAGGCGCGAGAACATCGGTGCCAGCACCACCAGGAACAGGCTGTTCAGGATGCCGAACCAACTGGCCGGAACGCTGGAATCCTGGTTGACGAACTCGCGCATCAGCATCCACACCGTCAGGTACCAGATGCCGGCAATGCAGCTGACCAGCAGCAGGTTGGAGAGCAGGTAGCGCTTGGCCGTGCCGAAGAACAGCTTGATCAGCAGCCAGGTCAGGATCAGCAGCGGAATGACCGTGATCAGCGTATTGACGATCTTGAAGGTCGTGCCGGTCGAGCCGGTGAGGCTTCGGTCGGTGAAGTCACGCGCGAAGATCGTCATCGAGCCACCGGCCTGCTCGAAGGCGAACCAGAAGAAGATGGTGAAGAACGAGAAAGTGAAGATGGCCTTCAGGCGGTCTTTCACAACATTGGCGGGCGGCTCCTCGGCCACCGGCACATGCTCGGCCTTGGCTTGGGAGAGGCTCAAGCCGATCTTGCCGAAGATGCCCTGGCCGAAATAGAACTGCAGCGCGCCGAGGATCATGAAGACCGCGGCCAGGCCGAAGCCATAGGACCAGGAGATCTTCTCGCCGATGTAGCCGCACAAGAGGATGCCGAAGAAGGCACCGGAGTTCACGCCCATGTAGAACAGCGTGTAGCCGCTGTCGCGGCCGCCCTCGTTGTCCTTGCCGTAGAGCTGGCCGACGATGGCCGAGATGTTCGGCTTGAACAGGCCGGTACCCAGCACCACCAGGCTCAGGCCCAGGTAGAAGGTCGGCTTGGTCTCCATGAACATCGAGACGTGGCCAGCGGCAATCATCAGGCCGCCGATAACGATGGCGCGGCGCAGGCCCAGCACCTTGTCAGCCAGGTAGCCGCCAAAGATGGGGGTGAGGTAGACCAGGCCGGTGTACCAGGCGTACAGCTTGCCGGCGTCCTTGATGTCCCAGCCCCAGCCGCCGTTGAGCGTGGTGGCGGTCAGGAACAGCACAAGCAGCGCGCGCATGCCGTAGTAGGAGAAGCGCTCCCACATTTCTGTGAAGAAGAGGACGAACAGCGCGTCTGGATGTCCGAGGATGGTGTGCGGCGCTGCCGCTGCGCCGGGCGCGGCTGCGCCCGGTTTCAGTGTCGTGGTGGTCGAGCTCAAATCTGAACCTCAGTAGAGGAAGACAATCTTTCAAGGGCCGGGTGCGGGTAGCACCACCGCCTTGGCGGGGACAAAAATCAAAGCCGACGGATTGTCGCCTCAGGCCCCTCAGGGTTACCCCGGGGCATTCCCCAACAGCCGAACCCCTCAAGCCGGGGGCGGCTCCCACAGCTCGATGCGGTTGCCCTCGGGGTCCATCACCCACGCGAACTTGCCGTACTCGCTCTCGTCGACCTTGTCGTCCACCTGGCAGCCTTCGGCGCGCAGCGCCGCCACCAGCCCATGCAGGTCGGCGACCCGGAAATTGATCATGTAGGGCGCCGGGCTTGGGTCGAAGTACTTGGTGTCACCGTCGAACACCGTGAACAGGGTCATGCCGCCATCCGGCTCGGTGCGGCCCTCGTTCTTCCATTGGAAGACGGCGCCACCCCAGTCCGCGATGGCTATGCCCAGATGGGTGCGGTACCAGGCTCGCAGCGCGGGTGCGTCACGGCCCTTGATGAAGATGCCGCCGATGCCGGTAACGCGGGCCATGACCTTCTCGCTCATCGCTGTCTCCTGTTGTGCTCTGTGGACTGCGGCAATTCTGCAACCAGATGCGCGGCAGGATGTGAAGTCCGCACGCGTATCGCCATCGCGTGCGCTTCTCGCCCCAAATCTCATCCCACGTCCATCGCCAGATCGCCCATGCTTGCGCCGGTAATAGATGGCACCTCAGGCCTCCAGGCCGCGTGATTGGTGCTGCGAAGTCGTTTGGAGTAGCACCGATGAGATACACAGACAGCATGGAGCGCAGTGCCGAGCACTTGCGCGCGGCACTGGCGCAGATGACGCGCCAAAGATCCGCATTGCATCCCACCAGCTATGCCATCTGGTACGAATACGTCAGTGGCCGCAACCCGGACTTGCGACACGCGATGAACCAGATGCTGGCAGACGGTGCCACGCTGGACGAGGCCCAGACCTGGAGCCTCTACACCACCCATGTGGGCGAATGGGATTCCCCCGGCGCGAAACGCATCAGCGATGGTTTCCAGCGCGTGCTCAATGGCATCGCCGCCTCGGCAGCGCATGCAGGCGACCACACGGCCCGCTTCGGCAATGAGCTGAGCGAGCTGTCCCTCAAGCTGGAGAGCGACGCTGCGCCCGCCGAGACCGTGCGCGAGATCCTCAGCGGCGTGCGCGAGCTCAGCGGCGTGATGTCCTCCTTGCAACACAAGTTGGATGCCAGCCGCAACGAAATTGCCGAGCTGCGCCGTGAGGTCGAGCTGGCGCGCAATGAAGCGCTGGTGGATGCCCTCACCGGCCTGGCCAACCGACGCGCCTTCGATCAGGAGCTGGCTCAGGCCATCCAGAGCGGCGAGAGCCTGCAGGCGCCCTGCCTGATGCTGGGAGACATCGACTTCTTCAAGCGCCTGAACGACAGCTATGGCCATGCCTTTGGCGACCAGGTGCTGCGCGGCGTCGCCCAGACCATGAAGGGCATCGCCGCGGCGCCGGCGCTTGCCGCCCGAGTCGGCGGCGAGGAGTTCGCGGTGTTGTTGCCCGGCAGCACGCTGCAGCAGGCGCAAGCCTTGGCCGAGCAGATGCGCCAGAGCATCGCCGCCGGCCGCATCCGCCGAGGCACAAGCACGCAGGACGACGAAAGAGTCACCCTCTCCTTCGGCGTCACCCAGCTTGCGGTGGGCGAGAGCGCCAACGAGTTCTTTGAGCGTGCCGACCGCGCGCTCTACGCATCCAAACGCAGCGGGCGCAACTGCGTCACGGTGCTGGCCGCGCGCGCAGCAGCCTGAACGCGCAAAGCAGTCCGTCACAGCCCTCACGATCTGCTAATCTCCGACGGCACAGCCGCAACCATTAGCGGCGAACTTGTCGGGAGTGACTCGCCTTGCTGCTGAAACAGTCTTCGCTGCGCTATGCCGTCGTGGCGGCTTTGGGGCTGGGCCTGCTGGTGCCCACCATTGTTGCCCTGGTGGTCGAGGCCAACTACGCCGAGAGCGTGGCCAAGGAAGACCTTCAGCGCGACCTGAGCCGCAGCACCGAGGTGCTGGCACTGTCACTGGCCGAACCGGTCTGGCAGGTCTCGCCCGATCTCGCCGAGCCCATGATCAAGGCGCAGGTCAACGACCCGCGCTTTGTCTCGGTGCTGGTGGTCGAGCCTTCCAACCCCAAGCCCTTCTACGAAACACCCCAACGCGCTGACGTTGATCCCAAGCTCACGCTCAGCGAAACCCGCCCGGTGCTGCGCGACTCCCGCGAGATCGCCAAGTTGACGGTGGTCATGAGCGCCGAACCCTTCCTGGCGCGCAAGCGGGCCGACCTCTGGAACCAGGTGGTGCGCAGCGTGGGCACGCTGATCATCTGCGCCGGTTTCACACTGCTGGCCCTGCGCACCCGCGTGCTGCAGCCAATGAGCCGGCTCAGCGCCGCGGCCGAAGAGCTGGCGGCCGGCCACCTGGAAAAACCGCTTGAGATCGGCGCCGGCGACGACGAGATCGCCCGCGTGGGCACCGCGATGGAGCGCATGCGCCAGGCCCTGCTGGCCGCGTTCGAATCGCTGCGCATGCACAACAACACGCTGGAAGACCAGGTTTCCCAGCGCACCAACGAACTGACCCGCGCCAACGCCGAGCTGACCACCACGCTGCGCAACCTGCAGACGGCGCAGCGCGAGCTGGTCGAGGCCGAGAAGCTGGCCTCGCTGGGCCGCCTCGTGGCCGGCGTGGCCCACGAGCTAAACACACCGCTGGGCAACGCCCTGACCGTGGTCTCGGCCCTGGAAGACCGCTACAACCAGCTCGACCAGATGATGAGCTCGCAGACGCCGATACGGCGCAGCCTGCTCGAAGAATTGGTGAAAGACACGCGGCGCGGGCAGGACATCCTGCAGCGCAATGTGCAGAAGGCCGCCGACCTGGTGCGCGACTTCAAGCAGGTGGCCATCAACCAGACCAACGACGCACGCGGTGAGTTCGACCTGACCCGCGTGGTGGAAAGCCAGCTGGTGATGGTGGAGCCCAGCTTCAAGCGCACCCGCTACGAGATCATCACCGAACTGCAGCCCGGCCTCACGCTGGACAGCTACCCCGGCGCCCTGGGCCAGGTGCTGACCAACCTGCTGATGAACGCGCTGCTGCACGGCTTTGACGGCCTGGAGAGCGGCACCGTGCGCATCAGCAGCCGCAATGTGGGCGAAGACGAAGTCGAGCTGAGCGTTGAAGACGATGGCCGCGGCATGGACGAATCGGTGCGGCGCCAGATCTTCGACCCCTTCTTCACGACCAAGCTGGGCACCGGCGGCTCGGGCCTGGGCATGCACATCGTGCACAACATCGTCACCAATGTGCTGGGCGGCTCCATCGAGGTGATCAGCGCGCCGGCCAAGGGTTGCCACATGCTGGTGCGCATTCCGCGCGTCGCGCCCGAGCGGGCGGCCGCAGAAGAAACGGGCGGCTGAGCCCGGTGGAGCAAATACAAAGGCTGCCGGCCGAAGAAGCCTTGCGGCGTGCGCTCCATGACGAGATCCATGCACGTCCGCCAGCCCAGATTCCGGTGCCTGCCCGGGTTCGCCTGGTCGCCGTACTGAACAACGGCCTCAGCCCATCGCAGGAACTGGCCCACCTGAGAACCTTGCCGGGTCAGGCCGACCTGCCCGATCTGGCTGTGGTCAGCAACTTCTTGAGCATAGACCTTGGCTCGAGCACCCTGCTTTGGGAGCGGCACAGCGAGTTCAGCCGCTACAGCGTGATCTCGCCAATGTTCAGCGGCGGCACGACGACCGCTGCGGAGGATGCCGGGGTGATTGGCGATGACTGGATCAGGGCCATCCCCGGACCGATGTTCGCCGCCATCGAACTCCAGCTGATGGAGGGGCCGCTTGAACCCTGGGCCGACGCCCTTGCCACCGCACAGGCCTGCTTTGGCGCTTCGCAGACGACGGCCTCGTTGCTCGGACAGGGCCATTCGCTGGCCATGACCGATTTCCAGATCCGGGAAGATGGCTATGAGCACTTCGTGGTCATACTGCCGCCAGGCGCAAGCAGCGGCCGCGCCGGACGGGTGAGCCAACGACTGCTCGAGCTGGAGGTCTACCGCCTGATGGCCCTGCGAGGGCTTCCAGTGGCCAAGCTAATTTCGCCGCTGCTGAACGAATGCGAGCGTCAGCTGGCTGAACTTACAGCGGCCCTCGAAGCGCGCAGCGTGGGCGAAGCCGCGCTGCTGGACCAGTTGATCCACCTGGCCGCACAGGTCGAGCGAGCCACTGCTGAACACAGCTTCCGTTTTGGTGCAACACGGGCCTACGCCGGACTGGTGGATCAGCGTCTGCGCGAGCTGCGAGAACGCCCGATTGCCGGCACGCGCATGTTGGGTGACTACCTGATGCGGCGGCTCACGCCGGCGTTTGCCACCGTCTATGCCGCAGAGCGACGCCTCGCCGAGTTGTCGGAGCGCATCGCCCGCGCCAGCGCCCTGTTGAGGACGCGGGTCGACATTGCCACCGAGGCCCAGAATCAGCGGCTGCTGGAAGGCCTCCACCAGGGCCAGGCGCTGCAACTGCAACTGCAAAGCACAGTGGAGGGCCTGTCCATCGCCGCCATTTCGTACTACGTTGTCAGCCTTCTGCTGTACGGTGGCAAGGCTCTCAAGGCGAGCGGCTGGGGCTTGTTCAACCCGGAACTGTTCGCCGGCATCGTGATGCCACTTGTGCTTTTCCTTGTCTGGCGGGCCACGCGCCGCGTCCACGCGCGACTGTCATCCACCACCGAACATCAGGCCCGATCACGATGACCGGACGCATCATTCCGTTGTACCGCCAAGACTTCACGCACCCGCAGGCCCAGGCCTGTGCCCGCTGCGGCGTGCGAGAGGTGGCGCTGTTCGGCGCCCTGCCCGACGAGGCACTTGATCAGATACACCAACACATCGCCGAAGAACGACTCGCACCGCGCCAAGCGCTTTTTGAACTGGG
The DNA here is from genome assembly GCF_044043925.2 of Paucibacter sp. JuS9. Lineage (NCBI taxonomy): Bacteria > Pseudomonadati > Pseudomonadota > Betaproteobacteria > Burkholderiales > Sphaerotilaceae > Roseateles > Paucibacter sp. JuS9. The sequence continues at coordinate 2,213,731 of NZ_CP194172.1, forward strand.
GCACAGAGCCGACGCGCTTTACACCGTGCGATCAGGCGTTCTGCAGTTGGAGCGGGTCAACGAAAGGGGGGACCGCCGTGTGGTCCGGCTTGCCGGGAGGGGTGATCTGCTGGGGCTCGAGGCCATGCTACTTCAGCCCTACGGCGCTACCGCGGTGGCCTGCACGCAGGTCGAGGTCTGCAGGATTCCCCGCAGTTTGCTGCAGGAGCTCAGCACAAGCCAACCGAGCCTTTCCGCAGGACTGATGCAGCGCTGGCAACAGGCACTGTCGGGCTCCGAGGAATGGTTGGTGGAACTCTCAATGGGTCCATCAAGACGCCGGGTGCTGCAGTTGCTGCGAAAGCTGTCGGAATACGCAGAGCCGGCACCCTTGAGCAACATCTGGCTGCCAAGTCGGGAAGACATGGGGGCCATGCTGAACATGACCATCGAAACCGCCAGCCGCATGGTGAGCAGCCTCAAGCGCGAGGGTGTGCTGCTGGAGGTGCAGAGCCGTCAAGCTTGTCTGAACACTGCCGCCCTCGCCGAAGCGCTCCAGGCGGCCGACGGCGATTGAATCGCTGACCTTGGGCCCCTCAGCGCGCCGCCGCAGGCATCAGGCGTTCCTTGACTTCCAACTCGGCCTGAGGGTCAAGTTCGATGGCAACCTGGGTGCACACGGCGCGACACAGAGCGGCCACTCGCTCGCTCTGCAACTTGTAATAGATCTGCGTGCCCTCGCGGCGCTTGGACAGCACGCCGCTGCGGTAAAGCGTGGAGAGGTGCTGCGACATGTTTGGCTGCGTGGTGTCGATCTCCTCGAGGAGCTCGGACACATTCTTCTCGCCGTGGCAGACGGCACTGATGATCTTCAGCCGGATCGGCGTGGACAGCAACGAAAACAGCTCGGCAACCGATTCAAAAACCTTGTCCTGGACGGGATTGGATTCCATGGCGAGCGAGTGCATGCAGAGGGCATCAAGTGCGATGCCCTCATTGTATTCGCATCCACCGATATGTCGCCCGCCGCCACTACTTGAACTTGTAGTGGTCCTTGTTCAGCACCGCTGCCACGGCCGTGACCTCTTCGGGGAACATGCCGAAATTGAGCTCGGTGTTGCAGGCCTCCACCATGCCACGCAGTTGCCCGGCGGTCTTGACCTTCTCCATCGGCCGGTAGACATCGGACCCATTGCCGCCGAACTTCTTGGCATGGCATTCGGCACAGCGATGCTCCTTGAGCAGCTTGCGCCCGAGGTCGATGTCCGCTCCCTTGAAGATCGTGGCATCGTCGGCGGGCCGGGCCGGGCCGGCACAGGCGAGCATTGCGGCGGCCAGCAGCATGGCAGTCCTGGTCATCATGGCGTACCCCCTTTTCTGGACTGACCCGATCGTAGGCCGGGCAGCCCTGGCGTCAATCGGGTTCGCACGCGGGCCCTATTTCGCTCCGCCCAGCACCCAGGCCGCCAGCGCCTTGGCATCGGCATCGCTCAGTGCCGCCTGGGGCGGCATTGGCGCGGGTCCCCACTTGCCGCTGCCGCCCTTCTTGATGTTGTCGGTCACGACCGCCAGCGCATCCTTCTGGTCCTTGTACTTCTTCGCCACGTCCTGATAGGCCGGACCGACCATCTTCTTGTCGACCGCATGGCAGGCCATGCAGGCGTTCTTCTTGGCCAGCTCGAGGTTGGCCAAGGCCGGGGCGGCCATCGTAGACAGGGCCAGGGCGGCCCAGATCAGGCGGTGTTGCATCTCGCGTCTCCGTTGAATTGGTTTATTCGCAGTCAATGATATTTGATTCGGGAAGGCCGCAGGTTCAGGGCAAGCCCTGGTGCTCCTGCCCTGCTTCTCGCCCGCCTGCTCCACGCCGCCGAACTTGGATCAGGCAATGCGAGCCGCACCGGTCTGGAACCGGAGCGAGAGCCAACTCGAGCCAGGAGGAACAGCTCAGCGCAGGCGGAACGCCGCGTGGCAGGCCACGCAGGTCTGGGTCAGGCGGCCGAGCGCGGCAAGTGCCGGCTTCAGGTCGCCAGTTGCCGAGGCATCCTTGACCACGACGGCGAACTGGCTGGCACTGCGGTGCATGGCCGTACCCGACTCCCGCATCGCGGGCGGCATGAAGCGGCTGACCTCGTGAGAACCATGCAGACTCAGCGAGGACATGCCCAGCTGCTTCTCGGCCAGGTCGACCGCGAGGTCCAGGTCGCTCTGTGACAAGGCCAGCTGAATGCGGCCCAGCACCGCCAGGTGCGCACGCATGTTGGCGAGCGTGTGCGCACGCAGGACTGGCGGGAAGATGACTTCGATGCGCCCATCGTCCGCCGCCGGCATGCTCGCATGGCGGGCGGGGTCATGAGTCTGGCCGCAGGCCGTGCCGAGGCTCAGGCCGAGCGCGGCCAGCAGGCTGGCAGCCGCTCGGCGTGACGGGTGAACGATTTGTCGAGCGAGGGGCGACGGTGGCACGGTGGCATCTCCTTTGCACCGCATCATCGCCGACCCGTGTGCCAACGCGCAATTGCCAAGCCTGGCCAGACTAGGGCCGCCGGGCCTTTGCCTCGTCCTGATGCATGTGCGAGAGGAAGTAGCGAACGTAGAACGCGCCCATCGCAAGAATGATGAACAAGGTGGCCGCGCTGAGCAGGCCCACATCGCTGCTGAAGAGATCGATGAACAGTCTCATGTCAGGGTCCTTGAAAGCATCCGAAGTCCTGGCTTCGTGATTCCATTGGATGCCTGCCCATAGGCTGGGCCCCTGATCTGGCGCAAATGACTTGCGTTGACTCAAGCGCTGACAGCCTGGGCGCGCAAGTGCCGCGCCCAGAGCATTCAGGGCAGCTTGAACCCAGCCACCGCCTGCACCAGTTGGTCCGCCTGGTCGCGCAGGCTCGCCGCGGCCGCCGCGCTCTGTTCGACCAGGGCCGCGTTCTGCTGCGTGGCCTGGTCCATCTGGGTGATGGAATTCCCCACCATCGCCACGCCCTCGCTCTGCTCCTTGCTGGCGACGGTGATCTCGCCCACGATGTCGCTGACGCGCTGGATCGAGGCCACCACCTCCTGCATGGTGCTGCCGGCTCGGTCGACCAGCTGGGTGCCCTGCTCCACATGCTCGACGCTGGCACCGATCAGGCCCTTGATCTCGCGCGCCGCCTCGGCGCTGCGCTGGGCCAGGCTGCGCACCTCGCTGGCCACCACCGCGAAGCCGCGGCCCTGCTCGCCGGCCCGCGCTGCCTCGACCGCGGCGTTCAGAGCCAGGATGTTGGTCTGGAAGGCGATCGAGTCGATCACGCCGATGATGTCGGAGATGCGCCGGCTGCTGTCGTTGATGCCCTTCATCGTCTCGACCACCTCGCCCACCACCTGACCGCCGCGACCGGCCACCTCGCTGGCGGTCTTGGCCAACTGGTTGGCCTGCCCGGCGTTGTCCGCGTTCTGGCGCACCGTGGCGCTGAGCTCGTCCGTTGTGCTGGCGGTCTGCTGCAGGTTGCCTGCAGTCTGCTCGGTCCGGCTCGACAGGTCCATATTGCCCGAGGCCACCTCGCTGGCTGCGACCTGCACGCCTTCAGCGGCGCTGCGAACGTCGCGAATCAGGTCCAGCAGCCGTTCGCGCATCAGGTGCATCTGGCCCAGCAGATGGGCAATCTCGTCCCGGCCCTCGACCCGAGCGTCCACGCGCAGGTCGCCGGCAGCAATCGCGGTCGAAACCTCGTCGGCCGTGGCGAAGCCGGATCGGATGCGTGCCAGCAGCGTGACGAACATCCACGTGGCCGGCACACCGATCAGTGCGGCCATGCCGGCAAATATCCACAGCAGGCTCTGGGCTCTCGCCTGTGCGGCTGCCGCCGCTGCCGTCGCGCGCTGCTGCTGGAAGGCCACCAACCCCTCCATCGCCTCAAACAGTGCAGCGCCTTCGCTACGGCCCGCCGCCAGGAAGGCGGCCATCACCTCGTTGGAAAAGTCATTGCGCCGAACCGCCTCAATCGCCGCGTCCGCCTTGGCCGTCCAGGCGCGGCGCTTGACGTCGGCAGCGTCCAGCAGGCGTTTGCCCTCGTCGGACGTGAAAGCGGCGTTCATTCGGGGCCAGGCTTCATCGTTGGCCTTGCGCCGCTTGTCGATGTTCTGCAGATGCACCGCCAGCTCGTGGTCATGGACCGAGGCGAGCGGGCTGCCGGGCGCATGCTGGAACGCCAGCAGGACTTCGGTGCGATTGGCCTGGTTGTTCTTGATCAGCTGGTTCAGGCTGGAGACGGCCTGCAGGCGCCGCTCCGCGATGTCGGACATCTGGTCGGCGCCGGAGAACAGGCCCCACAGCGCCAGCACCGCCAGGGCCAGAAAGGTGGCCCAGTACATGGCCATGATCGCGATGAATCGCTGCGAGATCCGGAGGTTGTTCAGCATGCTCGTCCTCAGTGCACGAAACACCCGCGCATTGCCCTGTATCAAGGCGCGCGTGGGCAGACGAGATCACTATATTCGTATCCAAGGAATTGAAGGATGCCAATGAGCAAGGACTACAAGGGAATCACGGCAGAAGTCTCGAATGCACTGGCCCGGCTGCGCGCCGACATCCCGGAAACCACTCGCGGTTTCTCGGCGCTGGCGCAGGCGGCAACCCGCGACGGCGCGCTGGACAAGAAGACCAAGGAGCTGCTCGCCATGGCCCTGTCGGTCGCGGCCCGCTGCGACCCCTGCCTGGGCTTTCATGCCGAGGCCCTGGTGAAACTCGGCTGCACCCGTCAGGAATTCGAAGAGATGCTGGGCATGTGTGTCTACATGGGCGGTGGGCCGGCCCTGATGTATGCCGCGCACGCGCTGGATGCCTACGAGCAGTATGGCGGCGAGCTCAAGACGCCAGCTTGAGCAGGTCCAGCACGTCGGCCTCGAACATCTCGCCAGGGATCTGCTCGCGCAAGCGGCCCTGCCGGTCCACGGTCACCGTCATGGGTACGCTGCGGCGGGCCGTCAGCGCCTCCGACAATGGACCTGCCGCCAGCGTCGCGGGAAAGGTCCAACCGCGCGCGCGCATGCGCCGCTGCACGGAAGCCTCATCACCGCCCCTCACCACGCCGAGCACCTGCAGCGGCTTGCCTGCAGCGGCTCGATGCAGCTTTTCGACATGCGCGTTGTGGCGCTCGCAATAGCTGCAATCCAGCGACCAGAACACGACGACAGCCGCGTGTCCCGCTGGAACCAGCCAGGCACTGCCATCGACCAGGCGGATACCCTCGGGCCAAGCGACGGCCGCACCGCGCAGCGCCGGCTTCGCCAGGAGAGGAGCGGCCCAAGGCAGGGTCAGCAGCATCGCGCGGCGCTTCATTGGCTGCCCTCCCGCTCCATCAGCAGGTAGGTGTTGTAGGCATTGATTCGGTTGGCCGCGCCGAACAGCGGAAGCGTCTCGAAGCGCGACCAGTCGGTTCGCTTGTAGGCCTCTTCGAAGGGCTCCATGTCACGCGCGGCCGCGCCCATGGTCTTGCGAAGGTAGGCCAGGTAGTCGCGTGTCATTTGAAGGTCCTCGCGCGCGGTGTTCGAAACCGGACCGTGCCCAGGAACGATGACCTGGGCGTCGAAGGCGAGCAGCCTGTCCAGCCCGGCAATCCAGCGGCCACTGTCGGCCTGGCCGACGAAGGGCACGCGCCCCCGGAACACCAGGTCGCCCGCGAACAGCAGCTTGAGTTGCGGCACATAGACCACCAGATCCTCTGGCGTATGGGCCGGGCCGACTGGCTGAACGACGAATTCCAGGCCTCCCATGCGCAGCGTCAGTGGCTCACGGATCCAGCGGTCGGCCGCCACCAGCTGCGTCTTCTCGTCGATCCACGGAAACAGCTCTTCGCGGCTCGCCTTCAAGCGCAGCGCTGCCGTGTCCGAATGCAGATACACCTGCCCCTCTGCCTCTGCCAGCACCTGCGCGCCGGCTGCCTTGAAAGACTGCAGGCCATAGATGTGGTCCGCGTGATAGTGGGTGACCACAATATGGCGGACCGGCTTGTCGGTGATGCGGCGGATTGCCGCGAGCAGTTCCTCGGCCAGGGCCGGTGAGCCCAGCGCGTCGACCACGAGCACGCCATCGTCTGTCACGACGAACCCGGCGTTGGAGATGAAGTTTCGATTGGCCGCTGAGCCAAGGGCCGACTCGCCCTGCACCATCCAGGCCCCCGGGGCGACCTGCACCGGCATGAGCACCTGCGCCAACGTGGCCGCCGATGTCGCAAGCAGATAACAGAAGATTAATATGCGTTTTATCAGCATAGACCAATATTACATCCGCACGACGTTTCCTGAGCCCTCATGGTTAGTCCGGATGCCCGCGCCTGCCGAATGTAATGATCCTGACAGCAGCAGTTCCGATGCTGCGGGTGAGACCCACGCCTTGGGGCTCCGAATGCGCCCCCCAAAAAACAGGAGACAAGCTATGACACCAGTTCGAGTGCGCAGCAGCGCCTTGCTGTTGGCCGTGATGGCCGGCAGCGCCCTGGCTCAGGACAAGCCACCCGGCGAGGCCGTGATCGCGAGAAACCTTGCCGCCACCTGCGCCAACTGCCACGGCACCGCGGGCGTGGCCAAGGGCGAGATGAAATCGCTCGCCGGCCGCAAGGAGGACGAGCTGCTGAAGCTGCTGGCCGACTACCGCAGCGGGGCGCAGCCGGCGACGATCATGCACCAGATCGTCAAGGGCTATACCGAGGACCAGCTAAAGCTGGTGGTCAAGCATTTCGCCGCGCTGCCGGCGGCCAAGCCCTGAGGAGCGCGCCATGACGAACACACAACAGGATTTCAAGCGCCGCCAGCTGCTGCTGGGCGGCCTCGCGCTCTCGGGCCTCGGCCTCGCCGGTTGCGCCGGCATGGCCGGCAGCGGGCCGAGCCTCGGCCGGGTGGTCGTGATCGGCGGCGGCTTCGGTGGCAGCACGGCCGCGCGCTACCTGCGCCTGTGGGGCGGCAATATCGACGTGACCCTGGTCGAGCGCAATGCCGGCTTCATCTCCTGCCCGATCTCCAATCTGGTGATCGGCGGCCACAAGCAGATGGCCGACATCAGCCGCGGCTACGAGGGCCTGAAGGCGCTGGGCGTGAAGCTGGTGCAGGGCGAGGTGGTGGCAATCGACGCTGCGGCCAAGTCCGTGCGCCTGGCCGACGGCACGAGCCTCTCGTACGACCGCCTGATCCTTTCGCCAGGCATCGACTTCATGCTCGAGGGCATTGGCGGCCTCAAGGCCGCGCTGGACAGCGGCCAGGTGCTGCACAGCTGGAAGGCCGGCCCGCAGACCGTAGTGCTGCGAAAGCAACTGCTCGACATGCCCGACGGCGGCGTGGTGGCCATGAGCATCCCGAAGGCGCCCTACCGCTGCCCGCCCGGCCCCTACGAGCGCGCCTGCATGATTGCCAGCTACCTGAAGGCGGCCAAGCCCAAGTCCAAGCTGCTGGTGCTCGATGCCAACCCCGAGATCACCTCCAAGAAGGGCCTGTTCGAGAAGGCCTTCAAGCAGCACTACGACGGCATTCTCGAATACCGCGCCAATGCCGAGCTGAAGGAGGTGAGCAATGGCGGCAAGCTCGCCAAGCTGGAGTTCGAGGACGTCAAGGCCGACGTGCTGAACGTGATTCCGCCGCAGCGCGCCGCCGACCTGGCGGTGAAGGCCGGCGTGGTCAACATCAACCAGCGCTGGAGCGGCGTCAACTGGCTGACGATGGAGTCCACCGCCGCGCCCGGCGTCCATGTGCTGGGTGACGCCACCTTCCCCGGCCCCGGCATGCCCAAGTCCGGCCACATGGCCAACCAGCAGGCCAAGGTGGCGGCCGCGGCCATCATCCAGCTGCTCAAGGGCGAGGCGGTCAATGCCACGCCGGTGGTGATGAACACCTGCTACAGCTTCGTCACCGCGCGCGACGTGATCCACGTGGCCTCGGTGCACCAGTACGACGCAACCGAGAAGACCTTCAAGCCGGTGCCGGGCTCCGGCGGCGTGTCGGCCGCGGCCAACCAGGTCGAAGGCCGCTACGCGCTGTCCTGGGCGCAGAACATCTGGGACGACATGCTGGGCTGAGCGACCAGCGCCGCATCAAGGGACAAGGCCGGCGTCAGCGACGCCGGCCTCTTCACATGCGGCACCCTCATCGCCCGAGCCTGCTCGAGCGGCCGCGCTCGATGTGCCGCTGGTCGTTGGCGCTTTCCGCTTCGAGGCTGTCGGTAGGCAATTGCCTCAGGCATTCGGCCAGGGCCTGCGGGTCGAGCGGCTCGGCGACCCTCTGTTCGGCGCGGACCTGCGGCGCCCGGCCATCCCAGGCAAACGGATTGCGAAACACCGGCGGGTCCGGGCGGCAGTCGTTCCGGTAGACCGGCGCGTCGTCGGTGGCGAAGGGCGAGAACGAGATCGTCCGCTCGAAGATCAGAGGCTGGCCGGTCGGCGTGGGCGGGAGCGGGGGCATGGCCTCGATCGCCTGGCGCGCCAGGCGCTCGGCCAGCAGCGAGGTGCTCCACAGCGTTTCCAGCTGTGTCAGGCGGCCGTCCGGCGCGATCTCGACACGGAAGCGGACCAGTCCCTGATCAGGCCCCTCCACCGCCGTGCCCATCAAGCTGCGCACCTGCCGGCCCCAGCTGTGGCGATAGCCCTTGCTGTTCTTCAGCGCGTAGCCAGCGGCGAACGCCCACTCGGCCGCGGTGGGCGCGGGTGGCGCGGCCTGAGTCGCGGGTGGGCGGTCCAGCACCGGTGGCGGCTCGAGCGGCAGCGCGCGAGCCTCGATGGATGGCTCAGGCAAGGTAGGCGCCAGCAGCACCTCTGGCGCTGCGGGCGCCGCGGGCGGCTCGGGCGGCACGAGGACAAGCTGAATGACCGACTGCGGCGCGCGGGCGCCCTTCGAGGCGCGCTGCAGCAGCCCGCCGGCGAGCACGAGCGCCAGCCCGTGCACGCACAGCACGACCAGGGCGGCCAGCGAATGCCTGAGTCTGTCGGGGTCCATCGAACGTCCCTGCCGCGTGCTGCCAACCAGCCGCGGCTTCGCCAATCATTCTAACCATCGTTAGAATGATTGGCATGAACAAGCGACACACCAAGGACCTGCTCTACGAGCAGGTGGCGCGCATCGGCAAGGCCCTGTCCAGCCCCAAGCGGCTGGAGCTGCTGGGGCTGCTGGCGCAGGGCGAGAAATCGGTCGAGCAGATGGCAGGCGAACTCGGCATCGACATCAAGCTGGCCAGCGCCCACCTGCGGGCCTTGCGTGAGGCGCAGCTGGTGGGCTCGCGCAAGGACGGCAAGTACGTCGTGTACCGGCTTGCCGGCGACGACGTGGCCGGCCTGTGGGTCAGGCTGCGCGAGGTGGCCGAGGCGCACCTGGACGAGTTGCGCGTCGCACTCGACCGCATGGTGGCCGAGCCCTCGAAGCTGCTGAGCCTGGATCGCAACACCCTGCTCAGGCGCGCCAGGCGTGGCGAGCTGCTGATCATCGACGTGCGACCGCAGGAGGAATATCAGCAGGCCCACCTGCCGTTCGCCCGCTCCATGCCGCTGCAAGAACTGGCCAGCCGCATGACCGAGCTGCCGCGCGACAAGGACATCGTGGCCTATTGCCGCGGCCCGTTCTGCCTGTTCTCGGAAGAGGCGCATCGGCTGCTCAGCCGCCAGGGCTACCGGGTGCACAAGCTGCTGGACGGCGTAAGCGAATGGCAGGCTGCCGGCATGCCGCTGGCGAGCTGAGCCCGCGCGACCGATCGCCCGCACATGCAGCATCAGCAAGGCATCCATTCCAATCTGCCGCAGTTCCTGCACCAGCTGCTGCAGGTGCTGCTGGTGGGCCTGACCCTGGGCATGATGCGCACCGTGGTGCCCGCCCTGGCTGAGCGCGAGTTCGGCGTGCCGCGGACCTCGTTCCTGCTGCTGACGACCTTCGTGATCGCCTTCGGTGTCGTCAAGGCGGTGATGAATTTCGTGGCCGGACGCCTGTCCGAGCGGGTCGGACGCCGACGCGTGCTGCTGCTGGGCTGGCTGGCGGCCCTGCCGGTGCCGGTCATGGTCGCCCTTGCGCCGAGCTGGGGCTGGGTGGTCGCGTCAACAGTGCTGCTGGGCATGAACCAGGGACTGACCTGGTCGATGACGCAGACCGCCCAGCTCGACCTCACCAGCCCGCGCGAGCGCGGCCTCACGCTGGGGCTGAACGAGTTCGCCGGCTACGCGGGCGTGGCCCTGGCAGGGATCGCCACCGCCGCCCTGGCGAGCTGGCTGGGGCCCCGCCAGGGGCTGCTGCTGTTCGGGCTCGCGGTCGTCCTCGTCGCGATCGTGCTGACGCTGCGCTGGGTGCGCGAGACCCTGCCCTGGGCACGCGCCGATGCGGCGCGACAGGCCGCCGCGGGCCATTCGGCCGGCTTGCCACCCGCGCGCTATCCCCACCTGGTCTCGAGCGAGCCCGGCAGCTGGGAGCTGTTCGCGCTGCTGAGCTGGCGCGACCGGCGGTTCTTCGCCCTGAGCCAGGCCGGCCTGGTGGAGAAGTTCGTCGACGCGCTGGTCTGGGTGTTCTATCCGATCTACCTGCAGCAGCACGGCCTGAGCCTCACCCAGAGCAGCGCGGTCATCGGCGTCTACGGCCTCAGCTGGGGAGCCTCACAGCTGTTCACCGGTCGCCTGTCCGACCACATCGGCCGGCATCGACCCACCGTCGCGGGCATGTGGCTGTGCGGCGCCGGCGTGGCCCTGATGCTGCAGGGCCAGGGCATGACCTGGTGGTCGCTGTCAGCGGCGCTGTCGGGGATGGGCATGGCCCTGCTCTACCCCAACCTGTCCGCCGCCGTGGCTGACATCTCTCACCCGACTTGGCGCGGCTCGGCCATCGGCATCTATCGTTTCTGGCGCGATCTGGGCTACGGCATCGGCGCGCTGGGCCTCGGGCTGATGGCGCAGTGGAGCGGCGATGTGGAGGCCGCCTTCCGCTTCGTCTCGCTGTCGATGGGCGCCTCTGGCGTCCTGCTGTGGTGGCTGGGCGAAGAAACGCACCCGCGGCTCAACCCGGCGCAAATGACCTGACCCTGGGGTCCAGGCCCGTCGCTGCGCTCAGTTCAGCCCGCTCAGGTAGGCCGACACCGCCTTCAGCTCCAGCTCGCTCAGCTTGCTGGCGATCGCGTGCATCACCGCGTTGTCGTTGGTGCGCTCGCGCTTGTTGAAGGCCTTCAGCTGGTTCTCGGTGTACTGCGCATGCTGGCCGGCGATGCGCGGCAGCTGCGGCGTGCCGTGGCCCTTCTCGCCGTGGCAGCTGGCGCAGGCCGCCACGCCGGTGTACGGATTGCCACGCATGAAGATGAAGCGGCCGACCTGGGCCAGGTCCGAATCCTCGACCGCGTGCTTGAGCGGCGTGCGGCTCTCGAAGTATCGGCCGAGCGCCGCAAAGTCTTCGGCGCTGAGGTCCTCCACCATCGGCTGCATGGTGCTGCTCTTGCGCTTGCCGCTGCGGTAGTCGGCCAGTTGTCGGGCCATGTAGGCACCGTGCTGGCCGGCCAGGCGCGGGAACACGGGGCTCGAGCTTTCGCCGTCGACCCCATGGCAGATGAAGCACTTGCCCTGCACGATCTCCTCGGCGCGCGCCTGGTCCTTGGCACTCTGCTGCGCCTGCGCAAGCAGCGGCAGCATGCACAGGCCCGCAAACAGCAGGCTGCGATGGAACGGTGTCGATGTGTTCATGGCCGCCTACTGTAGAGGAATCGCGCCTTCGACCGGACGCTTCTCCAGCGTCCACTGGTGCATCGAGCCGTCGTACAAACGGGCATTGCGCATGCCGAGCAGCTCCGACATCACGAACCAGGGACCTGAGGCCAGGTGACCGCTGTTGCAGTAGGCGATGGCGGGCTTGTCGGCGTCGATTCCCAGAGCCGCCACCAGGGCGCGGTAGGTCGCCGTGCTCTGCAGCTTCACGGCACCACCGGCGACCGGCCTGTTCAGCAACTCGGGAGGCAGAACCTTGGCGCCGGGGATGTGGCCGGCCGCATGGACGTAGTCGCGCTTGGCCAAGCCGTGGAACGACCGCAGGTCGCGCCCGTCAACCACACTGCCCGACTTGGCGGCCACGGCATCGGCCACGGCCTGCGAGTCGGCCATGTACTGGGCGCTGCGATCGGCCTTGACCTTCCAGCTGCCCTGCCGCGCCGTCGCGGCCTCGCTGCTGTGCGCGCGGCCCTCAAGCAGCCAGTTGGCCATGCCGCCGTCCAGCACGGCCATGTTGTCCTCGCCATAGACCTTCAGCTGCCAGTAAGCGCGCAGCGCATCGTCCAGGTCGGTCATGTCCAGCCCCAAGGGCACGAGCACGATGGGCTTGTCGGCGTCAACGCCCATGGCCTGCATCACTTTCTCGAAGGCCGGCCCCTCGGGAATCATGTACTTCACGGTCAGCTCGCCGATCTTGCGGTCCACACGCAGCGGCTTGGTGTCCATCAGCCGCGAGCCCGGGATGTGGCCGCCAACCTCGACCAGAGTCTTCTTGCCCGACTTGGCATCGGTCTCGAACTCGGGCGCGCCAGTGAAGCTCTTGACGTTGGCGCGCACCTCGAACACCTGCACCTTGTCGAGGTTGGCCGCCAGCCAGGCGCTGTCGACCACGGGACCGGGCAGGGTCATGCCGGCCCAGGACAGGCCGGCGCCGCAGAGCACGCCGACCGACACGGCCAGCTTGAACAGGCCACGGCGCATTACCGAGGCAGGGAGGGTCTTTGATAGGGTCATGTCAGTCGTCTCCAGGGTCGTTGTCGAGAGAGGCCTGCAGCTGCTGCAGGCGCTGGCCGAGGTCCACGGCGGATTCGGCCAGCAGGTCGAGGTCGCGGTCGGCCAGGATCCGCTCCAGCGGTTCCAGCGTGGCGGCCTGCCGGGCGCCGAGCATGGCATCTCGGCGCTCCAGCAGGTCGGCAAGCGCATCCTGGTGCAGGCGCACCAGTGCTTCAAGCCAGCGCCCCACCGGCGCGGCCGGGCCGCGCATCTGCAGCGCGAACTGCGGCAGTGCATCGCGCATGCGCAGCGCCGGTTGCCACTGCTCGCCGGTCACCCAGGCGTTGGTGGCGAACCAGCGCAGCGGCCGGCCGAGGTTGTCGATGCTGAGCGCCGCCAGATGCTGGAAGCCGCCAGCCTGCGGCAACCGCATGAACAGGTGGAAGTGGCCGTGCTCTTCGGTACTGCGCGCCTCGTTGTGGGCATGGAAGTAGAACGAGCAGCCGCTCGCGGTGTCGCGCGCGTCGGATCGCGGGTAGTGCCGCCATGCGGTCAGGCTTTGCGCGCCACACAGCGCCAGTTCGGCCATGCTACGGCCACGCTGCGCCGCGCGCAGCGGGATCTGCACCGCCTGCCAGGCTGCCTGTGCCTGCATGCTCTGCCCGCCTCAGCCGCCGCGGCTCACTTCTTGGCCGGGCCGCAAGGGTTGGCCGGCCCGCAGGGGTTGTCGCCGGACTTCTTGCGCTTCTTCTTGGCCGGACCACAGGGGTTGGCCGGGCCGCAGGGATTGGCAGGTTTGCTTGCCGATGAGGGCAGCGCGCTGGCAGGTGCCGAAGCCTTGGGTGCGGGCTTGGCCGGCTCGGCGGCAGCGGCCGGCTGCAGCAGGGCCAGCGCCATGGCCAGCGCCGGCAGCGCCTGGGCCGCCTGGGTGGCGCATCGACGTCGGGAGAGGCTTGCTTTCATGAAGAACTCCTGGATGGACAAAGGTAGGAATGGATCAGCGCTCGGCGCCAGCGCCCCGCACCGCCTCCGCCGCGCTGACCGGCCCGCGACTGCGGCGCTCCATGCGGCCGCCGAGCCAGTAGACGAGGACCAGGGCCGCGGCCATTGCACCCACGGCAACGGCGTCGGGCACGCCGAAGGCATCGAGCAGGGTGTCGCCGCTCTCAAGCTCGCCGGCCGTGGTCCAGGCGTCCAGCGCCGAGCCCCAGGCGCCTGCGAACAGACCGGTACCGACCAGCAGCCCCACCAGGAAGACCAGTGCATCCAGCCGGCCGGACATCAGGCCGACCACCGAGGTGCCCGGACAGTAGCCGCCGATAGCGAAGCCGGCGCCGACCAGAGCGCCGCCGATGGCAGCGGCACCAAGGTAGGCGGTGGGCACGAACACGGCGTCCGCAGGCAGCCAGCCGAGCCCGCGCAGCAGCGCCAGCCCGGCTGCGGCGACCACGATGGCCGTGAACATGACCTTGAGCACCGACCAGTCGGTGAAGCGGAACTGGGCCGTCAGCTTGCAGGGGCTGCCGAAGCCGGCACGCTCAAGCACGAAGCCGAACAGGCCGCCGCAGACCAGGGCCGACCACAGGCCGGCATCATTCAGAGGCAGCTGCATTCAGATCCCCTTGACCAGGCGGCTGGCCAGGATGCCGACCGCGAAGAACACACCCAGGAACACGAAGGCCGAAAGGCCCAGCGTGGCCGCGCCCGACAAGCCCAGGCCGCTGGTGCAACCGGCCGCCACGCGCGCGCCGAAGCCCGCCATCAGACCTCCGCCGAAAGCTGCTGCCAGGCGCCGGCCCGAGCCCACGCTGCGCTGGCCGTCGAGCTGCACGCGCAGTCGTCCGGCCTGCCAGGCACTCGCCAGCGCGCCCAGAGCCACGCCCAGCACCTGCCAGCTGATCCAGCCGGGCAGCGGGTTGACACCGCCTTCGACCATGGGGCCCAGGTAGCCATTGGCTTGCGTGGCCACCGGCGCCACGGTCTGGCCGATGGCTGCAGTGAGCCGCGTCGTGGCACCGGTAGCCCCGAGGCCATGACCGGTCCAGACAAAGGTCAGCAGCAACACAGCGCCCAGCGCCAGGCCGGCCAGCCAGGCCGGCCAGAACGGGCGTGGCGGACGGGTGCAGAAGTCGGAAGTTTCTATGTCATTCATGTCTTCAACGCGTGAAGGAGCGAGACAACTGAGGCACCGGCTGGTCCAGCGGCACGGCCGGCGCAGCCGATGCCTTCTCGGTGCGCCAGTCCAGCACGTGGTCGGTGGCAGCTGCGGCGGCCCACATGGCAGCGAGCGCGACCCAGGAGGTGATCGTGAATACGGCCGCGCCCGACAGCCCGGCCCCGACCGCGCAGCCGCCGGCCAGCATGCCGCCAAAGCCCATCAGCAGTGCACCGAACAGGTAGCGGCGCATGCTCGCACCGCCCGAGAAGCCTTCCAGCTTGAGCTCGCGGAACAGCGCCGCCGCACAGAACGAGCCGAGGAACACGCCGGGGACCAGACCCAGGTCGAAGCTGGGCGGCTTGTCGTGCGCGAACAGCACGCGGGTCAGCACCTCGGCCGAGGGGCCGGTAAAGCTGAGTGCCTGGATCGGTGCCAGATCCGCTTCCAGACCCAGTTGGGCCACATGCGCGGTGTACCACCAGGCCGCCGCAATGCTCAGCCCTACCATGACAGCTCCGAGCCCGCCCCAGGTGGGGACGCGCTGATGCCAACCCCAGCGGATCGCCGCCAGCAGCCAGATTCCGCCGAACAGCAGCGCCCCGCCACGCCCCATGCCCGTGAGCATGACGAGGTCGCGCGCCGCGCCGCCTTCGACCGTCCACAGCGCCGACAGCGCCTCGCGCGCCGGGGCCAGCACGCCAGTCCAGGCGGCCTGCGCCGCCACCGCGAACACGAGGCCCGACAAGAGCGAGCGCAGATTGCCCTGGGCCGCCAGCACCAGCAGGCGGCTGGAGCAGCCGCGGGCCAGGATCATGCCGATGCCGAACAATGCGCCGCCAATCGCCGCGCCGGACAGGCTGCCGCGCGAGGCCAGCTGGCGCGCGCTGCTGACATCGGCCCAGCCCAATGCCACCAGGCCCTGCGTGACCAGCAGCGCCGACGCGAACGCAAACAGCCAGACGGTCAGCTTGCCGCCGCGCAGGCCACGCGAGAATTCGATGGTGGCCGAGCGCAGGCAGAAGCGCGAGCGCTGGGCGAAGAAGCCGAAGACAAAGCCGATGGCCACGCCGCCAAAGGCCAGCGCCCGGGCCTGACCCACCGATTCAATCCAGCCGTCGATGAACATATGGCTCCGCGTTTGCCCCGTGGTGAGGGACGTCAAAGTCGCGCTTAATCCTAATATGCGCAGCTTCTAATGTAATGCCGCGCAAACCCCAAGGAGTGATCCATGTCAACACGCAGACACAGCCTGCTGGCGGCCCTGGCCCTGGGCCTCGGCAGCCTGCTGACCAGCACCGCCAGCCTGGCCGCCGATGGACCGGTGAAGATCGTCTATCACATGAGCGAGGGCCTCGCGCAAGCCGCCCGGGGCCTGGGCAACATCCGCAACCATCTGGCCGCCGACCCAACGGCCAGGATCGTGGTCGTGGCGCATGGCGCCGGCATCGATTTTCTGATCGACGGCGCAGAAGCGGCGCCCGGCAAGCCCTTCGCCGGCAACATCAGCGAGCTGGCCAACCGCGGTGTGGAGTTCCGCGTCTGCAACAACACGCTGGTGGCCCGCAACATACCGGCCGACAAGCTGGTGATGGAGTCCAAGATCGTGCCGTCGGGCGTGGCCGAAATCGGTCGGCTGCAGGCGCGCGAAGGCTTCGTCTACCTGAAGCCCTGATGGATCGATGGGTCGGCGCAAGGCCGACCCCAAGGTCTCTCAGAACTCCCCGCGCGAGCCCTTCTCCATCATCTGCCAGATCGCCTCGCGCACCTTCAGCGCATCGGACTTCAGGTCAGGTGGCAGCTTGCGGCCCATGCGGATCATCATGTCCATGTTCAGCGTGTACATCCACAGGCCATCCGCCTGCTCGACCACACTGATGCGGCACGGCAGGTAGGCCGCCATGTGCGGCGAGAAGTCCACCATCTTGCGCGCCGTCTGCGGGTTGCAGTAGCTGTAGACCTTGAGCAGTTTCTGCGGCTTGCCGCTGCGGGCCTCCAGTTCCTTGGACAGAGGCAGCTCGCCGACCGGACGGATGTTGTGTTCGGTGGCCACGCTGGCCAGCGCCTGTTCGACCTGATCCAGGGTCACACCCGGCTTGACCTTGCGTTCCCAGGTCGTGGCCACGGCGATGTCGCCGCCGCTGTCCACCCAGCGATCCCACATCTTGCCGGCTTCGGCGCCGGCACCGTCCTCGAGCTTGCCCAGGGTCGAGAGAGTCCCGCAGCCACCCAGCATGCCTGCCACGCCCAGCAGCAGGGCCACGCGCAACAGCCGTCCTTTGATTCCGTTCATGATTGTTTCCTTATATTGTGAATAAAAATCAGAAACCGATGCTGATCATCAGCTGCCCATTCAGCTGCGCATGGCTGATGCCGACACCGCTGCCGCTGACCACGCGGGCCGCGGGAGACTTGCTCAGCGCGGCGCTGACCTCAGAGCTTTCGCCGAACTTGAGCGACAAGCCCGCCGTGTAGTCCTTCTCGACCGTGGCCGGGAACAGCGGGTTCACGAAGAGGTCGGGGATCGGGTTGGACGCATGGTTGTAGCCGGCACGCAGCGTCAGCGCGGGTGTGGCTGACCAGGCCAGGCCAATCGCGGTGACCGTCTGGTCCTTCCATTGCTGCGGCAGGCCGAAGCTGACCGAGCCGCCCATGCCGGCGCTGTCGTAGCGCATGCGCAGCATGTCCATCACGCCCTTCCATGCGATGCGCTTCACGTCGGCGGCCACCATCAGGCTGGGCGTGGCCTGCCAGGCCACGCCGAGGGCTGTCTGCGCGGGCATCTGGAAGTCGAGCACGCGCAGGCTGCCCGAGTCGGCGAAGCCGCCCATGGCGCTCATCGAGGCGCCGCCGGGGCTGGTCTTCATGTCCGACAGGTGGGTGCGGCTGTGCCAGGCGCCGCCAACGGACAGCTCGTCGCTGAGCTTGTAGTGGAAGCCCAGCTTGGCGGCCCAGCCGCGCGACCAGGCCTCGCCCGAATACTCGGTGCCGTCGCCGAAGTCGATGCGGGCCCAGGGTGCGCCGCCCAAAGCCGGCAAGGCCTGGGCCAGGTTGCCGGTGGCCCCGGTCACCATCTGGCCCAGCTGGGCACCGCTGGCCGCCATGCGCAGGTCCAGCGTCGACCAGACCAGGTCGACCGAGCCGCCCAGCGTCAGCTGCTGCGATGCCTTGTAGGCCAGGGGCAGGATGGCCCGGCCGACACCGAGTTCCGAACGGACAGGTTTGCCCGAGCCCATGGCCATGAAGCTGTCGGCACCAAACTCGGTGCCCATGCCGCCCTGCGCGAACACGCCGACGCCGTAGACCCAATCGCCGCTGCGCCGCGCATAGCCGAAGGCAGGCATCGTGTAAGAGGTGCCGCCCGACTTGCTGGCCATGGGACCGGCACTAAGCTGCACGTCGGGGCCCAGATGGCCGATGGCCAGGTCGAGGCGCGCGGACGTCGCCATCAGCCTCAGCGTCGCCGGGTTGTTGGCCGATGCGGCCACACCGTTGTTCAGGGCCATCGAGACACCACCCATGCCGGCGGCAATAGGGCCGTAGCCTTCGAGCTGCATGCCGTTGGTGGCCTGCGCGGCCATCGGAATCGTGAGGGCGAGCACCGCCGCCGCCACGCTGTTCAAGCGTTTCGTCATCTTGTCTCCTGCTTTGTTTGTCGGTGGCCGGCGCACCGCGCGCCGCACCGCTTGCTGCGCCCTACCCGCTTGTCATGCCCGCCTGCCTCATGAGCAGCGGATTCATACCACCAGGCCCGGGTTGCCCTGAACGCCGATCAGTCTCGGCGTGTTGATGCTGCGTGCCTTCACGTGGCCTTGCGACTTGAGCCATTGCTCGACCACGTCCCACACCATGCGCGTGCCGGGCATGGTGCGCGCCTCTTCGGCCACTGGCGCCCAACCTGCCACCTTGTAGTTCTTGCCGGCCTCGATCGGCTTGCCATGCAGGCGCATGTCCTGGATGCGCGATCCCATGGCCGCACCTGGCTCGCAGGCATAGCTCAGGCCGCCGACACGCACCATGTCACCGCCTTGCTGGTAATACGGATCGGGATTGAACAGGTTGTCGCATACGTCTTCCAGCACCGTCTTGATCATGGCGCCGCTCATCTCGGTGACCGTGGCGTAGGAGTAGGTGGTGGCCAGCTGGTCCATCAGCAGCTCGCGCGTGATCGCCTCGCCCGACAACAGGCTGGTGCCCCAGCGGAAGCCCGGTGAGAAAGCGATGTCGGCGCCCTGCACCTCCATCAGCGCGTCGACGATCAGCTGGTCCCAGCTGCCGTTGAAATTGCCACGCCGGTACAGCAGGCCGTCGGTCACGGCCAGCTTCTCATTGAGCTTCGCCTCGTAGGGCTTGCGGACCTTCTCGATCAGCGCCTGCATCTCGGGGTCGGCCTTGAGCATGTTGGCGAAGACCGGCAGCAGCTTGTAGCGGAAGTCGCTGACCTTGCCGTCCTTGACCTCGAAGTCCAGCACGCCGAGGAACTTGCCGTTGCTGCCGGCATTGGTCACCAGGGTCGTGCCGCCGGCATTCTTCACCTGCACCGGCACAGGCACGCCGTCGTGCGTGTGGCCGCCCAGGATGGCGTCGATGCCGCGCACCCGCGAGGCCATCTTCAGGTCCACGTCCATGCCGTTGTGCGAGATCACGACGACGACCTGGGCACCCTTGCCGCGCGCCTCGTCGACCATGGCCTGCATGTTCTCGTCCTGGATGCCGAAGGCCCAGTCGGCCACCATGTAGCGCGGGTTGGCGATCGGGGTGTAGGGGAAGGCCTGGCCGATGATGGCGCAGGGCACGCCGTTGATCTCGCGGATCACATAGGGCTTGAACACCGGGTCGCCAAAGTCATTGGTCTTGACGTTCTGCGCCACGAAATCGAGCTTGCCCTTGAAGTCGCCGTCGATGATCTCCTTGACCCGCTCCATGCCGTAGGTGAACTCCCAATGGCCGGTCATCACGTCCACACCGAGCAGCTTGCAGGCGTCGACCATGTCCTGCGCATTGGTCCACAGCGAGGTGGCCGAGCCCTGCCAGGTGTCACCGCCGTCCAGCAGCAGCGCGCCGGGGCGGCTGGCCTTCATGCGCTTGACCAGGGTGGCAAGGTGGGCGAAGCCGCCGACCTTGCCGTAGCGGCGCGAGGCCTTCTCGAAGTCGAGGTAGGTATAGGCATGCGACAAGGGCGTACCCGGCCGCACGCCCGCGGCCTTGAGCAGTTGCTCGCCGACCAGGTGCGGCGTGCGGCCCAGCATGGAGCCCAGGCCCAGGTTCACATTGGGCTCGCGGAAGCGGATCGGCAGCAGCTGCGCATGGCAGTCGGTCATGTGCAGGAAGGAGACCTTGCCGAAGCGCGGCAGTTCGTACAGGCCCCGCTCGGCGGTGGCCGCGTCGGCGTCGGCGTGCTGGGCCAGGCCCATGCCGGCCACCGAGGCAGCCGACAGCACCTGGAGGAATTCGCGCTTGCTGAGGTTCATGATAAGTAAACGCTTATGTATTGGGTCCAAAAAAGCCCGCCGGTCGCGAGACGGGCGGGCTCGGTTGCGCTACTGGTTGACCGGCGAGCGCGGATCGAGCAGCAGGGCCATCACGTGGCGCAGTTGCTGCTCGTTCAACAGCCCCGCGTGCCCGAAGCGGGGCATGTTGGAGCAGGCGTTGTAGGCCTTGGAGTTCCACAGCTTGGCCCAGGTGTACTGGACGATGGCCGCGGAGGCCGGGTCGGCCACATCCTTGACGCCGCGGATCTTGCCGTAGTTGTAGAGGCTCGGGCCGATGGTGCCGAACGACACCTCTGCCTTGCTGACCTGGTGGCAGTTGTAGCAGCTGCCGCCGTTGGCCTCGGGGGCCGCGGACTTGTCGGTCCAGGTCATGCCGCGGCCGTTCTGGGCGAGTTTTTCGCCCTCCTTCCAGTCGCCGAGGTACTGTCCCCCGGCAGGCCACTTGACCGTTGCGAGTGCCTCGGTTTCGATCTGCTTGGCTACTGGCTCGGCCGGCGCCTGGTCAGACGAGCATGCCTTCTGGCCCAGGTCCTGGTCCAGGCGCTTGGCTGTCGCGATGCCCTCGTCGCGGAACGAGGCCTTGAGCATCGCGAGCGCCTGGGCGTCAAGTTCGGCAGGGCTCGGCAGCGTGGCGCAACCGACCGCGGCCATCGCTACACCCAGGCCGATCAGCAGAATTTTCTTGTTCATGATCAGTCTCCCTCAGCGCTTGATCGCGGGCGCGATGGATTCGGCGCCCTTGGCGTTGACACCCATGTAGACCCCCAACGCAATCGTCACATCGGAGGCATAGCCTGGGTACGGGAAGCGCTGCTGGCGGAAGCAGTCGTTGAGCCGTCGCTGCATGCTCCAAAGTTCACCGCTGGACACGCGGTACGCTGGCCAGGCGGCAAAGCCGACGCCGTCGCCGGGGTTCTTGGTCAGGTTGGGCAGGTCCTGCAGGCGGATGCGCTTGCCGTCCTCACCGTGGCAGGACGCACAGGAGAAGTCCATCGGACCACCACGGAAGAAGAAGGCCCGCTTGCCGAGTTCGTACATGCGCCGCTCCTCGGCATGCCCCTGAGGCAGGTTCATGCGGGTTCCGCGCGATTCGGCCGAGATCCAGGCCGCCAGGGCCTCCATATTGGCCTGCTCGCCCTTGCCGAACGGCGTCTTGGCGATGGCGGCCGCATCCAGGCCCTGCAAGCTGCTCATGCAGGTCAGCAGACGCGACTCCAGGTCCTGCACCTTGCCGGTGTCGGCAAAGAAACGCGGCAACTCTACGAATGCACCCTTCACGACGCCTGGCCCCTTGCCCAGGTCGCAGGACTGGAGCGAGGCGTTCTTGGGACCGCGCTTGCGTTTCCAGAGGTCCTCGCCCTTGGCTTCGAACAGCTCGGCCGGATTGCCATCCGCCAGCAGGGCCCGGTACTCGGCAATGCCGTCGGCCGCCGTCTTCTGCGCTGCACCCGGCAGCGGCATCAGCATCGGCGCGCACAGCAGGAGCGCGGTGAGTCGCTTCATCGATTTGTCTCCTTGACTGCAGGGTGCGGACTTCGGGTACGGTCACGTCATGCCACTGCAGTTCCAACTCTAGTGCCCCGCCGCCTGATGGGCAGCGGGGATGACCCTCATCAAGAGACGGCGGCCTCGTCGGTGCGCTTGTCACCCTTGTTGTCGGTCCAGGAGATGCTGATCTTGTCGCCGGCCTTGGCGCCCTTGACGGCGAATTCCAGGAACGGGTTCTTGGACACCGAGGGGCCCCATTCGGCGGTCATCACGACCTTGCCGTTGAGCGAGGCGCTGACCTCGTTGATATACCAGGCCGGGATCAGCTTGCCAGCGCTGTCCTTGCGTTGGCCGCTTTCCATCTCGTGAGCCATCAGGACGCGAACGGTGGCCTTGTCGCCACTGGCCTGGGCACGGATGCGCATCGGATCTGCCATGGGAATCTCCTAAAAATCTGTATCGGAATGAATGACGTCAGGCAGTGCGGGCATCAGCCGCCACAACCGCCCAGCGTGACCTTGACTTCCTTCTGTGCGAACAGGACCTTGTTGTCGCCGGTGACGACAACGGCAATCACGTTCGACGACTGGCCCATCTTGACGCGCGCCTTGAATGCCGGCTCGATTTCGGGCGAGACATTGAACAGCGCAGCGAGCACGGACGGGTTCTTCTCGACCAGCAGCATCACCTGCTTGACGCCGGCCACCGTGGTAGCGGCGCCGAGGGGCACCACGGCACCGTTCTCGGCAATATCAGGCGCGGTGATAGTGACATCCTTGCTCTCGGTCGGGGCCCCGAGGCCCAGGGCCTTGGTCAGGTCGGCCAGGGTCTTGGCGTCGAAAGCGCCTTTGCCTGCAGCCGGGCCCGAAGCCAGGGCGTGCGACCCGAACAGGCCGGTGGCCAGCATCAGCGATGCGACCTTGGCGCTGGTGGCCAGCACTTGTCGGCGGTTTGCGATCATCTCTGTCTCCTTGATCGGTACATGCTAATAAAAGGATGGCGGCCGCCCATCGGTGCCATCCCCTAAGGAACCTCAGGTCTCAGCGGGCCGCGCCCGCCTTGAGCCATTGCGCAATCGTCGCAGCTTCCGCGTCGCTCAGTGTCTGCGGGGGCATGGGGATGCCGCCCCAGACGCCTGAGCCACCAGCACGGATCTTGCCAGCCAGATAGGTGTCGGCATCGGCGCGGCCAGCATACTTCTTCGCCACATCCTTGAACGACGGCCCCACCAGTTTGCTGTCGATGCCATGGCAGGCGGTGCAACTGTATTTGTTCAGCAGCGCCATCGGCGCCCCGGCCTTGGCCGGCGCCGGTGCTGCAGGCGCGGCGACAGCCACAGACCGCGGCGTCGGCGTGCCACCGGCTCGCGTGGTATCAACACCGTGCTGCGCGCCCACCGCCCGGTTCTGCTCGGCCAGGTTGCCGTGCGCATTGCGTGCATGGTCGGGCAGCGCCAACGCCACCTGGGCCTCGGAGGGGCAATCCTTCATGCAGGTCTGGGCCTGCACGTCGGGCTTGAACTTGCCCGTGGTCAGGCTCTTGCCCGGCCAAAGCGAATGCTCCAGCGACATGCCGTTGCGGTTGGGCATGCGGGCCTGCACCTGGGCAATATTGCGGTCACTCAGCACATAGTCGTCAGGCACCACACCACCGAGGTTCAGCAGGAAGGCCGTCACGGCGTAGACCTCGTCGGTCGACAGCGACTTGGGCGCCGTCCAGGGCATCGCTCGGTTGATGTAGTCCCACAGGGTCGAGACCGTGGCGACCTTCATCAGCGTCGTGCGGCCCGGAAAGCCGCGGTCGTTCAGGCGCGCCGCATGGCCGGTCTTGATGTCGTCGGCCGTGGTGCCGCCCACCAGCGGCGAGAACACCTCGCCGCTCTCGCCGAAGATGCCATGGCAATGCGCGCACTTGCCCTCCCAGACATCCTGGCCCTTGGCCACGCTGCCCGAACCCCTGGGCAGGCCCTTGAAGTCCGGACGCACGTCGATGTCCCAGGCCGCGATCTCCTTCGGCGTAGCGGCACGGCCGATGCCGGGCATCTGCTGGGGCGCCTGTGCGAAGCTGGCGCCGGCCAGGCCCAGGCCCAGCAGGCCCGCGATGAGCAATTTACGAGAGCTGGACATTCTTCACCTCGCCGTCTTCCTGAACCAGCCAGGTCTGGATCGCGTTGTTGTGATAGATCGAGCGCGTGCCGCGAACTTCGCGCAGCTGGCGGTAGTTCGGCTGCACATAGCCGGTTTCGTCCATGGCGCGGCTCTGGATCAGGGCGGGCTTGCCGTCCCAGACCCAGTCGATGTTGAAGCGGGTCAGGCACTTGCTCATGACAGGCCCCTCGAGGCGCGCGGTACGCCAGTTGCGTCCTCCGTCCACCGAAACGTCGACACGCTTGACCTTGCCTCGCCCCGACCAAGCCAGGCCGGAGATGTTGTAGAACCCCTTGTCGAGCAGCACCTGGCCACCTGAAGGCGTGGTGACCACGCTCTTGCATTCCTGGGTGCTGCTGTACTGGCGATGCTGGCCGCTCGGCATCAGGTCGATGTAGTGCACCGCTTCGTCCTTGGCGGCATAGGGCTTGTCGCCCACCTCGATGCGCCGCAGGTACTTCACCCAGCTGACGCCCTGCACGCCCGGCACCACGAGTCGGAGCGGGTAGCCCTGCTCGGGGCGCAGCATCTCGCCATTCTGGCCGTAGGCGACGAACACTTCGCCGCTCTCGACCAGCTCCATCGGGATGGTGCGCGTCATCGAGGAGCCGTCAGCTCCTTCGGCGAGCACGTAGCGCGCCTTCTTGTAGTCCACCCCAGCCAGGTCGAGCAGCACCCGCAACGGCACACCGGTGAACTCACTGCAACTGAGCATGCCGTGCGAGTACTGCACGGTCGGCACGGCCACATTGCCCCATTCCATGCCGGTGTTGGCACCGCACTCGATGAAGTGGAAGCGCGACACCGAGGGCAGGCGCATCAACTCGTCCATGGTGAAGACCATGGACTTCTTCAGCAGGGCCGGCTCGGAGCCATTGATCATCAGGCGGTGCTTGCTCGGGTCGATGTCCCACCAGCCCTGGTGATGGCGCTCGAAATGCAGGCCGCTCGGAGTCACGATGCCGAACAGCGACTGCAGCGGTGCGAAAGACACCGAGGCTTGGGCCGTCTGCGTGAGGCCCGGGCTCTGGCGCCGCTGCACGTTGGCCTCGTACTTGGAGGGCTTGCCGTAGCCGTCGGTCACGACCGGCTGACCCAGACCCTTGCTGTGCTCGGGCAGTTGGAGAATGTTGGGGTCACCCTCGCCCACCGGGCCTTGCGCCAGCGCCAACGGCGCCGCCGCAGCCGCGCCCGCGGCGGCAAAGGCGCTGCGGATGAATCCGCGCCGCCCGGCCTTGGCCTCGGCAAAGACCTGACGGATACCGTCCCGGTCGAGGAAGTTTTCCGGCGCCTTGATCAGCCGCCCCGGCGTCGCCGCGCCGGATTTGTCGTCTGTGCTCACTGACTGTCTCCTTCCATGCCGAGGGCCGCCAGACCGCGAGTCGCCCTCAAACCATCACCACAAGGGCCAATGCCCCCTGTCAACGCGCCGCAGAGCAGGTCCATCTTGCCCGGCACCAACGAATAGAACGAACGGGCGCCGTCACGTCGCCTGCCCAGCACACCCGCCCGGTACAGGGCCCCGAGGTGGTGACTGAGGTTCGGCTGGCTGCCCCCGACCCGTCCCAGCAGGTCACCGACGTTGAGCTCGCTGTGGCAGAGCTCGTACACGATGCGCACCCGGCAGGGGTTGGACAGCAAGCCGAACAGGTCCGCCGCCGCCAGGAAGACGGCTTCACTCGGAATGGCCTGCTTGTTCGTCATGCAAATATCACTATGCCCGAATATTTGCTTTTAGTGAAGTTCCTGACGACTAGGGTTTACTCGCGCAAACTGGGAAAAGGGAAATGCGCAATGAAAAACGCCCCGGCGGTCGAGACCGTCGGGGCGTTTCAAAGGCTTGGTGGGCGGTGCAGGGTTCGAACCTGCGACCCCTGCCGTGTGAAGGCAGTGCTCTACCGCTGAGCTAACCGCCCGGTATTGGGTACCGGGACCGTGCGACAAAATTCAGAACTGGTGAGGCCGATACGATTGCCGGCCTCTTGAATTCTGGTGGGCGGTGCAGGGTTCGAACCTGCGACCCCTGCCGTGTGAAGGCAGTGCTCTACCGCTGAGCTAACCGCCCGGTCTTGTCGCTAGCGGCAACCAACTTGCGTCGGCTACCAACCGGGAAGCCCGCGATTATGCCATGGAAATTTTCAAGTACCAGCGGCCTGCCAGATTCTTTTGCCGCCCGAGGCCTTGTCGAGGTCGGCGAGCACCGCTTCATGCGCCGCCAACTCGTCTGCCGAGGCTTGCAGCACCGGCAGCTGGAAGCGGCTGAAATCGATGGCGACGCTGCCGACTTCCTTGCTGGCCGAACCAACCTCGCCCGATTCGTCCATCAGCAGCGCATCCTGGCCGCGGGTCAGGCGGATGTAGACATCGGCCAGCAGCTCCGCGTCCAGCAAGGCGCCGTGCAGCTCGCGCTTGCTGTTGTCCACTTCCAGGCGGCGACACAGCGCGTCGAGCGAGTTGGCCTTGCCCGGGTACATGTCGCGCGCCATCAAGAGCGTGTCGCGCACGCCGCCCACGATGTCGGTGATCGGCGGCTTCTTCAACCGCTTCAGCTCCGCATTGATGAAGCCGATGTCGAAGGGCGCGTTGTGGATCACCAGCTCGGCGCCGGCCAGGAAGGCCAGCAGCTGCTCGGCGATCTCGGCGAACTTGGGCTTGTCCGACAAGAACTCTTCGGTCAGGCCGTGGACCTTCAAGGCCTCTTCATGGCTGGCCCGCTCGGGGTTGATGTAGAGGTGAAGGTTGTTGCCGGTGAGCTGGCGATTGACCATCTCCACGCAACCGACTTCGATGACGCGGTCACCACCCTCGGCATAGAGGCCGGTGGTTTCGGTGTCGAAAAAGATCTGGCGCATGGCTCAATCCACCTTCTTGCGTGAGGCCCAGAGCCAGATCGCGATGCCGGCCAGAACCATGGGCAACGACAACCACTGGCCCTGGCTCAGGTTCAGGGCGCGGTAGCCGAGGAAGGAATCGGGCTCGCGGAAGAATTCGGTGACCAGGCGCACCAGGCCGTAGCCGATCAGGAACAGCCCGGACACCTGGCCGGTGCGCCGCGGCGCGCGGGCATAGAACCACAGGAGCAGGAACAGCAGCACACCCTCGCCGATGAACTGGTAGAGCTGCGAAGGGTGACGTGGCACCGGCACCGCCTCATGCGCTTGCGGGAACACCATGGCCCAGGGCAGGTCCGCACTCGCCGGACGACCCCAGAGTTCGCCGTTGATGAAATTGCCGATGCGGCCGGCTCCCAGACCCGTGGGCACGCAGGGCGCGATCAGGTCGGTCACCTCGAAGAATTTCCTGCCGCGCAGGCGGGCAAACAGGGCCATGGCCAGGATCACGCCCAGCAGGCCGCCGTGGAACGACATGCCGCCCTCCCAGACCTTGAGCGCGTCCAGCGGATGCACCAGATAGAAGTCCGGCTTGTAGAACAGCACATAGCCCAGGCGGCCGCCCAGCACAACGCCCAGCACGCCGAAGAACAGCAGGTCATCCACATCGCGGCGCGACCAGCCGGCTGCGGCGTTCCAGGGCTTGGCCACCTGGCGGTTGGCCAGCCAGAGAAACAGGCCGAAGGCAGCCAGATAGGTCAGGCCATACCAGTGGATGGCCAAGGGCCCCAGCTGCAGGGCGATCGGGTTGAACTGCGGATGAACCAGCGGCATGGGGAATCAGGGTCGGGTCAAGGCGCGCATCATAGCCAGCGCGCCCCGACGGCTGCGCCCCGGCCGTCAAGACCCGACCATGCCGGCCCGACCAACGCGTCAGCCCAGCTCGGCCAGGCGCTTGCGGGCGTCTTCGAGGTTGCGCAGGTTGGCGCCCTTGTCTCCCACATAGCGCTGCAGCGCGGCCTTGGCCTGCGCCTTGTCGCCCTTGGCCAGCCATGCCAAGCCCAGGCGGTAGTCGATCGGATAGCCCGCGCTGCCTTCCAGGCTGCGGGCGCGCTCCAGCAGCGCCACCGCCTCGTCGGGCTTGTTCAACTCGGTCAGCACCCGGGCCAGTCCGTAGCTGCCGGCTGCGTGCTCCGGAAAGTCGCGCTGCACGCGCTCGAACACGCCCTTGGCCGCATCGTGCTGCTTGGCCGCCATCTGCGAAGCGCCCAGCTGGCTCCAGGACTTGCGCAGGGTTGCGCGCAGTTCCTTGTTCTCGCCCGGCTTGACCGCAGCCAGCTCGCGCTCGGCCACGGCCCATTGCTTCTCGGCAGACGCCATCTTGGCGCGCAGCAGCTTGCCATGCTCGGCATTGATCTTTTCAGACTCGGCGATCAGCGCCTGCGCCTTGTCCGCACCGCCGCCGACGATGCCCGGCGCCATCACGTAGTACTGCAAGAGCGATTCGCGCGCCTCATAGAGCTGCGGATCGAGCTCCACGGCCCGCCTCAGGTTGTCGCGCGACTTGCCGGCAAGCGAAGGCATGCGAAAGACGCTGGCATTCATCGCCTGCATGCCCGAAAGCGAGCCCAGCACATAGTGGCACAGCGCCGTCGGCGACTGCTTGCCGGTGCAATGCTCCAGGCGGGAGGCGGCGGCGTCGATCTTCTTTTCCTCGCCCGAGCCCATGGCAATGATGCCCAGAGCGGCCGCCGCCTCGGCATCATCGGCCTTGGCAGACAGCCGTGCCTGCGCCACCCGCTCCAGCTCGATGGTCTTGCCCGAGTCGACCAGTGCCTGCAATTGCGCGTCCTTGAACTGCGCATGGGCAGTCCCCATGGCCAGGCCCAGCAGCGCTGCCAGCGCGGTGATCCGATGCGTTTTTTTGGTGGTCAATTGTTTCTCCTCCAGAGATGATTTCCTGCCGTCTCTCAACGGCCCTCGCCCATTGCCGTTACCCGGGAATTCACCGAGCCCCTCGACTGACTTTGGACACTTGTCGGTGCTGCTTCAACTGCGCTTTTGCATGCGCAACGAAGCGCTGCACCGCCGGCGCCGCATCGGGCCGCCAGATCAAGCTGGTCTCGCACACCGGTGCCGCGTCGCGGACGCGTTTGTACACGACGCCGCTGCGCTGCAGCTCCATCAGCCCTTCCGGGACCCAGGCCACGCCGATGTCGGCCGACACCAGGTTGACGATGGTCTGCATCTGGATCGCCTCCTGCACGATGCGCGGCGTGGCGCCATGGTCGCGGTAGAAAGCGAGCACCGCGTCAAACAGAGACGGCGCGATTTCGCGCGGGAAGATCACGAGCGGCAGGGCCAGCACCTCCTTGGCCGAGAGGCGGGCTCGGCCGGCCAGGGCCTCCTCGGCGCTCATCGCCAGCACCAGCGGCTCGCGCGCCACGGTCAGCGCCTCGAAGCCTGCTGGCAGAGCGCCTGGCGCGTGGATGATGAAGCCGGCATCGAGGTCGCCGGAAGCGAACTCCCGCAGTTGCACGTCCAGCGTGGCCTCGCGCAGGCTCAATTCGATGTCAGGATGCTGTTCGCGAAAGGCGCGCAGCCACCGCGGCAGGTCGCCGTAGCCCACCGTCGAGACAAACCCCAGGCGCACCCGGCCACGCTGGCCCTGCGCCGCAGCCTGCACCAGCGGCGCGAGCGCCTGCGCCTCGGCGAGCAGGCGCTGGGCTGGCTGCAGGAGCGCAGCGCCCGCCGGCGTCAGCTGCACGGAACGGCTGCTGCGCTCGAACAGCGTGGCGCCAAGCTCCGCCTCCAACTTGCGGATCGCCATCGTCAGCGGCGGCTGCGTCATGTGCAGCCGGGTGGCGGCACGGCCGAAATGCAGCTCCTCCGCCACGGCGATGAACTGGCGCAGGCTTCGCAGCTCGATGCTCATTGATTCTCCAAACGTATCAATCAAGTCGAAAGAATATATTTGATCAGCAAACTCCACCGCTTCATACTGCGCCGATCCCAGCCAGCCATCCAGCCTGCACCATGAGCTTCAACCGCCGTTCCAAGAACATCACCGAAGGCGTTGCCCGCGCCCCGAACCGCTCCATGTACTACGGCATGGGCTATGAGGAAGGCGACTTCGGCAAGCCGATGATCGGCATCGCCAATGGCCACTCCACGATCACGCCCTGCAACTCCGGCCTGCAAAAGCTCGCAGATGCGGCCGTCATCGGCCTGAAGGCCGCCGGCGCCAATGCCCAGCTGTTCGGCACGCCGACCATTTCCGACGGCATGGCCATGGGCACGGAGGGCATGAAGTACAGCCTGGTGTCGCGCGAGGTGATTTCAGATTGCGTGGAAACCTGCGTCGGCGGCCAGTGGCTGGACGGCGTGATGGTGATCGGCGGCTGCGACAAGAACATGCCCGGCGGCATGATGGGCATGCTGCGCGCCAACGTGCCGGCCATCTACATCTATGGCGGCACGATCAAGCCCGGCCACTACAAGGGCCAGGACCTTAACATCGTCAGCGTGTTCGAGGCCGTGGGCCAGTTCTCGGCCGGCAAGATGAGCGAAGAGGACTTCTGCCAGATCGAGAAGCGCGCCATTCCCGGCAGCGGTTCCTGCGGCGGCATGTATACGGCCAACACCATGAGCTCGGCCTTCGAGGCCCTGGGCATGAGCCTGCCCTACTCCTCCTCGATGTCCAACGTCGAGAACGAGGTGGTCGATAACACCAAGCGGGCGGCCGAGGTCCTGGTCGCGGCGGTCAAGGCCGACCTGAAGCCACGCGACATCGTCACCAAGAAGGCCATCGAGAACGCCGTGGCGGTCATCATGGCCACCGGCGGCTCTACCAACGCCGTGCTGCATTTCCTGGCCATTGCGCACGCGGCCGAAGTCGACTGGACCATCGACGACTTCGAGCGCATGCGCAAGAAGATTCCGGTGCTGTGCGACCTGAAGCCCAGCGGCAAGTACCTGGCCGTGGACCTGCACAAGGCCGGCGGCGTGCCGGCAGTGATGAAGGAACTGCTCAAGCACGGCCTCTTGCATGGCGACTGCATCACCATCACCGGCAAGACCGTGGCCGAGAACCTGGCCAGCGTGCCCGACCTGAGCGCCGAGCAGGACGTGATCCGTGCCGTCGAGAAGGCCATCTATGCGCAGGGCCATCTGGCCATCCTGCGCGGCAATCTCTCACCGGAAGGCTGCGTGGCCAAGATCACCGGCCTGAAGAGTCCGGTGATGACCGGCCCGGCCCGCGTGTTCGAAGACGAGCAATCGGCCCTGGCCGCCATCATGGCCAAGCAGATCAAAGCCGGCGACATCATGGTGCTGCGCTATCTCGGCCCCAAGGGTGGACCGGGCATGCCCGAGATGCTGGCGCCCACCGGCGCACTGATAGGCCAGGGCCTGGGCGAGAGCGTGGGCCTGATCACCGACGGCCGCTTCTCGGGCGGCACCTGGGGCATGGTGGTCGGCCATGTCGCGCCCGAAGCTTATGAGGGCGGCACCATTGCCCTGGTGCAGGAAGGCGACTCGATCACCATCGATGCGCATCAATTGCTGCTGCAGCTGAATGTCAGCGACGAGGAGATTGCCAAACGGCGCAGCGCCTGGGTCAAGCCGGCGCCGCGTTACACGCGCGGCGTCTTGGCCAAGTTCGCCAAGAATGCTTCCAGCGCCAGTTCTGGCGCGGTGCTGGACCGTTTCGAGTAAGTCAGCAAGCAAGAGGGCAAGGCGCCCTGGCTACCGGCGCCGCGAGTTGTCATCGCGGCCCAGTGCCGCCATCTGCTTCTGGCGGCGGGCTTCCTTGCGCTGGTCCAGCCTGTCCATGGCCAGCCGCGTGGTGCGGCCGCTGCTGTCGGACCAGGCCCACCAGACAACTGCCATGCCAAAGGGCGACAAGACCCAGAGCCAGCTCAGGTTTTCGACCGGCCCGAAGCCGATCAGCTTGAGCGCGAGGCCCAGCACACCGATGATGATAAAAAACATGGCTTCCGTCCTGTGTTGCCATGCTCGGCAAGGGGGCCGGGCATGCATACAATCATCCGCAGAAACTGCGCTGGCCTGACTGTAGTCCAGAACGATCTCCCTCCTTCGAAAGGAAATCATGAAGTCCCTGCCCACCCTGATTGCCCTGAGCGCCGCCCTGCTGGCCGCTCCTGCCGCCTTCGCCAATGCCGAACTGGCGCAGAAGAAGAATTGCATGAGCTGCCACCAGGTCGACAAGAAGGTGGTCGGCCCTGCCTACAAGGAAGTGGCCGCCAAGTACAAGGGGCAGAAAGATGCTGTGACCTACCTGGCCGAGCGCATCGTCAAGGGCAGCGTGCCCGGCAAGATCGTCTTCGGCGGCCCCATGGGCATGCCTCCGAACGCACAAGTCACCGAGGCCGAAGCCAAGCAGTTGGCCACCTGGGTGCTGTCGATCAAGTGATCGCGAGGCCTTGAGCCTCAAATTGAAACAGGCCCTGCGGGGCCTGTTTTTGATCGTGGTACGCGAGCGGGATTTTGGTGTTCACCCACATCGCAAGCGATATGAGTGAACCCCGAACCCGTCCAGCGGCAAAGCCGCCCGCGCGAGGCGCGGCCCTGGAGCAGCTGGGTCAGTAAGCCTGACCCAGCTGTTCCAGGATGGCCGGATTCTCCAGCGTACTCGTATCCTGCGTCACAGCCTCGCCCTTGGCCACCGACCTCAACAGCCGACGCATGATCTTGCCGGAACGGGTCTTGGGCAGGTTGTCGCCGAAGCGGATGTCCTTGGGCTTGGCAATGGGGCCGATTTCCTTGGCCACCCAGTCGCGCAATTGCTTGGCAATCGCCTTGGCCTCGTCGCCACTCGGGCGTGGGCGCTTCAAGACCACGAAGGCGCAGATCGCCTCGCCGGTGGTGTCGTCCGGGCGCCCCACGACCGCAGCCTCTGCCACCAGATCGGTGCAGCTGACCAGGGCGGATTCGATTTCCATGGTGCCCATGCGATGGCCTGACACGTTCAGCACATCGTCGATGCGGCCAGTGATCGTGAAATAGCCGGTCTCGGCATCGCGGATCGCGCCATCGCCCGCCAGGTAGTAGCCCTTGAGTTCGCTCGGGTAGT
Organism: Paucibacter sp. JuS9; assembly: GCF_044043925.2. Classification (NCBI taxonomy): domain Bacteria; kingdom Pseudomonadati; phylum Pseudomonadota; class Betaproteobacteria; order Burkholderiales; family Sphaerotilaceae; genus Roseateles; species Paucibacter sp. JuS9. The sequence continues at coordinate 2,246,585 of NZ_CP194172.1, forward strand.
AGCTCTTCTTGAAGCGCTCCGGGTCGCCATAGATCGTGCGGATCATCGACGGCCAGGGCTTCTTGACCACGAGGATGCCGCCCTGCCCGTTCGGCACGTCGTTGCCGGTTTCGTCCACGATGGCCGCGGTGATGCCCGGGAAGGGCAAGGTGCAGGAGCCCGGCACCAGCGTGGTGACGCCCGGCAGCGGCGTGATCATGTGGCCGCCAGTCTCGGTCTGCCAGAAGGTGTCGACGATGGGGCAGTTGCCGCCACCGATGTGCTGGTAGTACCACTCCCAGGCGGCCGGGTTGATCGGCTCGCCGACCGAGCCCAGGAGGCGCAGGCTCGTCAGGTCATAGTTCTTCGGATGCACGGCTTCATTGCTCTCGGCCGCCTTGATCAGCGAACGGATGGCGGTGGGCGCCGTGTAGAAGATCGAGACCTTGTGCTTCTGGATCATCTGCCAGAAGCGGCCGGCGTCCGGGAAGGTCGGGATGCCTTCGAACACGACCTCGGTGCCGCCCAGCGCCAGAGGGCCGTAGCTGATGTACGTGTGGCCGGTGACCCAGCCGATGTCGGCCGTGCACCAGAACACATCGTCGGGCTTCAGGTCGAAGGTCCACTTGGTCGTCAGCGCGGCATGCAGCAGGTAGCCGCCGGTGCTGTGCTGCACGCCCTTGGGCTTGCCGGTCGAGCCCGAGGTGTAGAGCAGGAACAGCGGATGTTCGGCCTCCACCCATTCCGGCTCGCAGACATTCGACTCGCTGGCGGTGAGCTCGTGCAGCCACAGGTCGCGACCAGCCACCCAGGCGATATTGCCGCCGGTGCGCTTGTAGACGATGACGTCCTTCAGCGTGGGGCAGCTGCCACCTTCCAGCGCTTCGTCAACGATGGCCTTCAGGGGCAGTGACTTGCCGCCGCGCTGCTGCTCGTCGGCCGTGATCACCATCACCGCGCCGGCGTCCTGCACGCGGTCGCGCAGAGACTGAGCGGAGAAGCCACCAAACACCACCGAATGCGTGGCGCCAATGCGCGCGCAGGCCTGCATGGCGGCCACGCCTTCGACCGACATCGGCATGTAGATGACGACGCGGTCGCCCTTCTTCACGCCACGCTTCTTCAGGGCATTGGCCAGTTGCGCCACCTTGGCCAGCAGCTGGCTGTAGGAGACCTTGTTCACCGAGCCGTCATCGGCTTCAAAGATGATGGCTGTCTTGTCGCCAAGGCCCGCTTCAATATTGCGGTCCAGGCAGTTGTAGGAGACGTTGAGCAGGCCGTCCTCGAACCACTTGAAGAACGGCGCCTCGCTGTCGTTCAGCACCTTGGTGAAGGGCTGCTTCCAGCTCAGGAGCTCGCGTGCCAGGCGGCCCCAATAGGCCTCGTGGTCGGCCTCGGCCTCGGCCACCAGGGCCTGGTAGGCGGCTGGGCCTTTCACATGGGCATTGGCCATCCAGGCAGCGCTGGGCGGGTATTTCTTGAGCTCACTCATGGTCTTGTCTCCGGGGCGGATTTGAATGCGAACTGCTGCGCACTTTGCTTGCTGTCTCTGACGAACCGCTTACTCTAACCGTGAAGAATGACCAACCGGGCCTCCACCTAGAATCACGGTCAATCCAGAAACCAAGTGGTAACCCACCCCATGACCAAACCGCTGCGCCCCCTGCCCCGCCTGATTTTCGCCAGCCGCTGGCTGCAGCTGCCGCTCTACCTCGGCTTGATATTGGCCCAGGCGGTCTATGTGTTCCAGTTCTGGACCGAGCTGGTGCACCTGGTTGAGGCTGCCTTCGGCAACCAGGAAGCGCTCGCGACTCTGGTGAAGAGCATCGGCTACAAGGCTGCGCCGATCAAGGACGCGCTAGGCCACGTCACCGGCTACGAGCCCTTGGTCAAGCTCAACGAGACGGTGCTGATGCTGGTGGTGCTGGGCCTGATCGACGTCGTCATGATCTCCAACCTCCTGATCATGGTGATCGTCGGCGGCTACGAAACCTTTGTCTCGCGAATGGACCTCGACGGCCACCCCGACCAGCCGGAATGGCTGAGCCATGTGAACGCCTCGGTGCTCAAGGTCAAGCTGGCCACGGCCATCATCGGCATCTCGTCGATCCACCTCTTGAAGACCTTCATCAACGCCGACAACTACAGCGAGAAGGTGCTGCTGTGGCAGACGCTCATCCACGTCGCTTTCCTGTTCTCGGCCATGGCCATCGCCTATACCGACCGGCTGCTGAGCGCCAGCCATGGGCCGAGCGAGGGCAAGCACTGAGCATCAGGCTCGCGCAAGCTCGCCTCACTAGAATTTCGCATCGATTCCAAGGGTTCATGCCATGAGCACCACCACGATCAAGTACGCCGACCTCGTCGACAGCGTCGCCGCCGCCCTTCAGTACATCTCGTACTTCCACCCGACCGACTACATCGCCCACCTGGCGCGCGCCTATGAGCGCGAACAGAGCGCGGCGGCCAAGGATGCGATTGCGCAGATCCTGACCAACTCGCGCATGTGCGCCGAGGGCCGGCGCCCGATCTGCCAGGACACCGGCATCGTCAACGTGTTCCTGAAGATCGGCATGGATGTGCGCTGGGAAGGTTTCCCGGGCTCGATCCAGGACGCGGTGGACGAAGGCGTGCGCCGCGGCTACCTCGACCCCGACAACAAGCTGCGCGCCTCGGTGCTGTCGGACCCGATCTTCGAGCGCAAGAACACCAAGGACAACACGCCGGCCGTGGTCTTCATGGAGGTCGTGCCCGGCAACACACTGGACGTGACGGTCGCGGCCAAGGGCGGCGGCTCGGAGAACAAGAGCAAGGTCTACATGCTCAATCCGGGCGACAACATCGTCGACTGGGTGCTCAAGACCGTGCCGACCATGGGCGCCGGCTGGTGCCCGCCGGGCATGCTGGGCATTGGTGTGGGCGGCACGGCCGAGAAGGCGGCGCTGCTGGCCAAGGAATCGTTGATGGAAGACATCGACATGTACGAGCTGCTGGAGCGCGGCCCGCAGAACAAGCTCGAGGAAATGCGCATCGAGCTCTACGAGAAGGTCAATGCGCTGGGCATCGGCGCGCAGGGCCTCGGTGGCCTGACGACCGTGCTGGACGTCAAGATCAAGACCTACCCGACGCATGCGGCCAGCAAGCCCATCGCCATGATTCCGAACTGCGCCGCCACGCGGCACGCGCACTTCGTGCTCGACGGCAGCGGCCCGAGCTACCTGACACCACCGAGCCTGGACCTCTGGCCCGACGTGCACTGGGCGCCCGACTACAACAAGAGCAAGCGCGTCGATCTCAATGCGCTCACGCCGGCCGAGGTGGCCAGCTGGACCCCGGGCCAGACCCTGCTGTTGAACGGCAAGATGCTGACCGGCCGCGATGCCGCGCACAAGCGCATCGCCGACATGCTGGCCAAGGGCGAACAGCTGCCGGTGGACTTCACGAATCGCATCATCTATTACGTCGGCCCGGTCGACCCGGTGCGCGATGAAGTGGTGGGCCCCGCCGGCCCGACCACGGCCACCCGCATGGACGGCTTCACCGAGATGATGCTGGCCAAGACCGGCCTGATCGCCATGGTGGGCAAGGCCGAGCGCGGCCCGGTCGCCATCGAGGCCATCAAGAAGCACAAGAGCGCCTACCTGATGGCCGTGGGCGGCTCGGCCTACCTGGTCTCCAAGGCGATCAAGGCCGCCAAGGTCGTGGGCTTTGCCGACCTCGGGATGGAAGCGATCTACGAGTTCGACGTGGTCGATATGCCGGTGACGGTGGCGGTGGACGCGGGCGGCACCAGCGCCCACATCACCGGCCCGGCCGAGTGGCAGCAAAAGATCGCTGCCGGTCGGGCGGTGGGTATACCCGTCGTGCAGGGCTGAGCCCCCCGGCCGTCAGCTGACGCCAAGGCGACCGAAACCTCCCGAGATGCCGGCCACAATGGCCGGCATTGTTCTTTCCGGGAGCCGCGCATGAGCAACACCAAGATCCAGGCCTGGGCCGCACACGCCAAGGACCAGCCGCTGCAGCGTTTCGACTACGAGGCAGGCCCGCTCGGCGACGAGGAGGTAGAGATCCGCATCGAGCATTGCGGCATCTGCCATTCCGACCTCGCGATGATCGAGAGCGAATGGTTCCCGACGAACTATCCGGTCGTGCCCGGCCATGAGGTGGTCGGCATCGTCACGGCCGTCGGTCCGCATGCCAAGGGCCGCAAGATCGGCCAGCGCGTGGGCATAGGCTGGCACACCGGCAGCTGCAGCCATTGCAACTTCTGCCTGGGCGGTGAGCAGAACCTCTGCACCCAGCGCCAGCCCACCATCATCGGCCGCCATGGCGGTTTTGCCGACCGGCTGCGCGCGCACTGGAGCTGGGCGGTGCCGATTCCCGAAGGCCTGGACCCGGCCGCGGCCGGGCCCTTGATGTGCGGCGGCGGCACGGTCTTCCTGCCGTTCGTCATCAACTCGATCAAGCCGACCGACCGCGTGGGCGTGGTCGGCATCGGTGGCCTGGGCCATCTGGCGGTCAAGTTCGCGCGGGCATGGGGCTGCGAGGTCACGGCCTTCACCTCGTCGCCGAGCAAGCGCGAGGAGGCGCTCTCACTCGGCGCGCACAAGACGGTTTCCAGCGTCGACAAGGCCGAGCTCAAAGCTGCCGCAGGCTCGCTGGACTTCCTCCTGGTCACCGTTGGTGCCAGTCTCGACTGGGATGCGCTGATCGGCACCCTGGCCCCCAAGGGACGCATCCACCTCGTGGGCGTGGTGACCGACAAGCTGCAGCTCAAGAGCGGCGCCCTGCTCTCCTGGCAGCGCGGCCTCTCGGCTTCGCCCACGCCTTCGCCGCGCCTGCTGGCCACGATGCTGGACTTCGCGGCTCGCCATCAAATCCTGCCGCAGGTGGAGCGCTTCCCGATGAGCCAGGTGAACGAGGCGCTGGACCATCTGCGTGCCGGCAAGGCGCGGTACCGCATCGTGCTCGACGCGGATTTCTGAGTGGCGCGCTTGAGCGCAGGCTGTTATTGAGCGGGCTGTGTTGGCGCTGGCGCCGACAAGCCGTGCAGCACCCGCTGCGGATAGGGAATCTCCACACCCATCTCGCGCAAGGCCTTCAGCACCGCCAGATTGGCATCCGAGCGCACGCCGCCCTGGCCGTTCTGCGGGTCGGAGATCCAGAAGCTCACGGTCAGCTCCAGGCCGTCGGCCGCGAAGTTGCTCAGTTGCACCACAGGTTCGGGCGTGGCCAGCACGCGGGCCACGCCCGCCACGGCCTGCGCCAACCGCTTCATCACCTGTTCGACGTCGCAGTCGTACGCCACCTGCACAACGGTGTTCAGGAGCACCTGCGGGTCGGCGAGCGAGCTGTTCTCGACGCGGGTGGTGATCAAGGTCTCGTTGGGCACGATGGCCTCGCGGCCGTTCAAGGCGCGGATCACCGTATAGCGGGTCTTGATGTCGCTGATGCGGCCCTCGAAGCCGTCGACCTTGACCATGTCGCCGATGCGCAAGCTCCGCTCGGCCAGGATGACGAATCCGCTCACATAGTTGGCTGCCAGCTTCTGCAGGCCGAAGCCGATGCCCACGCCCAGGGCGCCGCCCAGCACACCCAGGGCCGTGAGGTCGATGCCGGCTGCCGACAAGGCCACCAGCATGCCGATGAAAAGCAGCGCCGCGCGTGTGAGACTCACCGCGATCTTGCGCATCGACAGGTCGATGCTGTCGCTGCGCATCATCCGCGCCTCGATGGCCGCCGAGATCCACAGCGCCAGCACCAGCACCACGGTTGCGGCCAGGCCGCCCTGCAGGATGTCCAGCAGCGAGACCGGCTTGCCGCCGATCTTCCAGGCGTTGCCTTCCAGCTCCTTCAGGAGATCGGGCCACAGCCCGGTGATCCAGACGATGGAACCCAGCCACGCGACCCAGGACACAAAGCGTTCGACCAGGCGCACCCAGGCCGAGTTCGGCATCGCCACCGTCAGCACCCGCACCGTGAAGCGGATCGCCATCAACGAGACGAGCACCGGAATCGCCAGCTTGAAAAGCGCGAGGTGCACGCCCCAGTGGATCAGGAGCTTGCGCGCGCCCATGGCCAGCAGCAGTGCCAGCACCGGGAACAGCACGCCGTCCACCACATGGCGACCGAACAACACGGACAGCGGCCTTTGCTGGTTGCTGGCCTGCGCACGGGCCAGTTGCCAGGTGATCAGCCAGGCCAGGGCCAGGCTGGCCAGCAGCAGGGCCAGCTCGGTCAAGGCGGCGGGTTTGAGCAGGGCTGCAAGAAGCTCTTGCAGCTCATTCATGCTGAGCGCTTGATTCATCGAAAAGGAAGAGAAGGGAAATCAGACACCGGCCAGCGTGCGCAGATGCACGCCGACGCTGCGGGCCAGCGCGCCGAGCGCGTAGCCACCTTCGAGGCAGGACACGATGCGACCCTTCGAATGGCGCTGGGCCACGCTCATCACCCGTTGCGTGATCCATTCGTAGTCGGCCTCCACCAGGCCCAGCTGGCCCAGATCGTCCTCTCGGTGGGCATCGAAACCGGCCGAGATGAAGATCATCTCGGGCTTGAACGCCTCCAGCGCGGGCATCCACTGCGCCTCGATCATTTCGCGCACCTCGCCGCCGCGCGTGTAAGCAGGCACCGGCAGGTTGACCATGTTCTCGCCCTTGGGCACGGCGCCGCAATAGGGATAGAGCGGGTCCTGGAAGATGCTGACCATCAGGATGCGCTCGTCGCCAGCGACGATGTCTTCGGTGCCATTGCCGTGATGGACGTCGAAATCCACGATGGCCACGCGCTTCAAGCCGCGCACGTCCAGCGCATGGCGCGCCGCCACGGCAAGGTTGTTGAAGAAGCAGAAACCCATGGTCTGGTCACGCGTGGCGTGATGGCCCGGCGGGCGCACGGCGCAGAAGGCGTTCTCGGCTTCGCCATCGATCACCAGGTCGGTGGCCTGCACCGCTGCGCCGGCCGCGCGCAGGGCAGCGGCCCAGGTGTGCGGGCCGGCCACGGTGTCCGGGTCCATCGCACGGGATTCACCGGTGGCGGCCAGGCCTTGCAGCGTTTCACTGAGCTCCGCCACATAGCGGTGCGTGTGGGCGAGCTCCAGATCAGCCGGCCTCACTTCCACGGCCTCATGGCGTTGCAAGGCCACGTCAATGCCGCTGGTCAGGAGCCAGTCTTCGATCGCGTCCAGGCGCTGGGGGCATTCCGGGTGGCCGGCGCCCATGTCGTGGCGGCGGCAGGCGGGGTGACTGATATAGGCTGTCGGCATGCAGGGCTGGATTCGGTTAAGGTCGCCGCATGACGCAAACGAAAGAGTCTCAAGCCCTTGTGGCCCGGCAACTCGGCGACTTGCAGCGCCAGATTAGCACGATCATCAAGGGCAAACCGGCCCAGATCCGCGACGCCGTGGCCTGCCTGATCGCCGGTGGCCACCTGCTGATCGAAGACCTGCCCGGCGTGGGCAAGACAACCCTGGCGCATGCGCTGGCGGTGTCCATGGGCCTGAAGTTCTCGCGCCTGCAGTTCACGGCCGACCTGATGCCCTCCGACCTGCTCGGCGTGAGCATCTACGAGCGGGAGAAAGCCGGCTTCGTCTTTCACCCCGGCCCGGTCTTCGCCCAGGTGCTGCTCGCTGACGAGATCAACCGCGCCGGCCCGAAGACGCAGAGCGCGCTGCTGGAAGCGATGGAAGAGAACCAGGTCAGCATCGATGGCACCAGCCACGCCCTGCCCCAGCCCTTCTTCGTCATCGCCACCCAGAACCCGAGCGAGCAACTGGGCACCTACCCGCTGCCGGAATCTCAGCTGGACCGCTTCCTGATGTGCATTTCGCTCGGCTACCCTGACGCGGCTTCCGAGCGCGAGCTCCTGATGGGCCAGGACAGCCGCGAAGCGATCCGTGCCTTGCAGCCCATCATGACGCCGGCTGACGTGCAGGCGGCGCAGGCGGCCGTGAAATCCATCCATGCCTCGCCAGCGCTGCTGGACTATCTGCAGGCGCTGATCGCCGCCACGCGCTCCGGCCAATGGTTCACCGAAGGCCTGAGCCCGCGCGCGGGCCTGGGCGTGCTGCGCGCCGCGCGTGCCAGGGCGCTGCTGGACCAGCGCGACTTCGTGGCGCCCGATGATGTGCAGGCCATCCTGCCGCAGACCATCGCCCACCGGCTGCGCCCGCGGGCCGGCGCCGGGCGCGGCGCGGCCGAGCAGGTGCGCGCCATGATCGAGGCCCTGCCGATTCCCTGATGCTGGCCCCCCTGCGCAAACGCATCGACGCCTGGTGGGCCGGCCGCCACCAGCGGCGCGACACCCATGTCATGGGCCAGAACAACATCTACATCGTGCCGAGCCGGCCGGGGCTGTTCTTCTGCGCCACGCTGGGCTTGCTGCTCATCGCCTCGATCAACGATCAGCTGAGCCTGGGCTATATGCTGACCTTTCTGCTGACCGGCGCGGGCTTTGCATCGATGCACACGACGCACGGCAACCTGCGCGGCCTGCAAATGGACCTGCGCGAGCCCACGCCCGGTTTTGCCGGCGGCGACCTGCAATTGGAGCTGCGCGTGCACAACAGCGGCCGCGCACGCTTTGGTGTCGGCATCCGCGTGCAGGACGGCGGCGAGACGGCCTGGTGCGATGTGCCGGCACAAGGCCATGCGCTGGTCCATGTGCGCTTCAAGGCGCCGAGGCGCGGACTGAGTGAATTGCCCACGCTGGTGATCGAGACGCGCTTCCCACTGGGCCTGTTCCGCGCCTGGAGCATCTGGCGGCCGGCAGCCCAGGTCTGGGTCTATCCGCAGCCGGAAAGCCCGGCCGCGCCCTTCGCACCCAGCGCCCAGGCGGCAGACGCCGGCGAGACCAGCGGCGCTGTGCTGCTGCCCGGCCAGGATTTCGAGGGCGTGCGCGCCTACCGCCGCGGCGACAGCCTGCGTCAAGTCGTCTGGAAGAAGGCCGCGCTGGCGATGGAGCAAGGCGGTCCCTTGTGGGTGCGCGAGACCCGCGCACCCGCCAGCCAGCGCCTCTGGCTCGACATTGCCGATACGGCGGGCCGAGACTGGGAAGCGAGGCTTTCGCGCCTCTGCGCCTGGGTGCTCGCCGCTGAAAGCCAGGGCCATCCCTATGGCCTGAAGCTGTTTGGGCAAGACCTGGCCCCGGCCCAGGGCGCCGAGCATCGCCGCACCTGCCTGGAGCTGCTGGCGCTGGCTGAACCGGGGCGTGGCTCATGAGCCTGCTTGGAGACAGGCTTGCCCGCCTGCCGCGCGATACGCGCGACACCCTGTTCCTGCTCGCCACCATCGCGGCCACGGTGTTGCCGCATGCCAGCCATCTGCCCTGGTGGTGCAGCGCGATGACGGCCCTGGTCCTGCTCTGGCGCGGCCAACTGGCCTGGCGTGGTGCTCCGCTGCCGGGGCGCTGGACGCTCGTCGCCCTGCTCGTCGTCACCGCCGGCCTGACCTGGCTGAACTACCGCAGCATCCTCGGCCGCGAGCCCGGCATCACGATGCTGACGCTCCTGATGGCCCTGAAGACGCTGGAGCTGCGCGCCCGCCGCGATGCCTTCGTCGTGTTCTTCCTCGGCTTCTTCCTGGTGCTGACCGGCTTTCTCTATTCGCAGTCCCTGCTCACGGCGCTGTGGATGGTCTTGACCGTCTGGGCGCTCTTGAGCGCGCTGGTGCTCGCGCAGATGCCGATAGGCCAGCCCTCGCTCGCGCTCGCGGCGCGCCAGGCGGCGCGCACCACGCTCCTGGGCCTGCCGCTGATGCTGGCCCTGTTCTTCCTGTTCCCGCGGATCGCGCCGCTGTGGGGCGTGCCGGCCGATGCGGTGGGCAAGACCGGGCTCTCGGACCGCATGGACTTCGGCGCAATGAGCGAGATCGCCAACGACGAAAGCGTGGCGATGCGGCTGCGCTTCGATGGCCCCCTGCCACCCAGCTCGGCGCTGTACTTCCGCGGGCCCGTGCTGTCCAGCTTCGATGGCCGCAGCTGGCGGCCGAGCCCGCGCCCCTTCGCCATGCGCGATGCCGCACCGCGGGTCAGCGGCGCGCCGCTGCAGCTCGAGGTGACGTTGGAGCCGCTGCGCATTCCGGTCTTGCCTGTGCTCGAACTTGGCCGTGAAGGGCCTGGCGCCATCTGGGCCATCGACCAGCTGCAGTTGACACGCGGCGCTGACCTGCAATGGCTGGCCAGCCGGCCGGTGACCGAGCGGCTGCGCTTCAGCCAGCGTGTCTGGCTTCAGCATGAGCACGGGCCGCTCTTGCGCACACCCACGCTGCGCGAGTACCTCGCGCTGCCTGTGGGCCTCAACCCGCGAACGCTGGCCTGGGCCAGCAGCGTGCGCGCGCAGCAAGGCGATGCGGCCGACACGCCAGCCCTGGTCGAGGCGGTGATGCAGCACATCCGCCAGGCCGACTTCACCTACACGCTGGAGCCGGGCCGCTATGGCGAGCAGAGCCCGCACCTGATCGACGAATTCTGGTTCGACCGGCGCCTGGGTTTTTGCGAGCATTTCGCCGCAGCTTTTGTGGTGGTCATGCGCGCCATGGACGTGCCGGCCCGCGTGGTCACCGGCTTTCAGGGCGTGGACCCCGTGCAGCAGGACGACTACTGGATCGTGCGCAACAGCAACGCCCATGCCTGGGCCGAGTACTGGGTGGCCGGGCGCGGCTGGGTGCGCGCCGACCCGACGGCGGCCGTGGCGCCCGAGCGCATCAATGCCGGCCGCTCCCTGCAGCCCACGCCTGGCGCGCTGGCCGGCGTGCTGGGCCAGATGAGCCCGCAGCTCTGGCGCAGCCTGCGCAATGGCTGGGAGACCCTCAACAACCGCTGGCAGCAGGTGGTCCTGAACTACTCGCGCGGCCAGCAGTTCGATCTCTTGAAGAGCCTGGGCTGGGAACAGCCGGACTGGAACGCGCTAGGCCAGCTGATTTCCGGGCTCATCCTCGCCGCCACGCTGGCTGGCTGGGTCTGGATGCGCTGGCAGATGCGGCCCCACGATGCATGGAGCCGCCAGCGCGCTCGCGTGCTCGCCCTGCTGCGCCGGCTCGATGTGCCTGCCGAATCGCACCACGCGCCGCGACAATGGGCGCAGCTTGTGCACGCCCGCCATGGCGAAGCCGCACAACCGCTGGTCGACCTGCTGCTGGCTCTGGAGGCTTCGCGCTACGGGCCGCAGGCTCATGCACAGGACTGGCGCACAAGGCAGCGCTGGTGGGCCGGCGTGCGCGCGGCAGGACGTATGCTGCGAAGCAATCGCTGAAATGCTGTCGTTGCCGAATCCATGCTCCTGAGAATCCTTGCGCTGAGTGCCACCCTGATGTTTGCTGCGCCGCTGGCCGAAGCCGCGCAGCCCAAGACCAAGCACAAGCTCAGCCAGAAGAAGGTGCAGAAGGCACGCGATGCGGCGCCCAGGCCCCTGGGCGAGCGCGAAGACATGCGCCGGTTCGCCGCCGAGCTGGCTGCCAGGGAAGGATTTGACGAAGCCCTGCTGCGCCGGCAGTTGGCTGCAGCCAAAGTCGTGCCTTCGGTGCAGCGACTCATCATGCCGGCGCCCGCCGGTGCGGCCAAGGATTGGGGTGCCTACCGCGCCCGCTTCATCGAAGCGCAAAGACTGCAGGCCGGCCTGGCTTTCTGGAATGAGCATCAAGCGGCCCTGGCCCGCGCCGAAGAGCGCTTTGGCGTGCCGGCCAGCGTCATCATGGGCATCCTCGGCGTGGAAACCTTCTATGGCCGCATCATGGGCGGCTATTCGGCGCTCGATGCATTGGTCACGCTCACTTTCGAATTTCCCAAGGGCCGCAGCGACCGCAGCGCCTTCTTCCGCCAGCAGCTGGTGGAACTCCTGCTGCTGGCCCGCCATGAAGGCCTGGATCCGTCTGGGTTCAAAGGCTCGTATGCCGGCGCCATGGGCTTTGGCCAGTTCATGCCGGGCAGCTGGAACCGCTATGCGCTGGACTTTGATGGCGACGGCCAGATCGACCTGATCGGCAGCCCGGTGGACGCCATCGGCAGCGTCGCCAATTTCCTGGCCGAGCATGGCTGGCTGCGCGGCCAGGCGAGCGACTACACGCTGGTGATGCCAGCCGACACCACGGCGCGCGCGCAGATGCTAGTGCCGGACATCCGGCCCACGTTCAGCGCCGCACAGCTGGTCGAGATGGGCGCGCAGATTTCCGACGCGGCGCGCATGCACGAAGGCCCGCTGGCAGTGATCGAGCTGCAGATGGGCGAGCGGGCTGCGCCGGTCTATCGCCTGGGCACGCAAAACTTCTACGCGCTGACCCGCTACAACCAGTCGTCCTACTACGCCCTCGCGGTGATCGAACTGGGGCGCGAGCTGCAGGCCATGCGAATGATCGGCACGGCTCAGCCGCCGGCACCGGCAGCATCCGGCAGCTCCGGCCCCAGCGCTTCGCCTTGAAGCGGGCGGCTGTGCCAGTAGCGCTGGTCTGTCGCTCGCTGGCAGCGCGCTGAAAGCTCCGCACTGCGCCAGGACCAGGCGCCGCAATCGGGCGAGGTCCAGACCTTGATGCCCTGCGCCTGGTAGCGCGCCAGCACCTCGATCGCCGGATGGCCGAAACGGTTGCGGTAGCCGGCCTGCACGAGGGCCATCGAGGGCGCGACAGCGGCGAGAAACTCGGGCGTCGAGGAGGTCTTGCTGCCGTGATGTGGCACCAGCAGCAGGTCGCTTCGCAGCAATGACGTCGAAGCCATCAGCGAGCGCTCCTGCGCCGCTTCGATGTCGCCAGTCAGCAGGGCCGAACGGCCCTCTGCATCGCTGATCCGCAAGACGCAGGACAGCGCATTGCTCTTCGCGGATTCGCGATAGTCGGCCGCCGCTGGCTGCAAGACCTCGAAGCGCACGCCATCCCATGTCCACCGTTGCCCGGCTTCACAACGCGCTGCGCTGCGCCCCGTCAGCAAGGGGTGGTCCGAAGCCAGCGAGCTGCTCAAGGCGGCCACCTCCAGCCCGCTCATGAGCGCCTCCGCGCCGCCCACATGGTCGGCATCGCGATGGCTGAGCATCATGAGGTCCAGCCGCCGCTGCCCCATTGCCCGCAAGAGCGGCAGCAGCACGCGCTGCCCTGCATCGCTGCCCGGCCCCCATTGCGGGCCGGCATCGAAGAGCAAGGCATGGTGTTCGGTGCGCACCAGCACCGCCGTGCCCTGGCCGACGTCGGGCGCGAGGATCTCGAAGCGCCCCGCAGCCAGGCGCATGGGCGCCGGCCAAAGCAAGGCCAGCGCCATCAGCGGGCCCAGCAGGCGCAAACGCCAGGGCAGCGGCATCACCAGCAAGGCACCGGCCAGCAAGCCCAGGGCCTGCGCCCAGACAGGAGCGACCGGCAACCACCAGACGGCGCCAGGCAGGCCTTGCAGGAGCCGCAGGTACCAGCGCAGCCCCTCCACGCACCAGGCCGCCCAATGCCAGAGCCCGGGCAGGACGGCGCCGGCCAAGGCCAGCGGCGTGATCACCAGGCTGACCACCGGAATCGCGACCAGATTGGCCAGCAGGCCGACCACCGAGATCTGCTGGAAGAACAGCAGGCTCAAGGGCGCCAGCCCCAAGGTGGCCACCCATTGCGCGCGAAAGCCGGCGAGCAGATGCGCGCGCCAGCCCTGCGGTGCCGATTGCCCGCCGGCCATCAGCAAGCCCACGGCCGCGAACGACAGCCAGAAGCCGGCCTGCGCCACCGCCCAGGGGTCGATTGCCGTGACCAGCGCAGCCGCCCCGAGCAGCTGCAAGGGCCAGGGCCAGCGCAGGCCCGCGCTGCGCAAGAGCGCCACGCCGGCGAGCATCCAGACCGTGCGCTGTGCGGGCACGCCCCAGCCCGCGAACAGCGCATAGGCAAAGGCCGTGGCCACGCCAATCCAGCGAGCTGCAGTGGGCGCAGGCAAGCACAGGCAGGCGCGGCCGCTGCGCCTCCAGAGCGCAAACGCCAGGGCCTGAGCGGCCCATGCGAGCATTGTGACGTGCATGCCTGAGATGGCGACAAGATGGGCAACCCCGGTATCGCGATACAAGGCCCAGTCCGAACGAGCGATTGGTTCAGGGCAAAAGAGTACTTCCGCGGGTATTGAGTACTTCCGAAGATTTGCCAACGGGAAAGTACTTCCCGCCGGCACGGACCAATAGGCCAAAATCGCTGCTAAGTCATTGATTTCAGCGAGAAGCACTTATTTGCCTGCCTGAAATTTAGGCAGAAATTCAAGAGGGTGGCACTGCCACCCTCTTTTTCATTTTTAAGCCGTGAACAGCACGTCGCCGCCACCCCTCCAAGAAAATCAACAACTTAGGCTCTCGACGGGTATTGAGTACTTCCCGACCCAACGCACAGCCTGGCGCCCGTCACGGGCAAAAGAGTACTTCGCCAACGGGAAAGTACTTCCCGACGTCGAGCACTCCCAGAGCGGCAATTATGGAAAATTATGGCGGAAACCATAATTGTACTTTTGGCCCATAACCGTGTCTAAGCCATTGATTTACAACACTTTCCACCGACTACGCGCAAATTTGTCCAAGGTCGGTGGAACGACGCTAAGTCCTTGTCACGTATCACTTTCCATCATGTACGCGCAGATTTGTCCAAAGATGATGGAAAACGCGAGCACGAGACACTTCAGCGCCTTGACGGGCAAAAGAGTACGTCGCCAACGCAAAGAGTTCTTCCCGACCTGGCGGGCAAAAGAGTACTTCCCAATATTTACCAACGGAAAGTACTTCCCGACGAGACGGGTAAAAGAGTATGTCGCCAACTGAAAGTGCTTCCGGACATTTGGAAACGAAGTATGTCTCGGCCGCGCGGCGCGCTTTTACTTGCCAGCACCAGCCGGTAGCCGCATCATCTTGCGACCACACCGCCCGCGAGGTTCGAATGCCCGCTCTCTACTTCTCCCCCGATGTCAGCGCCTTCACCTCGGTCGCGATGGTCGAAGGCTTCTATGTGGGGCGTGTCAGCTGTCTCCAAGGCAAGAAGGCGCTCAAGGTTGAGCACGAGTGCCTGTGCTACCGAGACACCTATGCCGAGGCTGAGCGAGACGCCAACCGAGATGCTGCAGCGCTTGTGCGCATGTGGGCCGACAAGGTGCGCATCTAAGCGTCTCGGGGCTGACTTTGGAGAGCTAGACTCGCTATGTGGCATGGCGTTAGCCCTGCCGCCCTGCTTTTCCTCCCTGAGCAGGCACTTAGCGTGATGACAGCGCATGGTGTTCCGGCCCCGACGGTGTAGACCCTCGGGGCCTTGTTTTTGTGCCTTGGCAATTTCAATCTCCGCCGGCTCTTGGGCTAGGGGGAAGCTTTCTCCTTGACACTAGCCCTGCATGGCGGGAATGCTTCGACGATGCAAATCCTCTCCGAGCGCTTGGCCTTCTGGTTCTTGCGCCTAAATGGCTTCCTCACCATCCCCAACTTCATCGTGCATCCGGAAGGCCCGCGGGAGGATGGGGCTTATCCGCAGCAGACAGATGTCGACGTGCTCGGCGTTCGTTTCCCGTTCCGAGCCGAAAACCGAAGTCGCCCGATGCCCGATTTCGAGCTGTTCACCGGCGAGAAGCGACCGATGGTTGTTCTTTCGGAGGTCAAGACGGACCAGTGCCGCTTAAACGGGCCTTGGACAGACCCCAAGCGCGAGAACCTGCAAAAGGTACTCTGTGCCGGCGGCTTCCGCCCTGCGGACCTTGCAGATGCCATCGCAGAGTCCCTGTACCAGAAGGGCGTTTGGGAGGACGAATCTCTCGTTGTCCGCATAGTGTGCTTCGGCGACCGACACAACTCGGGCCTAGAGCGTAGCCATCCGGCCGTGCCACAACTTCTTTGGAAGCGCCATGTGCTCCCCTTCATCTATCAGCGCTTCGACCAGTACAAGCTAGAAAAGCAGATGCATCACCAATGGGATGATGACGCCAAGGAGCTATTTGCCACGGCCGGTCAAAGTAGCAACGAAGGCGAGTTCTTGACGTCAATCGAAGTAGTCGACCGCTACAAGTAGTCGGATTGGGCAAGCTATGTCAACAGCCGCCGGCCAATTTCGAAGATGCCTGCCATCGGCAAGGACCGAACCGGCGCCAGCACCTCCCCAGTGTCCTGGCGAATCCAGTTCACACCATCGGTCCCCACTGCCTCCAACACAAGGCTGAAGTCGTGGGCTTCGTAGCACTTGAACTTGCCGCCACCCCGGATGAGTGCGGCCATCGTGCTGTGATTGCCGTTGGAAACCCAGACTATTGGCCACGGCTTCCAAGCGATACCGAAATGGTTCCGGTCCTGCCGCCAGGGGCCCCACTCTCGCTTCGAGCCCAGCTCCTGGAGCGCCTTGAAAAGTCGCCAGCGCTCCCACGGCGATGGAAAGACGATGGCATCGTTGAGCTCGACCGACAGTGTTCGAGAAACCTTCTTCGTCAACGAGGCGCGCGTGTCCCCAGCTGAGTTCAAGGGCAGTGACTCATCCCACAGCAAGTCGTCTGCATCCCAAGCTGGCTTATGGAACTCGCGAGCGTCCATGACCAGCGTCTCAAGGGCTCGGGCCCTGATGACCTGCGATAGTGCTACCGCTAGACCCCGAAGTGCATGCTTGCCGTTCGCCTGGGCCGAGTCGATTGACCAGAGCATCGACGTCCATTTCTGTCGCTGTGTCAGACGCCCCGATTGCGGAAGATTGGGATAGGGAACTCGCTCCGGCATTTTCTTTGAGGGGAACTCCTTCGACAGGTTCTTAAGCAGTGCAGCCAAGCTCTTTGGAATTGCAGTGTTCATGGATTGATTCGCTGCTCCGTTCAATGACAGCTCTGCCTTGCTTGCCTGCGTTGGCGACAAGTCTTCGGTGCCATAGGGTCGGGCTCTGCCCAGAGTCCACGCTTTGCAGCCTTGGCATCTGCTTGCAGGCGCCGATACCGCTCCCGGTCATGCGGGGCGTCTTCGTCGACGTAGTCCTCCGGGTACCAAGCCAGCCCCTCCGAAAGCATCAGGTCCGCGGCATCTCGACCATCGCTCGTTTTCAAACGGCAGACTTTTCGGCCATAGCGGTCGACCTTGTAGCAATCGACGGAACTACCTGGCGCCGCGAGTTCGCGAAGACGCGCCCTAGCAACTCGCCAGTAGGCTTGGCCGGTCTCAGGCGCATCAATGCTGGCAACGCGAACTACAAACTTGGAGGCTGGGGCCGATGCTGACTTGCAGGTGAACGTGTCCCCATCGTGATGGCCTGTCGTCTCAACGCAATGGACAGCCAACACCTGCGGCGTCTGGGCAAAGCTGCTGATGCCAATGGGCAACCCGGCAATGGCCAAGAGCGGCGCGCAAACCGCACGCCACTGCAGAAGGCATCGCATACCTAGCTACTCGATGACAACATAGAAGGGGTCTGACTGCCCGACCAGGCGGTTGTCGCGCTTCCGAATAAGAAACGCCTCAACGAAGTGAACGCCACGGTACTCCAGCCCTTCGGAACGACTCGTGCCACTGTCGGAAGCGTAGAACTCGCCCCGGAGCGCACCAGCTCGGGAAGCGACCTTATCCGTGTTCGTCACGCGCCATTGAACCTTGTAGTCAGAGGAAAATGGCATGCCGTGGGCGCCCGTGGCGTTGAACCGGACCCAATATCCCGGTTGCAACGCTTCCGCAGATTGAATGGTCCGAACGGTGTTTCCATATTGCCCGGTCCGTAGCTCTGCAGCCACTCTCACGGCATGCTGCTCAGGGGCCCTTCGCCAGGTTGGCCGCCGCACGTGAGGCAGTTGACGTAGCTTCGCAGGTACTGCGGCCGCCCCCAATGCCTTCACCTTCTCGACCAAGTCCTGAAAGTGGTTTCCCAGGACCAAAGCACCCGTAGTGGCTGCCTCGCTGACTTGCTCGGCGGCACGCTTGGCCTCGCCCGCGGCAAAGTTGTCGCCGAATACGCGCTGCCACTTGCCGATGCTTTCGTCACGGTCGGTCTCAGCGTACGCGTCGTCAATCCAGCCGCGATACAAATTCACCTTGTCGCGAAAGTTTCCGTATTGCGTTTGGTCCCAGCCACCGGCCTGGTCTTCGTGGGGCAGCTCTGGATTTGGCACGACCGGAACGTACGGCCGAGCCTGTAGCCAGTCATCCAGGCGGCCGACCAGCGTCTTGAGCGTAGTGGTCAAGTCTGCAAACTGAGCACTTCCTCGGTCACTCTCATAAACCTGCAGACCCATCAGCGTAGTCAGCAAGAATGAGGGGCACGTGAAGTTGCCCTTGATGTCGCGCATGTACTTCAATAGACGGGTGACCTTCTTCAAGTCGTTCCCACCGGCGACACCATTCTTGCCTTTCACCCACTCCGTGTATGCCAACGGTGCAGAGACTTCGAACTGGTCGGTATGGCGATTGCAGACTTCGTACTGGCCTGTGTAGCGCCGGTTGACCACACACGGCGCAATATCAATCTTGCGCTCGCCGGCGTACTCGATAGTGGCGCAATGCGAATAGCGACGGACCTTGCCGTCGTAGGCTGGGAGTTGCCCGAGCTTGGTGGCAAGCTCGTTTACATAGTCTTTGGGAGCCCAGCCTTCTTTGGCCTCCACGAATACGAGCAAGTCAGCGTCAAACGGTTGTCCCGGCTGCGGCTTGATGATGGTTTCGTGAGCCCACGACCCTTGATGCGCAAACGAAATAATCTTTGGACCCCAAGCAAGCGCGCGGACCGCATTCTCAACGGCAACACTGCTGCCCTCTAGTTGGCTAAGTCGCGTACTGTTCAGGTTGACATGGTCGTCGAGGAAGGTCTTGAAGTGTTCATGCAGCTTCATTAGGCCCCCGACAGCTTCAACTTGCTCACGGCCTCGGCAACAAGCTTCTCAGCTGCATGCCTAGCCTGCGCTTCGGACTTATTTCGAAGCCGGTAATAGAGCCAGTCAAACACCAGCGGATTGCTAGCGCGGTGCCGGTAGATGGCATCTTGGAGTGCACGCGAACTCAGCGTCAGGTCCTCTGCCGAAGCACCCACAAGAGCCTTGTCCCAAACCTTTTCGATTTCACCCTTGAGCGTCTTCAACGACTCGATGGTGTCCTCCTGTTTGCGGTATTCCCGGAGGACAAAACTAACCAGCGGCAACATTGGAAGACCCACAGAGATGATGAGTTCGTCGAGCTTTAGTCCGTGATAGAGGCCCACAGAAAACAACCCAACACCGAGAACCCCTGCGATGCAAAAGAGCGCTGCTGAATACTTTCGACGCACTCCCAAGTCGTAGACCACATTCGTTCGCTGGCACAGGAGCCGACCGACCGACAACGGCAACGTGGAGATGGCGCCTTCGTACCAGTTCTCGAACCCCTTCTTCTCCTTGTCGGACATCTGACCGGAAGCAATAGCGCGCAGCTCTTCAGGGTCAACTCGGCTACCAGCGACCAACTTGTTCCAATCCAGCTTCAAGACCTCGGTGTCGAATTGCTCCTGGACCAGGGCTCCCGCCTTGCTACTGGCACGCTGCCTCGGCGAAAGGACTGCCACGTCGAGGAGCAGTAGGGCAATCGACGCGAAGCCGAGATAGGGCCGAATTTCCGGAAATCGGGTTCCGAAGAGCAACCCGAGCGTCGGCAGTAACAACGCCGTGATGGCAACGAGGTTCTGACAGTTCTTCGCACGGGAATAGAAGCGCCGCTGCGCACGCAGCAGCTCCAGCCGTTCGGGCTTGTTCTGCTCGATGTCGATTCGATGTTCGGTGGTCATTGGTAGTCCTTCCCTTTTCAGTGTTCTTTAGAGGCAGCTACGGCGTTCTCGATGAGCGGTGGGCGCCGTCCCCACCTTCGCGTCTTGGGCTCCGGATGCTCTCCGCCGCCGGTCCAAACATCCGTTACGAGCCATTCCTCGAAGTAGTCGAGCCACTCCGCGGCCCAAGGAAGATAGGTCTCGCTGAACCGCATCTGTGGCGACCACTCGTGCGCACTTGGGAGCCAAAGACACAACTTGGTCCCCTGCCCTTTATGCGGATATACGTGCGGCAGCGGCCGTCCTACGGCGAGCCCCTTCGGGTCCGGGTTCATCACCAACAGCTCCGGGAAGTTCGAGGGATAAACCTTCAGAAGACATTGGTAGATACGACCCATCGGTGTCGGAGCCACCTTGAATCCGAATCTGAGCTCTCGCCCCTGGACAAACTCCAGCGTCGATTCCGGCCACCGCAGTGCCTTCAATTCGGCGTGGCGCTGGGCAAGGCTCGGAAGACGCAGTGGTGGCCTCAATCGGGTTACCCTCCGAAATAGGTGTGCGCACGGGCCGGCGTGACGACCGACGCCGCACCCGCAACCACAAAGCCGGCCTGCTTCAACGCCCGGTTGCCCTCACGTCGTTGCGCGCTGTGCGCCAGAACGGCCTGCTTTGCTCGCGGGCCGAACGCTTGCTCCACTGCCTTCGAGACAGCGTCGAGTCCATGGCTGCCTTCGATGGCAGCCAGCAACCCGTCCAGGTCGGCCACAAACTTCTGCTGCCATTGCGAAAACGCTTGCTGGCGTTTCGACTCGTTCATGGAGGCAGCAAGGTTGTCAGACTGGGCGCACGGGTTCATCAAGGTCCAGATTTCCTTACCGGACTCAAGAATCTCCCGCTCAAACAGCTCCGGCAGGAGCTCCACGATGTCGAAGAACAAGTCCAAAGGACCGTCGTGCGGCTGCGGCGCCAAGATGGCGAACGCCTTCGCAAACAGGCTCGTCAGAAAGACTGAGGTCGGCGCAATGTCGGAACCCGCCTCCAGCTCTCCGAATGAAATGTTGCGGTGCACCTTCCCCAGTTGGACGAACCTGCTCAGAAGACGAGCAAATACCTCGTCCGCCTCGGGCAGCGGCACGAGGTCGGCCTTGCGCGCCTCCGCGAAATCCGCTGTCAGCGCCGCTGAAAGCCGAAAGACTGGCGACACCTCTGCAGCCGCATCAAACCCCAGGCAGTACCCCTTCGGATTGGTCGAAAGATAGTTCTTGCGCTCGCGGTCAGGGATGCGCCCATGGTGCTCGCCATACGGAAGCACATGCAGCGGGTCGTCAATGACCGGAGCAAAGTCGGCTCGCATGCCGCCCGAGTAGATAAGCGTCACGCACCGCTCCCACCGCTCGATGCCCAGCCCATGCCGCTCGGCATAGCGCTTCAATACGACGTACAGGTGCTCGAGCAGCAGCGCCGCACCGCCGGGCCCGCCATATCTAACGAGTGCGGCCTTGGACAGTCGTACCACCAGGTCAATGTCGAAGCCCTCACGGTTCGCATCCATGGGCCGGACGATGGTTCCCATTTGGCGAGAACCCTGTGCGTGTACTTGCTCCACCAACCCATTGAATTCGGCGCAGTCGATGAGGTACTCGCCCGTCGCGATGTATGCCCGCTCAAGCTCCTGGAGCTGCGTGGCCGTGGGCTCGAAGGTCCTCGCGATGGCTTCCGCCAGGTACGTGAAACGAGCCGACGCCGAGGCGGTGACTTTGCGAATAGCGCGGGGAAGGCGGTCGGGTCGGTTCATATGGAGGTCGGGCTGCAAGCCTGTCGTTCGAAAGTGCGTCAGTTGCCCAGGTAGCGCTCGTGAACGCGTCCTGTGCGAGCTGCAATCAAGCCAGCAATCACCAACAGAATCGCCACGGCAAAGCCCAGCGCGCGCTCGGGCATCCAGACGCTGAGGTAACCAGGCAGCACATCAGACAGCGCGACCTCGGCGCGGGCAGAGCCGCCCAGCCCTTTCAAGGCCGATACGCCTGTAGTAGCCACCTGACCAACAAGGCCCGCGACTAGGAGGAAGCCGCCAGAACGCACCAGCGCAGCCCCGAGCGTGACGAGGCGCCTTGGCTTGGTGATGAAGTAGTCAGTCAGACGTTCCAGCATGGTCGGCCTACTTCTTTTCTTTGCGGACGCCCTTGAACGGCGTCTTATCGGACTTCACATCCATGAAGCGCCCCGTCTGCGCATCCCGCTTGACGTAGTGCCCAGAGGGCGTGGCGGTCTGGCTGCGCTCACGCACAGCTCCGATTCGGTGCCCGTCGCCGGGCGGGTTGTTCTTTGCCATTGCGACCTCCTGTTTCGTTTGAGTGTAGTATAGCTAATCAAAATGATTAGGCAAGAGAATTTTTTTGGAGTCATTAGGTCGCGCCATCGTCTATGATGCTTAGATGGCAGAAAACCTTGACCGGCGAACGCAGTTCCTCGCCGACCTAACCAAGACGCAGCGGGAACGGCTGTCGCACATTGACTTCAAGCTGTACTTCCTGGGAGAGCTCCGGCGAGCAGACGTTGTTGACCGCTTCGGCACCGGCCCTGCCGGCGCTACACGAGACATTGCGCTCTACCGGGAAATCGCACCTGAGAACCTCGAACTGGACAGCTCGGATAAGGTCTACCGGCCAACTCCGGTCTTCAAGCCTCTGTTCGAGCACAACCCTCGTCGAGTCCTGACCGCTCTGACGCAGGGGTACGGCGAAGGCCTGGGGGAGTTGCTGGGCGACGAGGCGCAGCCCATGCTGCGATGCGAGGTTCCAAGCGCACTGAGCCTGCCGAAGATGTCTGTATTGGCACCCATCACTCGCGCGATACACAGGGGCAAGGCAGTAAGGCTCGGCTACACCTCCATTGACAGTGGGCACACAGAACGTGAGCTGGTTCCGTTGGCCCTTGTGGACATTGGTATCCGCTGGCACGTACGAGCCTTCGACCGCAGGCACAAACAGTTCCGCGACTTCGTCTTCACACGAATGGATGAGCCCACCGTGCTTGAGGACAGCTCCGTGCATAGAGACGAAACAGCAGAGTTCGATGTGCAGTGGAGCCGCATCATTGAACTGGAGCTCGTGCCCCATCCAGAGCATCCCCGGCCTGAAATCGTGAAGATGGACTACGCCTTCCCTGCGGACGGCGTGCTCCGAGTTCGTGTCCGCGCGGCCAACGCAGGGTACATGCTTCGTCGTTGGACAGTAGACTGCTCGGCCGACCATCATCTGCGTGGTCTCGAGTACGCCCTCTGGCTACGTGACCCACTCGCGCTCTACGGTGCAAGCAACGCGCAGCTAGCACCCGGGTACCAGGACCCAAGGTCCGATAGAGAGATTAAGGCGCTCTAAACGACGGCCTCGGACTCGCCTCGAATTCGTCAAATGCCCACCGAATCTCAAGCCAGTCTGCTCTCATCCTTGAGGGACACCGACGTCTTCCGCATCTTGTTGGCGGACCTGCATGACGACGTAGGGGGCAAAGTCGCAAGATTTCATCAGCTCACGGACCTGTCCGCCACGCTCGGGTCCAGCGGAACGATGCTGCCCGGCGGCGAAACAGCGTTTGCCGCATGGACCGAGGCTAGGTCCAGCTTTGTGCACGGAAATTACGTCGCGACAGTCCTGCTATGCCAAGGATTGGCGGAGCACGTACTGGCAGCCCACCTCGCGCTTGATATCTTTGGAGACGAAGTTCCGCCTCACATCAAGTTCGACAAAACTCTAAAGAGGTGCGTCGAGAAAGGCGAACTCACGCAAGCCGATTCAGACGACTTCAAGCGACTCATGTCGCTGAGGAATCCGCTGTCTCACTACAGGGACATCAACGACCCCACGAACTTGTCTCGCCGGACCATGGATTCGCAAGTTCCTGCCGCAGTTCATCTGCTTAACGATGCGACCTTCGCCATCTCCATGGCAATTCGGCTACTTTCGATGCCCGCGTTCAAGCTCGGCGACTAGGTCACAACGTCATCCGAGCGCCGTGCACCTTCAGCCACTCGGCGGATTCGCGCCACGCTGGCAATTCCGTCGACACGATGTTCCAGAACTCAGCCGTGTGATTGCGCTCCTTCAGGTGCGCCAATTCGTGAACGACCAAGTAGTGCAGTACATCCAGAGGCGCCGCCATAGCCCGCCAGTGGAAATTCAAGTTGCCCGCTGCGGAGCAAGAAGCCCAGCGGTGGTTGAGCTCCCACACGCGTAGCTTTCCAGGCTTCACGCCCATAGACTGGCTGTGGTCGGCGATGAGTGAGGGCAGGCGCGCATAGCCAGCGCGTCGATAGAACGCCCGAAGCATCTCATCTGCTTTCGCACGATGCTCAGGTTGCAGCAAGAACCTATCGCCGACCAGGGATAGTGGCTCATCCCCTTCAGATGAGATGTCCAGGCGACACGGCTGCCCAAGAAAGTAAAAGGTCTCACCGGAGACGTACTCCTTGCCAATGGGCGCGCGGTTCAGCTCACCCCACTGCGCGAGAGTCCGATAAATCCAGGGCAATTTACGTTCGACAAGACGCTGAAGCTGCTGGTCGCTGGCCCGCGTCGGTGCCTTCACCGTGACGGTTCCATCCCGCTCAATGAAGATGGCTACCGTCCTGCGGTTCGACCTGGCGACCGAGTATTTGACGTCCCGAACTTCTGGCATTTCAGGAGAGCAAGTCGTGACTGCGCGACTTGGCCAGGTGCACAAGAGCTTTGGACCACTCATCCAAATGTTCGAGCACGACGTCGATGCCTGTGTCGACGAGCCTGTTGTAAACCTCGCCCTCCAACTCGGCAACCTTCACATGATTCGTCCAGAAGCCCGGGGCCTGAATAGTGGCGCGGAACAAGGGCACCAGGTCATTGACCAGGGACTTCAGGGTCAACGAATCAGCTGATTGCAACTTGATGGACTCGCCAAGCTTCATTGCAAGCAAACCGTAGAACGCGATGGCCTTTGGCTCAAGCCCCTCGTCCGCGGTGGTCTTCGGAGGGGTAGCCGCATCAACAAGCAGCTTCAGCTGCTTGGCCTGCTCGTCCCAGTTGTCCTTGTACTTGCGAATCACCTCTTCAAGCTTCTCGGACAGAGGGCCATAGAACGCAGGGTCCTCGTCCATGTGCATCGTGATGTGCTTGCGCAGCGCATGCTCCATCTCAGATGCCTTTGCCTTTGAGGAGGGTTGGGCCTCTGTACGCTTAAGGAAGTTCGCCTGCAGCAACTCTACAGGGGGAATCTTTGGGTCAACACCCAAGCTGACAAGGTGCTCATTGACTAGCCGACGAACCTTCTCGCCAGCATTTCCCAGGTCCAAGCTCGCGTCCTTGAACCTCTCGCGCGCCTGGGCCTTGAGCCAGGCAAACCGTTTGGCGGCCGGCTCGTACTGCATGGCCCGAGCGTCTGGAAGCACGGTGTTCATTGCCTGCAGGAAAAGCGTCAGCAGCACATCGAAGGTCTCGCGCTGTTTGACGTCGGCGATGACGTCCATCATCAGCTCAAAGACGATGTAGTCCTCGTCTGCCGGAAGCTTCTGCGCCGCCCAGTCGTAGACCTGGTCAATCTTGTGCTGCCGGAAGAACAACGCCAGGCGCTCGAATGTCGCCGTCAAGCGCAAGAACTCATCTTCCACAGAGCGGAAGCACGAAAGGAACTCGTCGACATCCTCGCCGACGTAGATGTCCAGAGCCTCCCGCAAATGCTTCGTCAACCCGATGTAGTCGACGATGATGCCGAACTTCTTGCCGGGCGCCTTGCGGTTCACTCGGGCAATAGCCTGCAGCAGAGTGTGCTCGCGCAGAGGCTTGTCCAGGTACATGACTTGTTCTATAGGGGCATCAAAGCCGGTCAACAGCATGTCGCAGACGTTGAGGAATGCGATGCCAGTTTCAGGCTTCGTCAAATCGAAGCGCTTCAGGAAGTTGTTGATGGCGTCGAGTTCCTTGGCGTCCTTACGAGCTTCACGGACTACCCCGAGCTCATTGGTGCCGTCTTCGGACACGATGGCAACAGTCTTGAGGAAGCGAATGCGCTCGAGGACCGCAGTGTCCGCGCTTGGGCGTTTGGCGTACACCATCGCATACGCGTCCAACGCCTTGCCAATGGCATCGCGATAACGAATGGCCGCTAGTTTGGAGTTAGCCACGACCTGGGCCTTGAAGCCTTCGGGCAGCACGCTCTCAACGTAGTGCTTGACGATGTCCTTCGCGACGTCGGCAATGCGAGCTTCGGCCTCAAGAATGTCGTCACGCCCGCCGTACTTTTGCTTGATTGCTTCCAGCTCTTCGGCCGTCCGCTCTGCAAACATGTCTTCAAACTTCTCATCGAACTCAGACTTGTGCGTCAACGCCGTGTTCGTCGTCTTCCCGATATAAATGATGGGCAACACTGCCTCGTCATCCTGAGCTTCCTTCAACCGGTAGGTGTCGATGACACCCCCGAAGCGCTCGACAGTGGTCTGCCGGTGCCGCTTGGTGATAAGCGGGGTTCCTGTGAACGCAATCTTGATGGCGTTTTCGAAAGCATTGGCGAGGTTGTTGCCCAGGTCGCTGTACTGCGTCCGATGAGCCTCGTCGATGAAGATGATGATGCGCGGGGAGCTGTTGACGCGCGGAAACGGCTTCACCTTCGGCACTTCCAGCGGAATGCCAATGGCGCTTTTCAGCGCTGGGGACAACTGCTCCTGCTGTTCCCGAAACTTGTGCACCATGACCATGTACAGCCCGGAGTCGTTTCCTGCCGTCTTGGTTCGAAGGTCTTCGGAGCTTTCAATGCGCGTGACTTTCTCACCCGTAAGCTGGACCGTGTCGCCCAACTGGTCTTCAAGGTCAGTGCGGTCGTTGACCATGATGACCTTGAGGTCGAACAGGTCCTTGCTAGTGCGCAGCTTGCGCACGAAGAAGACCATGGTCAAGGACTTACCCGAGCCCTGCGTATGCCAAATGACTCCGCCCCGCGCGGCACCGGTGTTGCTCCGGATGCGGTCCAGCGCCTTCAAGATGGCACGGTACTGCTGGTACCGCGGCACGACCTTCACCAACGCATCGCCTTTGGTCGTGAACAGTACGAAGTTCTGCAGAAGGTCGACCAGCGTATCGCGAGGCAACATGCCCTGGATAAGCGTCTCTTGCTGCCGCGCCTGACCACCCAACGGTGAAGTGAACGTCGCGTATTTTGTAGGCATGATGGACTTCCAACGCTGGAAGTCATCGGGGTCAGTTGTGATGGAACCGTACGACGCTTCGTTGCCGGTTGTGGCAATCAAGAAGAGGTTTGCATGGAACAGCCGCGCCTCCCCTTCGAGCTTTCCGCCTTTGGTGTCGTCGGGCCGGCGCTCGCAGTACCGCATGAGCTGCTTCTTCGCCTCCTGCATCGGAATGCTGGTGAAGGCATTCGCCTCTTTGGCTTCGACTACCACCAGTGGCAGGCCATTCACAAGGAGAACCAAGTCGGGACGGATGTGCGACTTCACCTGCCCCGGCGTATCGACTCGGAACTGGTTGATTGCGTGGAAGCTGTTGGCAAACGCGTCGTCGAAGGCAATCAGTCGCACAGGCACCGTTTCGATGCCCGTGGAAGTCTTGCGCTCAACGGGGATACCTTTGAGCAGCATCTCGTGGACGGCGCGATTGGCCTCCACTAGCGAGCCCTTCTGGCTAGTGACGTGCTCGAAAAGGGCCTCGAGGTCTTCGTCGGCCAGCCAAGTCGCACCCGATGCGTCCCTGTTGAGCGCTCGAACGCTGCTGAAGAACACAGCCTTTAGCGCGACCTCGCGGAAATCAGACCTCAGGCTCTTTGCTGGGTCAGTTGGAAGGGCCTCGCCCTGGTCGATGACTGTCCAACCAAGTGCCTCCAGCTGGGAGAGGAAAGGTAGTTCTACGAGGGTGCGTTCTGACATGTACTTATCCCTGAATCATGGTGGCTAATAGCTCTTTTCGGCTTAAGCCTTGTATAGGTAGCTTTAGGCGAATTGCCCTCTCGGGCCTCCAGACTCCAGCCCCTCGTCTAGCTGAGCAGCGCTTGAGCCAGCCCGACCTTAAGCTTTCGAAGCTTAGCCAACTCCCGCTGGTCCTGTTTAAGCTCAGCGGTGACCGTACCTACTAAGCGCAATACTTTCCGCTGCACTTCAATCTCTGGACGTAGTACCGGGAATTTTTTGAGCTGTGTCGAGTTGATTGAGGCCAAGTTCGTGGATTGCTTTGACGCGAGCATGAAGAACTTCTTTCCGAATTCGGAGGCAGCCCAAAGGGCAAGAAATTCAGGCAATAGCAGCTCCTGATTGCACCGGACACGAAATACATGGTTCTGGTGAAGACAGTTTGGCACCTCTCCTTGCCACACGGCACCACGCCCCAGCTTGTCGAAGTCACCACCCTCGTTCATAAGGACGTCACCCCGCTGCAACATTGCTCGTGCTGCGACAGACTCCGGCAGTCGAATGGTCTTCACCTCGTCGAGATTTAAATATCCGTCTTGAACATTTGCCACGCGCAAGTACGGATAGTCCACTGTTCCTGGCCCCGTGAATTTGCGACCCAGCGTGACCCCACTGCCTACCTCTGCCAAATTAGCGAGCGGCACGCGAGGTGCATCAGCAAGGCGCCCAAATGCATCAAAGACTACCCCCTCGACTACGGAAGTGCGCTTTGCTACGGCGAGCTCGACATAAGCAATCTGCTCATCTACAGCTGTCAGCAATTCAGCGATGCTTCGCTGCTCGTTTTGGTCAGGCGGAGTCGGCACCGACAAAGCGAGCAGGTGCTCGAGTCGGATGCCTTTGACGGTTGAGCCAACACCGAGACGAGACAGCCGTTCTGAAGAATTCTCGACGAGGTAGTACAGATACGTCCCATCAATGCCTTCAGATGGTAAGAGCGCTCTGAGGTCCTGGTTGATAGCGACTTCGTTAGAGAACGTAGCAACTGACCCGACCGCCATTCGCATCGCAACAATTGGCGTCCCCGGTTCTACGAGGTTAGCCGTGGATGCCTGGAGCCCAGCCGCTGAGATGAATTCTTCAGTGCATCGTAGATTCCGACCTGAAGTAGAGATGTCCTTAACAGACGCCCATGGAATCTCGGCCTTCCAGAACTCCGGAACAGCCCGAGATGGCGTACCGCCTCCGACAGTTCGACGAACAAGTGAACGCAGTGCTACCTCACTCATAGCCGAACTCCCGCATCAACTTAACAACAAGCTCAGCCTTTTCGCGACGCTGTTCGGCCAGGTGGTCGAGTGTCACTGCGTACTTTGACCACAAGGTCTCGATGCGCTGAATGAGCGAGTCACGGTACGCCTGCAATCGGCTTTCGTACGCGGATGCCAGTGTTCGCATCCATCGGTTAAGGATGAGCTGTTCGGCCTCGTCGTCCGAAATCTTTGCGCGCGCCGCGTCAACCAAGTCGTCACGACGCTTCTCTACGTTCTTGATGGTCTGCTTGGCCGTCTTGAGTTCGTCTTCCATCGCAACATGCCGCGCCAGCAGCTCATCGAGCTGCTCAGCTTCCGCGGTAAGTTCTGCTTGGTATTCGGGGTCGCCCTTCTTCTTTAAGGCTTTCAGCTCTGCTGCAACTTCTTTTTTGCGAACCTTCAGGGCGTCAACCACAGCTTTCGGCAGCACCGGTTGGTCGTCGGCAAAGTCATAGGTGGAGAGGTCAATGTCCTCCTCTTCCTCGCCCTCCTCCGGCTTGACCGCATCGAACATGGCCTGCAGCTCCGCAATGCGAGATTGCGCAGCCGCTACCTCTGCCAAAACCTCAGGGAACTGCGACTGCAGGATTTCATCGGCAGGGATAAGCTCCGCGTTCCATCCGGATGCAGCCACCGACTTGAAGTCCGCCGCGAGCACGCTGGCAAATTCAGCAAAGGCTCCGCGAATCTGGAACTTGTCCAGCACAGCCATTGCCAACAGCAAGTCCTCCAGGCTCTGCGAGAACTTCTTCTTCAACGGGAAGAAGCTGCCCGCCTTCGGAAGTGCGCGCAAGTCCGCAACGTTCTTTCCCCACCATTTGGCCAAGCGACCATGGAACTCTGCATGCTTGTCTTGAACAGCCTTGTGCTCTTCGACCAAGCGCTTGGCTATTGCCTTGTCCGCCTTTAGCTCGTCGACGAAGTCAACGTAAGCTGTGTCAGAAGGTCGCCCAACAAACAGGACATTCCGCAGTCCGGCGTAGTTCTGCCACCACTGGCTCAGCGCTTCGACTTCCGCACTCGGCACTCCACCGTGTAGATGAGCGCGCACGTCTTGCGGCTCTGGTGGCGGGGAGTTGTCGACATAACGCCGGATGTTCAAATTGAAGTCCTCGGCTTCCAGCTCCTTCACCGGAACCAGGCGTGAGTACGCATCCACCTGCAGCATCTCGTGATAGACGTAGGAAATCTTCTCGATGTCCTCTGGCCGCAAGGTGCTCTGATTCTTGCCTTCCGCATACTCGCGGTCAGCATTGATGAACAGAACATGGTCTCGCTTAATGGCACCCTTCTTATTCAGGACCAAGACGCAGGCCGGGATGCCCGTCCCATAGAAAAGACCCGGTGGCAGGCCGATGACAGCTTCCAACTGCCCGGCAAGAACGATGCGCTTGCGCGCCTCCTTCTCCTTGGAGCCACGGAACAGCACGCCGTGCGGCATCACTACCGCTGCCTTGCCTTCGGCGGCCAGCGTAGCCAGGATGTGCTGCACGAACATCAGGTCCGCCTTCTTGCCAGTTTCGGGCATGAAGGTGTGGAAGCGCTCTTTGAACTGCATCTCCTTCGCGGAATAGTTCAACGAGAACGGGGGGTTCGCAATCTGACGGTCCATCAACATCAGCTCACCGTTCTCGGCAAGATGGCGTGGGGACTTCAGGGTGTCGTCGTTGCGAATGTCCGCGGCCTTGTAGCCGTGAAGAATCATGTTCATCTTGCAG
Organism: Paucibacter sp. JuS9; assembly: GCF_044043925.2. Lineage (NCBI taxonomy): Bacteria > Pseudomonadati > Pseudomonadota > Betaproteobacteria > Burkholderiales > Sphaerotilaceae > Roseateles > Paucibacter sp. JuS9. Next base: position 2,277,135 of record NZ_CP194172.1, read on the forward strand.
ATAGCCCAGGTGGTCGGGTTGACCTCCTGGCCACAGAGCTGCAAGGTGCTCGGGTCACCACCGGACTCTTCAACGTACGCGCCAGCCTGCACCAACATGCCGCCCGAGCCACATGTTGGGTCCGCTACAGACATTAGCTCGAGCGGCTCCATGAGCTGCACAAGCAGGCGGACGACGGGCGCAGGCGTGTAGAACTCACCGCCCTTCTTACCAGCGGTGTCGGCAAAGTACTTGATGAGGTATTCGTAGCCAGCCCCCAGCAGGTCTGGGAATTCAAACCAGCCATTAGCCAAGTGGACCGTCGAGAAGTGCTCGATGAGTTCGACGATGACGTCGTCATCCACTCGGCGCTTCTTGTCGCCCTTGGTCGCCATGAAATTGATTGGCTTGAGCACGCCGGACAACGCCTCAACGTTCTCCTCTTCGATAGCAGCCAGCGACTTGTTGACCATGTCGCCTACAAGCTTCTTCACGTGCATCAGGCCGCGGAACTGCTGGCCGTTGTCGAGAGTGACAGGGTCGGCCAGCTCCCAGCGGGCGCGCTCAGGCACCCAGAAGGAGAAGCCCTTTTTGTTGCGCATCAGCGCCTGGACCTGCTTCTCAGACTTGCCCTCCGCAAGGGCCTTGCGCTGTAACGTTTCAAGGTCCTCTTCAAACTGGTCGCTCAACCGCTTGAGGAAGAGCATGCCGAAAAGGTATTCCTTGTATTCGGAGGCATCCATCCCGGTCTTACGAAGGATGTCTGCGGCTTTTAAAAGAAAAGACTCGAGCTGGGCAAGAGTCAGTTTGCTGCGTTTTGACTTGAGCATGGGAACCTGTAGACCGATATCAACTACAGGTGTAGAAGCGGTATTTATTGTTGTCATAATGGCAAATGCAGCAAAAAGAAAGCTGTTGCAAGCAGAAGCGCAAGGTGCGCGATACCCCAAGCAACCAGAGAACCCTCCTTTGTAGCAGGCTCTGGTCATGATTTAGGCAGTATCGAGCTAATGCCCAACATGTTTCAGCCCGCCTCGCCGGAAACGCTGGCCAGCCCCGCTCCAATCCCCCAGCTTGGGCAAGTACCCTAACCGGCTCATCAGCCAGTTCATGTTAGCTAAGCTATTGTTGTCATTGAAGTTTTTCTGAGACCAGGGCTTGCACAAAATGCTGTACGTTTGTACAGTAGTCGCGAACGAACAATCATTCGGTGCGACGACGATGAACGACCAAGCTCACATCCAGGCTCTCCAGCGGTACTGGAAGCGCCACAAGGCATTCCCCTCGATGGCCAAGCTCTGCAGCGTGGTTGGGCTGTCCTCCAGCGCCAGCGTCTTCGGCATGGTCGGGCGCCTGACCGAAGCTGGCTATCTGCAGCGCGTGGATGGGCGAATTGCACCCGGAGCTCGATTCTTCGCCCGCTCGGTTATGGGCTCCGTGCGCGCAGGCGTGCCCCAGCCAATCACGCAGGAGGACGTCGACGCCCTCACCTTGGACGACTACCTCATCGACGCTCCTGACCGCACCACGCTGCACCGCGTTCGAGGCGACTCCATGAAGGACGCCAACATCGTCGAAGGTGACATGGTCGTTGTCGAGCACAACTCGCCAACCAAACCCGGCGACATTGTGCTCGCCGTCGTGGACAACGAGCTGACCGTCAAGACGTTGGCCCTGGACGAGAACGGACAGTACTTTCTCCAGGCCGCGAATCCCGCCTACGAACCCATCCGTCCGGCGACATCGCTGGAACTTCTTGGCGTTGTCGTCAGCGTCGTGCGACGCGTGCGGAGGTGATGGCCTGACCACCGCACCCGACAGCGGCTAACACCGCCCTTCCCTTGCCTCTGCGCGTGCCTCGGCGCGCTGAGCCTTATATCGCCTGACCGACCTGCGCATACCGCGCAGCGGGCAGAGCTTTGCCAAAACCTGACCCAGGAGCATTCATGCAAGTGGTCTATCTAGGAATTTCAGGAGTACTGCATCCCAGCAAGAGCGCCTACACGTTCGTCGTCGGCCGCACACCCCTGCACGACGGGCGCCATGAATTCGAGGCCGTCCAAGTTCTGGAAGAGGCGCTGACGCCGTTCCCGGATGCCCACATTGTGCTGACCTCCACGCTACCGCGATTGCACGGGCTGCCTTGGGTGCTGGAGCGTCTGGGCCCTAGCTTGTCGGACAGAGTCATGGGCTTCGCATTCGAAGACCTGACTACCAAGGTTGGCGATGGCCCGCGGCAGGTGCTGACGGCCGAGGACTATTGGCGCTGCTCAAAAGCTCAAATCGTTCAGAAGCACGTCGCTTGGCTGAAGCCCAGCGCTTGGATTGCCGTGGACGACGAAGGCTCGCAGTGGCCTGCCGACATTGCTACCCAGAACCTGGTTTGGACCCATCCCTGTCGAGGTCTGATGGACCGAGCCGCTCAAGACCGGCTGCACACCGTTTTGCTGGGCAATTTCCGGCTCTACCTGGGCGTCACTTAGATGCGGCCGGTCTACTTAGTCCGACCCTTGGACCCGGCACTTGGCCGAGGCTTGCCGGGCGCAGGCTCCACAGTGAGGTCAGGCAGGTGTTCCAGGTCGAGGTGGTTGACGCCGGCGGCGCGCAAGACTCGCAGGGCGAATCCAAAGTTGAAGGAGCCCCGCGCGATGCGCTGGGTGAGCGCCTTGGCGGTGGTAGAGCCCAGGCCAGTGTTTTTAAGGCGCGCAGCCACATCCTTGGGCTTCAGTTCAGCCCCAAGCATTTCAGTTTTTAGTATCAACCGCGCCTGTTTGTCCCAGTAGTCCAAGGGCTTTCTGGGTTCGGTTTTCGGCGGTTCTACTTCGGCCTTCTTCCTTGGCATAGATATGCATTTTCGGCGTCCAAAAGCGTTCTTAAGGCTGCCAATTGGCAGCTTTGTATTCAGATTGGAATCACATAGGAAAAACGTCCCTTCACTCCGAGTCGGCCTCGCAAATCGCGGGACGTCCGGCGTAAGGACACAAGCAAATGGAGAGCAAACATGGCAGGGCCAAAGAAGTGGACAGAAGAACTGATTGATGCGCGAGTGAAGGCCGGCCGCGGCCAAGGTAGCGGCCAGACCTACAGCCCCTGGCTCAACGTCCAGGAGTTTTCATCTCGGGGAACGCAGACACGCGTGCCGAGCCACAAGCTGAACCGGACGATTCACACGTTCTCGTACCTCGAACGGGCACTGTTCTTGGTGACGGAGTTTCAAACCAACTTCGTGGACTTCAACGAGCAACGGCCGCTGGACCGTGGCGTCACCCTTGGCGCCGCGGCGAAGCTGGGGATTCGGCATCCCCGATATCCCCGCACCAACGTCCCGGTCGTCATGACGATGGACGCTCTCGTGACGACGACAGACGCCGACGGCGTGCTGACGTTCGCGGCCTGGGACGTCAAGCCGCAGAGGCGCCTGCAAGACGAGCGCGTACTGGCCAAGCTGAGCTTGCACAAGGCGTATTGCGCTCAGCAAGGCATCCCGCACTACCTGTTTACCGAGAACAGCGTGTCGCCCTATGTCGTCCGCAATATCGACTGGATTCGCATGGCACTGCCGAAGGACGGCGAGCAAGAAGTCGTACCTGGTCTTTTTACGGGGCATCTCGACCAATTCCAGGACGACCTGTTTACCTGCCGCACTCGCCCGACCATCAGCCACTTCTGCGGCCAGTACGACGCTGCGCACAAGGTTGACCGCGGCACAGGCCTGCGCATCTTCAAGCTGCTGCTTTGGCAGCATCGCGTCGATATGGACCTGAACGTCCAGTGGCTGGAGCGCCAACCCATCCCCCGTCGAGGCGAGGTAGCACCGACACCCTCGCTCCGGAAAGCAGCATGAGTGCAACGTTGCTCATCAACGACGTCTTTGAGGCGCTAGGCATTCGCTACCGCCTGCTTCATGTCGACGATGCCCGCAAAACGGCGTACGTCATTCAGCTCGATGCGCCGCATCCGCTCCCGGAGCCCTGGCCACTTGATGACTTGACATCCTGCGCCGACTTGCCCGACGTTCTACGGTTGGTACCAGACCCCTGCGCGCAGGACCGGCCGGTCAGCCCTAGGCCAGACGACGTTGCGACGCGTGACCGCCGCTACCGGAGGCTCAAAGACCTGGTTCATTTTCAGGACGGTAAGCCTCATCCAGACTTGTGGGAGCCAGAGAAACGGCGCCAGCTGCTCCGAGCTCATTCCCTCAAGGTGCATGTAACGGAAAAGTGGCTTCTGCAAGACCTACGCCGGTGGTGGCTCCGCGGCCAAACCATAGATGGACTCTTGGGCGAGTACTGGAAGTGCGGCCGCATCGACGGCAGCACTGCCGGCGCGCTCGTGTGCGAGGAGAAGAGCCGTAACGGACTGGTCAGCGTAGTCTTCGCTCCTGCAAAGCACCGAGCACGAGGCCGCACACCCAAAGACGGACAACACGGAAAGCTCGCTCTGTCTGCGGAACTGCGCGCGGTCATTCTCGAAGTGGCCAAGAAGCACTATCTCGAAGACCAAAGCCGCTCTGTTCACGGCACGACAATCACTGTCCTCGACGAGTTGTTCTCCCTTCGAGATGAAGACGGCCATCCCTTGCGCGACGAGAACGGCGCCGCCGTTCTGAAGGAACCTGGACAGCGCCCGACATTCGACCAAGTGCGATACCTGCTGCGTCGGGCGCTGCCGCTGTCGAAGGCTTTCGTCTCCCGCAATGACGCGGCCCTGTACGAGAACAATCACGCGCCGTCGACTGGCTCGGTGCTCGACGATTGCCTTGGCCCCGGCGATGTATTTGAAATCGACGCAACCATCTTGGATATGTGGGTCGTGGCGCGTGCCAACCGTGCGTCCATCATCGGCAAGCCCACCTTCTATCTCATCATCGACCGCGGGAGCCGTCTCATCGTTGGCTTCTATCTGAGCCTGGAGCCCCCTTCGTGGACTGAAGCACGACAAGCCATTCTCAGCATCGCCGGAGACTGGGAGGGTCTGTGCAAGCGCCTGGGCGTGACCTACAACCCTCGCGACTGGCCGGCTCGCGGCGTCATGCCGAACCGCTTCTTCGGGGACCGGGGCGACATGATTGCTTACGCCAGCGACGTGCTTTGTGATGGGGTGTCTGTCCAAGTGACCAACGCGCCGGCACTGCAATCCAAACGCAAGCCCTTGGTCGAATCAGGCTTCATCTGCGTCAGCACTCCGCTTCGCGACAACGCGCTGGGATATGAGCCTCCGAAGAACGCCTTCAAACGCCGGGCCAAGAAGTTCCACAAAGACGCCTGTCACACCCTTGATGAAGTTGCGGCCGACATGCTGCGCATCATCATCAAGCACAACCGTACGCAGAAGCTGGGCTACCAGCAGTCCCCGGAAGAAATCCTCGCCGACGAGTCCGTGAGCCCCATAGCGATTTGGAACCGCGAGGTGGCCAATCGCATCGGCAGCGTGGCGCGCATGCCTATCGACTTGCTGCGTCGCAAGCTCTTGCCTGAAGGCGAGGCCACCGTGCATGTCGATGGCGTCGAGTATGGCGGGCTGCTTTACAAGGCGAATGACCGCAGCCTGGGCGAGTGGCACGTGCGCGCCAGCTTGCGTGGCTCTTTCAAGGTCAAGGTGTCATACAACCCTTGCCTTGTCGACAACATCACCGTCCAAGACCCCTTCGACGACAGCAAGCGGCACGACCTGGTGCTGACCACAACCAGCGAGGCCTATGCGGGCTACTCCTTCGCCGAGGTCAAGTATGTGGTGGACAAGCGCGGTACGAAGGACCGTGCAGCGGCCAGGACAAATGAGGCTCATGCCGTGGCGCTGCGCCAGGACATGCGCACAGCTTCGTCGGTCACAGCCGCGGCAACTAAGGAAGCTGCGAAGGGCATGACGCCTGGCATGCGCCGCTCCGGTGGCGATGAAGTTCGGGAACTCGAAGCCCAAGAACGCCGTCGCGTCGTCAATGACCTACAAGCCCCGGACCTGCAGTACGGCCCACCTGGTGCAGCCAGTGACGCGGTGCGCCACGCCGCCGCGCCCGCCGGAACCTCTTCTTCGGTGCCACCAATGCCGGCCGCCGAACCGACCACTGCCGCGCGCCCTACTCCACCGGCGCCCACCTATTCCGATACCGACCCGTCGCTGATGGGCGACCTAGACAACATGCTGGACACCCTATGAACGACTACGCATTCCCCCACGTCATTGCCAACTACAGAGCTGAAGCCATCGCGAAGTACGCGGGCAATCCGTACATCGAAGCACTTCCCGACCTTCCGGACGACGCCGCCCTCGCTGCAGCGCTGAAGTACCTTCCTCGTTTTAATCCCGACGAACGGCTGCTGCCGGCGCCGGTGCGAATTCAGCTGCTGGACACGCTGCAACTGCTCGTCATTCCTCTCCCGAGGTTGGTGCGATTGGCGCGTGCCGTTCTGAAGATGATGCGAACCGGGTACGGCCCTCGCAAGCCGTATTCACGTGAAGACAAGGCCACGCTGCAAGCACTCTATGAACAACAGCAGTCGGGGTCGTTCCTCTCTGCCCGACAAACCACGCTGGCTGCGCAGCATTCGATGGCGCTCATCGGCGCGTCGGGCTGCGGCAAGACATATGGGCTGCGCCAAATCGCGGGACTGTTTCCGCCGGCCATCTATCACGAGGCAATTGGCAAGTGGCAGCTGCCGTGCTTGTTCATCGAGATGTCCTACGACGGTGAGAGCATTCACACCCTGGCCTCGGAACTGTTTGCAGAACTGGACCGGCTCTTGCCCGATGCGGGATACACCGAGCTGTACATGGAACGCAAGGGCTTGAACGCCCAGCAGCGGCTGGCCAAAGCGTTGGCTCTCGCCTACGAGCATGGCGTGGGCATGGTGTTTGTCGATGAGTCCCAAAACCAAAAATCGGTGGGCAACGGCCCGAAGCGGCGCGAGCGCAAGGACGCGTCAGCCAATGCCCCGAAGACCGAAACGCCGCTCACCAAGTTGCTCATCACCGCCTCGAACACGAGCCACATGCCGATGCTGCTCTCGGGAACGCTGGAGATGCAGGCACTGATGGGCTCTCGGTTCACTCGCGCCCGGCGGATGGCTGGTCGCGGCTCGGCAATCTGGACACCGCTGGAGTCGAGCGGCAACGTCGCGGCTCCCAATGAGTTCGAGCTGATGCTGAAGGCGCTGTGGCACTACCAGTGGATTCAGCGCCCTGTGGCGCTGACCGACGTCTGGGTGGCGCTGTTCTTCAAACTGACGCAGGGCATTCCGGACATCATGGTCAAGCTGTTCGAGTCCGCGCAAGAAGCGGCCATTGCGAGCAAGGTCGAAACGCTGACGCCCGAACTGGTCGAGCGAGTGTTTGCCAAGGAGTTCGTGACGACCGACTTCGGCATCACGGCGTTGCGCGAGAAGAACCGCGTTCTGCTCGATGCCGTCAGCGACCTGTACCAGCCGGACCCGATTGCTGAGCTCCTCGAAACACCCGCTCAGTTCGAACTGCCCAAAGGGGTGCGGGCCAAGCGGCCTCCTGCGGCTGCGCCTGAGCCGGTCGATGCATCGGTGCCGAGACGGCGACAGAAGCCCGCGAAGCCGAGTCCCGAGCCCGTTGCGGTGTCCGTCGACCTGGCGCGAGACTCGGACTTGCGCGAAACGCTGCTCGATGCAAGTACGGCCTCACGGCTGAACCTCGTCGACCTGGGCAACGGCTTTCCCGGCTGACTCCCATGCGATACCTGCTGCAACGACCTTTGCCAGACGAGTTGTTGGGCAGCGTCTGGATTCGAACCGCACGCCGAGCGGGCTTGCCCATTCGGACGGTGGCTCGTGTCCTGACGAATGGCCGCAAGTGGGCCCCGGGCTTCTTCACCGCAGGCCACCTGGTTGACCTGGCTACGGTTCTCGGAATGCAGCCCATCGACCTGCTTTGGGAGCACACGGTGTTTCCGTACGCTACTGCCTTCCACGCACCAGAGGTCTTCGAGTCGGCTATGGCTGCGGCCGTGTCTACGGGAACAGCGGCTATTGGCATGGGCGCGGTGACGCAGAGCGCCTCAGACCAAGTGCGGTTTCGAAGGTATTGCACCCGATGCGCTCGAGAGGAGCGCGCAGCCTGGGGAGAAAGCTACTGGCACCGGGCACACAACCTGCCAGGTGTCCTGATGTGCCTTAAGCACGGCAATGCGCTCAGGGTGACGGAAGTACAGACTGGCAATCGAACCTGGGAATCGGCACTGCCCCATGAGCTTGGTGGCCGACGAACATCGGAGACGCGCCCGGATGCTTTCGAGGTGGAGTTGGCAAGGCGCTCAGTCGAACTGCTTCTCCGGCCACAGCGGCAGCCCCTCGTACGAGAGCCGCAGTGGTATCGCGATGAATTGATTGAGCGCGGCTTGTTATCCCCTGACCGGCAACTGAATGCCAGCCGGCTGGCTGCCTGGCTCCTAGAGAGGACGGGAGGTCGGATGCGCCGCTTTGGGTTCAACGCCAAGGACGCTGAACTGAAATGGCCCGCACTGATGGTTCGGCCGCGTACCGGCATTCCGTTTGTTCCCTTGAAGCATCTGGTGTTCCAGACTGCCCTGGCGTTGCAGCCCCTTTCGGAGAAGCCGGTTCTGGACCACGCGCCTGTCGGACCTTCAGGACGGCCACGCGAACAATTGGATAAGCAGTTCTCTACAGCGGTGCGCGCGGTCATCCGCGCTTACGTTAGAAAGGGAGAGCGCGTGCGGGTCTGCGATGCCTTGGCCGAGGCGGGATGCTGGCAGCTGTATCGCCACAGCTCACAAGACTTCCCTCGCGTTACGGAGGCGGTTCGTCACCTGCGGCTGTCTGCTGCGAGCTATCGACCCAAGTACAGGCCTCGCTAGTCCCTACGACCTAGCCCTCTTGAGGTACCCAGTGTTTTTGCACCAAGCTGAACGCCGACAGGAAGCAAAAGGACACCTTAACCTGCTGGGGAATCTCATTGCAAAACTGAACTATGTCTTCGGTGATTGCCGGGTGCAAAACCTCCACGTCTTTGACTTGGCGCGCCATGCTGAGGGCACCAAGATTCTTGTAGTTCGCGGTTTGCATCTCTTGAAGGTCAAATTCGAATTGCAATACCGGTGCAGATGTCTCATGTCCTAGCCGGTCAACTAGTGGGGTCTGCGCCACGAAGCGCACCACCTTCCCATCGACGACGTGAAGATGAGCCTCCTGCAAGCCAGAGAGAAAGTTCTTTGCGTGGTCCATGGCTTCATAGGTTCCACGGGCGACTGTGAACGTGTTTACCAGAACCGGTTTCCCTGCTTCGTCTGCGGAATAGGACAGCGTCCCCATGTTCTTCTGCGCGGCAAACTCTTCCAAGGTCTTCGGGGACTGCTTTGCAGGCGCTTGGTCCTCTCCAAAGACAAAGTAGGCTCCCATGCCGACAAGAATGAGACCGCACAACGCTCGCGCAAGCTTGGAAAGCGGGTGCTGGGTGATTGATTCGTACATGGAGACTCCGTGGACAGGCGATGCCCGGGTATAGCCACATCCCGGGGGCTGACATCGCTGCAAATCGTGCGACCACAGCCGAATGACTAAACCCCATGCGCTTCACGTCTGGAAGGACGTACGAAGCACATGGATTGGATTTCCGGAATTGGTCGGGACAGCCGCAACAGGCTGCACGTGGAAGCGCAATGGCTCGATAGCCCGAGCACGTGGACCGACATTGAGCGACTGACGGCAGACCTTGGCATCGACGGCACTGTCCGGAGGAAGGTCGAACTGCCGCTGCATCAGTTCCATGTTGGCAATTTCGCCGAGTACTTGTCGGGCCTGGCCTTGGCCGGACTCAATGCCACCTGCCAGAGCGTCTACGAGTTCGAGACGACCGCTGGCACTGTTGTCCTTCCTTCCCAGCTCCTGGTTCTCGCGACCATCGGCGCAAACCGTCCATTCAGGCGAGCGCTTCTCAGGCCTTGGGGCCCATCCTTCCTGATGAACGCGACGGATGAGGATGGCCAGTATGAAGTCGCACCCACACCGCACCGACGGCATGACCTAAAGATGGCCCGGGACCCTTCAATCACGCGCATGCGGTGGCTGCAGGCGTATCCATCGGCTTCCGCAGCCTGGGGAAGCGTGTACGCCTCTGCGCTTAAGGGGCGCTTTGACATGCGCATGCCCAATGCAATCGTCAGTGCGTCCATCCGAGGCAAGCTGGTTGGGGGAAAACTGCTGGCCACGCGCCTTCAACTACTCGAGCTGTGGCCCACCGAGGAGCCCTTTGAGTTCGCAGAGCATGCTCCGCGACACTTCGTGTTCAACGAGGCCGTCCACCGACGGCCGGCGCATGGCAAGGCGGCAGCGCCGTCCTCTGATTCCGCGCTGACCGTCGTCGGGACGGTTCAGCCGCTCACCGATGCCGAGTGGGCGCGTGTTGAACCCTTGCTGCAGGCCATCCTCGCATCGCCGGACAGCAAGCACCCAGGCCGCTCACGTAGTCACGCGCTACGGGATGTCATCGAAACCATTCGGCTGAAACTGGGAACACCCTACGCCTGGTCGAAGTGTCCTGGGGACCGGCCGCTTGTGCAGTCGGCGTCGGTGCTGCTGTCGAAGCTGCAGCGCGCAGGCATGTGGGACAAGGTCGTCGCTGCCGGCGCCGGAGGTGCCGCGGCACCTCGGCCGCCAACAGTTATACGGAATTATCCGCCGTCGGTATAACCGCACCTAGCTGGTGTGCAGCTCATCAAGGCGGAGCCGAGACGCAAAGCGCCAAGATTTCAATTCCGCTCTCCGCAAAGACTTCGCTGAGAGACGCATACACCGGCGGCCGGGCCCAGAACTCATGGGCCATGAACTCTGCCGGAGGGTCCATCCTAGAGGCAGACATTCGAAACGCGGTGTGGCATACCTTGTGCGCCTGCACGGTGCTGTCAAGGAACCGCACTTTGTAGACCGCGCTCTTCTGTCTGAACTGGTCACGGAACCACACCGCGTCCTCAAGGGTTTCCCAAACGAAGGTAGAGGCAAGACGACGGGGTTTGTCGGGATAGTGCTCGGCCCGAATTCGTTCCCGGAGATGCTCCCCCAGCTCATCGGCGGCAACCTCGTCCGCAGGTGCCCCTTGAACAAGCGCGCCATAGGTGCCCGCCGGCTTTCGGTCGCCCGAACGGTAGACCCCCTCGCACACGTGGAAGAACTCTGCAGTCATGTCGACCGGTGTCGACGTCGGCGAATTATTGCTCATCGCACTCCGCGTAACGGTCGTTAGTGGATTTGACAAGCATTTCCAAGTCTACAGGCACTACCACTAGTCAATATTGGCCACCGTCTCTGACTCAAGTTTAAACGACCTTCGCTATAGCCCTAGTAAATCTTCGGTGCAAATTATTCAGCCAAACACATTTCAAACTCAAATACCCCTACCTATGCGCTTTCTCAGAACAGCCCTGTTAACTTTTGCATTCGGCGTGACTTCCCAATGTTTCGCTCAACAATCAAATTCAACCTGGTGCACACCACAAGAAACAACAGTTTTCAATTGCTCAATTGGCAAGAAAGTTCTTTCAATTTGCAGCTCCAGCCAGCTGACCAAGACCTCCGGTGAGATGCAATATCGTTTCGGACACCTTCACAGCCCACCCGAATTGGCGGTCCCGAAACAACCGCAGCATCCCTCGAAATTCCTCGAAATTTCCACGGGCCATTTATTCGCAAGTGGCGCACACGAGATGTTCTATCTCTTTGAATTTGAGAACAACAAAGTGCTCTATCAATTGCATTGGCAAGAATCTGACAGCAGCCCAAACGGAAAGGCGGACCTAACCATATCGGGGTCCGCAAAAAAAGCCCAGACATCCACACTGAAGTGTGCTTCGCGCTCAATTTTCATTGATACCAAGCATATCGAACCAATCATTACAACCCATTTTTGAGAATAGGCGAATCACTACATGTCAATGACATATACGCAGCAAAAAGAGCAGATGCTGATTAACGAGGAGAGCTTCACCGATTTCCTATACCTGGACGTTCACGGATTCCTTACTGCAGGCATTGGCTACCTGTATGTTAGGGACGCGAAAGGCGCCCTCCCTGGGGCGAGCACTCAAACTAGTCATGTCAACAAACTCGCTGCTAACGATATCCAGTTAACTGCAGCACAGCAAGCCGTAATCACCCAACTTTCGGCCGCGATGGCGGAGCTACCGGCTGCCTATAACTACCCGAAATATGGGAGATTGTCCGAATTTAATCCGTCCGCACTGGGGGTTGCATTGACGGACAAGCTGAAGCTTGTGAAGGAGAAGTCATCGACTGGCGCGCCCACATTCAAAGTTTCAGAGGTAAAGATTGATGGCCAATGGGTTCGCGTTGAGCCGCTATTTAGCGATTCAACAAAGCATGCCGCATATTTTGACGACATGTCAAAAACTTTTGAGGCTTTCATTGACAGGGCTTTGGCGCGCAATCCAGATGTTTCGCTCACTCAATCGCAAAGGGTTGGACTATTCTCTGCCGTCTGGAACTATCCAGACGTTGCGAGCAGAGCGGTCGCTGGTTTGGCAAAAGACTATTCTTACGATGAAATGCTGGCAGAGGTTGGAAAGGGTCGCCACAAAAGCGTTTCGATGGAGCGAATACAACTGGAGACGAAGCTCATTATGGGTTTGGTCCAAGCAGACGACGCCCTGGCAGCCCATCCACCGAAAAAAGCGAATCAGAATTTAGACGAGCTTGTGCGGATGATTATGACGCCGCCGTCTCAGTTTGTTTCCGATAGCTTCCTCCAAGCAGAAGCAACTCAGGAGCGACGAGACCCACTTATTCTCGACTTAAATGGCGACGGAATTATTAACACGCTACCCGAGTCCGGCTCGACCTACTTTGACCACGATGCGTCCGGATTTGCGGAAAGCACCGCATGGGCGGGGCCAGAAGACGGTTTGCTGGTCCGAGATTTGAATCACAACGGCCATATCGACTCCGGCCGTGAACTTTTCGGCGACCAAACGCAATTGGCTGGCGGTACGCTCGCGCAAAACGGTTTCCAAGCCTTGGCTGCCCTCGACTCGAATGGCGATGGTCGCGTCGATGCCAGTGACGCCGCATGGGGCGAACTACGTGTCTGGCGAGACGCCAACAGCGACGGTGTGGCTGCAGAGGACGAGCTACTGACGATGGATGAGGCCCAAATCCGTTCGCTCGGTACGACCGGGACACCAAGCAATCGTACGGATGCCGCCGGAAACATTCAGGCTTTTGAGGGCACCTTCGTTCGAACCGACGGCACCACAGGGGTGTCAGGTAGCTATTTGCTGTGGCGAGATACCGCCGATTCCATCGCCACTGATTGGGTTTCCGAGTCCGACGACATTCAAGCGTTGCCAGACCTCGCTGGTGGAGGCTCAGTGCGGAGTCTGCATCAAGCAATGGCCCGGGACTCCGCGTTGCTCGCGCAGGTCACAGCCCTCTCAACCTCCACCGACTACCTAAGTCTTCGTTCGCAGTTCGAAACAGTGCTGCAGAAATGGTCCGGAGCGGACGCCACCGTGACCGATTCACGAGGCTCGTTCATTGACGCAAAACAGCTTGTGGTGCTGGAGAAGTTTTATGGTCAAGGGTACGTTGGCCTGAATGGCGCCAACCCCAACAACAATGCAGCCACCATCTTGGCAAGCTCCTATCAAAAGCTGCTGGATACGCTGTACACGACTTACCTCGCCCAGGCGCAGTTAGCGTCAGTGTGGGACAAGGTTTCATTCGATTGGGATGACTCCGTCCAGGCTATGTCCCCGGATTTCTCCCAGTCAATTGCGGCGATGCAGGCATTGCTGGGGGACTCGCCGAGCTCAGCCGTCCAGCTCCTCTACGAGTTCGGCAAGAGCGCCAAGCTGTTCGGTCTCGACGCTAGCGCAGGGTTCGCTGCATTCAAGGACAGCTTCGCCGGGTCGCCATTCGAGTACGACAAGGTCCTACAGGGCGGCGTTGATGGGCTACCGCTTCTCCTGGGCACCAGCGGTGCAGACACGATTACCTTGACCTCAAAGGGCTTTGTGTTCGCGTTGGATGGCGGTGACACCGTGACAGGCAGCGGCGATGCCGATGTCCTCCTCGGTGGCGCAGGCAACGACACGTTGAACGGCAATGGCGGCAACGATGTACTGGACGGTGGCGCAGGCGATGACAGCCTCGACGGCGGCACGGGTAGCGACATCCTGCGCGGTGGCGACGGTAACGATACCCTGGGCGGGAACTGGGGTGGCGCCACCGTAGACAGCGGTGTCATCGGCAATGGCACTGTTGTATCGCCTGACGCCGTCGGCAATACCTACGAAGGAGGACACGGCAACGACGTCCTCAATGGCACAGCGATGTCCGACTTGTATTTGTTCAATCTCGGCGATGGCAACGACACGTTGTACGAACGTGCACTTCCAGCTGGATACACCCAGCCTGCGGGTCAAGTTGACGTCCTCCGGTTTGGACCTGGCATCGCTCCCACCGACGTCACGGTGACAAGGAACGGAGGCACCCTTGTCCTGACACTTGCAAACGGCAGCGACAGCATCAGTATCGCCAACTGGTACTCAGGGTCAGGCTATCGCGTAGAGCGTGTCGAGTTCGCCAACGGCACAGTGTGGACTGAAACGGACCTCACCAACCGAGGTGTGATGGTGTCCGGTACCAACGGAAATGACACGCTAACCGGCCTAACCGGGTACATCAACGCCATCGACGGTGGTGACGGGAATGACACCATCAGCGGAGGCTCGTTGGGAGACACGCTCTTTGGCGGCGGAGGTGATGATGTGCTCAAGGGTGTTGAGGGCAGCGACATCCTTGACGGTGGCGACGGTAACGACAACCTAGACGGAGGCAAGGGCAACGACATTCTTCGGGGTGGCGCCGGCAACGACACGCTCGGCGGAGCGTGGGGTAGCGCCTCGGAGGACAGTGGCGCCATTGGTGGCGGATTTACCGTGACCTCCGACGCGGTCGGAAATACATACCAAGGCGGCACCGGCGACGATGTGCTGAACGGTACGGCAATGTCAGACCTGTACTTGTTCAAGCTTGGGGACGGCAACGACACCTTGAACGAACACGCTGTACCCGCCGGTTACAACCAACCTGCCGGCCAAGTCGATGTGCTGCGCTTCGGCGAAGGAATATCGCCGTCCGACATCACAGTGGCTAGAGCTGGGGCCACGCTTACCCTGAAGCTCGCTAACGGAACGGACAGCATTGCCCTGCCAAACTGGTACTCGACTGCTGGCTACCGTGTTGAGCGCTTTGAATTTGCGGATGGCACCGTGTGGACCGATACGGACCTTACGAGCCGCGGGCTGCTCGTTGGAGGTACAGCCGGGGCCGACAATCTCACAGGGCTCAACGGCTACAGCAACACCCTCGACGGCGGGGATGGTAACGACATCCTCACCGGCGGAACCCTGGGCGACACCCTGCTGGGCGGCGTGGGCAACGATACGCTGAATGGCGTTGACGGTGATGACGTGCTGGACGGCGGTGATGGTGACGATGTGCTGGACGGCGGAAAAGGCGCCGACACCCTACGCGGCGGTGCAGGCAATGACACTCTGGGCGGCACTCCGACGGGTACTTCGGGCGACAGCGGCCTCAACACCAGCAGCTACTACATCGGAGGCACGCTGGGCAACAGCTATCAGGGCGGTCAAGGCAGTGACACCTTGAACGGCACTGCACTGGCAGACCTATATCTGTTCAATTTGGGGGATGGCGCAGACACCATCCTCGAGCCCTATGCGAACGGCGCTCCGACCGGTCAGGTCGATGTTCTGCGCTTCGGCGCAGGCATCAATCCAGCTGATGTTTCGGTCACTCGCATCAATGGTGGCGACCTCTTGCTCAAACTAGCCAACGGTGCCGACCAAGTAACGCTCAAGTATTGGTACTCCAACTCGCTGTATCGAACAGAGCGTGTTGAGTTCGCAGATGGGACGGTGTGGACGGATGCAGACCTAACCAATCGAGGCTTGGTAACGTCGGGCACTGCCGGTGCGGACATGCTCACCGGCCTCAATGGGTTCGTCAACACCATCGACGGCGGTGACGGCAACGACAACATCACCGGGGGCAACCTGGGCGACACCCTCTTAGGCGGCGCGGGCAACGATACCCTGAACGGCTTGGCAGGCGACGATACGCTAGACGGTGGCGACGGTAATGACACGCTAGATGGCGGCGCCGGTGCCGACATCCTGCGCGGAGGCGCCGGTGATGACACCCTGGGGGGCGCCATGGCAGGCAGCTCCAATGACAGCGGAACCGCCAGCAACTTCAGCTTTGTCGCCGGCTCCGCGGGCAACAGCTATGAAGGTGGAACCGGCAACGACAAGCTGAACGGCACGGTCATGGGCGACGGCTACCTCTTCAACTTGGGGGATGGCTTCGACACCATCTACGAGAATGAAGCTACGTACAGCCAACCAAGCGGCCAAGTCGATGTGCTGCGCTTCGGTGCGGGTATCAATCCCTCCGAGGTGAGCGTCACGCGTGGCGGCACTGGCGGTGACCTCATACTGACGCTCACCAATGGCACCGATAAAGTCACTATCCCTGGTTGGTACAACGGGTCGCGCTACCAAATTGAACGCTTCGAGTTCTCCGACGGAACCGTCTGGACAGCGGCAGACCTTACCGCTCGCGCTCTAGTGGTGTCAGGCACCTCGGGTGCCGACACACTCAATGGCTTGAGTGGGTACGTCAACACCCTTGACGGAGGCGGCGGCAACGACACTCTCAACGGCGGCAACCTTGGGGACATCCTACTGGGCGGTGCAGGAAACGACACACTGAACGGTGTAGCGGGTGACGACACGCTAGACGGTGGCGACGGTAATGACACGCTAGATGGCGGCGCCGGTGCCGACATCCTGCGCGGCGGCGCAGGTGATGACATCCTGGGAGGCGCCATGGCAGGCAGCTCCAATGACAGTGGCACCGCCAGTAACTTCAGCTTTATCGCCGGCTCCGTGGGCAACAGCTATGAAGGCGGAATGGGCAACGACAAGCTGAACGGCACAGTCATGGGTGACGCCTACATTTTTAACTTGGGCGACGGCTCTGACACTATCTACGAAAACGAAGCGACCTACAGCCAGCCAACCGGCCAAGTTGACGTCTTGCGCTTCGGCACAGGTATCACTCCAACCGATGTGTCGGTCTCTCGCGGTGGCGTAAGTGGCACAGACTTGATTCTGACGCTGAGCAACGGCAGCGACAAAGTCACCATTGCAGGCTGGTACAGCGGTACGCGCTATCAGATTGAACGCTTTGAGTTCGCCGAGGGCACTGTGTGGACAGCAGCTGAACTCACCGACCGCGCGCTTACCGTCTCCGGCACAGCCAGTGCGGACACCCTCAATGGTCTGGGCGGCTACTCAAACATCCTCCGGGGCCTGGCCGGCAATGACACACTGAACGGTAGCGCGCTGGCCGACACTCTGTGGGGCGGCACCGGCAATGACTTGCTACAAGGTGCCGGCGGCGATGACATCTATCGCTTCGTTCACGGAGAAGGTTTCGACACCATCAATGATGCAAGCGGAGCAGCCGACCTGCTGCGTTTTGACGACGTGGATATGAACCTGGTCCACTACTGGAAGCGCAACAACGACCTGGTGATTGACTTCGATGGAACGGAAGGCGTGACCGTGACGAACCACTTCTTGGTCGGCAACGCCAATCGCATCGAGAACTTCCTGTTCAACGACACGCCGATGACCTTCACTGACGTGGCTGCGCTCGTACAGCCAATGAGCTAACGCTCTCTGCCGCCATCCGCCGATGGCGACCAACAAATCGCCACCTCCCAAGGTGGCGATTTTTGTTCCAGCCCTGGCATCAGAACCGTGTGCCATTGCCAGCAAGACACCCTCTTTTGCCTGCAGTGCCCGTAGCCAGGCGGCTGATTCTTTCGGGACACCCTCATTGCCTGTCACCAGTCCCGGCCTTAGCCATCCCGCCTGCCGCACTTCGTTTGTCGGAAATCTCATGGCTTAGAAGCGCGCGGCAACCTGGTTTGTCGTAAAAACTATGGCTTAGACCAGTGTTTTGTCGTGTTTTTCATATTTATGTGTAACAAAGCGACCTGTGTGCGTCAAGGAAGTTGACGCCGGGTCGGCTGGTCCGTAGTCGGTGAGGCACACCAAGATTCTCGGGAAGTACTCTTTTGCCCGTCGTGCAACGCCTCGCCAAAAGGCCCGGAAGCACTTAATTACCCGGCCGCCTCCCCCGTTTGAAGCGCTTTCCAGACAAATCAAGAACTTAGCTGGGAAGTACTCTTTTGCCCGGCACCACGATGGCCGCCTGGTCGCCCAGGCTCAAGGCGGCGAGCAAGGCGGCGTGGCCGGGCTCGGCAATCCGCCGCTGGATCGCCTCGCGCAGGTCCTGGCGCAGCCCATCGATCTGCGGCCAGGGTGAATCTTGGAGGCGCTTCGGCGCCACGGGTCGCAGCACGCCGGTGGCCCGGATGCCCTGCTCGAGCAGCCAGAGTTCGTAGTCAAACGCGTAGGGGTTGGACAGCGCATGCGGCCGGCGCAGGCGCACCACGAGCTGCCAGCGTTGCCCGGCGCGCCAGTAGCTCAGCGCCTGATCGCCCTGCGCGTACTGGCTCAAGAGCAGCTCGCGCGGGATGGCCGGCAGCGGTCGGCCTCGCTCATCCAGCGCCTGCTCCACCGTGAAGCGGAAGCGCCAGGCGGCTGCGCCCGACTGGCTTTGCAGCGCCTGCGGCAAGGAAGAGACCACGCCCTGCAGCCAGACATCACGCCCCTCCCAGGCCACGGGCAGTTCCTCGCTCAGGCGCTGCTCCGCACGCCAGCTGCCCCAGCCCATCGCCATCAGGAGCGCCAGGGGCAAGGCCAGCCATGACCATCGCCTCCAAAGCCAGGCCAGCACGATGATCAACAGCACAAGCGCGGCGAACTCCCCCTCGCCAGGAAGGCGCGGGCATTGCTGCAAGAGCCCCAGGCCGAACAGCCATCCGACGAGCGGACAGGCCCAGCCCAGGGCCGTCGGTGCGCAGCTCCTCATTCCACTCCCCGGTGTAGGATGCCGGCCAATTTCAAGCCACTGGAGGCCCCATGAGCAACACCAACAATGTCTATGAGAAGCTGAAGGAACTGGGCATCGAGCTGCCACCCGTGGGCGTGCCGGTGGCTGCCTACGTGCCCTTCGTGCAGAGCGGCAAGCTCGTGTTCCTGTCGGGCCATATCGCCAAGAAGGACGGCAAGCCCTGGGTCGGCCAACTCGGCCGCGATACCGACACCGCCACCGGCCAGGCCGCGGCACGTGCCATCGCCATCGAGCTGCTCGGCACGCTGCATGCGGCCGTCGGCGACCTGAACAAGGTCAAGCGCATCGTCAAGCTGGTAAGCCTGGTGAACAGCACCGGCGACTTCACCGAACATCATCTCGTGACCAATGGCGCCTCCGAGCTGATGGCGCAGGTCTTCGGCCCGCAGATCGGTGCCCATGCCCGCGCAGCCTTCGGCGTGGCCCAGATCCCGATGGGCGCCTGCGTCGAGATCGACATGGTGGCCGAGGTCGAATAAGCCATGACGCTCAAGCCCGCCCGCGCCCTGGCGCTGATCTTCCTGTTGTGCTTTGCCGGCGTGGCTGCCGCCTTGATCGCCCAGCATGGCTTCAAGGTGCGGCCCTGCCCCTGGTGCGTGCTGCAGCGCCTGATCTTCATCGTGATCGGGGTCGTGGCGGGCCTGGGCTGGCTCCTGCAGCGCTACAAGCCGGCACTGCTGGCCAGCCTCGCTGTCGTTCCCTTGCTGGCCATCGGCGGCCTGGTCTCCGCCTGGTACCAGCATGAGGTGGCCAGCCAGATGGAATCCTGCAAGCTGACGGTGGCCGACAAGATCCTGACCTTTTTCGGCGTCGAGGAGCTTTGGCCCAAGGTCTTCATGGTGACCGCCTCCTGCGCGGAAGCCGCGGCCTACCGGCTGCTGGGCCTGCCCTACGAAATCTGGAGCGGCGCGCTCTACGGCCTCCTGATCGCGCTGGCCGTGCTGGCTTTCAAATCGAACCAGCGCTGAAAGGCCTGTGAACAAAGGCTGACCCGGCGCAAGGCGCGGCGCCGGTGCCAGCCTTAGTCTGACGGGATGCCAGACACCACACAACAAGTCCTCATCATCGGCGCCGGCCCGGCTGGCCTGTCCATGGCCTGCGCGCTGGCCGATGCCGGCATCGCAAGCACCGTGCTCGAGGCGTCGCCCGAAGCCGAGCTGGCCGAACCGCGCGAAGACGGCCGCGAGATTGCGCTGACCCATCGCGGCACGGCCATCCTGCAGGACCTGCAAGCCTGGCAAGACCTGCCCCCGGAAGCGATATCGCCGCTGCGGCAGGCACGGGTCTTCAACGGCACGGCGCCGCAATGCCTCCATTTCGACAGCGGTCAAGCCGAGCGCCTGGGCTCGCTGGTGCCCAACCACTGGCTGCGTCGCATTGCCTGGCTGGGCGCCGAGCGCCGCCCCCTGGTGCAAGTGCGCACGCAGGCCAAGGTCACGGCCCTCGAACTCTCGGCTGCCAGCGCCCGCTTGACGCTGGAAGGCGGCGAGCAATTGCAGGCGCCGCTGGTGATCGCAGCCGACAGCCGCTTTTCAGCCACGCGCCGCCTGGCCGGCATCGGCGCCGAGATGCGCGACTTCGGCCGCAGCGTGATCCTTTGCCGCATCGAGCATGAGAAGCCGCACGAGGACCAGGCGCTGGAATGCTTCCACCACGGCCACACCATGGCCTGGCTGCCGCTCGGCGGCTATTCGGCGCAGCTGAGCTCGCTGGTGCTGACACTGCCGACCGATCTGGCGCAGGCCCAATTGGCCTGGAGCGAGGAGCAATGGCTGGCTTGGGTGCAGGAGCACAGCCAGGGACGACTGGGGCGACTGAAACTGGCCGGCTCGCGCCACCACTACCCTTTGGTCGCCACCTACGCACATCGCTTTGCCGCGCCCCGCTTCGCCCTGGTCGGCGATGCAGCGGTCGGCATGCATCCGGTCACGGCGCATGGCTACAACTTCGGGCTCTATGGCGCGCAGTGCCTGGCGAGCCTGCTGGCTGGCGCGCCGGACCCGGGCGATGCGGCGCTCCTGACCCACTATGCCGCCGAGCACCGGCGCACAACCTGGCCGATCTACCAGGGCACGAATGCGGTGGTGCGCCTGTTCACCGATGAACGGCCGCCCGCACGCCTGCTGCGCCAGGGCGTGCTGGCCGTGGCCGACCGGCTGCCACCCTTGAAGGCCTTGATCACCCGGCAACTGACCGGTCAGGGCCGCATCGGCTTCAGCGCCCGCTGACGATGCCCTCGCGGCGCGGGTCGGCGCCACCCAGCAGGCGGCCGTCGGCTGTGCGCTGGATCGCCTGCAAACCGCTGGTCAACTCGCTTTGCTGGATCTGGTGTCCGCGCTCGCGCATTTGCTCCTGGAGCTCGGCCGGCCAGCGGTCCCGCTCCATGTAGAAGGGTCCGGTATTCATGCTCAGGGCATTGGGCAGGTCGATGGCCTGCTGCGGCGTCAGGCCCCAGGCCAGGGTGGCCAGCAGCGTCTTGGCCGTGAACGAGATGATGGCCGGCCCGCCCGGCGCGCCCAGGCTCAGGAGCAGGCGGCCGGTCTTGGCATCGAACACCAGCGTCGGGCTCATGCTGGAGCGCGGCCGCTTCAAGGGCTCGATGCGGTTGGCCACCAGGCGGCCATCGGCCTCGCGCGAACGCAGCGAGAAGTCGGTCATCTGGTTGTTCAACAGGAAACCGCCTGTGAGGCCGGTGCCACCGTCGCTCATGATGCGGGCACCAAAGGCCGCTTCGATTGTCGTGGTCATCGCCACGCCGCGGCCCTCGGCATCGATCACGCTGATGTGGCTGGTGCCGTATTCGGGCTGGTCCCGCTGCGGCGCCAGCGCCGTGACGGCCGCTCGCGGCTGGCCGGCCACTGCCTGACCCATGCTTTTCGAGCCGATCAAGGCGGCGCGGCGCTTCAGATAGTCCTCATCCAGCAGGCTTTGCCAATCACCGGCCGGCGCTGGCGTGAAGGCCGGGTCGGCGATGTAGAGCGCCCGGTCGGCAAAAGCGAGCTTGGAGGCCTCGGCATAGCGGTGCAGCCATTCGGCATTGGGCAGGCCATTGGCTTGCATCGGGTCGGTCGGAGCACCGCCATAGTCCAGCAGCTTGAGCACCTGCACCAGCGTCAGGTGCCCCGAGGACGGCGGCGGGAAGCCGCAAACCTTGTACTGCTGGCGCCAGACGGCGCAGATCGGCTCGCGCTGCAATGGCTTGTAGGCCTTCAGGTCTGCCTCGCTCAGCACGCCCTGGCGAGCCTGCACGCGTTTGACGATGTCTTGCGCCGCACTGCCTTCCTGCAGCACCACAGCGCCCTGCTCCGCAACGCGGCGCAAGACGGCGGCAAAAGCCGGGTTCTTCAGTTTGTGGCCAACCGGCCAGGGCCTGCCTTCGGCATCGAAGAAATAACGACGCGCCTGCTGATCCTTGACCAGCAACCGGTCTTGCGCGAGCAGCTTGTTCAGGCGCGGACTGACGGCAAAGCCCTGCTCGGCCAGCTCGATGGCCGGCTGCATGAGCTTCGCCCAGGGCAGGCGGCCGTTGCTGGCATGCGCTGCCTGCAGCATCGCCAGCACGCCCGGCGTTGCCACCACGCGGCCTTCGCCCTCGGCCACGCCCATGGGCCGACCGTCGGGACGCAGAAGCATCTCAGGCGTGGCGGCCGCGGGCGCCGTCTCGCGGCCATCCCAGGCCTGGACCTTGCTGCCATCCGACAGCATCAGGAAAGCGCCACCACCAATGCCGCTGCTTTGCGGCTCGACCAGGTTCAGGACCATCTGCACCGCCACCACCGCATCGAGCGCATTGCCACCCTCGCGCAGGATGCGAGCGCCGGCCTCCGCCGCCAGAGGGTTGGCCGCGGCCACCGCTTCGCGCTTGTAGCTCCAGCCCGGCTTGGGCACGAGGCCGGTATCGGCCTCGGGCAGGTTGGCGTCCTGCGCGTTGGCCAGGGAGGCGCCGAGCGCCAGCGTGAGGATCAGCTTGCTGCGAATGATTGATGGCATCGTGCAGCCATCATAGGCAGCATCAGGCAAACAGGCCGAGGTCACGCATGCTGTAGTTGGCGATCTGCGGCATCACCAGCGGCAGGTTGGTCGCACTCACGCCCATCCAGCTCGCCAAGGTGGCGCCAAGTTGATCGACGGCCGTGGTCGGCAGCAGCCGGCCCTGGCCGACGTCGTCCGGGCCGTTGATCGAGACCGAAGGCAGTTGTCCGAAGATGCGAGCGCCCTTCACCGCCCCGCCCATGATGAAGTGGTGGCTGCCCCAGCCGTGGTCGGACCCGTCGCCATTGCTGGTCAGGGTGCGGCCGAAATCGCTGGCGGTGAAGGCGGTGACCTGGTTGTTGGCGCCGATCTCGACCATGGCGTCGTGGAAGCTGGCCATGGCGCTGCCGATATTGGTGAGCAGGGTCGGATGCTGGTCGGGCAGGAAGTCGTGCAGGTCAAAGCCGCCCAGTGAAACAAAGAAGACCTGGCGGCTCGCGCCGAGGCTGGAGCGCGCGGCGATCAGCTTGGCCACCATCTGCAGTTGCGCCGCCAGACTGTTCGCTGTGTTGAACGGCGTCTTCAAGGCCGGCAGGCCGGCCAGTGCAGTGCTGACGATGCTCTGCGCACTGACCGAGCGGCTGACCACGCGGTTGAGCTCCTGTTCCATCCAGTGCGAACGCTGGGCCGTGATCAGGCTGCGCATGGCATCAGCACAGGCTTGCGAGCCATACATCGCCTTCGTGATGCCGTTGATGGCCACCGCACCATTGGTCGAGAGCTGGTATTGCACCGCCTGCTTGCCCGACATGAAGACCGCGTTGCCCGAGACATTGATGCAGGTGAAGGTCGAGTTGCCGTTGCTGTTCATGAACAGGTCGCCCAGGCGGCCGCCCCAGCCCGAGATCGCGCCTTCGGGCGTCGAGGCCTGCCAGACGCTTTGCTGGTCGTTGTGCGAGAACAGCTTGGGCGGCAACGGCACGCTCTGCGCCTTGTACTGGGCAAGCGTGGTCGGCTGCACCAGCGTGCCGATGTTCGCGAGCACGCCCAGATGTCCGGCATTGAAGATCGGCATCAGCGGGCTGAGCTGCGGCGCCAAGGCCATCTGCCGGCCGCTGGGCAGGGCCACGACCGGGTTCAACAGGGTCGCTGTCAACTGATCGCGTGGCGTGGCGATGGTCTGGCGAATGGTCGCGTAGGCGTTGTAGTTCGTCTGGTCGTAGGGCACCAGGGTGTTGCCGTAGTCATTGCCGCCGTAGAGAAAGATGCAGACCAGGGCCTTGTAGTCAGAGGGCGCACTCTGCGCCGCTGCCTCGCCGATGGCCGCCAGATTCAAGGCCCAGGGGGCGGCCACGCCGGTGACACCGAGGGCCGAGGCGCGGCGCAGGAATTCGCGGCGCTGCATCGCGCGCAGGTTCGAGACATTCATCGAAATCTCCTCGGCAGCCACAAACCAGTGGTCGCATCGCAAAAAGCAGGTCGAGCCAAGCGGAGCCCGAGGATCCGGCTTTGCCGGGCCTGCGGGCTCGCCCCCTTGAGGGGGCGCGCGAAGCGCGTAGGGGGTGGTCTCATTTCTGAATCTGGTATTCGGGCGAGGCCATCAGCAGAAGGATGGTGGCCTGGATGCGGTTGAGCCGCGCGGTGTCGCTGCTGGCGGTGATGCTGCCCACGGCTGTCTTGATTGCATTGAGCGTGACAACGCTGATGCCGCCACCCGCCAGCAGCAGCGCCCATTTGTCCACCAGCGCTGGCGCATCATTGGCCAGCGTCAGCTCGGCCGAGTAGTTGGGCTTGAGCTCGCCCACGCCGCTGGCAATCACCGTCTGCATGTAGTTGAGATAGCCGGCCACCGTACTCTCGTTGCAGAGCTGGAACTCGGGCGCGGTGACACCGCCGATGCCAAGGGCAGAGTTCGGCGGCACATAGCCGGGCCGGAAGAAGTTGAAGACCGAGGGACTGCGCATCGGACTCTGGCCCAGGCGCGTGGACGGGTCAGACAGATTGCCCACGTTCCACAAGTCAGTGGGCGACGTGAGGCCGGCATTGCGCGCCCACTGCACGAAGCGCTGCACCGGTTCACGCAGTTTGCCGCTGGCATCGCCCACGGGCGCCGAGCGAGCTTCGGTGTCGAGCAGGATGGCCTTCAGCACTGCTTTCAGGTCGCCGCGCTGGCCGCTGCCGTTGTTGTTGAAGACCGCGGCCACGCGCTGCACATAGGCAGTGCTGGGGTTGGAGCAGACCAGGCGCTGGATCAACTGCCGGCCGATGAAGGGGCCGACGTTGGGATGATTGGCCAGCGTGTCCAGCGCCGTCTTCAGGGCCGTTGGGCCATCGGCCGTGGACGGGATATCGACATCGAGCACCTTCTTGGCGCCGGTCGAGAAGCGGTTGGCGAGATGCACCATCGGGCGCTTTGCATGGCCCGGCTCGGTGCTCGAGGCATTGTCGAATTCCCAGCCGGTGAGCACCCGCGCCAGATCGGTGATATTGGCCTGCGTGTAGCTGTCCAGAGGCTTGCCGTCGGTGCCGAGCTTGGGCGTGCCGTCGATATTGAGCTGCACCAGGCCGATGGTGAACAGCTGCATCACCTCGCGGGCGTAGTTCTCGTCGGGCACGCGGCCCGTGGCCGCATCTTCCTTGCGGTTGCCCCGCATGTTCAGGTACACGCCCATGGCCGGCGACAAGGTCACCGCATTCAGCAGGTCTCGGTAGTTGCCGAAGGCGTGCTCCCCAAGCCAGTCCACATAGGCGGCAGTCATGAAGGCCGGCCAGTTGACCGGCAGGCCGTTCATCGACACCACGAAGATCTCTGACAAGGCCAGCACCATGCGCTGGCGCAACTGGTCGGGCGATCCAATCAACTGGCGCCAGATCGTGTTGTCGGCGCCTGCCAGGCTGTTGAGGTTGGCCGTCACGGCGTAGCCCTTGGCCACCATCCAGTCGTAGTGACCCTGGCTTCGCGGCAGCGCCAGCTGCGCGTCGATCCAGGCGGCATAGCCATTGGCGCGCACCGTGGCGATGTCCGCCGTGCTCGCTGCAAAACCGGCTTGAGCCAGGAAGCGCGAGGCTTCGGCTTCGGTGGGCTGCGGTGGCGGAGGTGGCGGAGGTGGCGGTGAGGGGCTTGGCGTGGGGACCGGTGCTGGGCTGCCGCCTCCACCGCCCCCTCCGCCACATGCGCTCAACAGTGCCGCGCTCAAGAGTACCGGCAATGGCGCTGAGCTCGCTGAGGTGTCGAGCGCCAGCGGCGGCGCTGGGGAATCCGCGGGCTCGGGAGCAAGGCTTGTCGCCAGGATTGATTCTTTTGCCATCGTCCGACCTCGTGCAAAGCTGCGACCCGATTAGATGGTGCGCCCGGCGAACCGGTACGTCTCAGGCGTAAAGAAGTGCAAGCCGTGCTGCACGCAGCCGACAAACCGTGAAATAGTACCGTTCAAATTGTCGACAGGGTTTACACCGTGGAGGCAACCACTTCCCTAGTTTCCTTTCAGATCAAGGACTTAGGGGTCTGGCACGAAAGCTGCTGAGACATTGCCATCTACGAACCACTGGAAGCTACGACATGCTGAACAAAATCGCTCGCACCATCGGCCTGGCCGCCCTGATCGGCGTGTCTGCCACGGCAGCCCAAGCTGGCGTCATGACCTTCACCTCGCTGGTCAGCAACACCAACTACTCTGAAGCCGGCCTGACGATGACGTCCACCTCCGTCTGGAACTGGCCCGGCGCGGGCATGGCCCACATGGATGACGGCGAGGCCATCTTCAAGCTCGCAAGCAATGGCTACTTCACCCTGGAAAGCGTCGACATGGTCAGGGACGGCGGCATTGGCCCAGCCGTCTTCGCTGCCTATGACGGCGGCAGCCTGATCGGCACGGTGGAAGTTGGCGGTGACGCAGGTCACTTCAGCTTTGACGCTGCGACATTCGGCGGCATCGATGAGATCCGCGTCAGCGTTCTGGACAACCACTTCACCTTCGACAACCTGACCTTCAGTGCCGCCACCGCCGCTGTGCCGGAACCTGCTTCGCTGGCCCTGGTGGGCGTGGCCTTGCTCGGCATCGGCGCTGCCCGCCGCCGCAAGGCCTGAGCATTGCAGAAGACCTGAGGCAAGCGGTTCGGCGCTTGCGTCATGAACAAGAAAAAGGCCCGCGTCACTGCGGGCCTTTGTCATTGCGGTGCGCGGTCTTCTCAGATCAGCGGCACGCCGGTCTTGCTCTGCACGAACTCGCGCGTCACGCCCTCGGCCAGCTCGACGAGCTTCAGGCCCTGCGGCGTCACATCCATCACTGCGAGGTCGGTGATGATGCGATTGACCACGGCCTTGCCGGTCAGCGGCAGCGTGCACTGGGGCAGGATCTTCATGTCTTCGCTGCCGTCCTTCTTGCGGGCCACATGCTCCATCAGCACGATGACGCGCTTGACGCCGGCCACCAGGTCCATGGCACCGCCCATGCCCTTGACCATCTTGCCCGGGATCATCCAGTTCGCCAGGTCACCGCTGGCTGTCACCTGCATGGCGCCGAGGATGGACAGGTTGATCTTGCCGCCACGGATCATGGCAAAACTGTCATGGCTGCCGAAGATCGAGGAGCCGGCGATCGTGGTCACCGTCTGCTTGCCGGCATTGATCAGGTCGGCATCGACCTCGTCTTCGGTCGGAAAGGGGCCGATGCCCAGCATGCCGTTCTCGCTCTGCAGCCAGACTTCCTTGTCTGCGGGCACGAAGTTGGCAACAAGGGTCGGAATGCCGATGCCCAGGTTGACGTAGAAACCGTCTTCCAGCTCTTGCGCCGCGCGGGCCGCCATTTGGTCTTGGGTCCAGGCCATGGTCAGGCTCCCTTCTTTTCACTCAGAGTGCGCTT
Source organism: Paucibacter sp. JuS9 (assembly GCF_044043925.2). Lineage (NCBI taxonomy): Bacteria > Pseudomonadati > Pseudomonadota > Betaproteobacteria > Burkholderiales > Sphaerotilaceae > Roseateles > Paucibacter sp. JuS9. The sequence goes on from NZ_CP194172.1 coordinate 2,305,012, forward strand.
CTCGATGCGCTTCTCGGGATTCGCGTTCACCACGATGCGGTGCACATAGATGCCGGGCAGATGAACCGAGTCCGGGTCGAAGCTGCCGGTGGGCACGATCTCTTCCACTTCCACCACGGTGATCTTGCCGGCCATGGCAGCGGCCGGGTTGAAGTTGCGGGCGGTGCGGCGGAACAGCAGGTTGCCGCTCTCATCGGCCTTCCAGGCCTTGACCAGCGCCACCTCGGGCACAAGGGCCAGCTCCATCACATAGGTCTGGCCATCGAACTCGCGCAGTTCCTTGCCCTCGGCCACGATGGTGCCGACGCCGGTGCGCGTGAAAAAGGCCGGGATGCCGGCACCACCGGCCCGCAGCTTCTCCGCGAGCGTGCCCTGCGGCGTGAACTCGAGCTCCAGTTCGCCGGCCAGGTACTGGCGCTCGAACTCCTTGTTCTCGCCCACATAGCTGGAGATCATCTTCTTGATCTGCCGGGTCTCCAGCAACTGGCCCAGGCCGAAGCCATCGACGCCGGCATTGTTGGAGATCACCGTCAGGTTCTTGACGCCGCTGTCGCGCAGCGCGGCGATCAGGGCCTCGGGAATGCCGCAGAGGCCGAAGCCGCCGACGGCCAGCAACTGGCCGTCGCGGACGATGCCATCCAGCGCTGCAGCCGCGCTGGGAAAGAGCTTGTTCATGAAATTTATCTCCTGGCTTCCCGGGTATTCGGAACGCCGGATAGCGTACTACGCAGGCCCGGTCCGGGTCGTTACGTAAATTCGCCTAGGCACTGCCACCACTTACAGTACGGCCCATGACGCCACAAGCCCTGCAGGACAGCATCCCCGCCATCTTTGCGCCCTGGATCATCGCGATGGACCTCGAAGTCCTCGCGGTCGATGTCGAAGGCATCACCCTGCGCCTGCCGGTGCGGCGCGAGTACCTGCATGTGGGAGGCGTGATGTGCGGCCAGGCTGCCATGGCGGTGGCCGACACGGCCATGGTGCTGGCGCTCAGCGCCAAGCTGGGCGGCTTTCGGCCCATGACCACGGTGCAATTGCAGACTTCCTTCCTGCGGCCGATCGGCGGCGAGCACTGCATCGTCAAGGCCCGGGTGCTGCGCTCGGGCAAGACCATGGCCTTCGGCTCGATAGACATCGAAGACCACGAAGGCCGGCTGGCGGCGCAGGCCACGACGACCTACGCCCTGCTCTGATGGCTGTGAAGGCTCTCATGGACTACCGGCTCGCCTTCGACCTCGCGCCCATCGGCCTGATCCTGTCCGAGCAGCGCGTCATCCGCGACTGCAACAGGCATGTGCTGGCCATGTTCGGTGCCGAGCGCGAGCAGCTGATAGGCCAGAGCTTCGAGCTGCTCTACCCGACACCCGCCGAGTTCCAGCGCACCGGCGAGCGCATCGTCGCCAGCCTCGACACGCAAGGCTATTACGCCGACGACCGCATCATGAAGCGCGCCAGCGGCCAGCTGTTCTGGTGTCATGTGACCGGCCGGGCACTGAACCCCCAGGACCCCCACGCGAGCGGCATCTGGAGCTTCGAAGACCTCTCGGCCCACCGGCAATTGACCGCCACGCTGACTGCGCGCGAACGCGAGATCGCCGCCCTCCTGATCGACGGGTTGACCAGCAAGCTGATCGGCAAGAAGCTGGGCATCAGCCCTCGCACGGTGGACGTCTACCGTGCGCGCTTGATGAAGAAGTACGAGGCGGCGACGACGCCGGAGCTGGTGCACAAGCTCTTGATTGCATGAGGCTGCGTGTCAGCGCTGCATCGTGACCGGCTCCATATCCCGGATGTAGAAGACACCGTCCCATTGATAGCCCAGACCTGAGCGTGCATAAGGCGTGCTGTAGCCGAATTCCATCTTGCGTTCTGCCAGCCCAGCCTTCAGCGGCTGCGGCGCATTCAGGAATGCGAACTCGGCATTGCTGGTGGCGAAGGCCGACTCCAGGCTGCGCGGATAGGCCGGCGGTATGGGCTGCTTCTCGCCGGAGGCGAACTCCATGAAGCTGCCTTGCAGCGCGGTCAGGTTGAGCACGTAGTAGTCGCGGCCCAGCTTCTCGCCCAGGATGTCGCCCGCATAGCGATGCTGCTCGTCGAGCTTCACGCCGCGCGCCACATGGATGGTGTGGGCCCAGATCACGGCCTTCTTGCCGGGATATAGCTTGTTCAGCTGCCACAGCACGTTGTTGGCCATCTCGTGGTCACGCTGGTAGTCCCCTCGCCAGAAGTTGGCCGCCTGGGCTTGCAAGCCGGCGAGGCTGCGGCACAGCAGCTCATCGCCCATGGGAGCACACAGCCGCTTGCGCAGGCGCTGGGCCATGGTTTCGAAGGCCTGCTGGTCAGCCGTACTCGGCGCCTCGCGCTTCATCTGCATCAGCTCGCCGGCCAGCCGCTCGAACAGCGGCCAGCCGGTGGCATCAACCTGCAACTGCTTGCGCAGCCCCGGCAGCAAGGCCTTGCGGCTGTAACCGCCGCTGAGCTGGCTGTCGATGCCCGAGAGCAGCAGCGGCCGCGGGCCCGCCTGCTGCTCGTCCAGATAGCGCAGGAGCCCGCGGCCGGCATCGCTGTTGGCGTACATGTAGAACACATTGCCCGAGGCCAGCGCATCGAGCTTCTCGCCGCGCTGCATGGCTTGCTGCAATTGCGCGATGTCGAACACACCGCTTTCCAGCAGCAGCACGTCGAAGCCCTTCTTCTCGTGCAGATAGCGCAGGAGCCGCGTCTTCAACTCGAACTCCTGGCGGCCGCCATGGGTCTGCTCGCCCAGCGCCACCACGCGCGTCTCGCCCAGCGCATCGCCGAAGGCCTGCAGCTGCGCGTCAGTGAGCGCGGCGGCATGGCCGGCGGCCATCGGTTTCATGCGGGCCTGCACCCAGGCCATCGATTCATCGGCCGCCCATGCAGCAGCCATGGGCACCAGCAGGGCTGCCAGCGCCATCCATTTCCTCGTCATCTTCTTCGCTCCTCCAAGAGTGCGGCCAGCATAGCGGCGCGCAAGGCGCGAGTCTGAACGTCACCTCAAGGGCGGCTGAAGGTCAGCTTGCAGCCAGCGACAGTTCCCAGATCGGGCCGCCATCGTCGATGCGCACATGCCGGCCCGGCGCAAAGCCGCTGGCACGCAGCACCTTCAGGGCCGGCTGGGCTGCCACGCCGGCCTGCCCGACTGCCGCCTGCGCTGCGGCATCGAGGAAGGAAAGATAGAGCAGCTGGCGCGGCAGCAGCGCCGCCAAGTGGCTGCGCCAGGCCTCGCCCATCGAGACCTGTGCTTCGGCCGGGTCGCGCGGGCAGAAATGAGCCCCCAGGCCCTGCCAGAAGACAGACCTGCCTGCCGCATCGCGCACACCACCCAGCTCCACGATCAGGCGCGCGCCATGGCGCAGCGGCTCGCCGGCAATGCGGGCCAGGGCTGAGTCCAGCAGGGTCTGCAAGGCCGCCTGTTGCAGCGCTTCATCGAGGCCGGGCGCGCAGGCGATGTCGGTCAGCTCGCTGTCTCCGGTCTGGTCGTTGCCCAGCAGCAAGGTGGCCTGGCGCTGGAACAGGCCCAGCTCGGAGGCGGCATGCACCGCCTGCCCCACGTGATAGCTGTAGCGCGGCAGCGCAAGGCCCAGATGCTCGCGCAGGCGCAGGCAGGCCACGGGGCGATCCCCTTCATCGATGGCCAGGTACAGGCGTTCGCCCTCGGCCTGGGTGTCGGTATCGACCGCATGGCCCGTCTGGTTGACCCAGCCGGCCATGGAGACGGCATCAGCGCTCGACGCAGCGCGGATCTTGATCGGGTTCATGGTTGGCCCTCCTCGCCGTCCATCGGCTCTACTGGCGTGACGGTGATGCGCTCGCCTTCGCCCAGCTCGAGCCGCTGCACCAGCTCATGGCGCGGCGGCAGCTCCAGCGCCGCCAGCGGCAAGGCCGCGAGCACCGCACGGAAGCCGGCGCGGTCGCGGCGCGCGGCCACATGCCAATGCGCCTGCCCCAGCGCCAACGCGCCGCTGCGCAGGCTCAGCTCACGCGCATGCCGCACGCTGCGCAGCAAATGCAGGCTCGCTTCGACGGTCGGTCCGCCGTCGAAGATGTCGACATAGCTGTCGGCATCGAAGCCCTCGGCCTGCAGGATGGAGAACGGCAGCTCTCCCACCGGATGCAACTGCCCCAGCGCGAACTGCGCGTTCTCGGGCAGCAGGCTCACATGGATGGGCGAATGCGGCATCAGGTCGGCGATGAAGGCCTTGCTGCGGCCGCCGATCACCGCCTCGGCCTGCGGATAGTCCATGTTGAAGAAGCGCCGGCCCACCGCATCCCAGAACGGGCTCTGGCCCTGTGCATCAACGAGGCCCGGGCTCTCGGCGGCGATGCGCTCGTTGAAGCGCTCCAGGTGCTGGCGGATGAAGAGCAGGCGCGCCCGCGACAGCAGCTGCGGCGCCAGCCCCTGCTCGTAGGCCGGCTCGATGTAGAACGAGGTCAGCAGCGTGCAGCCGGTCAGGTCGTGGCACAGGTGCAGGGTGTGCATGCGCTGGCTCACGCCCAGGGCCTTGGAGGCATGGACGACAAACTCGTTGCGGTAGCTGTAGAAGCGGTCGTGGAAACCAGCGCTGGCGGCAATGCCACTGCAGCCGACCACGCGCCCGGCGCGGCGGTCTTCCAGCACGAAGAGATAGGTTTCCTCGCCGCTGGCGGCATCCTCGCTGGCGAAGGCCTGCATGGAGCGCTCGATGCGCGTCTGCAACTGCAGCCTGTCGCTGGGCAGCGAGCTGATGCCGTCGACCGAGGCCGCGGCAATGCACTCCAGGGCCGTCAGGTCGGTGAGCGCCACCGGGCGCAGGAGGAAGTCGTCAGGGCTGCTCATCAGTGGTCTCCGGTGCACGCTGGCGCCAGGCGGCGGCCCGCTGGCTGCGCTCATCGCGCGGCGTGTGGCCGAAATGGGATTTGTAGGCATTGGAGAAATGCGGCCCCGAGGCAAAGCCGCTGGACAGCCCGATCTGCAGGATCGACTGGCTGCTCTGCTGCAGAAGCCGCTGCGCACGCTTGAGCCGCAGCTCCAGGTAGTAGCGCGAAGGCAGGGCATCGAGATGCTGCTTGAAGAGGCGCTCCAGCTGACGGCGTGACAGGCCAACGAGGCGCGCCACATCTTCGGTAGGCAGCGGCTCGCTCAAATTCGCTTCCATCAGCGCCAGCGCTTCGCTCAGCTTGGGGCTGCCACCACCCATGCGCTCGGTGATCGGCACGCGCTGGCGCTCGCCAGCACCGCGCGCGCGCTCCAGGCCCAGATGTTGCGCCAGCTCCTGGCCCACACGGTCACCATGCAGGCGCGCGGCCCAGGCCAGGACCAGGTCCAGCGAAGCCGTGCCGCCCGCGCAGCTGAGCAAGCGCCCGTCGGCCGCGATCTCCCAGACATGGCCAGACCAGACCACGCCACCATGCTCCTGCATTGCGGCGTCGACCAGCGTCCAGTGGATCGTGGCGCGTTGGCCATCGAGCAGCCCTGCCGCCGCCAGCAAGGCTGCGCCACCATCGACGCCGGCCAGCACGGTGCCGCGCAGCGCGTGCGATTGAAGCGCCTGTACGAGCGCTGGTGACGGCAGCGGGGCCTCGGCCGCGATCAGGAAGAGCGCCTGCCAGTCCGCATCCGCATCGAAGGCCTGGGTCTGCAGCAGGACATCCCCCCCGGCAACGAGCAAGCCCCCGGCTTCGGACAGGAGCCGGCACTCATAGCGCGCCTCTTCCTGCAATTCATTGAGCGCCTGCAGCGCCTCGACCACGCCCGCCACGGCCAGCATCGAGCAGCCTGGCAGCAAGACCAGGGCGCACAGGCGCTGCGGCGCAGGGTTCACTGCCAGCCTATGAGGTGTGGAATCGCCAGCAGCCCCAGAGCCATCACGAGATAGAGCCCCTGCAGCGGCAGCATCCAGCGCGCCCACTTGGTCCAGGGAATGCCGGCCAGAGCCAGCACGCCCACGGTGATGCCCGAGGTCGGAATCATCGGCGTGGTCAGCTCACCGAACTGGAAGGCCAGGATGGCGGTCTGGCGGCTGACGCCCACCAGGTCGGCCAGCGGGCCCATGATGGGCATGGTCAGCGCCGCCTGGCCCGTGCCCGAATGGATGAAGAAATTGATCACCGACTGGATCAGGAACATCTTCTGCGCCGAGAACACCGGGCTGTCGCTCTGCACATAGGGCACCAGCGCATGCAGCATGGTGTCGACGATGTGGGCATCGCGCATGACGACGACCGTGGCCTTGGCCAGCGCGATCACCAGCGCCGTGCTCACCATGTCGCGCGCACCTTGCAGGAAGGCGGCCACCCAGTCGTCCGCCGACAGCCGGGCAACCAGGCCCACGGAAATGCCCATCACCAGGAACAGCGCCGCGATGTTGTCGATGTCCCAGCCGTACTTGACGACACCCAGAATCATCACGCCCAAGCTGCCGGCAAAGATCGCCAGGACCAGCTTGTGCGTGAGCGTCATTCCCAAGAAGGTCTCGAACTCGGCCAGGTTCAGGGTGCGGCGTTTCTCCTCGTCCATCGCGAACGTGGGGCTCAGCTGTGGCGTGCGCTTGACCCGGGCGGCGTACCACATCAGGAAGGCGATCGTGACCGTCGTGGCCACCACCCAGCAGATCATGCGAAAGCCAATGCCCGAGAACAGAGGCACGCCGGCAATGCCCTGCGCAACGCCCACATTGAAGGGGTTCAGGAAGGCGGTGGCAAAGCCTATCTGCGAGCCGACAAAGGGAATCGCTACGCCGACCACCGTGTCGTACTTCAGGGCCAGGGCCAGCGGAATGAAGATCAGCACGAAGGGAATCGCCTCCTCCGCCATGCCGAAGGTGGCGCCGCCCATTGAAAACAAGGTGACGAAAGCGGGAATCGTGGCCGCGCGCACAAAGGCCGAGCGCGTGTGCGCCTTGGCCACCGACTTGATCATCGCGTCGATGGCCTGGGTCTTGTGCAGCACATTGAAGACCCCGCCCACCATCAGCACGAAGCCGATGATCAGCCCGGCCTCGACAAAGCCCTTGATCGGCGCAATCAGCAATTGCACCGGCCCTTGCGGGTTGGCGGCGATGTAGCGGAAGGAGTTCGGGTCGATGACCTTGCGGCCATTGAGCATCGTGGTGTCGTACTGCCCGCCCGGCACCAGCCAGGTGGCCGCAGCAATCAGGGCCAGCAGGCCGAACAGCAGGACAAAGGTGTTGGGGAATTTGAGCTTCATCGCGCCCTGCCCTTACATCGACAGCAGCTTGCCGCTGCGGAAAGCCTTGGCGCCAGCGATCTTGGCCACGCGCATGCCGCGCGAAGCATAGCGGCGCGCCACGCGGGCAAAGAGAACACCCGAGACCGTGGCCTTGAGCTCGGTGCGCTGGTCGGTGTTCGGGTCGATCAGCTCGACCACCACATCGCCGGCCTGCACCTGCTCGCCCGGCTCTTTCTTGAACACCAGCAAGCCGGCATGTGGTGCGGCAATCGGCTCCACGCCTTCCAGCGGCGTGGCTGCACAACGCGCAGGCGGCGCCGCACGCGGCGTGCCGCCGATATGGCCGGCCTGCTGCAGGTAGGCGACCAGCGCCGCCGCATCCTGCTCGGCCAGGCCATGCTCCACCTGCGTCTCGCCGCGCAGCTCCACGGTGATGGCCACGCAGGCATTCGGTATCGGGTGCGCCGGCAGCTGCTCGGCCAGCTCCCACCAGATGCGCGACAGCGATTCATCAAAGGGGTCGTCTCCCGACATCCGGGCCAGAAGCACCGCCTCGGCGCCGATCTGCGCAGACAGCGGCATCACCTGGTCTGCCAGCGGCGTGCCGGTGTAGAGATGCAGGACGGCCTGGTTGTCGCAATGCAGGTCCAGCACGATGTCGGCATCGCAGGCCAGCGTCTGCAAGGTCTTCTTCAGGACTTCGGTCTCGGTCGTGGCCTCCCACTCGCCGAGCAGCGCGCGGCTGGCGGCGCGGATCGCCTCCACATTGGCGGCTGCGTCACTGCCCAGCTTGCCCTTCAGACGCTCCAGCAGCGGCGCGGTGAGATGCTTGTAGTTCCGGTTGAAATTGACGCCGGTGCTCAGGTCGAAGCGGCCGAACAGCGTGCCTTGCAGGTCTTGCGACAGGCCGATCGGATTGGCCATCGGCACCAGCACGATCTCGCCGTCGATCAGGCCGGCGGCCTCAAGCTGCAAGAGCTGCTCGCGCAGATGCTGCGCCACCAGCATGGCCGGTATTTCGTCGGCATGCAGTGAGGCCTGGACATAGACCTTGCGGCCGCTCCTGGCCGGGCCGAAGTGCAGGCTGCGAAGCGTACGGCAAAGACCGCTGCTGCTGGAAGGAAGTGCGTGCTGCACGGTGCGCATGGTCAGGCTTTCTTGCTGCTTGGCGCCTCAGGCGGCGCCACGATGGATGGGGTGATGGGCTTCAGTGCGAGGCGGCCAGCGGCGTGTAGAACGGGCGCTTGATCTGTACCGGCTGTACGTCCAGGCGCAGGTCCAGCACCGTGTAGTCGTCGCCACCAAGCCAGGCCAGGCTGTCGCTGGCCTTGTAGAGGCGGAACTCGAAACCGACATCGGGCTGCGGGTCTTGTGCGCCGGCCCGGCCCTTGAAGGCGAGGCCGCGAAGCTCCGGGTGCGGGCTGTCAATCAGGCGACCCATGGCGTTCACGATGGCGTTGTCGGCCAGCATGTCGACGTAGAACGGCTCGACCATGAAGCGCGGCTTGAAGCCCTCGGCCCGCGGGTCGATCTTCTGGCCGACCAGCTTTTCGGTCGAGGGCTTGCTGACGCCGCTGCGCAAGTCGTGCCTGTCGCCATGGTCGAGATAGCTCAGGCGCACATTGCGGATGTTGAAGGCTGCAAGCGCCGCATCGCTGCTGGCCTGGGTGAGGTCCAGCAGCAGGCCGCCGCGTGCGCCGATCAGCTCGATTTCTTCACCGCGTATCACCGCCGCGCTGTTCTCCTCGATGCCCAGGCCCAGCTTGTAGCCGGTGGCCTGCATGGCCGGCAGCAAGCGGCCGATGCGGCCGCGCTTGAGGAAATGCTGGTCAACGATCAGCTGCCTGGTGATGAAGCCAAGGCCGCGATCCAGTTCCTTGCCCTCGCGCAGCCGGCCCTGCAGCACCGAGATGTTGTCGGGTGCATCGCGAAACATCGTGTGGCTCATGATGGCCGCACCGGCGCTGGTGCCGGCCACCAGGCCGCCGCGATTGAACACCGCCCAGATCGCCTGCAGCATTGCGGTGGGCTTGCCGCCAGGTTGCAGGGTGTCAACGATCAGCTCCTGAGCGCCACCGGCGAAAAACACGCCCTGGGCCGTGCGCACCTGTTCGATCAGGGCCGGGTCATTGAGCTTGCTTTGCAGGTCGACACCGGCCAGGCGCGGCGCGACCGGTATGACTTCGGCGCGGGCGCCGTGACGGGTCAGCGGCTCGACGATCAGATTGGCCGCGCGCTGTGGATTGCCGGCAGCGGTGCCGAAGACCACGATGCGCGCGCCCGTGCCGCCCGCTTCATCCACCACGCGCTGCCAGACCTCGGTGTTGTCGGAGCGCAGGGCGCCGCCGATGGCGATCACGACGCCGGGCTTGCTCTGCGCCTGCGAGAGCGTTGGCACCAGGCTACCCAGGCAAACGGCAGCTACAAGAGCCTGCAAGTAACGGCGGCGGACAGGGACGGTTCGGGTTTGCATGGCCGCATCTTGTCAGCCCCCGCCCTTGCCCACCAGCGGGAAAGGCCGGACCGGTGCCGGCTTGGGCGAGGCGCGCAAGTGCATGTCGCTTTGAAGCAAGGCATTTCCTGGCACCCAGCTGCCGCTTTACGGCTTTGCGACAACTTCTTGCGAGCAAGTGCGCAGGCCGCCAAAACCCCATAGGCAAGCGGCAAAGCCCGCTCCTAGAGTCGCGGCCATTCCTGCTCACCGCCCTCCTTCCAACACCTCTTCAAGGCAAGACCCACTCATGACGCCTCAACGATTCTTCAAGCTGCAGACGCTGGCCCAGGCCGCCCTGCTCCTGGCTGCCACCGTCTCCGTCCAGGCCCAGGAGGCCAAGCTGGAGCGGGTCGAAGTGACCGGCTCCAGCATCAAGCGCATTGACGGCGAAGCCGCCCTGCCGGTCGAGACCATCAAGCGCGCCGACATCGACAAGCTCGGCGTCACCACTGCCGCAGAACTGCTGCAGAAGATCACCTCCAACGTCGGCGGCCTGACCGACGGCGCGTCCATCAGCGACCAAAGCGGCGGTCAGCGCGGCTTCAACGGCGCCAACCTGCGTGGACTCGGTGTCTCCAGCACCTTGGTGCTGCTGAACGGCCGCCGCCTGGCCAACTTTGCCAGCCCGGGTGACGACGCCGGCGTCGACTTGAACAGCATCCCCTCCGGAGCCATCCAGCGCGTCGAAGTGCTGAAGGACGGCGCCTCGGCCATCTACGGCACCGACGCCATGGGCGGCGTGATCAACTTCATCACCCGCAAGGACTTCCAGGGCGCCAACTTCAACGTCTACGGCCTCAAGACCGACGAAGGCGGCGGCGGCAAGAAGACCGCGACCCTCGGCGGCGGCTTCGGCGACCTGCGCAAGGACCGCTTCAACGTCTTCGCCACGCTGGACCTGCAGAAACTCGACGAGCTGGATGCCTCGCAGCGCAAGTTCATCCGCGAGTACAGCCTGCCCACCCGCCTGCCACCGCAGGCGTCGAGCAACTCCTTCCCGGCCAACGTCGACCTCTCGAGCGCCCAGCTGACCGCGCTGAACAACTTCGTTCGCGCCAACCCGGGCACCGCGCTCAAGGGCACGAACGCCGACGGCACCTGGAACCCGGGCGGGCCGAACTCCGGCTCGCGTCGCGTGAGCTTTGACAAGGCCAGCTGCACCGGTGCGCCCAATGCCAATTTCGTCGACGGCACCAGCCTGGGTGGCCGTGAGGGCTGCTCGTACGACTACGTGGCGGGCTCGCAGATCTACCCCAAGGCTGACAAGCAGAGCCTGCTCGGCCGCTTCACGGCGCAGCTTGACGATGACAACCAGGTCTTCGCCGAGGTGATGCTGGCCAAGGCCGAGACGGACTACGCGGCCTCGCCGGCGACGGCACGTTTCCGCACCAGCTCGGGCATCGCCCTGCCCGCGTCGCTGCAGGCCGTCACCGGCGTGACCGGAGCTGTGGACTTCCGCTTCCGCCTGGAGGACGCCGGCAAGCGCACCAGCCGCGTGGAAAGCGACGCCAGCCGCCTGGTGATCGGCGCCACCGGCAACATGGCCGGCTGGGACTACGACACGGCCCTCAGCCAAAGCGTGAACAAGGCCACCGACACCGACCTGTCGGGCTGGGTATCGCTGACAAAGCTGGAAGCCGGCCTCAAGGCGGGCACCTACAACCCGTTCGTGAAACCCGCCGACCGCTCGGCCGGCCAGGCCTTCATGAACTCGATCCGCCTGGACGGCGCGGCACGCATCAGCAAGGGCACATCGACGAGCATCGACGGCAAGCTGACCCGCGCCCTGGCCGCCCTGGAAGGCGGCGACCTGATGCTGGCCTTGGGTGCCGAGCTGCGCAAGGAGAAGACCGAGTTCCGCGCCACCGACGTGCTCAAGGGCAACGATGTCAACGGCGACCGATCCAGCTCGGGAGAACTGCTGGCCGACACCAGCCACTCGCGCAACGTGGCTGGCATCTTCGCCGAGCTCAGCGCGCCGATTACCAAGGAGCTCGAAGCGCAGATCGCGCTGCGTCACGACCGCTACAGCGGCGTGCACGACGCCGCCACCAACAAGACCTCGCCCGACCTCAGCACCACCAACCCCAAGCTCGGCCTGAGCTGGAGGCCCAGCAAGCAGCTGCTGACCCGCGCCTCCTACGGCACCGGCTTTCGCGCACCGACAGTGTCCGAGATGTTCCTGCCGCTGCGCTCGGGCATCACCGCCAGCTTCGTGCGCGACCCAGTGAGCGGCGAAGTCGGCCAGCTCGCCATCGACCGCTATTCCAACCCCGAGCTCAAGCCCGAGAAGTCCAAGCAGGCAAGCCTCGGTGTGGTGTTCGAGCCGATGCGCAGCCTGACCGGCAGCATCGACTACTGGAGCATCCGCAAGTCCGACATCATTTCGCAGATCGGCGAAGAAACGATCTTCACGACACCCGCGCTCTACAACGACCCCAAGGTCGTGGCGCGCTTCGATGACGGCTTCGTCGACTACATCACCGTCAAGAAGGAGAACCGCGGCAAGCTGAACACCTCCGGCTTCGATGTGTCGTTGAACTGGCGCGGCGAGGAGACCGGCTTCGGCACCTTTGGCGCCGGATTCAGCGGCACCCTGATCACCGAGTACAAGTTCGCCACCGACCCGCGCTCGCCGCTGGTCGACGGCCTGGGCAAGTTCAAGGATGACAAGGCCGTGCAGCGCTGGCGCCACAAGCTCAACCTGGACTGGGACTACGGCCCGGTCAGCCTGACGGTGACCAACACCTACCTGGCCGGCTATCGCGACCAGAACGTGGACGGCCTGGCCGCGCCCGAGTGGAACAACCGCGACGTCAAGCCCTACTCGCTGTGGGACCTGAGCGCGAGCTACCGCTTCTCGCCAGCCCTGCGACTGCGTGCCGGCGTGTTGAACCTGCTCGACACCGCGCCGCCGTTCACCAACCAGTCGCGCTACTTCCAGGTGACCTGGGACCCGACCTACGGCGACCCGCGCGGCCGTTCATTCTTTGCAAGCCTGAGCTACAGCTTCCGCTGAACGGGCCAAGGCCCGGCCCTGCTGCGCAGGGTCGGGCCTGCCTTCATTTCATCAATGTGGGCTTGCTTGCAAAGTCCCAGCTGAACTTCATCAGCACCGAGTTCTTGGCGGCATCCAGGCCGGTGTCGCGGCCCGCACCCAGGGTCAGGTACAGGTCCTTGTCCAGGCGCTTTTCGAAGCCCAGGACCGCGCGCTTGCGATCTGCGAACGCGTGACCACTGGCGTGCGAACGCAGGGTCGAGTACTCCGCAATGAAGGCGCCCGATTCGCTGCCCCAGCGCAGGTTCAGGCCCACCAGCTCTTGCCGCGCCAGCGTGCTGACGCCGAGCGTGGATTTGGCGCTGGCATTGGAGTTGCGGCGCCAGTGCGCGGTGAGCAACCAGCCGACATCGTCATTGCCGTCCTCGGCTTTGTCAGGGGCCGGCGCGCGCCCGCCGCCGCCCAGCGCCGCGGTGAACCACACCATGTTGGAGTCACCCGAAACGCCCGCTGGCAAGGCCGCGCCATCTTCCAGAGAAGCGACTGAGCGGCCAAAGCCCACGGCGACCATGGACTGGTTCCAGCGGGTCAGCGCGGTCTTGATGGCCTTGGCGCACTTGAGCCGGGATGCCTCGTCTTCTGCGGTGTAGTCGGGGGTGGGCATGGTCGTCCGGCCCGTCTTGTTCATTTCCGCAATGGCCTTCTTGAGAGCCTCTTCCCTGACAAATGTCTGTGCAGTGGCCATGCAGGACTCAACGCGAGACTGCTGCAAGGCCTCTTGGTAAGCTGGCGCATACAGAATGGTTTGCAGGCCAAGGGCGGAACGCGCCACATCCTTGTCCGATTTCACCTTGGTTGCGACGGACAAGGCCGTACGCGCCCATGCTCCCATCAGCGGGTCCTTGAGCTGCCCCCAGTCGAGCTTGCCTATGGCCATCGCCGGAATGAACTCGGCCGAAACAGCATTGGCCACCTTGCCATTGGCATCGAAGGCCCGCCCGACCTGGGCTGAGAACTCGCGCAGGCTGGACAGGCGCGGCACGTTTTCTCCGGACGCACCGAGCATGAAGGCAGCCACCGAGGTGGTGATCGGCATGTCGACATGCGTGGCCTTGATGGTCTCGCTGAGTGTGGTGGGCTTGGGCTCGTCAGCCGCCAGCACACCACTCGAAGCCAACGACATCAGCGCGAAAGCAGATCCGGAACAGGCATGGATCCATGTTTTCATGACAGCGCTCCCGGCTTACTGCGCGTCGACGTTGACCACGCCGACAAGACCGCTGGACATCGACTCTGAAAGCGTCTGGGCACCGCCGAAATCGGAGACCACGGCCCCGTTCCCAGCAAGGTAGAAGCTCAGCTTCAACGTCGAGGCAGAGACATCGATCAGCTGAAGATCGCCCTTGAAGCTCAGGCCGTAGCGCATGCCCTTCACAGCCTGGAAGGACACGGTCATGCCGTCGAAGGTGTCGGGGTCGTTGTCGAGCACCTTGCTGTCGACCACTTGCCAGTTGGCCTTGCCAATGGGGGTGCGAAAAACGCGCACTCCAAGCCTGGCCAGACCCGGCCAGGGCACCACCATGCCAAACGTCAGGGTTCCGGGCGCGCAGGCGCGCAGGGTCTTGTCTGTGAAATCAAGTACGGTCGCCATTGCAAACTCCTTGCGTCAAGAGATGGCGAGGATTCTTTTGCAATGAACAGAGGCGGCCATCCATCTTTGAGACGAGAAGACACGCTGCCGTCCGCAGGGTTGTGGAATACGGCCCGCTCGGTGCGGGGGTAGGCCTTGGGCTGCCAGGGCGCGAATGCCCGCGGCTCAGTCCTCGATATGCCGGCGCAGCCAGTCGGGCAACGGCGCCGACTTCTGCGCTGGGAAATCCATCCACACCGTGGTGGCACCGCCGGCGGCGCAGATCACGCCCGGCTCGCCCACCCGCTCCAGCGTGATCCAGCAATCAAAGCTGCTGCGGCCCGGGTTGCTGACGTAATGCTTGGCCAGCACCTCGCCCGGATATTCCAGCTGCTTGTAGAAATTGCAGAAGGTGTTGACGATCACCGGCCCTTCGCCGGCTGGGTTGGGCGCCGCGTTCAAGGACTCCAGCCACTCGACCCGCACGATCTCAAGGTAGCGGAAATAGATCGTGTTGTTGACATGACCCATTGCATCCATGTCGCCCCAGCGCAAGGGGATGCGGGCCTCGTGGACCAGCTTCTTCTGCTCGGGGATTTCAAATCTCATGGGGTCCTGCTCATGCGATGCCCAACTCCGCCTTGATCTGCGCAATCTGCGCTTTCAAGGCCTCGATCTCGCCAGCCTGGCGCGCCTGCTCGGCACGCAATTGCAGAATCTCGTCATCCCGCGAAGCTGGCTCGCCGGGAGCGGCAGGCACGGCATCAAACACCTCGCCGCAAAGCAGATGCGCCCAGCGACTTTCGCGCGCGCCCGGGGCTCTGGCCAGCTTGATCGCCAGCGGCGGCTGGCGCTCCGACAGCTCGACCAGGAAGGCCTCGACCGACGAGATGTCGGCAAAGCGATGCAGCCTTTCCGTGTTGCTGCGCAACTCGGCCGCCGTCTGCGGGCCACGCAGCATCAGCAGCGTGAGCAAGGCCTCGGCCTGCCCCGGCACATTGATGCCCCGGCGGAAATTGTGTTCATAGCGCTCGACCCGGCTGCCACTGACGCGGTTCACCAAGCTCATGCCCCGCAGCTCGTCGAGCGCGCGCAGCACCTCGTTCTCACCCGCGCTCATCACCGGGTCGCGGGCGGTCTTCTGATTGCAGCCCATCGTCAGGGCGTTCAAGGACAGCGGATAGCTGTCGGGCACGGTGAATTGCTTCTCGACCAGGACGGCCAGGACCCGCGCTTCCAGCGCGGTCAGCACACGAAGACTCATTGACTCAAACTCCAAAAACTCAGACGCCGAAGCCGTCGTCGGCCTGCAATACCGCGCCATTGATGAAATGGCTCTCGTTGGCGCACAGCATCAGCAGCGCCGTGTCCAGGTCCTGCGGCTGGCCGACGCGCTTGCGCGGCAACAGCTCGATCAGCTTCCTGCCCTGTTCGGTACCCCAGTGGTGGTGGTTGATCTCGGTGTCGATATAGCCCGGGCAGATGGCGTTCACATTGATGCCGTACTTGCCCCATTCCAGCGCCATCGCGCGTGTCATGTGGATCACGGCGGCCTTGCTCATCGAGTAGACACCGATCTGGCTCAAGACGCGCAGGCCGGCCATCGAGGCGATGTTGACGATGCGACCGCCCGTGAAGGTGCCGGGCGCAGAGCCGCGGGCGCGTGCCAGCATGCGCTTGCCCACCTCCTGGGCCACGAAGAAGGCGCCGCGCACATTGGTGTCCATCACGAAGTCGTAGTCGTCCGCGCCGACATCGGTGAGCTTCTGCGTGGTGCTCACGCCGGAGTTGTTGACGAGGATGTCGATCGTGCCCATCTCGGTCTCGGCATGCGCGATGGCCGACTTGA
Source organism: Paucibacter sp. JuS9 (assembly GCF_044043925.2). Taxonomy (NCBI): domain Bacteria; kingdom Pseudomonadati; phylum Pseudomonadota; class Betaproteobacteria; order Burkholderiales; family Sphaerotilaceae; genus Roseateles; species Paucibacter sp. JuS9. The sequence continues at coordinate 2,321,175 of NZ_CP194172.1, forward strand.
TGCTGTCGAGATCGGTGACGTCGAGCGCCACCACATGGGCATCGCCGCCCTGCGACTCGATCTCGGCGCGCAAGTCCTTCAGCTTCTCGGTGCGCCGGCCCGCCAGCACCACGCCGGCCCCGGCCTTGGCGAGGGTGCGCGCGAACTGCGCCCCCAGGCCACTTGAAGCGCCGGTCACCAGGGCGACGCGCCCTTCCAGATCAATGCTGTAGCTCATCGCCTTGTCCTGTGAAAGCCTGGAGGAAACGATAGCACGCGCCCTGCACCGTGCCGACCTCAATCCGCATGCTGCAACTGACGCTGCGACATCCAGAAGCCTCCCGGCCCGGGCAAGCATTCGGCCGCGGCGCCAACGTGGAACTACCAATTCTTTGCCCCCGCAATCGCACTAGAGTCGTACCCAGCCCCGGCGCCTGACCGGGCGACCACAGGAGACTCCGATGCAACTGACTCGCCGCACCCTGACTCTGTCCGCAGCCCTGAGCTGGCTGACGCCCGCCGCCTTCGCCCAGCAGAAGTTCATCACGGTGCTGACCGGTGGCCAGAGCGGCGTCTACTACCCCTTGGGCGTGGCGCTGTCGCAGATCTATGGCAAGGCCCTGCCCGACGCCAAGGTCACCGTGCAGGCCACCAAGGCTTCGGCCGAGAACCTCAACCTGCTGCAGGCCGGCCGCGGCGAAATCGCCTTCACGCTGGCCGATGCCTTGTCCGACGCCTGGAAGGGCGACGCCGAAGCGGGCTTCACAGTGCCGCTGAAGAAGTTGCGCGCGGTCGCGGGCATCTATGCCAACTACATCCAGATCGTGGCCAGCGCCGACGCCGGCATCAAGACCCTGGCCGACCTGAAGGGCAAGCGCATCTCGGTCGGCGCTCCGAAGTCGGGGACCGAGCTGAATGCCCGCGCCGTGCTGAAGGCCGCGGGCCTCGCCTATGCCGACTTCGCCAAGGTCGAATACCTGCCCTTCGGAGAATCGGTGGAGCTGATGAAGAACCGCCAGCTCGACGTGACCCTGCAGTCGGCGGGCCTTGGTGTGGCCTCGATCCGCGACCTCGCGGCGGCGGTCAAGATCGTCATCGTGCCCATTCCTCCCGAGGTGGTGGCCAGGGTGGGCGACGCGGCCTACCAGAGCGCGCCGATCCCGGCCAACACCTACGCCGGCCAGGCCGCCGACGTGCCGGCCATCGCGGTCAAGAACTTCCTCGTCACCCATGAGGGTGTGGCGGCCGACGCGGTGTATGCCATGGTCAAGTCGATGTACGACAACCTCGACACCCTGGTGGCTGCCCACAACGCCGCGAAGGGCATCCGCAAGGACACCGCGCTGGGCGGCACGCCGGTGCCGCTGCATCCGGGCGCTGAAAGGTACTTCCGCGAAGCGGGACTGATCAAGTGATCGCCGGCAGCACGCCGGACGCACAACTGCAGGAACCCGGCCATGCCGGGGGCTTCAGCGGCGCGCTGTTCTGGATTGCCGTCATCTTCTCGACCTTCCAGATCGTCACGGCCGCCTTCAGCCCGCTGTCGAGCTCGGTGGTGCGGGCGGTGCATGTCGGCTTCCTGTTGCTGCTCACCTTCACCCTGCATCCGCCGCTCAGGCGCGGCTGGCTGGGCTGGATCATGGGCAGCCTGGCCTTCGCGGCGGGGCTCTACCACTGGGTGTTCGAGGCGCAGCTGGTGCAGCGGGCCGGCGAGCTGACGCGGGCCGACATGGTGGTGGGCGTGCTCAGCATCGTGCTGGTCTTCGAGGCCGCACGGCGCATCATGGGCCTGGCCCTGCCGCTGATCTGCCTGGCCTTTCTCGGCTATGCGCTGTTCGGCGAGCATCTGCCCGGCGCCCTGGCACACCGCGGCTTCGGACTCGACCAGGTGGTGTCGCAACTGGGCTTCGGCACCGAGGGCCTCTACGGCACACCCACCTACGTCTCCTCGTCCTACATCTTCCTGTTCATCCTGTTCGGCTCCTTCCTGGAGCAGGCCGGCATGATCACCCTCTTCACCGACTTCGCGCTCGGCCTGTTCGGCCATGCCAAGGGTGGGCCGGCCAAGGTGGCCGTGGTGTCGTCCGGCCTGATGGGCACGATCAACGGTTCGGGCGTGGCCAATGTGGTGACCACCGGCCAGTTCACCATCCCGCTGATGAAGCGCTTTGGCTACAGGGCTTCGTTCGCCGGTGGCGTGGAGGCCTGCGCCAGCATGGGCGGGCAGATCATGCCGCCGGTGATGGGCGCCGTCGCCTTCATCATGGCCGAGACCATCAACGTGCCGTATGTGGAGATCTGCAAGGCCGCGGCCATTCCGGCGCTGCTGTACTTCCTGACAGCGTTCGTGATGGTGCATCTAGAAGCCGGCCGTGCCGGCCTTGTCGGCCTGCCCAAGGAGCAGTGCCCCAACCCCTGGGCCGCGCTGCGCCTGCGCTGGTACCTGATCCTGCCGCTGGCGGTGCTGGTGTGGCTGCTGTTCGCCGGGTACACGCCGCTGTTCTCGGGCATGGTGGGGCTGGCACTCACCGTGGTGCTGATCTTCGGCGCCGGGCTCACGCCGCTGCTCGGGCGCCGCGTGCTGCAGCTGCTGTTCTGGGTGCTGATCGGGCTGGCCGCGTCGAGCTTCTTCCGCTTCGGCATCCTGGCCATCATGCTGCTGTGTGCCGTGCTGGGCACGGCGCTGTGGTTTGCCAAGGGGGGCCGCGACACGCTGCGCCTGGCGCTCGGTGCGCTGGCCGACGGCGCGCGGCATGCGCTGCCGGTGGGCGTGGCCTGTGCGCTGGTGGGTGTGATCATCGGCTCGCTGACACTCACCGGTGCGGCGACCTCGTTCGCCGGCATGGTGATCCAGCTCGGCCAGGACAGCCTGCTGCTGAGCCTGCTGCTGACGATGCTGGTCTGCCTGGTGCTGGGCATGGGCATACCGACCATCCCGAACTACATCATCACCAGTTCGCTGGCCGCGCCGGCCCTGCTGCAGCTGGGCGTGCCGCTGATCGTCTCGCACATGTTCGTCTTCTATTTCGGCATCATGGCCGACCTGACCCCGCCGGTGGCGCTGGCGGCGTTCGCGGCCGCGCCCATCGCGCGCGAATCGCCGATGAAGATCGGCCTGCAGGCGATGCGCATCGCGATAGCCGGCTTCGTGGTGCCCTTCATGGCGGTCTACGCGCCGGCGCTGATGCTGCAGGGCGGCACCTGGTGGGACACGGCCTATGTGGTCGTCAAGGCTGTGCTGGCCATCCTGCTATGGGGCGGCACGGCCATCGGCTACTGGCTCGTGCCGTTGGCCTGGTACGAGCGCGTCTGGGCCTTCGTCGCCGCGGCCCTGCTGATCTCCGCCGTGCCGCTGACCGACGGGATCGGGCTCCTGATGACGGCGGCGCTGGTGCTTTGGCATGTGCCGCGCGCGCGGCGCATCGCGCCTGCGTGAGCACGGCACTGCTGGCCCTGTGCCTCAGCGCCGGCGCACTGCGGGTCGAGCTGCAGATGTCCAGTTTCACGCTGCGCTGGCGGCACTCGATCGAGAAGACCGAATGGGCCGAGGACTACGAACTCGCCGGCGACTGGCTGCACCTGTCGCAGGCCCGCATCCGCGGCTCCGGCGCAGGCATGGAGCCGCCGGCCGGTGCGGTGCTGCTGCACGGCGTCTGGCATTACCGCCCGACCGAACGCTGGCATCGCGAACTGGTGCTGGCGCGCTCCGGCTTCGTGCCTGACTACGAGCTCTGCACGGCGGCGGGATGCCGCCCCCTCACGGACTGGCTGCCGCTGGACCACGACGCAGAGGGTCCGACGGTGTTGCGGTCTTGTCCCCTTCGCCACAAAAAATAGCACGACCGTTCTATTTTTTGTGGGCGCCAGTAGAATGCGCCGCCAACGAGAGACAGCAGTACTTCACAGGACCTCCTACATGACCTCCGCAGAACTCCTCGCCCAATTCGGCCCCCGCGAAAGCATGGAATACGACGTGGTGGTCGTGGGCGGCGGGCCGGCAGGCCTGGCCACCGCCATCCGCCTGAAGCAGCGCGCTGCCGCTGACGGCAAGGACATTTCCGTCGTGGTGCTCGAGAAGGGCTCCGAGCCTGGCGCCCACATCCTCTCTGGCGCAGTGATGGACCCGCGGGCACTGAGCGAGCTGATCCCGGACTGGAAGGCTCAAGGTGCGCCCCTGGGCCAGGCCGTGACCGGCGACGACATCCTGTTCCTGTCCGAAACCGGATCGACCCGCACGCCCGACTGGCTGGTGCCGCGCAATTTCCACAACGACGGCTGCTATGTCGTCTCGCTGTCGAATGTGGTCAAGTGGCTGGCCACGCAGGCGGAAGCCCTGGGCGTGGAGATCTTTCCGGGCTTCACGGCAGCCGAAGTGCTGTATGACGAACAGGGCCGGGTCAAGGGCGTGGCCACCGGCAATCTCGGCATCGGCAAGGACGGCGCGCCGCACGATGGTTTCCAGCTCGGCATGGAACTGCTGGGCAAGTACACCGTGTTTGCCGAAGGCGCACGCGGCCATCTCGGCAAGCAGTTGATCGCCAAGTACCAGCTCGATGCGGGCAAGGACCCGCAGACCTACGCCATCGGCATCAAGGAACTGTGGGAAGTGCCGGCCGACAAGGCCAAGCCTGGCCTCGTGGTCCACACCGCCGGCTGGCCGATGACCGACGACACCTTCGGCGGCGGTTTCCTGTATCACCTGGAAGACAACAAGGTCACGCTCGGCTTCGTGATCGGTCTGGACTACCAGAACCCGTACATGAGCCCGTTCGAGGAAATGCAGCGCTGGAAGACCCATCCGGCCATCGCCGCCCATATCGAGGGCGGCAAGCGTATCGGCTACGGGGCCCGCGCCATCAACAACGGCACGCCGCAAGCCCTGCCCAAGACCGTGTTCCCGGGCGGCGCCCTGGTCGGCTGTGATGCCGGCTACCTGAACGCCGCGCGCATCAAGGGCAGCCATGCCGCCATCAAGTCCGGCATGCTCTGCGCTGACGCCATGGCCGATGCGCTGAACGCCGGCCGCGCGCAAGATGAGCTGGCCGCCTACCCCACGGCCTTTGAAGCGAGCTGGCTGAATGAAGAGCTGCAGCAGACCCGCAACTTCAAGCTGTGGTTCAAGAAGGGCAAGCTCACCGGCCAGCTGATGACCGGCATCGAGCAATGGCTGCTCCCCAAAGTCGGCGTGCAATCCCCGCCCTGGACCCTGCATGGCAGCAAGCGCGACAACGAGTGCCTGCTACCGGCGGCGCAGTGTCAGCCCATCAACTATCCGAAGCCTGACGGCAAGCTCAGCTTTGACAAGCTCTCGTCGGTGTTCATCTCGAACACCAACCATGAAGAGAACCAGCCTGCCCACCTGACCTTGAAGAACGAGGGCGTGCCCGTCGCGGTCAACCTGGCCAAGTACGCCGGCCCCGAGGGCCGCTACTGCCCGGCCGGTGTCTACGAATTCATCAAGACCGATGCCGGCGAAGACAAGCTGCAGATCAATGCGCAGAACTGCGTGCACTGCAAGACCTGCGACATCAAGGACCCGACGCAGAACATCGTCTGGGTCACGCCAGAAGGTGGCGGCGGCCCGAACTACGCGGGCATGTGATCGAAGGGCGGCCGCGGTCGCCCTTTTCGTTTCTACAAGCTGTAGTCGTAGCGCAGGAAACCCCGGTGCTGGCCCACGCGGTCGTAGAGGCCCCGCGCGCGCGCGTTGTCCTGGTGCGTGAGCCAGTAGTAGCGCGCAGCGCCTCGAGCACGCGCCGCTGCAGCCACTGCTTCGATCAGCGCTGCGGCCACACCCCGCCCGCGCGCAGCCTCAGCCACGAACAAGTCCTGCAGATAGCAGACCGGGCCGCTCCAGGTCGAGGCATGCATCAGGTAATGCGCCATCCCGACCAGCCGGCACTCATCCAGGAGCACCAGGCCGTGGACCTCGTTGGCAGACAGCAGCCGCTGCCAGGCCAGCTCGTAGCCGGCGTCGTCCAGCTCGGTCTCGTAGAACTGCTTGTAGCCGCGCGCGAGCTGCTCCCAGCCGGCACGGTCACCGGGCTGCGGCGGACGGATCTCAAACGCAGTCATCAGATGCCCAGCCTTTCCATCCACGACACCATGTCCTGCCCTCGCGCGCCCTGCCCGGCGAAATGCGCGCGCAGCCGCTCGCGCTCGCTGGCAGCGCGGTTCTGGCTCAGCTTGGCCTTGGCCTCCCAGCGCGTGACGCGGATGCGGAAGCCGACGATGGCGCCAAGCAATTTCTCCTTGTAGTCCTCCGGCAGCTCGATCCATTGCGCCGCATACCCGGGCTCATGGCGGGCGATCAGACGCTTGAGCAGGTGATCCTTGGCGAGTGGCGCGTCGATCAGCTCGACCTGACCGTAGACATGGACCGCCAGATAGTTCCAGGTCGGCACAGCGAGGTGGGTGTCGTAATGGCTGGGCGAGACGTAGCCGTCCGGCCCGCTGAAAACCGCCAGTGCTTCGCGCTGTTGCGCCAGCCAGGCCCCATGCGGGTTGGCGCGGGCCATATGGCCCTCCAGCCACCAGCCGGATTCATCAGCGCCCCAGCCCAGCGGCAGGTGGCTGACAAAGGAATGCCCTTGTGCATCGGGGCCGATCAGTGCGGCCAAGGGGCGCTCGTCGATCAACTGGCGCGCAAGGTCCAGATCGCTGAGATTGAAGTGCTTGGGGTTGTACATGGGGCCTCGTTCAGTCCTGGCGCGACTTTAGGTTCCAGCTTGGTACGATGAAAGCTCCAATATCTGCCGATTCCATGGAACCAATCGATGCCAGCCTGGGTCTCGACGCAGCCGGCATCGCGCTGCTGCCGGGTACCGCCCTGGGAGCGCAGCTCCACGAGCAACTGAAAGCCCGCATCCTGCAAGGCCAGCTGCCCGCCGCGCTGCGCCTGCCCACCACGCGGGCGCTGGCGGATGCGCTCGGCATCTCGCGCAACACGGTCGTGCGGGTCTATGAGCGGCTGCTGTCAGAAGGCTATCTGCGCACGCGCACCGGCGACGGCACCTATGTGGCAGCGCTGCGCAACACAGCGCCGGCGGCACTCAGCACCGAACGGACGGAGCCGCCACCACCTGACACGCCGATGTGGGCGCGCCTGCAAGCCTTCGAACCCTCAAGCGCTCTCACGGGCCCGCCCCGCGCCTTCCGCCACGGTGTGCCGGCGCTGGAGCTGTTTCCGAGCGAGACCTGGTCGCGCCTGCTGGCCCGCTTCTGGCGGCGCGCCGACCAGCACAATCTCGGCTATGGCGAAGCGCAGGGCCTGCCACGGCTGCGCGCGCTGATTGCCGCCTACCTGAGTCACAGCCGAGGCCTGGTCTGCACGGCCGAACAGGTGATCATCACCGGCGGCGCTCAGCAAGCGATTGCGCTGGCTTCGCTGGCCCTCTTGAAGCCCGGCGACCGAGTGGCGGTGGAGTCGCCTGGCTACCGCGCCGCAGCGGCCGCGCTGGCTCTGAACGGCGCCGAACTGCTGCCGATTCCGGTCGATGCCGAGGGGCTGCAGGTTGGCGCCCTGGAAGCGACGGGCCCTTGCCGACTGGTTCACGTCACGCCTTCGCACCAGTTCCCGTCCTGCGTGGCCATGAGCCTGCCGCGGCGCCTCGCGCTGCTCAATTGGGCGCAGCGCCACGATGCCTTCATCCTCGAAGACGACTACGACGGCGAGTACCGTCATGCCGGTGTTCCCTTGGCACCGCTCGCCTCGCTGGACAGTCATCAGCGCACCCTCTATGTAGGCAGCTTTTCCAAGATCCTCGTGCCCGGCCTGCGGCTGGGCTATCTCGTTGCACCAGCGGCCTGGGCACCGACGCTGGCGCGCCTGCGCAAGCTGCTGGACCGCCATTCGCCGATAGCGGAGCAGACGGTGCTGGCCGACTTCATCGAGCAAGGTCATTTCCTGCGCCACCTGCGCCGCGCCCGGCGCGCCGCCACGCAGCGGCGCGATGCCCTGCTCGATGCCTGGCAGGCGAGCTTCGGCGGCGCCCTGCCGCTGGCGCCCATTGACGCAGGCCTGCATGCCTTGCTGCCTCTGGATGAACCGGGCCAGGAGCAGCGCCTCGTGCAGGCGGGCCGGGCCGCCGGGCTGGAGTTGATCGGCATGCGCGAGGTCGGCGGTCTGCCACCGCACAGCAGCCGGGCCGGCATCGTGCTGGGCTTTGCCGCCGTCGCACCCGAGGTTTTGCATAAAGCGGTACGAACGCTGCACAAGGCCTGGAACAGGGGCTGAAAACTGGCAAGGCTTGACACAGGGCCGATGCGCTTGCGCCGCCACGCCGTGCCCGATAGATTGCCTGCTCCGCAAGCTCCGCAGCAGCAACAGCAGGAATCATGATGAGTGCAAGCAAGATCCGCGTTGGCATCGGCGGCTGGAACTTCGAACCTTGGCGCGACAACTTCTACCCCAAGGGCTTGCCCCAACACCGTGAGCTGGCATACGCCAGCAGCAAGCTCACGGCCATCGAGATCAACAGCACCTACTACAGCTCACAGAAGGCCACGACCTTCGCCAAGTGGCGAGACGAAACGCCCGAGAGCTTCATGTTCTCGCTGAAGGCCTCGCGCTTTGCAACCAACCGGCGCGTGCTGGCCGAGGCCGGCGAATCGGTGCAACGCTTTGTGGAGAGCGGCATTGCCGAGTTGGGCGAGAAGCTCGGGCCTATCGTCTGGCAGTTCGCGCCGACCAAGAAGTTCGATCCGGTCGACTTTGAGGCCTTCCTGAAGCTGCTGCCAGCTGAAGTGAGCGGATTGCCGCTGCGCCATGCCATGGATGTGCGGCATGCCAGCTTCCAGAGCACCGACTACCTGGCCTTGGCTCGCCGCCATGGTGTGGCCACCGTGTTCACCGAGTCCGAAGACCATCCGCCCATCGCCGACGCGACCGGCCCCTTCATCTACAGCCGCGTGATGCGCACCGCGCCCGAGCTGCCGCAGGGTTGCACGCCCGCGGTGCTGGATGGCCTGGCTGCCAGCTGCCGCAAGTGGCAGGCAGGCGGGACGCCCAGTGGCCTGCCCTTGCTCGAGCCCGCGCCGGCAGCCGGCAGCGAGCGCGATGTGTTCCTGTTCTTCATCAGTGGCGCCAAGGAGCGGGCGCCGGCCGCCGCCATGGCCTTGCTTGATCGCCTGGAATGAAACTCATGAAAAGAGTCTGCGTCGCCCTGTTCTGTATCGCACTGCTGGCGTCGCTCGCCGCGCTTGGCGCCTGCTCGACTCCACCACCAGCGCCTTCCGCACCGCTGCCCATTGCCGCCACACCCGACCCCGATCCGCAATGCAAGCTGAGGAATCGTGGCGAAGGATTCGACATGATTGCCCGGCACCGGGCCTGGAGCAATGCTGTGATCGCGCGCGATGTCAAAGCGCTCTCCGAAATCTACGATGATCTGCCCATGCATGCAGAAGGCGTGATGCATGACGCCGCCCAAACGGTACTCACCCGGGACCGCGTGATCACGGAGCTGTTGAACAAGACCGATGGCCAGCGGCTCACGTTTTGGAATTACGGTGCTGGAGGCATACGCTGCGACACCGCGATCAGCATCAACACCCTGACCCTCACCGACGCCAATGGCAACAAGCGCGACGTGACCTACCATCTGACCTGGGCGCGTGTCGGCAAGGACTGGAAGCTACTCGCCCAGTACTTCGGTCAGCAGCTTTAGACGCCCCGCGACCCGGCCAGAAACAGCAAAGCCCCCAGGCTTTCGCTTGGGGGCTTTCCATGTTCTGGCGGAGTCGGAGAGATTCGAACTCTCGATGCAGGTTTTGCCCACATACTCCCTTAGCAGGGGAGCACCTTCGGCCACTCGGTCACGACTCCAGAAGAGCCTCGCAGTATAGCAGCGTTTTTCGTGGCTCTCAGCCCAATCAGGCCGAAACTTCCTGGTCGAGATCGAAAGCCTTGTGCAGCGCACGCACCGCGAGCTCCATGTACTTCTCGTCGATCACGACGCTGGTCTTGATTTCGCTCGTGGAGATCATCTGGATGTTGATGCCCTCTTCGCTCAGCGCGCGGAACATCTTCGAGGCCACGCCCACATGCGAGCGCATGCCGATACCGACGATCGAGACCTTGCAGATTTTCGGGTCACCCATCACGCGCGCAGCCTGCACCGCGGGGCCGACCACCTTCTCCAGCAACTCCATCGTGCGCGCGTAATCATTGCGGTGCACGGTGAAGGAGAAGTCGGTCTTGCCGTCTTGCGAGACGTTCTGGATGATGACGTCGATATCGATATTGGCGTCGGCCACCGGGCCCAGGATCTGGAAGGCGATGCCGGGTTTGTCGGGCACGCCCAGCAGGGTCACCTTGGCTTCGTCGCGGTTGAAGGCGATGCCGGACACGACGGCTTGTTCCATGTTTTCGTCCTCTTCAAAACTGATCAAGGTGCCGGACTTGGCTTCCTCGTTGATGTCGATGTCCCAGGGCGTGAAGCTCGAGAGCACGCGCAGCGGCACACGGTATTTGCCAGCGAATTCGACCGAGCGGATCTGCAGGATCTTGGAGCCAAGGCTCGCCATCTCCAGCATCTCTTCAAAGCTGATCGTGTGCAGGCGGCGCGCCTCGGGAACGATGCGCGGATCGGTGGTGTAGACACCGTCCACGTCGGTATAGATCAGGCATTCGTCGGCCTTCATCGCGGCGGCAATGGCCACAGCGGAAGTATCCGAACCACCGCGACCCAGGGTCGTGATGTTCATGTCCTCGTCCACACCCTGGAAGCCGGCGATGACCACGACCTTGCCGGCCGCCAGGTCGGTGCGCACGCGCTTGTCGTCGATGCTTTCGATGCGCGCCTTGGTGTACGAGGAGTCCGTCGCCACCGGCACTTGCCAGCCGGTGTAGCTGACAGCCTCCATGCCTTCGGCCTGCAAGGCGATGGCCAGGAGGCCCACGGACACCTGCTCGCCGGTGGCGGCAATCATGTCCATCTCGCGGTTCAGCTCGGGGCTGCTGGTGGCGGGCGAAAGCTCCTTGGCCAGGCCCAGCAGGCGATTGGTTTCGCCGCTCATGGCCGAGGGCACGACCACCATCTGATGGCCGGCACGCGCCCATTTGGCGACGCGCTTGGCGACATTGCGGATGCGGTCGGTGGAACCCATCGACGTGCCGCCGTACTTGTGAACGATTAGTGCCATTGGAATTCTTTGGAAGCGCGGAATTCGTCGGCGTGCGTCGCTCACTGAACGGCGCACGGATGCGAACCGTCGATTCTAGCTACCGCAATGCAGCATTTACCCGCAGACGGTTACGGCGCGACGTCAGGAATCCAGCTGAGGCGCAGCTGCGGCGAGCCCGCCTCAGCCAGGTGACGAGCGTCCACTCCGAGGCCCGCCACAAAGACCAGTTCACTGCCGCAAACAAGCATCGGCCCCTGGCGTAGCCAGGCTGGCACCGCACGATCCTGGAAGCATTTCTTGAGGCTGCGCGGCAGCCCTTTTGCGTGCAACTGGAACTGCTCGCCGCCCCTGCGTTCGCGCATCGTCAAGCATCGCAAGACATTTTCCGAAGCCCCTTCGATCTCGGCCCGCTCGACCAACCACGCGCCTTGCCAAGCCGGCTGTGGATAGCGACCTGGCTTGCTGAGGTCGAGTTCAAGTTCGGGGCGTTCGGCCTCTGCGCCGTCTTCGATGAAGCTCAGGCGCGCGCGATAGAGGCGCAAATGCCCACCTGCGCAGGGCCAGCCGCCATGCTCATCAGCCTCGTGAAGCAATCGGGCCACGAGGCTCGCCGGCGCAGGCTGGGCCAGTTGCTCCAGGAGCCAGGCGCGCAGGGCATTGCTGGCGCGGGCTGGCGAGAGCAGTCGCAGGCCGGCCAGGTCAATGCCCAAGTCGTCCTCCAGCGCCTGCAGGTCCTGCTGCGCCATCTCGCGCTGCAAATCCAGCGCCTCCTGTGCCCATTGCGCCGCCTGAGCCAAGGAGGCTTCGGCTTGCGCAAAGGCCTCGCACAAGGCCGGCCAGACCTGCAGGCGCAGACGGTTGCGGGCATAACGAGGGTCGGCGTTGCTGTCGTCATCGACGAAGCGCAGCCCATGCTCTTGCAGATAGGCTTCAACGGCGTCGCGCGGCTGACCCAGCCAGGGCCGAGCCCAGCTCATGCCATCGCGAAACTGCAAAGCTGGCATGGCCGCCTGGCCGGCCGTACCGCCGCCACGCAAAGCCTGAAGCAAGAAGGTCTCCGCCTGATCACGGCGATGCTGAGCGAGCAGGACCAAGTCGGCGCCCTGCTCTTCAGCCATGGCCTGCAGTGCCAGATAGCGTCCCTCCCGCGCCCAGGCCTCGACACTCTGCCCCCCTGCAGGCGCTCCTGCCAAGCGACGGAACGAGAACTGCACCGGCAAGCCCTGTGCCGCCCAGGCCTCGCATTGCGAGCGGCAATGCGCGACCCAGCCGTCGGCGCGCGCACTCAAGCCATGGTGGACATGCAAAGCAAGAACCCGCAGACCCAGTTCCTGGGCACTGCGGGCTGTTGCGTGGAGGAGCGCGGTGGAATCACGGCCGCCGCTGTAGGCCACCGCAACGACCGGCAAGGGCTCAGCGGTTCTTGGTGTCGCTGAAACGGCCATAGGCCTGCAGGCGCTCGTAGCGGCGCTCCAGCAGGGCGTCCGGCTTCAGGTCGCTGACCTGGCGCAGTGCGTCGCCCAGGGCGCGCTTCAGGCTGGAGGCCATCATCTTGGCATCGCGATGAGCGCCGCCCACCGGCTCGCTGATGATCTTGTCGATCAGACCCATGGCCTTCAGACGATGGGCGGTGATGCCCAGCGCCTCGGCGGCCTCTGAGGCACGCGCGGACGACTTCCAGAGGATGGAGGCGCAGCCTTCCGGCGAGATCACCGAGTAGGCCGAGAACTGCAGCATCAGGACCTGATCTGCCACGCCGATGGCCAACGCGCCGCCAGAACCGCCTTCGCCGATCACGGTGGCAATGATGGGCACTTCCAGCTGGGCCATCTCGAAGATGTTGCGACCGATGGCTTCGGACTGGCCACGCTCCTCGGCACCGATGCCGGGATAGGCACCCATGGTGTCGATGAAGGTGAACACCGGCAGGCCGAACTTCTCGGCCAGCTTCATGAGGCGCAGGGCCTTGCGATAGCCCTCGGGGCGCGGCATGCCGAAGTTGCGCAGCGTGCGCTCCTTGGCGTCTGAGCCGCGCTGGTGGCCCACGATCATGCAGGGCTGGCCATTGAAGCGGGCCAGGCCACCGACGATGGCCGGGTCATCCGCGAAGTGGCGGTCGCCGTGCAGCTCCTGGAACTCGGTGAAGACCTCGGCGCAGTAGTCCAGCGTTTGCGGGCGCTGCGGATGCCGGGCGATCTGGTAGACCTGCCACGGCATCACGTTGCCGTAGATGTCCTTGGTCAGCTGCTGGCTCTTCTTGGAGAGGCGGTCGATCTCTTCGGAGATGTCGACGGCCGACTCGCTTTGCACGTAGCGCAGCTCTTCGATCTTGGTTTCGAGCTCGGCGATGGGCTGCTCGAATTCGAGGAAATGTTTCTTGCTCATCCTGCTAGGGTCTCTCAGTGATGATGCCGTCAGGCGGGCGGCACAGAACTCTTGATCAGGTGCCGGGCGCGTGACCCGCCGGCTGTCAGTAATCGACAGGGAGCGGGTCGAGGCTGCGCCAAATGTACCATGTGGCTACCGAGCGGTAGGGAGCCCAGGCGTCGCCCACCTCCCGTGCCTCGGCGCGGGACACCGGCTCGCCGGAGAAGTAGTTTTCGCTGATGCCCTTGAGCAGACCCAGGTCGTCCAGCGGCATCACATTGGGCCGCATCAGGTGGAAGATCAGGAACATCTCGGCCGTCCAGCGGCCGATGCCCCGGATCGCAACAAGCTCGTCAATGATCGCTTCGTCGTCCATCTGCGTCCATTGGCGCACATGAACCTTTCCGGCCTCGAAGCTTTGCGCCAGGTCCGACAGGTACTCGATCTTGCGCGCGGACAGGCCGACACCCCGCAGCGCCTCGGTTGCCAGGCCCAGCACGGCAGCCGGCTGGATCTTGGTGGACGGGCCCGAGGTCAGCGCCGCGAAACGGTCCCAGACTGCTTGCGCGGCCTTGACCGAGATCTGCTGGCCGACCACCGAGCGGGCCAGCGTCGTGAACGCGTCGCCATTGCTCTGCAGCCTGGCCTCGCCAAACTGCGGGATGAGTTTCTTCATCACCCGGTCACGCTTGACCAGGTGGCGGCAGGCCTCATCCCAATAGTCCGGGGTCACCCCCGCCGATGTGCGCGCCATCGGCTCAGGCCTTCACCCAGGATGTGCCTTGCGGCGTGTCTTTCAGCTCGATGCCCTGGGCCGACAGCTCCTTGCGGATGCGGTCAGCCTTGGCGAAGTTCTTCGCAGCCTTGGCGGCAGCGCGAGCGTCGATCTGGGCCTGGATCGCGGCCTCGTCAAGGCCGCTGCCGGCCTGCAGATAGGCCTTGGGCGACTGCTGCAGCACGCCCAGGGTGGCCCCCAGGCTCTTCAGCAAGCGGGCGTCGTCCAGCGAGCGGCTGCGGTTCACCTCGGTGGCCAGCTCGAACAGTTGGGCGATCGCGCCCGGCGTATTGAAGTCGTCGTCCATGGCCACCTTGAAGGCGGCCGCCTGCGGGTGGCGCCAGTCGATCTCGCCAGCCTCGACTTCGCCCACGCCGTCCAGCGCCGTGTAGAGGCGGCGCAAGGCGCTGCGTGCATCGTCCAGATGGGCGTCGCTGAAATTGAAGGGGCTGCGGTAATGCGTGCGCAGCATGAAGTAGCGCAGTGTCTCGCCATCGAACTTCTTCAAGACGTCCTGGATGGTGAAGAAGTTGCCCAGGCTCTTGGACATCTTCTCGTTGTCGACATTCAGGAAGCCGTTGTGCATCCAGGTGTTGACGAAGGGATGGCCCAGCGCGCCTTCGCTCTGCGCGATCTCGTTCTCATGGTGCGGGAACTGCAGGTCCATGCCACCACCGTGGATGTCGAAGCGCTCACCCAGCAGCGCGCAGCTCATGGCCGAGCATTCGATATGCCAGCCCGGACGGCCGGCCCCGAACTCGCCTTCGTACTTGGCATCCGCCGGCTCGCTCGGCTTGGCCGCCTTCCAGAGCACGAAGTCCAGCGGATCGAGCTTGCCTTCGTCCACGGCAATGCGCTCGCCGGCACGCAGATCGTCCAGCGACTTGCCGGACAGCTTGCCGTAGCCCTCGAACTTGCGCACCGCGTAGTTCACGTCGCCATTGCTGGCGCGGTACGCCAGGCCCTTGCCTTCCAGCGTGCTGATCATGGAGAGCATCTGCGGCACGTACTCCGTAGCGCGCGGTTCATGCGTGGGGCGCTCGACGCCGAGGGCGCCGATGTCGCGGTGCATGGCGGCAATCATTTCGTCCGTCAGCGCGCGGATGCTCATGCCGCGCTCGACGGCGCGCTTGATGATCTTGTCGTCGATGTCGGTGATGTTGCGCACATAGGTGACCTTGAAGCCCGAGGCCTTGAGCCAGCGCTGCACCACGTCGAAGGCCATCATCATGCGGGCATGGCCGACATGACAGAGGTCGTAAATCGTCATGCCGCAGACATACATGCGCGCATGGCCAGGTTCGATGGGAGCAAAGGGCTCGACCGCTCGGGTAAGCGTGTTGTAGATGCGCAGGGACATGGGACTTCTGGTGACCACTTCCACGGCTGCGAAAGCCGACAGAGTGGGAATGCTTCAGTACTTCAGGATGAATCGGGCAGCTTGTGCCGACCCGGCGGCCTCCGGCTGTGGACCAGGGCGTCAATGGCGGCAGCGCCTTAGAATGCCGGTCCAGTATACCGACAGGGGTTTGGCAACGCGCCCGCACTGACCCTGCCCCGGCGTGCGCTTTCGCACCCCAAACGGACGACATCAGACAATGCCCACCTCCCGGCACCTCGCACGGCTCATCGCCACCCTGGCCCTCGCCCTGCCCTTCGCGGCTGGCGCCATCGCGCCCCTGGATGAAGCGCAGGCCCTCTGGCATGCCGGCAAGCAGGCAGAAGCAATCGCCGCTGTCGAGCGCCTGGTGGCCCAGTCTCCGAACGAGGCCCGCCCCCGTTTCGCACTGGCCGTGATGCGCATGGAGCGCGGCGAAACAGACACGGCAGCCAAGCTCTTCACTGCACTGACGCAGGACTTCCCGGACCTGGCCGACCCCTTCAACAACCTGGCCGTGATCCTGGCCGCCCGCGGCGAGCTCGACGCGGCGCACCAGGCGCTGGAGCAGGCCGTGCGCCTGCAGCCGGACCACGTGCTGGCCCAGGAAAACCTCGGCGACATCCTTCTGCGCATGGCGGCCCGTGCCTACGAGCTGGCAGCCAAGCTGCCCAGCGCCACACAGGCACAGGCCGCAGTCAAGCTGGCGCGCTCCCGCGAACTCATTGCCAGCAATGCAGGCAATGCCCGCAGCGACAAGCGCTGAGCCACAATCACCATTCCGCTTGCTGCAGCCATGGGTGCAGCACCGACAGACCGAGACACGATTGCCGATGAAAACCCTCGCTTCCCGGAGCTTGCAAGTCTTCGCTGCCCTGAGCGTCAGCCTGGCCTGCAGCGCCAGCGCGCTGGCGCAGACCGTGGTCAAGCTGACCACCACCGCCGGCGACATCCGCGTTGAACTCGATGCCGAGAAGGCACCGAAGACCGTGGCCAATTTCATTGCCTACGTGAAGGCCGGCCACTACAACGGCCTGATCTTCCATCGCGTGATCGAGAACTTCATGATCCAGACCGGCGGCTATACGCCCAAGCTGGACCAGCGCCCGACCAAGCCACCGATCCCGCTGGAAAGCGGCAACGGCCTGTCCAATGTGCGCGGCAGCATTGCCATGGCCCGCAGCAACGACCCGAATTCGGCCACCTCGCAGTTCTTCATCAACACTGTCGACAACCCCGGCCTCGATGCCGAGAATTTCCCTGACGGCCGGGGCTACGCTGTCTTCGGCCGCGTCATCGAAGGCATGGAAGTCGTCGACCAGATCCGCGCCGTGCCGGTGGCACCGTCGCAAAAGAACGAGGCCTTCCAGCACCTGCCCCTCAAGAACATTCTGATCACCAAAGCCATTGTGGAGTCCAAGAAATGAGCAATACCGTCGAACTGCATACCAACAAGGGTGTGATCCGCATTGAACTCGACGTCGAGAAGGCGCCGCTGTCAGTCGCCAACTTCCTGAGCTATGTGCGCAAGGGCCACTACGACGGCACGATCTTCCACCGCGTCATCAAGGGCTTCATGGTCCAGGGTGGCGGCATGGAAGCCGGCATGAAGCAGAAGAGCAGCGACGCACCGATCCAGAACGAAGCCAACAACGGCCTGACCAACGATCACTACACGCTGGCCATGGCCCGCACCAATGCGCCGCACTCGGCCTCCAGCCAGTTCTTCATCAACACCACCAACAACGGCTTCCTGAACTTCAAGTCCGAGACGCCTTCGGGCTGGGGCTATGCCGTGTTCGGCAAGGTCGTTGACGGCAAGGACGTGGTCGATGCGATCGAAAAGGTCAAGACCGGCCGCAGCGGTTTCCACGACGACGTGCCGCTGGAAGACGTGGTGATCGAGCGCGCGGTTGAAGTCGACTGAAGTTCCGGCGTTCGCCAGTCTGATAGCGCCGCCCACATGGACGGCGATCGATCTGCTGTCGGACCTGCACCTCTCGCCCGCCCTGCCGCGCACGGTGGAGCGGCTGCGCCGCCACCTCGCCGAAACGCCGGCCTCGGCGGTGCTGCTGCTCGGTGACGTCGTCGAGGTCTGGCTGGGCGACGACGCCCGCTTCGAGGGCTTCGAGGCGGAAATCACCGCCCTGCTCCGCGAAGCCGCCAGGCAGCGTCCGCTGTTCTACATGATCGGCAACCGCGACTTCCTGGTCGGCGAGCAGATGCTGGCAGACTGCGGCTTGCAGCCACTCGCTGATCCCACCGTGCTCTCGGCGTTCGGACAGCAAATCTTGCTGACGCATGGCGATGCGCTATGCCTGGCCGACGTTGAATACCAGCGCTTCCGCGCCATGGTGCGCGACCCGGCCTGGCAACAGCGCACGCTGGCCCAGCCGCTGGCCGTGCGTCAGGCTCTGGCCAGGCAGTTGCGCGACGCCAGCCAGCAGAAGCAGGCCGCGCAGGAAACCTATGCCGACCTCGACACCGAGGCCTGCATCGCCTGGCTGCGGGCCGCTGGCTGCACGCAGATGATCAATGGCCACACGCACCGGCCGATGGCGCATGAGCTGGGCCTGGGCCTGCAGCGCCATGTGCTGTCCGACTGGGACTTCGACGGCGAGCAGCCGCGCGGTGACGTGCTGCGCCTGAGCGCAGCCGGCCTGCAGCGCATGCAGCTCGATTGAAGCAGTGATTTCTCGCCTCTTGAAGGCCTGGCAACAGCGCCGCGAGGCTGCGCAGCTGGAACGCCACGCCATCCCCGAGCCGCTCTGGCAATTGACGCTGGCGCGCTATCCCTTCATCAGCGAGCGCACTGCCGGCGAGCTGATCGAGCTGCGCCGACTCTGCTCGCTCTTTCTTGCGCAGAAGGAATTCCACGGCGCCGCCGGCTTCGAGGTGACTGACGAGATCGCGCTCGCCATTGCCGCGCAGGCCTGCCTGCCGGTACTGAAGCTGGGCCTCGCCTGGTATGACGGCTTCGTCGGTATCGTCGTCCATGCGAGCGAAGTGCTGGCCCAGCGCGAGTACATGGACGAGGATGGCGTTGTCCACCAGTACGAGGAGCTGCTGGCCGGCGAGGCCATGGAAGGCGGGCCCTTGATGCTGGCCTGGAGCGAGGCCGACGCAGCCTTCGAGTCAGGCGACAGCATCTACAACGTCGTCATCCACGAGTTCGCCCATGTGATCGACATGAGCGACGGCTGGGCCGATGGCGTGCCGCCGCTCGCGAGCAGCGCGGCGCGCGAGGCCTGGCTTGACGTGATCGAAGCTGAATGGTCTGAATTCTGCGAGCGGGTCGCTGCCGGCGAGCCCACCTTGATCGACCCCTACGGCGCCGAGAGCCTGGAAGAGTTCTTTGCCGTGGCGGTGGAGGCCTTCTTCGTGGCGCCAACAGACATGAAAAACGAGCAGCCGCGTTTGCACGCGCTGCTCGCTGGCTTCTTCAACTAGACGCTGGTTCAGCTCGCTCAGGTCGTCGTTGCCGGCTCCGCCTTGGGCTTGTTGTCCTTGGCCGGCTTCAGCGGCTGGATGTCCAGCGTCGTGTTGCCCTCGGCATCGACACCCACACTCAGGCGCCCCCCATCGACCAGGCGCCCGAACAGCAGCTCGTCTGCGAGCGCGCGGCGGATCGTGTCCTGGATCAGGCGCTGCATCGGGCGGGCGCCCATCAGCGGGTCGAAGCCCTTCTTGGCCAACTGCTGACGCAGCTCGTCAGTGAACGTGACCTCGACCTTCTTCTCCTGCAACTGGCTTTCCAGCTGCAGCAGGAACTTGTCGACCACGCGCATGATGATTTCCTGGTCCAGCGCACGGAAGGACACGATGGCATCCAGCCGGTTGCGGAACTCGGGCGTGAACAGGCGCTTGATGTCGGCCATCTCATCGCCCTGCTCGCGGGCGTTGGTGAAGCCGATGGTGGACTTGTTCATGGTCTCGGCGCCCGCATTCGTCGTCATGATGATGATGACGTTGCGGAAGTCGGCCTTGCGACCGTTGTTGTCCGTCAGAGAGCCGTGGTCCATCACCTGCAGCAAGACGTTGAACACGTCCGGGTGCGCTTTCTCGATTTCGTCGAGCAGCAGCACTGCATGCGGCTTCTTGGTGATGGCCTCGGTCAGCAAGCCACCCTGGTCGAAGCCGACATAGCCCGGAGGCGCACCGATCAGGCGGCTGACGGCATGGCGCTCCATGTACTCCGACATGTCGAAGCGGATCAGCTCGATGCCGAGGATGTAGGCCAGTTGCTTGGCCACTTCGGTCTTGCCGACGCCGGTGGGGCCGCTGAAAAGGAAGCTGCCGATGGGCTTGTCCGGCTTGCCCAGGCCCGAACGCGCCATCTTGATGGCGGCGGCCAAGGCATCGATCGCCGGTTCCTGGCCGAAGACCACGCTCTTCAGGTCGCGGTCCAGACTCTTCAACTTGCCACGGTCGTCTGTGGACACCGAGGCCGGCGGAATGCGCGCGATCTTGGCAACGATGTCTTCGACCTCGGTGCGGGTGATGGTCTTCTTCTGCTTGCTCTTGGGCAGGATGCGCTGGGCGGCGCCGGCTTCGTCGATCACGTCGATGGCCTTGTCCGGCAGATGGCGGTCATTGATGTACTTGGCCGAGAGCTCGGCTGCCGCCTGCAGTGCGCCCAGCGCGTACTTGACGCTGTGGTGCTCCTCGAAGCGCGACTTCAGGCCCTTCAGGATCTCGATGGTCTGCTCGACCGAGGGCTCGTTCACGTCCACCTTCTGGAAGCGGCGTGAGAGTGCCGCATCCTTCTCGAAGATGCCGCGGTACTCGGTGAAGGTCGTGGCGCCGATGCACTTCATCGCGCCCGAGCTCAGGGCGGGCTTCAGGAGATTGCTCGCATCCAGCGTACCGCCCGATGCGGCGCCAGCGCCGATCAGCGTGTGGATCTCATCGATGAAGAGGATGGCGTGCGGCTGTTCCTTCAGCTGCTTGAGGACGGCCTTCAGGCGCTGCTCGAAGTCGCCGCGGTACTTGGTGCCCGCCAGCAGTGCGCCCATGTCCAGTGAATAGACCACGCTGTCGCCCAGCACGTCGGGCACGTCGCCCTCGGTGATGCGCCATGCCAGGCCTTCGGCAATGGCTGTCTTGCCCACGCCGGCCTCGCCGACCAGCAGCGGATTGTTCTTGCGGCGGCGGCACAGCACCTGCACCACACGCTCGACCTCGGGCTCACGGCCGATCAGCGGGTCGATCTTGCCTTCCTTGGCGAGCTGGTTGAGGTTCTGCGTGAACTGCTCGAGCGGAGAACCCTTGCCCTGCGGTTCGGCTTCCTCGCGCTCGCTGTTCTCCTGGCCACTGCCACTACCGTCCTGCCCCTTGGGCGGCTCGGGCGGCTCGCTCTTCTTGATGCCGTGGGCGATGTAGTTCACCACGTCAAGGCGCGTCACGCCCTGCTGGTGAAGGTAATACACGGCATGCGAATCCTTCTCGCCGAAGATGGCCACCAGCACATTGGCGCCTGTCACTTCCTTCTTGCCGGAGCCGGTGGACTGCACATGCATGATGGCGCGCTGGATCACGCGCTGGAAGCCGAGCGTGGGCTGGGTGTCCACCTCGTCGCTGCCGCCCACGGTGGGCGTGTTTTCCTTGATGAACTGCGTCAGGCTCTTGCGCAGGTCTTCGATATTGGCCGAACAGGCGCGCAGCACCTCGGCGGCGCTGGGGTTGTCCAGCAGGGCCATCAGCAGGTGTTCCACGGTGATGAACTCATGGCGCTGCTGGCGTGCTTCGACAAACGCCATGTGCAGGCTGACTTCAAGCTCTTGGGCAATCATGCGGCCTCCATAATGCACTGCAAGGGATGGCCTGCACGCCGCGCGGCAGCCAGCACCAACTCAACTTTGGTCGCGGCGACGTCTTTGGTGAACACACCGCAGACGCCCCGGCCCTCGTGATGGATTTTGAGCATGATCTGGGTCGCTGTATCCAGATCGTGGCGAAAAAATTCCTGCAACACCATCACGACAAACTCCATCGGCGTGAAATCGTCATTCAGAAGCAGCACCTGGTAGAGGCGCGGCGGCTCGGTTTTCTGCGGCACGCGCTCCAGCGTGGTCGTGCCATCCACATCTTCTCGGCCGGGTTTGACGACGGGGGGCGCGGGCGGCTGGCGAGGGGTATCTGACATGGCTTTGATTCTATCGACTGGGACTGGGCCCTGCCGGCCGCGGACTGCTATCCCATCTGGGGCCTCCGGCCTTCAATGCAAGCACCGTGCGCAGCTCATGCAGGCACCTGGCTGCCGCCCTGCAGATGCCCCGCAATTGCGCCAAACCAGGAAGCAAACGGTTGCCTGCACTGCACCGCGGAGCCGACCACCCATCTCAGTGGGGAGTCCGGGTCCTTACGCAATTGACACGAAGCTGACTAGCCTTTGAGAATCCGCCTCGGTGCGTTAGACACCGGGATGGAGAATTGGAGAAAGTATGCAAACTGGAACAGTCAAGTGGTTCAACGACGCCAAGGGTTTTGGCTTCATAGAACCCGAAGAAGGCGGCGAAGACGTGTTCGCCCATTTTTCAGCAATCAAGATGGAGGGCTTCCGAACACTGCGACAGGGCGGACGGGTCAATTTTGAGCTGGTGCAGGGCCCCAAGGGCCAGTTGGCGCAGAACATCACCCCCATGGACGGCGAAGGCGACTTGCCACCGCCTGCAGCGCAGGAGCTCGCACACAGCGCCAGTGCCTGAAGCAATATCAGGCAGCAAAAACAAAGGCCCGCTTCGCGGGCCTTTTTAATTTACCAAGCAGTTGGCAAATCAATTTCTCTGCTGGGCGAAATCAAATCGCAGCTCGCGCCGCGAGTTACTTTCGATTCACATCTGGTCAATCATCACCTGCCCAAAACCCGAGCAGGAAACCTGGGTCGCGCCGTCCATCAGGCGGGCAAAGTCGTAGGTCACCTTCTTGCTGGCGATGGCCGCCTCGAGCGAGCTGATGATCAGATCGGCTGCTTCGACCCAGCCCATGTGGCGCAGCATCATCTCGGCCGACAGGATCTCGGAACCGGGGTTCACGTAGTCCTTGCCGGCGTACTTGGGCGCCGTGCCATGCGTGGCCTCGAAGCAGGCCACCGAATCCGACATGTTTGCGCCCGGCGCAATGCCAATGCCGCCCACCTGCGCAGCCAGCGCGTCGGAAATGTAGTCGCCGTTCAGGTTCAGCGTCGCCACCACGGAGTATTCGGCCGGGCGCAGAAGGATCTGCTGGAGGAATGCGTCGGCGATCGAATCCTTGATCGTGATGCCCTTGCCTGTCTTCGGACTGATCAGCTTGCACCAGGGGCCGCCATCGATCAGCTCAGCGCCGAATTCCTTCTGCGCCAGCGCATAGGCCCAGTCACGAAAACCACCCTCGGTGTACTTCATGATGTTGCCCTTGTGCACGATGGTGACGCTGGGCTTGTCGTTGTCGATGGCGTACTGGATGGCCTTGCGAACCAGGCGCTCGGTGCCTTCACGCGAGACCGGCTTGATGCCGATGCCCGAGGAGTTCGGGAATCGGATCTTCTTGACGCCCATCTCGTCCTGCAGGAACTTGATCAGCTTCTTGGCCTTCTCGCTTTCGGCCTCGTACTCGATGCCGGCATAGATGTCTTCCGAGTTCTCGCGGAAGATCACCATATTGGTCTTCTCGGGTTCCTTCAGGGGCGAGGGAACGCCCTTGAAGTACTGCACCGGGCGCAGGCAGACGTACAGGTCCAGCTCCTGGCGCAGGGCCACGTTCAAGGAGCGGATGCCGCCGCCCACGGGCGTGGTCAGCGGGCCCTTGATGGACACCACGTACTCGCGCAGCGCCTCCAGCGTCTCGGCCGGCAGCCACACATCGGGACCATAGACCTTGGTCGACTTCTCGCCGGCAAAGACCTCCATCCAGTGGATCTTCCTCTTGCCGCCATAGGCCTTGGCCACGGCAGCATCGACCACCTTGAGCATCACGGGGGTGATGTCCAGGCCCGTGCCATCACCCTCGATGAACGGGACGATGGGCTCGTCCGGCACATTGAGCGACATGTCGGCGTTGACGGTGATCTTGCTGCCCTGGCTGGGGACCTTGATGTGCTGATACATGTAGGAAGCGTCTCCGGGAATGAATGCAGGAAGTCGACGGCGGAACGTCAGGCAGCGACCATTGCCAGCGCGGCATTGAAGGTCGCGCTTGGGCGCATCACGGCATCCAGCTTGGCCATGTCGGGCAGGTAGTAGCCGCCGATGTCCGCCGGCTTGCCTTGCACGGCGGCCAGCTCGGCCACGATGGTGGCTTCGTTGTCGGCCAGGGCCTTGGCCAGCGGCGCGAACTTGGCGGCCAGTTCGGCGTCGTCGGTCTGTGCAGCCAGGGCCTGGGCCCAGTACAGCGACAGGTAGAACTGGCTGCCGCGGTTGTCCAGCTGCCCGGTCTTGGGGCTGGGGTTCTTGTTGTTGTCCAGCAGTTGGCCCGTGGCCGTGTCCAGCGTCTTGGCCAGCAGCTTGGCGCGGGCATTGTTGTTCTTCAGGCCCAGGTCTTCCAGGCTGACCGCCAGGGCCAGGAACTCACCCAGCGAATCCCAGCGCAGATGGTTCTCTTCAACCAGCTGCTGCACATGCTTCGGAGCTGAACCGCCAGCGCCCGTTTCGTACATGCCGCCGCCGGCCATCAGTGGCACGATGGAGAGCATCTTGGCCGAGGTGCCCAGTTCCATGATGGGGAACAGGTCGGTGAGGTAGTCGCGCAGGATGTTGCCGGTGGCACTGATGGTGTCCAGGCCGCGGATCACGCGCTCCAGCGTGTAGCGCATCGCGCGCACCTGGCTCATGATCTGGATGTCCAGGCCCTGCGTGTTGTGCTCGTGCAGGTACATCTTGACCTTGGTGATCAGCTGCGCCTCGTGCGGGCGGAACTGGTCGAGCCAGAACACCACCGGCATGCCCGAATTGCGGGCGCGGTTGACGGCCAGCTTCACCCAGTCGCGGATCGCGGCGTCCTTGCACTGGCACATGCGCCAGATATCGCCCTGCTCCACCTCCTGGCTCATCAGCACCTCGCCGCTGTCCAGGTCGGTGATGTTGGCCACGCCGTCTTCCGAGATCTCGAAGGTCTTGTCGTGCGAGCCGTATTCCTCGGCCTGCTGGGCCATCAGGCCGACATTGGGCACGGTGCCCATGGTCTTCGGGTCGAAGGCGCCATGCCACTTACAGAAGTTGATCATCTCCTGGTAGATGCGGGCGAAGGTCGACTCCGGCATCACGGCCTTGACGTCCTTCAGGCGGCCGTCGGCGCCCCACATCTTGCCGCCGTTGCGGATCATCGCGGGCATGGACGCGTCGACGATGATGTCGTTGGGCGAATGGAAGTTGGTGATGCCCTTGGCCGAATCGACCATTGCCAGCTCGGGGCGGTGCTCGTGGCAGGCGTGCAAGTCGCGCTTGATCTCGTCCTGCTTACTCTGCGGCAGCGTGGCGATCTTGTTGTACAGATCGACCATGCCATTGTTGACGTTGATGCCCAGCTCGTCGAACAGCTTGCCGTGCTTCTCGAAAGCCTCACGGTAGAAGATTCGCACGCAGTGGCCGAACACGATGGGGTGCGACACCTTCATCATCGTGGCCTTCACGTGCAGAGAGAACATCACGCCGGTCTGGCGCGCGTCCTCGATTTCCTTTTCGTAGAAGTCCAGCAAGGCCTTCTTGCTCATGAACATGCTGTCGATCACCTCGCGGTCCAGCAGGGCGACCTTGGGCTTCAAGACGATGGTCTTGCCGCTCTTGGTGATCAGCTCCATCTTGACATTGCGGGGGCGGTCCAGCGTCATGGACTTTTCGCCGTGATAGAAGTCGCCGGCATGCATGTGCGAGACATGCGAGCGCGAGGCCTGGCTCCAGTCGGCCATGCTGTGCGGGTTCTTGCGGGCGTATTCCTTGACGGCCTTGGGTGCGCGGCGGTCGGAGTTGCCTTCACGCAGCACCGGGTTCACCGCGCTGCCCACGCACTTGTTGTAGCGCGCGCGGATGTCCTTCTCTTCGTCGGTCTTGGGTGCTTCCGGATAGTCCGGAATGGCGTAGCCCTTGCCTTGAAGTTCCTTGATCGCAGCCTTCAATTGCGCGACGGAGGCGCTGATATTGGGCAGCTTGATGATGTTGGCTTCGGCCTTCAGCGTCAGACGGCCGAGCTCCGACAGGCGGTCGGGCACGCGCTGGTCTTCACGCAGGCATTCCGGGAACTGGCCCAGCACGCGGCCGGCAACGGAAATGTCGCTCGTCTCGACATTGACGCCCGCAGGCGCAGCGAAGGCGCGGACGATGGGCAGGAACGACGCGGTCGCCAGCAGCGGCGCTTCGTCGGTCAAGGTGTAGATGATGGTCGGTTGCTGCAGTGTCATGGGGTATCCAGGTCGGCCAACAATCAGGCGCAGTGGTGGGACAACTAGAGTGGCGATTCTAGGACAGCCGGGCCAGACTGGGAGCCCAGTCTTATATAAGTCTTGCGCTCGGCGGGTCGGCGCGGGCTAGCTGCAAAACGCAGCAATCTGGTCCCACAAGCCCATGGCCAACGCCCAGGTGGAAGCAGCGGCCAAGGCAAAGCCGGCCAGACGAATGGCCCAGCCCGTGCCTTGTGCGCTCAGCGAGCGCAGCAGCGTCGGCCCCAGCACGAGGCCGATGCCCGAGGCTGAGGCAAAGGCAGCCATGACCAGGGCACCGGCAGCGGCGCTGCTGGCCAGACCAGCGGTCAGCAAGGCGGATTGCAGCAAGCCGCAGGGCCAGGCCACCCAGGCCAGGCCGAGCAGACCGGACCGCGCCGGGGCGGACAGGGTGACCCGCCCGGCGCCAGGCATCGCCAGCCTCACCTCGCCTGCCTGCTCACTGACTTGCCTGCCAATCTGGCCCAGCCAGGCCGGCTGACGGGCGAACACCAGCAGGTAAAGCCCCAGCAGCAGCGCCGCGCAATGGACCAGCAACCACAGGGGCCGCAGCCAGGCCGCAGCACCGCCGAGCCATGCCAGGGCACCAACACTGGCGGCAGCGATGGCGCCACCAAGCGCGTAGCTGAGCAGGCGGCCAAGCTGGAAAGCGCCCATGGAACTGCGCCCACCGCGACTGCAGCCGGTGGCCGCCGCGCCGCACATCGCAAGGCAATGCGGCGTGCCGGCGAGACCCATCAGCAGGGCAGATCCGGCGAGTGCAGCGTCCAGCATGGCAGCGTTCAGATGATTCGCGAGAAGCGCGCGCGTTGCTGGTCGGCCTGCAGATAGCGGTCGAACACCAGGGCCACGGCGCGGACGAAGTACCAGCCTAGCGCCGTCACCTGGATCGCGCCGGGCTCAATCTCGACCATGCCCGTTTCCGCCAGCGCGTGGAGCTTCTCCAGCTCGGCCGCGAAATAGCGCTTGAAGTCGACCAGGTGCGCCAGCTCGATGGATTCAAACTCCACGCGGCCCTGGCACATCAAGGCCATGATGACCGCGCGGCGCACCAGGTCGTCGCGATTCAGGGCCAGGCCGCGCGCGGTGGGCAGCTCGTCATGACGCAGGGCGTCGTAATACTCAGGCAGCGTCTTCACGCTCTGGCTGTAGGTGGCACCCACACGGCCGATGCTCGAGACGCCCAGACCGATCAGGTCGCAATCCGGTTGCGTGCTGTAGCCCTGGAAGTTGCGATGCAGTCGCCCCTGGCGCTTGGCCACGGCCAAAGAATCGGTGGACAGCGCGAAGTGGTCCATTCCGATATAGCTGTAGCCATTGGAAAGGAAGCCGCTGATCGCACCAGCCAGCATCTGGATCTTGTCGCCGGCCTGCGGCAGCTCGGCCGCGTCGATGCGGCGCTGCGGCTTGAAGCGCTGCGGCAAATGCGCATAGCCGTAGAGCGCGATCCGGTCCGGCTTCAATGCCGCGACCTGGGCCACGGTGCGCGCGAACGAGGTGGACGTCTGCAGCGGCAGGCCGTAGATCAGGTCCACATTGATCGACTCGAAGCCCAGCGCCCTCGCCTCGCGCATCAGGGCGACCACGCTGTCATGACTCTGCACGCGGTGCACGGCCTTCTGCACGTCCGGATCGAAGTCCTGCACACCGAAGGACAGGCGGTTGAAGCCGATCTTGCGCAGGTGGGCCAGGCGCTCGGCATTGACCGTGCGCGGATCGACCTCGATCGACACCTCGGCGCCCGGCTGCAGCCGGAAGGCCTGGCGCAGGTCGCCCATCAAGGCCTCAAGCTCGGCATCGCTCAGGAAGGTCGGCGAGCCGCCGCCGAAATGCATCTGCGAGACCTGCGGCTGCCGGTCGAGGTGGCGCAGCGTCAACTCGATCTCCTTGCGCAAGGCGACCAGGTATTCACCGGCGCGCTCATGGTGCTTGGTGATCACCTTGTTGCAGGCGCAGTAGTAGCAGACCGATTCGCAGAACGGTATGTGCACGTAGACCGACAAGGGCGCGCTGCCCCCCACCATTTCCTTGCGCTGCTCCAGCGCCTGGATGTACTCGGTCTTGCCGAAGGCTTCGACAAAGCGGTCGGCGGTAGGATACGAGGTGTAGCGGGGGCCGGCGACGTCGAAGCGGCGCAGGAGGTCGGCATCGATGCCGGCGGTGGATTCGGTGAGCGTCTTGACCATGAACGCCACTGTGACCAAGCTCCCCGCCTTCAGACTTGATCCGGATCAATCTCTCATCGCTTGCGGCAGAGAACAATGCGCCAACGATTGAGGATCATCATGTTCACCGATACCGCAATGAGCGCCAGCACCCCTATCAAGCCCGAGCCGTTCAAGGTCGCCTGCTCCAGCTGCAATCTGCGCGAGCTCTGCTTGCCCGTGGGATTGAGCCAGGAAAACATCGACCAGATCGACAACATGGTCGGCCAGCGCAAGCAGGTGCCGCGCGGGGAAGCGCTGTTCCGCAGCGGCGACCCCTTCCAGTCGATCTTCGCGGTGCGCACCGGCTTCTTCAAGACCTGCGTGTCGTCGGAAGACGGCCGCGACCAGGTGACTGGCTTCCAGATGGCTGGAGAACTGCTGGGCCTGGACGGCATCAGCAGCGACCACCACAGCTGCGACGCCGTGGCGCTTGAGGACTCGCAGGTGTGCGTGATCCCGTTCAGCCGCCTGGAAGAACTGTCGCGCGAGTTCAATGAATTGCAGCGCCAGTTCCACAAGATCATGAGCCGCGAAATCGTGCGCGACCATGGCGTGATGCTGCTGCTGGGGTCGATGCGCGCCGAGGAGCGCCTCGCCGCCTTCCTCCTGAACCTCACGCAGCGCCTGCAGGCGCGCGGCTTCTCGGCTTCGAGCCTGGTGCTGCGCATGACGCGTGAAGAAATCGGCAGCTACCTCGGGCTCAAGCTCGAGACCGTCAGCCGCACATTCTCGAAGTTCCAGGACGACGGCCTGCTGGAAGTGAAGCAGCGCCAGATCCGCATCATCGATCAGGCAGGCTTGCAGCAATTGGTCAACGGCACGAACTGCGCCGCGAACTGACGTTCAGCGGGGCCAGTGCGGGGCGCTGCGGCGCCCTTTTTCTTCTTCATCCGGCATGCGGGCCATCAACACGCTGATGGCGCATGCAATGCTGATCACCAGCCACAAGACGAGAAAGGTCAGCGTGTAAACGCCCTGGCTCGACAGGCTCAGGTGCTCGCTGATCCAGAGCTCGCTGGGGTCGACCTGCGCGAAGACCAAGGCCTCCAGCACACCGGCCATCACAAAGGCCGGCCACAGCACGACCATCGCCAGGCCTCGCCTGCTGACCGGCTCGGTGCTCATTTGCCGCCCGTGGCTGCGTGGTTGCGGGCCCGCATCGCAGGCTGCTGAGCGGCATCGTCGATGCCCTCGGCCGAGGGTCGCGAGGCCTGCTCGATCACCGGATCGGGATGCGTGATGGCCAGGGTCAGCGTGGCAAAGCTCGCCACCACCACGGCGGCAGGGCCGCCAATCACCAGCCACATGAAGCGATAGCGCCACCAGGGCTTGGCTGCATGGATTGCGTCGGACATGGGGACTCCTTGCTCTGTATTCATCGTGGCACCACGAAGGTGGATTTCTCGGCGAGGGGGGCCGCTCCCGCGCCATTCAGGACAAACTCAATGTGCTGAGCGCCGGCACCGGCCGCCGTGGCGGCCTCGGGCGGCAAGCGCAGCGCCACGGTAACCCAGCGGGCTTCGGCCGGCGCCAGCGTGAGGCTCACCGGCGCCGCGAGCTTCAGGCCCTGCAGACCGCGTGCATCAAGCTGCAGCATCTGCGGCTGCTCGGTGGCATTCATCAACTGCACACGGTAGATGTTTTCGACCAGGCCATCTTCGACGATGCGGGCCAGGCTGGCACGATCACGTACCACGTCCATGCGCACCGGGGCACGCGTGGCCAGGCTGTAGACCAGTGCGATGCAGACCAGCAAGAGCACGGCCGAATAGACCATCACGCGCGGCCGGAACATGCGCCGTATCAGCTGCAGCTTCGTCAGGTGCTGCGACAGACCGTTCTCGGTGTCGTAGCGGATCAGCCCCCGCGGGTAGCTCATCTTGTCCATCACGTCGTTGCAGACGTCGATGCAGGCGGCGCAGCCTATGCATTCGTATTGCAAGCCCTTGCGAATATCGATGCCGGTCGGACAGACCTGCACGCAAAGCGTGCAATCGATGCAGGAGCCCAGGCCCTGGGCTGTCGGGTCCGCCTTCTTGCTGCGCGAACCACGCGGCTCGCCGCGCTCGCTGTCGTAGCTGATGATCAGCGTGTCCTTGTCGAACATCGCACTCTGGAAGCGCGCATACGGGCACATGTACTTGCAGACCTGCTCGCGCATGTAGCCGGCATTGCCATAGGTGGCAAAACCATAGAACAGCACCCAGAACGTCTCCCAGGGACCCAGGCCGAAGCTCATGACCTCGGCGGCAAGCACCTTGATCGGCGTGAAGTATCCGACGAAGGTGAAACCGGTCCACAGGCCGAGCACGATCCACGCAGCCTGCTTGCCGCTCTTGCGCCAGAGCTTGTTGAAGTT
This sequence comes from Paucibacter sp. JuS9, assembly GCF_044043925.2. NCBI lineage: Bacteria > Pseudomonadati > Pseudomonadota > Betaproteobacteria > Burkholderiales > Sphaerotilaceae > Roseateles > Paucibacter sp. JuS9. Next base: position 2,351,778 of record NZ_CP194172.1, read on the forward strand.
CCAGGGCGCCTTGTCGAGCTTGATGCGGGCCTGGCGGTCACCCTCGAAGAGCTTCTCCACCCACATGAAGATCTCGGTATAGACCGTCTGCGGGCAGGCATAGCCGCACCAGAGCCGCCCGGCCACCGCTGTGAACAGGAACAGCGCGTAGGCCGAGATCATCAGCAGCGCTGTCAGGTAGATGAAGTCCTGCGGATACAGGACCAGACCGAAGATGTAGAAGCGCCGGCTGCCGAGGTCGAACAGCACAGCTTGCCGGGCATTCCACTCCAGCCAGGGCAGCCCGTAAAACAGCAACTGCGTGCCCCACACCAGCGCCCAGCGCCAGGCCGCGAACCAGCCGTGAACTGCGCGCGGATGGATCTTGTCCTGGGCCTTGTACAGCGAGATGACCTGGACGCTGGAATCTTCGGACTGATTCATCAGGGTTTACTGCTTGGGCCCGTTGTGCGAGAGCGACCACACGTAGGCTGCGAGCACGTTCATCTGATCAGGACTCAGTCGCGACTCGTGGGCCGGCATCTGATTGGTCTTGCCTTCGTTGATCATGCGCACCACGGCTTCTTCGCCCCAGCCATGCAGCCAGACCTTGTCGGTCAGGTTGGGCGCGCCGAGGGCCTGGTTGCCCTTGCCGTCCATGCCATGGCAGGCCGCGCAGGCGCCGAACTTGGTCTTGCCCAATTGTGCAGCGATCGAGTTGTGCGGGCTGCCCGACAGGCTGAGCACGTAGTTGGCGACGTTCTTCACATCTTCGGCACCACCCACGGCTGCAGCCATCGGCGGCATCTGACCCTGGCGGCCCTTGGCGATCGTCTGGACGATGGTCTCGTGGCTGCCGCCATAGAGCCAGTCGTCATCGGACAGATTGGGGAAGCCCTTGCTGCCCTTGGCATCCGAGCCATGGCAACCGGCGCAGTTGTTGGCGAACAGGCGCTCGCCAATGCCCATGGCCTTGGGATCCTGTGCCAGCTTCTCTGCAGGCTGCCCCTGGAACTGGGCGTAGACCTTGGTCATCGCCTCGTTGGCCTTGGCCATCTCCGCCTCATGTTGCCCCTGGCTGCTCCAGCCCAGGCTGCCGGCCATTGCGCCGAGGCCGGGATAGAGGGCCAGGTAGATGCCGGAGAACAGCACCGTCAGCACGAACAGGCCCATCCACCAGCGCGGCAGCGGGTTGTTCAGCTCACGCAGGTCTTCATCCCAGACATGGCCGGTGGTGTTGTCAGTGGCCATGACGCGGCGACGCGCCGCGATGACCAGCAACAGCAGGCACAGCACCAGACCCACGATGGTGGCGCCAGCCACGAACCAGGACCAGCTGGCAGAAACGAAATCACTCATTGCTTGCTCCTTGCGAGCCCGGCTGTTCGTCGGCAAACGGCAGTGCGGCGGCTTCATCGAAGTTGCGCGCGCGCTGGTAAGCCCACCACACGATGGCGCCAAAGCACGCCAGCGAAAGCAGGGTCACGACGCTTCGAATTTGATTGAGATCCATGATGACCTCTCTTGCTTATTTCACCGAGGTGCCCAGCACCTGCAGGTAGGCGATCACGGCTTCCAGTTCGGTCTTGCCCTTCACGGCCTCGGCGGCACCGGCCACCTCGGCATCGCTGTAGGGCGCACCGAGAGTGCGCAGCACGCTGAGCTTCTTGCCCATGTCGCTGTCGTCGACCGGCCGTGTGGCCAGCCAGGGGTAGGCCGGCATGTTGGACTCAGGCACCAGATCGCGCGGATTGATCAGGTGGATGCGATGCCATTCATCGCTGTACTTGCCACCCACGCGTTGCAGATCGGGTCCGGTGCGCTTGCTGCCCCACTGGAACGGACGGTCGTAGACGAATTCGCCGGCCAGCGAGTAGTGGCCGTAGCGCAGCGTCTCGGCGCGGAAGGGGCGGATCATCTGCGAATGACAGTTGTAGCAACCTTCGCGCACATAGATGTCGCGCCCTGCCACCTGCAGCGCGGTGTAGGGCTTGAGCCCGGGCACTGGCTGCGTGGTGGAGCGTTGGAAGAAAAGCGGCACGATCTCGACGACACCGCCGACGATGACCGTCAGCAGCACCAGCACGATCATCAGGAAATTGCTGGTCTCGATCTTCTCGTGACCTTTGACGTTATGGCTTGCCATAGCTTATTGACTCCGTGGCTTCAGGCGTGGGCCAGCACGGCCGGCACAGGCACCGGCGTGGTCTTGCCCGCTTGCATCGTCTTCACGACGTTCCAGCCCATGATCAGCATGCCGCTGAGGTAGAGCAGGCCGCCCGTGAGGCGCACGACATAGAACGGATAGGTCGCCTTGACGCTTTCGACGAAGGTGTAGACCAGCGTTCCGTCCGGATTGACCGCGCGCCACATCAGGCCCTGCATCACGCCGGCAATCCACATCGCGGCGATGTAGAGCACGATGCCCAGGGTGGCGATCCAGAAGTGCAGCTCGATGGCGCGCTTGCTGAACATCTCCGTGCGACCGTACATACGGGGGATCAGGTGGTACAGGCAGCCCATCGAGATCAGGCCCACCCAGCCGAGGGCGCCGCTGTGCACGTGGCCCACCGTCCAGTCGGTGTAGTGGCTGAGCGCGTTGACCGTCTTGATCGACATCATCGGTCCCTCGAAGGTCGACATGCCGTAGAAGGACAGCGAAACGATCAGGAACTTCAGGATCGGGTCGTCACGCAGTTTGTGCCAGGCCCCGCTCAGGGTCATGATGCCGTTGATCATGCCGCCCCAGCTCGGCGCCAGCAGCACCAGCGAGAACACCATGCCCACGCTCTGCGCCCAGTCCGGCAGCGCCGTGTAGTGCAGATGGTGCGGGCCCGCCCACATGTAGGTGAAGATCAGCGCCCAGAAGTGGACGATGGACAGGCGATAGCTGTAGACCGGGCGACCCGCCTGCTTGGGGATGTAGTAGTACATCATCCCGAGGAAGCCGGCTGTCAGGAAGAAGCCCACGGCGTTATGGCCGTACCACCACTGCACCATGGCGTCCTGCACACCGGCATAGGCCGAGTAGCTCTTGAACAGGTTCACCGGCAGTGCTGCGCTGTTCACCAGGTGCAGAAGCGCCACCGCGATGATGAAGGCGCCGAAGAACCAGTTCGCCACATAGATATGGCGGATCTTGCGCGTACCCACTGTGCCGAAGAACACGATGGCATAGCTGACCCAGGCAACCGTGATCAACAGGTCCACCGGCCACTCCAGCTCTGCGTACTCCTTGCCACTGGTGACGCCGAGCGGCAGCGAAACTGCAGCCGCAACGATGACCAGCTGCCAGGCCCAGAAGGTGAACCAGGCCAGGCCCGGCGCGAACAGGCGCGTCTGGCCAGTGCGTTGGACCACGTGGTAGGAGGTCGCGAACAAGGCGCAGCCACCGAAGGCAAAGATCACCGCGTTCGTGTGCAGCGGCCTCAGGCGGCCGTAGCTGAGCCAGGAAATGCCGCCGAGGAAGTCGGGCCAGGCGAGCTGGGCGGCGATGATCACGCCAACCAGCATCCCCACCACACCCCATAGGACCGCCGCCAGCGCGAACGCGCGGACCGGTCCGTCCTCATAGTTGATCGCCGTACTTGGCGCAGATTGGGCCATCGCCACACTCCTTTTTCAGTCAATGCGCTTGAATGCGAAGAATTGTTTGGCGGCAGCTCACTTGCCCGGTTGATCCGCATCAACTGCAGGCGAGTCCGGCTCCAGAATCCGCTCGCCTTCGCGCTCGAGATCGTCCAATTGGCCACTGTTGAGCGCCCAGCCGAACAAGCCGACCAGTACCAGCACCAAAAGCACCGACAGTGGAACCAGGATGTAGAGCGATTCCATCGTCAGCCTCGCGCCAGGCGAAGTGCATTCGCTACCACTGCCAATGAGCTGAGCGCCATGCCCAGGCCGGCTGCCCAGGGCGGCAGCCAGCCGCTCAGCGCCAGCGGCACACAGGCCAGGTTGTAGGCCGCGGCCCAGGCGAGGTTCTGCTTCACCACCCTGCGCATGCGCAGCGCCATGGCACGGGCACGCGGCAACACGGCCAGTTGCTCGTTGACCAGCACGGCATCGGCTTGCGCACGTGCCAGCAGCGCGCCCCGCCCCATCACCACGCTGGCGTCGGCCCGTGCCAGCACCGGCGCATCATTGATGCCATCGCCCACCATCAGTACCTTGCGGCCCGCTGCCTGCAACTCGGCCACCACGGCCAACTTGCGCTCTGGGCTGGCACCGGCAATGCAGCGCTGCACGCCAGCCGCTGCAGCCACGCGCTCGGCACGCTCGGGCGCATCGCCAGACAGCAGCAGGGTGCCGAGGCCAGCGGCATGCCAGGCAGCAACGGCTTCGGCAGCGCCCTCGCGTACACGCTCATCGAACTGCAGCCAGAGCAAGACCTGGCCCTCGCAGCCGAATGCGAGCTGTGCAAGGCCTGCGGAAGGATCAACGCCCTCGCCCACCCAGGCGAGCGCGCCGAGCCGCCATTGCCGGCCTTGCGAATCCATGGCCTGCAGGCCGTGACCTGGCAACTCCTGCAGGTCCGTCCAGTCGGCACTCGCATCAGGCCAGGCGCGCACCAGCGCCTGAGAAAGCGGATGGCGTGAATGCGCGGCGAGCGCTGCAGCTTGCTCGAGCAAGGCGGCATCGGCGCCAGCCGCCAACCAATGCTGGCGCAAATGCAGCTGCTCTTCGGTCAAGGTGCCGGTCTTGTCCAGCACCAGCAAGTCCACCTCACAGAGAGATTCCAGCAGCTCGGTGCGACGCAAGAGCAAGCCTCGCTTGGCCAAAGCACCTGTCGCTGCCACGCGAGCCGCGGGCGCCGCCAGCGACAGCGCACAGGGGCAAGTGACGATCAACACCGACACAGCCACCCACACCGCCCGCGCAGGCTCCCAGTACGACCACCAGGCGGCAGCGCCCGCTGCCAGCAAGAGCACGCCCCACAGAAAAGGTCCGGCCACGCGCTCGGCCAGGGCCACGCTGGCGGGCTTCTGGCTCAGCGCCTCCCGCATCAGCCGCACGATGGCCTCGATACGCGTGTCGGCGCCGACGCGCTCGACTCGCATCAGCAAGGGCGCATCGAGGTTCAGGCTGCCGGCGACCACGGCGTCGCCCTGGTTCTTCATCACTGGCAGGGATTCGCCGCTCAGCAAGGCCTCGTTCACCGAGCTCTGGCCGCGCTCAACGCGACCATCGGCTGCAAAGGCCTGACCAGCGCAAACTCGCACGAGGTCGCCGGCACGTAGGCGGCTCGGCGGCACCTGCTCGCTGCGGCCGGCGCTGTCGATCCGCTCGACCATCTCGGGCATCTTGGCCGCAACGCGCTCCAGCTCTTGCGCAGCCCGATGGCGCCAGCGCAGTTCCAGGTAGCGTCCCGCCAGCAGGAAGCTGACGAACATCGTCAAGGAATCGAAATAGACCTCATGCCCGAACAGACCTCCGGGCTCGAAGGTGGCGCCGCTGCTGGCCACAAAGGCCACCGCAAGGCCCAGCGCCACGGGCACGTCCATGCCCAGTTGCCGCTGGCGGATCTGCTGCCAGGCGCCCCTGAAGAACGGGGTCGCCGAGAACAGCAGCACCGGCAGGCAGAGCACCCATTCGCCCCATTGCAGCAGGCGCACCAGGTCGGTTGCCATCTCGCCCGGCGCCGCCCAGTAGATCGGCGCCGCGAGCATCATCACCTGCATCATCATGAAAGCGGCCACGAACAGCCGCCACAGCGCCTGGCGCTGTTCGCGCTGGCGAAGCATGCGCGCTTGGGCAGCCACATCAGGCACGGCGCCGTAGCCGGCGCGCTCGATCGCGGCCACCAGGCGCGCCAGCGTCGTCTGGCCGGGTTGCCAGCGAAGGCTCAGGCGCGCAGCGGCTGCATGCACCGACGCGGCCAGCACGCCAGGCTCATTCAGCAGGGCCCGCTCAATGATGCCGGCGCAGGCCGAGCAATGAAGGCCCGAAAGCTGCAAGGCCGACAAGGCCTCGGTCCCCTCCCAGCGCGTGAAGGGCGCGAGCAGGTCCGGATCGTCGGCGGTTTGGCTGGGGAAAGCGGTGTTGGCAGCAGTCATGGCTTCGTAACCGCGACAGCGGCCTCGGACCATAATCTAGAGAAACCATCCGCCCTTCGACATGATCCATATCAAGACTCGCAGCTTCGCCGCCCTGATTCTGAGCCTGAGCGCCACCCTGGCGAGCGCCCAGGAACGGGCGCAACAGCTGCCCAGCATCCAGCTGGGCGCCGGCATGCACCTGATTCAGGCCGAAGTGGCGCAGACTGATGAGCAGCGCGCCATCGGCCTGATGCACCGCCCCACGATGCCGGCCAACAACGGCATGCTGTTTGTCTTCGATCAGCCACAGCCGCAGTGCTTCTGGATGAAGAACACCCTGCTGCCGCTGTCCATCGCCTTCGTCGCTGACGACGGCACGATCGTCAACATCGAAGAAATGAAGCCGCAGACGCTGGACTCGCATTGCTCGGCCAAGCCGGTGCGCTATGCGCTCGAGATGAATACCGGCTGGTTTGCCAAGAAGGGCATCAAGCCCGGCACCAAGCTGCGCGGCAAGCCCTGGGCGCAGTAAGCCCGGACGCAATGGAAAAAGCCGGCGCTGAGCCGGCTTTTTCTTGGAGCAAGCGCAATCAGGCGAAGTTGGCCTGAGCGAATTCCCAGTTGACCAGGTTCGAGAGGAAGGTCTCGACGAACTTCTGGCGCAGGTTGCGGTAGTCGATGTAGTAGGCGTGTTCCCAGACGTCGACGGTTAGCAGTGCCTTGTCAGCCGTGGTCAGCGGCGTACCGGCGGCGCCGGTGTTGACGATGTCGACCGTGCCGTCGGCCTTCTTCACCAGCCAGGTCCATCCCGAACCGAAGTTGCCGACGGCGCTCTTCACGAAGGCTTCCTTGAAGGCGTCAAAGCTGCCCCACTTGGCATTGATGGCATCCGCCAGCGCGCCGCTCGGAGCACCACCGCCTGCGGGCTTCATGCAGTTCCAGAAGAACGTGTGGTTCCAGATCTGGGCAGCGTTGTTGTAGATACCGCCGCTGGAGGTCTTGACGATCTCTTCCAGCGTCTTGCTCTCGAACTCGGTGCCCTTTTGCAGGTTGTTCAGGTTCACCACGTAGGCGTTGTGATGCTTGCCATGGTGGAACTCCAGCGTCTCGGCGCTGTAGTGAGGTGCCAGGGCATCCTTGGCATATGGCAGTGCGGGCAGGGTATGTTCCATATCAACTCCTTGTGATGTTGTGGGAAGAGCAGGTCGGCGCCGATTGTAGGCAGCGATCATCAAACCCTCTTGTCTGTGCGGATGACCGCCATCTCCGCTGCGCCGTCTGCGAGCACCGCCTTCACGTTCTGGCCCGGCTGCAATTGCGCGACCGAGGTGAGCGCGCGGCCGGAGCCGTCGTCCAGCCAGGCATAGCCGCGGGCCAGCACACGGGCCGGGTCGAGCGCCGCCAGACGCGCCTTCAGCGCCTCGAGTCGCCGGTCGTGCGCCTGCAATAGAGCAGGCAAGGCACGCGCACGGCGGGCGTCAAGGGCCTCGAGCTTCTGCTGCTGAAGATGCTGACGATTGGGCAAGACCTGGCCCCAGCGCTGCGCCAGCAGGGCCAGGCGCCGGCGCTGCTGGCCCAGGGCCTGGCCGGGCCGGGCCAGGCGCAGGCCGGCGCGATCCAGGCGCTGGGCGGCAGCGTCCAGGCGCTGCTGGATGCGACGCTGGAGCGACAGCGCCAGACCGGCCAGCTCGTCCAGGCAGGCCTCCCGCTCCGGCGCGGCCAGCTCGGCCGCTGCCGTAGGTGTGGGCGCGCGCAGATCGGCTGCCAGATCACACAGCGTGATGTCGGTTTCATGGCCGACGCCGCAGATGACCGGAATGTCGGAGGCCGCCACCATGCGAACCAGCCGCTCGTCGTTGAAGGCCCAGAGGTCTTCCATCGAGCCGCCACCACGGCACAGTATCAGGGCATCGACTTCGGCGCGGTCGTTCGCCGTGCGCAGCGCGTTGATCAACGCTGCCGGTGCTTCAGCGCCTTGCACAGGACTTGGATAGATGATGATTTCGACCTGCGGCGCTCGGCGCGCCAGCGCGGTGAGCACATCGTGCAGCGCGGCGCCTGCAGTGGACGTGATGACGCCCAGTCGCTTCGGGAAACCCGGCAGCTCGCGCTTGCGAGTGACATCGAACAGGCCTTCCGCCTCGAGCTGGGCCTTGAGCCGCAGGAATTGCTCGAACAAGGCGCCGGCACCGGCCTGGCGCATCGCCTCGGCCACGAACTGCAACTCGCCGCGTGGTTCATAGAGCGCCAGCCGGCCGCGCAGCTCCACCAGTTGGCCGTCCCGTGGCGCAAAGCCGAGCATGCCGGCCGCCCGGCGAAACATGGCGCAACGCATCAGCGCGTTGCCCTCGGCGTCCTTCAGGCTGAAGTAGCAATGGCCGCTCGCGGCCCGGGTGAAGCCGGAGATTTCGCCCTGGACCGTGACCACCGAAAAGCGGGCTTGCAAGCTGTCGGACACCGCTGCAAGCAGGCCGGCGACACCCCAGACCACACGCTGTGGCGCGGCTTTGAAAGGCTCAACCATGCGCAAAGCCAACGCTGGCGCGGGTCCAGAACTCCACAGCCGCGCCAATGCTGGGCTGGCGGGGCATCGCTGGCGTCACGCGTTTGTCACAAGGGGTTAACTGCTTGAATCTCAAGGCCTTTTTCCTGCTCAAGAATGAGGCAATCTGTTCCAGGCCGCATTCCTGCGTGCTCTGCGACAGTTGCGCGCAAATTTGCCCACAAAGTTATCCACAGCATCGGTGGATTGTTGGCGGGTTCACCCGGCCGAAACTGGCCTCGGCTTGGGCCCATAATCGCCCGCTGAACGCCGACACCGGTCGGCACGCGCACCGCAAGCCTCGGAGGGACGCCCTTGTTTTCGATCATACAAGCCGCTGGTTGGCCGATTTACCCGCTTCTGCTGTGCTCGATCGTGGCCCTGGCCCTGGTCATTGAACGCATCTCCAGCCTGCGCCGCCGTCGCGTCACGCCGCCGCGCCTGCTTGACGAGGTGCTCAGCGTCACCAGCCACAGCCTGCCCAGCGCCGACGTGGTCGAGAAGCTGGCCGACAACTCGGTACTTGGCGAAGTGCTGGCCAGCGGCCTGCGCGCCGTCATCGTCGAGCCCCGCATCACCGAGGTGAAGCTGCGCCAGGTTTTTGAGCTGGCCGGCCGCAGCGCCATCCACCAGCTGGAACGCTACCTGAACACGCTGGGCACCATCGCCACCGCAGCACCGCTGTTGGGCCTCCTGGGCACGGTGGTGGGCATGATCGAGATTTTCGGCAGCCAGGGGCCCAGTGGCGGCAACCCGGCGCAGCTGGCACATGGCATTTCGATTGCGCTCTACAACACGGCCTTCGGCCTGATCGTTGCGATCCCCTCGCTGATGTTCTATCGCTACTTCCGCGGCCAGGTCGAGGAAATCATCCTCGAGCTGGAGCAGTCGAGCGATCGCATGCTGGGCCACCTGATGCGCTTTGCGATCCAGCAGCCGCCCGCGGCCAATGGCAACATCAAGGGCTGAGCCATGAAGTTCAGACATCGTCGCGCCGAGGAACCGGAGATCAACCTGATCCCCTTCATCGACGTGCTGCTGGTGATCCTGATCTTCCTGATGCTGTCGACCACCTACAGCAAGTTCACCGAGCTGCAGGTCAACCTGCCGACAGCGAACGCAGAGAAGCTGAAAGACAGGCCCACCGAGATCATCGTCGCGGTGTCGGCGGATGGCCGCTATGCGATCAACAAGCAGCTGGTGGATGGCCGCACGCCCGAGCAACTGGCAGCAGCCTTGCGCGCTGCCGCCAACGGCAGTGAAGATGCCGTGGTAATTGTTTCGGCAGATGCCGCCGCGGCCCACCAATCGGTGATCAATGTGATGGATGGGGCGCGCCGCGCTGGTCTGAACCGGCTGAGCTTCGCGACCCAAGGTTCGACGCAGTGACGCTGGAAGCGCGGGTACAGCGCGCCTGGAGCGAGGGCGGGCTGCTCGCGCTGGCACTGCGGCCGCTGGCATGGCTCTACGGCTCGCTGCTCGCGCTGCGCAATGTCCTCTACCGACTCGGCGTAAAAAAGACGGCCAGCCTGCCGGTGCCCGTTGTCGTCGTCGGCAACTGGATCGTCGGCGGCGCCGGCAAGACGCCTACCACGCTCGCGCTGCTTGACCTGCTGAAGCGCGAGGGCATCAGGGCCGGCGTGATCTCGCGGGGCTATGGCCGCGGCGATGAGCAGAGCGTGCAAATGGTTCATCGAGACAGCCTGGCCACCGAGGTCGGCGATGAGCCGCTCCTGATCCATCTGCGCAGCGGCGTGCCCGTGGCGGTGGGCCGCGATCGCGTGGCGGCCGCCGAAGGCCTGCTGTCCCTCCATCCCGAGTTGCAAGTGCTGATCAGCGATGACGGCTTGCAGCATCTGCGCTTGCCGCGGGTCTTGTCTGTCCTCGTGTTCGACGAGCGCGGCATCGGCAATGGCCGCCTGCTGCCCGCCGGCCCTTTGCGCCAGCCTGCGAGCCCCGTGCTGCCTGGCGATGCCCTCGTGCTCTACAACGCCACTGCGCCGACCACCACGCTGCCAGGCCATCTTGGCCACCGCAGGCTCAGCGGCGCCGTGAGCCTCAAGGACTGGTGGCAAGGGCAGCCGGCCGATGTCGCCACGCTGCAGTCATTGCGGGGCAAGCCAATGCTAGCCGCGGCCGGCATGGCGCAGCCCCAGCGCTTCTTCTCGATGCTGCGCGAGCAGGGCCTGCAGATCAACGAGCTGCCCCTGCCCGACCATGCCTCCTTCGCCACCCTGCCCTGGCCGGCAGACACTGCCGATGTGTGCGTGACCGAGAAGGACGCTGTCAAGCTGCGGCCGGAGTCCATTTCAGCCACCCGGGTCTGGGTGGTGGCGCTAGACTTCCGACCCGATCCGGCGTTCGAGCAAGCCCTGCTGCAACGCCTCAAGCCGAGAATTTCGAATCATGGATAACCGATTGCTGGAACTGCTGGTCTGCCCTCTTTGCAAGGGCCCGCTGACCCTGCATCGCGGCGACAACAGCCAACGCGAATTGATCTGCCACGCCGACCGCCTCGCCTTCCCGGTGCGCGACGACATCCCGGTGATGCTGGAAAACGAAGCCCGCGCCATCGACGCCGTGGAGATGGAAAAACTCAACGCCGCGCGATGAGCTTCACGGTCGTCATTCCCGCGCGCCTCGCGTCCACGCGCCTGCCCAACAAGCCGCTGGCTGACATCGGCGGCTTGCCGATGATCGTGCGCGTGGCGCAACGGGCGGCCATGTCCAAGGCCGCGCGCGTTGTCGTCGCCACCGATGCACCGGAAGTGCTGGCAGCCTGCGCAGCGCACGGCGTTGAAGCCGTCGCCACGCGCGCCGATCACCCGTCCGGCAGCGACCGGCTGGCCGAGGCCTGCGCGCTGCTGGGTCTTGATGGCAATGACCTGGTCGTCAATGTCCAAGGCGACGAACCCCTAATCGCGCCCGGCATGATCGACGCCTGCGCCGCGCAATTGCAGGCGCGCCCCGACTGTGTGATGAGCACCGTAGCCCATGCGCTGGAAGACGCAGCCGAGTTCACGAACCCGAATGTGGTCAAGCTGGTGACCGATGCGCGCGGCACGGCTTTGTACTTCTCGCGCGCGCCGATTCCCTGGTGGCGCGACGCTGAGCAAGTACCCGGGCCACAGCCAGGTTCGGCGATGCGCCATGTCGGCCTCTATGCCTATCACGCCGCCTTTTTGCGCCGCTTCCCGACGCTCGCTGTGAGCCCGCTGGAGCGCATCGAGTCGCTCGAGCAACTGCGCGTGCTCTGGCATGGTGAGCGCATTGCTGTGCACGTCAGCGCCGAGCGGCCGGGGCCAGGCGTCGACACGCCCGAAGATCTGGAGCGCGTGCGCGCACTGATCGCCGCCGGACACTGAGCAGAAGCGCCCCGAAGCCCGAAGCAGCGCAGCGGGAGTGCAGTTTCAGCCCAGCGTCAATCGGGGCGCGCGTCAGTTTGGTGCAGGGCAGTGCATGCTATCCTCGCCCGCAGTTTTGCAGGGCGGCCGTACCCATATTGCGCCCTGTCTTGAGTATTAGGAGACCCCGTGCGACTGATTCTTCTGGGCGCCCCCGGCGCCGGCAAAGGCACCCAGGCAGCCTTCATCTGCCAAAAGTTCGGCATCCCGCAAATCTCCACCGGCGACATGCTGCGTGCCGCGGTCAAGGCCGGCACTGAAATGGGCCTCGCGGCCAAGAAGGTGATGGACTCGGGCGGCCTGGTTGGCGATGACATCATCATCGGCCTGGTCAAGGAACGCATTGCCCAGCCCGACTGCGCCAGTGGCTTCCTGTTCGACGGCTTCCCGCGCACGATCCCGCAAGCCGACGCCATGAAGGCCGCTGGTGTGAAGCTGGACTATGTGCTCGAGATCGACGTGCCCTTCTCGGCCATCATCGAGCGCATGAGCGGCCGCCGCTCACATCCGGCCTCGGGCCGCACCTATCACGTCAAGTTCAACCCGCCCAAGGTGGAAGGCAAGGACGACGTGACCGGTGAAGACCTGGTGCAGCGCGACGACGACAAGGAAGAAACCGTCCAGAAGCGCCTGGAGGTCTATTCGGCCCAGACCCGACCGCTGGTGGACTACTACTCCGGCTGGGCCGCTGCAGGTGATGCACAGGCGCCGAAGTACCGCCGCATCGAAGGCATTGGCACGGTCGACGAGATCACTGCACGCGCGCTGGCTGCACTCGGCTGATACCAGCCCACGCCAATTTGCCAAGGCCGCTTCCAGCGGCCTTTCATTTGTTCGACAATTGACGTTTACGTCAACGTAAGGAAGAAATCATGGACATCGCAGGCAAGGTATTCATCGTCACCGGCGGCGCTTCGGGCCTCGGCGAAGGCACGGCCCGCATGCTGGCGCGCGAAGGCGCCAAGGTCGTGATCGCAGACCTGCAAGCCGAGCGCGGCGAAGCAATCGCCGCCGAGCTGGGCGGCGCCTTTGTGCGCTGCGACGTGAGCCAGGAAGCCGATGGCCAGGCCGTCGTGGCCAAGGCTGTTTCGATGGGCAAGCTGATGGGCCTGGTGAACTGCGCCGGCATCGCACCCGCCACCAAGACCGTAGGCAAGGATGGCGCCCATCCGTTGGCCAGCTTCTCGAAGACGATCACGGTCAACCTGATCGGCAGCTTCAACATGATCCGCCTGGCGGCCGAAGCGATGAGCAAGAACGAGCCGGAAAGCACCGGCGAGCGTGGCGTGCTGATCTCGACGGCCTCGGTGGCCGCCTACGATGGCCAGATCGGCCAGGCAGCCTATGCAGCCTCCAAGGGCGGCGTGGTGGGCATGACCTTGCCTATCGCTCGAGACCTGGCCCGCAACGGCATCCGCAACATGACCATCGCGCCCGGCATCTTTGGCACGCCGATGCTGTTCGGCATGCCGCAGGAAGTGCAGGACGCGCTGGCTGCCAATGTGCCCTTCCCTTCGCGCCTGGGCACGCCGAACGACTATGCCAAGCTGGTGCACCAGATCATCACCAACGAGATGCTCAACGGCGAAGTGATCCGCCTGGACGGCGCGATCCGCCTGGCACCGAAGTGATGCTGGCGGCGCCCATGCCGCGGCAATAAAAAACGGGCCCCTCGGGGCCCGTTTGCTCTTGGCGCATGGCGCCCGTGCTTCATTACTTGGCGCTGCGGGACTGGACGATCCACAGGCGCGCCAGCTCGGCAGCGGCATTGTTGGCGCCACCGCGCGATGCTGCCTTCCAGGCTGCTTGCGCCTTGGAGACGTCACCGCCGTTGAGGTAGGCCAGGCCCAGGTACAGATTGGCGTCTTCGTTGCTCTTGACGCCCTTGTCGATGGCCGCCTTGATCATCTGCGTACCCTTGAGCGTATCGCCGCGGAACGCGATTGCCAGGCCCAGCGAGACCATCGGCGTGCCGTCCTTGGATTCGGACGCCACCTTTTCGGCCTCGGGCGCAGCGGCCTTGGCTTCGGCGATCTTCTTGGTCAGCAGGTCAGCCAGGCGCTTGTGGCGGGCACCTTCGGTACCCTGACCCAGGACGCCGGCTGCAATGCCCTTTTCAACGATCTTCTTGCCTTCGTCGGGATAGCCAGCCTGCGCGGCCAGCTGAGCCATCTCCATGTAGTCATCGGACTTGACGATATTGCCGGTGACAAGCTTCAGGCGGTAGACGTCCAGCGTGTACTTGTCCGAGAAGTACTTCTTCTGGGTCAGGCCTGCCAGCACCTGGGTCCACATGTCCTTCGTGGGATAGAAGTTGAGCTTCTTTTCCTCGATCAGGGCGACGGCGTTGTTGTCCTTCTGCTTCAGTGCAGCGAAGTGCGCCAGGTCCAGCTTGTCCTTGGACGGCACACGGCCCGCAGCCTCGTCGGCGCGCAGGTCTGCCATGGCGTCCTTCAGCACGGTGGCCATGTCGCCCGACTTCACCTGGGCGTTGAGCTGCACCTGCTTCATGCCCGGGCTGTTGCCGCCTGCTGCGAAATACTTGTTGGCCCACTCGAGCGCCTTGGCCGAATTTCCCGCGCGCAGATAGGTGCCGGCAATGGTTTCCATCGTGCGGATCTGGCTGGCGTTGTCGATCTTGCCGGCTGCCTTCAGGGCTTCGAAGCCCTTGACGACCTGATCGGCATCGCCCGCGCCCGAAGCGGCGGCCATGCGCATGTATTCGATGGTGGAGTTCTCGGTCGCGTTGCGGCCCGAGACGCCTTCGGCATCGCGGACCTTGGCCAGCGCTTCCTTGTACTTGCTTGCCTTGATCAGCGTCTGGGCATCCTTCAGATGCTTGCCCACCTCAGGGCGCACGCCTTCGGCCTGGGCCTGGGCTTGCGGGAAACCGACGCCGCCTTCAGGCGTGCCACCGATCACGAAGGCGGCGGCGCCGGCGGCGGCCGCGGCCAGAGTCTTGAGTTTCATCTCGAATATCTCCTGCGAAAGATCAGGCACTTTGCGCGCTGGTTGATAACTTCAGGCTTCCGGAGCAACACAGCCTCCCTGGCGATCACGAATTAAAGCGCAAAGAGCCAAGAAAAAACGCGCGGCCCTTGCGGGCAGCGCGTTCATCAAAGCTTGACAGCAATCACTTGGCGAACTGTTCGTTGCCAACCATGCCCATCTTGGTCAAACCGTGGCGCTGCACCGAGGCCATGACCGCGGCAACCACACCATACTCCACCAGCTTGTTCGGCTTGATGTGGATTTCAGCCTGGTCCGCGACCGGGATCTGGGCTTGCTCGCCGAGGCGACTGTCCAGTTCAGCCATGCTGGCCACCGGGACGCCGTTCCAGCTGACAACGCCGTCGAAGTCGATGAACAACTCAACAACCGTCGGCTCCTTCGGGGGCGTCTGGTTGCTCGGCGGCGGCATGTCCAGGTTGACCGAGTGCAACTGGATCGGGATGGTGATGATCAACATCACCAGCAGCACCAGCATCACGTCGATGAGGGGCGTCGTGTTGACGTCCATCATGACTTCGGGTTCGTCGCTGCCCGAAGAGCTACCTACATTCATTCCCATGCTTGGCTCCTAGCTTCAGTTGCGAGCCGGAGGCTCGGTGACGAAGCTGATCTTCATGATGCCAGCGCGCTGGCAGGCATAGATGACCTTGCCAACCGACTCGTAGCGCGACCGGTCGTCACCGCGGATGTGGACTTCGGGCTGAGGGTTCAGCACCGACTTTTCCTTCAGGCGGGTGACCAGTGCTTCCATGTCGGGCACCAGCGCAGTGTTCCAGTAGACGTCGCCGTCCTTGGTCACCGCGATTTCGATGTTTTCCGGTTTGGTGACGCGGACGATGTTTGTCTCTTTGGGCAGAGACAGGTTCACCGATTGCGTCACCACCGGGATGGTGATGAGGAAGATGATCAAGAGCACCAACATCACGTCCACGAGGGGCGTGGTGTTGATGGTCGAAACCACCTCATCATCGCCGGAAGAAGATCCGACGTTCATTCCCATGATGGGTTCTCCGGGAAGCGGGGATTAACGCTTGGCGCGGTTGCCCATCAGCACGCCGTGCAGGTCGGCAGCGAAGGCACGCACTTCGGCCATGACGGCCTTGTTGCGGTTGACCAGCCAGTTGTAGCCCAGCACGGCCGGCACAGCGACGCCCAGACCGATGGCGGTCATGATCAGCGCTTCACCCACCGGGCCTGCCACCTTGTCGATCGAAGCCTGGCCGGCAACGCCGATGGCGGTCAGTGCTTGCAGAATGCCCCACACCGTGCCGAACAGGCCGATGAACGGCGAGGTCGAACCAACGGTAGCCAGGAAGCCCAGGCCCGAACCGACGCGGCTGTTGACTTCACCAACGGCGCGCTCGACGTTCATCGTCACCCAGCTGCTGTGGTCGATGTTCTCGGTCAGGGCGCCTTCATGGTGCTCCGAAGCCTCGATGGCCGACGAAGCGATGAAGCGGAAAGCGCCAGTGTCCTTCAGACCCTTGACGCCATCAGCCAGACTGGCCTTCTTGAAGAACGTGGCACGCACTTCCTTGGCTTCGTTGGACAGCTTTTGCGTGTCCCACAGCTTGGTGATCAGGATGTACCAGCTACCCATCGACATGATGGCCAGCAGGAACAGCACGCCCTTGGACACGGCGTCGCCGTGCGACAGCATGTGGCCCAGGCCGTAGGGATTCTCTTCGCTCTTCGGAGCAGCAGCGGCAGCAGGTGCCGGGGCAGCAGCTTCGGTGGTCGGGGCGGCAGATGCTGCATCAGCAGCTTGCGCGAAGGAGGCTTGCGAGGACAGCGCCAGGGTCGCGGCCATTGCAACGGCGGCCAGGAAGCCGGAGATACGAGAGATCATGGAGTCAACTCCTAGGAAGAAATCGGATATCGATCAGATATCGGTTTTTGAGAATGAGGGGGCTTGCTTTCAAGCCACCCCATGCGTGCTTGTTGGTGCGAGCCTTATTCGATGCGGAACTGGAATTCCTGTTCGAACACATGGTCGCCCGGGCATTCGTAAGCTTCTTTGAGCGTCGCGTCGATCGCTTGCTGCATGGCGCGCAGCGCCTTGCGTTCCACGCCACCACGCAGGCTGGCGTACTCGACCGAGACAACGCGACCGGAGCGAACCGTGGCAGTTGCCTTGATCAGGGCCTCGCCGCTCCAGTTCATGCTGGGAGCTTCGGGCTTGCCCATCTTGGTGCAGACCATGGCTGCCGTGACCGGGCCCGTACGGGCCACCGGAGCCGGAGCCGGAGCCGGGCGGGCCGGCGGCGTGGCCGCGATCGGCGCCGCGGGCGGGGGTGTCGACGTTGTCGGCGTATTGATCACGGCCGGCGGCGCCGGGGCGGTGATCACCACTTCAGGCGGCGGCACGAACGGCGGCGGCGGGGTGTCCAGCTTCGGCGGCGGCGGTTCGACCTTCTTGATCTCTTCCGGCGGCTTGACCTTCTCTTCGATCACCTTGGTCTCGATCGGCTCGGCCACGGCCTTGACGATCTTGCGAGCCAAACCACTGGCCAGCGCCCAGATGATCAGGATGTGGATCAACACCACGATACCGAAGCCTGTAGCGCGCGACGTACCCTTCTGTTCCTGCGCAAAGTTCATGCGCGCTCCTTCATAAGACTGCCAATCTTTTCCATCATTTGATGTGGGGGTTGTTGACCCTGCACAGCGCCCGCGTTGAAAGTTCTGTCAATGTCCCCAGCTTCGAGAAGCCGGGCCGAAATTACTGCAAACCGCTGGCCATGCAAGTCACCAGCAAGACTGCGCGGGATTGGCACTTTCGCACCACTGCGCCCCGACGACAAGAGGGGCACTGCGCAGCCGCCGGCTGAACGAAGATCAAGTCTCAAAACACTGGGTCAGATGGAAAGCCATCACTCAACAAAAATGCCCGCCGGCCAAAGACCTGCGGGCGACTTCCGTGGGTCGGCAATGAACGATGTAGCAGAACTACTCGTCAGCTTCCCTCGAACGCCTCCCATCATAAACGAGCAGCCCCCTAGCTTGGTCCTGGGGAATTCCCCATCCTCCTTGCAAAGAGCCCTTGTCAAGCGGCTTCCCGGTTGATGATCAGACACGCCACGCCCAGCCATCGACTGCTGGTATTTTATTGGTATCCAAATACCCCTCGGGTTCAGGAGCGCAAGGGTTTTTACCTAGATTGCAACTGTCTGCGCGCCCTGCGCCCAATCAGTGGCCATGCGAGTGCCCAGGCGCATCGTGATGATCATGATGATGATTGTTGTCATGCCCATGCTCGCTGGCCCAGCCGATCAGGACCTCGCGCCCCTGCACATACAGCTCGGCCTTCGCTCCGACGGGCAGGCATACCTTGGTTCGCACATGGCCAAACGGCAGACCGGTCAGGACCGGCGTGCGGGTCGCGGCGCGCACTGCCTCGATGGCAGCTTTCAGCGAGTAGCCACGGTCCAGCGGTGACTTGCGCCAGCCGCTGAAGTCACCCAGCACGACGGCCTTCTGCGCATCCAGCACACCGGCCTGCTGCAATTGCAGAAGGCTGCGCTCGACGCGATAGGGATGCTCGTTGATGTCTTCCAGGAACAGGATGCCGCCCTTGATCTTGGGGAAATGCGGCGTACCCAGCAGCGAGTTCAGCACGCAGAGATTGCCACCCCAGAGCGTGCCGCGCACGCCGAGCTCCTCGAAGCCAGCCTCGGTGCGGAAGCCCACGGCCTCCAGCGCGCCACTCATGGCCTCCGTGAAGCAGTCCTGGGTGATCTCGTCCATCCCACCCTCTTCCTCGCTGCGGCCGAAGTCGTCGCAGGCCAGGGGGCCGGCCCAGCTGACCGGCCGCTGGCCGTCCTTGGCGTGTGCCAGCATGCCCAGCTGCAAGGAGGTCAGGTCGCTCTGCCCGACCCAGCGCGTGCCACGCTCGGTGCTCTTGATGAGCTGCTTCCAGTTGATCTGGTCCAGCAGCCGGGTCAGGCCATAGCCACCGCGCGAGGCCAGCGCAACGCTGGGGCTGGCCTTGGCAATGCGGTGCAAGGCGGCCAGGCGCGTCTCGTCGTCGCCGCCAAAGCGCTGATGCTTGGCCAGCGCGCTTTCATCGATGGCGACCTCGAAGCCGAGCTGGGCCAGGCGCTTGGCCGCCCGCTTGAGGGGCTGGGCCTGGGCCAGCACGCCGGCCGGCGTGTACAGGGTCAAAGAGGTCATGGCTTGATGTCGTCCAGGTGAATGGCATCCCCGGTGGGAATGCGCTCTTGATCTTGGGTGGCGGCGGCACGCGCCAGGTCGCGACGCTGGCGAGCCTGCTCACGTCGCTCGGCGAAGAACTCACGCAAGAGGCGCGCCGCCGGTTCAGCCAGCACCCCGCCTTGCACGGCCGTGTGATGGTTCAGCTGGGCCTGGGCAAACAGGTCCAGCACCGAACCGGCCACGCCGGTCTTGGGGTCGGGCGCCGCAAACACGACCCGCTTCAAACGGGCATGCATCATGGCCATCGCACACATGGCGCAGGGCTCGAGCGTCACGTAGAGCTCGCATTCCGGCAGGCGGTAATTGCCCAGCAGCGTGGCCGCATGTCGCAAGGCGACGATTTCGGCATGCGCCGTGGGGTCGTGCGTCGTGATCGGTCGGTTGTAGCCAGTGGCGATGACCTGGCCGTTGCGCATCAGCACGGCACCGACCGGCACCTCGCCGACCAGCAGCGCGTTGTGGGCCTGATCGAGCGCCAGGCGCATCGCGTATTCGTCGGCGGGAAGGAGCAGGTCGTCGGTCATGGCAGAGGCGCGGTCAGTGTAGCAAGCCGGCTACGCTGCGCCCCGATGATGGAAGAGGAAGAACCGGTCGCCTTGGCCCGGCAGGATCTGTTTGGCAAGCTTGCCATGGCAGATGCGCCAGTCGCGCCGAAACCGCGGCGCCGGGCAGATCCTGATGCCTCAGGGCTGCGCTTCGGATGCGCGTGCCGCGGCCTGGTCGATGGCGCCTTGCACCTGCGCACCCACCGCGGCCGGCAGCGGCAACTGCGCGGCGGATGAGGCGGCTTGAGATGTGCCCGCCACCGGCTGAGGCACGGGCGGCAGCAACTGTTTGGCCTGGTTCTTCATCACAAACATGGCCACCGCAAACGCGATGACCAGGCCCAGAATGCTGAAAGCTGCGCGCATGGTTCTTGGTCCTTTGAATGGCAGTGATTGGATTCAGGCATGCAGGGGCCAGCGGCCCAGCACCACCTGCCTGGTCTGGCCGATCAGCCGGTCGATCAGCATGAACTCGGTGGCCGTCCAGCGCAAAGGCTCGATTGCCCGCAGCTCAATCAGCGCATCATCGTAGAGCAGGGTCAGGTGGGGCGTGAACCGGCCTTGCAATCCGGTGATGCCAGCCGACTGCAGGTGCACGCCCAGGCTGCGGTGAAATGCACGCAGCGGCTCCAGGGGCTCGCCCGCCAGCAGGGCCAGTGGGTTGTTCCTGCGGTTGGTGCGGCCGAAGCTGAGCAGCGCATCCAGGCAGATCGGCACCGCCGGCGCATGCACAGCCTGCGCAGCTTCCAGCAGGCGATGGACCAGGTCCGCCGGGAAGCTCTCGAAGTCACCGACGTGATGCAAGCTGATGTGAAGATGCTCGGCCAGGAGCGGTCGCCCCTTGAGCCCCAGCTCCTTGCGCAGGCCATCAAGTCGCCGGCTGACGGCCGCGACCGTGGCTGCATCCGGCCGCAGGGCGAAGAACAGACGGTCAGTGGGCCTGGCCGGCTTTGCTGCTGCAGGTGGGGCGGACATCGGCCGAGCCTAGCGCATGAGCTGTGGTGATGGCCAGACATCTGTTGGCGATGGGGCAGCGCCACCCAGCCTTGCCGCCAGCCTGAATAATCGCGGCTTCGCCGCTCCCCTCCACTCGGAACCGCCATGGTGCTCAACTACATCTGGATCGCCTTCTTTCTGGCCGGCTTCGGCGTGGCGCTGATACGCCTGATGCAGGGCGATCTGATGATCTTCAGCCAGGTGCTCAGCGGCATCTTCGACACCGCCAAGACGGGCTTCGACATCTCGCTGGGCCTGGTGGGCGTGATGAGCCTGTGGCTGGGCATCATGAAGATCGGCGAGAACGCCGGCGTGATCCAGCTGTTCGCGCGCGCCATCAGCCCGTTCTTCTCGCGCATCTTCCCCGAGGTGCCCAAGGGCCACCCGGCGGGCGGCTCGATGGTGATGAATTTTTCCGCCAACATGCTTGGCCTGGACAACGCGGCCACGCCGCTGGGCCTCAAGGCCATGAAGGAACTGCAGGAGATCAACCCGCAGAAGGACACGGCAAGCAACGCGATGATCATGTTCCTGGTGCTGAACACCGCGGGCATCACCTTGATCCCGACCTCGGTGATCGCGATCCGCCAGACCATCGCCATCGACCAGCACATCGTGGGCTTCAATGCGGCCGACATCTTCCTGCCCACGTTGATCGGCACCTTCATCAGCTTCGTGGCCGGCCTGGTAGCGGTGGCCTGGGTGCAGAAGATCAAGCTCACCAGCGCGCCAATGCTGGCCTTCTTCGGCGGCTTCAGCGCGCTGATGGCTGCGCTGTGGGGCTGGCTGCACAACTATCCCGCAGAGCAGATGTCGCGCTACATCGGGCTGCTGGGCAGCCTGGTGATCATGAGCATCATCGTCGCCTTCATTGCCGTGGGCGCCTGGCGGCGCATCAACGTCTATGAGAGCTTCGTCGAAGGTGCCAAGGAAGGCTTTGGTGTAGCGATCCAGATCATTCCCTACCTGGTGGCCATCCTGGTGGCGATCTCGGTGTTCCGCACAACCGGCGGCATGGACTACGTGGTGGGTGCCATCGCCTGGTGCGTGGGTGCCGTCGGCCTCCCGACCGACTTCGTGCCCGCCCTGCCCGTGGGCCTGATGAAGACACTTTCAGGCAGCGGCGCACGCGGCCTGATGGTCGACGTGATGAAGACCTATGGCGTCGACTCCTTCCAGGGCAAGCTGGCCGCCATCATCCAGGGCTCGACCGAGACGACCTTCTATGTGCTGGCGGTCTATTTCGGCAGCGTCAACATCAAGAAGACCCGCTATGCGCTGACCTGCGGCCTGATAGCCGACATGGTGGGCCTGGTGGGCGCCATCGTCGTCGGCTACTGGTTCTTCAAGTAGGCCGGCTCACTTGCTCATTGCTGGGCCAGGGGCCAGCGGCCCAGCACCTCATGCTCGGCAGTACCGAGCCGGGTGTTCACCAGCACGAACTCGTCAGCCGCCCAGCGGATCGGCTCGACAGGCTGCTGCTCGACCGCAATGGCGTCATGAAGCAGCGTCAGGTGCGGCGTGAAGCTGGCGTAGCGATACAGGTCCACGGCCTTGAGCGCCGCGGACAGTTGGCCGTGGAATGCCTTCAGCGCGGCCAGGCCTGCGCCGCCGGCCAGCAGCACACAGGGCTGGTTCTTGACGGTGCGGCGCTTGAAGCTCGCCGCCTGGTCCAGCGTGATCTCGAAGGCTGGCGCCGCGACGGTCGCAGCGGCAGCCATGGCCTTGTCAGCAAGCGCTGTCGGAAAGCGCACGAAATCGCCCAGGTGATGCAGCGTGATATGTAGGTCCTCGGCCTTCAGGGGCTGGCCCAGCAGGCCCTGCTCGGCCCGCAGGCGCTCACACGCGGCCTGGATGCTCGCCAGAGCTGCTGCGTCGGGGCGCAAGGCAAAGAACAGTCGATCGGTGAATTTGTCGGGGCGTTGTGACATGTCGAATCATTCCCACTCGATTGTCAAGTCCGCAGCCCCGCCTAGGCTTGGCGCGGGTCCAGGTGTCGAGAACGACTCGGCGTACCGTCGCGCGTGCCGTCAAGCCCGAGCGCCTTGGTTCCAAGATTCGGTCTCGCCATCGAGGTGCCTGCAAAGGGATTGCACGATCATCTTTGCAAGACATCACTGTGAAGCCCAAATTGAGAGAAAACTGCGGCCGCCCCTTCGGGCGACGACGGTATCAGACAAGGCTCGGGCCCAAGCGCTGACGGTATCACACAAGGGCACTTCCAAGGGGTTAGCGGTATCTACTCGGCAGCCCCCCCACCGCTTGGCAGTGGGGGGCGATCAGGGAAATTCACGGTTTATAGCCGATCTCCGGGGAAGGCAGCTCGCATCTTGAGGAAGAAGAAGGCGTCATCCCTGTAGCCGTAGGCCATGCGCTTGATGACCGTGATCTTGTTGTTGATGCCCTCGACAAGTTTGGTGCCCAGAATCCAGCGGCAGTGCGACAGGATGCCCGGCAGGTAAGCTTTGATGTTGCGAGCAGAGGTCTTGAGTGGGGCAATGTGGCTGTGCAAGGTACGGCTGTACCACTGCTTCCAGAAGCGTTCGCCGTGGCCGCTGTGGCGGTAGGTCCAGAGCGCCTTGAGGTCGTCCTTCATCACCTAGACGACGAACAGGGCGCGGTTGTTGGCAAGCAGCTCTCGTAGCTGGACCTGGTCTTCAGGCCGCGTGATGTTCTCGGGGTTGCTAGCCCGTAGCCCGCGAGAGGTCTTGACCAGCTCGCGGGCCGGGTTGTCATGGTGAAGCTGGTTGGCCTCGTCGGCACGAACTCGGTTAGTCACATGCCGGCCGTACTTGGCCATGACGTGGAAAAGGTCATAGACGATCTTGGCGGCCGGGCATTGCGCGCTCACCTCCTGTGCGTAGCCCTCATTTATGTTCATGGCCACGGCCTGCATGGATGCACGCCCGGTAGGGCCCAAAAGTTCGAAGAAGGGCCGCACATTCTGACGCCCTAAGCCCAGGCCGAGCCAGAGCACGCGCTTGGCCCAGCGGTTGATCTCGTTGACTACCAGGTTGAAGTCCTGATACATCGTGAACGACCAGAAGGCCTCGACCTTGGGGAACTGGTCCTTGCGTATGTACAGCTCGTACTTGCCTGCGCTGTTCAGGCGCTCGCCATGCTGGTCCACCGAAGCCCAAAGGTACCACTGGCAAATCATCGGGGTGCTGGTGGCAATGCTCCTGGAGTCCGTCTTGATCGCGGCGCTGATACATGCCCTGCGCACCAGCAAGAAGTCCCGCCAGCAATTGGCTGTCGAGCGCGACGTGCTGGACTTGCGGGTCCGAGAGCGCACCGTGCATTTGTCGGAAGCCATGGACTTCAGCGAGACCATTGTGCGAGCGTCTCCCTTGCCCATCGGGGTGTATGCCGAGGACGGCCAATGCGTGCGGGCCAACGAGGCTTATGCCACGCTGGTCGGAGGGACGCTCAAGTCCTTGCTGGCGCAAAACTTCGAGACGACCGCCTCCTGGAAAACATCTGGACTGCTGGCGACCTGCCATCGTGCATTGCAAAGCGGTCAACCCCAGCAACTGGAGCTGAATACTGTCACCACCTTTGGCAAGGAAGTCTGGCTGGATTGCCACATACTACCGACCATGCTGAATGGGAAAAGGCATGTGCTGGTGCAGTTCGTCGACCTGACCGAGCGCAAGAACCTGGAAAGCGACCTGCGCAACCTGGCATTTCAGGATCCTCTGACACGTATCCCCAACCGGCGCCTCCTGCTGGACCGCCTTGAACATGCCGTCCGTATGACCAAGCGACAGAACAGCCACGGTGCGCTGGTCTTCATCGACCTCAACAAGTTCAAGCAACTCAACGATACACACGGCCACGACGTGGGCGACCTGTTGCTGGTGGAAGTGGCCAAGCGCCTTCGCCAATTGGTACGGGACAGCGACACCGTGGCTCGGCTCGGTGGCGACGAATTTGTGGCGCTGTTTGAAGGTCTGGCCGCTGACCCGGCGCTGGCTCGGCAGCAGGCAGCCCGGATAGAGGCCAAGGTCCAGGCCGCATTGAATCAGGACTATGTGCTTGGCGACATCCACCACAAGGGTTCCGCCAGTCTAGGTACGGTTCTGTTCCAGGGCGACGCAGATGATGCTGACATGCTGCTCAGGAAGGCCGACAGTGCCATGTACTTCAACAAAAGAGGCCGGCCGGCTTAGCCGTTGGCGTCCGACACATCAAGAGGCTGAATGCACAGACATCACCTACAGCGGCTGCCTGCTTCAGCCAGTACCCGGCGGGCCCAAGGTCTGGCGGACGCGAAATGAAGATGCTAACTTCACGCCTCACAGAGATCGCTGAGCAGTCTTTCCCGAGGAACACTCATGAATGACACCACTGAACCGCAGCATTGGACCAAGGTGCTGAAGGCGCTTCTGCTCTTGATGCTGTCTTTTGCCCTGACCACCGCGGGAGCGGAGGAGTACTACGAGCGCTACGACTTGCGCCCGCAACCCGGTGTCATCCGCTTGGCTGTCCAACCGATGGCCTATCCGCTGGCCTTCATCAGCTCGGTCATGCAGCGCGACCGGATACTCGGCGGTGAACTCGACAAGGCGCAGTTGAAGCTGCAGGTGTTTGCTTTCCGCAAAGGCAATGACATTGTTCAGGTCGCCAGCGAAAGTGCCTTCGACATGGCCTTTGTCGGTGACATGCCGACGGTGAACCTGGCCGTCAGGATGCCCATCGCCATCGGCGGTCTGGGCAAGCGCAATTTTTCTTCGGTCATCTCGCGCGACTACGCTCGGCTGGAAGAGTTGCGTGGCCACAAGCTGGGTTACTCACCCGGCTCGTCTTCCCATCTGGTGCTGATGCATGGTCTTCGCTCGGCGAAACTCAGCGAGCGTGACGTGGAGTTGGTCGCGCTGGATCCCGCGCAGATGCCGGACGCGCTGGAAAGCGGTGCGGTCGATGCATTCTCCGCTTGGGAGCCGACGCCGTCGATTGCGCTGGCGCGCAATCCCAGGAATCGTGCCATCTTCAAGGGCATGAGCACCGACTGGGTGGTGCTGCGGCGCTCACTGACCACGAGTTCGCCCGCAGTTGCGCAATCCCTGATCGCAGCCTATGTCCGCGCCATCAATTGGATGCGCAGGTCGAAGTCCAATCTTGAACACGCAGCCAGCTGGGTTCTGCAGGACGGCCAAGCTTTCACGGGCGCCAAGTCAGCCATTACGGCGGAGCGGGCCATGGAAATTGCTCGCAAGGATCTGCTCGATGTGCCTGGTGCGCCGGCGACGCCGCCGCTGGTCGATGGTGCTCCGCCCCTGTCGCGCGAATTCGCCTTCCTGAAGGATATCGGGCGGATCGCGTCGGATCGCGACGACAAGCCCTTGCGTGAAGCATTTGCCTACCAGGGCCTGACGCAGGTGCAGGCTGACCCGAAGCGCTTCAGCCTGTTCCGCTTTGACTATGCCCGTTGACGGGCAGCGACATATGCAGATTCGCCTTCGCCTGCACATCTACTTCGGCGTGATCTCGCTGGCCGCGGCGGTCACGTTTGTCGTGTTGTGGATGTATGGCATTCCGCCACTGAACATTGACGGGATTCAGTCGGCCGAACACCGCCGGGCCGTGGCATCGCTTGAGAACCTTGTCGACAAGTCCCGGGATGCGTTTGAGAAGTGGTTTGTCGAGCGTCGGCGTGAACTGCAGCTCGTCGTTCGTGACGAAGCCTTTTCGAGACACGCGGGCGCCGCAAATGAGCACGACGATCGCAGCCGCTCTGCACATCGTGCGGCGCTTCAGCGGCGACTGGGCATGATTCAGGAGGTCAATCCCGGTGCGTATGACTACCTCTACGTGCTGGATCGACAAGGCAAGGTGCTCGCCGCATCGGACGCCGCCATCTTGACAGGCTCAGCCCTCGTTCAGTCTCACGAAGCCATCCACAAGGATGCGCTGCAGCCCGGTCTGACCGAGTTCGTGTACCTGATCCAACAGGCCGGTGAGCCGGTGTTGGTGGTCAGCAATCAAGTGCAAGGCCGCGATGCCGATGGGCTTCCGGACGGGGAGGTTCTGGCGGTCGTCGTTGCCGGGATCAGCTTGCGGGCACATCTCACGGACGAGGGAGGGGCAACAGAGCGGACCCAAGGCCATGGCGGAGCGCTGATGTTTGTAGGGCCGGATCGCAGGGTGCTGGGCAGCCCAGCGTCAGGATCCGGAGCTGCTGCGCTCGAGAAGGTCGTAAACCATGTGGACCCAGGCTCCGAAGGTTTCAAGGTGATCCCTATTGGCGATGGTCGCGAGATGCTGATGGCCTTCCGCCACCTGCACCTTGGCGCGTCGGAAGGTCTCAGCATGGTGGCGCTGCGAGACTCCGATGAAGCCCTGGCGTCGATACGCGCCACGTTTGCCCGCCTACTTGGACTGGGAATCATCTTCTTCCTGGCGGTAACTTCGCTGGTCGCCCTGGCTGCACGCTATATCGCACGAAGCGAGCACGCCATCCGGGAGTTGAACGCAACGCTAGAACAGCGGGTTCAGGACCGTACCAAGGAGCTCAACCAGGCCAACACCAAGCTTCTTGAGACGCTGGTGAATCTCGAGCGGGCCCGCGACGATCTGGTGCAAAGCGAAAAGCTGGCCAGTCTGGGCGCCTTGGTGGCGGGCGTGTCACATGAGCTGGGAACGCCCGTCGGCAATGCGGTTCTGGTTGCCAGTACGCTGAAGGATCGCTCGCTGGCGTTTGCACAAGAATCTCCTGGCAATCTGACGCGTGCTGCTCTGAAGGACTATCTCAATCTGAACGTCGACGGCCTGACGATGCTGGTGGCGAATCTGCAGCGCACCGTGGAGCTGATCAACAACTTCAAGCAGTTGGCCATGGACCAGACCTCGGACCAACGCCGCAAGTTCGCCTTGATGTCACTGGCGCAAGAGGTCCTGACGGCGATGAGGCCAAGGTTGAAGGTGCTCCCCTATCAATTGGTACTCGACATTCCTGACGACTTGGAAATGGACAGCTACCCCGGTCCGCTGTCGCGCATCATCATCAACTTCATCAACAACTCCCTGCTGCACGGCTTCGAGGGCCGCTCCGCCGGCACCATGAAGCTGAGCGCAACGCTCATAGGGTTGGACCAAGTCGAAATCCGCTTTGAGGATGACGGCATAGGCATGCAAGAGCACGTGGCCAAACGTGCCTTCGATCCCTTCTTCACCACCAAGCTGGGTCAGGGCGGCAACGGCCTCGGCCTCAACATTGTGTACACCGTGACGACGACCATATTGGCGGGTCGGGTTGAACTGCAAACAGCCGTGGGCGGAGGCGCGTGTTTTTGCCTGACCCTGCCGCGCGTTGCGCCTGTTGTCCAACAAAGTGGGCAGGACCGCACCGTCAAACTGAGCGACAACTCGGGTGGCGAAAGTCTTGAGCGACTTGCATGCGTTCCCGAGGAGTGAGACCTTGCCCAGGACTGAACCGACCCCTCAAACGCGCGCCGTGACCACACTTCGCGACGCAGCTATATGTGCCAGCCTCATGGCCCTCTGCCAGACTGCTTTTTCTCAAGCCGACGTGCCACGGGTCTGGCGGGTCTGTGTGGGCGATCAACCTGTCCCCCCCTATGTACTCAATGACCCCAAGCACCTCGGCCGCGCGGAGCGCCTGCTTGTCGAGGCTGGCCGCTCAATCGGGATGAACGTCATGTTGCAGCGCTATCCGAACAAGCGCTGCCGTGCGTCCCTCAGTTCAGGCGACTCAGACATGACATTGGGCGGCCCTACGCCTGAGAATCTGGCCGAATGGCGCTTTCCCATGAAGGCTGGCATCCCTGACCCAGACCAAGCCGTCGCCCACATCAACCTGATTTGGGTGCGACGCTCGGACAGCCAACTGGACTGGGATGGCAAACAATTGACCGGGGCACCAGCCGGCAAAGCGCTGGTCGTCGGTACCCGCGCTGGACAACTTCTGGCGACCAATGCCCTCCGCCATCTGTCGGTCCAGGTAGACGATACCGCCCACACTCCCAAGCAGTTGCTGCGCAAGCTGGTAGGAAATCGCGTCGATCTGGTCCTGGGTCTGCAGGAAGAACTGGAGGTGGCGCTCGCCGACCCCGAAGTCCAGTCTTCAGTCGTGCTGCCGCGCGCGCTGCGGCGCAATGACTACTTCGCGGTGATCTCGCAGCTTCATCTTTCTGCCAACTTCGCTACTGCCGAACGTCTGTGGGCAGCAATGGGCAGGATGCGAAATTTGCCCGAATTCCAGCGCGACTGAGTCGAGTCGTGCGAGTGAGCTGCTCCCTCCCTGCCGTACCAGCGCAAAAGATACCCGGCGGCGGTGAGGACCGACAACGGGCCGGAGCTCACCTGCCGGGCCTTCATTGCCTGGGCCCAAGCCCATAGCGTGCGGCACATCCTGATTCAGCCTGGGAGACCCATGCAGAACGGATCCGTCGAGAACAAAATTGGCGAGGCTTGGCATCGATTGGTTCGTCGCAGAACGCGCCCTGAGCCACAAGCTGAAGGGCGTGGAAGGCATCTACGATCGCCATGACTACTACTTCGAACGACTGTCCGCGCTACAGGCCTGGGCTGACTTGCTTGCCGCGCTGGCCGGAGGGACGAAGGCCAAGGAGCTCATCGGCCCAAGCAAACGCCACAGGGATGCGCCATAGAAGCGATGCCGCGTCTTGCTCGAGGCCCCTGGTTTGCAATCCCCCTCAAGGCCCCGTCGTCTTGCTGGAAAACCTGAGGAGCTCCGCGACAGCCCCGTCCAAGCTTGCGCCAGCTTGCCTTCGCCGAGCTGTGCCAAATGCGCTGCGAAGTTAGAGGTTCAGACTGCGGCTGCGGCTGCGGCTGCGTGCGGCGTGCATGTGCGCACGTGCCCCGCCGCGCCGATGAGTTAGGCTGAATGGCGCTTTGCGGTGGCGGGCGTACGCCGCAGTCACATCGCCTGAACCGTCGTTGTTTGCTAGTGAAGCTATGTCCGACGCGGTGTGAGGCACGGTATGCAGGTATCGCGCCGACCAAATCGTGCAGCGTTTTCCGGAGCTAACTGCGTGACATCAACGCAGCAAGCGCTTGTCGGGCGCAAATCTGCGCGCGTATTGGATAGCCAGCATGAGTCGAGGCACGTTGCTACCAAGCCGCCCGCCCCCTTCGTGAGAATAAGATTGAACTATGAGCTACTACCACCTCCGCAGCCTCGTAGGGAAGCTGGCCTTGATACAGACCGGCTTCCTCGTGGTTGCCCTGGCCTCGATCGCCTTCACGCTATGGGTGTCATGGCAGCTGGAGGGCGGCGCTGGCGCGATCAACGAGGCCGGGCGCATGCGCATGCTGAGCTATCGCATGGTGCTGTCGCACGCTGATGCCACGCCCGCCGCCTTGCAGCGCGATTTGCAGGAGTTCGACGCGATGGTGCATCGCTTGCGCGTCGGCGATTCGCAGCGGCCCCTGTTCGTGCCAGACACCGAGGAATGCAGCGAGCGGCTGCTCGATGTGGAGCAGAATTGGCCCACATTGCGTGCTGCGCTGCAGGCTCCGGGACCTGGACTGCGGCCCCAGGTCGACAGCTTCGTGGCCACCATCGATCAGCTGGTGGGCGCCATCGAACGCACCATCGCCGCACGCACTGCCATCCTGGGAGGCTTGTGTTTCAGCCTGGTAGTGCTGGTGGTGGCGGCCTCGGTGGTGTTTGTCTCGGGCACCTATGTCTGGATCGTCCAGCCGCTGCAGCGCCTGCGCGATGGCCTGCTGCAGATGGCAGCCGGCAAGCTTGGGGTGCGGGTCGACGAAACCAGTTCGGTGGTCGAGTTCAGCAGCCTGGCCGAAGGCTTCAACCAGATGGCGGTTGCCTTGGACGAGGCCCATCAGAACCTCGAAGGCAAGGTGCGGGACAAGACTGCCCATTTGGCCCAGCAGAACGAGCGGCTGGAAGCGCTGTTTGACGTGGCACTGATGGCGGGGCAGGCGGATGCCAGCCTCGAATCGATGTCGCACTCCTTTGCGGCCAAGGTGGCGCGCATCGCACGGGCCGACGCCAGCGCCGTGCGCCTGGCCGCGCAGGACGAGGAGCGTTGGCTGCTGATGGGCCAGAACCGCATGCCCCAATCCATGATCGACGCCGAGCGCTGCCTGCGCAAGGGCGACTGCGCCTGCGGCAACGCCACACCCGGCGCGCCTGGCGCCCGGGTCATCACCATCCGCAGCCTTGAAACCCCGAAGCTGAGGCACTGCGAAGCGGCAGGCTACCAAAGCATCATTTCGGTGCCGATGCGGACCGGTAGCCGCTTGCTCGGCGAGGTGGAACTGTTCTTCTACAGCGAGCGCAGCCTGGTCGAGGCTGAGCGCCTGCTTCTGGATGCGCTGGTGGGCCAGTTCGCTATCCAGGTCGACAACGTGCGGCTCGCCGCGCGCGACCGCGAGATGGCGGTGTCCGAAGAGCGCAATCTGCTGGCGCAGGAGCTGCACGATTCGATCGCCCAGGTGCTGGCCTTCCTGAAGATCCAGGTGCAGCTGCTGCGCGGCGCCTTGGCCCGGCAGCGGCCCGAGGAAGTGGCGCGCAGCCTCGACGAGATCGATGCGGGCGTGAAGGAGTGCTACACCAACGTGCGCGAGTTGCTGGTGCACTTCCGCACCCGGCCGGGGCATGAAGACATCGAGCATGCGCTGCGCAGCACGCTGGCCAAGTTCGAGCGTCAGAGCGGCTTGAGCACCCATCTGCGCTTGCAGGGCGATGGCCTGCCCCTGCCGCCCGATCATCAGGTGCAGGTGCTGCACATCATCCAGGAGGCCTTGTCCAATGTCCGCAAACATGCCGAGGCCGACCATGTCAGCGTCAGCGTTGATCAGCTGCCGCGCTGGCGCTTCGAAGTGCGCGATAACGGGCGCGGCATCGAGCCTGCCGATGTCGGCAGCGGGCAGACCCATGTGGGCCTGCAGATCATGCAGGAGCGTGCCCAGCGCATTGGTGCCCAACTGCAGGTCAGCCGCGCGCCGGAGGGCGGTACCCTTGTCAGCCTGACGCTACCCCTGCTGAGTTCACTGCAGGCCACAGAACCGACATTGCAAAGTGCCCAGTACTCATGAAAGAGCTCATCACCATCCTGGTCGTCGATGACCACACGCTGTTTCGCCGCGGCCTGATTTCCTTGCTGGGACAGGAGGACGGCGTCAAGGTGGTGGGCGAGGCAGCCGATGGCAGCGATGCGCTGCGTATCGCCGAGGCGCTGCAGCCCGATCTGATCCTGCTGGACAACCACATGCCCGGCGTCACCGGCGTGGCGCTGCTGCCGGCGCTGCGCCAGGTGGTGCCGGCGTCGCGGGTGCTGATGCTGACCGTCAGCGAGAACGAGGAAGACCTCAGCGCGGCGCTGCGCAATGGCGCCCAGGGCTATCTGCTGAAGACCATCGACGGCGAGGACCTGGCCGCGGCGCTGATACGCACGATGCGCGGCGAGTCGGTGGTCAGCCCGGAGATGAGCCACAAGCTGCTGAACGCGCTGCGCAATGCCGGCGGCGCGGCCAGCCCGGCCAAGCCGGAGCCGGAGCCGGAGCCAGACAAGGACGCCCCGCAGCTGTCACCCCGCGAGATTGACATCCTCAAGCAGCTGACGCGCGGCGCCAGCAACAAGGAGATCGCCCGCATTCTGGGCATCGCCGAGCCCACGGTAAAGATTCATGTGCAGCACATCCTGCGCAAGCTCAATCTGAGCTCACGCGTGCAGGCCGCCGTCTGGGGCAACGAGCAGGGCATGGGCTGACTTCCAGGCGGGTTTCGGAATTCCCAGACGAGGCAAACGAGCCACCCTTCCGCCAGCTGCTAAGCGAAGTCCGGTCGCCGGAGCTGGCCCATGCCCTGCGCTTGCAAGCGCATAGGCCGGCCACTGCCAACTCCCGATCAGCTGCTGGGTCGGGCTGACCCAATCGAAAGGTGTGCGGCGCACTGCCCCCACTTGTTGCTCCGTAGCGGTGCGTCTGGATCTCATCCGCAATTGACCCGTGAACGCTTGCGCTGAGCGCCAAAAAAAAACGCGCTACCGACGCGAGACCCGATCAAGGCACTGGCGGCGCCTCTGCTCCTCAGCGCATATAGCGAGGCGGCTCGCGCTCGGCGAGCTCGCGCATCTCGCCAACGTTTGTGAGGCACATCCGGTAGCCGTCCATCTCGAGCAGCCCTTGCTCCTGCAGCTGGCGCAAGCAGCGGGAAAGTGTTTCCGGCGTGATGCCCAGCTGCGAGGCGAGATCCTTCTTTTGCTGTCGCAGCAGGAACTGCTGGCCGTGGTCGCAACCCTGAGCCTGGCAACAGTCCAACAGCCAGGCAGCCAGGCGCGCACGTGTGTCCTTGGTCAGCAGCGCCTGCTTCTGCAAGGTTGCGCCACGCGCCTGGGCCGCCACGCAAGCCAGCAGCACGCGCACCAGCGCTGCATCGTTGAGGCAGTGCCCCACCACCTCCTCGACTGGAAACTCATGCACCCTCACGGGGGTCAATGCGAGCGCGGTCTCTGGATGGCTTTCTCCCATCCAGGCGCTTGACACGTCGATCCATTCGCCCGCGCTCAGGCCCTGACTCTGCCACCAACGGCCGCCAGCGTCTCGCTTGCCCAGGCTGATACGCCCGCGCACCAGCAACCAAAGGCTGCTCGCCGGCAAGCCGCCGGCGGACAGCACCTGACTTCGCGCCCGGTAGCGATGTCCCTGCCCCAAGGCTGCCATCTCGGCCACCGACCAGTCGCTGAGCGCATAGGGTCGGCATGCTGACGCGATGGCCTCGCGCACGCTTCCGCGATACGCATTGATGGGCGGTGCCGGGGCCGGCGTCGGCTCCCCGCGCACCATCCACTCCGGCGGCGGCGCTGGCGGCGACGTCAACAGCGTAAGTGGCGCGGCTCGAGCAGCACTGCGTGGCAATTCGAAGGCTTGAGCGGTCATGTGGGCACCCCAATAGGTGTTACGGAATGCGCGCTGATGGCGCATGCAGAAGGCCGCAGTCGAACATCGCGGAGTCCTGTGTGGATTTGATCTGCAACAAACTCCTGCGCATCAAACGCCTGAATAGTTCTTTGGTACTAGTCAAGCTGTGGCGAGCTAGTTCTTTTGCCGCGCGGCCTGCAGGTCCAGAAGAGGATGTTGCGCGGGCGGCTAACTTCCTAAAGTAAACGCATCAACAACGGAGTGCGTTCATGAGCGCCAACAACCCAACAACGACAAACGGCTCGAGTTCCGGCAAGGCCCTCTCGGTGCTGATCGTCAGCACCCTGGCCTTCACTGTGTGCTTCATGGTGTGGATGATGTTCGGCGTGATCGGCATCCCGATCAAGAAGCAGCTGGGCCTCAATGCCACCGAGTTCGGCCTGCTCACCGCCACGCCGGTGCTGACCGGCTCGCTGATCCGCGTGCCACTGGGCATCTGGACCGACAAGTACGGCGGCCGCATCGTGTTCTTCGCGCTGATGCTGGCCTGCGTCATTCCGATCTGGATGATGAGCTACGCCACCGCCTACTGGCACTTTCTGGTGATCGGCCTGTTCGTTGGCCTGGCCGGCGGCAGCTTCTCGGTGGGCACACCTTATGTGGCGCGCTGGTTCCCGAAGAGTCGCCAG
The DNA here is from genome assembly GCF_044043925.2 of Paucibacter sp. JuS9. Taxonomy (NCBI): domain Bacteria; kingdom Pseudomonadati; phylum Pseudomonadota; class Betaproteobacteria; order Burkholderiales; family Sphaerotilaceae; genus Roseateles; species Paucibacter sp. JuS9. Next base: position 2,386,068 of record NZ_CP194172.1, read on the forward strand.
GGCTTCGCGATGGGTGTGTTCGGCGCCGGCAACTCGGGTGCGGCGGTCAACAAGTTCGTCGCCCCCGGGCTGGTGGTGGCTTTCGGTTGGACCATGGTGCCGCATGTCTATGCCGCAGTGCTGCTGGGCACTGCCATCCTGTTCTGGTTCTTCAGCCACTCGGATGACAAGCATCTGGTGGTCAGCAATGCGAGCTTCATGAGCCAGCTGCAGGCGTTGAAGGACCCCAAGGTGCTGAAGTACTGCCAGTACTACAGCATCGTGTTCGGCGGCTATGTGGCGCTTAGCCTGTGGATGGTGCAGTACTACGTCGGCGAGTACGGCCTGGACATTCGCGTGGCCGCGCTGCTGGCGGCTTGCTTCTCGCTGCCCGGCGGCGTGCTGCGCGCGATCGGCGGCTGGATGAGCGACAAGTACGGCGCACACAGCGTCACCTGGTGGGTGATGTGGGTGAGCTGGATCTGCCTGTTCCTGCTGTCCTACCCGCAGACCGACTTCACCGTGATGACGGTTAACGGCGCCAAGACCTTCCACATCGGCTTGAATGTCTATGCCTTCACCGGCCTGATGTTCATCCTCGGCATCGCCTGGGCCTTCGGCAAGGCCAGCGTCTTCAAGTACATCAGCGACGACTATGGCCAGAACATCGGCGCCATCAGCGGCATCGTCGGCCTGGCCGGCGGACTGGGCGGCTTCGTGCTGCCCATCATGTTTGGCGCCCTGATGGACCTCACCGGCGTGCGTTCCAGCGCTTTCATGCTGATGTACGGCGTGGTCTGGGTCTCGCTGATCTGGATGTACTGGACCGAAGTCCGCAAGACCCACGTGATGGGCAAGGAAGCGCCTGAAGGCCCCTTCAGCCGCTCCTTCCAGCGCTGAACAACGCAACTCAACCGGAGTTTTCACTCATGAATACCAGCACCGCCGGCGCCCGCACGTCCGGCCCGCAAGGCGCCGGCGATATCGCCGACTGGCGCCCCGAGGACGAGCAGTTCTGGGAAAACACTGGCAAGAAGATCGCCTACCGCAATCTATGGATCTCGATACCCGCCCTGCTGTGCGGCTTCGCGGTCTGGGGCATGTGGGGCATCATCACCGTGCAGATGCTCAACCTGGGCTTTCCCTTCAGCCAGGCCGAGTTGTTCACGCTCACGGCCATCGCCGGCATTTCGGGTGCGACCATGCGCATTCCGGCCAGCTTCCTGATCCGCATGGCTGGCGGCCGCAACACCATCTTCCTGACCACGGCCATGCTGCTGGCACCGGCCATCGGTACAGGCTTCGCGCTGCAGCACCCCGAGTGGCCGCTATGGGTATTTCAGCTGATGGCACTCTGGTCAGGCGTGGGCGGCGGCAACTTCGCTTCGTCGATGTCCAACATCAGTACCTTCTTTCCGAAGCGTCTGCAGGGCACGGCGCTGGGGCTGAACGCGGGCCTGGGCAACTTCGGCGTGACGACCATGCAAATCGTCATTCCTCTTGTGATGACGGTCGGACTGTTCGGCGCGCTGGGCGGTGAGTCGAAGTCACTCTTGAAGGACAGCGGCTGGATCTTCGGCAAGATTGCCGCCGGAACGCCCACGTGGATTCAAAACGCTGGCTTCGCATGGGTGCTTTCGCTGGTGCCCTTGTCCATCCTTTGCTGGTTCGGCATGAACAACCTGAAGACGGTGACGGCCGCCGCCGGTTCACCGATCAGCGCTTTCCTGAAGATCGTCTACCTCTACTCGCTGGCCTTCATCCCGTCGATCGGGATGCTCTACCTCTACCTGCCAGCACCCACGGGCCTGGGCCTGCTGAACATGTGGGTGGCGATCCCACTGGACATCATCGCTGCACTGCTGGTGATGAAGCTGGCTGCCTTCGGCACGATGAAGGAAAACGTCGCCAAGCAGTTCGAGATTTTTCGCAACAAGCACACCTGGGCAATGACGGCGCTCTACGTCGTGACCTTTGGCAGCTTTATCGGATTTTCGATGGCCCTGCCGCTGGCGATCACGGTGATCTTCGGCTTCATCCACGCGCCTGACGCAGCCGGCGTGATGCAGCACACGGTCAAGAATCCCCACGCGCCATCGGCCCTGACCTACGCCTGGATCGGGCCCTTCGTGGGCGCTGCAGTGCGGCCCATCGGCGGTTGGATTTCCGACAAGGTCGGCGGGTCCATCGTGACCCAGATCATCTCGGCCATCATGGTGTTCGCCTCGGCAGCCGTGGGCTACGTGATGATGCAGGCCTACGGCTCGGCCACACCCGAACAACACTTCCCGCTGTTCATGGGCCTGTTCGTTCTGCTGTTTGCCGCCAGCGGCATCGGCAACGGCTCAACCTTTCGCAGCGTCGGTTTCATCTTCGACCGCCAGCAAGCTGGCCCGGTGCTGGGCTGGACCTCGGCAGTGGCTGCCTACGGCGCCTTCATCGCACCGGTGCTCATCGGCCAGCAAATCAAAGCCGGCACACCTCAATTCGCCTTCTACGGCTTCGCGGTCTTCTACGCCGTGTGCCTGATCCTGAACTGGTGGTTCTATCTGCGTGCCAATGCGTACGTGAAGAATCCCTGATACCCGAGAAGACAAGGAAGCAAACCATGAGTCACTTTCTCGACCGCCTGAGCTACTTCGCTCAACCGAAAGAGGACTTCGCCGACGGCCACGGCCGCACCACGGGCGAAGACCGAACCTGGGAAGACGCGTACCGGGCCCGCTGGGCACACGACAAGATCGTGCGCTCCACCCACGGCACCAACTGCACGGGCTCCTGCTCGTGGAAGATCTATGTGAAGGGTGGCATCGTCACCTGGGAAACCCAGCAGACCGACTATCCGCGCACCCGCCCGGACCTGCCCAACCATGAGCCGCGTGGCTGTGCCCGCGGGGCCAGCTACAGCTGGTATCTCTACAGTGCCAATCGCGTCAAGTACCCGATGGTGCGTGGCTCGCTGCTCAAGCACTGGCGCGCCGCGCGCGCTGTGACCAAGACGCCGGTGGACGCCTGGGCAAACATCGTCGAGAACACGGAGCAGCGCCGCGAATGGCAGCAGGACCGCGGCCTGGGCGGCTTTGTGCGCTCCAGCTGGGACGAGGTCAACGAGATCATCGCCAGCGCCAATATCTACACCGTCAAGAAGCATGGGCCGGATCGCGTGATCGGCTTCTCGCCGATTCCGGCCATGTCGATGATCAGCTATGCCGCCGGCAGCCGTTACCTGAGTTTGCTCGGCGGCGTCTGCATGAGCTTCTACGACTGGTACTGCGACCTGCCGCCGGCCAGCCCGCAGATCTGGGGCGAGCAGACCGACGTGCCCGAGAGCGCCGATTGGTACAACAGTAACTACATCATCGCCTGGGGCTCCAACGTGCCGCAGACGCGCACACCGGACGCGCACTTCTTCACCGAGGTGCGCTACAAGGGCGCCAAGACGGTGGCGATCACGCCCGACTACGCCGAGATCTCCAAGCTGGCCGACATCTGGATGCACCCCAAGCAGGGCACCGATGCGGCGATCGCGATGGCCATGGGCCATGTGATCCTGAAGGAGTTCTACTTCGACAAGCGGTCCACGTATTTCGACGACTACGCGCGCCGCTACACCGACCTGCCGCTGCTGGTGAAGCTGAAGAAGCAGACCACACCGGACGGCCGCGCTCTGCTGGTGCCTGACCGCTATCTGCGCGCCAGCGACTTCGGCGGCAAGCTGGGCCAGGACAACAACCCCGAGTGGAAGACCGTGGCCTTCGATGCCAGCGGCAAGGTGGTGCTACCGAACGGCTCGATCGGCTTCCGCTGGGGCGCGGGCGAGCGCCCCGACCTGGGCAAATGGAATCTGGAGTCCAAGGAAGCGATCCACGACGGCGATGTGAAGCTCAAGCTCTCGGTGCTCGAAGATGGTGCCCAGGCACATCAGGTGGACGAAGTGGGCTTCCCCTACTTCGGCGGAATCGACACACCGAACTTCAAGAGCAACAAGCAGCAAGACGTGATCTCGCGCCGGGTGCCGACTGTCAGCCTCAAGCTGGGCAAGCATGAAGACGCCGAGGAAGTGCTGGTGGCCACCGTGTTTGACCTGCAGGTGGCGCAGTACGGCATCAGCCGTGGTCTGGGCGATGACGCGCCGAACAGCTACGACGACAACAAGCCCTACACCCCGGCCTGGGCCGAGAGCATCACCGGTGTGAAGCGCGAGCAGATCATCACCGTGGCGCGCCAGTTCGCCGACAACGCCGACAAGACGCATGGAAAGTCCATGGTGATCATCGGTGCGGCGATGAACCACTGGTACCACGCCGACATGAACTACCGCGGCATCATCAATATGCTGATGATGTGCGGCTGCATCGGCCAATCGGGTGGCGGCTGGGCGCATTACGTGGGCCAGGAGAAGCTGCGCCCGCAGACCGGCTGGACAGCGCTGGCCTTTGCGCTGGACTGGATCCGCCCGCCGCGCCAGATGAACTCCACCAGCTTCTTCTACGCCCACACCGACCAGTGGCGCTACGAGAAGCTGGACGTCGCCGAGGTGCTCTCGCCCCTGGCCGACAAGGCCCAGTTCGGTGGCAGCCTGATCGACTACAACGTGCGCGCCGAGCGCATGGGCTGGCTGCCTTCGGCGCCGCAGCTGCAGACCAACCCGATGCAGGTGGTCAAGGACGCACAGGCCGCCGGCATGGACGCCAAGGACTATGCGGTCAAGGGCCTCAAGGACGGCTCGCTGCGCATGAGTTGCGAAGACCCGGACCACCCGGCCAACTGGCCGCGCAATATGTTCGTCTGGCGCTCCAACATCCTGGGCAGTTCGGGCAAGGGACATGAGTACTTCCTCAAGCACCTGCTGGGCACCACCAATGGCGTGCAGGGCAAGGACCTCGGCAAGGACGACGCCAAGCCGCAGGAAGTGGAATGGCACGACAAGGCGCCGGAAGGAAAGCTGGACCTGCTGGTGACGCTGGACTTCCGCATGAGCACCACCTGTCTGTACTCGGACATCGTGCTGCCCACCGCCACCTGGTACGAGAAGAACGACCTCAACACCAGCGATATGCATCCCTTCATCCACCCGCTATCCACGGCGGTGGATCCGGCCTGGCAGGCGCGCAGCGATTGGGAGATCTACAAGGGCTTCGCCAAGAAATTCAGCGAGCTGTGTGTCGGCCATCTCGGTGTCGAAAAGGAGATCGTGCTGACGCCGCTGATGCACGACAGCCCGGCCGAGCTGGCCCAGCCCTTCGGCGTGTCCGAATGGAAGAAGGGTGAGTGCGAGCTGATCCCCGGCAAGACCGCGCCGCAGATCGCGGTGGTCGAGCGCGACTACCCCAACCTCTACAAACGCTTCACCGCCCTTGGCCCCTTGATGAACAAGGTGGGCAATGGCGGCAAGGGCATCGGCTGGGACACCAAGACCGAGGTCGAGCAACTTGGCGACTTGAACGGCCTGGTGCGTGACGAAGGCGTCACGCAAGGCATGCCCAAGATCGAGACGGACATTGACGCGACCGAAGTGGTGCTGCAACTGGCTCCCGAGACAAACGGCCACGTGGCCGTGAAGGCCTGGGAGGCTCTGGGCAAGCAGACCGGGCGGGACCATACCCATCTGGCGCTTCACCGCGAGGACGAGAAGATCCGCTTCCGCGACATCCAGTCGCAGCCGCGCAAGATCATCAGCTCGCCGACCTGGTCAGGTCTGGAGAGCGAGAAGGTCTCGTACAACGCCGGCTACACCAATGTGCATGAACTGATTCCATGGCGCACGCTGACGGGCCGCCAGCAGTTCTACCAGGACCACCCCTGGATGCAGGCCTTCGGCGAGGGCTTCAGCAGCTACCGCCCGCCGGTGGACTTGAAGACCCTGGTCGAGGTGCAGGGCATCAAGAGCAATGGCAACAAGGAGATCGCGCTCAACTTCATCACGCCGCACCAGAAGTGGGGCATCCACAGCACCTACAGCGACAACCTGATGATGCTGACGCTGAATCGTGGCGGCTCGGTGATCTGGCTCAGCGAGGACGACGCGGCCAAGGCCGGCATTGTCGACAACGACTGGGTCGAGCTGTTCAACGCCAACGGCGCCATTGCGGCCCGCGCGGTGGTGAGCCAGCGGGTCAATCCGGGCATGGTGATGATGTATCACTCGCAGGAGAAGATCATCAACACCCCGGGATCCGAGATCACCGGCACGCGCGGCGGCATCCACAACTCGGTGACCCGCATCGTCACCAAGCCCACGCACATGATCGGTGGCTACGCGCAGCTGAGCTACGGCTTCAACTACTACGGCACCATCGGCACCAACCGCGACGAGTTCGTGCTGGTGCGCAAGATGGCCAAAGTGGATTGGATGGATGAGGAAAGCGCAAATCAAGGAGCACACGCATGAAAGTCCGCGCGCAAATCGGCATGGTGCTGAACTTGGACAAGTGCATCGGCTGCCACACTTGTTCAGTCACCTGCAAGAACGTCTGGACCAACCGTCCGGGCATGGAATACGCTTGGTTCAACAACGTCGAGTCCAAACCCGGCATCGGCTATCCCAAGGAGTGGGAGAACCAGGACAAGTGGCATGGTGGCTGGATCCGCAAGGCCAATGGTGAGATTGAGCCGCGGCAGGGGGGCAAGTGGAAGCTGTTGATGCGCATCTTCGCCAACCCTCACCTCCCGCAGATCGACGACTACTACGAGCCCTTCACCTTCGACTACGACCATCTGCAGTCTGCGCCGAAATCCAAGGCCGCACCCACTGCGCGACCGCGCAGCCTGATCACTGGCCAGCGCATGCAGAAGATCGAGTGGGGCCCGAACTGGGAAGAGATCCTGGGCGGCGAGTTCGCCAAGCGCAGCAAGGATGCGAACTTCGAGAACGTCCAAAAGGACATCTACGGTCAGTTCGAAAACACTTTCATGATGTACCTGCCCAGGCTGTGCGAACACTGTCTGAATCCGGCGTGCGTGGCATCGTGCCCCTCGGGCTCGATCTACAAGCGCGAGGAAGACGGCATCGTGCTGATCGACCAGGACAAGTGCCGCGGCTGGCGCATGTGCGTCTCGGGCTGCCCCTACAAGAAGATCTATTACAACTGGCAGAGCGGCAAGGCCGAGAAGTGCATCTTCTGCTATCCGCGCATCGAGGCCGGCCAGCCGACCGTGTGCTCGGAAACCTGCGTCGGTCGCATCCGCTATCTGGGCGTGCTGCTGTATGACGCCGACCGCATCCAGGAGGCCGCCAGCGTCAAGGACGACAAGGACCTCTATCAGGCCCAGCTTGACATCTTCCTTGATCCGAACGACCCGCGCGTAATCGAGCAGGCCCGCAGGGATGGTATTCCTGAAGCCTGGCTGGAGTCGGCCCGCAAGAGCCCGGTCTACAAGATGGCGGTGGACTGGAAGGTGGCCCTGCCGCTGCACCCCGAGTACCGCACGCTGCCGATGGTCTGGTATGTGCCGCCGCTGTCGCCGATCAGCTCGGCCGCCAACGCCGGCCATATCGGCGTGAACGGCCAGATCCCGGACGTCAAGCAGCTGCGCATCCCCGTGCAGTACCTGGCGAACATGCTCACCGCCGGCGACGTGAAGCCGGTGGAGCGGGCGCTGGAGCGCATGCTGGCGATGCGCGCCTACCAGCGCGGCAAGCATGTGGACGGCGTCGAGGACAAGACGGTGCTGGACCAGGTGGGTCTCTTGAAGAACGAAGTCGAGGACATGTACCAGACCATGGCCATCGCCAACTACGAGGACCGCTTCGTCATCCCGACCACGCACCGCGAATACGCCGAAAACGCCTACGACCTGCGCGGCGGCTGCGGCTTCAGCTTCGGCAACGGTTGCTCGGACGGGCAGACCGAGACCAGCCTGTTCGGCGGCGCCAAGAAGCGCACCATCCCGATCAAGACCACGGTCTGAGGAGAATCATGATGAGTTCAAAGAACCACCCGATCTCGCTCAGTTGCCGCGTGCTGGCGCGCCTGCTCGACTATCCCAGCGACGAAATGCTGGCTGTGCTGCCCGAGTTGCGCGAAGCCCTGCACCAGGAAAGCGCATTGAGCCCGGCGCGGCTGGCCGAACTGGATGCACTGGCTGCAGTGCTCGCACGCGGCGAGAGTTACGCGGTGCAGGCTCGTTATGTCGAGAGCTTCGACCGCGGCCGTGCCACCAGCCTGCACATGTTCGAGCATGTGCACGGCGACTCGCGCGAGCGAGGGCCTGCCTTGGTTGACCTGGCCAAGACCTACGAGCAGGCGGGCGTCTTCTTCGATGCGAAGGAGCTGCCCGACTACCTGCCTGTGGTGCTGGAGTTCGCCTCCACGCAGCCGCCGGCAGTGGCGCGCGAATTTCTGGCCGAGATGGCGCACATCCTCAATGCCATCCACAGCGCCTTGATCAAGCGCGACAACCTGCCCTATGCCGCTGCCATCGGTGCGGTGCTGGAGCTGGCCGGCGAGAAACCGCAGGCCGTCAGCATCACCGTTGACGAGCCGCTGGACGAGGCTTGGCTCGAGCCTGCCGCCTTCGACGGCTGCTCCAGCAAGGGCCAGAGCAAGCCCGGCGCGCCGCAGCCCATCTACATTGTCAGGAAGACCGCGTCTTCCGCAGCTTCCCAAGGAGTGCGTCCATGAACTCGCTCAATTTTGCCTTGTTCGGTCTCTATCCCTACATCTGCCTGGCCGTGTTCCTGCTCGGCAGCTTGATCCGCTTCGACCGCGACCAGTACAGCTGGAAGAGCGACTCCTCGCAGCTGCTGCGCGCCGGCTCGCTGCGCTGGGGTTCCAACCTGTTCCACGTCGGCATCCTGGTGCTGTTCTTCGGCCATACCGTCGGCATGCTGACGCCGCACTTCGTTTACGAGCCCTTCATGAGCGCCGGCGCCAAGCAGCTGATGGCGATGATTGTGGGCGGCGTCGCTGGCGTGTTGGGCTTCATCGGTGTCAGCCTGCTGCTGCACCGTCGCCTGTCGGACGAGCGCATCCGCCGCAACTCAAAGACTAGCGACATCGTGCTGCTGCTGCTGCTGTGGCTGCAGCTGGCCCTGGGCCTGGCCACCATCCCGCTGTCGGCCCAGCATCTGGACGGCGGCATGATGATGAAGCTGGCCGAGTGGGCGCAGCGCATCGTCACCTTCCGCGGTGGCGCGGTGGAACTGCTGGCGGAAGCCGGCTGGATCTTCAAGCTGCACATGTTCCTGGGCATGAGCATCTTCCTGGTCTTCCCCTTCACCCGTCTGGTGCATGTGTGGAGCGGCTTCGGCACGTTGGCCTACATCGTCCGCCCCTACCAGATGGTGCGCAGCCGGCGAATCAATCTGCCCGCCAATCACACGCAATCGCAACGCTAAGAAAAAAAAGGAGCTCATCATGGGACAACAAGGTGGATGCGGAAGCGGCAGTTGCGGTTGCGGCGGATCGAGCCAAAGCAGCGACACCGCCACAGCGCTGATGGAGGAGGCTGCTGCCTCAGTGCTCGCGACAGTCAACGGCGTGCCTCTGCACGGCGCTGGCGAGTCGCCCGACCCTGAAGCGCTGCGACAGCGCGCCTACAGCGAGTTGCTCCGCCAGACTGCGCAGCGCTCAGGGCTTCTGGCGGTGGGCGACCTGCCGGCGCTGGATGGCGTGCTCAGCGAAGCGGCCTCCCAGGCCATTGAAAAGCTGTTGGCCAGGGAGTTGCAGCTACCCCAAGCTGACGACGCCGCCTGCCAGCGCTTCTATGAAGCGCATGCGGCACGCTATCAACTGGGCGAGCGCACGCTGGCCAGCCACATCCTGTTCGCCGTCACGCCCGGCGTAGACGTGGACGCCCTGCGTCGCAGAGCCGAAGGACTGCTGGTGAGCCTGCGCTGCGGCAGCAGCGAAGACTTCGCACGCGCTGCCGCTGAGCAGTCGAACTGCCCCAGCGGCGCCGAAGGCGGCGCCCTGGGCTGGCTGGGCCGCGAGGACTGCGCGCCGGAATTCGCCGCCGCGCTGTTTGCTCAAGACGAGGCGAATGCGCATGTGGGCGTGCTGCCGCGCCTGATCAGCACCCGCTTCGGCTTCCACATCGTCCGGGTCGACGAACGCCAACCCGGTGTGCAGCAGCCCTTCGAAGCGGTGCGTGGCGCGATTGCCCAGACGCTGGCCCAGCAGGCTTATGTGACGGCGCTGCGCCAGTACCTCAATCTGCTGGCCGGTGCAGCCAAGATCGAAGGCTTGGCGCTCGAAGGCGCCGACTCGCCGCTGCTGCAGTAACCGAGGCCGCAATGCCCGACGAACTGCTGTCCCGCCTGCGGCGTTTCAATACGGACTTCTTCCCGCAATACCAGGACCGTTTCAAAGACCTCGTCGAGCAGGGACAGCACCCAACCACCCTCTTCATCGGCTGCTCGGACTCACGCCTGGTTCCATACATGCTCACGGGCGCCGGCCCAGGGGAGTTGTTCCTGGTGCGTAATGTCGCGGCTTTCGTGCCCCCGTACGATGGCTCGGCCGGCCACCACGGCACGGCAGCCGCAATCGAATATGCGGTGCTGGCGCTGAATGTGCAGCACATCATCGTCTGCGGCCACAGCCATTGTGGCGGCATCCGTGCTCTCTATGGCGAGGTGCCTGACGAAGCCAGCAACCTGAAGGCCTGGCTGGAACTGGGCCGGGAGGCCTGCCTGCCCGTGCAGCTCAGCGACGAAGCGCTACACCGCACGGAAGAGCGCTCGGTTGTGCTGCAACTCGAACGCCTGATGGACTATCCGATGGTGCGCTCGCGCGTCGAACGCGGAGAGTTGGCCCTGCACGGCTGGCACTATGTGATCGAGGCCGGAGAGGTGAACGTCTTCGACGTGCATCAGGGTCGCTTCGTACCGGCATCAAGTTCAGAGCACAGCGGAACAGGCCCGTACAGCCTGACTCCGGTGCACGATGGCGTGAGTCCGATCTTCAACGAAATTGACGAGGCATGGCGCCCCCGATAGAAGTCGATTTCTTGGAACCGGACCATCACAGATGGCCTGCCAGGTTCTCGCTCTCACACAACCTTGGCAGGAACTCAAGCTGGCTATCATCGTGTCCGGACGTCCGTCGCTAACGTGCGGTCCTCGGCTAAGCTCCGGGCCGTCGAGGAACCGCCTGGGAGACATATGCGGCCTAAGCAAGAGCCCTGAACCATTTGGCCACCTGGTATGGTCAGCCGCGTCTACTTCCAACCGGTCTCGGCCGCCGTCGCGCCACGCCTAGAGGCTTGCGTTGTAGGCTGGTTCAACGCAGGCGCCCATGCCCGACAACAGATCAAAGCGCACGGTCTGCGGTTTTCACTCGCAGCTTTTACTTGCAGGTCTCGCTAGGACGTCTCCACGCGCGATATTTGGGCTCATCAGGGCAATCCTGATCAAAGGCTCAGCCCTTGCCCAGCCTCTTCGTCAGTTCGGCCGTCCCGGATTTGATAAATCCGCTTGAAGGTGGGGATGATCTTCTCATCGTGCGTCACCACGATGATGGCGGTATGGAACTGCGTCGCCATCTGGTTGAGGATGCGAGTAACCGCCAAGGCCCGCTCACTGTCCAGAGGAGCCGTGGGCTCATCAGCGAGGATCACCGGCGGCCGGTTGGCCAGAGCCCGCGCGATCGACACACGCTGCTGTTCGCCGCCCGATAGTTCGGACGGTTGCGCCTTGGCGCGGTGCCCAACATCCAGCGCCACAAGCAGTTCGAGTGCTCGCGCGCGAGCCTCACTGTTCGAGCAACCAGCCAGCATCGGCAACAGGGCAACGTTGTCGGTGACGTCCAGGAACGGAATCAAGTAAGGTGCTTGAAACACGAAGCCGATACTGTCGCGGCGCAACGCTCGAAGGTCGGGGATCTTCCAGCCATGGTCATAAATGGTCTGCCCGCCCAGGATCATGCGCCCCCCCGTCGGCTCGATGACGGCGCCCAGGCATTTCAGCAGGGTGCTCTTGCCCGAGCCCGAGGGGCCGATCAGTCCCACGACCTCGCCGGGCGCTACGACCATATTGACGTCTTTCAGCGCGTCAACCGCCGTGTCGCCTTCACCGTAACGCTTGCGCAGACCTTCTATGCGGATGCCGGTTTCGCTCACATTGGCCCCTTTCACCCGCCGATGGCCGCAGCCGGATCGACCTTGAGCGCCGCGCGGATCGCCAGCGTGCTGGCCAGCGCGCAGATCACCATCACCGCGCCGAACCCGAGCAGTGCATCGTTCACTTCTAGCAGCACATACTTTGGGAAGATGGGCGCCCAGAACGTGGCGGACACCTTGCCGACGACGAAACCGATCAGGCCCAGCCCAAGTGCCTGCTGCAGGATCATGCCGGCGATGGTTCGGTTGCGGGTGCCGATGAGCTTGAGCACCGCGATTTCGCGGATCTTTCCCAAGGTCATCGTGTAAATGATGAAGGCAACGATCGCTGCACTGACGATGGCCAAAATGACCAGGAACATACCGATCTGCTTCGCCGAGGTGGCGATCAGCTTTGCGACCAGGATCTCCTCCATCTGCACGCGCGTGTAAGCCTCCAGATGCTTCCAGCGCCGGATCGGCTCGGCCACGGTCTGCGCTGACACACCCGGCTGGACTTGCACCAGTACCGTGTTGACATTGCGATTGGCGACCTGCGAGGCCTGGATCGCCTCAAGCAGCCCGGGCACCCCCGGCCGATTCAGCGCCGGGTTTGCAGCGGTGCGGGCGCGGTCGTTCAGGATAGCGTCGTTGTCCTTCAGGAACTGTGCCTCCTGGGCATCCTTGAGCGGGATGAAAACCATGGGGTCACCGCCCGACGACACCATGCGCTGCGTCAGACCCACCACCATGTAGTCGTGGCGTCGGATCCGGATGAGCTGACCCAGCTTGTAGCCGGTCCGCACGTCGACCACTGCCTCGTAATGGCCGCGCGTGATGTGGCGGCCGGCCACCAGGTAGCCGGGCTCCCCCGGTTGGCCCGGCTCGAACCCGACAATCATCGCGCGCACCTCTCGGGCTTCGACGCGCATTGGGCTTGCGCCTTCGCGCACCTGCATCGTCAAGTAGGTGACATTTGCGGCTCGCGCCACGCCCGGTAGGCCCAGCACACTGCGCACCACGTCATCGCGCAAGCTCGACGACTCCGCGTATGGCCCTTGCGTGCCCTGCTGCACCACCCAAAGATCGGCTCCGCTGTTGTCGAGTAATGCACGTGCGTCATCGACCATGCCACGGTAGACCCCTGCCATTGTCAACGTCACGCCGATCAGCAGCCCCAGGCCGACCCCTGTAAGCACGAACTTTCCCCAGGAGTGGAGTATGTCGCGGCCGGCCAAGCTGATCATGGCGTGCTGCCGCGGAGCTGATCGACGACCTTGACGCGAGTGCTCTGTGTGAGCGTCTTCTCGCTGTGGACGACCACCTCGTCACCAGCCTTGAGGCCTTCAAGCACCTGCACTCGCCCATCAAGGCTGGTCAATCCAAGACGCACAGGCGTGAACTTCGGCTGGCTGCCCTCAAGTCGCCACACACCGACCTGATCGGCTCGGCGTTGAATCGCAGGATTCGGCAGCAACAAGGTTTCGGCTGTGGCAGGCAGCGTCAAGGTGACCTCGGCCATCTCGCCGGCAGACAGACCGCGAGGTAGTGTGTCCAGCGACACCAAGGCCACGCGCTCTTCAGTAACGCTGTCGCTGCTGCTCTCGACTCTGGCCACTTTGCCGGACAGGCGCGTCGACGGATCGGAGCGCAGCACGACCCACGCCGGCAGCTCAGTGCGCAGACCAGCCGAGCGCCCCTGGTCCAGCCGTACCCGAATCCAGAGGGACGAGGGCTCGATGAGACGCAAAACGGCCTGTCCAGCAACCACGGTCGATCCCACCTCGGCGTCACGACTGACTACGACGCCTTGTGCAGGCGCGAGCAATCGCACGTTCTCGCGCTGCTGACGCAGGGCGGCGCGTTCTGCCGCCAGACGCTGGGTGTCCTGGCGCGCGGCGGCCAGGTTCGCGTCAGCGGCTGCCGACGCAGCTTCGGCCGAGGCTTGCTCCTGCTGCTTGGCCTCGACAGCGCCAGCGCTCATGAAGTTCTGTGCGCCTAGTTCGACAGAACGGCGAGCCATCACAGTCGCGAGCTCGCTGCGTGCCTGAGCGTCGTGTCGCTGCGCTTGCGCCGCAGCGACCACGTGCGCTGCACGTGCGATCGACGCGTCCAAGGCCTTGACGCGCTCTTCTAGGTCAACCGGATCCATCTCGGCCAGTAGTTGGCCCGCCTCGACCGCATCACCGACATCGACCAGTACCTTGCTGACCCGTCCAGCCGTGGTCGGGCCGATCAGGTAAGCGCGGCGAGCCTCAACAGTGCCGATGCCAAATAGAGATGGCGACAGGCTGCCGGCGGTGACATGGTTCACTGTCACGCGGACAGGCGCCAATGGGCCTGATCGCATGACCACATAGCCGAGTGCAGCGATGAGAATCACCCCCAGCAGGCTCAGACCGAGCCGGCGCGACCAGTTTGATGGAAACTTCATGCCGCCGCCTGAATGCCGCGAAGGTACAGGTTGAACACAGCTTCAGCTTGCGCCTTCATCACTGAAGCTTTGCCCGCCAGCATCGATTGCATGACCAGACCTTGGACGATGCCAACAAAGAGCGTAGAGGCGGCTTCAGAGTCCAGCCTCGTCGGCAACGCTCCCGACTTCTTTCCTGCATTGAAATGCTCTAGCAGCAGCTGTCGATAGGCCTGCAGCAGCGCCCTGACTTCCGCTTTTATGGGAGAGTCTGCGGGCCGCTGCAGCTCGTGAAAAATGACCCTAGGGACGCCGGGATGGGCGATCACGAATGCCACGTGGGCATGGAACGCCGCTTCGAGAGCGAGCGCGCCCGGGCATGTTGCCCGCACGGCTTGCTCCAGCTCAAGCAGCAAATGCTCGCGCACCCACTTCATTGCCGCCAGCCAGATCGCGTCCTTGGTCGGGAAATGCTTGAACAAGGCGCCCTGCGTGACACCAACGGCGCTGGCAATGTCACCGGTGGTGATTGCCGCTGGACTGATGTCCCGGGCGAGATTCAACGCAGCCATGACGATTTCCGCCTGGCGCTGCTCGGTGGGCAATCTGGTCTGCATGTTGAGGGCTTTCGCTGACTACGTATGTAAGTAATCCAATACTTACCATGATACACGTTTACGTTTCTCTGTGCGCAGTGATTTCAGGAATTGAAGCAACGGGTAGTGCACGCTGGGCCGCAGTGCGGCAATCCACCGCAAGCCAAACCTCACCAGTCCAAAAAGATGGCCGCAGTCGTCAGGACCGATCAGTCACAGCGCCCCAAGGGCCTGCGTCTTTGCGTCAAGGCAAAACCATGCCATTGACTCAGTTCTAGATTACGACGCTTCGCTGGCCATCCACTGGGCTCATGTCAACTATCGAATCGGTTCCACACCTCGTTTGCCCGGCAGGGTCTCTGCGCGCCCTGAAGCTCGCTGTAGATGCCGGGGCAGATGCCGTTTACCTCGGGCTAAAGAACGCCACCAATGCCCGCAACTTTGCAGGCCTGAACTTTGATGATGCGCAGGTTCGCGAGGGCGTTGCGTATGCCCACGCCCGTGGCCGACAGGTGCTGATGGCACTTAACACCTACGCCGATGCGCGCGACGAAAGTCCCTGGAAGCAGGCGGTGGATGCTGCCGCCACGCTGGGTGCCGATGCCTTGATCGTGGCAGACACCGCTGTGATGGCGTACGCGCGGGACGAGCACCCGGGGCTGCGCTTGCATCTCTCCGTTCAAGCTTCAGCGACCAGCTACGAGGCCATTGAGTACTACCGCCAGCGCTACGGCATCCAACGCGCGGTGCTGCCGCGCGTGCTGACGCTGCAACAGGTGCAGCACGTCATACGCAACACGACGGTGGAAATCGAGGTCTTCGGCTTTGGCAGCCTGTGTGTCATGGTGGAAGGGCGCTGCGCCCTCTCCTCCTACGCGACCGGCCAGTCACCCAATACCGCGGGTGTGTGCTCACCACCCTCGGAAGTGCAGTGGCGTGATACAGCATCTGGTGTGGAGGCGCGTCTGGGCGGCGTGTTGATCGACCGCTATGGCCCGGAGGAAGGCCGCGCCTACCCGACCCTTTGCAAGGGGCGCTTCGATGTAGGCACTGCACTGAAGCACGATTACGCGCTCGAAGAGCCGACCAGTTTGAACACCCTGGCGCTCCTGCCACAACTTGCAGCCAGCGGCGTGAAGGCCATCAAGATCGAAGGTAGGCAGCGCAGCCCCAGCTATGTGGCCAGCGTGACGAGGGTCTGGCGTCAAGCCCTGGACAGCTTGGCCGAAGGCAACCGTTTTGTCGTGGCGCCGGCATGGCAAAGCGAACTTGCGCGCTGGGCCGAAGGCCAGCAGCACACCCTGGGCGCCTATGACCGGCCCTGGAGATGAAAGACCAGCACATGAAAACCACCCACCCGATCACACTCACGGTTGGTCCCCTGCAGTACTGGTGGCCACGCCAGCAACTGACGCAGTTCTACGCCGAGCTGGCTGAAGGCCCGGCCCAGACCATAGTGCTGGGCGAGGTGACCTGTTCGCGCCGCAATGAGTTCAGCTTCAACGATTGGCTGGCCCTGGGCCGCGACTTGCAGGCCTGCGGGAAGACCGTGCGCCTGGCAACCATGCCCCTGCTGATGAGCGAGGCCGAGTTGCGCACGCTGCGCCGCAGCGTAGAACAAGAGGAGTTCGAGATCGAGGCTGGCGATGCTGCAGCCTTGCAGGCATGGAGCCGACTCCCTATCACTCAGAGACGGCCACTGGTTCTGGGTCCGCACCTCAATATTTATAGCGCGAGCGCGCTGCAGGAGCATCTGACGGAGCACGGCATCAGCGCCTGGGTACCAGCCATGGAGCTCTCGCTGGACGCCATCGCTCGCATCAATCCGCCGGGACTCGGGCAGACAGTTCCGACCGAGGTTTTTGGCTTCGGCCGTATGCCCCTGGCGTTTTCAGCACGCTGTTTCACCGCGCGCCACCACCGACTGAGCAAGGACCAATGCGAGTTCCGATGTCGGGACGATGCCGATGGCCTGCTGCTGCGCACCGGCGAGGGGCAGCCATTTCTTGCACTCAACGGGATTGCGACACAGTCCGCGACGATGCAATGTCTGATCGCGCAAGGGCCAGAACTGCGCAACGCAGGCGTTACTCGCCTACGGCTCTCACCTTGCAGCCGGGGCTTTGCCGAGGTGCTGCAGCAGTTCGACGCGGTATTCAATCAAGGCGCTTGCGCCGCCGCCACCTTGGAGCAGCTGCAGGCGCTGCCACTGCCTGGCGCCCTGGTTCATGGATTCGCCCAACGTCAACCTGGCATGCTGGAGGTCGCCCATGTCTGAAACCTCTGCTGTGCGGCGTTTGCTGGCGACGGCACGCTCTCTGGTTCGGCGCCTGCCCGCGGAGCCCCCCTCCTTTCTGGCTGCGCGTGCGCTGGACCAGCTGCTATGGCCACGTCTGGACGCAGCACAACGCCAGGCCCTGCAGGGCCGTGTCGTCGAGCTGGAGTTGATCGAGCCAGGGCTGCGGCTGAGGCTCCGGCTCGGGCCACAAGGATTTCGAGTCGCACGGGCCAGGGACGGCACCACAGCGCTTACCTTGCGTGCACGCAGCGAGGCCATCTGGCGCCTGCTGCGAGGTCAGGAGGACGCAGACCGCCTTTTCTTCGAACGCGCCCTCGTGATGGAGGGCGACACTGAGTATGGGCTGATCCTCAAGAACACACTGGATGCGATCGGCCCCCTCATCAAGGACTGGCCGGCAAGCGGCCTGCACCAGTAATCAGGCGACAGATGCAAAGACGTGTTTTCATGAGCGCACTGACTGCGCTGAGCTCGACCCTTACCCCGGCTCAAAGCCGGGCTTCCAGCATCTCAGAGGCGTCATCCCAGGATCTGGCCCTGGCATGGCGCAGCGGCAGCGCCCTGAGCGACAGCCAGCCTGACGCAGGCAGTGCCGATCATGTGGGACTGGTCAGGCTGGACTGGCAAGCCAAGCAGATCAGCTTGCTGCGAGCCCTGCGCGTGCCAGGCCGTGCCCATGGCCTGGTGGCTGACCGCCGCGGCGGCTTCTACGCTGTGGCGACGCGGCCTGGCACCTGGCTCATTCATGTCGATGCGGACGCCAATCGTCCCCCGCGATTGCTGAACCCAATCAGTGACGAGTCCTCGTCGCGAACCCTGAACGGTCACCTGCTTCTCAGCGCTGACGGACGCTGGATCTACAGCACGGAGACTGATGCGCGTAGCGGTCTAGGCTGGATTGTCCGGCGCGACGCGCAAAGCCTGCGTTGCGAGGAGGCATGGCCCAGTCATGGCATGGACCCGCACCATCTGCTGCTGGATGAGACGGACGCCAGCCTGCTGGTAGCCAACGGAGGCATCCCGCGCGATGCGGCCGGACGCAAGCATTCACTGGACGTGATGGACCCAAGTCTGGTGCGGCTGAGTACCGAGGATGGGCGCCTGCTCGGCCGCTGGCAGCTGCCCGACAAGCGGCTGAGCCTGCGCCACATGGCCTGGTCGCGGGGCGGCGAACGCCGCCTGCTGGGCATCGGCTTGCAGGCCGAGCACGACAGCACCGAGGCGCGCCGCTCGGCGCCGCTGCTGGCGGTTTTCAATGGCCAGCAGCTCAGCCTGCCGAGTTGGGCTGCTGATGGTGCGGGCTATGCCGGAGACATCGCCGCTGGCCCAGGCGGCAGCTTTCTGCTCAGTGCACAGAAGGCCGGCCGCGGCTTGCTGTGGCATCCAGACGCACCGACCGATCTGCTTCGTTTGGCCGAATTGCGCGAAGTCTGCGCGCTGGTCAGCTGGTGCAGTCAAGCCGGCGAAACCGGCCTGCTGATGGCGGCGGCCTCTGGCATTGCGCGCTGGCAAGGCAGCGGCGCACGCATGCTGGCCTGGCCCGTTGCCATGGCACCCGACAACCATGCAGCGCTGATCCTGTGAGTGACAAACCGATGAGCACTGCGATGAACCTGACCCAGCAACTGCTGCTGGCCCTGAAGGCACGTGGCGCCACTGAGGTCTTCGGCATTCCCGGCGACTTCGCACTGCCACTGTTCGGCGCGATCGAGAAGGCCGCCATCCTGCCCCTTCACACGCTCTCGCACGAGCCAGGCCTGGGCTTTGCGGCAGACGCTGCAGCTCGAGTTGGCGGCGGGCTGGGCGTGGCTGCAGTCACTTATGGCGCCGGTGCGTTGAATATGATCAATCCCGTCGCCAGCGCTTACGCCGAGCGGGTGCCGCTGGTGGTGATATCGGGGGCGCCGGCCGCCCATGAGGCAGCCAGCGGCTTGCTGCTGCACCACCAGGTGAAGACCCTGGACTCGCAGTGGCGGCTTTTCGAGGAGGTGACAGTGGACCGAGCGCGGCTCGACGATCCCGCTACCGCTCCAGCCTTGATTGCACGGGTACTGGACAGCGCGCTCCACCGCTGCGGCCCGGTGTATCTGGAGATTCCGCGCGACTGCCCCGAGCGCGAATGCGGCCCGGTGCCGGAAGTGGCGCCGGTGCTCGTGGACCGCGAACGACTGGACGCCTGCGCTGACGAGTTGCTGGCGCGGCTGCGCCAGGCGTACCGACCGATGCTGCTGGTTGGTGTAGAAATTCGCCGCTTCGGCATCGAAGCTCAGGTGGCTGAACTGGCGCTCCGGCTGGAAATTCCCGTGGCCACCACGCTGATGGGCCGCGGCCTGCTGAACGGCTCGGGCTGCCGTCTGGCCGGCACCTATCTGGGCCTGGCCGGCGATGCGGCATTGACTGAGCAGGTCGAAAGCTCAGACGCGCTGGTGCTGCTGGGCGCTATCGTCAGTGATACCAATTTCGCAGTTTCAGCCAGACGCATCGACTTCCGCCATGCGATCCGGGTCTGGCAGGGTCAGGTCGAGATGGGTCACCATATCTACCCAGAAGTGCCGATCTCTGCACTGGTCGAAGCCCTGCTTCAGCGGCTCCCGACCCGAGCACCCAAGCCCGAGTCAACCCCGACGCCATTTGCCATTGCGCTGCCGGCGCCTGAGGAGCCGGTGACACCAGCGGCGATCGCCGCCGCTGCCAATGCGCTGATGCTCGCCCATGGGAGCATGCCTGTCGCCTGCGACGTGGGTGACTGCCTTTTCACGGCGCTGGACTTGCTGCCCACCGACCTGATCGCACCTGGCTACTACGCCACCATGGGATACGGTGTGCCCGCAGCGTTGGGCCTGCAGGTAGCTACCGGTCGACGCCCCCTGGTGCTGGTGGGCGACGGCGCCTTTCAGATGACGGGCTGGGAGCTGGGCAACGCGAGGCGCCTGCGCTGCGATCCCATCGTGCTGCTGCTCAACAACGCGAGCTGGGAGATGCTGCGCACCTTCCAGCCCGAGGGCGGGTACCACGACCGCGGCGACTGGAACTTCGCCTCGATGGCCTCCGGCATGGGAGGCACCGGCTACCGGGTCGAGACAGTGGGCCAGCTGCAAGAAGCCCTGTTCTGGGCCCAGGCACGGCGCGGGAGCTTCCAGCTGATCGATATCCGGCTGGCACCCGGTGTGCTTTCGCCTAAGTTGCAGCGCTTTGTGGCAGCAGTCAAACGTCTGTCGATGCCGACTTGAGCTCTTTCAAGGGACAGGTCTGGCTGGCCGTGGTCCAGCGCAAGCACACTCCCTATACGACCTAACGCGGCAAGAGAGCTGCGTCACCTGCCAGCCGCCTAACAGGGAGAAGCAGATGCCAACAGTTGAGAACTTGACGATCGGTGCCCGGCTGACGCTGGGTTTTTCTGCTGTGATCGCACTCCTGCTGCTGATCGCGGTCATGGGCAGTCTGGGTGCGCGAAGCATTGCGCAAAGTGGCAGCCATATCTACGAAGACCGCGCGGTGCCGCTGCAGCACCTGGCCCGGGTCAACTCGTTGATGTTGCAGAACCGCGTTTTGGTTGCCGAAATGATGGCAGAACCGGCCAGCTTGAGCGGGCTGGACTCGAGGCTGCGCGCGAACATTGAGCAGGTCGCAGCGGCCTGGAAGTCCTACGCCGCTTCGACCATGACCGCCCAGGAATCTACGATGGCAGACGCTTTCCTCGCGGTGCGGACTCGCTATGTGAAGGATGGGCTGCTGACGGTGCGTGACGCTGTGAGGGACAGGTCCATGGACATCGCTGCACGTACCTACAAGTCGGTGGTCGTGCCGATGGGCGCCGATGCCCAGCAGGGTGTCGACGGACTGATCAAGCTGCAGATCGACGAGGCGGCCAAGGAGTACACCGAATCCCGGCAGCAGGAGCGTCAGGTGTTGATGCTGAACATCGTGGGCACACTCGTCGCCATTGCGCTGGGCGCTTGGCTAGCCTGGCAAGTGAGTCGCTCCATCACTGGCCCGATTCGCCAGGCCCTGGGCTTGGCAGAGCAGGTCGCCGCCGGTGATCTGAGCGCCAGCATACGGGCCAGCGGCCGCAACGAGATGGCTCAATTGCTGCAAGCCTTGGGTCGCATGACCGAGAACCTGCGCGTCATCGTGAGCCAGGTGCGAGACAGCAGCGAGAGCATCAGCACCGGATCCAGCGAGATCGCGACAGGCAACGCCGACCTCAGCGCTCGCACCGAGAGTCAGGCCAGCAATCTGCAGCAGACCGCTGCGACGATGGAGGAACTCTCCAGCACCGTGCGCAACAACGCACAGACAGCCGCCCAGGCACAGCAACTGGCTGGCGGAGCCAGCCAAGCCGCGAACCGTGGCGGCGAGGTGATGAACGAGCTCGTGAGCAGCATGCACGCGATCTCAGTGTCGTCGAACAAGATCGTCGAGATTATCGGTGTCATTGACAGCATCGCCTTCCAGACCAATATCCTGGCGCTGAACGCAGCGGTGGAGGCTGCGCGCGCCGGCGAACAGGGCCGCGGCTTTGCCGTGGTGGCCGGCGAAGTCCGCAGCCTGGCTCAACGCAGCGCCGAGGCGGCCCGCGAGATCAAGAGTCTGATCGGCAATAGTCAGCGCCAGGTCGAGGACGGCAACCGGCTCGCCGAGCATGCCGGCGGCGCTATGCAGAACATCGTGGCCGAGGTTCAGCGGGTCAGCACGTTGATCAGTGAGATCGCCAGCGCCAGCAGCGAGCAGTCGCGCGGCATAAGCCAGGTCGGCGAAGCAGTTGGCCAGCTTGATCAGGTAACACAGCAGAACGCAGCGCTGGTGGAGCAAAGCGCTGCCGCAGCCGAAAGCCTTCGCAACCAGGCGCAGCAACTGACTGAGCTTGTCGCGAGCTTCAAGCTGCGTTGATTCAGCAGCCCACAGCTCCACACCAT
The DNA here is from genome assembly GCF_044043925.2 of Paucibacter sp. JuS9. NCBI lineage: Bacteria > Pseudomonadati > Pseudomonadota > Betaproteobacteria > Burkholderiales > Sphaerotilaceae > Roseateles > Paucibacter sp. JuS9. Next base: position 2,408,313 of record NZ_CP194172.1, read on the forward strand.
TACACGCGGCTCTTCGGTCTGTGCGATGCAACACATGCTGCACTGATCAGTAGGCGCTTCTTGAGCGAGCATCGATGCTGCCGAACACGAGCGGCCATCTGATCTACCGGCTTCGGCTTGCTGGAGCCTGTAGCGCCCGTCAACAGCAAAGGCGGCAAGATGGCGACGGCTCGGACGAACGGAGAATTTTCGTCGTCCGCTGACTGTGCAAATTGGGCACGCGGAGAAGGGAATTGATGTGTGCAGCAGCAAGGCGGAGTGAACGCGAGGCCACCACAAATGGTGGGCATAAACCCCGCGCGCTCACGCCACCGCCGCTGGTCGCAAGACCAGACTGGGAACGTGCACCTTGAGCAGATCCAGCAGCCACGACAGCCTGTCGAAGCTTGACGTCAGATGTTGGGCCGGCTGCCAATGCTGTGTCGCCCGGGCTTCCTGCAGCACCCAGTGCTTCACGCCCCGGGCGGCCAACTGGGTTCCGGTCCTCAGCAGCTGAGGTTCATCGATCCACTCTGGGTGATAGGTCGTGCGGCACTCATAGCTGAGGCCTGTGCGGTGATGCGCTTCCACAATCAGGTCCAGGCACTGCAGCACGGGCCGATGGGCGCCTTTGGCCCCCGTCACCCGGCTGTAGCTGCCTTGGGCATCGAGCGAAGCCTTCAGGTCCAGCCCGACCCAATCGAGCAAGGGCAGGATCTGCTTCAGCTTGGCCGGATAGATGCCAGCAGTATGCAGTCCTGTCGCGAAACCCAGATTGCGCACCTGCTCAAGCGCGCTCGCTAGGCTCCTATCGATCAGAGGTTCTCCGCCGCTGAACACGACGCCGTCGAGCAGGCCCCGACGACGTTTCAACCATGCCAACAGTGTGCCGCCATCAAGCTTGGCTGCCGATCGCTGCTGCAAGTCCTCGTTGTGGCAGTACGTGCAGCGCCAGGGGCACCCCTGCACGAACACCACAGCAGCCAGATGTCCCGGCCAATCCGACGTGCTGAACGGCGTCAGCCCGCCTACGCAAAGATCCTTCATCTGGCTGCCCTTCCCTGTGCTCAGCGTCCCGCAGGCACACGCGACTCCTCGAAGTGCAGCCGCTCGCGAAACTCACCTTGCTTTCCTGTGTTGAAGGAACTGACCGGGCGGTGATATCCCATAACCCGCGTCCATACCTCGCAGCGCTGCCGCTCCTCATCGCGCAACAGCGGAGACTGGACTTGATTGAAGGACTGGTTCTGTTGTCGTTGCATGGTGCTTGGCCTCCTTGGGCCTGGTTGTGGAGAGTAGAGATCGGGGAATGTGAGGTTCTTCAGGCGCAGGCAGCTTCGCTGCAGGCCAGCAACTCACCGTCGCATCTGGGGCAAAACTCGTGATGCCCGCTCAGATAGCCATGCTTGGGGCAGATCGAAAAAGTTGGCGTGACAGTGATGTAGGGCAGGCGGAAGCTCGACAAGGACCGGCGCACCAGTTCGCGGCAGGCCGCGCTGCTTGACACCGCCTCGTTCATGTACAGGTGCAGCACGGTGCCTCCCGTGTACTTGCGCTGCAACTCGTCCTGGCGCTCCAGCGCCTCGAAGGGATCATCGGTAAAGCCCACCGGCAGTTGCGAGCTGTTCGTGTAGTAGGGCTGCTCTGGTGTTCCCGCCTGCAGGATTCCTGGGAAGCGCTTGCGGTCTTCCTTCGCGAAGCGGTAAGTCGTTCCTTCCGCCGGCGTTGCCTCCAGGTTGTAGAGATGCCCGGTCTGTTCCTGGAACTCCACCATGCGCGCACGGACATGGTCCAGCAAACGCACCGCCATGGCATGGCCGGCTGGCGTCGTGATGTTCTCCCGGTCCGCGCTGAAGTTGCGGAGCATCTCGTTGACGCCGTTGACTCCCAGCGTCGAAAAGTGGTTGCGCAGAGTTCCCAGGTAGCGCCTCGTGTAGGGGAACAATCCCTCATCGATCAGACGTTGGATCACCTTGCGCTTGATCTCCAAACTGTCGCGCCCTAGTTCCAGTAGGCGATCCAGTGCGGCCAGCAGTCCAGACTCATCACCGGCGTGCAGATGGCCCAGGCGCGCGCAGTTGACAGTCACCACCCCCAGGGATCCGGTCTGCTCGGCAGAGCCGAAAAGGCCATTGCCCCGTTTGAGCAACTCGCGCAGGTCGAGCTGAAGCCGGCAACACATCGAGCGCACCATATTCGGCTGCAGCTCGGAGTTCAGGAAGTTCTGGAAATACGGCAATCCGTAGCGCGCCGTCATCTCGAAAAGAGCCTGCGAGTTGGGACTGTCCCAATCGAAGTCCCGGGTGATGTTGTAGGTGGGGATCGGAAAAGTAAAGGCGCGCCCCTTGGCATCCCCGGCCATCATCACGTCGATGTAAGCACGGTTGATCAGGTCCATCTCGACCTGTAGATCGCCGTAGCAAAACGGCATCTCCCGCCCGCCGATCATCGGCACCTGCTCTCGCAGGTCGTCCGGACAAGTCCAGTCGAAGGTCAGATTGGTGAACGGCGTCTGCGTGCCCCACCGCGAAGGGACGTTGAGGTTGTAGATCAGCTCCTGCATCGCCTGGCGGACCTGCGCGTAGCCCAGAGCATCCTTGCGCACATAGGGCGCCAGATAGGTGTCGAAGCTGGAGAAGGCCTGTGCGCCCGCCCACTCGTTTTGCAAGGTGCCGAGGAAATTGACGATCTGCCCGACCGCGCTGCTCAGATGTTGGGGCGGGCCGGCTTCAACTTTTCCGGGAACACCGTTCAGCCCCTCGTTTAGCAGCGTACGCAAGGACCAGCCGGCGCAGTAGCCACTCAGCATGTCGAGGTCATGGATGTGGATGTCGGCCTCCCGGTGGGCCTGGCCGATCTCAGGCGGGTAGACCTGGTCCAGCCAGTAATTGGCCACAACCTTTCCGGATACGTTCAGAATCAGCCCGCCCAGGCTCCACCCCTGGTTGGCATTGGCCTTGATGCGCCAATCCTGCTGACCCAGGTACTCGTCCATCGTCGCCTGCACATCGACCAGGGTCTGCCGAGCCTTGCGCAGGCTGCGGTGCTGTTCCCGGTAGACGGCATAGGCGCGAAGTGTCCGGCGGTACCCGGCGTCGAACAGCGCCGCCTCAACCAGATCCTGCACCGCCTCGACAGACGGCCTGCAGATCTGCTGTGCGGCAAGCGAAGGCAAGACCTGCTCGTAGGTGAGGCGCCGCGCGCCGCCAGCGTCGAGTTCATCGCAAGCAGCACCCGCCCGGACAAGAGCCTGAACGATCTTCTCGGGATCGAACGCCAGCTCACGCCCATTGCGCTTGCTGATCAAGGAAGGCAGTCCAGGCAATGAATCGGTCTGAGCAGGGATTTTCATGGACATGTTGTGTCTGCCGCTGCGGCGGCGTCTGGGCAAAGAAGGGTAGGTCTCTGATGCGCGCACATGGCACTTCTCTTCAGCGGCAAGCCGAATGAAACACACACATTTAGTGTTTCGATTCGATGTCGGACACTATATGTAGTGCCAGGAGGCGAATACCGAAAGACTGCTCAGAGTTTGCGCCGGCGCAAACCCGGTGCGCTGCCAGCTGAAAACACCGATGCGGGAGACGACATTGCGCGAGCATCGTTCTGAACTGACCCAGGACAAGTCCCACATCAAGGCCAGAAGTGCTCCACGACATATGGCGTTAGGGCATGACGGGTTGTTCGAGGCTCGGCTGCGTTCAACAGGCCGGCATGCAAGCCGCTCGACGCGCTCGCTGAATAGCGCAGACCTCAGCGCAGGAGTCGCCTATCACCGCGTCGTGCAGGGTGACCCGACCGGTGGCTGAAACGCGGAATTCGGCCAGTACCGCGGGCGCGACTGCGCTGCAGCGGGAACACCTGGCCGACACAGGGCAGCCCCCCTGAGGCCCCTCTGGCGGTGTAGCGTCTCAGCCAACGCCGAGTCGTAGCGCCAAGCAGACCATGCCGAAGGAGACGCCCGAAAACGCCTGCTTGCCCCAAGGCCCTGGGGCGCAGCGGCTCAAGTCGGCCGCATCAGCGAAGCATCACTGCCTGCCCTTCGCGATTGAAGACGGCCAAACTTTGCACTTGCCCGACACGGACCGACTCAACCAGTTTGCGCAGCGCCGTGTCGACTTCACGCGCCTCGGCTGCGGCAGCAATTGCCCCAGCAAAAACCAGCACCCAGGCTTGCGCCATGGTGTCAGCTTCGCCGGCCAGAGATGCAAAGTCGGACAGCTCCGTCACGCACTTGTCGACGCACATCAGAGGAGTAATCTCGCCGCCGGCTCCCTGCTCGAAGGCTGCGCGCTCGGCTTGGCTGGCCTCCTCGCCAAGGCTTGCGCCAACAAAAACCATCAGCAGACGCTGAGGCTCCGCTTGCTGGCGAGCAGCCAGCAAGAGTTCATCAAATGAGGAAATGTTCATGCAGATCAGTGTACGAGGGAGCAGTCCCCGAGCGCAGTTCTGCAGCGTAGCCGCCACGCAGGGGATCCCAAGCGACGCAAAACTTGGATTTCTTATACAGCTTCAAGGAAATTCCCGAGCGTTTCCCTAGGCTGTCGGCATCCCAATCTATCCCCGGAGGATGACCATGAGCCGAGGCTTCACCAGCCAGATGGCGCGCAATATTTTCTACGGTGGCACGGCATTCTTCGTGTTGCTGTTTGCCGTGTTGATCTTCGACACCGAGCAACGCATCCCGGCGCGCTCGAAGTCGGGCGACATCACCCCGGCCGTCGTGCGCGGCAAACACATCTGGGAAACCCGCAACTGCATCGGTTGCCACACGCTGCTGGGCGAAGGGGCGTATTTCGCCCCCGAACTGGGCAATGTCTACACGCGCCGCGGCCCGGACTTCATCAAGGCATGGATGAAGGCCCAACCCACCCAGGCACCAGGCCGGCGCCAGATGCCCCAGTTCCATCTGACGGATGCCCAGCTTGACGACATGGTCGAGTTCCTGAAATGGACCAACGGCGTGGACACCGAGAAGTGGCCGCCCAATATCGAGGGGTAAGCACGAAATGAAAACCGCTACGCTCAAATTCAAGTCGCAGTCCGTCGCTCGCCTGTATTTCATCGGCGCGATCGGGTTGTTCATCGGTCAGATCGTGTTCGGCATCACGCTGGGCCTGCAATACCTGATCGGCGATCTGTTCTTCCCCTACATCCCCTTCAACATCGCCCGCATGGTGCACACGAACCTGCTGATCGTGTGGCTGCTGATGGGCTTCATGGGCTCGGCCTACTACCTGGTGCCAGAGGAGGCCGAGACCGAGCTTTACAGCCCCAAACTGGCGATCGCGCTGTTCTGGATCTTCCTGGCCGCTGGCGCAGCCACCATCCTGGGTTATCTGCTGGTGCCCTACGCCACCCTGGCGCAAGCCACCGGCAATGACATCCTCGCCACCATGGGCCGCGAGTTCCTCGAACAGCCGCTACCTACCAAGCTAGGCATCGTGGTGGTGGCGTTGGCCTTCCTGTTCAACATCAGCATGACGGTGCTCAAAGGCCGCAAGACTGCGATCACCCTGGTGCTGCTGATGGGCTTGTGGGGCCTGGCGTTGATGTTCCTGTTCAGCTTCGTCAACCCCAGCAATCTGGTGCGCGACAAGATGTACTGGTGGTTCGTCGTTCACCTCTGGGTGGAAGGCACCTGGGAGCTGATCATGGGCGCGCTGCTGGCCTTCGTGCTGGTGAAGACCACCGGCGTGGACCGCGAGGTGATCGACAAGTGGCTGTATCTGATCATCACGATGGCCCTGGTCACCGGCATCCTGGGCACTGGCCATCACTTCTTCTTCATCGGCCTGCCGGGCTACTGGCAGTGGGTGGGCAGCGTGTTCAGCGCGATGGAGCCCATACCCTTCTTCATGATGACCTTGTTCGCCTTCAACATGGTGCAGCGTCGCAAGCGCGAACATCCCAACCAGGCAGCAGTGCTGTGGGCAGTGGGCTGTGCGGTGATGGGCTTCCTGGGCGCGGGCCTGTGGGGCTTCATCCACACGCTGAGCCCGGTGAACTACTACACCCACGGCAGCCAGATTACAGCGGCACACGGCCACCTGGCTTTCTACGGCGCCTATGTGCTGGTCGTGATCGCAGTGATCAGCTATGCCATGCCCATCCTGCGCGGTCGCGAGGCCAATTCCAAGCGCGCCCAGGCCTGGGAAATGTGGAGTTTCTGGATCATGAGCATCGGCATGGCCGTGATGGTGCTGGCACTGACCGGCGCCGGCATCCTGCAGGTCTGGCTGCAACGCATCCCCACCGAAGGCGCAATGGGCTTCATGGCCACGCAAGACCAACTGCGTTTCTTCTATTGGGTGCGGGTCGCCGGCGGCGTGATGTTCCTGGCCGGACTGCTGACCTATCTGGCCGCCTTCTTCGTTGGCCCTGGCCGCGATGAGGACGAGCGGATTGCCGGCAACGCAGCGCTGAGGACGGCATGAACATGCTGGCCCAGGCCTGCGAGACGGCACCGTTCTACGCGGCCCAGGGCCGCGAGTGCGAACTGTTCGCGCAGGCCCATGCGGCGCGGCTGCCACTGCTGATCAAGGGCCCGACCGGCTGCGGCAAGACGCGGCTGGTCGAGCACATGGCGGCGCGGCTGAACCGTCCGCTGATCACAGTCAGCTGCCACGACGACCTCAGCGCCGCCGATCTGGTGGGCCGCCACCTGATCGCCGGCGGCGACACACGCTGGTGCGATGGCCCGCTGACCCGGGCGGTGCGCGAAGGCGCGATCTGCTATCTGGACGAGGTCGTGGAAGCGCGCAAGGACACCACCGTGGTGCTGCACCCGCTGGCCGACGACCGTCGTGTCCTGCCCATCGAGCGGACCGGCGAGCAGATCGCCGCCGCGCCAGGTTTCATGCTGGTGATCAGCTACAACCCTGGCTACCAGAACCTGCTCAAAGGCTTGAAGCCCAGCACGCGCCAGCGCTTCGTGGCGCTCGCGCTGGACTACCCGACGCCCGAGATCGAGGCCCGCATCGTGCAGGCCGAGAGCGGCTGCACGGCTGACATGGCCGCGCAGCTGGTATGGCTGGCGCAGGCGCTGCGCCGCCTAACCGACCACGATCTGGAAGAAAGCGCCAGCACCCGGTTGCTGGTCATGGCTGCTCGCCTGGCAGTGGCAGGCCTGCCGCTGGCTGATGCGGTGCAGGCCGCGGTGATCGCCGCTCTGAGCGACGACGGCGAGACCGTGGCCGCCCTGGCCGAGGTGGCGGCCGCGGTGCTCGGCCATGCCTGATCCGGCCCGCGCTGCCCTGTTCCAGCGCAACGACGCGCTGCCACTGGCGCGTCTGCAGCGCCAGCGGCGCCTCGCGCAGGCGGCCTTCTTCGCCTTGTTCCTCCTGGCACCGGCGCTGAACCTGCTGCGCTTCGATCTCACCGAGACACAGCTCTGGGTGTTGGGCCTGCGCTGGAGTCTGGGGATCGACGCGCTGGCGCAGCATCAAGTCACGCCCACCGAGGCCGCGCTGGCGCTGATCATGCGCGGCATCCTTCCAGCGCTTGCGCTGGTGGGCGGCTTTCTCTATGTCGCCTGGCGCTGGGGCCGGCTCTACTGCGGCTGGCTGTGCCCGCATTTCTCGCTGGTGGAAGGCTTGAACGCGCTGCTGCACAAGGCCAGCGGCCGCTTCAGCCTGTGGGACCGGCAGCGCACGCTGCGCCCGGGCGAGGCGCCCGATGCGCGCTGGTGGCCGCTGTTCTTCATCAGCTGCGCCTTCTTCGGCTTCCTGTGGTCGATCACGCTGCTCACCTATCTGCTGCCGCCGGTGCGGGTCTGGAGTCATCTGCTGAGCGCCTCGCTGACGCCGGCCGAGGCCCGCTTCATCCTGATCGCTGGCGGCGTCTTCACTGCCGAGCTGCTGTTGGCGCGACATCTGTTCTGCCGCTTCGGCTGCGCGGTCGGCCTGTTCCAGAGTTTGGCCTGGATGGCCAACCCCAAGGCCTTGGTGGTGGCATTCGACCGCCGCCGCGCGCGCGACTGCCGCGGCTGCGAGACCGAGCAGGCCCCGCAAGGCAGCGCCTGCGACGTGGCCTGCCCGATGCGCTTGAACCCGCGCAACATCAAACGCATGATGTTCTCCTGCGTGCAGTGCGGCCAATGCGTGACCGAGTGCGAAAGCTCGCATGCCGCGCGGCCCACGCCAGGCGTCAACCTGGAATGGAAAGTCGGCCTGGAGGCAGTGCGCGAGACGCTGCGCCAACGCCGCGAGGAGCAGCGCTGAGATGGAAGAGTGGATCGGCGAACGCTGGCATCGCTTCATCACGCGCGTGGCTGACTCCAGCCATGCGCAGGCCGCCGTCACGCTGGCCGAGGTCGAGCGAAGCGCCGGCCTGCTGTTCCGCGCCGCTGGCGGGCCGCCGGGGGTGCGCCTGGTGCCGGCCGGTGCAGCCCGCAGCGGTGGCACACGCGACTGGCTGCAACGCCTGGCCGGCAGCGGACTGCGCGCGGAGCGCCCGCAGCTCGATGCCGACACGCTGGCCCTGCCGCCGCGCATTGCCGTGCACGCCGAGCTGCAGCTCAACCGCGATCTGTATCTTTGGCTGGCCGCACTGGCCGCCGCCTACCAGCCCAGCCACGGCTGGATCGCCGACAACCTGGCCGCCAGCGCGCGTGCGTTGCAGCGCTGTCCCGGCCTGCGTCCGCGCTGGGAGCGCCTGCGACATGCCGAACTGGCACTACGGCCAGCGCCGCGCAGCGGCCGGCCGCTGGACGCCGCCGAAGCCGCAGTTCATGCGGCACTGCGCGACGGAGATCAAGCGCCGCCGGAAGCTGCCCGTGCCGACCCAGTCAACGTGGCGACAGTCTGGATGTGGCTGGAGGCCGTGAACACACCGGCCGCAGCAAGCGCTGGCAAGCGCAGCGATAGCCAGGCCTCGCAGCGCGCAACGGCGGCTGCCAACGGTGGTGCCACCCGCAGACGCAGCCGACAGGCAGATCCCGACGCGCAGCTGCGCGCGCCACTGCTGCTGGCTTCCAAGCTGGAATCCATCATGACCTGGAGCGAGCGTGCCTCGCTGGACCGCGGCGAGGACGACGAGGACGACGGCAATGCCAGCCGCGCCGCCGACGACATGGAGCGCCTGACCCTCAGCCGCAAGGGCCAGACTGGCGCCTCGCGCATCAAGTTCGACCTCGACCTGCCCAGCGCCGCACAGGACGATGTGCCCTTGGGTGCACCGCTGGCGCTGCCCGAATGGGACTGGAAGCGCAAGCGACTGCTGCCCGCGTACTGCGCCGTGCACACCTTGCAGGCGCGCCCTGGCACCCTGTTCGAGCCGCCGCCGGCCTTGCGCGCGACCGCCCGGCGCATGCGGCGCCGCCTCGAGGTGCTGCGCGCCGCACCGCAATGGCAGCGCGGCTGCACCGACGGCGAGGCGCTGGACCTGGATGCGTGGGTGCGCCACGCCTGCGGCAGCCAGGGCGACCGCCGCGGCGCCGAGCCGGCGGTGTTCGCGCGCCGTGCCCGCGGCGAACGCCAGCTGGCCAGCCTGCTGCTGGCCGATCTGTCGCTGTCCACTGACGCCTACTGCAGCAACGAGCAGCGCGTGATCGATGTGATCCGCGAAGCGCTCTATGTGTTCGGCGAGGCGCTGGACGGCTGCGGCGATGCCTTCGAGATGCTGGGCTTCTCTTCGGTACGGCGCAGCCATGTGCGATTGCAGCTGCTCAAGGCCTTCGACGAGCGCTGGAGCGCGGCGGCGCAGGCCCGCGTGGGCGCCATCAAGCCCGGCTATTACACACGCATGGGCGCCGCCCTGCGCGCTGCTACCGAGCGCCTGGCGCAGCGCCCAGAGCGCCAGCGCCTGCTGCTGATCCTGACCGACGGCAAGCCCAACGACCTGGACGTCTACGAAGGTCGCTGGGGCATCGAGGACACGCGTCACGCCGTGGCGCAGGCACGTGAGGCCGGGCTCACGCCTTTCTGCCTGAGCATCGACGAAGAGGCACATGCCTACCTGCCGCACTTGTTCGGCCGCCAAGGCTGGGCCCAGGTGCGCCAGCCCACCCAGCTGCCACAGCGGCTGACGGCGCTCTACGCCCAATTGGCGCGCCAGGGCTGAACCGGCGTCGCGAGACTCTCCACCCTGCTCACACATTTGGCACGGTGGAGCGCCCCTGCGACAAGAGAACGGAAGGACGTCCATCCATGCGCTCGATGTTCAGCGGCGGAGACATGCGCCTCACCCCCGCCGATGTGGACGCGCCTGACGAACCCCTGCCCTGTCCGAAGACTGCTGTGATGGGTGTGCAGCACGTGATCGAGAGGTTCAGCGACACCCGCCATGCCGACTCGGACACCCGCGCCAATCCAGGCCGGGCGCTGGGCGGCATCGGCACCGCCACCTTCGGCACCATCCTGCGGTGGGTCTTGCTCGGCCGAGACGTATTGCGGCCGAAGCAAGCGCCAGGTGCGCGGAATTCCCTCTCCTCCCCAGGAGATTCATGCTCCACACCATATCAGGGGCAGCCTGAACTGCTGCACCCTTGATCGGCTTCGGACTTAACCGGAGTCAAGGCAGCACAGACGCAAGATCGACACAATCGCAGCAGGCCGTCCCCTGGGCGGTGGAGCCTTTCCAATGGACGCCCGCAGCTTTGACCTTCCTCGCTATCTCTCGGTACTGCCGCTGTTCATCGATCTGTCGCCTACGGAGTTGGAGCGCTTGTCCGGCGGTTGCCGGCTCTTGCGGGTGGCGCGCGGCGAAACCATCTTCCGCGTCGGCGAGCCTTGCGAGGAGTTCCATGTCACGGTGACGGGGCAAGTCAAGCTCTATGCGATCTCACCCGCCGGGCAGGAGAAGGTGATCGAATTGGTCGCTCCCGGCCACAGCTTCGCCGAAGCGCTGATGTTCACCGGCAAGCCCTACATCATCAATGCACAGGCCCTGACCGACACGCTGCTGCTGAGTGTCAGCAAGCAGGCCGTGCTGACCGAGATTGCGCACGACCCGCGCTTCGCGCTGCGTATGCTGGCCGGCATCTCCAGGCGCCTCCACGGCCTGGTGCATGACGTTGAGGCCTACGCGCTGCACAGCGGCGTGCAACGCGTCATCGGCTACCTGCTTCGTGACCAACAGGCTGAGGATTGCGTCAGCGGCGAGGTGATAACGGTTTCACTACCTGTCAGCAAGGCCACGCTGGCCTCGCGCCTGAGCCTGACGCCGGAATACTTCTCCCGAGTGCTGCACGAACTGGAGGCCGCACGCCTGATCGAGATCGACAGCGCGACATCCGCATTCTCGATGTGCAAGGCCTGTCACACTACCCTGCACGTCCTGTATAGCTGCCGTGACGCTGAGCCTGCGGCCCGGCTTCGTTCGAACGGACGAGGGTAGATCCTGTCGACATAGTTCTCTCGAACTAGTCGCCGCTCAGGCTTGATGCTAGTCAAACTCGCTGGCGCCGCTGGCCGAAGAATCGCGCTCTCAAGAAGTTTCCCGGGAGAGCGCACCATGACAACCACTTTCGATCTCGTCCGCTATCTTTCCGTGCTGCCGCTGTTCAGCGAGTTGCCGGCGCAGGACCGTGAGCGCATCGCCCGTGACGGCTGCAGCCTACAGCGCCTGGAACGCGGCGAAATGCTGTTCGCGGCCGGCGACCGCTGTGACGCCTTCCATCTGGTCGTCACCGGCCACCTGAAGGTCTACTCGGTGGCTGACAACGGCGCAGAAAAGGTGTTTGAGCTGGCCGGTCCGGGACAGCCCATCGCCGAGCTGTGCGTCTTCAATGAGCACAGCCACGGCTTGAATGTGCAGGCGCTGACGCCTGCCCTGCTGGTGCGTGTGCCCAAGACCGCCGTCACCGCGCTGGTACTGAAGCATCCAGCCTTTGCACTGCGGATGCTGGCCGGGGCTTCGCAGCGCATGCAGGGGCTGTTGCGGGACGTGGAATCCTATTGCCTGCACAGCGGGCTGCGACGCGTGGTGGGCTATTTGCTTGATCAAGCGGACGAAGTCCCCTCGAAATGCAGCAGCGGCAGGCCGCTGACGGTTTCCCTGCCAGTGAGCAAGGCGGCCATCGCGGCCCGTCTTTCGCTGACGCCAGAGTATTTTTCCCGGGTGCTGCGTGAGCTGGATGAGGCGGGCCTTATCCGGGTGGACAAGCGCGACATCCACATCCCGGACACACGCCGGCTGGCGCATTACTCGCAGGCTGAGGCTTGAATCAAGGCTCCAGCAACAGCCATCGCCGGGTGTCGAGGCGCTGCCGCCTTTGACCCTCACCGAAGACCAAAACCCGCACACCATCCGGCGTGAACTGCAGTCGCGCCGACAGCGCATCGGCTGCTGGCACCCTGGCGATAAGCCGGCGTGCGTCCAGATGAATCAACACGGCATCCGCTCCCTGCTGCGCCACCAGCCAGGGTTGCCCTTCGACCAGCTGCGCAGCGCTCAGCGGCAGGTCCAGCGGTGTGCGTCGGCACCCAGCTGAGCCCACGCTTGTATGCCGTCTGGCGCGCTGCGCCCGGCTGGACGCTCAAAGGTGGCTACAGCACAGGATTCAAGCCCCCGACACTCAAGCAGATCACGCCCGGTTTCACTGAGGACGAAGGTCCCTACACCTATGTCTCCAACCCCGCGTTGCGCCCCGAGAGCAATCGCTCGGCCGAGCTGGGCCTGGCCTGGGACAGTCGCGACGCTGGCGTGCAGGCCATGCTGTTCGACAACCGCGTGGAGGACTTGGTTCTTTCCACGCTGATCGGCAGCGCCGGCACGCGCCAGACCCTGCGCTTTGACAATGTTGAGCATGCCCGCCTGCGCGGGCTGGAGCTCGGCGTGCGCCACAGTCTGGGCACAGGCTTCGCGTTGCAGCTGAACTACCAGTATCTTGACGCGCGCGACGGCGCCGGGCTGCGGCTGGAGAAGCGCCCTCGCCACAGCCTGGGCGCCAGCCTCGACTGGGTGCATGGCGCCTGGCGTGCCAGCCTGCGCGCCGACCATTCGGCCGGCATGGTCTTGACCACGGGTGTCACCGGACAAGCGCCGCAGCGGGTGCCGGACATCACAGTAGCCGCCTTCAGCGTCGGCTATGCGATGAGCCCCAAACTCGACCTGGACTTCGGCGCCAGCAATCTGGGTAACCTTGACCTGGCCCAACGTTCCGCGCTCTACACCTGGAGTGAGGCGCCTCGCACCTGGCGCTTGGCGCTGCGCGGGCGCTTCTGATGCTGAGATGATCGGATCATGAGCCCGACCCTGCTGGACCATTACATGACGCTCCGCAACAGTCATATCGGGCTGGTCAGCGCCAGCGGTGCGCTGTTTGCCGCTCGCGGCTTGGGCGTGCTGGCTGGCGCAACTTGGCCGATGGCTGCCTGGGTGCGGCGCCTGAGCGTGGCCATCGACGTGTTGCTTCTCGCAGCTGGCCTCACTCTCTGGACGATGCTGGGACTGAACCCGGCGCGAGAGCACTGGCTAGGCACCAAGCTGGTCCTGCTGCTGCTCTATATCGTGCTGGGCTCGCTTGCGCTCAAACGTGGCCGTACGCGCAGGCACAAGGCACTGTTCTTCGTACTGGCGCTGGTTTTGTTCGGCTTCATGGTCACGGTCGCGCTCAAGCACAGCCCAGCGGGCCTGCTGGCAGCTTAGGGCAACGCTGAAAAAGTCCCTCGCGCACTGCGCATCCCTGCTTTGGGCGATCTGCTGCGTTGCAAATTCTCGCCGTAGCCGCAAGCTACGTCTGCGGTTCGTGCCTTGCAGCTCATCCCGAACCAGGGCGCGCCCTATCGCGGGGACTTGTTCAGCGTCGCCTTAGAGCACCGCTGTGGCTCTGCACCTGAAGTCAGCGCCCAGGCTCAGACCGCGCTTTGACTGCTTCGATCAGAGCAAGGCGCTGGCGCAACAAGCGACACAGCGATGTCAGCTACCCTCTGAAACAGTTGGTCCGCTTGCCCGGCATCGAAATCTGCGTGGTAGTGCTTGCGCACACCCATTTCATGCAGGCGCAAATGCTGGCTCGGTGTCAGTCCTTGCGCGCCGAGACAGGCGCGGGTGCAGGCCAGCACACACCCGTCCAGCGCCAGAATCTTCCTGCCGGATTCGGCCGCTTCGCGCGCCTTTCGGACCAAGTTCGGCACGCCGCCGCCGACCCCGGCAATGCAGGACATCTCCGCCAGCCCGGCGCGGTCCAGGCGCACCGCCAAGTGATTCGCGAGTTGCGCGGCATCTGAACATCCAGAGCAGCTGTAGACCAGCGGAATGACAGAAGTCTTCATTCCCGCATGCTCCACTGCGCGGGCGAGCATGGGCTTGAACCAGATCAAAAGCTGCATATAAAAAGTTGCATTTACCGGTCAAGCACCCCACAATAGCTTCATCTTACATACACCTTTAGAGTGAAGCATGAACACAGCCCAGATGCCCCACGGGATGCCCCTGATCGATGTGCGCCTGATCGCACCCCGCGAACGCCACGCCCGCATCTTCGCGACCTTCGAACAGCTGCCGGTGGGTGGCTGGATCGATTTGCTGAGCGACCATGAGCCGCTGCCGCTTAAGGCACAGTTTCAGGCGCAATGGACCGGGCAGTTCGACTGGGAGGTGATGCAAGCCGGACCTCTCGAATGGCGCACCCGAATCGGCCGTCGCCCGCAGGCAAAAACCTGCTGCGGCAGTTGCGGCGGCTGAGCACTGGACCCCGCCATGAACAGCCTCTTCATTCCCTTGCAGGAGCCTCGCCCCAGTGCGCAGGGCGGTATCGCGCTGTGGCAACTGGGTTTTCGGCCTTTTTATCTGCTGGCGGCCACGCTAGCACTGCTGACGGTGCCGCTGTGGGCGCTGCAATTTTCCGGACTTCTAGACCGCGCCTGGCTGCGCGGCGCCGTGTGGCACGGACACGAGATGGTGTTCGGCTACGCGCTTGCCGTGATCATCGGCTTTCTGTTCACTGCCGGGCGCAACTGGTCGGGGCAGCCCACGCCCACCGGGCGTCCGCTGATGGCGCTTGCCGCGTTGTGGATTGCCGCGCGCGTCCTGGTTCTGACGCCGTATGCCGAGGCAGCGGCACTGCTCAACGTGGCCGTGCCGTGGCTCGCGGCCTGGGGCTTGTGGCGCGCGCTGCGCGCTGGTGGCAACCGGCGCAACTATTTCTTTGTCGCTCTCCTGCTGATGATGGGCGCGGCCAGTGGTGCGCTGCACCTGAGCTTGCTGGGCTGGTTGCCGACGGCGCCGGGATCGTTCCTGCCACTGGCGCTGGACATCGTGCTCTTCATGGTGGCGGTGATGGCTGGCCGGGTGGTGCCGATGTTCTCCAACAACGGAGTGCCGGGCATGCAGGCGCAGCGTGAGCCGCTAGTCGAGAAAGCGGCCTTGGGCAGCGTGCTGCTGCTGATGCTGCTGGACGGTCTTGGCATCGATGGCGTTCCTCTGTGTATCGTCCTGCCGCTGGCGTTCGGCGCCCATCTGCTGCGCTGGTGGCTGTGGCAACCGTGGAAGAGCCTGCGCAACCCGCTGGTATGGGTGTTGCATGCCGCGTATCTGTGGCTACCGATCCATCTGGCGCTACGTACCGCCGCCAGCCTAGGCTGGATCGTTGCCGGCCCCGCCACACATGCTCTGACGGTCGGCGTGATCGGCCTGATAACGCTCGGCATGATCACCCGCACTGCATTGGGTCATACCGGCCGGCCGCTCAAGGCTGGGCCTTTCGAGCAGGCAGCATTTCTGGCGATGTTGGGAGCCGCCCTGGTGCGCGTGTTCTTGCCATTGGCCATCCCTTCAGCGCTGATGCTAAGCGTGCAGATGTCGGCTGCGCTATGGAGCTTGGCCTTCGCCTTGTACCTGTGGCGGTATACACCGATACTGCTGCGCCCGCGTGCCGATGGACTGCCGGGATAGCCACTGGTCCAGCAAGCAAGGAAATCGCGATGCGACTGACTACGATGACTGACTATGCGCTGCGCCTGCTGATCTACCTGGGACAGCATCCTGAGCGCCTGTGCACAACCGCCGAGGTGGCGCAAGCCTATGGCATCTCAGAGGCGCACCTGACCAAGATCACCCACCAACTGGGGCTGGGCGGCTGGATCAACACAGTGCGAGGCAAAGGTGGCGGAATGAAGCTCGCGTTGCCGCCCGAGGACATCATGCTCGGAGAACTGGTTCGTGCCGTGGAGCCTGATTTCTACTTGGTCGAGTGCCTGGGCCAGAACAACGCCTGCGCCATTACCGGCGCCTGCGCGCTGACCGGCGTATTCAACGACGCGCTGGCTGCCTTTCTTGAACAACTTGACCGACACAGCTTGGCTGACATGCTGCGACCTCGGCGCGCGGCTGCAACGCGCGGCAAGGTGATCGCACTACCGAAGAATGGGCAGCGTGCCACGCCCAAGCGCAGTCTAGAAGCCTGATCTCCATGCCTCCTGATTCCGCCTCGGCCGCCCGCCAGGTCAGCTCTCTCTACGCCGCCGAGGCCAAGGTCTACCCGCGCTCGGTCAGTGGACGTTTCACCAATTGGCGCTGGGCCATGGTCTGGATCACCCAGCTGTTCTTCTATGGCATGCCCTGGCTGCAGTGGAACGGCCGCCAAGCCTTGCTTTTCGATCTGGAAGCACAGCGCTTCTACGTGCTCGGCCTGGTGCTGTATCCACAGGACTTCATCTTCCTTGCTGCACTGCTGGTGCTCAGTGCGCTGGCGCTGTTCTTCTTCACCGCGCTTGCCGGCCGGCTGTGGTGCGGCTACAGCTGCCCACAGACTGCGTATACCGAGCTGTTCCTGTGGATCGAACGCCATACCGAAGGCGATCGCCAAGCCCGCATCAAGCTCGATGCTGCCCCCTGGAGCGCAGCCAAGCTGGTCCGCAAGAGCGCCAAACATGGTGCCTGGATCGGATTGGCGCTAGTCACCGGTTTCAGCTTCGTCGGCTATTTCACGCCAATCCGAACGCTGGCATCAAGCCTGCCCACCCTCGGCCCCTGGGAGCTGTTCTGGGTGCTGTTCTACGCTGGCGCAACCTACGGCAATGCCGGCTGGCTGCGTGAGCAGATGTGCAAGTACATCTGCCCTTACGCGCGTTTCCAGAGCGCGCTGATCGACGCCGACTCGCTGATCATCAGCTACGACGCCCGGCGCGGAGAACCGCGCGGCGCCCGCTCCAAGAAGAGTGCCGAGTTGCTCGCACAGGGCACGGGCGACTGCATCGACTGCACGCTCTGTGTGCAAGTCTGCCCGACCGGCATCGACATCCGCAAGGGGCTGCAGAATGAATGCATCGGCTGTGCCGCTTGCATTGACGTGTGTGACCAGGTGATGGACAAGATCAGCGCGCCGCGCGGCCTGATTCGCTACGCCACAGAAAACGGCGTGGCCGGCGGCTGGACACGAGCACAGATGATGCGCAGGGCGCTGCGGCCGCGCGTGCTGATCTACGGCTCAGCACTCGCGGCCATGCTGATGGCTTTCGGCTGGACTCTGACGCACCGGCAGGACCTGGTGATCGATGTGATCAAGGACCGAAACACGCTGGCACGCCAGGTAGGCGACGGCGAAACTGAAAACGTCTACCGACTGCAACTGATCAACCGCACGGAGCGGCCGCTGCGCCTCACACTGAGCGCCAGCGGCCTTCCGGGTCTGCAGTTGCAGACAGTCGGCACGGTGACAGTGCCTCCGGCAGCCATTGTGGCGCTGCCGGTGCAGTTGCGCCTGCCTCACAGCCCGGCGCTGGCGTCGGGTGCTCACGAAGTGCGGCTGCAAGCCCGTAACCAAGAGCAACTCAACACCACGTTCGAAGCCAAGGCGAGCTTCTACCTGCCGCACTAGCACCATGCGTGCGGATCCTCTGATCGCACCACACCGTCCGCTCTTTCTAGTCGGCGGCCTTTTGTGGGTAAGCAGTACGGTATGGTGGATGGTGCAGCTATGGGAGCCGACCTCTACGCCACTGGACGTCACGATCTTGCACGGCTTGCTGATGGGTTTGAGCTTCATGCCCTGCTTCATCGCCGGCTTTTGCTTCACGACGGTACCGCGTTGGCTGGGCTTGCCCCCGGTGGACGCACGCCGACTGAGCGCCAGCGTCACGGCACTCCTGCTGGGCTGGCTGCTGGTGCTGGCGGCGGCTGGCCCGCTGGCGAGCATGACGCTGCTGACCTGGGGGCTCGCGTTGGCAGCCCTGGGCTTGGCCGGACTCTCCGGCCAACTGCTGGGCCTGTGTCGCCGGGGCGCAGCTGGTGATGCTCATCATGCCTATGCCGTGACGTCCGGCCTGGCCGTGTGCGCCCTGGCCTTGGCACTGGCAGCGGCCGGCGCAGCGCTGATGCAGCCACTGTTGATTCGCCAGGCTGCGCGCCTGGGCCTGTGGTTCGGTGTCGCCACGGTGTTTGCCGTCGCCTTGCAACGACTGAGTCCCTTCCTGCACCAGCAGGGCAAGCGCGCACCGTGGCTGTTGATACTACTGCTGCTGGGAATTTGGCTCCGCGGTGGGCTGGATCTGGCAGCGCCCTGGCTCGCCGCGCCGCCGGCGTGGATGACCATGCCAGCGGCACTGGCCTGCATGGGCCTCGCGGCTGTGCTGCTGAAGGCAAGCCTGCGTCGAGAGCTGGCTGCTGCACTAAGGACACCGCTGCTGGCCCAGTTGCATCTGGGAATCCTGTGGCTGGCCCTGAGCTTCGCACTGGAAGCCGCGGCGCTGCTGCTGACCAGCTTTGGCCAGGCCGGTCGGCTGGGACTGCTGCCACTGCACGCGCTGAGCCTGGGCTTCATGGGAACCACGCTGCTGGCTATGGTCAGCCGGGTCAGCGCCGTCCAGCACGGCCGAAGCATTGCGGTGGATGCGCTGCTGTGGGCCCTGCAGTGCCTGCTGCAGGCCTCGACGCTCGCCCGCATGCTCGGGGCCATGGCCCCCGAGATGCTGGGGCCAGCGGCCGGCGGATTCGCGCTGCTCGCGGTGGGATGGACCCTACGCTACGGCCCCTGGCTGCTGCGCGGCCGAACGAAACCAGCAAAGGACTGAAATCATGAACGAGATGGCGCTGAGTGCATTGCACATCGAGGCCATGCGGGCGCTCGGCCAGGTGGCCGATCCAGAGATTGGAGAAAGCATCGTGGCGCTGGGCCTGGTGGAGCGCTTGACACTGACCCCGGGCCGGGCAGAGCTGATCCTGCTGCCCACAAGCGCCACTTGCCCGATGGCCGACCAGCTGATCGACGATGCTGGCTGCGCGCTGGAGCGCCTGTGCCCCGCCGGCTGGGTCATTGAGGTCGACATGGACTGGGACGGCATCTGGACGCCAGAGCGCATGACGCCTGAGTTGCGCGCCCGCTTCGGATGGACGGGTAGGCCATGAATATCTCGGCGCGTCCACCGCGACTGGCGCTGGCCGGCTGCGCCTTACTCGCCGTGCTGAACCTCATATGCGGTCTGGGCGGCGGCCTGCAGCGCCTGGGCAGCCTCAGCATCGAAGGTCCACTGGCCCGCCAGGCCCTGCTGATGCATGGAGCGCTGATGATGGCCGGCTTCTTTGGAAGCGTGATTGCACTGGAACGGGTGGCGGCGCTGCGACGCGGACTCTGGGTTCCGCTCACAGCCTCGCTGGGGGGGGTGCTGGCCCTGTCAGGAGCTTGGCTGCCGGCACAGATCGCCTGGGTTGTCAGCGCGACTGGCTTGTGCGGGCTGTATCTGTGGGCCGGTCACACGCGCGCCTGGTCGTTGCCCCTGGCGGTGGAAGCCAGCGGCGCGCTGGCGCTGCTGGGCGCAGCACTGACCCTGAAGTGGGGAGAGCTCGAGGCGGCGCGCTGGGGCTGGAGCCTGTTCCTGGTTCTGACCATCGCCGGCGAGCGCCGCGAGCTGATGCGCTTCATCGCACTGCCTGCCTGGGCTAGCCGGGCCTTCCTTCTGGGCTGGGCTTCGTTCGCGACCTTGCCGCTGCTGCTGTGGCTGGCGCCGGAGCACGCAGCGAAGCTGGGCTGGAGTCTGTTGGGTCTGCTCGGTTTGTGGCTGCTGCGCTTCGATCTGGCGCGCCTGCAGTGGCGCGCGCCCGGCTGGGCTGGGCACACGGCAATCTGTCTGTTGGTCGGCTATGGCTGGCTGCTGGCGGCTGCTGGTGCCGGTCTGGCAAACCTTGGCATCGCCTGGCATCTGCTGTGGCTGGGCTTCGTGTTCGCGATGGTGTTCGGCCATGCGCCCCTGATGCTGCCACCTCTGGCCGGGCTGCGGCCCCGGCACAGCCCTTGGGCCTTGCTAGCGCTGGGCATCATGGGCCTGAGCCTGGCCCTGCGCACAATGGCGACGCTGCGCGGCTGGCCGTCCGCCTTGGCTCTCGCCGGCGCCGGCCATGCCTTGGCACTGCTGGTCTTCGGACTGACTATGGCGCGTCTATGCCGACGCCAGCCGGCCGCGCAAGCCTGGCGATAGCCACAGGCCCTGCGGGCCAGCCAGCATGGCCTCTACGCCCGGCATGGCCGCCAACCAACGCCTTGCCATCGGCGCGCCTGCCACCATCATGGCTGCGCCCCAGCCATTGACAGCCTCGACATCCCGCGCCACCAGCGCCAGGCCTTGCAGGCCCTGGCTAGGCTGGCCGTTGCGCGGGTCCAGGATGTGGTGGTAGCGACGACCGCCCAGGTCAAAGCCGCGCTCGTAATCGCCAGAGGCCGCAACCACGCCGCCGGACAGGCTCAGCACACCCAGCAACTGAGCCGGCTCGCGCGGGTCGCGCAGACCGATGCGCCAGTCGCGCCCCTGCAGCTGGCCGCTGCACAGCACATCACCACCGCCGTTGATCAGGGCGTCGCGAATACCCATGGACTGCAGGGAGCGAAGCCCGGCCTGCAGAATCGGAAGCTTGGCGATGCCGCCCAGATCCAGACGCATGCCGGGACGGCGCAGGCGCGCGCTCAAGGTCGCGCTATCGAGCTGCAGATCGCGGTAGTCCACCAGGCGCTGCTGACGCCGCAAGGCGCTGGCTTCGGCCATGTGCGCCTGCCCCGGCTCAAAACCCCAGTCGGCATAGGCGCCGACCGTGAGGTCGAAATGTCCTTCGCTGTCACGCGCCAGCTGCTGTCCGGCCAGCAAGACCTGCATCAACTCCGGCGCCACTGGCACGGCCGCAGTTCCAGCGGCGCGCGCCAAAGCTGACACCTGGCTGGCGCTGCGATAGCGGCTCATCATCTCGCTCTGGCGCAGCATCTCGCGCCAAGCCGCGCCAAGCGCCTGGCGGCGCAGGTCAGCATCGGGGTGCGAGACGGTGATGTCAACCTGGGTGCCCAGCAGCGGTGCCGAGGCGCGCTGCACGGATCCGCCGTTGGCCATCACCTGGCGCGGCAGCAATGCCACCGCCAGCAGGCCGAGGACCAGCGGCCGACGCCGCAACATCATCATCTGCCCGCTCATGACATCAGCGCGACAGCGCCACCATGTGGTCGACTGCGGCCTTGACTTCATCGTCGCTGAGCGTGGCGCCGCCGCCGCGCGCAGGCATCATGCCCTTAGCGCCGGTGAAGCCCTCGATCGCGTGCTTGTAGAGCACATCGTTGCCTTGGGCAAAGCGCGGACCCCAGTCGGCCTTGTCACCCGGCTTTGGGGCTCCGGCCACGCCAGCAGCGTGGCACATGGCGCAAGTCTTGCCATAGACGCTCTTGCCCAGCGCGTTTTCGGCCACTGGAGCCGGCGCGGGCACTGCTGCCGCGACCGGCGCGGGCGTCGCCGTCGGGGCAGATTCCTGTTTTCCACAGGCGGCAAGACCCAGCAAGGCCAGGCCAAGGAAAGTGGTGCTGATGATCTTCATGTGGGAACTGACGCTCAGTTGAAACATGCGCGGATTCTGCGAGCTAGCGAACTCCTGCACCAGCACATTGTTATATCAACGATACATATTATTGGATTAATTGCGAATCTTGAACTGCTTCAAGGACAGCTTCACCGTCGGTAGCGAGGATGCGCCCGTCTCCTGCCCTTGCACTCCAGTTCCCAACATGCGCACCCTACAGCTATCGCACTTGCGCAGACCTTGTGTCTGCCGCTGGCTGCTTGGCTGCCTGCTGTTGAGCTGGTGCTTGGCTTATGCCGCGCCGCTGATCCATCCCGCGGCGCTGGACTTGGTCTGCAGCAGCGCGGGCGGCCTGCGTCTGGTCGATCTGTCGACCGGCGAGGAAGCCTCCTCGTCCATGCCCGACTGCGCACTCTGCCTCACAGGCGGGGGCCCGCCTCCAGCCTCAGCTTGGCTGCCAGATTTCATTCCGCCGGGCCCGCCCACGCTGGGCCTTAGACAGCGATTCACCCTCACCGTTGCCAGCGCCGCGCCGCCGCCAGCGCGCGCGCCCCCCCTGTTCTCTGAAATTTTCCCCCGAGAGGTATGACCATGAAAGAAGACAAGAAGACCGTCATCGACACCGTGCCCGCAGGCATGGCCCGCCGCCGCTTCATCAACACCGCAGCACTGACCGGCCTGACGCTGGGGGTTGCAGCCTGCGCAGAGAAGAAGCCCGAAGCTGGCGCGCCAGCGGCAGCCGGCTCGGCACCCGCCGCGGCACACGGAGCGAATAGCACGCACCTGAAACCTGGTGAGCTGGACAGCTATTACGGCCTGTGGAGCGGTGGTCATACCGGTGACATGCGCGTTCTCGGTCTGCCCTCCGGCCGCGAGCTGCTGCGTATCCCCTGCTTCGTTCCCGATGCACTGGTGGGCTGGGGCCACACCAACGAGTCGAAGAAGATCATGGGCACCAAGGCCGACGGCTCGCTGCGCTACTCAGTCGGCGACACCCACCACACGCACGCCTCCTACAAGGACGGTAACTACGACGGCCGCTACGCCTGGATCAACGACAAGATCAACAGCCGCATCGCCCGTATCCGTTTGGACTACTTCGTCTGCGACAAGATCACGCAACTGCCCAATGTGCAGGGCTTCCACGGCATCTTCCCGGACAAGCGCGACCCGGTCGATCCGGCGATCAACTACACCACGCGTGTGTTCTGCGGTGGCGAGTTCGGTATCCCGCTGCCCAACGCAGGCACTGAGGATTCGAGCAAGTACCGCTCACTGTTCAGCTGCGTCGATGCGGAGACCATGCAGGTGCGCTGGCAAGTGCTGATCGACGGCAACTGCGACCTGGTAGCGACTTCCTATGACGGCAAGCTGGCAGCGTCGAACCAGTACAACACCGAGATGGGTGCCAAGTACGAGGACATGATGTCCGCCGAGCGCGACGCCTGCATCTTCTTCAACATCGCGCGCATCGAAGAAGCAGTGAAGGCCGGCAAGTTCAAGACCTTCGGCAACTCCAAGGTGCCGGTGGTGGACGGAACCCATGAAGCCAACAAGGATCCGAAGAGCGCCCTGACTGCCTATGTGTCGGTGCCCAAGAATCCGCACGGCGTCAACGCCAGCCCGGACCAGAAGTATTTCATCTGCGCCGGCAAGCTATCACCCACCGCTACGGTGATTGAGCTGGCCAAGGTGCTGGAGTGGTTCGACGGCAAGCTCGAGAAGATCGACGGCGCGATCGCCGCCGAAGTCGAGATCGGCCTGGGCCCCCTGCACACGGCCTTCGACGGCCGCGGCAACGCCTACACCACGCTGTTCCTCGACAGCCAGATCGTCAAGTGGAACGTCGAAAAGGCGATCGCCTTCCACAAGGGCGACAAGAACGCCAAATACGTCGTCGATCGTCTGGACGTGCAATATCAGCCGGGCCACATCAACGGCTCGCAGTCCGAGACCATCGCCGCCGACGGCAAGTATCTGGCGGTGGGCTGCAAGTTCTCCAAGGACCGCTTCTTGCCCGTGGGTCCGCTGCACGCTGAGAACGAGCAGATCATCGACATGTCGGGCGAGAAGATGGTGCTGCTGGCCGACCACCCGGTGCGTGGCGAGCCGCATGACTTCATCATCTTCAAGCGCGATCTGGTCAAGCCCAAGCAGGTCTATGCACTGGACGACTTCCCGAACGCGGTGAAGGATCCGAAGGAATCCGGCGTGGTCCGCAACGGCAAGAAGGTCACCGTGAAGATGACTTCGCAGGCGCCAGCCTTCTCGCTGCGCGAGTTCAAGGTCAAGAAGGGCGACGAGGTCACGCTGATCCTGACCAATCTGGACAAGATCGAGGACTTGACGCACGGCTTCGCCATTCCGAACCACGACGTCAACTTCATCGTCAATCCGCAGGAGACGGCCTCGGTCACCTTCACAGCCGGTGAACCCGGCGTGTACTGGTGCTACTGCACGCACTTCTGCCATGCACTGCACCTTGAGATGCGCACTCGCATGATTGTGGAAGCCTGATGAGGGAGCGGCCGCGTCCCGTTTCGAGCACGGGGCGCGGTCCGAGGACATAACAATGCCGGTAGTTCGACAGTTCGCGGCCAGCCTTCGGGTCTTGGCCGCGCTTTTTCTTGCACTGCTGCTGCAAATAGGCGCGCAGTCCGCGATGGCCCAGGCCTACGAGGCCCATCTGCCAGCCGACCTGGCCACTGCCGCCGATCTGTGCGCGCTGGTGCCCTGCGCCGAGGTCTTTCCCGGCGCCAGCAGTTTTTCGCCGCGCAAAGGGCAACCGCCCTATGTCGAGGCCTATGGCGCGGCCGATCCGCAGCAGCCCGGCAAGAAGCAGTTGCTCGGCTATGTGATGCTGTCCACCGACATCACCGACACGCCGGCCTACTCCGGCAAGCCAGTGGTGACTCTGATCGGCATGGATGTGCGTGGGCGCTATGTGGGCGTCAAGGTGCTCAAGCATTCTGAGCCCATCCTTCTGCTGGGCATTCCCGAGTCCACGCTGATCAAGTTCAACAACCAATACCTCGGCAAGTCAGTCACCGACCAGATTGAGGTGGGGCCTTCGCGCCCGGACGAGAACGTGCTGGGCGTCGACGCCATCTCGGGCGCCACCGTCACCGTGATCGCGCAGAATCAGGTGATGCAGCTCTCCGGCGCCGCCGTGGCGCGCCAGGTCGGCATCATCGAACCGACCCGCCGCGATGCCGCGCGCTTCGCGAGCAGTGGCCGCCACTACCGTTGGGACGAACTGGTGCAGGTCGGCGCCGTGCAGCAACTGCGCGTGATGCCGGAGCAGCTTGGCCTTGAGCGCAGCACCGAGCCCTTCATCGAGCTGTGGTTCGGCGACCTCAACCATCCGGACCTGGGCGAAAGCCTGCTGGGCAAGAGTGGCTTCGCCACGCTGCGCTCGCGCCTGAAAGAGGGCGAGCAGGCGCTCTTCGTGCTGCGCAGCGCCGGTGCCGAGTCCTTCAAGGGCTCGGGTTTCGTGCGCGGCGGCATCTACGACCGAGTGCAGGTCAAACAGGGTGCAGATGCCTTCACCTTCCGCGACCTGGACGCCTACAACCTCTACGGACTGGAAGCAGAGGGGGCTCCGGCCTACACCGAGTCGGCGATCTTCGTGATCCGGTCTGACGCCTTCTCAGCCGCCTATCCATGGAAGCTGGCGTTTTTGGGCAACCGGGTGGATCGCGCCACGGGACAGCGCAGCTTCGCAGTGTTCGAGAGCAAATACTGGCTGCCAGGCGCATGGCTGGAGGGCGACCGCCCGCAGGTGATCGAGCCTGATGCCCCCTGGGTGCGCATCTGGAAGAGCCGCGCGCTGGAGATCGCGTTGTTCAGCGCGCTGCTGATCGCCGTGACGGTGGTCTACGCGCTGCGCGAGCGCCTCACGCGCCTCTCAACCCACAAGAACAAGTGGCCGGTCAACGCCTTCAAGTACAGCGCCTGGGCACTGTCCATCGTCTTCGTCGGCTTCGGCGTGATGGCCCAGCCCTCGATCACCCAGGTGCTGACCTGGTTCCACAGCCTGCTGTTCCAGTGGACCTGGTCCTTGTTCCTCAGCGACCCCTTCATCTTCGTCTTCTGGATCTTCATCATCGTCACGGTGTTCCTGTTCGGCCGTGGCCTGTTCTGCGGCTGGATGTGCCCTTTCGGCTCACTGTCGGAGGCGATCTTCAAGATCGCCCGAAAGATCGGCCTCAAGCGCTGGCAGAAGCCGGTGCCGCAGGCGCTACACGACAGGCTCAAATGGCTGAAGTACGCCATCTTCCTGGGTCTGCTGGCGGTCTCGATGTTCGACATGGGCCGCGCCGAGATCCTGGCCGAGGTCGAGCCCTTCAAGACCACATTCCTGGTGGGCATCGGCAACCGGGCCTGGCCCTATGGCCTGTTTGTCGCGCTGATCCTGGGCCTGTCGATCTTCATCGAGCGCCCCTACTGCAAGTACATCTGCCCGCTGGGCGCTTCGCTGGCCATGCCCAGCACCTTCCGCTGGTTCGGCCTGAGGCGCAAGCAGGACTGCAACAGCTGCAAGGCCTGCGCGGTCGGCTGCGGCGCCCAGGCGATTGACGCCGCCGGCCGCATCGACCATCGCGAATGCCTGCACTGTCTGGACTGCATGGTGCTGTACACCGACCAGATGGGCTGCCCGCCGCTGGCCAAGGAGCGCAAGCGCCGCGAACGCGACGGGCTGCTGATCACGCCCATCGGCCGTGACGGCTACTTCATCCCGATCGACGCCGTGCCGGCCGTCAGCGCCAAGGCGGCACAAGGGCCGGACCCGCGCATGCCGACTGAGCCTGCAGCGCCGTATCACAAGGCCGGCCGCAGCGGCCTGGGCTGGCTGCTTCTGGAACTGCGCGACCATCTGCTGCCCTGGAGCCGCGAAGGTTGGCAGTCACAGCGCGCGCTGCAGATCGCAGGCATTTCACTGGCTCTGGCAGCCACGCTCGCCTGGCTGCTGGCTGCCAGCGGTCGCCTGTCGTCCGCTGCCATCATCGGCTGGTGGTTCGGATGGAGCGCCTACGAGGTGCTGATCCGCATGAACGGCCGCCGCTATGTGAAGGACGGCCCCTGGTGGCGCGCCAACTACCGGGTGGCCGGCTGGATGGACATGATCAGCTACGTCGCGTTCAAGAACCTGCTGATCGGCGCCGTGCTCTTCCTGACGCTGAAGGCCCTGGGGCGGTTGGTCGCATGAGAAGACGCATCGCCATTGTGCTGTGCCTGCTGCTGGCCGGCCCCGGCTGGGCCGCCACCTGGCGCGTCATGCCTGGCGAGGACCTGCAGGCTGCGGTGACGCGCGCGGCCGCCGGCGATGTGGTGGAAGTCGAGCGAGGCTTTTACGACACCAATCTGCACATCGCCAAGCCACTCACGCTGCGCGGCCGAGGCCGGCCCACCCTCAGTGGCGGCCAGCGCGGCGACACGATACGCGTGGCCGCACCCGACGTGACCATCGAAGGCCTGATCGTGCGCGACTCCGGCCACGGCCTGAAGGAGCAGCACGCTGGCATCTACATCCAGCCCGGCAGCCACCGCGCCGTGGTGCGCCACTGCGACCTGGTCTACAACCTGTTCGGCCTGTGGATCGAGAAGGCCGACGACGTGCGCATCGAGAACAACCTGATCACCGGCCTGCGCGACGTGAATTCCTCGCAGCGCGGCAACGGCATTCAGCTCTACAACACCCGCGGCGCTCGAATCAGCGGCAACAACGTCAGCTTCGTGCGCGACGCACTCTATGTGGACGTGTCCCACCACGCGGAGTTCCGTCGCAACAAGCTGCACCACAGCCGGTACGGCACGCACTACATGAACTCCTACTACAACCTGTGGGAGGACAACGACAGCTACAACAACCGCGGCGGGCTGGCGCTGATGGAGGTGCGCGACAACATCGTTCGCAACAACCGAACCTGGGGCAATTCGGACCACGGCATCATGCTGCGCACGCTGCAGGACTCGGTGATCGAAGGCAATGTCGTCGCTGGCAACAACCGCGGTTTCTTCATCTACGACGTCGAGTACGCGACCTTGCGTGGCAACCTGGTGGTGGACAACCATGTCGGCGTCCACCTGTCGGCCGGCTCCACGCGCAATACCGTGCAGAGCAACGACTTCATCGCCAACCGCGAGCAGGTGCGCTATGTGGGCGCACGTGACGAGCGCTGGGGCGCTAGCAAGCCCGGCAAGGGCAATCACTGGAGCAACTACCTGGGCTGGGACCGGGACGGCGACGGCGTCGGCGACCTGCCCTACGAAGCCAACGATCTGGTGGACCGCCTGCAGTGGCGACACCCCTCGGTCAAGCTGCTGCTGGGCAGCCCGGCGGTGCAGGCACTGCGACTGCTCGGCCAGCAATTCCCGGTGCTGCGCGTACCGAGCGTCGTGGACGCCCATCCGGCCATGCTGCCGCAACACAAGAACTGGAGCGAATGGCGTGACAAGCAATTCCGCTGATGCCCTGTACCTCGAGGGTGTCACCAAGCAATACGGCAGCGCACGCGCGCCGCTGCTGGCACTGGACGGCGTGGACCTGCGCGTGCCGCGAGGCCAGCTGTTCGGTCTGATCGGCCACAACGGTGCCGGCAAGAGCACGCTGTTCAAGCTGGTCTTGGGCCTGATCACGCCCAGCAGTGGGAGCCTTCGCGTCAACGGCTGCGAAGTCGGTGGTCGCGACTTCCGCGAGGCGCGCCGCAGCATCGGCTATCTGCCTGAGAACCTGGTGCTCTACGACAACCTCAGCGGCCTGGAGACGCTGCAGTTTTTCGCTCGCCTCAAAGGCGCCCCCGCCAGCCAGTGTGAGCCGCTGTTGGCGCGCGTCGGCCTGCGCAGCGCTGCACGCCGCGCGGTGCGCGAATACTCCAAGGGCATGCGCCAGCGCCTGGGCTTTGCCCAAGCCTTGTTAGGCAGCCCACGCCTGCTGCTGCTCGATGAGCCCACCACCGGCCTGGACCCCAGCGCCATCCGTGACTTCTACGCCCAACTCGACGCGCTGCGCGCCGAGGGCGTGACGATGGTGATCAGCTCCCACATCCTGGCCGAGCTTCAACAGCGCATCGACGCGCTGGCGATGCTGGGCAACGGCCGCGTGCTGGCCTTGGGCAGCGTGCAGGATCTTCGCGAACGTTCGGGCATGCCGCTGACCGTACTCGTCAGCGCTCCACCCGAGAAGCTGGACGCCCTGGCGCAATCGATCCCGACCGCCTTGCCCGGCTCCGATCTCCGGCTGGAACGGCGCGGCCCCGTCGAGTTGCTGGTGCGCTGCCCGCGCCAGCACAAGATGCCGCTGCTCGCCTTGCTGGCGCCAGCCGGCCTGCACGATCTGCAGATCAAGGAACCCACATTGGAAGACGTGTACTTCGACCTCAGGGAGGCCTCATGAGCGGGCGCGTGCAACTCAGCCAGATCACGGCCCTGGGCACCAAGGAGTTCCGCGACCGCCTGCGCAATCGCTGGGTGCTGGCGGTGGCGCTGGTGTTTACGCTGTTCTCGCTGGCCATCACCTATTTCGGCGCAGCTGCCCAGGGCCAGATCGGGCCACGATCGATCGAGTTGACCATCGCCAGCCTGGTGTCCCTGGTGATCTACCTGATCCCGCTGATCGCGCTTCTGCTGGGCTTCGACGCCATCGTCGGAGAGCGCGAGCGTGGCTCGCTGGACCTGCTGCTGGCGCTGCCAATTACGCGACTGGAACTGCTGCTGGGCAAGTACCTTGGTCTGGCTGCGGCACTGACGCTGTCAACGCTGGCTGGATTTGCGCTGGTGGCCGTGCTGCTGTTCCAGCGCTTCGGAAGTGCCGGGGTCTACCACTACGCCGGCTTCGTGCTGAGCTCGGTGTTGCTGGGCCTGGCCTTCCTGAGCCTGGCCCTGCTGCTGTCGGTGCTGGCACGCGACCGCACCCGCGCCTCGGGCCTGGCCATCGCGCTTTGGTTTGCGATGGTGCTGGTGTTTGACCTGCTGCTGCTGGGCCTGCTGGTAGCCAGCGGCGGCGCGTTGGGTGGCGATAGCTTCGCCTACCTGCTGTTGCTCAATCCCGCGGATGTATTCCGCATCCTCAATGTGTTTTCGCTGGACGATGTGCGCCGCCTCTACGGTCTGGCCAGCATCGTGCCGCCCGCGCTGGGACAGCCCTGGCTGATGGGCAGCGCCATGTTGACCTGGATCGTCGGGCCGCTGGCTCTGGCCTGCTGGAGATTCAAACCATGAACGAGAAACACAACCAAGGACGTCGCCGCCTGCTGTGCGGCTGCGCAGGTCTGGCCGCACTAGGCCTCGCCGCTTGCGGCCGCAAGGACGACACAGCGAGCACCGGGCCGCAAGACTTTGACGCCCAGGCAAGCTGCTCGCTGGACGGCATGCTGTTGGCTGAGTACCCCGGCCCCAAGGGGCAGCTACGCTATGCGGATGAGGCGCAAACGCAATGGTTTTGCGACACCGTGGAGCTGCTGTCCACGCTGTTACGGCCCGAACAGGTGCGCGCGCTGCAATCAGCCCATGTGCAGGACATGGCCCTGGCGGACTGGGAACAGCCACGCGGACACTGGATCGATGCCCGCAGCGCCTTCTACGTGCTGGGGAGCAAACGCCGCGGCTCGATGGGCCCAACCGCCGCTTCGTTCGCCCAGGAGACCGCGGCAAAGTCCTTCGCGCAGCAATGGGGCGGCCAGGTGCTGCGCTATGCCGAGCTGAAGCCTGAATTGGTTGACCTGAGTGGCGGCGCCCTGCACGACACTCGGATGTGACGCGAGTATCGACATGAGCCTCCCCCGTCGCACTCTGCTGCGCGGCGCCCTGCTGATTGCGCTGCCCTCACTGGCTGGCAGCGGCTATCTGGCGACACGGGTCCGGGACAGGCCTGCGGCAGCCGTGCCTGTTCCTGACGACGTGTGCATTGTCGCGCCCACCTTTGCATACGACCCGGCCAGTGGCCTGCCGCCGTTGGCGGCGCGCGAGGTGCCGTCTCAGGCACGCTGCCCGGTATGCGGCATGTTCCCGGCACGCCAGCGGCGTTGGGCGGCGCAGGTGATTTTCAGCGATGGCCATGTGCAATTCCTTGATTCACCGCTAAGCCTCTTTCACTACCTGCAGCAGGTCAGCCGCTACACGCCAGGACGACAGGCGGCGGAGATCGCGAAGGTCTATGTGAGTGATTACGCCAGCGGCATCTGGCTGCCGACCGAACAGGCGCGCTTTCTGCAGGAATCCAGCCTGCTGGGGCCAATGCGTGCCGGCAACTTGCCGGCCTTCGAAAGCGAAGCTGCCTCGCTTCCCTTCCGGGCCCGCCACGGAGGCACGCTAACGAGCGCTGCAGAGCTGCGCGTTCGTTTGCCGAAGGATCTGCAGCAGCTAGCGCCCCACCGCCACTGAGCACCTCACGGAGCCAGCGACACGGGCGAACGTCAGCGCGAATTGAGTGATAGATGCTGTCTTCTTGACGCCCGCGCCCAGCGTCAGCGCATTGATACGCTGGGCCAGCGCCACGTAGGAGGCATAGGGCACGACTTAGAACTTATCCGTAAATAATGTTCGTCGCGAACTTGATCTTCCGAAGGGTCATGATCGCGGCGGCCAAGTGATTGAGGGCAAGGAAGCTGCGGTCCAGCTTTTCATATCGAACCAAGAGTTTGCGGAATCGGTTGAACCAGCTGTGCGCCACTTCGACGACCCAGCGCTTTGCCGTTGAGCCCGGCTTTCGCTTGAGTTCTTTGGCTTCCTGGCCTCGTCCTTTGACATGCGCGATGTAGCCACGCTCTGTCATGGCTTTCAGTGCTGGCGCTCCGGTGTAGCCTGCGTCAGCGCAAAGATGCTTGCTACGCCGTCGAGGTGGACTCGGACGATCAACCATGACTGCATCCAATACTGCCGTCAGTTGAGAGACATCATGCCGATGCGCTCCGGTCACGACGAGCGACAACGGGACGCCACGACCGTCCACCAGTAGATGGCGCTTGCTCCCGTTTTTTCCCCCGATCCGTCGGATTGGCCCCTACGCTCTGCTGTGCAAGTGGCGCTTTCATCATCGCGCCGTCAATGCTTTGCCATCGCCACGCGATGCCCTCGAATTCGTCGTACTCCGCCAGGCCCAATTTCCACAGCGCCTCAAAGACACCAGCCTTTTTCCACTCAAGAAATCGAGCGTGAATGGCACTGGCGCTACCGTACCGTTCAGCGGGCAGCGCCTTCCATTGGCAGCCTGTCCGCAGAACGTAAACGATCCCTTCAAAGACAAGGCGTGGATCCTTCGGCTTGCGGCCGCCGCCAGCGCTTCGGGCGTAGTTCTGATCGGCTGGACGTTGCCGAACCGGAATCAGCGGCTCCACCCGCTTCCAGAAATCATCCGTGACTTCCCAAGCCTTGGCTTTTGCCATCGCCGCTCCAAACGCGGTCATCGCGCATGGGAAGTCATTATTCCTTATTTACGGATAAGTTCTTAGTAGGCCGTGTGGTGGAAGGCATCGAGCTGGGCGGCAAGCGAGGTTGGCGGTGGCCGGTGTTGAGCACAGCGATGCCGCTGGCGAAGTCGATGTAGCGCCGACCTTCGACGTCCCACGGCTCGGCGTTGAGCGCGCGGTCGGCGAAGAAGGGCTGCGCAACGGCGATGCCGCGGGCGGTTGCGGCCTGGCGGCGCGCCAGCCAATGGGTGTTGTGGTGGTCAGTCATGAGGTTCACATCGGAAAGCCCAGCGCCTTGATGCCGCGGATCCAGGCGCGCTTCCAGCCGCCCTCCGCGTCGGCGCCGTCGAAGGCGTGAAAGGTGATGCGGGCGCCCAGCCAACGAAGCGGCTCGGGCGGGATCCAGCTCGGACTCAGGCGGGCGATGTCGAGCTGGCGCTCGGGGCTGGCGCGGTCGAACAGCATGTTGAGGCCCATCAGCGCGCCGAAGCGGCTGGCGCCGATGCCGAAGCCGGTGTAGCCGGCAACGAACACAGCCTTGCCGCCGAGGTAAGGCTTGGCAAACACCGAGCCGCGCGAGCAGTAGTCAATGGGGCCGCCCCAGGCGTGCGAGAAACGCAGGTCAGCTAGCTGCGGAAAGGTGCGGTAAAAGGCCGCGGCAAGGCGGTGGTAGGTCTCCTTGTTCCCGTCCACGGCCGGCTCGCCCTGGCCACCGTAGTGGTAGCTGACGAGACCGCCAAAGATGATGTTGTTCTGCTTGGTGAGCCGGAAGTAGTTGAGTTGCGTGCGGGTGTCGTAAATGCCCTGGCGACGCGCCCAGCCCAGGCGGGACAGTTGCTCCGGCGTCAGCGGCTCGGTGGCCAGCACGTGGTCGCGCACGGTCAGCACGCGGCGGTTCATGTCGGGCACGCCGACCTTGGCCGTACCGGTGCCGAACAGCACGCGGCGGGCGGTGATGGCGCCGTTCGGCGTGAGCACCTCGACCCGGTCGCCGCGCTCGTGGATGGCCGTGAGTGGGGTGTTTTCGGACAGGCGCACGCCCAGCGAGATCGCAGCACGGCGCAGGCCCCAGGCCAGCTTGGCCGGATGCACGGTGCCGCTGCGCTGGCGCGACCACAGGGCACCTGCGAACAGCGGTGAGCGGATGTGCTCGGCCGTCTGCGCACGATTCAGTAGCTCGACGCGATGGCCATAGCGACGGTGCAGCTCGAAGTCCGCGCGCAGCGTGGCAAGGTGTGCGTCGTCGACGGCGACCGTCATCTCGCCACCCCACTCGACATCGGCATCGATGCCGTAACGTGCCAGTGCGGCCTCGAAGCCGTCGAGATTGGCCTGGCCCAGGGCTTCCAGCCGCTCGATGTCTTGGGGGAAGACACGCTGGGCATTCGGCAGGCCGTGCATGATGGACGTGGACACGATGCCACCGGCCCGGCCTGACGCGCCATGCGCCACGCGGCCCGCATCGATCAGGACAACGTCCAGCTCGGGCATCAGCTCCTTGGCCTGGATCGCGGCCCACAGGCCCGTGAACCCGCCGCCGACGACGAGCAGGTCGGCCTCGGTGGACTCCAGCAGCGGCGGCGTAGGCGCAGGAGCGTCGGGCGTGTCCAACCAGAACGGCATCAGCCGGGTGTGCTCGAAGGCGGCGGCCAGCCCCACCGGACCTGCGGCGGGAAGTGCGTGGAAGTCCAGGGCCTGAAGCATGCGAACTACCTTTGCCTTCAGGCCTTGTCCAGCAGGACGTAGAGCTTTTTGGCGTCCTCCAACGTCTCCCAGCGCCCTGCGAAACCAGCCGGCAGGCGGTAGCTGTCGCCCGCGCGAAACTCGATGCGGCCGCCGGCCTGGTCGATCAGCGCGATGCGACCTTCGGCGAGCCAGACGATCTCGTCGGCCGTCGTGGCGGGGAAGTCCACCGCGCCGACGCGGCCCTCCCACCAACCCACCGTGTAGCCACTGGCCGGTCCGCGCAGCGCGCACCAATCGTCCTCGTCCATGCCGTAGTTCAGCGCCGTGTGCGCGCCCACGCCGGCACCCAGCCGGGTGATGTCGGCTATCAGTTTCATGTGCTTCTCCGGAAAATGGTTGTCGTTCAGGCGCGCCGTACGCCCACCGCGTGGCGCAGCTCCTGGTAGGCACGCAAGCCGGCCAGGCCCAGCTCGCGGCCCAGGCCGCTGGCTCCCAGGCCACCCCAGCTGACCTGCGGAAAGATCAGCTGCGGCGTGTTGACCCACACCAGGCCGGCGCGCAGGTCGCGCTCGTAGCGAGCCGCTGCAGCCTCGCTGCGGGTGACGACGGTGGCCACCAGGCCGTAGGGGGTGTCATTGGCTGCGGCCAACGCCTCGGCGTCGCTGTCGAAGGTGCGCACGCAGGCGACGGGGCCGAATATCTCGTCGCGCCATAGCGGGTTGTCGGGCCCGCAGGCCAGCAGCAGCGGGGCCATGAAGTAGCCGTCGCCGGCGCGGCCGGCCAGGCGGCCACTGCGCAGCACGTTGGCGCCGGCCTCCAGACCCTGACTGACCAGCGCCTGAACGCGTGAGCGGTGAAGGCTGGAGATCAGCGGCCCGATGGTCAGGACCTCGACCGCGTCGCCCAGTGCAGTCAGGAATGGCTGGTGGACTCGCTGGTCGACGAGGATGCGCGCCGTGGCCGAGCACATTTGGCCGGCGTTGGTGAAGGCCCCGCTCAGCGCCAGACTGACGGCCAGGTCCAGGTCGGCATCGTCGCGCACGATAAGGCTGGACTTGCCGCCCAGCTCCAGTGTCACGCGCTTGCACTGCTCGGCCGCCACGCGGCCGACCTGTCGGCCCGCCGCGGTACTGCCGGTGAAGGAGATCTTGTTCACGCCCGGGTGGGCCACCAGCGCCGCGCCCACGGCCGCGCCGCCATTCACGCAGTTGACGACACCGGCAGGCACGCCTGCGTGAGCCACCAAGTCCAGCAGTGCCAGCTCGGCCGGCGAGGTCAGCTCCGAAGGCTTAAGCACCACGGTGCAGCCTGCCGCCAGCGCAGGCGCGAGTTTCCAGGCTGTGGTCACCATGGGAAAGTTCCAGGGCACGACCAGGGCGGCCACACCCACCGGCTCATGGCGCCGCTGTGCCACCACGCCGGGATCACCGACATCCAGCAGCTCGGCATCGAACGCCTCGCCTTGCTCGCACATCCGTGCATAGAAGTTGAAGCAGGCAACGACGTCCGCGACGTCCGCTTCGGCCTCGGCCGCCAGCTTGCCGCTGATGTGCTGCTGCAGCCCGGCCAGCGCCTCGCGGTGTTCGTGTACCCCGCTAGCGACGGCCCGCAGCATCGTGCCCCGCTGGGCCGGCGATGTGTCGCGCCAGGCCGGCAGCGCGGCACGGGCCGCGGCCACAGCAGCGTCGATGTGGCCCGGCGTGGCCGCTTCCTGCCAGGCGACCAGCGCACCGTCGCCGGCGGCGTAGATGGGCGTGGCCTCGTCGGCGCGGAGCAAGTTGGCGCCCAAGAGAGCGGCAGGATGGCGGATCGTCGTCATGCCCGGACCTCCACGCCCGGCAGCACGCACAGCATCTCGTACGCGAGGTTGGCGGCCAGCAAGGCCGTGGTGCCCGTGGTGTCGTAGGGCGGCGAGACCTCGACGATGTCGGCCCCCACCACATTGAGTCCGCGCAGGCCTCGGATGATTTCCAGGGCCTGCGGCACGCTCAGCCCGCCAATCTCCGGTGTGCCGGTGCCAGGGGCGAAGGACGGGTCGATGCCGTCGATGTCGAAGCTGAGGTAGACCGGCGCATCGTTGACGCGCTCCCGCACCTCGGCCATCAGCGGCACCAGGGACCGATGCCAGCAGTCCTCGGCCTGCACGACGGTGAAGCCCTGGCGTCGGCACCAGTCGAAGTCGTCGGCGTGATAGCCGGTGCCGCGCAGGCCGATCTGGGTGACGCGGTCGTTCAGCAGCAGCCCGTCCTCCACAGCACGACGGAAGGGCGTGCCGTGGGCGATCTTCTCGCCGTTCATCGCGTCGTTGACGTCGGCATGGGCGTCCACGTGCACGACGGCCACACGGCCATGCCGGGCCTTCAGCGCACGAAGGATGGGCCAAGCGATGGTGTGGTCGCCGCCAAGCGTGATGGGGCGGCAACCGTTCGCGACGATGTCCGTGTAGGCGGCCTCGATGAGGCGCACCGAGTCCTTCAGATCGTAGGGGTTGAGGCGGACGTCGCCGACGTCGGCCACCTGCAGCGAATCGAAGGGTGCCGCTCGCGTGGCCATGTTGTAGGGGCGCAGCAGCACGGACTCGGCACGGATCTGCCGCGGGCCGAAGCGAGCACCAGGTCGATTGGAAGTGCCGATGTCCAGCGGCACTCCGACGAAGCAGGCGTCCAGGCCAGCAGTCGTCGCGGCTTGGGGTAGCCGCATCATGGTGGCAATGCCGCCGAAGCGCGGCATCTCGTTACCGCCCAGTGGCTGGTTGAAGCGATGAGGGTCAGGCATGGCGATGCAGGGCGGAAGGAA
Source organism: Paucibacter sp. JuS9 (assembly GCF_044043925.2). NCBI lineage: Bacteria > Pseudomonadati > Pseudomonadota > Betaproteobacteria > Burkholderiales > Sphaerotilaceae > Roseateles > Paucibacter sp. JuS9. The sequence continues at coordinate 2,444,888 of NZ_CP194172.1, forward strand.
GGCGACGCGGTCGCGGCAGCAGCGCCGGGCCGCGCGGGCCGTAGACGGCCTCGGGTTCGGGGAAGGTCCGCAACAGAGCGAGGTAGCTGAGGCCACCGGCCAGCAGTGATACCGGTGCGCTGAGGTCCAAGTCGCCCAGGCGGGCGCTCAGTGGACCGGTGAACAGGCCTGGCACATGGGCGCATAACAAGCCGAGGCCGGTGCCCACCGCCCAGGCGGCCAGAGCGCGCAGATTCCAGCCGCCGGTGAACCAGTAGTGGCCACCGCGCTGGCCGCGGTTGAAAACCTGCAGGTCAGCAGGCAGATAGTGGCCGCGTCGCGTGACGAAGCCGATCACCATGATGGCCAGCCAGGGGCAGCTGGCCGCGGAGATGACGGCGGCGAAGGTGGAAACGCTCTCCAGCAGGTTGAAGACAAAGCGGCCGACGAAGATCACGGCCATCGACAGCAGGCCGACGGCCAGCGTGCCGCCGGCGCGGGAGAACCAGCGCGGGAAGATGCTGGCCATGTCCAGCCCCGTGCCGTACAGCGCCGTGGTGCCGGTGGAAATGCCGCCGACGATGGCGATCAGGCAGACCGGCAGCAGGCACCATCCGGGCGAGATAGCCAGCAACCCTCCGATGTAGTCGCTGGCCTGCACATAGCTGGGCGCCTGCGTAGCCATTAGCGTCGCCGTGATCAGGCCGAAGCCCAGCGGCAGCAGCGTGGCCGCCTGGGCCGCCAGCACGGCAGCCATCAGCCGCCAGCGCGACGTGCCCTCGGGGATGTAGCGGCCCCAGTCGCCCAGCGTGGACGAGAAGGACAGCGGATTGCTGGCCGCCACGGTGGCCGCTGCCACCAGCGCCGGCCAGTAGCCGGTGTCGCCAGCATGCAGCGTGCCGGCATAGCTCCCGTCGAAGGCGCCGGCAAAAGCCGGCACGGCGACCAGGAACAGCCCGCTGGCCGTCCACACGGCGATCTTGTTGACCCACAGCATGAGCCGGAAGCCGTAGATGCAAATGGCCACCACCAGTGCCGCGAAGAAGGCGTAGGCGCTTCCCAGCATCAGCGGCGTGGCCGCCAGGCCCAGCAGCGCATGCGCGCCGCCCACCAGCGCGTCGCCCGAACTCCACACCGCCAGCGCGAAGAAGCAGATGGCGGTGAGCAGCAGCAGGAACGAGCCCACCAGCCGGCCGTGGATGCCGAAGTGGGCGCCCGAGGACACAGGATCGTTGGTGCCGTTGCGCGGGCCGAACAGGCTCATGGGCGCCAGCAGGACACTGCCGATGCCCAGTCCCACCAGCAGCGCCAGCACGCCGTCGCGCAGCGACAAGCCCACCAGGATCGGAAAGCTACCCAGCGCCGACGTCGAGAAGGTGTTGCACCCACCGAACAGCAGACGGAACAGATCCGCAGGCCGCGCCAACCGGTCGCGGGCAGGGATCTGCTCGAAGCTGTGGGTCTCGATGTCGGTGAGCCGGCTCATGGCGGTCAATGGAAGCGGTAGCTGGCCGACAGTCCCACGGTTCGCGGCGTCAGGTAGATGGCGCGCAGGCCCACACGCTGAGCGACCGCAGACGTTCCCTGGAAGGACACCAGGGGTCGCGTGTCGGTCAGGTTATTCACCCAACCGCTAAGGTCCCAGTTTCCCCAGCTCAGGCCGCCTCGCAGCGACAGCGTGTTGTAGGCGGGGTAGGAAAATACCGTCTCGTCGGGGCTGTCGCCTCGATCGCTGGCCTTGTTGGCGATGCGGCGGGCGTTCAATGCCACCCACCAGTCCAGTCCGTTGTCCGTACCCCCACTCCAACGCACGCCCAAGGTGTGCTTCCAGGGCGCCGTGCCGCCCAGCTTGCCGCCCTTCTCGTAGGTCCGGCACTCGGTGTTGGCGGCATACAGGCAGACGGTCTTGGTACCGTCCCACTTGGCCTCCGAGTAGGTGGTCGCTGCATTGAGCTCAAGGTCTGGGACGACGCGCCAGCGCGCTTGCATTTCGAAGCCCTGCGAGTAGGCCTTGGGTCCATTAGTGGTGCCCCACACAGGGAAGCCGTTGACGTCTTGCGAGAAGTACGTCTGCGGGTCCTTCCAGTTGAGGCGGTAGACGTCGGCCTGCAGGTAGACCGTGCGATCAAGCAGGAATCCCTTGAACCCCACCTCCAAGTTGTCGGTGCTGTCTGGCAGGTAGCGTCGCGTCTCGGGTGCAACGGTCTGCCCCCCCTGGGCGCGGAATCCATTCGCGCCGCCCCGTCGGAATCCTTGCGAGAACGTGGCGTACGTCAGCAGATCGTTCGTGAGCTGGTAGGCAGCGTTGAACTTGTAATAGCTCTTGCCGTTGCCCTTCTCATTGTTCTGGATGTTGCCCGTCACGAGGTCGAAGGCGTAGTCCTCCACCTGGGTGTCGGCGCGATCCTTGTAAGCGAACACGCGCGCACCTGCCGTCAGGGTCAGGCGGTCAAGGGCCTTCCAGTTCAGTTCACCGAACAGGGCGCTCTCACGGTAATGGCTGCTCTGCGTCTCAGAGTAGCCCTCGTCGGTACGACCCCGTCCGGGCGTCTTGAGTGGCTCCAGGCCAGGCATCCACTCGGAGAACTGCTGACTGCGCTTCTGCTCAGCCAGGTACAAGCCTGCAACCCAGCTCCAAATCCCAGGATCGGAGACCAGACGGGTCTCATGCACGGTGCCCCGGTATTGGTTGTTGTAGGTCATGTAGGCGGTGTTCCCAGCCCAGCTTCCGCTACCCAGCCTGAAACGCGAGTAACCGAGGTCACCATAGAAGAACGAACCGGTGCCCAGGTAGTCGCCCTGCCCGACGCGGCTGTCGCTGTAGCCTGAGGTGGCGGAATGCAGCCGGGCGCCCGGCAGCCGCCAATCGATCTCCAGCGTGGTCAGATCAATCTTGCGGTCGGTGTACTCTGGATAGGGAGACAGAACGGTCTGGTCGTCGAACGCCAGCGGGGCGTTGTAGCGGCCGGGATTGCCGGTCGCGGGCAAGAGCTGGGCCCCGCTGCTGCCATGCGCCAATTGCGACTGGTTGGCATAGGACAGCTGGAAGCTCAGATCCGGTGAGGCCTGCCACAAGAGCGCCAGGCGACCGGTGTTGGTCTTTTGCCAGTCGTCATCCTTGTAGAGGCATTGGCTGGCGTCTGGCTTGGCCTTCCATGGCGACGCCGAAAGGTAGGTCGGCGTGCACGCGTAGCGATCCGTCACGCCTTTTTCGTCGAGCCGCGCGAACGAAAATCGAAGAGCCAGGGCGTCGCCCAACGGAAGGTTGACCACGCCGTCGGTGTCGTTGGAGATGCCACCGCCTCGGGTCTGATAGATGCTGGTCGACAGGCGCGCATGGGTTCGGTCAAGCTTGGGCCGGTTGGTGATGTAGCGCACCGTCCCCCCGAGTGCGCCGCCACCGTAAAGCGTTCCCTGTGGTCCCAGAAGTGTCTCCACGCGCGCCACGTCCTTGATGCGAAGGCCGATGTCAGGCAGCGGCGTATCGTCCAGGTAGTAGGACAGCGTCGAGCGGGTAAACCACTCAACATTGTTCGCGCTGACCGAAGAAATGTTCAGTCCACGCACGGTGACGGAGTCCGTGAAGCGGGCACTGTTGCCGGGGGCATCGATACCAGGGCTGGCCGCAATCAGCGACTTCAGGTCGGTGATGTTCTCCTCGCGCAGCTTCTGCTCCGACATCGACTCGATGTTGATCGGCAGCTTGTGGGCCGCTTCCTCGCGCTTGCTCGCCGTAACGATGACCGTGTCGAGCTTGGTGCGGTCGTTCGAATCCTTGTCGGAGGGCTTGGCGGCCCTGGGGGCCGACGCCGCGGCATCCGGCGGCGCAGCGGTCTGCGCATGAGACAGGCCGCTGCCGATCAGGAGAAGGCTGGCGGCCAGCGGGTGCAAGGCAGGGCGTTTTTTCATCGCATCTCTACTTTCCGTTGATGTGGATAGGGCCAGCCAAACCGGCTCGACCCGCATCTTCTTGGTCCGCGGCACTCAATAGCGGTCGCAACTGGAAAGCTGGTCTTTCCCGAATTGGCGGCAGCAGTGGAATCGGAGACCATGCATCAATGCCCTGCGATGCCCTGAATCCCCTTGAAGTGCTTCTCCAGTTGCAGCAATGCGGCAGCCTCGCCCAGGCAGCCAGTCGCCTGCATCGAACGCCGTCGGCCTTGTCAAAGATCATCAGGAGTCTCGAAAGTGAGGTCGGCCATGCCCTCGTGGAACATGCAGCCCGTCCGCTGCGCCTGACCGACACAGGACGCGTTTACGCCGAAGTCGCACGGGAAACGCAGCGCAACCTCCGCGAGGCCCAGGACCAAATCGCAGAGCAGTCCGGTCGCATCAGTGGTCGGCTGCGCATCACCGCGTCGGTGCTCCTGGGCCATGCCGTGCTGGCAGCCTACGTCGTGCAATTTCGTCGGCAGCACCCGGAAGTCGAGATCGACGTCGAGCTCAGCGATATCGACCTGGATCCCATTCGGCACAGCTTTGACCTGGCTGTCCGCCACGAGCAAGGCACGGCTGCCGGCCTCATTGGCCGTCCACTTGGCAGCAACCGTGTGCACCTGGTCGGCTCACCCACCTATTTCGAGCGGCATGGCCGTCCGCAATCGCCCGCCGCGCTAGAAAGACACATCTGCCTGGCGTTCCGGTGCGCTCCGCTGGATGCGCGATGGCGCTTTCACCGCGGCGACGAGGCCCATGTCATCGTTCCCCGCGGCCCCGTCATGGCCAACAGCGATGAATTCCTGCTGGCCAGCGTGCGCGCTGGTGACGGCCTGCTGCCCTGCTTCGACTGGCTGGTGGGATCGGAGCTTCATGCGGGCGCGCTACAGACCTGCCTGGAAGACTGGCGCTTCGAAAGCGATGCCTACGGAGCGGCCGAGTTGTGGGCGGTCTATCCGCAAGGACAGCGTGGGCGACGCAAGCTCACGCTGTTCCTCGACGGCCTGGTGGACCATTTGGCACACTGCCGCGCCGGTCGCTGAGCGACTGCAGACCTTGCAGCCCTGGACATTTGCGCGCGTTAAAGCGGTCTTGCCCACCGAGTCTTCAGGGAATGCCCTGTGCGGGTTGCCACTCGGCATGTCCTTGGGTTATGAGCCCCCCCACAGAACTTCAGCCTGTTGCGCAGAGAGTGCCCACTAGGATTTGATGGAACCGATGTCGCAGCGCGCTTTGCGGTGCCCGTCACGCTCGCTCGGACATCAGCGTCCCAGCCACCATCAACGTCGGCAACTACCGAGATGAACTGCGGAAGTGCCGATTCCAGCAGGATCGTTCATGTCCATTGATTCCACTTTTCCACCGGGCTTGCGCCGCCGGGACCTGATCGGTCTGCTGGCGCTGCCCAGCACGCCCTCCATGGCCCGCCCTGCCACGCTCGATCAAGCCCTCCATGCGCTCGTGAACGATCGGCAGTGCCCTCTCACCGGCCTGTCGGTGCTCGTCAGGCGGAACGGACGCGTGGTCTATGAGGCGCAGTTCGGTTGGCGTCATGTGGGCCCTGACTTGCCCGTCACGCGCGACACGATTTTCCGTATGGCATCTGTCACCAAGCTGGTGGTCGCCATCGGGGTGATGCGCCTCGCGGACGCTGGCAAGCTCGACCTGGACGCCAACTTGGACGAACTCCTCGGCCACCGTCTGTTCAAGTCACTATGCTTGCGGCACTTGCTTAGCCATCGCAGTGGACTCACTGACCGCGGCACCGACTACACCGACCCCGCGGTTGACCTGCGGCAGCTGCTCAGCCAATCCGGCCCCACCTGGAATGGCCATGAGCCCGGCAGTTGGTTCGAATATGCCAACATCAACTTTGCCGTGGTGGCTGCGGCCATGGAGCGCGCGACCGGCTCGCGGTTTGATCAGCTGATGCAGAGGCTGGTTCTGGATCCCCTCTCGATGCAGGGCGGATTCGATCCTGCCAGCCTACCGGTCAAGCAACTGTCCCAGGTCGCCACGCTCTACCGGAAGGCGCCTGACGATGATGGCCCTTGGGACACCGCGGGTCCTTGGGTGCCCCAAGCAGACGACTTCCTTGTCACCCCGCCACGCCCAGTCCTCGAGGATTCAGCCGGCTATGTTCCGGGATCGCGGGGTGCGGCGTTCGGCCCCCAGGGGCGACTTCGTACCCGTGTTGCCGACCTCGGAACGCTGCTGGCGGTGCTGGTCGATGGGGGCAATTACCGAGGTCAAACCTTTCTCAAGCCGGAAAGCCTTCGAACCTTAATGTCAGAGACCTGGCGATCTGACGGGAACAACGGAGACGACGGGGCCGGCATCTTCCAGGCCTGGGGCGTCGGGATGCAGCATTTCATCGATCGAGGACGCGAGGGGTGGGGCGATCGACTGCTACACAACGGTGGCCTTCATGCCTGGGGACATCTGGGCTTCGCCTATGGCTTGGTGTCGGCCTTCCTGATGGTGCCCGAGCGCCAGTGTGGCATTGTGTATGCCATCAGCGGTACGGGCGCCAACCCTTCGATGCACCCTGGCCAACGCAGCAGCTTTCCAGCGTGGGAAGAGCAGCTCCAGGACTTGCTTTGGAATGAAGCCTTGCGAGGCTGAATGTTCGGGAGTTCAGAGCGCAATCGCCGAATCGACCATATCTATCAGGCATGTCCGGTGGGCTGCCAGCGCTACATACGTCCGTGGACCAAGTTCCGATTGACAGATGCATCAACAGATCAGACGTGTGCATTCCCTTGAGCTGCCGCCGCTTCAGTGGACCTGCGGATTGCGCAGAAGACAGTAGCGCTGCAAATGCGTAGGTTACCGTCCAGCGATCTGGGGCCGAATCACCGAAAGACCCACGCTCAGGTCGTCTTGAATTCTTCAATGCGGATCAATATCGCTTGACCCTTGTTGACGCAGCCAGCGAAAGTGCCAGCAACACGCAGATCAGGCCGAAGGCCAGTTGGTAGTTCTTGTTGATGTCAAACAGCACGCCGGTTGCGAAGATGAAGCACGCGTTCATCGAGCGCCACGAGCGTGAACACAGCGTGCGGCGCATGTGTCAGGTCATGAAGGTGCATCCCAGCGGCTACTAAGCCTGGAAGGCCGAGCCTGCGAGTCCTCGCGCCCAGGATTGTCTCGGTTTGGGCGCAAATAGTCCCGATTCCGCCCTTCAGCAACACTCACGCGGTCTTTGACGCCCGCCGCGAATCGTGTTGCAGCCTCTTCATTGCATTGCAATTGCGACTCATTCTCATTTATAGTGACTGCATGTCCACTTCAATCCCCGCCCCAAGCCCTTGGCCGATGGCGCCTCCTGCAACGGCACCGCGCCTGAGCAGCCAGGCCCTGTTGCAGGGCCGCCGCGAGGTCGAGATCGAGCATGCCGGCCAGGTCTATCGCCTGCGCCTGACCACCCTGGGCAAGCTGATCCTGACCAAGTAGCCCTTCGCCTTTCACCTGTCATCACCGCACCAGCCAGCCCGCGCCAGCCCGTGCCAGTCACCTCACAAGGACTCGCCCATGCTGTCGCGCAAGACTCCGGTCGCGCTGGCGCTCGTCGCCCTCTTCGGCTCTGCACAGAGCCAGACCGCTCCCACCACCACGCCCGCTGCTGCTGAACCCGCTCGCCTGGGCGAACTGACGATCAGCGCCACCCGCACCGAACGCAGCACCGACGCCGTGCCGAGCACGGTGACGGTCTACGACAAGAAGCGCCTGCAGCAGCGCGAGGGACGCGACCTCAAGGACCTGCTGGAAAACGAGGTCGACGTCGCCATGCGCGCCGTCGCACCGCGCTTCACCGCCGCCGGCGCCTCGACCGGCCGGGGCGGCAACGAAGGCATCAACATCCGCGGCCTCGAGGGCAACCAGGTGCTGATGATGATCGACGGCATCCGCATGCCGCAGAGCTTCAGCTTCGGCGCCTTCGCCAGCGGCCGCGCCGACTATCTGGAGGTCGACATGCTGGCCGGCGCCGAGGTGCTGCGCGGCCCGGCCTCGGCCCAGTTCGGCAGCGACGGCCTCGGCGGCGCCCTGAGCCTGCGCACGCTGTCGCCGTCCGATCTGCTGGTGAACGGCAAGCAGCAGGCCGGCTTCCTCACCCTCGGCACGCTGAGCACCGACCGCTCGAAGAAGGCCACCGCCGCCTTCGCCGCCGCCTCGGGCGACTGGGAAGGCTTGCTGATGGCCACGGTCCGCAACAGCCATGAGACCAAGAACCAGGGCGAGAACGAGGCGCAGAACAGCACCCGCACCACGCCCAACCCGACCAACATCTCGACCGAGACCCTGATGGGCAAGCTGGGCCTGAAGCTGAACGGCAGCCAGCGCCTGATGGCCACACTGGAAGCGCGCCGCCGCAAGATCGACACCGATGTGATCACGGCCCGCGCCGCGAGCTTCAGCGCCGCCACGCCGACGGCCGTGGTCTCGCTGCTGGCCAACGACAAGCTCGACCGCCAGCGCTTCTCGCTCGAGCACCGCTACGAAGACCTGAACGCCGAATGGCTGCAGTCGCTGAAGACCACGGTCTACATGCAGGACAGCCAGACCCGCCAGTACGCCGCCGAGGACCGCTATGTCTCGGCCGACCGCACGCGCGACGGCTACTACAAGGAGAAGCTGATCGGCCTCTCCAGCATTGGCCAAACTCAACTCAGTCAGTTGAGCGGCCAGCGCCTCAGCTACGGCCTGGACCTGAGCCGCAACCGCATCTCCGGCCTGCGCGACGGCAGCGTGCCGCCGGCCGGCGAGACCTTCCCGAACAAGCCCTTCCCGGACACCGACTACCTTCTCGCCGGCGCCTTCGTGCAGGACGAGATCGAGGCCGGCGACTTCAGCCTGATTCCGGCACTGCGCTTTGAGCATTACTCGCTCAGACCTAAGGCCGACGGCTACACCGGCGGCACGGTCGTGGCACTCTCCGACCAGGCCGTCACGCCGCGCCTCGGCCTCATATGGCGCGCCTCGCCAGGCTTCCAGCCCTATGCGCAATGGGCCCAGGGCTTCCGCGCACCGACGTCGGATCAGGTCAACAACGGCTTCGCCAACCCCACCCAGGGCTATCGCAGCATCGGCAACCCGGACCTGAAACCCGAGCATGCGAACAGCCTGGAAGTCGGCCTGCGCGGCAAGCTGGCCGAGACGTTGCACTGGCAGCTGAGCGCCTACGACAACCGCTACCGCGACTTCATCAGCCAGGAAGTGGTGAGCGGCGCCGGCACCACCAGCAATCCGCTGGTGTTCCAGTACGTCAACCTGGCCACCGCCCGCATCCGCGGCACCGAGGCGCGCCTGATGTGGCAGCCGCTGGCCGGCCTGAGCTTCAGCGGCGCGATCTCGCAGACGCGCGGCCACAGCGAGCGCGCCGGCGTGCAGACGCCGCTGGACACCGTGCAGCCAACCCGCGCCAACCTCGCCGCTCGTTGGGAAGTTGGCGACTGGGACCTGCAGGCCTCCTGGCTGCACAGCGCGGCCAAGCAGGCTTCGCGCAGCAGCACGGCCACCAACTTCCTGCCGCCGAGCTACGACGTGCTCGACCTGGGCGCCAGCTACCGCATCAATCCCTCGCTGCGCCTCGCCGCCTACGTCACCAACCTCACCGACAAGAAGTACTGGCGCTGGTCCGACGTGCGCGGCATCGCCGCCACCAGCACCGTGCTCGACGCCTACACCGCTCCCGGCCGCCAGCTGCAGCTCTCGCTGCGCGCCGATTTCTGATCGAGGAAAGGAACCCGACCATGCAAGCCAGCTTTGACCACATCCGCCAGGCCTTTGCCACTGCCCGCCAGCCAGCCCAAGACCAAGCCCAGGCAGGGCCCGCCCGCCACCGCGACATCGCGGCACAGCTGGACCTCTCCGAAGGTGAACTGATCGCCGCGCACTGCGGTGAATTCGCTGCCGGGGAATCGCCGCTGCAAGCCCGCCGCCTGCGCGAGGAATGGAGCCTGCTGATCGAATCACTGGAACCGCTGGGCGAGCTGATGGCCCTGACCCGCAACGAGTCCTGCGTGCACGAGAAGGTCGGCGTCTACGCCCATGCCAGCACGCAGCATGGCGTGGCCCTGGTGCTGGGCGGCGCCATCGACCTGCGCGTGTTCTATGCGCAATGGGCCCATGGCTTTGCGGTCGCCGAACGCCTCGCCGACGGCGCGATCCAGCGCAGCCTGCAGTTCTTTGATCCCGCCGGCCAGGCCGTGCACAAGATCTTCCTGCGCCCGGGTACCGAGGTCGCCGCGTTCGAGTCGCTGGTCGGGGTGTTCCTGGCCGAAGACCAGCAAGCCGGCATCGAGTTGGGCGCCGCCTGGTCCGATGCTGCCGAGAAGCTCGACGCGGAGGTCGACGTCGCCGCCTTCCGCGAGGCCTGGGCTTCGCTGCGCGACACGCACGAGTTCTTCGGCATGCTCAAGCGCTTCGGCGTCTCGCGCACCCAGGCCCTGCGGCTCGCCGATGCCGGCTTCGTCCAGCCGCTCGCGGCCGCCAGCGCCCAGGAGCTGCTGAGCCGCGCGGCCCAGGAAGCCGTGCCCCTCATGTGCTTCGTCGGCAACCCCGGCATGATCCAGATCCACAGCGGCCCAGTGAAACGCGTGGCCGTGATGGGCCCCTGGCTCAACGTGCTGGATCCGGGCTTCAACCTGCACCTGCGCGAAGACCACATCGCCAGCGCCTGGCTGGTGCGCAAGCCCACCAGCGACGGTCTGGTCTGCTCGTTGGAACTGTTCGATGCCAGGCAGCAGCTGATCGCCCAGTTCTTCGGCGAGCGCAAGCCCGGCCAGGCCGAGCGCTGCGACTGGCGCGAGCTGCTGGAAAGCCTGACCGACACCACCCCGCTGGAGGCCGCATGCTGAGCCGCCGGCAACTGCTGGCGCTGGCGCCGGCCGCGCTGGCCCTGCGGCCCGCCGTGGCAGCGCCCGCCCAGCGCGTGGTCAGCGTCGGCGGCTCGCTGACCGAGGTGGTCTATGCGCTGGGCGCTGAGGGCTCGCTGGTCGGTGTGGACAGCACCTCGGTCTACCCGAGCGCGGCCCGTGCCCTGCCCGATGTCGGCTACATGCGCACACTGTCGGCCGAGGGCCTGTTGGCGCTGGCGCCCACGCTGATACTGGCCACCGAAGACGCCGGCCCGCCGCCCGTGCTGCGCCAGCTGGAGCTGGCCAAGGTGCCGCTGCACATCCTGCGCTCGGAGCACAGGTTCGAGGGCCTGCTGGCCCGCATCGAGCGCGTTGCCGAGCTGCTCGGTCGCGCGCCGCAGGCCAAGGCCCTGGTCGAGCGCATGCGCACCGACTGGGCCGCCGGCCAGCAGCGCGTGCAACAGCTGGGCCAGGCCGGCAAGCCGCCGCGCGTGCTCTTCGTGCTGGCCCACAGCATGGCCCAGCTGCGCATCTCCGGTGAGAGCACGGCCGCCGATGCCATGCTCGGCTATGCCGGCGTTCGCAACGCGTTGGCCGGCGTCAGCGGCTACAAGCAGCTGACGCCCGAGGCCGCCATCGCCGCCGCGCCGGACGTGATCCTCACGACCAATGAAGGCCTGCAGGCCGCCGGCGGCATCGCGCCGCTCCTGCAGGCACCGGGCCTCGCGCTGACGCCGGCCGGCCGCGCTAAACGCGTCGTGTCCTTCGATGCGCTGGAACTGCTGGGCTTCGGACCGCGCCTGCCGCAGCTGCTGCCCAAGCTGGCCGAGTCGCTCTACAAGGCATGAAGCAAGACCTGACGCTCGGCGGCCCGGTCCTGCCCTCGCGCAGGCTGCCCCGCCCGTCGCCGGTCGTGGTGATGGGGCTGCTCACCCTGCTCGCGGCGGTGGTCTGCGCCCAGCTTGGCGCTCTGCCGATCCCGCTCGGCGACTGGCTGCTGCCGCCCTGGGTCGAGAGCGAAGGCTTCAGCGGCAGTGTCCATGTGCTGTGGCAGCTGCGCCTGCCGCGCCTGGTGCTGGCCCTGGCGGTGGGCGCAGCGCTGGCGCTGGCCGGCTCGCTGGCGCAGGCGCTGTTCCGCAACCCGATGGCGGACCCGGCCTTGCTCGGCGTCAGCAGCGGCGCGGGCGCGGCCGTCGCGCTTTCGCTGACGGTGTTTGCCAGCCTGCAATTCGCGCTGCCGCCGCCCCTGCGGATGTGGCTGCTGCCGGTCGTGGGCTTCGTCGGAGCGCTGGTGGTTTGCTTCGCCCTGGAGCGCATGGCGCGCTGGCTGGCGCCGGGCTCGATAGCCGGGCTCTTGCTGACCGGCCTGGCCTTGCAAGCCATGTGCTTCGCGCTGATCGGCCTGTGCAGCAACCTGGCCAACGACGAGCAGCTGCGGGCGATCAACTTCTGGACGCTGGGCTCCCTGGCCGGCGCCAACTGGATCATGGCGGGCGTGATGCTCGTGGCCCTTGCCTTGGGCGGCTGGGCGGCGCTGCGCATGGCGCAAAGGCTCAACGCGCTGGCCCTGGGCGAAGCCGCAGCGGCCCATGTGGGCATCGAGGTGCAGGGCCTGCGCGTGCGCGCCATCGCCCTGCTGGCCCTGCTCAGCGCGCTGGCCGTGGCCTGGTGCGGCAGCATAGGGTTCATCGGCCTGATGGCACCGCATCTGGCACGCCAGTTCGTGGGCGCCGACCAGCGTCGGCTGATCCCCATGGCCATGGTCAGCGGCGCCCTGCTGCTGCTGGTCGCCGACACCCTGGGCCGCACCGTGGCCGCACCGGCCGAAGTGCCGGTGGGCGTGTTCAGCGCACTGATAGGCGCGCCCTGGTTCCTTTGGCTGCTGCGCGGCGCGATGCGCCGAACGGGGAGTGCTTAGTGAGTGCCCTATTGCATGTGAATGATGCGGCGCTGCTGCTTGGCCAGCAGCGCTTCGGCCCCTTCCAGCTGCGGCTGCAGCCGGGTGAGCGCGTGGCCATCCTCGGGCCCAGTGGTGCCGGCAAATCCACGCTGCTGAAGCTGCTGGCGCGTGAGCTCCCGCCGGCCAGCGGCGAGCTGGTCTTCGAGGGCCGTGCCTTGCAGGACTGGCCGGTGGCCGCGCTGGCGCGCCGCCGCGCCGTGCTGCCGCAATCGCATGCGGTCGCCTTTGGCCTGCCGGTGGAACTGGTCGTGGCGCTGGGCCGCGTGGCACTGGGTCACATGGCACGGGGTCACGATGGGCAGCAGGCCCGCATCGTGGAGCTCGCGCTGGCGCAGGCCCAGGCTGCGCACCTGAGCGGCCGCCGCTTCGACAGCCTCTCCGGCGGCGAGCAGGCCCGCGTGCAACTGGCCCGCGTGTTCGCGCAGACCTGGGACCAGCGCGGCGGCCTGCTGCTGTTCGACGAGCCCCTGGCCGCGCTCGACCCCGGCCTCACGCTGGAGCTGATGCAGGCCATGCAGCGTTTCGCCAGCGAGCGTGGCCATGCGCTGGTGGCCGTGCTGCACGACCTCAACATCGCGCTCAATCATTTCGAGCGCCTGTGGCTGCTGCGCGAAGGCCGCATCCTCGCGGACTGCGATGCCGTGCCCGCCTGCCTGCCTTTGCTTGAGCAGCTTTACGGCGTGCGCCTGCGCCTGCTGCGCGACGCCGAAGGCATCGCCGTGCTGGCCAGCTTGGGCCGCGCGATGGCGCAGGCGGCGTGATGAACAAGACCGGGCTAGTGCTGACCCTGGGCGTGCATGGCCTCATGCTGCTGCTCGTCATGTCGGGCAGCCCCCTGCAACCCAAGGCGCAGGCGGCCGTGCTGACAACGCGCTTGATTCCGGCAGCGGCTGCGCCGGTCTCCTTGCTCAAGCTGCAGGAGCCGGCGTTGCCGATGCCGGCCCTGTCCGCGCCGCTGCCGACGCCTGAAATCCAGATCAACGCCAGCGCCGAACCGGCTGCCGCGCAAGCTGCGCCAGCCGCATCGCCAGCCGTCGCCATCGTGGCAAGGGCAGCAGCGACAACAGCGCCCAGCATCGCCACCGCCGATCCGCCGCCGCCCTCAAGCAGCTACCAGCCCGCCTCGCTGCCGCCCGAGCATGGCAGTTGCAGCGCACGCGGTGTCGAGCGGTACTACCCGGCGCTGCTGCGCGAGCGCGGCGTCCAGGGTCATGTCTTGCTGCGCGTGCAGGTCGATGAGCAGGGCCGCGCGGCCGAGGTCCTGGTGCAAGGCGGCAGCGGCTGGCGCCTGCTAGACGACGCGGCCCGCCAGATCGCGCTGGCCTGCCCGTACCTCCCGGCCCGGCGTGGCGAGCAGCGCCTGCCGGCCTGGGTCGAATACCCAATCCGCTTCGCCCTGCATTGAGCAGCAATTGATTCCCGAAAGGAGGAATGCCATGTGCGACAAAGAGAAGAACAACAGCAGCCACATTTTCAGCCGCCTGCCCCTCGAAGTCGGCGGCCCCAGCGCCCCTTGCAGCTGCCCGTGCCCACGGCTGTGAGCCTACTCGGCTCGCGCCGGCGTCGGCTGTGGGAGCGGCGCCTGATGTGCGACGACACATTGAGCTCTATCAAGGTCGGTTGCTGGTGCGCCGGGGTCTATGAAAGATGCGCAACTGGCTAGAGCTTCATCTCCAACCTCAAGGTCCAGATGGTGTAGGTGCGCCCCCAACTACGGCCATTGACGATCTTGTCCGGGGTAGTGGTGAAGCTGTCGTTCTGATAGTCCAGGGGCGCAAGATTGGCTGCTGAGAGGCGTAGCACTGTGTTGGTGTCGAAGCTCCAACTGGCGTATCCGTCCAGCACCTGCTTCTTTGAGTTGCGGGACGCAACTTGCTGTGTCTGTTGCAGTGTTGTCAGTGGCGTGTAGTTGAGACTCGCGCCCAAGCTGAGCGGCAAGCCCTTCAATCGGTAGTCGCCGCCAAGATTCGCGACGAAGCGTGGCTGTTGAGCCAGGCGGTTGTGCGGACCAGGGATGCCATCGACCGATGACTTGTAGAGGCTTAGATTGCTGCGTACGTTGACGGGCAAGGCGTCTGCAATGAACTGGTCAAGGCGGAACTTGGCTTCGAGCTCAAGACCTGCCGTCACTGCTGAGCTGATGTTGCGTGGGCGGGAGACCCAACGCGGAGCATCGGACCAAGCCACGCCGTTCTCCAACTCCGTCATTCGGCGCACCAAGTTGCTAATTTGGCGCAAGAAAATGTTGGCACTTAGCAGCCCACCTTTGCTTAGGTACTGTTCGTAAGCGACGTCAATACCGGTCGCCAGTTCGGGCTTTAGCAGCGGATTGCCTGCGAAATCTGCGTAGATAAACTCGTTGCTTGTTTGGCAGCGCCCGCCGGATGGGCAAGGGTATAGCGAGTTGACTGTGGGCCGGGCAATCATGTCGTTCAGTTCGGGCGCGCGGTAGCTGCGCGTGAGACTCAAGCGGATTTGATCTCGGCCCTTCTTGGGATCGTCGCTGAACTTATAGAGTGCATGGAACAAGGGCGTGAACACCCGAGAGGTGTTGCTGACGTCATAGTTCTTTGCTGTGCTTTCCGTGTTGATAGCCTCCCAGCGAATGCCCGCATAGAACGACCACTGCTTACCCACGTTCCAATCATCTTGGGCATAGACAGCCAAGCGACGACTGCCTGCGTCGAGCTGATCGCCGAAGTCGAGCAGGTAGTCGCAGGAAAGTCCGTTCTCCGTACAACGGCGGTCCTGTTTCATGCTCCGCCCCTCAGTCTCTATTCCGGCGACGAAGCTGTGGTCCTCCATCAGCGGTTGAGAGAACTTACTGCGCAGGCTCCAATTGCCATTGTTGGACTGGCTACGATCTTGACGCGCAGTCACTAAAGTGGCGCCTTTGAACTCGCTGGTGTCGTTCGTGAGTGTGCTTCCGAAATGCCCCAGGGTCGCGCTTGATTCCAACTTGCCGTCGCTCCCAATGCCGGTGTGCCATTGACCGCCCAGGCCCGCGCCAGAGAAGTTGTTCTTAAAGGTATTGCGATACCGATCAAAGCGCGATAGTGGGTCGCCAGGGAGCGGCGTAGGAGTCTGCGTTCGCAGGTATTCCCCTGCTCCTTTGCCATCGCCAGCATTGAGAAAGGGAGATATCGCCAGCAACTCTCGGTTCGACGGCTTCCACTGCAGCCTGCCACTCACGTTAAGCCCGCGACTGTGGTTCTCGTTCCGGCCTTGAGTCTCTATTACGCTGTCTTGACCGTTGCGCAGGTCGTGTACATCGCTGCGCCCATGGTTCTCGTTGCTGAAGTCCGATTGCTGGGCGTTGACGGTGAGGTTGTAGGTCTTGATGCCCCTATCGTCGAGCTTGTCGTTTCGGCTCCAGTTGAGCGTCGGCCTCAAATTTCCATTCTCTGTAGACACGCCCAATCTAAGCTCATTGACTAGGCGCGGCGGTGCCTGACGGAGCACCACGTTGATAGTCCCTGCGATGGCCTGGGCACCATATTCAGCCGTTGGCGCTCGCATTACTTCGATGCGCTCAACTTGCTCAGGAGGCAGTCTATCCAGAGACATACCTGGTGGCATACGTTCGCCGTTGACGAGGATCTGTGTATAGCCGCCTGCCATGCCTCGCATCCGGATATCTCCTCCGCGGCCAGCCACGCCGCCTGTGGTGACGCCGGGCAAACGCTTCATCAGCTCACTGACCGAACTGTCCCCGTACCGTAAGAGCTCCTCGCGACCGATGACGATCTTGGCCGCCGTGGAAGCGCGACGCGCGTCGTCGTCATTCGCATTCCCAGAGACATTGACGCGATCAAGCTTCTGAGGCTCTGACTCAGGCTTGGCCGCCGTCTTGGGGGGCGCCTTCTCATCTGTCGACTCGGGCTTCCTTGGCTGCTGATCTTGCGCTAAGGCAGGCAATGTCAAGCAAAGAGAAATGCAAGCAATCGACAGAACGGGCGTCATGGGCATAGCAAGTAAGCAAACCAGTGCGCAGGTTGAGGCGTGCGGATATTAGCGTGGAGATCTAGAGCTAATGCTCCAAATGAGCCTTCTCAAGACTGCATGCAGGGTTCCACCTGATGTAAGACCTAACAGGTCGGGTTTGTGGGTAGGTTTGTAAATATGTGCGAATTGCGCTCAAAAAGTGATCTACGAAACGAGGATGCCGATTTGACCAGTGAGCGCTAAGTCCATGGAAAACCTAAGAATAACTGCTGCTGGTCGACGACCGCTCTTGAAATCGACGCTGCGTCAAGCGCGCGCTACTCGCCCAAGTCCGCGGTTCGGCGTAATCCCTCTCAGCAGGATTACGGATGACTTCGACTGCGCAGATCGTTAACGTGATTTTTGAACGGCACGAAGTCGTCAAGCGGGATCACTAAACAACCAATAGCTGCATGACTCAGGCGACAAGTAGCTTGACGCGCGCCGGACGCTTGCCGTCCCACTCTGGAGAGTCTTGCCCGCCAGCGAGGCAACTCCGCGGGAAGTGGACCTTGTGTTGGTACCCATGAAAGCTCCCTCGAATCTCAAAAATAGGACTGTCTTTTTATACAGTAAATACTGTATGCAGTGCCTCGAACGCCGTCAATACGTCAGCGTCACCGGGTCGGCCAGTGCATAGCCGTACTCGAATGCAAGCACCGCCTCTTCGGACAAGATCGAGTCGATGACGACGAAGGGTGCCTGCCCCTCGGCCACATGCTGCAGCGGGATGTAGCAGCCTTCCTCGGACTTCTCGCGGTTTTGGTCGTGCAGCACGGCATGGCTGTGGGTGAAGGTGCCGCGACCGCAGCCTTCACCGGAAAGGCGCACCGGGTAATCGCTGGCCACGAGGGAGGCGAAGGCCATGTGCTAGCCCATGTCCCAGTCGATGTTGACCTCGCCCCGGCCCATGGCCGCGCGAGCGGCCAGGACCCTTTCGACCAACGAGTGGACCTTGAAGGTAGAAGGCAGGGTGGTGATCTTCTCGGCCAGGCGCTTGAACTCGGCCACCGGCAGCGCGGTGTCGCAGCTGGCGGTCCACTTCTTGCCCAGGTACGGCGACCAGTCAGTGGCGTACTTGCTCTTGAAGTTGGTCAGCACTGGGGCGACCGTGTGGCGGCCTTCGTCAGTTGTGGCCAGTGCCTCCACTTCCCTGGCTGCTTGACGGCCACCTCCCCTGATGGCCGTCGACTGATTATTGATAGAAGTCATCGTGCGCTTATCCGCCAACCGGGCCTACGCTTGAAACAACATCACCGATGGAGTCTGGCCATGAGTGCTCTCCCCGTCCCAAGCGATGCCGGTGGCGTTGATCCGCAGGCATCGCGCTTCGTCCGAATTGCAGCGGTCCGGCAGATGACTGGGCTCGGCCGATCAACAATCTATCGGCTTGTGGCTGCTTGCCAATTCCCCCCGCCTGTGCAACTGTCCAGCCGGGCCGTTGGATGGCGGCTATCGGACCTGGAACAGTGGAGCCGTGCACGCAAACCAACTTCACACTAGGGCCGGGATGATCGGGACCAGACCGCCTCGCCATCCGGGCATTTTCAGCGTCTCGCCAAGTCGCGAAATCTACGTCCACGGGTGTCGGCTTCCTATCTGAGGCGAACAATGTGATCCGAGTCGCCCTTTCGCACTTCCACCAAGGCATCCAAGGCTTTCACCATTTCCGCGAAATTTGCGTGACCATGGTCCTTGGGATCAAACGTCGAATCCAGCCGCTTGACCATGTGCCAGACCGATCCCTTGTTGACCCAAGGCTCCCCCTTGGTCTCAGCAAGCAGACGAATGGCTCGCTTCAGGATTTCGGCTGCGGGGTCGGCGGGTGGTAAAGGCGGAGCGGCGGGACCAATGTTTGGCTTGGCAAGCGACTCGGCGACGTCATCCTCAACCAAGTTCTCGTAATACCTGAACTCATGACAGCTCTTTGCCCAATGGCGGTTGGTGTTCCTGCGCGTGCCGACGCCGATCAGGATCTTTCCAGCAGCCTTGATCTTCTGCGCCACGGGCATGAAGTCGCTATCGCCACCGACGATGATGATCGTGCCGACATGCCCGAAGCGGCTGATGTCCTCCGTCGCATCGAGGCAGAGCTTGATATCCGCACCGTTCTTCGCGGACGCGCCCGGCGGGAACAACTGGATGAGCTCAACTGCGCTTTGAAGCAAAGCATCCCGATAGCGGCCGTAGAACTGCCAGTTGCAGTAGGCCCTGTTGATTGCGATGGGGCCGAAGGAGGCACTCAACTCCGTCACCGCCTGGACATCGACGAGCGGCTCCTGCGGCTTGAACCTGGTGTCAGGTTTAGCGTAGTAGCCCTCGCCGAACTTCGCCTCCGCCAAGCCCGCATGCAAGTTCTCGAAGTCCCAATAGAGCGCGACCGATCGATTCTCCTCGCGATCCCCGTAGGCCATCTTGTTCTCCCAAAGCTCTCAGACGCAGCATCCTACTGTGCTGATGCTCTGCAATGGCAACCTGGCTTGATCTTGGCCCGGGCCACGGCCATCGGGCCATGTCACGTCAAACGTCCTCGTCCGCGACAAGCGGCGATCATTGCCGGTTGCACGCGCAATGCCGTTGACTGCCATCCGAGGCGCGCAGAGCAGCCGATTCTTCGAGGATGCGGGAAAGGGGTGTTGCAAGGATCAGCCGATCTGCGTGACGTGATCGACACGCTTTCATCTGCTCGCTCAGCGTGCCCTTCGCCCGTTCAAAATGTCGAGCCACAAACGCTGCTGAGCAAAGTCCGTGGCTGACAGCCAGACAGGCAACCAAAGCACGCCCTCGGACAGTCAACATGCTAGATCGATTGGCATGGCCCATGTTGCGACCTGGATGAATCTTCGCTGTCACCCACGCCTCGAGCAGACGGAGTGCATCATCGATGCGAAAGCTCCCTCCAGCCACAATCAAGGATGCCGCGACGACGCCGAGCGGCTTGGTCACCACCTTGACCTGCTCAGATCCAACATGCTCCTCCGGCAGTTCAAGCCCGCGCATCAGCTCCCAGACCCGCCACTCATCGTCCGTCGGCGCCCTGCGAATGCAGCGTCGGATCGCAGCGCGCGCCTCGGCCTTGGACTCTCCAAATACTGCGCGTAACGGCCCGGCATCAAAGCCTTCGCCGGCCTTGGCCCCCAGGGCAACCCGAAGTGCCGCATGCGGGTAATGCGTGGCGATCTTGCATGAGGTCCGTCTCACCGGTCGCCATGCCAACATGCGGATTTCACTGCGCAGGGCCGCCTCGGACATGATGGGCTCGATATGGCAGGGTCCGGCGAACACTGGACCTCGCATGGCCTGCGCTTCGCGCACCCATCGCGACAAAACGTGGCTGAATGAGCGGGTAATGCTTGCGACCGATTCGCCGCCATCGATCCGCGCGACGGCATGGATCTCCGATGGCAGCATGACAAAGTAGAGGAGCACCTTGCTGGGTGACCGATGCGCGCGGATCAGGCGCTCTCGAATTCTCGCAATCAGATTCTTGCTCGCGAGAAAGTCGCGGCCAGCTATCGACTGCCAGGTCAGACTCCATACCGTCGCCCCGGCGCCCTGCGCGCCCTCCGCTGATTTTTCAACTCCCATGCATGTATGACGATGCCGTGAGTCAAACCCTCACCTAACTGGCTATGCGATCAGCAGTTTTCATAAAAACTCCACTGCAATGATCGAAACAGCCGAACAAGTACAGGGTGCTTGGCATGCTGTAGGCGCCTGGGATTTGTCTCCGCTGACCCAGCGTCAGGCCCCGGGATCGGCAGCCGAACGATCCATATCGCAGCCTCGCATCCATCGACCGTGTCGGCAGCTTGGACTAACTTCAGGTCGCCCGATGGCAATCCGGCCAAAGGGCATCGGACTCAACCGAAACTTGAAGGAGTTCATCATGAACGAGCAATCACAAGCGGCACTGGAGCCGCAAGTCGTCGACCTCGGCGATGCCAAGGCACTGACCATGGGCTTCCCGGATGTGATCTACGCCGAGGAGGATCTGTCGATCCCCGGGCGCCTTGAGCCCTGACAGATCTAGGCGCGAACCGCGATCCGCAGTTCGTGCCTAGCACCCTGTACGCCGCCGCGAGCCTCACCCGCGGCGGCACCGATGGGCCCTACCTTTGGCAGAGGGATCGATGCCAGACGCCATATCCCCGGATCGACTGAGACTCGCATCCCATATCCGCGCATGCAATTGCGGCCGCGGCGTCATCCTGCTCGACCTGCAACGCGACCGCTACCTTGGTGTCACTGAATCGGTATCGCGGGCGCTGGCTGGCCGCGTCGACGGTTGGCCGGTACACACCGGGATGGCCGAAGACGCTGAGACGCGGCAAGACGCATTCGCTGACGGTGCGCGCAGTCTCCTCTCCCAAGGAATTCTGACCAAGCATCTGTCCGACCCACCACCGATGATCAACCTCGAGGACGCGACAGCGTCGATGGATGTTGAGGTCTCGCCAGCGTTTCGCAACTTCGGCACGCGACGCCTCCTCCAGTTCACGACCAGCGTCGCGATCGCGGCGTGGGGATTGCGATACCACTCTTTGCAGACGGTCGCCCGTTCGATTGCCGCTCGCCGTGCGCAGCTGCTCATGCCAGAGGCTGAATCGCTTCAGGGCATGAGGTCAGGGGTGGCTGCCTACGAGGCGCTCCGGCCCTTTGTCTTCACAGCGCGAGAGAAGTGCCTGCTGGACTCACTGACGCTCGTCACCTTTCTTGCCAAAGAGGGATTCGCCCCACGCTGGGTCATTGGGGTCAAGGTAGGTCCTTTCGGCGCGCACTCATGGGTGCAATGCGGCAAAACCGTGTTGAACGATCAACACGCGTACGTTCGTCAGTTCCGTCCGATCCTTGTTGTATAGCCCGAGCGTTGCCAGCATGTTCAGATATGTCGCCCTCGCCTGGAAAGAGTCGTCGCCAGAAGCTGCTGCCGTGGCTCAGCGCTTCAGCCTAGGGTGGCAGCAGAACGCCGACTGGAATGCCGCCCTGCTGCGACCGGGCCTTCATGTTTTCGCGACGGGAACAAGGCCAGGCATCAACGAGGTTTGGCCGCTGCAAGGCGGGCTGGGGGTGGTTTTCGGCAAGTTGTTTCGACGCGCGGAGCTCGATTCGACCGCAGCGCCCAGCGCAAGCATCAACTGCACGGACGCGGCCAGCATTCTCGAAAGCAGCGGCCGCGTCCTGGTGGACCGCTACTGGGGCCGCTACGTGGCACTTCTTCGGAATGCCGCAGGGGACAACCTGGTCATGCGAGATCCGAGCGGGACCTTGCCCTGCTTCCGGTTCCGATATCAGGGCGTCTCGATCGTCTTCTCCTGGCTTGAGGATGCCTTGCAGATGCTTGGTCCCTCGGAGCGCCCCACTGTCAATTGGAATGTCCTGACGGCTCAGATGCTACGTGGCCCGCTGGGTGGTCGTGAGACAGCACTGGCCGGCATTTCGCAAGTCCTCCCCGGCGAGATTCTCGACCTCGACACGGATCGATCGGTCCTGCTTTGGAGCGCCGTGGATATCGCCCGAACGCCGACAAGGTACGACATCGCCGAAGCGAGCCACCTGCTGGGTCAGGCCGTGCGGTCCTGCACGCGTGCGTGGGCGTCGTGCTACGACAGCCTGCTGCTTCGCCTGTCCGGCGGCGTCGATTCGTCAATCCTTCTCTGCTGCCTGGCCCCTGGCAGCACGCCTGCCGACGTGATCTGCGTCAACTACCACTCGCCAGGCGCCGACAGCGACGAACGTCCCTATGCGCTGATGGCCGCGAGCCGGGTCGGGCGCGACCTGCTGCTGAGCGAGCGCAACCTGGGGTTCCGGATCGAGCGCGTACTGCAAATTGCCCGCATGCCGAACCCGGTCACCTATGTGGGCGGCATGAACACCGCCACTGACGCAAGGCTGGCGTCCGCCCACGCCGCAAGCGCAATGTTCACCGGCGCGGGAGGCGATGCGCTGTTTTATGAGTTGCCCCGCTGGTGGCCTGCAGCAGACTACCTGCACGACAACGGCCTTGATGCTGGGTTGCCGGCTGCCGCACTCGACGCAGCCCGGCTGGGAAAGTTGTCCGTTTGGCGCACGCTTGCGCTGGCTGTGCGAGAGCGCATGCGCCCCGATCTGTCGGCGAGGTTGCCAAGAATGCAGCACCCCTTGCTGGATCGCGACTGGATATCGGCACACGCGGATGACCAGCGCTACATGCATCCAGCACTGCCCGAGGGGGCCCTCCTCCTGCCGATCGGCAAGTACATGCAGACCGTGGCGCTGATGCATCCCGTCGGCTACTACGACCCCTTCGAACAGGCATTGGCGCCGGAACTGGTCTACCCCCTGCTTTCACAGCCACTGGTGGAGCTGTGCCTTCGACTGCCGACCTATGTGCTGGCGCACGGCGGACGGGGACGGGCCCTGGCCCGGACCGCGTTCGCGGCGGATCTGCCACCGCAAATCGCCAACCGCCGCTCCAAAGGCGGGATGGAGGAACACATCAAGGCCGTGCTGGACACCAACATCGATCTCGTGAGGGATCTGCTGCTTGAAGGTGAACTCAGCCGCCGCGGCATCCTTGACCGACGCAAGGTAGATGAGCTTTTGTCCGGTAGACCGACGACGTTGACCTGTTCTCCCAGCCAGATCCATGGCCTGGTCGCCGTCGAGGCCTGGCTCTCCCGCTGGACGCAGTAGCGAAGCCGTCCCCACCGGAAAAGTGCCGTCATGCCGTCACTGAAAGAGTTCTGCTCCGCCCTTCGGCTGCTGTTCGATGGAATGAATCCGGGCATGGTCCGACGCATCGCTGCGGCTAACGCAATGGCTCTGGCAGGCGGCGTCCTTGCCGGCATTGCGCCGCTGATGCTCAAGCAGATGATTGATACCGCGAGCGGTGGCGGCAGTACTCAGGCGCCCCACACCACCTTGACGGGACTTGGCATCGCAGGCTTTGGCTTCGCATACCTGCTATGTCTCAGCATCGGCCGCCTCGTCACCGAAATCCGCCCCCTGCTCATCGGGACTGTGGAGCAAGGCCTCTACGCGGGGCTGCGCCTGCGCTACTTCAAGCACCTGCTCGACTTGCCCTTGAGCTTTCATCTGGCCCGGCGAAGTGGGGCCTTGGGACACAGCCTGCTGCAGGCCGTTTCAGGCTATCAGATCATTCTCTCCAGCCTCGTCAATGGCGTCGTGCCCGTGATGGTCGAGAGCGTGACCGTCGCGCTCGTACTGGTCTCACTCGGCCTTCCCGCAATGACGGCAAGCTTTGCAATGACCGCGGTCGCGCTCTCGATCGCCATCAGCCTGCGCATGGCCCGGCTGCGCGCAACCGCACGTGCCGTTTCGCAGGCAACCATCGACGCCCACTCGCATCTGGCCGACAGCTTGATCAACTACGAACCCATCAAGTGCTTCGGCGCCGAGCGCAGCACCGTCGATCGCTTCGCGCAACTCTCTCGCGCCCTGGAAGCGTGCTGGATGCGCCTGCATCGGACGCGCACGGCCATAGGTGTCGCGGTCACTGTGATCTTCACCCTGAGCCTGGCCACATCCCTCGCCATCTCCGTGCACGCGGTGTCCCAAGGGACGCTCACAGTTGGGGGCTTCGTGCTGGCCAACCTCTACATGCTGCAGATGGTTCGCCCACTTGAGATGCTGTGCAGCGCGGTGCGCGACGTGTCCCAAGGACTCGCCTTCGTCCGTCCCCTGATCGAGATTCTTCAAACGCCAACTGAGGCAATGCAGGAGAGGCAGCACGCAGTCGACACTGACTCCCGTTACGGCGATCACGCGATTGATGACCCGGAAGCTGGGCGCCGAGCTGTGACCGTGAGTTTTCGGGGCGTCCGACTGGCGTTCGACGGTGGCCGACCGGTGTTGAATGACTTCACTCTGGAAGTGCCGGCGGGCCGATCCATCGCCGTCGTCGGCGCGAGCGGTTGCGGCAAATCGTCCCTTGTGCGACTCCTGCTCCGACTTTGCGAACCCGACGCCGGCAGCATCGCGCTCAACGGCATTCCGATCAACACCCTTCCAGTGGCCCAGCTTCGATCAATGATTGCCGTCGTGCCGCAGGACCTGGCGCTGTTCAACAACTCCATCGCTGCAAACATCGGTCTTGGCCTGGAAAGCGCAACGCCTTTGCAGATCGAGAATGCCGCGCGTCTGGCCGGCCTGCACGGCTTCGTTGCCGCCCTCCCCTGTGGCTACAACACGGCCATTGGCGAGCGCGGACTCAAACTCTCAGGGGGCGAGCGCCAGCGGATTGCGATCGCGCGCGCGATCCTGAAAGACCCGTTGGTGTATGTGTTCGACGAGGCGACTTCGATGCTCGACGGCCCGACGGAACGCGCGATCCTGCAGAACATCAAGGCGATCTCAGTCGGCCGCACCACAATCACAATCGCCCACCGGCTCACGGCGATCCAGCATGCCGATGAGATCGCCGTACTGGCAGAGGGCAGGATCGTCGAGCGAGGCGACCACGCACGGCTGCTCGCCCGCGGCGGTATCTACGCCTCAATGTGGCATGGACAGCAGACAACCTGTTGCTGAAAATGTCCATGGCGGCCCAACTTAAACCAAATGGCCTCCACGAAACCCGGGGCAATTCAGTCCAGTTGCTACCGAATTAGATGGGCACGAGCGCCCGAAACACGCAATAGGCGAGAGCATGTAGCGGCTACGGCCATTGACTACGTCGAGCTGACTGACGCCAGCCGCTTTCATTGCGGACTTTGTTTGCAGAGCCGAGCGCTTGCGCGGTCCGCGAATCGGGAGTCAACATCTCGGATGCGTGCAGCGACAATGGCAGCCATGAGCCGCACCTCCGCTTTTGATTGGGACGACCTGCGTATTGCCCTCGCCATCATGGAGAGTGGCACCTTGTCCGGCGCGGCTGCCACGCTGCATGTCAGCCATCCAACGCTGTCGCGCCGTCTGCAGCTGATGGAGCGGCGGCTCGGAACGCGCTTGTTCGAGCGCACCCCGGGTGGCTTGAGGCCGACAGAGGCGGGCGAAGAAGTCAGGGCGCTGGCGCTTCGCTTTCGAGACGAGGTCGCCAGCCTGGAGCGTCGTATTGGCGGGCGCGACGAGGGCCATGACGGGCCGGTGCGCGTCACGGCGCCGGATGCGGTCTCCGAGTACCTGCTGCCCGACGTGCTGGCCGCCGTCTGCCGGGCGCATGCCGGGCTGCAGCTTGAGCTGCATGTGTCGAACGACGTGATCTCGCTGGCGCAGCGCGAGGCGGACATCGCACTTCGCGTGACCCGGGCGCCGCAGGAGACGCTGCGCGGACGCGAGGTGGGCACCGTGGCGATGGCGGTCTATGCGCCGCGTCAGTTGGCCGGGACGCGCGATGCGTCGACGCCGCCGGCCCGTCTGCCCTGGGTTGGCTTCGACGCAGGCCTGGCCTGCAGTGCGCCCGGAAGCTGGCTGGCGCGCAACGTCGCTGCCGACGAGGTGCGGTTTCGCGCGAACACCTTGCTCGGCGCCGCGCAGGCGGCGCGCGCGGGAATCGGCTGCGCCGTGTTGCCCTGCTTCGTTGGCGGGTCGATCCCGGAGCTGGTACGGCTCGGTCCGCCGCTGGACGAGCTGGCACAGCCGCTGTGGCTGTTGATGCACGAGGATGTCGCTCGCGTGCCGCGCATGCGCCGTGCGAGCGCGGCGCTGGCCGAGGAGATCGCGCGATCGTCCCGGCTGATGTCAGGCCTCAACTGAGGTCGACTCGACGGCGGCTGCCGCGAGTCGTGCCATGTAGGAACCCCGCCCGGCCAGATAGCGCAGGAAGACCTGCCCGTAGTCGGGCACGACGGCCGCGTGCACGCTCGGCCTCGCTGCCAGCTGGAGACGATAGGCGGCTGTTGCAGGCAGCCCTTGGAGAAGCCGAAAGTCCGCCAGCAGATCAAAGGTCTCCAGCAGCCGGAAGATGGGCGCGAATGCGGCGTCGACCAGGCCGAAGCGTTCGCCATCGAAGTACGGCCCCGCGCCAGCCAGCTGGCTTTCGAGCCGCGCAAAGCGCCCGGCGAGCTCCGCACGCTTGCGCTCGAAGGCGGCCTCGTCCGGGGCCATGTAGAAGCCGAACACGTCGGCGATCACGGTCGAGGCGAACTCGGCCCAGGCGCGGTGGCGAGCGCGATCCAGCGGCTGGGCCGGCCACATGGGCGCCTGGCCGATGGCCGCCTCTTCGATGTACTCGCAGATGACGGCCGTTTCAAAGACAGCGGTGCCGCCCACGCGCAGCACCGGCACCTTGCCCAGCGGCGAGAGCTGGATGAACCAAGCCGGCTTGTCGGCGAGATCGATGTAGGTTCGCCGGGCTTGCAGGCCCTTCTCGGCGAGCTGGATGGCCGCCCGCTGGGTGAACGGGCAAAGGATGTTGCTGATGAGTTCAAAGTGGTGCATGCCAGGTCCTTGTGGATGAGCACACGACCTTACGCACCGCCTGCACGTGGCACCATCGAAAGCTTGTGCAGGCCACTGTGCGAAAACTTGCAGTGGCTGGCGCGCGCTCACGTGCGACGACTGGAAGAGGTGCCCATTGACCATCCGGAGCAAGACATGGCCCGCTTCTCCAGCGCAGTGGCAAGCGAAATCCTTGCCGTGACCGCAGGCCGACGACAACGTATCCAGGCATGGCAGGGGCCGCAGCACCACATCTGTCAATTGCGATGCAAGCTGGATGCAATACCAGCCCCGCCATCCGCAGCCGCTTGAAAACTGTCAGAAACTCGTTCATACTTCTACCAGTTGAAAGCCATCCCCATGCAAACCCTCGCCAAACAGGTTCTGGAGCACGCCGCCGGATTGCCGGAAGGCACCCCCTTGGTCGCGAAGGAACTGCTGCATCTGGGAAGCCGGGCCGCGGTGGACCAGGTTCTGTCCCGCCTTGTGCAACGCGGCACACTGCTGCGCGCTGGCCGCGGCATCTATGTCCTGCCGATTGAGAGCCGGTTCGGTTCCAGGGCCCCTTCGACCGCCAAGATGGTCGAAGGGCTGGCGAGCCAGCGCGCGGAAACCATCGTGTCGCATGGTGCGGCGGCGGCCAACGCACTGGGCCTCACCACCCAAGTGCCGATGCGGGCCGTCTACCTGACGTCCGGCCCCAGCCGCCGCTTGAAGCTGGGCGCCCAGACGGTGGAGCTTCGGCATGCGCCGGTGTGGCAGTTGATCTTTCCTGGCCGAGCCGCCGGCGACCTGGTGCGGGCCCTGGCCTGGCTGGGGCCGGAGAAGGCCGGCGAAGCGCTGCGGGCATTGCGCGCCAAACTGCCGCCGTCCGAGATGAAGGAAGTGGTAGCTGCACGTGCGCGCCTGCCGACGTGGATGGCGCAGGAGGTCAGCGCCCTGGTACAGCATGGTTGAGTTCTTCCAGCTCTCGGCCAACGAGCGCCTGGAGGCACTCGCGCAGGCCGCCGATGCGTCCGGCCGCCCTCCCCACCTCCTTGAAAAGGACGTTTGGGTCGTGTGGTCGCTGCGACATGTCTTCGCCGCGCCCTATGCGCCTCACCTTGTCTTCAAGGGTGGCACCTCCTTGTCGAAGGCCTATGGCGTCATCCAGCGGTTCTCAGAGGACGTGGATCTCACCTATGACATTCGCGCCATCGCCGGCGATCTGATCGGCGATGCGGGCACGCCGCTCCCGGCCACCAAGAGTCAGGAGAAGAGGTGGAGCAAGGAAATACGCACCCGCCTGGCCCACTGGGTGGCGGCCGAAGTCGTCCCGCGGCTGCAGCAGGACCTGCAGCAGCATGGCCTGCCGGCCACAGCCCGGGCAGAAGACGACAAGGTGTTCATCGACTACACGCCACTGGTCTCGGGAACGGGCTACGTGCCGCCGGCCGTCATGCTCGAATTCGGCGCTCGATCCACGGGCGAGCCGTCAGAGCAGCGCGCCGTTGTCTGCGATGCCGCCGCTCATTTGCAGGGCGTGAAGTTCCCCGAGGCGACGCCGCAGGTGATGCGCGCCGAACGGACCTTCTGGGAGAAGGCCACAGCGATTCACGTTTTCTGCGCTCAAGGGGTTTTTCGGGGCGGCGACCGGTTCGCCCGCCACTGGCATGACGTGACCCGCTTGGACGCCGCAGGTATTGCAGACCTAGCCATCCAGGACACCGCGCTGGCGAAGGCGGTGGCGGATCACAAGAGCATCTTCTTCGCAGAGAAGGGTCCGGACGGCCAGTCGATCGACTACCAAGCTGCGGTCTCGGGAGGTCTGAAACTCGTCCCCGACGACAGTGCCTTGGCCAAGTTGGCCACCGACTACCAACACATGGTTGACGACGGCCTGTTTCTCGATGAGGTCGAGTCCTTCGATGCCCTCCTCCATCAATGCCGAAGCATTCAAGAGAAAGCGAACGCGGCAAGCCGCCAGCTGTGAACGCCTGATACGCCGACATGGCCGAAATCTCAGGCCCTAATTGCGGGACGCGACACGGTCGCACCGCGGCGCTGCATCGGCAGCCTCCTTCATCGGCAGCATCTGGTCCCACCGTGCGTACTGCTCCTTCAGGCTCTCGGCAGTCTCCGAGGGAATGACCAGCTCGGAGCGCCTCTCCCCCTTCAGCCAGAAGCGGTACCAGTCCACGTTCCCCTGCAGCGAGATCATCCGTTCGCTGGGGCGCGACAGTGCATGGGCGCCTTCCGGGAACTTGATCAGTTCGACGGGCCGGTACTGCCGGCGCAGCAGCGCATAGATGTCCCAGTTGTTCTTCGGCTCGACGCTGTAAGACTCGATCCGCAGCGCCGCCCGAACGCAGTCGGTGTGCAACGAGGGGTCATTGCGAATCCAGCGTTCCCGGGATTCACCGAACGGCCCGCCCTGGTTCGCGTTCTCCTTCATCGCCTGGATCCCATCCGTCACCGCATAGGTGATCGTCATCGAGTAGAGCGTGTTGGAATCACCGTCCATCATCGTGGCCGCGCGGATCGGCACATCGGTGAAGGTGACCAGGTTCAGCACCCGAACCCCCGTGGCACTCCAACCCAAGATGCCTACCCGCTCACGGTCCACCAGGCCCTCGGCGACCAGGGCCTCGATGGCCGCGCGCACGCCATCGCCGAACGCCACGATGGACCCGTGCTCGTCGCTCGGTGCGCCGCTTGAGGCTCGCCACGGCAGCGCCAGCACCAGCAGGCCCTCGCGCAGGAATGCGCGGCCGGCAAAGCCGCTGGTGAAACCGTCGTAGATGTTCGAACCGTCCCGATAGAACCGCGTCGCCGAGAATCCATAGCTCTGGATCACCAAGGGGTACTTGCTGCGGGGATTGAAGTCGGCAGGCACCATCAAGCCGCCGTCCCACCTCCTGCCCTTCGCGTCCGTCCAACTGAACTCCTTCATCGTGCCCCATTGCGCGGCAGAGAACTGCGGATTCAGCGCGGTCAGGCGCACCTCCTGGCCGGATGGCCCCGTCGCGACAATGTCAGGCGGCAGGTTCAAGGCCTGCCGTACAAGCACGCGCCAGGACTGCGGTGCGTCCAGGCGTTGGGACTGTCCGGACGCCGCTTCCGAGGCCTCATGCCAGCCCCCTTTCGGGTCACGCTTGAAGACGCGCCGCTGGTCGCCATCGATCGCGATGAAGTCGCCCTCCGTGCCGGCAATGGCGTGCGCGTTCTGCAAGCGTTGCTTGAGCACCGCGATGGATTTCCACTCGCCGGAGGCTGGCCAGTACTCGATGATGTGCGAGGCCGCGTCGTTGGCCGCCCCGGCACCACCGCCTTGAGGCAGGTAGGTACCAGCAATGACCACCGACCGACCGCCGTCCAGCCACAAACGATCGGTGCGCTGCTGATTGCCGCCCCGCGAGTCATCCGGTGCGTCGATCACCGCACGCTCCTGGCCATCGGAGAGCCGATACACCATCATCTGGCGCGTGACGTAGCTCGCCGGCCGCGAGTAGTAGCCCAGAGGATCCCGCATCAAGGAAGGGCTGTCCTGCTTCGATGCTTCGGCGACGGGCGGATACAGCTTGCCCCAGGCGAGTTGGCGATCCGGTCGGTACTTCGGCAGCAGCAGCCAACGGCCGTCCGGCGAAATGCTGGCCCTCGGTGTTCCATTGCTACTCTCCGCGAACGAGGTGCCGAGCGCACGCGCCGGCGTGCGCGATCCCGCCTCCGCCAGATAGAACTGGTATCGCCGGAGCTGCGCCTCCAGGTTGTCCTGCTGACTGTGAACACTCCAGAACGACTTAGCGCCGGCAATGACGCTACGCGAACCGGGCGCAATGGCGGGATTGGGCTCATAGGTGAGGTAGATCACCCGGCGCAGATCATCCGGCACATCGAAGGCAACGACGCCCAGCGGCGCATAGGTCAGTTGCGAGACCTTCCTCGTGAGCACGTCCACCCGGTACACCTGGTACGGCTCATCGTTCATCCGAGCCCGAAAGACGATCGTCCGGTTGCCGACCCATCGAGCATCCCGCAAGGAAGGATGCGCATCGGCCTTGTCATGAACAGCATCCACCGACACCAAACGCGTGGGCGCCGGGGGCAGCCCCTTCAGGGCCGCGAGCCGCGCGGGCGACACCTCCATCAGCAAGATATCGAATCGGTTCCTGTCGGTCGCCACATCCGCCTTGCGAGTGACGATGAACAGCTGCTCGCCGTCCGGCGAGATCTGGGTCTGCAACGTGTCGTCGTCGAGCTTGACAGGTTGAATGATCCGAGTGAACTCGATCACTTCCTGCACGCTCGGGCCGACGCCTGCCATCGATGGCCTGGCCAGCCCCACGGTGAGCGCCGGCAGGAGCACCAGCAGAAGCGCCCTCGGAACACAGAGCCAAACCCTGCCCGCAAGAAGCGTATTGAAGAGATTTTTAGACAGCATGGCGCAATCTCGGCACAGGGCCGGGACAGAGAATGAGGGGGTAGGAAGCCAGTACGGAATGCAGGCGGTCGCAACTACCGCCCCGGGGCAGCGCGTTCGTGCTACCAGCTCAGCGACACACGCAGCGTCGTGTAGCGCCCGCGCCAGTCCGCCTGGGTGACGTCGTAGTACGGAGAGGTGCCAACGTACTCGGGCTGGCGATCGGCGACGTTGGCAATCGCCAAAGAAAGGCGCGCTTCCCTGAGGTTAGAGACGCCAAGGCCGAAGCGCTTCAAGTCCAGGGAGGCCGACAGGTCATGAACCCAGTAGTTGCCGAGGGCCCGCCCGTCCGGCGCCATGTCCCGGTAGGCCCCCAGGTAGCGACTCGTCAGGCCCAGACCCCAGGCACCTTGCTCGACCCCTGCCTGAATCCGGCCTTTCCACTTGGGCGCCCAGTAGTCGACTGCACGCAGGCTCAGGCGCTGAGTCACCGCCGCTCCTGGCGCCAGCGCGACGTCGTACTTGCTGGTGCGGGTGGCACTGGCCGATGCAGTCCACTTCGCGCCCGCAGTCTTCCAGGCATGCGCGATCTCCATATCGACGCCGGCGGTGTCCACCTTCCCGAAATTCACTTCGGCATAAAGCACGCGAGTGATCGCGCCGGGTACGCCGCCGACCGTCGGTGCGCGCGTAACGAAGCCGGGAAACAGCGCCTCGTTGTCCACTGCAGTCTGCGGCCACAGCAGCGAGATCAACCCATTGATCCTGACCTGCCAGGCGGACAGGCCGAGCCGGGTACCTGCGGCAGACTCGGGCTCCCACACCGCGCCGAGCGACATGGCCCGACCCATCTCCGGATTCAGGTTCCTATTCGTCGTCCGCAGGACTTCGCCGCCCGTGATCAGTGCATTGCCTCGCCGGGGATCCCTGAGGGCATAGGCGTCCGTGGTCAGCGACACGTCATTGACATTCGTCTGCAGCAGCGTGGGCGGCTTGAAAGACGTGGCCGTGGACGCGCGCAGCAGGCTGCCTCGCGTGGGCCGAACTTCGATCCCTGCCTGGTAGGTGTTGGCGCCACCGAAGTCACTGTAGACGTCCCGGCGCGCGGCCACCGTGAGCGCGGCCAGATCCCGCGCAGGACCGGCAGCAGCGTCGGCCCTCCACAGCGGTATCCGCGCCTCGCCGTAGACCGCGCTGTTCGAACGGCTACCGCCCACGCTGTTGCCGCCTCGGATGGCGGAGAGGTAGCGGTCATGTGCCGTTTCTGCGCCGACGATGACGTCAACGCTGCCTGTGGGCAAGGTCAGCGCCGATCCGCGGACGAACACACTGGCCTGGTCCTTGCGACCACGCCCATCGCGATTCGAGTCCTGCCAGATCGCCTGCAGCACCTCGTCGCTGGCCGCACGACCAGCGGTAAACGGATTGAGCGCGGTGGCCGGCGTCGAAGACGCCAGCGCGGCGGTGCGCGCGGCCACATTCGCGGTGGTGTTGGACAGGGTATTGAGTCCATCGTCCCGCGTGGTCGAGGCGGTCGCCTCCAACTCCCATCCCGGCCCCAGATCGCCGCGAACCCCCAACAGGATGCGCTTGAAGTCGGTCTCGCGGTGCAAGGTTTCCGCACCGTTCTCCAATCCAAGCCGGCCGTTGACGCGCACCGCCACACCGAAGGGGTTGTAGGGATTGGTCGCCGGTACCAGGACGTTGTTGAGCAGCAGGCCGGCCTGCTCGGCATGGAGCCGCTCACGCGCCAGCGTCACTTCGCCGAACGCTGTCCAGGCCTCACTGAGATGACGCTCGCCACCGGCATGCAGGCCGAAGGTCTCGAAGCCATGGACCAGCGCACTGCCGTGGCCATTGGCCATCGAATTGCACAAGTTCGCTTGGCCCGATGTCGCCGCAAAGCTGGCGACGGTGAGCGGCTGCCCCGCTACAACCGAAGGGATGCCAGCGAAGGTGCTGTTCAAACCCGGCAGATTCGCGGCGGTCGAACTGCTCACCGTGCCTGGCGTGCAAAACCGCGTCCGACCATCCACGCCCCCGAAGCGGCGGTAGTCCCCATCTGAAAAATACCCGCGCTCGGACATCGTCAGCGGGCTGGCCTTGCGGTAAGAGCCCAGCACCAGGAACGAGCCCGTTTCATCGGTGCCGCCCGTGCCCAGGGACACGCTGCCGTCGCCAACGCCTCTGGCAGAGCCCGCCCGCGCGTCGAGCACGATGCCATCGATCTGCTTCTTGAGAATGATATTGACCACGCCTGCCAGCGCATCACCGCCGTACACGGCAGACGATCCGACAGGCACGATCTCGACCCGCTCAACGGCCGCCATGGGGATCACGCTGAGATTGAAGAAGTTGCCCGGCGACGACCCCGCTGCCTGCAATCGACGGCCGTTGACCAGCACCAGCGTCGATCCCAGCGGCAGCCCGCGCAATTGCACCGAGCCTTGCCCGTTCGTCTGGCTTGATCCGCCCTCACCCGGGTTCATCGAGACCTCGTTCAGTCCGCTCAAGAAGCGATCCAGCGTCGGTTGACCGCTGCGCTCGATATCCGCCCGGGTGTAGACATTGACCGGCGTCGGACCCTCCGCGTCGATGCGCTTGAGGCGGGATCCGGTGACCTCGACACGCGTGAGCGACGTCGGGGCTGCAGCGGTGTCGGCGGCCCTCCCGCGCGCAGCATCGGTCAGCGTTGCAGGAGAAGCCTGCGCAAGGACCGCAACGGGAGCGGTGCCAGACTCTCCCGCGCGCCCTGGCTTGCCGGCCGGAGTCGATGGACGGGGAGCAGAGGCTGGCGAGGTCCTCGCAGCCCGGATCACGATCGGACCGTCCGGCATCACCGTCAACACCAGGTCTGAGCCCTCCAAGGCCCGCGCCACCGCCTCCTCTGCCGTCAGTTGTCCCGACACTGCGCGAGCGCTTCGTCCGTTGACCTTGTCGGGATCGAAGATGACGGAGATACCGGTTTGCCGGGCGATGGCGCGCAGCGATTCAGCCAGTGGCTGCGAAGGCTGATCAATGCGATGGCGCACTGCATTGACGGCATCCGCCGCGCAGGCCAGGCCGCAACAGAGGATCAGTGCGATGACCGTGCCATCCCGAAAGTGATTGCTGCTCAGGCGCGCGCCATGGAAGATCTTGCGAATCATTCTTGCCTCTCGTCTTGTTGTGGGGTGATAACAAGATGACGAGAGCACCGAATGATTTCCGTCAGGGCTACTCCTAATGAGTGGTGGCCAGCTCAAGACGTCCCGCATGTTCATGGACCTGCAGTCCATGAAGCGCGGCGATAGCCCGCGCGAAGGCGGGGCTGTCGCTGGTTTGGTACAGACCGCTCACGCGCAGCGCGGTCGCATCACCGATCAACACCATCGGCGTGCGCGTGTAGCGATTCATCTCGGCCACCGCCTCAGGCAGTGGGATGTTGTCGAACACGATCTCACCGCGTTTCCATGCGACCAGGCGGTCGAGATGAGGTCGATCCAGATGCTCCATCGCAGGAACGCCGGGCCTTCCTTGAGTACCGACCAGCAGCATGCGATCACCCGCCTGCATCGTCACCGGCTGCGCCGAAGCTACGCCCTGCCCCGCGTCGCCGACGGCGGAGCGCACGCTGATTTGCCCTTCGATCAAGGTCACCGCCACCGGTTCATCGCGGTGATCTGTGCTGCGGCCGGGCAGGCGCACCGCAAAGACGGTGCCAATGGCACGCACTTCGCTGTCGGCCACGCGCACAACGAACGGGCGATACGGGTCCTTGGCGACCTCGAAGATCGCTTCGCCCCACTCGACGCGCACTGATCTTCGAGCAGAGTCGATCTCCACGCGGACCTGGGTGTCCGTGTTCAGGGACAGGCGGGTGCCGTCCTCCAGCAACAACAGCTGCTGCTCGCCAACCTTGGTGGCGTAGACATCCACGCCCCACCACCGATGCGCCGCGAATGCTGCCGCGGCGATCAACACCGCCAGCAGGCCCGCCAGCGGCCACCGCATGCGTGCCCACCTGCGTTCGCCCGCCAGGGCGGCATTCAATGACCGGGCCGCAACGCCGGCGTAGACGTCCGCCACGCTGACGCCCTCCACCTCCTGCCAGACATCGGTGCATTTCTCGAAAGCGTGGCGATGGGCGGCGGAACGCGACAGCCACTCGCGCAGCTCCTGTTCCATCTCAGGCGACCTGCTGGGACCGTGAAGACGGGCGATCCAGGTCGCAGCCTCTGCAGCGATCTTGCGCGTCACGACGGGCGCAGGATCGCCGCCCGTGCTATCCGACCCGTCCAGGCTGTTCATGCCACCGGCTCCCATCTCACCAGCCCTCCATCCACTGCATCACCGCCATCGTAGCCTTGGCCATATGCTTCTCGACGGCGCTGACGCTCATCCCGTGGTGCTGCGCAATCTCCGGATACGTCATGCCGTCCAAGCGATGCGCCAGGTAGATCCGGCGCGTCTTGACGCCGACGTCCATCAGACTCTCGGCGAGTCGTGCCAGCCGCTCTTTCGCCAACACAGTGGCCTCGGTGGTCGGCACCGGGTCGGCCCGCACCAACTCGTCGAGCGTCATCTCTTCAAGCAGCACCAGTTCGCCGCGATTTCGCTGCACCCGATAGGCGTCGATCGCCAGGTTCAGCGCCGTTCGCATCAAAAAGGCATCGGGCTTCATCACCGTGTGCTTGAGCTCGTAGCACATGAGCTTCAGGTAGGCTTCCTGAGCCAGGTCATCGGCGTCGTCGCTCGTGCAACCACGGTGCATTAGCGCAGCCTTCACGCGCGAGAACAGGGCTCGCCAATCCTTGACCGTTGCCATGGAACCTCCCGTTCCAGCCCGAAGCCATCGGAGTTGATCGCCACGATCTTAGGCCAGCGGCCCTGAGCGGGAAACCCCACAGCGCCAGCCACATTCGGCGTGAGCACCGAGAGCCGAACGAATACCGCCACGTTCGAAGGCCAGCCAACAGCTTCCGGCCGACTGTTTCATCTGGCCGCACGCAGCACCGTCACGAGCTAACAACCTCGGATCCAGACGCCATTGCCCAGGAAGAACGCTTCGTTGCGGCAAATCGAAGCGGCGTGGAGACGCGCACCACGTCAAGTGCGGATTTTCCGAACGGCGGAATTCAAACCCTCATCAGCTCTTGAAAGCACACACAGACATCAACATCATTCCGTACGCGCAAGACGCAGTCAACGCACTGAGTCAGCGTCTGCAGGGAGCACACCGTGACGCACCGAAACACAGCCAACATCGCGTCAATCACCGGAGAACACGCGGGGAAACTCCCGCAACATGTCGCGCCCGCTGCCCGGCTCCGCCTGATCGCTGTGCCGTCCGGCGTGGCGGCAAGTCGGACCCGGCGGGTCCATGGCAACGCCCATGCGCAGTCCTGGACCTTGTTCGCCACACGCGAGCAATTCGACGCATTCCTGGCCACCGATCCGCTGCGCTTCGACGACCCGATCCGCTTTGCGCAGCTCAGAAAGGAGTTCGCCCATGTCTTTGACAGTCCCACTTCGCATGAGCATTCGGGAGCGCGCGCGAACGGCGAACTACCCAGCCCAAGCCTTGGACGCCATCGTGCAGATCCCTGCGGCGACAGATCCGCCGGAACTCCTCGTCAGGTTGGTCAATGCCACGGCGGCGATTGGCGCCAGCGCGAGCCTGTTTTCCGCGGCCATCCCAGAGGGCGGCCCTGAACCCTCCTGCCTCACCCTCTTCGCCTGCCACCCAGACTACGCGCCTGCGCAAGACGGCCTCGGGCCCATCCTGACGCACCCCTGGTTCCGATTCGCACGCACGCACACGATCCCCGGCACCGACCGCCAGGTGAGGATCGAAGAAGGCGCAGACCAAGAGGCCATCAATCTCGCAAGCCAGTATGGATTCCGTTCCTGCTTCATCGTGCCAACGCCAGCCGGCGCCAACCTCAACCGAATCGAAATGCTCTGCCTTGGCAGCGACGAAGCCGATGACTTCGAAGGCGCCGAAGCCCAAATCGTGCGCACACTCGCCCGGTCGCTCGCCGCCGAACTGCACGACTGGCTGACCCGCTACCTCCAGCAGCGATTGCGAACGGCCGCGAAGCTCAAGGGATCGGACGTGGACCTGCTCGCGATGGAATGGCGAGGCCTCGGCACCAAAGAGATCGCACAGCTGACCGGCCTGAGCATCGCCTCCATCGACTCACGTTTTCAGCGCATCAACACCCGCCTGCACTGTGCAGGAAGGAAGGCCTCCGCAACCCGGGCTGCCGCCTACGGACTGCTGGAGGAAACTTAGCCTCAGGCGTTCGGTCGGCGTCCCGACCAGAAGCCGCAGACTCGGCACCGAACTGGAACTCACGCCGTTCCCACGCGCTTCAAGCAGGCGTCGTGAAGACCGCTCTGCAGCGTGCCGCTCGCAAGCCTGTCAGCCCTCCTTGGAGCCGGCGACGTCTAGCGCGCGTCGGGTACTGAAGTCGATACTCGTTCCATCAATGCGCACGACGAAGAAGCAGGACGTATGACCGGGGTGATCTCGGTCCATCCGCCGTTCGAAGTGTGAGACGCCCAGGCCAGCCTTTGTGGGCTCGTCGGCACTGAGCACTGAGTCATAGACTTGAAGCAGCGCCGCAAGGTCACCGTGGTCGTTGGAGTCAACAACCCGAGCCCCATCCGAGTGCCGGGCGAGCATCGCCTTAAAGTGGTCCACCGCGTCACCCTTTTTCGGCCAATATCGACCGTTTGGTAAGCTGATGGGCACGACTTTCCCCATGATGACACCCTTCAAGTCAGCGGCTGAATGACCTTGCCATCCCAACGGATGAGCTCGAATTTCAGGCCAGCGGTTGCTTCAAGAAATACCGATTCGTTCTCGTCGAACGACGCTGCGACGATGGATTGCAGGCCACTCTGACCACTCAACAACTGCAGAAGTGCATGCTGACTGATGGAACGCATCGAGTGTTGGCCCGGTTCGTCCATCAACAGGATTCCGGGGTGATGCCCTTCAAAGCCTCGCATCACAGAGGTTTGGTGGAGAGCCAGGAGGTAGCTCCAAATTAGCCGTACAAAGTCGCTGGCACTGGAGTCAGCGGTAAGACTCGTCTGCCCCTTCGTCTTGATAATCTGCCTGAGTTCAATCTCTGAGAGGATGGGCGTCAGCGTGTCGAGACTAATGCGAATATCGTTAATAGCCGCACTCTCATACCCGAATGAGCTGGCGTTACTCCGGAAGTACTTCTCGAACAGCGAGATGCGAGACATATCTGCGGGACTGTAGGTCTCTTTGGGAAGTTCGCGCCGCGCCGCTTGGTTGCTAGAAAGACGATCAGCAACCTCTCCAAGAGTGGCCAGCAAAGATGCGGCCAGAAGTTCAAAGGCCTTGAGGTTGGACAACTCCAGTTCGATCTGGATTTGCCGGCGCACAATGGCGCGGGACTCCGCGACGCCATTGCTGACGTCTCCCCGTAGCGAATTGCGATAGTCATGTGTTGCTGCGAGCCGCGCCGCGACGTCCGCTACCGCGATTTCGGATTGCCGAATCTCCTCCAGAGCACCGTTGATCTGGCTCTGGAGCATCAGCCGCTGGCTGTCCAGGTACTTGATGTTCGTATCCAGGTCCATCTGCGGACCCGAGACGATTCCCGAGAGAAGAGTGTCTTCAACCGCTTGGTGACAAGTAGGGCAATGATCGGTAGCAACTTCGAGCTCCAACTGAGCTCCCAAGACGCGCAACTTGAGAGCCGTCTTGTTTCGCTCCAAATCCTCGCTGGCTTCCGTGAGCAGTTGCCGCAACTCTGCCAGGGACGCCTTCTGCAGAGTGAGGTTTGTCGTGGCGCGTTCATGCAGCACGCTCAGCCGTTGGAGTTCGGCCGATGCCGAATCGAGCTCCTGTAGAGCCTCCGCGCCGGAAGCTTTTCCATATGCTTCCGCCTTCGCCCCAAGTGAGGCGTGATCAGTCCGCATTGCGCTCACATGGTCGGCGAGCGACGTCTGGGTCTTGCCGTTCGACTTCACGAGCCGAACCGTCGAGGCATCGAACATCGCCGTCGCGGAAGACGAAAGCCCTTCGACAACAACTCCATTGGCGGTCGCTGCCTGCCGCAGCGTGTCGTACGCCTTCCGCCAATCCGAGTCTATTGTGACCGACTCAGCATCCAGCTTCGCACGCTGCGCTTGGCGCTCGAACACGCTCAGGCCCAGCAAGAACTCGGTCACCCGGATGCGTGCATCTCGAATCCCGAAGAAGGGAACGTTCGCTATGTAGTCCGTCCAGCCTCGCTTCTGCTCCACAGCCAGCGCAGCGAAGATGGTCTGCAGATAGAGCTTGGCCATGCCCCCGGCCGTTGTTGGCACCAAGGGGAGCTGGTAGCCCATAAACTCTTCGAGGAAAAGGAAGAACCCTTCTTCCTTCTGCGCACTGCCTGCGTCAAAAAGGTATGTCGGGCGAGGCG
This sequence comes from Paucibacter sp. JuS9, assembly GCF_044043925.2. Classification (NCBI taxonomy): domain Bacteria; kingdom Pseudomonadati; phylum Pseudomonadota; class Betaproteobacteria; order Burkholderiales; family Sphaerotilaceae; genus Roseateles; species Paucibacter sp. JuS9. The sequence goes on from NZ_CP194172.1 coordinate 2,484,818, forward strand.
CTCCCAGCACAACACCGGCCGTCAGGTGTGCGCCCTCGAACACTTCAACGAGTTTGGGATGGCGGACGGCATCACGAATCGCGCGGCGCAGAGTAACGATTCGGCCGCTGGCGTTCTCCAGCTCGAGGAGTACCTCCGACATGTCAACCTGAGTTCGCGTCTCGCCCTGCAGGAAGTAGTCTTTGACGGCGTAGTTGAGGACTTTCTCTCCTTTTCCACCAATGAGCTCCTCCATACCTAGCCCATAAATCAGGCAGTTGAAGAGCGTACTCTTCCCGCTAGAGTTACTGCCACGGATGACGGTCAGGCCGCGGCCAAACTGGAACTTGAAGCCGAACTCGCCTTCGGCGGTCGCGATCCTCAGCTTGATTGCACGGATGTTCATGCCGACTCCCATCCCTTTGCTACCTGGTCGACCATAGCTTCGGTTATGTCTTTACCAATCTGCGTCAGTAGGGCCCGTTCCTTCGCAAAGGCGTCGGAGTCCTTGAGAACTGCAGCGATGAAGACCTTGCCCTTATCTGACATCTGGTACCCGGTCGATGTCGGGCGCAATAGATCCTCCGCAAGAGCGAGCCGAATGGCAATGGCGAGTGCTGGGTCGAAGCCCCAGGCAGTCATGTGCAGGACCTTTGCTTTCGCCGCGTCCACAAGCTTTTGGATTCGATCGGTCCTCTTGAGAGCCCAATTGAACAGATGCAGCCGCGGCAAAGTGGACTTACCACCGCGGGAGGACATCTGAAGTACGAGTAGCAGTTGGGTGATCTTGTATAGCGGGCGGTGCTCCACCAGGACTGGAGATGGCCGGCGCACGAAGCGTAGGCGACGCATTTCGACGGCGAGCTCAGCCATAGTCGACCTCGCACACGGCGATCCACCTGGAGACCATTAGTCTTGCGATTTGCGCGGCGCCCGTTTCGTCAATGGCTGGCGCCAGCTCCCTGACGATGCGTTCAGTCAGGCCATTTCGAATTTTGTCGGTCAGTTCCTGAGGCGTGCCCTCCCAGGTGGAGCAAGCCTCGACCACGTGTGCCTCGTATCCGTTGATGAGCCTCGCAAGGCGCGAGTGAACAGAGGGGGCCTCTTCATTGATCCGTCGAAAGTGGGCGTCGTGCTCGAGGAATTCCTTCAGCGTCTGCTGAGCAAGCTTCTCGGCCAGCGTCCCGACCTTCCCCGATGCAACTCGACCCTCAAGTCGGGCCCGTGTCTTTCGAATGACGTTCGCTTCGTACTCAGCCGCACTGCCTTCCAACGCAGGGAGCGTCGTGGACAGCCCGCCGAAGTCCATGGCCTTGCCCGTCGCCAGCAGCATCTCCTGAATTTCGGCCGCATAGTGGTCGCCGTCATGGACCAGGACTTGGAAGTCCGACTCAAGGATCGATAGGCCCCACCCCCTGACTTCAGCCTCTTTTGCTTGAGCATGCTTCAGCAGGTCGTTGTGCGCGATGGTTGGCGTGACCAAATACCACCTGCGCAACTTCGTTGGCCCCAAGACCTTTGCCAGGTCAGCCTCGTTGGTCTGGAGCTTTTTCAGGTCCGCCGTGATCTTGTCGCGCTGTTTCTCGTACAGGTCTTTGGCGGGGTAAGCTTTATCTGGGCAGTAACACTGATAACCACAGCCCGAGCTCTTGGTAAAGCCCTCAAGACCGTAGTCACCCGGTGTGGCCGGAATGTTCAGATAGCCATCAGCCGCGAACTTCCGCTTGAATACCAACTGGCAGAGCCGCTCCCAACTGTTTCCGTCGAACGGGCCATAGGGGGTATGAAACACGGTAGCGTCGTCGCTAGCGCTTACCTGGCATCCCGGGACGGGATACCCCCAGCTACCGTCTTCAATAGATGCGGTGCGGGCGTGATTCGGCGAACGCCGATAGAAGTGGGTAGCCAAATGCGCAAGCGGTTCTCCCATATCGCCACCGATGCGGACGCTGCGCAAACCTGCCGCACGGTGTTTAGTTTGCGAGCATTGTTCGATACATATGGTTGCTTGTAAAGCGGGCTCCCTCCGAGCGCGCATTTCGGACTTGGCAAAGAACGGAGCATGAGGCGCCGCGTCGGATATGCCGAACGTTCTAGCAAGCCGGAGGGGAGCATGAGTGGCAGACACACGCATACTGTACACAAATACAGTGCAATTTCTTTTCTAGTGCTCGGAATTTTCCCGTTAGCGCTCAGATTGCGAGGTCTGCACCCAGTCTGGATCAAGCCGTACGCCCCTCGATGGCTGCGACCGAGCATCCTACGTTTGTTGGCCGCAGGCCCTCGCACAGCCCTTGCATAGACAAGCGCTACCTCGGCGCAAGCTCCAGCCGATCCGAGCGCTCGCGCACGGTCAAACCATGCAGGGTAGCCACAGCTCGCGCGAAGCTCGCGTTGTCGCCAGTCTTGAACACCCCGCTGATCCGCAGGCCGCCAAGCACGGCCGCATCTGCCAGCCTGATCGGCGTTGTGCTGTAGCGATTCATCTCACCCACTGCCTCAGCCAGGGATGCGTCGTCGAAGATCGCCTCGCCGCGCTTCCAGGCCAGCACCTGATCCACGCGGGGTCGGTCGACCTGCGGCTTAAGCACGGTGCCCGCCTGAGCACGAGGCCGGCCAGCGATTCGCACGCGCTGGCCCGGCAACATCTCCATGGTCGGCACAAGGTCTGGGGGAGGTATGCCGTCAGCCGCACCGCGCACCAACACCCTGCCCTCCACAAGCGTGACGTCCACCGCGTTTCGGCTGCCCGCGAAGGCTGGCGTGTAGCGCACCACGAAGGCTGTGCCCGTGGCCGTCACCTCGGAACCTGCGGCACGAACAACGAATGGCCGGCCCGCGTCCTTCGCCACCTCGAACAGCGCCTCGCCAACTTCTACCTCCACCGTGCGTAGCGAAACTCCAAGCACTGCCCTGACCCGCGTCGATGTGTTCAGGGACATCCGCGTCCCGTCCTGCAGCATCACGACGCGCTGCTCGCCGACACCGGTGTCATAGGTGTCCCCGCCCTGCCAAGGTTTGAGCACCAGCACGCTGAGCAGGGCCGCAGCCGTCAGCGCCGCCGCGAACGGCCATGGTCTGAGGCGCCCGGTCCTCGCCGCGCCCCTAGGCCCGTTGGTTACTGCAGCACGAGCAACTACCGCCCGGTCCGCGCCCGCCGCCTCCATCCAAAGGTCCGTCCCGCGCTCAAACGCCAGCCGATGCGCGGCCGAGCGCGCCTGCCACGCCCGACACGCGCGCTCCATGCGATGTGATCGGTTTGGCCCGTGCAGCCGAGCTATCCACACTGCAGCCTCGGCCGCAATCTCCCGCGTCACCAGGGGCTCAGGGCCTTCATTCGCCCTGCCCCGGTCTTCCATCGAAACCACGGCTACCAGCCTTCCATCCAGGTGATGAGCTGCAGCGTGGCCTTGGCGATGTGCTTCTCCACCGTGCTGATACTCAAGCCGTGTTGATCGGCAATCTCGCGGTAGGTCAGCCCGTCCAGGCGGTGGGCCATGAACATGTCGCGCGGCTTCTCGCCAAGGCGGGCCAGGCATTGTTCGAGCCGCACCATGCGTTCACGGCTGAGCACGATTGACTCGACAGGCGGTGAGTCGTCGACCAGGACGACTTCCTCCAGCACCACCTGCTCGCCGTGGACCACGCGCGACCGGTGCGCGTCGATGGACAGATTGATCGCTGTCTTCATCAAGAACGCCTCCGGCTCCAACACCACTTGCTCACGCTCGTAGCTGGCCAGCCGTGCCCAGGCTTCCTGGATGTAGTCGTCGGTGTCCTGGGTCGCACCACGACGCTTCAGCGCCGAACGAATGCGGGAGAAGATGGGAGGCAGATTCTTCTTCATGACGAGCACCCTCCCCGGTCATTGGCTCGGCGGGGCAAGGCCGGCCGCATCAGGACCGACCAAGTGCAACGCGGGCCGAGTCGCCTTCGGCAGCTTGGAGAACTTGAGCCGCAGTTCGTCCCGCGAAATCGTCTGCGCCACAAACGAAACCGCAGCGGCCAGATCAACGAAGGGACCATGACGCCTCACAGCACGGCTCAAGCTGAGACCCAGTTGCTCCAGATACTCGTCGCCCGCACGCACCACGGCACGGCGATGGGGGCGAAGCGCATAGAACGCCCTGAACTGCTCCAGCCACACAAGCCAGTCGGGCGACAACGCCGCCCTGCCCGCCCCAGAATCCGCCAGCAGGCGCTCCAACGAAAGCCGCGCCGGACGAACACCCGAGGCATCGCGGACTACGCGCCGAGCTTCGGCGCGGAGCACACCAACGCCGGAGGCGGCAGGCACAGAAACCTGACCCAGGCCCCACCGAAGCGGCGACAGCACCTTCACCCCTGGACACAAGACTCGAGCATCACGGTCCGCCGCACATACCAGCGAGATCCTATCGACACCTCGGCCGTCGAGATCCTCCCAGACGCTCCGCCAGAACGCCGGGCCGACCGCCGCCCCAGGCCAAGCACCGAGCGATTCCCAGTCGCCGTCTGCTCGCACGCCTAACGCCCAGGTCGCCGTCAGGTCGCTCGGAGTTCCATTGGCCGCAAGCACTTGGACGCGCAGCTCTTCGACATGCGCACTGAAGTAGTGCCAGCACAGCGCCACAGGCACCCTTGAATCCGCCTTGGTCAAGGTTCTGGTCATTGCGAACTCCCGCAGAAGACAGGCATAGCAACAGAGAAATTCCAACTATGGTTGGCGGACAAAATAGTACCAAACCAGCCCAATTTCTCCAACCATAGTTGGAGGAATTCTTGGATCTTGCAATCGCATTTGGAAGTGTTCTGCGCAGCTTGCGCAAGAAGGCCGGCCTGACGCAGGAGCAACTTGGCTTCGAATCCGAGTTGGAGCGCAACTTCATCAGCATGCTTGAGCGCGGCGAGCGACAGCCAACACTGACCACGCTCGTAAAGTTGGCGAAGCCGCTCGGCACCAAAGCATCACGGATCGTTGCTCTCGTCGAACTGGCAGTCGGCTTGTCCAGCGACGTCGGGAGACCGAGAGACCGCTAGCTAGTCCGATGCGCAATTCGCTATAAGCGATCGCATAGACCGCTCTGCCCTATTGCCGGTCAAGGCTGACCCCAGTCTTTCGCGTGGACGCTGAGTGGCAGCAACCACTGAAACCGGTCTCTGAGCGCCGCAGACCCTGACCGGCCGCTTCAGTTTAGGTTTGTCCGACATCTGCCCGTCGCGCAGCGCATGGCCACGCATCACGCCGGCCTGAGGGCAGGTGTTGGACAAACCTCGGGGGAGGAAACCGCGGCGCGTGTGGTGGCGGTTGTCGAAGGCTCGGTCGCTATGGGGATTCGGCGTTGCGAGTCCGCTGGTGCGGTGCCATCGGAGCCCAGTCGATCGCAGGGAACGACGCTGCACTGGCGGCAACGCACGGCCCACGGGCATCGGCACGCGGTGAGCTGCAGTACGCAGCCGTCGCTGAAGGCTGGCCGCACGTCGACGGCACGAGTCCACCCCGCGCCGCCTTGCGATGAGCAAGGCTCGCTGCTTGCTGAGACGTGAACTCGGTGCCCGTGCTCATGAGGGTGGCCGTCATCGGCTGTATGGCCTGAGCGTCGTCATCGACTCGATCAACAGTTCTACCAGACCCGATTCATTCCACCCAAGACGTGCTCTCGAAGATGCATTTGACAGGTCAGACCAGCAGCTGGCGAAATCGATAAACCGCTTGGGGCGGCGATCGTGCCCAACCCCGTCGCGCGAATGGAGCCCGGCTGAGCGGTTCGTATCTGGGTCCGCACCGGCAGGTGCAACAAGACCGGTTGTAGATGTGCAGTCTGTTCTCTGTCGCCCTTGCAGCTTCAGCCGACCGTCAGCCGTGGACAGATCAGAAAGGCAGTCGTCCAGAAATGCAATTCAAGTCTTGACCTGAGACGGAGTCCTTGTAGAGCGGTTTAGTCCTCAGCCTTGGAACCGGCCGCGCGAACGCGGCGAAAGCATCGTCTATGGAGCTGAAGCCGGTTCCGTGGACCCAGACCTCAACTTTGCGCCCTGGATATAGTTCGTCGCAATCGGATCAAAGAGTGGAGGACTGATGGCACTGAGCGACTTCTGGAACGGGTCGAGGCACCGGGCCCAAGCCGAACGACTAGAGCGCGATCTGAAGGCTTCGCAGTCGTCTGCCGACGAGCTTCGGAGGCGCTGCGAGGTACTGGAGGGCCAGCTGCGGCAAAGCGGTCTCCTGAGCCTGGTAGAGATCAAAGACCGAATCGAAGATGAGGAAGGCCGGCTCGCTCAGACCAAGGCACAGGTGGCGGTGGCCCAGGCCGATGTGGACGCCGCCTTTCGAAATTTGAAGGACATCCAGACGGGAATCCTGGTTGCAGAGGACACGGTGGAGCTCGAATCGTTCGCGCTGTACGAGCCCAAGTACCAGTTCACCAACAGTGCCGACTACAAGGAGCGGCTGGATGCAATCCGTGAGGAGCAGAAGGAGTCGGCCCGGCGACTGAGCAAGGAAGTCGACAGCTGGGACCACGAGGGCGTCACGCTGAAGAAGGCGGAGTGGAAGCAGTTGCGCAAGGACGTCCTGAAGCTCTCGCTGCGCGCCTTCAACAGCGAGTGCGAGAACTGCATCGAGAACGTCAAGTTCAACAACGTCGACCGAATGGAGGAACGCATTCGCCGTTCCTTCGACGCCTGCAACAAATTGCTGAAGCGGACGGAGTGCTGGTGGAAGGACGTGATCCTTGAGCGCAAGTTAGCGGAGCTACACCTGGCGCACGAGTTCCAAGTGAAGCGGGCCGGAGAGAAGGAGATGGCGCGCCAGGCTCGCGAGGATCAGCGCGAGCAGGAAAAGCTGGAGCGTGAAATCCGCGAAGCGCGTGCCAAGATCGACAAGGAGCGTCGGCACTTCGCCAGTGCGATGCAGAAACTGCAAATCCGATTGGCAAGCGCCCAGGACGAGCAAGAGCGAGAGGACCTGCAGGCACGCCTCACCGAACTGGAGCAGCAGAAAGGGGCGCTTGACGAAGAGGAGCGCCTCCTGGACTACCGCGAGCAGAACGCTCGGGCCGGCTACGTGTACGTGATATCGAACATCGGCGCGTTCGGCGAAGGGGTCTACAAGATCGGGATGACACGACGCTTGGAGCCGATGGACCGAGTCGACGAACTCGGCGATGCCTCAGTTCCATTCCGGTTCGACGTGCACGCCCTAGTGTTCTCCGACAATGCACCGGCGCTCGAGGCCAAGCTGCACGCGCACTTTGCGGTAGGGCGGATGAACAAAGTCAATGGGCGCAAAGAGTTCTTCCACGCCGACCTCAAGGAGATCGAAGCGGTGATCCGGGCGAACTACGACGCGGTGGTCGAGGTGGTGCACGCGGCGCCGGCGGAGCAATACCGCGAGAGCCTTCGGATGGGGATGCCTGCAGAGTCCATCCAGGCGGCGGAGCTGGCCGCGGTAGCAGGCGCCCTAGATTGAGCATTTTTTGTTCTGCGACCGACTCGGCGATATTACGCAAGTACACCGCATCCAGGCCGCACGGGGCTCTGCTACGCCATGAGACGTGCGCTAGTTCATGGCAAGCATCCTTTCCAGACAATGAACGATGTTGCAGGCAAGGTTGGCATGCTTGAAGTGTCGTTTCGGACTTGCTAGCGACACCGTTCATTGGTCTGCGCCCTGAGTAGGGAGCGCACGAGTACCGAAGAAGAAGACAGCAAGGACTAGCGGGAAATCAGGGGGTAACGGATGTTTGACTGGGTTTCAGCCCTTGGGGCAAAGGACTGGGTTGCAATCTACGGCGCGGCGCTGTCTAGCGCGCTGGGCTTTGTGAAGGTCTTTGAGCTGTGGCGTGATCGGTTCCGCATGGAGGTCAGCCACTCCTTTACAAGCAATCCCGAGGAAGGAAACTGCGTCCTGGTTCGCAACATTTCCGGTAGCCCATTGCTGCTCACCTATTGGGAGCTGTACTACGTAACGGGCTATTGGCCTTTGCGTTCGTTTGAGGTGATTGCGAGTCCGGACTACGACCACTCGGACTCAAAGGTAGAGGCGCATTCCACGACGACCCTGCGATTCACTGGTGCGGACTACTTCGGTTGGAGCGCGAAAGCACTCGATGGCCGACGAATCTTCATCAAGGTTTTTATCGCTGGCCGACGGGATCGCTTGTTCAAGGTCTACGCATGAGCGCCAAAAGGCGTTTTTTCAATGACGCATGAAAGGCGCCCCGGCACGAGACAGAGAACCAGGGAGATCGGATGAGGATTGCACGCCTTGCGAAGGCCCACGGCTATCGCATCTTTCGGGATTTCAGTTGGCCCGCGACGGGCCTTCACGACTTCAGCCGCTACAACGTCATCTACGGATGGAACGGTGCGGGGAAGACCTCGCTGTCCACCATCTTCCGGCACCTCCAGCTCAAGCAGCCACTTTCCGAGGGCCAGGTGCAAGTGCTCGTCGACCAGGCGATCGTCAACGGCGCTGACTTCGGCACCGCGCCCCTGCCCGCGTTGCGCGTCTTCAATCGGGATACGGTCGACCGCAGCGTCTTCGAGTCCGCCGGCCAGCAACTGCCTCCCGTGTTCTTCCTCGGCGAGGACAGCGTCGAGAAGCAAAAGCAGATCGAACAGCTCACGATCCAGCTGAACACGGCGCTGGAACAGGCGGTCAAGCATCGCAGGGACGAGGCCACCGCCAGCACTGCTTTCGAGTCGCTCTGCTCCGAAGAAGCCAAGGGCATCAAGAGCCTGCTGACGGTCGCCGGTGGTGGACCGTACAACAACTACAACGCTGCCAACTTCAAGGCGGACGTCGCGAGCCTCGCCCAGGCCAACCCCGAGCCTGCCAAGCTGTCGGAAGTCGACCGGAAGAAGCACCTCGACGCGAGGAACGCCGCCATCATGGACACCGTCAATGAGCCATCGGAGGGTTTTCCCGATCTTGTTGATATGACCAACAAGACGCGAGCGGCGCTTGAGCGCTCCGTCGTGTCAAAGGTGGTGGATCGGCTGGCAGCCAACCCGAGCCTTGCCACCTGGGTGGCCTCCGGCCTGACCCTACACACCGGGGAGAACGCGACCGACACCTGCGAGTTCTGCGGCGGCCCGTTGAAGCCCGAGCGCGTCCAGCAGCTTGAAGATCACTTCAACGACGAGTTCAAGCGATTCCAGTCAGAGCTTGGCCAGTTGATCGCCGAGGTCCAGAAGGCCCAAGCGTTTCAGAAATCGCTGGAGATCCCGCCCAAGGAGGCGCTTTACGCCAACCTGCGCACCGCCTACGGCGAGGCGCTCAAGTCCCTCAACAGCCAGGCTAGCATGATGACGTCGGCGCTGGATGTCCTGCTTCGAGCCCTGCACGCCAAGCGGGATGAGCCGTTCAAGAGCATGGAGCTGATGCCGTTCATCAGCAGCCACAAGCCTGATGACGCACCGGCCAGCGGGTGGGAAACGCTCTTCCGCGGCCTGTACACCGGCATGGCGGTCGTCGGCGCGGCGCTCGGGCAAACCGCGTTCGCGAAACTCAGCGAGCTGATCACCGAGCACAACCTCCAGACCGCGAACTTCGAGACCATCGTCGCCGACGCGAGAAAGTCGCTGGCCCGCGATGAGCTGCTCCGCGCCCTGCCCGACTGGAGGACGAGATCCGCCGCAGTCTCCACCGCGACTGCCGATCAGAAGACTGCGACGGATACCGCCAACGACCTCAAAAGGCAGATCGCCGCGCTGGAGCAACAGGTGCGCCAGCACCGGCGGCCCGCCGAGGAGCTGAACAAGGAACTGGCCTCGTACCTCGGGCGCGACGAGCTGCGCTTCGATGTGGAGCAGAACGGCTACAAGATCATGCGCGGCGACCAGCCCGCGCTGCACCTGAGCGACGGCGAGCGTACGTCCATCGCGTTCCTGTATTTCCTGAAGTCCCTGAAGGGCACCGACTTCGATCTGGAGAACGGCGTCGTTGTCATCGATGACCCCGTCTCCAGCCTCGATGCGAACTCCCTCTTCAGCGCGTTCGGCTACATGAAGGCCCGGACGGCTGCGGCGGGCCAGCTGTTCGTCCTGACCCACAACTTCACGTTGTTCCGTCAGGTCCGGCTCTGGTTCGACAAGCTGCCGCAGCAGAACAAGAAGGATGCCGCGCTCCACCCCGCGAGGTTCTACATGTTGTCCACGGAGGTGAAGGACGGCACGCGCGGCGCGAAGCTCTCCGAGCTGGATCCCCTGCTCAAGGGCTACGAGTCCGAGTACCACTACCTCTTCAAGCGTCTGCAGGATGAGTCCAAGAAGCCCAGTGCGCCGACGCTGGAGGCGTACTACGCGCTGCCCAACATGGCCCGACGCCTGCTTGAGGCGTTCCTCGCCTTCCGGGTTCCTCACCAGACCGGCGACCTCTACAAGCAGCTCGACGCCATCGACCACGACAACGCCGCCAAGACGCGCATCCTGCGGTTCCTGCACGCCTTCTCGCACTTGGACCAGATCGCGGATCCGGAGCACAACCCGTCGATGCTGGCCGAGACGCCGTCGGTGCTCAGGGATCTGTTTGCCCTGATCGAGCACAGTGACGCGGCTCACTTCAAGAGCATGAACGACCTCGTTGCAAGCGTATGAGGCGCGCACGGTGGTCGGACGCACCCAAGGGACAATCAGGATTCCGAACGACCCAAGTGAGCGGATGACCGACCAGCAGACCCGGAACAACCACTACGTCCCGCAGTGGTACCAACGAGGCTTCCTCGCCCCGGGCCAGTCTCGTCTCTTCCACCTCAACCTCGATCCGGACCGCAAGACGCTGCTTGATGGCCGCCAGGTCCCGCGCAAGGCGCTCCACGAATGGGGCCCTGTGAATTGCTTCGTGGAGTACGACCTGTACACCACGCACTTCGGCTCGATCGTTAGCGACGACATCGAGAAGCACCTGTTCGGCGCCATCGATGACCAGGGTGCCAAGGCGGTGCTCGCTTTCGTGAAGGGCGATCACGCCGATGTCCATGACTTGTTCGAGGACTTCTTCGAGCACATGGCCGCGCAGAAGCTACGCACGCCCAAGGGGCTGGACTGGATCCGATCGTGCTACGGCAAGCTGGACCAGATCGACCTGATGGTGGAAATGCAGGCCCTGCGGACCATGCACTGCACGATGTGGGCCGAGGGCGTTCGGGAGGTCGTGTCGGCGGCTGACTCGGACGTGAAGTTCATCGTGACGGACCACCCGGTGACGGTCTACAACCCGCAGATCGATCCCACGAAGCAGGACTGCGCCTATCCGTTGGACCCGATGGTGGCGTCGCTTGGCACGCAGACCGTGTTCGTGCTGGACGCCAACACCTGCCTGATCTTTACGCACCTCGAATATGCCAAGGCGCCCGACCGGCAAGACCTGACGCGCCTTCGCACGAACGCCCGGCACCAGGGCATGGGCTTGGTGCGCACGGACGCGTTCATCCGCGACCGTCGCCTGACCCGCGACGAGGTGATCGCGATCAACCACCTGCTCAAGTTGCGCGCGAAGCGCTGCATCGCGGCGGCTCACAAGGACTGGCTCTACCCTGAGCGGCACTACCGCGGCACATGGGCCGAGATCGCCCAGGTGCTGCTGCCGAAGTCCGACCTCTGGCAGTTCGGGGGCGAGATCTTTGTCGGCTACAAGGATGGCAGCTCCGGGTACTGGGACGAACACGGCCGCACGTCCAAGGCCCACGAATTCCTGACCCGCAAGTCGCCGTGCAAGAGCATCGCGGCCAACGACTACTGCGGCTGCGGCAGTGCGTACGCCTTCAAGGACTGCTGCCAGCGCCTGCCCCTCGCCGAGCGCCCGCCGTGGGAGGTCTACGGCCTGCGCGAGCGCAACCTGATGTTCTGCAATGTCGTCACTGGCATCCTCGGCTTGCAGGACGGTGCGACCTGGGATGACGTGCGCCGCACCCTGAGCGACGACCAAGTCCAGCGCATCAACGGCGCCTTCTCGTCCCTCTGGCCTGACGACACCGACCTCGCCACGCTGCTGCCGCGTCCCCATCCCAAAAAGCTGCGCTCGGTCTTCCTCGGTCTGGCCGATCCACGCACGGTAGAAGCGGCGGTGCTGGGCTGGCTGCCATATGTCAATGAGATCGTGCTCGTGAACCCGTTCTTCGTGGCGCGGAACTTGAAGCCCGAGTTCAGCCCAATCGACTCGCCCGCCGGCCACAAGATGCAGACGCTCAAAAACGTCATGCTGCTGTTAAAGCTGGAGCCGTACATCCGTGCCGGCCTCGTCCATTTCGTGCCGGATCCCGGCGAGGTCTGCGCCCCTCTCGGCCAGCACGTAAGGCAGGTGTTGACCCGCCGCACCGCTGGGTGGAAACCGCCCAAGGGCGGCCTTCACCAACGGCTCAAGCTCGCCGAGGACGAGGGTCGCCGGATGATCCGGATGCTGCCGCAAGACTCCCTGCGCCGCCACATTGCCAACCAGGCCCCCGACGCAGGCGACGCGATGGTGGATCAGATGGTCGCGTACTTCCGGCGCCAGGCCGAGGCCGACCCATACCTACTTCTGCAGCCGCTGCCCGTGAGAGAAGCCGGTGCGCAGCACCAGATCTACAAAGGGCTGAACCTGGAGTCCGCGCTCTACCTGGCCACTTTGACCGGATCGGTGATCCACGTGGATACAGACGCTCACTGGGAACAGCTGCTGATGGACGCACAGCCCGCAGGCGCGGCGTCACAGCACGGCTGGGCGCGCGTTCGACAGGCCCTGGCCGCGATCACCTTCCCGGTGGACCTGAATCCGGTCCGCGTGGCTGAGCGGTTGAACGAGGGCGAGCTACCGCCCATCAATGCGCTGCTGCGACGCCTGGCTGATTCGGTCGCGTCCCCGGAAAAAGGCGCCAAACCCCAAGCCCTGGCCACGCAGCTGCGGCAGGCCCGCGGCAAGGCTGAGCGCAAGGATCCCGCTATCGACGACAACAACCTGCTCACCGCGCGGTTGGAGTTGCATGTGCCGCCGGAGGGCTTCTTCCGCCACGAGGTGCAGCGGCTGCTGGTGATGTTCGCGGGCGCGACCCGGCCCCGTTCTGTGCCGTATGCGCTGCGCCTCGTGTTCGATGAAGCCGACGACGCAGATGCTCCGGAGCCGGCCAGTGGCTCTGGCGGAATCCCCGCCCCGCACGCAGCGTTGCGCCGATAAAGTCGAGACCGCAGCCCGCATTGAATTGTGTGTGTACTGTCATTTCTACGGCGCGCATCAGCGCGAGCTAATCTCTGAGCGGCAGGTTATAGGCGTCCAGTCCAAGCAACCCGAGGGCTGAAATGGGTCGGCACCGTGAGTTCGCATGACGACGAAGCAGGCGTTCAAGCCGTACGGCCGATCAGTCGCTGGCCATGGTCCGCTGTACGTCGAACTTCGGCCATCCATCCCAATGCGGATCGCCGCATCGGATGTCGGCCTATCGATACCTAGCGTGGGCAGGCTTGGCGGTCGTGACTGGCTCTTGACGCTGCGCAACAGCCGCTCGCGACCAGCACAGCTTGTGGAAACCGTCCCCGCTGATTCTTCGTCAAAAGCCATCACACGAGCTAGCCGTTTTGGCACCTAGAGTTTCCATACAGGACGCAGCAACGCGCCCTGATGCGAAACCCCTCGGTCCCAACTACTGCCAGCTCCGCCATGACTACCTGCCTGACCTCCGCACCACTCAGCCCATCCAGAAGGGATGCCGCTGCGACGCCCATCCGCCGGATCCGCGGCGGCGCTGCCACGCTGACGACCTTCGCCGTGCTGCTGGGCACGAGCACGCCCGCAGCAGCGGTCGACGGGTGCCAGGTCTTGCTCTGCCTTGCCGCCCCGAGCTGGCGCTCCATTCCCCAATGCGTGCCCACGATCACTCAGCTGCTGCGGGACCTGGCTCGGGGTAAGACCTTCCCCAACTGCGCGATGGTCGGGAGCGACAACACCGCTAGCCACGCCTGGGCCAGTGCGCCCGGCTTCTGCCCGCCTCAGTACACACGGCTCCCCGCTGGCTCCAAGGGCCCGCGCTACTACTGCGACTACGCCGGCGCCGTGTCCGTCACGGTCAACGGCACACCCTTCGCTCGCACCTGGTGGAGCATGGACGGCAGCACGGTGACCGAGTTCAGTCCGGCCGCCAAGGCTCAACTCGGCAGTTGGGACACGCGGTTCGACGACGACTACGCCGCCTGGCTCGCCAACCAGCCGCCGCCGGCTGGCACTGCCAACTGAGGGCGTGAGCATGGATGCCTCCGCCTTCGTCGCTTTGGCTTTGGCCTGCGCCCCGCAGCTGCATGCCGACACGGCACGCGCGCTGGTCAGCGTCGAGAGCGCCTTCAACCCATGGGCGATCGGCGTGGTCGGCGGCCAGCTGGCGCGCCAGCCCCGCAACCGCCCTGAAGCCTTGGCCACGGCCCAGGCCCTGCACGCCACCGGATGGAATTTCAGCGTAGGGCTTGGCCAGATCAACCTGGGCAACTTCGAGCGCCTGGGCTTGACGGTGGACACGGCCTTTGAGCCCTGCACCAACCTGAGCGCCATGCAGGCGGTGCTGACCGAATGCATGGCCCGGGTCCCAGCGCCCCAAAACCTGCCGAGTACGGAGCAGACCGCGCTGCGACAGGCGCTGTCCTGCTACTACAGCGGCGACTTCGTCACCGGCTTCAAACACGGCTATGTGCGCAAAGTCGCCGCTGCGGCTGGCGACCTGGCCCGCCCATCCACCACTGCGCAACCAAAGGAAAAGCCATGAAGATCATCACGACGATTCGCCGGGCCGCGAGCGCATTGCTGCCGTTGCTACTGGGGACACTGACTCAGGCCGCCCTCGCCCAGGGATTCGAGAAGATCAACACCACGGTCATGAACGTCAACGCCATCCTGGTGGTGGTGTCGATCGCGGTGGTCACCATCGCCATCATCTGGGCGGGGTTCAAGATGATCTTTCAGGCGGCGCGCCTGGTCGATGTGGCGAACATCCTGATCGGCGGCACGCTGATTGGCGGCGCCGGTGCGTTTGCAGCGTTCATCGTGAGCTGACCCAGGGCGGTGACTGCGATGCAACGCGAAACCATCTACAAGGGCGCGACGCGGCCGGCCATGACGCTGGGCGTCCCGCTCACTCCCCTGGTGGTGCTGCTGGGCGCCGGCATGCTGTTAATCCTGTGGGGCGGCATCCTGATCAGTTGGTGGGTCGCCCTGTGCGTCGTCGCAGCCGTTGGCCCCACATGGCTCTGGATGCGACTCGTGAGCACCAAGGACGATCAGCGCTTCAGGCAAGTTTTCGTCGCGCTGAAGCTGCGCTTGCATGACCGCAACCACCGGTTCTGGGGCGCGCGCAGCTACTCACCCAGCCACTACAGAGGAGCCCGCGATGTTTGGCACAACTAGCACTCCCGAGGCGGCGCGCCGCTTGCCATGGCGCCGCAAGGCCCAGCCGCGGCACTGGGAGCGAGCACGTGCGGAGAACCCCCTCGCCGCTTTCGTCCCCTTCTCGTCGATGCTCAGTCCGCACGACGTCATCACGCGCGGCGGAGACTTTCTGCGGGTCTGGCGCCTGGAGGGCATCGCCTTCGAATGTGCCGACGAGCACCAGATCGCGGAGCGACATGAGGCGCTTTGCAGCCTGCTGCGCAACCTGGCCGGAGGCCAATGGGCAGTCTGGACCCATCGCCTGCACCGCCATGTCACCGATCAGCTGCATGAGCCGCCGGAGTCAGGCTTTGCTCGCGACCTGTCCCGAGCCTACCAGGCAAGAATCAGCACGCATCCGATGATGAGCAATGAGCTCTACCTGACGCTGGTCTATCGACCGGCCGCTGCCTCCCGCCTCAGCCGCACGCTGCGGGCCAGGCCGCGTTCGCGGGTTGCCATTGCCGAGGCCCAGGCCGACGCGATGCGCGTGATGGAAGAGCGGTCTGCGCTGGTGGCGCGCGTGCTCCGGGGCTTCGGTCCTCGGCTGCTGGGCGCCCGGCATCGGGGCGGACGCAGCTACTCCGAGGTCGCAGAGTTCTTCGGCTATCTGGTCAACGGTCGTTCGAGTCCTGTGCCGATGGCGGCCGGTCCGCTGTACCGAACCTTGCCCACGGTGCGTCTGTCCTTCGGCGGAGACAAGCTCGAACTGCGGCATGGCGACACGCGGCGCTACGCCGCCCTGGTCGACATCAAGGAGTACGCGGATGCGGTCGAGCCCGGCATCCTGAACGCCCTGCTCTATGAAAACAGCGAGTTCATCGAGACGCAGAGCTTCTCCATCCTGCCTCGCCGCGACGCCATGCGGGCACTGGAACTGCAGCGCGACCAATTGATCGCCAGCGAGGACGTGGTGGCGAGTCAGATCGCCGAGATGGACACGGCGCTGAACGACCTCGGAGATGGCCAGTTCTGCATGGGCGAGTATCACTACAGCCTGGTCGTCTTCGGCCAGGACCTGGCCGACGCCGGCCGGCGTGCCGCGCAGGCCATTGGCGCCGTCGGCGAAGCGTCGAGTCTGCAGATGTCGCCTGTGGACCTGGTGGCGGATGCCGCCTGGTTTGCCCAGATGCCCGGCAATTGGCAATGGCGGCCACGGGATGCCAAGCTGTCATCGCGCGCCTTTGCGGCGCTGGCCAGCGCGCACAATTTCGCCAGCGGCAAGCGCGATGGCAATCCCTGGGGCGAGGCGCTGGCCTTGCTGCGCACGCCCTCCGGTCAACCGTTCTACCTGAATCTGCACAGCAGCCCGGAAGGCGAAGACTCGGCCGACAAGAAGCTGCCGGGCAACACGCTGATCATCGGCTCGACCGGCGTGGGCAAGACCACGCTGGAGATGTTCCTGCTGACGCTCACACAAAAATGGTCCCCCGCGCCACGTCTGGTGCTCTTCGATCTGGACCGTGGCTGTGAGATCGCCATCCGCGCGCTGGGAGGCCGCTACTTCACGCTGGAAGCAGGCAAACCCACGGGCTGCAACCCTCTGCAGCGCGAACCCACGCCGGCGCGAATCCAGTTCTGGGAGCAGCTGGTACGCACCTGCATCGGTACCGTCGCCCTGCCCTTGCTCCCCGCCGACGAACGCGCCATCGCGGATGCCGTCCGGGCCGTGGCGATGATGCCGGCACCGTTGCGCCGGTTCTCGACCGTACGGCAGAACCTACCCAAGTCTGGCGAGAACAGCCTGTTCGAGCGCTTGGGCCGCTGGTGCCAGGGTGGCGCGCTGGGTTGGGTTTTCGACGAAGCCGACGACCGGCTGCTCGACCTGCAGGCCGCGGCAGTCATCGGTTTCGACACTACCGAGTTCCTTGGCCTGCCCGAGGTCCGCACGCCGGTGATGATGTACCTGCTGCAGGTGATGGAAGAACTCGTCAATGGTGAGCGGCTCATCTACGTGATCTCCGAGTTCTGGAAGGCGCTCGACCACGAGGTCTTCAGCGACTTCGCCAAGCAAAAGCAGAAGACGATCCGCAAGCAGAACGGCCTGGGCATCTTTGACACGCAAAGCCCGTCCGACGTGCTGCGCCACCCCATCGGCCGCACGATGATCGAGCAGAGTGTGACCAAGATCTTCCTGGCCAATCCCGAGGCTGTTCGAGAGGAGTATGTCGAAGGCTTCGGGCTCACCCAGGCCGAGTTCGACATCGTGCGGGGCCTCAGCGCGCAAGGCGGCCGGAGATTCCTGGTGAAGCAGGGGCACACCAGCGCAATCTGCGAATTGGACCTGACCGGCCTGGATGACTTCATCGCCGTGCTGTCGGGCACCACCGACAACGTAGCCATGCTCGATACGGTGCGTGAACGCCATGGCAACGATCCGTTTCAGTGGCTTCCCGTTTTCCTGCGGGAGGTTCAGGATCGAAGGCTTCGCAATATCGGGAGAGCAGCATGAACGCAGTTCAGCATCTCGCAGCGTTGAGTGCGCTGGCACTGGCAGCCACAGGCGCTTGCGCGCAATTCGTGACGGGCAATGAGGCGGTCAGCCGGCATGCCGACGGCACGACCAGGGTCGAGACGCCGCCGTTGCCCAAGGCCACTCTTGGCAAGCCGTGCCCTGCCACCAGCCCCGCATGCACCGCTGGCGGCTGGCTGATGATTGAGACGAATGGAGGGCTTCAGGAGTGCACCGAGCTCTATGCACGGCCGGGCACCTGCCGTGCCTCGTCGTTCGGCGCTGAGAAGCGGCCGAGACTTTGGGTCGTGAAGTCCAAGGGGCAGTGGCTGCAGTGCGAACGGCCAAGCCTAGATGGCAAGTGCGTCACCACAAAGACGCTGCCCAACACCATCGTTCAGTGAGAAATCATCATGTTCGCCTGGGTCGGCTCGCAGTTCGACGGTGTGTTGAACACCTACGTGGTCGGCGTGATTGCGGCGCTGATGACTTCGATCACGCCGGTCGCCTTGTCAGCTATGACGATCTGGGTCGCGCTGTTCGGCTGGGCTGTTCTGCGCAACGAGGTGTCGGACAACGTTCCGGCTTTCGTCTGGAAGGTTTTCAAGATCGGCATGGTGCTCGCGTTCGCCCTCCAGTCGGGTGTCTACATCAAACAAGTGGCAGAAACGGCAAACGCGCTGGCGACCGGTGTCGCCGCGACCTTCCTTCCGTCAACCGCGAATCCCGCAACGACCACAACGCCCTACGCAATTCTTGACGCATTCAATGAACGAGCCAGCCAGCTCGTCGTCGACCTTCTAAAAGACGCTGGCATCACGCGGCTGGACCTGGTGTTCGCAGCCGTCGTCACAGCGCTCGGCAACGTCATCTTCCTCTGTCTGGCGCTGTTCGTCGTGACGCTGGCGAAAGTGTTCCTCACATTCAGCTTGGCGGTCGGCCCGCTCTTCATCCTATGTCTAGCCTGGCGCCCGACTGCTCGCTTCTTCGACAGTTGGTTGTCCATGGTCCTCAATGCTGTGGTACTCGCCTGGTTCGCGTTTTTCTCGTTGGGGCTCAGCGCTGCCATGGGAGAAAGGCTTGTGCAAGTCATTCAAGATCAAGGCGGCTTCCTCGGCCCTAGTTTCAACGTCGTCGCTGAATCACTGAAGTACAGCATCGTGATGATCCTGCTGGCGATCCTTTGCTTCCAGGCGCCGAGCCTCGCTGCGGCGCTGACCGGCGGGGCTGCCGTACAGCAAGGCGTCCAGATGATCCAGAACGTCATGATGGTCTCGGGCCTGCGCTCAGCGTCGTTCGCAAGAGGGGCGGCCGGCGGTGCTCAGGGAGGCGTTGTTCGGGCCGGCACCGGGGCGCCGTACGCGATGGGTCAAGCCGTCGGCGCGGCAGCCTCTAGTACAAGGGCTGCGGCTAGCCGCGGATACGGTGCGGCACGGGCTGCCGCCTACAAGCTCGCCGCGACGCGCGGCCGGACGTAACTCCATCCAGCACAGGAGCACTGCCATGCGCAAACGACTTCATCTGGCCGCCGCCGTCTGCATTCTCGCGGGCACCTTCGGCCCCCACCGAGCGCAGGCGCAAGGCATCCCAGTGATAGACGTCGCCAACCTGATCCAGACTGTCCAGCAGGTGATGAACGACATCACCGCGATCAACAACCAGGTGCAACAGATCGTCCAGTTGGAGGACCAGCTCCGCAGCATCAGCGGCATTCGCAACCTCGGAGAGGTGTTCAACAATCCGACGTTGCGGAACTATGTGCCGGCCGAGGCCTATACCCTGTTCAACGCGGTCAACGCCTCCGGCTACGCGGGTCTCAACATCACCGCGAAAGCATTGCGTGATCGGCACATGGTCTACAACTGCCTCGACCGCAGCGGCGACGATCAAACCCGATGTCAGGCGGCGCTGGCACAGCCATACCAGCAGAAGGGCATGCTGCAGGACGCCATGAAGTCCGCAGCGGGCCGGCTCAACCAGATCCAGTCCTTGATGCGCCAGATCAACGCCACGGTCGATCAGAAGGCCGTTCTGGAAATCCAGGCACGCATCGGCGCAGAGAACGCGCTGCTGAACCACGAGATGTCCCAAATTCAGATGCTGCAGGGCATGTCGGACAGTGAGGAACGCATCGCGCGGTCGCGTGATCGAGAGCGTCAGTACCAGATGCTGACCCGTACAGGGAAGGTCGCCGACTACCTGCCCTGAACCCAGCCCCAACCGCGCGACCGCGCGGCCCTATGAGGAACAGCCATGAGTGCACTCCTGATGCCAGGACGAGCCGCTGCATTGCCCGGTCCCATTGATCAAGACAACACTGATCGCAGTGACACCGAAGCGACGACGTCGATCAGCGCCAACGCCGCCTGGGAGATTGACCGGGCGCTGATGCTCGAATACTCAGAGCGCCGCGCTTGGTGGGTCGCTGGCGCCAGCATGCTCATCGGGCTGACCGGGATCGCCGCAGTCTTTGTTCAAGGTCCGCTGCGGCAGGTGGTCGAGATCCCGATTGTGGTGGATCGACTCACGGGCGAGACCACCATCCAGCAGCGGCTCAGCGTCGAGACCGTGCCCCCGCTGGAGGCTCTCGACAAACACAATCTGGCCGCCTTCGTCCGCGCACGGGAGGGCTACAGCTGGATGTTCCTGCAGCGCGACTTCGACCAGGTCGCTCGCATGGCCGTGCCAGCCGTGTTTGCAGACTACAACCGCCAGTTCGAGGGCGACAGCGCCCTGCAGAAAAAGGTCGGTGCGACCGAAGACTGGCGCATCGGCATCGTCAGCATCCGGCTGTCCGCATCGGGGCGCAGTGGTAACAGGGGCGAGGCCACGGTCACCTACGACAAGGTGGCGCGGGTCGCGGACCGCAATCTGCCCGAGGTGACCACACGCCATATCGCCAGTGTCGTGTTCCAGTACCAACCTCGCGTCTTTGCCAAGGAGCGGGATCGACTTGAGAACCCCTTCGGCTTCGTCGTTCTGGCGTATCGATCCGACCCCGAGATCGCCACCGCCACCGTAGGGGGCCGGCCATGAAGACTGAATTGCATCTTGCGACGGCCTGCAGCCTGCTGGTCGTCTGCGCAGGAGCGATGGCCCAGCGAGCCACGGCCCATGGAACCGATGCTCACCTTCGCGAAGTCCACTACGACCCCCATGCCGTGGTCGCGGTGCCGGTCAAGCGTGGCGTCGTGACCCTGGTGGTGCTCGATGCGGACGAGGCCATCAGCGAGGTGGGCGCCGGTCTCGGCGGCGACTGCGCCAAATTGGAGTCAGCCTGGTGCATTGCGGCCCAGCCTGGGGGGCGGACGCTGTTCATCAAGCCCAAGCGCATCGCTGCCTCACCCAACAATCTCGCGGTCGTCACCAACCGGCGCATTCACAACTTCCGGCTCGTTGTCCTCGCCGACGAAGATCCCCGGCCGTCGCTCCACCGACTCGTCGTCAAAGCCCCACCCCTCGCGGCGCCAGCCCTTGCCCCTCTGGCAAGAGCCCAGGCAATGCAGTCCGCACCAGCGCTGAACGCCTCACTGGCGCCGCTGCCTCCACGCCCGTCGGCGGAGCAGCTGGTGTCGGAGCGGCTGCAAGCGAAGCCAGTCGTGCTCAACACTCAGTACGCCTTGGCCGAAGGCGCCTACTCGCAGGACATCGTGCCGACCCTGGTCTTCGATGACGGCCGTTTCACCTACCTGCGCTTCCTCGGAAACCGTGAAATACCAGCAGTGTTCCA
Source organism: Paucibacter sp. JuS9 (assembly GCF_044043925.2). Taxonomy (NCBI): domain Bacteria; kingdom Pseudomonadati; phylum Pseudomonadota; class Betaproteobacteria; order Burkholderiales; family Sphaerotilaceae; genus Roseateles; species Paucibacter sp. JuS9. The sequence continues at coordinate 2,506,346 of NZ_CP194172.1, forward strand.
CGTCCTGCCGGACGGCAGCGAGACGCTTGTCAATGCGCGCATTGAAGACGATCTGCTGGTGGTTGACCGGGTGAGCCGCCGACTCGTGCTGCGCGCCGGCGCGGCTGTCGTGGGGCTTTGGAACGAGGCTTTCGACCTCGACGGCGTGCCACCCGAAGAGGCAACGACCGTCCCTGGCCTTCGGCGCACGCTGAGGGCGACTGAGCAACCAGGACGGCCCGCACAAGCAGTCCTTCGATCTGATCGCCCGGGAGGTGCCCCATGACCGCAGAACCACCGCGCATCGAGGGCGCCGCTGGCACCGCTGAGCCTCCGGGCGCGGGTGATGGCTCGTTCTCCCCCTTGCCTGGCGAAATGGGCCTGCCCGATGTTGCGGCACAGCAGCGGCAGCCCGTCTCCAAGAAGGGGGTGGTGGCAGTCGTACTGCTCGTCAGCAGCTTGGTGGTCGCCTCAGCCCTCGCGATTCAGCGCTTCACAGTCAGGACCACGACGACCCATGCAGAGGACGGCAAGATGCTCCGCGACAAGCCGGCTGCGGCGACCGGCGAGCCACGCAGGCTTGAGCTTGGGACGATCGCAACAGCGGCAGCCCCAAGGTCGTCCACACCAGGGCCAAGAGTCCCTGCGTTGGTGCCAACCGAAGAGGAGTTGGCGGAGCCAATCGGCGTTCGCCGGACGGGATCAAGTCCATCGAGCGCCACAGGCATCAAACCGCTGCAGCCCGAAGACGCGCCGGTGCTCCTGGTCAGCACCCGACCCGGCCAGGGTCCGGTCACGGGCCCTGGGCTTCGTGCCGCCGAGACGCACGGGCCTGTCGATGCCAGCGACGCCGACACCGGCTCCCATGACCCGTTGAATGCGACGTCACGCAATCTGCAGACCTACCAGCGACAACTCCAGGGCCTGCTGGAGAACCTGAACCGAACGGCCGACCTGGCCCGCAGCGCCAGCGCCTTGCCGGCGATGGCCCCGACGGGCATGCCCGCGCCAAACGCGTACGGCAGCCCCTCACACGCCGGATTGCTCGGCGGCCAGCTCCTCGGATCCTCTACGCCGAAGGTCGCAGCATCCATGATTGGCAACCGCAGCCTCACCTTGCCAAAGGGAACCGCCTTCACCTGCGCCCTCAAGACACGGATCGTCACGGCAAGCTTAGGCATGGTCGGCTGCTTGGTCCAGCGCAATGTGTACGGCGATGACGGGCGCGTGCTGCTGATCGAGCGCGGCTCGCATCTGGATGGCGAGTACCGCGTCACCACGGCTCGTCCCGGCATGGTGCGCATCCCCGTGCTGTGGACGCGCGTACGCACCCCGCTGGGAGTGACCGTCGACCTCGACTCGCCAGCGACCGGGCAACTCGGCGAATCCGGGATCGATGGCCATGTCGACAACCGCTGGAGCGAGCGGATCGGCGCTGCGATGCTGCTCTCGCTCATCGACGACTCGGTGAAGCTCGTCATTCAACACCAGTCCAACGACCGCCAGGGCGACACCATCGTGCTGCCCTCCACCACGGCCAACGGCAGCAAGCTGGCCGAGAAGGTGCTGGACAGCACCATCAACATTCCACCGCTGATCTATCAGAACCAGGGCGGCATCGTCGGCATCTACGTCGTGCGCGATGTCGATTTCTCGAGCGTGTACGCGCTGGTGCCCACCGCCGGGGGGCCGGCTCGGCCCTGACGCCATGTCCATTCACCTGCCTGACCGCGCCGATGGCGAGACCGCATGGCACGGGGAAGCCACCTCGGTCGTCGAGTTCCTGAGGCCCATGCGCGAGCAATTGGATGCGCCGAACGTGCAGGAGGTCTGCATGAACCGCCCCGGCGAACTGCTCGTGGAGAGTGCGGAAGGCTGGCGGGCGGTAGCCGCGCCGGACATGACGGCAGAACGGTGTCTTTCACTGGCGACTGCCGTCGCGACGTTCTGCGACCAACAGATCAACCAGGAACGGCCGCTGTTGTCGGCCACGCTGCCATCTGGAGAACGCGTGCAGTTCGCCATTCCACCGGCTGTGCCCCGTGGCATGGTGTCCATCACCTTGCGCAAGCCCGCCACGCTGATCAAGGACCTGCGCGCATTCGAGCAGGAGGGCTTGTTCGAGCGCACAGCCTGCGCGGCGACAGTCGGCGATGATGTTCCGTCCTTTGAAGCCAAGCTGCTTCAGCTCCAGGAGGCGCGCCACTACGCCGACTTCCTGCGGCTGGCCGTGCGCCAGCGCCAAACGATTGTCGTCAGCGGACGGACCGGTTCGGGCAAGACGACCTTCATGAAAGGCCTGATCGAGGAGGTCCCCAGGCATGAGCGCCTGATCACGATCCAGGACGCGGCCGAGCTCACCTTGCCCCATCACCCAAACGTTGTTCACCTGTTCTACAGCAAGGACGGCCAAGGCACGGCGCGCGTCACGGCCAAGTCGCTATTGGAGGCCTGCCTGCGCATGAAGCCTGATCGGATCTTCCTCGCGGAAGTCCGTGGCGAAGAGTGCTTTCAATTCATTCGACTGGCCGCCTCGGGCCACCCCGGCAGCATCACCAGCGTCCATGCCGGCAGCTGCGCACTGGCCGTCGAACAGATGGCGTTGATGATCCGCGAGTCAGGCGCTGGCGGTGCCATGACCATGGACGAGATCAAGCGGCTGCTTCACTTGGTCATCGACATCATCGTGCAGTTCGACCGGGACGAGCGGGGACGCTTCATCTCCGAGATCTACTACGAACCCCGCGCACGCCGCCTGGCGCAGTACGGCGGCAGACCGGACGCATCGCCATGAGCGGCCCAGGTGCCCTGCCGTCTGCGGCCTGGTCGACCGGCAGAAAACTTGCAGCCGGGATCTTCGCGCTCGCCGGGTATGCGGTGCTGACCTGTGCGGCGACCTACCTGTCGGGCGCGCTGTTCCTGCTGCTGAACAAGGCGAACCCTGCGCAGGCGAGGCTCACCAGCATTGCCCAGTACTGGCGGCTTTACGCCGACGATCCGCCGCTGCGCAAGAAGCTCTGGGCCGCCATCGGCGTGTCGGCAGGCGGCCTGCTCGTCGTCCTGCCAGTGGCGCTCGTCGCGGCAAGCCAGCGACGGCGAGCGCTTCATGGCAGCGCCCGATTTGCCACGGCGACCGAGATTCGGCTCGCAGGCCTGAACGACACGGGTAGGCCGGGCATCCTCGTCGGGCGGCATCGTGGCAAGTTCCTCTCCCTGCAGGGGCAGCTGTCGGTGATGCTGTCTGCACCGACACGCAGCGGCAAGGGCGTGGGCGTCGTCATACCGAATCTGCTGAACTGGCCCGACTCGGTTGTCGTGCTCGACATCAAGGGCGAGAACTACGAGGTCACAGCCGGCTATCGCCACGCCTGCGGACAGACGGTCTATGCGTTCTCGCCGTTCGACGATGGGGCCCGAAGCCATCGCTGGAATCCCTTGACAGCCGTGCGCTCAAGCGAGTTGCACCGGGTCGGCGACTTGCTGAACATCGGGCAAGTGTTCTTTCCGAACGACGGCAGCGGCAGCTCGTCCGAAGCCTTCTTCAACGACCAGGCTCGCAACCTGTTTCTGGGCCTGGGCCTGCTGCTGCTGGAATCCCCAGAACTGCCTCGCAGCATCGGCGAGATGTTGCGGCAATCATCGGGCAAGGGGCAAGCGCTGCGAGGGCACCTGGCGGGGGTGATTGCAAAACGCCATGAACAGCGGAAGCCGCTGTCGGACGAATGCACCGATGCCCTTCAGCGCCTGCTGTCCAACTCCGACAACACCATGTCGAGCATCGTGGCCACCTTCGTGGCACCGCTGACCATCTTTGCGGACGCCATCGTCGACGCCGCCACCAGTGCCGACGACTTCAGCTTGGCAGACCCACGCCGCACGCGAATGTCGATCTACGTGCGCATTCCTCCGCATCGGCTCGCCAGCGCGCGGCCTCTGCTGAATCTCTTCTTCTCGCAGTTGGTGAGTCTCAACACGCAGCAGCTGCCAGAGCACGACCCGACGTTGCGCTACCAATGTCTGCTGGTGAACGACGAGTTCACGGCCATGGGGCGCGTGTCCGTGATCACGAACTCGGCCGCCTTTCTCGCGGGCTACAACCTGCGCCTGCTGACGGTGGTCCAAGCGATGTCCCAGCTCGATGCGTTGTACGGCGACAAAGAGGCACGGACCTTCGCAACGAACCACGGGCTGCAGATTCTGTTCGCGCCACGTGAGCAGCGTGATGCGAACGAATACAGCGCCATGCTCGGCAATTTCACCGAGCAGGCCACCTCGCGTGGCCGCAGCCGGTCCACCAGCGGACAGGGCCACACGACCATCAGCCGCAACGACAGCGAGCAGCGGCGCGCCTTGCTGTTGCCGCAGGAGTTCAAGGAACTCGGCAGCGAACGCCTGGTGGTGATCATGGAGGGCTGCAAGCCCATCCTCGGCGAAAAGATCCGCTACTACTGCGATGAGGCGTTCAGGAAGCGGCTGCTGCCGGCGCCGGTTGTGGCTCCGATGGATATGGATCGCCACCTCGCCCATGTCCAGCAGCGCTGGCGTTTTGTTGACGATGAGTTGGCGCCTGGCGAGGGCATTGATATCAGTGCGCTGGCCTACGACATGTCGCAGTTGCCAGACAACTTCGACCTGCCGCCCGAGCAGTTGGCGGCCGCCCTGATCGAGTTCTTCAACCCATCAGCGCCCGCGGCCTTTGCCGCAGGAGGCACGGTCGAGCCCATGGCCGACGGCGACGGTGTCCTGATGACAAGCCGCGCGCCCCACGCGGACGCAACTGCCACTGCAGACCGAAGCACAGATCTCACCCACTCCTGACTGGAGAAAACCATGCGACCAGCGATCCTGCTCACGCCCTTGGTGCCCTGGCTTGCGCTCTTGGCCTCCTGCAGTGCACCGCCAAAACCGCCATCGGTCGATGAATCGCGAAAGCGCCCCGCAAACACGGCAATGGCCGTTGAGCTGCAGGTCTGCAAGAACGATCTTCAGAACACCCGGCTGCGAGCCATCGAATCCGGGCGCGCCGCCGAGACCAGCGCAGTCACCCAGGCAAACATCGCCGCGCTTCAGCAGGCCCTGACCGGCCTGCAGGCGCAGGCTCTGATGCCCGCAGCGGCCGTGCGGCCCAACAGCATTTTCACCGTTCGCTTTGACTACGGCAGCACCCGGTTCAACATCCCAACGGACGTGGCGCTGGACCTGACTAGAGAGGCGAAGGCCGCGCCGCTGATCCTGTTGCGTGGCCGCACCGATGGGATCGGTGATGCGCCCATAGAGAGCCACATCGCGCGGGCCCGCGCCAGAGCGGTGAGCGACTACCTGTTGGCTGCCGGCGTGAACCCGTCGCAAATCAGGGCAACCTATCAAGGCACTGGCGACCACGCTGCCGACAACCAAACTGCCCGTGGTCGCGCGCTCAACCGGCGCGTCGAAATCGAAATCTACCGCGCCATTCCCTTGGCAATGAATGCTGTGGCACAGAACGGCAGATCGACGGACTGAGCAGCCGCATGAGAGGCGACATCATGGACGAAGACCATTCCTTGCACCATCGCTCCGCGCCGATTCGCGGCGGCAGCGTCGAGCCAGCCAACCGCGCTGCCATTGCCAAGGAGCGCTTCCAGACACCGCACCCAGAGCGCGGTGAGCACTTCGAGTTTCGCGATCCGTTCTTTGACGTCACCTACCGTGCGAAGACGTTCGACGAGATGACCGCCAAGGCGGAACAGATGGGAGCGAGCCGCTTCACCGCCATCGATGCGAAAGGTGCGCGCACGCAGATCCAGAAGGTCAACGGCGACTGGCAGCGCGGCGAACCGCTGCCCGCCCTGACCCAGCGGCCTTCGGAACCGATGACCACGCGGGACGATGTGCCAGACGCCTCCGCGAACCCGATGACCGGCTCCGCCGCCGCCCAGCGCAGTCCGCTGGACAAGGCGATGGCCATGGCCACAGCCAAGGTCGTAGCGAGGATCGACGCGAAAGCCGAGCGCGCCGCCATGGTCGCTCGCATTGAAAGCTCACTGTCGGAACGTTACGTGATCAAACGCGCACCGGTGATGGTCGGCGATATGAAGATTGGGAGCACGGAGTACCGTTTCCGCGGTGACAGTTCCCGGGTCGCGTTCACCGAATCGACCTTCCGGCTGGCTACCGACACGAACAGCCCATCAGTGGCTCGCTCGATGGTGGACCTGGCGCAGGCTCGTGACTGGAAGGGCCTGCGAGTTTCCGGCGCCGAGGACTTTCGGCGCATGGTCTGGCTGGAGTCGACGCTGCGCGGCGTGAAAGCTGTCGGCTACGAGCCAAACCTCGCCGATATGGAGGTGCTCAAGCGCGAGCGCGAGGCCAGGCAGACCAACCGCATAGAGCCGGCGCGCGATGCCGGCACTGCCAACGCCACGACTGCAAATGAGAAGTCGTCGGTCCGAGGCGGTGGCCGCAAGGCCATGATCGCCGCCATCGACGCGGTGCTGATCGCGAAGAAAGTGCCGGAGGCCAAGCGCCAGGCGGTTCTGACTGCCGCGTCGGAGCAGCTGACGCAACGGTCCCGCAGCACCGCGCTGCCGAAGATCAAGGTCTACGACCGCACCGCCCAACGGCAATTGCCGATCACCCCGCCCGCACCTGACTTGAACCGCGCGCAAGACAGAGCAGCCCTGTCCCGCAGCCGCTGAGCGCCACCATGAATGCCAGCACCCTGGAATGCGGCCAGCGCGTGTCCACCTTGGACATCGAAGGCATGCCGCTCGCACCTTCCTCACCAGGTTTCGCAGAAGCGATCGCGCAGGCCTACAGCAGGCGGCGAAGGCCCCGATGCCTCTGTTGTCCTGATGGCATTGAGATGTATGTCGCCCGGCTCGGTGGTGGCTACATCGTCAAACGGATGCCCGAGACGGGATGCCGACATGCACCGGATTGCGCCTCCTTCGAGCCGCCGACCGAGCTCTCCGGCCTACGGCACCTGATGGGCAGCGCGATCAAAGAGGATCCGAACACCGGCATCACGACGTTGAGGCTCGGCTTCTCACTGTCCAAGCGCCCGGGACGAGCCGCCCCGTCCAAGCCCAACTCATTAGCCAGCACTGCTTCGAGCACAGTCACCAAGCTCTCGCTGCGCGGGCTGCTGCATTACCTCTGGGACCAGGCAGAGCTGACACGCTGGCACCCTGGCTTCGAAGGTCGGCGATCCTGGGGCACCGTGCGCCGGCAGTTGCGGCAGGCCGCCGAACAGGTGGTCACCTGCGGTGAATCGCTTACGACCAGGCTCTATGTGCCGGAGCCATTTCATGTAAACCAGCGCGACGCGATCATCGAGCGTCGAAGGGACATCTGGACCTGTTTCGGCGGGCCAAGCGGTGGTCATCAGCGGCTGCTCTTGCTGATCGCCGAGGTCAAGGAGATCGTTCCGGCCAGACAAGGCCACAAGGCCGTCATCAAGCATGTGCCAGAAGTCGGACTCGCCATGGACGATTCGCTCTACCGCCAGCTGGCACAGCGCTTCGAACAGGAACTGGAGCTCTGGAGTGCATCAGACAGCATCCGCATGCTCATGATCGCGACGCTGACAATCAGTGCCGCCGGCCTGCCACATATCGCTGAACTGAGCCTGATGACTGCCACAGCGCAATGGCTGCCGGTTGAGACGATGGCTGAGCAGCGGCTCGTTGAAGCATCGGTGCGGAACCAGCGCGCATTCTTGAAGCTGCTCCGCTACGACCTTCGTTCGGATGCAAGGCTTGCGAGTCTCGCTTTGACGGACCGAGGAACACCAGCCCCTTTGATTTTCGCTGCCGACTGCGGGTGGATAGTGCCAGGCGAGGCAGGCCTCGCCAGGACATGAACGGCTACTTCCACCCATTGGCGCCATCCCCAGCCTTCAATTCGGTGCTCCGAAGCTGCCGGTCAGAGCGAAACGACACACGCGAAGGCAATCCCTCGGCGGAGGGCGCATATCAATCGGCGGCCGTTAGGGCGACATAAGCCCAGCGCCTGACCTGAGACCGTACGGCCTCACAGCCTCGGGACCCTATCCCGCAAGCGAGAACGTCGAGCAGTTCGGCCAGGCACACGCTCTCGACAGGGCTTCGCATCCATTTCAACATCCCAACTTCTCTAGCGCCTGTTCGACGATTACCCGGAGCACTGACCGAACTGCGGCTGCGCGCGAAGATCATCGCTACGTTGCCGAAGCAGCAGATGACCGAAAAGATCCTCACGAACCCAATTCTGCAAACCACTCCGACTTGTTTTGCATCACCGCCAAGCCCAGCCTTTGACTGTCCACGCTGTCGGATGTGTTTACTACGATCCAAGCGCCTGTACTGCTCTGGAAAACTCTCTGGCAGTCCGGGCCAGATGGCTCGCTATCATGTTTCGCGTCAAGGGGGTAAGCGAAGCATGAGTGGACGTGGCGTTGTGACAGCGGCCCTATGCCGGGTCTGGGCCGGGTTGCTGGTCCTGGGACTGGCCTGCAGTGCTGGAGTCGGGGCCCAGACCCAATACAGTCCGAAACAGCAGACTGGGCCCTTCGTCCCCGTCAAAGACGGCGCTCTGATCTGGGATGCCTCGACTGGGCTAGTTTGGATGCGTTGTGCAGTGGGCCAGACATGGGACGGGTCGGCCTGTGTCCGTGAATCCAGTAGCTTCAACCTGTTCAGTCTTCAGCAGGCGCGCAGCCTGCCCGATCGGTTCAATGCTGGCGGCTGGCAGGGTCATGCCGACTGGAGGCTGCCGACAATTGGCGACCTGGAAAGCTTGGTGCAATGCCGCGACGATACAAAGCGAATACTTAGGGGCGATGGCTTCATCTGCTACTCGCATGACAAGCCGACAATCGATGTAACTTACTTCCCCAACATCCTCAAGGAGGGGAATGCAAGCCTGTTCAGAACGTCGTCCAGTTTAGTCATCGACTTCGCCGATGGTGGCAAGATGAATGCCTACGCTGCTGATCACAGGCCCTACTTCGTGCGCTTAGTGCGGAGCAAGTTGATGGTGGACGACGCCGCCGTTTCAGAAATCATCCCGGACTGGATCAAGTATCAGCAAGAGGTCGGCACTGGCCATTATTTAGTGCAGTGGGTATCGAAGATCGACAAGCAGGCGAGCAAGCGCGCGGACGTCGATAATCATCTGATCCTGAAGTTGGTCACGGCCCGATACGCCGCGCTGGAAGCCCAGGAGTTGGCGAGTGCCTTGTCGTCCGCCCTCTTGCCACTGGCTCCCGTTTTTTCTTCCCCGACCGTGGCACCCAAGGGCGAATTCGAGACCACGGCCCAGTACGAAGCCCGTCGGGCCGCCAGCCTGAAAGCCGCCGAAGACAGCTTTTCAGCCAACACCCAGCGCTACCAGACCGCCCAGGCCCAGCGCACTCAAGCCGAAGCCCGAGTAAAGGCCCGGCTCGCTGAGCCCTCGACCCGGCAACTTTTGATGGCCAAGGCCTGGCAGCAGGCGTTGCCGGACTACCTGGGCAGCCCAGTCCTGACCCAGATTCGCTACGACGCTGATCGTCAGGTCTTCAATGCCGTGCTGACCAGCAGCAAGACATCCTGGCAGCAGGAAGTGACCGTGCCGGCGCCTCTCAACCAGGCGCAGGCACTGAAGATGGACTTGGAGAGCGGGAAGATCGCACCGATCGTGACCTTCGCCGTACCGCAGTTGAAGGCGGAGTGGAGTCTGGTCGAGAACGCTGCGCTGCGAGCGAGTCGATTCGCGAGTGCCAGGGCTTCGATTCCGGAGCTGGACGCCTTCATCGCCGAGTATCCAAACAGTCCGGAGGCGCCGCTAGCCCGTGCGCGAATTCTTGAGTTGTCGAGAAACTCCATCCAAAGCCTGGAGCGATTCGTTGCCAACTACCCCAACAGTCCGGACGTCCCCGCAGCCCGCAAGCGCCTGTTCGACCTGGTCACGAGCAGCCAGGAACTAGTTGATCGGATCCAGAAGCACGCTACGTGGCCTGAGGTCGTGGCGGCCCGAGCCAAGTTGGCTGCAGTACAGAAGACCGAATTCGACAAAGCGCGCAGCTCCGACAGTGCCGCGGCGTGGCAGTCATTCATCGACAAGCTGGCCGGTCCCGACACACAGAAGCTGATCGCCGAGGCTCAAAAGCGACTGGCCGTCGCCCGTTCTCGGGAGTCGGCCGAAGAGCGCGAACGCGTGGCGCAGTGGGAACGCGACCGGCCACGTCGTGAAGCGCGGCAACTGTGCGAGGCGCAGAAGGCGACCTGCTTGGCCAGCTGTCCTATGGACCGGGTCCTAACAACGCTGCTGGACTCGACCTGTAAGAACCGGTGCGAATCGGTCTCTTGCTACTGACGACCAGCCTGCCGCAGTGCCACCAGCGACGCCTACACGATGTTGGCCGCGTCGACCGCGGAGTTGGCGCCAAAACGTGCCTGAGGCCGTTGGAGCTTGGCGCCGAACCGCGTCGAGGCAGCCACTTTCGCGGCGCCTCCACGCCGGACCCGAATGACGATGCTGCAAGCCATAGTGACCTAGGCCATCCGCCCCGCGCCGACAATGCCGCGCTGCAGACTGCAGCCCAAAACACTGATTGGCCTCGATGCAGCGCATGCGTCGGCAGCGCTTTTCCAGCGTGCCGGTAACCAGTCGCTCCCGACGGTCCGTTTCTGGCCGGCAGCGTGAGTCCGCAGCCACACCGGGAAGCTGTCGTTTGAGGTCGAATCGGTCGAGGGCGAGTCGCCGACGTGCAGGTGTGAAGCTCAGCAGCCCACTCAGCAGGCCAGACCGCTTTCGCTCAGGCAACGGGGCTCATCGAACCATCCGAACTCGCGGACATGACACTTGCCCCAGTGCGGCAGCCTCGATGTACCGCAGGAGGAGTTCATCGGACGACCAGGAGCCACCTCGGGCGACAAAGCGACTCGGCGCATCGACGACAGCCCCATCGCATCCGCCGTTCGGGTTAGCCGGGGACCGGCGGGCGGTCGCGCAGGTCCCAGAAGCTGCCCTGCCAGTTCGAAATGCGCCCCTCGGTGTGGCACATCGGGCAACGCCACACTATGGCGTCGTCGTTGGCCCGGACTGCTTCGATCGCACGCTTCTTGCACTTGAAGCATCTCGGCGCCGGCGAGACCATCGGCCTCACGTCTGAGGCATACGCGACCACGTCAACATTGAATTGCGCAATGGCGCGCGCTGGACCTTTGACAGGGCCGATCACGCCAGTCTTGTCAAGAAAGTGTGTGAGGTCGGTGACGTACATTGGGTGTTGGTCAGGTGTAGTACTCGGCGTCTGCGTTTGGCGTCAATCGTGTTTGCGCACGAGCCCAACAACTCCAGCATATATGACCGGCACTCGAGATGTTCGGTGCTTCCAGGTGCTCCTCTGCGGCAGCGAAGCGCTTACCCATTGTCAGTCCACCAACTGCCAGCCGTGAACCAACAGGTAGGCTTGGATGAGAGCACGCGCTGCGGGTCCGCGCGATGAAATCAGACAACCCCACAGTCGCAGCGCCCCAGCTTGAAGCTTCGCGCTGCACCGTCCTCAGCATCCCTGGATGCCTCGACGATCTAGGTGTCGCTGATGTCAACTCAGACACCCTCGCTCCATCAGCGAGAACGTTCCTTCTCCCACGCTCGATCGACCTGAAGTCCGCCAGCCCCTTGCTGCAGTTCAACCCGCCCAGGTGCTGCGAACGCCTCTTGGACAAACCTCGCCACGGCGCTCGCCAGACGGAGATCAGCTGGATCTGCAGATGACGCCAGGGCTCGCCCAAGGCGTTTCCAAGCCTCGATTGCTTGTGCCCTCGAGGCCTGCGCCCCCACCCCGGTCCTGGCGCTCGGCTGCTCGAAGCGAAGGCGTCCTTCCTCACGGGCCTTCCTCCGCCACAGTGCGTCGTAGTTGCGATTCCTACCGCGCGCAAACTGTCGGGTCGCCTCTGCGTCGACGCCCTGCTCTCGCAGCCTCTGTGCAAACGTCTCACGCCATCGCTGAAGGTCAGCCTTCCTCGGATTGAGCCGCTTCCCATCCCGTGCTTCAGCCCGAACGCTGATGTGCACATGCGGGTTCGCCTGGTGGTCGTGCAGCACCATCACGTACTTGTGGTCGGCAAGCTCGGCCTGCGCAAACGCTCGAGCAGCACGCTGGACCACCAGTGCATCCGTGCCGCGCGGCATCGACAGCATGATGTTGAGTGCCTCGCGCCGCGAGCCAGCATCGGCGTCCTCAGGTATCAGGCTCCCCCCGAAGCGCCAGTCTTCAGCAAGATCGCACACGGCATGCCGCCCTTGAAGAGCCTCGCCACGGTCATCTTCGATCTCAAGTCGGCCGTTCTTGCTGATGTAGCGGAAGTGAGCCGTGATCGCGCCCATACCTCGCCCACCGCCAGTCACCTTCACCATGACCTGCGGTGCCTGACGAACCACCGTGGCGGCGATGCGATCACGAATGGTTGCCGCGCACTGCCGCACTCCCGCAGCGCTCAGCTTCGGCGTCGGACTGGGTCTGACCATCCGATTGCCCGGATAGAAGAGCCGATCCCCCCAGGTGATCAGAACGCCGTCGATGTTCACGCCTTGTGCCATGGCTCGCTCCGCGGTTGTGACGCCTGCGACTTCGGGGAGCGTGCTCGGCCGAAGATGTTCAGTTTGGCCAGGCCGGTTGCGGCGACCGTCAAGTGGCGGCCCACATCGCCCGCAAGGGTGTCGAGCATGGCTCGATATCCCTGCGCCTGCTGGACATTGCCGACGCGCAGCAGCGCCACAAGCCGGTGAACGTTCCGATTCAAGGTTGAAAGCTCCGCGCAGGACGACACCAGCGCTGCGATGAGCTCACGGCGCACCCCACCCTCATTGAGTACGGGCACGCCGTCTGCCAACCCCACCAGATACGCGCCGCGCGACAAGCCGGCGGCCTTGGCACCGGCGTCGATGCGCCGCGACTCTTCGCACCTGACCCTCACGGAGAGCTTGACCCATGCCGCTTGATCGCTCGGAGCGTCGGCGCCCACCAGTGGCGGAACGACTTCAGGGTAGGCACGCCCAAGCACAGCCGCGACGGCGTCTCGGACCACAACGGACACGGTCACCCGTTTTGCCTTCGCATGCGCCACCAGCAGGGCTTTCAAGCCGCGCATGTCGACAGTGACGAAGTCGTGTGTTGAAGAGTCCATGAGCCGATCAAAGAAGGCCGGCGAAGCGTTTGTGAAATCAGCGGCACGCCGCCTATCTCTGCACTCACCCATGATCCAAGTATTGGCTCAAATCCACGCAGATCCGGCGATGGATTTGAGTTCAATTTCAGCATCGCCGGCGGCCAAAACAGGCTGAAGATCTGCCGATGAAGCCCGGCAGAAGAGCCTCTTCCGACCGAACTGAAATGAGAGCAGAACGAGACTGAAAATCCTGAAAATAACTGAAAAACATCCGACCAGAAGCCGATCAACGACGACCCATACCCGACCAAATCCCTGGCTTTGACCACCCGTCACCATGACGCATCTGATCCCCGCCACCTCACCCGGCCGCGTCACACGCAAGGCGCGCAAATATGCAGCTGATATCGCGCGCTTGCGGCTGCTGGGCTACACGCTGGACGCGATTCGACAGGCCCTCGCCGACGCGGGGGTACAGGTGAGCATCTGCACGGTATGGCGAGAGGCGAAGCGTGTTGACGCGCGGGCGGTGGCCGCGCCGCAGGCAGTGCGCCTTCCATCCCAAAGTTACCTTGCCGGCCAACAAACGCTTGCATCTGCGACCGTTCGCCCTCCGCCACAAGCCGCATCGCCGGTCGATGCAGCCCCACCCGCCCTTGCCCAGTGTTCAGGCAAGGATCTCGCGGAGGCCTTTGTGAACATGCAAATCACCAATCCGTTCTTTCGTCGAAAGGGGTAGATGATGAAAATCGCGGTCATCAATTTCTCTGGGAACGTCGGTAAGTCCACCATCGCGCGTCATCTGCTGCTGCCGCGAATTCCTGGCGCTGAGCTGCTGTCTGTCGAAAGCCTGAACGCGGGCAACGAGGACGCTCAGGTGATTCGGGGCCGGCAGTTCGGCGAGCTGCAGGAGTACTTGCAAACGATCGACAACGCCGTCGTCGACATCGGCGCCAGCAACGTCGAGGACCTGCTGGCCTTGATGCACCGCTACCGCGGCAGCCACGAGGACTTCGATGCCTTCGTCATTCCGACCGTGGCGCCAATCAAGCAGCAGCAGGACACCATCGCCACACTAGTTGACCTTGCAGGACTTGGCGTGCCGGCAAGGCGGATGAAGATCGTGTTCAACATGATCGAACACGGCGATGAGGTGGAGGCGGTCTTCTTCCCACTCTTGGCATTTCTGCGGGAACATCAGATCGCACCTATGAGTCTGGATTGCAGGCTGCCATTCAATGAGATCTATAGGCAGTCACCAGGACAGAAGGTCGATATCTTCAAGCTGGCCGAGGACAACACCGACTACAAGGCCTTGATCGTGAAAGCCACGGACTCCATCGACAAGCTCCAGTTGGCGCGCAAACTGGCCGCACGAAGATTGGCGATTGGCGCGATCCCTCTGCTGGACGCATGCTTTGCAGCCCTCGGTCTGGCGGAACTTGTCGAACCGGGTGACGAACTTGCAGTGAACGCCTCATGAAAGATCCTGGCATGGCTCGCGAAGCCCTGATCGTCGAGGTGCTCGGCGATATGGCGGCATTGCTAGACCGTATCGAGAAGCTTGGGCCGGCCTTGGCTTCGACCGCAGGTGCAATCACTCTGGCAAGCACAAAGCTCGAAGCTCAAGCGGCCTCGATGGAGGCCCGCATGACCACGCTCGCCGCGCTTACCCAGGAGCAGGTCGTCAAACACATAGCACGCCGAACGACTGAACTTGTGCGCAGCGCGGCCGAAGCCGAATCCCGGTCGATGGCGGCCTTCGCGCGCGCATTGCTCCACGCGGAGCTGAACCCAGCACTGCGAAGCCTCATTCAGTCGGCCCAAGCCTGCGCTGCGAACAACGGCAACCGCGCCGGCAGTGGCCGCACGCTGTGGTGGGCTTGTGCCGCCACAGCGGCAGGATCGTCGATCCTGACCTGGGCGCTGGCAACCCTTGCACTGACCCGGTAGTCAGTGCGGCATGCAGCGGATGAAGACACCCTCAAGTTGAGGAAGCACGGCGCAGACGACACACGAGTCGGGTGCGAAGGCAACACCGGCTCGGTGGCGGCGCGAGCACGGCGGGCAGGCGTTCAGCCGCCGCCGCGCCCGCGCGGCGCCTGGGCCGGCGTACGTTTCGCTCGCCAGCTCAGCAATGTGCCCCCAACGTCTCCGCGTCTCCCAGTCTCTGGTTCTGTGGATGGGCGGACAGGCTTGATGCCAGGCCATCAGGACCCAGCGACACGCTGGATCCGGAGCCGAATCCAGCGTGCCGCAGCTGCATCAAGCCTTCAGCTTGCGCATTTCCTCGGCCAGCATCCACAAGCCGCGATTGAGGCTGACGCCGCGATCAATGCTCCCGACCGGCCGGGTCTGGATGCGCTTGCCCTGCGCATTGCGCCCAGTCTGCCCGCCTCGCATGACGTTCTCCTGCACCCGCTGGAACGTCGTCCACAGGCTGCGGCCAGTATCCTCGGCACGGCGTGGCTGGGTCAGTTGCTCGGCCGTCACCGGCGCCTGCAGTTGCTCACCCGTCGTTTCGCTCAGCCGCTCGCCGAAGCGCAGTGCCAGTGCGGCCTGAGCAAACGCAAGCTCTTCGCGCTGCCCGAGCTGCAATGACTTCATCGCATCGCTGTGTTCCTCGACTTCCTCGAACTCGTCCAGCACCCGGAAAGCGCCCTCGATGACCTCGCCCTGGATGTTGCCCTTGTGCGGGATGCGGATGTCCTCGACCACGTCGCCAACGACAAGACCGTTACAGCAGACGAAGCGGAACATACCCGCCAGCATCTGGTAGGAGCTGGCACCGTCGTGGCTGTTGATGAGAATGATCTCGTTGGCCTCGGGCTTGGTCTGGACTTGGCCCGCATGGCGCATGCGGATCAGGTGTTTCGTGAACTCGGCCTTGCCTTCGATGCGGCTGGAGCCCTGCGCAACCATGAAAGGCTCGAAGCCCTCCTTGCGCAGGCCGCGCAGCACCTCGATGGTTGGGATATAGGTGTAGCGCTCTGAGCGGCTCACGTGCTTTCCTTGCGCAAAGATCGACGGGGCGGCAGCGCGCATCTGATCTTCACACAGCGGCTGATCGCCGCGCAGGACGCGGGCACCGCGCGAGAAACGGGTGGCCAGGGTTGGGGTGGTGGCGTACATGATGGATTCCTTCAAACGTTGAGGTCGGTTGGGATGCGTGTCGATGGACTGAGAAGAGAAGGCAAAAGGACGCGCACCGTTGCCGATGCCCGCCCTGTTCGCTCAGGCCTCGGACTTTGCGGGCTCGCGGGCCGGGCGACGCGTGCCACTGCCGGTCTTGCGGGTGCTGCCCTCGGATGCAGGGCGTTCAGAGTGGCGGTCTTCGGAGGGGCGTTCCGCCGTACGACGGGCATCGGACTCGGCGCGGCTGTCCAGATAGTCCAGCTCCTCGATGGTGAAGGCCCAGCCATAGACCGTGGCGCCGTCCTTCTCGTAGTTGTTGTTCTGCAGCCGGCCGACGATGTTCACGTGCGAACCCCGCTGCAGATACTCTGCGGCGTTCTCGGCCTGGGTGCCCCACAGCGTCCATTGGATGGCGGTCGCCTTCTGCTCGCGCGCATCGCCGGAGCCGCGCACGGTGTTGCTGATGGCGGTCACCGTGCCCTTGGCGATCTTGCCTTCCCGACCGGGGACGAACTCGATGCGAACCGGGCCCGCCAGATGGGCGTTGCGCTGGATGATTTGAACGTTGGCCATGATGATCTCCTTGCATGAGAGCCCAGCCGGGCTTCGTGCTGAAGGCCCTGCAAACTGATCCTCTCGCTTGGACTCCTCGCTCCCGCCCACGGGCGGGCGGGGGGTGGGCATGGCCCCTTCCCTCACGGGAAGGGGTGGGGGATGGGTGGGGTTCTTCCGCTGCCGAAGCAGCGAGCCGGTTTCCCGGCCCACCGTATTGAGATCCCCCCACAAGTCCCCCTCACCTGCGGATGGGGGCGCCGTGGGGGGAGCGCGGTGGGGCGACCGGCGCACAGGCAGCCCCACACGGGCGACGCAGCAACGCGGCCGATGTGCCAGCTCGCCTGGCGCAGCGGTTGCCGCGAAGTCGCCTTCAGCGACTTGAGCAGCGGCGGCCCTGCGGCCGGCGTGACACCAAGGGAGCCGCAGGCGAGCGACTGGCGCGACGGTCGAGCCGCTGCGAGCACTTCACAGCGGCCCGGCTCCGGGCATGGCGGGTGACCGGGGTGGCGATCTGGCCGGCAAGGCGCGCAGCGCAGCTCATCAGGGCCGGCCTGTTCGCCAAGCGGGCCCGTCGCGCGCAGCGCGAGGGAATAGGCCCGCGGACACGGGCACGGGAAAGGGCCGCTGCACCTTAGGCTCCGCAGGAGACGAAAACAACGTGCTGCCGGGGCGGGTCCGTCCCCGCCCCGGCGTACTCAGGCTTGCAGCCGAAGCGCAGCCGGCAGCCAGCGCTTGCCCGACAGCAAGGCTTCGGCCTTGCTGACCGCCTCGCCCTTCTTGAGCTTTGCCAGCGTCGCAGCGGCTGCCCCCTCGCCGGCTTCCGTCAGCGCCTCGGCGATCAGCGACTTCGGCACGCGGCCGAGATAGCTCTCGCCGCTCACCACCCACCAATCAGCCATGTCCAGCTCGACCGCCGCAGCGAGCGTCTGTGCCGGCTTTGCCTGCGGCGAGCCGTGCAATGCACTGGCGGTGAGTGCCGCGCACAGCGTCAGCAGCTCGACCAGTTCGCCCACCGGCTGCTCCAGCAGGTAGGACAGCAGCCCCGAGGGCTCGGACGGCACCTTGTTGCGCCATGCCTGCACCAGCTCGGTCAACTGCTGATGCGCCAGGTCATTCACCAACGTCGGCTCGATCTGCGCCAGCGACCAATTGCAGCTCTGCACGCTGACGCCGAGCGCTGTCGGGGACTCGTAGCGTGAAGCAGCGCCGTCGTAGAGCAAGGGGGTCGCCATCGCGTGCGCCAGCGCAGCCAGCGCCACACCGGGCTTGCGCACCAGCGCGACCTGCAACGCCTCCGTCTTGTGGGCCGTCAACTGCCTGCGCAGCATTTCGGAGAGGCCGCAGCCCTTGGCAGTTTCGCTGTCCTCTGCGTGCTCACCGGCCCGTGAGCCGGCATGGACGTCGACCGGCCCGCCCACCGCCCGCGCGGCAGCATCGCGTGCCTTGCGATGGTCCTCCTGGCGGATCAGATGGCGGGTCAGCACCGGTTCACCCGCATGGCTCAGCGACAGCAACGCGCCAGCCATCGCAGCGACCTCGGGGGCGCAACAGGCCAGCGACGACTCGATGTCGTTGATCCGGGCCTGCAAAGCCTCGGACTGCGCTTCCAATGCCTCGATCTGCGCCCCTTCCTCACTTTGGTCGCTTTGGTCTTCTGCATCGTCGTCCTTGTCGTACAAGGCTTCGACCTGCTGATCAATCTCGTCCTGAGCGCGCTGCAGCTCATCGAGCGCGTGGGCCTGCTCGGCGGAAGGCTCGCGCCGGCTCGTCGGCGCCTTCTGGTATCGCTGCCGAACCGTGTGGTCATAGTCGAAAGCCACATCAACCCAGGGCCAGCCGTCCTTCTCGCACAGTTCGGCCGCTTGGGTCTTCAGCTTGTCCAGCGCCATGCGCTGCATCAGCTCGGGGTCGCCAATATGGGCTGCGCTGCCCTCCTCGTCGGCGAACAGATCGCGGACCACATGTCCACCGGCCGCCTCGTAGGCCTGGATGCCGACAAAGCGCACCAGATGGCCACGCACGCCCTCGCCCAAGATCACCTGCCGCAGCGCGGCGGGACTGCGGTTGAAGACCGGCAGGCATTCCCAGACGCTCTCCTGTTTCTCATGGGTGTCTGCCAGCGACAGCGCCATCAATTGATCCATGGTCACGTCGCCCGCACGGAACAGTGCAAACAGCTTGGGAGTCACGGTGGCGAGCTTCAAGCGCCGCTTGACGGTCAGCGGCGTGAGTCCGAAGCACAGGGCAATGTCATCGATACCGGCGCCGGCGGTCACCATGTCCGCGAAGGCCTGCACCGTGTCAGCAATGCTCATCGGCTTCTGGCCCTGGTTCTCGGCCATGCTGACCGCGATGGCCCGGTCGGCCGGCACCACGGCGCACAGCACTTGCTCATCCAGGGTGATGTGCCCGCGCTTGACCAGGAGGTGCAAGGCCCGCAGCCGCCGCCCGCCCGCGATCACCCCATGCGTGTAGATACGGTGTTTGTCCTTGCCCTTGCCCCGCCGGGCACTGTCGTACGCCAGCACGGTCAGGTTTTGCAGCAGGCCCTGGGCGGCAATCAAGTCGGCCAGTTCCTCGATCTCCGCCTCGGTCGGCGAATCCTTTCGCACATTGCGCTCATCGATGCGCAGGCCGCGCAGCGGCAGATAGGCCAATACGGCCTCCTGCTCCCCCGCCCGCAGGGCAATGCCTGCTCGCCGGTGAGTCTCGGGAGGTGCGGAGGGAACGTCCGCCTCCAGGCTGTTGCTGCTGCGGTTCGTTGGGGTTGCTGTCTTGCTCATGGCACGCCTTTCTGCGTTGGTGGTGGGGAAATCTGCTCACTGGAGCCGTCTCGAACGGGTCTTGAGCGCAGAGGCGTGCCAAAGGCAATGGCGGGCCCGCAGGCCGCAGCCCGCAGTGCGGCGAAGCCAAACGAAGGGACCGGGTGAGGAGCTCGGGCGCAGCCGCACGGTTGCCGCCGGCACGCCGCTGCGCTACCGGTCGGGACAAGGACGGCTCCGGAGCAGATCGACAGAACTCCGCCACCGCGAAGGCGAGCAAGGACAGCGCTCAAACCCCCGGCGAAGCGCAGCACGCCGCCGCCTCAGCGACGGCACCTCCACCGCGCAGCGGTGCTGATCCATTCAGAACAAGATCGGGCGCCCGTAACCGGACAACATCTGCCTATCCGCACCCGCTGGGACGGCTTAGGGCATGTCCTTGGAAGGCTAGAAAATGCCTTGCTACCCAATACGCGCAGCGCTTTGAGCTGGGCCTGCAGCGCGACCACGCAAGCGAACGCCAGCGTTGATCGGGCTGCCAATTTGAACTACTGGTCCACTCATGCAACTCTTCCATCCAGAACTCAACACGGCGTCAACTGCACAGCCTGCATTGCTTCCATGAACGGCGCGGCACCGCCATGCGCAGCTATGCAGCGGCGGGATGACTGCCCTGGCCTCGCGACCACGGAACAGTAGAAAGGGGCGTTGCGGCGTGAGGGCGTCGTGAAGAACGCGTGAAGACGAGGCGAATATCGCCCCTTCAATGGCTCTCGATCAGGCTCGCCCCTGAGTCGCCGAGATTCGCCACTACCGTCCGGTCCGAAGCGATTGACAAACCCGCGCCTCGGGCATCGGCTTTGCTGTCAACCCGCCAAAGGACTGATCCTGACCCGGTGCTTTGCACCACGCCTCAACAAGAACACCGCCGGAATCAGGAACAAGGACAACAACGGCGCGCTGACCATGCCGCCGAGCATCGGCGCCGCAATCCGGCTCATCACTTCGATGCCCGTGCCACTCCCCCAGACGATGGGCACCAGGCCGGCGAGGATGACGGCCACCGTCATGGCCTTGGGGCGCACGCGCAGGACCGCACCGTCGCGTATGGCCTCCAGCAGCAGCTCGCGCGTCATAGGCCGGCCGGCCGCTAGCCGCGCCTCGAGCGCGTGGCGCAGGTAGATCAGCATCACGACGCCGAACTCGGCCGAGACACCGGCCAGGGCAATGAAGCCCACGCCGGTGGCGATCGACAGGTTCATCCCCATCGCGTAGAGGAACCAGATGCCTCCGGTCAGCGCGAAGGGCAAGGTCGCCATGATGAGGACAGCCTCGTCCAGGCGCTGGAAGGTCAGGTAGAGCAGCACGAAAATGATGAGCAAGGTGGCCGGTACGACCACTTTCAGCCGGGCATTGGCGCGCTCGAGATACTCGAACTGACCGGAGTACGCAACGCTGACGCCGGGTTCCAGCCGCACCGACTGCGCCACGGCAGCGCGCAGATCCTTGGCCACCGCGGCGAGGTCGCGGCCGCGCACGTCGACATAGACCCATCCCGAGGGCCGTGCGTTCTCGCTCTTGAGCATTGGCGGCCCGTCCGTCAGATTGACCTGCGCCACCGTGCCGAGCGTGATCTGTTGCCCCATCGGCGTCAGGATGGGCAGCGTGGCAAGGCGTTCCGGCGAGTCGCGCCATTCGCGCGGGTAGCGCAGATTGATCGGGTACCTGGCCAGACCCTCGACCGTCTCGCCGATGTTCTCGCCACCGACGGCGCCCGACACGATGGCCTGCACATCGGCCACGCTGAGGCCGTAGCGCCCTGCTGCGGCGCGGTCGATGCGCACGTCGATGTAGCGGCCACCGGTCAAGCGCTCGGCCAGGGCGGAAGACACGCCCGGCACGGTCTTGGAGACCTGCTCGATGGCAGTGGCGATGCGGTCGATGGCAGCCAGGTCGGTGCCGGAGACTTTGACCCCGATCGGACTCTTGATGCCGGTGGCCAGCATGTCGACCCGGTTGCGTATCGGCGGAATCCAGATGTTGGCCAGCCCCGGGATGCGCACCGCCCGGTCCAGTTCCTCGACCAGTTTCTCAGGCGTCATTCCGGGGCGCCACTGCGCGCGGGCCTTCAGCTTGATCGTGGTCTCGAACATCTCAAGCGGTGCGGGATCCGTGGCCGTCTCCGCGCGGCCGGCCTTGCCGAACACGCGCTCCACTTCGGGCACCGTGCGAATCATCCGGTTGCTGATCTGCAGCAGCTCGGACGCTCGCTGAGCCGACAGTCCCGGCAGCGCCGAGGGCATGTACAGCAGGTCGCCTTCGTCGATGCTGGGCAGGAACTCGCCGCCCAGATGCATCAGGGGCCATGCCGTTGTCAGGAGAACGGCCGCGGCCAGTGCCAGCGTTGCCTTGGGCCATCGAAGCACCCATTCGAGCGCCGGGCGATAGACGGCAATGAGTGCTCTCGTGATCGGGTTCTTCTGTTCGTCAGGGATGCGGCCACGTATCCAGTAGCCCATCAGCACCGGAATCAGTGTGACCGAGAGTCCCGCTGCTGCTGCCATCGAATAGGTCTTGGTGAAGGCCAGCGGCCCGAAAAGCCGCCCTTCCTGCGCTTCCAGCGTGAAGACCGGGATGAAGGACAAGGTGATGATGAGCAGCGAGAAGAACAAGGCCGGGCCGACTTCTTCGGCGGCCTCGGTGATGACGCGCCAGCGCTCAGGCCCCACCAGCTCTTGGCCGGGGTGGGCATGCTGCCAGGCCTCCAGCTTCTTGTGGGCGTTCTCGATCATCACGACGGCGGCATCGACCATCGCGCCGATGGCGATGGCAATGCCGCCCAGCGACATCATGTTGGCGTTGATGCCTTGGTAGCGCATCACGATGAAGGCCGCCAGCACGCCCAGCGGCAGCGAGATGATGGCCACCAGGGCCGAGCGCAGGTGCCAGAGGAACACCGCGCAGACCAGGGCCACGACGATGAACTCTTCGCCGAGCTTGTAGGTCAGGTTGTCGATCGCCCGCTCGATCAGAGCGCTGCGGTCGTAGGTGGTGACGATCTCGACCCCCTTGGGCAGGCTGGCCTGCAGCTCGGTGAGCTTCTTCTTCACCGCTGCGATGGTCTCCTGCGCGTTCTTGCCCGAACGCAGGATGACCACGCCGCCGGCCACCTCGCCCTCACCGTCCAGCTCGGCGATGCCGCGGCGCATCTCCGGCCCGACCTGGACGGTGGCCACGTCGCCGAGCCGAATCGGCACGCCGCCCCGAGCGGTTAGCGTGACAGCGCGGAAGTCATCCAGAGTCTTCAGATAGCCGCTTGCTCGCACCATGTACTCGGCACCGGCCAGCTCCAGCACGGAGCCGCCGGCCTCCTGGTTGCCCGCGACCAGCGCCTCGCGTACCTGGGCCTGTGTGATGCCGAAAGCGGCCAGCTTCGTCGGATCGAGGACGACCTGGTACTGCTTGACCATGCCGCCAATGCTGGCCACTTCGGCCACATTCGGCAGGCTCTTCAGCTCGAATTTCAGGAACCAGTCCTGCAGCGAGCGCAACTGGGCCAGGTCGGTCTTGCCCGTACGATCAACCAGTGCGTACTGGAAGATCCAGCCGACCCCGGTGGCGTCAGGCCCGAGCGCGGACCTGGCCGTGGCCGGCAGCCGCCCCTGCACCTGGTTCAGGTACTCCAGCACGCGGGAGCGGGCCCAGTACAGGTCCGTGCCGTCCTCGAAGAGCACGTAGACGAAGGAGTCGCCGAAGAACGAGAAACCGCGCACCGTCTTGGCCCCGGGCACGGACAGCATCGTCGTCGTCAGCGGATAGGTGACCTGGTTCTCGACGATCTGCGGCGCCTGGCCGGGATAGCTGGTGCGGATGATGACCTGCACGTCGGAGAGGTCGGGCAAGGCGTCGATCGGCGTGCTGCGCACGGCCCAGATGCCCCAGGCCAGCAACATGGCCGTGGCCAGCAGCACGAGGAATCGGTTGCCCACCGACCAGCGGATCAGGCGCGCGATCATGGCTTTCCTCCTGACGCGGCTGTGCCGACTGCGACCCGTTGGATGGAAACGATCACATAGTCACCATCTCGCTTGGAGAAGCCGAACTGCACGAGTTGACCGGTCTTCAACCCGGCTGCCAAGGTCGGCTTGTCGAGTTTGAATCCCATCGTCATGGCCGGCCAGCGTAGTGCAGCAATTGGCTCGTGCGAGAGCATCAATTGCTGGTCGCCAATTTCGGTGATGGATCCCCTTGCGCTATAGACCTCGACCGGACCTTGATGCTGCGCTGCGCTCGATGCGCCCGGAGCTTCAGGCAGAACTGCCGCGGCTGCCGGCGTCACGCCTCGCATGCTGGCTTCCGAATCGATCAGGAACTGCGCCGATGCAACGACTTCCTGCCCGACATCAAGCCCGCTGCGAAGCACTAGCCAGTCGTCGATTTCGCGCTCCACCTGAACCTCGACAGGCCGGAATCGCCCGGGAGCATCGACCACATAGACCAGCGCGCGCTTGCCGGTGCGGATCACCGCCTCGCTGGGCACGACCATTTGCATGCGGCTGGCACCCAGCAGACTGGCCTGACCGGACATGCCGGCTTTCAGGCGCTGCCGGGGGTTGGGCAGTTCCAGCCTGACCTTCAGGGTGCGGGTGTCCGGGTTGGCCTCGGGCAAGACACTGACGACCCGTGCTTTCAGGATTTCGGCACCGAATGCCGCCAGACGCAGTTCGGCCGTCTGACCCACGCGGACCGATCCCGCCTGCGCCTCTGGCACGGCCACGTCGAACCAGACCGTCGACAGTCCGTTCAGTCGCGCCAGGCTCATGCCGGCCGACACCGTCATGCCTTGCCGCACCATCAGTTCAGCGATCAAACCACCCTGCGGCACAACAACGGTGTGCCGCGCCTGAACCTGGCCGCTGCGTTCCACCGCCGCGATCACATCTTCCGCCATGCCCAGCAGCGTCAGCCGCTGCCGGGCAGCATCGGCCAGCGCTGCATCTCCGAGTGCCCGGACCGACAGGTACTCGCGTTGCGCCGCCACCCAGTCGGGCAGCAGCAGGTCGACCAGGGGCGCGCCGGAGGCAATCACGTCGCCGGGAGCCCGCGCATAGACTTTCTCGACAAAACCGCTGGAGCGCGCCTGCACGACGCTCACCTCGCGCTCATTGAGCTGCACGGTACCCACGGCTTCGACATGGCTGCTCAACTGGCGCTGCTCGACCTTGGCTGTGCGCACGCCCAGCGATTGGACGGCCTCGGCGCTCACGGTCACTCCAGGTGCGTCCCCTCCGGCCTCGTCGGCGTACCTGGGCTGCAACTGCATGTCCATGAAGGGCGACTTGCCGGGCTTGTCGAACTTCTGCGTCGGCACCATGGGGTCATACCAATACAGCACCTTGCGTTCGGATGGCGCGGAGCCATCGGGAGCAACATCGGGCACCGGTGTCCAGCGCGCAATCGTCCACCCCAGCCCTGCGCCGGAGGCCACCAGGATCAGCGCGACCATCACTTGTCTTGTTCTCATGGCTTACTCCTCGCTCAACGAATTCAGGCGGACTTGCAGCAGGCTGCGCTGTGTCTGCAGTTCGATCAGGCGCATGCGCTGCTCCAGCAGCTGCGAGCGCGCCGCAAGAACGGCCCCCAGGTCGGACTTGCCCGACTGGTAGCCGCTCATGCTCAGGGCCAGCCGGTCTTGCGCCAGCCGCAGCCCGTCCGACTCGATGCGAGCGATCTGACGATCGAGCGCCTGCAGGTCCGCCAGCTCTTCGTCCAGTTCCTGGCGGTGCCGGCGCTCGGCCTCCTCGCGCTCGGCGTCGATCCGTTCGGCATCGCGCAACTTGGCCGCAATCGCCGGCTGCTGGCGACGGTCCTTCTGCCAGGGCAGGTCAAAGCTGAGCTGGAACGACACCATGTCGCCCCACTGGCGTCCGCGGCGGCTGTAGGCCACTTCCCAGGCCCAGTCGCCACGAGACTCCGATTGAGCCTCGCGCAACTCCGCCCTTGCCATGGCTTGCATCGCCGGATAGGGGGCCAGTTCAGCATGCTGGTGGAGGCGTGCGCGCAAGGCCTCGGGCTGCAGGGTGGGCGCGGGTACATCACCATCCAGTGGCTCGTCACCCTGCGGCCCAACCAGGCGGCGCAAGGCCGCGCGCGCCTTGTCGGCGTCGCGCTTCAGTTCATCCGCGCGGTCGGCCAAGGTCAATGCTTCCTGCCTCGCCATCAACAGGTCGGTGGCGGACGCGCTGCCGTCGGCAATGCGCGCGGGCAGCGTCTGCTGCAAGCGCTGGTTTTCAGCCAGCAACTCGTCGAGGACGGTACGCCTGCGTTCAGCAGCCTGCACACCGATCCAGGCCGTGCCAAGCGCAAGTCGCAGTTGCAGGCGCTGCACCACCAGCATCGCCCGCTCGCGCTCGGCGCGTGCCAGGCCGACATCGACGCGAGCATCTCGCTTGGCGCGGTTGGGCACTTCCTGCATCAGGCCGATGCGCTGCATCGTCATGAAGTCGCGCGTCAGGCTCCAGCGGTCCATGCCGCCGGTTGGCAGGTTCTCGACGCCCACGGTGAGCCGGGGATCGGGCAACGCGCCTGCCGCGCCTTGGGCGGCGATGGCGCTGTCCACGGACGACTGTTGCGCGCGCAGCGCGGGGTTCTGACGCTCGGCTAGGCTCAGAGCCTCGGCATAGTTCAGGGCAAAGGCTGGGGCTGCCAGCTGGAGGCTGGTAGCCAGGAGCAGCAAGGGGCGCAGGCGGCGCGCCCTGCGCAAAGCAGGAGATGACATGGCAGTCCTCGGAAGGGAAGCTGGAACGGAAGCGCCTCACGCAGGAAGCGTGGACGCGGTCGTTCAGCTCAATTCCGCAGGACGAGCAATGCGAGGTAGAGAGGCGGCGCCCCTGGGGGGCGTCGCAGCCCGGCCGCGAGACCGGCCGCGACACCGGCCGGAAGCAGCGGCGGCACCGGTTCGATGATGCCCATCAGCAGCGTGACGGCGGCGGGGTTGGGCTGCAGGTCAGGCACAACCGCCGAGGCCGTGCCCTGCGCATCCCTGTCGCAATGCGCCTTGCAGAGCTGCGGTTGGTCGTCGTCCATCTGCGCAGGCATGCCTTCGCAGCCTGGCATGGCCGCCATCATCTGGCCGTCCTGCAGCGCCCTCTGCAACTGCGGACAGGCGTAGGCCGCCGTGGCGAGCTGCATGAACAGCATCGCCATCAGCAGGCCGCCGGAGATCCAGCGACGAAGACGTCTGGTGCCGAGCATGGGTCGAAGCATAGCGTCCGAACGTCGAGCCTGGTTGTGCCAGGTCAATCTTTCGTCAGCGCCTGGATGATCGGGCAGTATCCCGTCTTCGATCCTGAGTCGCACTGATGCAGCAATGAAGTCAGAGCCCTGCGCATGGCCTTCAGATCGGCCAGCTTGCTTTCGATGATCTTGAGCTTGTGTTGCGCCAGCTCGCGCGTGTCACCGCAGGCATGAGCGGCGTCAAGCCTCAGGAGAGCACCGATCTCCTCCAGGCTGAAACCCAAGGCTTGCGCCCGCTTGATGAACCTGACGCGGCCGACTGCGCTGGCCGGATAGGCCCGCTGGCCACCAGCCGGCCGTGTCGGTTCGCTCATGAGACCGCGGCGCTGGTAATAGCGAATCGTTTCGACGTTCACACCGGCCTCGGCGGCCAGCCGCCCAATTGACAGCTCGCTCATTCGCCCCCTTGACTCCGTACCATGGTACGGACTTTAGACTGTCTTCCATCGAAGCATCGCGGAGCGCGCCAGCCTATGTCGACAGTCAAGATCAAGGGCTCACTTGTTGCCGGAACATTGGCAGCCATCGGTGCCTCGGCGTGCTGTGTTGGCCCGCTGGTGTTGCTTGCCCTTGGCATCAGCGGTACGTGGATTGCCCGGCTGACCGAATTTGAGCCCCTCAGGCCCTGGCTGACTGGCGCCACCATCTTGTTCCTTGGTCTGGCGTTTCAGCGCCTCTACTTGCGACCGCGAAGCTGCGAGCCCGGTTCGACATGTGCGACGCCCGCCGTGCTCAGGCGGCAGCGGCTGTTGTTTTGGTTCACGGCGCTGAGCTTGCTGGCGCTCTTGTCGGTGCCTTGGGTGGCGCCTTACCTGCTCTGAAGGATTCATCCCATGCAAAAAATTATTGCCAGCCTTGTTCTTTCACTCGCGGCAGTGGCCGCACAGGCCGAGAAGCCTCAGTCGGTGACGCTGAACATCCAGAACATGACGTGCAGCATGTGCCCGATCACGGTCAAGAAGGCGCTCGACCAGATGCCCGGTGTCAGCCGGACGAGCATCGACTTCGAAAAGAAGACGGCAACGGTCGCCTTTGACGCGGACAAAACTTCAGCGGCAGCGCTCACCAAGGCAACGACCGACGCGGGCTATCCGTCGACGGTGCGCAAATGACGGCTGTGGCCCCCGTCTTGGACTCCGTGCTGACCTGCCCCCACTGCGGGCACACAAGGCAGGAGTTCATGCCCACCGATGCGTGTCAGTTCTTTTACGAATGCATGCACTGCAAGACCGTACTTCGCCCCAAGCCCGGCGACTGTTGCGTGTTCTGCTCCTTTGGCTCCGTCAAGTGCCCCCCCGTGCAGATGGCACGGGGCTGCGCAAGCTGCGGGAGTTGACGGCAATCGTTTCGAGCGCGCGCGCTGGAGGTGGCTGGACCTACTTCGCCAATACGCGCTTCATGCGCTTGCGGCTGTAGACCTGGAACGCCTGGCCCGGTGGCGCCAGTTCAAAGGTCTAGATAAACTCGTCGTCAGCGATGAACTGGCAGCAGTGCCGCTTTATTCACCGATGAAGCGCTGCAGCGGCATCCAGTGCTCGGCGACTTTGTCGGCAGCGACAGCGGAGCTCATCATCCATCCGGACAGGGCAAGAGCAAGCACGGCCCGGGTAGCGGCTCGCAGCCGGCCCATGGTGCGCTCCTTTTTTCAATGCGCATGGCGGTGGTGAGCGTCCGGATAGTGCGCGTGACTGTGCGTCAGGGGCTCATGCCGGTGCGGGTGTGAATGGCGCGTGCCGGCCGGGACAGGCGGCACATGCTCATGGTCATGATGCGGGTCACCCGCTCCATGGACATGCTCGTGCTCATGCTCTTGCAATTCGTGCTGATGCTCATGCGCATGCCGTTCGGTCAGGTGCAGAGCGACGCCGACAGCCATCAGCAGGCCTGCCAGCAGCAAGGGCCAGGTGATGGGCTCACCCAGCCACACGATGGAGAGCAGCGCCCCGACGAAAGGCGCTGCCGAGAAGTAGGCCCCGGTGCGGGCCGTGCCCAGATGCCGCAGGCCGATCACGAACAGGACCAGGCTGGCGCCGTAGCTGGCAAACCCCAGCAGGCCGGCTGCCAGCACCGTCCCCGTCGCCGGCCAGGCCGCCCCGAGCCACAGGGCCAGCGCCAGGTTGGTGGCGCCGGCTGCCAACCCCTTGCTCATGGCGATAAAGCTGGCGTCATTCAGCGAGACCTTGCGGGTCAGGTTGTTGTCCACACCCCAGGCCAGGCAGGCACCCAGCACGGCAAGCGCCGGCCACCAGGCTTCGCTGCTCTGCATGGCGCCTTGCCTTCCTGGCCAGGAAAGCACGGCGCTGCCTGCCACGATGGCCAGCATGCCCAGCGCGATCTGGCGGTCGAAGTTTTCCTTGAAGGCAAACCAGGCGAGCAGCGCCGTCATCACGCCCTCTGCGTTCAGCAACAAGGACACATGGGTAGCGGGCAGCCGGGACAGACCCAGCATCAGCAAGACCGGCCCGACCACGCCCCCGGCCAGGATGGCACCCAACAGCCAGCCACGCTCCGCAGCAGCCAGGCGCACGGCTGGCGCGCGCCGAAGTACCCGCACCGCCCACAAGCCCAGGCCGGAGCCCAGGTAGAGCAAGCCGGCGAGCAGCCAAGGCCCGGTCTCGGCCAGCAGTGGTTTGGCCATGGGTGTGCCGGCGCCGAACAGGACAGCGGCGGCCAGCGCGGCAGCGATGCCAGGTTGAATCGTCGGTTTCACGACAAAGGCCCCATCGCTGTCACTGCATGACGCAGTGACAGTAGACGAATTGCTGGATGGCGCCCGAAGGCGTGCGATGAGCTTCGGTCAGTTGCTCCAGCAACTCGAACGCACCGCCAAACTGCGCATGCAGTTCGTCCGGTGCATAGCGCATGACGGGCAGGCCGCTGCACTGGGTCGGCCCGTCGGGGCCGAATGCGGCAACGATGACATGCCCGCCCGGCCGCACCGCGCGCCGCACCTGCGCCACATAGGCAGCACGCTGCGCCGGCTCGGTCAGGAAGTGAAACACGGCGCGGTCGTGCCAGATGTCGTAGGCCTGCTCGGCCAAGGGCACCTGGGTGATGTCGCCGACGATCCACTGCACGGCCTTCGCCTGTCGGCCGAGCCGCTGCCGGGCCACATCCAGGGCAGCAGCCGAGATGTCGAGAACGGAGAGCTCAAAGTTCGGCTGTGCAAGGAGGTCGTCGACCAGCGTCGAAGCGCCACCGCCCACGTCGATGACGCGGCTGCCGTTGACGCCTGCAATGCGTTGGACAAGGTCCAGGGACTGCTGCGCATGCGGCTGAAACCAGCTGACCGTATCGGCCGGTTTGCTTCGGTAGACGGTCTCCCAGTGGGTCTTGGCGTTTGTCATGTCACGGTCTCCAGCTTGCGGTCACGTCGATGGGCCCAACGATAAAGCACGGGCAGCACCAACAAGGTCAGCGCCGTGGACGAGAGGATGCCACCGATCACCACCGTCGCCAGCGGACGCTGCACTTCCGCGCCGGTGCCATTGGCGATGGCCATCGGCACGAAGCCCAGCGACGCGACCAGGGCCGTCATCAACACCGGCCGCAGCCGGGTCAAGGCACCCTCCCGAACGGCAGCGTCCAGCGGCAGGCCGTCGTCGCGCAGCGAGCGGATGTAGGCAATCATCACCAAGCCGTTGAGCACCGCTACGCCGGACAGGGCGATGAACCCCACGCCGGCCGAGATCGACAGCGGGATGTCGCGCAGCCACAGCGCCACGATGCCGCCGGTCAGCGCAAACGGCACGCCGGTAAACACCAGCAGACCGTCCTTGACGTTGCTGAACATCGCGAACAGGAGCAGGAACACCATCAGCAGGGCCACCGGCACGACGATCTGCAGGCGCTGGGCTGCCGACTGCAGTTGTTCAAACGTGCCGCCCCAGATCGTCCAATAGCCGCTCGGCACCTTCACCTTGGCCTGCATCTGCGCCTGTGCATCCGCCACGAAGGACCCGATGTCACGGCCGCGTACATTGGCGGTGACGACCACGAAGCGCTTGCCGTTCTCGCGGTTGACCTGGTTGGGCCCCGGCGTCATGTCGAACGTGGCGACGTCGCCGAGCTGCACATAGGCTGCCTTGCCATGGTCCAGCGGCAGGCGGATGGGCAAGCGCATCATGGCGTCGGGGTCATTGCGCAGCGCGTCCGGCAGGCGCACCCGAATGTCGAAGCGTCGGTCGCCCTGGAACAGCGAGCCGGCCTCCTGGCCGCCGATGGCCATGGACACGGTGTCCTGGACCTCGGCCACGCTAAGGCCCAGGCGCGCGAGCTGCTTGCGGTCCAGCTGCAGGGTCAGCATCGGCAGGCCCGAGGTCTGCTCGACCTTCACGTCCTCCGCACCCGGAACGCCCTCCAGCACCTTGGCGGCTTGCTCACCGATGGCGGCCATGGTTGCCGCGTCGTCGCCAAAGATCTTCAGCGCCACATCACTGCGCACGCCCGAGATCAGCTCGTTGAAGCGCATCTGAATCGGCTGCGTGAACTCGTAGTTGTTGCCCGGAACCTTGGCGACGGCCTGCTGCATGGCGCTGACCAGGGAGTCCTTGCTGCGCCGGGGATCCGGCCATTCCGAGCGGGGCTTGAGCATCACCAGGTTGTCGGCCACGTTGGGCGGCATGGGGTCAGTCGCGACCTCGGCCGTGCCCAGCTTGGCGAAGACCTTGTCCACCTCTGGAAATGCCTTGATCGTGCGTTCCAGCTCGGTCTGCATGGCGATGGCCTGCGTCAGACTGGTGCCGGGAATGCGCAAGGCGTGCAGCGCAATGTCGTGTTCGTCCAGGCTGGGGATGAATTCGCTGCCCATGCGCGTGGCCAGCAGGCCGCTCAGCGCCACCGACACCGCCGCCACCGTCATGACCAGCGGCTTGTTCAGCAGCGCCCAGTCCAGCAGCGGCGCATAGCCCCGCTTGGCCCAGGCCATCAGGCGGTTCTCCTTCTCGCCGACGTTCTGGCCGATCAGCATCGCCACTGCCGCCGGAATGAAGGTCACCGAGAGCAGCATCGCGCCGAGCAGCGCGGCCACCACCGTGAAGGCCATCGGGTGGAACATCTTGCCCTCCACGCCGGTGAGCGCAAAGATGGGCAGGTAGACCACCATGATGATGAGCTGCCCGTAGAGCAAGGGCCGGCGCGCTTCACGTGCGGCCGTGAAGACTTCGTGAAAGCGTTCGGTGCGGTTCAGCGGCCGCCCCGCCAGCGTCTGGGCATGGGCCAGCCGTCGCACACAGTTCTCGACGATGACCACAGCGCCGTCAACGATGATGCCGAAGTCCAGTGCACCCAGGCTCATCAGGTTGGCGCTGACCTTGTTCGTCAGCATGCCGGTGAAGGTGAACAGCATGGCCAGCGGAATCACCGCTGCCGTGATGAGGGCCGCGCGGATGTTGCCCAAGAAGACGAACAGCACGGCAATCACCAGCAAGGCGCCCTCGAGCAGATTGGTCTTGACCGTGGCGATGGCCTTGTCGATCAGCACAGTTCGGTCGTAGACCGTGTTGGCGACGACGCCGGCCGGCAGGCTGCGGTTGATTTCTTCCAGCTTCTTGTCCACGGCCTTCGACACGGTGCGGCTGTTCTCGCCCATCAGCAGGAACACCGTACCGAGAACGACCTCGTGGCCATCCCGGGTCGCGGCGCCCGTGCGCATCTCGCGGCCCAGCGACACTTCGGCTACATCGCGAACCCGCACCGGCGTTCCCTGCACGTTGCCGACCACGATGTCCGCGATGTCCTCGATGGTGCTGACCTGGCCGGGCGCACGTATCAACACCTGCTCGCCGCGGTGCTCGATGTAGCCTGCGCCGACGTTGGCGTTGTTGCGCTCCAGCGCCAGCACCAGGTCGCCGAAACTCAAGCCCCGTGCCACCAGCTTGTCGGGCGACGGCGCGACCAGGTATTCCTTCGCGTAGCCGCCGATCGTGTTGATCTCGGTCACCCCAGGGACGGTGCGCAACTGCGGCTTGATGATCCAGTCCTGGATCTCACGCAAGTCCATCGGCGTGTAGGGGCTGCCGTCGGGCTTGAGCGCGCCCGGCTTGGCGTCCACCGTCCACAGATAGATCTCACCCAGTCCGGTGGCGATCGGACCCATCGACGGGATGATGCCGGCGGGCAGCTTGGCCTTGGCCTCCTGGATGCGCTCGTTGACCAGTTGCCGCGCGAAGTAGATGTTGGTGCCCTCCTTGAAGACCACGGTGACCTGGGAGAGGCCGTACCGAGAGAGCGAGCGCGTCTGCTCCAGGCTCGGCAGGCCTGCCATGGCCGTTTCGATGGGAAAGGTGATGCGCTGTTCGGATTCGAGCGGCGAGTAGCCGGCCGCCGGCGTGTTGATCTGCACCTGGACATTGGTGATGTCCGGCACGGCGTCGATGGGCAGGCGCTGGTAGCTGAAGATGCCCAGCGCGGCCATGGCCAGCACGCTGACCAGGACGAACCAGCGCTGCTCGATAGCGAAGCGGATGAGTTTTTCAAACATGGTGATGCCGCCCTCAGTGGTCATGGCTGGCGCCGGCCTTGCCGATGTCCGCCTTGACCAGGAAGCTGTTCTTGGCGGCATAGCGTTCACCGGCCGTGAGGCCCTTGAGCACTTCCACGTAACGGCCGTCGCTGCGCCCGGTCTCCACCGGTCGCGCCTCGAAGAGCTGGCCGTAGCGACCAAACACCACCGGACCGCCGCCCAGTGATTGCACCCCTTCGGCGAGAACGGCCACAGGCACCGCGACTTCGTCCGAAGTCAGGTCCACCGTGACCGGGAGCCCCGGACGCCACAAGCCCTTGGGATTGGGCAGCAGCAGACGCGCCGTGGCGTTGCGACTCTGCTCACCAACCAGCGCTCCCACATAGCTCAACCTGGCCGTGGCCTGGGCCACGAAGGCCGAGGACTGAACCGTGGCGGCATCGCCCACCTTCAGCGCATTCACGTCCTTGGCCGGTACCGTCAGCTCGACCCAGACGGAGGACAGGTCGGCAACCTGGAAAATGGGTGCATCTTCCTTCAGCACTTCGCCGATGCTGATCTTCTTGTCGGTAACGACGCCGTCAATCGGTGAGCGGATCTCGTAGCGGGTCAGGCCTTGCGTCGATTCGCCAGGGGCAACACCGAGGCTGCCCAGCTTCTGGCGCGCGCTTTCGACGGCGATTTCGAGCTCCTGATAGGCCTGCCTGGCAAGCAGGTAGTCCTGCTCGGCGGAGATCTTCTCCTCCCACAGCCGCTTCTCACGCTCGAAGGTGGTCTTGGCCAGAGCCAGGCGCTTCTGCGCTGCCAACACTTCGCTGCGCTGGTCGGCCAGCGCTTGACTGGAGATGACGGCCAGGACCTGGCCCTTGCGCACGCGGTCGCCCGCGTTGGCACGCACGGCCTCGACGATGCCGGCCAGGCGCGGCGTGACGAATACCGTGGCGTCTTGATTCAGCCTGATCTCGCCGAGCAGTTGCAGGCTGCTGCGAATGCGCGCCGGGCCGGCGATGGCGATGTCGACCCCGTTGCGCTTGAGCTGCTCCTCGCTGATCTGCACACGGCCCTCGGCCTGCTCGAACTTGAACTCGAGTGCCTGGCCGGCGATGCTCGCCTCGATGGTGCCAAAGAAGGAATGCGGCTCCTCGACGGTGGCCGAACCCTTGAGGTAGTCCTTTTCGGCGGCGAAGTCGAACAGCTCTGGCGACCGTCCCAGTCGCTCCACGCGGACCTTGACCTTGGCCTGTTCAGGTGGCACAGGCCTGCCTTCATGGTAGAGGTAGATACGGAACTCGGGTGGCACGTCCGTCTCGAAGATGCTGAGTTCCAGCCCGAAGCCCGCCTGCGTGAACAACTTGCCGCCATGGGGGCCTCTGGTGGCCGGTGCGGCCTGTGCGTGGTGGTCGCTGTCGCTGTGACCTTCCTTGTCATGTCCCTTGTCGCCGTGCCCTTCTTCGGCATGGCCTGCCTCCGCATGGCCATGGTCCTCGCCCGCCGGCTGGACCTTGTCGGTGCGCAGAATCGCCGCGCCCAGCACCAGGCCCACGACCAGAACAGCGGCAATTGCCAGGGCTGACTTCTTGTTCTTGATGTCCGTTGTCATCACTGTTTACTCCAGGGGTTGACCATTGCTGGCGGCGGAGCTGCCCAGCAGACGGTCGAGTTCGGTGGCGGCGCGATAGGCGTCGGCGGTGTTGCGCAGGATTTGCTGCCGCAGCTGAAACAGCGTGCGTTGGGCATCGAGCACATCGATGAAGGCGAACTTGCCCAACTCGAAACCCTTCACGGCTGCGTCATAGGCGGTTTGAGCGGTGGGCAGCGCCTCTCTGCGCAGCATCTGCGCCTGCTCGCGCGTCAGTCGCAATTTCTCGAGCGCCTGAGTCACCTCCGCCTGCAGGCGCAAGGTCACCGCCGTCAGTGCTTCGCGCGCCTGGTCTTCGCGGCGCAGCGCTTCGAGCAGATTGCCCTGATTGCTGTCCAGCAACGGCAGCGGCATGGACAGCCCGATCACCGCCTGGGTACGGCCCAGCTCTGCATCGCGCTTGGCGCCCACAGTGAGAGTCAGGTCGGGCACACGTTTGGCTCGCTCGCCTTCGCTCAAGGCTTGACGGCGGGCAATGTCCAGCCGCGCCAGCCGGATCGCCGGCGCCTCGACGATCATTTCGCCCAGGCGCTGCGCGCCTGGCAAGTCAGGCAGCAGGTCTGCGTTGCCGGCGGCCTGCCCGAATTCGACAGCGCCGGGGCCCCACAGCGCGCGCAGCCGCTGTCGGGCCAACAGCTGGTCGCTCTGGGACTGTGCCAGGTCCGCCCGGGCGGCGGCCTCGGCGACCAAGGCCTTGGCCTGCTCCAGCGGTGGCACTTTGCCCGCTTGCAGTCGCTTCGTGGCAATGCCGAAGGCGGTTCGCGCCAGCTCCAGCGAACCCAGACTCAGGCGCACTTGCTCCTGGGCCCCCAGCAGCTCGAAGAAGGCACTGGTGACCGCCGCGCGCAACTCGGCTTGCTTGGCCTCGAGCGCCACGCCAGCCTGCTCACGCGCACGCGCCGCTGCGGCCAGGCGCGCCGAACGCTTGCCGCCCAGCTCAAGGGGCTGGGCCCATTGCACGGTGGTCGTCCGCGTGGCGTTGCGGGTGTCCTCGACCAGCACGCCCAACTCGGGGTTGGGTCGCGCACCGGCCTGGGTCTCGGCGCCGGCCATCGCCTGCAGCTCCAGCCGGGCGATGGCCAGGTCGGGGTTGTGCGTCAGGGCAAGGCGAAGTGCCTCGCTCAGGGTCAGGCCTGCATCAACAGGCGAGCTGGACGGGGTGGCGTCAACGGCGGGCTTGGCAGCAGACTCGCCCGTGGCCGCCCGTGCAGGGAAAAAGGATATACACAGCACCGCCAATGTCAGCGGTGACAACAAGCCTCGAAAATGGCTTCGCATCGAACTCTCCGGGTTGTGGAAACAACGGGGGATGGGTTCGGCGCTACGTCGGCTCGCTGGACGAGCCTGGCAATGAAAGCTGGAAGACGACGCGCCGAATCAGGCGCGCAGCCAGTTGGGGCGGTCCAGCCCCTCCGGTACAAAGGACTCCCCCACGCATGGGAGGTCGGTCGGTGGGGCGGACCGCTCTTGCGGCGGGAGCAGCAGCCCCTCGCCGTAGGCGAGAGCCAGCTGGTTCAGGTGGCAATGCCCATGATCGAGATCGGCCGCCTGCAGCACACTCTTTGCGCTCGATTTGCCGGCGGACTCGCCGGTGTTCACATCGCCTTCATGCGAATGGGCATGGTGACCGAAGTGCGTGCGGTGCTTTGGAGCGCTGTCCTCATGCCCGCAATAGCTGGCCGCCGTCGCCCAGGAGAACTGGAGCAGCACCAACAGGGCAAAGAGGAAGACGATGCAACGACGCATGGCGGAAAGTATATAGACGGACCGTGTGGCGGGATCAGCGGCTGACGTCCGCCTTCAACAGGCGCAGCCCATTGAACACCACCAGCAGGCTGGCCCCCATGTCGGCGAAAACAGCCATCCACATGCTGGCATCCCCGAGCACCGCCGCCACCAGGAAGCCAGCCTTGATGCCAAGCGCAAGTGTGATGTTCTGCCACAGCACGGCATGGGTGCGGCGGGACAGGCGGATGGTCTCGGGCAAGCGCTGCAAGTCGTCGTTCATGACCAGCACATCGGCCGCTTCCATGGCCGTGTGCGTCCCTGCGGCACCCATTGCGAAACCGATATCGGCCTGCGCCAGGGCTGGCGCATCGTTGATGCCGTCACCGGTCATGCCCGTAGGGCCCAGCCGGCGTTGCAGGTCTTGAATGGCCGCCAGCTTGTCCTCTGGCAGCAGATTGCCGCGAACCTCGGCAATGCCCGCCTGAGCGGCAATGGCCTCAGCCGTCGCCTGGTTGTCGCCGGTGAGCATCACCGGCGTGACGCCCAGCGCTTTCAGGGCGGCCACGGCCTGCTGCGACGAGGGCTTGATCGTGTCGGCCACGGCGCAGAGGGCCAGCGCACCTTGCTCGCTGGCCAGCAGGGTCACAGTTCGGCCGTTCTTCTCATGCTCGCGCAACTGGCCTTCGATGGCCGGCGAGCATTGGCCGCGTTCCTCGATCCAGCGATGGTTGGCCAGCACATAGCCGGCGCCCGCCATCTGGCCTTGGACGCCTCGACCCGCCACGGCGGCAAAGTCATCGACGTTCAGCATGGCTGCTTGAAAGTTGCCAGCGCGCAGGCCTTGCGCGATGGCGCTCGATACCGGGTGATCGGAGCGGCTCGCCAAGCTCAGGGCGAGCGTGGCCAGAGCGTTGCTGTCCGCCGATTCGTCGAGCACCTGGAACGCGACCAAGGTCGGCTTGCCCGCCGTGATCGTGCCCGTCTTGTCCAGCGCCACGGCCTTGAGCTTGCGCGCCTGCTCCAGGTAGACACCGCCCTTGATGAGGACGCCACGCCGAGCGGCTGCGGCCAGCGCGCTCACGACAGTCACCGGCGTCGAGATCACCAGCGCACAGGGGCAGGCGATGACCAGCAGGACCAGCGCCTTGTAGAGCGCAAGCATCCAGCTCCATCCTGCGAGCCAGGGCGTGAGCAGTGCGACGGCGATGGCAAGCAGGAACACCGCAGGTGTGTAGATCGCGGCGAAGCGGTCGACAAAACGCTGCGTCGGCGCGCGCGCGCCCTGCGCCTGCTCCACCGCGTGGATGATGCGCGCCAAGGTGCTGTTTGAAGCCAGCGCGGTGACCCGGAACTCGAGCGCGGCGGTCTGGTTGATCGTGCCGGCATAGAGTTCGTCGCCCGCAGCCTTGTCGACCGGGATGCTCTCGCCGGTGACCGGCGCCTGGTCAACGCTGCCAGTGCCGGATATCAGCACGCCGTCGAGGGGCACGCGTTCACCGGGCCGCAGGCGTACCAAGGCGCCAACGGGCACCACAGCGACAAGTTGCCGCGCCCACGAGCCATCGGCCTGCTGCACCTCAGCGTGTTCGGGCGCCATCGCCAGCAAGCTCTGGATGGCGTTGCGAGCCCGATCGACGGCGCGCGCTTCAATCAACTCGGCAATGGCGTATAGCGCCATCACCATGCCGGCCTCCGGCCATTGTCCGATCAAGAAGGCGCCGGTGACCGCCACTGCCATCAGCGCGTTGATGTTCAGGCGTCCCGAACGCAGGGCGGCCAGACCCTTCTTGTAGGTGCTGAAGCCCGACAACGCGATGGCCGTTCCCGCGAAGAGCATTTCAGCCAGCTTGAGCATCAGCCCGTCGGCCGCCAGGAAGAACAGGCCCTCGGCCACGAGAGCCATCAGCAACGCAAGCAGCAACTTCGGTAGCTCCGACTTCAACGGTGCAGTCTCGACATGGCCCGATCCGCCCGTAGCTCCCGGCACCGCCACATCCAGCAATTGCGGGGTGAAGCCAATCTTTCGGATCGCCGCCAGTGCGGTATCCAGGGCAGCAGGATCGGCGACGATCGACATCACGCGCTCACCGAGGTCGAAACGCAAAGACTTGATTTCGCCGATCGGCTCGAGTGCCCTGCGGATCTCCGATTCCTCGGTGGCGCAGTCCATCGTGGCAATTCGATAGCGCCGTGTCGCCGAATCCGCGGGGCCGGCTGGCATCGATGCGATTTCTGGCACTTGAGCGCATGACGAACCGCAACAGGCCGTTTCGCAGGTGGAGTCGGTCGCCGCAGGACTGGTGGTTTGAGCATCCATGGGGCCATTTGAAACCCTGTAGCGGGTGTAGAGTCAAGTGCCCCTGGCCAATGATTGAAAGGTGTCGATGAAGATCGGGGATTTGGCTGCCGCGACGGCCACTCAGGTGGAGACGATTCGCTTCTACGAACGCGAGGGGCTGCTGCCTGCACCGGCGCGGACGGCGTCCAACTACCGCAGCTATGACGGCACGCATGTCGAGCGCTTGTCGTTCATCCGCAAATGTCGATCACTGGACATGGCGCTGGACGAAGTGCGAGCGCTGCTGCGGCTGAAGGACGCGCCCCGAGATGGTTGCGGTGAAGTCAACCTATTGCTCGACGAGCACATTGCACATGTTGCGCAACGCATCGCCGAGCTGACGGCCTTGAAGCATGAATTGGTCGGTCTTCGCACACGCTGCGACGGCCCCAATGCCGGCGCTGACTGCCAGATCCTGAAGGAGCTGAGTGAAGGACCGGCCAGCGCCAAGCGTCCGGAAGATGCCAAGCTGCACTTGGGCGGAACCCATGGCGTCAGTGCATCGCGAAGCACCGGCCGTGGTTGAAGGTGGCCAAGGCAGCCCCATCACCCGCGCCGCAGCCGCAGCGCGTTGGTGATGACCGAGGCCGAGCTCAGGCTCATCGCCAGCGCCGCGATCATCGGCGACAGCAGCCAGCCGGTAAACGGATACAGCAGGCCGGCGGCAATCGGGATACCCAGGGCGTTGTAGACGAAGGCGAACATCAGGTTCTGCTTCATGTTAGCGACCGTCGCCTCCGACAGCGCCCGCGCCGTCGAGATGCCGCGCAGGTCTCCCTTCACCAAGGTCACCTGGGCGCTGTTCATCGCCACGTCGGTCCCCGTGCCCATGGCAATGCCGACATCAGCCTTGGCCAGCGCCGGTGCGTCGTTGATGCCATCGCCGGCCATGGCGACGATGCGGCCCTCGGTCTGCAGGCGCGACACCAGCGCCAGCTTGTCGGCTGGTTTCACCTCGCCGTGCACTTCGGCTATGCCCAGCCGAGCCCCGACGGCACGGGCCGTGGTCAGACCATCACCGGTGGCCATGACGATGCGCAGCCCGGCAGCGCGCAGTGCGGCCAGTGCCTCTGGCGTGCTGGCCTTGACCGGGTCGGAGACAGCCAGCAGGCCCAGCAAGTGCCCGTCGGCCGCGAGGTACATCACACTGGCCCCTTCGGCCCGCAGCGTCTCGGCCTGCGGCAGCAGCAAGCCGACGTCGACACCCACCTGCTGCATCAGTGCCGTATTGCCCAGCGCCAGCTGACGCCCCTCCACGATGCCGCGCACGCCGATGCCGGTGCCGGACTCGAAGCCCTCGGGTTTGGCCAACGAGAGCCCGCGCTCGCGCGCCGCCTTGACGATGGCCTCGGCCAGCGGATGCTCGCTGCCCTGGTCCAGGCTGGCGGCCAGGCGAAGCAACTCGGCCTCATCGATACCGGGCGTCGGGATCAGCCGGTCGAATACCGGCCGGCCCTCGGTCAGCGTGCCGGTCTTGTCGATGATGAGCGCATCGACCTTGCGCAGGTTCTCGATCGCGGCGGCATCGCGGAACAGCACGCCGCTGGTGGCGCCGCGTCCGGTCGCGACCATGATCGACATCGGGGTGGCTAGGCCCAGCGCGCAGGGGCAGGCAATGATGAGCACGGCCACCGCATTGACCAGGCCGTAGACCCAGCTCGGCTCGGGGCCGAAGAAGCCCCAGGCCAGCAGCGTCAGCACGGCGATGCCGACCACGGCGACGACGAAGTAGCCGGCCACCTGATCGGCCATGCGTTGCATCGGCGCCCGCGATCGCTGGGCCTGCGCCACCATCTGCACGATCTGCGCCAGCATGGTTGCGGACCCCACCCGCTCCGAACGCATGACCAGCGCACCATTGGTGTTCAACGTGGCGCCGATCAGCTTGTCGCCCGGCGACTTGACGACCGGCACCGGCTCACCGGTCAGCATCGCTTCGTCCACCGCGCTGCGGCCTTCGACCACCATACCGTCCACCGGCACCTTCTCGCCGGGACGAACGCGCAGCAGGTCGCCGACATGCACGTGGGATAGCAGGATGTCGCTCTCGACGCCCTGCTCGTCAATGTGCCTTGCCGTCTTGGGCGCCAGACCCAGCAGCGACTTGATGGCCGCCGAGGTCTGCGAGCGCGCCTTCAGTTCCAGGATCTGCCCGAGCAGCGTCAGCGAGATGATGACAGCCGCGGCCTCGAAGTAGACGGCCACCCGGCCCATCGCCCGGAAGGACGCCGGAAAGACCTCGGGCACCACCGTTGCGACCACGCTGTACACGAACGCAGCACCGGTTCCCAGCCCGATGAGCGTCCACATATTGGGGCTGCGGTTCAGCAGCGACTGCAGGCCTCGCCGGAAGAAGGGCCAGCCCGCCCAGAGCGCGACAGGCAGCGTCAGCACCAGTTCGATCCAGCTCTGGGTGGTCATCTCGAACCACTGCAACCGGTGCCCGAGCATGGCCAGCACGGTGACGACCACGGTCAGCGGCAGCGTCCACCAGAAACGCTGCTGGAAGTCGACGAGCTCCGGGTTGTCTTCCTCTTCCAGCTCGGGCAGCAGCGGCTCCAGCGTCATGCCGCATTTCGGGCAGTTCCCCGGATGGTCCTGACGGATCTCAGGATGCATGGGGCAGGTGTAGATCGTCGCCCCGGCTCCAGACGCGGGTACGCGGATCGCAGTTTCCGAGGAGGACGTTGGTGCATGACCCACATGTGTCTCCGCCTGGTGCGGCGCAGACGCGGGGTGGTGGTGATGCTGGTGACCTGTATGTCCATGCTGCGCAGCCGCTTCAGCCGATACCAGATTCATGCCGCAGATGGGGCATTGCCCGGGTCGATCCTGCCGGATCTCCGGATGCATCGGGCAGGTGTAGACCGCTGGCGTGACCGGCTCATGGTGCTCGTGCTCGTTCTTCATGGTGCTCCCTGCAATGGCGCGTCCGCCGACGGGTGGATCGACTGCCGCAGTCTCGACCTTGACACGATGGTAAGGTCAAGGATTTTTCCCCGGGGGGACCGAACCGTCGTTCAGTATCCGGGCCTGCGGGTCCATCGCCCAGTTGCGCGCCGCACTTGCCTTGATGCGCATCAACGCAGTTCATCGGATGCCTACCTAAGCTGATCCTCGAGTCAGCACCGGCTGAAGTGTCCACAACCTCCAGGAGTAGCGACATGCGCAAATTGGTACCTCTTGCATCATTGGCCCTCCTCATGATGGCCTCCACCGCAACGATGGCGCAGGACCGCCCGGCCCCGGCCGCCTCGGCCGCATCCTCGCCGACTGAGTGCGCTGGCGCCAAGGCGAAGCGCCACGACCATGGTGCCGAGCGGGGCATGCCCAGCGCAGCGAACATGCCTTGCGCGCCTGCGGCTGCTTCGGCGGCTTCAGCGCCCGCCAAGGCCAAGGCAAAGCCCCTGCATGACCACGCGAAGGTGCACAAGAATCAATGAGCCCCGTCATCGGATGACGGCATGGCAGGCCGAGACCCCACGCCTCGCACGAGCAGGGCGTGGAGGGTCTCCAGGTGTGGCCACTCGGTTCGCATCGCACGCGCCGGAAACCTCGAAGCCAGCCAGGCATAGGCCAGGTACTTCACGAGCTTGCCCAGCCAGAGCGCCAGCATGACCTCGACGACTGGCAATCGAGTGATGCCGGCGAGCATCAGCGCTGGAGTCAGCGGCAGCGGTGTCGCGCCAATGACAAACAGGGCCAGCACGCCGTAGGCCCCCAGCCATCGCGTCGCGTCACTCCAGGCTACAGAGCGCAGCACATCGGGATAGCGGGTGAACAACAACTCCCACCCCAGATGATGAAAGGCC
Source organism: Paucibacter sp. JuS9 (assembly GCF_044043925.2). NCBI lineage: Bacteria > Pseudomonadati > Pseudomonadota > Betaproteobacteria > Burkholderiales > Sphaerotilaceae > Roseateles > Paucibacter sp. JuS9. The sequence goes on from NZ_CP194172.1 coordinate 2,549,171, forward strand.
AGGTAGAGCAGGCCCCCACCCAGAGCGGCGCCCACACTTGAGCTGATTGCGATCGCCCGCCAACGCTTCGGCGCCATCAACACCGCGGCGATCAGCAGGCTCGCGAATGGCACTGACATCGACAAGGTCGAGACCGTCGCCGTGCCAGCCACCACGATTGGAAATGCGCGGCTGTCGGCCCGCCGAAGCAAGGAGCGCAGCAGGCTGGACTCGACGACGCCGCGCAGCATGAGCCTGTCCCGAGCTCCGACCTGCCCTTGCCCCGGTATCGCGCTCAGGTCGCTGCCTGCGCCCCGCCGAGCGCCGGGATGAAGCGTGGCGTGCGGGCGGCATAGCGGCGGTAGGCGTCGCCAAACTGCTGTTCCATCTCGTGCTCCTCGGTGATGGCCAGGCGGCCGTACATGACGAGCAGGATCGGGAACATCGCGAGCGTGAGCAGCGTCGGCCATTGCGCCAGGAAGCCCAGCAGGATCAGCACGAAGGCCACGTACTGAGGGTGGCGGATCCGGGCATAGGGCCCCACCGTCGCCAGGCTGTGGCGGCGCTGCGCGTGGTACAGCACATGCCAGGCGCTGGACAGCAACCAGAAGCCACCGCCCAGGAGGATGTAGCTGGCAATGTGCAGCGCGCCGAAGTGCGGATCGCCTTTCTCGCCGAGCAAGGTCGACCACAGGTGGCCCGAGTTGTGTGACAGCAGGTCAAGGCCTGGATAGCGTGTCTGCAGCCAACCGGACAACAGGTAGATCGTCAGCGGGAAGCCATACATCTCGACGAACAGCGCAACGATGAAGGCGGCGAAGGCGCTGAAGCTGCGCCAGTCGCGTGCCGTCTGCGGCTTGAAGAAGCTGAACGCGAACATCACGAAGACGGCCGAGTTCAGGATGACCAGCGACCAAAGCCCATAAGCGGGAGCATCGTGCGTCATGGCTGCCTCCTTTTGTCTTCGCGATCGTCTCCATGCTGGTGATGTCCGCCACCGTGGTGGTGGCCGCGGTGCATGAACACATGCATCAGCGGGCAGGCGAGCAGGAATGCATAGGGAAGGAAGCCCAGCAGATGCGCACGGTGCTCCTCCCAGAGGAACCATGCTGCGACAGCCGCGAGAACGATCCATCCCAGCCCAAAACGGGAGCGCCAGAATGGCGCGCGTTGATGATCGTGTTCCATGGCGATCTCCTTGGAGTTACTTGCCCGGAGCGGCGGGGCTCGGAGGCATCCGGTCCATCATCATTTCCATCATCATCTGCATCATGTCCATGCGCTGCTCCATGGCTGCGCCGCGCGCCTTCGGATCGGCTGACATCTGCTTCATCATGGCCATGCCACCCTGCATGGCCTTCATGTGCTCGGCCATCAGCGCCTGGCGCTCCTCGGGCGTTTTCGCCGCCATCACCTTCTGGTGCATGTCCTGCATGACCTTCATCTTGTCGGCCATGTCAGGACTCTTCGTGGCAGAAGGGACAGCGGCCTTCGGCGGCGCGTTCCGGGCGGCGGAGGCCGCGCCATCCGGATGGTGAGCTTGATGGTCCTGCTCTTTGGTTTGGGCCGTGGCGAGGCCGGCGACGAACAGCAGCGCCGTGGCGCCGAAGGCAATCTTGTTCATGGTGCTCTCCGAAAGAGTTACGGCGAGGAAACCCCACTGGGGTACAGATCGAAGGCACGCGTGCTGCCCCGCCTCCAGCACGCGCCAGTATGGGCGTGCGGTATCTGCGCCTGACTGGGCTTGCCCAGAGGCGCGATGGCGGATGGCTAAATGGTCAGCCTCAGAAGGCGGATAGGAATGGGTGGCCCCGTCTTGCGCGGTGGCACCCGGGTGATGGGTTCTTCTGCCATCCAGACATCAGCCGACGTCCAGGCCAGCGAACTGCACTGAACGAGCAGCGGTAGCATGCTGCCCGGACTCCCCAGATCCTTGGCCAAGAGGCTCAAGGCGGAGCGCTCGTCGTCGCAGAACTTCTGGCAAGCACCCTCGTGGTCCTGCGGAGCAGGCGCAGCTGGGTGGCCGGCATGGACCTGATGCCCGTGCTCTTCGGCGGCGGCGTCATGTTGATGGGCCGGACTTGGCGGCGGCGCCAAGCCTGCAACTCCTTCGCCTGCGCCGCCCAACGCGCAGGCATTGACCATCCCGGCACTCAATGCGAACACCCAGACGAACAGCATGGCAGCTGCAAGCCGCCTTCTGGCCGTTCGTCCAAGCGTTGTTGTCATGGAATTGCGCGTCCCGCTCAAGCATTCAGTGCACAAACCATGTTGCGCCCACTGGGGGCGCCTCACGTTGATCCTCATCAACCCGGCGACATCTGGTCGCCCGAGTCGATGGCTCGGATCACTTGGCGGCTTGTTGAATCTCCGTCACGACGAAGCCGCTGGCGCCCTTCTCCACCTTGAAGCGGATCTTGTCGCCCACCTTGACCTGGTCGACCATGGCCGGGTCCTTGACCTGGAACACCATGGTCATGCCGGGCATGTCCAGGTTCTTGATGTCGCCATGCTTGATGGTGAGCTTCTTGTTGTCCTTGTCGATCTTCTTGATCTCGCCATCGGTCAGATCCGCGGCGGACGAAGAGGCGGCCGTGCCATGCATCTTGCTGTGGTCCATGGCCTGGGCTGCGGCCGTGCCGGCCAGGGCGGCGCTCGCTGCGATCAGCGAGGCCAGGGTCAGGTTCTTGAGTGCGTTCATGGGTAGCTCCTTCAACGGTAGGTTTGATAAGTGCGTGCGCTGCCGTCCTTGTTCAGCAGAAGCACGTCGTAGGGATCCTTGCGCTGGCCATACTCCGGGCCATCCATGCCCGGCGATCCGATGGGCATCGCTGGCACGGCCAGGCCGAGCGCCTGCGGCCGCTCACGCAGCAGGCGCCGGATCTCGCGCACCGGCACATGACCCTCGATGGCGTAGCCGCCGGCCAGGCCGGTGTGGCATGAGCCGTACTTGATGTCGACGCCCAGTTGTTTGCGTGCATTGGTATTGCCAGCGTCACTGACGGACACCTGGAAGCCATTGGTCTCCAGGTGCCTGATCCAGTCCTTGCAGCAACCGCAGCTCGGGCCTTTCCAGACCTGAATTCGAGGCGCCAGCTCGGAAGGCGTCGCCCTGCGAGCCCTTGCTGGCCCAGCAATCACCAGAACGGCGCAGCCGGCCAGCAGTTGGCGTCGCGTCATCAGCGACCCTGGCAGGGCGTCAGTGCTTGTGGTCTGCATGGCTGTCAGCCTTGGGCGCACCGACCTTGCCGGCGACGTTGACGGCGCCCTTCATGCCCGCGTCGTAGTGGCCGGGCTGCAGGCAGGCAAAGTCGATCTTGCCGGCTTTGGTGAACTGCCACACGATCTCGCCGGCCTTGCCAGGTGCGACGGTGACCATGTTGGGGTCGGCGTGTTCCATCTCCGGGAACTTCTTCATGACCTCATAGTGTTCCTTGAGCTCCTTCTCGGTACCCAGCACCATCTCGTGCTTGACCTGACCGGAGTTCTTCACGACGAAACGCACGGTTTCGCCCTGCTTGACGTCCACGCTCGACGGCGTGAAGCGCATCGCGTCGCTCATGTTGATCTGGACGGTGCGCAAAGCCTTGGCAGCGATGCCAGGCTTGCCAATGGCATCGCTGTCATGGCCGTGCCCGCCCGGGTGATTGCCGCTGGCCAGTGCCGCGCCGGAAACAAGCGTGAGCGCGAGCGCTGAGATCGAAATTTGAGGGATGAGTTGCATAGTGAGTCCTTGAGATCGCCGTTGATCTGCAGCGAGATTGAAACAATGAGGCAGGCTGAATGGCTCAGTGCTCAGAGTGGCCTGTCGGCTTGCGGACGCTGACCTCGGTGGGCGGTGCCGGCATCTTGCGTGGCATCGACTGTCCGCCTTCAGCAGCAAAGCGTGCGGGTTCTGGCAACTGGCCTGTCCACTCGAAGGCCACCTCGCCCTTGGGATGCTGGTACCAGCCGGGGTCGCTGTAGTCGCCGCGCTTCTGGTCCTTGCGGACCTTCAGGATCGAGAACATGCCGCCCATCTCGACACCGCCGAACGGGCCCTCGCCGGTCATCATCGGCAGCGTGTTGTCAGGCAGCGGCATCGTCATCTCGCCCATGTCGGCCATGCCCCGCTCGCCCATCACCATGTAGTCGGGCACGAGTTTGGTGATCTGCCTGGCCACCTGGCGGTGGTCGACGCCGATCATCGTGGGCACGTTGTGCCCCATGGCGTTCATCGTGTGGTGGCTCTTGTGGCAGTGGAGGGCCCAATCACCCTCTTCATCCGCAACGAACTCGATCTGGCGCATCTGGCCGACAGCCACATCGGTCGTCACCTCAGGCCAGCGGCCGGCCTTGGGCGTCGGCCCGCCATCGGTGCCGGTGACCGCGAACTCATGCCCATGCAGATGGATCGGATGGTTGGTCATCGTCAGGTTGCCGACGCGAATGCGCACCTTGTCGTTCTTGCGCACGTTCAGCGTGTCGATACCCGGGAACACGCGGCTGTTCCAGCACCAGAGATTGAAATCCGTCATCGTCATGATCTTGGGCGTGGCCGCGCCGGGATCGATGTCGAAGGCGTTCAGCAGGAAGCAGAAGTCGCGGTCCACCTCGTCGATCAGCGGGTGCTTCACCTTCGGGTGTGTGACCCAGAAGCCCATCATGCCCATGGCCATCTGCGTCATCTCGTCCGCATGCGGGTGGTACATGAATGTGCCTGGGCGGCGTGCAACGAACTCGTAAACGTAGGTCTTACCAGGCTGGATAGACTTTTGCGTCAGCCCCGACACGCCGTCCATGCCGTTGGGCAGGCGCTGGCCATGCCAGTGGATGCTGGTGTGCTCGGGCAGCTTGTTGGTGACGAAGACGCGCACCCGATCGCCCTCGACCACCTCGATCGTCGGGCCCGGCGACTGCCCGTTGTAGCCCCACAGATGGGCCTTCATGCCGGGCGCCAGTTCGCGCACCACAGGCTCGGCCACCAAGTGGAACTCCTTGACGCCCTGGTTCATACGCCAGGGCAAGGTCCAGCCGTTGAGTGTGACTACGGGGTTGTAAGGGCGTCCGCTGTTGGGCACCAACGGCGGCATCGTGTCGGGCTTGGTCTGCAGCACTGGCTCGGGCAGCGCGGCCAGGGCGACGCGGCTGACGGCGCTGGCAGAGACGGCTGCGGTCAAAGCGCCGGCGCCGCGGAAAAAGTTGCGTCTGGAAAACATCGTGAACTCCTGATTCAATGAGCGGCCGCGCCGCCGCCCGTGCCGGCCACCGAGGCCGAGGGTGCGCTGCCGCCAAGGCTGGGCTTGCCGACAAGGGCCATGTCGAGATCCGACTGAGCCACCCAGAAATCACGCAGTGCCTCGATCGAGGCGTTGACGCTGGCGATCTGGGAGCGCGCGTCGGCCAGCAGCTCGAACACGCTGATGAACATGCCGTTGTAGAGCAGCACGTTCTCGTCGGAGATGCGTTTGGCCGTGGGCACCACGTCATCGCGGTAGTGCCTGGCAATGTCATAGGCCGAACGGTAGCCCTGGTAGGCCTCGCGCACCTCGGATCGCGCTTCGATAGCGATTTGCGCCGTGCGGTGAACGCTCTGCATGTAGACCGCCTCGGCCTTTGCAATGCGTGCGTCGCCCCAGTCGAACAGCGGGATCTCGATGCCGATTTCGTAGCCGGTCTGGCGCGGTGCCTCGTTGGAACTGTTGCGCATATAGCCCAGCTCCAGCACGTTGATGAAGCGCGTCACCTTGCTGAGGCCCAGGTTCTTGGCCGTGGCGTCCAGCGTGGCCTTGGCCGCCTGCACGTCGAGGCGCGTGGCCATGGCCACCTGTTCGATGTCTGGGCGGTCTTTGGGTTCGGCGGGCAGGTCAGGCAATCGCGCAGGCAGCGCGAAGGCGCCATGTGCTCCCCACAGACCCAGCAATCGCGTCAGGCGCTCGCGCGTTGACACACGGGCCGCTTCGGCACGAGCCGCGTTCAGCACCGCTTCTGAGAAGAAGCCATGCTCGCGAGCCTGCTGCAGCTTGGTCCAGTTGCCAGCTTGCGCGAGGCGCTTGGCCAACTCGGCGCCTGCGTCGGCCGTGGCTCGCACATCCCGCATATAGCTGGCCGTCTGCTCGGCGGCCACAGCAGCGTAGAAGGCCTTGCGAGTTTCGGCGGCGAGCGACAGCATCTCCATCGCCACGCTGCGCTGCAGGGCAGCGAACCGCCGGCTCTCGAGCTGGCGGGTCAATGGCAGCGCCACCAGATGACCGAGGTCGAACGAGAAGCCACGTTCGATCTCTCGCTCATCGCCTCGCTTGAGCTTGGCAAGGCTGAAGCCGGGATTCGGCAACCGGCTGGCCTGCACCATCTCGGCTTCGGCAATGCCCAGTTCCTGGAAGCTGGCCTGCAAGCCCCTATTGTTGAGCAGAGCGATCTGCACAGCCGCGTCAGCAGTCATCGGCTTGCCGAGCAACTCGGCCACGCGACGATCAATGGTGTCGATGTCTTGGTCGGTCTTGGCCACCTGGACGGTGGCGCCGAGATGAGTTTTCGCGGCATCCTGTACGAACGTCATGCCGCCATTGCCGCTGAGGCTCGCACAGCCGGCCAGCAGCAGCGGGGCCACAGCGAGCAGTGCCAGGCGCACCGGGGCGCTTCGGTAGTTTTTCATGGGTGCCCCTCAGTGATGCGCATGGCCCGAGGGCTTCGCCGCCGGCTTGCTCGGTGCCGATGAGGCCGACGCCGCTGGCAGTGACTGCGCAGGCTGGTCGGGCTGCCTGGCCTCATGGGCATAGGCGCGCCAGCCGCCCGCCTGATGCACGGTGGTGTTGGCGTCCTTCCAGGAGCCCACCTCGGCCTCGGTATTTGGACGGTAGTCCTTGAAGGCCGATCGATAGACCACGGTCGGCACTTGAGCCTTGGGATTCAGTGGGTCGGGCCGCCGAGCTTCACTCGGGGCCGTCTGGGCCGACGCGCTGGACGCCAGCCACAAGGTCGTGGCGGACAGAAATAGCGCCACGCCGTTTGCAGTGGATTGCATGGTTCTCTCGCAAGTGAACTGTTGTGCTGCCGCCGGACCGGCGCGTCGATAGGACGCGCCAGATCAGGCTCAATACAGGGCGCCAAAGGCTTTGCGCAAAGCGCGCCGCCCGGCCCGTTCAGGTGCGGGAGAGTCGAGGCGGTCGGTCGAGCCCGCCGACCATCACGCGGTCGTGGGCGACTTTGACGGTCGGGACCTCGGGCAGGTCCGGAGGTGCCACCGTGAAGCTCACCATGGAAGTGGTGATGGCTGCGGCGTTGCAGCAGGAAGAGCACACGCTGCATTTACCAGCATGCCCCGCCTTGGCGGAGGGTGTCTTGTCGGCATCAGCAGCCGTTGAACTCATCTCAGCGTGGTCATGCGCCGGGGCATCGTCATGCGCCATGCTGGCATGGTCATGGCCTTGCCCCGCGTGGTCGTCCATCACGCTGCTGTGATGGTTGGCCGGGCCGCAGAGCAGCATGGTCTGGGCGGCGTACCCTTGAATGGGTAGCGCCACGGCCAACAGCCATGCGAACGCGATCCGCCAGAACTTGCTCATGGTCAAATTGTAAGGGACGAAGGGGCCCGTCGCGTGGTGCCGGGGCATGGCACATGTGTCAATGTGCCGAGGACTCACGTCGACATGCCCCCCGTTTAGTGGCAACAACCGTGGCCGGCCTTAGCGCCTGGCGTGCAGGCAACAGCGGCGTCGGACACCATCACGGGCGTGTAGCCTGCCTCCTTGATCGCATCGCTCAGTTCCACCTCGTCCGCCTCGGTCGGCGCGATCTGTACGCGATGCGACGCCAGATCGATCTGCACCCGTGCACCTGCATCGACAGCCTTCAGCGCCTTGGTGATGGTGCTGACGCAATGGCCGCAAGTCATGTCGTTCACTTCAAAAGCAATCATCTTGAATCTCCGGTTGTTTCCTTGATCGGAGACCCGACTGTCATCCTTGACACGGTTGGAGAGTCAAGCCAAGCGACGCGAGAGACCACACCAGGCATGTGGGCTGTCTGCGCTAACCGTTGACCTTGACATCGCTGGAAGCTTGAGCATTCCGGCACCTTGAACAACCTGACTGGAGAGACACCATGTCCACCACCCTCGCCATGCAGGGGCGGCCCGCCGCCTTCGATCTGCAGGTCCTCGGCATGACCTGTGCTTCTTGCGTGATGCGCGTCGAGAAGGCCTTGATGGAGGTGCCGGGCGTCTCGGCGGTGTCCGTAAATCTCGCCACGGAGCGTGCGACCGTGCAAGCGGTGGCGACCATCAGCGAGGCAGACTTGAGTCTCGCCGTGGAGAAGGCGGGCTACAGCGCTCGCCCAGTGGCGGAGGCGCACGCCCAGGCGGCGCCGAAGCAACCCGACTGGCTGCCAGTCGCCGCCGGTGCGGTACTGACTTTGCCCCTGGTCGCGCCCATGCTACTGCAAGTGCTGGGCATAGGCTGGATGCTGGACGGATGGCTGCAGTTGGCCCTCGCGACGCCCGTGCAGTTCTGGCTGGGCGCCCGCTTCTACCGCGCCGGCTGGAAGGCTGTGCGCGCCGGCAGCGGCAATATGGACCTGCTGGTGGCGCTGGGCACCTCGGCCGCCTACGGCCTGTCGATCTACCTTCTGCTGAAGCATGCCGAGCATGGCATGCCCCACCTCTACTTCGAAGCCTCTGCCGCCGTGATTACCTTGGTACTGCTGGGCAAATGGCTGGAAGCTCGCGCCAAGCGCAGCACCACGGCGGCATTGCAGTCGCTGAACGCGCTGCGGCCTGCCGTCGCCCGGGTGCTGCGAGGCGGTGTCGAGTCCGAGCTGCCGGTCGGTCTGGTGCGGATCGGCGATCTGGTCCTGGTCCGGCCGGGTGACCGGATTCCCGTCGATGGCGAAGTCGTCGAAGGCAGCAGCCATGTCAACGAGTCCCTGATTACCGGCGAAAGCATGCCTGTTGCCAAAGTGGCCGGCGCCCGGGTCACCGGCGGAGCCATCAACGAGGAAGGCGTGCTGACATTGAAGACCCTGGCCGTCGGCGCCGAGACAACGCTGGCGCGAATCATCCGCCTGGTCGAGAGTGCGCAGGCAGACAAGGCTCCGATCCAGCGCATCGTCGATCGGGTCAGCGCGGTCTTCGTTCCGGTGGTGCTGGGCATCGCCTTGCTGACCCTGCTGGGCTGGGTGGCCACGTCGGGTGACTGGGAGCAGGCGCTGGTGAACGCGGTTACCGTGCTGGTGATCGCCTGCCCATGTGCGCTGGGCCTGGCAACGCCAACGGCGATCATGGCCGGCACCGGCATTGCCGCCCAGCACGGTGTGCTCATCAAGGACGCCCAGGCACTGGAGCTGGCCCATGCAGTCGACACGGTGGTGTTCGACAAGACCGGTACCCTGACCGAAGGTCGGCCGACCCTGCTTGCTGTCCACGCGGCGCCGGGCTCTCGCCAGGCCGAAGTGCTGGCCCTGTCCGCCGCGCTGCAGAAGAACAGCGAGCATCCGCTGGCGCGCGCCGTCATGGACAAGGTGCGCGACGAACGCCTGCCCGTGCCGGAGGCTCGCGCGGCGCGGGCATTGCCGGGCCGGGGGCTGGAAGCCATCGTCCGCGGTCAGCGGCTGACGCTGGGAAGCAGCCGCCTGTTGCGTGAGCAAGGAGTCGACTCGGGCCTGTTGGCCGTCGATGCCCAGCGCCTTGAGGCACAGGGTTGCAGCATCTCCTGGCTGACGCAGGAAACCGATCACGGACTGACGCTGCTGGGCCTGTTGGCCTTCGGTGACTCGATCAAGGCATCGGCAAGGCAAGCCGTTGAGCGCCTGCACGAACTGGGCATTGCGACCGTGCTGCTGACGGGCGACACGCGTGGCAGCGCACTGGCCGTTGGCAAGGCGCTCGGCATCGACCAGGTCAAGGCCGAGGTCCTGCCGGCCGACAAGGCGGCCGCCGTGCAGCAGTTGCGTGCGGCCGGCAGGACGGTGGCCATGGTGGGCGACGGCATCAACGACGCCCCCGCGCTCGCCGCGGCCGACGTCGGCATCGCCATGGCCACCGGCACCGACGTGGCCATGGAGACGGCAGGCATCACGCTGATGCGGGGTGATCCGCAGCTGGTTGCGGCCTCGCTGGACATCTCGCGCCGCACCTACGCGACGATCAAACGCGGGCTGTTCTGGGCTTTCATCTATAACCTTGTGGGCATCCCGCTGGCCGCCTTCGGCCTGCTGAATCCAATGATGGCCGGTGCAGCCATGGCCTTCAGCAGCGTCAGCGTCGTTGGCAACGCGCTGTTGCTGCGCCGCTGGAAAGCTCGCTGAACCGTGTACGACATGATGGACTGGAGTATTCGATGGATGGCATGAACATTGGGCAGGCGGCCGAGGCGTCGGGCGTCTCGGCCAAGATGATCCGGCACTACGAGCAGGTGGGCCTGCTGCCGGCAGCGCGTCGGACCGAGTCGGGCTATCGGCAGTACGGCCACAACGAGGTCCACACCCTGCGTTTCATCCGCCAGGCACGCGACCTGGGCTTCTCGATCGCCGAGATCGGCGAGTTGGTGGGGCTCTGGCAGAACCGGCGCCGGCCGAGCCGCGTCGTCAAGGCAATGGCGCAGGCCCACATAGAGGCGCTGCAAGCCAAGGCGCAAGAGCTGCTGGCGATGAAGGCGACGCTGGAGCACCTGGTGCATTGCTGCCATGGCGACGAACGGCCCGAGTGCCCGATCCTGGATAACTTGGCGGGGCAAGCGGCTGGCGGCGCTCGCGAGCCTCACCCCGAGCAGTCAAAGCCCGCCGCAACTCAGCTGCGCAAGAAGACGCAATTCCAGTAGGACCCTGGCGCGTGCGACGGGTGAGCGTGGAACTCCATCGCAGCGCGAGAACTCTTTTTGGACTACCGAGGCGACTGCTGGCGCAAGCGCATCAGGTCCGCGCGCTCATTGCTATCCAATAGCTCGACGTAGGGCTGCTCCCAGGGCCGGTCAGCATGCTTGGCCATCAGTCGATTCAGCGCAGTGACCAATTGGCGTCCCGTCGCCGTACGGCCGCACATCACATAGGTCACCACCGCCGCGGCAGGACCGGCGACCTCGAAGCTGCGGGTGGGTGTGCGAGGCAGATCGGGATCGTTCTTGACGAGACCAACCAGCGCCGCAGGCTCGGAAATGATCCAGTCGATGTGGCGAGCCATCAGCATGCGGCTGGGCGTGTCGTAGTGGGTGACGCGCTGCGGGCCGCTGGCGGCGGACAGCACCGGATCGATCAATGGACCATAGTTGCGCAGGCTGGTCACCGCTCCTTGCAGCTTGGGGTCGTCGATGAGCGAGCGCAGCTGAACTTGTCGCCTGCCGTTCAGGTGCGGGCTGAGCAGGCTTTGACGGTCTGCCCTGATGATGACGCGGCTGGGCAACCGGTGCAGAACCGGCTCGCTGAAAAGTGCGTTGGCTTCGCGCTGCGGCGTACGCAGCGCATTGGCATAGCAGTAGGTTTCACGACCATCGGCAATCAATTGCTCAATGCGTGCGACGCTGGCGTTGTCGTGCTGGTGGCTGAACTTCGGTAGGCGTTCGACCAGCCATCGTCGCGCCTGCTCCCCGGGTGGAAGCGCTTGTATTCTTGATACGACGATGCCGGAGGCCGCGCTCTTCGGCGAGCCCTCCAGCGATAGCCAGACCACCCGCGGCTGGGCTTCGGCGAGGCGCGACAGACAGATGCAGGCAAGAGCAATCAGGAATCGACGGAAAGGTGGCGGCATGGGCTCGACGAGATGGGCACGCAGCCAGACTATGGCACGGCCCTGAAGCCGTATGCCGGGTGGGTGCGCGCCCTACTTCAGATCTTGAAGTCGTCGAAGGCCACTCTGTCGTCTTGCACGCCTAACCTCTTCAGCATGGTACGGGTCGCGGTCAGCATCGGTGGCGGCCCACACAGGTAGAAGTCGCAGGTCTGAAGATCCGGATGCGACTGCAGCAGGCCCTCGCGCACAGCCTCGTGCACCATACCCGATGGCCTTGCCCCGCCCCTCTCTTCGGACAACACCAGCTGCCAGCTGAAGTTGTCGAAGCGTGCCGCCAGCTCTTCCATCTCGTCCACGTAGGGAGCGTCAGCAGCCGTTCGTGCGCCGTACCAGAAATGGACCGGCTCGCTCGCACCCGACTCCAGCAGATCCCGCACCATCGCGCGCAGCGGCGCCATGCCGGCGCCGCCGCCGATGAAGACCTTCTCGTGTTCACCGTGCTGGATGGCGAAGTCACCGAAGGGCCCGCTGTATTGCAGCTTGTCGCCCGCCTTGAGACCGAAGACATAGGCCGAGCCCTTGCCGGGCGGATGGTTCTTGCCCCCTTGCTTGCCGTGGCAGAAGCGCACCAGCAGGGTCAGCCGACCATCGGTCTGCTGCACCGGTGCCGACAGCGAGTAGGAGCGCCGCAGCAGCGCACCGCTGGTCCACTGCGGAGGCAGGTGCAGCCCGGACCATGCCGAGTGATGCTCCGGCGGCGCATCGATCTGGTGCTTGGCCATCCTGTAGCTTGGCACATGGACCTGGATGAAGGACCCCGGCCGGTACTCCGGCCCCGGCTTGTCCTTGGGCAACAGCACAACCTCACGCATGAATGGCGACAGCGCGCGGACGCTTTCAACTTGAGCCTCATGGACCTCGCCCAGCGCCATGCCCCCACGAACCTCAATGTCGAGGTTACGGTCCAGCTTCAGGTTGCAGGCAAGACGGCATCCAGCCTCGATCCTGGATGGTGCCAGCACCGCACGATCAGCGCTGGTTGCTTCCGGCGCAGCCCCACGCACGCGAACCTCGCAAAGGCCGCAGCTCTGCCCGCCTCCGCAGTTCGAAGGTAGTTGCAGGCCTTGCTGGGCCAGCGCGACAAAGACCGTGTCGCCGGCATGAGCACGCATGCTGCGCAGCCGGCTGCCATCGGGCGCGTGGACCATCAGCGACCGGGTTCCGCGCCAGCGCTTGGGAATGAACTCGGCCAGACTGAAGCTGGTGAACAGCAGCCAGATGCCGCTGAGGGCCAGCCAGAATCCACCAATGGCCGCACTGACGACCAGCGGGTTGTTGAAGTCCTGGCGCCCGCTGTAGTCCATGATGTGCAGCATCCAGAAGAAGTTGAACAAGCGCCAGGTCTTGTTTCGATGCTCCAGCACATCGCCCTGCAGAGACAGATAGACCGTCGTATCTTCGGCATCGGAGAACGCCACGCGCCAGACCTTGCCTTCGTGAGCGCGGGTTTCCAGTGAGCGATCCACCAGTTCTGACTGAATTGCCTTGCCTGGGCCCCGGTATGAGGCCTCAGCCACTCGCTGCGCCAGAGCAGCATCGAGGTCAACGCGTTGGCCGCTATGGGCATCAATCAGGTGGGTCGACTTCTCACCGGCCAGCCGGTAGACCGGGCGGTCAACCAGCCAGCCCGTCGAGACGGTCTGAGCTGACTCGCGCGCCGCTGCCAGCATTCCGCTCACGGGCACGGCGTCGGTCGGCCAGGGTTGTTTGGCCGCTGCTGGCGCACGGAACTCGCGGCCACGCATCTGCTCGGCGTCCAGCAGGCTCATGACAAGGCCGCTGCACATCCAAAGCACCAACTGCAAGCCGATCAGCAGACCGATCCATTTGTGTATCTTGCGCATCCAGGGGCTCATGCCTGTGCCCTCCGCCGAAAGCTGTAGAACACCAGCCATGCACCGCTCAGGGCAAACACAAGGCCGACGCCAGCTGCGATCCGCAACAGGCTGTTGTTGACATCGTCACGGGTGTCGTAGTCCATGATGTGGAACATCCACAGGAAATCGAACCAGCGCCACAGGTCGTGGCGACGGGCGAGCAGATCGCCGCTGTCCGGTGAAAAGTAAAGCGTCGAGTTGGCGCGGTCGTCGAAACGCACCGCCCACATCGGCACCGGGCGCTTGGCCACCTCCTGTGGTGCCTGAGTGATCCAGGTCACTTCGCGGATCTCGGCTTCGCCCTGGTAGATGTCTTTGGCACGGGCCACGATCTGCTCGCGCGGCAGCGGGCTCAACAGGTCGCCCGACCGGGCATCCACCAAGCTGGTCTTGCCGCCGGCGCGGAGTTCATAGACCTCCTTGCCCAGGAAGTTCTTCAGCTTGAGTGACTCGAAGCCCGGGCGCAGCTTGGCCAGCTGATTGATATCGAGTCGCTCTGCACTGCGCTCGAGTGGCTCATCGAAGACATGGGCGAGATGGTCGCCGTGGATTACGTCCAGCGAGATCACCGTCATGTAGACGCCACTGAGCATCCAGAGCAAGGCTTGGACGCCAATGACGAGGCCGATCCATTTGTGGGCTCGGCGCACCCAGAAGGGTAGGTTCATATGCTTTGTCTCACAGCAGTTGATGCACTCTGACGGCGCCGCGGACTGTTGCCCGCGGCGCCACGGAGGCTTACCAGCGATAGCCGGCACGCAGATGCCAACGACGCCCTTGCAGGTCGTAGGTCATCGTGTCGGTGTTCGCATCTGTGTAGGACTTGATGAACGGCGCCTTCTTGTCAAACAGATTGACGATACCGAAGGCCACATCGAGCTGCTTGCTGAAGGCGTACTTCAGTTGCGCCGAGTGGTAGGTCACGGTGGGGGCCTTGGCGCCAATGTCGGTCGGTGCGGCGTTGATGTCATCGGCAGAGCCGATGTACTGCATCGTGTAGGAACCCGACCACGGACCCTTGGCCATCGTCAACGAGCTGAGCGAACGCCACTGGGTATAGCTGCCGCGACCGCCGGTGATCTTGCCGGTGTAGTCGATGGCAGCGGCTCCCGGGAACGGACGCACCTCATAGTTCTTCAGATGCGACAACTCGGCGCTGAGCGTGGTCGTGAAGCCGGCCAGATTGAACTCGTACAGCGCACCGACGTCGATACCGGAGATCTTCTCGTCCGCCGCATTGACCGGTTGCGACGACAGGAAATCAATTTCACCGGTGGTCTTGTTGCGGGTGAAGCTGGACGGGCTGCAGAAGATGTGAGCCAGCCCGGTCGTGTTGTAGCAAGTCGCGAGCTTGGTCGAACCGGCCACGCTCTGGATCGCGTTGCTGATCTTGATGTTGTAGTAATCAACGGTCAGCGTCAGCGTCTTGCTCGGCGACCAGACCGCGCCCGCTGTGATGGTCTTCGCATCCTCCGGCTCCAGCTTGGGGTTGCCGCCGACCGTCGTCAGGATGGTGTTGCCCAACTGCTTGAATCCGGCCGGAACGCCGGCGGCCTTGCAGTTCTGCGACACGATGGACGTGGTGGGCAACGCGCTCCAGTTGCTGCACGGGTCGGTGGTCGTCAGATTGCCTTCGGACACGCCGCCGTAGAGCTCAGGGATATTCGGGACACGGAAGGCCGACGACACGTTGCTGCGCAGCTTGAGGCTGGGCACGATCTGCCAGTCCAGGCCGGCCTTGTAGGTGCTCTTGGAACCGAACAGGCTGTAGTCGGAGTAGCGCGCTGCGGTGTTGAATTGCAGCGACTCGACGAAGGGCAGGCGCTTGAGCAGCGGCACGGCCAACTCGGCATAGACCTCGCGCGCGGTGTACGAACCGGCGATCGGATCCGCCTTGTTGGTGTTCGCGATGCCGAGCACCGTCAGGTTGTCCGGGTTGCGCCAACCGCTTTCCTTGCGCGCCTCGGCGCCAGCGGCGAAACCCACCGGGCCTGCAGGCAGCATGAACAGCTCGCCACTGATGTTGGCGCTGATGCCCTTCTGGTCATTGCCGCCGTTGTCGCGGGTCGTCGCCATGATGTAGCGAAGTACCTCCGGCGTCACATTGCCGTAGCCCAGGTAGTTGCCGCATGGGATCGCGGCCCCTGGAGCCGTGCTGCACTTCGTGCGATCAAGCGTCAGGTCCACGCGATCCAGGTTGGCCACATTGGTCGTGCCATCCGTGCCGGTGTTGCGACCCCAGTTCAGCGCAGCGGACCAATCCCAGTTGTTGCTGATGCTGCCCTTGACGCCGGCGACAACGCGGAAGATGTTGGACTCCTGCGAGAAGGTGCGTGTACCACCTTCCTCGAGCCGCCGCCGCTCTAGAACCAGGCTCTGCCCGGTCGGGTTCGTCGGGTGGTTGGCCGCGATGTTGATCGGGCGATAGACACCGAGCGAGCCCGGTGTGGCCAACTGGTTCGATTCGCGATGCGAGAACAGCATCTCGGTGAAGAGCTGGGTATCCTCAGCCAGGTTCAGCGTGCCAAAAGCACTCAGGCCCAGGCGCTTGATCGGGTTGACCGCGTTCAGCGCCGGGTTGCTGTTGTAGTTGTGCTTGGTCGCCGAGTAGGTCTCGTAAGAGCTCGGACTCCCACCAGGCGTCTGGTTGAAGTTGATCCGCTGCCCGTCGGCCAGACGCGCGCGGCCGCCGATGGTGGACGAACTGCCCACGCATTCCAGCTTGCCGTTCACTTCGCCAAGGCCGCAAGGCGCACGGGTAGCCATGTTGATGGCACCGCTCTCCGAATAGTTGATGCCCGTAACCAGCGAGCCGCCCGTGGTCTGCAAGCCCCAGGACAAGTCGACGGCCTTTTCATCGCCGTCGCCGCGCGACGTCTTGCCGTAGCGGATCGAGGCCTCGCCACCCTTGAGGCCGTTCTTGGTAATGATGTTGACCACGCCGGCAACCGCGTCGGCGCCGTAGATCGCAGATGCGCCATCCTTCAGCACCTCGACGCGCTCGATCAGCGCGACCGGGATCATGTTCAGGTCGACCGCGCTGTTGGCACCCGTCCCACCATTGACGACGCGACGGCCGTTCAGCAGAACAAGGGTGCGGTTGATGCCCAGGCCGCGCAGGTTGACTTGGGTCGTGCCGTAGCCGTTGCCGGTCCAGTAGGCATTGGTCTGGTTGCCCGCGCCACCGGCCGATGCAGGCAGGCGCTGAAGCAAGACTTCGGCCGAGATTGCGCCGGTCCGTTGAATGGCCTCGGCATCGATCACCGTGACAGGGCCGACCCCGGAAATCTGCGCCTGCTTCAGATTGATGCGGCTGCCCGTGATCTGGACTTTTTCAAGGGATGCGTTCTGTGCGGTGCCAGCGTCGGCGGCACCTGCCTGCTGCGCGATTGCATTGTTGACGAGAAGCAGGACGGCTGCGGAGATCGCCGTTTGTGCGAGTTTCATTGACATCATGTACATCCAGTTGGGTGCCGCGCGCCGCCGCCTCAATGGGGCTGGTCGCGAGCTCAAAGCACCTTCGAACCAATCGTTCGTTGGCGAGCACATGACGATGGACGGGAAGTAGGACTTCGCGGAAAACCGGGCAAGGGAAGATAGGGGCCGGTCCGTCTACCGAAGCATGCGACTCAGCCAATCCCTGGCCGGGCCGTGCAAGCACGCGCAGTCGCGCATGCCGCCGGCCGGCAGTACTGCTGAGTCAGCTGGTTCGTGGCGGCCGCTCCTGCCCAGACAGCAGGAATTCAGCTCGCGGCCCGCCAAGCTCAGGAAGGGCCGACGTGGCGACTGGACGGGCATGCGCGCCGAGGTCCGCTGTGGCGGCCATCGAGGCGCAGGAACCGCAGCCAGCGCAGTGGCTGCAAGGCGTCGCGTCGCAGCAGTGCTCAGCCTGCTGATCGGCTGCAACGGCGTTCTTGGAATCAGTCTTGGCCCTGGCAACTCGGGCATGAGACCCCGAGGCTGCCGCGTGCTTGGCAACGCTCTTAGGCTGAACGACCTGCCCGCGAACCTGGGCCTTGGCCACGGTTGCAGGCGGGCAAATCATCGACGTGGCAATGGAAGCTGTCGCCGGCACGAGGACGGCGAGCAGAACCAACAACCAAAAGCCAATGAGTTTCATGAAGCTTGACAGACTTGATGTTGCATTGCATCAAACGATGGCAAACATGTCTAGCTAGGGTGTTCCCGTGCTTGGGGGAAGGCGATGTGAATGTGCAGGTGGCCTCCAGTGCCAATTGGCTTGCCCCTCGGGCACTGTCAACACTCTGCCGGAAGGTCACAATCACGGGCTCCATCGACACTGCTGATTTTTGCAGGATGCCCGCGCTCGGATGAACACGGTGGCGGCGCGCAATACCTAAGGCATTGGTTCTAGCTGAGCTGCCCTGATATGCAGAGGCACAGCACGACGCACAGCAACGGCTCGATCTTGGCAAGCCAGATGGCATCCGGGCTCAGCTCCCCTACGACGGGCGCCCCTTCGTTTTCGCCTTCTGCTGGAGAGGTACTCCCCAGTGCCCGAAAAGCCGCGACTGGTCGACGCCCAGCCGGGCCGACTCAAAATCGATATGGCCGTGGACGTCGCACTGATCGAGTGCTCCGCCGCCGCCGCACCAGACAGCAACTGCGATCAATCCAAACAACCCGTCTTGGTCGAGGACGTTGCACTACCGGCGCAATCTTCCAATGCGCTATTACGAGGTCTTGTCTGGATCCATTCGTCCAGCATGTCAGCCCAATTCTGAAGCATGCGTCGACGCTGTTCGGCGTACTCTGCCCTGTTGTAGACCGCACGCACGCCCTTCTGCTCATGCGCTAGGCACTTCTCAATCCAGTCGCTGTTGAATCCTGCC
Organism: Paucibacter sp. JuS9; assembly: GCF_044043925.2. Classification (NCBI taxonomy): domain Bacteria; kingdom Pseudomonadati; phylum Pseudomonadota; class Betaproteobacteria; order Burkholderiales; family Sphaerotilaceae; genus Roseateles; species Paucibacter sp. JuS9. The sequence continues at coordinate 2,567,638 of NZ_CP194172.1, forward strand.
TCATGCAACAACGTGCTCGCGGACCGGCGGAGATCGTGGACCGTGAATGGCTCAAAGTCTTCGCCTCGGCTGCGAATGAGCGTCACGGTCGCGTCAATGACACGATTCAGGGTCGCCGCGCTGATTGGCAATGTCGTCTCGTATCGCCCAGGGTGCAAATGGGTACTGGCCCCAAAGCAAGTCTTGAAGGCGACAAGGATGTCCAAAGCTTGCTGGCTCAGATAGACGTTATGAGGCCGACCTGCCTTCATCTTCTCTTTGGGAATCGACCAAACAGCGTTCTGAAAGTCCACCTCGTCCCATGTCGCGTGAATGAACTCGGACTTGCGCACCAGCGTCAACAACATGAACTTGAGTGCCAAGCGCAAGGTTGGAAGAGTCGCTGTCTGCTCCAAGGCATTGAAGAAGACATGAATCTCTGAAGGCGAGAGCGCCCTGTCGCGCGCCCTGAACGTGGCGATCGCGCTGGGGCGAATCGATTCCGCCGGGTTGTCGATCTTCAAGCCGCGGGCTTGGACGAACCGATAGACCTGCAAGACGATCTCACGTGCATGCACTGCAGGTGCCGATGCCCCCCGCTCCTTGATCCGCTCACATCGTGCAAGGAGACGCGCCGGCGTGAGCTCCTCCAGCTTCAAGCGGCCAAATTCGTTGGCAAGGTTCCGGTCGTAGATGGACCGTCGCATCGCCTTGGTCGAATCAGCCAACTTGGCCTCGGCAAAGTATTTCAGGGACCAAGCTCCGAAGGTCAGTGCCTCCGCAGCTTCGAGCCGCTTGTCAGCCTTGGCACGCGAAGGGCTCTCCCCTTGCTCAACGGACCGATGGGCTTGCGCCAGCAGCAGCCTTGCTTCCGCCAATGTGACGGAATGTCCGTAAGCAAGCTCGCTGACCTCACGCGGCTTCCTCGCGCCGAGCGAGGAGTCGTACTTGCCGATGACCAGCGTTTCGCGTCGACCTTGGATCCGGTAGTCGAAGCGGAAGCTGATCACACCCGTCGGTGTCACGGCCGCGTAGAGCCCTTGTTGATCGGCAACTTTGTAGAGTTTCCCAGTGGGCTTGAACGCCCGCAACTGCATGTCCGTAAGCATCGTGCTCTCCCCAATTGGTACCGCAATAGGTACCGTCAGCGCGTCTGACGGTAGCAAAACGGGTCATCGGGAACCAGCACTTCAGTACCGCATTCAGTACCGGCTGCAAACCTGAGCTTGACTGGGACGATCTGAGACCAACTGGGATCTCTAAGCCCTTGTCAGCACTATGCTTATTCCAAAACGCCGGACCCTGTTGGACGACCCGGCACGACTTTGAATTATTCCCACTCGATGGTTGCCGGCGGCTTGCTCGACACGTCGTAGGTCACGCGGTTGATGCCGCGCACTTCATTGATGATGCGGCCCGAGCAGCGTTTCAGGAGGCTGTAGGGCAGCTCGGCCCAATCGGCCGTCATGAAGTCGCTGGTCTGCACGGCGCGCAGGGCCACCACGTAGTCATAGGTGCGGCCATCGCCCATCACGCCCACGCTCTTGACGGGCAGGAAGACGGTGAATGCCTGAGATGTCAGCTCGTACCAGGTCTTGCCCGTGGCTTCGTCCTTGGTGTTGCGCAGCTCCTCGATGAAGATCGCGTCGGCGCGGCGCAGCAGGTCGGCGTATTCCTTCTTCACTTCGCCAAGAATGCGCACGCCCAGGCCCGGGCCCGGGAACGGATGGCGGTAGACCATCTCGGGCGGCAGGCCCAGGGCCACGCCCAGCTCGCGCACCTCGTCCTTGAACAGCTCGCGCAGCGGCTCCAGCAGCTTCAGGCCGAGCTGCTCCGGCAGGCCGCCCACATTGTGGTGGCTCTTGATCGTGGTGGCCTTCTTGGTCTTGGTGCCGCCGCTCTCCACCACGTCGGGGTAGATCGTGCCTTGGGCGAGGAACGTCGCGCCTTTGACGGCGCGACTCCCATGCTCGCCCTTGTGGCCGGCGCCGGCCGCCTTGAGCTTGGCCGCCTCTTCCTTGAACACGTCCACGAACAGGCCGCCGATGATCTTGCGCTTCTTCTCGGGGTCGGTCACGCCGGCCAGCTGGCCGAGGAACAGTTCTTCGGCCTGCACGCGAATCACCTTGGCATGCAGCTTGCCCTCGAACATCTCCATCACCATGTCGCCTTCGTTCAGGCGCAGCAGCCCATGGTCGACGAAGACGCAGGTCAGCTGGTCGCCGATAGCCCGGTGGATCAGCGCGGCAGCGACCGAAGAGTCAACCCCGCCCGACAGGCCTAGGATGACCTCTTCATCGCCCACCTGCTCACGGATCCTGGCCACGGCTTCGGCGATGTAGTCGCCCATGATCCAGTCGCCCTTGCAGCCGGCGATGCCGAGCACGAAGCGCTCCAGAATGGCCTGGCCCTTCAAGGTGTGCGTCACCTCGGGGTGGAACTGCACGGCGTAATAGCCCTTCTCCTCGTTCGCCATGCCGGCGATCGGGCAGCTCGGCGTGGAAGCCAGCAGCTTGAAGCCCGGCGGCAGCACGGTGACCTTGTCGCCATGGCTCATCCAGACCTTGAGCATGCCGTGGCCTTCCAGCGTGGCATGGTCCTGGATGCCGTCCAGCAGCCTGGTGTGGCCATGCGCGCGCACCTCGGCATAGCCGAACTCGCGGTGGTCGCTCCACTCCACCTTGCCACCCAGCTGCACGGCCATGGTCTGCATGCCGTAGCAGATGCCCAGCACCGGCACGCCGATATCCCACACGGCCTGCGGTGCGCGCAGCTCGTGGTCCTCATAGGTGGAGGCATGGCTGCCCGACAGGATGATGGCCTTGGGCGCATAGCTGCGGATGAACTCGTCCGACACGTCGTTCGGATGGATCTCGCAATAGACATGGGCCTCGCGGACCCGGCGCGCAATCAGCTGCGTCACCTGGGAGCCGAAGTCGAGGATCAGGACTTTGTCGTGGTTCATGGTGGGTACTCGAGCTTGAAAAGGTGCTTGATTCGTTCAGGCTGCTGCGGTGCGTGCCGCTCGAACGCGAGCGAAATGCCGCCAGGCAAAGAACAGCGCGACTGCTTGCAGCAGGGCGCAGAAATAGAAGGGAGCGCCGATGCGCCAGTCGCCGCGCGGCAACTCGGACACCGCGTGCAGGAGCGTGGCGCCAAGCACCGGCGCCAGCACCGCCATCAGGCTGTTCAGCGACGACACCGCGCCCATGGTCTCGCCCTGGTTCTTGGCATCCGCCGCATTGGAAATGAGGCTCTGGATGGCAGCGCTTGAAGCAAAGCCCAGCACGTTCAGGAAGATGATGGCAATCATCATCCAGCCCTCGGTGGCGGCACCCCAGATGAAATTGGTGACCGTGGCCGAAGCCAGGCCGAGGATGACCAGGCGCTGCGGGCTGAACAGCTTGAGCAGGCGCGGCAGCAGGAAGCCCTGCACGATCACTGACATCACGCCCACGGCAAACAGCGACCAACCGTTCTCCTTGGGACCCCAGCCAAACTTGAAGTGGGTGTAGAGCACCCAGCTGGTGTGCAGGACGAACTGGGCCAGGCCGGCCAGCGCGATCACCCACACGAGCGGGCCGACCCCGCGCAAGGCAGAGAGCTTCCTGAAAGCACTGACCGGATTGGCGTGGCGCCAGTCAAAGGCTCGGCGACGCTCCAGCGGCAGCGACTCGGGCAGCACGAAGAAGCCATAACACCAGTTCACCAGCGCCAGGCCGCCAGCCACGAAGAAAGGCAGATGCAGGTCGATGGCACCAAGCATGCCACCCATCACCGGGCCGAGGATGAAGCCCATGCCGAAGGCCGCGCCCAGCATGCCGAAGCGCTTGGCGCGCTCCTCGGGCGGGGTGATGTCGGCGACATAGGCATTGGCCACGGCGATATTGGCCTGCATGGCGCCACTGACCAGGCGGATGGCGATCAGCATCCACAGCGCGGTAGCCATGGCCGTGACGAAGAAACTGAGCATCAGGCCGGAGAAGCCCAGCAGCAGCACCGGGCGGCGGCCATGGTGATCCGACAGCGCGCCAAGGATGGGCGAGGTCAGGAAGTTGGCAAAGCCGAAGGCGAAAGCCACCGCGCCGTACCAGAACGCATGATCGGCCTGGTTGGCCGTGAAGGTGCCCACCAGCGGCGGCAGCACCGGGATGATCAGGCCGATCGAGATCATGTCGATCAGCACCGCCACCATGATGAAGCCCATGCCGGCGGATTTGACGGAACGGCTGGGAACTGCGCTATCGCTCACTGGCTTGAATTCCTTAAGTGAGGAACGGGGCACTAGGCCCCGTTCGTCATGCCCAACCCGTCTTATTCGGAACGGTAGTTGGGTGCTTCTTTCGTGATCTGCACATCGTGGACATGGCTTTCGCGAATGCCCGCTGAGGTGATCTCGACGAACTCGGCCTTGTCGTGCATGTCGGCGATGCTGGCGCAGCCGCAATAGCCCATCGAGGCTCGCAGGCCGCCAGCCATCTGGAACACGATGGCCACCAGCGAGCCCTTGTAGGGCACGCGACCCTCGATGCCCTCGGGCACCAGCTTGTCGGCGTTGGGGTTGCTGGTCTCGTCGTTTTCCTGGAAATAGCGGTCCGCCGAACCGGCCTTCATCGCGCCGATCGAGCCCATGCCACGGTAGCTCTTGTAAGAGCGACCCTGGAACAGCACGACCTCGCCCGGGGCCTCTTCGGTACCGGCAAACATGCCGCCCATCATCACGGCGCTGGCGCCGGCGGCGATGGCCTTGGAGATGTCTCCCGAGTAGCGGATGCCGCCGTCAGCGATCAGCGGCACGCCAGTGCCCTTGAGCGCCGTGGCGACGTAGTCGATGGCGGTGATCTGGGGCACGCCGACACCGGCAACGATGCGCGTGGTGCAGATCGAGCCCGGGCCGATGCCGACCTTGACGCCGTCGGCGCCGGCTTCCACCAGCGCCAGCGCGGCCGCGCCGGTGGCGATATTGCCGCCGATCACGTCGACCTGCGGATAGTTCTGCTTGACCCAGCGCACGCGCTCGATCACACCGGCGCTGTGGCCGTGAGCCGTGTCCACCACGATGGCATCGACGCCGGCTCGCACCAGCAGCTCGACACGCTCTTCGGTGCCCTCGCCCACGCCGACCGCGGCGCCGACGCGCAGCTTGCCTTGCGCATCACGCGCCGCATTGGGGAAGTTGGTCTGCTTGGTGATGTCCTTGACGGTCATCAGGCCGCGCAGTTCAAACGCATCGTTGACCACCAGCACGCGCTCGAGCTTGTGCTTGTGCATCAACGCCTTGCCCTCGGCCAGCGAAGCGCCTTCCTTCACATAGATCAGGCGCTCGGCCGGGGTCATGATCTCGCGCACCGGGGCGTCATTGCGCGTCTCAAAGCGCAGGTCACGGCCGGTGACGATGCCCACGACCTTTGCACCCTCCAACACCGGGAAGCCGGAGATGCCATGCTGCTCGGAGAGCTGCTTGACATGGCGTACCGTGGTTTCGGGTGTGATGGTGATCGGGTCGCGCAAGAGGCCGGACTCGTAACGCTTCACGCGGGCCACCTCGGCGGCCTGCTGTTGCGCGGTCAGGTTCTTGTGCACGATACCCATGCCGCCCTCCTGCGCCATGGCGATGGCCAGGCGGGCTTCCGTCACCGTGTCCATGGCGGCAGACACCAGGGGCAGGTTCAGGCGGATATTGCGGGACAACTGGGTGGCGAGGCTGGTGTCGCGAGGCAACACCTGGGAGAAGGCTGGCACCAACAACACATCGTCGAAGGTGAGCGCTTTGCCGAGAAGGCGCATGTGGGAAGCTCCAGACGCAAAGCGGCATTATACGGAAGCAGTTCACACTCTCGCCTTGGTGGGGTGAAGACCTGCCAGTACACTCGCTCGCAACCCTGCTGTAACGCCTTTCGGGCCCCGCCTCATGCGACTGTCCTCCACGCTTTGCCTGCTGCTGCTGCTGACCCTTGCCAGCGGGGCCCAGGCGCAATGGAAATGGAAGGACAGCAGCGGCAACGTCCAGTACAGCGACCGGCCGCCGCCGTCGGGAACGCCCGAGAAGGACATCCTCCAGAAGCCGCCGCAGCGCTACCAGCCGGTGGTCGTGCGCCAGTTCGGAGCCAGCGCGCCCGAAGCTGCCTCGGCAGCGGCCAGCGCCGCCTCCCGCCCTGAGCCCCAAGCGCAAGCCCGCCAGCGTCAGCTCGAACAGGAGCAGGCAGCCAAGCTCAAGGAAACTGAGCGCAAGCAGGCCGCCCAGCGGGCCGAGAACTGCCGCAGCGCCAAGGGCCAGTTGCAGATGCTGGAAAGCGGCGTGCGCATCAAGCGCAACAACGAGCAGGGCGAGCCCATCGTCATCGACGACAAGCAGCGCGCCGAAGAAGTGCAGCGCGCCCGCGCCGTCATCGCCAGCGAGTGCCGCTGAAACAGCGAGCCCACCTGCCCGAGTCCTGGGCGCTGGTCTTGCCGCAGGCCTAGCGACTGGTCTTTCCGCCCAAGGGCCTGTGCCGGGAAACAATCCGCTGGCCACGCGCGTGATAGCGCTGGCGCCGCGCCTCCTTCGGGTCAACGGTCAACGGTCGGTACACCTCGATGCGGTCCTGATCGCGCAAGCCATGGCTCAAGGGCTGCACCCGCCCCCAGACACCCACGGCCAGTTCCGCCAGTCGGGGCAGTTGGTCAGCAAATTCCGCGCAGGCATTGAGCCCCTGCTCCACCGTGCAGCCCTCGGGCAGGTCGAGCCAGGCATGCCTCACATCGCCAGCCGCCGGGCTCCACACCAGCTCGACGCGGATGCGCCCCGGCCGCGGCTCAGCGAGGCCCATAGACGCTTTCGGCACGCTGCACAAAGCTGTCTACAAAGGTATTGGCCACACGGTCGAACACAGGGCTGACCACAGCCTCCAGCGCCTTGCTGGAGAAGGCATAGCAGAGGTCGAACTCGATCTTGCAGGCCTTGGATTCTTCGCCGACACCCTCGGCCCCGGGCTTGCCCAGCGGCACGAAGAACCAGTTGCCCTCGAGCTTGGAGAAGGGCCCATCGACCAGCTCGATGCTGACGCGGCGGCCGCTCTCATGGGTGTTGCGCGTGGTGAAGGCATGGCGCACGCCGCCATAGGCGAGGCCCAGCCTGGCGGTCACGCCATCCTCGCGCTGCTCGATGGTCTCGGCCTTCTCGCACCAGGGCAGGAACTCCGGATAGCGGGCGATATCGGTGACCAGCTCATACATCTCGCGCGGCGAGTACCAGAGCAGAACGGACTTTTTGACGTGCTTCATACAATGGGCGCAATTGTATTGGCGGCCCTGCCGCACGAACTCGCGAAACCTGCCTCCCAATGTCCATCGCCGAAAACCGCCGTGCCCGCTATGAGTACCACATCGAAGAGCAGTTCGAGGCCGGCATGGTGCTGGAAGGCTGGGAGGTCAAGGCGGTCCGTGCCGGCCAGGTCCAGCTGACAGACGGCCACGTGATGATCAGGAACGGCGAGCTGTTCCTGATCGGCTGCCGCATCAACCCGCTGCGCACCGCATCCACCCACGTCAACCCGCTGGCGGACCGGACCAAGAAGCTCCTGATGAAGAAGGACGAGATCCGTCGCCTGATCGGCAAGGTCGAGCAGAAGGGTTTCACCATGGTGCCCCTGAACCTGCACTTCAAGGGCAGCCACATCAAGTGCGACATCGCCCTGGCCAAGGGCAAGGACAAGGCCGACAAGCGCGAGACCGAGAAGAAGCGCGATTGGGAGCGCGAGAAAGGCCGGCTGATGCGGCACGCAGTGCCGGCAAACTCGTCGAAGGACTGATCAGCCCAGCGCCGACTCCAGTGCCTGCTCGAGGTCCGCGCGCAGATCGGCTTGCGCCTCCAGGCCGATGGCAAAGCGCACCAGCGGCCCCGCCGCGATAGGCATCGTCAGCGAGCGGCTCTGGCTCATGTTGTAGGGCACGGCCAGGCTCATGGGGCCGGCCCATGAGTAGCCGATGCCGAACAGCTCCAGCGCGTCGATGAAGGCATCGACCTGCTTCTGCGTGTACTGCGGCTTGAACACCACCGAGAACAGGCAGGCCGCACCGGCAGAACTCGTCTCCAGCCAATGCTGGTGTCCTGGCGAGCCAGGCAGCGCGGGATGCAGCACCTGGGCAATCTCCGGGCGAGACTGCATCCACGCCGCCAGCGCGCGCGTCGTCAGGTCTTGCGCGCGATAGCGCAGCTCCATCGTCGGCAGCGAACGCAGCACCAGCTCCACATCGTTCTGACCCAGGCCGTAGCCCAGGTGCTCATGGCAGTTGTCCAGCTGATTGCGCAGCGCCAGATCGCGCGTGTAGACCGCGCCCATCAGGACATCCGCGCCGCCCGACTGATACTTGGTCAGCGCCTGCACCGAGATGTCGACACCCATACCAGGCGCGATCTCGAAGGCATTGAAGGCAATGCCGGCGCCCCAGGTGTTGTCCAGCGCCGTGAGCACGCCAGCGGCCTTGCAGCGGCCCAGCAGGCCCAGCAGGTCCGGGAACTCGAGCGTGATCGAGCCGGCCGCCTCCAGCCAGACCAGCTTGGTCTTCTCCGACAGCGGCAAGGCCTCGGCATTCAAGGGGTCGTAGAAGCGATGCGTGATGCCCAGGCGCGGCAGGTAGTCGACCGCCATCCAGCGGTTCTGGCCATAGACGTTGTCCGGCAGCAGCACCTCGTCGCCCGGCTGCAAGAGTGCCAGGTTTACGAGCGTGACAGCCGACAGGCCCGATGGCGTCAGCAGGCAATGCTCGGCGCCCTCCAGCGTGGCCAGGCGCGCACCCAGCGTGTAACTCGTTGGCGTGCCGTGCAGGCCGTAGCGGTAGCTCAGGCCGTCGCGCGGGCGCGGCTGGCGCAGGTCGGCCGTATCCTTGAACAGGACGGTCGAGGCCTTGAAAACACCCACCGGATGGGCGCTCCAGCCCTCGGGCGGCTGGTAGGGATGGTGGATCTGCTCGGTCGAGATGGCGCGCTTCTTGTGACTCAAGACGCGCTCCTTCAGATCGGCATGCCGACCAGGTCGTGGCCTTCCGCGGCGACGATGCGTACGCGCGTGAACTCACCGACCTTCAGGATCTTGCTGGCCTTCTCGGGCGGCAGGATGCGCACGGTGCCGTCGATCTCGGGGGCGTCTGCATAGGTGCGGCCCACCCCGCCCTTGCGACCCAGCGCCGGGGCCGAATCAACCAGCACCTGCATGTTGGCGCCGATGCGCGAACGCAGCTTCTCGGCCGACACTTGCTCCGCAACCGCCATGAAGCGCGCACGGCGCTCTTCACGCACTTCCTGCGGCAGCGCGCCGTCCAGCTCGTTGGCGGTGGCGCCCTCCACGGGCGAATAGGCAAAGCAGCCGGCGCGGTCGATGCGGGCTTCGGCCATGAAGTCCAGCAGGTACTGGAACTGCTCTTCGGTCTCGCCGGGGAAGCCGGCAATGAAGGTCGAGCGGATCACGATCTCCGGGCAGGTCTCGCGCCAGCGCAGGATGCGCTCCATGTTCTTCTCGCCACTGGCCGGGCGCTTCATGCGCTTGAGCACTTCCGGGTGGGCATGCTGCAGCGGCACATCCAGGTAAGGCAGGACCAGGCCTTCGGCCATCAGCGGCAGCACCTCGTCGACATGCGGATAGGGGTAGACGTAGTGCAGTCGCACCCAGGCGCCATGCTGCCTGGCCAGCTCGCCGAGCTGGGCGACCAGGTCGTACATGCGGGTCTTGACCGGCTTGCCGTCCCAGAAGCCCATGCGGTACTTCACGTCCACGCCATAGGCGCTGGTGTCCTGGCTGACGACCAGCAATTCCTTGACGCCGGATTCGAACAGCGCGCGCGCCTCGCTCAGCACATCGCCGATCGGCCGCGACACCAGGTCGCCGCGCATGCTCGGGATGATGCAGAAGGTGCAACGGTGGTTGCAGCCTTCGCTGATCTTCAGGTAGGCGTAGTGCTTGGGCGTGAGCTTGATGCCGGCAATGCCGCGGGACTCGGGCACCAGGTCGATGAAGGGATCGTGCGGCTTGGGCACGTGGGTGTGGACCGCGTCCATCACTTCTTGCGTGGCATGCGGGCCGGTCACGGCCAGCACGCTCGGGTGCATCTCGCGCACCAGGCCACCGGCGTCCGGGCTGCTCGCGCCAGCCTTGGCGCCCAGGCATCCGGTCACGATGACCTTGCCGTTTTCGGCCAGTGCCTCGCCGATGGTGTCCAGGCTTTCCTTGACCGCATCGTCGATGAAGCCGCAGGTATTGACGATCACCAGGTCCGCACCGGCAAAGGTCTTGGAGGTTTCATAGCCCTCGGCGCGCAGCTGCGTGAGGATCAGCTCCGAATCGGTCAGCGCCTTGGGGCAGCCGAGCGAAACAAAGCCAATCTTGGGAGCGGGGTTGCCGATCTTCGCGGCGGCGGTGTCGTAAGTCGTTGTTTCCATTTGATTTCCGCCGGTCGACCTGGCTGAGAAGCTGGGCCGGCATTGTATCTGGGCAATCTCCCCGATGACCCGCGCGCCCGCGAGGATTAGCATCGCGGCGTCGGCCCCTCCTCTCTCCTGCAGTACGGTCCCCGTCCCCATGTCACTGCCCCGCCCCGCTGTCCTCGGCCGCCTCTGCCTGCTGCTCGCAAGCGTCCTGCTCCTCGGCCGAGCCATGGCCGCCCCAGCGTGCGAGCGCCCCCTGCGCATGGCTGTCGAGCAGCGCCCGCCCTATCTCTACATGAATGCCGAAGGCCAGATGCAGGGCAGCGACATCGAGCTGGTGCGCGCCATCCTGCAACAGGCTGGCTGCACCCTGGAATTGCTGCCCGAGCTGCCGCGGCGCCGTCGCTACACGATGTTCCTGGCCGGTGAGATCGACATCCTGCCCGCCGCCTCGATGACCGCCGAGCGGCGCGAAGTCGCCTGGTTCACGGCGCCCTATTTCGTCGAGGCCGTGGCGCTGTTCGCCCTGCCCGAGAAGGCGCCCAAGCTGCGCGACATCAAGAATTTCGAGGACATCCGCTCGCGCGGCATCGGCGTGATCAGCCAGAGCTTTGGCTGGTTCGGCGAGGGTTTCGAGGCGCACAAGCCAGCTTTGCGGAACGACGGCCTGCTCTCGCACTACGACCAGTTGGGCCATGCGCTGCAAATGCTCAAGGCAGGCCGCGGCGACCTGGTGCTGGCCGACCGCGCGGCGATGCGCCAGTTGCTCTTGCGGCAAAAACTCAACCTGGTCGAGCTGGACTACCTGCCGATGCAAGGCTCGGCACGGCTGATGCTCAGCAAGCGCTCTGTGACCGAGGCCCAGTTCAAGGCCATCGACGCGGCGCTGCAAAAGCTCGACGAGAGCGGAACGCTGAAGCAGATCCGCAGCCGGCACGGGCTGCAGTAGCCAGCACCGCCTTACTTCTTGGGCGGGAAGCCCGGCATCCCCGGGAAAGCCTTCTGCATCTGTTCGGTCATCTGCTCAAGCAGGTTCTTGCCCTGCTCGACATAGCCGCCCATTCCCCCCATGCCGCCCATCAAGCCCTGCATCATGGGCGACTGCGTGCCCATGAACTTGGCCCAGGTCTCGGGGCTGAAGGCCAGGCCGGGGCTCTGGTCGACAAACTTCTTCTGCATCTCGGAGAAGGTCTGCATGTTCTTCTCGAGGTACTCGCCCATCACACCCTGCATCGCGTGCCCATAGAAGCGGATGATCTGCTCCAGTGACTGCGTGGTGAACATGGGCACGCCACCGGTTTCTTCCTCCAGGATGATCTGCAGAAGGATGGCGCGGGTCAGGTCCTCGGCGGTCTTGGCATCGCGCACTTCGAAGGCCTGGCCGTCCAGCACCATCTTCTTCACGTCGGCCAGCGTGATGTAGCTGCTGGTCTTGGTGTCGTAGAGGCGACGGTTGGGGTATTTCTTGAGGATGCGCAGCTCGGGCTCAGCCGGTGCTGCGCCTTCTTCCGCCTTCGTCTTGCCTCTGCGGGCAGTCGCCATCGCTTGCTCCTATATTGCGTTGCAGCAAGATTCTAGGAGGCGGGCACCGCAGGACCGGACGGGTTTACCCCCGAGCCCCGCGGCGCCTGCATTGCAAGCACTTGTCCGGCTATTTGGTCACAATGGCAAAGGTGCCCGGCGCCTTGTCGATCAGGCCGAAAAAGCGCACCAGGTCGATCTTGCTGCCGTCGATCTTCAGCTCGTCGCTCAGCAGCGTGTCCTTGACGCCAGCCGTGCCGGCCATCATCTTGATGAAGATCGGCTTGGTCAGGGTCAGCGTCGAATTGGCGTCCTTGGCAGGCTCGCCCTTCTTGTGGTGCAGCACCGAGTTTTCGATCCAGAGCACGAAGGACTCCTTGGTGTCGGACAGCACCAGATTGACCTTCAAGTCCTTGCCCTCGGCCGCGGGGCCATCGAGGCCGGCCGCCATGGCTTCCAGAAAGCGTTCGACCGGTGTCTGCGACAGCATGTCGATGAAGCCCGCGCGGCTCACGCCCTTCTTGGGCGGGCCGTTGCGCAGCTCGGCAGCGGCCGTGAGGTAGCTGTTGCGCCAAGTCGAGGCCTCGGACATATAGCCCATCTGGTCGTAGGTGCGCGCCAGCAACTCCTTGGCACCCTTGTGATCGGGTTGGCCGAACACGGCCTGGTTCAGGAGCTCGGCCGCCCAGCGGTACTCGCCCTTGTCGAACGCCTCTTGCGCTGCAGCCACGGCCTTGTCGGCACCACCGATCAGCGCCAGCATGCGCTTGGCCGACTCCTGCGGCGGCAGCGGGTCGAGGTTGGCCGGATTGCCGTCGTAGGCCCCCAGGTAGAACTGGTAGATCGCCTTGACGTTGTGGCGTGTATCGCCGTAGTAGCCACGGGCGCCGAAATAGGACTGCAAGGACTTGGGCAGCTTCACCAGTTCGGCGATCTCGCGCGGCGTATGGCCGGCATTGATCAGGCGCACCGTCTGGTCGTGCAGGTACTTGTAAGTGTCGCGGTGCTTGGTGATGAACTCCGCAATGCGTGCCTGGCCCCAGATCGGCCAGTTGTGCTGACCGAAATAGACCTCGGCATCGGCCGTCTGCTCCAGTGCTTCCTGCATGTAGCCGGACCAGCGAAGCGCATCGCGAACCTTGGCGCCGCGCACCGGCAGGAGGTTGTGCATGGTCTGCGCCAGGTTCTCGGCGCCGCCATATGCTCGTCTGTCTGGAATGGAGAAAGTCAGCTCGGCCGGCGCCTCGGCCCCAGGCACGTTGTGGAACACGAAGCGCACGCCGTCGAGCACCAGCTCCTGCGTCGGCTGCGTGATCAATTGTGTGGGCGGCAGGATGCCGAAGGTGCCGTAGGCCACGCCCTTGCCAAGGCCCGTGTCGACCATTCCCTTGGCCGAACGATCCAGGTCGCGGCCAAACTGGTAGATCGAGCGGCGGCCCATCGCCGTGCCCACCATCACGTTTTCGCTGGTGGCTTCTTCCATGAAGCCGGCCGAGGCAATCACCGGCACCTTGCCAGCAGCAACGTCGGCCGCCGAGACCACGCCCAACGCGCCGCCAAAGTGGTCGATATGGCTGTGCGTGAAGACCAGGGCCGTGACCGGCTTGTCGCCCAGATGCTTGCGGGCAAAGGCCAGGGCCGCGGCGGCGGTTTCCCGCGCGGTGAGCGCATCGATGACGATCCAGCCGGTCTTGCCCTCGACCAGGGTCATGTTGCCGATGTCAAAGCCGCGCAGTTGATAGATGCCGTCCGTGACCTTGAACAGACCGATCTGCGCATTCAGGATCGCGTGGCGCCAGAGGCTCGGATTGACCGTGGCAGGCGACTGGCCCTGAACGAACTTGAAAGCGTCGAAGTCGATCAGCACGCTGCCATCAGCGGCAACGATCTTGCCTTCGGGCCGCGCGATGAAGCCACGCTTGGCATCTTCAAAGTCCTGCGGGTCGTCGAGCTTCAACCCCTGCACCAGTTGCTCGTTGGCCTGCACGGTGGCCGGCATTGCGTCGCCTGCGGCACCGCCGACACCGCTGTTGCGGCCACAGCCGGCAAGCAGGGCAAGCACAGCCAGCAGGGCCGCGGACTTCTTCATCTGAATGAACTTCATCGCTCTTGTCTCCTGGTCATTTGTTCTCAAGCGGCCTTCTGCAGTCGATCTTCGCGCACCATCTTCGCCGCCTTCTCGCCAATCATGATCGTCGGTGCATTGGTATTGCCGCCCACCACGGTCGGCATGATCGAAGCATCGGCCACACGCAGGCCGGCAATGCCCCGCACCCGCAGGCGCTCATCCACCACCGCCATCGCATCGTCGGCTGGGCCCATCTTGCAGGTTCCCACCGGGTGGTACTGCGTGTCTGCGCGGGCGCGGATGTCGGCTTCCAGGCTCTTCAAGTCATTTGCGTCGGTTGGGTAGAGCTGCTTGCCGCGCACCTCATCAAAGGGCGAGGACTCGATCAGCCGCTGCTGCATCTGTGCACCACGCACCAGCAAGCGCAGATCGCGCTCATCGGAGAGGAAGCGCGGATCGATCAAGGGTGCGTCGCGCGGATCCAGGCTTTGCAGGCTCACCGTGCCACGGCTGTAGGGGCGCAGGACATCGACATGGCAGGACATGCCGTGCCCCAGATGCAGCTTGCGAGCATGGTCGTCGACGATGGCGATGACAAAGACCAGTTGCAGGTCCGGCGCCGGCAGCTCGGGCGTCGAGCGCAGGAAGGCACCGGCACCGGCGAAGGTGCTGGTGATCATGCCGGTGCGCTTGTTGCGCCACTCGAGCATGGCCCCCGTGGTCTTCAAGCCGCCGCGCAGCGAGAGGCCGAAGGATTCGGTCGTGCTCGGCAACTTCCAGGTCTGCACATAGTCGATGTGGTCCTGCAGGTTCTTGCCGACGCCGGGCAGGTCCATCGCGCATTGAATGCCCAGCTGCTGCAGTTCGGCGGCAGCGCCGATGCCGGAGAGCTGCAAGAGCTGCGGCGAACCGAAGGCGCCCGCGGCGAGCACCACCTCGCAGCGTGCCCGCAGCTGCTTGCGCTCGTTGCCCCGGATGATCTCGACACCGACGGCACGCCGCCCTTCCAGCAGCACGCGCGAGGTCTGCGTGCGCGTCAGCACGGTCAGGTTGCGGCGCGCGAGCTTGGGCGTGAGGTAGGCCTTGGCTGCACTGCAGCGCTCGCCATTCCTGTGAGTCACCTGGTAGAGAAACGCGCCTTCCTGCTCGGCTCCGTTGTAGTCCGGATTCAGGGCAATGCCCTGGGCTTGTGCCGCCTTCAGAAAGACCTCGTTGAGAGGGCTGCGGTGATCCTGGTAGGTCACGTTGAGCGGACCACCCTGGCCGTGATACGGCGCGCCGAATTGCTCGTTGTGCTCGCCGAGCCTGAACAGCGGCAGCACGTCTTCATAGGACCAGCCGCCGTTGCCGAGCGAGGCCCAATGGTCGTAGTCCCAGCGGTTGCCGCGCACATAGAGCATGGCGTTGATCGAGCTGGAGCCACCCAGCGTCCGGCCACGCGGCTGGTAGCCGCGCCGGCCGTTCAGCTGCGGCTGCGGCACGGTCTGGTAGGCGTAGTTGTTGATCCTGGTGGGCAGCATCGCCACCACGGCGGCAGGCGCATGGATCAGCACGCTGCTGTCCGGGCCGCCTGTCTCTACGAGGCAGACGGTGGTTTCCGGGTCTTCGCTCAGGCGTGCGGCCATGGCGCAACCGGCCGATCCGGCGCCAACGATGATGTAGTCGAATTCAGTCATGGTGGTCCTGCGCGTTCAGGCGATCAGCTTCAAGAGCTTCAACATGCGTTCAAAGGTCGCGCCGTAAGGTGGATGCAGCAGCGCAATGCCGTTGAACCGTGACTGCATGAACACCGGCTTCTCCTTGCTGAAAGTACGGAAGCCGGCTTCGCCGTGATAGGCGCCCATGCCGCTGGCTCCGACGCCGCCGAAGGGCTGGTTCTCCTGGCCGAAATGCCAGAGGCAGTCGTTGACGGTGACGCCGCCGGAGATGGTTTCGCGCAGCACCTGCTCACGCCGCGCTGCGTCACGACCGAACCAGTACAGCGCCAGGGGCCGATCACCGGCCTTCACATGCGCGATCGCGGCATCGGCGCCGTCGACCTCGACGATGGGCAGCACCGGCCCGAAGATCTCTTCCCGCATCAGCTGCATGCCGGGCTTGGGGTTCAGGACCACGGTCGGCACGAACTTGCGACTGCCCGCAGGCAATTGCTCCGCGCTGAGCGGCACCAGCGTGGCGCCTTGTGTCTGCGCTTCGTCCAGCATCTGCTGCAGGCGCGCGCGGTGGCGCGGGCTGATGATGGCCGTGTAGTCCGGGTTGGCTTCCAGCGTCGGGTACATGCGCAGCACTTCGCGCTGCAAGGTCTCCGCCAGCACCCTGCCCTGGCCGCGCGGCACCAGCAGGTAGTCCGGCGCGATGCAGGTCTGGCCGGCATTGAGCAGCTTGCCGAAGGCTATGCGCGCAGCGGCGACAGCCAGGTCGGCCGAGGCGTCGATGATGACCGGCGACTTGCCGCCCAGCTCCAGCGTCAAGGGCGTCAGGTTGGGCGCCGCTGCAGCAGCCACCTTGCGGCCCACGGCCGTCGAGCCGGTGAAGACCAGATGGTCGAAAGGCAGGGCCACAAAGGCGGCCGCCAGTTCGGCGTCACCGCAGATCACGGCCATCTCCTCCGGCTTGAAATACTGGCTGACCAGGCGCTGCAGCAAGGCCGAGAAAGCCGGTGTCAGTTCCGAGGGTTTGATCAGTACCCGATTGCCGGCGGCCAGCGCGCCCACGGCCGGGCCGAGGCTCAGCTGCAGCGGATAGTTCCATGGCGCCACGATGCCCACCACGCCGAGTGGCTGCCGCAAGAGCCGGTTGTGCGCCGGCCAGTAGGCCAGCGCTGTGGCGGGCCGGCGGGGCCGCATCCAGCGCTTCAGATGCCGGCGGGTGCCGGTGATGGCACTGCTGACCATGCCAACCTCGGCCAGCAGCGTCTCGTGCGACGAGCGCTGGCCGAAGTCCTGGGCGATGGCCTGCACGAACTCCAGCGCATGGAACTCGATAAGGGTCTGCAGCCGGGTCAGTCGGTCGACGCGCGTTGCACGGTCGGGCGTCGGCTCGGCCGCATGGGCGGCGGCCTGCGCGGCCAGCAAGCTGGCGGCACTGGCCTGGGCGGTCAAAGGCGTCACTGCTTTGTCTCCTGCGGATGCGTGCTGCGGGCAACTGCGCTTGGCAGCCGGTGGCTTTGCCCGTAGTCTTTGCGGGTCGCCGCCTTGGTGCCGCATGGTGCTCAGGTGCGGCATCACCGGCTATGACCGGCGCTGACAGAGCCCATGACAACGACTGCCACACCAGGGCTCGCCCCATCCGGGCAAACCCGCAAACCCAGCATTCACGACCCGGTCTTCCCGGTACATCCGTTCGCCGGTGTGCTGGCCGTGGCCGAAGAGCAGGACTGGGCCGACGCCAAGCTTTTCCCCAGCTTTCAGCGCCAGCACATGGCCGCCGAGCGAGCGCCCTACTGCAGCTATGTCGAGGCAAGAGAGAGCCTGCAACAGGCGCTGCGCCGTCACCGGGGCCTGGAGCTGGCCCTGCTTTCGGGTGCGCGCAAGGCGCTGCCGCACATGGGCGCGATGAGCCTGGGCCTGATGTCGCAGGCCACACTTGGCGAGGCGCTGCGCTTCGGCACGCGTTACCAGCTGATCGCCGGCTCGATGCTGCAGGTGCAGCTGGAGCAGAACGATCGCGAGGCCTGGATCGTGGCCGACGCCCTGTTCGACGATCCGGAGATGCAGCCCTTCCTGACCATCGACCACCTGGCCACGGCGCTCAACGCGATTCGCCAGATCCTCGGCCTGCCTCCGGGTCGGCGGCTGATCAAGCGGCTGGAACTGGCCTTCGAAGCGCCGAGCCTGGCCAGCGGACTGGCTGATCTGTTCGATGCGCCGGTGCGTTTCGGTCAAGCGCAGAGCCGCATGGTGTTTGATTCGGCCGCGCTGGATTTGCGCCTGTCGTTCCACAACCGCAGCAGCGCCGAAATTTCGCGCCAGGCCTGCGAACGCGAGCTGGCCGCACTGGGCTTGATCGATGGGCGCGGCGACCTGCGCGAGCAACTCTTTGACAGCCAGGGCCGTTTGCGCAGCCTGTCCGCCGTTGCCGATTCAATGGGACTGAGCCTGCGCACCCTGCACCGCGCACTGGCGCGCGAGGGCATCCGCTACTCCGAGCTCGCTGAGCAGCAGCAACGCGTTCGCGCCGAGCATTTGCTCAGGCGCGGCCTGCCTACCAGCGCCGTGGCCGAGGAGCTGCAGTTCAGCGACCCGCGCAGCTTCGTCCGCGCCTTCGAGCGCTGGACCGGCCAGAGCCCCGCGGCCTGGCGCCGCCAGCAGCAAGGATGAGGTGAGCAATGCAAAAAGCCCGGCAACTCACTGAGTTACCGGGCTTCTTAACCTACCGAATTTGGTAGGCGCGATTGGATTCGAACCAACGACCCCCACCATGTCAAGGTGGTGCTCTAACCAACTGAGCTACGCGCCTGAAGAGCTTCGCACTATAGCATGGATTTTCAGGACTTCCAGGAACCTTGAAGCAAACGCCTTCAGAAGCTCACTTGCGCCGTGCCGCGCGCACGCCCGGAATCTGCGCGACGCTGCGCAGGATCTGGCTCAGCCTGGCGGAGTCGGCCACCTCGACGGTGAAGCTCATCCAGGCGGTGTCCTGACCTGCTTTCACCGACTGCGTGTTCACTGCCGTGACGTTGAGCTTCTCCTTGGCGAAGACCTCCAGCACATCACGCAGCAGGCCCTGCCTGTCGCTGCCCTCGACGAGCACGTCAGTCGCATAGAGCCCGCCCTTGCCTTCGCCCCAGGTCACGGCGATCACGCGCTCGGGCGCGCGCTGGCTGATCTCGCGGAAGTTGCTGCAGTCGCAACGATGGATGGCCACGCCCTTGCCGCGCGTGACGTAGCCGCCGATGGCGTCCGGCGGCGCGGGCCGGCAGCAGCGCGCGAGGCTGGTAAGCAATGAATCGATACCGACCACCAGCACGCCGCCCTTGGGTGTGCCGCTTTGCGTGGGTCGCGTGCGGCGCTGCGCCAGCCATTCGTCCTGATCGGGCTCGGGTTCGGGCGGGCGCAGCAGCAGCTCGATATTGCGAAGCGAGTACTCGTCCTTGCCGACCACCTCGAACAGTGCATCCGCATTCTTGAAGCCGAGCTTGGCGGCCAGGTCTTCGAGGCGGACCGCGGTCTTGCCTTCGCGCTGCAGGATCTTCTCGACCAGCTCGCGGCCCTTGGCCACCGTCTCTGCCTGCTGCAGCGCATTGAACCAGGCGCGCACCTTGGCGCGAGAGCGCTGGCTCTGCAGATAGCCGAGCTCGGCGTTGAGCCAGTCGAGCGAGGGCCCGCCTTCCTTCAGTGCGGTGATCTCCACCGTCTGGCCGCTCTTGAGCTTGGTATTGAGCGGCACCATCACGCCATCGATCTTGGCGCCCCGGCAGCGATGGCCGAGGCTGGTGTGCACCGCATAGGCGAAGTCGATGGGCGTTGCACCCGCGCTCAGCTCGACGATGGAGGCCTGCGGCGTGAACACATAGATGCGGTCGTCGAACACGGCCGCCTCGGAGGCCGTGGTATCGCGCTCCCATGCCAGCAGCTGGTGCAGGACCGCACGGCGCGCCTGTGCCACCTGCTCTTCAAAGTCGCCCGCTGCCGAGACGCCCGCATAGCCGCGCGCGCCCGCTTCCTTGTAGGCCCAATGCGCGGCCACGCCATGCTCGGCATGCTCATGCATTGCGCGGGTGCGGATCTGCACTTCCATGGCCTTGCCGTCCCGGCCGAGCACCACGGTGTGCAGCGATTGATAGCCATTGGGCTTGGGGCGCGCGATGTAGTCGTCGAACTCGCCTGCCACGGGCCGGTAGAGCTCATGCAGCCGGCTCAGCACCGCATAGCACTCGGGCACGCCCGCCACGATCACGCGCAGCGCGCGCAGGTCGAAGACACGCTCGATGTCCAGGCCCTTGCCCTGCATCTTTTTCCAGATGCTGTAGAGATGCTTGGGCCGCCCCTGCACCTCCGCGGCAATGCCCTGCTCGCGCAGGTCGCTCTCGAGCGTCTGCCGGACCGATTCGATGCGCTGCTCGCGCTCGACGCGCTTCTCTTGCAGCGCACCGGCAATGCTTCGGTAGTCCTCCGGCTGCAGGAAGCGGAACGACAGGTCTTCCAGCTCCCACTTGATCTGCCAGATGCCCAGCCGGTTGGCCAGGGGCGCGAACACCTGCTGAGACTCGGCGGCCAGGTCGCGCGGGCAGGCCGTCTTGCTGGCAGCGAAGTAGCGCAATGTCTGCAAGCGCGAGGCCAGGCGCAAGAGCACCACGCGCAGGTCATGCGAGAAGGCCAGCAGCATCTTGCGAACGCGTTCGGTCTGCGTGGCGCGCTGGTCTTCACCCACCTTGGCGGCACGCGCGGCGCGCTGGATCTGCACCAGCTTGCGCGTGTGCATCACCAGGCTGGCATAGGACTCTCCAAAGGCCTTGGCGACGATCTCTTCGGGCTTGTTCAGGAAGTCACCGGCATACACGAGGTAGGACGCGGCCTGAAGCGCCGGAGCCGCGCCGATGCCGGCGAGGATGGCGGCCACGCCGTCGGCATGGGCCAGCGCTTCTTCGCCGGTGTCGAGCGGCTGGCCGCTCAGGAGGGGCTCGGCAAAGGCGCGCGCGCGCTGCACTTCGGCCGCATCGGCCGGTTGCGCCGAGGCCAGGGCAACAATGGGCGCCGAGGGGCCGCCCTGGGGAGCTGTCTTCATCCGCGGAACAGGAACTTCGAAATGGCGGCGACCTGTTCGGGCGCCTGCAAGGTGGGGGCATGACCAACGCCGGCAAACTCGACCAGCTCGGCATGCGGGCCGCGCTGCGTCATGGCGTCTGCCGTAGAAGCTGACAGCAGGTCGGATTCTGCGCCGCGCAAGAGCAGCGTCGGCGCACGCAGGGCATCCCAGGCGGCCCAGAGGCCCGCCTCGCCCGCGGCCACCTGCTCGCGCGTGACGTCGGCCAGCGTGACGGCAATCGACGGGTCGTAATGCAGGCGCAGCCGCTCGCCCGCCTGGCGGAACATCGGCGTGGACAAGGCCAGCCAGGCCTCCCGCGTGTGCGGGCCGAAGCCCACCGAGACGCGGCGCAGGTAGTCGGCGCCCTCCTCCAGCGTGGCAAAGGTCGGCCCCTTGCCGAGGTACTGGGCAATGCGCTGCAAGGACGAGAACTCGATGGTCGGCCCCACGTCATTGAGCACGAGGCGGCGCACCGGGCTGTTGCGCTGGGCCGCGAGGCCCAGGCCGATCAGGCCCCCCATCGAGGTACCGATCCAGTCGACCTGCTCGACATTGAGCCGCGCGATCAAGGTGACCATGTCCGACACATAGGTCGGGATCTGGTAGAGCTTTGGGTTGCTCAGCCAGTCTGAATTGCCGCGCCCGACCACGTCGGGGCAGATCACGCGGTACTGCGTCTGCAACACGCGGGCCAGCAGGTCGAAGTCCCGGCCCTGGCGCGAGAGGCCATGAACGCAGATCAGCACCGGCGCATCCGGCTTCGGCCCCTCCCACTCCCAATAGGCCATGTGATGCAGCCCGGCCGGGCTCAGGCATTGCACGCGATTCAGGGTGGGGGCTGACATTGTTTGTATCCTTGCGACTTCACGCTTTCGTCTCGACCATCCTAGCAAGCCAAGAAGGACTTCCCATGTTGTTGAAAGGCAAGACCGCCCTCGTCACCGGCTCCACCAGCGGTATCGGCCTCGGAATCGCGCTGACACTGGCCCGGCAAGGCGCCAATATCGTGCTGAACGGCTTCGGCGACCATGAAGCGCCCAAGGCAGAAGTGGCCAGGCTGGGCGTCAAGGTCGGCTACCACGGCGCCGACATGAGCAAGGCCGCCGAGATCGAAGGCATGATGGCCTACATCGACGGCGAGTTCGGCGGCTGCGACATCCTGGTCAACAACGCCGGCATCCAGCATGTGGCGCCGGTGGAAGACTTCCCGGTGGAACGCTGGGACGCGATCATCGCCATCAACCTCAGCTCGGCCTTCCACACCACGCGCCTGGCCCTGCCCGGCATGAAGAAGCGCGGCTGGGGTCGGGTGCTCAATATCGCCTCGGTGCACGGCTTGGTGGCCTCGGCACAAAAGTCGGCCTATGTGGCGGCCAAGCACGGCATCGTCGGCTTCACCAAGGCCGTGGCCCTGGAAACAGCCACGACCGGCGTGACCGTCAACGCCATCTGCCCTGGCTGGGTGCTCACCCCGCTGGTGCAGAAGCAGGTGGACGCACGCGCCGCGGCAGACGGCGTCGATGACGCCGAAGCGAAGCGCCGCCTGCTGGCCGAGAAGCAGCCTTCGCTGCAATTCACGACGCCCGAGCAGCTCGGTGAACTCGCGGTCTTCCTGTGCTCAGACGCCGCATCGAACGTCCGCGGCCAGGCCTGGAGCCTGGACGGCGGCTGGACCGCGCAATAGCAATTAGTTCAGCTCCGATTGCTTTTCGATGACGCGCGAAACGATGCCGTAGCTGATGGCTTCGTCCGCGCTCATCCAGTAGTCGCGTTCCATGTCGGCGATCACCGTGTCCAGCGGTTTGCCAGTCTGCTTGGCGATCACGCCGGCGATGCGCTCGCGGGTCTTGATGATCTCGCGGGCCATGATGGCGATGTCGCTGGCCTGGCCGCCGGCGCCGCCGGCCGGCTGGTGGATCATGAAGCGGGTGTTGGGCAGGCACAGGCGGCGCTCCTTCGGCGGCGCAAGGAAGATGTGTGCGCCGGCACTGGCCACCCAGCCGGTGCCCAGCGTGGTGACCGGCGCCTTGATGAAGCGGATCATGTCGTGGATCGCGTCGCCCGATTCCACATGGCCGCCCGGCGAGGAAATCAGCAGCGTGATCGGCGCGTCGGAGTCAGCGGCCAGGGCCAGCAGGCGGCGGCAGGTGGCGTGCGCCATCTTGTCGTCGATCTCGCCGAACACCATCACGAAGCGCGACTTGAAGCTCAGCTGCTCCTCGAGCTTGTCGGTGGCTTCGGGCTTGGCAGCCTTGTCTTCGGCGGCATTGCGGTGCATCTCGTTCATTTGGTCAGTCCTCAACATAGTGAGCGCATTGTTGCGCAGCTTCGCCGGCTTTCACTTGTTGACCATCTTCATCAACACCGAGCCACTGACCGACACGCTGACCGTGGTGCGGCCACTCTCGATGGGAAGCGCCACGTCCATGGCCGGCGCAGCCATGGCCTTGGCCCGCAACATCGGCACTGCCTGCATCGCTTCGCTGGTGTTGACACTGACCTCGCCGATCGAATAGCCGGCATAGCCGAACTGGCGCGCGTAGTCGGCCGCCTGGCTGCGGAATCGGTGGATCGCGTCACCCACCACCTGCGCCTCGGCCTTGCCGCGCGCCTCGCGCGAGAGCTGGAAGCCTGTGCGAGAGATGTTCATCGTGGTGATGCGGCCGCTCAGCGCGGCCACCGCCACCGTGTCCTTGCCCTCCACCAGGAGCTCGGCCGAGCCCTGCCAGCCGTTGATGCCGCCCTTGGGTGAGTAACGCGGGTAGAGCGCGAAATTGCCGGTCTGCACATCGAGCTGGCCTGGCTTGGCCACCTTGCGAGCCTCGGTCAGGGCCGCCTCCAGTGCGGCCTTGAGCTGGGACTGCACGGCATTGGCATCGCTGCCCTCGCGGCTGGTCGAAAAAGCCAGGCTGAGCACATCCAGGGGCACTTCGGTGCTGGCGCTGACGCTGAAGGACAGCAGGTCGCGGCGCGGCGCCTCGATCGTCTGGGCCTGGCTGCCGGCGGCGGCCAGTGCGAACAAGGTCAGGGCAGCTGTGCGCTTGAGAATGGTCTTCATGGGGTCCTCCATCTGGAAGCCCAGACGATAGCGCGCCCCGGGGCATCGGAATTGTTACAGGGCTGTAACGCCGGCCCTGTCCTGCTTGCCGCTGCCCAAATCCTGGTAACAATGCGGCTGTTACAAATTCAGGAGCGGTCGCCATGAACGCCACAACGAGCAAGCCCAACAAGATCCTGGTCGTCGATGATGACGCGCGCATCCGCGACCTGCTGCGCCGCTACCTGACCCAGGAAGGCTTCGATGTGCTGCTGGCCGAAGACAGCCGCGCGCTGAACAAGCAGCTGACCCGCGAAACCTTCGACCTGATCGTGCTCGACCTGATGCTGCCGGGCGAGGACGGCCTCTCGATCTGCCGCCGCCTGCGCGCCAACAACGACATGACGCCCATCATCATGCTGACTGCCAAGGTCGAGGATGTGGACCGAATCGTCGGCCTGGAAGTGGGCGCCGACGACTACCTGGCCAAGCCCTTCAACCCGCGCGAACTGCTGGCCCGCATCAATGCGGTGCTGCGCCGCCGCCCGGCCATGGAGGCGCCCGGCGCGCCGACCAAGGAGGCGATGACGGTGAACTTCGGCCCCTTCGAGTTCGATCTCGGCCTGCGCAAGCTGAGCAAGAACGGCGAGCAGTTGCCGCTGACCACCGGCGAGTTCTCGATGCTGAAGGCGCTGGTGCGCCATCCGCGCCAGCCGCTGTCGCGCGACAAGCTCGCGCAGCTGGCCCGGGGCCGAGAGTTCGAGCCTTTTGACCGCAGCCTCGACGTGCAGGTCTCGCGCCTGCGCAAGCTGCTGGAAGACGACCCATCGCAACCGCGCTACATCCAGACCGTCTGGGGCGTGGGCTATGTGTTCGTGCCCGATGGTGCTGCCTGACGCGGCTCCCTAGGGAATGACCCAGCCCAGACTCGCGCTCAATCTTTTCTGGCGCACCTTTGCTCTGCTTGCATTGCTGCTGATCGGCAGCGTGCTGGCCTGGCAGCAGACCTTCAAGGCTCTGGAGGCGGAGCCGCGCGCACTGGAAGCCGCGCAGCAACTGGCCGGCCTGGTCAACCTGAGCCGCGCGGCGCTGGCCGATGCCGACAGCATCAACCGCGTGGCCGTGGTCAAGTCGCTGAGCCGCAGCGAGGCGGTGCAGGTCGAGGTGGCCGAGCCGGGCGACCGCTGGCTGCCCTACGACGTCAACGCCTTCTCGACCCGGCTGGCGGCCGAGCTGCGCGGCCGGCTGGGGCCGGACACCGTGGTGGCACGCGAGGTCAACAAGGTCGACGGCCTGTGGGTGCGCTTCAGCATCGAGGGCGATGCCTACTGGCTGCGCACCAGCCCGACGCCGCTGTCGGTCTCGCTGAGCGGCAACAGCTGGTGGGCCCTGATCGCGCTGGTGGCCACGGCCCTCGGTTCAGCAGGCATCGCGCGGCTGATCAACCAGCCCTTGCGCGAGCTCTCGGTGGCCGCTGGCCGTATCCGCGAAGGCGAGTACGACTCGCGCCTGGACGAAACCACGCTGACCAGCGAGATCCGCGAAGTCAATATGGGCTTCAACCGCATGGCCCGCGAACTGGCGCGCATGGAGGAAGACCGCACCGTGATGCTGGCCGGCATATCGCACGACCTGCGCACGCCGCTGGCGCGGCTGCGGCTGGAGGCCGAGATGAGCGTCAACGATGAGCAGGCGCGCCAGTTCATGGCGCAGGACATCGACCAGCTCGACGCCATCATCAGCAAGTTCATGGACTACGCGCGGCCCAACGAGACCAAGCTGCATGCAATCAACCTGGCCGAGCTGGTCGAGCGCGAGGCCATCGCCTTTCGGGATCCGACGCAGATCCGCATCAGCGCCGATGTGCCGCAGCACATCAAGGTCTGGGCCGATGAAACCGAGCTGGGCCGCGTGCTCCTGAACCTGTTCGAGAACGCGCGCCGCTACGGCAACCAGGCCGGCGAGCCAACCCAGGTGGAGGTGGACTGCCTCCCCGCCGAAGCCGGCCACGTGCTGCTGCGCCTGCGCGACCACGGCCCTGGCGTGCCACCCGACAAGCTGGCCAGCCTGACGACGCCCTTCTACCGCGGCGACGCGGCGCGCACGGCGGCCACAGGCGCTGGCCTGGGCCTGGCCATCGTCGACAAGTCGCTGCAGCGCATTGGTGCCAAGCTCGAGCTGGCCAATGCCGAAGGCGGCGGCCTGCTGACGCTGATCAAGCTGCGCCAGGCCTCCTAGCCGGCGCTTCAGGCCGGCAGCGGCAGCAGCAGGCAGACGGCCCGTGCCTCAATGGCGCGCCCCTCGCCGACCGGCCCCATCTTCTCGGCCGTCTTGGCCTTCACATTGACCTGGCCCAGCTCGATGCCCAGCACCTCGGCCAGGCGCGTGCGCATGGCCATGATGTGAGGCGCCATCTTGGGCGCCTGCGCAATGATGGTCGAGTCGAGATTGCCGATCTGCCAGCCGGCCGCGCGCACCCGCTTGTAGGCCTCGGCCAGCAGGACCATGGAATCGGCACCCTTGAACTCGGCGGCGGTGTCGGGAAAGAGCTTGCCGATATCGCCCAGCGCCGCAGCACCCAGCAGCGCGTCGGTGATGGCATGCGCCAGCGCGTCGGCATCGGAATGACCCAGGAGGCCATGGGTGTGCGGGATGGTGACGCCGCCCAGGATCAGCGGGCGGCCGGTGACCAAGGCATGCGTGTCCCAGCCTTCGCCGATACGAATGTTCATTTCAGCCTCCGACGAGCCGCCTCTAGGAGGCTGAGCGCCCCCTCGGGGGGCAGCTCACGAAGTGAGCGTGGGGGTTTCATTCCTAGCGGCTCCTCAGCAAGCGCTCGGCCAGCGCGAAATCCGCCGGCCAGGTGACTTTGAAATTCTCCAGGCTGGCCTCGACCAGCAAGGGCTCGTGGCCCAGCGCCTCGATGGCGCTGGCTTCGTCGGTAACCGCAGCGCCCGCCAGCGCCAGCGCCTCACGCAGCATGCCGATGCGAAACATCTGCGGCGTTTGCGCGGCCCATTTGCCGCGCCGGTCCAATGTGCTGCGCGACCGGCCCTGGTGCGCCTCCTTCAATGTGTCTGCCAGGGGCAGCGCCAACAGGCCACCCACCGCCTCGTCGGCGCAGGCCGCGATCAACTGCTGCACCCACTCAGGCCGCAGAAGGCAGCGCGCCGCGTCATGCACCAGCACCCAGTCCTGCGCACTGGCGCCGCGAGCCATCAGCTCGTCAAGGCCCGCCGCCACGGTCGCTGCGCGTGTGGCGCCACCGCAGCGGGCCAGCCAGGCGCGGTCTCCGTGAAACTCAGGCAGGGCCTTTTCGAAGTGGCTGTCTTCGGGCGAGAGCACGACCAGGGTGGCGCTGAGTGCAGGCACGGCCAGCAAGGCCGCCAGCGTGTGGGCCATCAGGGGCCGCCCGGCCACCTCCACATACTGCTTGGGACGGTCGGCGCCGGAGCGCTCGCCGATTCCGGCCGCAGGCACCAGCGCAAAGGCTAGTCCCGGTGTTGCCGGGCTGAGATTTGTCATGCGCGGATTCTAAGCAGGCACCTCGGCGGAGTATGCTGACCCCGCATCCAGTCCGCACACCGATACCCGCCATGACCCAAGCCCACCGAGCTCTTTGCGGCCTGCTGCTGGCTATGGTAGCCAGCCCCGCGCAGTGCCTGGAGCGCTCCGGCGAAGCCGAGGCGCTCCGGCTGATGGCCAAGGCCCAGGACTACCTGAAGATGCATGGCCTGGACAAGGCCGCTGCCGAGTTCAACCGGCTCGACAGCCCCTTCAACAGCAAGAGTGCCATCAACCCGCATGGTGACCTCTATCTGTACAGCCTGGCCCCCGATGGTTTCCAGATCATCCATGGCAAGAACCCGAAGATCCGCGGCAAGGTGATGATCGAGATGCGCGACATGGACGGCGTCTACCTGATCCGCGACATGGTGCGCGTCTGCTATTCCACGCCGGCCGGCAAGGGCTGGGTGAACTACAAATGGCCGCATCCCGTCACCAAGGTGGTGGAGCCCAAGCGGGGTTATGTCGAACGCGTCCCAGGCATACCGAACCTGTGCCTGGGCACGGGCATCTACCGCTAGGACAAGCTTCGCGCCCATGCGAAAACTCGCCGAGCACCTGAAACGCCTTGCTGAAACCTCGCGCGGTGCCAGCCAGGTGCTGCTCTTCTTCGTCGCACTGACGCTGCTCGCCATCCTGGCCCAGACCTGGCTCGCCATCCGCCAGGACAAGGCGCTGACCCTCAGCGCCGAGCGCGAGCACGGCCTGACCGCGGTGCGCCTGCTGGAAGAGCATGCCAAGCAGATCCTCAGCGACGCGGCCGGCAATATCGACGCGCTGGCCCGCGCGGTGGATGTGGCGCGTGGAGCGAAGCCGGCCGACGACGTGCTGGTGCGCCAGGTGCTGACCGACGCCCAGCCGCTCAACCGCATCCTGACCTCTTTCCAGTTCGTCAACCTCCAGGGCGTGGCCGCGGTCAGCTCGATCGACTATCCGGCCTACCAGACCGATGCTGACGACCGCACCTATATTCCGCTGCTCCTGAGCCAGCCGGCGCAGCGCGAGCCGGTGCTGGGCCGACCCTTTGCGCGCTTCTATGACGGCGAAATGATCCTGCCGCTGGCGCGCAATTTCGCCAGCAGCGACGGCCGCCACCTGGGCCTCCTGAGCACCGACGTCAGCGTCTCCTACTTCAGCAAGTTCTATGTGCCGATCGCCAAGGACAGCAATGCCCTGGTGGCCCTGGTCTCCGACACTGGCCATCTGATCGTGCGGGCGCCTGAGCTGGCGGGTGAGGTCGGCACCGACATCTCCGCCTCGGCAGCGCAGCAGCGGCTGCGCCAACTGCCGGCCGAGGGCTCGTTCGAGGACGACAGCTTTCTCAGCGGCCAGCAGCAGGTGCCGCGCCTGTATTTCTTCAAGAAGGTGGCCGGCTTTCCGGTCACGGCCGTTTATGCGCGTGAGCTCGACGACGTGCTGGCGCCCTGGCAGATCCGCAGCCGCGACCGGGCTGTGTTCTCGCTGGCCATCATGGCCTTTGTCGCGCTCTTGAGCTTCTTCCTGCTCTGGCATATCCGGAGCCTGAACAGCTCGCGCACCTCGCTCAAGCGCAGCGAAGCCAAGTTCGGCAATGTCTTCCTGCATTCGCCGGTGCCGATGTCGCTGGTGCGCCTGCGCGACGACCGCATCATTGCCGCCAACGAAGGCATGCTGGCGCTGTTCCGCTACACGGCCGAGGAGTTCATCGGCCGCACGCCGGCCGAGCTGGGTGTCTGGGCCGACTATGCGGACCGCCAACCCTATCTCGAGCGCATCACCACCGACGGCCATCTGAGCCACTACCCGGCCCGGCTGGTGAACAAGCACGGCCAGCGGATGGACTGCCGGGTCTCGGTCCAGGTGTTCGAGAGCGAGGAAGGCCGGATTGCCATCTTCTCGGCGGTGGATGAAACCGAGCAGCGCCAGGCGCAGGCGCGGCTGAGCCAGCTGGAGCAGCAACTGCGCGAGGCCCAGAAGATGGAGGCGATCGGCACCCTGGCCGGCGGCATTGCGCACGATTTCAACAACATCCTGGCCGCCATCCTCGGCAACGTCGGCATGGCCCGCCAGGACGTGGCGGCCGAGCATCCCGCGCGCACCTTCCTCGACGAGATCAACAAGGCCGCCTTGCGGGCCCGCAGCCTGGTGCAGCAGATCCTGGCCTTCAGCCGCCGCCAGCCGCACCAGATGCTGGTGCAGCCGCTGCGGCCCATCGTCGAGGAATCCTTGAGCCTGCTGCGCGCCACCCTGCCCGCCCGCGTGGCGCTGGACCTGCGGCTCAGCGAGGAAGCCCTGAGCCTGGAGGCCGACGCCACGCAGCTGCAGCAGGTGCTGATGAACCTCTGCACCAATGGCTGGCATGCGCTGAGCGGCAGCACTGGGCGGCTCAGCGTGGGCTACGCACGCATGCAGCTGGATGAACAGGCCGAGCCGCGGCTGGCGCGGCTGCCCCATGGCGACTACGTGCACCTGTGGGTGGGCGACAGCGGTGTCGGCATGTCTGACGAGCTGCTCGCCCGCATCTTCGAGCCCTTCTTCACCACCAAGCCGGTGGGCCAGGGCACGGGCCTCGGGCTGGCTGTCGTGCACGGCATCGTCGCTGCGCACCATGGTGCCATCACGGTGGACAGCCGGGTGGGCGTGGGCACCACCTTCCACCTCTATCTGCCACTGGCCGACGCTCCGCAAGACAGCCTCAGCCCCGGCTCGCTGCAAAGCCTGCAGGACGAGGCGGGCCAGGGCCATGTGCTCTACCTTGACGACGACGAGGTGATGCTCTTGATGGTGGAGCGCCTGCTCAAGCGCTGTGGCTATGAAGTCACGTGCTACCAGGAAGCGAGCGAAGCGCTGGCCGCGCTGGACCGGCCCGGTTGCGACGTGCAGCTCTTCATCACCGACTTCAACATGCCGGACATGTCGGGCCTTGAAGTGGCAGCAGCCGCGGCCCGCCTGCGGCCTGGCATGCCCTTGCTGATCACCTCGGGCTACATCAACGACGAGCTGCTGGCCGGTGCGCAGGCCATCGGCGTCTGTGGCGTGCTGCAGAAACAGAACACGCTGGAAGAGCTGCCTGGCCTGGTGCGGCGCTGCCTGCGGCCGCAGTGAGCCAGTCCAGGCCGCTACACTGCCCGCCCGGCCGCGCCCACCTGACTCCATGCTGATTTCCGACCTTCGCCAGCGCCTGCGCGCCCTCGGTGCGCTGCCAAAGCATGAGCAGCGCGTGCTGCGCGACTGGGTACAGGCCAAGCCGCATGACAGCAGCCGGCGCCGGCCCGAGCATTTCCTGCCGCTGGCGCTGCGCGAGGCCTTGCCTGCCATCGACGCGGAACTTGCTGCGCTCGTCCGCGTGGTGTCCGAGCATCCCGGCGAAGACGGCTCGGCCCGTTTGCTGGTCGGCCTGAGCGACGGCCAGATGGTTGAGAGCGTGCTGCTGCCGCGCGACGGCCTCTGCGTCTCGAGCCAGGTCGGCTGCGCCGTGGGCTGCACCTTCTGCATGACCGGGCGCGAAGGCCTGATCCGCCAGGTGACCTCGGCCGAGATCGTTGCGCAAGTGGTGCTGGCGCGGCGCCTGCGGCCGGTCAAGAAAGTCGTCTTCATGGGCATGGGCGAGCCGGCCCACAACCTTGAGAACGTGATGGAGGCCATCGCGCTGCTGGGCATCGAAGGCGGCATCGGGCACAAGAACCTGGTGCTCTCCACCGTCGGCGACCCGCGGGTGTTCGAGCGCCTGCACGGGCCGGACGTCGGGCCGGTCAAGCCCGCGCTGGCGCTCTCTCTGCACACCAGCAAGGCCGAGCTGCGCAAGGAGCTGCTGCCGCGTGCGCCCCGCCTGAGCCCGGAAGACATCGTCGAGGCCGGCGAGCGCTATGCGCGCTTCAGCGGCTACCCCATCCAGTACCAGTGGACGCTGATCGAGGGTGTCAACGACGGGCCGGAAGAGCTGGATGGCATCGTCCGGCTGCTCAAGGGCAAGCTGGGCCTGCTCAACATGATTCCCTACAACCAGATTCCCGACCTGGACTATCGCCGTCCGAGCTGGGAGCGTGCCCGCAGCATTGCCGCCGAGCTGCACAGTCGCGGCGTGCTGACCAAGCTGCGCGACTCGGCCGGCCAGGACGTGGACGGTGGCTGCGGTCAGCTGCGCGCGCGAAGCAGCGCCACGCCGCAGCCGATCCGACTGAAGCTCAATCGCCCTTGATCTGCACGCGCACCATCTGGAAGTTCACGGCATTGCCGACTTGCTGCAGCGAGACCAGGCGGAAGTTCATGTTGTCGACGCCGACCTTGTAGACCCGCTTGCCAGCCTGGCGCTCCTCGTCGGAGCAACTCAAGGTCTTGTCCTCGGACTTGCCTTCGCGCTTGGCGCGCGGCGGTGCCTTCGAGCAGTCCAGCACCTTGCCGTGCTGTGACAGCGCCTTGACGTAGAAGTCGCTGATCGCGCCGATGTCGTCCGAGCTCATGAACTTGCGCACTTGGAGCTTGAAGCCGAAGGCACCGCCCCACAGGCCCAGCGTCAGGGCCGCCTTGTCCTGCTCGCGATCCTGCTGCGCCACGGCGCCCGGATACGCCGGCAGGCCGATCTCGACCAGGGAGGCATCTTCACGGAATTCGGCGCCGGCCTTGAAGCCCTTGTTGTCGGCATGTGCAGGCGCGCAGAACAGGCAGGCGGCGCTGATCAGCAGGGTCGGTGCGGTGGTGAAGAGCTTGTTCATGGCGGATCTCCCAAACAATGCGTTGTCGATGGATTGCACTGTAGGGAGACGCGCCCGCCCCGCCCAGCGGGCTGCGACAGGCTGCATCAAGCGCAGCCTGGAATGCACTCGGCTCAGGGCTTCTGTGCCTTGACCCAGTCACGCACCAGCTCGCCGAGCACGCTCATCGGCACCTGGCCGGAAGTCAGGATCAGGCGGTGGAAGGCCTTGATGTCGAAGCGCGCGCCGAGGGCGCCTTCTGCTTCGCGGCGCAGCTTGCTGATCTCGAACTGGCCGATCTTGTAGCCCAGGGCCTGGGCCGGCATCACGATGTAGCGCTCAACCTCGGCCACCACATCGCTCTCGGCCATCGAGGAGTTGGCCAGCATGTAGTCGATGGCCTTCTGGCGGCTCCAGCCCTTGTGATGCAGGCCGGTGTCCACGACCAGGCGCATCGCGCGCAGCTGTTCGTCCGACAGGCGGCCATACCACTGGTACGGGTCGGTGAAGAGGCCCAGCTCCTTGCCCAGGCTCTCGGCATAGAGCGCCCAGCCTTCGACATAGGCCGTGTACGCCGTGCCGAAGCGGCGGAACTTGGGCAGCTCCTTGTCTTCCTGCGCAATGGCGACCTGGAAGTGATGGCCCGGCGATGCCTCGTGCAGCGACAGCGTCTCCATGCCAAAGATGGGCTGGGCCTTCAGGTTGAAGGTGTTGACATAGAACACGCCGGGCCGTGAGCCATCGGCCGAAGGCGATTGGTATGAAGCACCGGCTGCGCTCTGCGCGCGGAAGGCCTCGACCTCGCGCACTTCATAGTCGGCCTTGGGCGCGATGTCGAAGAGCTTGGGCGTCAGCGCATTGATCTTCTTCTGCAGCTCGCGGTAGCCGGCCAGCAGGTCTTCCGGCTTGGTGTAGTAATAGCGCGGGTCGTCCTGCAGATGGACAAAGAAGGCCTTCAGGTCACCCTCGAACTTGACCTGACGGCGCACCGCATCCATCTCGCCGAGGATGCGAGCCACTTCCTTCAGGCCCATCTCGTGGATCTCGTCGGGCGAAAGGCTCGTGGTCGTGCTGCCGGCCACGCGGTAGGCATACCAGGCCTTGCCGTCAGGCAGCTCGGACCAGGCTGTGCTGGTGCGGCTCTTGGCCAGGTACTCGTCGCGCACAAAGGCATGCAGGCGCTTGTAGGCCGGGATGACGTGGTCCTTCAGGAGCACGCGCATCTGCGCGCTCAGGCGCTCCCTGTCTGCGGCGGGCACGGCATCGGGGAAGCTCTTGAAGGGGCTCCAGAACAGCGTCTGCTCCGGCTCGTCCTTGATCAGTGCGGCCAGCTGCGGAATCACCTTTTCCATCACCGGGCGCGGCTGGGTCACGCCCTTGGCCATGCCGGTTCGCATATTGGCGATCATGCCGTCGAAGATCGGCACGGCCCGACCCAGGCGCTTCATCCAGTCTTCGTAGTCCTTCGTTGTCTTGAAGGGCTGGATCGAGCGGCCCGAGCCCAGCTGGGCCAGGAAGCCCGGCGTGCTGCCGAACTGGTTCAAGGGCTGCATCCAGTCCGGGAAGCGCGTGCCAGCCAGGCCCTCTTCCAGGTTGCGCTGCATGATGGCCAGCGAGAGCTTGTCCTTCGAGTCGAGCGCCTCGCGCTTGAAAGCCTTCAAGGCCTTCAGCTGCGATTCGAGATGGGCCTTGCTTTCGGCGCGCCAGGCCGCGCTGGTCGTGTCGGGCATCTGGTCGTTGTAGCGGCTGTCGCCCAGAGAGGTGGCGAGGATGGGCGAGCGCTTGAGCGTCTGCTCCCAGCTGCTGTCCAGCCATTGCTTGAAGCGATCGCCTTCACTGGCAGGGCTGGCCTGGCCGGTCTGGGCCAGGGCGGCATGGCCCAGCGTCGCGAGCGTGAGGGTGGCAAGCAGGGTGCGCATCGGCGAAAGCTCCGTTCGTGTTCAGACAAGTCGGCCGGATCATATCGGCAGCCCCCGGCCCCGGTCCCTACAATGAGCCCAGGCCCCGTCTCGGGGCTGAACTCATTTGTGCGCCCGTCATGCAGCTGCCCCTGATCGCCCCCGGCAAGAAGTTCTCCCAACCCCGCCCGACAGGGTCCGCTGACGCCTTGCTGCTGGCTCGCTTTTGCGCGCAGCAACGAGCGGCGGGCCGGCTCGCGGTCATCGTCACCGCCGAGCCGGGCGACACGCAGCGGCTGGAAGATGAGCTGAAGGTCTTCGCGCCCGAGTTGCGCGTGGCCGTCTTTCCCGACTGGGAAACCCTGCCCTACGACACTTTCAGCCCGCACCAGGACCTGATTTCCGAGCGGCTGGCCACCTTGTGGCGCGTCCTGCAAGCGCAGGGCAAGGCAATTGATCAGCGCGATGTCGATGTCGTACTGATGCCGGCGAGCACGGCACTCACGCGCCTCGCGCCGACCAGCTTTCTCGCCGCCACCACCTTCAACTTCAAGCTGAAGCAGCGGCTGGACGAAGCCTCTCTGAAGTCGCAATTGACGCTGGGCGGCTACAGCCATGTGTCGCAGGTGGTGTCACCGGGCGAATACGCCGTGCGGGGCGGCCTGATCGACCTGTTCCCCATGGGTTCACCGGTGCCCTACCGCGTGGACCTGTTCGGCGACGAGGTCGATTCGATCCGCACCTTCGACCCCGACACCCAGCGCAGCCTCTACCCCGTGCCCGAAGTGCGGCTCCTGCCCGGCCGCGAATTCCCGATGGACGAGGCGGCGCGCAAGGCCTTCAGGGCGCGCTGGCGCGAGAAGATGGACGGCGACCCGACCAGGTCGCGCATCTACAAGGACATCGACCAGGGCCTGGCCACCGGCGGCATCGAGTACTTCCTGCCGATCTTCTTCGAGCAGTGCGCAACGATCTTCGACTACCTGGGCGAGGCCTGTGCCGTGGCCCTGCATGGCGAAATCGGCGAAAGCCTGAACCGTTTTTGGACCGACACGCGCGAGCGCCATCGCTTCCTGCAGCATGACCCCGAGCGGCCCATCCTGCCGCCGGAAGAGATCTACCTGAAGCCAGAAGAGTTCTTCTCGCTCACCCATCCGCACCCGGTGCTCGCCGTGCGAGGCACCGAGCCGGTGGAGTACGCCCGGCCGCTGCCCGATGTGTCGGTCGAACGCGGGGCCCAGGAGCCGCTGGCCCGCCTGGCCTCGCACCTGAAATCCACCTCGCATCGCGTGCTGCTGCTGGCCGAGAGCGAAGGACGCCGCGAAAGCCTGCTGGAGCTGCTGCGCGACAACAAGCTTGATCCGCCCTCGGTCAAGGACTTCGCCGAGTTCGCATCCTCCAAAGAGAAGTTCGCCATCATGGCCGCGCCGCTGGCGGCCGGATTCTTCTGGCGTGAAGAGGGCCGCGAATGGCAGCTCTTCACCGAGACCGAGCTCTTCGCGACCACGCCGACAACGCGGCGACGCAGAAAGCAGGAGCAGGTCAGCGACGTCAATGCACTGATCAAGGACCTCTCGGAGCTCAAGGTCGGCGACCCGGTCGTGCATGTGAACCACGGCATCGGTCGCTACCAGGGCCTGATCAATATCGACATCGGCGAAGGTGCTTCCGAGTTCCTGCACCTGGAATACGCCGACAAGGCCACGCTCTATGTGCCGGTGGCACAACTGCACCTGATCAGCCGCTACACCGGCGTGTCTCCGGAAGAAGCACCGCTGCACAGGCTGGGTTCGGGCCAGTGGGAAAAGGCCAAGCGCAAGGCCGCCGAGCAGGTGCGCGACACCGCCGCCGAGCTGCTCAATCTGTATGCCCGCCGCGCCGCCCGCGAAGGCCATGCCTTCCGCTATTCGGGCCACGACTACGAGGCCTTCGCCGCCAGCTTCGGCTTCGAGGAAACGCCGGACCAGCGCGCCGCGATCCATGCGGTGATCCAGGACATGATTTCCCCGAAACCCATGGACCGCCTGGTCTGCGGCGACGTGGGCTTCGGCAAGACCGAGGTCGCCCTGCGTGCGGCGTTTGTCGCCGTGATGGGCGGCAAGCAGGTCGCCGTGCTGGCGCCAACCACGCTGCTGGCCGAGCAGCATTTCCAGAACATCTCGGACCGCTTCGGCAAGTGGCCGATCAAGGTCGCCGAGATGAGCCGCTTCCGCTCGGCCAAGGAAATCAAGGCCGCGATGGAAGGCCTGGCCGACGGCACGATAGATATCGTCATCGGCACGCACAAGCTCCTATCCAGCGATGTGAAGTTCGCGCGCCTGGGCCTCTTGGTGATCGACGAGGAGCACCGCTTCGGCGTTCGCCACAAGGAGGCCATGAAGGCGATGCGCTCCGAGGTGGACGTGCTGACGCTGACCGCCACCCCCATTCCTCGCACGCTGGGCATGGCGCTTGAAGGTCTGCGCGACCTCTCGGTCATCGCCACCGCGCCGCAGCGCCGCCTGGCGATCAAGACCTTTGTGCGCGCCGAGAGCAGCGGCACGATCCGCGAGGCCGTGCTGCGCGAGTTGAAGCGTGGCGGCCAGGTCTACTTCCTGCACAACGAGGTCGAGACCATCGAGAACCGCAAGCAAAAGCTCGAGGAGCTGCTGCCCGAAGCCCGCATCGTGGTGGCCCATGGCCAGATGCCCGAACGCGAGCTGGAGCGGGTGATGCGCGAGTTCGTCGGTGGCAAGCACAACGTGCTGCTGTGCTCCACCATCATCGAGACCGGCATCGACGTGCCGACGGCCAACACCATCGTGATCAGCCGCGCCGACAAGTTCGGCCTGGCGCAGCTGCACCAGTTGCGTGGCCGCGTCGGGCGCTCGCATCACCAGGCCTATGCCTACCTGATGGTGCCCGACATACAGGGCCTGACCAAGCAGGCGGCACAGCGGCTGGAAGCGATCCAGCAGATGGAAGAGCTGGGCTCAGGCTTCTACCTCGCGATGCATGACCTGGAGATCCGCGGCGCCGGCGAGGTGCTGGGCGAGAACCAGAGCGGCAACATGATGGAGGTCGGCTTCCAGCTCTACAACGACATGCTCTCCGAAGCCGTGCGCTCCCTGAAGGCGGGCCGCGAGCCCGATCTGCTGTCGCCGCTTTCGGCCACCACCGAGATCAATCTGCATGCACCGGCCCTGCTGCCTGACGCCTATTGCGGCGACGTGCATGTGCGGCTCTCGCTCTACAAGCGCCTGGCCACGGCCGACAAGCCCGAGCAGATCGACGCGATGCTGGAAGAGATCACCGACCGCTTCGGCAAACTGCCCGCGCAAGGCCAGACCCTCTTTGACACCCACCGCCTGCGCGTGCTGGCCAAGCCCTATGGCGTGCAGAAGATCGACGCCGGCCCGGCGCTGATGAACATCAGCTTCCGCCCCAACCCGCCCATCGACGCGATGCGCGTGATCGAACTGGTGCAGAAGAACCGCAACATCAAGCTGGTGGGCAACGACAAGCTGCGCATCGAGAAGTCGCTCAGCGATCCGAAGGACCGCGCCCAGGCGATCCGGGAAATCCTGCGCCTCCTCGGCCAACCGACCAAACAAGCATGAACCAAGACCTCGTGATCCAGCGCTTCACGCCGCCGCTGAAGCTCGCCCACTTCAGGCTCGCCGCCTTCGACATGGACTCGACGCTGATCAGCATCGAGTGCATCGACGAGATCGCGGCAGTGGCCGGCAAGAAGGAAGAAGTCGCCGCCATCACCGAAGCCGCGATGCGTGGCGAGATCACGGATTTCAAGGAGAGCCTGCGCCGCCGTTTGGCCTTGCTCAAGGGCGTGCCGGCCTCGGCGCTGGACCAGGTGCTGCGAGAGCGACTGCAGTTCAATCCGGGGGCGCGCGAGCTCTGCGCGGCCCTGAAGGCTGCGGGGCTCAAGCTGGTGCTGGTCTCCGGCGGCTTCACCTTCTTCACCCGATTCGTCGCGGCGGAGCTGGGCATGGATTACGTGCGCAGCAACGAGCTGGAAATCATCGACGGCAAGCTGACCGGCGCTCTCATGATGCAGGCCTGGGGCGACATCTGCGACGGCGAGGAGAAGCGCCGCATGCTCGTGCAATGCGCTGCCGAAATCGGCGCGACGCCCGAGCAATGCATCGCCGTGGGCGACGGCGCCAACGACCTGCCGATGATGGGCGCCGCTGGTCTTTCCGTGGCTTTCCATGCCAAGCCCAAGGTGCGCGAGCAGGCCATGGTGGCGATCAACGCAGGCGGCCTGGAGCAGCTCCTGCAAGTGCTGCGCTGAGACCTGACGCCATGAAACTCTGGACCTACCGCTTCCCCGTCACCGTCGCCGGTGTTCGCTACGAGCTGCGCTTTGAATCGGGGCTGACCGCTTCGCGCCTGTTGCTGACGCACGAGGGCCGCACCCTGGAAGACGGCTTCAGCTTCACGAGCGGCCCCTACCGGCTGCATCGCATCAGCCTGCCCACGGCCCAGGGCGAACTGGTCTTCGAGCTGGGTCCGCGCTCGGCCTGGAACTACGGCGTGCGGGCCACGCTTGACGGGCAGGTGGCCTATCAATCGCATCCCGAGCCCTTTGCCTATCTGCCGCGCCTGCTGCAGATGCAGGCCAGGCGCAAGCCGGTCGCGGCCCAGGGCATCGACTTCTCGCGCCTGAAGAACCAGGGGCCGGCCATTGCCGCCGACATCGCGCTGGGCCTGCTGTTTTTCGTGCTCGGCAAGACGACCGATCTGCGCACCGCAGCGCTGGTCACGGCCGGCGCCGGCCTCGCCATGCTGCCGATGCAATGGGCCATCAACCGCTGGGCCACCCGCAAGGTCGACATCCTCGGCGGCATGGCGTTGTTCGGCATCGTCATCCTGCTGCTCTCGGCCGGCTTTTCCTGGTACTTCGATTCGGAGTTCGCGGTGCAGCTGAAGGCAACCGTCATCGGCAGCATCGTTGCGGCCTGCTTTGGTGTGGACGCGCTGATGGGTGGCAAGAACCTGGGGCTGCGCTTCAGCAACTACCTGGTCTACAAGGACCTGAACACGCAGCGGCTGTCGGCCGGCATGTGTCTGATGGGCTTGCTGCTGGCCGGCGTCAACCTGGCGGTCGCCTGCCTGCTGAGCAAGGATGCCTGGCTCTGGTACACGCTGTGGGGCGACCTGATCCTGGTGATGATCCTGACCAACGTCGCCATCCACTGGTCGCGCGCCAAGCCGGCCGCCGACGCCCCTCCGACAATGACTAGGGCTTGACCGCCACGCCGTCCTTCATCACGAAGCTGAGCTTGGTCATCAGGCTGATGTCGCGCAGCGGGTCGCCATTCACGGCCACCACATCGGCCAGCTTGCCTGGCGCAATGCTGCCCAGCTGGTCGCTCTGGCGCAGCAGCTGCGCGGCATTGACGGTGGCGGACTTGATCGCATCCATGGTCGTCATGCCGGCCTCGACCATGTAGATGAATTCCTGGCCGTTCGTGCCATGCGGCGCCACGCCGGCATCGGTGCCGAAGGCAATCTTGACGCCGGCCTTGTAGGCGCGGCCGAAGGTGGCCTGGATCAAGGGGCCGATGGCGGCGGCCTTGGGCCGCACCAATTCGTGGAAATAGCCATCAACCTTGGCCTTGTCGGCCACGAACTTGCCGGCGGAGATGGTCGGCACGAACCAGGTGCCACGCGCCTTCATCTCGCGCATGATCTCGTCGTCCATGTAGGTGCCATGCTCGATGGAATCGACACCAGCCTTGACCGCACGCATGATGCCGTCGCGGCCATGGGCATGCACGGCCACCGCGAAGCCGTAGTCGCGCGCGGTCTTGACGATGGCCTCGACCTCGTCTTCCATGAACTGTGGGTTGTGGCCGTTCTTCGCGAGGCTCAAGACGCCACCGGTGCCGGTGATCTTGATCAGGTCGGCGCCCTCCTTGTAGCGCTGGCGCACGGCCTTGCGGGCTTCGGCAGCGCCGTTGATCACGCCGCCTTCGGGGCCGTGGTCGTGCCTGTACTCCAGGTTGAGCGCATTGCTCGGGTCGCCATGGCCACCGGTGGTGGCAATGCCCTTGCCGGCAGCAAAGATGCGTGGGCCCTTGATCCAGCCCTTGCGCACCGCGTCGCGCAGGCTGATGGCCAGGCCATTGCCGGCGCCCAGGTCGCGCACCGTGGTGAAGCCGGCATTGAGCGTGCGGTTCAGGTATTGCGTGGCCCGCAGCGCGTAGTCGGCCGGGTTCAGAAGGAAGCGGTCGGTCGCGCCGCTCGCGCCACTGCTTTCGCCCGAGACATGCACATGCATGTCGATCAGGCCGGGCATCACCGTCTGCGCGCGCAGGTCGTGATAGGGCGAATAGCCCGCGGCATCGATGTAGCCGGCCTTCACCTCGCTGATGCGGCCGTCCTTGATGACGATGGACATCTGCTCCAGCACCTTGCCCTGGTCCACGTCGATCAGCCGTCCGGCGTGGATCAGCGTGTCGGCGCGGGCAGCGCCGCCCAGCATGGCAGTGACGGCGAGGGCAGCCAGGGTGAGGCGGTCTAGCATGCGGGCTCCGGTTCTCATTCAGCTCGGGCGTGCAAGGGCGCTGCGCTGACGACGACGCCATCCTCGTCGGCGTAGAGCCATTCGTTGGGACGTATCAGCAGGCCATGCAGCTGCAGGGCCACGTCGCTCGTGCCCTGCCCTTGGCGCTCGGTGGGCATGGGCACATGGCCGAGGGCCAGGATGCCGATGTCGGCCCGCCTCAGCTCGGCCAGGTCGCGCACGCAGCCGTGAATCAGCAGGCCCGCCCAGCCATTGCGCGCAGCTGCGGCGGCCAGGTTGCCGCCCAGCAGCGCGCGTTGCATCGAGCCACCACCATCCACCACCAGCACCCGGCCCTCGCCCGGGCTTTCCACAGCGGCCTTGACCTTGCTGTTGTCGTCCAGGCAGCGCACGGTGCTGATCGCACCGGCAAAGCTCGTTCGGGCGCCATAGCTCCGGTACAGCCCGCCGGGCAGCACGCGCAGCACGCCGCTGGCATCGGCCTTGTAGGCGTCGCAGATATCGCAGGTGGAAAAGCTGTTCATGCGGCACCCCTCATGAAGACATCAGGCGTCGGCCGCCAGGACAAGGATCAACTCGCCCGCGAGCTGGACACGCTGGCCGGCGCGGATCTTGGCGGTCTTGCGGCTCTCGGGCTGGCCGTCCACCTGCACCTGGCCTTCGGTGATCATGACGCGGGCCCGGCCGCCGCTTTCAGCCAGGCCGGTGGCCTTGAGCAGCTTGTCCAGTTCGATGTACTCGCCGCGCAGTGTGAATTCAGTCTTGTTCATGGCCGCATTGTTTCAGATGCCGCTCAGGCAAGGCGCTGCTCGGCGGCGGCGCGGATGGCGGACAAGCTGCTGCGGCTGGTCGACACATCGCTGGACAGGCGCAGGTGCAAGAGCGTCGGCTTGCCCGGTTCGGCGATGGCAGCGCGCAGCGCTGGCTCAAATTCGCCTGTCGACTCGACCCGTGCAGAGCGCCAGCCGTAGGCCTCGGCCAGAGCAGCGAAGTCCGGGTTGAACAGATCGCTGCCGGACACGCGGCCCGGATACTCGCGCTCCTGGTGCATGCGGATGGTGCCGTAAGTGCCGTTGTCCACCACCACGGAGATGAGCTTCTTCGCGCCATAGCCCGTGGCCGTGGCCAGTTCCTGGCCCGTCATCAGGAAGTCTCCATCGCCGGCGATATTGACCACCCAGCGGTCCTGTTGAAGCAGCGCCGCAGCCACGGCCGCCGGCACGCCATAGCCCATGGCTCCGCTGGTCGGCGCCAGCTGGGTGCGGCCAAACTGATGCAGCGCGCTGTAGCCATGGAAGCGGTGCAGCCAGCCCGCGTAATTGCCGGCGCCATTGGTGAAGATCGTGCCTTCGGGCAGCAACGTGGAAAGCTGCTTCACGACCTCGGCCATGTCCAGCGGGCTCACGGGCGTCGGCACGCAGTTGGCCACGTAGTCGGCATTGGCGGTGCGGGTCCATTCGGCCCAGGGCACCGAGCTGGGCGGCGCCAGCGACTCAAGCGCCTGGGCAGCACAACCCATGCTGGCATTGATCATCAAGTCAGCTGCATAGACGCGGCCCAGCTCTTCGGCGCCAGCATGGATGTGCACCAGCTGCTGCAGCGGCCGCGGGGCTTGCAGGAGGGTGTAGCCGCTGGTCGTCATCTCGCCCAGGCGCGGCCCGATGGCGATGATCAGGTCGGCCTCACGCACGCGCGCAGCGAGCTTCGGATTGATGCCGATGCCCACGTCGCCGGCATAGTTCGGGTGGCTGTTGTCGAACAGGTCCTGGAAGCGGAACGCACAGCCCACCGGCAAGCTCCACGCCTCGGCAAAGCGCTGCAAGGCGGCCGTGCTGTCTGCGCTCCAGCCACCACCACCGACGATCAGCAGCGGCTTGCTGGCATCCAGCAAGCGCTCGCGCAACTCGGCCAGGGCAGCCGGCGTGGGCGCGGCCTCGGCCGGCCGCACACGGGGCAGCGCCGCCGCGCTGGTCATGCGCGTGAGCATGTCTTCCGGCAGCACCAGCACCACCGGGCCGGGCCGGCCCTGCATGGCCGTGTGAAAGGCCCGCGCCACGTACTCAGGCAGCCGGTCGGCGTCGTGCACCTCGCCCACCCACTTGGCCATGCCGAGCGTGCCAGGGCCGAACATCTGCCGGTAGTCGACCTCCTGGAAGGCCTCGCGGTCGCGCTGGTCGGCCGCCACCTGGCCGATGAAGAGAATCATCGGCGTCGAATCCTGGAAGGCCGTGTGCAGGCCGATGCTGGCGTTCGTCGCGCCAGGGCCGCGGGTCACGAAGCAGATACCGGGCCGACCGCTCAGCTTGCCTTGTGCCTCGGCCATGAAGGCCGCGCCGCCTTCCTGTCGGCAGGCGATGAAGCGGATCTTGTCGCGGTGCTCGTGAAAGCCATCCAGCACGGCGAGATAGCTCTCGCCGGGAACGCCGAAGACGGTATCGACTCCCTGGGCCAATAGGGCCTCGACGAGGGCGTGTCCGGCGAGACGGGCGCCGGCTGAAGAATGGGTGGTGTTCATCGCCTCCGACTGTAGCGCCAGCCAGCTTGACGAAAGCCAAGCGGCAGCCACCCCGCCCACAGGGGCCGGCAAACAGCAAGTCCTGGGAATGCGCTTCAGCGCAATTGCAGCGCCGTCAGCAAGCGCCAATGGAACGGCTTTGAAAATGGACCCGGCTTCACTTCATCGACGAGAAAGACTTGCCATGATTCGCCTTGCCCTGAGCGCACTGTTCCTGACTCCATTGCTCGCGGCCTCGACCGCGCATGCACAGGCGGCGGAGCCCGCCAGTGCGGCTGCCTCGGGTGCGGGCGAGCAGGCCGGCGTCTGGGTCGATCCTGCCACCGGACTGCAGTGGGCCAAATGCATGGCGCGGCGCGATGGCACGGTTCCAATCGACGCCTGCCGGGGTGAGCTGGCCGAACTGACCTGGCCCGAGGCCATGGCGCTGGCGCAGAACAGCCGCCTGGCCGGTTTTTCCGACTGGCGCCTGCCGACTCCGAAGGAACTCGCCACGCTCGGCAAGCAGCGTCCGATCGAATGGTGGTCGACCGTCTGGACGGCCGCCAGTGGCAACGGTGGGGCGCAGGTCGGCTGCCGGCATTTCGGCGCCTCGGGCTCCTGCGGAGGCAGCAATCGCTGGACCTATGGCTCGCGCTGGCGCGTCGTGCTGGTGCGCGGGGGCAACCCCGATTCGACCTTTGCCCAGGCCCTCGGCGATCCGGCCGTCGTCGCGCAGCAACAGGCGCTCATCGCCCAGCGTCAGACCTTCGAGCGCCTGGCTTCGTCACTGAATGGCGGCAAGGGTGCCGATGATCGCTGGGGCCTGATCGACCATGCGCCCTTGAGCCTGTCGACCCAGCCCGTCGTGGACGACGGCTCCCTGCAAGCCATCGACTGGTACGTCAACGGCCTGCGCAGCGAGGAGAAGCTGCGCCCCAAGCTGCGTGCCGACTTCCTGGCATATCTGCAGACACGCCGCCTGCTCGACTACGAGGCCAAGTTCAGCAGCCCCTTCGACAAGGAGGCCTTCGATCAGCAGCTGGCGGCCGAGAAGAAGGGCTACGTCGAGCGGATCTTCGAGCGCGAGGCGCAGCCCCTGCCCCAGCGCATCTACACCTTCACGCCGATCAAGATCGAGGACTACGACATGGCCACCGAGGTGCTGCGCGTCAGCACCTGCCGCGACCTCGGCCTGTACAACAACGGCGGCGCCAACGGCATGCGCTGCGGTGGCTCGGGCGCGGTGTTCCCCGACCAGTCGCTCGAGACCGAGTTGCAGAAGCTGGGAGCGGCGGGCCCGATGGCCGCAGCCGGCCGCGTGCGCTATGTGAAGTTCGCCAGCTTCTTCAACGGCGACAACACCGGTGCGCCCGTCTACATCCTGAGTCGGGGCATCCCCAGCACGATCTCGCTGAAGATGCCCAAGGACCAGGCCCGCACGATCTACGACATGGCCAAGCTCACGGCCGTGCGGCCGGAATACCGCAGTGAGCTCGAGGGCAAGATGCTGGCTGCCAAGATCGTCTACGGCACGCCCCGGCCCAAGGGCTTCGCCGCGTCGAACTCGGTGCAGAAGGATTTGTTCGTCACCTTTGTCGGTGGCGCCGCCGTGACCTATGAGACGCCGGCCCTGGCGATCTGCTTCTACGACGGCGCAGGCACGACACCGCTGACCTGCCGATCGCTCGAGAGTACGCCCGAGAAGCGGGCGATCAAGCGCTGAGCGGTCAGCCCGACGCTCAGCCGCGCCGCGCCGCCTCGATGGCGGCAATATCGATCTTGCCCATCTGCATCATGGCCTCGAAGACCCGCTTGGCCACTGCACGGTCAGGGTCGGCCATCGCATCGGTCAGCACGCGCGGCGTGATCTGCCAGTTCAGGCCCCATTTGTCCTTGCACCAGCCACAGGCGCT
This sequence comes from Paucibacter sp. JuS9, assembly GCF_044043925.2. Taxonomy (NCBI): domain Bacteria; kingdom Pseudomonadati; phylum Pseudomonadota; class Betaproteobacteria; order Burkholderiales; family Sphaerotilaceae; genus Roseateles; species Paucibacter sp. JuS9. The sequence goes on from NZ_CP194172.1 coordinate 2,612,463, forward strand.
TTCGCGGCCGCCATGGCCGACGATGGCGTTCCAGAGCCGGTCGGTCTCGGCCTGGTCGTCGGTAGCGATCTGGAAGGAGAAGGCCTCGGTCTGCTTGAAGGCCGAACCGCCGTTCAGCCCGATGCAGGGAATGCCGCAGACGGTGAACTCGACCGTCAGCACATCGCCAGCCTTGCCGGAGGGGTAGTCAGACGGAGCGTGATGCACGGCCTTCACCGCACTGTCCGGGAAGGTCCTGGCGTAAAACTCGGCCGCCTCCTTGGCGCCGCCGTCGTACCAGATGCAGATGGTGTTCTTGGGTGTCACATCGGTCTCCAGAGCTTATGCGGAGCGACGATCCTAGCCGCCCTGGAAACCGACAAGTGCAGCCTATGCAAGCGGCTGTTGCCGACGCCGCACCAGCCCGATGCCCACCAGCCCGGCCGAGGCGACACCCAGGCACAAGGCCAACGCCGAGCCCGCGAAGATGGCGGCGGGATGGCCGCCATCCAGCAAGGCGCCGAACACCGGCGCGGCCAGCGCAAAGCCGACGTCCAGGCCCGAATACACGGTGCCGTAGACCCGGCCGGTGGCGCCCGGAGGCGCGGCGCGCTTGATCAGCATGTCGCGCGAAGGGCCGGCCAGGCCGGTGCCGAAACCCGCCAGCGCTGCCACGGCCGCCGCCGCCAGGGGAGGCAGCCAGCCGCTGGCCGTCAGGAGCAGCAGGCAGGCGGCCAATGCCATCGCGAAGGCGATGCTGCGCTCCAGCCGCTCGACCCGAGCCACCAGAAAGCCGCCCACCACCATGCCCGCCGCACCGCACAGCATGTAGCCGGTCACCACATAGGCGGTCAAGCTCACCGGCAGGCCGTACATCGCCTGCAGCGCCGGGCTGGCAAAGCTCTGGATGGCCGACAGCGCTGCCGTGGTCCAGAAGAAGAAGCTGAAGCAGAGCCAGACCGAGGGCAGCTTCAGGAAGGCCATCGGATGCTCGGGCCGGGCGCCCGGCGCCGGCTTGGCGTGGGCCCAACTCCCTTCCCTGTCGTCAATGGCCTGGCGCTGCCAGACAAGCAAGGCGAGGACCGTGAGCGCGACCAGGGCGGTGCCGACGTAGGCGAAGCGCCAGTTGCCCGTGGCCTGTGAAATGCCGATGGAGAACACCGGTGCCAACGCCCAGCCGAGGTTGCCTGTGATGCCGTGCACCGAGAACGCATGGCCCAGCCGGGGCTGCGAAACACGCTTGTTGAGAATGGTGAAGTCCACCGGATGGAAGGGCGAGTTGCCAAGACCCGCCAGCGCCGCGGCCAGCATCAGACCGCCGAAGCCGCCCGCCAGGCCCGCGGCAAGCGAAGCCAGCACGAAGCAGCCCAGCGCTGCAAACAGCACCGGCCTGGCGCCGATGCGGTCCACCACAAAGCCGGCCGTGGCCTGGCCGATGCCCGAGATCACGAAAAAGGTGGTGACCAGCAGGCCCAGCTGCGAATAGCTCAGCCCGAACTCACCGATGAAAGCCGGAAACAGCGGCGGCAGCAGCATGTGAAAGAAATGCGAGGTGCCATGTGCCAGGCCGATCAGGCTGATGGTGCTGATGTCGCGCCGGGCCTGGGTGCGCGGGTCGAGGGCGAGGGTCGCTGAATTCATGGATCCAATGTAGGCCGCGAGCTTTCGGCCGGCATGCGATAGTTCGACAAACATTGTCGAATTCCGGCCATGCACCCGTCCAGACCCTCGACCCAAGCCTCCCGGCCCGCTCGGCGCTCTTTGCCTCCCCTGGATCCGTCGCTCCATGAACCCACGGCCGCGCGCCCGATTCGGGGCAAGGCGCGGCGCATGGAGCATCAGATGGACATCCATCCGCATCACCATGACTGGTGCCAGCTGGTCTTCTCGACCAGCGGCGCGGTGCGTGTGGGCACGGACGAGAGCACCTTCATCGTGCCGCCCTCGCGGGCAGTCTGGATTCCGGCCGGCATCACCCATGCGGTCACCGCCATCGAGCAGGCCGAGCTGCGCACGCTGTACCTCCTGCCCAGCCTGCTGGAAGAGTCCATATGGTCCGGATGCCGGGTACTTGAAGTGGCGCCGCTGCTGCGCGAGCTGGTGCTGCAACTGGCCATCGAGCTGGATGAGAGGATCGAGGCACGCCGGGAGGCGCTGCTGACCGAGCTGGTCCTCGATGAGCTGAAACGCGCCAAGCCGCTGAGCCTGGGCATCGCCCTGCCCCGCGATGCCCGCCTGCGCAAGCTCTGCCAGGCCATGCTGGAGGCACCCGAGCGCCAGCAAAGCCTGGAAGCCTGGGCGGCCGAGGCCGGCGCCAGTGCGCGCACCGTTTCGCGACTGTTCCGCGAAGAGCTGGGCACGAGCTTTGCGCAATGGCGCTCCCAGGTCCTGCTGGCCCACGCACTGACGCTGGCCGCCCGTGCGCGGCCGATGGCGCACATCGCCGCCGAGCTGGGATATGCGAACGCCAGCGCGTTCTCGGCCATGGTGCGACGCACCGTGGGCATGCCGCCCAGCCGATTCTTCGCCTCGGCCTGAAACCCTGGCTCCGCATCGCCATGGGCCCTGCGCTAGGATGCCGGCCATGGATCAGGTTCTCTTCGACTACACCCGCCAGGACGCCGCTGGCGAAAGCTGCACGGCCCATGCCTGGGCCAAGGTGCCAGCGCCTCTCACCCCCGACCAGCGTGTCGCGCTGAAGGCCCGCGCCGCCGCCCTGCTCAAGGCGCACAACGCTGTGCTGGTCGCCCACTATTACGTGGACGGCGACCTGCAGGACCTGGCCTGGGAAACCGGCGGCATCGTCTCCGACTCTCTTGAAATGGCCCGCTTCGGCCGCGACCATGCGGCGCAGACCCTGGTCGTGGCCGGCGTTCGCTTCATGGGCGAATCGGCCAAGATCCTGAGCCCCGAGAAGCGCGTGCTGATGCCCGACCTGGACGCCACCTGCTCCCTGGACCTCGGCTGCCCGGCCGACGAATTCGCCGCCTTCTGCGATGCCCATCCGGACCGCCAGGTGGTGGTGTATGCCAACACCAGCGCTGCCGTGAAGGCACGCGCCGACTGGATGGTCACCAGCTCCTGCGCCCTGGACATCGTGGCCGACCTGCATGCCAAGGGCGAGAAGATCCTCTGGGCGCCCGACCGGCACCTGGGCCGCTACATCCAGGAACAGACCGGCGCCGACATGCTGATGTGGAACGGCGCCTGCATCGTGCACGACGAGTTCAAGGGCCTGGAGCTGGACCTCCTGAGAGAGCAGCATCCGGACGCAATGATCCTGGTGCACCCCGAGTCACCGAAGAGCGTGGTCGAGATGGCCCATGTGGTCGGCTCGACCTCGGCCCTGATCAAGGCGGTTGTCGAAGGCACAGCCAAGGAGTACATAGTTGCCACCGACAACGGCATCCTGCACCGCATGCGCCAATTGGCGCCGGGCAAGACCCTGATCGAGGCGCCCACCGCCGGCAATGCAGCCAGCTGCAAGAGCTGCGCCCACTGCCCATGGATGGCGATGAACGCCTTGCAAGGCATCATCGACTGCCTCGAAACCGGCCAGGGCGAGATCGAGGTGGCCGAGCCTGTCCGCGGCCAGGCGGCCGGCTGCATCGAGCGCATGCTGGACTTCGTCGCAGCGCACAAGCTCAAGGCCGCCGGCATGAAGAGCGGCATCGGCGCCGCCTGAAGCCTGCAGCTGCGGTTTGTTTGACTAGGGTCAGCCCGACGCCTTGGCGCGGGCTGCTCAGGCTATAAAGTCGGCATATCGCCAGACTTGAAGAGTAGCCCCGCCATGCAAACCTCCGACTTCAGCTCGCTCTACAACCATCACGAACGCGAAGTCTTCGCCACGGTGCAGAAGCTGGCACCTCAGTTCCCGCAGATCGACAACAACGACCTGCTCGTGGACGTGGCCTGCGTCGCGCTGAACCGCCTGCCGCCGCGCTACATCCGTCACGCGGTCGATTTCTCGTTCTACCTCACGGAGCCGGAACGTCTGGAGATCGATTCGGCGATCAATGAGTCGGTGCGTTACGCCTTCAACTTCGTCCAGGCCCGCCGGGCTCTGCACGCCAAGGCCTAAGCTCTGCGCCGCTCGGCGATCAGGACGGTCGGGAAACTGGCCGGCAAGGTATCCGGATAGTCGCGGCTGTAATGCAGGCCGCGGCTCTCATGGCGTAGCAAGGCCGAGCGAACGATCAGCTCGGCGCAGTCCACCAGGTTGCGCAGCTCCAGCAGGTCCCGCGTGACGCGGAAGTTGGCGTAGTAGTCATCGATCTCGCTGCGCAGCAGCGAGATGCGATGCAGGGCCCGCTCCAGCCGCTTGGTGGTGCGCACGATGCCCACATAGTTCCACATCAGCAGCCGCAGCTCGTCCCAGTTGTGGGCGATCACCACCTGCTCGTCGGCGTCTTCCACCTGGCTTTCGTCCCAGGCCGGCGGCATAGCGGCCGCGGGCTTGGCCTCGGCCATGATGTCGTCGGCACAGGTCTGGCCCAGCACCACGCATTCCAGCAGTGAATTGCTGGCCAGGCGGTTGGCGCCATGCAGGCCGGTGTAGCTGGTCTCACCGACGGCATAGAGGCCGGGCAGGTCGCAGCGGCCGCGCAGGTCGGTCACCACGCCGCCGCAGGTGAAATGCACGGCCGGCACGACAGGAATCGGCTGCTGGGCGATGTCGATGCCGAGCTTCAGGCAGCGGGCATGGATGGTGGGGAAATGTTCCTTCAGAAAGGCTTCGCCCAGGTGCGTGGCATCGAGCCACACATGGTCGACACCATGCTTTTTCATCTCGAAGTCGATGGCTCGGGCAACGATGTCGCGCGGCGCCAGCTCCAGGCGCTCGTCATGCGCGGCCATGAAACGCGTGCCGTCCGGGAGCCTGAGATAAGCACCCTCGCCTCGCAAGGCCTCGGTGATCAGGAAACTGCGCTCCTGCGGGTGGTAGAGGCAGGTCGGATGGAACTGGATGAACTCCATGTTCGCCACCCGGCAGCCAGCCCGCCAGGCCATGGCGATGCCGTCGCCCGTGCTCGTGTCGGGGTTGGTGGTGTAGCGGTACACCTTGCCGGCGCCGCCGGTGGCCAGCACCACGGCGCTCGCGGCCAGCGTCTCGACCTTGCGGCTGTCGATGTCCAGCGCATAGACGCCGTAGCAACGCGGTTGTTCGCTGCGCTGCAGATGGCGGGAAGTGATCAGGTCCAGCGCCATCCAGCGTTCGCGCAGGCTGATGTTCGGATGCGCCTTGGCGGCCGCCAGCAGCTGGTCGTGGATGGCCTTGCCGGTGGCATCGGCCGCATGCGCGATGCGACGCACCGCGTGGCCGCCTTCGCGGGTCAGGTGCAGGCCGAGTGGGCCATCGTCATCAGGAGTAAACGGCACACCTTGCTGCACGAGCCATTCCACCGCCTGCGCGCTGCGCTCGGCGATGAAGCGGGCCGTGGCTTCGTCCACCAGGCCGGCGCCGGCGTCCTGCGTGTCTCGCACATGGCTGTCGATGCTGTCGTCGCTGCCCAGCACGCCGACGATGCCGCCCTGCGCCCAGGCCGTGGCGCTTTCGGTCAGCTCGCGCTTGGCGAGCACGATGACCGGCAGCTTGTCGGCCAGGTGCAGGGCGACGGTCAGGCCGGCAAGGCCCGCACCGATGATGACGACGGGAGAGGGAGCGGGCGCAACGGCAGCAGTGGCGGTCATTCGGTCACGCCCTGTGTCATCAGGGCGTCATGCGGAAGGTGGGCCGATTCTAAGGAGAGCCGACCCAGCCTTGCGCTCATGCTGGCGATCAGTGCACCACGCGCTCGAACGAGAACTCGCCGCCGTCGATATGCACCGGGATCACGTCCTTCGGCCCGAAGCGCCCTTGCAGGATCAACTTCGACAGCGGATTCTCGATGCGCTGCTGGATCGCGCGCTTCAGGGGCCGCGCACCGAAGGCCGGGTCGAAGCCGACCTTGGCCAGCTCGGCCAACGCGTCCTCGCCGACGTCCAGGCTCATCTCCAGCTTGGCCAGGCGCTCTTCCAGCGCACGCAGCTGGATCTTGGCAATCGCTGCGATGTTCTTGTTGTCCAGCGCATGGAAGACCACGGTCTCGTCGATGCGGTTCAGGAACTCGGGCCGGAAATGCGCCTTCACCTCTTCCCACACCGCATCGCGGATCACCTCGCTCGGCTCGCCGGCGAGCTGCATGATGTGCTGCGAACCGAGGTTGCTGGTCATCACGATCACGCAGTTCTTGAAGTCCACCGTGCGGCCCTGGCCGTCGGTCAGGCGACCATCGTCCAGCACCTGCAGGAGCACATTGAACACATCCGGATGCGCTTTCTCGACTTCATCGAGCAGGAGCACGCTGTAGGGCTTGCGGCGCACGGCTTCCGTCAGGTAGCCGCCTTCGTCGTAGCCCACATAGCCCGGCGGCGCGCCGATCAGGCGCGAGACCGAATGCTTCTCCATGAACTCGCTCATGTCCATGCGGATCATGTGATCTTCGCTGTCGAACAGGAAGCCGGCCAAGGCCTTGCACAGCTCGGTCTTGCCCACGCCGGTGGGGCCGAGGAACAGGAAGGAGCCCAGCGGCCGGTTCGGGTCTGACAGGCCGGCACGCGAGCGGCGGATGGCGTCGGCCACGGCCGTGATCGCCTCGTCCTGACCCACCACGCGCTCGTGCAGCTTGGCTTCCATCTTGAGCAGCTTGTCGCGCTCGCCCTGCAGCAGCTTGGAGACCGGGATGCCGGTGGCACGCGCCACGACTTCGGCAATTTCTTCCGAGCCGACCAGGGTGCGCAGGAGCTTGTTGGGCGTGCCAGTGCCGCTCTTGCCGGCTTCCTTGGCTTGCGCCTCCTTCAGGCTCGCTTCAAGTTCGGGCAGGCGGCCGTATTGCAGCTCGGCCACCTTGTTGAAGTCACCCTTGCGCTTCAACTCCTCGATCTGCTGCTTGATGCGGTCGATCTCTTCCTTGACGTGGGCCGAACCCTGGGCCTGCGCCTTCTCGTTGGTCCAGATCTCTTCCAGCTCGCCGTACTCGCGCCCGAGCTTCAGGAGTTCTTCCTCGATCAGGGCCAGGCGCTTCTGCGAGGCCTCGTCCTTCTCGCGGCGCACCGCCTCGCGCTCGATCTTGAGCTGGATCATGCGGCGGTCCAGCTTGTCCATCACCTCGGGCTTGGAGTCGAGCTCGATCTTGACCTTGGCCGCGGCCTCGTCGATCAGGTCGATGGCCTTGTCGGGCAGGAATCGGTCGGTGATGTAGCGATGGCTCAGCTCGGCCGCGGCCACGATGGCCGGGTCGGTGATCTCGACGCCATGGTGAACCTCATAGCGCTCTTGCAGGCCGCGCAGGATGGCGATGGTCGCTTCCACACTCGGTTCGTCCACCAGCACCTTCTGGAAACGACGCTCCAGCGCGGCGTCTTTCTCGACGTACTTGCGGTACTCATCCAACGTGGTCGCGCCGATGCAATGCAGTTCGCCGCGGGCCAGCGCGGGCTTGAGCATATTGCCGGCATCGATGGCGCCTTCGGCCTTGCCGGCGCCCACCATGGTGTGGATCTCGTCAATGAAGAGAATGATGCGGCCTTCATCCATGGCCACTTCCTTCAAGACGGCCTTGAGCCGCTCCTCGAACTCGCCCCGGAATTTGGCGCCGGCGAGCAGGCCCGCCATGTCCAGCACCAGCACGCGCTTGTCTTTCAGCGTCTCCGGCACTTCACCATTGACGATGCGCTGGGCCAGACCCTCGACGATGGCCGTCTTGCCCACGCCGGGTTCGCCGATCAGCACCGGGTTGTTCTTGGTGCGGCGCTGCAGGACCTGGATGGCGCGGCGGATTTCGTCGTCGCGGCCGATCACCGGGTCGAGCTTGCCCTGCTTGGCGCGCTCGGTCAGGTCCAGGGTGTATTTCTTCAGTGCCTCGCGCTGGCCCTCGGCTTCCTGGCTGTCCACCTTCTGGCCGCCGCGAACGGCTTCAATCGCTGTCTCCAGCGCCTGGCGGGTCAGGCCATGGCCGCGCACGACCCCGGCCAGGTCGGTCTTGGCATCCGCCAGGGCGAGCAGGAACATCTCGCTGGCGATGTAGTGGTCGCCGCGCTTGGAGGCTTCCTTCTCTGCAGTTTGCAGCAGGCTGACCAGGTCGCGCCCGGCGCCCACCTGCTGGCCTTCGCCCTGCACCTGAGGGAGACCGGCAAGCAGGCTGTCGAGCGCAGACTTGAGCGCCGGCACCTTGACGCCGGCTCTCTCCAGCAGGGCACGCGGGCCGTCCTCCTGCATCAGCATCGCTGACAAGAGGTGCACGGGTTCGATATAGGGGTTGTCGCGCGTGACGGCGAGGCTGGACGCCTCGTTCAGCGCTTCTTGAAATCGGGTGGTGAGTTTGTCGACTCGCATGGGGAAAATCCTCCGGTTCCCGAGCAAGTGGGACCCCAGGGCCGCAATTTCAAGACCCTAGGCTTTGTCCAGGATCAAACGAATCATCCCCATGCCCAGCGCCGCCGCCGCCAGCGAGCCCAGCACATGGGCCGCCGCATGGCCCAGCGCCATCCAGGTGTGGCCGCGCTGCAAGAGCGACAGCGACTCGCCCGAGAAGGCCGAAAACGTGGTCAGGCCGCCCAGGAAGCCGGTCACCAGCAAAACCTTGAGCAGTTCATCCGGCTGGCGGCCGAACCATTCCAGCGCCATGCCGATGGCAAAGCCGCCCAGCACATTCACCAGGAGCGTTCCCAGCGGGAAGCCCAGCCACAGGGCGTTGAACGAGACCCCGACCCGCCAGCGGAGCAAGGCACCGGCCGCTGCACCGCCCGCCACTGCCAGCCCATGAATCATTGCGCTCATCCCGCTCCGTTCCTTGAATTGACACCCCAACGCGCCAGCGCCGCGTCGTCCGCCTCGCGGGCGTCCACCCACTGCGCACCTTCCGGGCCATGTTCCTTCTTCCAGAACGGCGCCTGGGTCTTCAGGTAGTCCATCAGGAACTCGCAGGCCTCGAAAGCCTGGCCGCGATGGCGCGAGGCCACCAGCACCAGGACGATCTGATCCCGGGCCGCCAGGGCACCGACCCGGTGGATCACCCGGGCGGCGCGGATCTCGAAGCGCTCGAAGGCCTGGTCGATCATGCCGGCGATGGCCGACTCCGTCATGCCCGGGTAATGTTCCAGCTCCATCAACTGGACCGGGCGGGCATCCGCCGCATCGCGCACGGTGCCGACGAAGGCCACCACGGCACCGATGCCACCATCGCCCTCGCGCAGGGCGGCGGCCTCGGCCGTGAGGTCGAAATCCTCGGTCTGGATGCTGACGCTGCGGCAGGTTTTCATGGGAGCGTATTTTGCGGCCTCATGTGCCACCATGGTCCGTTCATGCGCGCTGGCGGTCCAACCATCCAAAATGGCTTGGGCCCGCGGGCGGCTGTTGGATACTGCGCCTCGCGGCAAACGGCCGCATTGCATTGAGAGGGGAACACCATGGGCCTGATGAGCTTCATCAAGAAACAGTTCATAGACATCATCCAGTGGACGGAAGAGGGCGATGGCACCTTGGCCTGGCGCTTCCCGATTGCCGACATGGAAATCCAGTACGGCGGCTCGCTGACCGTGCGTGAGTCGCAGATGGCGGTGTTCGTCAACGAAGGCAAGGTGGCCGACGTCTTCGGCCCCGGCATGTACAAGCTGACGACGCAGACGCTGCCGGTGCTCACCTACCTGAAGAACTGGGACAAGCTGTTTGAGTCTCCGTTCAAGAGCGACGTCTATTTCTTCAGCACCCGCCAGCAGATCGACCAGCGCTGGGGCACCCAGCAGCCGGTGACGATCCGCGACAAGGACTTTGGCGCCGTGCGCCTGCGCGCCTTCGGCAACTACGCCTACAAGATCGTCGACCCCAAGCTGTTCCATCAGCAGATCTCGGGCACCCGCGAGCAGTACACCGCGGCGGAGCTGGACGGCCAGTTGCGTGGCCTGATGCTGCAGCACATCAGCGATGCCGTGGCGCAGAGCGGCATCCCGTTCCTGGACCTCGCTGCCAACCAGGTCGAGTTCGCCAAGGCGCTGCAGGAAGCAACCGCCCCCTCCTTCGAAGCCATCGGCCTGAAGCTCGAAGGCGTGACGCTGCAGAACGTGTCGCTGTCGGAAGGACTCCAGAAGATCCTCGACCAGAAGATCGGCATGGGCATGATCGGCCAGAACATGGGCCAGTTCATGCAGTACCAGACCGCGCAGTCATTGCCCGAGATGGCCAAGGGTGCAGCGTCAGGTGGCGGCGTGGCGGGCGATGCGATGGGACTGGGCGCCGGCGTGGCCATGGGCCAGGTGCTGGCGCAGCAGTTGCAAGCCGGCCTGGCGGGCACCGCCCACCCGGCGGCCGCAGCGCCAGCCGCTCCTGCGGCGCAGAGCGCGGACGACATCATGGGCTTGCTCGAGAAGCTCGGCGACCTGAAGGCCAAGGGCATCCTCACCGACGAGGAGTTCGCGGCCAAGAAGGCCGACTTGCTGAAGAAGCTCGGATAAGTCTTGGCTGAGTCCACCGCACCGCAGCGCCGCTGGACCGCGGCCTGCCCCAACTGCGGCGCGCCGGTCGAGTTCGCTTCCAGCGCCTCGGCCAGCGCGATCTGCAGCTTCTGTCGCAGCACGTTGTTGCGCGAGGGCGAGGCCTTGCGCAAGATCGGCCAGAGCGCCGAGCTGTTCGCGGACCACAGCCCGCTGCAGCTGCAGGCGCGCGGCCGCCATGCAGGCGCAGACTTCACGCTCGTCGGGCGGCTGCAACTGCGCTACGAGGGCGGCGTCTGGAACGAGTGGCATGCCCTCTTTGATGAAGCCCCCGAGGCATCGCCATCGATGCCGCCCCCTCAAGGGGGTGTGGCTGCCTCGGGGCGGCCCAGCGCCAGCCGTGGCGGCAAAAGCGGCTGGCTGTCCGAAGACAACGGCGCCTATGTCTTTTCGTTCGACGCGCCGCTGAACGAACCGGCACCGCCATCTCACACGCTGGTCGTCGGCGCGCAGCAGGTGCTGGACGGCCAGGCCTGGCGGGTCGCCTCGCTGACCCTGGTCACGCTGGGCGCGGCCGAGGGCGAGCTGCCCAAGCCACCGCTGCAGCATGCGGGCGAATTCCTGCTGGCCGACCTGCGCAACAGCCAGGACGAAGTCGGCACGCTCGACTACTTGAGCGAGCCGCCGCAATGGTCGGTCGGCCGCGCCGTGCGCCTGGCCGACCTGGCCATGTCCGGCTTGCGAGAGGACAGCGAAGCCACGCTGGCCTCGCGCGCCATGTCCTGCCCCAGTTGCGGCGCCTCGCTGGAGCCCAAGCTCGGCACGACCAAGTCCATCGTCTGCGGCCAGTGCCATGCCGTCGTCGACATCTCCGGCGGCGCCGGCGCAGACCTGGAGCACTACGCGCAGTCGAACGGCATGGAGCCGCAAATCCCGCTGGGAACCACGGGCTCGCTGTCGCTGCTGCCCAATGGCAAGCCCCTGCCCTGGCAGGTGGTCGGCTATCAGGAGCGCTGCGACATTCCGGACCCCGGCGACGACGAAGAACAGACCTTTTGGCGCGAGTACCTGCTCTACAACCGCATGGAAGGCTTTGCCTTCCTGGTGGACACCGAAGAAGGCTGGAGCCTGGTGCGCCCGCTCACCGGCGTGCCCAAGACGGCCGGCGGCAGCGATGTGGAATGGCAGGGCCGGCGCTTCAAGCAGCGCTGGCAATACGCTGCCAAGACGACCTATGTGCTGGGCGAGTTCTACTGGCGCGTGCAGCGCGAGGACCGCGTCCAGGTGGGCGACTACGAGAGCAGCACGGAGCTACTGAGCAGCGAACGCAGTGGCGCTGAGATCACCTGGTCGCTCGGCCGCAAGCTGGACGCCGCGGAAGTGGCCAAGGGCTTCCGACTTGCAGCCGATCGCGGCGCCGCCCTGGCCCGTGATGCCAGTGCCCTGAGCGGCGGCGGCTCCCTGGTACGCACCATCATCATCATTGCCGTTGCCTTCGTCCTGCTGATCATCCTCCTGCGGGCCTGCAGCAAGGACGACTGCGACAGCTACAAGAACGCCTACGGTGAGGCCAGCACCGAATACCAGCAATGCCGCCGCAACAGCAGCGGCAGCGGCGTGCGCCCGGGCTATTCAGGCGGCTCCTACGGCGGCTTTGGCGGCGGCGGTGGGCACAAATAATGAATTCAATGCAAGGAGAGCTGAGATGAGCGGTTTCGAATTCCTCAAGCCCGGCATCGTGCTGGGCTCCATCCTCTACGCCATCATCGGCGTGCTGGTGTTCTGGATCAGCTTCGTCATCATCGACAAGCTCACGCCCTACAAGCTCTGGGAAGAAATCGTCGAGCACAAGAACCTGGCACTGGCCATCGTGGTCGGCTCCATGTGCATCTCCATCGGACTGATCGTTGCCTCCGCCATCCACTGACATCCCGGCCGGCAATTCCGCCGCGCGCGTCTCCCTGCCCGAGCTGCTGCTGCTCGCCAGCGTCTTCGTTGTCGCGGCCTGCGGCCTGGTCTATGAGCTGGCCGCAGGTGCGCTGGCCAGCTACCTGCTGGGCGACTCGGTCCTGCAGTTCTCGACCATCATCGGCACCTATCTGTTTGCGATGGGCCTGGGGTCCTGGCTCTCGCGCTTTGTCGAGCGGCAACTGGTGGCGCAGTTCCTGCGCATCGAGCTGCTGGTCGGCCTGATTGGCGGCCTGATGCCGGCGGCGCTCTTTGCTGCGCACAGCCTGCTGCCGCCCGCGCATCTCACCGAGTTCCGCTGGTTGCTCTATGCCCTGGTGCTGCTGGTCGGCGCACTGGTGGGCCTGGAGATTCCGCTGGTGATGCGCATCCTGAAGAGCCAGCACGGCCATCGCTATGCGCTGAAGGACCTGGTCTCGCAGGTGCTGACCTTCGACTATCTCGGTGCACTGCTGGTCGCGCTGGCCTTCCCGCTCCTGCTGGTGCCGCATCTGGGGCTGATACGCACCGGCATCGCTTTCGGCCTGCTCAATGCGCTCGTGGCAGTGTGGGCCCTGTTCCTCTTCAAGCCGCAATTGCGGCGCTGGGGGGCGCATGCCACCGCCTGCGCGTTCACCCTGCTCGCCCTCGTGGTGGCCATGCTGGGCGCCGAGCAACTGACAAGCTGGGCCGAAGAGCGCTTCTACGGCGAACAGATGCTGGTGCGCGAATCGAGCGACTACCAGCGCGTGGTGGTCACGAGCGGCCGCAATGGCGTGCGCCTGTTCCTGAACGGCAACCTGCAGTTCCATTCGCGCGACGAGTACCGCTATCACGAGGCACTCGTCCACCCGGCGATGGCGGCGCATGGCGCGCCCAAGAAGGTGCTGGTGCTGGGTGGCGGCGACGGCATGGCAGTGCGCGAGATCCTCAAGTACCCGAGCGTCGAGCAGGTCACGCTGGTGGAGCTGGATCCGCACATGACGCGGCTGTTCTCGACCTTGCCCTTGCTGCGCGAGCTGAACCACGAGTCGCTCCTGAGCCCCAAGCTCAGAATCGTCAACACCGACGCCTTCGGCTGGTTGGGCCAACTGCCCGTCGATGAACGCTTCGACGTGATCGTGATCGACTTCCCCGACCCGTCCAATTTCTCGCTGGGCAAGCTCTACACGACGAGCTTCTATCAGCTGGTCGACCAGCACCTGAGCGCCTCGGGCTATGCGGTGATCCAGACCACCTCGCCACTGATCGCGCGGCGCAGCTTCTGGACCGTGGCGGCCACGGTCGAGTCGGTGGGCCTGACAGCGACGGCCTACCACGCCCATGTGCCCAGCTTCGGCGAATGGGGCTTCATCCTGGCTTCGCGCCGACCTTTCGCCTTGCCACGCGCCCTGCCCGAGGGTCTGAAGTTCCTCAGCGTGCAGAGCCTGCCGGCCTTGTTTGACTTTCCGCCCGACATGGCCAGGCCGCCAGGGCTGGAGGCCAACCGCCTGTCAAACCAGCAACTGGTCCACGAGTTCGAAGCGGAATGGGGCAAGGTCCATTGATCTCGCGGCGCGGCCTGCTCGGCGGCGCTGGCGCCCTGGCCCTGGCGTCCTGCGGACGCGGGCCACAGGAGTTGCAAGGCGGCTGGGTTGGCGCCACGCCTGCGCGCGGCCACCGGCTGCGCCAGCCCTTGCCCGCCGCCGGCGATGGCCCGCTGCGCCGCACCGAGGTGCTGATTGTTGGCGGCGGTGTGGCCGGCCTGGCCTGCGCCCGTGCGCTTCACAAGCGGGGCATCGATTTCACCTTGCTGGAGCTGGAAGACCAGGCCGGCGGCAATGCGCGCGGCCATTCTCTGCAAGGCATTCGCTGCCCGCTCGGCGCGCACTACCTGCCACTGCCCGGCCCCGCGGCACCCGATGTTCTAGAGCTTCTGATCGAACTCGGGCTGGCGCGCCATGAGCTCGGCCGCGTGGTCTATGACGAGCGCAATCTCTGCCACAGCCCGCAGGAGCGCTTGTTCTTCGAAGGCCAATGGGTCGAGGGCCTGCTGCCGCCGGCCAATGGCGCGGCCGGCCTGGCTCAATACCGCCGATTTGGCGCAGCTGTGGCGCAAGCACAGCGGGACCTCGGCTTCGCCATGCCCACGCATCGCGCCCGCTGGACTGCCGGCCACACCGCGCTCGACAGCCAGACCTTCGACCAATGGCTGGATGCGCGGCAGCTGAACGATGCGCGGCTGCGCTGGTATCTCGACTACTGCTGCCGCGATGACTTCGGCGCCGGCAGCGCCGTGGTGTCGGCCTGGGCCGGTCTGCACTACTTCGCCAGCAGGCACGGCTTCCACGCGCCGGGCGATGCCGAGGCCGAACGCGAACCCGTGCTGACCTGGCCCGAGGGCAATGGCTGGATCACCGAGCGCATGGCGGCAGGCCTGGGCCCTCGCCTGCAGCCCGGCCGCACCGTGCTGCGCATCGAGCCCGGCAAGCATGAGGTGCAGGTGCGCTGCTGGAACGAGGCAGCAGATGCGCCCGAGCGCTGGTCCGCCTCGCAAGTAGTGCTGGCCACGCCGCTCTTCATCGCTCAACGGCTGCTTGGCGAGGCCGCACCAAGCGCCCTGCTGGAGGCCACGCGCACCGCCCGCCATGCGCCCTGGCTGGTTGCCAATCTGCTGATCGATGCACCGCTGCTGGACCGCCCCGGCGCACCGCCCGCCTGGGACAACGTGGCCTACGGCAGCCAGCAAGCGCTGGGCTATGTCGACGCCGGCCATCAAGGCCTCGCACCGCAGCGCGCAGCCACCGTGTTGAGCAGCTACTGGGCGCTGCCGGAGAGTCAGCGGCCTGCACTGCTGAAGGATGAATGGCGGCAATGGGCCAGCCGTGTGCTGGCAGAAATGAGCTCGCTGCATCTCGACCTGCCCGAGCGCCTCCAGCGCATCGACATCGCCCGCTGGGGCCATGCCATGAGCATCCCTGTGCCAGGACGACGCAGTTCGGCCAGTCTGGCCGCCTTGCGCCAGCCGCACGGCCGGCTGCGCTTTGCCCACAGCGATCTGGCCGCCTACTCCGTGTTCGAAGAGGCCTACGCCTTAGGCCATGAGGTGGGCAGCTCTGCCAAAAGTCAGTCGTCTCAAAAAGAAACATTCGGGTAAGCAGCAACAGCACAAACCCTTTTAGCAAAAACCCTTGTTAGCATCGCGTCGCCCCCAAGAGGAGGGGTTAACCGGAAAGAGACACGACCCATGAAGAAGATTGTTGCCCTGGCCGCCCTGGCCTTCATCGCTGCCCACGCTTCTGCCGCTGACAAGACTTGGTACATCGGTGGAGACATCAGCTCCAGCCAGTTCAAGGCCGAAGGCGAAAAAGAGCGCAAGACCGGCTTCGGCGCCACACTCGGCTACTCGCTGAACGAGAACGTCGCCTTTGAACTGCAAGCGCGCCGCATGGGCAAGTGGAAGGAAGACGGCGTCTCCATCACCGCCAACGCCATCCACGCCTCGGTGCTGGGCATCGCCCCGATCACCAAGGAGTTCTCGCTGTTCGGCCGCCTGGGCATGAGCCGCAACTCCCTGGACCTGTCGCAAGGCAATGCGACCTACTCGCTGCACAAGAGCAAGGCCCTGTTCGGCTTCGGCGGCGACTACGCTTTCGACAAGAACCTGAGCCTGCGCGCCGAGTACGTGAACCTGGGCAGCAACAAGATCGGCACCGGCACCGACTCGGTCAATGTGAAGATTCAGCAGTTCAATGTGGGCCTGAACTACGCGTTCTGATCCAGACACTACCCCTGCAGACCAGCCCCGCTTCGGCGGGGCTTTTCTATTCTGGAGAGCCACTTCTTCGGATGCGCGTCATATCGCCACTACACCGATGCGCGAACAGCGAACACTTTGGCCAGTTGGGGTGCGCACTTTCGCCGGAATGACCTTTTCTGCGCCGCACAGTCATGCAACACTCGCGCCCCTCGAAGCTGCCCATCGAGCACTGGCTCACAACCCTGAATGCGATCTTCCGTCTTGCTCACCGCCTCTGTTCCGGTTCGTCCATTCAGCCGTGCAACCCCGTGGCTGCGCGCGCTGGCGGTGCTGGCAGCCCTGACGCTGACTGCGTGCGGCGGCGGCGGCAGCAGCGGCACCGCACCAACGCAGCCAACGACGCCCACAAACCCCGGCACCCCGACCACACCCACCACCCCAACCGTGCCAACGCCGCAGCTGCCCGTGAGTGGCACCGCGGTGGCCTTGACCAGCGCCAGCGACAACCCGCTGGCGAAGGGCAAAAGCTACAGCTACACGCAGGTTGACGCCTCGATTGCCGTCACGCACGAAGGCGGCACGCTCAGCATCAAGGTGCTCGGTGACGAGCAGTGGACGGCGCGACTGTCGCTGGTCGACCAGGCTTCCGGCCTGAAGCCGGGAGACTACCCTGACCTCGCCGACACTCAGGGTCCACATTCTCCGTACGGGAGCTTCTACCTGCAGGCGCAGACGACGTCATCGCTTTGCGGGAGCCCCCGATCCCGCGTCACGGTGGAACGGGTAGTGTGGGAAGGTGCGTCCTTGTCCGAGGTGAGTCTCAGTTTCGAGCACACATGCATAGGTGTCGGCGGACCCTTGAAGGGTGCACTGCGCTGGCTGGCTTCGGACACCAGGCGGGGCCCCGGCCCGGTTCAGCCCATCCCGGCGACGCTGTGGGCGCCGCCCGCCGGCGCCACTCCAGCCAGTGGCAACTACATCTATATGGAAAGCGCTGCCGGAGATCAGGTTGGCCTGGGAAGAACCCTGCTGCACACGCACGCCGACACGCTGATCTATCCGGAACTTGCCGGCCCCCATATGCGATTCGTCGTGAAGGGAGACGTGAACTGGTACGGTGATATCCAGGTCATGGATTCGTTGTCAAGAGTTCAGGTCGGCTACTACCAGAATCTGCATGACCATGCCAACCGCAACCCACGCAAGGGCGGCCTGACCTGGCACACTGGCATCACTGGCTGCACATCAAGCGGCAGCAAGAGCTGGCTCGCCGTCGATTCGGTTCGCTACCAGGGTGACGTCATGACCCAGCTCGAGCTTCGTTTCGAGCAGCGCTGTGGCGACGGTGTAGGCCAGCCCCTGCGCGGCAAGCTCCGTTGGTCGATCGACCAGCAGACCCTGCCCGCTGGCCCAATCCTCCAAGTACCCGCCAATCTCTGGCAGCCACCTACCGCGGCAGTGCCGGCGACCGGCAACTTCGTCTACCTGGAAGGTGAGGCGGGAGAGTCAATCAGCCAGGGGCAAACCTTGCTCTACTCGGGCAGCCCGGCGTTGTTCAGTGTTTTCGACAAGTCGGGATCCCTCAGGGTCAGTGTGCCGAGCGGCGAATGGAACGCCACCTTTGCCGGCGATGTCAGCCGGCGGCTGCTGCAGCCTGGCCTGTACGCAGGCCTATTGGGGGCGCCATTTCACAACCCGGCCAGGGGCGGCATCAGCTGGACAGGCCAGGGGCGCGGCTGCAGCGCCACGGGCTGGTTTGTCGTTGACGACATCGCCCACACCTACGGCGAGCTGCGCCGCATCGACCTGCGCTTCGAGCAGATCTGCGCTGGCAGTGACAAGCGCCTTCGCGGCCGCATTCGTTGGGCATCCACCGACCCGATCGTGCTCGAGAACCGCATTGATCCACCTCTCCAGCCTGTTCAACCGCCCTCCCTCACGCCTCCGGACCATGGCAGCTATGTCGTGCTGGACAGCGGCGCAGA
Organism: Paucibacter sp. JuS9; assembly: GCF_044043925.2. Classification (NCBI taxonomy): domain Bacteria; kingdom Pseudomonadati; phylum Pseudomonadota; class Betaproteobacteria; order Burkholderiales; family Sphaerotilaceae; genus Roseateles; species Paucibacter sp. JuS9. The sequence goes on from NZ_CP194172.1 coordinate 2,630,580, forward strand.
CGACTTCATTGGTGCCGGGCGCTACTATCTCTTCAGCTCGGCCACCTCGCTGATCAAGGTGGAGGCCACCAGCCGCAGCGTCGTGGTCAGGGTCAGCGGCGATACGGCCTGGACCGGAAAGTTCATGGATACGACGCAGCCTGACAATGTTCCAGGCCCAGGCACCTACCCACTGGATGCGGCCCAGGGTATGCCGATATTCAGTGGCTGGTCTGGTGATGGCCGCGGCTGCATGGCCCAGAGGGGCAATTTCACGATCGACAAGATCACCCGCGATGCCAACGGCGTCCATGCACTGGACCTGAGCTTCGAGCAGTATTGCGACTCCAACTACACGCCACTTCGGGGCCGTGTGCATTGGGTGGCCAACGACCTGGTTCAGCCACCGGGCCCGGTCTATCCTGCACCCAGCGATCTGTGGCGCCTGCCTGCTTCGCAAACACCGGCAAGCGGCAACTACCTGTTCATCCACAGCGCGCCCGGCAGCTTCGTCGGCAATGGCGGAAATCTGCTCGTCACGCCTACAAACCATGAGTTCAAGGTGTTTGCAGAAGATCGAGGTGTGAAGGTCGTGTTCTTCGGCGACCCCGGCTGGGGTCTTGACCTCCAGCCCATGCTGCCGCTGACACGGCTTCAAGCCGGCTACTACGGCGATCTAAAAAGAGTCATCAGCATGAATCCCGCACGGGGTGGCCTCGACTTTGGTGGCAACAGCAGGGGTTGCAACACGCTCAGCGGTTGGTTCGTCATAGACGCCGTGGCCTATGACGGCAACAGCCTGTCGGCGCTCGATCTCAGGTTCATGCAACTTTGCGAAGAGTCCGGGCCGCCGCTGCATGGGCAGATGCGATGGCGCCGATGAGCCGGTGAGCCGGGCGATCGAGAGCTTCAGCCGGCGCGGCCTCGACGCAGGCGCTGCGAATCGACTTCTCGCGCGCCGAATGCAGCCACCATGGCGGCGCCGAGCGCTTCCGCCTTGTCGCTGTTGTCTTGCCCGAGATTGCAAACGTAGACGTCCAGCGTCACGCCACCGCGCTCCGGCCAGGTATGAATCGCCAGGTGCGATTCAGCCAGCAGCACAACACCCGTGATGCCGCTCTGGCTTTCGCCGGGCGCCGGCTCGAACCGATGAAAGAGTTCGGCCACAGCGCCGAGCCCGGCCGCAGCCACGGCCTCGACGCAAAGCGCGCGCAGGGCTTCGGTGTTGGTCATCAGCGGCTGCGCCGGATCGCAGCCACTCAGATCGGCAGTGAGGTGCAGGCCTTGCATGCTCAGCCGCCAGTGACGGGTGGAAAGAAGGCGACTTCCGAGTCGTCAGGAATGAGCGTCGACTCATCGCACATCTGCTTGTTCAGAGCGCATCGCACTGCACGGCCACGCGCCAGCACATCGGCATGAGCGGCGTCCCTGGCGATCAGGTGGTCACGCAGCTGAGCCAGGCTGAGGCCTGCAGCATCGAGCTGTTCGCTGCTGCCCAGTGCTTCGCGGAGCGAGGCGAAATAGCGGACGGTGATGCTCATGACAGCAGCTCGGAAAACGGCAGATAGCTGACGACATCGCCGGCGGCAATCGTCGTGGACGGCGGGTTGTCGACCAGGCCATCGCCCCAGACGGCCGAGCTCAGGACACCTGAACTCTGGTTCGCGAACAGCTCGAGACCGCCCGCGTCATTCAAGCGGACGCGCAGGAACTCGCGGCGCTTGTCGGCCCGGGGCCAGGCGAAATCTGCGCGCAAGCTCAGTCGCCGCGGCGTCAGTTTCGTGGCGCCTTGCATGCGCAGGATGACCGGGCGCACAAGCAGCAGGAAGGTGACGAAGCTGGCCACAGGATTGCCCGGCAATCCGATGAACCAAGCCTTGCTGACCTGGCCGAAAGCCAAGGGCTTGCCGGGCTTGATGGCGATCTGCCAGAGGTCCAGGCTGCCCTCGGCCTGCACGGCGGGGCGCAGATGGTCTTCCTCGCCGACCGAGACGCCGCCAGAGGTAATGATCAGGTCGCTCTTCGAAGCGGCTTCGCGCAAGGCGGCGCGCGTGGCATCGAGCTGGTCCGGCACGATGCCGAGATCGATCACTTCGCAGCCCAGGCCTTGCAAGAGCCCGCGCAAGGTGAAGCGGTTGCTGTTGTAGATCGCGCCGGGCTTCAAGGGCTCGCCGGGCATCACCAACTCGTCGCCGGTTGAGAACAAGGCCACGCGCACCCGCTTGGCCACGTTCAAATGCGCGGCGCCGACTGAAGCCGCCAGCCCCAAGGCGGCAGCGTCCAGGCGATGACCAGCAGCGAGCACCAGGCTGCCCCGCTCCACGTCCTCGCCCCGGCGTCGTATCCATTGGCCGCTTTTCACTGCGGTGTTGATGCGCACACTGCCGAGGCCTTCGCCAGCGACCGTTTCGCATTGCTCCTGCATCACGATCGCATCGGCGCCGAGCGGAATCTGCGCGCCGGTGAAGATGCGCGCCGCCGTGCCGGCCTGATGCTTGGCGCCGACCACGCCGGCAGGCACGCGCTGTGCAACCGGCAACACGGTGCCGAGCTCGGCCACGTCAGCTGCGCAAAGCGCATAGCCATCCATGGCGGTGTTGTCCGCCGGCGGCACGTCGATCAGCGAGCGAACCTCGGCGGCCAGCACGCGGCCGAGCGCATCAGCGGTGGGCAGGCTTTCGAACTGACCCAGCGGCGCGACCTGGTTCAGAAGCCGCGCGAGCGCGTCGTCCAGGCTTTGCAGCGCCGGCCGGGGGGCTTCAGACATGGTCGACGATGAACTGCTTGACGGCTTGTGCGTCGGCCTTCATTTCGGTGACGCGCTTTGGCAGGGCCTCGATGTTCTCAAGACCTGCAGGCCGCGGCGGCTCGATGTCCAGCGCCTCGCGGATGGTGGCAGCGAACTTGGCCGGCAGCGCTGTCTCCAGCACCAGCATCGTCACGCCCGGCTCGCGCTGTTCCAAGGCGACCTTGAGGCCATCGGCCGTGTGGGTGTCGATCAGCTGGCCGTAGCGCTGATGGCAGAGCTTGATCGTCGCCAGCCGGTCGGCATGCGTGCTGCGGCCGGAACTGAAGCCGAAACGCGCAATCGCCGCATGCTCTTCAGCCGTCAGCGCAAACCCGCCCGCGCCGAACAGCGCCTTCACGCGCGCGCCGTTGCGACCGAGGAGGTCGAAAACGAAGCGTTCGAAGTTGCTGGCCTTGGAAATGTCCATCGAGGGGCTCGATGTTTCATGCGTCTCGGCACTGCCGCGCGGACGGTAGCTGCCGGTACGGAAGAACTCGTCCAGCACGTCGTTCTCGTTCGTCGCCACCACGAGCTTGGCGATGGGCAGGCCCATCTGGCGGGCCACATGGCCGGCGCAGACGTTGCCGAAGTTGCCCGAGGGCACGCAGAAGCTGACCTTGTCGCTGTTCGACTTCGTGGCTTGCAGATAGCCGGCGAAGTAGTAGACGACCTGGGCCAGCAGGCGTGCCCAGTTGATCGAGTTGACCGTGCCGATCTTGTGCTGGCGCTTGAACGCGAGGTCGTTGGACACTGCCTTGACAATGTCCTGGCAGTCGTCGAACACGCCCTCAACGGCGATGTTGTGGATGTTCTTGTCCTGCAGGCTGAACATCTGCGCCTGCTGGAAGGGGCTCATGCGGCCCAGCGGCGAGAGCATGAATACATTGACGCCCGCCTTGCCGCGCATGGCGTATTCAGCGGCGCTGCCGGTGTCGCCCGAGGTGGCACCGAGGATGTTCAGCGTTTCGCCACGGCGGCCCAGCTCGTACTCGAACAATTGGCCGAGCAGTTGCATCGCCATGTCCTTGAAGGCCAGCGTCGGGCCGTTGGACAAGGCTTCCAGCGCGAGGCCGGGCTCAAGCTGCTTCAATGGCGTGATCGCCGCCGTACCGAACACCGCTTCGGTGTACGTGCGCTGTGTGATGGCGCGCAGGTCTTCGGCAGGGATGTCGTCGATGTAGAGGCTGAGGATCTCGAAAGCCAGCTCGGCGTAGGAGAGGTTGCGCCACTTCGTCAGCGTTGCATCACTGACCTGCGGATACGCAACAGGCAGGTAGAGACCGCCGTCCGGCGCCAGGCCTTCCAGCAGGATCTCGCAGAAACGGCGCTCGGTCTTGTCGCCGCGGGTGCTGATGTAGCGCATCAGGCGAGTTCCTCTTTGCGCAAGCGGACGATCGGCGCCAGCACCGTCGGCAGGCCCTGCATCAATGCCAGCGCCTTGTTCATGCGGCCTTCGACGGTCTCGTGCGTCAGGATGATCAGGTCGGTCTGCTTCTCGCCTTCGGCCGACTCGCGCTGCAGCACGGCGTCGATCGAGATGTCGTTCTCGGCCAGGATGGTGGTGATGCGCGAGAGCACGCCGGCTTCGTCGGCCACACGCAGGCGCAGGTAGAAGCTGGTCAGCACCTCGTCCATCGCGAGGATAGGCGTGTCGCTCATCGCGTCAGGCCGGAAGGCCAGGTGCGGCACGCGGTGCTCGGGGTCGGCCGTGTGCAGGCGGGTGATGTCCACCAGGTCGGCAATCACGGCCGAGGCCGTGGGCTCGGAGCCGGCGCCCTTGCCGTAGTACAGGGTCGTGCCCACGGCATCGCCCTGCACCACCACGGCATTCATCGCGCCTTCGACGTTGGCGATCAGGCGGTTGGTCGGGATCAGCGTCGGGTGCACGCGCAGCTCGATGCCGTTCTCGCGACGGCGCGTCAGACCCAAGAGCTTGATGCGATAGCCGAGCTGCTCGGCGTACTTGATGTCGGCCGCCTGCAGCTGCGTGATGCCCTCGACATGCGCCTTGTCGAACTGCACCGGAATGCCGAAGGCGATGGCCGACATGATGGTCGCCTTGTGCGCCGCGTCCACGCCTTCGATGTCGAAGGTCGGGTCGGCCTCGGCATAGCCGAGGCGCTGCGCCTCCTTCAGCACGGTGGCGAAGTCCAGGCCCTTGCCGCGCATTTCCGACAGGATGAAGTTGGTCGTGCCGTTGATGATGCCGGCGATCCATTCGATGCGGTTGGCGGTGAGGCCTTCGCGCAGCGCCTTGATGATGGGAATGCCACCGGCCACGGCCGCTTCAAACGCGACGATCACGCCCTTGGCATGGGCAGCGGCAAAGATCTCCGTGCCATGCACGGCCAGCAGCGCCTTGTTGGCGGTGACCACATGCTTGCCGGCGGCAATCGCCTCCAGCACCAGGGTCTTGGCCACGCCATAGCCGCCGATCAGCTCGACAACGATGTCGATCTCGGGGTTGGCGATCACCTGGCGTGCATCGCTCACCACTTCGCAGGCGTTGCCCACAATGCTCTTGGCGCGGGCGGTATCGAGGTCGGCCACCATCGCAATCTCGATGCCACGGCCGGCACGGCCGCGAATCTCTGCCTGGTTGCGGTTCAGCACGTTGAAGGTGCCACTGCCCACGGTGCCAATGCCCAGCAGGCCGACTTTGATCGCGTTCATTTGATGTCTCGGTTTCGTCTCAGGGGATTTCAGTTCAACGGCCTGCACGCTTGCGGTAGTGCGACAGGAAGCGTTCGATGCGGCCCACGGCTTCCGCGAGGTCGTCGGAATTGGGCAGGAACACCAGGCGGAAATGATCGGGGGCAATCCAGTTGAAGCCCGTCCCTTGCACGATCAGCACCTTTTCCTCGGCGAGCAGCTCGTAGGCGAACTGCTGGTCGTCCTCGATCGGGTAGATCTTGGGGTCCAGGCGGGGGAACATGTACAGCGCCGCCTTGGGCTTGACCACGCTGACACCCGGGATCTGGGTGAGCAAATCGTAGGCCAGGTCGCGCTGGCGGCACAGGCGGCCACCGGGCGCCACCAGGTCCTTGATGCTTTGATAGCCGCCCAGCGCAGTCTGGATCGCGAGCTGGCCCGGCGTGTTGGCGCACAGTCGCATCGAGGCCAGCATGTTGAGGCCGGTGATGTAGTCCTTCGCATGGCGCTTCTCGCCGGAGACGATCATCCAGCCGGCGCGGTAACCGCAACTGCGGTAGTTTTTTGACAGGCCGTTGAAGGTCAGGCACAGCACGTCGTCGGCCAGCGAGGCAATGCTGGTGTGGACATTGCCGTCGTACAGCGTCTTGTCGTAGATCTCGTCAGCCATGATGATCAGCTGGTGCTGACGGGCCAGTTCGACGATCTGCAGCAGGAGGCTCTCGGGATAGAGCGCGCCGGTCGGGTTGTTCGGGTTGATGACGACGATGGCCTTGGTGGCCGGCGTGATCTTGCGCCTGATGTCCTCGATGTCGGGGAACCAGTCGCTGCTCTCGTCGCAGATGTAGTGCACCGGGTTGCCACCCGAGAGCGCCACGGCGGCGGTGTAGAGCGGGTAGTCGGGTGCGGGCAGCAGCACCTCGTCGCCGTTGTCCAGGAGCGCGTTGAGCGCCATCACGATCAGCTCGGAAGCACCGTTGCCGAGGTAGACATCGTCGATGGTGACGCCGCGGATGTTCTTTTCCTGACAGTAGTGCACCACTGCCTTGCGCGGTGCGAAAAGGCCCTTGGAATCGGTGTAGCCGGCGGCATCGGGCAGGTTGCGGATCATGTCCTGCACGATCTCGTCCGGCGGCATCAGGCCGAATGCGGCGATGTTGCCGATGTTCAGCTTGATGATCTTCTGGCCCTCTTCCTCCATCGCTCGCGCCTTGTCGAGCACGGGTCCACGGATGTCGTAACAGACATTGGCCAGCTTGCTGGACTTGGCGACAGGCTTCATCACGGGGCGCAGACTCCGGGGCAAAAGTAGAATTTGACCACAGGGTAGCAGGGCTTTCCCCAGGGGCGCCGCTGGCGCTTTCGCAAACAACGCAGGCTCGCTTCGCGGCAGCCCAAATCTCCGACCCCATGAAATTCCAGCTCGACGAACAGCAAGGCGGCAACGCCATCTCGCGCCACGACGGCCAATGTGTCTGGGTCAATGGCCAGCCGCACCGCGCCAGCCTGCTCGTCCCCTGGCGTGGCGAGGTGCAGCCGTGGCCGCTGAGCCGGTTCGAAGACCTGACGGAAGCACATTTCGAGCAGATCCTGGCGTGCAAGCCCGAACTGGTGGTTTTCGGCAGCGGCGCGCGCATCCGCTTCGCCAGGCCTCAGCTCTATCGCAGCCTGATCCAGGCGCGCATCGGGGTGGAAACCATGGACTTGGGCGCCGCCTGCCGCACCTACAACGTGCTGGCCAGCGAGGGCCGCGCCGTGCTGGCCGCCCTGCTGATCGACCCCGAATGAGCATACGAATGATTGACGCCTGAAGCAGCGTCAGGAGCCGGGTTGCCGTTCAACGTATAATCGCTGGCTATGCCCATCCGGGCAGCACTACAGTCTACAGAACGCCACATGACGCCAGCGCTCAACAAACCTCTCCCGGAAATTGAAGCTCTCGCCACCGGCGGCGTGAAGTTCACGCCTCATGCATTCCACGGTCAGGTTGTGGTCTTGTACTTCTACCCGAAGGACAATACCCCAGGTTGCACCACCGAAGCGATGCAATTCCGCGACCGCCACAAGGATTTCGTGAAGGCCGGCGCAGTCGTGCTGGGTGTTTCGCGCGACAACATGGCTTCGCACGACAAGTTCAAGCAAAACCTTGAACTGCCCTTCGAGCTGATCGCCGACACCGAAGAAAAGCTCTGCCACATGTTCGGCGTGGTCAAGAACAAGATCATGTACGGCAAGAAGGTCAAGGGCATCGAGCGCTCCACCTTCCTGATCGACGCCAGCGGCGTGCTGCGCGAAGAATGGCGCGGCATCAAGGTGGCCGGCCATGTGGATGAAGTGCTGAAGTCGGTCAAGGCATTGAAGAAGGAAGCAGCCTGATAGCTTAGGCGTGCATCCGCGCAAGACAGAGTCGGCGTTTCCCCTGAGGACGCCGACTTTTTTGTTGGCCCGTCGCGCTTTCAAGCTGCATCGCCTGGGAGAACCTGGGTTGCCTCGCCCCCAATCCTGCGGGAAGCGCGCGACGAACCTGATATTGGCCCGTCGCTTTTTGCACAGCAGCCCTGCTGCTCGCGCAGCCAAGCCCGAAACCGTCATCCGGGATGTGCATAATCAGCCCATGCCCGAGGGTCGCCAAAGCCGCACCAACCAACAAAGCCGCACAGCAGCCTGTGCGGCTTTTTGCTTTTCAGAACCTTCGGCATCGGCCCCCGTGGCTTGTTCCGCCCCTGGCATTCACCTGAGAGGGCGATTCAGCCCGCCCTGACACCAAGCCTCATGCCTCTGCCCAAAGCCCCCACCAAGCGCGCCAGCCGACTCGAACCTACCGCCTACGCCACCACGCTGACTGTCAGCAAGCCCCCTGCCGCGGCAAAACCCACTGCCCGCCCGGCACCGGCTGCCAACGAGGCAAGACCCCTGAGCATCGTGCCGACCGTGGCCCGCAGCCCCGAATCCACGCCCGCCCGGCCCACCCCGGCCACCAAGGCCGCCGGCAGCCGTGCAGCACCCGTTGCCGGCAACAAACGCGGGCCCGCCAAGGCCAGGAGCGTGGGCAACCCCAAGCTCTTCGTGCTCGACACCAATGTGCTGATGCACGACCCGATGAGCCTGTTCCGTTTCGAGGAACACGACGTCTACCTGCCCATGATCACGCTCGAAGAGCTGGACGGGCACAAGAAGGGCATGACCGAAGTGGCGCGCAATGTGCGCCAGGTCAGCCGCGAGCTGGACCAGCTGGCGGCCTCGATGAAGAGCAGCAATCTCGAGGAAATGGCCAAGGGCCTGCCCCTGGACCACACCGGCCACCGCGAAGCCGGCGGCAAGCTGTTCTTCCAGACGCAATTGATCGACATGCCGCTGCCGCAAGGGCTGCCCCAGGGCAAGGCGGACAACCAGATCCTTGGCGTCGTGCAGGCCCTGAAAAGGCTCGACCCGAAGCGCGAAGTGGTGCTGGTGTCCAAGGACATCAACATGCGCATCAAGGCCCGCGCGCTGGGCCTGCCGGCGGAGGATTACCGCAACGACAAGACGCTGGAAGACTCCGACCTGCTCTACACCGGCGTGCAGCAGCTGCCCAATGACTTCTGGGAGCGCCATGGCAAGACCATGGAGAGCTGGCAGCAAGGCGGCCTGACCTACTACCGCATCAGCGGCCCGCTGGTGCCCACGCTGCTGATCAACGAGTTCGTCTACCTGGAAGCGCCGGGCGCCGCGCCGCTTTATGCCAAGGTCACCGAGATCACCGGCAAGACCGCCGTGCTGCGCACCGTGAAGGACTACGGCCATCAGAAGCATTCGGTCTGGGGTGTCGCCTCGCGCAACCGCGAGCAGAACTTCGCCTTGAACCTGCTGATGGACCCCGAGGTCGACTTCATCACCCTGACCGGCACCGCCGGCACCGGCAAGACGCTGATGACGCTGGCCGCCGGCTTGTCGCAAGTGCTCGATGAGCGCCGCTACAGCGAGATCATCGTCACCCGTGTCACCGTGCCGGTGGGCGAGGACATCGGCTTCCTGCCCGGCACCGAGGAAGAAAAGATGGGCCCATGGATGGGCGCCCTGGACGACAACCTCGAAGTGCTGGCCCGTGGCGACAGCGCCGCTGGCGAATGGGGCCGTGCGGCAACCAACGACATCGTGCGCAGCAAGATCAAGATCAAGAGCCTGAACTTCATGCGCGGCCGCACCTTCCTGAACAAGTACGTGATCATCGACGAGGCGCAGAACCTGACGCCCAAGCAGATGAAGACGCTGATCACCCGCGCCGGCCCGGGCACCAAGATCGTCTGCCTGGGCAACCTGGCGCAGATCGACACGCCCTACCTGACCGAAGGCTCCTCGGGCCTGACCTACGCTGTAGACCGCTTCAAGGGCTGGGCCCACAGCGGCCATGTGACGCTGGCCCGCGGCGAGCGTTCGCGCCTGGCGGACTTTGCTTCCGAAGTCTTGTGACTCTGTATGTAAGCGATCTCGACGGCACCCTGCTCGACCCGACCGGCCAGCTCGCGGAGTCCACGCGCGCTGGCCTGGTCCGTCTGCTGGACGAAGGCCTGACCTTCACCATCGCGAGTGCGCGCCACATCGTCTCGATCAAGCAGCTGCTGGGCAACCTGCCCTTGCAGCTGCCGGTCATCTCGTCGAATGGTGCCTACCTGAGCGACTACGCCAGCGGCCGCCACGAGATGGTCAATGCGATGGAGCCCTCGCTGGCGCAAGAAGTGTTCGCGCTGATACGCCGGCACGACAAGATGCCGTTCGTGGCAACGCACGGGCCCAAGGGCGACCAGCTGTTCTGGCAGTCGGCCCACAACGAGGCGCAAGAGCGCTTTGTCGAGGAGCGCCATCGCAACCGCGACCCGCGCTTCCGCCAGGTCGAGCGCCTGCAGGACGTGCTGCACGACCCGGCCGTGACCATCGTCGTCGTGGACCGTGCAGAACCCTTGCAGGCCTTGATGGCCGAGGTCGAAGGGCTGGCCCAGGGCCGTCTCGAGATCCACATGAACGAGGACCTCTATCGCCCCGGCTGGCCCTGGCTCACCATCCATGACCGGCGAGCCACCAAGGACCAGGCGATCAAGACCCTGGCCGAACGCTACGACCTGCATGAACGCGAGATCGTGGTCTTTGGCGACCACATCAACGACGTGAGCATGCTGCGCGCTGCGCACCGGGGCATTGCGGTCGGCAATGCCATCGATGCCGTCAAGGCCGTGGCGCATACCGTCATCGGCCCGCACCACGAGGACAGTGTCGTCCGCTTCATCGAGACCGACTGGCGTCGGCCACCGGGGTCAGGCGCTTAGTGCCGCCTGAACGCTGGCCTGCGCCAGCGGCAGTGCCTCGGCGGCACTACCCAGCTCCGCAAGGGCGGCACTCTGCAACAGGGTGTCAGGCGAACAATGCCTTGACCTGTGCCAGCGCCGTCGGGTCTTCGATGGTGGAGAGGTCGCCAGGATCGCGCCCCTCGCACACCGCCTGCAAGGCGCGGCGCAGGAGCTTGCCCGAGCGCGTCTTGGGCAGCACGGTGACGAAGCGCACGCGCGCCGGCCGGGCCACGGCGCCCAGCTGCTCGTCGACGCGCTTGATGATCTCGCCTTCATGGCGCAACGCCTCTTCGGGTGTGGCGGCCTTGGTCGGGTCCTTCAAGACCACGAAGGCCATGGCCACCTGCCCCTTCAACTGATCGGCCACGCCGACCACGGCCACCTCGGCCACGTTCGGATGGCTTGAGAGGCTTTCCTCGATCTCGCGCGTGCCCAGGCGGTGGCCGGCCACATTGATCACGTCGTCGCTGCGGCCCAGGATGAAGTAATAGCCCTCCTCGTCGCGCACGCCCCAGTCGAAGGTGGAATAGAGCTGGCGGCCGGGGATGCTCGTCCAGTAGGTCTTCACGAAGCGCTCGTCGTCGCCCCACACCGTCTGCAGGCAACCCGGCGGCAAGGGGTGGGCAATGGCGAGCAGGCCCTTCTGGTGGGCGCCCGCAATGTCTTCGCCGGTGTTCTCGTCCACCAGCTTCATGTCAAAGCCGTACATGGCCTTGCCGGGCGAGCCGAACTTGCTCTTCGCGGATTCCACGCCGTTGGCCACAGTGAGGATGGGCCAGCCGGTTTCGGTCTGCCAGTAGTTGTCGATGATGGGTCGGCCAATGCCCTCGGAAATCCAGCGCGCCGTGGGTTCGTCCAGCGGCTCGCCGGCCAGGAACAGGGCCTGCAGCGAACTGAGATCGTATTTGGCGAGAAAGGCCGGGTCGCTCTTCTTCAAGACACGCACGGCCGTGGGCGCGCTGAACATCACCGAGACCTTGTACTTCTCGACCAATTGCCACCAGATGCCCGCATCGGGCCGCGTGGGCAGGCCTTCGTACATCACCGTGGCCATGCCGGCCAACAAGGGGCCGTAGATGATGTAGCTGTGGCCCACCACCCAGCCGATGTCGCTGGTGGAGAAGTAGGTCTCGCCCGGCTTGGCGCAGAAGATGTGCTTCATGCTCGCGGCCAGCGCCACCGCGTAGCCGCCAACGTCGCGCTGCACGCCCTTTGGTCGGCCAGTGGTGCCGCTGGTGTAGAGCGTGTAGCTGACCTCGTTGGACTCCAGCCAGGCGCAGGGCACGCGCTCATTCAGGTGGCGCTCGCGCTCGGCGGCGTAATCGAGGTCACGCCCGTCCACGCGGCTCATCTCGGCGAGACCGCGGTTGACCATCAGCACGCGCGCCGGCTTGTGCGTCGCGAGCTTGATCGCCTCATCCAGCAGATGCTTGTAGGGCACGACCTTGCCCGAGCGGCTGCCGGCATCGGCGCTGACGATCAGCTTGGGCGCGGCGTCATCGATGCGCTGAGCCAGGCTCACGCTGGCAAAGCCGCCGAACACCACCGAATGAATGGCGCCGATGCGCGCGCAGGCCAGCATCGCAAACGCGGCCTCGGGAATCATCGGCATATAGACCAGCACCCGGTCGCCGCGCTGCACGCCCTGCGCCAGCATGATCGCCGCCATGCGCTCCACCTCGGCTTGCAGCTCGGCAAAGCTGTAGACCTTTTCCTGCCCGGTTTCGGTCGAGACCCAGATCAGCGCGCGGCGGCTGGCATGGTCGCGGGCATGGCGGTCCACCGCGTTGTGGCAGAGGTTGGTGCGGCCGCCGACGAACCAGCGCGCAAACGGCGGGTTGCTGGCATCGCAAACCTGTTGAGGCGGCGTCTGCCATTCGATCAACTCGGCCTGCTCGGCCCAGAATTCGTCGCGCTGGTCGATTGAACGCTGGTAGAAATCGGCATAGCGGTTGCTTGCGGTCATGGGCTCGTCTCCTGAATATTGCTGGGCATTTCAAACAGGCGCACTGACGACAGTCTGACCGGCGCGTGAACAAGCGCACTTCATTGCGTTTGCGCAAACCCCGAATCAGCCGGCACGCTGCAGCGCCGTGGTCCAATAACGGGTTTTCCCTGAAATCCTGCCGCTCTTACATTGCCTTTCTTGACACCCCCGCAGACCCCTCCGTAAGCTGCGCGGCCGATATGCCATTCCCACGCCGCGAGCTCTCGCGCCCCCTCCCCCGCCATCTCCTTGTGCTGCGCCAGCTCGCTGGTGCGGCCCTGTTGTGCCTGGCCGCCGGGGGTGCCGTGGCGCAGCAGAGCGGCAGCGCACCCTTGCCGCCGCCCGGCATGGTGACGGGTGCCTGGGGCCAGGGGCAGCAGATGCTGCAGGCGCAGCAACTGGTGGCCTCGGTGGCCACCGTGGCCGGCCCCAGCCAGGTCAGCAACGACCCCGTGAGCCGCTTCCTGCAGCAGCGCGGCCTCTTGCAGAGCGCGGGCTCCACCAAGCTCTTGAACCAGGTGCGCGACACCGCGTCGGACCTGGTGCTCTCGGCCATGAACTTCCTCGGCGTGCCCTACAAGCGCGGCGGCAACTCCGAAGAAAACGGCTTCGACTGCAGCGGCTTCACCCGCTACATCTTCGAGATGAGCGTCGGCATGGTGCTGCCGCACCGCGCCGAAGAACAGGCCGGCATGTCAGGCCTGAAGAACGTCCGCAAGGACGAACTCAAGCCCGGCGACCTGGTGTTCTTCAACACCATGCGCCGCACCTTCTCGCACGTGGGCATCTACGTCGGCGAAGGCAAGTTCATCCACGCCCCCCGCACCGGCAGCGCCGTGCGCGTGGAAGACATGCGCGAAGCCTACTGGTCCAAGCGCTTCACCGGCGCCAGGCGCGCCAATCTGCCGAGTGGCGGCAGCGTGCCGGTGGGTGAGGCGGCGGGAGTGGGGTTGACGGTGGCGCACTGAGGCGGGTGGGGTGTCGGCGCCAGGCTGATCTGAGTCATTCGTGGCAGACCGTCCGAGAGACGGCTGCGTTCGTCACCCGACATTCACCGAGCTGCAGTTCGGCCAACTGCCATAGAGTTTGCTCATGCTCTCTGCGCCTTCATCCTTTCTTGCTGCGCTCGATAGTCTTTGCAAGGACCAAATCCAGCAGGCTGGCCAAAGGTACACGCCTGGCCTTGATCCCACGGCACCGAACCTGCGGATCGGATCTCATCAAAAACCCTGCAAGGCAGCGCGTCTTCCAGAAGCACTCGCATATTCATCGGACCTTCTCGCAATGGGTCGCAAGAGACTGCCTGGTCCTCTAGGACTGGCGGCGGCTTTTTGCCATTGGAGGTAGCTCGTCAAGTTCTTGGCGTCAACCTCGACCGAGCTCAGTCTCGCGAGGGATAGCCGTTGCGAACAATGTCGTTGTAGGACTCGTGGTCGAGGTCTTGCTTAAGGGCTCAGCATCCACCTGTAGAAGTCCGAGCAAATGACTGCTTGTCGCCAGACAGCGTGAGTACATCGGCCAGCGTCCGCTGACTGCAATCGCTGCAAAGCCGTCTTCCCCCCGGGTAACTACCCCATAGCCTCCCCTCCCCACCCCCCGCTATAGTCATGTAAACGTTTTCACAACGCACTCACAACCGTTGCCACCACCCCGCCACCACCCCGCCACCACCAGCCACCCATGAACTTCCCCTCTCCGTTTCTCTGGGGCTGCGCCACGTCGGCGTATCAGATCGAAGGCTCGCCGCTGGCTGATGGCGCGGGGCCGAGCATCTGGCAGCGCTATTCGCGCACGCCGGGCCGCATCCTGGGTGGCGATACCGGTGACGTCGCTTGCGACCACTACCGCCGCATGAAGGAAGACGTGGCGCTGATGAAGCAGCTGGGGCTCACGGCCTACCGCTTCAGCATCGCCTGGGGCCGCGTGCTGCCGGAGGGGCGCGGGCGGGTCAATGCCGCCGGCCTGGACTTCTATTCGCGCCTGGTGGACGAGTTGCTGGCCGCCGGCATCCAGCCCATGGCCACGCTCTATCACTGGGACCTGCCGCAAGCCCTGGACGACCGCGGCGGCTGGCTCAACCCCGACGTGGCGAACTGGTTCGCCGACTACGCGACCATCGTCTACCAGGCGCTGGACGACCGCGTGCCGCTGTGGGCCACGCTCAACGAACCCTGGGTGGTGGCCGACGGCGGCTATATGCACGGCGTGCTGGCCCCCGGCCATCGCAGCGCCAACGAGGCGGCCGTGGCGGCGCACAACCTGATGCGCTCGCATGCCGAGGGCGTCAAGGCCTACCGGGCCGTGGGCAAGAACAAGATCGGCCTGGTGGTCAACATCGAGCCCAAGCATCTGGGCCCGAACGCCAGCGAGGCCGACCGCCATGCCGCGCGCCTGGCGGACGCCTACATGAACCGCCAGTACCTGGACCCTGCCCTGCTGGGCACCTACCCCGGGGAGCTGCGCGAGGTGTTCGGCGAGTCGTGGCCCGACTGGCCGGCGGCCGAGGTCGAGGCACTGAAAGTGCCCATCGACTTCCTGGGTCTCAACTACTACACCCGCGCCGTCGTGCAGGCCGACGCCAAGGCCTGGCCGGTGCCGGCCTCGCCGGTGCGGCAGAAGGACGGCATCTACACCGAGACCGGCTGGGAGCTGCATCCGCAAAGCCTGGCCGACACGCTGGTGTGGATGCACGAGCGCTACGGCGGCCTGCCGCTCTATGTGACCGAGAACGGTGCCGCCTTCTACGACCCGCCGCATGCGGTGAACGGCCAGGTGGACGACCCGCTGCGCGTGCACTACCTGCGTACCCACATCGAGGCCGTGGGCCAGGCGATGCAGCGCGGCGCGGATGTACGCGGTTATTTTGCCTGGTCTTTCCTGGACAACCTGGAATGGTCGCTGGGCTTCTCCAAGCGCTTCGGACTGGTGCACGTGAACTTCGAGACGCTGGAGCGCACGCCCAAGGCCAGCGCCCGCTTCTACAGCCAGGTCATACAGACCCAAGGCGCCGCGCTGGCGCTCGACCAACCATGACTGAAGCCCCGCTGCCGCACCTGGTGGCCGACATCGGCGGCACCAATCTCCGCCTGGCCCTGGCCACACGCCGCGCCGATGGCGGCGTGGCGCTGTCGCAGATGCAGAGCCGCGCCGCCCAGGCGTACAGCAGCTTCGAGGAAGCCGCCCGGCTCTACCTGCAGGACCTCGGGCAGCCGGTGGCCACGGCCGTGATCAGCGTGGCCGGCCGGGTGCTGGGCCAGCAGGTGCGCATGACCAACCTGGGCTGGACCCTGGACGCCGCGCAATTGGCGCAGTCCCTGCGGCTGGAGCGGGTGCACCTGATCAACGACCTCGGCGCTGCGGCTGCCGCCGTGCCGGCCCTGACGCCGGACGACAGCACGCTGTTGTGGGGCGGCGCCGGCAAGCCGGGGGCCGAGCAACGCATCGTGGTCGTCGGTGCCGGCACCGGCCTGGGCGTGGCGGGTGCCTCGCTGGGCGAAGGCCTCACCCGCATCAGCGACACCGAGGGCGGCCACATTGCCTTCGCGCCCGAAACCGAGCAGGAAGAGCGCATCCACCAGCGCCTGCGCCAGCGGTATGGGCGGGTCTCCTGGGAAAGGCTGATCAGCGGCCCGGGCCTGATGAACATCTACGCGGCGCTGCACGACGAAGGCCAGATGGTGGCCCCGCTGTCGCCGGAACAGATCCTGGCGGCGCACGATGACGAGCTGGCGGTCGGCGCCGTCAGCGTCTTCTGCCAGGCCCTGGCTGCGGCGCTGGGTGACGCGGTCCTGATGCATGGCGCCTGGCAGGGTGCCTACCTGGTTGGCAGCCTGCCGCAAGCCGTGCTGCCCTGGCTCACGAGCGAGGCCTGCCGTGCCCGCTTCTGCGCCAAGGGGCCGTTCGCGGAGGCGGTCGCCGCGGTGCCGGTGCGGCTGGTCAGGCACGCGCAGCCCGGCCTGCTGGGCGCGGCCTGCATCGCCCTCTCCTCGGCCAGCCGGACGCCTGGCGCCCTGGCCGCCTGAAGCCAACTGTTGTCCACCCGCCTCCCATTGGTGTAAACGATTACACGAGCCCATGTGTCGCCATGTCTAATCATGAAAACCTTTACATGAGCCGGAACGACTGAGTTCCAGGCCGGAGACAAGACCCCATGCCCGCCACCATCAAGGATGTCGCCCGTGTTGCCGGCGTCTCGGTTGCCACTGTGTCGCGTGCGCTCAACGGCGCCGAGAACGTGCTGCCCGAAACCAAGCAGCGCATCCTCGACGCCGCCCGCGAGCTGCGCTTCACGCCCTCGGGCGCGGCCCGCAGCCTGATCACGCGGCGCACCGACACCATCGGCGCCCTGCTGCCCGACCTGCACGGCGAGTACTTCTCGGAGCTGATACGCGGCATCGACCAGGCCGCCCGCGCCCGGGGCCTGCATCTGCTGGTGTCGAGCTCGCATGACGATGCCGACGAGGCCGCCGCAGCGCTGCGCGCCATGAATGGCCGGGTCGATGGTCTGCTGGTGATGTCGCCGCATGCCGATGCCGGCTTTCTCTCGCACAACTTGCCGGTCAACCTGCCGGCCGTGCTGCTCAATACCGACGTGGACCTGCCGGGGCACGCCCGCTTTCAGGTCGACAACTTCGGCGGCGCGCGCACCATGACAGCCCACCTGGCCGCCTCGGGCCGCCAGCGCATCGCCTTCATCGGCGGCCCGGCCGGCAACCATGAAGCCCAGGAGCGGCTGCGCGGCTACCGCGCCGGCCTGCGCCCGGGCATGAAGGAGCTGGTATTCGAGGGCGACTTCAGCGAGGCCTCGGGCTGGAGCGCCGGCCGCAAGATCGCCCAGGCCAAGGCTCGACCCGATGCCGTCTTCGCGGGCAACGACATGATGGCGATCGGCTGCCTCACCGCGCTGGCCGAGGCGGGCTTGAGCGTGCCGGACGACATCGCCATCGCCGGCTTCGACGACATCCCCATCGCCCGCTACGTCAGCCCGGCGCTGAGCACGATCCGCGTGCCCATTGCCGCCCTGGGCGCCGCCGCGCTCGACGCGCTGGCCAAGGGCCTCGAGAACCCCGACGGCGCTGAGCATCCGGCCACCGTGATGCCCGTGGAAATGGTGCTGCGCCGCTCCTGCGGCACCGGCCCGCCACCGCCGCAGCCGCAAACCCGCAAGCCATCGAACGCTCATTGAGTTCGACCTCCCCCTGATCACAAGCGACAGACACAACAAGTCAAGACAGGAGACAACGATGAAGTACCGATTGAACCGATTCCAGCGCCACGCGCTGTCCGCCGCGGTCGCGCTCTCACTGGCGGGCGCTGCCCACGCCCAGCTGAGCACGGCCACCATCAAGGGCCAGGTCGCCAGCGCACAAGCCGGCGCCGTGGTCACGGCCGTGAACCAGGCCAATGGCAACACCTATCGCGCCACTCTGCTGGCCGACGGCAGCTATGTGCTCACCGGCCTGGCACCGGGTGTCTACGAGATCCGCATCGGCGCCGTGAAGTCGCAGCCGATCACGGTGCAGGTCGGTGAAACCGCCTCGGTGGACCTCACCGCCAATACACAGCAGCTCGAGCGCGTCGTCGTGGCCGGCAGCAGCGCCCGCCAGGGCGTGAAGGACTCGCAGCTGGGCACCAACGTCTCCCAGCGCATGATTGCGGCACTGCCACAGACCACACGCAATTTCCTGAGCTCGGCCGACCTCGCCCCGGGCGTGGCCTTCTCGACCGACCAGAGCGGCAACACCAAGATCCAGGGTGGCGCGCAGAACTTCGACCACGTGAATGTGTTCATCGACGGCGTGGGCCAGAAGAACAACATCCTGCGCGGCGGCCTGAGCGGCCAGGACAGCTCGCGCGGCAATCCGTTTCCGCAGTCGGCCATTTCCGAGTTCAAGGTCTTGAGCCAGAACTACAAGGCCGAGTTCGAGCAGGTCAGCAGCGCGGCCATCACGGCCATCACCAAGTCGGGCACGAATGAGCTGCACGGCGAGGCCTATGTCGATCGCACCGGCACCAACTGGCGCCAGAAGAACCCCTTCGAGAAGGAGCGCGAGGCCGCAGGCGTGGCACTGCCGCCCTCGTCCAAGAAGGAATACGGCTTCAGCCTGGGCGGCCCCATCGTGCGCGATCAGGCGCACTTCTTCTTCGCCTACGACGGCAAGAGCATCGACGACTCGCGCCAGATCGTGCCGCGCAACGTCAACATGCTGCCCACCGGCAAGGGCATCGTGCCCACCATCGCCGGCTTCCAGGGCAGCCAGGTCGACAACTTCAAGGAACACCTGCTGTTCGGCAAGATCGACGCGCAGCTCGACGATGAGCAGCGCATCAGCGTGAGCCTGCGCGTGCGCCGCGAAGCCGACCACTCCCCCGAGAGCCGCGACCTGAGCGCGCCGGGCAACGACGTGGAGCGCAAGAACGACGAGACCCGGTTCGACATCAAGCACGAATGGGCGCGCGGCGGCTGGTTCAGCGAAGCCCGCGTCGGCTATGAAGACTATGTGTGGAACCCGCGCTCGGCAGCCAGCTCCGCCTTCATCAAGTACAAGGTGTCGCCGGCCGGCCAGAATGCGCTGAGCAACTCGCAGGACGTGCTGTTCACCGGCGGCTCGCCCAACGCGCAGAAGCGCGGCCAGAGGGGCAGCTTCATCTCCGAAGACCTGACCTACACCGGCATCTCGGGCCATGTGCTCAAGGGCGGCGCCAAGTTCAAGGCCATGAAGTACGACCTCTCGGGCACGGCCTTCGGCGTGGACACGGTCGAGACCATCATCGACAACGTCACCGGCCTGGCCTACTACAACGGCACGGCTTGCACGGGCACCAACATCACCAACGGCGGCAACAACAGCGACCAGTGCTTCATCCGCCGCGCCATTCCCGGCGCTGCTGCCTCGTTCAAGAACAACCAGATGGGCCTGTACCTGCAGGACGACTGGGCCGTCACCAAGCAGTTCGAGCTGAACATCGGCGCGCGCTACGACTACGAGAGCAACATGCTCAACAACAGCTACGTGACGCCGGCCGCGCGCGTCGCCGCGCTGAAGAAGCTCGACGTGCCGCGCTATGGCTTCACGCCGGCGGCTGGCCAGACCTATGCGCAGTCGCTGGCCAAGGGCGGCGTCAACATCGACGACTTCATCAGCACCGGCAGCTCGCGTCAGGCCTTCAAGGGCGGACTGGCACCGCGACTGGGCGCTTCGTATGACCTGTTCGGCAACCGCGAGAGCGTGATCTTCGGCGGCTGGGGTCGCAGCTACGACCGCACCATGGCCAACCATGCGCTCGACGAGCTGCAGAAGAACGAGCAGGCCGGCGGCGAGATCTGGATGATCAAGAACAAGTTCAAGATGCCCTTCGCCGACCAGCTCACCGTGGGCCTGCGTCAGGGCATGGGTGAGTGGAACGCCGAATTCGCGCTGTCCAGCGTGAAGGCCAAGAACCAGTTCGTCTGGTTCGGCGGCAACCGCGACGCCAACGGCGGCTGGGCCAACCAGAGCCCGATCGACCCGCTGTGGGGCGGGCCTGATGGCTACGGCACGCTGATCCTCGGCGACTTCGTCGGCGAGACCAAGACCGACTCGGTGCTGGTGAAGTTCGAGAAGCCCTACACCGTGGCCTCCGGCTGGGCCATGAACGTGGCCTACACCTACAGCAATGCCAAGACCACCAGCAAGGAGTGGAACAACGACATCTTCGACTGGACCTATGGCCGCGCCACGCACGGCTGGAACCCGTCGACCCTGGTCGACAAACAGCGCCTGGTGGTGGCCGGTGTCACCGACAAGCTGCTGCCCTGGGGCATGAGCCTCTCGGGCAAGGCCACCTGGGCCAGCGGCATGCCGCGCCGCATCACCAGCTGCGCCGCAGGCTGGGACAAATGCGTGAGCGTGGAAGGCGACGCCACCGCGTTCAAGCAGTTCGACCTGGGCCTGAGCAAGGAGTTCGCCGTCATCGGCCACAAGCTGGGCCTGCGCCTGGATGCGCTGAACCTCTTCAACGCCAAGAACTACGGCGGCTTTGACGACTGGGGCGGTGGCCCGGTGGGCGCCGGCGGCACCAAGAACGCGGTGGGCGGCGACAACCTGAACCTGGGCAAGCCCAACAGCATGCGCGGCGACATGCGCACCTACCGCCTGGTGGCCAGCGTCAAGTTCTGAGGACGGTCTTCTTTCTGACGCAACAATGGTGCGGGCCATGAGGCCCGCACCGCTTTCTCCTGCCTGAACATGAATCGCAAGCTCTCGCCCGGCCTGAACCGACGCGCCCTGCTTGGCCTGGCCGGCGCTGGCGCGCTGCTGGGCGCGGCCCCAGGCTGGGCCAAGCCAGACGCCGACACCGCCCTGCTCGACGACCTCGAGCAGCGCACCTTCAACTTCTTGTGGGACACCACCGACGCCCGCACCGGCCTGGCGCCCGACCGCTGGCCCACGCCCTCGTTCGCGAGCATCGCGGCGGTGGGCTTTGCGCTCACGGCCTATCCCATCGGCGTGGAGCGCGGCTGGATCAGCCGGGCCCAGGCGCGCGAACGCGTGCTCACCACGCTGCGCTTCTTCCATGCCGCGCCGCAAGGACCGCAGGCCTCGGGCGTGTCGGGCCACAAGGGATTTTTCTACCACTTCCTCGACATGAAGACCGGCCACCGCTTCGGCCGCTGCGAGCTGTCGACCGTGGACACCGCCCTGCTGCTGGCCGGCATGCTGTTCTGCCGCGACTGGTTTGACGGCAAGGACAAGGACGAGCAGGACATCCGCCGTCTGGCCGACGAGATCTATGCCCGCGTGGACTGGCGCTGGGCGCAGCACCGCCCGCCTTCGATCTCGCATGGCTGGGACCCCGAGCAGGGCTTTCTCGGCTCCGACTGGAAGGGCTACAACGAGGCCATGCTGGTGTACCTGCTGGCACTCGGTTCGACCACCTTTGCCGTGGAGCCCGCCGCCTGGGACGCCTGGACCAGCACCTACAACCGCGCCAGCTGGGGCAGCGAGTACGGCCAGACCTATCTGCGCTTCCCGCCGCTGTTCGGCCACCAGTTCACCCATTGCTGGGTGGACTTCCGCGGCATCGCCGACGCCTATATGCGCGGCCGCGGCATCGACTATTTCGAGAACTCGCGCCGCGCCACCTACGCGCAACGCGCCTATGCCATCGCCAACCCCGAGGGCTGGGCGGGCTACGGCGAAAACGTCTGGGGCGTGACCGCCAGCGATGGCCCGGCCGACGTTGTGCGCGAGTTCAAGGGCAAGAAGCGCAAGTTCATCAGCTATGCCGGCCGTGGCATGGGCGGCGCCCACACCTACGACGACGGCACGCTGGCACCGTATGGCGCCGGCTCGTCCATCGCCTTCGCACCCGAGATCGTGATCCCTGCCCTGCGCACGATGCGCGAGCGCTACGGCCAGCACATCTATGGCAAGTACGGTTTCGTCGACGCCTTCAACCCGAGCTTCACTTTCACCGACGTGAAGCTCACGCACGGCAAGCTCATCCCCGGCTTTGGCTGGGTGGACGTGGACATGCTGGGCATCGACCAGGGCCCGCTGATCGCCATGCTGGGCAACCACCGCGGCGAGATCGTCTGGAAGACAACGCGGCGCAGCGAATGGCTCAAGCGCGGCTTGAAGCGCGCCGGTTTCACCGGCGGCTGGCTGAAATGAAGCCCCCACGTTCACTTCGTTCCCTGCCCCCCACGGGGGCGCAGTGCTCCCTTGGGGCGGCCCGGCAGGAGTCCTCGAAATGACCCAAGCCTCGCGCGCCTGGACCCGCCGCGCCTGGCTCGGTGCGGCTGCCGCTGCGCCTGCGCTCCTGAGCGCATGCAAGCCGCAGGATGCGAACACGCTGCGCTTCTGGGCCATGGGTCGCGAGGGCGAAGTGGCGGCGGAGCTGCTCGCCGGCTTCAGGGCCGAGAACCCCGGCGTGAACCTGCGCATCGAGGCCCTGCCCTGGACGGCCGCGCACGAAAAACTGCTCACCGCCTTTGCCGGCGACGCCACGCCCGACGTGGCCCAGATGGGCAACACCTGGCTGCCCGAGATGGCGGCGCTCGGTGCGCTGGAGCCGCTGGACGACTGGCTGCCAAGAACGCCCTCGCTCGCAGCGGCCGACTATTTCGAAGGCATCTGGCAGACCAACGAAGTGGCGGCCCGCCGCGTCGGCGTGCCCTGGTATGTGGACACGCGGCTCATGTATGTGCGGCACGACCTGCTGGCCAGAGCCGGCTTCCAGAAGCCGCCCACCGACTGGGCCGCATGGCACCGCTGCCTGGGCGCACTGCAGGCCGGCGGCATGGCCACGCCGATCCTGCTGCCTACCAATGAATTCGAGCCGCTGCTGGCGCTGGCTCTGCAGCAGGGCGAGCCGCTGCTGCGAGAAGGCGGCCGGCGCGGCAACTTCGCAGGCGCCGGCTTCACCCAGGCCCTGCGCTTCTATCTGCGCCTGTTCGCCGACGGCTATGCCCCCGGCATCAGCAACAACCAGGTGGCCAATCTCTGGCAGGAGTTCGGCCGTGGCAGCTTTGCCTTCTACATCTCGGGGCCCTGGAACATCGGCGAGTTCAAGCGCCGCCTGCCGCCCGAGCTGCAGAGCAGTTGGAGCACCGCGCCGCTGCCCGGCCCCACCGGCCCGGGTGCCTCCATCGCCGGCGGCGCCAGCCTGGTGATGTTCAAGCGCTCCAGCGTCAAGCCGCTGGCCTGGAAGCTGATCGAGTACCTGAGCCGCCCGGCCGTGCAGCTGCAGTTCTACCGCCTCACCGGTAATCTGCCGCCGCGCCGCAGCAGCTGGGCACTGCCCATGGACGGCGCCTCGCTGGCGCAGGACCGCTACGCCGCCGCCTACGCCGAGCAGCTGGAGCGCGTGCGCCCGGCGCCTGCCGTGCCGGAGTGGGAGCGCATCGTGCAGGAGATGCAGCTGTTTGCTGCCCGCGCCATCCACGAACGCAGCGACGTGCACAGCACCGCGCGCGCGCTCGACGTGCGTGTGGATGCGCTGCTCGAGAAGCGCCGCTGGATGCTGGACCGCGGGTCCAGGAGCTGAAAGCCATGCTGCACCGACAACGTCAACACTGGGCCGCCATCGGCTTCATCGCGCCCGCGCTGTCGGTGATCGCGCTGTTCTTCGTGCTGCCGGTGGCAATGGGCCTGGCCCTGAGCCTCACCGACTTCGACATCTATGCGCTGGCCGACCTGCGCAACCTGCGTTTCGAGGGCTTCGGCAACTACCTGCATGTGCTGCAGATGCCGCTGTTCTGGCAGGCGCTGGGCAACACGGCCTACTTCGTCGCCATCGGCGTGCCGCTGTCGATTGCGGTCTCGCTCGGCTGTGCGGTGCTGCTGCAGAGCAAACTGGCGCGCTTCAAGCCGCTCTATCGCACGGCGCTGTTTGCGCCGGTGGTGACCACCCTGGTGGCCGTGGCCGTGATCTGGCGCTATCTGTTCCACGTCAAGTACGGCCTGGTGAACCATGCGCTGCAGGGCCTGGGCATCGACCCGATCGACTGGCTGGGCGACCCGACCTGGTCCATGCCCACCATCATCCTGTTCGCCGTATGGAAGAACTTCGGCGGCAACATGATCATCTTCATCGCCGCACTGCAGGCCGTGCCCGAAGACCTCTACGAAGCCGCGCGGCTCGATGGTGCCAAGCCCTGGGCGCTGTTCCGCCACATCACCTTGCCCAGCCTCGCGCCCACGCTGCTGATGGTGTCCATTCTCACCACGGCCGGCTACTTCCAGCTATTTGCAGAACCCTATGTGATGACGCAGGGCGGCCCGCTGCAAAGCACGGTCAGCGTGCTCTACCTGATGTATGAAGAAGGCTTCAAGTGGTGGAACCTGGGACAGGCCTCGGCAGTGGCCTTCCTGCTGTTCCTGCTGATCGTGGTGGTGACCAAGGGCTTGATGGCTCTGGCTGCTCGATTGACCGCGGGGCGTGCCGCATGAAGCGCCGATCCAACACCGTCGCGGCGCTTGCCGTCAACGGCCTGCTGCTGCTGGCCGCAGTGCTCGCCTTGTTCCCATTGCTGTGGATGCTCTCCGTCTCGCTGATGCCCAGCGGTGCGGCCAGCACCTATCCGCCGCCGCTGCTGCCTGCCAACCCTACGCTGGCGCACTACCGGCAGCTGGTCCTGCATGGCGGCATTGCCACGGCATTCGCGAACAGCCTGGGCCTGGCGATTGCCGCCACGCTGATCTCCACGCTGTTCAACACGCTCGCCGGCTATGCCTTCGCCAAGCTGCGCTTTGCCGGCCGCGAATCGCTGTTCGCCCTGCTGCTGGCGGCCCTGGTAATACCGGGCCAGGTGGCCATGCTGCCGCTGTTCCTGATGCTCAAGAACCTGGGGCTCGTGAACAGCTGGGGCGGTGTGCTGGTGCCAGGTCTTGCCGGCATCTTCGGCATCTTCCTGGTGCGGCAGTACGCCAGGGGCATTCCGGACGAGCTGATCGAGGCCGCCCGCATGGACGGCGCCGGCGAGTTCCGCCTGTTCTTCTCTGTGGTGCTGCCGGTGCTGAAGCCGGTGCTGGTGACGCTGGCCGTGTTCGCCTTCCTCGGCAGCTGGAATGACTTCATGTGGCCCCTGATCGTGCTGACCGATGGCGACATGTACACGCTGCCGGTGGCCCTGGCCTCGCTCTCGCGCGAGCATGTGCAGGACAGCGAGCTGATGATGGCCGGTGCGGTGATCACCGTGCTGCCGGTGCTCGTGCTCTTCCTGGCACTGCAGCGCTACTACATGCAAG
The DNA here is from genome assembly GCF_044043925.2 of Paucibacter sp. JuS9. Taxonomy (NCBI): domain Bacteria; kingdom Pseudomonadati; phylum Pseudomonadota; class Betaproteobacteria; order Burkholderiales; family Sphaerotilaceae; genus Roseateles; species Paucibacter sp. JuS9. The sequence continues at coordinate 2,656,041 of NZ_CP194172.1, forward strand.
GCCTGCTGATGGGGAGCGTCAAGTGAGGCGCTACCTTGCACTCCTCGCCTGCTCCCTGCTGCTGGCGGGTTCGCCGGCGCTGGCCGCAGCGCCACGCCTGGTTGCGGACGGCAGCGACATCGCTCAATGGAAGGCCCTCGCCTCCGACCAGGTGCGCGCCAGCCTGCGGCGCGACAGCTCCGACGCCAGCCTGTGCCTGGACTACGACTTCGCCGGCGTCTCGGGCTATGCGGTGATGCGCCGCGCGCTGCCGCTCGATTGGCCGCGCCGCTTCGAGCTTGTCGGCACGATCAAGGGCAGCGGCGCCACCAACGACCTGCAGATGAAGTTTGTGGACGCCAGCGGCGACAACGTCTGGTGGATCAACCGGCCGAACACGGCGCTGCCGGCCAGGCTAACGCCGATGAAGATCCGCGAGCGCCATGTCAGCTTTGCCTGGGGGCCGAGCGAAGACAAGGCGCTGCGCCGCACCGAGGCGCTGGAGCTGGTCATCAGCGCCGGTCGCGAAGGCGGCAAGGGCTCGCTGTGCCTTTCCAGCTTGACACTGGTGGAGCGCGCGCCAGACCCCTCGCCGTGGCCCGAGGCGCGGCAGCGCCGGGTCGACGCGCAGACGCAGGACTTCGACTTCCAGCATGCGCGCGAGTTCATGGGCCTGGCCCTGCAATGGCCGGCCGGGCTGCGCGGCCTCGACTACGACCTGCTCGCCTCCGACGACGGCCGCCAGTGGCGCAATTTGCGCGCGGTGCGCGGCAGTGACGGCGGGCTCGACACCGTGTTCCTGCCCGAGAGCGAAGCGCGCTGGCTGCGTGTGCGCCAGTTGCGCGGCACGCCGGCCACGGGCTCGCTGAAGCTCACGCTGCAGGACTGGCCGGACCGCAACGCGATGCTGAAGGCTGCAGCGGCCACCCTGCCGCGTGGCCAGCTGCCGCGCGCCTTGCTGAACGAGCAGAACTACTGGACGCTGGTGGGCGTGGACGGCGGCGCGGCACAGGCCGGCCTGGTCAGCGAAGACGGCGCCATCGAGCTGCACCGCAGCGGAGCCAGCATCGAGCCCAGCCTCCGCCTGGCCGACGGCACCTCCATCACCTGGGCCGACGTGAAGCTCGGCCAGAGCCTGGCCGACGGCTATCTGCCGATGCCGCGCGTGCACTGGCGCCATCCGGCCATCGAGCTCGTCATCGAAGCGGCGGCCGACGGCACTCGCGATGCATCGGCCCTGATGGCGCGCTACACCTTGCGCAACCCGGGCAAGCAGCCTCTCAGCCTCACGTTCACGCTGGCGCTGCGGCCCTGGCAGGTCAATCCGCCGCAGCAGTTCCTGTCGACGCAGGGCGGCGTCAGCAAGGTCGGGCAAGTGGCCTGGCGAAATGGCCAGCTGATGCTCAATGGCAAGGCCGTGCTTGCGTCCGATGCAAGGCCGCAGGCCGTGACGGCCTTGCCTTTCGACGGCGGCCTGTCGCTGGCAAGCCTGCAAGCGGCCCCCAAGCTCCAGCAGCTCACCGACCCGCAGGCCCTGGCCTCCGCCGCGCTGCAGTACCGCATCACGCTGTCGCCCGGCGCCAGCCGCACGATCGCCTGGAGCGCGCCCTCCAGCAGCACGCAGCGCATCGACCAACGTTTCGAGGCTGCCGCCGCGCATTGGCGCGAACGCCTCAACCGCGTGCAGCTGCAGGTGCCGCCGGCGGCCCAGCCCATCGTCGATTCACTGCGCACCGCGCTGGCGCAGATCCTGATGTCGCGCCAGGGCCCGGCGCTGCAGCCCGGCACGCGCTCCTATGCCCGCTCCTGGGTGCGCGACGGCGCCATGATGGTGGCCGGCCTGCTGCGCCTGGGCGAACAGGACGCGGCGCGCGAGTTCGTCGACTGGTACGGCGGCCAGGTGTTCGCCTCGGGCAAGGTGCCCTGCTGCGTCGACCAGCGCGGTGCCGACCCGGTGGTGGAAAACGACAGCCACGGCCAGTACCTCTATGCCGTGGCCGAGGTCTGGCGCCACACCCGTGATGACGCATGGCTGGCCCGCCACTGGCCGCGCGTGCAGCAGGTGGCCGACTGGATCGAGCAGCAGCGTCAGAGCGAGCGCACGGCCACGAACAGCACGCCGGCACGCGCCCACCTGTTCGGCCTGATGCCGCCGTCGATCAGCCACGAAGGCTATTCCGACAAGCCGGCCTACGCGCTGTGGGACGACTTCTGGACCCTGCGCGGCCTGAAGGACGCGGTGCAGATCGCCGAGCGGCTGAACAAGCCCGAGCTGCCGGCCTGGCAAGGCCGCCGCGACGAATTCCAGCGCGAGCTGATGGCCGCCATCCAGGCCAGCGCCCGCGTGCACAAGCTCGATCACATCGTCGGCGCGGCCGACCGCGGGGACTTCGACCCCACGTCCACCACCATGGCCCTGAACCCCGCACAGGCGCAGGAGCAGTTGCCGCCGGGCCTGCTCGAAAAGACCTTCGAGCGCTACTGGCAGGAGTCGCTCGCACGCGCCCAAGGCCGCCGCGCCTGGAAGGACTACACGCCCTACGAGCTGCGCACCGTCGGTGCCTTCGTGCGCCTGGGACAGCCCGAACGGGCGCATGCGATGCTGGACTTCTTCTTCAAGGACCAGCGGCCGCAGGGCTGGAACCAGTGGGCCGAGGTGGTACTGCCCGACTACCGCGAGCCTCGCTTCCTCGGCGACATGCCGCATGCCTGGGTGTCGTCCGACTACATCCGTTCGGCGCTGGACCTGTTCGCCTATGAGCGCGAGCCACAGGCCGCACTGGTGATCGCGGCCGGCCTGCAACGCGCCTGGCTCGACGCGGGCGACATCGAGGTGCGAGGCCTGTCCACGCCCTATGGCCTGCTCGACTACCGCATCCAGCGAACGGCCGGCGGCTGGGCCCTGAACCTGCCCGCGCGCACGGCGAGGCTGCACGAGCTGCATGGCGGCATCCGCCTGCCCTGGCCCGGCGACGGCCCGCTGCCGCGCGCCCTGCATCAAGGCCGCGAACTGCCCTGGCAGGGCCGCCAGCTGCTGCTGCCGCGCGCGCCCGCCGTCGTGCAATTGATCAAGCAAGATTGAGCCACCCATGTCCACACTGAGCCTGCGGGCCATCAAGAAGCAGTTCGAGCGCACCGAGGTGCTTCACGGCATCGACCTCGAGGTCGCACAGGGCGAGTTCGTGGTCTTCGTCGGGCCCTCGGGCTGCGGCAAGTCCACGCTGCTGCGCTGCATCGCCGGCCTTGAAGAGATCAGCTCGGGCGAGCTGCTGATCGACGGCCAGGCCATGAACGACGTGCCGCCTGCCGAGCGCGGCCTGGCCATGGTGTTCCAGAGCTATGCGCTGTATCCGCACATGACGGTGGCCGAGAACATGTCCTTCGGCCTGCGCCTGGCCAACACGCCCAAGGCCGAGATCGAGCGCGCGGTGGCCGCCGCCGCCGAGGTGCTGCGCATCACGCCGCTCTTGCAGCGCTATCCGGCCCAGCTCTCGGGCGGCCAGCGCCAGCGCGTGGCCATCGGCCGGGCCATCGTGCGCCGGCCGGGCATCTTCCTGTTCGACGAGCCGCTGTCCAATCTCGACGCCGCGCTGCGCACCGAGATGCGGGTGGAGATGGCGCGGCTGCATGCCACGCTGGGCGCCACCATCATCTACGTGACCCACGACCAGGCCGAGGCGATGACGCTGGCCAACCGCATCGTGGTGTTCAACGGCGGCCGCATCGAGCAGTCCGGCCCGCCGCTGGCGCTGTACCGCCGGCCTGCCAATCTCTTCGTCGCCGGCTTCCTGGGTTCGCCCAAGATCAACCTGCTGCCGGCCACCGTGCTGGCTGCCAGTTCGCAGGGCTTGCACCTCGAGCTTGGCGCCGATGGCGAACTGCAGCTGCCGGTCAATGCAGGCGGCCTGAAGGTGGGTGACAAGCTCACCTTGGGCCTGCGACCCGAGCAGCTCATGCCCACGGTTGCGGGAGGCAGCGCGCTGGCCCTGCATGGCAGCGTGCAGATGCTGGAGCATCTGGGCGACGTGGCCTATCTTCATGTGCTGAGCCGCGGCGGCGCACGCCTCATTGCGCGCGCGCCGGCCGATACCGCGCTGCAGGCCGGCCACGCGGTCAGCCTCGGCTTTGGCGCGGCTGACGCGCTGGTCTTCGACAGCGAGGGTCGCGCCCTCGCCCAACCTTCATGAGCATCGATCGACGCACCGTCCTGATGACACCGCTGCTGCTGACCACGGGCGCTGCGCAGGCCGCGCAGCCTCAAAAGCCGCAGGAAGGCCAGCAGGCCTGGACGATCAGCCTGCCCGATGGCCTGCCCGCCGTTCGCTGCTGGCTCTACATGCCACCAGGTTCGACGAAGCCGGGCAAGACCTGGCCCCTCGCGATCTTCCTGCATGGCTCGGGTGAGCGCGGCGAGAACCTGGATGCGGTCAAGGTGCATGGCCCACCCAAGCACATTGCCAATGGCCGCCACTACCCCTTCATCGTCTGCTCGCCCCAGCTCGAGGCCGGTGCCCGCTGGGACCCCAGGCGCCTGCATGCGATGCTGCAGGTGCTGCTCAAGCAGCTGCCGGCCGATGCCGACCGCGTCTACGCCACCGGCCTGAGCCTTGGGGGCCATGGGGTGTGGGACTGGGCGGCCGCCTTCCCGAACGACCTCGCCGCCATCGCACCGGTCTGCGGCTTCGGCAACCCGGCCGCAGCATGCAACGCACGCCAGGTGCCGGCGCGGGCCTATCACGGCGACGCCGACACTGTCGTGCCGATCGCGCAGCAGCAGGCCACGGTCAATGCGCTGAAAGCCTGCGGCGGTACCGTCGAGTTCATCATCTATCCCGGCGAGGGCCATGGCTCCTGGAACCCCGCCTACGAAGACCCCGCGCTGGTGCCCTGGCTGATGGCCCAGAAGCGACGCTGAGAGCCTTACCCTGATACCCATGACTGCGCCCCATTCCCATCCCCGCCGCCTGCACAGCGCTGCCGGCCTGCAGGTCCAGCTGCTCGCCAACGGCGCGATCCGCCGTTTCGACGCCGGTGAGCTGCTGATCAATCTGTTTCCCGGCAACGAGGTCGAAGGCGCGCCGGCAAACCTCTGGCTGCGCCGGCAGGGACCGGACGGCACGCTGAGCGCCACGCCGCTGCTGGGCCCGCTGTCGCCCCTGTACTTGCACGCCGGCGAGAACAGCCACGGCGCGAGCGGCGCATGGCTGGGCCTGCATCTCCAGCTGCAGCTGCGCCTGGCTGAATCGGCCAAGGCCTGGTTCTGGCATCTGCAGGTCGAGAACCGCGGCGACACAACGGCCGAGATCGACCTAATGATGCTGCAGGACATCGCGCTGGCACCCTATGGCACGGTGCGCATCAACGAACACTATGTCAGCCATTACCTCGACCTCAGCCCGCTTGATCATCCGCAGCACGGCTGCCTGCTGGCCGCGCGCCAGAACATGGCGGTCAAGGGCCTGCACCCCTGGGCCCTGATGGGTTCGCTGCGCCGCGCCTGCAGCTACGCGACCGACGGCCTGCAGGTGCAGGGCCTGGCCCTGCGCGAAGGCGGCCTGCCCAAGGCTGTGCTGCAAGGCCTGCCGGGCAGCCGGCTTCAGCATGAGCACGCGATGCTGGCCCTGCAGGACGAGCCGCTCACCCTGCAGCCAGGCCAGCAGTCCTCGCTCGGCTTCTTCGGCCTGCTGCTGGACGATCATCCCGAGGCCAGCTCGGTGGCCGACCTGGGCCGCGTGGCCGAGGTGCTGGCCCTGCCCGAGGCAAGACCTGGCCCCATGCCGTACGGCGCCTTCGCGCAGGCCGCGCCATCGCTGTTCGCCAGCGCGCCCCTGCTGGCCAGCGAGTCCTTGAGCAGCCAGGAACTCGACCATCACTTCGGCTGCGAACGCCGCCATGCCGAGTTCGAGCGAGGTGAGCTGCTGTCCTTCTTCAAGGCCGATGCCGGCCACGTGGTGCTGCGTGCCAAGGAGCTGCGCCTGCAGCGACCGCATGGCCACATCCTGCGCAGCGGGCGGCACCTGGTGCCGGACGAGACGGCGCTGACCTCCACCGTGTGGATGGGCGGTGTCTTCCATTCCATGCTGACGCAGGGCCATGTCAGCTTCAACCGCGGCCTGTCGACGCAGCGCAGCTGGCTTGGCCTGTATCGCTCGCAAGGCCTGCGACTGTTCATCGATGCAGGCGCGGGCTGGCAGCAGCTCGGCCTGCCCTCGGCTTTCGAGATCGGCGAAAGCGTCGACGAGAGCGCCTGTCGTTGGCTCTACAAGCATGCGACCGGCCTGATCGAGGTGCGCAGCGAGGCGTTGGCAGCACCGGACGCGATGCGGCTGCAAGTGCGCGTGCTGGCCGGCGCGCCGGTGCGGCTGCTGCTGAGCCTGCATCTCGCGCTGGGTGGTGATGACGGTGGCGGCAGCGAAGCCCTCCTGTGCACCGTGCGCCGCCAAGGCAATGAGGTGGCGCTGGATGCGCCGCAAGGCAGCGAGCTGGCCGCGCGTTTTCCGGGCGGCGGCTTCAGCCTGGACTTCGATGCCGCTTCGCTGCCGCAGCAGCTGGGCGGCGACGAGCTGCTCTATGCCGATGGCCGCCCACGCGGCGAGCCGTTTGCCTGCATGAGCACCGAGGCGCTCAGCGAGTTCGGCCTCACGCTGCGTGGCCGCCTGATCCAGGCCGAGCCGGCGGCGGCGGGCACCGTGGCCCTGCCGGCCTGGCAGGCGAGCGCGGCGAGCCCCTTGCAGGCCGAGAGCACTCAGTTGGCCGACATCCTGCCCTGGTACCGGCACAACGCGCTGGTGCACTACCTCTCGCCGCGCGGCCTGGAGCAGTACACCGGCGGCGGCTGGGGCACCCGTGATGTCTGCCAGGGTCCGCTCGAGATGCTGCTGGCGCTCGGTCATGTCGCGCCGGTGCGCGACCTGCTGCTGCGCGTGTTCTCGGCCCAGAACCCCGATGGTGACTGGCCGCAGTGGTTCATGTTCTTCGACCGCGACGCCCAGGTCCGCGCGGGCGACTCGCATGGCGACATCGTCTTCTGGCCGCTGCTGGGCCTGGCCCGCTACCTGCTCGCCAGCAAGGACGCGGCCGTGCTGGACGAGCCGCTGCCCTTCTTCGGTGGCGACAGCGGCACGCTGTGGCAGCACGTCGAGCGTGCGCTCGCGCTGATACGCCAGCGCTGCATTCCTGGCACCCGCCTGGCCGCCTACTGGCATGGCGACTGGAACGATTCGCTGCAGCCGGCCGACCCGGCGTTGCGCGAGCGCCTGTGCAGCGCCTGGACCGTGACCCTGCATCACCAGATGCTGGCGAGCCTGGCCCGTGCGCTGCAGCAGCTGGGCCGCGCCGACGAGGCTTTCGCCCTGCAAGCCGAAGCGGCGGCCGTGCTGGCCGACTTTCAGCGCCTGCTGGTAGTCGATGGCGTGGTCACCGGCTATGCGCTGTTCCCGGACCAGCCCGGCGCACCCGAGCTGCTGCTGCATCCGCAGGACCGGCTCACCGGCGTTCATTTCAGCCTGCTGCCGATGATGCATGCGGTGCTGGAGGAGATGCTGAGCCCCGAGCAGGCGCGCGCCCAGCTGGGCCTGATCGAGCAGCACCTGAGCGGCCCGGACGGCGCCAGGTTGTTCGACGCGCCCATGCCCTACCGGGGCGGTCCCGAACGCTTGTTCCAGCGCGCCGAGAGCAGCGCCTTCTTCGGCCGCGAGATCGGCGTGATGTACATGCACGCCCATCTCCGCTTTGCCGAGATGCTGGCGCACCTGGGCGAAGCCGGGCGCTTCTTCGCGGCGCTGGGCAAGGCCCATCCGATTGCGCTGCGCGAGCGCGTGCCCTCGGCCTCGCTGCGCCAGGCCAACTGCTATTTCTCCAGCTCCGACGCCGGCTTTGCCGACCGCTACCAGGCCAGCGCGCACTACGCGCAGGCGCTGGCGGGCGAGGTTCCGCTGGACGGCGGCTGGCGCATCTACTCCAGCGGCCCGGGCATTGCCATCGGCCTGATCGTGCAGCGATTCCTCGGCTGGCAACTGGGCCATGCCCACTTGACGCTGGACCCGGTGATACCAAGCGCCCTGGACGGCCTGAGCGCCCAGATCGAGCTGCAGGGCTTCCAGATCGATTTGGCCTATCGCGTCGGGCCACTGGGCCATGGGCCGCTGGCGCTGCAGCTCAACGGCCAGCCCCTGGCTTTCGAGAGGGCCAGCAACCCGTACCGGCTGGGCGGCGCCCGGCTGCCGCTGCCCGTGCTGCTGCAGGCGCTGCAAGCCGGCCCCAACAAGCTGCTGATCGAGCTCGGCTGAGCCATTGAGGCGGGTCAAAACGAGGCTGGCCGGCAGGGCCAGCATCGGGGGCAATGCTGAGCCGGGCGGGCGCCAGGGGCGCATACCATCAGGCATGCCCCGCCCCACGCTGTCCCTGATCCTGCGCCCGGCCCTGCTTGTTGCCACGCTGCTGATGCTGCCTGCCGGCACGGCCATTGCCCAGGCCTGCCCCCGCCCGCTCGTGGCCGCCATGTCCTCGATGAGCGCCCGGCCAGGCTTGCAGGGCTCGCCGCTGGAGCGCATGGCGGAGGAGTTGATGGCCGAACTGGGCCGCCGCAGCGGGCTGCGCATCGAGCGGCGCGAGATGCCGCGCATTCGCGCCTTCAATGAGTTCAAGGGCGGCACCGTCGATCTGGTACCCATGGCCACCCGCACCGATGATCGCGAAGGCTGGGGGCGCCTGCTGCCGATGGGTCGCGCCAAGGCGATGCTGATGGCGCGCAAGGATCGTGCCGCCAGGCTGCGCAAGGCTGACGACCTGTTCTCACCCTCGCTGACCATCAGCCTGGTGCGTGGCCAGGCTTTTGGCATGCGCTTTGACAGCCTGGTGGAGAAGCTGGAGCGCTCCGGCCGGCTCAGCCAGGTCGGCGATCAGCTGACCATCGTGCGCATGCTCAAGGCCGGCCGCAGCGACGCGGCCCTGGGCCTGCCGGCGGTGTTCGAGTCGGCCCTGGTGGCCGAAGGCTGGCTGGACGAGATCCGCATCATCGACCTGGACCTGGCCGATGCCGTTGACGAGGGCATCTATGTGTCACGCCTGACGCCTGCAGCCTGCGTCGAGCGCCTGGAGCAGGCCAGCGAGCAATTGCGCGAGAGCGGCTGGTACCGCGAACTGCAGGCCCGCTACCTGTCACCGGCGATGCGGCAGGGCCTGCTGCCCTGAGCCTGCGCCCTCGTCGGGGAGAAGAAATTTTCAGCGACCTGTCGATCAGCAGGTTTTCCCAGCGTCATTCATGCGGCGGCTCACGTTGGGTCGTCACAGCCCATAACCCATTGGCAAGGAGCGATGAGATGCAATACCTGTTGATGATCTACAGCGATGACCATGCGCTGGAAGCGGCCGGCCCGGAAGTGATGCCGCGCATCGTGGCGGAGTTCGACGCCTACACCGAGGCCCTGCAGAAAGCCGGCGTGCTGCTCGGCGGCGAAAGGTTGCACCCTGCCGAGATGACCACCACCGTGCGCGTCAGCGGCGGCAAGACCCAGGTGCTGAATGGCCCCTATGCCGACACCAAGGAGCAGCTCGGCGGCTACTACGTCATCGAGGCACCGGACCTGGACGCCGCCATCGCCTGGGCGGCGCGCTGCCCCGGTGCCAGCTACGGCACGATGGAAGTGAGGCCGGTCTGGGCGATGTAGTCGCCACGACGCTGGAGGCGGTGATACGGCGCAGTCATGGCCGGCTCGTCGCCCTGCTGGCCAGCCGCAACCGCGACCTGGCAGGTGCCGAAGACGCGCTCGCCGATGCCTGCGCCGCCGCGCTGAAGGACTGGCCGCGCGAGCTGCCCGACAACCCGGAGGCCTGGCTGCTGACCGTAGCCCGGCGCCGGTTGATCGATGCCGCGCGCAAGCTCGCGCGCGGTGAGGAAGGCGCGGCCGAGCTGGAAATCATCGGCGACACGGTCACCCTGCCTGCCGACCCCGGCATCCTGCCCGACCCGCGCCTGGGTCTGCTGTTTGCCTGCGCCCATCCAGGCATCGCGCCTGAGGCGCGCGCGCCGCTGATGCTGCAGGTCGTGCTCGGGCTCGATGCAGCAACGATAGCCGCCAGCTTTCTCGTCGCGCCGGCCGCGCTGGCGCAGCGCCTCGTGCGGGCCAAGGCCAAGATACGCGCGGCGGGCATTCCGTTCTCCGTCCCCGAGCCTGCCGAACTGCCGGCGCGGCTGGAGGCGGTGCTGGATGCGATCTATGCCTGCTACGCCGAGGCCTGGGCCGACGCCAGCGGCAGCGAGGCCCGCTGGCGCAATCTGCGCGAAGAAGCGATCTGGCTGGCCCGCCTGCTCGCTTCGCTGCTGCCCGACCAGCCCGAGGCCCTTGGCCTGCTGGCCCTGCTGCTCTATTGCGAGTCGCGCCGCGATGCCCGCCTCAGCGCGGCCGGCGACTATGTGCCGCTGGCCGAGCAAGACCTGACCCGCTGGAACCACGCGCTGCTCGAGGAAGCCGAGGCCCTGCTGCGCCAGGCCAGCGCCGGCGGACCCACCGGGCGCTACCAACTCGAAGCGGCCCTGCAGTCCGCCCATGCCAGCGGCCGGCGGCGGGGCCGCATCGACTGGGCGGCCTTGGTCGCGCTGTACGACGCCTTGATGGCGCTGACCGGCTCTCCAGTCGTTGCGCTGAACCGCGCCGTGGCACTGGCGGGACGCGATGGGCCTGATGCTGGGCTCGCGGCGCTGGATGGACTGGCGGCCGATGCGAGGCTGCTCGACTACCAGCCGTTCTGGGCGGCACGGGCGGAGCTGCTGGCGCGCGCGGGGCGCAGCGCAGAGGCGGGGGAAGCGTATCGGCGGGCCATCGGTCTGGAACGCGAAGCGGCGGTGCGGGCCTACCTGCAGCGCCAGCTGGCGGCTCTCGGCTCTGGCTGAAGGGCTCAGGCCGGCCGGCGAAGGCAGGCTGCAGCGGCGGCAGAGCGCCCCCCGTGGGGAGCGCTCGCCGCCTCAAGCGGCCTTCTTCGCCACCAGGGTCAGGATGTCATAGCTCGCCACCAGCTCGCCGCGCTGGTTCATCACCTGCACGTCCCAGGCCACGACGCCTTGCGGCGGCTGGTCGGGGCGATTGCCGCGGTCAATGCGGCGCTTGCAGGTGAGGCGGGCCTGGATGGTGTCGCCAATGGCGACCGGGTTCACGAAGCGCAGCGTGTCGAGGCCATAGTTGGCCAGTACCGGGCCGGGGGCTGGCGAGACAAAAAGACCGGCCGCGGCTGAGAGCACGAAGTAGCCGTGCGCGATGCGCTGGCCGAACTGCGTGTCCTTGGCGGCGATCTCGTCGAAGTGCATGTAGAAGTAGTCGCCCGAGATGCCGCCGAAGTTGACGATGTCGGCCTCGCTCACCGTGCGGCGGTGCGTGAGCAGCGAGTCGCCGACCTGGATCTCTTCGAAGTATTTGCGGAAGGGGTGAACCACGTCTTCCTGCACCTTGGCGCCGCGCTGGTATTCGCCGGTGATGGCCGTGAGCATGGTTGGCGAACCTTGCACCGCGCAGCGCTGCAGGTAGTGCTTGACGGCACGCAGGCCGCCAAGTTCTTCGCCACCGCCCGCGCGGCCGGGGCCGCCGTGCTTGAGCTGCGGCAGCGGCGAGCCGTGGCCTGTGGATTCGGGCGCTGCCTCGCGGTCCAGCACCAGCACGCGGCCATGGAAGGCCGCCGCATGGAATACCGCTTGCGCAGCGATGGCCGGCGTCTTGGTGACGACCGAACCCACCAGGCTGCCGCGGCCCTTGGCCGCCAGGGCCAAGGCCTCATCGAGGTCTTCGTAGGCCATCAAGGTGGACACCGGGCCGAAGGCCTCGACGTTGTGCACCGCGTCGTTCTTCATGGGCTGGCGGCACAGCAAGAGCGTCGGCGCGAAGAAGGCCCCATCGCCAACGCCCTCGCCCAGCGGCGCAAAGCCGTCCCTGGCGCTCAGGATGGTTTCGTTGCCGGCGCTCAGCAGCGCCACGCGCTCGGCCACGTCGGCCTGCTGGTCCTTGGATGCGAGCGCGCCCATGCGCACGCCCTCGATGGACGGGTCACCGACCTTGATCTTGGCCAGGCGCTCGCGCAGCATGGCGGCCACTGCGTCGATATGCTTGGCAGGCACGATGGCACGGCGGATGGCCGTGCACTTCTGGCCCGCCTTGGCACTCATCTCGCGCGCCACTTCCTTGACGAAGAGCTCGAACTCCGGATCGTCCGGCGTCACATCGGGCGCGAGGATGGCGCAGTTCAGGCTGTCGGCCTCGGCGTTGAAAGGGATGCTGCGGGCGATCAGGTTTTTGTTGACGCGCAGCATGGCGGCCGTATCGGCCGAGCCGGTGAAGGTGACCACGTCGGTCTCTTCCAGGCGGTCCAGCAAGTCGCCCGAGCCGCCGATGATCAGCTGCAAGGCGCCCGCCGGCAGCAGTCCGGACTCATGAATCATGCGCACGCAGGCTTCGGCCACGAAGCTGGTGGCCGTGGCCGGCTTGACGATACAGGGCATGCCCGCGAGGAAGCTCGGTGCGAACTTCTCGAGCATCCCCCACATCGGGAAATTGAAGGCGTTGATGTGCACCGCCACGCCGCGCTTGGGGACCAGCACATGGCTGCCCCAGAACTGGCCGGCCTTGCCCAGCTGCTGGGCTGGGCCTTCATGAACGATGTTGCTCGACGGCAGCTCACGCCGGCCGATGCTGGCGTACGCGAACAAGGTGCCGATGCCGCCCTCGATGTCGATCCATGAATCGGGCCGCGTGGCGCCGGTGTGGGCCGAGATGGCGTAAAGCGCTTCCTTGCGCTCCATCAGGTAGGCGGCCAGCGCCTTCAGGGTGGCGGCGCGCTGCTGGAAGTCGAGCTTCAGGAGCGCAGGCAAGGCCTGACCCCTTGCGAAGGCCAGGCTTTCGGCGAAGTCGATCTCGTCCGCATGTGTCAGCGCCACGGGCTTGCCATTGACCGCACTGGCCAGGCGGCGGCCAGCGTTCGAGCCTATCCAGCGGTTGGCGATCAGGCTTTGGAGGATGGGGGGATTGGTGCTCATGGCGATTTCGATGCGGGGTATGCGGTAGCGCCTCGGCGCGGATCTGGCGGGCAGAGGGCGTAGCGAGCGGGTCGAAGTCGGGTCTGAGGCGCACAGCCGTACCGACGTACGGCGAGCACCGCAGGCCCTAGATCGCCCCGCGCAGTAGCCAGATGCCCGTCAGATCAGGGCTGGTATTTCCAGGTGCCGTTCTCGATCTTGACCATGACGCGGGCGCGCTGGTCCAGACCCAGGTGGTCGTTGGGCGACATGTTGAACACGCCGTGGGCGCCCGGCACTTCCTTCAGGCCTTCCAGCGCATCACGCAGCGCGGCGCGGAAGGCGGGCGTGCCCGGCTGGGCCTTGGTCTTGAGCGCAACGGGGATGGCGGCAGCCAGCAGCTGGCCGGCGTCCCAGGCGTGGCCGCCGAAGGTGGAAACGGTGCCCTTGCCGAAGGCGGCTTCATACCTGGCTTGATAGTCAGCGGCGCTCTTCTTGACCGGATGGTCGGCCGGCAGCTGCGCCGTCACCAGCACCGGGCCGGAAGGCAGGAAGGTGCCTTCCACGTCCTTGCCGCCAACGCGCAGGAAATCGTTGTTGGCCACGCCATGGGTCTGGTACATCTTGCCGGTGTAGCCACGTTCCTTCAGCGACTTCTGCGGCAGCGCGGCGGGCGTGCCGGAGCCGGCCACCAGCACGGCGTCGGGCTTGGCGGCCATTAGCTTCAGGACCTGGCCCGTGACGGATGTGTCGGTGCGGTTGTAGCGCTCGCTGGCCACGATGGTCAGGCCCTTGATGCCGGCGATCTTGTTGAACTCGCCGTACCAGCCCTCACCATAGGCATCGGCAAAACCGATGAAGCCCACGCTCTTGACGCCTTGCGAGGCCATGTGGGTGGCAATCGCCAGGGCCATCATGATGTCGTTCTGCGGCGTCTTGAAGACCCAGCGCTTCTTGGCATCGACCGGCTCGACGATGCGAGCCGAAGCCGCCATCGAGACCATCGGCGTCTGCGCTTCCGAGACCACGTCGATCATGGCCAGCGAGTTCGGCGTGACGGTGGAACCCACCACCACGTCGACCTTGTGCTCGGTGATGAACTTGCGCGTATTGGCCACGGCCTGCGTGGTGTCCGACGCATCGTCCAGCACGATGTAGTTGACCTTCTGGCCGGCGATGGTCGTCGGCAGGAGGGTGAAGGTGTTCTTTTCGGGGATGCCCAGCGAGGCCGCAGGGCCGGTCGCCGAAACGGTCACGCCGACATTGATGTCGGCTTGTGCACCCACAGCCAGGGTCGCTGCAGCCAGGGCCAGCAGATGCTTGCTGATCAACTTCATCATCGTCTCCTGTTGAAATTCGTCAAAGAGAAGGGGCTGCGGTCTTCACCGCACCGAGTCCACCAAAGAAGAGATCCGCCACCATCGGGGCGACGGCCTCGTAACTCAGCTCTCCATCCGGCCGGAGCCAGGTGAAGGTCCAGTTGATCATGCCAAAGAGCAGCATGGTCAGGGGCTTGTGCAGGCGTGCCGCCTCCAGCTCGGGGCGCACAGCGGCCACGGCATCGGCAAAGGCGGCCACGACGGCACGCTCCACCACCAGCAAACGCGCACGGTCTTCGTCCTGCAGGAACTTCACGTCTTCGGTCAGTACCCGGTGCTGGTACTGCGCCTGGCCGTACTCCTGCACGAAGCGACGTATCAGCTCGCGCAGATGCGGCTCCGCCGCCAGCTTCTGCGCCTGCACGTCTTCCACCAGTGCGGCCAGCGTCTGCACATGGTCTTCGCAGATCTGCACCAGCAGCTCGTGCTTGTCGCGCACGTAGTGGTACAGGGTGGGCTTGCTCACCTCGCAGGCCTCGGCCACCTCGTTCATCGAGGTGCCTGGATAGCCCTTGGCCGCGAACAGGCGCGCGGCCTGCTCCAGGATCTCATCGCGGGTGGCGTCGAAGCCTGCTGCTCGTCCTCTTGCCATTGTTGTTGGTCTTGTGGGTTCAGCGTTCGTCGAAGGAGATGACCACGCGCGGGGTCAAGGCGTGCGCCTGGCAGCTCAGGATGAAGCCGGCAGCGAGCTCATGTTTGTCGAGCGCGAAGTTCTTGTCCATCCGCACTTCACCTTCCAGCAGCTTGCAGCGGCAGGTGGAGCAGACACCGCTCTTGCACGAGAACGGCACGTCCATGCCGGAACGCGCTGCTGCATCGAGCAGGCTCGGGTCGTTCTTCGAGAACTCGATCTCGCGGCTTACGCCATCGCGGATCACCAGCACCCTGGCTGCGTCGGCATCGCCCTCTTGCACCTCGTGCGGCGCCGGCTTGCCCTGCTGCATCTCGGGTGTGCCGAAGCGCTCGATGTGGATGCGATCCTCGGGCACGCCAGCTTTCAGGAGCGCGGCCTCGGCTTCGTCGTTCAGCTGATTCGGGCCGCAGACGAACACATGGTCGATGCCGGCGGCGGGGATGAGTGTGCGCAGGTACTCACCGATCTTGGCCTCGTCCAGGCGGCCGGCCTGCAAGGGCGCGTCCATCGCTTCGCGCGAGAACACGTGGTGCAGCGACAGGCGCGTCAGGTACTGGTTCTTCAGGTCCTCGATCTCTTCCTTGAACATGGTCGAGGCCGGGCGCCGGTTGCCATAGAGCAGCGTGAAGCGCGAGTTGGGCTCGCGAGCCAGCACCGTCTTCATCAGAGAGAGGATGGGCGTGATGCCCGAGCCACCGGCGATGCCGAGGTAATGCCGGCTGATGGCAGGGTCCAGCGGCACGAAGAAGCGGCCTTGCGGCGGGAAGACCTGGATCTCGTCGCCGGCCTTCAAGGCGCCATGCACCCAGTTCGAGAACACGCCACCGCCGACCTTGCGCACGCCCACGCGCAGCTCGCCGTCGTCGACGCCTGAGCAGATCGAGTACGAGCGACGCAGGTCTTCGCCGTTCACATCGGCGCGCAGGGTCAGGTATTGCCCCTGCGTGAAGCGGAAGGTCTCGTCCAGCGCAGCGGGCACATCAAACGAGACGATGACGGCCTCGTCGGTGTCGGGCCGGACTTCGCGAACTCTCAAAGGATGGAAATGAAGACTCATGGCGGTCTCTTTTTCTTGAATCGTTCAGATGGGTTTGAAGTGTTCGAAGGGCTCGCGGCAGGCGAGGCAGCGGTACAGCGCCTTGCAGGCCGTGGAGCCGAAGGCCGACAGCTTCTCGGTGTTCTCGGAGCCGCAGCGCGGGCAGGCGAGCTTGGTGAGCGAAGCGCGGTGCACGAGCCGGATCGGCTGCGGGCCGCTCGCCGGGCCGGGCGGCGCGATGCCGTAGTCCTTGAGCTTTTGCTTGCCCGCTTCCGTGATCCAGTCGGTGGTCCAGGCCGGGGCGCGCTGCATCACGATCTCGACTTCGCCAAAGGCGGCGAGCGCGGCGCGCACGTCGTCCTGGATCAGCTCGGTGGCCGGGCAGCCGGAATACGTGGGCGTGAGTACGACTTCCAGGCCACCCGCGGTCTCGCGCAGGTCGCGCACGATGCCCAGCTCGGCCAGCGTGATCACCGGCACTTCGGGGTCGGGAATCTGGCGCAGCACCTCCCAGGCGGCTTCCAGCCGTCCGCAGGAGTTGGCCATCGGCAGCGGCGTCATTACCACTTGCCTCCGGGATAGGCGCGCTGCAGGTATTGCATGGTGGCGAGCAGATGGCCCATGTGTTCGCCATGCATGCCAAGCCGGCCTTCACTGCGGAATCCGCTGTCCTTGGGGACCGTGAGCTGCGCTGCTTCCAGCACCTCGGCAAAGGCAGCGCGCCAGTCGTCCTTGAGGTCCGACCAGGCCGGGCCCAGGCCTTGAGCGGCCGCGGCAGCATCGACCGCATCGGCATCGAACAGCTCGTTGAAGTAGGGCCACAGCGCAGTCAGCGCGGTCTTCATGCGTTGCGCCGATTCTTCGGTACCGTCGCCCAGACGCAGCACCCAGTCGGCCGCATGCTGCTGGTGATAGGCCGCTTCCTTGACGGCCTTGCCGGCGATGGCTGCCACTTCGGCATCACTCGAATTTTCGAGCCGGCGCCAGAGCAGGAGCAGCCAGGTCGCGACACCAAAGTTGCGCAGCTGCGTGTAGGCGAAGTCGCCGCGCGGCAGCTCCATCAGCACCGGGTTCAGGTACTGGCGTTCGTCACGCAGGAAAGCAAGCTGGTCTTCGTCATGGCCCTGGCCGTCAAGCTTGGCGGCATGCGTGAGCACGGCGCGCGCCTGGCCGATCAGGTCCAGCGCGATGTTGGACAGCGCGATGTCCTCCTCGAGGATGGGCGCATGGCCGCACCATTCGCTGATGCGCTGGGCCAGGATCAGGCAGCTGTCGCCGATGCGCAGCAGGTACTGGACTTCGGGGGCGGAGCCCACCTTGATGGATTGCTGAGACATATCGCTGCAATCACATATGGTTCAGAGCATCGGGCAGCTCGTAAAACGTCGGATGGCGATAGATCTTGTCTTCCATCGGATCGAAGTACATGCCCTTCTCTCCCGGGTCCGAAGCCACGATCTGGCTCGACAGCACGACCCAGATGCTCGTGCCTTCCTGGCGGCGTGTGTAGACGTCGCGGGCCATCTGCAGCGCCATCTTCGAATCAGCGGCGTGCAGGCTGCCGCAGTGCTTGTGGTCCAGGCCCGCCTTGTTGCGGACAAAGACTTCCCACAGCGGCCATTCGTTCTGAGTAGCGTTCGTGCTCATGCTGCTTGTTCCTTGGTAGCTTGCTTGCGGGAATGCGCCAGTGCGGCCTCGCGCACCCAGGCGCCGTCTTCCCAGGCCTTGACGCGGGCGCCGAGACGCTCGCGGTTCATCGGTCCGTCGCCATTGACAACGCGCCAGAACTCGGACCAGTCGATCGCACCGAAGTCGTAGGAATCGCGTTCGGCGTTCCACTTCAGGTCGGGGTCCGGCACGGTCACACCGAGGATTTCGGCCTGCGGGATCGTGGCATCGACGAACTTCTGGCGCAGGTCGTCATTGGAAATGCGCTTGATGCCCCAGCGCATCGATTGCTCGGAGTTCGGCGAGTCCTTGTCGGCCGGGCCGAACATCATCAGCGAGGGCCACCACCAGCGGTTCACGGCGTCCTGCACCATGGCTTTTTGCTCGGGTGTGCCTTCACGCATGATCACCAGCAAGGATTCATAGCCCTGGCGCTGATGGAAGCTCTCCTCGCGGCAGACGCGGATCATGGCCCGGGCATAGGGCGCAAAGGAGCAGCGGCACAGCGGCACCTGGTTCATGATGGCCGCGCCATCGACCAGCCAGCCGATCACGCCGATGTCGGCCCAGGTCGTCGTCGGGTAGTTGAAGATCGAGCTGTACTTGGCGCGACCGGTGTGCAGCGCTTCCAGCATCTGGTCGCGGCTGGTGCCCAGCGTCTCGGCTGCCGAGTAGAGGTAGAGGCCGTGGCCCGCCTCGTCCTGCACCTTGGCGAGCAGGATGGCCTTGCGCTTGAGCGTCGGCGCGCGGGTGATCCAGTTGCCCTCGGGCAGCATGCCCACGCATTCGGAATGCGCATGCTGGCTGATCTGGCGCACCAGCGTCTTGCGGTAATGCTCGGGCATCCAGTCCTTGGCTTCGATGAAGTCGCCTGCTGCGATGCGGGCCTCGAAGGCTTCCTCGCGCTGCAGGTCTTCCGCGCTGCGGACCTTGCTCGCCTGGTCTTGTGGACCGACGCTCATGGCTTGGGTGTACATGGTGCGTACTCCTTGCTTGCTTGTTTTCTTGCTGAACTACTTGGGTCGGCGATCAATGACGCGGCGCGCCTTGCCGACGAGCGTGCGCTCGATCGAGTCTGGAGCACCGACCGTGACCTTGGTGCTGACGCCGATCAAGGTCTTGATGCGGTGCTGCAGGTGTTTCGCGATGGCGCCCACGTCGGAACCCATGGCCGTGGGCTGCAACTCGCAACGCACTTCCACTTCGTCGAGCGTGCCCTCGCGGCTCACTACGATCTGGTACTGGCCCGACAGCTGCGGCTCCGCCAGCACCAGCTCCTCGACCTGGGTCGGGAACATGTTGACGCCGCGGATGATCAGCATGTCGTCGCTGCGGCCGACGATCTTGCCCATGCGGCGCATGCTGCGCGAGGTCGGCGGCAGCAGGCGCGTGAGGTCGCGGGTGCGGTAGCGGATGATGGGCAGCGCTTCCTTGCTGAGCGAGGTGAAGACGAGTTCGCCCTCCTCGCCGTCAGGCACCGGCTCGCCGGTCTCGGGATTGATGATCTCCGGGTAGAAATGGTCTTCCCAGATCACCGGACCGTCCTTGCTTTCCACGCATTCGCTGGCAACGCCGGGGCCCATCACTTCAGACAGGCCATAGATGTCCACCGCATCGATGCCGGCCTTGCCTTCGATCTCGCGGCGCATCGCCTCGGTCCAGGGCTCGGCGCCGAAGATGCCGACCTTGACCGACATCGAGCGCGGGTCCAGGCCCTGGCGCTCGAACTCCTCGATGATCACCTGCATGTAGCTGGGCGTGACCATGATGATGTCGGGCTTAAAGTCCTGGATCAGCTGCACCTGCTTCTCGGTCTGGCCGCCCGACATCGGGATGACCGTGCAGCCCAGCTTCTCCGCACCGTAATGCGCGCCGAGGCCGCCGGTGAAGAGGCCGTAGCCATAGGCGATGTGGACGATGTCGCCAGCGCGGCCACCGGCGGCGCGGATCGAGCGGGCCACGAGGCCGGCCCAGGTGTCGATATCGCGCTGCGTGTAGCCGACGACCGTCGGCTTGCCCGTCGTGCCCGACGAGGCATGGATGCGCGACACGCGCGCGCGCGGCACGGCAAACATGCCGAAGGGATAGTTGTCGCGCAGGTCTTTCTTGGTCGTGAACGGGAACCTGGCGATGTCGGCCAGGGTCTTGAGGTCCGAGGGATGCACACCCTTTGCGTCGAACGCCGCCTTGTAGTGCGGCACGTTCTCGTAGGCATGCGTGAGCGACCAGCGCAGGCGCTCGAGTTGCAGCGCCTGCAGCTCGTCGCGGCTGGCGGTCTCGATGGACTCCAGCTCGCCGGGGGATGGGTTCTTCACAGGCATTGCTACTTCACTCCTGGATGTGGACGACGGGCTTGCCCTTGAGCCGGTACGAGCGACCACGGAACAAGGCCACCAATTCATCGCGCTGGTTGCGCACGGTGATGTCATAGACACCGGTGCGGCCGGACAGCTGCACTTCTTCGGCCACCGCAGTCAGCCGGTCGCCGAGCTTGCCCGGCGCCACGATGCTGACGTCGAAGCCCGAGGCCACGGTCATCTCGTTGTAGGCATTGCAGGCGAAGGCAAAGGCGGAATCGGCCAGCGTGGTGATGAAGCCGCCATGGCAGATGTCCAGGCCGTTGAGCATGTCGTCACGCACCGTCATCGTGAGCGTGGCGCCACCGGGCGAGATGGCCAGGATCTCCATCCCCAAGCCCTTGCTGGCGCGGTCGTTGGCGAACATGGCGTCGCGGACGCGTTCGGCAATCTGTTGAGGAGACAGCATGCTCAGCGATCCTTGAACTGGGGACTGCGTTTGTCCATGAAGGCTTGCACGCCCTCGCTGTAGTCATGCGCGAAGCCGAGCTGGCTCTGCATCATGGCCTCGACGCGCAAGGCATCCTCGAAGTCCTGGTCCATGGCCTGGTCAATCAGGCGGCGGGTTTCGGCGAGCGCACGGCTGGGCATGGCGGCGAGCTTTTGCGCGGTGGCCATGGCCTCACTCATCAAATCAGCATCGGGTACGCAACGGGCGATCAGACCGATGGACACGGCCTCGGCGGCCTTCACCTTGTCGCCCAGCAAGGCAAGCTGCATGGCCTTGGCACGACCCACCAGGCGCGGCAGGAGCCAGGTTCCGCCGCAGTCCGGAATCAGGCCGATCTTGGAGAAGGCCTGGATGAAGCTGGCGCTCTCGCCAGCAATCACGAGGTCGCAGCCCAGCGCGAAATTTGCGCCGGCACCGGCGGCCACGCCATTGACGGCCGCAATCGTCGGCACGGGCATCGCGCGCAATTGCAGCGCCAGCGGGATGTAATAACCGTCGAGCAGATGACCGATGTCCTTGGGCGCGGCGCCGGGGCTTGGATCGGGCTTGACGAGTGGGTCGCCAAGGTCCTGGCCGGCACTGAAAGCGCGGCCGGCGCCGGTGATCACCACGGCGCGCACGCTCGAATCGGCAGCCGCTTCAGCCAGCGCTTCGCGGGTCGACGCCAGCATGGCTGCCGTGAAGGCGTTCAGCGCCGTCGGGCGGTTCAGCGTCAAGATGCGTACCGCGCCTTGCGTGCTGACCTGGATCACCAGTTCGGGACTCTCGGACATTGTTCGATCACTCCTTGCTGCCGATCAAACACTCTTGACCGACCGGTCGGTAGATCGTAAGGTCGCACTTGATTTGGCGCAAGGGCGCCGCCGCCCCGATTGGCCGGGGTAAACCCGGAGAAGCGAAATGCCTTGCTACGCCATCGACGGAGTCATCCCCGTCGTCCATCCGAGTGCCTACGTGCACCCCACCGCCGTGCTGATAGGCGACGTGATCGTCGGCCCGGGCTGCTATGTCGGCCCCTGCGCCAGCCTGCGCGGCGACTTCGGCCGCATCGTCTTGCAGGAAGGCGCCAACGTGCAGGACACCTGCGTGATCCATGGTTTCCCGGCGTCGGAAACCGTCGTCGAGCGCAACGGCCATATCGGCCATGGCGCCGTCCTGCATGGTTGCATCGTGCGGCACGATGCCCTGGTCGGCATGAATGCCGTGGTGATGGACGAGGCCGAGGTCGGCGCCTACGCCATCGTCGCCGCCAGCGCCTTTGTGCGCGCCAAGCTCAAGCTGCCGGAGCGCTCGCTGATTGCCGGTGTGCCGGCCAAGGTCTTGCGCGAGCTTTCCGACGACGAGATCCGCTGGAAGCTGGAAGGCACGCAGACCTACCAACAGCTGACGGTGCGCTGCCTCGCAACGATGCAGGAAGTCCAGCCCCTGATCGAGCTGGAGGCCGACCGCCCGCTGCTGCAGACGGACTCTGCCCACCAGACGCTGGCGCAGCGCAAGGGCTGAATCGCCTCATCGATTCGGTGGTGCAATCGGGGCATGAACCCCGAAGCCGTTGATGATTTCCTGACCGAGCTGCGCAAAGGCGATGCCGAGCGCTTCGCCCTGATCGATCGCACCCGCGAGTTGATCCACACCGCCGGGCCGCGGCTGCGCGAAGAGGTGCGCTACGGCGGCCTGCTGTTCTCGGCCAGGTCGCCGGTCTGCGCCCTCTTCTCTTACGACAAGCACCTCGCGCTGGAGTTCAGCCGAGGCAGCGAGCTGCCCGACAGGCACGGCGTGCTGGAAGGCGAGCAGGGCAAGCGCCGCCACATCAAGCTGAACAAGCTCGGCGACCTCTTCAAGAAGAATGTGCGCGAGTACCTGGAGCTGGCGTTTGCGGCCGAGGCCGCTGGAGCCGCTGCGAAGGGCAAGAAGCCGCAGCGTTGAGTGCCTTGTTGAGCGCCTGTTCGAGCGAATGAATGAGCGCCTGTTTGAGCGCCTGTTTGAGCGCACCTCGCACAGTGACCAAGCGCCTCTCGCCCCGCCCGCCACCATAATCCGCCGCTTCAGAACACATCCATCAATCGAAGGGACGGACGGTGCGCTTTTCTCTCCAATCTCTCCTCGTCGGCGCTTGCGCTGCGCTGAGCCTGGCCGCTACGGCCCAGACAGCGCAGACGCCCTGGATCGTCAAGCAGCAATGGGTCAGCGCCCATGAGTCCTTCCTGGCCTCCGATGCGCTGCAAGGCCGCAAGAGCGCCACGCGCGACGAAACCATCGCCGCTGTCTACGTCGCCTCGCAGTTCGAGAGCTTCGGCATCAAGCCGGCGCCGGGCATGAACAACAGCTACCTGCAGACGGCCGTGATCCCCAGGCCGCGCCTGGAGGGTACCGGCCGGCTGAATGTCGGGGGCAAGGCTGAATCGGCCGGCTTGACGCTGCTGATCTCCAGCGGCAAGCCGGCAAGCGGCAAGCTCAGCGTGGCGAGCTCGGACGATCCGAAGGACTTGGGCAAGGAGGAGCTGGTCCTCGTCAAGGGCACTGCGCCGATTCGGGGCTGGTACGCCGCAGCGGCTCGCCAGGGCGTTCAATTGCTGATCATTCGCGACAGCGAAGCCAACCGCAAGACCTATGCCCAGATGGGCAGTCAGCCGCGCCTGATGGGCGAGCCCACGGCTGGCGGCAAGCCAGGACCTACCCTGCTGGTCGTACCAGAAGCCCTGTTTGACCAATTGGCAGCCAAGCCAGGCCTGGAGCTGAGCTTCGAGCCACCAGCGGTGGTCCAGGACAAGCTGATCACGACCAACGTGATAGGTCATCTGCAAGGCACCGACCCCAAGGCCGGCACCATCCTGTTCTCTGCCCATCTGGACCACCTGGGCATGCAGGCCGATGGCGTGACCATCATGCATGGTGCCAACGACAACGCCTCCGGCGTCACCGCCGTGCTGGAAGTGGCGCGCGCGCTGGCTGCCGGCGAAAAGCCCAGGCGCTCCATCCTCTTCGTCTGCTTCGGCGCCGAGGAAATCGGCCTGCTGGGCGCGGACTACTTCGCCAAGAACCCGCCGATTCCGCTGACCGACATCATCGCCAACCTCGAGTTCGAGATGATCGGCGCGCAGGACCCGAAGCTGCCGGCCAAGACGCTGATGATGACCGGCTTCGAGCGCTCGGATTTCGGCGAGACCATGAAGGCCCGCGGCTTCAGCATTACCGCCGACCCCTACCCGGAACACAAGTTCTTCCAGCGTTCCGACAACTATCAGCTGGCCCTGGCCGGCATCGTGGCCCACACCGTCTCGGGCTGGGCCACCACGCCGACCTATCACAAGGCCGACGACAACATTGCTCACCTGGACCTGCCCTTCATGACGGCAGTGATCCAGTCGCTGATCGAGCCGGCCCGCTGGCTGGCAAATACAGATTACGTCCCTGCCTGGAAGCCAGGCGGCCGTCCAACACGCTGAACGGACGCCCGCGCAGCGGGCGGGCACAATGAGCCCCATGTCCGAGCGCATCATTCCCCTGGTCGACCATCGTCGCTCGCTGCCCCTGCCGCCACCGCAGGCCGGCAGCAGGGGCTTGCTCGCCGATGCGCTCGGCCGGCCGCTGCACGACTTGCGGATCTCGGTCACCGACCGCTGCAATTTCCGCTGCAGCTATTGCATGCCCAAGGAAGTGTTCGACAAGAGCCACAGCTTCCTGAAACACAGCGAATTGCTGAGCTTCGAAGAGATCACGCGGCTCGCAAGGATCTTCGTCGCGCAAGGCGTGCAGAAGATCCGCCTGACTGGCGGCGAGCCGCTGCTGCGCAAGAACATCGAGCGGCTGATCGAAATGCTGGCCGGACTGCGCACACCCGAAGGTCGGGCGCTGGACCTGACGCTGACGACCAATGGCTCGCTGCTGACCCGCAAGGCCCGTGCCCTGAAGGACGCCGGCCTGCAGCGCATCACCGTCAGCCTCGATGCGATGGACGACGCAATCTTCCGCCGCATGAACGACGTGGATTTCCCGGTTGCCGAGGTGCTGGAAGGCATTGCCGCCGCCGAGGCCGTGGGTCTCTCGCCGATCAAGGTGAACATGGTGGTCAAGCGCGGCGTCAACGAGCAGGAGATCCTGCCCATGGCGCGGCACTTCCACGGCAGGGGCGTCACGCTGCGCTTCATCGAATACATGGACGTGGGCGCTACCAACGGCTGGCGCATGGACGAGGTCCTGCCCTCGCGCGAGGTGCTGGCCCTGTTACGGCAGGAGTTCAGCCTGCAACCGCTGCAAGCCAGCGCGCCAGGCGAGACCGCCGAGCGCTGGGGCCATGCCGATGGCGGCGGCGAGATCGGCCTGATCTCCAGCGTCACGCAAGCCTTCTGTGGCGATTGCAACCGCGCCCGGCTCTCCACCGAGGGTCGGCTCTATCTCTGCCTCTTCGCCCATGCAGGCCATGACCTGCGCGGCTTGCTGCGCAATGGTGCCGAAGACGACGCCATTGCCGGCACGCTCGCCTCGATCTGGTCGGCCCGCAGCGACCGCTATTCGCAGCTGCGCGCCAGCGGCACGGCCCTGCCTGGCGAGGCCCGCAAGGTGGAAATGCACTACATCGGAGGCTAGATTTTGAAGACCGGTACTGACCGCCTTGCGTGCCGCCTGCGCGTCATGCGCGAAGAAGATCTGGCGCAATACAAGCAGCTGCGCGACGCGATGCTGGAGCGCTTCGAGGAAGCCTTCACATCGGACGCCGAGACCGAGCGCAGCCGCACAGCCGAGAGCTATCGCAATCGCCTGGGGCTGGCAGCCGGCGGCCACAACCTGTTCACGCTCACCGCCTGGCTGGGCGAGCAGATGGTCGGTGCGATCAGTGCCGAGTTCGACCCGCGTGCCAAGGTACGCCACATCGCCCATATCGTCGGCATGATGGTCTCGCCCGATCTGCAAGGCATCGGCCTGGGCCGCGCGCTGCTGGAGCAGGCACTGGAGATGCTGGAAGGCGAGCCTGTGCTGGAGCAGGTGACCTTGAGCGTCAGCGCCGGCAATGCCGCCGCCGTGGCCCTGTATGAGCGTTGCGGCTTCAAGCGCTACGGCTTGCTGGACCAGGCGATCAAGCTGCCCGACGGGCGCTACGTGGCAAAAGCCCTGATGTGCCGTCATTTGCGCGATTCAGGCACCGCCCCGCCCGCTTCGCCATGAGCCTGCAAGAGATTGCCGCGCGTCTCGCCGGCTACGACGCCGAAGCCCTGCACCTCGACCTGGCGCGCGACTTCATCGCCCAGGCACTGCCCGCGCCCGACGCTTCACAGGCCGAACGGCTGCCGCTGCGCTCGGTGCTGGGCCGTGTGCTCGCTGAAGACTTGATCTCAGGCATCGACGTGCCGGCGCACGACAACTCGGCCATGGACGGCTACGCCTTCCATGGTGCCGAGATGCAGCCCGGCCTGACCACCACACTGCGCGTTGCCGGCCTCAGCCTGGCCGGGGAACTGCCTGCTGCCGAGCTGCCTGCGGGCCATTGCCAGCGCATCATGACCGGCGCGGTCATGCCGCCGGGTCTGGACACCGTGGTACCGCAGGAACTCGCGCAGCACCTGGGTGAGCACAGCATCCAGATTCCGGCCGACCTCCTGAAAGCCGGTGCGAACCGACGCAAGGCAGGCGAAGACCTGGCCAAAGACCAGGTGGCGCTGGCCGCCGGCCGCCTCCTGAAGGCGCCCGACATCGGCCTGATCGCCTCGCTGGGCCAGATCGAAACCCTGGTGTTTCCACGCCTCCGGGTGGCCTTGCTGTCCACGGGCAATGAGCTCTGCGCACCGGGCCAGCCTTTGCAGCCCGGCCAGATCTACGATAGCAACCGCTACACCATGACCGCGCTCCTGCAGCGCCTGGGCTGCATCGAGGTCCTCGACCTCGGCTTGGTACAGGATGAGCCGCAAGCACTGCGCCAGGCATTTGCCGAAGGCACGGCTCGGGCCGATGTCTTGATCAGCACCGGCGGCGTCAGCGCAGGTGACGCCGATCACACCAGGCAGGTGATGGCCGAAATGGGCGAGGTGTTGTTCTGGAAGCTGGCCATGCGCCCCGGGCGCCCGGCTGCCATCGGCCAGATGCGCCGCGTTGATGGCAGCGCCGCATTGCTCTTCGGCCTGCCTGGCAACCCGGTGGCCGTGATGGTGACCTTCTACGCCCTGGTGCGCGAGGCCTTGCTGCGAATGGCGGGCGCCCGGCCCGAGCCACTGCCGCTCCTGCGGGCAGCCAGCGTCAACGCCATCCGCAAGAAGCCCGGGCGCACCGAGTACCAGCGAGGCATCGTCAGCCGTGCCGCGGACGGCGGTTGGCAGGTCGAGACCACGGGTGACCAGGGCTCGGGCATTCTCTCGAGCATGAGCCGGGCCAACGGCCTGATCGTGCTGAACCACAGCCAGGGCGACGTGGCCGCTGGCGCTGCGGTCGATGTGTTGCCTTTTGACGCCCTGATGTAGGCGGCCCCGGGTTTGCAGGGGGATGCCTGTCGGCTTTTTGACAGTCTGGTGCCAAGATGCTGCACTAGCATTGCGGCATAGGAAATCCAGCAGTTCCAAGATTCAAGGAGACCGTCATGGCCAGCCCCTTCCGCCCTGCCATCGACCTGATGGCCCAGTACGCGGCCTACCACCGCGACCGTCGCAACATTGCCACTCACTTCGTAGGCATTCCGCTGATCGTGTTCGCCATCGGCGTGCTGCTTGCGCGTGCCAGCTTCGAGCTGGGCGGCCTGGCGCTCAATGGCGCCTGGGTGCTGTGGGCTCTGAGCGCCCTCTGGTACCTGACACGTGGCGAGTTCACGCTGGGCCTGGCCACCGTCGCCGTGAACGGCCTCTTGATGGCTCTGGCCACGCCGCTGGCCGCTGGCAGCCTGGCGTCCTGGCTGCTCTGGGGCATCGGCTGCTTCGTGCTCGGTTGGGTGATCCAGTTCGTCGGCCACTATTACGAAGGCCGCAAGCCGGCCTTTGTGGACGACCTGGTCGGACTGCTCGTAGGCCCGATGTTCGTCGTCGGTGAATGGCTGTTCGCGCTGGGCTGGGGCCGCAGCATGCTGGGCGAGATCGAGCGCCGCGTCGGCCCCACGCACATTCGCGACCTGGCCCATCCAGCCACGTGAGCCGCACGATTGCCCGGCTGCGCCGCTTCGCGCTGCTGCTGGCATTGCTGCTGATTGCGGCAGCGCTCTTCCTTGCGGTCCAGATGCAGCGCCGGCCGGCGATCGCCGGCCTGAATGATCTGGTGCTGCCGGTCGCCCCGGCGCAGACGGGCGAGCTGCGCGTGCGGTTCGCGGGTGTCAGCACGCTCCTGTTCGATGACGGCGAGACCGCCTGGCTGACCGATGGCTTCTTCAGCCGCCCGCCGCTGTCGGCCCTGCTCGGCAAGATTGCGCCCGATGTGCCGCGCGTCGATGCCGGCTTGAAGGCACTGGGCATCAAGAAGCTGGCCGCGGTCGTGCCCCTGCATTCGCACTACGACCATGCGATGGATTCGCCGTTGATCGCGCGTCGTACTGGCGCCCTGCTGGTCGGTTCGCCATCGACGCTCAACCTCGGCCGCGGTGCCGGCCTCGACGCCACGCAGATGCGCGAAGTGAAGTCCGGCGACAGCCTTCAGCTCGGCCGTTTCAAGCTCAGCTTCATTGCCTCGCGCCATTCGCCCACCTTGTGGAGCGATGGCAATGGCCATGAGGACATCGAAGCGCCGCTGAGCGCCCCAGCCGCTGCAAGTGCCTGGCGCGAAGGCACGGTCTGGTCACTGCTGGTCGAGCATGAGGGCCAGCGAATCCTCGTGCAGGGCAGCGCAGGCTTCGTTCCAGATGCAATGAAGGGCCGGCCGGCCGACGTGGTCTTCCTCGGCGTTGGCACGCTGGGCCAGAAGGACCAGGCCTACCGTGATGCCTACTGGCGCGAGACCGTCCAGCTGAGCGGCGCGCGTCGCGTGATCCCGATCCATTGGGACGACTTCTGGCAGCCACTGCCGGACGGTGCCGCGCAACCCCTGGCCATGCCCTACCTGATCGACGATTTCGGCAGCACGCTGAGCGACTTGCAGGCGCGCGCCAAAGCCGAGCAGCGTGAGCTGATACTGGCGCCGCTGTGGCAGCCCTTCAATCCCTATCCACAGGCCAGACCATGAGCCCGACGAGCAGCCCGGTCTTGATCATGGGTGCCGGCTCGGTAGGCTGCTATCTCGGTGGCTGCCTGGCCGCAGCAGGCCTGGAGGTGCATTTCGTCGGCCGGCCGCGCGTGATTGCGGCGCTGCGCGAGCAGGGCCTCAAGCTCACAGACCTGAACGGCCGCGAGCAGCGGATCCAATCGGTCGACCTGCATCTGCATGAGCAAGTGCCGGCCAGCCTCTCACCCAGCGTCACGCTTCTGTGCGTGAAGAGTGGCGCCACCACCAGCGCAGCAGCGGAGTTGCAGGCGGCCCTGCCGGCCGGCAGCCTCGTGGTGTCGATGCAGAACGGCATCGGCAATGCCGAGCGAGCGCAGGCATCAGCACCTGATCTTCGCTGCCTGCCGGGCATGGTTCCCTTCAATATCGCCGAGCTCGCACCAGGCCATTTCCATCGCGGCACGGCCGGCGCCTTGATGGCACAAGACGACCCCTTGCTGAAGCCGCTCCAGGCCGCCTTTTCGGCCCAGGGCCTGGGCTTCAAGCTGTTGCCCGACTTGCTTGCCATCCAGTGGGGCAAGCTGCTGATCAACCTGAACAACCCGGTCAATGCGCTGTCCGGCCGGCCGCTGCGCGAGCAGCTGCTGCAGCGCGGCTACCGACGCTGCTTTGCCGCGCTTCAGAGCGAGGCGCTGCAGGTGCTGGCGGCGGCCGGCATCGAGCCTGCCCAGTTGGCCGCCCTGCCACCGCGCCGCCTGCCTGCGATGCTGCGGCTGCCGACCTTCATCTTCAAGCGGCTGGCCAAGCGCATGCTGCAGATCGATGCCAAGGCCCGCTCCAGCATGGCGGACGACCTGGCGCTGGGCCGCAGCACCGAGATCGATGCGCTGTGCGGCGAGGTGGTGCGCCTGGCCGCCTCCAACGGCCGACAGGCCCCGCTGAGCGCGCGCATGTGCGAGCTCGTGCAGAATTTTCCGCAGCGCGGCCGGCCGTACGGCCCCGATGAGCTGCCCAAGGCGCTGGGGATCTGAAATGGCCGTGACAGGATTGGGCCAGCGCCTGTTCGCCATCCTCAGCTTGTTGCCGCTGGCCTGGCCGGCCCTGGCGGCGGAGGGCCCGGCCCGCATCACGTTTCTGCTGCCTGAGACGCCAGCCGTATTCGTGCGCGACCCGGCGACCGGCGTCTTCAGCGGGCGCGGTATCGACATGCTGCGCCGCCTGGCCAAACATGCCAACATCGGCGAGCCGCTGTTCGAACAGACCATCACCGCCCGCGCCCTGCTCGACGCGAATACACGACCGGGCACCTGTGCCGTGGGCATGGGCCGCTCGCCGGAACGCGAAGCGCAGTTCCTCTGGGCTGGTCCGATCTCGCGCGCCGAGTTGGTGCTGCTGGCCCGTGCCGACGACACGCGGCGCTTCGCCAGCCTGGAAGACGCCCGCAACCTGACCATAGGCGCGATTCGCAACTCGGTGGTCGCCCAGCGGCTGCGCGCGCAGAATCTGCAGGTCGAGGAAGTCGCCGACGATGCGACCAATCTGCGCAAGCTGCAGGCTCAGCGCATCGATGTGTGGGCCGCCAACGGCTTCGTCGCCCGCGAGGAGCTGCGCAATGCCATTGCGCCGCCGCCCAAGGTCGTGCTCTCGTTCGGTCTGATCGAGACCTTCATCGCCTGCAACCCACAGATGGATGAAGCCTTGTTCGCAGCGATACGCCAGGCCGTGGCGACGCTGACGCGCGAAGGCGCGTTCTCGACGGTCAAACCCTGATGCCCATGCTCGGCAACCCCATGGTCAGCCGCGCCACGTTGCGCCGCGACATTGCCGAATCGGTCGACCTCGGGAAGCGCGTGCTTGCCCGTATCCGCACCCCAACGTTCAACAAGGCCTAGCGTGCAGATGGAGCGTCGCGAAGATCTCTACGCAGCCTCGGTGCCCGTCTGCCAGCGCTATCTCGGCGCGCTGCAGGCCTGGCTTGATTGCGCCGATCCGGCGCAGTTGCCCGCGCTGCTGCACCAGCGCCTGACACCAGACATGATTCCACTGCAGGGCCAGGTCGAGATCGCTTCGAACTTCGCCCTGCGCCTGTGCTTCCCGCTGACCGGCGCCGCCGTGCCCGACTACGGGAGTTTCGCCGGCACGCCAGCCGGCCTGCGCGAGCGCCTGGCCTATGTGCAGGCACTGCTGGCAAGCCTGAAGCCAGGCGATTTCGACGCGCCGCCCGCCTTCATCGAAGACCAGGCCGGCCAGGCGCTGCTGAGGCTGCCGCCCGGCGATTTCCTGCATCTGTACGCCTTGCCCAACTTCTTCTTCCACTGCAGCATGGCCTACGCGCTGCTGCGCCTGCACGGCGTGCCGCTGGGAAAACCGCAGTTTGATGGCTTCCACACCTATCCAGAATGAGGTGCACCATGAGCGAGACACTCGATGGGCAAGGCGGATGCGACTGCCGTAAGACGCGCTACCGGCTGACCGAGCGGCCCTTGTTCGTGCATGCCTGTCATTGCCGCTGGTGCCAGCGCGAGAGTGGCTCGGCGTTTGCTTTGAACGCGATGATCGAAAGCGACCGTCTTCAGCTGCTGGGCGAGGCCCCCGAACTGGTGAGTACGCCGTCGGCCAGTGGCGCCGGCCAGATGATCGCTCGCTGCCCGCAGTGCAAAGTCGCGCTGTACAGCCACTATGCCGGCGCGGGCCCGTTGCTGTCCTTTGTCCGAGTGGGCACCCTGGACCAGCCAGACCTGCTACCGCCCGATATCCACATCTTCACGCAGTCCAAGCAGCCCTGGCTGCAGCTGCCGGCAGGTGCGCTCGTCATGCCCAGGTACTACCGCCGCGATGAGCATTGGCCGGCCGTGAGTCTTGCCCGCTATGAGCTGCTGAAGCCCCAGCTGGAGGCGCAGCGGGCACGGCGGACAAATAGCTCTTGAAGGCCGCCGCCGCGCCGAGTAAGTATTGCAAGGGCGCTCGTGACTATTCAGCAGCGGCGCCAATGCCGCGCAAAAGGAGTCGCCGCCATGAGCCAAGCCGCCTTCAACATCGTCCGATTCCGCGTCAAGCCAGGCCGGCAGCAGGCCTTCCTGGAAGCGCACCGCCGCGCCGATCCGACCTTCAAGGGCTTCCTGCGCGGCAGCATGGTGCAGACCGGCGAACGCGATTTTTGCCTGGTCGGTGAATGGGATTCGATGGCCAGCCTGGTGGCTGCGCGGCCGCTGATGATCAGCCTGCTGGACAGCTTCCGCGCCGAGCTCGATGACCTGGGCCATGGGCTGGGCGTGACCGACCCGGTGTCGGGCGAGGTGGTGCTGGACCTCGGCAAGTCCTGAGCCAGACTTTTCGCAGGCCTGGCGGGGCCGGCTAGCATCCGGACCCATGACAAGTTTCGTCCGCGCCTTCGCCACGCTGGCCATCGTCCTGCTGCTCACTGCCAGCGCCCAGGCCCAGACCCAGGCAGATTGCGATCTGCACTACCGCATCAAGCCGCGCTACGACAGCACGCCACGCCGGCTGGATGTGGAGTTCAGCTTTGCCGCCGAGGGGCGGCGCGAAACCTGGCTGCGCCTGCAGGCCGGCTGGGCCGGCATCAACGACTACGGCGCCAGCTTCTCGGCGCCCGACCCACAGCCCGCCGGCATCGAGCTGCGGCCCAGCGACAACACCCACCGCTGGAAGGTCGAGCACAAGGCCGACGGCCAGGTGCGCGTGGCCTTCCAGATCCGCGCCGCGCTGGCCGATCCTGACGACGGCAAGGTCCAGCAGCAGGACCAGCTCTACCGCACCCAGATCGGCGCGGACTGGTTCCAGTTCTTCGGTTATGGCGCCTTGCCCAGCGTCGAGAACTGGGGCGACAATCGTCAGGGCCTGATGTGCGTGACACTGGAACAGCCGCCAGCCAACCAGGGCCCGCTGCTAGGCAGCCATTTCAGCGGCAGCGTGCAGGCCAGGGCCGATGTGCAGCTGCAGGGCACGCACGCCTTGCTCCGTCACGCCTTCTATGCCGGCGGCCCGGGCTGGCGCGTCAGCGAGAAGCAGCTGGCGAGCGGCCCGGTGGTGGTGGCCAGCCGCGGCGTGATGAAGCTGGACGACCGCGTGTTTGCCGACCAGGTCGCCGGCCTGCTGGACGCGCATCGCCGCTTCTGGGGTGACAAGCTGGCGCCGCGCCAGACCGTGGTGCTGACACCCAACTACAGCCAGGGCAACAACGGCGGCACCCTGGTGCACCAGGCGGCGGTTCTGCATGCCAGCAAGGACTTCGGGCCCGGCAACGACAGCTTCGAGTTCCTGATCGGCCACGAGAACCTGCACCAGTGGCTGCCGCACCGGCTGGGCGGCCCAGCCACTCGCGAGGAGGGCAAGGCGGCCCTGCACTACTGGATGTCCGAGGGCTTCACCGACTACTACACGCACCGCCTGCTGCTGGCCAGCGGCTTGTGGGACCTGGAACGTTACGCCAGCCAGGTCACGCGCGCGCTGCGCGGCTACTGGCGCTCACCGGCACGCAATGCCACGGCGGCCAGCATTGCGCCGCGATTTTTCAGCGACCGAGATGCGGGCCGCCAGATGTATTCGCGCGGCGAGATCCTGGCGATGCGCTGGGACCGCGCCTTGCGCAAGCAAGGCCATGCCGGGCTCGATGTACTGCTGCGCGGCCAGTTGCTGCCGCTGGAGCAGGCGGCCAAGGCCGAGCCGGCGCATGAGCGGGTCTTGCTGGCCTTGAGCAAGCAGCTGGGTCCCATGGCGGCAGATGACGTCCGCACGCACGTGGACGAAGGCCGCGACCTGGAACTGGACGATGGCCTGGCCGGCCCCTGCTTTGCGCTGAGCTGGAACGAAGTGCCGCGCTGGGTGCTGGGCTTCGGCCAGGCCTCTTTCGCCAGCTACACGGCCACCGACGTTGTGGTCGATGGCCCGGCCTACCGGGCCGGCCTGCGCGACGGCATGTCGCTCATGGGCTGGTCGATCTACGGCAATGACACCGGCAAGGAGGTGGTGCTGAAGGTCAAGGCTGAAGAGGGCCCGCGCGAGCTGCGCTACCTGCCGGTGGACGGCCGCACCGAGCGGCTGCCGACCTTGAGCGTGCGGCCGAACGCCGCGACTGAGGCGAGTTGCCAGGCCTGGATCAGGCGCTGAATTTCAACCGGGCCAGTCTTGCAGCGCCACGTCAACCCCGCCCTTGCGCGAAGGGCCTGAGGGCTGGCGCGATGGCGTGCCCAGGTTGATCCAGCCCAGCAGGGTCTCGCCGGGTGCGCAGAAGGCTGCACAGATCGCCGGGTC
This sequence comes from Paucibacter sp. JuS9, assembly GCF_044043925.2. Lineage (NCBI taxonomy): Bacteria > Pseudomonadati > Pseudomonadota > Betaproteobacteria > Burkholderiales > Sphaerotilaceae > Roseateles > Paucibacter sp. JuS9. The sequence continues at coordinate 2,689,919 of NZ_CP194172.1, forward strand.
GCGCACCTTGGCACCGCTGAGCATCTTGCCGCCGAAGCCCAAGAGATGAGCGGCGGTGAGGAAGTTGGAGATAGCGCCACCGACGCAGGCCCATTGCTCATGGGCCGGCACCTGCGGATGGCCAAGGTCGATGCGCGCCAGCACCGCCACGCTGACCGGCGGGCGCAGCGCGCGCTCAGCGTCCAGCGCGGCACCTGCTTCGTCCTTGCCCGCCGCGCGCGCGGCTGCAGCAAACAGCTCGGCCATGCGCGCCCTCGCCTCGCCGCGCACGAGCTTGAAGCGGAAGGGCAGGAGCTCGCCATGGTCGGGCGCGCGCAAGGCCGCCTGCACCATCAGGGCCAGATGCTCATCGCTGGGGCCGGGCTCCTGCAGATGCTTGGGGCCGACCGAATAACGCCCGAGCAAGGCTTGCAGGGCCGCGCTTGTCTTTGTCTCAACCATCTCAGAACACCAGGCAGCGCCAGGCCGGGTCGGCCAGGCGGAGACATGAACTGTACGGCGCCGCCATGGCCCGAACATTCGGCAATCAGCTCGCCGCGCTTCAGCCCATGCGCGGCCAGCGCGTCGCTGCAGGCCAGCAGCCTGGCGCCATGGGCCACCGCTTCCTGCATGGACTGAAGCACGGTCTTGTCGTGCCGCTCGGACGCATGCAGCGCGGCGGCCACGCCAGGCTGCAAGAGCAGCACCGAGCGGGCCGAGAAATAGATCTCGACCTCGAGCTCCAGCGCCGCCGCCGCCGCCGCATGGAAGAACGGCGTGGCCAGGCGCGCGGGCTCGGCCGGGTCGGTGGCCCAGAGCAGCAGGGCCAGGCCTTTCACTGCAGCTGGTTCAGCCATGCGTAGCGCTCCATCTCGGCCTGCGCCTGTGCAGCCTGCAGCAGGCCGGCGCTTTCCTGTTCCCAATGCGAGGCCTGCAGCTCCAGCAGCCAGCCCTCGCCATAGGGGTCGCGGCACACCAGCTCCGGCGTCTCGGCCAGGCGTTCATTGACGCGCAGCACCCGGCCCGACAGCGGCGACTTGACCGAGACGATGGACTTGGCCAGTTCGACCACCGCCATCGACCGGCCCTGCTCCAGCATCTCGCCAGCTGGCTTGGGCCGGCACATGTAGAGCTCGCCCGAGGCCTTGAGGCCGAGCGCCGTGATGCCGGCGCGCACCGTGCCATCCGGCTGCAGCTCGGCCCAGGTCTGGTGCTCGATGAGCACCCAGAGGTGCTCGGGCAGCTCGGTGCCGGCGATCAGCATCGCCGGCACCTGCAATGGCGGAAGAGAACAGGAGTCGAACCTGCCCGGCAGCGCATGGCGCCACCCACCGGGTTTGAAGCCCGGCCGACACACCGGTGTCGTCTCTCCTCCATGATGGTCAGACTTTCCTTCATGCGGCGCGCTCATCGGCAAACAGCCGCGAGTCGCTCCTCAGCTTGTGCAGGTCGCCAACGCGGCGCAGCAGGCCCACACGATCGAAATATTCCAGGATCTGGATGGCCCGCTTGCGGCCGAGGCCCGTGGCATCGCGAAACGCCGCAGCGACCACGTCGCCCTGGTGCGCAGCGCCGATGCCGCGCGCCAAGGCTGCCAGCTTAAGCATGCAGGCCTGGTCGTAGAACAGGTCTTTCACCACCTGGTGCAGCTCGCCCTGCTGTGCCAGGCGTGCCAGCGTGGTACGCATCAAGGGCTCGGGCTCGCCACAATCGCGCGCCAGGTCGCGGGCCCAGGCGCCCTCGAAGGCGGCGTCGGTCAGGCGCGGTGCGACCTTCTGGGCAATGCGCTGCTCGGTGGCCGAGAGCTGCACGCCATGTTCGGGCAGATGGACGAAGGCACCGCGCAGCGCCAGGCGGCCCTGGGCACGCAGCCGCGCCAGCAGCGCGCGCCACAGCGGCTCGGCCAGGCGCGGTGCGCACAGGCGCCGCAGGCGCCCGACGTCAGGGCCCAGTTCTTCGGGCTGGCGCTGGTGATAGTCCGCCAGCCTTTGCAGGAGTTGGCCGGCCAACTGCTCAGCCAGCGCATCGGCCAGCGCCCAGGCCGCATCGCGCTCCTGCACGATGAGCGCCTCCCCTGGGCTGGGCCATTGCGCGAGGCCCTCGGCCGCTGCAAAGCGCGCCAGCGCCACGCCAAGCGAAGCGGCCTGCAACAAGGCCTGCAGACGAGCTTCGGCCGTGGGCAATTGCAGGGCCGCAAGCTCGGTCAGGCGCTCGGGCGTGCGGCGGTAGCGGGTCGGGGCAAAGGGGTCGAGCACGCTGCCGCCGGCGATGGTGCGGCTGGCGTTCGCGTCCCGCAGCACGATGCGGTCACCGCGCCAGGCCGCCACGGGCTCGCGCAGCAGCAACTGGACCAGCGCTTCCTCGCCCGGCTCCAGCACGTCGCGGCTGAGCACGGCCACCGTGCCCATCACCGCCTTGGCGCCGATGTGCACATGGACCGGCGTGCCCGAGCGCAAGGCCTTGGCCTCGGCGGGCCAGAGGCGCAGCCGCAGGTCCAGCCTGTCGGTGCTCAAGACCACGGCCGGCGCTGCCAGCCACTGGCCGCGGGCGACCTCGTCCTTGGCCAGGCCAACGAGGCCGACGGCGCAGCGCTGGCCGGCCTCGGCCTCCTCGACCGCAGCGTTCTGCGCATGCAGGCTGCGCACGCGCATCCGATGACCGCGTGGGTCGGGCGCCAGCGCCAGTTCGTCGCCGACGCGCACCCGGCCCGCATGTATCGTGCCGGTGACCACGGTGCCCACGCCGTCGAGACTGAAGGCCCGGTCGATGGCGAGCCGGAAGGCCTGCCCTTCGTCACCACGACGCGGAGGCTTCTCGGCGGCATCGAACAAGAGACTGCGCAAGGCGTCGAGGCCCAAGCCCGTCGTGGCCGCCACTTCCAGCACCGGCGCCTCGGCCAGCGTGCTGCCAGCCACCAGCTCGGCGATCTCGCCGTGCAGGGCGGCGATGCGCTCCGGCGTGGCGCGGTCGCATTTGGTGATGACGATGGCGCCTTGCTCAAGCCCAAGCAGGCTGAGCACCGCCAGGTGCTCGCGCGTCTGCGGCATCACGCCGTCGTCGGCCGCGATCAGCAAGAGCGCGAAATCGATGCCGGTGGCGCCGGCCAGCATGGTGTGGACCAGGCGTTCATGGCCAGGCACGTCGATGAAACCGATGCGCTGACCTGCCGGGGTAGCAAGAAAGGCGTAACCCAGCTCGATGCTGATGCGGCGCTTCTTCTCTTCGGGCAGGCGGTCGGTGTCCACGCCGGTGAGCGCCCTCACCAGCGTGGTCTTGCCGTGGTCGATGTGACCTGCGGTGCCGACGATCATCGGGTCACACGATTTCCTTGGCCGCGATCGTGTACTTGAACGAATCGGGCGCCAGCTCATCGAAGCGGCCGCTGCGGTTCTCCCCCTGCGGATACATCAGGAAAGGCAGGCTGGCCTTGGCACTGCTGCCGGGCAGGTGCAGGTCGTGGGCGCGGTTGTAGGCCACCCAGTTGCCTTCCCAGCTGCCAAACAGGCCCTTCATCACGGGCGCGGCCACCGGGTGCGCCGGGTCCTTGATCCACTCGGGCGTCTCCTGGCGCATCACCTTGAGCACATCGGCCGGGTCCATCGCCACCCAGCCGTATTGCTTCAGGAAGACCTCGGCACGGCAATGCTGCGCGCCCTTCAGGCCGGCCGGATTGGCGCCGAGCTCGCGGTAGCCAAAGGCCGAGGGCACCAGGCGCAGGCCGTAGAGGTCGCGAGCCGGCACGCCCACCGAGCGGCACAGTCCGACGAAGATCGCGTTCAGGTCGGCGCACTTGCCGCCGAGGTTGCCGGTCTCCAGCATGGACTTGATGTCGCCCATGCCGCAGCCGCGCACCTTGGGCTCGCGGTGCGCCTTGGCCACCACCCATTGGTAGATCGCGCGGACCTTGTCCTGGTCGGTCTTGGCGCCGGCTGTCACTTCCAGAGCAGTCTTGCGCACGATGCCGTCCAGCGGCAGCAGTTCGGTCGGCGAGAGCGCCGCGCGCAGCACCTCCGGGTCCTCGCTGGCTTTGCCCGGCTTGCTCCAGTCGACCGCACGGCTGCGCGTCTGCAGCCGTGTCGTCACGGTCAGCACCGGCTCCTTCACCTCGGCCGGGAACTCGGCGTAGAGCATGCGCGTGTCGCGTGCCGCATCGGCCACCACGCGGGCCTGTGCGGCATTGCCGGTCCAGCTGTGGCCGAGCGTGCGCTGGAAATCGGTCTCGATGTCGGGCAGCGGCAGCCAGACGCGCGTCGTGCCCTGGTGGTCGGCCACGGCCACCGAGAGGCTCAGCTCGAACGTGCGCCAGTCTCCCACCTGCGGGGCAAACCGGCGTTCAGCCTGGGCGCGCGCGGCGCCCGGCAGCACGGCGGCGCAGGCGCCCGTGAGCATCACGGTGCGTCGGTTCATCATTGTCGAGAGGCTCATCATTTCGATCCTTTGAGATAGGGCGCGACCAGCTGGCGCGCGTCGGGACTGTTCCATTCGAATTCGCCGATCACGCTGAGCCGGGCCTGGCCGCTGCGATCCACGATGACCGTGGTCGGGAAGGCCCGCACACCAAAGGCGCGGGTGGTGGCGCCATCGCTGTCGCGCAGCATCTGCAGGCTGACCGGCATCTGGTCCAGGAATCGCTTCAAGGCCGCATCGGTCTCGCGGTGATTGACGGCAATGACCTGCAAACCCTCGCCACCCAGGCTGGCCTCGAGCAGCTCCAGCGAGGGCAGCTCGGCTCGACAAGGCTCGCACCAGCTGGCCCAGAAATTCAGGAGCACCACCTTGCCGCGCGCCTCGGTCAGCGACCAGGGCTTGACATCTGGATGGCCGGGCAGGCTCAAGGCCGGCGTGGCCTGCGCCTTGGGCCAGGGGCGGCGAATGGTGTCGGCCTGCGCGCTTGTGCACAAGGCCGCAGCGGCGCCCAGCAGCAGCTCGCGGCGCTTCATTGCAAGGCCTCCTGCAAGAGCGGCAACTGCACGCGCAGAAGCGCTTCGTCGTCCAGGCAACGGAGGTCGAGCCAGAGCTGGTCTTCGGCGATGCGGCCGATGACCGGCAGCGGCAGCGAGCGCAGGGCCGACGAGAGACGCTCCAGCGCCCTGCCCTGGCCCTTGGCCGAGATGGGTGCGATCGCCAGGCCGGCGGAAGGCAGGCGCTCGATCGGCAGGGAGCCTGAGCCGATCTGGCCCAGCATCGCGCGGACCTGCACCGAGAACAACGGCGCCACGGCCGCCGAGACTGGCGCGAGCAGGCCCTGCGCCTGCTGCTCTATCTCGGCCAGCGGCCGGGTCAGCAGACGCAGCGTCGGCAGGTCCTGCGTCAGGCGTTCGGGGCGCAGGTACAGGCGCAAGGTGGCCTCCAGCGCAGCCAGCGGCAGCTTGCTCATGCGCAGGGCCCGCTTCATCGGGAACTTGCGGATGCGGCCCACCATCTCGCGGCTGCCGACGATCAGGCCGGCCTGCGGTCCGCCCAGCAGCTTGTCGCCGCTGAAGGTCACGACATCACAGCCAGCCGCCAGCATCTCCTGCGGCATCGGCTCGCGCGGCAATCCCCATTGCGAAAGGTCGACCAGCGCGCCGCTGCCGAGATCGGTGACCAGCGGCAGGCCCGCCGCATGCGCAATCGGCGCCAGCTCGGCCTCGCTGACCGCAGCGGTGAAGCCCTGCACCTGGTAGTTGCTGGTGTGGACCTTCATCAGCATCGCGGTTTGCGGTGTGATGGCGCCGGCGTAGTCGCGCGCATGGGTGCGGTTGGTCGTGCCCACCTCCACGAGCGTGGCGCCGGCACTGGCCATCACATCGGGCATGCGGAAGGCGCCGCCGATCTCGACCAGCTCGCCGCGCGAGACGATGACCTCGCGGCCGCGGCCCAGCGCTGCGATGGAGAGCAGCACGGCCGCCGCATTGTTGTTGACCACGGTCGCGGCCTCGGCGCCGGTCAGCTCGCAGAGCAGGCCTTCGACGATGTCGTCACGGTCACCCCGGCCACCCGAGGCCAGGTCGTACTCGAGGTTGTTGGGCCCGCTCATCAGCGAGAGCAATTGCTGCAAGGCCGAATCGGCCAGCAGCGCGCGGCCGAGGTTGGTGTGGATGACGGTGCCGGTGAGGTTGAGCACCGCGCGCATGCGGCTTTGCAGGCGTGCCGCCACGCGCTGCTGCAGCGCGAAGTCCAACTCGGCCGGCATCAGCTCGTCCAGGGTCAGGTCTTGCACCAGCGCGCGGGCCCGCAAGCCTTCGAGCAAGGCGCGCGCCTCGCCGGCCACCAGCGTGTGGCCATGCTCATCGACGAGCGCGGCCACGGCCGGCTGGCGCAGCAGTTTGTCTATCGAGGGCAAGTCCTTCGGGGCTGCCGTCGAGCCGTGAACCACGGACTCTCGGGGCGCGGCCATCAGGGACTCCCTGGTGGCGCTCTAGGCGCTTCTGGCGCTTCTGGCGCTTCGGGTGGATCGGCGTCCGGGTCGCCGAACAGCAGCATCAGGTTGTGGCCATGCCGCGTCAGGCCGGTCTCGCTGACCAGCAGGTCCAGCGTGAGGCTGGCCAGGTCATCAGCCGCCGGCTCGACCTGCGGATCGCGCTCGCTGTGGACGATCTTCAGGTAATGGCCGCAGTCCTCGCAGGTCTCGGCCTGCACCGCATCCTTGGCCACGCCGGTCAGGCTCACCGCCACGCCATCCTGCGCCTGCAGCGACTGGTAGGCCAGCGAGCGGCCGGAGAGGCAATGCGGGCACTGGATGCGCACCATATGCCATTCGGCGGCGCATAGCGAGCAGTGCAGGTAACGCTGGCCGGCCACGTCACCGACCTGGCGCGTGATGCTGGCCGTGGGCCGGCTCCCGCAGCAGGGGCACAGGGTTTCGTCGGCAATGCGCGCAAAGGCAGGCATCTCGGGCTGCTCATAGGCGCGAGCCGTCTGCAGCACGAGCGCGGTCCAGCTGACCTGCAAGGCCGCGGCCACCAGCGGTGCGGCAGCCAGGTCCAGGCCCAGCATCATGCCGCCCAGCAGGCGATCGGCCTGCTGCTCCAGCCAGGCCGACTCGGCGCCACGCAACTGCCGCAGCGCCTCATGTGCCGGGGCGGGCGCACGCGGCAGCAACTGATCGATGATGGCGTGCAGGGCCGCCTGCCAGGCCGGATCGCGTGGCCAGGCGCTGGCCGGCAGCGGCGGCAGGCCCACGCCTCGCGCCGCAGCGATCTGCGCGGCCGTGGGCATGGGCAGCGCCGGCATGCCCGCCAAGGCCTGGTGCTGTGCCGCGGAGATGTCGGCCATGAAGATCAGGTAGTCGCGCATCGAGTGGCCGGCTGCCAGCTGGCGCAGTCGCAGGCTGCGCTCGGCGAACAGCGTCGCCGCGTCGGGCAGCCGCAGCGGCATCACCGGCGCGCCACCGCCGCGCGCCGCGATCTCCTCAGGCGACATCAGCTTGATGGTGGCGGTCGCGCCTTCTGCCATGCGGTCTCCAGTGTGGGGTTGGCGGTGAACTACTTGGCCTTGCGGCTGGCCTCAGCATGCCACAGCGGATGGTTCTTCCGGGCCCAGCTCTCGCTGACCGTGCCGCGTGTCATCGCCCGCACGGTGCCCTTGACCCAGATTGCTGCATAGACATGCACGATGGTTGCCAGCACCAGCACGACGGCCGAAACCGAATGCACCAGCACTGCGATGCGCTGCACGCCTATCGGCACCAGGTGGTCGAACCAGGGCCGCCAGAACATGAAGCCGGTCAGCACCAGCAGCAAGAGGCTCAGCGCCAGCACCCAGAACACCAGCTTCTGGCCGTAGTTGTACTTGCCCACCGGCGGCATGCCGTCCTTGTTGCCCCTGAGCATCTCGCCCATCTTGGCGCGCCATGCCTGATCGGCCTGGTTGACCACGTTGTCACGCCACAGACGCATGAACAGCCCCAGGAAGCACAGGGCCATCAGCAGGCCGATGAAGGGGTGCAGGATGCGTGTCCAGGCCCCGCCGCCAAACAGGTTGCTGAAGAAGTAGAAGGCCGGATGGAAGAAGGCCAGGCCCGATAGCGCGGCCAGCACGAACAGCAGGGCCACGGCCCAGTGGTTCATGCGTTCGCCGTCCTGATAGCGCTGCAGGTATTTCATGACGGCTCCTTCTCGTCAGCATCCTCGGCTTCGACCGGACCCACCTTCATGTAGTGGAAGAACCCGGCCACCACGGCACCCACCATGCCGGCCACGGCCAGCGGCTTGGCGATGCCCTTCCACAGCGACACCATGGGGCTGATGCTGGGATTGGCCGGCAGGTCGACCAGGCCCGGCTGGTCGGCGTGCTTGAGCACATACATCACATGCGTGCCGCCCACACCCTGCGGGTTGTAGAGCCCGGCGTTCTTGAAGCCGCGCTCCTGCAGCTCACCGGCGCGCTTCTCGCCGTAGGCCACCATGTCTTCCTTGGTGCCGAAGCCGATGGCGCCGGTGGGGCAGGTCTTGACGCAGGCCGGCTCCAGGCCCACGCCCACCCGGTCGGAACACAAGGTGCACTTGTAGGCCTTGTTGTCCTTCTGGCTGATGCGCGGAACGTCGAAGGGGCAGCCCTTGACGCAGTAGCCGCAACCGATGCAGTTCTCGGAAATGAAGTCGACGATGCCGTTGCTGTACTTGACGATGGCGCCGGGGGCCGGGCAGGCCTTGAGGCAGCCCGGGTCCTCGCAGTGCATGCAGCCGTCCTTGCGGATCAGCCACTCGAGGCTGCCGTTCTCGGGCTCGACCTCGAAGAACTTCATCACCGTCCACGAGCTCGGCGTCAGGTCCGAGGGGTTGTCGTAGACGCCGATGTTCTCGCCGATGTCGTCACGCAGGTCGTTCCAGCTCATGCACGCGACCTGGCAGGCCTTGCAGCCTATGCACTTGGACTCGTCGATGAGCTTGGCGACCTGGGGCGTGGAGCGCACCGAGGGGCTGGGTGTGGTGGTGGCCGAGCGGGCGACCACGTCTTGGCTTTGAAGGCTTGACATGGGCTACCTCACACTTTCTCGATGTTGACGAGGAAGGCCTTGAACTCCGGCGTCTGCGAATTGGCATCGCCGACGAAGGGGGTCAGGGCATTGGCCAGATAGCCGTTGTGAGTCACGCCCTTGAATCCCCAGTGGATGGGGATGCCGACGTGATGGACCTTCTTGCCGTTCACATCCAGGCCCTTCATACGCTTGGTCACGACGCAGGCCGCAATGACCTCGCCGCGATTGCTGCGCACCTTGACCTTGTCACCCTGCTTGATGCCCTTCTCCTTGGCCAGTTCCTCGCCGATCTCGACGAAGGGCGAAGGCTGCACGATCGCATTGCTGCGGGCATGCTTGGTCCAGTAGTGCAGGTGCTCGGTCAGCCGGTAGGTCGTGGCCGCGTAGGGGAACTCCTCCTTCTTGCCAAAGGCCTCGAGGTCGCCCTTGTAGACCCGCGCCGCCGGATTGCTGATGGCCTTGGCATTGGTCGGGCACATCAGGTTGACGCCCACCGGCGTCTCGAAGGGCTCGTAGTGCTCGGGGAAGGGACCTTCGGCCATGCCCACCGCGTGCAGCCTTGCCACGCCCTCGGGGTTCATGATGAAGGCGCCCACGCCCTGGTCGGGTGCGGCATCCGGGCGCATGTCCGGAATGTCGGCGCCACCGGCCCAGCTCGTGCCGTTCCAGGCCAGGTACTTGCGGGACGGATCCCAGGGCTTGCCATTGGCATCGGCCGAGGCGCGGTTGTAGAGGATGCGCCGGTTGGCGGGCCAGGCGAAGCCCCAGCCCGGGAACACGCCGAGGCCGGTCGGATCGCTGTTGTCGCGGCGCGCCGAGAGGTTGCCGGCCTGGCTCCAGACACCGCAGTAGATCCAGTTGCCGCAACTGGTCGAGCCGTCGTCGCGCAGCATGGCAAAGCCGGGCAATTGCTCGCCAGCCTTGACCAGGGGGACCGGCGGGGCTGCCGCCGCAGCGACAGGCGCCGCTGCCACGGCCGGTTTGGCCGGCGCCGCTGCCGGTTTGCCATTGACCAATGGCTGCACCACCGGCGCCGGCAGCGCAAACACATCGGCCAGCGCCTTGCCGTTGATCTCGCGCAGCACCTCGCCCGGGTTGGGCACGTTGGCATTCAGGTACGGCCAGGCCAGCGCTGCCAGCGGTTCGGGCAAGGTGCCGCCGTCCTTGGCATACATCTCGCGCAGGCGCACGAACAGCCGCGCCATGATCTCCGAATCGACCTTGGCCTCGCCGGGCGGATCGACCGCCCGCTCCTTCCAGCTGATCACGCGGCTGGAGTTGGTGAAGCTGCCGGTCTCTTCGGCGAAACAGCTGGTCGGGAAGCGGAACACCTCGGTCTGGATCTTGGACGGATCCACGTCGTTGAGCGGCCCGTAGTTCTTCCAGAACTCGCTGGTCTCGGTCTCGAGCGGGTCCATGATGACCAGGTACTTCAGCTTGGTGAACGCGGCCGAGAGCTTTTTCTTGTTCGGCACCGCCGCCAGCGGGTTGAAGCCCTGGCAGATGAAGCCGTTCATCTTGCCGTTGTGCATGCGCTCGAACATGGCCAGCACGTCGTAGGCCCCATCGCGCTTGGGCAGCCAGTCGTAGGCGAAGTCGTTGTCCTTGGTCGCGGCCGCGCCGTAATAGGCCTTCATCAAGCTGGTGTGCCACTTCGGGAAGTTGGCCGGGAAGTTCATCTGGTTGGGCCGCAGCGGTTTGGGCGTGCGTGCCTTCAGATAGGTTTCGCGGTCGACGTCCGCTTCAGTGGGCGCACTCAAGTAGCCCGAGAGCACCTCGGAGTAGGCGCACATGTCGGTGATGCCCTGCACATTGGCATGACCACGCAGCGCATTGATGCCACCGCCCGGCCGGCCCATATTGCCCAGCAGCAGCTGGATCATGGCCATGGTGCGGATGTTCTGCGAACCCACCGAGTGCTGGGTCCAGCCCAGGGCATAGCAGATCGTCATCACCTTGTTGGTGGCCGCCGTGGCGCCCATCAGCTCGCACACCTTCAGGAACTGCTCCTTCGGGGTGCCGGTGATCTTGCTGACCTGCTCCGGCGTGTAGCGGGCGTAGTGCTTCTTCATCTGCTGGAACACGCACTGCGGGTTCTCCAGCGTGTCGTCCACTTTCACGTAGCCGTCTTCGCCCAGTTGGTAGCCCCAGCTCGCCTTGTCATAGCTGCGCTTGGCCTCGTTGTAGCCACTGAAGAAGCCGTTGTCGAAGTTGAAGCCCTCCTTCACGAGGAAGGTGGCATCCGTGTTGAGCTTGACGTAATCCAGATGGATCTTGTTGTTGCTCAGCAGGTAGTTGATGACGCCGCCCAGGAAGGCGATGTCGGTGCCCACGCGTATCGGCGCGTAGTAGTCGGCCACGGCGGCCGAGCGCGTGAAGCGCGGGTCCACCACGACCAGCTTGGCCTTGCGCTGCTGCTGCGCTTCCACAACCCATTTGAAGCCGCAAGGGTGGGCTTCGGCGGCATTGCCGCCCATCACGAGCACGAGGTCGGAATTCTTAATATCCGTCCACGAGTTGGTCATCGCTCCGCGACCGAAAGTCGGGCCCAGACTGGACACCGTCGGTGCGTGTCAGATGCGTGCTTGCGTGTCCAGGGAGACGATCCCCAGAGCGCGAGCGATCTTGACGCTCAGATAACCGGATTCGTTGGAGGAGGCCGAGGAGATCAGGAAGCCCGTGGTGTTCCAGCGGTTCACCGTGATGGTCTTGCCATCCTTCTCGACGGTCTTGACGAGGTTGGCGTCGCGGTCGGCCTTCAGGTGCTTGGCAACGCGCGTCAGCGCCTCGTCCCAGCTGATGGTCTTCCAGTCGGCCGCGCCGGCTTCACGCACTTGCGGATGCTTGACGCGGTCGGGGCTCTGGATCATGTCCAGCACGCCGGCGCCCTTGGGGCACAGGGTGCCGCGGTTGACCGGGTGGTCCGGGTCGCCCTCGACGTGGATGATGGTCGACTTGACGTTCTTCGCCTTGTCGCCCAGCGTGTACATGATGAGACCGCAGCTGACCGAGCAATACGGGCAGGTGCTGCGGGTTTCGGTGGTGCGGGCGAGCTTGAAGTTGCGCGTCTCGGCGAGTGCCGCCGTGGGCGAGAAGCCCAGCGCTACCAGGCTCGAGGCTGCCAGCCCCGCGCCGCTCACCCGGAAGAACTGCCTCCGGTTCATATCCATCGGGTCGTCTCCTGCTTGCGGGTAGTCCCGCTTCTGGTGCGGCCGTCACGCGACACGTAAGGCTGATTCCCTCACATCCGCGCGCCGCTGTCCACTGCGGAGCTTCCCAGGGCAACACCCCAGACGCCGAGGCCTCCAGCCCGGTACAAACCCTAGGTCGTCAGCTGTTCTTGGAGACGGTGATGGTCGGGAACTTGGACGAGAAGTCTTTGGCCTGGCTTGCGATCTTGATCGCCACCTTGCGGGCCAGCGCTTTGTAGAGACCAGCTACTTCGCCTTCCGGCTCGGCCGCGACGCTGGGCTTGCCGGCATCGGCATGCTCGCGGATCGACATCGCCAGCGGCAGGCCGCCGAGGTAGTCGACGCCATACTGCGCCGCCATCTTCTTGCCGCCATCGGCGCCAAAGATGTGCTCGGCATGGCCGCAGTTCGTGCAGATGTGGACCGCCATGTTCTCGACGATCCCGAGGATGGGCACGCCCACCTTCTCGAACATCTTCAGGCCCTTCTTGGCATCGATCAGCGCGATGTCCTGTGGCGTGGTCACGATGATGGCGCCCGTCACCGGCACGCGCTGCGACAGCGTCAATTGAATGTCGCCGGTGCCGGGCGGCATGTCGATGATCAGGTAGTCAAGGTCTTGCCAGCGGGTCTGGCGCAGGAGCTGGTCGAGCGCCTGCGTGGCCATGGGGCCGCGCCAGATCATGGCCTGGTCTTCTTCGACCAGGAAACCGATCGACATCAGCTGAACGCCATGGCTGATGTGCGGCTCCATCATCTTGCCGTCCTGGCTTTCGGGCCGGCCGCTCACGCCCATCAGCATCGGCTGGCTGGGGCCGTAGATGTCGGCGTCCAGGATGCCAACCCGGGCACCTTCGGCAGTCAGGGCCAGTGCCAGGTTGGCGGCCGTGGTGCTCTTGCCCACGCCGCCCTTGCCCGACGCCACCGCAATGATGTTCTTGACGCCGGGCAGCAACTGGACGCCACGCTGCACCGCGTGCGCAATCACCTTGCTGCGCAGCTCGACGCTGACGTTGCCGACGCCAGAGACCTGGCGCGCCGCAGCCACCAGGGCACTGCGCAGGCCGTCGATCTGGCTGGCGGCCGGATAGCCCAGTTCCACCTCGAAGGCGACCTGGTCGCCCGAGATGCGCAGGTTCTTCAGTTGGCGGGTTGTGACGAAATCCTGGCCGGTGTTGGGATCAACGACGGCTTGCAGGGCTTGCAACAGGCTGGCTTCGGTAGGTGCGCTCATAGGCGGCGGAGTTTAGTGCCGACTTCACATCCCTCCGGGATATGAGTCTTCTCTGAAGCGCAAGCGCTTTGGTTCCGACTTCACATCCCTCCGGGATATGAGTCTTCTCTGAAGCGCAAGCGCTTTGGTTCTTCAGTTCTTTGCCGTTGCCAGCACGGCGCCGAAGGCCATGAAGGTCGCGCCGCCCACGCGGTTGAGGGTGCGGCCGCCGCGTTCGCTCTTCAGCCAGCGCCGTGCGCGCTGGGCACACAAGGCGTAGATGCTGTGGATCAGCACGACCAGCAGCGCATAGCTCAGGACCAGCAAGACGAACTGAGGCACATGGGGCACGTCATGATCAATAAACTGAGGTAGCACCGAGAGGAAGAAGAAGATCGCCTTGGGATTGGTGAACTGCAGGGACAGCGACTGGAGAAACAGCGCCCCCGGTTTGCGCAGCGGCTCTCTCTGCGGCGAATCCTGCAAGGCCAGGCCCGGCGTGCGCCACAGCTTGATGCCCAGCCAGATCAGGTAGCAGGCGCCGAAGATCTTGATCACGGTGAACGCCAGCGCCGAACTCGCCAGCAGGATGCCGAGGCTGGTGGCCGAGAGCGCTGCCACGATGGTGGCACCCGTAGCAATGCCGAGGATCCCCGGCAGGCTGGCGCGCCAGCCGCTGCGCAAGGCATTGCTGAGCGTCATCAGCACGCCCGGGCCCGGGCTCAGCACGGTGGCGCTGGCCATCAGCAGGAACAGGAAATACAGGCGCATGGGAGCGCATGCTATGCCAAGCCGGCCAATCGATCAGCCACTTGAGCGACAGCGGGCCGCGCAACTGCCTAGAGTGCCGGCATGGACCCAACTGCCCCCGCGCCCGCCGAACTGATCGCCCTGAGCGACGGCCTACCCAATCGCCTTGAAGGCCAATGGCCCGACCGGCATTGCCGGCGCGTCACACGGCTTGAGCTGCATGCGTACCACTGCACGGAATCGGCACGCGGCCGAGTCCTGGTCTATGCCGGCGGCGGCTATCTGCAACTTGTGCATGACAAGGAAGGCATCGAAGTCGCCCGCTGGCTCAACAGCCTGGGGCTTGACGCCTATGTCGTGATGCACCGCTTGCCCGGCCAGGATGATGGCCGAGGCGGCGTTTGGCCCTCCGATCAGGCATTGCAGGATGGTCTGCGCTGCCTTGACCATCTCGCCACGCTGCCTGCCTTGCCACTGCTGCACATGGGTCTTTCCTCGGGCGGGCACCTGGCCGGCGTGATGGCTTGCCAGGACCATGCGCTGCAGGCGTGTGGCGCAGTCATCGCCTACGCTCCGCTCAATGCCAATCACCGGCTCTACAAGGCGCCAGCCGGCAAGCCCGACTATCCGCCACCCGAGAAGCAGGCCTTCTACGACGCCTGGCCGATTGGCATTGCCGCCGAACCGCACGGCCTGCCGCGCATGCCCGTTTTCCTCGCGTATGCCTTGCACGATGCCATCGTGCCGGTGGACCATGCACTGAATCTCATCAAGACCCTGCAGCAGACCGGCGGCCAGGTGGACGCCCATGTGTTCGCCGAAGCGCCGCATGGCTTCGCGCTGCGCGAGCTGGCTGGCACGCAGTCCCAGTGGCCACTGCTTGCAGCACAGTGGATGGCTCAGCGGCTGCAGGCGCCGGCGGTCAGTTCAGCGCCGTCGAACAGCAAGCCTGCCTGATCGCTGCGCAGGGCTGCCTCAAAGGCTCCGGCGCTCGCCTGTACCGGGGTGGCGGTGCTCAAGCGATTCGCCAGCACGCCTTGGGCCCAGGCGGCGTCCTGCGCCGCTCTGCCGATCTCCAGCGGAACGGGCGCTGCATCAGCCAGCATCAGCGTCAGGCGCCAGGGGCTCGCGCCGTCGCCGGGATAGTTGGGCAGCAGGTGGACGCGCAGGCACCAGGTGCCGGGCCGCGGCAGGCGGGCCTGCAAGTCCAGGATGGCCCCGGCCTGCTGAGCTCGCAAGACACTGCCACCCCGACCGAGCCCCTGCACAACTTGCCAGCCGCTCGAAGCCTTGGCCGGCAGCGGCACGGTCTCGTTGACCGGCGTGAGCGGCTCCACGGCAAACACGGTCACATCGGGCCCACGATGGGCGGCAGCACTCAGCGCCGGCGCGGGCAGCACGGCAGGCTGCAGCCGAAAGTTGGGCCACAGGCCATCGGCCGGTTCCTCGGCCAGGATGCCAGCCCATCGGCCCTGGTTGTAGCGAGCGGTCAGGGCCTTGGTGCGCTGATCGGCAAGGTGAGCACGCGCGGCATGGCGGCTCGCCTGGGCGGGGTCAGCCTCGCGCAGCGCGGCATAGGCCTCCAGCGCGAAGAAGCGTTCATTGGCCAGGGCCGAGGCGCGCAGCGGATAGTCCACCAGCTGGAAGAACGCGGCGCGCTGGGCGACGGGAACGCGGGGCCGCAAGGCATCGAGTTTCTCCAGCAAGGCCGCGAAGGCAGCCAGGCGCTGGCGCACGGCATCGGCCGCGAGGCCGCTGCGCTTTGCGCGCTCGCCGGCCAGGTGGTACTGCAGGTGCTCGGGGCGGCGCTCGATATTGAGCCGGTAGTAGCCGTCCCACAGCTCGGCCAGTGATGCCGCCATCCGCGGGCCGAAAAGCCTTGCGGCCAGGTCGCGCAGGTAGGCCCGCTGGCCCATGGCGCGCACCACGCCCGGGTTCCAGGCCAGGTCGAAGAAATGGCTGAGGTTGAGCTCGGCCGGCTTGATGTCGCCGGCATTGACCATCCACAAGCGCTGCGCGCCGGCATCGAAGGCGCGCCCCAGCTCTTCGTTGACCAGGGCCGGCGGCGTTGTGCTGAGCCAGAGATAGGACAGCGGCGCGCCGAGATAGGACAGGTGGTAGTAGACGCCCGACCCGCCGCTGCGCCGCGCTTCGCTGGCCAGAGGCAGGCGACGGAGGTAGCCGAAGTTGTCATCGGGCCAGACGAGCGTCACATCGTCCGGAATCTTCAGGCCCGGCGCCGTCTGCATCAGCGGCAGCACCTCCTTGTAGGGCACGAAGATCTGCGGCAGCGCCTCGGGCCGGCCCACATGCCTGGCCAGCAGTTCGCGCTGGTCCGCGATCAGCTGGTTCAGGAGCGCCTGGCGCACGGCCACGCTGCTGCCGCCCTGCATCGGCGAGTCGTGGATGCCGCGCATGCCCAGCGTGTAGAGATTCTCGAAGCGACCGTTGCTGCGCAATCGCTCGGCCCAGTACTCACGCACGCCTTCCGGGTTGGCCGCGTAGTCGTAGCGCTCGGGTTTGTCGGCCCATTCGGCCACGTTGTTGCGCAGCAGGGGCTCGGCATGCGAAGAACCCATGACGATGCCGTAACGCTGCGCCAGCGCCGCGTTCTCCGGGCGCGCATTGAAGGCGCCTGACACCTGGTGCATGGCCGGCCACAGGGTATTGGCCTTGAGACGCAAGAGCAGCTTGAACACCTGCTCATACGTGCGCGGGCCGATGGTCGCAGCCTCGGGCTCGAACGTGCGTGCGGCCCAGGGGAATAGGCCCCAATCCTCGTCGTTGATGAAGAGGCCGCGGTAGCGCACTGCGGGCCCTTCGGTGTGGGGCGTGGGCAGGGCGAGGTGCAAGGGGCCGCGCCTGAGCGGCGCCACATCCGCCCACCAATGCCAGGGCGAAACGCCCAGCGCCTGCGACAAGGTGTAGACACCGTAGGCCGTGCCGCGGCGGTCTGCTCCGGCGATCACCAGCACCATGGCCACGCCCGGCGCAGGCTGGCGCACCAAGGCCATGGTGAAGCACTCCCAGCAGCCGGAGAGCGGCTTGAGATCGAGCTTGCCTTCATTGGCCAGCGCATCGATGGCGGGATGACGGCCGATGGTGCCAACCCAGATCTGCAGAGTCGAAGATCTGGACCGGGCCTGCGGCCCGACGCTTGCTCGCATCCCCAGGCGGCGCAGGTCCTGGGCCAGGTCTTGCGCGACGAAGGCTTCGAGTGGATCGGCGTCAGCAGCATGCAGCACTTGCGCATCCTGCAAGGCCACGCTGCTGTGCCGCGGTGATGTACTCACCACCGGCTGCGCCAATGCTGCCGACCCGATGGTCAGCACCAGCAGAAGCGATACAAGAACCCGCTGGATCACGGCTTCGCGCCAAACAGGTGGCGCAGATCTGGCGGCGGCGCATCGCGGTCCACCGCCAGCCAGCCGTCGTTCAATGTCAGCTCGGCCACCTGGATCACGCTGCGCTGGTGATAGCGATCGTCGCCTGAGGCCGCCGCTTCATTGCCCTGATGGACAAAGTAGAAGATGAAGGCCCGCTCGCCGATCACGACCACGTCCGGATGCTGGCCCTTGGCGAGATCGGTGGGATGACGGCCTGGCTCGGCCAACAGTCTTGTCGGTTGTTCCTGCCACTGCGCGGCATCGGCAGAGCGCATCACCAGCAGGCCGCGCCACAGGTCGGCCACCAGCCACCACTGGCCCTTGAAGCGGAACACCTTGGGCCCTTCGGCCGCGCCAGCGGTGATCGGGCCCTGGACCTTCCATTGCTTCAGGTCTGCACTCTCAGCCGCGAACAGGCGGCTGCCTTGCGCCTCGTCCTTGAACCACAGGCGCCAGCGGCCATCGTCCAGCCGCACCACGGAGGCGTCGATGATGCGCTGCGACCCGAGTTCGAGTTGATCGGCACATTGCCAGCGGCGCAGGTCGGTGCTGGTCAGGTGCTGCAGAAAGCGCCTGCCTGTCCAGCGCGAATGGATGCCTGGCACGACGGTCAGCCAGAGGTGATAGCGGCCTTCGTGCTCGATGATCTCCGGCGCCCAATGCGTGCTGCGCTCAGGCGTTCCGCCTGTGCATTCCGCCGGAAACTCGGCATCGCCCTCGCGGTGCCAGGTGTTGCCGTCTTGCGTGCTGGCGATGCCGATGCGCGTGCCATGCACCCAGCTGACGTCCTTGGGATCATCCAGCCGCTGCGTGGCCCGGCGGTTCGTGTAGAACATCTCCCAGCGGCCACGTTGCTTGTTGAAGACCACGGCGGCATCCGCCGCGCCATCAAAGACCGGATCGCGGTAGAGAGGCCGCGGCGCCTGAGCGTCTGCCACGTGCACAAGGCTGGCAAGCACCAAGGCGAAGACGAAACGCGACAGGGACAACAAGGCTGGCATGGCTGGCGCACCGACAGTGAGGCTGCGCAACCATAGCCGCGCGCATTCAGCCTGCGGCAGGCCGCTGACGAATACTCAGCAGCTTGCTTGCTTCGAAAAGAAAAGGCGCAAGCAAGCGGCCAACGCAAAAGGGACCTGCTTTGCAGCAGGTCCCTTCGACGATTCGGGAGATTTGGTGGGCCCTGAAGGATTCGAACCTTCGACCAACGGATTAAGAGTCCGCTGCTCTACCAACTGAGCTAAGGACCCGAATTCTGGTCCGCTTGAGATTTCGTGGTGGGCCCTGAAGGATTCGAACCTTCGACCAACGGATTAAGAGTCCGCTGCTCTACCAACTGAGCTAAGGACCCACGAAACCCAAAAGCAAAATGCAACTGGTGGGATGTGCAGGATTCGAACCTGCGACCAACGGATTAAAAGTCCGCTGCTCTACCGACTGAGCTAACATCCCTCCTTCAGCAGAGCCTCACATTATAGGCGAATTTTCAAAGGCCCAGCAAGCTGTTTTTAGCTGGCGGCAGGGCGCAGAAAAGTCTCCATCAATTCGGCGGCCGCCACCATGCCAAAGCTCGCGGTGACGGTGACGCTGGAGCCATAGCCGGCACAGTTCAGGCTGCCGTCCACATCGCAGGCCTCGCCCTCTTCGCTCACCGGACGATGCACCGCCTCGCGTGAGAAAACGCAGCGAACACCCATCTTGCCCTGGCGCGGTGCACCATTGAATTTGCGCAGGCGCTGGCGCAGCGATGCCAGCAAAGGGTCATGGGTTGTCGCCGACAGGTCTTCCAGCTCGATCAGGTGCGGTGCGCGCTTGCCGCCCGCTGCGCCGACGGTGACGAAACCGATCTTCTCGCGCCGCGCCCAATCAGCCAGACAGGCCTTGGCTCGGATCTGGTCGCAGGCATCGATCAGGCCATCGGGACGCACGCCGTTCAAGAGCAAGGGCCAGTTCCCTTCATCGACAAACTCTTCGATCAGCGTGACGCGGCAGGCCGGATTGATGTCGAGCACCCGCTGGCGCAAGGCCTCGACCTTGGACATGCCCACCGTCGCTCCCAATGCCTGCACCTGGCGGTTGATATTCGATTCGGCCACCTGGTCGAGATCGATCAGTGTCAACGCGGCAACGCCTGAGCGCGCAAGCGCCTCAACCGCCCAGGAGCCCACGCCACCCAGGCCGACCACGGCGAAATGCGCCGAGCGCAAGCGCTGATAGCGCGCCTGGCCATAAAGCCGGCGCAGCCCGCCGAAACGCCGATCGGCGTCGTAGTCCTCGACAAGCTCGCTCATGCTCAGGCGCTGCGCTCAACGCGCCAGATCTGGAAGCGCAGTGCCAGCACCGCACCGCACATGATGGAGGCCAAGGCAATGAAGCTGCCCACGCTCAAGGTGGACAAGCCCGACAGCCCCTGCCCCACCGTGCAGCCCAGCGCGACCACGCCACCCACGCCCATCAGAATCGCGCCGACCAGGTGATTCGCCGTGTCCTCGACACCGCGAAATCCCTCCCAGCGAAAACTCTTGCTGACCAGGGCCCACGCACCCGCGCCGACGATCACGCCCAGCGTGTTGACGATGGCGATGGTCAAGACCTTGCTCTTGTCACTGAAGAACATCAGCCAGTCCAGGCTGTAGGCGATGGGGGCCACAAAGCTCATGCCTTCGATGCGCTCGCGATTGACGCTGCCGACGAAGACTTCCTGCAAGGTGTTCGGGTCTTCCGCCACATGGCCCAGCTTGCCGCTGACCCACCAGATACCGGCCACCGCGAGGCCACAGCCCAGACCGCCGAGCAGCGCATCCAGGCTGCGACCTTCCGGCTTCCAGAGAGCCCAGACCAAGAGCCCGCCGCCGATCAAGCCGCCGAGCCAGGCAGCGGCCTGCGTCTTGGCCAGGCCCAGCGGCGCGGCCAGCAAGCTGGGCAGGTCCTGCCCGGTCGCCAGGTTGACGGCCACCTTCTCCAGAGTCTCGACGCGCAGCACTGCCGTGATGCCCTTCATGGTGGCAAACGCAGCCACACCCATCACGAAGAAAACAGCCACCGACTTCAGATTGCCCGCGCCGATGCGCACCAGCGTCTTGCTGCCGCAGCCCGAGGCAAGCACCATGCCGAAGCCGAACATCAGGCCACCGACGATGGAGGAGAGCCACAGGAGGCGCGGCGCGGCGTAAGCCGTCTTGCTCGCCTCCACCCAGCCCAGCGCGACCATGCCGTTGAAGCCCAGCATCACCACGCCGGCCGCCATGGCCCACATGCGCATGCGGCTCCAGTCGCCCATGTTGACGATGTCGGACACCGCACCCATGGTGCAGAAGTGGCTGCGTTGCGCGATCACGCCGAACAGCGTGGCCAGCGCGAAAGCGGCCCACAGCACCTGGGTGTTGAGGGCATTGATGTCGATGTCTTGCATGGCCGCGATTGTAGGAGGCCATGTCGGCAGCCCTTGCGTCCATGAAAAAGCCCCGCGGGCGCAGGGCCGGCGGGGCTTCGGGGCAGAGTGAGAAGCGAGGCTTACTTCAGCGAAGCGAGGCGTTCCTTGGCGGCCTTGGCCGCTTCGGTGCCTGGATAGGTCTTGATCAGGTCTTCCAGGCTGCGCCTGGCGCCCTTCACGTCCTTCAGGTCGGCCTGGCAATTGGCCAGCGTCAACGCTGCATCGGGCGCGCGAGGATGGTCCTTGGCGGCGGCGATGAAGGCCTTGAAGCTGACGATCGCGTCCTTGCAGTCGCGGTTGCCGTACTGGGCAATGCCCAGCGAGAAGCGCACCGAGTCGGCATAGCCGCTGGCTGAATAACGTCGCAGGAAGGACTGCAGTGCAGCCTCGGCTTCGGCGAAGTCGCCGCGCTTCACGAGGCCGGTCGCAGCATCGTATTGGCGACGCTCTTCCGGGTCGACCTGGAAGTCCTTGCCATCGAGCGTGACCTTCTGCGGCTCCAGCGGACGCAGGCGCGATTCGAGCGCCTGTACCTGCTCGCTCAGCTTGCGCTGCGTGTCCGAGAGCTCGCGGGCGAGCTGCTCGTTCTGGCCGCGCAACTTGGCCACCTCGGAGCGCAAGGCTTCGATCTGGCCATTCAGATCGAGGATGCTGCGCCGCAGGGGCAGCAGCATCTCGTTCATCTGCGCGCTGAGGGCGTCGATCTTGGCCTTCTGCGCCTCGTCGTTCTGCTTGACTTGGGCGCGCAGGTCCAGCACGGCCTTGCGTGCCTCGTCATCGGCAAACAGGGCTGCCTGAGCGGGCAGCCAGGCGAAGGCGGCCACGAGGGCCACCAGTGCGGATGCGCGCCGGATCATCACTTCTTGTCCATCAGTTCAACGCGGCGGTTCTTGGCCCAGGCTTCTTCGGTGCTGCCCTGAACGGCGGGGCGCTCCTTGCCGAAGGAAACCGGCTCGACGCGGTCAGCCGCCACGCCCAGCAGGCTCAGCGACTTGGCCACAGCTTCGGCACGCTTCTGGCCCAGGGCCAGGTTGTACTCGCGGCCACCGCGCTCGTCGGCGTGGCCTTCGAGGTTCAGGCGCACGTTCTTCGAGACACCCAGGCGCTTGGCATGGGCTTCGACCACGCCGCGGTAGTCGTCCTTGACCACGTAGCTGTCGAAGTCGAAATAGATGACGCGCTTGTCGGAGACGGCGGCGGTTTGCTCGGCGTCGATGTCGATGCGCTGGACCTTGGGCTCGGCGACCGGCGTGGGCGTCGCAGGCTTGGCCTCGGCCGGCGGCGGCGGAGTGCGGGTCTCGATCTTCGGCGGCTCATCGAGCTTCACCGGCGTGCTGCAGCCCACGAGAGCGGCGGCGGCCAACAGCGCCAACAGAACTTGGCTTTGCTTCATCATCTTCTTCATTTCATTCGCTCCTAGGAGTACGTCGTCGTTGAAACTTTGGGGAGGAAAGGGAACGGTCACTCAACGGGTGAACGGTCCCCAGGTGGGTGTGCGCATGTCTGCCGTGCTGGCGATCAGCTTGGCCTTGATCTTGCCGTCCAGCGTGGTGGTCATCAAGACATCACGGCCGGCCGAGCGCGTCGCATAGACCAGCAAACGGCCATTGGGCGAGAAGCTGGGGCTTTCGTCATCGAGGGTGTCGGTGATCTGGTTGACCGTGCCGCTGGCAAGGTCCATCACGCAGAGCTTGAAGTTGCCACCCGTGCGCGTGATGTAGGCCAGCGTGCGGCCATCCGGGCTGACGTCCGGGCTGATGTTGTAGCCGCCGACGAAAGTGACCCGCTCGACGCCGCCGCCGCTGGACGACATGCGGTAGATCTGCGGCGCGCCGCCACGGTCGGAGACGAAATAGATTGAACGGCCGTCAGGCGAAAACACCGGTTCGGTGTCGATGGCCGAGCTCTGCGTCAGTCGACGCGGATCACCGCCGGTGCGATTGACGATGAAGAGCTGAGAACCGCCCTCGCGCGACAAGGTCATCGCGATCTGCGAGCCATCGGGCGAGTAGGCGGGTGCGCTGTTGGTGCCCCGGTAGGCAGCCACTTGGCGACGAGCACGGGTGAACAGGTCTTGCGTGTAGATCACTGCCTTGCGTGCCTCGAAAGACACATAGGCCACCTCACGGCCATCCGGCGACCATGCAGGCGAGATGATGGGTTCGTGGCTGGTGAGCGCTTCCTGGCCGCCCTCGCCGTCCGAGTCCGAGATGATCAGCTTGTAGCGCGAGCCAACCTTCGTGACATAGGCCAGCCGGGTGGCAAACACGCCGCGCTCGCCGGTCAGCTTCTGATAGATCCAGTCGGCTATCCGGTGGGCACCGACGCGAACATCGTCCGGCGCAACCAGGTGGCTCTCGCCGCCCAGGTCCGCACCCTTGACCACATCCCAGAGCTTGAAGCGCAGGTCGATGCGGCCATCCGCCAGGCGGGTGGCCGAACCGCCGGCCACGGCGTCCACGTTGCGGCCGCGCCATTCGCTGAAGGCCGGTTGGCTGGTTTCGCTCAGGCCTGCCGGCGCATCGACAACCCGGAACTGGCCGCTGCGCTCAAGGTCGGCACGCACGATGGCGGCAACGGCCTGGCCGGCCACAGATTCATTCAGGAAACTCGGGATCGAGATCGGCATCTGCGTCGTGCCGACGCCAGCGATCTCGACGCGGAACTGAGCCCAGGCCGGCAGTGCCAGGCCGGAAGCGACAGTGGCAGCCAGCAGGTTGCGGCGGGTCAGCGGGGTGTTCGAGGCGGCGTTTGACTGGTCAGGCATGCGCATGGGTTGGGTGGCAGCGAAGCAGATATCCCTTGTCCTGGAGGCCGTTATTCTGCCTCACCCGCAAGAGCATCCCGGCGCAACCCCGCACATGCCTGTAAAAGATGGTGGTCCCAGAGTCGCCAAAGTCTCGCGGAACAAGGTCCACATGGGCGAAATGCGCACACCCGGAAACTCTGGCAGTTGGGACCTGACACTAGAGCAGCACGATGTCGTAGTGCTCGGTCTGGTTGGTCGGCTCGGCCGACAGCGAAATCGGCTTGCCGATGAAATCCGACAGGCCAGCCAGGTGCTGGCTCTCCTCATCCAGCAGCATCTCGACCACATTGGCGGCGGCCACGACGCGGAACTCCTTGGGCGAGAACTGGCGCGCCTCGCGCAGGATCTCGCGCATGATGTCGTAGCAGACCGAACGTGCCGTCTTGACCTGGCCGCGGCCTTCGCAGGTCGGGCAGGGCTCGCACAGCATGCGGGCCAGCGATTCGCGGGTGCGTTTGCGCGTCATCTCCACCAGGCCAAGCTGCGTGAACCCGCCCACGGTCACCTTGGTGCGGTCGCGGCTCAACTGCTTCTTGAATTCGCTCAGGACCGAAGTCTTGTGCTCCTCGCGCGTCATGTCGATGAAGTCGACAATGATGATGCCGCCCAGGTTCCTCAAGCGCAGCTGGCGCGCGATGGCGCCGGCCGCTTCGAGATTGGTCTTGAAGATGGTGTCGTCGAAATTGCGGGCACCCACGAAGCCGCCGGTGTTGACGTCGATCGTCGTCATCGCCTCTGTCTGGTCGACGATCAGGTAGCCACCCGACTTCAGGTCCACTCGCCGGGCCAGCGCGCGGTCCAGCTCGGCATCGATATTGTTCAGGTCGAAGATCGGTCGCTCACCCTTGTAATGCTCCAGCTTGGCCGTGGCCGCCGGCATGTAGACCTCGCCAAAGCCCTGCAGCACATCGAACTGCAGCTTGGAGTCGATGCGGATCGAGCCGGTGCGGTCCGTCGTCAGGTCGCGCAGCACGCGCTCCACGAGGCTCAGGTCCTGATGCAGCAAGGTGCCCGGGGGCGAGCGGAACGAACGCTCGCGGATGGTCGCCCAGGTCTTGCGCAGATAGGCGATGTCAGCCGCCAGCTCTTCGTCAGTCGCGTCTTCGGCATTGGTGCGCAGGATGAAGCCACCGCCGCCGCCCTCCTCGGCCTTGCCCACAAGGGCCTGCATGCGCGCACGCAGCTGCTCGCGGGTTTCGGGCGAGCCGATCTTCTGCGAGATGCCGATGTGCTCGTCCTGCGGCAGGAACACCAGCATGCGCCCGGCAATGCTGACCTGGCTGGAAAGCCTGGCGCCCTTGGTGCCTATCGGGTCCTTGATCACCTGCACGGTCAAGGCCTGGCCCTCGAAGACCAGGCGCTCGATCGGCGTTGGCACGCCCGCCTCGTTGTGCGGCGCGCGGCCATGGTTGTTGCCGTTCACGTGCAGGTCGGCCACATGAAGAAAGGCGGCGCGTTCCAGGCCGATATCGATGAAGGCGGACTGCATGCCCGGCAACACGCGGGCCACCTTGCCCGAGTAGATGTTGCCGACCAGGCCGCGCTCCAGCGTGCGCTCGATGTGCAGCTCCTGGACCGAGCCGTTCTCGACGACGGCCACCCGCGTTTCCTGCGGCGACCAGTTGATCAGAATGTCTTCCATGTCTTCACAGACCCCAAGGTTCCAGCAACTGTGCCGTCTCGAAGAGCGGCAGGCCCATGATGCCTGAGTAAGAGCCGGCGATGTGCGAGATCCATGCAGCGGCTTCGCTCTGGATCGCATAGGAGCCAGCCTTGCCGAAGGGCTGGCCGCCGTCCACATAGCGCTGCAGAACCGCTTGCGACACCGGCGCGAACTCGACTTCGGAAACGCTCAATCGCGCATCGCGGCGTGCGCCCAGACCCACCGCGACACCGGTGATCACTCGGTGGCGGCGGCCGGCCAGGCGCGTGAGCATGGCCAGGGCTTCTGCCGCATCGACGGGCTTGCCAAGGATGTCGTCGTCGATGGCCACCGTCGTGTCCGAGCACAGCACCGGCGCCGGCGGCAGGCCGCGGCGCTCCAGGCGCTGCAATGCAGCGTCGAGCTTCAACTGGGTCACGCGCTGCACATAGGCCTCGGGCTTCTCGCCGGGGAGCACCGCTTCGAGCGCTTCAGCGTCTTCCTCTGCCGTGGGCAGCAGCAGCTCCAGCTTCACACCGATCTGCTCCAGCAGCTGGCGGCGGCGCGGGCTTTGCGAGGCCAGGTAGAGAAAGTCGAAGGAGGTTGCTGACGGAGAGGCGCTCATTCTCGGTGGTAGGGATGGTTGACCATGACCGTCCAGGCCCGGTACAGGCCTTCCGCCAGCAGGACGCGTGCGAAGGCGTGAGGCAGGGTCAGGTCCGACAGGCGCAGGGTCTCGTCGGCCGTGGCCTTCAGGTCGGGGTGCAGGCCGTCGGGCCCGCCGATGATGAGCGCCGCGTCGCGCCCCTCGCCCATCCAGAGTTTGAGCCTCTCGGCGAGCTGCATCGTGGTGCGCTGGTGCCCGCGCTCATCCAGGATGATGCGGCGCACACCCTTGGGCAATGCAGCCTCGATGCGCTGCGCTTCGGCCGCCATCATCTGCTCGACCGACTTGCCGGCGCCACGAGGCTCGGCCTTGACCGCCTTCAGCTCGAGCTTCAGCTCGGGCGGAAAGCGCTTGGCGAAGTCTTCGTAGGCCGTGTCAGCCCAGGCCGGCTGGCGCTGGCCGACGGCAACAAGCCAGAGCCGCATCTGGAAAATCAGCGCGCCGACTTCTTGGCGGGCGCTGCCTTCTTGGCTGCTGGCTTGGCTGCGGGCTTGGCCGCCACGGCGGTCTTGCGGCCCACGGTCTTGGTGACGGCCTTCTTGGCCGGTGCAGCCTTCTTGGCTGCGGGCTTGGCGGCGCCGACCTTGATCGTCTTCACCGGCGCTTCAGCCGCCACGCGGGTGGCTGGCGTGCGCGCGGCGGGGGTACGGGTAGCCGGTGTACGCGTGGCTGGCGTGCGGGTTGCGGGTGTACGGGTTGCGGGCGTCTTGGCAGCCGTCTTGCCTGCGGGCTTGCGCAGCGGCGGCTTGGCTGCGGCGACCTTCTTGGCCGCAGGCGCTGCCTTCTTGGCAGCCGGAGCCGCCTTCTTGGCCGCAGCCGTCTTGGTGCCGGTGACCTTGGAGGGCGCTGCCGACGGTGCCGTCTTCTTGGCTGGCGCCTTGCCAGCATTCTTCTTGGCAGGCTTGGCTGGTGCTTCGTCTTCCGGCTCGGAAGCCTTTACCAGGCGCACTTCGCCGTCGCCCAGCTTCAGCTTGACCGGCTTGCCGCCCCAGATTTCTTCGAGGTGGTAGTAGTCACGGATGGCAGGCTGCATCACGTGCACGACGGCGGCACCGCAGTCCACGATGATCCATTCGCCGTTGTCTTCACCTTCCGTGCGCATCACCTGCATGCCGCGCTCCTTGACCGTCACCCGCACGCTGGAGGCCAGTGCCTTGGTCTGGCGGTTGCTGGTGCCCGAGGCAATGATCACGCGCTCGAACAGCGGCGACAGATGCTCGGTATTGAAGACCTGGATGTTCTGGGCCTTCACGTCTTCCAGACCATCGACGATGGCGCGCTGCAGCTTACGAATGTCCATTCAGTGACTCACTCTCTGTAGAGGCGGTGCCGGGAAATATAACCCGCGACCGCGTTGCCCACCATGGGGCGGATGTCCTCGCCACGCATCACTTTTTGACGCACGGCTGTGGCTGAATGCTCCATGGCCGGCAATGCCAGCTTGAAGCTCTGATGGGGGGTGACCTGCAGTTCCGGTGCTGCCTGGATGGCTTCGCCGGCACGGGCCGCCACGGCAATCGTGGCACGCTGCAGGATCTCGGGCCAGTCGCGCCAGGTGTTCAAGCGGGCGTACTGGTCCTGGCCGATGATGAGGAAGAGCTGCTCGCCCGGGTGATTCGCTGCTCTTTCGCGCAGGGTCTCCACCGTATAGCTGGCGCCGGTTCGGCGAATTTCGCAGTCGTCCAGTTCAAAGCGCGATTCATCGTCGATCATCAGCTCGACCATGGCGCGCCGGTGTTCGGCCGGGGCCAATTGTCGCCCAGCTTTCTGCCAGGGCTGGCCGGCGGGTATCCAGAGCAGTTTGTCGAGCTTCAATTCGGCCAGCGCGCAGGCCGCCAAGGCCCGGTGCGCCAGGTGCGGCGGATCGAAGCTGCCGCCGAACAGCCCGACCCGCGGCGCCAGCATCAAGGGCATGTCAAAGCCACAGATGCGTGGCCGGCTCGTCGGCCCAGTCACGGGGGCGCAGGAAGTCCGAATAAAGCTTCGCCTCGGGCGAGCCCTCTTCCGGTTGCCAGTCGTAACGCCACTTCACCAGCGGCGGCATCGACATCAGGATGGCCTCGGTGCGGCCACCCGACTGCAGGCCGAACAGCGTGCCGCGGTCGAACACCAGGTTGAACTCGACATAGCGGCCGCGCCGATAGGCCTGGAAGTCGCGCTCGCGCTCACCATAGGCATAGCCCTGGCGGCGCTCGACGATGGGCAGATAGGCCGGCAGGAAGGCATCACCCACCGAGCGCATCGTGGCAAAGGCCGCTTCAAAGCCGCCCTCGGCGTAATCGTCGAAGAAGACGCCGCCCACGCCGCGCGGCTCGTTGCGATGCTTCAGGAAGAAGTACTCGTCGCACCAGGTCTTGAAGCGCGGGAACAGATCCGCTCCATGCGGCGCCAGCGCCTCGCGGCAGGTGCGATGGAAATGCTGGGCATCACGCTCGAAGCCGTAGTACGGCGTCAGGTCCATGCCGCCGCCGAACCAGACGACCGGCTCACGGCCAGCCGGCAGGGCCGCAAACATGCGCACATTCATGTGCACCGTCGGCACAAAGGGGTTCTGCGGATGGATCACCAGCGAAACGCCCATGGCCTCGAAAGGCGCGCCCGCAAGTTCGGGGCGATGCTGGGTGGCCGACGGCGGCAAGACCCGGCCCCGCACATGCGAGAAATTGCAGCCGCCGCGCTCGAACACCGCACCGCCCTCGATCAGGCGCGAGACGCCATCGCCCTCGAGCCGGCCGCCGGGCTCGCGCTGCCAGCCGTCGCTGATGAATTCACCGCCATCCGCCGCCTGCAAGCCGGCAATGATGCGCTGCTGCAGGTCGAGCAGATAGCTGCGTACTGCTTGGGTTTCCATGCTCAGGTCCTCAGCTTGACCGGCCCGGCCAGCTCGGGCCGCTTGCCGCGATAGGGCGCCAGCACCTTGGCGAACAGGGCGAAGTCCTTGTCCGGGTCGCCGCTCAGCTCGACGAAGTCGGTCAGGCCCACGGTCTTGGTCGCGAAGTCGAAGTAGGCCAGGCCCACCGGCGCCTGCGCCTGTACGGCGACATGGTAGGAGCCCGAACGCCAGCCGCTCACCAGCGAGCGCGTGCCCTCCGGCGCCACGGCCAGCCAGAAAAGTTCCCTGTTGGCGCGCGCCGCCTTCATCTGGTCTGCGGTGTTGCCGACCAGGCCGCTGGCATTCGCACGGTCCACCGGAATGCCGCCGATACCGCGGGCCCAGGGGCCCAGCAGCGGGATCTTGAACAGGCTGTCCTTGCCCCACCAGCGCGCCTGGATGCCGAAGGCCCACTTGACCAGCACGCCGAGGATGAAATCCCAGTTCGAGGTGTGCGGGTAGACCATGATCACGCCCTGCCCGGCTGGCAGGCCTTCATAGCGCAGCGTCCAGCCGGCCATGCGAAGAATGCCTTGCGCGATGCTGCTGCCAGGCGCCTTGAACTCGGCCTTGCCGGCGATCAGGCGGGGCAACTCGGGGTTCGTCGTGCTCAACGCTTGACCGCCCGATGGCCGATGTCCTGCCGGTACTGCTTGCCGGCGAACTGGATGCCGCTCAGCGCCTCGTAGGCATGCTGCTGCGCCGTCTTCACCGATTCGCCCAGGGCCGTCACGCAAAGCACGCGGCCGCCGCTGGTGACGAGCGTGCCGTCTTTGTCAGCCGTACCGGCATGGAAGACCATGGCGTTGTCGGTTTCAGCCGGCAGACCGGTGATCGCGTCGCCCTTGCGTGGGTTGAGCGGATAGCCTTCGGCCGCCAGCACCACGCCCAGCGCCACGCGGCGGTCCCATTGCAGCTCGACCTGGTCGAGCGTGCCATCCGTGGCGTGCAGCATCACCTCCAGCAGGTCGCTCTTGAGCCGCATCATGATGGGCTGGGTTTCCGGATCGCCCATGCGGGTGTTGAACTCGACCGTGCGCGGCTGGCCGTGGCTGTCGATCATCAGGCCGGCATAGAGGAAGCCGGTGAAGGGAATGCCGTCTCGGGCCATGCCGGAAATGGTCGGCATGATGATCTCGTGCATCACCTTGGCATGCACGTTTGGCGTGACCACCGGTGCGGGCGAGTAGGCGCCCATGCCGCCGGTATTCGGGCCGGCATCGCCGTCCAGCAGGCGCTTGTGGTCCTGGCTCGTTGCCAGCGAGATCACGTTCTTGCCGTCACACAGCACGATGAAGCTGGCCTCCTCGCCTTCGAGGAACTGCTCGATGACGACGCGCGCGCCACCTTCGTTGTGCACCACGCCGAGCTTGTTGTCCGCGAGGATCCAGTCGATGGCTTCATGCGCCTCGGTCAGCGTCATCGCGACGACCACACCCTTGCCCGCCGCCAGGCCGTCGGCCTTGATGACGATGGGTGCGCCCTGTGCATCCACATAGGCGTGGGCGGCCGCAGCGTCGGTGAAGGTGTCGTAGGCAGCCGTCGGGATGCCGTGGCGCTTCATGAAGTCCTTGGCGAAGGCCTTGCTCGATTCGAGCTGCGCGGCCGCCTTGGTGGGGCCGAAGATGCGCAGGCCGCGCGCGCGGAATTCGTCCACCACCCCGGCAGCCAGGTAGGCCTCGGGGCCGACGACGGTCACCGAAATCTTCTGCTCGACAGCGAAGTCGGCCAGCGCCTTCACGTCCGTCAGCGGCACGTTCTTGAAGCGGACGTCATGCGCCGTGCCGCCATTGCCTGGCGCCACATAGATCTGCGAAACACGCTCGCTTTGCGAGAGCTTCCAGGCCAGCGCGTGTTCACGCCCGCCGTTGCCAATGACCAGAACTTTCATGCCGACCTCCGCAGGGCCGCCCCAAGGAGGGCGAACGCCCCCGCGGGGGGCAGCAAGTGACAACTTGCGTGGGGGCTCATGCTTCTATGCTCGCGTTGTGATACAGGGCCTGGGTGTCGTCGAGGTCTTCCAGCATGTCCAGGAGCTTCTGCATGCGCTCGGCGTCCTCGCCTGACAGCTCGATCGTGTTTTCCGGGCGCATCGTCACTTCGGCCACGTCGGCGGTGAAGCCTGCAGCTTCCAGCGCGTTCTTGACGGCTTCGAACTGAGTCGGCGGCGTCAACACCTCGATGGCGCCGTCGTCATCGGTGATCACATCGTCGGCACCGGCTTCCAGCGCGACGTCCATGATCTTGTCTTCCGAGGCGCCGGGCGCGTAGATCAGCTGGCCGCAATGCTTGAACTGGAAGGCCACTGCGCCCTCGGTGCCCATATTGCCGCCGTACTTGCTGAACATGTGGCGCACTTCGGCCACGGTGCGCACGCGGTTGTCCGTCATCGTGTCCACGATGATGGCCGCGCCGCCGATGCCATAGCCTTCGTAGCGGATTTCCTCGTAGCTCACGCCCTCGAGGTTGCCCGAGGCCTTGTCCACGTTGTACTTGATGCGGTCCGCCGGCATGTTGGCGGCCTTGGCCTTTTCAATGGCCAGACGCAGGCGCGGATTGGCGCTCAGATCGGCACCGCCCTGACGGGCCGCGACGGTGATTTCACGGATGATGCGGGTCCAGACTTTGCCGCGCTTTTCGTCTTGGCGACCCTTGCGGTGCTGGATATTGGCCCACTTCGAATGACCTGCCATCTTGGCTTGCTCCTGGCCTGCATATTGGTTGGATAGACTGCGATTTTAGTTCCGACATCACATCGCCTCGGCGATATGAGTCTTCTCTGAGCCGCAAGCGCCTTAGTTCCGACATCACATCGCCCCGGCGATATGAGTCTTCTCTGAAGTGCAAAGCGCTATAGCCCCCCGATCTGGAGCTCTCCCGATGGCCGATCCAATCCTGCTGGCGCGCAACGCCGCCACCGAATGCCTGCTGCTGCCCCAGTTGGCCAACCGACATGGCCTGATCACCGGGGCCACCGGCACCGGCAAGACCATCAGCCTGCAAAAGCTTGCAGAGTCCTTCAGCACGCTTGGCGTGCCGGTCTTCATGGCCGACGTGAAGGGCGACCTGACCGGCATTTCACAGGTCGGCACGCCCTCCGAGAAGCTGCTGGCCATCCTCAAGGAACGGGGCATCGAGCCGCCCGCCCGCGCCGCCTGCCCGACCACGCTGTGGGATGTATTCGGCGAGCAAGGCCATCCGGTGCGCGCCACGGTCTCCGACATGGGGCCACTCTTGCTGGCACGCATGCTGGCCCTGAACGAAACCCAGGCCGGCGTGCTGCAACTGGTGTTCAAGATCGCTGACGACAACGGCCTGCTGCTGCTGGACCTGAAAGACCTGCGCGCCATGCTGCAGTACGTGGGCGACAACAGCAGCCAGTTCACCACCGAATACGGCAACGTCTCGGCCGCTTCCATCGGCGCGATCCAGCGCGGCCTCCTGCAGATCGACGCCCAGGGCGGCGACAAGTTCTTCGGCGAACCGATGCTCAACATCGCCGACCTGATGCAGACCGAGAGCGGTGCCGGCGTCATCAACATCCTGGCCGCCGACAAGCTGCTGGCCTCGCCGCGCCTCTACGCCAGCTTCCTCCTGTGGATGCTCTCCGAGCTGTTCGAAACCCTGCCCGAGGTGGGCGACCTGGACAAGCCCAAGCTCGTCTTCTTCTTCGATGAGGCCCACCTGCTCTTCAAGGATGCGGCGCCGGCCCTGGTCGAGCGCATCGAGCTGGTTGTGCGCCTGGTCCGCTCCAAGGGCGTCGGCGTCTATTTCGTGACCCAGAACCCGCTGGACATTCCCGACTCCGTGCTCGGCCAGCTCGGCAACCGGGTCCAGCATGCGCTGCGCGCCTTCACGCCGCGCGACCAGAAGGCGGTCAAGGCCGCCGCCGAAACGATGCGGGCCAAGCCGGGGCTGGACATCGAAACCGCGATCACCGAGCTGGCCGTGGGCGAAGCCCTGGTCAGCCTCCTGGACGAGAAAGGCCGGCCCAGCATCACCGAGCGGGTCTTCGTGCTGCCACCGGGCAGCCAGATCGGCCCGATCAAGCCCGAGCAGCGCCAGGCCCTGATCCAGAGCTCGCTGGTGGCGGGCGTGTACGAGAAGGCAGTGGACCGCGAATCGGCCTACGAGAAGCTCAAGGGCAAGCCGGCGGCGGCTGCGCCTTCGGCTCCGAGCGCCGGCCCCGCCGCTCCGCCGCCATCGATGCCCACGCCAAGCACTGCCCAAGTCCCGACGGACGATGGCGGCGGCATGCTTGGCGGCCTGAAGGACGTGCTCTTCGGCTCGACCGGCCCGCGCGGCGGCCGGCGTGAAGGGCTTGCGGAAGCCGCCGCCAAGTCGGCCATGCGCTCGATCGGCTCCTCGGTAGGCCGAGAAATCATCCGTGGTGTGCTCGGCAGCATCCTCGGCGGCGGAGGCAGCCGGCGCCGCTGAGGCCCCCGCTCGCGCCGCATCGGCGGCGTTTCGCACCCGGCCTGAACCCTTGGTCGCAGCCGCATGGCGGGGCGGCGACCAGGGCCTCAGCATTCAAGCCTGTCAACACGCAATACACAGGAAGCGCCATGCAAACTGCCGCCATCATCCTCACGCACATCCCCGTCTGGGTCTGGGCCATCCTCGCCTTCCTGGTCCTCATGGGCTTGCGCCTGAGCCGTGAGCGACGCATGTCCAGGCTGCGTCTGATGCTGGTGCCGGCGATCTTTCTGGCCTATGGCGCCTGGGGGATCGAAAACACCTTCGGCTTTGCAGCCACGCCGATCCTGGCCTGGGGCGCCGGCCTGCTGACCAGCCTGACCCTGGTCCGCTGGAGCGGCTGGCCCGGGCGCGCCCGCGTCGAGGGCGGCCAATACGTGGTGCCCGGCAGCTGGATCCCGATGGGCCTGATGCTGGCCATCTTCGTCGGCAAGTTCATCCTGGGCATGGGCCTGGCGATGAACCCCGCGCTGGCCCTGCAGACCGACGTGGCCATCGGCTTCAGCAGCCTGTTCGGTGCGCTGAGCGGCGCCTTCCTCGGCCGCACGCTGAACATACTTGGCCTCGGCCGCACCAACGCCCAAGCGGCCTTTGCATGAAGAACATCCACACGCCCTGGGCCGAGCGCAGCCGCGAGGACTGGCTGCGCTGGGCCGCCTGGCAGATTGGCACCGTTGCCGCAGCCGCCACAGCCGTCACCATCGGGCTGGTGCTGCTCTTGCAACAGCCCGTGGGCATCACCGCGGTGTTCTGCTTCTGCATCGCCGCCGGCTGCTCCGTTGCAGTGCAAGCGATGCGCCGCGGCGTCGAGCTCTTTTGCGAGCACCTGCTGCACAGGCCGGCGCCCGCCTGGCTGCGCGAGGTCCTCAGCCTGGTGCTGGGCACGGTGATCGGCTACACCATTGGCAACGAGCTGGCAGTGCTGTTGACCGGCATCCAGAACAGCGGCATCTTCGATGTCAGCCTGCGCCGCGCGGTGACCATGGTGTTCATCGCCATCGTGCCGGGCGCTGCGATCACGCTGTTCTTCGTCGGCCAGAGCCGCATCGCGAATGCCGAGACCCAGGCCCAGCAAGCAGCCCGCATCGCCGCAGAAACGCAATTGCGCCTGCTGGAGTCGCAGCTTGAACCGCACATGCTGTTCAACACGCTGGCCAATCTGCGCGTGCTGATCGGCATGGACCCGGCCCGGGCCCAGGCCATGCTGGACCAGCTCATCGCCTTCCTGCGCGCCACCCTGCAGGCCTCGCGCAGCGGCAGCCATCCCTTGAGTGCCGAGTTCGCCCGACTGAGCGACTACCTGGCCCTGATGCAGGTGCGCATGGGCTCGCGCCTGCGGCCCGCTTTCCAGCTGCCGGCCGAACTGGCCGGGCTGGAGATTCCGCCGCTGCTCCTTCAGCCGCTGGTCGAGAACGCGATCAAGCATGGGCTGGAGCCGCATGTGGAAGGCGGCGTGCTCGTCGTCCGCGCTGAAATGCAAGGCCAGGTCCTGCTGCTGCAGGTGCAGGACAGCGGCGCCGGCCTTTCAGCCACACCCGATGCCGCCGGCACGGGCTTCGGTCTGCAGCAGGTACGCGAGCGCCTGGCCACGCGCTACGGCCCGAGCGCCAGCCTGGAAGTCAGCCCTGCCCCCGGTGGCGGCACGCTTTGTTCGATACGGATTCCACAGCCATGAAGCCCATCACTGCCCTGATTGCCGAAGACGAAGCCCTGCTGGCCGAGAACCTGCGCCAGGAGCTGGCCAAGCTCTGGCCGGAGCTGCAGATCGTGGCCCAGGTGGCGCACGGCCAGGCGGCGGTCGATGCGGCCCTGGCCCACAAGCCGACCCTGTGCTTCCTGGACATCCGCATGCCCGGCATGACGGGCCTGGAAGCCGCCGCAGCGCTGACCGAGGACTGGCCCGAGGGCGAGCCCTTCCCCAAGCTGGTCTTCGTCACCGCCTACGACCAGTACGCCCTGCAGGCCTTCGAGCATGCGGCGGTCGACTACGTGCTCAAGCCCGTGCAGCCCGAGCGGCTGGCGCAGACGGTCGCCCGGCTCAAGGAGGCCCTCGCACCCAAGCAGGACGATGCCTTGCAAGCCGCCGTCCAGCAATTGCGCAGCCTGCTCAGCGCCGCGCCGGCCGCCACTGCCGCCCAACCCTTGCGCCTTCTGCAGGTCAGCGTGGGCAGCAGCATCGTGATGGTGCCGGTGGACGAGGTGATTTTTTTCGAAGCGGCCGACAAGTACGTGCGCGTCATCGTCACGAGCGGCAAGGAGCATCTGGTGCGCATCTCCCTGCGCGAACTTCTGCCCCAGCTCGACACCTCACGCTTCTGGCAGATTCATCGCAGCATCGTGGTGCGCAGCGATGCGATCGAGCGGGCGGTGCGCGACGAAGCCGGCAAGCTCAGCCTGCATCTGCATGGCTGCAAGGAGCGGCTGGGCGTCAGCCGCATGTATGCCCATCTGTTCAAGGGCCTCTAGCCTAAGAGCCCTGTGTGCCCTGGTAGGCCTGCTGCAGGAGTTGCTGTGCCTTGAGGATGGTTGGATCGGTGCTGGTCTTGGCGCTGGTCGTGCGGCTGTTCGACAGCTTGGTGGCGGCGCTCAGCAAGGCGTCTTCCTGCTTCTTCAGCGCCGTCAGTCGGTTGCCGAGGCTGCTCAGCGCTGAAGTGAGCCGGCTCGAGCTGCTGAGCCCACCCTCGGCCAGCTTGCCCACGGCCGCGCCGAACTGCGAGAGCGCGCCCGTGACACCCTTGCCGTTCGCGGCCAGCGCCGTCTTGAGGGCGGCGGCATCCAACTTCACGGTGCCGTCCGCCTGCGCCCTGATGCCCAGTGCATGCAGGGTGGGCGGTGCCGTGCGCTGGTTCAAGGCACGGCGCAGATCGCCCAACAGGGTGCTGCTGCCCAGGTTCGACCCGCCTTGGGCGAAAGCCTCGCGCGCGCCGGAAATCGCGCTGTTGTAGTCCGCCGCGAAGGCCTCGAGCGCCGACTGGACGGCGGCCGGCGTGCTGCCGGAACCGAGCCTGCCCAGGCCGCCGGCCGTGCCGACCAGCGAGGCCAAGGCCGATTTGTATTTGCCAAGCACCGACAGCGAGGTCGCCGTCGATTGCTCCTGCGCCACCACGCGCTCGCGTGCCTTGGCCAAGGCCGGTGAGATCTTGCTCAGGCTGTCGGCGCTCAGAGTGGTCTTGCTCGAGCCGGCTTGCGACAGCGTGCTGTCGCCGCGGCCGACCAGGCCGGAAAGGCTTTGCAGGTCCATGGGTTTGCTTGTCCAATGCCAAGGCTTCAGGGTAGCCCCAGAGGGCGCCGCCAGCGGCCGGAAAAGCCGGGCCAAGCCCTGCCTGATCCACCGGCGCCGTCCAATGGCCACTGGCGCCCTGCCTTGTCCATTCGTCACATTTCCCGGGCCGGCCGGGCCGGCGCGCCGCAGAATTCGTTCCATACCAGACCAACATCCAGGAGCGAGAAATGAGCAGCAACGAGCAAAGCCTGAGCAACACCACCACCACAAGCGCCGACGACGAACTGCACATGCTGGCAAAGCGCCGCGTGGACCAGAAAATGGGCTTCTACACCCACGCCCTGGTCTATGTGCTGGTCAACCTGGGCCTCTATGTGCTCGGCCATGCCGGCAGCGACTGGGGCTGGGGCCATGGCCGCTGGCACTTCGTGCCGATGGTGCCCTGGGGCATCGGCCTGGCGATCCACGGCATCGTCACCTTCGTGTCACTGCAGGGCGGCGATCTGCGCCAGCATCTGATGGACAAGGAACTCGAAACCCTGCGCCGCCGCCAGCAGCGATAATTCGTGCCCAAGCAAATTGCACAGCCCCGGACCGGCGCCGGGGCGCCTCTATGTCCCATACCAGCGACGACGCCAAGCCCGTCAGCAACAACTTCCTTCGCGCCATCATCGAGCGCGACCTCGACGCCGGCCTGACCCAGGGCCGCAAGTTCGCCGGCACGCCCGGTGACGCGGCCCACCACGAGGGCGGCCAGGTCGACCCGGCCAGGATCCGCACCCGCTTCCCGCCCGAGCCGAACGGCTACCTGCACATCGGCCATGCCAAGAGCATCTGCCTGAACTTCGGCCTGGCACGCGACTACGGCGGCATCTGCCACCTGCGCTTCGACGACACCAATCCGGAGAAGGAAGAGCAGGAGTACGTCGACGCGATCAAGGAGATGGTCACCTGGCTGGGCTGGGACTGGAACGCGGGTGGCACCTCGCACCTGTTCTTCGCCAGCAACTACTTCGACTTCATGTACCGCGCGGCCGAGTACCTGATCGAACAGGGCCTGGCCTATGTGGACGAGCAGACGCCCGACGAGATGCGCGCCAACCGCGGCGACTTCACGACGCCCGGCAAGGACAGCCCGTTCCGCAGCCGCACGCCGCAAGAGAACCTGGCGCGCTTCCGCGAGATGCGTGATGGCCAGCATGCCGACGGCGCCATGATTCTGCGCGCCAGGATCGACATGGCCTCGCCGAACATCAATATGCGCGACCCGGCCCTGTATCGCATCCGCCGCGCCACCCATCACAACACCGGCGACCAGTGGTGCATCTATCCGATGTACACCTTCGCCCACCCGATCGAAGACGCGCTGGAGCGCATCACGCACAGTCTGTGCACGCTGGAGTTCGAAGACCAGCGCCCGTTCTACGACTGGCTCTTGAACGCCTTGGCCGATGGCGGCCTGCTGGCCCGCCCGCTGCCGCATCAATACGAGTTCGGTCGCTTCAACCTCTCCTATGTGGTCACCAGCAAGCGCAAACTGAAGCAGCTGGTGGACGAGCAGCATGTGACCGGCTGGGACGACCCACGCATGCCCACCCTGGTCGGCATGCGCCGCCGCGGCTACACGCCGGAGGCCGTGCGCGCCATGGTCGAGTCCACCGGCGTGACCAAGACCAATGCCTGGCTGGAATACTCGGTGCTCGACGGCTATCTGCGCGCCGACCTGGAAGGCAAGGCCGCGCGCGCCAGCGCGGTGCTGGACCCGGTGAAGCTCAAGCTCACCAACTGGGTCGAGCTGTTCGGCAGCGCCGAGCACAAGGAAGCCTGCCACGCCCCGGCACATCCCCATGTGCCTGAACTGGGCACGCGCAACTTCACGCTGGGCCCCGATGTCTGGATCGAGCGCGAAGACTTCCAGGAAGTGGCGCCCAAGGGCTACCACCGTCTGTATCCGGGCAACAAGGCTCGCCTGAAATACGGCTACATCGTCGAGTGCACGGGCTGCGAGAAGGACGAGAACGGCAACATCACCGCCGTGCTCGCCACGATCGTTCCGGACACCAAGAGCGGCACGCCGGGCGCCGATTCAGTGAAGGTCAAGGGCGTGATCACCTGGGTGAGCGCGCATGAAGCGATTGCCGCCGAGGTGCGCCTGTACGACCGCCTGTTCACCGAAGAACAGCCGGATGCGGGTGGCCGCGATTTCCTCGAGGTGCTGAACCCGGGCAGCAAGAAGGTCGTTACAGCGTACCTGGAGCCTTCCTTGTCTGCTGTGGCTGCGGATACCAAGTTCCAGTTCGAGCGGCATGGCTACTTCGTGGCCGATCGTGTCGACCACAGGGCAGGCAAGCCGGTGTTCAACAAGATCACCGGCTTGCGGGACAACTTCACCAAGTAAGGCTCGCGTGCAGTAGCGCCTGCTCTCGGCACGTTGCGGCCGTTCGCGAAGCCACGTCGGGAGAGCGTTGCACGGCAACCCGGGCAGCCGCACGGCTCAGGCAAGGGGGCCGGCCTTGCAGGCCGACTCCCCTGCGCTGCTCGCAACTCGGGGCGGCACGCAACTCGCTCCACTCACTTCGTTCGTGCCGCTCAGACAGGGCGTGCCAAGTCAGTCGTTGAGGCACGCTGCGCGTGCTGCCCCGAGCCGCTGTGCTGCTCGGCCCCTTGCATTCACCGCGCAGCTGCCCGGGGTCACCGTGCAACGCAGCGCCGCGTGGGGGTGTTTGCTCGCAGGCCACGAACGCTGCACGGGCACAGGCTGGCCCCGCTGCCGGGCGATTTGTGCGCGGCCGAGAGCGCAGCAGCACGGGCCGGGCGTGCGCAGCACGCTTCAACAACTGACTTGGCGCGCCCTGTCTGAGCGGCACGAACGAAGTGAGTGGAGCGAGTTGCGCGCCGCCGGCCCGTGATGCGAGCACCGAGGGGAGTTGGCCGCGAGGCCAACCCGCGCACCATGAGCCCGGTGGCGGGGCCAGCCTGTGCCTACCGCCCGACCTCTGCAAGCGCGAAGCGAACGGCCGCAACGTGCCGAGACACGTCACCAAGAGAAACGGCGCCTTCGGCGCCGTTTTCAATTCATAAGCCCACTTTCCCTCAGGGCTTGAGGTGGCGGACGAAGAAGTCCGTCTGCGTCTTGGCCAGATGCAGTCTCGACTTGCGGCCGGCGATGCCGTGGGCTTTGCCCGGGTAGATCGTCGTCTCGAAGATCTTGCCTTCGTTCTGCAGGGCTTCGATCAGCTTGAGTGAGTTCTCGAACAGCACGTTGTCGTCGGCCGTGCCGTGGATCAGCATCAGCGGCTTGGACAGGTACTTGGCGCGCGGGATCAGGTTGGCTTCGGCATAAGCCGGTGCCTTGCCGCCCTGCGGGTCGATGCCGAGATAACGCTCCGTGTAAGCCGTGTCGTAAAGCGTCCAGTCCGTCGGCGGTGCGCCGGCAAAGGCGGCGGCGAACGGTGTGTCGGTGTCCAGCATCGAACGCGCAGCCAGGAAGCCGCCGTAAGACCAGCCGGTGAAGCCGATGCGCGCCGGGTCGACAGAGGGCACCAGCTTGGGCAGCTGGCGAACCGCGGCGAACAGGTCGGCCACTTCGATCTTGCCGATGGCGCGGTAGTGCGCATGCGTGAAGTCGCGGTCACGGTTGGCCATGCCGCGCGTGTCCACCGTCATCACGCCAAAGCCCAGCCGCTGCCAGTAGGCTTCAAGCGCCATGCCACCGCTGTAGCGCCAGCCCACCGAGGCGCCATGCGGGCCGCCATAAGCCTGCACGATGACCGGGTTCTTGCCCGAGGCCGAGGCCTTGAGCGGCGGCGAGTAAGTGGCGTTGAGCGGCGTCTTGCCATCGGCAGAAATGATGTCCAGCACCTGCTGCTCCGGCACGATGCGCGCCAGGAGCGGGTCGGCAGGGCTGCCCTCGACTTCGATCGGCGCGGCCTTGCCGTCAATCGAGATCACGCGAGTGGTCGGCACCTTGCCCCAGCTGGATTCGCTCATCAGCAAACGCTGGCAGCTGCTGTCGCCCGAGGCGCCGCGGGTGCGGCGCGGCTGACCGGGATCGATCATCCGGGTCTTGCCGTTCAGGTCGGTCTCGAACAATTCCTTGCCGCGGCCGCGTTCGGTCACGCCGGAAAAGACGATGCGCTTGTCAGCGGCACAGACGACGCCGGCCACCATCTCGGGCTGCTGCGTCAGTTGCTTGACCGCGCCGCTCACCCGGTCCAGCAGCCAGAGCTGGCGGCGGCCACTGCGCTCGCTGGACCACAGGAGCGCCGGATGGCCGGACAGCTTCATCGCCGGCAGTTCACGCAAGTCGTTGTGCAGCTCGACCCAGGCCGGGTCGCGCTCGGAGAGCACGGTGCGCGCCTTGCCGCCATCGAACTCGACCAGGTCCAGTCGCGTCTGGTCGCGGGTCAGCCATTGCAGCCAGGGCTTGCCGTCGGCAAACCAGCCAGCACGGGCGATGTACTCGGCTTCGGTCGGCAAGGGCAGCGGCGTGATGCTGCCGCTCGCCACATCGATGTTCAGGGCGCGCAGCTTGGCGTTGGGCTGACCGGCGCCGGGATAGCGCTGCTCGGTCATCGCGGTGCGGTCCGCAAAGATCTGCGCGCGCACCTTGATCGGCACCGGGCTTTCGTCCACTTCGATGGCAAGGACAGCCTTGCCGTCCGGCGACCACCAGAAGCCCTTGTGGCGGTCCAGCTCTTCCTCGGCGATGAACTCGGCCAGGCCGGTGCTCATGGTCTTGCTGCCGCTCAAGGTCAGGCGCTTGGCGCCGCCTTCGTTCAGCGACTGCACATACAGGTCGCCGCCCTTGACGAAGGCAACCTGGCGGCCGGCCTTGTCGCACTGCGGCTCACGGGCCGGGTCGCCGCCGGCTTCGGTCAGCTTGCGTGACTTCGGCGCAGCGTCGCCATTGAGCTCAACGGCATACAGCGCGCCCGACATCGGCACCAGGAGGCGCTTGTCATCCTCGCCGCACCACTGATAGCTCAGGATGCCGCTGCCCTGGATGCGACGGCGCTCCAGCGCCATCTTTTCGGCCTCGGTCAGCTCAGCCTTGGCGCCGCCGATCAGGTCGGACATCGCCAGCAAGCGACGCGGCTTGCCTGCGGGCAGCGGCTGGCCCCACAGTTCCATCACTTCGCTGTCGGCCTCCGAGGGCTGCAGAAAGGTCAGCCACTGACCAGCCGGCGACAGGTTTGCCGCACGCGGCAGCCGGCCCGCCAGCGGCGGATCGGCATAAATGCGGTCCAGGGTGAGTTCATCGGTGGCGGCAGGGGCCGCGACCAGGGGCGAGACGCTGGCGGCCAGGGCGGCGGCCAGCAGGGTGAGGGTCAGGGGTTTGCGCATGCCGCATGCTAAATGCAGCAGCCGCCGCAAGCCATGGGGTCCTCACCCAATGACTTCAGTCACCGCACTCGCGAACCTCGGGCGTCGAATATTCGTCCCCGATGACAGCGCGGGCAAACAGGTAGTTTTCCAGCGCTCGCGGGCTCAGGTCGTCCAGCGGCACTTCGCCTCGGGCGTCGCAGGGAAAAGCCAGGCCGCGGCCAGCGTGATACAGCGACTGGAAGCGCAGTTCGTAGTGGGCGCCACCCGCAATCGAAAGTCCGTGGCTCAGTTTGCTTTCCATGATGGGCTCCTTGCCTTGCCTCTGCCTTGATTTCGGCCTCTTGAAGCAAGACTAGGAGTGTTTTGGAGAAGCCTGCGTGCAATAAGGCGCAGCTTTTGGCCCCACCACTGATTCAACCCGTGACCCGGGGGGATCGCCCAGCCGCCCGCCCCTTCAGTCGAGGGGTGCCAGATCGGCCAGGCGGCGCACCTTGACCTTGCGCCCCTTCAGCTTGCCGTCCGACAGGCGCTTGACCACCTCGCGGGCGATGCTGCGCTCCACGGCCACGTAGCAATGAAAGTCGGTCACGTGGATCTTGCCGATCTGGGCGGCCTCGAAGCCGGCCTCGCCAGTGAGCGCACCCAGGATGTCGCCGCGGCGGATCTTTTCCTTCTTGCCGCCGAGGATCTGCAAGGTGTCCATGGCTGGCAGCAGCGGCGCCTTGGAGGCTGCCGTCATTTCAGCCAGCGGCTTCCACTTCAGGGCATAGCCCAGCAGTTGCTCGATGCGCCCGATGCGACCCATCTCGTCCAGGCTTGCCAGGTTCAGGGCCAGGCCTTCAGCGCCCGCGCGGCCAGTGCGGCCGATGCGGTGCAGATGACTCTCCGCATCCGCCGCGATGTCCACGTTGATCACGCATTCCAGCTCGGCGATGTCCAGGCCGCGCGCAGCCACATCGGTGGCCACCAGCACCGAGCAGCTGCTGTTGGTGAACTGGATCAGCACCTGGTCGCGCTCGCGCTGCTCGAGCTCGCCATGCAGCGCGAGGGCGACGATGCCCTGTGCCTGCAGGACGTCCACCAGATCACGGCATTGCTGGCGCGTATTGCAGAAAGCCAGCGTGCGCGCCGGACGGTAGTGCAGGAGCAATTGCGAGACGGCGTGCAGGCGGTCGCCTTCGCTCACCTCGAACGCGATCTGCTGGATCTGGCGCGGCGCGGCGGCCGCTTCGGCCTTGACCGTCTGCGGGTCGCGCATGAAGCGCTGAGCCAGGCCGGCCACGCCCTCGGGCCAGGTGGCCGAGAACAGGAGCGTCTGGCGGTTCTTGGGCGCCGCCTTCACGACTGTGGCGATGTCTTCCACAAAGCCCATGTCCAGCATGCGATCCGCTTCGTCGAGCACCAGCGTGTTGAGCTGCGACAGGTCCAGCGTGCCGCGCTCGAGGTGGTCGAGGATGCGGCCCGGCGTGCCGACGATGACGTGGGCGCCGAACTCGAGGCTGGCAATCTGGTTGCGCATCGGCACGCCGCCGCAAACAGTCAAGATCTTGATGTTTTCCGCGGCGCGCGCGAGCTGGCGCAACACTTCGGCGACCTGATCGGCCAATTCACGCGTGGGGCAAAGCACCAGCGACTGCACGTTCATGCGCGAAGCATCGAGCCGGTGCAGCAGCGAGAGGCCGAAGGCCACGGTCTTGCCGCTGCCGGTCTGCGCTTGCGCGATCAGGTCGGTGCCGGCGAGCGACTTGGGCAGGGAAAGGGCCTGGATCGCGGTCATTTCGGTGAAGCCCAGCTGGGCCAGATTGGCCTGCATGGCTGCGGACAGCGGCAGGACGGCGAAAGACTGCGGGAACGTGTTCATCGAAGGATTATCCCAGGCCGCCTCGCGCGAGCCTCTACTTGCTCGGCAGCCGGTACATCCAGACCGCCACGCAGAGGCAAATCGCGGCAGGCAGCCAGGACCAGGCCCGCGGCAGCCGCCATGCGGCCACGGCGCAACCGAAGGTCATCATGACCCAGGCCAGTTGCTTGGCCCGAAGCGGAATCGCGCGGCGCGCGCGCCAGTTCCGCACCATGGGCCCGAAGGTCTTGTGACTCAACAACCAGGCCTCGCAACGCTTGCTGGCGCGGGCAAAACAGAAGGCCGCCAGCAGCACGAAAGGCGTGGTCGGCAGCAGCGGCACGAAGATGCCGACGATGCCTAGCACAAGCGCGGCGAGGCCGGCCAGCAGCCAGAGAACGCGCAGGGCGAGTGGGGTCGAGTTGGGCACGGCGCCAGTGTAGAGTGGCCGCCATGCCTGCCATCACCTGCATCGAAGACCTGCGTGTCCTGGCCGAAAAACGCGTGCCACGGATGTTCTATGACTACGCCGATTCGGGCTCCTGGACCGAAGGCACCTACCGCGCCAACGAGTCGGATTTCCAGGCCATCAAGCTGCGCCAGCGCGTGGCCGTGAACATGGAAAACCGCAGCACGGCGGTGAAGCTGGTGGGCCAGGACGCCAAGATGCCGGTGGCGATAGCGCCCACGGGCCTGACCGGCATGCAGCATGCCGATGGCGAGATCCTGGCGGCCAAGGCGGCCGAGGCTTTCGGCATCCCGTTCACGCTGTCGACGATGAGCATCTGCTCGATCGAGGACATCGCCGCCCACACCACGGCGCCCTTCTGGTTCCAGCTCTACATGATGCGCGACCGCGATGCGATGGAGCGCATGATCGAGCGCGCCCGCGCCGCCCGCTGCAGCGCGCTGGTGTTGACGCTCGACCTGCAGGTGATTGGCCAGCGCCACAAGGACATCAAGAACGGGCTTACTGCTCCAC
This sequence comes from Paucibacter sp. JuS9, assembly GCF_044043925.2. Taxonomy (NCBI): domain Bacteria; kingdom Pseudomonadati; phylum Pseudomonadota; class Betaproteobacteria; order Burkholderiales; family Sphaerotilaceae; genus Roseateles; species Paucibacter sp. JuS9. Next base: position 2,734,672 of record NZ_CP194172.1, read on the forward strand.
CTCGCCCGACCCTCGCCAACCTGATCAACCTCGCGACCAAGCCGCGCTGGTGCCTGGGCATGCTGGGCACGAAGCGCCGCACTTTCGGCAATCTCGTCGGCCATGTGAAGGCCGTCACCGACATGAAGTCGCTCGCCTCCTGGACCAATGAGCAGTTCGACCCGCGCCTCTCCTGGGCCGACGTGGAATGGGTCAAGCAGCGCTGGGGCGGCAAGCTGATCCTCAAGGGCATCATGGATGTCGAGGACGCCAGGCTTGCGGCCAACTCCGGCGCTGATGCGCTGGTGGTCAGCAACCATGGCGGCCGCCAGCTGGACGGCGCCGAGTCGAGCATCCATGCCTTGCCGCGCATCGTCGATGCCGTGGGCTCCAGGATCGAAGTGCACATGGACGGCGGCGTGCGCTCCGGCCAGGACGTGCTCAAGGCCTGGGCCCTCGGCGCTCGCGGCGCCTGGATAGGCCGGGCCTTCCTTTACGGCCTCGGCGCCATGGGCCAGCCGGGTGTGACCAAGGCCTTGCAGATCATCCACAAGGAGCTCGACGTGACCATGGCCTTTTGCGGCCACACGCAGCTGAAGAAGGTGGACAGCGGCATCCTCCTGCCGGGCAGCTTCCCGCAGGCCTGAGAAGCCGCGCCGGTTCAGTGCGGCTTGGCGAACAGATGCAAGGCGTTCGCCACCTTGCGCAGCGCGGGTTCGTTGAAGGGGCGCTCCATCGCTGAGCGGCCCTGCAGTAGCAAGGTGGACGAGCCACCGCCATCGAGGTTGATGGCGTGCACCGCGCCGAGCTGCGCCATCACCGCTGACATCTGCGCCAGCGATAGGCCCAGCACCGGCGGCCGGCGGCCTTCGGCCAGCGCGATGATCAGGAAGCGGCCGGAGGCATCCAGGCCCACGGCGGTGCGCGGATGCACCATTGCGCAAAGGTTCTTGCAAGTGGCGTCGTCCTCGGCGGTGCGTTGGCGGCCATGGTCCAGCAGCCAGGGCGTGCCAGCCATCACATTGCGCCATTCGGGCCGGGCCTTCTCCGGCTTCAGCTCGATCACGCAATGCTGGGCCGCATCGCAGGCCAGCACGGGGCTCCTGGCAATCTCGAACACCGGCTCCCAGGCCTCTCCATCGCTGATGGTGATGCCACGCACCTGGTACTCCTTGTTGAAGAAGGACACATTGATGCTGGCCAATGCGCCGGCGGCGCTGGGCATGTTGTCGATGGCCTGGCCGCGCTCGGCTGGCGGCGAGACGCTGAGCTTGACGGTTTGCAAGTCAACCCGCAGCGCATGCACCACGCTGTCCGGGAAGGGCGTGATCCGCGCATAGTCCAGGCCCGCGCTGTTCGCCTGGATGGGCGCGGGAATGCTGGCGCAACCCGCCAGCGCAAGAACCAGCCAGCCCAGCAGCAAGCGCCTCATGCGCCCTCCTTTGCGTGGGCCCAGAGCATGCCCTGCAGACGCTCCTCAAACAGCGGCAGGCTGGAATGCCGCCCGCGGAACTTCTCCGGGTCTGCACCTTCGCCCGAGATCGCGTAGGCGATGCCGTTGCCGCGCCGCGGATCGATCAGCAGGCCGGAATGCAAGCCATAGGCAAAGCCGAGATGCCCCCAGGCTTCCTGACCTGCAAAGACGCGATCGCCCCGCCCGCCTTCGCTGCGGTCGATGAAATGCTGCAGTCCCACGCCCCAGGCCTGGAACAGGCCACCCAGGTTGTCGCCGTTGCCGGCCTTGGCTTCAAAGCGCCATTGCTCGGTGCAGATCAGGCGCACGCTCTCAGGCCTGAGGAAGGCCCGGCCCTCATGCCGCCCTTCGGCCAGCAGCATGCGGGCAATGGTGCCCAGGTCTTTCACGCGCACGCGCAGCCGTCCTTGCGGACCGAACAGCGTGCCGTTGCTGCCCAGCTTGTAGTCGGCCAGACCCTTGAACGGCTTGGGCGGCTCGCGGCTGAAGTCGTCGACCTGCGGCACCCAGGGGCCGGCCGTGTCATAAGGCTGTTCGTCGCGGCGCTTGCGATAGAGCACGGCCACCTGGGCCAGTTGCTCGGGCGGCAGCGCCGAGGCATCAAAGCCGCCCGCCATGCCCAGCGGCACCTGCACCAGCTCCCGCATCAAGTGATCGAAGCGCCGACCGGCGGCGACTTCCATCACCGAGGCGAGGACACCATAGTTCAGATTGCAATACTGGAAGAAGGCCCCCGGCGCCCGTCCGCCCCAGGCCCGGGCTGCGATGCTGCCTTGCGCGCCCAGCAGCCCCTGCAAGGTGGCGGGCAGCTCGAAGAACAGGCCGCCAGCATCGGTCAAACCGGAGCGGTGGCTCAGCAGCAGGCGCGGCGTGATCGCCACGTCGGCAAAGCGCGGATGCCGCAGCCTGAAGCCCAGGCGCTCGGACACGTCTTCGTCCAGGCTCATGCGGCCGGCCTCGACCAGGCGCATCAGCCCCATCAAGACCACCAGCTTGGTGACCGAGGCGATGCGGAACAGTGTGTCGGGCGTGACCGGCAAAGCCGGCCGGCTCTCCGAAGCGACGACACGATGACCGTATTGGCCTTCGAACACCACCTCACCCTGGCGCAACACCAGCACGCTGAGGCCTGGCAGCGGGCATTGCGGGTCGTCGACGAGCCCGCGCAGTTGCTGCGCCAGATCCGGCGAGGCCTGGGCCATCGACACCACGCTCGCGCCAGCACCGGCGACGCCCCACTTCAGCATCGTGCGGCGCTGCACCTCATTCATCGCCGTCTTCCTCGACTTCGACGGCCTCACGCGTCGTCACGATGGGTCGCATCACCTGGACCTCGAAGCGGTAGCGATCAGCGCGGTACAGGGTCTTGGCGTACTCGACGACCTCGCCCGAGCCGGCATGCGAGAGCCGCTCCACCAGCAGCGAAGGCGAGAACGGCGCCACGCCCAGCGCCCCGGCCTCCTCCTCGTTCAGGACGGTGGCCTGCAGTTGCTGGCTGGCGGCACGGATCTGCAAGCCATAGCGGGCCTCCAGCAGTTCGTACAGCGAGCCCGTGGCCAGCACGGCGGCATCAAAGCCGGGCACGCGCGAATGAACGAGGTAGACGGTTTCGAGCGCCATCGGTTCATCGCTGGCCAGGCGCAGCCGACGCACCTCCAGCAGCTGTGTGCCGGGCATGACCTTGAGCCGCTGGGCCAGCTTGGCGCCGGCCGCCAGCAGGCGGCTGCTCAGCACCTCGCTCGAGGGCACCAGGCCGCGCTGGCGCATCTCTTCCGAGAAAGACATCAGAAGCGGCTGCTTGACCACAGGTTGGCCTGACACAAAGGTGCCCGCGCCCTGCCGGCGCTGCAGGAGGCCGTCGAGCTCCAACTCACGCAGGCAGCGCCGCAGGGTCTCGCGCGCCACCTCGAAACGTTCGCTCAACTCGCGCTCTGGCGGCAGGCGGCCACCCTCTCCGTTCTGCTGGATCAGCTCCAGCAGGCGCAGCTTCAATTGCTCGCGTTTCTGATTGCGGTCCGGGGTCATGGGCGCCCTCGCTCTAGGCCGGCAGGCCGGCAAATTGGTTTGCAGATGGTCTAACGCGATGGTAGCGACTAGACCAGCTGCCACTGAACCGGCGGCGCGTGTGCCAGATGCCAAACCATCAGCAGACCATAACCGGATGACGCTTTGCCGACCTGACGGCGGCCGCCCGACCTCGGGCATTCCCGAGGCGCCAATCGGGCCAGGCTTGCGAGACTCCCTGCCAATGAACGAGTCCTGCCTCCAGCCCAACGTGCCGCACGCCTGACGATGCTGCACCATCTTCGCCTGGGCGATCTGAGCGCGGCCGTCACGTCGGTCGGCGCGGAGCTGCGCAGCCTGCGTCGCGGCGACGACAAATATCTCTGGCAGGGCAGCGGCGCGGACTGCGGCACCGAACCACAGGGGCTTGGCTCGGCGGCCCTGCAGTTCCCGCACGTGGGGCGCTTGCGCGAGGACGGGTTTGCCCACGCGGGCCGCTTCTATGCCCTGCCGCCACATGGCATTGCCGGCAGCTCCCAGTTCCGCCTGATCGAGCGCGCCGCCCACAGCCTGACGCTGACACTGCGCGCCGACAGCCACACGCGCGAGTGCTACCCCTTCGATTTCGAATTGCGCGTCACCTTCACGCTGCGCAGCGATGGTCTGGTGGTGGACTATCGGGTGCGCAACCGCGGTCTGGAACGGATGGCATTCAGCCTCGGGTCGCAGGCCTCACTGGCCCTGCCGCTGCGGCCGGGCGAGGGCCTGGCGGACTGGATGGTCGGCTTTGACTGCGCGGAAGCACCCGAGGTCTATCGGCTCGATGGAAGGCTGCTCGGCTCCCTGCCCCAGCCCTTTGAATTCAAGCCCCGGCAAAGCGTGCAACTGGGGTCGCAGCAATTCGTTGCGGGCGGCCTGGTGTTCAAGAACATCAACTCGCGTCGGCTGGACCTGCTGCACCGCCGCCACGGCCGCCGCCTCGCTCTGCATACCGGTGCTGCGCCGCACCTGTGCCTGTGGTCGCGCCCCGGCGCGGAGTTCGTCACCATTGCACCCTGGTATGGCGTTGACGACGACGCCCAGACGCCACTGGAGCTGCTCGCCAAGCCGGCCGCCATCCTGCTGCCGGCCGGTCGGGCCTTCGTGGCTGGCTACCGGATCGAGCTCGGCTGAATGCTCAGGGAATCCGCAGCTCGAACAGCGCCCCGCCGCCAACACCTTCGCTGAGCCGACTCAGGCCCTCGCGGCCTTTGTTGCGATGGGCCTGGGCCACGGCGCGGCAGACCTGCAGGCCCAGGCCCGTGCTGTGCTCGCCCGGCGTGGCTGCCGCCGGGCCGGGGCCGTCGTCGGCGATGGAAAACACCAGCATGCCGTCCTCGCCCAAGGCAGCGGCCAGCCGGATGCGGCTCACCGCGTAATGCAGGGCGTTGTAGAGCGCAGAGTCCAACGCCAGGCGCAGCAGATGGCGGTCGCAGATCCACATTGCCGGCAACTCAGGGGCCGCCCGCACCTCGATCTGCAGCCGCCCGCCACCCAGCAGCCGCGCGTCGTCGGCAAGCTCCTCCAGCATCTGTGCCGGTGACTCATCCTGCAGATGCACAGGCAGCCGGCGACCGGAGGCCAGGCGCTGGGTCAGCAACAAACCGCTCAATCTATGGGTCAGCTGCAGCACTTGCGCGTGGCTGCCCGCTGCCAGTTCCTGTGCCTCACCTGCGCTGCTGAGCACCTGCAGGCGCGCCAGCGAGTCGGCCAGCAAGGCAAGGCGGTTCTTCAGGTCGTGGACGATGACGCTGTCCAGCGGCGTGGTCATGACGCGTGCTCCGCGTCTGCTTGCAGGCTCATCCCTTGACACGCTCGCGGAAGAACTTGCGGGCTGCCGCCACGCGGTCATGGTTCGGATAGCGCGCCGTCAACTGGTCCAGCAGCTCGCGTGCGCGGTCGGCATGCTGCTGTGCCTGTCCCATCCGGTTCATTGCGATCAGGTAGAGGGTGCAAAGCTCGATCAGCACGCTGAAATTGTGCGGTGCGCGCACCAGCGCCGCCTCGCCGACGACGATGGCCTGGGCCAGATCGCCGCCCCGCTTGGCTTGCTGCAACTGCTGCAGCGCCTCGTCAACGTCCCTGCCTTCTCGCTCGACCTGCTCACGGCAAGCCTCCTCGACTGCCGTGCCCTTGGCGGAGTTCAAGGCGGCGGCCAGCATCATCGGCTGGTCGGAGTTGTTGCGGGCCACGGCCAATATCAGCGCCTGGCCCAGCTCCAGGTTGCCGGTGGCCAGCGCAGATCGCGCCATCAGCAGCTTGTGGGCGTCGGGCAGCTCTTCCATGCCGCCTTGCTGGGCCTCGGCCATCAGCGTCGCGGCCTTGTCAGCCTGGCCCAGCTGGTGCAGGCCCTGCGCCTGCAGGGCCTTGCCCAAGGCGCGGGCTGCGGGCAGGTCAGCAAACTGCTTGCCCTGTTCCTGGGCCATCATCACGCCCTTGCCGATCTCGCCGTTGTCCATCAGCGCCTGGGCCAGCAGCATGCCTTCATGGTGACTGCGCTGCAGCGCACTGCGATTCTTGGTGACAGCCGACTCGAGCGCGCGCACCGCCAACGCCACGTCGCCGTTGGCCTGGGCCAGTTCGCCCAGCTTGATCTTGCGCTGGGCATTGGGCGCCAGGTCGGCGAGAGTCTTTGCCAGCGCCAGCGCACCGACGGCATCGCCGCGCTCTTCGGCCAGTTCCAGCAACAGATCGAAGGCGGCTGCATAGTCGGGCTGGGCCTGCACCAATCTCTGCAGCGCAGCCTCGGCTTGCGGTGCGCGGCCCAGGGCTCGCAAAGCCTGGGCGAGACCCAGCTGCGCCCAGGCCAGTTCGGAGTTCAGGCCGAGCGCCTGCTCGAAACATGCTCGCGCATCGTCGAAGCGGGCCAGCTTCATCAGCGCCTGCGCCTTCTGCTTGTAGCCTTCGCCGCGGGTGCTGTCAGCCTTCTTGATGAATTCGTCGGCCACGCTGATGGCCTGGTCCCAATCGCGTGCATCCACCGCCACCAGCAAGGGCGCGAGCTGCTGCTTGCGGGCGGCCAGCGCCTCGATCTGCCGGGCCAGCAATTGATCGGTGAAGGGTTTGAGGATATAGCCGTCGGGCTGGTAGTCGCCAGCAGCCAGCACATCGGCGCGCAAGGAGTTGGCCGTGATGTAGATCCATGGCGCCAGCGGATTGACACAGCGATTGCCGCGTGCGGTTTCGAGCAGTTGCTGGCCGTCCGCCCCTTCGCCCAGGTTGTAGTCGCACAGCACCAGGTCGAAGCTGCCTTCACGCATGGCCTTCAAGGCTTCGTCCGCATGCGCTGTCATCACCACCTGGCGAATGCCCAGCCGGTACAGCGACTCGCGGATGATCTGCCGCATCTGCTGCTGATCCTCGACCATCAGCACCCGGAATGAAGTGATGGGCTTGCCCACCGGTGGCGCCACGCTTGCTCCCTGCGCAGAGTGTTGCTCGTCTCAGTATCGTGCAAATGAAAAGGCCCGCAAGAGCGGGCCTTTCCGGAGAGCGAGAACGATCAGCGCGATTACTGAACGCCCATCTCCTTCAGCAGGTTGTCGGCCTTGTCGACGACCTTCATTTGCCACTGCATGTAGCGGGCGTCCAGCACGATGGAGCGAACCATCTTGGGGTTGAAGTCCACGTCGGCGATCACGGCGTCCAGCGTGCCGTCAAACAGCAGGCCCACCAGCTCGGCCTTGCTGTTCAGCACTGGCGAGCCGGAGTTGCCACCGGTGGTGTCCAGCGTGGCCAGGAAGTTGACCGGCACATTGCCCAGTTCCTTGGCGGCGTACTTGTCGAACTTCTTGGCCTTGATGGCGGCCAGCTGTGCAGCCGGTGCATTGAACTCGCCCGTGCCCGTGGCCTTGGCGCTGACGCCGGCCAGGGTGGTGAACGGCGTCCAGTTGCTGCCATCGGCGCCCGGCGTGCGGCCGGTCACCTTGCCGAAGCTCACGCGCAGCGTGCTGTTGGCATCGGGGTACAGGGCTTCCTTGCGGCTGGCCTTGTAGGCCATCAGGGCCTTCATGGTGCTGGCATAGGCCTGCTGCACGCGGCCGCCCAGTTCCTTGTCGCGGGTTTCGCGGGCTTCGTCGTCGGCATACAGGGCCACGGCGGCCTTGATGAAGGCGTCGTCGCTGGCCTTGAAGTCGGCCGGCTTCTTGCCGACCCAAGACGTGCGCTCGGCGCGGTCAGCCAGCTTGGAGCCGGCGTACAGCACGTCCAGGCGAGCCTTGATGGCGGCCTCGTTCATGCCGGCCGTCAGGCCCAGGGCCGACAGGAAGGTCGGGTTCAGCGTGCTGGCCGGCTGGGCCAGGTACTTGACCAGGAAGCTGGCGGCGATGGCCTTGTCGACCTTCTCGTCGTAGCGGCGCTCCAGCGACTGCAGGCCGGCAGCGATGCGGCTCATGTCGCGGGCCTGGAAGCCGGACTTGCGCTCGGCATCAGGCTTTTGCTGTTCCTCAGCCAGCTTCACCAGCGTGCGGGCCGTGCCCAGCAGCGTGGGGCTGCCCATGCCCATGGCCATCTCGGCCTTGCCGATGGCCTGGCGCTCGGCGATCAGCTTCTCGGCCGTGGCGAAGTCGGCGCCCCATTCCTTGGCGCGCTTCGGGTCGGCATTGACCCAGGCCTTCAGATCGGCATAGCCCTTTTGCTTGCGGTCCAGGATGTCGGAGCCGATGTAGCTCTCCTGCTGGCCCTGGAAGTTCTTCATCGTGTTGTTCAGGCCGGCGACCGTGCTGGCGTACTTCAGCTCGGCGTCCTTGCGGCCTTCGGTCTCGGCCTTGATGATGGCCAGGCGTTGCTCGAACGCGCTGATCACGGTGGGCTGCTGCCAGCTGAAGGTGAAGTCCACTTCCACCGGCAGGCGGTAGCGGTTGGTGCGGCCGGGGTAGCCGGTGACCATCACGAAGTCGTTTTCCTTCAGCGGGCTGCTGGCCAGCTTCAGGTAGGACTTGGGCTGGTAGGGCTTGTTGTCCTTGCTGTAGTCGGCCGGCTTGCCGTCCGGGCCCACGTAGGCGCGGTAGAAGCTGTAGTCGCCCGTGTGGCGCGGCCACATCCAGTTGTCGGTGTCGCCACCGAACTTGCCGACACCGTCGGCCGGTGCGTGCACCAGGCGCACGTCACGGATTTCCATCTGCTTGATCAGCTGGTACTGCACGCCGCCGTAGAAGCCGTAGACGTTGCAGCGGTGGCCGGCGTCCTTCTCGCACTCGGCGACCAGGGCCTTCTCGTTGGCTTCCATCGCATCGACACGGGCCTTGCCCGTCAGCGCGGCCACCTTGGCGTCGATCACGCGGTCCGTCACGTCCTTGACCTCGGAGGTCACGAACACGCGGCTGCCCGGAGCGGCCGGCAGCTCGTCGGCGAACGTGGCGGCCAGGAAGCCGTTCTTGATCAGGTCGCGGTCAGGACGCGAGTTGTACTGGATGCTGCCGTAGGCGCAGTGGTGGTTGGTGACCACCAGGCCTTGCGGCGAGACGAACGAAGCGGTGCAGCCACCCAGGCTGATCACGGCGTTCATCGGGAATTGGGTCAGGTCCTTCAGCTTGGCCGGGTCCAGGGCCAGGCCGGCGGCCTTCAGCGGCGCTGCGATCTGCGGCAGTTGCGAGGGCATCCACATGCCTTCTTCGGCGCGCGCGGCACCGGCGGCAGCCAGGGCCAGGATGGCCAGGCTCAGCGAGGAGAGCTTTTTCATTGAATCAGGTCCAGGTGGGGCGCGCCGGGGTGGGCGCGGGGCGTATGGCCTTGTGGGCCGAACAGCAAAGCCCAGAAGACTAGCACCGTTCTAAGGGTTTCCCCATAAGGCTTGCCCGAATGACGAAAGTCACCCCTGATGGTCCGAAGCCCAGGCGACGATACAAAAATCATCGCGTCGAAGCCCGGGAAAGCTGGCGCCAGGGCCCGGATTGCGCGATAAAGGTCCCTGACGCGAAGCTGACAGGAGCACCCCATGACGGTCCGACAACTCAGCCTGATCAAGCGCTGGCTGCGCCTGCATTCGCGCGGCCATGCGGTGGAATTGCAAGCCTGGGACCTGGTGCTGATGGCCTGGCTGGTGGGCCTGCTGGGCGTGCCCGTGGTCATCATGTTGGACGCGCCACTGTGGCTGCTGGCCTGCCTGACGGCCCATCTGCTGCCCGAAATGTATTCAGCCGCGCGGGTGCGGCTGCACCGGCGCGGCGTCTTGCGGTGTGACTACGAAGCGCTGCTGAGATGAATCAGTGGATCAGCCCGATCCACTCACCGGCGCTCTGGTAGCTCTCGAACAAGGTCAGCGAGAGCTCGCGCAGTTCGGTGTTGCTGCTGGCATGGCCCTTGGCCAGGCGCTCGAAGGCATAGAGCCGGTCGTAGATCATTCGGGTGGGCTGCACCGCAGTGCCTTCCTGCCGCATCAGTTGCTCGAAGTGCTGCAGCTCGCCCATGGCGACAGGACCGGCAATCAGGCTGCCGAGGTCGAACGATTCGTCCTGCCACAGCGTGCCGGCATTGGATGCGGGAACCAGATCGAGCGGGATGAACATGGGCGGCCTCATCGACGGAATGCTTGTGCCGCCATGATGCGAGCCGGCGCCAAAACTTAAGTCCGAAAAAGCAGGCAAAGACCCCGCTAATTCGGCTCAAGCCGGGTGCAGGTCAGCCGACGTCGGGACTTTCAGGCCGACCGTGCAGCGCCGGCCCCGTCTCCTGGATGAAGCTGTCCAGCTTCTGGCACCAGCTCGCAGCCGGGGCTTCAAGCTCTTCCAGGCGCAAGACCTCAATGCCGGCATCCGTCAGCATCTTGTCGGCCGCGCCGTTCTGCGCGACGTGGGTGGACTTCTTCTCGAGAAAGACCACGCGCTTGATGCCCACCTGGATGATGGACTGCACGCAGCGCGGGCACGGGAACTGCGTCGTGTAGATGGTGCCGCCGGTCAGCGGCAAGACCACGCAATTGAGGATGGCGTTGACCTCGGCATGCACGATGTAGCTGTGGCGCGAGCGCAGCGGGTTGTCGTCCTCGTCGGCCCAGTAGCTCGGGTCTTCATCGTCGCAACCGCGCGGCAGGCCGTTGTAGCCGACGCCCAGGATCTTGTTGTCCGCACCGGCGATGCAGGCGCCGTTGCGCTTGCGGCCGTCCTTGGAACGGGCGGCGGCCAGCAGGGCAACGCCCATGAACATCGAATGCCAGTGGATCAGAGGTGTGTTTTGCATCGCAGGGAAAGTGTACCCATGGCCCGACGATGCCTCCCTAGAATGCCCCGCCATGGACCTGCAAGAGATGCTCACGAAATCAATCTGGGGCCGCAACCTCGCCGCTGCGGAGCTCGCCCGCGTGCTGCAGGATGCGCGTGAGCGCAAGGTGCCGGCGGGCGAAGCCATCGTCAGCAGCGGGCAGTTGGCCCAGCACTGGCTCGGCCTGATCAGCGGCTTCGGCAAGATGAGCGTGGGCTCGGCCGAGGGCCGCGAGACCAGCCTGACCAGCATCGCCAGCGGGGGCTGGTTTGGCGAGGGCACCTTGATCAAGCGCGGGCACTGGCAGTACGACGCGGTGGCGCTGCGCGATTGCCGCGTGGCGCAGCTGCCGCGTGAAACTTTCGAATGGCTGCGCGCCACCAGCCTGCCCTTCAATCACCACCTGCAAGTGCTGATGAGTGCGCGGATGGGTCAGTTCATTGCCCGGATGTGCGATGACCGTCTGCTCGACTCCACTGCCCGCGTCGCCCACTGCCTGGCCGGCCTGTTCAATCCCGAGCTCTACCCGGAGCCCGGCAGCTTCATCGACATCCGCCAGGCCGAGCTGGGCCAGATGGCCGGCGTTTCGCGCCAGCGCGCCAATCGCGCCTTGCAGCTGCTCGAGCAGCAGGGGCTGGTGAGCCTGTCTCGCCGCGGAATCGAGGTGCACGACCTGCCCAGGCTGCGCGCCTATTGAGACGCTGCTGAGAGCTTGCTGGCGCCAGGCACCCCCTTGTCAAGGCGGGTTGCCAGCGCAGCCCAATTCGAGGACAGTCGCGCCCAGTTCAAATCAGAGCCGGGACCCGCCTTGTCTTCTGCATCCACCGCCGCCACACCGGCCGCACCCTACATACGCGACGACCGCGCGTTCTTCGGCCATCCGGCCGGCCTCGGCTGGCTCTCGTTCTGCGAGCTCTGGGAGCGCTTCTCCTACTACGGCATGCAGGCGCTGCTGGTGCTGTACCTCAGCAACTACCTGTTCCTGCCGGAGAACATCGGCAACGTCGCCGGCATCCATCAGCTGCGCGCCCTCATTGAAGGCGTGACCGGCCCGCGCTCGCCGCAGCAACTGGCCTCGGTGGTGTTCGGCCTCTACGCCGGCTTCGTCTACCTGACCCCGCTGTTCGGCGGACTGCTGGCCGACCGGGTGCTGGGCCGCACGAAGACGGTCGTCATCGGCGCCGTGCTGATGGCGCTGGGCCATTTCCTGATGGCCTTCGAGCTGCTGTTCCTGGTCGCGCTGGCCTGCCTGCTGCTGGGCGTTGGCTGCTTCAAGGGCAATATCGCCGCTCAGGTCGGCTCGCTCTATGCCCCGGGCGACAAGCGTCGCGCCAGTGCCTTCCAGATCTTCATGCTGGCGATACAGATTGCCGTGATCGTGGCGCCCATCGTCTGCGGCACGCTCGGCGAGAAGGTGGCCTGGCATTGGGGCTTTGGCGCTGCCGGCGTGGGCATGGTGTTCGGCCTGTTTGTCTACCTGGCCGGCCGCAAATGGCTGCCGCCAGAAACGCCGCGCGTGAAGAATGCCGACGCGAAAGCGCCCAGGCAGCCCATGACTCGACGCGACAAGGCGCGCTTTGCGCTGCTGATCGGCCTGATCCCGGTGCTGATGCTGTCCATCGTCGGCAACCAGCAGTACAACAACGCCTTCCCGCTGTGGTCGCAGAAGAACATGGACCTGCTGCTGTTCGGCTGGCAGGTGCCGGTGACCTGGCTGCAGTCGGTGGACGCGGTGATGAGCACCACGACCATGATCTTCTCCATCGCCTTCTGGCGCTGGTGGGCCACGCGCCGCCGCGAGCCCGATGAAGTGACCAAGATGGCCCTGGGCGCGCTGCTCGCTGCCTGCGCGCCAGCGCTACTGATGATCGCCTCCGTCACCGTCGATGGTGGCCAGGGCAAGGTCAGCTTCGCCTGGACGATCGGCTACACGCTGCTCAACAACCTGGGCTTCGCCAACATCCTGCCGGTCGGCATGGCGCTGTACTCACGCACCGCGCCGCTGCGCATGGAAGGCCTGTTCCTGGGCATCTACTACCTGCATCTTTTCCTCGGCAACACGTTCGTCGGCTGGCTGGCAGGCTTCCTTGAAGAGATGAGCGGCATGCAGTTCTGGGGCCTGCATGCCGTGCTGGTCGCCAGCGCCGGCGTGCTGCTGCTGGCGGTCAAGCTGTTCTTCGGCAAGCTGCTGGAGCCGGACGATCAAGCGGCCGGCGCCCAGGCCTAAAGCGAGCTCGCACAGCCGACCTCCACGTCCGCAAATCTGCGTGGGCTCGGTGGTCCACAGCAGTTCGAAATGGATGTTGCCGCAGTGGTAGCGACCGGGGATGAGCATGGGGGACGAGTTTGACGATTTGACGATTGCAGCGCCACGGCGGGCTCAACCTGGAGACTTGATCAAATAGTCGAGTGCCCGCCTGAGACGGGCCCCGAGGCCAGGGCAAAATCTGCCCCCAGCTTGCAAGTTCGCAAGCGCCACCCTAGATCGCCGTACGTTCTCATGCCAAAAATCCCTCACAAGCCTTTCGTCATCGGTGTCGCAGGGGGCAGCGGCAGCGGCAAATCCACGGTCACGCGCCAGGTGCTGGCAGCCATCGGGCCGGAGAACGTGGCGGTGGTGATGCAGGACGACTACTACCGGGACCAGTCCCACATGCCGCCGCAGGACCGGCGCAAGCAGAACTACGACCATCCCGATGCCTTTGACTGGCCGCTGATGACTCAGCACCTGGCCGCGCTGCGCAAGGGCGAAGCCATCGAGATGCCGGTGTATGACTTCGCGGCCGACAACCGCTCCAGCGACACCATCACCGTGACGCCCGCGCCGGTGATCCTGGTCGAGGGTCTGTTCGCCCTGTACGACACCAAGCTGCGCAACATGATGTCGCTGAAGATCTATGTGGACACGGCCTCGGACGTGCGCTTCATCCGCCGGCTGCAGCGCGATATTTCCGAGCGCGGCCGCAGCACCGAGTCGGTGGTGAACCAGTACCTGGAGACCGTGCGCCCGATGCACAAGCAGTTCATCGAGCCGACCAAGCGCTACGCCGACGTGATCCTCCCGCACGGCGCCAATGGGCCGGCGGTGGAACTCATCACGACCAAGGTGATGAGCCTGCTGCAACCAAAATAGCGGCGCTGAGCCCCGCGGAGCCGCCGGGCCAGATCGGCGGCCTTGAGAACCGCCGACCGCCTACTGCTTCATTGGCTCGCCAGGCAGGCTTGTGACCACGACGGGACGGGTCGACAAGGCACTCGATTCCATCTGAGTCTTGCCCTCCTTCAAGGCAGCGCTGTCCGACAGGATGCTGACCGCCTCATTCAGGAGGATGTCGACGACAGACTTCTGCGTCTTCTCGATGGCCAGATCCTTGCTGAGCTTGCGCTCGTTGAATTGCAGGCCATCGTCCGCCAGCACGCCGGCCGCACTGCTGCCTCCAGCGCCCAGGATGGCGCTCAGGCGAGCCTCTGAATCGGCGCGCTCCTTTCTCCGCTTCGCTTCATTGAGCGAAATCACATTGTTCTTGCGACGTTGCTGGGCCTTGGCAAGATCCTCAACGAGGCCCTGGTATTCACGGTCGCGTTGCACACGGCTCTCGTGCCACGCCAGCAGGCGCGGAACTTGAGCGGCGATCTGGCCCACAGGCACGTAGTCGACCGCCTTGATGCGCGTCCAAGGCAAGGCATTGCCAAAGCTCGACTCGCCGAACGAGGCGGCGTCGCCACTGGCCAAGAGGCTGATGTCCGGTGTCACGCCGCGCAATTGCGTGGTTCCCCCGTTCACCCGGAAAAACTGCGCGATGGTCAGCTTCAATTCGCCATACACGGGGCTTGTGTTCTTGGCGATCTGGTCGAGGTCAGCCACGGTCTGGACCGTCCCCTTGCCGAAGCTGGGCTCGCCGATGACCAGGCCCCGGCCGTAGTCCTGAATCGCCGCGGCGAAGATTTCCGACGCTGAGGCCGAGGACCTGTTGATCAGCACGCCCATCGGACCGTCCCAGGCCACGTCAGTATTGATGTTTCTCTCGACGCTGATCTCGCCTCGGGCATTGCGCGTCTGGACCACCGGCACCTTGCCGACGAACAGCCCTGTCAGGCCAATGGCCTCCCGCAGCGAGCCGCCGCCGTTGTTGCGCAGGTCGATCAGCACAGCCTCGACCTTCTGGGCCTTCATGTCTGCCAGCAACCGTGCCACGTCACGCCCGGCGCTGCGGTAGTCCTTGTCACCCCTGCGTAGCCCTTCCACATCCTCGTAGAACGATGGCAGGGTGATCACGCCGATCAGGCGCTTGCCTTCGCCGGTCGCCACCGAATAGACCTTGGCCTTGGCCGCGCTGTCCTGCATCGTGATGGTCTTGCGGACCAGGACGACGGTCTTCAACGGCGCATCGGGCCCCTGGTCGGCGGGCAGGACGTCCAGGCGCACGGTTGACCCCACCGCGCCACGCACCAGCGCCACCGTGTCGTCCAGGCGCCAGCCGACCACGTCTTCGAGGGGGCTCGTCTCGCCTTGGGCAACGCCCACGATGCGGTCGCCCACCTGCAGCTTGCCTGACAGGAGGGCGGGCCCGCCGGCCACCAATTCCCGGATGGTGGCGTAGCCGTCGATATCGGTCAGGACGGCGCCAATGCCCGCCAACGACAGGCGCATCGAAATGTCGAAATTCTCTGCGGCACGCGGCCCCAGATAGTTGGTGTGGGGCTCGATCGCCGTCGTGTAGGCGTTCATGAACGCCTGGAAGGCGTCGCTGGCCTTGATCTTGCCGATGCGCTTCTCGGCGCTGGCGTAGCGCTTGTCGAGCACCTTGGCGATGGCGGCGTCGTCCTGGCCCGCGAGCTTGAGCCGCAACCAGTCGTTCTTCACGCGCTTGCGCCACAGGTCCAGCGAATCCGCCTCGGTAGCGGGCCAGGGCTGGTCCTTGCGATCCATCATCAGCGTTTCATCGCCGCTGAAATCGAACCCCTTGAGCATCAGGCTGCGGGCATAGGCCATGCGCTCGACGGCCCGGCGCTCGTACAGATTGAAAATCTCGAAGGGCACGCGCAAGTCCTCGCCAAGGATCGCGTCGTCAAGCCGGGCTTTATCGACGGCCAGGCGGTCAATGTCCGACTGCAGGAAGTAGAGCTTCTCGGGGTCCAGCGCTTTCAGGTACTGGTCGAACATCTTGCTCGACAGGGCATCGTCCAGCGGAACGGCCTTGTAATGAAAGCGAGAGAGCAGCTCTGCAGCCAGCCGAGCCGCCTTGACCTCCTGCCCTGCCGGCTTCAGCGGAGGCGGGTAAGCAAGCCCAGAGTCCGCCGCCACAACAACGGTGGTTGTGAAAGCCAGCGTCAGCCAGAACCCAATCAGCTTTTGTTTCAATCTCACTCCACCACGGTTGAACCGAAGAACTCAGGGTCGATGCCAATCCTGGTCGATGGCCTGGTCGCTTGCCTGATCGCTTGCATGCCCAGGACCTGAACGCCGGTTGCTCATCGAAGGATACCTACGGCCCGGATACTGCCACGAGTCACGGGGGCTGACGTTCGTGACGGGCAGCTCCACAATCCGGACGCACCCGCTTGTTGGCGCTGCCGCTCAGACCTCGGCGAGGAAAGCCGCCGCATCACCCGCTTCACACGGCCAGTCTGCGAATACGCCGACCAGATTGCATTCCACGCAGTGGCAAGCGATGTAGTACCAGCGCACTTCATGGGTGCCCGCATGCACCGCGACGCCGGACACCAGCTCGAACACCTCGTTCTCGCACACGCATTCGTGCGTCTCGGGCGCGGCGCCTTCAAGGTGGCCCGCACTGTCGCCCATCAGGTGTTCCTGCCCGCAGTCGCTGCAGGTGCGGATGGCCACACCGGCCTCTTCGTCGGTCTGCAGCGCAAAGGTCCGGCAACCGCAAGCGCATTTGGACGTGGCAAACCGGACGGCCTCATGGCCATTCGCGATGCTGTAGCTGCGCAGTTCGGCTTGGGTGTCGCCGGACGTCGTCCCGTACCAGAACTCACCCTTCTTCGTCAGTGCCATTGATGCTGCTCCATGTCCCAAGAAGGGATTCCTGGCGGGCCTGACGCCAGGCCCGCCCCATTCGTTTGGATTTTGCCTGGAGGCGCGGCGAATCGTCGTCAAGGGCCTGGGTCGAGATGATCGCTGGCAATGGCTGCAGACAGCGTTCAATGCCGTTCCTGGCGCCGTCTCTCAAGCGCGGGTTCGCTGACTGGGCGCTGATGCCTGGTTTGCAAACTGTTCAACTTGGTTTCGCCAGCGCGCTCAACCGGTCAACGCCAATCGGCTCTTCAGGGAGTAGCGGCACGACGGCATATCGCTTGGCATGAAGCGTTGCGACGGCGTCAATGAAGGGCAACTCCTTGGCGGCGCGTGCTTTCAACAGGGCTGATGTCACTGACGTCACCGAGACACTGCCGTTGATGACCCAGGCCCACGGTTCAATTCCGGCTCTGCGCAGGTCATCCTGAAGCACGGCGGCCTCCTGAACAGGGGTGTTCTCCGCCAGCGTCGCGATCAGGACCTTGGTCCGAGTCTCATCCTGGAGCTGCATCATCGGCGTCGTGAAATGGACGCCTGAAATCGACATCTGCCTGGCAATCTCCCGGTGATAGGCCCCGGTGGCATCGAGCAACAGCAGGGTGTGGCCAGTCGGCGCAGTGTCCATGACGACGAACTTGCGGCCTGCCTCTCGGATGATGCGGGAGAAGGCCTGGAACACTGCGATCTCCTCCGTGCACGGGGATCGCAGGTCTTCTTCGAGCAGGGCGCGGCCCTGTGCATCCAGATTCTTGCCCTTGGTCGCCAGCACCTGCTCTCGATAGCGCAGCGTCTCGGCCTGCGGGTCGATGCGGCTGACCGTCAAGTGCTCCAACTGACCGACCAGAGTCTCCGCCAGGTGCGCAGCAGGGTCGGACGTTGTGAGATGAACCGGCAGCCCGCGTCGTGCCAGCTCGACAGCAAGCGCCGCGGCCAGGGTCGTCTTGCCGACCCCGCCTTTGCCCATCACCATGATGAGTCCATGCCCAGGTGCTGCCACGTCGTCCACGAGCTGAGACAGTGTCGGCGCACCGAGCGTCGCAGATTGCGTTGTATCCCCCGTCTTCGTCAGCGGAGCCTGATCGTCGAAGAATTGGCGCAGGGCTTCAAGGCCGACCAGGTCGAAGGCCTTCAGCGCGACCTGATCCGTCGGCAGGTCGCGAAGTAGCGTTGGCATTTCAGCAAGTGCATGCTGCTCGCGCCGAACCACGGCAGCAGCCAGGGCGTCATGCGCTGCTTCGGCGGTGGGCATGACCCCATTGATCACCAGGTACTGGCGGCGCAACCCTATCCGGGCCAACTCGTCGTGTGTGCGCGCCACCTCTCGCAAGGTGGAAGCCTGCGCGCGAGCCACCAGAATCAGTCGGGTGCGCTGCGAGTCGGCAAGTGCGTCGACAGCGGCTTTGTACTGAGCTCGCTGTTTCTCCAGCCCTGCCAAAGGTCCAAGGCACGATGCGTCGCCCTTGCCTGACTCCAGGAAGCTGTTCCAGGCCCCCGGGAGCTGCAGCAGGCGGATCGTGTGCCCCGTGGGCGCTGTGTCGAAGATGACATGCTCGAATCGCTCGACCAGAGACTCGTCGGTGAGCAGGCCGGTGAACTCGTCGAAAGCCGCAATCTCGGTGGTGCAGGCACCGGAGAGCTGCTCTTCGATGCCCTTCACGACATCGACAGGCAGGACGCCGCGCACCGGTCCGACGATTCGATCTCGATAGCCCTGGGCAGCCGCCTGCGGATCGATTTCCATGGCCCAGAGATTCTTCACCTCGGGCACGGCCGTGATCTTGTTGCCTATGCGGATGCTGAAGACCTGACCGACATTGGAGGCCGGATCGGTGCTGACCAGCAGGACCTGCTTGCCTGCATCAGCCAGCTTGACCGCAGTGGCGCAGGCCAGCGAGGTCTTGCCGACGCCGCCCTTGCCGGTGAAGAAAGCGAAACGGGGCAACTGGTCAAGAAATTTCATGGGGCGGTCCGGTTCAGCAGCACTTGCCACCGCTGCAGCAATTGCCCGCGCTGGTGGCTGGTTCACGTGTATCCAAGCCTAACCATTGCGCGAGTTGCTGGCGGCTCGGATAGCGTCCGGCCAACACGACCTGGCCCTCCAGAACCGAAATGGGCAGCGCATCCTGCCCCGCGCGTTCGAGGAACCCGCGTACGGCTTCGTTCTGCGCGAACGCCAAGGGCTGTTGGGCCAGGTTGAAACGCTCAACATGGGCGCCTTGACCCTTGGCCCAGTCGACATCGGCAGACATCTGGACGAGCTGAGCATCGACATCCTGGCCGCAAACGCCGCTGCTGCAACAAAGGGCTGGATCGAAGATCTGGATGGAGGGCATGTTGGTCTCCTGGAGCTTGCGTCATTGAACGGACACAAGCTTGCGGCAAAGTGCAAGCCCGTGTCTTGTGTTGCATCAATATTTCCAACTCTATAGAATTATCGACTTATGGAAGAGCAACACGTGATCCGTTCCCTCGCGGCCCTGGCCCAGGCCCACAGGCTCAAAGTGTTTCGTTTGCTGGTGGTCGCTGGCCAGCATGGGTTGACGCCCGGCGCACTCGCCGAGGCGCTTGAGCTCCCGGCCGCGACGCTGTCCTTTCACCTGAAGGAATTGAGCAATGCCGGCCTGGTAAGCCAGGAGCGCATCAGCAGAAATGTGGTCTACCGCGCAGCGTTCGATCACATGAACGAACTGCTGGCCTACCTCACCGAGAACTGCTGCCAGGGCGAAGCCTGCATGCCAGCGTCATCAACGACCTGCGCCTGCTGACTCCTACCTACTTCCGAAGGGATCCCGTGAGCTCCGTGATCTACAACGTTCTCTTTGTCTGCACTGGCAACTCGGCCCGCTCGATCCTGGCCGAAGGGCTGATGAACCACATGGGGCAAGGCAAGTTCAAAGCCTTCTCCGCAGGCAGCCACCCGGCCGGTTCCGTCAATCTGCTGTCGCTGAAGACGCTGGCCTGGCTGCAGCTGCCAACAGATGGCTATCGAAGCAAGAACTGGGACGAGTTCGCTCGCCCTGATGCGCCGCAACTGGATTTCGTGTTCACGGTTTGCGACAAGGCCGCTGGCGAGGTCTGCCCGGTTTGGCCGGGCCAGCCATTGACGGCGCATTGGGGCCTGCCTGACCCTGCGGCCGTCAAAGGTGATGAAGCGCAGCAGTTGCAAGCCTTCCAGGACACCGCGCTGGCCCTCAAGCGCCGCATCGAGTTGATGTTGGCGCTTCCCCTGACCACCCTGGACAAGATGTCGTTGCAGAAAGCAGTTCGCGACATCGGCCAAGCCTGACCTCTCGCAATTGCAGCCATGACGATCAACGTTCTCATCCTCTGCACCCACAACTCCGCGCGAAGCGTGCTCTCCGAGGGCATGCTGAACCATCTGGCTGCGAAAGCCGGCAAGGATGTCCGCGCCTTCAGCGCCGGCAGTGCGCCCAGCGGCCGACTGAACCCGTTTGCGCTGGAGGCGCTCACCAATGCCGGTGTCGATGTCAGCGGCTATCGCAGCAAGAGCTGGGACGAGTTCACCTCCCCCGATGCACCGCCGCTGTCCATCGTCATCACCGTCTGCGACAGCGCCGCGGCCGAGCAATGCCCGGTCTTCTTTGGCGCCGGCATCGATGGGGGCCAGCCGGTCAAGGTGCACTGGGGCTATCCGGATCCGTCGAACGCCGAGGGCGGCGACGAAGGCAAGCGCCGGGCCTTTGAGCTGACGCGCCAGGCCATTGGCTATCGCATGCTCCAGCTGCTGCAACTGCCGCTGGAGACGCTGGGCAAGCAGGAGCTGCTTGCCGCACTCAACGCCATCGCCAAGAGCTGAAGTCACTGCAATGAACTCGAGCACTCCTCAAAAGCTCCTTGCTGAGGCCTTGGGCACGGCCTTGCTGATGGCGGTGGTCATCGGCTCCGGCGTGATGGCGGAGCGCCTGTCCGGTGGCAATGTCGCCGTGGCGCTGCTGGCCAACACGCTGGCCACGGCGGGCGGCCTCTACATCCTGATCGAGGTCTTCGGGCCGCTCAGCGGAGCCCACTTCAACCCGGCGGTCAGTGCCGTCATGGCCTGGCGGGGCGAGTTGCCCCTTGCCACCCTTGCGCCCTATGTCGGCGCGCAGTTGCTGGGCGCCATGCTCGGTGCCTGGTTGTCGCATGCGATGTTCGACATGAGCATCCTCCAGTTCTCCACCAAGCTGCGGGGTGGCACGGGGCAATGGATCGCCGAAGGTGTCGCGACATTCGGGCTGCTGCTGGTGATCCTGCGTGCGCCCGGTTCGCGCGTGGCGGCCATGGTGGCCGCCTATATCGGTGCGGCTTATTGGTTCACGGCATCGACCTCGTTTGCCAATCCAGCCGCCGTGTTCGGTCGGATGTTCAGCGACAGCTTTGCAGGCATTGCACCTTCCAGCGCACTGGGCTTCGTTGTTGCGGAGTTGATCGGTGCAGCCGTTGCCGTGGGCGTGCATCGGCTGCTCTCTTCGCCACAGTCTGCTGGCGCGGCCTCTCCCAGCGAATCAACGTCCGCTCGCCATGTCTGATCCCCTGTTTCCTGACGCCACGTTTCCGGCCCTGAAGCCGGAGTTGTTCGACGTCCCAACTCAAGAGCGCCTGACTGTGCGCTCGCCCTCCCAGCACCGACCGCGCATCCTCATGCTCTACGGTTCGCTGCGCGAGCGCTCCTACAGCCGGCTGCTGAGCTTCGAGGCGGCACGCCTGCTGGAGGCCATGGGCGCCGAGGTGCGCATCTTCAATCCGAGCGGCTTGCCGCTCCCCGATGACGCGCCCGACTCCCACCCCAAGGTGCAGGAGCTGCGCGAGCTGGCTGCCTGGTCCGAGGGCATGGTCTGGACCTCGCCGGAGCGGCATGGCGCCATGACCGGCATCATGAAGGCCCAGATCGACTGGATTCCGCTTTCGTCCGGCGCCGTGCGGCCCACGCAGGGCAAAACGCTGGCGGTGATGCAGGTGTCGGGTGGCTCGCAGTCCTTCAATGCCGTGAACCAGATGCGCGTGCTGGGTCGCTGGATGCGCATGCTGACCATCCCCAATCAGTCTTCAGTGGCCAAGGCCTTTGCCGAGTTCACGGACGAGGGGCGCATGAAGCCCTCGTCGTTCTACGACCGCGTCGTGGACGTCATGGAGGAGTTGTTCAAGTTCACCTTGCTGACCCGTGATTTCGGGCCGTACCTGGTGGATCGCTACAGCGAGCGCAAGGAAAGCGCCGAGGAACTCTCCAAACGAGTGAACCAGCGAGCCATCTGACAACGCATGGCGGGGCGCAGCCCCGCTTCTTTCAACCCGAATAGTTGCTATTGACAACCAGAATAGTGGGCTTCAACATGCGAGCGGAAAGTTGCTATTCACATCCAAATGCCCGAGACGTCCCCATCGCACGCCCTCTCCGAATCCAGCCCGGGCAGCCTGCTGCGCGAGGTTGCGCGCCTCTACACCCGAGCACAGCGCGTGGTGGCCGATTGCTGCCGCACGACCAGCACGCAGTGCCATCTGCTGACCGAGCTGGGGCGGTCCGGGCCCCTGCCCTTGTCCGAGCTGGGCACACGGGTGAGCCTGGAGAAGAGCTGGGTGTCACGCGCGGTGGAGGCCATGGCAGCCCGTGGCTTGGTGACCAAGGAGCCGAACCCGCTAGACGCAAGGAGCTGGCTCGTCACGCTCACCGCCGACGGCGTGCGCACCGTCAACGAACTGAACGACACCCTCGACACCCATGCCGAACAACTGCTGCGACGCCTGGGCGAGCGCAACCGCGCTGCCGTCGAGAAATCACTGCTGCTGCTGCTCCAGGCCTTGCGCGAAGACCAGGCCGCCAATTGCTGCCTCCCGCCGCCTGAAGCCAAAGACGTCAAGGACAAACCGTCATGTTGCTGAACCAAGTTTCCCTGCGCCAGGCGGGCGCCGCCGACTGGCCCGCCGTGGAGGCCCTGTTACTGACCAACAAGCTTCCAACGGAGGGTGCGCAAGCCCACCTCTCCACCTACGTGCTTGCCGTCTCGAACGGTGAGGTCGTCGGCTGCGCCGGCGCCGAGGTCTATGGCTCCTTGGCGCTGCTGCGCTCGGTGGCCGTGGCGCCCGGCCTGCACAAGCAAGGCATCGGCCGCCTGCTCTTGCAAACCATGCTGCAACAGGCGCGGGCGCGCGATATCGCTTCGCTCCATCTGCTGACCGTCACCGCACCGGAATACTTCGCCTTGTACGGTTTCAAGCGCGGCAAGCTGGAAGGCGCTCCCGCTGCCTTGAAGGCCTCGGCGGAGTTCCAGGGCGCCTGCCCAGCCTGTGCCGCCTTCATGAGCCTGACCCTGCGCGAGGCACCCGAGGTGGAGGCTGACCTGCCCATCGCGGTGCTTGGTGCAGGTCCAGTAGGCCTCGCTGCCGTGGCCCAGCTGATCGAAAGAGGTCTGCCCTTCGTCGCGCTAGAGGCCGGGAGCCGCGTCGGTGCCAACCTCCTGGACTACGGTCATGTCCGCTTGTTCTCGCCCTGGAGA
This sequence comes from Paucibacter sp. JuS9, assembly GCF_044043925.2. Taxonomy (NCBI): domain Bacteria; kingdom Pseudomonadati; phylum Pseudomonadota; class Betaproteobacteria; order Burkholderiales; family Sphaerotilaceae; genus Roseateles; species Paucibacter sp. JuS9. Next base: position 2,757,896 of record NZ_CP194172.1, read on the forward strand.
TACAACGTTGATGCTGCCGTGGCGCGGCTGCTGAAACCCACCAGCTGGACGGCGCCGCCAGAGGCCGAACTGCCCCATGCCGCGGACATCGTCAATCGAGTCATGCAACCGTTCGCCGCGCTGCCGGAGGTCGCCCGGGCGTTGAAGCTCGGAGCGCGCGTGCTTGCCATCAGCCGCGAGGGCTACGACAAGGTGAAGACCACCGGCCGCGACCAGGCCGCCTTCGTGGTTCGCTTTGTCCAGGACGGGCGCGAGCAGGAATTGCGTGCTCGCGCCGTGATCGACGCAACGGGCACCTGGGGCACCCCCAATCCCATCGGCGCCAACGGGCTCCCTGCGATTGGCGAGGCCGCGGTGGCCGCGCAAGTCTTCTACGGCATTCCAGACATCGCCGGCTCGCAGCGCGCACGCTATGCCGGCAAGCGGACCCTGGTGGTGGGTGCCGGCCATTCGGCGGCCAACGCACTGCTGTACCTGGCAGACCTTGCCAAGCAATCGCCCGGCACCCGCTTGGCCTGGGCGGTTCGCTCGCCCGATCTGCAGCGGGCTTTCGGTGGCGGCAGTGCCGATGCGTTGCCGGCCCGAGGCGAACTGGGCAGTTCGCTGCGGCGTTTGCGTGACAGCGGCGAGATGGAGTTCTTCAGCGGCGTGCGCATCACCGAGATTCGGCAGGAGCCTTCGGGGCAACTCTCGGTACATGGCATCGATGCACGGCGCCAGCCAGTCGAAGTAGCGGGCATCGACGAAATCATCTGTGCGACCGGCCAGCGCCCGGACCTGAGCCTGAGCAACGAGTTGCGCCTGAAGCTGGACCCCTGGCTGGAATCCACCGAGCCACTAGGCCCCTTGATCGACCCGAACCTGCACAGCTGCGGGACGGTGCGGCCCCACGGTCATCGCGAGCTGGCACATCCCGAGCCGGGCTTTTACACGATCGGCGTGAAGAGCTATGGCCGAGCACCGACCTTCCTGATGGCCACCGGCTTCGAGCAGGCGCGATCCGTTGTGGCGGCTTTGGCGGGCGACCTTGAGGCAGCCGACAGGGTTGAGCTGGACCTGCCAGAGACAGGGGTCTGCTCCATCGGCCCGACGGATTCCGACGCGGGCAGCGAGGCCTGCTGCGGCGCGCCCGCGGCCGAATCATTGGCCGCCAAGCCTGTGGCGCCCGTTGTTGCAAGCCAGCCGGCTGCATCGTCGTGCTGCGGCCCAAAGCCCGCGCCGGCGACTGCTGCAGCCGCCTCGACATGCTGCGGATGAGCAGGCGAACAGGGCGGACGGCGACCGTCATTGCGCTGGGCTCTGCCCAGACACTGGCGTGGGCCTCGTCCTACTACCTCCCGGCGATGCTGGCACAGCCCATGGCCCGCTCGCTGGGGCTGAGTGCGCCGGACATCTTTGCGACCTTCTCTGTTGCGCTGATCGTCTCAGCCTTGATCGGCCCTCGGGCCGGGCGCCTCATCGACCAGCACGGGGGCCGGCCGGTGCTGGCAGGCACCAGTCTGCTCTTCGCTGCAGGCCTGGCCTTGATGGCCGGCAGCACGAGCTTCACCGGTGTTCTGCTGGCCTGGGTCGTGATGGGCATCGCAATGGGCAGCGGCTTGTACGAAGCCGCCTTCGCCACCATCGTCAGGCTGCACCGGCTGGAGTCTCGCCACATGATTACCGGCATCACCCTGATTGCCGGATTCGCCAGCACCGTGGGGTGGCCGCTGAGCGCCTGGGTCAGTGCGCAGTGGGGATGGCGTGAAGCCTGCTGGACTTGGGCCGCGTTGCATGTGATGGTCGGTCTGCCCTTGAATCTGAGCCTGCCGCGCGCCGAGACAGGGCAGGAATTGATTGCGGCGACGGCCGATGTGAAAGATGAGCCAGCGATCGCTGAACCGGGACTCGCGCCGGTGCTGGCCTTGTCGTTCGTGTTTGCCACCACCTGGTTCACCAGCACGGCCATGGCCGCGCATTTCCCGCGCCTGTTGCAAGGGTTTGGCATTGGCGTGGCAGGCGCCGTCGGCATCGCTGCACTGATCGGTCCATCGCAGGTCGCCGCACGCCTGTTCGAGTTCGGCTTCCTGCGCCGAGTGCACCCACTGCTGTCGGCTCGACTGGCAACGCTGACACATCCGCTGGGCGCGCTTGGCCTGCTGATCATCGGGGCACCCGCGGGCATTGCCTTCGGTGTGCTGCATGGCGCAGGCAATGGCGTGCTGACCATCGCAAAGGGAACCTTGCCACTGGTGCTCTTTGGTGCCCAAGGCTATGGCCATCGCCAAGGCATGCTCATGCTGCCTGCGCGCATTGCTCAGGCCTTTGCGCCTTGGTTGTTCGGCATCGCCTTGGATCGATGGCAGGGGCAAGCGCTGTGGCTCACCACGGCTTTGGGGCTGCTCGCATTCGGCACGCTCATGGCCCTGGGACAGCTTCAAAAGAAGCCGCTGCAGCAACAACAAGCTGCCTTGAACCAAACATCACCGACGCTCCCGCCACCACAGCGCCAACGCTCCAAGACCAAACAGTAGCCCGAGCAGCCATGCGGGCACTGAAGCAGCAGCTGACTGCGACACCGCACGCGCCAGATCCGCTGCCTGCACCACGGCCGCCTCGCGCTTGATCGCCTGCTGCCATTGCGGCCAAGCGTCCTTGCCGAAGACATACATCCGCGCCGCCGCGAGTTTGCCCTCCTCTGGCGCGATCACCAGCCATCCCGCTGAACGCGGCCAAAGCGCAGCACAGGCATCGTCAGCGCGATCCGCACGCCGCTGCAGCTGGAGCCGCACTCGGTCTGCGGGGGCCTCCGCTGCCAGTTCGCCAGCGCCACCACGCAGGCAGACCACCGTGCGCTCGCCGGCCCGAGGCATCGCATCCGGGAACACCCACTGCGCCTCGCGCTGCTGACGCAGGCCCGCCTGATCGAGCACGCTTTGCCACCAGCTGCCGAGCAGCTGCGGCGAACTGATTGCATGGCGGTGCCAATCGGTGAGGCCCAGCCAGACGATGCGGCCGTGCTGCCAGCGGCGCTGCCAGAGCCAGGGCCTGTCGGTCGCGTTGGCACGCCAGGCGCCGCGTTCGCTGATCGAGGGCCGGAGCGCAGCGAACGACAACTCCAAGCCAGGCAGGGGCTGCAAGGTCGCGGGCTCCTGCGGCGCCAGCGGCAGTTGCAGCTCGCGACTCCACACGCCGGCATCGCGCGCATTGCCGGCCAGCACGACCAGCGGCACGCCCTGCCTCACTTGCGCCAGCAAGGCCTGGCGCGCGCTGGCAGCGAGGCTCTCAAAATGGGCCGCATCGATGAGGATCAGCTCGGGCGTGGCCATGGCGCTGCGCGGCGTTTCGGCACGGGTGACGGTCTTGCCGAGCGTGAGCTGCCAATCGAGGTTGGCGCCGCTGGCCAGCAGCAGTTGGTTGAGCGCCTGCGCGTCGAAGGACGGTGCACCGAAGCGGCCCCAGACCTGCAGCGGCGCGCTTTCCTGCACGTCCAACGGCACGGGGCCTTGTTCCAGCGGCTTGCCGGCGGCATCGAGCACGCGGGCTTGCAAGATCATGGCTTCAGCCACCGGCGGCAGCCAACTCACCGAGGCCTCGGCGCCGCTGGCGCTGGTCTGCGCAAGCAGGCTGCCGTTTTCATCGAGCAGCTGCAGGCGCCAGCTCGCGAGCGGCTGGCTGCGCTTGAGCGTCAAGCTGAATGTGCGACCGAGGGCCAGCTGGCGCGGGAAGTCGAGCTGGATGCCGGGCTCGCTTGAAGGCGCTGGCGCGGAGGCCTGCGCGCGTTCGCCTGGCATGGTGGGCTCGGCGATCAGCAAGGCGAGGCCCGCTGCCGCGAGCAGGACCAGGGCTGCGTTGATCCATTGACGCGCGCGCAGGTAGAGCATCGCACTCACCGCGCCAATCAGGCCGACGGCGCCGGCAATGAGCACCGCCCCGCTCATGGCTCGCTCCGTTGCTGCCAGGCCCTGCTGAAGGGCGTGGCCGTGGTCGGCTCGGCCTGCAGGCGAACGCCAGCTTCGGAAACGCTGCCGCGCAGCCAGGCGCGCAGTGCGGGCCGGCAATTGGCGCAGCCATCCATCACGTCCTGCAGCGCGCGCTGGGCGGCGAGGCGGTCTTCGTCGGCGCGGATGCGCTCGCGTATCCAATCCTGCGCGGTGCGGCTCCAGAGCGCGGGCAGCGCCGCTTGCTCGCTGGCCAGCGCGGCCATCAGTTCGCGCAGGTTCGCGGGCACGGTCTCAGGCATGGCGCCCTGCTCGCGGCGGTAGGGTGCGGTGCCCACGGCATCGCCACTCATGCGCTTTTCTTCCTTGATCGGCGGTGGCGCGAAGGCGGTGCGGTGCAGGTAGATGCGGTCGGCCTGCTGCAGCTGCTTGATCGCCTCCAGCGCCTTGTATTCATGCGGCAAGGCCGGCTGCGGCGCTATCGCGCGCAGCTGCTTCTCGGCATCCCACATGGCCGAGAGCGCGCGACGCAGCATCTTTTTGGTCGCCTCGTCGAACAGCGTGGCGTTCTCGGCCTGGTCGTGCGCATGGCCGAAGCGGTGGAGGATGTCCTGCTTGTCTTCGCTCCCATGCTCGCCCCCATGCTCATCGCCATGTTCGTCCCCAAAAAGGCTGGACTCCTCACCAAGGAACTGGCCGTAGCGCAGCCGCAGGCGGGACTGGTCGGCCGCAATCGCCTCGCTGCGCGCGCGCAGTTGCCCCGGCGGGAAGCGCGGGTTGGCCTTCATCTCGCTGAGCAGTTGCTCGGTGTCTATGATGATCTGGCGCTGGCTGCGCAGGTTCTCGGGCTTGACCAGCATGGGCAGGGCCGAGCTCTCGGTCTCGGCCGCTTGCAGGCCGGGCAGGCGCAGCGTGTAGGTGGGCGAGCTGACGATGTGGGGGCGCGGCGCGGCGTTGTCGGCCGCGCGCACGAAGAAGTAGAGCTCGTCGCCCGGCTCCATGCCCAGCTCGGAGAGCAGCCAGGTCTTGTCCCAGCGGCGCTGGCGCGGGTCGCTGCTCACCGGCAGGGGCAGCTCGCGGTCGCTGAAGCGAATGTTCTCGCCACTGCCGCGCGCCAGCGTCAGGTGCAGGCTGGCCCGCTCGATCTTGTAGTCATCGCTGACGGTCACGGCGATGCGGGCCGAGCGCGCGTCGCGGGCCAGCACCTGGATCAGTTCATCGGGCGATTCGATGGCGATGCGCGGCGCTCCGTCGGGCGTGACCAGCACCGTGTAGCGCTGCCCTTGCCAGCGCCAGAACATCGCCTCGTTGGCCTGCCAGCTCGCGCAGCGCGGTGCGAACGGTAGGCGGCTGCCGTCACTCAGCTCGATGGCAGCAGCATTGGCCGGCTCGGTCTTCAGGCACCAGCGGATCTCGCTGTGCTCGGGCACCTGCAAGGCCTTGGGCGCGGTCTCGTAGGCGGCGAAGCCGGTGTAGGCCGGTGGCGTGACCTGCAGCAGCAGCTCATTGGCAGCCGCCGCCGATGCTGGCAACGCCTGCGGTGCAAGACCGGACGACTGCCCCGGCCACAGCCACAGCATCGCCGCTGCCGCAAAGCTCAGCGCCAACCAGCGCCTGTCGAAGCGGGCCTGCACGCTGGCGATGCGGCGCAGCGCCTCGGCGTCGACCGCCTGTGCGAGCCGGCCCAGAAGACGCTGCTGCTGCAGACGGGCCAGCGGCCCTGCAGTGTCGGTGCCCTGCTGCAGCAAGGCGCTGCTGTCTTCCAGCGCCGGCACGGCGGCATCCAGCCAGCGCGGCCATTGGCGCTCCGCCCGTTGGCGCAGACGCCAGAAATCAAAGCCCAGCACCAGCAGCGCGACGAGCAGGCCTGGCCAGGAGCGCAAGAGCAGCCAGGGCAGCACGAGCGCCAGCCAGCAGGGCCAACGGCGCGCCATCAGCGCGCGCAAGAGGCGTGGCTGCAAGGCCGAGTAGGCGTCAGCGGCGGCGCGCATGCGCGAGCCCCCTTTCCAGCGCGAACAGCAAGGCCAGCAGCGGCGCGAGCCAGGCGTGCAGCGCGTCAATCGGCAGCAGGGCCGGCGTGGCGCCTGCGGCGGCCTGCAGTGTCATCGACGGTGCGGCATGGGGCTCGGGCGCTTGCGCCATCGCCTGCCAACGTTGGTAGAGCGCCCGCGCGCCATCAATGTCCTGCAGGGCTGCGGAATCCACCGCAAGCACGGTGCTGCGCGCGCCCGCCTTCTTGTTCAAGCTGCTGCGCTCGGTTGCCCACCACAGCGGAGACCGCCAGCGCGCATCGGGCGGCTCGGGCTTGTCCCAGACGATCAGCTCGGTCTTGTCGCTCGGCGTCTCGTCGAACAGGTAGCGGTCACGCCACTGGCCTGCGCTCTCGAAGGCCTTGAACAAGGCGCGCCATTCGTCGGCACGGTCGCTCGCGAGGACAATGCGGCGCTCCCGCTTCTCGCTGGGCACTGGCAGTGGCTGCACACGCAGCGCCAGCTTGTGGGCCAGCGTGGGCGCCTCGGCGGCCATGGGCACGGCATCGCCACGCGCCAGCAGCAGCCATCGGGCCCCGGCCTGCCATTCGCGCTCGTGCGCGGCCAGCCAGGCGAGCGCATCGCCCTCGGGCAGCTCGAGGCGCCGCACGTCCTGCATGCCGGACTCCTTGATCTGCGCCTCGACCCAAGCCGGATCGGCGCCACGCGTCACCAGGACGGTGTCGCCCCGCCAGGCCAAGGCCACATCGGCCAGCCAGGCGATCACGCCCAGCAGCAGCAGACAGCGCAGCAGGAGCAGCAGGCGTTCGACCCAGACCCACACGCGCTGCTGCTGCGGCGGCGCCTTGGGCAGGAAACGCGCGGTGGCGAGCAGCTCGGCGCGCAGGCGCTGGTGCTTCTCGCGGTGCCACCAGATTGGGAGCAGCAGCACGGGCAAGGCCCACCACCAGGCAGCGAATGCATTCGTCATGCCCGCCCCGCCAATTGCAGCCAGCGACGCAGCACCGTGCCGACAGCCTGCTCGATCGATGCCGTGAGCAGCGGCATGTCGTGCTGCCGGCATTGGGTCTTCACCGCATCGAAGTGAGCGCTGCGCGCGCTGCGGTAGGCCGCCTTGGCCTCGGCATCGAAGCGATGCAATCCTTCCACCCGCTCAGGGTCGCGGTAGGCGCCGCCGCTGGCGAAGCTGGCGTCTTCCTCGGCCTGCGTGGAGAGGCTCAGCAAGCGCACGTCATGCGAGAGATGGCGCAAGCGCAAGAGCGCCTCGGACAGCGGCGACGGCCAGTCCAGGAAATCGCTGACTGCGAAGATCAAACTCGGCGAGCGTGCGAAATGCAGGTGGGCGCGCAGCATCGGCTCATCTGGCAAACCACCGCCCGCCTCCACCCGACTCAGTTGCGCCAGCACCTTGTGCAGCTGGCGCGGCCCGCGCGAGGCCGGCGTGAAGGCCACGCGGTCCTGGCCCGCAATGATCAGGCCGAAGGCATCGCCCTGGCGCTGAGCCACGGCCGCAATGCAGCCGAGCACGGTGCGCGCGAACCAGAGCTTGGTCAGGCCCTCGATGCTGCGGCTGGGCTCGGCCATCGAGGCGCTGGCATCCAGCAAGAGCCAGATCGCCACATGGCTGTCGCGCTCGGCTTCGCGCACGTAGTAGCGATCCACGCGGGCCAGGAGCTTCCAGTCCACGCGCCGCCATTCATCGCCCGGCACATAGGCGCGGTACTCGGAGAACTCAACGCCCGCGCCCCGCTCGCGACCCGCATGCAGGCCATGGCCCAGGCCCGCCAGCACATGGCGGATGACCAGGTCCAGGTCGGCCGTCTGGGCCAGCAGCGAGGCCGTCGCCAGCATGGTGATCAGTCGACCTTAATCTCGTTGCGCAGCGCCGCCAGGATATCGGCTATCGCCACGCCATCGGCCTCGGCTTCGAAGTTGCGCAGCACGCGGTGGGCGAGCACCGGCAAGAGCATGGCGGCGATGTCGTCTCGCGTGACGGCCAGGCGGCCGTGCATCAGTGCGCGCGCCTTGGACGCCAGTACCAGGGCCTGGCCGGCGCGCGGGCCGGCGCCCCAGCCCACATGCTTCTTGACGCTGGCAACCGTGCTCTCCTGCGGCCGCGTGGCGCGCACGAGGCGGGTGGCGTAGCGCAGCAGGTGATCGCCGATCTCGACGTCGCGCACCAGCTGCTGCAGGCGCATCAGGGTGGCCACGTCCATCGCCGGCACGGCGTCCGCCAGGCCCGCATGCGTGGTGCGCGAGACCATCTGCATTTCCTCGTCTTCGCTCGGATAACCCACGTCGATGCGCAAGAGGAAACGGTCCAATTGCGCCTCGGGCAACGGATAGGTGCCGGCCTGCTCGATCGGGTTCTGCGTGGCCAGCACGAAGAAGGGTTGCGGCAGCCGGTGCGTCTGGCCGGCGAAGGTGACCGAGCGCTCCTGCATCGCTTCGAGCAGCGCGGACTGCGTCTTGGGCGGCGCGCGGTTGATCTCGTCGGCCAGCAGCACCTGCGTGAACACCGGGCCGCGCTGGAACTTGAAGACACGCTGGTGCGTGGCCTGGTCTTCTTCCAGGATCTCGGTCCCGACGATATCGGATGGCATCAGGTCGGGCGTGAACTGCACGCGGCGGAACTGCATGTCGGTGGCCTGCGCCAGCGACTTCACCAGCAGCGTCTTGCCGAGACCAGGCACGCCTTCCACCAGCGCATGGCCCCCGGCGATCAGGCAGATCACCAGCGACTCGATCACCTCGGCCTGGCCGATGATGACGCGCGACATGCTGGCGGTGAGTTCACCCACTTTGGCGGTCAGCGAAGCAACTTCGGCTTCACTCCAGTCTTGGGCGTTCAGTTCAGACAAGTTCAGGCTCCCAATGCGTATTGAACGATGTTGACGGCAAAGCGTGTGTTGTCGATGGCCAGCCAGCGCTTGTTGCGGAAGTCGTAGTCCCACTCGCAGCCGTAGTCCTTGTTGCTGTAGAGCAGCCGGATGCGGCCGTTGAACTCGACGGCCTTCAGGTAGTCGTGCACCAGGTCGTCGCCCCAGCCATTCAGCTCCACGCCGGTGTTGGGCGGGCCGTCGAACTTGAAGAAGCTCGAGTAGATCGGGTGCTTGTTGCTGATCTTGCGCAGTGCGTTGCCGCCGAACATGCGCGCCACCTCGGCTTCGAAGGACTTGGCGAACAGGCCGTCGATGTCGTGGTTGCAGTCGTCCACGAAGAGGAACCCGCCACCCCTCACATAGCGCTCGAAGTTCTTGCGCTCGGCCGGTGTGAACTGCACCAGCTTGTGCCCGGCCAGGTAGCAGAACGGGGCTTCCAGCATCTTGGGGTCCGACAGCGCCACCACCCGCTCCACCGGATCAACCCGCAGCGTCGTGTACTCGACCAGCGAGTTCAGCACATTGCTAGGCATGCGGATGTCGACATCCCAGTCGCCGGATTCATAGATCAGGCGCGTGAAGTAGAAGTCGAAACCCGCCGCCATGCCTCAGCTCAGACCGCGTCGGACAGCGAGGTGAAATTGAAATCCCGCACCTTCATCGCCGGCACGACCGCACGGCGGCCGCCCCCTCCCATCACCTGTGTCCGTCCCAGCTCCTCGATGTTGTTGAGCATCGTGACCGGGCTCTCGTTGAAGCGGAAATTCTTGATCGGGTACATCAGCTTGCCGTTCTCGATATAGAAGGTGCCGTCGCGCGTGAGGCCGGTCACCAGCACCGACTGCGGATCGACCGAACGGATGTACCAGGTGCGCGTGACCAGCACGCCCTTCTTGGTCGAGGCGATCAGCTCGGCAAGCGACTTGCTGCCGCCGGCCATGATCACATTGCCATTGCGGCCGGGCGCCTTGATGCCCTTCTTGTTGGCCCAGAACGGCGAGTACTCGAGCGACTCGATCTTGCCGTCCTTGATGATGCTCTGGCGCTCGCGGGCCTGCATCGAGCCGCTGTCCCACGGGCGCACCGGGGCGTCCTTGTCCCAGGGGTCGGCCCAGACGTTGACCTGCTCATCGAAGAGCTTTTCGCCCAGGCGCGTGCCGCCGCCCTTCTTCGCGAGGAAGCTGCGGCCTTCGTCGGCCTGACGCGCATCGAAAGCACCGAACATGAAACTCAGGATGTCGCTGGAAGCCGCTGGCTCCAGGATCACCGTGTAGCGGCCCGGCTCCAGGGCCTTGGCATCGACCGAGCGCAAGGCCTTCTCGATGGCCACGTTCGAAGCTTCGCGCGGGTCGAACAGGCTCACATCGTTGGCGCTGCGCACCACCCAGCCGGAGCCGCGGCCGTCTTCGGTGCGGGTCGTCACCGTGAAGTCCACATTGGTGGATTCCTGGTAGCCGAAGACACCGTTGGAATTGGCAATCGCCTCGAAGCCCGAGCTGTCGATGAAGAAGCCCGCCGCCTGCAACTTGCTCTTGCGGCTTTCCTCGATGCTGTGGGCGGCCACCTGCGCACGGAACTCGGGGTCGATGGCCGCCGTGGTCTTGGCGAAGGTGTTCGAGGCCTTGAACTGCTGCTTGCCCGCAGCCGGCGTGAACTCGGGGTTCTCGGGCGCCAGGCGGGCCACGTCTTCGGCGCGGCGCACCAGCTTCTCCAGCGACTTGTCGTCGAACTCGTTCAAGGAAGCCGTGCCCTGACGCTTGCCGAAGGCCACGCTGACATTGATCTGCATGTCTTCGTTCAGGCCGGCGGTCGAGACGCTGTTCTGCGCATAGCGGATATTGCCGGTGCGGCTGCCCTGGATCGACACGCGGCATTCGTCCGCCTTGGACAGCGCCAGCACCTTGTCGCAGATGTGCTTGGCCTGTTCCTGCGTGATCTTTGCTTTCATGGTCTCTTATCCAATCTTGCGAGCGGTGTTGATGACGTTGATGCCGTTGAATCGGGTGGTGCTGGAGCCGTGTGACACGGCGCTGACCTGGCTGGGCTGGCCCTTGCCGTCAAAGAAGGAGCCGCCCATGCGCCAGTCGCGTTCATCGCAGATGGCGCTGCAGGCGTTCCAGAATTCCTGCGTGTTGGCCTGGTAGGCCACGTCCTCGACGGGGCCCGTGATCTTGCCGTTCCTGATCTCGTAGAACAGCTGGCCGCCGAACTGGAAGTTGTAGCGCTGCTGGTCGATGGAGTAGGAGCCACGGCCGAGGATGTAGATGCCCTTCTTGACGTCCTTGACCATCTCGTCGGGCGTGAGCCTTTCCTTGCCGGCGGCGAGCGAGAACATTGGGCATGCGCTGGAACTGCACGCTGTTCCAGCTGTCGGCATAGGAGCAGCCATGCGAGGCGCTCTCGCCGATGATGTGGGCCTGGTCGCGCGTGGCCTGGTAGTTCACCAGCACGCCGTTCTTGATGATGTCCCAACGCTTGCAGGCCACGCCCTCGTCGTCATAGCCCACAGCCCCCAGCGAGCCGGGCGTGGTCTTGTCGGCGAAGAAGTTGACGCGCTCGGCGCCGAACCTGAACTGCTTGCTCTGCCACTTGTCCAGCGTGGCGAAACTGGTGCCGGCGTAGTTGGCTTCGTAGCCGAGCACGCGGTCCAGCTCGGTCGGGTGGCCCACCGATTCATGGATGGTCAGGAACAGGTGGTCGGGGCTCAGCACCAGGTCGTACTTGCCCGGCTCGATGGACTTGGCGGTCAGCTTCTCCCTGGCCTGGCGGCCACAGTGGCGTGCCTCTTCCAGCAGGTCGATGCTGTTGCGGTAAAGCGTGGTCACGCCACCAGCGGCCTGTATCTTGTCTTCCGGCCTGGCATCGAAATACTCGAAGCCCATGCCCACAGGCGATGCCAGGCTCTCGCGCGTGCGGAACTTGCCGGTGGCCTTGTCCACGGCCGTGGCCGTCATCGGCGACCAGAGGCGGTGGACGTCCTGGTCGATGTAGGAGCCATCGGTCGAGGCAAAGTACTTCTGCTGGTTGACCTGAAACAGCGAGGACTGCATGAAGCTGGCACCTGCCTCCAGGCCCGCCTTGTTGGCCGCGATCAGCATGTCGGCCTTGTCCTTGATCGGCACGTGGCGCCAGTCCTTCAAGACCGGCGTGGCCCAGGCCACTTCGCCCACGCCTTTCACCGGCGCAAGCTGCAGGGGTTGGCTCTGCAGCCTGGCATTGGCCTTGGCAATCGCCACGGCTTGCCGAGCCGCACCCGCCACCGCATCGGGCGAAAGATCGTTCGTCGATGCGAAGCCATAGGCACCACCCGCGATCACGCGCACGCCCACGCCGATGGACTCGGTGTTGACGATGTTCTCGACCCGCACATCACGCGTGGTGATGAACTGGTTCAGGTAGCGGCCGATGCGGACATCGCAGTAGCTCGCGCCGGCCCTTGTTGCCGCATCGAGCGCCACGTCGGCCAGCTGCTTCTTGACGAAAACCGGCGCCGCCGGCTTCATCAGCTCTTCGGCCGCCACCGCTCGGCCCATCACCGGCACCAGGAGCGAACCGGCTGCAACGCCGGACAGATTCAGGAAACGACGCCTCTCCATACAACTCTTAGGGATGGGCTCAGACGGCATCGGAAAGCGACGTGAAGTTGAAGTCCCGCACCTTCATCGGCGGAATCATCATCTGGTACGGCACCTCGTCGCCACCGATGATCACCGGCTTGCCGATCTCTTCGATGTTGTTGAGCATGGTCACCGGGCTCTCGTTGAAGCGGAAGTTCTTGATCGGATGCAGGATCTTGCCGTTCTCGATGTAGAAGGTGCCGTCGCGCGTGAGACCGGTCAGCAGCACGGTCTGCGGGTCCACCAGGCGGATGTACCAGGTGCGGGTCACCAGCACGCCCTTCTTGGTGCTCGCGATCAGCTCGGCGGTGCTCTTGTTCGTGCCCGCCATGATCATGTTGCCGTGACCGGCCGTGGGCTTGACGCCCTGCTTCTTGGCCCAGAACAGCGAATAGTCCAGCGCATTGACGCGGCCGTTCCTGATCACATCGGTGCGCTCGCGGGCCAGCATCGAGCCGCCGTCCCAGGGCAGCACGCCCACGTCCTTGTCCCAGGGGTCGGCCCAGACGTTCACCTGTTCGTCGAACAGCTTGTCGCCCTTGCGGTTGCCGCCGCCCTTCTTCGAGAGGAAGCTGCGGCCTTCGTCGGCCTGGCGCGCATCGAAGCCACCCAGCATGAAGCCGATCAGCTCGGACGTGGCAGCCGGCTCCAGGATCACGGTGTAGCGGCCCGGCTCCAATGCCTTGGCTTCGACCGAACGGATGGCCTTCTCGATGGCCACATCCGCCGCTTCACGCGCGTCGAAGCGCGCTGCATCACCGGCAGTGCGCTTGACCCAGCCGGAGCCCCGGCCGTCTTCGGTGCGCACGGTGCAGGTGAAGTCCAGGCCGGTGCTCTGCTGATAGCCGAACACGCCGTTGGAGTTGGCCACGGTCGAGAAGGCGGTCTGGTCGGTGAAGAAGCCGGCCGTGGTCAGGCCCTTCTTGCGGCAGGCTTCAATTGTGTAGGCCGCGGCTTGAGCGCGGTAGTCGGCATCGATGTCGGCCGTCTTCTGGCTGAAGGTGGGGGTGGTCTTGTAGCTCTGCTTGCCCACCGCCGGCATGAACTCGGGGTTCTCCGGCGCCAGACGCGCCAGGTCTTCAGCGCGGCGCACCACCTTCTCGAGCGACTTGTCGTCGAACTCATTGATCGTGGCCACGCCCTGCTTCTTGCCGTAGGCGACGGACACCGCCAGTTGCGTGTCTTCCACGAGGCCTGCCGTCGAAACACTGTTGCGGGCGAAACGGATGTTGCCGGTGCGACTGCCACCCAGGTTGACCGTGCATTCATCGGCCTTGGACAGGGCCAGGATCTTGTCGCACAGGCGCTTGGCTTCTTCGGAGCTCAGGAGTTTCATCAGATGCTCCTGCCTCAGCCGATCTTGCGAGCGGTGTTGATCACGTTCACGCCGTTGAAGCGCGTGGTCGAGGAGCCGTGCGACACCGCGCTGGACTGCGAAGGCTGGCCCTTGCCGTCGAAGAAGGAGCCGCCCATGCGCCAGTCGCGCTCATCGCAGATCGCGGCGCAGGCATTCCAGAACTCCGTGGTGTTGGACTGGTAGGCCACGTCTTCCAACGGCGCGCCGATCTTGCCGTCCTTGATCTCGTAGAACAGCTGGCCGCCGAACTGGAAGTTGTAGCGCTGCTGGTCGATGGAGAAGGAGCCGGCACCGACGATGTAGATGCCCTTCTTGACGTCCTTGACCAGCTGGTCCGGGCTCAAAGGCGCCTTGCCGGCGGCCAGCGAGATATTGGGCATGCGCTGGAACTGCACGCTGCTCCAGCTGTCGGCATACGAGCAGCCATGCGAGGCGTTCTCGCCCAGCATATGGACCTGGTCGCGGGTGGCCTGGTAATTGACGAGGATGCCGTCCTTGACGATGTCCCAGCGGCGGCCGGCCACGCCTTCGTCGTCGTAGCCGACGGCACCCAGCGAGCCGGGCACGACCTTGTCGGCAATGATGTTCACGCGCTCGTGGCCGTACTTGAACTTCTTGCTCTTCCACTTGTCCATCGTGGCAAAGCTCGTGCCGGCGAAGTTGGCCTCATAGCCGAGCACGCGGTCGAGTTCGGTCGGGTGGCCGACCGACTCATGGATCGTCAGCCACATGTGTTCGGGGCTCAGCACGAGGTCGTACTTGCCTGGCTCCACCGACTTGGCGGTGAGCTTCTCCTTGGCCTGGCGGCCGCAGGCGCGCGAGTCCTCGATCAGGTCGTAGGAATTCTTGTAGAGCGTGGCCACGCCACCGGCGGCCTGCACCTTGTCTTCGGCCTTGCCGTCCAGATATTCATAGCCCATGCCCACGGGCGACGAGAGGCCCTGGCGCGAGCGGAACTTGCCGGTCGACTTGTCCACGGCCGTGGCGAACACCGGCATCCACAAACGGTGCACGTCCTGGTCGATGTAGGAGCCGTCGGTCGAGGCGAAGTACTTCTGCTGGTTGACCTGGAACATCACCGACTGCATGAAGCTGGCACCTGCATCCATGCCGGCCTTGTTCGCAGCGATCAGCAGCTCGGCCTTGTCCTTGATCGGCACGGCGCGCCAGTCTTTCTTGATCGGCGTGGCCCAGGAGACTTCACCCACGCCCTTCACCGGCGCCAGTCGCACCGGCTCGGACTGCAGCTTGGCATTGGCCTTGGCGATGGCCACGGCCTGGCGGGCGGCGTTGGCCACCGAGTCGGGCGACATGTCGTTGGTGGCCGCGAAGCCATAGGCGCCACCGGCGATGACGCGCACACCCACGCCGGCCGATTCGGTGTTCACCACGTTCTCGACGTTCAGCTCGCGCGTGGTGATGAACTGGTTCAGGTAGCGGCCGATGCGCACATCGCAGTAGCTCGCGCCGGCACTGGTGGCGGCATTGAGCGCCACATCCGCCAGCGTCTTCTTGAACTTCACCGCCAGCGGGCTCATCAGCTCTTCGGCGGCCACCGCACGCCCGAACACGGGCAAGAGCAAGGAACCGACGGCGAGGCCGCTGACATTGAGGAAAGAACGGCGTTCCATGGAAGATTCTCCTGAAGCGGTAGCCAAAGCGGCCAAACGGGGCACGGATATTTCTTGAATGCGGGACCCGCACGAACGGCGGCAACCATAGCAGCGAAAATGCCGCTTCAGCGCCGCAGACGCAATGACAGGCGCACGGATGATGTCGAGGCTCGCCCGCGCCTTGCAGTGCCGGATTGCACCGAGGGAGAGGTCCGATTGCAGGCCGAGCCGGGATAGGCTAGTGCTGCTGGCTCACACCGCTTGCGGATGCCGCTCGCGCCAGGCCCGCATCTGCTGCCGGTACTCGTCCATCGCCAGGTCGTGCAGATCGAAGATGCAGGGGTCGCAGCCGTTGCCGCAGCAGGCATCGAGGTCCGGCTGGAAGGGAGGCTGGGGCATGGGATCGGCGTCCGGGATGGCTTCGGCGGTCATTGGCGAAGATTGTCCGGCAAGGGCTGAAGATCAGGGCTTGGGCTTGGCTTGTTGCTCTTGCACCTGTTGCTTCCAGCGCTGCTGCGCCGCATCGGCGTACGCCGCACAGGTCAAGGGCCTGGGATGCGGCTGGGCGGCGTCGGCATAGTTCCAGCCGCTCTGATCCGGGTGCGGCGTCAGCAGCAAGTCGCAAGGCAGCTTGCGGACCAGCTCTGCGCTGCGCAGATAGGTCTCCAGCAGCTTGGGATAGGCCGGGTTGCCCACCAGCTGGTAGCCGGGCGCGCTGAGGCTGTCGGCGTACACGGTTCGCACGGCAGCGCCCTTGCGGGTGTCGGTCCAGGACCAGCTCATGCTGCCCGGCGTATGGCCCGGGGTGAACGAGACCGTGAGGGTCATGCCGCCCAGCTTGATCGCCTCGCCGTCCTGCAGCAGCCGGTCGGCCTGCACCGGCGGAAAGAGGATGTCGTCGCCGAAATGGATGTCGTTGCTGCCGCCGCGCGCCAGCAGCACCGCCGATTCGGCATTGCTGATCAGCTGTGCACCCGTGGCACGTTTGACCGCGGCCAATGGGCCGGCATGGTCGGCATGAGCGTGCGAATGCAGGATGTAGCGCAGATCGCCCGGCGCCACACCCAGCTTCTTCATGTTGGCCAGCAGCAGGCCCGCCACCTGCGGCATGCCGCCGTCGATCAGCAGCGCGCCCTGCTCGGTCTTCACCAGCAGCGCGGTGATGTTGGCCGTGCCGATCTGCCAGACGTGGTCGCTGATCTGCACGGGCTCGATGGGCGTCAGCCAGCTCGGCTGGACCTTGTAGGCCTGCAACTGCGGCAGCGGCTCATGGGCCTGGGCACCAAGACTGTTGGCAAGAAGCAGCGTGAGAGTGAGCGGGGCAGTGAGGCGCATGAGGAGGCTCTTGAAACGGATGCCGGCAATTTACCCCGCGAAACAGGGGGCACGGCTTGTCACTGCCGGTCTGTTCACATACTATGTATATACATTATGCACAGTGGACTTCTCATTTCCCAGGCCGATGCGCGGCCGATGTACCTGCAGATCATGGAGCAGATCCGGCTGCGCATTGCCGCAGGCGACTGGCCGGCCGGCAAGGAACTGCCCTCGATCAGGGCGCTGGCGGCCGACCTGCAGGTCAGCGTCATCACGGTCAAGCGCGCCTATCTGGACCTGGAATCAGAAGGTGTGATCGTCACGCGGCATGGCAAAGGCTCCTTCGTGGCAGATGCGCAAGACCTGGCCATCGGCATGCACCACGCCGAACTCGACACCCATCTCCGCGCCGCCGCCGGCATCGCCCGCAGCCTCGCCATGAAGCACAACGAATTGATAGACCGACTGCGCCAAGCGATGCGCGACGAGGGGGAAGCCCAATGAGCAATGCCAAGGCAATAGAGATGAGCGGCGTGCGCAAGAGCTTCCGCTTCTTCACGCTGGACGATGTCTCGCTGGAGCTGGAGCACGGCCAGATCATGGGCCTCGTCGGCCCCAATGGCGCCGGCAAGAGCACGACCATCCGGCTGCTGATGGGCTTGCTCGCGCCCGAGGCCGGCGAGATACGCCTGATGGGCCATGCCATGCCCGACAGCCAAGCCGCCGCCAAGCGCGACGTGGCCTTCGTCAGTGACGACATGCGCCTGTTCCCGCATGCCACGCTGGCCTGGCACATGGAGTTCATCGCCTCCATCTACCCGGGCTGGGACCCGCTCTATGCCGCTACGCTTCTCAAGCGCTTCAACCTGCATGCCGCGCAGACGATGAAGAGCCTCTCCAGCGGCGAGCAGGTCAAGGCCTTGCTGCTGCTGGCGCTGGCCCGCCGCCCTCGCCTGCTGGTGCTGGACGAGCCCACCTCGGGCCTCGATCCGGTGGCCCGCCATGAGCTGCTGACCGAGCTCATGGACGTGCTGCGCGACGACAGCCGCTCCATCCTCTTCTCCTCGCACAACACGATGGACGTGGAGCGCATCTCGGACCGCATCTGCTTCATCGACCGCGGCCGCGTGGTCGCCGCCAGCGACAAGGAAGACTTCCTGGAGCGCTGGCGCCGCATCCAGTTGCGCCTGCCTGCAGGCGCAGCCCTGCCGGCCTTTGCCGAGATCGTGCGCAGCGAGCGCGATGGCGGTTTCGCCACACTCACCACCAACCGCTATTCCGACGAGCTGCTGGCCCGCTTCGCCAGCAGCGTTCAGACCGTGCAGCGCATGAGCCTGGAAGAGATCTTCGTCGCCACCGTCATGCACAACCGGGAAGCGCGGGAGGCGCTGGGCCAATGAACACCGTCATGCGCAAGCTCGTGCTCAAGGAGCTCTATCTCTACCGCTGGCTGCTGATCGGCGTCGTCGCCGCGGGCCTCGTGGGCCTGGTGGTTGCTGCAGGCGGCGAGGTGGCGTTCAACGTCGGCTTTCTGCTGTGGATGACGGCCGTGATCGCCCTGGGCGCGATGCTGGCGCTGTTCGGCGTCTCGCAGGAACGCAAGGACCGCGCGCTGCTGTTCGTGATGAGCCTGCCGCTCTCACCGCGCGACTATGTGCGCGCCAAGCTGCTGGGCCTGCTGCTGTGCTTCTTCATTCCCTGGGCCTTGCTGACGGCCGGTGCGGCGGGGCTGATCCTCTGGATGCCCGGCATTCCGGATGGCCTCCTGATCTACGCCCTGCTGCTGTGCTTCTACCTGCTCCTGAACTATGTGCTGGTGCTCGCCAGCGCCCTGCACATCAGCTCGGACGCGGGCATGGGCGGCGTGATCATCCTGACCAATATGTCGGTCACGCTCTTCATGATGGGCGTGGGCCGCCTGCCCGAGATCGCATCCAACATGCTCGCGGCCGCGCCGGTCTGGAGCACAAGCTTCTGGCAGGTGCTGGGCGCTGAAGTCGGCCTCACGCTGCTGGTGCTGTGCCTGCCCCTGTTTTTCGCCGCGCGCCGGCGTGACATTTCCTGAGGTCCGGCGATGAGTCATCCGCAAGCATCCACTTCCGAGCGGCTCCACGCACTCGACGCCCTGCGCGGCTTCGCGCTGCTGCTGGGCGTGGCCTTCCACGCCACGCTGTCCTTCCTGCCCGACATGCCCAAGGGGCTCTGGGCGATGAACGACAACTCGCCGAGCGCCTTCCTGGCCGACGCCGGCTTCGTGGCGCACAGCTTCCGCATGCTGCTGTTCTTCTTCATCGCCGGCTACTTCGCGCGGTTGCTGCATCAGCGAGCCGGCACGGCCGGCTTCTGGGCCAACCGCGGCAAGCGCATTGCGGTGCCGATGATCGTTGGCTGGCTGCTGCTCTTCCCGGCCATCATCTTCGTCTGGTACCTGGGCCTGCAGAAGATGTTCAACGGCGCACCGCCGGCACCACCGGAGATGGGCAAGGAGTTCGGTGCGCTGCCGCTGTTCCATCTGTGGTTCCTCTACCAGCTGCTGTGGCTCTATGCCGGGGCGCTCTTGATACGCGGCCTCGTTGCGAAGCTGGATCCGCGTGAGACCCTGCGCGCCCTGGCGGACAAGGCCGTCGTCACCTCGCTGCGCTGGCCGCTGGGCGCCTTGCTGCTCGGCCTGCCGCTGGTGGCCAGCCTTTTGTCCCTGCCCGCCTGGTTGCCCTGGCTTGGCATACCGACGCCAGACCGGACACTGGTCCCACAACTGCCGGCCACGGTCGGCTTCGGCACCGCCTTTGCATTTGGCTGGCTGGTGCATCGGTCCGCCGGCGCACTGCAGGCGCTCACGGCGCGCTGGCTGCCCCATCTGCTGCTGGCGATCACGGCATCGGCGGTCTGCCTGTACCTGATGAAGACGCAGCCGCCGATGGCGATGCCCAAGGACGCCAAGGCCATCTTTGCGCTGGCCTACGGCGTGTCCGCCTGGGCGTGGACCTTCGCCCTCACCGGCCTCGCGCTGCGTTTCCTCTCGGGGCACAGCCCCGCGCGCCGCTATGTCGCCGACGCGTCGTACTGGATCTATCTGGCGCACCTGCCCGTGGTGGTGGCGCTGCAGGTCTGGGTCGGCGACTGGCCCCTGCACTGGAGCCTGAAGTTCCCCTTCGTCGTGCTCGCCAGTCTCGTTCCGCTGTTCCTGAGCTACCACTACCTGGTCCGTTCCACGCTGATCGGCAAGGTGCTGAACGGCAAGGCCTATCCACGCCATGCGGTGACCGCGACGGCAGTGCCCGTGGAGCCTGCCGGCGATGTGGTCGCCTCCTTGCGCGCCGTGTCCAAGCGCTATGGCGCCCTCGAAGCGCTGAGCAGCGTGGACCTGGAACTCAAGCGCGGCGAGCTGCTGGCGCTGCTGGGCCCCAATGGCGCCGGCAAGTCCACCGCGATCTCGCTGTGGCTGGGGCTGAATGATGCGGATACCGGCGTGGTGCGGCTGCTCGGCGGCTCGCCGCAGGACATCGAACAACGCCGGGGCCTGGGCGTGATGATGCAGGACGTGGAGCTGCCCAAGGACCTGAAGGTTCGGGAGCTTGTCGGGCTGTCCGCCAGCTATTACGAGCATCCGCTGAGTGTGGATGAAGCGCTGGCTCGCGTCGGCATCACGGCCTTGGCCAAACGCCCCTACGGCAAGCTCTCGGGCGGCCAGAAGCGGCAGGTGCAGTTCGCCATCGCGATCTGCGGCCGACCCAAGGTGCTGTTCCTTGACGAGCCCACGGTCGGGCTCGACATCCAGGCGCGCGAAGCCTTGTGGCACAACATCCGCGCCCTGCTGCGCGAAGGCTGCTCCATCCTGCTCACCACCCACTACCTCGAAGAAGCAGAAGCGCTGGCAAGCCGCGTCGCGGTGCTGGGCAAGGGCCGCGTCATCGCCTCGGGCAGCGTGGAAGACATGCGCTCGCTGGTCTCGCGACGCCACATCTCCTGCCAGACCTCGTTGGGCGCCGGAGAAGTTCAGACCTGGCCGGGCGTTGTCGAAGCCAGGGAGGACAAGGACAGGCTCGTCATCGTGGCGACCGACGCCGAGTCCGTCGTGCGCCGCCTGCTCGCCGCCGACGCCATGCTCACCCGCCTCGAAGTGAAGCAGGCCGGGCTCAACGATGCATTCAACGCCCTGACCCAGGAGGCCGCATGAACACGACCAGCCAGGCCCTGCCGATGCCGGCCAATCGCAGGGCGACCGCCTATGCCTTCGAGATCCGCCTGGAGCTGATCCGATTGCTGCGCTCACCCGCGTTCGCGCTGCCTGTGCTCCTGCTGCCGGTCGCCTTCTACCTGCTCTTCGCTTTTGCGGTCGCCGGCGAGATGGTGGCCAAGGACCCGGACGCCGGCCGCTACATGTTTGCCGGCTTCTCGCTGATGGCGGTGACGATGGCCGCGCTCTTCGCCACCTGCCCACTGCTGGCGCAGGAGCGCGAGCAAGGCCTGCTGACGCTCAAGCGCGCTCAGCCGGCGCCGCCCGGCGCCTGGCTGGCGGGCAAGCTGGTGGCCGGCGTCATGTGCGGCGTGCTGGCCTATCTGCCGATCCTGATCGTTGCGGCATCAACAGGCCAGGCTCATTTGAGCGGTTCGCAGCTGACGGCAATGAGCGCCGTGCTGGTTGCCGGCACCATCCCCTTCTGTGCGCTCGGCGTGATGCTGGGCTCGCTGGTCAGCGGCACGGCCGCGCCGGCCTATGCCAACCTGGTCTACCTGCCAGGGCTCTATCTGTCGGGCGTGTTCTTCCCGCTGCCCAAGTCCATGCACTTCCAGGTGCCGGTCTGGCCGCAGTTCCACCTCGACCAGCTCGTCTTCGCAGCGGGCGGGGTGGACAAGTTCCGCTTCATCCCGCCCGAGATCGCCGCCGCCGTGCTGCTGGGTTTCACGGTGCTGTGCAGCGGCGTGGCGATCTACAGGCTCAAGCGCAAGGGCTGACGAACCCGGGCTGTCAGTCGCCGGCAGCGCTGCTCGCCAGCGCCGGCGTCGTGATCTCGCCCGGCACCCGCTGGCGCGCGAACAGGGTGTACATGGTCGGCACGACGAAGATGGTGAGCAGCGTGCCCACGCTCATGCCGCCCACGATGACCCAGCCGATCTGCTGCCGGCTTTCGGCGCCTGCACCGCTGGCAAGTGCCAGGGGCAAGGCGCCAAGGACCATGGCGCCGGTGGTCATGAGGATGGGGCGCAGCCGCAGCGTGGCGGCCTCGACCACCGCCTCGGTCACCGTGCGGCCCTGCTGGCGAAGCTGGTTGCTGAACTCGACGATCAAGATGCCGTGCTTGGTGATCAGGCCTACCAGCGTGATCAGGCCGATCTGCGAATAGACGTTCAGCGTGCCCCCTGCCCACTGCAAGGCCGCCAGCGCGCCCACCATCGACAGCGGCACCGACAGCATGATCACGAAGGGGTCGATGAAGCTCTCGAACTGCGCCGACAGCACCAGGAAGATGAACAGCAAAGCCAGCACGAACACCAGGCCCAGCGCGCCGCTGGCCGCACGGAACTCGCGGCTGACGCCATTGAGCTCGGTCGAGTAGCCCACCGGCAGGACCTTGCGCGCCGTGGCGTCCAGGTAGGCCAGGGCCTCGCCGGTGGAATAGCCCGGCGCCAGATTGGCCGTGACCGACACCGAGCGGCGCTGGTTGAAGTGGTTCAGCTCGCGCGGACTCACCGCCTCGCGCACCTTCACGAGGCTGGACAGCGGCACCATGGTGTCGTTGCGACCACGCACGAACAGGCGCTCGATCTGCTCCGGCGTCACGCGGCCGCCGGCCTCGGTCTGCACCATCACGTCGTACTGCTCGGCGTCGCGCTTGTAGCGCGTGACCACGCGACTGCCGAGCATGGTTTCCACCGTGCGCGCCACCGCATCCACCGAGACGCCGAGGTCGGCCGCACGCTCGCGGTCCACGTCCATGAAGATCTCGGGCTTGTTCAGGCGCAGGTCATTGTCTGGCTGCACGAAGCCGGGGTTCTTGGCCAGCTCGGCCATGAAGGCCTGCGTCACCTTGGCGAGGTTCTCGTAGCTGTCACCGGTCACCAGCACATAGTTGATCGGCCGCTCGCGGAAGCCCTGGCCCAGGCTGGAGGGCGTGATCGGGAAGGCCTGCACACCGGGCAGCGCCGCCATCTGAGGCAGGAGCGCGCGGGCCAGCTCGGGCGTCGAGCGCTTGCGCTCAGACCAGTCGACCGTGCGCATGATGGCCGTGCCCTGGGCCACATTGCCACCGCCCATGAAGAAGAATCGGCGGTCGAACTCGGGGTAGCTTGCGGTGATCTTCTCGATGGCATCGAGATAGCGCGCCGTGAACTCCAGCGTGGCGCCGTCGGGCGCATTGACCGGCATGATGATGACGCCACGGTCCTCCAGCGGCGCCAGCTCCGACTTGGCCTGGCTGAACAACCACCAGCTGCCGCCGCCGCAGGCCAGCATCACCAGCACCACGATCCAGCGTTGCGCCAGCACGGCGCGCAGGGCCAGCGAATAGCGCCGGCTCAACCAGTTCAGGAAAGCATCGACGCCGCGGTCAAAGCGGTTCGGGCTCGGGTTGTGGCGCAGGAGCTTGCTGCACATCATCGGCGTGAGCGTCAGTGCGACAAAGCCCGACACCACCACGGCGCCGGCCAGCGTCAGGGCGAACTCGACGAAGAGGCGTCCGGTACGGCCCGGCGTGAACGCCAGCGGCGCGAACACTGCCGCGAGCGTGAGCGTCATCGCCAGCACGGCGAATGCGATTTCCTGCGCGCCCTTCAGCGCCGCCTGGAAGGGCTGCATCCCCTCCTCGATGTGGCGATAGATGTTCTCGAGCACGACGATGGCATCGTCCACCACCAGGCCGATGGCCAGCACCAGGGCCAGCAGGGTCAGGGTATTGATGGTGAAGCCGGCGGCTGCCATCAGGGCGAAGCTGCCGATCAGGCTGATCGGGATGGTCACCAGCGGAATGATCGAGGCCCGCAGGGTGCGCAGGAACACGAACACCACCAGGGCCACCAGCACCACGGCTTCGGCAATGGTGGTGTAGACCGCCGTGATCGAGCGGGCGATGAAGATCGAATTGTCATTGGCCAGCCGGACGTTGAGGCCCGGGGGCAGGTCTTGCCGCAGCGCCGGCAACAGGGCGTTGACGCCGCCAGCAACGTCCAGAGGATTGGCAGTGGCCTGGCGGATCACACCCAGCGACACCGAGGGCACGCCATTGAAGCGCACGCGCGAGCGCTCGCTGGCGGCGGCCTCCTCGATGCGGGCCACGTCCTTGAGCTTGACGCTGAAACCGCTGACGGACTTCAGCACTACGTCGCCGAACTGGGCCGGCGTGTTCAGGTCGGTGCGGGAGGTGACGTTGAACTCACGCTGCTGGCTTTCGATACGGCCGGCGGGCACCTCGAGGTTCTGCTTGCGCAGCGCGTCCTCCACTTCCTGCACCGTCAGGCGGTGAGCGGCCAGCCGGTCGGCGTCGAGCCAGATGCGCATGGCGTAGCGGCGGTCGCCGCCGAATTGCACATCGGCCACGCCAGGAATCGTCTGCAGCCGCGGCCGCACCACGCGGTTCACCAGGTCGGTGATCTGCAGCGGGTCCATGGTGTCGCTGGTGAAAGCGATCCAGATCGTTGGCGAGGCATCCGCCTCGACCTTGGAGACCACGGGCTCATCCACCGCCGTGGGCAGGCGGCCGCGCACGCGGGCCACACGGTCGCGCACATCGGCGGCGGCATCGTCGGGGTTCTTCTCGAGCTTGAAGCGCACGCTGATCTGGCTGGACTCGGAGCGCGAGAACGAGGTGACCACGTCCACGCCGTCGATGCCGGAGATCGAGTCTTCCAGCGGCTTGGTGACCTGGCCCTCGATCACCTCGCTGGAGGCGCCGACCAAGCGGGTGCTGACCGTGACCACCGGCTCGTCGATGCGCGGGTACTCGCGCAGTGAGAGCTTGTTGAACGAGACCAGGCCGACCAGCAGCAGCACCAGCGACATCACGGTCGCGAAGACCGGGCGGCGGATCGAGATTTCGGACAGGCGCATGGCGGCTGCTCCTTCAGCGCAGCGCGGTCGATGGCGCCGAACCGACCGGCGCAGCGCCGGCCACTTCCACGGCCTTCAGGGCCTGGCCGTCGCCGCGATTGAGCCGGGTGTGGCCGGCCGTCACGACGCGGTCGCCCGGCTTCACGCCGCCCAGCAGCTCCACCCGGCCGGGCTGGCGCAAGCCCAGCTTCGCTTCGATCTTCTGCGCCACCAGGCCGTTCGGACCTTCAACGGCCTTGATCACGAACTGCTTGCCGCCCTGAGGCACCAGGGCCTCCTCGGGCACCATCAAGGCCTCGGGCCGGGACGAGAAAACCAGGCGCACGCGCGCGAACAGGCCGCTGCGCAGGCTGCTGGTGTTGCCCTTCAGGCGCGCACGCACCAGGAGCGAACGGCCGTTCACGTCCACCAGCGCGTCGGTGGCCTCGACTTCAGCCTTCAAAAGCTGGCCGGGCAGCGCATCGAGCGACACCTCCACCGGCTGGCCACGCCGCAGCCGCGGCACGTCGCGCTCGGGCAGGCGGAAGTCCACCCACATGGTCGAGGCGTCTTCCAGGTTCACGAGCTCGCTGCCGTCCTTCACGTAGTCGCCGAGATTGACGGTACGGATGCCGGCGGCGCCATCGAAGGGCGCCAGCAAACGCATGCGCTCCAGCTGGGCGCGGCTCAGAGCAACCTGGGCCTCCGCAACCTGCAGGGCGGCCTGGGCCTGGTCCACCACGCTGGCCGAGACGAAGCTCTGCGCCAGCAGCTCGCGGTTGCGCTGCAATTGAGTCCGCGAGATGGCGGCCTGCGCCTCGGCCTGCTGCAGCTGGGCTGCCTGCAGGCTGTCGTCGAGCTGCACCAGGACCTGGCCCTTGCGCACGCGCTGACCGTCGGCAAAGCCGATCCTGACCACGCGGCCGCTGACCTCGGGCTTGAGCACCACCGACTGCTGCGCCCGCAGGGTGCCCACGGCCTGGACATCGTCCTCCACGGCCATTGCCTGAACATGGCCGAGCTCCACGCTCACGGGGGTGCCAGCGGCGGGGGCAGAAGCCGGCTTTGCGGCTTCGGCTGTGTTCACCCCTGCGGGCATGCGGTGCTGCCACCACCACGCACCCGCGCTGAGGGATGCCAGAGCCGCAATGGCGATCAGGGACGTCGCGCGGACACGGCCGCGCTGCTTGGTCAAACGAGTCTGAGTCATTCTTGTCTCCAGCGCGCACTGTAGCGACTGCCGGCGACCATGACTTCAGTGATGGGCGCTGTTCAGCCCATCGGCGCGCCTTCAGGCGCCGCTGACGCCCCGGTTGGCCAGCGCATCTGCGCGTTCATTGCCCGGGTCGCCGGCATGGCCCTTGACCCAGCGCCATTGCACTTCATGCAGCTTGCACAGAGCTTCCAGCCGCTGCCACAGCTCCACATTCTTCACCGGCTTGCCGTCGGCCGTCTTCCAGCCTCGGCGCTGCCAGCCGGAGATCCACTCCGTCATGCCCTTGCGGACGTACTCGCTGTCGGTATAGATCGTGATCTTGCAGGAGCGCTTCAGGGAGGCCAGCGCCTCGATCGGGGCGGTCAGTTCCATGCGGTTGTTGGTGGTGCTGGCCTCGCCGCCCCACAACTCCTTCTCATGGCCGGCCGACGACAGCCAGGCGCCCCAGCCGCCGCGGCCGGGGTTGCCCTTGCAGGCACCGTCGGTGTAGATCACCACGACGGGCTTGGGCATGGCTGCAGGTTTGGATTCGCTCATTGATGCTTCTGTGAATGTTTGTGTGTGTTCTGCGTGATGACAGCCGGCGCGGCCTGGCGCGCACGTGCGCTGCGCTTGGCAAGGCCGACCAGGCGCATGCCATGGACCCGCTTGACTGCCACGACGAAATAGACGGCACCCAGCACCGGCCACCAGCGCTTGCCGATGCGCTCGATCCAGGACCAGCGATCCAGCCATTTCTCGCTGCGCAGCGGCGGCGCATAACCGCCAAACTCGGCCGCCTCGACCTCGAAGCTCAAGAGCCGCAACCAGTCCCGCAGTCGCCAGTAGCCGATGTATTCGCCCGCCCTGGGCATGAAGAGCCGGCGATTGGCGCCCAGCAGACGGCCGCAATTCTGCCGCAAGCCCCAGAGGCTGACCGGATTGAAGCCGTTGATCACGAGCCGCCCCTCCGGCCGCAGCACCCGCTCGACCTCGCGCAGTGTCTGGTGCGGGTCGCGCGACAACTCCAGCGCATGCGGCAGCACGATCAGGTCCAGGCTGTTCGAAGCAAAAGGCAGGGCATCGAAGTCGCAGCGCAAGACGACGCGCGCTGCCGGCTGCTGCTCCTGCCCATCCTGCGCCAGCCAGCGCTGAGGCATGCGGTTGGCGCGCAGCGCATCGAGCTCGGGCAGGCCGAGCTGCAGCGCATGGAAGCCGAAACGGTCGGCAACAGCCACGTCCAGGCGTTGCTGTTCCCAGGCCAGCAGATAGCGCCCGGGAGCGGTCTGCAGCCAGTCGGCCAACTCTACAATCGAGGCATCACGCGTCATTCATGAAACTCGTCGCCCTGCCCGCTTTTTCTGACAACTACATCTGGATGCTCCACGATGGCCTTGAAGCCCTCGTGGTCGATCCGGGCGACGCAGCGCCTGTGCTCGCGGCCCTGGCCGACACAGGCCTGCGCCTCGCCGGCATTCTAGTGACCCACCACCATGCCGATCATGTCGGCGGCCTGGCCCCTCTGCGCCCGCATCTGCAGGGGCCGGTCATCGGCACCGGCAGCGAAGGCATCCAGGGTCTGGACCGGCAAGTGGTCGAGGGCGAAAGCGTCGAGCTGCTGGGCCAGCGCTTCGAGGTGATCGAGGTGCCGGGCCACACGGCCGGCCATGTCGCCTTCTTCCTGCGCGACCCGACTGACGGCAGCGCGCCCATCCTCTTCTGCGGCGATACCTTGTTCTCGGGCGGATGTGGCCGCCTGTTCGAGGGCACGCCGGCGCAGATGTTGGATTCGCTGGACAAGCTGGCAGCGCTGCCCGGCGATGCGCGCGTTTGTTGCGCCCATGAATACACGCTGTCGAATCTGAAGTTCGCGCAGGCCGTCGACCCCGAGAATGAAGACCTGAGCGACTACGTCGCGCGTTGCAAGTCCTTGCGAGAGCAAGCGCTGCCCACCTTGCCCTCCAGCATCGCAACCGAGCGACGCATCAATCCCTTCCTGCGCGCCGATGAAGCGGCCCTGCGCCAGAGCGCAGTGCAGCGCGCCAGCGCATCCACCACACCCCTTGCCGCCAACGCCGACCGCGTTGCGGTCTTCGCCACCCTGCGGCAATGGAAGAACGAATACCGATGATCCTGAAGACACCGAACGCTCGACTGCAGCCCCTGATCCTCGCCCTGTGCGCCGCCCTCCTGAGCGGCTGCGCCGGCATGCAGCCGCCGCCGAGCGAGGTGCCGGCGCCCGTGGTGGAGGCTGCGGCCGTCGCCGCGCCGGCACCGGCGCCCGCTGTCGTCGTGCCAGCGCCCGCCGCCGAGGTCGCAGCGAAGCCTGACACCGCGCTGCTGCAGGACACGCTGAACCCGGAACGCAAGATCGACCTGGATGCGCCCGCCGCCCATGCTGACCTGTGGAGCCGCATGCGCGCGGGCTTTGCCATGCCCGAGCTGGACAACGACGGCGTGCGCCGCGCCGAGGCCTGGTACGGCAGCCGCCCCGACTATGTGGGCCGCATGACCGAGCGCGGCAGCCGCTACCTGTTCCACATCATCGAGGAACTGGAGAAGCGCGGCATGCCCACCGAGCTGGCGCTCCTGCCCTTTGTCGAAAGCGCCTTCGTCACCGATGCCAAGTCCAGCGCCAAGGCCGTGGGCATGTGGCAGTTCATGCCGGCCACGGGCCGCGATTTCTCGCTGAAGCAGAACATCTTCCGCGACGACCGTCGCGACGTGCTGGCCTCGACGCGCGCCGCGCTGGACTACCTGGGCCGCCTGTACAAGCAGTTCGGCGACTGGCACCTGGCTCTGGCCGCCTACAACTGGGGCCAGGGCAATGTGGCCAAGGCGATTGCGCGCAATGAACGACTGGGCCTGCCGACCGACTACGGCAGCATCAAGATGCCGGACGAGACGCGCTACTACATACCGAAGCTCCAGGCGGTGAAGAACATCGTGCTGGACCCGGCGCGCTTCTCCCTGAACCTGCCACCGGTCGCCAACCATCCGTACTTCCTGAGTGTCAACATCGAGCGCGACATCGACGTGGAGCTGGCCGCCCGGCTGGCCGAGATGGAGATCGATGACTTCAAGCTCTTCAATCCGCAGATGAACAAGCCGGTGGTGCTGGCGAACGCCACGGCGCAACTGCTGCTTCCCTACGACAACGCAGGCCGCTTCGTCACCAACCTGGCGGCACACCGCGGCCAGCTCGCCAGCTGGACGGCCTGGGTCGTGCCCAGGACCATGAAGCCGGCCGACGCGGCCAAGCAGGTCGGCATGAGCGAAGCGCAGCTGCGCGAGATCAACAAGATCCCGCCCAAGATGCTGGTCAAGGGCGGCTCCACGCTGCTCGTGCCACGCACCGCCAAGCGCAACCAGGACGTCTCGGAGCACCTGGCCGACAACGCCAGCATGAACCTCGCACCCGATGTGCCACCGCTCAGGCGCGTGACGCACAAGGCCGGCAAGGGCGAGAGCGTTGCCACCGTGGCGGCGCGCTACAAGGTCAGCAGGTCGCAGGTGGCGCAGTGGAACAAGGTCTCGAGCAAGGCCTCGTTCAAGCCCGGCCAGGCAGTGGTGTTGTTCCTGAACCCGGCCCAGGCCGGCACACCTCAGCGCCTGGCGAGCAACACGTCCAGAACCAGCAAATCGGTGCAGAAGCCGGCACGCACGCCGGCCAAGGCCGCGCCTGCGAGGCTGGCCTCAGCCAAGCCAGCCGGCCAGCCGCAACTCAGATGAAGAACAGGGCGATGCTGATCGCCACGCCCACAGCCCAGACCAGCGAACGCAGGCTGGCCTGATCGGCAAGATAGAGCGCCACATAAACCAGACGCAGCACCACGAAGGCGATCGCCAGCTGGTCGATGCGGCCCTGGCTGGCACCCGATTGCTGAGCCACCAATACGCCGGCGATGAACAGCGGCAGGGCCTCGAAGCCATTGGCCTGTGCCGCGTTGGCGCGGGCCTGCCAGCCTTGCTGCTTGCTCATCCAACCGCGGGGGTCGTGGTTGTCATAGCCGCCATCACGGCGGCGCTTGCCGAAGCCCTTGGCCTTTGCCAGCGCGGCAGTCACTACAGGCAACAAGCAGGCGGCAATGATGCAGAGATTGGCAAGACTCACGGGCAACTCCTGGCAGTTTGATGGTGATTCAGCAGCGCCTCAGCGCCGGTCGACCAGGGCATGGGCAATGGTGCCAAGGTCCACATATTCCAGCTCGCTGCCCACCGGCACACCGCGCGCCAGACGCGTTGAGCGCAGCTGTCGCGAACGCAAGGCCTCGCCCAGCACATGGGCGGTGGCTTCGCCTTCGGCCGTGAAGCTGGTGGCGAGGATCACCTCCTCGACCCGGCCATCCTGCGCCCGGGCAAGCAATTGCTCGGCACCGATCTGACGCGCACCAATGCCGTCCAGCGGGCTCACACGGCCCAGCAGCACGAAGTAATAACCCCGGAATGAGCCGGTTCGCTCCAGCGCAGCCTGGTCAGCCGGTGTCTCCACCACGCAGAGCAGCCGCGCATCGCGTTGCTCGTCGGCGCAGATCGGACACAGCGCCGCCTCGCTGAAGGTGTGGCAGCGCTCGCAATGACCGATATCGCTCGCCGCTCCTGCCAGCGCTCTCGAGAGCACCTGGGCACCCTCGCGGTCATGCTGCAGGAGGTGATAGGCCATGCGCTGCGCCGACTTCTGGCCCACGCCAGGCAGGCGCCGAAGCGCCTCGATCAGCGTTTCTAAAGCAGCCAACGCGTTAGAAGGGGAACTTCATGCCGCCAGGCAGAGGCATGCCCGCCGTCAGCTTGCCCATCTTGGCCGAGCTCACTTCTTCGGCGCGGCGCAGGCCGTCGTTGAAGGCGGCGGCCACCATGTCTTCGAGCATGTCCTTGTCGTCCGCCAGCAGGCTTGGGTCGATGGTGACACGCTTCACTTCATGCTTGCAGGTCATCACGATCTTGACCAGGCCCGAACCCGACTGGCCTTCGACCTCGATGGTGGCGAGCTCGTCCTGCGCCTTCTTCAGGTTGTCCTGCATCGCCTGGGCCTGCTTCATCAGGCCGGCAAGTTGGTTCTTCATCATGGTGGCATCTCCTAGGAATTCAGCGGTTTGATCGACCCGGGCACGATGCGCGCGGTGCGGTACTGGCTCATCAGGCGCAGCACATCCGGGTCTTGAAGAATGATTTTCTCGGCAGCGCGCTGGCGCGCCTGCGTGGCGGCCAGCTCGCGCAGGGAAGGCGAATCGGTGGCGATGCCGACTTCCAGCTCGACAGTCTGCGGCGAGCCCAGTGCAGCGCTGAGCGCGGCCTGCAGCTTGTCTTGCAATGCCGGCTGCCGCAGCGACTCACGCTCGACGCGCAGGCGCCAGACACCGCCCTGCTCGCCCAGGCATTGAGCCTGCATGGCCAGCTCGCGGGCCAGCGCCGTCAGGCCCAGGTCCTTGACCAGCAGATGCCAGCGCTCGCCCTCGGGCGTGGGCTGCAGCTCAGGTTCATTGCCAGCGGTCGAGGCATAGGTCTTGGCGCTTGTGGCGGTGGCCGCTGGAGCCGGCGCTTCAGCAAACGGCTGACCTTCGTCGTCTGCCATGGGGGCATCGTCCAGCCACGGCGGCGGCTCATCGCCACCCGCATGCACTTCAGGCTCGGGTTCGACATGGACGACCGGGCGCGGGCGTAGGCGGGCGCTGGGGCCGTCAAGGTCGGCGGGCGCCGGCCTCGAGGCCACCGGTGTTGGCGCAGGTGCGGCTGCAACGGGCGCGGGCGCGGGCACGGGCACGGGCACGGGCACAGGCACAGGCACAGGCGCGGGCACGGGTGCGGGTGCGGGCACGGGTGCACTGGCCATCACCAGCGGTGCAACAGCCGCCACAGGCACCGTTGCCACGGCCGCCGTGCTGCGCAGCAGCGGCGCGCTCGCCGGCTTCGGCGCAGCGGCCTCGCCACGCGGCAGCTGCGCGCCACCGGGCCGGAAGGCCAGCATGCGCAAGAGCACCATCAGGAGGCCGGCGTATTCGTCGGGCGACAGGCCCAGTTCGGCACGGCCATGCAGGGCCATGCTGTACATCAGTTGCACCTCGTCGGCCGGCAAGGAGGCGGCCAGGCGGCGGGCTTCGGCGCTGTCGGGGTCGGCGTCGTCCAGCGCGGCCGGCGCCGCCTGGGCCACGGCGATCTGCTGCAGAAGGCTGGCCAGGTCTTCCAGCGTGCCGGCGGCCGAGAGTCCCAGGTCGCGCAAGGCATCGGCCTGCGCCACCACATCAGGGCCGCTGGCAGCGACCAGCGCATCAAGGATGGCCACCACATGGCCCCGGTCCACCGTACCCAGCATCTGGCGCACGCCGGCCTCGGCCAGGCTGCCAGCACCGAAGGCAATCGCCTGGTCGGTCAGGGACAGCGCATCGCGCATCGAGCCGCGAGCGGCTCGGGCCAGCAGGCGCAAGGCGCCAGGCTCGGCTTGCACGTTCTCGGCCTGCAGCACGCTGGTCAGGTGCGAGAGCACCGTCTGCGGCGCCATCGGGCGCAGATTGAACTGCAGGCAGCGCGACAGCACCGTCACCGGCACCTTCTGCGGGTCGGTCGTGGCCAGCACGAACTTCAGGTACTCCGGCGGCTCCTCCAGCGTCTTCAGCATCGCGTTGAAGGCGGTGTTCGAGAGCATGTGGACTTCGTCGATCATGTAGACCTTGAAGCGCCCGACAACCGGCTTGTAGACCGCCTGATCAAGCAGCTGCGAGATCTCCTCGACGCCGCGGTTCGAGGCCGCGTCGAGCTCGACATAGTCGACAAATCGGCCGGCATCGATATCGCGGCAGGCCTCGCACAGGCCACAGGGTCGGGCCGTGATCGTGCCCTGGCCGTCGGCGCCGGTGCAGTTGAGGCTCTTGGCCAGGATCCGCGACACCGTGGTCTTGCCCACCCCCCGGGTGCCGGTGAACAGATAGGCGTGATGCAGCCGCTGCTGCGTGAGCGCATTGGCCAAGGCCTGCACCACATGCTCTTGGCCCCGCAGCTCTTCAAAGCTGTGGGGGCGGTACTTGCGGGCGAGGACCTGGTAACTCATGGATGACCTTATTGCTGCGCGGTGCTTGAAACCCCGCGGCGTGCATGCAGCACGCTCAGCTGCGGATTTTACGGGCGCTGGCCATCGCCGGCCGCCGGCTTGAAGGCCACGGCCCAGAGGGCAAAGCCGTGCGAACGTACGACCACCCGCTCAAACCCGGCCTGCGTGAGCGCCTGGGCCAGTGAACGGCAGGTAAAACCGGTCTTGTGGATCATGAAGGCATTGCCGCCTTCGACAAAGGGCGCATAGCCATAGATCATGTCCAGCGCATTGATCGGGCCGGCCGGCGACTGATACATGGGCAGCTCCTGCTCGTCGCGGAGCACGCGCTCGGCAGCGGCCTTCAGGTCAGGCACCGTGATCAAGGCGAAGCCCCCCGGCTCCAGCACCCGCAGGAACTCGCCCAGCGCCTTGGGCACCTCGCTGACATAGAGATGCTCGACATTGTGCGAGGAGTACAGCGCCTGCATGCTGCTGGCTGGCACGACATGCATGTCGGTGGTCGATGCAACGAAGTCGGGCGCCACCTGCTTGTCGATGTCCAGGCGCAGTTCACGCCAGATCGAGGCATCGAAATAGGCCGGCAGCTTGCCTGCCTCCGGGCTGCCACAGCCCACATGGAGCACGCCGCGCGCCTGTGCAGCCAGGGGCTGGGCCTGCGCAGCCCAGGCCGCGAACAGGCGCTGGCAATGGTCCTCGATCTGGCGCGCCAGGCTGGCGCCGTCCAGCAAGCTTGACGCGCGCAAGGCCTGGCGCTGGCCGACCCGCAAGGCGGCCAGCGCCTTGGCGTCCTTGACCAACTGGCAGGCGACCTGCACGAACTGGTTTTCATCCTCGGCCACCCACTCGGGCCGGCCTGCTGCAGTGAGCAGCGACGCGCCCATGCGGGCAGCGGGCCGGGCACCGCGCAGGCTGACGACCGGCACGCCCATCCACAGCGCCTCGCAGGTATTGCCGGCGAGATTGAACGGCGAGGTGTCCAGCATCACGTCAATGCGGGCATAGTCCGCGAGATGCTCGGCATAGCCTGTCCAGCCCAGCAGCTGCACGCGCTCCGCTGCAACGCCGAGCGCCGCCAGACGGCTCAGCAAGCCGGCTGCAGTGTCCGCATCAGCCAAGGCTGCCGCCTTGAGCAGCAGGCGCGAAGCTGGTGTCGCCTTCAGGACCTGAGCCCATAGCGCCAGGGTGCCCGCCGTGACCTTGGAGAAATTGCAGTAGCAGCCGAAGGTCGCGCGGCCGTCGTTCAGCAACGGCGGCGGGCTCACCTCTGGCGCTTCAGGCGGAGGTGCGTAACGGAACATGCCACCCGTCAGATGCAATGTCTGCTCGGTGCCAGCATCGCTGCCGGGCGGATCGATCAGGGCATCGCTGAAACGATGGCCGATGGCCGCCAGGCCGGTCGTTGTGGGATAGCCCAGATAGCTGATCTGGACCGGCGCCGCACCGCGGGCCATGGCGGCAAGGCGGTTCCCGGCCGTGTGGCCTGCGAGATCGATCAGCACATCGACGCGGTCTCGGCGCAGCAGTCCGACCAGCTCAGCATCACTCAGTGCATGGCATTCGCGCCAGGCCGCGCCGGTGGCACGCAGGCGGTGGCTCAGTGCATCGTTGCGCTGGCGCGTGGCGTACAGCAAAGGCTCGAAGCGGCTTTGGTCAAGATTGGCCAGCAGGGGCTCGAACAGATAGCCCACCGGATGCTCGCCGAAATCAGGCGACAGGAAACCGATGCGCAGGCGCCGCGACACCGTACGCTCATTGGCATGAAGCGGCGGCAGGCTGTGCCAGATGCCGCCATGCTGCTCCCCGTAGGCGCGATGTTCCCGCAGCAGGGCAGCAGCATCGAGATGCTCGCTGTAGTTGAGCATCAGCAGCATATTGCTGTGGGTCGCGCTGTCGTCAGCGCGCAGCCGCAGCGCCTCGCGATAGGCCCGCTCTGCCGCTTCGAACTGCCCGGCATCGGTCAGCAGGTTGCCGAGCTGGCCGTGGGCGCGTGCGTCGGCCGGCGCCTGCGCAATGCGCTGCCGGCAGACCGCCAGCGCAGCCTGCGTACGGCCCAGGCGACCCAGGGCAACCGAGTAGTTGTGCAGCGCATCGCCGTCAAGGGCACCACCAACGCGCTCGTAGTCAGCAACAGCTTCGGCATGCTCACCGCGCGACACCTTCAGGGCCGCGCGGCTGGCGATGAATTCCAGCCGTGCCGGCGCGAAGGAAATCGCCCTCTGGATCTGCTCCAGTGCAGCATCGAAGTCACCCTGCTGAAACAGCACCAGTCCGAGGTTGTGCAGGACATCAGGGTTGCGGGGATGGGCCAGCAGCAGGTCCTGGTAGAGCGCGGCAGCCTGGACCAGCTCACCGCCGGTGTGGTGTTCAAGGGCTTGTGCGAACACACGCTCCGGCATCAGGATTGCCGCACTGCTGGCGGCCACCACGGGCACTGCAGGCGCTGGAGCCGGGGCCAGCGGGTTGCCGTGGCACTTCTTGTACTTCAGTCCGCTGCCGCAAGGGCAAGGCGCGTTTCTGTCCGTCTTCAAGTCAACCTCTTGTCTAGCCGCTTTCAACGGCCGCGCAGTGTAGCAAGGCGCTTGCATCGATTTCACTGAACGATAATCCCGCGTTATGAGCTCGCACGCCCCCTCTTCCCCCGACACCCTCAGCTATGAACAAGCGGGGGTCAATTACGACCTGATCGATCCGATGAAGATCGCTGCGCAGCGCGCGGCCGCGGCCACCGGCGCCCACCTGGGCGGCCATGGCTTCACGGAGGTGCTGGCCTCGCGCGGCGAGTCGGCCTATGTGGTGGATGTGGGCCCCTTCTACCTGGCCTCCATCGTCGAATGCCTGGGCACCAAGACCCTGGTGGCCGACGAGATGGCCAAGCTGACCGGCAAGAGCTTCTTTGCCGGCATCGCGCAAGACACGATCGCCATGGCGATCAACGACCTGATCACCGTCGGCGCCACGCCGCTGGTGGTGCAGGCCTACTGGGCCGCCGGTGGCTCCGACTGGTTCGGCGACAAGCTGCGCTCGCAGGCCCTGGTCGAAGGCTGGAAGAAGGCCTGCGACACCTGCCAGGTCGCCTGGGGCGGCGGCGAAACACCGGCGCTGGCCGGCATCGTTGAAGACGGCCGCATCGACCTGGCGGCTTCCTGCACCGGCCTGATCAATCCCAAGGAACGCCTCTCGGTGGGCGACAAGCTCGGCGCAGGCGACGCCATCGTGCTGCTCGCCTCCAGCGGCATCCATGCCAATGGCCTGTCTCTGGCGCGCAAGCTGGTCGAGCGCCTGCCCAAGGGCTACCTGACCGAGATCGAGCCCGGCCTCACGTATGGCGAAGCGCTGCTGGCGCCCACCGTGCTTTATTCGCCCGTGACCGAAGCGCTGTACAAGGCCGGCATCACGCCGCATTACTGCGCCAACATCACCGGTCACGGCTGGCGCAAGCTCTTGCGCCACCCGGCGCAGTTCACCTACCGCATCCACACGGTGCCGCCGGTCACACCGGTCTTGAAGTTCATGCAGGAGCAGGCCAAGCAGGATGACCGCGAAGCCTATTCCACGCTGAACATGGGCGCCGGTTTTGCCATCTTCGTCAAGGCGGAAGATGCCGCGCGCACCGTTGAAATCTCCAAGGCCTGCGGCATCAACGCCTGGGTGGCCGGGGCCCTGGAAGAAGGCCCGAAACAGCTGCTGATCGAACCGCTGGACATCCGTTTCAGCGACGACGACCTGCAGCTGCGCTGAGACCGCTGTCACCGGGACCGAAATGGACTGGTTCTACCCGCAGATGGTCAAGCTCCACGTCGTGATGGCGTGGGCGAGCATGCTGCTGTTCTTCGGCCGGGGCCTGGCCTATCAGCTGGGTGTGCAATGGGCCAAGGAAGGGCCGATCCTGATCCTCGTGTTCGGTGCCAACACGCTGATGATCATCACCGGCCTCAGCCTCTGGGGGTCGCTGTACTACAGCATCCCGCGCGATGGCTGGCTGCTCGGCAAGCTGATCGCACTCCTGGTCTATTTCGCCTGCGCCCACATTGCCTTCGGCGCTCACCCGCAACGTTCGCTCGGCTACCTTGCTGCGGTGCTGGCGATGGCGTATGCAATGGCAGCGGCCTATATGCGCCAAGGCCTGCTGGGTCTCTGACTTCATGGGGAGGGCCTCGCGGCTCGCATACAATGCGCGCTGACGGGCCTCCTCGCATGGAAGCGCGGCCAACCGGGTCAGGTGGGGAACCAAGCAGCCCTAGCCGTTGTGACCAGTGCCGGGGGTAAGGCTCGTCAACCCTCCCTTCTTTCTCCCGTCTTTCCTCCCCCTGACTTCCTTCACCGGCGGATGTATCGCTTGGTAAGAGTCGGCCGCGCGCGTCCTCGCATGCGCATTGGCCCTCGTTGACAGCTCACGTTCACACCCACAACGGAGCCCTCAAATGAAGTCGCGTCGCACCCTGCTGGCCATCACCACGGTCCTGCTCTCCACGATCCTGAGTGGCTGCATCGTCTTGCCGGGCGGGCATCACCACCGTCATCGCGACTACGGCGACCACCGCGGTGGCTATCACGGCAGCTACCAGGGCGACCGCGACGGCCGTCACGACCGCCGCTGAGGCCAGGCCTTCAGCTGGCCTGACGGAAGGCCATCACCGCCTGATTGCGCAGCGTGCGAAGGAGCGAGAGCTCCTTCTCACCGAGGTCGATGCTGCCGGGCTCGGGCTTGTCGGCATAGATCAGCGCAAACGGCGCGCCCTTCAGCGCCATGGGCAGCAGCAGGAAGCTGCCGGCCCGCAAGTCCTGCCGATGCCAGACCGGCAGCCGCTCGGCGATATTGGGCAAGGAAGCGTCGGCGATCAAGGTGTCCGCGCCCTTCAGGGCCACCGCGCTGAACAGGTCGGGCAAGGCCCCGGTCGCCACGCGCAAGGGCACCTTGAACAAGGGCACGACCGCTTCCACGCCCGAGCCCAGGCCAAAGCGGCCGGTCAGGGTTTCGGTGCGCGCATCCCGCAGGCAGAAGACCACGCGATCAAAGCCGAGGCCGCGATACATGGTCTCGAGCACCATGCGCAGGATCTCGTTGAGCTTGACGCTCTCGACCATGGCATCGGTGATGTCCTGGATGCCGGCCGCCAGCACTTGCGCGATCTGCTCGCGCGATTGCGGTTGCTGCAACACCTGCGTGGCCTCGAAGGTTGCATGCAACTGATGCGGCGAGAGCGAATCGCTGGGCGCTGGCGTCAAGGGCGCCAGCAGCCTCTGCGCCGGTGAATTCTTGGCCGGCAGGATGTCCATGGCCACGGCCAGTTGCGACAGCTTCTGGCGCGCCTGATCTGCCGCCTGGTCAAAGGCATCCGCGGTGATGCCCAGCGCGCGTGAATAGCGCTGCGCCATCGCTCGCACCTTGGCATGCGCCTCGCTCGGGTCGCTCTGCAAGATCACATCGGCCACGTCATTGGCAGCCCGGGCCAGCCAGCGCTGGCGCTCGACCGGGTTGTCCATCAGCTTGGCCGGCGGCTCGCCCTCGGGCCGGCGCATGGCGCGCTGCAGGATGTCAGGCAGCCCCCATTGGCGCGCCACGCCCAGACCCAGTTGCTCGTAGCTCAGGCCCAGCACCTGGGTGGAGGCCAATGCCTCGCTGACCGGCGCCGCCAGGTTCTGCGGCCCGCCCGTCTTGCGCTCGGGCCGCACCATGCGGCGCACCTGCTGAGCCTCTTCCGGGAAATAGAACTCGGTCAGCGCGCGGCCCAGGTTCTGGAACATCGCGCACAGAAACGCCTCTTCGCTCTCGCGCGAATTGGGGCTCAGTTCGCGCGCCAGCGACGCAGCCATCAAAGAGCGCAGGAACTCTTCTCGCAATTGCTGCGCATGGGCCTTGTTCTCCATGCGCTCCAGCACGATCAGCGACAGCGCCAGGTTGCGGATGCCGCCAAACCCAATGAGCGCCGCTGCGCGCGAGACCGTGGAAATGCTGCCGCCGCCCGCATGACTGAAATGCGCGGTGTTGACCATGCGCAGCAGCTTGTGGGTCAGCGCCACGTCCTTGAGGATCTCGTTGGACAGGCTGCCCAGGCTCTCATTCTCGGAAGCGGTCAGACGCTGGATGCGCATGATCGAATCCGACATCGCCGGGAAGTCACTCTTGTGCCGCATCCGGCGCAGTAGAAATTCCAGCGCCGCGCGGTCGCCGCCTTCGCTGCCGTCTGCGGCCAGTTGCGCCGTGGGATGCAGCCATTCGGCCAGCGCATCCATCATGGCCTTGGCCGAAGGCCACCGCGCCCGGGCGTCGCGCGCCAGGCCACGCTGGACGATGGCGCGCAGCTTGTCGTCCACATCGGCGTTCAAGCCGCTCGGCAGCTGCAACTCCTGCTCGGTGACGCGGCGCACCGCCTTCCAGGGATCGGGGTCGTGGTTCAGGCGCTGGCCTGACAGCATCTCGGCCAGCATCACGGCGGCCGCGAACACATCCATCACCGGCGCCGGCGCCTCGCCACGCGCGGCCTCCGGCGAGATATAGCCCGGCGTACCGACGATGCGCTGCGGCTTGCCGGCATCGCTCACGCGCGCAGCGATGCCGAAGTCCATCACCCGTGGCCGACCCTTGGCGTCGATCAGGATGTTGCTGGGCTTGAGGTCACGGTGCACGACGCCGGCCGCATGCGCAGCCAGCAGGCCATCGAGCACGCCCAGCATCAGCTCCACCGCATCGCGCGCCTTGAGCCGGGGCTTGCCATGCAACTGCTCGGCCAGGGTCAGGCCGGCCACGTACTCGAATACCAGATAGGCCTGGCCTTCCTGCACATCGGCCTCGAACACCGGCACGATGTTGGCGTGGGTCAGGCGGCTGACGGCACGGGCCTCGTGCAGCCATTCGTCCACGCTCGACGGGTCGGTGCCCGGTCTCAGCAGCTTGAGGGCGACCTCGCGATCCAGGCGCGGGTCATGCGCAAGCCACACCGTTGCCTGCGCACCCTCGCCCAGCCGGCGCAAGAGTCGGAAGCGGCCGATCTGCGGCGGCAGCGAGGCATTGAAATCGGAGGCAGCCATGGTGGATGCCGCCCCGCTCAGCGATTGCCCCCGGGGGGCCCCGCGTCACCGGTGCCACCCAGCTCGCTGGCCGCGACGCGGCTGCGCAATGCGGAGGGGCGCGGCGAGTCCGAAACATTCGGCGACTCCGCCGTGGCCGCGACACGCTGCACCGGCTCGCCGTTGTTGTTCGGTGCCGGCGGCTGCAAGGCCAGCATCACTTCGCGCAGGCCCAGCCCCAGCACGCGGGCATAGCGGCGCGTGGCCAGCTCGACACCAGCCTTGCGCCGCTCTTCCGGCCCCGCCAGCGCATCGACCAGCTCGTTCGCCAGGCTGCAGGTCAGGCGCAGCAGATCGGCATCGGTATCGGCCGATCTCACCGGCGCGTCTGGCGACTGGCGCCGGATCATGTGCAGGAGCTCGTCGCCCAAGGACCAATAGCGCGCCACGCCAGCGCCCAGCGTCTCCAGGTCGGTGCCGAGCACCGCGTAGGCCGCCGCTTCCTCGCTCATGCCGGCAGGATTGGGGTTGGCTTCGGTGGGCTCCGGCGGCTGCATCAGCTGCTTGATCTGCTGAGCGTCATCCGGGAAGTGGTACTGCAGGAGCAGGCGGCCGAGGTTCTGCATCAAGGTGATCAGGTAGACCACCTCGCCGTCGTAGCCGGCCGGGCGCAAGGCCTGGGCGATCTCGCCGGCACGGCGCACGCGCTGCATCAAGCTGCGCATGCGCGCGGCGTTCTGCTCATTCAGGATGCCAGGCCACTGCTTCACGGCGCGCGCGGCCTGCTCGACTCCGTTGAGGCCGACCATCGCGATGGCGCGCTGCATGTTGAGCACGGCGCCGTCTCCGGCACCACCCTGCATGCGCAAGGCATTGTTGACCCGGCGCAGCATTTCCAGCGACAGGGCCATGTCTTCCAGAATCAGGTTGGACACCGCGCTGGTGTGCGTGGCCTGCATCGAGCTGGACTGGGCCACATGCAGGAGCTTGCTGCTGGTGCTGGGCAGATGACCCAGGCGCTGGATGCGGTCGATCATGGCAGCCACAGGGCCGCCCTCCTCCTGAGTGGCGGCCGCGCGCCAGCCTTCCAGCGCGCGCAGGAAGACGCGGGCGCTGTGATAGCGCTGACGCTCCTGCGCCGCCGTGGCGCGATTGGCAATGGCGCGCAGCGGTGCGGCGATCGGGTGCGGCGTCTCGAAGGGCAGGCGCACCATCTCCTGGCCGCGTGGCTGCATGCGTTGCACCACCTCGTGCAGGTCGGCGACATCGAGCACCAGGCGGCCACCCAGGCCGCGATGCAGCAGCAATCCCATGCAGACCACGTCTTCCTCGGCCGCTTCGCGCACGGCACGACGGGTCACGGCATTGAAGTCCACCGTGCTCGGGAACACCTCCTGCGCCACCTCCAGACCCAGCAGGCGGACATGGCCCGCGGCGTCGATCACCAGGCTGGCGGCTTGCAGGTCCCGGTGGGCGTGGCCGGCCTCGTGGGCAAAGGCCAGGCCGTCCAGGCCCTGCGCCAGCCAGTGGGCCAGGTCCAGCGGCAGCGGGTTGGCCTGGCGGGCCAGGCGCTCTTCCAGCGTCTCTCCCAGGGCACGGTCATAGGCCAGGTAGGGCCATTGCTCGACCTGTCCGACCTCCACCACATGGGCCAGGTTGGGGTGCTGGATGCGCGCGCCGCCCTGGGCCATCTTGAGCCAATGCTCCAGCGCCGCCGGGCTGTTGGGTGCCTGGCGCGGCATGCACAGCATCATTTCCTGGTTGCTGCGGCTGTCAAACACCAGCCACAGCATGCTGCGCATGCTCTTGTTGAGCAGGGCACGCAATTCAAAGCGGCCAAAACGCCTCAAGGGCGTCGAAGTCTGGCTGGCATTGCCGGGAGCGCTGGGAATATCGGACACGTCGAAATGGCTTGGAAACAGTTGGTTCGAGTTTGCTCTATTTGAACTGGGGCTGGCAGAGGGCAATCGACAGAACTGGTCCTGAATTTGCGCCTACTGAGCAGTAGGCCTCAAAGGCAAAGTCTGGATTCAGCTCGTGAGCTGATTCCAGACTTTGTCCAGCCTTTTGGCGCTCACCGGCTGTGGTGTCCGCAACTCTTGCGCGAACAGGCTCACACGCAATTCCTCCAGCTGCCAGCGGAAATCGGTCATGCGGCCGTCGACCTGACCCTTCAACTCGGCCAGGCGGCGCTGGTAGCGCTGTTCCAGGGGCCGCAACTCGGCGAGCAGTTTGCTGTCACGGGCCGGGTCGGCGCGCAGCTTGTCCAGGCGCACGGCGATTGCCTTCAGATAGCGCGGCAAATGCTGGGCCTGCGCCCAGGGCGTGGCATTGACGAAGTTTTTCGGTATCAGACGCTGCAACTGGGCGCTGATGTCCTCAGCCGCCTCCTTGGGCGCGCGGGCGTCCTTCAGCTTGCGCAGCGCGGCCTGGTAGTCAAGCAGGATCTGCAGTGTCAGGCGGGCCACTTCTTGTGCGATCAGGTTGAGGCGGGCGCGGCCCTCCTCGATGCAGCGCTTGAACGCGAACTCGTCGGCCGGCAGCGGCTCGGCGAGAAAGGCCCGGTCCAGCGCCACGCCAATGATCTGGTCGCGCAGGTCCTCGGGCGTGCCAAGGCTCATGAAGGCCACGGCCATCTTCTGCAGGTCGGGGATGTTCTTCTCGAGGTACTTCAGCGGCTCTTTCAGCTGCAAGGCCACCAGGCGACGCAGGCCCAGGCGATGCCGGGCCGCCGCCACCTCGGGCTCGTCGAAGACTTCGATCTCCACATGCGCACCGCGATCGATCAAGGCCGGGAAACCAATCAAGGTTTGCGGGCCGCGCTTGACTTCCATCAGCTCAGGCAGCTCACCGAAGGTCCAGGCCGTGTACTGGGCGCTGGCATCCTTGACGGGCGCCTTGGTCGCGGCCACCTCGGCCCGCACGCCGCCCTTGGCCGCTGGCGCAGCGGGTAAGGCAACAGGCGCAGCCGCCGGCAGCTTCAGCGCGGCCAAGGCCTGGAAGGCCGAGCGCGCCTGCGAGCCCAGCTCGGCTTTCAGTGCCGCGAGGTTGCGGCCCTGGCCCAGTTGCCGGCCATGCTCGTCGACG
Organism: Paucibacter sp. JuS9; assembly: GCF_044043925.2. NCBI lineage: Bacteria > Pseudomonadati > Pseudomonadota > Betaproteobacteria > Burkholderiales > Sphaerotilaceae > Roseateles > Paucibacter sp. JuS9. The sequence continues at coordinate 2,800,951 of NZ_CP194172.1, forward strand.
ACGCGGAAATTCATGAACAGATGCGGCTGCAGTTGCTCCAGCTTGAAGTCGTTCTTCTGGATTGCCAGCTGGGTGCGCTCCTTCACCGCCTTCAAGAGCATCTCGACCAAGCCGCCCTGCCCGAACGGATTCAACTCGACGAACTCGGCCACAAAGTCCGGCAGCGGCACCAGGCGCGCGCGCGGCTTCTGGTGCAGGCTCTTGAGCAGCGCCATCACCTTGGCCTCCAGCATGCCGGGCACCAGCCATTCGCAGCGCTCCTCGCTGACCTGGTTCAAGGCATAGATCGGCACGTTGACGGTCACGCCGTCACGCGCATCGCCCGGCTCGTGCAGATAGCTGACCGAGCAGTCCACGCCGCCCAGGCGCAGTGTCTTCGGGAAGGCATTGCCCGTGATGCCGGCAGCCTCGTGCCGCATCAACTCTTCGCGGCTGAGCATCAGGAGCTTGTCGTTGGCCTTGCTCGCGTGGCGATACCAGCGCTCCAGCGTGGCGCCCGAATGCACGTCGGCCGGCAGTTGCTGGTCGTAGAAGGCGTAGATCAGCTCGTCGTCCACCAGCACGTCCTGGCGGCGCGACTTGTGTTCCAGCTCCTCGACCTTCTTCACCTGCCGCTGGTTGTGCGCAAGAAAGGGCAGCCGTGTTTCCCACTCGCCGTTGACGAGCGCCTCGCGGATGAAGATCTCCCGCGCAGCGGCCGCATCGACATTGCCGAAGTTCACGCGCCGGTTGCTGTAGATGACGATGCCGTAGAGCGTGGCCCGCTCCAGCGCGATCACCTCGGCCGCCTTCTTCTCCCAATGCGGTTCCAGCAACTGGGTCTTGATCAGGTGGCCGGCGATGCCCGGCAGCCATTGCGGCTCGATGGCGGCGATGCCTCGCCCGAACAGCCGCGTGGTGTCCACCAGCTCGGCCGCCACGATCCAGCGGCCCGGCTTCTTGGAAAGGTGCGCACCCGGATGGCGCCAGAACTTGATGCCGCGCGCGCCGAGGTACCAGTCGTCGTCATCAGCCTTCAGGCCGATGTTGCCCAGGAGGCCGGCCAGCATCGACAGATGCACCTGCTCGTAGGTGGCCGGAGCGCCGTTGAGCCGCCAGCCATGCTCGGCCACCACGGTATGCAATTGCGAATGGATGTCACGCCACTCACGCACGCGGCGCGGGCTGACGAAGTTCTCGCGCAGGAGCTGCTCGTGGCGACGGTTGGAAAGCTTGTGCTCGCCCTGACCTCCGCGCGACTCCTCCAGCCATTTCCACAGTTTCAGATAGCCGTTGAATTCGCTCTTCTCGTCGTCGAACTTCTTGTGCTTTTCGTCAGCGGCCTGTTGCTGCTCCATCGGCCGGTCGCGCACGTCCTGGCCGGTGAGCGCGCTGGCAATGATCAGCACCTCGGTCAGCGCGTCACGCGTACGGGCTTCCAGGATCATGCGGCCCACACGCGGGTCCAGCGGCAGCTTGGCAAGCTCCTTGCCGATGGCGGTCAGCTCGTTCTGATCATCCACGGCGCCCAGTTCGGCGAGCAACTGGTAGCCGTCGGCAATCGCCTTGCGTGGCGGTGCTTCGATGAAGGGGAACTCCTCCACCTGACCCAGGTGCAGGGCCTTCATGCGCAGGATCACGCCGGCCAGCGAGGAGCGCAGGATTTCCGGGTCGGTGAAGCGCGGGCGCTCGTTGAATTCCTTCTCTTCGTAGAGCCGGATGCAGATGCCGTTGGAGACGCGGCCGCAGCGGCCGGCGCGCTGGTTGGCCGCCGCCTGGCTGGTCGGCTCGATCTGCAGCTGCTCAACCTTGTTGCGATAGCTGTAGCGCTTGACCCGGGCCAGGCCCGGGTCGATCACATAGCGGATGCCGGGCACCGTCAGCGAGGTCTCGGCCACATTGGTGGCCAGCACGATGCGGCGCTGGCCGTGCGGCTCGAAGACCTTGTCCTGCTCCTGCTGCGAAAGCCTTGCAAACAGCGGCAAGACCTCGACACCCGGCGGGTGGTGCTTGCGCAGCGCCTCGGCCGCCTCGCGGATCTCGCGCTCGCCGGGCAGGAAGACGAGCACATCGCCCGAGCCCTCACGCCACAGTTCATCCACCGCATCGGTGATCGCGTTGTTCAGGTCGTACTCGCGCGATTCCTCGAAGGGCCGGTAGCGCTGCTCCACCGGGAAGGTGCGGCCCGAGACCATCAAGACCGGCGCCGGCCCCTTGGCCGAAGCAAAGTGGTTGGCGAAGCGGTCGGCGTCAATCGTGGCCGAGGTGACGATCACCTTCAGGTCCGGCCGGCGCGGCAGCACCTCGCGCAGATAACCGAGCAGGAAGTCGATGTTCAACGAGCGCTCATGGGCCTCGTCGATGATGATGGTGTCGTAGGCCTTCAGCAGCGGGTCGGTCTGCGTCTCGGCCAGCAGGATGCCGTCGGTCATCAGCTTGACCGAAGCGCCCGGCTGCAGCCGGTCCTGGAAGCGCACCTTGTAGCCGACGATTTCGCCGAGCGGCGTCTTCAGCTCCTCGGCAATGCGCTTGGCCACGCTGGACGCGGCAATCCGCCGCGGCTGCGTGTGGCCGATCAGCTTGCCGGTATTGGCGCGACCGCGCCTCAGAGCCAGCGCGATCTTGGGCAGTTGCGTGGTCTTGCCCGAGCCCGTCTCGCCGCAGACGATGACGACCTGGTGCTCAGAGATCGCCCGCGCGATTTCCTCGCGCCGGCTGGAGACCGGCAGCGAATCGGGGAAGGTGATGGGGGGCAGCGGGTTGGCCTGGATAGGCTGGCGCCGCGGAGCCGCCGCGGGGGCCTTGGCCGCTGCGGATGTGGGAGCTGTCTTTTCTTTCACGAGGCGCGGATTATCAGCGCCCCGCCGTGTCTGGCTGGCCATGGCACACGCTGCGGCACAATTCGCACATGAGCCTGGTTTTCCCCCACACCTTCGTCCCCTGGTTTCGCTCGGTCGCGCCCTACATCCATGCCTACCGAGGAGAAACCTTCGTCATCGGGATGACCGGTGAGCTGGTCGAGGCCGGCAAGCTGAACCATTTTGTGCAGGACCTGTCCATCCTGCACGCCATGGGCATCAACCTGGTGCTGGTCCACGGCTTCCGGCCGCAGGTGAACGAGCAACTGGCCGCCAAGGGCCAGATGCCCCGCTACAGCCACGGCATCCGCATCACGGACGCGATTGCCCTCGATTGCGCCCAGGAGGCCGCCGGCCAACTGCGCTTCGAGATCGAGGCCGCGTTCTCGCAGGGCCTGCCCAACACGCCCATGGCCAACGCCGCGGTGCGTGTGGTCTCGGGCAACTTCCTGACCGCACGACCCGTGGGCATCGTGGACGGCGTGGATTTCCAGCACAGCGGCGTGGTCCGCAAGGTCGACGCCTCGGCGATCCAGCGCGTGCTGGACATCGGCGCCATCGTCCTGCTGTCTCCCTTCGGCTTTTCGCCCACCGGCGAGGCCTTCAACCTGACGATGGAAGACGTGGCAACCAGCACCGCCATCGCCCTGCAGGCCGACAAGCTCTTGTTTGTCTGTGAAGTGCCGGGCGTGCGCGAGAACCCGGACGACCCGGAAAGCGCCATCGACACCGAATTGGCCGTGGCCGATGCCAAGCGCATGCTGGCCCGGCTGCCCCGGCCCACTTCACCCACCGACGTGGCCTTCTACCTGCAGCATTGCGTCAAGGCCTGCGAGGCCGGCGTCGAGCGCTCGCACATCCTGCCGCTGGCCGTGGATGGTGCCGTGCTGCAGGAGGTTTACACCCACGACGGCATCGGCACCATGGTGGTGGACGAAAAACTGGAAAGCCTGCGTGAAGCAAGTTCGGACGACATAGGCGGCATCCTGACGCTGATCGAGCCCTTCGAGCGCGATGGCACCCTGGTCAAGCGCGACCGCACCGAGATCGAGCGCGACATCGAGCTCTACACGGTGATCGAGCATGACGGCGTGATCTTCGGCTGCGCGGCGCTCTACCCTTACGTGGAAGCCAAGACCGCGGAGATGGCGGCGCTGACGGTCTCTCCGGCAGTGCAAGGCCAGGGTGATGGCGACCGCATCTTGAAGCGCGTCGAGCAGCGCGCCAAGGCCATGGGCCTCTCGAGCATCTTCGTCCTGACCACCCGCACCATGCATTGGTTCATCAAGCGCGGCTTCGTGCAGGTCGACCCGGACTGGCTGCCCGAGGAACGCAAGCGCAAGTACAACTGGGACCGGCGCTCGCAGGTGCTGGTGAAAAAACTCAGCTAAGTTCTGTTTTTCGCCAAGAAGCTGAGCTGAAACCAGGCTTTTGTCGGCGCGCTACAGTGCGCGCCATTCTCTTTCTCTCCATCGAATTCGAGGTTTCTCATGGCTCGCACCGTTCAATGCATCTATCTGAAGAAGGAAGGCGAGGGCCTGGATTTCGCGCCCTATCCTGGTGAGCTGGGCAAGCGCATCTGGGACAACGTCAGCAAGGAAGCCTGGGCCGCCTGGATGAAGCACCAGACCATGCTGGTGAACGAGAACCGCCTGAACCTGGCCGACCAGCGCGCCCGCCAATATCTGGCCCGCCAGATGGAGCAGTTTTTCTTCGGCGCTGGCGCTGAGCAGCCGGCGGGCTATGTCCCGCCGGCCGCATGAGCCTCACCCGCTCCGTTGATTAACACTCCTCAAATAAGAACCATTCTCGTTTGAGATAGACTCCGGACCATTCCCAACGTCCGGAGTTCGCATGTCCATCGCCCGCCGCAGCCTGCTGGCTGCCGCCCTCGCCTTGTCCCCGGCCACAGCCGCCCTCGCCGACGAGAAGGTGCTCAATCTGTACTCGGCCCGTCACTACCAGACGGACGAAGCGCTGTATGCCAACTTCACCAAGGCCACCGGCATCAAGATCAACCGGGTGGACACCGACGATGCCGGCCTCCTGGCCCGCCTGAAGAGCGAAGGCGCGGCCAGTCCGGCCGATGTGGTGCTTCTGGTCGATGCGGCGCGCCTCTGGCAGGCCGAAGCCACCGGCTTGTTCCTGCCGATCAAGTCTGCCGTGCTGGAAGAGCGCATCCCCGCCCAACTGCGCGCGGCACCCACGGCCGCTGGTACGGCCTGGTTCGGTCTCTCGACCCGCGCTCGCATGGTCGTCTACAACAAGCTGGCCGTGAAGAAGGCCGATGTGCAGACCTACCAGGACCTCGGAGACCCGAAGAACAAGGGCCGCCTGTGCACCCGCTCGGGCTCGCATCCCTACAACCTCTCCCTGTTCGGCTCGCTGCATGAGCATCTGGGGCCTGAGCGCACCGAAACCCTGCTCAAGGGCATGGTGGCCAATATGGCGCGTGAACCCAAGGGCGGCGATACCGACCAGATCAAGGCCGTGGCCAGCGGCGAATGCACGATAGGCCTGACCAACAGTTATTACCTGGCTCGCATGATGCGCTCGAGCAAGCCCGAGGACAGGGAAGCCGTGGAGAAGATCGGCTATGTGTTCCCCAACCAGCAGACCTGGGGCACCCATGTGAATATCGCTGGCGGCGCCGTGGCCCGCCACACAAAGAACCGCGAAGTCGCCATCAGGTTCCTGGAATATCTGAGCAGCACGGAAGCCCAGAACTATTTCGCCAATGGCAACAATGAATGGCCGGCGGTGCCGGGCGTGCGCCCCGCCAACCCGGCCCTGGATGCCATGGGTAGTTTCAAGACCGAAACCATCCCGATTGCCGTGGTTGGCTCGAATTTCCCCAAGGTGCAGCAAATGCTGGACCGTGCCGGATTCAAATAAAACCGTGCCCGAGTGACTTTCGTTGCATATTCACCGCAGTATGTTTGCCGGCGGTCGTGTCTATAATCGGCCAATCCAGACCGCTGGCTCTTGATAACTTGCGAGGATTTGCACCGATGGCTTTGCTCAAAGACCTGCTGGCCCAACGCGCCGCACTCGATCAACAAATTTCCGAAACCAAGGACCGCGAGCGCGCCGACGCGATCAACAAGGTCAAATCGTTGATGTCCGAATATGGGCTGACGATCGCCGATTTGAACAGCCGCCCCGCCAAGGCCGCCAAGTCCACCACCAAGGTGGCTGCCAAGTATCGCAACAAGGCGACCGGCGAAACCTGGAGCGGCCGGGGCCTGCAGCCCAAGTGGTTGAAGGCCGCAATCTCCGGCGGCGCCAAGCTGGACGACTTCCACGTCTGAGCCTGCCCGCACAGGACAAGACAGCGCATTGATTGAAAGAGCCGCCCTTCGGGCGGCTTTCTTTTTGCACGGTCTGGCCAATAGCCCCGCCAAGCCACCGCGGGTTTGCTCTGCCACCCATTTGCAGGCCCCGCCGGGGATATTCGGCCCGCATGGGCATTACCCACTGCTAGCATCGCCGCCTGCTGTAGCCCCGCCTGCCTGACAATTCCCGTGGACGATTTGTTGCCCCCGCCGACCGATGGTGATGCTGGCTTGCCCCGTGCGCGCCGGAAAATGCCCAACTGGCTGGCGCCGTGGCTGATCGGTCTGGCCTATTTTCTGGCTGGTCTGCCGACAATATTGGCGAGCCCGGCCGGCCATGAATACCTGATCGGCACCGGCCTGGCCCTGGCGGGCTTGAGCCTCGTGGGCCCGCGATTGCTGCCGGCCTTGTTTTGCGCTTCGCTGCTGTTGGGTTTGCTCGGGAATCTGCCCCTGCAGTGGGCATTTTTCCAGGCCATTGCCGAATTGCTCGGCCCGGGCCTGGGCGCGATGCTTTTGCGGCAAATGCCCTGGCGCTCACTGGACCGCTGGTCGGGCCGCCTCGCCTTCCTGGTGTTTGGCGTCGCACTGCCTCCCTTGCTGAGCAGCCTGGGCTTGCTGGCACTGCGCAGCCTCAGCGAACCGGTCGCGCCAGACATCCTGAGCGGATCACTGTGGCTCGGAGTTGCGGGCCGCGCCCTGGGTGTGCTGGGTCTGGGACTGCCCATTCTTTGGCTGGGGCGGCGCTATCAGCAGTCGCAGCTGGAACAACTCGCCTGGCAGGGCCTGACCGACCAGACCAGCAGCGGGACCTGTGAATGGGATTTGCAGACTGGTCACAAGCAGGCTTCCGCCAACTGGCAGGCATGGGCCGGCGCCGAAGGCGACTGGCTGGGCTGGCTGGAGCACAGCCACCCGCTGGACCGCTCAGCGATCCTGGCAAGCCTGCAGGAGCTGCAAACCCAGCCCGGCAAGGAATCCTTCGACACCACACTGCGACTGCGCATCAAGCCTGGTGGCGAATGGCGCGACTTCCGCCTGCATCTTCAAGTGCTCAGGCGAGACCGCCATGGCAAGGCTGAGCGCCTGCGCACCCTCTTGCATGACGTGGACTGGGAGCGCAGCTCGGCAGAGCGCCAACGGCTGGCCACCCACCTGTTCCAGCACCTGAACGAGGGCCTGGCTGTCGTCGATCCGCAGTTCATGGTCGTCGACGTCAACCCCAGCTACTGCCGAATGCTCAGGGCTGAGCGCGAGCGCCTCTTGAAGCAGCCGGCCCTCCCCCTGAGTAGCGCAGTACTCGGCGATGCCGGCCACGACCTTGCAGTCGTACGCGAGACCTTGCGCGCCACCGGGCTCTGGCAAGGGCAGATCCGCGTGCGCCGCAGCGACGGCGAGCTGTGCGCCTTCCAACTCACGCTCTCCAGCGTCCAGGAAGCGGCGGGACCGGCGCGCTATCACGTGCTCACGCTGGCCGACAGCCGCAGCCAGCCATTGCCCGATGAACTGGCCCAGCAAGCCCGGCAAGACCACCTGACCGGACTGCCCACCCACCGCGAGCTGCTGCACATGCTGGAAGAGGCACTGCCGCTGAGCCAGCGCGAGGGCTTCATGCTCTGCGTCTGCTGCGTGGACCTGGACGGCTTTCGTCAGCTCAATGAGCGCCATGGCCAGGCGGCCGGCGATCAGCTGATCCATCAGGTGGCACAGCGCCTGCTGCACGCGCTGCGCAGCGCACCCCAATGGCGCGACTTGCTGGCCCGGCTCAATGGCGACGAGTTCGCCCTGGTACTGCGCTGCCGCAACCAGGAGGAGGCGCAACTGGCGCTGGAGCGCCTGCTCAATGTGCTGCGCGCACCGCATGTGCTGCCGGGCAGTTCAGCCCCCCTGAGCCTGACCGCCAGCATCGGTGCCACGCTCTATCCGCTGGACCCGAGCGATGGCGAGACCCTGCTTCGCCACGCCACACAGGCGCTGCACCAGGTCAAGCGCAATGGCCGCGATGCCGCCCGTTTCTTCGACACCGAGAAGCGTGCCCGCAAGGAAGCCCAGGCCCTGGCCCTGGCGCGCATGCAGGAAGCGCTCGACTCGCAGGAGCTGCGCCTGTACTACCAGCCCAAGGTCGACATGCGCCATGCCAAGGTGCTGGGCGTGGAAGCCTTGCTGCGCTGGCAGCATCCGCAGCGCGGCCTGCTGGCACCGGCACACTTCCTGCCGCTGCTGGAAGGCACGGGCCTCGGTGTGCGGGTGGGCGACTGGGTGATCGAGCAGGCCCTCAAGCAATCGGCCGCCTGGCTTGGCCTGGGCCTGCGGCTGGACGTCAGTGTCAACGTGGCGGCCCGGCATCTGCAAAGTGCCGATTTCGGCCAGCGGCTGCAGGAGTTGCTGGGGCGGCATGACCCGCTGGTCGCTCACCACCTGACGCTGGAGGTGCTCGAATCGGCCGCCCTGGCCGATGTCGATGCCACACATGCGCTCTTGCAACGCTGCCGCCGCCTGGGTGTGCGATCTGCGCTCGACGATTTCGGCACCGGCTATGCCAACCTCACCTACCTGAAGCGCCTGCCGGTGGATGTGCTGAAGATCGACCGCTCCTTCGTGCAAAGCATGCTGGCCGATGAGCAGGACCGCGCCATCGTGGAAGGCGTCATCAAGCTGGCCCAGAGTTTTGGCTGTGGCGTGATAGCGGAAGGGGTGGAATCACCCGCCCACGCTCAGGCGCTCCTGAAGCTGGGATGCACCCAGGGCCAGGGCAGCGGCATCGCCTCGCCGATGCCGGCCGACGAGGTCGCCGCCTGGGTTCAGGGCTTTGTGCGCGGAGGCTGGCCGGGCCCGGTGCGGCAGCCCATCACGGTAGACTGAAAGGGTGATTCCACCCGGCTTTATTCAGGACCTGCTGGCCCGCACCGACATCGTCGATGTGGTGAGCCGTCACGTCGAACTGAAAAAGGGTGGCGCCAACCTGATGGGGCTTTGCCCCTTCCACGGCGAGAAATCGCCGAGCTTCTCGGTCAGCCCGTCCAAGCAGTTCTATCACTGCTTCGGCTGCGGCGTGAACGGCAATGCGATCAGCTTCCTGATGGAGTACAGCGGCCTCGGTTTTGTCGAGGCCGTGCAGGAGCTGGCGCAAGGCGCCGGCATGCAGGTGCCCAGCGACGAGCGCTCGCCGCAGGATCGTGAACGCGCCGCCGAGCACAAGAAGCACCAGGCCACGCTGAGCGAAACGCTCGAGCGCGCTGCGGCCCACTACCGCATGCAGCTCAAGGGCAATCAGCGCGCCGTCGAATACCTCAAGGGCCGCGGCCTGAGCGGCCAGATCGCCGCGCGCTTCGGCCTGGGCTATGCGCCCGAAGGCTGGCGCGCGCTGGCCAGCGCCTTCCCGTCGTATGACGAGCCGCTGCTCGTGGAATCGGGCCTGGTGATCCTGCACGAGGCGGAGCAGGAAGGCGGCGAGGCAAAAAGGTATGACCGCTTTCGCGACCGCGTGATGTTCCCGATCCGCAATGTGCAGGGCGAGACCATAGGCTTTGGCGGCCGCGTGCTGGACAAGGGCGAGCCCAAATACCTGAACTCGCCCGAGACGCCGGTGTTCCACAAGGGCCGCGAGCTCTATGGCCTGTTTGAAGGCCGGGCGGCCTTCCGGCAGCGCGGCTATGCGCTGGTCGTCGAAGGCTATATGGACGTGGTCGCGCTCGCCCAGCACGGTTTCGGCAATGCCGTGGCCACGCTGGGTACCGCCTGCACGGCCGACCATGTGCAGAAGCTGTTCCGTTTCACTGACTCGGTCGTGTTCAGTTTCGATGGCGACGCCGCCGGACGGCGCGCCGCCGTGCGTGCGCTGGAAGCCTCGCTGCCGCACATCAACGAGATGCGCACGGTGCGCTTCCTGTTCCTGCCGACCGAGCACGACCCGGACTCCTATGTGCGCGAGCTCGGAGCGGATGCCTTCGAGCGCTGCATCGAGGCCGCGGTGCCGCTGTCGCGCCAACTGGTCGATACCAGCGCCGAAGGCTGCGATCTCTCCAGCGCCGAGGGCCGGGCCCGGATGCTCGCCCGTGCCAAGCCCTTGTGGCTGGCGCTGCCCGATGGCCTGCTCAAGCGCCAGTTGCTGGGCGAACTGGCCAAGAAGGCGCAACTGCCGGATCAGGAGCTGATGTCCTTCTGGCAGGTCGCGACGGCCCGGCCATCGCCTTCCCACAGCCCTCCCGAGCACGCGATGACCGAGGGGCCACCGCCCGAGTACTTCGGCCCGATTGACGAGCATCATCCGGCACCACAACAGCCCCCGCGCCGCAAGCTTCAGCAGCAGGCTTCGCAACGCAAGCCCTGGCGCAAGGACTGGAAGCGCGACCCCGACGCAGACATGCCGCGCTTTCCGCGGCGCGCTCCGGCCGGCCCGGCCGATGTCGCACTGCGCATGCTGCTGCTCAACAGTGTCTGGTGGGAGCAGCTCAGCCCTGAAGACCAGAGCCTCCTGCATGAGCTGCCGGAGCCGCATGGTTCGCTGGTGGCCTGGCTGGAGCGCTTCCTGGTCAACCATGGTCCGGGCGCCTGGACCGTGGTCGAGGCAGCCCTGATCGACGAAGGCTTGATCGAGCAGGTCCAGGCCCTGGGCGGCTGGGACCATGCCGAGGAGGCGGCGCTGGACGATTTGCGCGCCGTGCTCCGAGCGATGCTGATCGCGCGACTGGAGGAAGAACAGCGCCTGATCACCAGCGCCGGCGCCGCCGCAGACCTTGGCCGCTACCGCGAGCTGAACGAGCAGATCCGGCTCCTGAAGCAGCTCAGGCCGGCTGCTTGAGCCATTTTTTTGAAACTGCTCGACAAATCGGCGATAATTCAGGGTTTTCGCGCGCGTCGTCAAGAGTGACGGCAGCCTGCTTGCCGGACCCGGCCACCCAGCGAAACTGGGCACCCATCGAGGTATCAAGGCCACCCTATCCGCCAGGGCTGCAATTGCAAACGTTCACGCCAACTTGAACGCGCCGCATGTCGACACCATATCGATGGGTCCGACATGCCTGAAAAGCCGCCTGGGGGCCGCCTTCGTTGCCGTGCGAAGGTTGAGGACCCAGGTGGCCGCTGCATTGCCCGCCCAAATATTGACACGCACCGACCCCAAGGATCTGCATGACTGCCAAGAAAACCGCATCCAAGGCCAGCGCCGCCGCTGAGGCTGAACTCGTCGCCAAGAAGCCTGCCGCCAAGGCGAGCAAGGCCGCCAAGGATGCCGCCCCCAAGGCAGTGAAGGCAGAGGCGCCCGCCAAGGCTGCTGTGGCCAAGAAGGCCGCGGCCAAGACTGCCGCCGCTGGCGACGACAAGCCCAAACGCGGTCGCAAGCCCAAGGAAGAAACCACCAGCAAGAAAGCCGCCAAGGCCGAAGCTGACGAAGAAGACTTCTCGGACATCGATGCCGAGCTCGAAGGCGAAGTCGAGGAAGTGGCCGAGACCGAAGAGGTCGCCGAAGACAAGCCCAAGGCCAAGCCGCTGCGCATGAAGGTGTCGCGTGCCAAGGAACGCGCGCTGATGCGCGAGTTCGGCCTGGAAGAAACCGCGCTGACCGAAGAAGAAGCCGCCAAGCGCCGTCATGAGCTGAAGACGCTCATCAAGATGGGCAAGACACGCGGCTTCCTGACGCACCAGGAAATCAACGACCACCTGCCCGAGAAGCTGGTCAACGAGGAAATCCTCGAGGCCATCATCTCCATGTTGAACGACATGGGCATCGCGGTCTACGAGCAGGCGCCCGACGCTGCCACGCTGCTGATCCAGGGCAACGCCACGACCACCTCGACCGAGGAAGAAGCCGAAGAAGCCGCGGAAGCCGCGCTCTCGACAGTGGACTCCGAATTCGGCCGCACGACCGACCCGGTGCGCATGTACATGCGCGAAATGGGCACGGTCGAGCTGCTGACCCGTGAAGGCGAAATCGAGATTGCCAAGCGCATCGAAGGTGGCCTGCAGGCCATGATGCTGGCCATATCTGCCTCGCCCACCACCATCGCCCACATCCTGGAGTTCGCCACCAAGATCCGCGCCGGCGAGATGCAGATCTCTGAAGTCGTCGACGGCTTCGTGGCCGCCGACGAGGCCGACGACTATGTGGCCGAAGAAGACTTCGACGAGTTCGACGAGGACGATGACGACGACGGCAACGGCGGCTCCAAGGCGCTGACCAAGAAGCTCGAAGAGCTGAAGAATGCCGCGCTGGTCAAGCTCGACTCGCTGTCGGGCAACTTCGACAAGATGCGCAAGGCCTTCGAGAAGGACGGCTACCGCTCCGCCTCGTACGACAAGGCCCAGCACGCCATCAGCGCCGAGCTGATGACCATCCGCTTCACGGTCAAGACGATTGAAAAGCTGTGCGACATCCTGCGCTCGCAGGTGGACGACGTGCGCCGCTACGAGCGCGAGCTGCGCAAGATCGTGGTCGACAAGTGCGGCATGCCGCAAGAGCACTTCATCAAGACCTTCCCGCCCAATTCGCTGAACCTGCAGTGGGCCGAAAAGGAAGTCGCGGCCAACAAGCCCTACTCCGCCGTGCTGGCCCGCAACCTGCCGCCGGTGCAGGAGCTGCAGCAGAAGCTGATCGACATCCAGGCCCGCGCCGTCGTGCCGATCGAAGACCTGAAGGACATCAACAAGAAGATGAACGAGGGCGAGAAGTCCTCGCGCGATGCCAAGAAGGAAATGATCGAGGCCAATCTGCGCCTGGTGATCTCGATCGCGAAGAAGTACACCAACCGCGGCCTGCAGTTCCTGGACCTGATCCAGGAAGGCAATATCGGCCTGATGAAGGCGGTGGACAAGTTCGAATACCGCCGCGGCTACAAGTTCTCGACCTACGCGACCTGGTGGATCCGCCAGGCCATCACGCGTTCGATCGCCGACCAGGCCCGCACGATCCGCATCCCGGTTCACATGATCGAGACGATCAACAAGATGAACCGCATCTCGCGTCAGCACTTGCAGGAATTCGGCTTCGAGCCGGATGCGCCGACGCTGGCCGAGAAGATGGAGATCCCGGAAGACAAGATCCGCAAGATCATGAAGATCGCCAAGGAGCCGATCTCGATGGAAACCCCCATCGGCGACGACGACGACAGCCATCTGGGCGACTTCATCGAGGACACCAACAACACCGCGCCCATCGAAGCCGCCATGCAGGCCGGCCTGCGCGACGTGGTGAAGGACATCCTCGACAGCCTGACCCCGCGCGAAGCCAAGGTGCTGCGCATGCGCTTCGGCATCGAGATGAGCACGGACCACACGCTGGAAGAAGTCGGCAAGCAGTTCGACGTCACCCGCGAGCGCATCCGCCAGATCGAAGCCAAGGCCATCCGCAAGCTGAAGCACCCGAGCCGCAGTGACAAACTCCGCACCTATTTGGACAACCTGTAATTGGGTTGCGCCACAACCTGTAATCGGGTTGCGCTACAACCTGTAATCAGGTTTCCAAATAGGTTGCCGCCGCTGGCGCGCAGGGCGAGTAACGCACCAGGGCCGGATTTATCCGGCCCTTTTTCATGCCCGCGCCCCGCTACACTGCGAACAATTTCACGCTTCAGCCGCCCTACCCTCGCCCATGACCCAGATCCGGGAACGCACCGTCCTGTTCGCTGACCTTCGAGGCAGCACGGCACTGTTCGAGACCCTGGGCAATGCAGAGGCCACTTCGGTGGTCACTCATACGGTCGGGGTGATCGCGCAAGCGGTCGATGAGTGCAACGGCCAGCTGATCAAGACCCTGGGCGACGGCCTGATGGCGGTCTTTGAAGGCCCGGCCGACGGCGTCAAGTCCGCCATCCGCATGCATGAAATGCTGGAGCGCGTGGTCGCCCGCGGCAAGCAGCGCGGCGCATCCCCGGGGCTGCGCGGTCTGAAGCTGCAAGTGGCTCTGGCCCGCGGCGAAGTGGTGGAGATGGGCGGCGACTGCTTCGGCGACGCGGTCAATGTGGCCGCCCGGCTGATCGACCATGCCGGCGACAACGAAACCCTGATCACCGCCGAAGTGCTGAACGGCCTGACCGCGGCGCGCAAGAACCGCTTCCGCAGCCTGGACCGCATCGCGGTGCGCGGCCGCGTCGAGCCGGTGCATGTCTATGTCTATGACCAGCCCATGCAGCAGGGCGATGCCGCGGCCACCCAGTTTGGCGAGGTCGTGCCTGCCGTGGAGCCGGACGGCATCCGCCTCGTCTGGCAAGACCTGGACCGAGTGTTCGACACCGCTTCCATGCCCATCGTGCTGGGCCGCAGCGTGCAGGCGACCTACTGCATCACCGACGGCCGCGTCTCGCGCTCGCATGCCCGCATCGACTGGCACGCCGGCACCTTCTCGTTGACCGACCTCAGCTACAACGGCACCTTCGTGCGCTTTGGCCCGCTGGGCGAAATCCTCTCGCTCAAGCGCGGCAACTGCACCTTGCACGGCAGCGGCGTGATCGGCCTCGGCGGCCCGCCCATGGACAATGATTCGCCCACGGTGCGCTTCGAGGTGCTGCATTTCTCGGACACCGAGCCGCTCTCGCTGACCGGCCCGCGCAGCCGCGGCTGACCTCCTCGACTTCCCCTTCTCATGGCATTCAACGCAGAACCGGACTACCGGCATGGCAGCGCGCCGCGCACCGCCGTGCTCTTGTGCAACCTGGGCACGCCCGATGCGCCAACGGCCAGCGCCACCCGCCGCTATCTGGCCGAGTTCCTGGCTGACCCGCGCGTGGTCGAGATTCCCAGGCTCGTCTGGCTGCTGATCCTGCACGGCATCATCCTGCGCGTGCGGCCCGCCAAGTCGGCAGCCAAGTACCAGAGCATCTGGACCCAGGAGGGCTCGCCCCTGCAGGTCTGGACGGGCAGACAGGCCAAGTACCTGCAAGGCATGCTGGGCGAGCGGGGCCACAAGCTGCTGGTGAAGCATGCGATGCGCTACGGCCAGCCGGCGATTGCGGCGCAGCTGGATGAGCTCAAGCGTGAAGGTGCGACGCGCATCCTCGTGCTGCCGGCCTATCCGCAGTACTCCGGCGCCACCACGGCCAGCGTGATCGATGCCGTCTCGCTGTGGGCGCTCAAGACCCGCAACGTCCCGGAGCTGCGCTTCATCAACCGCTATCACGACGACCCGCTCTACATCGCTGCCCTGGTCGACAGCGTGCGCAGCCACTGGCAGCGCGAAGGCCGTGGCGACATGCTGGTGATGAGCTTCCACGGCATGCCGGCGCGCACGCTTGCGCTGGGCGATCCGTATCACTGCGAATGCCTGAAGACCGGCCGGCTGCTGGCCGAGGCGCTGGGGCTGGCCCCCGACCAATACCGCGTCACCTTCCAGAGCCGCTTCGGCAAGGCCAAGTGGCTGCAGCCCTATACCGAGCCGACCCTGATCGAGCTGGCCGGCAAGGGCCTGAAGAGCGTGGACCTGATCTGCCCGGGCTTCAGCGCCGACTGCCTGGAAACGCTGGAAGAAATCGACCAGGAAGCCCGTGCTGCCTTCCTGGCCGCTGGCGGCCAGGCCTTCGCCTACATTCCCTGCCTGAACGACAGCCCGGCCGGCATGCGCGCCCTCACCGCCCTGGCCGAGAAGCACCTGCAAGGCTGGCCGACGACCACCAGCGCCGAGCCCGACTTGCAACAGCGCGAGCGGGCGCTCGCAGCCGGCGCAGAACCCAGGCCATGAAGGACAAGCAAGCGCAGCAGGACGGCCTGCGGCTGGACAAATGGCTCTGGGCGGCCCGCTTCTACAAGACCCGCGCGCTGGCGGTCGACGAGATCAGCAAGGGCCGGGTCGAGATCAATGGCCAGTCCGTCAAGCCCTCGCGCGACATGAAGCTCGGCGACCGGGTACGGCTGCGCCAGGGCGTGGTGGAACGCGAGGTGATCGTGCGCGGCCTGAGCCATGTGCGTGGCCCGGCGCCGCAGGCCCAGGCGCTCTACGAAGAAACGCCCGAGAGCATCGCCAAGCGCGAGCAGACAGCCGAGGCCCGCCGCCTGGCGCCCGAACCGGCCGCCAGCATCGAGCAGGGCCGGCCTACCAAACAGGACCGTCGCCGTTTGGCCGAATGGGACCGCTGGAGCGCCCAAATCGACTGAATTTGGCCTCCAGCACGGGTTTTTCCGTGCCCAGATGTCAAAATCCGACTCTTGTTTTCAGCGCAAGCGCTCCCATGTGGAGCGCTTGCCTCTTTTGGCATCACCGTTGTTGGCCCCAAGACCATGAGCACCGAGAACACCTCCCCGCAAGAAAACCACGAATCGGCCGCCCCTGAAGCGGCCGTCGACAACAGCCTGGAGGCCCAGCTGGCCGAAGCCCAGGCCCGCCTGGCCGAGATGTCCGACGCCTATCTGCGCGCCAAGGCCGAGGTGGAGAACGTCCGCCGCCGCGCCGATGAAGACATGAGCAAGGCCCGCAAGTACGCCGTCGAATCCTTCGCCGAAGCCATGCTGCCGGTGATGGACAGCATGGAAGCCGCGATCGCCACGCCCGACGCCAAGGTCGAAACCGTGCTGGAAGGCGTGCACGCCACCCGCCGCCAGCTGGCCAGCGCGCTGGAGCGCAACAAGGTGATCGAGATCAACCCGGCCGCCGGCGCCAAGTTCGACCCGCACCAGCACCAGGCCATCTCCATGGTGCCAGCCGAGCAGGAGGCCAACACCGTAGTGGCCGTGCTGCAAAAGGGCTACCTGATCAACGACCGCGTGCTGCGCCCGGCCCTGATCACCGTGGCTGCCCCCAAGTAATCCACAAACTTATTCACAGGCTGCTGCCCCTTGAATAGCGGCGACCTGTCCACAGATTCACTGCATCCAAGCATTCAGTTCAGGAGAAAAAAATGGGAAAGATCATCGGCATTGACCTCGGCACCACGAACTCGTGCGTCTCGGTCATGGAAGGCAACACGACGCGCGTGATCGAAAACGCCGAAGGCGCTCGCACCACCCCGTCCATCATTGCCTACCAGGAAGATGGCGAAGTGCTGGTCGGTGCCTCGGCCAAGCGCCAGGCCGTCACCAACCCCAAGAACACGATCTACGCGGTCAAGCGCCTGATCGGCCGCAAGTTCACCGAGAAGGAAGTGCAGAAGGACATCGACCTGATGCCCTACACCATCGCCTCGGCCGACAACGGCGACGCCTGGGTGGAAGTGCGCGGCAAGAAGCTGGCACCGCCGCAGGTCTCCGCAGAAATCCTGCGCAAGATGAAGAAGACCGCCGAGGACTATCTCGGTGAAGAGGTGACCGAAGCCGTGATCACGGTGCCGGCCTACTTCAATGACGCACAGCGCCAGGCCACCAAGGACGCCGGCCGCATCGCCGGCCTGGACGTCAAGCGCATCATCAACGAACCTACCGCTGCAGCCCTGGCCTTCGGCCTGGACAAGCACGGCAAGGGCGACCGCAAGATCGCCGTGTATGACCTGGGTGGCGGCACCTTCGACGTGTCCATCATCGAGATCGCCGACGTCGATGGCGAAATGCAGTTCGAAGTGCTGTCGACCAACGGCGACACCTTCCTGGGCGGCGAAGACTTCGACCAGCGCATCATCGATTTCATCGTCACCGAGTTCAAGAAGGAACAAGGCGTCGACCTGACCAAGGACGTGCTGGCCCTGCAGCGCCTGAAGGAAGCCGCCGAGAAGGCCAAGATCGAGCTGTCGAACTCCTCGCAGACCGACGTCAACCTGCCCTATGTGACGGCTGACGCCTCGGGCCCCAAGCATCTGAACATCAAGCTGACCCGCGCCAAGCTGGAAAGCCTGGTCGAAGAGCTGATCGAGCGCACCATCGCTCCCTGCCGCACCGCCATCAAGGACGCCGGCGTGTCGGTGGGCCAGATCGACGACGTGATCCTGGTCGGCGGCATGACCCGCATGCCCAAGGTGCAGGACAAGGTCAAGGAGTTCTTCGGCAAGGAGCCGCGCAAGGACGTCAACCCTGACGAAGCCGTGGCCGTGGGCGCCGCGATCCAAGGCCAGGTGCTGGGTGGCGAGCGCAAGGACGTGCTGCTGCTGGACGTGACGCCTCTCTCCCTGGGCATTGAAACCCTGGGCGGCGTGATGACCAAGATGATCGCCAAGAACACGACAATCCCGACCAAGTTCAGCCAGACCTTCTCCACCGCCGACGACAACCAGCCGGCTGTGACGATCAAGGTGTTCCAGGGTGAGCGTGAACTGGCTCAGGGCAACAAGAGCCTGGGCGAGTTCAACCTCGAAGGCATCCCGCCGGCACCGCGTGGCACGCCGCAGATCGAAGTGAGCTTCGACATCGACGCCAACGGCATCCTGCACGTGGGCGCCAAGGACAAGGGCACGGGCAAGGAAAACAAGATCACCATCAAGGCGAACTCGGGCCTGTCGGAAGCCGAGATCGAGAAGATGGTCAAGGACGCCGAAGCCAACGCCGTCGAAGACAAGAAGAAGGTCGAGCTGGTCCAGGCCAAGAACCAGGCCGACGGCATGGTGCACAGCGTGCGCAAGTCTCTCCAAGAGCATGGCGACAAGATCGAGGCCGCCGAGAAGGAAGCCATCGAAGCTGCGATCAAGGACCTGGAAGAAGCCATCAAGGGCGACGACAAGGAAGCCATCGAGGCCAAGACCGAAGCCCTGATGACGGCCAGCCAGAAGCTGGGCGAGAAGGTCTATGCCGAATCGCAAGCCGCGCAAGCTGCTGCCGGCGCCGCTGCGGGTGCCCAACAAGCCGAGCAGCCGCAAGCTGCACCGGCCGGCAAGCCCGCCGCTGACGACAACGTCGTCGACGCCGAGTTCAAGGAAGTCAAGGACAGCAAGTAAGAAGAGCGGCGCGCCAATATCGTCGGTGACGTCGATATCGGCCCTGCCTGACGCCGCGCAAGCCCTTCGCCGGGTTTGACGCGGCGCAACTGTTTAGATTGAAGCCAACGCTCTGAAAGCTCTCATGGCAAAGCGTGACTATTACGAAATCCTCGGCGTCGCCAAGAACGCATCAGAGGAGGACATCAAGAAGGCCTACCGCAAGCTGGCCATGAAGCATCACCCGGACCGCAACCAGGGTGAAGGCGCCAAGGCGGCCGAGGAGAAGTTCAAGGAGGCCAAGGAGGCCTACGAGATGCTCTCCGACGGCCAAAAGCGCGCGGCCTACGACCAGTACGGCCACGCCGGCGTTGATCCGAACATGGCCGGCCGAGGCGGCCCGGGCGGCGAAGGCTTTGGCGGCTTTGCCGAGGCCTTTGGCGACATCTTCGGCGACATCTTCGGCGGCGGCGCCGGTGGTGCCGGCCGTCGTGGCGGTGGAGGCCAGCAGGTCTACCGCGGCAACGACCTGTCGTATGCCATGGAGATCTCGCTGGAAGAGGCGGCCAAGGGCAAGGAAACCCAGATCCGCATCCCCAGCTGGGAAGGCTGCGAAACCTGCAAGGGCAGCGGCGCCAAGCCGGGCACCAGCGCCAAGAGCTGTGGCTCCTGCAATGGCTCGGGCACGGTGCACATGCGCCAGGGCTTCTTCTCGATCCAGCAGACCTGCCCGCATTGCAATGGCAGCGGCAAGATCATTCCGGACCCCTGCACCTCCTGCAACGGCGCCGGCAGGATCAAGAAGACCAAGACACTCGAAGTCAAGATTCCGGCCGGCATCAACGAAGGCATGCGCATCCGCTCTGCGGGCAATGGCGAGCCGGGCGTGAACGGCGGGCCTGCGGGCGATCTCTACATCGAGATCCGTATCAAGCAGCATGAGATCTTCGAGCGCGATGGTGACGACCTGCACTGCACGATGCCCGTGTCCATGACCACGGCGGCGCTGGGTGGCACGATCGAGGTCCCGAACCTCACCGGCAAGGCCGAAATCGAGCTGCCCGAGGGCACGCAGCATGGCAAGACCTTCCGCCTGCGCGGCAAGGGCATCAAGGGCGTGCGCTCCAGCTACCCCGGCGACCTCTACTGCCACATCAGCATCGAGACGCCGGTCAAGCTGACCGAGCACCAGCGCAAGCTCCTGAAGGAACTCGACAAGAGTTTCAAGGAGGGCGGCGAGCGCCACTCGCCGAATGCCAAGAGCTGGACCGACCGGGTCAAGGACCTGTTCAAGTAAGCCGGACTTCGCGCGCACGAGAAGCCGCTGCTCCCAGGAGCCGCGGCTTCTTTTTTTGTCCCATGAGTTGAAACAGCAGCGGCATGACGGGCATATTTCACGGCGCTGCCGGTGCAAGTCCGGGCCGGCCCTGACTGCATTTTGTGCGTTGTGCGCCTAAAGTGTGCCAACAAGCACAAGAGCTCTCGTTGGTGAAATCAGTTCTCTATTCCTGCGCCGGACTTGCCCGTGCGCGCACGATGGGCGCCCGCCCCTGTATTGATGCGCAATCTTGACGACGGCATCCAGCAGGCAAGCGCGCTGATCATCGACGCCAATGCCAACTCGCGCAGCCTGATGGCCGCGCAGCTGCGCGACCTTGGCGTGGGCAATGTGCGCCAGACCACGCGGCTGCGCGACGCCCGCGTGATCCTCGAGAACAAGCCCTACGACATCGTCCTGTGCGACTACCATTTCGAGGGCAGCGAGCAATCGGGTCAGCAGTTGCTGGACGAGCTGCGCCGCGAGCAGTTGCTGCCCTACTCCACCGTCTTCGTGATGGTGACCGGTGAGGCCACCTACGCCGTGGTGGCCGAAGCCGCCGAGGCCGCGCTCGACGCCTACCTGATCAAGCCTTACACCACGGCCTCGCTGGCCGAGCGATTGGCTAGCGCGCGCTACCGCAAGCGCATCCTGAAAGACATCTTCGAGGCCATCGAGAACGAGGACTTTGCCAAGGCTGCCGACCTCTGCATGAAGCGCTTCGAAGCGCGCGCGCCCTTCTGGCTCTATGCGGCCCGCATCGGCGCCGAACTGCTCCTGCGCCTGGAGCGCCATGCCGAAGCCCGCAAGATGTACGACGCCATCATCGAGGCCAAGACCGTGCCCTGGGCGCGCCTGGGCGTGGCGCGTGCCGAGCTGGCCTCGGGCAACCTGGTCGCTGCGCGGCGCACGCTGGAAGTGCTGATCGGCGACATGCCCGACCACGCCGACTCCTACGACATGATGGGCCGCGTGCAGATGGAGCAAGGCGAGGTGGCGGCAGCGTTGGAAACCTATCGCACCGCCGCCCGCCTGACGCCGGGCTGCATCCTGCGCACGCAACGCTGTGCGACGCTGGCCTTCTATGCCGGCGAACGCGAAGAGGCGGTCCGCCTGTTCGAGCGCACCATGGCCAACGGCCTCAAGTCCAAGCTCTTCGATCCTTTGGGCCTGGTGCTGCTGGGCCTGATGCGCTTCGACAAGAAGGACAGCAAGGGCCTGGCCTACGCGCAGGACTGCCTGGCTCAACTGGGCGAGCGAACCGAGGACAGCGTCCGCCTGCAGCGCTTCGACCAGGTCTTGCGCATCATCAAAGCCTTGTACGGCCGGCAACTGGCGGAAGCGCTGGCCTTGACGCGCGACCTGAGCGCGCAGTCCGAACGCCCTGATTTCGATCTTGAAGCGGCCACCCTGCTCGTCGCCTTGCTGGTGCGGCTGCATGCGCAGGACATCCAGCTCGAGGAGATGGACGTCACGATCACGCGGCTCGGACTGCGTTACTGCGTCTCCAAGTCCAGCACCGAGCTGATGGTGGCTATGACCGAACGCAACGAGGCCGCAGCCAGCGAGCTGCGCGACTGCCATGCGCGCATCTTTGGCGTGGCCGAGACGGCGATGCGCTATTCGCTGCGCCATGAAGCGCGCAGGGGCGTGGCACTCTTGATCGAGCAAGGCGAACAGACCCGCAACGCCAAGCTGATCGACATGGCCAGCCTGGTGCTGCAACGCCATGCCGACAAGGTGGCCGACGCGCCCGACCTGGCGCAGCGCATTGACGAATTGCAAGCCCGCTGGGTGCGTCCGCTGGGTACCGCCCTGGCTCGCAACCAGCGCGCTGTGGGCGGTCTGGCCCTGCGCACCAAGGCCGCTGCCTGAAGCTGCTGTTCCTGCCGCGGCTCCCGGCCGCGCGCTGGGCCACAATGCGCGCCATCGACATGATGCAACGATACGCATGCGCGCCCTCTTCCGCCTGTTTGGCAAACCCACCCTCGATTCACCGCTGACCATCGCCTGGCTGGGCGCCCTGTGGCTGGGTGTCTTCGGCAATTGGCCGCTGTGGCAGCGCATGCTGGCACTGCCTGACCTGAGCAATGGCAGCGGGCGTGTCTTCGTGCTGGTGTTCGCCGGCATGGTCACGGCCATCCTCGGCGCGCTCTTGAGTCTGTTTGCCTGGCCGAAGCTGATCAAGCCGGCCCTGGCCGTCATGCTGCTCAGTGCCGCGCCGCTGGCCCACTTCATGGGCAGCTATGGCACGGTGATCGACCCGACCATGGTGGTCAACATCCTGCAGACCGACGTGCGCGAAAGCCGCGACCTCCTGAGCGTCGGCCTGCTCCTGAGCCTGGCCTTGCTGGCCTTGCTGCCCATCGCCTGGCTGTGGAAGCGCAAGCTGCATTCGCATCCCTGGCCAGGTCGGCTGGGACGCAATCTGCTGGCCTTCGCTGGCGGCCTGGTGCTGGCCGTAGGCCTGGCCTTGAGTTGCTTTGCCGACCTGGCTTCGACGATGCGCAACAACAAGTCGCTGCGCTACATGATCAGCCCGGTGAATCTGTATTACTCGCTGGGCTCGGTGATGGCCGCCAAGCGCGCCGCACCCAAGGGCCCGCCGGAAGTGATTGGCGCTGATGCCAAGCTGATTGCGCGCGATCCAGGGGCCAAGCCACGCCTGCTGCTGCTGGTGGTCGGTGAGACAGCGCGCTCGGCCAACTTCTCGCTGAACGGCTATGGGCCGACCACCAATCCGGAGCTGGCGAAGGCCGATGTTCTGAGCTTCCGCAATGTCTCGTCCTGCGGCACGAGCACCGCTGCTTCGCTGCCCTGCATGTTCTCGCACCTGGGCCGCGAGGCCTTCATCGAGCAGAAGCGTTCGCAGGAGACCCTGCTGGACGTATTGCAGCGCGCCGGCCTGGCCGTGCTCTGGCTGGACAACCAATCGGGCTGCAAAGGCATCTGCGACCGCGTGCCCAGCGCCATGGCGGCACAGCCGGTGGCTGGCGCAGCGCCTTTGCCGGCAGGGCTTTGCGATGGCACGGAGTGCTTCGATGGCGCCTTGTTGCATGGCCTGGACGAACGCCTCGGCGCGCTCGACCCCGAACGCGTGGCACGCGGCGTGGTGCTGGTGATGCACCAGATGGGCAGCCATGGGCCGGCCTACTACAAGCGCTCGCCCGCAGACCGCAAGCCCTTCCAACCCGAGTGCAAGTCCAACGCCCTGCAGCACTGCGAACGCCAGGCCCTGGTCAATGCCTACGACAACTCGATCGCCTATGCCGACTGGCTGCTGGCCCGCAGCATCGACTGGCTGAAGACCAAGTCGGATCGCTTCGACACTGCGATGCTGTATGCCTCCGACCACGGCGAATCACTCGGCGAGAACAATCTGTACCTGCACGGCCTGCCCTACAGCATGGCACCAAAGGAGCAGACGCACATCCCGATGATCCTGTGGATGCCCGAAGCGAGCAGCCAGTCACTCAAGCTCAGGAGCGGCTGCCTCAAGAGCCGCCTGGACCAGCCCTTCTCGCACGACCAGCTGTTCCACACCGTGCTTGGCTACAGTGGCGTGCAGAGCCAGGTCTACAGAAGCGACTGGGACATCCTGGCCGGCTGCCGCTGATTCATTGAGTTAGAACAATTCCGCCTGCGCTGAATCAACATCCCCAGGTGGCTTGAACTGGCTGAGATCCAGGGGCGAGCGCTCCCGCATGAGGCCGAGCCTGGCGCTGGCCTTGTTGAGGCGCTGGCGCAAGAGCTGTGCCCAGATGCCCTCGCCGGTCATTCGGGTGCCAAAGTTGGGGTCGTTGTCCTTGCCGCCGCGCATCTCGCG
Source organism: Paucibacter sp. JuS9 (assembly GCF_044043925.2). NCBI lineage: Bacteria > Pseudomonadati > Pseudomonadota > Betaproteobacteria > Burkholderiales > Sphaerotilaceae > Roseateles > Paucibacter sp. JuS9. The sequence continues at coordinate 2,825,025 of NZ_CP194172.1, forward strand.
CAGCCTCGCCATCACGCGCGCGGCCTTGTCTGGCTGGTGCTGCTGCAACCAGTCTTGAAAGAGTGGGTCGACCTCCCAGGGCAGGCGCAGCGGAATGCTGAAGGCCATGCTGGCACCGGCCTCGGCGGCGGCCTCGAGGATGCGTTCCAGCTCCGGCTCGTTGAGGAAGGGAATGATGGGCGAAACGCTCACACCCACCGGGACGCCGGCCTCAGCCAGCGTCTTGATGGTGCGCAGCCGTCGGTGCGGCGCCGCTGCGCGAGGCTCGAGCGTGCGGGCCAGGTGCGGGTCCAGCGTCGTCACCGAGACATAGATCGCCACCTGGTTCTTCGCCGCCATCGGCGCTATCAGGTCCAGGTCTCTCTCAACCCCCGAGGACTTGGTGACGATCGAGAAGGCATGGCCGCATTCGGCCAGCTGCTCGATGATGCGGCGCGTGATGCGCAGCTCGCGTTCGATCGGCTGGTACACGTCGGTGGCCGTGCCCATGCACAGCTGCCGCGGCTTGTAGCCCGGCTTGCTCAATGCCGCGCGCAGGAGCTCGGGCGCATTGACCTTGGCGACGATGCGGGTCTCGAAGTCCAGGCCCGGCGACAGATTCAGGTAACTGTGGGTCGGCCGCGCAAAACAGTAGATGCAGCCATGTTCGCATCCTCTGTACGGGTTGATGGAAATGTCGAAGCCGATGTCCGGCGACTGATTGGTCGAGACGATGGTCTTGGCCCGCTCTTCGATGATCTGCGTGGCCGGCGGCAGGTGCTCGACTTCAGCCTCCTGCTGCAGCGAACCCCAGCCGTCATCGAACTGCTCGCGCAGGTCCTTGCTGAAGCGGTGCTTGATGGCCCAGGCGCTGCCGCGACCTTTCAGGGCATCGGCCTGGACGTAAAGAGGCTGGGCCAGGGCCGGCTTGGCATTGGTGCTGGGCTTGAAAGACATACTGTATTTTCATACAGCATTCCAGATTGCACCAGCGCGGATTCAGCGCCTGCACCAGGGCCGGTGCGGCGGCCGCAGGTCGCGGCGCTGAAGCCAGGCAGCCCGGAAGTTCAGACGTTCAGGCCCGCAGCCGCGCGGCGTCCGGCGGCAGGGCCGGGCTGAACAGCCAGCCCTGGTATTCGTCGCAGCCCAGCGCGCTCAGGCGCTCCAGCTGGGGCTGCTCCTCGACACCCTCGGCGATCACGCGGCAGCCGAGCGTGTGGGCCAGTCCGATGACGGCACGCACGATGGCGTCATCGCTGTCCTTGCGGAGCATGTCGCGCACAAAGCTGCGGTCGATCTTGATCACCTGGATCGGGAAACTCCTGAGCCAGGCCAGCGAACTGTGGCCGGTCCCGAAGTCGTCCAGATGCACGGCGATGCCCGCGTCCTGCAGGCGCTGCAACTGCCGGGCCGCTTCGGCCGGGTCGTCCATCACCGCCGATTCGGTGATCTCCACGACCAGAGAGCAGCTGGGCAGGGCATGGCGGCCGAGGGTCTGCAGAACCTGCTCGGCCAGGGCCGCATCGCGGAACTGCAGGGGCGAGAGATTGATCGCCACCACGGTCTCGAAGCCCTGATCACGCCAGTTGCGCAATTGCGCGCAGGCACGCTGCAGCACCCAGGCACCGATCTCGCCCATCAGCCCGGCGCGTTCGGCCACCGGCACGAACAGGGCCGGCGAGACCATGCCGAGCTGCATGTCGTCCCAGCGCAGCAGGGCCTCGAAGCCGAGAACCCGCCCGTCCGGCACGCCGACCTGGGGCTGGTAATGCAGGTCCAGCGTGCCCTGCTGCAAGGCCAAGCGCAGGCGCTGCTCAAGCAAGGCATCGCGGCGCGAGCGCTCGCCGAGCTGCTCGGTGTAGCGCTGCACCTGGCCCTTGCCCAGCGCCTTGGCCGACTGAAGGGCCAGTTGCGCGCGGCCCAGCAACTCGGTGGGGCTCAGCTCTCGCGGCGCGGGCTCCAGCAGCAGCCCGAAGCAGGCCGTCTGGCCGGCGCCGGTGCCCAGCTCCAGGAGCACCGTCTGCAGCCGGCTGGCGAGCAGTTCGGGCGTGGTCACCATGTCGCACAGGATGGCGAACTCGTCGCTGCCGAGGCGTGCCAGCGTCGCGCCCTCGGGCAGCACCGGCAGGAGCGCCGCGGCGCAGGCGCGCAGCAGGCTGTCGCCGGCCGGCGTGCCCTGGAACTCGTTGACCGCATGGAAGCCGTCCAGGTCCAGCACCAGCAGCATCAGCGCGCGCCCGCCCGAGGCGGCGGCGGCCAGCCGGTCGGCGAACAGCCAGCGGTTGGGCAGGCCGGTCAGGGCATCGTGCGTGGCACGGTATTGCAGCTCGCGCTCGTGAGCGCGGCGCTCGCTGATGTCAGACACATAGGCCGTGAGCCGCGGCTGCTCGCCGCCGTCGTCCAGGCCCAGCGCCACCTCGATGTCGAACTCATGGCCGTCGGCATGCAGGCCCCGCAGCCCGTCGCGGCCGCGCATGGCCGGCCAGCCGGGCGAGTCCATGTGGCGGGCCCTATGCTCCAGGTGGCGCTCTCGCAGGGCCGGCGGCAGCAGCAGTTCCATGCCCTGCCCCACGAGGTCCTCGCGCCGGCGGCCGAACATCTGTTCCAGGGCGCGGTTGACAATGAGGATCTGGCCCTCGCGATCGGTCACCACGACGCCGTCGGGCGCCAGCTCCAGCAGGTTGCGATACTTGGCCTCGCGCAGCTCGGCCTCGACGAAGGGGCGGCGCACGCGGTCGATGAACATGCACCGGTACAGCAGCGCGTAGCTGAGCAGCTTGTAGAGATGGCCGGTCATGTTGGCCATGTCGGTCGAGCGCTCCGAGAAGAGCACGAAGAAACCCTCCCCCAGCGCAGCCAGCCACAGCGCGAGACGCAACTCGGTGTCGCCACCCTGGCGGACATCGCCGCGTCGGCGCCGAGCGTGCAGGACCAGGGCCAGCAGGTTCAGGCCGGCAATGCCCAGCTCCAGGCCCTTCTTCAGTGGTGTCAGGCCCTGTCCCGGCACGAACATCGCCGGCAGCTGCTGAGGCGCCACCACCGCTTGAGCGGCGAGCGCACACACGATCACAAGCAGCAGGCCCGCCAGCCCCAGCCACAGGGCGCCCATGCGGCCCTGGCGAAGCTGCCACCCGGCTGCCCAGGCCAACAGGCTCAGGGCCGCTACCAGGCGCGCCAGCAGCCACAGGAGGATGGACTTGTGCGGCGTGTTGGGCGAGAACAGGTCGGGCATGCCGGCATAGCTGGCCAAGTGCAGCAGGTCCAGCGCCGCGATCAGCAGGAAGGCCGTGGTCAGTACTGGCGCGCGTCGGCCGGTAGCATCGCCGAGCGTGTAATTGGCGGTCAGCCCCACGGTCAGGCAGACCAGCACCGCCGCCATCTCAAGCAGCGTGTGCAGCGCAAGAAAGCTCTCGCGATGCACGCCCACGTCCAGCCAATGGCCCGGCAGCACGGCCACATAGAGCGCCAGCGTCACCCCGCCCAGCAGCGGCAGCTGCCATGCCTGCGCCCGCCAGCCATCGTGCCCTGTCGCGGGCGATGCCAACTGCCTGGCGCTCAAACTCCGGCCATCGACGGCCCCCTCTCCTGTCGCTTGTCGCATGCCCGGATCGTCACAGGCCTCACGCTTCACGGCAAGCCGGGGAAATCATGGACCAGGCAGCAAGCCCGCGTCCAGCAGGAAGCGTGAGGGCGCCTGTGGATTGAAGGCCAGGGTGAGGCGCTGCCGCGCGCGCGTCATCGCCACATAGAGCAGATTGCGGCTTTCAGCGGCGCCGGCCTCGCCGACAAACTCGCCACGGCCGAGGTGCGGAATCAGCACATGGTCGAACTCCAGGCCCTTGGCGGCCTCGATGCTGGACAGTGTCACGCGCGACTTGCCCCGCACACGCGACTGCACCAGGGCCAGCGCATGCAGCATCTGGAAGCCGTCGGCCACGCTGGTGTCCTCGGCCAGCACCACCTGCACGAGCTGGGCGATGTTGTCGCGCACCTGGGTGATGTCCTCCCGGCGGACCAGCACGGCACGCGCCAGGCCTGCCGGGTCCAGCGCCTGCATGAACCCGCGCGCAAACGTGCTGAGGCCACCCGCACGCAGCAGCTCCATTGCTGCGTGCAGCCTGGGTCTGGCGAAGTCCGAGGCCGTGCGCAGCACCTGGTTGGCGATGAAGTCATGCATGCCATCGACGGGGCTTGCGGCCTCCTCGATCGCTCGGCGCTGCGCGGTCACGGCGTCGACATGGCGCAGCTCGGTGCTGTCGATCCAGGCGCCACAGAAAAGCATCATGGCCTCCAGCACCTGCGCTCGCTGCGCCTTGTCCGGGAAGCCGCTGAAGTCATTGCTGCAAAAGGCCTGCAGGCCGCGCACCAGCAGCACTTCGCGGCGCTGCAGGAAGGGGCGCAGGCCCTGCGCGTCATAGGCAATGCCGAGCTTCAGGAGCTCGCGCTCGATCAGCACCGATTGCGAAGGACGGCGCAAGAGCAGGCGCAGATCCTGAAGCCCTGACTGCGCCAGGTGCTCCTGCGCGATGCGCGCGATCAACTGGGCCTGCAGGCGATGCGAGTCGGCGGGGAGCAAGCAGATCTCGGTGGCACGAAGGCCGGCGGCCAGATAGGGCTTGCATGCCAGCAGGCCGGCCGCCTGCGCCAGCGTGGCGCCAAAACGATGGCTGGCCGTCAGCGGCAGGCGCATCGGCTGGCCGATCTCCTGCTCGAAATGCTCGCGCATGAAGCCGGCCTCCGCGCCCGCCTGCGAGTGAATCACCTGGTCACGGTCACCGACGCCGACAAAGGCCGCACGCGGGTTGTGCTGCAGCAGCGCCTTGAGCACGGTGAACATCGCCCGGTTGGTGTCGTGCATTTCGTCGACGACGATCAGCGCCAGGCCCAGCGCCAGCGGCGAATGCTCACCCGTGGCGAGGCCCTCCTCTGCCAACAGGGCGCGGGCGAGGTCGTAGCAGGCATCACCGTCGAAACGAAAGGCCGGATGGTCGGGATGCCCGCCGCGGCGAATCGCCTCAAAGGCGCCGCGCACTCGCAGCGTGAAGTAGTCGCAGCCCAGCTCTTCGGCCATTTCCGGGCTCAGCCCGACGTCGCCCAGTCGCTGCTCAACGCCCAGGCCACCTTTCAAAACCGCAAACGACTGCAGCAGCCCTTCGACCAGGGCCTCTGACGAAGCCGTGACAGCCATCTCCTCGGGATAGCGCTCGTCGGGCCAGCTTTGCGCGCGCTCGATGGCGCGCAGCAGGTAGGGCCTGATCTGCTCCAGGCTGGCCAGTTGCAAGGCGCCTGGGCCTTCAAGGGCGAGCAGCAGCTCCGCGCTGAACGACTCGAAGGTGTGAATGCGCAGAGCGGCAATCTGGGCCGCCGGAACACCGATCAGGCGCAACTGCGCCTGCAAGGCCTGCACAGCCGGTGCCGTATAGGTCAGCGCCAGAATCATCTGCGGCGAGGCGCCGCGATGCAAGGCCTGCGCGATGCGCAAGGCGAGCGTGGTCGTCTTGGCAGCGCCGGCATTGGCCTCGATCAGCAGATGCCGTGCTCGAGTCGTCTGGATGGTCTGCTGCTCGTCGCTGGGGCGAATGCCCGCAGGGACGAAGATGGGATCGGACATCGCGGCGGCTAGCGGGCGCAGTCCATCAGCGCTCGGCACTGGCGTGGCTCGCGAAACCCGGCGCCTTGCACTCGTCCTTGGTGTCGTACTCGTCGCGGCAGATGAACATGATGCAAAAGGAAGACAGGTTCCAACGAGCCTATGAATTCGTCGAATTATGGCCGGACTGGTCGAACCGCCCCAGCCCGACTTCCGTCAGCCGCTCTGCACGACGCAAGAGGTACAGCACATCCATCCGCATCCCCTGTGCCATGGCCAGACCTTCGTCGGCACCGGCCACCAGCAAGGCCGTGGCCCAGGCATCCGCCCGCATGCAGGTACGCGCCAGCACGGTGACCGAGGCCACCATGTTGCGCACGGGCGCGCGGCGGCGCGGATCCATGGTGTGTGCCAAGCGCGCCCCCTCCACGTCCAGATAGCGTCGGTAGTCGCCCGAGGTGGCCACGGCAAGGTCCTCCAGCGCGATGACCCCGTGCACCGCGCGGCGCCCAGCCTCAGGGCGTTCGAGCGCCACGGCCCAGGGCTTGCCGCTGGCCTGAGCGCCCACGGCGCGCAGTTCGCCGTCAAGCGCAGCCAGCGCATGTCGCACACCGTGCTGCTGCAGAACGAGGGCCATGCGGTCCACCGCATATCCCTTTGCAATGCCGCACAAGTCCAGTTGCAAGGGCGAATGCTTGCGCGCACGCCCGGCAGGTCCATCCAGCTCAATGCATTCGTGTGCGGCAACCGGCATGGCCTCGCGCGCGAGGCGAATCGCCTGCGCATCAGGTGCATCGCGCACCGCGCCAAACCCCCAAGCATCGACCAGCGCCCCTACGCAGGGATCGAATGCGCCGGCGCTCAGGCGATTGACATCGAGCGCACAGTCCAGCACCTCCAGCATTTCAGCAGGCAGCGCCACCCACTCGCCCACGGCTGCGCGATTCAGCCGCGCGAGATCGCTGTCCGGTTTCCAGGGTGACATCTGCTGGTCGACCTGCTCAACCGCTACGGCCAAGGTCTGCTGCAAGGCTGACAGGTCGACGGCGTTGCCAACATCGATGCTGACCGACCACCGGGTACCCATGGTCGGGCCGTGGAGGGTCATGCGCCGACCAGGCGCGGCCGCCTCAGAAGACATCTTCGGCATAGCGCTCCTCCGCTTTGAGCGTCGCAACGCTCTGCAGGGGTGCCAGCACCAGGTTCAGCGCTGCGACCACGCCCTGTGCCATGACACGGCTTCCGCAGACGCGCACGATGGCCCCCTGCGCGAGCAGGGCGCGCAAGCGTTCGGCATCTCGGCGCAGTGCATCTTGAACATAGCCGCCGCCATCAGGCACGCGAGAGAACACCGCCTGCAGCGTTGCCAGGCGCCCGTCGCCGAGCCAGCGCTGGAGCTCGGGCTCGAAGTAGAAGTCCCGTGCGGGATCGCGCCCTCCAAAGTACAAGTGCATCGGGATGCGCCTGTCGTTGCGGCGAATGAAGCCGGCCAGCGGTGCCACGCCCGTGCCTGCCCCGATGAGCACAACAGGCCGTCGAGTTCGCGGCAGTGCAAAGCCAGGATTGGACCGAATGAAGGCTGTGATGCTGTCGCCCACCCGAAGGCCCAGCAAGCTGGTTGAGCACAGGCCACCGGCCATCTGACGCACGCAGATTTCCAGGAACCCATCTTCCTGGCCCGATGCCAGCGAGTAGTAGCGCGGCACCGCAGAACCCGGCGGCACGATGCCAACGAGGTCGCCTGCAGCGAACCGCGACAGACCGTGCCCGCACAGGCGAGCCCACAGACGCTGCGCAGGCCACGCAAAGCGCAGGATCGCCGTAGCTCCACCTTGAGCATCTGGATAGTCCTGGCGCGCAACAAGCGTGAGCGCCGTCGTGAACGGTATGCGCGGCACATGCTCCAGCACCAGTTTTTCACCCAGTGCCTGTGCCAGGGCGTCGCCCCAGCGCGCAAACTGTTGGCCCGATTGCTGATGGATGCACTCCAACGGCAGCAGTGCCGGCCAGCCCTGCGCGCGCAGCCTCTGGTCCAGCGCAACAGCAAAAGCGCAGAAGGCCGGAAACTGCCGCTCACCGAAGCCCAGCACGGTCACCGGCACAGCGCTGGCGTCAAGCTTGGCAATGCGGTCCAGGGCCTGGCTGGCGTGCGCCGGGGCCTGACCTTCGCCATAGGTCGCGGCAAGCACAAACACCAGCCGCGTGGCTGCCGTCGTTCGAAAGTTCTCCAGCGGGCCGGAGTGAACGCGATGGCCGCCATCGCTCAATGCCTTGTGCAGTGTCTGAGCAAAGCCCCAGGTGCTGCCCCCTTCACTGGCCACAAAGATGAGCACGTCGGCCTGCGTGAGCGGCGTGTTTCCTGCGATCTGCGTCCTCTGGCGGCGTGCTTGCCACCAGATGACCATGCCCGACAGCCAGAACAGCAACACGCTGGCGCCTGCGGAGCCGAGCACAAGGGCCCAGAGCCAGGCGGCCTCACCCGTGTGCAGGACCACGGCCAGGTCGTTGACGCGCTGCGCAAGGGTGGCGTCTTGCCAGGCCAGCATCTGGCCAGAGTACCGGTCAATCCACCCTTGCCCCTGGGCAGTGGCGACCTTCCAGGTGTCCTCCGGGTCGGCAGCACTGGGGAAAGTCAGCTTTCGCAGATCCTTCACTGCAAAGTTCTCCAGCGAACCCAGTTGCGCAGCGGGCAAATCAGGCCTGCCGGTGGCCACAGAGAGCACCTCGGGCTCAGAGCTGTCAAGCGCCACGAGGCCCAGGGTCGAGGCGCTCATGGTCAGCGCGGTGATCGACGTCAGGCACAGCACGGCGAGCAGCACCCGGCCCGCGACCACATGGATAAGCTGCGCCAGCGAGCCACGCACCCGCGCCGACAGCCGCCGCCAGCCGCCCATGCGTCGCAGCAATAGCACCAGGGCGGAAACGCACAGCAGGCCCATGCTCAGCGCAACGCCCGCCGCAGCCCAGCGTCCGGCGTCGCCCAACAGCAGCGAGCGGTGGAGGTTCTTCACCCAGCGCGGCAGCGCCGACGCTTGCCAGGCACCAAGCACCTTGCCATCGGCGGGGTCCATGTAGGAAGCCAGCGGCTGCTCACCCGCAAAGCTGAACACCACGATGGCCCCTGAAGGCAGGCGGCGAATCTCTTCCGTGTCCGGGACATTGCGCTTCACACGCTCCGCCAGGGTCGTCACCCGCAAGCTGCCTGGCGCGGCAGGCGCCTCCCATGCATGCAGGACCGGGTCGAGCGCCAGGATGGCGCCTGTGATGCCCAGCACCACGGTCAGGGTGCCCAGGGTCAGGCCGAGCCAGCGGTGAACGGCCTTCCAGCTCATGCGAGCCCGTTCACTTGAGTTGGAAAGTCACGGACTGGATGTACTGCTTGCCGGCCAGAGGCTTGCCTGCGTTGGCGGTGGACAGTGGGATGCGAACCTCCGATGGGCTGTCTCGCATGTCCTCTGCCGCGGCGTCGAGCCGGATTTCATAGCCCCCGTCAATCAGCGCATTTGCAAGATCGGCGGTGACTTTGAGCGTGCGCCCGGCACCCACACTGGCGCCGGTCACGCCATCCAGGCGCTTTCCGTCTCCGGCCGAGAGGCGGTTCCAGTCAGACAGGTGCTTGTAGTACTTGGCCTTGCCGCCCGCCACCCACAGCGTGCGCACATAGGTGCCTTTGGCATCGGTCAGGTATGCCGCCAGGTAGGCGCCATCGCCGCCGTAGTTCTTGAGCTGGGCGGTCAGCGTGAGCGGACGGCCTTGTGCCAAGGTGGGCAGGGCCAGTGCGCAGGCGGTGCCCACAATGGTCATGAGGGGTTTGGGCATGATGCTGCTCCTGTGGGAAAGGGGTTACACAAGCTGGCCACGTGGCGCGCTGCCTGAGGCAGGCTTGGACGCTGGCACGGGAGCGCCCTCCGGCAGTGGCGGCCGGGGCTGCTTGGCAGCAGCCGCGTCATCGTGGTCGCGTTCCCGGCTACGCTGGTGTCCGTTCTTCTTCAACCTCAACACCTTCAGGGTTTCCGGATCGACCTTGGCCTTGAAGCTGCGGCCTTGAGCATCCGTACCGAGAATTTCATAGCAGCCGTCGTCGATCTTCAGCCGCTTGACCTGCCAGCCCTGCGCCGATGCCCACCGCCCCAAAGCTTCGCGCGACTGCCAGCGGTTCACAGGTGCTTCGCAATCGTCGCCAGCCCACGAGGGCAGGACAGCCAGGCCAAGCGACAGAGCGAAGAAGCCATGGCGCAACGAGGGCAGGTAGTTCATGGAAGGCTCCAATCAAGAGGGCTGGCACACGACGGTATCCCAGCGGCAACGCGCATCTGCATGCGGCATGCGCTCTCCTGCTGCCTGGCAATATTGACGTGCGATGCTTAAGCACAGCTGAATGGCTGAGCGTCAGGCTTGCCGGCCTGGGCCGCGCGGCGCTACCAGAAATGTGAAGGGCCACCATTGCATGTCTGGCAATGGTGGCCCAGCGCACATTGGGGTCAAGGATCAGTATTCAGCGCCGGCCGGGCTCACGTACCCCGGCGCCAGATTCTCGAACTTGGTGTGCATGCGCTGGAACGCCAGCTTCACCGTGCCCACCGGACCATTACGCTGCTTGGCAATGATGATCTCGGCCACACCCGGCTCCTTGCACTCGTCCTTGGTGTAGTACTCATCTCGGTAGATGAACATGATGATGTCGGCATCCTGCTCGATGGCGCCCGATTCGCGCAGGTCAGACATCATGGGCCGCTTGTCGGGCCGCTGCTCCACCGAGCGGTTGAGCTGCGACAGCGCAATCACCGGGCACTTCAATTCCTTGGCCAGGGCCTTCAGGCCCCGCGAGATTTCACCGATGACGGTGGCACGGTTCTCTTCGTTGCCGCCGCCATTGCCGCTCATCAGCTGCAGGTAGTCGATGATGATCAGGCCCAACTGGCCGCTGATGCGGGCCTGGCGGCGCGCACGCGCACGCACCTCGGACGGGCTCAGGCCCGGGCTTTCGTCGATGTAGATGTGGGCCTTGCCAAGCTTGTCGACGGCTTCGGAGAGGCGGCCCCATTCGTCGTCATTCAGGCGGCCCAGGCGCAGGCGGCTCTGGTCGATGCGGCCGACCGAGCCGACCATCCGCAGGGCCAGCTGCGCGGCGCCCATTTCCATCGAGTAGATGACGACGGGCAGGCCTTCGTTGATGGCCACGTTCTCGCCGATATTCACCACGAAAGCGGTCTTGCCCATCGAGGGGCGCGCCGCAAGGACGATCAGGTCGCCCGGCTGCAGGCCGGCGGTCATGTTGTCGAGGTCGTAGAAGCCGGTGCGCACGCCGGTCACGTCTTCGGCGCCGTTCTCGGCCAGCTCGTTGACGCGGTCGATCAGCGCCACGATCAGGTTGTCCATGCTCTGGAAACCCTGGCCGCTCTTGTTGCCTTCCTCGTTGATGCGGAAGATCTTGCCTTCGGCCTCGTCGACGATGTCCTTCACAGCCCGGCCTTGCGGATTCATCGCGGCACTGGCGATCTCGTCGCTGGCGCTGACCAGCTTGCGCAGCACGGCGCGCTCACGCACGATTTCTGCATAGCGGCGCAGGTTGCCGGCGCTGGGCACGCTCTGGGCCAGCGCGTTCAGGTAGGCCAGGCCGCCACATTCCTCGGCCTTGGCCAGCGAGGTGAGCTCCTCGAACACCGTCACCACGTCGGCCGGCTTGCCACCGTTGATCAGCTTGCCGATGGCGGCAAAGATCTGCTTGTGCTCGTAGCGGTAGAAGTCGGTGTCGCTCAGCAGGTCACCGGCACGGTCCCAGGCGCTGTTGTCGATCAGCAGGCCGCCCAGAACGCTTTGCTCGGCCTCGACCGAATGCGGTGGCACGCGCAGGCGGGCGACTTCGTCGTCAATGCCGGATGAGGGGGAGGAGAAGATCGCTGACATCGCTGTGGACAACCCTGGGGACAAGCGGGGGAAACTGATTGAACAACATCAGCCTCCAGAAACGACGAAGCCGACACCCAAAACAGGCGTCGGCTTCCTGGATCTAAGCAGCCGGGAAGGCTGCTGACCATAGGGGCACTACTTACTCAGCTTCGGCAACCACTTGCACCGAGATGTCCACCACCACGTCGGTGTGCGGAGCCACGGCGATGGCGAAGTCACCGATGGCCTTCAGCGGGCCATTGGGCAGGCGGACCTGGGCCTTGGCGATGGCGAAGCCCAGCTTGCCCAGCGCTTCGGCGATGTCGGCATTGGTGACCGAACCGAACAGACGGCCGTCCACGCCAGCCTTCTGGGCGATGCGCACGGTCTTGCCGTTCAGGCTTTCGCCCAGGGCGGTAGCGGCTGCCAGCTTTTCAGCGGCGATCTTTTCCAGTTCGGCGCGCTTGGCTTCGAATTCCTTGATCGCGGCGGCCGTGGCACGGCGTGCCTGGCGGGTCGGGATCAGGAAGTTGCGTGCGTAGCCGTCCTTGACCTTGACGACGTCGCCCAGGTTGCCGAGGTTCGCGACCTTTTCAAGCAGGATGATTTGCATGTTCGGTTACTCCTCAGACCTTGTGCTGGTCGCTGTACGGCAGCATGGCCAGGAAACGGGCGCGCTTGATGCAGACCGTCAGTTGGCGCTGGAAGAAGGCGCGCGTGCCGGTCAGGCGAGCGGGCGTGATCTTGCCGTTTTCGGCGATGAAATCGCGCAGGGTGTCGATGTCCTTGTAGTCGATCTGCTCGACACCGGTGACGGTGAAGCGGCAGAAACGCTTGCGACGGAACAGCAACGATTGTTGATTGCGCTTGGGCTTCTTGTCTTTGGAGAAGCGACCTTTACCACGTGCGGGAGGCATAGTGATGTCCTTGTTAATTCAATCCGGTATCGAACGACGGGCTGGCTGATTGGCGCTCCAGGACGGTGACGTGGAAGATGGTTCCACGGCCGTTGCGCTGGTTGCTGAGAAACCCCTTGAAGAGGGCATTCCCTGCGACACCAAGCGCCTGGATGCTCCGACAGATCTCTCCGATGGCCACCGCCTTGATCTCCATGGAGACTTTGCGTGGTCTGCCTGCTTCGGTCACCTCGGACTCCGCTTTGAGCGTGAAGTCCAGGGCGGCCAAGCCGGCCGGTGTGTATCTGACGAGGCCCAACTCCTGTATTTGCGCCTGCAGAACCAGCTGGTTCATGGTGCGCAAACTTGAAGGAAATGGTCCAGTGCCGACCCAATCAGCTTAGGCGTTGGCGTCTTGCGGGGCCTTGCGGGCCTCTTCACGCTCGACGGCCTTCATCATCACCGACGGCGTGGTCTCGGCCTTGTCCTTGGCCACGGTCAGGTGACGCAGCACGGCGTCGTTGAAGCGGAAGCCCGTTTCGAGTTCAGCCAGGACTTCCTTGCTGCATTCGATGTTCAGGCACAGGTAATGGGCCTTGGCCAGCTTCTGGATCAGGTAGGCCAGTTGACGGCGACCCCAATCTTCGACGCGATGCACAGCACCACCGCCAGCGGTGATCAGGCCCTTGTAGCGCTCCAGCATGGCCGGAACTTGTTCGCTTTGATCCGGATGGATCAGCAGAACGATCTCATAGTGACGCATAAACACTCCTTGAGGGTTCCAGGCTCTAGCCGCTTCGACACAAGTCTTGTCGCACAGAGCCCGTGGAAGCCGCCCCACAGCGTCAGCGACGTGGGTACGGCAAGGGAAGCCCGCGAGTATACCCTGAAGCGCAGCTGAGGCCAAACCTGACCGGCTCAGCGGTCGGGCGGGGCATGGAGATGCTCGACCAGGGCCTGCTGTTCCGCAGTCGGAGGACGGGTCAACAAGCTGACCAGCACGCAGACCGCGAAGGCCGCCGGCACACCGAACACACCAGCCGACAGGGGCTGAATGCCCCACCACAGCTCGGGTGGCCCGGCCAGTTTGAAGGCCGAGCGCAGCCAGGGATGGGCAGTGACCATATAGTAGCCGGTCAGCGCGAGGCCGGTCAGCATGCCGGCGATGGCGCCAGGCCCGTTGGCACGCTTCCAGAAGATGCCCAGCACGAGCACCGGGAAGAAGGCAGAGCCAGCAAAGGAAAATGCCGCCGTCACCAGGAAGAGGATGTCGGCCGGTTTCTGCGCAGCCACCGCCGCAGCGGCCAGGGCGGTCAGCAGCAGCAGGGCCTTGGACATCGTCACCCGCCGCGCCGTGGAAGCCCGCGGATTGATGGTGCGGTAGTAGACGTCGTGCGAGAGCGCGCCCGAGATCGTCAGGAGCAAGCCATCCGCCGTCGACAGCGCTGCCGCCAGGCCACCGGCCGCCACCATGCCCGAAACCACATAGGGCAGCCCGGCCATCTCCGGTGTGGCCAGCATGATGATGTCGCCGCCGATGCGCATCTCGCCAAGCTGCAAGAGGCCGTCCTTGTTGATGTCGCTGACCGAGAGCAAGCCGGGGTCGACGCGCGCCCACTGCGACATCCAGCCCGGGAGTTGATCGAAGGGCGTGCCCACCAGGGTGTTGAAGACTTCGTACTTGACCATCACCGCCAGCGCTGGCGCGGTGAAATAGAGCAGGCAGATGAAGAACAGCGACCAGGCGACCGAGCGGCGCGCTTCACCCACGCTGGCCGTCGTGAAGTAGCGCACCAGGATGTGCGGCAGGCCCGCCGTGCCGACCACCAGGCAGAACACCAGGGCCAGGAAGTTGCGGCGTGAGTCACTGAACTCGCGCTTCTCGTCGGGGCTGCCGGTCGGGTCGCCCGCGAACTGCTGCGCATGGGGCGGCATCCCAGCCAGCGGCTTGGCGCGCTGCTCGGCCAGCGCTTGCGCGCGGCGCCATTGGTCTTCGGCCTCAGGTGGCGTGCGCGGCAAGGCGGCGCGGCGCTTCTCCGCCGCCTGGATCTGCGCCAGCGGCGCGTCTTCGGCCTTCAATGCGGCCACCTGCCGGGTGGCCGCAAGCCGTTCCCGGGCCAGCGAGGCCGGCACGTCGCGCAGCATTTCGCTGTAGTCGTTCGCCCGCTGCTCGAACGCCCGCATCACGGCCAGCTCGCGCGTATCGTTCATCAGCTCGCGCTCGCGCGTGCTGACGCTTTGCAATTGGTAGCCGTAGGTCAGCTGCGGAATCGGCGCGCCCGTCTGCTTGATCGACAACCAGACCACCGGCACCACATAGGCAATGATCAGAATGATGTATTGCGCCACCTGGGTCCAGGTGACGGCACGCATGCCACCCAGGAAGGAGCAGACAAGCACGCCGCCCAGGCCCACGAACACGCCGATCTCGAAGGTCAGGCCGGAGAGCCGTGTCGTGATCAGGCCGATGCCATAGATCTGCGCGACGACATAGATGAAGGAGCACAGGATGGCCGCCGTCACACCGACCAGGCGCACGCCATTGCCGCCATAGCGCTCGCCCAGAAAGTCGGGCACCGTGTAGCGGGCGAACTTGCGAAGGTAGGGTGCGAGCAGGAGTGCGACCAGGCAGAAGCCGCCAGTCCAGCCGAGCACGAAGGCCAGGCCGCCATAGCCGGACAGGTAAAGCGTGCCGGCCATGCCCAGGAAGGTGGCCGCGCTCATCCAGTCTGCGCCGGCCGCCATGCCGTTGTAGAGCGCCGGCACGCGGCGGCCGGCGACGTAGTACTCGTCGGCATCCGTCGTACGGCACAGCACGCCAATGCCGGCGTAGAGCAGCACCGTGCTCAAGAGGAACAGGAAGCCGATCCAGCTCTTGGGCAGGCCCAGGCGCTCCAGCAGGGCCAGCGTCAGTACGAAACCCACGAAGCCCGCCGTGAACCAGGCATAGATGCGGTTCAGCCGGCGCGAAAAGCCTGGGGCTTCGGGGGTCTGGGCAGGGGCGGACATAGGCCGGCGATCATGCAAGCGCGCAGCGCGGGCGTCGATTCAGACGAACCCGCGTGCACGCCATGCGCCGTCTGCTGCGCGACCTACTTTCGTACAGCCAGGCGCTGCCAGGTGTCGATCACGGTGTCCGGGTTCAAGGAGATCGAGACGATGCCTTCCTGTGCCAGCCAATCGGCAAAGTCCGGATGGTCGCTGGGACCCTGGCCGCAGATGCCGATGTACTTGCCGGTGGCGCGGCAGGCCGTGATGGCGCGCGAAATCATCGCCTTGACGGCCGGATCACGCTCATCGAAGTCGCCGGCCAGCTGTTCCAGGCCGGAGTCGCGGTCCAGGCCCAGCGTGAGCTGGGTCAGATCGTTGGAGCCGATGGACATGCCGTCGAAATGCTCCAGGAACTGGTCCGCCAGGATCGCGTTGCTGGGCACTTCGCACATCATGATGATGCGCAGGCCGTCCGTGCCGCCAGAGGCCGCGCGCTTCAGGCCGCGCTCCGCCAGCATCTCCACCACGCGCTCCGCCTGGCGTACGGTACGCACGAAGGGCACCATGATCTCGACATTGGTCAAGCCCATGTCATGGCGCACGCGCTTCAGCGCTTCGCACTCCATCGCGAAGGCATCTGAGAATTCACCGCTGATGTAGCGCGAGGCGCCGCGGAAGCCCAGCATCGGGTTCTCTTCATCGGGCTCGTAGCGCGAACCACCGATCAGCTTGCGGTACTCGTTGCTCTTGAAGTCCGACAGACGCACGATTACCGGCCGCGGGAAGAAGGCAGCGGCAATCGTGGCGATGCCTTCCACCAGCTTGTCCACGTAGAAGGCGCGCGGCGAGGCGTGGCCACGGGCCACCGACTCCACGGCCTTCTTCAGGTCCGCATCGATGTTTGGATAGTCGAGGATGGCCTTGGGGTGGACGCCGATGTTGTTGTTGATGATGAACTCAAGCCGCGCGAGGCCGACGCCGCTGGAGGGCATCTGCGCGAAGTTGAAGGCCAGCTGCGGGTTGCCGACGTTCATCATGATCTTGATCGGGCAATACGGCAGCTCACCGCGATGCACTTCGCTGACTTCCGTCTCGAGCAAGCCGTCATAGATGAAGCCCGTATCGCCTTCCGAGCAGGCGACCGTCACCAACTGACCGTCCTTCAGCTTCTCGGTCGCGTCGCCGCAACCGACCACGGCCGGGATACCCAGCTCGCGCGCAATGATGGCCGCGTGGCAGGTGCGGCCGCCGCGGTTCGTGACGATGGCGCTGGCGCGCTTCATCACCGGCTCCCAGTTCGGGTCGGTCATGTCGGTCACCAGCACGTCGCCAGGCTGGACACGCTCCATCTCGGCCACGCTGTCCACGAGGCGCACCGGGCCGGTACCGATCTTCTGGCCGATGGCGCGGCCTTCGGCCAGCACCGTGCCCTGACCCTTGAGCTTGTAGCGATGCTCGACCTGGCCTTCGGCCTGGCTCTTCACCGTCTCGGGGCGGGCCTGCAGGATGTAGATCTTGCCGTCAACGCCGTCGCGGCCCCACTCGATGTCCATCGCGCGGCCGTAATGCTCTTCGATGATCAGCGCGTACCTGGACAGCTCGATCACCTCCTCGTCGTTCAAGGAATAGCGGTTGCGGGCCTCAGGCACCGTGTCCACGGTCTTGACCAGCTTGCCCGACGCCGCCTTTTCTTCAGGCGTCGAGAACTCCATGCGGATCAGCTTGGAACCGAGGTTGCGGCGGATGATCGGCAGCTTGCCGTTGCGCAATGCCGGCTTGTGCACATAGAACTCGTCCGGATTCACGGCACCCTGCACCACCGTCTCGCCGAGGCCATAGCTGGAGGTGATGAAGACCACGTCCTTGAAGCCGCTCTCCGTGTCGATGGTGAACATCACGCCGGCCGAACCGAGGTCGGAGCGCACCATGCGCTGAACGCCGGCCGACAAGGCCACATCGGCATGGGCGAAGCCCTTGTGCACGCGGTAGCTGATCGCGCGGTCGTTGTAGAGCGATGCGAACACTTCCTTCATCTTGTGCAGCACCTCTTCGATGCCGTGCACGTTCAGGAAGGTTTCCTGCTGGCCCGCGAAAGAGGCATCCGGCAGGTCTTCTGCGGTGGCAGAGGAGCGCACGGCGAAGGTGACGCCGGGGTTGTCGGCCGTCAGCTTGGCAAAGGAGCTGCGGATCTCGGCTTCGAGGTCGGCCGGGAACGGCTGCGCCTCCAGCCAGCCGCGGATTTCGGCGCCAGCTTCGGCCAGCGCGCGCACGTCGTCGATGTTCAGTGCGGCCAGGCGCGCTTCGATGCGCTTGTCCAGGCCCTCGTATTTCAAGAACTCGCGGAAGGCATGCGCAGTGGTCGCAAAACCGCCAGGCACACGCACGCCGGTGGCGGCGAGCTGCGAGATCATTTCGCCGAGGCTGGCGTTCTTACCGCCAACGACCTCGACGTCGTTCATTCTCAGATTCTCAAACGGTACGACCAGGGCGGTCGCGTCAAGGCGAGAAGACATGGGAGGGCTCCGTGATGTTGTGAATCTGGGGCTCCCACCGACCGCAGGTCGGCGCAGGACGCGGCTTCAGACGATGTCACCCAGCCAGCATTTCTGGATTCTTGTGGGTTGTGGGGGGTGGACATCGGAGGCGTCGCTGATGGCGTTGACGGCGATTCTACGGGTAAGCGCCACTATGATGAAAAGAGTTCCACGAGGGTTACAGCATGCCCAATCGCACCGTGTATTTCGTCTCGGATGGCACCGGCATCACCGCCGAAACCTTCGGCAACTCCATCATGGCCCAGTTTCCGGGCAAGCCGCGCCATGTGCGCCGCCCCTTTGTGGACACGGCCGAGAAGGCCTACGAGGTCTGCCGGGAGATCAACGAGATGGGCGAGCGGGAAGGCCAGCGGGCCATCGTCTTCGCCACCTTGGTCAATCGCGAGGTACTGGCCATCGTGCGCGAGCATTGCAGGGGCAAGGTGCTGGACATGTTCGGCACCTTCATCGAGCCACTGGAAGAGGAGTTCGGCGTCAAGAGCAACCACCGGGTGGGCCGCTTCTCCGACGTGGCCAAGAGCCAGGAGTACCACGACCGCATCGAGGCGATCAATTTCTCGCTGGCCCATGACGATGGTCAATCGGCCCGCAACCTGGACGCGGCCGACGTGATCCTGGTTGGCGTGAGCCGCTGCGGCAAGACGCCCACCTCGCTCTACCTGGCGATGCAGCATGGCATCAAGGCAGCCAACTATCCGCTGATCCCGGAAGACTTCGAGCGCGGCAAGATTCCGTCCTCGCTGGCGCCGCACCAGCGCAAATGCTTCGGCCTGACCATCGACCCCGACCGCCTCAGCCAGATCCGCAACGAGCGCCGCCCGGGCAGCAAGTACGCCGACCTGATGAACTGCCGCTACGAGGTCAATGAGGCCGAGACGATGATGAAGCGCGCCGGCATCTCCTGGCTTTCGTCCACGCACAAGTCGATCGAAGAGATCGCCACCACCATCCTGAACGACATCCGGCCCGACCGTCTGATCTACTGATGCCGGCCGCCGCCATTGCCCTCGTGCTCTGCGCCGCGCTCTTGCATGCACTCTGGAATCTCGGCGCCAAGAAGGCAGGCGGCAACCATCATTTCGTGCTGGCCTGCTCGCTGGGCGTGAGCCTCTTGTGGGCACCGCTGGCGCTGTGGGTGGGCTGGGAGCAGTTCCCTCAGTGGACGAGTGCGGCCTGGCTGGCCGCCCTGGCCAGCGCCATCCTGCATCTCTTCTATTTCAACGCCCTGCTCGCCGGCTACCGCGCCTCAGACCTGAACGTGGTCTATCCGGTGGCACGCGGCAGCGGGCCGGCCTTGTCTGCCACGGCGGCGGTGCTCTTGCTCGGCGAGCACCTGGGACTGGCGGGCATGCTGGGACTGGCGGGCGTGGTTGGCGGCATCTTGCTGATTGCCGCGGGGCCGGGGCTCTGGCGCAAGGGCGACCCCGAGGCCGCCAGGCGGCGCAAGCTCGGCCTGGCCTGGGGCGCCCTGACCGGCGCGACGATTGCGGCGTACACCGTGGTGGACGGCTATGCGGTCAAGGTGCTGCTGCTGTCACCCTTGCTGCTGGACTGGGTCTGCAATGTCTTGCGCGTGCCCTTCATGCTGCCCAAGGTGCTGCATGACCGCAGCGGCTTCGTGCCGGCACTGCGCCAGCAATGGCCTTACGTGCTCATGGTCGCAGTGATGAGCCCGCTGGCCTACATCCTGGTGCTCTATGCGATGCAGATGGCGCCGCTGTCGCGCGTGGCGCCGGCACGTGAGCTGTCGATGCTGGTGGCCGCCTTGCTGGGCGGGCAGCTGCTGAAGGAAGGCGAGCGCCACTGGCGGCTTGCCGGTGCGGGCTGCATAGCCGCCGGCGTCGTCGCGCTGACCTTGTGAGGGCTCAGGCCAGGCGCTGGCGCGCCGATTCGTAAAGGCAGATGGCCGCGGCCGCGCCAACGTTCAGCGACTCCTCGCCGCCCGGCTGAGGAATGCCCACGGTCAGCGAGCAGCGTTGCATCAGGCTCTCCTGCACGCCCTGCCCTTCATGGCCCATCACCCAGGCACAGGGCTGGGGCAACCGGAGCTGATGCAAGTGCGCCTCGGCGTAGGAACTGGTGGCAATCAAGGGCACGTTCAGCCCCTGCAGATCCTCGGGCGCGAGACCTTCGATCAGACGCAATCCGAAATGTGCGCCCATGCCGGCGCGCAGCACCTTGGGGCTCCACAGCGCCGCCGTACCCTTGATGGCCAGGATCTGCCGGAAGCCAAGTGCCGCCGCGCTGCGCAGGATGGTGCCGACATTGCCGGCGTCCTGCAGCCGGTCCAGCACCACGGAATCCAGGCCAGGCGTCAGCGCCTGGCCGGCCGCATGCGGAACCTCGAAGCCGATCTGTGCCGGCGACTCCAGGCCGCTGACGGTCTTGAACAGCGGCGTGGGCACGACCAGCACGCGCGGCGCGGCCTCGGCGATGGCTCGCAAGGCCTGATCGTTCCAGCCTTCTTCGGTGATCACAGCCAGCGTGACCGGATGCGCCCGAGCCAGGGCCGCGCGTGCCAGGTGATCGCCCTCCAGCCAGATGCTGCCGATCTTGCGATAGGCCGCCGCATCGCCGGCCAGCTTGCGCAGGCGCATGAGCACCGGGTTGTCGCGTGAAGTGATGTGCTGGATGTCGGTCATGACTGGATCAATTCGCGCACTGGCGCGAAGCTGCGCCTGTGCCATGCGCTGACGCCATGCTCACGCAGCGCCGCAATATGTTCGGCCGTCGGGTAGCCCTTGTGCGTTGCGAAGCCATATTGCGGATGGCTCTCGTGCATCGCCTTGCAAAGCCGGTCCCGGTAGACCTTGGCCAGGATCGATGCCGCCGAAATCGCCGGCACCTTGGCATCACCCTTGACGATGGCCTCGGCCGGCACCTTGAGCACCGGCAGGCGGTTGCCGTCCACCAGCACCTGCGCCGGCTTGAGCCGCAGGCCTTCGACCGCGCGGCGCATGGCGAGCATCGTGGCCTGCAGGATGTTGATGCTGTCGATCTCCTCGACCGAGGCCTCGGCAATGCAGCAGCACAGGGCCTTGGCGCGGATTTCGTCAAAGAGTTGCTCGCGCTTCTTCTCGCTGAGCACCTTGGAGTCCCCGAGGCCCTTGATCGGCTGCTCGGGATCGAGGATCACAGCGGCGGCCACAACCGGCCCGGCCAGCGGGCCACGGCCAGCCTCGTCCACGCCTGCCATCAGGCCCGGAGTGAGCCAGAGCAGGCCCAGTTGCTCAGGCACCGGCAAGGACTTGCGAGATGGCATCGGCAGCCACCTGGGCCGTGTTGCGGCGCAGGAGTTGATGTTGTTCGGTGAAGCGCTGGCGCACCCGCTCGGCGCGAGCTGTATCGTCCAGCCAGGCCAGGCCTTCGCGGGCCAGGTTCTCAGGCGTGCACTCTTCCTGGATCAGCTCCGGCACCAGGAACTCGCGGCCCAGCACATTGGGAAGACCGTACCAGGGCTGGTAGTTGCGGCCCTTGATGCGCCACCAGTTGAAGGCGTGCATGCGATAGGCAATGACCATGGGCCGCTTGAACAGCGCAGCCTCGAGCGAAGCGGTGCCGCTGGCCAGCAGCGTGATGTCGCAGGCGGCCAGGGCCTCGTGCGAGCGGCCGTCGAGCACGCTCAGGTTCAGGCCTTGCGCATGGCGCTGGACGAGCGGGTCGATCAAGCTGCGCAAACCGGGCGCCACCGGCATCACGAATTGCAGGCCCGGCTTGGAAGCCTGCATGATCTGCGCTGCTTTCAGGAGCGGCTCGGCAATGTAGCGAACCTCGCTGCGCCGGCTGCCGGGCAGCAGCGCCACGACAGTGGCATCGGCCGGCAGGTTCAGCAATTGCCGACAAGCGGCTTGCGGCGGCTCCAGCGGAATCGCGTCTGCCAGCGGATGGCCGACATAGGTCGCGCCGATGCCATGCTTTTGCAGCAGCTCGGGCTCGAAGGGGAACAGGCACAGCACATGGTCGGCCGCGCGCTTGATTTTCTCGACCCGCTCGGCCCGCCAGGCCCAGATCGAGGGGCAGACGAAATGCACCGTCTTGACGCCGCCTTCGCGCAGCCGCGTCTCCAGGCCGAAGTTGAAGTCGGGCGCATCGATGCCGATGAACACCGCCGGCTTCTCAGCCAGCAAACGCGTGCCGAGCTGCTTGCGGATCGACAGCAGTTCGCGGATGTTCAAGAGCGCATCGACGTAGCCGAAGATCGACAGCTTGTGATGCGGCCACCAGGCCTCGAAGCCCTGCGCCGCCATCTTGGGGCCGCCGATGCCGGCCGCCGTGAGGCCGGGCCAGCGAGCCTTCAAACCCTGCAAGAGCAGGCCGGCGAGCAAGTCACCGGAGGCCTCGCCGGCCACCATGCCGATGCGAGGCGCAGTGGTCATGTGAGCACCCCGCTTGGCGGGTACGCCAAGCGACCCTCCGAGAGGGTCGGGCCTTGCTTGGGGCGGCCCGGCGCTGCGGCCCGGGCGCGGTTGCGCCATTGTTTCATCGCTTCAGCGAACGATGCCGCGAGCGGCCGAGGCAAGGAAGTCAAGCATCAGCTGAACCTCGGCGTCACCGCCCTGCCCGCGCAACTGCCCGATCTCGGCGATGGACTGCTCCAGCGTCAGGTTGCTGCGGTAGAGCAGCTTGTGGATCTGCTTGACGACGGCGATCTGCTCGGCCGTGAAGTCGCGCCGGCGCAGGCCGACCAGGTTCAACCCCCGCGCGGCCAGCGGATGGCCATCCACGGTCATGAAGGGCGGCACGTCCTGCGAAACATGGGCCTGGAAGCCCACCATCGCGTGGTCGCCGATGCGCATGCGTTGCAAGACGCCGGTCAGGCCGCCGATGGTGACCCAGTCGCCCACCTGCACATGACCGGCCAGTGTGGCGCCATTGGCCAGCACGCACTGGTTGCCGAGCACCACGTCATGGGCCAGGTGAACATAGGCCATGACCCAATTGTCGTCGCCGACACGGGTCTCGCCGCGGTCCTGCACCGTGCCGATATTGAAGGTGCAGAACTCGCGCACCGTGTTGCGGTCGCCGATGACCAGGGTCGTCGGCTCGCCGGCGTATTTCTTGTCCTGGTTGGGCGCACCAATCGAGCTGAACTGGAAGAAGCGGTTGTCACGACCAATGGTCGTGTGGCCCTCGATCACCACATGCGGGCCGACGACGGTGCCGGCGCCGATCGTCACATGCGGGCCGATCAGCGAGTAGGCGCCGACCTCGACCGAGTCGTCCAGCTCGGCCGCCGGATCGATGATCGCGGTCGGATGGATGCGGGCGGTCATGAGCGGTTCAGCCCTCGATACGGCGCATCGTGCAGATCAGCTGGGCCTCCGCGGCCACCTCTTCACCCACCAGCACCTGGCCGCTGAACTTGTAGATGCCGGCCTTGGCGCGGTCCAGCTTGACGTCCAGGAACAGCTGATCACCCGGCTCGACCGGACGCTTGAAGCGCGCATTGTCGATGCCGACGAAATAGACAACCGAGTTGTCGTCCAGTTCCAGGTCAGCGGTGACCAGGGCCAGCAGCGTCGCCGCCTGGGCCAGCGCCTCGATCATCAGCACGCCCGGCATGACCGGGCGGTGCGGGAAGTGTCCGGTGAACTGCGGCTCGTTGATGCTGACGTTCTTCAGCGCGCGGATGGCCACGCCTTTCTCCAGCGTCAACACGCGATCCACCAGCAGGAACGGGTAGCGATGGGGCAGTTTCTTCAGGATCTGGTGGATGTCGAGCATCATGTCTGTCACTTTAAATTCTTCTCAAGGGCGCGGACGCGTTCGCGCAGCGCGTGGAGTTGACGCAGCGTGGCTGCATTTTTCTCCCAGCTGGCATTGTCGTCGAACGGAAACATGCCGCTGTAGATGCCCGGCTTGTTGATGGAGCGCGTGATGGCGGTGCCCGCCGACACATGCACGCCATCGACCAGGCTCAGATGCCCGAGGATGATGGCCGCACCGCCCACGGTGCAATGTTTGCCTATCACCGCACTGCCTGCCACGCCCACGCAACCGGCCATGGCCGTGTGCGCTCCCACCTGCACGTTGTGCGCGATCTGGATCAGGTTGTCCAGCTTGACGCCGTCTTCGATCACCGTGTCGCCCAGCGCGCCGCGATCGATACAGGTGTTCGCGCCGATTTCAACCTCATTGCCGATACGCACCGCACCGAGCTGCTCGATCTTGACCCATGCGCCCTGGCTGGGTGCAAAGCCAAAGCCGTCGGCACCGATCACCACGCCCCCATGGACGATGCAGCGTTCACCGATGCTGCAATCGAAGCCCAGGGTCACCCGCGCAGCGAGCCGCGTGCCCGCGCCGATCCGGGCGTTGCGCTCGATCACGCAGTGCGCCCCGATGCGCGCGCCGTCGCCGATCCGGGCATCCGCTTCCACCACCGCCAGCGGGCCGATGTCGACATCAGCACCAATGGTGGCACTCGGGTCAATCACCGCACTGGGATGGATGCGCGCCGCCGACTGCGGCCGGACGCGCGCGGCCCACCACTGAGTGAGCCGGGCGAAATACAGGTAGGGATCGGGTGTGACGATGGCGGCGCCGCGGGCGGCGGCCACCTCGGCCAGCGCTGGCGCCACGATCACACAGGCGGCGCGGCTCTCATTGAGCTGCGACTGGTAGCGTGGATTGGCCAGGAATGCCAGCGAACGCGCCGAGGCTTCGGCCAGTGGCTGAAGCGAGTCAATCTCGGTGTGGGCGTCGCCATGAAGATCGCCGCCCAAGGCGGCGATCACATCAGCCAGCGTGGTGATGGCGACGGCAGCCAATCACTTCTGCGCGTTGAGGGCGTCGATCACCTTCTTGGTGATGTCGACGCGCGAGCTGGCCAGCACTGCATCCTGCACGATCAGGTCGTACTTTTCGTTGTCGAAGATCTGCTTGATCACGCGGTTGGCGCGCTCGATCATGGCCGTCATTTCCTCGGTCTGGCGGCGCTGCAGGTCTTCCTTGAACTCGCGCAGCTTGCGCTGCAGTTGCAGACCCTGGTCGGACAGATCACGCTGGCGGCGCAGGCGCTCGGTCTCGGACAGGCTCGGAGCGTCCTTTTCCAGCTTCTCTTCACCAAGGCGCACCTTGGTCTCAAAGTCCTTGAGTTCCTTTTCGCGCTTGCTGAATTCGGCTTCGAGACGAGCCTGCGCCGCCTTGGCCGCACTGCTCTCACGACTGATCCGCTCGCTGTTGACGTAGCCGATCTTCAGCTCTTGGGCCTGGGCCGACAGCGTCGGCAGCGAGGTGATGGCAGCAATGGCCATCGCAGTAAGCAGCTTGCTCTTCATCAGAATGCAGTCCCGATCTGGAATTGGAATTTCTCGATTCTATCTTTGCCGTACTTGCGGATTGGCGCGCCATAGCTGAGGCGCAGCGGGCCCATCGGCGACATCCAGCTCAAGCCGATACCGGCCGAAGCCCGAAGCATATCCGGACCATCGATCAGATTGCCATCGCGCCCCTTGCTGTCGCGGTCCCAGCGCAGCTTGGTGTATTCGGCCCAGACACCACCGGCATCGACGAAGCCGAACAGGCGGAAGGTCTTGTCATTGCCAGAGCCAGGCACCGGCAGGTACATCTCGGCATTGATGTTCAGGCGGCGGTTACCGCCTGAATAGGAACCCGTCACGTCCACCGGACCGAGCGAGCCGGCCTCGAACACCCGCACCGAGCCCAGGCCGCCTGCGTAGAAGTTCTTGAAGATCGGATATTCACGGCCGCCCAGGCCAGCGCCATAGCCGAACTCGGCGTTGACCATCAGCGTGAACTTCGGGCCGTAGACCTGGAAGAACTGCTGGTATTGCAGGTTGGCGCGCACGAAGCGCGAGTCACCCACCGGGCTCAGTTCGAAGTTGGCGCGCTGATACTTGCCGGCCATCGGCGAAAGCACGCTGTCGCGGTTGTCGCGCTGCCAGCCGATCGTCAAGGGGAAAGACGTGCTCTTCTGACCGAACTGCTGGCGGTACAGGAAGTAGCTGTTCGGCAGGCCGGCCGAGGTCGTGATCTTGGTCTCTTCGTAGCCTGCGCCGAAGAACACGGTGTCCTGCTCGGAGAAGGGCACGCCAAAGCGCAGCGAGCCGCCACGAGTGACCAGCTGGTAGAACTCACCCAGCGTGTTCAACGGCTTCGTGGTGCGGTAGAACACGTCCACGGCGCGCGAGATGCCGTCCACCGTGAAATACGGGTCCACCGTGCTGAAGGTCAGCGCGCGGCCGGTACGGGCCGTGTTGACTTCAACGCCGAGGTAGTTGCCGGAGCCAAAGACGTTGTCCTGGCGGATTGAGCCGCTCAAGGACATGCCCTGCTGGCTGGAGTAGCCGGCACCGACCATGATGTTGCCGGTCGGGCGCTCGGTCACCGTCATCACCACATCGACCTGGTCTTGCGCGCCGGGCACTTCGTTGGTTTCGAAGTTGACGTCCTTGAAGTAGCCCAGGCGCTCGACGCGGTCTCGCGAGGCCTTGATGCGACCACCGTCGTACCAGGCCGATTCGAACTGGCGGAATTCGCGGCGAATGACTTCATCGCGGGTCCGCGAGTTGCCGGAGACCAGCATCTTGCGCACATAGACGCGGCGCTGCGGGTCGGCCACGAAGGTCACCGTGACGCGGCCGGTGGCGCGGTCGATGTCCTGGCGGCTCTCGACGCGCGCGAACGCATAGCCGTAGGTGCCGTAAAGGTCTGTGAAGTTGCGCGTGGTCGCATTGACCGCGTCGACACGGTAGGGCTCGCCCGGGCGCAAGGCCACCAGGCGCTTGAACTCTTCGTCGCGGCCCAGGAACTCGCCTTCGAGCTTGACGTCGGTGACCATGAAGGGCTCGCCCTCACGCACCGTGATCGCCACGTTGATGCTTTGCTTGTCCGGCGAGATCGTGACCTGGGTCGAGGCGACAGCGAAGTCCAGATAGCCCCGGTTCAGGTAATGGGAGCGGATCTTTTCCAGATCGGCTTCCAGCTTGGCGCGCGAATAGCGGTCGGTCTTGGTGTACCAGGTCAGCCAGCCGGTGGTGGTCTGCTCCAGGAGGCCCAGCAGCGTGCTCTCCGAGAACACCTTGCTGCCGCGAATGCTGATCTCGCCGATCTTGGCGGGCTCGCCCTCCACCACCGTGAAAGCCACGTTCACGCGGTTGCGCTCCAGTGGCGTGATCGTGGTCGTGACCTGTGCGCCGTAGAGGCTGCGGGTCAGGTACTGGCGCTTGAGTTCCTGCTCGGCGCGGTCGGCCAGTGCCTTGTCGAAAGCCTTGCCTTCGCCGATGCCGACGTCCTTCAGGGACTTGGACAGCGCTTCGGTGTCGAACTCCTTCAGGCCGACGAAGCTCACATTGGCGATGATCGGGCGCTCTTCGATCACCACCACCGCGGTGGTGCCGTCGATGTTGATGCGCACGTCCTTGAACAGGCCGGTGGCAAACAGGGCGCGCAGCGCCGCGGCACCCTTTTCATCGTTGTAGGTATCGCCGATGCGGAAAGGCAGCGACGCAAAGACGGTGCCCGGGTCGGTGCGCTGTGCGCCCTCGACGCGGATGTCCTTGAGGACGAAGGGATCGACTGCCCAGGCCGCACCGGTGTGCAGCACGGCGGCGAGCGCCAAGGTCAGGACTGACGGACGCATACGCGCGCGGTGGCTTTTCATCAGGGACATGCGAACGGAGATTCAGTACAGGCCCAGCTTGTGGGCCATATCGTTAGACAGGGCAAGCGCCATCATCAGCAGCAGGACGAACGCGCCTACGCGCTGCAGCTGCCTGTGCCACCACTCCGAGACGGGGCGACCGCTCAGACCCTCGAAAAGATAATACATCAGGTGTCCCCCATCGAGCATCGGCAAGGGCAGCAGGTTCAGGACGCCGAGGCTGACACTCACCAGTGCAAGAAAGCTCAGGAAGTAGCTCAGGCCCATGGTCAGGGACTGGCCGGCATAGTCGGCAATGGTCAGTGGGCCGCTGAGGTTCTTCAAAGATGCTTCGCCGACAAGCATGCGACCGAAGACCTGCAAGGTCATCGTCGAGACCTCCCAGGTGCGTTCGACACCGCCCATCAACGCATCAACAAGGGATCGGCTGACCGTGACCATCTCGGGCGGCGCGCCCACCATGGCCTCGATACGGCCCTGTTTCTTCTCGCCGCTCTGGACGGCCTGCGGCGTGACCTGCAGCTCCAGCACCTGGCCGGCACGCTCGATCTTCCATTGCATCGCTCGGCCCTGCTCGCCATCGACGGCCGCCCGGATGCGTTCACGCAGGGCCGCAGCATCGGAGGGCGCGACGCCATCGACACTCAGCACGCGATCTCCCTTGAGCAAGCCCGCCTGTGCGCCCGCACCGGTCGGGTTGAGCTGGCCCAGCACCGGTTCACTGAACGGCAGGCCCAGGCCGATGCGCTTCAAGAGCTGGGCGTCGAGCTCGCCCTTGGGTATCAGATCGGTTTCCAGCGTGACGCTGCGTCGGCCATGGCCGGCACGGTCACTCACGCTCAGCACCAGGCGTTCGCCACGCGACACCGAACGCATCAGGTGCCAGCGCAGTTCGGGCAAGGACTGCAGCTCGGTCCAGGTCTGGCCATCGGTCGAAACAGCCTGCACCCAGTCACCTGCCCGCAGGCCGGCGCGTTCGGCCAGGCTGCCGGCATGCGGCGCGCTCAGTACCGATTTCGGCTCTTCGACACCCAGCCAGCTGGCTGCCGCAAACAGCAGCACGGCCAGCAGCAGGTTGATCAGAGGCCCGGCCGCGACGATGGCCGCGCGTTCCTTCAGCGGCCGGTTGTTGAAGGCCTGCTCGCGCATGTCTGCTGGCACCGGGCCTTCGCTTTCGTCCAGCATGCGCACATAGCCGCCCAACGGCAACAGGCTCAAGGTGAATTCGGTTGCCCCCGGATGGGCCTGTCTGCGCCAGAGCACACGGCCGAATCCGATGGAGAAACGCAGCACTTTCACGCCGCAGCGGCGAGCAACCCAGTAGTGGCCAAACTCGTGCACCGGCACCAGGATGCCGACGGTCAGGAGAAAGCCGAGGATCTGCAGAGTCACGCGGAAATGGCCTTCATCAGGTCTTGCGCATGCCGCCGGGCCCGGGCATCGAGGGCCAGCAGGCCTTCGACGCTTTCACACTCGCCAGCCTCGGGCTGCAATTGCTCCAGCGAGGCCTGGTTGACCTGGTGGATCTGGTCGAAGCGCAGACTGCCCGCCAGGAAGGCCGCGACGGCCTCTTCATTGGCGGCATTGAGAACAGCCGTGGAACCTTCGGCGCCACGCAGCGCTGCCCAAGACAGATGCAGGCCCGGGAAGCGCCGCTCGTCCGCCTCTTCGAAGCTCAGCGACGGGCAGGTCAGGAGATCCAGGCGCTGTGCGCCCGATTCGATGCGCTCGGGGAAGGACAGGGCATAGGCGATGGGCACCCGCATGTCGGGCGTGCCCAGTTGAGCCAGCACCGACATGTCGCGGCACACGACCATCGAATGGATCAGGCTTTGCGGATGAATCAGCACCCGAACCTGCTCGGGCTTCAGGTCGAACAGCCAGCGCGCCTCGATCACCTCGAGCGCCTTGTTCATCATGGTGGCCGAATCGACCGAGATCTTGCGGCCCATCACCCAGTTTGGATGTGCGCAGGCCTGGTCGGGCGTCACGTCACGCAAGGTGGCGGGGTCACGCTGGCGGAACGGGCCGCCAGAGGCCGTCAGCACGATGTGATCGATGCGCTGGTGCCAGGTCTTGCGGTCTTCGGGCAGGCATTGAAAGATGGCCGAATGCTCGCTGTCCACGGGCAGCAGCGTGGCTCCGCCCTCCTCGACCGCGCGCATGAAAAGCGCGCCACCGAGCACGATGGCTTCCTTGTTGGCCAGCAGGAGGCGCTTGCCGGCGCGCGCCGCGGCCAGCGCCGGCGCGAGGCCGGCCGCGCCGACGATGGCGGCCATCACCATGTCCACGTCGGGGTGCGCGGAGATGTCGGACAGCGCCCGAGCGCCGTCCAGCACCTCGGTGTGACCGCCCTGCTCGCGCAGCTTCTCGCGCAACTGGCGGGCCAGGGCTGCGTCAGGCATGACGGCGAAGCGCGGCTTCCACTGCAGGCATTGGGCGGCCAGCTCATCCACGCGGCACATCGCGCTGAGCGCGAACACCTCGTAGCGCTCCGGGTGACGACCCAGCACGTCCAAGGTGCTGGTGCCGATGGAACCGGTGGAACCGAGGATGGAGATGCGCTGCGGGCGCGTGGAATTCATGCTCATAGGCTGCTCAGCGCCAGTGCCAGCGGGAACACCGGCAACAGCGCATCGACACGGTCCAGCACGCCACCGTGGCCGGGCAGCAACTGGCTGCTGTCCTTGGCGCCGACGGCGCGCTTGATCAGCGATTCAAACAGATCGCCAACAACACTCATGCTGGAGAGGAATATCAGGGCCAGCGTGCCGACAGGCCAGGGCTGACGTTGCAGCAACTGGAACAGGCTGGGTGAATCGATCTTGAAATGATGCTCGATCACCGCGGTCCAGAACACCGACAGCAGGAGCACGCCCACCATGCCAGTCCAGACGCCTTCCCAGCTCTTGCCCGGACTGATGGCCGGCGCCAGCTTGCGACGGCCCATGGTGCGGCCACCAAAATAGGCGGCGATGTCGGCCATCCAGACCATGCAAAAGATGGACAAGAGGAAATTGATCCCGATGGCCTTGGCCTGCGCAATCGCCAGCCAGGCGGCCCACAGCGCCACGGCGCCAAGCACCATGCGCAGCAGCTGAGGAATCTGCGGCCAGCCTTTGACGCCACTGCGCAAGGCATAGGCGCCGCCGAGCACCCACAAGCTGCCGGCAAGCCACCAGCACCAGGCCGGCGGCGCGCTGAGGCCCAGGGCCAGCAGCGTGGTTCCGCAGGCAGCGGCGATCGCAGCACCAAAGCTGAGGGCCGGAGCTTGAGGCAGGCCGTTGAGCTTGGCCCATTCCCAACCACCGGCAGCAATCATCACCAGGGTCAGGATTGCAAACGGCCAGGGCGAAGCGGCAAAAATGGCTGGCAGCAGAATGGCCAGCAGGACGAGGGCGGTGATGATGCGTGTGCGCAGCATGTCAGTGCCCGCCCGGCTGCCCAAAGGGCGCTGTGCGCCCCCTCGGGGGGCAGGGAACGAAGTGAACGTGGGGGCTCATGATGTCAGCTACCCGCCAGGGCCGGTGCTTCCTTGACGCCACCGAAACGCCTGTCGCGTTCACGGAAGGCTTCAATGGCCGCATCGAGCTGCTTGGCACCAAACTCGGGCCACAGGCAATCGGAGAAGACAAACTCGGTATAGGCCACCTGCCAGAGCAGGAAGTTGCTGATGCGAACCTCGCCGCCGGTACGGATGAAGAGGTCCGGGTCCGGCGCATAGCTCATCGCCGTGAATTCCGAGAGCTTGGCTTCGGTCAGCTGCTCGGGTGGCACGCCGGCCTGCATCGCGGCCTTGCAGGCCTGCACGATGTCCCAGCGGCCGCCGTAGTTGAAGGCCACCGACAGCGTCAGCTTCTTGTTGTCTTGCGTGCGGGTCTCGGCTTCGTTCCAGGCATTGCGCAGCTTCTCGGAAACCGCCTCGCGGTCGCCAACGATGCGAATGCGCACGCCCATGTCGCCGATTCGCGCCAGGTAGCGCGACACGGCGGCCAGCACCAGGCCCATCAACCCGGAGACTTCGTCGCTGGAGCGCTTCCAGTTCTCGCTGGAGAAGGCAAAGACGGTGAGGTACTCGATCTCGCGATCGATACAGGCCTGGATCACGTTGACCAGGGCATCGACCCCTTGCTTGTGGCCGAAGAAGCGCGGCAGAAAGCGCTTCTTGGCCCAGCGGCCATTGCCATCCATCACGATGGCGACGTGGCGCGGTACCGCCTTGCTGATGCTTTCGCTCACGGGCTTCAGACGGCCAGGATCTCGGCTTCCTTGCCAGAGATCAGCTTGTCGATCTCGGCAATGACGCGGTCGGTCAGCTTCTGCACTTCGTCCAGGCTGCGACGCTCGTCATCCTCACCGATCTCCTTGTCCTTCAAGAGCTTCTTGGCATGCTCGTTGGCATCGCGGCGCAGGTTGCGAACGGCGATCTTGGCGTCTTCACCGGCGTTGCGCACGACCTTGGTCAGGTCGCGGCGGCGCTCTTCGGTCAGCGGCGGCATCGGCACGCGGATCAACTCGCCCTGGCTGGCCGGGTTCAGGCCCAGGTCCGACTCGCGAATCGCCTTCTCGATCTTGGCGCCCATGCCCTTTTCCCAGGGCTGGACGCTGATCGTGCGGGCATCGAGCAGGGTCACATTGGCCACCTGCGAGATCGGCACCATCGAGCCGTAGTAGTCAACACTCACCTGATCCAGCAGGCCCGGGTGGGCACGGCCGGTGCGGATCTTGTGCAATTCGTTCTTGAGCGCCTCGACGGACTTGGCCATCTTGGCTTCGGCGTTCTTCTTGATGTCTGCAATGCTCATGATGATTCTCGAACGTGGGTCTTGCTACTTCTTGCGTCTCTCAGACGTGGACCAGGGTGCCTTCGTCCTCGCCCATCACGACGCGCTTCAGGGCGCCCTGCTTGAAGATCGAGAACACCTTGATCGGCAGCTTCTGGTCGCGGCACAGCGCAAAGGCGGTAGCGTCCAGGACCTGCAGGTTCTTGCTGATGGCTTCGTCGAACGTGATGCGCGAGTAGCGCGTGGCCTCGGGGTCCTTCTTGGGGTCGGCACTGTAGACGCCATCGACCTTGGTGGCCTTCAGCACGATCTCGGCACCGATCTCGGCACCGCGCAGCGCAGCGGCGGTATCCGTGGTGAAGAAGGGGTTGCCGGTACCGGCGGCAAAGACAACGACCTTGCCTTCCTCGAGGTACTGCAGCGCCTTGGGGCGCACATAGGGCTCGACCACCTGCTCGATGGCGATGGCCGACATCACGCGGGCGGTGATGCCTTCCTGGCGCATGGTGTCGGCAAGGGCCAGCGAATTCATGACCGTGGCCAGCATGCCCATGTAATCGGCCGTAGCACGGTCCATGCCGACGGAACCGCCAGCGACGCCACGGAAGATGTTGCCGCCGCCGATGACGACGGCCACCTCGACCCCCATCTGCGTGATCTCGCGAACCTCCTGGACCATGCGCACGATGGTGGCGCGATTGATGCCGTATGCATCGTCACCCATCAGGGCTTCACCGGAGAGCTTGAGCAGGATGCGCTTGTACGCGGGCATTGTGACCTCGGAGTCTGCGTTGGGTGTGAGGCACCGCGTTGCCGCCCCTCGGCAACAACGCAGGCACAAGTGTAAAGGGCGCCAGAGGCGCCCTTTGTATCAGGAGGCTTACTGCCCCTTGGCGGCGGCCACCTGGGCGGCCACCTCGGCGGCGAAGTCGTCCACCTTCTTCTCGATGCCCTCACCAACCACGTACAGGGTGAAGCCCTTCACGTTGGTGGCCTTTTCCTTGAGCATCGCAGCGACGGACTGCTTGCCGTCGGCGGCCTTCACGAAGACCTGGTCCAGCAGCGAGACTTCCTTCAGGAACTTCTGCACCGAGCCTTCGACCATCTTGGCGACGATTTCAGCAGGCTTGCCGGACTCAGCGGCCTTCTCGGCAGCGATCTTGCGCTCCTTCTCGACCAGCTCGGCAGGCACGTCGGCAGACGACAGGGCGGCCGGCTTCATGGCGGCCACATGCATGGCGACGTCCTTGGCGGCGATTTCGTCACCGTCAAATTCAACGACCACGCCGATGCGGGTGCCGTGCAGGTAGGTGGCCAGCTTGTTGCCGGCGGCATAGCGCTGGAAGCGGCGGATCGTCATGTTCTCGCCGATCTTGCCGATCAGGCCCTTGCGCACGTCTTCCACCGTCGGGCCGAAGCCTTCCTGCGACAGCGGCAGAGCCGACAGGGCAGCCACGTCGGCCGGAGCGTCGGTAGCGATCAGGCCAGCGATGGCGTTCACGAAGGCCAGGAAGGCATCGTTCTTCGACACGAAGTCGGTTTCGCAGTTCACTTCGACCAGGGCGCCGACACCGGCGACCACGGCCGTGGCGACCACACCTTCAGCCGTCACGCGGGACGAGGCCTTGCCAGCCTTGTTGCCCAGCTTGACGCGCAGGATTTCTTCGGCACGACCCAGATCGCCATCGGCTTCGGTCAGGGCCTTCTTGCACTCCATCATCGGAGCGTCGGTGCGAGCGCGCAGCTCACCCACCATGCTTGCGGTAATTGCAGCCATCTTCAGTCTCCATCACCCGGGCGACAAGCGCCCGAACAAAAAATCAACTTGGAAAAAAGGGGCTGTAAGCAGCCCCTTCGCATGGGTGTGACGAGGGCTTAGTTGCCTTCGTTCACTTCCACGAATTCATCACCTGCCGGTGCGGCGGCTTGCACCACCTCGTTGCCGGCGTTGGCACGGCCTTCCAGCACGGCGTCGGCGACAGCGCGGGCGTACAGAGCCACGGCCTTGGCCGAGTCGTCGTTGCCCGGGATGATGTAGTCGATGCCGATGGGCGAGTGGTTGGTGTCAACCACGCCGATCACCGGGATGCCCAGCTTCTTGGCTTCGGCAACGGCAATCTTGTGATAGCCGACGTCGATCACGAAGATGGCGTCCGGCAGTGCAGTCATGTCCTGGATGCCGCCGATGTTCTTTTCCAGCTTGGCGATTTCGCGCTGGAACAGCAGGGCTTCCTTCTTGATGGCGGGCTGCGTGCCGGCATCAACCTGGGCTTGCATGTCCTTCAGGTTCTTCAGCGAACCCTTGACCGTCTTGAAGTTGGTCATCATGCCGCCGAGCCAACGCGAGTCGACGTAGGGCATGCCGCAACGCTGGGCTTCCAGGGCAATGACTTCACGGGCTTGACGCTTCGTGCCGACCATCAGGATGTTGCCGCGCTTGGACGCCAGATTGCGCACAAACTTCATCGCTTCCTCGAACTTGGGCAGCGTCTTTTCGAGGTTGATGATGTGGATCTTGTTGCGATGGCCGTAAATGAACGGGGCCATCTTGGGGTTCCAGAAGCGGGTTTGGTGACCAAAGTGGACACCGGCTTCCAGCATTTCGCGCATCGTGACGGACATGAAGTAACTCCGAAGGTTGGATCTAAAATCCGGCTGCGAATCGTTCTGCAACACATGACGTGCGACGTGCGACGTGCGACGTGTATTACGTCTTTTACGTCTTTGCAGGACGACACCTTTCAGTAGCCGGTTTGCGATTTATTTCGCTCGAGCACACCAGGCAAAACGCCTATGGCATGCGGCAAAACCCAACGAGTATATCACCCTTGATGCCTGATGACCTGAGCGCTGCACTGCAGCAGCGACATGCGGGCCGCCTTGGCGCCGTCGAAGCGATGACGAAAAGCCTGGCCGCCGCTCGCAGCGAAGCTTGTAGTCACGCCTGGGTGCGCGATTTCTTCGACAGCGCCCTACTGCACGCTCGCCAGTGCGATGAACTGCAGGCCGCCGGCCTGCCGCTTGCACCTCTGGCCGGGCTGGCCATCAGCATCAAGGACCTGTTCGATGTTGCTGGGCAGCCCACCACGGCCGCTTCGGCGTCGCTGACGGACGCGGGCCCGGCTGCTCAAGATGGCGCCGCAGTGGCCCGCCTGCGTGCCGCTGGCGCCGCCCTGGTAGGTCACACCAACATGACCGAGTTCGCCTTTTCCGGCCTCGGCATCAATGCGCATCACGGCACGCCCCTGAATCCGGTCACGCGCCCGCTCGATGGCCTGGAACGGATTCCCGGCGGCTCCAGCTCGGGCGCTGCCGTCTCGGTGGCCACCGGCGCAGCCTGGGCCGCACTGGGTTCGGACACCGGCGGTTCGATCCGGATCCCGGCCGCCTTCCAGGGTCTGGTCGGTTTCAAGAGCACCGCAGCGCTGACGCCCCGCGACGGCAGTATTCCGTTGTCGACTTCGCTTGACACGGTCTGCGCGATCACGCGCAGCGTTCGCGATGCGGTACTGATCCACGAGATCCTCGCCGCGCGCCGCGTGGCTATCGTGCCGCGCCCGCTGCGGGCCTGGCGCCTGGCGCTCGTCACTGAGCCTCTGCTGCTCGACAGCATGGACGCCACCGTCAGCCTCGCCTTCCAGCGCAGCCTGCAGGTATTGCGCCAGCAGGGCGCACAGATCGAAGAAATCTCCCTGCCCTGCCTGCAAGGCCTGGCGGCCTTGCAGGCCCAGGGTGGCCTGGTAGCCGCTGAAGCCTGGGCCTGGCACCGACACCGAATGCAAGAACTGATCCCCATGTACGACTCCCGCGTATCCACACGCATCCAGCGCGGCGCCGCCATCAGCGCTGCCGACTACATCGATCTGCAGGCGCTTCGCCGCGACTGGATTGCCGACATGCAATCCGATCTGACTGGCTTCGATGCCGTGATCAGCCCCACCGTGCCGGTGGTCGCGCCTGAGCTGGCGCCACTTGAGGCGAGCCTCGACGCCTACATGGCCACCAATGGCCTCGTGCTGCGCAACCCGGCCGTCGTGAACATGCTGGACGGCTGCGCGATCAGCCTGCCTTGCCAGCAGCCTGGCGAACTGCCCGTTGGCCTGATGCTGTGGAGCACGGCCCATCAGGACGATCGCCTGCTCTCGCTGGCGCTGCAGATCGAAGCGGCGCTCGCCGCGGGAGTGCAGTGATGCGAGTTGCCGTGATCGGCGCCGGCATTGCCGGCGTCTGCAGCGCCTTCGAGCTCGCGGCCGATGGCCATGAAGTGACCGTGTTCGAGCGACGCGGCAGCGTGGCTGCCGAATCGAGCTTCGCCCACGGCGGCTTGATGGCGCCGGCCTACCTGACGGCCTGGAGCGCACTCGGTCGCCGCGCTTTGCTGCAGCCCAGGCGCAAGCACAGCTCGCTGCACTTGAGTGCGACAAAGCTGCTCTCACCCGCCGTGTGGCGCGCAACCTGCTTCAACGCCGAAAACGCCAAGCGCCTGCAGCCCCTGCTCAGCTACAGCCAGGCTCGCCAGGCCGAGCTGCGTCACTCGCTGCAGCTCGACTACGAGCGCAGCGAAGGCCTGCTGATGCTGCTGCGCAGCGCTCGTGAGCTGGCCGCTGTAAAGGCCGGTCTGACGCTGCTGACCGAGCTTGGACTGCCACACCGGCAGTTGGACGCAGCCGAATGCCTTGCACTGGAGCCTGGTCTCAGCCCGGATACGCCGCTGGCCGGCGGCATCCGCCTGCCTCAGGACGAGGTCGGCAACTGCCGCCAATTCGCGCACCTGATGCGCGGCGAGGCGCGCCGCCTCGGCGTCCGATTCCGCTTCCACACCACCGTGCAACGCATCGAGCCCGGCGCGAAGCCGCAGATCCTGCATGCCTACACGCCGCCGGAGGAAAGCCTCGCAGCAGCCGGCCCCGACAGCGACTCGGGCGGTGACACCCGCCCAGAGACCATGGAGCCGCAGCTGGAGAGCTTCGATGCCGTGGTGATCTGCACGGCAGGTGACTCGGCCGCGCTGCTGAGGCCGCTGGGCCTCAAGCTGCCACTGATGACCTGGCAGGGCTACTCGATCACCGCACCGCTGCGGCAGCTTGAAGCCCATCCGGACCTGGGCCCGCGTTCCGGCCTGGTTGATGCCCAGTACCACGTGAGCATGAGCCGCATCGGCCAGCGCGTGCGGGTCACCGGCGTGACCGAAATCGGCGGCCGCTCTGCGCAGATGAGCCAGCGCGCCACGGATACGCTGCACAAGGTGCTGCATGACTGGTTCCCGGGAGCTGCCCAATACGGCGCGGTCCAGCGCTGGCGCGGCGCCCGTACTCGCGTCGCTGACGGCTTGCCGCTGCTGGGCGCGAGCGGCCTGGCTGGCGTCTGGCTGAACACGGCGCACGCCGACGGCGGCTGGTCGCTTGCCAATGGTGCGGCGCGCGCCCTGGCCGACCAGATGGCCGGCCGGGCAAGCGCGGTCGACCTGGCCGGCATGGACATTTCCAGGCTGCGCTGACAAGCTGGCGCCATGCTGACCCAGGTCCTGCCCGCGCCTTTTTCGCGTCCGCTGCACAGCGCGGCGCAATGCCGGGCGCTCGAGGCCGGCGATCACCAGCCGCCGCTGATGGAACGCGCCGGGCTCTCACTCGCCAAGCTCGCGCTGGCGCTGCAGCCGCATGCAAGGCGCATCCACATCGTCTGCGGGCCAGGCAACAACGGCGGCGATGGCTTGGTTGCGGCGCGCTTGCTGTTGGCTGCGGGCCGCGAGCCGGTCGTGAGCCTGATCGACGCAGGCAAGGCGGCACCGCCCGACGCAGCCCGGGCATTCGCGCAAGCGCAGGCAGCGGGCGTCACCATCAGCCAAGGATGGAGAGATTGCCCAGGTGCCGGGCTGTTGATCGACGCACTGCTGGGGCTTGGCCTGAGCCGCCAGCCAGAAGGGCCGATCGCAGCCACCATTGAACGCATCAATGCCCAGGCAGTACCGGTGCTGTCGGTCGATCTGCCCAGCGGGCTGGCGAGCGAAACGGGCAGCGTCCACGGCGCCTCGTGGGTCCGCGCACAAGACACGCTGGCGCTCCTGACCTTGAAGACCGGCCTCTTCACCGGACAAGGTCGCGAAGCAGCCGGCCGCATCTGGTTCGATGATCTCGGCATGGCCGTGCCGGCCGATGGTCCTTGCCAATTGATCGGCGCAAACGCCATGAGCGCCCGCACCACGAGCTGGCATGCCGCCCACAAAGGCAGCCGCGGCGATGTGCTGGTGATCGGCGGCTCACCCGGCATGCAAGGCGCCGCACGTCTTGCCGCGCGCGCAGCCTTGGCGAGCGGTGCCGGTCGCGTCTATCTCGGCCTGCTTGGCGAGACTGGCGATATCGCCGATCCAGGGCGGCCCGAGCTCATGCACTGGCCAGCCGCAAAGCTCGGCGATCCGGCAGCGTGGCAAGGCCGCGTGCTTGTGGCGGGCTGCGGCGCCGGCGAGGCCATCGCAGCCTTGTTGCCAACGCTGCTCACCGAAGCCGAACGGCTGCTGCTCGACGCCGACGCCCTGAACTGCATTGCCACCGATCCAACGCTACAGGCCCAGCTGCGCGAGCGCGGCACCCGGCAGCAGTCGACCTGGCTCACGCCACATCCGCTGGAGGCCGCGCGCCTCTTGGGTTGCAGCAGCGGTGAGGTCCAAGCTAATCGCCTGGCCGCCGCCGAAGCGCTGGTTCAACGCTATCGCTGCGGCATTGTCTTGAAGGGCTCCGGCAGCATCGTGCTCAGCCCGGGCGCCCTGCCCTCGATCAACTCAAGCGGCAATGCGGCCTTGGCGACGCCGGGCAGCGGCGATGTGCTGGCGGGTTGGATCGGCGGCCTGTGGGCTCAGGGCGGCGCAAGCGCTGGCCAGGCAGATCAACTCGCGATGGCCTGCCGGGCCGTCTACTGGCACGGCGCTGCGGCGGACGCACAAAACGCCGGCCCTTTGCGGGCCAGCGATCTGATCGAACGCATGCACAGCCTGCACCAGCGCCCCTGAAGGCGCCGCGCAGTCAGGCAATCTCCATCAACGACGCTTACGGGTGCGGGCTTCGGCGCCAGCGCGGGCCTTCGTGCGAGCCGCCTTGACCGGATGGGCTGGCGGCGCTTCAGCAGCCACCTTGGGCGGCCGTGCGGGCTTGCTCGGCTTGGCCTTGCGACCACCTGCCTTGACCGTCCTGTCCTCACGCCGGACCTGCTCCAGCGCCTCGACGGCGGTCTTGGGCACTTCCTTGGGCTGATGCGTCTTGTCGCGCGGCGGCTTGGCGCTGGGGCGCGCATCCTCACCATCACGCACCAGGCGGAAATCGATCTTGCGGC
Organism: Paucibacter sp. JuS9; assembly: GCF_044043925.2. Classification (NCBI taxonomy): domain Bacteria; kingdom Pseudomonadati; phylum Pseudomonadota; class Betaproteobacteria; order Burkholderiales; family Sphaerotilaceae; genus Roseateles; species Paucibacter sp. JuS9. The sequence goes on from NZ_CP194172.1 coordinate 2,864,657, forward strand.
CGTCCAGGTCGACCCGGCTGACCTGCACCTGCACCCGCGCGCCAGTCGCATAGCGGATGCCCGTGCGCTCGCCGCGAAGCTCCTGGCGCACCTCGTCGAAGCGGTAGTACTCGCCACCCAGCTCGGTGATGTGGATCAGGCCTTCGACGTACAGCTGGTCGAGCTGCACGAACAGGCCGAAGCTCGTCACCGCGCTGACCGTGCCGCTGAACTCTTCGCCCAGGTGCTCACGCATGTAGCGGCACTTGAGCCAGGCCTCGACGTCGCGCGAGGCCTCGTCAGCGCGGCGCTCGTTGGCACTGCAATGGGCACCCACGACTTCCCAACGCTCAGCTTCGGTGGACGCGTTAGCCGGGTTGATCGGCTTGGGGCGGCCGGGGCGCTTGGCCGGCTCCGGCACGTTCATCTTGCCAGCGTCCAACTGGTAGCGCTTGCTGGCCAGCAGGGCCTTGATCACGCGATGGACCAGCAGGTCTGGGTAACGGCGGATCGGGCTGGTGAAGTGGGTGTAGGCCGGATAGGCCAGGCCGAAGTGGCCGCCGTTGGCACCGGTGTAGATCGCCTGCTGCATCGAGCGCAACAGCATCGAATGGATCTGCGTGGCGTCGGGCCTGTCTTTCGTGGCTGCAGCAATCGCCTGGTATTCACCGGGCTTCGGGTCATCGCTGATGCCCAGGCCGATGCCCAGCGCGCGCAGATAGGCCTGCAAGGCCGTGCGCTTCTCGGGTGTCGGGCCCTCGTGCACACGGAACAGCGAAGCATGCTTGCCGCCGGCGATGAAGTCGGCCGCGCTGACATTGGCAGCCAGCATGGCCTCCTCGATCAGCTTGTGTGCCTCGTTGCGGGTGCGTGGCACGATCTTCTCGATCTTGCCGTTGTCATCGCACACGATCTGCGTCTCGGTGGTTTCAAAGTCCACCGCACCGCGCTTGGCGCGCTGGCCCAGGAGCGCCCGGTAGACCTCGTGCAGATGCAGCAGATGCGGCACCAGGTCCTTGCGGCGCGCAGCCTCAGGGCCATGCGTGTTGCCCAGCACCGCAGCGACCTCGGTATAGGTCAGCCGCGCATGTGAATTGATGACCGCCGGGTAGAACTGGTAGGCGTGCGTCTGGCCCTCGGCATCGATCAGCATGTCGCAGACCATCGCGAGACGGTCTTCATGCGGATTCAGGGAACACAAGCCGTTGGACAGCTTCTCCGGCAACATCGGGATGACGCGGCGCGGGAAGTAGACCGAGGTGGCGCGTTCATACGCGTCGTCGTCCAGCGGCTCGCCGGGCTTGACGTAATGGCTGACGTCAGCAATCGCGACGATCAGACGCCAGCCGTTGAAGGCCGTCTTGCCCCGGCCCTGTTTGTGCGGCTCGCAGTAGACCGCGTCATCGAAGTCGCGGGCGTCTTCACCGTCAATGGTGACCAGGGCCACGTCGCGCAGGTCAACACGATGCTTCAGGTCTGCATTGCGGACCCGCTCGGGCAGCTTGGCGGCCTGCGCCTGCGTCGCCGCGCTGAAGGCATGCGGCACCTCGTACTTGCGAACCGCGATCTCGATTTCCATGCCGGGGTCGTCGATCTCGCCCAGCACCTCGGTCACGCGACCGACCGGCTGCGAATACAGCGAAGGCGGTTCGGTCAGCTCCACCGAAACAATCTGCCCAGCCACCGCATTGGCGATGGCATTCTTCGGAACCAGGATGTCCTGGCCGAAGCGCTTGTCTTCTGGCGCGACGAGCCAGATGCCGGACTCCAGCAGCAGGCGGCCGATGATGGGCTTCTTCTTGCGGTCGAGGATCTCGAGCACCTTGCCCTCGGGACGACCGCGCTTGTCGTAGCGCGTGATGCGCACGCGCAGTCGGTCGCCATGCATGACCGCATGCATCTCCTGCGAGGAGAGATAGACATCGGGCTGGCCGTCGTCAGGTATCAGGAAGCCATGGCCATCACGGTGGCCCTGCAGCTTGCCCTCGACCTCGCTGAGCAGCGCGCCACCGGTTCCGCCCGTGCTCAGGCTGGGTGCGCTTGCGTTCTTAAAATTTTTGATGATAGAATCCTAGTCTTTCCTGAAATGCAAAAGAGCTTCACGGCTCCAGAGCAAACTAGCCCAGATGGCGGAATTGGTAGACGCACTAGTTTCAGGTACTAGCGGGTAACTCCGTGGAGGTTCGAGTCCTCTTCTGGGCACCAAATTGTAAGAGCCAGCACAGTGTGCTGGCTCTTTGCATTTGTGGCCCGCAATCATGCGAACCACGGAACAATTGGGCGCACGAACAACAAAAAAGGCCGGCACTCGCGTGCTGGCCTTTTTCTTTGCGCGTTCGAAAACGGCAGTCAACAAACCGAACTGCTGATCGGCTTGCTGGCGGGTCATCGAGGCTGCCCTCAGACGCTGAACTTCTTGGCCAGCGCTTCGGGGCCCATGCCGTCGTACTCTTCGAAAGGCTGGTGGATCCAGGGGCTGGTCTCCAGCATTTCGACGTAGTAGTCGGGCGTGTAGGTCGACACCGACTTGGTCCAGATCACCGCCGAGCGAAGCTCCGTGATCGAAGGCATGCCGCGCAGGCGCTCAACCACGGCCTTCAGCGTCACGCCGGAATCGGCCAGGTCATCGACCAGCAGCACGCGGCCGGCCAGTTCGCCCTTGGGCATGGTGATGTACTTGGCGATGTCCAGGCGACCCTGGATGGTGCCGGCTTCGGCGCGGTACGAGCTGGTGGACATGATGCCCAGCGGCTTGTCGAACACGCGCGAGAGCACGTCGCCGGGGCGCATGCCGCCGCGGGCCAGGCACAGGATCTGGTCGAACTCCCAACCCGAGGCGTGAACCTTCAGCGCGAGGCGCTCGGTCAGCAGGTGGTACTCGTCCCAGGACACATACAGATGCTTGCCGTCGTCGGTCAACATGGGGAACTTCTCCTGATTCGGTGATTGCTAGTGTCGGGGCTTGCTGCCGCTCTCGGCCTCAGGCCTTGTACGGGTGTTGCAACAGAATCGTGTGCTCGCGGTCCGGGCCGGTCGAGACCATGGCGATCGGTGCGCCGATCACTTCACTGACGCGCTCCAGGTAGCGGCGCGCATTCAACGGCAGCTTGTTCCAGTCGGTCACGCCGAAGGTGGTTTCCGTCCAGCCAGGGAAGGTTTCGTAGACCGGCACGCAGGCCGTGATCTCGTCGCCGTCCAGCGGCAGGATGTCGGTGGTCTTGCCGTTCAGCTCGTAGCCCACGCACATCTTGATCTCGGCCAGGCCGTCCAGCACGTCCAGCTTGGTCATGCACAGGCCGGTGATGCCGTTGATGATGATGGAGCGCTTCAGGGCGGCGGCATCCAGCCAGCCGCAGCGGCGGGCGCGGCCGGTCACGGTGCCCTTTTCCTGGCCCACGGTCGACAGGTGGTAGCCGACGGTGCCTTCCTTCTCCCACTCGAGTTCGGTCGGGAACGGGCCCGAGCCGACTCGCGTGGTGTAGGCCTTGGTGATGCCCAGCATGTAGTGCAGCATCTGCGGGCCGACGCCAGCACCGGCAGCGGCATTGCCGGCCACGCAGTTGCTCGACGTGACATACGGGTAGGTGCCGTGGTCGATGTCCAGCAGCGTGCCTTGCGCGCCTTCGAACAGGATGTTGGCGCCAGCCTTGTGGGCCTTGTGGATCAGGTAGCCCACGTCAGCCATCATCGGCTTGAGCAGCTCGGCCATCTTCATGGCCTGGTCGAAGATCGGCTGGAACTCCAGCGCATTGGCCTTCAGGTAGCCGGTCAAGGCAAAGTTGTGCAGCTCCAGCAGTTCGCGCAGCTTCTTGGCAAAGCGATCCGGGTGCTTCAGGTCCTGCACGCGCAGCGCGCGGCGGGCAACCTTGTCTTCATAGGCCGGGCCGATGCCCTTGCCCGTGGTGCCGATCTTGCCGCTGCCGCTGCTCTCCCGCAGGGCTTCGCGAGCCTTGTCCACTTCCACGTGGAAGGGCAGGATCAGCGGGCAGGACTCGCTGATGAAAAGGCGCGAACGCACTTCAACGCCTGCCTTTTCCAGGCGCTCGATCTCGCCCAGCAGATGGGTGGGGTCGACCACCACGCCGTTGCCGATGTAGCAGGCCACGCCGTCGCGCATGATGCCAGAGGGGATCAGTTGCAGCGCCGTCTTGACGCCCTTGATCACCAGCGTGTGGCCGGCGTTGTGGCCGCCCTGGAATCGCACCACGCCTTCGGCATGATCGGTCAGCCAGTCGACGACCTTGCCCTTGCCTTCATCACCCCATTGGGTGCCGACCACGACCACATTGCGACCGCGCGCGATTTCGCTTTGCATGATTTTTCGTTCCTACTTGAATTGCTGTTGGCGACGCTAGAGCCTCAGAGAGCCCGCACCGCCCATTGAGAGCCGACCTGGACCAGTTCACGGTCACAGTCGAATTCGTCGCCTTCGTGCTCGTGCCCGGGCAGCACGCACACCACGGTCTCACCTTGCTCGCGCAGCCGGCGGATCGCCGCCCGCAAGCCGAGATCTTCGCCCCAGGGCGCCCGCACCGCCGCCCGCAAGGGGCTGACCGGGCCGAGGCTCACCAGGGTCTTCAAATCGGCGCTGAAGCCGACCGCCGGACGGCGCCGGCCAAAAACAGCACCCACCTCGTCATAGCGCCCGCCACGCAGCACCGCATCGCTGCAGCCTTCAGCGTAGAGGGCGAAACGCGCACCGGTGTAGTACTCGTTGCCGCTGGAATCCGCCAGGTCGAAGCCCAGCCGCACGTCCGGATGGGTTTGACCCAGATGCTTGGTCAGCCAGGCCAGATCGGCCAGCGCCGCGTCTATCAGCGGATGGGCCGGCAGGCACTTGCGCGCCAGCTCGAGCACCTCGAAGCCGCCGTACAGATTGGGCAGGGCCTGCAGGCCTTGAGCCACCGAAGGCGGCAAGCCGGCGCACAGGCTGGCCAGCTCGGCCTGGTCTTTGGCCGCCAAGGCCGCGCCAATGGCTTCGAGTTGATCGGCCGGCAACTTCTGATCGCCCAGGACGCCTTGCAGGATGCGGGCATCGCCCAAGTCCAGCGTGATGCCGACCAGGCCGGCGCGGCGCAGCGCATCCAGTGCCAGCTCCTGCACTTCCAGGTCGGCTTCGAGGCCGGCATGGCCGTAGATCTCGATGCCCAGCTGCAAGGGCTCACGCGATGCATGCGGGCCTGCCGGGCGGGTGTGAACCACCGGACCGCAGTAGCAGAGGCGCGTCACACCAGCACGATTGAGCAGGTGCGCATCGATGCGCGCGACCTGTGGCGTCGTATCCGCACGCAAACCCAGGCTGCGACCAGACAGCTGATCGACCAGCTTGAAGGTCTTCAGATTGAGGGAACGCCCGGCACCGGACAGCAGCGAGTCCAGGTGTTCCAGCAGCGGTGGCATGACCAGTTCGCAACCGTAGCCGCGGGCCATGTCCAGCAACTCGCGACGCAACTCTTCGATGCGGCGCGCTTGGGACGGCAGGACGTCGGCAATGTGCTCGGGCAGCAGCCAAGCAGAGCTCATGGACATTCGAGGGGGGTTAAAAGCGCATTGTACCGGCCTGCCGGGCGCCGCTGAACAGGCTCAGGCAATGCAAGCCATCGCGTTTGTGCAATGAGCCCGTCGGTTCAGGACTGATTCAGGGCCAGCTGAAGTAAAGCAGCAGCAGCCCAGACACCATGCTGGACAGGCCGATGAAGCGGATCTGGCCATCGCTCATCGCCAGCACGCGAGAGAACACCTGGCGCCAGAGCGTGGGGCTGAGGAAGGGCAGCAAGCCCTCCACCACCAGCATCAGCGCCAGTGCGCCCCACAGCAGGTCCGACATCGCCGGCACGAGGCTGGCTTACTTGCGAGGTGCGGCAGGCGCGGCGCCACCGGCACCGCTGCCACGCATGGCCTTGAAGAAGTCGCTGCTCGGGTCGACGACCATCACATCGGACCTGTTCTTGAAGCTGGCGCGATAGGCTTCCAGGCTGCGGTAGAACTGGGCGAAGTTCGGGTCACGGCCGAAGGATTCGGCATAGATGGCCGAGGCCTTTGCATCGCCCTCGCCCTTGAGCTTCTGCGCGTCGCGATAGGCCTCGGCCACGATCACTTCGAATTGCTTGTCGGCATCGGCCTTGATCTTTTCGCCGTCGGCCGAGCCGGTCGATCGCTGTTCGTTGGCCACGCGCTGGCGTTCCGACTTCATGCGGCTGTAGACCGAATCGGTGATGCTGCCGGAGAAATCGACGCGCTTGACGCGCACATCAACGATCTCGATACCGAACTGCTTGGCTTCGTCCTGCAGGCGCTGGCGCACGTCGGTCATGACCTTCTCGCGTTCGGTGGCAAGCATGGCACGCACGGTGCGCTTGGTCACTTCCTCGTTCAGCGCGGCCTGCACGATGGGGCTCAGGCGGTTCTCGACGTTGCGGATGTCGACGCCATTGTTGCGGATGAACTGGCGCGGCTCGGAAATGCGCCACTTGACCAGCCAGTCGATCACCAGGCTCTTTTTCTCGGCCGTGAAGATGGGGCGCGACTCGGGGCTGTCCAGGGTCTGCATGCGGCGGTCCAGGAACACGACGTTCTGGAACGGCGGCGGTGCCTTGACCTTCAGTCCGGGCTCGCTGATGACTTCCTTGATTTCACCCAGCGCATAGACGACGGCGAACTGGCGCTGGTCGACGATGAACAGCGTGGAACTGGCCAGCATGAAAGCAGCCAGGGCAATGGCAACGATGGTGACGATGCGGTTCATGATTTCAACTTCCTCGCTCAGCGGCCGTCGCGGTCGCGGCTGCGCAGGCCATCGCGGGAGCGCACATCGGCGTTGCCCAGCGAAGAGACGGGTTCCGTGGACACCACCGGCTGCGGCGGGCTGGCCGTGACCGTGCCTGTGCCTTGCTGCAACAGCTTGTCCAGCGGCAGATAGAGCAGGTTCGAGCCCGAACGGCTGTCCACCATCACCTTGCTGACGTTGGAATACACCTGCTTCATCGTGTCGATGTAGAGGCGGTCGCGGGTGACCGCGGGAGCCTTCTGGTATTCGGCCAGCACGCTCTTGAAGCGCTGGGCATCGCCCTCGGCCTCAGCCACCACGCGGGCCTTGTAGGCCTCGGCTTCTTCCCGCAGGCGCGCTGCCCGGCCCTGCGCCTTGGGGATCACGTCGTTGGCGTAGGCCTGGCCTTCGTTCTTCGCACGCTCGCGGTCTGCCGTGGCCTTGAAGGCATCGTCAAATGCGGCCTGCACCTGCTCGGGCGCCTGCACCTGCTGCACATTGACGTTCTTGACGATGATGCCTGCCTTCAGGCGGTCCAGCTGAGCCTGCACCGACTTGATCAGGTCGGTGGCGATGGCGTCGCGCTGCTCGTAGAGCACCGAGTCCATGTTGCTCTTGCCGACGATTTCCCGCACCGCCGATTCGGCTGCCTGGATCACGGCGGCCTCGGGGTTGGCGTTCTCGAAGAGAAACTCGCGGGCGTCCTTCAAGAGGTACTGCACCGTAAAACGGATGTCGACGATGTTCTCGTCCTGCGTCAGCATGGACGAATCGCGCAGACCGGTCGCGGCGACCACGCCGCTGCGGCCCACCTCGACCGAACGCAATTGCGTCACGGCCACTGTCTCGTGCGCCTGGATCGGATACGGCAGGCGCCATTGCCAGCCGGCACCGACAGACTTGCTGTACTTGCCGAAAGTCGTGACCACGGCCTGCTGGCCTTCCTGGACGATGAACAGGCCGCTGCCCAGCCAGGCAAGCGCAACAACGCCCGCGATCAGGCCGGCGCCGATGCCGGCGCTCTTCATGTCGGGCTGGAAGTTGTTGTTGTTGCCGCCGTTGCCGCCGTCATTGCCGGAGCCGCGCTTTTGCCCGCCGAACATGCCCGAAAGCTTGCGGTTGAAGTCGCGCCAGAGTTCGTCCAGGTCCGGCGGCCCGTCGTTGCGGCCATTGTTCAGCAGGCGGCCAGCCTGCGAGCGCAGCGCCTGCCCCGCTCGTGCAATCAATCCGCTCTCAGCCGGGCGGTCCGCATTCGGCCCAATGGTGTTCATGCTCTTGCCTGTTGTTCAGTGGAAGGCGCCAAGTCGGCCGCCGCATCTTCTGGATCTTCGGCCCCATCAGTTGGGGCCAGGTCGTGCAGATTCAAGCCGACATTCTGCCCGCGCATTGCCTCGACAATCTGTGCGCGCAGCACATCGAGTCCGGTGCCGTCCAGCGCGCTCACGAACACGCGGGGCGTACGTACGCCGCCATCGCGCTCGATCCAGTCTTGCGGGGCTCTCGGCCGCTGGCTTTCCTCAAGCATGTCCTGCTTGTTGTAGACCAGGATCTGGGGAATGTCGGCCGCGCCGATTTCGGCCAGCACCTTCTCGACCTCCGCGAGCTGCTCGTCCAGCACCGGGCTGGCGGCGTCGATCACATGCAGCAGCAGGTCGGCGTCGGCCGCCTCCTGCAGCGTGGCGCGGAAGGCCTCGACCAGCTTGTGAGGCAGGTCGCGGATGAAACCGACGGTGTCGGAGAGCGAAACGCTGGCGCCGGCCTGCTCGAGATAGAGCGAGCGCGTCGTCGTGTCCAGCGTCGCGAACAGCTTGTCGGCCGCATAGGTGCGCGCCTTGACCAGCGAGTTGAACAGCGTGCTCTTGCCGGCATTGGTGTAGCCGACCAGGGAGACGCGGAACACGCCGTTGCGCTGGCGAGCGCGCTGCTGGGTGCTGCGCTGGCGCTGCACCTTCTTCAGCCGCTCCTTGGTGGCCTTGATGCGGTCGTCGATCATGCGACGGTCCAGCTCGATCTGGGCTTCGCCCGGGCCGCCGCGCATGCCGATGCCGCCGCTCTGACGCTCCAGGTGGCTCCAGCGGCGCACCAGGCGCGTGGCCAGGTATTGCAGGCGCGCCAGCTCAACTTGCAGCTTGCCCTCGAAGCTCTGCGCACGGGCGGCAAAGATCTCCAGGATCAGAGCGGTGCGGTCGGCCACGGGCACGCCCAGGACGCGCTCCAGATTGCGCTGCTGGGCCGGCGAAATCGCCTGATCGAACAGCACGGTGTGGGCCTCATGGGCCTGCACCAGCAGCTTGATTTCGTCGGCCTTGCCCGAGCCGACGAAGAGCGCGGCATCGGGCGCCTTGCGGCGGGCAATGACACGGGCCACTGGCGTGTCGCCGGCCGACTCGGCCAGCAAGGCCAGCTCGTCCAGCGTCGCGTCGAAGGAGGCGTCTCGACCAAAATCGACGCCCACGAGAATGGCGCGCGCCGCCTCGGAGGGCGGCGTCGCGACAGAGTTTGTAGAGGAACTCAAGGTGTTGCTTGTTGGGCTGGCTTCAGCCCGCAGACCGGATCAGACCGGTCAGGCGGGCGTCTCGCCCGGGCCGTCGTTGGCGTGGAAATTGACCGCACGGCCCGGCACCACGGTGGAAATCGCGTGCTTGTAGACCATTTGGGTCACGGTGTTGCGAAGCAGGACCACGTACTGATCGAAGGACTCGATATGGCCTTGCAGCTTGATACCGTTGACCAGATAGATCGAAACGGGCACATGCTCTTTGCGCAGCAGATTCAGGAATGGGTCTTGCAAGAGTTGGCCTTTGTTGCTCACGATATGCTCCGTGATGTGGGGAGTGGGAAGAGCGTCCACCTTAACACAGGGTGCTGAATGGGCGCTGAAAGTCTCGGTAAGAACCCTAGTCGCCCTTTTCGTCGAAAGGATTCTTCGACGACCGCAACTCGATCTTCAGCGGCGTACCGACCAGCTTGTAGTGGTCGCGGATGCGGCCTTCCAGGTAGCGCTTGTAGACATCGGTGATGCCTTCCAGCGAATTGCCGTGGATGACCACGATGGGCGGGTTCATGCCGCCCTGGTGCGCATAGCGCATCTTGGGGCGGAAGGCGCCGATGCGCTTGGGGGTCTGGTGCTGCGTGGCTTCCTGGATCAGGCGGGTCAGCACCGGCGTGGTCATCTTCTTGAAGGCCGAACTGTAGGCCGAAGCCAGCGCGTCCCACAAAGGCCCCAGGCCCTGGCGCTTCAAGGCCGAGATGTTCAGGATGGGCGCGAACTTCAGGAAAGCCAGGCGCTGCTCGATCGAGCGCTGCAGTTGCTCGCGCTGGTAGCTGTCGATGGCATCCCATTTGTTGACGGCAATGACCACGGCGCGGCCACTGTCCAGCACATAGCCGGCAATGTGCGCATCCTGCTCCGAGACGCCTTGCGTCGCGTCGACCAGCAGCAGCACCACGTTTGCATCACTGATCGCCTGCAGCGTCTTGACCACCGAGAACTTCTCGATGGCTTCGAAGACCTTGCCCTTGCGGCGCAGGCCGGCGGTGTCGATCAGCTTGAACTTCTGGCCATGGCGCTCGAAATCGACGGCAATCGCGTCGCGAGTCGTGCCCGGCATGTCGAAGGCAACGAGGCGCTCTTCACCCAGCCAGGTGTTGATCAGCGTGCTCTTGCCCACGTTCGGGCGGCCAGCCACGGCGAGGCGGATCACGCCGTCTTCCTGCGGGCCCGCGCCGAATTCTTCCTCGGTCTTGTCGAACGGCTCCAGCGCCGCTTCCAGCAGGCTGCGGATGCCCTGGCCATGGGCCGAGGAAATCGGATGCGGCTCGCCCAGACCCAGCTCATGGAACTCGCCCAGCAGCGGGGAGTCGCTCATGCCTTCGGCCTTGTTGACCGCCAGCAGGATGCGCTTGTTGGCGGTGCGCAGGTAGCGTGCGATGTCCTGGTCCTGCGCCGAGAGGCCAAGGCGGATATCGACAACGAACACCACCACGTCCGCTTCGGCCACGGCCTGGCGGGTCTGCTTGGCCATTTCCTTGACGATGCCCGTGGTGCTGTCGGGTTCGAAGCCGCCGGTATCGACGACGATGAAATCGCGGTCGCCCAGGCGGCCGTCACCGTAGTGACGGTCGCGGGTCAGGCCGGCGAAGTCCGCGACGATGGCGTCGCGCGTCTTGGTCAGGCGGTTGAAGAGCGTGGACTTGCCGACATTGGGTCGGCCCACCAGGGCAATAACGGGCTTCATGCGCGGGCAATCCTTCTTGTTGTTGTTCTCGCGTTGTTCAAACTTCGGCGCGCAAAAGACCCGCTCAGTTCAGCTTGAAGCCGAACACGCCGCCCTTGGCGGTGACGACGACGATCAGGCCCGCCACGGCCTGCGGCGCGGCCACCACGGCCGAACCGTCGGTCTCCAGGCGCAATTGGGTCTTGCCGGTTTCACGCGAGAGGAAATGCACATAGCCTTCACCATCGCCGAAAACGGCGACCTTGCCAGTCAGGAGCGGCGCGCCGAGCTTGCGGCCCTGCAACTGGTCGGCCGACCAGGCCACGTCGCCATTGGCGGTCTTCCAGGCGGTGATGCGGTCCGACACATCGGCACCGACCAACAGATCGCCGTCGGCCGACACGCCCACTTGGCCCGCATTGTTGCGGCTCCAGATGGCGGTGCCGCGCTCGGCATTGATGCAACCCACGGCGACCTGGAAAGCACGGGCGCAGAGCATCTCGCCGCTGCGCGCCAGCGGCGCGACCAGGTCTGCAAGGCGCTCGACTTCGTTCGTGCCGCGCGGATTGGCCACGCTGGCCTCCCAGCGGAGCTGACCACTCAGCGGGTCGACGCCGGCAAGGCGCGGGCCCTGCCCCACCACCAGCGTGTCCTTGTAGGCGTTGATGACACCGGCCTGGTTCAGCGTCAACGGCTCACCCGGGCGGCGCAATTCCCACAGCTTGCGGCCATCGATGGCGTCGTAGGCCAGCACCTGGCGGTCCACGGTCAGCACGAAGACGCGCTCACCGGCAACCAACGGCGCGGTCTTCACCGGCGTGGTGAGCTGCTTGCTCCACAACTTCTTGCCCGCATCGAACGCCACGAGTTCGTTGTCTGCGCTCACTGCAGCGGCATAGCGGCCGTCGCTGCCCACGGCAGCGGAAAGCTTGCCCTTGAGCTCGCCGCGCCAGAGCTGTTTGCCGTCTGCAGCATTGAGTGCCTGCAGCACGCCGTCGCTGTCGGCCACGACGATGCGATCGCCGGCCACGGCAACATTCAGCGGGAACTTGATGCTGTCGACACGGATGTTCCAGGCCGAGCGGCCGCTCAGGCTGGCCGTGTAGGTTTCCAGCGGCGCCTTCTTGGCGGGCATCACCCAGTCATAGACCGCGCAACCTGACAGCAGCGCGGCCAGGCCGACGGCGATCAGGCTGCGCGACGCGTGGCGGCTGCCGCTCATTGCTTCACCTCGGCCTTCACTTCGGGCTCGACCGGGGCAGCGCCCAGGCTGGTCAGCTTGGCATCCACGATCTTGCGGTAGTCCAGCTGCTTGTCCAGGCCCGCATAGGCCTTGGCGAATTCGGCCTTGGCCACATCGGGCTTGCCCTGCAGCAGCGCGATGTCACCGCGGCGATCGGCCACCAGGGCGGCGTAGTCGGGCGAGCTGATGCCGTCCAGCGTCTTGCTGGCACCGTCATAGTCCTTGGCATCGATCAGCAAGCCGGCCAGGCGCAGCTTGGCAACCTCGCGGTACTCTGCGCCGCTCTCGGCCACCCAGCTCAAGCTGGCCTTGGCATTGTCGACCTGGCCCTTGTCGAACTGCATCTTGGCCGCCAGCAGCGCACCTTGCGCCGCATAGGTGGTACGCGGGAAGCGTTCCTTCAGGTCGGCAAAGGCGCGCGCCGCCTTGTCGGCATCACCGGCCTTCTCCGCGCTCTCCAGCGCGTCGTAGAGCGCCGTGGCCTTGGCGGCCTGCTCACGCTGCCACCAGCCCCAGCCGGTCCAGGCGGCGAAGCCAAGCAAGGCCAGCGTGATCACCCAGGTGATCAGGTTGCCGTACTTGTTCCAGAAAGCCTTCAGCTGGTCCAGCTGTTCTTGTTCTTCGAGGTCGAGATGCGAAGCCATGGGAGATACCAGGGAGAGGAAAGGGAAAGAGCCGCGATTATGCGCGGAGGAGTTCGGTCGCCCACTCGGCGACCGCCGCCAGGCTGCGGGTGTACTGTGCAGCGCCCTCGCTGCGCAGCGGCTTGACGGCCACCTCGCCGCGAGCGAGCTCGTCGGGCCCGAAAACCAGGGCAAAGGCCGCGCCGCTGGCATCGGCCTTCTTGAATTGCGACTTCATGCTCGATTGGCCCGGGTGCAGCACGACGGCCACGCCGGCCTCGCGCAAGCCTTCCAGTGCCACCATGACCTGGGGCAACTGCTCGGCGCTGGGCACGATGGCATAGGCATCAGGCACCGGCGCGGCGGGTGCCACGCCCACTTCTTCCAGCAGAAGCAGCATGCGCTCCATGCCCATGCCGAAGCCGACCGCCGGCGCGGGCTTGCCGCCCAATTGCTCGATCAGACCGTCATAGCGGCCGCCGCCACAAACGGTGCCCTGGGAGCCGAGCTTCTCGGTGATCCACTCGAACACGGTGAGGTTGTAGTAGTCCAGGCCGCGCACCAGTCGCGGGTTGATCGTGTACTTGATGCCAGCGGCGTCCAGAATCGCACGCACGCCATTGAAGTGCGCCAGCGAAGCATCGCCCAGGAAGTCCAGCAGCTTGGGTGCCGCATTGGCCATCTCCTGCAGCGCAGGGTTCTTGGTGTCCAGCACGCGCAGCGGGTTGGTGTGCATGCGGCGCTGGCTGTCTTCGTCCAGCAGGTCCTTGTGCGCTTCCAAGTGCGCGATCAGCGCTTCACGGTGAGCCGCGCGCTCGGGCTTCTCGCCCAGGCAGTTCAACTCGAGGCGGAAATGCTCGCCCTCTTTCAGGCCCAGTTCGCGCAGCAGGCGGCTGCCCATCAGGATGACCTCGGCGTCCACGTCCGGGCCGGCAAAGCCCAGGGCCTCGACACCCATCTGGTGGAACTGGCGGTAGCGGCCCTTCTGCGGCTTCTCGCGGCGGAACATCGGGCCGAAGTAGTACAGCCGGCGGCCGGAGTCGCGCAGGAAGGAATGTTCGGTCATGGCGCGCACCACGCCAGCCGTCATCTCGGGGCGCAAGGCCAGATGCTCGGCCTGGCCATGCTTGTCGGCGCGGTCTTCGAAGGCGTACATCTCCTTCTCGACAATGTCGGTCACCTCGCCGATGCCACGCACGAACAGCGCAGTGGGTTCGACGATGGGCGTACGAACGTTCTGGTAGCCATAGCGCTGCAGCACGCTGCGCATCTTGGCTTCCAGCCACTCCCAGCGCGCCGAGTCCGGCGGCAGGATGTCGTTCATGCCCTTCACAGCCTGTAGAGGCTGCATCTTCTTCGCATCAGTCATGGATGGATTTTCGCTTCAGGCCGCCAAGGTGCCGAAGCGCTTCTCGATGTAGTTCTCGACCAGCGCATGGAACTCGCCAGCGATGTTCTCGCCGCGCAGCGTCAGCGCCTTCTGGCCGTCGATGAAAACCGGGGCGGCCGGCGCTTCGCCGGTGCCAGGCAGGCTGATGCCAATGTCGGCATGCTTGCTCTCGCCCGGGCCGTTCACGATGCAGCCCATCACGGCCACCTTCATGTTCTCGACGCCCGGGTACTTCTTGCGCCAGACCGGCATCTGCTCGCGCAGGAAATCGTCGATCTGCTTGGCCAGTTCCTGGAAAGTGGTGCTGGTGGTGCGGCCACAGCCGGGGCAGGCAGTGACGCTTGGGTTGAAGGCGCGCAGACCCAGCGATTGCAGGATCTCCGAAGCCACCACCACTTCTTGTGTGCGCGCCTCGCCGGGCTGCGGCGTCAGGGACACCCGAATCGTGTCGCCGATGCCTTCCTGCAGCAGCACGGCCAGCGCGGCGCTCGAGGCCACCGTGCCCTTGGTGCCCATGCCCGCTTCGGTCAGGCCCAGGTGCAAGGCATAGTCGCAGCGCGCGCTCAGGGCCCGATAGACCGAGATCAGGTCCTGCACGCCGCTGACCTTGCAGCTGATGATGATGTTGTCCGGGTTCAGGCCGAGCTCGCGGGCATAGCCGGCCGAGGTCAGCGCCGACTGGATGAGCGCCTGGTACATCACCTGCTTGCCGTCCCAGGGCTCGACGCGCAGGGCGTTCTCGTCCATCATGGACGCGAGCAGCTCCTGGTCCAGGCTGCCCCAGTTGACGCCGATGCGCACGACCTTGTCGTAGTTCATCGCCGCCTCGATCATCATGGCGAATTGGCGGTCTTTCTTGTCGCCCTTGCCCACGTTGCCGGGGTTGATGCGGTACTTGGACAAGGCCTGGGCCATGGCCGGATGCTCGGTGAGCAGGCGATGGCCGTTGTAGTGGAAGTCGCCGACCAGGGGCACGTCGACGCCCATGCGGTCCAGCTGTTCGCGGATATGCGGTACGGCATCCGCCGCCTCGGGCGTGTTGACCGTGATGCGCACCATCTCGGAGCCGGCAATGGCCAGTTCCTTGACCTGGATGGCGGTGCCGATCACGTCCACGGTGTCGGTGTTGGTCATCGACTGCACACGCACCGGGGCATCGCCGCCGACCGTTACCAGGCGGCTGCCCCATTTCACTTGGGCCTGGCGCGTCAGGCGGCGGCCGGCTTGGGCGGCGGCAATGGCTTCTTCCAGGGGGCGCAGCGACGCGGCGTTCTCACTCATCTCGACAACCTAGCAAGCAATCAGTTCAGTTCCAGCCGCGCGACATTGTTCGTGGCCTGCGACAGGTCCACCGCCGAGCCACGCAGGCTCACCGTGGTACCTGCCACATTGCCGATGCGCAGCTTGATCGGGGTCTGCACCGCCAGGTCAGCCACTTCATCGCGGCGCAGCAGCCTGGACAGCAAGACCTGGCCCTTGGCATCGACCACTTCGACCCAGGAATCGGCACTGGTCTTGATTTGCAGCGGGACGGCGCCTGCGGCAACCGGCACTTGCGATACTGGGGCCTGCGTCTGGACCGGCGTGGTCGTCGGCAGCGCTGGCGCGGCCGATGGCGCATCAAGCTTGGCTTGTGCTGCCGGCTCCGAGGCGGCGCTCACCTGCGGCGCAGGCTGCAGCGGCACGGCCGAAGCGGTCTCTACATTCAGGACCGGCGCGGAAGCCGCCTGATCGGGCGCCACGGCCTCAGTAGCCGCCGGGCTCTTGAACTGGTCCAGCCAGTTCGCCGGCAGGAAATAGACAGCGGCGGCGGCGGCCAGCAGCAACAGCGGCACCAACAGCACGGGGCGCTTCAAGACATCCAGGCTCAAGGCCTCATCCCGAGTGGCGCGCTCACGGAAAGGCTGGTTGAGCCCGCGGGAGACGCGCTCCAGCTCGGGGTCCTGCACGCGCGGCAGCAAGGCCAGCACGGTGGCCGGATCGACCTTCAGGGCCCGGCACATGGCCAAAGCCAGCGCACGCACAAAGGTCGGGTCGGGCAGATCCTGGAAACGGTCGGTCTCGATCGCCTCCAGCTTGGCCAGCGGCACCTTCAGGGTAGCGGCCAGCACGGCGATGTGCATGCCCTGGGCCTGGCGCACCTGGCGCAGCCAGGCGCCCGCGGTGCGCGGCGCGGCGGCCGCGGCCGGCACCTCACCAACGGTCGACTCCATGCGTTCACCCTCAGTCATCGAAACGTCCATTGTCCAGTGCCGTTGCTTCGGGAGATTGCGGGAAACGCTTGCGCAATTCCTGGCCCAGCTCGGCCACTGCGGTGGAATTGCTCAGGCGCCTTTCGATGCGCAGCGCCAGCCAGAGGCTTTGCGAATTGCTTTGCTCGGGGTTGGCATTGACGCGCTTGACGTAGAAGCGCGCGCGCTCGGCCTGGCCATTGCGCAAGAGCACTTCGGCCAGGTTGATGGCCGTGGCCGGGTTGGACGGGTCGAGCTCGAAGGCCTTCAAGAGGCTGCGCTCGGCCTCGGCCGTCTGCTGGGCACGTGCTTCGCACACACCCTTGACCAGCCAGGTGCGTGCGGGGCCGCGGTACTGCGGCTGGGCCAATGCCTGCTCGAACTGCGCCGTGGCCTCGCCCCAGCGCTTGAGCTGGCACAGGAACCAGCCATAGTTGTGCAGGGTGTCGGGGTCGCGCGGGGCGAGTGTCAAGGAACGCTTGAAGCTGTCGTCCGCCAAGCCTGTTTCGCCCAGCGCCGCGTAGATCAGTGCGCGCAGCGTCAGCGCTTCCGGCATGTCGGGCTTGAGCGCCAGCACCTGCTTGACTTCGTTCAAGGCCGTGGCGTATTGGCCGCCGGCAAAATAGCCCGAGGCCAGCTCCATGCGCACGCCGGCGCGGCGGTCAAGATCGGTGCGGTCGAAGTCGGTTCGCGGCACATTGCCGCTGCCGCCGGTCGGGGCATTGCTGCCTCCGCCCTGTTGCGGGCCCGCGCAGCCCATCACCAGACCGGTCAGCGCGACTGCGCAGGCGGCACGAATCAGCTTGTCGAGGTGCTTGTTCATAGGCGCGGATGGTAGGCGCAATCAGCCTTGGGCCGAACCCGGTTTACCCGATTTCACAGAATGAACCTGCACCGGCGCGCGCACCATGCGCACATGGACCTTGGTCCGGTCCTGCACTTCGCCGGCCAACTGGCCGCAGGCGGCGTCGATATCGTCGCCGCGGGTCTTGCGCACCGTGGTGATCAGGCCGGCCTGGATCAAGATGTCGGCAAAGGCCTTCACGCGCTCGTTGGAGCTGCGCTTCAGACCCGAGGCCGGGAAGGGATTGAAGGGAATCAGATTGATCTTGCAGGACACCTTGCCTCGCACCAGCTCCACCAGCTCACGGGCGGCCTCGGGCGTGTCGTTCACGCCGTCCAGCATGCAGTACTCGAAGGTAATGAAGTCGCGCGGCGCCTTGTCCAGATAGCTGTTGCAGGAAGCCAGCAGCTCGGCAATCGGGTACTTCTTGTTCAGCGGCACCAATTGGTCGCGCAGCGGGTTGTTCGGCGCATGCAGGCTCACGGCCAGTGCCACCGGGCAGTCTTCGCGCAGGCGCTCGATCATCGGCACTACGCCGGAAGTCGACACCGTGACGCGCCGGCGCGAGAGGCCATAGCCGTGGTCGTCCAGCATGGTGCGCAGCGAGGGCACCAGGGCGCTGTAGTTCTGCAGCGGCTCGCCCATGCCCATCATCACCACATTGCTGATCACGCGCTCCTCGGTGCCCAGGCGTTTGCGCAGGCTGTGCTCGGCGAACCAGAGCTGGGCGGTGATCTCGCCGGTATCGAGATTGCGGCTGAAGCCCTGGTGGCCGGTCGAGCAGAAACGGCAGCCCACCGCGCAGCCGGCCTGGCTGGAAATGCACAGCGTGCCGCGATCGTCTTCTGGGATGAAAACGGCCTCGACGGCATTGCCGGCGCCGACGTCAAACAGCCACTTGACCGTGCCGTCGGAGGAAAGATGTTCTGAAATGACCGGCAACGCAGCGATGTGCGCCCGGGTGGCCAGCTTGTCGCGCAGCGACTTGGCCAGGTCGGTCATCTGAGCAAAGTCAGATGCGCCCTTCTGATGGATCCAGCGGAAGAGCTGGGTGGCGCGGAAGCGCTTTTCACCCAGCTGCTCGCAAAACGCGGCCAGTCCGTCGAGATCGAACCCGAGCAGGTTCGTTGTTTCGGGCAGCGTGACCGCGTTCATTTGTGTTGCCTCTTGCTAACGGGCCTCAAGGCCAGGGCACAAGAGGCAGGGGGCCGTTGAATTAACGGCTGTAGACATTCATGCCGGGGAAGAAGAAGGCAATTTCTTGCGCTGCCGTTTCAGCGGCGTCCGAGCCGTGAACGGCATTGGCGTCGATGCTGTCGGCGAAGTCGGCGCGGATCGTGCCCTTCTCGGCCTTCTTCGGGTCCGTGGCGCCCATCAGGTCACGGTTCTTCAGGATGGCGCCTTCGCCTTCCAGCGCCTGGATCATCACCGGGCCGGAGACCATGAAGGAGACCAGGTCCTTGAAGAAAGGACGGGCAGCGTGCACGGCGTAGAAAGCTTCGGCTTCGCCTTGCGACAGGTGGACCATCTTGGCAGCGACGACCTTCAGGCCGGCAGCTTCAAAACGGGCGTAGATCTGGCCGATGACGTTCTTGGCCACGGCATCGGGCTTGATGATGGAAAGGGTGCGTTCGATAGCCATGGTTTTCTCCTGGAATTGGGGGGGCTGTGCAAAGCCTTCGATTGTACCGTGTCAGGGTGATCCTCTGTTGACAGAAGCCTCACCCCCGCCTAACGAATGGGCAATTGATGGGGCAAATCAGCGCTTGCGGCCACCGAAATTGCCGCCACCGCCGGAGCGACCACCGCCGCCGCTTCGGCCGCCGCCACCGCTGCGGCCACCACCGCCGCCGCCACCACCACCTCGGCCGCCACGGCGCAGGAACGCGTCGCCGCCGATATAGCCGACCGAGGTCTGCATCGGATCCGGTTCGCGCGGGCCATCACCCTTGCCACGGCCACGATTGCCCTCATGGCGGTCCGGCGCGCTGCCGCCGGCACCAAAGCCTTGCGGAATGCGCTTGCTGCCGGTGGCGAAGCGACGGTCGAAGGTCTGTTCCAGCGGGTTGATGTTGCGCGGCACGAAGTCGTCATCGTCCTCGTTGTGATCACGCGGTGCACGCTCTTCGAAGCGCTGCTCGGGCTGGCGCTGCGAAGGCTCGGGACGGCTCGGGCGCGGGCCCACGCCTGCCTGGCGACCATCGGCGCGGCGGTTGTTGTTGCCGCGCTGCTTCGGGTCGTTGCCACGCTGCGGCGGCTTGCCGCCTTGTTCAGCACGGTCGCCGCGCTGCTGATCATTGCGGTCACCGCGTTCCTGGCGCACATGACCAGCCAGGCGACGGATGACGCGCACATCGTCGTCACCCAGCTCGACCCAGACGCCACGCTTCAGGCCGCGCGGCAACACCACGGTGCCGTAGCGAATGCGCATCAGGCGGCTGACTGCCAGGCCCACCTTGTCGAAGAGCTTGCGCACTTCGCGGTTGCGGCCTTCGGTGATGACAACGCGGTACCAGTGGTTGACGCCTTCGCCACCACCGTCCTCAATGCTCTTGAACTGGGCCTTCTGGCCTTCGATGTCGACACCTTCAAGCAGGCGCGCCTTCTGCTCGGGCGTCAGCGTGCCCAGCACGCGCACGGCGTACTCACGCTCGACGCCGAAGCGCGGATGCATCAGCTGATTGGCCAGTTCGCCGCTGTTCGTGAACAGCAGCAGGCCTTCGGTATTCAGGTCCAGGCGGCCGACCGACTGCCACTTGCCCTGCTGCAGGCGCGGCAGGCGGCGGAACACGGTGGGGCGGCCTTCCGGGTCGTTGAAGGTGACGACTTCGCCAACCGGCTTGTGATAGGCCAGGATGCGCGGCGCCGGCGGCGTGATGCGGATGCGGATCTGCTTGCCGGCGACGCTGACACGGTCACCGAAGGAAATGCGCTGGCCGATGTGGGCCACTTCGCCGTTCACCTCGATCTTGCCTTCGGCAATCATGTCCTCGATGTCGCGGCGCGAACCGACACCGGCTTGCGCCAGCACCTTTTGCAGCTTCGGTGCGTCGGGGTCGGCGGCCAGCACGCGCTTGTTGTCAGGAACTTCTTCGCCCTCGGCCAGTTCGGGCGGCTCTTCGCCAGCGTCATAGGTGCCGGCCAGCACTTCGGCGAACAGCTCGCCAGCAGCGGCGGCCACTTCAGGCTCGACAGCCACGGCCATCTCGACCGCCTCGAAAGTGCGCTGGCCGCCTCGGCCACCCTCAGCACCTTCGGCGCCCTGCTGGCCCTCCACGGCATCACCCCCCTCGCCACGACCCTTGCGGCCGCGGCGGCGATTGCGGCCTCGGCCGCCACGGTCGTCGCCAAACTCATTGGCCTCGCCTTCGCCTTCATCGGCACCACCGGCACGAACGGGCTCGCCACCCTCGCTCGGCGCAGGGGTCGGCGGCGGGGCTTCGGGTTCAGGCGGGGCCGGCGCTGGCGGCGGCGCTTCAGGCGCTTCACCCGTCACGACTTCGGCTGCGGGAGCTGCCGCCTTGCGCGGGGCGCGACGCTTGGGCGCCGGGGCTTCTTCGGTCACGGCGGCAACTGGCGCTTCAGCCGCTTCAGCAGCTTCAGCCGCCTTCGCAGCAGCCGTCTTGCGCGGTGCGCGCGGCTTCACCGGTTTGGCTTCAGCGGCAGGCGCCTCGGCGGCTTCGCTCACAGGCGCAGCGGCCTTGGCCGGACTGCGGCGTCGCTTGGGAGCGGCCTCTTCGGGCGCGGCATCGCCAGCGGGCAGGTCGGCGGATTTGAGGTTGTCTTTGTTCATGCGTCAGCTTGCGCCGCGTTGGCGTCGTCAGACTCAGGGGCCGGCGAAGCCGGCGGTGGCAGAGCGTCGTCGCTGGGCGACGGCGCATCGGAAGAAGAATCAGTTTCAGTCTCGGCGGCCGGTTCGGCTGCCGTCTCAAGTTCAGCAGCCGGCTCAGTTGCCGGCTCAGGTTCAGCGGCCGGTTCCGCAGCCCCTTCGTCCAGCAAGGACGCCTGCATCTCCGGCGGCAGCTCCAGGCCAGCCAGGGGCTGACCACCCGCTTCCAGTGCTGGCAACTGCTCCAGACTGGACAGGCCCAGGTCGTCCAGGAACTGCCGCGTGGTGGCGTACAGCGCCGGGCGACCCGGCGCTTCGCGGTGACCGATGGCATCGATCCAGCCGCGGTCTTCCAGCTGCTTGACGATCTGGCTGGAGACCACGACGCCGCGGATGTCCTCGATATCGCCGCGGGTCACCGGTTGCCGGTAGGCAATGATGGCCAGCGTCTCGAGCACGGCGCGCGAGTAGCGCTGCGGCTTCTCCGGGTGCAGGCGGTCCAGATATTCGCGCAGCTCGGGGCGGCTCTGGAAGCGCCAGCCACTGGCCACCGGCACCAGCTCGACGCCGCGACCTTCCCAGTCGCGCACCAGTTCATCGAGCAGGCTGCGCAGGGTGTCGGCGCCGAGTTCATCGGCGAACAGCGTTCGCAGCTCGCGCAGGGTCAGGGGCTGCTGGGCGCAAATCAGCGCGGTCTCGAGGACGCGCTTTGCATCCTGTGTATTCATTGACTCTCGTCAGCGTTCCCGTTGTTTGACGACGGTGGGCCCGCCGGTCTTGCTGGCGGGCGGTACTTCTCTGGGCCCGTGGGGCTGCGCCTGCGCCGCGCTCATGCATTCAGCGCGGAGGGAGGACAACGTCGGGGCGGGTGCTGAGCGCTTGGGAGCGGGCCCTACCGGGCTCGGTGGCAGCTTGCTCAGCGGTTTCGATGCGGTGCGGACCCGACCACCAAGGGCCGATCGCGACCAGGGTCGCATCGTTAAGGGTGCATTGTAGCCTGCCTCAGCCAGCGAGCTCTCCGAGGCGGGGTTCGGGCAAACCCAGGGTTGCCCAGGCGGCCTGCAAATCGGCCGGCAGAGGCGCCTCGAAAACCAGGGGCGCTCCGCTGATCGGATGGGCCAGGCTCAGCCGCGCCGCATGCAAGGCCTGCCGGGCCAGGCCCAGGGCCAGCACGCCGCCGTACAGCGGGTCAGACACCAGCGGATGGCCGCGTGAAGCCATGTGGACACGGATCTGGTGGGTGCGCCCACTGTGCAGCACGCAATGCACGGCACTGATGACGCGGGTCTCCCACGACTCGGTGCCGAGCGGGAAGACATCGGTGCGCGAAGGCTTGCCAGTGGCCAGCACGGCCATCTTGACCCGCGAGACCGGGTCGCGCTTGAGCGGCGCATCGATTTCCAGCGGCGCGAGCACCCGGCCATGGGCCAGGGCCAGGTACTCGCGGTGCACTTCACGCGCCGCGATCATCCGCGTCAAGGCGGTGACCGCCTCCAGCGTCTTGCCTACCACCATCAAACCCGAGGTGTCCTTGTCCAGGCGATGGACGATGCCGCCGCGCGGCAAGGTGGCGGCGCCCGCATGGTGCGCCAGCAGCCCATTCATGATGGTGCCCGACCAGTTGCCGGCTGCCGGATGCACCACCATGCCAGCCGGCTTGTTCAGCACCAGCAGGTGTTCGTCCTCGAGAACGATGTTCAGCTCCATGGGCTCGGCGCGGAAGGCCCGGCTCTCGGCCGTGGGCTGCAGGTCGATCTCGATCTGCTGGCCGGCCTGGACCTTGCGGGAGGCAGAGCTGGCCGCCTGGCCGTTGACGCGAACGCAGCCGCGCTCGATCAGGGACTGCAGGTGGTTGCGCGAGAACTCCGAAGCCATCTCGACCAGGCAGCGGTCCAGGCGCTGGCCATGCCAGGCCGGGCCGGCCTCGGCGCGCCGGCACTCGACCCCGTCTTCGGCCTCGGCTTCCTCGTTGCCCAGAACTGTCCCCAGGTCGATGCCCAGCTGGTCCATATAATCAGGTTTCCTATTTCTGCTTCGGGTCGGCGACGCCAGCCCCTCTAGGGATCATGAGTGAAAAATCGCTGGGGCATCTGAGCCCCAAGCATGCGTCGTCCAAGCAGCTGTCGCTGTCAAGGGGTGGCCGTCTGGCCGTCTGGCTGGTGGGCGCTGCTGCGCTGGCGCTGGCGGGCTGCTCGACCGAGCCCAAGGATGATCCGAATTCCCAGACCAGCCTGGATAAATTGTACGCAGAGGCCAAATCCGACCTTGAGGGCGGCGGCTATGACCGCGCGATCAAGACGCTGGAACGCGTTGAAGGCCGCGCGGCCGGCACGCTGATGGCGCAGCAGGCCCAGCTGGATCAGGCCTGGGCCAATTACAAGAGCGGTGAGCGTGCAGCGGCCATCACGGCACTGGACCGCTTCATCAAGCTCAACCCGTCCAGCCCGGCCATCGATTACGCGCTATATCTGAAGGGCGTTGTCAATTTCAACGAAGACCTGGGCCTGTTCGGCCGGCTGGCGAGCCAGGACGTCGCCGAGCGCGATCAGCAGGCATCGCGTGACGCGCTGCTGGCTTTCCGCCAGCTGGTCGACCAGTTCCCGAACTCGAAGTACGCCGAGGACTCCAAGGTCCGCATCGACTTCATCACCAATACGCTGGCGACCTACGAGGTCCACGTGGCCCGCTACTACTTCAACCGCAATGCCTTCGTGGCCGCGGCCAGCCGCGCGCAAAACGCGGTGACGGAGTTCCCGCGCGCACCGGCCGCCGAAGAGGCGCTGTACCTGATGGTGCAGAGCTACGACAAGCTGGGCCTGACCCCCTTGCGTGACGACGCTCAGCGCGTGCTGGTCAAGAGCTTCCCGCAAAGCAAGTTCCTGGCCCAGGACGACCCGGAGAAGAAGAAG
Organism: Paucibacter sp. JuS9; assembly: GCF_044043925.2. Lineage (NCBI taxonomy): Bacteria > Pseudomonadati > Pseudomonadota > Betaproteobacteria > Burkholderiales > Sphaerotilaceae > Roseateles > Paucibacter sp. JuS9. The sequence continues at coordinate 2,888,688 of NZ_CP194172.1, forward strand.
GCCTGGTGGAAGTTCTGGTGAGCTGACAGGCCTGCTGAATCAAGCTGAATCATGAGAAGCGCGTGCCGGTCACGCGCTTTTTCATTGCTGTTGCTCGTGCGCCGCAGCCAGCTCCTGCAGCCAGTCCAGGGCCTCACCCTCCGCGGCCAGGCGGGTCATCGGCGGCAGCGCGTCGCGCAGCCGGCGGCCATAGTTCATGCCGGCCATGCGCGGGTCGCAGACGACCAGCAGCCCCCGGTCCCGCTCGCTGCGAATCAGGCGGCCGCCGCCCTGCTTCAAGGCAATGGCCGCCTCGGCAATGAAATAGTCGGCAAAGGCATTGCGGCCCGCGGCTTCAAGGCGCTGCACCCGCGCTTCGACGAGCGGGTCATTCGGCGGCGGGAAAGGCAGCTTGTCGATCAGCACGCATTGCAACGCGTCGCCGGGCACGTCGATGCCTTCCCAGAAGCTGGCGGAGCCCACCAGCACCGTCCGCGGGTCGGCCATGAACTGAGCCAGCAAGACGCGCTTGGTGGCGGTGCCCTGCTGCAGGACGCGGATGCCATCGCCCTGCTCTTCAAAAGCCTGGCGCAGGGCCTCGCCAATCGACTGCAGATTGCGCAGCGTGGTGGTCAGGACGAAGGTGCGGCCACCAAGTTCACGTGCACAGCGAGCCGCCAGTGCCGCCACCTCGGCCGGATGATCGGCTTCGCTCGGCTTCGGGAAGCGGCGCGGAATGTAGAGCCGCGCGTGACCGGCATAGTCGAAGGGGCTGCCCACCTTCAACACCGTGGCATCGTCCAGGCCCGCAGGCTCGGTGAACCAGCTCAGATGCTCGTCGTCACCCAGGGTGGCTGATGTGAACACCCAGGCCTTGGGCGGGCCGGCCAGTTGCTCCTGCATGGCCTGGCGAATGTCCAGCGGCGATTCGACCAGGCGCGCCTGCTGCGGGCTCAGGTCTATCCAGCGAACCGCGCCCTCTTCGGCCTTGTCGGCAAAGCCTTGGGCCAGCTTCTCGAGCTGCTCGGCGCGCTCATGAAGGCGCTGGAAATCCGGCGAGTTCTCGATCACCGTCGCCAGCGTCTCGCGCGCCAGCCGCGCCGCGTCGGCCACCTCGCCCAGGGCCTCGGCAAAGCCGGGCCGCTCGGCACGTTCCTTCCAGGCCAGCTTGAGCAGGCCGCGCACCTCGCGCCCATTGCCGGAGAGCGGCCCGGCGCACGCCAGTCGCAACTCGCGCGCCGCCAGTTCCAGCCGGCCATGCAGACCCTGCCAATCCTGGAGGCCCCGCGCCTGCGCCAGGCCCTGGCCCAACACATCGCGGGCAAAGTCGAGCATCTGCGCCGTGCCCAGCATCGTGCCGAGGAACTGAACGCCGACCTCGGCCAGTTGATGCGCCTCATCGAACACCGCCAGCTCGACCGAGGGCAGGAGCTCGGCCACGCCGCTCTCGCGGAGCGCCAGGTCGGCAAAGAACAGGTGGTGGTTGACCACGACGATGTCTGCTTCCATCGCTTCGCGCCGCGCCTTGACGACGTAGCAGTCGCGGTAGTCGGGGCACTCCGAGCCCAGGCAGTTGTCACGGGTCGAGCTGACGATGGGGATGATCGGTGAGCGCTCGTCCAGGCCCTCCAGCTCGGCAAAGTCGCCGCTGCGGGTCTCCTGCGCCCAGCGCTCCACGCGCGCAAGCGCCAGCACCGCGCGCCGATCCGGCAACTCAGCACCCTGGCGCGCCTGCTGCAGGCGATGGGTGCAGAGGTAGCTGCCCCGGCCCTTCAGGAGCGCAGTGCGCACCGGCACATGCAGCGCCTCGCAAAGCCGCGGCAGGTCGCGGAAGAACAGCTGGTCCTGCAGATTCTTGGTGGCAGTGCTGATCAGCGCCCGGCTGCCGGACAGCAAGGCGGGCACAAGGTAAGCAAATGTCTTGCCGACGCCGGTGCCGGCCTCGACCACCAGCGTCTCGCGCCGGGCGACGGCGCGAGCCACGGCCTGCGTCATCTGCAGCTGCTGCGCGCGCGGTGAATAGCCTTCATCTGCACGGGCCAGCGGGCCACCGGCGTCAAAGGCGGCGGCCACCCATTGCTCCAGCTCGCTGGGCGCCTCGGCCCCGGCGAGGACGGTGAGTTCAGGAGTCAACGGGAGTCCAAATCAGGCAGGTTCCTGGGGGGCGCAGGCAAGCTCCAGGCGGGCGATCTGGTCGCGCAGCGCGAGGCGACGCTTCTTCAGCCTTTGCAAGGCCAGTTCGTCCAGCGGCTGCTGGTCGGCCAGACGGTCGATCATGCCGTCGAGATCGGCATGTTCCATGCGAAGCTCGATCAGGCGGCGCGACAGCGAGTGAAGTTGTTCGTCCATGGCGGCTCGGGTTCGCGATTATAGTTTTGCATCGACGCGCACCTTGGAAATTGTTCCAAACGACATGACACGCAGCTCACCGGGCTTCAGGCTCAATGCCGCCACCGGCACCCACCGCGGCGACCGGCTCTACCAGCAGGACCAGGTCGAAGTGATCAGTCACCCGAGGGCGCCTGGCTGGATGCTCGCGGTGCTGGCCGACGGCATGGGCGGCAAGAGCGGTGGCCGCAAGGCGGCCGACCAGGTCGTCATGACGGCCCAGCAACTCTTCGACCGTTTCGTTCCCGACGAAGAAAACCCGGCCGAGATGCTGCGCCAGCTGGTCTCGGAAGCGCACCTGATGATCAAGCTGACGGCACTTTCCACCGAGGAAGAGCCGCACAGCACCATCGCCGCCTACATGGTGGGTGCGGATCGGCGCTGCTACTGGATTCATACCGGCGACTCGCGCATCTACCTGTTCCGCGGGCCGAACATGATCAAGCGCACCCTGGACCATTCCTATGTGCAGCGCCTGGTCGACGAAGGCCAGATCACCGAAGACGAGGCGATCAGCCATCCGCAGTCCAACCTGCTCACAGGTTGCCTGGGCACCGTGCAGGACCCGACACCGACCGAAGACCAGATCGAGCGGCTCGAGATCGGCGACAGCCTGCTCAGCTGCAGCGACGGCCTCTGGCACTACTACAACGAGCGCGAGCTCGGCACCGTGGTGCACAGCCTGCCGCCGCGAGAAGCGGCCGAGCTCTTGATCAGCAAGGCCCGCCAGCGCGCCAAGGGCAGTGGCGACAACCTGTCGATGAGCCTGGTGCGGCTGGACCCGATCAGCTGAAGCCGCAGACAGACTCAGTGGCGGCTTGTCGCTGAAGCAGCCGGCAGCGCCGCAATCGAGGCAGCAGTCGGCACAGGCAGGCTGGCGGAGGGCGTGCCGGCGCGGCGAGCATTGCGCTCCTGCACCGACTTGGCATGGGCAGCCAACGCAGCCTGCCTTCGCTGGGCCTGATGTACGCGCTCGGCCGCCTGTTCTTCATCTTTCGCGAGCTTCTCTGCCCTGCGTGCTTCCAGCTCCGCCTGGGACCTGGCTACGCGCCTCGGTACGGCTGGCTGGCTGGCAGTCCGCGCCGGACGAACCGCCGGCGCCGAAGCCACACCATCCATCTGGCGCACCGAGCTGCGCAAGGATTGGGCCAGGGCTCGATTGGCACGCTCTTCGTCGTCGAGGCTGCGCTCACGTTCAAGCAAAGGTTTCAGCCTGGAACGATGCTCGGCCATCGCCTTGTCGCGGCATTTGTTGACCTCGAACCGCTTGGCGCAATTGGCGAGTCGTTGCGCATGCAGGGCCTCCAGCTCATGCTGCTGTCGACGCAGCTGCGCGCGCTCGCTGTCCGTGTCTTCAGCGGGCCGCGACAGCGCCGGCAGGCAGGACGTGGCAAGCACCAACAGGAGCAGCAGATGGCGAGGCATGGGCAGCATGCTCCTCAGGTCAGCGAGGTATCGACTTCGCGCCGCTCCAGCGACAGGTATTCCTTGGACTGCATTTCCTGCAGCCGGGAGACGGTGCGCGGGAACTCATGCGCCAGCGGGCCCTCGGTGTAAAGCTGCTCAGGCGCCACCGCGGCCGAGATGATCAGCTTGACGCGGCGGTCGTAGAGCACGTCCACCAGCCAGGTGAAGCGGCGCGCCTCGCTGGCAAGACGCACCGGCATCTCAGGCACGTTCGCGAGGATCAGGGTATGGAACTGCGTCGCAAGCTCCAGGTAGTCGTTCTGCGAGCGCGGGCCACCACAAAGCGTTGCGAAGTCGAACCAGACCACACCGCCGGCTCGCCGCCGCGCACTCAATTCGCGGTGCTCGATGTGCAGGAGCGGGTCTTCGTCGCGCGCCTCGGCCAGCGACTCGAACGCTTGCGTCAACGCCGCATCGGCCTTGTCGTCCAGCGGCGTGTGATACAGCTCCACATGCTCCAGCGAGCGCTGGCGGTAGTCGGTGCCATGGTCGACATTGATCACCTCGAGCTTCTCCTTCAAGAGCTCGATGGCTGGCAGGATGCGGTCCCGATGCAGGCCGTTGGGGTACAGCCCATCGGGATGGAAGTTGGACGTGGTGACGATGGACACGCGGTGCTTGAACATCGCGTCCAACAGCCGGTGCAGGATCATCGCGTCGGTCACGTCGGCCACATGGAACTCGTCGAAGCAGATCAGGCGGAAGCGCTTGGCGATGCGTTTGCCCAGTTCCTCCAGCGGGTCGGCGATGCCTTTCAGGTCCTGCAGTTCGCGGTGCACCTCGCGCATGAACTCGTGGAAGTGCAGGCGGGTCTTGCGCGTCAGCGGCACGGCCTGGAAGAAGCAGTCCATCAGGAAGCTCTTGCCGCGCCCCACACCACCGTACATGTAGACGCCTCGCGGCAGCGGCGGGCGCATCAGCAGCTTGGTCACCGCGTTGCTGCGGCGGGCCTTGTAGTCGGCCCATTCATCCTGGCAGCGCTGCAGGGCCGCCACGGCGCGCAGTTGCGCCGGGTCGGCGGTGTAGCCGCGCTCTTTCAGGGTTTGCTGGTACAGCTCGGTGACCGAGGTCATGCGTCAGGATTCCAATAAAAAAGGGCGACCCGTGCCGCCCCTTGCTTCGTCTCAGACAAGCATTAGAAGTTGAGCGTGCGCTTGTCGATGGCCAGCGCCGCTTCCTTCGTGGCTTCGCTCAGTGAGGGGTGAGCATGGCAAATGCGCGCGATGTCCTCGGCCGAGGCCTTGAACTCCATCGCCACCACAGCTTCAGAAATCAACTCCGAAGCGAAGGGGCCGATGATGTGGACGCCAAGGATTTCGTCGGTCTTGGCATCGGCCAGGAACTTGACGAAGCCCTGCGTGTCGCCCAGCGCACGGGCGCGGCCATTCGCCAGGAAGGGGAACTGGCCGGCCTTGTAGGCCACGCCGTCAGCCTTGAGCTGCTGCTCGGTACGACCCACCCACGCAATCTCGGGGCTCGTGTAGATCACCCAGGGAATGGTATTGAAGTTGACATGACCATGCTGGCCGGCAATGCGCTCGGCCACGGCCACACCCTCTTCCTCGGCCTTGTGCGCCAGCATCGGGCCACGCACCACGTCGCCGACCGCCCAGACATTGGGCAGGTTGGTCTTGCAGTCCGCGTCCACGACGATGGCACCGCGCTCGTCCAGCTTCAGGCCCACGGCCTCGACGTTCAGGCCGATCGTGTTCGGCACTCGGCCGATCGAGACGATCAACTTGTCGACATCCAGCTTCTGCTCGGCACCCTTGGCATCGGTGTAAGCCACCGACACGCCGCCCTTGCCGGACTTGACTTCGCTGATCTTGACGCCCAGCTCGATCTTCAGGCCCTGCTTCTTGAACAGCTTGGCCGCTTCCTTGGCGACCGACTCGTCGACCGCCGCCAGGAAGGCCGGCAGCGCTTCCAGCACCGTCACTTCGGCGCCCAGGCGACGCCAGACCGAACCCATTTCCAGACCGATCACGCCGGAACCGATCACGCCCAGCTTCTTGGGCACGGCGCCGACGCGCAGGGCGCCGTCGTTCGAGAGGATGTTCTCCTCGTCGAAGGCAGCGCCGGGCAGTGCACGGGCATTGGAGCCGGTGGCCAGCACCACATGCTTGGCCAGCACGGACTCTTCGCCCGCCTTCAGCTCGTACAGGCCGTCCTTGGCGGCGACGAACGAGCCGCGGCCGTGGAAGAACGTGACCTTGTTCTTCTTGAACAGGTAGAGGATGCCGTCGTTGTTCTGCTTCACGACGGTGTCCTTGCGGGCCAGCATCTTGGCCACGTCCATCTTGACCTCGCCGGTCGAGATGCCATGGTCCGCGAAGTGATGCGTGGCGTGCTCGAAGTGCTCGCTGGACTGCAACAGGGCCTTCGAAGGAATGCAGCCCACGTTGGTGCAGGTGCCGCCCGGTGCCGGGCCGCCAGCCGCATTCTTCCACTCGTCCACGCAGGCCACGTTGAAGCCCAGCTGGGCCGCGCGGATGGCCGCGATGTAGCCGCCGGGGCCGCCGCCGATGACGACAACGTCGAATTGCTTAACAGCGCTCATGAATCGTCTCTCGGCTTAGATGTCGAACAGCAGGCGGGCCGGATCTTCCAGCGCCTCCTTCATCGTGACCAGACCCAGCACGGCTTCGCGGCCGTCGATGATGCGGTGGTCATACGACATCGCCAGGTAGTTGATCGGGCGCACGACTACCTGGCCGTTCTCGACCACGGCGCGGTCCTTGGTGGCGTGCACGCCCAGGATGGCCGACTGCGGCGGGTTGATGATGGGCGTCGACAGCATGGAGCCGAAGGTGCCGCCGTTGGAGATCGAGAAGGTGCCGCCGGTCAGGTCGTCCAGGGAGATCTTGCCTTCCTTGGCCTTCTGACCGAACTCGGCAATCTTCTTCTCGATGTCGGCAAAGCTCATCTGGTCCGCATTGCGGATGATGGGCACCACCAGGCCGCGCGGCGAGCCGACAGCGATGCCGATGTCGAAGTAGCCGTGGTAGACGATGTCGTTGCCGTCGACCGAGGCGTTCAGCACCGGGTACTTCTTCAGGGCAGCGACAGCAGCCTTGACGAAGAAGCTCATGAAGCCCAGCTTGACGCCGTGTTCCTTCTCGAACTTCTCCTGGAACTTCTTGCGCATCTCCATCACCGGGGCCATGTTCACTTCATTGAACGTGGTCAGGATGGCGTTGGTCGATTGCGATTGCAGCAGGCGCTCGGCGACGCGAGCACGCAGGCGCGTCATCGGCACGCGCTGCTCGGGGCGATCGCCCAGGTTTTGCGAGATCGGTGCGGCAACCGCCGGCAGCGGCTTGGCCACGGCGGGCGCAGCGGCGACAGCCACCGGAGCGGCGACAGCAGCCTTGGCGCCACCAGCCACGGCGGCCAGCACATCACCCTTGGTGACACGGCCGTCCTTGCCGGTGCCGGAAACATCGCCGGTCGACAGATTGTTGTCGGCCAGCAGCTTGGCAGCGGCGGGCATGGCCACATCACCCTTGCCGGCAGCGGCCGGCGCAGGAGCGGCCGGCGGCGGCGCAGCAGGGCCAGCAGCGGCGGCAGGAGCGGCCACAGCACCGGCCTTGCCTTCGCTGTCGATGCGCGCGATAACTTCTTCGCTGACGACGCTGGAGCCGTCGGCCTTGACGATTTCAGCCATGACACCGGCGGAGGGCGCCGGCACTTCCAGCACGACCTTGTCGGTTTCGATCTCGACCAGGATTTCATCGACAGCCACGGCTTCACCGGGCTTCTTCTTCCAGGTCAGCAGCGTGCCTTCGGCAACGGACTCGGACAACTGGGGGACTTTGACTTCTACGATTGCCATGATTTGTTCTTTCGATTCTGTTCAGTACCGAGGCCGGCTCACTTGGTCAGGATGAAGCCCTTGAGCTTCGCGAAGGCCTGATCCAGCAGGGCCTTCTGCTGTTCCTGGTGCAGGTGCGCATAACCGCAGGCCGGCGATGCCGAGGCCGGGCGGCCGGCGAAACCGAGCTTCTGGCCGTCAAGCATGTTCTCGTGGATGTAGTGCTGCACGAAGAACCAGGCACCCTGGTTCTGCGGCTCGTCCTGGCACCACACGATGTCGGTCGCGTTCGGGTACTTCTTGATCTCGGCGGCGAAAGCCTTGTGCGGGAAGGGATAGAGCTGCTCGACGCGGATCACCGCAACGTCGCTGGCCTTCTTCTCATCGCGCTTCTTGACCAGGTCGTAGTAGACCTTGCCAGAGCAGGCGATCACGCGCTTGACCTTGGCGGCGTCGATGCCGGCATCCTGCTCCCCGATCACCGTCTTGAATTCACCCTTGGTGAAGTCAGTCAGCGGCGAGGTGGCGTCCTTGGCGCGCAGCAGGCTCTTCGGCGTCATGATGACCAGCGGCTTGCGGAACATGCGCAGCATCTGGCGGCGCAACACATGGAAGATCTGGGCCGCATTGGTCGGCTGCACGATCTGCATGTTGTTGTCTGCAGCCAGCTGCATGAAGCGCTCCAGGCGGGCCGAGCTGTGCTCGGGGCCCTGGCCTTCATAGCCGTGCGGCAGCATCATCGTCAGGCCGTTGGAGCGGCCCCACTTCACTTCGCCGGAGGCGATGAACTGGTCGATGACGACCTGCGCGCCGTTGACGAAGTCGCCGAACTGGGCTTCCCAGATGGTCAGCGTGTTCGGCTCTGCTGCGGCGTAGCCGTACTCGAAGCCCAGCACCGCCTCTTCCGACAGGATGGAGTCGATGACGGTGAACGGAGCCTGGCCGTCGGCAACGTTCTGCAGCGGGATGTAGGTGCCGTCATCCCAGTTCGCACGGTTCTGGTCGTGCATGACCGCATGGCGGTGGGTGAAGGTGCCGCGGCCGCTGTCCTCGCCAGACAGGCGCACCGGATAACCCGACGCGACCAGCGATGCAAACGCCATCGATTCGCCCATGCCCCAGTCCACATTGGTCTCGCCACGGCCCATCGCAGCGCGGTCGGCGTAGAGTTTCTGCACCAGGTTGTGAGCCGCAAAGTCCTTGGGCAGCGTCGTCAGCTTTTCAGCCAGGCGCTTCCATTCGGTGGCGGGAATGGCGGTGTCGCAGCTGTCCGTCCACTTCTTGCCCAGGAAGGGCGACCAGTCGGTGGCGAACTTGCTCTTGAAGTTGGTCAGCACCGGATCGACCGTGTGACGGCCTTCGTCCATGGCCGCACGGTACGCCTTGATCATCTCGTCCGGACCTTCGGCGCTCAGCACGTTCTGCGCGACCAGCTTGTCGGCGTAGACCTTGCGGGTGCCAGGGTGGGCACCGATCTTCTTGTACATCAGCGGCTGGGTCAGGGCCGGGGTGTCCTGCTCGTTATGGCCCAGCTTGCGGAAGCAGACGATATCGAGGACCACGTCCTTCTTGAACTCGGCGCGGTAGTCCATCGCCAGCTGCGTGGCCCACACGACGGCTTCCGGGTCATCGCCATTCACGTGCAGCACCGGCGCCTCGATCATCTTGACGACGTCGGAGCAGTACCAGGTCGAGCGCAGGTCGCGCGGGTCGCTGGTGGTGAAGCCGATCTGGTTGTTGATGACGATGTGGACCGTGCCGCCGGTGCGATAGCCACGGGTCTGGGCCATGGCCAGCGTTTCCTGCACGACGCCCTGGCCACCGAAGGCCGCGTCACCGTGCACCAGCACCGGCAGCACCTGGGCACCAGCAGTGTCGCCACGGCGATCCTGACGGGCGCGCACGCTGCCTTCCACGACCGGGTTGACGATTTCCAGGTGGGACGGGTTGAAGGCCAGCGACAAGTGGACCGGGCCGCCCGCGGTGGACACGTCGGAGCTGAAGCCCTGGTGGTACTTCACGTCACCGGCGGGCAGGTCCTCGGAAGCCTTGTGCTCGAACTCGGCGAACAGATCCTTGGGCATCTTGCCCAGCGTGTTCACCAGCACATTCAGGCGGCCGCGGTGGGCCATGCCGATGACGATTTCCTGCACGCCGCGCTCGCCGCCGCGCTTGATCAGTTCGTCCATCGCGGCGATGAAGCTCTCGCCGCCTTCCAGCGAGAAGCGTTTCTGGCCGACGTACTTGGTGTGCAGATAGCGCTCCAGGCCTTCGGCGGCCGTCAGGCGCTCCAGGATCGCCTTCTTCTTCTCGGCGCTGAAGCTGGGCTTGCTGCGGGCCTTTTCCAGGCGCTCCTGCCACCAGCGCTTCTCGGCCGGGTCGGAGCCGTGCATGAACTCGGCGCCGATGGAACCGCAGTAGGTTTCACGCAGCGCCTGCACGATCTCGCGCAGGGTCATGGTCTCGCCACCGAAATAGCTGTTCACGGCGCTGAACGAGATGTCCATGTCGGACTCGGTCAGGTCATAGAACGCAGGGTCGAGTTCGGGAATCTTGGGGCGCTCGGCGCGCTTGAGGGGGTCCAGCTCCGCCCAGCGATTGCCGAGGAAGCGGTAGGCCGCGATCAGCGACTGAACGTGAACCTGCTTGCGGGCAACGGCGAGATCGGCGCTGCTGGCCTTGTTGGCGAAGGCGTTGGCCTTGGCGCGCTGCGCGAACGATTCGATGACCGGCGCATGGGCCACATCGCGGGCCTCGGTGCCATCCGTCGCGGGGACATGTTGGAGCGCATCGAAATACGCACGCCAGTTGTCGGGCACGGAGCCCGGGTTGTCGAGGTAGGCCTCGTACATCTCTTCGACGTAGGGTGCATTGCCCCCGAACAGGTACGAGTTGGACCTGTATTGCTGCATCATTTCGCTCACCTCTTACCCCGGCTTCCAGGGATTTGGCTGGTTGATAAACCTTCCGCGACACGGCTCGACCGATTGGCGGATTGCGACCCACCTTTGCTGTTGCGGGCAAAAGGGACGGGAAGGACCATAAGTCTCAGGGCACGCACTTTAGCACTGCCAGCCGCTCCAGACCGACCCCGGCGACCCGATTTGTGCGGCAGGATTTGGCATTGGCTAGCTTCCACCGCTCATCTCATGCCCGCTGCCAGACAAGGCTCGCCTTCATGCCTGCGGAGGCGCCAAACGTTTGCGATCCAAGCTGCCATGGCCTAGACTTCGTCCCTGCACGGTCAGGCCCCGCCTTTGAATGGCCTGCCGTCGGGACACAGATCAGGAGTTCCCATGCAAGTTCGAGTCGTCGACTACCGCGCCGCAGACGCCGCGGAACAATTCACCCGCTCGCTGCACGAAACCGGCTTCGGCGTGCTGATCAACCATCCGATCCAGCAGGCCCTGGTCGAGAAGATCTACGCCGACTGGCTCGCCTTCTTCGGCACAGAAGAGAAGCACCAGTTCGCCTTCTCCAAGGAAAAGCAGGACGGCTACTTCTCCACCGAGATCTCTGAGACCGCCAAGGGCGCGACGCAGAAGGACATCAAGGAGTACTTCCACATCTACCCCTGGGGCCGGGTGCCGGCTCAATTGAAGGCAGATGCGGACTCCTACTACAAGCAGGCCAATGAGCTGGCTGCAGAACTGCTGTCCTGGGTCGAGCGCTACACGCCACCCGAGATCGCCAAGAGCTACCGCGAGCCGCTGTCCCACATGATCAAGGACAGCACACAGACCCTGCTGCGCGTGCTGCGCTACCCGCCGCTGACCGGCAACGAGCCGGCCGGCTCGATTCGCGCAGCCGCACATGGCGACATCAACTTACTCACCATCCTGCCCGCCGCCAATGAGCCCGGCCTGCAGGTGCAAGGCATGGACGGAGCATGGTTCGATGTGCCTTGCGACTTCGGCATGCTGATCATCAATATCGGCGACATGCTGCAGGAGGCTTCCGCGGGCTATTACCCCTCGACCCAGCACCGCGTGGTCAACCCGACCGGCGAAGGTGCCAAGAAGAGCCGCGTCTCGCTGCCGCTTTTCCTGCACCCGCGCAACGAGGTGGTGCTGTCGGACCGCTACACCGCCCACAGCTATCTGGAAGAGCGCCTGCGTGAGCTGGGCGTCAAGAAGTAGACGACTTCTGCCCGGTCAAACGCCGCTTCATCGAAGCGGCGTTTCTTATTGGCACCGCTACATTGCGGCATGGCCCAGCAACGCGTCATCCTGATACAGCCGCAAGCCCCGCCAAAGCCCGCCTTTGGTGCGCCCTGCAATGGCTGCGGCGTCTGCTGCCTGGCCGAACCCTGCCCGGTCGGCATGCTGCTGAGCCTGAAGCGGCACGGTGCCTGCGTGGCACTTCGCTGGGATGAAGCGGCGTGCCGGTATGTCTGTGGTGCCCTGCTTGCCGCGCCTTGGCCCGTGAACAAGCTGATGCAACGCTGGATTGCCGCCGGTGCCGGCTGCGACGCCGACTTCGAGGCCAGCGCCCCGGGCAAGCCCTAGCCTTTGCCTGAGGGTCGGCCGCTAGCATCCATCGTCAATGAATGGATGGAGTGAGCCTGTGCCAAAGACCTGGAAGTTCGCTGCCCTGCTGGCCCTTGGCATCGCCATGGGTACCCAGGCAGCCACGCTGCGCTGGGGCGCGCAGAACGACATCCTGTCGATGGATCCGCATTCGCAGAACCACACGACGACCACCGCCATCCTGATGCATGCCTACGAAGGCCTGACCCGCTACGGCCCCAAGTACGAGCTTGAACCTGCCCTGGCCACGAAGTGGACCTTCATCTCGCCGACCCAGGTGCGCTTCGAGCTGCGCAAGGGTGTCAAGTTCCACGACGGCACGCCGTTCACCGCCGACGACGTGGTGTTCAGCTTCAACCGCATCCGCCAGCCCCAGGGCACGATGCAGATCTACGTCACCGGCATCAAGGAGATCCGCAAGCTCGGCGAGCACGAGATCGAGATGTTGCTGGATGCGCCCAGCCCGCTGCTCTTGAGGAACATCGTCGACTTCCGCATCGTCAGCAAGCCCTGGGCCGAGAAGAACAAGTCGGTCAATGTGCAGGACTACAAGAGCAAGGAAGACAACTACGCCTCGCGCCATGTGATGGGCACCGGCCCGTACAGGATCACCGGCTGGAAGCCCGATCAGGTGGTGACGATGGAGCGCCACGCCGGCTGGTGGGACCAGCACCGCAACAACATCACCGAGGTGCAGTACCTGCCGATCAAGTCGGACGCCACTCGCGTGGCCGCCCTGCTCTCCGGCGGAGTCGATATCCTCACCGACCTGCCTACCCAGGATGTGGCGCGCCTGAAGGCCGACCCGAGGCTCAAGATGATCGAAGGGCCCGAGACCCGCACCATCTTTCTCGCCTTGGATCAGGGCAGCGATGAGCTCAAGGGCTCAAGCGTCAGGGGCAAGAATCCGTTCAAGGACAAGCGTGTGCGCGAGGCGCTGGGCATCGCCATCGACCGCGAAGCGATCAAGCGCAACATCATGCGTGGCATGTCCATCCCGGCCGCTCTGCTGGTGCCGCCCGGTGTCAACGGCAACACGCCCGAACTTGACGCCGCTCCCAAGGCAGACATAGCGCGCGCCAAGGCGCTGCTGGCAGAAGCAGGCTACGGCTCCGGCTTCGAAGTTCCCTTGAACTGCCCAAACAACCGCTACGTCAACGATGAGGAGATCTGCGTCGCCATCGTCTCGATGTGGGCCAAGATCGGCGTGCAGGCCCGACTCGCTGCCCAGCCGATGTCGCAGCACAGCCTGGCCTTCCAGCGCTACGAGACGCCGCTCTACATGCTTGGCTGGGGCGTGCCCACCGGGGACGCACAGTTCACCTTGCAGGCGATCACGCACACCCGCACCAGCGGGCCGGACGGCAGCTTCAACTACGCCAAGGTCAGCGACGCCAAGCTCGATCACTTGATCGACGCGATGAAGGTCGAGGTCGACGCAGCCAAGCGCAATGCGCTGATCAAGGAAGCGTTGACCCGAGTGCGGGATGAACACCTGTTCATCCCCATCCATCACCAGATCCGCCCCTGGGCCATGCGCGCCAATGTCGAAACGGTGCATCGGCCTGACGATAGACCCGAAGCCCGCTTTGCGAACATCAAGCCATGAAAACTTCACTGCTCTTCGCTGTCGCCCTGCTTGCATCCACCTGCGCGTCCGCTGCGCCCCTGCGCTGGGCCGCGCAGAACGACGTGCTGACATTGGATCCGCACTCGCAGAACCACAGCACCACCACCAGCCTGATGGCCCATGCCTACGAAGGCCTCACCCGGCTGGATGCCAAGTACGAGCCCGAGCCCTGCCTGGCCACCAAATGGACCATGCTCTCGCCCACGCTGTGGCGCTTCGAGCTGCGCAAGGGTGTGAAGTTCCACGACGGCTCACCCTTCACGGCCGACGACGTGGTCTTCAGCCACGGCCGCGTGATGCAGCCCCAGGGCAATATGCAGATCTACGTCACCGGCATCAAGGAGGTGAAGAAGATAGACAGCCACACGATCGACCTGGTGCTCTCTGCACCCACGCCGCTGCTGCTGCGCAACCTGCCGAACTTCCGCATCATGTCGAAGAGCTGGGCCGAGAAGAACAAGGCGCAGAACACCCAGGACTACAAGGCCAAGGAAGACAGCTACGCCTCGCGCAATGCGATGGGTACCGGGCCCTACAAGATCGTCAGCTGGCAGCCCGACCAGAAGATGTCCATGGTGGCCAATGAAGACTGGTGGGACCTCAAGAACCGCGGCAACGTGACCGAGATCAGCTACCTTCCGATCAAGTCAGACTCGACCCGCGTGGCGGCGCTGCTGGCGGGCGACGTGGACCTGCTCACCGACCTGCCCACGCAGGACGTGGCCAAGCTGCGCACCGATGCGCGCCTGAAAGTGATCGAGGGCGCCGAGAACCGCACCATCTTCATCGCCATGGACTTGGGCAGCGACGAACTCAGGGGCGCCAGCGTCAAGGGCAAGAACCCGTTCAAGGACAAGCGGGTGCGCGAGGCCCTGTCCATTGCCATCGACCGCGAGGCGATCAAGCGCACCATCATGCGCGGCCACTCGATCCCTGCGGCGCTGATGGTGCCGCCCAGCGTCAACGGCAACACGCCGGACATCGACACGCCGGCAAAGCCCGACCTCGCGCGCGCCAAGGCACTGCTGACCGAGGCAGGGTATGGCTCGGGCTTCGAAGTGCCCTTCCATTGCCCCAACAACCGCTATGTGAACGACGAGGAGACTTGCGTCGCCGTCGTCTCGATGTGGGCCAAGCTGGACATCAAGGCGCGCCTGATCGCCGCGCCCTGGTCGCAGCACACCCAGACCTACCAGCGCGGCGAGGCGGCGCTCTATCTGCTGGGCTGGGGTGTGGCCACCTTCGATGGCCAGTACACGCTGCAGGACATCATCCGCACCCGCACGACCGGGCCTGATGGCCACTCCAACTTCTCCAAGGTCAGCGACGCCAGGATCGACCAGCTGGTCGATGCAATGAAGGTCGAGACCGATGTGGCCAAGCGCAACGCCCAGATCCGCGAGGCGCTGCTGCGCGTGCGGGACGAGGTGTTATTCATCCCCCTGCATCACCAGATGCGGCCTTGGGCCATGCGGGCCAATATCGAGGCGCCGCACCGCGCCAACGACAGCCCGCTGAGCTGGCGCACATACGTCAAGTGATTCAGTTCAGCTGAGACTCAGTCGCTTGCGCGCCGCCTGGTATTCGCGTGCCAGGCGCTGCACCAGTTGCGCCGCAGGCACCACCTCGCGCACCGCGCCGATGCCCTGACCACTGCCCCAGATGTCCTTCCAGGCTTTCTTGGCACCAGCGCCGCCGAAGTCCATGGTCTTCACATCGCCTTCGGGCAGGTTTTCCGGGTCCATGCCGGAGGCCACGATGGAGCCACGCAGGTAGTTGCCGTGCACGCCGGTGAACAGGCTGCTGTAGACGATGTCGTCGCTGTTGCTGTCGACGATCATCTGCTTGTACTCGGCCGGCGCGCGCGCCTCTTCTGTGGCAATAAAGGCAGAACCGATGTACGCGAAGTCGGCGCCCATCGCTTGCGCGGCCAGCACCGCATCGCCCGTGGCCATCGAGCCCGACAGCGCCAGCGGGCCGTCGAACCATTCGCGGATCTCCTGGATCAGCGCGAACGGGCTCTTCACGCCGGCATGGCCGCCAGCGCCTGCAGCCACGGCGATCAGGCCGTCGGCGCCTTTCTCGATGGCCTTCTTCGCGAACTTGTTGTTGATGATGTCGTGCAGCACGATGCCGCCCCATGCATGCACCGCCGCGTTCACGTCTTCGCGCGCGCCGAGGCTGGTGATGATGATGGGCACCTTGTACTTTGCGCACAGGGCCATGTCGTGCTCAAGCCGGTCATTGCTCTTGTGCACGATCTGGTTGATCGCGAAGGGCGCAGCCGGCTTGTCCGGGTTGGCCGCGTTGTAGGCCGCCAGCTCGGTGGTGATCTCGATCAACCACTCTTCGAGCAGCTCGGCTGGGCGCGCATTGAGTGCCGGCATCGAGCCGACCACGCCGGCCTTGCACTGGGCAATCACCAGCTTGGGATTGCTGATGATGAACAAGGGCGAGCCGATGATGGGCAGCGGCAGGTTTTGCAGGATGGGGGGCAGGGCCACGTACAGCTCCGGGTTCTGAAAGGCGCTTAGAAGGAGTCCAGGGCCATCGCGGTGACGCTGTCCGCGCCTTCGACGATGGCATCGCGCAGCGCGCCGCAGCGCGGCAGGATGTGCTCTGCGTAGAAGCGCGCGGTAGCGATCTTGGCGGCCATGAATTCGGCGTCCTCGCCGAGCATGTCTTCCGCCACGATCAGCGAGCGCGCCAGCTGCCAGCCGGCCACCAGGTTGCCAGCCAGCATCAGGTAGGGCACCGAGCCCGAGTAGGCCGCGTTCGGGTTGGCCTTGCCTTGCGCGGCAATGAAGTCCACCGATTGCAGATAGGCCTCGCGAGCCGCTTTCAAGCGCTTGGCCACTGACTGCGATGCAGCGCTGCTGCGCGCAGCCAGCTCGCCCTCGGTCTTCTCGACCTGCGCCGCCACGGCCTTGGCCAGCGTGCCGCCATCGCGCGTGGTCTTGCGACCTACCAGGTCATTGGCCTGAATGGCGGTCGTACCTTCGTAGATGGTCAGGATCTTGGCGTTCTCGGTAGTACTGGGCCGCGCCGGTTTCCTCGATGAAGCCCATGCCGCCATGCACCTGCACGCCGAGGTCCGTCACCTCCAGGCTCATCTCGGTGCTGTAGCCCTTGACCAGGGGCACCATGAATTCATAGAAAGCCTGGTTCTGCTTGCGCGTCTCGGCGTCTTCATGGTGATGGGCCGCGTCATAGGCTGCGGCAGCGACGATGGACATCGCACGCGAGCCTTCGGTCAGCGAGCGCATCGTCATCAGCATGCGGCGCACATCGGGGTGATGAATGATGGTGGCGGCACCGGGCTTGGAGCCATCGACCGGGCGCGATTGCACGCGGTCACGCGCATAGGCCACCGCATGCTGGTACGAGCGCTCGGCAACCGCAATGCCCTGCACGCCCACGCCGAAGCGGGCCGCGTTCATCATCACGAACATGTACTCGAGGCCGCGGTTTTCCTGGCCGACCAAATAGCCCACGGCGCCGCCATGATCGCCGAACTGCAGCACGGCCGTCGGGCTCGCCTTGATGCCCATCTTGTGCTCGATCGACACGCAATGCGCATCATTGCGCGCACCCAGCGAGCCATCGGCATTGACCATGAACTTCGGCACGATGAAGAGGCTGATGCCCTTCACGCCTTCGGGCGCTCCGACCACGCGGGCCAGCACCAGATGGACGATGTTCTCGGCCATGTCGTGCTCGCCATAGGTGATGAAGATCTTGGTGCCGAAGATCTTGTAGGTGCCGTCCGCCTGCGGTTCGGCGCGGGTGCGCACGGCCGCCAGGTCCGAGCCGGCTTGCGGCTCGGTGAGGTTCATCGTGCCCGTCCAGCTGCCGTCGATCAGGTGCGGGATGTAGGTGGACTTCTGCTCGTCGGAGCCGGCCGTCAGCAGCGCTTCAATCGCGCCATCCGTCAGCAGCGGGCACAGCGCGAAGCTCAGGTTGGCGCTGTTGACCATCTCGCCACAGGCGGCGCCAATGGTCTTGGGCAGCGCCTGGCCGCCGTACTCGGCCGGATGCTGCAGGCCTTGCCAGCCGCCTTCGGCGAACTGGCGGAAGGCCTCCTTGAAGCCCTTGCTGGTGAAGACATTGCCGTCCTTCCAGTAAGAGGGGTTCTTGTCGCCTTCGACGTTGGTGGGTGCCACCACGTCTTCATTGAGCTTGGCACATTCCTCGAGCACTGCCTGCGCGGTGTCGACACCGTAGTCAGCGAAGGCGGGAATCTGCTCGGTCAGGGTCTGCAGGCCGGCGAGATGCTGCATGTCGAACAGCATGTCTTTGACGGGGGCGCGGTAGCTCATGGCTTGGTCTCCAGATACGAAAAGGCGCCGCAACCCTTGGGGAGGCGGCGCCTGTGAGGCTGTCTCTCTCGGGGAAACGTGATTACAGGCTGGCGACCAGTTCGGGCACGGCCGTGAACAGGTCAGCCTCAAGGCCGTAGTCGGCCACCGAGAAGATCGGGGCTTCCGGATCCTTGTTGATCGCGACGATCACCTTGGAGTCCTTCATGCCGGCCAAATGCTGGATCGCGCCGCTGATGCCGGCGGCGATGTAGAGCTGGGGCGCAACGATCTTGCCGGTCTGGCCCACTTGCCAGTCGTTCGGCGCGTAGCCCGCGTCCACCGCAGCGCGCGAGGCACCGAGGGCAGCGCCCAGCTTGTCGGCCAGCGGCGTCAGCACCTCATTGAACTTGTCGCTCGAACCCAGGGCGCGGCCACCCGAGACGATGATCTTGGCGGCGGTCAGCTCGGGGCGGTCGCTCTTCGTGACCTCGCGGCCAACGAAGGTGCTCTTGCCACTGTCGGCGGCGCCGGCAACGGTTTCAATGGCAGCGGCGCCACCCTCGGCGGCGGCCGGGTCGAAGCCGGTGGTGCGCACGGTCAGCACCTTGGTGGCGTCGCTCGATTGCACGGTGGCGATGGCGTTGCCGGCGTAGATCGGGCGCACGAAGGTGTCGGCGCTGACGACCTTGGTGACGTCGCTCAACTGAGCAACGTCCAGCAGCGCAGCCACGCGAGGGGCGACGTTCTTGCCCGAGGCCGTGGCCGGGAACAGGATGTGGCTGTAGCTGCCGGCAATGGCGATCACCTGGGCGGCCAGGTTCTCGGCCAGGCCGTCGGCCAGATGGGCGGCGTCGGCGTGGATCACCTTGGCCACGCCGGCGATCTGCGCGGCAGCGGCGGCGGCAGCAGTGGCGTTCGAGCCGGCCACCAGCACGTGCACGTCGCCACCGCAGGCCACGGCGGCCGTGACGGTGTTCAGCGTGGCGCCCTTGATGGAGGCGTTGTCGTGTTCAGCAATTACCAGAGCAGTCATCTCAGATCACCTTCGCTTCATTCTTCAACTTGTTCACCAGGGTGGCCACGTCCGGCACCTTGACGCCAGCGCCGCGCTTGGCAGGCTCCTCGACCTTCAGCGTCTTGATACGCGGGGTCACGTCCACGCCCAGGTCGGCCGGCTTGACGATGTCGAGCTGCTTCTTCTTGGCCTTCATGATGTTGGGCAGCGTGACGTAGCGCGGCTCGTTCAGGCGCAGGTCGGTGGTGACCACGGCCGGCAGGGAGAGGCTCACGGTTTCCAGGCCGCCATCCACCTCGCGGGTCACGGCCACCTTGCCGTCGGCCACTTCCACCTTGGAGGCGAAAGTGCCTTGCGGCAGGCCGGTCAGCGCAGCCAGCATCTGGCCGGTCTGGTTGCAATCGTCGTCGATGGCCTGCTTGCCCAGGATCACCAGCTGGGGCTGCTCCTTGTCAACCAGGGCCTTCAGGATCTTGGCCACGGCCAGCGGCTGCAGCTCGGCGTCGGTCTCGACCAGGATGGCGCGGTCGGCGCCGATGGCCATGGCGGTGCGCAGGGTTTCCTGGCACTGCGTGACGCCGCAGGAGACAGCGATCACCTCGGTGACCACGCCCTTTTCTTTCAGGCGCACGGCCTCTTCGACGGCGATTTCGTCGAAGGGGTTCATCGACATCTTCACATTGGCGATATCCACGCCTGTGCCATCACTCTTGACGCGCACCTTGACGTTGTAGTCGACGACGCGTTTGACGGGGACCAATACCTTCATGGCAGCACTCCAGAGCCTGATTGACGTTAACGTTAAGTGGATTCTACGGGTGGCCGCAGGTGCGCCAGAGTCGCCCTGATGTCTTTCGAGGCCCAGGCCCGCAAAAAAATAGCACGATCGTTCGATTTTAAACACAAGAATCGCTGCACCGGCGAGCTTCGGGCTGCAAGTAGACTGCCGCCCTCAATGAAGCAAGCAGCAGCGTCTCCCAGCATTGGCGTGTTCGATTCCGGCCTCGGCGGCTTGACCGTGCTGCGGGAGCTGCGTCGGCAAATGCCGGAGGTGCCGCTGCACTACATCGCCGACACCGCTCATGCGCCCTACGGCCAACGCAGCCCGGATTTCATCCAGGCCCGCAGCCTGGCCTTGAGCGAGCACCTCCAGGCGAGCGGCGCCGCACTGATCGTGGTCGCCTGCAACACCGCGACGGCCCACGCGATCCAGGCCTTGCGCCAACGCTGGCCCTCCCTACCCTTCGTCGGCACAGAGCCGGGCATCAAGCCCGCCGTGGCCGTAAGCAAGGCCGCGCGAATTGGCGTGCTTGCCACGCCGGCCACGATCACCAGCGCGCGCTATCAAGATCTGCTGGCAAGGCATGCCGGCCAGGCCCAGGTCTTCAGCCAGGCCTGCCCTGGGCTTGTCGACCTGATCGAGGCCGGCGATCTCGAATCGCCAGCGCTCAACGCCTTGATCGACCAACTTTGCGCGCCATTGCGCGAAGCCCAGGTCGACACGGTGCTGATGGGCTGCACCCACTATCCCTTGGTGCAGAAGCAGCTTCAGGCAGCACTCGGATCACAAGTGCTGATGCTGAACATCGAAACCGCTGTCGCGCACCAGGCTCAGCGCTTGTGGCCCCATGGCGCGAGCGGCGCCGGCATGCGCATCGAGACGACGGGCGACGCTGTTGCCATGCAGCGCTTCGTGCAGCAGGTGCTGGGCTGGCAAACCCAGACTGTCGAGCCCGCCTCGGTCTAACGCGTGGCGCGGGCCATGCCGCGCTCCATGTCGATGCCGCGCAGGATGAGCCAGCCAATCACGAAGAAAAGGCCGGTGCCCAGAATCGCCAACCGGTGGTTGCCGCCGCTGATCCAGGTGATCAAGCCATAGCTCAAGGGGCCGATGATGGCTGCCAGGCGCGTGGCAAAGGTCCACAGGCCGAAGAACTCACCCAGGCTGGCTGGCGGTGCAAATGAGCCGGCCAATGCGCGGCCGCAACTCTGACTGGAGCCCATGCACAGGCCGGCAATCACCGCCGCCACCCAGAACAGGCCCGGGCCTTGTGCCAGATAGGCCATGCTGACCATCACGACCCAGCCGCCCAGCGTGATGGCCAGTGCATGCTTGTGCCCGACGCGATCCTGGAAATAGCCAAAGCCGAACGCGCCAACGGCCGAAGCGATATTGACCAGGAACACCAGCGCCATGGTCTGCGCCTGCTTGAAGCCCAACGCCTGTTCGGCATAGACCGCCGCCAGCGCGATCACCACCGAGATGCCGGCCTGGTAGCTGGTGCCGCAGGCCAGGAAGCGCAGGAACTCGGGATAGGCGCGCGCCCGCTGCCAGGATGCCCACAGAGGGGCCAGGCCCGATGCCTTGGGCAGCGCTGCATTGGGAACTGTGCGTTCGCGCAGCAGGACGAAGGTCGGCGCCGCCGCCAGCGCATAGATGCCGGCGGTGATGTACATCGTGATCGGCACGAACTCGGTGGCCGGAATTCCTGCCGCCTGCGCATGAAGCACATATGCGAGGCTCAAGCCCAGCGACAGCATGCCGCCGAAATAGCCAAAGGCCCAACCCCATCCCGAGACACGGCCCAGCGATTCGCGCCGCGCGAGCTCGGGCAGGAATGCGGCGATCAGCGATTCGCCGTAGGAATAGCAGCAGTTGGAAACGATGACCGCAAGACCTGCACCCCACAGTTCACCGCGGCCTGCAAGCCCAAGCCCGATCGTGCTGAACACGCAGCCGGCGGTGCTGATCAAGAGCAGGCGCTTCTTGGCCGCATGGCGATCCGCATGCGCGCCAATCATCGGCATGGTCAGCATCACGATCAGGCTGGAGACCGCTATCAGGAGCGTCCACAGCAAGGTGGCGGACGGGCTGTTCTCGGCGATCACGCTGACGAAGTAGGCGTTGTAGACCGCGGTCAGCACCACCGTCGTGTAGCCCGAGTTGGCGAAGTCATACGTCGACCAGCCGAAGACCTCGCGCTTCTTCACGCCGTCGTTGAGAAGGCTTTGATCAAACAGTCCCACGCTCGACTCCTTGGCAGATCCCTGCGTCCTTGCAGCGCCCTGGCGACGCGGCCCGCAGTGTGGCACAGCGGCCTGCCGAATATCATCGCGCGCTAGTCACGGAGACCTTCATGCATTTGCTTCGCCCCAGCCGCCTTGCGGCGCTCGCCACCGCACTCATGTCTGCAATTGCGCTGGCCGCCGAGCCGCCGCTGCTGGCCATCAAGGCGGGGCGTCTTGTCGATGTCGAAGCCGGCCGCGTGCTCACCGACCAAGTGCTGCTGGTGCAAGGCGAGAGGATCAAGAGCCTGGGCGCAGCAAGTCAGGTCGCGATTCCAGCGGGCGCGCAAGTCATTGACCTGAGCCGCAGCACAGTGATGCCGGGCTTGATCGACGTTCACACCCACCTGACGGTCGACGCCAGGCAGCAAGGCTATTCGCAGCTTGGCATTTCTGACACCCGCGCCGCGCTTTACGGCGTTCGCGCTGCGAAGCTCACCTTGCTGGCGGGCTTTACCACCGTGCGCAACGTCGGCGCCAGCGGCTTCGGCGACGTGGCCTTGCGCGACGCAATCAACGATGGCGACTTCATCGGCCCGCGCATGCAAGTTTCGGCATATTCGCTAGGCATTCAGGGTGGCCATTGCGACGACAACCTGCTGCCCGCCGACTACAAGTTCACCGGGCGCGGCGTGGCCGACGGCCCCTGGGCAGCGCGTGCCAAAGTGCGCGAGATGGTCAAGTACGGTGCTGATCTGATCAAGATCTGCGCCACCGGCGGCGTGCTCAGCAAGGGCGATACGCCCGGCGCGCTGCAGTACACGCCCGAAGAGATGGTCGCCATCGTGCAGGAGGCGCACAAGCTGGGCCGCAAAGTGGCCGCGCATGCGCATGGCGCGAGCGGCATCACCGAGGCCATCAAGGCCGGCGTCGACTCTGTCGAGCATGTCAGCCTGATCGATGACGAGGGCATCAAGCTCGCCTTGGCGCAAGGCACCTATCTGGTCTTCGACATCTACAACGACGACTACATCCTGAGCGAAGGCGAGAAAGCCGGCATGCTGCCCGAGTCCATCGAGAAGGAGCGCCAGATCGGCCAGGCCCAGCGCGAGAGCTTTGCCAAGGCCTGGAAGGCCGGGACGACGATGGCCTTCGGCAGTGACTCCGGCGTCTATCCGCATGGCGACAACGGCAAGCAGTTCGCCTACATGGTCAAGTACGGCATGACGCCGATGCAGGCGATCCAGGCGGCCACCATCAAGGCGGCAAAGCTGATGGCCTGGGATGACCGCGTCGGCAGCCTGAAGGCCGGCAAGTTCGCCGACATCATTGCGGTGCACCAGGACCCATTGGCCGACGTCAGCCGGCTCACCAGCATCGACTTCGTGATGAAGGGCGGCGAAGTCGTGAAAGCCAGCAGCGCCAAGCGCTGATGCCGGCACTGCGGGATATGGAGCATGTGCGGGACGGCAATGCGTGACTAGCATGGGGCATCACCGCTGCCGGGTAGAACCATGACCATCGCCAATGCCGACCTGCGGGCCGTGCAAGGAGTCTTGAATCGCCAAGCCATGCAACAGGCACTGGAAGCGGTGGCGCAAGCCACTCGCAGCTCAGGCCATTCGCTGGCGCTGCTGACACTGGATGTCGACCACTTCAAGGACTACCAGGACGAGCATGGCCCGACACAGGCCGAGCAGGTCCTGACCCAGCTTGCGATGCTCTTGCAGCAACTGCTGCCGCCTCGCGCCAGCCTGGCCTATATGGGCGCCGATGAGTTCGTCGTGATCCTGCCGGATGCCACCTTGGCGACCGCAGCCGAGTTGGGCGAGCGCCTGCGCGACCGGATCGCCAGTGCCCTTGCTCAGCTTGGCGGCTTGCGCCCGCTGACCGTGACCGTCGGCGCCGCTGCCAGCCCGCCGAACCAGGGTTGGCAGGCTTCCACGCTGCTGGCCTTGGCCGACGCGCGGATGACCTTCGCCAAGCGCCGACTGCCCCCCCACCACAACCTGGTCTGGGCCGGCACGCTGCCGTCTGATTGGTATCTGCGCCTGGAAGTGCAGGCCAGCGCCTGGCCGAGTCAATAAGCCAGCAAGCCACCAGGGCTGAGGCCCTTGTCGGTGGTGCCCAGGACGGGAATCGAACCCGTATGGCCTCGCGGCCGGCGGATTTTAAGTCCGCTGCGTCTACCAATTTCACCACCCGGGCGAGCGCGTGAGCGTGCGGCATTATCTCTGCCGCATCAGACGCACAAAGAAAAAAGGGAAGCCGCCAGGCTTCCCTTGATCTTCAAACTGGAGCGGGTAACGAGGCTCGAACTCGTGACCTCGACCTTGGCAAGGTCGCGCTCTACCAACTGAGCTACACCCGCATTTCACTCGATGTGTTGGTGACATCAAGTCCGGCGCGAACCGGTTTTTTGGAGCGGGTAACGAGGCTCGAACTCGTGACCTCGACCTTGGCAAGGTCGCGCTCTACCAACTGAGCTACACCCGCATGTCTTCTGGAGGCGCGGGCCGGAGTCGAACCGACCTACACGGATTTGCAATCCGGTGCATAACCGCTTTGCTACCGCGCCAGAGAATCCATCAATTCAATTTACCAGCATCTGGTGGTGCTGATAAAAATGGGAAGCCTGGGCTTCCCATCTATGTGCCTGGAGCGGGTAACGAGGCTCGAACTCGTGACCTCGACCTTGGCAAGGTCGCGCTCTACCAACTGAGCTACACCCGCTTAAGTGTTCAACACGTCTTTGCAGACTTGGCACCGGATTTTTAAAGTCCTGCGCCGTTCGCTGAAGCAGCTATTCTATACCGAATTTTAGACGTCGCGCAAGGCTTTGGGCCTTGCGCTCGTCAATCTCAGTGCGTCGCGGCGGGCGGCGCCACCACGGCAGCTTCCGCCTTGGCTGCGACAGCCGGCTCTTCATCGGGCAGTGGCGAAGGCATCGACTCAAGCGCCACTTCGAGCACACGATCAATCCAGCGCACCGGCACGATCTCGAGCTGGTTCTTGACGTTCTCGGGAATGTCCTGCAGGTCCTTGACGTTCTCTTCCGGGATCATCACGGTCTTGATGCCACCGCGGTGAGCGGCGAGCAGCTTTTCCTTCAGGCCACCGATGGCCGTCACTTCACCACGCAAGGTGATTTCACCGGTCATCGCCACGTCTGCACGAACCGGGATACCGGTCAGGGCCGACACAAAGGCCGTCGTCATCGCTGCACCTGCGCTCGGACCGTCCTTCGGAGTCGCGCCATCGGGCACGTGAACGTGCACGTCACGCTTCTCGAAGAGCTCGTCCTTGATGCCCAGGCGGCGAGCGCGTGAACGCACCACCGTGCGAGCGGCCTCGACCGATTCCTTCATCACGTCGCCCAGCGAACCGGTGCGGATGATGTTGCCCTTGCCCGGCATGGCGGTGGCTTCGATGGTCAGCAGATCACCGCCCACTTCGGTCCAGGCCAGACCGACCACCTGGCCGACCTGATTGGTCTTCTCGGCGCGGCCGAAGTCGTACTTGCGCACGCCCAGGAAGTCGTTCAGGTTGTCGTCTGTGACGACAGCCTGGCCTTCGATGGTCTTGAGCGCAATGCTCTTCACCACCTTGCGGCAGATCTTGGAGATCTCGCGTTCCAGCGAACGGACACCGGCTTCACGGGTGTAGTAGCGGATGATGCCGCGGATGGCCGACTCGGTGACGTCCATCTCCTCGTCCTTGATGCCATTGTTCTTGCGCTGTTTGGGCAGCAAGTAGCGCTGGGCGATGTTGACCTTCTCATCCTCGGTGTAACCCGACAGGCGTATCACTTCCATCCGGTCCAGCAGAGCCGGCGGGATGTTGAGCGAGTTCGAGGTGGCCACGAACATCACATCGCTCAGGTCGAAATCGACCTCGATGTAGTGGTCGCCGAAGGTGTGGTTCTGCTCCGGGTCCAGCACTTCGAGCAGGGCCGAGGACGGATCGCCCCGGAAGTCCATGCCCAGCTTGTCGATCTCGTCGAGCAGGAACAGCGGATTGCGCGTGCCGACCTTGGACAGCGACTGCAGCACCTTGCCAGGCATCGAGCCGATATAGGTTCGACGGTGGCCGCGGATCTCGGCCTCGTCACGCACGCCACCCAGGGCCATGCGAACGAACTTGCGGCCGGTTGCACGGGCCACCGACTGGCCGAGCGATGTCTTGCCCACGCCCGGGGGGCCGACCAGGCACAGGATCGGTGCCTTGACCTTGTCGACGCGCGCCTGCACAGCAAGATACTCAAGGATGCGGTCCTTGACCTTGTCGAGGCCATAGTGGTCTTCGTTCAGCACGTCCTCGGCATGCGAGAGGTCGTGCTTGATCTTGGTCTTCTTGCTCCAGGGCAGGCCGACCAGGGTGTCGATGTAGTTGCGCACGACCGTGGCTTCGGCCGACATCGGCGACATGAGCTTGAGCTTCTTGAGCTCGGCGTCTGCCTTCTTGCGCGCTTCCTTGGGCATGCGGGCAGCCTGGATCTTCTTGTCCAGCTCCTCCATGTCGGCGCCGTCTTCGCCGTCGCCCAGTTCCTTCTGGATGGCCTTGACCTGCTCGTTCAGGTAGTACTCGCGCTGGCTCTTCTCCATCTGGCGCTTGACGCGGCCGCGGATGCGCTTTTCCACCTGCAGGATGTCGACTTCATGCTCAAGCAGGTCCAGGAGCTTCTCGAGCCGCTTGGAGACTTCGGACAGGTCCAGCACCGCCTGCTTGGCATCGAGCTTGAGCGGCAGATGCGCGGCGATGGTGTCGGCCAGGCGACCCGCATCGTCGATACCCGCGATAGACGTGAGGATCTCGGGCGGGATCTTCTTGTTCAGCTTGACGTACTGGTCGAACTGCTGCGTGACAGCGCGACGCAGCGCCTCGACTTCCGGCTTGGTATCGACTTCGGGCGGGATCGGCAGCACGTCGGCGCTGAAGTGTTCTTCGCCATCAGTGATGCGCTGGGTAGTAGCGCGCTGCAGGCCCTCGACCAGCACCTTCACGGTGCCGTCGGGTAGCTTGAGCATCTGCAGGATGCTGGAGACGCAGCCCACTTCGAACATGTCTTCGGGCTTGGGCTCGTCCTTGCCAGCGGCCTTCTGTGCCACGAGCATGATCTGGCGGCCGGCTTCCATCGCGGCTTCGAGGGCCTTGATCGACTTGGGGCGGCCGACGAACAGCGGAATCACCATGTGCGGAAACACCACCACGTCGCGCAGCGGCAGCAGCGGCAGTGTGATGGGTTCAGCGGGCAGTACGGGATGACCGGACATGAAAACCTCTCTTTCTCAGACCGATCTATGGCCTGAGAGAAAAATTGCAAGGCAGCGCTTGGGGGCTGGGCGGCTTTCGTGCGGTTGGGTCAGGCACTGGCCTTCGACTCGCGATAGACCAGCAGTGGCTTGGCATCCTCCTCGATGTTGTGCTCATCCAGAACAACCTTGGCCACGCCGTCGAGGGCGGGCAGTTCAAACATCGTATCGATCAGCGAATGTTCCATGATCGAGCGCAGGCCGCGCGCGCCGGTCTTGCGGGCCAGCGCCTTGCGGGCGATGGCGGCCAAGGCCGAGGGGCGCACTTCGAGTTCCACGCCGTCCATCGAGAACAGGTGCTGGTACTGCTTCAGCAAGGCGTTCTTGGGTTCGGTGAGGATCTGCACCAGCGCGTCTTCGGTCAACTCGCCCAGCGTGGCCACCACCGGCAGGCGGCCGACGAGCTCGGGGATCAGGCCGAACTTGATCAAGTCTTCCGGCTCGACCTCGCGGAACACTTCCGACACGCGACGTTCGCTCTTGCTCTTCACCGTGGCGCCGAAACCGATGCCCGACTTCTCGGAACGGTTCTGGATCACCTTCTCGAGGCCGTCGAACGCACCGCCGCAGATGAACAGGATGTTGGTCGTGTCGATCTGCAGAAAGTCTTGATTCGGGTGCTTGCGGCCGCCTTGCGGTGGCACCGAAGCCATCGTGCCCTCGACCAGCTTCAGCAAGGCCTGCTGCACGCCCTCGCCCGACACATCGCGTGTGATCGAGGGGTTGTCGGCCTTGCGCGAGATCTTGTCGATTTCGTCGATGTAGACGATGCCGCGCTGGGCGCGCTCAACGTCGTAATTGCAGTTCTGCAGCAGCTTCTGGATGATGTTCTCGACGTCCTCGCCCACGTAGCCGGCTTCGGTCAGCGTAGTCGCGTCAGCGATCACGAAGGGCACGTTCAGGAGGCGAGCCAGCGTTTGCGCCAGCAGCGTCTTGCCCGAGCCCGTGGGCCCGATCAGGAGGATGTTGCTCTTGGACAGCTCGATGCCGTCCTTGGCGCCCGTCATGTGACGCAGGCGCTTGTAGTGGTTGTAGACCGCGACCGACAGCGTGCGCTTGGCCACGTCTTGCCCGATCACGTAGTTGTCGAGGCTGGCCTTGATCTCGCTGGGCACCGGCAGGTCGGACTTGCTGGCGCGCGCCTGTGGCGTCTCGGCCGGCGCTTCGTCACGAATGATGTCGTTGCACAGCTCGATACATTCATCGCAGATGAACACGGAGGGGCCCGCGATCAGCTTCTTCACCTCGTGCTGACTCTTGCCGCAGAAAGAGCAGTACAAGACTTTTTCGCTGGAGTTGCCTTTTTTCTCGGCCATGGATTCGCTCAAACCTTCAGACAGACTTCCTGAACTGATGATAGTTCAAATGGAGATAGGGCCCTTTTGCAGAAAAGGGCCCTTCGGCGGCACCAGTTGGCACCAAAACACCGGTTTCAAGGACGTTTCGCGATCACCTGGTCGATCAGGCCATAGCCGGCGGCCTCGTCGGCCGACATGAAATAGTCCCGCTCCGTGTCCGCCTGGATCTTTTCCAGGCTCTGGCCGCTGCGCTCGGCCAGGATACGGTTGAGCTGCTCGCGAGTCTTCAGGATCTCACGGGCGTGGATCTCGATGTCGGTCGCCTGGCCCTGGGCGCCGCCCAGCGGCTGGTGGATCATGATCTTGGAGTTCGGCAGCGCGAAGCGCTTGCCCTTTTCACCTGCCGCCAGTAGGAACGCGCCCATGCTCGCAGCCATTCCCATGCAAAGCGTCGAGACCTGCGGCTTGATGAAGTTCATCGTGTCGAAGATCGACATGCCGGCCGAGACGCTGCCGCCGGGCGAATTGATGTAGAGGTTGATGTCCTTGTCAGGGTTCTCGCTCTCCAGGAACAGCAGTTGCGCCACCACCAGGTTGGCCACTGCGTCATTCACCGGTCCGACCAGGAAGATGACTCGCTCGCGCAGCAGACGGCTGTAGATGTCGTAGGCACGTTCACCGCGACCCGACTGTTCGATGACGATGGGCACCATGCCCAGATTGCTTGTCTCAAGCGCGCTCATGTAAATCCTCGAATTAGAAACATCGCATTGCCGGACTGATTATGTCCGCTCGCCAGCCCCCTTGCCGGAAACGACAGGTGGGGTGCTCTTGGCGAAATGACAAGGGCGAGCCGACCCTGCCGAAATGACAAAGGCGCCGACCTTTCGGCGCGGCGCCCTCTGGATTCAGCCGAGGCTGGATCAGTTGCCAGCGGCCATCAGCTCATCGAAAGGCAGAGCCTTGTCGTTGATCTTGGCCTTGGCCAGCACGAAGTCGGTGACGTTGTTTTCAACGACCACGGCTTCCACTTCGGCGAGGCGCTCACGGTCGCTCAGGTACCAGCGCACGACGTCAGCAGGCTTTTCATAGCTCTGTGCCAGTTCTTCGATGTGCGCTTGCAGTTGCTCCGGCTTGGCCTGCAAATTGTTCGAACGAACCAGCTCGCCGACCACCAGTCCCAGACGCACGCGGCGCTCGGCTTGGGGTTTGAACAGCTCTTCAGGGATCGGGGCCTTGTCGGCATCCTTGACGCCGCGCTTCTTCAGGTCTTCGCGAGCATTGGCAACCAGGCGCTCAGTTTCACTGGCGACCAGGGCATTGGGCACGTCCAACTCAGCCACCGACACCAAGGCTTCCATCACGGCAGCCTTGTTGCGGGCCAGCACGCGGAACTTCACTTCGCGCTCGAGGTTCTTCTTGATGTCGGCGCGCAGCGCTTCGATCGAAGCATCCTTGATGCCCAGGGCCTTGGCGAACGCTTCGTTCACTTCAGGCAGGTGCTGGGCTTCGATCTTCTTGACCGTGACCAGGAAGTCTGCTTCCTTGCCGGCCACGTCTGCACTGTGGTAATCGGCCGGGAAGGCAAGCGGGAAGGTCTTGCCTTCGCCAGCCTTCATGCCGCGCACGGCCTTGTCGAAGGCTTCGAGCATCTGGCCTTCGCCGACCATGAACTGGAAGGCTTCGGCCTTGCCGCCGGAGAAGGGTTCGCCGTCGATCTTGCCTTCGAAGTCGACGGTCACGCGGTCGCCTTCGACGACCACGTCGGCCGCAGCACGCTGGGCGAAGGTGCGGCGCTGCTTGCGCAGGATCTCGACGGTCTTGTCGATCGCTTCTTCGCTCACTTCGCTGCTGACGCGCTCGACTTCGGCACCGGCCAGGTCGCCGATCTTGACTTCCGGGTAGACCTCGAAGGTGGCGTCGAAGGCCATCTGGCCTTCAGGCGACTGTTCCTTCTGGGCGATGCGGGGCACGCCGGCCACACGCAGCTTGGCTTCGTTGGCGGCGCTGGAGAAAGCCTCACCCAGCTTGTCGTTCATGACTTCATACTGCACCGAGTAGCCGTAGCGCTGGGCCACGACGCTCATCGGCACCTTGCCGGGGCGGAAACCGTCAGCCTTGACGGTACGGGCCAGTTTCTTCAGACGGTTCTCGACTTCGCTGTTGATGTCAGCGGCCGCCAGCGTGAGCGTGATGCGGCGTTCGAGCTTTTCGAGGGTTTCGACGGTAACGGCCATGTTGGACTCAATACAAAGTTAGCTGGTGCGCGGGGCCGGACTCGAACCGGCACGCCGGTGAAGGCGTCAGGACCTAAACCTGGTGCGTCTACCAATTTCGCCACCCGCGCGGCGTTGTCTCAGGCCTGCGTCCGGGGATAGATATTCCGTCGGCAAGCCTGTGGCGATTCGGCAAACCGGCGATTGTAGCCGCTTCGCCGGGGCAAAAATCTTGCAGCCTTACAAACGAGAAGGCTCGACCGGGCGCTTGACCCGGAACCAGGCGGCATACATGGCCGGCAAGGCCAGCAGGGTGAGCACCGTGGCGACGATCAGGCCGCCCATGATGGCCACGGCCATCGGCCCCCAGAACACCGAGCGCGACAGCGGCACCATGGCCAGCACGGCCGCCGCCGCCGTCAGCACGATGGGCCGGAAACGCCGCACCGCCGACTCGGCAATCGCGTTCCAGGCCGGCACGCCACGCTCGCGGTCCTGCTCGATCTGGTCGATCAGGATCACCGAGTTGCGCTGGATCATGCCCATCAGCGCAATCACGCCGAGCAAGGCCACGAAGCCGAACGGCCGGTTCAAGAGCAGCAAGGCGCCAGCCACGCCGGCAATGCCCAGTGGCCCGGTCAGGAAGACCAGCATGGCTCGCGAGAAGCTCTGCAGCTGCAGCATCAGGAGCGTGAAGGTGATGAACAGCATCATCGGCACGCCGGCCGCAATCGAGCCCTGGCCCTTGCTGCTCTCCTCCACCGCACCGGCCACCTCGATGTAATAGCCATTGGGCATCTTGGCCTGCAGCTTCTGCAGCGCGGGCCAGACTTGCGCGGTCACTGTCGCACCCTGAAGACCTTCGACCACATCGCCCTGCACGGTCACCGCATAGTTGCGGCCTTCGCGCCACAGCACGCCAGGCTCCCAGTCGAAACTGACCTTGGCGATCTGCGTCAGCGGGATCGCGCGGCCGCTCGCCGTAGGTACATAGGCGTTGGCAATGTCTGAGATGGCATTGCGCTCGTCGGCGGGCTGGCGCAGCACGATGTCGATCAGGCGGTCGCCCTCGCGGTACTGGCCCACCACGGAACCCGACAGCAAGGTGCGCGACGCTTGCGCGAGGCTCTGGCTGGTCACGCCCAGCGCGCGTGCCTTGTCCTGGTCGACGTCGAGCTTCAACGCTTTGACCGACTCGTTCCAGTTGTCGTTCACCCCGCGCATGTTCGGGTTGGCACGCAGGATTTCCTTGGCCTGGTCGGCCCAGGCGCGCACGGTCTTGACGTCCTGACCCAGCACACGGAACTGCACCGGATAGGGTACCGGCGGGCCGTTGGGCAGCAACTTGATGCGCGAGCGCACATCCGGGAATTCAGCGGCAAGCAGCGCCGGCAGACGCTGACGCAGCGCCTCCCGCTCGGCCAGGCTGCTCGGCAGCACGATGGCTTGCGTCACATTGGTCTGCGGGAACACCTGGTCCAGGGGCAGATAGAAACGCGGCACGCCGCTGCCCACCCACATGGTCACCGAGGACACGCCCGGCTCCTTCATCAAGCGGGCCTCGAAGCGCTTGGCCACGGCTTCGCTCTGCTGCATGGTCGCGCCTTCCGGCAGCCACAGGTCGACCATCACCTCGGGGCGGCTTGAGTCAGGGAAGAACTGCTGCTGCACCTTGCCCATGCCAGCGAGGCCCAGGGCGAAGACCAGCACCGTCATGCCTATCGTCTTCCAGCGATGCTCGACGCACCAGTACACCAGCTTGCGGAAGCGGTTGTAGAACGGCGTGTCAAACAACTCATGCACTTCGCCGTCCTTGGGCTTGTGCGTCTTCAGGAGCAGCGCGCCGAGGTAAGGCACGAAGTAGACCGACACCACCCAGGAGATCAAGAGCGCAGCCGCGGTGACCGCAAAGATGGCATAGGTGTATTCGCCGGTCATCGACTTGGCCATGCCGATGGGCAGGAAGCCCACCGCGGTGATCAAGGTGCCGGTGAGCATGGGCATAGCCGTCGCGTCGTACGCGAAGGTGGCCGCATGCATCTTGTCGTAGCCCTCCTCGAGCTTGCGCACCATCATCTCGACCGCAATGATGGCGTCATCCACCAGCAAGCCGAGCGCAATGATCAGCGAGCCCAGCGAAATCTTGTGCAGGCCCACACCCCAATAGAACATCGTGACGAAGGTGATCGCCAGGACCAGCGGGATGGTGATGGCCACGACCAGGCCGGGCCAGATGTCGATGCGCCAGGGCCGCGTGTGCAAACCCAGAGAGATGAAGCTGACGACAAGCACGATCACCACGGCCTCGATCAGCACCTGAACGAACTCTTTGACAGAGCGGGCCACGGCTTGTGGCTGGTCTTGCACCTGCTGCAGCTCGATGCCGGCGGGCAGCGCCGCGCGGATCTGCTTGGTGGTCTTCTGCAGGCTCTTGCCCAGCGAGATGATGTCGCCACCCTTGCTCATCGACACGCCCAGGGCAATCACCTCACGGCCCTGGTGGCGCACCATGACGGCCGGCGGATCGGCGTACTCGCGCTTGACGACGCCGATATCGCTCAGCTTGATCGTGCTGGCCACGCCGGTGGCCGGGTTGATGCCGCGAATCGGAAATTCGCGCAGAGCGTCGACGGAATTGAACTGCCCTGCCACCCGCACCTGGAGGTTGCTGCTGCCCGCATTGAGCAAGCCGGCGCCTTCCACGGCGTTCTGAGCATTGAGCTGTCCGATGACCTGATTCAGGTCCAGGCCCAGCTCGGCCAGGCGCTTGTGCGATATCTCGACAAAGAGCTTTTCGGGCTGCACGCCAAAGGTTTCCACCTTGGCCACGTCAGGCACCTTGAGCAGTTCGCTCCGCACTCGCTCGGCATGCTGACGCAATTCCTCGCGTGAAAACCCATCGGCAGAGAGGGCAAAGATGGAGCCGTAGACGTCGCCGAACTCGTCGTTGAAGCCGGGGCCGAGAACACCTTGCGGAAGCGTGGCGCGCATGTCGCCGATCTTCTTGCGCACCTGATACCAGACCTCAGGCACCTCCTTGGGCGGCGAGTTGTCTTTCAGCTGGAAGATGGTCAGCGATTCGCCCGGCTTGGTGTAGGAGCGGATCTTGTCCGAGTACGGCACTTCCTGCAGCGTCTTCTCGATTTTGTCCGTCACCTGCTCGGCCATCTGCTGGGCCGTCGCACCAGGCCAATAGGCCTGCACCACCATGGCGCGGAAGGTGAAGGGCGGATCTTCATCCTGACCCAGCTGGAAGTAGGCGGCGAAGCCCGTCACCATCAGCACGATCATCAGGTAGCGCGTAAGCGCGGGATGCTCCAGCGCCCATCGGGACACATTGAAATGCGAGGTCCCCGGGGCGCGGCTCGGATTGCTGTTCATGCGAGAGCTCTCCGGGTCAGCGCGAAGCGGCAGCGGGCAGTGTGGCTGCGGGCGCTACAGCTGCAGAGGGCGGCTTGCCATTGACGTCGTAGCGGCGCACCTTTTGCCCAGTCGTCAGCACGTGCACACCGGCCACCACCACTTCCTGCCCGGTGGACAAGCCGCCGACGATCACCACCTCGTTGCCGTCCACACCCCCGACCTGCACCGCTTGCGACTTGACCGTCATCGTGGCGGGATCGAGCAACCAGACGCTGCTCTTGCCATCCAGCTCCAGCACGGCCGCCAGCGGCAACTTGATGATGTTGTCGGTGCGCGGCAGTTCCAGCAGCACTGTCGCCGTCTGGCCGAGCTTCAATTCAGTGTTGCGACCACCATCAGCCTTGAAAAGAAAGGTGCGGGTGACTGGGTCGGCAGCAGCCGACACCTCACGCAGCGTCAGGTCCTGCGCCGTCTGGCCCTGCCCCCACAGTCGCACCTTCAGGGCGCCGGGCTGGCTGGCCGCGGCTCGCAGCAAGGCCACCTTGTCCTCAGGCACGGAAAACACCACATCGCGAGGCCCGTCCTGGGCCACGCGCACGATGGGTGTGCCCGCGCCCACCACCATGCCGGGCTCGGCATCGACACCGGTAACCACCCCTGCGTGGTCCGCCACCAGCTGCGCATAAGCCGCCTGGTTGCCCTGTACTCCGGCCTGGGCCCGGGCTTGATCGAGCTGCGCCTGAGCGGCCTTGAAAGCCGTGTCGCGGCGCTCCAGTTCGGCGGCGCTGATGAAGCCCTGGTCGCGCAACTCAATGAAGCGCTTGAGTTCGGCGCCGAGCTGGTCGCGATTGGCTCGTGCAGCGAGCACACCGGCCTTGGCTGCATCCTGCGCCAGCACCAGGTCCTGGGCATCGATCTGGGCCAGCAATTGGCCCTGGCGAACGGAATCGCCAACATTGACCTTGCGGCTCAAGAGCTTGCCGCCCACCCGGAATGACAGGCGGGATTCAGTCCGCGCCTTCACCTCGCCAGCAAACTCCAGCACCATGCCGGCGCTGCCACTGTCCAGCTTCAGGGTCCGCACCGAACGCTCGGGCTCCGGCGCAGGCGCCTGCTTGCTGCAGGCCGCCAGCATGGCCAGGGCGAGCACGACGAGGGCAGTTCGAACTTGGGGCATGAGAACCTCGTGAAAAGCGGGTCGGCATGCCCGAGCAAAAGCCCGCTGCAGCCCCGTTCCGCAGTAACTGACTAATTGGTCAGTAATGTATTCAGCGGCCACCACGCTGTCAAACCCGCCGAAGGGGGCGCCAATGACAACGAAGCCTTCCCAAAAACACACACAATGCCGCTCGTGAGCATAGAGCACTACGAGAACTTTCCTGTTGCTTCCTGGCTGTGCCCGCCGGCATTGCGGCCGGCCATTGCAGCCATTTACTGGTTCGCGCGCACCGCGGATGACCTGGCCGACGAGGGTGACGCCGATGCCTCGCAGCGCCTGGCCGACCTCCAGGCCTATCGCGAAGACCTCCGCGCCATGGCAGCCGGCCGGCATGTCTCGTCGCGATGGACCGGGGTGTTCGCGGCGCTGGGGCCGGTGTTCCGCCAGTACGCCCTGCCCTTGCAGTTGCTGGACGACCTGCTGGACGCCTTCATCCAGGACCTGCACAAGACCCGGTATTCAGACCGGCTGGAACTGCTGGACTACTGCCGGCGTTCGGCCAACCCGGTCGGCCGCCTGCTCCTGCACCTCTACGGCATCCAGGACACCGAGGCGCTGCGCCGATCCGACGCCATCTGCACCAGCCTGCAATTGATCAACTTCTGGCAAGACCCCAGCCGCGACATACCGAACGGCCGCTGCTACGCGCCGACCAGCGACCTGGCGCGCCACGGCATGAGCAGCCAGGACTGGCTGCGCGGCCAGGACAGCCCGGCCAGCCGCGCCTTGCTGGCCGAGCTTTGCCGCTGGGCCCGGGAGCTGATGGACAAGGGCGCGCCACTGGTGCACCAGATACCAGGGCGGGCCGGCTGGGAGTTGCGCCTGGTTGTCCAGGGCGGACTCAGGATTCTTGAGAAAATCGCCCACATGGATTTCGCCACCTTGCAGCAGCGCCCAGTCCTTGGGGCCTTCGACACCTTGCCCATGCTCTGGCGTGCCCTGCGCATGCCCCGCTCGGCCGACCTCATGCTGGAGGCCCGCTCTTGACCCCCGAGCAGTATGTGCAGGACAAGGCGGCCAAGAGTGGCTCGAGTTTCTACTACGCCTTTCTCTTCCTGCCGCCGCCGCGCCGCGCCGCGATCACGGCTTTCTATGCCTTCTGCCGCGAGGTGGATGACGTCGTCGATGAGACGCAAGACACCGGCGTTGCCGCCACCAAGCTCGCCTGGTGGCGCAAGGAGGCAGCCAGCGCCTTTGCCGGCCAGCCGCAGCATCCGGTGATGAAGGCATTGATGCCGCATTGCGCGCCTTTCGACATCCGGCTGGAGCATCTGATGGCAGTGATCGAAGGCTGCCAGATGGATCTGGAGCAGACCCGCTACCTGGACTACCCCGGCCTGCAGAGGTACTGCCACCTGGTGGCCGGTATCGTTGGCGAAGTGGCGGCGCGAATATTCGGCCAGGAGGATGCCCAAACCACCGCCTACGCCCACAAGCTCGGCCAGGCCATGCAGCTCACCAACATCATTCGCGATGTCGGCGACGACGCGCGGCGCGGCCGCATCTACCTGCCGGTCAGCGAACTTCAGCAGTTCGACGTGAAGGCGCATGAGATCCTCAAGCGCGACCGGCCCTGGGGCTACAGCGAGCGCTTCACGGCCCTGATGAAGTTCCAGGCCGAGCGCGCCCATCGCCTTTACGACGAAGCCTTCGCCCTGCTGCCTGAGGCGGACCGCAAGCCGCAAAAGCCCGGGATGATGATGGCCAATATCTACCGCGCGCTTCTGCGCGAGATCGAGGCCGAGAACTTTCAGGTGCTGCACCAGCGCATTTCGCTGACACCATTGCGCAAGCTCTGGATAGCGATGCGCACCAACTGGCGCGGCCGCTGATGCAGGCGCCTCGCCGCGTGGCCGTCGTGGGCGGCGGCTGGGCGGGTCTGGCCGCGGCTGTGCGCGCCACCGAGCTCGGCGCACACGTGACCTTGTTCGAGATGTCGGGCCAATGGGGCGGGCGGGCCCGCAGCGTGAGCGACCAGTCGCCACTGCTCGATAACGGCCAGCACATCCTGATCGGCGCCTACCGTGACACCCTGGCCCTGATGCGCCGCGTCGGCGCCGATCCGGATCGACTGTTCTTGCGCACGCCACTGCGGCTGCGCTATCCCGATCATGAAGGCTTGCGCCTGCCTGGCGGCCAGCCGCTGCTTTCCTTCCTGCGCGGCGTCCTGCGCTACGAGCGCTGGCCGTGGCGGGCGCGCCTGGCCTTGCTCGCGCAAAGCTCCGCCTGGTTGTTCAGTGGCTTCAAGTGCCCGCCGGGGCTGAGCGTTGCCCAGCTGTGCGCACGGCTGCCCGAGCCGGTCCGCGTCGATCTGGTCGAGCCGCTCTGCGTCGCGGCGCTGAACACGCCGGCCGAGCGCGCCAGCGCCCAGGTCTTTCTGAGGGTGTTGCAGGACGCCATGTTCAGCGGCCCGGGTTCGGCCGACCTGCTGCTGCCCCGCAGGCCGCTGGGCGACCTCCTGCCCTCGCCCGCCGCTGACTGGCTTCAAACTCAAGGTGCAGACTTGCGCCTGGGACGGCGAGCTCAGGACCTGCAGCCCATGGAGGACGGCCGATGGCAGATCGACGGCGAGCATTTCGATGCGGTCGTGCTGGCATGCCCGCCGATGGAAGCGGCCAGGCTCACGCAGCCTGCCTCGCCAATCTGGGCCGAGCAGGCGCGCAGCTTGCGATACGAGCCCATCATCACGGTCTACCTGCGCCAGCCCGGCGCATGCCTGGCAGCACCGATGGTGGCGCTCCACGAATCGCCCAGCGCTCCAGCCCAATTCGCATTCGACCATGGGCAGTTGAGCGGCCAGGCCGGGCTGTTTGCCTTCGTCATCAGCGGCGCCCAGGCCTGGGTCGACGCCGGCTTGCAGGTGGCTGGCAACGCTGTTGAAGCGCAGGCAAGGGCCGCGTTGGGCTGGCAGGGCGCTATCGAGCGGGTTCGCGTCCTGGCCGAGAAAAGGGCCACATTCGCGTGCACGCCAGGCCTGGCCCGCCCACCGGCGCTGATCGCTTCAGGGCTCATCGCTGCCGGCGACTATGTGGCCGGCCCCTACCCTGCCACGCTGGAAGGCGCAGTCCGATCCGGCCTCGCTGCCGCCAATGTGGCCATTTCGCCATGTAAAACGGGTGCGAAATCGACCACAATGGCGGCATGAAAAACAAAGAGCTCGCCACACCTGCCATCCAGGTGCTGGAACGCACTTTTTCCTTGCTGGACGTGCTGGCCAGCCACCAGGATCCGGTTTCGCTGAAGCAGATCAGCGAATCGACCGGCCTGCATCCTTCCACTGCTCATCGCATCCTCAACGACCTCACCATCGGGCGTTTTGTCGACCGACCCGAGGCCGGCAGCTACCGGCTGGGCATGCGGCTACTGGAGCTGGGCAATCTGGTCAAGGCAAGGCTGGACGTGCGCGATGCGGCCCTCGGTCCCATGCGCGAGTTGCACAAGTTCACCCACCAGCCGGTCAATCTCTCGGTGCGCCAGGGCGACGAGATCGTCTATATCGAGCGCACCTATTCCGAGCGCTCCGGCATGCAGGTCGTACGCGCAGTCGGCGGCCGCGCGCCCCTGCACCTGACCTCGGTCGGCAAGCTGTTCCTGGCCAGCGACGAGCCGCTGCGGGTGCGCGCCTATGCCACCCGCACCGGGCTGGCCGGCCACACCAAGAACAGCATAACCGAGATCGGGGCGCTGGAGCGCGAGATGGCGCTGGTCCGTCAGCGCGGCCTGGCGCGCGACGACGAGGAGCTGGAGCTGGGCGTGCGCTGTATGGCCGCCGGCATCTATGACGACCAGGCCAAGCTGGTGGCCGGGCTGTCGATCTCGGCGCCGGCCGACCGGCTGGAAGAAGGCTGGAGCTCGCGGCTGAAGGAAACCGCCGCGCAGATTTCCGCGGCGCTGGGCCACCGCGGCTGAACGCTGGGTCTGAAAAAGACTGAAGGGGCCGCAGCCCCTTCGTTCTCTGTCAGCCTGCCAGGTTCACTCGACCTTGCTGAGACTCGTCGCCGCGGCCGTCGGGTTGGTCGCCAACCACTTGCGGATGCGTTCGGCATCACCGATCCGGGCGTACTTGCCGGTCGAGTCAAGGAACACCATGATCAGCTTGCGGCCTGCCATCTGGGCCTGCATCACCAGGCACTTGCCGGCTTCGTTGATGAAACCGGTCTTCTGGAGGCCGATATCC
Organism: Paucibacter sp. JuS9; assembly: GCF_044043925.2. Classification (NCBI taxonomy): domain Bacteria; kingdom Pseudomonadati; phylum Pseudomonadota; class Betaproteobacteria; order Burkholderiales; family Sphaerotilaceae; genus Roseateles; species Paucibacter sp. JuS9. Next base: position 2,928,402 of record NZ_CP194172.1, read on the forward strand.
CAGTCGCGGCTGCTGACAAGGCCATTGGTGCTGCGGAAAGCCATCTGGCGGCGGCCCACCGTGACGCTGTGCGCCTTGGAGGTCGAGTACTCGCGCAGCAGCGGCACTTCATGGGCCACCTTCACCAACGCAGCCAGGTCCTTGGCACTGGACTGGTTGCGGCTGGACAGACCCGTGGGCTCCACATAGTGGGTGTCTTCCATGCCCAGCGACCGAGCCTTGGCATTCATCGCCGCGACAAAGGCATCCAGACCACCGGGATAGTTGCGACCCAGCGCATGGGCAGCTCGGTTCTCGGAAGCCATCAGCGCGAGGTGCATCAGCTCGCTGCGCGGCAGCGTGGTGCCGATGGCCAGGCGTGAGCCAGTGCCCTTCTCCGTGTCCTTGTCGGCATCGGTGATCGTCAGCTTCTCGTCCAGGGGCAGTCCGGCTTCAACCACCACCAGGGCGGTCATCAGCTTGGTGATCGAGGCGATGGGCAGCACCGCCTGCGGATTCTTGGAGAAGAGCACTTCGTTGGTGTCCTGGTCCATGACCAGGGCGACGCTGGACTTCAGGTCCAGCGGATCGTCCACCGAGTGCAGGCCATAGAGCTGGCCAAAAGTGGGGGCGGCTGCCGCGGCAGCCACGACGGCGGCCTTGCGGGGCGTGCGGGTGGCCGGCTTGGACTTGCGGACGACGCTCTGGGCGCTTGCCTTGCCACCGGCCTTGGCCGAGGTGGCCGCCTCGGCCTGGGTCGCCATGAGCGCGCCCGAAGCCATCAGCAAGCCGCTCAAAACGGCTGAGGAAACAAAGGTGGCAAGAGTCTTCAAAAGCGTCCCCAACGGTCAGATGGGCAGTTTATGTGATCAGCAAAAACCTAGCAAGATCAAAAACTTAACCGCCACTCTTCAAGTCAACCTTGCGCTGCGACACGCTCGGTCTTGCTTTGCAGCTTGTTCAAGGCACTCAAATATGCCTTGGCCGATGCGACCACGATATCGGGGTCGGCCCCGACGCCATTGACGACCCGACCCGCATGCTGCAGACGGATCGTGACCTCGCCCTGAGATTCTGTACTGCCCCCGGTGATCGCGTTCACCGAGTAGAGGACCATTTCTGCGCCACTTTGCACGGATTGCTCGATCGCGCGAAGCGTGGCGTCGACCGGGCCGTTGCCGTCGCTCTCGACGCGGTGCTCGACAGTCCCGGCGGCAAAGACGATGGCCGCATGCGGCCGCTCGCCGGTTTCAGAACGTTGGGCCAGGGAGAGCAGGCGGTAGTGTTCCTGCTCGGAGCTGACCGATTCGTCCATCACCAGCGCCAGGATGTCCTCGTCGAAGATCTCGTTCTTGCGGTCCGCCAGGTCCTTGAAGCGGACGAATGCGGCATTCACTTCGGCCTCTGACTCGAGCTGGATGCCGAGCTCCTGCAGGCGCTGCTTGAAGGCATTGCGGCCGCTGAGCTTGCCCAGAACAATCTTGTTGGCCGCCCACCCCACGTCTTCGGCACGCATGATTTCGTAGGTGTCGCGCGCCTTCAGCACACCGTCCTGATGAATGCCCGACGCATGGGCAAAGGCATTGGCGCCGACCACGGCCTTGTTCGGCTGGACCACGAAACCCGTGGTTTGCGAAACCATGCGCGAGGCCGCCACGATCTGCGTGGCGTCGACATTCACATCCAGGCCGAAATAGTCGCGGCGAGTCTTGATCGCCATCACCACCTCTTCCAGCGAGCAATTGCCCGCCCGCTCACCAAGGCCATTGATCGTGCACTCGACCTGTCGCGCGCCACCGATCTGCACGCCCGCCAGCGAGTTGGCCACGGCCATGCCCAGGTCGTTGTGGCAATGGACCGACCAGATGGCCTTGTCCGAGTTCGGCACGCGCTCGCGCAAGGTCTTGATGAAGTTGCCGTAGAGCTCGGGGATGGCATAGCCCACGGTGTCGGGGATGTTGATCGTGGTCGCGCCTTCGGCAATGACGGCTTCGACGACACGGGCCAGGAACTCGGGGTCCGAGCGATAGCCGTCCTCAGGCGAAAACTCCACGTCGCCAGTCAGATTGCGTGCGAAGCGCACGGCGAGCTTCGCCTGCTCCAGCACCTGCTCGCGGGTCATGCGCAGCTTCTTCTCCATGTGGAGCTCGCTGGTCGCGATGAATGTGTGGATGCGCGAGCGGGCGGCGCCCTTCAAGGCCTCGGCGGCGCGGCCGATGTCCCGATCATTGGCACGGGCCAGCGAGCAGACCGTGCTTTCGCGGATCACGTCGGCAATCGCCTTGACCGCTTCGAAGTCGCCATTGCTCGAGGCTGCAAAGCCCGCCTCGATCACATCGACACGCAGCCTTTCCAGTTGGCGCGCAATGCGCAGCTTCTCGTCCTTGGTCATCGATGCGCCGGGCGATTGCTCGCCGTCGCGCAAGGTGGTGTCGAAGATGATCAGTTGCTGCGACATTGCTCGGCTCCTCAGGCTGCCACGTTGGCGTTGAATTTCAGATGACCGCGCTGCGCGGCTCGGCGCAAGCCGGACGCAATGGCCTTCAGCGAGGCGGACACGATATTGGCATCGATGCCCACGCCAAACACCGTCAGCGCATCACCGACACGCAGCTCCAGATAGGCCACGGCCTTGGCGTCCGCACCACTGCCGATGGAATGCTCGTGATAATCCAGCACGCGCACGGCCGAAGCAAGGTGCGCGTTCAGGCCATTGATGAAGGCATCGATCGGGCCGGTGCCCTCGCCTTGCACCTGCACGCGCCGAACACCCAGATCAGCCTGGGCGCGCAGGCTCACTCGGCCCGCGCCCACCTCGCTCGTGACCGGATTCAGGGCAGGGCCTTCGCTGATGCCGTACTCGCGGTCGAAGATGCCCCAGATGTCAGCCGCACTGAGCTCCTTGCCACTGTCGTCCATCACCGCCTGAACAACCTGGCTGAACTCGATCTGCAAGCGACGCGGCAGCTCCACGCCGTACTCGGCTTCGAGCAGATAGGAGATGCCGCCCTTGCCCGACTGGCTGTTGACGCGGATGACCGCGTCGTAGCTGCGGCCCAGGTCTTTCGGGTCCACCGGCAGATAGGGCATGACCCAGATATCGCCTTCCTTGCGAGCAGCGAAGGCCTTCTTGATCGCGTCCTGGTGCGAGCCCGAGAACGAGGTGTAGACCAGGTCGCCCGCGTACGGATGACGCGGATGCACCGGCAACTGCGTGCAATGCTCGGCGCAGCGGCGCACTTCGTCGATGTCAGAGAAATCCAGCTCCGGCGAGACGCCTTGCGTGTACAGATTCAAGGCGATGTTGACGATGTCGACATTGCCCGTGCGCTCACCGCTGCCGAACAGACAGCCTTCGATCCGGTCACCGCCCGCCATCAGCGCGAACTCCGCAGCGGCCGTGCCGGTGCCGCGGTCGTTGTGCGGATGGATGGACAGGATGATGGAATCACGACGCTCCACATGGCGGTGCATCCACTCGACCATGTCGGCAAAGATGTTGGGCGTCGAATGCTCGACCGTGGCCGGCAGGTTGATGATGACCTTGCGCTCGGGTGTTGCGCCCCAGGCCTCTGTCACCGCGTCCACCACGCGCTTGGAGAAAGCCAGCTCGGTGCCGGAGAACATCTCGGGCGAGTACTCGAAGCCGATCTCGGTCTCACGCTGCGCGTCTGCCATGCGGCGGATCATCTGCGTGTGCGCCACGGCCAGTTCGACGATCTGGTCTTCGTCCAGGCCCAGCACCACCTTGCGCATCACCGGCGCGCAAGCGTTGTAGAGGTGGACGATGGCTTTGCGCGCGCCACGCAACGATTCAAAGGTGCGCTCGATCAAGGGCTGACGCGCCTGCGTCAGGACCTGGATGGTCACATCGTCGGGGATCAGGTCTTCCTCGATCAGCCGACGCACGAAGTCGAAGTCGGTCTGCGAAGCCGAGGGAAAGCCGACCTCGATTTCCTTGAAACCGATGCGCACCAGCATCTCGAACATGCGCAGCTTGCGCTGCACATCCATCGGCTCGATCAGCGCCTGGTTGCCGTCGCGCAGGTCGGTGCTGAGCCAGATCGGGGCTTGCGTCAGCTGGGCGTCCGGCCAGGTGCGATCGGTCAATCCGATGGGGGCAAAGGCGCGGTACTTGGTGTTCGGCTGCTTCAACATGGTCGTGCTTCCTGGCAAATCGAGAGGATCGAGATTTGCAACCAGCAGACTATGTACAAGCAAAACGGCCCGCTGCGGGTTGCATACGGGCCGTTGAGATCAAAACGCTTTGGACGTGCGTGCGCGATCAGCGAACCCGAGGTTCGACTGGTAGTAGCAGCGCAATAGCGGCAAACGTCTTCATGGCTTTGGAATATAGCAGAGCTTTTGATCACCGCTCAGCGATGAAGGCCCTGTTCATCAGGTTCATCGGTCGATGTGGCAATCACGCTCACCGGCTTGCCCTTCATGCGCCGGTAGGCGTAGACCACATAGCCGGAAACACCGTAGATGCAGAACACGCCGAACAGCACCGATGGCGGGTGGATATTGATCAGCGCGATGCCCAGCGCAATCGCCACGATCACGATGAAGGGCACCGAACGCTTGAAGCTCACATCCTTGAAGCTGTAGAACGGCACGTTGGTGACCATGGTCAGCCCGGCATACAGCGTGAAGCCGAAGGCCACCCAGGCCAGCTGCGGGTTGGTGTGCACGGCCGTGTAGCCCGCGTCGTCCATCACCCATACGAGGCCAACCACCAACGCCGCCGCTGCGGGGCTGGGCACGCCCTGGAAGAAGCGCTTGTCCACCACGCCGATGTTCGTGTTGAAGCGGGCCAGGCGCAGTGCCGCCGAAGCGCAATAGACGAAGGCTGCGATCCAGCCGAGCTTGCCCAGGCCTTGCAGGGCCCAGACATACATGATCAGCGCTGGCGCAGCGCCGAAGGAAACCATGTCGGAGAGCGAATCCATCTGCTCGCCAAACGTGCTCTGCGTATTGGTCATGCGGGCCACGCGGCCGTCCAGGCTGTCCAGCACCATCGCGCAGAAGATGCCATAGGCCGACTGCTCGAAGCGGCCATTCATCGCCATCACGATGCCGTAGAAGCCGCCGAACAGCGCCGCCAGAGTGAACAGGTTGGGCAGGATGTAGATGCCCTTGCGGCGTGGCCGAACGGGCGCATCGACGTCGTCGTCATCCACATCGGACGGGGCATTGAGTTTCGGATCGGTCATGGTGCGGGAGGATACAACAGCGTCCCAGTAAAAAAGCCGCACGGCCCTGGGGCGGTGCGGCTTTCGCTAGAGAGGCAAACTCAGTTCTTGGACTGGTCCACCAGACGGTTCTTCTTGATCCAGGGCATCATCGCGCGCAGCTTCTCGCCGACCTGCTCGATCGGGTGCTCGGCCGTCAGGCGGCGGCGCGACAGCAGGGTCGGCGCGCCAGCCTTGTTCTCGAGGATGAAGCTCTTGGCGTACTCGCCGGTCTGGATGTCCTTCAGGCACTGGCGCATCGCGTCCTTGGTGGCCGAAGTCACGACCTTGGGGCCGGTCACGTACTCGCCGTATTCGGCGTTGTTCGAGATCGAGTAGTTCATGTTGGCGATACCGCCTTCATAGATCAGGTCGACGATCAGCTTCAGCTCATGCAGGCACTCGAAGTAGGCCATCTCGGGCGCGTAGCCGGCTTCGGTCAGCGTCTCGAAACCGGCCTTGATCAGCTCGACGGCGCCACCGCACAGCACGGCTTGCTCGCCGAACAGGTCGGTCTCGGTTTCTTCGCGGAAGTTGGTCTCGATGATGCCGGCCTTGCCGCCGCCGTTGGCGGAAGCGTAGGACAGGGCCAGGTCACGCGCCTTGCCGGTCTTGTCGGCATAGACGGCGATCAGGTGCGGCACGCCGCCACCTTGCGTGTAGGTGCCGCGCACCGTGTGGCCAGGTGCCTTGGGAGCGACCATCCAGACATCCAGGTCGGCACGCGGCGTGACCTGGCCGTAGTGGACGTTGAAGCCGTGAGCGAAGGCCAGCGAAGCGCCCTGCTTGATGTTGGGTTCGACTTCAGCCTGGTAGACGCTGGCGATCTGCTCGTCCGGCAGCAGGATCATGACCACGTCGGCCGCCTTCACGGCTTCAGCGATCTCGGCGACCTTCAGGCCGGCGTTCTCGGCCTTGGCCCAGGAGGCGCCGCCACGGCGCAGACCGACGGTGACCTTGACGCCGCTGTCGTTCAGGTTTTGCGCATGGGCGTGGCCTTGTGAGCCGTAGCCGATGATGGTGACGTTCTTGCCCTTGATCAGGCTCAGATCAGCGTCCTTGTCGTAATAAACGTTCATGTCGGTCTCCAGGAAAAATCGGTTCAGGGTGTTGGGTAGGGAAATCGTTCAGACGCGGAGAATCCGCTCGCCGCGGCCGATGCCGCTGGCGCCGGTACGCACCGTCTCGAGAATGGCGGCGCGATCAATCGCAACGATGAAGGCATCGAGCTTTTCGGCGTCGCCGGTCAATTCGATCGTGTAGGTCTTCTCGGTCACGTCGATGATGCGGCCGCGAAAGATGTCGGCGGTGCGCTTCATCTCTTCACGCTCCTTGCCGACCGCGCGCACCTTGATCAGCATGAGCTCGCGCTCGGTGTAGTTGCCTTCGGTCAGGTCGACGACCTTGACCACCTCGATGAGGCGGTTCAGGTGCTTGGTGATCTGCTCGATCACCTCGTCCGAGCCGGTGGTGACGATGGTCATGCGCGACAGCGAGGGATCCTCGGTCGGCGCCACGGTCAGGCTTTCAATGTTGTAGCCGCGTGCCGAGAACAAGGCCACGACGCGCGACAGCGCACCTGGTTCGTTCTCGATGAGCAAAGCAATGATGTGTCTCATGATGAATCTTCGTCCTTCGCGCTCTTCAAGCCGGCGGCGGTAACCGACGGCTCTTGGCCACGCTCTTCGATGGTGGGATTGCTGGGTGGTCCGCTGAGCGGCACGTCTGCCGCCGGGTCGACGCTGGCGCGGTAACGCCAGGATCGCTCGGCAGCTTCAGCGCCTCACAGGTCTTCGGAGCCCAGCAGCATTTCCGAGATGCCCTTGCCCGCCTGGACCATGGGCCAGACGTTCTCGGTCGGATCGGTGCGGATGTCCAGGAAGACCGTGCGGTCCTTCAGGCGCTTCGCTTCGCGCAGCGCACCCTCGACATCACCGGGCTTCTCGACCAGCAGGCCCACATGGCCATAGGCCTCAGCCAGCTTGACGAAGTCCGGCAGCGCTTCCATGTAGCTGTGCGAGTAGCGCTTGCCGTAGTCCAGCTCCTGCCACTGACGCACCATGCCGAGGTAGCGGTTGTTCAGCGACACGACCTTGACCGGCGTGTTGTACTGCTTGCAGGTCGACAGCTCCTGGATGCACATCTGGATCGAGCCTTCGCCGGTGATGCAAAACACGTCTGCATCCGGTTTGGCCAGCTTGATGCCCATGGCGTAGGGCAGGCCGACGCCCATGGTGCCCAGACCACCGGAATTGATCCAGCGGCGCGGCTGCTCGAAGCGATAGAACTGCGCAGCCCACATCTGGTGCTGGCCAACGTCCGACGTGATGTAGGTGTCGCTGTCCTTGGTCAGGTTCCAGAGCGTCTCGACCACCATCTGCGGCTTGATGACTTCGTCGGAATGCTTGTAGGCCAGGCAGTCGCGGCGGCGCCATTCATTGATCTGGCTCCACCAGGCATTGATCGCGTTTGAATCAGGGCGGGCTTGCGCCTCCTTGATCTGATGGATCAACTCCTGCAGCACATCCTTCACGTCGCCGACGATGGGGATGTCCACGCGCACGCGCTTGGAGATCGAGGAAGGATCGATGTCCACGTGGATGATCTTGCGCTCCACGGAACCGAAGTGTTTCGGGTTGCCGATCACACGGTCGTCGAAGCGCGCGCCCACGGCCAGCAGCACATCGCAGTTCTGCATGGTCATGTTGGCTTCATACGTGCCATGCATGCCCAGCATGCCGAGGAAGCGCGGGTCACTCGCGGGCATGGCGCCCAGGCCCATCAGCGTATTCGTGCAGGGGTAGCCCAGCAACTCGACCAGCTCGCGCAGCTCTTTCGAAGCCTCGCCGAGGATCACGCCGCCGCCGGTGTAGATGTAGGGCCGCTTGGCCTGCATCAGCAACTGCACCGCCTTACGGATCTGGCCCGAATGGCCCTTGCGCACCGGGTTGTAGGAGCGCATCTCCACATGCGTGGGGTACTGGAAATGGGCCTTAGCCTGGGAAACGTCCTTGGGGATGTCCACCACCACCGGGCCAGGACGGCCGGTACGGGCGATGTGGAAGGCCTTCTTGAGCGTGACAGCCAGGTCGCGCACGTCCTTCACCAGGAAGTTGTGCTTGACGATGGGACGCGTGATGCCCACGGTGTCGCATTCCTGGAAGGCGTCCAACCCGATCGCCGGCGTCGGCACCTGGCCGGTGATGATCACCATGGGGATCGAATCCATGTAGGCGGTGGCAATGCCTGTGATGGCATTGGTCACGCCTGGACCCGAGGTCACCAGGGCAACGCCAACATCGCCTGTCGCGCGGGCATAGCCATCAGCGGCATGGACGGCGGCCTGCTCATGGCGTACCAGGACGTGCTGGATGGTGTCCTGTTTGTACAGTGCGTCGTAGATATACAGCACTGCGCCGCCCGGATAGCCCCAGAGGTACTGGACCCCTTCAGCCTGAAGGCAACGAACAAGAATTTCAGAGCCGTTCGGCTCCGAGGAGGGGGAATTGATTTGCGGCTGTGCGCGACCATCCACGGTCGCTGCACGCTTGATGTCCGCGGCAGACATGTCCATTTTTCGAACCTTTGTGAATTTCTCTAACGAAAAACCATCGGTGCTCCTTCTCGCACCCTCGTGAGGTGGATTCGGAACCTGCGCGATCAGAAACGAGGCGCCCCGGTCGGGCGGCCAGCTTGAGACCAAAAACTCATTGTGCGAAGCAGCATTATGCACAGAATTGCTGACACCCCCTCGCATTCCCTAGGGTGAGCCTTCGCAATGCAATAATCGCCACCCTTTGCCAGTGCTGGGTCCCCTGCCCGAATTCCCTTGGCCACCGATAAAGAACTGAACGACTTCCTTCGCAGCGTCGACCGCCGTGCCTTCAAGCGCACGGCGTACATGGTTCGCGACGACGATGCGGCGCTGGACATCGTGCAGGACGCGATGATCAAGCTGGCCGAGAAATACTTCGACCGCCCGGCCGAGGAACTGCCGCTGCTGTTCCAGCGCATCCTGTCGAACGCGACGATGGACTATTTCCGTCGTCAGAAAGTTCGCAGAGCGGTCATGTCGAACATGTCGGACTTCGAGTCCGGGGATCCCGACGACGACTTCAATCTGCTTGAATCACTGGAAACTGGCGATGGCGCCATGGGCGCACTCAGTGCGGCCGACGAGGTTTCCAAGGCCCAGATCTTGCAGGTGATCGAAGCGGAAGTCGCTGAATTGCCCGCCCGTCAACGCGAAGCATTTCTCTTGCGTTACTGGGAAGAATTCGATGTCGCCGAGACAGCTTCCGTCATGGGCTGTTCCGAGGGCAGTGTAAAGACACATTGTTCACGAGCCGTGCATTCGCTCGCGAAATCGCTGAAAGCCAAGGGAATCACGCTATGAACCAGTCAAGCCAAACGCCTCAGGACCCGGATCAAGCGGTCTCGCGCTTTGCGCAGCGCGTGACGGCCGGGCTCGACAAGCAAGCCTCCGGCCTCCCGGTTGACATCACTGAACGGCTTCGCTTTGCGCGAGAGCAAGCACTGACCAAGGCGCGCCGCGAGCGCGCTCTGGCGGCAGCGACCGTGCTGCAGGCGATGGATGTCGGCGGTGGCTCCATGGCGCTGGCTGGCAACGGCCGCTCGCCACGTTGGCTCAAGCTGGCAACACTGTTGCCGCTGATCGTGCTGGCTGCCGGCCTGCTGCTGATCCAGCAGAGCGAGTGGTACGAGCAGATCACCGCGGCCGCCGAGGTCGACACCGCGCTGTTGGCCGATAAACTGCCACCTGCCGCCTACAGCGACCCTGGCTTCCGCGAATACTTGCAGGAAGACCAGCAACAAGCGCCGCAGCAACAGCCGCAGCAGCAACAACAACCAAAACAAGAGTGACGAGCCCCACCCTATGACCCGTCGGCCGCTGGCACACCGGTTCCTCATCCCCTCTTTCGCCCTGCTGCTGAGCGTCGCCGTCTCTGAAGCCGCCCTGGCGCAAGCCGAGGCGGCTTCGGCGCCTGAGGCTGCCCCTTCCAGCGTCGCAGCGCCCAAGCCCGTCAGCCATGCAAGCAAGCCCGCACCCAATGCCGGCGGACGCTGGCAGGGTTTGGCGGCGAGCTACCAGCGCGTGCTCGCGCCCCTGCAAAAGGACTGGGACAGCCTGGACCCGGCCAGCCAGGGCAAGTGGTTGGAAGTCGCCGGCCGCTACGGCACGCTGCCGGCCGAAGAGCAAGCTCGCATCCAGCAAAGAATGGGGGAATGGGCTCACATGACTGTGGCGGAGCGCCAGCAGGCCCGCTTCGGCTACAAGGGTGTCCAGCAGATCAAGGCCGATGACCGCCAGGCCAAATGGGAAGCCTACCAATCGCTGCCGCCTGAGCGTCGGCAGGAACTGGCTGACAAAGCAGCACTCAAGGTCGCCCAGAAGGCCAGCGCGCCGGCCACAACGCCCGGCGCTGGTGCAGGCTCCAAGTCCAATCTGGTGCCCGCCGCCCCGGCCACGCCCACTGGTCGCCCGGTTGCGCCGTCGGTGCTGCAAGCCAAGCCCGGCGCCACCACCGTGCTGATCACGCAGACGCCTACGCCCCCCCGCCATCAAATGCCTGGCATGCCCAAGCTGATCGCCGACCCGAGCCTGGTCGATCCGAAAACCCTGCTGCCCAAGCCCTCCTCGGCCCCTGCGCAATGAGCGAGCCGACCCCAAGCCTGCCGGGCATTGCCCGTCGGATGGCCTGCTTTGTCTATGAAGGCCTGCTGTTGTTCGGTGTAGCCGTCGTCACGGCTCTGGTCTTCTCACCGCTCGTTGGCCAACGCAACGCCATGGACTACCGGGTAGGCTTGATGGCGGTGGAGGCCTTGGGCTTCGCCTCCTACTTTGTGTTTTTCTGGACCAGGAGCGGCCAGACGCTCGCCATGAAGACCTGGCACATCAAGGTGGAGCGGCTTGACGGTTCGCCACTGACCTTCGCCCAGGCCTTGGCGCGCCACCTCCTGTCCTACGCATGGTGGCTCTTGCCGGTCATGTCGACCCTGCAATTGCGTCAGCATGGTCTGGGAATGGCCGCCGTCCTGTGCGTTGGCACGCTCGGCGTTCTCGCCTACGCGCTGCTCGCCAAGGTCTTGCCGGGCCAACAGTTCTTGCACGATGTCGTCTGCGGAACGCGCCTGGTCACCCAACTCCCAGTGAAGCGATGAGCAATCCACACAAGGGCCGCACCGGCATCGACCGCATCATCCACGCGGCCGGCTATTCGATGGAAGGCCTGCGCGCCGCGTACACGGGCGAGAGCGCTTTCCGGCAAGAGACCTGGCTGTGTGTCGTTGCGACGCCCGTTGCCTTCTGGCTGGGGCAAAGCTGGGTCGAGATCGCTCTGCTGCTGGGCTGCCTCGCGCTGCTCCTGATCGTGGAGCTGCTGAATTCGGCGGTGGAGGCGGCCATCGACCGCATCTCGTTCGACCGTCATGAACTATCCAAGCGCGCCAAGGACATTGGCAGCGCTGCGGTCTTCATCGCGCTGACGCTGTGCGGCGGCATCTGGGGCACGGCGCTGTGGCAGCGCCTTGCCCAATAGGGCCTTAAACGGCCGCTTCGTCCGTCTCTCCGGTGCGGATGCGCACCACTTGCTCCACCGGCGTGACGAAGATCTTGCCGTCGCCGATCTTGCCGGTCTTGGCGGCCTTCAGGATCGCATCGATGCAGCGGTCGACCTCATCGTCCTTGACCACGACCTCGACCTTCACCTTGGGCAGAAAGTCGACCACGTACTCTGCACCGCGATAGAGCTCGGTATGACCCTTCTGGCGTCCGAAGCCCTTGACCTCGGTGACCGTCAGGCCGGAAGCGCCCACCTCGGCCAGCGCTTCGCGCACTTCGTCAAGCTTGAAGGGTTTGATGATGGCGGTGATCTGCTTCATGGTGCTGCGCTCCGGCAAATGGCTGTGTGTTGACCCTGATTTAAGCACGGAACCTGGACGTGATCGGGTAGCGCCAGTCGCGTCCGAAGGCCCGGTGCGTGATGCGGATGCCCACGGGCGACTGGCGGCGCTTGTACTCGTTGAGCTTGATCAGCCGCGTGACCCGCTCGACGTCGGCAGCGGCATAGCCGGCCGCCACGATGTCGCTGATCGAGCGGTCTTCTTCCATGTACATCGCCAGGATGGCATCCAGCACCTCATAGGGCGGCAGGCTGTCCTGGTCCTTTTGATCCGGACGCAATTCAGCCGAAGGCGGCCGCGTGATGATGCGCTCGGGAATGACTGGGCCGATGGTCCCGTCTGCCCGCTTCGTCGGCTGTTGGTTCTTCCACGTGGCGAGGCGGAACACCAGGGTCTTGGCCACATCCTTGATCACCGCGAAACCACCGGCCATGTCGCCGTACAGCGTGCAATAGCCGGTCGCCATCTCGCTCTTGTTACCGGTAGTCAGGACAATGGAGCCAAACTTGTTGGACAGGGCCATCAGGAGCGTGCCGCGGATGCGTGCCTGGATGTTCTCCTCGGTGGCATCGAGCGGCAGGCCTGTGAACTCGTCAGCCAGCGTCGCGTTGAAGGCCTCGAACATCGGCACGATGGATTTTTCGTCGTAGCGCACGCCCAGGCGCTCGGCCATGTCGCGCGCATCAATCCAGGAAATATCGGCCGTATAGGGCGACGGCATCATCACCGTGCGCACCTTGTCTGCGCCCAGCGCATCGACGGCGATGGCCAGCACCAGGGCCGAGTCAATACCTCCGGAAAGCCCGATCAAGGCGCCCGGGAAACCGTTCTTGCCGAGATAGTCGCGCACGCCGAGCACCAGGGCGCCCCAGACCTGCGCTTCCAACTCAGGCACCGGCACGAGCTCGCCGGAAGGCGTCGCTTGTGCGTCGAATTCGATCAGCGGCATCGCCTCTTCGAACATCGGAGCGCGCGCGGCCACGCGCCCATCGCGGCCCACTGCGAACGAAGCGCCATCGAAGACCACCTCATCCTGGCCGCCAACCAGATGCGAGTACAGCAGGGGCAGCCCGACATCGCGCGACCGCTCAGCCATGCGCTGCTCCCGCTCCTCGACCTTGCCAACGTGGAAAGGCGATGCGTTCAGCACGCACAACACTTCGGCCCCCGCCGCCTTCGCTGCGCGCGCGGGCTCATCGAACCAGGCGTCTTCGCAGATCAGCACACCGAAGCGCCGACCCTCGACCTCAAACACCAGCGGCTCCTCGCCCGCGTCGCGGCCCGAGACGAAATAGCGGCGCTCGTCGAAGACCTGGTAGTTCGGCAACTCGCGCTTGCAGTACGTGCGCAAGACCTGTCCCCCTGCCAGCAGCGAGGCCGCATTGAAGCGGCGCAGCACGCTCAGGCTGCGCGACCTAAGATCGCCCTCGCGTTGATACGGATGACCGACCACGACATGCAAGCCCTCACAATCGGCCAAGGCCGTCGCAATGCCTTTCAAGGCCTCGTCGCAGGCTTCGATGAAGGCCGGGCGCAGGAGCAGGTCTTCTGGCGGATAGCCGCACAGGCTCAGCTCAGGCGTGAGCAGCAGGCGAGCGCCGGCCGCATGCGCGCGACGGCCCCATTCCACGATCTTGCCGGCATTGCCTGCGAGGTCACCGACGGTGACATTGATTTGCGCCAGCGCGACTTTCAGGGACATGGATGAGGGCATGAAAACTAGGCCAGAGAATTATGTCATCCGGGTTCAAGCCGACCCGGGCGAATTGGCAATTCCTGCATGGAACGCCTTGCTTGCAACGCAGGCGCAGCCCACGCCCTTCATGCGGCTGGAGTACCTGCAGGCGCTGCACCAATCCCGCAGCGCCACGGCGGACACCGGGTGGCAGCCGCAGTTCATCGGCATCTGGGAAGGCGATGAGCTGCTGGCGGCCTGCCCCGTCTGGTTGAAATCACACAGCTACGGCGAGTATGTATTCGACTGGGCCTGGGCCGATGCCTACCGCCGTCATGGCCTCGAGTACTACCCCAAGCTGCTGGTGGCCGTGCCCTTCACGCCGGTACCGGGCAGCCGGCTGCTGGCCCGCAATGAAGAGACGCGCGCCCTCCTAGTCCAGGCCCTTCAAGCGCTCGCGGAACAGCAGGGCCTGTCGTCCATCCACCTGCTTTTCGGCGCGCCACAAGACCATCAGGCCGCCACCGACCATGCGTGGCTGCAACGCGAGGGCGTGCAGTTCCACTGGACACAGCGCGTGCCCGAACCCTTCGTCGATTTCCAGGACTTCCTCGCCGCGCTGCAGCGTGACAAGCGCAAGAAGATCCAGCAGGAGCAGCGTCGCGTGCGCGAGGCCGGCGTGAGCTTCAAAACCCTCGAGGGCCCGGCAATCACTGAACAGGCTTGGGACTTCTTCTACCACTGCTACCAGCTCACCTACAGAGCGCACCACAGCACGCCCTACCTGACGCGAGATTTCTTCCGCCTGATGAGCGAAACGATGGCGGCAAACTGGCTGCTCTTCATCGCCATGCGTGATGGTGTGCCGATTGCGGCGTCACTGCTCGCGCTGGACCCAGAGCGCGGCGCCGCCTTCGGCCGCTACTGGGGCGCCATCGAGCAAATCCCCTGCCTGCATTTCGATGCCTGCTACTACCAGCCCCTGGCCTGGTGCATCGAGCACGGCTACCGCCGCTTCGAGGGCGGCGCCCAGGGCGAGCACAAGATGGCGCGCGGGCTCTTGCCGGTGCCAACGCAGTCGTCACACTGGCTGGCGCATCCCGACTTCAGTGATGCCGTGGCCGAGTTCCTGGCTCGGGAGGGTCAGGCCATGCGCGGCTACGTGAACGAGCTGGAAGAGCACCAGCCCTTCAAGGCTGGAACCAGCGCCCAGAGCCCGAAATAGAAAAGCGCCCTCGAGGGGCGCTTTGACGTTCAGGGCGAAAGCAGATCACTTCTGCTGCGTCTTCGCGTAGTTCTCCAGGCCGGCGACGATCTCGGCCCTGGCCGACTCGGGGCCTTCCCAGCCCTGCACCTTGACCCACTTGCCAGGCTCCAGGTCCTTGTAGTGCTCGAAGAAATGCTGGATGGCCCTCAGGCGCATCTGGTTGATGTCTTCGGGCTTCTGCCAGTGGTCGTAGATCGGCAGGATCTTCGATGTGGGCACGGCCAGCAGCTTGGCGTCGCCACCGGCTTCGTCATCCATCTTCAGCACGCCGATGGCGCGGCAGGTCACCACCACGCCCGGGGTCAGCGCGAAGGGCGTGATCACCAGCACGTCGACCGGATCGCCGTCGTCCGACAAGGTGCGCGGGATGTAGCCGTAGTTGCACGGATAGTGCATGGCCGTGGTCATGAAGCGGTCGACGAAGAGTGCGCCGCTTTCCTTGTCCACTTCGTACTTGATCGGATCGGCGTTCATCGGGATCTCGATGACGACGTTGAATTGCTCGGGCGCCTTGGCGCCGGGGGTCACGTTGTGCAGGCTCATCGCGGTTCTTCTGTAATGCCAGGGGAAACCCGAATTCTACGGTGCCCGCTTGCCCTGTCCTGACGCCGCGCATTCCCAATCTCGTTTACCCGCATTTCGCTGGTAAATACGCAGCCCGCAAAACGGGCCCCTTCCTTAGCATGCCCCGAGCGACCTGGCGGCCCTCTGACTTGGGCGGAATGGCTGCAGGCGTGAATTCACAACGGCAGAGACAACCGAGGAGACATGTACATGTCGACAGATGTAGCGCTGTACTTCGCGCTGGCCTGTGGCGTCGCCGCAGTCATATATGGCTTTGTTCAACGCAGCTGGATCCTGAGTCAGGACGCTGGCAATCCCCGCATGCAGGAGATCGCAGCTGCGATCCAGCAGGGCGCCGCTGCTTATCTGGCACGCCAGTACAAGACGATTGCCATCGTCGGCGTCGTGCTGGCCCTTCCGATCGCCTACTTCCTGGGCATGACCACCGCCGTGGGCTTCGTCATCGGCGCGGTTCTTTCGGGCGCCTGTGGCTTCATCGGCATGAATGTGTCGGTGCGGGCCAATGTGCGCACGGCGCAGGCCGCCACCAAGGGCATGGCGCCGGCCTTGAGCGTTGCCTTCAAGGGCGGCGCCATCACCGGCATGCTGGTCGTGGGCCTGGGCCTGCTGGGCGTCGGCCTGTTCTTCTGGCACATCAGCGAGGGCGGCAAGCACATCGACCCGACCACGCTGAAGCCTCTGCTGGGCTTTGCCTTCGGCTCGTCGCTGATCTCGATCTTTGCCCGTCTGGGTGGCGGCATCTTCACCAAGGGCGCTGACGTCGGCGCCGACCTGGTGGGCAAGGTGGAAGCCGGCATTCCCGAGGACGACCCGCGCAACCCCGCCGTGATCGCCGACAACGTCGGCGACAACGTCGGCGACTGCGCCGGCATGGCGGCCGACCTGTTCGAGACCTATGCCGTGACCCTGATCGCCACGATGGCGCTGGGCGCGCTGATGGTCGCGGGCGCAGGCACGATCAACGCCTTGATCTATCCGCTGGTGCTGGGCGGCGTATCCATCCTGGCTTCCATCATCGGCTGCAGCATGGTCAAGGCCTCGCCGGGCATGAAGAACGTGATGCCGGCGCTCTACAAGGGCCTGGCCGTGGCAGGCGTGCTCTCGCTGATCGCGTTCTACTTCATCACCACCGCGCTCTTCCCGCAGGGCCTGACGCTCGCCAGTGGCGCCATGGTTTCGGCCAACGCTCTGTTCGGTGCCTGCGCCGTCGGCCTGGTGCTGACCGCCGCGATGGTCTGGATCACCGAGTACTACACCGGCACGCAGTACAAGCCGGTGCAGCATATCGCTGAAGCCTCGACAACCGGCCACGGCACCAACATCATTGCCGGCCTGGGCGTCTCGATGCGCTCCACCGCCTGGCCGGTGCTGTTCGTCTGCGTGGCCATCCTGGTGGCCTACCAGCTGGGCGGCCTGTACGCCATCGCTGTTGCAGCCACCTCGATGCTGAGCATGGCCGGCATCGTCGTGGCCCTGGACGCCTACGGACCGATCACCGACAACGCCGGCGGCATCGCCGAAATGGCCGAGCTGCCGGACAGCGTGCGCGCGATCACCGATCCGCTGGACGCCGTGGGCAACACCACCAAGGCCGTGACCAAGGGCTATGCCATCGGCTCCGCCGGCCTGGCTGCCCTGGTGCTCTTCGCCGACTACACCCACTCGCTGGAAGGCCGCGGTTTCTCGGTGGCGTTTGACCTGAGCGATCCGAACGTGATCGTGGGCCTCTTCATCGGCGGCCTGATTCCCTACCTGTTCGGTGCCATGGCCATGGAAGCCGTGGGCCGCGCAGCCGGCTCGGTGGTGGTGGAAGTGCGCCGCCAGTTCCGCGACATCAAGGGCATCATGGACGGCTCGGGCAAGCCCGAATACGGCAAGGCCGTGGACATGCTGACCACGGCGGCGATCAAGGAAATGATCGTGCCTTCGCTGCTGCCCGTGGTCGTGCCGGTGATCGTCGGCCTGGCCCTCGGCCCGGCAGCGCTCGGCGGACTGCTGATGGGCACCATCGTGACCGGCCTGTTCGTGGCCATCTCGATGTGCACCGGCGGCGGCGCCTGGGACAACGCCAAGAAGTACATCGAAGACGGCCACCATGGCGGCAAGGGCAGCGAAGCCCACAAGGCTGCCGTGACCGGCGACACCGTGGGTGACCCGTACAAGGACACGGCCGGCCCGGCAGTGAACCCTTTGATCAAGATCATCAACATCGTGGCGCTGCTGATCGTGCCGCTGCTGCCGATGACGGCTGCCAACACCAAGGCGGCTACGCACGAGCCGGTTGCGGCCACGGCCAGCGCGCCTGCGGCCATGGAAGCGGCTTCCGCACCGATGGCCCCGGCAGAACCCGCTTCGGGCGCCTCGCAGTAACCAGCTGTCGCCTGATCCGAACCGAACAGCCCCTTCTAGGGGCTGTATCTATTTCTGGGCCCTTGTTCTCAGGTGAAAATACGACCCATGTCCTGGAGAGCCCTGCGTGATGAATGAAGGCCTGGCCCTGTCGCGCCACGCGCTGGCTCGCCGCCAGAATGCGCTGGCCGACATGCGCCGCTACCTGACGATCCAGGAACAGGACTTCCAGCTGCTGCGTGCCACGCTCCTGCAGTTCATGCACCGCTACCAGGGCGAGCTGGGCTCGCTCTATCAGGAGCTGGAGCATGTCGAGGGCCAGCTGCAGCGCATCGTGCTGGGCCTGGGTGGCACCGACATCGCGCCACCCCCGAAAATAACCCACGCCGCCATGCCGGCACTGGCCTCGCCCTTGCCGCCTCCGCCGGGCTTGCCGCCTGAGCCTGCCGCCTCCGGCGCGCCTGGCGAACCGCCGAGCTTGAAGCAACTCTACCGGCGTGCCGCCATGCGTCTGCACCCTGATCGCGTGCTCGGCGAGCCTGATCGCCAGCGCAGCCTGGTCAGCATGATGGCGGTCAACGATGCCTATGCCCGCGAGGATCGCCAGGCACTGGAGAACCTCCTGATCGCCGCCGGCGAAGACGCCGTACGTGTGACTGGCGAGAACATGCAGCCGCGCCTCGACTGGCTGCGCCGAGCCGAGCACATCGTGCAGGAGCGGCTGGGCGTCGTGCAGCTACGCCAACGGCAGCTTCAGGAGCACCCTCTGAACCGGCTCTGGCAGGCCGTCAGCAAGGCCGAGACCAAGGGCCTGCGCCCGCTGACGGTGATGGCCAACCGCCTGCGCACCCAGATCTCGGAGCGCCGCCGCGAACTCTATATCGGCCAGCGGCTGCAGCCCGGCACCGCCCTGGCGCAGAGCTTTCTGAGCGAGCGCCGCACCCGTCTCGAGGCCTGACTCGCGCTCGCCTCAGGCGTCGCGCGGGTCGCCCTGCAGATAGTGGCCGAAGACCTGCTGGAAGGCTTCGGAACTACGGTCACCCAGCTTGCCATCCTCGCGCAGAAAGATGCCTGGAAAGCGGTTCAGGAACTGCTGCAACTCCAGCGCACCCGGCAAGACCTTGGCGGGCGAATAGCGCAGTGCCGCGCTGCTCTTGGCCAGCGCCCTGGCCAGTTGGGCGTCGTTCGCGGTTGAGGCGAACGACGGCGCATCGACCAGCCCCAGCTCCGCCAGCCGGCGCAGCAAGGCCGCCGCCCCCACCTGCTTGCTGACCGCCGTGGGCGACCAGGTGCCGTCAGCCACATACTTGCCGCGGCTGTAGTGGCTGCTCATGCTCCACAGGTAGGGCGATTTGCACTCGGGGTGGTAGCTGCGATAGCCCCAGCCGTTGTAGCCCTCCCATTTGTAGAGAATGCCCGGCACACTCCAGTCGGACCAGCTGTCGTACCTGTCCAGCCGCAAGGCGTCATTGGCGCTCTGCTCCCAGGTGAACGGCGGCGTGCCAACCTTGGGCCGGCCGGCGGGCACCTGCACCGTGCGCTCGGCCAGAGGATCGCCGTTGTGCAGATGGCGCTTGAAGTCGAGCCCGCCTTCCATCGCATGCAGGACGGCCACCACGTACCAGGGAATGCCAAGCGGGTCGGCAACGCCGCGATAGCGGGCCTCAGCATTGCGCAGTTGCTGCGTCATCTGATTCACGAGCGCCTGGCGCTCGGGCAGGATCTGGCAGCTGTCGAACAGCTGCTGATACTCGTTGCGCAGGGCTGTGGTCAATGCGGGCATGTCGCGGGCTCCAGGAAAGTCCGGCAAGCATCGGCCAGCCCGGCCCGGGCGCGCATCCCTAACTCACGGGTGGCTCGGGCTGCTTCACTGCACCTATCGCTCGCCCTGCCGCAGCTGCAGGGCCTGCAGTTCCTCGGCCGTATTGGCGTTGGCAAATGCGGCCGCATCTTCGAACATCACTTCGACACATTCCTGCGCGCAGGCCCAAGCCTCGATCTTGCGTCGACCGCTGACCACATAGTCTTCGAGGCCGGCCTGCACGCTGGCCTTCATCAGGCAGAACACCGGCTGACGCTGCACCTTGCCACTTCCGTCGCGAGTGACAACCATGGCAATCTCCGCACCAGCCTCCTGCAGCGCACGTGCCAGGCGCGCCACCATGTCCAGAGGGAAGTTCGGCGTGTCGCAAGGCACGGTGGCCAGATAAGGCGTGCGACAGCGGTCCAGGCCGCTCAGAAAGCCCGCCAGCGGGCCGAGGAAGTCTGCCTCAGCGTCGCTGCAGACCGGCACACCAAAGCTCGCATAAGCCTTCAGGTTGCGATTCGCATTGATCAGCAAGGGGCCGACCTGAGGCGCCAGTCGGGCCAGCGCGTTCTGCGCCAGCGTGTGCCCGCGGAAGGGCAGCATGCCCTTGTCCACGCCGCCCATGCGGCTGCCCTGGCCGCCGGCAAGGAGGAGACCGGTAATCAGCGAAGGATCAAGTCCGGTTGACATGGTTCAGAAGCGCTGCAGGCGATCTTGTACAACAGGCCCAAGAAGGAGAAAAGGGCCTGATGCTTGCACATCAGGCCCTTCGGATTTCTCGCTATTCAGTGGTCGGGACGGCGGGATTCGAACTCGCGACCCCTTGCACCCCATGCAAGTGCGCTACCAGGCTGCGCTACGCCCCGACTGAAGAGCGAGAGTATATACGATTTTTTCGCTCCCTCAGAGGAGCAGCGTCTCGCGAATCGCCTTGAGCTCCTGCCGGAGCTGGCCCATCGACATCTGCTCGCCGCTGTGCGGTGCCGCCACCTCGACAGGTTCGCCGAAATCGGCATCGGGCTCGAAGTCCTGCAGCGCTTCCATGCGCGCGGCGCCCAGATCGGAGAGCTGATTGCGGGCCCCGCTGATCGTGAAGCCCTGGTCGTACAGCAGGTCACGGATGCGCCGGATCAGCAGCACCTCATGATGCTGGTAGTAGCGCCGGTTGCCGCGGCGCTTCATTGGGCGCAGCTGTGTGAACTCCTGCTCCCAGTAGCGAAGCACATAGGGCTTCACGCCGCACAGCTCGCTCACCTCACCGATGGTGAAGTAGCGTTTGGCTGGGATGGCTGGGAGCGCTTTCTCCATTGAAATCAAGGGCTTCAGGTTGGGAGGTCAGACTCTACTCGAAGTCTTCCCCGGCAGGTGCATCGCCTTGTACCTGGGATTTCAACTTGTGGCTGGCGTGGAACGTGACCACATTGCGCGCCTTGATCGGGATCGATTCGCCGGTGCGCGGGTTGCGGCCCGGGCGTGGCGCCTTGCGACGGATGTTGAAGTTGCCAAAGCCCGAAAGCTTCACATCGTCGCCACGCACCAGGGTCGCATGGATGATGTCAAAGAAGGCTTCGACCATGTCCTTGGATTCACGCTTGTTCAGGCCGAGCTTGTCGAACAGCAGGTCGGCCAGCTCGGCCTTGGTCAGCGTGGGTGTTTCAAGGCTGGGCAGGAGCACGCTCAACGCGGCGGGCTTGATGTCTTCTTGGTCGTCGCTCATGGTCTCTTGGTCTCCTCCGCTGTTCTCGATCAACCGCGCAGACGTGCGCCGAGCTTCTCACCCAGGGCCGCGAGCACACGGGCCACGGTCTGCTCGATGCGCTCATCGGTCAGCGTCGTCTCTTCGTCCAGCAGTTCCAGACGCACTGCCATGCTGCGCTCCCCGGCCTGCATCTCGGCATTGGCCTGAGCGGGCTTGAACACATCGAACAGCTTGGCGGAACGGACCAGGCCGTCCTGTGCGCCTTGAATGGTGCTGATCAGCGCGTCATGGGTGACCTGCTCGCCAACGATGACTGCGATGTCACGCAACACCGACTGCTGGCGCTGCACGCCCTGCCCCTTGGGCAGGGTCAAGCTCAGCACCGCATCGAGGTCGAGCTCAAACAGCACCGGGGCCGAGGGCAGCTCATAGCCTTGGCGCCACTTGGGATGCAGCTCGCCGACGACACCGATCTCCTGGCCATCCAGCAGCACGCGTGCGCTGCGGCCCGGATGCAAGGCCGGATGCTCTGCGGCCACGAACTGCAATTGGCGCGGCGCAAACAGTGCTTCGAGGTCGCCCTTCACATCGAAGAAGTCAACCAGGCGATCACGCTGCGACCATTGCGATTGGTCCGCAGCTCCCCAGGCCAGCGCGGCCACGCGCATCGGCTGGCGCACGCCGGCGATGCTGCTGTCGCTCTCGACGATGGAGGCGTCACGCAGGAACACACGGCCGATCTCGAACACGCGCACGCGCGGCGCCTTGCGGGTCAGGTTGTAGCGCAACACCTGCACCAGGCTGCCGATCAGGCTGGTGCGCATCACGGCCAGCGGCGCGGCAATCGGGTTCAAGAGCTGGATCGGGTTGGCATTGCCCGCCAGCTCCTGCTCCCAACGCGCTTCGACGAAGCTGAAGTTGATGGTCTCGAAATAGTCGCGACCGGCAAGCGCGTGGCGCAGCGCATGCACCGAGGCACGCGACTCCGAGCGCACCTTGCCCACCACCGGCGCGAGCGGCGGCGTGTCCGGCAAGTTCGGATAGCCCAGCACGCGGATCACCTCCTCGACCAGGTCTTCCTCGATCTGGATGTCGAAACGCCAGCTCGGGGGCGTCACCGTCAGCGTGCCCTCGCCTTCCACGTAGTCGAGGCCGAGGCGCTGGAACACGGTCGCGCATTGGGCCTGGGTCAGCGGCATGCCGATGATCTTGGCGGCACGGGCTACGCGCAGCGTGACCGGCTTGCGGGCAGGCAACTGCGTCGTCTGGTCGTCCATGGGGCCAGCTTCACCACCGCAGATGTCGACGATCAACTGCGTGATGCGCTCGATGTGTTCGACCGTCTGCGCCGGATCGACACCACGCTCGAAGCGGTGACCAGCATCCGTCGAGAAGTTGAACTTGCGCGAGCGGCCGGCGACCGCCTTGGGCCACCAGAAAGCGGCCTCGACGTAGACGTTCCGCGTGTCGTCAGACACGGCCGTGGCGTCGCCACCCATGATGCCGGCAAGCGACTCCACTTGCTTCGAATCGGCGATGACGCCCACCGTCTCGTCGAGCTCAATCGTGTTGCCGTTCAGGAGCTTCAGCGCCTCGCCCTGCTTGGCCCAGCGCACGGTCAGGCCATCGTGGATCTTGTCGAGGTCGAAGATGTGGCTGGGGCGACCGAACTCGAACATCACATAGTTCGAGATGTCGACCAGCGGCGACACCGAGCGTTGGCCGCAACGGGCCAGGCGCTCAACCATCCAGGCCGGCGTCTGCGCTTTGGTATTGACGCCGCGCACGATGCGGCCGGAGAAGCGGCCGCAAAGATCAGCCGCTTCAATGCGCACCGGCAGCTTCGCGTCATGCTTGACGGCAACCGGCGTGAATTCCGGCTTCAGGAGTGGCGAGCCAGTCAGCGCCGAGACTTCCCGGGCGACGCCGTAGACGCTCAGGCAATGCGCCAGATTGGGGGTGAGCTTCAGCGTGAAGAGCGTGTCGTCGAGCTTCAGGTGCTCGCGGATGTTCTGGCCGATGGGCGCATCGGCGGCCAGCTCCAGCAGGCCACCGTGGTCCTCGGAAAGCTTCAGCTCACGGGCCGAGCACAGCATGCCGAAGCTCTCCACACCGCGCAGTTTCCCCTTGCCGATCTGGAAAGGCTTGCCGTCTTCGCCCGGGGGCAGTTCAGCGCCGATGGTGGCCAGAGGAACGCGAATGCCGGCACGCGCATTCGGCGCGCCGCAGACGATCTGCAGCGGCTCTGCGCCTCCAGCGTTGACCGTGCAGACGCGCAGCTTGTCGGCATTAGGATGCTGCTCGGCCGACAGGATTTCGGCGACCACGATGCCATGGAAAGGCGGTGCCACCGGGCGCAGCTCTTCGACTTCCAGGCCGGACATGGTCAGCAGCTCGGCCAGCTCTTGGGTGTTCAGTGCGGGGTTGCAGAAGCTCCGCAGCCAGGACTCGGGGAATTGCATGTTCTGTTCTCTTCAGGCGTTCGTT
Source organism: Paucibacter sp. JuS9 (assembly GCF_044043925.2). Classification (NCBI taxonomy): domain Bacteria; kingdom Pseudomonadati; phylum Pseudomonadota; class Betaproteobacteria; order Burkholderiales; family Sphaerotilaceae; genus Roseateles; species Paucibacter sp. JuS9. Next base: position 2,952,408 of record NZ_CP194172.1, read on the forward strand.
TGCGGGTTGTTCTTGCGGATCACTTGAACTGACTCAAGAATCGCAGGTCGCCGTCAAAGAACAGGCGCAAATCGTTGACGCCGTAGCGCAGCATGGCCAGGCGATCGATGCCCGAGCCGAAAGCGAAGCCGATGTAGCGCTCAGGGTCCAGGCCCATATTGCGAATCACCTGCGGATGCACCTGGCCCGAGCCCGACACCTCCAGCCATCGGCCCTTCAAGGGGCCGGAGCCGAACATCATGTCGATCTCGGCACTGGGTTCGGTGAACGGGAAATAGCTCGGACGGAAGCGGATGTCCATGTCCGTCGTCTCGAAGAACTGGTGCATGAAGTTCACATAGACAGACTTCAGGTCCTTGAACGAAACGTTCTCGCCAACCCACAGGCCTTCGACCTGGTGGAACATCGGCGAATGCGTGGCATCGCTGTCGACGCGGTAGGTGCGGCCCGGCGCAATCACGCGGATCTCGGGCATGGGCAGGCCGGCATCGATCAGCGCCTTGTGCTTCTTCACATGCTGGACCGCATGACGGATCTGCATCGGGCTGGTGTGGGTGCGCAGCACATGGCCGCCTTCGATATAGAAGGTGTCGTGCATCGAGCGGGCCGGGTGGTCTTCCGGCGTGTTCAGCGCCGTGAAGTTGAACCAGTCGTTCTCGATCTCGGGACCGTCGGCCACATCAAAGCCCATCGAGCCAAAGATGGCCTCGATGCGCTCCATGGCGCGGGTGATCGGGTGCAGGCCACCGGTGCCGCGGTTGCGGCCGGGCAGCGTCACGTCCAGCGCCTCAGCCTTCAATTGGATGGCCAACTCGGCATCGGCCAGCGCCTGGCGACGGGCAGCGAGAGCGGCTTCGATGCCGGTCTTCAAGACATTGATCTCCGCGCCGCGGGTCTTTTTCTCTTCAATCGGCAATGCGGCCAGGCCTTTCATCAGCTCGGTCACGCGACCGGACTTGCCGATGAATCGCGCCTTGGCGTTCTCCAGGTCAGCGGGCGTGGCAGCAGCGGCGAATTCCGCTTGCGCCTGTTGCAGCAATTGATCGAGATCGTTCATCGCGGGGCGATCGTTTCAGTTCGGGAAACAAATAAGAAAAGGCCGAGCACCACAGGTGTTCGGCCTTTAAAGGGCGCGCCCCGGCTTGCACCGGGGCTGCCGCTGCCGCTCGCGGCGGCAGACGGGCAATTAAGCGAGAGCGGCCTTCACCTTGTCGAAGATGCTGGCAAAACCAGCAGGATCGTTGACGGCGAGATCGGCCAGGACCTTGCGGTCAATGTCGATCTGAGCCTTCTTCAGGCCAGCCACAAACTTGCTGTAGGTCAGTCCCAGACCGCGGCTTGCTGCGTTGATACGAGCAATCCACAGTGCACGGAACACGCGCTTCTTGGCACGACGGTCACGGTAGGCGTATTGGCCTGCCTTCATCACCGCCTGCTTGGCGATGCGGAAGACATTCTTGCGACGACCACGGAAGCCCTTGGCCAGAGCCAGGACCTTCTTGTGACGGGCACGAGCGGTAACACCACGTTTAACGCGAGGCATATTAAATCTCCTTTAGTTAAATGGTGGAATTACAGGCCAGCGAAAGGCAACATTTGAGCCATGTGGCCCATGTTGGTTTCGTGGACGGTCACGGTGCCGCGCAGTTGGCGCTTGTTCTTCGTGGACTTCTTGGTCAGGATGTGGCGCTTGAACGCTTGACCGCGCTTGACGGTACCACCCGGACGAACGCGAAAACGCTTCTTCGCGCTGCTCTTGGTCTTCATTTTGGGCATGTTAGTGCTCCTTTTAAGTATGTCCCTGGGGCGGCTCCGATTCCTCGTTGCACTTGTTTGGCCTCAGGAGACTAATAAGCCCGCCGACGACCAGATCGGCGGGCTGAAACTGCCAGAAACGCTTTAGCGCTTCTTTGGTGCAAGCACCATGATCATCTGCCGGCCTTCGAGCTTGGGCATGTTCTCGACCACCGACACGTCTGCCAGCTCGTCGCGAATCCGCTCCAGCAGGCGCATGCCGATGTCCTGGTGGGTGATTTCGCGGCCGCGGTAACGCAGCGTCACCTTGCCCTTGTCACCATCCTCGGCGATGAAGCGGCGCAGATTGCGCATCTTGATCTGGTAGTCGCCTTCGTCCGTACCCGGGCGGAACTTGACTTCCTTGATCTCGATGACCTTCTGCTTCGACTTCGCTTCGGCCGCGCGCTTCTGCTCGATGTACTTGAACTTGCCGTAGTCCATCAACCGGCACACGGGCGGGTTGGCGGTGGGCGAGATTTCAACCAGATCGACGTCCAGGTCACCCGCCATGCGCAGGGCTTCCTGGATGCTCACGACGCCAATGGGCTCATTTTCCGGGCCGTTCAGGCGGACTTCGGGAGCAAGAATTTCACGGTTCAGCCGATGCTTTCGCTCAGGAATAGCTCGACGGTCAGCAAAAGTAGCGATGGTGCTTACCTTTCAATGGACCCAAGGCGAGGCCCGACAAGAACGAAAGCGCGCCCTGGATCGAACCTCATCAGGCCTTGGAGGTGATGGCTTCCGACAGCTTCGATTGGAAGTCTGCCAGTGACATCACACCCAGGTCTTGGTTGCCTCGGGCGCGCACTGCAACGGCACCGTTTGCCTTCTCCTTGTCGCCTACGACCAGGATGAACGGTACCTTCTGCAAAGAATGCTCGCGGATTTTATACGTGATTTTCTCGTTCCGCAAATCTGCCGAGACTCTAACCCCTTGTTTTTGCAGCGATTTCACGATCTCAGCCACGTAGTCGGCCTGCGCATCCGTGATATTGGCGACGACAACCTGGGTCGGCGACAGCCAAGCCGGCAGCGCGCCGGAGTGCTGCTCGATCAGGATGCCGATGAAACGCTCCAGGCTGCCGACGATGGCACGGTGCAGCATGATGGGGCGATGGCGCGAGCCGTCTTCGCCGACGAACTCGGCGTCCAGGCGCTCGGGCATGTTCGGGTCCACCTGGATGGTGCCGCACTGCCACTGGCGGCCCAGTGCGTCCTTCAGCGTGTACTCGATCTTCGGACCGTAGAAGGCGCCCTCGCCCGGCAGGTACTCGAACTCGCAACCGGAAGCGCGCAGGCCTTCGGCCAGCGCCGCTTCGGCACGGTCCCAGCTCTCTTCGGTGCCGATGCGCTTCTCGGGGCGCGTCGACAGCTTGAACAGGATTTCGTTGAAGCCGAAGTCCTTGTAGACCTTGCGCAAGAGTGTCGTGAAGGTCGTGACCTCTTGCTGGATCATGTCTTCAGTGCAGAAGATGTGACCGTCGTCCTGTGTGAAGCCGCGCACGCGCATGATGCCGTGCAGGCCGCCCGTGGGCTCGTTGCGGTGGCATTGGCCGAACTCGCCGAAGCGCAGCGGCAGGTCGCGGTAGCTCTTGATGCCCTGCTTGAAGATCAGGATGTGGCCGGGGCAGTTCATCGGCTTCAGCGCATAGTCACGCTTCTCCGACTCGGTCGTGAACATGTTCTCGCGGTACTTGTCCCAGTGGCCGGACTTCTCCCACAGGCTCTTGTCCAGGATCTGCGGGCCCTTGACCTCCAGGTAGCCGTTCTCGCGGTAGACGCGGCGCATGTACTGCTCCACCTCCTGCCAGACCGTCCAGCCCTTGGGATGCCAGAACACCGTGCCCGGAGAGACCTCATCGATGTGGAACAGGTCGAGTTCCTTGCCGAGCTTGCGGTGGTCGCGCTTCTCGGCTTCCTCCAGCATCGTCAGGTACTTCTGCAGGTCGTCCTTGGTGGCCCAGGCCGTGCCGTAGATGCGTTGCAGCTGTTCGTTGTTGTGGTCGCCGCGCCAGTAGGCGCCGGCCACCTTCATCAGCTTGAAGTGCTTGAGCTTGCCCGTGGAAGGCACGTGCGGGCCGCGGCACAGGTCGGTGAACTTGCCTTCGGCATACAGCGAGACGTCTTCGTTCGCCGGGATGCTGGCGATGATCTCGGCCTTGTAGGCCTCGCCGATGCTCTTGAAGTAAGCCACGGCCTCGTCGCGCGGCAGCACCGTGCGCGTGACCTGCTCGTCCTTCTTGGCGAGCTCGTTCATCTTCGATTCGATAGCAGCCAGGTCTTCCGGCGTGAAGGGGCGCTTGTACGAGAAGTCGTAGAAGAAGCCATGCTCGATCACCGGGCCGATAGTGACCTGGGCATCGGGAAACAGCTCCTTCACGGCATAGGCCAGCAAGTGGGCTGTCGAGTGGCGGATGACTTCCAGGCCATCGGCATCCTTGTCGGTGACGATGGCGAGTTGCGAGTCCGTCGCCATCAGATGGCTGGTGTCCACCAGCTTGCCGTCAACGCGGCCGGCCAGTGCAGCCTTGGCCAGGCCGGCGCCGATGGAGGCGGCGACTTGCGCCACCGTGACGGGCGAGTCGAATTCGCGCTTGGAACCGTCGGGCAATTGAATCGAAATCATGGGTAGCTCCTGAAGCCCGGCGATCACTCGAGGATCGGGGCTCGAAAAACAAAAAGCGCGGCCACTTGCCGCGCTTTTGGTATGAAATGAAAAAGACGAGACGAGCCGCGGCCGACTAAACCTGAGTGGTGGAGGTCGTAGTTCGCGGTGTCATAACCAGGTCGCCTTTCTCATCCTTGCTGATTGGAGGAGCGCCGATTGTAGCGAATCAAAGCGGCAGCGCCTGAACCGAGCTGCTCTGGGTCAGTGTGGCAAATTCATCGCGCAGCCGCTCGCCTTCACGCACGGCGCGCAGCCAGGCGCTCGCACGTGCATTCACATCGTCGCCGTAATGCTGGAAATCGGCTCTATCCGGCAGCTTGGCGCGCGGCAGGCTCTTGACGAATTCCTCGCTGGGCGCGAGCACCACCACGTTGTCGAGAAACGCGCTCGGCGCATGCCGATGCTTCAAGGCCTTGTCCAGCCAGCCGGGCACCAAGCTGCGCTGGAAATGCGGATACAGCACGATGCCGTCGCCCAGCATCTGCGCGTAGTCGAGGTGCAGGTGATAGTCGGTGATGCCGCCATCCCAATAGGCACCACGCGGCGCGCCCGGGATGTCATGCACCGCCTTCAGCCAGAAGGGAATCGAGCAACTGGCCAGCAGCGCCTGCAGCAGATTGCGACGACTGAGTTCGACCTGGCGGCTGCGATAGTCCTTCAGGAGCATGGGCAAGGGCGAACGCAGGTCAGAGAACACGACCCGCTCCAGCCAGGCGCCCATGGCCCGACGTGAGACCAGATTGGTTGCGAAGGCGCCGAAGTATCCAAGCGGCGTGCGCAGGCGCCCTTCCCTTGCGAGCACATGCCGGCCACGTGAAGTGAAGAGATGCAGGCGGTAGCGCGGATGGCTCAGAACCTGGGCCTCGCGCCCGCCAAACACCTCGTCCAGCTTGGCGCCGAAGCCACGAGACACCGAAGCTGCCGAGGGCGGCCTGCCCGGTGCGTGCTCGTAGTCCTGGTGCGCGTACTCCACGGCCAACCGAGCAAACTCTTCTTCGGCATTGCCCAGGCAGGCCGTCGCCATGCGCCAGGCGCCTATCGACGCTCCCAGCAGATGAACGTCCTGCGCGCTGCTGCCCAGCCAGGGGCCGAAGATGTGTCGATCAAGCCCGTTGAGGATCAGGCCCTTGGGCCCGCCGGCCGCTGCGGGAATGACGCGCAGGTCGTCGGCGCGCAGGCCGCGTTCGGCCAAACGAATGCGGGCCCGAGGGCCCGCATGGATTTGCAGTGCTTGCATGCACCGCAGTCTAAATGCTCTGCTTAGAGCTTCTGCTCCCACGACAGGCCGAACTGCGCGCGGCCATAACGCTCAGTACGGCTGTAGCCGTTCGTGACGAAGGTGGTCGAACGGGTATCGACCGGCCACAGGTTGTTGGCCGACATGCGGATCGAGCTGGTGCGGCTGAGCGTCCATTGCGCGAACATGTCGAAGCCACGGCTGCGGGTCTGCTCCATCGACTGCGTCAAGGTCTGCGTCGTCAGGTAGCCGGGCGTGAAGCTCAGGTTCGCACCCATGCTCACCGGCAGGCCCGTCAGGCGGTAATCGAAACCACCCGTGATCGACCAGGGCTGCTGGCCATCCAGGCGATTGTCCGGTCCGGGCAGATTCTGGACCTTGGACTTGTAGTAGTTGAGCGAAGCCCGCAGGTTCAGCGGCAGCTTGGCGTCGAAGACCGAGGGCAACAATTCGCCGGCACGGCCCTTGATCTCGAACTCCAGGCCAGCCGTCTCGGCACGCGCGAAGTTGGTCGGATGATTGACGTAGCGCGCCTGCGTCTTCGACACATTCAAGGCCGAGCCCGCAGCCTCGAGCGTCGTGACGTTGCGCATCAGGTCGTTCACACGGCGGTAGAAGCCGCCGATGCTGATCATGCCGCCACCGCTGAGGTATTTCTCATAGGCAACGTCCAGACCGGTTGCCAGCTCGGGCTTGAGGTCAGGGTTGCCGATGAAGTCAGGCGCCAGGTAGGTGTTGGGCGTGTTCGGATCCGGGTACAGGCCCGAGATGGCCGGGCGTGCCAGCAACTGGTTCAGGTTGGGTGCCTTGTAGCTGCGCGTCAGGCTGGTGCGGATCAGGTCACGGCCCTTGGGGTCGATCTTGTAGTTGATGTGCAAGAGCGGCGTCGTGACGCTGCTCGTGTTGCGGCGCTCGGCATCGCCCACGGCGGCGCTCTCGGTGACGATGCGCTCGGTGCGCAGGCCCAGATAGGCTGACCACTGCGGCGAAATCTCCCAGTCGTCCTGGATGAAGAAGGCCTGGCGCTGAATGGTGGCAGCGAATGGCAGGCCATCAACGCCCGGCAACTGGGCCTTGCCGCCGACGGTCACGAAGCGTGTCTCGTCGCGCTTGCGCCATTCCAGGTCCCAGCCCAGCGCAAGGCTGTGCGCGTCATTGAGGACCTGCGCGAACTTGCCGGCCTGGGTGAGGTTGCGGTCGGTGTTGTCGCCGACCGAACCTCGCTGCTGGTTGTCGTAGACCGTGTTGTTGAACGTGCCGTGTACTTCCTGACCGCCCGCCTTGAGCTCGATACGGCGCGTTTCGCTCAGCTGGTTGTTGTACTGCAGGTTGGCGCGTGCCATCCGGAAGGTGCCGATATTGCGGCTGTTGTAGTCCTCGCTCGGCAGGCCCGACTTGAGAATCGTCTCGTACTCCGGGTTGAAGTGCCAGCGGCCCTGCTGCATGAAGGCCATGGCCGTCAGGTTCTCCTCGTCGCTGATCTTCCAGTTCATCCGCGGCGAGAAGTTCCAGCCGTTGCCCCAGCCGTTCTGTTCCAGGCGCTGGGTGATCACCGAGGGCTGGCCATTCGAACCTTGAGCTGCGCGGGTCGTTGTCGACTCCTGCTGATTGCGCCAGGAGAACAGCGAGATCGGCAGCGTGTAGCCCAGGTCGCCCTTCTTCTCGCCATAGGTGTAGGAGCCGGACACGCTGGGTCGCACGGCGCTGTAGCCCATGTTCAGGCGCAGGTCGCGCTGAGTGACCTTGGGCGCGTCCTTCAGGATGATGTTGATGGCACCGGCAACCGCCTGCGCGCTCTGGTCGGCGCTAGGGCCCTTGGTGACTTCAATGCGCTCGACCTGGGCCGGGTCCAGCTGCGTCAGGTCGAAACCCGGGGGCGCCGGGTCGCCGTTCAGCAGGATCAGCGTGTAGCCGCTGCCCAGGCCACGCATGCGCGGTGCACCACCCGACACGTTGACGCCCGGCAGGCGCTTGAGCACATCGGCCACATTGGTATCGCCGAACTTGTCGAGTTCCTCTCGGCCATAGACCTGCTTGGCCACCTGGGACTTGCGGCGCAGGTCCGTATCGCTCTGCGGGCGAGCGCTGATTTCAACCCGTTCCAGCTTGGCGCCAGGGCGGGGCTGGCCGTCGCCGGGGCCTTGCGGGCCTTCCTGGGCAAATGCGGCGGCAGAGGTCAGCAGCGCGCAAGCGGCGGCAATGGCGTGTTTCTTATTGGTCAAGATGTACTGCTCCAAGGGAGGGTCTGAACTGAGGCGGCACGATATCGATACTCGTAAACCCTGTCAGGCTGGATGCGATCAGTTGCAGGAATCCGGTGCCCAAGCGCGAGCAGGCGACGTCAACGGCGTCCTTGCAGCTTGGCAAAAGCCTCGGCCATGGCATTGCCGGCTGCCGGCGCCTGCGCCTTGCCGCCGCCACCGGCTCGCTCATTGCGCGCTGCGGGGCGGAAGTTGTTGTCGGCGCTCTTGGCACCTCGGGCTTGCGGCGCCGCATCCAGCTTCATCGTCAGCGAAATGCGCTTGCGGGCCAGGTCGACCTCCAGCACCCTGACCTTGACGATGTCGCCGGTCTTCACCACCTCGCGGGCATCATTGACGAACTTGTTCGACAGCTGGCTCACGTGGACCAGCCCATCCTGGTGCACGCCCAGGTCGACGAAGGCACCGAACTGCGCAACGTTGGAGACCGTGCCTTCCAGCACCATGCCTTCGGTCAGGTCCTTGATGTCCTCGACGCCGTCGTTGAAGCGCGCGACCTTGAAGTCCGGGCGCGGGTCGCGGCCCGGCTTCTCCAGCTCGGCCAGGATGTCCTTGACGGTGATGGCGCCGAATGTCTCGTCGGCAAAGGCCTCGGGGCGCAGCGTGCGTATCACGTCACTCTTGCCCAGCACCTCGGTCGCGGGGCGGCCGAGCTGGGTCAACATGCGCTGCACGACAGGATAGGTTTCCGGATGGACGCCGCTGAGGTCCAGCGGGTTGTCGCCGTCACGAATACGGAGGAAGCCTGCCGCCTGCTCGAAGGTCTTGGGGCCGAGGCCGGTCACGTCAAGCAACTGCTTGCGGTTGCGGAAAGAGCCGTTGGCATCGCGCCAGCGCACGATGCTCGCTGCCACGGCTGCCGAGAGGCCCGACACGCGGGACAGCAGCGGCGCCGACGCCGTGTTCAGGTCCACACCCACCGAGTTCACGCAGTCTTCCACCACGGCGTCCAGCGTCTTGGCCAGCTCGCTCTGGTTCACGTCATGCTGGTACTGGCCGACGCCGATGCTCTTGGGGTCGATCTTGACCAGCTCCGCCAGCGGGTCCTGCAGGCGGCGGGCGATGGACACGGCACCCCGGAGGCTCACGTCCAGGTCGGGCAACTCCTTCGATGCGAACTCGGAGGCCGAATAGACCGACGCACCGGCCTCGCTGACCACGACCTTCTCGATGTTCACCTCAGGCGCCATCTGCTGGATGCGCTTGATCAAGTCGGCGGCCAGCTTGTCGGTCTCGCGGCTGGCTGTGCCGTTGCCGATCGCGATCAGGTTCACTCCATGCGTGGCCACCAGGCGGCCCAGCGTATGCAGCGAACCTTCCCAGTCCTTGCGCGGCTCGTGCGGATAGACGGTGTTGGTGTCCAGCACCTTGCCGGTGTCACTGACAACAGCCACCTTCACGCCGGTGCGGATGCCCGGGTCCAGGCCCATCACCACACGCTTGCCGGCCGGCGCGGCCAGCAGCAGGTCGCGCAGGTTCTCCGCAAACACCTTGATCGCGGTGGCTTCCGCTGCTTCGCGCAGGCGCGAGAACAGGTCGCGCTCCAGGCTCATCGCCAGCTTGACCTTCCAGGTCCAGGCCACGGTCTTGCGGATCAACTCGTCGCTCGCGCGAATCGGAGCCCCCACGCTCCCTGCGCTCGCTGCCCCCCGGGTGGGCTGGGCATGCCCCGGCGAAGCCGGATGCATCCCCGCATGGCTCCAGCCCAGATGGCGAGCAATGCGGCCCTCGGCCAGACCGGGCTGACCCGGCACCAGCACTTCGTCGAGGCTCAGCTTGGCATCGAGGAATTCCTGCGTGCGGCCACGGAACACGGCCAGCGCACGGTGCGAAGGCACGGTGCGGATCGGCTCGGCGTAATCAAAGTAGTCGCGGAACTTGGAGATGTCCGGGTTGTTCTCGTCCTTTCCGTCCATCAGCTTGGACTGGAACAGGCCTTCTTCCCACAGCCATTCGCGCAGCTTGCCGATCAGCACGGCATCTTCAGCCCAGCGCTCGCTGAGCAGGTCGCGCACGCCGTCCAGCACGGCAAACGCATCGGCGAAGCCGGCGTCGGGGTTCAGGAAAGCGGCCGCCTCGGCCATCGGGTCGAGCGATGGGTCGGCAAACAGTTTGTCGGCCAGCGGCTCCAGGCCGGCCTCACGGGCGATCAGGCCCTTGGTTCGGCGCTTGACCTTGTAGGGCAGGTAGAGGTCTTCCAGCTCCTGCTTGGTGGGCGCGGCCTCGATGGCTGCACGCAGCTCAGGCGTCAGCTTGCCCTGCTCGTCGATGCTCTTGAGCACCGCGGCGCGGCGCTCTTCGAGCTCGCGAAGATAGCCCAGGCGCGATTCCAGCTCGCGCAGCTGGATGTCGTCCAGGCCCTCGGTGGCTTCCTTGCGGTAGCGGGCGATGAAGGGAACGGTGGCGCCGCCGTCGAGCAGCTCGACGGCTGCATTGACCTGGGTGGGGCGGACCTTCAGCTCGGCCGCCAACTGCAGAAGAATCTTGTCCAAAACGTCTAGGTACGGGTAAACGAGGAAGCGCGGGAGTTTGCCACAGGGCAAGTTACGCAGATCCCGCGCATGCGGGCCACATTCGAAGCCCAAGGAGAAACCGATGTTTGACAAGCCCAAGGTTCTTGCCATCTCGAAGCAGTTGATGGACGGCGGCATGGCCTCCTCTGCGTTCTATGAACAGCTGACGCGCACCCTGGCAGAGGAAATGGGCTGCACGCGCGCCAGCCTCTGGCGCTATCCGGATCCCGAACTGCGCATGAGCATCGAGTGCCTGAGCCTGTACGACCGCACGGATGCCAAGTGGACCAATGGCGCCGTGCTGAAGGAGGAAGACTTCGGCCCCTATTTCGAGGCCATGCGCCGCGACAACCTGATCGTCGCAGGGGATGCCCGCGCCAATCCGATCACCAGCTGCTTCAACGAGATCTACTTCGAGCCGCTTGGCATCTATTCCTTGCTCGACGTCGGCATCAACATCGGTGGCACCCCTTTTGGCCTGTTCTGCTGCGAGAACACCACCGACATCCTCGACTGGACGCCCGAGCACGTCGAGTACCTGCGCCAGGTCGGCACCCTGCTCGGCTATGCGCTGAGGAAGGCCGCCGGCTGAAGCCGGCCAGCCGCCTGCGAACGGCCTCCTAGACCAGCACCCGCTCGATGCCGCCCTGATTCGCCTTGGCCACGTACTCGGGCATCCAGTCCTTGCCGAGGATCTGGTTGGCCATCTCGACCACGATGTAGTCGGCTTCCAGGAGGCCATTCTGCAGGTCGTTGCCGTAGCGAGAGAGGCCTTGCAGGCAGCTCGGGCAGCTGGTCAGGATCTTCAGGTTCTCGGCTGCCGCGACCTTGCCGCTGTCGCGCAATTCGGTCTCCATCTTGCGCAGCTCTTCTTCCTTGCGGAAGCGGACCTGTGTCGAGATGTCGGGCCGGGTCACGCCCAGCGTGCCGCTCTCGCCGCAGCAGCGTTCGCTCTTCACCACCTCGGGCCCGACGAGCGCCTTCACGGTCTTCATCGGGTCCTGCAGCTTCATCGGGCTGTGGCAGGGGTCGTGATACAGGAAAGCCTGGTTGGAGCTGAGCTTGATGCCCTTCTCCAAGAGGTATTCGTGGATGTCGATGATGCGGCAGCCCGGGAAGATGTCCTCGAACTTGTAGCCCTGCAGTTGGTCATAGCAGGTGCCGCAGCTCACCACCACGGTCTTGATGTCCAGGTAGTTGAGCGTGTTGGCCACGCGGTGGAAGAGCACCCGGTTGTCGGTGATCATCTTCTCGGCCTTGTCGAACTGACCCGAGCCGCGCTGCGGGTAGCCGCAGCACAGATAGCCCGGCGGCAAGACCGTCTGCACGCCCGCATGCCAGAGCATGGCCTGCGTGGCCAGACCCACCTGCGAGAACAATCGCTCCGAACCGCAGCCCGGGAAATAGAACACAGCCTCCGTCTCGGCCGTGGTGGCGGCCGGGTTGCGGATGATGGGCACGTAGTCCTTGTCCTCGATGTCCAGGAGCGCACGCGCCGTCTTCTTCGGCAGTCCGCCGGGGAGCTTCTTGTTGATGAAGTGGATCACCTGCTCCTTGATCGGAGCAGGGCCCAGCGTCGCGCGCGGCGCGGCGGTCTGCTTCTTCGCGAAGGTCTTCAAGACGTCGTGCGCCAGGCGCTGCGCCTTGAAGCCCACGCCCACCATGGCGCTGCGTGCGAGCTTGATCGTCTCCGGGCTCGTGGCGTTCAGCATGAACATCGCCGCCGCATTGCCGGGGCGGAAGCTCTTCTGGCCCATCTTGCGCAGGAGGTTGCGCATGTTCATGGTCACGTCGCCGAAGTCGATCTTGACCGGACAGGGGTTCGCGCACTTGTGGCAGACCGTGCAGTGGTCGGCCACGTCCTCGAATTCTTCCCAGTGCTTGATCGACACGCCCCGGCGCGTCTGCTCCTCGTACAGAAAGGCCTCGACCAGCAGCGAGGTGGCGAGAATCTTGTTGCGCGGCGAATAAAGCAGGTTGGCGCGTGGCACATGCGTCGCGCAGACCGGCTTGCACTTGCCACAGCGCAGGCAGTCCTTGACGCTGTCGGCAATCGCGCCGATATCGCTCTGCTGCATGATCAGGGATTCATGCCCCATCAGCCCGAAGCTCGGGGTGTAGGCATTGGTCAGATCGGCATAGGTGGTCAGCGAATCAGGCCCACCCAGGCGCAAGAGCTTGCCCTTGTTGAAGCGGCCCTCCGGGTCGACCTTGGCCTTGTAGCCGGCAAACGGCGCCAGCTCTTCATCGCTCAGAAATTCGAGCTTCGTGATGCCGATGCCGTGCTCGCCCGAGATCACACCGTCCAGCGAGCGCGCCAGCTTCATGATGCGTGCCACGGCTTCGTGCGCCGTCTGTAGCATCTCGTAGTTGTCGGAGTTGACCGGGATGTTGGTGTGCACGTTGCCGTCGCCGGCATGCATGTGCAAGGCCACCCAGACGCGGCCGCGCAAGACTTCCTTGTGGATGCGCTTGCACTCTTCGATGATGGCAGCGAAGGCGCCGCCGGCAAAGATTTCCTGCAAGGGCTTCAGGATCTGCGCCTTCCAGGAAGCGCGCAGCGAGTGGTCCTGCAACTGATCGAAGTAGCTGCGCTCTTCTTCTCTCGGTGCGTCCAGCTCGTCTTTCCAGCGCGCCCAGCGGCCGCTGATCTCGTCGAGCAAGGCCAGCGCCTGCTGCACGCGGTCTTCCAGGAGTTCGGCGCTCGGGATCTCGCTCGCGTCGTCGCTCTTGCCGAGCGGCAGCTTGCCCTGCGAGAAGAAGGCCTTCAGCGAATCAACCAGCGCGAGCTTGTTGCGCAGGCTGAGCTCGATATTGATGCGCTCGATGCCCAGCGTGTACTCGCCCATGCGCTCCAGCGGAATCACCACGTCCTCGTTCACCTTGAATGCATTGGTGTGCTTGGAGATGGCGGCAGTGCGCTTGCGGTCGAGCCAGAACTTCTTGCGCGCGTCGGCCGAGACGGCCACAAAGCCCTCGCCGCTGCGGCCATTGGCGAGGCGAACGACTTCAGACGTTGCACGCGCCACGGCGTTTTCGTCGTCGCCGACGATGTCGCCGATCAAGACCATCTTGGGCAGGCCGCCGCGCTTGCTCTTGGTGGCATAGCCCACGGCCTTCAGGTAGCGGTCGTCCAGGTGCTCGAGGCCGGCGAGGATGGCACCACCCTCGTTCTTCGCCTCGGCGAACATGAAGTCCTTGATGTCCACGATGGACGGTACGCAGTCCTTGGGATTGCCGAAGAACTCCAGGCAGACCGTGCGCACATGCTTTGGCATGCGGTGCACGATCCAGCGCGCACTGGTGATCAGGCCATCGCAGCCTTCCTTCTGGATGCCGGGCAGGCCGGCCAGGAACTTGTCGGTCACGTCCTTGCCGAGACCCTCCTTGCGGAAGGTGCGGCCCGGGATGTCGAGGCGCTCGGTGCGCTCCAGCTTCTTGCCTGAGGCGTCGAAGTAGCGCAGCTCGAAGCTGGCCGTCGCCACGTCGTGGATCTTGCCGAGGTTGTGGTTGAGGCGGACGACCTCCAGCCACTTGGCCTCGGGCGTCACCATGCGCCAGCTGGCGAGGTTGTCCAGCGCCGTGCCCCACAGCACAGCCTTCTTTCCGCCAGCGTTCATGGCGACGTTGCCGCCCACGCAGGAGGCTTCGGCCGACGTCGGGTCCACGGCGAACACAAAGCCGTGCTGCTCGGCGAGATCGGACACGCGCTGCGTGACCACGCCGGCCTCGCTGAAGATCGTTGCCACCGGCTTGTCGACGCCTGGCAATTGCAGCATCTCGACGCCTCGCAGCGCCTCGAGCTTCTCGGTGTTGATCACCGCGCTGTTCCACACCAGCGGTACGGCGCCGCCGGTGTAGCCGGTGCCGCCTCCTCGCGGGATGATGGTCAGGCCCAGCTCGATACAGCCGGCCACCAGGCCGGCCATCTCGGCTTCGGTATCGGGCGTCAGGACGACAAACGGGTACTCGACCCGCCAGTCGGTCGCGTCGGTCACATGCGAAACGCGCGACAGGCCATCAAACTTGATGTTGTCCTTGGCGGTGCGCTTGCCGAGCAATTTGTTCGTTTGCCGGCGCAGGTCGTAAATGCGACGGAACAGCGCGCCGAACTCGGCCACGGCCTTGCGTGCAGCTTCCAGGAGCTCGCCCACGGCGGCGTCACGCTTGGCGTCGCTCGGGTTGCGACGCTTCTCCACCTCGTGCAGTCGGTGCTCCAGGGCATCGATCAGCATCTGGCGGCGCTTGGGGTTGTCGAGCAGGTCGTCCTGCAGATAGGGGTTGCGCTGCACCACCCAGATGTCACCCAGCACTTCATAAAGCATGCGGGCGGAGCGGCCGGTACGGCGCTCTTCGCGCAGCTGGTTCAGCGTGTCCCAGGCGGATTCACCCAGCAGCCGGATGACGATCTCGCGGTCCGAGAACGAGGTGTAGTTGTAGGGAATCTCGCGCAGTCGGGGCGCGGCATCCAGCACTGCTTCGTTGGCAGCGGTGGCGATCTCGGCGGGCATCAGCGGATGCGGTGCATTCATGGCGGCCTGGTCAGTCCAACAAAAGGTCGCCGACCCTCGCACTGATGGCAAGCCCGGCGCCATGGTCATGGCGCCGGCAGAGCGTCCGCTTGGCCGGTCCGATGCGCCGGTGCCGCAGATCGCTGCCGGGCGTTCTCGCGGATACAAGAGGCCCAGCGGTCGTCGGAGCGTGATCCTACCGCAGTGCAGCATGGCCGCCGCCCCAGCGGGGGCATTGATGCAATAGAGTGGCGCATCCAAGCACGAGGCTGATACGAGGTTGACGCATGCAGTCCTGGCCCCTTCCCTTCTGGATCGCCCACCGGGGTGCCGGCAAGCTGGCGCCGGAGAACACGCTGGCCGCATTTCGGCTGGGCGCCGCGCACGGCTACCGGGCCTTTGAGTGCGATGTGAAGCTGAGCAGCGACGGCCAGCCCTTTCTCCTGCATGACGACAAGCTCAACCGCACCACCTCGGGCCGCGGCCCGGCCGGGGCCTTGAGCTGGCATGAGCTGAGCCGTCTCGACGCCGGCAGCTGGCACAGCCGCGCGCACGCTGGCGAGCCGATACCCTGCCTGGAGACCGTGGCGGCCTTCTGCCGCCGCAATGGCTACGGGCTGAACCTGGAACTCAAGCCGAACCCCGGTCAGGAAGAAGAAACCGGACGCGTTGTTGCGCTGGCTGTTCGCGCGCTCTGGGCTGGCGACGCGCGGCCACCCTTGCTGAGCTCTTTCAAGCCCGCGGCCGTTGCAGCCGCGCAAGCCGCAGCCCCCGAATTGCCACGCGGCCTGTTGCTCGACAGCCTTCGAGCCAGCTGGCGCGATGAGGCGAAGTCCCTGCAATGCATCGCCGTCATCACCAATTACGCGCTGATGGACCGACAGATGGTCGAAGCCATCCACGGCCTGGGCATGAAGGCCTTGGTCTATACGGTGAACGATGAATCGGTCGCCAAGTGGCTGATCGCCAATGGCCTGGACGGCATCATCACCGACGCGGTCGACAAGTTCAGCCCGGTCTGAAGCTCACATACAGGCAGCTGTTGCGAAGCTCGCCGGCCACATTGGTCGAATCGCCTTGCGCAATGGACTCGAGCTTGAAGCCACAGCGCTCAGCCACCGCGCGGCTGCGCACGTTGCGTTCATCGCAGCGTATCTCCAGGCGCCTGGCGCGCAGCTTGCTGAAAGCCATCGCCGCCAGGCCATGGACCGCCTCGCTGATGAAACCCTGCCCCTGCGCGCTGCGACGCAGCCAGTAGCCGATCTCGAAGCGCCCGGCCGCCCAGTCGAAGCGGTGCAGGCCGGTGGCGCCCAGCAGGCGCCGACCTTGCGGCTCGCGGCTGTAGATCTGGAACGGCAGGTCCTGGCGCAGGATGAAGGCCGCCAATTGACGCCGCACCACGCCCTCGGTTTCGTCAATGGTCGGCGCCTGCTGCGCCCAGGGCATCCAGGGTTGCAGCTGTTCCAGGGTCTCGATGACCGCCTCGTTCAGGGCCGGCCCGACGCCAGCGCGCGGTGCCAGCAACACCAGGCGATCGGTCTCGATCTTTTCGGGCACTTCGATCAGAACGGGGTCGATCATCGACATCACTTGCTCGGCTGCAGTTCAGGTTCATGCGCGCTGCCGAGTTTGGGCAATTCGCGCACGCCGCGGATGGTCGAGTTGCGCCAGGCCAGCACTGCGAGCAGCAAGGCACCGAAGCCAGAGAAAAGCAGGGCCGCGCGCAAGTCCACATGCTCGCCCAACCAGCCGCCGATCAAGGCCCCAGGCCCAGCGGGAATCAGGATCAGCCAGCGCATGGTGCTCGTCATTCGCCCCAGCAGCGGCGCCGGCGTGACCGCCTGGCGCAGCGACAGGAAGTTGATGAAGATCAGCACGGCGCCGATGCCGAAGGTGAACAGCATGAAGGCGAAGGCCGCGATGCCCAGCGCATTGGCGGGTGCCACGGCCAGGGCCAACCAGCCGAGGCCACAGGTCGCAAAGCCCAGCACCAGGCTGGGGCCCGGGCCGATGCGTCGCGAAAGCCGGTGGCCAAGCACGCTGGCCAACACGGTGCCGGCGCCAAGGCCCACGTACGACAGGCCCACTTGCTGCGCCGTCAAACCCAGCACCCGCGTGGCGAAGAGGATCTGCACCACTTGCGCGCCGTTGTGGAACATCTGCCAACCGCCCACCGCGCAAGCCAGGCTCACCAGCAGCCGCTGCCGCCGCACGAAGTTCACGCCGGCCTTCAGGTCGCGCCAGAAGTCCGCGCCCGAGCCTTTGGCCGCCACCTGCTCTTCGACCCTGATGCCACGCAGGATCAAGGCGGAAGCCAGCACCAGCAAGGCATCGGCAGCCAAGGCCATCGGCGCACCGAGCATCTTGATCAAGAGCCCGGCAACGCCCGGCCCCGCGACTTCAGCGCCTGACGATGCCAGGGCGTTCTTGGCATGTGCTTCGACCAAACGGTCGCGCGAGACGACCTGGGTCAGGACGATCTGCGCAGCGCTGCCCGCCACCGTGTAGACACATCCCAGCACGAAGCCCACGGCATACAGCCAGCCCATGCTCAGCCAGCCCATCCAGGCCGCCAGCGGCACGGTGGCCACGGTGAATGCCAGCAGCGTCTCGCCCGCAACATAGACCGGCAGCTTGCGCACCCGGTCCAGCCAGACGCCGCCCGGCAGCGAGAACAGCACGAAGGGCACGATCTCCATCGAGGTCAGCAGGCCCATTTGCGTGGGCGTGGCCTGCAGCAGCACCGCCGCCGTCAATGGCAAGGCGAGCATCGTGATCTGCCCGCCCAGCGAGCTGATCAGGATGGAACTCCACAGGCGGCGATAGACGCGGTCGCGCAGCAGGTCGGTCGGCGGCAGGGTGACCGCCCGCTTCAAACGCTCATACCAGGGCTCAAGCCAGGTCAGCATGATGAATCACTCCGTGGCACGACCGGCGGCGACCCTCGTGAGATCGACCGCAGGGCCGAAGCCGCAAATTACCAGGAAAAGGGGTGCGAAAGAACGGTAGCTGTTGGGGCCGGCTCAATGCGGCGCGAACAGCCAGCCATGAGTCGCAGCGCAATGCTCGAGCGAGCGCAAGCCGGCGGCAGCAGGTGCCGGGCGTCGGTTGCGGTCGAGCAGCTTGGTCATGGTCTTGTAGAGCGCGGAGTGCCGGGATGGTAGCAGCCGAAGCCGCCCCGTGACAAAAGGCATCTCAGGTTGCGCGCTGGTCGCGGGTGGGCCGGCGCTGCATGCCCCAGTAGCGGCAGTCGGCTTCGAAGCCAAGGGATTCATAAATGCCTATTGCAGCGTCAGCTGGATAAGCACACATCACCAGCAATTCAAGCTCCTGCTGCTCCAAGCCAAAAAGGCAGGCGGCTTCAACCATGGCCGTGCACAAGCCGCGTCGGCGCCAGGCCGGATGTGTGGTGACATGCTGGAAGCGGCCAAGCATGCCATCGTGAAACAGGCCGCAGTCGGCCACCAGCTCGCCGCCTCGCCACACCCCGAACCAATGCCCGCGGCCCGCCTTCTCCATCGCCGCATAGCCCTGCATCTGGCGAAAGCGGTGCTCGCGGTAGCCCAGGGCCTGAAATCCGCTGGCGTCGGTTGCGTTGGCAGCGCATTGCAGATTCACAGCCGCGTCGAGCTGCTCGGGGTCCTGCAGGTCCAACGGCGCGAAGTGGAGCCCGGTCGGCAACTCACGCAGCCCGCGCACAAGGCCGTCGGGCTCCAGCTTCAGCGCCACGCTGTCGAACACCTCGAAGCCGGCCCGCTGCCAGCTCAGGAGCGGCTCATGCGGCCGGCTGGCATCGAAGCCGATCGCCACATGGCCCGATTCGCGGGTGTGGCGGCCCACCTCCTCATCGAAGCGCTGCAGCCAGTGCGCCAGGCCATCGTCGCGCGGCGGAGCCGGCAGCAGTAGAAAGTTGCCCCAATAGAAATAGGGATTGGCCGGAGTGCGCACGACGATGCAGTCGCCCCGCTCTTCGATGATCCCGCTGAAGCGCGCAAAGATCAGGTCGGTGCGCCAGCCCAGCGAGAGCCGGTCCTGCAAGCTCATGTCTGCTCCCTTGTGTGTGGCCGCGATTCTGCCGCCGCGCCCGCGTGTCGTGTAACGCATTGCAACGCCATCCGCACAGGGTCAACTCTTGCCCAGGACCTCTCGTTGTGCACGTACCCTTTCACAACCGACGGAGAAATCCTGATGAATGCTCTGAAGACCGCACTGATCCCCGCCCTGCTGGCTTTCACCGGTCACCTGGCGATGGCGCAAACCGCTAACCCCACAACTGCAAGCACACCTGCAGCAACGGCAACAGGCACGACCACCGCAGCAACTCCGAGCACCACCACCCCGGCAACCGCCGCAACGGCCACGCCGGTTGCCAAGGAAGCGCCTGCGGCCACCGCCGCTGTGACGACAGCCGCAACGCCCGCCGCCACGCCGGCTGTCGCCACAGCACCTGCGGAAAAGCCCGTCGCAACCAAGCATGCGAAGGCAGCCAAGAACGCAGCCAAGCATGAAGTGAAGGCCGACGCCAAGGCAGCGATGACCACAGCTGCTGCGCCGCAGACCAAGTAAGCAGGCAACATCGGTTTGCTCGAGGTGCGGCTGGCGTCACGGTCCAGCGACAGCCGCCCAAAGAAGCTGACATGACAACTCCGCGACGCCGCAAGGCTCGCGGAGTTTTCTCTTTTGCGCACAGCAGGTAGCTGCATTTCGCGCCGTGCTGGCAACGCTTGGCGCCGCACGTGGATCGCACATCGCAAGCGGGTGGCAGGTGTTCTTCAGGATCCCGAGACTGGCTGCATCGACAACCAATCCCTCGGAGATCCGACATGAAAGCCAAGCTCCCCGCCTTGCTGTTCTCACTGCTCACCCTGATCGGCAGCGCCAGCGCAGCCACCGAAACACCGTTCGACGCGGCCTTCCAGCAATTCCAGATTGCACAACGCGACGACGCCGGCATCGAAGCCAGCGTCGAACAGTTCACCAAGTTGCTGGCCGCCGAGCCGGGCAGCCCGCTCCTGATGGCCTACACCGGCGCCGCCACCACCTTGCGTGCCCGCGCCGCGATGATGCCGTGGAAGAAGATGAGCCACGCTGAAGACGGCCTGGCCCAGATCGACAAGGCCTTGCAACTGCTGCAGCCGCAGCATGACCAGCAACTGCATCGCGGCACGGCCGTCTCTCTGGAGACCCGCTTCATCGCTGCCAACACCTTCCTGTCTCTGCCCTCGATGTTCAACCGCGCGGCACGCGGCGCCAAGCTGTTGGCCGACGTGCAGGCCAGCCCGATGTTCGCCCAGGCGCCGGCCGGCTTCCAGAACGCAGTGCGTGAGCGCGCCGCCAAGCTGGCCAAGGACGCCAAGTGAGCAGCGCCGTTGTCGAGCTGCGCCAGGTACGCAAGACCTATCGCCTGGGTATCCATCGCGTGCCCGCATTGCGCGGGGTGGACCTGAGCGTAGCCAGTGGCGAACTGCTGGCATTGACCGGACCTTCAGGCAGCGGCAAGAGCACCATCCTGAATCTCTGCGGGCTGATCGACAGGCCGGATGAGGGCCAGATCCTGCTCGGCGGCGAGCCGGTCGACCTGCGCCGTGATCGCGAGGCCACCTTGCTGCGCCGCGATGCCATTGGCTTCGTCTTCCAGGGCTTCAATCTGGTGCCGGTGATGACGGCGGCCGAGAACGTCGACTACCCGCTCTTCCTCGCGGGCATGGCGGCTGCCGAGCGCAAGGAGCGAGTCGCCGCTGCGCTGGCATCCGTGGGGTTGAGCGAGCATGCGCATCACAAGCCGGATGCACTCTCCGGCGGACAGCGCCAGCGCGTGGCCATTGCCCGCGCGCTGGTCAAGCGTCCGCGCCTGGTGATCGCCGATGAACCCACGGCCAGCCTTGATTCGGAGACCGCCGAGCAGGTGCTCGGCCTGATGCGCGAGCTCAGCCGCCGCCAGGGCGCGGCCTTCCTGATCGCCACGCACGACGAACGCCTGACCACGCGCTGCGACCGGATCATCGCCCTGCATGACGGCCGCATCGAGGAGTCCCTGCAATGAGCGCCGCCATGAAATGGCTGCAGTTCGCCTGGCTCAATACCCGGCGCAATGGCCGCCGCTCGGCCGTCACTTTGGCCATCGCAGCACTGGGCACCGCAGCCATGCTGCTGGCTGGCGGCTTCGCGATCTTCACGTATCAGAGCCTGGCTCAATCAGCGGCCCGCAGCACCGGCCACCTGGTCATCGCCAAGGCCGAGCAATTCACGAAGGATGAAGACCAGCCTCTGCAACACGGCATGGAAGGCTGGGAGTCCATGCGCCAGCGCATGCTGCTGGACGCCGACGTGCGCCAGGTGCTGCCGCGGGTCGAGTTCAGCGGCCTGATCTCCAATGGCGACAAGTCCACCGTGATGATGGGCAGCGGCATCGACCCCGATGCCGAGTTTGCGATCAAGGGTCCCTTCCTCACGATCAAGGAAGGCGCAGCATTGACCAGTGGCCAAGGCATGGCCGTGATGCTGGGCGAAGGCCTGGCGCGCAGCCTCAAGGCCAAGCCCGGAGACATGCTGACGCTGCTGGCCAGCACCACGGCAGGCGCCATGAATGCCATCGACGTGCAAGTGCAAGGCGTGTTCTCGACCGGCATTGCCGAGATGGACAAGCGCGCGCTCTACATCGACGTGAAGAGTGCCCAGGCCTTGCTGGACACCCAGCGCATTTCTTCTCTGGGCGTGTTCCTCAAAGGCATGGAAGCCACCGATGCAGCACAAGCGCGGATGCATGCCTTGCTGCCCGAGTTGACCGTGCGCACCTGGCTGGATCAGGCCATGTTCTATCGCAGCGTCAAGCAGCTTTATGACCGCATCTTCGGTGCACTGGGGATGATCATTGCGGTGATCGTGATCTTCGTTGTCAGCAATGCGATGGCCATGGCCATCATCGAGCGAACCCGCGAGATCGGCACCCTGCGAGCACTCGGCACGCTGCCTGGCCAGTTGCAGCGCACGCTGGCGCTCGAAGGCATGTTGCTCGGCGGCGGTGGCGCGGTACTCGGTGCCTTGCTGTCACTGGGCTTCAGCCTCTTCCTGATGGTCGTGCCGGTGAACATGCCGCCGCCACCCGGCTACTCCAAGGGCTATCCGCTCAACATCGCCATCGACCCGCAGCTCTACGCCCTCACGCTGGCCGCCATGCTGGTGCTGGCACTGTTGGCCTCGGCCTGGGTCGCCCGCAAGACCGTGCGCCTGCCCATCGTCGCGGCCTTGGCCCATACCTGAGATCCTCCCGATGAAAACGCTATTGATTGCCCTCGCCCTGGCGGCCCCGCTGGCCCAGGCAGCCGACGTCGCCACAATGCTGAAGAACGCCGATGCCTTCCGTGGCAGCGGCCAGCAGCAGATCGACACACTGATCGAGGTGTCGAACCCCGATGGCAGCCCCGACAAGGAGCGCCGCTACACCGTGCTGACCGCGCCCGAGCGCCGCTCGCTGGTGCTGATGACGAGCCCCGCGGAGAAGGGCCAGAAAGTCTTGATGCTGGGCGATGATTTCTGGCTGCTGATGCCGGGCAGCCAGCGGCCCATGCGCATCACGCCGACTCAGCGCCTGCTGGGAGATGCTTCGACCGGCGACATCGCCACGCAATCCTGGAGCGAAGACTACGAGGGAGCGCTGATCGGCGAAGAGCGCTGCGAAGCGCTGGCTTGCTGGCATCTGCAGTTGAAGGCCAAGCGCCGTGGCGTGACCTACCAGCGCATCGAGCTGTGGCTGGGAAAGGCGCGGCACGAGCCCTTGCATGCCGAGCTCTATGTTCAATCCGATAAGCTGGCCAAGAAGGCACGCTTCATCATGGACAAGACGCAGGTCACCGAGATGGTGCTGCAGGATGCGCTGAGCAACCGCAAGCTGACGCATGTGCGCTACCAGAGTCGCAAGCCGCGCCAGGTGCCGCAGAGCTGGTTCAACCCGATGTTCCTGGCGCGCAGCCCGGTGCTCGAAT
Organism: Paucibacter sp. JuS9; assembly: GCF_044043925.2. Taxonomy (NCBI): domain Bacteria; kingdom Pseudomonadati; phylum Pseudomonadota; class Betaproteobacteria; order Burkholderiales; family Sphaerotilaceae; genus Roseateles; species Paucibacter sp. JuS9. The sequence continues at coordinate 2,975,377 of NZ_CP194172.1, forward strand.
GAGGGCAGCGCTCTTGCTTCTCGCGCTGGCTGCGGGTGCGGCGCAGGCCGATATGTCCGGGCAACTGAGGCCGCAATGGCAGCAACGTACAGGCTCAGACCAGGGGCCACTGGCAGCAGCGGAAGCATTGCAGCCAGGGATAGCGCCGACTCCGCGTCCGGTCGCGATGATCGAGGCCGAGTTGCGCGGCCAACATGGGCCGCTGGCGGGCGCACTCTATCTGCAACAAAGGCGGCCCGCAGGTGGACCGGCAAGCTCGCGCGCCGTCGTGCAGGAGCTCTATGCCTCGGGCGAGCTGGGGGAGTGGCAGTTCAGCGCGGGTCGCAAGCTTGTGGCCTGGGATGTGGGCTTTGGCTTCAGGCCGAACGACGTGGTGGCTCGCGAAGAGCGACGCACGCTGCTGTCGGCCATGAGCCGCGGCCGGCCGCTGGTGCAGGCCGAGTACTTCACGGCCGAGACGGCCTGGAGCTTCGTCTGGGTCAATCCGCAATCCGGCAGCGATGCGCGACTGGGCGATGAGCAGGCCTTCGCAATGCGCGCGTACAAGCGCCAGGGTTCGACCGATTTGCATGGCTTCGCGCGCTGGGGCGAGCACACGAGGGCAAGCGTCGGCGCAGCCTTCTCTTCAGTGATTGGAGACAGCCTCGAGCTGCATGGCTCGGCCCGCGCGATGCAGCACAGCGATGTCTGGCGCATGAGCTCATCTGCCAGCCCGCTTGCAGGCAGCAACCCTTGGCGCCTGCAACGCGGCGATGCCTCAGCGCAAGTCCTGCTCGGTGGCAGCTGGACCGGCGAGAGCAAGCTCAGCGTGATGATGGAAGCCTGGTGGGATGGCAGTGCCTTGAGCGACTCACAGTGGCGCGGCTGGCAGGCGCGCAACGCCGCTGTGCTCTCTCTGACCGGCCGCGCGCCGTCAGCCGTGGTGGCGGGCAACCTGGCTTGGCAGACGCAGGCCTTCAACAACGGCAGCCTGCGCCGTCGCAACCTCTACGCACGCCTGGCCTGGGACCACGAAGGCTGGCATCCCGCCATTGACACCTTGTGGACGCCCGGCGACGGCGGCCGCATCAGCAGCGCCTCACTGGGCTGGTCCGGCAACCGCTGGCGCGTCGATGGCGGCGTGCGCATCTACGGCGGCAACAGGAACAGTGTCATCGCGCAGTTGCCAACGCGCCGGCTCGGCTATCTGGCTGCCACGTACTCGTTCTAGCTGGCACCATACTTGCGGAGGTCATTTCTTCACCATTTGCCTGCGAGACCCGACATGAGCTCATCCCTGCACCAGATCCCCGGCCGCACCCGCAAGCTGCCGCCGCTGCGCATTGGCGTGGGCGGGCCGGTCGGCTCGGGCAAGACGACGCTGGTGGAAGTGCTGTGCAAGGCACTGCGCATGCGCTACGACCTCGTCGTCGTCACCAATGACATCTACACCAAGGAAGATCAGCGCCTCCTGACCGTGGCCGGCGCGCTGGAGCCCGATCGCATCATGGGCGTGGAGACCGGTGGTTGCCCGCATACCGCAATCCGTGAAGATGCCTCGATCAATCTGGAGGCCGTGGACCGCATGCTGGGCCTGTTCCCGAATGCCGACATCGTCTTCATCGAAAGCGGTGGCGACAACCTGGCTGCGACCTTCAGCCCCGAGTTGTCGGACCTGACGATCTACGTGATCGACGTGGCGGCCGGCGAGAAGATCCCTCGCAAGGGCGGGCCGGGCATCACCAAGAGCGACCTGTTCGTGATCAACAAGACCGATCTTGCGCCCTATGTCGGGGCAAATCTGGAGGTGATGGAGGCCGACACGCGACGCATGCGGCCGAACCGGCCGTTCGTGATGAGCAACCTGAAGACCGGCGCCGGGCTGGATCAGGTGATCGACTTCATCGAGACCAAGGGCCTGCTGAAGGCCTGACGAAAAAAAGCGGCCACTCAGGCCGCTTGCAGCGTGATCACGCGGCGCTGGGGCGCGGGCTCGCTCATGCAGTGCGCCGCGCCGTGGCAGCGGTTGATGGCGGCGTCGAACTCTTCGCGCGCGCAATCCAGGCAGCTACCGCAAGCCGAGCCCACGGAGGTCTCGTCCTGCAGCAATTCGAAATTGCGCACGCCAGATGCCACCGCATGGCGGATGTCGCGGTCAGAAACTCGGCGGCAGAGGCAAACAATCATGGCGGCTGCGGGGCAATTCCGATGGAATGCCCGCAGCATAACGCAAATGCGAACCCTTCTCAATCACGTTCGCGATAGGCACATTGCGGCAAGGGCATGCGAACCAGGCGTCAGCTGCCCGCGCCTTCACCGACCTGGCTCTGCAGCCAGTTCTGCTCGCCCAGTTGGGCAACCAGGCCGATCTGGGTTTCCAGATGGTCGATGTGATCTTCGGTGTCCTTGAGGATGGCTGCGAGGATCTCGCGCGAGACGTAGTCGCGCACCAGCTCGCACTGGGCGATGCCGTCTTTCAGCACGGCCAGCGAGCCCACCTCGATGCGCAGATCGCATTCCAGCGTTTCAACCGCGCTTTCGCCGATGTAGAGCTTGCCGAGGTCTTGCAGATTGGGCAGCCCGTCAATCTGGAGGATGCGCTCGATCAGCTTGTCGGCGTGCTTCATCTCCTCGATCGACTCCTCGTACTCATGCTTGGCCAGGCGCAGCAGACCCCAGTTCTTCAGCATGCGGGCATGCAGGAAATACTGGTTGATCGCAGTCAGTTCGTTCTTCAGCTGGGCGTTCAGAAACTCCAGCACCTTCGCGTCGCCTTGCATCTTGTTCTCCTGAGGAAATTGACTGCCGGCCATTGTGCTTCGGCCGGGAATTGCACGGCCATATTTCCATGTTGTTCCGGCCGTACTGCGAAGCCTTCGCAATGGCATGCAGCAGTCAGTCATCGATTTTATTGCGCTTGCGAATCATTCTCATTTATAGTTGCTGCATGCCCACTCAACTCCCCGTCCAAGCGCCACTGACGCAGCAGGCATCGCCCATGCCAGCCTCGGCCGCCCGGCTGAGCAGCGAGGCCCTGCTGCGCGGCCGTCGCGAGGTCGAGATCGAGCACGCCGGCCAGGTCTACCGGCTGCGATTGACCATCCTCGGCAAGCTGATCCTGACCAAGTAATTCCCACCCTCACTGTCATCACCGCACCAGCCAGCCTGCGCCAGCCCGTGCCAGTCACCTCACAAGGACTCGCCCATGTTGTCGCGCAAGACTCCGGTCGCGCTGGCGCTTGTCGCCCTCTCAGGCTCCGCCCAGAGCCAAACCGCTCCCGCCACACCGACCGCTGAAGCCGCTCGCCTGGGCGAGCTGACCGTCAGCGCGACCCGCACTGAACGCAGCACCGACGCCGTACCCAGCACGGTGACGGTCTACGACAAGAAGCGCCTGCAGCAACGCCAAGCCCGCGACCTGAAGGACCTGCTCGAGAACGAGGTCGACATCGCCGTGCGCGCCGTCGCGCCGCGCTTCACCGCCACGGGCGCGTCGACCGGGCGCGGCGGCAATGAAGGCATCAACATCCGCGGCCTAGAAGGCAACCAGGTGCTGATGATGATCGACGGCATCCGCATGCCGCAGAGCTTCAGCTTTGGCGCCTTCGCCAGCGGCCGCGCCGACTACATGGACACCGACATGCTGGCCGGCGCCGAAGTGCTGCGCGGCCCGGCCTCGGCCCAGTTCGGCAGCGATGGCCTGGGCGGCGCCTTGAGCTTGCGCACGCTGTCGCCGTCCGATCTGCTGGGCAACGGCAAGACGCAAGCCGGCTTCGTCACGCTGGGCGCACTGAGCACCGACAACTCGAAGAAGGCCACTGCAGCCTTCGCTGCATCTTCCGGCGCTTGGGAGGGCCTCCTGATGGCCACGGTCCGGCGCGGCCACGAGACCACGAACCAGGGCGAGAACGAAGCGCTGAACAGCAGCCGCACGGCACCCAACCCGACCGACATCACGAGCGAAACGGTGATGGGCAAGCTGGACCTGAAGATCGACGCCCAGCAGCGCCTGATGGCCACGCTGGAAGCGCGCCGTCGAAAGATCGATACCGATGTGATCAGCGCCCGCGCCGCGACGTTCAGCGCTGCCACGCCCACCGCCGTGGTGTCACTGCGGGCGAATGACAAGCTGGATCGCCAACGCTTCTCGCTCGAGCATCACTATGAGGACCTGAATGCCGAATGGCTGCAGTCCTTGAAGACGACGGTCTATGTGCAGGACAGCGAAACCCGCCAGTACGCCTTTGAAGATCGCCACGTGTCGGCCGACCGCACCCGTGACGGCTCCTACAAGGAAAAGCTGATCGGCCTTTCCAGCATCGGCCAGACGCAGCTGAGTGGTCAGCGCCTGAGCTATGGCCTGGATGTCAGCCGCAACCGCATCGCAGGCCTGCGCGACGGCACGGTGCCGCCGGCTGGCGAGGCGTTCCCGAACAAGCCCTTCCCCGACACCGACTACACGCTGGCCGGCGCCTTCGTGCAGGACGAGATCGAGGCCGGGGACTTCAGCCTGATCCCGGCCCTACGCTTCGAGCACTATTCGCTCAAGCCCAAGGCGGACGGCTACACCGGCGGCACCGTGGTGGCGCTGTCAGACCAGGCCGTCACGCCGCGCCTGGGCCTGATCTGGCGCGCGGCGCCGGGTTTCCAACCCTATGCGCAATGGTCGCAAGGCTTCCGCGCACCGACGCCGGACCAGGTCAACAACGGCTTCGCCAATCCGGCCCAGGGCTACCGCAGCATTGGAAACCCCGACCTGAAGCCTGAGCATGCGAACAGCCTGGAAGCTGGCGTGCGCGGCAAGGTCACTGAAACGCTGCGCTGGCAGTTGAGCGCCTTCGACAACCGCTACCGCGACTTCATCAGCCAGGAAGTGGCGAGCGGCGCCGGCACGACCGCCAACCCCTTGGTGTTCCAGTACGTCAATCTCGCAAGGGCCCGCATCCGCGGTGCTGAAGCGCGACTGATGTGGCAAGCGATGCCAGGTCTGTCGTTCAGCACCGCCATCTCGCAAGCCCGCGGTCACAGCGAGCGTGCTGGCATCGAAACGCCGCTGGACACCGTGCAACCAACGCGCGCCAGCTTCGCCGCGCGCTGGGAAACAGGCGACTGGGAACTGCAGGCTTCGTGGCTGCACAGCGCGGCCAAGCCGGCTTCGCGCACCAGCGCCGCGACCAACTTCCTGCCCCCCAGCTACGACGTGCTGGACCTGGGCGCCACCTACAACATCAGCAAGGGCTTGCGCCTCGCTGCCTTCATCACCAATGCCACCGAAAAAAAGTACTGGCGCTGGTCTGACGTGCGCGGCATCGCCGCCAACAGCACCGTGCTCGATGCCTATACCGCCTCCGGCCGTCAACTGCAGCTGTCGCTGCGCGCCGACTTCTGATCAAGGAAAGGAAACCATGCAAGCCAGCTTTGAAAGCATCCGCCAGGCCTTTGCCTCGGCACGCCAGCAAGCCGACAAGCCAGCTCGCCACCGCGACATCGCGGCACGGCTGGCGGTCTCCGAAGGCGAACTGATTGCCGCCCATTGCGGGCGGTTCGCTCCCGACGAATCGCCGCTGCAAGCCCGCCGCCTGCGCGCCGAGTGGAGCCTGCTGATCGAGTCGCTGGAACCGCTCGGTGAATTGCTGGCGCTAACCCGCAACGAGTCCTGCGTGCACGAGAAGGTCGGCGTCTATGCCAATGCCAGCACGCAGCACGGCGTCGGCCTGGTGCTTGGCGGCGCCATCGACCTGCGCGTGTTCTATTCGCAATGGGCTCACGGCTTTACGATTGCAGAGCGCCTAGCAGACGGCGCCGTGCAGCGCAGCCTGCAATTCTTCGACCCGGCCGGCCAGGCCGTGCACAAGATCTTCCTGCGCCCCGGCACCAATGTCGCGGCGTTTGAATCGCTGGTCGAACTGTTCCTGGCCGACGACCAGCAGCCTGGCATCGAGCTGGGCCAGGCCTGGTCCGACGCGGCTGAGAAGCCGGATTCGGAAGTCGACGTGAAGGCTTTCCGCGAGGCCTGGGCTTCGATGCGCGACACGCACGAGTTCTTCGGCATGCTCAAGCGCTTCGGCGTCTCGCGCACCCAGGCCCTGCGCCTGGCGGATCCCGGATTCGCCCAGCCGCTGGCTGCGGCAAGCGCGCAGGAACTGCTCAGCCGCGCGGCTCAGGAGGCCGTGCCCATCATGTGCTTCGTTGGCAACCCCGGCATGATCCAGATCCACAGCGGCGCCGTGAAGCGAGTAGCCGTGATGGGGCCATGGCTCAATGTGCTGGACTCGGGCTTCAACCTTCATCTTCGCGAAGACCACATCGCCAGCGCTTGGGCTGTGCGCAAGCCCACCAGCGACGGATTGGTCTGTTCGCTGGAACTGTTCGACGACAGGCAACAGCTGATCGCCCAGTTCTTCGGCGAGCGCAAGCCGGGCCAGGCCGAGCGCTGCGACTGGCGCGAGCTGCTGGAAAGCCTGACCGACACGGCGCCATCGGAGGCCGCATGCTGAACCGCCGCGCCTTGCTGGCGCTGGCGCCTGCCGCGCTGGCATTGCGGCAAGCCCATGCAGCGCCGGCGCAGCGCCTGATCAGCGTCGGCGGCTCTATGACCGAAGTGGTCTATGCGCTGGGCGCCGAAGCCTCGCTGGTCGGTGTGGACAGCACCTCGGTCTACCCGGCCGTTGCACGCATGCTGCCGGACGTTGGCTACATGCGAACACTGTCGGCCGAAGGTCTGCTGGCGCTGGCGCCAACGCTGGTACTCGCGACCGAAGACGCCGGCCCGCCGGCCGTCCTGCGCCAGCTCGAACTGGCCAAGGTGCCGCTGCACATCCTGCGCTCGGAGCACCGGTTCGAAGGCCTGCTGGCGCGCGTCGAGCGTGTCGGCGAACTGCTCGGACGAACGCCGCAAGCTCGCGCGCTGGTTGAACGCATGCGCAATGGCTGGGCGACCGGTCAGCAGCGCGTGCAACAGCTCAGCCAGGCGAGCAAGCCGCCGCGCGTGCTCTTCGTGCTGGCTCACAGCATGGCGCAATTGCGCATTTCAGGCGAAGGCACGGCTGCGGATGCCATGCTGACCTACGCCGGCGCTCGCAACGCACTGGCTGGCGTGAGTGGCTACAAGCAGCTGACGCCTGAAGCGGCTATTGCCGCTGCGCCGGACGTGATCCTGACGACCAATGAGGGCCTGCAAGCCGCCGGCGGCATCGCGCCGCTCTTGCAAGCACCAGGGCTGGCCTTGACGCCAGCAGGTCGCGCCAAGCGCGTCATTGCATATGACGCGCTGGAGCTGCTCGGCTTCGGCCCGCGCCTGCCGCAGCTGCTGCCCAGATTGGCCGAGTCCTTGTACAAGGCATGAAGCAAGATTTGACCCTAGGCGGCGCCGTCATGCCAGCACGCAAGCTGTCGCGCCTCTCGTCTGTCGCAGCAATGACCTTGCTGACGCTGGTGGCGGCTGTCGTGTGCGCCCAGGTGGGCGCGCTGCCGATTCCTTTGGGCGACTGGCTCTTGCCACCCTGGGTGCAGACCGAGGCCTTCAGCGGCAGCGCGCATGTGCTGTGGCAACTGAGGCTGCCGCGCCTGGTGCTGGCCATGGCTGTCGGCGCCGCCCTGGCCTTGGCAGGCTCGCTGGCGCAAGCGCTGTTCCGCAATCCCATGGCCGACCCGGCCTTGCTGGGTGTCAGCAGCGGCGCAGGCGCGGCCGTGGCCTTGTCGCTGACCGTGTTTGCCAGCCTGCAGTTTGCGCTGCCGCCGGCCTTTCGGATGTGGATGCTGCCGATGGTCGGCTTCGCGGGTGCGCTGATCGTCTGCTTCGCGCTTGAACGGATGGCGCGTTGGCTTGCGCCGGGCTCGATCGCCGGGCTCCTGCTGACCGGCCTGGCCTTGCAGGCGATGTGCTTCGCGCTGATCGGCCTGTGCAGCAACCTCGCCAACGACGAGCAACTGCGGGCCATCAACTTCTGGACGCTGGGCTCGCTGGCCGGTGCGAACTGGATCATGGCTGGCGTGATGCTGGTCGCCCTCGCGCTGGGTTCCTCGGTCGCGCTGCGGATGGCCCAAGGGCTCAATGCCTTGGCCTTGGGCGAAGCCGCTGCGGCGCATGTGGGCATTGAGGTGCAGGGTCTGCGAGTTCGCTCCATCGCCCTGCTGGCCCTGCTCAGCGCGCTCGCCGTGGCCTGGTGCGGAAACATCGGCTTTATCGGCCTGATGGCGCCGCATCTGGCGCGCCAGTTCGTCGGCGCCGATCAACGCCGCTTGATTCCGGTTGCCATGGTGAGCGGCGCCCTGCTGCTGCTGATTGCAGACACGCTGGGCCGCACGGTCGCGAGCCCGGCCGAAGTGCCGGTGGGCGTGTTCAGCGCCTTGATCGGAGCGCCCTGGTTCCTCTGGCTGCTCAGAAGCGCGATGCGAAAAACGGGGAGTGCTTGATGAGTGCGCTGATGAAGATCGACAACGCAACGCTGGTCCTTGGCAGGCAGCGGTTCGGCCCTTTCAATCTGATGCTGCGGCCGGAAGAACGTGTGGCAATTCTTGGCCCCAGCGGCGCCGGCAAGTCCAGCCTCCTGAAGCTGCTGGCGCGAGAGCTGGCGCCGGCCAGCGGCAGCCTTGTCCTCGATGGCCGCGCGCTGGCCGAATGGCCGATCGCCAGCCTTGCCCGCCGCCGCGCGGTCCTGCCACAAACCCACGGCGTGGCCTTTGGGCTGCCGGTGGAACTGGTCGTCACCCTGGGGCGCGTTGCGCTGCGCAACGACCCGCAACAGGCGCGAATTGCCGAACTGGCCATGGCGCAGGCGCAGGCGAGCCACCTGATCGGCCGACGCTTCGACAGCCTCTCCGGCGGCGAGCAGGCGCGCGTGCAATTGGCCCGCGTGTTTGCCCAAGCCTGGGACGAGCGCAAAGGCCTCTTGCTGTTTGACGAGCCGCTGGCCGCGCTGGACCCAGGCCTCACCCTGGAGCTGATGCAGGCCATGCAGCATTTCGCGACCGAGCGCGGCCATGCGCTGGTGGCGGTACTGCATGACTTGAACATCGCCCTCAATCACTTCGATCGCCTGTGGCTGCTGCGCGAAGGCCGCATCCTCGCCGATTGCGATGCCGTGCCTGCCTGCCTGCCGCTGCTGGAGCAGCTCTATGGCGTACGCATGCGCCTGCTGCGCGACGCCGAGGGTCTGGCGGTGCTGGCCAGCCCGCTGCAGTGCCTGGCCCAGGCCGCCTGAGATGAACAAGACCGGTCTCGCATTGACGGCGGCGGTGCACGGCCTGGCGCTGATGCTCGCCATGCAGGGCACAGGGCTGTATCCAAAGGCCCAGGCCGCGGTCCTGACGACACGCCTGATTCCAGCAGCGGTCGCAGCAACACCGGCTCCCCGGCCTCAAGCGCAGGTGCCCACGCTGCCAAGCCCGGCGATGCCAGCGCTGCTGTCGGCGCCGGAGTTCCAGGTCATCGCCGCAGCTGAGACCGGCGCTGCTCCGCCCTCTGCCGCAGTGCAAACGGCGCCGCAAGTCATTGCGGCGGCCGCAGCGCCGGCACCTGCCGCCATCCGTGCCGAGCAGCCGCCGCAAGCAAGCTATCAACCGGCCGCGCTGCCACCTGAACACGGCACCTGCAGCGCTCGTGGCGTGGAGCGGCGCTACCCAGCCATGCTGCGCGAGCGCGGCGTCCAGGGTCAGGTTCTGCTGCGTGTGCAGGTCAATGAGCAAGGCCGCGCGGCCGAGGTGCTTGTGCAAGGTGGCAGCGGCTGGCGCCTGCTTGACGAAGCGGCACGCCAGATCGCCATGGCCTGCCCCTATCTGCCGGCACGGCGCGGCGAGCAGCGCCTGGCAGCCTGGGTCGAGTACCCAATCCGCTTCGCCCTGCAGTGAGTGTTTTTCAAGAGGAGGAGGAAGGCCGTGTGCGACAAAGAGATTAGCAACAACATCTTCAGCCGGTTGCCCATTGAGAGCAGCGGCCCCAGCGCGCCGCTGGCATTGCCGGTGCCGGCCTCGGTGAGCCAGCAAGGCTCTCGCCGTCGACGCTTGTGGGAAATGCCCTCGCAGGCGCTTTGCCCGGTGATCGGCGTCTGCCTGCCAATGCCGCTCTTGCGTCGACGGCTGGCCAAGGTGCTGGGCGGCCTGGCCATGGCGGGCGACTACGAGCTGCACTGCGGCGCCATCAACGATTGCAACCGGCGCTCGCCCATCGCCGAGCTCCTGCAGAAGGAGTTGGATCAGCGCTATGCGCCCGCGCTGCGCCTGTCCGCCCAGCACAAGAGCACGGAAGCCCTGGCGCGCTGGTGGGCCGCTGCCCAGCATGGCAACGACGTGCCCGGCGCGCTGTGGGCCACCTTGACGCATGCACGTTGCGATACCGCGTTGCAGGAGCTGGTGCTGCGCGGCATCCACATGCTGCAGCACCAGGTGGGCAGTGCCGAGCGTGCCGACCTGGTGCGGATCGACACCCTGCAAGAGGAGAACCGCGTGCTCGGGCGCGAGCTGGCGCAGGCGCAGAGCCGCAACACGCGCTTGACTCAAGAGCGGGCTCTCGAGATGGAGCGCCTGCAAGCCGACAATCTGCGCATGCGCGCCGAGCTGGTCGGTCGCGACACGCTTCTGGCCGGCCTGCGCGAAGAGATGCAGGCCCTCGAGGCCGCCGTGCCCGGCTTGCGCCATCGCCAGGAGCAGTCGGAACATATCCGCGTGCAACTGGCCCGCATCCATGAATTGGAGCGCAGCTTGCTGATCGCGCAGCAACAGCAGCAGCGCGAACGCCGCCGCGCCGAAGATGCACTGCAGGCGCTGGCTGCGGCGAGTTCGGTGACGACTCTCGCCGACGCTGAGCAAGCCCTGCCCGAACTGAACGAACGCTCGGTGCTTTGCGTGGGCGGCCGCCAATCCGTCGTGCCCGTCTATCGCCAGCTGATCGAGCGAACCGGCGGTCGCTTCCTTCATCATGACGGCGGCGAGGAAGATGCCGTGGGCAAGCTGGACGCAAGCCTGGCCGCTGCCGACCTGGTGATCTGCCAGACCGGCTGCATCAGCCATGACGCCTACTGGCGCGTGAAGGACCATTGCAAGCGCCACGGCAAGCGCTGCGTCTTCGTCGACAAGCCCAGCGCGAGCAGCCTGCAGCGAGCACTGGGCGGCTTGGGCGGGCCGGGCAACGAGGAACCCGCATTGACGGCAAGCCGCACCAAACCCTGAGCAAAGGCTGTCCGGCTTGGCAATTAGATATATTTGCAATATTCCAACTGCGAGCCTCTCATGCAAGCCAACTACATTGCCGGCCAATGGCTGAACGGCGTCAGCGAACGGCCCAACATCAACCCCTCGGACACCGAGGACCTGGTCGGCCACTACGCCCAGGCCGACGCAGCTCAGGCCGAAGAAGCCATTGCGGCCGCACATGCCGCCGCACCCGCCTGGGGCCTGAGCAGCCCGCAAATGCGTGCCGACGCACTCGACAAGATCGGCAGCGAGATCCAGGCCCGCCGCGAGGAGTTGGGCCAGATGCTGGCCCGAGAGGAAGGCAAGACCTTGCCCGAAGCCATCGGCGAGGTGGGCCGCGCCGCCGCGATCTTCAAGTTCTTCGCGCAGGAGGCCTTGCGCGTGCGGGGCGACAAGCTGGCCTCGGTGCGGCCCGGCATCGAGATCGAGGTGACCCGCGAGCCGCTGGGCGTCGTCGGCATCATCACGCCCTGGAATTTCCCCATCGCCATTCCCGCCTGGAAGATCGCGCCGGCACTGGCCTATGGCAACACCGTGGTGTTCAAGCCGGCCGAGCTGGTGCCGGGCTCGGCCTGGCTGCTTGCCGACATCATCTCCCGCGCCGGCCTGCCGGCCGGCGTGTTCAACCTGGTAATGGGGCCGGGCTCGGTCGTTGGTCAGGCTCTCTTGGATGACCGGCGCGTGGCCGGCATCAGCTTCACCGGCTCACAAGCCACCGGACAGCGTGTGGCACTCGCCGCGGTCAAGCGTGGCGCCAAGTTCCAGCTGGAGATGGGCGGCAAGAACCCGCTCGTGGTGCTGGCCGACGCCGACCTGGAACAGGCAGTGAACTGCGCCATCCAGGGCGGCTTCTATTCGACCGGCCAGCGCTGTACCGCCTCGAGCCGCATCATCGTGGAGCGTTCGATCTACACCCGCTTCGCCGAGCACATGACCGAGCTGACGCGTGCACTGCGGGTCGGCCATGCATTGAAAGCGCAGACGCAGATCGGGCCTGTGGTCGATGCGAGCCAATTGCAGCAGGACCTCGATTACATCGCTATCGCGCGCCAGGAAGGCGCCCGCCTGTTGGCCGGCGGCGAGCTCCTGACGCTTGAAAGACCCGGCCACTACCTGGCACCTGCCTTGTTCGGCGATTGCGACAACGCGATGCGCCATTGCCAGGAGGAAATCTTCGGCCCGGTCCTGAGCCTGATTCCCTGCGACAGCTACGAGCACGGCCTGAAGCTCGCCAACGACACGCCCTTCGGCCTCTCCAGCGGCATCTGCACCAGCTCCCTCAAGCACGCCAGCCATTTCAAGCGAAATTCGCAGGCCGGCATGGTGATGGTGAACTGCCCCACGGCAGGCGTGGACTATCACGTGCCCTTCGGTGGCCGCAAGGGCTCCAGCTACGGGCCGCGCGAGCAGGGCAGTTACGCGGCGGAGTTCTTCACCAGCGTCAAGACCAGCTATATCCAGGCCTGAATCCGTGCACTAACTCACACGCGGTCCCGCGCTTCACCCGAACTCGGGGGAAGCGCGGGGCCGGCCCCTCTTCCTAGAATTCGCGCTGCTCGCCGGACCTACGCGCCACACAGCGATTGACGGCGAAACAACAACTTCGGATGAGGGATGAGGGAATGAAGACAGGTCGATCCAGGCTGGGCGGCGCACCGCTGCGCGCCGTCAAGGGCATTTGCGCCGGCATGCTGCTGGCCATGGCCACCGCCGCACAAGCCAGTCCGGTGGTGAACCTCGGGGCCGCAGGCGACTACAGCGGCTTCTTTTTCGGCAACCTGACCGCTCACTCCGACATCGAAGGCCGGCTGGCCGTGCGCGGCAATGTCGACATCAACAGCATCACGGTCGGTTATCGCAACCCGTCTGCGCGTGGTCCAGACGGCAGCGCTGCACCCAGCCTCGTCGTTGGCGGCAACGTGAAGATCCGCGACGGTGCGATCTACAACGGGCCGACCGATGTCGGGGTCAACACCAACATCGGCATGGGCCCGGCCCAGGCTGCATGGCTGTCTGGCGGCGTGCAGCAAGGCACCGGCATCTATGGCGGCGCTGACCTCGGCTCGGCCAAGCACCTGTCACTGAGCAAGGGTGAACAAGCAAGCATTCAGCAGATGTTCACCGACACCGCCACGCTGTTGCGCGGCCTCTCCGGCGAGCTCGGCACGCTTGGCAATACCGGCACGATCACGCGCGGCTGGGATCTGGGCTTGCATGGCGGCAGCGCCAAGCCGGGCGCAGGCCTGCAGATCTTCAATATCGGCGACAGCGTTCTGAAGGCCTTCACGCTCGATGCGAGCAGCTTCGACAGCGACGACTACATCGTCATCAACCTGACGGCCAGTGGCACCTTGAAGTTCGGCTACGACTACCTGGGCAGCAATCTGGCCGCCTTCGCCGACCGCCTGATCTTCAATGTGATGAACGCCGACAAGGTCGAACTGCACTCCGGCTACGGCACCCTGCTGGCTTCTCAGGCCGACATCATTGCCGCCAGCTCCGGGCATTGGGAGGGCACGGTGATTGCGAACAACATGCTGTCGACCATCGAGATCGGCTACGAGCCGATGCGCGAGCAGGCCTTGCCGGCCCGCGTGCCCGAACCGCAAGGCCTGGCCCTGGTGGCCCTGGCGCTCGGCGCCATGGTATTGGCGCTGCGCCGCCGCAGCACCCGCTGATCCTCACTATCAGCGGATATCGCCGAACTTGCGCAGCGCCTTGACTGCGCCCTCACCCATGGCCGCGCCGAAACGCTTGGCCAGGCGTTCGGCCACGTTGTCGTGCGGCGTGTAGTCGATCACCTCTTCGGCCTTGATCACTTCCCGCGCGACAAAGTCCAGGCTGCCGAACTGGTCGGCCAGGCCCATCTTGATCGCCTGCTCGCCGTTCCAGAACAGGCCGGAGAAGGTCTCCGGCGTTTCCTTCAGGCGCTTGCCGCGGCCTTCCTTGACGACAGCAATGAACTGGGCGTGGATCTGGTCCAGCATCGCTTGCGCATAGGCGCGCTGCGGGGCTGACATGGGCGTGAACGGGTCCAGCATGCCCTTGTTGCTGCCCGCGGTCAGCAGGCGGCGCTCGACGCCGAGCTTTTCCATCAGGCCGGTGTAGCCAAAACCATCCATCAAGACGCCGATCGAGCCGACGATGGAAGCCTTGTCCACATAGATCTCGTCGGCGGCAGCGGCAATGTAGTAGGCACCGGAGGCACAGATTTCCTCGACCACCGCATAGACCTTCTTGTGGTGAATGGCCTTCAGTCGCTGGATCTCGTCATAGACGATGCCGGCCTGTACCGGGCTGCCGCCGGGCGAATTGATGCGCAGCACCACGGCCTGTGTGCCCTCGTCCTCGAAGGCATTCTTCAAGGCCGAGATCATCAGCTCGGCACTGGCATCTGAATCGACCGCAATTTCGCCGCGCAGCTCGATCAAGGCGGTGTGCGGCGTGTTCGGTGCACTGCCATGGTGACGCTGCGAGAAGAACAAGACCCAGGCCAAGGTGAAGAAGAAGGCCAGCCAAAGCAGCCGGAAGAACACGCGCCAGCGGCGCTCGCTGCGGCGGTCCGCCAGATAGCTCTGCGCGAACTGGGCCAGCAACTGTTCGTAGCCGGCAGCGCGCTCCGGTGCTGAAGATGAAGATGCCGGCTTCGGATCGGGAAAAGGCTGGGGCAGGTCGTCGTTCATTTCAGGGCGCTCAATCAATCTTCAAAAGCCGGCTTGGTATCGCGGGAAGGATACCAATACACGTGGCCTTCCTTCTCGGCCACATCGATCTTGGTCAGGCCCATGCGGCCGCACATGCCGGTGACACAACGGCCGGTCAGCGGGTCGTACACCGCGCCGTGGATGGAGCACATGATGTACTCCTTGTCAGCGTCGAGAAACTCGCCCTCCTGCCAGTCCATCTCGGTGGGCACATGGGCGCAGCGGTTCAGGTAGGCCACCACCTGGCCTTCGAAGCGCAGCGCAAAGGCGCGCGCCGGCTGGCTGTATTGCAGGACGTCGAAGCTGTGGGCGCGGCCGCGCTCTTCCAGCTCATTGGACGCACACAGGGGCTGGCCAAGCGGCTTGTTGTCTTGTTCTTCAGGCATGGTCGAGCAGCCAGCGCTGCAATTCGGGAACGGAGTGGCAAATATGCAGCGCGCCGAATGCCGTGAGTTCGGCGGGGTCATGCGCGCCATAGCCAACGCCCAGGCTGGCGGTACCGGCATTGAGGGCGAGTTGCAGGTCGTGGCTGGTATCGCCGATCATCAAGGTGCGCTCCGGCTCGGTGCCAAATTCGCGCATCAACTGCAAGAGCATGGTCGGGTCGGGCTTGCCGGCGGTTTCGTCGGCAGTGCGGGTGCCGTCGAACAAGCCCAGCAGGTCGGGTGCCTGCAGCACCCGGTCCAGGCCCTTGCGGCTCTTGCCCGTGGCAACGGCCAGCCAGTGGTTGCGGGCCTTGAGCTCGCGCAACATGTCCAGCGCGCCTTCAAACAGGCTCAGTTGGTCTTCAGCGGCAAAGAAGTGGCGGCGAAAGGCCTGGCCCAGTTCGGGATAGCGCTCGCGGGGCAGGGTCGGCATCGCATGCGCCAGGGCCTGGTAGAGGTCCAGGCCGATCACGTAGCTGGCCTGCTCGTCGCTGGGCACAGGCAGGTCAAGGTCTGCAGCGGCAGCTTGGATGCATTGGCCGATCAGCGCCGTCGAGTCGTAAAGCGTGCCGTCCCAGTCAAAGACGATCAGATCGAAACGCTGCGGCCGGCGGCTCATGGGCGCAGCGCCTTCACCAGGTCGGCACAGTCTTGCGGCAGCTCGGCCAGCAACTCCAGCGTCTCGCCGCTGGCCGGATGGGTGAACTGCAGGCGCTTGGCATGCAGAAACATGCGGTCGAACTTCAAGGCACCACGGGCCATCGCGCGGTTGGCTTCGAAGTCGCCATACTTGGGATCGCCAACGATGGGGTGGCCGGCATGTGCCAGGTGCACCCGGATCTGGTGCGTGCGGCCGGTCTTGATGGTCACGTCCAGCAGGCTGAAGCCCTTGAGCCTCTGCGCAACCCGAACCAGGCTGATCGAACGCTTGGCCTGATCGGCCTGCGGATCGTGCGAGTTCTCGACCACCCGCACCCAGCGCTCACCATCGCTGCCGGTGAACTTCAGCAGTGCAACGTCGATGACCTTCTTGTTCTCGGCCCAGTCGCCGATCACCAGGGCCGCATAGGTCTTGCCGGTTTCGCGCTCGCGGAACTGGTCTTGCAGGGCGGTGAGCGCGCTGCGCTTCTTGGCGATCAGCAAGAGGCCCGAGGTTTCCTTGTCGAGACGGTGCACCAGTTCGAGGAACTTGGCCGTCGGACGGGCCTGACGCAATTGCTCGATCACGCCGAAGCTCACACCCGAGCCGCCGTGCACCGCCACGCCGGCCGGCTTGTTGACGGCGATCAGGTGATCGTCCTCGAAGACGACGGGAAATTCCTTGGCCGGCACGACCGGACCTGCAGCTTTTTCAGGCAGACGAACTGGCGGTACGCGGACTTCGTCACCGATCTCGAGCCGGGTGTCGGCATGGGCCCTGCCCTTGTTGACCCGCACCTCGCCAGCCCGGATCACCCGGTAGACGTGAGTCTTGGGCACACCCTTGAGTTCCCTCAGGAGGAAGTTGTCCAGGCGCTGGCCGGCCGAGCCTTCATCCACGGTCACTCGTCGTACCTGCGGCCGCTCTTGCACCGGGGCCGGTGCGGGAGTCAGTATCGGTTTGGGCTTGGCTGTCGCGGCAAGCAGGGGCTTGGGCTTCTTCGCAGCGGCCGGCCGCTGGGTTTTGGCCCGTATAATGTTGCTCACCACAAGTCCGCTCTAAGTGTTTGATTTATCAGATTTTACCTGTGCGAACAGTGCGGGAACGCTGAAAGCTGACGGTGGCGACAGGGGAGGAGCGCAAGTTCCGGCCCGGTCAAACAACCCGGTGATGCAAGGTGCCATCGCGGCATGCGGGCCTGATCCCCAAGTGAGCAGGCGGCGGGCGGCGTAGCACCTGAAGCGCAAGTAGAGAAGAACGAGCCATGCCGACTTTGCCTATCAAGGGCGGCATCAGACAAAGGTTTTTTTGAGCCAGCAGGCCGGTCGGCTATTTGTCAGACCGCCTGGTGGCAGCGTCCAACAGTCCGCGCCATGAGCACGAATCCCCTCACCCCCCACCGCCTTCGCGCGCTGCCCCGGCCTGTTGCCGGCGCAGCCCTCGGCCGTGGCCGGGCCGCATCGCCAAGAGCGTTGCGTCAACGGGACCCTGCTACTGCGCCGTCTGTCGTCACGCACGCGCCAACGCTGCGCTGCTGAAACGAAGCCAAGCTTCGATCAAGCACCAGTCCAGGGCGATTCCTTCCTCGGTTCCTCACGAAAGCGCATGCATCGAACAGTCGCCCTGACCGGCATCCGGTCAGGCGACGGCATGCTGCGCGCCAAGCCTTTGCGGCTGGCGCGCGAGGAGTGATGTATGAAGCGTATGTTGATCAACGCGACGCAGCAGGAAGAGCGGCGTCTTGCGATCGTTGATGGCCAGAAGCTGCTGGACTTCGAAACCGAAATCGAAGGCCGCGAGCAGCGCAAGGGCAATATCTACAAGGCGGTCGTGACCCGCGTCGAGCCTTCGCTCGAAGCCTGTTTCGTCGACTACGGCGAAGACCGCCACGGTTTCCTGCCCTTCAAGGAAATCGCCCGTCAGTATTTCCGCGAAGGCGTGGACGTGCGCAGCGCACGCATCCAGGACTGCATCCGTGAAGGCCAGGAACTTCTGGTCCAGGTCGAGAAGGAAGAACGGGGCAACAAGGGCGCTGCCCTGACGACCTTCGTCTCCCTGGCCGGCCGCTACCTGGTCTTGATGCCCAACAACCCGCGCGGTGGTGGCGTTTCGCGCCGCATCGAGGGCGAAGACCGCGAAGAGCTGAAGGAAAACCTCGACCAGCTCGAGTATCCGAAGGGCATGAGCCTGATCGCCCGCACTGCCGGCATCGGCCGTTCCGCTGCCGAGCTGCAGTGGGACCTGAACTACATGTTGAAGCTCTGGACTGCGATCGATGACGCATCCAAGGGCGGCAAGGGCGCCTACCTGATCTATCAGGAAAGCTCGCTGGTGATCCGCGCGATCCGCGACTACTTCACAGCCGACATCGGCGAGATCCTGATCGACACCGACGACCTGTACGAGCAGGCCAGCCAGTTCATGAACCACGTGATGCCCGACCAGGGCCATCGCGTGAAGCGCTATCGCGACGACGCGCCGCTGTTCAGCCGCTTCCAGATCGAACACCAGATCGAAACCGCCTTCAGCCGCACGGTCAACCTGCCCTCGGGCGGCGCCATCGTGATCGACCACACCGAAGCGCTGGTTTCGGTGGACGTGAACTCGGCCCGCGCCACCCGTGGCGGCGACATCGAGGAAACCGCCACCCGCACCAATCTGGAAGCCGCCGATGAAATCGCGCGCCAGATGCGTCTGCGTGACCTGGGCGGCCTGATCGTTGTCGACTTCATCGACATGGAAGAGTCGAAGAACCGCCGCGAAGTCGAACAGCGCCTGCGCGATGCGCTGCGCCAGGACCGTGCCCGCGTTCAGTTCGCCTCGATCAGCAAGTTCGGCCTGCTCGAACTCTCGCGCCAGCGCCTGCGCCCGGCCCTCTCCGAAGGCAACCACATCACCTGCCCGCGTTGCAACGGCACCGGCCACATCCGCGACACCGAGTCCAGCGCGCTGCAGATCCTGCGCATGGTCCAGGAAGAGGCGATGAAGGACAACACGGCTGCCGTGCACGTGCAAGTGCCGGTGGAAGTGACCAGCTTCCTGCTCAACGAGAAGCGCACCGAGATCACCAAGATCGAGCTGAAGCAGCGCGTCACCGTGCTGCTGGTGCCCAATCGCCATCTCGAAACGCCCAACTACAAGCTGGAGCGCCTGCGCCACGACGACCCGCGTCTGGAAAACCTGCAGGCCAGCTACACCATGATCGAAGAGTCGACCGATGAGGTCGGCATCACCCGCCGTGGTAGCGACGACAAGGGCAAGAGCAAGCAGGAGCCGGTGATCAAGGGCATCCTGCCCGAGTCGCCCGCTCCGGTCGCTGTGCCCAAGCCCGAGCCGGTGGCCAAGGCCGCTGCGCCCGTGGCAGTACCGGTGGCGGCTCCGGCCGCAGGTGGCGGCTTCATGGGCTGGCTGAAGAGCATCTTTGGTGGCGAGCCGGCCCCTGTGGCCGAGCCCGTCAAGGCACCGACCGAAGCCAAGCCCACGGGCGAGCGCAAGGATGGCAAGCGCGGTGAAGGCCGGGGCGACCGTGGTGGCCGTGGTGGCCGTGGCGGCGAGCGTGGTGAGCGCAGCGAACGCGGCGGTGAACGTGGTGAAGGCCGCGGCGGCCGTGGCGGTCGTGGCGAAGCCAAGCCGGCGGAAGCGCGCGGCGAAGGTGGCCGCAACGAGGGCCAGCGTGGCGAGCAGCAGCAACGCGGCCGTCGCAGCGATGCCAACAAGCCAGAAGGCCAGGAAGCGCGCGGCGAACAGCAGCAGCAGCAACAACGTCCGGAGCGCGGCGAGCGCCAGGAACGTGGTGAGCGTGGTGAGCGCGGTGGTCGTCAGCGTGGTGAACGCGGCGAGCGCAACGAGCGTCCGGTCGAAACCGCAGCACATGCCGAACTGGCAGCCAAGCCCGAAGCGCTGATCGACCAACCGGCATTTGCCGACACGCAACCTGATGGCATCGAGTCGGCTGCCGGTGAAGCCAGCAGCGAAGAGCGTCAAGGTCGCCGCCGCCGCCGTCGCGGTGGCCGTGACCGCGGCCAGGAAGCCGGCGATGGCCAGCAAGCTGCCGCCGAAGGCGCGGAAGCACCGAGCAGCGAAGACAGCACCGCCACTGCAGCCGCAGGCGATGAGCAAGCCGCCGCGGAAGGCGCAACAGCAGCGCCTGCCGAAGCTGGCGAAGCTGGCGAAGCTGGCGAAGAAGGCCGCGATGGCCGTCGCCGCCGCAGCCGTGACCGCTATCGCCGTGAACGACGTGAAGATGGCTCGACGGTTGAAGGCAATGCAGAAGGTGGCGTACCGGCCCAGCTGGAGCTGAGCGCAGCACCTGCGCCTCAGAGCCTGGGCGAAGGTGATGACGAAGGCGAAGCGCCGCCGCCGAGCGCGCCGCCGCCAGAGGCACCGCCGCCGGCCGCACCTCCGCCGGAAGCGCCGCCGCCGGCTCCTCGCGCTGCTGCAGCCGTTGCCGTGGTGGCCCCGCCGCCCGCCGCACCGGTGGTCGAGCGCTTCGAGCTGCCGATTGACGCGCTGCACGCTGTCGCCGAAGGCGCTGGCCTGCAATGGGTGAATTCGGATGCCGACAAGATCCGCGAAACCCAGGCCGCCATGGCTGCCGAGCCCAAGGCCGTCCACGTGCCGCGCGAACGGCCGCCCGTGGCCCAGATCGACGAAGGCCCGCTGGTCCTGGTCGAGACCAAGAAGGACCTCAGCCAGATCAAGCTGCCCTTCGAAGCACAGGGCTGATCAAGCCCGAGCGAATCACGCCGCCGAGCTCACCGCCCGGCGGCGTTTCTACTTGAAGACCTACAACACCATCAAGAGAGACAAGCCGTGACGACCATCGCCAATCAGCAGCCCGCCAGCGCGGCCGCGCCCAAGATGCCGCCGCAGATCCCTTACATCATCGGCAACGAAGGATGTGAGCGCTTCAGCTTCTACGGCATGCGCAACATCCTGACCGTGTTCCTGATGACCAGCCTCTTGCTGTCGATTCCGGAACCGCTGCGCAAGGGCGAAGCCAAGGATGTGTTCCACACCTTCGTCATCGGCGTCTACTTCTTCCCGCTGCTGGGCGGCTGGCTGGCCGACCGTTTCTTCGGCAAGTACAACACCATCTTCTGGCTCAGCCTCTTGTACTGCGTGGGCCATGCCTTCCTGGCGGTGTTCGAGGACAACCTGAAGGGCTTCTACGCCGGCCTGTTCCTGATCGCACTGGGCTCGGGCGGCATCAAGCCGCTGGTCAGCAGTTTCGTGGGCGACCAGTTCGACCAGAGCAATCGCTCGCTGGCACAAAAGGTCTTCGACGGCTTCTACTGGATCATCAACTTCGGCTCCTTCTTCGCCTCGCTGCTGATGCCGATCTTCCTGAAGGAGTTCGGCGCCAGCGTGGCCTTCGGCATTCCGGGCGTGTTCATGTTCATCGCCACGATGATCTTCTGGGCCGGCCGCAAGAAATACATCCACGTAAAGCCAACGGCACATGAAGACCCGAACAGCTTCCTGAAGGTCGTGCGCACCGCCTTGTCGCAAGGCGCTGCTGGCCAGGGCGTGGCGCTTGCCGGCGTGGCACTGGCCATCGTCGGTCTGTGCTTCTACAAGGACATCGGCATCGTTGCCGCGCTGTGTTCAGCCCTGGTGCTGGTGATGGGCTTCGGCGGTGCCGGCGCCTGGATGCAGCTGGACCGCGCCGTGCCCAAGCATGGTGCCGCCGCTGTCGAGGCCGTGCGCACCGTGCTGCGCCTCCTGGTGCTGTTCGCGCTGGTGACGCCGTTCTGGTCGCTGTTCGACCAGAAGGCTTCGACCTGGATCCTGCAGGCCGACCAGATGGCCAAGCCGGAATGGTTCCAGAGCTCGATGATGCAGGCGCTGAACCCGGCGCTGGTGATGATCCTGATCCCGTTCAACAACATGGTGCTCTATCCGATGCTGAATCGCATGGGGCTAAAGATCACCGCGCTGCGCCGCATGGGCGCTGGCATTGCCTTCTCGGGCCTGGCCTGGATCGTGGTGGGCGGCACGCAGCTCTGGATCGACGATGGCCACAGCATGTCCATCCTCTGGCAGATCGCTCCGTACGCCCTGCTGACCTTCGGCGAAGTGCTGGTCTCGGCCACCGGCCTCGAGTTCGCCTACAGCCAGGCGCCGCTCGCCATGAAGGGCGTGATCACGAGCTTCTGGAACCTCTCGGTCACCATCGGCAACCTGTGGGTGCTGCTGGCCAACTCGAGTGTCAAGGGCGAGGCGGTGACCAGCTACATCAAAAGCACCGGCACCAGCGTGACCGCCTTCCAGATGTTCTTCTTCGCCGGCTTCGCACTGGTGGCGGCAGCGCTGTTCGGCCTGTACGCGCGTCGCTATCCGATGCAGGACAACTACCGCAAGTAAGGCCGCGTTTCCAAGCGCACTTATGATGCGCCCGGGCTGCCGCAACGTACGGCGGCCCGGGCTTTTTATTGCTTATCGATCAGGGAGAGATTCCATGTCCACACAATCCATGCGCCGGATGATTTCGGCCGCCTTCTTGAGCCTTTGCCTGCCCTTCACTGCGGCAGCGCAAACCGTTGCAAAGGGCATTGAATTCCATGTGCTGCCGCTGCCCAACACGCACCAGCAGCTCGATACCCAGATGCGCATGGAGATGCGCATGAAAGTGCTGCCCAAGCCGGACATCAGCGATGCAGAGCGTGAGAAGCTGGCGGCCACGACCGGCAAGATGCCCTCGCCCATCGTCATGAACTCCAAGCTGACCCAGCGCATCGACACCAGCGCGGCAGACAAGCAAGGCCTGATCAAGGTGCAGTCTGAAGCCCTGATGGGCATGATGGAAATGCAGCTCGGCGCAGGCGGCCCTGTCCAGACGGTGCCGAACCCGCTCGGTGATATGCGTTTCAGTGCTGTGCTGAACAAGGGTCGGTACGAGGACGTCAAGTTCAGCGAAGCGATGGGCAAGGCCCTCCCCGGCATGGATGCCAACGCGCTGTTCGCCAAAATGTTCAACGCCATGGCACCGCTGGAAGGCGCTGTGCTGAAGCCAGGCGAAACGATCGAGCTGCCCTTCCAGATGGACATGCCGCTGCCCGGTGTGGATGCTTCTGCGCTGAGCAACAAGACGGTGGCGCGCTACACCTTGCGCAAGGTCGAGAAGGGCGTGGCCGATTTTGACGTGAGCGCCACACTCGACATGAAGCTGGATGCCACGATGCCCGCGCCCGCCGCCTCTGCCGCAAGCGAGTCGCAAGCGGCACCCGTGCCTTTCAAGCTCACTGCAAAAGGCCATGGCAAGGGCCTGCTGCGCATGCGCCTGGCCGACCGTCTGATGCTCTTGAACACGCTGGACTTCAACGCCGAAATGGAAATGCCCATGCCCGACGGCAATCTGATGCAGATGCAGATGCGCATGGTCGTCGACCTCAAGGGCAAGACCGTCAAGAAGCGCTGAGATGCTAGGCCCGCTTCATGCGGGCCTTATCAATTCAGGTCTTGGTTTCAACCACCACGAAAGCCGCGGCGTACTCGCTCTCGTCGCTGACCGTCACATGGGCCTTCAGGCCCTTGGTCTCGAACCAGGCAGCCAGTTCGCCATGCAGGCGGATCTCGGGCTTGCCGCTGGGCGCCTTGACGATCTCGCAGGCGCGCCAGGTCATCGGCATGCGCATGCCCATCCCGATGGCCTTGGAGAAGGCCTCCTTGGCGGAGAAGCGCGTGGCCAGATAGGCCACGCCACGCGCCTCGACCTTGGCCCGGCGCTCGCGAAAGACCGCCAGCTCGTGCGGGCCCAGCACCTTCTCGGCAAAACGCTCGCCGCGCCGCGCGAGCGTTTCACGGATGCGGCGGATGTCGCAGATGTCGGTGCCGATGCCGTAGATCATGTGGGCTCCCCGCTCGCCGGGTACTGCGAGCGACCCTCCGAGAGGGTCGGGCCTTGCTTGGGGCGGCCCGGCGCGGCGGCCCGAGTCACGCGTATGCCCTCTGGATCGAGCGCTGGTACTCGCGCACCGTCTCGGTGAAGCCAAGCTCCAATGCATCCGAGATCAAGGCATGGCCGATCGACACCTCCTGCACGCCGGGCACGGCCTGCAGGAACTTGGTGAGGTTCTCGCGGTTGAGATCATGGCCGGCGTTGATGCCAAGCCCCACGGCCAGCGCGGCTTGCGCCGTGGCCGTGAAGCCGGACAGCACCCCAGCCTCGCGCGGTGTGCCAAAGGCGCTGGCAAAGGTCTCGGTATACAGCTCGATGCGTTCGGCGCCGAGTTCGGCAACAAGCGGCATCGCGGCAGGCAGCGGGTCCATGAAGAGGCTCACGCGAACGCCCAAGGATTTGCACTCGGCGATCAAGGGCCGCAGCCGCTCCATGTCGGCTGGCAGGTTCCAGCCATGATCGGACGTGAATTGCTCTTCGCTGTCAGGCACGAAAGTGACCTGATGCGGCCGCAGCTGACGCACGAACTCCATCAGGTTCTGCGTCGGGTTGCCCTCGATGTTGTATTCGGCCTGGGGCCAGGCCTTCATCAGGGCAGCCAGCTCGTGCACATCTTCGGTACGGATGTGCCGGGCATCGGGCCGCGGATGCACCGTGATGCCCTGTGCGCCCGCCAGCAGGCATTGCTCGGCGGCACGCAACACGCTCGGAATGCCCAGGTGCCGCGTGTTGCGCAGCAAGGCCACCTTGTTGACGTTGACCGACAGCGCGCAACGGCCGCCATGGCCGGATGCGTCAGGAGCGACAAGAGGGTTCATCTCGATGATTCAGTTCAGGAGGTTCTGCAGGTCCAGCATCACCTGGCGCGTGCGCAAGGGGCGGTGGCCCAGATGATAGAGAAACAGGCCGCGGAGCACCGTCTTCAGGGCTGGCAGGTCGTCCTGGCAGGCCTGGCGCAGCGCAGCCGGGCTGCCGTGCAGCAGCGCCGCCTGCAAACGCACCAGGCTTGAGCCACTCAGCAGAGCTGAGTCGTCGCTGGCAGCGATGACGCCGGACTCTGGCGACAAGGCATAGCGCCGCTGTGCATCGAGCGGCTGCTGGGTCGGCGTAGCCAGACTCAGGTCCGGCAGCAGGCCCAGCTCGGAAAGCAGGCGCAGCTCGAAAGCGCGCAGCGCAGCCTGCGACTGCGCATCCTCGCTGTCATGCAACTCGGGCAAGGTGGCGGCATAGGCATCGAACAAGGCCGGATGCGGGTCCTGTCGCGCCAGCAGCTTGAGCAGCAGTTCGTTCAGGTAGTAGCCGCTGAACAGCGCAGCGCCCGCTGGCAAGGTATTGCCACCAGCCCATTCGGCGGTGCGCAGCGTCAGCACCTCAGGCGCGCCCTCTTCCGTCGTCTTGCCTGGTTTGGACAGTCCAACCAGGATGCGCTGAAACGGCAGGAGCACCGCGCGCAATTGCGAGTACGGGCGCTTGGCACCCTTGGCTACAACCGCAAGCCGCCCCTGCTCACGCGTGAACAGGTCCAGGATCAGGCTGGACTCGCTCCAGTCGTAGTGGTGCAGGACGAAGGCCTGCTGGACGCTCGGTACGCGGGCACCTCGCGCCATGCTCACTCGTATCCGTAGCTGCGCAGATGCTCTTCGGTATCGGCCCAGCCCGAGCGCACCTTGACCCACAGCTCCAGGAACACGCGGCCATCCATCAGATGCTCCAGCTCCTGGCGTGACTCGGAACCGATGCGCTTGAGCAGCTCGCCGCCCTGCCCGATCACCATGCCCTTGTGGGCATCGCGCTCGACCACGATGGAAGCCGAGATGCGGCGCAGCTCGCCTTCGTCTTCCCACTTGTCAATGACGACGGTCGAGGTGTAGGGCAGTTCATCGCCGGTCAGGCGGAACAGCTTCTCGCGGATGATTTCGCTGGCCAGGAACTTCTCGCTGCGGTCGGTCAGCGCATCTTCGTCATAGAACCAGCCCTGCTCGGGCAGATACGGCTTCAGGATCTTGAACAGGCGCGCCACGTCGGCCGCCTTCTTGGCAGAGATGGGGATGAACTCTGAAAAGGAGCGGCGCTCCTGCATGCTCTTGAGCCAGGGCGCCAGCTCGGCGCGGCGGTGCACGGCATCGAGCTTGTTGGCGATCAGCACCACCGGCTTGTCTTCAGGCAGCAGCGACAGCACCTTGGCATCATCCAGCCCGAAGCGGCCGGCCTCGACCACGAAGAGCACCAGGTCCACGTCACCGAGCACGCCGTGCACGGTGCGGTTCAGGTTGCGGTTCAGCGCGGCGTTGTGCTTGGTCTGGAAGCCAGGCGTGTCGACGAAGACGAACTGCGCCTCTTCGACCGTGCGCACGCCAGTGATGCGGTGCCGCGTGGTCTGGGCCTTGGCCGAGGTGATGCTGACCTTCTGGCCCACCAGGGCGTTCAGGAGCGTCGACTTGCCAACATTGGGCCGGCCGACGATGGCGATAAGTCCGCAGCGCTGCGGCAATTCGTTGGAGCCCTCGGCAGTGGAAGACGACGGCGGGTTGGATTCGGTCATGGTGTGACGGCCGCGAGGCCGCTCGTTCAATCAGACGCTCAAGCCTTTTCAGGACTTGTCGCGGGCGATCAGGTCATCAAGCATACGCCGGGCGGCGTCTTGCTCGGCGGCGCGGCGCGATCGGCCCTCGCCACTGGAGGCCAGGGACAGCGCCGGCACGGCGCATTCGACCCGGAAAGTCTGGGCATGCGCCTGGCCACGGGTTTCGATGATCGTGTAGGTCGGCACGGACATCCTGCGGGCCTGCAACCACTCCTGCAGCGCCGTCTTGGCGTCCTTGCCCCAGTGTTCGCTGGCGCTGGCCGAGCCCTGGATCTGCTCGCCAAGAATGCGCTTCACCAGCTCACGCGCAGCCTCATAGCCGCCATCGATGAAGCTGGCGCCAATCACCGCTTCCATCGCGTCAGCGAGGATCGACGGCCGCTGCGCTCCGCCGCCCCGGGCTTCGCCCTCGGACATGCGCAGCACCTGCGGGAAGCCCAGGCCCAGGGCCAGCTTGTAGAGGCTGTCCTCGCGCACCAGATGGGCGCGGATACGAGTGAGGTCGCCCTCATCCGAGCCGGCAAAGCGCTCGAACAGCAGGCTCGACACCGCCAGGCTCAGCACTGCGTCGCCCAGGAACTCCAAGCGCTCGTTGTGGTCGGCGCCAAAGCTGCGGTGCGTCAAGGCCCGCTGCAGCAGGCCGGCATCAGAAAAACGATGGCCGAGGCGCTTCTGCAGCGCATCCAGCGAGGCAGCACTCATGGAAATGGCTTCAGCGGGAACGACCTTCGTACTTGATCAGCAGGAAGGCCGGACCGAACAGATCGATTTCGCGGTTGTAGGCGAAGCTGATGCGGACCTTTTCGTTTTCCTTGCTGATCTCGAGGTCGGCGCCGGTGACGCTGACGATCGAATACTCGACCGAGCGGATGCGGTCGAACTCGGCGCGCGCCGCCGGCACAGTGGCCGGATTGCCAGCCGCGATCTTGTCGACCGCTTTCTGGATCGTGTAGAACTCCATGATCGTCGGCACCACCTTGGCCGTGACCACGGCCCCGCAGGCCAGGAATACACCCCAGAACAGCAGTCCGATGAGGCTGATGCCTCGCTGATGACGACCGGTATGACGCTGCAGCATCGAGCGGGTTCCTTTCAAATGCATGGGCTTGGCGGGCGCCTTCAGTGGAAGGCGCCGATGCGCTTGAGATTACCGAAATTCATCCAGACGAAGAAGGCCTTGCCGACGATGTTCTCGTCCGGCACAAAACCCCAGAAGCGCGAGTCTTCCGAGTTGTCGCGGTTGTCGCCCATCATGAAATAGTGGCCGGCCGGCACCTTGCAGGTGACGCCTTGCATGCTGTAGCTGCAATTTTCCCGGAAGGCATAGGCGCTGCGCGCCGACGGCGGCAGCATGCGAGTCGGGTCGACCAGGATTTCATGATCCACCGCGCCCAGCTTCTCGGCGAAGTGCGGCCGGTATTGCATCGCATCGTCATCGTAGAAGTCGCCCTTGGGTTGGACTTCTGCCGGCTTGCCGTTGATGTAGAGCTTCTGGTTCAGGTACGCCACCTCATCGCCCGGCACACCCACCACACGCTTGATGTAGTCGACGCTCGGGTTGGGCGGGTAGCGGAACACCATCACGTCGCCGCGCTGGACCTCGTGATTGGAGATGACTTTCTTGTTCAGCACCGGCAGGCGGATGCCATAGTGAAACTTGTTCACCAGGATCAGGTCGCCGACGCGCAATGTCGGCACCATGGAGCCTGACGGAATCTTGAAGGGCTCGACCAGGAAGGAGCGCAGCAGGAACACGACGAGGATCACCGGGAACAAGCCGGCGGTCCAGTCCAGCCACCAGGGCTGGCGCAGGATTTCCTGGCGAGCAGACTCGACATCGCCATCGACCCGCTTGATCCCCTGGGCCGCCAGGGCTTCACGGCGCTGGGCGTCGCTGGCCAGCAGCTGCTGGGCCGCGCGCTCGCGCGTGGGCTTGAAGTAGAAGCGCTCTGCCAGCCAGTACAGGCCCGTGACCGAGGTCAGGAGGAACAGCAGGAGGGCGAAATTGGCGGTCCATTGACCTGCCAGCCAGCCGCCCACATAGGCGATGAGTACGACGTAGAGAAGTCCGGTCAGGGCTGTCATTGGTATTGATCAGTCGTCCACTTGGAGGATGGCCAGGAAAGCTTCTTGCGGCACCTCGACGGTGCCGATCTGCTTCATTCGCTTCTTGCCGGCCTTTTGCTTTTCGAGCAGCTTGCGCTTGCGCGTGATGTCGCCGCCGTAGCATTTTGCCAGCACGTTCTTGCGCATCGCCTTGATGTTCTCGCGGGCGATGATGTTGGCGCCGATGGCAGCCTGGATCGCCACGTCATACATCTGGCGCGGGATCTGTTCGCGCATCTTGGCGGCCACGGCACGCCCGCGGTACTGGCTCTGCGCCCGGTGCACGATGATGGACAGCGCATCGACCCGGTCACCGTTGATCAGGATATCGACCTTGACGACGTCCGAGGCGCGGTACTCCTTGAACTCGTAGTCCATCGAGGCATAGCCGCGCGAAACACTCTTAAGCTTGTCAAAGAAGTCCAGCACGATCTCGGCCAGCGGCATTTCGTAGGTCAGCATGACCTGGCGGCCGTGGTAAGCCATATTGATCTGCTGGCCGCGCTTCTGGTTGGCCAGCGTCATCACCGGGCCGACATAGTCTTGCGGCATGTAGAGATGCACGGTGACGATGGGCTCGCGGATTTCCTGGATCTGGCCGACCTCGGGCATCTTGCTCGGGTTCTCGACCTCGATCACGGTGCCGTCACCGATCACCACTTCGTACACGACGCTGGGCGCGGTGGTGATCAGGTCCTGGTCGAACTCGCGCTCCAGCCGCTCCTGCACGATTTCCATGTGCAAGAGGCCCAGGAAGCCGCAGCGGAAACCGAAGCCCAGCGCCTGCGACACCTCGGGCTCGTAGCGCAGCGAGGAGTCGTTCAGCTTGAGCTTCTCAAGCGCGTCACGCAGCGAGTCGTACTCGCTGGCCTCGGTCGGGTACAGGCCGGCAAAGACCTGCGGCTGGATTTCCTTGAAGCCGGGCAACGCCACTTCGGCGGGGCCGAGGTTGTTCGGCAGCTTCTTTTCCAGCGTGATGGTGTCGCCGACCTTGGCGGCCTGCAGCTCCTTGATGCCGGCGATGATGAAGCCCACCTCGCCAGCATTCAGCGCATCGCGGCTTTCCGACTTGGGCGAGAACACACCCAGGTTGTCGGCCGGATAGATGGCGCCGGAGGCCATCATGCGGATGCGCTCGCCCTTCTTGAGCGTGCCGTCGACCACGCGCACCAGCATCACCACGCCCACATAGGCGTCGTACCAGGAGTCGATGATCATGGCTCGCAGCGGTGCCTCGACCTCGCCCTTTGGAGGCGGCATCCTCGCGATCACGGCTTCCAGGATCTCGTCGATGCCCATGCCGGTCTTGGCGCTGCAGGGGATGGCGTCGTCGGCGTCGATGCCGATCACGTCTTCGATCTCGGCCTTGGCGTTGTCCGGATCGGCGTTGGGCAGATCCATCTTGTTCAAGACCGGCACGACCTCGACGCCGAGGTCCAGGGCGGTGTAGCAGTTGGCAACAGTCTGCGCCTCGACGCCTTGCGAGGCGTCCACCACCAGCAGCGCGCCCTCGCAGGCCGACAGCGAGCGGCTGACTTCATACGAGAAGTCCACATGTCCCGGCGTGTCGATCAGGTTGAGGTTGTAGGTCTTGCCGTCGCGGGCCTTGTACTGGAGCGCCGCGGTCTGCGCCTTGATCGTGATGCCGCGCTCGCGCTCGATATCCATCGAGTCCAGCACCTGCGCCTCCATCTCGCGGTCCGACAGGCCACCGCAACGCTGAATGATCCGGTCTGCCAGCGTGCTCTTGCCGTGGTCGATGTGGGCGATGATGGAGAAATTGCGGATGTGATTCATGCTGGATGCGCGCGTCGCTTCGCCGGGCTACAACGGCTTCAGCCGTTGCGTTGGAGGCTCATATCGCGAGGCGATGTGAAGGCCCTGAAAGGGCCGTGCCGGAAACAAAAAAAAGGCACGTCGAAACGGTGACGCGCCTTCCAACAAAACTAATGGCAACTGCTTGTTGGGCCTTCATTGTAGCCAAAAGGCCTGAACTGGAAACCGCGCCAAGGCCCGATTTCCCGCCGTTGCAGGCCGCCAACAGCAAAATTATCCACAGATTATTCACAAGCTGGTGCACAGGTCACCAATTGCGCAGGAACGTTCGCCGATTGCGACGAGAAGCCGCCATTGGAGGCTTCATTGGGTTCAATTCTAGCTGATCAAGCTAGGAATCAAGTTTGCGGGCTGGAGATGTGAGCGCCTGCAAACTTGGATCGGGATCCATTCGATCTCACGACGTGGAAAGACCCATCGCCCTGCTGGGTTGTAGGACGACGGGCCTGAACGGATCAGGGCTTGCCCGGCTTGACCAGGACGATGGTCACGGCATCGGCACGGCGCACCATCATGCTGATCACCTTGGCCTTGTCCGCCTTGGCAAGCTGGGCCTGGAACTGTTTGACGGTGCTCACCTCGACGTTGTCGACCGAGAGGATCAGGTCGCCAGCACGCAGACCGGCACGCGCGGCCGGGCCTTCGGCCGATTCCACGCGCACACCCGAGCGCAGCTTCAACTCTCGCTTCTGGCTCTCGCCGATTTCGCCGACGCTGAGTCCCAGGGCGTTGGCGCTGCTGACCGCTTCTGGTGCAGCATCGCGCTTGGCGGCCTCTTCGTCGTCCACTTCGCCGAGCACCACATGCACGTCCTTGTAGGCGCCACGGCGGAACAATTGCACCGTGACCTTGCTGCCTGGCTTGGTGGCCGCGGCAATGCGGCGCAGGTCAATGGCGCGCTCGATGCTCTTGCCATCGAACTTGGTAATCACGTCGCCGCCTTCGATGCCGGCCTTTTCAGCCGCGCTGCCAGCTTCGACATTGCGCACCAGCGCACCGTGCGCCTTGCTGCCCAGGCCGATCGCCTCGGCCTGCTCTTTCGTCAGGTCGTCAGGCAGCAGGCCCATGCGGCCGCGCTTGACCTTGCCACCGTTGCGAAGCTGATCGGCCACGCGCACCGCCTCGTCGATCGGGATCGAGAAGGAGATACCCATGAAGCCGCCGGATTGGCTGTAGATCTGAGAGTTGATGCCGACCACCTCCCCGCGCATGTTCAGGAGCGGGCCGCCCGAGTTGCCGGGGTTGATGGCCACGTCGGTCTGGATCAGCGGCAGCAGGTCGCCGGTGTCGCGCGACTTGGCGCTGACGATGCCGGCCGTCACCGTGTTCTCGAAGCCGAAGGGCGAGCCGATGGCCAGCACCCATTCGCCGACCTTGAGCCGGCCGACGTCGCCGATCTTCACGGTCGGCAGGCCGGTGGCATCGATCTTCAGCACGGCCACGTCGCTGCGACGATCGGCGCCGACGATCCTGGCCTTGAACTCGCGCTTGTCGGTCAGCGTGACCAGCACTTCGTCTGCGCCATCGACCACGTGGGCATTGGTCATCACAACGCCATCGGCGCTGAGGATGAAGCCCGAACCCACGCCGCGGCGCTGCGGCGCTTCCTCTTCACCACCACGCGGATTGCCACGGCGCTGATTGGGTGCCGGCATGCCGAAGCGACGCTGCAGCTCTTGCAGCAGGTCATTCATCTCGGCCGAATTGGCGGCCGGGCGGACCTTCTCGGTGGTGCGGATATTGACCACCGCCGGGCCCGTGTTCTCGACCAGCTCGGTGAAGTCGGGCAGGCTGCCGCGCTGGGCGTGACTCGTGATGGGCAAGGCCGTCAGCACGACGGTCAGGGTCGCGGCGGACAGCGCCATCGCCAGCGTCCAGGGCTTGGCGACGGTACGGAGGTGGGAGCGTGTCTTCAACATTCGAGATAGTTCCTGGGTCTTTCGTCACGGGGCAAGGCAGGCACGCGCGAAGCCTACTGCTTCGGCCGCTCCGCATACAAGGTGGCGCGCAGCAAACTCCATTGGCCAGCATGCTGCTTGCGGCTCAGCGCCAGATAGCGTGGCGCGACTACAGAGCACCAGTCGGGACTGCCCAGGCGCAAGAGCAACCACGCGTCGAAATCCAGAGCCGGGGCCACACGAACAGCGATCTCATCGTCCGACTGCGCCAGCAACTGCCAGGCCTGGCCGTCCCAGCGCAGGCGGCGCTCGTGCGGCGCTGACCATCGCCACCACAAGATCGCCATCAGCGGCACCAAAGGTGCAGCCCACCAGACGATCATGCCCCAGTGCAGCGCCAGGGCCAAAAGAAAAGCGGCCGCACCCAGCCCGGCGAGGCCCGCATTGAGCAGGCTCCACGCAGGGTCGCGACCGACCGTAAGGAGGAATGGAGGCGGATGGCGCAGCGAGGGCTGCATCGCCGTCAGGGCATCAGACCCGCTTGAAGATCAGCGTGCCGTTGGTGCCACCGAAACCGAAGTTGTTCTTGGCGGCGTACTCGATCTTCATCGGCCGCGCCTCGTTGGCGCAGTAGTCCAGGTCGCACTCGGGATCCTGGTTGAAGATGTTGATCGTCGGCGGAGCGATCTGGTTGTGCACCGCCAGCGCGGTGAACACCGACTCGATGCCGCCAGCGCCGCCCAGCAGGTGGCCGGTCATGGACTTGGTCGAGCTGACCACCATCTTCTTGGCGTGATCACCAAAGGCGAGCTTGATCGCGTTGGTCTCGTTCACGTCGCCCAGCGGCGTGGAGGTGCCATGCGCGTTCATGTACTGGATCTGGTCGGCATTGAGGCCAGCATTGCGCAGCGCAGCCTTCATGGAGCGCTTGGGGCCATCCACGTTGGGCGCAGTCATGTGATACGCATCGGCACCCATGCCGAAGCCCACCAGCTCGCAATAGATCTTGGCCCCGCGCTTCTTGGCGTGCTCGTACTCTTCAAGCACCAGCACACCGCTGCCCTCGCCCAGCACGAAGCCGTCGCGGTCCTTGTCCCAGGGACGGGACGCGGTCTTGGGGTCGTCGTTTCGGGTCGACAGAGCACGGGCGGCTGCAAAGCCACCCACGCCCAGCGGCGAGACGGTCGCCTCGGCACCGCCGGCAATCATCACGTCGGCGTCGCCGTATTCGATCAGCCGGCCGGCTTCGCCGATGGCGTGCAGGCCGGTGGTGCAGGCCGTCACGATCGCCAGATTCGGGCCTTGAAAGCCGTAGCGGATCGAGACATGGCCGGAAATCATGTTGATGATCGAGGCCGGCACGAAGAACGGCGAGACACGGCGCGGGCCGCGGTTTACCAGTTCGGTATGTGTTTCCTCGATCATCGGCAGGCCACCGATGCCGGAGCCCACCAGCACGCCGATGCGCTCGGCCTGCTCTTCCGTCAACTGATCATTCGTGGGCAGACCTGCGTCTTGCACCGCCTGAATGGACGCCGCCAATCCGTAATGGATGAAGGAGTCCATCGTCCGAGCTTCCTTGCTGGACATATAGGCAGCCACGTCGAAACCCTTGACCTCGCCTGCGAACTGGCAGGCGAAGTTGCTGGGATCGAAACGGGTGATGCGGTCAATGCCGGACTGGCCCGCCAGGATGTTGGCCCAGCCCTCGGCCACCGTGATACCCACGGGGCTGATAAGACCAAGTCCGGTAACGACAACGCGACGACGGCTCATGCGATACGGAAATAGTTGACAGTCGGCTGCGCTACCGCGCGAAGCGGTCTCGCGCGCAGCCACTCGGCGCTCATCAGGCCTTCTGGGCCTTTTGAGCGTAGTCGATCGCCAGCTGGACAGTGGTGATCTTCTCGGCTTCTTCGTCGGGGATCTCGATGCCGAACTCGTCTTCGAGTGCCATCACCAGTTCGACGGTGTCCAGGGAATCTGCGCCCAGATCTGCCACGAAGGCCTTCTCATTGGTCACATCGGCCTCAGGCACGCCGAGTTGCTCGGCAATGATTTTCTTGACGCGTGCTTCGATATCGCTCATGACTCCTCCAGGAGGGGTTTGCAAAGGAACAGCCCGGGATTCTAAGGCCTCTAGAGACATGCCCCTAGTTCAAGGGAAACGCGTGGCTCCAAGACCTTCACCGGCCGGGCAAAAACCGGCGGGCCTGCGCGGATGCGCCGACCTCAATTCATGAACATGCCTCCATTGACATGCAATTCGGTACCAGTGATGTAGGCCGCAGCCGGCGAAGCCAGGAAGGCGACTGCATCAGCAATTTCCTTAGGCTCGCCCAGGCGACCGACCGGGATCTGCGACAGCAGCGCGGCTTTCTGGGCCTCGGGCAGCACCTCGGTCATGTCAGTGGCAATGAAGCCAGGGGCGACGCAATTGACCGTGATGCCGCGGCTGCCCAGTTCGCGGGCCAGCGAACGGGTCATGCCGGCCACGCCAGCCTTGGCTGCTGCGTAGTTGGCCTGGCCGGCGTTGCCGGACGCGCCCACCACCGAAGTGATGCTGATGATGCGGCCATAACGCTGCTTCATCATCGTGCGCATCACAGCACGGCTCATGCGGAACACGGCCTTCAGATTGGTGTCCGTCACGGCGTCCCAATCGTCGTCCTTCATGCGCATGGCCAGGGTGTCTCGGGTAATGCCTGCGTTGTTGACCAGCACCTGCAGGCCGCCATGAGCCTTGACGATCTCGTCGATGGCGGCCTCGACGGCCGGGCCGTCGTTGACGTTCAGGGCGATGCCCCTGCCGCCGTGTGCAGCCAGCGCTTCGTTGATGGAAGCAGCGCCAGACTCGGTTGTGGCCGTGCCGACGACGATGTAGCCACGCTCAGCCAGCGTCATCGCGATGGCGCGGCCGATGCCTCGGCTGGCGCCCGTGACCAGCGCAACTTGTTTGGTATCTGTCATGTCTTGTTCAACCCAGCAGGTTCTTGGCCTCGACCAGCGAGGCGGGGTCCAGCACCGTGGTGCTGACGATCTCGGCGTCGATGCGCTTGGCCATGCCGGCCAGCACCTTGCCGGGGCCGCATTCGATGATGTGAGTCAGACCACGGGCCTTCAAGGCCTGGATCACTTCAACCCAACGCACCGGGCCGAAGGCTTGACGGTAGAGGGCGTCGCGCAAATCTTCAGCGCCGGCCGTGACGGCGACGTCGATGTTGTTGATGACCGGAAAGGCCTGCGCACCAAAGTTCGCAGCAGCCAGCTTCTCGCGCAGCCGCTCGGCGGCCGGCTTCATCAGGCTGGAATGGAAAGGAGCTGACACCGGCAGCGGCAGCGCGCGCTTGGCGCCCGCGGCCTTCAGCATCTCGGCGGCCTTCTCGACGCCGGCCTTGCTGCCGGCGATCACGGTCTGCTTGGGGTCATTGAAATTGACAGCCTCGACGACCTCACCGCTGGCGGCAGCGGCCTGCAGGCAAGTCTCGCGCACCACGGCACCGTCCAGGCCCAGGATTGCGTACATCGCACCCACACCCACCGGCACCGCCTCCTGCATCGCTTGAGCGCGGAAGCGCACCAGCGGCAGCGCGTCAGCCAGGCTCAGCGCGCCAGAAGCGACAAGCGCCGTGTACTCGCCGAGCGAGTGGCCAGCAGCAGCAGCGGGCACGAGGCCGGTTTCGGCAATCCAGGCGCGGTAGCAGGCGACGCCGGCCGTCAACATCACCGGCTGGGTGTTGGTGGTCAGGTCCAGCTGCTCCTTGGGACCGGTCTTGATCAGGGCAGCAATGTCTTCGCCAAGTGCAGCGGAAGCCTCGGCCAGCGTGCGTGCCACTTCCGGATGGTCGCCCCAGGCGTCCAGCATGCCCACAGCCTGCGAACCCTGGCCAGGGAAGACGAATGCGAATGCAGCAGCGCTCATGTCAGTATCTTCTCGAATCTTTATTACACGTCCAGCAGGACGGCGCCCCAGGTGAAGCCACCGCCCACGCCTTCCAGCATGACGGTGTCACCTGATTTGACCTTGCCGCTGCGCACCGCCACATCCAGCGCCAGGGGGATCGAAGCGGCCGAGGTGTTGCCATGCTCATCCACCGTGACGATCAGCTTGTCCAGCGACATCTTCAGCTTCTTGGCCGTGCCCTGCATGATGCGGATATTGGCTTGATGCGGAATCAGCCAGTCGATGTCGGCTTCGCTGCGGCCAGCCTTCTCGAGCACTGATCGCGCGACCTTTTCCAGCACGCCCACGGCCAGCTTGAACACACCCTGTCCGTCCATCTTCAGGAACGGATGGCCAGTCACCACGCCACCGGCCACCTGGCCGGGCACGCAGAGCAAGCCGACATGGCTGCCATCGGCATGCAGTTCGGCGGCCAGGATGCCAGGCGTTTCGCTGGCACCCAGCACCACGGCGCCCGCGCCGTCGCCGAACAGCACGCAGGTCGTGCGGTCCTTGAAATCGAGGATCGTGGAGAACACTTCAGCGCCGACCACCAAGGCCTTGCGCGCCGCGCCGGTCTTGATCATCGAATCGGCGACTGTCAGCGCATAGACGAAGCCGGAGCAGACGGCCTGCACATCAAATGCAGCGCAGCCGGCAATGCCCAGCTTGGCCTGCAGGAGGCAGGCGGTGGAGGGAAAGACCATGTCCGGCGTCGAGGTGGCGACGATGATCAGGTCGATATCGGCCGGCACCAGCCCCGCTGCCTCAATGGCCGCCAGCGAAGCAGGCAAGGCCAGTTCGCTCGAAGTGACACCCGTGTCCGCGAAATGGCGGGCCCGGATGCCGGTGCGTTCAATGATCCACTCGTCCGAGGTCTCGATGCCATCGGCCGCCAGGCGCTGGGCCAGATCGGCGTTGGTGACGCGTTGGGGAGGCAGGTAGCTGCCCGTGCCGAGGACACGGGAGTAGCGGGGAAGCGGTGATGTCATGCGGGGTTGGCGACTGATTGGGCCGCCTTGTCTCCAGCGCTGTCAGCGGCGGCCGCCGGCTTGGGGCAGGCCTGCATCGTCTCGACCACGCGATCGTGAACCCGGTCCAAAAGCCGGTTGCGGGCCGCATCATAAGCCCTGTTCAAGGCCGTTTCGAAGGCGAAGGCATCGGCCGAGCCATGACTCTTGAACACCAGGCCGCGCAAGCCAAGCAGCGCTGCACCGCTGTAGCGGCGGTGATCCACGCGGGCCTTCAGGCGATTCAGCACCGGCAAGGCGATAACTGCCGCCAACTTGCCGTAAATGCCGCGCTTGAACTCTTCCTTGATGAAGCCCACCAGCATCGCAGCCAGACCTTCGGCCGTCTTCAATGCGACGTTGCCGACAAAGCCATCGCAGACCACGATGTCGGCCGTGCCCTTGAAAATGTCATTGCCTTCCACGTTGCCGTAGAAGTTCAGATGACCAGCCGCCGCCACGGTTCGCAGCATTTCGCCGGTCCGCTTGATCGTCTCGCTGCCCTTGATCTGCTCTTCGCCGATGTTCAGGAGGCCGACGCTCGGGTTGGCCTTGCCGTCCACCGCCTGCACCAGAGCCGAGCCCATGATGGCGAACTGCAAGAGATGCTCGGCTTCGCAATCCACATTGGCGCCCAGGTCCAGCATGGTCGTGAAGCCGCCATGCTGGTTCGGGATGACCGAGGCCAGCGCCGGACGGTCGATACCGTCCATGGTCTTGAGCACGTAGCGCGACACGGCCATCAGGGCGCCGGTGTTGCCAGCGGAGACGCAGGCTTGCGCAGCACTCGCGCCATCGGGCCCGGCCTTGAGCTGGCTGATGGCCACACGCATCGATGAATCGCGCTTGCGGCGCAGGGCCACCTCGACCGGGTCATCCATCTCGACCACTTCGCTGGCGGTCACGATCCGGCAGCGCGGCCAATGGGCTGCCTCGGTCAAGGCCTCGGGCTTGCCGACCAGCAGCAACTCGGCCTGCGGATGACGCGCCAGGAAGGCCTTGCAGGCCGGCAGCGTGATCGAAGGGCCGTGGTCGCCGCCCATGCAGTCGACCGACAGGCGCACCACGCCGCCTGCACTTGAATCCACCATTGAGTTCATCGAAATCTTGTCAGCGCGGTTGCTGGACCGCGAAACCGCGGACCTTACGCGAGCGTCAGATCCACGGCAAGCGGGCGCACCCGCATGGGAAGAGCCCCCAGAAACACAAAAACCCAGCCCTGCTGTTGGCTAGCAGGCCGGGTCTTGTTGTTCGCCAGTGAACCGCTTCATGAGCCTCGACACCTTGTCGGCGCGAGGCAGATGGAAGTCAGATCAGGCGGCGTCAGCCTTGGTCTTCAGGACCTTGCGGCCGCGATAGAAGCCATTGGGGCTGATGTGGTGACGCAGATGCACTTCGCCGGTGGTCGGCTCGATCGCGGTGCCCGGGTTCACCAGGGCATTGTGCGAGCGGTGCATGCCACGCTTGGAAGGCGACTTCTTGTTTTGCTGAACGGCCATGATTTTCTCCTGCGGCTATACGGTTAAGGCTTGTACTGTTGGCAACACGATTGGATTGGCAACTCAGAACTCTGCCTGCCACCGTCGCCTGGGCAACCCCGTGTCGATGAGCGCGCCACCAAGACGCGAGCAATCCAACCCGGGAAAGCCCGCGATTCTAGCACGGCTTCTGAACTTCCCAAAGCTCCCAGCGTGCAAAGCTATTGCGAGCCACTGCCCTTCTTCAAAGCCGCCAGGGCGGCAAAGGGATTGGGGCGCTTTTCCTCGAAGACTTCGTCATCCTCCGCGGGCACCGGCAAGGGCTGGGGGCAGGTCTCGTGGCGCGGGACCAAGGGCAGCGCCAGCAGCAGCTCGTCTTCGATCAGCTCGGCCAGGTCCAGATGGCGCTGCAGCGCCAGGACATCTTCCTCGCTGTCGACATCGAGCTCGGCGGCCTCGTTCTCGTCCTTGACGAAGCGGATACTGCGCTCCAGTGCCAAGGTCTCGCCTACGGCCTTCAGGCAGCGCTGGCAGGTCAATTGAACGCTGGCGCCGATCTTCAGATGCAACCAGGCTTGGGCTTGGCCCCGCACTTCGCGCGTCTCACCTTCGACGGACCAGGTGACAGCAGGCCATTGGCTGGCCGGCGATTCTGCAGCCGCCGCCTCGGCCAGGCGCTGCAGGCTGGTCGCAGGCCATTCGCCGTGCAAGCTGGCAGCATCGCGCGCGAACGCGGCGACGTCGAGCTTGCGGGGGTCAAAAACTCGTTCTTTCATGCCGCAAGTGTAAGAGCGCCGACCCCGATGGGAGAATCTCCCCATGCTTCAAAGCCCCCCCGCCCTGATTCTTGGCTCGACCTCACGCTACCGGCGCGAACTGCTCGAGCGCCTGCGCATGCCCTTCACCGTCCAGTCGCCCGAGGTCGATGAAACACCGCGGCCGGGAGAGGCTCCCGCAGCCCTCGCCGTGCGTCTCGCCTTGGCCAAGGCACAAGCCGTTGCCTCACAGCATCCGGACGCCGTCGTGATCGGCTCCGACCAAGTAGCCGATCTGGAAGGCAAACCCATAGGCAAGCCGGGTACCCATGAGCGTGCCGTCGAGCAGTTGCGAGCGATGCGTGGCAAGCAGATCGTTTTCCAGACCGCCGTGGCGGTGGTCTGCCTGAGCCGAGGCTTTGCAGCGCAGTCACTGGCCCCGGTCGTGGTTCGTTTTCGCGATCTGTCGGATGTGGAAATAGAAACCTATCTGCGCGCCGAAACGCCGTACGACTGCGCCGGCAGCGCCAAGTCCGAGGGCCTGGGGATCAGCCTCCTGAGTGCGATCGAGTCCGACGACCCAACCGCCCTGATCGGCCTGCCACTGATCCGCACCTGCGAGCTGCTGCGCCAGGCAGGCATCAACCCGCTGGGCCGGTCATGAAGGGGCGGCTGGTCCTGATGCCCAACACGCTGGACTTTGGCGTGCCAGGGGCCGAGATGCCTCTGCAGGACGTGCTGCCGCATCTGGCACTGCAGCAGGCGGCGGGCATCAAACACTGGGCAGCCGAGAACGCCAAGACCACGCGGGCCTTCCTGAAGCGGGTCGACGCGATCTGTCCACTGAATCTGCCGTTGCAGGAGCTGCAGATTGCCGAGCTGCCCCGCCCACCCAAGGGCGGCGGCAAGCCACCGGCCGGCGACGACAGCAGCGCTGCCTGGCGGGCGCTTCTGGCGCCAGCCCTGCAAGGTCATGATGTGGGTTTGATTTCCGAAGCCGGCTTGCCCGCCGTGGCCGACCCCGGCGCGCGCCTGGTGGCCCAGGCACATGCGACCGGCATCGAGGTCTTGCCGCTGAGCGGGCCGAGCTCGCTCTTGATGGCGCTGTCGGCCAGCGGACTCAACGGGCAGAGCTTTGCCTTCGTCGGCTACCTGCCGGTAGACGCTGCGGCGCGAACGGCGCGGATCCGCGAGCTGGAGCAGCTCTCGCAGCGGCAGGCGCAGACGCAATTGATGATCGAGACGCCCTATCGTAACGAGGCGCTCTTGCAGGCCTTGCTGGCCAGCCTGAAGCCTCAGACGCAGCTCTCGGTCAGCTGTGGGCTGACGCTGCGTGAGGGCTGGACCCGCAGCACGACCGTGGCGCAGTGGCGCCAGCATCCCAGAGCCTTGCCGGACAAGATCCCGGCCGTCTTCGCCTTGCTGGCCGGCTGACCTATCAGGCTGTTTCCGGGGCCGGCTCGACCAGTGCGGGCCGCTTGGCGCCAAACAACGCAGCCACCTTCTTCTTGGGCTTGATATTGCTGGACACGCCCTTGACCGCAGGCTGGGCCGCGTTCTTTTCCCAGGCCGGCGGTTCGTTGCTGCCGCTGGCTTCGTAGGGCTTGTCGAAGAAGGCGTCGCGCGGCGCCGAGGGCGCGCGGTAGCTGCTGCGCGGGGCGGAAGCCACCGGCGCCGGCGCTGCCGCTGCCGCGACGTATGCACCTTCTTCAGCATCGCGCCTCGGCGCGCGGCGCGGACGCTCGCTCTCGATCTCCAGCGGATCGAGATCGATCTTGCGCTTGATCAGCTTCTCGATGTCGGCCACCAGGCGGGTGTCGTCACGCGCCACCAGGGTCACGGCCAGGCCGGAAGCGCCGGCGCGGCCCGTACGGCCGATGCGGTGGACATAGTCTTCCGCATTGAAGGGCACGTCGAAATTGAAGACTGCCGGCAGGTCGGCGATGTCCAGGCCGCGGGCCGCAACATCGGTGGCCACCAGCAGGTCGACTTCACCGCGCTTGAAGGCTTCCAGCGCCTTCAGGCGTTCGTCTTGCGACTTGTCGCCATGCAGGGCCG
Source organism: Paucibacter sp. JuS9 (assembly GCF_044043925.2). Classification (NCBI taxonomy): domain Bacteria; kingdom Pseudomonadati; phylum Pseudomonadota; class Betaproteobacteria; order Burkholderiales; family Sphaerotilaceae; genus Roseateles; species Paucibacter sp. JuS9. The sequence continues at coordinate 3,016,883 of NZ_CP194172.1, forward strand.
CAGTGCGCAGGCCATCGCGCTCGAACGAGCGGGCCAGGCGGGCCGCGCCCAGCTTGGAATTGACGAACACGATCGCCTGCGTCAGCGAGCGCTCCTTGATGATCTGGCGCACGGCCTGGCGCTTGTCGTCGTCGCTGACGCTGTAGAAGCGCTGCTCCACCGTGGTGGCCGTGGCATTGGGCCGCGCCACCTCGACCAGGATCGGGTCTTGCAGATAGCTCTGCGCCAGACGCTTGATCTCAGGCGAGAAGGTGGCCGAGAACAGCAGGGTCTGGCGGGTCTTGGGAAGGTAGCTCAGGATGCGCTGCAGGTCCGGCAGGAAGCCGATGTCCAGCATGCGGTCGGCCTCGTCGAGCACCACGTACTCGACCTGGTTGAGCACGCAGTTCTTTGCCTCGATATGGTCCAGCAGGCGGCCCGGGGTGGCGATCAGCACCTCGACGCCGGCCTTGAGCTGCAGGGTCTGCGGCTTCATGTCGATACCGCCGAACACGCAGGCCGAGCGCAGATTGGTGTGCTTGGCGTAAGCCTTGACGTTGTTGGCCACCTGGTCGGCCAGCTCGCGTGTCGGGGCGATCACCAGGGCGCGCACCGGATGGCGGGCCGGCGAAGCGCTGGCGTTTTCATGCTTGAGCATGCGCTGCAGCAGCGGGATCGAGAAGGCAGCGGTCTTGCCGGTGCCGGTCTGGGCCGCACCCATCACGTCACGCCCCTCCAGCACGATGGGAATCGCCTTGGCCTGGATCGGCGTCATCATCAGGTAGCCGGAGTCGGCCACCGCGCGAAGCAGCTTGGGGTCCAGGGGCAGCGTGTCGAAGCGCGCGGGCGCGACTTCTGGGAGGGTCGTTTCGGTCATAGCCCGCGATTATCGCTGTCTTCGTCGATAAACGCGGGTTTTCACCGGCGCAGCCTGGATTTAGCGCCGCAACACCAGCCATCGCGGTGTGCGAAAACGCACGATGCGCCAGTACATGGTGATGTAGCCGAGCGCAAAAACGCCCAGGGCAATGCCCAGCGCCGCATCGTCATCCCACCAGATCACGGCCGGGATCGAAGAGGCCGAGCACACCACCCAGAGGTAGGGCGCCGTGAGCGAATTGCGCCGGGTCAGCTCGCGAGCGTCCTGGCTGCCGATGGCCCAACGCATCAGGCGGCGGTACACCAGGCTGTGCAGATGCACGCCATCGGGCATGCCGACGGGGCGCCCGCGCACGACCTTGCGCCGGTACATCGAGAACACCGTCTCGATCACGGGATAGGCGCACAGCAGCAAGGGGAACAGCGGCGAGACATCCGGGTTGCGGTTGATCAGGAGGATGCTCAGCTCAGCCAGCAGGAAGCCCAGGAAATAGGCGCCGCCATCGCCCAGGAACACGAGGCCGGCCGGATAGTTCCAGACAAAGAAACCCAGCGTTGCCGCGGCTGCCATCAGGGCGCAGCCGGCCACCAGCTGATCGCCCACCGTCAGGGCCACGGCAGCGACGCCGCTGAGCATGATGATGCTGCACATCGAGGCCAGGCCATTGAAGCCATCGATGATATTGATCGAATTGGCCACGCCAGCGACCACGAAGATGGCCAGCAGCGCCCCGCCCACCGAGGTGGCGGCAATCAGGTCCAGGCCCGGAATGGCGGTGTGATCGATACGCGCGCCCAGCAGGAATACGCCCAGCAGTGCTGCGGCCATCAAGGCCAGCATGCGCCAGAGCGGGCTGATGCGCTTGGTTGCATCCTCCAGCAGCCCGATCAGGAAAGCCGGCATGGCGCAGAGCAGCAAGCCGCCGACCAGTGCTCGACCATCGGCCAGCTTGTACAAGGCCAAGCCAGTGCCGGCCAGCACGCCCAGAAAGATGCCCAAACCGCCAATGCGAGGCACGGCGCGCGAATGAAATTTCTGCGGGCCGGAAAAATCGTGATCGGCGGAGAGCTTGGAGTGCAGCCGCGCTGAACGGACGATCAGCAGGGTGGCCACAAAGGCGACGGCAAAACTCAGGGCGAGGGTGGAGAGCATCTAGCAGCGGCTGATCAAGAAAGGGCGGCCAGGCCTCAGGCCTTGCCGCGCAGCGCCAGGCCGAGACTGCCGAGCTTGCTGCGCGAAGCCTCGGAGGCGGTCAGGCGCCAGCGCCAGCGCAGCAATACAAAACCCAGCAGCCCCAGGCCGCACAGCACACTGGTGACCAAGCCGACGATGGAACGGCGCGGCTTGATCTTCTTCTCCGGAACAACAGCCGCATCGACGACCTGGATCAGACCACCTTCCCGGCTCTCATCGACACGCGCGAGTTCGAACTGGCGCGAGAACAGCTCGAACAGGGTCTCCTGGTACTTGAACTCGCGGTACTTGCTGATGTAGTCGCTGCCCTCGCCGCTGGTGCTGGCCTCAGCACGTGCCAGTTGCTGCCTCAGGGCGCTCGTCACCGCCTGCTGCTGCTGCACCTCAGGTGCATTGGCAGTCAGACTGCTGAGCAAGGCTTGCAGCTTCACTTGCGCCGCGGTGGCCTCGGCCTGCAACCTGGCATAGCCTTCCGCTGCGGCCTTGGGCTCTGCTTTCAAGCTGCCCGCACTGAGCCCGCTGTCCTGCAGCGTGCGCTGCGCAGCCGCCAGCCTGTCACGCGTATCGGCGAGGTGTTTCTCGAAGAAGACCTTGCGCTGCTGCGCCTCGGTGATCGCAATCTCGGAGGTGATGCGGCGAAATTCTTCGACCATCGCGGCCGCCATTTCCGCAGCCCGCTTGGGCTCGTGATCATCGACCTCAATGGTGATGAGGCCATCACGCCGCCCGGCTGTCACGCGCAGCTTGGTCCAGAAGACCCTGCGCACATCCATCAGCAGCGGTTCTTCATAAACCGCCGAGAGCTGGAAGCGCTCGATCATGCGATCAGCCACGGTCCGGCTGAGCAGGATGGACACGTACTGGTCGAGCTGCGTTCTGACCCCGGCCGCGCCGCCCGCCAGGCCAGCCAGCGCCCCCAGCGAGGAGAGTGCCGAGGCCGCCGCCGACTGTTGCTGCTGTGGCGGCAACAACACCGTGCTCGCACTGAAGGTCGGGCGAACCAGATAGCTCAAACCGACCGCCAGCACGCCGGCCGCGAGGCCGCCAACGACGATCAGACGCGCATGACGGGCGACTTCAAGAAGCATGTCCAGCCCACCCATTTCGGCGGACTGCGGGGCGGCAGCCTTGGTTTGTTCGCTCATCATTTCAGGTTCTTGAGGGCCACGGCGCCGAGGCCGAACTGCGACAGGATGGAGGCCCAGTCCTTGGCCTCCTGTGTCCAGCTGACCTTGTTCATGTTCTCTGGCACAAAGATCGTGTCGCCCGGCAAGGCGGCCAGGGCCTCGACAGCCTGGGCACCGCTGAAGCTCCAGCCGCTGCGGGTATTGCGCGCGCTGACGACGCTGCCATTGGCGCGAATCACGAAGGTGCTGTCCGCGTCGGCATTGCGAGTCGGACCGCCGGCCAACGACAGGTACTGCTCCAGGTTGCGGCCATCGGCAAACAGATAGCTGCCGCCGTTGAACACGCTGCCATAGACATTGATCGACGTCGGACGCGATGGCACGAACAAGCGGTCCCGGTCCTCGACCGCGAGCAGCGGCAGGTCGCGGTCCTGCGGCCCGAACTGCAAGACGATGCGGCCGGTCGGCTTGACCGAACGCAGGCGCTCGATCAGCTGGAGCTGGTCGAGGCTTCGGCCAACGACAGCTCCGTCTGGCGGAACGACCTTTTCCTTGCGCGTGACGGCGGCACGGTTGAACTCGGTTTCGAGCTCACGCAGAGCCCGGTCGTAATTCTCCTGCTGCGAAATGCGCGTGCTCTCGCGGGTGAACTCGGCACCGAACACAAATGCCTCGGAGGTCAGGCCGCCGGCTGCGGCAATGGCATCCCGCAGGGTGCTGCCAGCGGGGAGCACATAGTCGCCCGGTCGCTGAACTTCGCCATCGACGCGCACACGCTTGCTCAAGCCAACACTGGGCCTGGCCAGGTCGGCAGCGCTTGAGATGCGCAGCACGTCGCCATGCTTGAGGACCAGGCCCTGATCCTTCTGAAGATCAACACTCTTGAGCGCCTGGCCAGCCTTGTCATCAAAGCTGTAAAGCGAAGCCACGGTGCGATTCGCGACGGCCGAGACGCCGCCCGCCATGCGCAGAACATCGTTGACTGTCTCACCGGCGCGCAGCTCGAAGACGGCCTGATTGTTGACACTGCCGATCACGCCCACCTGCGGACCGACGGCGCCGACATGGATCACGTCGCCACTGCGCAGCGGGCGGTCGGCACTGCGATCACCCTTGAGCAGGAAGTCGTAGAGGTCCAGCGAGCTCAGCGTGGCGCTGCCGCGTCGCAACTGGATGTTGCGGAAACTGCCCACGGCGGTGGGGCCGCCCGCCGCCATCACAGCCTGCAGCATCGACGACAGCGCGCTGACCGGATAGGCCCCCGGCTTCTGCACGAAGCCGGTCACGTAGACACGCACCGACTTGACCGCCCCCAAGGCCACCGACAGATCGAAGTTCTTGAACTGTTGGCCGACCCGCTGGGCCAGCACCTTGCGCAGCTCCGAAAAGCGCAGCCCGCTCACCGCCACGCTGCCGACGCGCGGAATGGCCACCATCCCGGTGCGATCCACCTGCAGGCGAAGATTGGCTTCCACGCTGCCCCAGAGGTTCAGCAGGATCTCGTCGCCAGCGCCGATCAGGTAGTCCTCGGGCACGAGGCTCGGACCATCATCGCCCTCATCGACCGGATTGCCCTGCGAAAGCTGACTCCCAAAATACCGCACCAACTGCATCGGTTCGCCGTCGCGGTCAAAACTGCTCTTGCTGTTGGTGGCGAGGCGGCTGACAAAGAGCTCAAACTCCGATGGCGCCGGCTCAGGGCGCTGGGCAGCTTCATCCTCGCGGGAGAGCGGGTCGCCGGCCTCGCGCGACTTGCGCTCGAAGTTGCTGTTCGACTTCTGCTTGCCATCGGCCTGCTTGCCATTGACGGCGCGCGGCAAAGGTTGGGTCAGTCGGATCGGGCCGCCCATCGCGCCCGCGCCAGTTTCAGCGCCAGTACCGGCCTGGCTCATGGCCAGCGGCGTCAAGGCCAGCAGGGCAAGACCGGACACCAAGGTTGCAATGAGTTTGCGCATAGGGCGATAGGAAAGGCTCCAGGCCTTGGTAGAGAGAGGCAAGGCCGTGAGCTCGCAGCCTCGTTCGGCGCGGATTCTAGTCCGCACCCCGCGCGTGCGGTTCATGCCGGCTTGCGCCATACCTTGCGGTTCACGAAGCCCGTGTAGCTGATGATGATGCGAAGCACCTTGTCAGACACATTGGCCGGTGAATAGTCGTGCACGAGACGCAGCAAGCGTTCATCACCGCGCGGCTGGCTCTCCAGGATCTTGAGCGCGTCCAGCACGAGCTCGGCATCGAAGCCGACCATCATCACCGCGCCCTCCTCCACACCTTCAGGCCGCTCATGCACCTCGCGCAGGTTCAAGGCCGGGAAGTTGAGGATGTTGGCCTCTTCGGTGATGGTGCCGCTGTCGGAAAGCACCGCGCGAGCGCCAGCCTGCAGCTTGACATAGTCCAGGAAGCCGAAAGGCTTCATGAACTGCACCCGGGGGTGCATGGTCTGCTGGGCAAGCAAGGATTCCAGCCGCTTGCGCGTGCGTGGATGCGTGGACACGATCACCGGCTCGTCGTAGCGCTCTGCCAGCTTGTTCAGCAGGTTCAGCAGGCGCTGCAGGTTCTCCGGCGCATCGACGTTCTCCTCCCGGTGCGAGCTGACGACGAAGTACTTGCCTTCGGTCAGGCCCTGGCGCTGCAGCACGCTTGAGGCCTCGATGCCGGGACGGTAATGCTCGAGCACCTCGCGCATCGGGCTGCCGGTGACGATCACCTGGTCCGGCGGCAGGCCTTCGCGCAGCAGGTAGTCGCGTGCGATCTGGCTGTAGCTGAGGTTGATGTCCGAGGTGTGGTCGACGATGCGGCGATTGATCTCTTCCGGCACGCGGAAGTCGAAACAGCGGTTGCCGGCTTCCATGTGGAAGATCGGCACCTTGCGGCGCTTGGCAGCAATGGCGGCCAGGCAGCTGTTGGTATCCCCGAGGATCAGGAGCGCGTCGGGCTTGGTCTGGTCCAGCACCTTGTCCACGTTCATGATCACCTGGGCGATGGTCTCGGCGGCCGTGGCGCCGGCCGCCTCCAGGAAGTGGTCTGGCTTGCGGATGCCGAGGTCGCTGAAGAAGACTTCGTTGAGCTCGTAGTCGTAGTTCTGGCCGGTGTGCACCAGTACATGCTCGCAATGCCGATCGAGCTGGGCGATCACGCGCGACAGCCGGATGATCTCCGGCCGCGTGCCCACCACGGTCATGACCTTAAGCATTGACAGCCTCCTTGATCAGGTCCAGCTGCATGAGCACCTGCTTGACCTCTTCGACCGTCAGCCGCTTGGTGTTGTGCGAGGTGTAGTCGTCGATGGTCGCGATCTCGGGCCGGCCCTCGACGAAGTACTTGGCGTAGTTCAGGTCGCGCGAATCGGCCGGGATGCGGTAGTAGCCGCCCAGGTCTTCCGAGCGCGCCATCTCTTCGCGCGAGACCAGCGACTCGTACAGCTTCTCGCCATGGCGAGTGCCGATGATGTTGATGTCGTTGCTCTTCTTGAGCAGCTGGCGCATCGCCTCAGCGAGGTCGCCCACCGTCGAGGCCGGCGCCTTCTGCACGAAGATGTCGCCGGGGCGCGCATGCTCGAAGGCGTAGAGCACCAGGTCGACCGACTCCTCGAGCGACATCAGGAAGCGGGTCATCGTCGGATCGGTGATGGTCAGCGACTTGCCGTCCTGCAACTGCTGCAGGAACAGCGGAATCACCGAACCGCGCGAGGCCATCACATTGCCATAGCGAGTGGCAGACAGCACCGTCTTCCTGGGGTCGCACAGGCGCGACTTGGCCACCATCACCTTTTCCATCATGGCCTTGGACATGCCCATGGCGTTGATCGGGTACACGGCCTTGTCGGTGGAGAGCACGACCACGCGGCTCACGCCCTGCGCAATGGCGGCGCGCATCACGTTCTCGGCGCCAACCACATTGGTCTTGACCGCTTCCATCGGATAGAACTCGCAGGACGGCACCTGCTTGAGCGCAGCGGCATGGAAGACATAGTCCACGCCGTTGAGCGCGTCATGCACGCTGTCGTAGTCGCGCACGTCGCCGATGTAGAACTTGACCTTGTCGCTCTTCAGGGCGATGCGCATGTCTTCCTGCTTCTTCTCGTCGCGGCTGAAGATGCGGATCTCGGCGAAGTCGGATTTCAGGAAGCGGGTCAGCACGGCATTGCCGAAGCTGCCGGTGCCGCCGGTGATCAGCAGGACTTTGTCTTTGAACATCTGGAACTCTCTGTCGTCAATCGTTGTGTCTTCAGCCGAACTCGCGCATGCGGCGCACCAGCTCGGGCCAGTCAGGGGGGGCATAGCCGGTGGCGGCGCGGAAGCGCCCGGAGTCCAGCGAGCGGTCGATCACCAGCTTGTCGTCCGGTGCAATCTCGTTGCTGCGCCCGTACTCGGCGGCCACCAGCGTGAGCAGCGTGTACTTGTCGATCGGCGCCGTTGAAACATGCCAGGTACCGCGCAGTGCAGGATGCGGCACCACATGCTCCTTCATCACCCGCGCCAGCTCGACCGTGGGCAGGCCCGAGAAGATGGCCTTGGTGAAGCCACGCACCGGCCCTTGCTGCGCCAGGAACCAGCCGACCAGGCCATGCGCACTGGCCAGTTCGTGGCCGATGATCGAGGTGCGCAAGGTGATTGCATTGTCGTAGTCGACTTCACCCATCAGCTTGCTGCGGCCGTAAAGATCGTAAGCGTCCGAAGCGTCGCTCTCCAGATAGCCGCCCTTCTTGCCGGAGAACACGCAGTCGGTGCTGACATGAATCAGCCGCGCGCCGGCCACCTGCGCCAGCCGTGCCAGGCGGTGCGGCAGCAGCGCGTTGATCGGAATCGCGGTAAGCGGGTCGTCCGCCTCGGCCAGTTGCTTGACCACGCCGATGCAGTTGATCACCAGGTCGGGCTGCACCTGGGCGAACAAGCGGGTGAGGCTGTCCAGGCTCTCGACATCGACGCCGGCCACGAACTGTGCCGCAGGCGCCTTGGCCTGCAGCGTCTTGATGACAGCGGCACCACGCACCGAACCAAACACTTCGAAAGCCGGGTCCTGCGCAAACAGGCGCAGCACCGCATTGCCCAACATGCCGCTGGCACCCAGCACCAGCAGGCGGCGTTTCTCTTGATTCATGCTCAGTCTTCTCTTCTCAAGGGCGCGCCGCGACGGCGCGCTCGAAATGTTTCACCAGTGCGCTGGCCAGGCGCTCCGGCTCGTAGTGTTCGGCGTAGTAACGCCTGCCCGCTTCGCCCAGGGCTTGCCGCTCTGCCGCCGGCATGGCTTGCAGGGCCTGGGCCGCGGCTGCCAGTGCAGCACTGTCCTGTGCCGGGCTGGCCAATCCGGCGCCGGCCTCGCGCACCACGCGTGCACCTTCGCCATCGAGACTGGCCAGAATCGGGCGGCCAGCCGCCAGATAGGCCTGTATTTTGCTCGGAACCGTCAAGCTCAAGGCCGGGCCGCCCAGCAGACTGACCAGCAAGGCATCCGCCTGCGCAAAGATCGAGGGCATCTTCTCGGGCGGAAATCGCCCGACCAGCATGACCTGGGACAGCCCTCGCCTCTGGACCTGCTCGGCCAGCCAGGCATCGCGCGCGCCGCTGCCGACCAGCCACCAGCGGATGCCGGCATCCGGCCCCAGGCGCTCGGCGGCATCCAGCACGCAGTCCAGCGCCTGGACGGTGCCGAGGTTGCCGGCAAACACGATATTGAACACAACGGGATCCAGGCCCAGCGGGCTTGGTGCCAGCGGGCCGGGCCTTGCTGCATCGCCCGGGTTCTCATGCACCGCCACAGGCACGCCACCGGCCATGGCACGGACCGGTGCCAGAAAGGCCTGTGACTGCACCAGCAACAGGTTGGTGCGCCGGTAGATCCAGCGCACCACCACAGCCACCGCAGCCAGCGCCCGCTTGTTCCTGATGAAACCGGTGATTTCGAGGCTGTCGGGCCAGAGGTCCTGCACCCAGGTAACCAGCGTCGCCCCCTTGATCCACTTCAAGATGACGGCCGGTATCGCTTGAAGGATGGGGCTGGTGCCGTAGACAAAGATCACGTCAAAGCGACGGCCACGCAGCGCCCACGGCCCCATCAGCGAGGCGCAGGCAATGAAGGACAGGTAGTTCAGCACCAGCGCACGCGCACCGCCGGCGCCGCGCGGCAGCAGAGGCACGCGCACGATCTCGAAGCCCTGGTGCCGCTCGCGCTGGATGCCGCCGACGCGGTAGCCATCGAACAGCCGGCCTTCCGGATAGTTGGGCTTGCCGGTCAGCACCGTCACTTCGCAACCCTGCTCGACCAGCGATTGCGCGATCTCGTTGATACGAAAGGACTCGGGCCAGAAATGCTGGCTCAGCAGCAAGACCTTCATGCCGCGTCGTCGTGGAGCGCGCGCAGGAAATCCGCGGCGCCAACCGGCTGCAGCGGCGCCTCGGCCAGCTGCAGGAAGCGGCGCACTGCGCGAGCCATCGATACCGCCGAGCCCGGGTCGAAGGTCTGCACCGGTTCGCAGACATCGCGCACGAAATCCAACTCGCCAGCCAGGATGGGCAGCCCGGCATTGCGCGCCTCGATCAGCGGCAGACCAAAGGATTCGCTCTTGGACGGGAACATCAGCGCTCTGGAAGAGCCATAAAGCTGCAGCACGTCCGCATGCGCCAGCGTGCCAAGGTTGCTGACCTGCAGGCCCAGCTCGACCGCCCGGCCAGCGATCCAGCTCGCCAGGCCGGCGTCGCGCGAAGAGAGGGTCAGGGCCAGCGTTGGGCGCAGGCCCTGCTCGGCCAGCAAGGCCCAGGCCTCGATCAGCGTGCGATGGTTCTTGTGCGCCTCGCCGTCAGCAACGTAGACGAAATCCCAGCGCGGCGCCGGCACCTGCTCGGCCGCCTCGGCCGGCAATGCAAAGGGCATCACATGGATCTTGACGGGCTCGGCGCCATACCAGGCCCGCAGCGCCCGCGCCATCGAGGGCGTTTGCACCCAGTAGCTGGCAACACGGCGCCGGAACAAGCGGCTGATCGCCTGCTCGAAGCGCAGCCGTTGGCGCGTCTTCCAGCTGAAGGCTGCCAGCGGCACCAGGCCCAGGTAATTGCGGTTTTGCTGAAACACCAGCACAGGCGCGGCATTGCGCATGAGCGGCGGCAGCCCATGGAAGCACAGCACCCGATCCTGAGCCCGACCAGCGCGGGCCAGTGAGACCTCGGCCCCCAGGCGCGAGCCGAAGCTGGCACGCACCCAGGTGATCTCGCTGCCCGCCGGAGGCACCAGGCGGCCACGTGCGCGCGCGTCCAGCCAGGCAACCAGCGGCCGCCCGGCTGGCCAGGCCGCCAGCAAGGCCTGCAGCAGCACAAAGCCGCCGCCGGTGTGGACATTGGGCGCGTACAGCAACAGGCGCCCGGCCGCGTCGCTCACTTCTTGGGACCTTGGTACACGTCCTTCTTGCCCAGGCCCTGAGGCACCAGCATGCGCACCGCCTGGCGCAGGCCGTTGTCGGCACGGGCCAGCAGGCGGCGCAACGGCTGCTCAGGGCGAGCACTGAATGAAGTGACGTTGAAATAGTCCTCGCCTGTCGGCGAGCGCGGCGAGAAGTAGTAATTCGAGACGCAGCAACGCACGCCGTCGGCCTGCACCGGACTGACCGAATGCCAGGAGGTGTGCGTCGTCTCCATCAGTGCCAGGCGGTTGAAGCGGCTGACGATGGTGGCGTTCCTGCGCACATCCCGGTCCCACAGCTCCAGGTTGCCGCCGTTCTCCAGCGTCCAGCCGGGCGTCACGTAGTACAGCAGGTTGAGCGTGCGGTAGTAGGTGCGTGTGGCCTCGTGGGAATTGTCGATATGCGGGCCCAGGTGGTGGCCACGCACCATCGCGCTCAGGCCGCCGGCATAGAGACTCGAGTCGGGGAGCTGCTGCTCAATGCCGGTGATGGCCTCGACTTCGGCCAGCACCCGAGGGTCCTGCACGGCGAACGTGATGTCAGCCATCAGGGGGTCGAACTTCTCGAACGCCTTCGAGGTGTACTTCTTCTCGCGGAAGCTGTCCATCAAGCGCATCGACTCGGGCTTGGGGAAGGCGGCATGAATGCGCTCAGCCAGCGCCTGAGGAAGCAGGTCGTCGATGACGCAGTAGCGCACGCCGACCTCGGCACGCGAGGCCTCGAAAGCCTGCCGCAGCGCAGCGCGATCACGCGCCAGGCGCTCGACGATCAATTGAACCAGCTCTTCTTTCATTCAAGGACCCGTAGCCGAATTGGAGGCGTATTGTCCCATCGCCATGCGGCACGTCTGCTCATTGCCGCAAATCCGCATGCCAGGCCGAATGCGCGCTCAGCGCACCAGCCACAAGGGGGAAATGGGCTCGTAGGGCAACGGCGGGGCGAAGAAGTTGGAGAGCGGGTAGCGCAGCAAGGTATTGAGCAGGGCCACGCTGAGCAACAAGCCCAGCACCGCATTGCGCGACCACCGGCCCGACCGCGTGCTCGCCATGGAGCCGGACAATGCCACCAGGATCACCAGCGCGAACTGCCAGGCGCGATCACCCACGGCAGCCATGGCTGAACCGAACAGCAGCAAGGACAGCGCGGGCATCGACGCAAGCAAGGCACGCAACCACAGCATGTGTACCGCCTCAGCCTCTGGCGAATGCTGCTCCCGCCGCATCAGCGCGTGCACCATGGCAATGGCCACGAACAGCAGGGAAATCAGCGAAATCAGGTTGAGGCCGGCCGCACCCGAAGCCTGCCCGGCATAGTCATCGAGCTTGGAACTGTCGATGTCGCTGCCCAAGGCGAGCGCCACCAGGCTCAGCGCAAAGGCAAGCGGTGCCAGGGCTGCACTCAGCCACCAGCGGCGCAGCCACTGCGTTGGAATGAGCGAAAACACGATGAAGGGCACGCAGAACAGAAGCACCTGCAGATGCTGCGAAACGCCCAGCACGAAAGCCAGCAAGCCGAGCAGGCGATGCCCTCGCAGCACAGCCAGCAAGCCCATCAGGGTGATGGACAAGGCCAGCCCGGCCCGCAGCGCGTTTGCCTCGAACAGCGTGATGGCATACAGCTGAATCAGCAGGATCCACCACCACCCCAGGCCCAGCCGGCGCATGGCAAAGGTGCGCAGCCCCACGGAGACGCCTGCCAGCAAGGCGTAAGTCGTCGCTGCATCGAACCAGTCCAGCAGCCCCTTGGCGAGCGCAACAAAACCCAGCTCGAAAGCGCCGCCACCCGGAATCAGCAGATAGGGGAAGGTCAAGGGCAGAAGCTCGAAGGCGGTCTGCCAGTCCGTGTCCTGCATGGCACGGAAGTAACTCATGTAGTTGGCGTAATCGTAGGAAAAGCTCTCTGCCGTGACCGGCAGCATGCGCAGAAGCACGAACAGGCCCGCCAGCAAGCCGCCCGCCAAAGCGTGATCGCGGCACTCGCCTCGGGGCTCGTTCATGCACCCGCCCCTTGCCGTGCCTTGTACTGGTAGTAGGCACGACGCAGCATGCCCACCAGCAGCTGGCGCCACACACCCAGTTCCATTGCCAGCGCGGGGCGCCTGCCCAGCGCCCGGAAGAACCAGCGCAGGGCCGTCAGCGGCCGGCCAGACTGGGCGTGATTCTTCGCGGCAATGGCCATGGCCCGCGCCAGCGAAGCCTGCCTGCCCTGCTGGCCTGGCTCAGCCTGCCAATAGCGCTCCATCACCTGCACGATTTCCTCGGCACGCGCCGGCTGCATGACCCGAAACGAGGCCGAGCCCTCATGGATCCGGTACTCCGCGAGTGGCTCCGCCACGCGAATGAAGGGCCCTTGCACCGAGGCGCGCAGCCAGAACTCGAAATCAGGCACCTGGCGCAAGGCGGCGTTCCAGCCACCTTGCGCATCAAAGACCGTGCGGCGGAAGAAGGCGCCGGGACCGGGCTGGCATACGAGGTCCACGCAGAGGCGGCGGCGGTCGAATTCTTCTGCCTGCACCGTGCGCAGGCGCTGGCCTTGCGCGTCGATCAGCCAGAAGTCGCAATAGGCGACGGCGGCGTCCGGCCGGGCCTGCAAGGCCGTGACCATGCGGCCGATGGCACCCGGCAGCAGGCAGTCGTCCGAACTGAGATAGGCAAGGATTTCACCTTGCGCCTGCGCCCAGCCCTTGTTCAGGGTCGCGGCCTGGCCGCTGTTGGTCTGGCTGATCACGGTCATGCGCCCCGGATGCGCCGCTTCGTAGCGACGCGCAACAGCCAAGGAGTCGTCGGTCGAGCCGTCGTCGATGACGATGTACTCGAGCGCCGCATAGTCCTGTGCCAGCACGCTCTCGATGGTCGCAGCCAGGTACTCCGCCTGATTGAAAACCGGGGTGATGAGGGTGACGGTGGGCAGGAGCATGGGCAGGTTCAAGGACGGCGGGATTGTATGCAGCGCTGCTCAGCCGGCCGAGGGCGCCACCACCTCACGGCGCGCGCGCCGGCACAGCCAGAACAGCGCCGCAGAATCGGTGACCATGCGCAGTAGCCAGGCCAGGGCCGCGCCCATGACACCCCAGTGCGTCGTGAAGACCCAGAGCGCCAGCAGAAACAAAGGCAGCTCGGCGCTGTGCAACAAGGCCGGCGCCCGGTACTGCCCGGCGCCATGCAACCAGGTCAGCGGCACATGGGCCAGGCAGTTGATCAGGATGCCGACAGCAAACACCTGCAGCAAAGGCGCGCTGTGGCTCGCCAGCTCGGCATTGATCCAGTGGCGCAAGAGGGGCTCCGCGAAGAAGGCCAGGCCGGCGCAGATCGGCAGCAGCACCAGGAAGAGAATGCGCACCGCGCGGTCATACAAGGCCCAGGCGCCCGCGTCCTGGCGCGCGGCCAGCGCGGCGAAGGCCGGGAACAGCACCGCCGTGAGCGCCCCGGGAATGATCCAGAGCTTGGTGACGATCTCCTGCGGCGTTGCGTAATAGGTCGTGGCCACCGCCGACACGGTGATGCCGATCACGAAACGGTCCACGTAGCCCATGAAGGGGCTGACCACATTGCTGAGCGTCAGCCAGCCGCCGGAAACCAGCAGGGGCCGCACCCAGTCAGGATCCCAACGCAGGCGCCCGCGCAACTGCGGCAGCGCACGCCAGACGAAGAAGCCATGGACGAGGCAGGCCACAACGCGTCCCAGCGCCAGCGCCACAGTGATGGCCAGCAAGTCTGGCCCGAGCCATTGCATCACCAGCCAGGGTCCGGCGAAGGTCCATGCCCCCATGGGCAATCGGATGTAGTTCAGCACCTCGAAGGCATGCCGTGCTTCAAGCATGCCGCGCAGCCCGGCCGTCACCACGATGAAGGGCATCGCCAGGCCCATGACTGCGCAGGCCGCAATGGCTTCGCGATAGTCGGGCACCTGCTTGAGCAGGCTGACACCCCAGGGCGCCAGCACCACCATCAGCAAGCCACCAACCGCCCCGAGCGCCGCCATCAGCAGCAGCGCCGTGGCGCTGAGGGTGCCGATGCGCCGGTCGTCCTTGCGGTCGAGCAGGATGGCCAGTTGCTGTGTCAGCGCTCGACCCAGGCCCAGGTCGAACAGCCCGAAGTAGCTGGTGACCGCCCAGACCAGGGTCAGGAGGCCGAACCGCGCCTCGCCCAGGCCATGGATCAGGGCCGGAATCGTGAACAGCGCCAGCAGCAGCGGCGCGCCCAGTCCGACGAGATTGAACAGCGTGTGGCGGGCGAGTTTCAAGGGTGGGGGCTGGGCTGTCTGACGGGGGCGGCGGATTGTACGAGGCTGGTAATATTCGCCGCGCCGGGCCTGCGCCCGCCTCCGTCCTGACCCCGCCGCATGCTGTCTTCCGTCCGCTTCGCCCTGTCTGTCCTGCTGGTCCTGCTGTTGTCGATGTCGCCGGCCTACGCCTACATCGACCCAAATGCCGGCGGCCTGCTGTTCCAGCTGCTGGCGCCCTTGTTTGCAGCCGTGCTGGGCGGTTGGCTGTTCCTGCGCCGCTGGATTTCCGACCTCGCCCGGCGCCTGTGGCGCCGCGTGCTGGGCCGGCCTGAGGAATGAGCCTCGGGCCCGCATCGGGACAGCCCTCCTCTTCTGGCAAGCCCGCGAAAACCGGTCAAGTCGGTCACCACAAACACGCCAGCGCTGCCTGGGTCATGGGGCTCAGCAGCTACGCCGCGCTGGGCCTGATCTGGCTGCCGCTGGTGCTGCTGCGCCAGGTTGACGCTTTCCTGGCCTTCAAGCGGCCGCTGGAGCTTGCAGGCGACCTGGCGCTCGCCTATGTGTTGCTGCTCGTTCCTGTGGCACTGCTGACCACTCTGGCGCTGATGCTGAAGTTCGTACTGCGACGCCTCGGCCTGCGTCGCGAACCAGCCAATGGCGCCGCCTGGTTCGTCGTCATGGGCCCCACGTTGTGGGTCTGCAGCTGGCAACTCGGCGGCAGCGCCTGGGCCTGGCTGAAAACCGTGACCGCGAGCTCGACCCTGACCATCGGCTCCCACGGCCGCGTCGCGGCCAGCGTGGCCTTGCTGCTGGTCCTGCTACTCCTGATCCGCCGCCAGGGCATGGCTGCCTTTTTCGGCGGCCTGGTCCATCGCCTGCGTGCCTTGCATCGCCCGGCATTGCTGATGCTGGCGCTGTCGGTCGGCTTGCTGCTGGTGCAACCGCCGCGCCTGCTGTCACGTCCCGCGCCCGCTGCCGTGGTTGCGGGCGGCGCCGACAAGCCCGACATCATCCTGATCACGATCGACACCCTGGCAGAAGCCGACGCCCAGGTCTGCGGCGATGGACCCACGCTGATGCCGCGACTGCGCGAGTTCGCCCAGCAGGCCACCTGCTTCTCGCGCCACTACGCCAGCAGCAACTTCACGACACCCAGCACGGCCACGATGGAAACCGGCAGCCTGCCATGGAACCACTGGGCGGTGCAGATCGTTGCCAAAGTGGCGTCGCCGCTGCAGCCGGTCTCGCTGGCAGCGCAGCTGCGCGCCGCCGGCTACGAGACCCATGCCGTCAGCACGAACCTGCTGGCCAGCCCGCGCCACCATGGCACCGACCGCAGCTACGACAGCGAAGTGATAGCGCCGTCAACGTCCTGGGGCGCCAAGCCGCGCGAGGTGCTGACCCTGTTCCCTGACACGACCCTGCCCTACTGGTTCTCGGCCATCGTGCCCTTCCTGGACACGCTGGACATTTACCGCCACGGCGAGCAGCACCCTTATGCGCCGGAGCAGGCCTATGCCGTGCTGCAGCAACGCATGGCCGAGCGGCACCAGCGGCCGCAATTTTTCTGGGTCCACACGCTGCCCCCGCACGACCCCTATCTGCCGCCGGCCAGCACCAAGCACAAGCTCTTGAACGGGCCGGAGCTGGCCCGCTGGAGCGAGTTCCAGGCGATGGGCCCCTATGCGGCAGACAAGCAGCCGCTGATGGACAAGTACCGGCTGCGCTACCGCGAGGCCATCATGGGTTCGGACGAAGCGCTGGGCCGCCTGCTCGATCAGTTGCGCGCCAGCGGCCGCCTGGACAAGGCCATCATCGTGATCAGCTCCGACCACGGCGAGTCTTTCGAGCGCGGCTTCCTCGGCCACGCGGGCGGCCTGATCCACAACGCGGTGCTGCAAGTGCCGCTCGTGGTGCGCCTGCCCGGTCAGCAGGCAGCACAACGCATCAGCACACCCGTCAGCCTCGCCGACATCGCGCCGACCATCGCCGACCTGGCCCATGCCCCGACCCTGCCGCAGGCCGACGGCCGATCATTGCGAGCAGCTCTGGAAACCGGCGCCATCGAACCGCGTCCGGTCTACGCGATGGCGATGGAGCGTCAGAGCCGCTTCGAGACCATCCGCGCCGGCCACTATGCGGTGATCGACGGCGACTACAAACTGGTCCTGCACCTGGCCGAGAAGCACAGCGAGCTGTTCGACCTGAGCCGCGATCCCCTGGAG
Source organism: Paucibacter sp. JuS9 (assembly GCF_044043925.2). NCBI lineage: Bacteria > Pseudomonadati > Pseudomonadota > Betaproteobacteria > Burkholderiales > Sphaerotilaceae > Roseateles > Paucibacter sp. JuS9. The sequence continues at coordinate 3,033,902 of NZ_CP194172.1, forward strand.
CTGCAGGACTTGAGCAAGACCGAGCCACAGCGCGCCGCGACGATGCGCCAGATGCTGGAGGCACAGCTGCACCAGGCCGAGGCACACCGGCAATCGCTGTTTGACCGGCACTGAAACAGCCATGCGACTGCCGAGCCTGTCCATCACCCGCCCGCTGCTGGCCTGGCTGCGTGAAGACCGCCAGTGGCAGACCCTGGATTGGCGTGTCCGCGCAATGCTGGCCTGGAAGGCCGGTCTCGGCAGCCTGAATGCCAAGCTCAGCCGTGCACAACAAGCGTCAGCAACAAGCAGGCAGCCGCTCGCGCCGCTGCTGATCCTCGGCCCCTGGCGCAGTGGCACGACGGTGATGCATGAGCTGCTGAGTGCTGCGACCGGCTGGCCCACACCGCTGACCTGGCAATGCATGGACCCGACGGCCTTCCAGCTTGGCAGCGCACCACGCCGCGATGTCGTGACAGCGCGTCCGATGGACGGCTTGGCACTGGGCAGCCTGTCGCCACAGGAAGATGAATTCGCGCTGCTCGCGCTGGGCGTTCCATCGGCGTACCGGGCCTTCTGGATGCCGCATCGCCTGACGTCCCTGCTGCCAACGCTGGAGCAGCAGTATTGGCTCGACGAACCACAGTGGCTGGACACCTGGGAGGGCTTCCTGCGCGCGGTGCACCGCGGCGCGGCACCCGGCCATGGCTTGCTCCTGAAGTCACCCAATCACACCTTCCGACTCCAGGCGATTCTTGGCCGCCATCCACAGGCGCGCGTCGTCTGGATGCTGCGCGATCCCCAGGCGGTGTTCTTCTCCAACCGCAAGATGTGGCGGACGATGTTTGCCGAGCATGGCCTGACTCCAGCGGACGAGGCGGCCCTGGATCACTTCCTGGCACGAGCGCTGCAAGCCAGCGCCGAGGCCCTCGAGTGGGCCCTCGCCCACCTGAGCGCCGACCAGCTCGTGTGCTGCACGCAGGAGGCACTGCGCGATGCGCCGCTTGCCGAGGCACAGCGAGTGCTTGCTGCACTGCACCTGCCTGCCGACGAAGCAGCCTTGGAAGCCGCGATTGCAAGTACCCGCAGTGGCCGCGTCGAACATTACCCGCAAGCGCCTCCAGACTGCGCGCAAGCGGCGATTGCCAGGCTGCGTGAGATCCAGGCCGACGCAGCGGCCCGTTTTGCCGCCTAGCCAGCCAGGTCGTTCATGCCGGTGATGGCCAGCATCACTGCGACCATGACCACGCCGATGACCGCACCGATGATGAGGATGGCCGCCGGCTCGATCAAGGTCAGCAGGCGCTTCTGTGTCGTGCGGGCGGCATCGCTTTGGCTCTGGCCCAGCACCAGCAGCATGCGCGGCAGCTCGCCGCTGCGTTCACCCACCCGGATCAGGTTGAGCCGCGCGGGCGGGAACCAGGTCTGCGTCTCCAGGCCCGCCGCCAATGTCTGACCCTGCTTGAGAGACTGGGCGGTGCGCGCCAGACCCTGCTTCAGGCGTTCGAGCTTGAGCACCCGCGTCGACAGCTCTAGCGCTTCGACGATGGGCACGCGGTTGGCCAGCAGGGTGCCGAGCACGGTGGCCCAGCGACCGATCTCGCCCTGCAAGAGCCAGGGGCCGATGCCCGGCACACCCAGCATGGCCTGCAGCACGCGATTGCGCAGCTCGGGCCGGCTGGCTGCCATGCCGAACAGGGCAGCCAGGGCGCCGAAACCAAAGCCGAATGCGTCGAGATGGGCGCGCATGAAGACGCCGGCTTCGATGACCCAGCGCGACATCTCCGGTATGTTGCCCCGAGCGCTGCGCAGCATCGGCGCAAAGCGCGGCACGACGCCGATGAAGATCAACAGCACGGCCAGCACGCCGGTCACCACCAGCACGGTCGGATAGATCAGCGCGCTGCGCAGTTCCTCGGCCGACTTGCGATCCAGCTCCATCTGGTCTGCTGCCTCGCTCAGCGAACGTGCCAGTTGCCCGCTCGCCTCGCCGGCCTGGGCCAGCGCCAGCACATAGGGCGGCATGGCCAGTCGGGCATCCGCCAGCGCTTCGGACAGACGGCCACCGCCGCGCACATGGGTGTTCAGGCTCACCAGAGCCGGGCCGAGCGATTGCGCGGCATAGGCTTCCGCGAGGCTCGGCAGCGCATCCCCGAGGGTCACGCCGGCGCTGAGCAGCGTGGTCAGTTCCCGCAGCAGCAGCACCTTCTCTGCAACGCGCACGCGGGCGCCACGGCCACCGCCGCGAACCGGGCGCGGAGCGTCCAGACGCTCCAGGCGCACCGGCACCAGGCCCTGCGCTTCAAGCTTGCGCAGCGCCTCGACCTCGCTGGCGGCCTCGATGCGGCCCTGATGGGCCTGACCGTCGCGGTCGCGCGCGTGATAGTCGAAACGCATCAGTCGTCGAGGCTGGTGCCCGTGGCACGCAGCACTTCGTCAAGCGTCGTCGCGCCCGAGGCCACCTTGAGCACGCCTTCCTGGAAAAGGCTGCGGCGACCTGCCGCATCGGCAAGCGCCTCGATGCGGGCAATGGGCTCGTCCTCTGCAATCGCATGCTGGAGCTTGGGGCCGACGTCCATCATCTCGTAGATGCCGACCCGCCCCTTGAAGCCGGTCTGGTCGCAAGCGGCGCAGCCACAGGCCTTGCGCCAGCGCGGCAACTCGCCCGTCTCGCCATCTTCGCCGGCGTCTGCCAAGGCCAGGCGAATCGCGCTCTCGCTCAGCGCGGCGGGCGCATCGCCTGCAATGGCGCAGGATTCACAGAGTCGGCGCACCAGGCGCTGTGCCATCACGGCCCGCAGCGAGGCCGCGACCAGGAAGGGCTCCACGCCCATGTCCACCAGTCGCGTGATTGCCGAAGGCGCGTCATTGGTGTGCAGAGTGGCCAGAACCAGGTGACCGGTCAGTGCCGATTGGATGGCAATCTCGGCCGTCTCACGGTCGCGGATTTCGCCCACCATGATGACGTCGGGGTCGTGGCGCAGGAACGCCCGCAGCGCCCGAGCGAAGGTGTAGCCGATGTCGGACTGGGTCTGCACCTGGATGACGTTGGGCAGCCGGAACTCGACCGGGTCCTCGACCGTGACGATCTTCCTCGTCATGTCGTTGGTCGCTGCGAGCGCCGAATAAAGCGTCGTGCTCTTGCCCGAGCCGGTCGGGCCGGTGACCAGCACCAGGCCATTGGGAATGCCCAGCCAGCGCTTGAACAGCGTCAGCTGAGTCGGCCGCATGCCCAGCCTCTCCAGCGAGAGATCGGCCCGGCGCTTGGGCAGCAGGCGCATCACGATCGATTCGCCATAGACCGCCGGAATCGAGGACACCCGCACATCGATCTCCGCGCCTGCGGCACGGGTCGAGATTCGGCCGTCCTGCGGCAAGCGGCGCTCGGCGATGTCCATGCCGGCGATCAACTTGATGCGCGATGCCACGGCCGGGTAGCGGTCCATGGGCAGCGTCGAACGGCGGTGCAGCACGCCGTCGATGCGCAGCCTCACCTCGAACTCGCGCTCACCGGGCTCCAGGTGGATGTCCGATGCGCGCGCCTCCACCGCCTGGGCCACCAGGTTGTTGACCAGAGCGATGACCGGCGCATCTTCGGCCAGTTCACGCAGGGCGCGGGCATCCAGCGCCTGCAGCGAGGTTTCGCGCTGGTCCAGGCGCTGGCGCAGGCCATCGAAGTCGGCCTCGGGCAGCAGCGACCAGGACGCGCCCCTCAGCTGTTCATGCTCGGCAACCGCCTCACGCAATTCCGCCTGCAAGGGATCGGTGGCGGCCAGTTGCCAGGCCCCCGTTTCGTCCTGCCAGGCCAGCAGGCCTGAGCTGAGCAGCCGTGCTGCCGCGCCGCCCAGCGCCAGTTGCCCGGCGCGCAGCAGCGCATCATCGAGCTGGTTGGCGCGCACCAGGCCCAGCCCCAGTTGCTCGGCCAGTACCGGATACAAGGTCTCGCCGGTCAGCGCACCCATGCGCAGCAGCACGGCGCCGACACGGCCGCCATGGGCCGCCTGATAGGACAGCGCTGCCTCGAGATCCGCCTCGCGCAGCAGCCCGCGCTCGGTCAGCAGCTCGCCGATGCGTCGGGAGGTCGAACCGGCCTGCATCAACGTCGGGCGCCGTCGGTGGCCCGCTCGGCAGCTTCCGGCTTCGCACGGCCGGCCCAACCGCCCAGCGTCTTGCGGAAGGCCTCGGTGATGGCTTCGGCCTCATGCGAGTCGTTGGCGATATAGGGCGTGATCAGGATGATCAGTTCGCGCCGCTCCCCGGACTTGGACTGCTTGCTGAACAGATTGCCCAGCAACGGGATGTCCTTCAACCATGGCACGCCAGCACCACCCTGCTCGCCCTTCTCGGAAATCAGGCCGCCCAGAAGCACGGTGGCGCCGTTCCTCAAGGTGAGCTTGGTTTCGATGCGGCGGGTGCCGAAGGTGGGCGAACTGGACACGCCCGTCTCGGTCTTCGAGGCGTCGCTGACTTCTTGCGAGACATCCAGGTCGATCTGGTCGCCCGAATGGATGACCGGCTTGATCTTCAGGATCACGCCAGTGCTCCGGTACTGCACCGTCTGCAGAATTCCGCCGCCCGTATTACCCACGGCGGCCTGCTGCTGCGAAGTGATGATGGGCACTTCTGAACCGACCTGGATGGTCGCGGATTCGCCATTGCGTGCCATCAGGCGCGGGCTGGAAAGAATCGTCGCGCGGTTGTCGCTCGCCAGGGCGTTCACTGCGGCGCGCATCGCGCCGGCACCGTTGAAGACCTGGAAGCTCAAGCCGGCCGAGGTCGTGCTGGTCGTGCCGCCGATGCCGCCGCCGCCTCGCGAACTGACGGTATAGCTGCGATCACTTGTGATGCGGTTCGAAAGCCAGTCCACGCCGATGTCACGCGAGTCCGTCAACGACAGCTCAGCCACGGTGACTTCGATCAGCGCTGACTTGGCGGGACGGTCCAGCGACTCCAGCAAGCCGGTGAGCTGACCGTAGTCCTCCGGACGCGACTGGAAGATCAGCGTGTTGGTCGACTTGTCGACCACCACCGAGCTGAACTGCTGCGGGGCAGTGCCGGTAGCGGCAGCAGCGCCTGCCTGGCCTGCCGGCGCCGTGCTTGCAGTCGCACCGGCATTGCCAACGCGCGAACCGCCCAGCACCCGGTCCAGGGTCTGCGCCAGCAACTCGGCATCCTTGTGCTTCACCGCGTACTGGAAGAAATTCTTGCCCACGCCACGCTCGCCAGGACGATCCAGGTTGCGCGCCCAGTTGGCCACATGATTGGCCACCGTATCGCTGTTGGCGAACACGTAGATCGCGTTCAGGGCCGAAACCGGCAGCAGGATGACCGGGCTGCGGGAAGCACCCGGGACCACGGCCTGACCGATCGGGTGCACGGCATAGCCTTCGGCCGACAACACCTCATGAAGCCGGCGCGCCAATTCCTCGGCCGACCAGTACGCCGGTGTCAGGGCCAGGCTGGTGCGACCCTTCATTGCCGGCTGGTCGAGCGTGTCGATGGCCTCCAGCGCGGACTTGATGTTGTCGGGATTGCCGCTCAGCAACACGGCGTTGCGGCCTGCATCCTCGCTCACCTTGACGCGATCACCGAACATCGTCCGCAACCAATTGGTCACATCGGTCTGTCGGACCGAAGTCAGGGTCACCAAATGGAACACGGGGCGCAGCGGCGACGGCACGTCGGGCGTCGTGGCGCCGAAACGCAGGCTGGGCAGATCACCGAAGGTCGCGTTGTCAGGCACGATGCGCACCAGGCCGCCAGCCTCCACCACCGAGAGGCCGTAGCTCTTCAGCAGCACGCGCACGGCCTGCTCGAGCTGGGCCGCCGTCTGCCCGCCGCCGGAGCGGAAGGTCACCAGATCTTGTCGCGTGGCGACCGATGCATGGGGGCTGACCGGCTTCTTCAGGATCTCCGCGTAGACAACCTGAATGAAGGATGCGAGGTTCACCTGCTGCAGATTCACTGCGGCCAGAATCTCGCCGTCGGCCGGTATCGCGCCGGCAGGCTCCTCCCGCGCTGCCGGGCTTGTCACCGGCGCCTTTGGCGCGGGGGAGACACGCAGGGTGCGTTCATTGGCCTTGGCCGCTCCGTCCTCGACCGCCGGGGCTGCCGTGCCGTCGCCCACGTTCATCCGCTCCGGGATGCGGGGTTGAAGTGAGGTACAGCCGGCCAGGCCAAGCGCGATAGCAAGGGCTGACCCCATCAAGCGAGGATGGCGGGTTCCACCCGAACGGCGTTCACTCTGCACGGTATTCCACTCCCAGTCGGTAGTTCTTCTTGCCCAGCTGCACACAGATCTCGTTGTCATCAATGCGCGTGATCGTGTGCCCGCTCGGGAGCTTGTCGCCTATGCGCAGCACTTGCGCAGGCTTGCTCTGCGCCAGGAAATTCACCAGCACGCTGGGCTCCTTGCCACGCCGGAGCAGGCCGGCGACCCGCCAGCGCAGGTCTTCTGGTGGCGCGGCTGCCGCAGCCGCAGCCGCCGCGATCTGCGCCTCAGGCTCGAAAAGTGGCGACGTTACCATCGCAAGGCCCACGCCAGTCAGTTCCGGCCGACGCGGCAATTCGAGCGGGTTCCATTGCTCCTTGCGGGGCTTCACCAGCAGCTTGTCCACGCTCTCGGCCGGCACGAGCAGCGCGCCGACCATGGCGGCACCGAGCAGCTGCAATGCAAATTTGCTGCCTGGCTTCACGATTTCACCTCGCCACGCCGGGCCAGCGCACGCAGCTCGATCTCGGCCATGGGCACGGGATTGCCCGGCCGCATGACAAGACGCTCCACGACCAGCACGCGCTCGTTGCGCGCGCACTCGGCCAGAAAGGTCATCAAGGCGGCACGCTGCACTTCAACCGTCACCCGCGCTCGCAAGAGCACATAACCAGGAGGCAAGGTCGCCTCGATCTTGGGGTCCTCGACTCGGGCGAGAACGAACTCTCGTGTCTTCAGGCCGAGGCGGGCCGTCATATTGCGCAGCCAGTCCTGAACGGCTGCCTGATTGAGGCCCAGGTCGGGCTCGTTCCAGGCCAGTGCGAGCAGTGCAGCACTGAACTGCTCCACTTCCTTGACCCGCTCCGGCCAGCGCTTCTCCGTCGTCAGGGCCCGTTGGCGGGTCAGCTCGGCATCGAGCTCCTGCACGCGCGCCCGGCCCGCTTCGACACCCTCCAGCACCGTCAGCAGCACGGCGACCAGCGCAATGCCGAGAACGCTGTAGCCGCCGATGCGAACGCGCAGCGATGCGCGCCACTGTTCGCGCACCTGCTCCCACTGTTGCTTGAGTCCCGTGCTCATATGCTGCCTCCCTCCGGCGCGGAAGCAGCCTGCTGCGCCTTGGCTGGCGGGCGCAGGCCGTCCAGGCTGAGTTCGACATGCATCAGGCCTTGCGCATTCTCGGTCCGCGTCTCGGCGACACCAACGAACCAGCCGCCAGACTGCAGCATGCGCACGACGTCAGCGCGCTGCGTCTGCAGGCCCAGCTGCAGGCCCAGCTTCATCTTGCCGCCAGCCAACTCGAACTCCTTGATCTGTACGCCCGTCTTGCCCAGGGTCTGGTGCAGCTCCACGATCACCTCGATCGGTTGGGCTTCCGACAGCAGGTGCAGCCACTGCTGGGCCTGCGTCGCCTTGGCGAGCGCCATGTCGCGCGCATCAGCCAGGCCCGCCCCACTCTCGCGCAATTGCGCAATGGCTTGCTCGCGCTCATTCACCTGCTGCCAGACATCAAAGGCCTGGCGCCCGACGAAGCCGGCGCACAGGGCCAGGGACAGCGCCCCGATGGCGACAATGCGAGCCTCGGCACCCGCTGCCTGGGCCTCGCCCAGGCGCTGCATGGCAAGCCAGGGCTTGCCCAACCAGGGCAGACGAGCTGGTTCAGGCAGCGGTGCCGCGGCGCATGCGCTGGCGTGAAGGAAAAGTGCCCATTCCTCGGCGCTCGGCATGCTCGGCCACCAACGGCTGCTGCGCAGCAGGCCTTCGCGCCAGACCTGACCCTCGACACCTTCGATGCAGGCGATGAGGTGGACGCCGTCTTCATCGGGCTTGCGCAGCAGCGTCTCGGGGATCAGCTGCGTTCGTTCGGGGTCTAGTTCGGCCTGACGCAACAGCGCGCTGGCGGCTGCCGCGTCCCAGGCAAGGATCACGCCTTCATCGCCGACGACGCTGTACAGGCAGGAAGACTCGTCAAACGGCTGCCAGGACTGCGCCTGCATCTGCAAGGCCGCCATCCGTTCGCCGGCCGGCACGGAGGCCAGGCGAAACCACTTCAGCCGGCAACGGCTGCGCGCGAGGAGGACCGAATGCGAAGCAGGCTGGCCGGCAGGGACTGCCTGGACCGATTCATGGAGCAGTTGCGCCCAAGCGTCTGGATTGCTCGCCTGCGACCAAGGGAAGCGGGAAAGGCGGCGCAGCATTGGATTCATTGCGTGGACTGGGTCGGGGCGCGGTCTGCTGTTCGAGGAGTATCCACGGGCCGGCCAGGGCGGCCGGCGTGAGTCGCGCATTGTACTCGAGTGCCCTCGGAAGACCGGGGCTCCAGGTGGTGATACGCAGGTCGTTGCCCGCGAAGAAAAGGTAGTCGTCGCGGTCCATCTGCAAGCCGGTCAGGCTGGTGGCCGTGGTCCCGTCACGGAGCAGCTCACCCTTGCGAAAAGACTTCAGCAATTCGCGTTGTGCCTCCGCAGCGTTGACGAACACCGCATTCAAGACCGCCTCCGGCGCCGTGTTCGGGTTGAACAGGTGAAACGAGCTGATGCGGAACAAGCGCGCCAATCGCCTGGTACGCACGGGATCGTCGCGCCACAGAGGCAGCAATTCCAGCTCATCCACGGTGAGCAGCCAGTCATTGCGGGGCGGCGCCAGCTCGCGCTGCCGGTAGTCGTCCTTTTCGGCCCCGTTGAGCCGCTTCAGCGAGTCGGTATCGATGTAGTCGTCCAGCACATCGATCCATGCCTGAGCCTTCACCGGATCCAGCCCGTCCAGCACCAGCACCGACTGCAGGATGAAGCGGTCAGTGACATTGATGGAGAGCAGCCCTCGGTGGTCCTGCGCGGCGACCGTCGAACCATCTGGCAGGCGGTAGACCGTGCCATCGGCGCGTAACTGGGTGCCGGTCTCTCCTCGGCCAGCGGGCTGCACGGGCCGAGTCGCGTAGTAGTACAGCGTGGCCGCGCGAGCGCCAGCCGCGTTGGCCCGCGCCGTGGCGTACTCGTTGAAGCCCAACGCACCTCGGCGCAATGCATCCATGCGCTCGGCGAAACGAATCGCCACAAAGGCCATGATCGTCAGCGACACCATGACGATCAGCAGCGCGTAGCCTGATTCACGACGCGCCTTCATTGCCGCTCCCATTCGAGCAGCCGCTTGCGAGGTATTTCTGCATTGGGGATCGCGACCAGCAAGGGGCCGCCCGCCTCCGGACCGAGTTCCAGCAACACGGCCCTCGGCGGAAGCGGCAACAAGAGATCATTGGGCAGCGGCCATTGCTCATGCCACTGACCCTTCATGTCCAGGTACTTGATGGACCCCAGGGGCCCACGCCAGCTGAGCAGCGCAGGGGTCGCAGCCTGATCGTCTGCGCTCAATGCCGTAGCCAGGATCACCTCTCCGGTATTGCGACCTGGATCCCGGCGCAGCGAGAGATGGAGCACGCCGCCAATGCTCCCCTTCACATTCAGCGCCTCGCTGCTTGCAAAGCTGAAGCCGGTGGCGTCACCGTGAAACTGTGGCTTCGCATTCAGCTGCTCGGGCAGACTTGCTTCGATCAGGGAGCGCAGCCATTCACGGCGGATCATGTTCAGCTGGGAATCGGCGCCCGATGCCTGCAGGCGCTCTTCAACCCGGGCGACCTGCTGCATGCCCTGCCCCAGCACGGCTGCCAGCATCGCAACGATCACGAGCGTGACCAGCATCTCCAGCAAGGTGAAGCCGGTGGCCCGGCGCGTCCGCGCGTTCATTGGTCGCTCCGCACCGCCGGTGCATCGGCGCGCTCCTGCCAGCCTGCCACCAACTGCTGCCACTCGGCATTCACTTCGGAGCGACTCGCGCGTGCCTTGACGCGGTACAGCCCGAGGCGCCAGCGGGGCACAAAAGCGCCCGTGAAGCTGAATTCATCGCGCATGGGCTCGACCAACTGGCTCTCCCAGCTGATCTTCAGGTCGCCAAGCTGGCGCTCCCCCTTGGGTTCAAGCGCCGGGTTCAGCACGGCCAACCAGGCCTGGGTCTCCAGCTGGATCTGAGCACGCGCTTCCGCTTCCTTGATCTGGGTGGCGGTGACGATGTTCTGGTTGATCCAGGCAATCAGGACCAGGCCTGTGCTACCCAGGATGGCCAGCGCGACGATGGCCTCAAGAAGGCCGAAGCCACGAGAACAGGCGGCCGCTCATCGCTCGGTCAAGGCCTCAACCCGAACCCGACCACTGATCGGCTCCACATGCCAGCGCTCCAGGCTGGCGCCCTGGACCAGTTCAAGCACACCGCCGTCTGCCAAGCCGGTGGCTCCGTAGCGCAGCGGCTGGGGCAGTCGCAACTGCAGCGCCGCGGGACGCGGCGGCAGGTCTCGCTGCAAGAATTCAGCGTCCACTATCAAGGGGTCTCCAGCCTGGAAGGCGCGCACCGGCAGCAGTTCGACCTGCGCCCGGAGGTCATTGCGCCATCCACGCACTTGCGCCGCCTCCAGCCAGCCCACCACCCGCGGCGCCAGCAGGCCGCTGATGAGGCCGAGAATGGCCAGAACAACCAGGAGCTCCAGCAGCGTGAAGCCAGTGGCAGCGCGCGAAGTTCTCACTGCTGGGCGGGCAGGATCCCGATGTCCCGGTTCTCGCCTTCGCCGCCAGCCTTCTTGTCGGCACCCAGCGAATAGAGGGCAAAGGCCTGGCCGTTCTGACCCGGCACGGCGTACAGGTAGGGCGCGTTCCAGGGGTCGTTGGGCAGCACGTCATCCAGGTAGGGGCCACCCCAGCGGCTGGCCTGCACCGGGTCTGCCGGCGGCTTGGACAGCAGGGACAAGCCCTCCTCGGCGGTCGGGTAGCGCCCGATGTCGAGCCGCACGCTCTCCACCGCCCCGCGCAACATCTTGATCTGCGCCGTGGCTGTGGTGGTATTCGATTTGCCAAGGGCAGAGAACACCTTCGGGCCCACAAAGCCCGCCAGCAGGCCAATGATGGCCAGCACGATCAACATTTCCAGCAGGGTAAAGCCGCGGCTGCGGCGGGCAGATTGAATAGGGCGATCCATGGTCGGGAATGGCGGTGCCGAGAAATAAAGCGCGATTATTCCATGCAGGAATGGAGGAGACGTTCAGCACTGCGGCAAACCTTTGAATGCCAGCGCAAGTCGCCTGAACATGCATTTCGGAGAGCGGGTGCCGAACGCCCTACTCGCTCGCGATTGGTTGTCGAACAGGCAAAAAAAAGGCGCCCCGAAGGGCGCCTTTCGCTAAGCAGTGTGAACTGATTAGAACGTGCCGTTGGCGTACGTGCGCTCCAGCGGAACGGTCGTGGTGGCCGTGCCGTTCAGGTCGTACTTGAACAGGCCCTTGACGTTGCCGGCAGGAGCGTTGATCGTGAAGGTCACCGAACCACGGGTACCCGAGCTGAACGTGCAGACGTCCTTGGCTTGCAGGACAGTCAGGCCCTTGTACAGCGTGCCCTTGACGACGCGAGCAGCCGGGGTGGCCACGGTCACGGCGGTCGAGTTCGACACGTTGTTCAGTTGGTTCAGCGCAGCGGCCGACTCAACTTGGCACTCTGCCGAGTACGTAGCGTCCGTGCCCAGGTTCTGGAAGAAGAAGCGGGTGAAGACACCAGCGCCCGGGTCGGTCGAGAACCACGGCGACGACAGCTGGATTGCGTTAGCGCCCCAGGTCCACCACGAGTCGCTACCAGCAACAGCTTCGTCAGCACCGGTGATCACGTCAGCCAGACCTTGCACGCCGAACACGCGCGAGGTACCCAGCGAAGCGGTACGAGCGCTGGTGAACGTTGCCGTGATGGTCGTGTTGCCAGGAGCCGTGTTCAGGTTGGCCGGCAGCACGGTGAACACCACCGAAGTGTTGGCCGAGGTCGTCACGGCCGTCGGGTTCACGACGAAACCGCTCAGAGCGATACCGTTGTTGGCCATGCCGCCGTAGTTGCCGGCGATGGTCAGCTTCAGGTTGGTGGCATCGGTACCGAAGTTCCAGGCGGTCGTGCCGTCAGGCTTCTTCCAGGTGCCAGCGCCTTCCAGCGAGTTGTTGTGGATGATGAACGAAGCATCAGCCGTCGCATCGACGTCAGCGCCAGCGGTCACGAAGCCGAACAGGGGGCCCATTTCGTCATTGACGTCGGCCTTGGTGCCGGTGTCAGCAGCTGCGGTGATACGCAGAGCCTGGCCCGACTTGGCGGTGTCAACGGTCTGGTTGGCCGTGGTGTCGATACGGGCGGTTTCGCCCAGATCGAACAGAGCCATTTCGACACCGGCGGTTTCGCCAGCCGTTGCCAGCTTGTGCGAGGTGTACTTCAGGCCGGTCATCGTCAGCGTGATGCCGTTGACGCCCACGCCGTTGGCGTCGAACGTCGGTGTCGAGAAGGCCGTCGTCACGTCAACTTCGTATGCGCACTCATCTTCCGACGCACGCTTCAGGCTGGCGGTCGCAGCGCCAGTACCAGTGCCAGCAGCAGCAGCCACCGGAATGGCGGTCGTGCAGCTGGCGATGTCGAACTTGGCGCCGTTGGTGGGCTTCAGCAGGACCGTGAAGTCCTGAGCGGTCGTGCGAGCAACGCCCACGAAGTAAACCACCGCAGGAGCCGTGATGTCAGTCGTGCTGATCAGGCTTTCAACGGCGTACTTGGTCGTCGCGGCCGGCGCAGTGATCTGGCCGGAGTTGGCAGTAGCGAACGCAGCCGATCCGCAGACCGCGGTCATTGCCGCAGCAACCGCCTTGACAGGGAATTTCTTCATTGAGTGTTTCTCCACAAATTGTTGGAACATGAACGCATTGATTCGCGAATCAGCGCACGATCAGCGCTCACCCATTCTATGCAGCTGCACTTCTGAGCGTCAACAAAGTGCAAACCCGACAGCCCCTATCAGCGCCACCGACCCTTCACTTCGTCGCAAGCACTTGTTCCTTGCGCTATCCCCACTTTGCCTTGCTTTGCATTCACGCTCACGCTCCGCTCAGTAGGTTGGGCGCGAGCATAGCAGAGGCCTACACGCTAATTTGGCAAGACGCGAGCGATCTGTTGCAGAGTTTGAGCAAGCGTTGCGAAATTCGGACGAATTGCGGCGAGCCGGGCGCCGACCCAGCAGCCTGGCCTCCAGGCGCTCTCAGGAGAGCTGATCAGCCGCTCTGGCAGAATTCGCGCTCGCCCCATGGACCTGATCAAGTATGCACGCCACCACGTTGACGCCGCCCCCCGCCACCATCCAGCCAGCCGCGCCGCGCCACCCCCTCCTCGAGCTGCCCCCCTACGAAAAGGCCGTGTACCAGCGGCAATCCAATGAGGTCGCCGTCGGGCTGCTGATCAAGCTGATTGACGGGCTGGAGGCCTTGCGTGGTGGCGAGGGCCTGCTGGCTCGCACATCCCGCCCTTCCGTGGTGCGCAGCGCCTATACCCGCGTGGCCGCAGCCATCAGCGCCCACGTCCGGGCGCCTGACTTCCGGCTGAGTGCAGTGCAGTACCACAAGCTGTGCGCCAAGAAGTGGGTGCTGGAGGCGATCTTCGGCATCAGCGGATTCGAGGATCCGCACCATCTGCTGGAGGATCAGTCGCACACAGATGCTCAGGGGAAGCTGCACGTCAAGCCCTTCGTGGCGCTCTTCTATTCACTGGACGACATTCCGGAGTTCCTGTTCGAGACGGTGGTCGCCCTGCCAGGCAAGCACTTGCTGCCCCTGCTGCTGGGTTGGATCGGCGGCTCCCGCGTGCAAACGGCGCGCGGCGAGGCCCGCGCCCGGCGGCTGGTGGAAGTCGGCATGGGTTTCAGCAAGGAGGAACTGGCGCCCGAACTCCTGCTTCCCTTGGCCCACGCCTGGATGGTCTGCAGCTATTTCAGTTTTGAGAACAAGCACGACATCAAGAAGACCCTGAACGACATCTGGCGTGTCGTCGATACCGCCGAGGGCGTGAGGGCACGCAGCGTTGCCAGGCGCGTGGTCAAGAAGCCCCGACTCGTGGTGGCGGCAGAGCGGATGTCGGTCGGCCACGCCATGCACCGCAGCTATGAGAGCTGCCTGGTTCAGTTGAAAGAGCACTTCACCGTATGCCTGCTTGTCCGAGACGCCGACTACGACGCACGGACAGCCTACCTCTTCGATGAAGTCGTCGTCTTCGAAATGCTGTCTACGCTGGCGGAAATTGCAGCCAAGCTGATCCGCCTGCAGCCCGACGTCATCTATTACCCGAGCCTGGGCATGTCCGACTGGACGCAGGCCCTGGCCAATCTGCGCATGGCGCCGGTGCAGTTCATGACGCTGGGGCATCCGGCCACGTCGATGTCGGACACGGTCGACTATGTGCTGCTCCAGCGCTGCCATGAGGAAGCTGCCAACACCTTCAGCGAGAAGGTGCTGGTTCGTCGCGGCAGCGGCACGCACTCGCCCAACAGCAAGCTGACGGCCATCCCCACCCGGACACGCCCCGCTGACAACATCGTGCATGTGGCCGCCAACAGCAACCTGATGAAGTTGTCCGCCCGCTTCCTGGCAGTTTGCGTGCGCCTGCAGCAGGAAGCTGGACGCCCTCTGCATTTCCACTTCTTCACCAGTGCCGTGGGTGTGCGCCTGGATGACATGCGCAATCGCCTGACAGCCCTGTTGCAGAACGTGACCGTCTACGAATCGGCCGACTACCCGATCTTCATGCAGAACGTGGCCAACTGCGACATGGCCATGGCTGCTTTCCCCTTCGGCAATACCAACAGTGCAGTCGATACTGCCCTGCTGGGCATTCCGTCCGTGGCTTACCGCGCAGCTGAAGTGCTGAGCATGGGCGACCAGGACATCATGAAGGGAGTTGGCCTGCCCGACTGGCTGCTCACCAGCTCCGACGAGGAGTACTTCCAGGCCGCCTTGCGTCTGGTGCAGGACGACAAGGTCCGCACCGAAATCTCGGACTACCTGAAGCAATGCGATGTAGCCGGGCGCCTGTTCAGCCTGCCGCCCGATGAAGAGCCGAACGAGTTCGTCGACGCGGTCTGGTGGATGTATCAAGAGCACGAAAAGCTCCAGGCCTCGCAGCAGCGTATCTTCAAGGTCGGCGAAACCA
This sequence comes from Paucibacter sp. JuS9, assembly GCF_044043925.2. Classification (NCBI taxonomy): domain Bacteria; kingdom Pseudomonadati; phylum Pseudomonadota; class Betaproteobacteria; order Burkholderiales; family Sphaerotilaceae; genus Roseateles; species Paucibacter sp. JuS9. Next base: position 3,049,124 of record NZ_CP194172.1, read on the forward strand.
TCCTTGCCTGATTGACCGACCCAGCCCATGAGCAACAAGCCGATCTATGTCACCCAGCCCTTCCTGCCACCGCTGGAAGAGTTCTTGCCGCTGCTCAAGCAGATCTGGGACAGCAAGACGCTGACCAACGGCGGGCCGTTCCACCAGAAGCTGGAATCGGCGTTGTGCGAGTACCTGGGGGTGCCGCACATCTCCCTGTTCACCAATGCAACGATCGCGCTGGTGTCGGCGCTGCAGGCGCTGCGCGTGACCGGCGAGGTGATCACGACGCCCTACACCTTTGTCGCCACAGCGCATTCGCTGATGTGGAACGGCATCAAGCCGGTGTTCGTCGACGTGGACCCGCACAGCCTGAACCTCGACCCGGCCAAGATCGAAGCGGCCATCACGCCGCAGACCACGGCCATCATGCCGATCCACTGCTACGGCCGCCCTTGCGACGTGGCCGAGATCCAGCGGATCGCCGATACCTACAACCTGCGCGTGATCTATGACGCCGCCCATGCCTTCGGTGTCAGTCAGCAAGGCAACAGCGTGCTCAACCATGGCGACCTGTCGGTGCTGAGCTTCCACGCGACCAAGGTGTTCAACACCTTCGAAGGCGGCGCGATCATCTGCCCGGACGCCAAGACGAAGAAGCGCATCGACAACCTGAAGAACTTCGGCTTTGTCGACGAGACCACGGTCATCGCGCCCGGCATCAACGGCAAGATGAGCGAGTTCAACGCAGCGCTCGGCCTGCTGCAGCTCCAGCACGTCGACACGGCCATCGAGCGCCGCGGCGCACTGGACAGGCTCTACAGGGAAAAGCTGGCAGCAGTGCCCGGCATCCACTGCCTCGCGCATGACGAGCAGGCCACCGCCAACTACTCTTATTTCCCGATCCTGGTTCGGCCCGAGCACCGTTGCAGCCGTGACGCGCTGTACGACAAGCTCAAGACGCATGGCATCCATCCGCGGCGCTACTTCTATCCGCTGGTCTCGAGCTTCCCGATGTACCGCGGCCTGCCCTCGGCCCATCGCGACCTGCTGCCCGTTGCCACGACGGCGGCCGACCAGGTGCTGTGCCTGCCGATCTACCCGGACCTGGATCCGTCCGTCATCGATCGCATCGTCGCCATCATGCAGGCAGATTGAGTTGCCTCATGTGCGCGCAGAGGCCGAAATGCCCGAAATGCCCGAAATGGCCGGAGAGGCCGAAGAGGCCGGCATGAAACTGGCCATCATGCAGCCCTACTTCCTGCCTTACCTCGGGTATTGGCAGCTGATCGCGGCCGTCGATACCTTCGTGATCTACGACAACATCAAGTACACGAAGAAGGGCTGGATCAACCGCAACCGCATGCTGCGCGACGGCGAGGCGATCACTTTCTCGCTGCCACTGGCGGCAGGATCCGACAGCCTTCATGTCGTGGAACGCGAGCTGGCCGCCAGCATGGACCGTCGCAAGCTGCTCGCCCAGTTTCAAGGCGCCTATGCCAAGGCGCCGGGCTTCGAGGCAACGCTGCCCCTGCTGCAGCGAATCATCGAGCATCCGGAGCAGAACCTGTACCGCTATGTCCGCCATTCGGTTGACGAGGTCTGTGCGCACCTGGGCATAGGCACGCGCATCATCACCTCGTCTGACGTGGCCATCGACCATGAACTGCGGGCGCAGGAGAAGGTGATTTCCATTTGCGAAACCCTGGGGGCGAGTCACTATGTCAACCCCATCGGCGGCACCGAGCTCTATGACGCGGCGGCCTTCGCCGAACATGGGCTGCGCCTGAGCTTCCTGCGTGCGACGCCGTTTGAATACCCCCAGCTGGGAAAGCCCTTCGTGCCCTGGCTGTCGATCATCGACCTGCTGATGTTCAACCCGCTCGAGACCGTGCAGGGCTGGTTGCAGACGCAGCGCGAATTCATCTAAAAGAAGAACACTCCCATGTTGCACTGGAACAAGCTCGGCCGCCCCTTCGTGCCCCAGGAGGTCCCGGGCCGCGCCTGGCTCGCCGAGTTCGCGCAGGCGCCTGCCACGCTGATCCTCAAGGACCGCGTGCGTGTCTATTTCTCCTGCCGTCCGAAGCCCGACGAGCGCGGCCAGTACACCAGCTTCTCGGCCTATGTCGACCTGGACCGCAGCAATCTTCTGAAGGTGCTCGACTTCGCCGAGCGCCCCATCCTGGAGCTGGGCGGCACCGGCTGCTTCGACGAGTTCGGCACCTACCCGGTTTCGGTGCTCGCTGACGGCGACCGCCATGTGGCGTTCTACGCCGGCTGGACGCGCTGCGAATCCGTGCCCTTCAACGTTGCCATCGGCCGTGCCGTCAGCACGGATGGCGGCAAGTATTTCGAGAAGACCGGCCCGGGCCCCGTGCTGGCCTACACGCCGGACGAACCCTTCGTGCTGAGCGGCCCCAAGATCCGCCGCTTCAACGAACGCTGGGTGCTGTTCTATATCGCCGGCCGCAAATGGAAGATGGTCAACGGTCGCGCCGAGCCGGTCTACAAGATCCGCATGGCCAGCTCGGACGACGGGCTGAACTGGCAGCGCGAGAACCGCGACCTGATCGAGAGCCGCATCGAGGAGGACGAAGCCCAGGCCAGCCCGGACGTGATCTACGCAGGCGGCAAGTACCACATGTTCTTCTGCTACCGCTACAGCGCGGACTTCCGCGGCAAGGCCGGTGGCTATCGCATCGGCTACGCCCACAGCGAAGACCTCCTGCACTGGACGCGCGACGACAGCCACGCCGGCATCGATGTCTCCGCCGAGGGCTGGGACAGCGAGATGGTGGCCTACCCCCATGTGTTCGAGCTGGATGGCAAGACCTATATGGCCTACCTCGGCAACGGCGTCGGTCGCCACGGCTTCGGCCTGGCCGAGCTGGTCGGCCAGCTCTGAGCACCGCAGATTGAAAGAGACCAGACCATGAAGTGGCGCAAGCTCGGCCAGATCTTCAACCCCCGGGACCATCAGCTGATCAGCAACTGCCAGGAGTTCGCGCAGTCGCCCCAGGTGCTGGTGCTCGACGACGCGGTGCGTGTCTATTTCTCGACGCGTGAGCGCGACGCCAGCACCGGCAAGTTCCTCAGCCACATGGCCTATGCCGAGTTCAGCAAGGACTTCTCGCGGGTGCTGCGGGTCAACAGCGAGCCGGTGATTCCGCTCGGTGAGCTGGGCGCATTCGATGAACACGGCATCTTCCCCATGCAGGTGCTGCCGGTGGGCGACGAGGTCTGGGGCTACACCTGCGGCTGGAGCCGGCGCGTGTCGGTGTCAGTCGAGACGGCGATTGGCCTGGCCATCTCGCGCGACGGCGGCAAGACCTTCCAGCGCACCGGGCCCGGCCCCGTGCTGGGGCCCTCGCCGCAAGAACCTTTCCTGGTCGGCGACGGCTTCGTCCAGCAGGTCGATGGCCGGTTCCACATGTGGTACATCTTCGGCACCCACTGGACTCAATATGCCGCCGGCGAAGCGCCCGACCGGGTCTACAAGATCGGCCATGCGATCTCGGCGGATGGCGTCAACTGGGTCAAGAATGAAGAAGGCCGCCGCATCATCAGCGACCGGCTCGGCGAGGATGAATGCCAGGCCCTGCCCACGCTGATCAAGATCGGCGCGCGTTGGCACATGTTCTTCTGCTACCGCCATGCCTACGGTTTCCGCACCGACCCGTCGCGTGGCTACCGCATCGGCCACGCCTGGTCAGACGACCTGCAGCACTGGACCCGCGACGATGAAGAACCGGGCCTGGCCATGGAGCCTGGCCAGTGGGACAGCGACATGATGTGCTACCCCCATGTCTGCCAGGTCGAGGGCCGCGTCTACCTGCTCTACAACGGCAATCAATTCGGTCGCCAGGGCTTCGGCCTGGCCGTGCTGGAGCCATGACGACCGAACTTCGGCAGGCGATCGACACCGCGGACGCCAGCGCGCTGCGCCAGCACCTGGAACGCACCGACACCGACTTCATGCCGGTGCTGAGCAGCCGCGTCGACCTGCCTGCCTACGCCACCAAGTTGGCCAGCCAGGCCCGGCGCGTCGAGCTGTGGCAGGGCGAGCGCCTGGTCGGCCTGGTGGCGATCTATTGCAACGCACCGGCTGGCGCCGATGCCTTCATCACCAGTGTCAGCCTGGAGCGCGCCTGGCGCGGCCAGGGCTGGGCCGACCGGCTGATCGAAGCCGCCTGCACGCTCGCACGCGCCGCCGGCCTGGCCCGCGTGCGGCTCGAGCTGCACTGCGACAATCACCCCGCGCGGCGCCTCTACGAGCGCCACGGTTTCATTCCCGCCGAGCCTGTGCAGCAGATGCTGCCCATGCATCGCCCACTCTGAACCTGCACGAGACCATGGACAAGAAGACCCGCGACTACAACGCCGAGATCGTCGATTCCACCGGCCGCAAGTACGCCTATGGCTTCGATTTCGACGTCATGCACCCGTACATGATCCAGTCCTTTCAGCCCTTCTTCCGGCCCGGCAGCATGCTGGAGCTGGGCAGCTTCAAGGGCGACTTCACGCGGCGGCTGCAGGAGCATTTTGACGACGTCAGCTGCGTCGAGGCGTCTGACCAGGCCATGGCCGAAGCGAAAGAGCGGCTCGGCGACAAGGTGCAGTTCCACAACGCGCTGTTCGAGCAGGTGCAGTTGCCGCGCCGCTACGACAACATCGTGATGACCCATGTGCTGGAGCACCTGGACGACCCCGTCAGCGTACTTTCCCGCGTGAACAAGGAATGGCTGGCGCCGGGTGGCCGCTTCTTCCTGGCCTGCCCGAACGCGAATGCGCCTTCACGCCAGATCGCGGTCAAGATGGGCCTGATCAGCCACAACAGTGCAGTCACGCCGGCCGAGGCCGAGCACGGCCACCGCTGCACCTATGCGCTGGACACGCTCGAGCGCGATGCCAAGGCGGCCGGCCTGAAGGTCGTGCACCGTTCGGGCATCTTCTTCAAGGCACTGGCCAACTTCCAGTGGGATCGACTGCTGCAGACCGACATCATCTCGCCCGCCTATCTGGACGGCTGCTATGCATTGGGCCAGCAGTACCCGGACCTGTGCTCCACGATCTACCTGGTCTGCGAAGCCGGGCATTGAAGTCACGCGGCCGTGCATTTCCTCATCATCGGCGGCGGCTTCGTCGGCACGGCGCTGGCCTGTGAGCTGCTGAAACAGGCACCGGCCGGCAGCAGCATCACGCTGGCCAACAGTGGGGGGCCGCTGGGCAAGGGGCTCGCCTATGGCACGCAGTCGCCCTTGCACCTACTGAATGTGCCGGCCGCCCGCATGTCCTGGACCGACGAGCAGCCGGACGACTTCGTCAATTGGCTTGCTGGCCAGGGCAACACCTGCGACGGTGCCGCTTTCGTTCCGCGCCAGCGCTATGGCGACTATCTTGCCGTACGCCTGCGCGAGCACATTGCTGCGCGGCCCGACGTCCACTGGCAGCAGCTGCAAGACCGGATCGATTCGCTGACGCCCGAAGCCGGCCGCTGGATCGCCCAATGCGCCCACGGGCCTACATTGACCGCAGATCGCGTCCTGCTGGCCCTGGGCAACTTCGCCCCCGCCTGCCCTCATCCATCGCTGCAGGCCCTGCCGGCAGATCGCTACGTCGGCGACCCCTGGCAGCCGGACGCCCTTTCAGGTTTGCCTGCCGATGCACCGGTGGCCCTGATCGGGACCGGCCTGACCATGCTGGACCTGCTGATCTCGCTGCAGGCGATGGGGCACCACGGGCCGGTGCTGGCGATTTCGCGGCGCGGCCTGCTGCCGAAGCCGCATCGGGAAAACGAGCTGCCCCCGCCGCAATGGCAAGCGCCCGCTGGCTGGCTGGCGGCAGGCTCCCTGCGCAGCCAGCTGCGCGAAGTACGCCAGGCCATTGGTCGTGCACAGGCAAATGGCCAGGACTGGCGCGATGTCTGGGTCGCCTTGCGGCCCCGCACAACGGCCTTGTGGCACCGACTCGACGAGCGGGCCCGAGCCCAGTTCTTGCGCCATCTGCTGCCCTTCTGGGACGTGCACCGGCACCGGGCGGCACCCCAGGCACTGGCGGTGCTTCGTGCTGCTCAGGCGCAAGGCCGGGTGCAGGCAGCGGCGGGCAGACTGCTGGGGGCCCGCGTGGATGCCGATGGCCTGGTGGCCTTGCAATGGCGCGCTCGCGGTGGTCAGGACACGCAAGAGTTCAAGGCCGCGCGGGTGTTCAACTGCACGGGTCCTTCGACACGGCTGGCCGAGGGCCGCCGCGGACTGTTCGGCCATTTGTTGCACGACGGTCGCCTGCGCCCTTGCCCCCTGGGGCTGGGGCTGGAAGTTGGTGCCGGCTATGCGCTTGCTGATGCCGAAGGTCGAGAGCAGCCCGGGCTCTTCTATGTCGGGCCGATGCTGCGTTCGCAGCACTGGGAGGCCACCGCCGTCCCCGAGCTGCGTGCCCATGCCAAGGCGGCTGCGCGGGCTGCACTCGGCTGCTGACGCCATACTCCCGGCACAATCCGGTTTCAATCTTTCACCTCGGCTGCATCCATGGCTCTCTCACATTCGCTCATCCAAATGCTCTTCGACCTGCGCCGTCAGGGCGCCATCGGCACGGGAGAACCCTTGTCCATGATCGAGCTGGGTGAGCAGAACTGGTTCGGCGACATCCCTGCCGAGGACGTCGGCTTCATCATCGACAACGCGAATTTGCCCGATGAGCGCCGCCAGCAACTGCATGAAGAGCTGGCCGCGGTGCTTGAGCGCAAGGACCGCCAGAGAATGTGGGACCTGGCCAAGATCTTCTACAAGGTGGTGTTCAACTACTCGAGCTACAAGGCCATCGACCTGCACGGCACAACCGAAGCCCTGATGCTGGATCTCAACGAGCCGCTGAACCTGAACGAGCAGTTCGACCTGGTCACCAACATCGGCACCACCGAGCATGTGTTCAATCAGTACCAGGCCTTCAAGTCGATCCACGAGCTGGTGCGGCCTGGCGGCAAGATGCTGCACTCCCTGCCCAACCAGGGTTGCTACGACCACGGCTTCTTCAACTACCACCCGACCTTTTTCTACGACCTGTGTCTGGCCAACCGGTACGAGATCCTGTTGATGACCTACATCGACTGCAGCACCACGCCGCACAAGATCGTGGCCCTTGGCAACCAGGCCGACTATGTGCGCCTGGCCATCGACAAGAAGTTGAGCGGCTACTCCGGCCTGATGTGCATATTGCGAGCTCCTGCAGAGCCCGCGCCGTTCAAGATCCCGCAGCAGGGCTTCTATGACAACCGGCTGCCACCGGAGCTGCAGCAAGCCTGGAAAGACCTGCCGCGCTGAACGGCCAAGCAGCCGGCACTAGGCGAGCAACTTCGCCCGCCGTGCCTGCAGGCAAAGGCAGAGTTCTGCCAGGCTCTGCGCCACCGGCTGCTGTGCTGTCTCGAGCCGCAACGCAGGGTCAAGCGGCTCTTCATAGACCGAGTCGATCCCGGTGAACTGCGGCACCAGCCCGGCGCGCGCGCGCTTGTAAAGGCCTTTGGGGTCGCGGGCTTCGCAGGCCGACAGCGACGCGGCGACATGCACCTCGACAAAGCGCTCCGAGCCGACGATCTCGCGCGCCATGGAACGGTCGGCACGCGTGGGCGAAATCAGCGCGCAGATCACCGTTGTTCCGGCGCGATTCATCAAGCGCGCCACCTCGGCCACGCGGCGAATGTTCTCGCGGCGGTCCGCGTCCGAGAAGCCGAGATCCCGGCAGAGCCCGGTGCGCAGGACATCACCATCCAGAACGGTGTGCGCAATGCCCTGCTCCCGAAGCCAGGCTGCGGTCGCCTCGGCCAGGGTCGACTTGCCAGAGCCTGAAAGCCCCGTCAGCCATACGGTCAGCGCCGCTGTCATGCCTGGCCTCGCACCAGCAAAGCACCCGAGGTGCGGTTGGACGCAGGATCAACAACGATCAATGCGCCACCCACGCGGTTCTCCGTGTACGGCTCCACCGGCAGTGGCTGCTGCGTCTCGATCTTCACGTGGCCGATCTCGTTGACCGCCAGCTCATGCGCTTGAGCTTCGGCCAGCGTGTGGATGTCCAGCTTGTGCTCGATGGCCGTGATGCGCGCTTGCACCCAGCGGTTGCCGTGGCGCACCCAGTACTTGCGGCCGACTTGGGCCGGCTCGGTGTCCAGCCAGGCCAGCGTCGCTTCAAACGCCTGCTTGGGCTCGGCGCTGCCCGGCGTGACGATCCAGTCGCCACGGCTCACGTCCAGCTGGCGGTCCAGCAGAAGACCGGCGGACTCGCCCGCCACGCTGTGTGCGACGGTTTCGCCCGCCTTGCGCACTTCAGCCACGATGGCCTTCTGGCCGCTGGGCAGCACCTGGATCTCGTCGCCCGCCTTGACCTGGCCATGGGCAATGCGGCCCCACAGGGTTCTGGGCTGATGGCCCGTGCCATCGCCGTTGGTGGCTACGTACTGCACGGGAATGGCCAGTCGGCCTTCGACCTTCTCCTGCACCGTCGGCAGGCTCTCCAGCACTTGCAAGAGCGACGGGCCCTGGTACCAGCTCGCATCCAGCGGCTGGGTGACGTTGTCGCCCCGCAGCGCGCTGACCGGGACGATGGCCTTGACCTCGATGCCCGCGTCCTGCGCGAACTTGCGCAGCGCCGTGCTCACCTTGGCATAGCCCTCGGCCGGATGCTCCAGCGCATCGATCTTGTTGATCGCAAACACGATGCTCGGCACCCGCAGCAGGTGCGCCAGCAGGCTGTGGCGGCGGGTCTGCGGCAGGAGCGTGATCTCGGCTTCATCGAGCTTCAACTTGGTGATGTCCACCAGCACGACTGCTGCATCGCTTCCTGCAGCCGCAGTCACCATGTTGCGCGTGTACTGCTCATGGCCCGGAGCGTCGGCAATGATGAACTTGCGGGTCTTGGTGGCGAAGTAGCGGTAAGCCACATCGATGGTGATGCCTTGCTCGCGCTCGGCCTCCAGGCCGTCGGTCAGCAATGAGAGATCAATCGGCGCACCGGCGGCGCGCTTCTCCAGCGTGTCCAGCTGATCAGCCAGGATGGCCCGGCTGTCGAACAGCAGCCGGCCGATCAAGGTGCTCTTGCCATCGTCCACGCTGCCTGCCGTGAGGAAGCGCAAAGCCCGGTGCTGGGTGTCCACGTCTTGCTCGTGGATCAGATTGTTCAAGACGGCGCTCATCAGAAATAGCCTTCCTTTTTGCGGCGCTCCATCGAGGCCTCGCTGGTGCGGTCGTCCATGCGGGTGGCACCGCGCTCGCTGATGGTGACGGTCAGGGTTTCGGCGACGATCTCCGAGGCCGTCGCGGCATCGCTCTCCACCGGGCAGGTGCAGGTCATGTCGCCAACGGTGCGGAAGCGGACGGTTGCCGTCTCGACGGTCTCGCCTTCTTCGGGCGGCGTCACCTCCGTCAGCGGCACCAGCAGGCCCTTGCGGCGGATCACCGAGCGCTCGTGGGCGTAGTACAGCGACGGCAGCGGGATGTTCTCGCGGGCCAGGTAGAGCCAGACATCGAGCTCGGTCCAGTTCGAGATCGGGAAGGCGCGGAAGTGTTCGCCCGGGCGGATGCGGGTGTTGAACAGGTTCCACAGCTCCGGGCGCTGTTCCTTGGGCTGCCACTGGCCGAAGGAGTCGCGGTGGCTGAAGATGCGTTCCTTGGCGCGGGCTTTTTCTTCATCGCGGCGGGCGCCGCCGATCAGCACGTCGAAGCGGTGTTCTTCGATGGCTTCCAAGAGAGCGACCGTTTGATGGCCGTTGCGCGACTCCAGCGGGTGAGAGAGGCGCACCGTGCCGCGGGCGATGGAATCTTCCAGATGGCCGACGACCAGGCGCTCGCCCATCTCTTCAACACGGCGGTCGCGGAACGCGATGACCTCGGGGAAGTTGTGGCCGGTGTCCACGTGCAGCAAGGGGAATGGCAGACGGCCCTTGAACTCGTTACCAGACACGCGTTGCTTGAAGGCCTTCTCCGCCAGGCGCAGCACGACGCAGGAATCCTTGCCGCCCGAGAACAGCAGCGCCGGCCGCTCGAACGAGGCCGCCACTTCGCGCAGGATGAAGATGGCTTCTTCCTCGAGCCAGTTCAGATGGGATTCGCTGATCATCGTCATTCAATATCTCAGTGCTTGGCCGACGAGAACTCGGGCACCAGCTGCCGCAAGGCCGCACGCACCGCATCGTCTTCCAGGGCCGGGCCTTGCATCAATGCGTCGAGCCAGCCCAGCACCTTGTTCGCTGCCTCGGCATCGTCAAGCCGTGCCACGCTCAGGCGCTTGATGGCTGTTGGCAGCGTGGTATCGCTGTCTGCCAGCAATTCCTCATAGAGCTTTTCGCCTGGGCGCAGGCCGCTGAAGACGATGCGGATCTCGTCCAGGCTGTGGCCCGAGAGCCGGATCATGTCGCGTGCCAGGTCGACAATTTTCACCGGCTCGCCCATGTCCAGCACATAGACCTGGCCGCTCTCGCCCAAGGCCGCCGCCTGCACCACCAGGCGCGCCGCTTCTGGAATGGTCATGAAATAGCGGGTGATGTCGGGGTGCGTCACGGTCACCGGGCCGCCCGCGGCGATCTGCTCCTTGAACTTCGGAATCACGCTGCCGCTGGATCCCAGCACATTGCCGAAACGCACGGCCATGAAGCGCGTCTTGTGCCCCTGGCGCGCGAGCTGGCTGATCACCAGTTCGGCGGCGCGCTTGGTGGCGCCCATCACATTGGTCGGATTGACTGCCTTGTCGGTACTGATGAGCACAAAGCGCTCCGCGCCCGCCTCGGCTGCAGCCAGCGCGGCGTGATAGGTACCGAGCGTGTTGTTGCGCAGCGCTGCCCAGGCGTTGTCCTGCTCCATCAGCGGCACATGCTTGTAGGCAGCGGCATGGAAGACGATCTGCGGCCGCTGGCGCGCAAAGGTCTGCCGCAGATGGGCCAGGTCCTTCACATCGCCCACCAGGCGGGTCAGCGCAATCAAGGGAAAGCGCTGCGACAACTCCTGCTCGATGCCGTAGAGCGCGAACTCGCTCAGCTCGTACAGCACGATGCGCGAGGGCCCGAAGCGCGCCACCTGCCGGCACAGCTCGCTGCCGATGCTGCCGCCAGCGCCGCTGATCAGGACCACCTTGCCCGAGAGCGCATCGCTGATGCCGGCCTCATCCAGTTGCACCGGTTCGCGACCCAGCAGGTCTTCCGGCTCGATCTCGCGCAATTGCTCGGGCTTGCTGCCTTGCAGGAGTTCAGCACTGCTGGGCACGGTCAGCACCTGCAGACCCGTGCGACCGGCAAGATCGAGAGCCCTGCGCCGCTGGGACAGTTCGGCGCCGGGCATGGCGACCACGACATGCGTGATGCCATGGCGCTCGGCCAGGGCCTGCACATCGTCCAGGCGCCCCAGCACCGGGATGCCGCCGACCCGCATGCCACGCTTGGCAGCATCGTCATCCAGGAGGCCGACCACCACCCAGCCCTGATGCTGGACACCGGCCACCAGCAGGCGGCCGGCGTCGCCGGCACCCATCACCAGCGCACGTCGCGTTTCTTGCGCGCTGCCACTGATGCGGCCGCGCATGTGCTCGTAAAGCATGCGATAGCCCAGGCGCACCATCGCCAGGCCGATTGCGCAGAACAGCGGATGCAAGGCCAGCACGGAACGCGGCACCGCGCGCAGCTCCATCATCTGTATCACGGAGGCCCCCAGGGTGCCCGCAATGACACAGGCCAGCAGCAAGCGCTTCACCTCGCCAAAGCCACTGAAGCGCCACATGCCCTTGGGCACGCGCAGGCTCCACAGCACCATCACATAAAGCAGCACCAGCGCCAGCAGCACGCCGGCGTCGTAGCCAGGCCTGGCCGACAGCCAGCGTTCGAAACCGAGCCGAAACAGGTAGGTGGCCTGCCAGGCCAGCGCCACCACGGCCGCATCGAGCAGCAGCGACAAGGGCTCGCGCCAGCGGCGGATGCGGGTCAGGAAAGCGTCGAGTGAGAGCCAGAACATGCCGAAGCTTCCATCAGCGCCGCAGCGCTGCCAGGGTCGAGAAGATCAGCCGCAGGTCGCCGCCGAGGCTGGCCTGCCTCACATAGTCGGCGGCCAGGGCCAGCTTGGCCGGCATCACGACCTCGATGTACTCGCGCTCGGGGTCGGCGGCGGCAGCCAGACGTTCGCTTTCATTGCGATAACGCAGCGAGGCCGGATCGGTGATGCCGGGTCGGACCGAGAGCACCAGGCGACGCATTTCTTCGGGGTACATCGCCACGTACTTGGGCACCTCGGGCCTCGGGCCGACCAGGCTCATCGCGCCGCGCAACACGTCCCACAGCTGCGGCAACTCATCCAGCTTGTAGCGGCGCAGAAGCTCGCCGCTGCGGGTGATGCGCGGGTCGGCGCCCACGGTGATCTGCGCGCCGGCATTGTCAGCACGCATGGTGCGGAATTTGTGGATCAGGAAGGGTTGGCCATGCCGCCCCACCCGCTCCTGCCTGAAGAACACGGGGCCGGGCGAATCGAGCTTGACCCACACGGCGAGCACGACGAGCAGCGGCGCGAGCAGGGCCAGGCCCAGCGCCGCGCAACAGATGTCGAATGCCCGCTTGGCCATGAACTCAGGCGCCCTGCGCGATCTCGCGCACGGCGGTGATCACGCGCTGTACGTCTGCATCCGTCATCGCCGTGTAGAGCGGGATGCTCAGCATGCGCTCGTAAGCCTTCTGCGAATGCGGGAACTGCTCGGGGCGCAGGCTGTAGCGCTCGCGCCAGTAGGGCTGCAGATGCAGCGGGATGTAGTGCACGCTGCAGCCGATGCCGCGGGCATACATCTGTTCGATGAAGGCGTCGCGCTCCATCTCGAGATCGTCAGCCAGGCGCAGCACAAACAGATGCCAGGAATGGGTGTCGCCTTCCACCGGCAGCGGCGGCATGATCAAGGGCAGATCGACAAAGGCCCCGAGGTACTGCTGGGCGATCTGCTCGCGGCGCGCCTGGAAAGCCGGGATGCGCTTGAGCTGGTGGATGCCCAGCGCCGCAGCGATGTCGGTCAGGTTGTACTTGAAGCCCGGCGCCACGATCTCGTAGTACCAGCTGGGCACCTTGGCGGTGAAGCGATCGAACGCGTCGCGGTTGATGCCATGCAGGCGCATCACCTTGGCTCGCTTGGCAAGCTCGGCGTTGCGCGTCACCAGCATGCCGCCCTCACCGGTCGTCATCGTCTTGTTGGCATAGAAGCTGAACACGGTGGCATCGCTGCCCATGGTGCCGATCAGCTCCTTCTCAAGTGTCGTGGGCAAGGCGTGGGCTGCGTCCTCGACCACGCGCAAACCGTGCTTGCGAGCGATGTCGAGGATGGCAATCATGTCCACCGCCAGGCCCGCGTAATGCACAGGCACGATCGCCTTGGTACGCGGCGTGATCGCCGCCTCGACCAGCTTCGGGTCGATATTGAGCGTGGCCGGGTCGATATCCACCAGCACCACGTCCGCCCCCAGGTAGCGCACCACTTCAGCGGTGGCTGTAAAGGTGTGGGTGGTGGTGATCACCTCGTCGCCGGGACCGATGCCTATGGCTTCCAGCGCCAGATGCAGCCCCGCCGTGGCCGAGTTGACCGAGATGCACTCGATCTGTGGCTCACCGAGGAAGGCGGCGAAATCCTGCTCGAACCTGCGTGCCTTCGGGCCGGTGGTGACCCAGCCGGAGCGCAGCGTATCGACCACTTCGTTGATCTCGTCCTCACCGATCTCGGGCAGGGCGAAGGGCAGGAAGGCTTGCTTGGTTTCAGAAGAGCTCATGGCTTCTCGATCACGGCCAGCACATGGGTGCGCAGCCAGGGAATGCTGTTGAAGACGGTGTAGGCGCCCGGATGCAGGCGGCACACCAGCCGCGCCAAGGGCGGCGCCAGCGTCAGGCGCTGGCTGCCGACCCGCGCCTGCGGGAACAGCTCACGCACCCGGCGCAGCGGTACGCCGCGCACATCGGCATTGCGCGGATTGTCGACGATGAAGTCGTACCAGAGCACCGCCCCACCGGGCTTGAGCCAGCGCCACATGGCATCGGCCAGCTGCTGTTGCACTGCGTCGCTCAGGATGGAGGAAAACACGGTCGACTGGAAAACGAAATCCTGGCTGCCCGGCTCAATGCCGGCCTGCGTGGCGTCACCCGCCAACAGCTTCACGCGCGCCGGCAACACCCGCTGCGCCAGCTCGAAGCGCTCCTGCAAGAGCTCGACGCCGCAAAGATGCTCGGGTGCGAAGCCGGCTCGCAAGAGCTCCAGCAGGTTGCCGCCGGCACCGCAGCCAACCTCGGTCAGCTTCCAGTCCTGCGGACGCCCGGGCTTCTTGGCCAGCAGCGTCAAGAGCGCTCGCTCGCGTTCCTGCAGCATCTGCCAGACCTCGGGCCGCAAGAGGCTGTAGCGGTCGCCAGCATCGCGCCGCGCATAGCGCTCGGCAATGGCAGCGATCTCTTGCTGGCGTTCCTGGTTCATTCGGCGAGGGTCACTGCAAGGCGTTGATGAATTGCTGAGCCAGCACGGGATAAGTGTGATTGGCCAGCACGAAGGCCCGACCACGCTGGCCCATGGCCGCGCGTTCTTCCGCACTCATTGCAGCCAGGCGGCGCACGCCTTCAGCCACCGCCTGCGCGTCCTCCGGCGGCACGGTCAGGCCGGCTTGCGCTTCGGCCACCGGGTCATTGCCGGCCTCGACCGAATGCAGGACCGCACGCTCGGCCATCATGTAATCCATCAGCTTGTTCGGTGCAATGCCGAAGCGGTAGATCGGCGTGCGTTGCCAGCCGATGTAGGCAATGTCGAAACCCTTCAGCAGCGCGGGAATCTGGCGCTTCGGGATGGGCGCGAACATCGTCACATTCGTCAGGCCTTCATCGCGCACGCGCGCCTGAAGCCGTTCTTTCTCATGGCCACCACCCACCAGCACGATGCTGACGGATTCGTTCTTCAGGAGCTTGGCCGCATCGAGCAGCACGTCCAGCGCATTGGGCAGGCCGTGCGAGCCGGCATAGCCCAGGACGAGACGGCCTGCCGCTCTTTGCGTGGCCAGATGCGCCGTCAGTTCGGCGTTCAGCGCTTCGCTTTCGCCTTCCCATTCATCCAGCGTGATGCCGTTGGGCACGATGTGCAGCTTCTTCAGGTCGAGCCCATGCGAGGCCATGTGCTGGTGCACCTTGGGCAGCATCGAGACGACGACATCGGCATCGCGGTAGGCATCGTTCTCGGCCTTCTGGCACAGCATCGCAAAGGGGTGATGCGGCGACATGCCGGAGAGCTCGATCGGTGACAGCGGCCAGAGGTCGTGCACTTCATAGACCAACTTGGCTTTGGCCAGACGCGCCACCTTGCGGGCCACCCAGAAGTCCATCGGGTAGGTGGACGATGCAATCACCGCATCTGGCCGGAACTCGCGCGCCAGCGCCGTCGCATCCCCACTCACCTGGCGGCAGAACGACCAGATATTGCGCACCCGGCCCAGGCCGTTGCCCTCGTACTTCGGCGTCTGGTACCAGCAGTAGCTGATGCCGTCGATCTTCTCGCCGAGCTTGGTGGGCTGCGTCGTGCGCACATGCGAATGCGAGGCCGCGAGTATCAGCACCTGATGGCCCTGACGCACCCATTCGCGCGCCAGGTAGTAGGGCCGGTACTCCATGCCCAGTTCGGGCGATCCGGCGTAATGATTGATCAGCAAGAGCCTCAAGGGGCCGTTCCTTCGATGTGCTTCAGACGTTCAAGAAATCGTCCCACGGCGGGGCCGAACAAGCCATGCTCGGCAACCCATGCTCGGTTGGCGACGCCAGCGCCCTCCGGGTCGGCGAAAGCATCCAGCTGCCCGGGCAGCCGGGCCTCGTCGCGCAGGATCAGGCCGCGGCCGGCGCCCTCGCCGACCAGCTCATGGTTGGCCGGCAGGTCCGAGAGTATCGGCAGGCATTCATGCGCCATGGCCTCCAGCACCGAGACGGCCACCGAATCACTCTGCGGCAGGCTCAGGTACCAGCGGGCCCGGGCGTAGCAGCCGCCCTGCGTCTTGGCGTCGAGCCGGCCGACGAACTCGACCTTGTCGGCCAGGCCCAGCGCGCGCACCTGCTGCTCCAGCGCGGCGCGCAGGCTGCCGTCATTGGCGACGACCAGGCGCGCCTCGGCCTGCTGGGCTGCCACCGCAGCGAAGGCCGTGATCACCCGCTCCGGCGCGTAGATCGGCTCCAGCCCGCGGTTGGCGAAGAACAGCCAGGGGCTCTTTCTTGCGCCCTGCTTGGGCAAAGCCTCGAGGCCAAAGGGGAAAGTCATCACCTCACGGGCGCCCAGCGCCAGCATGCGCTGCGTCATGTGGCGCGAGTCGGACGTGGTCAAGGCGCAGGACTTCAGGACCCGCTGCGTCAGCCAGCGGTAGGCCCAGCCCTGTTCGGGCGTGACCAGGATGTCGCTGCCCCAGGCCGAGCCGGCGATGCGTGCTCGCAGGCCCCAGCCGCGCTTGGCGGCCCAGGCCAGGGTGCCGTGCGAAGTCAGGTAGTGCGCATGCAGCCAGTCGGCATCGATCCTGGACAACCAGCGACCCAGCGCCGGCAACTTGGCCAGCACGGCCACATTGCCACCGCCATGGGCCGGGTCCGAGTGCATTGCCAGGCGACGCTCGGCGGGCAGCAGCGCATCGAACCCCGGCGCAAAGCCGCGCGACGAGGCCGCCCACAGCTCGACTTGCGGCTGCAGCGCCCGCGCCCACTTGAGCAGGTGCGGGCTTTCGCCGTCACCAATCAGCACCAGTTTCATTGATGCTTGTCCGGCAGCTCGCCGGCCCAGGCCTCGTAGTGCGCCGCCATCCAGGGATAGCGGCCAAGGAGCTCGGCGTCACGGTGGCGCACATCGCCGATCTGAACCGCCGGCTGGCCTTGCATGATCGCGAAATCGGGCACCTCGCCGCGCACCTGCGAATAGGCACAGATCACGCAGCCCTTGCCAATATTCGCGCCCGATTCGATCAGGCTGTGCGGGCCGACAAAGCTGTAGGCGCCGATGCGGATCGGCGCCTTCAGGTAGCCGGGCGGCGGGCCGGTGTGCTCCACATAGGCACGGCCCAGCAGGCGGATCGACCGGTGCGAGCTGTGCGTGACGATGGAGACGAAGTTGGTGATCTGAACGCCTTCCTCGATGTCCAGGCCCGCGGTCGCATCGATGAAGTTGAACTGGCCGATGAAGACATGATCAGCCAGGCGCAGGCCCGACTCGCCGTCGATGCAGGTGCTGGGCGCCACACGGGTGTGCGGCAGGTCCTCTCCGCGCGAGCCGCGCTCGCCGAACACCATGCGGTAGAACAGCGTGCGCCACAGCAGGCGCCGACAACGGTTCAGGATCGCTCTCATGCTCGTTCCTCATGCCTCCAATGGGCCAGCGACCAGAAAAAGTAGCTGAAGTAGAGCAGCATTGCCGCCGACACGCCCCAGGCAGCGCCGATCAGGCCGCCCAGCTTCAGACCGGCAGCCAGGCCGCCGACGAACATCAGCTGCCCCACCAGCGCCAGGCGCAAGGCCCAGCCCTGTGCGCCCCAGGCCATGGTGGCGACCGACAGCGGCGAGGCAATGAAGTGCATGGCGATATAGGGTGCCAGGGCGCGGGCCAGGGTGCCGGCCTCGACCCAGCGCTCACCGAACACGCGGGCAAACAGCCACGGCCCCCACAGCAGCAGCACGATCATCAGCGGCAGGGCCAGGCCGATCAGCACCAGCATGGTCCGGCGCACGGCGTAGAGGCCTTCGGCAGGCGTGGCTGCGCCAACCAGGCGCGGGTAAAGCGTCTGCGACAAGGCGCCGCCTACCAGGCCGGCCGGCGCCTTGAGATAGCGCAGGGCCAGGGCCCAGTAGCCCGCCGCCGCTTCGCCCGACCAGGCGGTGATCAGGATCAGCGCCAGGCTGTCTTGAAGCGCGCCGGCAAAGGCATGCGGCGTGTTGAGCAGCGGAAAATCGCGGTGCTTGCGGGCCATGGCCTTGAGCGCCGCGCGGGGCTGCTTCCACACCGCCGCCCAACCGCCTTCAGGGCTTGGCCGCGACAGCAGGAGTGCGGCTGCGAGCGCCGCGAGGATGGGGCCGAGCAGCAGGCCGACCGCGCCCGCCTGCAGCAAGCCCAGCACGACCTGGGCTGCCGAGCCACCACCGTACTGCACGACACGCGCAGCCGCCAGCGCCTTGAAGCGCTCGGCCCGCGTGGCCCACAAGGTCAGCCACTGTGTCATCGCGCCGGCCGCCACGGCGAGTGGCAGCCACCATGCCAGGCTCAAGTCCTGGACCAGCAAGAGCACGCCAGCCACGACGACGGAAACCGCAAGCACGCCCATTAGCACGCGGGCGCACAAGCCCATCAGCACTGCGGCAGCGCCGGCGTCGCGCTCCAGCGGCAAGGCGAATTCATAGCGGGCACAGCCGACCACCGCGAGGTTGGTGGCCAGCGTCCAGATGAAGGAGAACTGGCCAAACTCCGTGGGCGAATAGAGCCGCGTGAGCCAAGGCCCCAGCAACAGCGGCAGGAGCTGCGCCAGGGCGCCGCCGGCCAGCAGGGTCAGCGTGCTGCGCAGCAGCCCCCTATCTCTCATCAGGCGTTCAACCCAGGGCCTGCGCCAGCGCCTGGACCACGGCGTCCTGCTGCGCTTCGCTCAGGTCGGCGCTCATCGGCAGGCTCATCACACGCGCCGCGGCGGCTTCGGACCGCGGCAGGCTGAGGTCGGGTCGCGCATAGGCCGGCTGCCGGTGCAGCGGCTTGGGATAGTGGATGGCCGTGGGGATGCCAGCAGCGGTCAGCGCCGTCTGCAGCTCGGCGCGGCCTTCCACCATCACGGTGAACTGAGCCCAGACGCAATCGCGGTCGGCGCGCACGGCGAGACGCTCGAGCGGCAGGCCAGCCAGCTTGTGCTGATAGCGCTCACCGATCTCGCGGCGGCGTTGCAGCTCCCATTCGAAGCGCTCCAGCTTGGCCAGCACGATGGCGCATTGCAGCGTGTCCATGCGACCGCCAACGCCGACACGGGTGTGCGTATAGCGCTGGCTCTGGCCATGGATACGGATCTCGCGTGCGGCTTGCGCCAGCGCGTCGTCATCGGTGAACAGCGCGCCGCCGTCGCCATAGCAGCCCAGCGGCTTGCTCGGGAAGAAGCTGGTCGCGCCCCAGGTGGACAGGCCGCAGCTCTTGCGGTTCTTGTAGGTGGCGCCAAAGCTCTGCGCCGCATCTTCGATCACCGGGATGTTGCCGTGACGGGCCGCGATCGCATTGATCTCGTCCATGTCGCAGACCTGGCCATAGAGACTCACCGGCATGATGGCTCGGGTGCG
The DNA here is from genome assembly GCF_044043925.2 of Paucibacter sp. JuS9. NCBI lineage: Bacteria > Pseudomonadati > Pseudomonadota > Betaproteobacteria > Burkholderiales > Sphaerotilaceae > Roseateles > Paucibacter sp. JuS9. Next base: position 3,068,398 of record NZ_CP194172.1, read on the forward strand.
CGGCGTGATCAGCGCCTCGATCCTGGCTGCATCGATATTGCAGGTATCGGGCTCGATGTCGGCATAGACCGGCACACCGCCCAGCAGCACGATGACCTCGACCGTGGCGGCAAAGGTGAAGGGCGTGGTGATGACCTCGTCGCCCGGCTTGAAGCCCATGGCCATCAAGGCGATCAGCAGGGCCTCGGTGCCGCTGGAGACGGTGATGCAGTGCTTGACGCCGACGAAGGCGGAGAGCTTCTCTTCCAGCTCCTTGACCTCGGGGCCCATGATGTACTGGCCATGGTCCAGCACCTTTTGCATGCGCTCGGCGATGGGGTCACGCAGCGCCTGGTACTGGGCCTTCAGGTCGATGAAAGGAATGCTCAAGAACGATCTCCTTCGCGAGCCAGGGCCACGCCATCAGGCCCCAGTCGATAAACATCACCGGTCTGCTTGCACTCGGCATAGCAAAGGTCCGTGTCGGCAGGCAAAACCAGGGGCAGCTCAAGCCGCTCCCCATGCCGGGTCATCCAGCCGATCTGGCGTGCCGGCACGCCGACCACCAGGGCGAATGGCGCAACGTCCGCGGTGACTACAGCACCGGCGCCGACGAAGGCGTACGCACCTATCGTCGTGCCACAGACGATGGTGCAGTTGGCACCCAGCGTCGCCCCCTGCTTGACCAGCGTGCGGCGGTATTCGTTCTTGCGCGCCACGGCGGCGCGCGGGTTGTAGACGTTGGTGAACACCATCGACGGCCCGCAGAACACGTCGCTCTCCAGCGTCACAGCGTCGTACACCGAGACGTTGTTCTGGATGCGGACGTTGTCGCCGATGCTCACGTCGTTGCCGACGTAGACACCCTGCCCCAGCGAGCAGCGCTCGCCGATGCGGGCACCCGGGCTGACATGGGCGAAGTGCCAGACCTTGGTGCCCGCGCCCAGCTGCGCGCCATCGTCGACGATGGCGCTGTCGTGCTTCCAGTAGGTCATGTCGTTCGCCGGACCACCCCAAGGGCGACATGCGCCCCCTCGGGGGGCAGTGAAGCGGCGAAGCCGCAAACGTGGGGGCTCATCATTGCTTTCAGAAGACCAGGGGAAGGCCGACGCGCTGGCCGTCACGCGCACTGCGGTAGGCGGCCACCAGGATCTCCAGCGAGCGCAGGCCCTCATAGCCATCGACCTCGGCGCTGGCCTCGCCCCGCAGCGTCTTGATGACGTTGTCGTAATAGAGCGGATGTCCGAAACCATAGACGCTGCCCGTCTCGTAGCTGGCGGCCAGCACCTCGGCGTCTTCAGGGCGCGCGTCGGCAAAGGCCCAATGCTCGATCTTGTTGACCGCGGTGCCGCCGATCTTGACCGTGCCCTTTTCGCCGAGGATGGTGATCGAGCCTTCCAGGTTCTGCGGCCAGGTCAGCATGGTGACGTTGATGGAAGCCAGGCCGCCATGGCGCAGGCGCAGGCTCATCACGCCGGTGTCCTCCGCCTCGATGTCGCGCGCCAGGGTGGCGGTGTAGGCATGGATGTTGTCGACCGGCCCGACCAGCCAGTCGAGCAGGTCCACGTAGTGGCTGGCCTGGTTCATGAAGGCGCCGCCATCCAGGTCCCAGCGGCCGCGCCAGGGCGCCGCGTCGTAATAGGCCTGCGGGCGGGTCCAGAACACGTTCACCGTGCTCATGTAGATGCGGCCGAAGCGGCCTTCGTCGATCGCCTTCTTGACGCGCTGCACCGTGGCATTGAGCCGGTTCTGCTTGACCACGAAGAGCTTCACGCCCGCGTCGCGGCAGGCCTTGACCATGGCCATGCCTTCCTCGAACTTGGTCGCCATCGGCTTTTCGCTCAGGACATGGCGGCCGGCGCAGGCCACTTGAATTGCCTGCTGCGGATGCAGGCCCGAGGGCGTGGCCAGCACGACCACGTCGGCATCGCTGCCGGCCAGCAGCGCTTCCAGCGAAGCGAAGCCGGGCGCACCGGTGAGCGCCACAGCCGCTTGCAAAGCCTCGGGTTTCGTGTCGCAAACCGCCACCAATTGCGCTGCATCCCCATGGGCGGAGATGGCGTCGACATGGTTTTTCGAGATGCGACCACAGCCCACCAGGGCGAAGCGGATCGGTCGGTTCAGGATGGGCAAGCTGGGGCTCATGCGAGGGCCACGGGAAGGCGAAGCCAGGAATTCTACGGGCCGGCACCAAAGCGTCTTTCGCTTCAGAGAAGACTCATATCCCGAAGCGATGTGATGTCGGAACAAAAGCGTCTTTCGCTTCAGAGAAGACTCATATCGCGAAGCGATGTGATGTCGGAACTAAAATCTCAGGAAATTCAACGAGTTGCCATGAGCCAGCCCAACGCACCGCAGACCCCCGCCTCCGCCCCTGCCCCCCAGGAAGAAAACCAGTTGATCCATGAGCGTCGCGAGAAACTTGCCGCCATCCGCGCCAAGACCGCCGTTCCGTTCCCCAACGACTTCAAGCCCCAGCACCGGGCCCTGCCCCTGGTGCAGCGCTATGGCGATGTGGCCAATGAAGAGCTGGAAGCGCAAGGCATCAAGGTCAGCGTGGCCGGCCGCATGATGCTCAAGCGCGTCATGGGCAAGGCCAGCTTCTGCACCCTGCAGGACGCCACCGGCCGCATCCAGCTGCGCGTCACCATCGACAATGTAGGCGCCGAGGTCTACGACGACTTCAAGCACTGGGACCTGGGCGACATCCTGGGCGCCGAGGGCACGCTGATGCGCACCAAGACCGGCGAACTCTCGGTCGCCGTGACAACGCTGCGCCTCCTGACCAAGAGCCTGCGCCCGCTGCCGGACAAGTTCCACGGCATGACGGACCAGGAGCAGAAGTACCGCCAGCGCTACGTCGACCTGATCACCGACGAAGCCGCACGCACCCGTTTCGTGGCGCGCTCCAAGGCCGTTTCCTCGATCCGCAGCTACATGGTCGAGCATGGCTTCCTGGAAGTCGAAACGCCGATGCTGCACCCGATTCCGGGCGGCGCGAATGCCAAGCCCTTCATCACGCACCACAACGCGCTGGACCAGGAGATGTACCTGCGCATTGCGCCGGAGCTCTACCTGAAGCGCCTGGTGGTCGGTGGTTTCGAGCGCGTGTTCGAGATCAACCGCAACTTCCGCAACGAAGGCATCTCGGTCCGTCACAACCCCGAGTTCACGATGATGGAGTTCTATGCGGCCTACTGGACGCACCATGATCTGATGGACTTCACCGAGGAGGTGCTGCGCCACGCCGCCCGTGCCGCCACCGGCAATGCCCGCGTGACCTATGCCGGCAAGGAAGTGCACCTCGACAAGCCCTTCGCCCGCCTCTCGGTGCGCGATTCGCTGATCCAGGTGGCCGGTCTCACCGCCGCCCAGGCGGACGACGCCGAGGAACTGAAGGCCCGCATCAAGGCCGCCGGCGAGCAGGTGCATGCGCACTGGAGCCTGCCGGAGCTGCAATTCGGCCTGTTCGAAGCCGTGGTGGAAGAGAAGCTGTGGCAGCCGACCTTCATCATCGACTATCCGGTCGAAGTCTCGCCGCTGGCCCGCGCCTCGGACACCAACCCCAAGATCACCGAGCGCTTCGAGCTCTTCATCACGGGCCGCGAGTACGCCAATGGCTTCTCCGAGCTGAACGACGCCGAAGACCAGGCCGCGCGCTTCCACTCGCAGGTGGCCAACAAGGACGCTGGCGACGAAGAAGCGATGTTCTTCGACGCCGACTTCATCCGCGCGCTGGAATACGGCATGCCCCCGACCGGCGGCTGCGGCATCGGCATCGACCGCCTGATGATGCTGATCACCGACAGCCCGTCGATCCGGGACGTCATCCTCTTCCCGGCCTTGCGCCGGGAATCGTGAGCCCACCGGCACTGCGCCGCGAAGCCTGATCGCACTGAGCACCAATGAGAAAGGGCGACCCTCGCGGGTCGCCCTTTTCTTGTTGGAGCGCTGGGCTGATTACTTGCCGGCGTAGACCGGCGCATTGCTCAGGCCGCGGACGGTCGGCAGGTAGCCGCCGGTTTCGGCTTGCAGCACTTCCAGTTCGCCGCTGTCACGGGCGCGCTGCAGCTCGGCAACGACCTGGGCGCGGGTCTTGCCGCCAACGGCCTTGCCGCTGTTCAGTGGCTGCGGCGCGCCGGCTTGGCGGGCTTGCACTGCAGACAGTTCGCCGCTCTTGCGGGCCGCTTGCAGCTCGGCCACGACTTCGGCTTGCGTCTTGCTCGACTGGGTCGAGACCGGCAGCAGGTAGGCGGTGCCATCCGAGCTGGCGCGCTGGGCAGCGAGTTCACCGCTGGCCTGGGCGCGGGCCAGTTCAGCCACGACTTCGGCACGGGTGGTTTGTGCCGATGCGGCGCCAGCGAACAGCAGGGCAGACAGGGCGGCGACGGTGATTTGCGACAGCTTGCTCATGATCGAATCCTTTACATGGACCCTCGGGTCCTGGGTTGTTGAACTCGGCGACTTCGCTTCGTCCATGGCCTGAACTGTAAAAAATTCGACTACGGGAAAACACTAGTCAAAATGGAAGATGTAATTCCACAAACGTAAACAATCCCGGCGTTGAGAGCCGGGACTTCGCCCCAGTGATCAAGAATGCTTGAAGCCGGGCGCCCTTTTCTCCAGGAAGGCCGACATGCCTTCACGCTGGTCGTCGCTGCCGAAGAGCGCATGGAAGTAGCGCCGCTCGATGGCCACGCCATCAGTCAGCGGCCCCTGGAACGCCAGGTTCACCAGCTCCTTGATCAGCATGGCTGAGGGGCCGCTGAAGCCATTGATGGTCTCGGCCGCCGCCAGGGCTTCGTCGATCAGCTTGTCGGCCGGCACCACACGCGACACCTGGCCGGCGCGCTCGGCTTCCGCAGCGTCCATCATGCGGGCGGTCAGCAGCATGTCCATGGCCTTGCTCTTGCCCACGGCGCGCGGCAGGCGCTGCGTGCCGCCGGCACCCGGGATGATGCCCAGCTTGATCTCGGGCTGGCCGAACTTGGCCGTATCGGCCGCGATGATGAAGTCGCACATCATGGCCAACTCGCAGCCGCCACCCAGCGCAAAGCCGGCCACCGCGGCGATCACGGGCTTGCGCACCTGCAGAATGGTTTCCCAGTTCTTCGAGATCAGCCCGCTCTTGAAGGCACTCATGAAGTTGTGCGGCAGCATGGTCGGGATGTCGGCGCCGGCAGCGAACGCGCGCTCGGAGCCGGTCAGCACGATGCAGCCGATGCCGTCGTCAGCATCAAAGGCCAGCAGCGCCTGGCCCAGCTCGTCCATCAGCTGATCGTTCAGTGCATTCAGCTGCTTGGGGCGGTTCAGGGTGATCAGGCCGGTCTTGCGCGGACCGTCGCCGCGCACTTCGGTGAGGATGCATTCGTAATTCATGGCTTGGACTCCTTCTTGATGGTCTGAACTATAGGTTCCGGCGCGGCCTGCAAGGGCGGGCTCTTGAGCAGCATGTCGATCCAGATCTGCTCGTCCTGGCGAATCTTCAGCCGCACCGGCAGCCATTGCAGCGAGGGCGCGAGCCACATCTCGACGCTGAAATCGCCGGCTGCAACGGGCAGCGTGGGCCGCAGATGCCAGGTTGCGAGCGGACCCATCGGCGTCTCGATCGTTTCCTCGCCCACGACCTGGTAGCGCCAGTCGGCATACAGGCGCCGAGGCAGCGCCAGCGGTACCAGGACCTGGAGACCCGGCCGGGCCAACTCGCGACCGGTCAGGAACAGCCAGGTCAGTTGCACGAACTGGCTGGAAGCATCCTGCACCTCGGCCGGCGAGGGCTCGCTGCGGCCATTGGCGAGCTGCACCTGACCGCGCTGGAACAGCATGGTGACCAGACGGCGCTCACGAAAGATGATCTTGGTTTCTTCATCAAAGCGACGCGGCGAGATGCCACGGCCGCCCAGCTCGCCTTCGCTGCTCATGCGCCGCGTGAGGAAGGGTGTCAGGCGCGGGCCGATGCCAACGTCGAGGTTCACCTGGTAGCGCCGGCCCTGGCGTATCCATTCGACCTGCGCATCGCCATGCACCTCGCCGTTGTAGTAGCCCAGCAGCGTGTAGGTCAGCCGCGTTGACAAGGGCCATTCGGGACCGGGTTCGTCTGAAGCAGCAGGTGCGGCGCTGGATGCAGCGGTGGCAGGCGCGCTGGCCGCAGCGCTGGCAACTTGCGGCGCGCTTGCCGTGGGCTCTGGCGGCTCAAGTGGACCGGACTTTGGCGGCAAGGGCTCGGCCACGCCTTCATCAGGCGGCGCCACAGCGACTGCCGGCTGGGCTGCACTGGCGGCAGGAGCGGCAGGACCGGCATGGGCTGTAGCAGTCGCAGCAGTCGCTGCAGTCGGCGCATGTGCAGGCCTGGCCCTCGTTGCGGGTGGCGCAGTCGAGAGCAGCTCGCGAACAAACGCCGCCTGCATTCGCGGCGGCATGGCCGCCATCTCGGCCCAGCGCTGGTGCTGCGCCTGCAGCTCATCCACCAGGCGCCAATGCCCGCACAGCACCAACACCAGGAGAGCGGCAAATGCCAAGCTGCGCCTGGCTGAGGCCTTCAGCCGCCCAGCCATGCGTGGCGCAGGGTCTGGGCTCGTGCGGCGGCCTTGTCGGCAATGCTGAGGTTCACTGCCACAGGTACCGAGACGGCCGACTCCGGCATGCGCAGCGCGAGGTCCAGCACCCGTTGCTCGCGACCAACCAGCAGGTGCAGCCTGAGCGGTTCGCGTTGATCGAGGAACAGCGGGACATCGTCGAGCTTGCGCAGGCGCCAGCCGTTGCAGGCGATGAGCTCATCGCCTGCGCACAGGCCGGCGGCAGCGGCCGGGCTGCCCGCCAGCACCTGTTTGACCTGCAAGCCATCCCCCAGCTTCAAGCCCAGGCGCAGCGCCAGCGGCGCGGACTCGAAGCCCCAATGCACACCCAGGGGGTCGAGCAGGCTGGCGAGCGGGAAATCGGCATGGCCGTGCACCCACTGACGCAATTGCCCAGCCAGCTCGCTGCCGCCCAGCTCGGCCACGGCGGTCAGGATCTCGGCCTCGCTGATCGGCCCGCCATCGCTGTGCGCCCACAGCTTGCGCATCACTTCGTCCAGGCTCGCATGACCGGCGCCGCGCAGCGACAAATCCAGGGCCAGGCCCAGCAAGGCGCCCTTGTTGTAGTAGCTGATCGTTGAATTGGGCGTGTTCTCGTCGGGCCGGTAGTACTTGGTCCAGGCCTCGAAGCTGGCCTCGGCCAGGCTCTGCACCTGACGGCCCGGCGTGGCCAACACACCGCTGATGGCCGTCGACAGGAGTTTCAGGTAACGCGCCTCGTCGATCAGGCCGCTGCGCACCAGGAACAGCTCGTCGTAGTAGGACGTGAAGCCCTCGAAGAACCAGAGCAGCTCGGTGTAGTTCTCGGCGTCGTAGTCGTAGCGCGCAAACTCCGCCGGGCGCAGCCGCTTGACGTTCCAGCTGTGGAAATACTCGTGGCTGATCAGGCCCAAGAGGCGGACCAGGCCGTCATTCATCTCTGCGCTGCCCAGGCGCGGCAAGTCGCGGCGCGGCGCAATCAGGGCCGTGCTGGAACGGTGCTCAAGGCCGCCGTAGCCCTCTTCCACCGCGTTGAGCAGGAACACATAGCGATCAAACGGCAGTTCGTTGCGCTTCGGATGCTTGCCGTGCCAGAAGGCGATCTGAGCCGCGCAGATTCGCCGCGCCTGCTCGAGCAGTCGGTCGCCATCGAACACGGGCAAGGCACCCGCGACGATGAACTCGTGCGGCACGCCCTCGACCTCGAACTGACCGCGCCAGAAGGCGCCCAGCTCGAAGGGATGGTCGACCAGCTCGTCGTAGTCCGCCGCCAGGTAGTGGCGGCCATCGAAGGGCAGCGCCGTGCCGACCTGCCAGCCCTCGGGCAGACCTTGCACGCTCAGCCGCTGGACTTCGGCCTCGCGGCCCTCGGCACGCAGGCACAGGCTGCTCGGGTTGAAGAAGCCGCGTTCCGCGCTCAGATAGGCCGCTCGCACCGACGTGTCGAAGGCATAGACGCGGTAGCTGAGCTTGAGTGGCTCGCCAGCCAGATTGCCAGCCTGCCAGCGGTTCTTGGAGAGTTGCGTCAGCTCGATCGTGCGGCCACCCTGCTCGGCCCGCAGGCCGCTCAGGTGGCGCGAGAACTCGCGCACCAGATAACTGCCAGGTATCCAGACCGGCAGGCTGAACAGCTGCTGCGCGGCCGGCGCAGCGAGCCGGAGTTCGACCTGGAAATGGTGGCTGCCGACATCCTCGATCGAGATCAGGAAGTCGACCATGCTCAGACCCCGGCCGCCGCGATGAAGCAGCACAGGGCCGCCACCATGCTGAGCCGGAAACGCAGCGTCAGCCAGCTGCCCGCGCCGAGCGCCGGGTAGGTGCGACGGTCCACCAGATAGCAGACGATCAGCATCACGCCGTGCACCACGAGGCCGGCATAGGCCGGCATCAGCGTGGCGATGGCGGCAACCAAAGAGGGCACGACACCCCAGACAAAGGGTTGCGGCGAGGGAATGCTCTGGCGGAAGCCCAGGCCCCAATGGATGCCTCCGAGGAAGGAGACCACGGTGCCGGCATAGATCGACAGCCCCAGCGTGGCATAGGTGTGGGCGTCGTCGTTGTAGCCCAGCAGCAGCCAGACCAGCAGCATGCCCAGCACGAAGGGCACGAGCCCCAGATTACCCAAGCGGGTAGCGATCGGATTCATTGGCAACGGAGCACTCATCGCTAGGGCCTGGAATGACTATTTGGCTGCGGCCTGCAGGCGACGCTCAAGCTGCTCGGCGTTGATCGCGCCAGGCACACGGATGCCGTCCTCGAACAGGATGGCCGGTGTCGCGCTCACATGGTACTTGCGGGCAAAGGCCTGGTTGCGCTCGATGGCCGAGTCGTCGCAGGAGCCGGCCGCAACGCGGGGCGGCGCCGTGCCATCGAGCATCCAGTTGCGCCACACGGTGGTGGAATCCTTGGCGCACCAGATGGCGCGCGATTTGTCCGGCGAATCACCGCCCAGGATGGCCACGACGAAGGTGTACACGGTCACGTCCTTCACGTCCTGCAGGGAGCGCTCCAGGCGCTTGCAGTAACCGCAGTTCGGGTCGGCGAACACGGCGATGCGCCGCTTGCCATTGCCGTTCTTCCAGACGATGGCGTCCTTCAGGGGCAGGATCGAGAAGTCGATCTGGTTGAGTTTGGCGATGCGGTCCTCGGTCACGTTGCGGCGGGACTTCAGGTCGATCATCTCGCCTTCGATCAGGAACAGGCCGGCACCATCGGTGTAACGGATTTCATTGCCATGCCGCACCTCCCACAGCCCCTGCATCGGCGATGGCCGCACCTCATCGGGCTTGGGAAAATTGGGCACCTTCTCGCTCAGGCTCTTGCGGATCACGGCTTCGTTGGCAAGGGCGCCCAAGGACAGCAAGGCCAGCGCGGCCAGCCACAGACTCTTCTTCAACATGATGGATGCAGATCCTGGATATGGGAGTGATTGGGTGCGCGGCCGTCAGCGGCCGAGCGCCTGGCCGGCCAAGAGCTTCTTCAGCGGCGACAGGCGGTTGAGCAGGGACAGGCCTTCGTTGCGCAGCTGGCGCAGGGCCGGCGCCTCGCTGGCGAAAAGACGTTGCAGGCCATTGGTCATGTAGCCCATGGCCAGCGTGGGCAGGAGGCGTTCGCGCGCATAGCGGCGCAGGAGGCGCGCATCGCCGAGCATGCGCCAGCTCTCGCGCTGGGCCAGCACGCGGGCCAGACAGGCCACATCGGCCAGGCCCAGGTTGAGGCCCTGACCGGCCAGCGGATGGACCAGATGGGCCGCATCGCCCAGCAGCACCCAGCCTTCGCCGCTGACCTCGGAGGCCTGCGCCAGGTTGAGCGGCCAGGCGGCGCGCGGGCTGGCCAGGCGCAAGCTGCCGGCCGCTTCACCACTGGCTTCGTTCAACGCGGCTTCAAAGCCGGCTTCGTCCATGGCGAGCAGCTCGGCGGCACGCTCGGGAGCGACCGACCACACAAGGCCGAAGCTGTGCTCCGGCTCAGGCCGGTCAAAGGGCAGGAGCGCCAGCACTTCGGGCGAACGGAACCATTGATGGGCAATCCCCTGATGCGGGCGGTTCGACACCAGCCGCGCTGCCACGCCATGCTGGGCATAGGGCTTGAGATCGAATTGCACGCCGCGTGCCGCTCGGGCGGCGGATTGGCGGCCTTCGCAGATGGCCTCCAGCTCGGCTGGCACCGGCTGCCTGACGCGCTGGACATGTGGAGAGAAGCGCACGGCGTCTGCCAGTTGCTGGTCCAGGGCGGCCGCGTCAACGATGAAGGCCAGCTCGGAGCGACCTTGCTGCCAGGCCGAGAAGTCCAGTTGCGAGCCTGCCTGGTCGCCGCGGATGCACATGTCGAAGACCGGCGTGCGGGCGTCCGTGGGCAGCGAGTCCCAGACCTTGATTTGCTTCAGGAGCGCGACCGCCTCGGCGTTCAGGGCATAGGTGCGCACATCGTCCGCGCGCGCCGGTGCTTCATCAGCGCCCAGCAGCGCGACGCGCAAGCCCTGGGCGGCCAGGGCCAGGGCCAGGCTGCGGCCCACCGCGCCCTCTCCCCGAACCAAAACCTCGTGAGCTTGCTTGCTTTGCATGGTCGCCATTGTAGGCAGGCGGGGAAACCCGGCCCGGGCAGCTAAAATCGCGGGCTGCACGCAGCTGCTGCGTCCCCTGAACGACCCAAAATCGGCCGTCTCGACCACCGCCCGGTCACGACCGAGCCATCCAGAAAGCCCTGCCATGAGCCTCAAATGCGGCATCGTGGGCCTGCCCAACGTCGGCAAGTCCACTCTCTTCAACGCCCTGACAAAGGCCGGCATCGCCGCCGAGAACTACCCGTTCTGCACGATCGAGCCCAATGTCGGCGTGGTCGAGCTGCCCGACCCGCGCCTGCAGGCGCTGGCCGAGGTCGTCAAGCCTGAGCGCATCCTGCCGGCCATCGTCGAATTCGTGGACATCGCCGGCCTGGTGGCGGGCGCCTCCAAGGGCGAGGGCCTGGGCAACCAGTTCCTCTCGCACATCCGCGAGACCGACGCCATCGTCAACGTCGTGCGCTGCTTCGAAGACCCGAACGTCATCCACGTCAACGGCAAGGTCGACCCGATCTCCGACATCGAGGTGATCCAGACCGAGCTGTGTCTGGCCGACCTCGGCACCGTCGAGAAGAGCCTGCACCGCTACAACAAGGTGGCCCGCGCCGGCGACAAGGACGCCATCGCCCTCGTGAAGGTTCTGGAGAAATGCCAGGCGGCCCTGGACCAGGCAAAGCCGGTACGCACCCTCGACTTCAGCAAGGAAGAGCTGACCATCCTGAAGCCGCTGTGCCTGATCACGGCCAAGCCGGCGATGTTTGTCGGCAACGTGTCGGAAACCGGCTTCGAGAACAACCCCTTCCTGGACCGCCTGAAGGAATACGCCGCCGCCCAGAACGGCCCGGTGGTCGCCATCTGTGCCAAGACCGAAGCTGAGCTGTCGGAAATGGAAGACGAAGACCGCGCCATGTTCCTGGCCGAGATGGGCCAGGACGAGCCGGGCCTGAACCGCCTGATCCGCGCCGCCTTCAAGCTGCTGGGCCTGCAAACCTACTTCACCGCCGGCGTGAAGGAAGTGCGCGCCTGGACCATCCACGTCGGTGACACCGCACCGCAGGCGGCCGGCGTGATCCACACCGACTTCGAGCGTGGCTTCATCCGCGCGCAGACCATCGCCTTCGAGGACTTCATCCAGTTCAAGGGCGAAGCCGGCGCCAAAGACGCCGGCAAGATGCGGGCCGAAGGCAAGGAATATGTGGTCAAGGACGGCGACGTCCTGAACTTCCTGTTCAACGTCTGAGCGAACAAAGCCTCGTTCACCCCTGGAAAGCCGGCTTCGCGCCGGCTTTTCTTGTGTAGGCTTGGGCGTAGCACAGACTCACAGCCTCGCTGAACTTTCGATGCCTCTGCGCAAGATGCTGATCCGCGACTTCGCCCGCATGCTGGGCGTGGCCGTGGCCTATGCCATCGTCGCGTTGGCGGCGATGCAGCTGGCAATCCCGCCCGACTACGCAGCGCCGCTCTACCCTTCGGCAGGCCTCGCGCTGGCAGCGGTCCTCGGCTGGGGCAGGCGCATGCTGCCCGGAGTGGCCTTGGGCGCGTTTGCAGCCAATGTGCTGCTCAGCCTTGACCGCGGCCTGCCCTCGCTGCTGGCGCCGACGCTGATCGGCCTGGGCGCCATGCTGCAGGCTGGCGCTGGCGGCTGGACGATACGCCGCTGGGTGTCGCAGCCGCTTGTGTTGTCCGAACCGCAGGATCTCGCCCGCTTCTACGGGCTGGGCCTGCTGTCCTGCCTGATCAGCCCGACGGTCGGCAGTGGCGCCCTGCTGCTGATCGGTGCGATCGAAAAGCACCAATGGCTGCACACCTGGGCGTCCTGGTGGGTGGGCGACACCCTGGGCCTCCTGATCGCCGCGCCGATGGCCCTGACCGTGCTGGGCCAGCCGCGCAAGGCCTGGCGGCCGCGCCGCCTGAGCGTGGGCCTGCCAATGCTCTTGAGCACCCTGCTGCTGGCTGCCGCCACCGTGCGCGTGCTGGACTGGGACGCGCAGCGAGGGCGCAGCCTGTTCGAGCGCGAGGCCGTGAATGCCTCCAATTCGCTGGAGGCCCGGCTGCGCGAACCGCTGCTGGCCCTGGAAGCCGCGCGCGGCCTGATGACCGTGGCGCCACGTCAAAGTCGCCAGGACTTCGAGCGCGGCACGCAAGGATTCCTCGGCAACGGCCCCTTGCTTGCGATGGGCCTGGCTCAACGAGTGCCGCGCACTGCGCTCGCCGCCTTTGAGCGTGAAGCACTGGCCGACGGCCTGGAGGGTTTCAAGGCCATTGACCGTGACCGTCCTGGCGACCTCCTGCCTCCCGCCAACGAGGACATGCTGGCGATCCGACTGATCGAGCCGCTGGCGCGCAACCGCGGCGCCCTGGGCGTCAACATCCGCTCGATACCGGGGCCGCGGCTGGCATTGGCCCGTGCCGAGGCCAGTGGCCTGGCCAGCGCCACGGCAGGCTTCCAGCTCTCGCAGGACAAGGAAAAAAGCACCGGCGTCGTGCTCTACCAGGCCCTCTATGAAGGCCCCGTCAACAGCCCGGCCGAGCGCAGTGCCAACCTGCGCGGCGTCGTCTTCGTGACCCTGCGGCCCGACCAGGTGCTGCAGGCCCTGCCGCCGCTGCCCGACTATCTGCGCCTGTGCCTGCTGGACACCGATCCGCAGGCGCCGCGCCGGCTGCTGGCCGGGCCAGCCGCCTGCGAGCAGCTCACGCCGGCCATGCACCAGACGCAGCGCTTGATGAGCTTTGGCGGCCGACAATGGCAGATCATCGCTTTCGCGCCGCATGGCCTGCCCATCGTGGGCGGCGGCAGCGGCCTGCCCTTTGCCCTGGTGGGCCTGGTCTGCACGGCGCTCCTGGGCCTCTTGCTGCTGACCGTCACGGGCCGGGCCCGCCGCATCGAAGACCTGGTGCGTGCACGCACCTCCGAGCTCAAGCGCGAAGTGCTTCAGCGCCAGCAGGCCGCCGCCGCGCTGCTGGAGAGCGAACAGCGCTTCCGCAACATCTTCGACACCACGCCCATCGGCCTCGTAATCGCAGACAAGCAGGGCATCGCGCTGCAGGCCAACCCGCATTTCTGCCGCCTGGTGGGGTACACGCTCGAGGAGTTGCAGCAGTTGCACACGGTGTCGTTCACCCATGCCGATGATCGCGCTGAAGACCTGCGCCTGGGCCGCCTGGTCTTGCAAGGCAAGTTGGGCATGTACCGGCGAGACAAGCGCTATCTGCACAAGGATGGGCACGAGGTGCATGTGCGGGTCACCGTCTCGGTGCTCGAAGCCAGCGCCGGGGCCGGGCGGCGCCTGGTGGGCGTGGTCGAGGACATCACCGACCAGCTGAAGATGGAAGAACTCGAGCGCGCCCGCGAGGCGGCTGAGGCAGCCAACCGGGCCAAGAACGACTTTCTCTCGCGCATGAGCCATGAGCTGCGCACGCCGCTCAATGCCATGCTCGGCTTCACCCAGTTGCTGGAGATGGACCGCGAGCAGCCGCTGAGTCCGCGCCAGCACGGTTGGTCAACGCAGATCCAGCAGGCGGGCTGGCATCTGCTGGAGATGATCGACGACACGCTGGACCTGTCGCGCATCGAATCGGGCGCGCTGCGCCTGGACCCGGCAGCGCAGGACCTCAATCGGCTGCTGGATGAGGCAGTCGCCATGGTGGAAGGCAACGCCGCACAGCGCCACCTGACGCTGGACCGGCAACTGGCCGAAGACGCCCGCCATGTGCATGGCGACGCCACCCGCATCAAGCAGATCCTGATCAATCTGCTGTCAAACGCGGTCAAGTACAACGTCGAGGGCGGCCGGATCGAGATCCGCAGCGAGCTGCAGGCCGGCGGCCGGGTGAGCCTGAGCGTGACCGACAGCGGCATCGGCCTCACGCCCGAGCAAGCGGCCAGCCTGTTCCAGCCTTTCAACCGCCTGGGCCGCGAGCACAGCTCGGTGTCGGGTACCGGCATCGGCCTGGTGATCTGCAAGCGTCTGGCCGAGGCCATGGGCGGCGAGCTGGAGGCCACAAGCCGCGCCGGCCTGGGCAGCCGCTTCACGCTCAGCCTGCCGGTGGCCAGCGCCGCAGTCGCCGCACCGACCAGCGCCCTGGACCATGCCGCCGCCAGCCACTATCACCAGCAGCGCCGGCTGATCTACATCGAGGACAACCCGGCCAATGCCGAGGTGATGCGCGGCATCCTGGCCCAGCGACCGCAGATCAGCTGGGAGCTCTGCGTCGACGGCCAGAGCGGTCTGGAGACAGTGCTGAGCGTGAAGCCCGACCTTCTGCTGCTGGACCTGCAACTGCCTGACATCCATGGCCTGGAGCTCTTGCAACGCCTGCGCGCGGCCGGCGCCACGATGCCGGTCGTGGTGCTCTCCGCCAACGCCCTGCCCGAGCAGATCGAGGCCTGCAAGGCGGCCGGCGCGGCCGACTACATGACCAAGCCGGTCGACGTGCACGCGCTGCTCGCCCTGCTCGACAAGCTGCTGAGCGGCCCGGCGCTTGCTTCACAATAGAGCCTCTCCCGGCCACCACCATCACGACAGGACATGAGCTCGTCTACCGAACTGACCACTCAAGCCTCGCGCGCCGTAGCCACCGTCTCGGCCGCTGAATCCGGCTTCTCCGGCGCCAGCGGCGCCGCCCGGCAATTCCTGACCTTCCGCATCGATGCCGAGGAATACGGCATCGACATCCTGAAGGTGCAGGAAATCCGCTCCTACGAGCCGCCCACCCGGGTGGCCAATGCGCCCGAGTTCGTCAAGGGCGTGGTCAATCTGCGGGGCGTCATCGTGCCCATCGTCGACCTGCGCATCCGATTGGGGCAAAAGGCCGAGTACACGCCGTTTACAGTCGTAATCGTTCTCAACGTGATCGGCCGCGTGGTCGGCATCGTGGTCGACTCGGTCTCCGACGTGCTGGAGCTGCAGCCCGACGAGATCAAGGAGCCGCCCCAGGTTGGCGCCGCCATCGACACCCGCTTCATTACCGGTCTGGGCAAGATTGGCGAGCGCATGCTGATCCTGATGGACATCGAAAGCATGGTCGGCAGCCCGGATTTCGGCCTGGTCGACTAGTTTTCGGCGGGCTTGGAGCCGGCGGCATGTCATGCCAGCGCCGGCTTTAGCACTCACCTCGGAAGAGTGCTAATATTTGCGAATCCCAGTGCCATGACTCTCATGAGGAGGCCCTTCAGATGACCGCAAATCAAGCCATCACCGTCCGCGACCCCTGGGCATTGCTGCCCTCGCTGGGCAATCTCGATGCCTATATCACCGCCGTCAACCGCATCCCGCTGCTGACGCCGGAAGAAGAATCCCGCTTTGCCCGCAATCTGCGCGAACGGGGCGACCTGGAATCGGCCGGGAAGCTGGTGCTGTCGCATCTGCGCCTGGTGGTTTCCATCTCCCGCCAGTACATGGGCTACGGCCTGCCGCATGGCGACCTGATCCAGGAAGGCAATGTCGGCCTGATGAAGGCAGTCAAGCGCTTCGATCCTGACCAAGGCGTGCGCCTGGTGAGCTACGCGATGCACTGGATCAAGGCCGAGATCCACGAATACATCCTGCGCAACTGGCGCATGGTCAAGGTCGCCACGACCAAGGCCCAGCGCAAGCTCTTCTTCAACCTGCGCTCGATGAAGCACAGCATGAAGGAAGTTTCGGAGCAGACCCACCGCAACACGCTGAGCGAAGCCGAGATCGAGCAGGTCGCGAGCACGCTCAAGGTCAAGCGCGAGGAAGTGCTGGAGATGGAAACGCGCCTGTCCGGCGGCGACGTCGCCCTGGAGCCGCAGACCGACGACGACGGCGAGGCGTTCGCGCCCATCGCCTACCTGGCTGACGACAGCCAGGAACCGACCCGTGTGATCGAAGCCAGGGCCCGCGACGCCCTGGCCGGCGACGGCATCACCCGTGCACTGGCCGTACTCGACGAGCGCAGCCGTCGCATCGTCGAAGAGCGCTGGCTGAAGGTGAACGACGACTCGAGCGGCGGCATGACGCTGCATGAGCTCGCCGCCGAATACGGCGTCAGCGCCGAGCGGATCCGCCAGATCGAGGCGGCCGCCATGAAGAAGATGCGCAAGGCGCTGGCTGAACCAGCCTGAGCCCACTTTTACCAAGCGGCGCCCCAGGATCCGGCTTTGCCGGGACTAGGGGCGTGCCCCCTTGAGGGGACCGGCGCAGCCGGTACAGGGGTGGGTCACTTTTCTGCCAACAGGATCTTCAAGTCATCAGTGAGCGCCTGCGCGCCCGAGCCGTAGCGGGAGAACACGCGCACGCGCCCTGCGGTGTCGAAGATGAAGCTGGCGGCCGTGTGGTCCATCGTGTAGGTGCCCTCCTGCTTGCCGGGCACCTTGGCGAAGTAGACCTTGAAGTTCTTCGCCGCTTCCTTGATTTGATCCGGGCTGCCGCGCAGCGCCACGAAGCTCGGGTCGAAGCTGGCCAGATAGGCGCGCAGCAGCTCGGGCGTGTCTCGCTCCGGGTCGACGGTCACGAAGATGCCCTGCACCCGCTCGCCATCGGTGCCCAACGCCTTCTTGACCTGGGCCAGCTCGGCCATGGTCGTGGGGCAGACGTCCGGGCACTGGGTGTAGCCGAAGAAGATCACCAGCACCTTGCCCTTGAAGTCGCCGAGCGAGCGCTCGCGGCCGTCCACGTCGGGCAGCTTCAGGT
This sequence comes from Paucibacter sp. JuS9, assembly GCF_044043925.2. Lineage (NCBI taxonomy): Bacteria > Pseudomonadati > Pseudomonadota > Betaproteobacteria > Burkholderiales > Sphaerotilaceae > Roseateles > Paucibacter sp. JuS9. The sequence goes on from NZ_CP194172.1 coordinate 3,085,647, forward strand.
CTTGCGCATAGTCGGCGCCGGTCAGGTCCACGCCCTGAAAGGCGTTCTTGGCAGGCCCGCGTTCACACGCGGCCAGACCCAGGGCAGCTGCGGCCGCCAGGGCCAGGATCAATTGACGCTTGGCATGCATGGGGTGTGGCTCAGCTTATCCAGGGTTGAACATAGTGGTCGACCAGCAAGGCCGCGAACAGCAGCGACAGATGCCAGATCGAGAACAGAAAGGTCTGGCGCGCCAGCTGGTCGGAATACTGCTTCCACAGGCGCCAGGCATAGTGGCAGAAACGCAGGCCCAGCACGATGGCCGCGACCAGGTAAATCCAGCCGCTCATGCCGGTCAGGAAGGGCAACAGCGTCGCGGCCAGCAGGATCCAGGTGTAGAGCACGATCTGCAGCCGCGTGAACTCGCCGCCATGTGTGACCGGCAGCATCGGCAGGCCGGCCTTGCGGTAGTCCTCGGTGCGGTACAGAGCCAGCGCCCAGAAATGCGGCGGTGTCCACAGGAAGATGATCAGGCACATCAGCATGGCCTCGGAACCGACATCACCGCGCATCGCGGCCCAGCCCAGCACCGGTGGCATGGCCCCCGAGGCACCGCCGATCACGATGTTCTGCGGCGTCATGGGCTTCAGGATCACGGTGTAGATCACCGCATAGCCGACGAAGGTGGCAAAGGTCAGCCACATGGTCAGCGGATTGACCCAGAACCAGAGCATGGCCGAGCCGATGGCGCAGAGCAGGGCCGAGAAGGTCAGCGTCTGCGCGCGGCTCAGCTCACCCTTGGCAGTGGCGCGCCAGGCGGTGCGCTTCATCTTGGCGTCGATCTGCTGCTCGATCAGGCAGTTGAAGGCAGCGGCAGCGCCGGCCACCAGCCAGATGCCGGCGGTGGCGGCCAGGGCCGTCAGCCATTCGCGGCCTTCGGGCAGGCCGGGCACGGCCAGCGCCATGCCAATGACGGCGCAGAAGACGATCAGTTGAACGACGCGCGGCTTGGTCAGCTGGTAGTACTGCTGCCAGCGCGAGCTGGTGACCGGAGCGGCAGCGGAGGTCGAGGTGGACGACATAGGGCGTGAGTCTATTGTTTTGTGCGCATCAAAAGCACGCTCAGCAAGGAGAGCAGCAGCGCGGCACCGCCGGTGTGCATCAGGGCGGCGGCAATCGGCCAGTCCAGCACGACATTGGACAGGCCGGTGGCGATCTGCAAGGCCAGCACCAGGCCGAGGCGACGCGACCAACGCGCCTGCCCGGCGACGGCGAGGCGCCAGATCAAGGCCAGCAAAGCGAGCGTCAGGACCAGCGCACCGATGCGGTGGCTGAGGTGGATGGCGGTCAGCGCCTCGAAGGGCAGCCAGCCGCCGTCAGCCCCGACGCCCAGATGGCGCCAAAGCGTGAAGCCCGCCGAGAAGTCGGTCGCCGGCCACCAGTCGCCGGCCCGGCAGCTGGGGAAATCATTGCAGGCCAGCACCGCGTAATTGGTGCTCACCCAGCCGCCCAACGCCACCTGCGCCACCGTCAGGAACCAGGCGGCGATCAGCCCGCGGCGCAGGCCGGCGCTCAAGGCGACCTGCTTTGGCGCATATAGCTGCGCCTGCGCGGCAAGCAGCACCAGCAGGCCCAGGCCGAACAGCAGATGCAAGGTGACGATGGCCGGGAACAGCTTCATCGTCACCGTCAAAGCGCCAAAACCACCCTGCACCAGCACCCAGGCCAACGTGAGCGTTGCCCACCACGGTGCCGAGGGCGGCAGCTCAAACTTCTTGCGGCCACGCCAGCTGAAGATGGTCAGAAGGACGATAAGGAAGCCGACGCCGCTTGCCAGGTAGCGATGCACCATCTCGACCCAGGCCTTGCCATGCGTGACCGGCCCGGTGGGTTGCGCCGTTTGGGCGATGTTGATGTGCTCTTGGGCGCCCAGCGGGCTCGCGTGGCCGTAGCAGCCCGGCCAGTCCGGGCAGCCCAGGCCGGAGTCGCTCAGCCGCGTGAAGGCGCCGAACACGACCAGGTCGAAGGTCAGGAACAGCGTCAGCAAGGCCAGGCCATGCAACCAGCCGCGCGAGCCGAAGGCCACGCCGCGCTGGCGCCGCCACAGCCACAGCAGCGGCAGGCCGCCCAGCAGGGCGCCGACGAGGAGCAGCTTCAAGAGAGGAGAGAGATCGAAACCGGACATGCTTGTGCTTCAGCGCCGGCTCAACGCCCTGGCTTGTCCCAACCCGCGTTGGCCTTCATCAGCCGATCCAGGTCCTTCTTGATCTTGCTCGGGTCCGGATCGACCGGCTCGCGCAGCATCCACCGCCCCACGGGGTCGATGACGTAAATGTGGTCCTGCAGCTTCGCTCCAGCCGCTGGCTTCAGCCAGGCTTCCAGCTCGGTGCGCGGCACCCGCAGCGTCTGCACCGGGATGCCCTTGCTGACGGCCTCCTGCAGCTCGGGGCGCAGCGGTTCGTCGTCAGGGATCAGCCAGAGCTTGTCGAGCTTGTCGCGCTCCTTGCCGAGCATCTCGCGCAACTGGCGCTGCATGAAGAGCTGGTTCTCGCAGGCCTTGTCGCAGGCTGCGGGCTGCACCACGGTCAGCAGCCACTGGCCCTTGAGGCTGGCCACACTCACCGGCTGGCCAGCGAGGTCGCGAAGGCTCAGGGATTCAGGGATGTCGACCGTCGGCACGATCAGGTCACCATAGGCCTTGCCGCTCAGGCCCATCACGTAGAAGCTGTAGTACGAGGCCAGCACCGGCATCGCGCAGATCAGCACGACGCCAAGCGCCTGCCAGCGGCCACGGCGCGTCATCTCGGCGCGCTCGCCCGGCAGTGGTGCGCTGTGCACGGTCATGCTCAGTGGCTCGGCGGAGGATTTCTCAGACATGGTGCTGCCGCCGGGGGCGGAGGAGTTGGAACCAGACATAAAGACCCAGGATCAGCGCAGCGAGCGCAAACCATTGAAAGGCGTAACCGTAGTGCTTGGACATGCCCAGGTCGGGCGTTGGCCAGTCGCGCGGCAAGTTGTCGTCGGCATTGCTGCCAACGGTCTGCAAGACCGCCAAGGGCAGGATGGGCAGCCCGGTTTCACGAGCATAGGCAGACGGGTCGAGATTTTGCCGGATCGTGCCGGTACCGGCCTCGCCCAGCTGATAAAGCCTTGTCGGCGCGACCGCCACCCGCCCTTCGAGCTCGACGACGCCGGCCGGCGTAGCAAGCATTGGCGCACGATTGCGCTGCTGCGCATCAAAGCCGACCCAACCGCGCTGCACGAGCACGATCTCATGCCGACCATCGAGGCGCAGAGGCGTCACCGCATAGAAGCCGGCGCGGCCGTTCATCGGGCGGTTGTCCAGCAGCACGGTGCGATCAGCCAGCCACTCACCACGCAAACGGACGCGGCGATGCACCGGCATCGGTGCCTCAAGCAAGGCAGAGGCAGGCAGCGCTGCGGCCTTCTCGCCGGCCTCCAGGCCTGACTGGATGGCGCGCTTCTCGGCGGCGCGGTCGAGCTGCCACCAGCCCAGGCGACCGGTGAGCGCCACACCAAGAATGGCGGCCACCAACACCACGGCGCGGCGCCTGTCCTTCATTGCCGTCATGTTGGCGGGCCCCCGATGGAATAATCCGCAGCCATGAAATACCTGATCGTGATCGGCCTCATCGCCGTGCTCCTGGCGCTGGCCTCGGCCGGCTTCTTCATGCTCCGCAGAGGTGCCACCCAAGGCCGCGATGCCCGCATGGCTCGCGCGCTGGCACTGCGGGTGGCGGTTTCGGTGGCACTGTTCCTGTTCATCTGGCTTGCGTATCTGATGGGTTGGATCCAGCCAACCGGCGTGCCGCTGGCCAAGTAAGCGGCCAGTGCCTGAATAAAAAAAGCGCCGCTCGATGCGGCGCTTCTTCATTGCAGGCCTTGCGGCCCATTACATCCAGTAGACGACGATGTACAGGCCCAGCCAGACCACGTCCACAAAGTGCCAGTACCAGGCGGCGCCTTCGAAACCGAAGTGCTTGTCCTTGGTGAAGTGGCCCTTTTGCAGGCGCAGCGTGATGAACAGCAGCATCAGCATGCCGACGAACACGTGGAAGCCGTGGAAGCCGGTCAGCAGGAAGAAGGTCGAGCCGAACACGCCGGACGTCAGCTTCAGGTTCAGCTCCGCATAGGCGTGGTGATATTCGTAGCCCTGCAGGCACAGGAAGACGATACCCAGGATCACGGTGGCCCACATCCAGGCGATAGTCTTGCTGCGGTTGCCGGCCAGGATGGCGTGGTGGGCAATCGTCAGGGTCACACCCGAGGTCAGCAGCAGTGCGGTGTTGATCGTCGGGATCGGCCAGGGGCCCATGGTCTGGAAGGCTTCAACCATGCCGGCAGGAGCGGCCGTGCCAGCGCCTGCAACGCTCGGCCACAGGGCCTTGAAGTTGGGCCACAGGATGGCGTTGTCCAGGCTGCCCAGCGACGGCACCGAGTGGTTGCGGGCCCAGTACAGCGCACCGAAGAAGGCGCCGAAGAACATCACTTCCGAGAAGATGAACCAGCCCATGCTCCAGCGGAAGGAGAGGTCGATCCGCTCGCTGTACATGCCGCCTTCGCTTTCGCGGATCGCATCACCAAACCACTGCTTGAGCACAAAGGCCCACCACAGCAGACCGAAGATCAGCGAATACATGCCCCAGTCGTGGCCGTTGATCCACTGGCCTGCGCCCAGGATCACGAAGAACAGGCCGATGGCGGCCATGACCGGATGACGCGAGGGTCCGGGCACAAAGTAGTACGGGGCTTTCCCGTGGGTGGTCGCTGCCGACATCTTTCTTCTCCTCGAACTAAAGCTTCAGTAGTTCAATCAAAACTGCAATTTCAGCTGCTTGCGATGCTGCTGCCGATCACCCACTGGACGACCAGCACCAGCATCAGCACAAACAGAATGGCCCCGATCACGCCGGCGATGATCACATGCACCGGGTTCAGCTGAGCCACATCCTTGTCGTAATCGGCGCCACGACGCACGCCGAAGAAGGCCCAGGCAATTGCCTTGACCGTCTGGAAAAACGAGCCGCGCCGTTGCGTGGCTTCCTTCAAATCCTGCGTCACGACCTCGACCCCTTCGCGCCGTTGAGCACCGGAGCCGCTGCCTGCTTCTTGCCCGCCACCTCGAAGAAGGTATAGGACAAGGTGATGGTCTTGACGTCCTTGGGCAGCTTGGGGTCGATGACGAACACCACCGGCCACTGCTTGCCTTCACCGGCCGCCAAGGTGTACTCGTTGAAGCAGAAACATTCCAGCTTGTTGAAGTGGGCCGTGGCCTGCTTCGGCGCGTAGCTGGGAATGGCCTGCGCCGACATCACGCGGTTCTGGACATTCTTGAACTCGTACATCACGGTTGTCAGCTCGCCCGGATGCACTTCCAGGTGGCTGACCGCCGGCTTGAACTCCCAGGGGCCACGCACATTGGCATCGAACTCGATGCTGATCTTGCGGCTGTAGTCGATCTGGGTGTTCTTGATGTCCCGGGCCTTGACCGCGTGCTGGCGCTCGGAGAGCGACAGCACGTTGATGCCCAGCGCCGAACAGATGGCGTTGTAGAGCGGCACCAGCGAGTAGGCGAAACCGAACATCAGCACCGCCACGACGGACAGCTTGCCCACCAGCTGCAGATTGGCTCTGCGCAGGGATTCAAGCCAGTTCCGGCGGGGCGTGGAATCGCTCATGTCTGAAGCCGCTCAGAAACCGTACAGCGCGATCTTGGTCACGAAACCAACCGCGAACACTGCGGCCACCGACGCCAGGATCAAAGCCAGGCGACGGTTGGCGCGACGTTGTTCTTGCGTCTGGGCCATGGTGATCAGCCGACGATCTTGGTGGCCGTGCGATCCAGCTTCGGCGGGTTCTCGAAGGTGTGGAACGGGGCCGGCGACGGCACTTCCCATTCCAGGCCTTCAGCCGCTTCCCAGGGACGCTGCGGGGCCTTCTCACCCTTGCCGCGCATCAGCGGGATGGCCACGGCGAAGAAGAAGTAGACCTGCATCAGACCGAAGCCGAATGCGCCCACCGACGCGATCGCATTGAAGTCGGCGAACTGCATCGGATAGTCGGCATAGCGACGCGGCATGCCGGCCAGACCCAGGAAGTGCATCGGGAAGAAGGTGATGTTGAAGAAGATCAGCGAGCCCCAGAAGTGAATCTTGGCACGCGTCTCCGAGATCATCACGCCAGCCCACTTCGGACCCCAGTAGTACACGCCAGCGTACAGCGCATACAGCGAGCCAGCCACCAGCACGTAGTGGAAGTGGGCCACCACGTAATAGGTGTCCTGCACCTGGATGTCGATCGGGGCCATGGCCAGGATCAGGCCCGTGAAACCGCCCATCGTGAACACGAAGATGAAGCCCACGGCCCACAGCATCGGGGCTTCAAAGGTCATCGAACCGCGCCACATCGTGGCCAGCCAGTTGAAGATCTTCACGCCCGTGGGCACAGCGATCAGCATGGTCGCGTACATGAAGAACAGCTGACCCGTCACCGGCATGCCGGTGGCGAACATGTGGTGGGCCCAGACGATGAAGGACAGGATCGCGATCGACGCGGTCGCGTAGACCATCGAGGCGTAGCCGAACAGCTTCTTGCGGGCAAATGTCGGGACGATCTGGCTGACGATGCCGAAGGCCGGCAAGATCATGATGTAGACCTCGGGGTGGCCGAAGAACCAGAAGATGTGCTGGTACATCACCGGGTCACCACCGCCGGCCGGGCTGAAGAAGCTCGTGCCGAAGTGGCGGTCGGTCAGCGTCATCGTGATGGCGCCGGCGAGCACCGGCATCACGGCGATCAGCAGGTAGGCGGTGATCAGCCAGGTCCAGGCGAACATCGGCATCTTCATCAGCGTCATGCCAGGCGCGCGCATGTTCAGGATGGTGACAATGATGTTGATCGAGCCCATGATGGACGAGGCGCCGAGGATGTGCATCGCGAAGATGCCGGCATCCATCGAAGGGCCCATCTGCAGCGTCAGCGGTGCGTACAGCGTCCAGCCGGCAGCGGGTGCGCCGCCAGGCATGAAGAACGACGCGACCAGCATGATGGCGGCGGGAATCATCAGCCAGAAGCTGAAGTTGTTCATCCGCGCAAAGGCCATGTCGGAGGCGCCGATCTGCAGCGGGATCATCCAGTTCGCGAAGCCCACGAAGGCCGGCATGATCGCGCCGAACACCATGATCAGACCGTGCATGGTCGTGAACTGGTTGAACAGCTCCGGATTGAAGAACTGCAGGCCAGGCTGGAACAGTTCGGCGCGGATGCACAGGGCCAGCACACCGCCGACCATCAGCATCGTGAAGGCGAACAGCAGGTACAGGGTACCGATGTCCTTGTGGTTGGTAGCGAACACCCAACGACGCCAGCCCGTGGGGGCATGATGATCATCGTGATGATCGTGGCCGTGGGCATGAGAGTCGTGACCGTGGGGGTCAAGCACTGCTGACATGTCGATTCCTTAAAGACGTCCGGTGTACTTACTTGCGGGCGGCCGCGACTTCAGCGGGCTGCACGACCTGGCCGGTCTTGTTCGACCAGCTGTTCTTGGTGTACGTGATGACGGCAGCGATCTCGGTGTCGCTCAGCTGCTTCCACGCCGGCATGGCGCCGTTGTTCTGGCCGTTCAGGAGCACGCCGACCTGCTTGAGCTTGTCGTCGCTCAGCACCACCGGCGAGCCGTCCAGTGCCTTGATCGGGCCTGCGCCCTTGCCATCCGGCTTGTGGCAGGCCGCGCAGTTGGCGGCGTAGACCTTCTCGCCGCGGGCCACCAGGGCAGCCAATTCCCAGACCTTGCTCGGATCGTCCGCCTTGGCGGCCATTTCCTTCTTCTTGCCATCGACCCAGGCAGCGTAGTTTTCAGCCGACACCACCTTCACGTGGATGGGCATGTAGGCGTGCTCCTTGCCGCACAACTCGGCGCACTGGCCGTAGAAGTCGCCAATCTGCTCGGCCTTGAACCAGGTGTCGCGCACGAAGCCCGGAATCGCATCCTGCTTGACGCCGAAGGCCGGCACCATCCAGGCATGGATCACGTCGTTGGCCGTCGTGATGATGCGCACCTTCTTGTTGACCGGCACGACCAGCGGGTTGTCGACCTTCAGAAGGTAGTTGTCGACCTGTTCGGGCTTGCCCGAGTCCGACGCGACGCGCTGGGCGGTGTCCAGCGTGGCCAGGAAGTTGATGCCCTCGCCCTCGCCCTTGAGGTAGTCGTAGCCCCACTTCCACTGGTAGCCGGTGGCCTTGATGGTCAGGTCGGCGTTGGTGGTGTCCTTCATGGCGACGACGACCTTGGTGGCCGGCAAGGCCATCAGGATGACGATCACGAAGGGGACGACGGTCCAGGCGATTTCAACGGCCACGCTTTCGTGGAAGTTGGCGGCCACCGCGCCCTTGCTCTTGCGGTGCTTCCAGATGGAATAGAACATCACACCGAACACGGCCAGGAAAATGGCCACGCAGATGATCAGCATGAAGTTGTGCAGCCACATCTGCTCGGTCGCGATCTTGGTGACCGGCGGGTGCAGATTGAGCTGATTGACGGCCGGGCCGCCCGGCAGGTCGTTTACCGCTTGGCCCGCAAGAGCCGCCTGGACGGCAAGCGTGCTGCCCAGGGCCAGCACCAGCTGACCGATCCGGCGCCCAACTTGATGCACTCGCTCGTTCATCATTTTCATGGTCGTCACTTCAGTTTCAATTTCAAGCCAAGAACGCCGATGCGGCCATGCAAGTTGGCCGCTGCGACATCCGTCGTCTGTGGAGCCTGGGGAGGCTTCTTTGTCTCGTGCTGCACCCTGCTGGAATGGTGCTGGACGTGCCAGGTCTTGACCCTTCCAGCCAGGCGCACATGTGGTCAGCCGCGCATTTTAGCCCAGCGCCATGAGCACAACGTGGTCTTGTGGCCCTTGACATGCCTCAGCGAGGTCCCTGTTTGCGCACCATGGCCCTCATATCGTCCAGCGAAACCGCGGTTTCGGCCGCCAGCCGGGCCCTGGGAACCGGCTTGAAAGCGTGGCCGTAGATCAGTTCGACCCGGGCCCGCAGGAGGCCATCGGCACCGCGCAGGCCTTCGAGCGCCTGCACGAGACGCTGCTTCCAGGCCCGGCCGCGCAGCCCGGCGAATCGACTGGGTGAAACATTGCCCCCCAGTGAGCGCAGGTCCGCCAGCAGGCTCTCGGGGCTGGTCCAGGTCAGCGTCAGGAGCTCCTGATCCATCACCGGGTCGGCAAAACCGGCCTGCACCAGTTCGTCGCCGATGTCGTGCATGTCGATCCAGGGCGGCGCCGGCTCGCCCCAAGCTTGCTGGGCGTAGAGCGGACGCAGCTCGACAAAGCTGTCGGGGCCCAGGCAGGAGAACATCAGGAAGCCATCAACTGCCAGCGAGCGATGCCAGGCCATCAAGAGTGCAGGGAGTTGACTGCTGCCGTGCAGGCACATATTGGCCCACAGCAGTTCGGCGGCGCCGGGCTCGACCAGCTCCGGCCGGACCTGATGAGGCAAATTGCGGCGCAGGAGCTTGTCCATGAAGCCGGCCTGCGGCGCACGGGACTCGTCCAGATCGACCCAGACTTGGCGCGCCTGCGGATAGGCCTGGGCCAGGTCGTCCTGGCTGCCACCGAGCCAGGCAGCCCATTGGATCACGGTGGCAGGTTGCAGCTTGATCACCTGCAGGCGCTCGGCCATCCGGCGCGAGACCTCTCGATTCAGCCAGGGCGCCTCGGCTGCCTTCATGAGGCGGCGGCGCTGCTGCCGCACAGCCACCGGATCTATGCCTACGGTCTTGCCACTCGCTACTTCAGATGGGGGAGAAACCGCAGGCGCTGTCATGGGCCGGAAGTATATTGAGCCGATGCCGGCCGAGCCTCTCGCCCCCAGCAAGCCCTCGGTGTGCGCGCGGCTGCTGGCGCGCTGCCCGGGGCAATGCGCGATCTGCCGTGCCTGGTCGCCGACGCGCATCTGCAGCGCCTGCCTGGCGGCTCATGCGCAGATCGCACGGCGGTGTCCGCAATGCGCCATTCGCCTGCCAGACGCCAGTGCCTTGAGCCGATGCGCGCAATGCCAGCGCCATCCGCCGCCACTGGACCTGACCATCGCCGCGCTGGATTACGCTTTCCCCTGGAATCAGCTCCTGCAGCGCTACAAGTTTCATCAGTGCCTGGAGTTGTGCCGTCCTTTGCTGGATCGCCTCGACGACGCCCTCGATGAGGCCCAAGCCGAAATGCCCGACTGGCTGCTGGCCGTACCGTTGAGCCAGGACCGCTTGCGCGAGCGCGGCTACAACCAGAGCCACGAGCTGGCGCGTACCTTGGCAGCCCGGCGCGGCTTGCGTTGCGATGCCGGCCTGCTCCTGCGCTTGCGTCAGGGCCAGGCGCAGAGCAGCCTGCCTTTGCCTGATCGTACCGCCAATGTGAAGCACAGCTTCGCCGTCGAGCCCGGGCGCCTGCCCGATCTGCGCGGCGCCCGTGTGGCACTGCTGGACGACGTGATGACGACAGGCGCCACGCTGTTCGAGCTGGCCCGCGTCGTGCGCCAGGCCGGCGCCGTGCACGTGCAGGCCTGGGTGCTCGCGCGCACGCCGGCACAATGAGGGCATGTTTCATATCGTCCTCGTCCAGCCGGAAATACCACCCAACACCGGCAACGTGATCCGCCTGGCCGCCAATACCGGCTGCAGCCTGCATCTGATCGAGCCCTTGGGTTTTTCGATGGAAGACAAGCTCCTGCAGCGCGCCGGCCTCGACTATCACGAGTACACGGCCGTGCTGCGCCATGCCAGCTGGCAGGCATTTCTGGATGCAGTGAAGCCGCCCGCGGAACGCATGTTTGCGTTCACCACGCGCGGCAGCCATCGTTTTGCAGAGCAGGCCTGGCAGCCGGGCGACTTCCTGGTCTTCGGCTCGGAAACAGCGGGCCTGCCACCAGCACTGCGTGACAGCTTCCCACCCGAGCAGCGTGTGCGCCTGCCGATGCGACCCGACCAGCGCAGCCTGAACCTGAGCAACAGCGTCGCCGTTGCAGTGTTCGAGGCCTGGCGGCAGAACGGCTACGAGGGCGCGGTCTGATCAGCCTGGCCGCGTGTATCGCGTCCAGGCCTTCGCCAGCCACAAGCTCCTCCCGGACCTTGTGCGCGGGCTCAGTGTTCGGATCGGGCCTGTCGGCCCATCAGCACATCAATCGCGTCGAGCACGCTCAAGCGCCCGTCCAGCACCTCGACCACGGCTGCAGTGATAGGCATCTCGACACCGTTGGCCTGCGCGCGGGCCAGCACAGTCGGGGCGCTGTAGACGCCTTCGGCCACATGACCAAGGCGCTGCAGGATCTGCTTCAGGTCCAGACCCTCGGCCAGCATCAGGCCCACCCGGCGGTTGCGCGACAGGTCACCGGTGGCGGTCAGCACCAGGTCGCCCATGCCTGACAGGCCCATGAAGGTCTCGGTGCGCGCCCCCAGGCTTTGACCGAGGCGCAGCATTTCGGCCAGGCCGCGCGTGATCAGCGCGGCGCGGGCATTCAACCCAGGCGCGCGTGAGGCGTCGCCAAGGCGCTCGGCGCGCAGGCGCAGGCCATCGGCAATGCCGACGGCAATCGCCATCACGTTCTTGACGGCGCCACCGACCTCGACGCCGACCGGATCATTGGAGCTGTAGACCCGCATGCGCTCGCCATGGAACGCCTCGACGCCCAGCTGGGCCAGGGCCTCGTCCGCACTGGCCGATACCAGCGCTGTCGGCTGGCCGGCGGCGACTTCCTGCGCAAAGCTGGGGCCTGACAGCACGCCCACTCGCAAGCGCGGCTGCACTTCGCGCGCAATCTCATGGCCCAGCAGCCCGGTGCCCGCCTCAAAGCCCTTGCACAGCCACAGCACCGCCGCGCCATCGGGCAGGCGGGCGAGCATGCTGCGAAGTGCGGCCATCGGTGTGGCAATGATCAGGAGCTCGCCGAAGGCAAGGGCCGCGTCGAAATCACTCGTCAACTGCAAGCCGGCCGGCAGCGGCGCCTCAGGCAGATAACGCGTGTTGCAGCGGCTCGCGCGCATCGCGGAGACGGCCGCCTCCTCACGCGCCCACAGCATCACTTCATGGCGGGCTGCGGCCTGGATGGCCAGCGCCGTGCCCCAGGCGCCAGCACCGAAAACCGTGATCTTCATCGCTCTCTCGCTCCGTCCAAAAACGACAAAAGCGCGCCGCGCGTCAGCGTGGCGCGCTCCAGGGCGCTAGGCCGGGGTCAATCAGTTCAGCGTGGCATCGGCCGGTGCGGCTTGCTGCTCCTGCTGGGCCAGCATGGCTTGCTGCTGTGCCTCGAACATGGCCTGGAAATTCACTTCCGTCAGCATGACAGGCGGGAAGCCAGCGCGGGTGCTGATGTCGGAAACGATGGCGCGCAGATAGGGGTACAGCATCTGAGGGCAGACGATGCCGATGATGCCTTCCAGCTGCTCTTGCGGCACATTGCGGATCTCAAAGATACCGGCCTGCTTGGCTTCGACCAGGAACAGCGTGCGGTCGCCGACCTTGGTGTTGACCGTGGCGGTCACGCAGACTTCATAGAAGCCTTCGGCAGCGGGTTCGGCCGACAGGGTCAGGTTGATCTCGATATTGGGCTGAGCCTGTTCCAGCAGGATCGCCGGCGAATTCGGCTGCTCCAGCGACAGATCCTTCAGGTAGATACGCTGAATCTGGAACACGGGGGTGTTGTTCTCGTCGGCCATGATGTCTCTCAAGCAAAAGTAAAGCCCGCCGTGACGGTTGGCGGGCAGCAGCAGCGATTATGGCGCAGCCGGCCCAGACGCCCGCCCGGACATGCCCGCTCTTGCAAACCGGGGGTGCGCCCTTAGGGGAGGCGCCGAGGCGGCATTCAGTCAGCCTGCAGCAGTGGCTGCAAGCCGCCGCGATGGTCCAGGGCGATCAGCTCGTCGCAGCCGCCCACATGGGTGTCGCCGATGAAAATCTGCGGCACAGTGCGGCGGCCGGTCAGCGCGATCATGCTGTCGCGCTGCGAGGGGTCCAGGTCGACACGGATCTCTTCGATCTGCTCGACGCCTCTTTGCTTCAAGAGGTTCTTGGCCCGCACGCAGTAGGGGCAGACCAGGGTCGTGTACATCTTCACGCGACTCATCGCGAATCCATCCTCAACAACATATTGGAGCGCTGAAGGCTCAGCCAGCGCTGCGCTCGGTCGGCAGATTGGCTTCGCGCCAGGCTTTCAAGCCCCCGGTCAGCGGCTGGGCTTTTTCATGACCCAGCTTGCGAAGGATGCCAGCTGCACGGGCGGCGCGCGCGCCGGTCTGGCACATCACCACCACGGGCAAGGCCTTATTGCTGGGCAGTTGCTTGTGGCCTTCGAGTGTGCTCAGGGGGATGTTGCGGGCGCCTGTGGCGTGACCGGCGGCGAACTCCTCGGGCTCGCAGACATCGATCAGCACCGCCTTCTCGCGGTTGATCAGGCGCACCGCTTCAGCGGTGGCAACGCCGCCACCCGCCTTGCTCAGTGCGGGCCACAGCAGCAAGCCGCCAGAAAGCACAGCGGTCAGCAGGAGGTACCAGTGTTCGAGCAGGAAGTTCAAGAGCGATGCCCCATAGCAAAAGGAGCGAGATTATAGGAATCTCGCTCCTCGTCGCAAAACTTGCGGGCCGAGCGCAGGGCCGCTCCCAAGCCGGCACGCGCTGGCGATGTGCTTGCCGGTCATGCCGGCAAGCATCGCCGTCCCCTTGGGGGGGCCCGTTCAAGGTACTCCTTGAACGGGGGGCAAACATCTTCAGGACAGCTTGAAAGTGGAGACCGCTGTCTGCAGGCTGCGAGCCTGCTGCTCCAGGCTGGAAGCCGCGGCAGCAGCCTGCTCCACCAGCGCCGCGTTCTGCTGCGTCATCTGGTCCAGCTGCGTGACCGACTGATTGACCTGGCCGATGCCCTGGCTCTGCTCGGTCGCGGCGGCCGTGATCTCGCCGATGATGTCCGACACCCGCTGCACGCTGGCCACGATCTCGGTCATCGTCGAACCGGCGTCTTCCACCAAGCGGCTGCCAGACTCGACCTTCTCGACGCTGGCGCCGATCAGGCCCTTGATTTCCTTGGCGGCCTCGGCCGAACGCTGGGCCAGCGAGCGAACCTCGCCCGCCACCACCGCGAAGCCGCGGCCCTGTTCGCCAGCACGTGCAGCTTCCACCGCCGCATTCAATGCGAGGATGTTGGTCTGGAAGGCGATGCCATCGATCACGCCGATGATGTCGTTGATCTTCTTGGAGCTGGTATTGATCTCGTTCATCGTCGAGACCACCTGCGAAACCACCTGGCCGCCCTTTTGTGCCACTGCCGCAGCCGAGCCAGCCAACTGATTGGCCTGAGCCGCCGCGTCGGCGCTCTGGCGCACTGTGTCGGTCAGGGTCTGCATATTGCTGGAGGTCTGTTCCAGCGAGCTGGCCTGCTTTTCGGTCCGCACGGAGAGATCTTGATTGCCCACGGCAATCTCACGCGATGCCACGGTCATCGAGTCGGTGCCCGTGCGGACATTGGCCACGATGCCAGCAAGGCCGCGCGACATGTCGCGCACTGCCGCCAGCAGGCTCTGGTCGGCACCGGGTGCCACCACGATATCTTGCGACAGGTCGCCGTCGGCCATGTGACGCATCACATCGCGCGCATATTCCGGCTCGCCGCCCAGCTGGCGCCAGACGCCGCCGATCACCAGGAACGAACCCAGACCCAGGCAGACCACCACGACCACGCCGCTGATGACGATGGCCCACAAGCTCGACGAGACGCCGGTCTGCGCCTTGTTGAGACCCTCATCAAAACCTTCGGTGGCACCCTTGCGGACCTTGGCCAACGTGCCCTCGAGCTGCTTGAGCGAGCCCTGCATCTTGGCGATGGCCCCACCCTGGTCGCCCTGCTTCATGCCCATGAACAACTGGGCCGTGTCAACCGAGGCCGCGAAATAGGCTTCGAAGTCCTTCTTGAGCGCGCCAGCGGCTTCCTGCTTGCCATCGATCTTGGTGATCGTGTCCAGGATCTTGCGAAGATTGGCGGCGCGTTCGTTGGCCTCGTCCAGCCGCTTCTTCTCGCCCTCTGCCACAGCGCTCTGGATCGTGGAGCCCAGGGCTTCCAGCTGCGAGGCGAACTGCGTGGTCGAGTCGAGATAGGGGTAGTCCACCGTACCGACCGACGTGATCGCGTCAGAGGTGCGCGAGGAATACAGCAGCACGACGATGATCCCGACGGCGAATATGCCGGCGGCCAGGAAGGGCAGCAGCCAGATCCGGGTCTTCACATTCATCTTTTAGTCTCCATCCAACGAGGGAGCGCAGGGCCCCTGCCCTGCGCTCCTGGTTCTCAGCGACCTGAGTGGCACCTCAATCGACGGTCAACACCACCTTGACGCTACCATCCACCGCCGACTTTTCGATATAGCCTATCGCGTCCGGATTGGCTGCGACAAACTTTTTCACTTCGGCGGAATTGGCCATTTCCTTGGGCGGCGTGCCTTTGCCGCTGAACACGATGCGAGACCAGGCGGCCTTCACCTGCGCGGCCTGCTTGCCCGTCACCTTGCTGTAGAAGTGCTCACGCACCGCTGCGCTTTCGGCCTGGTCGACCGCAGCTGCGGTTGCACCATTGGGCAGCGTGCTGCTCTTGCCCAGGAAGATGCTGGCCACCTGATCGGCGGTCATGCTTGCTGCGGCGTTCTTGGAATTGACGATCACGGCCACCTGGGCCTGGGCTCCGACACCAGCCAGCGCAAAACCAGCCAGGAAAGCCAAACGCTTGAACTTGTTCATGTTTGCCTCCCTTGATCAGAACACCATGTCCACAGCGATGCTGTAGACGTGGACGCGGTCTTTGAAGCTGCTCGGCACGTTGAGGAAGTAGCCGGGGCCGTTCGGGGTGATGCGGTCCACCTGGGCCTTCAGCGCGGTGTTGCGAGCAAAGTCCCAACGCACGCCAGCCGCCAGCGTCTTCTCATCACGCTTCTGGCTTGCCACCACGCCATTCACGTTGGCGCTGAGGAAGTTCAGCTGCGCCTGCGTTGCCGCCGGGTAGCCCGCGGTCGGGATCGTGTTGTTCACATTGCTGTCGATCTGCTTCAGCTGCGACACCGTGGCATAAGGCGTGAACTTGCCATAGCGATGGCCGACCGTGACGTACCAGCCATTGGTATCGGATGCATAGGTATCGGTGCGGCGCTGCGTGTACTCGGCATTCACCAGCCAATTGCCCTCATCCCAGGTGAGGCCGAAGCCAGTGAAGCTGGCTGACTTGCTGTTGGGATCAAGCTCGTTGCCCACCGAAACCACGGACGGAATCGGCACCGAGCGCAGGCCGGCCACCAACGTATTCAGCGAGGCGGAGTGCACGGTCAGCTTGCCCTGCAGGCGACCGACGCGCAGGCTCACGCCACCATCGAGTTCCAGCGTCGCATTGAAGCCGACCAGGCTCTTCATCTCGACCTCGGTGCGCTGCACCATGGACTTGGCCTTGCCGGCGAACAATTGCGCCGTCAGTGAGCCCAAGCCGGTATTGGTCTGGTAGATCACGTCTGCGCCGTCGAAGCGGCTGATCGGCACCTGGCCGTAGACATCGTGAGGTGGGCGCAGCCAGGTGTTCGCATAGCCCACATCACGGAAATCGGACACCGCAAAGAACGGGCCGCCCATGCGGCCCACGCGGAAGGACAGCGAAGGCGCTGCCTGCATCTTGACGAAGGCCCATTCGACCTCCGGATTGAAATTGCCGTCGCCATTCTGCTTGGACAGCAGCTGCACTGTGCCCGAGAAGGTGGAATTGGCCTTGGCCGTCAGCTGCACGCCGAGTTTGCTGTCGACCTCACCGCTCCAGCGCTCGCTGGCGCCGCGGTTCTGCCCAAAGATGGCGTATTGAGCGACGCTGCTGTTGGTGCCCGTTGCGCCCAGGGTCGCGAAACCCGAGACCGTCACCGCGCTGTCACTTTGCGCCTGAGCGCCTACGCAGGCCAAAGCGGCCAATGCCAGGGGCGCCCAACGCCACTTGCTGTTCTTCTGCATGCTCCGTCTCCTGCTTAATAAACCAGAACAAGTACGGCGGCTGACGCACCAGTGCGCGAGTGCCGCCCGAAATTGATACTAGGACGATCTGCTCACTTCAGTTTGCGATTCGTCATTTCACGACAGATTTGTGGATTGCCGGCAACGGGAAATGGGAATAGTCCACGCTCTGTGCATCGATAGAATCCGCCCCAGCCCGAATCGGGCGGCCTCCCCTCGTGACCGACATGTACAAGCTCGTGCTCATTCGCCACGGCGAATCGACCTGGAACCTCGAAAACCGCTTCACCGGCTGGACCGATGTAGACCTGACCCCCACTGGCGTCGAACAGGCCAAGCAGGCCGGCCGCCTGCTGAAGGAAGCGGGCCTGGATTTCGATGTCACCTACACCTCGGTGCTCAAGCGCGCCGTCTGGACGCTGTGGCACTGCCTGGACCAGATGGAGCGCACCTGGCTGCCGGTGATCCATGAATGGCGCCTCAACGAGCGCCACTACGGCAGCTTGCAAGGCCTCAACAAGGCCGACATGGCCAAGCAGTACGGTGACGAGCAGGTGCTGATCTGGCGCCGCAGCTACGACACGCCACCGCCGGCGCTGGAAGCCAGCGACCCGCGCAGCGAGCGGGGTGATCTGCGCTATGCAGGCCTTGCGCCCGAGCAGATTCCGCTGACCGAATGCCTGAAGGACACCGTGGCCCGCGTGCTGCCGGCCTGGAACGAAGTTTTCGCACCCGCCATCAAGAGCGGCCAGCGCGTGCTGATCGCGGCCCACGGCAACAGCATCCGCGCCCTGGTGAAGTACCTGGACGGCATCGCCGACGACGCCATCGTCGGCGTCAACATCCCCAACGGCATTCCGCTGGTCTACGAGCTGGATGCAGACCTGAAGCCGATCAAGAGCTACTACCTGGGCGACGCAGAGGCCGCAGCCAAGGCCGCCGCCGCGGTGGCAAATCAGGGCAAGGCCTGAGGCACGGGGCGGAGCGAGGCTGCTCGACCATGCCCCGCTTCGCCGCCAACCTGAGCCTGCTCTACGCCGAGCTGCCCTTTCTGCAGCGCTTTGCTGCTGCGGCAGCGGACGGCTTCACGGCCGTCGAGTACCTCTTCCCCTACGACCATCCGGCCGGGCAACTCTCATTGCTGCTGCAAGAGCACGGCCTGCGGCAGGTGCTCTTCAATGCACCGCCCGGCGACTGGGCGGCCGGCGAGCGCGGATTCACCTGCCTGCCTGATCGCGAGCCGGACTTCCGCTCCTCGGTCGAGCGAGCCCTCGCCTATTCAGAGGCGCTGGGCCGGCCACTGGTCCACCTCATGTCGGGCCTGCTGCCCACGGGCATGAGCCGGGAACAATTGAATGGCCTGGTGGTAGCGCGTCTGGCCTGGGCCGCGGAGCGCGCCAGCGCTGCCGGCATCATCCTGACGGTGGAGCCTATCAACGAGCGCGACATGCCGGGCTATTTCCTGAACCGTCAGGACCATGCGCTGGGCCTGATCGAGGCCGTGGGCTCGCCCCACTTGAAGCTGCAGTTCGACGCGTACCACTGCCAGGTCGTCGAGGGCGACGTGAGCAGCAAGCTGCGCCGTGCTTTCGAGCGCGGCGTTCTCGGCCATGTGCAGGTAGCGGGCGCGCCGTTGCGCCAGGAGCCAGATGAAGGCGAGCTGCGCGTCGAACACCTGATGGCCTTGCTGGACGAGCTCGGCTACGCCGGCTTCGTGGGCTGCGAATACCGGCCGCGCGCCGGCACCTCTGCCGGCCTGGGCTGGCTGCGAAGCTGGATGCCGGCGCTGCCCTAGCCGCAGAAACATCCGGCCAGGCGGGAGCAGTCAGCCGCCCAGACTCAGCGCGGCTCCGGAGGTCTGAAGGGCGGCTTGGGCGCCGAGGCCGGCTGGGCAGGCTTGAGGGCCTGCTCATGCAGGAACTTGCCGCGCTTGGCCGCCCCCTCCTTGCCAGCCTGGTACTCGGCACTCATTGCGGCGCGACCGAAAGCGTCCGTTGGCTTGGGGCGAGGGCGCGGTGCGGGAGTCTGGGTGCCGTCAATGCGCCCGGCGCCGTTGCCTGCGGCAGCGTTGAACTTCTTCGACAGCCCACCACCGGCGCCAGCAGCATTTGCACCACCGCCGCCACTCTTGCCGCCGCTGCCACCGCTGCCAACGCTTGTTGTCGCAGTGCCGGTGCTGGCACCTGCATTGAACTTCCTGGCCAGACCGGAGCTGCCACCGGTGCTGGTCGAGCCTGAGCCGACCTGGCCTTTCACCGATGTGCCAAAGCCGCTGCCGTTGCCGCCCCCTTGCGCGCCGCGCGCCTGACTGGTGGCATTGACGGGCCTGGAACCGCCCGATGCATTGAACTTGCTGGCCAGACCCGAGCTTCGGTTGTTGGCCAGGGAGCCGGAACCGACCTGGTTCTTGACGCTAGAGCCTAAGTTGCCACCGCCGTTGCTGCCGTTGCTGCCCTGGTTTCGATTGGCATTGGAGCCTGCCCAACTGCCCGCACCACCATTGCTGCCGGCCCAGCTGCCGCCGTTGCGACCACCGGGCATCTGCGCGGGCGGCGGCGGGGCCGGCCTGAACGACGGTTGTGGGGGTGGTGGCGGCCGGTAGGCCGGCGGCGGAGGCGGTGGCGGCGGCGGAGGTGGCCGGTATGGAGGTGGCGCACTGCCGCGTCCCTGGGCCCGCGCCTGTGTCACCAGCAGCGGCCACAAGCCGCAGATCACGGCCATGCGGCGACGATTGGCATCATCCATTGACGGCTCCTTTTGCGCCTCAGGCGCCGACGCGGCTCAGGTAATGCCGCAGATTCTTCACATAGCGCTTGGCTTGCGGGGCCTGACAGCCACCGATACCGCTCCACATCTGCGCGAGGTCACGCGTGCCGTACATGCCCGCGTTCTCGACACGCTGGCGCGCAGCGCCGTTGTCGACCATGGAACGAGGGTTGCGGATGGCATCGGCCAGGGTCGTGGCAATGTTCTTCATGTGCTCGAAGCCCATGCGCGCCATGCCATCGGTGGTGCCTGGGATCACGCCGCGCACGAATGCAGTGCGGTAGCCCTCGACCTCGCTGAGCTTGAAGCTGCGGCATTCGTTCGCCAGCAGTTGCGCCTGCGCCACCAGGTAGTTGAAGTTGTAGAGCCCGTTGTCGCCAAGCAGCGAACTGTTGCCGTAGTAGACCGCCTGCATCATGTTGGCGTCCTCGTAGTCGGCTTCGGCAAAGACCGGATGCGAGCTGCTCATGCCACTGCCGTATCCGCCCTTCTCGGCGAGCTTGGCGTATTGGCTGGCCTGCTTGTCATTCCTGGGCAGACCCTCCATGCCGGACTTGTAGGCTTCGCTGAGATAGAAATAGGCCGCCGGGTACTGGAGTTCAGCGGCCCGCCTGAACTGGGCCACCGCGTCTTGCGGCTTCTTGTCCTCGAGCAGCGCTCGCCCAAGCTGAAACTGCAGGCGCCCCGAGCGCGGCTCGGCCTTCACAGCCTCGCGGCAGGACTGGACGGCTGCAGCCACATTCATGTCGTCGTCGCTGACGCCCGGCGCGATACGACCCGGGTCATCCGGGTCGGCCGCCAGCTGGTCGCAGCGCGTGGGGGCAGGGCCGGTTTGACTCGTGCCAGCGAGCAAGTCGGCATGCTCAGGCTGGGCGCCGAACATGGCAACGTCGGTCGAAAGGCGCTTGAGCAGTTCGGCCCGCTGGTCTGCCATGCGCTTGAGTTCGGCGCCCGGCCCGGCCTGGAGCTCGTCAGCCAGGAAGTAGCGCGCTACCAGCTGCGAGATCTGCTCCGGTTCGCGCAGGCCCCGCACCTGACGCGCCACCTCGCTGGCAGCACCTGCCAGCAAGGGTTGGCGCTCGGCGCGCAAGGCTCGCTGCAGCTCGGCCAAGGGGGGCGCCAGGTTCAGCGCACGGCTGTTGCGATTGTCAAAATCACGCACGGCGGCGGCATGCGCCGCGAGATCGGCCAGGTCGGCCCGGGGCGGATGAATGGCTTGGCGCTCTTGCTGGGCGACGCCCGCCGCCAGCTCGGTGATGCGCTTGTTGAGGCTCTCGCGCAGGCCTTGCACGACCGTCGCCGGCAGGCTGCTGCGGCGCAACCTGTCCAGGTGGCCGGTCAGCACCTGCAAGCCGGCACTGCCCTCCGCCGCGGCCACGGCCGCCTGGACTCGCTGTGTCTCGACCGGCACGCCGACGCGCTGCCGCGTCGCCTCGACCTCCTTCTCGAAGGCGGCCAGGTCGCCGAGCACGCTGCCACCATCAGCGCTCGCCACCCGGCCCGATGCGATCGAGGCCCGACCGCGCCGGATGGCAGCATCGCCGCGAGCCTTTAGGCCGTCGAGCCGGGCGTAGTCTTCCTCCACGGGACGCAGGGCCGCGAGCTCCTGACGAATGCCTTCCAGCTCGGCGCGCTGCGCCTGCAGGGCCTCCTGCTGGCGCAGCAAGGTGACTTGCATGTGCTCGTTCCAGACCTGCTGGGTCAGCTGCATTTCGGTCGGCGTGAGCGTGCCACCGCGACGGCACTCGGCAAGACTGCTCGCCGCAGCGCGGAAATCGCTCTGGGTCAGCTCGCGGTAGCTCTTGCCGAAGGCTTGCGAGAAGACCGGCTCGGCCACCAGGGAGAGCACGACATCCGAGCCACCCCGGCCAACGGACGCATTGGCGGCCGCCCCGGGCACCGAGGCCACCCAGCGCTTGTACTTCTCGCAGGAGGCGGAAGACAGGCTGTCCTTGATGATCTTGCCCAGATTGAACCCTTGCGCCGCAGCCAGGCCCGGCAGGGCAAGTGAGAGGCTCAGCAGCAGCCCTGTGCGCAGCTTGGACATGAACGGAACTCCGGCAATTTGCAATCAGCGTGGCACCGATGCTAGCGGAGGCTCAGTGCACCCAGAACCCCGGGCCCAGACCTGTCCCCGATTGGGCGGACAGGCCGGCAGGATGGATCGCTGTCACCTCGGCGATTCACTCCCGGGGCTGCGATTCGGCCGACTCAGGTGGACAGCTCGGCCGCAAGGGTTTCGCGCACATGCTCGGACAGCGCGCGGCGATCTGCATGGGCGCAGTCGATCGAGCCGAGAATGCGCAGCTCGCAGCCTTGCCCGCGCGCGCTGGCGATGGCCCAAAGGCTTTGCATCAGCGTCATATCGCCAATGAAGCGCAACGGCGTGCTGAAGCGTTCGCCAGGCCCGTGCCAGCGCAGCAGCAGCGGCTGGATCGGCACTTCGGTGACGATGGCCGCCTGCAGCAGGTTGGCATGAAAAGGCAGGAGCTCCGGGCCCGGGCCCGTCGTGCCCTCGGGAAACACAGCCACGGTGTCGCCCTCTTTCAAGGCCGCCGCAGTCTGGTGCACCACGCGCAGCGCATCGCGCTTGCTGCTGCGCTCGATGAAGAGCGTGCCCGCCGCCTCGACCAGCGCGCCCACCAGCGGCCAGTGCTTGATGTCGGCCTTGGAAACGAAACGAGCCTCCGGCATCACCGCATGCACCGCCGCGATGTCCAGCCACGACACATGGTTGGCCAGCACGAGCTTCGGGCCGGGACGCGGCGTGCCGCTGTGCTTCAGCTCGATGCCGAGAATGCGCAAGGTCTTGGCCGACCAGGCCTGGATGGCCGCATGGCGGGCCACCTTGTCCAGGCCCTTGAAGCGCAGGTGCACCATCCAAAGGCCGCTGCCCACATGGGCCAGCAGGCGCAACAGGCGCCAGACGGCAGTCATCATCAGCTCTTCTCGTAGGCGAGGTGGCCCGCCACCAGCGTGTAGCGCACCTGTGCCGGCAGCTCGAACCCGGTGATCGAATAGGCAAACGGCGTGTGCTTGCCCTGGCTCACCAGGCGTTCCGGCGTGACCGACCAGGACGCCTTGGCATCGAACACGCAGATGTCGGCCACGCCACCGGCCACCAGGCGGCCAGCGCTGTCCGCCAGCGACCCGAGGGCCGGTCCCAGCACGCGCACCGGCTCGGCGGTGATCACGGCCAATGCCCTGGACAGCGGCAGGCGCTCGTCCTCGGCCCAGCGCAAGGCCAGGCTCAGGAGCAGCTCCAGGCCCGTGGCGCCCGGTGTGGCCTCGGCAAATGGCAGGTTCTTCTCGTCGGCCGTCACCGGGTTGTGGTCGCTCACCAGCGCGTCGAGCGTGCCGTCGGCCAGGCCGGCGCGCAAGGCATCGCGGTCGCGGCCCTGGCGCAAGGGCGGCGAGAGGCGCAGCGCCGGCTCGAAGAAACCGATGTCCACGTCGCTCAGATGCAGGGAGTTGACCGAGACATCGGCGGTGACAGCCAGGCCTTCGCGCTTGGCAGCACGCACCAGCTCGACACCGGCGGCACTCGAGATGCGGCACAGATGGACGCGCGCGCCGGTGGCACGGATCAGCTCGAAGATCGTGTGCAGAGCGACGGTCTCGGCCGTCACCGGCACGCCGGACAGGCCCAGCCGCGTGGCCACGGCCCCGCTGGCAGCCACGCCACCGCCGAGCCAGGGGTCCAGCGGATGCAGCCAGACCGTGTAGCCGAAGGTGGCCGCGTATTGCAGGGCGCGATGCAGGAACTGTGTGTTCCGGATCGGCACTTCAGCCTGCGAGAAGCCGACACAGCCGGCCTCGGTCAGCTCGGCCATCTCGGTCAGTTGCTCGCCGGCCAGGCCGCGCGTCAGGGCGCCCAGCGGGAACAGCCTGCACAGGCTCAGCTTGCGGGCGCGGAACTTGAGCATTTCCACGAGGCCGGGCTCGTCCAGCGCGGGGTCGGTGTCGGGCGGGCAGACGAGGCTGGTCACGCCGCCGGCGGCTGCGGCATTCAGCTCGCTCTCCAGCATGCCTTCATGCTCGTGGCCCGGCTCGCGCAGGCGCGCAGCGAGGTCCACCAGGCCTGGCGCAACAACCAGGCCGGTCGCGTCGATCACGCGCTCGGCTTCGAAATCCTTCACCTCACCCAGGCCGAGGATGCGGCCGGCGGCAATGGCGACATCGCCCACCTTGTCCAGGCCCGATGCGGGGTCGATAAGGCGACCACCTCTGATCAAGATCTTCATGCTTCGTTCCCAGCCAGGATGCTCATGACGGCCATGCGAACCGCGATACCGAAGGTCACCTGCGGCAGGATCACGCTCTGCGTGCCGTCGGCCACGGCCGAGTCGATCTCGACGCCGCGGTTGATCGGGCCCGGGTGCATCACGATGGCGTCCGGCTTGGCCAGCGCCAGCTTCTCGGGCGTGAGGCCGAAGTTCTTGAAGAACTCGCCGGCGCTGGGCAGCATCGCGCCGTTCATGCGTTCGTTCTGCAGGCGCAGCATGATGATCACGTCGGCACCCTTCACGCCTTCGGCCATGTCGTTGCAGACGCGCACGCCCATGTCCTTCAGGTCGCCCGGCACCAGGGTCTTGGGGCCCACTGCGCGGATCTCGGGCACGCCGAGGATGCTCAGCGCATGGATGTCGGAACGGGCCACGCGCGAGTGCACGATGTCGCCGACGATGGCCACCGTCAGGTTGCGGAAGTCCTTCTTGTAGTGGCGGATCGTGTACATGTCGAGCAAGCCCTGCGTCGGATGCGCATGGCGCCCGTCGCCGGCATTCACCACATGCACATGCGGCGCGCAATGCTGGGCAATCAGGTAGGGCGCGCCGCTTTCGCTGTGGCGCACCACGAACATGTCGGCATGCATGGCCGAGAGGTTGGCGACCGTATCCAGCAGCGTCTCGCCCTTGGCGGTGGAGCTGCGCGCGATATCGAGGTTGATCACGTCGGCCGAGAGCCGCTTGGCGGCGATCTCGAAGGTGGTGCGCGTGCGCGTGCTGTTCTCGAAGAACAGGTTGAACACCGACTTGCCGCGCAGCAGCGGCACCTTCTTCACATCACGGTCATTGACCGAGAGGAAGGTGCCGGCGGTGTCGAGGATCTGGTGAATGATGGCCGCGGGCAGGCCTTCGGTGGAGAGCAGATGGATCAGCTCGCCATGCTTGTTCAGCTGCGGGTTTCTTTTACTCAGCACCTGAGCCTCCCTCGGTGACGTCGAATGTGAAGGCGCCGGACTCGGTCTTGGCCAGCCGCAGGCGCTGTGTTGCGGCGAGGGTCACGCGCGCAGCCGAGAACACCGGCTCGATCGGCAACTGGCGGCCGCCGCGGTCCACCAGCACCGCCAGCGTGACGCTGGCCGGGCGGCCGAAGTCGAACAGCTCGTTGATCACCGCCCGCGTGGTGCGGCCGGTATAGAGCACGTCGTCGATCAGCAGGATGTGGCGGCCCTCCACCTCGAAAGGCAGCCGCGTGTGGTCGGCGCTGGCGCTCATGCCCTTGGTGCCGAAGTCGTCGCGGTGCAGCGAGCTGGAGATCACGCCATGGTCGGCGAGACCCAGGTCGGCGGCAAGCCGCTCGGCCAGCCAGGCGCCGCCAGACCAGATGCCCACGAGCGCGGTGTCAGTTTGAAGCAGCTTCTGCACGCCCTTTTTGAGGTCGTCGTAGAGCGCTTCGGCATCAAGAAGCAAGGTCGTCATTGGGGCACCCCCAAGCTTCGCTTGTCCCCGCCAAGCGGGGGTTCGCCCACTTTCGGGCGGCCGTGCAGTGTGCTCATCAGGGATGCTCTTGGAAGTATTGTTCGAGGATCAGGGCCGCGGCAGCAGAGTCCAGGTCCCGGGCGCCCTGGCTCTCCGCTTCGACACTGGTGTAGCGCTCGTCCACTTCAAACACCGGCAGGCGAAAGCGGCCCTTGAGCTGGCGGCCGAAGCGACGCGCGCGCTGGGTGATTTCATGTTCGGCGCCATCGGGATGGAAGGGCACGCCGATGACCAGTGCATCGGGCTGCCATTCCCTCACCAGCTTCTCGATGGCAGTGAACCGGGCGTCGCCCTCCGCGTGAATGCTTTTCAGGGGCTCGGCACGGCCGGTGAAGCGGCTGCCCGTGGCCACGCCGACACGCTTGGTGCCGAAATCGAAAGCCAGCAGGGATTGGGGTGCAACGGTGGCGGTGTCAGCCGTGCTCATGCGTGCCCCGCCTCGGGGCTCAACATGCGCGGGTCGATGCCAAGCAGGCCCAGGGCGCGGGTGTAGCGCTCTTCCACGGGCGTTTCGAAGATGATTTCGGGCGCGGCGTCCACGGTCAGCCAGCCGTTGCGGCCGATCTCTTCTTCCAGCTGACCGGCGGCCCAGCCGCTGTAGCCCAGGGTGATCAGGAGCTTCTTGGGACCGGCGCCATTGGACAGCGCTTCCAGCACGTCGCGGCTGGTGGTCATTTCCAGGCCGCCGGGCACGGCCAGCGTCGCGTTGTAGTGCATGCCCTCTTCGTCCAGCGGCTCGTGCAGCACGAAGCCGCGCTCGGTCTGCACGGGGCCGCCGTAGAACACCGGGCGGATGGCCAGTTCCTCGCGGTCCAGGCTCAGGTCCACCTTGGCGAACAAGTGACCCATGGTCAGCGAAATCGGCTTGTTGATCACCAGGCCCAGGGCGCCCTTTTCGTTGTGCTCGCACATGTAGACAACGCTGCCAGCGAACGCATCGTCCGCCATGCCGGGCATGGCGATCAAAAACTGGTTGGTGAGGTCTATGCGTTCTTGGGCCATGCGCGCCATTTTACGGCCTTCGATTGGTGGACACTGGCGTCCATGAGCAAGCAATTCGACCGCGCCCTCGCCTGGTTCCGCCGCGATCTGCGCCTGGACGACCAGGCCGCCCTGTTCCACGCCCTGAAGTCGGCCGACGCCGTGTTCTGCTGCTTCATCCTCGACACCGACATCCTGGCCGCCCTGCCCCGGGCCGACCGGCGCGTGGTCTTCATCCTCGGCGCGCTGGCCGAGCTGGACCAGCGACTGCGCGAGCGTGGCGGCGCATTGATCGTGCGTCATGGCGCGGCCGCCGATGAAATCCCGCGCCTGGCTGCAGAGTTGCAGGTGCAGGCTGTCTTCTGCAACCATGACGACGAACCAGCCGCCTTGATGCGCGATGCACAGGTCGCCGAGAAGCTCGCCAGCTTCGGCGCGCTGCTGAAAACCTCCAAGGACCATGTCATCTTCGAGCGCCGCGAGGTGATGACGGCCGTCGGCGGTCCCTACGGCGTGTTCACGCCCTACAAGAACGCCTGGCTGAAGAAGGTCGAGCCCTTCTATCTGAGCAGCTATCCGGTGGAGCGCTACACGGAGGCGCTTGCCGGCAGCGTTCTGGCACAGGGTGTGCCGAGCCTGTCAGACATCGGCTTCGAACCCGCCGCCCTGCCCGCTTCCCTGGGCATGGGCGCAAGTGGTGCTGAAGCCCTGCTCGAAGACTTCCTGGAGCGCATAGCCCGCTACGACCGTGCCCGCGACTTCCCGGCCATCAAGGGCCCCAGCTACCTGAGCACGCACCTGCGCTTCGGCACGGTGTCGATCCGCCGCCTGGCGCGCCTCGCGCATGAGCGCATGCAGGCGGGCGACCGGGGTGCCGAGGTCTGGCTGTCCGAACTGATCTGGCGCGATTTCTATCACCAGGTGATGCACCACCATCCGCATGCAATGACGGGCGCCTTCCGCCGCGAGTACGACGGCATCCAGTGGGAGCAAGGCCCAGAGGCCGACAGGCTCTTCAAGGCCTGGTGCGACGGCGAGACCGGCTATCCGCTGGTGGACGCCGCGATGAAGCAGCTCAACGAAACCGGCTACCAGCACAACCGCCTGCGCATGGTCACCGCCAGCTTCCTGACCAAGGATCTGGGCATAGCCTGGCGCCGTGGCGAAGCCTACTTCGCCCAGCAATTGCTGGACTTCGACCTCGCCGCCAACAACGGCGGCTGGCAATGGGCGAGCAGCAGCGGCTGCGATGCCCAGCCCTATTTCCGCATCTTCAACCCGGTCAGCCAGAGCGAGAAGTTCGACGCCGAAGGCAAGTTCATCCGCCGCTATCTGCCGCAGCTGGCCGGGCTTTCAGACAAGGCCATCCACGCGCCCTGGCTGGCGGCGCCGCTGGAGCTGCAGGCGGCGGGCGTCGAGCTGGGCGCCAACTACCCCCGGCCCGTCGTCGACCATGCCTTCGCCCGCGAGCGCACGCTGGCGCGCTACGCCGTGGTGAAGAGCCGGGCCCTGCCCTAGACCTTGTAGACCCCGCAGCCGATCAGCAGATCGCCGGGCAGGCCGCACACATAGGAGACCTTGTCGAGCACGGCGCCGGTCACCGGGTGGACCGTCTGGTAGTCGACCCAGCCGCCGCCCTGGTCCACGCGCTCGAAGCCGTCGCGCAGCAGCATCTCCCACTGCAGGCCGCTGACCTCGCGCAGATGCCGCCCCTTCTTGCTCGGGTCGGGGCCGAAGGCCGTGAAGATGCCCTGGCGGTTGAAGACGAAGATGTACATGTCGCGGTCGAAGAATTCGCCCTCGCGGTGCATGAAGCGTTCGGCCGCCGCAGCCAGGCCCTCGCGTCTGACCGCTTCGCAGGCGCGCTCGACGAGCAGGCGCGCCTCGTCAGCAGCTCCCTGGCGCAGCCGTATCTGGCGCACCGCCACGCCCAGTTGCCCGGTTCGCTGCTCGACCTCGCCCGCCGACGAAGCCGACTGCGCCACCAGCTCGAGATTGCGCTGCGCCAGTTCATCCACCGCGGCCACCTGGTCGGCGATGCCCTGCAGTTCGAGGCTGTGGCGCTGGCTGTCCTCGGCAATGCCGCCGATCTGCTCGGTCAGCAGGCGCACGCCGCCCAGCACCTGGCCGAGCGCGTCGCCGAGCCGCTCGATGCGCTGCACGCCGGTCTCGACCTGCTCGGTCGATTGCGCGATCAGCCGCTTCACCTCGGCCGCACTCGCCGCACTGCGCTGGGCCAGGCTGCGCACCTCCGAGGCCACGACCGCGAAGCCGCGGCCCTGCTCGCCGGCCCGCGCTGCCTCGACGGCGGCATTGAGCGCGAGGATGTTGGTCTGGAAGGCAATGCCGTCGATCACCGAAATGATCTCGCTCATCTGCCGTGAGCTGACCTCGATGGTGCGTATCTGCGTCACGGCCTCGTGCATCAAGGCCTCGCCCGACTCCGCCGCCTCGCGCACCTGACGGGCCCCGCCGCGCGCCGCCTGAGCGGTGCTGGCGTTCTCGCGCAGGCCGTCGTTCAGGCGGGCCAGGCGCTGATTGGCGTCGGTCAGTTGCTCGGATTGCCGGCCGGACCGCTCGGCCAGATCGCGCGAACAGGCGGCGAGCGCATCGGCCGCCATGGCCAGGATGCTGGCGTTGTTGCGGATCTGCGCGACGCGGGTGGACAAGGCCAGGCACAGGGCATTGAAGCGCCGCCTGAGCCCATGGCCCGCTTCCGCGGCTTCGTCGAGGCTGGCCGAGAGATCGCCGCGTGCTGCGGCATCGAGGCCTCGGGCCAGGTCAGGCCCCATGCTGGCCGCCGAACCCGGCCACCAGTGCCGCCACGAGCCCATGCCCGGGGCGGTCTTCGTCTTCTGTTGATTCATGCGCGCTCATGCCGCTCAGCTCGATCGCCGCCCACTTTTGCTGCAGGGCTTTGGCCATCGGTTGTCCCGCCGCGATGCTAAGGGCGCGCTTCCGTGCACCCCATGCGGTCATTCCCGCAAACATGATCTTGATCAAGCATCGGGACCGGTCCAGCGCGCCAGGATTTCACGCCAGCGCAAGGGCCAATCCCGCAGGCCCTCGCGGCGACCCTCGAACACGCTTTGCAGGAAGGCCAGCGTCAGCTCCCGGGTCGCGGCCTTGACCTGCGGATTGAGGGCCACGCCGCCGGTGCCGCTGCGGTCGGTGAAGATGCTGTGCGAACCGCCGGCAAAGACGGCCAGCATCTTGTCCGGCCCGCCACCGGTGGCGTCGAAGACCAGCAGGCGATCACTGGCCGCAGAGCGATAGCCCGGCACCTCGATCACGTCTTCGGTGGCCGTGATGTGCAGGGTCGGAATGCTGATGCCCGCCAGGATGGGCGCAGGCGCGCCTTGCCCGTAGAAGGGCGGCGCCGAGATGATGATGGCGGCCTTGATGCGCCCATCGCGCAAATCGCCCGGTGCGCTTGGTGGCCGCGCGCCGGCCAGCAGCAGCGAGGTCGTGGCGCCGTAGGAATGGCCAGCCACGACGATACGCTGCGCGTCGATCTGCGCGCCTCGCGGGCTGGCCAGCAGCTGGTCCAGCGCGAAGCGCATGTCCTGCACGCGGTTCACGGCTTCGCTTTCCTTGGCCGCATCCTGCAGCCGCCCGATCAGGCCGAAGACGCTGCCGCTCCAGACCTGCCTGTCGCTGCCCACGTGCTGGACATGCAGGCTCGCATAGCCCTGCGAAGCCCAGAAGCGGCCGAGATAGCTGTAGCCCTGGCGGGAGCCGCCCAGGCCATGCGAAAACACCACCAGCGGCACGGCCGTACCTGCGGCCGCGCGCGCCGGCCAGTACAGGCGCACCGGCACGGCGCGCTCGCGCGAGGCGTCACGCCAGTCGAGATCGATGGCCGTGTAGCTTGCGGCCTCGGCCGTGGCGCTGGCCGTGGCGCTGGCCGAGGTGCCGGCCCCGGGCGCCACGTCCTGCTGCGCCTGGGCCTGCAGCGGGCCCGCCAGTGTCAATGCCAACAAGCACCAGGTCCAGGCCCGCATCGCTCAATCTCCGGTTGCTGCCGACGCGGCCGGCGCCGCCTCGGACTTGCGCCAGCGGCTCGGCCGCAGGAACCCGATCACGTCGTCCACATAGGTGAAGACCAGCGGAATCACCAGCAGACTCAGGAAGGTCGAGGTGATCAGGCCGCCGATCACGACGATGGCCATGGGCGATCGGAAGCTCGGGTCGACACCCAGGCCCAGGGCGATGGGCAGCATGCCGGCGCCCATGGCGATGGTCGTCATCACGATGGGGCGAGCACGCTTGCGGCAGGCATCGACGATGGCCTCGAAGCGCGGCAGTCCGTGGTCGCGGCGCGCGATGATCACGTAGTCCACCAGCAGGATCGAGTTCTTGGTCGCGATGCCCATCAGCATGATCAGGCCGATCATTGACGGCATCGACAGCGCCGTCTGCGTCACGAACAAGGCCAGGAAGGCGCCCGGAATCGACAGCACCAGCGCCGCCAGAATCGTCACCGGCTGCACGAAGTCGTGGAACAGCAGCACCAGCACGATGTAGATGCACAGCACGCCGGTCAGCATGGCCAGGCCGAAGCTGGCAAACAGCTCGCCCATGGCCTCGGCATCGCCGACAGTTGTCTGCATCACGCCGGGCGGCAGGTTCTTGATGCTGGGCAGGTGCGTGGCCTTCTGCTCCACCTCGCCCAGCGGCACGCCGTTCAACTCGATCTCGAAGTTGATGTTGCGCAGGCGGTCGTAGCGGTCGATCTGCGCGGGGCCGCTTTCCATCGTCAAGGTGGCGACCTGGCCCAGCGGCACCGGGCCACGGCTGCCCGGCACCGGCAGGCGGGCCAGCAGGTCCAGGTCGGCACGCGCTTCGGCTGGCAGGCGCACGACGATGGGCACCTGGCGCTGCGCCAGGTTCAGCTTGGGCAGCAGCTGGTCGTAGTCGCCGGCGGTGGCCACGCGCAGCGTGTCTGCAATTGCAGCGGCGCTCACGCCCAGGTCGGCAGCACGGGCGAAGTCGGGCCGCACCACCAGCTCGGGCCGGGTCAGGCTCGAGGTGGACGTGACCGCGCCGATGCCAGGAATGCCGCGCAACTCGCGCTCGACGATCTGCGCATGCTCGGCGAGCACGCGGCCATCTTCACCGGCGAGCACAAGCACGTACTTCTCGCTCGAGGCACCGAAGCCGACCTTGATGCGGGCGCCCGGAATCACGTCCAGCGCCTCGCGCAGCTGCGTTTCGATGGCCTGCTTGGACAAGCCCCGGCGCTCACCGCGCGGCGTCAGGTTCAGCGTCAAGGTGGACTTGCGCACCTCGGGGCCACCCGAAACCATGAACGGGTCGCTGCCCGCATTGCCGCCGCCAATGGCCGTGTAGATCAGGGTCACATGCTTGTTGGACTTGACGATCTCATGGGCCTGGCGCGTCAGTGCCTCGGTCTGCTTGAAGGTGGCACCTGGCGGCAAGGTCACCGTGACCTGCGTCTGGGAGAGGTCATCCGGCGGGATGAAGCCGGTGGGCAGGTAGCCGGCCAGCATCATCGAACCGACGGTGAACACCACCGTGGCGATCAGCGTCTTGATGCGGTGCTTCAGGCACCAGCGGGCCCAGCCGGTGTAGATGATCAGCCAGCGCGGTTCGTCGTGGATCTTTTTCGGCGCTTTCAGGATGTAGGCCGCCATCATCGGCGTGAGCATGCGCGCGACCACCAGCGAGAAAAACACGGCAATCGCCGCGGTCCAGCCGAATTGCACGAAGAACTTGCCCGGCACACCGCCCATGAAGGCGGTGGGCAGGAACACGGCGATCAGCGTGAAGGTGGTGGCGATCACGGCCAGGCCGATTTCATCCGCCGCTTCCATCGCCGCCTGGTAGGGCGTCTTGCCCATGGCCAGATGGCGCATGATGTTCTCGATCTCGACGATGGCATCGTCAACCAGCACGCCCACGACCAGCGAGAGCGACAGGAGCGTCACTATGTTCACCGAGAAGCCCATCAGGTACATCAGGGCGAAGGTCGGCAGGATGGACAGCGGCAAGGCGGTGGCAGCCACGATGGTGGCGCGCCAGTCGCGCAGGAACAGCAGCACGACGACCACCGCCAGCGCCGCGCCCTCGTACAGGAGGATCATCGAGCCGTCGTAGTTCTCCTGCACCGGATCGACGAAGTTGAAAGCCTCATCGAACTGGATCTCGGGATGCGCCGTTCGCAGCTCGTCGATGGCCGCCTTCACACCATTGGCCACTTCGATTTCACCGGCGCCCTTGGTGCGCGTGATCTCGAAGCCGACCACCGGCTTCCCGTTCAGCCACGCAGCGGAGCGCTGCTCGGCCACGGTGTCGCTGACCTTGGCGAGCTGGTCCAGGCGGACATGGCGGCCATCGCCGAGCGTGATGTCCATCGCCGCGAGTTCGCTGGCGTTCTGCACCGTGCCGATCGTGCGCACCGATTGCTCGGCACCGCCGATGTCGGCACGACCGCCCGAGGCTTCCTGCTGGATCTGGCGCAGCTGGCGCGACACATCGGCCGCGCTGGCGTTCAATGACAGCAGCTTGCCCGGATCGAGCTCGATGCGCACCTCGCGCGTGACACCGCCGACGCGACTCACCGCACCGACGCCACGCACCGCCAGCATGCGCTTGGCCACCTGGTTGTCCACGAGCCACGAGAGCGCTTCGTCATCAAGCCGGTCAGACGCCACCGTGTAGGTGAGGATCGGAGCGCCGCTCAGGTTCATCTTCGAGATGATCGGATCCTTCAGGTCGCCCGGCAGGTCGGAGCGGATGCGGGCGACGGCGTCGCGCACGTCGTCCAGCGCTTCCTGCGTGCGCTTCTCTAGGCGGAACTCGACCGTCACGATGGCGGCGCCGTCCTGCACCACCGTGTAGATGTGCTTGACGTCCTGCAGCGTGGCAACCTGGTTCTCGATCTTGCGGGCCACCTGCGATTCCAGCTGGGCTGGCGAAGCGCCGGGCAGGCTCGCCGTGACGGTGATGGTCGGCAGGTCGATGTCCGGAAAGTTCTGGATCTTCATCGCCTTGAAGCCGAGCAGGCCGGCCAGGCTGAGCATGATGAAGAGCAGGATCGCCGGTATCGGATTCTTGATCGACCAGGAGGAGACATTGATCATGGGGAGGCTCCTGGCTTTCAGCGCTTGGTGGCGGCGGCCGGCGGGGTTGCGGCTTGCACCACGACCTTCAGCAGGTCGCCGTCGCTCAGGAAGCCAACACCGCTGGCCACGACCTTGGCATCAGCCGCCAGGCCGCTGGCCACCTCGACGCGCTCGCCGCTGCGGCGGCCGAGCTGCACCTTGGTCTGCTGCGCCTTCATGTCGGCGCCCACGCGATAAACGTAGGCAAAGCCATCACGCAACTGCACGGCCGTGGCCGGCAGGCTCAGGGCTCCGCTCTTGCCGAGCTGGAACTCGCCACGCGCAAAGCTGCCGGCACGCAGGCTCTTGTCGGCCGGCAGGTCCACATAGGCCAGGCCCATGCGGGTTTGCGGGTCGATGGACGGCGCCAGCATGCGCAGCTTGCCGTTCAAGGTGCCCGAGGGCGTTTGCAGCTGCACCGTCATGCCGGGTTGCAGACGCACCAGATCGGCGGCAGGCACTTCGGCACGCCATTCCAGGCGCCCCTTGCGGATCAGGCGGAACAGCTCCTGGCCGGGCTGGGCCACGGCGCCCAGCGCGGTATTGCGGGCCGAGATCAGGCCGTCGTCCGGCGCGGTGATGTGGGTCTGGGCCAGGCGCAGCTCATCCGCCTTCACCCGGGCTTCAGCAGCGGCGACGCGGGCTTGCGCGGTCGCTGCGGCACTGAGGTATTGCTCGTGCTGCTGTGCGCTCAGGGCGCCACTGCCACCGTCCTTCAGTTCGCGGGCGCGGGCTGCATCGGCCGTTGCCACGGCAGCCAGGGCCTTGACCTCGGCCAGCGCGGCGCGGCTTTGCGCCAGCTCGACATTGATGGTGTCGCTGTTCAGGCGCGCCAGCAACTGGCCGCGCCTGACCGAGTCGCCCACATTGACCAGCACATCGGCCAGGCGCAGGCCCGCCAGCTCGGCACCGATCTGCGCCTCCTGCCAGGCGGCCACGCTGCCATTGGCGGCGAGCGTCTGCGACCAGTCGCTGCGCTCGGGCGAAATCAGGCTGACGGTCAATGCCGGGCGGGACTTGGCGGCCGAGGCAGCAGGCGCAGCCTTGGCCGGTGCATCGGCTGCATTGGCCACGGAAATCATCAGGCTCGACACGGCGAGCAGGACCGGGGTGAGGGAAAGCTTGTTCATCATGATCTTGATTCGTTGTGTTCTGCTTCAGCGCGCATTGGCTGCGTCAGTGGCGGCATTCCAGCCACCACCGGCGGCCTTGTAGAGGGCGATCCAGGCGCCGATGCGCTCACGCTGCAACTGCACCTCGGCCGACTGAGCGGCCAGGGCCAGGCGGCGCGCCTCCTCCAGCTCGGCCACACTGGCCAGGCCGCTGCGCCAGCGCTGTTCGGTGGCGGCAAAAGCGGCGGCGTAGTTCTGGGCGCTACTGCGCGCATGGCTTTCGCGGGCCAGGTTGGCTTCCAGCCGCACCAGGCCTTCTTCGACCTCACGCACCGCATTCAGCACGGCAGCGCGGTAGCCGGCCTGGGCAAGGTCGAAGCCCGCCTTGGCTGCCTCGGCCTGGGACTTGCGTGCGCCACCGTCAAACAGCGGCAGGCTCAGCGCCGGGCCGATGGACCAGCCGTTGCCCTCGCTGCTGCCGCCGCCAACGCGCAGCTCGCCACGCGAGATCGAACCGCTCAGTGTGAGTTGCGGATAGCGCGCGGCTTGCGCTGCGCCTGCCTCGGCCCAAGCCGCACGCAATTGCGCGGCGGCAGCAGCCAGATCGGGGCGCTGGCTCAGTGTCTGCGCCGGCACGGCGTTCAGCGCAAAGCGGCCCGGTTCCGGCAGCTTCGCCTGCCTTTCGGCCAGGCGGGCTCGCAAGGCCGCCTCATCGCCCAGGCCCAGCGCCACCAGTTGCTTGACCAGGACCTGGCATTCGGCCTGCTGGGCCAGCCGGCGATTCTGTCCATCGGAGGCTGCTGCCTGCAGCAAGGCGTTGTTGCCGGGCGCTTCAAAGCCCACGCGCAAACGCTCGGCAGACAGGCTCGCCAGCTTGGCCGTTGCATCGGCATCCTGACCAGCGATGCGCTCCTGCAACTCGCACGCACGCAAGCCGAGATAGCTCTGCGCCACCTCGGCGGCCAGGCTGATGCGCACGCCCGCGGCGTCATAGCCGCTGGCCTCGGCGCGAGCCTCCTGCGCCGCATCCTGCTGGCGGGCGCGAGCGAACAGATCGACTTCCCAGCGTGCATCGAGCCCCGCGAGGTTCAGGGTCTGCAAGGACTGGCCGGCCGGTGGCACCGGCTTGCTGCGTTGGCTGGAGATCGCTGCGTTGACCTGCGGCGCACCGCCCCAGGCTCCCGCCAGCGCGCGCGCCTGCGCCAGACGTGCCAGCGCCTGCTGCACGCCGGGGTTGGCTGCCTGCGCCTCGCCAATCAGTTCGGCCAGCAGCGGGTCGTCAAAGCGCTTCCACCAGTCGGCGCCGGCCACTGGCTCGCCGCTCTTGGGCAGGCTTGCCTGCCAATTCGCCGGCGCGGCCGCTGGCGGCGCCGGCTGCGGGCCTGCACAGGCGGCCAGCGTGAGCGCCGCAACAGCCGTCGCACTGCTTGTCATCCACTTCATCGTCACTTCCTTCCTCCCTGCTTCGTTCTCAGGCTTCGTTCGCAATCAATCAGGGCCAGGCCATAGCCGACCAGGCGACCCAGCACCCGTTCATACGCGCCCCGCCCCTTCAAAAGCGCGGGCGCCAAGGCTTCCATGTGTTCGGCCGACATCCAGTAGTCATAGACCAGGGCCATGAGGGCGAACACCAGTTGATGGATCTGCTCATCGACCTTGGGCGCGCCGACACGCCGGGCCAGCATCTGGGCCAGCGCCTGGTGCTGGGGCACGATGTATTGCGAGCAGGCTTCATCGAAAGAGGCCGTGGCCTCGCCGCTCATTTCGCGGCCATAGATGCGCATCAGCTCGGCGAGCCCGGCGTCGTCGCTGATCAGCGGCGCCAGAAAGGCCTCGTAGTAGCTGTGCAGCCACTCGTCGAGCGGCGTGTCGTCGTCGGCCTGCGGCAGGCTGGCCATCAGCTCGGCCAGGGGCTGCACGAGGACCTCGCGGTACAGGCCGGCCTTGTCGCCGAAGTAGTAGGAGATCAGGCCGATATTGGCTTGAGCGGCCTGGCAGATCTCGCGGGTGCTGGCCTTGGCGAAACCCTTGGCCGCAAAGGCGCGGCGCGCCTCGATCAGGAGGCGCTGGCGGGTATCGACAGCAAGCTGGGCAGGTGATGGCATCCGGCCATCATAGCCAAATTAATCAATCGATTGATTAAACCCCGATGAAGGGCGGGTGAATCCCGCGCGAAGACCGCGCTTCAGCCCACCCCGCTCAGAAGAGCTCGACGGCGTTCACCGCTGCCACTTCCTTGAACTGGCCATCGGCCACCAGGCGTGCATAGCTGCGCACCTGGTTGCGGCCATTGCCCTTGGCGTTGTAGACCGCGCGGTCGGCCCGCTCGAAAGCGCCGGCCGGGGAGTCCCCGGCGCGCACCTCGGTGAAACCGACACTGACCGTGATCTGCCCCACCTGAGGGAAGGAAAACTGCGCCGCGTTGTGGCGCAGGCGCTCGAAGGCATGCTCGGCATCAAGCTCGCTGTCGCAGCGCATCAGCACCACGAATTCCTCGCCACCGAAGCGGTAGAGCAGGTCATGGAAGCGGAAGCTGTTGCGCATCAGGCGCGAGAGCAGCAGCAGCACTTCATCGCCGATCAGGTGACCGTAGCCATCGTTGACCTTCTTGAAGTGGTCGATGTCTATCACGCCAAGCCAGTAGCTGGGTAAAGCGCCTGCATGGCGCCGGTCGTCTTCTGCGTGCAGCTTCTCGGTACCGCCGGGCAGCTCGCTGACCGCCTTCAGGAAGCTCTCGTCGAAGGTCTTGCGGTTCAGGAGTCCGGTCAGCGTGTCGCGTTCGCTGTAGTCGAGCAGGCCCTGGAAGTTGTGATAGATCCGCAGGATGCTGGCCACGGTGCGCTGCTCGTTGCTCTTGAGCGGCGCCAGTGTTTCGACTTCCATCACACCGAGCACTTCGCGCTCGGTGGAAAGCGGGAACAGGGTCAGCCAATGGTCGCCCCTGCGGGTCTGCAGGATGCCGCGATGCGTCATGCACTCCAGACGCAGGGGTTCGTCGGCCGCCAGCGGCAGGCTTTCAGGCGATGCCCAGAGCGAATCGGCGCTCGCGACGATGTCGTTGGCGCGCAGCCGGGCACGCGTCAGCCAGCGCTCCTGGCCGGGCTCGCCGACGCAGCGGTAGATGGCCGCGGACAGCGGCTCGAGCAGGTCGCGCAATGCCGAGACCAGGGTGACGTCCATCACGTCCCGGTCACGGAACCGAGTCATCTCGGCCAGATGGTCTACAACTTCGGACATGGCTTTGGCTATGGTTCCCGTCAGGGGGACCCTGGGCCTTCCTCCCTGGGCTGAATCTGCTCGTGTTGCAGGTGCTGCTGCTCTTGTCGGCACAGTCCCGCGCCGCAAGGCGCGGCGGCCCGCGAGGGGCCGCCGCTTTGAACAATCAGGCAGTGTACTTGCCGATCAACTCCAGCAGTTGCTCTTCGTCATAGGGCTTGCCCAGGTAATGATCGACGCCCAGCTCATGCGCATAGTCGCGATGCTTCTGGGCAATCCGCGAGGTGATCATGATCACCGGCAGCTGGGCCAGTCGAGCGTCGCCGCGCAGGTTGCGCACCAGGTCGAAGCCGTCCATGCGGGGCATTTCGATGTCGGAGAGCACCACGCTCGGCAACTCGTCGCCGCCCAGCTTCTCCAGTGCTTCCAGGCCATCCTTGGCCAGCTCGACACGGAATCCTTCGCGCTCCAGCAGGCGCTGGGTGACGCGACGCACGGTCAGCGAATCGTCGACCACCAGCACCAGCGGTGCCAGCTTCTCGACCACGGCCGCTGCCGGCGCGGCCAGCTCGGGCAGCGCGCGGGCCTGCGCCATGGCGGCGGCACCGAAGCGGTTGGCCAGGGCGACCGGGTTGTAGATCAGCGCTACCTCGCCCGATGCCAGCAGGCTGATGCCAGCCAGGCCCGGCACGCTGCGCAACTGCGGGCCGAGGTTCTTGATCACCACTTCCTGCTTGCCCAGCACTTCGTCGACATGCAATGCCAGCCGCTGGTGAGCGCTGTGCACCACCACCACCGAGGCATGCTTGCCATGCAGGTGGCCGCGGGCACCCTGGCCCATCAGGCCGCCCAGCCAGTACATCGGCAGGTGCTCGCCGCCAATCTCGATCTGGCCGCTGGCGTAGGCCTGTTCGACCTTGTCCAGCTCGACCCGGCGCAGGCCTTCCATCAGCACGGCCGGCACGGCCACCGTGTCTTCGCCATGGCGCAGGAGCACGATCTGGCTGACCGCCGTGGTCAGCGGCAAGCGCACATCGAAATGCGCGCCCTGCCCCGGCGTGGACTGGATGTCCACATAGCCGCCCAGGGTGTTCACTTCAGAGCGCACCACATCCATGCCGATGCCGCGGCCCGACAGCTCGGTGACGGTGGCAGCGGTGGAGAAGCCCGGCGCGAAGATCAGGTCCATCAACTCCGGCTCGCTGATGGCGTGGCCCGGCTGGATCAGCCCCAGCTGCGTACCGCGTTCGCGGATGCGCTCCAGGTTGAGGCCGGCGCCATCGTCGCCGAAGTCGATCAGGATCTCATTGCCTTCCTGGCGCAGCGCCACGCGCAGCGTGCCGGTCGCGTCCTTGCCCTTGGCAGCACGCACCTCGGGTGCCTCGATGCCGTGGCTGACGCTGTTGCGCAGCAAGTGCTCGAAGGGGCCGATCATGCGTTCCAGCACCGAGCGATCCAGCTCGATGTGGCCGCCGACGATCTCCAGCCGCGCCTGCTTGTTGGCATCGCGCGCGGCCTGGCGCACCACGCGGTGCATCCGTTCGGCCAGGCTGTCGAACTCGACAAGGCGGGTGCGCAGCAAATCGTCCTGCAGCTCACGCGTGAGTCGCGACTGACCGGCCAACTCGTCTTCGCCCAACTGCACGTTCTTCTGCAGGCTGCGCTGGACCGTGGCCACGTCGTTGACGGCCTCGGCCATCATGCGGGTCAGTTCCTGGAAGCGGGTGTAGCGGTCGAACTCGAGCGGGTCGAAATCGCGGCCGGCCATTCGGGCCGCCTCCTGGCGCGAGTCGATCTGCGCCTCGGCCTGCACTTCCAGTTCGCGCAGTCGTCCGCGCAGCCGCTCCAGGTTGTCTTCCAGGTCGAGCAGGCCGCTCTTCATCTGCGACAGCTCGGACTCCAGGCGCGCGCGGCGGATGCCGACCTCGCCTGCCTGAGCAGCCATGCGCTCGAGCAGATTGCCACGCACCCGCACCAGGGCCTGAGCCTGCGAAACGCCTTCCAGCGTCGGCTCGGTTTCCTCGACCGACAGGCTGCCCCAGTCGATCTGGGCGGCGGGCGCTGCTACCGGTTGCACGGACGTCTCGCCGGTCGCTTCGGCGGTCGCTTCGGCCGTTTCCGCTTCCGGCGGCGGTGCGACGGCATCGATCGCCTCGACCGCCTCGACTTCCGGCTCCGGGATCGGAGCAGCCACCGGTGCCGTGACGACGGGTGCGAAGACCGGTGCAGCAACAGGAGCGACGACAGGAACAACAGAGGGCACCGGCGCAGCCAGGCGAGCCAGCAACTGCTCGAAGCCATGCTCCAGCGCGTCGCCGCGATGTTGCAGCTCCTGCACATCGGCGGCCTTCACATCACCGCGTGAAAGCAGGGCCTCGACCGCCGATTCCATCAAGTGGGCCTGCTCGCCCAACTGCATCGCGCCACAAAGGCGGGCGCCGCCCTTGAAGGTGTGCAGCGCGCGCATCGTGGCGCCGGCACGGGCCGTATCACCAGGATGATTCACCCAGTCGCGCATGCCCGCATGCAGCTGGCTCAGGAGGTCGGCCGCCTCTTCCTCGAAGATCGGGAACAGCTCGCCATCGATCTGGTCGGCCTCGCCCAGGGGGAAGGCCTCGACTGCCGGCAGAGGATCGGGGCTGGCCAGCACATTGGCCGGCGGTGCCGGGACGGACACCTGCATGGCGCCCGGCTCGTCCTCATCGTCGAGCATGTCCTCGGTTGCAACGCTTTCACGCGCATCCTCGGGCTGGTAGTCATTCAGGGCCAGCAGGAGCTCGGCATCGGCCGGCTTCAGGAAACCGGCGGCGAACTGGTGCAGCAGGCGTCGGATTTCCTCGGCACTGCGCACGAAGACGCTCGCAACCGGCATCTCGACCTTGCTCGCATGCTGGGCACGGCCCAAGGCATGCTCCAGGGCACGGGCCAGCTGCGACAGATCTTCGTAGCCGACCGTCGCCGCATTGCCGGCCAGCGAATGGGCCAGGGCCTCGTTGGAGGGCGGCGGCACGCCGTCAAGCGCCAGCGCCCACTCGGCCAGGTCGTTGGACAGGCGGCGCGACAGCTCGTCGGCCTCGTTCAGGAAGATATTGAACAGGCTGATGCTGATGCGCAGCGGACCGATGACCTTGACGCTGTCCTCTTCCGGCGCCTCGGCTTGCACCTCTGCCGGCTCGGGCTCCGGCTCGGGCACGGCCGGCGGCGGCACCAGCACCAGCGTGCGCTCATGGGCCGGCTCGGCCTGCACCTCAGGCTCGGCCGCGAGCTCGGGCAGTTCCAGCAGCTCGAGCGGCTCCTGAGCTTCTGCGGCCGGCGGCGGCGCGGCGGGTTCTTCAGACAAGCTGGACAGGTCCAGCAGCTCGGTGGCGCCGGGCTCGGCAAACGCGTCGACCTCGACCACCTCGGGCAGTTCGGCCACGGGCTCCGGGGCCGGCTCGGGCGGCAGCACCACCTCGCCCAGCTGCATGTCCAACGCAAACTCGGGCAGCGCTTCGGCTTCGGGCTTGGGTGCTTGCGCTTCGACCGGGCTGGCTTCGGCCAGCAGGTCCAGATCGAGCAGGTCTTCGATCGGCTCGGGCGCCGGGTCGACAACTTCCGCACTTTCGGCAGCCGGCTCCGGATCCAGGTCCAGCACCACCATGTCCAGCGACAGTTCGGGCGCCGGCTCCAGCAGCAGGTCGGGTTCGAGCTTGCCCTGAGCCAGCTCGGGCAGCGCGTCCATCGGCAGAGTGGCGCCCCACTGACTGTCGGTCACCGGCAGCGCAGAAAGCTCGCGCATCTCGGCCAGGGTCTGCGGCTCGCCCACATCCAGGATGTCCAGCAGCCCGGGCACCTCGACGACCTCGGCTGCGGCGACGACCAGCGTCGGTTCTGCAGGCTCATCGGGCTCGACGGCCGGCACAGATGTCGGCTCAATGACCGGCTCAGGCGTCGGCTCAGCAAGCGCTTCATTGACCGCCTCAACGACTTCAATCGACGGCTCCACAGGCAGCTCGGCCGCGACTTCAGCCGGCACGTCCTGAGCCGCTTCTACCGGCGCTTCGCTGCCCGGCCAGACCAGGGGCAGGACCCGACCCTCGAGTCGCAGGGCATCGGCGCTGGCGCGCAGCGCCGCATGGCCGTGGCCGCGCGACTCGCCGGCCTGGATTGCCTCGGTCCATTCGGCAAAGTAGTCCAGCGCTTCGTCGGTGAAGCCCTGCAAAGCCATGTCGAACGGCTTGCCGTCGGTCAGCCACTGGTTGTAGAGCTGCTCGCAAGCCCAGCCGCCCTCACCGAAGTTGGCCAGCCCCACCATGCGTGAGCTGCCCTTGAGCGTATGGAAGGCACGGCGCACCGTGGTCAGTTGCTCGCGGTCCTGCGGATCCTGCTCAAGCGCGGCCAATGCCTTGCGGGCGGTGGCCACCACCTCGTTGGCCTCTTCCAGGAAGATGCCCAGCATCTCCTCGTCCATGGGCTCGTCCACGAAGACGGCCGGAGCAGGCGCAGGTACGGCGGCCGGCGGCGTGGGTGCAGGCGGCGGTGCCACAACTTGCGGAGCGGGCGCTTGCGCACCTGCGCCGAAGTCCAGCGAGATCTCGGGCTCGTCCAGGTCACCGGCAATTGTCAGCTCCGGCAGCACCAGGGTGCTGGCCACATCGTCCGCACGGCCCATGACCGGTGCCAGGGTGCCGGTTTCTTCGTCGAAGGCGAACATGCGCTTGGCCAGGGCCGGCTGCACGCTCAGCATGTCGATCAGAAAACCCAGGGCGCCCAGGTTGTTGGCCAGGCGCTCGAAACCGGCACGTGCGGCCGGCAGGTTGGCATCGACCTCGGTGTTGGCCAGTTCATCCAGTACATCGCGCATGCGCAGGCAGCACAGCGCGGCCTGGTCCAGGCCCAGCACCTTGAGCACGCCGCGCATCGAACCCAGGAGACCCGGCACGGGAATCAGGAGCTCGCGCTGAGTCGGCGCGCGGAAATAGTCATCGACCCGCTTCTCGACGTCCGAGAGCGTATGACGCAGCTCATGCACCACGCTGCCCAGGGTCTGGCGGTCGGAGACGCGGCGGTACAGCTCTTCCATCCAGGCTTCCAGGGCCTGGGGCGCATCGCCATGGGCCACGGCCTCGATGCGGCCGGCCAGGCGCTTGACGCGCGCTGCCTGGTCGGGATGGTCGAAGGCGGCGTCGTCCAGCGCCGCTTCGACGTAGAGGATGGCGGTGGCGATTTCCATCGCCAGGGCCGGCGCCGGCGGCTTGCCGGAGCGCAGCGTGGCCACGATGGCCCGCTGCATGGTTTCGCCCAGCACCTCACCACTCGGGAACAGGCGGGCAAGCGACTCGGACACGGCCGCGAACTGCTCGTCCAGGCCTGCCAGGCGATGGCTTTCGCCTTCGGCCGTGGTGGACCAGCTTTCCTTGGCCACGGCCACGCGGCGGCGCGCCTGCGCC
The DNA here is from genome assembly GCF_044043925.2 of Paucibacter sp. JuS9. Classification (NCBI taxonomy): domain Bacteria; kingdom Pseudomonadati; phylum Pseudomonadota; class Betaproteobacteria; order Burkholderiales; family Sphaerotilaceae; genus Roseateles; species Paucibacter sp. JuS9. The sequence continues at coordinate 3,129,052 of NZ_CP194172.1, forward strand.
ACCCAGGCCGGGTCGATGCGGCCGAGGCTGTCGTCTTCGTAGTCACCCACCAGCTCTTCAGCAAGCGAGTAGCTCTTGCGGATCTGTTGCAGGCGCGGTGCCTGCGCGGCCGCCGGCACCTTGGCGTGGGCACAGAAGAACAGCAGGTCGCGGGCGAGCTGCAGCAAGCTCTCGTCAACACGCGGCTGGCGAAGCTGCGCCAGCAGGCGCGAACCGAGGCGCTTCAGATAGGCATCCTGGACCAGCAGGCCCTGGGCCTCGGCCTGGAACACGCCGGCGGCCAGCTGCCACAGGCAGCGCATCTCGCGAGCGCTGGCACCTGCGGCCAGGCCGGCGCAGAGATCGCTCAACTGGCTGGCGTTCGCACCGCTGGGCTGGCGCATCTGCTTGAGCAGTGCCGATTCGAAGGCAGCGCGGGCCGACTCGACGGCCTGCGGACGCGCGTCTGTCGGCAGCTCGCGCCACTCCCATTCGTACTGCCAGAGATCGGCCGGATGGATGCGCTCGGCGCTGTTGAAATCCTGCAGCGCGCGATAGCTCGGGAACAGCGCCAGCGTGCTCGGCTTGGCGCCGGCCAGCATCTTGGCGATCAGCGAGAGCAACGCAAAGTTGGCGCGCTCGATGGTCTCGACAGCGGCCAGGTCCACCGCGATCGGTTGGGCCGCCAGGGTGGACACGGCCTTCTCGGCGGCCCGCAGCACCGCCGCGCCGGCCGGCAGGCCCACGAGCGTGAGCACGCCCGCCACCTGGTGCAGCTGCGCTGCCGCATGGGTCAACGACTGGCTGGGCGTGCCCTTGGTGTCGAAGCCGACGGTTGAAATCCGGGTGTCGCCGTCACGCAGCAGCCGGCGCAGGCTCTTGTGAACCGCCTCCAGCGAGCGGCGCAACTCCTCCTGCACCCAGGCCAGCGGACTCAGGTCAGCCGGAAATTCAGAATCGCGCGCGAGGTCCATGCCTTGCCTTTATTCGCTGTTTGTGCGGGTCAGGCTTCAGCCGACCTTGAAGCGGGACACCGATTGACGCAGCGCTTCCGCAGATCGCGAGAGCTCATGCACCATCGAGGCCGTCGAGCGCGTGCCCTCGCCGGTCTGCTCGGTCACCGCAAAAATGTGCTGGATGTTAGACGCCACTTCGTTGGCCGACTGTGCTTCGCTCAGGGCCTGTTGCGAAATCTGCGCAATCAGCTCGTCCAGGCGACGCGACACCTTGTCGATCTCTTCCAGTGCGTTGCCGGCCGCGTCAGACAGCTTGGTACCTTCGACCACACCGACCGTGGAGCGCTCCATGGCCGCCACGGCGTCGTGGGTGTCGGTCTGAATGGTCTTGACCAGCACCGAGATTCGCCGCGTGGCGTCGCCCGAGCGCTCGGCGAGTCGCTGCACTTCTTCCGCCACCACCGAGAAGCCGCGACCGGCTTCACCCGCGGACGCCGCCTGAATGGCAGCGTTCAGGGCCAGCACGTTGGTCTGCTCGGTAATGTCCGAGATCAGCTCGGTAATTTCACCAATTTCCTGCGAGGACTCGCCCAGGCGCTTGATGCGCTTGGAAGTCTCCTGGATGTGGTCGCGGATCTGGTTCATACCGGCGATGTTGTTCTGCATCGCCTGCAGGCCCTGCTCGGCCGCCTGACGCGACTGGCGCGCGACCTCGGCGGTCTGCTGCGCCTGGCCCGACACCTCGTTGATTCGACCCGCCATCTGCAGCACGGCCTCGCCGGTGGCGCGAATCTCGTGCAGCTGTTCGGTGGAGGCAGCGAGCAGCTCGGTGGAGGTCTGGTCGACCTGGCCGGTCGTTTCCGTCACCCGTGCGGCCGTGCCCTGCACCTGGGTCACCAGGTTGCGCAGCTCTTCCACCGTGTAGTTCACGGAGTCGGCAATGGCGCCAGTGATGTCTTCCGTCACCGTGGCCTGCTGCGTCAGGTCGCCTTCAGCAACCGCTTGCAGTTCGTTCATCAAACGCAGAATGGCGGCCTGGTTGGCGTCGTTCACGCGCTTGGCTTCGGCCTGCTCCGCCTCGGCCTGCGCCTTCTGTTCTTCAGCCATCGTGGCGCGCGACTTCTGGTCAGCCACATAGAGGCGCAGGAAGCCGAGCGCACCGACCACCATGGCGCTCAGCGAGCCCAGCAGCAGCAGCAGCTGCCAGAACTTCACGCCGCCGCTGGATTCGATCTGCTGGGCAATGCCGTCCAGGCCTTTGCGCAGCGGTTCGCTGTCGGTCAGGATGGCGGTCTGCGCATCGCGGGCCGTCACCAGGCCCTGCAGATTGGACAGGATGGCGGCAGCCTGAATGCGCGTATCTTCATACTGCTTCAAGAGCGTGTTCAGTCGCTCTTTCAGCTGCGCATCGCGAGCGCCCGGCAGACGCAGCGAGGGGCTGCCCGAAATCAGGCCCTGCGTGATTTCACGGAAGGCATTCAAGTCCTTGCCGAGCAGGAACACCGCCTCAGGGCTCACGCCTTCGGGCGTCAGGAATTCGTTGGCGCTCTTGCCGATACGCTGGGTCAGCATCACCAGTTGGCCGACCGCGGAAATTTCCGCAGGCGAGGCATTGGCCTGCAGCGCTTGCGAGGCTGCGGCTTCGGCGCTTTCCAGCAAGTCCGACGACTGGCGGTTGATCGCGCGCAGTGCCGTGCCCACCTGCGTGAGCACCTTTTCCTGGTCGATCACGAGGCGGCCGCTCTTTTCGGCGCGGGTGACCAGGGGCTGCAGCTTCTCGAGATCGGGCTGCAGCGAGGTCGGTGCAATGGCGATCTCGCCCTGGCCGGTGCGCAGGGCGCTGACCACACTGGTGATGGTCTGCACCGATTCACGCAGCTCGGTGAAGGCGCCGGGGCTGCCGATGATGGCCGAAGACACGGCCTTGGCCATGCGTTGCGACTGCATCATGGCCTGACCGGTGGCGCGCACCTGGGCGGCCGTCTTGTTGGCGCCGGCCACGATGAAGCTCACGCCGGCGGCGGTACCGATCAGGCCGAGGGCGACGGCTGCGGTCAGCGCGCGCTGGTTGCGTGCGCTGCTCTTCTTGACTGCCTCGGCGCGCTCGGCACCGATCACGGTGTCGCTCACGGCCGAGGTGCTGGCAAAGCTGCCGGTCTCGTTGAACTCGGGCGGCAACTGCTGCTCAGAGGGCACGGCCTCCGAAATGATGGAAGACTCCGGGCGGCTGCCGCTGTCCAGCGGCATATGGCCGGAAGGACTGAGCGTGTGATGCTCATCGTCCTGTTGCCCCTGCTGGTCGGTTTTGCCGAGGTTTTTGATCTTGTCCAGGAAGCTCATTACACCCTCTTGTTCAGCTTGGCGACGCAGCGCCGTTCAGACCACGATTCGAACAAAGCGCTCATTGCGAACCAGCGCTTCCAGATCCAGCACCTGCCAGCGCCGCCCATCGGCGTCCCGCATCAGGGCGCCGGCATAACGCGGCCGACTGGCCGGCAGCTCTTCGGTATCCGGCTGCAGTTGCTCATTGCCGCGCAGGCCCAGCAACTTGTCGACCTGCAGCGCGCAGTTCATGTGCAGATCGGCATTCAGGGTCACCAGGCGGGAGCCCGAGGCGGCCTGGCCGGCCTCGCGAAGACCCAGGAAGGCGGCCAGGTCGACCACCGTGAAGAGCCCGCCCCGGAGATTGGCCACGCCGGCCAGCCAGGGCTGGGCATAGGGCACGACCTTCATGGGTACGGGGGTAAAGATCTCGGCTGCCTGACCGAGCGAGAACAACAGCCCAACGCCGGCCGCCTCGACCGCCAGCCAGCTGGCGGTGGACGGCTGCTCGCGCGCCGCCTGCATGCGCTCGGCGAGCCGGTGCTGGAGTTCCTTCAGCGCTTCCTTGTTGGCCACGGTGTCAGCCCAAGGCCTTGATCTTGGCCAGCAACTCTTCCGCCTTGACCGGCTTGACCACGTAGTCGCTGGCACCCTGCCGGGTGGCCCAGACCTTGTCCGTCTCCTGGTTCTTGCTCGTGCACATGATCACCGGCACATCGGTGAAGCGCTCGTCACGGGTAATGGCGCGGGTCAGCTGGAAGCCGTTCTGGCCTGGCATCACCACGTCCATCAGGATCAGGTCGGGCTTTTCTTCGGACAGGCGCGCAAAGGCCTCTTCGCCGTTCTCGGCCGTGCGCACCGCAAAGCCGCGCTTCACCAGCATCTCGCTGAGGTAGTGCAGCTCGGTCTTGGAATCGTCGACAAGCAGGATCTTCTGGATAGGCATCTGGTTCTCCTCGGTGCCTGGGTCGCTTTAGGCAGCAGCCGGGCGATGCAGCTGCACGGCTTGCAGCAGCTGGTCTTTGGTGAAGGGCTTGGTCAGGTAGTCTTGCGACCCGACCATGCGGCCGCGCGCCTTGTCGAACAGGCCGTCCTTGCTGGACAGCATGATCACCGGCACGGCGGCGAAATGCGGATTGCGCTTGATGATGGCGCAGGTCTGGTAGCCATCGAGCCGCGGCATCAGGATGTCGCAGAACACCAGGTCGGGGTGGTAGTCGCTCAGCTTGGACAGCGCATCAAAGCCGTCTTCGGCGAGCACGACTTCGTGGCCACCCTGCTTCAGAAAGATCTCGGCGCTGCGGCGGATCGTGTTGCTGTCGTCAATGACCAGCACCTTGACGCTCGCGGGCGCGCCTTCAGGAGCAGAAACATCCAAGCTGGGTCTCCTCGACATCTAGGGGCTTCAGCCCGGGAACGGAGCGCTGATCAAGCAATCAATCGATAGATCAGATACGCACCATCTCGAAGTCTTCCTTGCGGGCGCCGCATTCGGGACAGGTCCAGTTCATGTCCACATCGGCCCAGGCGGTACCGGCAGCGATGCCATGTTCTGGATCACCGGCGGCCTCGTCATAAATCCAGCCGCAGATCAGGCACATCCAGGTACTAGGTTCGCTCACGATAGCTTTGTCAGGTCACTACAATGCCAAAGATTGTAGCCACGCCTGTCGGGCCGTTTATAGAGAGAGAAAGCCCGCATGTGACGCTTCAGGGGGCCGTGCATTTTTACCGGCAAACTGATCCCAACGTGGCGAAAAAGCCGCCTGCGGCCAGCCGCTCAACAGCCATCCAACCAGCGCCGCACCATGAGCAAAACCGAAATCCCCGCCGGCGCCGAATCTGCGCTGCCAGCGGAGCAGGAGGCCCAATCGCCCGCCTGCGTCATGTCCTTCAATGCCAGCGAGCCCAGCGGCGCCAGCGGTCTGGCCTGCGATATTGCCACCATTGCCGCCATGGGCGCGCATTGCTTGCCCGTGGTTACAGCAGTGTTGCTGCGAGACACCGCCGAGGTCTTTGACCAGCAGGTACTGGACAGCGACACCATCGTGGAGCAAGCCCGCAGCATCCTCGAAGACATCACCATCAGTGCCTGGAAGGTCGGCTTCCTGGGCAGCGCCGAGGGCGTCAGCGCCGTGGCCGAGGTGCTCAGCGACTACCCGGACGTGCCCCTGGTGGCCTATCTGCCGGCCATTTCCTGGCTGGATGAAGAGCAGCAGCAAAGCTATCTGGACGCCTTTCGCGAACTGGTGCTGCCGCAGACCTCGGTGCTGGTGGGCAACCACAAGACCCTGACCGACTTCCTGCTGCCCGACTGGGACAGCGAGCGCCCGGCCTCGGCCCGCGAACTGGCCGTGGCCGCTGGCGAGCATGGCGCGACGCAGGTGCTGGTCACAGGCATCAGCCTGCCCAACCAGTTCGTCGACAACGTGCTGGCCAATCCGCAAGGTCCGATCACCGGTGAGAAGTTCGAGCGCTTCGAAGTCAACTTCGTCGGCGCGGGCGATACGCTGTCCAGCTCGCTGGCCGCGCTGATGGCCGTAGGCGCCGAGCCGCATGAGGCGGTGGGCGAGGCCCTGGCCTTCCTGGACCAGTCGCTGGACGCCGGCTTCCGGCCCGGCATGGGCAATGTGATTCCCGACCGCTTCTTCTGGGCCCTGCCGCCCGAGGGCGAGGAAGGCGAAGAGCTGGGCGAGAACCCACTCGCGATCGCGCTCCAGGCCCCGGAAGAGGATGAAGAAGAAACCCCGGCCGAGCCGACGACCCGCGCGCCGCGCCGCATGCACTGAAGATTTCCCATATGAGCAACCAATCGCTGTTTGAGCGCGCCCAGCGCGTGATCCCTGGCGGCGTGAATTCGCCCGTGCGTGCCTTCCGCGCTGTCGGCGGCACGCCTCGTTTCATCACGCGGGGCGACGGCGCCTATATCTATGACGCCGAAGGCCAGCGCTATATCGACTACATCGGCTCCTGGGGCCCGATGATCCTCGGCCATGGCCACCCGGCCGTGCTGGAGGCCGTGATTTCGGCCGCGCGCGAGGGTTTCAGCTACGGCGCGCCGACCGAGCGCGAGATCGAGCTGGCCGAAGAGATCATCAAGCTGGTGCCCAGCATCGAGCAGGTGCGCCTCGTGTCTTCAGGTACGGAAGCGACGATGAGCGCGATCCGCCTGGCGCGCGGCGCCACTGGCCGCAGCAAGTTCATCAAGTTCGAGGGCTGCTATCACGGCCACACCGACGCGCTGCTGGTCAAGGCCGGCTCGGGCCTGGCCACCTTCGGCCACCCGACCAGCGCCGGTGTGCCGGAGGAGGTGGCCCAGCACACGCTCGTGCTCGAGTACAACAACCTGCAGCAGCTCGAGGAAGCCTTCCAGCTGCATGGCAAGGAACTGGCCTGCGTGATCATCGAGCCGATTGCCGGCAACATGAACTTCGTGCGCGCCGCCCTGCCCTTCGTCAAGCGGCTGCGCGAACTGTGCACCGAGTACGGCGCCCTGCTGGTGTTCGACGAGGTGATGACCGGCTTCCGCGTCGGCCTGCATTCCGCGCAAGGCCACTACGCCACACTCCTGCCGGGCTTCAAGCCCGATGTCTCGGTGTTCGGCAAGGTGATTGGCGGCGGCATGCCGCTGGCCGCCTTCGGCGCGAGCCGCGAAATCATGAAGCACCTGGCGCCGCTGGGTGGCGTGTATCAGGCCGGCACGCTTTCCGGCAACCCCGTGGCCACCGCCTGCGGCCTGGCCACGCTGCGCGAGATCCAGAAGCCCGGTTTCTTTGAAGCGCTGGCGACAAAGACGCAGTTCCTGGTCAATGGCCTGAAGCAGGTCGCCACCGAGAACGGCGTTCCCTTCAGCGTCGACAGCCAGGGCGGCATGTTCGGCTTCTTCCTGATGGATGAGCTGCCGCAAAACTACCAGACGGTGATGACGACCGACAAGGAACGCTTCAACAAGTTCTTCCACGGCATGCTGGATGCGGGCGTCTACCTGGCACCGGCGCTTTACGAAGCCGGCTTCGTCTCAGCCGCCCACAGCCAGGCCGACCTCGAAGCAACGCTGGCGGCTGCGCGCACTGCGCTGCGCTGATCTGCCGAGGCGCAAGAGCATGCATATCCACATCCTGGGCATCTGCGGCACCTTCATGGGCGGTCTGGCGGCACTGGCCCGCGAAGCCGGCCACAAGGTCACCGGCTGCGATGCCAATGTCTACCCGCCGATGTCCACGCAACTTCAAGCGCTGGGCATCGATCTCATCACCGGCTTTGGTGCCGAGCAGCTGGAGCTCAAGCCCGACCTGTTCGTGATCGGCAACGTGGTCACGCGCTCCAGCGAGGGCCGCTTCCCGCTGATGGAAGCCATCCTGGACGCCGGCCTGCCTTACACCAGCGGGCCGCAGTGGCTGGCCGAGCATGTCTTGCAAGGCCGCCACGTGCTGGCTGTGGCCGGCACGCATGGCAAGACCACGACCACCTCGATGCTGGCCTGGATTCTTGAGCATGCCGGCCTGAAGCCGGGCTTCCTGGTGGGCGGCGTGCCGGAGAATTTTGGCGTCTCGGCGCGTTTGGGCAGCGGTGCGCCTTTCGTCATTGAAGCGGACGAGTACGACACCGCCTTCTTCGACAAGCGCAGCAAGTTCGTGCACTACCGGCCACGCACCGCCATCCTGAACAACCTCGAGTTCGACCACGCCGACATCTTTGCCGACCTCGGCGCCATCGAGACGCAGTTCCATCACCTGGTGCGCACCGTGCCGGCCAGTGGTCGCCTGGTCGTCAATGCCCGCGAGGAAGCCCTCCAGCGCGTGCTGACCCGCGGCTGCTGGAGCGATGTGCAGCGCTTTGGTGGGCGCAAGGAAGAATCCGGCTCCCTGCGTGCCCGTGGCGAGCCGCAGGCCTTTGACGTGCTGCGCGGCAGCCTGAAGGTGGCGCGCGTCGAATGGGAATTGAGCGGCGAGCACAACCAGTTGAATGCGCTGGCAGCCATTGCCGCGGCCGAGCATCTGGGCGTGACGCCCGAGCGGTCAGCCGCCGCGCTGCGCGAGTTCAAGAACGTCAAGCGCCGCATGGAATTGCGCGGCGAAGCGGGCGGAGTCAAGGTCTACGACGACTTCGCCCACCACCCGACGGCCATCCGCACGACGGTGAACGGCCTGCGCCGCCGCATCGCGCCGCTCGAGCGCATCCTGGCCGTGTTCGAGCCGCGCTCCAACACCATGAAGCTCGGCACGATGAAGGCGCAGCTGCCCTGGGCACTGGAAGAGGCCGACCTGAGCTTCTGCAACCAGGACGGCTTGAGTTGGGATGCCGCGGAGGCGCTGCAGCCCCTGGGCGCGCAAGGCCTTGTCGGCGCCAACGCCGACGCGCTGGTGGCCATGGTCGTCAAGGCAGCCAAGCCGGGGGACCATGTGCTGTGCATGAGCAATGGCGGCTTTGCCGGCATCCATCAGAAACTGCTGGACGCATTGAGCAAGAAGGATTGAGCTCCAGATGATCCGCAGCGAACGCATCGGCCTGCGCCATGCCACCGAAGCCGACCTGGCCCTGATCGTCAAGATGTCGGCCGATCCGGCGGCGCGCGGCACCTTCCTGCCGGACCGCATGCGCGCGCCGTCCGAAGTCATCAAGCAGTTCGCCGAGACCGGCTTCTCGACCGACGATTACGAGATGCTGCTGATCTGCGACCTGCAGGGCGCTGAAGAACAAGTGATCGGCAACGTGGTGCATTTCCGCGCCCGCACCCGCTACACGACGGCGCGCGAAATCGGCTGGACCATCTTCGACCCGGCGCTGCGCGGCAAGGGCTATGCGAGCGAGGCCGCAAGCCGGTTGGTCGACTATCTCTTCGAGAACTTCCAGCAGGTCTACCGACTGGAGTGCACGGTGTCGGCCAACAACGCCCCTTCGCGCGGCGTGGCCGAGAAGCTGGGCTTCAAGCACGAGGCGCTGTCAAGGGGTCTGCTGTATGTGCAAGGCCAGCCGGTGGATGCGAACACGTTTGGGCTGATCAGGCCAGAGTGGGAACAGAGCAAATCAGCGGCACGCTGAACGGCTGATCCGCCGCACGTTGCGGCCGTTCGCTTCGCGCTTGCAGAGGTCGGGCGGTAGGCACAGGCTGGCCCCGCCACCGGGCTCATGGTGCGCGGGTTGGCCTCTCGGCCAACTCCCCTCGGTGCTCGCATCACGGGCCGGCGGCGCGCAACTCGCTCCACTCACTTCGTTCGTGCCGCTCAGACAGGGCGCGCCAAGTCAGTTGTTGAAGCGTGCTGCGCACGCCCGGCCCGCGCTGCTGCGCTCTCGGCCGCGCACAAATCGCCCGGCAGCGGGGCCAGCCTGTGCCCGTGCAGCGTTCGTGGCCTGCGAGCAAACACCCCCACGCGGCGCTGCGTTGCACGGTGACCCGGGCAGCTGCGCGGTGAATGCAAGGGGCCGAGCAGCACAGCGGCTCGGGGCAGCACGCGCAGCGTGCCTCAACGACTGACTTGGCACGCCCTGTCTGAGCGCATCGAACGAAGTGAGAGAAGCGAGTTGCTTGCCGCCCCGAGTTGCGAGCAGCGCAGGGGAGTCGGCCTGCAAGGCCGGCCCCCTTGCCTGAGCCGTGCGGCTGCCCGGGTTGCCGTGCAACGCTCTCCCGACGTGGCTTCGCGAGTGGCTGCAACGTGCCGAGAACAGTCGCGCACTTCACGACAACAAAAAGGCCCGCCGAAGCGGGCCTTCCTGTACCTACGTACTCAGCGCAATCAGCTGCGGCTCATCGTCGCCCGCAATGCCTCGCTCAGGCTGCTCAAGCTCTCAGCCAGGTGAGCACGACTCTCAACCGACAAGCCGCCCTTGGCCGAAGCTGCACGCAGCTCGCCCTGCAGTTGCGTGGCATGCAGGCGCATCAGGCTCAGCGCGTCCGGCGGCAGCGTGGCCGAGCCGCGCGTCAGCAGCGCTTGCACGCGCTTCAGATGCTCGCGTTGCAGGTTGCGGCGCATGCGGTCGATCTCGGCGCCGCTCTTCAGTTCCGACCAGATCGAGTTCTGCAGCGTCAGGTAGACCTCGCTCAGCGAGATCAGGCCGCGGCGCTTGGCTTCGGGCAGGTAGCTGGGCATGTCCAGCAGGCGCGTGGCCGTGTTGGTGGCCAGCAGGCGGTCCATCGCGCCGGTCTGGATGCGGGCCACGGCAGCCGGAATGTTCAGCGGCACGCCACGATCACCCTCGTTGTAGTCCAGGGTCAGCGAGGACAGGAACTCGGGGCGGAACTTGAACGAATCGACACTGAACAAGCCGGTCGACAGGAACTGCAGGGCCTCGCGCTGCTTGGCCGGATCCACCGGCGTGAAGCTGGCCCGGCCGGTTGAGCCCGGCAGGTCGCGCACGGCATGCATGCCGCCGACGTACTTGCCCACCAGCTCGGCTGCACGGCCCAGCTGCGAGAAGCCGGCCATCAGCGAACGGCGCTGGCGCAGCGGATCATCACCCGCCTGCGGCTTGCGGTCCTGCACGCGGGCCCACAGCTCTTGCGAGAGCTTGAAGCGCTTCTTGTAGTAAGCCAGCGGATCGTCGCCCAGGTCAAAGCGGTTGGCCATCGGGTCCATGCCGTCGTAAGCGCCGAAACCACCGGCGTCCTGGTCGTCGGCATAGGCCAGTTGCGGCTCGGTGCTGCGCGCTGCGATCTTGGCCAGCTCGGCCGCCTCTTGCGCCTTGGCTATGGGCTTGTAGGCGTACTCGATGGCCCAGTAGTCGTAGGGGCCCAGCGTGTGCGGGTTGTAGGCGGCCTGTGCCTCGCCCTTCAAGGCCAGGTTGACGGCGTTGTAGTCCATCACCGAACCCGAGATCGGGTTCGCGTCGGTCCAGGCCTTGTCCTTCAATTGCGCCTGCGTGACCGTGGTCGAGGCCTTGAAGTTGTGCTTCAGGCCCAGGGTGTGACCGACCTCGTGCATGATCGTGTCCTTGATGACCGACTGCACATAGGCTTCGGCCTCAGGGCTGTCCGGCGCGATGTCGCCACGGGCTTCCAGCACGTCCAGCGCGAAGCTCATGTCGGCAGCCGCTTCATGCGCATAGTTGCAGAACGCAGCTTCATCGTGGCTGTGACCGATGCGGGCCAAGGGTGCATCAGCGCTCTTGCCGATGTCTTCGGCAATCAGGCGGCGCGAGCCGCGCGAGAACACATCGCTCATGCCGATGTCGGCATCGAGGATTTCGCCGGTGCGCGGGTCGGTGTTGCTGGGGCCGATGGCAAAGCCGACGTCGGCGCCGACGAACCAGCGAATCGAGGCGTGCCCCGCATCCATATTGTCCCAATCGGCGTCGTCAGGCTGCTGCTTGGCGAGCACGGCATTCTTGAAGCCGATCTTCTCGAAGGCCTTGTTCCATTCCGTGATGCCGGCCTCGACCGAGGCGCGGTACTTGGCCGGAATGTTCTTGTCCATCCAGTAGACGATGGGCTTGACCGGCTCGGACAAGGCCGCCGCCGGGTCCTTCTTCTCCAGGCGCCAGCGGTGGATGTAGTGCACGCGGTTGGCGGCCTTCATGTCGCCGCCGAGGTCGGTGAAGCTCTCCGAGAAATGCCCCAGGCGCGGGTCGGCCGCGCGGGTGCTCATCAGTTGCTCGGGCAGGGCCGCGAAGCTGTAGACGAAGCTGACGAACATGCTGCGCGGATCGGGCGTGGCGCGCGGCGGTGTGGGCGCCGGGACTGGCGACGGCATCAAGGGCGGTGCGGGGATGCGTGCAGTGGCGAAGTGCATGCGCGCCGTCAGCGTGGTCAGCTCCTTCTCGGCACGAGTGGAGTCGAACGAGGAATTGGCGCGGTCCAGCGCGAACGGCAGCCGGTAGGCCATCTCGAGGTTGGTCGAGTAGCCGGCGATGTCGGCAAACAGGAAGCCGGCATCGATCAGCACCGACTTGCGCGTCGGATGCTCGGCGCTGGCCACGGCTGCCGAAGCGATCAGGCTGGGCGAGAAAGCCTGCTCGATGGCGCGGGCCGAGCCCTGGTCGGAGACGGCGCGGAACTTGGTGTTCGGTGCGATCAGCTGGATCTGGTTGCCCACCCGGCGGAACTCGATCATCCAGTCGCCGGCCATCTGGCTGGCGTAGAGGCCACGCTCGCCCACGGCATTGGCAACATTGACGGTGAACAGCACCGGTTTGCCGAGCATGGCCTTGGGCACTTCGAGCCAGACCTTCTCGTCCTTGCGCCAGATCGGGAACAGGCCGTCCTGCTGCTTGGCTTCCTTGATCACGTCAGCGAAGGGCTTCGGTGCCGTCGGATCAGCTGGCGGGCGCGGCATCGCGGCAGCGGGCGCGGCACCCGAAGCGGCCGGTGCGGCGGCAGTGGCCACAGCCGGCGCCACAGCGGGCGTTGCGGCTGCGGTCGGTGCAGTGGTCGGCGCCGTGGTGGCACAGGCGCTCAGCAGGGCCACGGCTGCAGCGACGGCAGACAGGCTCAGGGGCGAGGCAGACGAAAGCTTCATTCGATCAATCCTTCGGTTCAAGACTGGAAATCCGGCGGGCATGCAAGGCCCGGGCGAAAACCCGCAACTCTCGCTGCGCCGCCGCCTGCCGTCAATCGAGGACAACGTGGCCCGCACCCGGAAATCCTTGCTTCGTCGCATAGACTCGACCGCCATGCGCGCCACCCACCTGCTCTACCTGCACGGCTTTCGCTCTTCCCCGGCTTCGGCCAAGGCGCTGCGCATGGCGGCCTGGGTGGCCGAGCACCGTCCTGAGCTCAAGTTCGCCTGCCCGCAGCTGCCACCCTCGCCCCGCGAAGCCATGGCACTGGCAGCGGAGCTGACCGGGCATTGGCCCGCCGAGTCCATGGCCGTGATGGGCAGCTCGCTCGGCGGCTTCTATGCCACGGCGGTGGCCCAGGCGCGTGGCTGCCGTGCGGTGCTCCTGAATCCGGCGGTGGACCCCGCCCGCGACCTGGCTGCCTACATTGGTGAGCAGACCTGCTGGCAGAACCCCGACGAGCGCTTCTTCTTCCGGCCGGAATTCGTCGCTGAACTGCGCGCACTGGCAGTAGGCGAGCTGGCCCATCCCGAGCGCCTGATGGCCGTGATCGCCAAGGGCGACGAGGTGCTGGACTGGCGCGAGATGCACGCCCGCTATTCAGATTGCCGCATCAAGCTGCTGGAAGGCAGCGACCATGGGCTGGCAGACTTCGACGACTACCTCCACGAACTGACGGAGTTTCTTCAGCTATGAGACTCAAGAACAAGGTCTGCATCATCACCGGCGCGGCGCAAGGCATAGGCCTGGCGACCGCCTTGAAATTCGCCCAGGAAGGCGCGACGGTTGTCGTTTGCGACCTGAAGCCCGAGGGCGTGGAAGCGGCCGTGATGGCCTGCCAGAAGCTGGGCGCCACCGCCCGCGGCCACACGGTCGACGTGACCGACCGCGTGTCGGTTGATTTGATGGTGGCCGCCGTGCTGGAGGACTTCGGCCGCATCGACGTGCTGGTCAACAACGCCGGCATCACCAAGGACGCAAGGCTGCAGAAGATGACGCTGGCCCAGTTCGACGCGGTGATCGACGTCAATCTGCGCGGCGTCTTCCATTGCGCCCAGGCCGTGGCCGACACCATGGTGGCACAAGGCGCAGGCGTGATCCTGAACGCCAGCTCGGTCGTCGGCATCTACGGCAATTTCGGCCAGACCAACTATGCCGCCGCCAAGTTCGGCGTGATCGGCTTCACCAAGACCTGGAGCCGCGAACTCGGGCCCAAGGGCGTGCGAGTCAATGCGGTGGCGCCGGGCTTCATCGAGACGCCCATCCTCGGCACGATTCCGCAGAAGGTCATCGATGAGATGCAGGCCCATGTGCCGCTGCGCCGCCTGGGCAAGCCTGAAGAGATCGCCAATGTCTACGCGTTCCTGGCCAGCGACGAGGCCAGCTACGTCAATGGCGCGGTGCTGGAGGTGTCGGGCGGGATGACGGTCTGAGCGCCGTCGGCGCCGGGCAGACCTCCTCATAAGTCGTTGCCTCACCGGGGCGAAACACGGTCAGCGGCCTCGCCTGCTCCTTGAAACCGGTGGAGGCAAGGCTGCGGCCGGCCGTTCGTCCAACCCAGTCAATGCCCGCGATCTCCAGCGTCGTCGCGAACAGGTCGCGATGGCTGACCGGCTTCTCGGCATTGCTCCTCAGTGCTGCCACGATTTCGCCTCGCTGCTCGCGGTAGGCAGGGTTGGCCCAGACGATCAGGGGCACTTCCAGGTCTGGGCAACTCGCCTTCTGCCGTCCGTGCATGAACAGCTTGCCGCCCTCTTCGAAGAGGCTCTCGCCATGGTCGGAGGTGTAGATCAGCACGGCCGGCGCCGGAAGCAAGCCGAGTGTTTCGATCACCCGGCTGAGGAAAAGGTCCAGGGCCACGATGGTGTTGTCGTAGGAGTTGATCGTCGCCTCGCGGTGCTCATACCCGGGCTGCCCTGACACGCCGACATCGGTCAGCGTCGGACGGAAGCGGCGCGCATCAGCGGCATAGCGATCTTCATACGGAAAGTGGCTGCCCATCATATGCAGCACGACGAAGCGCCGCTCGCCACCCTGGCGAACAAAGGATTGGAAGGGCAGCAGCAGGCTCGCGTCCTTGCGGAAATGGAGTTCGGCGGCACTGGTCGAATGGTCCAGCACATCAGCGCCGCGACCGAGTTGGGATACCTCCTGGTTCGACAACCAGGCTGTCGTGAAGCCCGCCTCACGGAAAGTCTGCACCAGCGAGGCCCGGCCAGCCGGGCCATCCCAGCCCACGATCCGCGGGACCGCCCCTGCCGTCCATTGGGCAGTGGACACTGCATCGCTGAACGAGATCAGTTCATGCCGAAGCTGGTCCAGGCGCGGCGTGGTCTCTCTCGCATAGCCGTTGAGGCTCAGGTGATCGCGCCGGACGCTTTCGCCGATCACCAGGACGACGAGCATGGGCCCCGCCCGCTCACTTCGCCCTTGCACCGTGACCGTGGCCCGGTCGCTCTCGTCGCGCTCGATGCTGCGCTGCATAGACAAGGCCAGATTGACCGGGAAGGCAAGGCCCGCCGCCTGGGCGTCGAACAGGGGCGGCAGCTTGACGTGATGGGCCAGGTCCTGACGACCCAGCATACCCACCATGGCATAGAGCAGCACGCCAGCCAGCGTGGCCCGGCGCCAGCGCCAGCGGACGTCGTCACCAAGGCGGATGAGCAGGAGCAGATACAGGGCGAGGCAGACTGGTACCCAGAGCAGCTTCCATCCAAAAGAACTCACCATGATCCAGGAATCGCGCAGGCTGCTATGCAGCGCAGCCGACACCAACACATCGCCCGGCACGCTGCGGTAGTAGGCGCAGAGGTAGACGTAGACGGGGATCATGGGCACGACCGGCAGCCACAGCAGGAAGTAGGCGCGCAGCCGCTGCATCAGGCACAGCGGCGCCATCAGTACGACCAGGCTCAAGAGCAGCGCGGCCAGCGACTCGCCAGCGTCCAGCCCCTGCGCAAGCAAGGGAGTCAGCAGGCCAGGAGACCAAAGTAGAAGGCCCAGCAGCAAGACCTTGAGTCGATCAGTGGACCGCATCGATCGTTTGAGAGAGAGGGAAGTGGTGATGGGCGCCCGCATGATAGCCAGTGGCTAGGCAGCCGGCACAAGCCCTGACCCGGCGCTGCCCGAACCGGGCACGCGCATCGGCGACAATGCCCGCCATATGTTCGCCCTGTTCGATGAAGCCGGAAAATTCCTCGCCGGCCGCGTGATGTCCGAAGCCGACAGCTCCATGCAAGTGGAGCTGGACTCGGGCAAGCGCGTCAAAGTAAAGGCAGCCAATGTGCTGCTCAAGTTCGACAAGCCCGCCCCCGCCGAGCTGATCGCCGAGGGTCAGCGCCTGGCCCAGGAGATCGACCTGGACCTGGCCTGGGAATTCGCGCCCGAGACCGAGTTCGGCTTTGCCGAGCTGGCACGCGACTATTTCGATGCCAAGGCTGGTATCGCGCACCAGGCGGCCGCCCTCTTCCGCCTGTTTGAGGCGCCGCACTACTTCCGCCGCGCCGGCAAGGGCCAGTTCAAGAAGGCCCCGGAAGAGATCGTCAAGGCCGCCTTGCTCGGCATCGAGCGCAAGAAACAGCAGGCCTTGCAGATCGAGGCCTGGGCTACCGAGCTCGCGGCCGGCAACTGCCCGGCGGCCATCAAGGATCAGATCTACAAGATTCTCTTCAAGCCCGACAAGAACGGCCCCGAGTACAAGGCCGTGGTCGAGGCCACCAAGCTGGCGCACAAGGCACCGTTGGACCTGCTGAAAGACGCGGGTGCGATCACCAGCGCCTACCAGTTCCACTGGAAGCGCTTCCTGTTCGACAACTTCCCCAAGGGCACCGGCTTCCCGGCGCTCACTGCGCCCGAGATCAAGGACGAGCTACCGCTGGCCCCGGTCGCCGCCTTCTCGGTCGACGATTCGGCCACAACCGAGATCGACGATGCGCTGTCGGTGCAGGGCCTGGGCACCGGTACCGTGATCTTCGGCGTGCACATCGCCGCGCCTGGCCTGGCAATCCAGCCGGACTCAGCTGTCGACAAGGTGGCGCGAGACCGCTACTCCACCGTCTACATGCCCGGCTGGAAGCTGACCATGCTGCCGGACGAGGTGGTGCAGGTCTACACGCTGACCGAAGGGCGCGACTGCCCGGCCGTGTCGCTCTACGTCACGATGGACGAGGCCACGCTCGCGGTGAAGGCCAGCGAGACCAAGCTCGAGCGCGTGCCGATCAAGAGCAATCTGCGCCACGACAAGCTGGACGACGTGATCACCGAGGCCACGCTCAGCGGCGCCGAGCCGGCCACGTATGAATTCGCGCCGGAGCTGGCCTTTGCCTTCCGGCTTGCCAAGCATCTGAAGGCAGAGCGCGAAGTCGTGCGCGGCAAGCCCGAAACCTTCAACCGGCCGGACTACAACTTCCGCCTGAGCTCGGGCGGTGAGCGTGAGCCTGATGGCACGGAAGAAGTCAGCATCAGCACGCGCGCCCGCGGCACGGCGCTGGACCTGATCGTGGCCGAGGCCATGATCCTCGCGAACTCGACCTGGGGCGGCTGGCTCAACGAACTGGGCCTGCCCGGCATCTACCGCAGCCAGGCCAGCCTCGCGCCCGGCATCAAGGTGCGCATGGGTACCAAGGCCCTGCCGCACGCCGGCATGGGCGTGGCACAGTACACCTGGGCCACGTCGCCGCTGCGCCGCTATGTAGACCTGGTCAACCAGTGGCAGATCATTGCCTGCGCCAGGCATGGCCGCACCGCCGCCTTGGTGGCGCCATTCAAGCCCAAGGATGCGCAGCTCTTCTCCATCATTTCGGGCTTCGATGCAGCGTACAGCGCCTACAACGGCTTCCAGTCGGCCATCGAGCGCTACTGGACGCTGCGCCACCTTGCGCAGGCCGGCATCACCGAATTGTCAGCCGCCGTGATGAAGGACGGCCTGGTGCGCGCCGACGATCTGCCCCTCGTCTTCAAGGCCCTGGGCTGCGAGCCGCTGCCGCGCGGCACGCACGTCAAGGTGCGCATCACCGGCGTCGATGAGATGACGCTGGACGTGCATGCCAACCTGGTCGAGCGTCTGGATGAAGCACCTGCCGCCGCCAGCGCCGAGGAAGCAGAAGCCGAGGACGACGAGGTCGAAGCCAGCGGCCCGCTGACGCTGGCCATCGATGTCAACGCCGACGAGGCACCCGCCGAGGGCAGCACCGCCTGACGATGACGGCCAAGAAGAAGCTCTCGACCCTGCATCTCGCCTTGCTGGTGTCCCTGGGGGCCCACGCGGGTCTGCTGACGCTGCGCATCGTCGATCCCGAGAGCTTCAACCGCATCTTCCAGGACACGCCGCTCGAGGTGGTGCTGGTCAACACCAAGGCCAACGAGGCCTCGGAGAAGCCGCAGGTGCTGGCGCAGGCCAATCTGGCAGGCGGCGGCAATACCGATGTCGGCCGAGCCACATCGCCGCTGCCGCCGTCCAAGGTCCTGGAGATTGGCGAGGCCAGCGAAGTGCAGCATGCACGCATCGATACGCTGCGCCATCAGCAGGAGCAGTTGCTGGCCCAGCTGCGCCGCGACATTGCCCTGCTGCCCGCGCCCGACCCGCAGCGCGACAAGGGCTCCCAGGAAGCGCGCGAGCAGGCCGAGCGCCGCCGCCAGCTGGTGCAGATCCTGGCCACGATAGAGAAGCGGGTGAATGAAGAGAACGCGCGCCCGCGCAAGCGCTACATCAGCCCGGCCACCCGCGAGGTGGTGTACGCCCAGTATTACGACGCGCTGCGCCGCCGGATCGAAGACCGCGGTACGCGCGACTTCCCTGAGTTCCGCGGCCAAAAGCTGTATGGCGAGCTGACCATGAACATCCACGTGGACCAGCGGGGCCGCGTGATCGAGACCGACATCGTGGCCTCCTCAGGCAATGCCAATCTGGACCGTCGGGCCGAGGCCATCGTCAGCGCGGCCGCGCCCTTCGGCAATTTCACCAATGCGATGCGGCGTGGCGCCGAAGTGCTGGTGATCACCTCGCGCTTCAAGTTCACCCGCGACGATGGTCTCGAGACCTCACTCAGCGGGCGCTGACAGGAATTGATTGCAATGGATCGCTATGCCGTCGCCGGCAATCCGGTTGAACACAGCCAGTCGCCGTGGATTCATGCGGCCTTCGCCGAGCAGACCGGCCAGCAGCTGGACTATGGGCGCCTGCTCTGCCCGCTCGACGGCTTCACCGCCACGCTGAAGCAGTTCGCCAATGAAGGCGGCCGTGGCTGCAGCGTGACCGTGCCATTCAAGTTCGAGGCTTTCGAACTGGCAGCGCGGCGCAGCGAACGCGCCCTGCTCGCCGGCGCTGCCAACACCCTGCGCTTCGATGACGAGGGCTGGTTCGCCGACAACACCGATGGCGTCGGCCTTCTGCGCGATATCGAGCGCAATGCCGGCCGGCCGCTGGCCGGTCAGCGAATCCTGCTGATTGGCGCCGGCGGCGCTTCGGCCGGCGTGCTGGGGCCGCTGCTGGCTGCGCGCCCCGCTGAGCTGGTGCTGGCCAATCGCAGCGTGGACAAGGCGCACGCCCTGGTGGCATCGCATGCCGCATGGGCTGCTCAATATGAAGTGAACTTGCGCGCCGCGGCGCTCGATGCTTGCGGCCGAGGCTTCGACGTCGTCGTCAACGCCACCGCTGCCAGCCTGGCTGGTGCTGGCATACCGGTGCCTGCCGAAGTACTGGCGCCTGGCGCGCTGGCGCTGGACATGATGTACGGCCCCAAGGCCCAGCCCTTCCTGGACTGGGCCGCCGCCCATGGCGCCGAGGGTCGCGACGGCCTGGGCATGCTGGTCGAGCAGGCCGGCGAGGCCTTCCAAGTCTGGCGGGGCGTCAGGCCGCAAACCGCCACGGTGCTGGCGGCGCTGCGCGCGCGGCTCGGGGTCTGATCATGCTCAAGCAACTCTGGCGACTGCTGGCGCTCGTGCTGTTGGGCGTGATCGCGCTGCAGCTCTACTTTGCCGGCCGTATCGCCTTGATGAACCTGCTTGCGCCGCAGTCCACGAGCTTCCAGCGTTCGGAGATGCTGCGCATCACGACCGAGAAGCATCAGCTGCTGTGGAGCCAGGACTGGGTCGATAGAGATCAGATCTCGGCCAATCTGCGCCGCGCGGTGATCGCCAGCGAGGACGCCGGCTTTGCCGACCATGGCGGCGTCGATTGGGATGCGCTGGAAAAGGCCTGGGACAAGAACCAGCGCGAGCAGGCCAAGGTCGACAAGCGCCTGGCCCGTAACCCGGCCGCCCCCACCAAACCGGTGGCCAAGGTAGTGGGCGGCTCGACGATCACCCAGCAACTGGCCAAGAACCTGTTCCTGAGCAGCGAGCGCAACCTGGCACGCAAGGGTCAGGAGTTCCTGATCACCTTCATGCTGGAGGGCCTCTTGAGCAAGCGGCGCATCCTCGAGATCTATCTGAACAATGTGGAATGGGGCGAAGGCGTGTTTGGCGCCCAGGCCGCCGCGCGCCACTATTTCCATGTCGATGCCAGGATTCTTGGCGCCAACCAGGCAGCCCGGCTGGCCGTGATGCTGCCGGCGCCCAAGCGCTTCGAGAAACGGCCCGCCTCGCCCTATGTGCTTGCGCGCGCCGGGACGGTGGAAGCAAGAATGAGTGCGGTCGAACTGCCATGAGTGACATCAAGCAAGAGATTGCCGCCACCGCCGCGCGGATGGTTGTTGAAGAAGGCCTGGAGTACGGCCCGGCCAAGCAGCGCGCCGTCAAGCAGCTCGGCCTGAACCGCCGCACCGAGCTGCCAGACAACGACGAGCTGGAAGACCAGGTGCGCGAGTACCTGGCCCTGTTCTGTGCCGACACCCAGCCGACCGAGCTGGCCGCCTTGCGCGCGCTGGCCGCCCAGTGGATGGAGCGGCTGGCCGAGTTCCGGCCCCACCTCGGCGGCGCCGTCTGGCGTGGCACGGCCACCCGGCTTTCCAATATCCACCTGCAGCTGTTCTGCGACGACAGCAAGTCCACCGAGATCGCGCTGATCAACCAGGGTCTGGACTATGAGGTTGGCAGCAGCACGGCGCATGGCCGCGAGGTGGACGTGCTGGCGCTGTCGGTGAACTGTCGGGAGCTGAACGAGCAGGTGCTGGTTCTGCTGACCATCTTGGACTTTGACGATTTGCGCGGCGCCCTGAAGCCCGACACCCGCGGCCGCAGCGAGCGCGGCGACCTGGCCGCCTTGCGCCAGCTGATTGAAAAGGAAACAGCCCAGCCATGACGAACAGCACCCCTGACAAGCAAAAGCGCCGCCTGCTGGTGGGCGGCGTGGCCGTGGCAGCGGCTGCAGCCGGCCTCACGCTGGCCCTGCGCCGGCAAGCCAGGGAGGAATCCAGGCAGGCAGCCGCCACGGAGTCGCTCGGCGGCCTGTGGGCTGCCGCGTTCGACAAGCCTGCCGGCGGCCAACTGCAGATGGCCGGCCTGCGAGGCCAGCCCTTGCTCGTCAATTTCTGGGCGACCTGGTGCCCGCCCTGCGTCAAGGAGTTGCCCGAGCTGAACGAATTCCAGCGCGAGTTTGCGGCCCGGGGCTGGAGGGTCGTCGGCCTGGCCATCGACAAGGCGGACGCGGTTCAGGCCTTTCTGAAGAAGGTGCCGGTCGAATTCGACCTGGGCCTGGCCGGATTGACCGGCACGGATCTGGCGCGCAAACTCGGCAACCCGCAAGGCGGCCTGCCCTTCACCGTGGCTTTCAACGCCCAGGGCCAGGCCTTCTGGAACAAGCTCGGCCCCACCAGCCTGCCCGAGTTGCGCCAGTTGGCGAACTCAATCGCCTGAAGTGGTCAAGCGATATATTTCTGGCTAGTTGGCTGGATTGGGGCCTAAAAAGCGTAAAGTCCAGCCTTTCTCGCTTCTAGTGTCTGCGCTCTAATGGGCCAGGACGCGCCACTGATGCAAATTCTGCTACTTCACGGACCCAATCTCAATCTCCTTGGCAGCAGGGAGCCTCAGATCTATGGTTCGCGAACTTTGGCTGAAATCAATGCTGATCTCGTAGAGATGGCAGAGAAAGCTGGGGCCAAGCTTGAATGCTTCCAGAGCAACCACGAAGGTGAGCTGGTGGATCGCATTCAGGCGGCGAGCCGGGAGGGATGCCAGTTCGTCATCATCAATCCGGCCGCCTATACCCATACCAGCGTGGCGATCCGCGACGCGCTGGCGGGTGTCGGTCTGCCTTTTGTTGAAGTGCATCTGTCCAATATCCACAAGCGCGAGCCCTTCCGGCAGCACAGCTATTTCTCGGACCTGGCCGACGGAGTGATCTGCGGCTTAGGCCCGACGGGCTACCGGCTGGCCTTGCAGTACGCGCTTGAGAAGCTCGCCCGCCCGAGCTAGGCCACAAGCCGAAACGGGTGCGCCCGGCACTGGAAAACCAAGATACAACCTATTCCGTTGGAGAAGACCTCATGGATCTGCGCAAGCTGAAGACCCTGATCGACCTGGTGTCCGAGTCGAATATTTCCGAGCTCGAAATCACCGAAGCCGATGGCAAGGTGCGCATCGTGAAACAGGACGGCTCGGCGATGGTGCCGATGGCTCAGGTCATGCAGGCCCCGATGGCCGCACCTGCCGTGGCGCCCCCGCCCGCCGCACCGGCTGCCCCCGTGGCTGCCGCGCCGGCTGCCGAAACCGGCCACACGGTCAAGTCCCCCATGGTCGGCACCTTCTACCGCTCCAGCAGCCCCAATGCCAAGGCCTTTGTCGAAGTCGGCCAGTCCATCAAGGAAGGCGAACCGATCTGCATCATCGAAGCCATGAAGATCATGAACGAGATCGAGGCCGACAAGACCGGCACGGTCACCAAGATCCTGGTCGAGAACGGCCAGCCGGTGGAGTTCGGCCAAGCGCTGTTCATCATCGAGTAAGCGCAACGGACGCTCGATCATGTTCAAGAAAATTCTCATCGCCAACCGAGGCGAAATCGCGCTGCGGATTCAGCGCGCCTGCCGCGAGCTGGGCGTCAAGTCTGTCGTCGTCTATTCCGAGGCCGACCGCGATGCCAAGTATGTGAAGCTGGCCGACGAGGCCGTCTGCATCGGCCCTGCACCTTCCGCGCAGAGCTATCTCAGCATGCCGGCCATCATCGCCACGGCCGAGGTCACCGACGCTGAAGCCATTCACCCCGGCTACGGATTCCTGAGCGAGAACGCTGACTTTGCCGAGCGCGTCGAGCGCAGCGGCTTCACCTTCATCGGCCCCACATCGGAAAACATCCGCATGATGGGCGACAAGGTCTCGGCCAAGCAGGCCATGATCCGCGCCGGCGTTCCCTGCGTGCCAGGCTCGGAAGGCGCCCTGCCGGAAGACCCGAAGGAGATCATCAAAATCGCCCGCGCTGTCGGCTACCCCGTCATCATCAAGGCGGCAGGCGGCGGCGGCGGCCGCGGCATGCGCGTGGTCCACACCGAAGCAGCCCTGGTCAATGCGGTGCAGATGACCCGCGCCGAAGCGGGTGCGGCTTTCGGCAATCCACAGGTCTATATGGAGAAGTTCCTGGAGAACCCACGCCACGTGGAAATCCAGATCCTCGCCGACAGCCACAAGAACGCCGTCTGGCTCGGCGAGCGCGACTGCTCGATGCAGCGCCGCCACCAGAAGATCATCGAGGAGGCACCAGCACCCGGCATTCCGCGCCGCTCGATCGAGAAGGTGGGCGACCGCTGCGCCGCCGCCTGCAAGAAGATGAGCTACCGCGGCGCCGGCACGTTCGAGTTCCTGTACGAGAACGGCGAGTTCTATTTCATCGAGATGAACACGCGCGTGCAGGTCGAGCATCCGGTCACCGAAATGGTCACAGGCATCGACATCGTGCAGCAGCAAATCAAGATTGCAGCCGGCGAGAAGCTGCCATTTACGCAGCGCAATATCGAGATGCGCGGCCATGCGATCGAGTGCCGCATCAATGCGGAAGACCCGGTCAAGTTCGTGCCCTCGCCCGGCCGCATCACGACCTGGCACGCCCCCGGCGGCCCGGGCGTGCGCGTGGACTCGCATGCCTACACGAACTACTTCGTGCCGCCCAACTACGACTCGATGATCGGCAAGATCATCTGCCACGGCGACACCCGCGAGCAGGCCATGGCCCGCATGCGCATCGCCCTGTCGGAAACGGTGGTCGAGGGCATCCAGACCAACATCCCGCTGCACCGTGAACTGATGGCCGACGCCAAGTTCATGGAA
Source organism: Paucibacter sp. JuS9 (assembly GCF_044043925.2). Lineage (NCBI taxonomy): Bacteria > Pseudomonadati > Pseudomonadota > Betaproteobacteria > Burkholderiales > Sphaerotilaceae > Roseateles > Paucibacter sp. JuS9. The sequence continues at coordinate 3,152,997 of NZ_CP194172.1, forward strand.
GGCGGCACCAGCATCCACTATCTGGAAAGCTGGATGAGCGAACACAAGCGTTGACCATGAGTGACCCGACCCTGCACGAACTGGTGCTGATCTGCGGCGAAGATGATGTCGAGACCGTCAGCGATGCGCTGATGGAACTCGACGCGCTGGCCGTCTCGGTAGAAGACGCAGACGCGGACACTGATGCCGAGAAGGCCCTCTTTGGCGAACCCGGCATGCCGGCCCCAAAGGGCGGCTGGCAGCGCTCCGCCGTGCGCGCGCTGTTTCCCAGCGAAGCCGACGCCACCGAGTGCGCCACCTTGATACTGGCGCAGGACTGGGCCACGAACGTGCATGTGCAGACGGTCCAGCAAGTCCCCGAGCAGGACTGGGTGCGCCTGACGCAGTCGCAGTTCGCGCCGGTCGAGATCACGCCCGAGTTCTGGATCGTGCCGTCCTGGCATGAAGCCCCGGCCCAGGCAAAAAAGGTGATGCGACTGGACCCGGGCCTGGCCTTCGGCACCGGCACGCATCCGACCACGCGCATGTGCCTGCGCTGGATTGCCAAGCATGCGGACCTGGCCCCGGGCTGGGATCGCGTGCTCGACTATGGCTGCGGCTCCGGCATCCTCGCCATCGGCGCGGCCCTGCATGGAGCGCGCGCCATCGACGCGGTAGACATCGATCCGGCCGCGGTGATCTCTACCGAAGCCAATGCCAGCGCCAACAAGGTGCCATCCATCATCAAGGCAGCCCTGCCCGACGCAGCCCAGGGTGAGTACCCGCTGGTGCTGGCCAATATCCTGGCCACGCCGCTGCGACTGCTTGCGCCGCTGCTTTGCGCCCATGTGGCGGCGGGCGGCCATCTGGTGCTGGCTGGCATCCTGGAGCGTCAGGCCGATGAGCTGAAGGAAGCTTACGCGCCATGGTTGAAGCTTGAAGTCAGCGACAGCGAAGAAGGCTGGATCCTGATGACTGCGCATCGCGCCGCCTGATGCACCGCCTGGCTGTCGAGGGTCGCCCTGGGGTCTGGTCTTGCCAGGCCCATGGCATGATTCGCCCATGAGCCTGGCCACCCGCTGCACCGCCTGCGGCACCATCTTCCGCGTGGTGCAGGACCAGTTGCGCGTGTCTGACGGCTGGGTGCGCTGCGGCCGCTGTGCCGAGGTCTTCGACGCCCGCGAGCAGCTCTTCGACATGGACCGCGAGCCGCCGCCCGCATGGCCAGCCCAGGGTGCGGCAGCCGTGCCTGAAGAAGCGGTGGCGATCGAGCCTGAGCCTTTTGACATGACGGCGCAGGCGCCGGAGCCGGAGCCCGGCATCGAGGAAGGTATCGAGTCCTGGGAAGAAGAGCCCGAAGCACTGCCGCCTGCCGCGCCACCTCCCGAGCCGCCAGCTCATCAGATCGATCCCCACTTCGACGAGCCTGGCGATGCACTGCCGTCGGCAGCGTCGCATGAGCGTGTCGATCCCGGATTCAGCGCTGTCGATGACCAGCCCGATGTCGTGCTGACGCCGCGGCTGGCCGAACTTGCCGCCGACCCAGCCGATGCACCGAGCCCGGCATCAATTGCAGACAAGGGTGCTGAGAAGAAGGCAGCAACGCCCGAGTTCGTCCGCCGCGCACAGGCTCAGCAGCGCTGGCAACGGCCCGGCGTGCGCGTGGCATTGGGCCTGGCTTGCGTGTTGCTCCTGGCGTTGCTGGCCGCCCAGTTTGCCTGGCAGTTCCGCGACGCACTGGCCGCGCAATACCCAGCCGCCGCGCCAAGCCTGCGCACCGCCTGCGAGACCCTGGGCTGCCAGATCCAGCCCTGGCGCCACATCGAGGCGATCTCGGTGGAGCAGACTGCACTGAGCCAGGCTGGCTCGGGCAACAACTACAAGCTGTCGCTGACGCTGCGCAACAAGTCGTCGCATGAGCTCGCCTTGCCCTGGGTCGACCTGAGCCTCACGGATGCGAGTGGTCAGCTGGTGGCGCGTCGCATGCTGTCGCCGGCCGACTTCAACTTGAAGACAGATCGATTGAGCGCCAATGCCGAGCAGCCCTTGCAATTGGTTTTTGGCAGCGGCACCCAGCGCGTGACCGGCTACACGGTCGAGATCTTCCACCCCTGATCTGCCAAGACGCGCAATCCGCGCCTCTTCCAACAAACCCAAGACCTGCGTTCGATCTGCAGGCGAAAAAAAACCCGGCCGGAGCCGGGTTTTGATCGCCTAGTGGCGCTTCACTCAGGGCTTGTTGCCCGTCGGGAAGGGCCATGCAGCTTGCGGGCTCAGTGCCGTCTTGGCAGCGGGCGCGGGTGCAGCAGCGGCAGGCTTGGCAGCCGGGGCGGCCTTCTTTGCAGGAGGCTTGGCGGCAGGCTTGGCAGCAGCAGGCTTCGCAGCGGCAGGCTTGGCAGCGGCCTTGGGGGCAGCAGCCTTCTTGGGAGCAGCGGCCTTCTTGGCAGCAGGCTTCTTGGCAGCAGCGGCCTTCTTGGGAGCAGCAGCCTTCTTGGCCGGTGCAGCCTTCTTGGCAGCGGGCTTCTTGGCAGCAGCAGCCTTCTTGGGAGCTGCGGCCTTCTTTGCCGGAGCAGCCTTCTTAGGAGCAGCAGCCTTCTTTGCCGGAGCAGCCTTCTTGGGAGCTGCGGCCTTCTTTGCCGGAGCAGCCTTCTTAGGAGCAGCAGCCTTCTTTGCCGGTGCAGCCTTCTTAGGAGCAGCAGCCTTCTTTGCCGGTGCAGCCTTCTTGGGAGCAGCAGCCTTCTTGGCCGGAGCGGCCTTCTTGGGAGCAGCGGCCTTCTTTGCCGGTGCAGCCTTCTTGGCCGGAGCGGCCTTCTTCGCGGGAGCGGCCTTCTTGGCCGGCGCCTTCTTTGCAGTTGCCATTACAGTTCTCCTTGATCAAGGTAAGAAGCACTGCCCAACTCACGGCGACGCCGCTCGTTGAACAGTTATTCACCACCCGAAGTCGCCCAGGAGGAGCGCCCCGGTGCGGTGAATTGGTTTGCGCTTTTGCCCGCCTTGGCTTCATCAAGTGGCCAAGGTCGCTGCTCAAGCGCCAATCTTTCAAACTCTCTCGCGTTGAACGGTCAGGCAACAGCACACGCCTTGCCAAACCCGCTCACTCAATCCCAGCTGAGCGCGCCACCCGATTGGTATTCGATGACACGCGTCTCGAAGAAGTTGCGTTCCTTCTTCAGGTCAATCATTTCGCTCATCCAGGGGAACGGGTTTTCCTCGTTCGGGAAGAGCTCCTCGAGGCCGATCTGCACCGCGCGACGATTCGCGATGAAGCGCAGATAACCCTTGAACATCGAAGCATTGAGGCCCAGCACGCCACGCGGCATGGTGTCCTCGGCATAGCGGTACTCGAGCTCGACGGCTTGCAGGAACAGGGCCTTGATCTCGGCCTTGAACTCTGCCGTCCAGAGCATCGGGTTCTCAAGCTTGATCTGGTTGATCAGGTCGATACCGAAATTGCAGTGCATCGACTCGTCACGCAGGATGTACTGGTACTGCTCTGCCGCACCCGTCATCTTGTTCTGGCGACCCATGGCCAGGATCTGCGTGAAGCCGACGTAGAAGAACAAACCTTCCATCAGGCAGGCGAAGACGATCAAGCTCTTCAAGAGCGTCTGGTCGTTCGCCGTAGTGCCGGTGACGAAGTTCGGGTTCATGATCGCTTCGATGAAGGGGATCAGGAACTCGTCCTTGTCGCGGATCGACTTGACTTCGTTGTAGGCGTTGAATATCTCGCTCTCATCGAGGCCGAGGGACTCGACGATGTATTGATATGCGTGCGTGTGAATCGCTTCTTCGAAGGCCTGGCGCAGCAGGAACTGGCGGGCCTCGGGTGCCGTGATGTGGCGGTAGGTGCCCAGCACGATGTTGTTGGCGGCCAGCGAATCGGCGGTCACGAAGAAGCCGAGATTGCGCTTGATGATGCGGCGCTCGTCTTCGGTCAGACCGTTCGGGTCCTTCCACAAGGCGATGTCGCGCGACATGTTCACTTCCTGCGGCATCCAGTGGTTGGCGCAGGTGGCAAGGTACTTTTCCCAGGCCCACTTGTACTTGAACGGCACCAGCTGATTGACGTCGGTCTGGCCGTTGATGATGCGCTTGTCGGCGGCCTTCACGCGGCGCTCGGTGGCGGCGGGAACGGCTGCGGCAGCGGGGGCGGAATGCGAGGGGGAGACTGAAGCGCTCGCGACCTGAGCAAGACTCGGTGCGATGTTCGGAGTGACTCGTTGAGCGGGCTTCAGTTCTTCTTCCCAATCAAGCATGGTGGGCTTCCTATCGAGGCGAATTATCGGAGTGTTGTGTTCAAACACCAAGGACTTCTTGACAGCAAATGCACTTCGCTGTTGCTCGACTGCATCGACTTTTCTCACGCACAGGGCGCTTCGATGTCGAGGCAATCAAGTGTTCATCGATGCAGTCACGCACAGGTCGCAAAAAATGCCGTCGGCGTTTTGCATCGATGAACACTGGGTTCTCTCGCGATGAGCAGAAAACGTGGCCGCGATCGCGGCCACGTTTGCACACATCGAATTACTGGCAGGCCTCGCAGCCTGGGTCGTCGATCGCGCAGAACTTGATGTCGGTGGCGGGTGTGGTGTCTTCAACAACAACGGTGGTCTCGACAACCACCGGCGCTGCGTAGACAGCACCACCTGAGTTCGACACGGCGTTCAGCTGACCCGACTTCGTGACCGTGCTCTTCTCTGCTGACGAGGCGCTGATCGTGCGCAGGTAGTAGGTCGTCTTCAAGCCGCGCAACCAGGCGAGCTTGTAGGTTTCATCGAGCTTCTTGCCCGATGCGCCGGCCATGTAGATGTTCAGGCTCTGCGCCTGGTCGATCCACTTCTGACGGCGGGCCGCAGCCTCGACCAGCCACTCGGTCTCGACTTCGAAGGCCGTTGCATACAGGCTCTTGAGCTCATCCGGCACGCGGTCGATGCGGCGCAGCGAACCGTCGAAGTGCTTCAGGTCCATCACCATCACGTCGTCCCACAGGCCCAGACGCTTCAGGTCACGCACCAGAGATTCATTGATGACGGTGAACTCACCCGACAGGTTGGACTTGACCGAGAGGTTGCCGAAGCAGGGCTCGATCGATGCATCCACGCCGATGATGTTGGAGATGGTCGCGGTCGGGGCGATGGCCACGCAGTTGCTGTTGCGCATGCCGTGCTGGGCGATGCGGGCGCGCAGCGCATCCCAGTCCATCGTCGAGCTGCGGTCCACTTCCACATAGCCACCACGGGCTTCGGCCAGCAGATCGAGCGAGTCGATCGGCAAGATGCCGCGGTCCCACAGCGAGCCGCGATAGCTCGAGTAGCGGCCGCGCTCTTCGGCGAGCTGGGTCGAAGCCAGGTAGGCGTAGTAGCAGACGGCTTCCATCGAGCGGTCGGCAAACTCGACAGCAGCTTGCGAGGCGTACGGGGTACGCAGCGCATACAGCGCGTCCTGGAAGCCCATGATGCCCAGGCCCACCGGGCGGTGACGCAGGTTCGAATCACGTGCCTTCTTGACGGCGTAGTAATTGATGTCGATGACGTTGTCGAGCATGCGCATCGCCGTGGCGACGGTCTTCTGCAGCTTGGCGTGATCAATTTCCTTGCCGTTCTCGCCGTCCTTCAAGTGCTGCTTCAGGTTCACCGAGCCCAGGTTGCAGACCGCGATTTCGCTGTCGTTGGTGTTCAGCGTGATCTCGGTGCACAGGTTGGACGAGTGCACCACGCCAACGTGCTGCTGCGGCGAGCGCACGTTGCAGGCGTCCTTGAACGTGATCCAGGGATGGCCGGTCTCGAACAGCATCGAGAGCATCTTGCGCCACAGGTCCTTGGCGGGCATGCGCTTGAACAGCTTGATCTCGCCGCGGTCGGCCTTCTGCTCGTAGGCGACATAGGCCGTCTCAAAGGCCTTGCCGAACAAGTCGTGCAGGTCCGGGCAGGTGGACGGACTGAACAGTGTCCAGTCGCCACCGTCCATCACGCGGCGCATGAACAGGTCGGGGATCCAGTTCGCCGTGTTCATGTCGTGCGTGCGGCGGCGGTCGTCGCCGGTGTTCTTGCGCAGTTCCAGGAACTCTTCGATGTCCAGGTGCCACGATTCCAGATAGGCGCAGACGGCGCCCTTGCGCTTGCCGCCCTGGTTCACGGCCACGGCCGTGTCGTTGACCACCTTGAGGAAGGGGACGACGCCTTGCGACTTGCCGTTCGTGCCCTTGATGTGCGAACCGAGGGCCCGCACCGGCGTCCAGTCGTTGCCCAGACCACCGGCGAACTTGGACAGCAACGCGTTCTCTTTCAGCGCCTCATAGATGCCATCCAGGTCGTCGGCCACCGTCGTCAGGTAGCAGCTCGAGAGCTGCGAGCGGCGGGTACCCGAGTTGAACAGCGTCGGCGTGCTGGACATGAAGTCGAAGCTCGACAGCACTTCGTAGAACTCGATGGCGCGCGCTTCGCGGTTGATCTCGTTCAGCGCCAGGCCCATGGCCACGCGCATGAAGAAGGCCTGAGGCATCTCGATCCGCTTGCCTTCTGTGTGCAGGAAGTAGCGGTCGAACAGGGTCTGCAGACCCAGGTAGTCGAACTGGAAGTCGCGATCAGCCTTCAGTGCGGCGCCCAGCTTGGCCAGGTCGTACTGCTGCAGCCTCTCGTCCAGCAGCTCGGCCTGCACACCCTTCTTGATGAATTGCGGGAAGTACTCGGCATAGCGCTGGTGCATCTCGGCCTGGGTGACTTCCTCACCGAGGATTTCCTTGCGGATGGTGTGCATCAGCAGGCGCGCCGTGGCCTGGCTGTAGCTCGGGTCCTTCTCGATCAGCGTGCGGGCGGCCAGGATGGAGGCCTTGTAGACCTCGTCGATCGGCACGCCGTCGTACAGATTGCGCTTGGTCTCAGCCAGGATGGGCTCGGCTTTCACGTCGGCGCCCAGGCCTTCGCAGCTGGAGACGATCAGCGCCTGCAGGCTGGCCAGGTCCAATGGCACGCGCTGGCCGCCATCGATCACATGGATGCTGGCTTCCGCAGCCTTGGGGGCAGCGCCCTCGCCCTGGCGCAGGCGCTCTTGCGCACGACGCTCGCGGTACAGCACGTAGGCGCGGGCCACTTCATGGTGACCACCGCGCATCAGACCCAGCTCGACGTGGTCCTGCACGTCTTCAATATGGAACGTACCGCCACTGGGACGCGAGCGCAGCAGGGCGCGCACCACGTTTTCGGTCAGGCCGTCCACCGTCTCGCGCACGCTGGCCGAAGCCGCGCCACTGGTGCCATGCACTGCCAGGAAGGCCTTCATCAAGGCCACAGCAATCTTGCTGGGCTCGAAGGACACGACCGCACCATTGCGGCGAATGATCTGGTAGGCCAGGTATGCCGACGACTGCGGCGCCGCTGCGCTGTCGGTGGCAGGCACGCGGCTCGCGCCTTCGGCGACGACGGGCTGGGCGAGATGGGTTTGCATGGTGGGTCTACTTCCTTGTCTTTTCGTTCGAATCGGAATGGCAAAGCCGCGGCGGCATGTGCGGCTGCAGCCGTGGCTTTACTTGGGTCTTTGTTTGGGCTCGGTTAGCTCGCTGGCACTCGGCTGGCCATTCACCGATGCCTGAGCCCAGACACCACTGACTGCGAATGCAGCGTGGCCTTGAGGGTCTCCGGGAACAGCTTTTGAGACAGGCATTGCGGTGTGAAACCGAGTCAGGAGAATAGCACGAAAGGACACTATATCTGGGGGTCAACACCCCTTCAAGCACTACCAATAGCGTACGAACACTGTTGACCTAGGGGGGCGAATTGGCTAGCGAAGCAGTCTGGCGCGAGGCTTTCGGGCCAGGTCTTGCCCGCTCTATCGCGGGCTCACTGCGTGCCGGCCGATGGGTGCCGACGGCGGGCCGCATCAATGCTGGCTTGCAGCAAGAAATCGCTCGCCAGGCCGCGCCAATTGGTGCTTTGCACTTGCGCCGGCGACGGTCGGCGGCAGCGCTTCAGGACGGTTCGCGGCGGGCCGACGCGAGCACCGCTGTAACAGTTCGCAAGCCACCACTAGGGATAGTCTGGGGCCCTCGCAAACCCTGCTCTTCAGCTGTCGCTACCACCCTCGCCCACCGTGATGCCCAGGCGTGCCATGCGGTAGCGGATCTGGCGCAAGGACAGGCCCAGTGCCGCGCCAGCCGCCGTGCGGTTGTAGCGATGGCGCTCGAGCGCTCGCACCAGGATGTTGCGCTCGACATCGTCCAGGTGCAGGGCCAGGTCGTGAGGCAGCTCGGCCTCGTCGTCCGACACACGCCCTGGCGATGCCGGCACCAGACTGGCCAGCGGGTCGTCCAGAGCAGCGAACTGTGAATCGTCCAAGGCGGCGTCCGGCAAGTCCAGGTCCTCGGCGTCGATTGATTCACTGCCGGACAGCGCCAGCGCCCGGTGCAGCAGGTTCTCGAGCTCGCGCACATTGCCCGGGAAGGCATAGCGCGCCAGCTGTGCCAGCGCAGCACTGGTGAGGCGCGGTGGCGGCGAGACGCCGGCGTCGTGCGCAATGCGCTGCAGCACTCTCTCGCTGATCGCCGCCAGGTCTTCGATGCGCTCACGCAGTGGCGGCACCCGGATCTGGATCACGTTGAGACGGTAGAACAAATCCTGCCGGAAGCGGCCTGCTGCGACTTCGGCGCCGAGGTCCTTGTGTGTGGCACTGAGGATGCGCACATTCACCGGCGACTCCGCCACCGCACCCACCGGCCTCACCGAGCGCTCCTGGATCGCGCGCAAGAGCTTGCTCTGCATGGCCAGTGGCAGGTCGCCGATTTCGTCCAGGAACAGCGTGCCGCCGTGTGCGGCCTTGAAGAAGCCGTCGCGGTCTTCATTCGCGCCGGTGAATGCGCCCTTGCGATAGCCGAAGAACTCAGCCTCCAGCAATTGCTCGGGAATCGCACCGCAGTTAACGGCGACGAAGGGTGCCGAAGCACGCGCACCGGCATCATGCACCGCATGCGCCACAAGCTCCTTGCCGGTGCCGGACTCACCTTGCAGAAGCACCGGCGCCATGCTGCGGGCCACCTTGCCGATCAGGGAACGCACCTGGCGCATCGCCGATGAATCGCCGGCCAGCCGGTGCAAGGCCGCACTGAGCGCAGCGTCGGTGCTCGATTCAAGCGAGGCGGCGGCCGGCGCTGGCGCCGCGGACGGCCCGGGCGCGGACGCAGACTTGCTGCTGGCTTTTGCCACCGTCGCCGGCGCCTGCTCGACCCGCGGGCTACGGCCCAGCGCCGACGCCACGACCATGCGGAACTGGCGCAGGTCGACTGGCTTGGTCAGGTAGTCGTACGCACCCGCCTTCAAGGCCTCGACTGCGTTCTCGGGCGAGCCAAAGGCGGTGATGACCAGCGTCTTCTCGCGGCGGCCGGCGCGCTCCAGCCAAATGAGCACATCGAGCCCGCTGCCATCGGGCAGCTTCATGTCGGTGATGACGGCGCTGAACTCGCGCCTTTGCAGGCGCTCAAGTGCCGCCTCGACCGTGCCGGCAGTCTCCAGCTCATAGCCTTCGCGCAGCAGCGTCAGCTCGTACAGCGTGAGCAGGTCGGGCTCGTCGTCAATGACCAGCAGGCTTTGATTGGCGCTCATCCGATGGCGTGTGAAGTGCCGGCCGCGGCGCTGCGGCAAAGGCTCAGAATGAATTCATTGCCCGCCTGGGCCGCACCCTCGTGGCGGCGATAGTCGATGCGCGCGCCGTAGCGCTCGCACAGTTCGCGGCAAATATACAGGCCAAGGCCGCTGCCTCGGCTGCGGGTCGAGAAGAAGGGCTCGAACAGATGCCGCTCGACTTCGGGCGTGATCGGCGCACCGAGGTTGAAGACCGACAGCAGGATCTCCTCTGCCTGCCCCGGCAGCACGCGCACATGCAGGGCGCCGGGCTGGCGCGGCGAATGGCGCAGGGCGTTGTCGAGCAGGTTGATCACCACACGACGCAGATGCTCGGGCTCGAACTGCGCCAGCCAGCTGCCAGGCGGAAGGCTCAGGCGCAGAGGGCTGGCGGCGCCCAGCGACAGGTCGTTCGTTCGCGCCCAGTCGGAGCAGATTTCAGGCAGCAGGCGCGCCAGATCAATCGGCACCGCCTGCGGCGGCCGGCCCGGCGCCAGTTCCATCACGTCGTCGACGATGCGCTTCAGGCGCTCCACGTTGGCCGCCACCATGCCGGTCAACTGGCGCTGCTGGGCGTCGTCCGCGTCTTCTGCCATCAGGGCGTTGGCTTGCGCAATGGCCGCGAGCGGGTTGCGGATTTCGTGCGCAATGCCGGCCGAGACGCGCCCCATCGCCGCCAGCTTTTCCTGCCGGCTGCGCGCGAGCACATTGCGGTGGTCTTCGATGAACAGCACACAGAGGTCTTCGCTGGCCTGGCTGTCGCGCGAGCGGGTGAAGCGCATGCGCAGGCGCAAGCCGCGTTGTGCGTCCGGGCTGAAGCGCAGAATGACGTCGCGCCCTTCCTCCGGCCAGCGGCCTTCAATGAAGGCCTGCTCCACCGCGCGCACCAGGGCCTCCCAGGCGGCCACGCCGCGCAACTGGAACGGCGCCGTGCGCACCGCCTGGCGCTCACCGAGCAGTGCGCGCGCCGAAGGGTTGGCGGCCCGAACGCGGCCGCGCCGGTCCACCACCAGCACGCCCTCCTGCATCTCGTCGATCACGAGGCGATTCAACTGCGCCTGCTGACGCGCCAGCTCCATGCTGCCGCGCGCCGCCCGCTCTTCGCGCGCCAGCCGACTGGCCAGCTCGTTGGCCAGCAGCCCGATCACGAAGAGGCCGATTCCGGTCATGCCGGCCTGGGTCAGGCGCAGGTCGAGCTCCAGGCCGAACACATAGGCCCAGGTTGCCGTACCCAGCATCAAGAGCGCGGCCATCGCGGCGGTAGCCAAGGTCAGGAGGCGCGAGGTCAGCACGCCCGCCATCAGCACCGGCAGCACGAACAAGGCGCCGTAGTTGACGCTGGCATTGCGGTCGGTGGCATGAAGAAGACCGAACAGCACGAGGTCGAAGCCGATGCTGGCCAGCCATTGCGGGCTGCTCAATCGAGACAGTGCTTGCACCGAGGCGCTGCGCTGCAGGCGTGGCAAGAGCCAGAGGACGGTGGCCTCCAGCGCATAGAGCCCGCAGACCAGCAAGGTCCAGCGTGGCGTGCTGCCACCAAGGCTGGCGGCGAGCAGCAGCGTGGCGATCAGAGCAAGGCCAAGCGCCATGCGCGCGCCAAGAAAGGCGCGGTAGAGACGCTGGAAGGCGCTGCCTCCGGCGTTGATCAGCCGGCGAGGCTGCGGAACGAAGAACTGCGAATCGCCATTGGACGACGGCACTTGGGGCGCCTCGTCGAAAGCGGCTGCTTCGCTGTCTCCCAGGCCGGGGCCGAACCAGGAGGGCGGCGAATCGTCGCCGCTGCTGTGGTGGGTCGAGGCCGCGGCCATTCAGTCAGTCGCCCGCATTCGCGGCCTCGTAGGCCTGGCGATGGGCGACACTGCAGAACACCCCGCCGCGCCCCGGCAAGGCATCGCCGCGCGGCAGATGCAGGCCGCATTGCGCGCAGGAAACCATGGACTGCGGCTGGGGCGGTGCCGCGGGCGCCGGCGGAGTTGCCGGCGGCGGGTCGCGCCGGGCCCGGCTCTTGGCACCCAGAACCCAGAACACCAGGGCCACCAAACCGACGAAGAAAATGATCTTGAACATGGAACCTCAGACACCGGCCGGGCGCTGCAGCAGCACCTCGATCACAAAGCGCGAACCCGCATAGGCCAGCAGCAGCAGCGCGGCCCCGAAATACAACCAGCGTGTGGCCCGGCGCCCACGCCAGCCCAGCACTTGCCGGCCGGTCAGCAGGCCGGTCAGCACCAGCCAGCCGAGCACCGAGAGCAGCGTCTTGTGGTCCCAGCGCCAATGCGGCGTGAACCACCAACCCAGCAGGATGGCCAGCGACAGAACGGTCACACCCGCGCCCACGAATTGAAAAGTCAGGCGCTCCAGGCGCAGCAGCGGCATGCCCGCGGTGCCCACGGCCGCCACCCTCTTCTTGTCGCGCATCTGGTGCTCGGCCCGGTTCAGCATCGCGGCATGAAGGACAGCGACGCCAAACAACCCGTACGACGCCAGGCCCAGCACCCAATGCAATGGCGCCCAGGGCGACGCCGCTTGCGGGCGGCTCTCGCCCGGGAAGGACCAGGCCAGCAGGCAGGCCAGCACGGCCAGCACGGCCAGCACACGGCGCGCGCCCGGCAGCGGCAGGAAGCGGCTCTCTACAAGATAGACGGCCAGCACCAGCCAGCAGGTCATGGAGAGCGCCGGCGCGAAACCGAAACGGGCGCCGGCCGTCGCACTGCCCAGGCCGGCGATATCGAGCAGGAGGGCCAAGGCATGGGCCATCCAGCCCAGCGGCAGGGCCCAGGGCATGCGCTGTTTGCCCGCCTCGTCGGTCCAGGCAGAAAGCGCGTAGGCCAGCATGGCCGCAAGGCTGCTGCCGGCCAAGGCCAGAGTCGCTGGAGAGGCGGACGATAAAATCATCGCCACAGTGTACTTTTGAGCGACCACCTTCCCGGCTGGCGCTAACCCCCGATGGCCTCCACTTTGACCGACCGCCTGAGCCTGCTCGTGAAAACGATGCGCGGCCAGGCCCGCATCACCGAATCGAATGTGCAGGACATGCTGCGCGAAGTGCGCATGGCCCTGCTCGAGGCCGACGTGGCCCTGCCGGTGGTGCGCGACTTCATCGCCCGCGTGAAAGAGAAGGCGATGGGCCAGGAGGTTGTCGGCTCGCTGAATCCTGGCCAGGTGCTGGTCTCGGTGGTGCACAAGGAACTCGCTGCCACGATGGGGGAAGGCGTCTCGGACATCAACCTCGCCGCCCAGCCGCCCGCCGTGATCCTGATGGCCGGCCTGCAAGGCGCCGGCAAGACCACGACCACGGCCAAGCTGGCCAAGCACCTGATCGAGAAGCGCAAGAAGAAGGTGCTGACGGTTTCGGCCGACGTCTACCGACCGGCCGCCATCGAACAATTGAAGACGGTGACGGCTCAGGCCGGCGCCGAATGGTTCCCGTCTGCGCCGGACCAGAAGCCGCACGACATCGCGCTCGCCGCCATCGACTACGCCAAGCGCCATTACTTTGATGTGCTGCTGGTCGACACTGCCGGCCGCCTGGCCATCGATGAAGCCTTGATGGCCGAGATCCGCGACCTGCACGCCACGCTGAAGCCGGTCGAGACGCTGTTCGTCGTCGACGCAATGCAGGGCCAGGACGCGATCAATACCGCCAAGGCCTTCAAGGAAGCACTGCCGTTGACCGGCATCGTGCTGACCAAGCTGGATGGTGATTCACGCGGCGGTGCGGCGCTGTCGGTGCGCAGCATCACCGGCGCGCCGATCAAGTTTGCCGGCGTGTCCGAGAAGATCGACGGCCTGGAGGTGTTTGACGGCGAGCGCCATGCCGGCCGCGTGCTGGGCATGGGCGACATCGTGGCCCTGGTCGAGGAAGTGACCAAGGGCGTCGACATGGCGGCCGCCGAGAAGCTGGCCGGCAAGCTCAAGTCGGGCGACGGCTTCGACCTCAACGACTTCCTCTCGCAGATCTCGTCGATGAAGAAGATGGGCGGCCTCTCCAGCCTGATAGACAAGCTGCCCACGCAGATGGCCGCCAAGGCTGGCGCCGCCGACATGGACAAGGCCGAGCGCGACATGCGCCGCATGGAAGGCATCCTGAACGCGATGACCGCCAAGGAGCGGGCCAAGCCCGCGCTGCTGCTGGACGGCAAGAGCAAGGCCAGCCGCAAGCGTCGCATCGCCCAAGGCGCCGGCGTGCAGATCCAGGACGTCAACCGCCTCTTGAATCAGTTCGACCAGATGCAGTCGATGATGAAGAAGATGAGCGGCGGCGGCATGATGAAGATGATGAAGCGCATGGGTGGCATGAAGAAGCTCATGGGTGGCGGAATGTGAGCTCCCGGCTCGCGGATACGCGAGCCACCCTCCGAGAGGGCAAAGAAATGGCCGGGTTCGACCCGGCCATTTGCTTTGTGGGCGCCCGCCTTGGGGCGGCCCGGCGCCGGGCGCAGAGCAAATACCGGCGCTTACTCCAGCAGCGCCTGCGCGAACTCACGCGCATCAAAGGTCTGCAGGTCTTCAAGCTTCTCGCCCACGCCGATGAAGTAGACCGGGATGGCACGTTCACGCGCGATGGCAGCGAGCACGCCGCCCTTGGCCGTGCCATCGAGCTTGGTGATGATCAGGCCGGTCAGGCCCAGCGCATCGTCGAAGGACTTGACCTGGTTCAGCGCGTTCTGGCCGGTGTTGCCATCGACGACCAGCAGCACCTCGTGAGGCGCAGATGCTTCGGCCTTGCCGATCACGCGCTTGATCTTCTTCAGCTCTTCCATCAGGTGAAGCTGGGTCGGCAGGCGGCCTGCCGTGTCGGCAATCACCACATCGCAATTGCGCGCGCGGCCAGCAACCACGGCATCAAAGGTCACTGCCGAAGGGTCGCCGCCCTCCTGGCTGACGATCTCGACTTGCGCGCGATCGGCCCAGACGGCCAACTGCTCGCGCGCTGCGGCGCGGAAGGTATCTGCCGCAGCCAGCAGCACCTTGGCGTTCGCCTCGGCGAGATGGCGGGTCAGCTTGCCGATGCTGGTCGTCTTGCCAGCGCCGTTGACGCCCACCACCATCATCACAGTTGGTTGCGAAGCGCCAATCGCCAGCGACTTCTGCAGCGGCTTCAACAACTCGGCCAGTGCATCAATCAAGAGACCACGCACTGCAGCCGGCTCGGTAGCCTTGCCTTCCTTGACACGGCGCTTCAGGTCTTCGAGCAGGAACTCGGTGGCCTTGACGCCGGTGTCGGCCATCAGCAGTGCAGCCTCGAGCTCTTCATAAAGTGCGTCGTCGATCTGAGTGCCGGTGAAGACTTGCGCAATGCTGGAACCGGTCTTGCGCAGGCCTTGGCGCAGCTTGTCGAGCCAACTCTTGCGAGGCGCTGGTACTTCTTCCTTGGATGCGGCCAGTGCCGGGCTCGCACTTTCGACAACAGCGGGTGCCGCAGCATCCGACTGCGGAGGCACTGACACCACCGGCTCCGCCGCAGGCGCACCTTCAGCAGATGAACCGCCGCCAAACTTCTTCTTGAAGAAACTGAACATCGAGATGCGCTTTTTTTGCAGAGGCCGCGAAAGAGGCTTGCATTGTCTTCCAAAACTTGGCTAGAATGGCGGGCTTGAGGCGCTTTAGCTCAGCCGGTTAGAGCGACGGAATCATAATCCGCAGGTCCGGGGTTCGAATCCCTGAAGCGCCACCAAATTATGTCCTTGTGCATCAAGCACTTAGACAAAGAAGCCACCCTAGCGGTGGCTTTTTGCTTTCTGGCTACATCAGCTCATGTAGCCCCCATGTAGCCACTTTGCGGAGCATCAACTGAGTACTCACCGCGTCGCTTGATGCCTCATGTCGCACGTGGCCAAGCCGGAATTTTGTGGAAGCCCCCTCCTGTAACGAGCCAGTGCACAGTTGCCGCGACCGTGGCGCATGGTCGGCTCAAGGCTGGTCAGAGTCATTCGCCGCGCACGGTCCGAGCGACCATTGCGTTCAACATCCGACATCCAACTGGCAGCAGACTGTGCGACCCCTATGCAGCTGAGACAGGGCACTCCGACCGCAGATCTGGATGACCGGTCCGTCCGCTGGCGAACTTGGCACTACCAACCCTTGGAGGCCTTCAATTCGTTCAACGGCCAAGTCGGTAGTCCGTTGCTTGCTGAGGAACGGCGTGCCGGGTGACGGCTGCGACCGCGGCCGCATTGCCTAGGGAGTGGTGAGGAGATCCTCGCTATCCTGGCTCATGTGGGTGAACGGAGAGGACGAGATTGTCGGCAGGCGCAAAGCCAATCGCCAAGAAGGCTCGCAATGCGCTTTAGGCAATTGGACAGATCCAATGCGCATGAGCGCTGCACCGTCGCTATTACAGGTGTGTGAGATTGCCGGCGCCAATCGGAAGCAGTCGCGCTTCAAGCGCATCCTGTAGAGCGGCGGCCTGCGCCTTGGCCTCCTGCCGCACCAGAAAGGCGCTTTGCTCCTTGACAGCATGCTCCACCCTTTGGAGGCGCTGAAGTCGCGACTCCAGCTCAGGCTTCGACTGAGGGCTCGGCAATCGATGGTACTCGCCCAAGAGGTGTCGGTTTTCCATGCGTGCCTCCACTATTCCTTCGTACGGTTCAGGTATCGGAGGTTCAATTCAGGCTCGAAAAAGTGTTTTCTTTTCAACCAGACCAGCCCTTCAGCCTTCGTCACGACCGCGACGTCGATCGGACCCCCGACAGACTCTGAGGGGGATGTGACGCGCTCCCTCAGTGCTTCCAGCACGAGTAATGATTCTGCCAGATGCCCCATCTCGGGGACGCTGAGGCTGTTCAAGACCCTTCGCAATGGGTAAAAGTTCTCGTTGTAGTTCCGTCGCGTGAAGTCGTCGAGGAACTCTTTATTTCGGGTGGTCTTGATGGCCTGTGCTTGAGCTGCAGGTACAACGATGCCCGCAGTGTTCAGGTCGTCAAAGACATGGTCTATCAGCTTGCCGCTACACAAGCGATTGATGTCTGACAGTGTCGAATCAAACCCGTCAGTGAACCGTTCGATCATTGAGGACTGCGCGAATGGCTGGATCCACGCTTCGTTGTCATGAGTGATCGCATAACTGTTCGCTGACTTCCAAAACAGTGTTCCCGCGATGTGGCCAAACACTCGAATGTGCGTGAAACTTGGGAAGATTTCGTCCTTGCCGTAGCCGGCTAAGACAACTCCCGTCGACTGCAAAAAATCTGCCGGCACCTTCATTAGAGCTTCACAGGCCAACGGCGCCAGCACTGCAGCGTTCGCGAATATCCACTTCTCTTCGGCGGCCAATTCGGCAGCAAGATCCACTTGCATCGCGGCGGCAGCCTGTTGGGCCGCGTTCTGGTCGGCTGCAGTCAGCGGAGCCGCAACTACCATTGCCGCCAAATCTGCACTAATCACTGCGCTGGCTGCTGCCCAAGCCGCTTGCCGGTCGGCGGCGATCGCATTTATGTCTGCGAAGACCGGTTCCAGCCGTTCTACCTCGCTTAGTACGTGTACGGCGGCGGCATACAGCCGTTTTGTAAGCAGTGCATCCCGAACCGTCTGTGGGAAGACCGCCGTGTTGGTTTCCAGGAATGCGATCAACGCGGGTTGATAGTCGACTAGCTTTGGGCGTTGGGGGGTTGAGGAGTCGTGCGCCCGAAAAAGTTTGGCCACCAACTCCCAAGGCACCCGATCAACGTCAGCCGAACCATAGATCGTTAAGGCTACGTTGCCATGAGTGCTGACGTCGAAAATCTTATTGGCAGCCTTTGAATATCGTGGGTGAGGCGCTCTGCCAGTAGTCACTGCACTGTCTGCAGCCACGACTACTGCGTCCTTATTGAGCATCAAGACTTCACTTGTCACCTTGGTCCTCCCGCCCTTGTTGCGCACTGAGCTTGTTGCAGAGTTTAGCTGGCTGGTAGGTTGCCTATATCACGTGACAGCCGCTGGCGTTGATCGCAATGCGGCTTTCGCAAACAACAACTCGGCCAGTCAAGTCGGGTTTCGAATGTTGAGTAGGCGGCGGGTCCTGCCATGACGCAACTGGTCTTTGGGTTGGCACTTTGACCCGAGGCGTCGAGGTTTCCGTGGTTGTCAGCAGTGCACGCCCTTCCGGCCATTAGCGTGTTGGATGCACGCGTCCGGTGGATGGCCGCTCAGAAGCTGAATCCGCGCGCCGAAGTGAGAGCGCGCGACGGACCGCAGCCGCTGCGGAACGGGCGTTCGCAGCCGAGGGCATGTTGCCGAACTTGACGCGCGCCATCACCGACTTGCACAACTAGCGCGCTATCCTCGCCGCCGAGCCGTTCTGACATTCGAGGACTCACAGCATGACCATCTCGCCCCCAAGCCGCCATAACAGTGCTGGACGTATTGAGAGCCTTGTTCTTCGTGGAGACGCACTTCCCAACCTATCGGCCACCGATGCCTGGGCAGAAGTTTTTGACGTACCCAAGGAGATCGCGGGTCTGGAACGGCACCATGAAGCAGCGAAGCTTCTATTGGCCTTGGCGCAAGAGATCCGCTTGATGGAACGCCAACTCCAGACTGCCGATGTTCCAGAAGATCTCTACAGGCCATTTGTTGAGCAATTGGCTCATGCTGCCTCGGTAAGCAACCTGAACAACCAATGGCACAACATCAGGGGCAATCACTTCGGAGCAGAGGTTCGATTGTCATTGCGCTGGTTCAAGCACATCCTGCCAGAAGATTCGTTGACTGCGACGGCGGAAGACCTCAGCGAGCTCGAGCGATTGCTAGATGAACTAGAGGACAGGATCTCCGCCGAAGGATTCCCTGCAACGCTGTTCATCTTCATCGGCAAGCAAATATCGGCCATTCGAAGTGCGCTGCGCCAATTTCCAATCGGCGGTCCAGTCGCACTGAGGCAAGCCACGCGGGCGTTTATGGCAGACGTTCATCTGGACGAAGATGAGATTCGAGAGTCGGCCCAGAGAGGCGACCGAGCTGTTGTCGCTGAAGCAAGCTCCACTTTGAAGAAGCTCTGGAACAAAGCAGTTACGCTTGCTGGCGATCTTGAAAAAGTTGGAAAGTCAGGCCAGGCCCTCATTGAATTTGGGACCACCATTGCAAAGATGCTTTCGCCGCCGCAATGACAAGCCTGCCCCAGCAACCCATTCAATGTCGGTTGGCTAACCCAGTGGGTGCTCTGCGCGTGTGCCGCGAAAGCTGTGAGCGACCCAGAGTTGTATTCAGGATCTGTGCGAACTCTGTTGCTGCGATCGACAGGCCACTACCCGCAGCGATCATTAGTGAATCAATGCGCTGAACGACGGCAAGGTGGCGGTCGCCGGAAGTTGGAACCTCCTGTGCCAAGGACGGCTATCGCTGCCAAGCTGCCCTCGCTTCTGACTGGCATCGTTCACCCGGGCGTTAGCGACGCTAGGGCACATCGCCACGAATCGCCCCTGTCGCCGCGTCGCCGAGCTCCTGCTCGCGGCTGGCCAGGCGAGCCTGCACCCTTCGATGCTCGCTTACGTCGAAGACGATGCCAGCCATCTGACGTACCTGGCCATTGGCATCCCATTGAGCCTGTCCGCTGGCTAGTAGCCAGTGTTCCGAGCCGTCCCGACCGCGCATCCGGAACTCAAGCTCCAGAGGCGTGCGATCGCTGAGATGCCTCCGCAAAGCCTCAAGCAGCGCACCTCTGTCCTGCGCGTGCACTTCAGGCAGCCAGAGCCCCGGCTGGCTGCCCATTTCCTCATCGGAGAAACCAAGCAGGTCGAGCAAGGCGGTGGGAGCCTTGAGACCGCTGTCTGGCCGCCACGCCCAGACATGCCCAGTGGAAGCTGCCAACTCGAAGCGGGCCAGGCTCTCACGCAGCGCGAGTTCGGTGCGCTTTCTGAGCGTCATGTCTGCGCTGAGCGTCAGCAATGCGGGCTGACCGTCGAACTCGATTTGCTCAGCATTGATCTGCACATCATGAACGCGACCATCTCGCAGCCGGAATGGGGCCTCGAACTGACGCAGCCTGCCATGCTGCTCGCGCAGGCGCTGCTGTAGGCGTTGATTGTCGGCCTGGCTGATGCCCATTCCTAGCTCCGGCAAGGTACGGCCGAGCAACTGCTCACGCTTCATGCCCAAGGCTTCGACGAAGGCCTGATTGGCGTCCAGCAAATGGCCCTCTGGTTGAGCAAGTACCGCGGCCGGAAGGGGCGCAGCCTGAAACAGGCGTTGAAATCGCTCGCGACTGTGGACCAGTTGGGCCTCCGCGTTCGCGCGGGCGGCATCTCGCTCCAGGATGTCGAAGCCAAGCGCAAGATCGTCTGCCAACTCAGCCAGGAGCCGCATCAGCGGGGGGTCGAACCAGTTTTCCTCTGCTACATGCAACACCAGCACGGCCTCCACGTGCCCATGGCGTTTCAGCGGCACGACAGCCACGCCACGTACGCTATGCAGGCGCGCCATTGCATGCCAGCGGCTGGTACGAGGATCGGTCAGGTAGTCGTTGGCCACGACCGCCTGCCCGGTGCGCACCGCTTCGCCCGTTGGCGTCTGGGCAACCTCAAGGTCCTGCAAGTCCACCATGTTGTCGAGGCCCCCGTACATGTCCAAAACCGGGCCTGCCGATGCGAACATCTGCAGTCGATCCGGGTCGGTGCGAAGCCACACGGAAGCCAGCAAGGCATGACCTGCATCGACGCAGGCCGCGCAGACTTCGCGACAGAGATCGAGCTTGTTGTTGCCTCGTATCAGTGCACGATTGGTCCGCGACAGCGCTTCGTAGAGTCCTTGCAGCCGCTCAGCCCGGCGTTCAGCAATGCGCAGACTGTCGAGCATGCGGTTGAACTCGATGGCCACGCTGCGGAATTCACTGGGGCCGGATTCGCTGGCATGCGAGTCACGCCGGCCATCGGCCACGGCACTGGCACTGCGTTGCAGTTGGTGCAGCGGCGCTGACAGGTAGCGGGCCAGCCACACAGCCAGCAACATTGCCATCCCGAGTGCGCCTGCGGCCCAGTAGAGCGTCAGGCGCAGGCGATCCCGCGAGGGTGCGAATACGTGATCGACCGGCAGCCCCGCCAGCGCCGTCCAACCCGTCTGGCTCACGGAAACCGCACTGTAGATGCGACGGACGCCGTCAGGCCCAGTGAACTCTCCTGCGCCGGTGGGCCGCTTTCGGCGGAACGCCGCCAGGTGCCCTGACAGGTCTTGCCCGATCCAGCGCTCGGCCTGCTGACTGCGAGCGACGACGAGGCCATGTTCGTCCAACAAGGTCAGGTCGCCGCCGGGCGCTGGCTCAAACTCCGCCCAGTGCCTGGACAAGGCCAACAGATCGAGTGAGACGACGAGCCAGGCCTTCGGGTGCCTGGCCTCGTCGCGCAGCACCTGAACCAGACCCAATACGGGCTTGTGCAAGAGCGGGCTGAACTGCGGTGCCGGGATGACGGCCTCGTGCCTGGCAAGTGCCTCGTTCCACCAGGGGCTGCTATCGAGCAAGACCCGCTGACCGGGCGGCAGCTTGACCGCGCTGCAGACGATTCGCTTGTCCAGTCCCAGAACGCCAACGTTGGCCAACACGGGATCGAGCGTCAACTGGCCACGCAGCATGGCGTTGCAGCGTTCACTGTCTAGCGCCCGGACCTCGGGTAGCTCCTCCATGAAGGCCAGCAGGCGGCGCGCACGGGCCAACTCACGTTGAGCGCCTGCAGCGACCTCCATGGCCAGACGCTGCACATGCGCTTCGGCATCCTGGCGGTCGCGGTCCAGGTCGCGCCAGAGCTTGTAGGAGCTGAAGCACAACAGCGGCAGCAGTACCAAGGCACCGAAGCCCAGCAGGCGCGCCGTGAAGGGTATCGACGCACCTGTGGTGGCAACGGGAGGCGGCGGGTTCATGGGTGGCGAATGCGGCTGTTGAGCTTCAGTATCTCCGCTCCTCGGCGTTGGGTGCTCAACGCCAGGGCGGGGCCGCCGCGCTGGCACTGACATGGTCACGCATCGGGCCCCAAGGCAGACCGCAGTACGGACAAATCCTGTGCAGGAGACGCCAGCATCACGACGCGGCTGCCTGGCGCCATGCGACGCCAGTTCGACAGCAGAGCGGCGCCACGTTGCGCCAACAAGTGGGGATCCAGTATCAACAACTCCACGCGGTCTGGTGCCATGGTGAAGACCGAGGCGGAGTCGAGAGGGTCGCCGCCATGGGCTTCATGGCCCGCGCTGCGACATGCAACACGCAAGCGCTCGCGCCGGAAGGGGTCCGCAATCAGCAGCAGTATCCGCATGATCTCGCCCAGCAGGGCCGCTCAGAAGTTGCTCCATTCACCACCGCCGGTGGCGGCAACCGGTCTGGCGGCTGTCACCTGTGTTGTGGCAGCGGCCGGTCGCTGGGCCGGTCGCGGCGCTGCGGCAGGCCTGGGCGCGGGTGCGGCAGGAAGCCCACTCTGCCCGTGGCTGAGCTTGAAGAAGGCCACTGCCTGCACCAGCTGCGTGGCCTGCACTTTCAGACTCTCTGCGGCTGCCGCGCTTTCCTCGACGAGGGCAGCGTTCTGCTGGGTGACCTGGTCCATCTGCGTGACCGCCTCACCGATCTGCGCGACGCCGCTCGACTGCTCGGTGCTCGCCGCGCTGATCTCGCCGACGATGTCGCTGACGCGTCGGATCGACGCCACGATGTCCTGCATCTTCGCGCCGGCTTCGTCTACCAGCTGGGTGCCGGCGCTGACGCGCTCGACGCTGGTGGAGATCAGGCTCTTGATCTCCTTGGCCGCGTCGGCGCTGCGCTTGGCCAGGCTGCGAACCTCGCTGGCCACCACCGCAAAGCCGCGGCCTTGCTCGCCGGCACGTGCCGCCTCTACGGCGGCGTTCAGCGCCAGGATGTTGGTCTGGAATGCAATGCCGTCAATCACGCCGATGATGTCCGAGATCCGCTGCGAGCTCTCATTGATGCCCTTCATCGTCTCGACCACGCGGCCCACCACCTGGCCGCCTTCGACCGCAGTGGTCGAGGCGCTCATCGCGAGCTGATTGGCCTGTTGGGCGTTGTCGGCGTTCTGGCGCACGGTGCTGCCCAGTTGCTCCATTGATGCGGCGGTTTCCTCGAGCGCGCTGGCCTGCTCTTCGGTGCGCTGCGAAAGGTCCTGGTTGCCCTGGGCGATCTGGGCGCTCGCGGTGGCCACGCTCTCCGAGCCCATGCGCACCTCGCTGACCACGCTGTTGAGCTTCTGCTGCATCGTGGCCAGTGCGCGCAACAGCTGCGCGGTCTCGTTCTTTCCCTCGACTCGCATGTCGCGGGAGAGGTCGCCATCGGCCACGGCGCGTGCCACCTCGACCGCATGGTTCACCGGCCCGGTGATGGCGCGGATGATCCACAGTGCCAGCGCGACGGCGGCCAGCAGGGCAATCACAGCGGCAACCAGCAGCACGGTCTTGACTGCACTGAGGTTGCTGTTGGCCCGCTCGCCCGACTGCTTCATCAACTCGGTCTGGAAGTCCATGCCTTGCTCGATGCTGGTCATGTAGGCGGTCTGCAGCGGACTGAGTTGGGTGGTCAGCAAGGTCCGTGCCTCGTCGATCTTGCCGGCATCCACGAGCTCAAGAAACTTGCTCTGCCCGCCGATGTAGGCGTTGCGCGCATCCTGGATCGCCTTCAGGCCGGCACGGCCTTTCTCGGAGCTGATTGATTTGTCGAGCTGATCCAGTGAATCGCCGATGATCTTGCGCGCAGCGTCGATGATGGTGCGCTGCTTCTGCAGTGCGGCCTTGTCTTCGAGCAGCAGCATGTCGCGCATGCCACGGGCGATGTCATTGGTGCGGTCGATCATGGCCGAGAGTGTCAGCACCTTGGGCATGCGGTCCTCTAGCACCAGGTCGAAGTCCTCGTCGACTTGGTCCATGCGCACGAACGCGATCGCGCTGATGAGCGCAATGATGGCGGTCAGCAGGCCGAAACCCAGGGTGAGACGGGTCGATATCTTCATGTCGCTCATGTTCATGGGGACTCCTTCGAAACAGGGGGCGCGAGAGGGTGGGGTTAGGCCTCGAACAGGCCGAGATCGGTGCCTGCCAGCAGGCGGTTGATGTCGAGCAGGATCAGCAGGCGCTCGATGTCGCCCTGCGTGACGTGACCCAGGCCGGTGATGTGGCCGGCATCAACGGATTGGTTGAAGCTCGGGGCGGGCTGGATCTCGCTGCTCTTGAGTTCCTGCACGTCGACGACCGAGTCGACGACGACGCCCACCGTGTGTGAGGCAATGCTCAGCACCACGGTGACCGTCAGGCTGTTGAACTCTGCCGGCACGCCAAACTTGAGACGCAAGTCGATGATGGGAACGATGACGCCGCGCAGATTGAGCACGCCGCGCACGAAGTCCGGCGCGCCGGCGATGCGCGTGGCGGCTTCGTAGCTGCGGATTTCCTGCACTTGCAGGATGTCGATGCCGTATTCCTCCTGGCCGAGCCGGAAGCTCAGGTACTCGCCGCCGCCGGCCTGAGCCGAGCTCTGCAGAGGGGCACTTACAACCATGTCCATGACTTGCCTTCCGTGAGTGACCGCATTCCCGAGGCGGACTGTGGTCACGCGCCTCTGGGCCTGGTCCCCACTCTAGGCAGCCCCTGCTCGCGGGTCTGTAGGGAATTCTTGATGCGCGCCGTGGGGCGACATCTCTGGCGCAGCCCTTGGGCGAGCGCGCCTGCGCCTGCGCTCAGTTGCCGTCGGCGTCGATCAGCTCTGCCCGGATCGCGAAGCGCACCAGGGCCGGCAGATCGGCGACACCGAGCTTGCCCATCAGGCGGCTGCGGTAGGTATCGACCGTCTTGGGCGAGAGATGCAGCTGTTCGCCAATCGTGGCACTGGAAAGTCCCTTGACCACGAGGGTGACGATCTGGCGTTCCCGCGGAGACAGCTCGGCGAGCAGGTCGGGTTCGGTGCCTGCCGTCAGGCCTTGCAGGGCGAGCTCGGCCACCTCGGGGCTGAGATGGCGTCGACCGGTCATCACTGCCGCAATCGCCTCCAGCAGTTCATTGCGAGAGGCCCCCTTCAGCACATAGCCGGCTGCGCCGAGCCGCAAGGCCTCGGCCACATGGCGGGGCTGGGCTGACATGCTGAGCACGATGCAGCGGCAGCGCAGACGGCGGCGCTGCAGTTCCTCCAGCATCTCGAAGCCGGACCGGTTGCCCAGGCTGAGGTCCAGCAGCAGGAGATCGGGCTGCTGCGCACTCACCCCTGCCAGGCCAGCTGTCGGATCTGCCGCCTCCCCAGTCACCGCGTGTCCGGCGGCCTCCAGCAGCGCGCGCAGGCCATCGCGCACGATGGCATGGTCATCGACCAGGTAGATACGGTAGTTCATGCCTGCGTCTCCTCCCAATGCAGCGTGATCACGGTGCCGCCGCCCGGCACAGAACCGACTTCGAACTGCCCGCCTATGGCGATCGAACGCTCGCGCATGCCCACCAGCCCAAGATGGCCAGGGCGTGTCGCGCTGGCATCGCCGCGCAGCCCCACGCCGTCATCGGCGACCTCCAGCCGCAGCCAGCGGGCGCCGCCTTCCAGCCGCACGCAGACCTCGCTGCCGCCTGCATGCAGGAGGGCATTGGCGACTGCCTCGCGGGCTACCATGAAGACCGCATACTCGACATCGCTACTCCAGCGTCGTCCAGCCAGAGCTGGCGCCGATTCCAGCCGCAGACGCACGTGCCCGGCCTGCTGGCGCCGGCTGCGCAGCTCGTTGTCGAGCGCGTCTACCAGCCCTTGTTCGGCCAGCAGCGTGGGACGCAGCTCGACCAGCACCTGGCGGATTTCCCGGATGGCCTGGTTGATCAGCTGGTCGACTCGCGCATGGCGATCCGCTTCCACCTGCGTGGCCAGTTGCGCCTCGCTGACGAAATCGATGCGCATCGCGGTGAGCGTCTGGCCCAGCTGGTCGTGCAGTATTTGAGCGAGGCGGGTGTTGCTGGCCTTTTCCTGCGCGATCAGCTGATGGGTCAGTTCGGTCAGCTCGGTCTGATAGCGCAGCAGCGAGCGTTCGGTGCGCACTCGCTCGGTCACATCGCGCAGGATGGCGGTAAGGACCTGAGTCTTGTTCACTGTGACCTGGGAGATCGATGCTTCGAGTTCCAGTTCACTGCCATCGGCGCGCAGGCCTTGGACGCGTCCGGGACCCATGCTGCGGCTGGACACGCCCGCTGCGGCAAAGCGCGTCATGTCCTGCCGATGGTGCGCCTGGGCTCGCGCCGGGAGCAGGCGGTCCAGGCCCTGGCCCAGCATGGCCTCGGCCTTGTGGCCGAAGATACGTTCGGCGGCCGGGTTGAACAGGCGCACGCGGCCTTCGGCATCGCAGCTGACGATGGCGTCACTGGCGGAGTTGATCACTGCCGCGAGCAAGGCTTCTTGCTCGCGCAGTTGCAGCATGGCCATGCGGCTGTCCGTGACATCGGTCTGCACGCCATCCCAGCACATGCGGTCGCCGACCAGCCAGCGCGGCATGGAAGCCAGATGCATCCAGCGCTCCACGCCGTCGGTGCGCCGCATGCGGACGGTGACATCGAAGCGTTGCAGTCTGGCGGCCGACTCCTGCTCGGCCGCGCGGACCATGATCTGGTCGGCGGGATGGATGCGGCCATAGAGTGCTGCCGGATCCGCCAGCGCGGCGGCAGCGGTCACCCCGGTTACCCGTTCGATCGCAGCACTGACATGGGTGAATCGCGTGCTGCCGTCGCGCTCTCGCACCAGTTGGTAGACCACGGTGTCCGGCAGGTTGTCAGCGACGGCGCGCATGCGCTGCTCGTTGTCGTGGCTGCGCTGTTCGGCCTGCTGGAGTGCCTCGAAGGGCGCGCGCAGGCTGCCGATGTAGGTGGCCCAGTAGAGCAGGGCATAGCCGACCAGCTTGTAGCCGTGGCCGACGATATTCTGCAGGTCCGACGGGCGCACATAGTTGCTGAACGACAGCTCGCCAATGCCGATCACCCAGGCCGAGCAGGCCAGCAGCAGAAAGCGCTGCTCTCCGTCGCTGCGCCAGCGTCGCCACAGCATGCCTGCAATCCCGAGATTGAGCAGGCACAGCGCCCATTCGTAGCCGATCTTGAACGGTGTGACGCCCTGCCCGGGCACGAAGGTGGTCGGGAAGCCGGCCATGCCCGAACTGCCCCAGGTCACCAGGGCCAGGGCCAGCAGCAGGCCGGCCAGCAGCGAGCCGTTGCGCGAGAGCCTGGACATCCATCCCAGGGCGATCATGGCCAGCGTCAGCGCCTCGACCGTGCGGCCCATGAGCCAGAAGAAGATGGCGCGCGAGGTGCTCGTCGACCCCAGCAATGCCGGCATGCCGTCGTAAGTCAGGGCGTGCACCACGTCGCAGATGCCGACCACGACAAAGCCCCCGATCAGCAGCGGCAAGTGCCTGTCGGTCTGGCTGCCGAAGGTGTGCCAGGACACCGTGGCAATCAGCGCGGCGATCACGAAGGCGAACATTTCCAGCAGCAGGTGCAGGCTCAGCATGCTGGTGTGGGCCGGCAGGTGCATGGGCGCCGGTGGCAGGCTCAACAGCAGGCCCTGCGTCAGCAGCGCCGAGACAGCGATGAACAGGCAGAGACGGCCGGTGGCGGTGGTGGGCAGGCGCATGCGGGCTGATGTTAAGCGCCGTGCCGAGCTCGCTGCTGCTCGCTGGGTCGGATTTGCAACTGACCTGCAAGCCGCCGGCCTGCTAGTCACGGTGCTCGGGCCGGTCCCTCAGGCGTGCGATCTGCGACCACCAGCGGTCGCTCAGCTGTCGGGTCGCGGGTCCCATCGTTCTGGCGGCCGCCGCATAGAAGTCCTGCCGTGTCAGCGCTACCGGCATGACCACCAGGGCCCCGGCGTGGCCGTCCGCGAGTGCAAGCTCGATCTCCTCCTGCAAACCGAGCACCACGTCGAAGCGGCCGGAGGCCAGCATGCGCAGCACGCGCGGCACGGTCAGGCCGCTCTGATCCACCGAGAAGCCCAGCGCAGAGGCCGCGCTGACGTTGGCCAGTTGATTGGCACGCACGCCGACCAGCAGCTCTCGGCCAGCGGGGAGGTCGCCGACCATGTGCTGGCCATCCCAGTCCAGCCGCGTCGTGGCGCGCCGGACCCAGACCAGGGCAGTCCGGGCCACCCGCCGCTCGACATCCACCTGGCCCGCGCGCATCGGGAAATCGAGCCGGTCCAGCAGTTCAGGGATGGGCGCGGCGAGCAGCAGGTCGGCCTGACCGGCCTGGGTCATCTGGCGGCAGCGCCCCGGCGGAAAGCGCAGCAGGACGACGGCGATGTCGATCTGCCGGCCCGCCTCGATCATCAGGCGCTCGGCCCGCCCAGGCTTGGCCGGGTCGTGGGTGAGGTAAGGCGGAATCGGCTGGTCACCGATGCAGACGCGCAGCGTCGCCTCTTGTTCGGGCCTGGGCTCGGCTGCCGCTGCGGCCGCATGAAGCAGCAGCGCCAGAAGCCAGGGACCATGTGCGTGCCACCGCATGCCGCTCGCCCTAGAACTCCAGCAGGTCGCGCCCAGCGATCACCGCGCCGCCGAAGTGCTTGCGCACGCCGGCCGTGTAGCGGCTGGCGTCGGTCTCGCCGTCGAGGCCAGGTGAGATGTGGGTCAGCACCACGGTGCGCACGCCGGCCCGGGCGGCCAGCTCGCCGATCTGCTCGGGCGTGATGTGCTGGCGCTCCATGTGCAGGCGCACGGCCTGCAGCGCCGGCGGCGGCAGGCGCGAGCCGGCGGCGAACTCCTGCATTGCGGCCTCCAGTTCGTTGACCTCGCACACCAGCACTTCGGCGCCCTTGGCCAGGCGCAGCAGCGCCTCGCTGGGGCCGGTGTCGCCGCAGAACACGATGGAGCGGTCGGCGGTGTCGAAGCGGTACGAGTACGACTTGTCGCCGCCCTTGGGGGCGCCGCCGGCGCCGTGGTAGTGGCTGTTCTCGACCACGGTGACCACCAGGCGGTCGTCGCGGAAGATCACGCCATCGCCGGCCACGTCATGGCCCTCGAAGCGACCGGCCACCGGCAGCATTGGCACGCCGGCGCTGAAGATGCGCTCCGACACGGCCAGGAAGTCCTGCGCCGCGCGCACCAGCTCCGCCGTGGCCGGCGGGCCGTAGAAGCGCACCGGCGGCGCCTGGCGGTCGCGGCGCTTGTTGTCCTCCAGCCAGGCGAAGGACATCAACGCGCCGATGTCGGCGTTGTGGTCGATGTGGTGGTGGGTGATGAAGACGTTGCGCACATCGGCCGGCACGAAGCCGGCCTGCACCAGCTGGCGCGCCACGCCGTTGCCGGCATCGATCAGGTAGGGCCGGCCGCCGACCACCAGTAGGTTGGCAGGCTGAGAGCGCTCCTTGCGCGGGATCGGGCCGGACCCCGTGCCCAGCAGCACCAGGCGCGTGGGCGTGGCCTGGGCGGCGGGCGCAGCCGTGGGCGCGGCCACCGGCTGTGCGGCGGCCGGGCCGGCCAGCGCGAGCAGGGCGATACAGCAGGCCGCGATCAGCGGGAGCGGGCGGTGCAGGGTCATGGGGTTCCTTGGGGGTTGGAGGCGCCGGCAAAGCGCGAATCGGGCAGCAGGAAGTGCGACAGGGCCGGGATCAGCACCAGCGCACCGACCATGTTCCACAGGAACATGAAGGTCAGCAGGATGCCCATGTCGGCCTGGAACTTGATCGGCGAGAAGGCCCAGGTGATGACGCCGGCGGCCAGCGTCACACCCACCAGGGCCACGACGCGGCCGGTGAACAGCACGGCGTCGCCATAGGCCTCGGCCAGCGTCAGGCCGCGACGCTGGCCGGCCAGCTGCACCGAGAGCAGGTACAGCGCATAGTCCACACCGATGCCCACGCCCAGCGCGATCACCGGCAGCGTGGCCACCTTGACGCCGATGCCCAGCCAGACCATGAGCGCCTCGCACAGGATGGAGGTGAGCACCAGCGGCAGCACCGCCACCACGGTGGCGCGCCAGCTGCGGAAGGTGATCAGGCACAGCGCGATCACGGCCGCGTAGACGTAGAGCAGCATGGTCGTGTTGGCCTGCTTCACCACGCTGTTGGTGGCGGCCTCGATGCCGGCGCCACCGGCTGCGGGCAGCAGCTGCAGTCGCGCGGGGTCGGTCTGATTCGCTGCGATGAAGCGCTCGGTCGTGGCCAGCACCTGGCTCAGGGTCTCGGCCTTGTGGTCGGCCAAATAGGCCACCAGAGGCATCACCGAGCAGTCGGTGTTGAACATGTCCGGGTTGTTCACCGAGGCCTGCTGCGCGCCGTAGTTCAAGACATCCTGGTTGCGGCTGATCGTCAGCCACTTGGGGTTGCCTTCGAAGCTTCCGGCCGTGATCTGGCGCACCACGTCATGCAGGCCCGTGGTCATGCGCACCTGGGGCAACTGCTGGAGCTCCCAGGCGAGGCGGTCGACCGTCTCCAGCGTCTCGTACTTCAGGCAGCCTTCGGCCGGCGTCTTGACGATCACCGCGAACACGTCGCTGGAGAGCGCGTAGTGGCCGGTGATGTAGGCGTTGTCGAGGTTGTAGCGCGAGTCCGGCCGCAGCTCGGGTGCGCCGGGGTCGAGGTCGCCGACCTGCAAGCGCAGGCTGACGACGAAGCCGCCCAGGCCCATGGCCAGTGCCACGATCACGGCCGTGGCCGCCCAGCGGCGGCGCGCGGCGAAATGGTCCAGCCAGACCCACAGGCCGCGCTGGCCCGCCAACTGGCGCTGCTCGGTCTCCAGCGCCCGGCGCGCCGCCCGCGGGCTCACACCTACGAAGCTCAAAAGCACCGGCAGCAGCAGCAGGTTGGTGAACACCAGCACGGCCACGCCGATGCTGGCCGTCATCGCCAGTTCGCGGATCACCGGGATCGGAATCAGCACCAGCACTGCGAAGCCCACCGCATCGGCGAGCAGCGCGGTCACGCCGGCAAGGAACAGCCTGCGGAAGGTGTAGCGCGCGGCCACCAGGCGGTGCGTGCCGCGCGCGATGTCCTGCATGATGCCGTTCATCTTCTGCGCGCCGTGGCTCACGCCGATGGCGAACACCAGGAAGGGCACCAGCATCGAGTACGGGTCAAGCTCGAGCCTGAACACGGCCAGCAGCCCGATCTGCCAGACCACGGCCACCAGCGAGCAGGCCAGCACCAGCAGCGTCGAGCGCAGGCAGCGCGTGTAGCCGTACAGCAGCAGGCCGGCGATCACCAGCGCCACCGCGAAATAGGCCGCCACCTGCACCAGGCCGGCGAGCAGGTCGCCAACGATCTTGGCGAAGCCGATGATGCGCACCTTCAGGCCCTCGGCCTCGTATTTGGCGCGCAGGGCCTCGAGTTCTCGCGACAGCTGCCAGTAGTCCAGCCGCGCGCCGTCGCTCTGCTTGTCCAGCAGCGGCAGCACGATGGCGCTGCTCTTCAGGTCGTTGGCGATCAGGCTGCCGACCAGGTTGGCGCGGCCCACGTTGAGTCGCAGCCGCTCGATGCTCGCTGGCGAGCCGTCGAAGGTGTCGGGCATCACCGGGCCGCCGTTGAAGCCTTCCTCGGTCACCTCGGTCCAGCGCACCGACGGCAGCCAGATGGACTTGACCCAGGCACGGTCCACGCCGGGCGTCAGGAACAGCTCGTCATTGAGCCGCTTGAGCTTGTCGAGGTAGGCCGCGTCGAACACGGTGCCGTTTCCGAGACCCGGGTTCTCGACCACGATGCGCAGCGAGTTGCCCATGCCGCGCAGGTCCTGGCGGTGCATGAGAAAGTTCTGGATGTAGGGGTGATCCGTGGGGATCATCTTCTCGAAGCTGGCGTTGAGCGCCACCTTCGAGCACAGGAAGGCCAGCACCAGCGTGGCCAGCGCGCACAGCAGCAGCACGGTGCGGCGGCTGTTGAACACAGCGCGCTCGAGCCAGTTGCCGGAGTCGCGCGGAAAGTCGGCCAGGTCGCGCACGACCGGCATTTCGGTGGAAGTGGTAGCGATGGCCATTTCAGTTGCTCGGCAGAGGGATGCTGCGCAGGCCGCGGGGACCGCCCAGCACCAGGCGAGCGGACGTGGCGGCGATGGCGGCAACGGGCAGGGTCTCCTTCAGAGGCACGCGATGGAAGCTGGCGCCGCCGTCGCGGCTGCGCGCCAGCGCGCCGCTCTGGTCGGCCAGCCACAGCGTGCCGTCGGCGCTCCGGGCCGCGGTGGTGATGCTGGCCGCCAGACCCGTGCTGACGATGTGCCATTGCCGGCCACCATCGCGGCTCAGCCGTGCATTGCCGCGCATGCCATGAGCCAGCAGGGCATCGCCGGTGTCGAGCAGGCCGAAGAAGCTGCCCTTGTAGCCGGTGTCTAGGGCCACGAAGCGCTGCGCCTTCGCGTCCAGCCGCATCAGCAGGCCGGACTCGCCCGCGATGTAGAGCGTGCCGCCCTGCGGGCGGATCGCATAGAGGTTGAGCAGGCGTGGGTTGTCGGTGCGCTCGAACCAGGGGGTCCAGGTCTTGCCACCGTCGCGGGTCTGGAAGATCAGGTTGTAGGCGCCGACGACGAAGCCCTCGTCGGCGCTCGTGAAGTGCAAGTCCAGGAAGGGCTTGTCGGGGCCGGCCGCGAGATTGCGCTCAGCCTCGCCGAGCAGGGCCTCGCGTGTGGCCGAGGCGGGCAGGGCCTTCAGGTGCTCGAGCAGCAACAGGTTGGCGCGGCGCCCGTCCAGCAGCGGCTGCCAGGTAGCACCACCATCGTTGGAGCCCACCACCACGCCGTCATGGCCTACGGCATAGCCGCGCCGGCCGTCGACGAATTGCACGGCCGTCAGGTCCGACGACAGCGGCACGTTCGCCTGCGTCCAGTGCTGGCCGGCGTCGTCGCTCCAGGCGATATGGCCGCGCTGGCCGGCCGCGACCAGGCGCTCTGGGCCCGCTGCGGCGATGCCGGTGATCAGCCGCTGCTTCAGCAGGGCCGTGGCGCGCGCGGGGCGCTCCAGCGGATCGGCGGCACTGCCAAGGCTGATTGAGAGCATGCAGCAGGCGATGAACTGGTGTGGCTTCATGGGCATGGGGTGGGGCGTGACCCGGACGAGAGAGAGGAGAGAGACAGCAAGAGACCGGGCCACGCCCCGAAACGGGACAGGGTGGGGAGGACGCGCCGGCCCTCCCCGCGAGCGTCAGCGGATGCCCTGACCGGCCAACTGCTCGGCCGACCAGAAGGTGTCCGGCGGCAGCTCGCTAAGGTAGCGGATGCCGCCGTACTCGCCGACCAGGCCGGGCACCGAATAGACGCCGGCGTTGAAGTCATAGAAGCCTTGGGTGTCGACCCACTGGGCCGGTACGTCGTAGCTGAACGAGGAGAACGAGAAGCCGGCGCGGTAGAGCTGGCCACGGGCGTCGTACTCGTCCGAGGCCACGGCCACCCAGCTGTCCTCATCGATGTAGAAGACGCGCTTGCTGTACACATGGCGCTTGCCCGGCTTGAGCGTGGCCTCGACCACCCAGACCCGGTGCTGCTCCCAGCGCACCACGTCGGGGTTGATGTGATTGGGCGTGGCCACCTCGGCGGGCTTGGCCCAGTAGGTCATCTTGTAGTTGCCGTAGGGCACGATCATCTCCTTCTTGCCCACGAGCTTGAAGTCGAAGCGGTCCATCGCGCCGTTGAACACCGAGGCGTCGTCGTAGGTGCTGGCGCCGGCCGTGCCGGGGTTGGGCGTGTCGTAGGCGATGTCGGGTGCCAGGCGCACGCGGCGCTGCCCCGGCAGGTACAGCCAGGCGCGGCGCCCCTGCTTCAGCGGGTTGGCCGAGTCCCACACGATCATGGCCTCGCCCTTGCGGCGCGCCGGGGCGGCGTAGTTGAACTTGAGCAGCCAGAAGGGTTCGGTGTCGTTGATGACGCCGCTGCGCTTCGCGTCGGTGGTCGGCCAGGCGTAGGTGGCTTCGCCGGTGGTGGCCAGCGAGGCGCGGCCCGAGGCGTCGACATTCCAAGTGTCGAACTTGGTGTTGAAGCCCAGGCCCCGGTAGTTCAGCAGGTGGTTCCACATCACCTCGTTGCCGTTCTTGGGGATGGGGAAGGGATAGCCGGCCAGCATGTTCTCGGTGCCCAGACCTTCGGCCGTGAGGCGGGTGCCGGTGGCGTTCTTGCGCGTGTTCTCGGCAATGTGCTTGGGCACATACACCGGCCGGTGCGTGGGGTATACGTCGACCCGCATGGTGGCATGGCGCTTGAGCAGCTCCTTGGTGCCCTCGGTCAGCTTGTCGGCATGCGCGCCCATGTCCTTGCCGGTGATCACCAGGCGCGGCTTCTCGTCGGCATAGGGGTCGACACGCTTGTTGCTGCCAGGCTGGAACTTGGCCGGCGGCATGGTCATGCCGCCTGTCCACTCGGGAATGGTGCCGTCCTTGTTGCCGGCCTTCTCGGCGCCGGTCGGGGTCAGCGTGGTGCCGAGCTGGCGGGCCTCTTCGGGCGAGACGGCTGCGAAGGCCGCGCCGGCCTGCAGCAGGGTGATGGCCAGGGCCATCGTGGTTTTCATCTTGAGCATGGCGGGGTTCCTTAGAAGCTGGCCTTGAGCGTGAGCGAGATCCAGCCGCGGTCGCTGATGGACGCGCTGGAGCCGTTGAAGACCGTGGCGGCGCCATTGGCCGGGTTGGTCGAGTAGTCGCCGTAGTAGCGCAGGTAGGACAGGTTGGCCGTGTAGGCCTGCTGCAGCGTGGCCGCCAGGCCCAGGCTCCAGCTGCCCGCACCACGGTTGCCGCCGAAGGTGGTGGCCGCATTGCCGCCAATGCCCTGGTTCCAGGAGATCGGGGCGCTCAGGTCCACGCCTGGCAGCACCTGGTACCAGGTGGGCGAGAAGTTGATCGCCAGGCCCCAGTAGCGCTTGCTCGGCTTGTCGATGGCCGTGTAGGCGTCGCGGCCCTTGTAGACCGCGGCGTTCTGCGTCACCTCGCTGACCTGCATCCAGGTCAGCTCGGCGGCGATCGAGGCGGTGTCGAACAGCGGTGTGCTCGGCACGACATAGGTGCCGTTGACGAGGCCATGCCAGGTCGTGCCGCGCGCGCCCGGCGCGTCGCCGTTGGCCGGGATCGCGGTGGTGGCAATGGCGCCCGCGGTGCTGGCGGTCAGCGCGGCTGGGAGCACGGTCACCGCATCGCTGACCAGGGGCATGTTGCGTCGCTGCGAGAGTTCCGCGCCCACCGAGACGCCCGCGATGTTCTTCGAGAGGCTGACGGCCAGCATCTGGATGTCCTTGCCGTAGGACGTGCGGTAGAGGCCCGCCTTGCCGTACTTCTGCAGGTCGGCCACCGTGGTGGCCGCGGTGTTGACGAGGCAGGTGGTCGGCGCCAGCGCGGTGCCGCCCAGGGCAGTGCAGGTGGCTGCGGGCACCGTGGCCACGCCCGGCATCAGCATCAGCTGCGGCAGCACGTCGGTGCTGTTGCGGAAGTAGAGGCCTGCGGTTCCGTCCAGCCATGCCGGATTCCACCGCGCCGAAACGCCGTAGTCATGGCGGTTGCCATAGCTCGAGGGCTTGATCGCCTGCGCATTCCACATGCGCAGCGCGGCCGGCGCGCCGGGGATCAGGGCGGCGAACGGGTTGGGGCCGGTGATCAGCGAGTCGCCGCCGAACACAAGCATGTCGGTGCCTGACAGATAACTGCCGGACTCGGGCGAGCGCACAGCCTGCCAGTTGTAGAACCACTGCGCGGCCAGTGACAGGTCCTGCGTCGGCTGCATCTGCAGGCTCAGCGCGCCGCGTGGGCGGATGAACTCCTTGGCCTCGGCGCCCGGTGTGGCCTGCAGCTTCCAGGCGTCCACCGAATTCTGGCCATAGGCAATGCCATGCAGCAGGCCGCCCAGCAGCAGGCCTTCGCCCCAGTAGGCCGTGTGCTGGCCCAGGCGGACGTTCAACGGCATGTCGCCGGCCTTGAGGTTCGCGAACAAGAACCAGTCCAGCATCTCGCCCGAGAAGCCCTTGCCGAAGCGCTGCGTGTAGGTGCTCAGCTGGCCGGCCACCGGCAGCCCGCCCTGCAGGGTGTTGGCACTGGCGGTGCTGGTGTTGTCCAGGCTTCGATAGGCCGCGTCGTACCAGCCGGCGGCGCTCAGGCGCAAGCCGGCCCTGCGCTTCCAGGTCACGTCGAATTCGGACAGCACGTCGATCCGGTTGGTGACGATCGAGCCCTTGGCGAAATTGCGGTCACCGTCGTCGGCATTCGCATTGCCGAGGATGGCCGCATCGGCCTTCTGCAGGCGCTGGCCGAGGTTGTAGCGCAGCGTGTGGTCCCAGTTGATCGTGAGATCGGCATTGCCGGTTTCGATGCTGGCGGCCTGCGCAAGCGTGGCGCCGCAGCACAGGGCCGCAGCCGCGAGGCCGGGCAGGGACCGCCGGAGGCGGCGGTGCGAGGGTGTGGTTTGTCTCTGGCCCATATTCTTTTCCTCGTTGACGAGGTCCTTGTCGATGGTGGCGTTTGCATGCACGACCGCACGCCCATGGGCTGTTGGTACGATCCGGGACAGCATCAAGGTCTGCCTGGATTGCGCCAACGGCCGCACCGGCGGCAACGTGGCGCGAGTCTCGGTTCGTGGCTGGTGCAGCGTCTATCGGAAATCCGCAAAGCCCAACGTCGTGACTCCCATCGCTCCCCAGCCCCCCAGCGCCGTGATCGTTCAGGAATTCACGGACCCGACCGATGCGAACTCGGGCGTGGAGCTGCTGGCCGTCGATGCGGTGCAGCTGCAGCTGAGCCCCTTGCGCGCGCGACGCGTCGTCGTGCAGTTGGGCGGCTCCACCGTGGTCTTCCATGCCAGCAATCTGCGCATGCGCACGCGCACGGCGGTGCACCGCGGCCACCTGGCCTACGTCTGTTTCGGCGAGGACACGCAAGGCTCGGTCAACGGCGTGGCGGTGCGGCCCGATCGGCTGCTGGCGGTGGCGCCCGAGACCGAGGTCGGCTTCGTCGCCGATGCCGGCTGGCAGAGCATCGCGGTGCTGCTGGCGCCCGAGAGCATCGAGACGCACCTGCGCGCGCGTCAACGTATGGACGAGTACCGGC
This sequence comes from Paucibacter sp. JuS9, assembly GCF_044043925.2. Classification (NCBI taxonomy): domain Bacteria; kingdom Pseudomonadati; phylum Pseudomonadota; class Betaproteobacteria; order Burkholderiales; family Sphaerotilaceae; genus Roseateles; species Paucibacter sp. JuS9. Next base: position 3,189,486 of record NZ_CP194172.1, read on the forward strand.
TGCCGCGCCAGGTCGAGACGCTGCAGGCCGATGCGCTCGCGCTGCGCCAGCTGTTCGACTGGGGCATGCGGCTGGTCGAGACGGCCCAGGCCGATCCCGAGCTGTTCAACGGCAGCCAGGATGAACGCGATGCGGCCCATGCCGAGCTGATCGAGCTGCTGCTGACCGCGCTGCGCAGCTCGATCGACAGCGAGCCGGCGCGCACCGAGTTGACTCGCCAGGCTCAGAGCCGTGCGGTCAAGCTGGCGGAGGACCACGCCATGGCAAACATCGGCGAGCGGGTCTATGTGTCGGACCTGTGCAAGGTCGCCCATGTCAGCGAGCGTGCGCTGGAATATGCGTTCAAGCAGGTGATGGGGCTGACCCCGGTGGCCTACCTGGCGCGGCTGCGCCTGCACCGGGTGCGTGATGCCCTGTTGAATGCGCCGCCGGGCAGCGCCACGGTCTCCGAGATCGCGTTGCTGTGGGGCTTCTGGCATTTTGGCGAGTTCGCCAAGGCCTACAAAGACGTGTTCGACGAGCTGCCCTCGGACACGCTGCGCCGCCGCGGTGCCTGATTCCTGACCGCGCTGCGGGGTTCTCCGCAGCTTGCGGAAATCCGATAGACCTCGGCCGGTCCGCGCCGGGACACTGCGTCGCCATACCCATGGGACCCCTCGGTTCCTGCAGCGACAAAGGACGCCCGATGACACGCCTGATCGACCTCACCGCGACCTTGGACCCCGACAACCGGACCAAGCTTCCACCCCACCTCGCGGCTGCGGCCGGCGTGGTGGCGCCGGCGATCGAGTACATGCATCCGGCCGAGGCCAAAGGGCGCGACGAGTTCTGCCGCTACCTCGGTTGCCGCCATGAGGACATGCCTTACGGCGAGGGCTGGGGCGCCGAGATGCTCAGCGACATGTCCTCGCATTGCGGCACCCACGTTGATGCGCCCTTGCACAGCGGCTCCGCCAGCGGCGGCGCGCCGGCGCGCACCATCACTGACATCGGCCTGGAAGAGCTGTTCCGGCCCGGCCTGGTGCTGGACGTGCGCCCGTGGGCCCGGCCGGCGCTGGAGATCACCGTCGAGATGCTGGAGTCGGCCATGCAGGCCGCCGGGCGGCGCGTTCAGCCGGGTGACGCGGTGCTGATCCGCACCGGCCAGGAGCGCTATACGCTGAGCGATCCGGAGTTCTTCCTGCAGCCCGGCATGAGCCGCGCCTCCACGCTTCACCTGACCCAGCTGGGCGCGACCATCCTCGGCACCGATGCCGTGGGCTGGGACCTGCCGTTCGGCGTGATGGCCCGCCGCTTCAAGGAGGGCGGCGACCCCACCGTGCTGTGGGATGGCCACAAGGCCATCGTCGAGCGCGAGGCCTTCATCGTCCAGCAATTGACCAACCTCGGCGCCCTGCCAGCCAGCGGCTTCATGGTCGGTTTCTTCCCGATCAAGCTGGCGCGCTGCAGTGCCGCACCGGCCCGCGTGGTCGCCTTCGTCGACTGAGCCGCCGTTCTCCACCCCCAAAGCTTCAGACACCATGGCCATCATCGACTTCTTCGACCGCGGCTGGCGCATCAACCCGCAGGGCGCCGCCTACATTCAGGACGACCGCGTCTACAGCTTCGACGAGGTCGGCACACTGAGCTGCCGCATCGCCCATGCGCTGCTCGCGGCCGGCCTGAAAAAGGAAACCAAGGGCGCCGTCTGGGCGCTCAACGACACCACGGCCTGGGCATGCGCGCTGGGCCTGTGGCGCGCCAACCTGTGCTGGCTGCCCGTGGGCGCTCGCAACAGTGCCGAAGAGAACCAGTACGTGCTGGACCGCTTCGACTGCGAGGTGCTGTTCTTCCAGCACTACTTCTCGCCCACGGTCGCCGCGCTACAGCCCTTGCTGCCCAAGGTACGTCACTGGATCTGCATTGACGGCGAGGCGCCCGAGGTGGCCGGCGCCGTGTCGCTCCACGCATGGACCGCCAAGCAGCCGAGCAGCAAGCCGCATGTGGCCGTGGATCTGGACGACGTGGTGGCGCTGTCGCCCACCGGCGGCACGACCGGCGTGCCCAAGGGCGTGATGAATACGCACCGCAGCCTGCAGACGCTGGTGGCGCAGTACATGATGGCCTGCCCCTACGACGACGCGCAGCGGCCGGTGAACCTGGCGGCTGCGCCGATGACGCACACCTCGGGCGTGTTGTCGCTGCCCACCACGGCGCGTGGCGGCAGCGTGGTGATCCTCTCCAAGCCGGACCCGGCGTTAATGCTGGCGGCTATCCCGAGGCATCGCGTCACCGAGATCTTCCTGCCGCCCACCGTGATCTACCGGCTGCTGGACATCCCCGACCTAGCCAAGAAGATCGACTTCTCCTCCCTTCGCTACTTCTCGTACGGCGCGGCACCGATGTCCGTCGAGAAGCTGAAGCAGGCGATCAAGGTGTTCGGCCCGGTGATGATGGGCGGCTACGGCCAGACCGAAGCACCGGGTTCGATCTCCTACCTGCCACCGTCCGAGCATCTGGTCGATGGCCAGCTGGCGCCGGACCAGCGCCTTGCCTCCGTGGGCCGGCCCAACCCGCTGATCCAGGTCGAGATCCTGGACGATGAGGGGCGAATCCTCGAGCGCGGCGAGACCGGAGAGATCTGCGTGCGCGGCGACCTGGTGATGAAGGGCTACTACAAGGAGCCCGAGAAGACCGCCGAGACCATCGTCGACGGCTGGCTGCACACGGGCGACGTGGGCAGCATCGACGACGAGGGCTACCTGCACATCACCGACCGCAAGAAGGACATGATCATCTCGGGCGGCTTCAACGTCTATCCGAGCCAGGTCGAACAGGTGATCTGGTCTCACCCGGCGGTGCGCGACTGCGCAGTGGTCGGCGTGCCCGATGCGCAATGGGGCGAGGCGGTCAAGGCGGTGGTGGAGCTGAACGAGGGCCACAGCGTCGGTGCCGAGGAGCTGATCGAGCTGTGCAAGCGCAAGCTCGGCAGCGTGATGGCTCCGAAGAGCGTTGACATCGTCGAGGCGCTGCCTCGCAGCCCAGTCGGCAAGGTGCTGAAGAAGGACCTGCGCGCGACGTACTGGAAAGACCAGGACCGCAAGATCTGAAGCGGCCCGCGGCGACCTCCCCACACCCTGACAAGAGAACTCCCATGAGCAACATCTACATCGCCGGCATCGCCATGACCGTGTTCGGCCGCCACCCCGAGCGCAGCCTGGAAGACCTGGCCGCCGAGGCCCTGCGGGGCGCGCTGAAGGACGCCGGCTGCAGCATTGAGCAGCTGGACACCGCTTACTACGCGGGCATCACGAACGGCCCGCTGCAGGGTCAGTTCGCCATCCCCGGCCAGGTCGTGATGAGCAAGATCGGCATCTCCCAGATCCCGATCTTCAACATCGACAACGGCTGCGCCGCCGGCAGCTCGGCCGTGCACCTGGCGATCCAGTCGCTGAAGGCCGGCAGCGCCGACGTGGCCCTGGCCCTGGGCTGCGAGAAGATGAACATCCCCGACAAGCTGCGCGCCCTGACCGTCATGGAAGCCGGCTGGGACGTGGCCCGCGCCGAGCAGAACTACGAGACGCTGATCAAGATGGGCGAGGGCATCGAGGTGCCCGAAGGCTCGGAGTCCGACAAGCCCTACAGCAAGTTCATGGCCATCTACGCCGCCATGTGCCGCCTGCACATGAAGACCTTCGGCACCACGCAGCGCCAGATCGCCGCCGTAGCGGCCAAGAACCATGCGCACTCGGTGCTCAACCCTTTCTCGCAGTTCCGCAAGAGCTTCAGCATTGAGCAGATCCTGGCGGCGCCGCCGATCACCTACCCGCTGACGCTGCCGATGTGTGCGCCGCTGTCGGACGGCTCGGCCGCCGTCATCCTGTGCACCGAGGCCGGCCTCAAGCGCATCGGCGCCGACCGCTCGCGCTGCATCAAGGTCGCGGCCAGCGTGGTGCGCAGCTTCAGCAACCGCAGCCACACACAACCCGAGCTGCACATCGGCCGCCTGGCCGCCCGGCAGGCCTATGAAATCGCCGGCCTCGGCCCGCAGGACATGCAGGTGGCCGAGGTGCACGACGCCGCGGCCATGGGCGAAATCATCCAGGCCGAGAACCTCGGCTTCGTGCCGCTGGGCGAAGGCGGTCCGGCGGCCGAGCGAGGCGACTTCACGCTCGGCGGGCGCATCCCGATCAATGTGTCCGGCGGCCTGGAGTCCAAGGGTCATCCACTGGGCGCCACCGGCATCGGCCAGCTGTTTGAGTTGGTGACCCAGCTGCGCGGCGAGGCCGGCGAGCGCCAGGTGCATGGCGCTCGCCATGCGATCCAGGAGAACGGCGGCGGCATGGTCGGTGTGGAAGAAGCCGCCGTCGCCATCCACATCCTCAGCAAATGAGCGGCGCGGCGATCCGGACCCTGGTCGGGATTGGCCAGGGCCTGCACTTTGCGGAGAGCCCGCGCTGGCATGAAGGCCGCCTCTGGTTCCTCGACATCCATGGCCAGGCCATCAGGCATGTGGACCTGTCGGGGCGCCTGGAAACGGCACTCGAGCTGCCGTTCAAGCCCAACGGCTTCGGCTTTCGCCGTGACGGCAGCATCCTGGTGGGCGCTGCGTTGCAGCGCCAGGTCTACCGCTGGGACGGCCAGTTCCTGCAGCAGCTGGCCGACATCGGCGCGCTGACCTGCTTCTGTCTGAGCGACGGCATCGTTGATGAACACGACCGTCTCTACGTCGGCGATATCGGCTACAACTTCTGGAACCCGGAGCTCCAGCCTGTCGACACCTGCGTGATCGCCTGCGTGGCGGGCGACGGGCAGGTGCGGCTGGCAGCCGGCGGCCTGCATTTCCCCAACGGCATGGCGATCACGCCGGACGGGCGGACCCTGATCGTTGCGGAGTGCATGGGCCACCGCCTGACTGCCTTCGATATCGATGACGAAGGAGCGCTCTCGAATCGCCGCCTCTATGCGCCGCTGCCTGCCGACGTGCATCCGGACGGCATCGCCCTGGATGCCGAAGGCGCGGTCTGGCTGGCCAACCCCGAGGGTCGCGACGCGGTACTGCGGGTGCGGCCGGGCGGCGAGATCGTCGAGCGCATTGCCCTGGACTCGCAGGCCTACGCCGTGGCGCTCGGCGGGCCCGAGGGCCGGCATCTGTTCATCTGCGCCTCGGACTCGCACGATCCGGCGCAGGTCATGCAGGCGCCCAGCGCGACGGTGCGGATGATGGAAGTGCCGGTGGGCGCAGCACGAGCGCGCTGAGCCGGCTCTCGAATGGGCTGGCGTCGCGCAAGCTGGCCCTACCCGGCGCGTCAAGAATCCCCTACAGCCGGCGGCTGTCCTGCTTTCTACAGTGGCTTCATCCGCTGGCTCCGATCCGGCGCGCTGCCCCGCCGAACCATGAACAAGCCTGCTCTCACCGCTCCTGCCTTCGATGCCAACCAGGCGGCCTGGCACCAGGCCCGGTGGATCTGCGGGGCTGCGGCTGCCTTGATGGTCGGCGCGTTGGCGCTGCCACGCATCAGCCTGTTCGCACAGCGGCCGGCTGATCATGCCTCGGTCCACCTGCTGCTTGAGATGTTCGCCGTCGTGGTCTCGGTGATGGTGGCATCAATGGCCTGGCATGCCGCAGGTCGGCAGGGTGCCGGGAAGCCAAAGCTGCTGCTGTATGGATTCACCGTGGTCGCCGGTGTAGACCTCTTCCACGCCATCAGCTTTGATGGCATGCCATCGCTGCTGAGCGATGCCGGTACGGCCAAGGCGATCTTCTTCTGGCTGTGTGGGAGGACCATCGAGGTCGTGACCGTGCTGCTCGTGGCAGCGCGGCTCGAACCTCCGGGCCGGCGCGGCGTCTGGCTGGCACTCGCCGTGCTCACCATTGCAGTGCTGTTCTTGGTCGGGACGTTTCGGCTGGACGCGCTGCCCACGATCTTCGTGGTCGGGACCGGTGTGACGCCCTTCAAGGCACGGCTTGAATACGTCTTGCTTGCGGCAAACCTGGCTGCCGGGGCGTGGCTTTTCTTGCGCAGCCGCAGCGAGGAGCAGCCCCGGCTGATCTGGCTCGCCACGGCCTGCGTGGTGACCGGCATCGGCGAGCTGGCCTTCACCACCTATGTGGCGACCTCGGACTTCCTGAATCTCTTCGGACACTTGTACAAGCTGCTGTCCTACAGCCTCATCTACCGGGCTGTTTTCTACAGCAGCGTGCAGGAACCCTATGCGCTGCTGGAGCGCGCCGAGCAGTTGCTGCAAAAGCGCAATCAGGAGCTCGACGCCATCCTCAAGAACGTGCCGGTGACCATCGTGCAGCTCGACCGAGAACTGCGCCTGAGCTATGCCAACCCGGCCTACGCCAGCCAGGTCGGCCTTGGCGTCGTGGTCTGCGAGGGACGCTCGCTGTTCGAGTCCATGCGTCCGGAGTGGATTCCGCACGTCAAGCCCTTCATCGAACAGGCCATGGCCGGCCGCCGAGCCGAGTTCGATTTCGAGGTGATCTCGGCGGCAGGCCACCCGGAGAACATCTGGGCCACCATCGTGCCCGAGCACAGCCAGGGGCCAGAGGTTGACGGCGTGCTGGCGATCTTCAAGGACAACACCGAACGTGACCGTGCGCGCCGCTTGCTCGCCGAATCGATGCACGAGATCAGCGAGCTCAAGGCCGCGCTGGATGCGCATGCCATCGTGGCTGTGACCGATGCCCGCGGCGTGATCACGCGCGTCAACGACAAGTTCTGCACCATCTCCAAGTATCCGCGTGGCGAGCTTGTCGGCAGCACGCACCGGCTGATCAATTCCGGCCACCATCCCAAGAGCTTCTTCGTCGACCTCTGGAAGACGATCTCGTCGGGCCAGGTTTGGAATGGCGAGATCTGCAACCGGGCCAAGGACGGCTCTCTGTACTGGGTACACACGACGATCGTGCCCTTCATCGGTGGCCAGGGGCTGCCGGTGCAATACATCGCCATCAGGGCCGACATCACCGAGCGCAAGAGGGCCGAGCAGAGTGCGCAGCGCATGGCGCTCTACGATGCCCTGACCGGCTTGCCCAACCGGCGCCTGATGAGTGATCGCCTGCATCAGGCACTGGCTGCCTCGGCGCGCGATGGTCAACATGGGGCGCTGCTGCTGCTCGACCTCGATCATTTCAAGCAGGTCAACGACTCACTGGGCCACGACCAGGGCGACGAGATGCTGCGCCAGGTGGCCAGACGCCTGCAGGCCAGCACGCGCCAGATCGACACGGTGGCCCGGATGGGGGGCGACGAGTTCGTGATCGTGCTTGGGGATCTGAGCGCGGATGCCGCCGTGGCAACGGCGTTGGCGGGAAGCATTGCCGACAAGGTCCGCAAAGCGGTCAACGAGCCCTATCAGCTCAACGGCATGCAGGTTGACAGCTCGCCCAGCATCGGGATGCTGATCTTCCGCGGTGACAGCCTGTCGGAAGAGGAGCTGCTGAAGCGTGCCGACATGGCGCTGTACCAAGCCAAGGAACTGGGGCGCGATCGCAAGTGCTTCTTTGATCCGGCCCACCAGGCACAGAACCTCGAGCGCATCCAGCTTCTGCATGAACTGAAGCAAGCCCTGCCAAATGAGCAGCTGCGCCTGCATTACCAGCCTGTGGTGGAGTCAAACGGCCAGGTCCTGGGCTACGAGGCACTCCTGCGTTGGCAACACCCTGGCCGTGGCATGGTGTCCCCGGCGGAATTCATTCCGCTGGCCGAACAGTCGGGCCTGATCTTCGTCATCGGCAAGTGGGTGCTGGAGCAGGCCTGCAAGCAGCTGGCCGAATGGCGTGGCGAGCCCGGCATGGACGCCCTGACGCTGGCGGTCAACGTCAGCGCGCGCCAATTCAAGGATCCGCAGTTTGTCGACTGCGTTGAGGCGGCCCTGCGGGACAGCGGTGCGAGTCCCACATTGCTCTGGATCGAGCTGACCGAGAGCATGCTGCACAGCGACATCGATGAAACCATCGCCAAGATGGCCAGGCTCAAGCGCCTGGGTGTGCGGTTCTCGCTTGACGACTTCGGCACCGGCTATTCATCGCTGAGCTACCTCAGCCGCATGCCCATCGACCAGCTCAAGATCGACCGCAGCTTTGTGCGAGACATCACCTGCAATCCCAATGCTGCCTCCATCGCAAGCACCATCATCTCCTTGGCAAGCAGCATGAACCTGGACGTCATCGCCGAGGGCGTGGAAAGCGCCGAGCAGTTCAATCTGCTGAAGCAGTTGGGGTGCCAGGCTTTCCAGGGCTACTTTTTCGGCAAGCCCACAGCAGTACTGATGCGCAGTGTCTGCGCCATGAAATGAGCGAAAGCATGCAGCGCGCAGATCTGTTTGCAACTTTCGAGAAGATGCGGGCCTCTGCGGTCTGAAGGGACAACTGATCATGCGCCCCGACCTCCGTCGTTTTCGAATCAAGTCATTGGTGATGCTGGTTTTCAGCGGCCTTGCGCTGGTTCTCTGGCTGCCGATCTATGTCTATATCAACCACGGGTACGTCAAGCAGCTGGTGAATGACCGGGGTGAGGCGATGCACGACCTCGCGTCAGCAGTCGCTGCGGTACTTGGCGACAACCTTCATGAGCGCAAGCGTGAGCTCAGCCTGCTGGCACAGAGCCCATACTTTCGCAACGCGCCGCTGGGCGCGCGCGAGCTCAGGCAGCACCTTGAACGCATCCAGAAGTCCTATCCGCACTATGTCTGGCTTGGCGTCGTTGATACCGAGGGCATCGTGAGGTCCTCGACTGGCGACTTGCTCCGTGGCGTCAGCGTGCGCCACCGGCCCTGGTTCGATCGAGGCAAGGAGCAAACGGTCGCGGGCGACCTGCATGAAGCAATGCTGCTGGCTCCGCTGCTCGGCATTGAGAAGGACAGCGAGGGAGCTCACCTGATCGATTTCGCCGCTCCATTGCTTGACGAGCAGGGGCGCTTGCGCGGTGTACTCGGCGCCCACGCGGATTGGGGATGGGCCACCGATGTCGTCAAGGTTCTCTATCCTGCCGGCATTGCAAGGTCGCAGGTCGAGGTCCTGATCGTGAATCGCGAGAACCGCGTCATCCATCCGCACCGGTACAACAGCCCTCTGCAGATTCCAGTCACGTTTCCCTTGGATCAGAACTTCGCTGTCGCTCGCGGGCAGGATGGCAAGGACTATCTGAACAGTTCGGCGGAGGTTCGGGACGATGAACCCGGGCGCTCGCTGGGTTGGCGCGTCATCGTCCAGCAGCCGTGTGAACGGGCCCTCGCCGACGTCGCGGCACTGCAGCGAGCCATGGTGGCCTCGATCCTGTTAACGACGCTGGTATTCGTGGGGCTGGTTTGGTGGGGATCAGGCCGCATTACGCGGCCATTGAGGCTGCTGGCCTCGCAGGCGCGCAAGATCGAGCAAGGCGAAGTCTCAGTTCCGCCAGTGACGGAGGCGCTCACGGTGGAAGTGCATGACTTGGCCGAAGCGCTGCGCGGCATGGCTGGCACTCTGCTTGATCAGCGGCGTGACTTGGCCGACAACAATCTGCGACTGGAGCGTCTGGTAGCCGAGCGGACCCGGGCCCTGGAGATCGCGAACGAGGAGCTGAGCCAGATCGCCCGACAGGATCCGCTGACAGGCCTGCCCAACCGGCGGGCCGCCGACGAACGCCTGCGCAGCGAGTTCGTGCGCATGAAGCGCTCCCTGATGGGCTATGCGGTCTTGATGGTCGACATCGACAACTTCAAGCGAATCAACGACAGGCATGGTCATGCCGAGGGCGATCGTGTGCTGAGCGGGGTCGCGAATCTGCTGGCGGTCTCGCTGCGCGAGAGCGACTTTGTGGCCCGTTTTGGCGGCGAGGAGTTTCTGGTCGTGCTGCCAGACACCGATCTGTCGACGGCCACCTGCGTCGCAGAGAAACTCCGCGAGGCTGCGGAGGTGGCGGAAGACCCGCATGTGGGGCGGGTCACCATGAGTATCGGCCTGGCCATGGCCTCCCCGGCCCATGTCGACGAGCGCGAGGTGCTGCGCCTGGCTGATGCATGCCTTTACGCCGCAAAAGCGTCCGGACGGAATTCGGTCGTCAGCGACTCCTTGTCTGCTGGCCACGTCGGCAACAGCTGATGTCAGTTCAAGTGGCTCGATCACGAGCCAGTGAGCAATGCAATCAAACCGTGAGAACCAGCACTACGACCCGTTTTCGACTGAACACCTGCGAAAAATCTTTGAACCCAAGAGCTACCTGGCTCACAACCGGGCAGCTGACTACTTTTGGGGGCCGTTGATCGGTCTGCACCTTGGAACACGACTCAAGGAGATCGTGACGCTTCGCCTGGATGCAATCGAACGGCATGTTGAGACAGGCGTCTGGTACATGTCGACCTTTGCACATACGGATCTCCACACGAGCCTGATTTCAATGCAAAACGTAATGACTTCAATGCACCCAGTCATGAACTCAATACAACTGACCGTGCCAAGGTTCGTGCAAGCGCCCCTGACGCCTCAACAGGTACACTTGAGGGTGACACCAGCCAGAGACCATGTGGCACCCCTGCGCATGGTCGTAAGCTGTTGATTTACAGACGCTTTCGTCGTTCAAACGAGGTTTTGGTGTCGCTTCCCTGAAGCGCCACCAAACAAAGTCTTTGTACGCAAGTACTCAGGCGCATAAGCCACCCTAGGCCCCCCTAGCGGTGGCTTTTTGCATTCTGCCTCGCCTCTTCCTCGACACGCTCTCCTCACTTCAGATCGGCGCTCCCGGCGGCACCTGCGGCAGGCGGCGCAGTTTCACGGTCTGCGGATTGGCCAGGTAGGACTGGATCAGCTCGGCTGCTGCCTTGCGGCTGGCATCGCTCGGCTGCTTGCGCAGCCACTCAGCCAACTCTCGCAGCCGCTGCCGCAGCTCAGCATCAACGCCGGCATGCAGCCGCCCGCCATCGAGCAGGCCCAGCATCGCGTCGACCATCACCCAGTTGACCGCCGTCTGCACCGCCTGCGCGGTGGGCTGGTTCTTGGGAGCGGAAGATCGCTTCCAGGTCGCCTGCAAGAGCTGATCGATCACTTCGCCAGCGCCCGGCTGTGCCGCGTCGCGCGCATGCTGCCAGGCGAGACGGTTGAGCCGCTCTGCATTCAGGAGCAGGCTGCCGAAATGCGCCGCCGCCGATTGCGTGGCCGACAGCGGATCGAACTGCGTGCTCATGCGATTGGGAAAATACTCGCGACCGCGTTCGTAGCCTTCGGACGGCGGCGAGAGTTGCTCGAGCAGCGCTGCCGGCAGGCTCAGGTTCTCGGCCTGCAAGGCAGCGGTCAAGCGGGCCAGGGCCTGACGCTGAACCGCCGCCGCCACTGGCTTCGCGCCCGCTCGCACTGCGCCGGCACGTGCATCGCCAGCCAGGCCGTACTCGAACTCGGCACCGCCCAGCAGATGAGCCAATGCCTCGCCCTGGTAGCGATGCAGCAGATAGACCGGCACCAGCCGCGCTTCCAGTTCGCCGAGCTGCCGCTCGGCCGGGAGCACGTCGATGGAGAAGGTCTGCAGTGCGCGTTGGCGGACGGCCATCACCTGGTCCCAGGTCTTGATCGAGTCGGCGCCGAAGTCCCACAGCACGCCGTCGGGATGCTGGCTGCCCGGACTGCGCGAATCGCTGTCGCCCACATAGCGCAGGCCCCGCGCCTTGGCCTGTGCCCGCAGCCGAGCGAGCGCCCCACTTTCTTCTGCAGCCGAACCGAACTGGCCATAGGCATGCTGGACGATGAAGTCGTCCCAGGGGCCCAGGCCATCACCATAGGCGTCGCGCAGATCGACATTGCCGGCCGCATCGAGCTTCACCAGCGGATGCGGATAGTCCATCACCGAGCCGTTGCCGGCGCGGCTGGCCGCAAAGTTGTGGGAGAAGCCCAGCGTGTGGCCCACCTCATGTGCCGAGAGCTGGCGCAGCCGCGCGAGCGCCATGTCCAGCGCCTGCTTCTGCTTCGCTTCGCCGCCCTTGGCATAGGCAGCCAGCAGGCTCTCTGCGATCAGGATGTCCTGACGCACGCGCTGCGAGCCGAGCATCACCACGCCCTTGATGATCTCGCCGGTGCGCGGGTCGGCAATCGGCGCGCCATACGACCAGCCGCGCGTGGCGCGATGCACCCACTGGATCACGTTGTAGCGCGCGTCCATCGGGTCGACGCCCTCGGGCAGCAACTCCACGCGATAGGCGTCCTTGAAGCCTGCCTTCTCGAAGGCGGTGGCCCACCAGCGCGCGCCGTCCAGCAGGGCCGAGCGCACCGGCTCGGGCGTGCCACGATCAAGGTAGTAGACGATGGGCTTCTTGACCGCGCTCACAGCCGCAGACGGCTCGGTCTTCTCCAGCCGATGGCGGATCTGCCAGGCCACGTGCAGGCTCTGGCCCAGCGGCGTGCTGAAGTCGGCATGGCTGATGTCGATGCCTCCCGATGCCGGGTGATAGGCCCGCGGCTGGAAGCCGGGCTCAGGCAGCTTGATCAGGCTGATGTGCTGGCGCAGCGTCAGGCTCGTGCCCTCCATGGCCACATCGCGGATGAAGTTGCCATCGCCTGGGCCATCGAAGGTCAGCAGGGACTCCAGCTCGGTATTGGCCGGAAAGTTCTTGCTCTGTTCCACCAGCACCGCACTGCGCTTTTCGTCTACGCGGTAGGCGCCCTGCCTGCTGTCGCGCAGCCGGCTGGCGATGCCGTGGCGGTCGGCCAGCAGGAAGCTGGAGAAATCCACCAGATGGCTGCCGGCCTCGCTGGCCAGAATCTCGCCGGACCACAGCACCGAAGCGGCAAAGGCTTCGACCACGCTGGCCCGCTCGGCAGGATTGCTGGCGCTGGCGCGGAAGCGTGTGTTCTCCTGCACCAGCAAGAGCTTGGCCCCGCGCTTCTCAAAATGCACCAGACGCGCTTCACCGGGCTGGCCACGGTCGAGGCCGACGTCATTCGAGCCCAGGCCGGAAGGCAGGGAGCTGAGCAGCAGGAAAGGCTGGTCGAGTTTCGATACCGAGAGCAAGACCCGACCCTTCGCCGAATCACGCCAGGCATCGATGAAGCCTGGCTGCGCCTCCAGCTGCTTCGTCAACTCGGCCAATGTCGCCGCCTGCAGCGCTGCGGAAAGCAGACCGAACACGCAGACCAGACCCAGCTTGCGAAGCGACGCCATATTGAATCTCCCGCCCGGCATTGGGCGACCGGAATCCTAAGCGCAGCGCTGCAAATCGGGTGCTGCGGCAGACCCGCGATCAGCGCGGATCGCCCAGCGCTGGATCACTGGTCGACGCCCGCCCGGTTTCCACATGGCCGGCCAATCGACGCGCGAAGCTTGCCAGGCCGACCACCGTGACACTGAAGTCATACCAATGCTGGCTCTCGAGCAGCGGCCAGCGCAAGGCCCGCTGCTCGCCGGGTGCCAGGTCTTGCCAGATCGGGCCCGGGTCGCGGTACTTCTCGGCGCGGATGGCAATGCGGTGCGGCCGCGTGCCGGAGTTGCTCACGCTGATCCGCAGCTCGTCGCCATGTGCCGCCACAGCCACATCCACCTCGACGTCGGCGTCGGCGTCGGCGGCCGAACCCGACAGACGCCGATGGAAACCATTCGGCCCCAGCACCCACAGGTCGTAGGCGGCGTCCGGGCCCTGCCCTGCCCACTCCGCCTGCAAGCGCAGGCCAGGCTCCACCGTGTAGCGCCTCGGTATCTCCTGCAGCGCCAGGCGGTCGTAGACATGAAACACCACCGCTGCCAGGCCCTCATTGCCAAAACCCAGCTCCAGCGTCGCTGTGTCGGCGTTCACGCGCGCTGCCAATACGGGCGCATACGGCAACGGCCGAGCCGGGCGCACGCCCGCTTCCTGTTGCGGCAGTTCGAGCCTGCTCGGCCGCGCTGGCGTCGTCTGCGCTGGCAACTTGCGCGCGCGGTCAGCGAGCGCCTGCGTCAGCGGCAAGTGCTTGAAGAAGGCCAGATCGCTGGGCTTGGCGAAGTCAAAGGCCGAGGTCAGATCACCACAGACGGCGCGGCGCCAGGCGCTGATATTGGGCTCCATCACACCGAAGCGCGCTTCCAGGAATCGGATGACCGAGGTGTGGTCAGACACCTGCGAATTGACCCAGCCGCCGCGGCTCCAGGGCGAGACCACATAGAGCGGCACGCGCGGGCCCAGGCCATAGGGCCGATGCAGCGTCTTCGGCGAAGTACCGTTCAGAACCTCGTGGTACTCGCCCTCGGTGCTCACGGTCGATGCGCCGGCAAAGCTCGCCTGGGCAGGGTCCGCATGCCATTGCAGATAGGACGGCGGCGCTGGCGGCGGCATGTGGTCGAAGAAGCCGTCGTTCTCGTCGAAATTGACCAGGAACACGGTCTTGCTCCAGACCTCCGGATTGCTGGTCAGCGCATCCAGCGCCCGGGCCGTGTAGTCGGCGCCTTGCGCCGGGCTCGAGGGGTCGGGATGCTCCGAACCTTCTTCGGTCGCCACGATCCATGAGACCTGGGGCAGGCGATTGTTCTGGACATCTTCTTTCAGGAGATCCAGATTGCGCGTGCTGATACCGCGCTGCTTCAGCTCCTGCGAGTACCCAGGCCGCCCATACCAGGCGTCGCGGAAGGACCGGAAACCCGCCAGCGGGTTGTCATGGAAGTTGTCTGCCATGTTCTGGTAGACCTGCCAGTGGATGCCTGCCGCCTGCAGCCGCTCCGGGTAGGTCGTCCAGTGATAGTCGTCGGCTGGGTCGGGCTTGAAGAACTCGTGGCTGTTGTCTGTGGCGGGGCCGCCGGCCAGGCCGAGCGGGTCGTTCGTGCCTGTCCAGTGGAACAGGCGATTGGTGCAGGTGCCCGTCTGCACCGAGCAGTGATAGGCATCGCACAGCGTGAAGGCATTGGCCAGCGCATGCTGGAAGGGAATGTCTTCCGCACGGAAATAGCCCATCGAATGGTCATGCTTGGCACGCGGCCAGGCGCTCATGCGGCCCTGGTCCCAGGCGGCTTGTGCGTCGGCCCAGCTGTGCGGCGTGCCCGTCATCCGCATGTGGGCGAACTGCTGAGCCGTGTTCAAGTGGAAAGGCGCGATCAAGCCCTTGCCATCGCGCGTGGGCTGATGCCAGATGGGCCGGCTGCCGCCCGCACCATCGCTGACCGGAATCGCAAAGCGATCGCCAAAGCCGCGCACGCCGCGCATCGTTCCGAAGTAGTGATCGAAGCTGCGGTTCTCCTGCATCAGGATCACCACATGCTCCACATCCTTCAGCGTCCCGGTGCGGCGGCTGGGCTCAATGCTCAAGGCGCGCGCAATGGCGGGCGGCAGCCCGCCGACGCCGGCCACTGCGGCGCCCTGCCCCAGGCGGCGCAGGAATCCACGGCGGCTTGGCGCGCTCACGTCAGTAGCGGTCGTCGAAAGCGAAGATCGGCTTGCGCGTCTTCCACAGCCCGCCGGTGAAGTCCGGGAACTCTAGCGTCTTGAAGCCGCTGGCAATCGACTGCTCAGACAGCGGCGTGATCGCGCTCCAGGCCACGGCATCGAAGATGTCGATCGGCATCGGCGCGCTGGCCTTCAGGGCTTCGATGAAGGAATGGATCACGAAGAAGTCCATGCCGCCATGGCCGGCGCTGGCCGCGGTGGCGGCGTACTTCTTCCACAGCGGATGCTCGAACTTGTCCTGGTAGGGCTGGAAGGGCTCCCACTGGTGCGGCGGGCTGATGCCTTCCACATGCAGCGACTTGTTCACGTCCATCCACAGGCCCTTGGTGCCCTGCACGCGGAAACCCAGCGAGTAGGGGCGCGGCAGCGAGGTGTCGTGCTGCAGGATGATGGTCTCGCCGTTCTCGCAGGCCAGCGTGGTGGTCACAACATCGCCCAGCGCGAACTTGACCGCGGCGTTCGGATGGCTCTTGCCACCTTGCGCCTCCACATACCCGTGCAGGCCGCGCGCCTTGGTGGCGAAGGCGTTGATGTGGGTGAAGCGATTGCCGCGGTGAATGTTGGCGTACATCGCGCAGGGGCCGATGCCATGGCTCGGGTAGAGCTCGCCATTGCGCCTGACCGAATGCTCGGTGCGCCAGCGCGCCTCGCTCCAGCCCTTGGGTCCGAATTCGACGCCGCCGCCATAGGCCTTGCCCGGCACGCCCGCATTGAACTTCACGGCGCGCAGATCGTGCTGGTAGCCACCCTGCATGTGCACGAGCTCGCCGAACAAGCCGGCGCGCACCATCTGCAGCACGGCCATCACGTCACGGCGGTAGCAGACGTTCTCGAGCAGCATGTAGGGCGTGCCGGTCTTGAGCTGGGTGTTCAGCACATCCCAGTGGTCCTGCAGCGTCACGCCGGCCACCACTTCGCAGCCCACAGTCACCTTGGCCTCCATCGCGGCGATGGCCATCTGGGCATGCAACTCCCAGGGCGTGGCAATGATGACGCCGTCGATCTTGGAAGCATCGAGCAGCTTGCGCCAGGCCTGCGCATCGCCGTCCTCGCCAACAGTTCGCGGCTTGGGCTTGCCGGCCTTGGCCACCTGGCCCAGCGCGCGGTTGAGCATGAAGGGATCGATGTCGCAGAGGGCAGCGACCTCGACATCATCACGGCGCACCAGCTCCTGCAGGAGCACCTGGCCGCGCATGCCGGTGCCGATCAAGGCGATGCGAACGCGTTCGCGGCCGGCTGCACGCGCGGGGTTGAGAGCAGCGGCAGCACCCGCGGCGGCCAGGCTGGAGAAGAGGAAATCTCGACGTTGCATTTGAGTGAGAGGTGTTGCGAGAGGTCGGAAGATCACCAGAACTTGTAGCTGGCGGAGAGCGAATACTGGCGACCGAACAGGTTGAGGCTGTGGTCGTAGCCCTCCCAGCCATTGGGGTCATAGTAAGGCTGCTTGTTCAGGACGTTCTTGATGTTGAGGCCCACGTTCAGGTTCTTCATCGCCTTCCAGTTGAAGGCCAGGTTGACCATGTAGTGCGCCGGTGCGCCCTTGCACAGATTGGCCGGCATCGCGACATAGGCGGCCGTGCAATTCTCCGGCGTGTTGTCGGTGTCGTAGTCGCCATAGGCCCACTTGGTCTTGCCGGTGTAATTGACGAACAGGCTCGTGGTGAGGTCCTGGTAGGTCCAGTCGGCATTGAAGGTGGCGCGGATCTTGGGCGAGCCGTAGTAGCCCACATAGTTGCCCGAGAAGCCGTAGTCGTCGTCGCCGTTGTAGGTTTCCCGATTGCGGATCGTCACCGTCGTGCCCAGGCCCAGCTTGCCCATCTCGCCCAGCGACACCTTGCCGCGGACATCCAGGTCGAAGCCGTCCACCAGCGTGCGGCCGCGGTTCGAGTAACCGTTGATCAGGCCAGCCAGATTCCCGACCGAGTACTTCGGCACGCCAGCCGCGCAAGCGCCTGCGTTTGCAGGGTTCGCACACATCGCGGCAACCGCAGCCATGGTGGCGCGATCGCCATCGGTGATCGGGCCGCGGATGGCCTTGTCCGTGCCTGCCAGCGTCGGGCCGTACTTCTCCACCAGCTGCGTGAACAGCTCGTTGAAGTCCTGGCGCACGATCTGGTTGCGGCGATAGGCGAACCAGTAATCCAGCGAAACGCTCAGGTCCTTCGTGGGCTGCAGCACCACGCCGAAGGTCGAGATCTTGGCCTTCTCCGGCTGCAGGTTCTTGTTCGGCGGCGTGAGGCCACCGACCGTGGTGCTGCAGTTGGAGTTCAGGAGCGTCTGGCCCAGGTCGGCTTCCGCCTTGGTGACCGACTTCATCAGCAGCTTGGCGATGGCATTGGTTTCATCGCAGCGCACGGTATCGCGGATGCCGCCGTTCTGTGCATAGACGCCCCCCTCGCCCGCTTCGGCCAGGCTCGGCGCGCGGAATCCTTCCGAATAAGTGCCGCGCAAGAGCAGCTCAGGGTTGGCGCGCCACTTCAGGCCGAGCTTGGGCGCCAGGTTGGCGGCAAAGCCGGGGTACTTGTCCAGGCGCGTCGCGGCATTGAGCTCGAGGCTCTTGGTGACGGGCACGATCACTTCGCTGAACAGCGCGCCGATGGTGCGCCTGCCATCGAACCAGGAGCCGCCCTGCTGCGTGATCAGGCCGTTCGCTGCGTCGGTATTGCCCGGCGTGAAGAAGCTCTCGCGCATCAGGTTGGCGCCGAAGGCGGCGCGCACCTCACCAGAATCCAGCTTGGCCAACGTGCCCTCGATCTTGCCGTCCCAGGTGATCAGCTTGGTCCAGCTCTCGATGTCGAAGGTCGGATAGGCCTCGCGCAAGAGTGCCGCATTGGCCTCACTGACCACGCCGAACTGGTAGGCCGGGTTGTCGGCGATGTAGGTGCGGCCGGTCACCGGGTCCTTGGTGAACGGGCCGAAGGCCTTTTCGAAGCCCTTGGTGTTGACGTTGATCGTCTGAAACAGGGTCGAATGGCTGCCGGCAACGCTCAAGGCCGTCTCGAAATCCCAATCGCCGAAAATGCTGCCGCGCAGGCCGGCCAGCGCGCGGTAGTTGTTGTCCTTGTTGGTCTGGCCGAAGTGGCCGACGGCGTCTTGCAGCAGATAGTTCAGGCCGGCCGCGCCGCCCATCTTGGCCACCATGTCGGCATCGAGCTTGCCCTTCAGGTAGACGTTGTTGGGGCCCAGGTAGGGATAGCTGAAGGTGTTCAACGTGGTGCCGGTATTGCGCGAGAACCAGTTGGCCGTGCCGCCGCCGCTGTTGAAGGTGCGCGGGCCGTTGTCGCCGTGCATCTTGATGTGTGTGAAGGTGCCTTCCGCGAATGCTTCCAGCGTGTCGCTCAGCACCATGCGGCCATTCAGGTAGCCGGTCATGCGGTCCGAGCTCGGGCCGGTGTCCAGTTGGTACGGCAGCAGGTTCCAGATGCAGCGCGTGCCCGAGGCCTCGGTCACCGTGGTCGTGCACCCCTTGACGGCGCGCTGGGTGCGGGCATTGTTGTTGTTCTTGTCGAAGACGAAGAACGTGCCCGGGTTCAGCACGCCCGGCTCGGTGCCGGTGCCGATGCGGAAGTTGCTGATGTAGCTCGGGTTGTTGACGTAGAAATGATCGGGGCGCTTCAGGTAGGTGTCCTCCAGCGCGATGCGGTCGCGCTGATAGACATTCAGAGTGCCGTAAACGCTGAAGCCGTCGCGGGCCAGGTCGCCCTTACCGTACAGCAAGCTGGCCTGGCGCTCGCCGTAGGACTTCACCTGAGAGGAGCTGTCGTTGTTGATGCGCAGCTCCAGGCCCTCGTAGCTCTTCTTCGTGATCACGTTGATCACGCCGGCAATCGCGTCGGAGCCGTAGACGGCCGAGGCACCGTCGGTAAGGACTTCCATGCGCTCGATCGCCGCAGCGGGAATGGCGTCGATATTGACGTACATGGTCTGGAAGCCGGCAGGAGCGCCGTAGTACGACAGGCGACGACCGTTCAGAAGCACCAGCGTTCCCTGCGCACCGAGCCCGCGCAGGTCGGCTTGCGAAGCGCCGTCGGAGCCGGTGAACATCGAGCGGAAGTCCTGCTGCGCCGGGCGCGCGGCGGGCAGGTTGTCGAGCACCTGCAAGAGCGTGCGGGCACCCATGTTCTCGATCTGCCTGGAGTCGATCACCTGAACCGGCGAAGCGGTTTCGGCATTGATGCGCTTGAGGCTTGAGCCCGTGACCTCCACGCGCTCGAGCTTGGACTTGTCTTCTTCAGACGGTTTAGTCGTGGTCTGTGCTTGGGCCAGGCTCACGAGACCTACGGTGATCAGCAGGCCGGTCAGGTGATTGATCTTCATTGAATGTCTCCTCGTTGTGAATGGCGTCGCACCGCGCTGGCGCGACGTCGGCTTGCTCGGGATGCCGGTCAGGGCGTTGCGGCTGTGAAGTTCCACTCCTGCGTGGCACTGCTGGTTGCCGTGGCGATGACGACCGGCGTCAGCGCCGCGACCGCGCCGGCCTTGGTGTCCAGCACCAGGCCCGTCGCCACATGGACGATGTTGAAAACACCGGCGCGTATCTGCACCAGGCGCCATTGCTGGGCCGTGCTGCCATTGGGCGTCTCTATCGTTGTGACCGTGCCTGCCGTCGCGCTGGCGCCGGCTGTCAGCGCGAGCTTGCCGCGCGGGTTGATCAGCGTGTAGATGCCCGAGCCAGCACTGGTCTCGGTCACTTCCCATTGCTGGGCGGCAGCACCGTGGGTCGGGTAGATCTCCATCGCCGTGCCCGGCGTGGTCGAGCCGCCCGGGATGTCGAGCGCCGATCCCAGGGCGCCCAGATTGCCGATCACGTTGATGCCGCTCACCACGACCGGGGTCGTCGTCGCGGCTTCGGCGGGCAGGCTCACCTTGTTGCCGACGCCAGCCAGGTTCAAGGGCTTGCCCACATCCGTGCCGCCGGTGCTGATGCGGAAGCTGCCGCCCTCGATGTACTTGAAGTTGTAGTTGGCGCAGATCTCGTTGTGATCCGGCGTGTAGACCGCGCTGCCCTTGCCCTTGACCACGTCCACCCAGACGCCATCGGTGCCTTGGTACTTCACACGGCCGAAGGTGGCGGCACGCACGGCGTTGTCCAGGCAGGAGGCTGCATGGGTGCCCCAGTCCTCGACAAAGCCATAGGCGCTGGACTGGGCCAGCACCTTTGGCAGGCGCATGGTCGCAATCTTCTTGCGCTGGCCGTCCTTGGGGTCGGTCACATACATGCTGTAGTCCTGCTTGCCGCCGGCGGCGGGCGCCACTTCCAGCTCGAAGCGGTAGGTCTTGCCGACCTCGGGGATGTAGGCCGCCTCGCACTTGATGCCCGTGCCCTCGCCGCCGAAAGTGCCGCAGTTGGCAATGCCCGAATCGATGACCTCGGGGCTGATGCCGCCAACATCCCACAGCGAGAACAGCAGTTGGTGGCTCTGCACGCCGCCATAGCCGCCGTTGAAGCCGATGACTTCGTAGTACGTGGTGGGCGGGAGGCTGTGCGGCGTGACCTCGGCGGTGAAGGCCTTCCAGGCCGGCGTGTCCCAGTTGATGTGGATCGAGTTGGCGCGCGTCGAGTGCCCCTGCGCAGTACCGGTGATCGTGCCGCTGGCGGTGCTGGCGTCAGCGCGCACCAGGCTGACCGTCAGGCTCTGGCTCGCGGCCGATCCGGCCGTCCACCAGGCGCTGGTCAGGCCGTTGGCATCGGTGGTGGGAGCGTCTGGAAACACCCAGCCGTTCAGCGTGCCCGTCCCGGCAGGTTGCCAGGCCACATTGCAACCCTTCACTGCCGCGCCATTGAGCGTGACCTTGGCCTGCAGCTTCTGCGGCTTGTGCGTGGTGTTGCCCGACTCGATGGCCGGCATGTACAGCGTGCTGGAAAAGACCGAACCCTGGCGCGCGACGCCGGCATCCGGCGTGACCACGGTGAGCACGGCACCCCCCGGGCATGTGGGGTCGGGCGTGACCGGCGTCGTGGGCGTGGTCGGGGTGGTCGGCGTCGTCGGTGTTGTGGGGGTCGTGGGCGTGGTCGGTGTCGTTGGGGCCGTGATGCCACCACCACCGCCACAGGCCGTCAGCGACAGCACGGCCAGGCCAAGTACGCAAGCCTGGGCTTGCAGGGCATTGATCTTCATTCGAGCTTCTCCTGGATCTCGGCGCACAGGCCGTTTCGGTGCCGGCGAGCAGGGCTCCGCCAGCGGACCTCGCACGAGGTCCGTGCATCAGTTCGGTAGTTGGCGCGCCCTGAGCCCCGGCTTGCGCAAGGGCTCAGGCGCAAAGAGGCGTCAGAACGACAGGTTGTATTCAGCCGTCAGTCGCACCGAGCGCGGGCCGGTGCGGCCAGCCACCTGCAGATAGGTTTCGCTGATCGCGCCACCGTCCTCGCGGCTCTCGTTGTAGCGAGTGATCGAACGGCGGTTCAGGAGGTTGAACACATCGGCCTTCAGGCTCAGCCCCTTCACGGCCGCCGGCATGTAGGCCACGTTCATGTCGAGCTGCGCGGTCCAGGGCAGGCGGCCCATGCTGCCGCGCGGCGACGGCTTGCCATTGCAGTAGAAGTAGGCACTGCCATAGCTGCCGGCCGTGTCGTCATGCAAGGCATCGGGCAGTTCGCCCAGGCAGTTGCGCGGGCCGCCGGAGATCAGGCTGAGGTTGGCACCGACGGTCACTTCCGGTGTCACCTGCAGGAAGCCATAGGCCTTGATCGCATGGCGATGGTCGCTCGGCAGATAGCCGTAGGCGTTGTACATCAGCTCCTTGTGATCGTCGCTGACGGTGAGCGCCACATCGCCGCCGCCAAGGGTGTCGGTCTGCCCTTCCATATTGCCCTTGAGGTAGGACAGCGTGTAAGTGACCTTGCCATACCAGCCGTCGCGGAACGGATGCTCGGCAAACAGGTTGAAGGCCTTGTAGTTGCGTGCAGGCTTGGGCGTGCCCCATTCAGCGGCCGAGATGTCGACGCGCTGCAGGCCCTTGCCGCCGGCGAAGTCGATCCACAGATTGTTGTCGCGGCCCGGATTCATGATGGCGCACTGGAAGCCGCCCCAATGGCTGGTGTCCACGCCGTTCTTCAGGGCCCAGGCTTCGATCGGGCGCTGGTCGCAGGTGTCGTCGTTGGTGTCGTTCAGGCGGCGGTAGAGGAAGTTCGCGCCGACCACCAGGCTCTTGTTCAGCGCCTTTTCCAGGCCCAGCGAGAACTCGTCCTGCGACAGCGGCTTCAGGCCAATGGCCGTCACTTCACGCGCATCGCGCGACTGGCCGTAGGCATTGTTCGCCGAGTAGGGCTTGCTGATGGCATGCAGGCCGGTCGGCGCGCCGTTCGCGTCGACACCGGTGTAGGTGAACATCTCGCTGGTGCGCGTCAGCGGTGCCGCCATGTTGCTCGACAGGTTCGAGGGCACCGGCAGGTGATAGCGGCCGGCGTTGGCAAACAGCTTCAGGGAACCGTCGCCCGCGAAGTCCCAGGTCGCGCCCAGGCGCGGCGCAATCATGTTTCGCTGGGAAATGAAGGCATCGCCATTGCTCGTGTAGTTGGTGAACTGCTCGCGGCGCAGGCCCAGGTCCAGCAAGACGCGGTCTGTGACCTGCCAGTGGTCCTGGATGTATTGGGCTGATTGCACGCCGCTCGGGCGGGCCAGGTTGGTGTCGATGTCCTTGCTGACGTAGTAGCCCTGGGTGCCGAAGCCGCCGCCCTGGAATGGCGTCTCGAAGGCGCCGTTGATGGCGCGCGTCGGGTCGGCCGCCTTGCGGTAGGTCCAGCGGTAGCCACCGGCCAGCGAATTGCCGACCACCGAATTCACGTCCAGGCGGTCGATACCGCCGCGCAGCGAATGCTCGCCCCACTTGTACTCGACGTCCAGGCGCATGCCCTTCTGGCGGTCGCCCGATTCCGGGTCGACGAGGCTGCCGGTCACCGTCTGCGGATTGGCATAGGTGAGTGTCGGCACGCGGGCGCTGACCGCAGAAGAGGTCTGCGCAAGGCTCGGGTTGTAGCCGGCCGGCGTGCGCGAGTGCTTGGTGCGCGAGTCGCCGTAGACGGCGGTCACGGTCAGCGCGTCGCTCAGGTAGCCGGTGTACTTGACGATGGAGATGTCGGCGCCCGGCGCCGAGCCCGAGCCACAGCAGTTGACGTAGGTCTGCTTGCCGTTGCCGGCAATGTCGTCATGCGTCAGCGTCGAGTAGTTGAAGCCGAAGCCCTGGCTGCTCGAGGTGGTCTTGTCGTAGAGCTTGGTCAGCTCGAAGTGATGGTCGTCGGTCAGGTTGTAGTCGAGCTTGGCGAGATAGCGTTCGGTCTTGCCATTGCTCTTGCTCCAGCCGGTGGGCGAGCTGACGCCGCTGGCAGTGGAGGCGGCAATCGACTCCGAGTCGCTGCGTGTCTGCTCCAGCGCCACGAAGGCGAACAGCTTGTTCTGGATCAGCGGGCCGCCGGCATAGAGGCCCACGACCTTGCTGCTGCTCTCGTTGCCCTGGTTCCAGTACTGCAGCTTGCCGTCGGTGGCGGGGTGCTCGCCGGTATTGGGGTAGAAGGTGTCGTAGGGCTTGCCCTTGAGCGAACCGGGAATCCAGCTCAGCTTGCCGCCCACCTCGAACTTGTTGCTGCCGCTCTTGGTCGTGATGTTGACCACGCCGCCGGTGGAGCGGCCGAACTCGGCACCATAGCCGCCCGAGAGCACCTGCATATTGCCGATGGCGCCGAAGGGCAGTTCGGAGGCGCCGACCTGGGTCAGGATGTTGGTGATCGGGAAGCCGTTCACGTAGAAGGAATTCTCCGACTGGCCCGAGCCCGCGATGCTGGGCGCGTTGCCGTATTGGCCGTTGGTGCCGCGCACCACGCCAGGCGTCAGCTGGATCACCGCGGCCACGTCGGCCGCCACCGGCAATGCCTTCAGTTCCTTGGCCGTGAAGACTACGCCGTTGTTGGTGTTGGAAACGTCGATGCGCTTGGCCGCGCCGGAGACGGTCACCGTGTCCAGCGTGTTGACGATGCCGAAGTTGGCTTCGACGCCGCTGCCCACCAGGGCCTCGACTTCCTGCGTCGCCTCGACCTTGCCATTGCGCACAAGGCGCAACTGGTAGCGGCCCGGCGGCATCGAGTTGGCCTGGAAGCGGCCAGCGGCATCCGGCGTCAGCGTGCGCAGCACGCCGGTGTCCAGGTTCTGCAAGACGATGCTGGCGCCGGCCGCGGCCTTGACCTCACCGTAGATGGTCGTCGTCGTGTTCGACTGCGCGAGGGCCAGTGGCGCTGCGGCCATCAGGCCCAGGGCCAGTGCCACGGCACGGGTGCAGGCGCTGATGCGGCTGGGCGGATTGAACTTGTTCTGCATGGTCACTCTCTCCGTTTACGTCTGTTGGTTGAGTTCGAGGCGGCAAGACTCCGCCCGGTAGGCCCGCAGGCCCGCCTCGTTCAGCTGGCTGTGAATAGGGGTGATTCGTTCAGTGCTGGATAGAAGCGCTGTCGCCCTCCATCCCGATCAGGACCGCGTTGGCCCAGTTGCCGCAGACCGCAGCCGGCTGGTGGCCGCGCGCCCCGAGCGTGCGCAGGCTGAGCTGGCCCAGCCCCCGCACATCGATTTCAGGTTTGACCACGGCCGGTGCCTGCACCAGGCCGCTGTCGTAAAGCAGGCGCTCATCCGCCCAGACCTGGAACTGCAAGCCACCGGCCGCGCGGCAGCTGTCGTCCACGCCGAGGTCGGCGCGCAGCAGATGCCAATCGCCCTTGATGGCAAGGTCCACGCGGCCGCTGGCGCCCATGCCCAGGCCCTTGCGGAACAGCAGGCCGTTCATGCGCATCTCCTTGGCATGGCTGCGCGGCTTGTCGCGGGCTATTGCCGCGGGCAGCGCCAGGTCCGACAGATAGCGCTGCAGCTCAGGGCGCTGGGCCGGGCGATGCTCCAGCACGCGGAACTCCGACAGCACGATGGGACCGACCTCGATGGGCTGCATCGCGTCGAAGGCCTTGGCAGGCGTCGCGGCTTGCGCAGCCGTGACCATCGGGTCGATGGCATTCGCGTTGTCGCCCTCGGGGTTCTGCACGCTCATCACGCGGAAGCGCAGCAGGCGGCCGGCTAGCGGCGTGGCGAACGCTATGCGCTGCGCGCCTTGCTGATGCTTCAGTCGGCCGCGCAAGACCGGCTGGCCCCAGTCGCCCATGTTGTCGGCCAGATAGACCTCGTAGTCACGCACCTGGCCATGCTTCCAGTGCTGATCCGTGCGCGGCGCCAATCGGATGCCGGAGATCAGGCGGCGCTCGGTGAAGCCCAGCACCCATTCATGCGGGCCGGCTTTGACCGTCTGGTTGCGCGAGGTGCGGAACCAGGTGTCGGGCTTGCCATCGAAAGCGTTTTCCAGCGGATGGCCGGCCTCTTCGGCGGGGCGACTCATCACGACGATGGCGTCGGCCGGGATTTCCGGCCCCACCACCGGCGCGCTCAGGAATTCATCGTCCTGTGCCGGCGCAGCCTGCAAGCCGCGCACGACGAAACTCAAAGGCTGGCGGATGTCGCGCTTGCCGGTCTTGACATGCAGCGTGCCCAGGCGCTCGGCGGCATCGTAGAACCAGCCTTGCTCGGCGGCCTCATAGGCAGCGGCGTTGGCGAGCTGAGGCAAGACCTGGCCCCCAGCTTCGACGGCATTCGGCGCACGGCGGCTCAGGATGCGCAAGGCATGGCGGCGCTGAACCTCCTGGCCGGCGTACTCGCCCTTGACCGGGTCGAGCTGCACGCGCAGCGCGTCGCCTTGCTGGTCCATCGCAATGCGTTGCTGGCTGAACGCACCACCCTGGTACTGGCGGGTCACGCCGTCGTCTTCATACAGCGTGAACTCCGAAGCGCCATGCGGATAGAGATCCAGCGTCAATTGGTCCAGCGGCTTCTGGCCGTCGAACAGCATCTCCGGATACATCGGCAGGATGGCGCCGGCGCGCACGAAGACTGGCAGCTTGTCGAGCGTGACCTGGCTGTCGATGTCGCGGCCCGCAGCGCCTGCCTTCAGCTGGCGGCCGTCCCAGTAGTCGATCCACTGACCTTGAGGAAGATGGATGCCCTTGCGCCAGCCCTGGCTCGCGGCCTGGCTGCGATAGACCGGCGCCACCAGCAGCTCGCGGCCCAGCATGAACTGGTGCTTGTGCGCCTCGGTCCAGGCGGTGGGGTCGTTCGGGAAGTCCCACATCAAGCCGCGCAAGAGCGGCGCGCCCGTCTGCTCGGCCTCGCGGGCCAGCGTGTACATGTAGGGCGTCAGGCGCAGCTTCAGCTTGAGGTACTTGCGGTTGATGCTGCGATAGGGCTCGTCGTACCACCACGGATGCTTGCGCGCGGCGGAGGCCCAGCCCGACATGCCCATCAACACCGGCGTGAAGGTCTTCCACTGCAGGTCGCGGGTGAAGGTTTCCGGGCTGCCGCCGAAGATCGCATCCACGTCGCCGGTGGCATAGGCCTGGCCTGAGAGGCCCGAGCCGACGAGGGTTGGCACATGCCAGCGGATGTAGTCCCAGCTGCTGCTCTGGTCGCCGGTCCAGGTCACGGCATAGCGCTGCGTGCCGGCCCAGCCCATGACCGTCCACAGGAAGGGGCGTGCATCGGAATTGTTCAGGATGCCGTCGTAGGCCGACTTGTTGGCGTCGAGCGAGAACTGGTAGCCCTTGCCCGTCCAGGCCACATCGAGCTTCTGCGCGCGCGAGCCGGCGGTGCCGACTTCCCACTTGATCTTGTCGACGCCGTTCTCGGTCCACAGGCCGGTGCGGAAGCCCTGGCTCTTCAGGCCTTCGACCACCTTGGGCAGGTCCGTGTAGCCGCAGCCGTAGCCGTCGTTGGGCAGGATCCAGCCGCCGGGCATGTCGTGCTCACGGTACTTCTTCGCCACGCTCTCGACCACATCGGGCGTCTTGCCGGTCGGGCCATCGCTCCAGCCCTTGGGCACGGTGCCGGGCTTCTTGATGTTGTCGCCGTCGTTATAGCAATCGGCATCACCGTACTCCAGCGCCCAGCGCGGCAGGAGCTGCGCGCGGCCGGTCCATTCGGTGTAGCGGGCCAGCACTTCGCGAATCGTCGGGCCGACGAAGTAGTAGGCGTCGAAGCGCGCTTCCTGGTGTGCCAGCGTGATCTGCTCGTTCTGGCGCAGGTCGTAAGTGCCATCGCTCCAGGTGTTGCGCAGCATGCCCCAGCCGCGCGAGCTCATCAGGAAAGGCGCGGGGCTGGGCCGATCGCCCTCTTCCCAACCGCCGGAGTAGGAGACTTCCAGCTGCCTGCCCTTGAACTCGAAGCGGCCGTTCTGCTGGCCTCCGCCGTAGAAGCGCTCGGTCTTGTCGGTGGCCAGCGTCTGGACGGCGAGCTTCTCGGCCAGGTCCAGCGGCTGCATCTCTTGCCACAGCGGCTTGCTCTCACCAGCGCGGTAGAGCGTGAAGCGCAAGGGCTTCTTGTCGATGCGCAGGCTCAGCGCGGAAGACTTGATCAGCCAGTGATCGGCCTGTTCACTCAGGCTGGCCTGGGTTTTCGGATCGGCCTGGCCGACGACGATGGCTGCCGCCTTGTCGCCCGAACCGGTGAGCTGCCCCTTGGCGCCAGCCCAGATGCGCAAGACATCAGCTCGCGGCAGGCTGATGCGCAGTTTGACGCCGGCATCGGTGCGCAATTCCCAATGGGCGCCCGCGCCTGCTTCGGCCAAGGCTGCCGCCTCAAGCGGCCGCAAGTCCCGCACATTGCCCACCGGCGCTGCGGACGCGCCAGCAACAAGCGCCAGCACCAGCATCAGGCCCTGGCACATGGTCAGGCAAGGCTGCAAATTGCGAAGTGACAAGATGAGATTTCGGTCCATGACGACTGTGCGGGCAACCACCGCTGAGCGGGAGGCTTTTCGAAAATATTGCGCAAACTTTATGCAGCAGCCCGAAAGACGTCAACGAAAAGAAAGTCAAAACAATCGAAATTCATGGCAATCAGGTGAAAACCACTAGGAATTTCTCTTGAAATACTTTCGATTAGACGATATGTGCTGGCTTTTTCTTTCGACTTTGGCTGATTGCGCAACAGCAATACAACACGCGTCCCGCAAGTTTCGTCAGAATCGGCTCGCATTCCCGACAGTCGCAAGTCATTTAACTTTCGTTATCTTTCTTTGTTTGACATTACGAAAGTTCGTGGTTATCGTTGCGCCGCACTTTGAACCTTGAAATGAACACACTTCTCCAGCGCACACAAGAAGACTGGCGCCGCATCGGTGGTCTGGATACTGCAGAGGAAATCGCCCACCAACCGAGGCTCTGGCGCGAGCTGGCCCGCGTGCTGGATGTCGAGCAGGGCCGCATTGCAGGCTTTCTGGGTGACTGGCTGTCCAAGCCCACGCACCGTGTCATCCTGACCGGCGCCGGCAGCTCGGCCTTTGTCGGCGAGATCGTGGCCGATGAGCTGAACGCGGCCTGGCCGGCGCAGGTCCGCGCCGTGGCGACGACCAGCCTCCTGACGCATCCGGAGCTCTATCTGGAAGCCGAGGCGCCGACGCTGCTCGTGTCGTTCGCCCGCAGCGGCAACAGCCCGGAGAGCCTGGCCGTCGTCGAGCTCCTGCGCCAGACGCTGCGCACGCCACGCTTCCTGAACATCACCTGCAATGCCGAAGGCCAGCTGGCCCGCGAGTCGCAAGGTCGGGCCGACAGTCTCAACCTGCTGATGCCCGCAGGCAGCTGCGACCGCGGCTTCGCGATGACAAGCAGCTTGTCCTGCATGCTGCTGGCGGCCTTGTCAGCGCTCGGTTCGGATGGCTTGCAGGAAGCCGCCTTGCGCATCGAACAACTGGCAGGTCAAGCCGAGCTCGCGCTCGAGGGTTGGGCTGCGCCTGTGGCAGCCCTGGCGGCCGGGCCGCACGACCGCATCGTCTACCTTGGCAGCGGCCCGCTGGAAGCGCTCGCCAAGGAAGCCGCATTGAAGGTGCTGGAGCTGAGCAGCGGTCGCGCCCTGGCCTTGGCGAACACGCCGCTGGGCTTTCGCCATGGCCCCAAGTCGGCCCTGAACAAGCAGTCGCTGGTGCTGGTGTTCCGCAGCCGCAAGCTGCTTTCGCAGCGCTATGAGCAGGACCTGCTGGATGAACTGCAGCGCGAGCAGGTGGCCGGCCGTTGTCTCGCCATCGGCCCGGCCGAGACCGGCGCCGAGCTGAGCGCTGCCGCGCCCGAGTGGCCGGACGCCTGGCTGGCGCCGCTCTGGCTGCTGGCCGCGCAGATGTTCTCCTTGCACAAGTCCGCCGCGCTGGGGCTGAAACCCGACAACCCATTCCCGGACGGCACCGTCAACCGCGTGGTCCAGGGCGTCACCATTCATCCCCATGACGGCAGCCTCTGAATCCGCCCAGGCCTTTCACGGCATCGACATTGGCGGCAGCAAGATCGAGCTGGTGGCCTTTGTCGTCGAGGCTGGCGCCCTGGTCGAGCGGCATCGCCGCCGCGTAGCAACGCCCCGTGACGATTACGCCGCCTTCCAGCAAGCAATCAGCGACTTGGTTGCCGAAGCGGATGCTGCGGTCGGCCAGCGGGCTGCGGTGGGCCTGGGCCTGCCCGGCATCATCGATTCGGCCACCGGCCGGCAACTCAGCTCGAACGTGCCTGCGCTGAACGGCCGCGAGGTCGCTCGCACCCTACAGGAACGCCTGGCCCGCCCGACCGTCATCGGCAACGACTGCCAGTGCTTCGCGCTCTCCGAGGCACAAGGCGGCGCGGCGGACGGCTTGCCCAGCATGTTCGGCGCCATTCTTGGCACCGGCGCCGCGGGCGGCTTCTGTGTCGAAGGTCGCTTGATCACCGGCTACAACCGGCTTGCTGGCGAATGGGGCCACTGGAGCCTGCCGGCCTCGCTGCTGCGTCAGCATGACCTGCCTCTGCTCGATTGCCCCTGCGGCCTGCGCGGCTGCCTGGAGCGCTATGTGTCGGGCAGCGGCCTCTCGAACCTGCATCGCCACTTCAGTGGCGATGGCAGCGAAGCGATCGCCATCGTGGCGCGCGCCGCTGCTGGCGACGCACTGGCGCAAAAGGCGCTCGACGTCCACATCGATCTTCTCGCCCAGGGATTCGCGACGCTGGTGATGGGCATGGACCCGCATGCCATCGTGCTGGGCGGCGGTCTCTCCAAGCTGCCCCACCTCTATGAACAGCTGCCCGCAGCCATGGGCCGCCATCTCTTCAACGGCGTGCGTGTGCCGCCTATCCTGCCGCCCCGCTTCGGCGATGCCGGTGGCGCCCGCGGTGCCGCCCTGCTCGCCCGGCAGCGCAGCGAATCTCCTTCTGCTTCCTGACCATGACGACGCAAGAATCATCCCCGGTGCAGGCCATCCTGAAGGCACACCGCCGCGGTGAGGCGGTGGGCCTCTACAGCGTTTGCTCCAGCCATGAACTGGTGCTGCGCGCGGCGCTGCGCGTGGCGCTCGACCTGGACACACCGCTGCTGATCGAAGCCACCTCGAACCAGGTGGACCAGAACGGCGGCTACACCGGCATGAAGCCGGCC
This sequence comes from Paucibacter sp. JuS9, assembly GCF_044043925.2. Lineage (NCBI taxonomy): Bacteria > Pseudomonadati > Pseudomonadota > Betaproteobacteria > Burkholderiales > Sphaerotilaceae > Roseateles > Paucibacter sp. JuS9. The sequence continues at coordinate 3,220,310 of NZ_CP194172.1, forward strand.
GACTTCCGCCGCTATGTCGAAGGTCTGGCGGCCGAGTTCAAGTTCCCGCTGCAGCGCCTGGTGCTCGGCGGCGACCACCTCGGCCCCAACAGCTGGCAGAAGCTGCCGGCGGCTGAGGCCATGGCCAACGCCCGCGTCTTGATCAATGACTACGTGGCCGCCGGCTTCAGCAAGATCCATCTGGACTGCAGCATGTCTTGTGCCGACGACCCGCTGCGGCTCGACGACGAGACCGTGGCCCGGCGTTCGGCCGAACTGGCCGAGGTGGCTGAAGCCGCAGCGGCCCAGGCCGGCCTGCCGCCGCCCGTCTATGTGATCGGCACCGAAGTGCCGGTGCCTGGCGGCGAGGCGTCACTGGAACAGGCGCTGGCCGTCACCACGCCCATGGCCGCAGCGCGCACGCTGGAAGTGCATCGCCAGGCCTTCGCATCTGCGGGCCTGCGCGCCGCCTGGCAACGCGTGATTGCCATGGTCGTGCAGCCGGGTGTCGATTTCGATCACAGCCAGGTCCAGCACTACGCGCCAGCCGCCGCGGCCGAGCTCTCGGCCTTCGTGGCCGGCCAGCCGGGCCTGGTGTTCGAAGCGCATTCCACCGACTACCAGCTCGAGACCTCGTTGCAGGCCCTGGTGCGCGACCACTACGCCATCCTCAAGGTCGGCCCGGGGCTGACCTTCGCCCTGCGCGAGGCGCTGTTCGCGCTCAGCGCCATCGAGGCCGAGCTGCTCCCGCCAGGCCAGCGCGCCAATCTGCCCGCAGTGCTGGAGCAAGCCATGCTGACCGAGCCGCGGCACTGGTTGAAGCACTATGCCGGAACGCCCGATGAGCAGCACCTGCTGCGCCGATTCGCTTTGAGCGACCGCTGCCGCTACTACTGGGGCGAGCCTGCGGTGCGCGAGGCGCAGGCCCGGCTGTTTGCCAATCTCGACGCTGCGACGGTCCCGCTGCCACTCCTGAGCCAGTACCTGCCGACTCAATTTGCCGCGGTGATGCAAGGTCGCCTTTCAATCCAGGCCCAGGCACTGGTCGAACACAAGATCTGCGAAGTGCTGGCCTCCTACGCACGCGCCTGCCACCGGCCAGAGATCGAAAGCCCGCATGCGGGGCTTGTTTCGAACCTTTAAGCTTTCGGCTTCCATCGAAAGCAATTCTTTCCAAGCATCATGAGAAACACCAGCCAACGCCGCGAACAGATCCTGCAAATGCTGGTCAAGCAGGGCAATGTCCAGGTGTCTGACCTGGTACCGCAACTGGGTGTGTCGGCGGTGACCATCCGCACCGACCTGAGTGCGCTTGAAAGCCAGGGCCTGGTGACGCGCAGCTACGGCGGTGCCACGCTGACGCGAACGCCGCCGCCGGAGCAGAACATCCGCCAGAAGGATGCGCTGAACGCCACGGCCAAGGAGTGCATAGGCACAGCTGCCGCGGCGCTGGTGGAACCGGGCGACAACATCATCATCGACAGCGGCACGACGACGATGCCGCTGGCCCGTCACATCCGCGAGCTGAGCCGTGTGACCGTGATGACCAACGGCCTCAACATCGCCTGGGAACTGGCCGATGCGCCTGGCGTGGAGCTGATGCTCACCGGCGGCCTGCTGCGCAAGCAGAGCCTGTCGATCCAGGGCGCGCAGGCCGAGGCCTGTCTGAACGTCTACAACTTCGACAAGCTCTTTCTCGGCGTCGACGGTTTCGACCTGCAGTTCGGCATCACGACCCACCACGAGGCCGAGGCGAGCCTGAACCACAAGATGGTGGAGCGGGCCAAGAAGGTCATCGTGCTGACCGACTCCTCCAAGTTCGGCCGCGTCAGCCTGCACCGCATCGTGCTGCTGGACCGCATCCACACGGTGATCACCGACTCGGGCATCAGCCCCGAGTACCGCGACGGGCTGCAACGCCTGGGCATCGAAGTGATCATCGCGGACTGATCGATGCTGAGCGGCCGCATCCTCACGTCGCAGGGCTGGGTCGACGGCGAGATCGCCTTCGATCAACGCATCCAGCAGATCAGCGCGAAGGCTGTGAGCGGTGAGACGCGCTACATCCTGCCCGGCTTCGTAGACCTGCATGTGCATGGCGCTGCCGGCGTGGACATCATGGCCGGCGGCGACAGCGGCGAGGTCGTGGCCCGCACCCATGCGCGGCACGGCACGACTTCACTGCTCGGCACGACGATGACCGCGCGGCCCAATTCCATCGAGCGCGCCTTGCGAGGCCTGGCTGGTGTGATGAGCGAGCGCAGAGCTGGCTGCGCCCGCATGCTCGGTGTGCATCTGGAAGGCCCTTACGTCAGCGCCCAGCGCCTCGGCGCACAACCGCCCGAGGTGATGGAAGCGACGCTGGCGCAGGTGCAGGCCTTCCATGCCATCGCACCGATCCGCGTCCTGACGATGGCGCCCGAAGTCACCGGCCATCTGGCACTGATTCCGCACCTGAAAGACCTCGGGATCCGCGTGCAGCTGGGCCATAGCGCCGGCAGCTATGAAGATGGCGTGGCCGCCTTGCAGGCTGGCGCCGCCGGCTTCACGCATCTGTTCAACGGCATGACACCGATGGTGCATCGCGAGCCCGGCATGGTGGGCGCGGCGCTCGCACATGCCGAGTACGCCGAGCTGATTCCGGACCTGCAGCATGTGCATCCCGGCGCGATGAAAGCCGCACTGCGCGCCATCCCCAAGCTTTACTGCGTCAGCGACGCGACGGCCGCCACCGGCATGCCGGACGGCGAGTATTCGCTCGGTACGCAGCGCGTCTTCAAGTGCCTGGGCTGCGTGCGCCTGGCCACCGGCTCGCTGGCCGGCAGCGCACTGACTATGGACCAGGCGCTGCGCAACCTCATCAGCCTCGGCCTGGACCTGGCCGACGCCTCGCACCGGCTCTCGCGCAACCCGGCTGACTACCTCGGTGAGGCCGATCGTGGCCGTCTCCAGGCCGGCGCCTGGGCCGATATCGTGGTGCTGGACGAGCAGCACCAGGTGGTCGAGGTCTTCGTCGAGGGCGAAGCGGTCGACCTTTCTTCCTGACAAACAGACAGACAAACGAGAAAAGGGATGACGATGACCGCTGCCAAGACCCCAAGCACGCGTTGGGCCATGCGCTACCTGCTCTTCATTGCCGGCATGGGCGGCCTGCTCTACGGCATCGACGTCGGCATCATTGCCGGTGCCCTGCCCTATCTGGAATCCACCGCCTCGGTGGCCTGGAAGCTGAGTGCCCAGCAACTGAGCTTCATCGTGGCGGCCGTGCTGCTCGGCAGCGTCCTGTCTTCGCTGTTTGCGGGCGCGCTGGCCGACCTGATCGGCCGGCGCTGGGCCATGGTGCTGAGCGGTGCGCTGTTCACGCTCAGCATCCCGGTCATCGCACTGGCCGAAGGCTATACACCGCTGCTGCTGGGCCGACTGCTGCAAGGCGTCAGCGGCGGCCTGATCGGCGTGGTGATTCCGCTCTATTTGGCTGAGTGCCTGGGTGCGGACAACCGCGGGCGAGGCACGGGCATGTTCCAGCTCCTGCTGACCGTCGGCCTGGTGGTTGCAGCCCTGATCGGCCTGTATCAGGCGCAGAGCGTGGAGACGGCCAGCGTGGCCGCCAAGCTGCTGACCGACAGCAACGCCCAGCAGGCCGCGCTCTTCGCCGCCAAGGACCACGCCTGGCGCAGCATCTTCTGGATGTGCCTGACGCCGGGCCTGGTGTTCACCGCCGGCTGCTTCCTGCTGGCCGAATCACCGCGCTGGCTCCTGCAGCGTGGCCGCGTCGACGCAGCCCGCGCAGCCTTGCTGCGCACCCGCAGCGCGCAGGACACCGAGACCGAGCTGCGCGAGATGCAGCGCGCTGCTTCGCCCGAAGGCGCCGGTGCCGCGACCGGGCCGCTGCTCAGCCGCCGCTATGTGCTGCCCTTCCTGCTCGCCTGCCTGGTGCTGGCCTGCACGCAGGCCACCGGCATCAATTCCATCCTGGCCTATGTGGTCAACATCCTGAACCAGGCCGGCCTGCCAGGCTCGGTGGCCAACCAGGCGGACGTGGCGATCAAGCTGCTGAACGCGCTGATGACGGTCGTCGCCGTGCTGTTGGTGGACCGCAAGGGCCGCAAGTTCCTCCTGATGCTGGGCAGCGGCGGCATCCTCGCCTCGCTGCTGGTGGCCGGCGCGCTGTTTCACAGTGCCGAGAGCGGCCGGCAAGACCTGGCACCGGCGGTCCAGGCCCGCGTGCAGGGCGATGCGCTGGAACTGCGCTTCGAGAACACGACTCTGCAATCGCTGGGCCGTGCTGCTGATGGCAGCGCGCAGCAGTTGACGATCTCCTACTCCTACGGCCCCTTCACCAATGTGCAGAGCCGCCGCAGCGATGAGCCGGGCGCCAGCGCCATCCTGATCAACCGCGCCGACACGGTGCAGGCCGACAGCGTGATCGGTGCCTTCTTCCGCCGCATCCACCTGAACCCCTTCGCCGACCCGGCAGCCGGCGCCACGGCGCCGCTGAAGATCGAGCAGGCGATGGTCGGCCCGGTGCCGAGCGAGCAGCACGGCTGGTGGGTGGCGATCAGCATCTTCGCCTTCGTCGCCTTCTTCGCCGTGGGGCCGGGCGTGTGTGTGTGGCTCGCACTGTCGGAGCTGATGCCCACGCGCATCCGCTCCAACGGCATGAGCATTGCACTCTTGATCAACCAGTTCGTCTCGACCGTGATCGCGGCCGTCTTCCTGCCCACGGTGGGCCAGCATGGCTACGCAGCCATGTTCTTCTTCTGGGCCGGCTGCACCTTGATCTATTTCCTCGCGGCCGCCTTCCTGATGCCGGAAACCAAGGGCAAGACCCTTGAAGAAATCGAGGCCTTCTTCAATCGCAAGAACAGGGCCTGAGGAGCAATAGATGTCGAAGTCATTCAATGGCCCGCTGACTCGGGCCGGCGGAGCACTGGCCGCCTTGCTGTTATCGCTGACACTCGCGACGGCGCCTGCGCATGCGGCGGCGAACTTCAAGGTCGAAGGCTCGCAATTCATGCTGGACGGCAAGCCCTTCCAGATCCGCTCGGGGGAGATGCACTATCCGCGCGTGCCTCAGGAGCTCTGGCGCGACCGCTTCCGCAAGGCGCGCGCGATGGGGCTCAACACCATCACGACCTATGCCTTCTGGTCGCAGCATGAGCCCGAGCCCGGCCGCTGGGACTTCAAGGGCCAGAACGGCCTGCGGGCCTACATCAAGACCGCGGCCGAGGAAGGCCTCAAGGTCATCCTGCGGCCAGGCCCCTATGTCTGCGCCGAGGTTGACTTCGGCGGCTTCCCGGCCTGGCTCTTGCGCACACCGGGCCTGCGCGTTCGCAGCATGGACTCGCGCTACATGGCAGCCAGCGCGCGCTTCCTGAGGCGACTGGCACAGGAAGTCGGCGACCTGCAGAGCAGTCGCGGCGGGCCCATCCTGATGCTGCAGGTCGAAAACGAATACGGTTCGTATGGCCAGGACCACGACTACATGCAGGCCATGTTCAAGCAGATGCGCGACGCAGGCTTCGACGCGCAGCTCTTCACCTCGGACGGCGGCGCCGAGCGCCTGTTCGAAGGCGGCACCCTGCCGCATCTGCCAGCGGTCGTGAACTTCGGCGGCGGCAAGGCGGATGCGCACGCCTCGTTCGCCGCGCTGCAGGCCTGGCGCCCGACAGGTCCGCGAATGGCCGGTGAGTACTGGGCCGGCTGGTTCGACCACTGGGGCGAAAAGCATCATGTCCAGAAGCCCGAGGACGCGGCAGACACCGTCGAATGGATGCTGAAGGAGAACATCTCGTTCAACCTCTACATGTTCCACGGCGGCACCAGCTTCGGCTGGCTGCCCGGCGCCAACTACTCGGCCAAGGAACCCTATCAGCCCGACACCACGAGCTACGACTACGACGCAGCGCTGGACGAGGCCGGCCGCATCACACCCAAGTACCGGCTGATCCGCGAGCGCATTGCGGCTCATCTGGCGGCGCGCGGCGAGAGCCTGCCAGCCTTGGTCGGCGAAGGTCCGAGCACACAGGCGATTGCGCCATTCCCGTTGAAGCGGACCGGCAGCCTGCTGGACGCCTTGCCGCACTTGAGCAAGCCGGTCGCCTCGCGCTTTCCGCGCTCGATGGAGTTCTATGGCCAGAGCTACGGCCTGATCCTGTATCGCAAGAAGATCGAGCAGGCCGTGAAGGGGGCGCTCGTGATCGACGAGCCACGCGACCATGCGACCGTGCTGGTCAATGGCCAGGTGATCGGCACGCTCGAGCGCCGCCTTGGCCAGCGCGAACTGGCGGTCGATCTGCCGGCCGGCGCGACTCTGGACATCCTGGTCGAGAACCTTGGCCGCATCGGCTTCGGCGCCAGGCTCGATGCCGAGCACAAGGGCATCACGCGTTCGGTCAAGCTGGCGGGCCAGGAGCTGCTGGATTGGACGGTCTTCACCCTGCCGCTGAGCAAGGTCCAGGCCCTGGAGCAAAAGCCTGATTCAGCCGGCGGCCCCGGCTTCTTCAAGGGCAGCTTCACGCTCGACAAGCCGGCCGACACCTTCCTCGACACCCGCGGCTGGGGTCGGGGCCAGGTCTGGGTCAACGGCCACCTGCTCGGCCGCTATTGGCAGATCGGCCCGCAGCAGTCGCTCTACCTGCCCGGCGTCTGGCTGCGGCCTGGCGCCAATGAGGTGATGGTGCTGAGCGACCGGCCCGGCGTGACTGAAAGCACGATGCAAGGCCTGGCCGATCCGGTCTTCGAGACGCCGTGAATCGAAAGCGGGCCGTACAAGCCTTGACCCGTTAAAATCCCGACACCTCGCCGGCCCGGAGCTTCCAGCCCGGGCCGGTCCCATTTCTCAAGCAGCCACTGGACAAATACCATGTACCGCTGTGCCCGAATCGCCGCCGTCGCCCTCCTGACCACGGTCGCGCTGCATGTCAGCGCCTTCGCCCAGACGCACCGCTACTTCCCGGCCACCGCCTTGCGCGGCGAGCTGGTCGTGCAGCAGACACCCGACGTGATCCTCAATGGCAAGCCCGCGCGCCTGGCGCCAGGTGCTCGCGTCAAGGGTGACAACAACCTGCTCCAGCAACCCGCCAGCCTGATGGGCCAGAAGCTCGTCGTGCACTACACGGTGGACCCGCAAGGCCTGGTGATGGACGTGTGGGTGCTCAACAGTGCCGAACTGGCCAACAAGACCTGGCCGCGCAGCCGCGAAGAAGCGGCCAGGCTGCAGTTCGAGCCCGGCAACCAGACCTGGAGCAAGCCATGAGCGCCGGCACTGACAAGAAAAAGGTCTACATCAAGACCTTCGGCTGCCAGATGAACGAGTACGACTCGGACAAGATGGCCGATGTGATGGGCGCTGCCGAGGGCTTCGAGAAGACCGACGACCCGGAGCAGGCCGACCTGATCCTCTTCAACACATGCTCGGTGCGCGAGAAGGCCCAGGAGAAGGTGTTCTCCGACCTCGGCCGCGTCAAGCACCTGAAGGACAAGGGCGTGATGATCGGCGTCGGCGGCTGCGTGGCCTCGCAGGAAGGCGCGGCCATCATCGAGCGCGCACCGTATGTGGACGTGGTCTTCGGCCCGCAGACCCTGCACCGCCTGCCGGCCATGCTGGCCGCGCGCAAGGAGCAGCGCCGTCCGCAGGTCGACATCAGCTTCCCCGAGATCGAGAAGTTCGACAAGCTGCCGCCCGCCAAGGTCGAAGGCGCTTCGGCCTTCGTGTCCATCATGGAAGGCTGCTCCAAGTACTGCAGCTACTGCGTCGTGCCCTACACCCGTGGCGACGAAATGTCGCGCCCCTTCGAGGACGTGCTGACCGAGATCGCCGGCCTCGCGGACCAGGGCGTCATGGAGATCAATCTGCTGGGGCAGAACGTCAATGCCTACCGGGGCAAGATGGGTGACTCGGGCGAATTCGCCGACCTGGCGCTCTTGCTCGAGTACGCGGCCGAGATTCCCGGCATCCAGCGCCTTCGCTTCACCACCAGCCATCCGAACGAGTTCAGCCCACGCCTAATCGAGGCCTACGGCAAGATCCCGCAGCTGGTGAATCACCTGCACCTGCCGGTACAGCATGGCAGCGACCGCATCCTGATGGCCATGAAGCGCGGCTACACGGCCCTGGAGTTCAAGAGCATCGTGCGCAAGCTGCGCGCGATCCGTCCGGACATCCGCATCGCCAGCGACTTCATCGTCGGCTTCCCCGGCGAGACCGAAGAAGACCACGCCAGGCTGATGAAGCTGGTGGCCGACGTCGGCTTCGACGCCTCGTTCAGCTTCATCTTCAGCCCGCGCCCCGGCACGCCGGCCGCCGCGCTGGAAGACACGACGCCCTACGAAGCCAAGGTCAAGCGCCTGCAGGAACTGCAAGCAGCGATTGAAGCCCATGCGGTGAAGATCAGCGAAACCATGGTCGGCACCACGCAGCGCATCCTCGTGACCGGCAACGCCCGCAAGGACCCGACCGAGCTGATGGGGCGCACCGAGTGCAACCGCATCGTCAACTTCAAGGGTCAGCCGCGTCTGATGAACCAGCTGATCGACGTGACCATCACGCAGGCTTTCGCGCACTCGCTGCGCGGCGAGGTCGTGGTGACGGAAGAAGCGATCAGCGCCCCGGCCTGAAGGCGAGCCACCATTGCGGCAGGGCCACGGCAACAATCATCAGGCCGTATCCCGCCATCTTGCCGTCCCGGCCGAACAGGGCCAGGGCGGCGATCAGGCCCACGCTGCCGCCAATGCCGCCCCACAGGGCAAGGCGGCGCCAGGTCTGACTCTTGATGGCCTGGCGCCAGAGCAGCTTGACAAGCATCGCGACCAGGGCAGCAACGACCCAGGCCGGTGCCAGGAAATTCAATAAATGCCAGAGGGCGTCGAGCGGGCTCAAGGGCTTGTGATCTTTGTCAGGGCGCGTTGGAGCCCGAATTTTATAATCGCCGTCACATGAGCGTTTTTGCCCTCGGCCTGAATCACAACTCCGCCCCGCTGGATTTGCGGGGGCGGTTTGCGTTTTCGCTCGAGCAACTCGCGCCCACCCTGCTCGGCTTGCGCGAGCAGCTCAAGCAACGTCAGCCGCGCTCGAGCACCGAAGCGGCCCTGGTTTCTACCTGCAACCGCACTGAGCTCTATGTGGCCGGCGCTCCCCAGCTGGTGCGCCCGACCATCGACTGGCTGGCGCAGGTCGGCGGCGTCGGCAGCGATGCGCTGATGAGCCATGCCTACGTGATGGAAGGCAGCGCCGCCGCGCGCCATGCCTTCCGGGTGGCCAGCGGGCTTGATTCGATGGTGCTGGGCGAGCCACAGATCCTCGGCCAGCTGAAGCAGGCCGTGCGCGAGGCCGACCAGGCCGGCACGCTGGGCACGACGCTGCACCAGCTCTTCCAGCGCAGCTTCTCGGTCGCCAAGGAAGTGCGCACTTCGACCGAAATCGGCGCCCATTCGATCAGCATGGCAGCAGCCTCGGTGCGCCTGGCCGGCCAGCTGTTCGAAGACCTCAGCAAGATCCGGGTGCTGTTCGTCGGCGCCGGTGAAATGATCGAGCTGGTCGCCACCCACTTTGCGGCCCGCACGCCGCGGCACATGGCGGTGGCCAACCGCACGCTGGAGCGAGGCGAAAAGCTGGCCGGCCACCTGGGCGCGGAGGCCATTCGCCTCGCCGATCTGCCCCAGCGCCTGCATGAATTCGATGCGGTGATTTCCTGCACCGCCAGCAGCCTGCCGCTGATCGGCCTCGGCGCCGTGGAGCGTGCCTTGAAGAGCCGCCGCCACCGCCCGATGTTCATGGTCGACCTCGCCGTGCCGCGCGACATCGAACCCGAGGTTTCGCAGCTGGACGACGTCTATCTCTACACCGTGGACGACCTTTCCGCCGTGGTGCAAAGCGCTGGCGAGAAGCGCCAGGCCGCGGTGCAGCAGGCCGAGGCCATCATCGAGACGGGCGTGCAGAGCTTCGTGCACTGGCTGGGCCAGCGCAACACCGTGCCCTTGATCCAGGCCCTCAACAGCCAGGCTGAGAGCTGGCGCGAGCTGGAAGTCGCCCGCGCCCGCAAACAGCTCGCCCGCGGCGCCGACGTGGACGAGGTGCTGGAAGCCCTGGCCCGCGGCCTGACGCAGAAGATGCTGCACGGCAGCCTGGCCGAATTGCATGCCAGCGATGGCGCACAACGCGAGCAACTGGCGCAGACGATCTCGCGCCTGTTCCTGCGCAGCAGCAGCCAGTCGCCCCGCGCTGCTTCGGATTCCGGCGACGAGCATTAGCGGCCGGCCCCTGCGCCGCCCTCCCGCTGCAGCTCAGCGGGCCTGCTCAAAGCCTTGCCGGAATTGCCTCAAATGAAAGACACCCTGCGCCAGCAGTTCGAACGCCTGGGCCACCGCCTGGTCGAACTCGACGCCACCCTGGCCGACGGCTCGCTCGCCGCCGACATGAAGCGCTACCGCGCGCTGACCAAGGAGCAGAGCGAGGTGGCCGAACTGGTCGGTGCCTACCGTGAGTTTCTGCAGCGCGAGTCCGACCTGGCCGCAGCCCGCGAGATGCTGGCCGACCCGGAAATGGCGGAGATGGCCCGCGAGGAAATCGAATCGGTCGAGGCCGACATCGCTCGCCTGAATGAGCAATTGCAGCTGGCCTTGCTGCCCAAGGATCCCGACGACGAGCGCAATGCATTCCTGGAAATCCGCGCCGGCACCGGTGGCGATGAATCAGCGCTGTTTGCCGGTGACCTGGCCCGCATGTACTTGCGCTTTGCCGAGCGTCAGGGCTGGAAGAGCGAGATCCTCTCGGCCAGTGATTCCGACCTCGGCGGCTACAAGGAAGTCGTGATCCGGCTGGAGGGTGACAAGGTCTATGGCCGCTTGAAGTTCGACTCCGGCGGCCACCGCGTGCAGCGCGTGCCCGCCACCGAAAGCCAGGGCCGCATCCACACCAGCGCCTGCACCGTGGCCGTGATGCCCGAGCCGGACGAGACCGAGGAAATCCAGCTCAACCCGGCCGAGCTGCGCATCGACACCTTCCGCGCCAGCGGTGCCGGTGGCCAGCACGTCAACAAGACCGATTCGGCCATCCGCATCACCCACTTGCCGACCGGCCTGGTGGCCGAATGCCAGGACGACCGCAGCCAGCACCGCAACAAGGCCAAGGCCATGGCCGTGCTGGCCGCCCGCCTGCGCGACAAGGACCGCAACGAGCGTGCGGCCAAGGAGGCCGCCCAGCGCAAGAGCCTGGTCGGTACCGGCGACCGCAGCGACCGCATCCGCACCTACAACTTCCCGCAAGGCCGCTTCACCGACCATCGCATCAACCTGACGCTTTACAAGCTCGGCGCCATCATGGATGGCGATCTGGATGACGTGGTCCAAGGTCTGCAGCATGCGCAGGCGGCCGAGCAACTGGCTCAGCTGGAAGGCCGGTCGTGAGCATGATGACCGTGGGCGCTGCACAGGCCCGCGCGCTGGCAGCCGGGCTGGAACGCATAGACGCACAGCTGTTGCTCGGCGCCCTCCTTGGCGTGGATCGCGGCTGGCTGCTGATCCATGCCGAGGACGCCATGAGCGAAGCGCAGGCGCAACGCTTCGAGCGTTGGCTCAGCCAGCGCCAGGACGGCGTGCCGCTGGCCTACCTCGTCGGCGAGAAGGAATTCCACGGCCTGATGTTGAAGGTGGACCGGCACACGCTGGTGCCGCGCCCCGATACCGAGGTGCTGGTGGACTGGGCGCTGGAGCTCTTGCCCGAAGGCCAGGAGGCCGACGTGGTCGACCTGGGCACCGGCAGCGGCGCCATTGCCCTGGCCCTCGCACATCGCCGTGCTGCGGCCAGGGTCACTGCGGTCGATCTGTCGGCCGGCGCCCTGGCCATGGCCCGTGCCAACGGCGACGCCTTGAAGCTGAAGGTCGAATGGCTGGAAGGCAGCTGGTGGCAGCCGCTGGCGGGCCGCGAGTTCGACCTGGTCGTCAGCAATCCGCCCTATATCGCAGGCGACGACCATCACCTGCCTGCGCTGCGGCACGAGCCCTTGAGCGCCCTGACGCCGGGCGGCGATGGCCTGGATTCGCTGCGCGCCATCATTGCCGGCTCACAGGACCATTTGCGCCCTGGCGGCTGGATGCTGCTGGAACATGGCTTTGACCAGGCGGCGGCCGTTGCCGATCTGCTACGGCAATTCGGCTTCGCAGAGTTGGAATGCCGCAACGATCTGGGCGGTCAGCCAAGGGTGTCGGGCGGTCGCCGCCCGACTTGACGACAAAGCCACGCAGGAACCCTTTTTTCCTCTCATCTAAGGGCCCACAAGGGGGCCATCGCGGCGTAGTATGGACTCCAAAACAGGGGTCACTTCCGGCCCTGACAGGGGACCGTCATGAGCCGACTTTTCCGCCGCCCTGGCAGCATTCGCCGCACTCGCAGTCGCTTTTTCGGCACCGGTTTCGCCCTGGCCCTGCTCTGCGTTTCGGCCCAGGCCGCTGAAGGCTTGCAGATGCGTTCCGGCGACCTCAGCCCCCAGCGCTGGCAGGCCCGCCTGCAACTGAACCAGCTCGATGCCACCAGCCCCATGGGCTCGCGCCTGCTGGGCGCCAATCTGCTCGGCGACTACTACCTGACAAGCTCGCTCCTCGGTAGCAATGTCATCGGTGGCGTGCGCGCCACCGGCGGCCTGCTGCTGGGCCCGCTTTCGCTTTTGCAGGGCAATGGCGGCCTGGCCTTGGGCCACAACGGCTCGTCAAACAGCCGCTTGGCCGTGGGCCAGCGCCTGGTGTCCCTGCCGGGGCTGGGCGGCACCGGCCTGGCCGGTGACTACGGCTCCACCCTGTCCTATGTCGGCATCGGCTACACCGGTCAATCGCTGCGAGGCGGCTGGGGTTTCAGCGCCGACCTGGGCCTGGCCGTCTCGGGCCTGGCCGATGGCCTGCGCCTCAACCGCTCGGCACTCAGCCTGGACGAGGGCATTCGGGCGGGGCGCTATCAAGCCGTCCTGCAACTGGGCTTGAGCTACCGCTTCTGACCTTGCCCCAGCGGGGCCATGTGCCCTGGCCGATAATCACCCCCATCCTGAACCTGGGGCAAATTCCTATGAGCGACGTACAACAACGCATCGATGAGCTGGTCAAGAACAACCGCGTCGTGCTGTTCATGAAGGGCACAGCCCAATTCCCGATGTGCGGCTTTTCCGGCCGCGCGATCCAGATCCTCAAGGCCTGCAACGTCAGCGACCTGAAGACCTTCAATGTGCTGGAGGACGAAGAAGTCCGCCAAGGCATCAAGGACTACGCCAACTGGCCCACCATCCCGCAGCTCTACGTGGCCGGCGAATTCGTCGGTGGCTCGGACATCATGATGGAGATGTACCAGGCGGGTGAATTGCAGCAGGTGCTGGGCGGCCAGTGAGTGCTGCCAGGCCACGGCTGGTCGTGGGCATCACCGGTGCCAGTGGTGCGGCCTATGGCTTGCGTCTGCTGCGCCGAGCCCGTGAGTTGGGTGCTGAGACGCACCTCATCGCCACATCGGCCGGCATCCTCAATGTCCACCATGAGCTGGGTCTGTCGCGCGATGCGCTGGAGGCCGAGGCCGACCACAGCCATGCACCCGGCGACATCGGCGCCTGCGTGGCCAGCGGCAGCTTCGCCACGGCCGCCATGGTCGTCGCACCCTGCTCGATGAAGAGCCTGGCCGCCATTGCCCATGGCTTTGGCGACAACCTCCTGACCCGCGCCGCCGACGTGACCTTGAAAGAACGCCGCCGCCTGATCCTGATGGTGCGTGAAACGCCATTGAACCTGGCGCATCTGCGCAATATGACGGCCGTGACCGAAATGGGCGGCATCGTCTTTCCGCCGCTGCCGGCCTTCTATCATCGTCCGCAGACCATAGCCGAACTGATCAACGAAAGCTGCGAACGGGTGCTGGAGCTGGCCGGCCTGGCCGGCGCGGCGCCACAGGCCTGGAACGGCCTGCGCGGCTGAGCATCAGACCTCGCCCGGCATCAGCCACTGGCGGCGCGAGGCGAACACTGCATTGGGGTATTCGGCTCGGCCACGGCTGCCGTTGTAGCGGCCGAGGGCGAGGAACATGTCGCCCTTCTCGCGGTCCAGGTAGTGGCGCAGGATCACGCAGCCGAAGCGCAGATTAGTCTGCATGTGGAAGAGCCGCGAGGCCTGGCCATCGCCGATCACGCGGGTCCAGAAGGGCATCACCTGCATGTAGCCGCGCGCGTCGGCCGTGCTGATGGCGTACTTGCGAAAACCGCTCTCGACCTGGATCAGGCCCAGCACCAGTGCCGGCTCCAGGCCCGCGCGCTTGGCCTCGTACCAGACGGTTTCCAGGAACTCGATGCGCGTCAGCGCCTCGCTCTTGCGCTTCTTGAGCTTGTCGCTCATTACGCCCAGCCACTTCATGTACTCGAGGCGAGGCTCCAGGCTGTCAAAGCGCGGCTTGGGCGGTGCACTGTTGGCGATGGAAGCTGACAGCGCCGAACGCACAGCGTCGGCCAGGGGCTCTTCTATCTGCGCGCCGGCCAGCGCGGGGCGCCACGCCAGCAAGGGCGTGAGCAGCCCGGCGCTGAGCAGGGCGCGTCTTCTCAAACTCATCCGTCTCAGGCCTTGAGGCGCGCCTTCAGGTGCGCGACCACGTCGGCCACGGCCACCTTGCTGGCCTCGGCATCGCGGCGGCCCTGGTATTCCAGCTGGCCTTCCTTCAAGCCACGGTCGGAGATGACCACGCGGTGCGGCACGCCAACCAGTTCCCAATCGGCAAACATCGCACCCGGGCGCTCGCCACGGTCATCCAGCAGCACATCCACGCCCAGCGCCTGCAGCTCGTCATGGAGCCTGACTGCTGCTTCCTTCACGGCCTCGCTGCGGTCCATGCCGATGGGGCACAGCACCACCGAGAACGGCGCAATCGCGTCCGGCCAGATGATGCCGCGCTCGTCGTGGCTCTGCTCGATGGCAGCGCCCAGGATGCGGGTCACGCCGATGCCATAGCAGCCCATCACCATCAGCTGGGGCTTGCCGGTTTCATCGAGATAGGTGGCGTTCATGTCCTTCGAGTACTTGGTACCCAGAAGGAAGACATGGCCCACTTCGATGCCGCGCTGGATGGCCAGCACGCCCTTGCCGTCCGGCGACGGGTCGCCGGCCACGACATTGCGGATGTCGGCAATCACGTCAGGCTCGGGCAGGTCGCGGCCCCAGTTGGCACCAGTGAAGTGGAAGTCTGCCTCGTTGGCGCCACAGACAAAATCACTCATCTGGGCCACGGTGCGATCCGCCACGACCTTGACCGGCTTCTTCAAGCCGATGGCGCCCAGGTAGCCAGGCTTGCAGCCGAAGTGATCTTCGATCTCGGCCACGGTGGCGAAACGGAAGCCGGCCTTCAGCCCGTCCAGCTTGCCGGCCTTCACCTCGTTCAGCTCATGGTCGCCGCGCACCAGCAAGAGCCAGACGGTGGATTTGATGATGTCGCCCGACTCGCTCTTCTCATCGGTGGCCAGCACCAGTGACTTGACGGTCTGCGTCAGCGGCAGGCCCAGCAGCGCGGCAACGTCTTCGCAAGTGCTCTTGCCCGGCGTCGGGGTCTTGGTCAGCGCCTGCGTGGCGGCGCCACGAGCAGCCAGCAAGGCAACGCCTTCGGCCAGCTCGATGTTGGCGGCGTAGTCGCTGGTCGGGCAGTAAACGATGGCGTCTTCGCCGGTGTCGGCAATCACCTGAAACTCGTGCGAGCGGTCGCCGCCGATGGCGCCGGTGTCGGCGGCGACAGCGCGGTACTGCAGACCGAAGCGGTCGAAGATGCGCTGGTAGGCGGCGAACATCGCGTCGTAGCTGACGGTGGCGGTGGCCACGTCACGGTCGAAGGAATAGGCGTCCTTCATCGTGAATTCGCGGCCGCGCATCAGGCCGAAGCGGGGGCGACGCTCGTCCCGGAACTTGGTCTGGATGTGATAGAAATTCTTCGGCAGCTGCTTGTAGCTGCGCAGCTCCTGGCGGGCGATGTCGGTGATCACCTCTTCGCTCGTGGGCTGGATGATGAAGTCGCGGTCGTGGCGGTCTTTCACGCGCAGGAGCTCGGGGCCCATCTTGTCGAAGCGGCCGGTTTCCTGCCACAGCTCGGCGGGCTGCACGACGGGCATCAGAAGCTCGACGGCGCCAGCTCGGTTCATCTCCTCGCGGATGATGCTTTCCACCTTGCGGATCACCCGCAGGCCCATGGGCATGTAGTTGTAGATGCCGGCACCCAGGCGCTTGATCATGCCCGCGCGCATCATCAGCTTGTGGCTGACCACTTCTGCGTCGGCAGGGGCTTCCTTGAGGGTGGAGACGAAGAACTGGGAGGCTTTCATACGGTGCAGCTGGCAAAACTGGCCCCGCGGGGCCAGATGTTCTTGTGAGGGTTAGCGAGGAGAGCGCCGGGACGGCGACCCAATGCAATAATCGATCCAACTATAGATTTGAGGTTGATTATGCTCGACCGTGAAGGCTTCCGCCCCAACGTCGGCATCATCCTGCTCAACCACAGGAACGAAGTGTTCTGGGGCAAACGCATCCGGACGCATTCCTGGCAGTTCCCGCAAGGGGGCATCAAGTACGGCGAGACGCCCGAGCAGGCGATGTACCGCGAGCTCCACGAAGAGGTGGGGCTCACCGACGAGCACGTGCGCATCATTGCGCGTACCCGCGACTGGCTGCGCTACGAGGTGCCTGAGCACTTCATCCGGCGCGACGCACGCGGCCACTACCGCGGCCAGAAGCAGATCTGGTTCCTGCTGCAGATGACCGGTCGCGACAGCGACATGAATCTGCGCGCCACCGACCACCCCGAGTTCGATGCGTGGCGTTGGAACGAATACTGGGTGCCGCTGGAAGCCGTGATCGAGTTCAAACGCGGCGTCTATGAGATGGCGCTGACCGAACTCGCGCGCTACCTGCCGCGCATCAACCATCACAACCGCTATCTGCGCTCAGGCATGAGGCCGCAGCATCGCGAAGCTGGCCCGCGTGAGTCGGACAGCGCGGCCATGCCGCTGGGCGGCAATGAGCAAGCGGTGGCGCCGGCCACGGATGACTTGAAGCCTTAGGGGCTCGCGCGCCAAAGGCCGGTCCTGGCTAGGCAAGGACCAGGTTGTTCTTGTGAATCAGCTCTGGCTCGGCTGCATAGCCGAGCACCCGCTCGAACTCGCTCGATGGTTTGCGCGCTATCAGGCGGGCCTCGGCGCTGGAGTAGTTCGTCAGGCCGCGAGCCAGCTCATGGCCCGACGCATCGCGCACGGCGATCACGTCGCCGCGATGGAACTCGCCCTGAACATCGACAACCCCGATAGGCAAGAGACTCTTGCCCTCGCCTTGCAGCTTGGCTGCCGCACCCGCGTCCACGGTAACCGCACCACGCATCTGCAGGTGATCGACCATCCACTGCTTGCGAGCCGCCAGCTTCTGCGTGCTGGCAAGCAGCGCCGTGCCGATGGCCTCGCCCGCGGCAAGCCGCAGCAGGACATCGGGCTCACGCCCCCAGGCGATCACGGTAGAAGCGCCGCTGCCGGCCGCTCGCTTGGCAGCCAGGATCTTGGTGATCATGCCGCCGCGGCCCAGCGATGAGCCCGCACCACCGGCCATCTGCTCCAGCTCCGGTGTGCCGGCAATGGCCTCGTCGATGAAGCGGGCGCTTGGATCCTTCCGCGGGTCGGCCGAATACAGGCCCTTCTGGTCGGTCAGGATGACCAGGGCATCGGCTTCAACGAGATTGGCGACCAGGGCGCCTAGCGTGTCGTTGTCACCGAACTTGATTTCGTCGTTGACGACGGTGTCATTCTCATTGATGACCGGCAGCACGCGGTGCTGCAGGAGCGTGAGCAGCGTAGAACGCGCGTTCAGGTAGCGCTCACGGTCGGCCAGGTCGGCATGGGTGAGCAGCACTTGCGCGCTGCCCATGCCCTGCTCGCGCAGCTTGGTCTCATACATCTGGGCCAGGCCCATCTGCCCGACGGCCGCTGCGGCTTGCAGCTCATGAACCTCTTTCGGCCGAGTGGCCCAACCCAGGCGCTTCATGCCTTCGGCGATGGCGCCACTGGATACCATCACCAGCTCGCGCCCCTCGCTGGCCAGCTGGGCCAGTTGTCGGCACCAGTTGGCAATGGCCTCGGCATCGACGCCGCGGCCCTCATTGGTGACCAGGCTGGAGCCGACCTTGACGACGATGCGGCGCGCGTCTTTCAACACCGAGGCTGCCATCAGACCGCCCCTTGATCACCGCCCTCCGGAGCGGCAAAGCGGACGTCTGGCTCGACATGGCGGTATTGCGCGGCGGCCACATGCTCGTAGATCGCGTGGATCAGCGGCTGGCAGCCTTCGCGTGTCAGCGCCGAGATCTCGAAGACCGGGCCCTTCCACTTGTAGCGCTTGACGAAGTCCTTGACGCGCGCCGCACGTTCTTCTGCCGGCACCATGTCCAGCTTGTTCAGCACCAGCCAGCGCGGTTTGTCGTAGAGCTCCTGGTCGTACTTCTTCAGCTCGGCCACGATGGCCTTGGCTTCGGCGACCGGATCCACCTCGGGATCGAACGGCGCCAGGTCGACCACATGCAGCAGCAACCGCGTGCGCTGCAGGTGGCGCAGGAATTGATGGCCAAGGCCTGCGCCTTCGGAGGCACCTTCGATCAGGCCGGGAATGTCGGCGACCACAAAGCTCTTCTCTGGCGCCACGCGCACCACGCCCAGGTTCGGGTGCAGCGTCGTGAACGGATAGTCGGCAATCTTGGGACGGGCGTTCGAGACGGCCGTGATCAGCGTGGACTTGCCGGCATTGGGCTGACCGAGCAGACCGACGTCGGCCAGGACACGCAGCTCCAGCTTGACCTTCTTGGCTTCGCCAGGCCAGCCGGGCGTCTTCTGACGCGGGGCGCGGTTGGTGCTGGTCTTGAAATGCAGATTGCCGAAGCCGCCGTCGCCGCCCTTGAGCAGCAGCACCTTCACATCCGGCTCGAGCAGCTCTGCAATGATCTGTTCGGTTTCGACGTCGCGGATGATGGTACCCACCGGCATGCGCAGCACGATGTCTTCAGCGGCAGCGCCGAACTGGTCGGAACCGCGGCCGGCCTCGCCGTTGCGAGCCTCATGGCGACGCGCATAGCGGTAGTCGATCAGGGTATTGAGGTTCAGGTCGGCCATCGCATAGACACTGCCGCCCCGGCCGCCGTCACCGCCGTCGGGACCACCGAAGGGAATGAACTTTTCGCGCCGGAAACTGGCACAGCCGGCACCACCATTGCCGGCCACGATGTCGATGGTGGCTTCGTCGACGAACTTCATACGCTTGCTTTTCGAGCCCGATGGGCCATGGTAAGCCAGACCTTCAAAAAGGCCAGGCTCGACGCAGCCGTAAAAAACAAAGCCCCGGACGATGCCGGGGCTCTTGCTTCACGATGCGGCCGGCTGCTGCCACCGCATCATGCCCGCTGAATCTTGGAGATTCAGGCCGGCGTGACGAAAACCGTCTGACGGTTCTTTTCACCCTTGATGGCGAACGACACTTGGCCGTCAACCAGCGCGAACAGCGTGTGGTCCTTGCCCATGCCGACATTGGTGCCTGCGTGGAACTTGGTACCGCGCTGACGCACGATGATCGAACCTGCCGAGATCAGCTGGCCACCGAAGGCCTTGACGCCCAGCATCTTGGGTTTGGAGTCGCGGCCGTTCCGTGTGGAACCGCCGCCCTTTTTCTGTGCCATGGATTAGCTCCTTGAAACTGTTGGCGAAGAAGACGGGGCGTTTCGCTTAGGCGTTCACCGCGCTGATTTGCAGCTCGGTGAAGTTCTGGCGATGGCCTTGACTCTTCTTGTAGTGCTTACGACGGCGCAGCTTGAAGATGCGCACTTTGTCGTGCCTACCGTGAGCCACAACCGTGGCGGTAATGCTTGCACCAGCAACCAAGGGAGTGCCAATCTTCAGATCCGCGCCGCTACCGACGGCGAGAACTTGGTCGATCACAATCTCTTGGCCAACATCCGCAGCAATCTGTTCTATCTTGATCTTTTCGCCAGCAGCAACTTTGTATTGCTTGCCGCCGGTTTTTATGACCGCGTACATATCAGCCCTTTCAACATTAATCGCCCGTGCCGCTACCCTGCCAATCGAAGTCGGCGGCCTCGGCACGAGACCCTCTCAACGCCCTTCATCGAGCGCAGAGCCCGCGAGTGTAGCAGTTTCGCAAAACAAGGGCAAACCCTGTGAAAGCGGCACATCGCTGCCTCGGCCTGCTTGACCAAGGGCACAGGGCTGATGGAAAGCTGTTTCTATAATCTCGACTTCATTTCATTGAGAGCAAAGAGTGCAAGCCGCGTCAGCCTCGCCCCTTTCCCCTGTCGCCGAGGTCCTCGCCGCGTTGAGCGCAGAAATGCTCGAGGTTGATGCCGTCATTGCCCGGCGACTCAAGTCGGACGTGGCGCTGATCAACCAGATCGGCAGCTACATCGTCCACGCGGGCGGCAAGCGCATGCGGCCCAAGCTGGTGCTGCTGTTCGCGAATGCACTGGGCTATCAGGAAAACGCCCGCTTCGAGCTGGCCGCGGTCGTTGAATTCATTCACACCGCGACCCTTCTGCACGACGACGTCGTCGACGAGTCCTCCCTGCGGCGCGGCAAGGCCACGGCCAATGCGCTGTTCGGCAATGCGGCAAGCGTGCTGGTCGGTGACTTCCTTTACTCGCGCGCCTTCCAGATGATGGTGTCGGTTGACCGGATGCGCGTGCTGGAGGTGCTGGCCGAAGCGACCAATGTGATCGCCGAAGGCGAGGTCCTGCAGCTGATGAATATGCACGACCCCGACGTGTCGGTGGAAAGCTATCTGCGCGTGATTCGCTACAAGACCGCCAAGCTGTTCGAGGCCAGCGCGCGGCTGGGCGCCGTGCTGGCGGATGCAAACCCCGAGATCGAAGAAGCCTGCGCAGCCTATGGTCGCAGCCTGGGCACCGCCTTCCAACTTATCGACGATCTGCTGGACTACGAAGGCGATTCACATGAGCTCGGCAAGAACGTTGGCGACGACCTGCGCGAAGGCAAGCCCACGTTGCCGCTGCTGATCGCCATGGAACGCGGGAACGCTGAACAGCGCCAGCTGATCCGCCACGCCATCGAGCATGGCGAAGTCGAGCGACTCGGCGAGATCGTGCAGATCGTTCGTGGCACCGGAGCGATTGAAGCCACCCGCCTGGCCGCACGCGCCGAAGCCCAGAAGGCGCGTGACGCAATAAATGCACTGCCTCTCAATAAGTGGCGCGAATCTCTGCTAGAATTCGCAATTCAGTCAGTTGAGCGAACTTCTTGATCTTCCATGAAGACGCTTGATTGAAGAGATTGAAAGCTTGATGCCTTCTCCAGGCGGTCATGCTTTGTAAATCGGGGTGTAGCTTAGCCTGGTAGAGCGCTACGTTCGGGACGTAGAGGCCGGAGGTTCGAATCCTCTCACCCCGACCAACATCTCTTCAAATCACTGACTTTGGCTCCGGCGCCCGCGCGCCGCCTGGCCCACTCGCTCCCACTGTTCTGTCTCAGTCCGACCCAATTCGAACGACCAGGCACGCCCTCCAAGGGCCTGGCCCGCGGTAGTCGCATCTGCACGACAAGGCACAGGCTTGTGCGCACACTGTCACACCCAGGCGTCGCACCCGGGAAAAAGCTCGGTTTACAGTGTGAAATCGATGGGTCATGATGACCCGCTTTCATTGAACATGCGGGTTGTTTCCCGCCTAGCAAGCGCTTGCACGTGGACATCACTTTGGCCGAGTCGACCCATTCCTCCCTTTCAGGGGTCGCGCGCGTGCTCGTCCACGCCGGCAAGCTGCCGGCCAAGACCGCCGAAGACCTGGTTCGCCAGGCCCGTGAGAAGAAGATCAGCTTCGTCAACGCGCTGATGGCCGCCTCTGCGCTTTCGGCGGTCGATCTGGCGCACACGCTGTCGCACGCGCTGGCACTGCCGGTCATGGACCTGAACGCGGTGGACGCCCAGCGGCTGCCGCAGAACATCATCGAAGCCAAGCTGGCGCACCAGTACCAGGTGGTGGTACTGGGCCGCCGCGGCAACCGGCTCTTCATTGGCGGCGCCGACCCGACCGATCAGGAAGTCGTTGAGCGCATCAAGTTCGCCACCCAGCTCTCGCCCGAGTGGGTCATCATCGAGCACGACAAGCTCAGCAAGATGCTGCAAGGCTCAGGGTCGAGCGCCAGCGAGCAGCTGGAGTCGATTGCCGGCGGCGACTTTGAGTTCGATGTCGCTGAGGAAGACCCTGCGGCGCAGCAGGAAGCGGCCGACATCGCCACCGACGTCGAAGACGCACCGGTCGTGCGCTTCCTGCAGAAGATGCTGATCGACGCGATCAATCTGCGCGCATCCGACCTGCACTTCGAACCCTACGAGTACCACTACCGCGTCCGCTTCCGCGTGGACGGCGAGCTGCGCGAAATCACCCAGCCGCCGATCGCCATCAAGGACAAGCTGTCCTCCCGCATCAAGGTCATTTCGCGCCTGGACATTGCCGAGCGCCGCGTGCCGCAAGACGGCCGGATGAAGCTCAAGTTCGGCGCCAAGGCGATCGACTTCCGGGTCAGCACCCTGCCGACGCTGTTCGGCGAGAAGATCGTGATCCGGATTCTCGATCCGTCTTCCGCCAAGCTGGGCATCGAGGCCCTGGGCTACGAGAAGATCGAGAAGGACCGGTTGCTCGCCTGCATCTTCAGGCCCTATGGCATGGTGCTGGTGACCGGCCCGACCGGGTCGGGCAAGACCGTCTCGCTCTATACCTGCCTGAACATCCTCAACCAGCCCGGCGTGAACATCTCCACCGTCGAGGATCCTGCCGAAATCAACTTGCCCGGCATCAACCAGGTCAATGTCAACGACAAGGCAGGCCTGACCTTCTCTGCCGCGCTGAAGTCATTCCTGCGCCAGGATCCGGACATCATCATGGTCGGCGAAATCCGCGACCTCGAAACGGCCGACATCGCCATCAAGGCTGCGCAGACCGGCCACATGGTCATGTCGACGCTGCACACCAATGACGCTCCCACCACGCTGACCCGCCTGATGAACATGGGCGTGGCCCCGTTCAACATCGCCTCCAGCGTGCTGCTGATCACGGCGCAGCGTCTGACGCGCCGCCTGTGCGAGAACTGCAAGACACCGGCTGACTATCCGCGCGACGCGCTGATACGCGCCGGCTACGCCGAAGAAGATCTGGATGGCAGTTGGCGGCCGTACCGCGCCGTCGGTTGCGGAAGTTGCAACAACGGTTACCGTGGGCGGGTAGGCATTTACCAAGTGATGCCGGTGACCGAGCCCATCCAACGCATCATCCTGACCCAGGGCACGGCCATCGACATCGCCGTCCAGGCGGAGAGCGAGGGCGTGCGCGACTTGCGCAAGTCGGGCCTGGTCAAGGTGCGTGCCGGCGTGACCACGCTGGAAGAAGTGCTCGCGGCCACCAATGAATAAATCGCAGGCGCGCATCCGCCGCCTGCCAGGGCCCCCGCCCAGGAGTAACTATGGCAACTAGTGCATCGGCAGCAGCCAAGGTCAAGGACTTCGTCTTCGAGTGGGAGGGCAAGGACCGCAATGGCAAGATCGTCCGCGGCGAACTCCGTGCCGGCGGCGAAGCCATGGTCAGCGCCACGCTGCGTCGGCAGGGCATCCTGGTCAGCAAGGTCAAGAAGCGCCGCGCCAGCGGTGGCAAGGCGATCAAGCAGAAGGACATTGCCGTCTTCACCCGCCAGCTGGCCACGATGATGCGAGCCGGTGTGCCACTTCTGCAGTCCTTCGACATCGTCGCCCGCGGCAGCACCAACCCTCGCCTGACGCGTCTGCTGAACGAGATCCGCCAGGACGTCGAGACCGGCACCAGCCTGTCCTCATCGTTCCGCAAGCATCCGATGTACTTCGACGCGCTCTACTGCAACCTGGTCGAGGCTGGTGAGTCGGGCGGTATCCTGGAAGCGCTGCTGGACCGCCTGGCGATGTACCAGGAAAAGACGGTCGCCCTGAAGAACAAGATCAAGTCGGCACTGACCTACCCGATTGCGGTGGGTGTGGTGGCCTTCATCGTGGTCGCCGTGATCATGATCTTCGTCGTGCCGGCGTTCGAAGACGTGTTCAAGTCCTTCGGCGCCGACCTGCCAGCGCCCACGCTGTTCATCATCGCGCTGTCCAAGTTCTTCGTCGGCTACTGGTGGCTGATCTTTGGCAGCATCGGCGGCGGCGGCTACTTCTTCATGCAGACCTGGAAACGCTCGGAGAAGATGCAGAAGGCCATGGACCGCCTGATGCTCAAGATCCCTGTCTTCGGCGACCTGCTCTACAAGTCGGCCGTGGCGCGCTGGACGCGCACGCTGTCCACGATGTTTGCAGCCGGCGTTCCGCTGGTGGAAGCGCTCGACTCAGTGGGTGGCGCCTCGGGCAATGCGGTGTTCAGCGAAGCCACCGAGAAGATTCAACGCGACGTCTCGACCGGCGCGGCACTGACGACTTCCATGCAGTCGACCGGCATCTTTCCGACCATGGTGCTGCAGATGGCCGCCATCGGTGAAGAGTCGGGTTCGCTGGACCACATGCTGTCCAAGTCGGCCGAGTTCTATGAAGACGAAGTGGATGAAGCGGTCAAGGCACTGTCCAGCCTGATGGAGCCCATCATCATCGTCTTCCTGGGCACCATCATCGGCGGCATCGTGGTCTCCATGTACCTGCCAATCTTCAAGCTCGGTCAGGTGGTTTGATGATTGCAGATTACGCCTGGCTCCTCTCACCGGCCGCCCTTTTCGTCCTGGGCCTTTGCATCGGCAGCTTTCTCAACGTCGTCATCCATCGCCTGCCCCTGATGATGGAGCGGCAGTGGTTCGGCGACGCCGCGGCGCAGCTGGCCGAGTCCGAGCCGGTCCAGAAGATTGCCGCGCTCGGCAAGCCAGAAGCCGACAAGTTGGCCAGCGCGGCTTCTGCCCTCGTCAAGAAGCTTGAAGCGCTGCCGGCGCTGACGCTGTCAAAGCCCCGCTCTCGCTGCCCGCATTGCGGACACCAATTGGCCTGGCACGAGAACGTGCCCTTGCTCGGCTGGCTGCGCCTGGGCGGCCGCTGCGCCAAGTGCAAGGCGCCGATCTCCAAGCGCTATCCACTGATCGAGCTGACGACGGGCCTGATGTTTGCCGCCCTGTCCTGGCGCTTTGGCGCCCAACCCACCACCCTGCTGTGGTGCGCCTTCGCGGCCACCCTGCTGGCACTCGCCGCCATCGACTGGGACACCACCCTGCTTCCCGACTCGCTCAACCAGCCGCTGCTGTGGGCCGGCTTGCTGGCTTCGCACCTGGGCTTGACTCTTGTGCCAATGCATGAGGCCCTGGCGGGCGCGCTCGTGGGCTATCTCTCGCTCTGGTCGGTGTACTGGGTATTCAAGCTGGCCACCGGCAAGGAAGGCATGGGCTATGGCGACTTCAAGCTGCTGGCCGCGCTGGGCGCCTGGCTGGGCTGGAAGATGGTCCTGCCCATCGTGCTGGGGGCTTCGGTGATCGGTGCCATGGTCGGCATCGGCATGAAGATGTCCAGCGCCCTACGTGAAGGGCGCTACGTGCCCTTCGGCCCCTTCCTCGCGGGCGGCGGCTTCGTTGTGCTGTTCGCGGGCTCAGAGCGCGTGCTGGGCTGGCTGGGCTGGGTCTGATGCCCGGCCCGCGTGGTGCCGGGCAAGCCATGCGAATCGGCCTGACCGGCGGCATCGGGAGCGGCAAGAGCACCGTCTCACGTTGCTGGCAGGCACTCGGTGCCACCGTCATCGACAGCGACGCCATCGCCCGTGAATTGACGCTGGCCGGCGGCGCGGCCATGCCACTTATCGTGGCCGAGTTCGGAGCCTCCATGCAGGCTGCCGACGGCGCACTGGACCGCCTGCGCATGCGTGAGCTGGCCTTCGCCGAGCCCGGTGCACGCCAGCGCCTGGAGTCCATCCTCCACCCCTTGATTGGCATTGAAACCGAAGTCCGCGCACAGGCATCGACCAGCGACTTCATCGTCTTCGACGTGCCCTTGCTGGTCGAGTCCGGTCGCTGGCGCCGCAAGGTCGAACGCGTGCTGGTGGTCGACTGCAAGCTGTCGACGCAAGTCGACCGTGTGATGAAACGCTCAGGCTGGGAGCGCGCGGCGGTCGAAGCCGTGATCGCCCAGCAGGCCAGCCGCGCACGCCGCCGGGCGGCGGCCGACGCCGTGATCTACAACGAAGGGCTGTCTCTGGAGCGTTTGCAGCAGCAAATCGAAGGCCTGGCCGCGCATTGGCGGCGGGAAGCCTGAAGATGTTATGAAACAATCGGGCCCATCGCGCGCAGCACCCCGTTTGCCGCAACGCAGCTGTTGAGGAATGGCCCCCTTGGTCCTATACGAATACCCGTTCAACGAGAGCATCCGTACGATGCTGCGTCTGGAACACCTGTTCGACCGCCTGGGGCAGTTGATCCCGCGCGAAACGCCACTGGACCATCACTTCGCGCTGGCCACGATCTTCGAGATCATGGACGTGGCTTCGCGTGCAGACCTCAAGTCCGACCTGCTGAAGGAACTGGAGCGCCACAAGGCCCAGCTCAACAGCTATCGCGGCAACCCGGCCATTGCCGAGGTGGCGCTGGACGAAGTCATTGCACGGATCGACCACGCCTTTGCCGGCATCAACCAGCTCGCCGGCAAGGCCGGCCAGGCCCTGACGGCCAATGAATGGCTGATGAGCATTCGCAGCCGCATCTCCATTCCCGGCGGCACCTGCGAGTTCGACCTGCCGGCCTACTACACCTGGCAGCAGTTCCTGCCGGCGCGTCGTCGCAAGGACTTGATGACCTGGACGCAGTCGCTGATGCCGCTGGCCGAAGGCCTCAACGTGCTGCTGGGCCTGCTGCGCGATTCGGGTTCGCCGCACAAGGTGGCAGCGCAAGGCGGGCAGTTCCAGCAAAGCCTGGGCGCTGGCCGCACCTATCACTTGCTTCGCCTGAAGATCGACCCCAGCCTCGGCCTCGTGCCCGAAATCAGCGGCCATCGGCTGATGGTCTCGGTGCGCTTGATGCGCCAGGACGAAGAGGGTCGCCTGCGGCCTTCGCAACAGGACGCCAGTTTCGAGCTGACGCTTTGTTCATGAGTGAGCCGGTGAACAAGCAGCGCATCGTGCGCTGCCCGACCTGTGCGGGCGACAGCCTCTTCGCGCCCAGCAACATCTGGCGCCCGTTCTGCTCGGAGCGCTGCCGCCAGATCGACCTCGGCGCTTGGGCCAGCGAAGGCTTCCGGGTGGAAGCCAGCCCGCCAACTGACGAGCAGGACCTAGAGCAGTAGGCCCCTGGCCTGCAGCGCTGCTCGCGCGGCGGCCGCGCCGGTGAACAGCTCGGCCTGCCAGCCACAGGCTCTGGCCGCTTCGATGTTCACGGGGTGATCGTCCAGCAGCAGCAGTGACTCGGCCGGCACGCCGAAACGCGTGACCGCCAGCTCGAACACCGCGGCCCGCGGCTTGGAATGTTTGACCCGGCCCGAGAACACACCGCTCTCGAACCAGTCATTCAGCGGATGCAGTTGCTCCAGATGATCGGCCAGCGGTTCGGGCATGTTGGAGAGGAAGAACAGGCGATGACCCGCCCTCTTCAAGTCTTCGATCAACGAGACCGTGCCTGCCTGCAATTGCAGCTCTTGCGGCACTGAATCGACCACCTGCTGCACATCCTCGCGCGGCCAGCCGGTGCGCGCGCTGACACGATCAACCACCGTCGATTCGTCGATCAGACCCTGATCAAACGCGCCCCAGTCGCCGCCATAGTTCTCGAAGAACTGCGCCGCGACCGCAGCGCCGGCTTCCAGATTGGGCACGCGCTCAGGCCAGACGCGCGCCAGAAAACTCGGCGGATGCCAGCGGAACAGCACGCCGCCGAAGTCAAAGACGACGTTGGCCACGCTCAAGCCTTGAGATGCTTCAGGAGGCCGGCTGTCGAGCCGTCCAGGCCCGCTACATCCCCTGACACAAGGCGCGGCAGCAAGGCCGAGCACAGCGCCTTGCCGAGCTCCACGCCCCATTGGTCGAAGCTGTTGATGCCCCAGAGCGCGCCGCTCACGAACACGCGATGTTCATACAGGGCAACCAAGGCGCCGAGCGAGCGCGGGCTCAGTTCATCAAGCACGAAGGTCGTGCTGGGGCGATTGCCAGGGAAGCTGCGGTGGCGGGCCACTGTCTGCGCGTCGAGCGAAGCTGAGGCTGTCGGCGCCTTCTCACCAAGCGCCTCCTCCACCGACTTGCCCTGCATCAGCGCCTGCGACTGCGCCAGGCAATTGGCCAGCAGCTTCTGGTGCTGGTCGTTGAGACGTTCCAGCAGCTCGCCGCTGACACCAAAGCGCGGCGTCTTCACGGCGATGAACTCGACTGGAATCACGTCCGTGCCCTGGTGCAGCATCTGGAAATAGGCATGCTGGCCGTTCGTACCTGCTTCGCCCCAGACGACCGGGCTGGTGGCATATGGCAAGGCCTGCCCCTCGCGGTCCACACCCTTGCCATTGCTCTCCATCTCGAGCTGCTGCAGATAGGCCGGCAGGCGCTTCAGGCCCTGGTGATAAGGCGCGACGCTGCGGCTCGTGAAGCCGTGGAAGTTGCGGTACCAGATGTCGATCAGCGCCAGCAGCACCGGCAGGTTCTGCGCGAGCGGTGCCGAGCGGAAATGCTCGTCCATCGCGTTTGCGCCAGCCAGCAAGGCCCGGAAATTCTCACCGCCGATGGCAATTGCAATCGGCAGGCCGATCACCGACCACAAGGAATAGCGGCCGCCGACCCAGTCCCAGAAACCGAAGGTCGTCGTGATGCCGAATGCGCCGGCCGCCTGCGTGTTGCTGCTGGTGGCGACGAAGTGCTTCGCGATGTCGGTACCGCCCGCCGCCTGGAACCATGCCTTGGCCGCCAGCGCGTTGGCCAGGGTCTCTTGCGTCGTGAAGGTCTTGGAGGCAATGACGAAGAGCGTGCTCGCCGGATTCAGCGCCTGCAGCACCGGGGCCAGGTCATGCCCGTCTACGTTCGACACGAAATGCAGCTTGATGCCGGGCCGGCCATAGGCCTGCAGCGCCTGCACCACCATGGCCGGGCCGAGGTCGCTGCCGCCGATGCCGATGTGGACCACGTCGGTGAAGCCGGCAGCCGGCACGCTGTCGGCGAATGCCAGCATGCGCTCGAGCGACGCCTGCACCTCCGCACCGTGCAAGCCACTGCCTGCCGGCGCGCGCAGCGCCGTGTGCAGGACCGCGCGGCCTTCGGTATGGTTGATGGCCTCGCCGGCAAACATCGCCTCGCGTTGTGACTCAAGCCCGCAGTCCTGTGCCAGTTGCAAGAGCAGCTTCAGCGCGGCGGCGTCGATGCGGTTCTTGGACAGGTCGGCAAAGACCTCGGGCGAGCGCAGTGACCAGTCGGCAAAGCGATCCGGCTCGGTCGCGAAGGCCTGGCGCAAATCAAAGCTGCGGCCGGCGGCTTCGTAATGAGCTTGCAGGGCGCCCCAAGCCGGGCTCTGGTCACAACGCGGGAACTTCATCGTCAGGAACTCGCAATCATCTGGTCGAGCTTGGCCGAATCGACGGCGAAAGCGCGGATGCCTTCGGCCAGCTTTTCTGTGGCCATGGCGTCCTGGTTGAGGGCAAAGCGGAAACCCGCTTCATCGTAGGAAACTGCGGCGATGTCGGCCTTGCGGGCGGCCTCGGCGTCGAGGGCGCGGGTCAGCGGCGCATCGCTTGCTTGCAGCTGGGCCAGCAGGTCGGGGCTGATGGTCAGCAGGTCGCAACCAGCCAGCGCCTGGATCTGGCCGACGTTGCGGAAGCTCGCGCCCATCACCTCGGTCTTGATGCCGTGCTTCTTGTAGTAGGCATAGATCTGCGCCACCGACTTGACACCGGGGTCGTTCGCGCCGGCTTGCTCGGCTTCGTTCCAGGCGGCACCGGCCGACTTCTTGTACCAGTCGTAGATGCGGCCCACGAAAGGCGAGATCAGTTGCACGCCGGCTGCGCCGCAGGCCACGGCCTGGCAGAAAGCGAAGAGCAAGGTCAGGTTGCAGCGGATGCCTTCGCGCTCCAGCTCCGCGGCGGCCTGGATGCCCTCCCAGGTCGAGGCGATCTTGATCAGCACGCGCTCGCGGCCGATGCCGGCGGCTTCGTACAGGGCCATGATGCGCTTGGCGCGGGCCACGGTGGCAGCCTTGTCAAAGCTCAGACGGGCATCGACTTCGGTCGACACGCGGCCCGGCACGACCTTCAGGATTTCAAGGCCGAAGCGCACCAGCACTTCATCGACGATCTGGTCCAGCGCCTTGCCCTTGTGTGCAGCCACGGTGCCCTTCAGGAGCGGGGCATAGTCGGGCGACTGCACGGCCTTCAGGATCAGCGAAGGATTGGTCGTCGCATCGCGAGGCGCGAACTGCGCCAGCTGCAGGAAGTTGCCGGTGTCGGCGACGACGGTGGTGAGGGCCTTGAGTTGGTCGAGCTGGTTCATGGCGGTGCTTTGCGCTAGCTGCAGAGATAAACCCCGATTAGAACCGCCCCAGCGGTCCGGATTGACCCTTGCAAGAAACTCGGGCATCATAATTCCCGTAACTTCGTTACATCAAGAGAACTTTTTAGGCGTACTTTCCAAGGACCACCCTGCAGGTGGCAGCACGCATGTCATTCGATCTCGTTTTCTTCGGCGGTACTGGCGATCTCACCTGGAGAAAGCTGATGCCAGCCCTGTTTCAGGCCTTCCGACACGGCAAGCTTCCGGCCGGTGGCCGCATCCTCGCGGTGGCCCGCGACGAGATGCCCGACGAGCGTTACCGCGAGTGGCTGAAAGAGCGCTTTCGTGAGGTCGAAGGCCCCAAGCGCCCGAATGATGAAGAGTTCGAGAAGTTCGCGGCCCTGGTGCACTACCGCCGCATGGACCTGTCGCAGCCCGAGCATTACCAGCGCCTGAAGGAATGGCTGGGTGAGCGCCAGGCAGACACCGTGGTGCTCTATCTGGCCACCAGCCCGCACCTGTTCACGCAGATCTGCGAGCAGCTCGGCGCCGCCGGCCTGAATGAGCCCCGCGTGCGCGTGGTGCTAGAAAAGCCGCTGGGCCACGACCTGGCCAGCGCGCAGGAAATCAACAAGGTGGTGCGCTCGGTGTTCGCCGAATCGCAGGCCTTTCGCATCGACCACTACCTCGGCAAGCCCTCGGTGCAGAACCTGATGGCGCTGCGCTTCGGCAATGCACTGTTCGAGCCGCTGTGGCACCGCGAGAGCATCGCCAACATCCAGATCACGCTGGCCGAAGGCCTGGGCGTCGGCACCCGCGGCCCGTTCTATGACGGCACCGGCGCGCTGCGCGACATGATCCAGAACCATGCGCTGCAACTGCTGACCATGATCGCCATGGAACCGCCGGCAACGAACGACGCCGATGCAATCCGCGATGAGAAGCTCAAGGTCCTGCGCTCGCTGAAGCCCTTCACCGCCGAGTCGGTGGCGCGCGATGTGGTGCGTGGCCAGTACCGGGCCGGCAATGTCGATGGCAAGGCCGTGGTCGGCTACCTGGACGAAGCCAAGATCCCCGAAGACAGCCCCTGCGAAACCTTTGTCGCGCTGCGCACCGAGGTGCAGAACTGGCGCTGGGCCGGCGTGCCCTTCTACCTGCGCACCGGCAAACGCCTGGCGGCCCGCGACGCCCAGATCGTCGTCAATTTCCGCCCGGTGCCGCATCCGATTTTCCCGGGCACCAACCAGCCCAATCGCCTGGTGATCAAGCTGCAGCCGGAAGACGGCCTGGAGCTGCAATTGCTGGCGGCCAAGGGCGGCGCGCATGGCGAGTCGCTGGCGCCGGTGTCGCTGGACCTGGACTTCGACAAGGCCTTTGGCAGCGCCCGCGTCGGTGCATATGAGCGGCTCTTGCTGGACGCCATTGCCGGCCGCCTGAACCTGTTCGTGCGCAGTGACGAGCAGGAGCAGGCCTGGCGATGGGTCGAGCCGATCCTGGAAGCCTGGAAGCACGACACCAACGGGCCGCGCACCTACAACGCCGGCTCGTGGGGCCCGGCCGCCGCCAGCGCGCTGGTGGCACGCGATGGCAATTCGTGGGCGGAAGAGTCGTGAGCCCGGCGCAGGGCCGCCCCAAGACGGGCTGCACCCCCTCGGGGGGTCAGGTGGCTGACAAGACAACTGGGGGGCAGGCATGAGCATTGTCGAGCGGATCAAGGCGGCGCTGCCGGCGCTTCCGCCCGCCGAACAGCGCGTGGCCAAACTGCTGATCGCAGATGCGCGTGCCTTCGCGAGCCTCCCTGTGAGTGAGCTTGCGGATCGCGCCCATGTGAGCAAGCCCACCGTGGTTCGCTTCTGTCGCTCGGTCGGCTATGACGGCCTGGCCGACTTCAAGCTGAAGCTGGCTGGCAGCGTCAATGAAGGCGTGCCCTTCGTGCACCGCTCGGTGGACGAAGACGACAAGCCCGGCGACCTGATCGTGAAGGTGGTGGACAACGCGGTGGCCGCCTTGCTGCACTACCGCAATGACGCGACCAGCCATGCGTTTGATCGTGCCATCGTGGCGCTGACCGAAGCCGCCCGCAGTGGCAAGCGCATCGAGTTCTACGGCGTAGGCAATTCCGGCATCGTGGCGCAGGACGCGCAGCACAAGTTCTTCCGCCTGGGCGTCAACACCGCCGCCTGCAGCGACGGCCATGTGCAACTGATGAGCGCGACCATGCTCAAGCCCGGCGACTGCGCAGTCATCATCAGCAATTCGGGAAGGAGCCGCGACCTGCTGGACGCTGCCGAGATCGCGCGCAAGAAAGGCGCGACCACCATCATCATCACGGCCAGCGGCTCACCGCTGGCGGCGCTGGCGCAAAGCCCGGGCCAGGTCTTGCTGGCGGTTGATCATCCAGAAGATTTCGACCGCTACAGCCCCATGGTCTCGCGGCTCTTGCACCTGATCGCCATCGACATCCTGACCACTGGCGTGGCTCTGCAACTGGGTCAGAACCTGCGCCCCATGCTGCAGGAGATCAAGCGCAACCTGCGCAGCAAGCGTTACGCTTCCTGAATGGTGGCGCCGTTGTTGGCGCTCCAGAGCACTTCGTCCACGCCATAGACGCGTGCCAGCTCCTTCAGCTTGGCCGGCACCTGGCGCAGCTGCAGCTCCAGGCCCTGCTGACCCAGCAACCGGGCGGCGCTGAGCAGCAAGGTCAGGGCGCCAGAATCGAAGTCATGCAGATCACCGGCATCGAGCTGGACCACCCGGCCCGCTGCGCTGCCGACCTGCGCCGCTTCGGCGCGCAGGCTGGCCTGCAGCTGCTCCCACAGCGCCGGCAACTGGGCCATGCGAACGGATTCAGGCAGTTTCAACATGTCGGCCACCCGCTTCAGCCCTTGGCGGGCGCGGCGGCCTTCTGGTTCTTGTCGGCCAGCGCCTTGATCAGGCCGTCGATGCCATTGACGCCGATCTCCTGGCCAAAGCTGCTCTTGTACTGATCGGCCAGCCAGATGCCCAGCACATTGACGTCATAGATCTTCCAGCCGTTTGCCGTCTTCTCGAGGCGGTAGTCGAGCTGGATCGAGTCGCCCTTGCCACGCACTTCGGTCTTGACCACGACCTCGGTGTCTTCGGCCGCAGCGCGCAGCGGCTTCAAGGCGATGTTCTGGTCTTTCACCTGCGTCAGCGCGCCGGCATAGGTGCGCATCAGAAGGGTCTTGAACTCGTCCTGCAGGCGCTTCTGCTGCTCGGGCGTGGCCTGGCGCCAGTAGCGGCCCACGGCGGTGGCAGTGATGCGCTGGAAATTGACGTGCGGCATGATGCTCTTGTCCACCAGCGCCACGATCTTGCCCACGTCGCCGCCCTGGATGGCCTTGTCACCCTTGATCGTCTCGATTGTTTCCAGCGAGAGCTGGCGGATCAGGCCGTCCGGTGTGCTGTTGTCGGCAGCGTGCACATTCAGCGCCACCACGGCGGCCAGGCCGATCAGGCCGCTCTTCAAAATCGTCGCGATCGTCATTACTTTTTCCTTTGCTCGTTGACGCCGTTCAGGCGTCAGGGTGGCAACGCGCCACCGCTTGCGTTGGTTCACAGCTTCGCAGCAGAAGCAGCCGAGGCCGCCGGTGCAGGTGCAACAGCTGGTGTCTCGGCAGCAGAGGCTGCGGACGCCGCCGATGCCGGCGTGAGCACCTCGAAATCATCGTCATCATGCGAGATGCTGCCCCGGCGGGTCAGGTAGGCATCGCGGATGAAGGTGTACTTGTCCAGTGCGATGCCGTCGAGCATCTCCCCGGCCCGCAGGAAATTGGAGCGGGCATTGACAGTCTGCAACACATAGATCGAGACCTTGCTGCGGCCATCATTGAAGGCCAGGGCGGGCGATGCCGTGCGGTCCCAGGGCATGGCGAGCGAGTCGCGCACCGACGAGGGGCCGAACAGCGGCCAGACGATGTAGGCACCAGTGCCAAAGCCCCAGCGGCCAAAGGTCTTGCCCAGGTCTTCGGTCGTGCGCTCCAGGCCCACTTCGCTGCCGATGTCCAGCAGGCCGCCGAGCCCCAGCGTCGTGTTGACCGCGAAGCGCATGGTCTGCTGGATGCCGGTCTTGAAGCGCCCTTGCAGGAACAGGTTGATGGCCGACCAGCCGTCACCGACGTTGGAGAAGAAGTTGTCGACCGACTTGCGGATCGGCTGGGGCACGATCTCGCTGTAGCCGGTCGCCACAGGCTTCAGGATGTTCTCGTCCAGCGCTTCGTTGAAGCTGAAGACCTTGCGGTTCCAGTTCTCGAAGGGGTCAAGCTTCTTGCCGGCGCTCGGGCCGCGCAGCACGGCGCAGCCGCTCAGCAGCACGGCCATCAGGAGAAATACCAGCGCGCGCCAGCGGGGTTGGAGTGCGAGGGTCACTTCTTGTCCCCTGCAGGCGCCGGTGCGGCGCCCATGTCAGCGGCCTTGCTGTTGAGGAACTGGCCGATCAAGGTTTCCAGAACCACGGCCGATTGGGTCGCCTTGATCTGGTCGTTGGCGGCCAGGTTCTTTTCGCTGGCACCGGGCTCGAGGCCGATGTATTGCTCACCCAGCAGGCCTGCGGTCAGGATCTTGGCCGAGCTGTCGGTCGGGAACTGCACATTCTTTTGCAGGTTCAGCGTGACCTTGGCCTGGAAGGTCTTGTCGTCGAAAGTGATGGCCTCGACACGGCCGACCACCACGCCGGCGCTCTTCACGGCCGCACGCGCCTTCAGGCCGCCGATGTTGTCGAACTTGGCCGAGACCTGGTAGGTCTCGTCGAAATTCAGGCTCAACAGGTTGCCGGCCTTCAGTGCCAGGAAAAGCAGCGCGGCGCCGCCGATCAGCACGAACAGGCCAACCCAGGCGTCATGGCGAGAGGCTTGCATTGTTTTGAACTCCCTCAAATCGAGAACATCATGGCGGTGAGCATGAAATCGAATGCCAGTACCGCCAGAGAAGAAATCACCACCGTGCGCGTCGTCGCCTGCGCCACGCCTTCGGGAGTGGGCGAGCATGCATAACCCTGCTGCAGGGCGACGAAGGTCACGGTGACACCAAAGACCAGGCTCTTGATCACGCCGTTGCCGACATCGGCAAACACGTCGACCCCGCCCTGCATCTGCGACCAGAACGAACCGCCATCGATGCCGATCAGCGGCACGGCCACCAGCCAGCCGCCGATCACGCCAACGGCCGAGAACACGGCCGCCAGCAGCGGCATCGCGATGAAGCCGCCCCAGAAGCGCGGCGACAGCACGCGGGTCAGTGGATCGACCGCCATCATTTCCATTGCAGTCAGCTGCTCGCCGGCTTTCATCAAGCCGATTTCAGCAGTGAGCGAAGTGCCAGCGCGGCCTGCGAAAAGCAAGGCCGTGACCACTGGCCCCAGCTCACGCACCAGGCTCAATGCGACCAGCAGGCCCACCGCCTCGGCCGAGCCGTAACGCTGCAAGGTGTAGTAACCCTGCAGAGCCAGCACGAACCCGACAAAGAGCCCCGACACGCCGATGATGGACAACGAGCGATTGCCCAGGAAGAACACCTGCTCGCGGATCAGCGAGAAGCGCGCCAGCGCCTGCAGCGAACGGGCCAGGATCTGGGCGAACAGCCGGGCGCCCCAGCCAATGCCGGCCAGCTTCTCGCGCAGCGCGAGGCCGATGGATGCAGTGAAGGCCATCATGCGGCGACTCCCAGTCCGAAGTCGACAGCCACCGGTGCGGCCGGCTGATGGAAGCGCACTGGGCCGTCGGCATGAGCACCCACGAACTGCTTGACCAGCGGGTCTTCGCTGTTGCGAAGCTCGTCCGGCGTGCCCTGCGCGACCACGCGGCCGTTGGCCACCATGGCCACGCGGTCAGCGATCTCGAAGGTCTCGTGCAGGTCGTGCGAAACGATGATGCTGGTGAGGCCCAGCGCATCGTTCAAGTCGCGGATCAGCCGGGCGGCCACGCCCAGTGAAATCGGGTCCAGGCCGGCGAAGGGCTCGTCGTAGAGCACCACGTCAGGGTCTAGCGCAATGGCACGCGCCAGCGCCACGCGCCGCGCCATGCCGCCCGAGATCTCTGAGGGCATCAGGTCGCGGGAGCCGCGCAGGCCCACCGCGTTGAGCTTCATCAGCACCAGGTCGCGGATCATGACTTCACTCAAGCTGGTGTGCTCACGCAGCGGAAAGGCCACGTTCTCGAACACCGAGAGGTCGGTGAACAAGGCGCCGAACTGGAACAGCATGCCCATGCGGCGACGCACGGCATAGAGCTGCTCAAGGTTCAGCGGCGCCAGGTCCTGGCCATCGAACAGCACCTGGCCGGACAAGGGGCGGAGCTGACGGCCGAGCAGGCGCAGCACGGTGGTCTTGCCACCGCCGGAGGTACCAATCAGTGCCAGCACCTCACCGCGCCGGACTTCCAGGTTGACGTTCTCGAGAATGACCCGGCCACCATAACCGCAGGTGACATTGCGGAGCTCAATCAGCGGCAGGTCGGACCGGGTGGACTGAATAGTGGTTGGGGCCATGTGCCTCGGGGCTTGGGTCGAAGCCGCCCACCCAGGGGGTGCGCGGCCGGAAAGCGCCCATCATAGGGGAAACACCTGATACCCGCCGGAGGCCACTGTCACAGTCCTGACCCACCCCGTCGGACATGCCCCGGCGAATCAAAGGCCACCTGCACGCGGATGCGTGATTTGCTCGCGCGCCCATTCAGCTCGCCGGGTGAGAAGCGGGATGCGAAGAAGGCCTCCTGCGCCTGGATCTGCAGCAGCTGAGGCAGGGCATTGCCTTCGAAGAACACTCGCTGGACCTGGCCGTATTCATCAATGAACAGCACGGCCACATCTTCATAGTGACCCGCGAGCACCCCTTCGGGCGGCCAGACCAGCGGTACCTCGACCTTCATCGCGGGGCCGACCGTCAACTCGCGCCTGCTCAGATAGGCGCGCTCGTCGAACCGAGGCCCCGGGGCAGCTTCCGGCTGGCTCGCTGCCAGCTGTGCCGAGACGGCGCCGCTGCGTTGTTCGGATTCCTGCGCAGCAGCGTCAATCGACGATGCCAGCTCGGCAGACACTGGCGGGCCTGCGGCCTGCAACATCCTCACGTTCAAGGCCACCGATGGGCCCGAATGCGCCGAAGCCGGCCCCCGCCATCCCAGCAGGGCCAGCATCAGATGCCCCCCCACCGCCAGCCCGGTACAGACCAGCAGCGGGGTGGACCGCCACCCCGTTCCGCTCAATCGATCAACTCGCGCCACGAGCTGCGGCGGGCCTTGGCGTTGGCCATCGAGGACGGCGGCACGGTCAGCGGATCCGGTGCCGAGGCATCGGTCTTGGTCACGACCGTGACGCCCGTGCCATCGGCCAGTTGCACGGTGCTCAGACCTGCAACCATCGAGCTCAGCTTGGTGGCCGTGCCACGGCCGCTGACCACATTCAGCTGATAGATGTAGGAGGTACCGTCCTGTGCCTTGTCGCAGTCCGTTGCCGTGTTGCCCGGGATATTGCCGGCAACTGTCAGCATGCTGAAGGCCAGTTGCATGTCCACGTTGACGCGTTCGCGGGTCGAGGGCAGGTCCAGATACCAGCCGTTGTTGGTGCTCCAGTCCACCGTCGTGCCTTCCTTGACCTTGCGAATGCTCGCTTCCGGGTCCTCGATCACCTGCTTGACCAGCTTCGCATCCTCCGCGCGCAGGTCACCCAGGCCGGTGGCACTCAGACTGTCCTTGACCGCATAGATGCTTTGCACGTCGGCATTGGTCACGTCGGTCTTGCCAAGGTAACGGCCGGTGCCGATGTAGACCACGGCATGCTTGCTGCCGTTGGCCTCGATCTCCGCGACCTGGGGCGCGGTCGTGATCGGCTGCGGCACACCCGACTTGATCGCCTGGCCCAGCTTCATGGCGGCCTTCTTGGGCTCGAGATTGCCGTCGATATCGAAGCGCCAGATATTGCCCAGCAGGTCGCCGGCGTAATAGCGCAGCGCCGTGTTGTCGGTGTCTGCCGCGATCCAGGCATTGAGCTTGCCCAGGCCACTGGGGTCGCTTGCGCTGCCTTCACCGGTGCTGATGACGCCGGCATCGGATTCCAGCGCGCCTGTCAGTGCATTGACGACGAACAGGTAGCCCTTGCCATCAGAGGTATTGTTGTAGCCCGAGGTGAAGGCCACGACCCAGGCGCCACCCTTGCGCTTGGTGATGATCGGGTTGCCGTAGGTGTAGCCCATGCGGGAGTCGGTGAACTCCCACAGCGCCACCGGGTTGGCCGGATCGGTGACGTCCAGGGCGTAGTAGCCCTTGCCGCCGGAGTTGAGGCCGCCCACCAGAATGGTCCGCCACTCGGTGCCATTGAACACGTCGCCAACGACCGGCGTTGCGTCAACGAAGTACAGGTGCTTGGACTCGTAGAAGGAGTCGCCAAGACGGTACAGGTTGTTCATCACCAGGCGCGGGATGTAGGCCCAGCGTTCCGTGCCATCCACGGCATTGAAGGCGTGCAGCATGCCGTCGTTGGCGCCCACATAGAGCGTCTTGGCCCGCGCTGCATTGGTGGACTTGAAGGTTGCATAGCCGTTCTCCGTGTACGAGAAGCCAGGCTGGGCCACATAGATGGGCGAAGAATTGACGATGTCGCCCAGAACCTTGCTGCGCACGCGGTACTGGGTCTGCGGCGTGCCGCGCAGGAAGGTCACCATGTTCTCGCCCGAGTTGAGGCTGGCGAGCAAGGTCGCGCCGGCACTCGCGCATTGGGTCAGGGCCGGGGTCTTCGAGCAGGCACCGTCGACATAGCTGTTCATGCCGTCGGTCGACAGGTTGGTGTAGTTGAATTCGCGCAAGGTTCCTGTATTGCCGGCGCCGCCCTTGAAGTAGTAGATCTTGCGCTTCTTGTCCACGGTGTCGGCCACCAACAGGTCGCCGGCCGACCACTGCTCATCGGCCTTCGCCGTGGACACCGCACCGGTCTTGACGTCCATCTTGTAGGCCTTCAGGTCGCCGGTCCATTCCGAGGACAGGAATTGCGCGATGAAGACGCCGTTGTCGCCCTCCACCGGCTGCAGCGTGCTGGTTGCAGCCGCCGAAGAAGAACCGGTCATGGCGGTGATGGAACTGAGCGCGGCGGAAAGGCTGGCAGACAGGGTGGCAGGGTCCGTGGCGCTGAAGTAGCGGCCACGGCCATTTACCGCAGCATGCCAGAGGTCATCGATATTCGCCACGGCGTCGCTGGAGGGCGCCGGCCAGTTCAGGTCGCCGCCCTTGATCTTCTTGAAGTCGCCCGAGTCTGCGGTGTCGTAGTCGGCCTGGTACTTCAGCAAGCCGCTCAGGCCCAAGCCCAGCGTATAGGTGCTCATGTGCTGCCACAGGGCGGTGTCGGCGCCCGTGGCCTTGACGTTGTTGTCGCACACCGCGTTGCCCAGCGATCCGGTGCAATTGCTCAACGTGCTGTCGCGCAGGTCGGTCTGGTAGTAGTACATGGCCACATCGGCCAGGCTGTCCATCGAGCCGCCGGTGGAGGCCGTGGTCGTGGTCGTGGTGGTCTTCTCGCCAACGACATTGGTGGCAGTGCCATCGGTCGTGACACTGGTGCCGTTCACATAAGTACCTGGCGAGCTGGTGGTGGCCGACGTCTCTGCGGCCAGGGTCGTGGTGACCGTGGTGTTGGACGGCTTGGTCGCAGCACAGCCCATGGCATAGGTACCCAAGGTGGTATTGCCCGTGGTGTATGCATTGCCATGACCGGCGCCATTGACGGTGGGCTGCAGGGCAGACACGGGTTCGCTGGAAGTCGTCGAAACCGCAGTCTTGACGATGGAACCGACGCTGTTCGTCGTGACATCGGAGCTGAGCACCCCGTCCACCGTCGTGACCGTGCGGGTGTAGTCCGTCGGGGTCGCCCAGCTCTCGACGACTGTCGTGCTGTAGCTCCAGTTGGTGTCGGTTCGCTTCACGTCCAGGACACCGGTGGTGTAGGTGCCCTCGGTGCGTGTCACCGCACCCTGGCCTATCGGGCAGCCACTCGGGCTTTCAGCAAGCTTGGCCGAGCCATAGGTCGGCGTGCCTGGCGCCGAGCCCGTGCCTGTGATCACATAGGTGAAGCTCTTGCTGCCAGTCCTCGTGATGGAGAACACGCCGTGGTAGGCAGCATTGCTGGTCCCGCTGACAGCGATCTTGTCGCCCGTCGAGAACCCGTGGCTGCTCGAGGTCTGCACGGTGACCGTGCAGCTGTAGCTGCCGCTGCAACTGCGCGTGAAGCTGGAAATCGTCAGGCCCGAGTTGGACGTGAGCGTGCCGATGGAATAGGTGTTGGTAAGGAAGGTCGTGGTCGGCACGTTCTTCGTCACCGTGACCGAGCTCGTCTTCGTCTTCGGCGTCTCCACGGTGTGCAGGCGGGTCGAGGTCTCTCGCCAGGTCTCGACCGTCTTGCCGATGGCATTGCCGCCGTCGAACATCGGGCGCGCGACCGAACCACCGTCCTGCTGGCCCACGGCCGTGGTGCCGTCGATCTTGTAGCCGGCGTCGCCGTTCCAGTAGCCGTCGGTCGAAAGGATGGTGAAGTTCTTCTGGCAGGAATACTGCACCGGGTCATAGGTCTGGCCGTCGATCTTCTTGGCGAAGTACAGGCCGGCCTTGGAAAGCGCAGCGCGCAAGGGCGTGCTGCTGGACGGCTTGGCGCCATTGACACGCGCATAGAACAAGGCCTTCTGGTCGATCTCCTCCGCACCGGAGCCAGTCGTGCCGAAGTCGCGAATGTTCAGGATGCCTTCCTCGGTGTTGTCGTTGATCGACATGAAGCCAATGCGGTAGCTGTCGTTCAGCGGCGAGAAGGCCTTGGTCAGGCTGGTCTTCATCATCCGCATGCGTGTGCTGTAGTAGTAGTACCAGTTGGCGTACTTCTGGGCATGGGTCGAGCCGGGCAGCACCAGGTTGGCCGTGAAGACGCCCTTGCCAGCGTCGGAGCCAATGGCCGCACTGCAATCGCCGTATGTGCCCTTGGTAGTGTCAACGCCGCTGCTGGTGTAGGAGTAGTCCAGTTTGGCCTGGCTGCCGCTGTAGCTGTAGTAGACGTTGTCGATGGCTGAGCCGACGCCGACGTACAGGCGGTCGATCGATCCTGAGCCCACCGTTTGCAGCACCTGGACCGTCAACACCTTGGTGCCGGAGTTCCAGCCCGTGACCTTGCCGATCATGTAGGCGCTGCTGAGGTAGGAGAAGCGACCACGCCAGTCGGGCACCGTGCTGCCGAACAGTGTGACGATCATGCCGC
This sequence comes from Paucibacter sp. JuS9, assembly GCF_044043925.2. NCBI lineage: Bacteria > Pseudomonadati > Pseudomonadota > Betaproteobacteria > Burkholderiales > Sphaerotilaceae > Roseateles > Paucibacter sp. JuS9. Next base: position 3,262,008 of record NZ_CP194172.1, read on the forward strand.
CGTTGCTCGAGTAATAGAGCACCGTATTGCTGTTCACCGTCACATTGATGGTGCTGCCAACGCTCTTGACGGTGGTAGCGACCACGGCGGCATCGCCCTCGACGGCCGTCACGCGGTTCTTGTTCGAGGTGTTGTTGACATCGCCGGTGGACAGGTAGCTGGCGGAGTCGTTGTAGGTGCCGCTGAGGAAGTCCTGGCTGGCATTGGCCACTTCCACGCCGGCAGCAGTCAAAGGCAATGCGTAGTCCTTGGTCGGGTCAAAGGCCAGGCCATTGCACTGCGATGAGCGCCGCCCATAGACCGAGTTGTAGTCGGAGGTGCCGAAGCGGGCGATGTCGGGCATGTAGTCCCAGGCCATACTGCCCGAGTCGTCCAGCACGAACATCACATTGGGCTTCACGACGGTTGTGCTGGTCGTGAACAGCGGTGCCGTGGCGATGTCGGTGATTCCGGCCTGAACCGGCGTCAGGGCCGTGGTCAGCATGCCAAGGGCGAGGGCCAGGATGTGGCGCGGCGCGGAGGAATGTTTGCTTGCGTTCATGACAGCCTCTCGAATCTGGAAACGCTCTGCCGGTCTCAGAAATGGACCAGGGTCTCGGTATAGCTGACCGTGCCGCGCACACCTTCTACCCGCGTGATGATGCGGAAGTAGGTACCCGGGCTGATGTCGGTGAAACGGACACTTGAGCCGTAGCCCAGTGCGCCGCGCTGACTGGTCGTGCCCGTCGTGGAAAGCACCACTGGCTTGACGCAGTCATTCAGCGAGTCAGGCAGGCCTTCGTTGGCGCACAGCCGGGTGATGTAGTAGCGGATCTTGTTCTGGCCGACATCGGGCAGGAAACCCGGCAGGTTGCAGACCGTGACCTCGCGGCCCTTGAGCCCCGGGACGTTGCAGTCATTGCCCAGCCAGTCCACCAGCACGGCCTTGCTGGTGGGGTCCGCATCCGCACGCGGACCGGCCGCTTCAAGGTTGGCCATGGCCACAGCCGAATAGCCCAGCGCTGCCTGCGTCTTCGTCAGCGTGTCGATGGTCGAGCCCTGGATCCAGTTGATCGCACTCTCGGTGCCCACCGAGGCAGCGGCCAGCGTGTCCTGCTTGAAACCCAGATTTCCCAGCACCATCAGGCCGGTGTCGATCGAGCGAAGCAGGGCCACCGCGCCGAGCGTCAGGACCACCAGACCCATCAGCGCGAACACCAGCGAGATGCCTCGCTGCACGCGCCGGGCGCCGGCCATCACGGGATGCATGAATTTGCTGCGAGCCATGTCGGGCCTCATGGAGTAGCTGGTGCTGACGGCGCCGAGGCGGCCGGTGCGAAGTCCGCGCGCCAGAGCTGGTTGCGCAGTGGCACCAGCAACTCGAACACCTTGTAGCGGTAGTGTTTCCAGTCCGTGGTCACGTCTGCCTTGAGCGTGACGCACTTGCGGCTGCCACAGGTGGCGCTGCCGCTGACGCTGGCGAAGGTGCCCACGTCCCATGCCGGCGAGGCCGTCGTGACCTCCTCCTTCTCGAACTGGCCACTGCGCGCCAGCAGAGCGATGCGTATGGCGCGCACCTGCAACCAGCCCGCGTTGGTAGTGGGCGTGGTCTTGTCGAAGGTGTCGATCACGTCGTCGCCGGTCGTGTCCTTGCCGTAATAGGCCACGAGCCCGACGATGTTGGACTGCAGGTCCTGGTCGGTACTGGTCTGGTCACGCACCGAACGGATGGTCTGGCGCAGGCGGAAATCCGACGTGACCGAGAACGTCACATCGTTGAGCGCACCGAGGTTCACGAGGAAAGCGCCCTCGGCGGCCACGGCATCCGGAAAGCCTGCTGCATTCCAGGACCCGGCGGTGTTGCGAGTGATCTCCTTCAGGCCCGGCGTCGTTGAAATCTGGAACAACTGGCAGGTCCGCTGCGGGCCGGCCGGCACCGTGTCCTGGTACACCAGGGCCATCAAGTCGTTCTGGCTCATGCCGAGCGAGGAGGTCAGCGCGATGCGTCTTGCCTTGTCGCCCACGACATCTGTGGGGTCGTAGAACGGTGCCGTCAGCTTGGCCGGCACTGCAAAGCTCGCCTTGGTACTGGAGAGCATGCGGATCGAATCTGGCGCCCCGCTGGCGCCCGCCGTGATCAGCACGGGTGCGAGCACCGCAGGCAGGGTGGCTGGCGCTGCGCCGCCAAAGGTGCCCGTGAGCGTGCAGCCCAGCGCGGCGCCCTCCACCGTGACACCGTAGCCCGCCATCTTGAGCTGGCGATCCAGGCTGTAAATGGCCAAGCCGCCGTTGACCTGCGAATCTGAACCCGAGGTGGCGCTGCGGCGCTGGCCTTCGGCGAAGCCGAGCACCTTGGCGATCATCAGGGTTGCCAGCAGGCCCACCACGACACCCACCATCAGCTCCACCAGCGTGAAGCCAGCCTGGGCACTGCGGACGCGGAATTCTGAAAGCTGAATCATTGCTGCCACATCATGCTGGAGGAATATTGGCTGCGCGATTCCTGGCCTTGCTGCCAGCTCAGCGTCACCTGGACGGTTCGCGTTGCCTCATTGGCCACCATGACCACTTCCGCGGCCGGCAGCACCGACTGCACCTTGACCTTCCAGTCATTGCAGCGCGAATAGCCCGGGCAATTGGCGGTGCTGTACTGGCTGAGCATGGTGGCGTGATCGGTCTGAACCATGGCAAACAGATCGGCCGCCAGATTGGCCGCGTCGGCGCGGATCTTGCCGGTGGTCTGCGCCTGCGTCATGGCGGCTTGCAGGCCCACCAGGCCGAGCACGCCGAAGGCAAAGATCAGGATGGCGATCATGGCCTCGATCATGGCCACGCCGCGCAGGCGTCGGCGTGTCAGGAGGCGGGGGTGTTGGAGGGCTCGCATATGAAACCTCACAAAGTGGGGCAGACCCGGGCATCGCCCGCACTGACATCGCGATCACAGGTGCGGATTGCGCCGCCGCTTTCCACCACGATGCGCAGGCGCCGCGTGGTGCCGGTGGTCGCGTTCACGTCTATCGTCTGCAGGCTGTTGGTGCCAGCAACTGTCTGCACCTGGCCCAGGCCATTGAACATCACGCGGGTGGCAGCGTCGCCGGTGGATGACAGCGCCTCGACCGTCAGGTTGTCCGCGTTCTCCGAGGCCGTGGATCGTTGCACCAATTGCGGCTCCGTCGTCAGCGAGGGCGCGGTACCGCACTTGCCCTCGGGATCAGAAACGCTGACCACCCAGGCCGGCGAGCTCGACGACAGGGCGCAGGAGTCGGTCGGCACCTTGGAAGTGCTGTCAGCCACCAGCCAGAAGCCCACGACGCTGTTGCGCTTGAGCGCCTCCATGCGCGCCAGGTCCAGGCCGCTCTTGATCGACTCGGCAGCGTTGCGGACCCGGAGGTTGCGCATCCATTCGCTGGCCTGGGGCATGGCCACCGCCAGCAAGACGCCGATGATGACCATCACCACGATCATCTCGACCATGGAAAAGCCGCGCTCACGCTGGAGGCTCAGCATTCGTCGCCTTTCAGCAGCCAGCAGCTCTTGCCGCTGACATCCTCGCCCTTGAACTTGGTCGTGCTCTGGGCGTTGCTCTGGTTGAGCGTGAAGACATGCCCGACCGCCTGGCCAGAGGAGCCGGTCGCCGTGAGCGCATAGCCCTGGCCGCTGTCGGTGAGCTCGCAGCTGATGGTGAACTTGGTGGCGCCCAGCGCCGTACCGCTGAGGGCCACCGCGCCGTTGGTGCAGCTGGTGGTGCCGAAGTTGCGGTTGTCCTGGTAATACTGCTCAAACCTGATGCGCAGCGTGGCCAGGGCTGAGGTGGCCTCCGGCAGCTGGCTGCGGCGCAGATAGTCCTTGTAGCTGGGTATCGCTACCGCAGCAAGAATACCGATGATGGCCACGACGATCAGCAGCTCCACCAGGGTAAAGCCTTGCTGAAGCGTGGAGCGGCTGGAGAACTGGAGCTTGTTCATGATCTTGGCTGTACTTTCTGTGCGTTGGGATCAACGGACGTGGGGCCGTAGTGTTCCCTTTGGCATGGGTCTTTGGCGCAATTGTGGGCACCTGTCACGCCAATGTCCTGCAAAAGTTGGCAAATTAATGAGCCGGGCCGACGAGCGCTAGGGCCCGACCGACAAGTGGTTCGCCCAGGTAAGCAAGCGCAACAGCCTGAAATGAAAAGAGCCACCCGAAGGTGGCTCTGCGCTCCTGGTGCCGGATTTCAGCGCGGCAAGGCGCTCTCGCCCATCAGGAACTCGTCCACGGCACGGGCCGCCTGGCGACCTTCGCGGATCGCCCAGACCACCAGCGACTGGCCCCGGCGCATGTCGCCAGCGGCAAACACCTTGGCCACATTGGTGGCATAGCCGCCCGTGAAGTCGGTGGAGGCCTTGGCGTTGCCGCGGGCATCCTTGCTGACGCCGAAGGCTTCCAGCACGGTCGCCACCGGAGCCACAAAGCCCATGGCCAGGAAGACCAGGTCGGCCTTCAGCACCTGCTCGGACCCTGGCACCTCGACCATCTTGCCGCCCTGCCATTCCACGCGCACCGTCTTGACGCCGGTAAGCCGGCCCTTTTCGCCGAGGAACTCCTTGGTGGCGATGGCGAACTCGCGCTCGCAGCCTTCTTCATGGCTGGACGAGGTGCGCAGCTTGATCGGCCAGTAGGGCCAGGTCAGCGGGCGGTCTTCCTCTTCCGGCGGCTGCGGCATCAGCTCGAACTGGGTGACGCTCTTGGCGCCATGGCGGTTGCTGGTGCCCACGCAGTCGCTGCCGGTGTCGCCGCCGCCGATGACGATGACGTGCTTGCCGTCCGCACGGATCTGGCCTTTGAGCTTGTCACCTGCGTTGACCTTGTTCTGCTGCGGCAGGAATTCCATGGCGAAATGGATGCCCGCCAGGTCGCGGCCCGGCACGGGCAGGTCGCGCGAGGCTTCGGCGCCGCCGGTCAGCAGCACGGCGTCGAACTGGGCCTTCAGCTCCTCTGCTGAAACAGTCTCCTTGGCCCAGTTGGTGACCTTGGAGCCTTCAGGCAGCGAGCCGACCAGCACACCGGTGCGTATGGTCACGCCTTCGGCCTGCATCTGCTCGACGCGGCGGTCGATATGGCTCTTCTCCATCTTGAAGTCGGGGATGCCGTAGCGCAGCAGGCCGCCGACGCGATCATTCTTCTCGAACAGCGTGACGCTGTGGCCGGCGCGCGCCAGCTGCTGAGCCGCCGCCATGCCGGCCGGGCCGGAGCCCACCACGGCCACGGTCTTGCCGGTCTTGAGCTTGGGCAGCTGAGGCTTGACCCAGCCCTCGTCCCAGGCGCGGTCGATGATGGCGTGCTCGATGGACTTGATGCCCACCGCGTCGTCATTCACGTTCAGCGTACAGGCCGCCTCGCAGGGCGCGGGGCAGATGCGGCCGGTGAACTCGGGGAAGTTGTTGGTCGAGTGCAGGACCGCGATGGCGCTCTTCCAGTCTTCTGTCCGGCCCTTGTAGACCAGGTCGTTGAAGTCCGGAATGATGTTGTTGACCGGGCAGCCGTTGTTGCAGAACGGCGTGCCGCAATCCATGCAGCGCGCGCCCTGCACCTTCGCCTGCTCGGTGTTCAGGCCGATGACGAATTCCTTGTAGTTCTTGACCCGGGCGGTGACGGGCTCATAGCCCTCGTCCAGGCGCTCGTATTCCATGAAGCCGGTGACTTTTCCCATGATTCTTCCTTCCTCTGGCGGTTGCGGCTTCAGGCCTTGACGGCGGGCTGGGCGGCGGGCGACTTGGCGACTTCGATGGTCGCCGCGGCCTGCTTGGCCGCATGGATCTCGCCGAGCGCACGGCGGTATTCGTGCGGGAACACCTTGACGAACTTGGCGCGCGACTCGGCCCAGTGGTCGAGGATGTCGCGGGCGCGCTGGCTGCCCGTCCAGCGGTGGTGGTCCTCGATCTGCTTCTTCAGGATCGCTTCGTCGGTCTGCTGCTCCGCGCCATGCAGGTGGTGCCAGATGGCCTTGTCGACGCCAGCCTCCTGCTCGTGCGCCGGCAACACCCTTTCCAGTGCAACCTGGGCGGTGTTGCAGCGGCGGGCGAAGTGGCCGTCCTCGTCATAGACGTAGGCAATGCCGCCGCTCATGCCGGCAGCAAAGTTGCGGCCGGTCTTGCCGAGCACCACGACGGTACCGCCGGTCATGTATTCGCAACCATGGTCGCCGGTGCCTTCGACCACGGCTGAGGCGCCGGACAGGCGCACTGCGAAACGCTCGCCAGCCACGCCACGGAAGAAGGCCTCGCCGCGCGTTGCACCGTAGAGCACGGTGTTGCCGACGATGATGTTCTTGGTCGCGTCGCCGCGGAAGTCGATGCTCGGGCGCACCACCACGCGTCCGCCGGACAGGCCCTTGCCGGTGTAGTCGTTCGCGTCGCCGATCAGGTAGAAGGTGATGCCCTGCGCCAGGAAGGCGCCGAAGCTCTGGCCGCCCGTGCCTTCCATCTGGATGAAGACGGTCTGGTCCGGCAGGCCTTCAGGACGGCGGCGGATCAGCTCGCCCGACAGCATGGCGCCCACGGTGCGGCGCACATTGGTCACCTGCTGCATGAACTGCACCTTCTCGCCCTTCTCGAAGGCGGGCAGGCACTTTTCGATCAGCTTGACGTCAAGAGCACGCTCCAGGCCATGGTCCTGCTTGTCGACATGGATGCGGGCCACATCGGCCGGCACGGCCGGGCGGTGGAACACGCGGCTGAAGTCCAGGCCCTTGGCCTTCCAGTGGCTGATGCCCTTGCGGGTGTCGAGCAGGTCGGAGCGGCCGATCAGTTCGTCGAACTTGCGGATACCGAGCTGCGCCATGATCTGGCGCGCCTCTTCAGCCACGAAGAAGAAGTAGTTGACGACATGCTCGGGCTTGCCCGAGAACTTGGCGCGCAGCAGCGGGTCCTGCGTCGCCACGCCCACCGGGCAGGTGTTCAGGTGGCACTTGCGCATCATGATGCAGCCTTCGGCCACCAGCGGTGCGGTGGCGAAGCCGAATTCATCAGCACCGAGGAGCGCGCCGATCACGACGTCGCGGCCAGTCTTCATCTGGCCATCGGCCTGCACGCGCACACGGCCGCGCAGACGGTTCAGCACCAGCGTCTGTTGCGCTTCGGCCAAGCCCAGCTCCCACGGCGTGCCTGCATGCTTGATGGAGGACCACGGCGAAGCGCCTGTGCCACCGTCATGGCCCGCGATCACCAGATGGTCGGCCTTGGCCTTGGTCACGCCGGCGGCGATGGTGCCCACGCCCACTTCCGACACCAGCTTGACCGACACGTCGGCCTTGGGGTTCACGTTCTTCAGGTCGTGGATCAGCTGGGCCAGGTCTTCGATCGAATAGATGTCGTGGTGCGGCGGCGGGCTGATGAGGCCCACGCCCGGCACCGAGTGGCGCAGCATGCCGATGTACTCGCTCACCTTGCCGCCCGGCAGCTGGCCGCCCTCGCCCGGCTTGGCGCCCTGGGCCATCTTGATCTGGATCTGGTCGGCGCTGACCAGGTACTCGGTGGTCACGCCAAAGCGGCCCGAGGCGACCTGCTTGATCTTGGAACGCAGCGAGTCGCCTTCCTTCAGCTCGTAGTCGACCGCGATGACCTTGCCGCCGATCACGTCGGACACCTTGGTGCCGGCCGTGATCTTGATACCCTTCAGTTCATTGCGATAGCGCGCCGGGTCTTCACCGCCCTCGCCCGTGTTGCTCTTGCCGCCGATGCGGTTCATGGCCACGGCCAGCGTGGCATGGGCCTCGGTAGAAATGGAGCCCAGCGACATCGCGCCGGTGGCGAAGCGCTTGACGATCTCGGCGGCCGATTCGACCTCCTCGATCGGCACGACCTTGGTCGGATCAAACTTGAACTCGAACAGGCCGCGCAGCGTCATGTGGCGCTTGCTCTGGTCGTTGATGATCTGCGCGTATTCCTTGTAGGTGTCGAACTTGCCCGAGCGCGCGCTGTGCTGCAGCTTGGCGATGGCATCCGGCGTCCACATATGCTCTTCGCCACGGCTGCGCCAGGCGTATTCGCCGCCAGCTTCCAGCATGTTCTCGAGCACCGGGTCGTCGCCGAAGGCCGCCGTGTGCAGGCGGATGGCTTCTTCCGCCACCTCGAACACGCCGATGCCGCCAACCTGCGTGGGTGTGCCGCGGAAGTACTTCTCGACGAAGTCGGCCTTCAGGCCGATGGCCTCGAAGATCTGCGCGCCGCAGTAGGACATATAGGTCGAGATGCCCATCTTGGACATGATCTTCGACAGGCCCTTGCCCACGGCCTTGATGTAGTTGTAGATCGCCTTGTCTGCCGAGAGGTTGCCCGGCAGCTCGCTGCTCATGGCCGTCAGCGTTTCCAGCGCAAGGTAGGGGTGGATCGCTTCCGCGCCATAGCCGGCCAACACGGCGAAGTGATGCACTTCGCGGGCCGTGCCGGTTTCGACCACCAGCCCCGCCGTCGTGCGCAGGCCTTCACGCACCAGGTGGTGGTGGATGGCTGAGAGGGCCAGCAGCGCGGGGATCGCAATGCGCGAGCTGCTGAGGTGGCGGTCCGTGATGATCAGGATGTTGTGGCCGGTCTTGATCGCATCCACGGCCGAAGCGCACAGCGAAGCCAGCTGGGCTTCGACGCCTTCACGGCCCCACTCACGCGGGTAGCTGATGTCCAGTTCGAAGGGCTTGAACTTGCCATGCGTGTGGGCCTCGATGCCGCGCAGGCGCGCCATGTCCTCGAAGTCCAGCACCGGCTGCGACACCTCCAGCCGCATCGGCGGGTTGATCGCGTTGATGTCCAGCAGATTCGGCTTGGGGCCGACGAAGCTGTTCAGCGACATCACGATGGCTTCGCGAATCGGGTCGATCGGCGGGTTCGTGACCTGGGCGAACAGCTGCTTGAAGTAGTTGTAGAGCGGCTTGTCCTTGCTCGAGAGCACGGCCAGCGGCGAATCGTTGCCCATGGACCCGATGCCTTCTTCGCCGTTCGCCGCCATTGGCGCGAGCAGGAACTTGATGTCTTCCTGCGTGAAGCCGAAGGCCTGCTGGCGGTCCAGCAGCGAGCTGGCGAATTCGGCCGGCTTGACCGCGCCAACCTCGATGTCGTCCAGCTTGACGCGGACGTTCTCGATCCACTGGCGATACGGCCGCGCATTGGCGAACTGGGTCTTCAGCTCTTCGTCGTCGACGATGCGGCCCTGCTCCAGATCGATCAGGAACATCTTGCCCGGCTGCAGGCGCCACTTCTTGACGATCTTGCTTTCCGGAATCGGCAGGACGCCGGACTCGGAGGCCAGCACGACCAGATCGTCGTCGGTCACCACATAGCGTGCCGGGCGCAGGCCATTGCGGTCGAGTGCTGCGCAAACCTGGCGGCCGTCGGTGAAGACCATGGCGGCCGGGCCGTCCCAGGGTTCCATCATGGCCGCGTGGTATTCATAGAAGGCGCGACGGCGCTCGTCCATCAGCTCATGCTGTTCCCAGGCTTCCGGGATCATCATCATGGCGGCATGCGCGAGCGGGTAGCCGCTCATCGTCAAGAGCTCGATGGCATTGTCGAAGGTGGCCGTGTCGGACTGGTGCTCGAAGCTGATCGGGTAGAGCTTCTTCAGGTCGTCGCCCAGCACCGGCGACTTCATCACGCCTTCGCGGGCGCGCATCCAGTTGAAGTTGCCCTTGACCGTGTTGATCTCGCCGTTGTGGGCGACCATGCGGTAGGGGTGGGCCAGTGGCCACTCAGGGAAGGTGTTGGTCGAGAAGCGCTGGTGCACCAGGGCGATGGCCGAGACCACGCGCGGGTCGCTCAAGTCCTTGTAGTAGGCACCCACCTGGTCGGCGAGCAGCAAGCCCTTGTAGATCACGGTGCGGCAGCTCATGCTGGGCACGTAGTACTCACGGCTGTGGGTCAGCTTCAGGGCCTGGATGGCGCTCGATGCGGTCTTGCGGATCACGTAGAGCTTTCGCTCCAGGGCGTCCGGAACAATGATGTCCGGGCCGCGGCCGATGAAGATCTGCCGAATGATCGGCTCCTTCTCGCGCACGGTCGGCGACATCGGCAGCTCGGCATCCACCGGCACGTCGCGCCAGCCGATCAAGACCTGACCCTCGGCCTTGATGGCGCGGGCGAGTTCCTGTTCGCAGGCCAGGCGGGAGGCGTGTTCCTTGGGCAGGAAGATCATGCCGACACCGTATTCGCCGGGGGGCGGCAGCTCGATACCTTGCTTGGCCATCTCCTCGCGGTAGTACTCGTCCGGGATCTGGATCAGGATGCCGGCGCCGTCGCCCATCAGCTTGTCGGCACCGACGGCGCCCCGGTGGTCCAGGTTCTCGAGGATCTTCAGGCCCTGCTGGACGATGGCATGCGCCTTCTGGCCCTTGATGTGAGCAACGAAGCCAAGGCCGCATGCGTCCTTTTCATTGCTGGGGCGGTAGAGACCGTTGGCGGTCAACTCGGCAATTTCGGCTTGAATCTGTGCGGCCTGGGTGATCGTGCTCACGGCGCTCTCCAACATGGGCAAAAGTGAGCCGCGAGATTACTGCGCTGCAGCATTACATTCAAGAACGAACAAATGGGGTCAGACTCCTTTTGATAGATTCGTCGCCTGCTTGATTCATTTAAATGGGGACATAGTCATGTTCCGCGGCTGGAATCCGTCTTGCGGCCCGCGGGGCGCCCTCTTTTGCGCGGCTGTAAAGGGCGCTCGGTGTCCTGCGCCAGACCCAGCAGAAAGCCGGCCGAGCCGAGCGGCCAGCCTTTCTGGGCGGCTTCGGTCAGCACCCGCCACTCGGCAGCGCTGCAGCCCTGCTCCAGCCAGGCCTTCCAGCCCAGCTCCCGTTCAAACGGCGTGTTGCCGGTAGCCCAGAACAAGGCATGGTCAAAGACGAGCGGGTCGCGGCGCTGGCCCAGGTGGTGGGCGGCGCTGGACCATCGGTACTCGCCCGGCTGCGCAGCCAACTGGCTGCGCAGCGGGTTGAGCTCCACATAGCGCATGCACGCCAGCAGGTAGGCGCCTGCTTCGATGGGCGCGGCGCGGAAGCGGCCATCCCAGAGCGTGCCGCTGCGCGAATGTCGCTTGTTGAAGGCAGCAACATAGCGCCGGCCGAGCGACTGCATCATCCCGCTCAAGCCTTCCGCCGTCTCAGGCGTCGCCAGCAGGTGCAGGTGGTTGTCCATCAGCACATAGGCATGGATGGCCACCTTGTGCGTTGCAGCGCATTCACGCAGCTCGTCCAGCAAGCGCTGGCGGTCGTGGTCGTCGGTGACGATGGCCTGACGATTCAGGCCGCGCTGTATCAGGTGATGGGGCTGGCCGGGAACGGCAAGCCGGGGCAATCGGGCCATGTGGGGAACCGGACAGTTGAGTCTGTCCCCATTATTGCGCGAGCTAGGCCGGGAACAACTGCTGCCCGGTCAGACGCTGATGCTCACGCAGCGCGTAGCGGTCGGTCATGCCGGCGATGTAGTCGGCCACGGCGCGCGGAATGTCGTCTGCACTGGCGAACTCCTCGGGCAATTGGGCCGGATCTTCAAAGTAGATGCGAAACAGATCGCGCAGTACGGCCTCGGCCTTCATGCGCGTCTCAGCCACCTGGCGATGGCGGTAGAGATTGGCAAACAGGAAGCGCTTGAGCTCGGTGCTGGCCGCACGCATGTCGGCGCTGAAGCGCAGCAGCGGCGGGCCGGCGCGGGCGGCATCGGCGTCAGGCGGCGCGGCCTCCTGCAAAAGGGCGCGGCTGGCATCGATGATGTCGTAGACCTGGGCCGAGAGCATGCGGCGGATGGTTTCAGCGAGCAGGCGCTTGGCGCTCAGCTGGGGGTACTCGGCCAAGGCCTCGCGCAGGTAGCGCTGCACCAGCGGCACTGCTTCCAGCTGTTCCAGCGTGACCAGGCCGGAGCGCACGCCGTCGTCAACGTCATGGGCGTTGTAGGCGACCTCATCCGCCAGATTGCACAACTGTGCTTCGAGACTGGGCTGCGTGCCATTCAGGAATCGGGCGGCCACGCCGCCAGGCTCAAGAGCTTCCAGCGCCTGCGCGTTGCGCCGCGAGCAATGCTTCAGGATGCCCTCGCGCGATTCGAACGTGAGGTTGAGCCCATCGAAGGCCGGGTAGCGCTGCTCCAGTTGATCAACCACACGCAGGCTCTGCAGGTTGTGCTCGAAGCCGCCAAAGTCCTTCATGCAATCATCCAGCACGTCCTGGCCGGCGTGGCCGAAAGGCGTGTGGCCGAGGTCGTGCGCCAGAGCCACCGTCTCGACCAGGTCTTCATCCAGCCCCAGGCTGCGAGCGATGGAGCGGCCCAGCTGAGCGACCTCCAGCGAATGCGTCAGGCGCGTGCGGAACAGGTCGCCTTCATGGTTCAGAAAGACTTGCGTCTTGTAGACCAGGCGACGGAAGGCCGTGCTGTGCACGATGCGATCGCGGTCGCGCTGGAACTCGCTGCGCGTGGGCGCGGCCGGCTCGGGGTAGCGGCGGCCCTTGCTCTGGTGGGGGTGGCAAGCGTAGGCAGCGCGCATCGTGGTGTTCTTCGGTTCGGTTCAGGCGGTGCAGTGGTCCAGCACTTCGGCCACCAGCGCATCGGGCGCACTGTGCATGCCGGCCCGGCCCATGGCCTCGATCAGCACGAAGCGGATCTCGCCGCCTTCGGCCTTCTTGTCGACCCGCATCAGCTCAAGATAGCGTTCGGTACCGAGTTTGGGTCCGACGACCGGCAGGCCCGCTCGCTCGATCAGGCGGCGCATGCGCGCTGCAAACTCGGCCGGCATCAGCCCCAGGCGCACCGACAGCTCAGCAGCCATCACCATGCCGCAGCCGACCGCCTCGCCGTGCAGCCATTCGCCATAGCCCATGCCGGTTTCAATCGCATGGCCGAAGGTGTGGCCGAAATTGAGGATGGCGCGGATGCCGCTTTCTCGCTCGTCCTGGCCCACGACCCAGGCCTTGATCTCGCAGCTGCGTTGCACGGCATACGCCAGGGCCGCTTTGTCTCGCGCGAGCAAGGCATTGAGATTGGCTTCGATCCAGTCGAGGAAGGCAGCATCGGCGATGGGGCCGTACTTGATCACCTCGGCCAGGCCGGCCGACAACTCGCGCGGCGGCAGCGTGTCCAGGGTGTCCAGATCAGCGATCACCCGCTGCGGCTGGTAGAACGCGCCCACCATGTTCTTGCCCAGCGGGTGGTTGATCGCGGTCTTGCCGCCCACCGAAGAATCGACCTGCGAGAGCAGCGTGGTGGGCACCTGCACGAAAGGCACGCCGCGCATATAGATGGCTGCGGCAAAGCCGGTCATGTCGCCGATCACACCGCCGCCCAAGGCCACCAGCACCGTCTTGCGGTCGCTGGCGGTGGAAAGCAATTTGTCGATGATCGCGTTCAGCGAGGCCCAGTCCTTGTGCTGCTCGCCGTCGGGCAGCACGACGGTCTCGATGCGTGCGTAATGCCTGCCGAGCTGCGCCCTCACCCGCTCCAGATACAGCGGCGCGACGGTCTCGTTGCTGACGATCAATGCGGATGCCGCCTTGGGCAGGCCTTGCCAGCTGCTGGCTGCGTCAAGCAGGCCGGGGGCGATCAGGATGTCGTAGCTGCGCTCATCCAGCGCGATGGGAACGGTGATGACGGGCAACGGCGAAGCACTCATGCCCGCAAGTGTACGGGCCGCCCCTGCTCGAACTCGCCGCCAGGCCGCAGCGAATCGTCGTGAAACGCTCAGTGAGGCTCTGCGCCGACCGAAGCCTTCACCCGCATCGGGCTGACCAGGCCGGCCAGCTCCAATTGCATCAGGACCATATTGACCAGACCCTGCACCGAGGGACGGCCGGTCTCGAGCACGAAATGGGCGGTGCGGCGGTACAGCGGGTCGCGCACGGCAAAGAGCTCGCGCAGCTTGGCCATCGGGTCCTTGACCTGCAGGAGCGGGCGCTGGGTGTCGTGACGCAGGCGTCGGAACAGTTCCTCCGGCGTCGAGCGCAGGTAGAGCACGGTTGAGCGCTCATGCAGGCAGTCGCGGTTCTCCTCGCGCAGCACCGCGCCACCACCGGTGGCCAGCACCATGTCTGAATCAGCAGCGAGCAGGCCGGCAATCACTTCGCTCTCGATCAAGCGAAAAGCTTCTTCGCCCTCTCGGGCGAAGAAGCTCTTGATGGCGCAGCCGATGCGCTTCTCGATCTCGGTGTCCGAGTCGACAAAAGGCACGTCAAGCTGACGTGCCAGTTGTCGCCCGACCGTGGACTTGCCACCGCCGGGCATGCCGACGAGGGCGACTCTCAGGGGGTGCACGCAGCAAGGCTGTAGCGATAGCGCTGATCTGCAGTCCACTTGGACTGGTCGCTTGGGTCAGTCGCCGTCTTGGGGGTAGCCGTATCGGCGTCCCACAGCTTTTGAAGTGCATCCTTCACAGCCTGCCCGTAATCAAGCTTCGAGATGAAGATCGACACAGAGGTGGTCAAACCACTGGGTGATTTGACATTCATGGTGACCGTGCCTTCACTGGTCTTGTCGTCGAACTTGTAGCTGAAGGTCACGCCGCCGACCGACAGCGAATTCGCAACCGGGGAGCCGCCGAGCAGCGTCGCAGACAAGCCATCCGTCGTGACGAAGGCAACCACCGTCCCGGCAGCCATCGGGTTGCGGGCCACGTCATTCGCATCGGCCAGTGTCAGTGTGATCGTGCTTGCGGTGCCCATGCCGTACAGCTGAGTACCGTGAACAACCCGGTAGTTCAAGCGCTGCTCAACGTCATCCACATAGTGCGTCGTCAGTGTCACGGGCGCTGCGCAAGAGCCTGCCGCACCAACTGCGTTCGGATGCCAAGTCGTTCCCCAAAGCGGACGCGAGGCCGAAGTGGACAGCACGGTTTGCACGGCCCTGCGCACATAGGCGCGGCCCCACTGCTGACTGCAGGTGTTGGGGCGTACTGGCACAGATTCATCCCGCTTGAACAAGGCCGAAGCGCCATCAGAGCAGGCCTTGACATCACCGGTCGCCAGGGAAATGAACTGATCTTCGCTGGCTTGGTAGAAGCCGTCGTACTTGCGATCCAGGAAGAGGTCGCCCAGGTCCTGGAAGTCCTCGCCGGTGTCGTAGACGTTGTTGCCATTGGTGTCCAGGAAGGACTTTTCGCCCAGCGCGTAAGCGACCACGGTGAGGCGACCATCGGCAGGCACGGGCGCCGAAGACACGAAGTTGGCGGTCGCCGTGGCAATGCCATTGCTGTTGAGCGAGGTCTGCCTGATCGCCTGGATCTGGCCGCCTTCCGAGACGAAATTGATCGCAGTGCCATCCGGCACCGGATTGCCCAGTCGATCCGAGGCAATGACGGTGTAGGTGTTGGGCGCGCCCTGGATGTTGAAGCCCTCGATGTTCAGCGTTGCAGGCGACATCGAGAAGTTCAGCTGCGAAGGCAAACCAACGGCAATGGCCAGGGAGCTCGAAACCGTGGAGATGTTGCTGCCTTGCAGCGTCGCCTTGATTCGCACAGGCGTCGGCACCGTACCCGAGTTGATGCGAACGATCACATTGCCGTTGCTGTCGGTCACCTTGGTCACCGCACCCGTCTGGTCATCCAGACGCAGGTCACCGACCAGCACGCTGGGCTCCAGCACCACCGTTCTGCCCGGCAAGCCGTTGCTGTTGGCGTCCTTCACCTGGAAGGTCACGTTGGAGCTCTCGACCAGGCCGGAACCGCGCAAATAGATATTTGTAGGCGAAGCCGAAACGAAGCCGATGCTGGCTGCGGACGGCGAGCTCACCGGCAGGGCCAGGGTCTGGGTCAGGCTGGTGCCGTTGACCGACACCTGGAGGTTTTCAGCAGCCGCCAATGCACCGCAGCCACCGTCACGGAAAGTGAAGGTTGCGCGCCCGGTGCTCGTGGTCTGGGTCGTCGGCGTCAAGGTGCCCTTGCCGGCGGTCGTGCAGGAAGAGGTCACTGACAAGGTCACCGGCGCAGTGGCCGAAGTACCTGCCAAGGTCACTGTGAGGTTGGCCTGGCCATAGGCCGAGAGATTCGCAACATCGGAGGTGAAGGAGGAGATCGTGACGTTGGTCGCCGTCAACTGGAAGCCCGCCGATGCGCTATAGGGCTTGTCCAGATAGGTAACTGCGGCCCTGACCGTGTCTGCACCGGTGGATGTCGCGTTGGCAGGCGACATGACCGTGGTGGCAACACCCGCTGCGTCGGTCAGCGCAGACGCCGCGCTGAAGCTACCAAGGCCGCCATCGGTCGAGAACTTGACGATCAGGCCAGCCAAGGGCGTGCCGGCCTTGTTGGTGACCGTGGCCGTGACCGTCGCAGGCGCGCCGGCTGTGACGGTGGTCGAGGACAGGCTAACGGCAACAGCAGCCGTATCGGTTGATGGCGTGCCAGAGTTGCCACCACCACCCACCACCGGCGTACCCGCCGAGCCACCGCCGCCGCCGCAGGCGACCAGGGCCGCACTGAGGGCCACGCCTGCGAGGCCATTCAGCACACGCTTTCCGAGGCCAACAAGTTTCATCATTTCCTCAATCTCCATCTGGGCCGGCAGCGGTCAAGCGCCAGCAGCTCCCTCATGCATTCACCGTCCGAGCCGCGCTGACGTCACAACCGTCACTTGACGACCGTGCGCTCGCTGACAACCTTGGGCGTCAGGAAGATCAGCAATTCGGTCTTGCTGGAAATCCGGGCCTTGTTCTTGAACAGATTGCCCAGGAACGGAATATCGCCCAGCAGCGGCACCTTGCTCTCATCAACTCGCTCATCTTGCGTAAAGATGCCGCCGATCACGACTGTGCCGCCGTTCTCGACCAGCACCTGCGTCTGCACATGCTTGTTGTTGATGGCATAGCCCTGCGGCGTCAGCGTGCCGCGGCTGTCCTTGTTGACGTCCACCGTCATGATCACATTGCCCTCGGGCGTGATCTGCGGCGTGACTTCAAGCTTGAGCACCGCCTTCTTGAACGCGATCGAGGTCGCACCGCTGGCCGTGGCCACCTGGTAGGGCAGTTCTTCACCCTGCTCGATCAGGGCCTTGACCTGGTCGGCGGTGATGACGCGCGGGCTCGAAACGATCTTGCCCTTGCCATCGGCTTCCAGTGCGGAGAGCTCCAGGTTCAGGAAGCGGTTGGCCGTGGCGCTGAACAGCGACAGCGCGAAGTTCACCGGGCTGGCGCCAGCAAAGGCGTCTGAGGAAACGTTGGCAGGCAGGTTGACGAACTGGCTGTTGGCGTAGTTCTGCGCCGGGCCCTGGCCCGTCTGCGAGCCCACGGCGTTGTAGTTGCCCCCGACGGTCAGGTAGTTGTTGCCAGCAAGGTTGTAGCCTGGAATGCCACCTTGAACGCCACGCAGATCCTGGCTGCCCAGCTTGACGCCCAGCGCGCGGCCGAACTTGTCGTCCGCCTCGACGATGCGTGCCTCGATCAGCACTTGCCGCACCGGAATATCGATCTTGGCGATCATGGCCTGGATCTCTTCCAGCTTGGACGGAATATCGCTGACGAAGAGCTGGTTGGTCCGGCTCTCGGAGATGACACTGCCACGCGGCGAAAGAATCCGGGTGCTGGTGGCGCCGCCACCGCCGCCGCTGCCGCCGCTGGTGGTCGTGCCCGCCAGCCCCTTGGCCACTTCGTCGGCCTTGGTGTAGTTGAGCTGGAAGGCCTGGGTACGGACGGGCTCCAGGTTGGCGATCTGGGCCTTGGCCTCGAGCTCCATCTTCTCCTTGGCCGCCAGCTCGTCCTTGGGCGCGATCAGCAGCACATTGCCGGTCTTGCGCAGGCCCAGGTTCTTGGCCTGCATGATGATGTCCAGCGCCTGGTCCCAAGGCACGTCCTTGAGGCGCAGCGTGACGTTGCCGGTCACGGTGTCGCTGGTCACCACGTTGAAGTTGGTGAAGTCAGCGATGACCTGCAGCAGTGCACGGACTTCGATGTTCTGGAAATTCAGCGAGAGCTTGTCGCCCGCGAAGCCGGGGCCGGCCACCAGCTTGTTCGGATCGACCTTCTGCGGCCGCACCTCGAGCACGAACTGGTTGTCGGTCTGGTAGGCGCTGTGCTCCCAGGCGCCGCGCGGCTCGACCAGCATGCGCACACGGTCGCCGTTCTGGTTGACCGAGATCGACTGCACCGGCGTGCCGAAATCGGTCACGTCCAGGCGACGACGCAGGGCTTCCGGCAACGTCGAGCGCAGGAATTCAACCACCAGGGACTGGCCTTGCTGCTGAATGTCCACGCCGACCTGATTGCTCGGCAAGTTGACGATCACTCGGCCGGTGCCGTCCTGGCCGCGGCGGAAGTCGATGTCCTTGATCGCCTGCGGGCTGCTGTTGAGCGGCTGCGCAAAGTGAACTGGCTCGCTGGTAGTGGCCGCGGCGGTGGCCGGGCTACCGCTGTCCAGCACCAGGACCAGGGCGTTGTCCTGCAGCTGCGCCCGATAGCTGGCTGCCTGACGCAGGTTCAGCACCAGGCGGGTCCGCTCGCCGGCCTGCGCCACATTGATCGAACGCAGATTGCCCTGATTCACCTCGACGAGCGAGCGGCCGAGGTCATTGCTGACGCCAGGCAGGTCGATCGCTATGCGCGGCGGTGTCTGCACCGTGAAGCCGCGTGGCAACTCGGTCAGCGGCTGTGCCAACTCGATGCGCACGACCTCCGAACCGGCTTGCTGCACGCTGTTGATCGATTTGATGCTGTTCTGCGCCCAGGCCTGAAGCGGCAGCAGCATGCACGTGGAAAGAGCCAAGGCCCATGCGCGCCAACGATTCATCCTCGAGATCTCCTGAGTGATTTTTCTCATCGTCCCTTCTCCTGAAGCTGGAGGGTCGTGATGCGCTCAACCTGATCGCCGGTCGCGTCCTGGACGAGTTCCCGCAAGGTAATGGCGGTCTCGCTGATTTGCTTGACGAGACCGAAGTTCTGACCGAGATAGTCGCCGGTCTTGACCTGGTAGAGCAGGTTGTCGACCTTGACCAGTGCGTAGCGGCGTTCCTGACGTGTCAGGCTGCCCACCATGCTCATGCTGTCCAGCGGATAGGCCTCCAGCGGCTCGCGCCGCCGATTCAGCTCGGCCGCCAGCAGCGAGTTGGGCTGGCTGGCTTCCTGCTTCACCGCCACGCTCAGCTTCTGGGCACTGAAGGGCTCAACGCCGGCCATGGCCTCATAGGGCTGTGGCTGGAATTTCTTCGGGGGCACCAGCGGCGGCACATTGGCGCGTGCCCGGTCAGCCTCGGACTTCATCCAGCCCTGCAATTCATCCAGATCTGCGGAGCAGCCAGCCAAAACCAGGCCCAGCGCCAGCACTGCGATTCTTGATGCGTGCATCGTCATCATTGCAGGCCTCATTTCTTTGCCGCCTTGGCCGCGGCCTTCTTTTGCTCGGCCACTTCATTCGAATCCAGGTAGCGATAGGTGCGGGCCGTGGCTTCCATGCTGAGGTTGCCGCTCTGGTCCTTGGCGGGTGCAACCACCGCCAGGTTGTGCAGGGTCACGATGCGGGAGAGATTGGCGACGTCGGCCGCAAAGGAGCCGATGTCGTGATAGCGACCCGACACCCGCAAGCTGATCGGCTTCTCGGCGTAGTAGTCCTTCATCACTTCCTGGCCCGGCCGGAACAGCTCGAAATTCAGGCCGCGGCCCAGGCCCGCCTGATTGATGTCCGACAGCAGCGCGTCCATCTCAGCCTTGTTCGGCAACTGCTTTTCAAGCTGCAGCACGTATTCCTCGACCTGGCTCTTTTGCTTGCGCAATTCGGGCAGGTTGACGGCCTGGGCCAGCTTGCCCTGGTACTGCTCGCGCAGCTTGGGTTCTTCGGCACGCACGTTGTCGAGCGCCGTCTGCGCGTCTGACAGGGCGAGCACCCAGCCTGCGCCGCAAACCACCGCCACCACAGCCACGAAGGCCGAGAGCTTGGGCAGGAAGGGCCATTGACCAGGCTCGTTGGGGTTGAGGCCGCGGAACTGGTCCGCAACGCTTTCACCCCAGGCGTTCAGGTCGAAATTGAGCTTCTTGGAATTGTTTGCCATGTGCTCAAGCCTTGTTCGGCGCTGCCTTCTTGGCGCCGGCCGGTGCTTCGACCTGCGGCGCCTTGATCGACACCTTCATCTGGAATTCAAACAGGCGCCGCTGATCACGCGAGCTGGTGATCAGGTTGGCCTGCTTGATCTCGACCAGATCGGCCTTCTCCAGCCATTCAGAGCCACCCCCTGCGTTGCGCAGGAACTCGGAAACACGCTCCTGTGTCTGAGCGATGCCGGTGACGGCGACCACCTTGTCGGTCTGGCGGATGCTGGTGAGGTAGATGCCCTCGGGCGTGAAGCGGGCCAGCTCATTCAGCAGGTAGACCGGCGTGTTGCGGTCGGTCTGCAGGCCTTCGACGGCCTTCTGGCGCGCTTGCAGGGCCTCGATCTCGGCCTTCAAGTTGGCGATGTCCTTGATCTGCAGGTCCAGCCGGGCGATCTCGGCAGACAGGTAATCATTGCGGCGCTGCTGTTCGCTGGCGAGATGCTGCAAGAGCAGATAAACAAAGCCGACGATCAGCAGGCCCAGCACGGCAGAGGCGCCGATGCCGGCAAAGAAGGCCGTCTTGCGACGCTTGCGCTTCTCTTCCCGGTACGGCAGCAGGTTGATCAGGATCACGAGTAGAACCTCCGCATCGCCAGGCCGCAGGCGGTCAGATAGGACGGTGCCTCGCGGCGCAGCTTGGGTTCACGCACCGCAGAACCCAGGCCCATGTTCTCGAACGGATTCACGATCATGCAGGCAAAGCCGGTCAATTCGGTGACCCGTTCCTTCAGGCCCGGCACGGTTGCCGTACCGCCGGCCAGCATCACATAGTGCACCTTGTGATGCGGCGTGCTGGTGAAGAAATACTGCAGCGCCCGGCCGATTTCCTGCGACAGACTGTCCACGAAGGGGTTCAGCACCGCCACTTCGTAGTCGTCGGGCAGGTCGTTGGCGAGCTTCTTGGATTCAGCTTCCTCGAAGGAGAAGCCGTATTGACGCGAGATCAGCTGGGTGAGCTGCGAGCCCCCGAAGGCCTGGTCTCGGTCGTAAAGCATTTCGTCGTCGCGCAGCACCTTGAGGCTGGTGGTGTCGGCGCCGATCTCGAACAGCGCCACCAGCGCGTCGCGGCCTTCGTTGGGCAGGGTGGCGATCAGGCGACCCATGGCCATGCGCGAGGCATGCGATTCAATGTCAAGGACAACCGGCTTGAGACCGGCCGCTTCGGCCAGACCCTGGCGGTCTTGCACTCTGTCCTTGCGCGATGCAGCGATCAGCACTTCAACGTCGCCGACCGATGTCGGGCTGGGGCCGATCACGCAGAAGTCGAGGCTGACTTCGTCGAGCGAGAAAGGAATGTATTGGTTGGCTTCGGCCTCGACCTGGAGCTCCATCTCCTCGTCGCGCAGTCCGGCCGGCAGCATGATCTTCTTGGTGATCACGGCCGACTGGGGCATGGCCAGCACCGCATCGCGGGTGCGGCTGCCACTGCGGGCAACCACCCGGCGCACAGCGTCGGCCACTTCATCGAATTTCTCGATCTGGCCGTCGGTGATCCAGCCTTTTTCGAACGGCTCGGACGCAAAACGCTCCAGCACCATTTCGCCGCTGGCGCTTTGGCTCAACTCCACCAGCTTGACGCTGGACGAGCTGATATCCAGGCCGATCATGGGCGGGTGCTTGCGCCCCAGCAGTACATCCAATATTCCCATGACGCGTATCCCCAAACGCGCAAACTTGCGCCGGACTTATTAATAAGTTACTTGAATGCTAGCAGCAAAGCCTATGACACATCAAAGAAAACCGGTCACAGCAAGTAACGCCCCGTTGCTAAACATACACGTCTGCTCTGCAGATAAAGAGCTGAAAAACACCAGCCAATGGGTCTTGTCAAGCCTTGCCGTGAAGCATCTCACGGCCGCGAATCGAATGTTGCAGCCCTTCTTATAATTGCGCCAGTCAAATCGGAGCCTCATGAGCGAAGCCAAGTCCAGCGAATCCGCGTCACGCGACGGCGCCCGCCGCAAACATTGGGCTGTACGGGCAGCGTTCTGGCTGCTGGGCCTGGGAGCCGCCGCAGGTCTGGCTGGCCTGCTGATCCTGGGCATGGTGCTGGCCCTGGCCTCCCCCAATCTGCCGGATATCTCGGGCCTGACCGATTACCGGCCCAAGCTGCCGCTGCGCGTGCTGTCGGCCGAAGGCGTATTGCTGGCCGAATTTGGCGAGGAGCGCCGCAATTACCTGCCGATCCGCGAAATTCCCAAGGTGATGCAGGAAGCGGTGCTCGCGATCGAGGATGCGCGCTTCTACCAGCACGGCGGCGTCGACTACCTGGGCGTGATCCGCGCCGGCCTGGCCAATGTGGGCGAGGCCCGCAGCCAGGGCGCATCGACGATCACGATGCAGGTTGCGCGCAATTTCTATCTCTCCACCGAGAAAACCCTGACACGCAAGGTCTACGAAATATTGTTGGCCTTGAAGATCGAGAACGCCCTGAGCAAGGAGCAGATTCTCGAGATTTACATGAATCAGATTTTCCTGGGGCACCGGGCTTACGGCTTTGCTGCTGCCAGCGAGGTTTATTTCGGCAAGCCGCTGAAACAGGTGACGGTAGCCGAAGCCGCCATGCTGGCCGGCCTGCCCAAGGCGCCCTCGGCCTACAACCCGATCAACAACCCGCGCCGGGCCACGGTGCGCCAGCGCTACATCATCGACCGCATGCTGGAGAACGGCTACATCACGGCCGAGCAGCACGCCAGCGCCAAGGCCCAGGTCCTGCGCTACCGGCAGCTCAGTGAAGCCCCTTCCAATGCGCAGTACGTGGCCGAGGCGGCGCGCCAGCTGATCCACGGCCAGTATGGCGACGAGACCTACACCCGCGGCCTCAACGTCTACCTGACGCTGCGCGCGGATGAACAGACCGTCGCCTACAAGGCGCTGCGCCGCGGCATCATGGATTTCGAGCGCCGCCAGGTCTACCGCGGGCCCGAGGCCTACGTGGACCTGCCGGCCGAACAGAAGGACCTCGACGCACGCATCGCGGAGGCGCTGTCCGACCATCCGGACAACGACGACCTGCAGGCCGCCGTGGTGCTCGAGGCCGACCCGAAGAAGGTCACGGCAGCGCTGCTCAAT
This sequence comes from Paucibacter sp. JuS9, assembly GCF_044043925.2. Lineage (NCBI taxonomy): Bacteria > Pseudomonadati > Pseudomonadota > Betaproteobacteria > Burkholderiales > Sphaerotilaceae > Roseateles > Paucibacter sp. JuS9. The sequence goes on from NZ_CP194172.1 coordinate 3,285,071, forward strand.
GGCGAGACCATCACCATCGTCGGCGAGGGCCTGAAGCCAGCCACCTCCGGCCTGTCCGAGAAGGGCAACCCGAAGACACGCATCCGCCGCGGTGCGGTGATCCGGGTGATCAAGGCCGTCGTCAAGGGCAAGGATGAATGGACCGTCACCCAGCTGCCCGAGGTGGAAGGCGCTTTTGTCGCCATGGACCCGCGCAACGGCAAGCTGCGCGCCATGGTCGGTGGCTTCGACTTCAACAAGAACAAGTTCAACCACGTGACTCAGGCCTGGCGCCAGCCGGGTTCCAGCTTCAAGCCCTTCATCTACTCAGCCGCACTTGAGAAGGGCTTCACGCCCAGCACCGTGGTGAACGACGCGCCGCTGTTCTTCGATGCCACGACGACCGGCAGCCAACCCTGGGAACCGAAGAACTACGATGGCACCTTCGACGGCCCCCTGCCCTTGCGCCGGGCGCTCGCCAAATCCAAGAACATGGTGTCCATCCGGGTGCTGCAGTCGATCGGCGTCGACTATGCGCAGCAATGGATCACGCGTTTCGGCTTCGATGCCGACAAGCATCCGGCCTACCTGACCATGGCGCTGGGCGCCGGTTCGGTCACGCCGATGCAGATGACGCAGGGCTACGCCGTGTTCGCCAATGGCGGCCACCTGGTGACGCCGCAGCTGATCAGCAAGCTGACCGACAACAAGGGCAAGCTGCTCTACCAGGCGCCCGAGCCAGTAGTCAACGAAGGCAACCGCGTCATCGACGAGCGCAATGCCTTCATGATGACCAGCCTCTTGCAGGAGGTCACACGCAGCGGCACCGCTGCCAAGGCCCATGCCACCCTGAAGCGCCCGGACATCTACGGCAAGACCGGCACCACGAACGATTCGATGGACGCCTGGTTTGCCGGCTACCAGGAAGAAGTGGTGGCTGTGGTCTGGATTGGCTATGACCAGCCACGCAAGCTCGGCGACCGGGAAACTGGCGGCGGCCTCTCGTTGCCGGTCTGGATCGAGTACATGGGCTTCGCCCTGCGCAACACGGCGGTCTCTGAACCCTCGGCACCCGAAGGCATCGTGAACCTCAACGGCGAGTGGTATTTCGACGAGTTCACCGGCCACACCGGCGTGAAGGCGTTGACGCCGGCAGAAGATTCGAAGCTGCCTCAGCCCGCCACCGAGGCCGAGAAAAAGAGCATCCTCGACCTGTTCAAGCGATGAGGTTCAGGCGCTGGTGAACTGCAGCGCCTGACCCGCCTGGGCGCTGACATGCTCAGACAGCAGGGCATGGAACTCGCGGCCTTCGCGCTCGAGCCAGCGCCCATCCACGTAGCGGAAATGGAAGCCGCCTCCCCGCGCAGCCAGCCAGACTTCCTGCAGCGGCGGTTGCGTGTTCAAGACAATCTTGCTGCCGCCCGGCAGGCTCAGCTCCATCAAGCCGCCGGTGCGGTGGGTGTCGATATCGACCACATCGGCATCGAGCCAGCCATCAATCGTCGCCTCGACCCGGTCCAGCAAGGCGCGCGTCTTGGTCTGGTAGTCGATATCGCTGAGGGGCGTGGCGGCGAGGGAGGCGGTCATGACCGATAAACTTCCGGGGATGAATGAAACATTGAAGCACTTGCGCTCGAAGGGAAGTGTAGGCCGTGCCTGCAGCACCGCAGCCTTGACCCTGTTGCTGGCGTTGGCTGGCTGTGGCCAGAAGGGCCCCCTGTACCTGCCCAGCGATCAACCAGCCAAGGCGGCGACGGCTGCCAGCCGGGCTTCGGCACCTGCGACACCAGCACCAGGGCGCTAGATCCGGCCCTCTTGTACAGCGTGGCAGGCCACGCGTACACCCTTGAGCTCCAGCATCTGCGGGCGCTCGGTCTGGCAACGCACATTGGCGTGCGGGCAGCGAGGGTGGAAGCTGCAGCCGCTCGGCGGGTTCAGCGGATTGGGCACCTCGCCCTGCACCGGCGTGCGGCTGCGGCCGCTCATGCCGATGTCCGGAATCGCATCCAGCAGCATGCGCGTGTAGGGGTGGCGCGGGCGCGCGAACAGCTCGGCCTTGTCAGCCAGCTCGACCAGCCGGCCCAGATACATGACGCCCACCTGGTCCGACACATGCCGCACCACCGCCAGGTTGTGCGAGATGAACAGATACGTCAGAGCGCGGCTGCGCTGCAGGTCCTTCATGATGTTCAGCACCTGGGCCTGCACCGACACATCGAGGGCCGAAGTCGGCTCATCGCAGACCAGGAACTCCGGCTCCGTGGCGAGCGCTCGCGCGATCGAGATGCGCTGGCGCTGACCGCCGGAGAACTGGTGCGGGAACTTCAGCCGGTCTGCCGCCGACAGCCCGACCGTGTGCAGGAGCTCGTCGACCCGGTCTTGCAAGGCCTGGCCCCGTTTGAGCAAACCGTGTTCGAGCAGCGGCTCGGCCACGATCTGCTGCACCTGCCAACGCGGATTCAAGGACGCATACGGATCCTGGAAGATCATCTGCATGCGCCGGCGCAAGGCCTGCGCACCGCTGGAGGCGAGCGTCTTGCCAAGGTCGGCGCCGTCGAAGCTGACGCTGCCGCGGCTCGGCCCGTACAGCCCGACCAGCAGACGCGCCACCGTGCTCTTGCCACAGCCCGACTCGCCCACCAACGCCAAGGTGCGACCGCGCTCGATTGAAAAACTGAGCCCGTCCACCGCATGAACGAACTGATGCGGCTTGCGCTCCAGCACCCGGTTCAGCCAGGGCGGCGAGACATCAAAGGTCTTGGCCAGGTCCTGCACCTCGATCAGCGGCTGGCTCATCGGTGGCCCTCCCCTTCGGCATGCAGCCAGCAAGCGGCCTGGCTGGAAGCCACCTGCATCAGTTCGGGGCGCTCTTCGTGGCAGCGCGGCAGCACGCGCTCGCAGCGCGGATTGAAGGCGCAGCCCGTGGGAATCGCATTGAGACGGGGCATCGAGCCATCGATCTGCAAAAGGCGCTCGCGGTCACTGTCCATCGCCGGAATCGCACCCATCAGGCCCGCCGTGTAGGGATGGGCCGGGCGATGGATGACCTCCTGCACCGGCCCGATCTCGGCGACCCGGCCGGCATACATCACCGCCACGCGGTCGCAGGTTTCGGCGATCACGCCCATGTCGTGCGTGACCAGCATCACCGCCGCGCCCTGCTCCTTGCAGAGCGACTTCAAGAGGCCAATGATCTGCGCCTGGATGGACACATCGAGCGCCGTGGTCGGCTCGTCTGCCACGATCAGCTTGGGCTTGGCCGCCAGGGCCAGGGCGATCACTACCCGCTGCCGCATGCCGCCCGAGAACTGGTGCGGATACTGGTCGATGCGGGCGTCGGGCGCGGGAATGCCGGTCTGGCGCAGCAGCTCGATGGCGCGCGCGCGGGCTTCGCGCCGGCCCAGCGGCAGGTGGGCCTCGATGGTCTCGATCAATTGCTGACCCACGGTAAAGAGCGGGTTCAGCGAAGTGAGCGGGTCCTGAAAGATGGCGCCGATTTCGCGGCCACGCACGCGGCGCATCTGCTCGTGCGGCAGATTGTCGATGCGGCGGCCAGCCAGGCGGATCTCGCCACCGGCAATGTGCCCGGGCGGATCGAGCAGGCCGATGATGGCCGCGCCGGTCACCGACTTGCCGGCGCCGGATTCACCCACCACACCGAGAATCTCGCCCGGTGCGATGTCGAAGGACACGTTGTCCAGGGCCAGCAAGCTGCCATGTCGGGTGGGGAACTCGACTCGCAGATTCCGGACTTCAAGAAGCGGTGCGCTCATGCGTTTTCCATCCTCAACGCAGGCGCGGGTTCAAGGCGTCACGCAGCCAGTCTCCCAGCAGGTTCACCGACAGCGCTATCAGCACCAGCATGACGCCGGGCCAGATCATGATCCACCACTCACCTGAGTACATGAAGTCGTTGCCGACGCGGATCAGCGTGCCCAGCGAAGGGCTCGTCGGCGGCACGCCGACGCCAAGGAAGGACAGCGTGGCTTCGGTGATGATGGCCGCTGCCACCTGGATCGTGGCCAGCACCAGCACCGGCCCCAGCACATTGGGCAAGACATGGCGGCGCATGATGCGCCAGGACGAGACGCCGATCACGCGGGCCGCCTGCACGTACTCCTTGTTGCGCTCCACCATGGTCGAGCCACGCACCGTGCGGGCGTACTGCACCCAGCCGGTCAAGGCGATTGCCAGTGTCAGGACACCGAAGGCCAGCCCGCCCTGGGCGTTCGGGAACAGCGCGTGGCCGACACCACTGATCAGCAGGGCCACGAGGATGGAGGGGAAGGACAGCATCACATCGCAGACGCGCATGATCAGCGCATCGACTCGCCCGCCGACAAAACCCGCGAGCAAGCCCATGGACACGCCAAACACCAGCGACAGCATCACCGAAGCCAGCCCGACAAAGAGCGAGATGCGGGCGCCGTACATCAGGGCCGAAAGAATATCGCGCCCCTGGTCGTCGGTGCCGAGCAGGTACTTGATCGCGCCGCCTTCCATCCAGACCGGTGGCAGCCGCGCATCCATCAACTCCAGCGTGGCCAGGTCGAAGGGGTTGTGAGGCGCGACGAACTCGGCGAACACCGCGCAGAAGAAGCAGACCAGCGCAATGGCTGCCGCCACGATGGCCATCGGCGAACGGCGGAACGAATACCAGACGTCGCCGGCAAAGAAGCGCCGCAGGCGGCCTGGGCTTGAAGAGGGCATGCTTGGCATCAAAGTCCGATCAATGGGCCTTGCCTTCGACGCGCAAGCGAGGATCAACGGTGAAATACAGCAGGTCCACCGCCAGATTGATCGTCACGAAGATGAAGGAGATCAGGCAGAGGTAGGCCGCCATCACGGGAATGTCAGCGAACTGCACCGCCTGGATGAAGAGCAGGCCCATGCCCGGCCACTGGAAAACCGTCTCGGTGATGATGGCGAAGGCGATCAGTGAGCCGAGTTGCAGGCCCGTGATCGTGATCACCGGCACCAGGGTGTTCTTCAACGCGTGGCCGAAATAGACCGCCCGGTCGCTCAGGCCGCGGGCGCGGGCAAAGCGGATGTAGTCGGTGCGCAGCACCTCCAACATCTCGGCCCGCACCAGCCGCATGATCAGGGTCAGCTGGAATACCGACAGCGCGAAGGCCGGCAACAGCAGGTGCTTCAGGCCATCGGCCGTCAGCAAGCCCGTGGTCCACGCGCCCAGCGCGACCACCTCGCCACGGCCAAAGCTGGGCAGCCATTGCAGCTGCACCGCGAACACGAGGATCAGGAGATTGCCGATGAAGAAGGTGGGCAGCGACACGCCCAGCAGCGAGAGCATCATCAGGAGCTGCGAGGCGAATCTTCCACGCCGCAGCGCCGCGTAGACACCCAGTGGAATGCCCAGCCCCAAGGCCAGCAGCGCAGCACTGAGCGCCAGCTCCAGGGTAGCCGGCAGACGCTCGGCAATCAGGCTCGACACCGTGCGGCCCTGACGCAGGCTGAGGCCGAACTCGCCTTGCACCGCATTGCCGACGAAGTGAGCAAACTGCACCGGGAAGGGCGCGTCCAGGCCCAGGTCGCGACGCAGTTGCTCGCGCTGCTCGGGCGTCGCGTCCTGGCCTAACAGATTGGTGACGGGGTCACCGACATACTGGAACAGCATGAAGGCCAGAAAGGCCACCGTCAGCATGACGATCAGCGCCTGAGCAAGCCGGCGGAGGATGAAGACAAGCATGTGGTCGCGTTCAGCCCTTGTATCAATGGCGGCGACCCATCAATCTCACCGCTGCGCGAATCATCGCGTAGCAGCACGGTGAGGACAAAAGGGTAAGTCCTGATGATGCCGGGGCGACCGCCCTCGCCAGCTCAGAACACCAGGCTGCCAGGCAAAGTCTGGCGGTCGGGATCCAGGAACAGCAGCCGGCCATAGCAGGCCTCGGCCTGACTCTGGCTGTTGTCCGCGTCGGTCATCAAGGCGAGTTGCACCAGCGTCCCCGGCTCTTCGCCAAAGGCCTGGCGGAAATCTGCCGCGATATTGCGTCTGAACCGCTGCCAGCCCGGCAGGGGCTGCGCTCCGGAGCCCACGACGATCTTGCGGATGCGGTCGGTATGCGTACTGACGATCACGGTTTCGGGTGGCGCCGTGGGATGCCAGATGTACATCAGTGTCGCATAGGGTGGCGCTTCGCCCGTCATGGTGCGAGCCAGCTCGAACACCATGCGATTGCGCAGGGACAGGCGGGCGTCGTCACCGGTGAACGCCAGCACCAGGCGCGCTGGCGCATCGTCCGGCGTCTCTTCCAGATCAGTCTGCGGCAGGCCGGCTATCGCAGCGATCCACCAATCGAATTCGACCTGCCCGAGCTGCGCTGGCGTCACTTGCACTGAACGTCGCAGCAGGCTGGCCGAGCGTCGGGCCTGAGCCAGCACACAGGACTTGCCAGCGCGACGCGCCAGGCTGTATTGCGTGCCCTGTTTGCCCGGCAACATCCGCTCCGACCAGGCCTGCAGCTCCGGTGCCAGCGGAGGCGCGACAACGACAGCAGGCTCGCGGCTCGCACAGGCGCCCAACACCAGCGGCATGAGAAGCGCCCACGGGCGCATTGCGAATCGCTCAGAACTGCCCACGACAACCTCACCGACAAACGGAAACGGGCCGCTTGCGCGGCCCGTTCATTCATCCAACCCGCAAGGGGAGGATGGAATCACGATCAGAAGCGGTGACGCACGCCGACCATGTAGCCGGTACGGGTGTTTGCACCGTTGGAGATCACGACGTTGCCCTTGGTACGCAGGTTGTCGAATTCGACATAAGCGTCCGTGCGCTTGGACAGCGCGTAGTCAGCCACCACAGCGAAAGCATCCAGCACGCCGGTGCCGCGGCCCGGGACCAGACCGACTTGCTTGCCCTTCCAGACTTGCGCGCCCAGGTTGAACTGAGGCGTCAGTTGGTAGGTGATACCTGCCGAGAACAGATCACGCACCTGAGCAGCGGCATCGGTCGCGACCGTGGCAGCCGAGGCCGGGTTGCGCGAAATGATGGCCGTGTTGATCGAGCCCAGCAGCGTGACATTGCCAGCCAAGCTGTAGCCAGTTTCGAACTTGTTCTGCGCCCAGGCCATGTTCACGTACAGCGGACCGTCGGTCCAGCTGGCGCCCATCGTTTGAGCGGTGACCTTCTTGCCGCCTTGGTCTTCGCTTTGCAGCCAGACATAGGCACCAGCGAAGCTGCCAGCAGCGTAGCGAACCAACGCGCCGATCGACTTGCCTTGGCCAATGTCGCCCGAGTTTTCACCGGCGCTGACTTGCGCTTCAAAACGCAGGCCGCCCGATTCAACCAGGTACTTGACCATGTTGTTCTGACGTGCGGTCAGAGCCATGCCGATTTCCGGCTTGAACACTTCGATGTACGGCGAGTACTTGAACGAAGCGAAGGTCGAGGTGGCAGCGTCGAACAGCAGGTTGTACTGACGACCCAGCGTGATGCGGCCGAAGCTGTTGGACTGCAGGCCCACCCATGCTTGACGCCAGAAATCACCGGCAGCAGAGGTACCGGAGTCCAGCAACAGGCGGTGTTCGATATTGGCAATGGCCTTCAGGCCGTCGCCCATGTCTTCCGTCACGGCCACAGACAGACGGCTTTGCGACATGCCGCCGCCAACCATTTGCGACAGCGAGGCACTCTTGTTGGTTGCGGGGCCGGAATTGGTGGTGTAGCGAACGGCGCCATCCAGAATGCCGGAAATGACCACGCTGGATTGAGCCCACGCGGCGCTGGTGCTGGCGGCCAGAATGCTTACGGCCAGGCAAAGTTTCTTCATCAAAGTGTCTCCTGCTGAAAAGAGGTCCGAGGCGCATTCTCCACGCCCCACGCATTCGCCGCCAACTGCCTGTTGCACACCGCCAACAGTCAGCATATGGGCGCATGGCGCCCAAGAAAAAGAGCCGCACAAGGCGGCTCTCGTTTTCCGGCGCCGATTGGCGGCGACTGTAACTCCAAAACTCAGAAGCTGTGGCGCAGACCCACATCCCAAGCGCTGGACTTATTGCCAGCGGTCACTGCCGGCGAGCCGGCAACGGCCACGGCACTCTTGCCGGTGTTCTTGATCTCGGAGATCGTCATGTACAGCGCCGTGCGCTTGGACACTGCGTGCACATAGCCCAGGGTCAGCAACTTGATGTCGCCCACGCCGGCAATCGCTTCAGCAGCCGTGTTGGCATTGGAGTTTGCGTAGTGAGCGCGGAACGAGGAGTCACCCACGACCGGCACGATCAGGCCCACGGTGTAGATCGACTGCTTGGCTGCGTTGAACTTGGTGTTGCCCACCGTGGCTTGCACAGTGGCCGGTCCGAAGTTGTACGAAGCTCCGACAACATTGAGCTTGTAGTTGGAGCCCTTGGCATCGGTGTCGGCCAGGCCGGCAGTGACGTTCAAGCCGCCGTTCTTGTAACCCAGGCGAGCCGCCTTGTACTTCTTGCCGTCGGTGTTCTCGCCAGCGCCCACTTCGGCACCACCGTAAATGCCACCCAGATTGTCCGGCAGGCTGTAGGCGACCTGATTGTCAGCACGATTGATCGTGTCGGCGGCGCTGCCCAGCAGGGAATAGACCTTGGAAATGTCGGCGATGCCGGCAGTTTCGAACGGCGTGAAGCCGTCGATCACCAGGCGGGCTGCCGTCTTGTGACGGCCCAGACGGACCTCACCCCACTGCGTGCTGGAGAGGCTGACCGTGGCGCGACGACCCCAGAAACGGCTCGAGTCGACAGTGCCGGTGTCGGCAGACAGGGCGGCCTCGATCCAGAAGTTGGCCTTCAGGCCATCGCCCAGATCTTCGGTGCCACGGAAGCCGAGGCGGCTGCTGGCATTGCCGTCAGCGGCCAGGAGGTTGATCGTCTTGCCGCTGGACTTGGCCTGACGCATGGCCAGATCGAGCACACCGAAAGCGGTCACCGACGATTGAGCGGCGGCAGCGCCGGCCAGCGAGGCCAGGACGGCGCCCAGCAGAATCGATTTCTTCATTCAAAGCTCCTTGATGTACGAAATTGGCACAAACGGCCAGGACTCCTGCGTCATCACCCCGATACAGCCCGGAGTCGCTGGGAAGTTGACGCTATTGCACCAGAGCAAACCCTAGGTTCGCCATCATGGATTTGTGACAAAGGTCTTTCGTTGCCGACCGACAACGACACACAGCTATCACAAACTTGTCATATGAAAGCTCACGTTTCTATGTGGACGGCGCGCCCGTTGAGCGGCACTGGCGCCGCGCCAACTACACTGAGCAGCAGCCCCAACCGCACACCTTGATGTCTCGCCCTACCCTGCCCGCACCAGACCGCCTGCTGAGCGCCCTGGACCACAGCCTGCGCACCGTTTTTGCCAGACCGAACGCGTCGCGCCCGACCCCGGCGCGCAGCAGCGCCACGCTCGGCGAAACTCAGCGCCGCGAATCGGGCGCCCTGATGCGGGTGAATCATGTAGGCGAGGTGTGCGCCCAGGCGCTCTACCAGTCCCAGGCCCTGGTCTGCCGGGATCCGGCGCTGCGCGACGCCTTCGAGCAGGCCGCCAAGGAAGAGATCGACCATCTGGCCTGGACCCGCCAGCGCCTGGATGAATTGGGCGACCGGCCCAGCCTGCTCAACCCGCTCTGGTACAGCGGCGCGTTCGCGCTGGGCACCATGGCGGGTCTGGCGGGAGACCGGGTCAGCCTTGGCTTCCTGGTCGAAACCGAACGCCAGGTCGAACAGCACCTTGCCTCGCACCTGGACCGCCTGCCGACCGAAGACCTGCCCTCGCGAGAAATCGTCGCACAGATGAAGATCGACGAGGCCGAACATGCCGAGCATGCGCAAGCCGCCGGCGCGATGACCCTGCCTGCGCCGGTGCCGCAACTGATGCGCCTGGCCGCGCGGGTGATGACCCGCGTGGCGCATCGCCTCTGAGCTGCCTGCTCAGGCGGGCGCGACGATCTCGACCGAAGTCGTGATCTCGGCTGTCTTGGCCAGCATGATGCTGGCCGAGCAGTACTTCTCATGCGAGAGTGCCACGGCCCGCTCCACCACCGTCTGGCTCAGATTGCGGCCGGTCACCACGAAGTGCATGTGGATCTTGGTGAAGACCTTGGGCTCGGTCTCGGCACGCTCGGCGCTGAGCTTCACCTGGCAGCCATGGACATCATGGCGACCCTTTTGCAGGATCAGCACCACGTCATAGGCGGTGCAGCCGCCGGTGCCGGCCAGCACGGTTTCCATGGGCCGCGGCGCCAGGTCACGGCCACCACCGGCAGGCGCGCCGTCCATGGTCAGGAGGTGCCCGCTTCCGGTTTCGGCGACAAAGGCCATGCCGCCAGCCCCCATCCAATTGATCACGCATTCCATTGATATGTCCTTTTTAGTGAAGCAATTCCATATTCTTCATAGCCAGGGATATTGCAGTGCAACAAGTCACCGCCTAAAATTCCATCCAAGCGTATGAAATCTCTGACGCAGCGGCACGGCCCGCGTCGGTCAAGGGTTCTCGCACCGATTGTCTCCTCCACCGCCTCAGGTGGATTCAGCCCGAAGCTGCGAAGCTTCGGGTTTTTTTTATCCCCTTGCCCATCTCGCCGCGGCAAGCGTCACTTGTCACATGCCCGAGGGCGAAGCTGAACGCCAGCTTATGATGCTGCGCCGCAACAGACACGCAGGAGACGCCCGATGCCAGGCCCCGTTCGCCGCAAGAAGTCATCCACGCCCGCCTCGGCCATCCAGCCGGCCCTGGCGCCCGCCGAGGATGGCTATCTGCAGCGAATTCTGAACGCGCGGGTCTACGACGTTGCGGTGGAAACCTCGCTGACACCGGCCCGCAATCTCTCCAAGCGCCTGGCCAACAAGGTCTTCCTGAAGCGCGAGGACGAGCAGCCGGTGTTCAGCTTCAAGCTGCGCGGCGCCTACAACAAGATGGCGCATCTCTCGGCCGAGCAACTCGCCAAGGGTGTCATCTGCGCTTCAGCCGGCAATCACGCACAAGGCGTGGCGCTGTCGGCGAAGAAGCTCGGCTGCAGGGCCGTCATCGTGATGCCGGTCACCACGCCCAAGGTCAAGATCGACGCGGTACAGGCACTCGGCGGTGAAGTGGTCCTGCACGGCGACAGCTTTACCGATGCCTACGGCCGCGCGCTGGAACTGGAACGCGAGCAGAGCCTGACCTTCGTCCACCCCTTCGACGATCCGGACGTGATCGCCGGCCAGGGCACGATCGCGATGGAGCTCCTGCGCCAGCACGCCGGCCCCATCGACGCGGTCTTCGTTGCCATCGGTGGCGGCGGCCTGATCTCCGGCATTGCCGCCTACATCAAGGCCCTGCGCCCTGAGATCCAGGTGATCGGCGTGCAGACCACCGATTCCGACGCCATGGTGCGTTCGGTCAAGGCTGGCAAGCGCGTGACGCTCACCGATGTGGGCCTGTTCTCCGATGGCACGGCCGTCAAGCTGGTGGGCGAGGAGACCTTCCGCATCACGCGCGAGCTGGTGGATGATTTTGTCGTCGTCGATACCGATGCCGTCTGCGCCGCCATCAAGGACGTGTTCGAGGACACCCGCAGCATCCTCGAGCCGGCCGGCGCGCTGGGCGTGGCCGCCATCAAGCAGTACGTGGCAGCCACCGGCAGCAAGGGCAAGACCTTTGTGGCCATCACCTGCGGCGCCAACATGAACTTCGACCGCCTGCGCTTCGTCGCCGAGCGCGCCGAAGTGGGCGAGCAGCGCGAGGCCTTGTTCGCGGTCACCATTCCCGAGGAGCGCGGCAGCTTCAAGCGCTTCTGCGAGCTGCTCGGCCCGCGCAGCGTGACCGAGTTCAACTACCGCATCTCGGACAAGAGCGAAGCCCATGTCTTCGTCGGCGTCTCCACGGCAAAGCGCGAGGAATCGTTGAAGCTGGTGAAGCTGTTCGAGAAGAACGGCTTTGGTACGGTGGACCTGACCGACAACGAGTTGGCCAAGCAGCATGTGCGGCACATGGTGGGCGGGCGCAGCGAGCTGGCGGCCAATGAGCGCCTCTACCGTTTCATCTTCCCCGAGCGGCCTGGCGCCTTGATGCGCTTCCTCTCCAGCATGCACCCGGGCTGGAACATCAGCCTGTTCCACTATCGCAACCAGGGCGCCGACTACGGCCGCATCCTGGTCGGCATCCAGGTGCCGCGCGGTGACAATGCAGCGTTCAAGGAGTTCCTGGCCACGCTGGCCTACCCCTGCGTGGACGAGACCCAGAATCCGGTCTACCAGCTCTTCCTGCGCTGAGCGGTGGCCTTTCGGCCGGCCTGAGCAGGCCAGCCAGGTCAATCCAAGCCAAAGGGCAAGTGCCGATGTTCCAGGTCTTGCCCCCTGCACCAAAATCGCTCACGTCACGTCCGCGACGAGCGACACTCTGCACATCATGTCCGACCAGCAATCCCTGATCACACCGACCGCCAATGCCGAGCTCGAACGCTCGCTGCGGGAGCGGATCGACCGGCGCAGTGCCATCGCTGGCGCGCTGGGCGAGCTGGAGCCGCTGGCCGTCCGACTGGGCCTGGTGCAGAACAGCCTGACACCTCGTTTCCGAGATCCGGTGCTGGCGCTGTTCGCCGCCGACCACGGCATCGTCGTCGATGGCATTGGCGAACCGGGCAGCCGCAGCACGCGCGACAGCGTGATGCTGGGCCTGCAGAACCGGCTGCCGGTGTCGGTTTTCGCGCGCCTGCACGGCCTGGCTTTCAGCGTCGTCGATTGCGGCGTCGCCGAAGAACTGCAGCCCCATCCGCGCTTGCTGGCCCGCAAGATTGCGCACGGCACTCGCAACAGCCGCGTGGGCCAGGCAATGTCGCTCGAGCATGCGCAAGCCGGCGTGCGAGTGGGCATGGAGATTTCCGACACCATGAGCGGCAACGTGCTGGCCTGCGCCGGCATGGGCCAGGGTTCGGAAGAGAGTGCTGCGTTGGTGCTGGCCAATCTCTCCGACTCCCCGGTGCGCGACTTCATCATCTCCGGCCCGGACATGCGCCAGGACGTGCTGACCCGCCTGCAGACGATTCTGCAAACGGCGCAGGCCAGGCATCGCGACGTGAACGATCCCATGGAAGTGCTGGCGGCCTATGGCGGCTTCGAGACGGCCGTGATGGTGGGCGCGATGCTGGTTGCGGCCAGCAAGAGGCATCTGATCATCGTGGACGGCCTAGCCGCCTGCGCCGCACTCAAGATCGCCTCGGCGATTGCGCCGCCGGTGACCGACTACGCCGTGTTCTGCCGCAGCAATTCGCACCGCGGCCTGGATGAAGCCCTCGCCCTGTTCCACGCTTCTGCGCTGCTGGAGCTGGGCATGGAAGGCGCCGATGGCACTGGCGCTTCGCTGGCCTGGCCGCTCATACGCAGTGCGGCTGCGCTGCTGACCGACCTCAACGACGTCGAGCCCGGCCAAATGGCCGCTGCTGCCCCGGCCGCGGCGGGCTGAACAGCCAGCCCGCCTGGGCAGGCCTCAGCGCTCCGTGGGCGAGCGCATCACCTGGGTCGGGATCTGCAGCGGCGGCCGCTGCGGCTGCTGTTGCGCCTGCCCTTGCTGGTGCATGGGCGGCTGCTGAAGCGGCGGCGCCTGCGGATCGACAACTTGCTGTTGCTGCAACTGCTGCGGCGTACCGCCGAGTACCGTGTTGGAAGGCGCTGCGGGCATCAACTGGCCCGTGGCCGGCGCGGCACGCGGCACGATCTGCAGTGTCAGGGAGGCCTGGCCTTCACCGCCGAGGACAGCGCCATTGGCGCTGACCGACAGCAGATAGAGCCCGCCCTCCACCGGCGCGCCCACGCGCACCGTGCGCGGCTGGCCGTCCACCGAGATCAGGGCAACGCCTTCGCCGGCAGCGCGCGCGGCCTCGCTTTTCGGTGCCGCGACGCCAATCAATTCGAAACGGCTCTGCGCCGGCGCCGCTTCCGGCGCGGCGTCAACCGGCGTCACGCCGAAAAGACGGGTGAGATCGCTGCGCAGCGGGCCTTGGTCAGTCACCGCCAGGGCCTGCGCCGGCGTGGCGAGCGGGCGTGTGCCCAGCTGCAGCAGCCAGTAGCAGATGCAGCAGGCCAGCAGGCCCCAGACGAAAAAGGCGGATACACGAGCGGTCATGAGGGCCGATTATGATTCAGCGCTTCACAGCCATCCGGCCAATTCCGCCATGCACAGCACCCCGTCCCTACGCAGCAGTACCCGCAGCAACCGCCGTACCCGCAGCCTGGGCTTTACGCTGATCGAGATCATGGTGGTGATGCTGATCATCGGCCTGATGGCGGCCATGGTCACCAAGTCGGTGATCGACCGAGCCGGCGAAGCCAAGGTGCTGGCCGCCCGCTCCGACATCAACAACATCATGCAGGCGCTCAAGCTGTACAAGCTTGACAACAACCGCTACCCCTCTGGCGAGCAGGGCCTGGAAGCGCTGATCCGCAAGCCGACCACCGGCACCATTCCAGGCAACTGGAAGTCCTATCTCGAGAAGCTGCCCACCGACCCCTGGGGCACGCCGTACCAGTACGCCAACCCCGGCATCAAGGGGGACATCGACGTCTACAGCTTGGGCGCTGATCAAAAGGCCGGTGGCGAAGGCAACGATGCCGACATCGGCTCCTGGCAATAAGCCTCGGCGCAGCCGGCTCAGCGGCGGCTTTACGCTGATCGAGTTGATGGTCGTCGTGGCGCTGATCGCCATTGCGTCTGCCGCCATTTCGCTGGCCCTGCCCGACGCCGATGCCGCGCAGCTGGAACGTGAGGCCGAGCGCCTGGCTGCACTGCTGGAAGCCGGGCGTGCCGAGGCGCGAGTGAGCGCCCTGAGCGTGAGCTGGGCACCGGTGCGCAACGACAGTGGCGACAACTTCCGATTCCAGGGCCTGCCGCCCCGCATCGCGCTGCCCACGCGCTGGCTGGGACAGGGTGTGGATGTAGAGATCATCGGCGGCCGCGCCCTGCTGCTCGGGCCCGAACCCTTCATCGGACCGCAACGCCTTCGCTTGCGCCAGGGCCAGCATGAGGTGCTGCTCAGCACCGACGGCATGGCGCCTTTCGCGCTTGTGCGCGAGGAGCAAGCCAAGTGAAGGCTGCACCGCGCGGATTCACCTTGATCGAGGTGCTGGTGGCGCTGGCCATCGTCGCCATTGCGCTGGGCGCCGGCATCAAGGCCGCCAGCGCGCTGAGCAGCAATGCCGAGCGCCTGCTCGAGGTCAGCTCGGCCCAGTGGTGCGCCGAAAACCAGTTGACCGAACTGCGTCTGTCCAAGCAGTTCCCGAGCGTCGGCGACATCGAGTTCGAATGCCAGCAGCTGGGGCGCAACTACCTGGGCCGCCTGGTAGTCCGGCCCACGCCCAACCCGAACTTCCGTCGCGTCGAGGCGCTGCTGCGCACTGCCGAGGGCACGCCCCTGCTCGGCCTCTCGACCATCTTGGGCCGCTACTGATGACGAAGCACACGCGGCCGCTGCGAGGCTTCACGCTGATCGAGGTCCTGGTCGCCCTGGCCATCATGGCCGTGATGGCCGGCATGGCCTGGCGCGGCATCGACGCCGTGCTGCGCAGCCGCGAGATCAGCCAGGCCAAGCTGGACCAGATCTCCCGGGTGCAAACGGTGCTGGCGCAATGGGAGCAGGACCTGCGGATGCTGCAGGACAGCCAGCTCGTGCCGGCGCTCAGCTTCGACGGCGCCACGCTGCGCCTGACCCGCAGCACCGAGCAGGGCCTGCAGGTGGTGGCCTGGAGCCTGTCGGCCACCGGCGAATGGCAACGCTGGGCTTCGGCGCCGGCAAGCACGCAGGCCGCCCTGAGCGACGCCTATATCCGCAGCCAGCTGCAGGCCAGCGCGAACACCGTGAAGGTACTGCCGGGCCTGCAGCAATGGCAGGTGTATTTCTACCGCGGCAATGCCTGGAGCAATGCGCAATCCGATGACGACCTGAAGGATGCCAGCCCTGCCCCGCCCGGTCCGCCGGCATCGGCGCCCAGTGGCAGCGACAGCACGCGGCGAAAGCAGTTGCCCACCGGCATCCGCATCGTGCTCAGTTTCGCGCCCGATGTCGGCTACGGCGGGCCGATCACGCGCCAGGTGCTGCTGGGGCCACAAGCGCAATGAAGCGTCCAGCTCAATCGGGCGCAGCGCTGCTGACCGCCATGATCATCGTCAGCCTGATCGCGACGATGGCCGCCGCCATGGCCTGGCGGCAGTACCGGGCCATGCATATCGAGGCAGCCGAGCGCGCGCGCGCGCAGTCGGCCTGGATACTGCAGGGCGCGCTGGACTGGGCAAGGCTGATCCTGCGTGAAGACGCTCGCGCCAATCAGCAGGGGCAGGCCATCGACCATCTCGGCGAGGTCTGGGCCGTGCCGCTGGCCGAGGCTCGCCTGTCCACCTTCCTGGCAGCCGAGCAGGACCCAACAGTCGACGATGGCCCCGAGGCATTCCTGTCCGGCACGCTCAGCGACGCGCAGGCCCGCTACAACCTGCGCAACCTGGTGGCAGCTGCCGCGACCGCCTTGCCGGCCGAATTGCGCACACTGGCGCGCCTGTGCGAGCTGGCGGGCTGCCCATCGGGCACGGCCACCACGCTGAGCGAGCAACTGCGCGCCGCCTTCGCCGCCAAGGCCGAGGCCGGCGCGGCCGACGCACCGGTGCAGCCGGCAAACTTCGAACAACTCGCCTGGCTGGGCCTGACTGCAGACACGCTCAAGCGCCTGCGCCCCTTCGTCACGCTGCTGCCTGGCCCCAGCAAGGTCAACCTGAACACGGCGCCGCGCGAGGTGATTGCCGCGTTGTTCGAGGGCATGGATCTCGCCAGCGCCGAGCGCATCGTGCAGGTCCGCCAGGCGCAGCCGCTGCGCACGCTGGACGATGCGAAGAAATTGCTGCCCGCCACAGTCGACGTGTCTGCCGAGCGCGCCTCTGTCAACTCTGACTTCTTCATCGTCACCGGCCGGCTGCGGCTGGACGAGCGGGTGCTGGAAGAGCGCTCCCTGGTTCAGCGCCGCGGCCTGGACATGCTGGTGCTGAGCCGCGATCGCGTCAATCTCGTGCTTGAAGCCGCCAGCCAATGAACCGGGGGCATAGCCTGAGTCGCTCCCATGAACTCCCCTCCTAGAATGGGCGCCCCATGTCGACCCTGATCCTGTTCCTGCCCCCCCGCGACCGCCTGCGCGCCCAGGGCCAGGCAATGCCCGCAGCGCCAGCCGATCCGCAGGCCCAGGTGACAGGTCGCGAGTACGCCTATGTGCTCAGTGCCAATGGCCGGCAGGTGAGTGCTGAAGGTCGGCTCGCCCTGGCTGCGCTGCCGCGCGCGGAACAGATCGTGCTCGTGCCCGCCGACAGCGATCTGGCCTGGCACCGGGTTCAACTGCCCAAGGTCAGCCGGGCCCGGCTGCCCGCCGCGCTGGCCGGCCTGATGGAAGAAGAGCTGCTGGACGACCCGGAGCACCTGCATTTCGCGCTTGATGCACAGGCGAGCGGCGGTGAGCAGGCCTGGGTGGCGGTCTGCCCCCGCGCCTGGCTGGCCGAGCATCTGGCGGCGCTGGATGCAGCCCACCTTTTCGTGGACCGCGTCGCGCCGCTCAGCTGGCCCGGTCAGCCGCGCGGGCATTTCCAGCAGCTCGCCGATGAAGGTCGCTTCGAGCTGCTCTGGGCCGACACTGATGGCGTCAGCAGCCTGAGCCTGAGCGGCAGCTGGGGCCGCGCCCGTTTCACAAGCGAACTCGTGCAGAACGCCAGCTGGAGCGCCACGGCCGAAGCCGTCGAGGCGGCCGAGCATTGGCTGGGCAGCCCGGTGCCGATGCAAAGCCGTGCGCAGCGTGCGCTGCAGGCCCTGGAGGGCAGCTGGAACCTGCGCCAGTTCGAACTCGCACCTCGCACGCGCGGCCTGCGTGCCGTGCGCCAGCTCTATCGCGGCCTGATGCACAAGAGCTGGGCGCCGGTGCGCTGGGGCCTGGCCGGCCTGGTCGCCGTGCAGTTGCTGGGGCTGAACCTCTGGGCCTGGCAGCAGAATCGCGAGCTCGATCAATTGCGCAACGCGGTGGATGGCGTCCTCAGGAGCACGCATCCGCAGGTACGCGCGGTGCTCGATGCGCCATTGCAGATGCAGCGTGAAACCGAGACCCTGCGCGCCCAGGCCGGCCGTGCCGGCGTGCAGGACCTGGAAGCGCTGCTGTCAGCCGCCGCCACAGCATGGCCGCCTGATCGCAGCCCGGTCGATGCCCTGTCTTTTGAGACCGGCAAGCTGACGCTGTCTGCCCAGGGATGGGGCGAGGCGCAGATTGCGAATTTCCGCCAGCAGCTGCAAAGCGAAGGCTGGCAGCTGGAGGTGAGCGATGGCCGCATGACCTTGCGCCGTGCCAAACCGAGCGAGCGCAAGCAACCATGAGCGACATGACCCAAGTGAAGCAGACGAGCGGCCTGGCCCGGCGCTGGCGTGAGCTGACCGAGCCGGCGCGTGCGCAATGGCAAGTCATGGCGCCGCGCGAGCGATGGACCGCCCAACTCGGGCTGGCTGCGCTGGCCCTGTTCATCGGCTGGTGGCTCTTGCTGGCGCCGGCCCTGCGCACCCTCAACCAGGCACCGGCCAAGCGCACCCAGCTGGAGGCCCAGCTGCAGGAAATGCGGGCCCTGGCACTGGAGGCGCGCGAATTGCGCGCCCTGCCGCCCGTGCCGGCCGCGCAAGCCCTGGCCGCGCTGCAAGCCGCCAGCGATCACCTGGGCGGCAATGCCCGATTGAGCATCACCGGCGAGCGCGCCACCTTGAGCCTGAATGGCGTCACGCCCGAGGCCTTGCAGGCCTGGATGGCCGAGGTTCGCAGCGCCGCCCGTGCCCGCCCCGTCGAGGCCCAATTGCAGCGCAGCAACAAGGGCTTCACGGGCAGCATCGTGCTGGCACTCGGCGGGGTGAACCCATGAGGATGAACAAGACGGCCAGCAGCGCGCCGGCCCAGGGCCAGCCGCGCCGCTGGGCCATTGCCGGCGCCCTGGTGGGCGCCCTGCTGGCGCTGCTGCTATTTGCACCGGCCAGCTGGATGGCCGGCTGGCTGGCCGATGCCAGCGAAGGGCATCTACTGCTCACCGATACGCGCGGCAGCATCTGGTCCGGGTCCGGCGTGCTGGTGCTGACCGGCGGCCGCGGCAGCCGCGACGCCACGGCCCTGCCCGGCCGCATCGACTGGACCCTGGGCTTCAAGGGCCTCGGACTGGCCCTGCGCGCCCGCCAGGAATGCTGCCTCAATGGCGAGCTGCAGATGCTGGTGCAACCGGGCTGGAACCGGATGAGCATCAGCCTGCCCAACGGCAAGCCCGGCGAGTGGCTGGCGCGATTCCCGGCCGCCTGGCTCGGTGGCCTGGGCACGCCCTGGAACACCCTGCAGTTGGGCGGCACGTTGCGCTTGAGCGCACAAGACTTCAAGCTGGAGCGCCTGCAAGGCCGCTGGTTGCAGAGCGGCCGGCTCGAGCTGGACCTGGTCAACCTGAGCTCGCGCATTTCGACACTGGCGCCGCTGGGCAGCTACAAGCTCAGCCTTTCCAGCGAACAGCCCGGCATCTCAAAGCTGCTGCTCAGCACCATGGATGGCGCTCTGCTGCTGAACGGCCAGGGCACGCTCGGCAGCGGCAAGGCCAGCTTTCATGCCGAAGCCACGGCCGCGCCCGGCCGCGAAGCGGCGCTGAACAACCTCCTGAACATCATCGGTCGCCGCCAAGGCGCGCGTTCCGTCATTTCGATCGGATGAGCATGAAACTCAACAGCAAACTGAAGCTGCTGCCGGCGCTGTTGGCCGTCACCCTGACCGTGCCGTCCCTGGCCCAGCCGCTGGCCCAGAACCTCGCCGCGCAAGCGCCGGCCAAACCGGCGCCGAAGAAAGGCGCGGCGGTCAAGGCCGCCACGCCGGTGACGCTGAACTTCGTCAATGCCGACATCGAGGCGGTGACGCGCGCCATCGGCGTGATGATGGGCCGCCAGTTCGTCATCGACCCGCGCGTCAAGGGCACGATCACGGTCTACAGCGAGCAGCCGCTGCCGGTGGGCGAGGCCTATCTGAACTACCTGGCCGCGCTGCGCGGCCTCGGCTTCACGGTGGTGGAAAGCGGCGGCCTTTACAAGCTGGTGCCCGAAGCGGACGCCAAGGTCCAGACCAGCGCGGTCACCATCAGCGGCGAAGGCCGTCCGCGCGGCGATCAGGTCGAGACCCGGATGTTCATGTTGCAGCACGAGAACGCCAACAACTTGGTGCCCCTGCTGCGGCCGCTGATCAGTCCCAACAACATGATCAACGCCAACCCGGGCAACAACAGCCTCCTGATCACCGACTATGCAGACAACCTGCAGCGCATGGGCAAGATCATTGCGGCCATGGACACCAGCAGCAGCAGTGGCATCGAGGTGGTGCCGCTGAAGCACGCGATTGCGTCCGATGTTGCCGCGCTGGTGCAGAAGCTTGGCGAAGGCGGCAGCGTGGCGGCGCCGGCTGTGGCCGGCGCCAGCGGCGGCAACGCCAACCTGAGCGTGTTGTCCGACCCACGCAGCAATTCGCTGATCCTGCGGGCCAGCAGCGCGGCCCGCCTGGTGGCCGCCAAGGCCATGATCGAAAAGCTCGACCAGCCGGGCGATGCGAACGCCGCCGGCAACATCCACGTGGTCTATCTGAAGAATGCCGACGCCGTGCGCCTGGCCACCGTGTTGCGCGCCTCCTATGCGGCGCTCGGCACCGGCGGCAACAACGCCGCTGGCGGTGCTGGCAGCATCGGTCAGAGCTCGCAGCCCCTGAGCAGCAGCCCGCAGACCAATGTCGGTGGTCTGGGCGGCAACAGCGGCGCATCGGCCGCCTCCACCACACCGGTTTCCGCGCTGGCCCAGCCCTCCACCGGCGGCTTCATCCAGGCCGACCCTTCGAACAATGCGCTGATCATCACCGCGCCCGAGCCGATGTACCGCCAGTTGCGCGCTGTGATCGACCAGCTCGACGTGCGCCGTGCCCAGGTCTATGTCGAATCGATGATCGTCAAGGTCGACGTGACCAAGGCCGGCCAGTTCGGCGTGCAGTGGCAAAGCATTTTCGGCAACAAGGGTGACTCGACGATCTCGGGCCTGGGCACCAACTTCGGCTCCGGCAACGGCAACATCCTCAACCTCTCCGGCGCTGCGGCCCAGGGGCGCACCGGCGCAGCCACGGCGCTAGCCGCGGGCGGTATCCCGGCCGGTTTCAACATCGGCGTGCTCAAGCAGATCGGCAACTTCTACACGCTCGGCGCGCTCGCCAACTTCCTGGAAGGCCAGGCCGGCGCCAACGTGCTGTCGACGCCCAACCTGGTGGCGCTGGACAACGAAGAGGCCAAGATCGTCATCGGCCGCAACGTGCCCTTCGTGACTGGCTCCTTCACCAACACCGGCTCGGGCACCGGCGGCTCGGTCAATCCCTTCCAGACGGTGGACCGCAAGGACGTCGGCCTGACGCTGCGCATCCGCAGCCAGATCGGTGAGAGCGGCACGATCCGCATGACCGTCTACCAGGAGAACTCCTCGGTCGACCCGGCCACGGCCAGCAGCGTCAACGGCCCCTCGACCGACAAGAGCTCGATCGAGACCACCGTGGCGGTGGACGACGGCTCCATCATCGTGCTGGGCGGCCTGATGAAGGACGAGTACAGCGACGGCGACGACCGCGTGCCCGGCCTGGCCAGCATTCCGCTGATCGGCAATCTGTTCAAGAGCGAAAGCCGCAAGCGTGTGAAGACCAACCTGATGGTCTTCCTGCGCCCCATCATCATCCGCGACCAGCGCTCGGCCGACCAGCTGACCCTGGACCGCTACGACACCATCCGCGCCTTGCAGCAGAACGCGCAGCCCGACCCGAGCCGCATGGTGCTGCCCGATACCGGCGCGCCCCTGCTGCCCGCCCTGCCGCCGGCGCCTGCGTCCGGCGCATCGGCACCTGCAAAGAAGAACTGAAGCCATGGCCGGCCGTCATCCCCTGCCCTATGCCTACGCACGGGCCAAGACCGTGCTGCTGGAGGACATAGGCGCCGAGCTGGTGCTGTGGGCGCCACCGGACGTGGCGCTGTCCACCCTGTCAGAGCTGCAGCGCGTCTATGCGGTGGACCGCTTCGAGCAGCAGGAGGCCGGCGAGCTGGCCGAGCGCATCAACAGCGCCTACGCGGGCAGCGAGTCGAGTGCAGCGGCTGTGGTCGGGGAAGTCGAAAGCGCGGTGGACCTCTCCCGCATGATGCAGGACCTGCCCGCGGTGGAAGACCTGCTGGAAGCTGCGAACGACGCGCCCATCATCCGCATGCTCAACGCACTGCTGACGCAGGCCGCGAAGGACGGCGCCAGCGACATCCACATCGAGCCCTATGAGCGCGCCTCAGCGGTGCGCTTCCGCGTTGACGGCAGCCTGCGTG
This sequence comes from Paucibacter sp. JuS9, assembly GCF_044043925.2. NCBI lineage: Bacteria > Pseudomonadati > Pseudomonadota > Betaproteobacteria > Burkholderiales > Sphaerotilaceae > Roseateles > Paucibacter sp. JuS9. The sequence goes on from NZ_CP194172.1 coordinate 3,307,428, forward strand.
AAGTGGTGCAGCCCAACCGCGGACTGCATGCGGCGCTGATCTCGCGCCTGAAGATCATGGCCGAGCTCGACATCGCCGAGAAGCGCCTGCCGCAGGACGGCCGTATCTCGCTGCGCATCGGCGGCCGCGCGATTGACGTGCGAGTTTCGACGCTGCCCTCGGCCCACGGCGAACGCGCCGTCTTGCGTCTGCTCGACAAGAGCGAATCCAAGTTCTCGCTCGAAGGCCTGGGCATGGACGGCCATGTGCTCAGCGAATTCAAGCGCCTGTGTCAGCAGCCGCACGGCATCGTGCTCGTCACCGGCCCGACCGGCAGCGGCAAGACCACCACGCTCTATGCCGCGCTGCAGACCGTGGACACGGGAACGACCAATGTGCTGACGGTCGAAGATCCGATCGAATACGAGCTGCCCGGCATCGGCCAGACCCAGGTCAACAGCAAGATCGACCTGACGTTTGCGAAAGCGCTGCGCGCCATCCTGCGCCAGGATCCGGACGTGATCATGATTGGCGAAATCCGCGATTTCGAAACCGCGCAGATCGCGATCCAGGCTTCCTTGACCGGCCACCTGGTGCTGGCCACGCTGCACACGAACGATGCGCCCAGTGCCGTCACGCGACTGACCGACATGGGCGTCGAGCCCTTCCTGCTCAGCTCCAGCCTCCTGGGCGTACTGGCCCAGCGCCTGGTGCGCAAGCTCTGCCCGGCCTGCCGTCGCCAGGATGGCGAGGGGCGCTACCACCCCGTGGGCTGCACGGTCTGCAGCATGACCGGCTACAAGGGCCGCACCGGCGTGTACGAGCTGATGGTGGCGAACGAACAGGTGCAGTCGCTGATCCACAACCGCGCCGCCGAGAGCGAGCTGACGGCTGCGGCCCGCAACGCTGGCCTGCGCTCGATGCGCGAGGACGGTGACCGCCTGGTGAGAGACGGCACGACCTCGCTGGAAGAAGTGCTGCGCGTGACGCGCGACTGAGCGGCTTCAGCCCATGCCCGCATTCAAGTACGAAGCACTCAACGAGGCCGGCCGCAATGCCAATGGCCTGATCGAGGCCGACACGCCCCGCGCCGCACGCGCGCAATTGCGAAGCATGGGCCTGGTGCCCTTGCAGGTGCAGGCCGTGCAGCAGAGCAACAGCACAGGCGGCAGCCGCTGGCAGCGCAAGGTGTTCAACAACACGGGCCTCGCTGTCTGGACACGCCAGCTCGCTGGCCTGGTGTCGTCGGGCCTGCCCATCGAGCGTGCCCTGACGGCGCTGGCCGACGAAAGCGAAGACCAGCGTCAGGCCGAGCTGCTCGCGCAGTTGAGGGCCGAGGTCAATGCCGGCTCGGCCTTTGCCCGCGCCCTGGGCACGGCGCCGCGCGAGTTCAATGATGTCTACCGCGCCGTGGTCGCGGCGGGCGAGCAGAGCGGCGCCCTGGGCCCCGTGCTGGAGCGCCTGGCGGACGACCTGGAGCAGCGCCAGGAGCTGCGCTCCAAGCTGCTCGGCGCCATCGCCTATCCGGCCATCGTCAGCTTCTTCGCCCTGGTCATCATCACCTTCCTGGTCACCTATGTAGTGCCACAGGTGGCCGGTGTGTTCGTGCAAAGCAAGCGCGCGCTGCCCATGCTGACCGTGGTGATGCTCAGCATCTCGGCGTTTGTCCGCACTTGGGGCTGGCTGGTCGTGATGCTGCTGGTGCTGGGCGCGGTCACGCTGCTCATGGCCTTGCGCCAGGCGGCTTTCCGCGAGCGATTCGATGCCTTCCTCCTGCGCCTGCCCCTGATCGGGCGCCTGGCTCGTGGCTACAACGCGGCCCGCTTCGCCGGTACCTTGGCCATGCTGGCGGGCGCGGGCGTACCCATCCTGAAGGCGCTGCAGGCGGCGGCCGAAACGCTCTCGAATTCGGCGATGCGCCGCGATGCATTGGAGGCGCTGGTGCAGGTGCGCGAAGGCGCGCCGCTGGGTGCTGCGATGTCGACCAAGAAGCGCTTCCCAGGCTTGCTGGCGATGTTTGCGCGTCTCGGTGAACAGACCGGCGCGCTGCCACAGATGCTAGACCGCGCCGCGCGCCAGCTGGGTATCGAGGTGCAGCGCCGCGCGATGGCGATGGCCACGATGCTGGAACCGCTGCTGATCGTCGGCATGGGTGCGGTCGTCATGTTGATCGTGCTGGCCGTGCTCCTGCCCATCATCGAGATGAACACGATGGCGGGGCGCTGAAGACCATGGCGGCCACGCTCGACGGTCAGCTCGTTGTTGCGCTTTCCTCGCGCGCCCTCTTCGACTTCGAAGAGGAGAACCAGGTCTTCGAGGCCGGCGACGACCACGCCTATATGGCCCTGCAGCAGCAGCGACTCGACGTGCCAGCCAAGCCGGGCGTGGCCTTTTCGCTGGCGCGCAAGCTGCTGGCCTTCAACACACCAGGCTCGCCGCAGCGGGTGGAGGTGGTGGTGCTGTCGCGCAATGACCCGGTCTCGGGCATGCGGGTGTTTCGCTCGGCCAAGGCGCTGGGGCTGGACATCCAGCGCGGCGTGTTCACGCGCGGCAAGAACCCGTGGCGCTATCTGAAGCCGCTGCAAGCGCAGCTCTTCCTTTCGGCCAATGAAGAGGATGTGCGCTCAGCGCTGTCCGCAGGCGTGCCAGCAGCACGCGTCTTCCCGCAATCGGCGCGCGCTTCGGCTGCTCATCCAGACGAATTGCGCATTGCCTTCGACGGCGACGCCGTATTGTTCTCCGACGAAGCGGAACAGGTCTTCCAGCGCGAAGGCCTGGCCGCCTTCCAGCAGCATGAGTTTTCGCGCGCGCAGTTGCCGCTGGGCGCCGGGCCGTTCAAGCCCATGCTTGAAGCATTGCACCGCCTGCAAGGTGCGCCCCGCGGCGAGATGCGCGTTCGCACCGCGCTGGTCACGGCGCGCAGCGCGCCGGCTCATGAGCGCGCGCTGCGCACGCTGATGGACTGGCAGGTTGAGGTCGACGAGGCCATGTTCCTCGGTGGCCTGGCCAAGGGCGAATTCCTGCGCGAGTTCGAGCCCGACTTTTTCTTCGACGACCAGGCCGGCCACATCGAGAGCGCCAGCGCCCATGTCCCCTCCGGCCATGTCACCGCGGGTGTGACCAACCGCTGAAGCGCCGGTCTGGGCCACAATCCGCGGCTGCAAAATCAGCCGAGGAGCCTCATGCCCTACCCGACCCTGAAGCGCGCGCCACTGGCAATCGCCGCGGCCCTGGTTGCCCTCACGGCACAAGTCACGGCACACGCCGGTCAGAACGGTTTCTACCGCCAGCCCGCCTTGCGAGGCGACAACGTCTACCTGGTGGCTGAGAGCGATATCTGGCGTGTCAATGCGCAGGGCGGCGAAGCCCAGCGGCTGACCACGCACCCGGGCAGCGAGAGCCAGCCGGCTGTCTCGCCCGATGGCCAGTGGCTCGCCTTCACGGCGCAGTACGAGAGCGGCACCGAGATCTATCTGATGCCCGTCGCCGGCGGCGTGCCCAAGCGCCTGACCTGGGAAGGCGGCGGCATGCGCGTCTGGGGCTTCACGGCCCAAGGCGAGGTTCTCTACACGGGGCTCGATGGCAAGCCGGGCAGCCAGTTGTTCGCCGTGGACCCGAAGACCCTGGTGCGCCGCCAGCTGCCGGTGGGCCAGGCCAGCGATGCAGCGCTGAGCGCCGACGGCAAGACCCTCTACTTCACCCGCTCGGGCCTGCGCAGCGACAACGCGCGCCAGTACCGCGGCGGTGCGATCTCGCGCCTCTGGTCGCTCGACCTCAGCGGCACGTCGGAGGCCAAGCCGCTGCTGGCCGAGGGCAACAACGACCGCCGCGCCATGCCTTACCGCGCTGGCAACGAAGAGCGCATCGCCTTCCTGTCGGACCGCGATGGCACGGTCAACGTCTGGTCGGTCAATGCACAGGGCCAGGACTTGCGCCAGCACAGCCGGCACAAGGGCTGGGACATCCGCCATGCCTCGGTCGACGGCAGCCGCGTGGTCTATGCGCTGGGGGCCGATCTCTATGTGCTGGACCTCGCCAGCGGCGCTGAAAGCCGCAAGCTCGCCGTGAGCCTGGGCGGAGATTTCGACCAGATGCGTGAGCGCTGGATCAAGAAACCGCAAGACTTCCTCACCGACACCTCGCTGGCGCCCAACGGCGAGCGCGTGCTGCTGGCCAGCCGCGGCCACCTGGCCACGCAAGGCGTGGGCAGCCTGCGCCGCGCCGAACTGCCCACACCGGCCGATGGCCGCTGCCGCAAGGGTGAATTCAGCGCCGACAGCAGGCAGGTCTATGCCATCTGCGATTTCAGCGGCGAGCACGAGATCTGGCGCTTTGCCGCCAATGGCCTGGCCAAGCCCGAGCAGATCACCACGGACGGCAACACGCTGCGCCGTGAACTCAAGGTCTCGCCGGACGGCCGCTACATCGCCCATGTCGACAAGGAAGGCCGCCTCTTCCTCACCGACCTGAAGGCAAGTCCCAAGGTCAGCACCCGCCTCGTCACCCAGGCCAAGCTCGAATCGACCATCGGCGAAATCGCCTGGGCCAGCGACAGCCGCAGCCTCGCGTTCCCGCAGGCGCAGCGCAATGTGGACCGTGCGCAGTTGATGCTCTACAGCATTGCCGACGACAAGCTGCATCAGCTGACCAGCGACCGCTACGACAGCGACTCGCCAAGTTTCAGCCCGGACGGCAAATGGCTGTATTTCGTCTCCAACCGCCAGATCACCATTGCCGGCAACGGCAGCCCCTGGGGTGACCGCAACACCGGGCCGAACTTCGACCGCCGCGCCAAGGTGTATGCCTTGTCGCTGCAGGCCGGTAGCCGCTTCCCGTTTGCAGCCAAGGATGAGCTGGAGCAAGCCGAGGCCAAGGCGGACGCCAAGCCCGAGGCGAAGGCCGAAGCGAAGTCCGATACCAAGCCCGATGCAAAGGCAGACGCAAAGCCCGACAGCAAGGCCAAGCCCGCCATTCAGTTCGACGGCCTGGCCGAGCGCCTGTATGAACTGCCCATGCCGGCTGGCAACTACTACGCGCTGCGCACCGACGGCAAACGCTTGTGGGTGCTCGATACCGAAGGCGAGCGCCGCGGCCTCTTGAAGACCTTCGCCATCGACAACCAGGGCGGCAGCCTGGAGAACATGGCGAGCGACGTGCGCGCCTACGAGCTCAGCGCCGACGGCAAGAAGATGATGCTTGTGCGTGGCGCCAGCCCGGGCAGTGCGCCCGACATCCACATCATCGACGCCGGCCCCAAGCTGCCCGGCGAGGCCAACAAGTTCCAGGTGCGCTGGAGCGACTGGCAGATCGCGACCAGCCCGAAGTCCGAGTGGAAGCAGATGTTTGCCGACGCCTGGCTGATGCACCGCGAGCACTTCTACGACAAGGCCATGCACGGCGTCGACTGGAAGGCCGTGCGCAGCAAGTACGAGCCACTGGTGGGTCGCATCACCGACCGCGCCGAACTGGCCGAGCTGATGGCGCAGATGGTCAGCGAATTGGGCGCCCTGCACAGCCAGGTGGGCGCCGGCGACCTGCGTGCTACGCCGGATGAGCCCGGCCTGGCTGGCCTCGGCGCACGCCTCTCGAAGGTGGCCGACGGCTGGAAGATCGAACAGATCTATCTCAGCGACCCCGAGCTGCCGAATGAAGCTGGGCCGCTGGGCTCGCCCGCTCTGGGCCTGAAAGCTGGCGATGTGATCACTGCCGTCAACGGCCGCAAGGCTGGCGAAGCACCGCATATCTCCGAGCTGCTGCGCGGGCAGGCCGGCAAGCAGGTGTTGATCGACGTGAAGCTAGCTGCGGACGGCAAGACGGTGCAGCGCATCATCACGCCGGTGACGCAACGCCGCGACGCGGCACTGCGCTACAACGACTGGCGTTACGGCAACGCCCGTGCCGTCGCCAAGGCCAGCGAAGGTCGCATCGGCTATCTGCATTTGCGCGCCATGGGGCCGGACGACATCGCCGACTTCGCGCGTGAGTTCTATGCCCACAGCGACCGCGAGGGCCTGATCATCGACGTCCGATACAACAACGGCGGCAACATCGACAGCTGGATCCTGGAGAAGCTGCTGCGCCGTGCCTGGGCTTTCTGGCAGCCCCGCGCTCCGCAAGGTGCCGCGGTGTACCCCAACATGCAGCATGCGTTTCGGGGCCATGTCGTGGTTCTGGTCAACGAAGACACCTACTCGGACGGTGAAACCTTCGCCGAGGGCTTCAAGCGCCTGGGCCTGGGCCCGGTGATCGGCAAGCAGACCTCTGGCGCCGGCGTCTGGCTCTCGGACGGCAACCGCCTGCTGGACAACGGCATCATGCGCGCCGCAGAAACCGGCCAGATGACACCGAAAGGCCGCTTCCTGATCGAGGGCGTCGGTGTGAAGCCGGACATCGAGATCGACAACGCTCCACGCGCCACCTTCCTCGGCCGTGATGCGCAGCTCGAAGTCGCCATCGCGCAATTGAAGAAGACCATGGCCGACAAGCCGCTGGTGACGCCCAAGCCGGGCAACTACCCACGCCCGGTCAAGCCTTGAGCTGAGCGCTGCAGGCAAGCCAGCCCGCCCCGCAACGGGGCGGGCCACGGTGCAACACGCACCGTTTTTTGGCGCCGAGTCGCAAACGTTGGCCACCGTCAATTCGTCAACCCCCTCAGGCGCGGGGCGGTCGATGCAAAACACCAACGCACATCGGGGCTTCCCCGTGCAAAGTTGTCATAAACAGCGTCTACGCTGCAGCTTCCCTCGCTCAATGCTGATCGCACGGCCGGGGTTTGCCCGCGCACGTTTCGACACAGGATTCGCCAAACGTTTGCGGTTGATTGACTTCAGATTTTTGGATTACCCATGCAGTTCAAGCCCGCTCTCCTCCTCGCTGCAGCCGCATTGATCGCGTCCAGCGCACAAGCCACGCCCGTTGCCATCGCGCAGTGGAACTACAACACCAGCAGCACCAAGCAGACGTTCAGCATGAACGGCGCGTCGTTTTCCACCCTGGGCGGCGTGACCACCGCCTTTGTCTCGGGTTCCGGTTCAACGGACTCGGGCAGCCCCAACAATGCCTTGAACACCACCGGCTACGGCACGATCTCGACCGGCAATATGACCCGCGGCGTGCAGTTCATGATCGATACCAGCGGCTACCAGGACGTGTCGTTCACCTTCGACCAGCGCAACAGCGGCACGGGCTCGGCCTGGACCGCCCTGCTATACACGCTGGACGATGGCGACAGCTGGACCAAGGCTTCGCAGTTCCAGATCAGCAGCACCAGCTTCCTCAACAACCGCAGCTTCAGCTTTGCCGACATCGAAGGCGCTGACAACAATCCGCTGTTCGGGGTTCAACTGGTGGCAATGTTTGCGCCGGGCACCTCGGGCTACGTCGGCGCCACTAGCGGCTACGGCTCCAGCGGCACCATCCGCTACGACATGGTGACCCTGTCCGGCACGGAAATCCCGGAAGCGGTCATCCCTGAGCCCGGCAGCCTCGGTCTCCTGATGGCCGGCCTCGGCGGCATCGGTTTTGTAGCCCGCCGCCGCCGCGCGAGCTGAGCGCTTCGCTGCAACAGACCCCTCTTGAGTGAACCGTGCCGCGTCCCGCCGGGATGCGTCGCACCGATGCGCCATCGTGCGCTGAAAGCGAATCAACGTGAACACCACATACATCTTCAAGACAGCCCAAGGGCTGCGCGTCGCCAGCATCACCACGCTGGCTGTCCTGCTGTCCGCCTGCGGTGGCGGTGAGACCGCCAAGTCACAGGCGGCGCAAGGCAACGCCACTGTCGAGCCGACGGTCTCGGCACAAGCCGTCCATCCGAGCGTCAAGTACCCGGACCACCATGAGTTCGAAGCGGCGCTGGACGTGCCCTTCGTCAGCAACGAGGCGAGCGGCGCTCGCACGCTGTCCGTGCTGCTGGACTATCCCGGCGCCCCCGACGGCCAACTGCTCGCCTATCAGGTCGAGCTGCTGAACCCGGCCGGCACTGTCGTCCAGGAATGGAGCGGCCTGCAAAGCTATGCGGGCAAGCCGCAAAGCGTGCGCCTGGCCTGGGCTGGCCGCAGCGGTGATCAGTCCAAGCTGGCCGACGGCATCTATACCGTCCGCATGACGGCCCTGAGCGCCGATGCCGAGCAGGCGCCCAAGGTCGAAAGCAGCAAGGCGAAGGTCGCGGCACTGCTCGCTGGCTACAGCGGCGACCATGCGCCGGTCACGCAAAGCTGGCCGCTCTCGCTGGGCAAGACGCCCCGCGTGGCCATGCCCACCTTCAAGGCGCTGGCCATCGCCAGCAATGTCGAGACCGACAAGCGCCGCGCCCAGGCTGCAACGCCCGCCACCGGCTCCTGGCCCTACACGATCTACTACGGCACCTTCCACGGCCAGACGAATGATTCGGACGGTGGCGGCGCCATTGCGACCTGCAGTTCCTCGCTGCCCGCACAAAGCGGCGAGTTCGGCCCGGATGCCGCGTTCCCGTATGCCAAGAACGCTGGCCTGGACTTCCTGGCCAACACCGATCACAACCACTACTTCGACGGCTCCACGGGCACCAACACCTCGGCCAGTTCGTCGGTGGCCAAGGCCCGCTACCAGAATGGCCTGACGATCGCCGCCAACTACACGGCTGCGACCCCAGGCTTCCTGGCGCTCTACGGCATGGAATGGGGCGTGATCAGCAATGGCGGCCACCTGAACATCTTCAACAGCAATGAGCTGTTCTCTTGGGAATACAACGGCAGCGGCGAACTGTTCGGCGACCGCTACACCTCCAAGACCGACTACGCCGCGCTCTACACGACCATGCGTACGCAGGGCCTGGTCGGCCAGTTCAACCACCCCGACAGCACGGGCCAGTTCGTGGTCAATGGCGTCGATCTCGGCTATACCGCCGACGGCGACGAAGTGATGGTGATGGCCGAGATCATGAACACCTCGGCGTTCTCCAGCAATACGACGGAGACCGAGACCTCACGCAGCCTCTACGAAGGCAGCTACAAGAAGCTGCTGGAGCGCGGGTTCCATGTTGCACCGGCAACCAACCAGGACAACCACTGCGCCAACTGGGGCCTGTCGTACACCAACCGGACGGCCGTGCTGATCCCGAATGGCACCGCGCTGACCAAGGCCAGCATGGTGGAAGCGCTGCGTGCACGCCGCGTCTTCGCCACGATGGACAAGAACTCGCAGGTGGTGCTGAGCGCCAACGGCCACATCATGGGCGAGCGCTTCGACAATATCGGCCCGCTGAACCTCAATGTCGGCTATGCCAACCCGAACGGCCGCACCGTTGCCCTGACAGAAATCTACGAAGGCGTTCCGGGTCGCAATGGCACGGTGAGCCTGCTGAGCAACAGCCCCGCTGTGTCGATCACGCCGAGCATGGGCAAGCACTTCTACTACGCCAAGCTCACACAGGACGACGGCAAGGTGCTGTGGTCGGCCCCGCTGTGGGTCAACCAGACCGTGGACGGCGCCGACCAGACGCCGCCGACGGTCAGCGCGAGCGTGACCGGCAACACCGGCACGATCACGCTGAACGCCACAGCCAGCGACAACGTCGGAGTCACCAAGGTCGAGCTCTGGCTGGACGGCGGCCTCAAGACCACGCTGACCAGCGCACCCTACAAGCTCGACGTTGACTCCTCGCTGCTCGCCAACGGCACGCACAGCCTGGTCGCCAAGGCATTCGACGCGGCCGGCAACAGCACCACGTCAAGCCCGGTGAGCTTTGAGGTCAGCAATGTCAGCGCCGGCATGACCGAGTCCGAGTCCAACAACACCATCGCAAAGGCCAATGCCGTGGGCAAGCGCGCCACCGTCAACGGCTTCATCGGCACGACGTCGGACAAGGACTACTTCAGCGTCAGCCTGGCCGCCAACCAGCGCATCCGTGTCGACATGGTCGGCCCCAGCGGCACCGACTACGACCTGTACCTGGTGACCAGCTCCGGTGCCGGCCTGGCCCGCTCGGAAAGCTCTACTTCAAGCGAGTCGATGACCTACACCAACACGGCAACCGCGCGCACGGTCTACATCAAGGTGCAGTCCTACGCCGGCTCCAGCACGACCATGGGCTATACGTTGACGATCAGCTATCCCTGAGCGATCGCCAAAATGAAAGGCCCGGCCCCCGCAAAGGGGCCGGGCCTTTTTTTCTTGCGCCGGAGAAGTCAGGCGCCCAGTGTGACGCGCGCGAACTTGCGCTTGCCGACCTGGGCGACGAAGGTGCCGGCTTCGAGCTTCAAGGCCTTGTCGCTGATGGTCACGCCGTCGATCTTGACGCCGCCCTGCTCGATCATCCGTGTGGCTTCTCCGCCAGAAGCTACCAGGCCCGCACCCAGCAGCACCTTGCCGATCATCAGCGGCGCGCCGCCGAGGCTCACCTCGGGCACCTCATCCGGAATGCCGCCCTTGGCGCGGTTGTTGAAATCCGCCTCGGCGCTCTCGGCCGCCGCGGCGCTGTGGAAGCGCGCGGTGATTTCCTTGGCCAGCAACACCTTTGCATCCTTCGGGTTGCGTCCGCCCACGACCTCGGCTTTCAACGCCGCGATCTCGGCCAGGCTCCTGAAGCTCAGGAGCGTGAACCACTTCCACATCAGCTCGTCGCTGATCGAGAGTACCTTGGCGAACATGGTGTTGGCCGGTTCGGTGATGCCGATGTAGTTGTTCTTGGACTTGGACATCTTGTCCACACCATCCAGGCCTTCCAGCAGCGGCATGGTCAGGATGCACTGCGGCTCCTGGCCGTATTCCTGCTGCAGATGGCGGCCCATCAGCAAATTGAACTTCTGGTCGGTGCCGCCGAGCTCGAGGTCGCTCTTCAGGGCCACCGAGTCATAGCCCTGCATCAGCGGGTAGAGGAATTCGTGGACCGAGATCGGAGTCTGCGCGGCGAAGCGCTTGGTGAAGTCGTCTCGCTCCATCATCCGGGCGACCGTGTACTTGCTGGCGAGCTGGATCATGCCGGCAGCACCCAGCGGGTCGCTCCATTCGCTGTTGTAGCGAATCTCGGTGCGCGCCGGGTCCAGCACCAGGCTGGCCTGCTTGTAATAGGTCTCGGCGTTGGCCAGGATCTGCTCTTTGGTCAAGGGCGGGCGGGTGCTGTTGCGGCCGGACGGGTCGCCGATCATCGACGTGAAGTCGCCGATCAGGAAGATCACCTGGTGGCCCAGGTCCTGCAGCTGGCGCATCTTGTTCAGCACCACGGTGTGACCGATGTGGATGTCGGGCGCGGTCGGGTCCAGGCCCAGCTTGATGCGCAGCGGCACACCGGTGGCCTCGCTCTTGGCCAGCTTCTTGACCCAGTCGGCCTCGGGCAGCAGCTCATCGGCACCGCGCAAGGATTGCGCGAGTGCTTCGCGGACACGATCTGTCACCGGGTGGGCAGGGGTGGCGGGGCTTGTTCGCGATTCGGACATGGGCTGTGTAAAGTTTCCCTCAGCCAGCGCTAAGGTCTTGATTTCTCGGGTTTCCTAGACATTGACCGGGAAAGCGGGCCGGTATACTCGCGGCTCGCTTTTGGCTCCCAAGGGACTGCCCAAGGCGTGCGAATTCTAGTGGACGCCGCATCGGCGGCCTTCTCAAGCAAGTACACAACAAGTACGCGACAAGAACATTGCCCGTGGGATTCCCTGGCCGATTGAACGATTGGATTGAAGAGTTGCTGAAGGCAGGCCGCCTGGCCGAGGCTTTCGCAGCCAAGCATCCGCGCGCGCTCACCGGCAGCGTGGTCGGCGTCCTCAGCACGTTCGCGATCACCGCCTTCGGCATTGCACCGCTGGCCCCCGATGCGCAAGACCTGCCCCAGCGTCAGGTCCGCGAAGTCGTCACGACCGACAGCCTTGAAGAGCAGCTGGCCGCCCTGGCCGCCAACAAGCTCTCGCTGACCCGCAACGACATCACCCGCTCCAGCGACACCGCCGATTCCCTGCTGCGGCGCATGGGCGCCTTCGATGCCGCTGCCGCTGCCTTCCTGCGCAGCGACCCGCTGGCTCGTCGTGTCCTGCAAGGCCGCGTCGGCAAGATGGTGCAAGTCTCTGCCGATGCCTCGGGCACGGTGGACAAGCTCATCGCCCGCTTCCCGGCCGAAAAGTCCGAGCAGCAAGCCACTCATTTCAGTCGTCTGACGATCGAGCGCCAAGGCAAGGGCTTCGCCTCTCGCCTGGAGACCGTGGCCATGCAGTCGCAAGTTCGCATGGGCAGTGGCACGGTGCAAACCTCACTGTTCGCCGCGACGGACGATGCCCGCATTCCTGACGGCGTGGCATCGCAGCTGGCCGACATGTTCTCCGGCGACATCGATTTCCACCGCGAGCTGCGCAAGGGCGACCGCTTCTCGGTCGTCTACGAAAGCCTCACCGCCGACGGCGAACCGATCAACTGGGACGGCGCCGCCGGCCGTGTTGTTGCTGCCGAGTTCGTCAACAACGGTCGCAGCCATTCCGCAGTCTGGTACCGCGACGAAGCCAGCGGCCGTGGCAGCTACTACGGCTTCGATGGCCAGAACAAGCGCCGTGCCTTCCTGGCCAGCCCGATGGAGTTCTCGCGGGTGACCTCGAACTTCTCGATGCGGTTCCACCCCATCCTGCAGACCTGGCGCAAGCACCTGGGCACAGACTACGGCGCGCCGACCGGCACGGCCGTGCGCAGCGTCGGCGACGCCACGGTTGACTTCGCAGGCTGGCAGAACGGCTTCGGCAATGTGGTGCATCTGCGCCATGCCGGCGACCGCACCACGGTCTACGCCCACTTGAGCAAGATCGACGTCAAGAAGGGCCAACGTGTCGAGCAAGGGCAGCGCATTGGCGCGGTCGGCTCGACCGGCTGGGCTACCGGGCCGCATCTGCATTTCGAATTCCGCATCGGCGGCCGTCATCAAGACCCGCGCCTGGTGGCCCGCGCCTCCGAGTCGGTGCCACTGCCGGCCACGGCCCGCGCCCAATTCAAGCAGCAGGTCGCCAGTGCGCAGACACAGCTGCAGGTTGCCGCCACCATCGCCAACGGCGTGAGCGCCGCCGACTGATCAATGAGCAGCCAAGCCGGGCTCTACCTGGGCCTGATGTCCGGCACTTCGCTGGACGGTGTTGACGCCGTACTCGCTCGCTTTCCCTCCCCCACGCAGGTCGAAGTGCTGGCGCATTGCCACCAGCCCTTCCCGACTGAGCTGCGCGGCGAGTTGCTGGCGCTGAACAGTGTCGGCGACAACGAAGCCCACCGAATGGCCCTGGCCGCCAACGGCGTCGCCCGCAGCTATGCAGCCGTTGCCGCCGAAGCCCTGCAAGGCATCGCCGAACCGGTAACAGCCCTGGGCGCTCACGGCCAGACCATCCGCCATCAGCCGCTCGCCTTTGACGGTTGCGGCTACAGCCTGCAGCTGCTCAATGGCAGCTTGCTGGCGGAGCTCAGCGGCATCGACGTCATCTGCGACTTCCGCAACCGCGACCTGGCGGCGGGCGGCCAAGGCGCCCCGTTGGTACCAGCCTTCCATCGCGCGCTGTTCGGTCGGACGGATGCGGATGTGGCCGTGCTCAATATCGGCGGCTTCAGCAATCTGAGCCTGTTGGTGGCAGCCGGACAAACGACCGGCTTCGACTGCGGCCCCGGCAACTGCCTGATGGATTTGTGGATCGCTGAACAACGCGGGCTGGCCTACGACGCTGATGGCGCCTGGGCGGCCAGCGGCGTCGTCTTGCCAGGCCTTCTGAAGGCCATGCTGGCCGAACCCTGGTTTGCCCTGCCCCCGCCGCGCAGCACCGGCCGCGATCTGTTCAGCCTGGATTGGCTGCTCGGCCATGTGCGAGGCCATGCAGCCAATGCCAGAGCGGAAGACGTGCAGGCCACACTGTTGGAGCTGACAGTCGAAACCATCGCGCCACATGTCGGCTCACCGATTGAATTGCTGGTCTGCGGTGGCGGTGCGTTGAATGGCCAGCTGATGAGGCGCCTGCAAGCGCGCCTGCCGGCGAGCCAGGTGCTCAGCACGGCAGCGCGCGGCCTGCCGCCGATGCAGGTCGAGGCCGCTGCCTTCGCCTGGCTGGCACAGCGCTTCGTCCAGCGTGAGCCGGGCAATCTGGAGGCGGTCACGGGTGCGCGCGGGCCGCGCATGCTCGGCGCGCTCTACCCGCACTAGGGCTCTGCGCGGTCAGAAATGCAAAAAGCCGCCCGAGGGCGGCTTTCTCTATGGCCGAGCGGCGGTGTTCAGACCGTGAAGCTGGAGCCGCAACCGCAGGTGGTCGTGGCATTCGGGTTCTTGATCACGAACTGCGCACCTTGCAGGTCTTCCTTGTAGTCGATCTCGGCGCCCATCAGGTACTGCAGGCTCATCGCGTCGATCAGAAGCGTCACGCCATTCTTGTTCATCTGGGTGTCGTCCTCGTTGGCCACCTCGTCAAAGGTGAAGCCGTACTGGAAGCCCGAGCAGCCGCCGCCTTGCACGAAGACCCGCAGTTTCAGGTCGGGGTTGCCTTCTTCGGCCACCAGGTCGCGCACCTTGTCGGCGGCACTGTCGGTGAAGACCAGCGGTGCCGGCGGCATTTCGCTGGAGGTGGTGGATTCAAGCACTGCGCTCATGATTGCTGTTCCTGGCAAAAACCATCGATGGGCCGGATTGTCCCCTGAAATCCCGGCCCGTTCCTGAGCATGGGTATATAGGGCCTTTCCAGAAACAACAAAGGCCACTGAACAGCGGCCTTTGTTGAAAGACTGACTCCGACGGAGCCAGGCTGGGAAGTTCGATCAGCGCTTGCTGAACTGCTTCCTGCGACGTGCACCGTGCAGACCGACCTTCTTACGCTCGACTTCACGCGCATCGCGAGTGACGAAGCCGGCGCGGCTCAGTTCGGGCTTCAGGGCTGCGTCATAGTCGATCAGAGCGCGGGTGATGCCGTGGCGCACTGCACCGGCTTGACCCGACTCACCGCCACCGTGGACGTTGATCTTGATGTCGAAGGCTTCACCGTTGTTCGTCAGCAGCAGCGGCTGCTTGGCGATCATGATGGAAGTTTGACGGCCGAAATACTCAACAATGGCTTTGCCATTGATGGTGATTTGGCCGGTGCCCTTCTTGATGAAGACGCGAGCAACCGACGACTTGCGGCGGCCGGTTCCGTAGTTCCAGTTTCCGATCATCACCGCTCCTTAGATTTCCAGAGCCTTGGGCTGCTGGGCGGCGTGCGGGTGGGTATCACCGGCGTACACCTTCAGCTTCTTCACCATGGCATAACCCAGCGGGCCCTTGGGCAGCATGCCCTTGACGGCCTTCTCCAGGGCGCGGCCCGGATGCTTGGCTTGCATGTCCTTGAACTTGGTTGCGTAGATACCGCCCGGGAATCCCGAGTGACGGTAGTACACCTTGTCATTGGCCTTGTTGCCCGTGACGCGCAGCTTGTCTGCGTTGATGATGACGATGAAGTCACCGGTGTCGACGTGAGGCGTGTAGATGGCCTTGTGCTTGCCGCGCAAACGGAGTGCCACTTCGCTGGCAACACGTCCGAGCACCTTGTCGGTGGCGTCAATCACAAACCACTCGTGCGTCACTTCGGCCGGCTTGGCGCTGAAGGTCTTCATGAGATTCTTTCAAATTCCGGCCGGCTCAAATGAGCTGGCGGAGGATTAATTGGTTGAAAACAGCTGTGATGTCCTTGAATCGGTGCCGCTTGTTGACCGGATTGCACCTGCCCCTGCGACCTCTCATACCAGGAAACCAAAGCTTCTTCCCCGCAACCAAGTCGAGGAAAGCCCGCGAGTGTAGCAGAGCCTCGGGAAATCCCCAAACACCGTGCCAGCTAAGCCCGGAGGGCCCGGGACCTCATGCGCGGGTTAGCATCAGTGCCAGCCCAAGCCCATCCGCCATGACCCTGCCCGCCCCGCAAGACGGTGAAGAAAGCCAGCCCTGGCATCAGGCGGTACTACGCCGCTGGTCGGCCTGGGTGCCGATACGCTCACTGGCCAGGCGGCACCGGCAACGCATCAAGAACCATCTGCTGGCGCTGGACGAGCGGGATCGCTATCTGCGCTTTGGCTACCCCGCTACCGACGAGCAGGTCAGCAAATATGCCCTGGGCCTCGATTTCGAGCGCGATGAGGTGCTGGGCATCTTCAACCGGAAGCTGGAACTGGTGGCGATGGCCCATCTGGCCTACGAACCGCTGCCCCAGCGCGTCGGCAAGCCGGCCATGGCGGAGTTCGGCGTTTCGGTGATGGGAAAGGCTCGCGGCCGGGGGTTTGGCGCCCGCCTGTTCGAACATGCGGCACTGCATGCCCGCAACCGGGGCATTGAGACGCTTTTCATCCATGCTCTGAGCGAAAACGCGCCCATGCTCAAGATCGCCCGCAAGGCGGGGGCAACCGTGGAGCGCGACGGTTCCGAATCCGAAGCCTGGTTGCGCCTGCCGCCAGACACCGTGGCCTCGCATGTAGGCGAGGCGCTGGAGCGCCACCTGGCCGAGGTCGATTTCACGCTGAAGAGGCATGTGAAGACCTTCCACGCCATCGTCGACGGCGTGACCGAAGCGGCCCAGAGCCTTGGTGATGGTGGCAAAGGCCCCAAGCCTTGAAATCCTGCCCGCGCCCTGAGTTGCGCCTGACGCCCGGCCTTGCCGGCCCCCGCTCAAGGGGTGGTCTACCCCCGCATTGAGCGGGTAGGCCCGTAGTGACTTGTTGCAAATATCCGCTACATTCGCCGGATAAGCACCCCAGTACAGGTGCATTTCTGCGTTTCAGCCAACATCGCGAGAGCGAGGGATATGTCGGCAAACCTTCCGTGGATCATCGCGCTGGTATCAAGCTGCGGCTTGCTGGCCCTTGCTCTGCTGTGGGCGCTGCGCCGGCCCAACCGAGGCGTCAAGCCGCTGCCGACCGAGTGGTCGCTGACCGCCCGACCGGTCTTCAGCACCGATGAGCGCCGCGTCTATCGCCTGCTCAAGGAAGCGCTGCCGCACCACGTCATCCTGTCCAAGCTGCCCCTGGTGCGCTTTTGCCAGCCCACCGAAGCCAAGGAAGTTCGCTACTGGTTCGACCTGCTGGGCGCCATCCACGTCACCTTCGCGATCTGCAGTCCCAATGGTCGGGTGCTGGCCGCCATCGACCTGGACAACGAACGCAGCGTGTCCGGCCGGGCCTTGCAGATCAAGCAGTCGGTGCTGAGCGCCTGCCGCGTGCGCTATCTGCGCTGCCCGATCGACAACCTGCCCAGCGCAGCGGAGCTGCAGTTGCTGGTGCCATTCAGCAGCAGCAACAACGCTCGCGGCCCGCAAGCGGCCCCCACCTTGCGCCCTGCGGCCCGCCCTGGCATGGCTGGCGTGGCCGAAGCCCGGCGCGGCGGCCGCGACCAGAGCCTCTGGCAAGACTCGGCCCTGTTCGGCGACTCCTTCTTTGCACCCGACAGCCGTTTCGACTCGCTGACCGGCAGCCCGCCGCTCAGCCGCGCCGAGCCCCAGCCTGCCACGGGCCTGCGCAACACCACGCCATTCGCCGAACCCCTGGGCGGCAACTCCCAATTCCCGGACGAAGCGCCGAACGACATCGTCGGCGTGGTAGTCGATTCGCCTCGCTACGGCGCCTCCACGCCGCGCTGACGCCGAGGCTGGGCGCAGCGCCCATAATCGCCAGACGGCGCCCACAGTCGGGCGCCGTTTGCATTTGAGCCCTGATGAGCCAAGACCCTGACACCAGCTTCGGCAACCTGACCCCGGAATTCATGCTGGACGCGCTGGAGCAAGCCGGTCTTTATGGCGATGGCCGCCTGCTGCAACTGAACTCCTACGAAAACCGCGTGCTGCAGGTCCATCTGGAAGACGGCCGCATTGCCGTGGCCAAGTTCTACCGCCCGGGACGTTGGACAGACGAGCAGATCCTCGAGGAGCACAGCTTCGCCGCCGAACTGGCGGAGAGCGAAGTGCCGGTCGCGGCGCCCTGGCTGCTGGGCGATTCGACGCTGCGCCACTATCAGGGCCAACGCTTTGCGGTCACGCCTCGCCAGGGTGGCCGGGCACCAGAGCTGGACGACCCCGAGGTACTGACCTGGATCGGCCGCCTCCTGGGTCGATTCCATCTGGTCGGCCAGCGACGACCTTTCAAGCACCGCCTGCACTGGGCCAGCGCCGAGCCGGGCCGCGTGGCCCGCGACTGGCTCTTGAACAGTGGCATGCTGGCACCCGAGATCCGACCTGCATGGGAAAACGTCGTTCAGCAATGCCTGGCGAGCATCGACGAAGCCTTTGGGGCGATTCCGGACCTGAAGACGCTGCGCCTGCATGGCGACTGCCATCCCGGCAATATCCTCTGGACGCCCGACAAGGGCCCGCATTTCGTTGATCTCGACGATGCGGTGATGGGCCCTGCCATCCAGGACCTGTGGATGCTGCTCTCAGGCGACGACTTGAGCATGCGCCAGCAACTGGCCTGCGTGCTCGACGGCTATGAGACCGTGGCCGAGTTTGATCGCCGCGAACTCGCGCTGATCGAGCCGCTGCGCACACTACGCATGATTCACCACAGCGGCTGGCTGGCCAAGCGCTGGGGCGACCCGGCCTTCCCTCACGCCTTCCCCTGGTTTGGTACACCCAACTACTGGAACGACCAGGTCGCCAAGCTGCGCGAGCAAGTGGAAGCCATGCGGCCGCGCGAGCCCTTTGCAGAGCTGGCACGGCCGGAGGACGAGGTGGACTTCGATGGCGACGGATTTTCCTGAACCGTCGCCAGTTCGTCAGCCCAGGAGCATCGCGTTGACCCGCTTCACGTAGGCGGCCGGATCTTCCAGATTGCCACCTTCGGCCAGCACCGCCTGGTCGAACAGCACGTTGGCCAGATCATCGAAATGCGTCGAACCTTCGAGCTTCTTGACAAGCGCGTGTTCGGCGTTGATCTCAAGCGTCGGCAGCGAGGCCGGTGCCTGCTGGCCGGCCTGCTTCAGCAGGCGCGCCAGATGGCCGGACATGTCGCCCTCTTCCACCACGATACAGGCCGGTGAATCGACCAGGCGAGTGGTCACGCGCACGTCCTTGGCCCGGTCCTTCAGCGCCTCTTTCAGCTTGTCCAGCACGGGCTTGAAGCTCTCGGCCACTTCCTCGGCCTTCTTCTTCTCTTCCTCGTCCTGCAGCTTGCCCAGGTCGACGGCACCCTTGGCCACCGACTGCAGGGTCTTGCCCTCGAATTCGTAGAGGTTGGACAGCATCCACTCGTCCACGCGGTCCACCAGCAGCAGGACCTCGATGCCCTTCTTGCGGAAGATCTCGAGTTGAGGGCTGTTCTTGGCCGCAGCCAGCGAGTCGGCCGTGATGTAGTAGATCGTCTCCTGGCCTTCCTTCATGCGCGACACATAGTCGGCAAAGCTCACGCCGGCGTCGGCATGCGTGGAGGCGAAGCGAAACAGCTTGGCCAGGCGCTCCTGGTTCTGGTGATCTTCACCAATGCCTTCCTTCAGCACCGAACCAAAGTCCTTCCAGAAGGCGGCGTACTTGTCTTTCTCGGCCTGGTCTTCGCTGTCCGCCAGCGACTCCAGCATCGAGAGCACGCGCTTGGTCGAGCCTTCGCGGATCGCCTTCACATCGCGGCTCTCCTGAAGCAGTTCGCGCGAGACGTTCAGCGGCAGGTCAGCCGAGTCGATCACGCCCTTGACGAAGCGCAGGTAGACCGGCATCAGTGCTTCGGCGTCGTCCATGATGAAGACGCGCTTCACATAGAGCTTCACGCCGCCGCGTTTGTCGCGGTTCCACAGGTCCATCGGCGCCTTGGCCGGGATGTAGAGCAGCTGCGTGTACTCGCTGCGGCCTTCGACACGGTTGTGCGTGTAGGCCAGTGGCGCATCGCTGTCGTAGCTGATCTGCTTGTAGAACTCTTCGTACTGTTCCTGCGTCACCTCGCTCTTGGAGCGCGACCACAGGGCCGAGGCCTTGTTGACGCTTTCCCATTCGTCGGTGACTTCTTGCTCGCTCTTTTCCGGGTCCCACTTTTCCTTGCGCATCAGGATGGGCAGAGAGATGTGGTCGGAGTACTTGCTGATGATGGACTTCAGGCGCCAGGTCTTCAGGAACTCGTCCTCGCCTTCGCGCAGATGCAGGATCACGTCCGTGCCGCGGCCGGGCTTGCTGATGGTCTCGACTTCGTAGTCGCCCGTGCCCTCGGAAGTCCAGCGCACGCCCTCATCGGCGCCCAGGCCCGCGCGGCGGGTTTCAACCGTGATGCGCTCCGCCACGATGAAGCCTGAATAGAAGCCCACGCCGAATTGGCCGATCAGGTTGGCGTCCTTTTTCTGATCGCCTTCGAGCTTTGCCATGAATTCGCGCGTGCCGCTCTTGGCAATGGTGCCCAGGTGCGCAATCGCCTCATCGGCGCTCATGCCGATGCCGTTGTCGCTGATGGTGACGGTGCGCTTCTCGGTGTCAAAGCTGACGCGCACTTCCAGATTCGGCTGGTCTTCGAACAGGGCGTTGTTGTCCAGCGCTTCGAAGCGCAGCTTGTCGCAGGCATCCGAGGCATTGGAGACCAGCTCGCGCAGGAAGATTTCCTTGTTGGAGTACAGCGAGTGCGTGACGAGGTGCAGGATCTGCTTGACCTCGGCCTGGAAGGAATGGGTTTGCTTGCTCATGGGGATCTTGTCGATTCAGTAAAGGCAGCAGCGCCGCCGGCGCCCAGCCACCTGGGGACGCCGCGGCGCATTTCAAGGGCGGAATTATTCAGTACGACAGCGTCTGCTTCGGCACATCGACCCTCAGCAGGGCCTTGCTCAAGGCGCCACTGGCCGCACGGGCGTAGTCCAGCGCCACGGCGGCGTCCTTGAAGCCCTCAGGGCCCAGCGCCGCAGCCACACCAAGAATCTTGTCCGCCACCAGCACCTTGCCCGAGCCGCGCATCGGCTCGCAGCCCAGGCGGACGAATTGCTCGTCCAGCCATTGGCGCGATGCTTCGAATGACAAGACCTCCTCGGCCTCGACGGCCAGGTCGATTTCCTTGCCTGGGCCGAACACCAGCTTCACTTGCTTGCGCATGCCGTGATCCTGCAGTTGGGACACATTGATTGTGAGTCAGTTGGCGCGGCGTGCACGCACTGCCTCGCTCAGGATGTCCAGCACCTGCAAGGAGTCGTCCCAGCCCAGGCAGGCGTCGGTGATGCTCTTGCCATACTCGAGCTTGCTCGGGTCGTCCTTGCCAGGGCTGAATTTCTGGGCGCCGTCGTTCAGGTGGCTCTCGACCATCACGCCGAAGATCTGCTGGCGGCCTGCAGTCAGCTGCGAGGCGATGTCGCGGGCCACGTCGAGCTGGCGCGTGTGCAGCTTGCTGCTGTTGGCATGCGAGCAGTCGACCATCAAGGCGCAATCGAGCTTGGCCGCGACCAGGTCCTTGCAGGCCGCATCCACGCTCGCGGCGTCATAGTTGGGCGTCTTGCCGCCACGCAGGATGACGTGGCAGTCCTTGTTGCCCTTGGTCTCGACGATGGCGACCTGGCCGTTCTTGTGCACTGACAGGAAGTGGTGCGGACGCGCCGCCGCCTGGATCGCATCGGTGGCGATCTTGATATTGCCGTCGGTGCCGTTCTTGAAGCCGATCGGCGCCGAGAGGCCCGAGGCCAGCTCGCGGTGCACCTGGCTCTCCGTCGTGCGCGCGCCGATGGCGCCCCAGGCGATCAGGTCGCCGATGTACTGCGGCGAGATCACGTCGAGGAACTCGCTGCCCGCCGGCATGCCCAACCGGTTGATCTCCAGCAGCAGCTGGCGCGCGATGCGCAGGCCTTCGTCGATGCGGTAGCTCTCATCGAGATAGGGGTCGTTGATCAGGCCCTTCCAGCCCACCGTGGTGCGTGGCTTCTCGAAATAGACACGCATGACGATCTCGAGCGTGTCCTTGTGCTTTTCGCGCTCGACCATCAGGCGCTTGGCGTATTCCAGGGCGGCGGCCGGGTCGTGGATCGAGCAGGGACCGATGACGACCAGCAGCCGGTCGTCCTTGCGTTCCATGATGTTGCGGATCTTCTGGCGCGTGCCGGTGATCAACTGCTCCATCGGCGTGCCGCTGATCGGGAAGAAGCGGATCAGGTGCTCCGGCGGCGGCAGCGGCGTCACGTCGCGGATGCGCTGGTCGTCGGTCTGGCTGGTCTTGTCCTGCGGGGAGTACCAGCGATCGGCCTGGGTCGAGGTCTTGGCGTTCATGGACTGGATTCTTTCCGTGTGGGCTGACTAAAAAGCTATGGCGGGGCTCAAGCGGCGAAAAAAAACCGCCGGGTCTTGAGCCCGGCGGTTTTTGGAGATTCGGTTTGCTTGTTCGCTTTGCCTGCTTACGCGCTTGCCTCTCCGCCGCCGGTGCGGTGCGAGAACCAAAAAAACGCAAAAAAGTAGGACTTCAGCGAAAGCATGGCTTGAATGTAGCACGCGCTCCGGCCGATGCAGCCTTCACGCTATGGCAAGTCAGCGTTGCCAATCAGGCGGTGCCGCCCACCGTCAAGGCATCGATGCGCAGCGTCGGCTGGCCCACGCCCACCGGCACGCTCTGGCCTTCCTTGCCGCAGACGCCCACGCCGGTATCGAGCGACATGTCGTTGCCGATCATGCTGACTCGCGTCAACGCATCCGGGCCGTTGCCGATGATGGTCGCACCCTTGACCGGGTACTGGATCTTGCCGTTCTCGACCCAGAAGGCCTCGCTCGCGGAGAACACGAACTTGCCGCTGGTGATGTCGACCTGGCCACCGCCGAAGTTCGTGGCATAGAGGCCTCGCTTGATGCTCGCGATGATCTCCTGCGGGTCCTTGTCGCCCCCCAGCATATAGGTGTTGGTCATGCGCGGCATGGGCGTATGGGCATAGCTTTCGCGCCGGCCATTGCCGGTGGGCGCCACACGCATCAGGCGGGCATTCATCGCGTCCTGGATATATCCCTTCAGGATGCCGTCCTCGATGAGGACATTGCGCTGCGAGGCACAGCCTTCGTCGTCGATGTTCAGGGAGCCGCGCCGGTCGGGAATGGTGCCGTCGTCCAGCACCGTCACGCCCTTGGCAGCCACGCGCTGGCCGATGCGGCCGGCAAAGGTGCTCGATCCCTTGCGGTTGAAGTCCCCTTCCAGGCCATGGCCGACGGCCTCGTGCAGGAGCACGCCGGGCCAACCAGGGCCGAGCACCACGGTCATCTCGCCGGCCGGGGCCGGGCGCGACTCCAGATTCGTCAGCGCCGCGGTGACTGCCTGCTCGACATAGCAGGCAATCATCTCGTCGGTGAAATAGGCCAGGCCGAAACGGCCGCCACCACCACCGCTGCCCACCTCGCGGCGCTCGCCCTGCTCGGCAATCACGGTGATGGAAAGGCGCACCAGCGGACGCACGTCGGCGGCCAAGGTGCCATCGGCGCGTGCGATCAAGACGACTTCATGCTCGGCAGCCAGGCCGGCCATCACCTGCGCTACACGCGGGTCCTTGGCGCGGGCCATGCGCTCGGCGCGCTCCAGCAGCTTCACCTTCTCGGTGCTGTCCAGGCTGGCGATGGGGTCAGACTCGCCGTAAAGCGTGCGGCTGCCCGGCACGACTGGCGTGCTGGGCACCTTCACGCGCTTGCTCTGGCCCGCCGCGGCGATGGTGCGCACGGTGCGAGCTGCATCCAGCAGCGCCGCTTCGGAAATGTCGTCGGAATAGGCAAAGGCCGTCTTCTCACCAGCAACGGCGCGCACGCCAACGCCCTGGTCGATCGAGAAGCTGCCGCTCTTGACGATGCCCTCTTCCAGGCTCCAGCCCTCGGAGCGCGTGGTCTGGAAATACAGGTCGGCGTCGTCCACCCGGTGCTCGGTGATCAGGCGCAACGCTTTCGCCAGGCTCTCATCGCTGAGGCCGAAGGGTTCCAGCAGCTTGCTTCGGGCCGTGATGAGACGGGCCAGGGTGGGTTCGCGAGCGATCATCGGGCCATTGTAGGAGCGGCGAAAGCCCCTGCCGGATGATCGAAAACCAGGCGCAATCGGGGGGCGACCGGATGTCAGTGCTGGAACCGGCTGCCCGCGCGACGGTCTGCGCTTTCACGATTCTTTACACCTCGTGCGGTCGGCGAGCTCACGGGTATGGCGTTGTTTGGCCACGCGCAATTCAGCGCTGCCCGCCCCAACCAAGGAGCCTCTGATGAACCGTCACATCCGCCTGATCGCCCTGCTCGGCTTTGCTGGCTTGAGTGCCCTGAGCCAAGCGCAGGCTCCCGCAGCCACTGCGCCCACGACGACGCCGGCCACGCCGCGCGTCGACCAGCGTGAAGCCCATCAGCAGGCGCGCATTGCCCAGGGCGCAGCCTCCGGCAGCCTGACGGCGCGCGAGACCCGGCGGCTCGAGAAAGAGCAGCACGTCATCAACAAGGCCGAGGACAAGGCCAAGGCCGATGGCACGGTGACCCGGCATGAGCGCCGCCGCCTGCACAAGATGCAGGAAGGCGCGAGCAAGGACATCCATCACGCCAAGCACAACGCAAAGTCTGCCAGCGCCCCGGGGCAATGAACCAGGCGCAGAGGCCCGCCGCGACTGAAAGGACAGCCGATTCAGGCCTCGCGGGCCTTCTTCATCGCCAGCCCCAGTTCGTAGAGCTGGTTGCGCGGCGCGCCGCTGATCTCTGCGGCCAGCGCAACCGCCTGCTTCAAGGGCAGCTCGGCCGCCAGCAGTTCCAGCGAGCGTCGCGCCAGCAGGGGCAGCTCTTCTTCGGCCGATTCGGCGGCAGGAGCCGCATGCAAGACCAGCACGAACTCGCCGCGCCCTCGCTGGGCATCGGCTGCCAACCAGGCCGGCAGCTCGGCGGCCAGCGCCGTATGCACCGTCTCGAATTGCTTGGTCAACTCCCGGCCCAGCGTGACGCGCTGCTGCGGCGCCAGCTCGGCCAGCAGATTCAAGAGATCCTCGATACGGTGAGGTGCTTCGAACAGCACCTGGCTGTGGTCTGCGCCCACGAGGGCCTGCAGGCGCCTGCGCCGTTCCTGCCCCTTGGGCGGCAGGAAGCCGACGAAGCGGAAGCCGCTCGCCTGCGCATCACCAGCCACACTCATCAGCGTTGTCGCGCTGCTGGCGCCGGGCAGCGGCAGGGTTCGCAGGCCCGCAGCCTGCACCGCAGCCACCAGCGCAGCGCCGGGGTCGGAAACAGCCGGCGTGCCGGCATCGCTGACATAGGCAATCCGCTCGCCCGCCTGCAAGCGCGCGACCAGGCCTGCAGCAGCTTCATGCTCGTTGTGCTGATGCAGGCTGAGCAGCGGCTTGTGCAGGCCCAGATGTCGCAGGAGCCCCGCTGTGACGCGGGTGTCTTCACAGGCCACCGCATCGACCAGCGACAGGACCTGGATCGCGCGCAAGCTGATATCCGCCAGATTGCCTATGGGCGTGGCCACCAGATACAGGCAGGCGGCGGGATACTGCTGAGCGCCGGCCGCAGCCTCTGCGGCTTGCAGCATCAGGGAGGCAGGGGCAATGCTCAAGTGGGGCTCTCCGAAGGGGCGCGGCGACGCGGCGGAAGACCGCGCCTTGCAGTATTTGCAGCGCCAGGGGCTGCAGCTGGTGGAGCGCAATTATCGGGTCGCACGCGGGCCGTGCGCGCGGGGCGGCGAGATCGACCTGATCATGCGCACGCCAGACGGCTGCCTGGTCTTCGTCGAGGTGCGCGCCCGCGCGAGCAGTTCGCACGGCGGCGCAGCGGCGAGCGTGAGCTACGCCAAGCAGCGCCGCATCATCCTGGCCGCGCGCCATTACCTGCTGCGCCTGATCACGCCGCCACCCTGCCGCTTTGACGTGCTCGCGCTCGATGGCGAGCGACTCGACTGGTTACAGGCCGCATTCGATGCCTCGGTATGATGCAAGCCAATGCTTGAGCAAAGAATCCAACAACAGTTTTTCGAGAGCGCCGACCTGCTGTACCAGGTGGCTGAAAGCCTCTCGCGGCCGGTGGCCGACGCCGCTCAATTGCTGGTTGACGGCATCACGGCCGGCAACCGCGTGCTTTGCTGCGGCCTGGGCCTGTCCTCGCTGGATGCGCGCTACATGGCCGCACTGCTGAGCGGCCACTTCGAGCAGGATAGACCCGGCCTGGCCGCACTTTTCCTCGATGGCCAGCTGCAGATGAGCGCGCCTGCCGATGCCGGCGCTGCGCTGGCCCGCCAGATCCAGGTGCTGGGCCACCCCGGCGACCTGCTCTTGCTGTTCGAGTCGCAAGGTGCCCCGCGCGCTCAGCTGGCACCCCTATTGGAAGCGGCCCATGCGCAGGACATGACCGTGATCGCGCTCAGCGGCAGCCAGGACGACGAGTGGCGCAGTGCGCTGCTCGACACCGATGTCCAGATCCGCCTGCCGCACAGCCGGCCGGCGCGAGTGGCCGAAGGCCAGCGCCTGCTGGCACATTGCCTGTGCGACGCGATCGACCTGCAGCTGCTGGGCAGCGGCGAGTGACAACCCACCCAATTCTTCAAGGGACGAATCCCCACATGAGCATCCAGAACCAAGCACGCCGCAGCGCCCTGCTGGCCACCGTTCTCGCCAGCGCCCTGCTGAGCACGGCCTGTGCGCCTCTGATCGTGGGCGGCGCCATGATGGGCGGCGCCCTGGTCGCCACCGACCGCCGCACCTCGGGCATGCAGCTGGAAGACGAAAGCATCGAGCTCAAGGTCGGCCAGAACATGCGCCACCACCTGCCGGATCGCGCCCATGTCAATGCCAACAGCTACAACCGCATGGTGCTGCTGACCGGCGAAGTGGCCAGCGAGGCCGACAAGAGCAAGGCCGAGGTCGTGGTCGGCAAGATCGAGAACGTGCGTGGGGTCATCAACGAGCTGGAAGTCACCTTCACCAGCTCGATGACCAGCCGCGCCAATGACAGCCTGCTGGCCACCAAGGTCAAGGGTCGCCTGGTCGAATCCAAGGACCTGCTCGCCAATGCCTTCTACGTCGTCGTCGAACGCGGCAACGTCTACCTGCTCGGCCGCGTGACCGAGCGCGAAGCCAGCCGCGCCGCCGAGATCACGAGCTCCGTCAGCGGCGTCAAGAAGGTCGTGAAGATGTTCGAGCTGATCAGCGAGGAAGAGCTGGCGCGGATGACGCCGAAAGCACCTCCGAAGGAAAAAGACTGATCACTTCAGTCGGCGGATCAGGCTGGACGTATCCCAGCGCCTTCCGCCCATGGCCTGCACATCGGCGTAGAACTGGTCCACCAGGGCGGTGAGCGGCAGCTTGGCGCCGTTGTGCCGGGCTTCATCCAGCACCAGGCCAAGGTCCTTGCGCATCCAGTCTACGGCGAAGCCGAACTCGAACTGGTCGTCCACCATGGTCTTGCCGCGGTTGTCCATCTGCCAGCTCTGCGCGGCGCCCTTGCCGATCACGTCCAGCACCTGCTTCATGTCCAGGCCCGCTTTCTGGCCGAAGGCAATCGCTTCGGCCAAGCCCTGGACCACGCCGGCAATGCAGACCTGATTGACCATCTTGGCCAGTTGGCCGGCGCCCGATTCGCCCACGCGGGTGACCGCCTTCGAGAAGGCCATCGCCACAGGCTGGATCGCTTCGAAGGGCTCGGCATCGCCGCCGCACATCACGGTCAGCAGGCCATTCACGGCGCCTGCCTGACCACCGGACACCGGCGCGTCGATGAAGTTCAGGCCCAGGCGCAAGGCCTCGCCATGCAGTTCGCGGGCGACGTCGGCAGAAGCCGTGGTGTGGTCCACAAAGATCGCGCCGCGCTTCATGCCCTTGAAGGCGCCGGTTTCACCGAGCACCACCGAGCGCAGGTCAGCGTCGTTGCCCACGCATGCGAACACGATGTCGGCGCCTGCCGCAGCCGCAGCCGGCGTGGGCGCGGCCGAGCCGCCGTACTCCTCGGCCCAGGCTTCGGCCTTGCTGGCCGTGCGGTTGTAGACCGTCACGTGATGGCCGGCGCGCGCCAGGTGGCCGGCCATCGGGTGGCCCATCACGCCCAGTCCGAGGAAGGCGACACGGCGCGGAGTGATGGCTTCGTAGCTGCGGTTGCTCATGCGGCCGGCCTCAGACAATGGTCATGTGTTCGGTGCCCGAGCTCAGGTCGCCGCTGCGCGCGCGCTCGCTGTTGAGCTTGATCTGCAGTCGCAGGTCGTTCACCGAGTCGGCATTGCGCAGCGCGTCTTCGTAGCTCACCTTGTGGTTCTCGTAGAGGTCGAACAGCGCCTGGTCGAAGGTCTGCATGCCTTGCTCGCGCGAGCGCTTCATCAGCTCCTTGATCTCGCTGACCTCGCCCTTGAAGATCATGTCGGACACCAGCGGCGTGTTGAGCAGGATCTCGACCGCTGCCACCCGGCCCTTGCCTTCCTGACGTGGCAGGAGCCGCTGCGAGATCAGCGAGCGCAGGTTCAGCGACAAGTCCATCAAGAGCTGCGCGCGCCGCTCTTCCGGGAAGAAGTTGATGATGCGGTCCAGCGCCTGGTTGGCGCTGTTGGCGTGCAGCGTGGCCATGCAGAGGTGGCCTGTCTCGGCAAACGCCACTGCGTGTTCCATCGTCTCGCGGTCGCGGATTTCGCCCATCAGGATCACGTCGGGCGCCTGGCGCAGCGTGTTCTTGAGGGCCATTTCCCAGCTGTCGGTGTCGATGCCCAGTTCACGCTGGGTGACGATGCAGTTCTTGTGCGGATGAACGAACTCGACCGGGTCTTCGATCGTGATGATGTGGCCGTAGGTCGTCTCGTTGCGCTCGTCGATCATGGCGGCCAGCGTCGTGCTCTTGCCGGAGCCGGTGGCGCCCACCACGATCACCAGGCCGCGCTTGGTCTGCACCACTTCGCGCAGGATGTCGGGCAGGTCCAATGACTTGATCGTCGGCAGCGTCGCCGGAATCGTCCGCAGCACGAGGCCCACGCTGCCTTGCTGCAGGAAGGCATTGGCACGGAAACGGCCGATGCCTTGCGGCGAGATCGCGAAATTGCACTCCTTGGTGCGCTCAAACTCCGCCGCCTGCTTGTCGTTCATGATGGAACGCGCCAGCTGCAGCGTGTGCTGGCCGGTCAGTGGCTGCGGCGACACCTTGGTGACCTTGCCATCGACCTTGATGGCCGGCGGAAAGTCGGCCGTCAGGAACAGGTCGGAGCCCTTGCGCGAGACCATCAGGCGCAGGAGGTCGTTGATGAATTTCGAGGCCTGGTCGCGTTCCATGAAAGGCTCTTTCGGTTCGTGACTTGCGGGGGCAAATTTTGCCGTCACTCACATGGCTGACGCCATATGAGTGACGTCGAACTTTCCGGGCTTCAGCCCGGAAAGTTCTCCGGAAACTTGGCTTTGGAGCGGGCCTCGGCCGGCGAGATGATGTTGCGGCGGACAAGGTCGGTGAGGTTCTGGTCCAGCGTCTGCATGCCCATGGCATTGCCGGTCTGGATGGCCGAGTACATCTGGGCCACCTTGTTCTCGCGGATCAGGTTGCGGATGGCCGAGGTGCCCAGCATGATCTCGTGAGCAGCCACCCGGCCGCTGCCGTCCTTCAGCTTGCAAAGGCTCTGCGAGATCACCGCCACCAGCGACTCCGACACCATGGCGCGGACCATTTCCTTTTCGGCCGCCGGGAACACGTCGACGATACGGTCCACGGTCTTGGCCGCGGATGAGGTATGCAGCGTACCGAAGACCAGGTGACCAGTTTCAGCCGCGGTCAGTGCCAGCCGGATGGTTTCCAGGTCGCGCATTTCGCCGACCAGCACCGCGTCCGGGTCTTCACGAAGCGCCGAACGCAAGGCGTTGGCAAAGCTCAGCGTGTGCGGGCCGACCTCGCGCTGGTTGATCAGGCTCTTCTTGGATTCATGGACGAATTCGATCGGGTCCTCGATGGTGAGGATGTGGCCGTATTCGTTCTCGTTAAGGTGGTTGACCATGCCTGCCAGCGTGGTCGACTTGCCCGAGCCCGTGGGGCCGGTCACCAGCACCAGGCCACGCGGCTTCAAGGCCAGCTCGGCGAAGACCTTGGGCGCGTTCAGCTGCTCCAGCGTCAGGATCTTGGACGGAATGGTCCGGAACACGGCGCCGGCGCCGCGGTTCTGGTTGAAGGCATTGACCCGGAAACGCGCCAGGCCCTGAATCTCGAATGAGAAGTCGACCTCCAGCGTTTCCTCGTAGGCCTTGCGCTGCGAGTCGTTCATGATGTCGTACACCATGTCGTGCACCGCGCGATGGTCGAGCGCCTCGACGTTGATACGGCGCACATCGCCGTGCACGCGGATCATCGGTGGCAGACCGGCAGAGAGATGCAAGTCCGAGGCCTTGTTCTTGACCGAGAATGCCAGCAGTTGGGTGATGTCCATGGGTCGGGCTACTCCGAAAACGTCGAAGCATTATGGCCACGATCGCTGCCAACTTGTATCAGCTCCACCACCGTATCGACGCGGCCTGCACGGCTGCCTCGCGACCCGTGCAAAGCGTCACGTTGCTGGTGGTCAGCAAGACGTTTCCAGGGGACGCAGTGCGGGAGGCGCACGCCGCGGGCGAACATCGCTTCGGCGAGAACTATGTGCAGGAGGGCCTGGACAAGATTGCCGAGCTGGCCGATCTGCGCTCCAGCCTCGAGTGGCATCTGATCGGCCCGCTGCAAAGCAACAAGAGCCGCGGCGTGGCCGAGGCCTTTGATTGGGTGCACAGCGTCGACCGTCTCAAGCTGGCACAGCGCTTGTCAGAGCAGCGGCCGGCGTCCCTGCCGCCGATGCAGGTCTGCCTGCAGGTCAATATCAGTGGCGAAGCCAGCAAGAGCGGCGTCGTGCCGGCAGATCTCCCCGAGCTGGCCCGTGCCGTCGCCTCCCTGCCGCGGCTGCAGCTGCGCGGCCTGATGGCGATTCCGGCGCCGGCTGAGGGTGAGCAGGCACAGCGCCTGCCGCACCGCGCCCTGGCGGAGTTGATGGCCCGCACCAATCGACAGCTGGGCCTCAGCATGGACACCCTCTCCATGGGCATGAGCGCCGACATGGAAGCCGCCATCCTCGAAGGTGCAACGATGGTGCGCGTCGGTTCGGCCATCTTTGGAAGCCGTCCGCGGCCCTGACTCTGACGCCTGCAAGCCCGCGGTCAGGGGGTTGAGGCCCAAACTAGGGATTACCCATCCCCACGTTTGGCAATCCTTCACAGGACCAGCGATGTGCACTCACGAGTTTTGGTGCATCTGGCTTGAAACTTCTTCTTACGCCAAGTGCCAGCGACCATCCGGTCCGCGCAAGGCACGCCAACCACTGACAGTCTGAGGGATTCCCTAGATGAACCTGCTTTCCAAGCTGCGCATCAGCATGCGCCTGGGCCTGAGCTATCTGCTGCTGATCGTCCTGCTGATTGCCATTGGCGCCTATGGCGCAGCGAACTCCAATCGCCTGGCCAATGACCTGAACAGCACCGCCAATTCCAGCCTGGTGAAGATTGCCGCCGCCAATGCCCTGGAAGGCAATGTGAACGTCATCGCCCGGGCTTCCCGCGACCTGCTGCTGCTCGACGAAGCACGCCAGATCAAGAAGCAGAAGGCCGCCCTCGAGACCGCTCAAGCCGACAGCGAAAAGCAGCTGTCCAGCCTGGCCGAAATGCTCGCCGGCGACAAGGAAAAGCAGATCCTCAATGCCGTGCGCGAGCACCAGGCCGAGTTCTTCTCCTCGCTGCAGAAGTTCCTGAAGGTGCAGGAAGCCGGCAGCCCTGATGAGGCCCGCGAAAGCCTGATCACCGTGGTGCGTCCGGCCCAGCAGGCCTACCAGAACGACCTGAAGGGCCTCGTGGACCTGCAGTTCGAAAGCGCCCGCGACCTGGCCGTGGCCGGTAGCGATGTCGCTCAGAAGTCGATCTACGTGACCGCCTTCCTGGTGCTCGTCGCCGTGTTGATCGGCCTGGGCGGCGGCATCGTGATCGCTCGCTCCATCGTCGTTCCGGCCCGCAAGGCCCAGGCCGCCGCCGAGGCGATTGCCGCCGGCGACCTGACCCAGCACATCGACGCCCAAGGCAGTGACGAGCTGGCGCAGATGCTGCATGCCATGCATGAAATGCAGATGGCCCTGAGCGGCGTGGTCCACAGCGTCAGCACCGCTGCCGGCGAAGTGGCCCAGAGCTCCAACCTCATCGCCGACAGCAATGTCGACCTGTCGGACCGCACCTCGCGTTCGGCTGCCAGCTTGCAGAACACGGCCGCTTCGGTGGAACAGATTGCGGCCAACCTGAGCGGCGCCAGCGAGCTGACCCGCAAGGCCGCCGGCATCGCCACCAAGGCCCGTCAATCGGCCTCGGCCGGTGGCGCCGTGGTATCGCAAGTCGTCTCGACGATGCAGGAGATCAGCACCAGCTCCAAGAAGATCGGCGACATCATCGGCGTAATCGACGGCATCGCCTTCCAGACCAACATCCTGGCGCTGAACGCCGCCGTGGAAGCGGCGCGTGCCGGCGAGCATGGCAAGGGTTTCGCTGTCGTGGCCACCGAAGTGCGCGCCCTGGCTTCGCGCTCGGCGGCTGCCGCCAAGGAAATCAAGGTCCTGATCCAGGAAAGCACCGACAAGGTCGAGAACGGCACGACCCTGGTGAACAACGCCGGCGTGACCATCCGCTCGGTCGTCGACGAAGTCAACAACATGGGTCAGCTGATCGAAGAAATCTCGCACTCGGCCCAGGAGCAGGCCTCGGGCGTCGGCGTGGTCAACCAGGCCATGAACGAGCTGGACAAGACCACGCAGCAAAACACCACGCTCGTCGACGAGCTGAGCCGCTCGACCGACGCGCTGAAGACGAGCTCCAGCCGCCTGCTGGATGCCGTGGGCTTCTTCCGCTCGGCCGCCGCCTGATCCAGGCCCGCTTTCTCTACAGATCTTTCTCTCTACAGATCTCTCTCTTCTCTCTCTACCGTTACCAAGAAGTCATCGTCATGCAAGTCTCCAAGTTCTTCGCCTTCGCCGCCGCCCTGAGCCTGGCCCTCTCTGCCCACGCCGCCGCACCCAAGATTGTCAAGAAGGTGCCGCCGGAGTTCCCGCGCGAAGCCGCCCAGAAGGGCATCTCCAACGGCAGCGTCAAGGCCGAACTGGCCATCGATGCCGATGGCAAGGTCAGCAAGGTCACCGTGCTGGAAGCCGAGCCCAAGCGCGTCTTCGACAAGGCCGTCACCGCCGCCCTGTTGGAGTGGAAGTACGAAGGTTCGGGCGAAAAGCAGACCGCTGAAGTGAAGCTGGTTTTCCGCAATGAAGACTGAGTCGTGACCGAGGACAAGCCCTCCGGTTTGTCCGAACCACGACGAAGGCCAGGCCGTGTGCTGCACGGAGGGGCTGAATCCTGATCCAAGGGCCGCCATCGCGGCCCTTGTTGTATTCACGGGGCATCCCTTGATTGACCTGCGGGCCGGGTCGCACCAGCATGGCGCATGCTCATCGAGGACTGCCCCAAGCCCACCCGCAGCGAACAGACGCGGCAGAAGCTGATCCAGGCCGCGCTGGAAGTGATCGGCGCCCAAGGCTATGAACTGGCGACCACGCGCATGCTCACGGCCCATGCCGGCGTCAACCTGGCCGCCATCCCCTATCACTTCGCCTCGAAGGAAGAGCTCTACCGCGCCGCGGCCGAGTTCCTGGCCGGGCGTCTGAAGACCGACCAGGCCGCGCCTCTGCAAGCGCTGCGGCTGGCAACCGAGCAGCATGGCGGCACCGAAGCTCTGATCGAGGCCGTGATCGCCTTCATGCTGAGCATGGCCCGCAACATCCTGAGCGGCGAGTTGCCGCAGAGCTGGGTGCAGTTTTTCCTGCGCAGTCAGGCCGACCCGGCCGACGCCACGGGCCAGATCTTCCGCCAGGCCTTGCAGCCCGGCCGCCAGCAGGTGCGCGCCGCCGTGGCCCTGATCTGTGGCGGTGAAGCCGATTCACTGCCGGTGCGCGCGCTGGCCTTCTCGCTGTTCCACCAAGCGTTCTACTTCCGCCTGGCCGAGCCAGTGCTGCTGCAGCACCTGGCCCAGCAAACCCTCAGCGCCGAGGTGCAGGAGCAGTTGCTGACGACGCTGACCCAGGGCCTGCGCGCGCAATTGCAGGCCGCTGCGCGCTACTGAAGGCCGCAGGCCCTCAAGCTCTCAGGCCTTGTGCGGCGTGGGTACGGCACTCACGCCGGCCTGTGCCACGGCGGCGATCTGCTGTGCGATCAGGTTCAAAGCGGCGCGAGTATGCGCTGCTCGCGCAGAAACTGCAGGGTGGCGGCCGTCACCTCCTGATGGATCTCCTCGCGCGGTTTTTTGCCGGCCTCCTCGCAGGCAAATGACTCGTTGGTTTCAGCCAGCACTGCCACGCCGGTGGGCGCACACAAGGGAAGGAAGCTGAAGTGCCAGGCTTGCTGGATCTCGACATAGCGGCTGTGAGTTGGCAGCCAGCCAAGAATCGGCTTGACGTGGGTGGCCGGCGGCAGCTGGCCGTCGCGCTCACCGCTGATCAACAGCACCGGCGCTTTCAAGCCTCGCAGCGAGGCTTCGGTCAGCGACTCGGTCAGCCCGGCGGCAATCGCCACGGCGGCGCGAATGCGCGGCTCCCTGAGAACGGCATTGGCCTGCATGAAGAAGCCCGCATCCAGGCTCGCGAAGCGCGAACGGAAAGCGCGGCAGGCGCCGTCGTCGTGGCTCTCACAGAAGCGCGGGAAGCGCTGGAAGTCCAGCCGGCCGCCGGCCAGCGACAGGGCCGCCGTACCACCCAGCGAAAAGCCGACCACTGCAATGCGCTGGGGATCGATGCGCGCGCCCCATGGCGAGGCCAGGATGGCGTCCAGCATCTGGCCGACCTCCTGCGGCTGACGCCAGATCTGCAGAAGCTCAGGCCGCTCCGGGTCGCCGCCACTGCTGCCCGGATGGTCGGCCGCGATCACGATGGCACCGTGCCGGACCAGTTCCACGCCCAGCCAGGCCATGCCCTCGCCCGAGCCGCCCGAGCCATGGTTCATGACGATCAAGGGGGCCGGCGCCGCTGTCAGCGGCTTGGCATCCGGTACAGCCAGATAGCCTTGCCGGACCAGGTTCTTGCCTATTCTTTGCACCTTGCCACCCGCGGCCGGGTACCAGAGCCGGGTGAGGAAACCAGGCTTCCCGGCGATGGCGGGCACCTGGAACTCAATGCGACCGACATCCGGCGCCTCGGCCCGGACGATGCCCGGCAGGGCCGCCAGCAACATGAGGCCGGTCGTCAGGCAACGGAGAAATTGGAGCGGACAATTCTTCTTCATCGGGCAGTCCTGGGGAGCATTCGTTGCAATGCCGGCATGCTGGCGGCAGCCGCCCGGAATTGCTCTGAAGCTTGTCGAAAGGTTTTCTGAATGCGTCTTGAATCCTTGAAAATCAAGAACTTGCGGAACTCCGCAGGCCAGGCATGAACAGCTCGCAGCGCTGGCTTCTGGGCGACTGGACGGTCGATCCAGGCAGCAACCGCCTGCTAGCCGCCGAAGAAGAGCGCCTGCTGGAGCCCCGCTTGATGGCCGTGCTGCAGCTCTTGATCGCAGCCGGCGAAGGCACGGTGAGCCAGCAAGCGCTGCTGGACGGCGTCTGGCCGGGCGTGGTGGTCAGCGAGGCCTCGGTCTACCAGGCGGTGGCGCAACTGCGCAAGGCGCTGGGCGATACCGAGCGGCCCTATCGCTACATCGGCAGCGTGAGCGGCAAGGGCTACCGGCTCTTGCAGCCAGCCAGCGCCGACACCAGGGCCGCCCAGGCCGCCCTGCCCCCGCAAGCGCCAGGAGGCGCCACGCCGCCCCGAGCCTTGCGAGCCCTGCAAGCCTGGCATGGCCTGGCCGCTCTTGCCGCTCTGGCCTTGCTGGCAGCCACGGTACTCATCGCCTGGCAAGCCTGGAGCCCACCTCAAGCCGGCGACGCCGGCCTGCTGGCCGACACGCCCGCCGCCCGTGCCTACCAGGAAGGCCGTTGGCTCTGGTCGCGGCGCGACCCGGCGCAACTCGCCGCGGCCGAACAGAAATTCCGCCAGGCGCTGCAGCTCGACCCGGGGCTCACGCCGGCCTATGTGGGCCTGTGCGACGTCTTCCATTTCCAGCATCTCTATGGCGACTGGCCCTTGCAGCGCACGCTGGCGCACTGCGAGCCTCTGCTGCGCGAGGCCTTGCGTCGCCAGCCCGAGTTACCGGAAGCCGTGGCCAGCTTTGGCCTCCTGAAGCTCAGCCAGCAGGATCTTGATGCGGCCGGTAGCTTTCTCGACCGAGCCCTGGCCGCCGCGCCCAAGAACGCAAATGCGCAGATGTGGCGCGGTGAGGTAGACCGCGAGCGCGGCGACATGGAGGCAGCGCTGCGGCGCTTGAAGCAGGCTGCCGAACTGGACCCGCTGTCGGGCCTGATCAAGCGCAACCTGGCCCATGCGCTGGCTGCCAATGGCGAATCCGCGGCCTCGCGCAGGCAGCTGGAAGAAGCGCTGCTGCTGGAATCGGCGTACGCCAGCCGGCCGCTGGACGAGATCGAGCTGCTGCCGCTGACAGCCACGCGGGCGCGCGCCTTTCTGCAGTGGGCGCAGCGCTTTCCTGATCGCCTGCAAGGGCCACAGGGCATCGAAGCCCGGCTCAGCCTCGCTCATGTGCGGCTAGCCCTGGGACAGCCAAAAGAGGCCAAAGAAGCGCTGCAGGGCCTGGGGCCAGAGGAGCAGCAACACGCCTATGTCCAACTGATGCAAGCCATGCTCTTGCGGGCCGAGGGCGCGCATGAAAAGGCGGCCGAACTGCTGGAGCGGCGCGCGAACAGCCGGCCAGCCAACACGTCCCTGCTCTACCCCCTGCTTCATCAATGGGTCGAGATGGGGCGCAAGGACGATGCCCAGACATTGGTTCGACAGAAGCTGCCCACACTGGCCGACGTCGTGAGCGCAGCACCATCGCCACACCGGGTCCGGGACCTGCTGCTGGCAGTCAGGCTGATGCCTCCAACGGAACGCCTGCGGCATGCAACGCTGGTCCATCGCTGGATCCAGGCCGGCGCTGTCGACGCCGGCGCAGAACTCTCGCTGCTCCAGCTGATTGGCGCGCGACAGGAAGCTGATTCGCGCTTGCGCGCCCTGCTGGCCGAGGACCGGCTGCCCTCGCCGGCGGAGGACTACTTTCTGATCGAGCAAAGCCCTTTGTGGTCGCCCCTGCCCGCCGACCTGCTTGCACAACTGACACGCGTTCGCCGCAGCGCCGAACCTTGAACGCAGGCTAGACGACCCGCGCCTCGAAGCCCATCAGGTCCTCGTCACGCAGGCCCAGGAAGATGGGCGCGCCATCGCGGCGATGGATGTTGACCTTGGCATTGAACACGCGGTGCGGCTGCCCATGCTTGTCCGCGATCTCGTATTCGCTGATCGCGTAAGCGCCATCGGGTGCTTCCGGGCCGGTCAGGTAGCAGGAGATTTCATCGATCTCGGCGCCGGCCAGCGTCAGGCCACCCAGCTGCTGCAGGGGGGCGCGAGTGCGCTCGACGAATTCGATGCTGTCGATCTCGACGTCACGGCCGGTGGCCTCGTCGCGCATCTGCGTGCGGAACTTGCCGACCAGGATCTGGCCCGGCAAGGCGCGCTCCACCATGCGCGCCAGCTCGATGGTGACCTGCCCCACCACATAGCTGAACGAGGTCGGGTTCAGGCCTTCGCTCTGATGGAATTCATAGTGCGAGCCGACATGGAAGCAGGCACGCAGCTGCGGCACCGTCGTCTTGCGCGGCGCCCGCTCGCGCGCAATCGCGTTGTCGGCGAGGATGAACTGCATCAGCTGGTACAGCTCCACATTGGCCGCGATGCCGCGCATGCGGTTCCAGATGTAGAAGCCGTCGCCGGTCGTCGTGCGGGCGAAGTTGATGTTGATCTCGCGGTCCAGCAGCTTGGCATAGGCCGCGTTGACCGAGCATGACAGCGCATTGAGCTGCACCACCTGCTCCAGTGGCGAGAGCAGGGAAAAGCCCACCGCGTCGAGCAGGATCACGGCCCGGTCCTGCACCAGGCGGATGCCGTAGCGCTCGACGATGGCCGCCACCAGTGGCAGGCCCAGGCCGGCATCCAGGTTGAAGGGCAGCTCGATCAGGCGCGGCTTCAGGCCCAGTTGCTGGGCGGCGGTATCGAGCGCAGCGGCCGAGAGGTGCTCGCGCCGCGTCATCAGGTGCTCGAGCAATTGCGCGCGGCGCCATTGGCCGGCTTCGTCGGCCGCCTCGGCCACGTACTCGGTCAGCAGCGTGTGCGGCGCCACCAGCACGCGCAGGCCGCGGCCGCTCGGGCTCCAGGCATAGACGAGGTTCTCACCGAGGCGCCACAGTTCGTAGAGCAACTGGTCCAGCAGCACGATGTTGTGCCGCACCGCAGCTTCGCTCAGCCCCGCGGGCAGCGGGTAGGCCATGAAGCCATCAAGCCACGACTTGCGCTTGCGCATCTCTTCGGCCAATTGCACTACTCCAGATCTTGAATTGGAATGCGATTGTCCGGCATGCAACTTCAGGCGCAAGGCCTGGCCCCGCAATCCGGTGCTGAGACAATACACCCCAAACACCCCACAGCAAAGAAGACGAGCAGCAATGGCGATCCAATGGTTCCCGGGTCATATGAACTCGACCCGCAACGCGATCAAGGAACGCATGAAGGGCGGCATCGATGTGGTGATCGAGCTGCTCGACGCCCGCCTGCCCGGCTCCAGCAGCAACCCGCTGCTGCGCGAATTGACCGAGGCCAAGCCCAGCCTCAAGGTCCTGAACAAGCAGGACCTGGCCGACCCCGCGCGCAATGCGCTGTGGCTGGCGCATTACCAGGCCATGCCGGAAACCCGCGCCATGGTGCTCGACACCTCGATGGTCGCGCCGGCCAAGGCCCTGGCGGCCGAATGCCGCGCGCTGGCGCCCAACCGCGGCGGCATGGCCAAGCCCTTGCGCGTCTTGATCTGCGGCATTCCGAACGTCGGCAAGTCCACGCTGATCAACACCTTGATGGGCAAGAAGTCGACCAAGACCGGCGACGAGCCCGGCATCACCAAGGTCGAGCAGAAGCTGGTGCTGGAGAATGACTTCTACCTGTTCGATACACCCGGCATGCTGTGGCCGCGCATCAGCGTCGAGCAGACCGGCTACAACCTCGCCTCCAGTGGCGCCATCGGCCGCAATGCCTTCGAGGAGGAGGAAGTGGCGCTGGAGTTGCTCACGTACCTGCGACATGAGTACCCGGTGGCCATCGAGCAACGCTACAAGCTTGGCGCGGCCGCGTATGAGCTGGATGACGAGGGCCTCCTGACCGCCATCGGCCGCAAGCGCGGCGCGGTGATGAGTGGCGGCCGCGTCAATATGCAGAAGGCTGCCGAGGTCCTGATCTACGAGTTCCGCCAGGGCATCCTCGGTCGCATCACGCTGGAAACGCCCGAACAGTTCGGGGCCTGGTGCCAGGCGGCCAAGGCCAGCGACGCAGCTCGCGAGAAGAAGCTGGCGGATCGCAAGGCCCGCCGCAAGGGCGTGGACAGCCGCGCGGCCGACCGGGCTGCCGCCGCTGCAGCGGTCGAAGACGACAGCGAACCGAACGACTGAGCCTACTGCTGGCCCAGCAGCTCGCGCACGGCTTTCAGCAAGGCCTGCAGCTCCGGCCCGAGAGCCCTCGCCTCCGCCAGCCATTCGGTCTGCGGCTTCTCCTTCAGCGCAAGCTCGAATCGCTGCACCTGCAAGGGCAGGCGTTGCGCGCCAATGGTTGCGGAGGCACCGCGCAGCGAATGCACCAGGCGACTGAGACCGGCCGTGTCGTGCTGTGACAAGAGCACCTCCATCGCCGCCGCGCTCTCGGCATAGCGCTGGACGAATTGCTCCAGCACGCGCCGATAGGCGTCGGGCCGACCGCCGCAATAGCGCAGGCCCAGCACCTGGTCCAGCGTCTGTGCCTCGGCCTCGGGCGGCGGCGGTGCAGGCACCGGTGCCGGCAAGGCGGAATCGCCCGCCGTGGCCGGCAGCCAGCGCAACAGCGCGGCATAGAGTTCGGCCGGATCCACGGGCTTGGAGACATGGTCGTTCATGCCGGCAGCCAGGCAGGCCGCACGGTCTTCGCCGAAGGCATTGGCCGTCATCGCCAGGATGGGCAGGTCTTGCAGACTGGCTATCGCGCGAATTCGCCGACTCGCCTCCAGGCCGTCCATGCGCGGCATCTGCATGTCCATCAGGATGAGGTCAAAGCGCTGCGGTGGCTGCAGGAGCACCAGGGCCTCGGCGCCATTGCCAGCCACCTCGACCTTGAGGCTGGCCGCCTGCAGCAGCTCCAGGCCGACCTGCTGGTTGACCGGGTTGTCTTCGACCAGCAGCACACGAGCACCAGCGCAGCGCTCGCGCAGCAGGCGCTCGCCGTCGCCGGCGCGTGTGAGTGGCTGCGGCATGGCTTCACCACGTATCAGCCGGGCGCTGAACCAGAACTCGCTGCCCTGCCCCAGCGTGCTGGTCACGCCCACCTCGCCGCCCATCAGCCGGGCCAGGCGTTGCGTGATGGCCAGGCCGAGGCCCGTGCCGCCAAAGCGGCGGGTGGTTGATGCATCGCCCTGCACAAAGGCCTGGAACAGCTGCTGCAAGGTCTCGGGCGCCATGCCAATGCCGGTATCGCGCACGGCAAAGCGCAGCTGCAGTTCATCATCGGCCGGGCCTACGCTCAGCAGGCTCACGCCCAGCGTCACGCCACCGCGCTCGGTGAACTTGACCGCATTGCTGAGCAGGTTCAGCAGGCCCTGGCTGAGCCGGGTCGGGTCACCGCGCAGCAGGTCGGGCAGGCCTTCGCCAATGTTCAGCTCCAGGCTCAGCCCCTGCTCGTGCGCGCGCGGCCCCAGCAGCGAGCGGCAGCGCTCCAGCAGGGCGCGCAGCGAAAAGTCGGTCTGCTCCAGCACCAGCTTGTCGGCCTCGATCTTGGACAGGTCGAGGATGTCATTGAGGATCTGCAGCAGATGTGAGGCTGCCTGGCCCACCTGATCCAGCCGTGCCTTCGATGTGCTGTCTTGTGCATCGCGGCGCAAGAGGTAGTTGAGGCCGATGATGGCATTCATCGGCGTGCGGATCTCGTGGCTCATATTGGCCACGAAGGCACTCTTGGCCTGGTTGGCGGCATCGGCGGCTTCGCGCGCCTGCATCAGCTCGGCGGTGCGCTCTGTCACCCGCTGCTCGAGTTCGGCATTGATTGCGCGGATTGCCTGCTCGGCACGGCGGCGCTCGCTGATGTCCACGCTATGGATCGTGATGCCTTCCGGCGAGCGGCGCACATAGAGCTCGAACCAGCACAGCTCCTGGTTGTCGGGGAACTGGTACTCCACTTCGCCGCGGAACTCCTTGCCCTGCTCCATGCATTCCTGCAGTGGCAAAAAGGCCGCGCTGTGCTCGATGCCCGGGAACACCTCCTGCATGCGCCAGCCCAGCATGGCCTCGACCGGCTGCCGGTTCTGCCGCGCTGCGGCCGCATTCAGGTAGAGATAGCGCCAGTCACGATCCAGGATCTGGCATGCCTCCAGCATGTTGTCGAGCAGATGGCGATAGCGCTCGGCACTGCGGTGCAAGGCCTCGTCGGCTTCGCTGCGCTGCCTGGCCGCACGATCCAGCAAGGCCTTGGCTGCGTTGATCTCGCGAATCTGCGCCACCGGCCGGCCCTCCGGCTCAGCCTCGTGACCCGGCGACAGCGCCGCCACCGCACGCCCCAGGCGCCGGCTGGCCAGCCAACCGCCGAGCACACCGACCAGCGTGGCGCCAAGCACCGCAATGGACAAGGTGAGCGCCGCCGCCAGCAAGGGCGCGCGATAGATCGAGCTCGGTATCTCCAGCAGCGCAAACCAGGGCGTACTGGCCACCGGCACCTTCACCTGCTTGCCACCGTCCGTGCTGGCTGCGCCACGATGGGCGATGCGCACGCCGCCGCTGTCCACCAGGCTGACCGACCAGTCGTCGGGCACGGCCAGCCGGTCCAGGTGCGGCTGGAACTGCGTGGCCTCGAACACACTCAAGAGCACCCCGGCATTCTTTTCATCGCGCCGCACGGGCTGGGCCACAGCGACAAGCAGCTGCTGGGCCACCGGGCCGACAAAGGTGTCGCCCACGGCAGGCTGGCCAGTTTCCAGTGCCGTCTGGACCGCACTGCGGCCTTTGGGTTTGGGCAGGCGCGGCAATGGGCTGCCATAGGGCGAGCGGGTGTTGAAGACCATCTGCATCTGCAGATCAGCCAGCACCACATGACTGCCAAAAGCCTGCCGGAAACCCTGAGCTTCCTCATACAGGGATGGCAGGCCCTCGGGCTTGTCGAGCAGTGGCGAGCGCGCCAGCATCTGCAGCCCATTGAGGCGGCCATGAAGGTCTTGCTCGACGTCGACGGCCAGGGCATGGGCCTGGTTGCCGGCACGGCGGTCCAGATCGGCTTGCACCTGCTGCACCCGGGCGTACGCCAGGTAGGCGGCGAGCAGCACCACCGGACTCAGGCAGGCCCAGATCAGCCGGGTGACAAAGACATGCAATGAAATGCCGACGCTAGCCCGCTCGTCAGAATCCACCATCCAGCACTCCCTGGCGGCGCCATTCAATTGGCACCTTGGCACAAGCGTAAGCGCAAACGCTGTTGCAGGCATGCTTCAGGGGCCTAGCATGGGCCTCTTGCCCCGCAAATGAGCCCCACCCATGACACTCCCGCTGTTCCCTTCGGCCTGGATGACTGACGAGCACCGCATGCTGCAAGACAGCGTGGCGCGCTTCTTTCGTGAACGCTGGGTGCCCCGCGCCGCCGCATGGCGCGAGGCTGGCCTGAT
The DNA here is from genome assembly GCF_044043925.2 of Paucibacter sp. JuS9. Taxonomy (NCBI): domain Bacteria; kingdom Pseudomonadati; phylum Pseudomonadota; class Betaproteobacteria; order Burkholderiales; family Sphaerotilaceae; genus Roseateles; species Paucibacter sp. JuS9. The sequence continues at coordinate 3,350,047 of NZ_CP194172.1, forward strand.
GGGCCGTGACACCTGGCTGGAAGCCGGCGCCACCGGTCTGCTCTGTGCCGCCATGCCGGAGGAATATGGCGGTGGTGGCGGCGACTTCGGTCATGAGGCCGTCATCCTGCTGGAGCAGGCAAGGGCCAATCTGAGCGGCTTTGGCGGCGGCCTGCATTCGGCCATCGTCGCGCCCTACATCCTTCATCACGGCACTGATGAGCAGAAGCAGCGCTGGCTGCCGAAGATGGCCAGCGGCGAGCTGGTCGGCGCCATCGCCATGACCGAGCCCGACACCGGCTCCGACCTGCAAGGCGTGCGCACACAAGCGAAGCGTGATGGCGACGACTACCTCATCAGCGGCCAGAAGGTCTTCATCACCAACGGCCAGAACGCCAACCTGGTGATCGTGGTCTGCCGCACCGGCGGCGAGGCCGGCGCGCGTGGCATATCCCTGCTGGTGGCCGAGGTGGAGAACGAGGACGGCACGCTGCGCGACGGATTCCGCCGCGGCCGCAACCTCGACAAGATCGGCATGAAGGCGCAAGACACCTCGGAGCTGTTCTTCGACGGCCTGCGCGTTCCAGCGGCCAACCTGCTCGGCGGAGCAAGCGGCGCCGAGGGCCAGGGCTTCTTCCAGCTGATGCAGGAGCTGCCGCAGGAGCGGCTGATCATTGCGGTCAGCGCGATCGGCGCGATGGAGCGTGCGCTGGCAGACACCGTGGCCTACACCAAGGAGCGCCAGGCCTTCGGCAAGGCGGTGTGGGACTTCCAGAACACCCGCTTCAAGCTGGCCGAGGTGCAGAGCCAGGTGCTGGCCGCACGCGCCACCGTCGATGCGGCAATCCAGGCCCACCTGAGGGGCGAGCTCGATGCCGCACGCGCCGCCCTGGTCAAGGCCTGGAGCACCGACCTGGCCTGCAAGGTGATGGACGAATGCCTGCAGCTCTTCGGCGGCTACGGCTACATGATGGAGTACCCGATCGCCGAGCTCTATGCCGATGCGCGAGTAGCGCGCATCTACGGCGGCACGAATGAGATCATGAAGGAACTGGCCTCGCGCTTCATGTAGGCCTCAGGGAGTAGTCGATGTTTGATGCCTATCTGTTCGACCATGTCCGCACGCCGCGCGGCAAGGGCAAGAAGGACGGCGGCCTGCACCAGGCCAGCCCGGTCTGGCTGCTGCGTACGCTACTCAAGGCCTTGCAGGAGCGCCAGCACCTGGACACTTCGCTGGTGGACGACCTGGTGCTCGGCTGCGTGACACCCGTCGGAGAACAGGGCGCCGACATTGCCCGCACCGCCGTGCTCGATGCCGGTTGGGCCGAGAGCGTGGCCGGCGTCACCCAATCGCGCTTCTGCGCCTCGGGCCTGGAGTCGATCAATCTGGCTGCCGCCAAGGTGGCCAGCGGCTTTGAGCGCCTGGTGGTGGCCGGTGGCGTGGAATCGATGAGTCGCTGGCCGATGGGCAGCGATGGCGGCGCCTGGTTCATGGACCCACGCATCAACCAGTTGATCGGCTTCATTCCGCAAGGCATCAGCGCCGACCTGATCGCGGCGCTGGAAGGATTCAGCCGCAGCGATGTGGACGCCTTCGCCGTGCAATCGCACCAGCGCGCCGCCGCGGCGCGTGAGGCGGGCAATTTCAGCCGCTCCATCGTGCCGGTGCTGGACATCGCCGGCCTGCCGCTGCTGGCGCAGGACGAGACCATCCGCCCCGGCACCACGCTGGAAACGCTCGCCAGGCTCGAACCCTCGTTCGCCATGATGGGCGGCATGGGCTTCGATGCCACAGCGCTGCGCAAGTACACGACGCTGGAGCAGATTCCGCACATCCACCATGCCGGCAATTCCTCCGGCATCGTCGATGGCGCGGCGCTGATGCTGGTCGGCTCCAAGGCCGGCGGCGAGGCGGCGGGCTTGCGGCCCAGAGCGCGGATACGGGCAGCCGCCGTGGTCGGCTCCGAGCCCACCATCATGTTGACGGGTCCGACGCCTGCTTGCCAGAAGGCGCTGGCGCAGGCCGGGCTCAAGGCCTCGGACATCGACCTCTGGGAGATCAACGAAGCCTTCGCCGTGGTGCCGATGAAGACGGCGCGCGACCTCGGCGTCTCGCTCGACAAGGTCAACGTCAACGGTGGCGCCATCGCCATGGGACACCCGCTGGGTGCCACCGGCTGCATCATCCTCGGCACCTTGCTGGAGGAGCTGGAGCGCCGCCATCTGAACCTCGGCTGCGCCACGCTGTGCGTTGGCGGCGGCATGGGCATCGCAACCATCATCGAGAGGGTCTGACCATGAGCACCGCACGGCCGCCCGAAGGGGCTCAACTCCCGCTCGGCGGGACAGCGCGAAGCGCGAAGGGTGCACAAGACTCTGCCCTGCGTTGCGAACTGGAAGAAGGCGGCCTGCTGGTCGCCACCATGGACCTGCCCGGCCATTCGATGAATGTGCTCAATGACGAGCTGGCCCTGCCCTTGGCCGAGCTGGCTGCGCGGCTGGAAACCGATGCGGCGGTCATGGCGCTGATCCTGCGCTCTGCCAAGCCCGACTTTCTGGCTGGCGCCGATGTGGACCGGCTGCGTGCACTCGGCACGGCGCAGCAGGCCTTCGACGAATCGATGCGCTTCAAGGCCTTCATCCGGCGCCTGGAGCGTTGCGGCAAGCCTGTGGTGGCGGTGCTCAACGGCCGCTGCCTCGGCGGTGGTCTGGAGATCGCCATGGGCTGCCATTGGCGCATCGTGATCGACGACGGAAAGGCCAGGCTCGGTCTGCCCGAAGTGAAGCTCGGGCTCTTGCCAGGCGGCGGCGGCACGCAACGCCTGCCGCGGCTGGTGGGCATGCAGCAGGCCCTTCAATGGATGTTGGAAGGCACGGAGGTGCGCGCCGACCAGGCCCTGGCCTCCGGTCTGGTCCACGAGTTGGCCAGCGATGCCGATGAAGCGATGGCCAAGGCCCGCGCCTGGATCGCGCAGCAAGGCAAGAAGAAGCCGCAGCAGCCCTGGGATGCGCCACGGTTCCGCTATCCCGGCGGTGACTCGCGTTCGCCCGCGGTGGCGCAATTGATGTCGGTGGCGCCCTCGATGGCTTCGACCAAGAGCTGGGGCAACTACCCGGCTCTGACGCACATCCTGTCCAGCGTGTTCGAAGGCGGCCTGACCGACATCGACCGGGCCCTTGAAATCGAATCGCGCTTCTTTGCCGCCTGCGCAGTGAGCCCTGCCTCGCGCAACATGATGGGCACGCTCTGGTACCAGCTGAACGCGCTGAAGAAAGGCGCCTCGCGGCCCGCGGGCATCGAGCCGCAGAAGATCCGCCGGCTCGCTGTGCTGGGTGCCGGCATGATGGGCGCGGGCATCGCGCATGCTGCTGCCTCGGTCGGCATCTCCGTCGTGTTGCTGGACCAGACCATGGAAGCCGCCGAGCGCGGCAAGCAGCATTCACGCTGGCTGCTGGACCAGGCGGTCAAGAAGGGACGCCGCACCAGCGAGCAGCGCGAGGCGCAGCTGGCGCTGATCACACCCTGCAGCGACTACGCCCATGTGGACGGCTGCGAGCTGGTGATCGAGGCGGTGTTTGAAGACCGCTCGATCAAGGCGGAAGTGACCAAGGCCGCGGAGGCCGTGCTGGCGGCGGATGCGATCTTTGCCTCCAACACCTCGACCCTGCCCATCACCGGCCTGGCCGAGGCCAGCGTTCGGCCGGCCCAGTTCATCGGCCTGCACTTTTTCTCCCCGGTGGACAAGATGCCCCTGGTCGAGATCATCTGCGGCGCGCAGACCAACGAGGCCACGCTGGCCCGGGCGTTCGACTTCGTGCAGCAGATCGGCAAGACGCCCATCGTCGTCAACGACTCGCGCGGCTTCTACACCAGCCGCGTCTTCGCGACCTACGTGATGGAAGGCATTGCGATGCTGGCCGAGGGCGTGCACCCACGCGCCATCGAGGTGGCGGGCCAGCAGGCCGGCATGCCCATGCCGCCGCTGGCCTTGCAGGACGAGGTGAGCCTGAGCCTGGCGCTGCATGTGATCGACCAGACGCGGCGCGACCTGGCGGCGGCCGGCCAGGTCTATCGCGCGCATCCGGCCGAGGCCGTGCTGCGCCGCATCAGCGAACTGGGTCGCATCGGCAAGAAGGCGGGCCAGGGCTTCTACGACTGGGATGACGACGGCCGGCGACTGTGGTCGGGCCTGACCGGGATGTATCCGCAGTCAGCCGAGCAGCCGACGCAGGCCGAGCTGATGGATCGGCTGATGCTGATCCAGGCCAACGAGGCGGCGCGCTGCCTCGATGAAGGCGTGCTGCGCTCGGTGGCTGACGCCAACATCGGCTCGATCTTCGGCTGGGGCTTCGCGCCCTTCCAGGGCGGCGCCTTGCAGTTCATCAATGCGATGGGCTTGCCGGCCTTCGTCGCCCGTTGCCGAGAATTGGCAGCCCGCCATGGCGAGCGCTTCGAACCGGCACAGCTCGTGGTGCGGATGGCTGATCGGGGCGAACGGTTCGCGGAGGGTGGACCTAGTCCAGCTTGAACAAGGCGCCCAGGACAACCATGCCCAGCAAGAGCACCGCGGCGGTCAGCCACAGCGCGCCGGTGTAGCTGCCACTGGCTTGCACCATGGCGCCGGTCAAGGCCGGCGCCGTGATCTGCGCGACGCCGTAGCTGAGCGTCAGCCGCGCCATTGCCTTGCCAGGGTTCGCTGGCGAACGCCGACCCGCCAATGCCAGCGTCAGGCTGACGATGCCGATAAAGGTGGCGCCATAGAGCAGCGCGCCGGCCAGCGCCGCAATGAGAGAGCTGGACAGCACCAGCAGCAGCACGCCGGCGGTCTGCACGGCAAAGGCGACCAGCAGGGCCTGCACGTCGCCCAGCCGACGGGCCACACGGTCCCAGAGAAACACCGCGGGCGTGGCAGCCACGCCCACCAGCAGCCAGGCCCAGGGGCCCTGCCCGGCCAGCAGCGGCTGGCGCTCGACGATGGCGACGGTGAAGGTCGCATTGATCACAAATCCCCAGCCGGCGCAGAAGTACATGGCGATCATCAACGCCATCCACTTTCGCGCCGGTGCCGCGCCTGCGGCAGCCACTCCGGGCGGCGGCGCAGGCGGGCGCCAGGCCCAGGCTGGCACGAGAAAGAGAAGACCGATCAGCGCATAGCCCTGCCATTGGTGCGCCCAGTTCAGGTGAACCAGTGCCATGGCCATCGCGCCCAGCGCCGAGACCACGATACCCAGCCCCAGTCCGGTGAAATGCAGGCCCAGTTCGGGCCGACGGCCGGCGCGCATCAACCAGCCCAGCACCAGCCCTGAACCCAGCAGCATGCCGGCAGCGCCGCACAGGCCGCCCAGGTAGCGCGCCAGGGCCCAGAGCCAGACATTCGGTGCCAGCGCCATCAAGACGCAGGACAGAAGGGATAGCCACAGCCCATGGCTGTAGAGCCGCTGCCGCCAGCGAGGGTCGTCGATCCAGGCGGCCAGCAAGGCGCCGCTCATGTAGCCGGCATAGTTGATCGCCGCGAGCGCACCGGCCATGGCGTCACTCAAGCCGGCTTGCGACTGCATCAGTGGCAGCATCGGTGTGTAGGAGAAGCGGCCCAGGCCGATGCTGAGCACCAGGCCGGCAATGCCGCCGCTGATCACCTGCCAGGCCTGGAGTGACTTGCCACTTGTCTGCATGGGAGCGAGCGTAAGGCCGGAGCACTACTTCGCGCTGACAGCTGGGCGACAGCCCGGGCACTTGTTCAGGACATTGGCCCGGGACATTCGCTCTTGAATTCGTGCCTGGACCGCCCATCTGACCGTCACAGCCTCTTCCCGGACAAAGCAAGCGCCATGGCCCTGTTCCTGATATTCGCTCTGGGCCTGTTGGGCGTCGCCGCCCTGATCGCCCCGCCGCTGTGGCGCCGCTACCGCCGCCATCAGTTGGCGAAACAGCCCTTTCCGCAGGCCTGGCGCCGCATCCTGCGCCGCCGCGTGCCCCAGATCGCGCAGCTGCCTGCCGATCTTCAAATGCGGCTCAAGGGCCTGATCCAGGTTTTCCTGGCCGAAAAGCCCATCATCGGCTGCGGCGATCTGGAGGTGACAGACGAGATGCGGGTGACCATCGCCGCCCAGGCCTGCCTGCCCTTGCTGGGCGTGACACGCGGCATGTACCCGAACCTGCGCCAGGTGCTGCTGTACCCGGGGGCCTTCGTGGTGGACCGACCGGTCAACGCGCCAGGCGGCGTGATGCAGGACCAGCGCCGCGCCCTGGCCGGGGAGTCATGGGTGCAGGGCCAGGTGCTCCTGTCGTGGCGGGATGTCGTGATGGGTGCGGCCGATCCGGCGGACGGCCAGAACGTCGTGGTGCACGAATTTGCGCATCAGCTGGACCAGCTGAAAGGCTTTGCCAATGGTGCGCCCCTCTTGAAGAGCCGCGCGGCCTATGAGCGCTGGAGCCGGGTGATGGCCGCGGAATACCAGGCCCTGCAATGGCGAAGCGCCCAAGGAGACGCGGGCCTCTTGAGCGCATATGGGGCCACCGACCCAGCCGAGTTCTTCGCCGTGGCCAGTGAGGTGTTTTTTGAGCAGCCGCGCGAGATGGCGGCGCTGCATCCGGCGCTGTACGGTGAGCTGGCCGGCTACTACCGGCTCGACCCTCTCAGCTGGAACTGAGGCTTCGCTGGATCAGCGCAAGCCGAGGCGGCTTGCTCAGCTGAGCCTGAGGCAGCTTGATCAGCCGCCGGGGCCGCGACGCTCGAGGTGGCGGAACGTGATCCGGCCCTTGCTCAGGTCGTAGGGCGAGAGTTCCAGCGAAACCCGGTCACCGGCCAAGATGCGGATGTGGTTCTTCTTCATCTTGCCGGCGCTGTAAGCGACCAGCTGATGACCGTTGTCCAGGGTCACGCGAAAACGCGTGTCCGGCAGGACTTCGTCAACCTTGCCCTGCATCTCGATCAGTTCTTCCTTGGCCATGCGATCTCCGTTGGCGCACCACTTTAGCCGGGTGCGAGGCAAAACAAAACCGCCACAACGGCAAGCGTCGCAGCGGTGAATGCAGCGAAGTTTAACAGAACCGGGTGTTTGCGCACCCGGCACTGGTTCACGGCCGACTCAGGCGCGTGCGGCGCTGGCGGCCTTCTTGGCCGCCGGCTTGCGCTTCTTGATCGCCAGATCACCCGCCTCGGCCTGCCAGGTTTTGCTTTCCTGGCGCTTGACCTTGGTGGCGGCGCGCTGGTAGGCCTCCTCGGCCTTCTGACGCATCTCGATCGCTTTCTGGAGCGCCTGCTGATAGCGCTCTATCGTGTAGGTGCTCTCGGAAGCGATGTAGACGCTCGAACGCCGCGGCGATTCGCCAAAACGCGGCAACAGGACGCTGAAGCTGCAATCGCGCACATTCGGGCGGCGCTCCCGCACGATAGGGCCGGAAATGCCCACCGGCAGGTCGTTGCCCTTGTTGGCATTGCGCTCAGGCTTGAGTCGCGTCGGTGCTGGCAGCTTGGCAATGCGCTTGCCCAACTCCGTATTGGCTGCCGCCAGGGCACCACCGGCTCCGCCTTCGAACTTGCTGTCCGAGTAGAACTTCGTGCCGCCGTAGCGAAGTTGCCAACCGTGGGTGGAGCGAGCGTCGATGCGCTGGATGCCTTGCGGCACCTTGAACTGCTCGCCGTTGTAGATCAGTACTTCTCTGAATTTCATCTATGAGTATCCCAAGACTGCTGGACCACTCCCCTGTGCTGCTAGTGTACGGTCCACAGGGCAAGGTTCGTGCACGGCAGTAACATGGGACAAACACGGCTTTTGTTCAGCCCGATATGACCTTGACCCCATCGACAGGTCTCGAAGCCGCCCTTGCCGAGCAGATCCTGCGGCGCCTGGGCAGTGTGATGCTGGTGCTGTTCGGTCCCGACGGGCGACTCGTTCATTGCAACGACCTGGCCGAGCAGCAGCTGGGGCGGGAGCTGCTGAACCTGCCCGATCTGCGCAGCGTGCTACCCGAAGGCATGAGCAGCCGGCTTGAAGCCATGCTGCAAGCCGAGCGGGACGTGCAGGACTGGCACAGCGAGCTGGTGCACAAGGGCCGGCGCACGCGCTGGTACTTTCAGCGCCTGGACGACTCCCGCGGCGTGGCGCACCTGCTGTGCTCCGGCGTCGATGTCAGCGCCGAGCGGCAGGCACAGAAGCAGGCGCAAGCGCAGAACGACGCCTTGCGCGAGTTGCTCAACCACGATGAGTTGACCGGCCTCCTGAGCCGCCATGCCCTGCGTGAGGAGCTGCTGGGCTGGGTGGCGCATGCCGAGACCTTTGGCCTGCTGTCGCTGAAGCTGGTGGATTTCGGCCTGTTGCGCGACAACTTCGGCCCGGAGGGCGCCGACCAGGTGCTGATCGAGACGGCTGCGGCGTTGCGCGCACTGCTGGCGCCTGGCCAGCTACTGGCCCGTGAAGGTGGCGACGAATTCAGCATCGCTGTGCCGACCGCCCATGGCGACAACAGCGAGCTGCAAAGGCTGGGTCGCAGCATCCTGAACCGCTTCAAGACGCCCCTGCAGCTGGCCAGCACCGAAGTCAATGCCTCCATCGCCATCGGCGCGGTCAGCTATCCCGCGCACGGCGCCTCGCTGGAAGAGCTCTTGCGCAATGCCTCGACCGCGCTGCACAGCGCGCTCGAGTCGCCGGGCAGCCACCTGACGGTCTATGAACCGCGCCTGCTGCTGCGCGCTCGTGAGCGCCTCTGGCTGGACCACCACCTGCGGCGCGCACTGGACCTGCATCAGCTGGAGTTGCACTACCAACCCAAGGTGGCACTCGCCGGCGAGGTGGCCACCAGCGTGGAGGCCCTGCTGCGCTGGCGCCATCCCAAGCGCGGCCTGATACGCCCCGACCTCTTCATTGCCCGGGCCGAGAAGAACGGGCAAATCGTGGCGATGGGCCGCTGGGTCATCGTCAATGCCGCGGCCCAGGCCGCGCAATGGCTGGCGCAAGGGCTGCGTGTGCGCATCGCCATCAACATCAGCGCCCGCCAGCTGTCGGACCCCGAGTTGCCGCGTTGGCTGGCCGAATGCCAGCGCATCGCCCACGGCCTGCTCGACGTGGAGCTGACCGAAAGCTGCGTGATCGAGGACGAAGGCCGCGCCGAAGGCTTCATGCAGGAATGCCGGTTGCTCGGCTGCCAGGTCTTCCTGGATGACTTCGGCACCGGCTTCTCATCGCTGGCCCAGTTGGCCCGCTTGCCGCTGGACTCGATCAAGCTGGACCGCTCCTTCATCAACACCGGCGGCGAGCGCGGCCAGGCCCTGATCCGCTCGCTGGTGACGGCAGCGCGCGAGCTGCAGCTCAAGGTGATTGCGGAGGGCGTGGAAACCGAAGTGCAGGCCAGGTGGCTGCTCGAAATGAAGGTCGATGAGGCACAGGGCTGGTTGTACGCGCCGGCCTTGCCGGCGCCCGAGTACCAGGCCTGGCTGGCGGCACACAACGCGAAGAAGGATTGAGGCCGGAGCCTGGCGGCGGGCTCAGGAGCAGAGGTCCAGCGGCCGAAGGGGCTGGAAGAGCCGCCTCAGGACCATGGGTCCAGCGGCGGAAAGGGCTGGAAGAGCCGCCTCAGGACCATGGGTCCAGCGGCGGAAAGGGCTGGAAGAGCCGCCTCAGGACCAGAGGTCCAGCGGCGGCTCGTGGCCAATCGCCCGCAGCAGGTCGCTTCTCGATATGAAGCCAATGGCGCGGCCGCTGTCATCGTCCACCACAGGCAAGCCAGGCAGGCGCATCTCATGCAGCACCTGCGAGACCTCACGGATCGGCGTTTCAGGGCTGACGCAGGGGATGGGCGCGGTCATGGCGCTGCTCACGGGCTGCTGCAGGCGCTCGCGCCAGTTGCCCCAGGCGGACAGGTCGGCGTGCGCCGGAGAGAGCTGTGGAAGATCGGCTCGAATCAGCAGGCCGACTGGGCGCTCCTGCTCGTCCAGCACTGGCGCCTGGGCCAGGCGAGCCTCGAGCAGCCTCTGCCAGGCTTCGGACAGCGTCAGCCCCAAGGGCAGGCTCAGCACGCGCGCAGTCATCAACTCGCGCACGCGAGTCAGCCGCTGGCGCTCGGGCTGGTTGGCCCGGGCGGCCTGCGCATAGGCTGCGGCCGCTGCGCGCGGCAGGGCCTCCGCGGGCGGCGCCGGATTCTGTTTTGCAGGCTGGCCCTGCGAGCCGACGCGGACGACCGCCGCATCGAGCTGAGCGCCCGCCACGGCCACCGTACCGCGCAAGCGGGCCACGGCGCGCACCGGCTCCAGCTCGCGCAGGCCGTCCAGGGCGCCGCTGTAGAGGCGGCCATTCAGTCCGAAAAGGGTGAACATCGGCCCATTGTGCAGCCGGCTGCGGCCAGGCGGCGCAGCGTCAGCCGCCGAAATGCAAGAGCCTGCTGGCCCAGGTGTAGCCCGCCTCGGAGGACATCAGCCCGATCAGCACCAGCAACACCAGGGGTGGCATCAGGATTGCGCAGACAAGCGCCATGCGTTCCCAGGCCATGTGCATGAAAACGGCAATGATCAGCCCCGCCTTCAGCGCCATGAAGGCCAGCACCAGGGTCCAGCGCAGGAGGCCCTGGAACTGGAAGTAGTCCACCATGTAGGAGAAGGCGCTGAGCACGAACAGCAGGATCCAGACCTTGAAGTAGAGGCCCAGCGGATGCGTTTGACCTGTTTCGGATGACATGGCTGCACTCCCTCACCAGAGATAGAACAGGGCAAAGATGAAAACCCAGACCAGGTCCACGAAGTGCCAGTACAGGCCGGCAATCTCGACGATCTGGTAGCCGCGCTTCTCGTAGTCGCCGCGCCGCACCTTGATGGCAACGATCAGCAGATAGATCACACCCAGCGACACATGCAGGCCGTGGAAGCCCGTGATCATGAAGAACACCGCGCCGAACTGAGCCGCGCCCATCGGGTTGCCCCAGGGGCGGATGCCTTCATCGACGATCAGCTTGGTCCACTCGAAAGCCTGCATGCCGACGAAGGTCGCCCCCAGGAGGCCGGTGGCCAGCATCAGCTTGAAGGTGGTGGCACGGTCGCGGCGATAGGCATGGTTGACCGCCAGTGCCATGGTGCCGCTGCTGGTGATCAGCACGAAGGTCATGATGGCGATGAGCAGCAGCGGCACGTCCGCGCCACCCACATGCAGCGAGAACACATGGCTGGAGTTGGGCCAGGGCACGGTCGTGGAGCTGCGCACCGTCATGTAGCCGGTCAGGAAGCAGCTGAAGACGAAGGTGTCGCTGAGCAGGAAGATCCACATCATGGCCTTGCCCCAGGAGACCTTGAAGGCCGCCCGGTCGCCCGACCAGTCCTGCACCAGGCCGCGCCAACCCGAGGGCACTGCCGAGCTGGAATGCGCATTGCTGCTCATCGCATGACTCCTTTCTTGTCTATCGCAGGCTGCCGCAGATGGCACGCACGACATCGGGCGTCATCCAGCCCAGCAGGCCGAACAGGATCACCCATACCAGCAACAGGAAATGCCAATAGCGCGCCAGCAGGGCGATACGCCAGGCCTGTGCCCCCTTGCGACTGGCCAGCAGCCAGCCGCCCAGGCCACCGATCACGTGCAGGCCATGCAAGGCCGTCAGCACATAGAGGAAGCTACCCGCTGGGTTGCCCACCGGCAGGACCTTGCGGCTGGCCAGCTCCTGCCAGCCCCAGAGCTGGCTGATGACGAAGAGGCCGGCGCAGACAGCGCCCCATCGAAGCAGGCTGCCGGCGAGGCCGCGCCGGCGCGCCAGCTCCAACGCCGCGCTGCCGGCCACCAGCAAGGCCGTCGAGGCCCAGAACTGCCAGGGCATGGCGAGCGGATAGCCCTCGAGGCCGTCGAGCCTCATCACATAGGCCGCAATGAATAGTGTGAACAGCGAGCAGGCCACGGCGATGAAGAACCACAGCGCGATGCTGGCGGCCGAGCCGGGATCCGGGCGACCGCGCACCGGCACCTGCATGGCCACGCTACCGGCGCTCATGCCGCCGCTCCCCGCGGCTGCGTGCCGCCATGCTCATCGGGCTCCTGCCCGCCTTCCGAGGCCGGCGCGGTCTGGGTGACGAAATCTTCCTTGGTGCCCGGCACGTTGTAGGCATAGGCCCAGCGGTGCACCACCGGCAGGCGCGGGCCCCAGTTGCCATGTCTGGGCGGCGTGTCCGGCGTCAGCCATTCCAGCGATGCTGCACGCCAGGGATTGGGCTCGGCCTTGCGGCCGCGGAAGGCGCTCCAGACCAGGTTCCAGACGAACACCAGTTGCACCGCCCCGACGATGAAGACCACGATGCTGATGAAGGCGTTCAACTGATGCGCCGAGACCGGGATGAAGGCGTAGTCGTCGAAGTTGTAATAGCGCCGCGGCATGCCCAGCAGGCCCAGGTAGTGCATCGGGAAATAGATCAGGTAGGTGCCGATGAAGGTCACCCAGAAATGGAACAGGCCCAGCCGGTCGTCCAGCATGCGGCCGCTGATCTTGGGGTACCAGTGATAGATCGCGCCGAACACCACCAGGAGCGGCGCCACGCCCATGACCATGTGGAAGTGGGCGACGACGAAATAGGTGCCCGAGAGCGGAATGTCCACCGACACATTGCCCAGGAAGAGCCCCGTCAGGCCGCCGATGATGAAGGTGGAGATGAAGGCCAGCGCGAACAGCATCGGCACCGTCAGGTGGATGTCGCCCCGCCAGAGCGTCAGCAGCCAGTTGTAGACCTTGATGGCCGTGGGCACCGCGATGATCAGCGTGCTGGTCGCGAAGAAGAAGCCGAAGTACGGATTCATGCCACTGACGAACATGTGGTGGGCCCACACGACAAAGCTCAAGCCCCCGATGGCCACGATGGCCCAGACCATCTGGCGGTAGCCGAAGATGCATTTGCGCGCGTGCACGCTGATCAGGTCGGACACCAGACCGAAGGCCGGCAGCGCGACGATGTAGACCTCGGGATGGCCGAAGAACCAGAACAGATGCTGGAACAGCAGCGGCGTGCCGCCCTTGTAGGCCGTGACCTGGCCCAGGCTTACCAGCGCGGGCATGAAGAAGCTGGTGCCAAGCGTCTTGTCCAGCAGCATCATCACGGCAGACACGAAAAGCGCCGGGAAAGCCAGCAGCGCCAGGATGGTGGCGATGAAGATGCCCCAGACCGACAGCGGCATGCGCAGGAGGGTCATGCCTTCGCAGCGGGCCTGCAGCACCGTGGTGACGTAGTTCAGGCCGCCCATGGTGGCCGCGACGATGAAGATCGCCAGCGACACCAGCATCAGGATGATGCCCCAGTCGTGCCCCGGCGTACCGGGCAGGATGGCCTGCGGCGGATAGAGCGTCCAGCCCGCGCCGGTGGGCCCGCCGGGCACGAAGAAGCTGGCCAGCAGCACGATCACCGACAGCAGGTAGACCCAGAAGCTGAGCATGTTGAGGTAGGGGAACACCATGTCCCGCGCCCCGACCATCAACGGGATCAGGTAGTTGCCGAAGCCGCCCAGGAACAGTGCCGTCAGCAGATACACCACCATGATCATCCCGTGCATGGTGACGAACTGGTAGTAGCGCTCCGCGGTGATGAAGTCGAACGCGCCGGGAAAGCCCAGCTGCAAGCGCATCAGGTTGGACAAGAGCAGTCCGATCAGGCCGACGAAGATGGCCACGCTGCCGTACTGGATGGCGATCACCTTGTGGTCCTGGCTCCAGACGTACTTGGTCCAGAAGCGCTTCGGCTCGTGGTGTTCGTCGTCGTGATCGTGGTCGGGCGCGTCATGGGACATGGCGGGCGTCTCCTGTATGCGTACTCTTGCGGCTGAGCGTCTTGCTTCTACTTGGCCAGCGATTCGATATAGGCGACCAGCGCGGCCAGTTCGGCCTCGCTCAACTCGGACTTGGGCATGACCGGCGGGAAGCCCTTGACCACGCGCGCCTGCGGCTCCTTGATCTCGTGGATCAGGAAGGCCTGATCCACCTTGGCCTGGCTGCCGTCGGCAAAGGCCTCGGTCTTGCCGAACAAGCCCTTCCAGCTCGGGCCCACACTCGCGCTGCCATCCACCGAATGGCAGGCCACGCAGGCCTTGCTCTTGGCCAGCGCCATGCCCAGCGCCACCGGGCTCGCAGCATCGCCGGCGGCGGCCTGGGCAGGTGCTGAGCGGCTGGGCTGCGCCTTGACCCAGGCTTCGAAGGCTGGCGCCGGCTCCACCACGACGGCTCCCCGCATATTGGCGTGCCCGACGCCGCACAGCTGGGCACACATCGCCTCATAGCGGCCGGCCTTGGTCGGCGTGAACCAGAAGCTGCTGATCTGGCCCGGCACCATGTTCATGCGGGCGCGGAACTGCGGCACGTAGAAGTCGTGCAGCACGTCGATCGAGCGCAGCAGCATCTTGATCGGCCGGTCTTGCGGCAGGCGCAGCTCGTTGCTTTCGATCAGCGGGTCGTCGTTGCCGTTGGCATCGTCCGGATCAAGGCCGAAGGCATTGCTGGGCGAGATGAAACGTGCATCGCTGCGGCCCAGCTTGCCGTCAGGCCCTGGGAAGCGGTAGCGCCATTGCCACTGGTTGCCCAGCACTTCCACTTCCATGGCATGGCTGGGTGGCCGCACGTAGTCGGCATAGACCGAGAGGCCCGGCGCCAGCAGCGCGGCGATGAAGACGGCAGTGACGATGGTCAGCCAGCGCTCCAGCTTGTGGTTGGTCGGCTGATAGGCCGCGCCCTGCACCTTGCCGCGCCGGAAGCGCAGCACCGTGTAGGCCAGGATGCCATTGAGCACGACGAAGAAGATGCCGGTGATCACGAAGGTGATCGTCAGCGTCTGGTCCATATCCCGCCAGTTCGAAGCCAGCGGCAGCGCGTGCCAGGGCGCGATGAAGTGGAACAGCAGCGAGCCCACCACCATCACGAGCAGGACAATCACCATCAGCATGGTCAGCCTCCTAGGAAGGCAGCAACGGCGCCGAGGAGGCGCCGCCGCGGGAGATCATGGTCAGCCTGCGACCCTGCCGCGCTGAGCCAGCTTCCAGTAGGTCAGGGCGGCCGTCATGCCGAAGACCATGTGCCCGATCAGCGTGGCCCAGCCGCGCAGTTCGGTGATCCAGGGGAAGACATGGCTCCAGCCATGCATGCTGATGACGTAGACGCCGATGCCGAACATCGCGCCTATGGTCTCGATCATCGGCACGCTGGATTCATAGTGGAAGCCGGCGACGATGAAGGCAAGACAAAGGGCGAACACCACGCCCAGTGCATAGTGGGTGACCAGGGCCACCGCCACGACGCCCATGTTGAAGGCGTTATCTTGCAGGGCGCTCGGGCCCAGCACGATGGCAGAAATCAGGTGCGAACTGCGCCAGGTGTCTCCGCTGGACATGATGGAGGACCAGATCAGATCCATCACCATCAGCACGGCGCCAGCCACCAGGCCCGACACGATGGCTGCCGGCCAATCCGGCGCACGACGTTCCCACTGATGCGGGTGCATTTCGAGTTCCATGAACACCTCCCTCTCTGGAGCGGTAGAACGGACAAGGAAACTGAACTGCGGTGGACCCGATGCGGCTGCACTTGTCTCTTGATGCAACTCAAGGCCCAGGGCGTGCCCGACTTATACGCCCGGGCCTCGGGGCCCGCAAGCGGGCATGCCTGCACAGACAAAACCTGGCCCCTGCAAAGGTGCGCGCCCAAGCACCGGCGATCAGCGCAACACCTGACCCCAGCGGGAAGGCACTTAGCCCGGCACGGGCATCGCCGTCTCGTACTTGACCTCGCGCAGCACCACGTTGCTGCGCACGCTGGCCACGCCGGGCACCTTGAAGATCTTGGCCTGCAGGAACTGGTCGTAGGCCTTCATGTCGGGCGCCACCACCTTGACCACGTAGTCGGCCTCGCCGGTGATGGCCTGGCATTCGATGATCTCCGGGCTGGTGCGGACCATGGCCTCGAAGGCCTCGGTCGCGCCCTCGCTGTGCCGCACCAGGCTGACATTGGCCAGCACGCAGATCGACAGGCCGAGCTTCTCCCGGTCCACCAGCGCGACGTGACGGCGTATCACCCCGTTCTCCTCCAGCTCCTTGATGCGCCGCCAGACCGGTGTGGCCGACAGGCCCACCTGCTCGGCCAGCGCCTGCGTGCTCTGCCGGCTGTCCTGCTGGAGGGCTTCGAGGATCTGTCGGGTCGCTCGGTCGAAAGATTCCATCTCAAAACTCGCTTATGGTGAGTTGATTATTCTCCACCAAGCACTCAAGCCGAGTCAGAGAGCAAATTTTCACCGGCAGAACTGGAGAAAAATCCTCGCTCCCGGCATTGCCGAGCCCAGCACCCCAGACCCATGACCTCCACCGCCCTGCGTGACTACAAGCTCGCCGACAACCTGGCTGCCAGCACCGGCGCCGTTTTCCTCACCGGCACGCAGGCGCTGGTACGCCTGCTGCTGGCACAGAAGGCGGTGGACGAGCGAGCCGGCCTGAAGACGGCCGGCTTTGTGTCGGGCTATCGGGGCTCGCCGCTGGGCATGGTCGACCAGCAGCTCTGGAAGGCGAAGAAGTTCCTCGACGCCGCCCAGGTCAACTTCCTGCCCGCCATCAACGAAGACCTGGCCGCCACCGCCTGCCTGGGCGTGCAGCGCGTGGCGCTGGATCCCAAGCGTACCGTCGATGGCGTGTTCGCCATGTGGTACGGCAAGGGCCCGGGCGTGGATCGTTCGGGCGATGCGCTGAAGCACGGCAACGTCTATGGCACGGCAAAGCAGGGCGGCGTGCTGGTGGTCTGTGGCGACGACCACGGCTGCGTGTCCTCCTCGACCCCGCATCAGAGCGACCTGGCGCTGCAAGCCTGGTCAATGCCCCTGGTGCATCCGGCCAATGTGGCCGAGTACCTCGAGTTCGGCCTGTATGGCTGGGCGCTCTCCCGCTTCTCGGGCACCTGGGTCGGCTTCAAGGCGATCTCGGAAGTGGTCGAGTCCGGCATGACGGTGGACCTTGACAACGTGCCCATGGACTTCGAGCTGCCGGTGGACTACCAGGCGCCGACCGACCTGCACATCCGCAGCGTCGACCTGCCTTCGCTGGAGCTCGAATCTCGCCTGGCGCACAAGATCGACGCGGTGCTCGCCTTTGCCAAGCTCAACAGCATCGACAAGCACATCGTGATGAGCCCGCGCGCCACGCTCGGGATCGTCACCGTCGGCAAGGCGCACTACGACTTCATGGAAGTGCTGCGCCGCCTGGACCTGGACCCCAATGCGCTGGCAGCGGCCGGCGTGCGCGTCTACAAGGTCGGCCTCGTCTTCCCGCTGGAGCCGACCCGCATGCGCGAGTTCGCCCAGGGCCTCACCGACATGCTGGTGATCGAGGAGAAGGCGCCAGTCGTGGAGCGCCAGATCAAGGAATTGCTGTACCACCTGCCGGATGCCCAGCGCCCGCGCGTGATCGGCAAGACCGACGAGACCGGCGCCGCCGTGCTCTCGTCGCTTGGCGAGCTGCGCCCTTCGCGCATCATGAACACGGTGGCCGACTGGCTGGCACGGCTCAACCCGGCGCTGGATCGCCGCCACCTGGTGGTGGACTTCCTCACGCCCTGCCTCTTGAGCAACGAGGCCGACGGCGTGCGCCGCCAGCCCTACTTCTGCTCGGGCTGCCCGCACAACACGTCCACCAAATTGCCAGAAGGCTCGCGCGCACTGGCCGGCATCGGCTGCCATTTCATGGCGAGCTGGATGGAGCGTGGCACCTCGGGCCTGATCCAGATGGGCGCCGAGGGTGTGGACTGGGCAGCGCACAGCCGCTTCACCACCGAGAAGCATGTGTTCCAGAACCTGGGCGACGGCACCTACTACCACTCGGGCTATCTGGCCATCCGTCAGGCCATCGCGGCCAGGGCCAACATCACCTACAAGATCCTCTACAACGACGCGGTGGCCATGACCGGCGGCCAGCCGGTTGACGGCCAGACCAGCGTGCCGCAGATCGCACGCCAGGTCGAGGCCGAGGGCGTGAAGCGCCTGGTCGTGGTGTCTGACGACATCGGCAAGTACGACGATCACAAGAACCTGTTCCCGGCCGGCACCACCTTCCACGACCGCTCAGAGTTGGACGCGGTGCAGCGCGAGCTGCGCGAGATCGAGGGCGTGACCGTCCTGATCTACGACCAGACCTGTGCTGCCGAGAAGCGCCGTCGTCGCAAGAAAAAAGAGTTCTACGACCCGCCCAAGCGCATCTTCATCAACGAGCAGGTCTGCGAAGGCTGCGGCGACTGCGGCCAGGCCTCCAACTGCCTGAGCGTGGTGCCGGTCGAAACCGATTTCGGACGCAAGCGCGCCATCGAACAGAGCTCGTGCAACAAGGACTTCAGCTGCGTGAACGGCTTCTGCCCGAGCTTTGTCTCGGTGCATGGCGCGCAGCTGAAGAAGAAGGTCGGCGGCGGCTACACGGCCGAGGACCTGGCGCGCGAGCTGGCTGCCATCCAGGCACCTCGTGCCTGGGACTGGACCGGGCCGTTCGACTTGCTGGTCACCGGCGTTGGCGGCACCGGCGTGGTGACCGTCGGCGCGCTGGTGTCGATGGCCGCCCACCTGGAAGGCAAGCAGGCCTCGGTGCTGGACTTCATGGGCTTCGCGCAGAAGGGCGGCTCGGTGCTCTCCTTCGTGCGCCTGGCCCCGACGCAGGACTTGCTGAACCAGGTCCGCATCGACACCCAGCAGGCCGATGTGCTGCTGGCCTGCGACATGGTGGTCGGCGCCTCGCCCGATGCCCTGGGCACGGTCAAGCCCGGCCGCACGGTCATCCTCGCCAACACCCACGAGCTGCCGACGGCCGCCTTTGTGCGCAACCCCGACGCCAGCCTGCAGTCCGACTCGCTGCTGGCCAAGATGCTGCATGCCGTGGGTGGTCAGGCCGGCCTCCTGTCCACCATCGATGCGCAAGGCATCGCCCAGCAACTGATGGGTGACACCATGCCCAGCAACATCATCATGCTGGGCGCCTGCTGGCAGGCCGGCCTGATCCCCTTGAGCGAAGCGGCGCTGATGCGCGCCATCGAGCTGAACGGCGTGGCCATCGAAGGCAACAAGACCGCTTTCGCCCTGGGCCGGCTGGCCTTGGCCGCGCCGGAAGCGATCCGCCGCCTGGCTGGCGAGGCCAGCGCGCAGAAGGTGCAATTGCTGCTGGGCCAGGACAAGCTCGACGGCCCGGACGGCCTCATCGCCCGCCGAATGCGCCACCTGAGCGCCTACCAAGACGAAGCCTATGCCCAGCGCTACCTGACGCTCGTCACCAAGATGCGGGCGGCCGAGGCGCAACTCGGCGAAGCCGGCAAAGCCGAACGACTGAGCAAGGCCGTGGCCCGCTACCTGGCCAAGCTGATGGCGATCAAGGACGAATACGAAGTCGCCCGCCTCTACACCGATGGCCAGTTCGAAGCGGCGATGAAATCGCAGTTCGAGAACTGGGCCTCGCTGTCCTTCCACATGGCGCCACCGCTGCTCTCGCGCCCCGGCGCCGACGGCCGGGCCAGGAAGATCGAGCTGGGCAGCTGGACGTTCAGCGCCTTCAAGCTGCTCGCCCGGATGAAGGGCTTGCGCGGCGGCCTGCTGGACGTGTTCGGCAAGACCGAGGAGCGCCGCATGGAACGCCAGCTGCTGGCCGACTATGAAGTCCTGGTCGAGGAGCTGAGCCAGCAGCTCACGGCCGAGAAGCTCGAGCTCGCCCTGCAACTGGCCCGCCTCCCGGAAAAGATCCGTGGCTACGGCCATGTGAAACTGGCCAACCTGGTCACCGCCCGGGCGCAATGGAAGGACCTGCTGGACCGCCTCCACGGCCGCGCCGCTGAGGCGCCGGTGGCCGTGGTGGCAATGCCGCAAAGGGTGAAGGGCGTCGCGGAGTTATGACCCAGCGCTGAATGGTGATCGCACAAATCGTGTGAAGCCATGCAAAGACGCTGGACAGGGCGGCCCGGCGCTTGGCATCCTTCGCGGATGCGCTTGACCCCTGCTTTCACCCGCCGTGCCGCCCTTCTTGCTGTCGCCAGCAGCGCCGCACTGCTGGCCGCCTGTGCCAGCCTGACGCCACAGCTTGATGCGCCCGCCCAACTGCGTGCCGCCAACCGTATCGGTTGGGGCGCCAACCAGGCCCAGCTGGACCAGATCGCCAGGCTCGGCTGGGGCGACTATGTGGAACAACAGCTGCGCGCCGACGCCAATGCGCCCCTGCCCACGTTTGCGCAGGACCAGATCGCCGCGCAGGACATCAGCAGGAAGCCGCTGATGCAGCGCGTGCAGGAGGTGGAGACGCTGCGCAAGAACCAGGACAAGCCGCCCACCGAGCCCGAGCGCGTCGCCGCCCGCCAGGCCTACCAGAACGCCCTGAACAAGGGCACGCGCGAAGCCACTCACCGCCAACTGCTGCGCGCGCTGTATTCCGAGCAGCAATTGCTGGAGCACATCAGCGCCTTCTGGTTCAACCATTTCAGCGTCCACCAGTACAAGCGCGAGATCCGCGTGCTGGTGTCGGACTACGAGGACCGCGCGCTGCGCCCAAATGCCCTGGGCTCCTTCCGCCAGATGCTGGGCGCCGTGGCCCGCCACCCGGCCATGCTGCGCTACCTGGACAACGACCAGAACGGCATTCCCAAGGTCAACGAGAACTACGCCCGCGAGCTCCTGGAGCTGCACACACTGGGCGTGGACGGCGGCTACAGCCAGCGCGACGTCACCGAGGTGGCCCGCGTGCTGACCGGCTTCAGCGTGCGCCTGGAACCCGAGAACCCGAAGCTGCCACCCAAGTTCGACGGCCAGTACCGCCGCGACGGCCTGTTCGAGTTCAACCCGGCCCGCCATGACTTCGGCGACAAGCAGGTGCTCGGCCAGATCATCAAGGGCCGTGGCGCCGACGAGCTGGACCAGGTGCTGGACCTGCTGGTGGCGCATCCCTCCACGGCGCGCTTCGTCAGCCGCAAGCTGGCGCAGTACTTCCTGGCCGACCAGCCGCCGGCCGAAATCGTTGATCGCATGGCCGTCGCGTTCCAGAAGAGCAATGGCGACATCAAGGCCACCTTGCGGCCCCTGCTCTATTCGAGCGAGTTCGCCAACGCGCCGCCAGCCAAGTTCAAGGACCCGCAGCATTACCTGCTGTCCAGCCTGCGCGCCGGCTTCGAGGGCCAGGCGATGCTGAACAGCCAGCCGCTGGCCGGCTGGTTGCGCCGGCTGGGCCAAGGCCTCTACGACCGTCAGACGCCCGACGGCTACCCGCCCATGGCGGCGGCCTGGAACAGTGCCGGCCAGATGAGCGTGCGCTTCGAGATCGCCCGCCAGATCGGCGGCGGCGTGCCCGCCCTGTTCAAGGGTGAAGCCGCCGATGCGCCCAAGCCAGCGCCCGCGCCCTACAAGCTCGATGCGCCGCCCCTGCGGCCGCGCCTCGAAGCGAGCCTCGGCCCGGCCACGCGCAGCGCCCTGGCGCAAGCCGATTCGCCGCAGCTGTGGCTCGCCCTCCTGCTGTCCAGCCCTGAATTCATGGTGCGATGAGTATGCAAAGACGTCACTTGATCCAAGCCGGCCTGGCCAGCATTGCCCTGCCCGGCGCGCAGCTCTTTGCGGCCGGCGCCGACCGCCCGCGCTTCCTGCTGGTCTTTCTGCGCGGCGGCTACGACGCCGCCAATCTGCTGGTGCCCACTGGCAGCTCCTTTTATTACGAGTCTCGGCCCAAGATCGCCATCGCCAAGCCGGGCAGCGAACCCAATGCCGAAGCCGCGCTGGCTGTCAACGCCGACTGGGGCCTGCATCCTGCGCTGCGTGAAAGCCTCTATCCGCTCTTGCAAGCTGGCCAAGCCACCTTCATCCCCTTCGCCGGCACCGACGACCTGACCCGCAGCCACTTCGAGACGCAGGACAGCATCGAGCTCGGCCAGAACCTGAGCGGCCAGCGCGACTTCCAGAGCGGTTTCATGAACCGGCTGGCGACGGAAATCGGCGCCCGCGGCGCGATCTCCTTCACTGACCAGTTGCCGATCGCCTTCCGCGGCAGCGCCAAGATCGGCAACGCAGCGCTGCGCGACAACGCCAAGCTGGCGGTCGATGCCAAGACCCGCAAGCTGCTCTCCGGCATGTACCAGGAGCAGCCGCTCTCGGCCCAGGTCGAGGAAGGCTTTGCCCTGCGCGAAGAGCTGGTGCGCGAGCTCTCGCCCGAGAAGATGAAGATGGAAATGGACGCGGCCGGCCGCAACGCCATCAATGCCAAGGGCTTCGAGCTGGAAGCCCGCCGCATCGGCAAGCTGATGCGCGGCCGCTTCAGCCTCGGCTTCATCGACGTGGGCGGCTGGGACACGCACGTCGGCCAGGGCGGTGCCACCGGCACGCTGGCCACGCGCTTCGAGGAACTGGGCCGTGGCCTCGCAGCCATCAGCAGCGAACTGGGCCCCGAGCTGTGGAAGCAGACCACCGTGATGGTGATCAGCGAATTCGGCCGCACCTTCCGCGAGAACGGCAACCGCGGCACCGATCACGGCCATGGCAGCTGCTACTGGCTGCTAGGCGGCGGCCTGGCCAGCAAGGGCGGCGTGGCAGGCGAGCAAGTCGCGCTCACCGCCAAGACCCTGCATCAGGGACGCGACTATCCGGTGCTGAACGAGTACCGCAGCGTGCTGGGCGGCCTGTGGAGGCGCCAGTTCGGCCTGTCGGATGATGCGCTGGGCCGCGTGTTCCCGGGCGCGCAGATCCAGGACCTGGGCCTGGTCTGAAGGCTCACGCAGCCAGCGCCGAAGCGGCCAACCGTCGCGACAACTCGCTGCCGCGCGCCAGCAGAAAGGCCTGCAAGCGCTCGGCATAGTCCGGCCGCGCGGCCTGCATGACGGACGGCCGCCACCGCAGGGCCTCGCGCCAGTCGCGAAGCCGGGGCAGCCCGGCCCACCAGCCGAAGTCCTCGATGCGGTCAAAGACCTCGAAGTAGCGGAGCACCGGGCCGAACACGGCATCGACCATGCTGAACTGCGAGCCCGAGAAGTACGGGCCATCGCCCAGCGCCGCTTCCAGCTGCTCGAAGCGTTGTCGCAGTTCGGCTGCTCTTGCAGCCAACGAAGCCGCATCGGCCGCGTTGTAGAAGCCGGCGATGTTGTTCAGCATCGCCGAGCCGAACTCCATCCAGCTGCGATGACGAGCGCGCTGCAGCGGATCGGCCGGATGCAGGGCGGGCAACAAGGTCTCGTCCAGGTACTCGCAGATCACGGTCGATTCGAAGATGGCCTGCTCGCCGACCAGCAGCACCGGCGTCTTGCCCAGCGGCGAGACCGCCAGGAACCAGCCCGGCTTGCGGGCCAGATCGATGTCGCGGCGCTCGAAGGCCTGGCCCTTCTCGTGCAGCACGATGGCGGCGCGCTGCACATAGGGGCACAGCTCGTGAGAGACCAGGACAGGCTTGGCACTCATGGCATGCGCCTTCATGCGGCCGAGAAGCGCGGCACCAGGAAGCTGCTGCGCCTGATCGCGGCAGCGCCATCGCCCAGCAGCCACAAGGCCACCGAGCTGATGCTCAGGAACAGCGGATATTCCCAGCCGCCGCCCGGGCTGGTGTGTACCCAGCCATTGGGCAGATGCACCCAGGCCGCGCCCAGCATGATGGGCAGCAAGGCGAGCGCCACCTGGCGCGCATAGATGCCCAGAGCTATGGCCAGGCCGCCCAGCAGCTCGGCGACGAAGACCGGGTAAGCGATCCAGCCCGGAAGCCCGATGCTGGCGAAGAAGCCCGCCGTGCCTGGCAGCGTGAAGACAAAGAGCTTCAGGAGCGCATGGGCCATCCACATCACACCCAGGCTGACGCGCAGGAGGCTGATGCCAAGATCGGTGGAGGTGGTGTTGGTGGTGCTTGTCGGATTCATGGTGGGATCCAGGCGTTGAAAGTGCGGCAAATCTAGGGCTTCCGGACTGCAATGAAAATAAGCGATTGAACAAACTAGGATTGCAGCCATGCAATACAAGCTCAGCGCCGTCGACTTGGAACTGACCCTGGCCCTGGGCCGCGCCGGCACCTTGGCTGCGGCCGGTGAGCGACTGGGCATCGATGCCTCGACCGTGTTCCGCTCGGTGCAGCGCATCGAGCGCGGCCTGGGACAGACGCTGTTCAGTCGCTCACGGGCCGGCTATCAGCTCACCGAGCTGGGCCGCTTGCTGGTGGAGCAGGCCGAGCAGGTCGAGGCCGCGCTGGAGCAGGCGCGTGCCGCTACCGAGGCCTTGCCGACTCAGGTTTCGGGCATGGTGCGCATCACCACGACCGACACCCTCCTGCATGGCCTGGTGGCGCCCGCGTTGCAAGCCTTGAAGGGCGTCCATCCCCTGCTCAACTACGAGCTGCACACCGGCAACGAGCTGGCCAGCCTGAGCCGGCGCGATGCCGACATCGCGGTGCGCGCCACCAAGCGCCCGCCCCAGCATCTGGTGGGGCGACATCTGGGGCCGGTGCGGGTCGCGCTGTTCACCGCGAAGAAGGCCAGGGGCGGCTTGCGCAGCTATGCCGAGGTCGAGGCCGGCGGCGCCGACTGGATCGCACCCGACGAGGCCTTGCCCGAGCATCCGTCGGTACTTTGGCGCAAGCGCTACTTTCCCAAGCAGCACCCGCGCTACAAGGTCAGCAGCATCCTGTCGGTGATGGAGCTGGTCGCGCTGGGGCTCGGGGTTGGCGTGATCCCGCTGTTCCTCGCCCAGGGCCGGACGGACCTGTTGCAACTGACCGAGGCCATCGACGAGTGCCAGACCGAGCTGTGGCTGCTGACGCACAGCGAGTCACGGCACCTGCGCCGTGTCTCGACGGTGTATGGGCATCTGGCGGAGAGCATCGCCCTGCCCTAAGGCAAGGCGATGCTCGCTTCGAACGATCAAGCCAGCAGACTGTCCGCCGCCACGTACTCGTAACCCAGGTCTCGCGCCACCGCCTCGTAGGTCACCTTGCCGGCCGCCACGTTCAGTCCGGCCTTCAGGTGCGGGTTGTCGCGCAGCGCCTGCCTCCAACCCTTGTTGGCCAGCGCCACGGCATGACCGATGGTGGCGTTGTTGAGCGCGAAGGTCGAGGTGCGGGCCACGGCGCCCGGCATGTTGGCCACGCAGTAGTGGATGACGCCATCGACGACGAAGGTCGGGTCGGCATGCGTGGTGGCATGCGAGGTCTCGAAGCAGCCGCCCTGGTCGATCGCCACGTCCACGATGACCGAGCCCTTCTTCATCCGGCTGACCATGTCGCGCGTCACGAGCTTGGGTGCCGCAGCGCCCGGGATCAGCACGCCGCCGATCACCAGCTCTGCCGACAGTACCGCCTCTTCCAGCGCCTGCGCATTCGAATAGGCCGTGGTGATGCGGTTGCCGAAGACCAGGTCCAGCTGGCGCAGGCGGTCCACGCTCTTGTCGAGCACGGTCACGCGGGCGCCCATGCCCACGGCCATCTGCAGGGCATGCGTGCCGACGACGCCCGCGCCGATCACGACCACATGGGCGGGCGCCACACCAGGCACGCCGCCGAGCAGCACACCCATGCCGCCCTTGCTCTTCTCCAGATGGGCCGCACCCGCCTGGATGGACATGCGGCCCGCCACCTCGCTCATCGGCGCCAGCAAGGGCAAGCCACCGCCAGGGCCGGTGATGGTTTCGTAGGCGATGCAGATCGCGCCACTCTTCACCAGGGCTGCCGTCTGCTCGGGATCCGGCGCCAGGTGCAGATAGGTGTAGAGGATCTGGCCTTCGCGCAGCATTGCGCATTCCTGCGGCTGCGGCTCCTTGACCTTGACGATCATCTCGGCCTGCGCGAACACGCTGGCCGCATCGCCGATGATCTGCGCGCCAGCGGCCTTGTATTCATCGTCGGACAGGCCGATGGCTGCGCCAGCGCCGGCTTGCACCAGCAGTTGATGGCCATTGGCCACCAGCTCGCGGACGCTGGCCGGCGTCAGGCCGACACGGTACTCGTGGTTCTTGATTTCCTTGGGAACGCCGATGCGCATGTTTTGTCTCCGTTGTATTGTTTTCGGAGACAGCGTTGTACGACTGCGCCAGCGCGGTGCAAAGCTGCAGCAATCGAACTACAGCGCCATTAGCAGCGCTAATTCTTGGTTCACCCAGTCGACCGCCGCGCCTACTGCGCCGGCTTCTTCTCCACCGGCGGCAGCGGATGGAAGGCCACCGGGCTTTGCGAGGACAACCAGACCGCCGTGGCCCAGACGGCCACGTTCTGGCGCAGCTTGGCCGGGTCGATCTTGTCCAGCGTGTCGTTGGCGGTGTGGTGGTAGTCGAAGTAGTCGGTGCCGTCCTGGCTGAAGGACAGGATGGGCAGGTTGGCGACGCGCTGGATCGTGCCGGTGTCAGCACCGGTGCGAGCCTCGTTGTTGCCGGCCTCGACGCCCAGCGGCTTCAACTGCTCGGCAATCACCATGGCCACGCCCAGCGCCTCGGGGCGCACGCGGGTCTGGAAGCGGTAGATGTTGCCGGCGCCGAAGTCGCTCTCGGCCACCAGTTGGTGCTTCTGGTGCTTGTAGGTCTCGGAATAGGCGCGGCCGCCGTCCAGGCCGTTTTCCTCGTTGGCGAACATCACCACGCGGATGGTGCGGCGCGGCTTCACGCCGGTGTCCAGGATCAGCTTGGCCGCAGCCGCGGTGATGGCCACGCCGGCACCGTCGTCAATGGCGCCCTGGCCCAGGTCCCAGCTGTCCAGGTGGCCGCCGATGGTGATGATCTCGTCGGCCAGGTCGGTGCCAGGAATCTCGGCGATCACGTTGTGCGAGACCGCGTCGATGCCCAGCTCGTTCTGCATGGCCAGATGCATCTTCACCGGCTTGCCGTAGCGCTGCAGGCGGGCGATGGTGTCGGCATCGGGCACCGAGACGGCAAAGGCCGGTATGGCAGGCACGCCTTCGGCATAGCGGGTGGCGCCGGTGTGGGCCAGGCGGTCGTGGTCAGTGCCGACCGAGCGGATGGCGAAGGCCAGCGCGCCGCGCTTGCCGGCCTCGGCCGGCCCCTGCGTGCGGGCGGTGGACGACGGGCCGTAGCCGCGGCCGTCCTTGAAGCGCTCGGTCTTCTGGTCGACGAAGACGATGCGGCCGCGAGCCTTGTCGCTGGTGTCGGCCTTCAGTGCCGCGAAGTCGGGGTAGTAGGCCACTTCGGCATTGATGCCCTCCTTGGGTGCAGCCACACTGCCGCCCAGGGCGGTCATGACGAGCGGCTGGGCAAACGGGGCAGTGATGTGGGCGTGGGCCTCGCCGCGCCTCCAGGCCTTCAAGGGCACCGCTTCGGCGCGCACCACCGGAAAGCCGAGCGACTTCAGCTTGGCCACGGCCCAGTCGACCGCCTTCTTGTCGTTCTCCGAACCGGCCGGGCGGGCGCCGACTTCGGTGACCAGCGAATCGACCAGCTCATAGGCCAGGTTGCTGCTCTGGCCGGCCTCGCGCAGCTTGGCGGCCACGGCCAGGTCGGCATCGCTGAAGGACTGGGCGCTCGAGCCCGTGGCAACGCCTGCAAAACAAAGGGCCACAGCAAGTGCGGCCCGGCGGATCTTGAACATGTGCTGACCTCCCGGTGAATGGAGGCCAGCATAGCGAGCGAATGCGCGAAGCGCCTCGGGGCCATCCCCCGGAGGCGCTACTGCACTTGCGTTATTCGCCCCAGACGATCTTCTTGCGCATGCCCACCCAGCGCTCGTAGCTGCTGGCATACACATCTTCGATGCGGTTGCGCTTGACCTTGAAGGTGGGCGTGATGAAGCCGTTGTCCACGGTCCAGGGCGTGCTCACCAGCACCAGGCAGTCGAGCTGCTCATGCGGGTCGAGCTTTTCGTTGATGGTCGCAAGGTGCGCCGTCAGGTCGGCTTCGATCTTGGCGCGGCCCTCGGCCGTCTTCGCCAGCTCCACCGCGTCCGGCGAGAGCATCACGATGCCCAGCGGCTGGCCGAGGTTGGCACCGGTGACAGTGCAGGCCTCGATGTCCGGGTGCATGCCCAGGCGGTCTTCGATCGGCGCGGGCGCAACGTACTTGCCCTTGCTGGTCTTGAACAGGTCCTTGACCCGGCCGGTGATGCGCAGGCAACCTGCGCCATCGATGGCCGCCTTGTCGCCCGTGCGCAGCCAGCCGTCCTCGGTGAAGGCTTCCTTGGTGATGCCGGCTTCCTTGTAGTAGCCGAGCATCACGGCCGGGCTGCGCATCTGCAGCTCGCCGCTCACGGGGTCGATGCGCGTCTGCACGCCTTCGTAGGCCGTGCCCACGGTGCCGCGCTGGTTCTTGCCCGGCAGCGTGATGTGCGAGACCGCGAGGTTTTCGGTCATGCCGTAGCCCTCGTTGATCGGGATGCCCAGGCCGGCATACCACTCGAGCAGGGCAAGCGGCATCGGCGCCGCACCACCGGCGCAGAAGCGCGCCTGGTCCAGGCCCAGGGCCTTCTGGATCTTGCGGCGGACGATGCCGCCCAGGATCGGAATGCGCAGCAGCTTCTGCAGCTTGGCCGGCGGCATCTTGTGATGAATGCCTTGCTGAAACTTGACCCACAGCCGCGGCACCGAGAAGAACACGGTGGGCCTGGCGCGCTGCAGGTCGGCCGCGAAGGTGTCCAGCGATTCGGCGAAATAGACGCGGAAGCCCACGGCCAGCCAGCCGTGCTCCACCAGCATGCGCTCGACCACATGGGCCAGCGGCAGGTAGGACAGCAGGCGGTCTTGCGCCGTCAGGTCGAAGCGGCGCTGGCCGGTCTGGATCGCCCAGGCAAAGGCAGCGAAGGAATGCATCACGCCCTTGGGCGCGCCGGTGGTGCCCGAGGTGTAGATCAGGGTGCAGAGATCGTCGGCCTTGCGCACCGGCTCACCCTTCAGGGGCTGGGTGCGGGCGCAGATGGCGTCCCAGCTTTCATAGTTGGCCTTGGCATCATCCGGCGACAGCGCGTAGGAGATGCAGGGCAGGCCGGCCGGCACGCCGGGCTTCATGCCTTCCCAGCCATCGAGCTTGCCGACGAAGAGAGCCTTGGCTTCGCTGTGGTCCAGGATCTGGCGGATGGTCTCGGGTGCCAGCGTCGGGTACAGCGGCACCGAGACGTAGCCGGCCATCCAGATCGCCAGGTCGCTCATCAGCCACCAGGCGCAGTTCTTCGAGAGGATGGCCACCTTGGAACCGGGCTCCCAGCCCTGGCTCTGAAGGTAGGCGGCCATGCGGCGCACGCCATCGGCCACCTGGGCCCAGGTGAAGTCGCGAACCGTACCGTCGCCCATGGGCTGGGTCAGGACCACATGGTTGGCAGCTTCCTGCTCCCAGTGGTAGAGGCGTTGCAGCGCGAGCGTGTCGGCGGCTATCGTGGGCATAAGACTTGTCTCCTGTGTACTTCTGACTCTTGTCGAGGCACAGGCTACCCAGGGAACCCGGCATCGCCTACCGGGTTTGTGCTGGGCTTAGAGTCAGGACTCCAATGCCGCCTGCAATTGTGCCAAGGCAGAGGCAGCGTCGCCGAGCACCTCGACGGGCGCTTCCGCCAAGGCTGCCGCGCCTTCTGTCTTCAAACGAGACACCCATTGGCCCGCCTCCCGGCCGCCGGCAAACGCCTGGCTTTGCAGGAGGGTCGTGCCGTCGGCGGCCACCAGCTTGAAGTAGAACTGGCCGTCGCCCTCGCGGTATTGCTTGAACAGGGGCAAGGCGGCCTTGGCGGATTTCTCGACCTTGGTCGATGGGGCGATGGCCGTGAACGGCGTCAGGCCCACGGCCGCGCGGGCTTGTGCGAGCAAGGGAGCGGCAAGGGCACGGGCCTTGGCGGCGCCGCGCTGCAGGATCTCCTCGATGCGCTCCGGGTGGGCCATCAGCTCTTCATACTGCGCACGCATGCCGCCGATCTGGCCATCGATCAGATCGAACAACTGCTTCTTGGCATCGCCCCAGCCGAGGCCTTCGCGCAGCGCCGTGCGGAAAGCGGCGCGCTGCTCCTTGCTGGCGAAGGCGTCATAGAGCTGGACCAGGGCCTGGCCTTCCGGGTCCTTGGGCTCGCCGGGCAGCTTGGAATCGGTCACGACGCGGGCAATCGCATCGCGCAGGCCCTGGGCGCCGCCGTCGAACAAGGGGATGACGTTGTCATAGCTCTTGCTCATCTTGCGGCCGTCCAGGCCCGGGAGCAGTTCCATCTCCGCATCGACCTGAGCGTCCGGCAGCACGAACATGTCGGTGCCGCGGCCGAACAGGTGGTTGAAGCGCTGTGCCACGTCGCGTGCCATCTCGATGTGCTGGACCTGGTCCTTGCCGACCGGCACGCGGTGAGCGTTGAAGATCAGGATGTCGGCGGCCATCAGGATGGGGTAGCTGAACAGGCCCATGGTGATGCCGGCGTCCGGTTCTTCGCCGGCAGCCACATTCGCGTCAATTGCTCCCTTGTAGGCATGGGCGCGGTTCATCTGGCCCTTGGAAGTGACGCAGGTCAAGAGCCAGGTCAGCTCGGGAATCTCGGGAATGTCGCTCTGGCGGTAGAAGGTGACGCGCTCGGGGTCCAGGCCGGCGGCCAGCCAGATGGCGGCGATTTCCAGGCGCGAGCGGGCGATGCGGGCCGGGTCATCGCACTTGATCAGGGCGTGATAGTCGGCCATGAAGAAGAAGCTCTCGACGCCGGGCTCGCGACTGGCCTCGATGGCAGGCCGGATCGCGCCGACATAGTTGCCGAGGTGCAGGGTGCCGGTGGTCGTGATGCCGGTCAGGACGCGCTGGGTCATGGTGGTTCGCTTGGGAATCTGTTGCCTGTGGTGCCGAACCTGCATTGTCGCTCTCCCCGCAATACGGGACGCCAGACCCAAAAAAGACGGGCTAGCATGCAGCCATCTACGGCACCCCGGGGACCACGCCGCAACCATGACCGCCCTGATGCTTGTCAGCGCCTGCCTGAACATCATGCTCGGCGGAGCACTTCTGCTGCTCTGGGCACAGGAGAGGCATCAGGACCATGTGCGCGACTGGGGCTGGAGCTGGATGCTGCTGGGCATCGGCCTGACGCTCGGGCCCATCATGCAGGACTGGCTGGCGCCCGGCCCCCTGCGCGACCTGCAGGCCCTGATGGCCGCCGCCTCGCTGATGGCCTCGCAAGGCTTCCAGACCGTCGGTGCGCTGCGCTATCGCGGGCGACGCTTCTCCAAGTCCTTCACCTTCGGGCTGTTCGTTCTCAGCGTCGCGCTGATTGCCACGCTGGGCATGCATGACATGCGCGCCGCCTTGATTGCCGGTGCGGCCGTATTGAGTCTGATGTGCCTGGTCAGCGGCTGGCTGATCTGGCAGGGCGGCCATCGCTTCGAGCGCTGGGTCGCCATGGGCTTCGGCGCGCTGGCGGCCGTCCATGCGAGCGGTCCGGTGCTGGATGAACACGCCCGCTCCGTCCTCACCTACTCGCTCGGCATCCTGGTGCAGACCACGCTGTGCCTGGGCCTGATCCTGCTCTCGGTGCGTCGGGCGCATGCCCTGGCGCGCCAGCAGGGTGAACGCTTCACACGGCTGGCCGAGTTTTCCTTGCAAGGCCTGGTGGTGATGCGCAACCATCGCCTGCTCTATGCGAACCCGGCCGCGCTGGCCATCTTTGGCGCCACGGAAATGCCCAGCGAAGACGTGGACCTCATCGAACTCGCCGTGCCGCCGGAGCAGCATGACGCCGCCCGCATGCGCCATGCCCGCGTGCTGGCCGACCGCAATGCCCATATCGAGTGGGAGAGCCACCGCCTCGCCCGCGACGGCGGCGCCGTGCACCTGCAGTGCCTGTCCAGCCAGGTGGAATGGGATGGCACAGCGGCCGAGCTGATCGTGATGATCAACGACAGCTCGCGCTACGAAGCCGCCGAGGCGCTGCGCCGCCAGGCCTTGCATGACGAACTGACCGAGCTGCCGAACCGCAACCATGCGGTGGCGCGGCTGCAGGCACTGTGCCGGCCGGGCGCCCCGCCCTTCACCCTGCTATCGGCCGACCTGGACCGCTTCCAGCTGGTCAACGAAACCCTGGGCCACGAGGCCGGCGACGCGCTTCTGCGCGCCATCGCCCGGCGCCTGTCACGCCAGCTGCCGCCGAACGCGGAGCTGGCGCGGCTGGGCGAAGACCAGTTCGTCATCATCGGCGCCGACGTGGGCGACACCATCGCCGCGCAGGCGCTGGCCGAACAGCTGCTGGGCATGCTGGCCACGCCCTTCTCGGTGGCCGGTGCCGAGCTGTTCGTGCATCTGTCGATAGGCGTGGCGCTGTTCCCGCAGGATGGCCGCGATGCCGCCACCCTCTTGCGCGCGGCCGACTCGGCCATGCACCGCGCCAAGGCCACGGCAGGCGCGTCCTGGCTGTTCTTCGACGCGACGATGAAGCAGGCCGCGCAGGCCCGGCTGGAGGTCGAGCAGGCCCTGGGGCGTGCCTTGGCGGCTGGCGAGTTCCTGCTGGAGTACCAGCCCAAGTTCTCGGCCGGTACCCGCCAGCTCTGCGGCTTTGAAGCGCTGGTGCGCTGGGAGAGGCCAGACCGCGGCCGGGTCAGCCCGGTCGAGTTCATACCGGCGGCGGAGCGCACCGGCCAGATCAAGGCGCTGGGCGGGCTGATCATCGCCATGGCCTGCACCCAGCTGCGCGAGTGGGAGCAGACGCTGGGCGGCGCCTTGCCGGTGGCCGTCAATGTCTCGCCCCTGCAGTTCGAAGACCCGCTGTTTGCCGAGCGCCTGCTCGAGCAGCTGCGTGCGCATGAATTGCCGCCAGGCCGCTTCGAGATCGAGATCACCGAGACGGCAGCCATCGGCCATGTCGAGCGAGTGCTGCCGCAGTTGGCGCAGTTGCGGCAGGCCGGCGTGCCGATTGCACTGGACGACTTCGGCACCGGGCAGAGTTCCCTGACCATGCTGCGCCAGTTGCCCATCGCAGCCATGAAGCTGGACCGCAGCCTGATCACGCCGCTGCCAGCCAGCGACGCCGCCGCCATCGTGCAGGCGGCCTGCGTGCTGGGCCGCTCCCTGAAGCTGGAAATCGTGGCCGAGGGCGTCGAGACCCCAGCCCAGGCCACATCCGCGGAAGCTCTTGGGTGCACGCAGCTGCAGGGCTACCTGCTCGGCCGCCCTTTGCCGGCGGCGATCGCCACGCAGTTGCTTGAACAGGCGCTGCGCAAGGCGCCCTGACGGCGCTCAGACTGTCGCCATCACCTCGCCCAGGCGGATGGCGCCACCCGGTTGCCAGACCGGGTTGAACTTCTGCTCGCCCTTGGGGAACAGCATCACGACCGTGGAGCCCAGCAGGAAACGGCCCATCTCGGCGCCTTGCGCCAGACGGATCTCGCGGTCTTCATAGCCCCATTCGCGCACGCGGCCGGGCCGGGGCGGATTCACCAGGCCATGCCAGACCGTGGCCATGGAGCCGACGATGGTGGCACCGACCAGCACCAGCACCCAGGGCCCGATCTCGTCGTTCTCGAACACGCAGACCACACGCTCGTTGCGGGCAAACAGGCCCGGCACGCCACGCGCCGTGGTCGGGTTGACCGAGAACACATCGCCCGGCACGTGGATCATGCGCAGCAAGCGGCCCTCGCAGGGCATGTGGATGCGGTGGTAGTCGCGCGGGCTCAGGTAGAGCGTGGCGAAGCTGCCGTCGCGAAAGGCACTCGCCAGCGTGGCGTCGCCGCCCACCAGGGCCGTGGCCGAATAGCTGTGCCCCTTGGCCTGGAAGATTTGCTCGCCCTCGATCTTGCCGAACTGGCTGATGGCGCCATCCACGGGGCAGATCAGCTGGGCCTCGGCCAGCGGGCGCGCACCGTCCTTCAGCGCGCGGGTGAAGAAATCGTTGAAGCTGGCATAGGCCGCCGGGTCCGGATTCGCGGCTTCGTTCATCGCCACGCCATAGCGCTCGATGAAGCGGCGGATCGTCCAGGTCGTGAGGCCACCGAGCTCGGCACCGGCGAGCCGACCGGCCAGACGGGTCAGCGCCAGCTTGGGCATCAGGTATTGGGGCAGAACGGCAAGGCGGTCGGACACGGAAGTTCCCAGCGTTGAGAGCGGCGGCGATTGTAGGTTGACAGTGCTGGCTGGCACGCCAAACTGCAGCTACCGTCAGATGGAGCAACGCATGGCCGAACCCAAGACCCGCCCGACCCAGCAGCCCGTGTCCGAGTTCATCGCCGCCCAGGCCGAGCCGCGCCGGCGCGAGGAATGCCAGACCCTGGTGGACTGGATGAGCGAGGCCGCCGGCGTGCCCGCCGTGATGTGGGGCAGCGGCATTGTCGGATTCGGCAGCTATCTGTTCACGCCCTCGGGCGGCAAGCCGACCGACTGGCCGGTGCTCGCCTTCGCGCCGCGCAAGAGCGACCTGACGCTCTACGTGCTGACCAACTTTCCCGGCCAGGACGAACTGCTCGCCCGGCTCGGCAAGCACAAGACCGGCAAGGTCTGCCTCTACCTGAAGAAGCTGTCGGACGCCGACCCCGCCGTGCTGCGGCAGATCATCCAGAGCAGCCTGGACAGCATGGCATCGCGCCGGGTGTCCTGAGTTGCCACCGCAGGCTCTGACCTAAACTTGCCCACCTTTGTGCCCTGCCCGCCCCCGTTGCCCGCCATGGAAATCTATCTTGACGCCAATGCCACCACGCCCGTGCTGGACGCTGCCCGCGCGGCCGCCCTGTCTGCCATGGCCGAGGACTTCGGCAACCCGAGCAGCATCCACAGCACCGGGCTGAAGGCCCGCGCCCTGATCGACCGGGTGCGCAGCCGGGCCTCGCGCCTGCTGGGCGCCGGCAGCGGCCGCCTGCTGTTCCTGAGCGGCGCGACCGAAGGCATCCAGACCGCCGTGCTGTCGGCCTTGCGAGCTCTGCGCGAGCGCCGCGCCGCTGGCGATGCGTCGGCCGAGCTGCTGCTTTATGGCGCCACTGAACACAAGGCGGTGCCCGAGGCACTCAAGCACTGGAATGAACTGCTGGGCCTGGGCCTGCGGGTGGAGGCGATTCCGGTCGGCCGCGATGGTCGCCACGACCTGGCCTGGTTGAAGGAACATGCGCCGCGCGCCGGCCTGGTCTGCACCATGGCGGCCAACAACGAAACCGGCGTGATCAGCGATCTCGACGGCATCGAAGCGGCACTCGCCGGCAGCACCTGCTTCTGGCTCGTGGACGGCGTGCAGGCGCTGGGCAAGCTGCCCCTGCGCCTGGCTGAGCGTCGCATTGATTACGCGCCTTTCTCCGGCCACAAGCTCTATGCGCCCAAGGGCATCGGCCTGCTCTATGTGCGCGAAGGCGCCCCCTTCACGCCGCTGATGGCCGGCGGTGGCCAGGAAGGCGCCTTGCGTTCGGGCACCGAGAACATGTCGGGCATCGCCGCCTTGGGCGCGGTGCTGGAGGCGCTCGAGGACGGCAAGAGCTTCCGCGACCACGCCACGCTCGCCACCTTTCGCAATCGCCTGGCCGCAGCGCTGCAGCAGGCCTTCCCCGGCCTGGTCTTCAATGCCCCGCTGGAACAGACGCTGCCCACCACCTTGAACTTCTCGGTGCCAGGCCTTGCCTCGCGCCTTCTGCTGGACCTGTTCGATGCCGCCGAGTTGCGCGTCAGCGGTGGCTCGGCCTGCAGCGCGGCCAAGGCCCAGCCCAGCTATGTCCTGCAGGCCATGGGCCTGCCCGAGTCGCAGACGGCATCAGCGGTGCGCCTGTCTTTCGGCCCGGCCGCGGAGGAGGCCTTCATCAATGAAGCCTGCGAGCGCATCCGCGTCTGCGGCGACACGCTGCGAGAGAACTGCCTGGCGCCCTCGGGCAACCAGGCCCTGATCGGCGATGGCATCACCCGCTTCCTCATGGACGGCGAATGCTGCTGGCTGGTGGCCGACGCCGGCAGCCGACGCTGCGTCGTCATCGACCCGCAGCCCGCCCTGGCTGATCGGCTGGCGCAGCAGTTGCGCTGTCAAGGCTATCCGCTGGTGGCAGTCCTGCAGACCGGCTCGCAAGATGAAGGTGCGCAAGCGCTGCGCGCCGCCATCCCCGAACTGCTGGCTGAAGAAGGCGGCGATGCCTGGGCCCTGGGTCAGCAGACGCTGCGCCGCCTGGCCCTGGGCGACGGCCGCAGCGTCTTTCTGCTGGACCAGCGCGTTGCCTTCATCGGTCGCGCCAGCCCTGCGGAACTCGGCACGGCCGTACTGCCTGCCACGCTCCTGGCCCCGGCCTGCGACCCTGACAACCGCGTGGCCAGCACGCCCACGGCGGCACTCGCTGGCGCAGCAGGCCCCGCGCCCAGCCTGGGCCCGGACGCGCTGCATGCACTCTTGCGTGAGCATCCCGACGCGCTGGTGATCGACGTGCGCGAGCCCTTCGAGCAACGCCTCGGCCAGGCGCCTACGCTGGACCCGGCCGTGGCCATCGAGGCCATGCCGATATCCCGCCTGCTCAATGCCCTGCCCGCCTGGCTGGCCATGCCGGCCGAGCGCCCCATCGTGTTCTTCTGCCGCAGCGGCAACCGAAGCCAGATCGCGGCCCAGTTGCTGGTGAGACTCGGCCATGAGCGCGCCTACTCGCTGGCAGGCGGGTTGGCCCTGTGGCCGCAGCGCGAAGCGGCAGCAGACCCGGCACTCTATGTCTGATTCAGCCGCGCACGAGCACAGCAGCTTCTACAAGTTCGTCGCGCTCACCGACCCCGAGCGGGTTGCCGTCCGGCTGCGCGAGCTCTGCGCCGCCCTGGGCGGCAATGTGCTGGTGGCGCCGGAAGGCATCAGCGGCGCGCTCGGCGGCCTGCCGCAGGCGCTCGATGAATTCGAACACGCGCTGCAGAACGATCCCGTCTTTGAATCCGCCTTCACCGGCATGCAGTTCAAGCGCAGCTTCTGCAAGACCCGGCCCTTCACGCTGTGCAAGGTGCATGTGAAGCCGGAGCTGGTCGCCTTCGGCCTCGAGGGCGTGTCGGGGCTCGTCGACCCCAGCGACACCCATGTCTCGCCGCAGGACTGGCGCGAGCTGATCCAGCGCGACGATGTGGTCGTGATCGACAACCGCAACAGCTTCGAATGGAAGCTCGGCCACTTCAGTGGTGCGGTCGACCCCGGCGTGCGCCATTTCCGCGATTTCCCGGCCTATGTCCAGGCCCACGCCCAGTCGTGGAAGGACGCAGGCAAGACCGTGGCCATGTACTGCACCGGCGGCATCCGCTGCGAAAAGATGGGCGGCTGGATGCAGGACGCGCTGGGCCTGAAGGTGGCGCAGCTGGACGGCGGCATCATCAACTACTTCGAGCAGATGGGCGATGCGGACGCCGACTGGCTGGGCGAATGCTTCGTCTTCGACAAGCGCATCGCCATCGACACCCACCGCGAAGAAACCGCCACCACGGCCGAGCAGGCCTATGGCGATGATCCGGCCGAGGCCTGGCGGCTGGCGCGCGCCAAGCGGCTGGATCCGGCGGGCTGATCAGCCGACGTCGTTTTCTGAAAACATCGCGCGCTGCCGGCCGCTGCTCTTGGCGCGGTACATCGCGTGGTCGGCCGCAGCGATCAGTTCGGTCGCATTGCTGCCGTTCTCCGGGTAGCGGCTGACACCGATGCTGGCGCCGGCCACCAGTTCTGCGCCGCCGTACAGCACCGGCTGCACCAGCGACTCCAGCACCTTTTCGGCGACCGCCGTGATCGCTTCCGGGTCGTCGGCATGGTCCAGGAGGATCACGAACTCGTCGCCGCCCATGCGGGCCACGGTATCGACCTCGCGCACCAAGAGGCGCAGGCGCTGCGACAGCGTTCGCAAGACGGCGTCCCCTGCCGCATGGCCGAGCGTGTCATTGATTTCCTTGAAGTTGTCCAGGTCGATGAACAGCATGGCCAGGCGGCTGCCGTTGCGCTTGGCATGCGCCAACGCATGATCCAGCCGCTCCAGCAGCACGCGGCGATTGGCCAGGCCGGTGAGGCTGTCGTGACTGGCCAGGTGGTCGAGTTCGCGCTGCTTCAGTTCGAGCGAATCGAACTGGGCGCCGATCTGCTGCTGCATGTGGTCGATGCTGCGCGCCAGCACGCCGATCTCGTCGTCGCGCTCCAGCGGCAGCACGCCAGGCTCCTGGCGGCCGCTGGCGAATCGCTGCACCGCCAGGACGATCTGCGCAATCGGACGCGACAACGCGCGCGCAAGCAGGGCGGCCAGCAGCAGCGCCAGCGCGCTGAAAGCCAACACGATGCGCAGGCTCACGGCACCCAGGTGCTCGCTTTCCTTCAGCACCAGCTCCAGTGGCTCGGACAGGCCGAGGATGAACTCCTCCTCGCTGCGCAGGCCCGCAATGGGCTGGCGCACGAAGGCTGCCACCTGGGCCGCGCCATCAACACCCGCCTCCACCGAGGTCACCAGCTGGCCGGGCAAGCCCGGCTGCTGCTTCACCAGGGCCTCCGCCGCCGGGAAGCTGTCCTGCAGGAGCGCGCTCTGGCCACGGTCAAAGGCAAAGGCCTTGCTGCGGTCCGGATGGATCAGGAACTCGCCCGCGCCATTGCTGAGATAGAGCTGCAGGCCAGGAGGCAGGTCGGCAGCCAATTGATCGAACAAGCGATCCAGGTCGACATTGATCACC
Source organism: Paucibacter sp. JuS9 (assembly GCF_044043925.2). Classification (NCBI taxonomy): domain Bacteria; kingdom Pseudomonadati; phylum Pseudomonadota; class Betaproteobacteria; order Burkholderiales; family Sphaerotilaceae; genus Roseateles; species Paucibacter sp. JuS9. The sequence continues at coordinate 3,388,479 of NZ_CP194172.1, forward strand.
ATCACGCCAAGCACCTGGCCATCGGCCGAGCGCACCGGCGCGGCCACTTGCAGCGAAGGCTTTTCCAGGCCCGCATGTGCGCCGACTTCGTGATTGATCACCGCCCTGGAGACATAGACCGCGCCCGGCGGCAGGGCCAGGGTCTCGAACACATAGGGATAGTGGCCCTTCTCCTGCAGATCGTCTTCCGCCACCCGCAGCACGCCGGCGTTGTCGCGGTCCACCCGCAAGCGCTCGAGGCCGTGATCGGCGGCGGCGATCAGCCGCATCTGGTAGTACTCGGGATGAGTTGCCAGCATGCGCTGGAACAGCAGGGCGCTGTTGACCTCGCTGCGCGCCAGAAGCGCCGGATCGCTGCGCGCCAGCAGGCGGGCTGCCATCGGATGCTCGGCAAACAGGAGAACGTCACGCGCCGTGTTGTCCAGGCCGACGGCCAGCTGCCGCACCAGCACGCGCGTGGCGGTAAGCAAGCGCTCTTCTGCCGCAGCCACCAGCAACTGCCGGCTCGCCGAGTAGCCGTAATAGCCGGTGAGACCAGCGGCGAGCACGCCCACAGCGGCCAGCGCAAGGCCCAGTCGCCACGCGATGCCGAGTTTCATGGCGCCAGCACCTTGGCCGCGCGATCGCCCGAGCGGATGCGGGCCCACAGCGTTTCGCGCGCCGCGGCGTCTTCAACCGGTTCCAGCCAAAGGAGCTTGGCCGAGCTGGCACCGGCCGCCGACTCGGCCGTCGTGCTGGCCAGGCCTTGCCGGCTCACGAGCAGGGCACTGGCCTGCTTGCCGAGCAGATGATCGATCCAGGCATGGGACAGCGCGAGGTCGGCCGCGGCGCTGGTCAGCGCCCAGCAATCCAGCCAGGCGAGCGCGCCTTCCTTCGGGATTGCATAGCCCACATCAACGCCGGCAGCCTTCAGCAGCTGGAACTGCTGCATGCCGTAGTTGGCGTACATCAGCGCGGCGCCATGGCGCTGGAACATGCGCACCGATTCTTCCGGCTGTCCGTAGAAGGACAGCACATTGCGGCGCAAGTCCACCAGTTTGTCCACGGCGCGCGGCTTCATATCGGCCGGCAGCTTGAAAGGCGTGGGCAAGCCCAGCGCCAGGGCAGCGAGCGAGAAGTTGTGGCTGCCGCCGTTGTAGGCGATCACCTTGCCACGCCACTGCGGGTCCCAGAGCGCGTGGATCGAAGTCGGCGGCTCCTTGAACTGGCGGCGGTCGTAGATCAGGCCCATCTCGGCATAGGCGAAGGGAATGCCGAAGACCAGCGCGCGCTCGCCCTGGCCGTGCACCAGGCCAGGTATCGCAGCCAGATCGCGAAAGCGCGGCAGCTGCTGCGCCGTGTTCGGAATCAGCCGACGGTTCACCTCGCGCACGAGGCCCGCGGCGATATAGCGCTGCAGTTCGGCGGTATTGACCGCAAACAAGTCAAAAGCCGGACCCGGCTTGGCGTTGAGCTTCTGCCAGAGCGCCTCGTCGGAATCGATGACGGTCAGCTCGACCTTGGCGCCCGTCTTCTTCTCGAACTCACGCAGCACCTCGGGCTCGACATAACCGGGCCAGGCCAGCACCCGCAGCCTGGGGCCGGCAAGCGCGCCTTGCAGCGACATCAAGGCCAGCAGCAAGCCCAGGACCCAGGCCATGCGGAGCCGGCCCAGGACGGGGTTGAACTGGAAACTGCGGGCATCCATGCGGCCATCGTAGATGATGGAGTCACGCATCCTCAGGGATTCACCCGAGCAAAACCTCATGACCCGCCTTTCTTTTCACTTTCTACGACTTGCCGCAATGCTTCTGCTGGCTTGCAGCCCACCGGCCCGGGCTGCGCCTGCCGCGCCTGCTGCACCAGCGGCCTCTGCGCCGAGCGCCGACTGGCTTGACTCGCAATCCCAGCTGAGCTGGGCCCGGTGCGTCGAGGGCATGCAATGGACGGGCAAGACCTGCACCGGCCAGCCCCTGCTGCTGACCCATGCGCAGGCGCTGGCCCGGGCCGCCTCGCGTGCCAGGGAAGAAGGCCTGCCCTGGCGCGTACCGCGCGTGCCCGAGTTGCGCCGCCTGCAGGAGAAGGCCGGCAGGTCGGGCTTGAACGGCGGCGAATTCCCGGCTGCGCCCGCCGAATGGCATTGGACGGCGACGGCCAATGTTCGCCAGGACAAACCCAACCCGTACAACTACGGCAATGTCGCGAACGCCCGCGGTTCCAACGCCAACGACACGCCCTTCTTGCTCGGCTGGGCGGTGCAATGGCCGGGCGGCGAGGCGCGCGGCGACATTCCCAAGAGCCGGCCCTTGCCCGTGCGCCTGGTGCGCTCCGCGAATGTCGCGAACTAGGCCCGCATGCAACAGAAGGCAAGCGCCGGCGGGGGCGCTTCGCCAACCGCGATAATCGCGCCCTGTCGCTGCATCACCAGCCCTTCGCGCCCCTTTTGCCCATGTCCAACCTGATCGTCCACGGCGGCACCCCTCTGAATGGCCGCATCATTCCATCGGCCAACAAGAATGCGGTCCTGCCCATCCTCTGCGGCACGCTTCTGAGCGCCGAGCCGATCCGGCTGCGCGGCGTGCCCGAGATCACCGATGTGAAGAAGATCGTCGAGGTCTTCCGCAAGCTGGGCAGCGAGGTCGAGATCGACTTCAAGACCGGCATCCTGGACGTTCACCACAAGAACACGCGCTTCGACCCGGCGGCGGACCGCCTGCCGGAAGAGATGCGCTCGTCCATCATGCTGGTACCCGGTCTGATGGCCCGCTTCCGTGCGGCGCGCGTGGAAGACGACGTCAAGGGCTGCACGCTCGGCGCCCGCGAGATCGACCCGCATGTGGAAGTGTTCCAGCGCTTCGGCGCCGATGTTCAGCGCCTGCCCGACGGCCTGCTCTGCACCGTGCCGGGCAAGCTGCAGGCCAACGACCACTGGACCGATTACGCCTCGGTCACCGCGACCGAGAACTTCGTGCTCTGCGCGGCGCTGGCCGAAGGCACGTCCACCTTGATGAACGCGGCCTCGGAGCCGCATGTGCAGGAGTTCTGCCAGTTCATGGTGATGCTGGGAGCCCAGATCGAGGGCCTCGGCACCTCGCGCCTGAAGATCACCGGCATCGACGCCCTGAAGGGCGGCGAGTTCAGCTTCGCCGAAGACTTCCACGAGATCGTCACCTTCCTGGCGCTGGGCGCCATCACCGGCGGCGATGTGCGGGTCAAGAATTCGCAGCCCGAGCAGTTCCCGCTGATCGATCGCACCTTCGCCAAGTTCGGCGTGCAGATCATTCATGAGGACGGCTGGTCGCGCTCCGTCACCGAAGGCGGCAAGCTCAAGGTGAAGGAACCCTTCACCCGCAACATTCTGCAAAAGGTCGAGGCCGCGCCCTGGCCCTACCTGCCGGTGGACCTGCTGCCCATCTTTGTCGCCCTGGGCGTCAAGGCCGAGGGCAGCGTGATGTTCTGGAACAAGGTCTATGACGGCGCGATGGGCTGGACCTCGGAGCTGTCCAAGTTCGGCGCGCACGCCTTCCTGTCGGACCCGCATCGCATGGTGACCTTCGGCGGCAAGCCGCTGGCGCCGGCCGAGGTCGAGAGCCCCTACATCATCCGCGTGGCCATCGCCCTGCTGATGGTGGCGGCCAGCATCCCCGGCCGTTCGGTGATCCGCAATGCCACGCCGATCCGACGCGCACATCCGCATTTCGTTGAAAACATCTCGCGCCTGGGCACACGCATCGAGTGGGTCGAGGGCGACTGAAATGGCTTGGTGGCGTAGCGCTGCGGCGCTCCTGGCCTTGCTGGCCGGCTTTGCATCGGCCCAGCCGGGCGAACCGGCGGCCCTGCCGACCCTGCGCTGGCTGGTGCAGGACATGCCGCCGCATTTCAGCTATGCCAATGGCCATGCTCCCAAAGTCGTCGAGGACCTGGGCGACGGCGAGATCTCGGGCTTTCTGCGCCTGCTGATCCAGCGCATGCCGCAGTACCGGCATGAGTTCATCGAAGCCAGCCTGCCGCGCTTCGAGACCCTGGTGCGCCAGGGCGAAACGCTGTGCTCGGCCTTGCACCTGCGCAAGCCCGAACGGCTGGACTGGCTGCACTTCACCCAGCTCCATCCGCCGCTGTTCTCGCGCCAGATCCACGTGGTCGTGCATCGGGACAACCTGGCCCGTTTCGAGGCACAGGGGCAGCTGCTGCGACTCAGTGAGCTGCTGCAGCGCAAGGACCTCGTCGGCCTGCTGTCGCGCGACCGTGGCTATGGCAACCAGATCGACAAACTGCTGCTGGCCGCAGCCGCAAGTGCGCCAGCGACGGTGGTGACGGGCCGCAGCATGCACCTGCTGACCATGCTGCGCGCCAAGCGCATGGACTGGACGCTGGAATACCCCTCGGTGGTGGATGCTGCCGGCGGCGGTGACCTGGTCAAGCTGCCACTGGCCGAAGGCCGCAGCACGGCCGTGGCCACCGTGGCCTGCAGCCGCAATGCCGAGGGCAAGCAGCGCATCGAGGCGATCGATGCCGCAGTGCGCAAGATGGCGCAAGACCCGCAGCGCGACAGCTGGGTCCGAGCCTGGCGCGGCGATGCACTGGACGATGCCGATCGACGCATGATCCAGCGCTACATGGACGAGCGCGCTCGCGGCGGCTCGCTGGTCGAGTGAACGCCGTGCCGGGCCGAGCCTGAGGGTGCACCGATGACACGGCCGACCAAGCCTGAGCTGCCGTTGCTGCACGGGGTCAATGCCAGCGCCGTGGCCTGTCCGGCCGGGCCCTGGCTCTTGCTGCTGGACTTTCTCGCCGAGCGCCTGCCCATGGTGAGCAGGGATGAATGGGCCACACGATTGGCCAACGGCGAGGTGCTCGCCGAGACCGGCCAGGCGCTGGCGCCCACGGCACGCTATGCCACCGGCACCAGAGTCTTCTATTACCGACAACTGGCGCACGAAGAAGTGATTCCCTTCGAGGCGCAGGTGCTCTACCGCGACGACTGCCTGCTGGTCGCGGACAAGCCGCATTTCCTGCCCGTGACACCCAAGGGGCGCTATGTGCAGCAGACGCTGCTGGTGCGGCTGCAGCGCGAGCTGGGGCTGACGAATCTGAGCCCCGTCCATCGGCTGGACCGGGAGACGGCCGGCCTGACACTGTTCTGCATCCAGCCTGCTCACCGCGATGCCTATCAGCGCCTTTTCCGCGAGCGTGTGGTCGATAAGGTCTACGAGGCGGTCGCGCCGTTTCGGCAAGACCTGAGCCTGCCGCTGGACTATCGCAGCCGCCTGGCCGAGCGCGAAGACCGGTTCATGCAGATGCACGAGGTAGCCGGCGAAGCGAATGCCGAGACGCGGATCTCGCTGATCGAGCGACTGGCGGCTGGCTTGGCCCACTACGAACTGCGGCCGCGCACCGGCATGAAGCATCAGTTGCGGGCACAGATGTCCGCACTCGGGATGCCCATCGTTGGCGACCGGATCTACCCGGTCCTGCAGCCGGAAGAGGCAGTGCCGGACTACCATCGCCCCTTGCAATTGCTGGCGCGCAGCATCGCCTTCACAGACCCGGTCACCGGGCAGCATCGGCAGTTTGAATCGCGATTGCGGCTGGTGGCCGCAGCAGGCGACTGAGCGCTGCTGGTCAGCGGCCGTGCGATTGGGCCTCGAGCACCTGCTCGCTGACCCGGCGCGCGGCGCGCAGCACCAGCGTTTCGTCCATCTGCGCCTGGGCGGCCATGCTGTGGGCCACGGCCTCCAGCTCACCGGGCTGGTTCGTCAGCACCCAGGCGAGTGCCGAGATGGCGCAGATCGAGCGGCGCTGGATCGCTTCGCCCATCAGCATGGTGTCCTGCACCTGCACATGGTGGCGCACGCTGGCCACGGCCGCTGGCGCCAGGCCCCAGCTTTCGCACAGCGCAGCGCCCAGCGCATCGTGGCTCACGCCAAAGGCCGTGTGCTCCAGCTGCACGAGCTCAGCATCGCGGGTGGCGGCCCGCAGCATCGCAGGATAGTGGGCCGGCGCATGGCGATAAAGCACTGCCTTGCCGCATTCCTCGAACAGACCGGCCGAATGGGCGGCCCAGGGATCAACTCCCAGCATCTGGCCCATGCGGCCCATCAGGAGGCCGCGTTGCGCGGCACGGTTCCAGACCGGCTCCAGCTCGGCAGCCGGCGGAAAGGCGGCGCGCAAGCCCATCTCGAACGTGATGGCCGACACCTCGCGCATGCCCAGATAGGTCAACGCCTGGTGTACCGTCTGTACACGGCCCTTGAGGCCGTAGAGCGAGGAGTTGACCGCCTTCAGCACCGCTGCGGCCAGCGCCATGTCAGATTCGACCAGCGCAGACAGCGCCTGCAGATCCACGTCCTCGGCCGCCATCAGCAAGGAGAGCTTCACCAGCACTTCGGGCTGGGTCGGGATCTCGATGTCGAGTGAACGCAATTGGGGATCAACGGGCATGGTGAATTGAATTGTGTTGGGCGTAGCCTGAGCTCGCAATGGTAGCCGCCCTGAGTATCACCTCAAGAAGGCGTCCCAGGCCGTTTTGAGTATCAAGGCTCCCACCACCACGATGAACATGCCACGCACGAAACCGGCGCCGCGCGCCAGTGCCATGCGGGTGCCGATCAGGCTGCCGGCCACATTGGTCACAGCCATCACGGCGGCCACATGCCACCAGACATGGCCCTTCATCGCAAACAGCAGCAGCGCAGCCGCATTGGTCGCGGTGTTGAGCAGCTTGGCGCTGGCCGAGGCATGCAGGAAATCGAAGCCCAGCAAGCGGACGAACAGGAAGACGAAGAAGCTGCCGGTGCCCGGGCCGAAGAAACCGTCATAGAAGCCGATCAGCAGGCCGATTGCGCTGGCGATGAGCGCCTGCAAGCGGCCGGCGAAACGTGGCTCATGCAGCCGGCCCAGGTCCTTGCGCGCCAGTGTGTAGGCGAACACGGCCAGCAGGATCAGGGGCAAGGCCTTGCGCAGGCCGTCCGGGTTGATCAGGGTCACGGCCCAGGCACCGGCAAAGCTGCCGACCAGGGCCGCAGTGGCTGCCGGCAGCAGGGCCGACCAGGGCATGTCGACGCGGCGGGCGTATTGCAGGGTCGCCCAGCCGGTACCCCAGATGGCGCCGCCCTTGTTGGTGCCGAACAGCGTGGCCGGCGCGGCTTGCGGGAACACGCCGAACAGTGCGGGCACCAGGATCAGACCACCGCCTCCGACCACTGCATCGACAAAGCCGGCCAGCAGGGAGGCGGCAGCGGCCACAGCAAGTTCAAACATCGGGGCTCAGCTCGGTTCGCAGGACAAAGGTTGACGAAGAGGGGTCGGCATGCGACGAAAAAGAACGGGCGCCTGGCTTGTGGCCGGCGCCCGCGAATTGTGTATGTCAACGAATCAGTTCGTTCGTGTTGCTCTGCTTGTGTATGTCTCCTCAGCCCCGCCGGCGTCTGCTGCTCGCACAGCCACGCTTCGAGTGGGATGAATGTAGAAGGATGACCCGATGCACGCACTTGGGGTTTCACCCGAACGTCACGCACCAAAATGGAATGTTTGCGTGCGCACACATCCTGAAATTACTAGAAAATTCCGGTGACTTGATCTGCCATCAAGCCGCACCTGAATCACCAACGAAGCCTGCGTTCGCGCAAATCGATGGTCTTCCGGCGTTGGGCAGCTGCATCGAAAGCAACACTTTGTCTGCCGCTCACAACAGCAGTCCGAGGCATTCGCGGCGACGATACGAACCTTGCGTCTGGCGCCCCAGCCGGCCCCCTGAGGGGCCGGTGCAAGTCGCCTGGGAGTTTGTAGCGTCATGCCGACTGTCACAGACCCACAACATGCGCGCGGCACAGTCGCCGCCGAGCACGCCCGCAGTTCAGGCGTCGCTTGGCTGCGCGAAAGTACCGGGGCAACCAGGCGGCAAACAGTCACAAAGGCGTGGATATTTCAAGCCGTACTTTCTCGGGCGTGGCGCAAACGTTGAGCAAAACGTTTGCGCACCCCTCGGGTGCTACATTTTTTTGACGTACGGCGTCCCGGATTCGTTGGCATCTTTTTTGGAGTAAGCACAGATGAGTAACAGAAATTGGACAGGGTTCTCGCTGTCGGCGCTGGGCGCCGCGGTGGCCATCGTGGCGGCAGCGCCGGCCATGGCACAGAACACGACCGCGGCCATCAACGGCCGCATCACCGCCACTGACGGCAAGGCAGTGGCAGGCGCCACGGTGACCATCGTTCACCGCGAATCTGGCTCCACCAATACGCTGACCACCGATGCTGAAGGCCGCTATTCCGCCCGTGGCCTGCGCGTTGGCGGCCCCTACGACATCACGATCACCAAGGGTGCCGACAAGGAAGCCCGCAGCGGCATCTTCCTGGCCCTGGCCGAGAACCTGAGCCTGGACCTGCGCCTGGGCTCGCAGCAGCTGCAGACGGTGACCATCACCGGCAGTTCGGCCGCCAGCAAGTTCAACAGCGGCACCATGGGCGCCGGCACCAGCATCGGCCGCAACGAGCTCGACGCCTACGCCTCGATCAACCGCAATCTGCAGGACTACGCCCGCACCGACCCGCGCCTGTCGCAGACCGACAAGGAACGTGGCGAGATCTCGGCCGCCGGCCAGAACGTGCGTTACAACTCGGTGACCATCGACGGCGTCACGATCAATGACACCTTCGGCCTCGAGGCCAACAACATGCCGACGGCCAAGCAGCCGATCTCGATCGATGCGATCCAGTCGGTGCAGGTCAACATCTCGAACTACGACGTGACCCAGAAGGGTTACACCGGCGCCAACATCAACGCCGTCACGAAGTCGGGCACGAACGAGCTCAAGGGCAGCGTCTACTACGTCTACCGCAACGACAAGTTGGTCGGCCAGCGCTACAACCGAGCCGCGGGCAACTATTTCAACTTCCTGCCCTTCAAGGAAGACACCAAGGGCTTCACCCTGGGTGGCCCGATCGTCAAGGACAAGCTGTTCTTCTTCGCCAGCTATGAAGAGCTGAAGAGCACGCGCGCACAGCCCGAATTCGGCCCCGTGGGCAGCCAGCTGACCACCGTGCCGATCTCGCAGTCCTCGCTGGACTCGCTGAAGAACATCGCCAAGACCAAGTACAACATGGACGTCGGCGACTCCATCGGCCCGAGCCCGCTGACCGTCAAGGACTCGCTGGTGAAGCTGGACTGGAACATCAGCGACCAGCACCGCGCCAACGTCCGCTTCGCTCGCACAGAGCAGGACGAAACCAACTTCGGCTCCTTCAGCGCCTCGGCCATCAACCTGACCTCGTGGTGGTGGAACCAGAAGAAGAAGATCGACACCGTCATCGGCCAGGTCTTCTCCGACTGGACGCCGAACTTCTCGACCGAAGTCAAGATCTCGAACCGCGACTATCACAGCGAACCGCAGAACAACAGCAAGCTGCCGGCCATGGCGCTGCAGTTCAGCGGTGCGGTGCCTGCCGGTTCGCCCGCTGGCGCCAGCACCGGCAACCGCTTCGTGAACTTCGGTACCGAGCTGAGCCGTCACTACAACATCCTGGACACCAAGACCGTGGATGCGTACTTCGGTGCGAACTGGGTCATCGACGACCATGAACTGAAGTTCGGTGCCGACTACCAGAACAACAAGGTCTTCAACGCCTTCTTCCAGAACACCAACGGCAACTACACCTTCAACTGCAACAACGGCTGGGCCTACAGCACGATTCCGGGCATCGCCCCGGGCACCGTGCTGCCGACCTCCGGCGCCAACTCCTGCGCCGGCATGACGTCTGCGCAGGTTGAAGCGGCCGTGCTGGAAAACTTCTCGCTGGGTCGCCCGATCAACTACCAGGTGCAGACGCCTGTGCCGGGCGGCACGCTGGAAGACGGCATTGCCAAGTGGTCGCTGGCCCAGACCGGCCTGTTCCTGCAGGACACCTGGTCCGTCAACGACAAGCTGACGATCACGGCCGGCGTGCGCCTTGACCAGCTCTCGACCGGCGACAAGCCTGCCTACAACGCAGCCGCTGGCGCAGCCTTGGTGGCCGGCAGCGTGGTCGGCACGACAGTGACCCGCAACTCCGGCGGTTTCGGTCTGGACAACTCGGCCACGGTGGATGGCAAGAGCCTGGTGCAGCCGCGCTTCGGCTTCAACTACCTGCTGAGCTCCAAGAAGGACGACAAGGCGCAAGTTCGCGGCGGCTTCGGCCTGTTCCAGGGTGCTGCAGCCAACGTCTGGCTGTCCAACCCCTACTCGAACACCGGCCTGGCCACGCGCATCATCGGTTGCGGCATCTCCGGTTTCAGCAGCTGCCCGAACACCGGCGGCCTGTTCAACCCGGATCCGTCCAAGCAGACGACCTCGTTCACCGGCACCCAGCCGGCGGCCAACGTCGACTTCGTGCAGTCGGGCCTCGGCCAGCCTTCGGTCTGGAAGCTGAACCTGGCCTATGACGGTCAACTGCCCTTCGGCGGCCTGGAATGGTCGGCTGAATGGCTGTACACCAAGACCGAATCGGGCATCTACTACAAGCACCTGAACCTGGGCGCTGCCACCAAGATCGGTCCTGACGGCCGCGAGATGTACTTCCGTCCGGAAGGCTACAACCCGGCCTGCTACACCGCGACCGGCGGCAACAACACGACCGGCGCCTGCGCGACGCCGTCCGGCCAGACCCGCACGCGTGCCTTGAGCAACCCCTTGTTCAACAACGTGCTGCAAGCGGTGGAGAGCAACAAGGGCGGCGGCAACTCGATCACGCTGGCTGTCTCGAAGCCGGCCCGCCAGGGCTTTGGCTGGCAGGTGGCCTACACCCGCTCGGCCGCCACTGAAGTGAGCCCGCTGACCTCCTCGGTCTCGAACTCCAACTTCAATTCCCGCGCCATCTTCAACCCGAACGAAGACAGCACCGGCAATTCGGCAGCCCTGATCAAGGACCGCGTCAGCGCGGCCGTGAACTGGTCCAAGGCCTTCATCGGCAACTACAAGACCACGGTCGGCCTGTTCTACGAAGGTCGCAAGGGCAAGCCTTACAGCTGGACCTATCGCAACGACATGAACGGCGACGGCACCATCAATGACTTGATGTACATCCCGTCGGCCGTCGGTTCGGGCGAAGTCGAGTTCCTGGGCGACACCGCAACCAACAAGGCCAACGAAACCAACTTCTGGAACATCGTCAATTCCTACAAGGAACTGCGCGACTCCAAGGGCGGTGTCGTGAAGCGCTTCGGCAGCCTGTCGCCTTGGGTCAACAGCTTCGACCTGCGCATCAGCCAGCAGATCCCGGGCTTCTCCGACAAGCACAAGGGCACGTTCTCGTTCGACATCCTGAACGTGGGCAACCTGATCAACCCGCGTTGGGGCCGCATCAACGAAGTCGGCTTCGCCTCGGCAGGTGGCAACAAGCGTACGTTCGTGAACTACGTCGGCCTGAACGCCGCCGGCAAGTACATCTACCAGGTGAACACGAACATCGACGACCTGACGCTGAAGCAAGTCAAGGGCGAATCGCAGTGGGCCGTGCAGGCCACCGCTCGCTACGAGTTCTAAGCAAGAAGCCTCGCGGCCCGCTTACGCCGGCCACGAACAAGCCCCGCCTCGCAAGAGCCGGGGCTTTTTTTCGCCTTTTTGAGAATCGGCGGGAACTTTTTGGCCAGCCCGGCGCAATAGAGTCAGCACACGTCGCATGACCCGCCACCCATGATGCCCTTTGTCAGCCCGGCCGCCGCCAGCGAAGCCAGCCTCGAAACCGTCGCCCTGCTGCGCCGGCTCGGCAAGGGCGAGCCTGAAGCGCTGGACCAGATCTACCGGCGCGAGTCGGCCTCGGTCTATCGCTACGCGCTGGCGCTCAGCGGCAACCCGGCCTGGGCGGCGGACGCAATGCAGGACGCCTTTGTCAGCCTGGCAGCCCGGCCGGCCGGCTTCGACCCGCTGCGAGGCACGCTGGGTGCCTACCTGGCCGGCATTGCCCGCCATGCCTTGATGCAGCGCTGGCGCGAGCCTGGCGCACCCGACACAGAGAACGAGGCGGCCAGCGACGAAGCCCAGCCCTCGCCCGAAGACCTGCTGGTACGCGCGCAGGACCAGGCGCAGGTCTGGGCCGCGATCCGCCGCCTGCCCTGGCCGCAGCGCGAAGCCCTGGTGCTGGTGGACCTGCAGCAGCGGCCCTATGCCGAGGCGGCCGCTATCGCCGCCGTGGAGATCAATACCTTGCGCACCCGCCTTCACCGGGCGCGCCTTCGGTTGGCGCAAGACCTGAATGCCGGCCGTGGAGAACAGCGATGAACAGCAGTACCAACCTCCATACTCCGCAAAGCCTGCGCCCCCTGTCGGCCTGGCTCGAAGATTGCGCCGGCGAACTGAACGAGCAAGGGCCAGACGCCCAGCGCGAAGCCGCGGCTCGCCATGCCATGCAGCTGTCGCTGCAATGCCGGCCCAAGGACAAGGCACCCAGCACCGCCGCCTCCTGGTGGAAGCGCCTCGGCGCCGCCGGCCCGCGTGCCAGCTGGGCAGCGCCGCTGGCCTGGTCGGGCGCCGGCGTCTGCGCGCTTGTGCTGGTGGCCGCCAGTGCGCTGCTGCTGCTGGAGCCGCCAGCCGATCCGGCCCAGCAAAGCTATGCCAGCGAATTTGTGCCCCTGGTGCCCGCAGATCGCTGGGCCAGCTACCTGCGTGAGACCGGCCAGGCCAAGGCCTGGCTGGTCACCACCGACATGCCGCGCGACCGCCTCGCGCTGATGGGCCTGCCCTACGACCCCGGCCAGGCCGGCGAACGGGTGAAGGCCGAACTCCTGATGCACCAATCCGGCGATGTACTGGCGGTGCGCTTTGTCCGCTGATCGCTTCTTCTTTTCTTCGCTCAACCAATTCGTCCAACGAGGCAAGTCCATCATGAAACTGCATCAAATCTCGGCCGCCTGCGGCCTGGTCCTGAGCCTGAGCGCCGGCGCCGCCATCGCTCAATCCGATGCCGCCGACGAGGCTCGCGCGGCCAGCGAGTCGGACCGCGCTCGCCAGGCGCAACAGCGCGCCAACGAAGCCGTCGCCCGGGCCCAGGGCGCAGAAGCGCGCGCTCATGCAGCCGCGCAGGCCGGCGAGCATGCCCGCTTCATGGCGCAGGACATGGCATTCGCCGCCCACGAGCTGGGCCAGGAGCGCGTGGTCAAGGGAGCGCCCTACTGCGCGGACGCCATCCACGAAACCATCCAGCCGCTGGCCGATGGCAACCGCATCTATCGCAAGCAGGTGAGCCGCCTGTGCCGCGACAGCGAAGGTCGCACCCGCCAGGAAGTCGAGCGCAACGGCAAGCGCAGCATCTTCCTGAACGACCCCGTCGCCAAGGAGCACTGGGCGCTCGACCCTGACAGCAAGACCGCGCGCAACCTGCGCATCGCCATCAATACCAACTTCAATTTCAGCTTCGGCGACGGTGCCAGCTGGAGCGGCCTGGGCGAGAAGTTCGGCAAGGAAATGCGTGAGTACCGCCGAATCGTCAGCGAGGGCGGCACGCCGCGTGCGCCACAAGCCGCACCACCGGCTCCCCCGGCTCCGCCGGCCCCGGCCCTGATCAAGGAAACCGAGAGCACCGACGAGAAGGGCCGTGTGCGCCGCGATGTGGAGGTCCGAGTCATACGCGTGGGCGACGGCGACAAGGTGGTCACCGCCGTCGCGCCGATGGCACCCCTGCCGCCGATGCCCCCAATGACTGCCATGCCGGCCGTCCCGGCCAACGTGCAATTGCGTGCCCTGACGCTGGCACCTCGCGGCCCCGGTGTGCTGACCTCGCTGGGCGGCAAGGAGATCGAAGGCGTCAAGGTCAACGGCGAACGCACGACCTGGACTGTTGAAGCTGGCAAGCAGGGCAACGAGAAGCCCATGGTCACGACCCGCGAGGTCTGGACCTCGCCCGACCTGATGCTCACCGTCAGCTCGCGGGACTTCGACCCGCGCACCGGCGAAGTGAGCTACAAGCTCAGCAACATCAAGCGCGGCGAACCGGACGCCAGCCTGTTCAAGGTGCCGGCCGACTACGAGAAGCCCCGCGCCACGCCCAAGCCTGCATCGAAGGGCTAATAAGGCCTGATCGGCCGCCATTCGACGGGGGCCTCAGCAGGCAGTTCTCAAGCCCCTCGTCAGGTGGCTTGAGAACCTCGCCAACACCCAGCTTGCCTCAAGTGCAGATGGCGCGAATCTTGGCCGACTCCTTCACCGCATCCACCCAGAGGAACTGGCTGTTGTCATTGAACATGTAGTAGATGGTGTTGTTGGGCATCAGCGCGATGGTGATGCCGCCGAAGCCCGACATGAAGGGCACGTACTTGTCGCTGGCGCAGGCGAGCGAGCTCTTCACGTTGTAGGCCCAGAAGCCGTTGTTGTAGCGGGTGTCGGTGGTGGCCACCAGGCCGGGGTCGGCCGGCGTCTTCTGCAATGCTGCATTCAGCAGCGTGGTGTCGAGCAACTGCACGCCGCCGGCCACACCCATATTGATGCCGGCAAAGGATGCAATCTTGGCCACGTCATCAGGTAGATAGACCAGGCCGTAGCCGGTCAAGGGCTGGGCCGTCGTGTCGTAAGTGCGGCGCGTGTACTTGGCGGTGGGGCTGGCGTTGATCGCGCTCCAGAGATCGCCGGCCACGATGTCGGTGTAGATGTCCTTGGTGCTGCCTTCAACACTCTTCAGGTAGGCGTTCATCGCCGTGCCGGCCAGGTAGGTGTCGGAGGTGTGATAGACCCACTTGCTGCCTGGCGCCACCTTGGCCGGCCACTGCGTGCAGGCGAAGTTGATACGGTTGGCATGGCCGGTCTGCAAGAAGAAGTTGTTGGACATCGCGGTTCCGCCTTCGTCCACCTCATAGCTTGTGGACGTGTAGTTGCCGGAGGCCATGTCCAACGCGTGCTCGATGGTCACGCCGTTCCATTTCGTGATGTTGCAGTTCGACACCAACGTCTTGATCGCCTGGCTCTTAGTGCCCGGATACTTCTTTTCGAGCCGCATCAGGGCCAGCGCGCCAAAGGCCGACTTGGCGGTGGAGTAGCTGGGCAGGATCAACTGATCGCAGTACGGATACTCGCCGTAGCGTGTGGTGCATCCCCCGCGGTAGTGCACGCCATCGCTGATGAATCCCACCGTGCTCACATGCGCGGCCACCGTCGTTGAAGGTGTGCGCAGCTTCTGCACATTGATGCCTGAGGACGGATAGTCGGTGGCAAGCGCGCTGAGCGGCCTCACCGGCATGCGGGCCGCCACCTCAGCCTGGTAGGCGGTGATCAGGCTGGCGGCATTCGTGATCTGCTGCGGCGTGTAGCTGGCGCTGAGCACGCCCCACATGTTCACCTTGAAGTACGAGCAGGTCTCGGAGGAAATCTGGTAGCTGAGCTTGGAGATCGTGCCGTCGGCCTTGAAGAGAAAGCTCATCACACCGTTGTGCACGCAGTTCTGGTTCTTCTGCATCAGCGCGAACGGCAAGGCTACGCGGCTGTAGCCGCTGTCGCTGGTCTCATTCCAGACGCGCCCCGGCGCCAGCACGTACTCCCATTCCGGGTGGGTGCTCGCTATGGCGCCCCGCTGCAGTGGGAAGATGTGGCTGCCGGTCTGGATGTACTGGAAGGCAAAGGGCGGCAGGTGCTTGCGCGTGGCGTCGGCCGCGGACGTGTAGTTGTTGGTATCCACCACCTCCTGGAAGCCGCCGCTGGTGGCGGTGTTGTTCAGGGCCAGCGTGCCTTGCAGGAAATTGGTCGGGTGCGCGGCGGTGGCTGGCAAGGCGTAGGCGGAGACGTCGATCAGGCTGCCTGGATCGGTCGCGCTGGTCGTCAGGTAGCTGTAGCCCAGTTGGCTGCGGCTGACGGTGCCGCTGCCGCTGAGCAGGTCGAAGTTGTCGGCCCAGGCAGGGAGGCTGGCGGCGCCGATTGCGACGCTGATGAGGACATGGGAAAACCGATTCACATCTGACTCCTGTATCGCCCCGCCAGCAAGAAGGCAGCCTGGCCACGGGGCGTGCGCACCCGGCTGCCCGAGAGTGCGAAGTCAGGGCGATGCCATTCCGCCCAGACACAAGGTCTTGAGTTCCAGATAGTCCTCGATGCCATGCCGCGATCCCTCGCGGCCCAGGCCCGATTGCTTGACGCCGCCGAAAGGCACTTCGGCCGTGGAGATCAAGCCGGTGTTCACGCCCACCATGCCGCACTCCAGCGCCTCGCCCACACGGAAGATGCGACCGACGTCTCGGCTGTAGAAGTAGCCAGCCAAGCCGGACTCACTGGCATTGGCCAGGGCGATGGCCTGCGCCTCCGTACTGAAGCGCGCCACCGGCGCGACCGGCCCAAAAGTCTCTTCGCGCACACAAAGCATGTCGGCGCTGACGTCAGCCAGCACGGTGGGCGCGAACAAGCGCGCTGCGAGCACGTGGCCACCGGTCAATGCCCGAGCGCCCTTGCCAAGCGCATCTTCTACATGGCGCTGCACCTTGGCCACGGCTGCCTCGTCGATCAGCACGCCGAGATTCACGCCCGGCTCGAAGCCATTGCCCGGCTGCAGCGCCGCAGCGCGTGCCGCCAGCTTGGTGACGAACTCGTCGTACACACCATCTTGCACATAGAAGCGGTTCGCGCAGACGCACGTCTGCCCGGCATTGCGAAACTTGCTGTGCATTGCGCCCTCCACTGCGGCGTCCACATCGGCGTCGTCGAAGACGATGAAGGGCGCGTTGCCACCCAGCTCCAGCGAGAGCTTCTTGATGGTCGGTGCGCACTGCATCATCAGCACCCGCCCTACCTCAGTGGAGCCGGTGAATGACAGATGGCGCACCTCCTCGCTGATGCAAAGCCGCTGGCCGATGGCAATGGAACCGGCTGCATCAGACGTCAAGACATTGAGCACGCCGGGCGGAAAGCCGGCGCGCTGCGCGAGCTCGGCCAGCGCCAGCGCCGACAACGGCGTCTGTTCTGCAGGTTTGACTACCACCGGGCAGCCCGCCGCCAATGCAGGCGCGACCTTGCGGGTGATCATGGCCAGCGGAAAGTTCCACGGCGTGATGGCGGCGCAAACACCGATGGGCTGCTTCAGCACCAGCAGCCGCTTGTCGCGGTCATGCGTGGGAATGGTCTCGCCGTAGACGCGCCGGCCCTCCTGCGCAAACCACTCGATGAAGCTGGCCGCATAGCCCACTTCACCGCGCGCCTCGGCCAGCGGCTTGCCTTGCTCGGCAGTCATGATCATGGCCAGGTCGTCGGCATGCTCCTGCATCAGGTGGAACCAGCGCATCAGCAGCGACGCGCGTTCCTTGGCGGTCGTGGCACGCCAGGCCGGCCAGACGTGATGGGCCGCCTGGATCGCATCTTCCGCATGGCGCGCATTCAGGGCAGGCACGCACGCCAGCTCGATGCCGGTGGCCGGGTCGGTCACCGCAAAGCGCTCGGGCGCGCCGATCCAGCGTCCGTCGATCAAGGCATCGACCCGAAGCAGGGCCGCGTCTTTCAACAAGTGCAAAGGCGAATGCCTCATGGCTGCACTCCCAGCGCAGCCTGAAGGCTGGCTTCCAGCAGCAGCAAGCCTTCCTGCAGCAACGCGTCGGAAGCGGTGAGCGGCACCAGGATGCGGATCACATTGCCGTAGTTGCCACAGGACAAGAGGATCAGCCCGCGCCGGCAGGCCTCGGCCACCGCGCGGCGGGTCAATTCGGCAGCCGGGCGATGCAGGTCGGCCTGGCCGTTCCTGGTTTCGAACAACTCGATGGCCACCATGGCGCCCAGGCCACGCACATCCCCGATATTGGGCACTCGCGTTGCCATGTCGCGCAGCTTCGCGCCGAGGAACTCGCCCACGGCCTGGCTACGCGCGAGCAATTGCTCTTCTTCAAACACCTTGAGCACCGCCAGCGCAGCAGCGCAGCCAATCGGACTGCCAGCATAAGTGCCGCCCAGGCCGCCAGGGCCGGGTGCATCCATCACCTCGGCACGTCCCACCACGGCCGAGATCGGGAAGCCACCTGCCAGCGACTTGGCCGTGGTGATCAGGTCGGGCGCCACGCCCCATTGCTCGCTGGCAAACCAGGTGCCGGTGCGGCCGGCGCCAGTCTGCACTTCATCGGCGATGAGCAGGATGCCGTGCTGGTCGGCCAGAGCGCGCAGCCGCTCGATGAACTCGCGCGGCGCCACATAGAAGCCACCTTCGCCCTGCACCGGCTCGACGATGAAGGCCGCCACGCGCTCGACCTCAACATCGTTCTTCAGGATGAGCGCCAGCGAATGCATGGCCGCGTCGACCGAGACGCCATGCAACTCATTCGGGAACTCGGCATGGAACACCTCGCCCGGGAACGGCCCGAAGCCGGTCTTGTAGGGCTGGACCTTGCCGGTGAGGCCGAGCGTCATCATCGTGCGGCCGTGGTAGCCGCCGGTGAAGGCAATCACGGCGGAGCGGCGGGTGTAGGCGCGAGCGATCTTCACCGCGTTCTCCACCGCCTCGGCACCACTGCTGAGCAACAGCGTCTTCTTCTCGAAGTGGCCGGGCGCCAGCTGGTTGAGCCGCTCGGCCAGCTCCACATAAGGCTCGTAGGCCAGCACCTGGAAGCAGGTGTGGGTGTAGAGGTCAAGCTGCTCTTTCACTGCAGCTATCACCGCCGGGTGGCAATGGCCAGTATTGAGCACGGCAATGCCGCCAGCGAAGTCAACGTAGCGGCGCGCCTCCACGTCCCAGACTTCGGCATTGCTGCCGCGCGCCACAAAGACTTCATGGGCCTGGCCCACACCGCGTGCGACCGCCGCGCGGCGGCGCGCCATCAGGTTTTCGTTGGTCAGAGTCGCTGAGTTCATGAGTGCCTTCCAAGCTGTGTGATTGGCAGCCAATGTAGGCAGCCGCGCGCTCCGGCAACAGGTACAGTGATTGCCACACAGCCCGCGTCTGTACAGGGCCGAACACCGGTACAGCCATGCCACTTCACCGCCTGCTTCATGCTTCGACTCGACACCGAATCCGCCGTACCGCTGGTCGTCCAGATCGTCGATGGACTCCAGTCCCTTGTGGCCGCCGGCACGCTGGCGCCGGGGGCGCGCCTGCCGTCGATCCGGCAACTGGCGCCGACGCTGGGTGTGAGCGTATTCACCGTCGTTGAGGCCTATGACCGGCTGGTGGCCCTGGGCACCTTGCAGTCGCGCCCGCATGCCGGCTTCTTCGTGCGACAGCGCAGCGCCGTGCCAGCACCGCACGATGCAGCGCAGGCAGTGCAGTTCGACGCGCAGTGGTATCTGCGCCAGATCTTCGAAAGCCGCACACTGGCCATCAAGGCCGGCTGCGGCTGGCTGCCGCAGGATTGGTTGTTCGACGATGGCCTGCGCCGCGCCTTCCGTCAGCTGGCCAGCGAAGACGCTGATCTTGGAGGCTATGGTCATCCCTTCGGACACCCAGGCCTGCGCGGTGTGGTGGCTGATCAATTGCGGGAGCGGCAGGTTTCCGCCAGCGCCGATCAGGTGCTGCTCACCCAGGGCTCCAGCCAGGCCCTGGACCTGCTGGCGCGCCAGCTTGTGCAGCCGGGCGAAGCGGTGCTGGTTGACGAGCCAGGCTATCCGAACGTGCTCTACATCCTGCGCTTTCTCGGTGCCCGCCTTATTCCGGTGCCGCGCACGGCCGAGGGCTACGACATGGCCGCCTTCGAGGCGGCGCTGGCCGAGCACAAGCCCCGGGCCATTTTTACCCAGCCGCGGCTGCAGAGCCCCACCAATTCGGTGGCGCCGCTGCGCCAGCTTCTGCGCATGCTGCAAGTGGCGGAGCAGGCGAATCTCACGATTGTCGAGAACGACATCTAT
Source organism: Paucibacter sp. JuS9 (assembly GCF_044043925.2). NCBI lineage: Bacteria > Pseudomonadati > Pseudomonadota > Betaproteobacteria > Burkholderiales > Sphaerotilaceae > Roseateles > Paucibacter sp. JuS9. The sequence goes on from NZ_CP194172.1 coordinate 3,408,224, forward strand.
GCCGACCTCGACCCCGGCCTGCATCCCACGCTGGCCAGCCTCGACCAGTTGCAGCGTGTAGCCTATCTGGGCAGCTTCTCCAAGACCATCTCGCCCAATCTTCGCGTCGGCTATGTGGCCGCACGCAGCGACTTGCTGGAGCAACTGGCCCTGCGCAAGATGGTGTCGGGCCTCACGTCCTCAGACCTGAACGAGCGCCTGATCCACCGCGCACTCACCGAGGGTCGCTGGCGAAAGCACCTGAGCGCCGTGCGCGAGCGCCTCGCCGGTGCGCAGCAGCGCGTGGCTGCGCGGCTGCGTGCGCTTGGGTTCGAGTTGTTCAGCGAGCAGTCTGCCGGCTTGTACCTCTGGGCCCGGCATCCCGACCTGGCCGACTCGGCTCACTTGTCCAGCCAGGCGGCCGAGCGCGGCATCATGCTCGGCCCCGGGCACTTGTTCTACATCGAGCCCCGGCAGACCGGCTGGCTGCGCTTCAATGTGGCGTTCAGCGAAGACGAAGCGCTCTGGGCGTTCCTTGAAACCGCGATCCGCGAACAGGCACCGGACTGAGCCCGAGAGCCTCAGCGCTCACCGCGCCTCGTTCTTCGCCTGCAGATAGATCGCAAACAGCTCCGCATGCGACTTCACGCCGAGCTTGGTGTAGATGTGCTTGCGGTGGCCCTTGACCGTTTCGGGCGAGATCTTCAGCTTCTGCGCTATGCCCTTGGACGAGAAACCGCTGAGCAGCAGGTGCACGATTTCCATCTCGCGGTTGGTGAGATTGGATGAGCCGCGCGCCAGGGCCGACGAGGTATCAGCCGTTTCGCTCACGCACTCCATGCTTTGCGGCAGCACTTCGCGCAACTCATGGTTGGTGGTGCGCTGACGCATCAAGGCCAGCACCCAGGGAGCTATGGCGCTGAGCACCGACATCTCGTCTATGCCGAAGCGATGCTGGCTGCCAAGCGACAGGATCAGCACCGTGCCATCGGACTGCGGCAGATTGAACTGCACCTCGTCCATCACGATATTGAGCTTGAAGTAGCGCTGGTAATAGTCTTCGGCTTCGAAGCGGTCGGGCGCCACGTCGTCGAGCCGCTGCAGGCCGGCACGGGCTTCGTCCATGCAGGCGATGTAGAAGGGGTCGAGCAGATAGAAGCCGTTCAGATAGTCCTGGAACAGCTCGTCGTCGCCACCATCAGGGTTGGGGCTTTCGGCCAGCACCACCGGCTTGTGCTCGCGCGAGAACTGCAGCACCACCCAGTTGTCGAAGCGCACCACGTCGCCGAGATAGCGAAGCAGGATGTTCCAGAAATTGGGTTTGTCGAGCGCTTCGATCAGGCCACCGATCAGGCGGTGCCAGGCTGCGCTTTCGATCAGGTGCGCCATGTGCATTTGCGTAGGGCTGAGCAGGTGAGCGGCAGGATAGCAGCGCGCTCACCGGCGGCACGTTGCCGGCTAGTCACAGTCCACACCATTCGCCCTGAGAAAGTCGGCCAGCGGCGCCAGCTCGCGCTCATAGCTGCGCCAGCGCTGTACCGATGAGGCGTACAGCGGCCGCCGCACCTGGCTGGCGCTGGCCGTGGCAGCCGGCGCAACATTGCTGTGGAACTGCAGGCATGCGTCTTCCCAAGGCAGGCCACAGTGCTGCACGAGCGCGCGGCTTTGCGCCTCCTGTTCCTGCACCAGCAGCTCGTAGTCGATCTCGTGAAAGCTGCCGCGAATCAGCTCGCGCCAATGCGCCATCAGCCGGTGATAGGCCAGGTAGTAGTGGCCGAGATCTTCGAGGCTGTACGAGAACGGATAGCCCATTCGGAACAAGGTCTTGTACATCGCATAGCAGCTGTCCAGCGGATGACGGCGCAGATGCACCACGCGAGCACCCGGCAGGGCGAGGTGAATCAGACCGAGGTAGAGATAGTTCGACGGCGTCTTGTTGAGCAACAGGCCGGCGTCCACACCATAGCTGCGCAGCGCCGTGCGGTAGTCATTTCCCAGGCGGGCGAAGTCCAGCTGCGCGCTGCGATCGATCATGGCCAGCTTGTCGCCGGGGGCATTGGCCTGTGCCATCAGCGCAAAGGCAAGGCTGTTGATCTCGCCGAGGCTCCTGACCCGGCTGTGCGAGCAAAGGATGCGGTCGACCAAGGTGGTGCCGCTACGTGGCAGGCCCAGCACGAAAAGCGACGGATCGCCGGGCGTGGCTGGCGGTCGCGGCTGCGAAAGCACCTTCGCATCGAACACCGCGCGGATGCGCGCCATGGCCGCCACGTCGCCTTCCACACGGTAGGCCAGGCGTTGCCTGCGGCTGTTCGCAGCCGCCTGCAGCGCCGCGAACGACAGCGCGTGCTCCTGCAAGTCTTCATATTCCTTGGCCAGTGCATAGCCCAGCGCCACGCGCCCCGCATGGTCAGTCGGCAAGCGGGCCAGCGCAGCCTTCAGCTCGTCCACATGGTTGGACTCGCGGCTCCAGGCGCGCAGGCTGGCGCGGTTCTGGTACGCATCGAAATCATCCGGCCGCAGTGCAATGACCCGGTTGAACAACTGCTCGGCCCGCTCCAGCTCTCCCATGGCCACGCAGGAAGACGCGAGGTTGTAGAGCGTGGGCGCGTCAATGGCCATCAGCGCCGCCGCGCGTTCGTAGCAGCGATGCGCTTCGGCGTGGCTGGCCGCGTGTATGTAAAGCGTGGCCACATGCTGCAGCAAGCCGCCATCGAGCCAGGCTATGCGCTCCATGCGGCCCAAGAGCAGGCGGGCCTGGTCGATGCGGCCGCTGTAGATCTGGCATTCGATCTCGCGCGTCTGCAGCTTCACGTCGCCCGGCGCCAGCGCCGAGGCACGCTCGGCGCAGCTGAGCATCTGCGCAAAGTCGCCCAGCTGCTGGAAAACCTGGCTGGCCGCCGTGAGCCGCTCCACCGAGGCCGGCTGCAGCAAGGCCTCGACGCCGCAGCGCGCTTCGTCCGCGCGGCCTTGCGCCAGCGATTCCTTGATCGCCTGCAAGGCCTGCGGCAATGAGGGTTCAGCGGTGGTCAGCATCGGTCACTTGAGATCGGCCCGAGAGCCTAGCACCGAGACTCAGAAGTTGTAGACCACCGAGACCCCCACCGTGCGCGGCTGCGAGATGAAGACCTTGGAGCCATTGCCGAAGTAGTTCTGCGCCGCGTCGGTGCCCATGTGCTGCTCAAGGAAGCCGCCAGTGATGCCTTCATTGTTCAGCAGGTTCTTGACGAAGACCGTGGCCGACCACTTGTCGCCAGCCAGCGTGGACGCCAGGCCCACTTGCGAGAAGCCGCCCCAGGTCTGCTTGAACTTGGCGCTGGCCGAGATCGCGTTCTCGGTGGCACCCTGGTAGTAGAGCGAAAGCCGGTTGGTCCACTGCCAGCCGTTCTCGAGATTGGCCGCATGCTCCAGCGAGCCGCTGATGGTGTGTCTGGCCGTGCCCGGCAAGCGGGTGCCGGCTGGCGCCACGACCACGGAGGGTTTGTCGACCCGCAGCACATCATCCACCAGCTTGGCATCCACATAGGCGTAGTTGATGCCTGCGCGCCAGGCGGTGCTCAGCGGCGCACTCAGCTCAAACTCGATGCCCTTGCTGCTGGCCTTGCCGCCGTTCTGTGCGGCGAAGAAGCCCCAGTTGGGCGTGGTGGTCTCCACCTGCACATTGCGCCAGTCGATGTAGAAGGCCGAAACGCCGTAGCGCATATTGCCGCTCGCGCCCTTCAGCCCCACCTCATAGTTGGTGTTGGTGTCGGGCGCGTAGGTCAGGTAGGTCGCGCTTTCCTTGAAGTTGCCAACCAGCGGCACGGCGTTGGCGCCACCGCGCCGGTAGCCCTGCGAGACGGTGGCATAGGCCATCTGGTTGGGTGCCAGGTCATAGGCCAGATTCAGCTTGTAGAGCTGGCCGCTGTCCTTCTGGTTGAAGACCGTGCGCTCCGGCGTCATGCCCCATGCCGGTATGCCCATCACGGTATCGTTGTTGAACTTGTTGCTGTAGTGGCGCACGCCCACGGTGCTGCGCATCGCGGGGCTGAAGTGATAGGTCAGCTCGCCATAGACCGAGGTCTCCTTGAAATTCTGGCTGCGGTCGTACAGGAAGTCGTTGTCGTTGACCAGGAAGTTGCCCGGCACTGCCGCGTCGGCCCAGACCTTGAGGCCGCGCAGATAGCTGCGCTGCGAGGAAGTGAGGACCTGGTCCTGGTAGTACAGGCCGGCGATGTAGTCGAAGGAGCCACCCTTCCTGGACACCAGGCGCAGCTCCTGCACCGTCGCCTTGTCGCTGTAGCCGCGCTGGGCCTGCGCCATCGGGCGCGGGTAGTTGTAGTAGAAATCGCGCAGCCAGTTGTTCTTGGCATAGAAGCCGGTGTTCTCCGACAGACTGGTGCCGGTCTGCTCGTACTGCGAACTGGCGCTGGTGAGCGTGGCAAAGCCGAGGTCCAGCTCCATCTCCAGGCTGGTCATGTGCACATCGCGGCTCGAGGGTTCAAGCTGGATCGAGCCGTTCTCGTACTTGCCGTAGGGCACGCCGCTGCCGTTGTTGCCGCGGGTGGGCTGGCGGCGGCCACCGATCTCGTCAGACTGGGTCTGGTGCGTCAGCGTGGCCGAGAAGCTGGCATTGGGCTTGAACAGCAGGGCCACGCGGGCGTAGTCGATGTCCACCGTGTCGGCGTCCTTGATCGACTCATAGCTGGCCGCCTTGTTGATCAGGCCGCTGGGCGCCACCGGCGCGCCCTTGGCGTCGAGCTTGTAGACGTTCACGTAGTCAATCAGGCCGGCGTTCTTGACCTTGCCGGCAAGCACGCGCGCCGCCAGCATCTCGCCCAGCGGCAGGTTGATCATCAGGTCGCCGGTCTTGTTGCTGCCGTCGGAGCCATCGGTCTTGCTGAAGCTGCCTTCCACACGGGCGGCGAAGGCCTTCAGGTCAGGGGCGTTGGTGATGTAGCGCACCGTGCCGCCCAGCGAACCCGATCCGTACAGCGTGCCCTGCGGGCCGCGCAGCACCTCCACGCGGGCCAGGTCCTTGATCAGGAAGTTGGCGTAGATCGGCGTCTGGTTCACATAGGTGGACACCGCCGGCACGGCCGAGGTCTGGTAGTCGCCGAGCGCCGAGCCATTGAGGTTCAGGCCGCGCACCGTCACGCCGCTGAGCACGCCCGAGTTGCGATAGCCGCGGTCCACCACGGAGGCGCCCGCCACTTCGCGCAGCAGGTCCACCTGGTCGGTGATGCGGCGCTCCTGCAGGTCGTCGCCGCTGATGGCTGAGATGTTGTAGGGCACCTTGAGCGGATTCTCCTTGCGGCCCTGGGCGGTCACGACCACGGTCTCGAGCGTGGTCTTCTCCGGTGCCGGCGCCTGCTGTGCCATGGCCGGCAGGCCGAAGGTCACGAAAGCCGCGCCCATGGCGACCACCAGCGGGCTTCTCTTCAGATGCGAGGTCGATGTCAATGTCGATGCCACAGGAATACTCCTTTGAATTGTTGGATTCAATAAACCCGGGCCGGCCGCGCTCAGCGACTCAACCCATAAAACAGCACGGCGTCGTAGGCCGGATTGAGTTGCACGCCCTTGAGCGAGCGGCGATGGATCACACGGCCCTGCAGGTCGGCCACGAAGAGCGCCACCGCGTCGTCGAGCAGCAGTTGCTGGGCTTGCGAGAACTTGGCGGCGGCCAGCGCACGATCGCGCGCCTCTTCAGCAACGCCGGCATTGACCAGTGCGTCGTACGCCGGGTTGGCGTAGCGCGAGAGGTTGAAGACCGTGGGCGACTCGCTGCGGAACAGGCCGATCAGCCAGTCCGATGGCGTGCCATAGGTGGGCCACCAGGTCATCGAGATCAGGTTGGGCGAGCTCTCGACGCGCTTGGCGTCGTCCCAGATCTTTCCCCATGGTCCCGGACGCAATTCCAGCGTCACGCCCAGCTGTTCCAGATTGGCCTTGAACAGCAGGAGCGAGTTCTTGTACTCCTCGCTGGTACCGATATAGCTGGCCGTGATCTTCCAGGCCGAGCGCGGCACGCCCGAGGCTTCAAGCATGCGCCGAGCTTGCGCCAGGTCGAGCCGCGGCGACTTGAGCGCTGAGTCGTGGCCCCACATCGTGGCCGGGATCGGGCCGGTGGCGGGGCTCGCTCCGCCTTCGTAGATCTTGTCCGCCACGCCGCGGTAGTCCCAAGCGTAAGTCAGCGCACGGCGGAAATTGGCGTTGTTCGTCGGCGCCTTCTGCGTGTTGAGCAGGAACTGTGTGTTGCGCCAGGACGGTCCACGAAGCACCGCGATCTTCGGGTCGCGTACCAGCGCCTTCACCAGGTCGGCCGAGGGCAAGGTGATGATGTCGGCCTCGCCGGAGCGGATCAGTTGAGCCTGGGTCGAAGCCTCCTGCACCACGCGCAGCTTGACCTGCTGGAACTGGCCTGGCTGCCAGCCGCCCCAGTAGCCGTCGAACCGATCCAGCACCACCTCCTGGCCGCGCGTCCATTGGCGCACCGTGTAGGGGCCGGTGCCGCCGTCGCGGCCTTCGTTGAACCAGGCCGTGCCGGCCGCCATGGCCTTGGGCGAGACCATATAGGCCGCATACTGCGAAGACGCGATCAGGTCGACCGGCGCCGGCACCTTGGTGCGAATCACCAGGGTCTGGGCGTCGGGCGCGCTGATGCTCTGCACCCGGTCCCAGATGAAGGACGAACCTTTCGCCAGTTGACGGGTGCGTTCAATCGAGGCCTTGGCAGCCGCCGCATTGAAGGGCTCGCCATCATGGAAGCGCACGTTCTGGCGCAAGGTGAAGCGCCATTCGCGGCCATCCTTGCTCACGCTCCAGGCGGTGGCCAGGCCGGGGCGCAATTTGTCTTTGCCGGCTTGCGGGTCGTACCAGACCAGGGGCTCGTAGACATTGCTGAGCAGGATCACCTCGGTGGACGAGGCAATCGCCGGGTCCCAATCCTTGATGTCGGCGTACATCGCATACACAAGGGGCCGCGTGCTCTGTGCTGGCACGGCTGCCGCCAGCACGAGGCCGGCAAACAGGCAGAGCAAGCAACGCAGAAGTTTTTTCATCGAGGTCTCGTTCCCAATCGTTCCTGGAAGCTCATTCACTGTTTTGCGATGAGCGGATTTTTCACAGCCGCCACCCGCTTGCCTATTCCCTGTGCGGGGCGCCCCCGCAGGGGTAGTCGGGCAGCGTGCGGCCGTGAAGCTGCGGCAGCCTACGCTGGGGGCAAGACCCGTCCCTCAGGGTTTCCATCTAACCCCGAAGAGGGGCCGCGCCAAGGGTCTGGCGGCTCAAGTGCCGCAGTGGCGAGAATCGCGTCCAGCAAGGGCCTTGCGGCCGCAACAAGGGAAGCTGGAACGGATGTCGCGACTCTGGGTTTATGTGGCCAAACGCTGCCTCGCTCTGATAACCATCGTGCTGGGCGTGATGGCGCTGGTCTTCGTACTCAGCCGTCTGCTGCCCAGTTCGCCCGTGGAGCTGGCGCTGGGCTCCAAGCCGACGGCGGAGCAGATTGCCACAGCCCGCGCCGAGCTCGGCCTGGACCGCCCGCTCGTCGAACAGTTCGCCCGCTTTGCCGCGAACGCGGTGCAAGGCGACCTCGGCCGCAGCCTGCGCACCGGCCTGCCGGTCGCGCAGGAGGTGCGCCAACGCTTTGCAGCCACCGCCGAGCTGGTGTCGCTGGCTCTACTGCTGGCGGTGCTGGTGGGCGTGCCGCTGGGTGTGTGGAGCGCAGCGCGACAGGGCCGCGCGTTCGACCAGAGCAGCCGTACGGTGGCGGTGTCGCTGCTGGCGGTGCCGGTGTTCTTTCTCGGCATTCTTCTGCAATTGCTGTTCTACGGCCACTTGCAATGGCTGCCGCTGCAGGGACGCATCGACTCCGACCTGATGCTCGACCAGCCCTTCGCGGCGGTGAGTGGCCTCTACCTGATTGACACCCTGCTCGCCGGCGACGGCGCCGCATTCCGCAGTGCGCTTGAGCACCTGGTGCTGCCGGTCACAGCCTTGGCCGCGGCCTCGCTCGCGGTCATCTTGCGCACCACTCGCAATGTGATGGCCGAGATTCTGCAGACCGACCATGTGCGCACAGCGCGCGCCTACGGCATGCATCCCCAACGCCTGCTGTTCGGCCATGCGCTGCGCGCCGCCATGTTGCCCCTGCTCACCGTCATCGGCCTGAGCTACGGCTTCATGCTCGGTGGCAGCGTGATCGTCGAGTACGTGTTCGACTGGCCTGGCATCGGCGGCTACATCGTCGAATCGGTCGTCACCAATGACCAGCCCGCCGTGATCGGCGTGACGCTGCTGGTTTCTACCGTCTACCTCTTGATCAATCTGCTGATCGACCTCCTCTACTTCGCCATGGACCCGCGCCTCTCGCCATGAGTGCCCCGTTCCCCCATACTTTCGCCCTCTCCCCCACCCGGTCGGCCACGCGGTGGCTGCGGCAGAACGCCGTGATCGCCGGTACCGCCGGGCTGCTGCTGGCCCTGCTGCTCCTGAGCCTGGCCGCACCGTGGCTTAGCTTGCCCGACCCGGCCCGCATCGACCTTGCCGTCAAGCTCATGCCGCCCGGTGCCGAACACTGGTTCGGCACCGACGCGCTGGGCCGCGACCTGTTCTCGCAGGTGTTGCATGGTGCGCGCATCTCGCTCCTGATTGGCGCCGGCGTAGTGCTGGTGGCCGCGCTGATCGGCGTACCCCTGGGCCTGGTGGCGGGCTACGCGGGCGGCTGGCTTGACAGCCTGCTGATGCGCACGGCGGATCTCTTCCTCGCCTTCCCGCCCTTGCTATTGCCCATCCTGCTGGTGGCACTGCTCGGCCCGGGCCTCGAGAACGCGATGCTGGCCGTGGCGGTGTCCTGGTTCCCCTGGTATGCGCGCATCGCGCGTGCCGCCGCGCTGAGCGTGAAGGCCGAGAACTACATCGTGTCGGCACGCGCTTTCGGCGCCTCACATGCCCGCATCGTCTGGCGTCATGTGCTGCCCAACTGCAGCACGCCCATCCTCGTGCAAGCCAGCCTGGACTTCGGCTACGCCATCCTCACCACCGCCTCGCTGGGCTTCATCGGACTGGGTGCCACACCGCCCACGCCGGAATGGGGCTTGATGATCTCCAATGCACGCTCCGTCTTCCTCGAATACTGGTGGACTGCCGCCTTCCCCGGCGCCGCGATCTTCATCGCCGTGATGGCCGCCAACCTGCTGGGCGACGGCCTGCGCGACCGGCTCGACCCCAAGTTCGAAGGGCGGTCGGCATGAGCAGCGGCTTGCATATCCAGGGTCTCCAGGTGAGCATCGGCGCCGGCACACCGCTGCGCGCCTGCTCCTTGCAGGTTCGGCCCGGCGAAGTGCTGGGCCTGGTGGGCGAATCGGGCAGCGGAAAGTCGCTCACTGCCCTGGCCTGCCTGGGCCTTTTGCCACCGCGTGCACGCGCCAGCGGCAGCATCCGCATTGGCGACACCGAACTGCTCGGTGCGCCCGAACCCGCGCTGCGAGCCGTGCGTGGCCGCCGCGTGGCGATGATTTTTCAGAATCCGCTCAGCGCTTTGAACCCTTTCTACACCGTGGGCCGGCAACTGCTCACCGTGGTGACCACGCATTTCAAGGAGCCGCGCACTGCGCTGAAGCATCGGGTGTCGCAGGCATTGCAGAAGGTGCAGCTGGGCGATGCCTATCTGCAGCGCTATCCACACCAGCTCTCGGGCGGCCAATTGCAGCGCGTGATGATCGCCATGGCCGTGGCATGCGAGCCCGAGGTGCTGATCGCAGATGAGCCAACAACCGCGCTGGACGTCACTGTGCAGGCCCGCATCATGCGGCTCCTGCGTGAGCTGAGCGACCAGGGCATGGGCCTGCTCCTGATTTCGCATGACCTTGACCTGGTGGCGCAAATGGCCGACCGGGTAAGCGTGATGTATGGCGGCCGCACGGTCGAGCATGGTCCGGTGCGCGAACTGATGGCCTCGGCCTCGCACCCCTACACGGCCAGCCTGCTCAAGGCCCAGCCGCGCCTGGGCGAGCTGCAGCGTCGCCTGCCAGTGATCGACGGCCAGGTCTTGCCATCGACGGCGGTGGTAAGCGGCTGCGTGTTCGTCGAGCGCTGCCGCCGCGCCGTGCCCGCCTGCACTGGCCAATTGCCGCCCACGGTGAGCCTACGCGCGGCCAGTCATGTGGAATGCCACAACCCCATCCTGCCAGCCACGCTGGCTGCGCCGAGCACGGGGGTGGCCCATGGTTGAACCCGTGCTGAGCGTGCGCGGCCTGCGCAAGAGCTATGGACCTGTAAAGGCCTTGCGCGGCCTCGACCTCGAGCTGCAACCCGGCCGCTCGCTGGCCATCGTTGGTGAATCGGGCAGTGGCAAGACCACGGCGGCGATGTGCATCGCCAAGCTGGTGTCGGCAGATGCCGGCGAAGTGCGCATCGGCGGCGCGGAGTTTCTCGGCACCGGTGCAAGCCAGACGGTGCTTCTGCGCCGCGAGTTCGGCGTGGTGCTGCAGAACCCCTTGAGTTCGCTGGACCCGCGCCAGCGGATCTGGGTCAGCGTGATCGAGCCACTGCAGGTGCACATGAAGGGGCTGGACCGCGCCGCCCTGCATGACCGCGCCTTGGAGATGCTGACCCGCGTGGGCTTGGGCGAGGCCATGGCCGACCGGCTGCCGCACCAGCTCTCGGGCGGCCAATTGCAGCGCGCCGTGATCGCGCGGGCGCTGATCCTGCAGCCGCGCCTGGTCATACTCGACGAGCCTACCTCAGCGTTGGACGTGTCGGTGCAGGCCCAGGTCCTGAACCTGCTCTGCGACCTGCGCGACGAGCTGCAGCTCAGCTACCTCTTCATCACTCACAACCTCGCGCTGGTGGAGATCCTCGCGCACGAGGTGCTGGTGATGTATGCCGGCGGCGTGGTCGAGCGTGGGCCAGTGCACCAGGTATTTGCGGCGCCACGCCATCCGTACACCGCCGAGCTGCTGGCCGCTGTCCCAGGGGCCGGCACGCCATTGCTGGACGCAAAACCCGACCCCGGTTTTGCAGCCACTGGATGCGCCTACCAGCTGCGTTGCGCGCATGCACAGGCTGCCTGCAGAGGCGTGGCGCCCACAGAAGCCGCTGGACAACTGTCCGCGTCTTGTCACTTCCCCCTCGGAGGCACAGCCCCATGAGCAAGTTCTCGATTGCCGGCCTGCAGCTGGCCCTGCCCCATGACGACAACCTCGACACCATAGACCGCGAGGTGGCCGGCACCCTGGCCCGCTTCCCCTGGGTGCAGATGGTGGTGCTGGCCGAGCTGGCGGCCTTCGGCCCCGAGCTACGCTTTGCCGAAGCCCTGCCCGGCCCCACCGAGCAGCGCTTCCAGACGCTGGCCAGGCGCCATGGCATCTGGCTGATCCCGGGGTCGATCTACGAAAAGCACGAAGGTCTGATCTACAACACCACGCCGGTGATCAACCCGGCCGGCGAGGTAGTGGCACGCTATCGCAAGATGTACCCCTTCCAGCCCTACGAGCAGGGCGTGGCCAGCGGGACCGAGACAGTGGTGTTCGATGTACCGGACGTGGGCCGCTTCGGCGTGTCGATTTGCTACGACGGCTGGTTCCCCGAGACCACGCGCGCCATGATCTGCCAGGGTGCCGAGGTGATCCTGCACCCGACGATGACGGGCACCATTGACCGCAGCGAGGAGCTGATAATCGCCCGCGCCAATGCCATCATGAACCAGTGCTATTTCTTCGACGTCAACAACGCCGGCCGGTTGGGCAATGGCCGCTCCATCGTGGTGGGGCCGGAGGGCGACGTGCTGCACCAGGCCGGGCCTGAGCAGGAGCTCATTCCGCTGACGCTGGACCTGGAGCGGGTGCGCCATACGCGCCGCCACGGCCTGAAGGGCCTGGGCCAGGTACTCAAGTCATTCCGCGACGCACCCATGCGCTTCCCCTGCTATGCGGCGAGCGCTGACGCCTCGCCCCATCTGCAAGCGCTGGGGCCGCTGGAACTGCATCGGCGCAGCGGCGCCTGAGCTTGTGGCGCGGCAGGCGCCGGCCTATGCTTCGGGCTCGCCGCACAGCAAGGGAGCCTGTCCCCCATGAATCCCACCCCTGCCGACTGGCCGCGCCTCTCCAGCGCGCTGTTCTATGAAGACGCCAACCGTGCGATCGAATGGCTGATGAAGGCCTTCGACTTCGAGCTGCGCATCAAGGTCGATGCCGAGGACGGCTCGGTGGCGCACAGCGAGCTGAGCTACGGCGAGGCCGTGATCATGGTGTCCGAAGGCGGCGCGGCACGCCAAGCACGCTTTGGCGTGCCCTCGCGCAGCCCACGTACTGTTGGCGGCGCCAACACGCAAAGCGTGATGCTTTATGTGGACGATGTGCAGGCGCACTGCGAGCGAGCCCGAGCTGCCGGCGCCGTCATCACCATGGAGCCGGCGCTGCACGACTACGGCGAGGCCTACTGGGCCGACCGAGCCTATGGAGCGCTCGACTGCGATGGCCACCTGTGGTGGTTCTCCGAGCGCGTGCGCGGCTGAGGCAGCCTCAGAGCGGTCGGCTGATCGTCATCATCAGCGAAGGCTGGTTGCGCTCCTGGACCAAGGGGCTGGTGGCAGCCGCTCCGCGCAAGCGGTCGAGGTTCATGCGCGACGTGAAGGTCCAGTCCTTGTCGATCTGCACCTGGGCCTGCAGGCCGAGACCGGCGCTCACGACGCCCGAGCCGATGCGGTAGGGCCGGATCGGCGGCGTCGCCGCAACGCCGATCTCGGCCGGCACGGCATAGAAGTTCTCGGCAAAGCGGCTGTCCATTGCGGCCACACGCAGGCCGCCACGCAACTGAAGCCGTTCGGTGCGCACCATGCCCATGCCGACTTCGAGATCGACCGTCGCGCCGTCGCCGTGATCCTTGTAGGGGCTGACGTAGGTGCCCAATCGCGTCTTGTGCTCGCGGTCACGGGTGCGCAGGCGAGCCACGGCATTGAGCTCCAGGTAGGCCGGACCGAACTGCAGCTCTGCCGCCGCCAGAAAGGCCGGCCGCATCTTGTGCTCGCCCAGCACAAGGGCTCGCGGGTCGTCCTTGCGGCGGCGCTCGCGGGCATCGAAACCACCGGCCAGGCTGACGCGTCCGACTTCGCCCAGGCGGAACTCCCAGCCCACGCCGCGCAAGCTGCTGGCAAAAAAGCCGCTGCGATGGCTCGCCTCGAACAGCGGGATCGCCATCAAGCGCGACTTGTCGGCGCCTGGAAAGCGCTGCCACGAGGCCAGCGCGCCGCCCCAGCGCATCTCCCATGCAGGCGTCGGCGCTGACACTTCCGTCCCTGCTTCGGCGTTCCCGGCTGCCTGCGCAGGCTCGAATGCACACAGGCCCACGCCCGCCAACAGCGCCACCGCGCTCACCAGCCCCCAGGGTCGCAGGGAGCGCCCCGGCGCATCCAGGCCTTGCTTGGTCTTGATCTTCATCTCCATGTCCTCGTCTCCGCTCGTCACAGCAGCCCCTTGCTGCAGTTCGGCGGGCAGTGTCATGGCAGCAACATGAAGCCCGAATTAAGCAGGGCACTGCAGATGAAGGCGCGATGAAGCACAGGCCTTGCGCCGCTGGTGACGCGTCATTGCAAATCTAGAATTCCTGCAATCCGGGCAGAGGGCCCATGTCAAGGACGAGAGATGAGCAAGCTATTGCTGGTTGAGGACGATCTGCCGCTGGGCAGTTCCTTGCAGCGCGTACTGACTGTGGCCGGCCACCATGTGGTCTGGGTTCGCAACGCGGGCGATGCCCAGCGCTTCCTGGCCCAGCCCGATTGGGCGGCCCTGCTGCTGGACATCGGCCTGCCCGACCGCTCCGGGCTCAGCCTGCTGGCCTGGTTGCGCTCACTCGGTCAGGATCTTCCGGTCATCATCCTGACCGCGCGTGATTCGGTGGATGACCGCGTCCAGGGCCTGGACAGCGGCGCCGATGACTACCTTCCCAAGCCCTTCGCGATGGAGGAGCTGCTCTCCCGCCTGCGTGCGCTGCTGCGCCGCAGCGCGCGCCAGCCAAGCAATGTCTGGCAGCTGGGCGAGCTGGCACTCGACACCGCCAGACGCCGCGCGCTCTGGAGTGGTGCCGAGGTGCCGCTTTCCACCCGCGAGTACGACATCCTTCAGGCTATGGCGGCCCAGCCCGACAAGGTGCTGACCCGCCAGCAGATTGAGCGCGCCATCGGCGCCGCGAGCAGCAACGACAGCAATGCCATCGACGTGCACATGTACAAGCTGCGCAAGAAGTTGCCCGAACTGGCCCTGACCACGGTGCGTGGCGTGGGCTATGTGCTCGAGGCCGGTGCGGCCCAGCCGCAATGAAGGGCCAAGCCAAGCAGGCCCCTTCGCTCGGGCGGCGCATGATCGCCTGGCAAGGCATGGCGCTGCTGCTGGCCTGGCCTGTGCTGAGCCTGCTCCTCAGCTACCGCCAGCTCTACGGCGACCCGACACAGGTCGAAGCTCAGCTGCGAGACTGGGGCGGGCTGCTGGTCGAGGCGGCTCGGGGGCCGGCGGACGGCCGCCAGCATCGCCTCGACGCCGCCGAGCGAGCCTTGGTGCGGGCCTACAGCCTGGACCAGCTCGGCGAGCAATTGCGGCCACGCTATCAACTCTGGTCAGCGGATGAGCGGCAGCTGCTGGCTCGCTCCGCCGAGGCGCTGGACCCTGCCGAACCCTCGCTCTCGCTGAGCGCGAGCGACGGTCAGCTGCGCCTGCACATCGGCGCTGCGCCCCGCCCGCCAGACAGCGTGCTGCCAGTGCTTGCCCAGGTATTGCCCATGCAACTGGGCGTATTCATATGGCACGGGCTGTGGATCTGGCTGTCGGTTCGCTGGGGCCTGATGCCGCTGCGCCAGCTGGCCCAGCGCATCGCGCAGCGGCGCGCTGGCGACCTGACACCGTTGATGGTCGATCGCAGCTATGCCGAGACCGCGCCCGTGGTGAGCTCGCTCAATGCCCTGCTGCAGCGCGAGAGCCAGCGCCTGGACGCGGAGCGCAACTTTCTTGCAGACGCCGCCCATGAGCTGCGCACGCCACTGGCCGCGGTCAGCGCCCAGGCCCATCTGCTGCTGCAGGAACCTGAACCCGACGCACGGCGCGACGCAGCCACGGCGCTGCGCCAGGGCATCGAGCGCGTCTCACACTTGCTGGCGCAATTGCTGACCATGGCGCGCGCCGAGGCCCGCGATGACCCCGCCAAGCAGGCTGGCCAGCGTCTGGATCTCGCCGAGCTGCTGCGCGAGCGGGCGGCGCTGCTGGCACCGCTGGCACGCGGCCGCCATATCGAGCTGTCGCTGCAGGCGCCGGACGAGCTCTACTGGCTGGGCGAGCGCAGCGCCCTGCACTCGGTCATCGACAACCTGCTGGACAACGCGATCCGCTACACCCCACCGGGCGGGCGTGTCGAGGCCAGCCTGCGAGCCCGGCCCGGCGGCGAGCTGTGCCTGAGCGTTGCCGACGACGGCCCAGGCATCGCCTTGGCCGAGCAGGAGCGCGTGTTCGAGCGCTTCTACCGCGTGGCAGGCAACAGCGAAACCGGGACTGGCCTGGGCCTGGCCATCGCGCGGCGTATGGCGCAGCGCCTGCGCGGGCGCATCGAGGTGGGCGGCGGCCTGGCCGGCCGTGGCGTCGGCTTCAGCCTGATCCTGCCGCTGCCCGCCGACTGACGGGGGCGATGCAGCTGCCGGCGCGGCCCGCCCCTCAACCTGCCCGCTTGGCCAGCAAGGCGCGGCCCACCCGTGACACCGGCTGGCGGCCCAGCTCGTTCGAGATGAAGGCGCCGGCATCGACCAGCTTGTCGATGTCGATGCCGGTCTCGATACCAAGACCATTGAGCATGAAGACGATGTCTTCGGTCGCGACATTGCCGGTCGCGCCCTTGGCATAGGGGCAGCCGCCCAGGCCCGCCACGCTGGCATCGAAGCGATGGATGCCCAACTCCAGACAGGCATAGATGTTGGACAGCGCCTGGCCGTAGGTGTCGTGGAAATGCCCGCTCACCTCATGCAGCGGATAGTGCTTCAGGGCCCGCTCCATGGCCGCCTGGATGCGGCGGGGCGTGCCCACGCCAATCGTGTCCGCGACGCCCATGTGGTCCACGCCGATCTCCTTCATCAGCTGCACCACGCGCTCCACTTCGTCCGGCGACACATCGCCCTGGTAGGGGCAACCGACCGCGCAGGACAGGGCGCCGCGCACCTTGATGCCAGCGGCATGGGCCGCAGCCACCACCGGTGCGAAACGCTCGATGCTCTCGGCGATGGAGCAGTTGATGTTCTTCTGGCTGAAGGCTTCGCTCGCCGCCGCGAACACGACGATCTCATCCGGCTGGGTGGGCAACGCTGCCTCCAGGCCCTTCATGTTCGGCGTCAGCACCGCATAGCGAATACCGGCGCGGCGCTCGATGGCGGCCATCACGGCCTCGTTGTCGGCCATCTGCGGCACCCACTTGGGACTGACGAAGCTGGTGACCTCGATCTCCTTCAGGCCGGCGTCCTGAAGCATCGAGACCAGCCGCGCCTTGTGCTCGGTGGCGACCGGCTGCTTCTCGTTCTGAAGGCCGTCGCGCGGGCCGACGTCAACGAGCGTCACATGGCTGGGCAGTGTCGTCATGTCAGCTCTCCAAACGCAGGAGTTCCGCGCCATCGCTCACCTGATCACCGACAGCGTAGAGAATCTCCGCCACCACGCCGTCGCGCGGGGCATTGATGGTGTGCTCCATCTTCATCGCCTCCATCACCGCCAGTGCCTGGCCCTTCGTGACCTTGTCGCCGACGCCGGCCAGGAAGGACACCATCTTGCCCGGCATCGGCGCGGTCAGGCGGCCGCCTTCGGCACCGCCCTCGCCCGCATGGGCAATCACGTCGAACTCGGTGACCACAACCGAGCCCTGCGGCGCAAACACGGCGACCTTTTCGCCCTGTGCATAGGTCTTGACCGTGATGCGGCGTTGCGGCGACGCCGGGCCGCCCCAAGTCGCCCCGGCCCCCTCGGGGGGTGTCAATGCGACAGCATTGGCCAGGGGGCTCGCTTCCTGCAGGCCTTCGCCGAGCAGCAGCTCATGCGATTCCAATCCCGCTGAATTCACGGCGAAGGGCAAGACCTGGCCCTCGACCTTCAACTGCATGCCACCCTGGTGATGACGCGACAGCAAGACCTGGTGGTGAACGCCGTTCACGTCCAGCTCGAAGCGGCGGGCCGAGGCGCCATACATGCGCCAGCCGTCACGACGGCTCCACGGGTCGTTGTTCTGCAGCGTGGCTTCCACGGCCAGCGTGTGTGCAACCACCGCGGCCGCCGCGACCTCCAGCGGCAGGCCCGGTTGATCGAACAGCGCTGCGCGCTCACGCTCGATCAGCGCCGTGTCCAGATCGGCATTGGCAAACGAAGCCGTCGCGGCGCAGCGGCGCAGGAAGGCGACATTGGTCTGCAGGCCGACGATGTGCGTGTCGCGCAGCGCAGCATCCAGGCGAGCCAGCGCCTGCGCGCGGTCTTCACCCCAGACGATCAGCTTGGCGACCATGGAGTCGTAGAAGGGGCTGATCTCGTCACCCTCGCCCACGCCGGCGTCGAGCCGCACATGGCCGCGCTCAAAGCTCACATGGGCGGGCCAGCGCGCCACGTCCAGACGTCCCGTGGCAGGAAGGAAGCCGGCCTCGGGGTTCTCGGCGCAGATGCGCGCCTCGATGGCATGGCCCTGCATGCGCAGCTCACTCTGCTTGAGCGGCAAAGGCAGGCCCGAAGCCACGCGCAATTGCCACTCGACCAGGTCCTGGCCGGTGATCGCTTCCGTCACCGGATGCTCGACCTGCAGGCGGGTGTTCATTTCCATGAAGTAGAAGCGGCCATCCTGCTCGCAGATGAACTCGACCGTGCCGGCGCCGACATAGCCCACGGCCTTGGCTGCCGCGACAGCCGCTTCGCCCATCTGGGCACGGCGCTCCGGCGTCATGCCCGGGGCCGGCGCTTCTTCCAGCACCTTCTGGTGGCGGCGCTGCACCGAGCAATCGCGCTCGAACAGGTAGACGCAGTCGCCCTGTGTGTCGCCGAAGACCTGGATCTCGATATGGCGGGGCTTCTGCACATAGCGCTCGATCAGCACCGCATCGTCGCCGAAGCTGTTGATCGCCTCGCGCTTGCAGGAGGCCAGCGCAGCATCGAATTCTTCTGCCGCGAGCACGGCACGCATGCCCCTGCCGCCACCGCCAGCGCTGGCCTTGATCAGCACCGGGTAGCCGATGCGATCAGCCTCGCGCTTGAGCAAGGCCGGGTCTTGATCGGCACCGTGATAGCCCGGCACCAGCGGCACCCCAGCCTGCTCCATCAGGCGCTTGGATTCGGCCTTCAGGCCCATGGCACGGATCGCTGATGACGGCGGGCCGATGAACACCAGGCCGGCCGCGGCACAGGCCTCGGCAAACTCCTCGTTCTCGCTCAGGAAGCCGTAGCCCGGATGCACGGCCTCGGCACCGGTGGCGCGGGCAGCCTCCAGGATGCGCTGCCACTGCAGGTAGGACTCGCGCGGCGCCGGGCCACCAATCAGCACGGCCTCGTCGCAAGCCTGCACATGCTTGGAGCGCGCATCCGCTTCGGAGTAGACGGCCACGGTCTTGACGCCCAGACGGCGTGCGGTGGCGGCAACGCGGCAGGCGATTTCGCCGCGGTTCGCAATCAGGATTTTCTTGAACATGGCCGTGTCTCTCCGTCTTGTTGTCGTCTGCAGGCTGCGGTATCAGTGCGTCTGGCAGGCGCTCGCCGGCGCGTCTTCGCTGACGGCGGCACTCATCAGCGTGATCTTGGCTTCCGGCTGGCGGCCGTGCGAGAGCTCGGCTTCGGTGGCGCAGTGCATGCCCAGGCGATCCAGCAAGGCGCGGTCCTTCTCGGCCTGCGGGTTGCTGGTGGTCAGCAGCTTGTCGCCGTAGAACATCGAGTTGGCGCCGGCCAGGAAGCACATGGCTTGCAGGCTCTCAGGCATTTCTTCACGGCCTGCCGACAGGCGCACCATGGCTCGCGGCATCGTGATGCGAGCGACGGCAATCGTGCGCACGAACTCGAACGGGTCGAGCGCCGCGGTGCCGGCCAGCGGCGTGCCCTCGACCTGCACCAGGTTGTTGATTGGCACCGACTCCGGGTACGGATCGAGGTTGGCCAGCTGCACGATCAGGCCGGCGCGCTGGCGGCGGGTCTCGCCCATGCCGACGATGCCGCCGGAGCAGACCTTGAGGCCGACGCCGCGAACGCGGTCCAGCGTGTCCAGGCGGTCTTGATAGGTGCGGGTCGTGATGATCTGACCGTAGAACTCGGGCGATGTGTCGAGGTTGTGGTTGTAGTAGTCCAGGCCCGCCTTCTGCAGTTGCTCGGCCTGGCCGTCAGCCAGCATGCCGGCGGTCAGGCAGGTCTCCAGGCCCAGGGCCTTCACTTCGGAAATCATCTCGCCGATGGCTTCCAGGTGGCGCTCCTTCGGCGAGCGCCAGGCGGCGCCCATGCAGAAGCGCGTGGCGCCATTGGCCTTGGCTGCGCGGGCGGCTTCCATCACCTCCTGCAAGGGAATCAGCTTCTCGGCCTTGAGGCCGGTGTCGAAGTGAGCCGATTGCGGGCAGTACTTGCAGTCCTCCTCGCAGCCGCCGGTCTTGATGGACAACAGCGTCGACAACTGCACCGCGTTCGCGTCGAAGTTCTCGCGATGCACCTGCTGGGCGCGGAAGATCAGGTCATTGAAGGGCAGCTCGAACAGGGCTGCCACGTCGTTGACGGTCCAGGGCTGGGCATTGCGGCGCTGCTCATCGGTGGTTGGCGTCAAGGACTGGATCTGGTTTTGCGTCTGCTTCATGGTCATGCTCAGGCTTGCGGAAGTTCGGACAGCAGCACGGAAAGCTGCGTGAGATGGGCGGCCACGGCCGCAGGTTCGGGTGAGGCCAGGCGCGGCACCTGACCCAGGCAGGGCACGGCCAGGCCGGCCTGCAAGGCGATCAGATTGTCGGCCACATGGGGCATGTCCGGGTCGGCCGTGTTGGCCACCCAGGCTGCGAGCTTGAGGCCGCGCGAACGGATGGCTTCAGCCGTCAGCAGCGCATGGTTGATGCAACCCAGTCGCAAGCCGACGACCAGCACGACCGGCAGCTGCAGATCGACCGCCAGGTCGGCGGTATCCCAGTTGTCGGTCAAGGGCACGCGGAAGCCGCCCACGCCCTCGACCAGGGCCACATCGGCCTGGGCCGCGGTGCTGCGGATCTTCTGCAAGAGCGCTTCGCGATCAATCGTGCCGCCATCGATGCGGGCCGCGATGTGCGGTGCGCAGGGCGTGCGGAACTGCAGCGGGCCGACTTCGTCAAGCGTCAGGCCCAGGGTCTGCGCGGCATGCAACTGCTGCACGTCCTCGTTGACCCAGCGGCCGGATGCATCCTGTTCCTGCCCGGCGGCCAGCGACTTGATCGGTGCGACGCGCAGCCCGGCGTTCTGCAGGGCTGCCGTCAGGCCGGCCGTGATGCAGGTCTTGCCGATCTCGGTGTCGGTGCCGGTGATGAAAAAACCCTTCATGCTGAGATCCGCTCCATGTCGGAGGCGGCTGCGTCCAGCGCGGCAAGCAACTGATCGACATCAGCCGCCGTATGCGTGGCGCACAGCGTGATGCGCAGGCGCGCCTCGCCCTTGGGCACGGTCGGCGGGCGAATGCCCGGCACGCGCAGGCCCTGGCGCTCCAGCCGCGCGGCCAGTTCCATCACCTGGGCATTGCCGCCGACGATCAGCGGGCGCACCGGCGTCTCGGACGGCGCGAGCTTCCAGGGCAGCGCGGGATGGCGCTTCAGCAGCGCAGCAATGCCAGACGAGAGCTGCGCCTGCAAGGCACGCAGGTTCGCGCGGCGCTGCTGGCCGGTCTCGCCCTCGATCAGTTCGAAGCTGGTGAGCAGCGCGTGTTCCACCGCCGGCGGCGAAGCCGTCGAGAAGATGTAGTTGCGAGCCGACTGCAGCAGGTACTCGGTGATGGTCTCGTGGGCCACGACGAAGGCGCCAGCCAGGCCCGCCGCCTTGCCCAGCGTGCCGACGACGACCAGCCTTTTGCTGCGCAGGTCGAAGTGTTCGATCGAGCCCCGGCCTTTCTTGCCCAGCACGCCAAAGCCGTGCGCATCGTCAACGATGAGCCAGGCATCGAATTCTTCAGCCAAGGCCAGCAGCTCGGGCAGAGGCGCGATGTCGCCATCCATGCTGAAGACGGCGTCCGTCACGATCAGCTTCACGCGTGCCGAGCTGCCCGCGAGCAGGCCGCGCAACTGAGCCACGTCGGCATGGCCATAGCGCGTGACCCGGGCCTTGGACAGCCGCGTGCCGTCAATCAGCGAGGCATGGTTGAGCGCCTCCGAGAAGATCTCGGCGTCCGCGTCGCCCAGCGCCGTGACCACGGCCAGATTGGCCATATAGCCGGTGCAGAAACCAATGGCCCGCGCTTGCGGGATGTGCGGCGCGAACCAGTCGGCCAGCGTGTCGGCCACGCGGGTATGCGCCACCGAATGACCGCTCACCAAGGGCGATGCGCCGGAGCCGCCGCCATAGATGCGCGCGCCTTCGGCCAGTGCCTCGGCGATGCGCGGATGCGCGGCCAGGCCCAGGTAGTCATTGCTGCAGAACATCAACAATTCACGCGCAATGCCGTCGGCACCACGCACGACCTGGTGCGGCGCCGTCGGGCTTTCGGCCTCACGCAGGAAGCGCGTCAGGCTCTGCGCCTCGATCGCGTCCAGCTTGGACTTCAGGTGCTCAAGCAGCATCGGCCAGCACCTCGTTCAGCGTGTTGGTCACGGCGTTCGCCAGGAAGGAGGCCGTGGCCGGGCCGATCAGGTACGGCGGCATCAGATACACCGTGTGGCCGATCGGACGGATCAGGAGCTCATGCTTGCGGGCCGCCAGATGGAACTTCTCGGCGAAGCGCTCCGGCGCCTCTTTCACGTCGAAGGCCAGAATCAGGCCGCGCTGGCGCAGGTGCTCGACGCGTGTGTCTTCGGCCAGTGGCGCGAAGGCGGCAGCCAGCATCTTGCTTTGCGCTGCGTTGCGCTCCAGTTGGCCGGCATCGAAGCGGTCAAGCACGGCGTTGGCGGCCGCGCAGGCCAGCGCATTGCCGGTGTAGGAATGCGAATGCAGGAAGCCGCGCGTGACGTCTTCGCTCCAGAAGGCGCGGTAGATGGTCTCGGTGGTCAGCACCAGCGACAACGGCAGCGTGCCGCCGGTGATGCCCTTGGACAGCAGGACGAAATCGGGCCACTCGGCGTCTGCTTGTTCCCAAGCGAAGAAGGTACCCGTGCGGCCACAACCAACGGCGATCTCATCGGCGATCAGATGCACGTTGAATTCACGCGTCATCGCGCGCAGCGCACGCAGATAAGCCGGCGAATGCATCACCATGCCCGCGGCGCCCTGCACCAGCGGCTCGATGATGACGGCGGCGATCTGGCCGCTGCGCTCTTCCAGCAGCGCCCGCATCGCGGCCAGCGCCTTGACCTGGCCCTCGATGCCCTTGCGCGAGTCGGGCGACAGGGCGATGTGGGCACGCATCAGCAACGGGTCGTAGGCATCGCGGAAGATGGCCACGTCGGTGACGGCCAGCGCGCCAATCGTCTCGCCGTGATAGCCATTCTTCAGGCAGACGAACTCGCGCTTCTCAGCGTGCCCCAGGTTGCGCCAGCTGTGAAAGCTCTGCTTCAGGGCGATTTCGACGGCGCTGGCACCATCGCTGGCGAAGAACACATGGCCCAGCGCGCCGCCGGTGCGGGCAGACAGGCGCTCGGCCAGGCGCACCGCCGGCTCATGCGTGCAGCCGGCCAGCATCACGTGGGGCAAGGTATCAAGTTGCTGCTTGATGGCGGCATTCAGTTGCGCATCGGCATGGCCAAAGAGGTTGACCCACCAGGAACTGTTGGCATCGAAATAGCGATGGCCATCAAAGTCGTAAAGCCAGGCGCCTTCGCCTCGCTGGATCGGCAGCGGCGGCACCCGCTCGGCACGCGCCATCTGCGTGCAGGGGTGCCAGACGGCGGCCAGGCTGCGCTGCTGCAGCTCGGGGGTGGTCAGGGACATGGAATCTCGGTCAGGCCAGCCAGCTCGGCTTGCTCTTGTTCAGGAAACTCTGCACGCCCTCCCGGCCTTCGCTGCTCGCACGGATGTCGGCGATGCGGCGGGCGGTGTCGTCGCGCAGGGGCGGTGTGATCGGCTGGTGGGCCAGGTCCTGCACCAACTGCTTGCAGGCCTTGACCGCGGCCGGGCCGTTGGCCGAAACAGCGGCCAGCAGCGCCGCGATTTTCTCATCCAGCGCGGCTGCGTCCGCCGCCAGCTCATGAACCAGGCCCAGGCGGTGGCCTTCGGCCGCCGAGAAGCGCTCGGCGGTGACGAAATAGCGGCGCGAGGCCTGCTCGCCCAAGGCACGGATCACGTACGGGCCGATGGTGGCCGGCAAGAGGCCCAGCTTGGCTTCAGACAGGCAGAAGCCGGCCGACTCGACGGCCACCACGATGTCGCAGACCGAGACCAGGCCCACGCCGCCGGCATACACATCGCCCTGCACGCGCGCGATCACGGGAATCGGGCAGCTGTAGATGGTCCAGAGCATTTGCGCGAGCTTGCTGGCGTCGGCATGGTTTTCGTCCCAGCTGTAGCCCGCCATGGCCTTCATCCAATTCAGGTCGGCACCCGCGCAGAAGGCCTTGCCTTCGGCGGCCAGCACGATGGCGCGCAGGCTGGCATCGCGACCCAGCTCGGCGAAGGTCGCGGTCAGCTCGGCGATCACCGCCTCGTTGAAGGCGTTGCGCACATCGGCGCGGTTCAGGGTGACTTGGGCGACCGCGCCTTCGCGTTCGACCTTCAGCGTTTGATTTGTCATGGCGGGCTCCAGACCACGGCCTCATTGACCGCGTACAGCTTGCAGGGCTTGTCGTAGTCGCGCTGGCAGAAGGCCAGTGCGCGCGAAATCGAGTCATCACCGATGGCATAGCCCCATCGGCCCTCGCTGCTCATGGCAAAGGCGCGCGGCAGCTTGGCGGCGAGGAACTTCTGATAGGCCTCGCGCAGCTTGACGCCGCCTTGCGGCAGCGCAGCTTCATCGGCCGACGCGGCGCTGGTGGGCGGCGGCACGGCCAGCACACCGGGCTTGTCAAAACCCAAGGGGGCGAGGAATTCATCAACCAGGCTCTGCCAGACGTCGTTGCCGGTGCCAAAGAGCTTGTGGCCGTCTTCGCCAAACGGCGGCAGCACGCGCAGGTCGACCTTGGCACCGGCCTGGCCATAGGACTCGGCCCAGCGCCGCGCATTGCGGGGTGAGAAGTAGCGGTCGTTCTCGGCATAGACCCACAGCGTCGGCGTCGGCTTGGCCTGCTGCGCATCGAGCTCGCCGTAACGGCCGTAAAGCTGGCGCAGCTGATCGGCCTGGCAGGGCTCGCCCGGCTGAACATCGGGCCGACCGCCATGTCCACCGGCAAAGTTGATGGCCGCCGTGGGTTGCGGCTGGTGCAGCGAGGTGGCTGCAATGGTCGAGATGCCGCCAACCGAAACACCCAGCAGCAAAAGGCGCTGAGGGTCGATGTCCGCCTGCTGCTGCATGAAGCGCGCAACCTCGAGGATTTGCGCAGCCGCGGCAGCAAGCGCCGACGCGAAGCGCGGGCTGCTGCAGTTGACGCTGCTCTCCGGGTCGCCCAACGAGGCCAGCTCGCCATAGCCCAGACGCAAGGGCACGGCCACAGCGAAGCCCTTGCGCAGGAAGAAGCGCGTGGCCGACTCGTAGCGCTGGCGCTTGTACTCGGCGCGGGTCTTGCTGTCACGGCCGTGGCTGATCACGACCAGCGGGAACGGCCCCTTGCCTTGCGGCCGGAAGGTCGTCACAAGCAGCTCGCCCTGCACCAGCCTGCCTTCGGCATCCTGGACGCTGGCGGGCACGCGCACGATCTGTTCGCGCAGCTCAGCCGCCAGCTTGTCTTGCGCCTGCGCCGCCGTCCCGGCCAGCAACAAGGCCAGGCCCAGAGCAATGCATGGCAACAATCGTTGAGCAGGCATCAGCGAGCCGCGATCACATCCGGAACACGCCGAACTTCGTTTCCGGGATGGGCTGGTTCAATGCAGCCGAGAGACCCAGCGCCAGCACGCGGCGCGTGTCGGCAGGGTCGATCACGCCGTCGTCCCAGAGGCGCGCCGAGGCGAAATACGGATGCCCCTGGTCTTCGTACTGCTGGCGGATCGGCGCCTTGAAGGCCTCTTCTTCGTCAGCGCTCCAGGCGCCGCCCTTGGCCTCGATGCCATCGCGCTTGACCGTGGCCAGCACCGACGCAGCCTGCTCGCCGCCCATCACCGAGATGCGCGCATTCGGCCACATCCACAGGAAGCGTGGCGAGTAGGCGCGGCCACACATGCCGTAGTTGCCGGCGCCAAACGATCCGCCAATGATGATGGTGAACTTGGGCACCTGGGCGCAGGCCACGGCCGTGACCATCTTGGCGCCGGCGCGGGCAATGCCTTCGTTCTCGTACTTGCGGCCGACCATGAAGCCGGTGATGTTCTGCAGGAACACCAACGGAATCTTGCGCTGGCAGCACAGCTCGATGAAATGCGCGCCCTTGTTGGCGCTCTCGGCGAACAGGATGCCGTTGTTGGCAACGATGCCCACCGGCATGCCTTCGATATGGGCAAAGCCGCAGACCAGGGTGGCTCCGTAGCGGGCCTTGAATTCATCGAACTCGGAGCCATCGACCACGCGGGCGATCACCTCGCGGATGTCGAAGGGCTTGCGTGTGTCGGTCGGGATCACGCCGTGCAGCTCGGCCGCGTCGAACAGCGGCGCCCGCGGTGCCTGCTTCGCCAACTGGTCGGGCTTGACCCAGTTCAGGCGGGCCACCGCCTGACGGGCCAGGGCCAGCGCATGGGTGTCGTCATTGGCCAGGTGGTCGGCCACGCCGGAGAGGCGCGTGTGCACGTCGCCGCCGCCCAGGTCTTCGGCCGTCACGACCTCGCCCGTCGCGGCCTTCACCAGCGGCGGGCCGCCCAGGAAGATGGTGCCCTGGTTCTTGACAATGATGGTCTCGTCGCTCATCGCCGGCACATAGGCGCCGCCTGCGGTGCAGGAGCCCATCACCACGGCAAGCTGCGGAATGCCTTGCGCCGACAGGTTGGCCTGGTTGAAGAAGATGCGGCCGAAGTGGTCGCGGTCCGGGAAGACTTCGTCCTGGTTGGGCAGGTTGGCACCGCCCGAGTCGACGAGGTAGATGCAGGGCAGGCGGTTCTGGTCGGCGATCTCCTGGGCGCGCAGATGCTTCTTGACGGTGATCGGGTAATAGGTGCCGCCCTTCACCGTGGCGTCGTTGCAGACGATCATGCAATCCACGCCCGACACGCGGCCAATGCCGGCAATGATGCCGCCGCCGGGCGCTGCGTTGTCATACATGTTCAGGCCCGCCAGCGGCGCCAGTTCGAGGAAGGGCGTGCCGGGGTCCAGCAGCATTTCGACGCGGTCGCGCGGCAGCAGCTTGCCGCGGCCGGTGTGCTTGGCCCGGGCCGCCTCGCCGCCACCTTCGGCAATCTTGGCCAGGCGGGCATTCAGGTCGTCGAGCAGGGCGCGCATCGCCTCGGCATTGGCCTTGAAATCGGCCGAACGGGCATTGAGCTTGGTGGACAAGGCCGGCATGTTTGCTGTCTCCTGCAGGCTTGAGTGACGCTCAATGAGCCGCACTCAAGAAATAGTTGAATCCCAGCCACAACCGCGCCGAGGTGCGAGAGGATAGCCCAGCAAATACCCTCATGCAATAGTCCTTGAGTAAGGCTCAAGTTTTAAGCCAGAATGCGCTCATGCCACCATCCGCCACCCTGCCTCAGCCGCAACGGCGTGCGCCAACGAGCGCCCGGGCCGAGCAGCGCGTGCGCGACATCCTGCGCGTCGGCCGCGAGGTGTTCGCCACCCGTGGCTACGAGCGCAGCACCACCACCGAGATCGCTCAGCGCCTCGGCGTTTCCGAGGCCACGGTCTTCACCTATTTCCGCAGCAAGCGCGAACTCTGCATGCGGGTGATCGCCGACTGGTACGACGAAATCATCGCGGCGATTGAAGACGGCCTGCCCCGCGAAGCCGGGGTGCGCGAGCAGCTGGAGTTCATCGTCCGCACCCATCTGCGCCTGTTCCTGATCCAGGGCACGGGCCTGTGCGAGCTGGTGCTGTCCGAAGGCCGCAAGCGCGATGCCGACTGGAGCGCCGAGTTCGGCGAGGCCTTCATCGAGCTGCAGCGCCGCTACACCGCCCCGCTGATGGATCTGCTCTCGCGCGGCCAGGCGCAAGGCCAGGTGCGCCTGGACATCCCGCTGCGCATGTTGCGTTCGCTGGTCTTCGGGCCGATGGAGCACATGCTGTGGGAAGTGATCACCGCCGGCCGCCAGATCGACGTGGACCAGAGCGCCCGCGACCTGGTCGCCCTGCTCTGGCCGGCCCTGCAGGCACCCGACCGGGAACTGATCGCGCTGCGCCGTCTGCGCGAGCAGGTGCAGAGCGCGCTGGATCAAGAGTAATGGCGCGAACGGGCCGAGCCCTTCCAGGCCCTACCATGAGCACATGATCCAAACCCTGGGCACGGCGCGCGACCTCGGGCGCCTGAGCGAGATCCTCGGCGTCTTGGCGCGCCACGGCTTTGGCGACAGCGTGCGCCGCCTCGGCCTCACCGAGGCCCTGGCCCGAGCAGGGCACGCCCTGCACCTGGAGCATGCGGCCGACCTGGCCCGCCTGCCGCCGCCGGTGCAGGTGCGCCTGGCGATGGAAGAGCTGGGGCCCACCTTCGTCAAGCTGGGCCAGATCCTGGCCGGCCGCGCCGACCTGTTCGGGCCCGACTGGATCACCGAATTCGAGAAGCTGCACAGCCACGTGCCCGCCGTGCCGCTGGAGCACCTGGCCGAGCAGCTGCGCGAGGACCTTGGCGGCGAGCCGGGCTCGGTGTTTGCTCATTTCGAGGCCGAGCCCCTGGCCGCCGCGTCGATCGCCCAGGTCCACCGGGCCCGGCTGCAGGACGGCACGGAGGTCGTGGTCAAGATCCGCCGGCCCGGCATCGTCGAACGCATCGAAGCCGACCTGCGCCTCCTGGAGCGCCTGGCCGGCATCGCCGAGCGCCAGCTGCCGGCCCTCAAGCCCTACCGGCCGCAGCGCCTGGTGCGCGAGTTCGGGCGCTCGCTGCGCCGTGAGCTGGACCTGGCGGCCGAATGCCGCCACGCCGAGCGCATTGCCACCAATCTCGCCGCGCTGCCCGACATCGTCGTGCCCAAGGTGCATTGGCAGCACACCGGCTTGCGCCTGAACGTCCAGGACTTTGTCAAGGGCATTCCCGGCGGACAGCTGGAGCGACTGACCGCCGAGGCTGGCTTCGACCGCCAATTGCTGGCCCGGCGAGGCGCCCATGCGGTGCTGAAAATGATCGTCGAGGACGGCTTCTTCCATGCCGACCCGCACCCGGGCAATGTGTTTTACCTGCCAGGCAACCGCATCGCCTTCATCGACTTCGGTATGGTGGGCCGGCTCTCCAGCCAGCGCCGTGAAGACCTGCTGCAGCTGCTGCTGGGCCTGGTCGAGCGCCGGCCGCAGGCGGTGGCTGAAGTGCTGCTGGACTGGACCGGCGACGAGGGCGGCCTGCACCTGGACGGCCTGGAGGCCGAGATCGAGGGCTTCGTCGACCAGTACCACGGCGTGCCACTGGCCCAGCTCCAGCTCGGCCAGATGCTGACTGACGTGACCGCCATCCTGCGCGAGCACCGCCTGGCCCTGCCGGCCGACCTGGCGCTGCTGATCAAGGCCTTCATCTCGCTGGAAGGCATGGGCCGGGGCCTCGACCCCGGCTTCCACATGGCGGCCGAGGCCATGCCGCTGCTGCGCAAGATCGTCAGGGCCCGCTACCAACCCAAGGCCCTGGCTGCGCGCGGCTGGGGCGCCCTGCGCCGCACGCTGGCCACGCTGGAGCAGTTGCCGCACGACCTGAGCCGGCTGCTGCGCAATGCACGCCGCGGCCGGGTCCATGTGGGCCTGGAGCTGCAGCACCTGAAGCGCGTGGGCGACCAGATTGATCGCGCCGCCAACCGCCTGGCCCTGGCCCTGGTGTTGGCCGCGCTGATCATCGGCTCGTCCATCGTGATGACGGTCAGCGGCGGGCCCACGCTGCTGGGCCTGCCACTGTTCGGCCTGCTCGGATTCACAGGCGCGGTGCTGGCTGGCATCCTGCTCCTGCGCTCGATCTCGCGCAGCAGCCACATCGACGACGACGAAGGCGGCTAGAGAGCCTCAGGCTCGCACCTGGCCGGCTCATCGGCGCTCA
Source organism: Paucibacter sp. JuS9 (assembly GCF_044043925.2). NCBI lineage: Bacteria > Pseudomonadati > Pseudomonadota > Betaproteobacteria > Burkholderiales > Sphaerotilaceae > Roseateles > Paucibacter sp. JuS9. Next base: position 3,437,484 of record NZ_CP194172.1, read on the forward strand.
GCCGACGGTGCCGTCGGGTCGGTTCCATCAGCGACAAAGCCGGGCAGGAAAATTTCCGCAGAACCAGCTACGCTTCGCGCTCTACCGCAAAAGCAGAAGGAGCCGCGCCATGGCGATCAAGTTGACGGTCAACGGTAAGCCGGTGTCGATAGACGCCGATCCCGAGATGCCACTGCTGTGGGCCTTGCGCGAGGACCTGCAGCTGACCGGCACGAAGTTTGGATGCGGAATGGCGCTGTGCGGCGCCTGCACCGTGCACGTGGATGGCCAAGCCACCCGGTCCTGCTCCACGCCGCTGTCGGCCGCTGCCGGCAAGCGCGTCACCACGATCGAGGGCGTGGGCGCTTCGGCCACGGGCAAGGCGGTGCAACTGGCCTGGGTCAAGCTCGATGTGCCGCAATGCGGCTACTGCCAGAGCGGCCAGATCATGAGCGCCTGCGCGCTGCTGGCGAGCAAGAAGAAGCCCAGCGACGCCGACATCGACGGCGCCATGAGCGGCAACCTCTGCCGCTGCGGCACCTACAACCAGATCCGTGCGGCCATCAAGGACGCCTCGGCTTCGCTGTCCAAAGGAGCCTGATCATGGGCAAGATCGACAGACGCGAATTCCTGCAGGTCGCAGCCAGCGCTTCGGCCCTGACCGTCGGCTTCTCGCTGCCACTCAGCAGCCGCGCCGCCGCCACGCAGAGCAACACTTTTGCGCCCAACGCCTGGTTGCGCATCACGCCGGACAACAAGATCACGGTGATCTGCGGCTCGGCCGAGATGGGCCAGGGGGTGCTCACCGCGATTCCGATGCTGGTCGCTGAAGAGCTGGAGGCCGACTGGTCGCTGGTCAGCGTCGAGCAGGCACCGGTGGACGCGGCCTACAACAACCCCATGTTCGGCATGCAAGCCACCGGCGGCTCCACCACGGTGCGGGCGCACTGGACGCCGGTGCGCCAGGCCGGCGCCGCGGCGCGCGAGATGCTGGTGGCAGCGGCCGCCAAGAAGTGGGGCCTGCCGGCCGACAAGCTGCGCTGCGAGCGCAGCCAGGTCATCGCGCCCGGCGGCCAGAAGATCACTTATGGCGCCCTGGTGGCGCTGGCTGCAGAGCAGCCCGTGCCGGAAAAACCGCTGCTCAAGTCCAGCGCTGACTTCAAGATCCTGGGCAAGCCCACGCGCCGCCTCGACACACCGGCCAAGACCAATGGCACGGCCAAGTTCGGCATCGATGCCCGGGTCGACGGCATGCTGGTTGCCGTGATGGCGCGCGCGCCGCACGCGGGCATCAAGCCAAAGAGCTTCAATGAGGCCGCAGCCAAGGCGATCAAGGGCGTGAGGCAGGTGATCGCCATCGACTCCGGCGTGGCCGTGCTGGCCGACGGCTACTGGGCGGCCAAGAAGGGCCGCGATGCGCTGGCCGTGGTCTGGGAGATGGGCGACAAGGCCTCGCTCGACAGCGCCAAGGTCTCCACGATGCTGGCCGAAGGTGCCAGCAAGGCCAGCGCGATGGCGCTCGAGAAGGGCTCGATCAAGGACGTCGCGGCCACGCTCAAGGCCGAGTACGAAGTGCCCTATCTGGCGCATGCCTGCATGGAGCCGCTCAACTGCCTGGCTTGGGTCAAGGGCGACGAGGTCGAGATCTGGGCCGGCACACAAAGCCAGGGCCCGGCGCAGGGCATCCTGGCCCAGGTCGCTTCGGCCACGCCGGCCAAGGTCAAGATCAACACCATGCTCCTGGGCGGCGGTTTCGGCCGTCGTTTCGCACCCGACTTCACCATCGACGCGGTGCTGCTGTCCAAGCTCAGCGGCCGGCCGGTCAAGCTGATCTATGCGCGTGAAGACGACATGGCCGCGGGCTTCTACCGTCCGGCGTCGCTGGTGCGCTTCGAGGCCGCGCTCGACGGTGCCGGCACGCCGACGATGCTGCGCGCCGATGTGGGCTCGCCTTCCATCATGGCGGCCTCGGGCTTCATGCAGATTCCGCCGAACGGCGTCGATTCGATGGCGGTGGAAGGCCTGGCCGATCATCCATACCAGATCGCCAACCAGCGCATCGCCTATGGCCGCGCCGAGCCGGGACCGCAGGTCTGGTTCTGGCGCTCGGTCGGGCATTCACAGAACTGCTTCTTCATCGAGAGCTTCATCGACGAGATGGCCGCGGCGGCCAAGCAGGATCCGCTCGCCTTCCGGCTCAAGATGCTGGACCCGAAGCACACGCGCCATCGCGGCGTGCTGGAGCTGGCCGCCGCCAAGGCAGGCTGGGGCAAGCCTGCGGGGCCGGGTGTGCATCGCGGCATTGCGGTGGCCGAAGCCTTTGGCAGCTATGTGGCCGAAGTGGTCGAGGTGTCCATGGCGGATGACGGCACGCCCAAGCTGCATCGCGTGGTCGCCGCCGTGGACTGCGGCCTGACCGCCAATCCGCAAACCATCACGCGCCAGATCGAGAGCGCCATCTGCTATGCACTCTCGGCCGCGCTTTACGGCAAGATCACGTTCGCGGGCGGCAAGGTCGAGCAGGGCAACTTCCACGACTATCCGGTCGTGCGCATGAGCGAGATGCCCAAGATCGATGTGCACATCGTGCCCAGCAAGGCCGACCCCGGCGGCATCGGCGAGCCGGGCACGCCGCCGTTGGCACCGGCACTGGCCAATGCCATCTTCGCGGCCACCGGCAAGCGCATCCGCAAGCTGCCCATCGACACCGGCCTGCTGAAGAAGGCCTGAGTTGCGGTCCGCGAGGCCAGTGCAAGCTGGCTTCGCCGGCCTCGCGCCGCGAGCTTCTGAAGCGCTCGGCGAGAATCGTGGCCGTGCCAACGACTTCGACGCTGCCCCTGCTCTACAGCTACCGCCGCTGCCCCTATGCCATGAGGGCTCGCATGGCCCTGCTGCAGGCGGGCAGGAACTTCCAGGCCTTTGAGATCATCCTGCGCGACAAGCCGGCGGCCATGCTGGCCTTGTCTCCGAAGGCGACGGTGCCGGTGCTGCAACTGCCGGATGGCGGCGTGCTGGACGAGAGCTGGGACATCATGCGCTGGGCGCTGGAAGCGGGCGACGCCGATGGCTGGTGGCGGCGCGCGCAGTCTGCCGACAACCTTGAGCTGCTGCAGCGCAATGACGGCCCGTTCAAGCATCGGCTGGACCGTTACAAGTACCCGGATCGCTACCCCGACGAAGACGGCCCGCGCGAGCGTCATCGCGCGCGGGCCGTGGCCGAGCTGCTGACTCCTCTGGAAGAGAGATTGCAGGCCCAGCCCTGGCTGGGCGGCGCCACGCCCTGCGCTACCGACCTGGCCGTCTTTCCCTTCGTGCGCCAATTCGCCGCGGTGGAGGCCGGCTGGCTTGCCAGCCAACCGCTGCCCGCCGTGCAGGCCTGGCTGGATGCCTGGCTGGGCAGCCCGCTGTTCGAGGCCTGCATGATCAAGCTGCCGCCGCAGGCCATCAGCGACTATCCCGCCCTCGCCCGCTGACGCCGCGCCTACACTTCGCGCTTTCAATCGCGGAGGACGCGGATGTCCAGCTATGTCGAAGGCGCCCTGATCAAGGATGAACGGATCGTCCACATGGGCCGCATCAGCCTGTGGTCGCTGTGGCATCTGATCGCGCTGGGCATCGTCCTGCTGCCGGCCTTTGGCATCGGCCTGATTCCGCTGGTGATCGCCTATGTGCGCTACAAGTCCACCGAACTCGCGGTCACGACGCGGCGCATCATCGTCAAGCATGGCTTCATCAGTCGCCAGACCATCGAGATCAACCTGAACAAGGCCGAGAGCATCCAGGTCGACCAGGGTGTCTGGGGGCGGCTGTTCAATTTCGGCACCCTGGTCATTTCCGGCACCGGCACTTCGCATGCGCCGCTGACCGGCATTGCCGACCCCATGGCCTTCCGCCGCGCCTTCATCGAGGCGCAGGACGGCGGCAAGCCGGCCGACTGAGCGCACGTTTCAGCTCGCAGGTGTACGCTCGCGTGCATCAACCCTTCGGGAGTTCCTGATGCCCTCCACCAGCTCCGTCTCCAGCGCCCCGCCTCCCGCACCGGCGCCAGCGCCACAGCGCGCCCAGAAGGTGGAGCGCCCGCCCGAGCCGCCCAAGCAGCTTGAAAAGGCACCGGCACCGCCGCCGCCTCAGCGCCTGGCGGAATCAGGCTCGGTGGGCCGCAACCTCAACGAAGTGGCCTAAGGTCGAGCCCGACCAGCAGCCGAGCTAAACCGATGAGTTGATCTGCTCGATCAGCGCCTTGTGGCTGGGCAGGTCGTTCAGCGCGCGGTCGCCGAAGCGGCGGATCTTGGCGAACAGCTTGTCGGCCTCGGCCACCTGATGGAAGTCCTCACGGCCCGCGCTCAGGTCGGTCCTGAAGCCCATGCCGTAGAGGATGTACTGGTAGTTGAAGAAGGCGAAGCTCTCGGTATCCAGCACGAAGTCGAAGCGGCCGGGCGGGCGCAATTTCCATTGCTCCAGCAGCTCGGCAAGGCGCTCAGGGATGGTGGCCGCTTCCGCGTTGTCGCGCCAGAAGGGCTCGCCACGCTGGCTAAGGCAGTAGTGCAGCTTCAGGAAGCTGACGATGTTCTCGAAACGCGTGCGCATCAGCTCGTTGAAGCGGCGCGCCGGCGCTTCCATCGGGCCGCTGTGCGGCAGCATCTCGGCGATCATGCCGATGGCGGCCTCGATCAGCACCAGGCCGGTCGATTCGAGCGGTTCCAGGAAGCCGGCCGACAAGCCCACCGCGACGCAGTTCTTCACCCACTGCTGCTCGCGATAACCGGGCGCGAATGGGATGCTCCGCGTCACCATGTCTTCATGGCCGGGGCCGACATAGGCGCGCAGGATCTCGGCCGCGCGCTCGTCGCTGATGTGATCGCTCGAATAGACGCAGCCGATGCCGCGCGAGCCGTTCAGGCCAATCTCCCAGGTCCAGCCGGCCTCATGCGCAGTGGCGATGGTGCAGCTCTCCATCGGCGCCTCAGGCCGGTCCAGCGGCAGCTTGCAGGTCAGCGCCCGGTCGGTGAAGAGCTGCTGGCGCACCGATTTGAAAGTCGCACCTGGCGCCTCGCCGATCAGCTCGGCGCGGAAGCCCGTGCAGTCGACGTAGAGGTCGGCCTTGAAAGAGCCATGTTGCAAGGTGTCGATGTGCTCGATGGCGCCCGCGGCATCGCGAATGACGCCGCTCAGCGTGGCCTCGACATACTGCACACCCAGCTCCCGCGCCCGCTCAGCCAGGACCGTGGCAAGGCGCATCGCATCGAAGTGATAGGCGTAATTCAGCGGCGCTGCATAGGCCGCCTCATGCGCTCGCTTGGGCGCGCGGCAGGCCTCGGCCACCCGCTCCTGGATCGTCATCGCCTTCGCAAAGGGCTGGCGCGTGGCTTCGTCCTGCAGCAGCCAGTAGGGCACGAGGCTCGTGCCCTCGGTATAGAAGGGCGCCTCGAAGGGATGGAAGAACTGATGCCGCTCTTCGCCGCGCGGCGCATGGGCCCAGTCGACGAAGCGGATGCCCTGCTTGAAGGTGGCCGAGGTTTCGCGGATGAAGCGGCGCTCGTCAATGCCCAGGAACTGCAGGGTGCTGCGTATCGTCGGGAAGGTGCCTTCGCCGACGCCGATGATGCCGATATCGGGCGACTCCAGCACCGTGATCTCGAGATGGCTGCGCTCTGAAAGGCCCAGGAATTTCGCCAAGTAGGCAGCGGTGAGCCAACCGGCGGTGCCGCCACCGACAACCAGGATGCGTTGTTTGTTCGTCGTCATTCGCTGCATCGATTCATTTCAGGTTCTGACGTAGAGGTTCTTGAGCCAGAGATGGCCAGTCTGTGCACCCTGGCCCCAGTCTTCTTCGTCCTCGCTGGGCTGCGCACTGTAGCCGGACGGGTTCAGGAGCTTGACGCGACCGGCGCGGAAGGACGAGACCCGCCGCGTCACCAGCGTGAGCCCATGCTCCAGCGCCGTGGCAGCGAGCAAGCCGTCACGCGTGTTTGCATAGGGCAACTGCGCGCGCCGCCGCACGACCGCTGCATCCACCGGCAAGACCCGACCCTCGAAGGCTGGCAGCAGATGCTCGTCTATCCATTCGCGCACCAGCAGGCCGGCGGCCTTGTCCTTGCGGCCGAGCCGGGCGGCGGCGTTCTCGATCTCCAGCAGGTTCAAGGCAGAAATGAAGAGCTTCTGGCGCGCAATGCTGCCCGCCCAGGCCGCCAGTCCGGGGTCGGCCTGGCCGGCCTTGGCCTTGCGAAGCTCCAGCACCAGGGCGGTGTCCAGGAGGTACATCTCAGTGCCGCCCGGCCGCCCGTAGGCACTGAAGCGCCCCCTCGGGGGGCAGCGAGCGAAGGGAGCGTGGGGGCTGTTTCATTCGATGGGCTCGCGGTGATCCCAGGCGCCGTCGGGGCTGTCGCCGCCGTCCAGTTCCACCAGATTGGGCATGGCCAGGATGTCGAGGATGCTGTCGCTCTCGCCGCTGAGGCGGCGGTACTCGGCAATGCTCATCAGCACATGGGTGGGCTGGCCCCGGTCGGTGATCAGCACCGGCTCGCTGCGCGCGGCACGCTTGGCATGGCTCACGTCCTGGTTGAATTCGCGGCTGGTCAGCAGCTTCATGCCGGACACCCCGGGGTCGAAGAAAGCCGCATGATATCGGCATCGATGTAGGTACGTAGGCACAAATCTGCTGATCCGGATGGACAAGCGGAAGCCCACTGGCACAGTGCGCTCCGAACGCGGGCCACGGACTGGCCGCCGCGAAAGCACCGGATATTTCATGGCACTCGATTCCCTCAGCGGCCTGCTGGCCATCGTCAGCGACGTCTTCGCCAAGCATGGCCCGGCGGCTCCCGCCGTAGCGCAGACCTTTGCGCCCGGCGACTTCAGCATCCGCTTTTTCCTGCAATTGGCCATCATCATGCTGGCCTGTCGCGTGGTCGGCTGGGCCGGCCGCCGCTTTCTCGCCCAGCCCCAGGTCGTCGGCGAAATGATTGCCGGCGTCATCCTCGGCCCCTCGCTGCTGGGCCTGTTCTTCCCTGACATCCAGGCCGCCATCTTCCCCAAGGAGATGAAGAACGTCCTGTATTCGGGCGCCCAGCTGGGCGTGGGCCTCTACATGTTCCTGGTCGGCACGACGCTGCGGCTGGACCACTTCGCCACCAAGGCGCGGAGTGCCATGGGCGTGTCGCTCGCGGGCATCACAGCTCCATTTGTCATCGCCTTCCTGATCACGCCCCTGCTGCTCACCGTGCCGGGGCTGTTCGCCGCAGGCATCTCCCAGACCAATGCCACGCTCTTCATGGGCGCCTGCATTGCGCTGACGGCCTTTCCCATGCTCGCCCGCATCATCAATGAGCGGGGCCTCGCCAACACTTCGCTGGGTACCCTGTCGCTGACGGCGGGCGCCTTCGACGACATGGCTTCCTGGTGCGTGCTGGCCGTCGTGCTGGCTGCCTTCGGCGCAGGCCCGGGAGTGGCGGTGCTGGCCATCGGCGGCGGTGTGTTGTGGGCCGGCTTCGTGCTGATCTTCGGCCGCAGGCTGCTGGCGCCGCTGGGCCGCATGGTCGAGCGGGAAGGCGAGATGAGCCACACGGTGCTGGCCATCACCCTGATCCTGTTCTGCACCTCGGCCTTCGTCATGGACGCGGTGGGCATCCATTCGATCTTCGGCGGCTTCATCCTCGGTGTGGCCATGCCGCGCGGCCTGTTCGCGACCGAGCTGAAGAAGAAGGTGGAGCCGCTGGCCGTGATCCTCCTGCTGCCGATGTTCTTCACCTACTCCGGCCTGAACACGCGGCTGGACATGATCAACTCGGGCCAGCTGCTGCTGATCGCACTGGGCGTGCTGGCTGCCTCGGTGCTGGCCAAGTTCGGCGCCTGCTACCTGGCGGCACGCCTGTCGGGCGAAGACAACCGCACGGCGCTGGGCATCGGCGCGCTGATGAACTCGCGCGGCCTGATGGAGCTGATCATCATCAATATCGGCCTGCAGAAGGGCATCATCGGGCCGGCCCTGTTCTCGATGCTGGTGCTGATGGCCGTGATCACGACCATGATGGCCAGCCCGCTGTTCGAGCTCTTCTACGGCAAGAAGGCCCGCGAGAGCGGCGAGCTCGAGGCCATCCCCGGCTCGCCGTCCAGCCACCTGGCCTGAGGCTCGGTTAGGCGCGGGCCAGCACGGGCTTCAGCGCCTGGCCCGAATGCGTGCCGGCCTTCACAACTTGCTCCGGCGTGCCCTGCACGACGATCTGGCCGCCGGCGTTGCCGCCTTCGGGGCCCAGGTCGATCACCCAGTCGGCCTCGGCGATCACGTCGAGGTCATGCTCGATCACCACGACCGAATGGCCGCCGGCCACCAGGCGGTGCAGCACACGGATGAGTTTCTCGACGTCGGCCATGTGCAGGCCCACCGTGGGCTCGTCCAGCACGTAGAGCGTGTGAGGCGATTTCTGGCCGCGGCGCGTGACGTCGTCGCGCACCTTGACCAGCTCGCTGACCAGCTTGATCCGCTGCGCCTCGCCGCCCGACAAAGTCGGTGAAGGCTGGCCGAGCGTGAGATAACCCAGCCCCACGTCCTTCAGCAACTGCAAGGGGTGCGCAATCGAGGGCATGGCGGCGAAGAACTCGACCGCCTCGTCCACTTCCATCGCCAGCACGTCGCCGATGCTTTTTCCCCGCCAGCTGACGCCCAGGGTCTCCGGGTTGAAGCGCTGGCCATGGCATTGGTCGCAGAGCAGCTTCACGTCCGGCAGAAAGCTCATCTCGATGGTCTTCATGCCCTGGCCTTCACAGCCGGGGCAGCGGCCCTCGCCGGTGTTGAAGCTGAACCGGCCGGCCGCATAGCCGCGCGCCTTGGCTTCCAGCGTCTCGGCGAAGAGCTTGCGGATCGCATCCCAGAAGCCGATGTAGGTGGCCGGGCAGGAACGCGGCGTCTTGCCGATGGGCGTCTGGTCGACTTCGAGCACGCGATCCACCTGCTTGTGGCCCTCGATGCCGGCACAGCCCACCCACTTCGCTGGGTCCTTGCGCAGCGGCACGGCCATCGCCATGTTGGCCAGCAGCACATCGCGCGCCAGCGTGGACTTGCCCGAACCCGACACGCCGGTGACGGCCACCAGGCGATGCAAGGGCACATCGACCGTGACCGACTTCAGGTTGTGCAGGCTGGCCTCCAGCACGCGCAGCTTGGACGCCTCAGGGTCAACCTCGCGGCGCGGCTGCAGCGGATGCAGCAAGGGCTTGGCAAGGAAGCGGCCGGTCAGCGAATCGGGATGCAAGGCCAGCTCGGCCGCCGTGCCTTGCGCCACCACCTGGCCGCCGCGCTTGCCGGCGCTGGGGCCGATGTCGATGATGTGGTCGGCCCGGCGTATCGTGTCTTCGTCATGCTCGACGACCACCAGGGTATTGCCCTTGTCGCTGAGCGTGGCCAAGGCCTTCAGGAGGATCTGGTTGTCGCGCGGATGCAGGCCGATGGTCGGCTCGTCCAGCACATAGCAGACGCCCTGCAGATTGCTGCCCAGCTGTGCCGCCAGGCGAATGCGCTGCGCTTCGCCACCGGACAAGGTGGGCGCGGCGCGGTCCAGCGTCAGGTAGCCCAGGCCCACTTCTTCCAGGAACTCCAGGCGGCCGAGGATCTCGACCACCACATCGCGGGCGATGTCCGCATCGCGCCCCGTCAGGTTCAGGCCCTGCGCCCATTCGCGCGCTTGCGAAACGCTCCATGAAGCCACGGTGCCGATGGACTCCTCCTCGAAGGTGACCGAACGGGCCGAGGCGTTCAGGCGCGCGCCATGGCATTCCGGACAAGGCTCATCGGCCAGGCCTTCGACCTCCGCTTCCTGATCAGCAAACTTCTGCTCGCGGCGGTCCTTGTCCTGCATGGTCTCATCCAAGGCCTTGCGCTGTTCACGCGTCAAGGCAAGACCTGTCCCCACGCAGTGCGGGCACCAGCCGTGCTTGCTGTTGTACGAGAACATGCGAGGGTCCAGCTCGGCATAGCTGTCGCCGCAGGTCGGGCAGGCGCGCTTGGTCGAGAAGACCTTGAGCTCGCCGATGCCGGCCGTGGACTGGCCATCGGCAATCGCCGCATTGAGCTGGTCCAGCGGCGCCAGCAGATGCAAGACACCCTTGCCCAGGTCCAGGGCCTTGGCCAGCAGCTCGCGCAGCTCGGATTCCTTGTCCAGCGAGATCACCAGGTCGCCGACCGGCAGCTCCAGCGTGTGCTCCTTGAAACGGTCCAGGCGCGGCCAGGGCGAGGTCGGGATGAATTCGCCATCGACGCGCAGATGTGTGTGGCCACGCGCCTTGGCCCATTTGGCCAGATCGGTGTACAGGCCCTTGCGGTTCAGGACCAGCGGCGCGAGCAGGCCCACATGCTGGCCGCGGTAGTCGCGCAGCAACTGCGCGGCGATGGATTCGACGCTCTGCGGCTTGACGGCCGTGCCGTCCTTGACGCAATGCTGGACGCCCAGCTTCACGTACAGGAGACGCAGGAAATGCCAGACCTCGGTGGTGGTCGCCACCGTGCTCTTGCGGCCGCCGCGCGAGAGGCGCTGCTCGATGGCCACCGTCGGTGGAATGCCCCAGACCGCGTCGACCTCGGGCCGGCCCGCCGGCTGCACGATGGAGCGCGCATAGGCATTCAGCGATTCCAGGTAGCGGCGCTGGCCTTCGTTGAACAGGATGTCGAAGGCCAGCGTCGACTTGCCCGAGCCCGACACGCCGGTGATCACATTGAACTTGCCGCGCGGGATCGAAACATCGACCGACTTCAGGTTGTGCTCGCGCGCATTGACGATGCGAATCGCCTCCTCGCCAGCCGCCCGCTTGGCGCGGATCGCATATTGCAAGGGCCGGCCCTCCTCCACCCTGGTGGCGGGCTGGTCCATGTGCAGCGCGTATTCACGCAGGGCCAGGGCCGTGTGCGAGGTCGGATGGTCTTTCAGGTCCTCCGGCGTACCGACGGCAATCACTTCGCCGCCATCCTCACCACCTTCGGGGCCGAGGTCGATCAGCCAGTCGGCCGCGCGGATCACGTCGAGGTTGTGCTCGATCAGGATCAGCGAGTGCCCGATGGACAGCAGCTTGCGCATCGCGCGCATCAGCTTGGCAATGTCGTCGAAATGCAGGCCGGTGGTCGGCTCGTCGAACATGAAGAGCGTGCCCTTCTTGGCCACCGCCTGGCGTGGCTTGCTGGCAGCATCGGCCAGGAAGCCGGCGAGCTTCAGCCGCTGCGCCTCACCGCCCGAGAGCGTGGGCACGGGCTGGCCGAGCTTCACGTATTCCAGGCCCACATCGACGATGGGCTGCAGCTTGGCAACAACCTCGCGGTCGTCCTTGAACAGTTGAACGGCCTCGCTGACCGTCAACTCGAGAACGTCGGACACCGACAGTTCCCGATCACCGCGCAAGAGCTTCACGTCCAGCATCTCGGCGCGGAAGCGGCGTCCATCGCAATCGGGACAGCGCAGGTAGACGTCCGAGAGGAACTGCATCTCCACATGCTCGAAGCCCGAACCGCCACAGGTGGGGCAGCGGCCGTCGCCGGCATTGAATGAAAAATAGCCGGCCGTGTAGCTGCGCTCGCGCGCCAGCGGCGCATCGGCAAAGCGCTTGCGGATTTCGTCGAAGGCACCGACATAGGACGCCGGGTTGGAGCGCGCCGTCTTGCCGATTGGCGACTGGTCGACGAACACCGCATCGGCCAGCCAGTCGGCGCCAAGGAGCTGATCATGCTGGCCCGGCGTTTCCGTCGCCTGGCCGAAGTGCCGCGCGAGTGCCGGGTAGAGCACATCCTGCATCAGCGTGCTCTTCCCCGAGCCCGAGACGCCGGTGACCACCACCATCTTCTGCAGCGGGAACTCGACCGACAGGTTGCGCAGGTTGTGCTCGCGCGCCCCGGTCAGTATCAGCTTGGGCGTGCCCTCATCGACGATGCGCTTGAGGCCCATGCCCACATGCTTGCGCGCGCCGAGGTAGGCGCCGGTCAGCGTGTCCGCCCCGCGGATCTGCTCGGGCGTGCCGTCGAAGACGATCTGGCCGCCCTTCTCGCCGGGGCCTGGGCCCATGTCGATCAAACGGTCTGCAGCAAGCATCACGGCCGGGTCATGCTCGACCACCACCAGCGTATTGCCGGCATCGCGCAGCCGCTTCATCGCCTCGACGATGCGGTTCATGTCGCGCGGATGCAGGCCGATGCTGGGCTCGTCCAGCACGAACAGCGTGTTCACCAGCGAGGTGCCCAGGGCCGTGGTCAGGTTGATGCGCTGCACCTCGCCGCCGCTGAGTGTGCGACTCTGGCGGTCCAGTGTCAGGTAGCCGATGCCCACATCGCAGAGGTATTTGAGGCGGTTGCGGATTTCGTCCAGCAAGAGCTTCAAAGCCTCGTCCAGCAGCGTGGTCGGCAGCTCCAACTCGTCCATGAAACGGCGCAGGCGATGCAGCGGCAACTGCATCAGGTCATGCAGCGACAGGCCGTCCAGCGCTTCGAGCTGCGCACGCGACCAGGCGACGCCCGTCGGCATCACGCGCTGGCCTGCGGGCAGGGCCGCATCGGCCAGCGATTTCGATCCCACGCGCCACAGCAGCGCTTCGGTTTTCAGCCGCGCGCCGGCGCAGGCCGGGCATTCGGTGTAGCTGCGGTACTTGGACAAGAGCACGCGGATGTGCATCTTGTAGGCCTTGCTCTCCAGGTACTCGAAGAAGCGCTTGACCCCGTACCACTGCTTGTTCCAGTTGCCGTTCCAGTTCGGGCTGCCGTTGACCACCCAGTCACGCTGGGTCTGCGAGAGCTGGTTCCAGGCCGTGTCGCGCGGGATGCCGGCCTCGCCGGCGTACTTCAGCAGGTCGGCCTGGCAGTCGGCCCAGGCCGGCGTCTGCATCGGCTTGATCACGCCGTTGCGCAGCGTCTTTTTCTCGTCTGGGATGACCAGGCCCATGTCCACGCCGATCACGCGGCCGAAGCCGCGGCAGCTCTCGCAAGCGCCCATGGCCGAGTTGAAGCTGAACAGCGGCGGCTGCGGGTCTTGATAGCGCAGATCGCTTTCGGGGCAGTGCAGGCCGGTCGAATACTTCCAGACAACGGGTTCGCCTTCTTCGGCGAGCACGTAGACGGTGAGGCGACCGCTGCCGCGCTTGATCGAGAGCTCAATCGCCTCCATCGCACGCTGCTTGTCGGCACCCTGGAGGCGGAAGCGGTCCGCCACCACATCGAGCATCTTGCGATCACCGACCATGCGCTCTGCCTGCACCCGCGTGAAGCCGCTGGCCGACAGCCATTGCTCCACCTGCTCGGCCGTGGTGTTGGCCGGCAGCTCGACCGGGAAGGTCAGCACCAGGCGCGGATCCGTGTCCTTGGTGCGCTCCAGCAGCTCGGCATAGATCGTCTGCGCCGTGTCGTGCCGCACGGGCAGTGCCGTTTCCTTGTCGTACAAGGACGCGGCGCGGGCAAACAGGAGCTTCAAGTGGTCGTTCAGCTCGGTCATCGTGCCGACCGTGGAGCGGCTGGTGCGCACCGGGTTGGTCTGGTCGATGGCGATGGCCGGCGGCACGCCGTCGACCTTGTCGACGGCCGGGCGGTCCATGCGGTCCAGGAACTGGCGGGCATAGGCCGAGAAGGTCTCGACGTAGCGGCGCTGGCCCTCGGCATAGAGGGTGTCGAACACCAGGCTGGACTTGCCCGAGCCGCTGGGCCCGGTCACGACGGTCAGTTCGCCGGTGGCGATGTCCAGGTCGAGATTCTTGAGGTTGTGCTGCCGGGCACCTCGGATGCGGATTCGACCGTCTGACATGCTGTAGAGACCTGCGCGGGATGAGGGTCAGGCATTCTAGGGAGCCCTGTACGTCTGCACAGCTCTTGGGGGCATGCCTACTGACAGAGGTTGGCAGCAGCCTGCGCTCCGAGAAAACATAGGGTAAACCCCTTTATTCTTTTTTGGGCCTTGCCCATGATTTGCAGCATCAGCATGGCCAGAATCAAAGCGTCGCCAAGAAACCCGTGAGCGGCTGTCCAGGGAGAGCGGTACCAGCAGGTGCCCGACAGGAAGTGGCAGCCGTCAAGACAAGGTCAACGATGAAGTTCGCAAGCCATTCGCCGCTTCCGACGGTCCCGCTGTTTGCCAGCACCGGGCCGTCGCACAGTGCTGCCTCACCGGACGAAGGCGAGGCGGATCAGCAGGCCGGAACGGCAGTGCCGGCCGATGTGCTGCTCGTCGAAGACAACCCGATCAACCAGGTGGTGGCGCTGGAATTCCTGTCGCTGATGGGCGTGCAGAGCCGCTTGGCCTGCGACGGCCATGAGGCTCTGCAGCAATGCGCCCAGCGCGCACCAGACCTGGTGCTGATGGACATCCAGATGCCCGGCATGGACGGCCTCGAATGCGCCCGCCGGCTGCGAGAACTGCAGAAGCGTGGCGAATTGGCCCATTTTCCCATCCTGGCCCTCACCGCCCACGCCCTGGAAGCCGATGTGCTGGCCAGCATGAACGCAGGCATGGATGAGCATCTGACCAAACCCCTGGACTTCACTGCCTTGCGCACGCGCCTCTCACGCTGGCTCAAGCTGCCCGGCATGAACAGCTGAGCCGCGCGCCGTGCTGGCGCCTTGAGGGACCGGGGGGTCAGCGGCACTCGGCCGCATAGCGCTCTGCCACCCAGCCGCTCGGATCGGGCTGGCCGTAGAACGACAGCTTCTTGTTCAGCGCCCGCGCCCAGCGCGCCAGCCAGGAGGAGCCGAATTGCTTGCTCGCGGCCGTCGGCGAGGCATAGGCCGGGTCGGCCAGCGCCTCGTCCAGCGTGATGAAGCGGTAGCCGCGCTCGCGCAGCCGCTGCAGCGTGGCATCCAGCGAGTCAGCGTTGATCTCGTTGGCATGGATCAACAGGATCTGCGGAATCTGCCGCGCGAACAGCTCCTGGCTCATGCGCTCGTAGGCATCGAGGGCCAGGTCCAGGTGTGGCAGGTAGGCCTCCAGCGTGCGCCGTTTGCCGGCCGCATCGGCGCGCTCATAGACGCAGGCGAACACGTAGTCGTCATGCTCGACGGTGACCGGCGCCACGCGGTAGCCGCGCCGCGCGAGGAAGGCCTCGAACTGCGCCGTTTCCTCGTCGCTCTTGCCGGTCTGCAAATACGGATGACGCCATTAGCGCGGTGCCTGGCCACGCGGCACGAGCAGGCTGCGCAAGACCACGTCGCCACGCAGCACCGCATCCTGGTACTGATCCAACGGCGTCTTCTGCATGCTCAGGTGGCCGTAGCCATGGTTGCCCAGCTCCATGCCGGCATCGAGCCAGCGCTGCAGCAGGGAGATATGCCCATCCACCTCGCCACGCACCTGCAGGCGGTCTTCGTTGACGAAGCCTATCGCAGGCACATGGTGCTTGCGCAGCGCGGCCAGCATCCGCTCGGTCTGTGCCTGCTTGTCGGCAAGGCTCAAGGGCCGCTGATTGGCCAGCGGCAGATCGTCGACGCTGATGGCGATGCGCTTGTCGGCAGGCGCGGCCATGACAGCGCCGCACAGCAGCAATCCGACGATGAAGCATGTCCGCAGGAGGTTCATGGCCACACATTGTGCCCAGGCCACGACCGTCCATGACTCGGCTTGCGGTGGAGCCGGCCCGATCCTATGCTCGGCGCCATGCACGCACTCCGCAGCTTGGCAGTCCTGGCGGCCTTTCTGATGTTGACGACCCCGTTGCGGTCCCAGGCCGCAGAGGACGCCCTCCGAATCTGGCGCGTCTGCGTTGGCGACCAGCCCGTGCTTCCCTACATCAGCAACGACCCCCGCCACCTTGGGCGCGGGGAGCGGCTGCTGGTCGCGGCGGGGCGCGCAGCGGGCGTCAGTGTCATGTTGCAGCGCTATCCCCTCAGGCGCTGCCGTGCGATGCTGGCGGCAGGCGCCGCCGACATGAGCCTGGCCGGGCCCACCCCGCAGAACCTCGCCGAGTTCCAATTCCCCATGACTGGCGCGGCGCCCGATCCGGATCGACGTGTCGCCCGCCTGAACCTGGTCTGGGTCAAACGCGCCGACAGCCCCTTGGACTGGGACGGCAATCGCCTCACCGGCCAGGCGGCGGGCCAGATGGTCAAGATCGGCATCCGCGCCAGCCAGAGCGTCGCCGTCAACGCGGTCCGTAGCCTGCCGGTGAATATTGACGAGACTGCGCTGACCGCCAAGCTGCAATTGCGCATGCTGGCGGCGGGCCGCTTCGACCTGGCGCTGGGCTTGCAGGACGAGTTCGAGTTCGCACTGGCGGACCCGGAGCTCAAGCCCCTGGTCGTGCTGCCGCGCGCGCTGCGGCGCGAGGACTTCTACGCCGTGATTTCGCGGAGCCACGCGGCCACTCAACTGCCCTTGGCTGAGCGGATGTGGGGCGCCATCAGCAAGCTGCGGGACCTGCCGGAATTCCAACGGGACTGAGCGGCCGCTTGTGCCAGCTCAACGCCGACCGACCCAAGCCGGTGCAAGTTGGCCGAGGTACACCACCGATGCCATGGTCAAGAAGTTCCCCCTCCATCCGCAGCACCCTGAGCGCATTTGCTGGGGCTGCGACACATACTGCCCTGTTGACGCCATGCGATGCGGCAGTGGCAGCATCGCCAGCCCGCATCCCGCGGAGCTGTTCGGCGAGGACTGGGGACTGGGGCCTGGCCGGGCAGACGAGATCGAATGCGCTGACACTAAGGGGTCGAGCACTGGACTCCCTCCATGACAACACGCCCCAACTTCATCGTCTCTGCCTCCGACATCCCCGAGCGCGCCCATGTTTATCCGCAAAGCACCGAGGCCCTGGGCCCGGTGCGTGGCATCGGCAGCGCGGCCGGCCTGCAGCGCATCGGCATCAACCTGCAGCGCCTGCCGCCGGGCACGCGCTCCTCGTGGCCGCATGCCGAGTCCGACGAAGAGGAGTTCGTCTACGTGATCGAAGGCGAGGTGCAGGCCTGGATCGACGGCGAGCTGCATGCCATGCGGGCCGGCGACTTGGCCGCATTTCCGGCCGGCACCGGCATCAGCCATTGCTTCATCAATAACACCGAGCGCGAGGCCTTGCTGCTGGTCGGGGGCGAACCGGCCAAGGCCAGCAACCGCATCTACTATCCGCGCAACCCCACACGGCGCGTGGACCTGACGCCCAGCGAGTGGTGGGACGATGTGCCGCAGCATGCGATGGGCAGCCACGATGGCCTGCCCGACGCACAGTGCAAGTCCGATTGAGGGCACCATGGAACCTCTGCTCAGGTTCGCGCCTTCGGTGGAGCATGACCCGGCCATCGACGCCTGGTTCGAGCGCCGCCCTGCGGACCTGGCTGCCATCGCCAGCGACTGGTTTCAGCTGATGCGCCAGGTCGGCACTCGGGTCGGGGAGCTGATGCACGACGGCTGCCCCAACCTCTGTGTGCAGGACGCGCCCTTCGCATACATCAATGCTTTCACAGCCCATGTGAACATCGGCTTCTTCCATGGCGCTGCGCTGCCCGATCCGGAGGGCCTGCTGCAAGGCGCGGGGAAAGAGATGCGGCACGTAAAGCTCAAGCCTGGCGAGCCCGTTAATCGTGCTGCCGTGCAGGCGCTGGTGCAGGCCGCCTATCGGGACATCTTGCTGCGCCTCGGTCTGAGCGACTGAGAGTGCAATGGCCCCTCAACCGCCCGCAAGGAAGCGCTCCACCAGACCGTACTGCGCCGGCGTGTTCAGCGCTGGGGCATGGCCGCAATCGGCAATGGTGACCACCACCGCGCGGGGCCCGCGCGTGCGCATGGCTTCGGCCGTTTCCACGCTCAGCAGATCGGAGCTCTCGCCGCGCAGGCACAACACAGGCAATTCCAGGCTGTCCCATTCAGGCCAGCGGCTGTAGTCATCGGGACGGGTGATGAACTGGCGGACCATGGCTGGGTCGTAATGCGGCGTCACGCGGCCGTCGGGCAGGCGGCGCATCGATGTCTCGGTGAGCCGCCGCCATTGCGCATCGCTGAGGCAGCCGTAGGGCGCATAGATCAGGCGGAAGTACTGCTCCAGCTCGCTGAGCGTGGCGAAGGTCGCCGGGTTGCCGGCATAGCTGCGGATGCGCTCGACGGCCACCGGTGCGAGCTCAGGGCCGATGTCGTTCAGGAGCAGGCGGCTGATGCGTCCGCGCAGGCTGGTGGCCGCCGCCAGCAGGCCGATGGCACCGCCCATCGAGGTGCCCACCCACAAGCAGCGATCAATGCCGAGCTGATCAAGCAATGAGCTCGCCTGGCGGACGTAGAAGTCCAGGCAGTACTCGTCGTCTGGTGCCCGGCTCCATTGCGAGAGGCCGCGGCCGAGCGTGTCCGGGCAGATCACCCGGTAGCGGCTGCTCAGATGCTCGGCCAGGTCGTCCATGTCGCGGCCGGTGCGCGCCAGCCCATGCCAGGCGACAACCACCTCCTGATGCTCGGAACCCCATTCCATGAAATGCAACTCGCGGCCCTGGCAGACCAGGTAGCGGGAGCGGGGCGGCTGGCTCATCACTCGGCCTTCTTGACCGCGCTGGCGGCCGCGCCCAGGCGCAGACGGCCGACGACGCCAAAGGGGAAGTGATAGACCGCCAGCACGAAGAGCACGCCCATCCAGAGCAGCCAGCGGTCCGGCGCGATCAGCTGAGACAGCACCGGAATGCCCTCCACCGCAATGGCACCCAGCTTCATCAGGTCCTGCAGATAGTTCTGCGCCAGCACGAAGAGCGCACTGCCCAGCACCGCACCATAGAGCGTGCCCATGCCGCCAATCACGACGATCAGCAGGATGTCCAGCATGATCTCCAGCGACAGCGAAGTGTCCGGCCCGTTGTAGCGCAGCCAGAGCGCCAGCAGCGCACCTGACAGGCAGGCGAACAGCGCTGCGATCACGTTGGACAGCGTGCGATAGACCACCGTGCGGTAGCCGATGGCCTCGGCACGGAAGTCGTTCTCGCGGATCGCCTGCAGGACGCGGCCGAAGGGCGAGTTCACGATGCGCAGCATCAGGAGCAGGAGCGCGATGGTGGCGAAGAACAGCAGGTAGTAGGCGGCGAACTTGCCGTCGATCATTGCGCCAAGCCAAGGCTGTTCCAGGTACTCGGTCGAGGGCCGCAGCGCTTCGGGCACCTTGAACGAGAGGCCGTCCTCGCCGCCCGTGAATTCAGACAGCTGCGAGGCGAGCGTCAGGAAGGCAGCGGCCACGGCCATGGTGATCATGGCGAAGAAGATCGCCTTCACGCGCAGGCTGAACAGGCCGATCAGCAGCGAGAGCAGCAGCGATGCCAGCAGCGCGCAACCAAGGCCCAGCGCGACCGTTCCCCATCCCGGATCCTCGGCACGAGCGCAGGCGATGGCAACGCCATAGGCACCGATGCCGAAGAACATGGTGTGCGCAAAGCTCACGATGCCGGTGTAGCCCAGCAGCAGGTCGTAGCTCGCTACCAGCGTGATGAAGATGAGGATCTTGGCCGCCACGTTGAGCGCCTTGGTGCCAGGGAAGATGAAGGGCGTCAGCGCGAGGCCCAGCACCGTGACGATCAGGAGCGCCGCCAGCAGCCTGCTGCGCGGCAGGTCATGGGAGAGAAGCGACTTCAACATCAGGACTTTCCTCCCACCGGATACAGGCCCTGGGGTCGCCAGAGCAGAACCGCCACCATCAGGGCGATGTTCGAGAACAGCGCGGCCTTGGGCGCGATGAAGCCGGTGTAGTTGGCCAGCAGGCCCACGGCGAGCGCACCGACGAAGCAGCCCAGCGTCGAACCGAGGCCGCCAATGATGATGACGATGAAGATCAGGGTGTTGACCTGAGCGCCGATCTGCGGCGTCACGCCCTGCTGGTACAGCCCCCACATCACGCCGCCCAGGCCGGCCAGCGCCGATCCGCCGACGAACACGCCGACGAAGAGCCGGCGGATGCGGTAGCCCAGGCTCTCCACCATCTCGCGGTCCTGCACGCCGGCGCGTATCAGGAGGCCGAGCTTGGTGCGGTTCAGTATCAGCAGCAGCCCCGCCAGCACGGCCAGGCCCAGCACCACCGCCACAAGGCGGAACTTCTCGATGCCGACATCGCCAAACCACAGCGCGCCGCGCAGGCCCTCGGGCAGCGGCAGCGCAATCATCTGCGGGCCCCAGACCAGCTTGATCATCTCTTCGCCGATGATCATGCCGCCCATGGTGATCAGGATCTGCTTCAGGTGCATGCCGTAGACCGGCCGCACCAGCACCCGCTCGAAGGCCAGGCCGACCGCGGCCGCCACGGCCATGCCGGCCGCACAGGCGGCAGCCACCGCAACAAGGTTCAAGAGCAAGGAAGGGCTGGCCACGAAACCACCCATCGCGCCCAGCACCGTGGTTGCCATGAAGGCGCCCATGGCAATGAAGACGCCATGGCCGAAGTTCAGGACATCCATCAGGCCGAAGACCAGGGTCAGCCCCGAAGCGATGATGAAGATGATCAGGCCCATGGCCAGGCCGGCCACGGTCAGCGTGGCCCAGGTGCTGGGGTTGCCCACCAACGGCAAGGCGCCCAGCGTGAGCAGCGCGAGCAGGATCAAGGGCTTCCAGTCGAAACTTGCCTTGGGCACCGGCTCGCTATTGGCGGCGGGCATTGGTGTTGTGTTCATTGATGCGCTCCCAGCGACAGGCCCAGGAGCTTTTGCTGCAGGCCTTCGTCCTCGGCCAACTCGGCCATGGCGCCGGCATGGACGACGCGGCCGTCGTCCATCACCGCGACCCGATCGCCCAGGGCCTTGGCCACCGCAAAGTTCTGCTCGACCAGCAAGACCGTCGTCTCGCTTCTCTTCAATTCGTTCAAGGCTTCGATCAGGTTGCGCACGATGGCCGGCGCCAGGCCCTTCGAAGGCTCGTCGATCAGCAGCAGGCGGCGCGGCTCGATCATGGCGCGCGAGATCGCCAGCATCTGCTTCTGGCCGCCGCTGAGCTTGCCGGCCGGGTAGAGCCAGAACTTCTTCAGGGCGGGGAAGAGGCCGAACAGCCACTCGAGCCGCTGCGTGTCCAGTTCGTCCACCGAGCGGGCCTTGCGTGCAGCCAGCAGGAGGTTCTCGCGCACCGTCAGGTCGGCAAAGATGCCCATGTTCTCGGGCACGTAGGCGATGCCAAGCTGTGCAATGTCGGGCGTGCCGAGCCTGGCCATCGACTGACCATCGAACAGCACCTGCCCCTGACTCGCCTGCCACAGTCGCATGATGGTGCGCAGCGTCGTGGTCTTGCCGGCGCCATTGCGCCCCAGCAGCATGGTCAATTGGCCTTGCGGCACTTCGAGGTCCACGCCGTGGAGGATGTGATAAGCGCCGATGTGCGTGTGCACGCCCTTCAGGCTCAGGAGGGAATCGCTCATGCCGCCACCTCTTCCGCCACCGTGCCGAGATAGGCGTTTTGCACCACCGGCGAGGCGATCACCGCCTCAGGCTCGCCATCGGCCACCAGTTGCCCCTGATGCAGCACGATGATGCGGTCCGCCAGTTCGCGCACCACGTCCATCTTGTGTTCCACCAGGAGGATGGTGTGCTGGCCCGCGGCCTTGAGCTCACGGATCAGGTCGAGGATCACGGGCACCTCGTCCACGCTCATGCCGGCCGTGGGTTCGTCGAACATGTAGACCTTGGGGTCCAGCGCAATCAGCATCGCCACCTCCAGCTTGCGCTGGTCGCCATGCGGCAGGCTCGCTGCCAGCGCCTGCGCCCGCGAACCCAGCCGCACCCGCTCGACGATGGCCATGGCCTCGTCGATCAAGGCGCGATGCGAGAGCCAGACCGAGAACATCTTCAGCCCCATGCCGCGCCGCGCCTGCACGGCCAGGCGCACGTTCTCCAGCACCGTGAGGTGCGGAAACAGCTGCGTCAGCTGGAAGGCGCGACCCAGGCCCGCCTTGGTGCGCTGCGGCGCCGAGCGGCTGCTCAGGTCCTGCCCGTCGAGCAAGACCTGCCCCTCGCTCGCGCGCAGCTGGCCCGAGATCAGGTTGAAGTAGGTGGTCTTGCCGGCGCCGTTGGGGCCGACGATGGCTGTCAGCGTGCCGGGCTGGAAGGCGCAGGACACGCGATCCACCGCCACATGGCCGCCAAAGCGGATGGTGAGGTTCTTGGTTTCAAGCACGGAGCATCCCGTTTTCAAACTCGCGATCGACGATCCCGAGGCGTAGCGAGCGGACGAGGGGCTAGGCGCGGAGGGACCCATGGACCGGAACGTACTTCCTGTACATGAGGATCCATGGGAGGACCCGCAACGGCGGCCCGTGTTCGCGCAGTAGCCGAGCGCGCCTCAGCGTTTGTTGCGGATGGGGACGTTCATTTCCTCCGGCTTGATCTCGCGCACCAGCTCCGGCACACCCCACGCGAACGCCGGGTCCACCTTGATGCGGAAGTGATACATCGACTGCATGGCCTGGTGGTCCTCGGCGCGGAAGGTCATCCGTCCCTTCGGGGTCTCGAAGCTCATGCCTTCCATGGTCTTGATCAGCTTGTTGGTGCCGGTGTCGCCATTGGTCTTCTTCAAGGCCTCGACGATGGCGATGGCCGCGCTCATGCCACCGGCGGTGAAGAAGTCCGGCGGCTGCTTGAACTGCTTGTAGTGGTTGGCCACCAGCCATTCGTTGGCCGGGTTCTTCGGAATGCCGAAGTAGTAGTAGGTCGCGCCTTCCATGCCCGGGAACTGCTTGTAGGCCGTCATGGCCGGCAGGATGTTGCCGCCGCTGCCGACGCGGATGCCGAAGCGCTTGTCCAGGTCCATCGCGGCCAGCGCATTGAACGGGTTGGCGGCGCCGGCCCACACCACGGCGATGAACTTGTTGTTCTTGCCCGGCTTGTCCTTCAGGGCATCAACCGCGCGCAGGATGCCGGCGGTGAAGTCGGTCGTGGCCGGCGGCAGGTATTCCTCGTGGACGATCTTGGTCTTCTTCAGCTGGTCCTTGAAGGCCTTCACGCCGTCGCGGCCGAAAGCGTAATCCTGCGCGATGGTGGCGATCACCACGCCTTCATGGTCCGAAGCGACGGCATTGCTGATCGCATCCTGGCTGGAGCTGCGGCCGGTGCGGAAGATGTACTTGTTCCACTTCTCGCCGGTGATGGCGTCGGCCACGGCCGGCTCCACCAGCAGGATCTTCTTGAATTCCTCGGCCACCGGCAGCATGGCCAGCGCCACGCCCGAGCCGCTCGGGCCAACGGCCAGGTCAACCTTGTCGTCGCCATAGGCGGCGGCCAGGAGGCTCTTGCCCACATCGGGCTTGCCCTGGTCGTCCTTCTCGATGACGACGATCTTCTTGCCGGCGACCATCATGGTGCCGCCGGTCGCGTAGTCCAGGCCCATCATCAGGCCGACCTGGGTCTGCTTGCCATAGGCCTCCAGCGGGCCGGTCTTGCTGTAGACATGGGCAATGCGGATCTCGTTCTTGGCCTGAGCGCCGGCAGTGCCAGCAAGGGTCAAGAGAGCGGCGGACAGCAGCAACGCACAGCGGCGCGGCGCATGGAAGGTCATGGCGATGTCTCCTTTGTTGTCGCGACCTGGTGCGTCCGGTCGACTTGGCTATTCTGTTGCAAGCGCTGTGCCAGGGAGGAAACCGCTGTTTCCCCGGGGCACAGCGTGCATTTGCCATACAACTGTCCGGGATTCAGGCAAGCTCGCCGCCTGAACTGTCCGGGTTCCAGGCATTGCACAATCCCGCCCAACAGAAGGAGACCCAAGCCATGCTCCGCAAACTCATGCTGATGTCGCTGCTGGCAGCCGGTACGGCGCTCGCTCAGGACACCGACTCGCTGTCCAGCTTCCAGTACCAGGCTGCCAAGGCACCGGTGAACAAGGTCGTGCACTACGTCAAATCGAACCTGGATGGCACGAAACGCCTGGTGCTCTCCCTGCACTTCGGCGCGCCGCTGCAGGTGGAAGCGCTCAAGGTAGAGGCGGATGGGCGCTACCTCGCCCTCGTCCAGGCCCAGCTCGATCCCAAGACGCTGACTGAAAGCTCGCTACGCTCGTTCAACCGCCTGGAGCGGGGCAAGCCAGTGCTGCAGATGTCGCTGGCGAGCGACCCGGGCCAGCGCCGCCTGGTGGCCTCGGTGGGCAAGGCGCAAATGCCGGTCAAGGTGAGTCACCTGCCCGCCCATATCTACAACTTCGATCTGAGCGGGTTGAACGCCACCCTGCCCTATCTGAAGAACCCCCGGGCCGATTTCGACGTGGGCATCGTCGACCCAGACTTCGAGTTCCTGCGGACCCAGTTCAAACCCGATGGCGGCGTGCAGGAAGGCGGCTTTGTGGACAAGGGCAAGGCCACGTTTCGCTACCTCAAGGACGAGGTGCTGGATGACATTCCCACGCACCGCTTCGAGGTTGGCGGCCCAGCCTTCGGCAACGTGAAGGGCACGCTCTGGATCAATGCCAAGGATCTCCTGATCGAGCGCTTTGAGCATGCCCAGCCCGACAACCCGGACTGGAAGAGCTTCAAGCTCGAGCGCATCTCCGAGCAGAAGATGGGCAAGGCCGCCTGGGAAGGCTTCAAGGCCGCGAGCATCAAGCGCGCGGCGGGTCTGCTTGAAGCCGACTGATCAGAGCCCGTAGATCGCCAGCTTGTCGTACAGCGCCGCGCGCGAGATCTGCAGGAGCTTGGCGGCGGCCAGCTTGTTGCCTTGCGTGTGCGCCAGTGCGGCCGAGATGGCCTGGCGCTCCAGCGCGGCGATCTGCTCGGGCAGCGGGCGCAAGGCTTGCGATTCCATGGCGGTCGATGGCGCTGGCGCAGCAACGGGCGACACCGCCGGCACATCCGGCAGCAGGCCCGAGAAATGCTCGGCCCGCAGATGCAGCTCGTCGCTCATCATGCTGGCCTGCTCCAGCGCATTGCGCAGCTCGCGGATATTGCCGGGCCAGGGCTGGCGGGCCAGCAGTTCCAGCGCATCGTGCTCCAGCGTGCGCACCGGCATGCCGCTGCGGCGCGCGATGTCTTCGCCCAGCGCGTCGGCCAGGGCCTCGATGTCGCCGGGCCGCTCGCGCAACGAGGGCAGCTTGATCGGCAAGACGTTGAGCCGGTAGAACAGGTCGGCGCGGAACTCGCCGCGCGCCATCATCGCGGCCAGGTCGCGGCTGGTGGCAGCGATCACGCGCACATCAACCCGGCGGACCTTGTTGGAGCCCAGCGGCTCGAACTCCTGCTCCTGCAACACGCGCAGCAGCTTGCTCTGCAAGGCCAGCGGCATGTCGCCGATCTCGTCAAGAAAGAGCGTGCCGCCATCGGCCACCGCGAACTTGCCATCGCGACCCTTGCGGTCGGCGCCGGTGTAGGCCCCGGGCGCCACGCCGAAGAGCTCGGCCTCCAGCAGGGTGTCCGGGATGGCGGCGATATTGATGCCCACCAGCGGCTTGGCCATGCGCGGCGAGGCCGCATGGATGGCGTGTGCCAGGAGCTCCTTGCCGGTGCCGGTTTCGCCGAGCAGCAGCACGGTGGAGTCGGTCATGGCCACGCGGCGCGCATGGCGCTTCACCTCCAGCGCAGCCGGGCTGGAGCCGATGAAGCTGGCGATCTGGTGCTTGGGCCGGCGCTGCGCAGCCAGCTGGCGGCGCGCTTCGTCGAGCTCTTCCTGCAGGCGCGAGAACTTCTGCAGGAGCGGCTGCAGCGCGGTCTGCTGGGTGTCCAGCAGGATGATCCCGAGCGCGCCGATCACGGCACCGGCTTCGTCGCGCAGCGGCAGGCGGCTAACGACGAAGGTGCCCGAGAGATTGGTGATCACGTCCACCAGGATGGGTCGGCCGGTTTCGATGACCTGGGCCATCAGCGTGTTGGGCACCACGTCCTCGATGCGGCGGCCAACGAAGTCATGCTCATCATCGAAGCCCAGGCGCGGCAATGCCTTCTTGTAGCCCTCGCTGATCCAGACGATGCGGTGCTCGCGGTTCACCAGAATCATGCCCTGCGAGGCATCGGCCATCAGCTCGAACATCGATTGCGCGGCCAGGCGCATCACGCCTTCGGCGTCGGCTGGCAAGGCATGCGGCGACAGATTCATGCGGGCGGACCTTTTCCAAATACTGCTGGAGGCGCGATTATGGGCGAGCCACAATCCGGGGCATGCCCGACCGAACCGACGCCAATCTCTTCACCGCCCTGCGCGCTGCCTTTCCCGCTGCGCTGGACGAGATCGCCATCGAATGCGCCGATGGCGACCGCCTGAACTACAGCTGGCGCGACCTGGAACGCGGCACGGCGATGCTCGCCAACCTGCTGGCCTCCCTGGAACTGCCGCCCGGCAGCCGCATCGCCGTTCAGACCGAGAAGAGCGTCGAAGCCCTGCTGCTGTACCTCGCGGTGCTGCGCGCGGGCTTCGTCTACCTGCCACTGAACAATGCCTACCAGTCAGCCGAACTGGAGTACTTCATCAAGGACGCGCAGCCAGCCGTCTTCGTCTGCGCCGGCCAGCACTTCGGCTGGGTCAGCAAGCTCGCCTTCCAGGCCGGCACGCAGTTTGTCTTCACCCTGAATGAAGACCGCACGGGCAGCTTGCTGGACCGCGCCGCGCATCACGACGACCGGCATGAAGTCGTGCCCAAGGCGGCAAGCGATCTGGCCGCCATCCTCTATACCAGCGGTACAACCGGCCGCAGCAAGGGCGCGATGCTTTCGCACGGCAACCTGCTGTCGAACGCGAGAACGCTGAAGGACTACTGGGATTGGCAGGCGGGCGATGTGCTGATCCACGCCTTGCCGATCTTCCATGTGCATGGCCTTTTCGTCGCCTCGCACGGCGCGCTGCTCAACGGCAGCAAGATGATCTGGTTCAGCAAATTCGACCCGCGCGCGGTGATTCGCCGCTTTGCCGACGCCACGGTCTTCATGGGCGTGCCGACCCTTTACACTCGCATGCTCGGCGAAGCCGCACTCACGCCGGCAGCCTGCGCCCGGATGCGGCTTTTCATCAGCGGCTCGGCGCCGCTCCTGATCGAGACCTGGCGCGACTGGCAGCAGCGCAGCGGCCACCTGATCCTGGAGCGCTACGGCATGAGCGAGACGCTGATGCTCACCTCCAACCCCTGCAAGCCGCAAGACGGAGCGCGCAAGGGTGGCACCGTGGGCCCGGCCCTGCCCGGCGTGGGCCTGCGCATCCACGACGACGAAGGCCGGCCTTGCTCGGCGGACCAGATCGGCCACATCCAGGTGCGCGGCCCGAATGTCTTTGCCGGCTACTGGCAGATGCCTGAGAAGACCAAGGAGGAGTTCAGCGCCGACGGCTGGTTCAAGACGGGCGACGTGGGTCGCATCGACGCGCATGGCTATGTGAGCATCGTCGGCCGCAGCAAGGACCTGATCATCAGCGGCGGCTTCAATGTCTATCCGGCCGAGGTCGAAGGCTTCCTGAACGAACTGCCCGGCGTGTCCGAATCTGCCGTGATCGGTGTGCCCCATCCGGACTTCGGCGAGGCCGTGGTGGCCGTGCTGACGCCCAAGCCCGGCGCCACGCTGCAGCCGGCCGAAATGATTGCCTCCATGAAAGGCCGCATCGCCGGCTTCAAGGTGCCCAAAGTCATGCTCCTGGCAGCCGAGCTGCCGCGCAATGCCATGGGCAAGGTGCAGAAGAAGCTGCTGCGCGAGCAACATGCGGAGTTGTTCAAGTGAATGAAAACACCGGCATCAGTGCCGAGAGCAACGCCGCCTGCCCGCGCTGCAGCCAGCCCTTCCATTGCGGCGCCAGCGATGCGCACTGCGACTGCTTCGACTTGAAGCTGGACGCGCCCATGCGCGAACAGCTGGCCTCGCAGTACGCGGGCTGCCTGTGCATCGCCTGCCTGCGTGAATTGAAACAGCAGGCCACCGCAGGCAAGACCTGACACCGCGGGCCGGCAGTCGCTGAACAGTCCGCACAGGTCCGTTGTAAAGCTCGCTGACATTTCAGCGCCAAAGCCGCTTGTCGCCCCCGGGCCGCGCTTGCACAATGAGCCGGTCAGCCCACCAGCGCCCACCATGCCCAACCTGCTTGCCCCGCACGGCAAAGCCACGCTGCGCGAACGCCTGCTCGACCTGGGTCCCATTGCCGCCCTGGGCCTGGTGCTGGCCATGCTGTGGGCCTTTGTGTCATGGTTCGCCTGGACCTATCGGGACGAGCTGCGCCGCGAGCATGAGCGCGACCTGAGCTCGTTGGCCAATGCGGCCGCCTCGCAAACCGAGGAGGTGCTGCGTGACGCCGAGATCAGCCTGCGCACCGTGGACCTCTGGCTGCGCACGCGCGACACGGCCCATCCGCTCAACGATGCGTCGCTGGTGCAGATGGTCGAGACCCTGCACACCTCGACCCGCACGATGATCGAGATCGTGCTGGCCGATCCAGCAGGTTGGCTCTACCGCATTCCCAGCCCCAGTGGCCAGGCTTTCCATCAGCTCAAGGGCCAGCCTTTCGTCGCGAACCTGGCCCAGCCAGACACCAATGGCTTCCAGCTCGGCCGCGCCTTCCGCTTCAGCCCTGACAGCCCCCTGCGCCTGCCGATGGCCATGCGGCTGGGCACGCCCAGGGGCGGTATCAGCACAGTGATCGTGCTGGTCAACCTGGACCGGCTGCAGCAATTGCAAAGCCTCTACCTGCGGGGCACCGAAGGCAGCGTCGCGATGTTCAGCCGCGAGGGCGAGGTGCTCAGCCGCGCACCCGAGCTGCCAGGCTTTGTCGGCCAGCAGGTCTACGAAACGCGGCCCGACCTGCGCCGGGCGCTGATGCCGCAATCCGGCGTGTTCCATGTCCAGGACAGCCCTGCCGACGGCCAGCCACGCACCGCGGCCTTCGAAACCATTACCGACTTCGGTGTCAAGATGATCCTCGCCGAGGGCGAGAGCAAGGCTCTCGGCCAGCACCGCACGCAGCGCCTGGTCGTGCTGGCGCTGGCGGCGATCCTGAGCATGGCGGCGATGCTCACGACCATGGTGCTGGTGCGCCAGCACCGTACCTTGCGCGAGCGCGATGCCGAGCTGCTTGCCACCAGCGATGCCTCGCCGCTGGGCCTGTTCCGCGCCGACGCCAGCGGCAAGCTGCTGTGGGCCAATGAAACCTATCTGCGCCTGCATGGCCTGGCAGCTGACGAAGTGGCCTGGGGTTGGTTGCTCCTGATGCCCGAAGGCGGCCGTGCCAATGCCAAGGCGCGCTGGCAGGCCGCCTGCGCCGAGGGCAAACCTATCGACATGGTGCGCAATATCAGCCGGCGCGACGGCACCGAGCTGCTGGTGGCGCTGCGCACGGCACCGCTGCGCATCAACGGCAAGATTGCAGGCCAGGCCGGCACGGTGTCTGACATCACGGCCCAAGCCGCGCATGAACGCGCCCAGCGCATGCTGCACGCCATCTTCGACATGACGCCGGACTACATCGGCCAGATGAAGTTGAACGGCGACCTTTTCTACCTGAATCCCGCTGCACGCCGGCGCATCGGCCTGGCCCCGGATGCCAGCCTGGCGGGCATGAACTACACGCGCTTCACGGCGCCCGAGCGGCAGGAAGTCTTCCGTCAGGAGATCCTGCCGGCGGCGATTGCGCAAGGCCATTGGACCGGCCGCACTTCGCTGTACGCACCCGACGGCACCGAGGTGCCGGTTGACAGCACGGCGCTCGTCCATCGCAATGACCGCGGTGACGTGGAAGCGATCTCCATGGTGCTGCGCGACCTGACCTCCGAAACCCTGGCCCAGCGCGAGCGCCTGCGCAGCGAGGCCATCCTGCGCGCCGTTGCCCAAACGGCGCCCGTGCTGATCGCGGTGCTGGATACCGAGCAGCGCTACATCTATTTCAACCAGAGCTACGGCCAGCATTTCGGCACCACCATCGAAGCCTGGCGCGGCCGCCACATCCGCGAGCTGATTGGCGAGGAGCAGTACGAACTGAGCCGGCCAGCCATCGAGGCCGCGCTGCGGGGCCAGCACAAGGACCTCGAGAAAGCCTACAGCGACCGGCCCGAGCTGATGATCCTGGACGTGCGCTATTCACCGCTGCGCCTGGACGACGGGGAGATTGCCGGCGCCATCTGCATCGCCCGCGACGTGACCGCCGCCCGCGCCGAGGAAGCGCGGCTGCGTCACGCCTCGCAAACCGATGCGCTGACCCAGTTGCTCAATCGCGCCGGCTTTGCGCTTGCGGCCGATGAGAAGCTGGCCATCGCACGCCAGCACAACCATCTGATGGCGTTGCTCTACCTGGACCTGGACCGTTTCAAGCCGATCAACGACCAGTACGGCCATCCGATGGGCGACGCGCTGCTGCGCGCGGTGGCGGGCCGCATCCGCCATGCGTTGCGCCCCAACGACTTGGCGGCCCGCCTGGGTGGCGATGAATTCGCGGTGCTGCTGACGATGCTGCATGGCCCGGAAGACGCGGAGATGGTAGCCACCAAGCTGGTGCAGGCCATTGCATCGCCCTTCATGATCGAGCAGCACGACCTGCATATCGGCTGCAGCGTCGGCTTCTGCGTGGCCTGGGGCGGTCAGGCCGACCTCGAGCGCATGGTGGCCGAGGCCGATGCCAAGCTCTATGAAGCCAAGCGCGGCGGCCGTGGCACCTGGCGAGGCAGCCAGCTCGATGGAACCTCGGGCAAGGATGCGCCGCTCAATGAGACGCCTGCAGCGCCCGCTTGACCCGCATCAGCGTCAGTTGCAAGACCTTGGCATCGGTACTGGCCCGATGCCGCTGCAGGCGCATTTCCTCGCGCACCTCGGCCAGGGTTTCATGCCAACGGGCGGCCTCTTCTTCGCTGAGCAGGCTGCGCAGGTCTGACAGCTTGAAGCGCGGCACCATATTGGCCACATCGAAGAGGCGCGAGAGCCAGGGGTAGTCATGCGCCCAGGCATCGCAATAAACCGTCTGGCCGGCCAGGCGCTGGTTGATCTCGGCGGCCACCCATTCAGCCGCGCGGCCATGCTGAAACAGCACATCGCGGGTGATGCCATGCAGCGCCGCCGCACTCTCGTCCCAGTGCTGCCATTCCGGCAGCGGCTTGATCAGCGAGCAGAACAGCCCGCCATCCGGCGCCACGAAACCAATCTCGATGGGATAGCTGCCGCGACCGAAGCCCGAGGCTTCGACGTCGAGGATGGCGGGTGGCGTCATGCGGTGGTGGCGTGAATGTGTGAGCGAGTGTACGCAGCGGGCCTCACGCGGCAAGCCACACAACCATGGGGATGCCCCGGATCAGTGGCGCAACTTGCGAAGCATCATGTCGAGATACTGTATTTATACTCAGTACTCCGATGAGCTCCATTGCCCTCACCCGCCAGCACCGCACGCGCCTGATGAACCTCTGGCGATCGGCCGGCTGGCCCTGCAAGGACGGCCTCGAGATCGACCTGCTGGCCGCGGGCCTCGTGAAGCAGCAGGCCGATGAGAGAGGCCGCGAGCAGTTGCGGCTGACCGAGGCCGGCATCACCTGGCTGGCCGAGGCGCGACAGCAGGGCCTGCGTTCATTGAGCAGACATGACCGACTGGCCTTGCGCTTTGCCGAGCAGCTGATGACCGGCGGGCGCATCGTCTGGCGCGAGCTGGCCTTGCGGGCGATGGTGGATCCCAGCGCCACCACAGACGCCACAGTTCTGCAGGCTCAGGAACGAGCGCCGCTGTGGCCCGAGGAGCCGGCACCAGAAGCGCCAGCGCCGCATGGCTGGCGCATGTCCAGGCCCGATCTGTTCTCCATCCGCAATACCAGCGTCCAGGCCTATCTGCAGCCACAGGTGGTTGAGGTGAAAGCCAGCCGCGCCGACCTGCTTTCAGACCTGCGCCATGCCGCCAAGCGCCAGGCCTACGAATGGCTGTGCTGCGAGAGCTTCTACCTGTTCCCGGCTGGCATTGCCGAGCCCGAAGAAATCCCCGAACCCTTTGGCGTCTGGGTGCTGCATGGCGATATCGAGACCGGCCGCTTCGAGCAGTTGCGGCCGGCACATCATCAGCCGCGCACCCTGCCTTTCGCCGTCTGGATGGCGCTTGCCAAGGCCACGCCGCTGCCGCGCTTCGATGATGAAAGCCCGCAGGCGCCATTGAATGAGGCGGGCGTGTGATTTACGGGGTCGCGGTGCGCGAGCTTTGCGAGTTCAGCGCGAAAACGGGCGACCTGGACCTGCGCTTCACGCCAGCCCCTTCCGCACTGGAAGGCATCGAGGGCCATGCCCGCGTGGCCTCGCGTCGCGGCAGCGACTACGAACGCGAAGTCAGCCTCAGCGGCAGCTTCGAAGAGCTGCTGGTACGCGGCCGTGCCGATGGCTTCGATGCCGCGCGCAGCCGCCTCGAAGAGGTCAAGACCCACAAGGGCCGGCTCGACCGACAGCCCGCCACGCACCGCGCCTTGCACTGGGCGCAATTGCGCATCTACGGTGCCCTGCTCTGCGCCGAGCGCGAGCTTGATGAAGTCGAGCTCGCCCTGGTCTATTTCAATATCGGCACCGAGCAGGAAACAGTCTTCACCGAACGCTGCAAGGCCGCGGAGCTGCAGGCCTTCTTCGCCGAGCATTGCGGCCGCTTTCTCGCCTGGGCCAGGCAGGAGCTGGCGCACCGCACATTGCGCGACGGCGAGCTGCAGGGCTTGAGTTTCCCGCACGGCGAGTTCCGCGCCGGCCAGCGCATGCTGGCCACCGCCGTCTACAACGCCGCGCGCAGTGGCCGTTGCTTGCTGGCGCAGGCGCCCACTGGCATCGGCAAGACGCTGGGCACCTTGTTCCCGCTGCTCAAGGCCGCGCCGGCGAACGAGCTCGACAAGGTCTTCTTCCTCGCCGCCAAGACCTCGGGCCGCCAGCTCGCGCTGGACGCCATGCGCCAGCTGCCCGCGCCGGGCCTGCGCGTGCTGGAGCTGGTGGCGCGAGACAAGGCCTGCGAGCACCCCGACAAGGCCTGCCATGGCGAGAGCTGCCCGCTGGCCCAGGGCTTCTATGACCGCCTGCCGGCAGCGCGCGCGGCGGCCGTAGCGCAAGCCCTGCCGCTGGACCAGGCCCGCGTGCGCGAGCTGGCGCGCGAGCATGCGGTCTGCCCCTACTACCTGAGCCAGGAGCTGGTGCGCTGGGCCGATGTGGTGGTCGGCGACTACAACTACTTCTTCGACGGCAGCGCGCTGCTGTACTCGCTCACACAGACGAACGACTGGCGCGTGGGCCTGCTGGTGGACGAGGCGCACAACCTGGTGGACCGTGGCCGCTCGATGTACAGCGCCGAGCTGCATCCAGAAAGCCTGGCCGATGCCCGCCGCTCAGTCACCGCGCGCAAGAACGGCGCCATCAAGCGCGCGCTCGACAAGCTGCGCAAGACCTGGCACCAACTGAAGAGCGAAGAGGAGTACCGCGTCTGCAGCGAGCCGCCAGCCGACTGGGTGGAAGCGCTGATCAACGCCAACGGCAGCATCAGCGAGCACCTGGCCGAGCACCCGGCCGAGCCGCCTGATGCGGCGCTGCAGGGCTTCTATCTCGAGGCCTTGCAGTTCCTGCGTCTGATGGAATCGCTGGACCCGGCGCATTCCATCGTCGACCTCAGCAAGAACACGCAGACGGCTTTTGGCTCGCGTGGCAAGGATGCTGCGTGGCAGCTCGAGTCACCGGTCGTCTGCCTGCGCAACATCGTGCCCGCGCCGCATCTGCAGCCGCGCCTTCAGGCGGCGCACACCAGCACACTGTTCTCTGCCACCGTGCAGCCGCCGCATTGCTATGCAGACCTCTTGGGCCTGCCCGAGACCCATGGCTATGTGGACGTGGAATCGCCCTTCCGCGCCGAGCAGCTCAAGGTGCACATCGCCCGCGAAGTCTCGACCCGCTGGCGCGACCGCGCCGCCTCGCTGGACCGCATCGTGGACCGCATCGCTGCCCAGTACCAGGAGCGCCCAGGCAACTACCTCGCCTTCTTCAGCAGCTATGACTACCTGCAGCAAGTTGCTGACCGGCTGGCCGAGCGCCACCCCGAACTGCCGCAATGGCGCCAGCAACGCCGCATGGGCGAGCAAGAGCAAAAGGCCTTCCTCGCCCGCTTCACGGCAGAGAGCCAGGGCGTAGCGTTCGCCGTGCTGGGCGGCGCCTTCGCCGAAGGCATCGACCTGCCCGGCCAGCGCCTCATCGGCGCCTTCATCGCCACGCTGGGGTTGCCGCAGGTGAACCCGGTGACGGAGCAGTTTCGCGAGCGGCTGGAGGCGCGCTTCGGCAAGGGCCGTGGCTACGACTACGCCTATCTGGTGCCGGGCCTGCAGAAAGTGGTGCAAGCCGCGGGCCGCGTCATCCGCACCACCGAAGACTCAGGCGTGGTGCACCTGATGGATGACCGCTTTGGCAAGCCGGAGGTGAAGGGCCTGCTGCCAGGGTGGTGGGAGCTCGAGTGACTGAGAGGCAGCCAAAGCTTGAACGCAGGGCCACCCGGGGCCGCAGGGGTTTGGAGGGGATCCCCCAAAGGAATGACGGGGAAAGCCCAGGAGCTGGCCGACGGAAGCGGCAATAGGATGCGCTCATACGCTTGAACAGCCCGCTCGCAGGCTGCCCTTGATCAGCATTCACTCACCTATGAACAAGTTCACCCTCATCGCCGCACTTCTTTTTTCCCTGAACGCCTACGCCGACCAATATGCCGTGACCGACAACGGCAAGGTTGTTCTGCTGAGTGATGACGGGACCTGGAAATACGCGAGCGGTGAAGCCGACAAGTCCAAGTCCATCGAATTCAACAAGATCACCTTCGCCAAGGCGAACAACCAGTCATTTCTCCTCAAGAGCACCAAGAACAAGGCTGCAGCCTGGATAGACCCCAAGAAGTGGACGTTCAGAAAGACCGAGGGGAATACCGAGGCATCCGAATACAAGTTCAAGCACAAGGAGGCCGACGTCTATGGAATGCTCATCACCGAGCAAATTGAAATCGGCCTGGAAAACCTGGCTCAGCTGGCGCTCGAGAACGCCAAGAAGTTCGCACCGAACGCGCGAATCGTTTCGCAGGAATACAGGATGGTGAATGGCATCAAGGTCATAAGAATGCGCATTGACGCATCGGCTCAAGGAGCCAATTTCACGTATGTCGGCCACTACATGTCGGACAAGAGCGGCTCGACCCAGTTCATGGTCTACACCTCCACCAACCTGATCGATCGCAACCTGGCAGAGATTGATGAATTCCTGAACGGGTTCTCAGTGCAGCAATGAAGTTCTAGCCCCACGGGTGTGCACCGGCGAGACGGCATGGAGCCTGCACCCGCCGGGTATCACCGGCCCCGTGGCCGGCGCTGCGGCATGAGCTGCGCCGGCCAGGCAGGGGAATGCCCGAGACGCGGAGGCAGGCGGCGCCCCTAGGATGCATGCTTCGTTTCCCGTTACTGTCGAGTCCAGATCCTGATGAAAAAACTCCTTTCCACGGCCGCTGCGGCCGTCCTGATGAGCCTGGCGCCGCTGGCGGCGCAAGCGCAAGTGCTCAAGATCGGCGTTCTTGAAGCCGACCGCGTGCTGCGCGAGGCCAAGGCCGCACAGGCAGCCCAGGCCCGCCTGGAAGCCGAATTCGGCAAGCAGGCAAAGGAGCTGCAGGAGCTGGATACCAAGCTGCGCCTGGCAACGGACAAGCTGGAGAAGGACGCGCCCGCGCTGAGCGAAACCGAACGCCAGCGCCGCGGCCGCGAACTTGCCGATCAAAAGCGGGAGCTTGAGCGCCGCAGCCGCCGCTTCGATGAGGACCTGCAGCTGCGCCGCAACCAGGAAGGATCGGCCTTGAACCAGCGCGTCGACCGCGCCGTCAGGCAGATCTTCGAGAGCGAGAAGTACGACCTGATCCTGCGCGATGGCATCCTCATGCGCAGCCCGGCGGTCGACATCACCAACAAGGTGATCGAGGCCGTGGACGCACAGAAGTGAGGCACTGCAGTGAAGATCATCCCGACACCGGTCACCGCCGCACTTGCCGGCGTTTTTTCTGCCCTCGCCTGGCCCTGGCTGTGGTCCACCTATGGCAGTTCAGCCAGTGGCGGCAGCATGGAGCTAGTGCTTGGAACGCTGCTGCTGATCGGCCTGCCCGCGCATGCGTTCGTCGTCGGCTTCAAGCCGGCCGACCAGGCACCGGGCACGCGGGGCGTGGACAAGCCCCTGCTGACGCGCATCGGCGCCTGGCTGCTGGCGGCCCTCGTGGCCGTGCTGGTGAGCGGCGCACTGCGCAGCTAATGGCCGCGCGAAAGGGTCTGTCGAAACCGACGCGCCGCTAGCATGGCAAGCCCTGAACAAGCCAGCTCCATGAGCATCCGAATCCGTCCTTCATCCTTCGCCGCAGCGCTGCTCGCCCTGGCTTGCAGCAGTGCAACGCGGGCCGAGCCGGTGGCGCCGGCAGTGCGCGCGGAGATCGATGCCTTGCTGGGCCGCCTGCAAAGCTCGGGCTGCCAGTTCAATCGCAACGGCAGCTGGTACGACGCCGCCGAGGCCCGCAGCCATCTGCTGCGCAAGCTCGCCTACCTGGAAGGCAAGAACCTGGTGCGCAACAGCGAGCAGTTCATCGAACAGGCCGCCAGCAAGAGCAGCTCCAGCGGCAAGCCCTATCTGGTGCGCTGCGCTCAGGTGGCAGCGGTGGAGAGCGGGCCGTGGCTCAGCAACGAACTGAAGTCGATCCGATCTGCTGCGGCCCGTCCGGCCGCAGCGCCGGCTTCACGCTGAGGCGCGACAGGGCAGCGCATCGAGCAATACTCAGCCATGCTTGCCGTCACTGCCGCCACCCTCTTGCTGCTGGCCCTGACCACGCTGATCCATTACGAGGTGCTGGGCCTGCTCAATGGCTGGCTGCCCCGGCTCCGGATTCCGGCGCGCTCCAAGGTGCTCGTGGTGCTGATGGCGGCCTTCGCTGCCCATGTGCTGGAGATGCTGCTGTACGGCTTCGCGCTCTACGGCCTGGTGGCCTACGCCGATGCCGGCAACCTGGTAGGGTCGGCCGGCTTCTCGATGTCCAGCTGCATGTATTTCTCGGCCGAGACCTATACCTCTCTGGGCTTCGGCGACCTGGCCCCGGTCGGGCCGGTGCGCCTGATCGCCGGCGCCGAGGCGCTCAACGGCCTGCTGCTGATCGGCTGGTCGGCGTCCTACCTCTACCTGACGATGGAGAGGTTCTGGGGCAAGGAGAAGGCATGAGCGCCACCTCGGTACTGCCTCCTCCCTGCGCCGTGCTGTTCGTGGCCAATGTGGAGCGGCTGGCACGCTTCTATCGCGAGCTGGCCGCCATGGCTGTGGTGCATGACGAGGGCGATCATGTAGTGCTGGAACTCGCCGGCCTGCAGCTGGTGATCCATGCAATGCGGGGCGAGCCGGAGCCGGCCAGCGGTCCGGCCTTGCAGGTCCGCGAAGACAGCTACTGGAAGCTCTGCCTGCCGGTCGCCAGCATTGGCGCGGCCCGCCTGGCTGCACCAGCGCTGGGCGGCTGGATTGCGCCGAGCGAGCGAGAGTGGGAAGCGCGGGGCTTTCGCGCCTGCGACGGCCATGACCCGGAAGGCAATGTGATCCAGCTGCGCGAGCCGGCCAGCGCCGCCACGCCCTGAAGCACTCCCGAAAGCAAAAACCGCCATGCTGCAACTGCGACCGTCCTGTGAATGCTGCGACATCGACCTGCCACCGAGCAGCACCGAGGCCCGCATCTGTTCTTTCGAGTGCACCTTCTGCGCCAGTTGCGCCGAAGGAAAGCTGGGCAATGTCTGCCCCAATTGCGGCGGAGAACTGCTGCCGCGGCCGCGCCGGCCGGGAGGCAAGTTGGCGGTCAACCCGGCTTCAACCACTCGCGTTCACAAACCTCAGGGCTGCGCCCCAGGCAAGCCCTGAGAGGCTTACCCGGGCAGACCGCCAAGTTGGCTAGAAGCCATCCACAAGAACCATTCAAGGAGGAGAACCCCATGAACCCATCCAGGCGATACGCCACTCCCTTGCTTGCCGGCCTGCTGATGGCCTGCTGTGCCCTGCCGCTGGCCCAGGCCAAGGACGCACCGGCCACCAGCGAAGCCAGCAGCCCGGCGACACGAGAGGGCAACCTGCAGATCGAAGCCGATATTGCCGATGCCGGCCAGAAGAGCAGCCTGAAGGCGCGCATCGCCGCGCCTGGGACGATCGGCTTCACCGAGGGCTCGCGCCGCTACGTGCTCAGCGTGAACCCCATTGATGGCAACAGCTTTCGCATCACCTACAGCGCCAGCCCGCTGCCCGGCGCCGGTGGCGAGAAGCAGGCGCTCGGCTATACCGACGGCGCGCTGATTGCCGAGCTTGGCAAGAAGGTCCAGGTCGAGATCAGCAATGGCTTCAAGCTCAACCTGCTCTTGAGCCGCTGAGCCGCCAAGGCAGAGAACCGGCATCTGTTTCAAGCCGGACATCAGACGCCCACCCTGCAGACATGAAACGCCGCTAGCATCGCGGCGCATCATGCACACGGCCGTATTCGCCCTTCCCTGCTTTCGCGTCTCTACAGTCCATTGAGCCTTTCTCCGACAGACGGCCTTTGGCCGCAGGGCCGCGCCCATCGGCGCTGGCCGCTGCTGGCCTTGTTGGCTGCGGCCCATCTGGCAGCGCTGTGGCTGCTGGGTTTGCAGATGCAGCAGCGCGACCGTGCCGGGCCTGCCAAGCCGTCATGGGCCAGCGTGACGCTCTGGCTGCGTCCAGTCGCACCGGCAAGAGTGCCAGAAAAGCCTCCAGAAAGGCCGCGCGAGACAGCGCAAGCGCAGCCGCCGCCAGCGCCGGCGACACCGATTTCAATCCCGCCGGTCCACTCGCAGCAAGACCTGACCCCGAGCGAAGCGGGCACCCCTGCACCTGCCACCACCGGCAGTTCGGAGGCAACCGCTGGCAGCGCAGCCGGCGCCGCAGCGGTTGCCCCGGACCGCACGCCGCTGCGCATCGAGCTGCCCAAGCCAGGCAAGGCGGGCGAGTTCACGAAGTTCCACAACCCGGCCTTGAGCGACCCGCGCAGCAACACCAGGATCCGCCTGACGCTGGAGGAGAAGATGGCCATCGCCCTCGGCAGCGTGGAATGCATTCTGGAGGAGCGGCAGCCGGACGGCTCGGTCTGGCGCGGAGCTGGGCGCAAGTTGACCGTGGCTCCGGCCATCGCCGCCACCGGCGCAGCAGCCGCCGGTTCCGACCCAAAAGCCAACGTGAGCTTGTGCGTGCGCTGAACGGCTAGCATCGGCGACTCTTCAACCCGTCTGCCCTCGCCGTCCCATGAGCCCCCGCCGCCGCCGTATCGTCCAGGCCCTGCTCTACGAATTCATCGCCATCGCCGTCGTCGGCCCGGTGCTGGCCTGGGTGTACGGCCACAGCATGAGCTCCAGCCTGACGCTGGCCGCGCTGATGTCCAGCGTCGCCCTGGCCTGGAACTACGCCTTCAATGCGCTGTTCGAACGCTGGGAGGCCCGCCAGGCCCAGCGCGGCCGCTCGCTGGCGCGCCGCATCGCGCATGGCATCGGCTTCGAGGGCGGGCTGGTGTTCTGGCTCGTGCCGGTGATGGCCTGGTGGCTGTCCATCGGCTGGTGGGAGGCGCTGCTGGCCGACCTCGCCCTGTTGCTCTTCTTCATGGTCTACACGGTGGCTTTCACCTGGGCCTTCGACCGTCTCTTCGGCCTGCCCGCTTCGGCGCGCGCGGCCTGATCCTCGACCTGCGCGAGAACGGCGGCGACTCTCTGCGCTTGCCTGCTGATGGTGCGGGACGGCGGCCAGCACCCGCTGAGTGATCGGGATGGTGGTGCGGGCCCGGCAATGGCAGACTGAGCACTCCTCGACTACCTGGACGGAGCCCCGCGGCTGCGGCGCTGCGAATACATCGCGATGAGTGAAAGCAAGGCAAGCAAGGGTTACTGGATCGCCCGCGTGGACGTGAGCGACCCCGAGCAATACAAGGCCTATGTGGCCGCCAACGCCGAACCGCTGGCGGCCCACGGCGCGCGCTTCCTGGTGCGCGGCGGCAGGTTCGACAACCCGGAGGGCAGCAGCCGCGCACGCAATGTCGTGATCGAGTTCCCGAGCTACCAGGCGGCCGTTGACTGCTGGGCCTCGCCCGGCTACCAGGCGGCGATCAAGCTGCGCACGGCGGTGAGCGTGGTGGACATGGTGATCGTCGAGGGCTACGGTGGCCCTCAGCCTGGCGGCTGAGCGGGCGGCTGACCGGGAGCCTGCGTCTCGAACAGTTCGATGGCGGCCCGCGCGACCTGGCGCGTGTCATGCCAGGCGTAGGCGCCCACGCCGGCCGCGCCAACCAGGGGCAGCCAGCGCGCCATGCTGCTGCCGAGCGCGCGCTGGCTCAGCTTCAAGCCAATGGCGCCGGCCAGCTTCTTCAGCGCCCCGGCCGCCAGCGGCTGCACGATCAGACGCTCACCCACCCGCACAGCCAGGTCGCGCAGGCCCTGCGCCGCCGTGTGGCGAAACAGGCAATAGAGCATCTGGGTCCGATCGAGCTCGTGGCTGCGTCCGTACACGGCGGCGATGTCGGCGACGAGCTGCGCCTGGATGCGCCAGACGCTCATCATTTCAGGTAGCAGTGTCAACCACCCCAGCGGCCCTGGCGGAAGCGAGAGGCTGCCAGCCGCGAAAGCGGCACGCCGCGCGGCCTGCTCGGTCAGGCGCCGAGCGGCCGCCAGCGGTTGCACCGCACGCTGCTGATTCGACGCCGGCGGGTCAGCCACCACCCGCTGCAGCGCCTCGCCCAGCACCAGGTTCAGCGATCGATCATCCTTTGCATTCGCCATGCCACGCCCTCCCGGCTCAACGCGTCGACGGGCTGGCGCTAACCCTGCGGTCCCGGGCCGCCGCCGGCGTCGACAATAGTGCCCATGAGTGCAGAGTACCCCAGCAAGCAGGAACAGCGCCGGCTGCAGATGTCCGACATCGCACGCCTGGCCGGCGTCTCGGTGTCCACCGTGTCCCGGGCCCTGAGCGGCAGCCGCCTGGTCAATGACGAGACCCGCCAGCGCATCACCGAGCTGGCCCGGTCGCTCAACTACTCGATCAATCTCGGCGCCCAGAACCTGCGCCTGCAGAAGAACAACACGGTGGCCGTGGTCGTGCCCTTCGATGCGCAGTCCAGGCAGCACATCTCCGACCCCTTCTTCCTGTCCATCGTCGGCGCCATCGCCGACGAGCTGACCGACCGTGGCATCGACATGCTGCTGTCCCGCGTCGACGCCGAGCGGCTGGACCTGGCGGCGCAGATCATCGACTCCGGCAAGGCCACCGGCCTGCTGGTGATCGGCCAATGGCGCCACCACGACCAGCTCAACGACATGGCCGCCCGCAAGCTGCCGGTGGTGGTCTGGGGGGCACAGATGCCACAGCAGCTGTACTGCAACGTGGGGGGCGACAACCGCCTGGGCGGCGACCTCGCCACACGCCACCTGCTGGACGCCGGCCGTCGCCACATCGCCTTCCTGGGTGATGCCGAATTGCCCGAGGTCATGATGCGGCGCGCCGGGTACTGGGATGCGCTGGAGCGCGCCGGCCAGCCTCGCACGCCGGGCCTGGAACTGAAGGCGCCTTTCGACGTGAGCAGCGGCCGCGCAGCAATGGAGCGCTTCTTCGCCGAGCACCGAGCCATCGACGGCGTGGTGGCCTGCAGCGACCTGCTCGCGCTCCAGGCCATCCAGGTGCTGCGGAGCCTGGGCCGCGAGGTGCCGGCCGATGTGGCGGTCTGCGGCTATGACGACATGCCGCTGGCCGCCTACTGCGACCCACCCCTGACCAGCGTCCACCAGCCCGTGGCCCAAGCCGGCGCCCAGTTGGTGGAGCAGCTCATGGCCCTGCTGAACGGCCAGACCGCCCTGCCCGTGACGCTGCCGGTGCACCTGGTGGTGCGCCAGAGCGCTCCCTGAGCGCAGTCAATTCGCCGATGCAAAGGATTGCAATTAAAACCAATCCTTTCCCGCTCGATTTCGCGTCTGCGCGCGAGTAGCACCCAATCTATCGCGATCTCATAGCGCTATCCCTGAATTGCAATCGATTGCAAAACAAATCGACCGAGCCCAGAATGGCGACAGGCCGAGGATGGTGTGCACCGGTACAAACGGGGCACACCATCCAGGAGACCCCACCCAGAGCGCCCCATGCGCCAAGCCCGGAGACAACACAATGCAAGCCCCCCATTCGCCCCTGCCCCGCGGACGCTTCCAGGCCGCGCCTCTCGCCCTGGCCCTGAGCCTGGCCTTCAGCCCGGTGTTCGCGCAGGAAGCCACACCGCCCGCCACCAAGGCGGAGGAAGGTGACGGCCTCAAGCTGGACCGCGTGGTGCTGACCGGCACCTCGATCAAGGTCAGCAAGATGAAGCAGAGCCTGTCCATCAGCTCGCTGGACGGCGAGCAGCTGAGCCGCTCCGGCGCCACCAGCGCCACCGAGCTGCTGCGCTCGGTGCCCGGCGTGCGCTCGGAATCTTCCGGCGGCGAGGGCAATGCCAACATCACCGTGCGTGGCGTGCCGCTGTCGGCCGGCGGCTCGCGCTATGTGCAGATCCAGGAAGACGGCCTGCCGGTGCTGCTGTTCGGCGACATCGCCTTCGGCACGGCCGACCAGTTCCTGCGCGCCGACTACAACGTCGAGCGCCTGGAAGTGCTGCGCGGCGGCTCGGCCTCCACGCTGGTGAGCAACTCGCCCGGCGGCGTCATCAACTTCATCAGCAAGACCGGCACCGAGAAGGGCGGCAGCGTGGGCCTCAGCCTGGGCCTGGGCCGCGACCTGCGTCGCATCGACGTGGACTACGGCGGCAGCAATGCCTCGGGCACGAGCTTCCACATCGGCGGTTTCAACCGCACCGGCGAGGGCGGCCGGCCCACCGGCCAGACGCTGGAAAGCGGCGGCCAGATCAAGGCCAACATCACGCAGAAATTCGACCAGGGCTGGCTGCGCCTGAACCTGAAGGCGCTGGATGACAAGACTCCGTCCCTGATGCCGGTGCCGGTCACCGTGAGCAACGGCCGCATCAACACGATCAACGGCATCGACCCGCGCACCGCCTTCTTCATCACGCCGGGTCTGTCGCGCGACGTGGGTGTGGACAAGGACGGCAATGCCGTCAGCAGCGCCACCCGCGACGGCCTGCGTGTCAAGAGCACGGCCATCGGCTTCGAGGGGGGCTACGACCTCGGCAACGGCCTGAGCGTTGAAGACAAGTTCCGCAAGGCGTCCAACTCCGGCCGCTTCATGGCGCTGTTCCCGGCCGACAACGGCAACAACGGCAAGGCGGCCTTCTTCACCGGCACCCTGTTCAACACCTCGCTCGACAGCCTGGACAACAGCTTCAACGACCTGAAGCTCACCAAGGTGATCCAGCAGCCGGGCGGCAAGCTGACCCTGGTGGGCGGCCTGTTCACCGGCACGCAGGATGTGGCCCAGACCTGGTTCTGGAACCAGTACAACCTGACGATGAGCGGCACGGCCGCCCAGGTAGTCGACGCCACCGGCAAGCCCAGCACCCAGCCCGTCGCCCTCGGCTGGACGACCTGGGGCGGCTGCTGCACCCGCAGCTTCAACGTGCAGTACACCCAGAACGCACCCTACGCGGCCCTGGCCTGGGAGAGCGGCGCGCTGAACATCGACGCCAGCATCCGGCGTGACGAGCAGAAGGCGGCCGGCTACACCGTGGCCGGCAACAACACGGCCAGGACCTGGGACGGCGCAAGCCAGAAGACGGTCAACTACAAGGTCACGCACGACTCCTACTCGCTGGGCGCCAACCTGTCGCTGGACAAGAACACGGCCCTGTTCGGACGCATCAGCAACGGCGTGGCCTTCAGCGCCGACCGCCTGCTCTACGGCAACCCGCTCGACGGCTCGGTGCCGATCGCGGTGAACGAGATCGACCAGGCGGAAGCCGGCGTCAAGTGGCGCTCGCAGGGCCTGAGCCTGTTCGCCACGCTGTTCAATGCCCGCACGAAGGAAAGCAACTACGAGGTCACGACCCGCAACTTCACCGCCAACCGCTACAGCGCGAACGGCCTGGAGCTGGAGGCCGCCTACACGCTGGGCGACCTGCGCGTGAACGCGGGTGCCACGCTGACCGACGCCAAGATCAAGGGCTCGAACGACGCCAGCGTGGTGGGCAAGCAGCCGCGCCGTCAGGCCAAGCTGGTCTACCAGCTGGCGCCGACCTGGAGCCTCGGGGACCTCGAACTCGGCGTGTCGGTCGTCGGCTCGGGCAAGTCTTACGGCGATGACCAGAACACCATCACCATGCCGGCCTACCGTGTGGTGAATGCCTTCGCGAGCTACCAGCTGAACGCCCGCACGCAGCTCTCGGTCTCGGCCAACAACCTGTTCAATGCACTGGCCTACACCGAGATCGAAGGCGACGGCCACGCCGCCCGCGCGCTCAACGGCCGCACCGTGCGCGCCGCGCTGAAGTTCGACTTCTGAGCCCGCGGCCATGGCGGAGTTGCTGCCCCTCGGGCCGGTCCTGCTGATCGGCGAGGCCCTGGTCGACGAGTTCGCCGACGGGCCGGTCGCGGGCGGCGCACCGCTCAATGTCGCGCGCTCGCTGGCCAGCCTCGGCCAGGCCGCGCGGCTGGCCAGCCGCGTGGGGCAGGACGATGCCGGCGCGCTGCGCATCCGTCAGGCGATGCGGCGCTCCGGCCTGTCCGAGCGGGGCCTGCAGCTCGACGCCCGGCATCCGACCGGGCGTGTCCACATCGTCGAAGGTCCGCAAGGCCATCGCTTCGAAATCGCCCGCGTCGCCGCCTGGGACCACCTGGACCCGCACCCGGTGCTGGCGCTGGCCGAGGCAGAGCAGCCCGGCGTGGTCTATTTCGGCAGC
This sequence comes from Paucibacter sp. JuS9, assembly GCF_044043925.2. Lineage (NCBI taxonomy): Bacteria > Pseudomonadati > Pseudomonadota > Betaproteobacteria > Burkholderiales > Sphaerotilaceae > Roseateles > Paucibacter sp. JuS9. Next base: position 3,482,110 of record NZ_CP194172.1, read on the forward strand.
CTGCAGTTGCGGCGCTTTGCCACACGGCTGCGGCTCGGCAACATGCTGAAGGCCCTGGACCAGGGCGGCCGGCTGTTCTTCCTCGACCTGAACCTGCGTGACGACAGCCGCGACCCCGAGATCGCAGAGGCCTGCCTGCATCAGGCCGACTGGCTCAAGGTCAACGACGAGGAGCTGGCCCAGCTGATGCAGTGGTTCCTGCCCGATGCCGACCCGACCGTGACCGAACCGCTGGCACTGCGGGACGCCGTGGGCGGCCTGATGCGCCGCTTCGATCTGCGCTTGCTCGTGCTGACCCGCGGTCCCTTGGGTCATGCGGCCTTTGCGGCCGATGGCAGCCTGGTCGCTGAAGGCCCCGCCAGTCCCGTGGCCCACCTGGTCGACACCGTCGGCGCCGGCGATGCCTTCAGTGCAATGCTGCTCGCGGCCACACTCGCAGGCCGGGCACTGCCCGAGGCCCTGCGGCTGGCGAGCGGCTTTGCCGCCGCCATGTGCGGCGAGCGCGGGCCGGCACCGGCCGACCCTGCCTTCTTCCACCCCTGGCGTGAAGCGCTGGGCCTCGCCCCGCTGCAACCCAGCCTCGCGGAGATCCGATGAGCGCCTCCACCGCCAAGCCCCGGCTCAGCCTGTGGCAGATCCTGAACATGAACGTCGGCTTCTTCGGCATCCAGTTCAGCTTCGGCCTGCAGCAGAGCAACATGAGCCCGATCTACCAGTACCTCGGCGCCGACGAGGCCAGCCTGCCGCTGCTATGGCTGGCCGGCCCGATGACCGGCCTGCTGGTGCAACCGCTGATCGGCGCGATGAGCGACCGCACGGTCTCGCGCTGGGGCCGGCGCACGCCCTACTTCCTGATCGGCGCCCTGCTGTGCAGCCTCGGCCTGCTGCTGATGCCGACCAGCCCGACGCTGTGGTTCGCGGCCGCCCTGCTGTGGATCCTGGACGCCGCCAACAACGTGACCATGGAACCCTACCGGGCCTATGTGTCAGACCGGCTCGACGAGAGCCAGCATGCCCAGGGCTTCCTGACCCAGAGCGCCTTCACCGGCCTGGCACAGACCCTGGCCTACCTGGCGCCCTCGCTGATGGTCTGGGCTGGCCTGAGCCGCGACGCCGTGGGCAGCAACCACATCCCGCAGACCACGCTGCTGGCCTTCCAGCTCGGCGCCCTGCTGTCCTTCGTCACCGTGTGGTGGTCGGTGCGCCGCGTGCCTGAGCTGCCGCTGAGCCCGTCCGAGCTCTCGGCACTGCGGGCCCGGCCGCGCGGCGCGCGTGCGACGCTGGCCGAGATCGTCGCCGCTTTCCGCGAGATGCCCGACGCGATGCGGCGCCTGTGGTGGATGAAGCTGTTCCAGTGGTACGCCATGATGTGCTACTGGATCTACATCGTGCCCTGCCTGGCCCGCACCATGTTCGGCACCGACGACCCGACCTCCGCCGGCTTCCGCGAGGCCGGCCTCCTGAACGGGCAGATCGGCGGCTTCTACAACTTCGTGGCCTTCCTGGCAGCGCTCAGCATGCTGCCCTTCACCCGGCGTTTCGGCGCGCAGCGGGTGCATGCGCTGTGCCTGCTGCTGGCCGGCGGCGCGCTGTGGTGGATTCCATCCATCCACGACCGCGCGCTGCTGTTCGTGCCGATGCTGGGCGTGGGCCTGGCCTGGGCCAGCATCATGGGCAACCCCTATGTGCTGCTGGCGGGTTGCATCCCTCCCGAGCGAGCCGGGGTCTACATGGGCATCTTCAACATGTTCATCGTGATTCCCATGCTGATCCAGATGCTGACCCTGCCACTGATCTACCAATCCTGGCTGGGCGGCGACCCGGCCCAGGTGATCCGCCTCGCCGGCACCCTGCTTCTGCTGGCTGCCGTGGCCGTCCTGAGGGTGCGCCTGCCGCACCAAGAGAAATGAAGAACCAAGTCCAACTGATCACCTACGTCGACCGACTGGCGGGCACGCTCGAGGGCCTGCGCGGCCTGCTCGCTCCGCAGGGCACGAGCCCGCTGGCCGGCGCTTTCGGCGGCGTGCACCTGCTGCCCTTCTTCTACCCGATCGATGGCGCGGACGCCGGCTTCGACCCGATCGACCACACCCAGGTCGACCCGCGCCTGGGCGGCTGGCCCGAGCTGCGCGCACTGACCGGCGAGCTGGACGTGATGGCCGACGTGATCGTCAACCACGTGTCGGCCGACTCCCCGCAGTTCCAGGACTTTGCCGAGAAGGGCGAGGCCTCGCGCTATGCCGGCCTGTTCCTCACGATGGAGGCGGTGTTCCCGAACGGCGCCACCGAGCAGCAGCTGCTAAAGATCTACCGCCCACGCCCGGGCCTGCCCTTCACCTGCGCCACGCTGAAGAACGGCGAGCGCAAGATCCTCTGGACCACCTTCACGTCCAAGCAGCTGGACATCGACGTGCAGCATCCCGAGGGCCGCGCCTACCTGGACGGCATCCTCGAGCGCTTCGCCGAAAACGGCATCCGTATGATCCGTCTCGACGCGGCCGGCTACGCGATCAAGAAGGCGGGCGAGTCCTGCTTCATGATGCCGGAGAGCTTCGACTTCGTCGCCGATTTCACCCGCCGCGCACAGGCGCTGGGCATTGAGGTGCTGGTCGAGATCCATGCCTACTACCGGCGCCAGATCGAGATTGCCGCCCAGGTGGACTGGGTCTACGACTTCGCGCTGCCGCCGCTGGTGCTGCATGCCTTCGAGTTCGGCACGGCCGATCCGCTGCGGCACTGGATCAGGGTCCGCCCGAACAATGCGCTCACGGTGCTCGACACGCACGACGGCATCGGCATCATCGACATCGGCGCCGATGCGGCCGACCGCGAGGGCTCGCCCGGTCTCGTGCCGCCGGCCGAGCTGGATGCCCTGGTCGAACGCATCCATGCCAACAGCGGCGGCCAGAGCCGCCAGGCCACGGGCGCCGCCGCCTCCAACCTCGATCTCTACCAGGTCAACTGCACCTTCTTTGACGCGCTCGGCGGCGACGAACGGCGCTACCTGCTGGCGCGGGCGCTTCAGTTCTTCCTGCCCGGCGTGCCGCAGGTCTACTACGTGGGCCTGCTGGCCGGCCGCAACGACATGGCGCTGCTGCAGCGCACCGGCGTGGGCCGCGACATCAACCGCCAATACTTCGATGCAGGCCAGCTGGACGACGCCGTGCAAACACCGGTGGTGCAGCGACTGCTGGAATTGATTCGCTGGCGCAACGGGCATCCGGCCTTTGGCGGCCGCTTCGAGCTGCTGCCCGGCCAGGGCGCCACGCTGGCCTTGCGCTGGACCCACGCAGACCAGTGGGCCGAGCTGACGGTGGACATGGCCACGCTGGCCAATCAACGCCGCTGGACCGACACAAGCGGCCAGGTGCAGACCGACAGCTTCTGAGGGAGGCATGCGCCCTTTGGCGCAAATTTCCTGCGTTCACGGGTGAGCCCATTGACTCACTTCACAAGGAGCCACCCGTGAACCTGCCTCACACGCGCCGCCTGACCGCGGCCTTCGCCCTCCTGTTTGTCACCCTGAGCGCCAACGGCCAGGCTGATGAAGCCGGCAGCCTCGCCTACTCGCCGCCGGTGATCGGTGACCGCGATCTGGGAGCGGCCCGAGGAGTGGGCAGGGTGGCCATCGCGTCCTTCGTCGTGCAGTACGTGCTGGGCCAGACCTCCAATGGCGGCGGCGTGACGCTGAGCTTCGAGACGGCGTTGCAATCCGACCCTGGCCGGCTGCAGGCCATGACAGAAACCATGTATGCCAACTTCCAGGCCGCCTTGAGGGCCGCAGGCTTCGAGCTGGTGCCGCACGACACGCTGATGGCCACGCCCGAATACCGCACCATGCAGGAGAAATCCAGCGCCACGCCGCTGCTGATGGAAACCGCCTCGCCGGGTTCCAAGTCGGGCGCCTACAAAAGCCTCTTTCACACGCCCAAGGGCCTGATCCTCAATCTCAAGGGCGACGAGTACGACAACCTGAAGAGCAACTACACCGGCTTCAGCAGCGTCAGCGACGACACGCTGACCTTCACCGGCCGGCTCGGCCAGTACAGCACCAACTGGCCCTACTACGACAAGGCGCTGCAGAAGGCGCTGGGCGCGGCCAGCCTGCATGTGCGCGTGTTCGTGCCCATCGCCCATGTCTGGAACAGTTCCAGCCGCGCCGGCCCCTGGATGCACTACAGCTCGGGCGCCATGGCCGCCGTGCGCCTGGGCGAGCGCTTCACCCGCCTGGCCGTGGGCCACGACGGCGACATCGCCAAGCTCTACCTGACCGAAGACATGATGAGCCGGGGCATCACCGAGGCCAAGTTCCTGCGCGAAACCACCAACCTGTTCGGCAAGGTGACCGGCCGCGAGGTGGACTATCAGATCAACACCCAGGTCTACGAGCAGCTGATACCGGTGATGGCCGACCAGGCCTTGAAGGCCATGCTGGCGCGCCTGAAGGCTGGCGGCTGAGCCGGCCCGGGCCGTGCGTCAGGCTCTGCTGGCCGGCTCCCATGCCTGCCGACGGCGCCAGGCCGCCGGCGGCATGCCGTACTCGCGCCGGAAGGCCCGGCTGAAGGCGGTGTCGGTCTGGTAGCCGACCTCCTCGGCGATCTGCGCCAGCGGCGCATTGCTGCGCGCCAGCAGATTGGAGGCCAGCAGCATGCGCCACTGGGCCAGGTACTGCATCGGCGCCTGACCCACCAGCTGTGCGAAACGCTCCGCAAGCACGGAGCGTGAGGTGCCAGCGGTGCGCGCCAGCTCCTCCAGCGTCCAGCAACGGGCCGGTTCGGCATGCAGGGCGCGCAGCGCGGCGCCGACGATGCGGTCATTCACGCCGGCCAGCCAGCCGGTGTGCTGGCTGCTCTGTTCGAGCATGTAGATGCGCAGCACCTCGATGAACAGCACCTCGGCCAGTTTGGCCAGCAGCCCCTGGCCACCGGGCCGCGGCGAGCGTGCCTCCACCAGGGCATAGCGCACCGAACTCTCCAGCCAGAGGCCGGCATCCGAGCCGCGCACGCTGACCTTCAGCAATGGTGGCAGGCCGGCCAGCAGCATGCGGGCCAGCCGCGCGTCGCAGGCCAGGTAGCCGCACACCAGCTTGGTGGTCGCCCCGCCGCCGCCATAGGCCAGCAAGCGCGGCCGGCGCGCCAGCACCTCGTCCAGCCGCGCGCCCGCTGCCGGCGGCAGGCCCGGCGCCGAGCCCATGCGGTGCGCATCACCCTGCGGGAACACCACCACGTCGCCCGCCACCAGGCGCTGTGGCGCGGCATCGCCGATCTCGACCCAGCATTCGCCTTCGGTGATCATGTGGAAGATCACCACCCGCTCTGCCGTCGGTTCCAGGTGAGGCGCAGCCGAGTCGGCATGCGGCGCCTGATAGCACCACGGTGCGGTGAAGCGGCCGTGCAGGAAGATCGCCCCCACCAGGCGGACCACGCGCAGCGTCTGCGAAAGAGCGTCCATGCCCGCTCAGCTCGCCACGTCCACGTGCAGCGCCAGCGGCATGGGCTGCTCGACGGTGCAGCCCACCGGCGAGCAGCGGGCCGTCCATTCAACCAGGGTGCGCAGCCGTTCGGCAGGCACGCCGGGCGCACCGATGCGCACATGCAGGGCGATCTCCAGCGGCTGCGCCGGCACCGCGCTGCCGTCGGCCTCGGGAATGAGCAGCATGCCGCGCGTATCGGAGCGGCTGCTTGCGCGCGCCTCCAGCGTCTCCAGCCGGATGCCCTCGGCGGCGGCGGCCATCGCGATGCGGGTCACGGCGCAGGAGGCCAGACCCGCACGCATGAACCAGCCGGGCGTCGGTGCGCCGTCTTCGCCGCCGATCTCGGCGGGCATGTCGGTCAGCAGCTCATGGCCGGCGTCGTGCAGCACGCGGGTGCGCAGGCCGCCGTCCCAGCGCGCGGTGGCGGCCGCATCGTCATGAATGCCGGCCTGAGGCTTGCGACGCAAGGCGGCGCTGACTCTGTCGAGAGCTGTGGCTATCCGTTCCATGCTCATGGCGTGCTCCCTTCAGATGCGTGCGGCGATTCTGCAGCCGAGCCCGTCGGTGCGCCAGAGCCGCCGCCGACTGATCGCAATACGGACGCTCGGTCAGGAGCCGCCGACGATCAGGCAGGACGGCGGGTCGGCCGCGCAGCGACAGTGGCGCACCCATCCTCACCTCGGGAGAACCGCATGAACACCGCAGTCATCGACCTTGCCGCCGTCAAGACCCGCCAGCAAGCTGCCTGGGGCAGCGGCGACTACGCAATCATCGGCACCACGCTGCAGATCGTCGGCGAGATGCTGGCCGAGGCCGTGGACCTGCGCACCGACGAGCGCGTGCTCGACGTGGCGGCCGGCAACGGCAATGCGACGCTCGCGGCTGCACGGCGCGGCTGCCTCGTCACATCGACCGACTATGTCGGCACCCTGCTGGAGCGCGGCGCCGAGCGTGCGCGCGCCGAGCGCCTCGCCGTGACCTTCCAGACCGCCGATGCCGAGGCCCTGCCCTTTGCCGACGCCAGCTTCGATGCGGTGCTCTCGACCTTCGGCGTGATGTTCACCCCCGACCATGCCAAGTCCGCCAGCGAGATGACCCGCGTGGTCCGCCCGGGGGGGCGCATCGGCCTGGCCAACTGGACACCTGACAGCATGGTCGGCCGCCTGTTCAAGCTGCTGGGCCGCTACGTGCCGCCACCGGCCGGCGTGCAGCCGCCTGGGCTGTGGGGCACCGAGGCCCATCTGCGCGAGCTGTTCGGCGACAAGGCCGCAAAGCTGCAGATCACGCCCCGCGACTTCGTCTTCCGCTACCGCTCGGCGGCACACTTTGTCGAGGTGTTCCGCAACTGGTACGGACCGGTGCACAAGGCCTTCGCCGCCCAGACGCCCGAGAAGGCCGAGGCCCTGGCTGCCGAGATGGCCGAGCTGCTCGAAAACCTCAACCGCGGCGGCCCGGGGTCCCTGGTCGTGCCTTCGGAATACCTGGAAGTGGTCGTCACTCGGGCGTGAACGAGGCCATGGACGAGCGCCTGCAAGGCCGCATCCAGCGCTATGGCTGGGACCGGGCGGCGCCAGCCTATGCGCGCCATTGGCACGGCCCGCTGGCCGGCTTGCAGCAGCAGTTGATGGCGCTGGCCGCACCCATGCTCGGCGAGGCGGTGCTCGACGTGGCCTGCGGCCCGGGCCTCATGGCAACAACGGCCGCGCTGACCGTCGGGCTGGCCGGTCGGGTGCTCGGTGTCGATCTGTCCGAAACGATGGTGCAGTCCGCCCGGCGGCACGCCGAGGAGTCAGGTTGCAGCCAGGCTCGCTTTGCGCGCATGGATGCCCAGCAACTCGCCCTGCCCGATTCCAGTTTCGACCTGGCGTTGTGCTCACTGGGGCTGATGTATGTGCCCAACCCGCAGGCCGCCTTGCGCGAGCTGTATCGCGTGCTGCGCCCTGGCGGCCGGGCGGTGCTCGCCGTCTGGGGGGAACGCGCCAGCTGTGGCTGGGCGCCGCTGTTCGGCATCGTCGACGCCGAGGTGCAGAGCGAGGTCTGCCCGCTGTTCTTCGGCCTCGGCCAGGGCGATGCGCTGGCCCGCGAATGCGCGTCGGCCGGTCTGCTCGTCAGCCTGCAAAGGCGGCGCCGCGACTCACTGGACTATCGTGACGGCGATGCGGCTTGCGCTGCGGCATTTGCCGGTGGGCCCGTGGCACTGGCCTGGTCGCGCTTCGACACCACGGTGCGAGAGCGCGTCCAGGCCCGCTATCTGCAGGCCCTGGCGCCATGGCAAGACGCCCAAGGCGGCTACCAGGTGCCGGCGCAATACATGATCGTCGCAGCGCAAAAACCGCTGCCTCATCCGCACTGCCCCACGTAGCCACATGCGGTGCAGAAGTCACAGCCGTCCTTGTGGATCATGGTCGAGTTGCCGCACTCCGGGCAGGGCTTGCCGGCTTGTGGCCGCACGGTGGCGGCGGCCGCCTTGTCGCTGATGATCGGTGCCTGCAAGAGGCCCATCTCCACGAGGGGCAGGCCCTGCTCATCCAGCACGCCGAGCATGGCATAGCGGTGAATGATGAGCCGTGCCACATAGGCCACGGTGGAAGGCCAGACCTGCTGGCGGCGCTCCCCTGAAAGGTTGGGCACCGGCGCCATGAAGTGGCCCAGCGGCTCGCCCACGTTCAGGAGCTTGCGCAGCTTCATGCCAATCCAGGCCGGGTCCATCACGCGCATGTCCAGGCTCAGCAAACGCGCCATGCCGTCCAGCGCCTTCGGATAGTTGCCCGAGAAACCCATGGCGCAGGGCCGCGTGACCTGGCCGCCTTCGGGCGTGGGCAGGCTCACCTCTTTCAAGGTGAGCGTGAACTGCTCGCCGGTGGCGGGGTTGTCGACGTCGACCGCCCAGGCCAGGGTGCCGGAGGTGCCGGTGCGCGGCTCCTCGCGGCTGAACATGGCATCGATCACCGGCGTCGGGCCGCCCTCCTGCAGGGCGCCGAGTTGCTCGCAACGCCAGCGGATGACGGCCGCGGTGGCGGCAACCACGCCGGGGAACAAGCGCGGTTCGCCGCCCGGCGGCATCGGCATCTCGAACGCACGCTCCTCGGCCACGGTGGTCAAGGCATCGAGCTTGAGCTTGAGCCAGGCGGCGTCGTTGGTGCGCAGGTCCATCGACAAGGTCTTGGCCACGGCCGACAAGCCACGCGGCTGCTCGGCGCCGTTCACCCACACCTCGAACGGCAGGTTCTTGCCGAACAGGCCGGCGTCCGGCCCCTCGGCCGGCAGCTCTCCAACGAAGAGCGCGAAGTCGCCGTGCGGATGGCGAATCATGTAGCTCCAGGCCGGATTGCCACCGGGCAGCTCGGGCCGGCTGGGCCAGCGCAAAGAGGCCATCACCGCCTTGGGCAGGCGCTCGACGCGCAGGCGCTGGTTGCTGCCGTCCACATCGGTGACCGGGCGCAGCGGTTCAGGCACGGCCGTAGGCTCGACGCTCAGGATGGAACCCAGCACCGAGTTCGGCCGATAGGTGGCCAGGCCCTTCAGCCCGCTCTTCCAGGCTTGCGTGTAGAGGTCCTGGAAATCGGCATAGGGATAGTCGGCCGGCACATTGACCGTCTTCGATATCGACGTGTCGATGTAGGGCGCCACGGCAGCCACCATCGATGCGTGGTCGGCCGCGCTGAGCTCCAGCGCGGTGACGAAGGCCGGCGTCAGCGGCGTGTCGGCGCCATACAGATGGCGGAACAGGCGCCAGGCGTGGTCTTCCACCGCATATTCCTTGAAGCCGCCGTCGGGCATGCGCTTCTTGCGGGTGTAGAACCAGCTGAAGGCCGGCTCGATGCCATTGCTCGCGTTGTCGGCAAACGCCAGGCTGATGGTGCCGGTGGGCGCGATGGACAAGAGGTGAGAGTTGCGCAGACCTTGCGCGCGGATCTTGTCTTTCAGGCCCTGCGGCAGGCGCGAGGCAAAGCTGCCGCCGGACAGGTAGAGGTCGGCGTTGAAGAGCGGGAACGCGCCGCGCTCGGCGGCCAAGTCGGCGCTGGCCTCATAGGCCGCGTTGCGCATCACCTCGCTGATACGGCGCGCCATGTTGCGGGCAGCCTCGGTGTCGTAGCGCAGGTTCAGCATGACGAGCGCATCGCCCAGGCCGGTGAACCCGAGGCCCACGCGGCGCTTGTTGCGCGCCTCGTTCGCCTGCGCAGGCAGGGGCCAGGGCGTCACGTCGAGCACGTTGTCGAGCATCCGCGCTGCGAGCTTGCAGACCTCGGCGAAACCGGCCTCGTCGAACACTGCCTGGTCTTCGAACGCATGCTCGACAAAGCGGGTCAGGTCGATGGAGCCGAGGCAGCAGCAGCCATAGGGGGGCAGGGGTTGTTCAGCGCACGGATTCGTCGCCGAGATCGACTCGCAGTAATGCAGGTTGTTGTCGGCATTGATGCGGTCCAGGAAGAGCACGCCGGGTTCGGCGTGGTCGTAGGTCGAGCGCATGACCTGGTCCCACAGGGCTCGCGCGGGCACGCGGCGGTAGACCCACAAACCGTCCTTGCGCTGGTAGGCACCGCCTTCACGCTGCGCGGGGCCCGGCTCGGCCTTGTGCACCAGCTCGACCTCGCCGCCGGCCTCGACGGCCTGCATGAACACATCGGTCACGCCGACCGAGATGTTGAAGTTCTTCAGGTCGCCCTGGTCCTTGGCGTGGATGAATTCCTCGATGTCAGGATGGTCGCAGCGCAGGACGCCCATCTGCGCGCCGCGGCGCGCGCCGGCGCTCTCCACCGTTTCGCAGCTGCGGTCGAACACCCGCATATAGCTGACCGGGCCGGAGGCACTGGAGCGCGTGGCGCCGACCCAGGCGCCCTTGGGACGGATGCGCGAGAAGTCGTAGCCGACACCGCCGCCGCGGCGCATCGTCTCGGCGGCTTCGGTCAGCGCGGTGTAGATGCCGGGATGGCCTTCTTCCAGCGAGGCGATGGAGTCGCCCACCGGCTGGACGAAGCAGTTGATCAGCGTGGCCGCGAGCTCGGTGCCGGCGGCCGACATGATGCGGCCCGCAGGCACGAAACCGCGCCGCTGCGCCTCGACAAACTTCGCCTCCCACTGCGCGCGCTGCTCGGGCGCTTCCGCCTGCGCCAGGGCTCGCGCCACGCGCAGGCGCAGCGTCTCGATGTCGAGCTCCTCGCCCTTGGCGTATTTCTCGATCAGCACCTCGGCGCTGATGTCCTGCGCAGGCAGGCTGGCGGCATCGGCGCGGGGCTTGGGAAGGGTGGCGATTTCAGAGGACGGGGTGGCGGAAGCGGGGAACTGCGGACTGCTCATGGGACGGAACTCCGGCTGCGATTGGCGGGATGGATTCAGGGCGGGTGCACAGCATCATGCACCCGCCGGAACGCTCCGCCACCGAAGAAACTCTGATCCTCCTCAAGGGCTGTGAGAAGACCCGCAGTGCAAGAGAAGGACTGCAAATGGAAGTGGCGGAAAGCTTTCCGGGGAAAGTTTTCCGCCACTGTACATCCATACAGTTGCCGATGGGCAATTCCGTGCTTGCTTCAGGGATTGTTTCGATCCAGGAAGTCCTGGATCGCCTGGCGGGCCAGCGCCTCGTCCAGCGTTGGCGCGTGGCCGCGGTCGGCAATCTCCAGGGCCTGCAGCGTGGGCAGGCGCTCACTCATGGCCTGCAGCGTGGCGGGTGCCAGGATGTCGGACAGCGCACCGCGGATCGCCAGCACCGGGTGCGCGCCCAGCAGCTGGAACAGCGGCCACAGATTGGGCGCGGCACTGCCGTTGGCCACGCCCTGCGAAATGGTGGGGTCGTAGTCCAGCAGGACCTGCTCGCCCTCCATGATGCAGGTGTTCATCACCATGGCCAGCCAGTCCGCCCGCTCGTAGTCGGGGAAGGCCTCGCGGTTGATCGCGGCAATGCGGTCGATGGCCTCGTTCAGGCTGCAAGGCTCATGCTGCTTGCCCACATAGCCGGCGATGCGCGCAATGCCGCGCGGGTCCAGCTCGGGGCCCACGTCGTTCAGCACGATGGCATGGACGCGCGCCGGCTGCATGGCCGCCAGCATCACTGCCATCAACCCGCCCAGCGAGGTGCCGACGATGCTGACACGCGGCAGTTGCAAGAGGTCCAGCAGGCCCAGCATGTCGACGCAGTAGCGGTCGGGCCGGTAGCGCGTCGGGTCGGCATCGCGCTGCGAGTGGCCCCGGCCGCGCAGGTCCGGGCAGACCACGCGGTAGCGCGTGCTCAGCACTTCGGCCAGCGCGGCGAAGTCCTTGCTGTTGCGCGTGAGCCCGGGCAGGCACAGCACGACCGGTGCGTCCGGTGCCGGCCCTGGGTAGTCACGCGCATACAGCCGCAGCCCGTCGTCGCTCGAGTAATAGCGATCGAGATAGGGCATGCGGCGCCCTTAGAACTTGTAGGTCGCCGACAGCGACAGCGCGCGCGGCGGGCCGTAGTAGCCGCTCAACACGCCCAGCGAGGGGATGTTGTAGCCGTCGGTGCGGTAGGCCTGGTTCGTCAGGTTGTTGCCTTGCAGCGAGAACGTCCAGTTGCGGTCACGCTCCCACACCAGGCCGGCATTGACCAGGGTGTAGGCGCGCTGGGCGATGGCTTCGCTCAGGTCCGTCGTCGGATAGACCTTGGTGCGGTAGCTCAGCCCCACGCGCGAGCGCAGCAGGCCGCCCCAGGGCGCGGCAGCCTTCGCTTCGATGTTGAAGGCGGCGCTGAACTTGGGCGTGTTGGTGAACCACTTCGTCGAGGCCACGTTGACGCCACGGTCCAGGTACTCCTTGTACGTGGCATCGGTGGTCGCGACATTGCCGCTGAAGGTCCAGACCTGGTCGGGCCGCCATGCGAACTCGAGCTCGAGGCCCTTCACGTCGGCCTTGCCGGCGTTGGTGAAGTCGCCGAAGAAGCCCTGCGTGCCGTTGGCCATCGTGTAGGACGTGAACACCGACAGCTGCACGTTCTTGTACTTGTTCATGAACGCGGCTGCATTCAGCTCGAAGCGGCCGCCGTCCAGGCTCATCTTGGAACCGAATTCCAGCGAATCGAGCGTTTCGTCTTCGAAGGGCTTGCTGGAAGCGGGCACTGCGGCCGTGTTGGCACGCACGTTGTAGCCGCCCGACTTGAAGCCGCGCGAGAGGCTGGCGTACAGGTTGGTCGAGTCGCTGAGCTTGTAGTCGACGCCGATCTTGGGCGCGGTGTTCGTGACCTTGCGGGTCTTGTCGAAGTCGGCGCTGGTGGCCGTCACGGTCGTGAAGCTGTCGTTGCTGTAGCTGCGGTTCAGCACGATGGCATGCTTCTCTTCCTGCGTGTAGCGCACACCGGCGCTGGCGCCCAGGCGCGGCGAGAGCTTCCAGCTCCAGTCGGCATAGACCGCTTCGCTCTTGGTGTAGACGCGGCCGTTGGTGTCGCCGAACAGCAGGTTGAAGAAGTTGTTGCGCACCTGGCCGCCGGCGTTGCCGTCGAAGGTGTAGAAGCCGATCACGCCGTTGCTGCCGTTGCCGTCGTAGCTGAACTGCAGTTCGTTGCTGCGCGACTTGTCGGAGTAGTTGGCCAGCACGTCGGCGGTCTTGGCCGTCGTGCCGTCGAAGTCGATGCCGGTGGCCGTGTCAGACTGGCGCTGCGCGGTGATGAACTTGGCCGCCCAGGCGTCGCTCAGGTTCCAGGTGGCGGTCACCGAATTGCCCTTGGAGGTGGTGCGGTTCTTGTTCGCCATCGCCGTGCTGATGTCGAAGTCGCTGACCTGCGGCGGGTTCGCATTGAGGCGACGGAAGCCGCGCATATTGGACTTGTCGCGGGTTTCGTCGGCGCTGACCTGCAGCGTGAACGGCAGGCTCTTCGGGAAGTAGCCGACCGAGACACGACCGGCCTGCGTGTCCTGGTTGGAGACGTCGCTGCCGTCCGCCAGGTTCTTGCCGTAGCCATTGCGCTTCAGGCTGGCCACGGCCACGCGGCCGCGCAGCTCGCCGCTGTCGCTGCTCAGGTTGGCCGAGCCCTTCACGTTCATCTGGCCATAGCTGCCGACGGTCATGCCGATGGAGCCGCCGTTCTTGTCCTCCAGCGGCTTGGAGACGTACTTGACGGCGCCGCCGATGGTGTTCTTGCCGTACAGCGTGCCTTGCGGGCCGCGCAGCACTTCGATGCGCTGCACGTCAAACACTTCCAGCAGCGCGCCCTGCGGACGCGCGATGAACACGTCGTCGAAATAGATGCCGACGCCCGGGTCCACGCCCCACAGCGGGTCGGCCTGGCCGACGCCGCGGATGAAGGTGGTCAAGGTGGTGTTGCTGCCGCGCGCGGCATAGACGCTCAGGTTGGGCACCTGGCCTTGCAGGTCGCCGAGGTTCTTGATGTCCTTGCTTTCCAGCGCGGTGGCCGACAGCGCGGTCACGGCCACGGGCACGTCCTTCAGCGTCTCCTCGCGGCGGCGGGCGGTCACGGTCACGGTGTCCAGCGTGGTGACCTCGGCCTTGGCCTTGTCGTCGGACGGCTTCTTGTCGGCAGCCGCCTGCTGCGCATGCGCTGCGCCGCTCAGGGCCAGGGCCGCGGCCAGGCCGAGTGGCGAAAGACGCCAGAGGGAGGAAGGGGAAATCGAGGACGGACGAATGCTCATGTTGTCTCCGTTGTTGATCTGAAAGCGACTGGCGTCTGAAGCGCCATGACAGTTCTCCCTGCGCAAAAGCTGTGCCCGGATGCGCCACCCTGGTGCAAACCACTAGAGGCCTTGCCGTCTGCCCAGGCAAGCAGCCACGCCGGGGGCTGGACCCGGCACTTTCGGTGTCTGCCAGGTCGGATTTCGGTGGATCTGCACTGCCTGGAATTCAGGCAATGCCTGGGATTCAGACAGCCTCTTTCACTGGGCTGTCCAGCCTCCATCCACGGGCAAGGCCACGCCGGTGATGCCGGCGGCCGCCTCGCTGCAGAGGAATACCGCCACGTCGCCGATGCGCGACGGGGGCAGCAGGGTCAGGTTGGGTTGCTTCTCGCGCAGCAGCTCGCGGATGCCGGCCTGGCGGTCGCCGCCGAGCTGCGCCGCGCGGGCATCGATCTGCGGCTGGATGATGGCGGTGTCGGTCCAGCCAGGGCAGATGCAATTGACCGTGACGCCCTCGGCCGCCGTCTCCAGGGCCACGCCCTTGGACAAGCCCACGAGTCCATGCTTGGCGGCCAGGTAGGCACTCTTGTTGACCGAGGCCACGAGGCCATGCACCGAGGCGATGTTGACGATGCGGCCCCAGCCCCGGGCGCGCATGCCGGGCACCGCAGCCTTCATCGCATGGAAGGCCGCGGAGAGGTTGATCGCAAGGATTGCGTCCCAGCGCTCGGCCGGGAATTCGGCAATGCCGCAGGTGTGCTGGATGCCAGCGTTGTTGACGAGGATGTCGGGCGGCGCCAAGGCCTCGGTGGCCGCGGCCACGAGGCCGGCAGCGGCTTGCGCATCGGCCAGATTGGCCGGCACATAGGCGGCGCGCACGCCGTGGGCTTGGGCCAGCGCTGCGGCGATCTGCTGGCCGGCGGCCAGCGGCTCGATGCCGTGCAGCACCACGTCGGCGCCAGCGGCGGCCAGTTGCTCCGCGATGGCGCGGCCAATGCCCTGCGTCGCCCCGGTTACCACGGCGGTCTTGCCTTTCAGGCTCATCTCATGTCTCCAGTGTTTGTGTGAGTCGTTCGCGCAAGGTGGTCTTCAGCACCTTGCCGTAATGGTTCTTGGGCAGCGCCGCGACGAACTCGTAGCGCTTGGGCCGCTTGAAGCGGGCGATGCGGGCCAGGCACAGCGCGTCGAGCGCGGCCGCATCCACGCCGCCCTCAGCCACGACGAAGGCGACCACGATCTCGCCCCATTCGCGGTCAGGCTGGCCGACCACGGCCACCTCGTGCACGCCGGGCACGGCCAGCAGCACTTCCTCGACCTCGCGGGGGTAGATGTTGGAGCCGCCGCTGATGATCAGGTCCTTGCTGCGGTCCTTCAAGGTCAGGTAGCCGGCCTCATCCAAGGTGCCCATGTCGCCGGTCCAGAGCCAGCCGTCGCGCAGCGCCGCGGCGCTGGCCTCCGGCCGCTGCCAGTACCGCTGCATCACGGTCTCGCCGCGCACCAGCACCTCGCCCACCTGCCCGGCCTGCAGGGGCCGGCCTTCTGCGTCGGCCACACGCACCTCGACCAGCAGCTGTGCCCGCCCCACCGAGGCGACGCGGGCCAGCCACTGCGGATGCGCGGCGTCGGCCAGGTCCTCGCTGGGCAGCGCAGTGATCGTCATCGGCAATTCGCCCTGGCCATAGATTTGCACGAAACAGGGCCCCATCACACGCAGCGCCCGCTGGATGTCTTCCAGGTACATCGGGCCGCCACCATAGACGATGGTCTTGAAGCCAGTACCGCCACTGCCGCAGCGCTCGGCCTCGTCCACCAGGCGCCGCACCATCGTGGGCGCGGCGAACAGGCACAGCCGGCCCACGTCGCGCGCCAGCGCCAGCAGCTCGGCCGGCTCGAAACCCTCCGACACCGGCACCACATGGCGGGCCGCCCGGGCCACGAAGGCGAAGTTGTAGAGGCCGGCGCCATGCGACATCGGTGCGGCATAGACGATGGCATCGTCACTGCAGACGCTGGGGTCCACGTCCGAGAAGTAGCAGGCGGTCATGGCCAGCAGCATGCGGTGGCTCTGCACCACCCCCTTGGGCTTGCCGGTCGTGCCCGAGGTGTAGAAGAGCCAGGCAAGGTCGTCGGGCTCGACCGGCTGCAGCGCCAGCGGCGCTTGCCGTAGCGCCTCCGCGTAGGCGGTGCTGGCGGGCACCAGCAGGTTCAGCGACGGCAACGCCGCCCGCACCTCTTCGCGGAACGTGCTGCTGATACAGGCCAGCCGCGCACCGCTGTCCTCGACGATGTAGGCCAGTTCCTGCGCATGCAGCTTGGCATTGACCGGCACAGCCGCCAGCCCGGCCCACCAGCAGGCATAGAGCAGCTCCAGATAGGCCGGTTCATTGCTCATGAACAGCACGACCCGGTCGCCCGGCGCCAGCCCGTGCAACTCGCGCAGCGCGCACGCCAGCCGAGCCACCCGGTCGGCCAGCTCGGCGTAGTTGTGCAGCACCTCGGCGCCGAGCAGCAGCGCGGGCCGCGCCGGTTGCAGCGCGGCCGCGCGTTCGAGCAGGGTGGCGAGATTCACTTCAGACGCTCCAGCACGCTGACATAGCTGGCCACGGCCGAGCCGCCCATATTGAACACGCCAGCCAGTTGCGGATCGGGCAGCTGCATCTCGCCGGCCTCGCCGCACAGCTGCATCGCCGACAGCACGTGCATGGACACGCCGGTTGCTCCGATCGGATGCCCCTTGGCCTTGAGGCCGCCACTCACATTCACCGGCAACCGGCCGTCGCGCATGACCACGCCCTCTTCGAGCAGCCGGGCGCCCTGCCCTGCCGGCGCCAGGCCCATGGCCTCGTAGCTGAGCAGCTCGGCAATCGTGAAGCAGTCATGCACCTCGGCGAAGCTCAAGTCGTCGACCGCGCAGCGTGCGGCCGAGAGCGCCTGAGTCCAGGCGCGGCGCGGGCCCTCGAAGCTCACGGCGTCGCGGCGCGACATCGGCAGGAAATCGTTCACCTGCGCACGGCTGCGCAGGCGCACTGCGCGGCGGAAGTCGGCGGCCAGCGCCTCGTGGCAAAGCACGATGGCGGCCGCGCCATCGGACACCAGCGAGCAGTCGGTCTTGCGCAGCGGCGCAGCGATCAGCGGGTTCTTGTCGGAAACCGTGTTGCAGAACTCGAAGCCCAGGTCCTTGCGCATCTGCGCGAACGGGTTGCGCACGCCATTGGCATGGTTCTTGGCCGCGATGCGTGCCAGCGTCGCGCCGTGGTCGCCATGGCGCTCGAAGTAGGCCTGCGCCATCGTCGCGAAGATGCCCGGGAACGTGAGCCCGGCCGCCGCCTCCTCGCGCACATAGGAGGCATTGCCAAGGATGCGCGTGGTCTCCGCGCCGCTGACCGCCGTCATCTTCTCGGCACCCACCACGAGCGCGATGCGGGCGCGGCCGGCCTCGATGGCATCCGCTGCGGCGTAGAGCGCCGCGGCACCGGAGGCGCAGGCGTTCTCGACCCGCGTGGCCGGCGCCCAGCGCAGGCCTGGGTCGGCCTGCATCACCAGAGAGGAGGCGAAGATCTCGGGCACGAAGCCGCCGTTGAGCTGCCCGAGCCAGACGCCGTCGACCTTCTCGCCAGCCAGGCCGGCGTCGGCCAGCGCGCCCTGCGCCACCGTGCCGATCAGTGATTCCAGGTCCAGGGCGTCCAGACGCCCGAAGGGGCTGTGCGACCAGCCGACGATGCAAACTGCCATGGTGTCAAATCCGCGCTTCGCGCCCGATCGGCGCCGACGGATTTTGAGAAATCGCAGCGCCGCGCGAAACACGTACAACTACGTCAGGACCCTTACCGATGCCACGCCACCCGACCGAGCCGCCCGACGGCATGGACCTCGACACGCTGGCCCTGGCATTCGAGTTCGCGCCGGTAGGCCTGTGCGTCTCGCAGGACCGTCGCATCCGCCGTTGCAACCAGGCCTTCGGCGAGATGTTCGGCTACGCGAGCGACGAGCTGGCCGGCCAGTCGCTGGCCCTGCTCTATCCCTCGCCCGACGAATTCGAGCAAATCGGCGCCCAGGGCCTGGCCGTGATGCAGGACACCGGCCGCTACAGCGACGAGCGCATCATGAAGCACCGCAGCGGGCGGCTGTTCTGGGTCCATGCCTCCGGCCAATCGCTGCAGCGCGACACGCCGTTCGCCTGCGCCGTGTGGATGTTCGAGGACATCTCGGCCCGCCGCGCCGTGACCAACGACCTCACGGTGCGTGAGCGCGAGATCGTGCGGCAGCTGGCGGCCGGCGCCAGCAGCAAGCAGATCGCCCGCGTGCTGGGCATCAGCCCGCGGACTGTCGAGGGGCATCGGGCCCGCATCATCCGCAAGGTCGGCGCCAGCAGCGCGAGCGAGATGCTGGCGCGCCTGATGGGCCTGGTCTAGGAACGCCCGACCTTGTGCGGCCGGCCAGCGCGCGACGGATGCGGATCGATCAGGCCAGCACGATTTCGGCTCGCAGGCCCCCAGCTTCGCGGTTGCTGAGCGTGAGCGTGCCGCCCATGCGCTGCGTCAGGTCGCGCGCAATGTAGAGGCCCAGGCCCATGCCGCCGGTGTGGCGGTTGCGCGAAGCGTCGACACGATAGAAGGGCTCGAACACCGTCTCCAGCTGGGCCGGTGCAATGCCGGGGCCGCTGTCTTCGATGCTGATGCGCATGCCGCCGCGCTCGTCGCGCACCAGCCTCACATCGGCGCGGCCGCCATAGCGCAAGGCATTGCCGATCAGGTTGCCCAGCACGCGGCGCAAGGCTTGCGGCTGGATCTCGCGGACCAGGCTTTCGCCCTGAAAGGTGACGGCCTGGCCCTGCTCGGCCAGGTCGTCGCACATCGACTGCAGAAACGCGGCCACGTCGCTGGCCTGCGGCGCCTCGGCCGCGCCGCTGTCGCCGCGGAACACCTCGAGCACCGTGTCCACCAGGGCATTGATCTCGCGGATGTCGGTCACCGAGCGCTGTAGGGGTTCGGCGGCCAAGTCCATGGTTTCGAGCCGCATGCGAAGCCGGGTCAAGGGCGTGCGCAGGTCATGCGAAATGGCCGACACCATCAGCGCGCGCTGGCTGAACTGGCGGCGCAGTTGCAGGGCCATGCTGTTGAAGACTCGCGCAGCCTCCCGCACCTCGCGGGTGCCGCGCTGCTCGTCCAGTTGCGGTGGCGCCCCACCGGCATCAGGGCCGCTGCGGATGCTGGCGGCCAGGGCGTCGGAGGCCTTCACCAGCTTCTTCACCGGCACGGCGAGCCAGCGCGAGCCCCACCAGGCGGCCAGCGCAATCACCAGGAGGCGCACGCCGTAGTCCAGCAAGAGCACCTCGGTGGGCAGGCCGGGGCTGCGGCGCGGCAGCGGGCCGGTGCCGCCCATGTCGGGCCGCAGATCGGCGCCCTCGTCAGGCGGGCCGGGTTCGTCCCGCATCGGCGCAGGCGCTGGTCGGTCACCGCCAGGAGAGCGCGCGTCGGGAACGCCCGGCGTGGGCGGCAGCGAGGGGAAGGTCGGCAAGGAGCCCGGGGCCATGCGGCGCTCGTCACGCTGGTCGCGCTGGTCGAGATGCACCAGGCGCACGGCCGCATAGGCCAGCAGATGGCTGCCCACCAGCGCCGCCCACATCAGGAGGAAGAGGCGCTTGGCCAGGGTGTCGGTGAACCAGCTCAGGCGCATGGGGAAACCCGCACGTCAAATAGATAGCCCTCGCCCCGCAGCGTGCGTATCAGGCGCGGCTCCTTCGGTGAATCGCCCAGCTTCTGGCGCAGGCGCGAAACCGCCAGGTCGATGCTGCGGTCATTGACCTCGACGCCCGGCGCCCGGCTCATCTCGATCAATTGCTCGCGGCTCAGCACCCGGCCGGGCCGCTCGACAAAGGCATTCAGCAAGCGGTACTCGGCGCTCGAGAGCGCCACCACCACGCCGGCCGGCGAGACCAGCTGGCGCAAGAGCCGGTCGAAGCGCCAGCCCTGGAACTGCAGGCTGCGCTCGGACTCGGCCAGGCGCTCGCCCTTGTTCAGGCGGCGCCGCACCGCGTTGATCCGCGCCACCAGTTCGCGCGGCTCGAAGGGCTTGGCCAGGTAGTCGTCCGCACCCATCTCCAGGCCCAGCACGCGGCTGATCGGGTCGCCCTGGGCGGTCAGCATGATCACCGAACTCTCCGGATGCTGCTGTTGCAGCCATTGGCACAGCGAAAGGCCGTTCTCGTCAGGCAGCATCAGGTCGAGCACGATCACGTCGAAGCTGGCACTGTTCATCTGGCGCCGCATCTCGCGGCCGTCGGCAGCCATGCTCACCTGCATGGCAAAGCCCTGCAGGTACTGCTGCAAGGAGCCGCGGATCTCGGCATCGTCATCCACCACCAGCACGCGGGTCATGCCGTTCTCCGAAGTGCCCGGCGGGCAATCCGGAAACGATAACCCAGGCGCCATGCTGCGGCTCACACCGAGATGCCCACCGTCAGCGTGGCCGCATAGCCGGCGGCGACCGAGCCGGTCAGCGTGGCGAGCTGGGTGCTGTAGCCGTCGCTGAACACGTTGTCGCTGGCAAAGCTGATGCGGGCAAGATTGCTGACGCTGGCGCTGTAGCCACTGGCACTGCTGTAGACGGTGGAGCAGACATCGGTCGGGAAGGCCACTTGCGAGGTCTTCAGCTTGTTCGAGAACGAGGTGGCCGCCGCACTGCTGCGGTAGACCTCGAAATGCATGTGCGGCATGCGGCCGTCGTAGCAACCGGGGAAAACGGTGGTGAAGGTGACCGTGCCGTCGCTGCCGGTGACCTGCACGCCACGCAGATAGTTCTCCGCCGTCACGCCGCTGGAGTACATGGAATAGCGGCCTTCGCGGTCGCAATGCCAGAGGTAGATCGCATAGCCAGCGAGGTCGGCGCAGGCGCTGTTCGTGTTCACCAGGCGCAGGGTGATCGTCAGAGGCACGCCGCCCGCCGTGCCGCTGGCGCCAGCGATGCTGGTGCGGATGTCGGAACGCAGGATGCCGCTGAGCATCAAGGCATTGGCCACGCCCCCGACCGAGCTGTTGGAGCCGTCGCCGGGGTAAGGGCCGGCGGTTTCTTCGGGAATGAGGCTGCAGCTGCCGGTCGGTGTGGTGGTCGTACCGCCAGTCGTTCCCGTGCCCGAGCCGCTGCTGGTCGTGGTGGTGCTGCCGCCGGCGGAGTCACCGCCGCCGCCACAGCCCAGCAGGCCCAGCACACCGGCGCCGGCCAGCCAACCCAGGGCACGGCGGCGCTGGTGCATGAGCTGGTCGAGGTCGTGGGCCAGGCCCAGGTCGTGATCTTGGTGAGGTGGCTGCTGCATCGCTTGCTCCTGTTCGAATGCCTGGCCGCCATTGCAACGCCCGCCCTTGTCCACCGTTTGCCCGATTTGTGTCGGCATTGACATCCGGCACACCCGCGATGCGTGACACTAGGGCCTGATCCGCTGTCAGCCCTCCTGAAACCCGTGCTCCTGTCGCTGCGACAAGTACCGCCCATCGTTGCCTGGCCCCAGGTCGCGCGCCCGCCGACCCGGCTGGAGCAATGCCTGCTGCTGGCCTTGCTGATGCATGGCCTGCTGGTGGCATGGCTGGGCTCGGCGCCCGGCTCGGCGCGGCCGGGTGAAGGCATGTGGGGTCGCATCAATGTGACGCTGCGAGGCGAGCCCGGCCCGCAGCGCGACGGCAGCGACAGCCCGGCTGCGCCGAGCAAGCAGCTTGCCGAGGCCGCAACGGACAAGACACCGCGCATCGGCGGCAAGGTGCGCACCGAAGCGCCTGCCACCGATGCCGCGCCCGGGGCGGCCCGCATCGGCCAGACCAATCCAAACCGCGAAGAAGAGACGCTGAGCCGCATTGCAGATACCGCGCCCGGCGGCCAGCTGCAGCCCCTGCCCAGCGAGAAGCTCGGCGCCGCCAGTCTCAGCGTCAACAGCGCAGCGCCGCCCACCCTGCCGCCCACGCCGCAGCCGCAGCTGCGGGGCCAGGTCAGCGCGGTGTCGCAAAGCAGCTTGCAGAAACTGCCGGCCCTGCCCTCCAGCGCCGAGGTCGCGGTGACCGCACCCAGCCTGAGCCCCAGCACCCGCGCAGTGGCGCCGCCGGAAGCCTCGACCCTGAAGGCCCTGCCCAGCAGCCTGCCTTCGGCCACCAGCGTCACCAGCGCGATTCCCGAACTGGCGACCGCGCCCAAGCCAGTCTCCAGGCACAGCGAGGCCGCCGCCAATCCGCTGATCGCCAAGCCACTGCCGGCCTTGCCCAACCGCGTGCAAACCGCAGACACCGTGCTGCCGGCCCTGCCCCAGGCGCCGACGCCAGTGGGCACGATCAGTGCGACTGCGGCCCCGCAAACGCCGAGCAAGCCGCTGCCCAGCCTGCCCACGGCAGTGCAAGCGAGCACTGCGCCGACGCTGCCCTCCTTGCCCGACACGCCCAAGCCCGGGCCCGAGCCGACTCAGACAACAGCCGCAAGCCAAGCGCCGGCAGCCCCGCCCGCCAGCAGCATCTCACCAGGCAGCACCTCGCCAAGCGCCAGCGAAGCACCGCAGCGCACCGTCACCAGCCCCGGCGCCAGCAACGCGCCGGCGGTGGGCGCGCCGGACGCCGGCAGCCGCGTCGGTGCCGACCTGGCCCTGCCCCCGGCGCCCGGTGCCAGCGCGCCCAGGCTGGACCTGAGCCTGCCACGCACCGGCGGCCCCCTGGCCCGCCAGGGCGTGAAGGGCATGCTGGACGTGCTGCCGGTGCCGCCCGACAAGAAGACCAAGCTGGAGCAGGAGGTCGAGGCCGCCAAGCGCGCCGACTGCCGCCGTGCCTATGAACAGGCCGGCATCCTCGCCGTGGTGCCGCTGGTGCTGGACACCGCCCGTGGCAAGGGCTGCACCTGGAAATAGGCAGGCCCTTGTCCAGCATCAAGTGCCGCGAGCCGGCACGATCTGACACTGGTCGGCAGGAGACAACACCCATGAAGCTGAACCACCTCGAAGCCGCCGTTGACGCGGTGCTGGCCCACATTCCCGGCGACATCGTCATGGCGATTCCGCTGGGCCTGGGCAAGCCCAACACCTTCGTCAATGCGCTGTACCGGCGCATCGCCGCCGAACCGAGCCGCCGGCTGACGATCTTCACCGCCCTGTCCCTGCAAAGGCCGGTGGGCCAGAGCGAGCTGGAACAGCACTTCCTCGCGCCGCTGGCCGAGCGCGTGTTCGCCGACTACCCCGACCTGGACTATGTGAAAGCGCTGCGAGGCAGCGGCCTGCCGCCCAATATCCGGGTGCATGAGTTCTTCATGAAGACCGGCGACTACCTCGGCAACGACGCAGCGCAGCAGGGCTTCGTCTGCACCAACTACAGCTTCGTGGTGCGCGACATGATGGCGCAAGGCGTCAACCTGATTGCACAGGCGGTGGCCGAGCGCGACGGTACGCTCTCGCTGTCCTGCAACCCCGACCTGACGCTGGACCTGATCGAGCAGCTGCGCGCCGCCAACCGGCCCTTGCTGTGCATCGCGGCCATCAATCGCGAGCTGCCTTTCATGCCGGGCGAAGCCGTCGCCGGGCCTGCCACTTTCGATCTCGTGATCGACTGCCCGGCCAGCAGCCATGCCTTGTTTGCACCGCCCAACGCAGCCATCGGCTGGGCCGACCATGCGATCGGCCTGCATGCCTCCAGCCTGGTGGTGGATGGTGGCACCCTGCAGATCGGCATCGGCTCGCTGGGCGACGCCATCGCCAATGCCCTGATCGTGCGCGACCGCAGCGGCGAGGCCTACCAGCGCATGCTGGCCGCCCTCTGCCCCGACGGCCTGCAGGGCCGCGAACTCGGCAGCTTCACGCAGGGTCTTTACGGCTGCTCGGAGATGTTCGTCAACGGCTTCATGCGATTGATCGACGCCGGGCTCGTGCGCCGCCGCGTCTTCATGGACCCGCTCCTGCAGGCGCTCTCCAACGAGGGACGTCTGGGCGAAAAGCCCGGCCCCGGCTTGCTGGCCCTGCTGCTCGAGCGCGGCCGCATCGCCTGGCCGCTGCGCCCGATGGACCTGCACTGGCTGCGCCGCTTCGGCATCGTCAAGCCCGATGCCCTGCCGCTCGACCTGGACGACAGCCAGGCGCTGGGTGATCACTGGCTGAACGCGCCCATCATGCATGGCGGCTTCTTCCTCGGCCCGCGCGACTTCTACCAGCGCCTGCGCGAGCTGCCGGAAGGGCTGCGCGAACAGATCTCGATGACGCGCATCTCCTTCATCAACGAGCTCTACGGCGACGGCATTGCCGACGAAGCCCTGAAGCGTGCCCAGCGCCGCCAGGCCCGGCTGATGAACACGACGATGAAGGTGACGCTGCTCGGCGCGGCCTCGTCCGACGGACTGGCCTCGGGCCAGATGGTCTCCGGCGTGGGCGGCCAGTACAACTTCGTGGCCATGGGCCATGCGCTCAAGGATGCACGCTCCTGCCTGATGCTGCGCGCCACGCATGACAACGCCCACGGCCTGACCAGCAGCATCGTCTGGGACTATGCCAACTGCACGATACCGCGGCACCTGCGCGACATCGTCATCACCGAATACGGCGTCGCCGACCTGCGCGGCCAGAACGATGAAGAAGTGGTGCGACGCCTCCTGAACGTGGCCGACTCGCGCTTCCAGGACCAGCTCATGGCCGAGGCCAAGGCCCATGGCAAGCTGTCGGCCGACTACCGCATTCCGGCGCCGTACCAGAACAACCGGCCCGAGATGCTGCGCGACACATTGAGGCCCTGGCGCAACGAGGGCCTGCTCGGCGACTTCCCGTTCGGCACCGACCTGGACGAGGACGAGCTCAAGATCGTGCGGGCACTCAAGAAGCTCAAGCACGCCAGCCATCATCCGGCCGAGTTGCTGCCAATGATCTTCCAGGGCCTCACCGGCGAGCGGCCGGTGCCGCCAGCCTATCTGGAGCGCCTCGGGCTGGACCAGGCCCACAGCTTCAAGGACCTGTTCCTGCGCCGGCTGTTCGCCGTCAATCTCTAGCGGCGTCCAGCGGCTCGACCGTCACCGAGGCCTGCGGCTGCGCCTGGCCGCCGCCGCGTATCACGCCGCGCAGCGGCGCCACGTCGGCATAGTCACGGCCCCACGCCAAGGTCACGTGATCGAGCGCTGCAGCGACATTGTTGGTCGGGTCCAGCGCCAGCCAGCCCTGCTGCGGACACCAGACGTGCACCCAGGCATGCGAGGCATCCGCTCCGATCAGGCGCGGCTGCCCTGGCGGCGGCAGCGTCAGCAGATAGCCACTGACATAGCGCGCCGCCAGGCCGAGTGAGCGGCAGGCCGCGATCATCAGGTGCGCGAAATCCTGGCAGACGCCCTGCCCCAGCGCCAGCACCTGGTCGGCTCGGGTGCCGACATCGGTGCTCATCGGCAGATAACGGAATTCGCGGTGGATCTGGCTCATCAAGGCCTGCGCAGAAGCCGCCAGGGGCTGCCCCGGCAGGAAGGCGCGGCGGGCAAATGCAGCCAGCGCGGCATCGGGCTTGGCCAGCGGCGAGGCCAGTGCGAACTCGGCCGCCTCCAGCGGTGCGCCACCACTGCGGTAGCGCAAGGTCTCGGCCACCTGCTCCCACGGCGGGCTGCTCTCGGCCCACAGCTGCGGCAGCGGCGGCGCCAGCAGCCCGGCTTCGAAAAAGCTCGTGACCTGCAGCCGCTCATGCGGGCCATCATGGCCAAACAGCAGCCGGCCATTGCCCCAGGGGTCGCGGCTCATCGCCAGCGGCGGCGGTTCGTCCGTGGCCCACAGGGCGGGTCGCGGGCTGACCTGCAAATGCCAGCCGCGCACCGCCTGCCACGGCGTTTCGCGCGGCAGCAAGCAGGCCAGGTGATGCGCCAGCTCGACCGGCGCACCGTAGTGGTAAACCGTGTCGTGTCGCACCCGCAGCCAGCGGCGCTGATCGTTGCCGCCCATCATTGCCACACCCGGTGGTCCAGCGTGCCGACGTGCGCGAAGAAGCGCCGCGAGATGGCCAGCGACAGCGCACGTGCCTCGTTGCCGCAATCTCGCAGCAAGGCAGCCAGCATGGCGGGCTGACCCAGTTGCTCGAGCAGGAACTGGTCGGGCCGCGGCAAGGCGGCCACCGCGCCCTCGGCCCAGGCCTGCTCATGGCGGGCCAGCTTCAAGAGCCGCTCGCGCAAGGTGCGCGCCACCCAGGCCAGGGAGCGCGGGTTGTCGCCGTCGAGCACCAGCAACTGCAAGAGCGGCAGGAGCTCGCGCCGCGCCTGGAAGCGCGCCCGGTAGGTGATGGTTGAATCGAACAGGCCCAGCAGCAAGGCGAAGCCTTCGTCATGCTGGGTCAAGTCATGCTCGAGGCCCAAGGCCAAAGCGCCGGCGAGGAAGTCGAGCCGCTCGATCTGGCGGCCCACGCTGAGCAGGCGCCAGCCGTCGTCGCGCGTCATGCGGTCGGTCTGCGCGCCGGTGATCGCGGCCAGGTGGGTGGCTGCCCGGCCGAGCAGGCCCAGCACATCGGCCAGCGGCTCGGCACTGCCGCTGGCGAGCACAGCGGCCAGGTGCTCGCGGAAATGCTCGCCCACTTCATGGATCAATTGCCAATGCTCGCCCGAGAGCCTTTCGCGCAGGGCCTGGCCGCTGCTCGCCAGCGACTGCAGGTTCCAGGCCACGCTGTGCGCACCGCCCAGCTCGCCCAGCGCCTGAATCAGGCGCTGCTCGAAAGCGAGCGCATCGCCGTCCTGAACAAAATCCAGGGGCAGCAGACCTTGCTGGCGGCACAGCCGCGCCAGCATTCGCAAGAGGTCTGGCGATGCCGCGTTGCGCTGCACCGCGGCCAATGTCTCCAGGCTCAGGCGGGCCAGGCGCACGCTATTCTCGGCCCGCTCGGCGTAGCGGCCCAGCCAGAACAGGTTCTCGGCCGCACGGCTGCTAACGCGGCGCTGCATCTGCGTCAGCTCCTCGGCCGTGAGCGGCCGCGGCAGCAGGCTGCTGCGGTCCACCGGGCCCTCGGTCTGCACCCAGACATCGGCGCTGGCGCTGCCTTCGCGGATCGACAGCCAGGCATCCGCGCCACCTTCGCCACGGCTCGCCACACGCGCCAACCCGCCAGGCAGCATCTTCCAGCCTCCCAGGCCATCGGCCATCGCATAGACGCGCAGCACCGCCGGTCGAGGCTCCAGCGCGCCATCGCGCCAGACCGGCGTCTCCGAAGGCCGCAGCCGCGTCAGCAGGGTGTGGGCGGCCGGGTCGGCTTCGACACGGCGCTGCACCTCGGCAAGAGCGGCCGCATCCAGGCCCGCCAGCACCTGTGGCTTGAAGCTTTGCGTGCAGTCGCTGGCCGGAAAGCTCGGCGCCAGCACGAACTCTCTCAACTGTTCGCGGCAACGCTGCCAGACCGATTGCTCGCCACACCACCAGGCGGTCGCCGCCGGCAGCTTCAATTCCTCGCCCAGCAGGGCCTGGCAGACGCCGGGCCAGAAGGCCGCAAGGCCTGGGCTTTCCAGCCAGCCGGCGCCGGGCGCATTGGCCATGACCAGGCCGCCAACGCGCAGCGCCTGCAAGAGACCGGGCACGCCGAGGATGGAGTCCCCACGCAGCTCCAGCGGATCGACATACTCGTCATCGACCCGGCGCAGCAGCACATGGATGCGTTCCAGGCCATGCAGGGTCTTCAGGAAGAGCTGGTCGGAGCGCACCGTCAGGTCGCTCGCTTCCACCAGGCTCAGGCCCAGGTGGCGGGCCAGGAAGGCCTGCTCGAAATAGGTTTCGCTCAAGGGTCCGGGCGTCAGGAGCGCCACATGCGAGCGCTCGCCGGCTGGCGACAAGCGCATCAGCCCCTGGACGAACGATTGAAAGGCCGTGCCCAGGCGCTGGACCGACAGTTCGCGAAAGGCTTCCGGGAACTGCTGCGACACGATCAGCCGGTTCTCCAGCAGGTATCCCAGGCCCGAGGGCGCCTGGCAGCGCTGGCCGACGACCCACCAGCCGCCGTCCGGCCCGCGCGCCAGGTCCACCGCCAGCAGGTGCAGGAACACGCCACCCGGCGGCCGGCAGCCATGCATGGGCCGGAGGTAGTGCGGATGGGCCAGCACCAGCGAGGCGGGCAGCTGACCATGGCTCAGGAGACGCTGCTCGCCATAGACATCGCTCAGCACCCCGTTGAGCAGGCGCGCGCGCTGCAGCACG
Organism: Paucibacter sp. JuS9; assembly: GCF_044043925.2. Classification (NCBI taxonomy): domain Bacteria; kingdom Pseudomonadati; phylum Pseudomonadota; class Betaproteobacteria; order Burkholderiales; family Sphaerotilaceae; genus Roseateles; species Paucibacter sp. JuS9. Next base: position 3,510,308 of record NZ_CP194172.1, read on the forward strand.
CCGGCTTCGATATGCCGCCAGTCTTCGCTGCCTATCAGAAGCGGCAAAAGCTCCAGCGGCCAGTCGCGCGCGGCATCCCCTTCCGGGCTGTGGATGTTGTGGCTGGCACCGTCCTCGTGGATGCGCCGCTGCACGCGCTCCGCGCGGTGCGGCAGGTCCGCCCATTGCGAGGCACCGCCGGCGGCGAAGAAGCGCTGCCAGGCCGGGGCAAGCGGCGCATCGGCACTGCCCGGACCGGTCAAATGCTGGCGCAGCTCGTCGTAATGCCCGAGGTCGCCGCTGTGGGCGGCGGCTTTCAGGAGGATGCGGAGCTGGGCGTCTGGCGTTGTCACCCCCGCATGATGCCTGGGGCGCGGGGCGGTGACGTTGCAAGAATGCCCAAACAGGCATCCGGCGCTGGTCGCATTTGGATACAGCAATTGCCGGGCAAGGCTATAGGCTAGACGCCATCTCATCACGTCGTTCCAGCAGGAATCAGGGAAATGAAGGCGCTGACAAGAATCTGGGGGCCTCTTGCATTGGCTCTGGCACTGGCGGGCTGCGCTTCGTTGCGCGCGCCAGAGCCGGCCTTGCAGAAGGTAACCCCGATGACCGAGCAACAGAGGATCGACGCCGCGCGCCAGGCCGAGTTCGATCAGAGCCTGGCCGCCTGGCGCGGCGCGCCGGTACAGGAATTGCGCGCCAAGCTGGGCACGCCTTCGGCCGTGCATCCGCAGCGCGATGGCTCCAGTGTCTACGTCTATGCCAAGAGTGCCCGCCTGAGCAGCGCCAAGGGCCCGGTGGACTTCCGGTGCGTGGTCCGCTACCTGGTGGACGGCCGCACCCAGCGCATCAACGGCGTGGAAGTCGAAGGCTGCTGAGGCCGGCTCAGAACAGGCGCAGAAGCAGCCCCGCCAGCCCCGCGCCCAGCACAACCTGGATCACGCCGCGCTGGTAGCGGAACAAGGCCACGGCGGCCGCCACGCCAATGAGCGCCGCGGGCCATTCAAATGGGCCGCTCAAGCCCTGCTGCCAGAGCACATGGCCGGCGAAGAACAGGGCCAGGTTCAGAATCACGCCGACCACGGCCGCCGTGATGGCGGTCAGCGGCGCCGTGAAGCGCAGTTGGCCATGAGTGCTTTCGATGAAGGGCCCGCCCAGCAGGATGAAGAAGAACGAGGGCAGGAAAGTGAAAAACGTGACCACCGTGGCCGCGACCGCACCGGCCAGCAGCCGCGCTTCAGGCCCGAAGAGCGCCTGGCTCCAGCCACCGACGAAACCGACGTAGGACACCACCATGATCAGCGGGCCAGGCGTGGTCTCGCCCAGCGCCAGGCCGTCAATCATCTGCGTTGCCGACAGCCACTGGAAGTGCTCGACCGCCCCCTGGTAGACATAGGGCAGCACCGCGTAGGCGCCGCCGAAGGTCAGCAGTGCGGCCTTGGTGAAGAACCAGGCCATCTGGGTCAGGAGTGCATGCGGTCCGAATACCAGCGCCAGTCCGGCCATCGCTGCAGCCCACAGGCCGAGAAAGACCAGCACGAGCTTGCTGAACCGCGCCCAGGAAAAGCGCGCATGGGCCGGCGTCGGCGTGTCGTCGTCGATGAACGCCGGTCCCGGGCCGGTGCGGCTGGCCGCATGCGCCGAGCTGACGCCAAAAGCGGCCGGCACGCAGCGGCCACCGAGCCAGCCGAGCAGGCCCGCCCCAAGCACGATCAGCGGGAACGGCAGCTGCAAGGCAAAGATGGCCACGAAGGCCGCCGCCGCGATGGCCCACAGCCAGGCGTTCTTCAGGGCTCTCGACCCGATGCGCCAGGCGGCATGCAGGACCAGGGCGGTGACGGCAGGCTTGATGCCATAGAAGATGCCGGCGATCAGCGGCAACTGGCCCCAGGCCATGTAGACCGCTGAGAGCGCGATCAGGATCAGCAGCGAAGGCAGGACGAACAGCGCGCCGGCGACGATGCCGCCCCAGCTCCGGTGCAAGAGCCAGCCGATATAGGTCGCCAGCTGCTGGGCCTCCGGCCCGGGCAGCACCATGCAGTAGTTCAGCGCATGCAGAAAACGGTTCTCGGAGATCCAGCGCCGCCGCTCGACCAGCTCCTCATGCATCAGGGCGATCTGGCCCGCCGGGCCGCCGAAGCTGATGAAACCGAGCTTCAGCCAGAAGGCCAGGGCTTCGCGGCGGCTCGGGCCGCTGGGGCGTTCGTACATCGGTATGCCGCCAAGCGGCGCGTGGTGAGGAAGACCGTCAATATCGCATGCCGCCCACGCACTAGCCCGGGCCCAGCATCTGGCGGACGTCGACCCAGCGGTCGAAAATCTTCCGCGCTCGAGCCGCCCGTCGTCAGTGCGCTTTCACGCAGATCAGGCGGATGTCGTTGCCGATCTTGATCGTCTCGGCCAAGGTGGTCAGGGCAATCCCGGGGGGCAACGCTTGGCCGCCGCGCGCGGCCATCGGCTATGCTTGCCGCGCACAGCAAAGCGCCCCGTTTGGCCTACAGGCGAAACGGACGCGAGGGCAGCGCCGGGACAGGAACGACCAGAACCGCCAGCGCCGATCCGGGGTCCTGAAATTCGACGACAGACCCCGGTCGACTGCCCCGAGCAGACTCGAGACAAGCGACACAAGTCACCCAGACAGGCCAGCCAGTGTAACCGGATTCAGGCTGATTTAACGATAAATATGCGCCTTGCAGAGCTGCGAGGCGTTTTGCAGAGGTTTGCGACATGAAGTTCACAGACGGCCAATGGATGCTGCAGCCCGGCGTTGCGGCGCACTACGCGACCGAGACCTATGCGGTGCAGGTCTATGAAGACAGGCTGGTGGTCCTGGCCACCACGCGGGCCATCAAGCACCGGGGCGACACCTTGCAAGGCCCGACCTTGACGCTGACTCTCAGCTCGCCCAGCGAGGGTGTGATTCGCGTGCAGGTCGAGCACTTCTCGGCCTCGCAGCCGCCGCGGCTGAACGTGCCGATGCCAGGCATGACCCGGCCCAACGTGCAGCTCGATGAGACCGAAACCCAGGTGACGCTGACCTCCGGTGCGCTCTCGGTCGAGCTGCGCAAGGGTGAGGGCTGGAGCCTCACCTTCCGCGAGGGCGGCCGTGTGCTGACCAAGAGCGACTGGCGCAGCCTCGGCTATGTGCAATGGGCCGGCAAGGGCAACTTCATGCACGAGCAGTTGACGCTGTCGGTCGGCGAATATGTCTACGGACTCGGCGAGCGCTTCACCCCTTGGATCAAGAACGGCCAGGTGGTCGAGAACAGCAACAAGGACGGCGGCACCGCCTGCGAGCAGGCCTACAAGAGCGTGCCCTTCTATCTGAGCAGCCGCGGCTATGGCGTGCTGGTGAACGAGGCCGGGCCGGTGTCTTTCGAGGTCGCTTCGGAGAAGACCGCGCGCGTGCAGTTCAGCCGCGAGGGCGAAAGCCTGGACTACTGCGTTGTCGCCGGCCCAACGCCCAAGGAAGTGTTGAGCCGACTCACGGCGCTCACTGGCCGCGCACCGCTGCCTCCGGCCTGGAGCTTCGGCCTGTGGATGACCACCTCGTTCACCACGCAATACGACGAGGCCACGGCCACGCATTTCATCGACGAGATGAAGCGCCGCGAGCTGCCACTGGCAGTGTTCCATTTCGACTGCTTCTGGATGCGCGAGTTCCAGTGGTGCGATTTCGAATGGGACCGCCGCGGATTCCCCGAGCCCGAGGCGATGCTGGCCCGGCTGCATGCCAAGGGACTGAAGATCAGCCTCTGGATCAATCCCTACATCGCCCAGCAGTCGCCGCTCTTTGCCGAGGGCGCGCGCTCGGGTTTCTTCATCAAGAGAAGCAACGGCCTCACCTGGCAGACCGACCTCTGGCAGCCCGGCATGGCCATCGTCGACTTCACCAACCCGGCAGCCGTGGCTTGGTATCAGGGCCATCTGCGCCGCTTGCTGGCCATGGGGGTGGATTGCTTCAAGACCGATTTCGGCGAGCGCATACCGAGCGAGGGCGTGGTCTACCACGACGGCTCCGACCCGGTGGAGATGCACAACCTCTATGCGCTGCAATACAACGAGGTGGTCTTCAATCTGCTGCGCGAAGTGCGCGGTGAGGAAGAGGCCGTGGTGTTCGCCCGCTCGACCTATGCCTCGGGCCAGCGCTTCCCGGTGCACTGGGGCGGCGATTGCTGGTCCAATTTCGAATCGATGGCAGAGAGCCTGCGTGGCGGCCTCTCGCTCACCAGCTGCGGCTTCGCGTTCTGGAGCCACGACATCGGCGGCTTCGAAGGCAACCCGCCACCGGCCGTCTACAAGCGCTGGATTCAGTTCGGCCTGATGTCCTCGCACAGCCGCTTGCACGGCAGCAGTTCCTACCGGGTGCCATGGCTGGTGGACGAAGAGAGCTGCGATGTGCTGCGCGCGTTCACGCACTTGAAGCACCGGCTGATGCCCTACCTCTATGCCAAGGCCATCGAGGCGACCGAGACCGGCATGCCGATGATGCGAGCCATGGTGCTGGAGCATCCGCAAGACCCGGCCTGCGCCACGCTGGACCGCCAGTACCAGCTCGGCGAGTCGCTGCTGGTGGCGCCGGTGTTTACCGAAAGCGGGGAGGTGGACTTCTATCTGCCGGCCCATGGTGCAGGCAAGTGGACGCATCTGCTCTCGGGCGAGCAGCGCGAAGGCGGCCGTTGGCATCGAGAGCAGCACGACTTCATGAGCCTGCCGCTCTATGTGCCGCCCAACACCGTGCTGCCCTGGGGCGCTGAAACCGGGCAGCCTGACTATGACTACGCACGCGGTCTGACGCTGCGAGTCTTCGGGCTGGCAGACGGCGCCAGCGCAAGCTTCACGGTGGCCTCGGCCACGGGTGGCATTGCCGCGCGCGGCACGGTCACTCGCGACGGAGCGCTTTACAAGGCGCAGGTCAGTGACGGAGCGCTGCAGGACTGGTGCCTCGAGGTCGACGGCCAGCGCAGCCCGGTGCAGGCCAGCGGTGTCAGCCTGTCCTGGAACCGGGCCTGAGGCGGTGCAGGGCTTCGTTCGCGCCAGCTTCTGCGCCACCTACTGCGCCGCCGCGCTGCTTTCGGGCGGCGCGGCGGCCGACGAGATCCAGGTGAACCAGGTCGGCTTCCTGCCCGGCGCTGCCAAGTGGGCGACTGTGCCCACCGGCAAGGCCGTCGGCTTCAGCGTTGTCGATGCGAAGAGCGGCAAGCGGGTGGTGACTGGACCGCTGGGGAAGCCCGCCACCTGGGGGCCCTCAGAACAGTCGATGCAGCTGGTTGACTTCTCGTCGCTTCGCAAGCCCGGCAGCTATCGTCTCCAGGTGACGGGCTTGGCCGACTCACTGCCATTCGTCGTGGCCAGAGATGCCTATGCGGCCCTGAATGCGGCAAGCATCAAGGCCTTCTATTTCAACCGTGCCAGCACTGCCCTGCTCCCCAAGCATGCCGGCCCCTTCGCGCGGCCCGCCGGCCATCCCGACACCGAGGTCCGCATCCATGCCTCGGCCGCCAGCGCAGGCCGGCCCGAAGGCACGGTGCTGTCCTTCCCCAAGGGTTGGTACGACGCAGGCGACTACAACAAGTACATCGTCAACTCCGGCATCACTTGCTACACGCTGCTGGCTGCCTACGAGCACTTCCCCGCCTACTTCCAGCATCAGGACTTGAACATTCCGGAGAGCGACGACAAGGTCCCCGACCTCCTGAACGAGCTGCTGTGGAATCTCGAGTGGATGCTCGCCATGCAGGACCCTTCCGATGGCGGCGTCTATCACAAGCTCACCAACAAGGGCTTCGATGGCAAGGTGATGCCGCACCAGGCACAAGGCGAGCGCTATGTGGTGCAGAAGAGCACGGCCGCCACGCTGGATTTCGCCGCCGTGATGGCCACGGCCAGCCGCGTGTTCGCCGGCTTCGAGCGTGAGCAGCCTGGCCTATCGGCCCGCATGCTCACGGCCGCGCGCTCGGCCTGGCAATGGGCGCTGGCCCATCCTGTCGAGGTCTATCGCCAGCCGGCTGACATCCATACCGGCGGCTATGACGACGCCACGCTCGATGACGAGTTCGCCTGGGCCGCGACCGAGCTCTACATCACGACGCGCGAACCAGCGTTCTACGCGGCGATCAAGGCCGCCACGCTTGAGGCGCGGGTTCCGAACTGGGGCGATGTGGGCGGCCTGGCCTGGGTTTCGCTGGCGCATCATCGCGAGCGACTCACGCCCGCGGCCGACCAGGCGCTGATACGCCAGCGCATTGCCGGCCTCGCGGCTGATCTGACCGGGGTCTGGCACGGCTCGCCCTATCGCCTCAGCCTCCAGTCCAAGGACATGCAATGGGGCAGCAACTCGACCGCCCTGAACCAGGCGCTGATGCTGATCCAGGGCTACCGCCTCGGCGGAGATCGCCGCCAGCTCGATGCCGCGCAAGCCGCGCTCGACTACGTCTTGGGCCGCAATCCGCTGGGCCGCTCCATGGTCACCGGCTTCGGCCAGCGCCCACCCCTGCATCCGCACCACCGGCCCTCGATGGCCGACGGCATCGAAGCACCGGTACCCGGCTTCCTCGCCGGCGGTGCCAACGCGGGTCAACAGGATGCCAATGGCTGCCCGCCGTATGCCTCGAAGCTGCCAGCGCTCTCCTATCTCGACCACGATTGCAGCTATGCCAGCAACGAGGTCGCCATCAACTGGAACGCGCCGCTGGTGTATGTGTCGGCCGCACTGCAAGTACTGACCAGGGCTCCACGATGAGCAGCACAGCCTCGCCTCGCCATCCGCTTACCTGGGTGCCCTCGCTCTATCTCGCCATGGGCCTGCCCAATGTGATGGTCGGCGTGGTGGCCGCCATCATCTACAAGAACCTCGGCGTGCCCAACGAGGACATTGCGCTCTACACCTCGCAGATGTACCTGCCCTGGGTTCTGAAGCCCTTGTGGGCGCCGCTCCTGGAACCGCTGCGCAGCCAGCGCTGGTGGATCGTCCGCATGCAGTTCCTGATGATGGCCTCGCTGGGCGCGGTGGCGTTCTGCCTGCCGCTGGAGGGCTTCTTCCGCGCCTCGCTGGCCTTCTTCTGGATCACCGGTTTCGCCTCGGCCACGCAGGACACCGTGGCCGACGGCATCTTCATGGCGACCATGCCGGCGCGCGAACAGGCGCGCTATGCCGGCCTGCAGGGCATGTGCTGGAACCTGGGCGCCGTGCTGGGCTCGGGCCTGCTGGTCTCGGCCACCGGCCTCATGCACACGCGCTTCGAACTGCCCTGGGTGCAATGCTGGATGGTGGTGATGATCGCCACGGCGCTCTTGATGGGCGTCTTCGGCATCTGGCATCTGCGCATGCTGCCGCCGGGGCCGCCCGCCAGCGCTCCGGCCGCCGGCGGTGGATTTGCGGCCTTGCGCGATGCCTGGGCCGACTTCTTCCGCAAACCGCAGATCTGGATGATGCTGGCCGTCATCTTCTTCTACCGTTTCGGCGAGGGCTTCATCGAGAAGTTCGGCCCGCTGTTCCTGCTCGACCCGCGCAGCGCTGGCGGCCTTGGCCTGGACAACGCCGCCCTGGGCACCATCAACGGCACGGTGGGCACGCTGGCGTTCATCGCGGGCGCCTTTCTTGGCGGCTTCGTCGCGGCGCGGCTCACCTTGCCGCGCGCCTTCGTGTTGCTGGCGCTGACCCTGAACCTGCCGCATGTCACCTACTTCTATCTGAGCCAGACCCTGCCCGAAAGCAGCTGGATGATTGCCGGCCTGGTGACGATAGAGAAGCTCGGCTTCGGCATGGGCTCGGTCGGCCACATGCTCTACATGATGCAGCAGGTGGCGCCAGGCCGCTTTCGCATGGCGCACTACGCCATGGCTACTGGCGTGATGGCGCTGACCAAGTGGTCCACCGGCACCGTCAGCGGCTGGGTCTGGAATGCGGTCGGCCATGACTACCGCAACTTCTTCCTGCTGGTGCTGCTGTTCTCGGTGCCACCGGTGCTGCTCGCCTGGGCGGCACCGTTCCCGCAGCGGGAAAGTTCGGACTAGCCCAGCAGGCTCGAAAACTTCTTCCGGTACGCAGCCGGCGTCAGCCCGACCTCGCGCTTGAACAGGCGGCGAAAGAAGGACGGGTCTTCATAGCCGACCTCGCTGGCAACAGCGTCGAGGCCGCCGGCCTGCCGTGCTTCGATGATGCGCTTGGCCCGCTCGATCCGCAGCGCATGCACATAGTCCATCGGCAGGTAGCCGGTGGCGGCGCGGAACCGCCGCGTGAAGGTCCGCCGCGTGAGGCCGGCATGCCGGGTCATGGCCTCGACCGGGTTGACCTGGGCCACATGCTCGGCAATCCACTGCTGGCAGCGCTTGATCGCATGATCCTCGTCCTGGATCTGCAAGCCCCGGTCGGCAAACGGCAACTGGCCGTCCTCGTGCCCGGACAGCAGGTAGACCTTGGCCGTCTGCAAGGCATGCTCCGGGCCGCAGTAGCGGCTGATCAGGTGCAGGGCCAGGTCTTGCCAGGCGGTCACGCCGCCAGCCGTCACCACGCCTTGCGCCTCGCTGTCGAGCCGCAGGATCGAGTCGGCGCAGTAGTCCACCTTCGGGTAGCGCCGCCGAAAGAGTTCGCGGTAGGCCCAATGCCCGGCGCACGAGCGGCCATCGAGCAGGCCAGCCTCGGCCAGCACCAGGGAGCCTGAGCAGACGGAGGCGACAAGCGCTCCTTGCGCGTGCATGCGCTGCAGCCAGGCGATCTCGGGACCGTAGCGTCCGTGCGGCGCTCTATCTGTCGGCGTGTACATGTCGCAGACAATCACCGCATCCACCTCCGAGTGGCTGCCGATGGCCGCATGGGGTTCGATCAGGATGTTGCCGAAGCAGCGGAAGGGCTGGGCCACGGCAGCCACGATCTGCACGTCGAGCAAGGCCTCACCCACCTGGCCGCCCACCATGTCGGGGTAGACCGCGCCGACGGAAATCAGCACGTCATACAGGCCGAAGAGCACGGAGGGCGTGGTCTCGGGCGCAGCGAGCAGGGCGATTCTTGGCCGTTGGGTCGTCATCGGTGCGGACTCCAGTCGCGACTGGCACATTTGACCCGATCTTGTGGCAATCAGCTCTTCGCATCGGCCTTGCTCCGCACTATCGTTCGGCGCATTGCAGCCCAGCCGACCATGGAGAGTGAACGATGACCGCTGTTGAACTCGCCTTTCTGTTGTTCACCCCCGCGCTTTACCTGCTGATGCTCGGTGTCGAGCTGGCTCGGCCGGCGCGAAGCTTCCCGTCGCGCTCGGGCTGGCAATGTACAGGTGCTGGCTTTCTGCTCTTGTCCATGGCCATCGGCAATGTGCTGCCGCTCTACCTGCCGCTGGACTGGATGGCCGAGCATCGCTGGATCGATGGCAGCGGCCTTGGCGTGGTGGGTGGCACCACCGTCGGCTTCGTCGTGCTGGAGCTCTTCGTGTACGTCTGGCATCGCTCGGCCCACAGCTTCAGCCCGATGTGGCGGGCTTTCCATCAGATCCATCACAGCCCACGCCGCGTCGACATCCCGGGCGCCCTGCTCTTTCATCCCTTCGAGACCGTGGCCTATACGCTGATACCGCTGTTCGTGACCGTCATCGTGCTCGGTCTAGACCCCATGGCCGCAGCCTTCACCGGCTGCCTCTTCGGCTTCTATGCCTTCTTCCAGCACTGGAATATCCGCACGCCACAGTGGCTGGGCTATCTGATCCAGCGGCCGGAATCACATTGCGTGCATCACCGCCTCGGCCTGCACAGCTACAACTTTGCCGACCTGCCGCTGTGGGACATCGTCTTCGGCAGCTTCCGCAACCCGAAGCAGTTCATGGGTCAATGCGGCTTCGAGGGCGGCCGTGATCAGCGGCTTGGCGCCATGCTTGCGTTCGCAGATGTCAACACCGACCTGTACGGCCCGGGCAGCAGGGGCGTGAGCCCGATGGGTCAAGGCCCCAAGGAGCCGCCTGCCGAGTTCAAGCCGGGCCCATAGCCCACCCGCTACCTGGCGGCGCCGACAATCGCGCCGATCAGGCCCGGATATGCTTGTTCGCCAGTGCCGCGCTTGAACAGCCCGGACCCATGGTTGTCCAGCCCGCCCGCGTCCCAGTACACCGGCACGATGCCGCGGCTGGTGGCCGCGCGGGTGATGTATTCGTCCCAGGCTTGGCGGTACTTCTCAGCGCCGGGAATGTCGGTGCGCGCAATGGCGCAGTATTCGCCCAGGATCACGGGCACGCCCTTGTCGACATAGCGCTGCTTCATCTTCTCGAACTGTGCGTCGACATAGGCCTCGTTGGCCCAGGTCTCGGTCGCCTTCGGGTCGGTGGCGCCAGCGCCCCATTGCCAGATCGTGCTCTTCTCGTTGAGCGTGAAGTTGTAGGGATCGTAGTAGTGGACCTCCATCATCAGGCGGTCCTTGGCCGTGTCGGTCGGCAGCACCGCATGCTTGAGGGTGTGGTCGATATTGGTGTTGAAGCCTTGCACCACCAGGTGCCGTAGCGCGTTGTTGCCGCCGGTAGCGCGCACGGTGCTGACAAAGAGCTGGTTGAAGCCGTTCTGCACCGCCACGTTTTCGGCCGAGGGCGCGCCATAGTCGCCCTCGACCATCACTTCGTTCGTGCCGGCGAACAGCAGCGTGTCGTCGAAATCCTTGAAATGCGTGGCGATCTGGGTCCAGAACTTGGCGAGCCTGGCGTTGGCCATGGGCTGGGCCGCATAGGTCGGTTGCAGCCAGCCGCCATCCCAGTGCGTATTGATGATGACGTAGAGCCCGGCCTTCTTCGCATAGCCCACGACCTCGGCCACACGGGCAAGCCAGGTCGGGCTGATGTTGTCATTTGCATCAGCGTTTTGCTTCCAGGCGACCGGCACGCGGATGGTCTTGAAGCCTGCCGCCCTGACTGCGTCGATCAGAGCCTGCGAAGTCCTGGCATTGCCCCAGGCCGTTTCCCCACCCATCGCTTCGAGCGAGTTGCCGAGGTTCCAGCCGGGGCTCATCTGCCTGGACAGTTGCAGGCTGGTGAGCCCGCGCATGGCCGGCGCGGGGTTGCTGACCGGCGCCGCTGCCGTGGTGCCGACCGAGCCACTCCCAGCTCCACCACTGCTGCCACCGCAACTCGGGGTGCAAAGGGTCAGACCAAGGAGAAGGGAAAACAGCAAACGGCTCATCATCAAGATCCTCGCGTTGGTGTCAGGCGCCGATGCGCTCCAGGCTCAGGAGCACGACATCATGGCTGCGCATGGCCAGGCTGAAACTGGCCCGTCCGTCGGCGCCGATGCGCAGCTCACTCTGCTTCTGCGGCACATCCGTGGTCAGCTTGTGCAGGGCGGCGACCTGCTTTTCGTCGAGCTGCTTCGGTGAGCCTTGCTCCAGATAGGCGGTGTGCGCATCGTTGGCGTGATAGCCGGTGCGGCGCTCTTGAACGCGATAGCGGCCTGGCGGCAAACGATTCAGCTGAAGCCGGACCCGGCCGACATCGCGCGCCGGCTGCGGCTTGCCGAAGAAGGAACGGTTGCTGACCTTCTGCTGCGGATCACGCCAATCCCAAACCAGGGCCTGCGTGCATTTGCCATCGGTCGCGGCCCAGCAGTCAGCATCGCTGCTCGGTATCTCATTGCCCTGCAAGGCAGCGAGGTACTTGTAGGCGAACCAGACCGGTTTGCGAATGCCTTCTCGCGTCATCATGCCGAAGCCGCCATGGAAGGGCGCGTCCGGCGGACCAGGCTCTTCGAACAGATCGCTGTAGACCCAGTAGCTCATCGACTGCGCCAGGCCCTGCGTGCGGCGCAGCTTGGCGAGCACATAGGCCGCGCTCATGTAGCTGTCATGAACCTTGTCGCGCGGGTTGTAGCTCGTGCTCCACTCGGTGAAGAACAGCGGCAGCCCCGGCAGGTGCGATGCCTCGATCTGCTCGCGCACGCGGCGCACGTCACCCACGATGGCGTCAGGCGAACTGGAGAGCTGCCGGTCCTCGACGCCGAACTCGTCGAGAAAGCCGTGGTCCACGCCATAGGTGTGCGTGCTGATGAAATCCACCGCCGCGTGCGTCGCCTTGGCATGCGCCAGGAACTCTGGCACCCAGGCCGCACCAGCGGTGGAAGGGCCACCCACACGCAAATTCGGGTCGATGGCCTTGATGGCCTGGGCCGTGCGGGTGTAGAGCTCGAAATAGGCCTGCTGGTCGGCCCGTTCCCAGAAGCCATCGAGATTGGGCTCGTTCCAGACCTCGAAGTACCACTGCCGCACTTCCGCTGCCCCGTAGCGCTGCAGGAGGTGGCGCGTGAAGGCCTCGATCAGGGCCACCCAGCCCACGGGATCCGGGTGCGAGGTGTTGCCTTCCCAATAGAAGATCTTCAGCTTGGAGGTGGCCAGCGCCAGCGGCGTGAAGCCCAGCTCGATCAAGGGCCGGATGCGCCGGGCCAGCATGGCGTCATAGAGCTTGTCGATGCCCGTGAAGTCGAAGATCAACGCTCCGTTCTCGCGCCGCACCGTCTTCAGGACGTCGTGGAAGATCGCATGAAAGCGCAGGTAGCGGAAGCCCAGTTCGTCGACTGCCGTCTTCAACTGGCTCAATGAGTCTTCGCGAAACAGGGTGCCGGGATAGTCGGCGCCCACGCAGTGATCGAAGAAGCGGTCCAGCGGCCTCCTGGCCTGGCTCAGGTCCAGGGTGATGCGGCGCTCAGGCACCGGAGCTGACCAGCCCGCGGTGCTCAAGGGCAAGGCTGCCGCAGTGGCCAGGATCTGGCGGCGACGAAAGATGCTCACGATGTCAGGCCCCTGTATTCGAAGTTGCGGAAGACGACCTCGCCCGCGCCGGCACTGAAGAGCGCGACGCGCAGGCTCAGGAAGCCGCCGAAGACGTTGTGATGCAGGCCCGAGACCTCCATCTGCCAGGCATGCTGCTTCCACTCACCGCCATCGAGCGCGTAGTGGATCGTCAGGACGTTCTCGCGATTCACGAGCTTGATGCGCATGCGGTTTGCAGTGATGCTCTCGCGCATCCAGCCATGCTCCTGGCCGTAGCCATAGGTCAGCATCTGGCTGCGGTTGAAGGCGATGCCGGCGTGGCCGCGCTCGTCGTAGAACAGTGCCAGGCCGCCGTGGCCTGCGCCCCGGACCTCCAGTTCGACCGAGGCTTCATAGCTGCGGTCGCCGATGATGCAGGTCAGCGGAGAACAGTCCGCCAGCGACGCCCCCTTGCCGCGCAGCGCCAGGCTGCCGCCTTCGATCCGCAGCCGCGAAGACTCGTCGACGGCCGGTGCGTGGAAGCTCCATTGCAGGCCCAGTTGCTGACCCGAGAAGTCGTCCGACAGCGCGAATCCCGCCGGCCCGGCCTTGCCACCATGCGGCTTCTTCAAGGGCTGATCCAGCTTGCCGCCCTTGGCTCGGAACCAGCCGTCAGGCGTCCATTCAATCGGCTCCAGCAAGGCCTGGCGACCAAGGGTGCGGAAGTCCTTCTCGTAGCCGTGATAGACCATCCACCAGTCCCCCGCCGGCCCTTCCACCACGCTGGCATGGCCACGCGACCACCAGGGCTCTTCTGCGCTTCTTGTGCGCACGATGGGGTTGTGCGGGCAATGCTGCCAAGGCCCATGAACCGATGGGGCGCGGGCCACCGTCACCATATGGCTGGTGGCCGGGCCCGCTGTGCCGCCCACAGCAGAGACCAGATAGAACCACGGGCCGCGCCGGAACAGCTTCGGCCCCTCGGGCGCAAACATCTCGACCACCCATTCCTTCGGGTACTGCCAGGGTTGCCATGCCGACTCCAGCGTGCCGTCGGTCGCCAGGCCATCGTCACGCAGCCGGATGCGCCGGCCGCCATTGACGAAGAGATAGCGTCGGCCGTCCTCGCCCACCACATGGCCAGGGTCGATGCAGCCGTCGATGCCGAGATCGACCGGCGTGCTCCAGGGGCCGCGGATGTTCTCCGCATGCGTCACATAGATCGCCGTGCGCTGGGGCTGTAGCACCGGGATGTAGAGGAAGAATCGGCCCGCGTGCTTGACCAGGTCCATCGCCCAGACGGTGCCGATGGGCTGGGTCAAGGCGGCACTGATGGTCGTCCAGTTCACCAGGTCCTGCGAATGCCAGATCAAGGCACCTGGGCAGGACTGGAAGGACGAAAACGTCATGTAGTAGTCCGCACCGTCCTTCAGGATGGTGGGGTCGGCATGGTCGCCCGCAACGATGGGGTTGCGGAACATGCCGTTGCCCAGGTCGGCCTTGCGTTGCCCTTCGATGCCGATACCGAAGCGGGGCTGAGGCGCAGCGACTGCTGGCACCGCGCCAGCCGCAGCGCCTGCCAGTGCGGTCTTGAAGGCCTGGCGCCTGGACAACGGGGCCATGGGGGTCAGACCTTGCCGCGCCGCGCTTCGAGCTGGGCGCGGATGCTCTTCATCCGCTCCTCGGTCAGCTCGAAATTCAACAGCGCGATCAAGGCCAGCACCAGCCCGATGACCGGAATGCCGGAGAGCAGAAGCCGCATCATCGTCAGCGCATGCTCGCTCTGCACCGGCAGTTTGGCGTCGAAGCCGGTGAACTCGAGGATCCAGCCCGAGGCGCCCACGCCCAGGGCGATGCCGAGCTTGGAGATCCAGCTCTGGCAGGCGGCGAACGAACCCTCGCGGCGGCGACCGGTTTCGAGTTCGTCGTAGTCCACCACGTCGGCCACGGTCGAGCCGTACAGAATCCAGAAGCCGGCGCCCGTAAAGGCCACGAAGCCGCATGCGAACAGTTGGAGGTACGGGCGCGCCGGGTCGTACAGCCACCAGTCGCCGATGAAGGCGCAGATCGCCAGCGACAGCACCGTGATCAAGGCCGTGCGCTTGCCTTTTCGCTTGGCCAGCATCGTGAAGAACGGAATGCCGAGGAAGCCGAATCCCATGCCGGCCAGCCCCATGGCAGTATTCCATTTCGTGGCCAGCACCACGTCACCCTGGCAGACGTAGTAGACGGTGGCGTAATAGCCCAGCGCCGCCACCATGGCCGTGCCCATGCCATAAGCCAGCATCATGCCGAGGATGTGGCGGAAGGGCTTGCAGCGCAGCGTGCGGCCCAGCGTGTCGGCAAAGGGGATTCGTTCGGTCGAGCGGGCGACCACGGTCTCGTAATAGCGCTCGCGCACGGAGAAGAAGATCACGATGGCCACCGTCACCATGATGGCGCCGAGGATGGCGCAATAGGTCTGCGCGCCGCGCAGGATGTCGGGCTTGCCATCGGCATCGTGAAAGATCGCCAGCGTCGTGAACTGGGCGGCAAAGAACATCGCCAGCTCCGGCCCTTTCTGGATCGCGTTCTTGATCGACATGACGCTGGTGCGCTCGTGATAGTCGGGCGTCATCTCCGAGCCGAGGCTGGACCAGGGCATGTTGAAGCAGCTCATCACCGGCACGTAGATGGCCGTCGAAATGATCATGAAGATGAAGTACTCGGTGTCGGTCCAGCCGCGCCCGACTGCAAACATCAATGGCAGGCCGACGCCTGCCAGCACACCGCCCACGAGGATGAAAGGCCGGCGGCGGCCAAAGCGCGTGCGCGTGTTGTCGGACACCCAGCCAAACAGCGCATCCGACGCGGCGTCGATGAAGATCTTGATCATCTGCGCCGTCGAGATCAGGCCCGGCGCCATGCCCAGGAAGATGTTGTAGACCTGGAATGCCAGCGTCGGGTAGAGCCAGTGGCCCCACATGTCGATGATGGAGCCCAGGCCATAGCCCAGCTTCTGCTTCAGCGGCACGCGGTCGGAGATCGGCGCAGCCAGTACAGGTGCGCTCGTCGCGGAACTGGCGTTCATTGGAAGGCTGGACATGAGTGGCTGAGCTCTCAGGTGATGATCAAGGGCTGCTGGCGTGGCACCGACAGCGTGGCGCCCGGCACGATCTGGGTCGGCAGGATGATGGTGTTGGGCAGGCGGTAGGCCGCATCGCGGTGCTTGGCATCGATGCGCGCCATCAATTGCTCCACCGCGCGATTGCCCAGCTCGCGCAAGGGTTGGCGCACCGTGGCCAGATGGGCCGAGCGGGCGAGCAGGGTGTCGTCGAAGCCGACCAGCGATATTTCAGCCGGCACGCGCCAGCCGCGTGCAGTGAGCGTCTCCAGGCCGCCGAGCGCAATCGCGTCGCTCGCAGCGAAGATGACATCGGGCAGCGCCTTGCCTTGCTGCGACTGCAGCCATTCCTCAAGCGAACGCCGACCCGACTCGGCACTGAAGTCGCCATGCTTCACATGCTGGGCCGGCGGCTTCAGGCCCGCCTCCGCGTAGGCACGGCGATAGCCGGCAATGCGCCGCTGCGCACCGACCGACTCCGCCGGGCCGGCCAGATGCAGAATGCGCCGGTGGCCCAGGCTCAGCAGGTGGCTGACCATGGCAAAGGCGCCTGCCTCTTCGTCGGACTCCAGATTCAGCACGCCCGCCAGTTCGCTGTTGGCATGGATGGCCACCAGCGGCGTGTGCTCGGGCAGCTCGGCCGCCGCCTCAGGCTTCAGCCAGGGGGCGAGCAGGATCAGGCCATCGATGCGGCCATCGCAGATCGAGGGGATGCGTTGCGCGCCTTCTTGCCAGTCGCTCAGCGCGAACACGGTGGTGTTCTGGCCCGCAGCCGCGGCGGCCTCGAGCACGCCGTTGAAGACTTCCAGAAAATACTGGTTCAGCTCGCTGCCCGAGAGCGTGGTGGCCACGCCAATCGTGTTCATGCGCCGGTCCGCCAGCGCGCGCGCGGTGGCATTGGGCCGGTAGCGCAGCTTCTCCGCCGCGGCCACGATGCGCGAGCGCGTTTCCTCGGCAATGCGCGAAGAGGTCCTGGCTCCATTCAGCACGGCCGAGGCCGCCATGGCCGAGACACCGGCCTCGCGGCCGACGTCGGCCAGCGTGGCCGCATGGCGCACCTTGGCGGCTCTCGGTGGTTTGGCGGCAGTGCTCACGGGTGGACCTTCAAAGAATCTGGCGCTGCCGGATCACGTCGGCGTAGTAGCGGGCCGAGAGTTTCGGTGTGCGCACCTGGGTTTCGTAATTGCAGTGCACGATACCGAAACGGCGCTGGTAGCCGTCTTCCCATTCATAGTTGTCGATGAAGGACCACAGAAAGTAGCCGTCGATAGGCACGCCATCGGCAATCGCGCGATGAATCTCGCGCAGATGGTTGCGCAGGAAATCGCGCCGGTGCAGGTCGATGATTTCACCGCCGACCAGGGGCTCGTCGTTGTAGCCGCAGCCGTTCTCGGTGATGTAGATCGACCGATGGCCATAGAGCTCCTGGCACATGCGCGGCGCCCAGTAGATTGCCTGCGGCACCAGGTTCAGCCAGGGGCTGTCGGCGCGGGGATAGTTGGGCGGCAGGCCCAAGGCCTCATAAGGCTTGCCGTCCCTGCCGGCGCGCACATAGGTGGCGGTGTAGATGTTGAGGCCGTGGAAATCTGTCGGCAGGCTGATCAGGTCGAAGTCGCCGGGCAGCACCTGCGGTGCATCACTGCCCACGCGATCCAGGTAGGCCTGCACATAGCCCTTGGCGTGAATCGCACCGAGGATGTGCTGGTTCTTCTCGACGAACCAGGCCTTGGCGGCGGCAATGTCTTGCGACGTCTCGGTCACGGGCACCGACACATCGCAGTTGTCGGTCAGCCCCACGCGCGCACCCGCGCCGCCGTACTGGCGCACGGCACGCACGCCGTGGCCGTGGCAGATCAGCGCGTGATGGATGGTCTGGTTGACCACCGCTTCGCTTTCGCGCCGGCCCGGTGCCTTGCTGCCGGCGCCATAGGCCAGCCAGGTGAAGCAGCGGATCTCGTTGAGCGTGATCCAGTGCTTGACCACGCCGCCAAAGGCCTGCACCACGGTGTCGGCATAGCGGGCAAAGGCGGCCACCGTTTCGCGCGAGGTCCAGCCGCCGCGGTCTTCCAGCGCCTGCGGCAGGTCCCAATGGAACATCGTGACCCAGGGCGTGATGCCATGGCGCACCATGCTGGCAAACAGGCGGTGATAGAAGTCCAGGCCGGCCTGGTTCAGCGCGCCATCGCCTTGCGGATAGATGCGCGGCCAGGAGATCGAGAGCCGGTAGCTCTTGATGCCGAGCGAGGCCATCAGGGCAAAGTCTTCATCGAAGCGGTGGTAGTGGTCGCAGGCAACATCCAGCGTGTCGTCGTCGTGCACCTTGCCGGGCACTCGGGCAAAGCGGTCCCAGATGGACTCGCCCTTGCCGTCTTCAAAGGCCGCGCCCTCGATCTGTGCTGCTGCGGCGGCCGCGCCGAACAGGAAGGAATCGGGGAAAGGGCTGGAGTAGGTGATCGTGCTCATGGAAGGGTTCAGGGTTTCAGAGGCGGCAGCGCCAGCAGCTTGTCCAGGGTCGGCTGCATGCTGATGGCCCAAAGGCGGTAGCCCTTCTCGCTCAGGTGCAGCCAGTCGGGCATGACGTCGGCCGACAGCGTGCCGTCCGCATTCATCAGCGCTTTCTCGATGTTCAGGAAATGCACCTTGTCGCCATCGGCAAAGCCGGCGATCAGCGCGTTAATGCCGTTGTTGATTGCCCGCAGCGCACCGTCAGCCTTCTCGTCACGCGGGAAGACGGCGAGCAAGAGCACGCGGGTGTTCGGCAGCCGTTGACGCAGCTCGCCGATGATCTTTCGGATGCCGGCGGCCGTGGTGCGAGGGTCTTCCTGGCGGTCGCCGGTGTTGTTGGTGCCTATCATCAAGACCGCCACTTTGGGATCCAGGCCGTCGAGCTCGCCATGCTGCAAGCGCCACAGGACGTTCTCGGTCTTGTCGCCGCCAAAGCCCAGGTCCACCGCGTTGTAGCGCTTGAAATACTCGTTCCAGACTGGCAGGCCCACGTCTTCCCACCCTTGCGTGATCGAGTCACCGACGAAGACCAGTTCGCTGCGTTCGCCAGCGGCCTTGCGCCTGGCGTTCTCCGCCAGCTTCTGCTCGTGACGGGGCAGCCACCAGTCGACCGACCACACCTGGTTCAAGGTCTCCGGCGTGACCGACTGCGTACGGTAGTCCGGGCAATCCATGGTCGGTTTTCCTTCCTTCTTGAAACGTACATTGCGCACGGCGGCTTCCCCGGTGCCGCTGGACTCCAGCGAGAAGGGCTGGGTCACTGCGCCGAAGTTGTCGCCCTCGCGCGCAAAGCAGCTCAGGGCAAGTGAAACTCGCTGCCAGCCCTTGCCGGCCCAGGTGCGCGAGGGCAAGACCTTGTTGAGCTTGCGCGTGCAGTTCTCGCCGCAGCTCATCGAGAAGTTCAGGCCGCCCTTGGCCATGTCGACCACGTTCAGCTCCAGCTCCAGCGTGCCGCGCGGCAGGTAGTCGCGCAGGTCCAGCGGCTTGCCGCCTTCGATGCGCACGGCGGCGAACCAGGACTGCTTCCAGTGCATCGTCAAGGCGTCGCCGCTCAGGCGGGCGCCAACCTCGCTGGCCGGCACGCGGGCCAGCGCAGGCTTGGGTACCAGGGCGGCGTTGCCCGTCAATTCACTGCTGCCTTCAAAGTCGGCCACGGTGATATGCCATCCGGCACGCGGCTTCCCGGCAAAGATTGGCAACTCGCTGACTTGAAGTTCGGTGGTGAGCTGCAGACGCTGGCCGGGCTTGAGCTTCAGGTCGATCACCTTGTCTTGGTAGCGCAGCCTGCCACCGCCCGCTCCCGCCACCGAGCGCACCGTCGCGGACTGCAGCAGGCCGGCGCGCCAGCTCATGTCCACCTCGAAACCGCCTCGCGCCCGCAAGCCCTTGACCGAACCATCGGGCCAGGCCGTTGGCAGGGCCGGCAGCAGATGAATCTCGCCCTCGTGCGACTGCACCAGCATCTCGGCCAGCGCCGCCGTGGCGCCGAAGTTGCCATCGATCTGGAACGGCGGATGGGCGTCGAACAGGTTCGGATACGTGCCGCCGGCGTTGTTCGATTCGGTGCCGGTGCTTGATTGCTGCGCAGCGACGGGCCGCCCCGAGCAAGCAGCGGTCCCCTCGGGGGACAGCAGGTCGCAAGGCGACCGGCCAGGGGTCAACATTTCGGCTGCCCGAGCGCCGGGCTGGGCGAGCAGACCGCGCAGCATGCGGTAGGCGTGATCGCCATCTTGCAGGCGCGCCCAGAAAGCCATCTTCCAGGCCATGGACCAGCCGGTGCCGGCGTCACCCCGCGCCTCCAGTGTCTTGCGTGCGGCAGCGGCCAGCGACGGTGTTCGCAGGAGCGAAATCTGCCGGCCCGGGAACAGCGCGAACAGATGCGAGACATGGCGGTGCGTGTCCTTCGGCGTGTCGAGCACCGGGTCATCGGTCTTCTCGTTCAGCCATTCCAGCAGTTGGCCCCAGCGGCCGACACGCGGCGCGGCCAGGCGGTCACGCAGGCTGGCGATCTGCTGTCGGAATTCCTTGTCGGCGCCCAGCACACCGGCCGCTTCCACCGTGTTGTGGAACAGGTCCCAGAGGATCTGCTGGTCGTAGCTGATGCCGTCTTCCACCGGCCCATGCTCGGGCGACCAACCTTGCGGCGCGACCAGCCTTCCATCAGGCAAGGCCTTCAGGCTGTCTTGCCAGAACAGGCAGACTTCCTTCATCAGCGGATAGGCCACGCGGCGCAGGAACTCGCGGTCCTGCGTGAATGCGTACTGTTCCCAGAAATGCTGGGCATACCAGGCGTTGCCGGTCTTGTTCCAGAGGTAGCCCAGGGCGCCGAAGGGGTTGCTCTCGGTGCGCACCGCCCAGCCGCGCACCGGCTTGCCGTCGGCGCGCAGGAAGGTCTCGGCCGGTGGCTGGAACGTCTCGCCCCAGGGCACGATCTCTGGCGGCAGCCTGCCCGGATCCCTTGCCGCCAAGGCGGCCCGATCCGCAACAACCTGGCGATACACCGGCACCTGGCTCTGCACGAACTTCAGGAGCGGCTGCGCCAGCTCCGAAAGGTTCGCCGGGCCTGCCGGCCAGTAGTTCATCTGGAGGTTGATGTTGGTGTGATAGTCCGAGTTCCAGGGCGGCGTCTTGCTGTTGTTCCACAGGCCCTGCAGATTGGCCGGCAAGGAGTCGCGCGAGCTGGAAATCAGCAGGTAGCGGCCGAACTGGAAGTGCAAGGCTTCGAGTTCCGGGTCCTCGCCCTTGACGGTATAGGCGGCGATGCGCGCATCGGTGCTCAGCGCGCGGCGAGAGGCGGCGCTGCTGCCGAGGTCGATGGCAACGCGGCCGAACAGCTGGCCGAAGTCCCGTTCATGCTCGGCCTTCAGCTGCTTCCAGTTCCTCTTTGCGGCAGCAGCTAGCTGAGCCGCCACACGTGCTGTCGGATCAGCGCCGCGGAAGCTTCGTGCCGCCTCCGCCAGGTAGCTGGTGCCCGCGGCCAGGATCACGGTCAGCGAATCGCAGTTCCTGAAGGCCAGCTTGTCGCCGTCGGCACTCACCGTGCCGCCTTCGCATTGCGCTTGCAGCTGGCTGGCGTACTGCATCAAGGGCAGCGAACCCCTGGCTTGAAGACCGTTCGCGGTCGCCTTGATCCGGGCGTCATGCATGTCCGTCAACCGGATCACGCCGCTGTGCTGGCCCCTGACATCGGCCGTGAAGCGCAGAACGATGACCTGGGCCGGATGGCTGGCGATGGCCTCACGCTGGAAGTGCACACCGCCGAGCGTGTAGCCAACGAGGTGCCGAGCGCGATCGATCTCCAGTTCACGGCGGTAGTCCGTGACCGCGCCCTCGTGACCCTGCAGCTCGACGAGCACATCACCAAAGGGCTGATAGGCACCCATGGTCTGCGCATCGCCCGTCCACAGCGTGATGTCGTTGAACTGCAGATGCTCGCGCGCCGGCTGGCCGAACAGCATGCCGCCGATGCGGCCGTTGCCGATGGGCAAGGCCTCCTGCTCCCAGCCCCTGGCGGTTTCGGCCGCCGGCTTGTCGTAGCGCAGGCTCAGCGCCGCGGCTGAGATCGGCCCGGCAAGCAACAGCAGGAGGACGGCCAGGCATCTCATCGCGGCCGGCCCATGATCACGCCCCGCCCATGCGGCGCCAGGTACAGCGTGCCATGCTCGATCGGGTCGGCCGTCATCGACAACAGGCGGCCGTAGCGGTGCGCATCGTCATTGATGCGCAGGAAGCTCGCACCACCGTCGTCCGAGCGGAACAGGCCTTCGCTGACGGTCGAAGCCACCACCACCCGGCCCCAGACATAGAGGCTGTGATAGCCACCCTCGGTCGCCGACTTGCCCAGGGCAATCATCCATGGTTCGACCACCGCCTTGAGCGTTCTCGCCGGCTTGTCGACGCCGGCGAAATGCACCAGTTGATCGGGCAAGGCCAGCCACAGATCACGCAGCGCGCCAGGCGCGCAGATCAGCTGCGAAGACTGCCAATGCTCCACCTTGGGCAGACCGGTGATGGCCGGCGCGAAGTTCTGCCCGCCGTCCACGCTGACCAGGATCTGGCCCGCGCCACGGTCGTGCACATAGAACACGCCTTCGACCGTGCGGTCGGCCACCGGCAGCAGCGGCACATCGCGCGCGGCCGGCCAGCCATTCGCCAGCTGCCAGCTCTTGCCGCGATCGCGCGAGCATAGGGCTGCCTGCTTCTCGGGCACCCAGAGGAAGAAGCCGCCCTTGGCCGAGACGGCGACATGGCCGGTCGATGCGCTGTGGCCCTGCGCGTTCTTCGCCATGCGGGGCGACGCGCCAAAAGGCCGCCAGCTCGCGCCGCCATCGAGTGAGCAATAGCCGCCGCTGGGCGCGCCGTCGGACGTGCGAGCGAGGATGCGCGGCTCCAGTTGCGCGAAGTCCACCGAGCGGTTGGTTTCCGAACTCGGTGCAAACAGACCGGCGCCGGGTGTCTTGCCCACATCGTCCCAGGCCGCACCGGACACATCGCCCATCGCGCCCAGCAAGGTCACGCCGCCCGAGGGGCTCCTGATCTCCAGCGTCGCTGTTTCTTCCAGATTGGCGACGGTGAAGTCCCACTTGATCGTGCTTTCGCCCAGTCCCTGCGTCATCCACAAGCCGAAGCCCGTGCCGTAGAGCGCGCGCTGGCCGTTGAAAGGGTCGAGCTTCAGGTCCGAGATCCAATGGCCCATGCGGTCTTCACCGCGCGTGTAGTTGGCGAGCCAGGGGTAGGGCTTGCTGTCGTGCCTGGAGCGCTTGCTCAGCGGCGTCCAGCTCGCGCCATCGTTGGTCGAGAGAAAGACTTCGTCGCCCTCGCTCCAGCGCTCCATGGTCGAGGCGATCAGGCGGCCGGCTTGCCTGGCGTCCACATCCAGCCCCGAGTAGCCGAAGCCGCCTGCCCGAACGGGCGTGATGTCGCTCCAGCGGCCGCTGCGGTCCCGCTTCCAGACGCCACCGGACTTGGCATTGCCCGGGTTGCTGGCGAGGGCCTCCGGTCCCATGGCAAAGGTGACATAGAGCGTGCCATCCGGCCCGAACACGGCGCGCTGCGGCACCTGCTCGGGCGCACCGGCCTCGCGCTTGAAGCTCGCGCCGCCGTCGTTGGAAGCATAGAGGCCAGGCTTGTCGTGGCTGCCAGCGTAGACGGTCTGGCAGCCCTTGACGGGCGTGCCGCTGGCTGCGTCGAACAGCAGCAGCGAGAACATGCTTGACGGCCAGGTCCAGCTTGCTGAAGGTGCGGCCGCGGTCCTCGCTTTTCAGCAAGCCATCCTGCGACGTGCCCAGCAGCAGCACATCGCCGCGCTGCGGATCGACCTGCAGCCGCTCGCCGGTGCCTCGGCCGGGTTCATTGCCGCCGAGCTTGATGCCCAGCTCATGCACGCGCCAGCTGGCGCCCCGGTCGTCCGAGACCAGCAGCGCGCCATCGCGCGCCCAGCTGCCGAGGTAGAGACCGCAAGCCAGGTAGAGCCGCTCGGGCGCATTCGGATCAAGCGCCAGGCTCAAGACGCCCATCAGGTCAGCATCGGCCTTGGAGAGATGGTCCAGGAGCGGCAGCCAGGACTGGCTGGCAGCATCGAAACGGTAGGCGCCACCGATGTCGGTGCGCGCATAGAGCAGGCCCGGCTCGCGCGGATGGAACACGAAGCCGTCGACGAAGCCGCCGCCGCCGAAAGGAACGCTCTTCCAGGCATATGAACTCGCGATGGGCTGTGCTTGCGCGCTCACCCCCGAGCCCAGCAAGAGCCCCATTCCCGCGCCCTGCACGAACTGACGACGCTGCAGGCCCATGCTCAGTACCGCCCCATCTTGACCTTGAGGATCACCGGGCGCGCCGTCAGGTTCAAGCCCCAATCGACCTGGTCGCCATTCCAGCGGCGCTCCATCACCCAGCGGCCGGTAGCGTCGAAGCGGCCTTCTTCGGCGCTGGCAATCATGGAGCCCAGCTTGCCTTGCAGCGCCGTCGGCTCGATGCGCACGCGCGCATGCTGGCCAATGATGACGAACTCGTCGTCAGCGATCTGCGCAATCGCCACGCCTCCGAGCAGTTGCCCGGCCTGCGGCGGCGCTTCCTTGGCGTTGGAAGGCCATTCCTTTTCACCGAACTGCCATTGGCCGAAGCTGATGTTGGCCTTCCAGCCCTTCATTGCAATGCTCTGATCACCGTGGTCTTCGCCTTCCACCGCGCCGTGCGTGCGGCCTTCAAGAGCCCAGCGGGCCCATTGGCGCTGCACATTGCCGAAAGCCGCATAGATGGGCGCGAAGGGCGCGAGCATGCGCGCGTCGGTCAGCTTGGCGCCGAGCGGATAGTTGCTGTAGTCCGAGTCCTCGACACCAAAGGGCGCCACGCCAATCGCGCCGCGGCCAAGAATGCCGTACAAGTAGCGCGCATAGGGTGCCGCATTGCTGATCTCGGGCACGAAGAGTGCGTTGTCGCGGCGCTGGAAGTTGTTCAGCGTGGCGGCGAACTGCCTGGCGTCCGGGTTGTAGATGTCGGGCGCGACGATATCGATGTCCGGTGCCGCTGCCTTGTAGATGTCGATCACGTCGTAGTTCGGGCCGCCGGCGGCGAAGTCGCTGTTCCACGGCTTGATCGGCGCCACCTGGTCGCGCAGGGCGTTGTTGACAAACAGCGGCAGGTCGTAGGCGGCGCGGCCGGCCTTGGCGATCTCGCCGATATAGCGTGCCATGGCCCAGGCGTGGAAATACTCGTCGGCATAGTCGCCATAGACCGCGCGCCAGTTACCCGAGGCTGCGCCCGGCACCGGCGCCTTCTTGCGCGCCAGCACGGCAGTAGGCACATCCTGCTCGAAGGCGGCCTGCGCCTTGGCGCCGAAATCACGCACCAGGCCCCAGGTGCCGACTTCATTCTCGACCTGAACCATGATGACAGTGTGCCGGTCCTGGTCGATCTTCTTCAGGTGCGTCATCAAGGCGACGAAGGCGCGCTTATCCGCCTTCAGCGTTTCATCGCCCAGCGGAGAGAGGCAGTAGCTGGTCTTGCCGTCCGGACCCACCATGCGCGGGAAGCGCTGGTTGTTGAACTTGACCCAGGCCGGCACGTACTGCGGGCTGGTGTTCTTCCAGGTCGCAAACCACAGCAGCACCAGGCGCACCTGGTTCTGCCGCGCCTCGGCCACCAAGATATCGACGAAGCTGAAGTCGAACTTGCCTTCGACCGGCTCCACCTGCTCCCAGGCCACCGGAACTTCCACCGTGTTGGCCTGCATGGCCTTCACGGCCGGCCAAACCTTCTTCAAGGCCGCCGGATAGTTGCTCGAGTTGTGGACCTGCGCGCCAAGCATCAGGAAGGGCGCGCCGTCCACCATCAAAGCATGGCGGCCGTCTCGCTCGACCAGGCGCGGTGCTTCTGCCGCACGCGCGGGCTGCAGTGCAAGCAACGCGGCCAGGGCGGCGACGAGGAAGGAATGTTTCTTCATCAGGAGTGTTGAATGGGCCCGGCAGCGTGGCACGCCGCCGGGCCGTTGCCACCGATCAGAACGTGTAGCTGGCCTGCATCACATAACGCCGGCCCGTGTAGTTGACACCGCGCGTCATCATGCCGATCTGCTGCTGCATCAACTGCCTGGCCAGCGCATTGTTCAGGTTCTGCCCTTCCAGGCTGACGCTGAACTTGTCGGTGACGCGGTAGGTCACGCCACCATCCACCTGGCCGTAGGAGTCGCTCCAGGTCGGCAAGGCCCAGGCCACGCTGTTGCCATTGGCCAGCTTGCCATCGCCACCGCGCGTGCCGTTGATGTTGATGCCTTGCAGATACTTGGAGCGCCAGCTGTAGGCCAGGCGTGCCGAGAACTGACCCCAGTCGTACAGCAGCGCCAGGTTGTAGGCCTGCTTGGACAGGTTCTGCAGCGGCATGTTGCCGAAGGCCCGGCCGTCGGTATCGCAACCGTTGATGTTGAGGTTCAGGTTGGCTGCACCTCCGTCGGTGCCGGCGCAGAAGGTGCCGGTGACCGGGTTGTAGAGCTTGGTCTTGCTGTCAACAAAGGTGTAGTTGACCTGCACCCCGAGGCCCGACATCCAGCCCGGCAGCATGTCGAGGTAGCGCTGGAACGCAATCTCCACGCCTCGCGCATAGCCCTTGGCACCATTGACCGGCGAGGTGACCGCGAAGTTCTGCAGCTTGCCTGCGGTATCGGGCACCTGGAAGATCGACGACTGGTTGACGATGACGTCGCTCAGTTCCTTGTCGAACAGCGCCACCGTGAAGGAGCCGGTCTTCGAGAAGTACCACTCGCCGGTAAAGTCGATCTGGTTGGACTTGACCGGCTTCAGGAGCGGATTGCCACTGGCCGAGCCGGTCAGGCTGACAGAGTCGATCACCAGTGTGCTGCCTGTCGTGTGCTGGGTCGTGTCCATCGACAGCGTCGTGTAGGCCTGCATCTGCGAGAAGTCAGGCCGCGCCACGGCCTTGGCCGCCGCCACGCGGAACTGCAGCTCCGGGCTGACCTTGTAGCGCAGGTTCAGGCTGGGCAGCACATCGGTATAGACCTGGGCTGCCTCCATGGGCTTCCTGAAGCTGGCGATCAAAGGCAAGCCGGTTCCGCCAAAGACCTGGCCCGGCTGCAACACCGGCGCATTGCTGGTGAACACCGTGTAGCCATTGGCCTTCATGTCGGTGCGGACGACGCGCACGCCGACGTTGCCATCGACCGGCATGTGCATCGACTCGAGATCGAAGCGCAATTGCGAATAGGCAGCCTGGGTGCGCTCATGCTGCTCGTTGCTGCCCGAGGGGTCGGTGCCAAAGGTGGACGGCTGCCAGGTGGCGCAACCGCTGCTCCAGCCTTGCGCAGCAGCCTGCTCGGCGCAGAGCACGTCGTGGTACTTCTGCAGCTTGGCGTAGGTTTCCGGGAATCCTTGCGCCAGCGAGACGTCAGGCACATAGATGCCGGGCACGCTTTGGCCGCCGAAGAAGTTCTTGAACTCATGCAGACGGGTCGGCGCATTGAAGCGCGGGTCGTTAAGGCGGGCCAGGCCGCTGATGTCCCAGCCCTGCTGCCAGGTCTGCGTGATGCCGGCCCAGTGGTAGCCGCCCGGTGTCTGCACGGTGGTCGCGTCGCGGTCGCTCAGGCGCAGGCCGAACTGCAGGTCCTGCATCACCGGATGGTCGATGTTGTACTTCGCGTCCAGGCGCCAGGACTTGGACTCGGCCGTGCTCTTGTCCAGGTGTTCCATGGTGAACGCCCAGTAGTAGTTGGCCTTGTTCTGCAGCGCGGCCAGGTCGGAGGCGTCGAAGACCACGCGCGGCAGCGAGCCGGAGAGGTCCAGCGTTTCCTTGGGCATCTGTAGGCCGGTGGCCACCGTGGAGTCGAAACCGGCGGTCTTGGACTTCACCACTTGCAGGTCGGTGCTGAAGCTCCAGGCATCGCTGGCCTTCCACTTCAGGTTCCAGCCGAGGTCGCGGGTGCGCGAGTCGCGGGTCATGAAGCGGGTGTCGGCACCGAAGTTCACGCCACCATCGGCCGGCGCGGTCAGCGTGCCCTTCAGCAACTGGCCATTGGGGCCGTAGCTGGCACCGCTGCCGATCTGCAGGTTCCAGGGGTTGGACTGCGCGAACAGCGCGTTCTCATCCCACTGCATGCGGTACTTGGATTCGAAGAAGGTCAAGGAGCTGCTGACATCGTTCTTGCGCCACTGCAGGGCGGCGTAGGTGCCGTCGCGCGTGCGGTCGAAGTTCGAGTCGCGCCACTGCGCGCCCTTGGGCACCCAATGCGTGCCGTCCACCTTGTAGTAGGGCTCGACCTGCCAAAGGTCGGTTCGGGTGCTGCTCTTGCTGCGAGCCAGGCTCAGCAGGGCACCGAATTCGCCGGCATCCGTCATCCAGCGGTTGGACACCAGGCCCGAGCCGCTCGGGCTCCACTTCTTCTGCAGCGCGTTGTAGCCGCCGCTGACCGTGATGCCGGCCTTGAAGCCGGGGTGATCGAACGGCAGCGCGGTGCGCAGGTTCACCAGGCCGCCGATGGCGCCCTCGATCTGCACGGCAGAAGGATTCTTGTAGACATCCACCGCAGCCATCAGCTCCGGCGGCACGTCTTCGAAGTTGAGCGCACGGCCACCGTTGGCCGAGAAGGTGTCGCGGCCATTGATCTCGGAGCGCACATAGGACAGGCCGCGGATGTTGACGCCTGAACCTTCCACCGAATAGTGCTCGGGGTCGTTCTTGGCCATCGTGCGGTCAATGGTCACGCCGACCACCCGCTGCAGCACCTCGGTGATCGAGCGGTCAGGCAGCTTGCCGATGTCGTCGGCCACGATGGAGTCGACGATCTCGTCGGCATCCTGTTTGGTCTTCTGCGCCGATTGCAGGGCAGCACGGCGGCCGGTCACGACGACCGACTCGACCTTCTGCACCTTGGGATCGGCCGGCGGCGCGGCGGGCGCGGTTTGCGCTTGCGCCAGGCCGCTGAGCAGCAGGGCTGATTGGGCCGCCGCCAACGAGATGGCAGTTCTATGGAATCTTTTCATGTTTGTCTCCTGTGTTTTATTGGCTCAGGACTTGTCCCTCTTCGGCCAGCTCGCGACGCCTGCAGGGCGGCGCGGCCGGGACTGTGTTTGATTGGCCGATGAACTCAGCGGCTCAACATCGCATCGGGTGCAGCCAGAGGGGCCGGCACCGCATAGAACGGAAATCGGTGAAAGTCATGGGGTCGCGCATCAGGCACCGCAGAAGCGGTTGACCAGGTTCTCGAGGTACTCCTGGCGGCCGGACTGCGGCTGCACATCGGTGTTGGCGGCCAGCACGCGCTCGGCGAGTTGCTCGAGCGAGACGCGGCCGATCAGGATGTCCTGGCCCACCGCCGTGTCCCAGCCGGCATAGCGGGTGTCGACGGCGGCCTTGAGGCGGCCGTCGCTGATCATCTGTTCGGCGATCAGCAGGCCGCGGGCGCAGACGTCCATGCCGCCGATATGGCCGTAGAACAGGTCGACCGCATCGATCGACTGGCGGCGCACCTTGGCGTCGAAGTTCAGGCCGCCGGAGCCGAGGCCGCCCTGCTGGAGGATGTAGTACAGCGCCAGCGCGATCTCGGGCACGTTGTTGGGGAACTGGTCGGTGTCCCAGCCCAGCTGCGGGTCGCCGCGGTTCATGTCGATGCTGCCGAGGATGCCCAGCGCCGAAGCGGTGGCGATCTCATGCTCGAAGCTGTGGCCCGACAGCGTGGCGTGGTTGGCTTCGAGGTTGACCTTGACCTCGTTCTCCAGGCCGTAGCGCTTCAGGAAGCCGTAGACGCTGGCGGTGTCGAAGTCGTACTGGTGCTTGGAGGGCTCGCGCGGCTTGGGTTCCAGCAGGATCGCGCCCTTGAAACCACGCTTGTGCTTGTGCTCCACCACCATGGCGAGGAAGCGGCCGAGCTGGTCCAGCTCCTGGCTCATGCGGGTGTTGAGCAGGGTTTCATAGCCTTCACGGCCACCCCACAGCACGTAGTTCTCGCCGCCGAGCTTGATGGTCGCGTCCAGCGCATCGCGCACCTGCAACGCCGCCATCGCGAACAGCGCCGGATCGGGGTTGGACGCTGCGCCGGACATGAAGCGGCGGTGGCTGAACAGATTGGCCGTGCCCCACAGCAGCTTCACGCCGGTGCGCTGCTGATGCTCACCGAGCACGTCAACCATGCGCGCAAAGTTCTCCTGGCTTTCGCGCGGCGTGGCGCCTTCGGGGGCCACATCGCGGTCGTGGAAGCAGTAGTAGGGAGCCCCGAGCTTTTGGAAGAACTCGAATGCCGCATCGGCCTTCTGCCTGGCCAGTTCAATCGGCGTGGCGCCTTCGAACCAGGGGCGCTGGAAGGTGCCGCTGCCGAAGGGGTCGAGCCCGGTCCAGCAGAAGGTGTGCCAGTAGCAGACGGCGAAGCGCAGGTGGTCTTCCATGCGCTTGCCGAGCACCATGCGGTCCTTGTCGTAATGGCGGAAGGCCAGCGGGCTGGCGCTGTCGAGGCCGCGGTACTGGATGGCCGGTATGTCGTGGAAATAGCTTTTCATTTCGATAGGTCTTGGGTGCTTCGCCGCTCAGGCCACACTGCGCAGAGGTGTCAGCGTCTGGAGCCGGCGATAGATCTCGCGGAAGCGCTGCAGGCGCTCCTGCAAAGGGTTTTCATTGGATGGATTAGGTTGGTAGCGGGCCGCGACCTCGGGCTTGCGGCAAACCGCGGCCGCATCACCGCCGGCGGCCATCCAGCCCAGGCGTGCAGCGCCGAGCGCGCCACCCGCGTCGCTGCCGGCATGAACGACGATCTCGACCTGCAAGACGTCGGCAATCAACTGAGCCCACAGCGCGCTGCGTGCGCCGCCACCCACCAGGGAGAGGCACTGCACTTCGGTGCCCGCCGCTTGCAGTGCGGCCAGGCCGTCGGCAAGAGCGAAGGCCACACCCTCGAGCACCGAGTAGCCGCACAGCGCGCGGTTCGATTCATGGCCCAGGCCATGGAACACCCCTGTCGCGAATGGGTTGTTGTGAGGCGTGCGTTCGCCGGCCAGGTAGGGCAGGAAGATCGGCGCCTGCATCAGCGATGCTTGCGGCAAGGCAGCCACCTCGTCCAGCAGCGCGGCTTCATCGCTGGCGCCGCTGAAGTTCACAAACCATTTCAGGCAGCTCGCCGCCGAGAGCATCACGCTCATCTGATGCCAACGTGCCGGAAGCGCATGGCAGAAGGCGTGCACCGCCGATTGCGGGTTCGGGCGGTAGCGGTCATTGACAACGAAGAGCACGCCCGACGTGCCCAAGGAGATGAAGCCGTCGCCTGGCGCTGTGGCACCGATGCCGATGGCACTCGCTGCGTTGTCTCCCGCACCGCCGGCCACCACAACATCCGGGCCCAGGCCCCAAGCCATGGCGAGCGCCGGCTTCAGAACGCCCGAGGCTTGATTGCTTTCAACGAGGCGCGGCATCTGCGCGCGGCTCAGGCCACAGGCGCCCAGGAGCTCATCGGACCAATCGCGCGCGGCCACATCAAGCCACAGCGTGCCGGCCGCATCCGAAGGTTCCGAGACCTTCTCGCCCGTCAACTGCCAACGCAGCCAATCCTTGGGCAGCAACACGCAATCCACTTGAGCGAACAGCGCCGGCTCATGCTTCTTCACCCACAGGAGCTTGGGCGCCGTGAAGCCGGGCATGGCCAGGTTGCCGGCGATCTCGTGCAGGCGCGGCGTGCTGGCGGTCAGCTCCTCGCATTCGAGATGGCTGCGACCATCGTTCCAGAGGATGGCAGGGCGCAAGACCCGACCCCGTGCGTCCATCAGGACCGCACCATGCATCTGGCCGGAGAGACCGATGGCACGAACCTGCGCCAGCAGCCCGGGAAAGTCTTGGCGCAGCTTCGCCACGGCCTGCTCGGTGGCCCGCCACCAGGCTTGCGGATCCTGCTCGGACCACAGCGGCTGAGGCCGCGACACCGAAAGCGGCGCACCCGCCTGGCCGACGAGGCCTCCGGCCTCGTCGAGCAGCAGCAGCTTGACTTCCGAGGTGCCGAGGTCGATGCCGAGAAACATCAGTTGCTTTCGGACTCGGTCACGCTGCTGTCGGCTTGCGCCTTGCTGCTGGAGCTCGAAGGAATCACCGGCCGGGTCAGGCGGAAGCGCGCCAGGGCGGCCGCGCCCACAGCGACGGCGTCAGCACCGAAGCGCGAGGTCTGCACGACAGGCGGCTCCAGATTGGCGGCCGCCGCGTACTCGTTGAGCGTGCTCAGCGCGGGCGCAAGGAAGGCGTCGCCCAGCTCGACCACCGATCCACCCAGCACGATGCAGGCGGGGTCATAGGCCGTTGCCAGGTTCTGCAGGAGCACGCCGAGATAGGCGCCCGCCTTGTTGACCGCGGCCACCGTGCCCGCCTCCTGATCGCCCAGGCGCTGCTGAATCTCGCCCAGCGATGAAAGCGCAGGCACCGGTGTAGCGGCTTCACCCTGCTGACCCAGCATGGCGCGCAAGCCGATCAAGGCTTCGGCGCAACCACGGCGACCGCAGGAGCACAAGGGGCCGTTGACCTGCAGGACCATGTGGCCCACTTCCCCGGCAAAGCCGCGGCGGCCAGTGAGCAGTCGGTCGCCAACGATCACGCCCGCGCCCACACCCTGGTTGATTGAGACGTAGAGCAGCGGGTCCGTGGTCGGCGAGGGGTTGAACTCCATCTCGCCCAGCGCCGCGACATCTGCTTCGTTCTGCAGCAGCAGCGGCACGCCTTCTAGCGGCGATCCCTGCAGCTTGTCTTTCAGCAGCAGGCCGAATGGCACGTCGCGCCAGCCAAGGTTGGGCGCGAAATGCAGATGGCCGCTTGATTCATCCACGCCGCCCGGCAGGCCGACGCCGATGCCGATGACCTGCTGGTGCGCATCTTCCAACTGCTTGCCAATGCGGATCAATGCATTGCCCAGGCTGTTGATGCAGACCTTGGCCGTGCGACTGGAGCCGTAGCTCGCCACCGTGCGCGCCCTCACCTCGCCTGTCAGCGATGTGGCCACCACGCGAACGGACTCGACGCCAACCTCGGCACCCAGGAGCAGCAGGCGACTCGGGTCAATGAAGAGCGGTGTCGGACGACGGCCCAGATCGCCAGTGGCCACCACCTCGCGCTCAACCAGCCAGCCTTCCGCGATCAGCTCGCGAGTCAGGAGGCTCACGGTCGACTTGGTCAGGCCCACGGCCACGGCCAGGTCGGCACGCGACAGGCCCGGGTTGGCACAGAGATGGCGCACCAGCGCCATGCGGTTGATGACCTTCAGCAGTTGCTGATTGCCTGCGGATTCGGCTTGCATTCTTGTCTCCAGCGTCCGGCTTGTATCCGCCGGAATTTGCTGGCATATTAGTTTGATCGTCGAACGAAATAAAGCAAGTGGAAATACCTAGGCGCCGAAATTGGCAGTGGCGGGATGCTTCTGCCCAGCCAGAACAAAACCGGAGGCAAGGTCATGCAAGACAAGATCAAGGACAGCAAGGCGATCAGGAAGATCGTCATCGTCGGCGGCGGCACCGCCGGCTGGATGAGCGCCGCGCCGCTGGCGCAGTTGCTGCGCCGCGACCCCAGGACCGCCTGCGAGATCACGCTGATCGAGTCACCCGACATCGGCACCATCGGCGTCGGTGAGGCCACGCTGCCGACGATTCGCTTCTACAACCGCGCACTCGGCCTGGATGGCACTGACTTCATCAAGAGGACGCAGGGCACGTTCAAGCTGGGCATCGAGTTCCGCGACTGGGGCCAGGTCGGCCAGCGCTTCTTCCACGGCTTCGGCGACTTCGGGCCGGCCATCGAGAACCGCTCGGCCTATCTTTACTGGCTGCGCTTGCAGCGCGACGGCGGCATGCCGTCGTATGAAGATTGGTCCACGTCCAGCGTGATGGCGCGCCACAACCGCTTCGCACCGCCGCAGGGCGAGCAGCCCTCGCCCGCCAGCTCCTATTCCTACGCCTTCCATTTCGATGCCGGGCTCTACGCCGCCTACCTGCGCGAGTACGCGATGCGGCGCGGCGTCACGCGGATCGAGAACACCATCGTCGACGTGGAGCTGCGGCCCGACAACGGCTTCGTCGCGGCGGTGAAGTTGAAAGACGGCCGCCGCATCGAAGGCGACCTGTTCATCGACTGCTCAGGCTTTCGCGGCCTCTTGATCGAGGGCGCCATGAAGGCCGGCTACGAGGACTGGAGCGAGCACTTGCCCTGCAACTCAGCACTTGCCGTGCCGAGCGCGCGAGCGCCCAAGCTCACGCCCTTCACCACCTCGACCGCCAGGACCAGCGGCTGGCAATGGCGCATTCCCTTGCAGCACCGCACCGGCAATGGCCACGTCTACTGCAATCACTTCATCAGCGACAGCGAGGCCGAGGCGCAATTGCTCGTCGGCCTGGATACGCCAGCGCTTGATCAGCCGCGGCGCCTGCAGTTCACCACCGGGCGGCGGCGGCAATGCTGGGTCAAGAACGTCGTGGCCGTGGGCCTGGCCTCGGGCTTTCTGGAGCCGCTGGAATCGACCAGCATCCAATTGATCATGGACGGCGTGGGACGGCTGATCCAGCTCTTCCCGGACCGCGATTGCTCACCCGCCCTGGCGGCCGAGTTCAACCGCAAGATGGCCTTCCAGTACGAATCGGTACGCGACTTCATCATCCTGCACTACAAGCTGACGAAGCGAACCGATTCCGAGTTCTGGCGCTACTGCTCGGCCATGCCGATACCGGATTCGCTGCGGCACCAGATCGAGCTGTTCCGCTCCTCCGGCCGCGTAGCCATCCTCGACCCGGAAGGTTTCGCTGAGCCCTCCTGGGTTTCCATCTTTCTGGGCCTGGGACTGACGCCCGAGGCGGGCGATCCGCTGGTGGAGCGCATCGACGAAACACAGTTGCGCCAGCATTTCCAGCGCCAGCGCAGCGCAGTGGCGCAGACCGTGGCAGCCATGCCCGATCACGGCGACTACATCGACCGCCATGTGCGCGCCGAGCCAACGGCCGGCCCCCTGTCAATCACGGCACCCCTGTCCGCAACAGCATGAAGGAAGCACCCATGGCCATTCGCAGCTTCGGCATCTACGTCGCCACCGCCCAGCGCGCAGCGCCGGCGCAACCCGCCCTGTACGATGCGCCGCTGCTGGCTGGCCTCTTGCTGACCTGGAGTTCGGTCCGGCGCAGCGACGCACAGCAGACGACCAAAGCCCGGACAACGGCGCTCGGCACGCCTGCCGGTGGCGGGGCTCGCACGAAGGACTGAACGGCGGCCTTGTTCATCCGACACAATCCGCCTCTTCAAATCGAGCGCGGAAGGTGACGCGATGAGCAGCCCCATGAATCGGAGAAGCTTTGCAACTGCCGCAGGCGCGGTGATCGGCGCCAGCCTCGGCTCCTCGAACGCTGCGGCGGCAAGCGCACCGGGCTACAAGGCCCTGGACAAGCTGGATGTGGCCGGCCTGCAGGCCGCGATGACGGCCGGCAAGCTGAGCGCCATGGAGCTGACCCGGCATTGCCTCAAGCGCATCGATGGCCTGAACCAGCGTGGCCCCAAATTGCGCGCGGTGATCGAACTGAACCCGGATGCGCTCGCGCAGGCCCGCGCCATGGATGCCGAGCGGCGTGACAAGAAGGCACCTCGCGTGCGTGGCCCCTTGCACGGCATCCCGGTGCTATTGAAAGACAACATCGCCACCGCCGACAGGATGAGCACCACCGCAGGCTCGCTGGCCTTGGCCGGCCTGCATGCGCAGCGCGATGCGCACATCGTCGAGCGGCTGCGCGCGGCGGGCGCCGTCATTCTCGGCAAGACCAATCTCAGCGAATGGGCAAACATCCGCAGCAACCGCTCCAGCAGCGGCTGGAGCAGCCGCGGAGGCCAGACCCGCAACCCGCATGTGCTGAACCGCAGCCCCAGCGGCTCTAGCTCCGGCTCGGCAGTCGCGGCGGCAGCTCATCTCGCGCCTTTGACCGTGGGCACCGAGACCGATGGCTCGATCTGCTCGCCGGCCCAGGCCTGCGGCGTGGTCGGCTTCAAGCCGACGGTGGGCCTGGTGAGCCGCTCCGGCATCATCCCGATCTCGGCCAGCCAGGACACGGCCGGCCCCATCGTCCGCCATGTGCGCGACGCCGCCCTGCTCCTGCAAGCGATGGCGGGCACTGACCCGACCGACCCGGTCACGCTCACGCAGGCAGCCACGCTGCCCGACTTCACGGCCGGCCTGCAGCGCGAATCCTTGCAAGGCAAGCGCATCGGCGTCATCCGCGCCGCCGTGCCGAACCAGCCGGCCGTGGCGGCGCTGTTCGAGAAGGCGCTGGCCACGCTGCGCGAGCAAGGGGCCGTGCTGATCGACCCGATGGTGATTCCGAACTACGCCGAGGTCCGCCGCGGCGAGTTCACCGTGCTGATCCACGAGCTCAAGGATGGCGTGGCCAAGTACCTGGCCGCCTACCAGAGCGACGCGCCGGTGAAGACGCTGGCCGACGTGATCGCCTGGAACAAGGCCCATGCCGAGCAGGCCATGCCCTTCTTCGCGCAGGAAACCCTGGAGGCCGCAGAAGCAACGCAAGGCATCGAGGCGCCAGCCTATCTGGAAGCGCTGGCCAACTGCCGCCGACTGTCTCGCGCGGAGGGCATCGATGCGATGTTTGCCGAGCACAAGCTCGATGCCATCGTCGGCCCGACCGGCAACATTGCCTGGCCGATCGACCACCTGCTCGGCGACCGTTTCACCGGCGGCGGCTTCGGTTCGATGTTCGCAATTGCCGGCTATCCGCACCTCACCGTGCCCATGGGCATGGTGGGCGGCCTGCCCGTCGGTATCTCGTTTGCTGCGCAAGCCTGGCAGGACGCCCGCGTACTCGCCCTGGGCCATGCCTTCGAGCAAGCCAGCCCGCATCTGCAGGCGCCGCGGTATCTGCAGGAAACCGGCCTAAACTGAAATGTCGAACGAGGCCGCTGCGAGCGCCTCGAACCCGCGCTGCCTCCTGCGATTCGAGGCGCAGACCTAGGCTTGCGATGGCGGCAGCTGCACGGCAACGCCGTACAGCGCCAGCAGGCCCATCACATGGCCGATGGCCACGCCCGGCTCGCCCGATTCGATGCGGCCTATGGTCTGCACATGAACGCCCAGGCGCGCGGCAGCGGCAGCCTGACCCTCGCCTGCCTTCAGGCGCGCCTGCCTGGCGGCCGCCCCGAGCTCGGTGATCAAGCGGAGGGCGTCGTCGCTGATCTCCACGGAAATTCTCTTGCCTTGTGCCATGGCGCGATTCTCGCCTCAGGTGCTGGGGGTCAGGTCTTGCGGCCGGCCGGCTTCAGGGCCCGGCCCTGGCGCTGGCGGTCCAGCGCGCCCGAGGCAGCGGCCTTCAAGAGGCCCTGGAAGGTCGGGCACTGCGCATGGCTGGGCGCCGGGCAGGCGGCTGCGTGGCGCAGGCCGCGGCTCATCGCCCGCAAGTGCCTGATCGTCAGGTCGATCTCATCGGCCTTGGCGGCGAGCAGTTGCCTGTCGATAGTGGGCTGCCCCTTGGGCGAGAGCATGGCGTGCACCTCGTCCAGCGAGAGCCCGGCCGCCTGGCCCAGGGCGATCAGCGCCAACTGGTCGAGCACGGAGGGTGCGAACTGGCGGCGCACGCCCTCCGGCCCCAGCGAGGAAATCAGCCCCCGCTTCTCGTAGTAGCGCAGCGTCGATGCGGGCACGCCCGCGCGCCGGGCGACTTCGGCGATGTCCATGCAGAAACCTCTTGACTTGAAGTTGACTTCAACTTGCATAGTGGCTTCACGACCTCTCCAAGTCAAGCAGCAAAGGCCCGCCATGACATCGCTCCACGACCTCGTTCGCATCGCCCTGATCGGCATCGGCGCCACCGCCGTGCTGGACCTCTGGCTCGTCTTCCTCAAGCGATTCGGCGTGCCGACGCAGAGCTTTGCCTACATCGGCCGCTGGGCCGGGCATCTCTTGCGCGGCCGCTTCGCCCATGCAGCGATAGCGCGCGCCGAGCCGGTTGCGGGCGAGCTGGTCTGGGGCTGGTTGCTGCACTACGCGGTGGGCATCGCCTTCGCTGTGCTGCTGATGCTGGTTCAGGGCGTGGCATGGATCGAAGCGCCGAGCCTGTTGCCAGCCGTGCTGGTCGGCGCCGGCACGGTCGTGATGCCGCTGCTGGTGATGCAGCCCGCCATGGGCGCCGGCTTTGCTTCGTCGAAGACCGCAACGCCGATCAAGAACTGCCTGCGCAGCCTGGCCAACCACACGGTGTTCGGCTTCGGCCTCTATCTCGCCGCCCTCGTCCTCACGCGCATCGCGCAGTGAGCATTCATTCCAACTGGAGTTCACTCATGAAGACCCAAAAACTCGCCGTCATCTATCACAGTGCTCACGGTCACACCGAGCACATCGCCAGCCAAGTCGCCGAAGGTGCGCGCAGCGCATCGGGTGCCGAGGTGCACCTGATCAAGGCTGAAGAGCTCGCCGCCAGGCCTGACGATCTGCTCGCCTTCGACGGTTTCATCCTCGGATCGCCAACCTATCTCGGCGGCGTCTCCGCTCCGTTCAAGAGCTTCATGGACGCCACCGGAAAACTCTGGCGCATGCAGGCCCTGA
Source organism: Paucibacter sp. JuS9 (assembly GCF_044043925.2). Taxonomy (NCBI): domain Bacteria; kingdom Pseudomonadati; phylum Pseudomonadota; class Betaproteobacteria; order Burkholderiales; family Sphaerotilaceae; genus Roseateles; species Paucibacter sp. JuS9. Next base: position 3,548,648 of record NZ_CP194172.1, read on the forward strand.
AAGACAAGCTGGCCGCCGGCTTCACCGTGTCTTCGCTGCCCTCGGGTGACAAGCAATCGACTCTGACGTCGATGTTCGTGTTCGCCATGCAGCACGGCATGCTGTGGGTGGGCAACCCCATCCTGCCGGAGCAGCACCGCGGCGTGCCCTACGAGGAGGCAGCCAATCGGCTCGGCTCCTGGTCCGGGCTGATGGCACAGGCCGGCCATGCATCACCCGCCGATTCCTTTGTGCCAGGGGATGTGAAGACGGCACGCATGTTCGGCCGGCATTTCGTCGAGACGCTGGCGCGTGTGGGCAGCCCGGCCCTGGAAGGAGCATCGCAATGATCGACAAGAAATACAGCCCGCTCCTGTTCGGCCTCATCCTCTCGGGCCTGATGTCGATGCTGGTCTCCGGCCTCTCGACCTGGCGTGCTCTGGGGCTCTCGCACCAATTCGCCGGCCAATGGGCGTCGGCCTGGCTGATTGCCTGGCTCGTGGCTTTTCCGGCCGTGCTCGTGATGGCGCCGCTGGTACGCAAGCTGGTCGAGCGGCTGACGGCAGCACGCTAGCCGCACGGGCGGATGCCCGCATCGCCTATGCTGAACGGTGCCCGAAAACTACTCATGCGGATGTATTGCAATGACCCGTCAAGCGCTTCGCCCCTTGGTCCTAGTTTCCCTGGCCTTCAGCGCAGCGGCTGCTTCGGCTCAAGCGCCGACGGCTGAGGCGCCCGATCCGATCAGCGGCCTGGTCAAGCAGCTGGAGCTGGAGAAGTACAAGGCCACGATCAAGGGCCTGACTCAGTTCGGCGATCGCCGCCAGGGCACCGAACGCAACCGCAAGGCGCTGGACTGGATCGAGGCGCAATTGAAGTCCTACGGTTGCACGAACACCGAGCGACTGCAATTCCAGTTCACCGAACCGGCCAGGCGCACCCCGGCCGCACCGCGGCAGCCGCTGGCCGGTGGCCCCGCGGGCCCGGGCGGCAGCACCCTGTTTGGCAAGCGCGCGCCCACTGGCGTGAACAACGACCCGCTGGCCCAAACCGACGAACGGCTGCGCGCACTGAACGCGGAGCCAACGCCCGAGGGCACCTCGTTGCGCGAGAACGTCTATTGCACCAAGGTCGGTACGAGCCGGCCCGATGAGATGTATATCGTCGGCGCACACATGGATGGAATCGGCTGGGGCGAGGCAGCGAACGACAACGGCTCCGGCACCGCCCTGGTGATGGAGCTCGCCCGCATCTTCAGCCAGCCTGGCGTGGAGACCGAACGCTCGATCCGGTTCGTGCTCTGGAACAACGAAGAGACCGGACTGAACGGCGCCTATGCCTATGTCGCCCAGCGCAAGGAGCTGCAAGGCATCGAGTCGCCCAAGGGCTCGGGCAAGTACCCCGAACCCAAATGGCTGGGCATGATCCAGCACGACATGATGATGTTCGACCATGGCATGCCAGTGCCCAAGCTAGATGCGGCAGGCAAGCCGGTGCTCGATGCCAAGGGTCAGCCGGTCTACGTCGCGCCCAAGGAGCAGCGCGCCGAGGCCGACGTCAACATCGAGTACCAGTCCACGGCCAAGTTCGCCGAGGGTGCGGCCAGGCTGGCCTGGCACTTCCGCGCCGCCAACGACAGGTACGCGACGAACTATCCGGCAGCCGTGGGCTTTCACATGACCAACACCGACTCCACGCCCTTCATGGACCATGTGCCGGCAATCTCGCTGCGCGAGAACGAGCGCGGCCAGCAGATCGGTGCCGGCTGGAATCCGCACTGGCACCAGCCGACCGACCTGTACTCGTCCTATTCAGACAAGGACTTCCTGCTCGGGCTCAATGCCGCGCAGACGACGCTGGCCGCGATTGCCCAGTTGACCGGCGTGAAGGTGAGAAACTGAGGCATGAGCTTCGATCCGATTTCCTCGCTGGACATGTCCACCCCTGCCGCAAAGCAGGAGGCCTACAAGCTGCTGCTTGCGCAGACCGAATCCCTCTTGCACGGCGAGCGCGACTGGCTGGCCAACCTGGCGCAGTTTGCTGCCCTGGTCTACGGCGCCGTGCCCGACCTGAACTGGGCGGGCTTCTACATGGCCCGCGCAGACGCTGAAGAGCTGGTGCTGGGCCCCTTCCAGGGCAAGGTGGCCTGTGTGCGCATTGCCTTCAGTCGCGGAGTCTGCGGTGCCTGCGCGCGTAGCCAACAGATGCAACTGGTCGAAGACGTGCATGCCTTCCCGGGCCATATCGCCTGCGATGCAGCATCACGCTCGGAGCTGGTGCTGCCCGTCGTCGTGGGCGGCAAGCTGCGCGCCGTGTTCGACCTCGACAGCCCGCTGCCGGCCCGCTTCACCAGCGATGACGCCCGTGGCTTCGAAGCTGCGCTGGCGGTGCTGGTCGAGGGGACGGACTGGCCTTGAGGAGCCGGCGCTGTGCCGTTCAGGCGGCGTCCAGCGGCCACAGCGGCCGTTGCAGGCGCCGGTACGGCAGCTCGCCGAGATTCACGCGCAGGCTGCCCGGCGTATCGGCATAGAAGGTGGCGCTGCTCAGTGCATCGAAGCCGGCGCGGAAATGCTGGGTGGACTTGACCACCACCAGGCGCTTCGCCTTCAGATCGACACCCATCTCGGTGAAGCAGTCCGGCGAAAACACCTGCTGGCGAAGGCTGTTCAGCACCACGTCCACCCCGCCGATGCGCAGCGCCACTGCGGCGCCCAGCGGGTCGCGCGAGCCGGGCACCAGGCCGGCCTGCGTCGCGTCATGGCGGCAGGCCAGCACTTGTACTTCGACGTCCAGCGGGTCGCCGGACATCGGACCAACCTTGCCCCCAACTCGCATCGACAGCCGCGCGCCCACACCCGCGGACATCGCGATGGCCACGGCCTGCGGGTCCCAGATCATGCCCAGCGCGGCGTCTTGCACATCGCGCTCCAGCAGGGCGCGCAAGATGAAGGTCGAATCACAGGCGGCGCCTCCGCCTGGGTTGTCTGCGCTGTCGGCGAGCACCACGAGACCCGGCCCTGAACTCAAGGCCGCATCGAGGGCTGCGTCCATGGGCATGCGCGGGCTGCTGGCGCGTTCGCGCAAGGCGTAGAACTGCCGCGCCAGCTGGTCGACCAGCCCCTCGGCATGCACTTCGGCTTGCGAATAGGCCAGCAGGGCAGCGCCAGTGAACTCGGTGTCCGACCATGGGAAGCCGTGCAGCGCCGACACGGTGCAGATACCCTCCTGCTTCTCTGCCGCATGCAGCTCCTGCACGAACTCGCGCATCGGCGACACCGTGGTGCCGAAGATGCCCACCATGGGCACGCGCTGCCATTGCGCCCGCAAACGCAGCTCGCCGCGCGCCATGCGCCTCAAGAGCCCGTGCAACTCGACGCCGCGTTCCGCGTAGTCGATGTGCGGATATTCCTTGCAGGCGATCAGCACCGCGCCCGAGTCCACCATCGCCGGGCTCAGGTTGCAGTGCAGATCGAGCAGCGCGCCGACTGGCACATCAGGGCCGACCAGCGCGCGCACGGCCTGCAAGAGGTCGCCTTCGCAATCAGGGTAGCCCTCGGCGAGCATTGCGCCATGAAGCGCCAGCAGCACCGCATCTACGGGCATCGCCGCCTTCAGGTCGGACAGAAGATCAGCTCGCAGCGCTTCGTAGTCGTGGCGCGGCAAGGGGCCCGAAGGCTCGGCCTGCGCGAACAGGCCGGGCAGCAACAGGTCCCCCTGCTCCCGCGCGGCCTGCAAGGCGCCGCCGAACACCGGCTGCTCCACGAGTCGCTCCAGCGCCCGCTCTTCGCCGCACCGTACCAGCACGCCTTCGCGGAAGGACTGCAGGCTGGTGGGCAACGGCGAAAAGCTGTTGGTTTCGTGGACGAGGCCGGCGAGGAAGAGGCGCACTGTCGGTCTGGCTCAATACCATTGGTTGAAGCTGATCATGTGATGGCTCCAGCCCATGATCACGAGGATCGCGAACGATAGCAGCCACAGCACTGAAAGCGCTCGCGCCCATTTGCTTGCCGATGAACCCGCCTGGAACACCGTGCGCACTTGCCAGGCCGACGCCAGCAAGCCACCCACAAAGGCCAGGAGCGTCACGAGCTGAGACAGCGGCAGCAGCACGCTGGTGTCGTCCAGGTTTTCCAGGCAGACGACGGTCGCCGTCCACAGACCCAGCGCAAAGAGCACCAGCACGCTGGCGACACGAACCGCGCTCACGCTGCGAGCCGGCTTGGCCACCCCGTGCTGACGACGCAAGGTCGCGACCAGCGGCCAGAGCAGCGCGGTTGCGGCGGTCACAAACATTGCGCCGCACAGCAGCAGCAAGGCGAGCGGACTGGCCAGTGCCGGCACCGGCTCGAAGACGAAGGCGAAGGCATAGGGCTCCATCGCCCAGCGCGTGATCTTGCCGTTCTCCATCAGCGCCTGGATGCGGCGCTTGCCCTTCTCTTCTTCCCACAGCAAGGGCTTCACCTCGCGGAACACGCTGCGTGCGCCAGCGAGGTCGACCGCGATGCGGCCGTCAGCCAGGGCCTCGACCTTCAAGGGGCTCAGGAGTTGCAGGAGCGAGAGAAAGGTTGAATCCTCGCGGCGCGATGTGCGGTGCGCGCCTGCAATCAGCTGCGAATGCGCCTTGGCCGTGGCTTCATCCACCTGCGGCTTGGACACTGGGCGGGTGTCTGGCAGATAACGATCCGCAAAGCCCTCGAACACACGATCACGCAGCCACTTGCCCATGCCACGCTCGCCGCTGGCATTGAACGAGACATAGAGACCGATGCCCTTGTCGACGAACAGGGCCAGGTCGGTGTGGAACAGCACCGTGTCGCCACCGTGGCCGAACGCGCGGTGGCCGTTGATGTCCTGCTGATAGAACCCCAGGCCGATGCCGGCCACGTCGGGCAGCGGGCGCGTCACTTGCATGAACATCTGCTTGAGCGTCTCGGGCTTGAGCACCTGCGCGTCACCCAGCTTGCCCTGGTTGAGCATGGCCATCATGAAGCGGCCCATGTCTTCGCCAGGCGAAGAAAGGCTGCCGGCCGGCGGCATGCTGATCACTTCGAAGCCGGCACCCGCCTTGTCCTGGCTGAAGTAGCCGACCGACATCTGGCTCTTCAGCGCCGCCGGCAAGGGCTGGCGGAAGGTCGAGCTCTTCATGCCCAGCGGATGCAGGACCTTCTGCTCGATGTAGTCGTCAAAGCTCAGGCCACTGAGACGCTCGACGATGTAGCCGGCCAGCGCGGTGGCGTAGTTCGAATAGCCGGGCGTGCTGCCGGGCTCATAGACATAGGGCGGCACATAGCCCTTGAGCACGGCGCCAAGATCGGGCGCCTTGTCCGAGTAGGTCAGCAGGTCGCGCGCCGTCTCTTCCAGGCCGGTCGTGTGCGTCATCACATGGCGCAGGGTCAGCGCCTTGCCACTCTTGTGGGCCGGGATCTTGAAATCGAGGTACTTGTTCAGGTCGGCATCGAGGTCGAGCTTGCCCTGCTCCACCTGCTGCATCACCGCCACCCAGGTGAACAGCTTGGAAACCGAGCCGGGACGGAACAGCGTGCGCTGCGCATCAACCGGCACGCTCTTCTCCCAGTCGGCCCAGCCATAGCCTTTTTGCACCAGCACCTGGCCGTCCTTGACCAGGACGACCACGGCGCCGGGCACGCGAGCGGTGCGCAGCGCGGCGGGCATCAGGCCATCGAGCCAGGCTTCGGCATCACCCGCGCTGAGCGGCGTCCCGGCCGCTGCGCCGGGCGCAGCAGGCGCGGCGGGCGCGGTCTGCGCCAGCACGGGCTGCAGCAGGCCGGTGCACAGCGCCAGCACGCCAAGGGTTCTCTTGAAAATCGTAGTCATGAAGATCTTCGCGTTGCTTTAGAAACTGAAGCTCAGGTTCGCACCTACGGTGCGCGGCGTTGCCACGGTGGCATTCAGCGGCAGGCCGAAAGCGGTCAGCGCGGAATTGGCGCTCAGGATGGCACGCTTGTTCGTCAGGTTGCGCACAAAGGTCGAGAGCTGCCAGCCGCCGAGGTCCAGGCCCCATTGCGCATCCACCAGCGTGTAGGCCGGCTGGCTGAACTGCGGCAGCGAGGTGCCGGGCATGTCGTAACCGGCGTTGCGCTGGCCGACGTGGCGAACATTCAGGCCGGCATAGGACTCATGCCCCGCCAGTGGGAACGCATAGCGCAGGCCCAGCGTGTAGGCGAGCTTGGCAGTATTGGCCAGGCGCGTGCCCGGCGGGCCCAGGTCGGGCGCTTCCTTGCTGAGGGTCGGGTCGGTGTAGGCCAGACCGCCGTTCAGGTTCCAATGCTCGTCCACCTTGTAGCGAACCGAGAGCTCGGCGCCTCGCACATGCGCCTCGCCGGCGTTGACGACGATGGTGCTGATGCCCAGCGCCTTGGGCTGCTGCAGGCCGCTCCAGCGGATGTCGTAAAGCGCTGCTTCGACGTTCAGACGCTTGTCCAGCAGGTCGCCCTTGTAGCCAAGTTCGTAGCTCCACAGCGTGTCAGGCCCGAAGGAGCGCGGCGTGTTGGGAATCGGTTGCAAGCTGCCATCGAGCGCCGGCGGGTTCGGGCCGCCGGGGCGATAGCCACTGGCCGCGCGGAAGTAGACATTGCTCTGCTTGTCCAGCGCATAGCGCAGGGTGCCGAGATAGGTGGTCGAGCTGTCTTCGCTGGTACCGACAAAGTCCAGCGGTGGCGAACCTTCGATGCCGTAGACCTGCTGGTTGCGCGCCACGCGGGCGCCGAGAGTCAGCGACCAGGCCGAGTTGAAGTTCCAGGTCAGGTCGCCATAGAAGGCCTGCTCGCGGTACTGCGAAGGCTGGCCATTGCTCTGCAGGTCCATATTGCCGGCGCCGGCCAGCTTGGCCCAGAGCAGCTGGCCGACGCGGCCGACTTCCTTGTCGCGGTAGTAGCCCAGCAACCATTCCACCGTGCCCCGCGGCGAGGTCAGGCGCAGCTCCTGGGTCTGCTTGCGCAGGCTGATCGCGTTGTCGAGCACCACGTAGTCGAAGGCCGGGTTGTTGCCGAGCAAGGGGGTCGCGTCCTGCCCGGTACCGCTGTTGAAGCGCTGCGTCGAAGCGATCGCATTGAAGCGGGCCCAGCCGAAGTCGTACTCGAAATCGGCCGAGGTCAGGCGCGTCTTGGTGGTGTAGGGCTCAAGCGTGGCCAGTGTGCGCGTCAGGTCGCCGTACACCGGCTGGCCGCTCGTGATGTCGTAGTCGATGCCATTGAGGCTGTTGCGCTGAATCTCTTGCGAGGCGGCCGACAGGCGCAATTTCATCTTCGTCGTCGGCTCGATCAGCACCGACACCCGTGCGCCGCGCGTGTCGCCATCGTTCACATGCTCGCCCGCGGCCTTGCCCACCGCCTTGATATAGCCGCCTTCGTGGTCGTTGAAGGCAGCCACGCGGATGGCTGCCACATCCTGGCTCAAAGGGACATTGAGCACCATATTCTCGGTATGGCCGACGCCGCCGCCCTGCGTGCTGCGAACACCCAGGCCGACCTTGCCGGAGAAACGGCTGCTGTCTGGCTCATTGGTCACGTACTTGAGCAGACCACCCATCGCGCCAGCGCCGTAGAGCGTGCCTTGCGGTCCGCGCAGCAGCTCGATGTGATGCAGGTCCAGCAGCGACATTTCCAGCGCGGTGGAACCGCCAAACACGAAGGCGCTGCTGGAACCGAAGGCGACTTCGTCGACATAGACACCCACCGTGGCGATGTGCTGCTCGCCCACGCTGACACCGCGCATCGTGACCGTGCCGCGGCCCGGGCCCGCATCTGCCTTCACATCCACGCCGGGCAGGCTGCCGATGCTGTCGGTCAGCGAGACGGCGCCCATGCGCTCCAGGTTCTCGACCGACAGTGTTTCGACGCGCAACGGCACATCGCGCACCGGCTCACGGCGGCGGGTGGCGAAGACGCTCACGGTGTCAAGCTGCTCGCGCTTCTCGGCAGCAGCCTCCTTGGTCTTGTCCTGGCCTTCGGCCGCCTTGGCGGCCTGGGCCGGTTGCGCCTGGGCATGGGACACAGGTGCACTCAGCGTTGCCAGGCCGGCTGCCACCAGGATGGCCAGGCGGCTGAGGGCCGGTGCCGCAGGAGCGGTGCTCTTGCCGGCGCGATGAGTTGACGGGCGCATAGACTCTCCAATTCCGAAGTGGAGGAATGATCGCTGTATTTTTCTATTTTGGAAAGTTTTTTCCAAACAGGGCAATCCCTAAGCAAAATTGCCGCAATTGCTTTTCCTAGGGAATAGTCGGGAGCCAGGTCTTGCCACCGCCCCCTAAGATCGGCAGCCGAACCACAGGAACATCATGGCCAGCGCGAACACCCTCCCCGGCGATCACATCCGCAGCACACGCAAGCGCCTGGGCCTGACCCTGGCCGACGTGAGCGCGCGCACCGGGCTGGCTGTTTCCACCTTGTCCAAGCTGGAGAAAGGCAATGTTTCGCTGTCGTACGACAAGCTGATGCTCCTGAGCAAGGGCCTGGGCGTGGACATGGCCGAGCTGCTGATCGATGCGCCGAGCGCGCGGGCCACGCCACCGGGCGGCGGCGGGCGGCGAGTGGTGCAGCGGGCCGGTGAGGGCCAGGTCGTGCAGACTCGCAGCTACGGCCAGATCTACCTGGCCGCCGAGCTCCTGAACAAGCGCTTCACACCGATGATTGCCGAGCCGCGGGCCCGCACGATGGAGGAGTTCAAGGCCGAGTTCGGCGACTTCATCCGCCACCCCGGCGAAGAGTTCGCCTATGTGCTCGAGGGAGAAGTCGAGTTCCATTCCGAGCTCTATGCGCCGGTGCTGCTGAAAGCCGGCGACTCGCTCTATTTCGACAGCGAGATGGGCCACGCCTACCTGAAGGCCAGCGATGGCCCTTGCCGCCTGGTGGCCTCCTGCGCGCCGCGCCATGGTGCGGGTGAGACGGAGATCACCCAACCCTTCCGCGATGCCTCGCAGCGCCTGGTCGAGCTCCCGCCGGCTGCGAGCGCGCGCCGCGCGGCGCCGGCCGCCAAGACCACCAAGACGGCAAGGAAGCGCTGATCAAGCCGCCGGGCGCAGGAGCGGCCGCACCAGCCACAGGCCCAGCGCCGCCAGGCCCGCGATACCCGCCAGCAAGGCGAAGAAGCCCGGCGGGCCGAGCGGCTCCCACAGCCGCCCCACCACGCCCGACAGCAGGTTGCCGGCAAAGGCCGCGAGGAACCATGCCGCGATGACGGTCGCGCCCATGCCGCGCGGCGCCATGCGGGCAAACAGGCCCAGGCCCACCGGCAGGATGTAGAGCTCGGCCAGCGTGTAGAGCACGAAGAACAGGACCAGCCAGGCGCCCGGCACCTTCGCGCCTCCGAGCGCCACGCCAGCCAGCAGCAGGTAGGCAAGGCCAACGCCGGCCGCACCCAAGGCCATCTTGGTCAAGGGCGCAGGCTCGCGCCCGCGTTGCGCCGAGCGACGCCAGTAGCCGATCAGGAAGGGTGTGAACATGAAGACGCACAGCGGGTTCAGCGACTGCACCCAGGTCGCCGGCAGCTGGAATCCAAGCACTTGCAGATCAACGGACTGATCCGCCCAGATCGCCACCGTGTTGCCACTCTGCGCATAGGCGCTGCGAAACAGCATCACCGCCACGCCCACCAGCAGCAAGGGCACGAAGGCCGAGGCCGTCAGCGGCTGCGAACTCTTCACCGGATTGGCCGCCTGCTTCGTTGGCCGACCCGACGGCAGATGCTTCTGCCCCAGCACATAGACGGCCAGGCCCAGGCACATGCCGATGCCCGCAGCGCCGAAGCCATAGTGCCAGCCGTAGACCTCGCCCAGCGTGCCGCAGACCAGCGGCGCCAGCAGCCCACCCAGGTTCACGCCGACGTAGTAGACGTTGTAGGCACCGCCGCGACGCGGGTCGTCTTCGCCGTAGAGGTCGCCGATCTGGCTGGGCAGGTTGGGCAGGAAGAGTCCGGTGCCCAGGCAGATCAGGCCGAGGCCGGTATAGAACTGCGACTCCCAGGCCAGGGCGAAATGGCCCAGCGCCATCAGCGTGCCGCCGATCAGGATGGCGCGGCGCTTGCCCAGCCAGCGGTCGGCAATGAAGCCGCCCAGAATGGGCGTCAGGAACACGCCACCCGAATACAGCCCATAGATCAAGGAAGCATCGGCCTGCGTGAACTGCAGCTGCTTGGTCATGTAATAGATCAGCAGCGCGCTCATGCCGTAGAAGGAGAAGCGCTCCCAGGTCTCGGTCAGGAAGAGCACGGTCAGGCCGGGCGGCTGGCCGAACCAGTTGCGAGCGTTCGTCGCCGCCGAGGAGGCCGAAGGAGCTGGCGACACGACAGACGGTGGGGCTGAATGGCTCACGGGCGCTCCGAGCTTGTGGCAAGCATGGTTGTCGAATATTTTTCCTAATGGTACATTGTTTTCCAAATTGGAAAATATGAGAAAAGACACCAACCCCACCCTGCATGCGGACTGCATCGTCATCGGCGCAGGCATCGCCGGCGCTTCGCTCGCTGCATCACTGGCTGGCCAGCGCAAGGTCGTGCTGCTGGAAGCCGAATCGATGGCCGGCTATCACTCGACCGGCCGCTCGGCCGCTCTCTTTGCGCCGATCTACGGCAATGCGGTGATACGGGCGCTGACGCGCGCCAGCCGGCCTTTCTTTGACGTGCCGCCCGACGGCTTCGCCGCCGCGCCGCTCTTGCGGCCGCGCGAGACGCTGTTCCTGGTCGGCGCCGGGCAGGAGACGCTGGCGACCGCCTTCCTTGAGGAAGCCGATGTCCGGGCCGGCACGCGCGAGCTGGGCATCGAAGAGACGCTGGCTCGCGTGCCCGTGCTCAGCCGCGAGCGCATCGCCGGCGCCCTGATGGACCCGGGGTCGGCCGATATCGAGGTCGATTTGCTGCACCAGGGTTTTCTGCGCCAGGCGCGCGCGCAGGGTGCCGAACTCCGGCTGGATGAGCAATTGGTCGGGCTCGAGCGCCAAGGCAATGGCGACTGGCTCGCTCACACCGCGGTGGGCAGCTACAGCGCGCCTATCGTCGTCAACGCGGCGGGTGCCTGGGCGGATTCGGTGGCGCAGATCGCCGGCATCGCGCCGCTTTCTTTGCAGCCCTTGCGGCGCACGGCCGCCTTGATCGATGCGCCGGGCGGCGCGGATTGCCGCAACTGGCCGGCTGTCGTGACCATTGATGAGAGCCACTATTTCAAGCCCGACGCCGGCCTGCTCTTGATCTCGCCGGCGGATGAAACACCGAGCCCGCCCTGCGACGCGCAGCCCGAGGAATGGGACGTGGCGATGGCGGTGGACCGTTTCGAGACGCTGACCGGCCGCCCGGTGCGCCGCGTGCATCACCGCTGGGCGGGGCTGCGCGTCTTCAGCCCCGACCGCTCGCCCGTGGTTGGCTACGACGCTTGCTCGTCCGGCTTCTTCTGGTGCGCCGGCCATGGTGGCTATGGCATCCAGACCGCACCCGCTCTCGCCCGCCTGGCCGCTGCCGTGCTGCTCGGCCAGGCATTGCCTGCCGAGCTGCAAGCGCTGGGCATCAGCGCCGCTGCGCTCTCGCCGCAGCGCTTCATCCGATCCATTGCCCCTTTTCATGCCGAACACATCCATTGACCTGAGCTACCAGCTCCAGGCGCTGCCGCTGCGCGAGCCCTTTCAAATCTCCGGCTACACGTTCACGGAGATGCAAGCGCTGCATCTGCAGTTGAAGAACGGCCCACACAGCGGGCGCGGCGAAGCCTCCGGCGTCTACTACCTGCAAGACCGGCCGGCTGACATGCCGGTGCAGCTCGACGCGCTGCGCGAAGCCTTGCGTGAGGGCCTGAGTCGCGAGCAACTGCGGCTCGGCATGCCGGCCAGCGGCGCGCGCAACGCGCTCGACTGCGCGCTCTGGGACCTGGAAGCGAAACGTGCCCGCCGCCCGGTCTGGCAACTGGCCGGGCTGAGCAGCATCCGCCCCTTGCGCACCACGTTCACGCTCGGCGCGGCCGCGCCTGAAGCAATGGCAGCCGCGGCCCATCGCGACCTGTGCCGACAAGCCCTGGCGCTGAAGCTGAAGCTGACCGGCGAGACCGACCTCGACATCGAGCGCGTGCGCGCGGTTCACCGTGCGCGGCCCGACGTCTGGCTGGCCGTCGATGCCAACCAGGGCTACACGCCGGCCAGCATCGAGGCCTTGCTGCCGGTGCTGGTCGACTGCGAGGTGGAGCTGCTGGAACAGCCCTTTGCACGCGGCCACGAGCAGGACATGCGACTCGTCGACTTCCCTGTGCCCACCGCGGCAGATGAAAGTTGTCTGCACCTGGCCGAACTCGAAACCATGGCCGGCCTGTTCGACGTCATCAACATCAAGCTCGACAAATGCGGCGGCCTGACCGAAGGCCTTCTGATGGCACGCCGCGCCCACCAGCTCGGCCTCAAGGTGATGGTCGGCAATATGGGCGGCACCAGCCTGGCGATGGCGCCGGCCTTTGTGCTGGGCCAGCTCTGCGACGTCGTGGACCTCGACGGCCCGACCATCCTCGCCGAGGACTGCAAGCCGGCCGTGCACTATGAAGCCGGCTGCATCTTCAGCCCGGCGGAGTTGTGGGGCTGAGCCTACGCAGCACGAAGCCGGCTTTGGCTCACAGTTCCCGCAAGGCCGCCGTCACCGGCAAGCTCGCCGCGCGCACCGCCGGGAACAGGCCGCCGATGAAGCCGATGGCCAAGGCCCACTTGATGCCTTCCCACAAGAGGCCGGGCGAGACGCTCAGGTTGAAGCTCAGCTTGCCGACCGAGCCGGCCGCCATCGTGGACGCTTCGAAGCCGTTGAACATCGCCCAGGCGATCACGCCGCCGATGACGCCACCGATCAGCGCCAGCAGCATGGTCTCCAGCATCACCGCCACCACAACCGGCAGGCCGCGGAAGCCGATGGCGCGCAAGGTGGCGATCTCGCGGGCACGTGCAGCCACGGCCGCAAACATCGTGTTCAGCGCACCGAACACGGCGCCAACGGCCATGATGGCGCCGACGGTGATCCCGATGATGCGCAGCATCTTGGTCATCTGCTCCGACTGCTTGGCGAAGAAGTCCAGCGTCGTGTTGGCATCGACCCTCAATTGCGGGTTGGCGGCCAGCGCATCCTTGAAGCCCTTGAAGGCATCCGCGCTCGTCAGCTTCACGGTGGCCGAGTTGCGGCCACTACCGCGCTGGTAGGCATCGTTCACCACATTGGCATCGGCCCAGAGTTCCGACTCCATTGCATCGCCGGAGGCGAACACGCCGACCACGGTCCAGGGCTGGTTGCCGAGCTTGATCGTGCTGCCCACCGTCAGTCCGGTGAACTGGCGCACGGCGCCCTTGCCGACCACCAGCTCGCGCAGGCCGGGCTGGAAGCGCTTTCCTTCGACGATCTTCAGGTGCGGCCGAACGATGAAGGCCTCGTCGCTGACACCGCGCACCTGGGCGCTGCCTTCGTCGCCGGTCTTGCTGCCCTTGACCGGCAGGTTGGCCGCCACCACCGTCTCGGCCGACATCAGCGGCTCGCCCTTCTCGCCACGCGCGATGCCGGCGGCCTGGCCGATCTGCACCAGGTCTTCGCGGCTCAGGTTCGAGGCCACCTCGGCCGCCGATGCGCCGCGCAGCACGATGGCGGTGTCCAGGCTGCCCGAGTTGCGCAAGGTCTGCGCATAGCCTTCGGCCATTGCCAGCAAGGCCACCACCACGCCCACCACGCCGGCAATGCCGACGACGATGACGGCCGAGGATCCCATGCGCTGGCTCAGGGTGCTGATGCCCACCGAGGCCACCGAACGCGCCTGCGTGCCACTGCGCAAAAGGAACAGCCACATCAGCAGCAGCACCAGCAGGGCGAGAACACCTTGCCAAGGCAGCATCACCCAGCCGGCAAGCACGAGGCCCGTGAGCAGGACGAGGCCGAAGTTTTTGAGGAATTTCATGCTCATGCCCTCCCGGCCAATGCGTCGGTGATGTTGAGGCGCATCGCTCGCAAGGCCGGCAGCGCACCGACGATGAGACCGAAGACCAGCATCAAGCCCACACCGATGGCCCAGCTCGCTGCACCCGCAGCCGGCAGATTGAGCGTGCCGCCGCTGGCCGCGCCCACGGCGGGTCCGATCACACTGGCCAAGCCCAGGCCGACGATGCCGCCCAGCAGCAGCAGGAGCATCGACTCGGCCAGCACCATCGCGAGCACGCTTTCGCCCGAGAAGCCCAGCGTCTTCAGCACCGCGATCTCGTTCGTGCGTTCGCGCACCGCCTGCATCATCGTGTTGCCCGACAAGAGCAGGAGCGTGAAGAACACGGCCCCCATGATGGAGGTGACGATCAGGTTGATGTCGGCCAGCTGCTTCATCCAGGCGGCCGTGGCGGCCTGCTCGGTCAGCGTACGGGTTTCATGGTCGGAGTTGGCCGAGATTGCATCGATGGCCTTGGCCACGCGGTCGGCCTGGTTCACGTCCTTCACCCGCGTCACATACCAGCCGGCCTGGCCGCGGTTGTAGGGCGTCGTTTCATCGAAATAGTCCCAGCGCAGGAGGAACATCTGGTCGTACCAGCCGCCGCTCTTCTTGTCCGACACATGGATCAGGCCGACGATCTTGAAGCTCCAGTTCAGGCTGCCCGACTTGTCCGGAAAGATCGTCGACTGCATCGGTATCGTGTCGCCCACCTTCCAGCCGAAGCGCTTGGCCAGGCCCTCGCCGACGATGGCGCCGGTCCTGGTTTCTGCGAAGGCCTTGCGATGCTCGGCCGACACTTCCATCTCTGGATAGATGTCTAGGTAATTGGGCGCCACCGCGAAGCTGAAGACCTGGTTGTGCGGGTCTTGGTAGGCGCCGCCAAACCAGTTGGCGTAGGTGGTGTCCTTGACGCCGTCCACCTGCGTGATGCGGTTGCTGAGCGACATCGGCAGCAGCTGGATGAAGCTGAGCTTGGAGCCGGTCTGCAGCCGCGTGGCGCCATTGGCACTCTGGCCCGCCTGGTCGAAGCCGACGCGCACCGCGTCCAGGAGGCCGAACAGGAGGAAAGCCGTGATGATGGAGACGAGCGTCAGGAAGGTCCGCAGCTTGCGCCGGAACAGGGCCGCCCAGATGAGGTGGAGGTATTTCATCGCGATCCCCTTCAGGCGGTGGCCGCGTCAGCCTCGGTCACGAGCGTGCCCTTGTCGAGGTGCAGCGTGTGGCTCGCCCGCGTGGCGGCCTTGGGGTCGTGCGTGACCATCACAATGGTCTTGCCGTGCTCGCGGTTGAGCACCTGCAGCAGGGTCAGCACGTCTTCGGCGGATTGGCGGTCCAGGTCACCGGTCGGCTCGTCGCAGACCAGCAGCGTCGGGTCGGAGACGATGGCCCGCGCAATCGACACGCGCTGCTGCTGGCCGCCCGAGAGCTCGGTCGGCTTGTGGCTGGCACGGTCGGCCAGGCCCACGAGCTGCAAGGCGATGGAAGCACGCTTCTTGCGCTCTGAGGCCGAGAGCTTGGTGAGCAGGAGCGGCAGCTCCACGTTCTTCTGCGCCGACAGCGTGGGCATCAGGTTGTAGAACTGGAACACGAAGCCGACCTTGGCGGCCCGCCACTTGGCGAGCTGGGCGCCGCTGAACTTGTCGATGCGCTCGCCGGCCACGGTGATCGAGCCGCCGCTGGGCGCATCGAGCCCACCCATCAAATTCAGCAAGGTGGTCTTGCCCGAGCCCGAGGGGCCCATCAGCGCGAGGAAGTCGCCCTGAGCCACGTCGAGGTTGACGCCGTGCAGCACCTCCACCTTCTGCTTGCCGCGGGTGTAGGTCTTGGAGAGGTCGCGGATCTCGATCAGAGTGCTCATCGTCAGTCCTTGTTCATCACGACGTTGGAACCATTCTTCAGCTCAGGCTGCGGCGTGGTGACCACCACCTCGCCCGCCTTCAAGCCTTCGGTGACCAGGCGGAACTTGCCGACATCGGCACCCAGCTTGACCGTGCGCTGCTGCGCCTTGCCATCGGCCACCACGAACACCGTGTTGGCGCCTTCGCGCTGCACCAGCGCCTCGGGCGGCAGCAGTACGCCGGGCACCGGCGCGGCTTGCGCCTTTGCCTTGTCCTTGGCAGCCAGGAAGCTGACGCGCACGCCCATGTCGGGCACCACGCGCTCGTCCTTCTGGTCGAGCGCCACGCGCACCTTGACGGTCGCCTTGCCGCGGTCTGCACTCGGGATCACGGTCACCACATGGGCCGGGATCTTCCAGTCCGGATAGGCGTCGAGCACGGCTTCGCAAGGCATGTTGGCCTTGACCTGCGCGATGTAGGCCTCGTTCACGTCCACGCCCACTTCGAGCGAATCCATGTCCACGATGGTGCCCACGCCGGTGCGGGTGAAACCGCCGCCGGCCGACAGCGGCGAGATGATCTCGCCGACCTGGGCGGCGCGCGCGGTGACGATGCCGTCAAACGGTGCGCGCACGGTGGCGTAATCAAAAGCCACCTTCGCCTGCACCACCTGGGCTTGCGCGGCTTCGGCCTGGCGCTGCGCGGCATCAAGCTGGGCGGCATGGGCCTTCACGGCCGTGGCCGTCTGCTCCTGGCTCTGGCGGGTCGTCATGCCTTGGGCCAGCAGTTCAGCCTGGCGGCGCGCGTCGGCTTCTGCCTGCGCCAGCTGCGCTCGCTGTTGAGCAACACCCGCCAGCGCGCTGCGTGCTTGCGCCTCGGCGGCCGCCAGCGACGCCTTCAGGCCGCTGTCGTCCAGGCGGGCCAGGACTTGCCCCTTCCTGACGCGAAAGCCTTCGTCGATCAGCACCTCGGTGAGCGTGCCGGTGATCTGGGCCGAGACGGTGGCGGAGCGCCGTGCCGTCACATAGCCCGTGGCCTGGAGCACGACGTCGGCCGAGGGGCCCTGGCCATTGGCGCGGACACTGAGGGTCTGCACCGCCACGGGCTTGTTGCCCGCCAGATACCACCAGGCTGCGGCGCCGAGCGACGCCAGCAGCACCAGCCCGACGACCAGGCCCCAGACCCATTTGGGCGGGCCGCCGTCGTGATCTTCCCGTTGCGCACCGTCGATGCGCAGTTCCTTGAGCAGTCCGGTGTCGATGTTCGGCTCCTTGCTGGTGAGGTTCACATGGCTTGATCGACCCGGCCTGGCGCTCCAACACGGGCATTGCCCATCGGCCAGCGGGGAC
Organism: Paucibacter sp. JuS9; assembly: GCF_044043925.2. NCBI lineage: Bacteria > Pseudomonadati > Pseudomonadota > Betaproteobacteria > Burkholderiales > Sphaerotilaceae > Roseateles > Paucibacter sp. JuS9. The sequence goes on from NZ_CP194172.1 coordinate 3,565,747, forward strand.
CAAAAGCTGGCGGATCGTAGCAGGGCCTCCAGGCCCAGCAAGGCTCCGCCAGCGCTGTCTTCAAGGCCAGAAAACCAGGCCCGTCATCCCCTCGACGAACGGGAGGGGTCCATTTCGACAAGGCGGTACTTTCAGTCGAACAGCCCGGCCGTGTCGGGGCGCTCGCCCGCCGCCCCCGCGAGGTCATGGGCCTGGCGGTTGCGCGCGCGCAGCGCCTCGGCCTGGGCTTGCACGGCCGCCACGTCGGCCGGCGACATGCGGTCCAGGTGGCGGACCTGGGCGCCCAGCCGCGGATGGCGCCGAAAGCGCTCGCGGTGGTGCTGCAGGAAGTCCCAGTAGAGCGTGGTGAATGGGCAAGCCGCCGGCCCCGTGCGCTGACCTGGCGCATGGCGGCATTGCGCGCAAAAGCGACTGCTGCTCATGCGCTCGATGTATCGGCCGCTGGCCACATAGGGCTTGCTCGTGATGCCGCCGCCGTCGGCGAACTGACTCATGCACAGCGTATTGGGCAGCTCGACCCATTCGACTGCATCCACGTAGACGGCCAGGTACCAGGCATGCATCTGAGCCGGCTCCACGCCCAGCAGCAAGCCGAACAGCCCGGTCACCATCAGGCGCTGGATGTGGTGGGCATAGCCGGTTCGCAGTGTTTGCCCGAGCGCATCGGCGAGACAGGGCAGATCGGTCTTTCCGGTCCAGTAGAAGGCTGGCAGCGGCTCGTGCGCGGCCAGGGCGTTGGCCGCTGCCAGGCCCGGCATGCGCGTCCAGTAGACCCCGCGCACGAACTCCCGCCAGCCCAGCACCTGGCGGATGAAGCCCTCGGCGCTTGCCAGCGGCACGCCACCTGCGCGCCAACGGGCTTCGGCAGCGGCCACAACCTCCCTGGGTTGCAGCAGTCTCAAGTTCATCGCCGCCGAGAGCTGCGAATGCCACAGCACCGGCTCGTCCGGCCACAGGGCATCCTGCCAGCGACCAAAGTCGGGCAGCCGATGCTGCATGAAGCGGTCGAGCAAGATCAGCGCCTGTGCCCGCGTCACCGGCCAGGTGAAGCTGCCCAGTTCTCCGGGATGATCCGGGAACTCGCGCGCCACCAGGGCGAGCACCTCCCGAGTCACTGCATCAGGCTCGAAATGCACAGGTGCCGGTACCGGGCCAGGACCGTGGGGACCAAAGGCCTCGCGGTTCTCGGCGTCCAGGTTCCAGCGACCACCGACCGGCACGGCTCCGTCCATCAGCACGCCGTGGCTCTGGCGCTGCTCGCGGTAGAAATGCTCCATGCGCAGTGTCTTGCGCCCCCGCGCATGCTGGGCAAACTCGCGCACCGTGCAGAAGAAGTGGCGGTCTTCCCGCACCTCCAGCGGCAGGCCGAGCCGAGCCGCCTCGGCGCGCAGCGCGTCCAGCACGCGCCAGTCGCCGGGTGCGGACATGACCAGGCACTCCGGCCGCAGCCGCTGCACGGCCCGGCGCAGTTCGGCGGCCAGGCTGCCGGCGTTGCCGGGCTCGTCCAGCTTCACGTAGTGCAGCGGCCGCCCGAGTTCGCGCAGTGTCGTGGCGAAATGGCGCATGGCGGCCAGGAACAGCGCGATCCGAATGCGGCTGGACCACACATTGGTGGACTCCTCGCGCACCTCGGCCATCCACACGGCGTCCCGGCACGGATCAAAGTCGTCGAAGGCAGACGCTGTCGCGTCGAGCTGGTCCCCCAGCACGAGCACCAGACGGCGCAGCCGCTCAGCCATCGGCGGCAGGCGCTTGAGCGCTACGCCGGCCGCGGCGACAGGCGTCCGAGCAATAGCGCACCTGCTCCCAGTTGCGCGCCCAGGCCTTGCGCCAGCTCATGGGCAGGCCGCAATGCTGGCAGGGTTTGCTGGGCAACGACTGCTTGTTGCCACGGTGTTGAGCGGTCTTCATCCCAACAGCTCACTGCGAGCCGGCCGCCTCCAGCGGCTGCGGATGCGCCACACGCTTGAACTGCTGCGCCGGAAATCCCAGGGCCGCCGCCCGTTCGAGCAAGGCCTGCACGCGTGCCTCGGGCAGGTCGGGCTGGCGCGCGAGGATCCACGCGTACTTGCGCCCCGGCTCTCCGACCAGCACCTCGCTGTAGGCCTCGTCCAGCGCGAGCACCCAGTAGTCGCCATAGAAGGGCCAGAAGAAGCTCACGCGCAGCTTGGCGTTGCCGCTGCCCGGGACGATCTTGGCGCGCCCACGGGCCTCGTCGATGCGGCCGTCGGCCTTGCGGCAGCGGTTGAGCACCTGGATGGCATCGCCGTCCACGGTGTAGCGGGCCTGGGTGTCCGAGACGCACTGGCGCTCGAATCGGTTGGGCAGCAGGGCAATCTCGTACCAGGTACCGGTGTAGCGGCCCAGGTCGACGGCGGGCACCGTCTCCAGCGGCGCGCCGCTCCCGGCCTGGAGCAGTGGTGCGGCGAATGCCAGGGCGAAGGCGGCCAGCGCCTGCCGGCCGAAGTCGCGAAGGCGGCGCGGGGCCCGGGCCTGGGTCGGGGAGGAATGGCCGGAAGAGCTGGGCTTGTGCATGGTCTTCCTACGGCATTCACAATGCGCCGGATCACTCCATCGACAAACCATGCCCCTGCGCCTTCGCCCGGCCTTGCGCCTTGCCCTCGTGTTCATCGCCTTCCAGGCAGCCTGGTTCGCCTGCATCCTGGGCGTTGCCAACGGCCAGCCCTGGCTGGGCGTGGCGGCCGTCGTGGGGGTGGTGGGTGTGCAACTGGGCACCGGCGGCGCGGTGCGGCAGGACGCCCTACTGGTCGCGCTGGCCATCCTGATGGGCCTGCTGTGGGACACGGCGATGCTGCGCCTGGGCGTCGTGGAGTACGCCGCCGCCGGGCCGATCGATGGCCTGGCGCCGGCCTGGATCCTGGCGCTCTGGGCCCTGCTGGGCGTGAACTTGCGCGAGGCCCTGCAATGGCTGCACGGCCGCTGGTGGCTGGCCGCCGCGGTGGGGGCGGTGTCGGGCGCCCTGTCCTACCTGGGCGCGATACGGCTGGGTGCAGGCCGGCTGCCCGACGTGGGCCTGGCGCTGGGTGTGCTCGCCCTGGGCTGGGCGGTCATGACGCCGCTCTTGACCGAGTCGGCCCGCTGGGCCGCCGGGCGCCTCAAGGCAGCGCCGGGCGCCTAGCGATCCGCGTACAGATTCGCGTACTTGAATCCGAAATAGAGGATGAACGCGTAGCAGGCGGCCGGCAGCAGGAAGGACAGCTGCACGCCCAGTGAGTCGGCCAGCGCCCCCTGCGCGAAAGGCACCAGCGCGCCACCGACGATGGCCATGCACAGGATGCCCGAGCCCTGGCCGGTGTGCCGGCCCAGACCGTGGAGCGCCATGCTGAAAATGGTCGGGAACATGATGGAGTTGCACAGGCCCACGGCCAGGATGGCCCACATCGCCACCGTGCCCGTGCCGAAACAGGCTGCCAGCACCAGCGCGATCGCCACGAGCGAATTGAAGGCCAGCGTCTTGCCGGGGCTCACCGCCCGCATCACGACAAAGCCGATGAAGCGGCCCACCATGGCACCACCCCAATAGACGCTGACGTAGCCGGCTGCATCGGCGTGCGACAGACCGGCGATGTGCGACTCGCCGAGGAAGTTGACCAGGAAGCTGCCGATGCTGACCTCGGCGCCCACGTACAGAAAGATGCCGATGGCGCCCAGCAGCAGGTGGCGATGTGCAAGGGCCGAGCCTTCAGCCTTGGCAGCCATAGCCGCCGACTCGCTGCCAGCGATTTGCGGCAGCTTGGCGGCCAGGAACAAGACCGCCAGCAGTGCCAGTGCGCCGGCCAGCGCCAGGTAGGGGCCACGCACGGTGGCCGCATCAGCTGCGGTCATGGTCGAGAGGATCAGCATGCCGCCCACGGCCGGGCCTATGGTGGTGCCCAGCGAGTTGAAAGCCTGGGTCAGCGTCAGCCGGCTCGAGGCCGTGCGCGCCGGGCCCAGCACCGTCACGTAGGGGTTGGCGGCGACCTGCAACACGGTGATGCCCGAGGCCAGCACGAAGAAGGCCAGCAGGAACAGTCCATAGCCGCCCATCGACGCCGGATAGAACAGCGCGCAGCCCAGGGCCGCGATGAGCAGCCCCGCCACGGCGCCCTTCTGGTAGCCGATGCGGCGTATCAAGGCACCCGCCGGCAGCGAGACGATGAAGTAGGCGCCGAAGAAGCAGAACTGCACCAGCATCGCCTGCACATAGGTCAGCGTGTAGATCGCCTTCAGATGCGGTATCAGGACGTCGTTCAGCGAGGTGATCAGGCCCCACATGAAGAACAGGATCGTGACGATGACGAGGGCGCTGCTGCTGTTGCCGGCGTGCGCTCCGCCTGCCGCGTCCTGCTCTGCGGCAGGCGCGGTCTTGATTGCCATATGGGCCATGCTGTCTCCGGGGATCTCTTGGTTTGTTGGTTTGTTCTTCAGCGCGCGATGCCTGCGGGTGGCTGTGGCAGCTCACGGGCGCGTGTGCCCCAGCCTTGCGTGTCCGGCTGGGCGCCGAGCTTGAACGTCAGCGCGCCGGCCGACTGCAGCTGCTCCCAGTCCAGCCACACCCGCTCCAGCGCACGGCCACCAAAGCTGGCCGACTGCACGAAGCGGCGCTCGCCCGGCTTGGCCTCAGGCGCCTCGATGCGCAGCGTGCGGCCCTTGCCGAGGTCTATCTCGGCGCGGGCAAAGCGCGGCGCGTGCAGGAGGAATCGGCCACTGCCCGGCATGTCCGGGTACAGGCCCAGCGCGCTGAACAGGTACCAGGCCGACATCGTGCCCAGGTCGTCGTTGCCGGTCACGCCGTTGGGCGCATTGCCGAACAGGGTTTCGGCCGCGCGCAGCACGGTGGTGGTCTTCCAGGGCTGGCCGATCAGCGTGTAGACCCAGGGCGCATGCAGGTCGGGCTCGTTGTTCGGGTTGTAGCGGAACTGGCTGTAGTAGCTGTAGGGCCCGACGACCCAGGACTTGCGCACGGCGGACGCCGGGTCGGCCAGCAGCGCGTCATGGTCGAAGAACTGGTCCAGGCGCCGCGCCGCCTGGGCCTGGCCGCCCATGGCCGCGACGAGGCCCGGCACATCCTGGCGCACCAGCCACTGGTACTGCCAGGCCGTGCCCTCGTGGAAGCCACGCTCGGAGCGCGGGTCGTAGCTGCCGTCCACGTCCTTGAACCAGCTGCCATCCCCCAAGCGCGGGCGCGGGAAGCCGCGCTGATCGGCGGCCTTGTCCACCACGGTCTCGTCCCACAGGCGGCGCCAGTTCAAGGCGCGCTCGCCCAGCACCTGCGCGTCCCGGGTCTTGCCCAGCGCCTGGGCCATCAATGCCAGCGCGCCATCGGACAGCGAATACTCCAGCGTGGCCGAGGCCCCATGGTGCGGATCGACGTCCATGCCCTTGGCCGGGAACGACCGGTCGTACTGAACGAATCCCTGGCTCAGATAGCTCGCGTTGCCCGACCGGCCACCGGCGCGCAGGCGATGCGCGGGCACAGCGAATGCGTTCTCGCGCAGGGCCGCGTAGGCCTCGTGCTCGCGGCCCTTGAGCGCACCGAAGCGCCATAGGTCGACGAGAAAGGGCGTGACCGGGTCGCCCGTCATGATGTTGGTCTCGAAGTTGGCATAGCCCCAGCGCGGCAGCCAGCCGCTCTGCTCGCGGATCTTCAAGACCGAGTTGGCGATGTCGCGCGAGCGCTCAGGGCGCAGCAGGGCCAGCAACTGGTTCTGCGTGCGGTAGGTGTCCCACAGCGAGAAGAACTCGTAATAGGTCCAGCCCTTGGCCTGGTGGACCCGGTCGTCATAGCCGCGATAGCGGCCGTCCGCGTCGTTGCCGGTCAGCGGCTGCAGCAGTGCGTGATAGAGCGCCGTGTAGAAGACCGTGCGGTCGTCGGTACTGCCGCCTTCGATGCGCACGCTGCCCAGCTCGCGCTGCCAGACGGCCTGCGCTTGCGCACGCATCGCATCGAAGCTCAGCGCCTGCTTGCCCACCATGCCCTCGGCCTGCAGGTTGATGCGGGCACCTTCGGCGTCCACATGCGAAATCGCGCTGACGGCCGTCACCGCCGCACCGTTCTTCAGATCGAACGTCAGCCACACACCATGCGGCCGCGCCTCGCCCTGCTGGCTGGGGCCTTTCGCGCCGGGCCAGCCGCCACGGTCGTCCCAGATGCCGTGGGCCGTGAAGGGCTGGTCAAAGACCATGCGGAACCAGGTCGTGTACTGCGCGCCGCCACAGAAGCTCTTGGTGGTGATGCGGCCTTCGACGCTGCGCTCATCCAGTACGCGCACTTCACTGCCGACCACCGAATGGCGCTCATTCGCCTGGCCAAGATTCAGCAGCAGATGGCCGCTGGCCGTGCCGGCGGCGAAGGTGTAGCGCTCGGCCGCGGCGCGCGTCAGCGCCGTGGCCTCGGCGGTGATGCCGCCGTAGCTCGTCAAGTGCACCTTGTAGTAGCCGGCCTGGCCGACCTCGCCTTCATGCTTGTATTCGGCGGCGTAGCGCTTGTGGTCGAAGCTGGCAGCCTTGCCCGTGTCGAACTCACCACCGGGCCCGATGCGGCCGGTGACCGGCAGCACCGAGAGCTGCCCGCCCTGCTCCCAGCAGCCGGCGCCGGACAGATAGGAATGGCCGAAGCCGCGGATGCGCGTGTCGTTGTAGCGCCAGCCGGCATAGTGCTCGCCGGTGGGGCTGACCTGGATCATGCCGAACGGCGCCGAGGCACCGGGAAAAGTGTTGCCGTCGTCCTGCGTGCCGATGAAGGTGTTGACCGGCATGGTGTCGGCAGCGAAGCCCGTCTGGGCCTGCAGCGCGATGGCCACGAGCAGGCTGACCCAGCGCAGGCGGCGGGTGATTTCTTTCATCTAGGAGTTCTCCGTCGTTCAGCGCTTGGGCGCCGGCAGGCGCATCGGATGGGCTTCGGTGTTGAAGGTCACCGCGTCGAAGTCCAGCGTGCTCTTGGGCGCAAACAGCAGGTAGAAATACTTGAATGTCTCGGCGAAGACGAAGCTCTCCATCGAGTCTTCCTTCGCCTTCGTGCGCACGTCCTTCAGCGCCGCAAAACCCGCTTCGGTGCGTGTGTGGCGAACGAAGTCCTCGAAGAACTCGCGGCCCATGGCGCGGTAGCGAGCGTCGCCGGTGTAGTGGTGCAGGTAGTAGGCCGACTCGATGATCTCGGGCCGCAGCGCGTATTCGGGCGACAGCAGCTTCATGGTCTTGTAGTCCATGGCTTCCGGCTCGATGCCATGCAGGCGCCACATGGCGAGGCCCGACTCCTGCAGCTTGCGCGCCCGCGGCAGGTCGCCGCCCAGCGCCAGCAGGGCCGGCATGAAGGCATCGAGTGCGCCGTACTGCGACTTCAGGCGCTTGCCGGTGTTCATGTCGGCGTGTCCATACCAGAAGCCGCTCTTCACCTCCTCGCCCAACACCTTGTTGACGCCGGCAATGCTGTGGTCCCACATGGCCTTGCAGTCCTTGTCGCCGAACAGGCGCCAGCATTTGTAGAGGTACTCGTAGTAGGAGTCGATGCCGCCGCCGATGTGGGCATCGGTGCGCTCCCATTTGCCGGTCTCGACATTGATGGCCGAGCCCACCAGGCCCTGCGGCGAGGCACGGCGGTAGGTTTGCACCAGCGCGCGCTTGGCCTTGTCGAAGTAGACGCTGTTGCCTGTCAGCTGGCTCAGCAGACCGAACTCGAGCACGAGCGTGCCGGTCTCGGCCGGGTTGCTGACCTTGCCGCTGACCTTGCCGGTGCGCAGGTTCACATGCGTGTAGGGCAGGCCTGTGGGCGACTCGAAGACCGGCAGCAATCGCTGGCCCAGGTCTTCGGCCTTGGCCAGCAGGCGAGCGTCGCCCGTGAGCTGGTAGGCCGAGAGCAGGCCGCCGAGCAGGCGGATCGTGATCTCGAAGTTCTGCACCGGCATGTCGTGGTCGAAGGACAGCTGGCTGGCGATCAGCTCGCGCGCCTCGTCGGCCTCCTCCTTCAGGCCCATCAGGATCAAGGTGTCCAGCGCATCCACCGGCGTCATCAGGAGCGACTTGGCATACCAGTCATGCGGCTTCTTGCTCAGGGGCTTCAGGGCGTCGTGGCCCCAGGCGTATTGCTTGTAGCCCTGCCAGGCGTGGCGGGTTGCTTCCTTCACGCGCTGGGCCAGCACGGCGGCCTCGGCTTCGGTGACCGGCTTCAGCGTCGGTGTGACGGCCTGCGACAAAGTTGGCAGCAAGGCGACGAGCGCGGCGCACAGGCCCTTCATGACCATGCGGACAGGGGCGAACGAAATCTGATTCATCACGGGGAAACCTTTCCTTTTTGCAGCATCGCGAACAGTCGGTTCATGGCTTGCGGATCTGGTGGTGTGGCGCCTGATTGCAGGCAGGCGGCCGAGCCTGCAGCCAGCGCGGCGTGCAGATGGGCCTGCAACGGGCGGTCGGGGTGGCGGCTGAGGCTGTGGAGCAGGCCGGCCGCGCTGGCGTCGCCGGCGCCGACGGTGTCCACCACCTCGACCTGGGGCGCTCTCGCATCGGCTGACTCCTCGCCGCGGAACAGGCTCGCGCCCTGCCCGCCGCGAGTCAGCAGGCACAGCGCCAGCGGATTCAGGGCACGCAGGCGGCGCAAGGCTTCATCCACTTCGACACCGGGGTAGAGCCCGCGCAAATCGTCGTCCGACACCTTGATCAGGTCAGCCAGCGCGGCCATGCGATGCAGCGTCGGCGTGTAGCGCGCGTCCATCAGCTTGCGGTAATTGGGGTCGTAGCTGATGGCCACACCCTGCGCCTTCAGCGCCTCGGCCAGAGCGACCAGCTTCGAGGCCAAAGGCTCGCGCGCCAGACTGATGCCGCCAAAGTGCGCCCAGCGCAGTGATTGCGACCAGCCTTCGGGCAAGGCCTTGGCGTCAAAGTGCAGGTCGGCGCTGTCGTCGCCGATGAAGAAGTAGTGCGGCGGCTCGCCCTGCTCGACGATGGCCAGCAGTGGCGAGCGGTCCACGCGCTGCAGCAGGCGCGTGTCCAGACCGACGGCCTGGCTCGCGGCCCACAAGTCGTCGCCGAAGCGGTCGCTGCTGATCGCACCGGCGAACGCGGTGGGCTCACCCAGAGACGCCAGCGCACGCGCCACGTTCCAGACCGAACCGCCGACGCGGGCCACCCAGTGCTCCTGGCCCTGGTGGATCATGTCGGTCAGCGCCTCGCCGGCGCAAAGCATCAGCGGCGCGTCATCCATGGCTGGCTCCTGCGAGTGCGGCCACGATGTCGTAGCAGGCGCCCATGGTGTGATAGTCGACCTTGCCGGCCGGGCTCTTCTCGTCGCTGTACTTGCGGTTCTCCTGGTCCAGGATGCGGTACCAGGCGCCGTGCTGGTGATCGACGAAGTGCGTCCAGCTGTATTCCCACAGACGCTGGTACCAGTGCCAGTAGCTCGCGTCACCGGTGCGCTCGGCCAGCATGGCGGCGGCGGCGGCGCTCTCGGCCTGCACCCAGAAGTACTTGTCTGCATCGCAGACCGTCAGGTCCGGCGCAACCGAGTAGCAAAGCCCGCCATGGGCCGCGTCCCATCCCTTCTCGACCGCCACATTGAACAGCCGCTCGGCCGTGGGCAAGGCCCAGCTCAGGTCCAGGCCCAGTGCAGCGCCACGCGCCTCCAGCAGCAGGAGCAGCTTGGCCCATTCGGTGAAGTGGCCGGGCTGGTAGCCCCAGGGGCGGAAGAGATTGGCCGGATCTTGGATGTTGAACTGCCAGTCGGGCTGCCACTGGGTGTCGTAGTGCTCCCAGATCAGACCGCCACAGCGCTCGGCCTGGCGTTGCGTGATGTTGAAGGCGAGCATGTGGGCGCGCTCCAGATAGCGCCGCTCGCCGGTGGCCTGGTGCGCCGCCAGCATCGCCTCGCAGGCATGCATGTTGGCGTTCTGGCCTCGGTAGCTCGAGCGCACACGCCAGTCCTGGCTGGCTTCATCGGCATAGAGGCCGGCCTCGGCATCCCAGAAGTGCCGCTCCATCATCTCGAAGGCCTCGGCCACCCAGGGTCGGGCTTCGTCAAGGCCTGCTATCACCGCATGCGAATAGGCGAGCAGCACGAATGCCTGGCCGTAGGCATGCTGCGTGCCATCGCTGATCTCGCGCTGGCCGGCGTCGCATTTCAGGAGCCAGGAGTAGCCGCCATGCCTTGTGTCGCGATGCGCCTCGCGCAGGAAGCGCAGCGCATGCCTGAGCCCCTCCAGGTAGGCCGGATCGCCAAAGTGGCGGTAGGCCATCGCATAGGTGAACACGAAGCGCGTGCTGCTGACCAGGTGGCGATGCTGCGCGTCGTAGACGCTGCCATCGTCCTTGAAGAAGTGGTACATGCCACCACTCGCGTCGATGCAGCGCGGGTGATAGAAGCTCATGCTGTGCCGCGCGTGGTCGAGCAGCACCGCCCGAGAGCGGAAATCGGGGAAGTCGGACATGGTCAAGGTGTGGTGGTTGGTGTGCGAGCTATTCGTCGCAACTGCTTTCGCGCACGATCATTTCGACGGGCAGGGTCATCTCGGCGGGCGGTTCGTCAGGCTTGTGGTTCAGGAGCAGCTGGATGCCGGCAGCACCCAGCCCTTCCTTGTCCACGCGCACCGTGCTCAGCGGCGGCACAGCCACCGCCGCGCTGCTGATGTCGTCGAAGCCGACGATCATGATGTCGTAGGGAATCTTCAGGCCTTCGCTCAGGCAGGTCTTCATGGCCACCAGCGCCGTGCTGTCGTTGTAGCAAAACACGGCGTCGGGACGCTTGGACAGGCGCAACAGGCTGCGCATCGCCTCGACCACGCCCTCGTCCCCCTCACCCATGGTCGGCACGATGACCTCGAGGTCGGGGTCGGCATGCACCTTGGCCTCGAACAGCGCGCGGCGAAAACCGCGGTTGCGCTGCTGGATGCTGTAGTGTGCCAGCGAGCCCGACAGCATCGCGATACGGCGCCGGCCGCTGCGCAAGAGATGGCGCGTGGCGAGGAAGCCGCCGAGGAGGTTGTCCGGGTTGATCGAGCTGAAACCGCGGCGCTGCATGTCCACAAGCACCATGGGCTTGCCGGTCAGCATCAAGGCGCCCAGCACCTCGGGCTCGAAGAAGCCGGCGCACAGGATGGCATCGGGCTGGTGCACGCGCACCTGGTCCAGCACCGGCTCTGCAGGGCCGACCACGATGAAGGACAGCGCGATGCCCTCGCGCCGGCAGGCCTCTTCGGCGCCATGCAGCACCGGCGAGAAGAAGGGGCTGGAGGCCAGCGTGTTGTGCTGGCTGTGCAGCAGGAAGGCAATGCGGCGGATGCGGGTCTTCTTCAGTTGCGAGAAGTCGTAGCCCAGGCGCTGCGCGGCCTCGCGCACCTTGTTGCGCGTCAGCTCGGTCATGCCGGCCTGGTTCTTGAGCGCGCGCGACACCGTGCCTATCGACAGGCCGGTGGCCTCCGCGATGTCGCGGATGGTGACCTGGCTCACGGCCGCGCCTCTGGGTGTCGTGGCCGCTCATGCGGCAGGCCAGGCGGCGGAATCATCAGCATCAGGCGTCTCCGGTATTCGGTTTAATAAACGCTTCTGGGAGCGCTTCCGGGCATGCGGCGGACTGGAATCACCGCCTTTGTTCATGGGTGATGTTTGTATCCGCCGCCTCCTGAGGCGTCAATCAAAGTCGCCGGATCGGCGCTCTTTTAGCGCGTTTTACTAAACACGAGTTGAGCCGGTACAGCCCGGGGCAGTGGTGCCGGGCATGGCAGCGACGGCGTGGCCCTGCGGGGTGCGCGCCTACATTTCCTTGAACAGGGGCAGGTAGCTGCGGCTCACGGGCAGGCGTTCGGTGCGGCCCTTCAGTTCGATCTCGCCCGTCTCGTTCTCGCTGCGGGTGATGCGGCGTATCGAGCGCAGATTGACCACCACCGAGCGGTGCACCTGGCTGAAGTGTGCGGGGTCCAGCTGCGCCAGCAGGTCCTTGAGCGGCGTGCGTATCAAGGCCTCGGCCGCATGCCCCTCATCGCGATAGGCCACCAGCGTGTACTTGGTGTCGCTCTTCAGATAGTCGATGTCGTCAACCGGGATCATGCGCAGGGAGCCAGCTACCGTGGCGCGTACCCAGCGCAGCGGCTCGGGCTGGTCCAGCTTGAGCCGGCTGGCCAGCTGCGCCAGCAGCGCCTCGCTGTGCACGGCCGGCTGGGCCTGCTGCAGGCGCGCCTTCAGGCGCTCCACCGTCTCGGCCAGGCGCACTGCCGTGACCGGCTTGACCAGGTAGTCGAGCACGCCGTGCGCGAAGGCCTCGAGCGCGTACTGGTCGAAAGCGGTGACGAACACCAGGTGGGCGCGCTTGCCGATAAGCCGCGCCACCTCCACACCGCTCAGGCCCGGCATGTGCACGTCCAGAAAGCAGATGGCCGGCTGATGCTGCTCGAACAGCTCGATCGCCTGGCGGCCATTGCGCGCCTGGGCGACGATCTGCAGTTCCGGCCAGACGGCGGCCAGGCGCGCTTCGAGAATCTCCCTCAGCAGTGGCTCGTCGTCGGCAATCAGGGCGGTCGGGGCGGTCGGGGCGGCAGTGTTCATGGCTGAGCTTGGGTGAATGCTATCGCCGCCTCCACGCCATGCGGCGCCACCTCGCTCAGCTCCAGCGTGGCCGCGCCAGCATAGGCCCAGTGCAGGCGTTCGCGCAGCGCGGCCAGGCCGGTGCCGAGTCCGCCGCCACTGGCCTGCAGGCCGATGCCGGTGTCGACGACGCGCAACCGGCAGCGCCCGCCGTCCAGCACCTCGGCATGCACGTCGATGCGGCCGCCCTCTTCGCTCGGGTCGATGCCATGCTGCACGGCGTTCTCCACCAGGGTCAGCAGGGTCATCGGCGGGCAAGGCAGCTGAGCCACGCCGGGGCCGATGTGCAGCGCAAAGGCCAGCCTGTCGGGCATGCGCATCTGCATCAGCTCCAGGTAGGCGCGCACCAGCTCGAGCTCCTGGCCCAGCGTATTGGCCGAGCCATCCAGGCGCGGCACGGCGGCGCGCAAATAGTCGGTCAGGCTTTGCAGCAGTTGGGGGGCGCGCGGCGAGCCGGCCTCCACCAGCGCCTGCACATTGGCCAGGGTGTTGAACAGGAAATGCGGCTGAGCCTGCGCGGTCAGCAGGCGCATGCGCGCATCGAGCGCCTGGCGGGCCAGCTCGCTGCGTTCCAGCTCGAAGTCGATCGCTTGCTTTTCCACTCTTGCCTCACGTTGGCGCAGCAGGGCCGTCAGGGCCACCCAGGGCGCCACCAGCATGCCGAAGAAGACCAGGTTGGTGAAGCCCGTCAGGCGCTTGGGCGACTCCCAGAACATGGGTGCACCCGGTGCCGTACTCAGCATGTAGATCACGAACAGGGTAATGGGCACCGCCAAGCCGACCGCCGCCACCTGCAGCGCCCAGCGTGCCAGCCATCTGGGCAGGCGGCGCGGCCATTGCTCGAACAAGCCGAAGACCAGCAGCAGCACCAGGCCGGTCGTGAACACGCGCAACACCACGCTCATCAAGCCGGACGCCCAGTTGAAACTGAACAGCAGCGTCAGGAGCGCACAGATGAGGCCGACGACGCGAACGCGTCGCCAGGCGAGCCAGGTCCGCCATCCGCGCGCGTGGCTTGTCTGGGGAATGAGAGGAGACATCACGGCAGGTTACTCGATGGCAGCGCTGAGTTCGCCAGCTTCCCATGCCAGCGGCGCTCAGCGCCAGCGCTGGCCAGGCTTGCGGAAATAGTGGTGCGCGATATAGCGCCATGGCAGCACCAGCGGCGTCAGCACCACCCCCATCGCGCAGGCAAAGGCGGTCTCTTCCACGGCCGGGGTCATCGCCCCGCCCCGCCACAGCGGGTAGGCGATGGCAATCAACCAGACCGACTTCCAGATCAGCTCGAAGATCAGCAGCGGCAACATCTGCAGCGGGTAGCGCAGCCCCCACAGGCACAGGATCGCCAGCCCGCTCACCAGCGAGGCCGTTTCGCCCTTGCGCTGTGCCCAGAGGTCGGTGTGTTGCAGCATCACGGGGCCGAACGAGAGGGTCAGGCCCACCGTGATCAGCAGATAGAACGCGCGCAGCAGGCGCAGGCGCCAGAGAGGGACGTCGTTGTCATTCATGGGAGGGGTCCGTGGCTTGAAGTCGATCAGGGCTGCGGCGAGGTGAGGTGGGCGCCATCAGCCGAGCTTGGCCAGGCGCTTTCGGACCTCGTCCACATTGGCCGGATTGGCGCGCTTGTTGGCGATGAAGCGCTCGTAGGCGGCCAAGGCTCGCGCCTTGTCGCCCTTGGCCAGGTAGGCGTCACCCAGGCGATGGTCGACGGGCAAGGCCTCGGCGCCGCTCAGCGTCCTGGCCCGCTCCAACAGGCGAATGCCTTCGTCGAGTTGGCCCTGGGCGACGTGGACACGACCCAGGCCGTAGTGGCCGGCAGCCTGACTCGGCTGATCGCGCTGCAGGCCCTCATAAAGACTCCGGGCCTTGGCCAGGTCCTTGCCGTCCTTCAGAAAGATCAGCGCCAGCTGCATGGTGGCGTTGCGCGCCTCGTCCCGCATGGCCGAGTCCGTACCCGGCTTGAGCGCCAGCAACTCGGTTTCCATCTCGCGCCAATTCTTGGCCTCGGCGGCGATATGGACGCGGATGAGGCGCGCGGTTTCAGGCTGGCTGCTGCGCACTGCGGCCTCCAGCTCGCGGGCCTTGGAAACGCTGCCGCCCATCATGCCGGGCACCGTCAGGTAGAGCTTGGCCAGCTCCACCCGTGCCACAAAGCTGGCCGGATCCAGGGCCAGGGTGCGGACCCAGGACGCCTTCAGGCTGTCCAGCAGGCCCATGGCCTTGAACATGCCAAGGTCGAGCATCTGCATGCTGAGATTCTGGGCGGTCGCCAGATGGCAGACCGCCACCGTCGGGTGCTGTTCGGTGCAAAGCCTGGCCTGCTGCGCGCCAGCCTCGAGCCGCTTTGCATCGCGGGGATCACTGAAGGTCAGCGCCAGGGACAAAGCCGCGCTGGCTTCGGCATCGCCGGCGTTGGCCTTCAGGCGGGCCCGGGCCTGCTGCTCCAGTTCGGCGTACTTGCCGGCATCCTGCAGCGACTCCAGCTGGGCGTCCTTGAAGATGGCGGCCTGGGCGCTGCCCAGAGCACCCAGCGAGGCCAGCAGGGCAATGGCCACTGTGATCGAGCGGGGGCTGCGTGTGGGGAAGGATTGCGTGTTCATGGGTGGTTTGGGCTGAAGGCAGGCCGTTGGAGACACGGCCTGCCGTTGAAAATTCGAAGGGACGGCGTCATTGTTTTCATCCCATCGACCCTGGATGCCCGCGCTCAGACGAGTGACGGGCTGCGGCTACTCAGTCACGCCCGGTAGGGACGAACGGCCCGGCCCGGCGAGAAGCGCATGCCAGCGCCATTGGTCGCCGCCGAGCGTCACTCGTCATGGCGGCGCCGTCGCCGATCTGGCACGGCTGGGCCAAGGCCCGGTTGCCAAGGCACAGTAGGCGTGCTCACTCCATCGACCGCTTCGTCATGAACAACTTCCTGCGCTACTTGCTGCTTGGCCTTCTGGGCCTGTTCGCCCTGCTGGCCGTGCTGGCCGGCTTGTTCGGCTACTTCGTCTATACGCCCGATCCGGCGCAGCCGCAGCTGTCTGGCACCCTGGCCAAGGGATCGATCGACATGTCCGGCGTGACGCGGCGCTACCGCCTCTATGTGCCCAAGAACCTGCCCAAGGGCGCGCCCCTGGTCGTGGTCATGCATGGCTCGGGCGAGGACGCACAGCGCATCCGCGCCGGCACCGGCTATGGCTTTGACCGGTTGGCCGACCAGCATGGCTTCGCGGTCGTCTACCCGAAGTCCTTTGGCTTCAGCTGGAACGACTGCAGCGTGATAGGCGACGTCAAGGTGAACGGTGTCAGTGCCGACGACGCCAGCTTCGTGGCCGCCATGGTCGACAAGTTGGTCGGCGAGATCGGCATTGACCCGGCGCGGGTGTTCGCGACCGGCGTTTCATCTGGCGGCTCGATGGCGATCCGCCTGGCGCTGGAACACCCGACCCGCTACCGGGCGGTGGCCGCAGTTGCCGCCAATCTGCCGACGCCGCAGAACTTCCAATGCCAGCCGGCGGCGAATGGCACGTCGGTGATGATCATGAACGGCACGCGTGATCCGCTGGTGCCCTATGAAGGTGGCGAGATCAATCTGCTGGGGCTGTTCTACGAGGGCGGCCCGGTCATGTCCTCGCGCGCATCGGCCCAGTATTTCGCCGATTGGAACCACCTGGGTGGCGCGCCCCAGGTCAGCCACGTCGATATGGACGAGGGTGTCAGGGTCGAGCGAGCCCGCTGGCACAAGCAGGGCAAGAACGAGGTGGAACTGGTGAGCATTCACGGCGGCGGCCACGGCCTGCCGCAAGCCTACGCGCAGCGCCCCCGCCTGCTGGGACCTTCACCGATGCAGCCCGACGGGCCCGCAATGATCTGGGACTTCTTTGCACGCCAGCAACGCTGAAGCACCCCGCGCTCCGCCCCACCTGAAATCAAGCCCTGAACAGTCCGAGCCATGCCCATTCTCCAAGTCAACCCCGACAGTCCTGCCCTGGTTCACGCCGCCGCCGCGGCCGTGCTCTACCTGCATATTGGCGCCGGCAGCGTCGGCCTGCTCTCCGGTGCGGCCTCCATGGTGTTCCGCAAGGGCTCGCGCCTGCACCGCCGGAGCGGCAAGGTCTTCGTCATTGCCATGTTGCTCATGTCCGCCATCGGGGCTGCCGTAGCGCCCTTCCTCCCCACGCCCGAACGCGCCTCGGTGGTGGCGGGGGTGCTGACCTTCTACCTGGTCCTGAGCGCCTGGGCGGTGCTCAAGCGCAAGCCCGGTCAGATCGGGGCCTTCGACTACGGGCTGCTGCTGACTTCAACGGGCATCGTGGCAGCCGGCGCCTACTTCATGCGGCTTGCCGCACAAAGCCCGAATGGCCAGCTCGACGGGCAGCCGGCGGCGGCTTTCGTGCTGTTCATGATCGTGGGCAGCCTGGCGGCGGTGGGCGACCTGCGCCTGATCCTGCGGCGCGGCGTCAGCGGTGCCACCCGCCTGGCGCGCCATTTGTGGCGCATGTGCGTTGCGCTCTTCATTGCGGCCAACTCGCTGTTCCTGGGCCAGCAACAAGTCTTTCCGAAGTCCTTGCAAGGCTCGGCCTGGCTGTTCGTGCCGGCACTTGCGATCCTGGCGACGCTGCTGTTCTGGCTGTGCCATGTGGGCTATGGCGCCTACAGGCGCAGGCGTGCTGCCTGAATGCCAGGGAAGCTGGCTGCTCAGTCGGCCAGGGAACGCAGGCGCAGTGATTTGCGCAGCGCTTCAAGGCCGGACTGGGAAGACAGGCGCAGGCTGATGCGCTCGCCAGGCAGCAGGGTCAGGGCGTTGTCGGAGACCTCGGCGTCAAGGTCTCCGAAATCGACCCACAAGGCACGGACCAGCCTCGTCGCCTTCAGCAGAAGCTTGAAGCCTTGGCCATCGCGGCTCAGCTCGGCCTGCAGGCGAGCATCACGCCAGCTCATGTCCTTCGCCGCCCTGAAGTAGACGACGCCGCGCGACGCCGGCTCGCCCTCCACCTGTAGGTCGAACACCGCGACGGTGGATGCCGGATCGGCAACGCCCGCCAACTCGGCATCGGTGTAGTGAGCCAGCTTCGTTGCTGAAAGCGGCGCCAACTCCACCGGCCGGCGTTCGTCGCGCAGCGTCTTGCCATCGAGCGTCATCAAGCGCAGCCGCAGCTCGCCGCGCCGCGCTTGCGTGCGGTCGTTGAGCAGGCTGACCGAGGTCTTGCCTTCGGCGTCGCGCAGCGCAGCCACAGCGACCGGCGCATAGAAGCGCCGCGCATGGAACTGCAAAGCCTTCCAGCGGCAGAACCAGTCGATGCCGGACCAGGAGGCGCCCGGCCACACGTCGTTCAATTGCCAGTACAGCGAGCCCATGGTGAACGGCCGGCTGGCGCGGTGGTGCAAGGCGGCGAGCTGGATGCCCTCGGCCTGCATGACCTGGCTCAGATAGGCGAAGTCAGCAAAATCCCTGGGCTCACCGAACTCATCCTTCACGTACTTCTTCAGGCGCTCGTTGCCCTTGCCGGCCATGAACTTCTGGTGCGCCACGATCACCGGCGTGGCCAGGCCCTGCTCGCTGCGCTTGGCGAAGGCGTCGATCGTGCGCTGCACCGGCCAAGCCTGCAGGCCGTACTCGGACATGAAACGCGGCGTGATCTCCAGGTACTTGGTCACCGGATGCGCCGGGTTTCCCCAGACCTCCCAGTAATGCATGTCGCCGCTGGCCGGCGTGTTGGCCACGTCGCCCCCGTCGTCGCTGGGCGAGCTGGCCCAGTAGGCGATGCCGCCCCCCTCCTCGGCCACGAGCTGTCGAAGCTCAGTTCCGAACAGCTGCACATAGCCCTGCCAGACCTTGTCAGCGAAAACAGGATCGGCCTCCTTCAAGGCCTTGCCCTGGCCCCAGTATTTCCAGGCGACTTCTTGCTCGTTGTTGCCGCACCAGAGCACCAGGCTCGGGTGATTGCGCAGGCGGCGCACCTGCTGGCGCGCTTCCTCGATCACATTGGCGCGGAAGGCATCGTCATAGGCCGGCTGCATGCCGCCGCCGAACATGAAGTCCTGCCAGACGAGCAGGCCCAGCTCATCCGCCAGGTCGAAGAACTCCTCGCTCTCGTAATAGCCACCGCCCCAGCTGCGCAGCATGTTCATGTTCGCGTCGCGCGCCGACTGCAGCACGCGGCGCAATTGCGCCTTGGTCACCCGCGGCTGGAACATGTCGAAGGGAATGCTGTTCGCGCCCTTGGCGAACACCGGAATGCCGTTGACGACGAAATGAAAGCTGCGGCCCTTGCCATCCGGCTCGCGGCGCAGCTCGACGCTGCGAAGGCCGGTACGCGCAGTCGTCTTGGCGACGACGTTCTTGCCGTCGCTGACTTCCAGCTCGTAGCGGTACAGCGGTTGCGCGCCGTAGCCGTTCGGAAACCAGCGCTGCGGGCGGTCGATGTGAATCGGCAGTTCGATACGCTGTTCGCCGGCGCTCATGGCCACGCGACGCTCGGCCGCAAGAGAACGCCTGCCGCCCGGTTCGGTCTGCCACAGGCGCAAGTCGAACTGGCCATCGCGCTCAACCTCGGCCGACAGGATCGCAACGACGTCGGCCCGAGCCGCTTGCACATGGTCCTGTCGAAGCTGCAGGTCAGCGATACGCACGGCATTCCAGCTCTGCAGGACGATCGGCTTCCAGAGCCCGGCCGTGACATAGCGCGGCCCCCAGTCCCAGCCGTAGTGATAGCCGGGCTTGCGCGCGAAGTTGCCGGTCATTGCATCGGCCGGCTCGTCACCATGGGGCGATGGATAGTTGCCCGCAAGCTTGTGCGGCATCGCCTGCACCTGCGGCAGCAAGCTGACGATGGGCGAGCGCAGGACGATGCGCAGCGCGTTGCCCTTGGCGCGCAGTCTGGCCTGCACCGGCACGCGCCAGCTGCGGAAGGCGTTGTCGGCTGTCAGCACTTTCTCGCCATTGAGGTAGACCTCGGCGAACGTGTCCAGCCCTTCGAACACCAGGTCGCTGCGCGCACTCGTCAGTGCGGTGCTCGGTGCGTCGAAGCGCGTCTGGTATTCCCAATCGGCCAGGCCTATCCACTGCAGCGCGGCTTCGGGTGCGCCGACATAGGGGTCGGGAATCAAGCCGTGCGCCAGCAGGTCGGTGTGCACCGTGCCGGGCACTTTCGCCGCACGTGCGATCGCTGCTTCCGCATGTTTGGCGACTTGCGCGTTGCCGGGCAAGAGGCGAAAGGTCCAGCCCTTGTCGATGCCGAAACTGGCCGACTCCCTTGCCAACACTGGCAGGGCAGCGGCGAGCAAGGCCAGGCCGCACGCGGCTTGCTTGAGGGACGGCCACAGCGAATCTCTGCTCATGGGGCGGGCGCTTTCCAATAGCGGTCTATCCATTGCTGATGCGTCGGCATGGCCGCGACGGCGCTCGCCAGCGCCGCACGCATGCCGTCGACATAGCTGGCCAGTTTGTCCTCGGGCATGTCATCCACGACAGGGTGGTAACTCTGAGGCAGGATGCGCTGGCCGAGCATCACCTGCACCCAGCTCGGCAAGGCGAAGAAATCTTCACCGTTGCGGAAGTAGCGGCCATCGCAGCGGAACAGGTCCATCGCCTCCTGCAGGCTGTCCGGGATGGACATCGTGCGGCAGTAGTTCCAGAACGGCGTGTCGTCGCGCTCGGTGGCGTGGTAATGCAGGATCAGGAAGTCGCGGGTGCGTTCGTACTCGACGGCCGACTCGCGGTTGAAGCGCTCGCTCAGCAGTGGGTTGAAGTCGCGATCCGGGAACAGGCTCAAGAGCCGGCTGATACCCGACTGCGCCAGGTAGATGCTGGTGGACTCCAGCGGCTCCAGGAAGCCGCTGGCCAGGCCCAGGGCCACGACATTCTTGTTCCAGAATTTCCTGCGCATGCCGGTGGTGAAGCGCAAGGGGCGCGGCTCGGCCAAGGCCTTGCCATCAAGGTTGGCGAGCAGGGTGGCGGCGGCCTCGTCGTCGCTGATGTACTGGCTCGAATAAACATAGCCGTTGCCCACGCGGTGCTGCAACGGAATGCGCCACTGCCAGCCGGCCGCGCGTGCGGTGGCACGGGTGTAGGGCGTGATCGGGGCGACGCCTCCGCTGGGCACCGCCATCGCGCGGTCGCAGGGCAGCCAATGCGTCCAGTCCACGTAGCCGGTCTTCAGCGTCTGCTCGATCAGCAGGCCGCGAAAGCCCGAGCAATCAATGAACAAATCGCCTTCGACCACTCCGCCGCCTTCCAGCTTCACCGATTCGACGAAGCCGCTTTCAGCCTGCTGGTTCACGCTGACGATCTTGCCTTCGATGCGCTGCACGCCGCGGCCCTCGGACAGCTCGCGCAGGAAGCGCGCATAAAGGCTGGCATCGAAGTGATAGGCGTAGGCGATGTCGGCCATCGGCGAGCTGGCCGGGGCATTGGGGTCACCGGGAATGAACCTGCCCTGCGGCGCCATCACCGTCTGCAGCGAGTAGTCGCCGATGGGCGAGGCCCGGCCCGAGAGGAACTGCTTCAGCCAGAACTGATGGAAGGGCAAGGGCCCGAGCGAACGTCCGATGACACCGAAGCCATGGATATAGCTGTCGCCGATGCGGCTCCAGTCATTGAATTGAATGCCGAGCTTGATCGCGCCCTGCGTACGCTTGACGAATTCGGCTTCGTCGATGCCCAGCATCTGCCCGTTGAAGAGGCGGATGTGCGGCACGCTCGCTTCGCCGACGCCGACGATGCCGATCTCTTCGGACTCGACCAGGCGCACCGAAGCCTGCTTGCCGAGATAGGTGGCCAGCGCAGCCGCCGCCATCCAGCCGGCGCTGCCGCCGCCGACGACGACCACGCGTCGAATTCGCTTGCTGCCCGTGTCGTCCATCGCTCGCCTCGGTCTCTGCAAAAGAAAAGATCGGCAGTCGCATTGGTTGATGCTGATGACTGCCGATGTGAAGCCCCCTCACGCCGTCAGACGCGAGGGGGATCGAGGAAAAGAATCCATCAGAACTTGTAGGTCAGCCCCACATAGGCAATGCGACCGGCGTAAGCGTTCGAATAGAAGCGGTCCTTGGTGTCGTTGCCCAGGTGTGCCCGCGTCTCCTGCTTCGTCAGGTTCAGCACCGAGGCGCTCAGGCTCAGTTCCTTGCTGATGTTGTAGGCCGCGTTCAGGTCGATCTGGTCGTAGGGCTCTTCATAGACATTCAAGCCATTGACCAGGCCACCCACCACCACACCGCGGCGGTTGTAGGAGGCGCGCACCAGGTACTGATCGTTGCCGTAGAACACCGTCACATTGGCCTGGTTCTTGGCGCTGCCGACCAGCGGCGACTTGCCGACCTCGGTGCCATCCGCCAGCTTGATGGCCGCCTGGTTGGTCTTGTTGTAGGTGTAATTGAACTGGAAGCCGAGACCGGAATCCAGCGTGTGCTGCGCATACAGCTCGACGCCTTGCGAGACGCCGTCCCGGCCGCCAGCGCTGGTCGCATAGTTCTGCACCGTCACGGTATTGCCGCCGACGTTCATCGCCATGTCGCGCACCACCGGCACCGAGAAGTTGCTGACGTTCTTGCGGAACAGGCCGGCGCCGAGCACCGAGCCGCGATGGAAGTACCACTCCAGGCCCAGGTCGTACTGCGTGGCCTTGTAGGGCTCGAGGCTCTTGTTGCTGCCTTCTCCAAACCAGCCCACCTTGTCGGCGCCACCGATCAGGCGACGATCGTTCACGTACTCCTGGCTGAAGTACTTCAGCCCACCGGGCGAGGCAATGTCGCCATAGCTCGGCCGCGCAATCACCTTGGAGGCGGCGGCGCGCAGCAGCAGGGTCTTCGTCAGGTCATAGGCCAGGTTGAAGCTGGGCAGCAGGTCGTTATAAGTGCGGTCCAGCGAGCTGACCACGAACGACGAGGTGTGGCCGGTGGCCGGATTGGAATTGCTGTCCGGCAGCCGGGTGAAGCCGCTGACGCAACCCGAGCCGGCGGGTGCACCGACTGCAGGCAGGCCGCCCGCACGACAGGGGGCGGGGTTGCCATCCGCGCCGTCGAAGAAGTAGTCGTTGTAGTAGTCGACCTGGTCGGTCGAATCGGCATGCTGCCTGGTGCGCACCATGCGCAGGCCGACGTTGCCGCGCAGCCGCTCGGTGCGGATATTGGCCTGCAGATAGGCCGCCATGATCTTCTCGTCAACGTGGTAGACGAAGTTGTCTTCCTGGCGGGTCTGCATCGCCCCGTAGGTCTGGTTCAGGTAGGCAACATAGGCCGGATAGTTGATCGCCGGGAAGGCGCTGGCCTTGATGCCACCGGCCAGGTCACCCAGCGAGTCGGTGTAGAGGAAGGACGACTGGAACTTGTTGGCCGTGGGGTCGCAGCCGCTCTGGTAGCGCTTGTCGTAGTTGGCCGGGTCGGCGCCCTGGCAGACCCAGTAGTTGTTGCCCGTGCTGCGCCGCGTGCCGCCGTCGCGCAGCTTCATGCCGAACTGCAGGGAGTCCAGCCATTCGCCGTCCTGGTGCCAGGTGAAGTCGGCCTGCGCATAGTTCTGATGCGTGCCGTTCTTGGTCCACGAGGAGGATGTGGAACCGAGGTCGATCTCGCCAATGCCCTTCTGCAGGTTGGCCATCAGCTCGGGCGAGAAGCTCATCGTCGGCGTGCCGCTCAGGCTCCAGGCGCTCAGCGTATTGCCCAGGGTCCAGCTGCCGTTGCTGTTCTGCAGGCGCGGCTTGATGGGCATGGTGAACTGCATCTCCGGGCCGCCCTTGGCCCAGGTGCGGCCCGCCTTGAAGGTGGCGTCCAGCGATTCACCATGCCAATCGGCTTCGAAGTCGGCGGTCTGCGACAGCGAACGCTCGCGGTTGTAGCTGCCGGTGATCTGCGGCGTCGGGACGGTGCAGTCATCCGGCCCCCAGCCACCCGGTGCCTTGCCGCCGGCAGCAGCCGCGGATTCGCTGCAGTAGTAGGTCTTGCCCGGATGCACGCTGTAGTTCGCACCGGTCACGATGGTGCCGCTGCGATCAAAGGTGAGGCTGTCGAGCAGGCGGCCCGTCGCCCAGTTTCCATCGCCGTCGTAACGAGCCAGGTTCCATTCCGGCACCTTCAGGATGTTGGTCTGCGAGTTCTGCGACAGATTGAAGCGGAAGTAGTTGGCCGTCAGCGTCAAGTTGTCCAGCGGCTTGAACTGCAGCGTGGCCTGCGCGCCCTTGCGCTCGCGCTCCTCGTTCTTGACGCTCAGGTTGACCGAAGTCGGCATCATGAAGTTGGTGTAGTACTTGCCGTTCTGGTCGTAGAAGCCCGACTGGCCCCACCAGTAGCTGCTCATGCCGGACGGCTTGCCGTTCACATCGGTGGCCGGATTCGCCTTGTAGTTGTCGCCGTACCACTGCCAGCTCTCGGTGCTCGCGCCCATGGTGCGCGTCGTGCGCTTCTGCTGGGTGTAGCCGAGCAGCACGCCGAGGCGCTTGTCCTGGTCATGCCAGGAGTACTGGCCGGAGAACTGGCCATCGGCCTTCTTGGTGGTATCGGCCCAGGTGCCTTCCGCGTTGACGAAGCCGGTGTTGGACTTCACGTCCAGCGGGCGGCGCGTGCGCAGGATCACCGTGCCGCCCACGCCACCTTCATCGATGCGTGCTTCGGGCGTCTTGAACAGCTCGGCGCTGGACAGCATGTTCGACGGCATCAGCATGTAGTTGAAGGAACGCGTCGGGCTGCCGTTGGACTCGGCGGTGGCGATGTAGTTGCCGTTCAACTGCGTCAGCGTCAGTTCTGACGACAGGCCGCGAACGCTCACGTTCTTGCCCTCGCCGCCGCTGCGGTCGACGATCACGCCGGGCACGCGCTGCAGCGCATCGGCCACGTTCTTGTCGGGGAACTTGCCCACGTCCTCGGCCGTCACCACTTCAACGATGGCATTGGCATTGCGCTTCTGGTCGAGGCTCTTCTCGATCGAGGAGCGGTAGCCGGTGACGACCACCGTGTCCAGCTGCTTGGCCTCGGCCTTCGCATCATCCTTCCTGTCCGACGGCTTCTCGGCGGAAGCGGTTTGCGCCTGAGCACCACCGAAGGCCAGCAGCGCGATGCCCACCGCGGCAGCGATGGGCGTGGCGGGCCAGCGGCGCTGCCGTGCAGCGAGAGGGGTTCCGAAAGTCATGTCTTGTCTCCTGGTCTTGCCCTTGGACGGGCTTTCATTGCGTCGGTTCGGCAGCCGGGGGCTGCTCGAATTCCCGGGCGCGCGGGGCGCATTTCGGGAAGAACCATCGGTATTTACTAAACGACTAAAACGCGGGCCGACTGCGGCCGCAGACAGCGCATTTCACCCAGGGCAATTTGTACAAAGGAAGCAATCCAGGTTCAACTAACTTTCAAAATTGGCGCGCAGTTTAGTTTTGTTTAGTAAACCAAAGTGCAGACGACTCGCGACACTCGTCTCGCGTGCGCCGCGAGGCCCTAGACTGCGCCTCTCACCCGGCAACGAGCCCCAAAGTTCCACTCCAATGACGATGCCTGAGCCCGCCACCTTTCGCTCCTTAGATGGCAGCGCCGCGCTCGCTGCGGCCTCGCGCCACCTGCTTGTTGCAGACATCGGCGGCTCACACATCCGCCTGGCTCGGCAGGCCAGCGATGGCGCATTCGAGTTGCTCATCGATGTGCCCACACCCGCGAACGACTGGGGGCAGTTCTGCGCGGCAATCGGTGAGGCCACAAGCCTCTTCGCAACAGGCTCATCAGCCTTGTCGATCTCCATCGCGGGTGTCGTGGATCCAGGCACCGGTGAAGTCGCCGCCGCGAACATTCCGTGCATCAATGGCCGGTCACTGGCTCGGGATCTCACTGCATTGCTTGGCATGCCCGTTGTGGTGACCAACGACGCCGATTGCGCGGCCCTGGCCGAGGCTCGCATCGGCGCCGGCATCGGCCATGGCGTCGTTTTTTGCGCGATCCTGGGTACGGGCGTCGGTGGTGGCTTGATCGTCAACGGCCGGCTCGTCCGCGGCGCGGGTGGTCTCACCGGCGAATGGGGTCACGGGCCCATCGTCAACGAAGCGGTGGTCGACGCTGGCGATGGCCGAAGCCTGCGCGTTCCGCGCTTCAAGTGCGGCTGCGGCATGACCGGCTGCCTGGATACGGTAGGCGGCGCGCGCGGCCTGGAACGCCTGCATGAGTTCCTGCATGGGAGCATGCAGAGCAGCTTGCAGATCCTGGACGCTTGGATCGCAGGCGAACCGTCGGCGGCAGCCACGGTGCGCGCCTGGATCGAACTGGTCTCGGGCCCGCTGGCCCTGGTCGTCAACGTCACCGGCGCGAGCGTGGTGCCGGTGTGCGGTGGATTGAGCCGCTGCACACCGCTCGTCACGGCGCTCGATCTGGCGGTGCGCCAGCAGATCCTGCGGCGCACCGAAGCCGCCCTGCTCATTCCCAGCCCGCTGAACGACCAGGCCGGGCTCATCGGCGCCGCGTTCGCTTTCGCCGACCTCTCATGAGCAAGGCCATGAGCGTCCTGGAAGTCTGCGTTGATGACGTCGCCGGTCTGAACGCCGCGCTTGAAGGTGGTGCCGATCGCATCGAGCTGTGCGCCAGCCTGGACCTCGGTGGCGTCACGGCGTCAGCCGGCTTGATGGCGGAGGCCAGCAAGTTGGCCATCCCCGTAATAGCGTTGATCCGCCCGCGCGTCGGTGGCTTCACGTATGACGCCGCTGAAGAGCGCGTGATGCTGCGCGATATCGAGAGGGCTGGCGAGCTGGGGCTGGCCGGCGTTGCCATCGGCGCGCTGACGCGCGACGGTCGGCTCGACCTGGCGCTGCTGCAAGGTCTGGTCAAGCGCGCGCAAGGCATGCAGCTGACGCTGCACCGTGCCTTCGACCTCGTGCGCGATCAATCGCAGGCATTGGAGGACGCCATCGCGCTGGGCTTCCATCGCATCCTCACATCCGGCGGTGCATTGACGGCGCCCGAGGGCGCCGCCCAGATCGCATCGCTGGTCCGGCAGGGGCGTGGGCGCATCGGCATCCTGGCAGGCAGCGGCATCACTGCAGCGAATGCGGCCGAGTTGCTCAGCGCGACGGGCGTGCAGGAGCTGCACGCCTCGTGCAGAGGCCCGGGCGCTGAGCCGGATCCCGAGTTGCAGGCCTTCGGCTTTGCGGGTCCATCCCAGCGCATAACTTCCGCCTCGATGGTGCGCGAACTAAAGGCGCGCGTCCTGCGTGACATTCGGCCCATCTAGCCCGGCCACCGGTCGAGAAGGTGGGGCCTCCTGTCCGTGGGTTGGCGCCGCTGCGGCTGCTTGCAGCAAGCCCTGGAACTCACCGGCAGGCATGGGAATCCCCAGCAGGAATCCCTGAATATCGTCACAGCCCAGTTCGCGCAAGCATTCCAGCTGCACAGCCGTCTCGACGCCCTCGGCCACCACCCGAAGTCCCAGGGCGTGCGCCATCGAGATCACCGCCTTGACGATGGCATTGGCATTTACGTCGTCGGGCATGTTGCGGATGAAGGAGCGATCAATCTTCAGCGCATCGATAGGCAGGTGCCTGAGCATGCCCAAGGAAGAGTAGCCAACGCCGAAATCATCAATCGCGATCCGCACGCCCAGGCTGCGCAGGCGGTTCAGTATTTCGGCGCTCGGCTCGACGGTCTGCAACACGCTTTCAGTCAACTCCAGCTCGACACAGGCAGCGATGTCCTGCAGCGAATATTGCTCTAGCGCACCGCCGACCGAAGCGACCAAGTGGTCATACATGACCTGACGGCCGGAAACATTGATGGCCATCCGGATCGGTTCCAATCCTGCATCGACCCATGCGCGCAATTGAGCACAGGCGCGTTGCAGCACCCAGGCGCCCAAGGCGTTGATCAACGACGTCTGTTCCGCGACCGGTACAAATCGATCCGGCATCAGCAGCCCCAGCTTCGGGTGCTGCCACCTGAGCAGAGCCTCCACGCCAGTGACGCTCATGGTCGACAGGTCGAACTGTGGCTGGTAGTGCAGCGTCAGTTCGTTGCGCTCCAGTGCTGCCCGCAGGTCCATCTCCATGGCCAGTTGCTCGCGCACGCTGTCGGTGATCTCTGCGGTGTAGAACTCGAACGTGTTTCGCCCCTGCTCCTTGGCCCGGTACATGGCTGCATCGGCAGCCCGGCTCAGTTCATCGACGCCTTCGGCGTCCTCGGGATACAGGGCAATGCCGAGACTGGCCGACACAACCAGCTCCCGGCCCTCGAGCAGGATCGGAAGGGCCAGTGAGGAAATGATTTTCTGGGCCAGGGTGGCCACATCGTCCACGCGAGCAACGTCCTCGATCACCACCGTGAACTCGTCACCGCCCAGCCTGCACACCACATCCTCGGCGCGCACGACCTTCTTGAGCCTGTGACCGACTTCCTTCAGCAATTCATCTCCGGCGGCATGCCCCATCGAATCGTTGACCAGTTTGAAGCGATCCAGATCGATGAAGATCAGTGCCATCCTGGTCCGATGCCGCTTCGCACGCTCTATCGACTGCTGCAGGCTGCTGACGAACAACAGCCGGTTCGGCAGCCCTGTCAGCGGGTCGTGGTTGGCCAGGTGGCGAAGCCGCTCCTCGGCCTGCTTGAGTCGGGTGATGTCAGTCAGTATGGATACGTAACCCGACACGGCTCCCGCAGCATCCCTGACGACGCTGATGCTCTCCCACACCGGAAACAGCTCGCCGCCCTTGCGTCGGTTCCAGAGCTCTCCCTGCCACTGTCCCGTGGCGGTCAGGCTTGACCAGAGCCGCCCGTAGAAGCGTGCGTCCTGGCGGCCTGATTGCTGGAAGGAAGGATTGCGGCCAAGCACCTCGTCAGCCGTGTAGCCCGTCATGCTGGTGAAGGCATTGTTAACGTTGACGATACGCGCCTCAGAATCGGTCACGATGATGGCCTCCATGGTGCTGTCGAAAACGGCAGCGGCCTGGCTGAGCTGGGCTTCGACGCGGCGTCGGTCACTGATGTCCTGCACAAAGGCCTGCCATTGGCCGTCTGCCAGGATCTTTGCACTGACCTCGACGGGCAGGTAGCTGCCGTCGTTCCTCCTCAGGTTCCAGTCGGCCAC
Organism: Paucibacter sp. JuS9; assembly: GCF_044043925.2. Classification (NCBI taxonomy): domain Bacteria; kingdom Pseudomonadati; phylum Pseudomonadota; class Betaproteobacteria; order Burkholderiales; family Sphaerotilaceae; genus Roseateles; species Paucibacter sp. JuS9. Next base: position 3,594,332 of record NZ_CP194172.1, read on the forward strand.
ATGGGTCTCGCCATGGAGCATCCGCCGCTTTGCCTCCTCAAGCCTGGGCAGATCGGTCGAAGGGATGAAGTCTGCGATGGCCTTCCCGACGATGTCCTCGCGCCGTGCACCCAGCAACCGGCAAGCGGCCCGATTGACATCGACATAGCGGCCATCAAGATCCGCCACGAAGATGCCATGCCCCGCTTGGTCGAACAGATCCCGCAGCCTTTGCTCGCTGCGTCGCATGCGCTCGTGCGAGAACGTGAACACAACGCCCATCGCGAGGAACACCAGCACGGGAACCACCGGCGCCCCGGCATCCTTGAAGAAGCGCAGCTCCGGCGGAATGAACAGGTACCAGACGAGCAGCGCGGACAGCGCCGTCGCATGCAGTCCCGCCACCCGGCCGCCGAACCATGAGCTGACGAAGACGGCCGGGTAGAACAGAAACCAAACATAAGGCCGGATCACCGACCAGAGGCTCCACTGCAAGAGCACGGCGAGCAAAGGTGGCGCAACGCTCATGCCCAAAGTTCTTGCCGGCCGTGACAACAGCCGCCGATGGAGCGCCTGCAAGGCCCTGCGCGTACTGCTCATCCACACTCCTCGGCTGAAGTCATCGCGCTCTCCCAGCTGCATTGCACTGATGGGCTATTCAGACCTTCTGCTCCAGCGGCTCTCGTGCAGACCTTGGCAGGCCGCGCAGCGCGACGCCGCGGGCAACAGCTGCAGACGGGCGAGGCCGACAGGTTCGCCGCAATCGATGCAGTCGCCGTAGCTGCCGTCGTCAACGCGTCGCAAGGCCGCCTCGATGGCCGCCATGGCACCCAGCTCGCGATGCACCTGCGCCTCGTCAAGCTCGTCATGCTGCAGCCGGTCAGCCAGGTCCTTGGTGTCGCCCGCTTCTGGCTCGTCCTGCGCCGCGCCTCGTGCGCGTTGTGCTGCCAGCAGCTCCGCCTGCAACGCCGACAAGCGCGACTCAAGACTCTGGCGCAAGCTGGCCAACTGGGAATTGGTGGAGGTATCCATGAGGCTTCCTGTTCGTTCGTTTGGAACCAGAACGATTCACGGTAGCAAGCCCACCACTGCCGCTGCTTGAGCTGCATCAAGCTGTATCTCGTTGCTCCGAGTCAAGCTCTCACCATGGCATACCCACCGATCAAGAATCCCGGCCCCGTGCGCGCGCTGGCACTGTCCGGTGGCGGCTTCCTGGGCCTATACACCGCGGTCGTGCTCGCCGGCCTGGAGGAGCGCATAGGCGAGCCGCTCGGCAGGCGCTTCGACCTGCTGGCGGGCACCTCCATCGGTGGGCTGCTGGCGCTGGCCCTGGCCTACGAGGTGCCGATGGCGCGCCTGGTGACCCTGTTCATGGAGCAGGGTCCGGCCGTGTTCTCCTCGCGTGAACTGCCCCAAGGCGCCCTGAGCCGGCTCGTCGACCTGAGTCGCTCGGTCATGGGGCCGAAGTACAGCGGCAAGGCACTGCGGGACGCCCTGCGCAACGAGCTTGGTGAGCAGCGCCTGGAGGATGCCAGGCACCGGGTGATCGTGCCTGCGGTCGACGTGCGAGATTGCCAGACCAAGGTCTTCAAGACGCCGCACGCAGCGGCATCGCTGGGCGATGGAGCGAGCAGTGCCGTCGATGTGGCGATGGCCGCCTGCGCTGCGCCGGCCTACTTCCCCTCGGTGCGCATCGGACGCCGGATCTATGCCGATGGAGGGCTGTTCGCCGTGGCACCCGACCAGCTCGCCCTGCACGAGCTGGAGCATTTCATCGGCGTGCCAGGCGAGCATGTGCTGATGCTTTCCATCGGCACCGCCGTGGCGCACTACCGTCCCTCAGGCGGTGTGCGCGAAGACGCCGGTGCTGTGGGCTGGTTGTCCGACGGCCGGCTGGTGTTGACCATGCTCTCGGCCCAGCAGCAGCATGTGCAGGCCATGCTGGAGGACCGCCTGGGCTCGCGCTACCTGCGCCTTGACGCAGACTGGCCCGCTTCAGCAGGCCTGGGCATCGACGTGGCCACGCCAGCTGCCATCGACCTGCTCGGCGCCCTGGCGCAGAAGACACTGAACAACACTGACACAGCCTTGCTGCAGGAGTTCATCGGCTGAGCCCCAAGTCCAGCCGACCGCAAGGAACCAGGACAAGGACATGCAGTCAGCGGGCTGTGACGGCTCCTGGCGGCACCCGACGATGAAAGAGTTCAAGCTTCATGAGCATCCGCAATCTGGACAAGCTGCTGAATCCCGCCTCCGTGGCCGTGGCCGGTGCCTCCGACCGGCCCGGCAGCGTGGGCACCACCGTATGGCAGCAGTTGCTGGGCGCTGGCTTTGCGGGGCCGGTGTATGCCATCAACCGCCATCATGAGCAGTTGAACGGCCAGCCCGTCTATGCCCGAGCCGAGGACTTGCCATCGGCCCCGGACCTGGCGGTGATCTGCACGCCGCCCGACAGCGTGGCAGGGCTGATCACCGAGTTCGGTCGACGGGGCACCCGCGCCGCCATCGTGATGACAGCCGGGCTGACGAGCGCCCAGCGCAGCGCCATGCTGGAGGCGGCGCGCCCCTGGCTGCTGCGCGTGCTCGGCCCCAACTGCCTGGGCCTGATGTCTCCACATCTGCGCCTCAACGCCAGTTTTGCCCACACCGATGCGCTGGCGGGCGAGATCGCCTTCATCTCGCAGTCGGGCGCACTGGTCACGGCCATGCTGGACTGGGCCAAGTCGCGCGAAATCGGCTTCTCGCACCTGGTGTCGCTGGGCGAGCATGCCGACGTTGACTTCGGCGATCTGCTCGACCATCTGGCCAGCGACGCGGGCACTCGCGCCATCCTGCTCTACATCGAATCGATCGAGGCACCGCGCAAGTTCATGTCGGCGGCGCGGGCTGCGGCGCGCAACAAGCCGGTGATCGTCGTCAAGGCCGGTCGCGCCGGCCATGGCGTGCAGGCGGCGGCCTCGCACACGCGGGCCATGGCGGCATCCGACGTGGTCTTCGATGCGGCGATCCGGCGCGCTGGCATGCTGCGCGTTGACCGGCTCCAGGAGCTCTTCACGGCAGCGGCCACGCTGGCCCACCTGCGCGACAGCGCCGGCAGCGTGCTGACGATCATGACCAATGGCGGCGGGGCTGGCGTGCTGGCTGCAGATGCAGCGGCGCTGGCCAAGGTGCCCATGCATGGGCTCGACGATGCGATGCTGGCACGACTCGATGCGAAGCTGCCAGCCACCTGGTCGCGGGCCAACCCGATCGACATCATCGGCGACGCGCCGATACAGCGTTACGTCGACACGCTGCAAGCCCTGATCGATGACCCAGACAGCGGCACCATCCTGTTCATGCATGCGCCCACAGCCATCGTGCGCAGCGAAGACATTGCGACGGCATGCGCGCCGCTGGCCGGCGCAGCGCGGCACCGCATGATGACCTGCTGGCTTGGTGGCGACTCGGTGATCCGGGCCCGCGAGACCTTCAGCGCGGCCGGTCTGGCCGACTACGAAACGCCCGAGGAGGCCGTGCAGGCCTGTGCGATGCTGGCCAGCTATCGCCACAACCAGGCACTGCTGGAGCAGGTGCCCAGCGCCAGCGAAGGACCGCCGCCCCGGCTTGCCGATGCCCGCCGCGTGATCGACCGCGCGCTGGCCGAGGGCCGCGAGATGCTCGACGAGACCGAAGCCAAGGCCGTGTTGCAGGCCTATGGCGTGCCAGTGGTCGAGACCCGCGCCGTGGGCCTGGAGGCCGCTGAAGTGCTGGCTGCAGCCGCCGCCATCGGCTATCCGCTGGCGCTCAAGCTGCGTTCGCCCGACATCGTCCACAAGAGCGACTGCGGTGCGGTGGCGCTGGATCTGGCTGACGAGGCCTCCTTGCTGCGCGCTCGCCTGGCGATGCTGGCGCAGGTGAGCGGCGCCATGCCCGCGGCGCGCCTGACGGGCTTCTCGGTCCAGTCCATGGCCAGCCGGCCGCATGCCAGCGAGCTGATCATCGGCGCCAGCGTGGACCCGATGTTCGGCCCCATCGTCCTGTTCGGTGAAGGCGGCACGGCGGTGGAGGTCCTGGCCGACCGGGCCATCGGCCTCCCACCTTTGAATCGGGTACTGGCCGGCGACATGGTGGCCCGCACCCGCGTGGCGCGAAGGCTGGCCGGCTATCGCGACCATGCGCCCGCCCGGCTCGATGCCATCAGCGATGTACTGATCGCCGTGGGGCAGATGGCGGCCGACCTGCCCGAGCTGGCCGAACTTGACATCAACCCGCTGTGGGCCGACGAAGAGGGCGTGCTGGCCCTGGATGCACGCATCCGCCTCGACGCGCGCGGCCCGGCAGGCATGGCGCACTTCGCCATCCTCCCCTATCCGGCCGAGCTGGCCGAGACCGTCGACTGGAGAGGCGAGGCCCTGCTGCTGCGCCCGATCAGGCCGGAGGACGGACCGGCGCACAAGGCCTTTGTGTGCAAGCTCGAGGTCGAGGACCTGCGGCTGCGCTTCTTCAGCTCGCGCCGCGAGCTGCCGGCGAGCCAGCAGGCGCGTCTGGTGCAGATCGACTATGCGCGCGAGATGGCGTTCATCGCCATGCGCAGCGAAGTCGATGGCTCATCGACGGTGCTGGGTGTCGTGCGCGCCGTGACCGACCCAGACAACGAGGCTGCCGAGTTCGCCATCATCGTGCGCTCCGATCTCAAGGGCCTGGGCCTGGGCCGCATCCTGATGGACAAGCTGCTGCGCTTTCTGGCGGCCCAGGGCACGCGGAAGCTGGAATGCGATGTGCTGCGCGAGAACGAGCCCATGCTGCGCCTGGCACGCCACCTTGGCATGGAGCAGGTGGCCTCGTTGTCAGGCGGTGGCGCATTGCATTTCCGTAAGCTGCTGCATCCCTAGACCGTGGACATTCGAACCATGTCGCCACAGCCACATCCGGCCGATGACGCATCCAGAAGATCGTGAAGAACGCGCACCGCATCAAGCCCTCGGAGCTGTCCTGTTGAAAGCGCTGGACCGCAAGCTGCTGCGTGACTTGCGCCTGTGTGGAGCCAGGCGCTGACGATTGCGCTGGTGGTGGCCAGCGGCATCGGCGGCTTTGTCACCAGCCTGTCTGCGGTCGATTCACTGGCGCAGGCCCGCGACGACTTCTATGCGCAGGGGCGCATTGCCGATGTGTTCGCCAGTCTCAAGCGCGCGCCCGATGCAGTGGCCGCGCAGCTGCGCGAGCTTCCCGGCGTGGCCGATGTGCAGACGACCACCGTGTTCGTGGCCGACGCCGGGCGCGCACGGCTCACCCGCGTGGTGCTGGCAGCCCGCAACGGCAGTTCGGCCTGGTTGCGCGAAGGTGTGAAAGCGGGCGCGCGGGTGATCATGTACCCGGGCGCAGCGGTCGTCGACGGCGCGCGGATACGCGAGCGCAGGGTCTGCGCGTCTAGGCGGCGTCCGGTGCCGGCACACGCACCATCAGCACGGGCACTGAACTGCCGCGCAACACCAGTTCGGCGTCACTGCCCATCAACAGGCGGCTCATGCCTCGCCGTCCGTGCGTGCCCAGCACGATCAGGTCGCATTGCTCCTTGGTGGCTTCATCAACGATCACGTTTGCAGCGCGCTCGCCGATGCCTTCGCGCAGCTGGGAAGAGACCTGCACGCCCTGCCTCTTGCATTGCTCGGCCGCCTTGCTGAGCAAGGCCAATCCTTGCTGACGAAGCACGTCCATCGATTGCAGGAAGGCCGCAGCGCTGGCATGTTCGGCATACATGGGATAGGCATCGATCACATGCAGCAGGCGCAGACCGGCGTCCAGCGGAATCGCCAGGCTGATCGCTTCCTGCAAGCCACGTTCGGCGGTAGCGCTGCCGTCCAGCGGCACGAGAATCAGCTTGTACATGGAGCCTCCTGCGAGCTGCTGCCCGTGCTTGACGCTCCCATGCTGGGCGCAGCACGGCGTGCGCAGCTTGCGCTGCGTCAAGCAAGCAGCATCCGGTACATCGCGGCCGAAGCAGGAGGCCCCTCGCCCCATGCCGCTTGGCATGAAGCGTCGCGACGGCGTCAACGAAAGGCAGCTCCTTGGCAGGCACTGCATCCGCGGGGCTGTTGAATGCGCCTGGTGGGGTAGCATTCAGCGGCGCAATCTCCCAGCCGCAGCTCGACGAATGCCCGCCAACAGCCCCTCCCCCATTCGCCGGATCGCGATCACCACAGGAGGTGGCGACGCGCCGGGCTTGAATTCGGTCATCTACGCCGTGACGCGCGCTGCCGAGCATCAGGGCTGGGACTGCCTGGGCATCCGTGACGGCTATGACGGGTTGCTGCGCCCCGAGCGCTTTCCAGGTGGCGGCTGCATGCGGCTGACGGCGGAGCGCGTGGAAGGCATCGCCGGCCTGGGCGGCACCCTGCTGGGATCCACCAACAAGGGCGATCCGTTTGCCTTTCCGACACCTCAGGCCGACGGCGGCATGCTGCTTTGCGACCGTTCCCAGGACGTGCTTGACGCCCTCGCCCATGAAGGTGTGGATGCCCTTGTCGCAGTGGGCGGCGATGGATCGCTGGCCATTGCCCACCGCTTCGCCCAACGCGGCCTCAAGGTCGTGGGCTTGCCCAAGACCATAGACAACGACCTGGCCCACACGGCCACGACCTTCGGTTTCGACACGGCCGTCGATTTCGCGACGGACTGCATCGACCGCTTGCACACGACGGCCGCCAGCCACCATCGCATTCTCGTTGTCGAAGTGATGGGGCGTTACGCGGGCTGGATCGCCCTGCATGCCGGCCTCGCCGGTGGCGCTCACGTCATCCTGCTGCCCGAGCTGCCCTTCAATCTGGACATCGTGGCCGACCTGATCCGGCGACGCGACGCACGAGGCATGGCTTACTCCATCGTCGTGGTCGCAGAAGGCGCGCGCCCGTTGGACGGCAAACGGGTGGTGGTCGCCCCGGCCGGGGGCGGCCATGCCGAGAGACTCGGCGGCGTGGGCGAGCAGGTCACCACGGAGCTGGCTCAACTGACCGGCAAGGATTCGCGCTGTGTCGTGCTTGGGCATCTCCTGCGCGGAGGCAGTCCGACCGCTTTCGATCGTGTGGCTGCACTGCGTTTTGGCACCGCTGCCGTGCGGAGTCTGGCAGCAGGGCAGAGCGACATCATGGTGGCGCTTGATGGCAATGAGGTCCGTGCCGTGCCGCTTGCCGACGTGGCCGGCCGCATGAAAGTGGTCCCCGTGGATGGAGACACCGTCGCCACGGCCCGCGCACTGGGCATCTGCCTCGGAGCTTGACGGAAGCTCCAGGTGAATGCAACGACAGCAAGCTCAAGCCTGAAGTCGAGGTCTTTGTCCGTACGGTGAAAGACCCAATCTGAAAAGACGCATCACTCGACGGTAACGCTCTTGGCGAGGTTTCTGGGCTTGTCCACATCCGTCCCCCGCGCGCAAGCCGTGTGATACGCCAGCAACTGCAGCGGGATCACGTGCAGGATGGGGCTCAGGGCGCCGTAGTGCTCGGGCATGCGGATCACATGGACGCCGGCATCGCTCTCAATACGCGTGTCGCCGTCGGCGAACACATAGAGCTCGCCGCCGCGTGCGCGAACTTCCTGCATGTTGCTCTTGAGCTTTTCAAGCAGCGCGTCGTTCGGAGCCACCGTCACCACGGGCATCTCGGCCGTGACCAGGGCCAGCGGGCCGTGCTTGAGCTCGCCGGCCGGGTAGGCCTCGGCGTGGATGTAGCTGATCTCCTTGAGCTTCAGCGCGCCTTCCAGGGCGATCGGGTAGTGCAGGCCGCGGCCGAGGAAGAGTGCATTTTCCTTGCGCGCAAAGTCTTCGCTCCAGGCAATGACTTGCGGCTCCAGCGCCAGCACAGCCTGCACGGCCACCGGCAGGTGGCGCAGGGCCTTCAGGTGCTCGGCTTCCTGCTCTTCGCTCAGATGGCCACGGGTCTGCGCCAGCGCCAGCGTCAATACGAACAGGCCCACGAGCTGGGTGGTGAAGGCCTTGGTCGACGCCACGCCGATCTCGGCGCCGGCACGGGTGATGAAGCTGAACTGGGTCTCGCGCACCATGGCGCTGGTCGACACGTTGCAGACCGTCAGCGTGTGCTGCATGCCCAGTGAGCGCGCATGCTTCAAGGCGGCCAGCGTGTCGGCAGTCTCGCCGCTCTGGCTGATGGTAACGACCAAGGTGCGCGGGTTTGGCACGCTGTCGCGGTAGCGGTATTCGCTGGCGATCTCGACGCTGGTCGGGATCTTGGCGATGCTCTCCAGCCAGTACTTGGCCGTGGAACCCGAGTAGTAGCTGGTGCCGCAGGCCAGGATCAGGACCGAGTCGATCTCCTTGAAGGCGCCGTAAGCGCCGTCACCAAAGATCTCGGGGCTGATGCTGGTGATCGCGTCCAGCGTGTTGGCAATTGCCACGGGCTGCTCGAAGATTTCCTTCTGCATGTAGTGGCGATAGGGGCCCAGCTCGGCCGCGCCGCTGTGGGCGTGCACGGTCTTGACCTCGCGCTGCACGGTCTCGAAGCGGCCACTGCCGGCATCGAGATGGCTGATCCAGTAGCGGCCCAGCTGCAGGTCGACCACATCGCCCTCTTCCAGGTAGACGATCTGGTCGGTCACACCGGCCAGGGCCATCGCGTCAGACGCCAGGAAGTGCTCGCCCTGCGCCGGGTCGGTGCCCACACCCAGCACCAGTGGCGAGCCTTCGCGCGCGCCGATCACGCGGTGCGGTTCGTCGCGGCTGAACACGGCGATGGCGTAGGCACCCTTCAGGCGGGTGATGGCTTGCTGCACGGCTTCAAGCAGGTCACCGTGATAGAGATGGTCGACCAGATGCGCGATCACTTCCGTGTCGGTCTGGCTGTGGAATTCATAGCCACGGGCACGCAGCTCGGCGCGCAGCTCGTCGTGGTTCTCGATGATGCCGTTGTGGACCAGCGCAATGCGGCCCGCCGTGGCGGCGCTGGCGTTGGGGCCGTGCGAGAAATGCGGATGGGCGTTGTGCACCGCCGGCACGCCGTGCGTGGCCCAGCGCGTGTGGGCGATGCCGGTGCCGGAGGCGATGCCGTCTTCAGCGGTCTGCCCATGCAGCTCGGCCACGCGGGAAGTGGAGCGCGCGCGCTTCAGTTCGCCGCCCTGGTGCACCGCCACGCCGCAGGAGTCGTAGCCGCGGTATTCAAGGCGCTTCAGGCCTTCGATCAGGATGGGAACGATGTTGCGCTGACTGACGGCGCCGACGATGCCACACATGGTTGGTCTCCCGGAGGGATGGCTGCAATGGCCGGGATACTAGGCAGTCCGACGTGGTATTTGCCGTCAAAATTCAACGACATTTGCAATAATCGTCCGTCGTGAAATATTCACGGCGAATAATTTCACAAATCAAATGCAAACGAACGATTCAATCATTCGCAAGCCAATGGAGTTGGATGCAACCGACTGGCGGCTGCTGGATCTGTTGCAGGAAGACGCCGCCCTGTCCAACCAGGCGCTGGCCGAGAAGGCCCATGTGTCGCCGGCCACCTGCCTGCGGCGGGTCAAGCGCCTGGTGGATGCCGGCATCATCGAGCGGCGCGTGGCCCTGCTCTCGCCAGACAAGCTGGGCGCCGGGCTCTCGGCCATCGTCGAGATCACGCTGGACCGGCAAGGCGCGGAGCACCTGGCCGACTTCGAGTCCAAGGTGATAGCCGACCCTGCCGTGCAGCAATGCTGGCGCGTCTCGCCAGGCCCGGACTTCGTGCTGGTGCTGCAGGTGGCCGACATGCCGGCCTATCACGCACTGGTGCAGCGCCTGTTCACGCAGCAGGCGAACGTTCGCAATGTGAAGAGCTTCTTCGCGGTGCAGCGGAGCAAGTTCGAGCCGAGGCTGAACCTGACGCGCCCCAGCGCCTGATCAACGTTTCAGGATCAGCAAGCCCTTCAAATACTCACCCTCAGGGAAGCAGATCGTCTGCGGATGGTCGGGCGTGGCGCCCACGCGGTCGAGGATGAAGCCGTCGGCCGGCGCGTCCAGGCCTGCACCGGCCACGATCTTGTGGAACAGGTCAGGCGGGATGCCGCCGGAGCAGGAAAAGGTGAACAGGATGCCGCCCGGCTGCAGCAGCTTCAGGGCCAGGCGGTTGATGTCCTTGTAGGCGCGCGCCGCACGCTCGGCGTGCGCGGCGGTGGGCGCGAACTTGGGCGGGTCCAGCACGATGGCGTCATAGCGCTCGCCGTTCTGCAAGGCCTGGCGCAGCGTGGCGTTCACATCGGCATCGAGCGCCTTGTGGTGCGCCGGGTCAAAACCGTTCAGCGCCACATGGGCCGTGGCACGCGCCAGCGAAGGCCCGGAGGAATCGACGCTCGTCACATCTGTGGCGCCGCCCGCTAGCGCGGCGACCGAGAAGCCGCCGGTGTAGCTGAAGCAGTTGAGCACGCGCTGACAGCCGTACTGGCGCACGGTGTCGGCGAACTTCTTGCGGTTGTCGCGCTGGTCCAGGTAGTAGCCGGTCTTGTGGCCCTCGGCCACGTCCAGGGTCAGCTGCCACTGGTGCTCCTGGATCGTGCGCTCGGTCGGGCCCTCGCCGCGCAACCAGGCGCGCACTTCGGGCAGGCCCTCGAGCGCGCGCACATTCGCGTCGCTGCGTTCGAAGATCTTCGTGAGGCCGGTGGCGGCCAGCAGCGCATCGGCAATCTGGGCCTTCCAGCGCTCGGTGCCGGCCGACGAGAACTGCACGCTCAAGACATCGTCGTAACGGTCCACCACAAGTCCCGGCAGGCCATCGGCCTCGCCGTGGACCAGGCGCATTGCGTTCGAGGCGATGGGTAGGCGCGCGCGGACTGCAACCGCTGCAGCGATGCGCCGCTGGAAAAAGGCGGCATCGATGCGCTCCGATTCATCGAAGCTCCAGACCCGCGCCCGTATCAGCGACTGCGGGCTGTAAGCCGCCCAGCCAAGAAACTGGCCGTCGGACGACTCGACCCGCACGGTCTCGCCGCTGTCGCCACCGCCCTTGGCGATGGAGCCCTCGAAGACCCAGGGATGGCGGCGTTGCAGCGAGCGCTCCTTGCCGGCGCGCAGACGAATGGTTTTCATGGGCGGCATTGTCGCCGCCGCCGGCCTCAGCGGCTCACCGCACCGAAGGCATAGCCCAGCGAGAGGTCGAAGGTGCTGGTCGACTGGGTGTCGCCGCGCAGGCTGCGCCATTGGCCGACCGCCATGCGCAAGCGGGTGCGCTTTTGTTCGCCGAAGCGCCATTGCGCCCAGAGCTCGCTCTGCGCCGCCGCGCCGCCCGAGACGGCAACACTGCCGCCACCCGCAGCGCCCAGCAACAGACCGCCGCCGAAATTGAGCCGGCCCTTCATCACCGGGCTGGTCTGCAGGCCGGCGCCGATCAAGCCAACTGAATAGCCGCCCGCCGAGCCCCAAGCCGCGCTGCCGGCACGCACCGTGGCATAGGCATGCTCACTCAGTTCCTGCGTCAACAGCATCTGCAGGTGACCGATGTCCTCTTGCCGGCCATCGCGCATGCGCAGGCCCGGCTGGTGCTGATAGCTGAAGAACAACGCCTGCGAACGCACGGTGCCACTCGTGGGCGTGAAAACCTCGTCGCGGCGGGCCGTGCTGTCCAGCGGCAGGCCGATGGCCACCCGCGTGTACGTGCTCTTGAAGCTGCCGCTCGGCGCGCCCATCAGGCCGGCCTCCAGATGGAGCGACGGGCCCCAGGGGCTGATCCAGCGCAGCGTCGGGCCGGTCTTGACGATCCAGCCATTGCCGGTGTCCAGGTTGCCACCGCCACCCAGGCCGATACCGGCATGCCAGCCGGCGCGCAGCTTCGGCGCGCTCAAGGCCCAGTCCTGCCCCGCCGAGAACAGGAGCTCCATATAGCCGTCGTTGCCCCCGGTGCTGGCGCCGGCGCCTTCGACGCCCCACCAGCTGCCCTCGGTGATGTACTGCCGCAAGGAGGCGCCAGCCTTGCCGATGGCCGCGCGCGTGGGCAGTCCGTCGCGGCCGATGCTGCTGTGCCGCGGGCGATAGCTGCCCACCGTCGGCAAGACTTCGTCGATGCCCAGGCCCGTGCGGCGATACGGCGCCGCGCGACGGCCTTCGTCGGTGGGCGAGAAGCTGAAAAAGCCGTCGGTCACACCGACGACCAGGCTGAGTGAACTCCCGCGCACATTGCCGCTGGGGAAGCGCGTATGCGCCAGCGCCAGACCCGTGTACCAGCTGCCGAATTCGACCCGGTAAGACAACTCGGGGCGCAGCATCAGCCCACCCCCGAAGCGCACCTGTTCGGAGCCGACACCGCCGCCGGCACCTGCAAACAGGCCGGCCGCGACATGGCCGTGCTGGCCGACCCGCCAGCGGCGCTGGGCGGTCATGCCCATCGTGAACAGGCCACCCATCTTGCCCCGCGCCGCGCCGTAGACGCTGGGGCCGACGCCCCAGTCCTCATTCATCGCCACCAGATAGCTGAAGCCGGCCAGCGCCATGCGGTCACCGGTGGGCAGCTTCACGGGCGTCCAGCTGGCTTCGAAGGCGGCCGGCTGGGCCCGCAGCGCGCCCGGCGTCGGTGGTATCGGGTCATCGGCCCAGGCATTGGCAACAAGGCCCAGCGCCAGGCCCGGCAGAAGGCAGTATCGGAACATAGCCGCGCACCATACCAGGGTGCGGCGGCGCATTCGGTCGCTCACTTCTTCTTGGCCCGCGGATGGGCGGCGTCATACACCTTGGCGAGGTGCTGGAAATCGAGCTTCGTGTAGACCTGGGTCGTCGCGATGTTCGCGTGGCCGAGCAGTTCCTGCACCGCACGCAAATCACCACTGGACTGCAGAAGATGCGAGGCGAATGAGTGCCGCAGCATGTGCGGATGGACGTGCGACGGCATGCCCGCCGCCAGCGCGCGGGCCTTCAGGCGCAGGCGCACCTGGCCGGCCTGGAAGCGCGAGCCGCGGGGCCCGACCAGCAAGGCGGGTTCATCGGGCTTGGCGATCTGCTGGCGCAGCGGCAGCCAGTGGTCCAGCGCCTCCAGGGCCGCACGGCCCAGCGGCACCGAGCGCCGCTTGCTGCCCTTGCCCAGCACCTGCAGTTCGGCGTTGCCAAGCTCCACCCAGCCAGCGGCGGCCGCGCTGCCATGGACGTCCAGGCCCACCAGCTCGGCCACGCGCAGGCCGCAGCCGTAGAGCAGCTCGACGATCAGGCGGTCCCGCGCTTCGTTGATCGGGTCCGCTGCCTCGCTCTTGAACTCGGCCAGCTGCACCGAGTCGTCCACCGACAAGGCCTTGGGCAGCGGCTTGCCGGCCTTGGGCGCTCGCAGCCCGTCGATCGGGTTGAAGGCCACGCGCTGCTCCGTACCGAGCCAGCGGTAGAGGCCGCGCCAGGCGGAGAGCATCAGGGCCAGGCTGCGCGGCGCCAGGCCACCGCGGTGCAGCTCGGCCACCCAGCGGCGCGCCTGCTGGGCGGTCAGGCTCAGCAGCTCGACCTTGTCGCGCACAGCCAGCGCGTTGAGGCGCTGCAGCGCCTCGCTGTAGATCGTCAGCGTGCGGCCGGCCAGCCGGCGCTGCACCTGGCAATAGGCCAGGTAGGCCGGCAGGAACTCAGGCTGTGGGTGCAGCAGAGCTTTCGCCGGCATCGGCATCCTGCAGCAGGCGCGCCAGGCCGGCGCTGGCGATCTCGCCGATGCGGGCCAGGAATTCGGTGCCCATCTCGGCCGTGTAGCGGGTGGCGTCGGGCGAACCCAGCACCAGCAGGCCGAAGCTGCGGCCCTGGATCGTCAAGGGAATCAGCGCCAGCGACAGCGCACCGGAGCCCTCGCCCAGCCAGCGTGCCGCCTCGAAACCGGAGTTGATGCCGCAATAGGGGTGGCTGAGGCTTTCGGCAAAGCTGCGCACATCGGCGCTCACGGTCTGCGCGAAGTCAGCCTCGCTGAATTCAGGAGACGTGCCCCACAGGCGCAGGCCGGCCAGCGGAATCAGGAATTGGTGGCGCAACTCGTCGAGCAGCACGGTGGGCAGCTTGGCCGCGTCACTGGTCAGCATCAGGGCACGGGTCCAGCGGTGCAGCCGGTCGGCAATGGCCACGTTCTCCTGGCCGTTGCGGATCATCTCGATCAGCTTCTGCTCCAGGCCCTTGATCTTCTCGCGCAGCATTTCGGCCTGGCGCTCCTGCAGCGACACGGCACGGGCACTGTGCGGATGGCTCAGTTGCACCGAAGCCAGCAGCTCGGCATGGCGCTCGAAGAAGGCCGGGTTGTTGGCCAGGTAGTTGGCAATGTCCTGCTCGGTGATGCCGTCGGTACCTTGGTTTTGGTTGCTGCTCACAGCGTGATCTCTCCTTCAAACACTTGCACAGCGGGGCCGGTCATGAACACGGCCGCATCAAGGCCGGCACTGGCGCCGGCCCATTCAATCGTCAGCACACCTCCGTGGGTCTGCACATCCACTCGCGCGTCCAGCAGGCCCAGGCGGATGCCCGCAACCACCGCCGCGCAAGCGCCGGTGCCACAGGCGAGCGTCTCGCCGGCGCCGCGTTCGAATACGCGCAGTTTCACATGGCTGCGGTCGATCACCTGCAGGAAGCCGGCATTGACGCGACGGGGAAAACGCGCATGGTTCTCGATCAGCGGGCCCTGGCTCAGCACCGGGGCGGCGGCCACGTCCTCGACCACTTGCACCGCATGCGGATTGCCCATCGAGACGACGGCCACCTCGACACCCAGGTCCACCAGGGGCCAGAGCTCGAAGCCATTGACCTCGCGCGGCTGCAGGGCCTTGGCATCGAAGGGCACGCGCCCGGTCTCGAAGATCGGTGCCCCCATGTCCACCGTGACCCGGCCGTCGTCGCGCAGATGCAGCTCCAACAGGGCCGCCATGGTGCGCACGCGGATGCTGCGCTTGGTCGTCAGGCCATGGTCGACCACATAGCGGACGAAGCAGCGCGAGCCATTGCCGCAGTGCTCCACCTCTTCTCCAGTGCCGCCGTTGAAGATGCGATACGCGAAGTCGTCGCCCGGCTCGCGGCCCGGCTCGATGACCAGGATCTGGTCGCAGCCCACACCGAAGCGGCGGTCGCCCAGGCGGCGCATCTGCTCGGTGGTCAGCGCAAAGGGCTCTTTCGTGGCGTCGATGACCACGAAGTCATTGCCCGCGCCATGCATCTTGGTGAAGCGCAAATTCATCAGCCGATTATCAGCTTCAATAGAGCGAGGGCTCGCCAGGCGGCCGGGTCTTGAAACGCTTGTGCACCCAGAGGTACTGCGCCGGGTTGGCGCGGATGCGCTGCTCCAGCCAGGCATGGAAGGTGTGGGCGTCGGCCAGCGCATCGCCGCTGGGGTAGTTGGGAATCGGGTCGCAGGCCTCGATCCTGATGCCCTCGCCGCCCGGCAGCATCGTGATCACCAGCGGCTGGACGATCATCTTCTGGCTGTCGGCCATGCGGGCCGGCGCCAGCAAGGTGCAGGCAGGCACGCCAAAGAACGGCACGAAGGCGGAGTCCTTCTGGCCAAAATCCATATCGGGCGCATTGACGAAGCCATAGCCCTGCTTGATGAAGCGAAGCACCGGGCGGATGCCGTCATGCCGGTCCACCAGCGCGTTCTTGCCGAAGCGGCCGCGGCCGGTCAGCATCTGCTTGTCGAAGACCGGGTTGCTCTGTGCCTGGTAGACGTCCACCGCCGGCGTCTGCTGCCTGAGCATCAAGGCCGGCCCCGACCATTCGAGGCCGATGAAATGCGGCAGCAACCACATCACCGGCTGCTCGCTGCGGTCGGCCAGTCCGAAGTCGCCCTCGATGTGCATCAGCTTCTTCAGCCGCTCCGCCGAGGCGTACCAGAGCAGGCCGCGCTCCAGGAAGCCGCGGCCCATCAGGGCGAAGTGCTCGCGGGCCAGGGCCTCTCGCGCCACTGCATCAAGCTCGGGGAAGCACAGCTCCAGGTTGCGCAGGGCAATGCGCTTGCGCGACTTGGCCAGGCGCCAGAGCAAGGCGCCCAGGCCCCGGCCCAGCGCCGTCAGCATCGGCAGCGGCAGGAAATGCAGCAGCCACAGCAGGCCCAGCAACAGCCGCGCGAACAAGCGGCCCAGCATCAGGCCCCACCCCCCGGATAACTCCCCGGCTTGCCCTCGGGCTTGGCCACGCCGATGTCCAGCCCGCGCGGCTGCTTGTAGCGGTGGTAGCCCCAAAGGTACTGGCCTGGCGCTTGCAGAATGAGGTCTTCCATGGCCTTGTTGATCAAGAGGGCTGCGGATTCTGGCGTGGATTCGGCCGGAATCGCCGGGGCGGGTCGCACCCGCGCCACATAGCCGCGTGCGCCAGGCAGGCGCTCGCCCCAGATCACCAGCAGGGCCGCGCCGGTCTGCTGCACCAGGCGGCCGGCCAGGGTCATGGTGTAGGCCTCGCGGCCGAAGAAGGGCACCCAGGTGCCCAGGCCTTCCGGCGGCACCTGGTCGGGCAGGAGGCCGACGATCTGGCCCTGGCGCAAGGCACGGATCATCTGCCGCACACCGGCCAGATTGGCCGGTGCCGTGGCCAGGCCGGGGCGCCCCCGCGAGGCATCGACCACATCGCGCATCCAGGGCTTGCGGGCCGGGCGGTAGAGCACGGTGATCGGATGCGTGTCGCCCCAACGCTCGGCAATCGCCTGCGCCGTGACCTCGAAACAGCCCATGTGCGGTGTCAGGATCAGGAGGCCCTTGCCCTGGGCCAGGGCCTGGTCGATCAGCTCCGCGCCGTCCCAGCGCAGCATGCCGCCCAGCGGCTGCGTAGGCGGCCGCAACCACAGCCAGGCGGTCTCGGCAATCATGCGGCCGGCCGAGGCGATGGCCGGCCGGCCCTGCGCCGGTGCCAGGCCCGCCTGGGCCACATTGGCAGCGAAGCGACGCCGGTAAGTGGGTGACAGAAGCCAGGTCAACCAGCCCGCCACGGCGCCCAGCGCGTGCAAAAGCCGCAGTGGCAAGCGGGAGAGCAAACGCATCAGGAGGAACATGTTTCTATAATTCGCACATCGCCGAGTTAAAAGGACAACTTGCGGGGCGACGCGGGGGCAACCCCGCCGGGCTGTTTCCACAGCTCAACAAATGCCGCTAAAGCGTTCGCCGCATCGCTCCACCAGCACGGCAACGCCGATGGACTATCTACTGGAGTGTAAAAGTGGCGAACGATTTTCTCTTTACTTCTGAATCCGTCTCGGAAGGTCACCCCGACAAGGTGGCAGACCAGATCTCCGACGCGATTCTCGACGCAATCTTTGCGCAAGACCCCCGTTCGCGCGTAGCCGCCGAGACCCTGTGCAACACCGGCCTCGTGGTGCTGGCCGGTGAGATCACCACCAACGCCCATGTGGACTACATCCAGGTGGCGCGCGACACGATCAAGCGCATCGGCTACGACAACACCGAATACGGCATCGACTACAAGGGCTGCGCGGTCCTGGTGGCATATGACAAGCAGTCCAACGACATCGCCCAGGGCGTGGACCATGCCTCCGACGACCACCTGAACATCGGCGCCGGCGACCAGGGCCTGATGTTCGGCTATGCCTGCGACGAGACGCCCGAGCTGATGCCCGCGCCGATCTATTACGCCCACCGCCTGGTGGAGCGCCAGGCCCAGCTGCGCAAGGACGGCCGCCTGCCCTTCCTGCGCCCGGACGCCAAGAGCCAGGTGACGATGCGCTATGTGGACGGCAAGCCGCACAGCATCGATACCGTGGTGCTCTCCACCCAGCACGCGCCCGAGTACTCGCTCGGCGACCGCATGACGGACGAGTTCTACGAAGCCATCCGTGAAGAGCTGATCAAGCCGGTGCTGCCCAAGGAATGGGTCAACGCCGACACCAAGTACCTGATCAACCCGACCGGCCGCTTCGTCGTGGGTGGCCCGCAGGGTGACTGCGGCCTCACGGGGCGCAAGATCATCGTCGACACCTACGGCGGCGCCTGCCCGCACGGCGGTGGCGCGTTCAGCGGCAAGGACCCGTCCAAAGTGGACCGTTCGGCCGCCTACGCCGCCCGCTACGTGGCCAAGAACATCGTTGCCGCCGGCCTGGCCCGCCAGTGCCAGATCCAGGTGGCCTACGCCATCGGCGTGGCCCGCCCGATGAACGTGACGGTCTACACCGAAGGCACCGGCGTGATCCCCGACGACCAGATCGCCAAGCTGGTCAACGAGCATTTCGACCTGCGTCCCAAGGGCATCATCCAGATGCTGGACCTGCTGCGCCCGATCTATTCGAAGACGGCGGCCTATGGCCACTTCGGTCGGGAAGAGCCGGAATTTACTTGGGAAAGAACCGACAAGGCGGCCGCGCTGCGCGCAGCGGCCGGGCTGTAAAGCCCGGCAACCGCCTTGCGGTTCGGCCGTCTTGGGGCGGCGCTCATATCGCTTGCGATGTGAGCGCAGACCACAAGGCCGCAGCGATCGCCAACCCTAAGGGCCACTCCGGTGGCCCTTTCTCATTTCCTCTGCACAATCCGGCGCATGCCCAGCATCCGCCCCTTGCAGATCACCGCCGCAGCAAGCCTCGCGCTGCTGGCCTTCAGCTACTTCGGCGCCTATGACCGTGCCACCTGGTGGATGGAGGTCGCGCCGGTGATCATCGCCTGGCCCTTGCTTCTGGCCACGCACGAGCGATTCCCTGTCACCAGGCTGCTGCTGGCCCTGGTCTTCATCCATGCCGCCATCCTGATGCTGGGCGGCCATTACAGCTATGCGCGGGTGCCGCTGGGCTTCTGGATGCAGGACCTGCTGGGCCTGGCGCGCAACCCCTACGACGGCATCGGCCATCTGGCCCAGGGCTTCATCCCGGCGATAGCCGCGCGTGAGCTGCTCCTGCGCAAGACACCGCTGAAGGCCGGCGCCTGGACCTTCACGCTCGTTACCGCCGTGTGCCTGGCCATCAGCGCCATCTACGAGCTGATCGAATGGGGCGCCGCAGTGGCCATCGGTCAGGGCGCTGACGAGTTCCTCGGCACGCAGGGCGACCCCTGGGACACCCAGAAGGACATGGCCCTGGCCTGGCTGGGCGCGATGCTCGCGCAATGGCTGCTGGCACGCTGGCACGACCGCCAGCTGAAGAGGCTGCAGGCATGAAGGCACCGACGCTCGACGAGCTGCGCCGCTACGCCATAGCCCGCACACTGTTCAAGCCGACCACCCTGCCCGCAGCGATCAGGAAGCTCGGCTTCGTGCAGGCCGACCCGATGCGAGCACCGGCCCGGGCGCAAGACCTGATCCTGCGGCTGCGCGTGAACGACTACAAGGCCGGCGACCTCGAACAGCGCTACACGCGGCTGCAGATCGAGGAAGACTGCTTCGTCAACTACGGCTTCGTGCCGCGCGACTGGCTGCCCCTGATGCACCCGCGCATCGAGCGCAAGCCCTGGGATGCGGAGCGCAGCAGGCATGCGCAGCAGCTGCTGGACTTCGTGCGGCAGAACGGCCCCACACATCCGAAACAGCTGCTGGAGGCATTTGCGCACCATGGCCGCATGCCGGGCTATTGGGGCGGTGAGCTCAACGTCAGCACGCAATTGCTCGACGGCCTGCATTACCGGGGGCATCTGAGGGTGAAGCGCAGAGACAGCGGCACGCGCGTCTACGAAGCGATCACGCATTCACCCGCGGACGACAGCCCGCAAGCGCGCCAGGCCCGTGCCGAGGCCTTGATGGACAAGGTGGTCGCGCTGTATGCGCCGCTGCCAGCAGCCAGCCTGGGCTACCTGACCACGCTGCTGCGCTATGGCGCGCCGCACCTGCAGGCGCAGACGCGCGCCGTCTGTAAATCTGCAAAGGATCGCTACGCGCATGCGCAGATCGACGGCGAAACCTGGTACTGGCCGATGGATGAGAAACCGCGCTCGGCGAAGTACCGCGCGCCCGAAGGCGTGACCCTGCTCGCGCCGTTCGACCCGGTGGTCTGGGACCGCCGCCGCTTCGAGCGGCTGTGGGGCTGGGAGTACCGCTTCGAGGCCTACACGCCGGCCGAGAAGCGGACCATGGGCCACTACGCGCTGCCGCTCCTCTGGGGCGAACAGATCATCGGCTGGGCCAATCTGCGCGTCGAGCGGGGCCGCCTTGAGTCTGAGTTCGGCTTCGTCGACAAGCGCCCTGCAGGCGCGGCATTCAAGGCCGCGCTGCAGGAGGAGCTGGACGCCGTGGCCCGCTTCCTAGCGCTTGCCTAGCCAGCGCTCGACGCGCTGGTGGGCCTGCTCGCGCTCGTGTGCGCGGCGGGCCTGCCGCGCCTGGCGGCCGGCTTCTTCGTACGCTTCGCGCAGGTCAGCCATCTGCGGCTTCAACTTCACGACCGAACCCTGCAGCGGCGCGCCCAGCACCAGGTTGGCACGCCAGCTTTCGCCCTCGCGCATCTGCAGCGGCGCCGGCAGCTTGTCGAAGTCGCTGGCAGGCATCCAGGGCACGATCTTGCCGGCGGCCAGCTTCAGGCGGGCCCGCAGGCGCGGGTCGCCGATGCGGCCCCGCTGGCCCCAGCGCACATCGCTGGTGACGAGCGCGTCGTTCACCCGCGGCACGAAAGCCGTGTCGCGCAAGACGTCCAGGCGCAGGCTCATCAGCGACTCCTCCACCGTCATTGCCAGGTCCTCGAAGCGCGAGCTGTAGGCGTACATGTCGGTCGCCAGGTCGGCTGCGAACATCGCGCCGATCTGCGTGCCGGTGTAGGCCTTCTGAGCTGCCGTGGCCGTGACACCCTGGAACTTGACCTGGCCCAGCGCCTGCAGCTCGCTGCTGGTCAGCGGGTAGGCCTGCTTCATCAGGTCAGACACCAGCAGCTGCTGGTTGTAGCGCTCGCCAATGAAGGCGTTCAGCGTGGTGCCGGACAAGAGCTTCAGGCTGGCGTAGGTCTCGGCCGGCAGGAAGTCATTGGCATGCGAGAGCTCGTGATACAGAAGCGGGCCGAGATCGGTCAGCACATCGTCCAGGCTGCGCGTGGTGCGCTTGGCTGGGTCGTAGTAGATGCCGTAGCTGTCGTTGGCCTTGGCATAGCGCCAGACATCCTGGAAGGACAGGCCATTGCTGAAAGCACCGCGATAGTCGGGTGCTTCATCGATGGTGTCGCGTTCCTCGGGCGTGATCCAGACGTTGTCGGCATCAAGGTAGATCGCGCCGGTCACCGGCTGGTAGAACGAGGGCCGCACATGCGAGCCGATGACAATGGCCGTGGTGCTCATCAGCATGCGGCGGAAGTCGCCACGCGCGTCATGCGTCTGCAGGAAGCGCTCGAAGTTGGCGCCTTGCCAGTCATGCGACACGACCACACGGTCCATCACCTGCGCGATGGTCGGCAGCGCGCCATTGCTTTCGTGCCCCAGCAGGGGCAGGCGGCCGACGGTGCAGGCGTTGCTGGCCGTCAGCGCCGGGTCATAGACGCAAGCGACCAGCTGCGAGGCGTAGGCGCCCGCCGCTCGGTAGGCATGGACGCGCGACACATGATCGCCCGCCCACACGTGGGTGTTGCTGGCGGAAGCCGGCGCCTGGTCGAGCTTCTCGACCAGGACGAACACCTCCTGGCTGTCGCTGCCGCTGGCGGTCTGGACGGTGGCGCGGAAGCGCAGCAGCGTGTCCTGCGTGACCGTGGGCGCCACGAACTGGCGGGCCAGGGTCTGGGTGTCGACCTCCTGCAGCGCGACGGTCGGGCCTTCAAGCTGCGCCCATGTGACGCTCTGGATCGTCTCGCCAGCGCCGGCCCAGGCGCGCATCGACGCATTGCCACCCATGCGCACGGCCTGGTGGTTGCGCACCAGGGCCTTGGCGGCGGTGGTCGGCGCGGTGATGTTCAGGGACAGGTCGCGCGTCTGCGTGGCGCCTGCGGGATCGGTGTAGCTGACGCGGAAGCCATAGCTGCCGGCTGCCGTCGGCTCGAAATGGATCAACTGGGTCTGGGCGCTCAGCAGCGTGACCGTCGGGCCGCTGGTCTGGGTCCATTGTAGGTTCTTGATCGGGCCGCTGCAGCCCAGGATGCCCGCGGCGGCCTGTTTGCCCACCAGCGCACCATCGGCCTGGATCGAGGCCACCGAGCTGCTGCCGGTACAGGCATTCGTGATCGGCGTGGGCGCTGGCGTGGGCGTCGAACCACCACCACCACCACCACCGCCACCGCCTCCCCCGCCACCACCGCCACATGCGGCCAAGACCATGGCAGCGCTCAGCGCCGTCCAGCGAGCCAGCGCGTGCCAGCCCTCATGCTTGATTGTCGTCATCTGCTCCCCGCTTTGCGGGCTCCCTGGTACTGTGAATGGGCCGGGCGCTGCCCCGCAAGCGGCGCGCTCGTGCTCCAAGGGCGCGAATTTTCACACGTGGACTTTCTGTTTTCGGCCCACTGAACATGCTGGTCTACCCGCATCCAGCATCGACTGGCGCTAGAATTGCGGCCGTCCGAGGAGCGTTGCAACCTTTCACCCCCACCCGGGGCACACAAGGCCAGGCTCGGATGACGAAGTTGCCCGGCAGCTTCAATTGCAACCGCGCTCACCCGCCATGTCTCGCGTGGGTGACCGTTCGTCTCAAGACCGTTTGTCTCAAGACAAGTCCCCATCAGGCATCAGCGGCTTCATGACCGAAGGAGCTATGCAATGACGACCACGACGCTGTCCGCCGACCAATACCTGATCAAGGATCTGAGCCTTGCCGCCTGGGGCCGCAAGGAACTGAAAATCGCCGAGAGCGAGATGCCCGCCCTGATGGCGATCCGCTCGGAATACGCCGCTGCGCAGCCGCTGAAGGGCGCTCGCATTACCGGCTCGCTGCACATGACGATCCAGACCGCCGTGCTGGTCGAAACCCTGCAAGCCCTGGGTGCCGAAGTGCGCTGGGCCTCCTGCAACATCTTCTCCACGCAAGATCACGCTGCCGCCGCGCTCGTCGCCGCCGGCACGCCGGTGTTCGCCTACAAGGGCGAGACGCTGGAAGACTACTGGGACTACACGCACCGCATCTTCGACTTCGGCCCCAAGGGAACTGCTGGCGAAGGCCCGAACATGATCCTGGACGACGGCGGCGATGCCACGCTGCTGATGCATCTGGGCCAGCGCGCCGAGAAGGACCTCTCCGTGCTGGCCAATCCGGGCAGCGAAGAAGAGCGCATCCTGTTCGCGGCGATCCGCGCCAAGGTCGCGCAGGACCCGACCTGGTACACCCGCAAGAGCGCCGAGATCATCGGCGTGACCGAGGAAACGACCACCGGCGTGCACCGCCTGAAGGAAATGTCGGACAAGGGCACGCTCTTGTTCCGCGCCATCAACGTCAACGACTCGGTCACCAAGAGCAAGTTCGACAACCTCTACGGCTGCCGCGAGTCGCTGGTGGACGGCATCAAGCGCGCCACCGACGTGATGATCGCGGGCAAGATCGCCGTGATCGCCGGCTATGGCGACGTGGGCAAGGGCTCGGCCCAGGCCATGCGCGCGCTGTCGGCGCAAGTGTGGGTCACCGAGATCGACCCGATCTGCGCGCTGCAGGCCGCGATGGAAGGCTACCGCGTCGTGACGATGGAATACGCCGCCGACAAGGCCGACATCTTCGTGACCACCACCGGCAACAAGGGCGTGATCCGCCATGAGCACATGGCCGCGATGAAGCACAACGCCATCGTCTGCAACATCGGCCACTTCGACAACGAGATCGACATCGCCTCGATCGAGAAGTACGAGTGGGAAGAGATCAAGCCGCAGGTCGATCACGTCATCTTCCCCGATGGCAAGCGCATCATCCTGCTGGCCAAGGGCCGCCTGGTGAACCTGGGCTGCGGCACGGGCCACCCGAGCTACGTGATGTCGTCCTCGTTCGCCAACCAGACCATCGCCCAGATCGAGCTGTTCGCACACAAGGACGCCTATGCCGTGGGCAAGGTCTATGTGCTGCCCAAGCACCTGGACGAGCATGTGGCCCGCCTGCAGCTCAAGACGCTGAACGCCCAGCTGAGCGAGCTGACCGACGAGCAGGCCGCCTACATCGGCGTTCCCAAGGTCGGCCCCTACAAGCCGGACACCTACCGCTACTGATCGAAAGAAAGAGCCAGCGATGCGCGCCGACCAAGCGCTGCTCGGCCTCGGCATCGCGCCCACCCGGTCTGCCGCCCAGCGGCTGATCGCGGCGGGTGCTGTCGAATGGCGCTCCGGCGCCAGCTGGGTGGCGATCAAGAAAGCCGGGGCCGAAGTGCCCGAGGGCGCGGAACTGCGCGTCAACGACGACGCGGAGCTGCGCTATGTCTCGCGCGGCGGCCTGAAGCTGGAAGGCGCGCTGGCAGCGGCGGGGCTGTCGGTGCAGGGGCTCACCGTGATGGACGTGGGCCAGAGCACCGGCGGCTTCACCGATTGCCTCTTGAAGCACGGCGCGGCGCGCGTGGTCGGCATCGACGTCGGTCACAGCCAGGTGCATGAGTCGCTGCTGGCGGATGAACGGGTCGTCGCGCTGGAAAACCTGCACGTGCGCGAGCTGGTCGGCTCAAGCTTCGCCGAGCATGCGCCCAAGGGCGGCTTCGAGCTGATCGTCGGCGACCTGAGTTTCATCTCGATGCTGGGCGTGCTGCCGCACCTGAAGCCCTGGCTGGCGCCCAAGGGCCAGGTCTTGCTGCTGATCAAGCCGCAGTTCGAGCTCGGAAAAAAGGCCCTCAACAAGGGCGGCCTGGTCAAGAGCCCGGCGCAATACCCGCTGCTGCAAGCGCAGGCCCGCGAGGCCGCGGCGGCGCAAGGCTGGCAGGTGCTGGGCTGGTTCGACAGCGCCATCACCGGCGGTGACGGCAACAAGGAATTCTTCCTGTGGGCAGCCGCAGGAAATGAGAACAAGGATTGAAGAGCATGACGACGACGCCGGTAAGTTTCGAGTTCTTCCCACCCAACACGCCGGTGGGCGCCGAGAAACTGAAGACCGTGGTGCAGGACCTGAGTGTCTTGAACCCCCAGTACTTCAGCGTCACCTATGGCGCCGGCGGCTCCACACGCGACAAGACCCTGGCCACAGTGATGGACATTGCGGCCGCGGGCTTCGAGGCCGCGCCGCACCTGTCGTGCGTGGGTTCCACGCGCGAGAACATCGCCGAGATCCTCGCCACCTACCGCGCGCAGAACATCCGCCGCGTCGTGGCCTTGCGCGGCGACCTGCCCAGCGGCACGGCCACGGCCGGCGAATTCCGCTACGCCGCCGAGCTGGTGCGCTTCATCCGCGAAACCCAAGGCCCGGACTGGAAGATCGAGGTCGCGGCCTACCCCGAATACCACCCGCAGCAGCGCTATGCGGCCAAGGACCTGCAGCACTTTGCAGACAAGATGGGCGCCGGCGCCAGCGCCGCCATCACGCAGTTCTTCTTCAACCCGGACGCCTACTTCAACTTCGTCGATGAAGTGCGCAGGCTCGGCGTTGACCAGCCCATCGTGCCGGGCATCATGCCCTTCCACAACTACGCGCGCATCGCCCAGTTCGCGCAGCGCGACGGCATCGACATCCCGCGCTGGGTGGCCCTGAAGATGGAAGGCTTCATGGACGACAGCGCCTCGATCCGCGCCTTCGGCCTTGACGTGATGACGCGCGTCTGCGAGCGCCTGATCGCCGGCGGCGTGCCGGGCATCCACTTCTATACGCTCAATCAGTCGGGCTTGACGCTGGAGTTGTGCAAGCGCCTCAATCTCGCGCCGAACTCTTGATCTGACACAAGTGGGGCCCGACCCCGGCTTCGGGTTTCCGGCCGGTTTGCGCCACCTCAAGGGTTTACCCGCCCAACCTCGATTCAATGGCTTCCATCGGGAATGTTCCCGCAGACAAGGAGCCCTTGAATGACCAAGAAGATCTTCGCCCTGGCCGTCCTGGCCGCTGCAAGCACCGTCGCCGCAGCCGCGGAAGGCCCGTTGCTGGTGCGCGTTCGTGCCGTCCACCTCGACTCGGCGAACAAGGACACGACCGGCCTCGGCTTGACGGTCAACAACAAGACGATCCCCGAGATCGACTTCAGCTATTTCGTCACGCCCAATATCGCGGCGGAACTGATCCTGACCGTGCCGCAGAAGCACACGCTGTCGGCCGGTGGCGCCGAGATCGGCTCGCTCAAGCACCTGCCGCCGACACTCTCGCTGCAGTACCACTTCGCGCCTGAAGCGACGTTCCGCCCCTATGTCGGCCTCGGCGTGAACTACACCAACTTCAGCGGCGTGCAGTTCGCTCCCGCCGTGGTCACGGCGCTGGGTCCCAATATCAAGCGCAGCAGCTGGGGCCTCTCGGCACAGATCGGCGCCGATATCGAGATCAGCAAGGGCACCTACCTGAACATCGACGTGAAGAAGGTCAAGATCGACACCGATGTCAGCTCCAAGGGCACCAAGGTCGGCACGTTCAAGGTCGACCCGATGCTCGTGGGCGTGGGTCTGGGCTGGCGCTTCTAAGCCCAGCGCCTAGCGGTAGCGCTGGGTCGGCGAGAGCTGGCGCAGCGCGTACTTGATCAGCTGGTCCTGCCCGTCGTAGAGCGTGACCAGCTCGACCACCTCGAGCCCGGGCTTGCCCAGGGCCGCCCCGGCCGCCACGTCCGAGGCCGCCTTCGCGGCGGACGCTGCGGCGGCCTTGTAGGCCGGAAGCTTCGCCAGCAGCGCCATCAGTTGCGCGGGCGAAAGCTTGCTGAGGTCCTGAGCAGGAAGCTGCGCCACCACCTCGGGCGGCAAGTCCGGTGGCAGCAGGGTTTTCACGCGCAGGTGCCGCAGCAGGCGACGCCCGCTGTCGAACTTCCTCTCGTCGGCCTTGCCCAGGCGTTCGCGCAGCTGCTCAGGCCGCGTCGTGCCGGCCTGAAGCTCACGTGCAGCCTGCGCCAGCGGATGATCCGAGGCCAGCAGGGCCGCGTCCACCGGCTGCTGGGGATCGTCAGCAAACTCCATCACCACCCGGGTCTCGTCCGACCAGCGCTTGTCGCCCATGGGCAGGCGGAACATGCGCTCGCGCAGCAGAAAGCCCCAGTCGTACTGCGCGCCCGAGCCCTCGGTCAGGCCCTGCAGCATGGCATTGCTCAGGGCCATCCGGCGCTCGCCATCGACCAGGGTGACGGCAAAGAGGGCACGATCGGCAAAGCTGCTGCCGCTGGACCAGGTGTTGTCGCAGCTGTCAGGCTGCGACGTCAGGGCCCGCACCATGCGGCCCAGGAAGCCGACCTTGTCGCCGCGCGCCACGCCGCTCTCGAAACCCACCTTGCACTGCAGGCGCAGGTCACCCAGCCGCCGCTCATTGGGCGGCAGGCCCGGCGTGCGGATGTCGGCCCGCCAGGTCACGCGACCGTCCAGCAGCTTGCTCTTCAGCTCGGTGGCATCGGGATAGCGGTTCCAGGCCGGGTCGATCGTGAAGTTGTCTTCGGCATCCAGCGGCACCGGCACACGGCCCTGGCGCGTGACCAGGGCGAGGTTGATTCTCTGCTGATGCTCGGCCTGGGTGCGCGCATAGACCTTGAACTTCAGCTCGGCCAGCGGTGCCAGCGCATGCAGCTTTTCGAACAGCTCGCGCGCTTCGTAAAGCGTGGCCAGGGTCTTGAGCTCGCGCTGGGCGGTCGATTCGCCCTGAACCTCGACCTTGGCGAGCTGGGCATCTGGCTTGGGCTCGATGGAAGGCTCCGTCTGCGCAAGGCCTGGCAGCGGCAACGCAAGGCAGAGCAGCAGCAGGATCGGCTGACAAGTGTTCATCGCAGCGCCGCGAACGCATCCCGGGTCATGTTCTCCGGCGCGCCTTCGGCACGGCAGGCGACGTCGTCCTCGATGCGCACACCGCCATGGGGAAGCAAGCGGTCCACCTTGGCCCAGTCCACCGCCGCTGCATTCTTCGAAGCGCGCAACTGCTTCAACAGCGTCGGGATGAAATACAGGCCCGGCTCGATGGTCACCACCATGCCGGCCTCGAGCTTGCGCGTCAGGCGCAGGTAGCGATGACCTTCAGGCTTGGGCGAGACAGCGCCGGTGTCATCGGCCATGAAGCCGCCGATGTCGTGCACCTGCAGGCCGAGCAAATGGCCGATGCCATGCGGCATGAAGATGCTGGAGACGCCTTCGGCCACGATGGCCTCGGCGCTCATCTTCACGACGCCTTGCTCCGACAGGATCGCAGCCAGCCGGCGATGCGTGCTCAGGTGGATGTCGCGGTAATCGGTGCCGGCGCGGACCTCGTCCACGAGAGCCAGCTGAGACGATTCCATCGCCGCCAGCAGGGCCTCGAATTCCTCATGGCCGCCGCGGCTCCAGGTGCGCGTGATGTCGCTGGCATAGCCGTTGACCTGCGCACCGGCATCGATCAGGAAGCTGCGCGACTGGCTTGGCGCAATGGCGTCTTGATACTGGTAATGCAAGACCGCGCAATGCTCGTTCAGGCCGACGATATTGGTGTACGGCAGATCGCGGTCGGTGTGGCCGGTGGCAGCCAGATAGGCGCGATGGATCTCAAGCTCGGAGGCGCCGGCCATGAAGGCATCACGAGCGGCCAGGTGTCCCTTGGCCGCGCAACGCGAGGCGGCGCGCATCTGTTCCAGCTCGTACTCGCTCTTGAAGGCGCGCGGGTACTGCAGGAGGTGCAGCAGTTGTTCGGGGTTGTTGGGCGTGACACCCGCCAGCGCCGCATCGGCCTCGCCAATGATGGCCAGCCTGCCATGGCCTTGCAGATGCGCGGCGGCCTCGGCTGCGTCGCTGATGATGGCGATCTCGAAATGCCCGACCCAGTAGCCGCTCGGCGGGCTTGGGGGCACATGCCAGTAGTCGTCCGGCTGGTAGTACACCAGCAGAGGCTTGCGGCCCGGGCGGATCAGCAGCCAGCTGTTCGGATGCTGCGTCAGCGGCAGCCAATGCTTGAAATGCGGATTGGGCTGGAACAAATAGGGACGGTCATCCAGGAAGGCGAACTTCTCGATGCCGGAGGCGATGGCCAGCGCGTCAAAGCCGCTGCGGCTCAGGGCGTTCTCGGTGCGCTGCTGCAGCTGGGCAATGTGTTGGGCGTAGAGCGTATTCATGCCGGCATTGTGGCGCAGACACCGGGCCCGGCTCAGCCGTTCACATCCCAGACCACGCCCTCCTCGGTCAGCATCGCGTCCAGCGGCACATCGTGCGGCTCGGCTTTGAGCAGCGGCTGGAAACCATGCGCATAGCCGATGCCGGCCGTGGCCGGGCGCGGCTGCAGCGCGGCCAGCGTGCGGTCCATGAAGCCGCCGCCATAGCCCAAGCGCAGGCCGCAGGGCCCGTAGCCCAGGCAGGGCACGATCACCAGCTGAGGCTCGAAGACCTCGGTGTCCTTGGGCTTCGGGATGTCGTAGGCGTCTTCTTCCATCGGGCAGCCCGGGTACCAGACATGGAATCGCAGGGTGCCATGCTCGCGGTCCACCACCGGCAGGCCGATGCGGCGCTCGGGGTGGGCCTCGCTCCAGCGATAGAGCGCCGGCAGCGGGTCGAACTCGCCCTTGATCGGCCAGTAGGCGCCGATGGTCATCTCGCGCCTGCGCACCAGCCAGACGCGCAGCACGCTTTGCAGCTCCTCAGCGAGCTCAAGCCGGTGAGGCAGGTCCAGCCGATCCTGAATCAGCTTGCGGCGCAGGGCGGCACGGTCATTCAAATCCACGGCGACAACCTCCATCCATAGGCGGACCTGGGCATTGTGGCCGACTACGATAGCGCCATGGCCGCCCTGAATGAATTCGTCGCCCATTGCGTGGAACTTCTGCAGCCCCTGGGCAGCGTGCGCTGGCGGCGCATGTTCGGCGGCTACGGCATCTACCTGGACGACTTCTTCATTGCCATCGTCGCCGACGAGCAGCTCTACCTGAAGACCGACGACATCAACCGCGCGCAGTTCGTGGCGGCGGGCTGCGAGCCTTTCGTCTTTCAGCAGAAAGATGGCGCGACGATGGAGATCAAGTACTACCGGCCGCCCGAAGAGGCGCTGGAGTCACCGGCCCTGATGCAGCCCTGGGCTCGGCTGGCGCTGGATGCAGCCTTGCGTGCGGCGCAGGCCAAGACAACCCCGGCCAGGCGCAGCAAGGCATGAGCAGAACGCCGGCCCGACAGCGCCCACTGGCCATCGGTCCGCTGCGCGCGTTCGAAGCCGTGGCGCGGCTTTCCAGCTTTCGGGCCGCGGCTGATGAATTGAACCTGAGCCCCTCGGCCGTCAGCCGCCAGGTGCAGGCCCTGGAAGACGAAATCGGCACCGCCTTGCTGTTGCGTGGCAGCCGCCACGTGGAGCTGACGACCGATGGCGCTGAACTGCTCCGCGCCACCAAGGCCGCAGTGAAGAAGCTGGACGACACCGTGCGCCAGATCCGCGAGACCCAGGGTCGCCGGGTGGTCACCGTCTCGACCTTTGCCTCCTTCGCCTCGCTGTGGCTGCTGCCGCGGCTGCAAGACTTCCAGCGCCAGCATCCAGACATCGACATCCGCGTCTCGGCGCAGGATGCGATGGTCGATCTGGACGAAGGCGAGCTCGATCTCGCGCTGCGCCATCAGCGCAAGTCCGCGCCAACACCGGGTGCCGAGTGGCTGTTCGACGAGATGCTGAGCCCCGTGGCCAGCCCTGCCCTGCTCGCCCAGGGTCCGGCCCTGCGACGCGTGGCCGATCTCGCGCGGCACACGCTGGTAGAAGACGACGACGAGCGCCGCTACGACGGCTCCTTGAGCTGGCGCTCATGGCTCGCGGCGCAGGGGCAGCCGCACCTGCAGCCGCGCCGATGGCTGTATCTGAGCTATGCGCACCAGCAGGTGCAGACCGCGCTCGCCGGCCAGGCTCTGGCCTTGGGGCGATTGGCGATGTGCCAGCAGGCGCTGCTGCGCGGCGAACTGGTCGAGCCCTTCGGTGCCAGCGCGCGGGCCGAAAGCCCCTATGCCTACTGGCTCCTGCTGTCAGCCCAGGGCCGCGAACGGCCGGAGGTCTTGCAGTTTGCAGCCTGGATCCGCGAGCAGGCACAGGTCTGCCGAGGCGACATGGACAGCCTCAGGGGCTGATCACTTCGGTCTCGGTCAAGACCAGGGTCAGGGCCTGGTCATGCGGCTCGATCGCAAAATGCGTGCGCCCCAGGTTCCAGGCCAGGCCGACGCTGATCACGCCTGGATGCTCGGCCAGCCAGCGGTCGTAATAGCCGCCGCCATAGCCCAGCCGGTAGCCCTCGGCCGTGAAGCCCACGCAGGGCACCAGCACCACATCGGGCTGCACCAGCGCACCGGCGCTGCTGCCGATGCCGCATTCGTCGTTCACCGTGGGCACCTGGCCATCCCAGCGACGGTATTCCATGCGGCGGGGGCTCTTGTAGGCGAAGGGCAGGGCCAGGGGGCAATCCAGCAGTTCTGAATGAGGAAGCAGCGCGTCGGCTGCGTTAAATTCACCTTCAAGAGGCCAATAAAGCCCCAGGCATTGCGGTTCCAATTGCTCCAGCACCGCGTGCAGGGAGCGGCTCAGCGCCAGCGCCGCAGCATGAGCGGCCGGCGTGGCCAGCCATTCTTTGCGGCGCGCCAGCAACTCTTGCCGCAATTCGGCCCGCGAATGCGCTGCGGAAGGCTTGGGCTGTGGCACTGTGGCATCCATATTGAGCAAGATGAAAGCGTTGTTGTTGATGATCTCGAAGAGCCGCAGCCGGGCCCTGGCCTGGGCAGTATATGGAGCAGCCCTGCTGGCTGCGCCTGCCCTGGCTGCGCCCAATCCGGAACCGCTGAACCAGGCCAGGCAGGCGCTGGACAAGCGCGACCGCAAGCAGCTGAGCCAGTTGAGCGTCGAAGCCGAGCGCAGCCAGTACCTGCTGGCACCCTGGATCGCCTATTGGGACCTGGGCCTGCGCCTGGCCGAAGTCAGCCAAGCGGAGGTCGAAGCCTTTTACACGCGCTGGCGCGGCAGCTATGTGGAAGACCGGCTGCGCAACGACTGGCTTCTGGAGCTCGGCCGGCGCCGCGACTGGAAGAATTTTGTCCAGGACTTTCCGCGCTTCAGGATGAATGACGACCGCGAGGTCACCTGCTATGGGGTCCTGACCGAGTACCAGGCGGGCCGCGACGTGAAGGCCACGGCCCGTGCCACCTGGCTGGCCCAGAAGGACGGCGACGACGGCTGCAATCTGCTGGCCACCACGCTGTTTGAGGCCAGGAAGCTGAGCCAGGCCGACGTCTGGCTCAAGCTGCGGCTCTCCATCGAGGCCAACAAGCCGCGCGCCGTGAAGCAGGCCGGCACGCTCTTGGGCAAGCCGACGCTGGCCGCGCTGGCAAGCTTGCAGGACAGCGCCGGCAAGTTCCTGAGTCGGCGCGTCGCCAGTGCCGTGCGCGGCCAGCAGGAGCTGGACACGCTGGCGCTGATCCGCGTCGCCGGCAGCGACCCGGGCCAGGCCGCCGAGCTGATGACCAGCAAATGGGAAAGGCGCCTGCCCAACGAGCTGGCCGCCTGGGTCTGGGGCCAGATCGGCCGCCAATCGGCCCTGCGCCTGCAGCCTGAGGCCATGCGCTACTACCAGCGCGCGCTCACGCTCCAAGGCGATAGCAGCATCGAATGGAGCGAAGACACCCTCGCCTGGGCCGCCCGTGCAGCGCTGCGCGTGGCGCATACCGGCCGCGATGCCGAGCTGCTGCAGGCGATCGACCGCCTCGGCCCGAACGAGCAGCGCAGCGACGCCTGGCAGTACTGGCGCGCCCATGCGCAGCTCAACAGCGCCCCGGTAGGCGCACCGGGCGATGCGCAGCGCGCGCAGGCACGGGCCGTCCTGCAGTCGCTGGCGTCGCCCCTGAATTTCTACGGCAAGCTGGCCGCCGATGAACTCGGCCTGATCCTGCGCCTGCCACCAGCGCCGATGCCGCTCACCGCCAGCGAGAAGGAACAAGCCGCCGCCCACCCGGGCCTGCGCCGCGCCTTGGCCCTGCTCGAGCTGGGCCTGCGCAGCGAGGGCGTGCGGGAATGGAACTACAGCCTGCGCGGCATGGGCGACCGGGAGCTGCTCGCCGCTGCCCAGCTCGCTTGCGACCAGCAGGTCTGGGACCGCTGCATCAACGCCAGCGAACGCACCAAGGTCGAGGTCGACATGGCGCAGCGCTTCCCCACGCCCCTGCGCCAGCAGGTGCTGGCCACGGCCGGCGAAGTGGGCGTGGATGCGGCGGCCGTCTACGGCCTGATCCGCCAGGAATCGCGCTTCGTGCACGACGCCCGCTCCAGCGTTGGCGCCTCAGGCCTGATGCAGGTGATGCCGGCGACCGCCAAATGGCTGGCCAGGAAGAACGGCCTCGAGTTCAAGGCCGGCGACCTGAACGACCGCGACCGCAACCTGCTGCTGGGCACGCACTACCTGAAGATGGTGCTCGACAACTTCGACGGCTCCCTGCCCCTTGCTGCCGCGGCCTACAACGCCGGCCCTTCGCGCTCGCGCCGCTGGCGTGACGGCCCGACGCTGGATGCAGCGATCTGGGCGGAGAGCATCCCCTTCAACGAGACGCGCGACTATGTGAAGAAGGTGCTGTCCAACACCACCATCTACGCGCAGATCCTGGGCCGCGACAAGCCCCTGCTCCGCGATCACCTGGGCCGCACCATAGGCCCGCGCGAAGCCAGTTCGGCGGGCTTGAGCAGCGAGCTGCGCTGAACCCGGTCAACGATGCGGCGCCGGCAACGCTGGCTTGCCGAAAGCTCAGCGTTGCCCTAGCGCGGCCGGTCTAGCATGCAGGCCAACATCAAAGGAGCTTCGCCATGCGTCTGATCATCGGCAACAAGAACTACTCGTCCTGGTCCATGAGGCCCTGGGTGCTGCTCAAGGAACTGGGCATCCCGTTCGAAGAGCACAAGGTGCTGTTCGACTTCGCACCCGGCTCGCCCTTCTATACCGCGCTGCAAGGCGTGGGCCCGGCCGGCCGGGTGCCGGTGGTCGTCGAGGCCGATGGCTTCTCGGTCTGGGATTCGCTGGCCATCATCGAGTACATCGCCGAGCAGCATCCCGACAAGGCGGTCTGGCCGCGCGATGCCCGCCAGCGTGCCAAGGCCCGCGCGCTGTGCGCCGAGATGCACGCCGGCTTCGGCAAGCTGCGCGGCCTGTGCCCGATGAATATCGAAGCCGATCTGAAGGCCCTGGGCCCGAAGTTCCTGGCCGAGGAACCCGGTCTCGTGGCCGATCTGGCCCGCATCGATGCGATCTGGAGCGAGCAGCTCGCGGCCCACGGCGGGCCCTTCCTGTTCGGCGAGTTCGGCGCGGCGGATGCCTATTTCGCGCCGGTGGTAATGCGCGTGACGCGCTACGGCCTGCCGCTGTCTGCAGCCGCGCGCGCCTATGCGCAGCGCGTGGAGCAGACCGGCGCAGTCAAGGCCTGGGTGGCGGATGCGCTGCAAGAGCATGTCTGGGTGGCCGAGGACGAGCCCTACCGGACTGCCCCGACAATGGGCTGATGCAGCTCTATCAAGTCGGTGGCGTGGTGCGGGACCGCCTGCTCGGGCGTCCCGTCTCGGATGTGGACTGGGTCGTCGTCGGCGCCCGGCCGGATGAAATGCTGGCCCAAGGCTATCTGCCTGTGGGCAAGGACTTCCCGGTCTTCCTGCACCCGGAGACGCACGAGGAATATGCGCTGGCCCGCACCGAGCGCAAGACCGGCCCCGGCTATCACGGCTTCGACTTCCATGCGGCGCCCGAGGTGACGCTGGAGCAGGACCTGGCACGCCGCGACCTGACGATCAATGCCATGGCGCAGGCCAGCGACGGCCAGCTGATCGACCCCTACGGCGGCCAGCGCGATCTTGACGCGCGCATGTTCCGTCATGTGTCTGAAGCCTTTGCCGAAGACCCGGTGCGCATCCTGCGGCTGGCGCGCTTCGGCGCCCGCTTTCCTGACTTTGCTGTCGCGCCCGAAACGCAGGCGCTGATGCAGCAGATGGTGGCCGCCGGCGAGGTGGACGCCCTGGTGGCCGAGCGCGTCTGGCAGGAGCTGGCGCGCGGGCTGATGGAGGCCAGGCCCTCGCGGATGTTCGAGCTGCTTCGCTCATGCGGCGCCCTCGCACGCCTGCTGCCCGAGCTGGATGCGCTGTTCGGCGTGCCGCAGCCGGCCGAGCACCATCCCGAGATTGACTGCGGCCTCCATGCGCTGATGGTGCTGGACCAATGCGCCAGGGTCGATGCGCCGCTGACCGTGCGCTATGCCTGCCTCTGCCACGACCTCGGCAAGGGCCTGACGCCAGAGGACCTGCTGCCGCGGCACATCGCCCATGAGGGCCGCAGCGCGCGGCTGGCCCGGCAGGTCAGCGAGCGCTGGCGCGTGCCACGCGATTGCGCCGAGCTGGCCGAGCTGGTGGCGCGCGAGCACACGCATGTGCATCAGAGCGAGGGCTTCTCGCCCTCGGCGCGGCTGCGCCTGATCGAGCGCTGCGATGGCTTGCGCCGGCCGGAGCGCTTCGAGCAGATGCTGCAGGCCTGCGAGTGCGACGCACGCGGCCGCCTGGGCCTGGAAGAGCGCGACTATCCGCAGCGCGCGCTATTGCAGCGCGACCTCGGCACGCTGCAGGGGCTGGACCTGGCGGCCGTCTCGGCCGACGCGCTCGCACGCAATCTCAAGGGCGTCGACATCGGGCGCGCCATACAGGCGGCACGGCTGGCGGCCCTGGAAGCTCTGGCCTGAGCGCTGGGCTAAGCGCTGGGCTGAGGGATCAGCCCAGCATCGAATCCACGTCGCTCGCCACGTCGCCTGCCGCTGCGATCTTGGCCTCGAGGTAATCCAGGTCCAGATGCAGATGCTCGACCAGGTCGGGCACGGCCGTCTGCAGTGCATCGGAAGGCTTGATTTTCTGCTCGGCCGCGTCGGCCAGCACCTCGGCCAGGTGCAGCACGGCCGCCATCAGCGAGAACGGGCGCAGCTCCAGCGGGTTGTTGGCCAGCCGGAAGGACTCGGTCAGCGGCGCCGGGAAATGCCAGTGGCTGGCCAGCGAGGCGGTCACGTCGGCATGGGTGCAATCGAAGCGGTGCTGCTCCAGCGAATAGCGGCTGCCCGGCTCATCGGCATGCGCCTCCACGTCGGCCACCAGCTCGGGCTCGGTCATCGCCATCAGAAGCTGGCCGGTGCGCAGCATCAGGCCGGCGAGGTAGGCGGTGTCGGCGTCCAGGCGCACGACGTTGGAGAGGATGCGGGCATAGGCCGCCGTGCTGACGCTGTGGCGCCAGAAGCGCGTCCGGTCCAGGCCCTTGACCACCGGGAAGGCGCCGGCCAGGCAGGCGCCCAGGGCCAGGTTGCGCAGCGTGTCCATGCCGAGGGCGGCCGCCGCGTCCTGCAGGCTGGCGATCTGGTGCGAGGGGCTGTAGCGGGCCGAGTTCGCCAGACGCAGCACCTTGGCGGCCAGCGTCGAATCCTTGCCCACCAGCTCGGCGATGGCCGCCAGGCTGATGTTGTCGTCGTCGAAGCTCTTCAGCAGCCGGCTGGCCACTTCAGGCATGGCTGGCAGGGCGGCGTTCTTGTGGAAGAATTTTTCTGCGGCTTGGGCACTCATGCGCGGGCTCCGGACAGGAAAGAAAATGAAAGTGATGAGCCAGTCTAGGGAGACATGGCGCCGCTGTCCAAGAGGATCTGCCCCACGGGCGAGGGACTATTGCTCAGAAGTTCAAACTGCCGCCGCCTCGCGTTGCAAGGCGGGCAGGTCCAGCAGCTGCACGCGGTAGCCCTGCACCTCGATCAGGCCCTTGCGCTTCAACTCGCGCATCATGCGCGACAGCGTTTCGGGCGCGATGGCCAGTTGCGCGGCAATGTCGCGCTTGCGCTCGTTCAGCTGCAGGAGCGTCGAGCCGTTGGCGGCACTCTGCTTGTGATGCTGCAGTAGCCAGGCGGCGAGACGCTTCTCGGCGCCCTTGTGCATCAGCTCTTGGGTGGCGGCCGTGAGGCGATGTACCTGCTGGGCCAGCGCCCGCATCAGCGAATGCTGCAGAACCGGCTCGCGATGCAGGAGCGGACGCAGCGTCGCAATCGGGAAGTAGAGCACCGTGGCTCGCTCCAGCACCCGGGCGTCCTGGGCGTAGTTGGCGCCCAGCCAGGCGCTGCTGAGGTCCAGCCATTGCGGCGCACGCACGCTGCGTTCCAGCTGGAAGGCCTCACCGGCCTGCATGCCCAGGCCGACCACGCCTTCGATCACCGCGACCAGCTCGGTGGCGGCCAGCTCACGCGACAGCACCGTTTCACCCACGTCAAGGCGACGCCGGGCACCGAGGCTCTCGAACTCCTGCAAGGCTTCGCTTGCGGCGCCCGCCTCACCGAGCAGCAAGGGGCCGACCTTCGCGTCCGACGGGCCAGGACGCGGGTGATGGGAACCGTTGACTTTGATCTGGGAGTCCATGGCGCAAAAGGGCGATCTGACGATGCATCCACTGTCGGCCATAGCGCCGCCGCGATCCTTGTTCTTTGTCAAAGCTTGTTCATCGGACCCGGAGCGGCCTCAGAGAATCAGCAGTGCGCGGAAGTCGTTGACGTTGGTGAAAGTCGGCCCGGTCACCAGCAGGTCCCCGAGGACCTCGAAGAAGTCGTAGGCGCAGTTGGCCTGCAGGAGCTCGCGCGGCTTCAGGCCGAGGGCTTGCGCGCGTGCCAGGCTGTCGGGTGACAGCAGCGCTCCGGCGTTGTCCTGCTTGCCGTCGATGCCATCGGTGTCAGCGGCCAGCGCGTGGACGCCCGCCTCGCCGGCCAGCCCCAGGGCGCAGCCGAGCAGGAACTCGCCAGCCCGGCCACCGCGGCCCTGTGGATTGCGCACAGTCACTGTCGTTTCGCCGCCGGAGAGCAGCACGCAGGGCCGGGCAAAGGGCTGGCCCAGGCGAGCCACGGAGCGGGCGAGGGCCGCATGCATCGCGCCGATATCGCGCGCCTCGCCTTCGATCTCATCGCTCAGGACATGCGCCTGCAAACCCAGCGAGCGAGCCGCTTCGGCTGCTGCGTCAAGACTCTGGCGCGGCGTGGCGAGCATGCGCAGCGCGTGGCCGGCGAAGCGAGGGTCGCCCGGCTTGGGCGTTTCGAAAGCACCGCTCTCAAGGCCGCGGCGAGCGACGTCTGGCAGTGTGATGCCGTAGCGGGCGCAGATGGCCAGGGCATCGCCGCAGCTGCTGGGGTCGGGCACCGTCGGGCCGCTGGCGATGACGGCCGCGTCGTCGCCGGGCACATCGCTGATCATCAGCGTCAGCACCTGGGCTGGCGCACAGGCAGCAGCCAGGCGCCCGCCCTTGATGCGCGAAAGATGCTTGCGCACGCAGTTCATCTGCGTGATGTCGGCACCGCTGTCGAGCAGGGCGCGGTTGAGCTGCTGCTTGTCGGCCAAGCTCAGGCCCTCGGCCGGCAGGCTCAGCAGCGCCGAGCCGCCGCCGGAAATCAGGCAGATCACCAGATCGTCCGGCGTCAGGCCTTGCGTCAGCGCCTGCATGCGCTCGGCCGCTTGAAGGCCAGCCGCATCGGGTACGGGATGCGCGGCCTCGACCAGCTCGATACGGCGCGGCAGATAGTCCGGCGGCCGGTGGCCGTAGCGGGTGATGACGAGGCCGCTCAAGGGCGCATCGGTCGGCCAGGCAGCTTCCAGCGCCTGCGCCATCGAGCCACCGGCCTTGCCGGCGCCCAGCACCAGCGTTCGGCCTTTTGGTGGCGGCGGCAGGTGGGCGGCCAGCACACGCGCAGGCAGGGCACGCGCCACGGCCACCTCGTAGAGATGGCGCAGGAGGGCGCGCGGGTCGGTCAGCATCAGCGTGCTTGTTGTTGCTGCTGCAGCGACTCGAACCAGCGGCCCAGCAATGCGCGCTCGGCCTCGGTGATGCCGGTGGCGTTGTTCAAGGGCATGGTTTTCTGCAGCACAACCTGCTGATAGATCGCGGCCGCCTGCGTCTGTATCGCCTCGGCGCTGTCCAGCCTCATGCCCTTCTGCGCCGCGATGCCGGTGTGGCAGGCGATGCAGCGGGAGTCGATCAAGGCCTTCACTTCGGCCAGTGTCGGCGCGGGTGCGGCGGCCTGCTTCTGTGGGGCCATCCAGACGATCAAGCCGGCCAGCAGCACGAGCGCGCCGGCCACCAGGCCCCAGCTGTTGACACCCTTGTGTCGCTTGACGAAGAAGGTGCGGATGAGAACGCCTGCGGCCATCAGGACGCTCAGCACGAGCCAGTTCTGCGCATGGCTGTAGAGCATGCCGTAGTGGTTGCTGAGCATGGCGATCAGCACAGGCAGGCCGAAGTAGGTGTTGTGCACGCTGCGCTGCTTGCCGCGCTGGCCGTGCACCGGGTCCACCGGCCGGCCGGCACGCATGTCGGCAATCACCTGCTTCTGACCCGGGATGATCCAGAACAGCACGTTGGCGCTCATCATCGTGGCGATCATGGCGCCGACGATCAGGAAGGCCGCGCGGCCGGCAAACAGCTGGCAGGCGGCCCAGGCGGCGATGACGACGAACACTGCAACAAGACCCAGCACGAGGCCGTCGTTGCCGATGCTCCCATCTTTGCGACGCCCAAATTGGCGGCAGATCTGGTCATAGGCGACCCAGCCTGCGGCGAGGAAGCCGAGGGCTGACGCGATGGCCGCAGGAGGCGCCCAGTCATGCACCCGCTTGTCGATCAGGAAGCTGCTGGCATTGAAGAGATAGAGCACGACGAACAGCGCGAAGCCGCTCATCCAGGTCCAGTAGCTTTCCCAGTAGAACCAGTGCAGGTGCTGCGGCAGATTGGGCGGCGCCACCATGTACTTCTGCGGGTTGTAGAAACCGCCGCCATGGACGGCCCACAGCTCGCCGTCCACGCCCTTGCCCTTGAGCTCCGGCGATTCTGGCTTGACGAGGTGGTTGTCGAGCCAGACGAAGTAGAACGAAGCGCCTATCCAGGCGATCACGGTGATCAGGTGGAGCCAGCGCAGCAGCAGATTGGCCCAGTCGAACAGATAGCTTTCCATGCGGAAAAGAGATGTGCTGGAGCCGGCTCACCACAGGCGGGCGCTGTGAACCGTGACAGGTCGCGCTACGGGTTCTGATTGATGAACCAGCCCGGCGCCGCTGCGACGCAGTACGCGGCCGAGTTTACGGGAAGCACCGCCTCCAGCACGATGCCGGCAGGCGGCACATAGCAGCCACACGCTGTTTCCTTCTTTCGCGCTGCCGAGGCCATCGGGTGAGGGCTTGTGCTCCTGTCCCCCGGACCGGGCTTCGCCCGATCCTCCTCCTTTACCTCGCCCAAACCCTCACCCGACGCCCTCGGCCGAACCTGCGCCTGCCACCCGGCGCAGGCCACGGTGGTGCGGAGCAGGACGGCAGTGGGTGCCCCGCAGCGAGGTAAAGGAGGAGGCGCCGGCCGCAGGCCGGTGACGGGGGACAGGAGCGAAGGGGTGCCCGCTGGCGGCCTGATCTTCGACGTACCTTCGAGGAAGAAGGCAAGAGTCCGCAACGTGCCGCATGCGGCCTTCCCGCCAGCTCCAAGCTACAGCGTATGGCAGCGATCGCCTCTGGTGAAGCCCAGGGCATCGAACTCAGCCTCGCCCGCCACAAAGCCGATCACCTTGAACAGCTCGCCCATCTCATGTTCGGTGATCAGCTTGTGGGCCATTGCACGCTCGGCAAGCGGTGCATCGCCCATCAACTCGACCAGCCCGCAGTTGATCAGGAAGTTGGCCTGGCTCGTGTAGCCCAGCACCGTCAAACCGGCGTCCT
This sequence comes from Paucibacter sp. JuS9, assembly GCF_044043925.2. NCBI lineage: Bacteria > Pseudomonadati > Pseudomonadota > Betaproteobacteria > Burkholderiales > Sphaerotilaceae > Roseateles > Paucibacter sp. JuS9. Next base: position 3,634,842 of record NZ_CP194172.1, read on the forward strand.
GGCCGGCCATGGCGACGCCAGTGAAGTTGACATGGGCGGTGATGTCCTTCTCGCCCACCAGGACCAGCGGATCAGGATCGGCCTTGTGCTCGTGATGGCACATCAGCGTGCCACCGATGCGTTGCGGGTGGTAGTACTCGGCTTCGGGGAAGCCGTAGTCGAGCAGGAACACGGCGCCGCGCTCGAGCGTCGCCGCGATGGTGCGGATGAAACCTTCGGCCTGCTCGTGAGTCTCGGTGATCGTTCCGGGCACGAAGGGCGCGTCGAACGGTGGCTTCGCGTCGGTGGGTCGATCTGACCAGCCAAAGCCGGCATCACTCGCCACCACGCCGCGCTCCAGCCACCGGCTGCCGTCGTAGTGCAGCAATTGCACCGGCATCGCATCAAGCACCTCGTTGCCGACGATCACGCCCTCCATGACGTCGGGCAGGCGATCCAGCCATTCGATCTTGTGCGCCCAGGGCGCCAGCCGCTCGGCCTGGCGCTGCCGCAGGCTGCCGGAGAGATCGACGATGCGATAGTGCGCCAGCTTGTCGCCGAGCGCTCTCAGCAACTGCTCGGCCAGCGCGCCGCTGCCGGCGCCAAACTCCCAGACGGTGTCCGTACCCGTGGCGTCCAAGGCCTGTGCCACTTGATGCGCGAGCGCCCTGCCGAACAGCGGCGAAAGCTCGGGCGCCGTGACGAAGTCGGAACCGCTTTCCGGCATCAGGCCGAACTTGCGGCGCTGGTTGGTGTAATAACCTAGATCTGGTGCATACAGTGCCAGTGCCATGAATCGGTCGAAACCTATCCAGCCTTCCGCTGCGGCAATCTCGCGGCGTATCAGCGATTCCAGCACCTGGCTCATGCCTGCCTCGGGCTCCAGGTGCGGGCCCAGGCTTCGAACTCGGCCGCCGGCATCGGGTCGGCAATCAGCTCGCCTTGCAGCTCGTCGCAGCCCCAGTCGGCCAGCAGCTGCCATTGCTCGCGCGTGCGCAAGCCTTCTGCGCTGACCTTGAGCCCCAGGCCGCGGGCCATTTCGGTGATGGCGCGCGTGATGGCCATGGCACCGGCATCGTCGGGCAGCTTGGCAACAAAGCCCTGGTCGATCTTGAGTTTGTCCAGGGGCAGCTGCGTCAGGTGGGCCAGCGAGGTGTGGCCGGTGCCGAAATCATCGACCGAGATCGTCAGCCCCTGCGCGCGCAGTTCGGCCAGTGTGGCCGGTGCGTGGTCGATGTCGTCGATCAGCATGCGCTCGGTCAGCTCGAGCTCCAGCCAGTCACCGCGCGCGCCGGACTCGCCCAGCACGCCGGCCACGGTGCAGGCAAAGCTGTCCAGGCGGAACTGCATGCTGGAGAGATTCACGGCGATGCGCAGCGGCGGCAGGCCGGCGTCATGCCAGCGGCGCGCCTGCCGCGCGGCCTCGGCCAGCACCCAGTCCGACAGCGGCAACATCAGGCGATGGCGCTCGGCCACCGCGATGAAGGCCTCGGGCGTGAGCAGGCCGCGCTGCGGATGGCGCCAGCGCAGCAGCGCCTCGGCGCCAACGAGCTTGCCGCTCGCGGCATCGATCTGCGGTTGATAGAAAAGCAGGAACTCGCCTTCATCCAGGCCCGTGCCCAGCTCACTTTCGATCACCAGATCGGCATAGGCGCTCTCTGCCAGCGATGGCACGAAGAACTCGTAGGTCGCGCGTCCCCGGGATTTCGCCTGGTACATGGCCGTGTCGGCATGCTGGATCAGCTCCTGCGCCGTCTCGCCGTGCTCGGGGAACATGGCCACGCCAATCGAGGGTGTGACCGAGAGCTCGCGCCCGTCCGCATTGACCGGCACCTCGACCACGTCGAGCAGCGCGCGCAGCACGACCAGCACATCGTCGCGGTGGTGGATGTCTTCCAGCAGCACCACGAACTCGTCGCCGCCAAAGCGACCCACCAGGTCGCTGGCGCGCAGGCAGCCGGTGATGCGGCGCGATACGGTGGTCAGGACCTGGTCGCCTTCCAGATGACCCAGTGAATCGTTGACGCGCTTGAAGTTGTCGAGGTCGATGAAGAGCAGCGCCAGCTGGCGGCCCTGCTGGCCCGCTTTCTCCAGCGCCGGCTGCAGCTTTTCCATGAAGGCGCTGCGGTTGAGCAGCTGCGTGAGCGAATCGTGATGCGCCAGGTGCTGGATGCGCGCCTGCGCAGCGATGCGGTCACGGATGTCGCGCACGATGGTCATGCGCAGCTTCTCGCCTTCCATCTCCATGGTGCGGACGATGAACTCGACCGGGATGCGCGTGCCATCCTTGTGCACCACGGCGGTCTCGTAGCGCAGCTCGCGCGAGGCGCCCATCACCTGCTGCACCTTGGCCAGTTCGTCCTCGGCCACGAAGGACAAGGCACGCCGGCCGATCATCTCTTCCAGCGAGTAGCCCACCAGCGTGCACAGCGGCGGGTTCACATCGGTCACCACGCCATCGCGGTGGAAGAGGATGCCTTCCACCGTCGCATGCATGAACTTGTCGAGGCGCTGCTGCGAGTCGCGGGCCCGCTGCTCGGCGCGGCGATGCTTGGAGATGTCGTTGATCAGCACGCAGCTGGCAATCAGCTCGCCCGCCGCATCGAAATGCGGTATCAGGTTGACTTCGATCCAGCGGCCGTCTTCCAGCTGGCGCTCGTAATTGGCTGGCTGCTGCTCCAGCTTGACCCGGTCCACAGCCCACTGGATCTGCGCTGCCGCACCCGGGCCGATGACCTCCGCAAAGCTGCGCCCAAGAATGCTCTGCTCGTCGAGACCGAACATCTGCGCATAGCGGCGATTGGCAAACAGGCAGGCGTCGGTCCTGGCGTCATACAGCGCGATCAAGGCCGGCACCGCGTCGGCGATCAGGCGCAGCCGGGCGTTGGCGATGTCCTGTTGCTCGCGGGCTTCGCTCATCGCGCCGCCTGCGCTTGCAAGGTGCTCATCGCCAGGCACAGGTCTTCCCAGGCCCGGGCCTTGTCCGAGAGATTGCGCAGCAGATAGGCCGGGTGGTAGCTGACGATCACCGGTATGCCCTGGTAGCTGTGCACCTTGCCGCGCAGCCTGCCGATGGCTTCGTTGCTGCCCAGCAGCGACTGCACGGCGAAGCGACCCAGGGCCAGGATGATGCGAGGCTTGATCAGCTGCAGCTGACGTTCCAGATAGGGCTGGCAGGCCGCCAGCTCTTCGGGCTCGGGATTGCGGTTGCGCGGCGGCCGGCACTTCAAGGTGTTGGCGATGAAGACCTGCTTCTCGGGCGGCGCTTCGCTGCGAGTCAGGCCGATCGCGCGCAGCATGCTGTCCAGCAACTGGCCGGCAGTGCCAACGAAGGGCTCGCCCTGCTGGTCTTCCTGCTCGCCCGGCGCCTCGCCGACGATCATCCAGTGCGCCTGCTCGTTGCCAACGCCGAACACCGTCTGCTTGCGGCTTGCGCACAGGCCGCAGGCGCGACAGCCGGCCACGCTTTCCTGCAGTTGCTGCCAGTCCAGGCCCGCGATTTCAGGGCGCGACGAGGGCGCCGCGGCACGCTGAGGCAAGGCCGGCGCGAGCGCCTGCATGACTGGCACGGCAGGCCGGGCCGCTTCCCGCGCGACGGCAGGCGCTGGCGCGGCTGCTGGAGCCGCTGCCACCGCTTCAGGCTCGGCAGGCGCAGCGGCTGGCATCGACCAGAGCTTGTAGCCCATCGCCTCCAACATCGCCTGCTGACGCGCATCCCAGTTCATGTGCCGGCCTCTGCCAGATTGAGACTCATCAGGATCGCATCTTCTCGCTTGCCCGGCCCCGCCGGATAGTAGGCGCGGCGCAGGCCGACCTCGGAAAATCCATAGCGCTGGTAGACCTGCCGCGCGCGTTCATTGCTCTGCCGCACCTCCAGCCAGACCTGTGTACGGCCCAGCGCCCGGCTGCGGGCACAGAGCTCGTCCAGCATCAGGCGCGCCAGGCCCTGACCTTGGCGGGCCGGCTGCACGGTGATGTTGAGCAGGTGCATTTCATCGACGCCTTGCAGCGCCAGGAAGTAGCCCAGCAAGCGCGATTGCTGGCCGCGGCCTTCCCACAGCGCCCAGGCCTCATAGCCGGCCGCCAGCGAATCGACGAAGTTGCCATGCGTCCAGGGAAAGCTGTAGGCCTGCTGCTCGATCAGCAGCACTGCGTCAAGATCGACCAGGCGCAAGGGCAGGATGGCGAACAGGCTTTGCGGCTGGGCGCTCATGGGTGGGCCCCTTGCGCCGCAGCGGCAATGGCCGCGCGCTCCGCCGTGGTCTGCGCCACCTTGTCTCGCACATAGAGCGGCATGGCATCAGCCGCATCGAGCTTTTCGCCGGCCAGCCAGGCCTGCTCGGCCAGGCTGGCGAGTGCAGCGGCACGCGAGCGCGTCGCGGGCCAGGCCGGCACATCGCCCAGCGCCAATTGCGCTGCAAAAGGCTGCAAGGCCGAGCCACAGACGGCGCTCGGCGCCTGATCTTTCCAATGGGCCTTCAAGGCCTCGGGACTGTAGAGCGCGGGCGCATCCAGCGTCTGCCAGCCGCCATCTGCCCATTGATAGCTGCCGGCATAGATCTCGTTCATGCGGGCATCCATCAGAACCCAGAGAGGCGCAGCAAGCGGAGCGCCTTGCTGGCGAGCATCTTCTGCAACCAGCATCAGGCTGTCGATGGCCAGCACCGGCTTGTTCCAGCCCAAGGCCAGGCCCTGCGCCACCGCGCAAGCGGTGCGCAAACCGGTGAACGCCCCCGGGCCGCGGCCGAAGGCAATCGCGTCAATCTGTTCGCCGCGCAGGCCGGCCCGGCTCAGGAGCGCCTGCACCTGCGGCAGGATCTCGGCCGAGGCCTTGGCACCGCCCTCGCCTTCAAAAAAAAAGCGCTCCGGCGGAGCGCTGAGCGCCAGGGTCAGTGCTTCCGTCGAGCTGTCGAGGGCCAGCAATGAAATCATGGCGCAAGTGTAGCCCCCGGCCCGGCGCCCGAGGCGCCGAGGACGGGGGGTTGCCGAGGCACAAGTCTGCTAGAACGAGTAGCCCAGCGACATCGAATAGGCGATCGGCCGGAAGTCGATCGTCGTCGTGCGGGTCACGTCGCCCGTGCGGGTGCTGGTGACCGCCTTCATGTCGCTCTTCACCTTGGCCGTCGCCACCGTGCCGACCAGGGCCCAGTTCTTGTCGATCTGGAAGTTCAGGCCCACATGCGCGGCCAGGCCCCAGGAGTCGGACACGTTGATCTTGGTCGAACCACCGCTGGCAGCATCGCCCGAGGCGGTGCTGTGGGCGCTGCTGAACTTGGTGTAGTTCACACCCAGCCCCACGAGAGGGGTGAGGCGCGGAATGATTTCGCCGAAGCGGTAGTTGACGAAGACCGTCGGCGGCAGCTGCTTGACCGAGGAGATCTGGCCAAAGGGCTCCAGGAAGCCACGGCCATAGACCTTGTGGCGCGGCGGAATGCCCAACGCCACCTCGACCGACCACTGCGGCGTGAAGTGATAGGCATAGCCGAAGCCGGTGGTGCTGGCATCACCGACGTCCAGCAGGCCGCCTGGCGCCGGCACCGCCGGACCACCTTCCAGCGCCGGCGCCTTGGCGTGCACGTCGAGGTAGACACCGCCGATGTAGACGCTGTGGGCCTGCGCCGCAGCCAGGCCGGCCGCCAGGACAAGGCCCAGGCCAAGGGCGAGTTTGAGAACAGATTTCTTCATGGTGTTGTACTCCGCTTGTCGCTCGCCTTACTGACCGGAGGCCAGCACCGTTTGGAAGAAGCCGCGCATCAGCGCCGTGCAGAACGGCGGCACCAGGCTGCCGTGGTACTGCGCTTGCGCATTGGCACCGGCCGCGGCCTTGGCCTGCTGGAAGCCACCGTACATGGTCTGGCCGACGATGCCCGCCGGCAGCGTGGACAGCGTCTCCAGGTCATAGGTAGCTGCCACCAGAGGCGCGGCACGCGTCTTCAGGTCCATGGACATCAGCGTGGTGTTGACGTCATAGAACACCGTCGGATCAAGCTTGCCGCCGCACATGGCCACCGGTCGTTTGGGCGTGAAGCCCAGCAGGGTGTTGGTCTGCAGCGCCTTGCGGTAGTTGGAGCTCTGATAGCCGGCGCGGAAGCTGTCGTTCAACAGGCCACCGGTACCGAACAGCTTGGTGAAGGTCGGGTCGGCCGGCAGCTTGCCGCCGGCGATCAGGTCGGCGATGGGCGTGTCGGTCGGGAACAGCGTCTCGATGCTCGCGGCATACGGTGCCTGATAGGCCTCGGCCGTGCTCGCGTACATGTTCCCGTAGGACTTCTGATAGCTCGTCAGCAGCAGCGGCACGAACAGCGTGGCACCGGCGTTGACCGGGCCTGCTCCAGTCACGACGTCACCGAAGCCGACCATGTTGTAGGGGCCGGACATCGAACCCGAGGCCGTGACGGTGAACTCGGACGAGTAGTCTCGCTCGATGATCTTGTGCGTCGCCATCGACACATGGCCGCCCTGCGAATAGCCGCTGATGAACAGCTTGCTGGAGGGCTTGGTGCTGCTGTCGGCCATCAGGTTGGCCTTGGCGGCACGCAGGCCGTCAACCATGTCGATCGCCTGCGCCTCGGCATTCAGGTAGGGGTGGTAGGACAGCGAGGACTTGTCGTAGCCCAGGTAGTTGGGCGCCACGACGATGAAGCCCTGGGCTGCATACATGGCCATCAGCAGCGAGGCCTCGCCGTTCTTCTGCACGTCGGCCATGTTGTAGCTCTTGGTCGTCGTCGTGCCGTGGGCGTAGAGCAGCACCGGGCGTTCGCCGGTGCAGGCCGCGGCCGTGCCCTTGGGCACCAGCACGCCGGCCGAAGCGGTGGCCGGCAGGCCCATCGGATCGCGCGTCATGTAGAGCACGTAGCGGATTTCGACATCGCAGACCGCCTTGCCGGTCAGCGCCTGGGCGCCAGAGGCCGCCGTGCCGGCATCGACCTGGGCGGCCGTGGCCGCACCGGCCACCAGGGCCGTGATGATGGTCGCGCGCGCGGGCGGCGGATCATCGGTCTTGTTGTTTGCGCCGCCGCCGCAGCCTGCCAGCGCGGCGCTGGCCAGGACCGCCAGGGCCAGATGTTTCTTGGTGCTCATGCAAACCTCGCAGTGAGTTGTCTCTCTTGTTGATCGGAATGTTGAAAATAGAACGACCGTTCGTTTTTCACAAAAAGACTATAAGTGCGCCACTCCGCGCACCCGGAAAGTAAAAACCCCGACCTTGTCGCCAAGGTCGGGGTTTCGTTGCGCTTTATGCGACAGCGATCAGGCAGCAGCGTCAGAACGGGTTGTTGACAGCCCGCGAGAGTGCTTCCTGGCCGATCACGTTCTGGCCAGCGGGGCCGAGCCAGTAGTCGTTGGCCCACAGCCAGCCGTCGGCACTGGCCTCGGCCAGCAAGGTCTTGGTGGTGCAATCGGTGATGGCCACCGTCGTCAGGCAGGCGGGGTCGGTCCCGTTGCTCAAGTTGAAGTAAGCCGGGTAGCGCGCTGCATTGAGGATGCGCTCGTCCGCCAGCACCAGGCCGATCTTGCGGCCATCGTTGCGGATGTTGAGACGGAAGTTGGTGTTGAACTCGGTCGTCAGCTCGCTCAGGAACTTGGCCCGGTCGGTGTCCTGCTTGGTCAGCTTTTCCTTCAGCGCATAAGGCGTGACACCCATGTCCGGCACGGTCGGCACGACCACCCGGCCGCCGGCATCGGCAACACGGTTCACCTGGGCGGCCCACAGCTTGCCCAGGTCGCGGGCACTGTTGATCAAGGATTCGCGGCTGACGGCCGGGAATTGCTTGTACAACTCCAGGATGTCGTTCGACCCGGCCATCATCGCCACCAGATCGTGGGCATTGAAGGTGCCGGTCGAGAAGAACACGTCCAGCTGGCTGCGCACGTCAGCTACCGTGGCGCCGGCCTTTGCAAACATTTGGCCCTGCGGCGCAGCAATGTTTTCCGGGTTGCACTGCGGGAACACCAGGCCGAAGTAGCTGGAAAGCGATTGCACCCAGACCGGGTTGCCCTGGCAGACCAATTGCCCGTTGGTATCGACGGCATTGATCGTGTACTTCTTGCCCTGGGGTGTGATGGCCAGGTTTTCGTCGCCGAAAGCCATGATGCGCTTGGGTGCGAATCTCTCGATGGGCTCGGAACCGCCGCCGCATCCAACCAGGATGGCCGCCGCCACCCCCAGCATTGCCAGACCGAAGCGTCGGGCGCCATGCTTGAACCTGTTCATCAACTCTCCATCCATTGCTTGTAGACCGACTCGCTGCACGCGGGTTCAGCCTTTGAAGGCTGCCGCCGCGCGCGACAACCGATCCCTGACGCCGTCCCATGCGCGATCAGGCGGCGGTTCCTCAATCCATATCTCGCTGGCACCAGAGGCGTCCAGCTCGCGCAGCACCGCAAAAAGCTGCTGCGCCGCCGCCAAGGCGTCGTCGGGCATGCGCTGCATCAGCGCGCCCGCGCCCAGCGCGACGGTGCGTGAATATACCGCCAGCGTCGGTGACCAATGTTTCGCCACCTGTTCTGCCAGGTCATCGCCGGTAAACAGGCGCACCCGGGCCCGTGGCGCGTAATGGGCGGCCAGCGTGCCGGAAGCCCGCGGGGCCTCACCGTCCGGCAGGCGCAGAGGCTCACCGGCCGCGGCCTCGATCTGGGCCGGCGTCAGCACGCCGGGGCGCAGGAGCACCGGATGACCCCGGCTGCAATCCACGATGCTGGACTCGATGCCCACGTCGCAGTCGCCACCATCGAGCACCAGCAGGCCGGGCTCGAATTCTTCGATCACATGGCGGGCGCGCGTCGGGCTGATGCGGCCGAAGCGGTTGGCGCTGGGCGCGGCCACGCCGCGGACGCCCAGCGCACGGGCCGCTTCCAGCAGGGCCCGGGCCACCGGATGGGCCGGGCAGCGCAGGCCGATGGTGCCCTGCCCACCAGCCGCCGCAGCAGCCACGCCTTCGCGGCGCGGCACGATCAGCGTCAAGGGGCCGGGCCAGAAGGCAGCGATCAGGCGCCGGGCCACCGGTGGCAGCTCGGCGGCGAAATGCAGGGCGTCCTCGGCGTCCAGCACATGGACGATCAGCGGATGGTCGGCCGGGCGGCCCTTGGCGGCAAAGATCTTGGCCACGGCCGCGTCGACATCGGCACGTGCAGCCAGGCCGTAGACCGTCTCGGTCGGCAGGCCCACGAGCTCACCCGCCGCCAGCGCCTCGGCGGCGCGGCGCAGCTCGGCCGGGTCCTGTCCGTTCAAGAGCATCGGTGTCTACCAGTCGGTCGGCAGGCCCAGCAGCACGGCCGCCTGGCGAGCGGCAGCGGCAGCGAGCTCGGGCGTAGCAGCCGTCACGTTCAGATGGCCCATCTTGCGGCCGGGGCGCGCGCTGGTCTTGCCGTAGAGATGCAGATGCGTGCCCGGAATGGCCAGGACTTGGACCCAGGCCGGGCTCCGTTCTTCGCCATCGGCATCGAACCAAAGGTCGCCGAGCAAGTTCAGCATAACGACCGGCGAATGCAGACGTGGCGTATTCAGCGGCAGACCGGCGAGTGCGCGAACTTGCGCCTCGAACTGCGTGATGTCGCAGGCATCCAGCGTGTAGTGGCCGGAATTGTGCGGGCGCGGCGCCATCTCGTTGACCAGCAGGCGGCCGTCGGTCAGCAAGAAAAACTCGACGCAGAGCACGCCGACATAGCCCAGCTCGGTGGCGATGCGCGCAGCCGAGGCACGCGCCTTGGCTTGCACATCAGCCGGCACGCTGGGCGCCGGCACCTCGGTGACGGCCAGGATGCCGTCGCGATGCAGGTTCTGCTGCACCGGGAACTCGACCACCTGGCCATCGGCGCCGCGCGCCACGATCACCGACAGCTCGAGCTGCAAGGGCAGCAGTTGCTCCAGCACGCAGGGCACGCCCTTCATGGCGGCAAACGCGGCGGCCAGCTCGGCGCGGTCGCGCACGCGGGCCTGGCCCTTGCCGTCATAGCCCATGCGGGCGGTCTTGAGAATGCCGGGCAGGAGCGACGCATCGACAGCGGCCAGATCGGCCTCGCTGCGGATCACGGCATAGGGTGCGCATTCGACGCCGCTGGCCTTGAAATGCGCCTTCTCGTCGGCGCGGTCCTGGCACTTGGCCACGGCACTGCCGGCCGGCGCCACGGTGCGCGTGGCGGCGAGTTGGGCCAGCGCCTGTGCCGGCACATTCTCGAATTCGGTGGTGATCGCGTCGCAGGCCTCGGCCAACTGGGCCAGGCCCTGCGGGTCGAGGTAGTCGGCACGGATCTGCTGATGGGCGACTGCGCCCGCCGGGCTTTCGGCATCGGGGTCCAGCACCACCGTGCGATAGCCCAGGCTTTGCGCCGCCTGCACGAACATGCGGCCGAGCTGGCCGCCACCCATCACACCCAGCGTGGCAACGCCCGGCAGCAAGACCTTGGACATCAGACGAGGTCCTTGCTCATGCCGTTGGCGTGCTCGGTCTGACGGACCCGGTAGGCTGCCAGCTTGGCACGCAGGCCTTCGTCATGCGCCGCCAGCATGGCCACGGCAAACAGGGCCGCATTGCCTGCGCCTGCTGTGCCGATGGCAAAGGTGGCGACCGGGATGCCCTTGGGCATCTGGACGATGGAATGCAGCGAATCAACGCCCTGCAAATGGCGGCTGGCCACCGGCACGCCCAGGACCGGCACCGGTGTCTTGGCGGCCAGCATGCCCGGCAGATGGGCGGCACCGCCCGCGCCGGCAATGATGGCGCGCAGGCCGCGGCCTTCAGCGGCTTCTGCGTAGCGGAACATCTCGTCCGGCATGCGGTGCGCGGAGACGACCTTCGCCTCGAAGGCGATACCGAACTCGGAGAGAATGTCGGCGGCGTGCTTCATGGTGTCCCAGTCGCTGCTGGAGCCCATCACCACGCCAACCAAGGGGGAGGCGCTTTGCTGCATAGGCTGCACGGCTCGCTCATTGGGCTGGAAAGCCTTGAATTGTAGGCGGCCGCTGCCACCTGCCCCTTCAGACCCCATCCGACGCTGACGCCATGACCGACATCACCCTGCAAAATTTTGAAGCCGAGCTGCTGGCTGCCTCGATGCAGCAGCCCGTGCTGCTGGACATCTGGGCACCCTGGTGCGGCCCCTGCAAGGCGCTCGGCCCGATCCTGGAAAAGCTGGAAGCCGCCTACGCTGGCCGCTTCAAGCTCGCCAAGCTCAACAGCGATGAGCAGCAGGAGATTGCCAGCCAGCTGAGCCAGGCCTTCGGCGTGCGCTCGATCCCCTTCTGCGTGATGTTTGTCGGCGGCCAGCCGGTGGACGGCTTTGTCGGCGCCATTCCCGAAGGCCAGATCCGCGAATTCCTGGACAAGCATGTGCCGCCCGCGCTGGAAGGCGAAACAGCCCTGCCCGATGAGCAGGCCGTTGCGCCTGCCGAGGACGAAGGCAATGCGCTGGACCGCCTGATGGCTGCCGTCGAAGCCAACCCGGCGGACGAGACCGCCCGCTTCGACCTGGTGCGCGCGCTGCTGGAAGTCGACCAGGTGGGCGCCGCCCGAGATGTCTTCACGCCCGTCGCAGCCAAGGCCGCCGACACCATCACGCCGCACGCACGTTTCGCGGCCCTGGCCCATTGGCTGGCCGCCGCCGAAAGCCGGGCCGACGCCACGGCCGCCCAGGCTGCCATCGCCAGCAACAAGCGCGACTTCGACGCCCGCTTTGCACTGGCCCAGTCGCACTTTGCCGCGCGGCGCTTCACCGAGGCTATGGACGAGCTGCTGGAAATCATCATGCGCGACAAGGCCTGGAACGGCGAACTGGCGCGCAAGACCTATGTGGCCATCCTGGAGCTGCTGACCAAGCCGACCCCGAAGGCTCAGACCACCGAGGCCAAGGGCACGCTTGAGATTGCCGGCAAGGCCAATGTGCCGCCGGCCGACCCGCTGATCGACCAGTACCGGCGCAAGCTCAGCATGGCGCTGTTCTGATCAGCGCGAACTGATCAGGCCGGCTTGACCAGGCCGGCTGCTTCCAACGCCTCGGCCCATTGCTTCTTCTGGGCCGCAAACTCGGCCCATTCCCGTTCCGCCGCCTCGCGGTGCCAGGCCGCCTTGCCCGCTTCGTCCAGCGCCTCATAGACCTGGGCCAGGCGGCTGTGGGTCGCAGCGCGGTCGTCCACCTCGCAGCCCGGGTCGAGCTCCACCTCCGCCTCGTGCGCCTGGCGCAGGGCATGCTCGCGCTGGCCGCAGTTGAGCCGGCACCAGGCCAGGTCGGCCAGCAGGCTGCTGCCCAGGCGCGCCAGGCCATGCGACATGGCCACCGGCAGATGCTGCTCGAACAACTCGCGGGCCTTGTCGAACTCGCCCTGCAGCACCAGGGTCTGCGCCCGCAGGATGGGGGTGAGCGACTCCATCGCCGAGCCGCCAAAGGCTGCATCGAAATTCTTCACCGAGTCGGCGCCCAGCAGGAGCTCGGGCTTGCGGCCGGAGGCGTCTGCCAACGCCGCGTGACGGGCCTGCGCTGTCTGCATCTCGGCCATGTTGTAGATCAGGGCCGACAGGGTGGCATCGTCGCCATCCAGCGTCGCGTGACGCCGCGCCGCCGCATACCAGGCTTGGGCCAGGTCGGCGCGGCCAGAGTAGTGGTGGGCCAGCGCCAGCACCATGGACAGGCGCGAGCGCGCCGCATGATGGCCCGCGCCTACCACCTTCAGGCCCTCTTGCGCATGGCCGATCAGGGCCGGCAGGTCATGCCGTGCATAGGCCAGATGGGCCAGCCAGGCCAGGCTCAAGGCCTCGACTTCGGCCAGCTTGGCCGTGCGGGCGATGGCCAGGGCGCGCTGCGTCTTCTCGCGCGCCGCGCTGCTGAAGTCGGTGAAATAGCTCATCAGGCCTTCGGCCAGATGCAGCCAGGCGCCGATGGAGGAATGCGGATGCTGGAAGGCGAGCTGATGCAGCGTTGTCAGCTGGTCGCGCGCCTCGCTCAACTGGCCGTGGCGAACCAGCGCGATGGCGCGCTGCGCCATCAGGCAGGCGCCCTGTACCGGGTTCAGGGCCGCAGCGATCTGCTGGTCCAGCGACTTGATCAGTCTCGATTGGGTCTGTTGCATGAGCCCTCCCGTCGGCTCCGCCCGGACTTCAGCGTGTCAGTCGTTCAAGTGCTTCGCGGTACTTGGCCGCGGTCTTGGCGATCACTTCTTGCGGCAGCGCCGGCGCCGGGGCCACCTTGCCCCAGGGCTGGCCGTTCACTTCAGCCTGCTCGAGCCAGTCGCGCAGGAACTGCTTGTCAAAACTGGGCGGATTGCTGCCCACGGCATAGCTCTCAGCCGGCCAGTAGCGCGAGGAGTCGGGCGTCAGCACCTCGTCCATCAGGGTCAGGGTGCCATCGGCATCCAGGCCGAACTCGAACTTGGTGTCGGCAATGATGATGCCCTTGGAGCGCGCGATGTCGGCCGCGCGCTGGTAGAGCTGGATCGAAATGTCGCGCACCTTCTCGGCCAACTCGCGGCCGATGATCTCGACGCAGCGGTCGAAGTCGATGTTCTCGTCGTGATCACCCATCTCGGCCTTGGTGGCCGGTGTGAAGATGGGCTGCGGCAGCTTGGAGGCGTTCTGCAGGCCGGCTGGCAGCTCGACGCCACAAACGCGGCCGTTGCTCTTGTATTCGGCCCAGCCGCTGCCAGCCAGGTAGCCGCGCACCACCGCTTCGATCGGCAGGGGCTTCAGGCGCTTGACCAGCATCGCCCGGCCCTGGACCTGCGACTTCTCGGCCTCGCTGACCACGGAGAGCGGATCGTCACCGGTCAGGTGATTCGGCACGATGCCTTCGAGCTTGTCGAACCAGAACAGCGCCATCTCGGTCAGCAAGGCGCCCTTGCCGGGAATGGGCTCGCCCATGATCACGTCGTAGGCCGAGATGCGGTCGCTGGCGATCATCAGGATGCGGTCGCTGCCCACCGCATAGTTTTCGCGCACCTTGCCGCGGGCGATCAGGGGAAGCGAGGTCAGCGACGATTCAAGCAGGGCAGCGGTCATGAGGGGCATCCAGGACGAAGCCGGCATTTTAGTCGGGCGAGCAACGGACAAAAAAAGGCCCGCCAGCGAACTGCCGCTGGCGGGCCAATGCGTTCCTAACCTTTGATGACGGTAGACGCTTGTGGAGTGATGGTTGCAGGGCCCGGCTTACTGCACGACCTGGGCCAGTTCGCCGCGCGCATAGGCGGCGGCAATGTCGACGAGGCTGCGCGCCTGGATCTTGCCGGCCTGGCCTTCGCAGCCGAATTCCATGTAGCGCTGCTTGCAGACCAGCTTGGCCGCTTCGCGCGCGGGCTTCAGCCATTCGCGGGCATCGAATTTGTCGGGGTTCTCGAACAGGAACTTGCGCACGGCGCCGGTCATCGCCAGGCGGATGTCGGTGTCGATGTTGATCTTGCGCACGCCATGCTTGATGGCTTCCTGGATCTCTTCGACCGGCACGCCGAAGGTTTCCTTCATCTTGCCGCCGTACTGGTTGATGATGGCCAGCAGCTCCTGCGGCACGCTGGACGAGCCATGCATCACCAGGTGGGTGTTGGGGATGCGCTTGTGGATTTCCTTGACGCGGCTGATGGCCAGGATGTCGCCGGTGGGCTTGCGCGAGAACTTGTAGGCGCCATGGCTGGTGCCGATGGCAATGGCCAGCGCATCCAGCTGCGTGGCCTTGACGAAGGTGGCCGCCTCTTCCGGGTCGGTCAGCATCTGGCTGTGGTCCAGCTTGCCGACGGCGCCGATGCCGTCTTCCTCGCCGGCATCACCGGTTTCGAGGTTGCCCAGGCAGCCGAGCTCGCCCTCGACCGTCACGCCCACCTTGTGCGACATCTCCACCACGCGGCGGGTCACGTCGACGTTGTATTCAAAGGAGGCCGGCGTCTTGCCGTCGTCCATCAGCGAGCCGTCCATCATCACCGAGCCAAAGCCCAGGTTGATGGCGCCTTCGCAGACCTTGGGGCTGGTGCCGTGGTCCTGGTGCATCACCAGCGGGATGTGCGGATAGGCTTCGACGGCGGCCTGGATCAGGTGCTTGATGAAGCTCTCGCCAGCGTATTTGCGGGCGCCGGCCGAGGCCTGCAGGATCACCGGTGCGCCGACCTCGTCGGCAGCGGCCATCACGGCCTGGACCTGCTCGAGGTTGTTCACATTGAAGGCTGGAATGCCGTAGCCATGTTCGGCCGCGTGGTCCAGCAGCTGTCGCATCGAGACAAGTGCCATGATGAAAAGTCCCCAGATGGTTTGAAATTCCTGCAGGCGCAGCTTCGCATGTAACCACGCCGTAACTCGTCGCATTCTAGCTGGGCGACCTTCGCCCGAAGTCGGCCCCCACCCCCGCATCCGGACGCCCAGCAAGTTCGCCTTGCGCAAGACCCGGCCCCCCGGGTAGGCTCTCGCACTCATGACCGTGCGCCTCTCGATAGACCAGATGACCCTGTGGATCACCGCCGCCGCGCGTGAGCATTCACTGGACCTGGCTGACCATGTCGTCGAGAAGACCGGTGCCAGCCGCCGCTCGGCGCTCTCGGCCCTGCGCCGCCTGGGCGAGGCCAACTGGCTGACCCGCACGGGCTCGCGCAGCCGGCCGGTCTACGGCCCCGGTACGCTGCGCCAGGTGGCCCGCAGCTACACGCTCCACGGCCTGCAGGAAGACCTGCCCTGGCAGCGCGACTTCGCGCCCAATTTCGAGTTTCCGCGCCATGTCACGCGGATGATCCAGCATGCCTTCACCGAGCTGGTGAACAACGCGGCCGACCACAGCGGCGGCAGCAGCGTGACCGTGTCGCTGCGCCAGACGCCAACGCACGCGCAATTGCTGGTCTCGGACGATGGCTGCGGCGTGTTCGACAAGATCTGCACCACCTTCGACCTCGCCGACGCCCAGCATGCAATGCTGGAGCTGTCCAAGGGCCGCCTGACCAGCCAGCCCGAGCAGCACACTGGCCGCGGCCTGTTCTTCAGCTCGCAATTGGCCGATGTGTTCGACATCCACGCCAATGGCACTGCCTTCCAGCGCCGCGCCTGGGAAAGCTCGGGCTGGACCAAGGGCCGGCCGCTGCCGCGCCAGGGCAGCTCGATCTACATGGCGATATCGCTCGACACCACGCGCACGCTGGACCAGGTGATGGAGGCCTGGAGCATGGCCGGCGACGGCATCGAGTTCGACCAGACCAAGGTCAGCCTGAAGCTCCTGGCTGGCGAAGGTCAGGCGCTCGATTCACGCGCACAAGCCCGGCGCGTGGCGGCGCGGCTGCCCACCTTCCGGCGCGTCGAAGTCGCGTTTGACGGCGTGCAGGATGTCGGCCACGGCTTCGTGGATGAATTGTTCCGCGTCTTCGCCCGAGCGCACCCCGAAGTCGAGCTGGTCGCCACCGGCGCCAATGCCCGCATCAAGGCACTGATCGAAAGCGCGCGCCGCGGCTGAAGGCGGCCGCTCAGAGATCGCTGTCGATCAAGGCGCGGATCGCCGCCCGCTTCACTTGCAAGGCCTTGTTGATGCGCGGCAGCACGTCCGCGAGGGCTTGCCCGTGGCCCACAGCAAAATGCACCGCCTCCAGCGCCAGCGGCGTAGGCAGCACGGCCAGCGTTGCCGAGAGGCCGGTGAGCTCGCGGGCCCGCCGCTCCAGCAGCCAGGGGTCGGGGCTGCGGTGCGAGCCCAGCGCCATGTCGCAGCGGCCAGCCATCAACATGCGCAGCCGCGCGCCGAGGTCACCGTCCACATACTCGACCTTGAACAGCTTGCCCTTCACCGCATCGAAGCTGCCGCCGTAGCTGATGCCGCGCGAGATGCAGACCGTGCGCTCGCGCAGGTCATCAAGGCTGTGGAAGTCCAGCGCCTGGTCGCGCCGCACCAGCATCCAGACATGGTTGTCGAACACCGGCGCACTGAAGGCGAACTGCTCCTCGCGCGGCTTGGTGCGCGCCATGCCGAACGCCAGCGCCTGGCCCCGCTCGGCCAGCACCAGCACCCGCGCCCAGGGGGCCTGCAGGATCTGCCATTCAATGCCTGCCGCCTCGCCGATCAACTGCAGCAAGGGCACAACGAAGGGGCGCGAACTGTTTTCGCCAATGGCCACCGGCACGCGCAGAGGCTCAGCAGCGCAGGCAGTCGGCGGCGGGAGCAGGCCCAGAGCCAGGGGGCCAAGGCCAAGCAGCCAACGACGACGTTGGAGGCTCTCGGGTCCTGACATGCCGGCGTCCATCGGGCTCATCCGGCCCCAGGATAACGCCGCCCGCTTCAGCCGACTCGGCAGACCTTCAGCATATTGGTGCCGCCGGGGTAGCCCATCGGTTCGCCGCAGGTGATGGCATAGGTGTCGCCGGGCATCAGCACGCCGCGGTCCACGAGTATCTTCTCGGCCGCTGCGAGGGCGGCGTCGCGGTCGTCGAACTTGGGCATCACCAGCGGCTGCACATTGCGGTACAGCGTCATCTTGCGCTGGCTGACCACGCTGGTGGTCAGCGCAAAGATCGGCACCTGGATGCGGTGACGGCTCATCCAAAGCGCCGTCGAGCCCGACTCGGTCAGCGCCACGATGGCCTTGCAGCCCAGGTGATAGGCGGTGAACAGCGCGCCCATGGCGATGGACTGGTCGATGCGACCGAACTGGCGGCCAGCGAAGTCGGTGTCCAGGCTGACGAACTCGGCCCGCTCGGCTTCCAGGGCAATCGCGGCCATCTGTTCGATGGTCTCGACCGGGAACTTGCCGGCCGCGGTTTCGGCGCTGAGCATCACGGCATCGGTGCCGTCCAGCACGGCGTTGGCCACGTCCGAGACTTCGGCGCGGGTGGGCACCGGGTTCACGATCATCGACTCCATCATCTGGGTCGCGGTGATCGCCACCTTGTCCAGCTCGCGGGCCATCTTGATCATGCGCTTCTGCAGTGCCGGCACGGCCGCGTTGCCGACTTCAACCGCCAGATCGCCACGCGCCACCATGATCCCGTCGCTGGCCTTCAAGATGGCCTCCAGGTGCGGAATGGCTTCGTAGCGCTCGATCTTGGCGATCATGGCCGGCTTGTGGCGATAGGGCTCGCCGGCCACATTGGCCAGCTGGCGCGCCATCTCCATGTCGGTCGCGTTCTTGGGGAAGCTCACCGCAAGGTATTCGCACTGGAAGGACATCGCGGTCTTGATGTCTTCCATGTCCTTGCCTGTCAGGGCCGGAGCGGTCAGGCCACCGCCCTGCTTGTTGATGCCCTTGTTGTTGCTCAGCTCGCCACCGACCTTGACGATGGTGTGCACCGCCGCGCCGCGCACGGCCTCGACCGTCAGCACCAGCAGGCCGTCGTTCAGGAGCAGCGTGTCGCCCGGCTTCACGTCGCGCGGCAGCTCCTTGTAGTCCAGGCCCACGGCCTGCTCGTTGCCGAGCTCGGTACGGTCGGCATCCAGGATGAAGGGCGTGCCATTGACCAGCTCGATCTTGCCGTTCTCGAACTTGCCGACGCGGATCTTGGGGCCTTGCAGGTCCGCCATGATGGCCACCGACTTGCCGGCCGCTTCAGCCGCCTCACGCACCATGCGGGCGCGATCGATATGGTCCTGTGCCTTGCCATGCGAGAAGTTCAAGCGCACCACATCGACGCCGGCGCGGATCATGCGCTCCAGGATCTCGGGTGAGTTGGATGCCGGGCCCAGGGTGGCGACGATCTTGGTGGCACGGGTCATGGGGCTTGTCTCGCTGAAATTTAGTTACAGACGGCTGATTATGGGCCGCTGCGGGCCCATGATCGGTTCCATCGAGTTACCAAATCAAGCCCAATCAAGCTGTCGCTTTCCCTGCTCGCACATCGGCAACCGCCAGGGCCGTCATGTTGACGATGCGGCGCACCGTGGCCGAAGGCGTCAGGATATGCACCGGCGCTGCTGCGCCCAAGAGGATCGGGCCGACGGTCACGCCGTTGCCGGCGCTGATCTTCAGGACATTGAAGAGGATGTTGGCCGAATCCAGGGTCGGCAGCACCAGCAGGTTGGCCGAGCCCTTCAGCGTGCTGTCGGGCAGGAAGGTCTCTCGCACGCTTTCCGAGAGCGCCGCGTCCCCATGCATCTCGCCATCGCTTTCGATTTCCGGATGGGCCGCCGCGAACAGCTCATGCGCCCGGCGCATCTTCACGGCCGAGGGCCGCTTGCTGGAACCGAACATCGAGTGCGAGACAAAGGCCAGCTTCGGCGGCAGGCCGAAGCGCTGCACCTCCTCGGCCGCCATCGCGGCGATCTCGGCGAGTTGTTCGGCGTCGGGGCAGTCGTTGACGAAGGTGTCGGCGAGGAACAGCGTTTGCGACTCCAGCATCACCGCGTTCATCGTGGCGAAGCAATGCGCATCCTTGCGCAGGCCGATCAGGTCGTTGACATGCTCCAGATGCGAGTCGAAGCGGCCGACCATGCCGCAGATCATGGCGTCGGCATCGCCGAGCTTGATCGCCAGCGCGCCGATGGTGGTGTTGGAGCGGCGCACCGCGGCCTTGGCCATCTCGGGCGTGAAGCCGCGGCGGCCCATGGCCTGGTGATAGGCCTCCCAGTATTGGCGGAAGCGGCTGTCGTTCTCGGGGTCGATCACCGCCACGTCTTCGCCCAGCTTCAGGCGCAGGCCGGCGCGCTGGATGCGCATCGCTATCACCTCGGGCCGGCCGATCAGCGTGGGCTTGCACAGGCCTTCGTCGAGCGCGACTTGCACCGCACGCAGCACGCGCTCGTCTTCGCCTTCCGAATAGATCACCCGCGCCGGGTGGGCCTTGGCAGCCGCGAACACCGGGCGCATGAACATGCCGGTCTGATAGACGAAACGCTCCAGCGACTGGCGATAGGCCTCCAGGTCGGCAATCGGGCGCAGCGCGACGCCGGACTCGGCGGCCGCCTTGGCAACGGCCGGCGCAATGCGCAGGATCAGGCGGGCGTCGAAGGGCTTGGGAATCAGGTAGTCCGGGCCGAAGGCAAGCTCCTGCCCGGCATAGGCGGCCGCCACTTCGTCGCTCGTCTCCGCCTTGGCCAGCGCCGCGATCTCGCGCACGCAGGCCAGCTTCATCTCTTCAGTGATCTTGCTGGCGCCACAGTCCAGTGCGCCGCGGAAGATATAGGGGAAGCAAAGGACGTTGTTGACCTGGTTCGGATAGTCCGAGCGGCCGGTGGCGATGATGCAGTCCGGCCGCACGGCCTTGGCCAGCTCAGGCCGGATCTCCGGCTCCGGGTTGGCCAGCGCAAGGATGATGGGCTGCGGTCCCATGGTCTTGACCATCTCGGCGGTCAACACACCAGCGGCCGAGCAGCCGAGGAACACATCGGCGCCGCTGATCACGTCTGCCAGCGTCTTGGCATCGGTCTTCTGGCAATAGCGCTGCTTGCTCTCATCGAGCTTGCCGTTTTGAAAGTCCTCGCGTCCCTCGCGGATCACGCCCTTGGAGTCGCAGACGAAGACGTTATCGCGCCGCACTCCGAGGCCCACCATCACGTCAAGGCAGGCAATCGCCGCCGCGCCCGCACCCGAGGCGACGAGCTTGACCTTGGCGATGTCCTTGCCCACCAGCTCCAGGCCGTTCAGCAAGGCCGCGCTGGAGATGATGGCCGTGCCATGCTGATCGTCGTGGAAGACCGGGATGTTCATCCGCTCCTTCAGCTTCTTCTCGATGTAGAAGCATTCGGGCGCCTTGATGTCTTCGAGGTTCACGCCGCCGAGCGTGGGCTCCATCGCGGCGATGATCTCCACCAGCTTGTCCGGGTCGCGCTCGGCCAGTTCGATGTCGAACACATCGATGCCGGCGAACTTCTTGAACAGGCAGCCCTTGCCTTCCATCACCGGCTTGGCGGCCAGCGGGCCGATATCACCCAGGCCCAGCACGGCCGTGCCATTGGTGATCACGCCAACGAGGTTGCCACGCGAGGTGTAGTCGGCCGCGAGGGTCGGGTCTTTCTCGATGTCCAGGCAGGGATAGGCCACGCCCGGCGAATAGGCCAGCGACAGGTCGCGCTGGTTGGAGAGCGCCTTGGTCGGCGTGACCGCGATCTTGCCGCGCGTGGGACTGCGGTGATATTCGAGTGCAGCTTCACGCAGGGCGGCTTCGGCCGGCGACAAGGGCTGGGTCATGGGGCGGTCTCCTGCTGGACTTCTTTTCGAGGGTCGGACAGGTTAGCGCCGAACCTCCAACTGTCCAATGCCGGCCCCTTTGGCCCTCATGCAAGAAACGCAACAAGCCTTCATCAAAAGAAAAGGGACCCTTGCCGGGCCCCTTCAGCTGCGAGCGGGTTCGCTCAGCCTGCCGCGCGCTTGGCCAAGATCTCGAAGGCCGGCAGGGTCTTGCCCTCCAGCACTTCGAGGAAGGCACCGCCGCCGGTGGAGATGTAGCCGACCTCTTTTTCAATGCCGTACTTGGCAATGGCCGCCAGCGTGTCGCCACCGCCGGCAATGCTGAATGCAGACGATGCCGCAATCGCGCGGGCGATGGTTTCGGTGCCGCCGGCAAAGGCGTCGAACTCGAACACGCCGACCGGGCCGTTCCAGACGATGGTGCCGGCGGCCTTCAATTGCTCGGCCAGCAGTGCGGCAGTCTTGGGTCCGATGTCCAGGATCAGGTCGTCTTCGGCAACCTCATGGGCTGCCTTGACCGTCGCTTCGGCATCGGCCGCAAAGCGCTTGGCACAGACCACGTCCACCGGGATCGGCACCGCGGCGCCGCGCGCCTTCATGCTGTCGATCACGGCCTTGGCCTCGCCCACCAGATCAGGCTCGGCCAGCGACTTGCCGATGGACAGGCCGGCCGCCAGCATGAAGGTGTTGGCAATGCCGCCGCCGACGATCAGGCCATCAACCTTGTCGGACAGCGCCTTCAGGATGGTCAGCTTGGTCGATACCTTGGAACCGGCCACGATGGCGACCAGCGGGCGCTTCGGTTGCGCCAGGGCCTTGGTGATGGCGTCGATCTCGGCGGCCAGCAGCGGGCCGGCGCAGGCCACCTTCGCGAACTGGGCGATGCCGTAGGTCGTGCCTTCGGCGCGGTGGGCGGTACCGAAGGCGTCGTTGACGTAGATGTCGCAGAGCGCGGCCATCTTCTTCGCCAGCTCTTCGCTGTTCTTCTTCTCGCCCTTGTTGACGCGGCAGTTCTCCAGCATCACGAGCGAGCCCGGTGCGACCTCCACGCCATCAACCCAATTGGCCACGACCGGGATCTCGCGGCCCATCAGCTCACCCATGCGCTTGGCAATCGGCGCCAGCGAGTCTTCCGGCTTGAACTCGCCCTCGGTCGGGCGGCCCAGGTGCGAGGTCACCATCACGGCCGCCCCTGCTTTCAAGGCTTGCTCGATACAGGGAATGGAGGCGCGGATGCGCGTGTCTTCGGTGATCTTGCCGTTGTCGTCTTGCGGGACGTTCAGGTCGGCACGGATGAAGACGCGCTGGCCAGCAACTGTGCCGGCAGCGACCAGGTCGGAGAAACGCAGGACGTTCATGGAAAGGTCTCGGAGGTCAGAAAATTGGAGCGAAGCTTACCAAGTCGGCCGTCCGCACCAGGTTTCTTGCGATTACCAGCCAAGCCCGATTCGCAATGTGAGCATGACGGCGGTGCCGCAAATGATGGTGCCGAGGATGCCGCGCTTCCAGAAGAAGTAGGCGGTGCCGGCCAGGGTTGCGTAGATGCGCGCGTCCTGCCAGGTCGAGATCAACTGGCCCTGGGTCAGGACGATCTCAGGCACGATGACCGCCGCCAGCGCAGCCAGCGGCGCATAGCGCAGGCCGTTCTTTGCCCAGTCGGGCATCGGTATCTCGTTCTTGGGAAGCATGAAGAAGCTGCGCGTGATCAGGGTGATCACCGCCATGCCAAGAATGCCCAGCACTGCCCACCAGAAGCTCATGCCTTGCTCCTCACCGGCACCCAGCGTTCCATCAGCAGCCCCACGGCCACCGCCGCCGCAATCGCCACCAGGATGTTGAGCCGCAGAGGCAAGGCGTAGGCAGCCACGGCAGCGCAGCCGGCCACCGCAGCCGAGACCCAGGAGTTGCGGTCCGACAGCAGCGAGTACGCCAGGCCCAGCAGCGCCAGGACGCCTGCGAAGCCCAGGCCCCATTGCGTGGGCACCTGGTCGGCCAGGAAGATGCCGATCAGCGCCGGCACCTGCCAGGAGCTCCAGTTCACCACCACGCCGCCCCAGTAGTAGGGCAGTTGCTCCGGCCCAGGCTGGCCGTCCGGGAAGCGCTTCAGGAAAGCGACGTAGTTGAGGTCGGCAGCAAAGTACCCGATGGCCATACGCAGCCAGCGCGACTCATGGCTGAAATACTGGCGCCACTGCGCACTGAAGATCAGGAAACGCAGGTTCACGCAAAAGGACGTCGCCCACAGCACCCACAGCGGCGCGCCGCTGGCGAGCAGCGGCAAGGAGGCCAGCTGCGAACTGCCGGCAAACACGGTGAGGCTCATCAGGAGCGCCAAGGGCAGGGAGAGCCCGCTCTTGATCATCGCCACGCCCGTGACCAGACCCCAGGCCGAGATGCCCAGCGTGATGCCAGCCATGTCGCGCGCACCCTCGGCAAAGGCCGGGTGGCGCCACAGCGGCGCAGAAAGAGAAAAGCCCATTCGAATACTTTCGGATGGGCTTTCTGTAAGAGCCCATACGGCTGATTGTCGTATGGGCTTTCGTCCGATGCTGCCGTACGGGATCTCTTGCCAAGCGGCGCCCGAGGATCCGGCTTTGCCGGGCCTCCGGGCGCGCCCCCTTGAGGGGGCCGGCGAAGCCGGTACGGGGTGGTCAGTTCAGCTTGCGCACCTTGCCGCTGCCGGCCACGGAGCTGCTGATCTCGGGCGAGCCGAGGTAGCCGACGTCGCCGCTGCCAGCAATCTTGACTTCGAGCTTCTTGACGGCATTGACGCGGGCATCGCCGCTGCCACTGATGGAGATCTTGACCTCTTCGGCCACCGTGTCGGTCGCCTTGACGTCACCCGAGCCGGCGATCGAGACATTCAGCTGGCCGGTGCGCCCCTTGGCGCTGATGTCGCCGCTGCCCGCCACGCGCAGGCCCAGCTTCTCGCTGGTCAGCTCGCTGAACTGGATGTCGCCCGAGCCGGCAATGCTGGCTTCGACCGCGCCGGTCTTCATCGCATCGACCTTGACCAGTCCCGAGCCGGCCACCGAGATGGCGCGCAGCTGCGCCATGCTGATGCTCACTTCGGGCGTGGTGCTGGTCGAGAAGCTGACGCCCTTCTTGGGGCCGATCTCCAGCGTGCGGCCCTTGCCGCTCTCGACGACACGGGTTTCCAGATACGGCAGGAGGTTCTTGTCGGCCTTGATCTCGAGCTTGTGCGAGTCGGCCTGGCGGATGTAGATCTTGAAGCCACCGACGGCGGCAATGCCGTCGAAGGCGCCGACATCGCGGCTCTCGCTGGTGACTTCGCCGGAGCCCTTGATGGTTTCCTTGCTGCCCCAGCTCCAGTCGAAGGCGTGTGCTGCGCTGGAAGCGGTGAAGGCGGCGCCGGCCAGGGCAGCAATGGCAAACAGATGACGACGGTTCATGATGCGGGACTCCGGTTGTGTTGGGGTGAGCGCATCATCTCGAAGCGACCCGGGCACCGCGAGCCGCAATCGACCAAGTGCTGGAGCCGGAGGACGAAGTGCGGGAAGCCAGGCGCCGCGCAACGGCTGGGGTTCGCGTTCGCCTACTTGGACTTGCTCGCGTCCTTGCCTGCTTCCTTGGCCGCCGGCTTGCTGCTGGCCGGCTTCTCTTCCGCCGCATGGCTCTCGGCCGGCTCCGGCGGCGGCAGGGCCTTGCCGTCGGGGCCGCGCGGCACGACGGGCGCCACACCCTCGAGCTTGTTCTCGCGCATGTACTCGTCCATTTCCTTCCAGCCGGTGAAGACCGCGGCCTTCAGGGCTTTCGGATTGAGCAGGTAGCAGTCCTCGATGGCGCGCGAGGCATGGCGGCAGGCGCTGCCCACGGCCTTGCCTTCCGCCTCCTTGGCGGCGGCAATCTTGGCCGGATCTTCAATGCCCAGTTGCTCGCAGGCAGCCAGGCTGGCGAGCAGGGGCAGGGTCAGCAGCAGTCGCTTCATCCCGGAACTATCGGCGAAATTGGAGCCGGCTTTAGTGGGATCAACGGCCACGTGCCATCGCCATCAGGCGTTCGATGCGTTCCTCCGTCGACGGATGCGTGCTGAACAGGCCCGCCAGGCCGCGACCCGAGAGCGGATTCATGATCATCATCTGCGCCGTTTCCGGGTGGGCTTCGGCGGGCGCCAGCGGTATGCCCTGGGCATAGCGGTGGATCTTGTCCAGGGCCGAGGCCAGCGATGCCGGGTCGCCGGAGATCTCGGCGCCGCCGCGGTCCGCCTCGAACTCGCGGGCACGGCTGATGGCCATCTGGATCACGCTGGCGGCGATGGGCGCCAGGATGGCAACCAGGATGCCCACCAGCGGGTTGGCCGGGCGGCCTTCGCTGTCGCGGCCGCCGAACAGCACGGCAAAGTTGGCCAGCATCGAGATCGCGCCGGCCATGGTGGCGCTGACGGTGCTGATCAGGATGTCACGGTGCTTCACATGCGCTAGCTCATGGGCCATCACGCCACGCAGCTCGCGGGCGGACAGCACGCGCAGGATGCCCGTGGTGGCGGCCACGGCCGCATGCTCAGGGTTGCGGCCGGTGGCAAAGGCGTTGGGCGCGTCTTCGTCGATCAGGTAGACGCGCGGCATCGGCAGCTCGGCCTTTTGCGCCAGCTCACGCACCATGGCGTAGAACTGCGGCGCCGAGGTTTCGTCCACCTCGCGGGCGTTGTACATCTTCAGCACCATGGTGTCGGAGAACCAGTAGCTGAAGAAATTCATGCCCAGTGCGACGACGAGCGCCAGCATCATGCCGGCGCGACCGCCGATCATGGCGCCGATGGCCATGAACAAGGCAGTGATCGCGGCCATCAGGATGGCGGTCTTCATCAGATTGAACATTGTTGAACGCTCCGAAAACAAGGGATCAGGCTGGGCTAGATGATGGCCCTCGGCCGGAATTCAAGCCAGATCGAACTGTTCGCCGGCGCTGATGGGCCGGGCCTGCAGCAGGGCCGCTGCCGGCAAGCGCTTGCCGCCGGCGCGCTGCAGCTGGGTCAACCGCAGCGCCTGGTTGCCGCAAGCGACCACGGGGCCTTGCGAGTCCACAGACAACACGCTGCCGGGCGTGCCGCTGGCATCCACCAGCTCGGCGCTCCAGACCTTCAAGGTCTCGCCGCCCAATTGCGCCTGGCCGCCGGGGAAGGGATCGAAGGCACGCAGGCGGCGCTCGATCTGGGCGGCGTCCTGCCGCCAGTCGATCTGGCTCTCGGCCTTCTCGATCTTGTGCGCATAGCAGACACCCTCATCCGGCTGCTTGACCGGATGAAAGCCGCCGCAGGCCGCCAGTTCGAGCGCCTCGACAATCAGCCGCCCGCCGAGCACGGCGAGCCGGTCGTGCAGGCTGGCCGTGGTGTCGGCCGCTGCAATGCCCAGCTTCTCGACCAGCAGCATGTCGCCAGTGTCCAGGCCCGCGTCCATCTGCATGATGGTGATGCCGGTCTCGGTGTCGCCCGCCTCGATGGCGCGATGGATGGGCGCTGCGCCTCGCCAGCGCGGCAAAAGGGATGCGTGGATATTGAGGCAGCCGCGCCTCGGCATATCAAGCACCCATTGGGGAAGGATCAGGCCGTAAGCTGCGACCGCCAAGACATCGAGCCTGGCGTCCAGCAGCGCTTGCCGGCCCATCTCGGCCTCTTCAGGAAACTTGCCATCCAGCCGCAGACTGCGCGGCTGGGCCACGGGGATGCCACGCTGAACGGCCAGCTGCTTCACTGCCGAGGCCTGCAGCTTCATGCCGCGGCCGGCCGGGCGGTCCGGCTGGGTCAGCACCAGGGGCACCTCGAAGCCCGCCTGCAGCAGCGCTTCCAGCGCCTGCGCCGCGAACTCGGGCGTGCCGGCGAAGCCGACCCTCAAGCCTGAATTCATTGGAGCACCCTTCGGCCTGCGGCCTGCCGCCCACAGCGGGAGCGAGCTTGCTTGGGGCGGCCCGGCGCGGCGCTCATCGACGCACGCGCTCCGGCTGCTCTTCGCGCGCCTTCTTGACCAGCTTGGTCTTGATGCGGTCGCGCTTCATCGGGCTCAGGTACTCGACGAAGACCTTGCCCATCAGGTGATCCATTTCATGCTGGACGCAGACGGCCAGCAGGCCCTCGGCCTCGAATTCCCAGACCTGGCCCTCCCGGTTCAGCGAGCGCACCTTTACCTTGGAATGCCGCTTGACCTTGTCGTAGACGGTGGGCACCGAGAGGCAGCCCTCCTCACCATCAACCCAGTCTTCGCTGAACGAAACCAGCTCCGGGTTGATCAGCACACGCGGCTCGTTGCGCTCGTTGGAGGTATCGATCACGACCACCCGCTCATGCACGTCGACCTGGGTTGCGGCCAGGCCCACGCCCTCGGCCGAGTACATGGTCTCGAGCATGTCATCAACCAGGGTGCGGATGCGCTCATCAACTTCTGCCACCGGTTTGGCAACAGTATGGAGGCGGGGATCCGGGTATTTCAGGATATTCAGCAGGGCCATGGAGGAGGAGGGTTGTGGACGGCACACAACGCCTGTTTGCAAGTGTTTGCAAGGGCGCCAATGCCCTTGCCTCATTCATTGCGACCGCCATTCATTGAAGGCAGAATCGCCGCAGTCCGGCGGGATTTTCGCCGATATAAGAACAAGCCGCAGCGATACCGCTGCAATACCCGGCAATCAGCCCGTCTGGAGAGAGTTTTCGATGCACTCTTGCGTGAAACCGTTGACGCTCAGCCTGCTGGCCACCTCGCTTGCGCTGGCCGCCCTGCCAGCCAGCGCACAGGGCCAGTACCCAGTCACCGACACGCAGCGCCGCACGGCCGAGACGGTCGCGCAGTCCGGCGTGCCCCTGTCCGAGCTGGCGCCTGATGCGCCCGACTCGCACACCGTCAAGGCCGGCGACACACTGTGGGACATCTCCAAGCTCTTCCTGAAGAGCCCCTGGCGCTGGCCCGAGCTCTGGGGCATGAACCGCGAGCAGATCGCCAACCCGCACCTGATCTACCCGGGCCAGGTGCTGGTGCTGGTCAAGAAAGACGGCCGTGCGCAGCTGCTGATGGGCCAGCCGCGCGGCGCCAATGCCGACATGCAGGGCCTGCCTTCGGGCAAGCTCTCGCCGCAGGTGCGGGCCAGCAAGTTCGAGGACAACGCCATCCTCGCGATTCCGCAGCACCTGATCGAGCCCTTCCTCAATGAGGCCGTGGTGCTGGACACCGATTCGCTGGACAAGGCACCCCGGGTCGTCGCCGCCCAGGAAGGCCGTGTTCTCCTGACCAAGGGCGACCTGGCCTATGCCCGGGGCGACATGAAGCAGGCTCGCGACTGGCGCTTGTTCCGCCAGGTCAAACCCCTGCGCGACCCGACTACCAAGGAAGTGCTGGGCTATGAGGCGCCCTACCTCGGGACGGCCGAGATGACCCGGTTGGCCGAGGAGCGCAAGAACGCCGACGGCAAGAGCGAGCCCACGGTATCGACGCTGACCATCAAGTCCGTGCGCCAGGAAATCGGCGCCGGCGACCGGCTCGCACCGGTGCTGCAACGCGAGTTCATCCGCTATGTGCCGCATCCGCCGGCCGTTGCCATGAATGGCCAGATCATCTCGGTCTATGGCGACGCCCTGACCGGCGGTCAAAACCAGATCGTCTCCCTGAACCGGGGCCGCCGCGACGGCATGGAACGCGGCCATGTGCTGGCCCTGTGGCAAGACGGCCGCACCATCACCGACAGCACGGGCGAGAAGCGCGAGCAGATCAAGCTGCCGGACGAGCGGCATGGCGTGCTCTTCGTCTTCCAGGTCTACGAGCGGGTGAGCTACGCGCTGATCGTCTCGGTCAAGCAGCCGGTGCAAGGCGGCGACCGCTTCACCAAGCCCTGAGCGCCTTGAGCTGATGCCTGCGCGCTCCTGGTCTTCTCCGCCCCCCGGAGGGGCGTCGCAGTACCGACGGGCAACCGGGCGGTACTGAGATGGAGCGCGTCGAGCTGGCAGCCTGGCTGCGCCTGCTCGAAACGCCGGGCCTGGGCCTGGCCCGCGCGCGCCAGTTGCTTGCGGCCTTCGGCTCCGCTGAAGCGCTTGTCGGCGCCAGCCCGGCCGCCTGGCGGGAAGTGCTGGGCGCCAAGGCCGCGGAGGTGCTGAGCCAGCCGCCTGATTCGCTGCCCGACCAGATCGATCGCACCATCGACTGGCTGGCCGCCGATCCGCGCCACCAACTGCTGACCCTGGGCGACCCGGACTACCCGGAAGCGCTCCTGCAGATCGCCGACCCGCCTCTGCTGCTCTACATGAGTGGCCGGCGCGAGCTCCTGAGCACCGAAGGCCTGGCCATCGTGGGCAGCCGCACGCCCACGCCCCAGGGCCGAGACAACGCGGCCAGCTTTGCGCGCGAGGTGAGCCGGGCCGGCTACTGCGTGGTGTCGGGCCTCGCGCTGGGCATCGACGGTGCCGCGCATGAAGCAGCCCTTTCCGGCCCGGGCTCGACACTGGCCGTACTCGGCACCGGCCTGGACCAGCTCTACCCCAGCCGGCACCAGGCCCTGGGCCGGCGTATCGAAGACGAGGGCTTGCTGGTGAGCGAGTACTCGCTGGGCACGCCGCCGCTGTCACCCAACTTCCCCCGGCGCAACCGGATCATCGCGGGCCTGAGTCGCGGCTGCCTGGTGGTGGAAGCTGCCCTGCGCTCGGGCTCGCTGATCACGGCCCGCCTGGCATCGGAAGCCGGGCGCGAGGTCTTCGCCATTCCCGGCTCCATCCATTCGCCGCTCGCACGCGGCTGCCACGAGCTGATACGACAAGGCGCGACCCTGGTGGAAAGCCCGGCGGAGCTGCTGGAAGCGCTGCGGCCCATTGTTGGCAAATCCAAGGCTTTGCCCGCGGTTGCAGAAGATCCTGAACCGGGCGGCGAGCCTGGCCTCGTGCTGCAGGCACTGGGCCACGACCCAGTCACGCTGGATGCGCTGATCGCACGCGGCGGCTGGCCCGCTGCCCAGCTGAACGCCCTGCTGCTGGAGCTCGAGCTGGAGGGTCTGGTGGCCCGGCTGCCGGGTCAGCTGTTCCAGCGCCGTCGGCGCGGCTGAAGCGGGTCTTTGCTGGCCTTTTTGCCAGAGATGGCTTGGGGGCCTGCGTTATCATCCCGCCATGTTTGACGTCCTGGTCTACCTGTACGAAACCTACTGGCGCCCTGACGCCTGCCCGGACCACGCACAACTGACGCGCAAGCTGTCCGCGGTTGGCTTCGAGACCGACGAAATCCAGGAAGCGCTGTCCTGGCTAGACGGCTTGTCGGGCGTCGCTGAGTCGCACCACGGCCAGCAAGGCGAGTTGAGCCTGCGGGTCTATTCGGTCGACGAGCTGGACCACCTGGGCGAGCCCTCGGTCGGCTTCATCAGTTTCCTCGAGTCGGCCGGCGTGCTGCCGCCGCCGATGCGCGAGATGGTGATAGACCGCGCCATGGCCATCCCCGGCGCACCCATGGACCTGGAAGACCTGAAGATCATCGTCCTGATGGTGTTCTGGAGCCTGGGCGAAGAGCCCGATGCGCTGATCCTGGACGAACTCTTCGTCGCGCCGGAAGACCGGCTGATCCATTGAGCACAAGACGCTTGCGCAAACAACAAGGCCGCTTTTCAGCGGCCTTTGTCATTGTTGCATTGCGGGCTTAGTTCAGGAGACGGCTCGGGTCGACGTCGAGCTTGGCCAGCGCATTGCGAGTGGCCTTGACGGTGAGCGCTTCATCCTGCGCCGGCAACAACAAGCCCGCCTGCAGGAAAGCCGCCAGCCGCGCCTGCTGGAACAGCACGCCGCGGCCATTGGGCGAGACGAACAGCACCATATTGCGGCGATTGCCGCGCCAGGCGAGCTGCACCGCCTCGTTGCGGCCGCGGTAGTCCAGCATGTACCAGCCGCCGACCTGCAGCTCCTTGGCCCAGGCCAGCATGGCCGGCGTCGGCGCCGAGCCGCCTTCGGCCACCACTTCCAGGCCTTCGGTTTCGTGGCCGGAGAGGTCGCGCATCAGCGTGTCGTTGATCTCCACACCCTCCGCCTCGGGCAGCATCGCTTCCAGCGTCTCGAGCTGGTCCATCAGGTCGTCCAGGCGCTCGCGCGGAATTGCCGCGGCCTTGGCCGTGAAGGCGGCGGCCAGCGAGTTGTTGAGCGAGCGGATGTGGTCATCCTGCTTCTCGGCCTGAAGGCCTGCGTGGCCCATGCCGTCGCGCAGCGTCTTGAGGAGCGGCGGCAGGCGACGGATCACCTCGGCCCGTTCCTCACGGGAGACCTTGGCGCTGGCGGACCAGATCAGGTCGGCCGCGGCGCGCTTCATTTGGCGGGTGACCTCGGCCTGCGCGCCCGAACGCACGGCGGTCACCGCCAGCACGTCGGCCCAGACCTGGAACAGGAACTGGCGCACGCCGTCCTGCACCGGCACCTCGTTGAGCATCTTGCGCAGCTCGATGGTGTACTGGATCGCCATCGTCTCGCGCTGTTCGACCTGCTGGGCCAGCGAGACGCCCTTGGCCGAGGCCTGGTTCTCTTTCTCGAAATACTGCTCGAGGAATTTCTCGAACTCGGTCAGCACGGTCTGGAAGACGCGCCGGCCGGTGTCTGGATAGGCCTCGACCACCTGCACGATGCGCTTGATCTCGCGCTCCAGGCTTTCGCTGCCCGAGGCACCGGAGAAACCCATCACGCAGGCGCCCATGCGGTCGATCAGGCGGCGGGCCGGATGATCGGCTTCGGCGAAGAATTCGGGCTCGCCGACCGCGACGCGCAGCACCGGCATCTGCAGCCGGGCGAACCAGACCCGCACGGCGGCCGGGATGCGCTCTTCAGTAAGGATGCTCTGGAACATCATGGCCACGATCTCGATCGTGGCGCGCTCGGCCGGCGAATCGGCGGCCTGCTTGAGGACCTGCTTGAAGGCCTGGTTGCGGACCTTGAGCTCGTCCAGCACCTGCGGCGCTGGCGCCTCGGCCGGTGGCAGGCCACCCGCCACTGTCTTGCCGCCGCGCTTGGGCGGTTCGGGGCGACGCACCAGGGCGTCCTGTGCCCGGTTGATTGCTGCGTTCAGGCGGGCCGAGGGTGGGGCATGCTGCACCGCGGTGCCCCCGTCTCCGTCGCCCATCACGGTCGCGGCAAAGGCGGGCACCTGCCGGCCGACGATACGCTGCAATTGCGCAAGCACCTCGGCGGCCTGGGCGCTGTAGGGGCTCAGCGCGGCCTGGTCGGTGGCGACCGGGCGGGCCATGTAGCGGGTCTGCTCACCCGCGGAGCTGCCGGTATCCAGGTTGGTCGGGCTGCCGGTGCTGGTCACCACGCCACTGCTGCTGTTGCCCGTGTTGCCGACCACCACCACGCCGCTGGCCAGTGCAGCCAGCAGGGCGCCCTGGCGGGCCTCGGGTGAGCGGCGGATGAAGGGTCGCAGGTCGACCTCGGGCATCACCTGGCGCTCGACCAGCCAGTGATTGACCTCGTGATAGGCCTCGCTGACCAGGTGCGCGAACTCCTCGTGCAGCACCGCCTGGAACAGCGACCATTCGCTCGGGCCGAGGCCGCTGCTGTGCCAGGTGTCCAGCACCATCGCGGCCAAGGCCGGCGCGCGCAGCAGGTCGTGCGGCGGGAGTTCATCGCTCTGATCGAGCACGTTGAAGCGCGTGCGCAGATCGGTGAACTCCCAGGAGGCCCGGTCCATGATGGCCAGGGCCAGGCGCGAGCTGGTGATCTCGCGCTCGATGATCTTGTCTTCAACCAGGGTCAGTTGCCCCGGCGACGTGATGGCAGTATGCACATCGCCAGCACCCGGCAGCGCGGCCTGGCGCAGGGCCTGTATCAGGGTGGCCTGCCAGAGCGGGCCCAGCTTGATCCAGGCGCCAACGCCCTCTTTGCGTGCCTGGGCCACGTTGTACTCTGCGGCCATCAGCAGCAGCTGGCGCGCGGCCTCGCTGAGCGAGTGCACCAGCGCCGGCACACCACGCAGCACGGCCTCCAGATAGACCCGCCGCGCGTGCGCTGCCAGTGCCGTGCTGCGGGCGGTGTCTGTCATGGCGTGAGTAAGGGCTGCTGCTCGAAGTTGCTACTGGTCTGACTCTATACCACCGCTCCAGCGTTCGGATCGTCGGGATCTTCCTTGTTGCCACTGGTGGTCTTGATCAGATCCTCGCGCTTGACGCCCAGCCACATCGCGATGGCAGCGGCAACGAACACCGATGAATAGATGCCGAACAAGATGCCGATGGTCAGCGCGACGGCAAAATAGTGCAGGGTCTGGCCACCGAACAGCAGCATCGAAAGCACCATCAATTGGGTACTGCCGTGGGTGATGATCGTGCGGCTCATGGTGCTGGTGATCGCGTGATCGATCACCTCGTGAGTGTTCAGCTTGCGGTACTTGCGGAAGGCTTCGCGCACCCGGTCGAAAATCACCACCGATTCGTTCACCGAGTAGCCCAGCACCGCCAGCACCGCCGCCAGCACCGAGAGCGAGAACTCCCACTGGAAGAAGGCGAAAAAGCCCAGGATGATGACCACGTCGTGCAGGTTGGCGATGATGCCGGCCACTGCGAACTTCCACTCGAAGCGGAAGGCCAGGTAGATCATGATGCCGATGACGGTGAAGGCCAGGGCCTTGGCCGCATCCTGCGTCAGCTCGTCACCGACCGCCGGGCCAACCACTTCGCTGCGCGAGAGCTTGATCGGCTCAGCCGTGCCGGCCATGCAGACCTGCTTGCTGATGGGCTCGCCCTTGTCGCTGATCGTGTCGCGTTGCGAGATCGTGCCGGACTCGGCCTTGCACAGCTCGGTGAACACCTTGCCCACCAGCTCGGTCTGCTTGACGTCGCCGCGGATCGGCAGCTTGACCATCACGTCGCGCGAGGTGCCGAAGTTCTGCACCACGACTTCGCCCAGACCCATGGCCTCGACGGTCTGGCGGGTCTTCTCGACGTTGGCGCTCTGCGCGTACTCGACCTCGACCACCGTACCGCCGGTGAACTCGATCGAGACATGCAGGCCGCGCGTGGCCAGGAAGAACACCGCCAGCGCGAAGGTGAGGAAGGAGATCGCGTTGAAGATCAACGCGTGCTTCATGAACGGGATGTCCCGTTTGATGCGGAAAAGTTCCATGACTTGTTTCCTCAGGCTTCCGGCGTGGCGGCGGGGACGTTGCCGTCAGGGCGCCAGACGGTGCCGATCGAGACCGACTTGAGCTTCTTCTGGCGGCCGTACCAGAGGTTCACCAGGCCGCGCGAGAACACGACGGAGGAGAACATCGAGGTCAGGATGCCCAGGCAGTGGACGACGGCGAAGCCCTTGACCGGGCCGGAGCCGAAGGCCAGCAGGGCCACACCGGCGATCAGCGTGGTGACGTTGGAGTCCAGGATGGTGGCGAAGGCCCGCTCATAGCCGGCAAAGATGGCCACCTGCGGCGAGGCGCCCGCTCGCAATTCCTCTCGCACCCGCTCGTTGATCAGCACGTTCGAGTCAATGGCCATGCCCAGCACCAGGGCAATGGCGGCCATGCCCGGCAGGCTCAAGGTGGCCTGCAGCATCGACAGCATCGCCACCAGCAGCAGCAGGTTGAAAGCCAGCGCCAGCGAAGAGAACACGCCGAACAGCATGTAGTAGACGCACATGAAGGCGGCCACCGCCACAAAGCCCCACAGCACCGAGTTGAAGCCCTTGGCAATGTTCTCGGCACCCAGCGTCGGGCCGATGGTGCGCTCCTCGATGATGTCCATCGGCGCGGCCAGCGAGCCGGCGCGTGTCAGCAGCGCCAGGTCGGCGGTCTGCTCGGCGGTGAAGTTGCCGGTGATCTGGAAATCGGAACCCAGCTCGCTGTTGATGTTGGCGACCGAGACAGCTTCGCCCTTGCCCTTCTCGTACAGGACGATGGCCATGGGCTTGTTGATGTTGTCGCGACTCATCGCCTTCATCGCACGCCCGCCGGCATCGTCCAGCCGGATGCCCACGGAGGGGCGCTGGTTCTGGTCGAACTGGGCGTTGGCGGTCTGCACTCGGTCGCCGGTCACGTAGACCTCCCGCTTGAGGCCCACCGGCTTGGTCGTGCCGTCGCGCAGCCGCTCCATCACGACTTCGGGCGCGCCTTCCACGTCGGTCACCAGGCGGAACTGCAGCGTGGCCGTGCGGCCGATGATGTCCTTGGCCTTTGCCGTGTCTTGAACACCAGGCAATTGCACCACGATGCGGTCGGCACCCTGCTGCTGGATCACGGGCTCGGCAACGCCCAGCTCATTGACCCGGTTGTGCAGCGTGGTGATGTTCTGCTTCAGCGCATTGTCCTGGGCCGCCGTGGCAGCGGCTGGCGTCAGCGCGCCGACCAGTTGCAGGTCTTCACCAGCCTCGCGGGGCGTCCACTGCACCTCGGTCATCTTGTCGCGCAGCAAGCCCTGGGCCTGCTCGCGCAGCGCGGCTTCACGGAAATTGATCACCACCAGATTGCCGTCACGGTTGATGCCGGCATGACGGATGCTCTTGTCGCGCAGCATGCTGCGCACGTCACCGGTCAGCGCATCGGCCTTCTTGGTCAGCACCGACTTCATGTCGACCTGCATCAGGAAGTGAACGCCGCCACGCAGGTCCAGGCCCAGATACATCGGGAAGGCGTGCAGGCTGGACAGCCAGGCCGGCGAACGCGAAACCAGGTTCAGCGCGACGATGTAGCTCGGGTTGCTGGCGTCAGGGTTGAGCGCCTTGCTCAGCACATCCTTGGCCTTGATCTGGGTGTCGGTGTCGGAGAAGCGCGCGCGCACCGAGGCGCCCTCGAAATGCACGAAGTCCGGCTTCAGGCCGGCATCCGCCAGCGCCTTCTCGACCCGGCTGCTGACTTCCGACGTGACTTTGACAGTGACCTTGCCACTGGACACCTGCACGGCAGGCGCCTCGCCGAAGAAATTCGGCAAGGTGTAGATGGAGCCGATCAGCAGCGCGACGATGAGCATCGCGTACTTCCACAGCGGATAACGATTCATGGTGACGTCCTCTCAAGGGACTGAAACAGGGCCCGGTGTCATGGCAGGCAGGGGCCGGGCCGGTCAGGGCCCGCCCGAACCGGCCGGGCGGTGGCGCCAAGACTGCGGCTTACTTGACCGTGCCCTTGGGCAGCACCTGCACGACGGCCGAACGCTGCACTTGCAGCTCGACGCCGCTGGCGACTTCCAGGGTCAGAATGGATTCGTTGATCTTGCTGATCTTGCCCAGCAGGCCGCCGGAGGTGACGACCTCGTCGCCCTTGGCGATCGCCTCGATCATGGCCTTGTGTTCCTTCTGGCGCTTCATTTGCGGCCGGATCATCACGAAGTACAGCACCACGAACATGGCACCCATCAGGATGAACTGCGAATAGCCCGGATCTGCAGGAGCTGTAGCCGCTTGAGCGAAGGCGTTGGAGATAAACACGTCGATTTCCTTTGTACGGTGCCCGGTGCGCATCATTCGGGCAGGCCAAGACCTGCCATGCGCGGGCAGAAGAACGGCGGATTGTAAGCGTCCGACCGGTGCACCCCACCCCGGCACAAGCACCGAGGCACAAGCGCAGGGGTCGCGGCACTTGCCAGCGCGCCAGATGTGGTTGACAAGCGGCAAATGCAACAATATCCTTTAAGTATATTTGCAGAATACTTGGAGTCAAATGATGAACACCCCCCTGCCCCGCTGGACCGGCGTCTACCCGGCCGTCACCACCAAATTCCATGCCGACGAGTCGCTGGACATCGCCGAGATGGAGCGCCACTTTGATTTCCAGATCCGGGCCGGCGTGCACGGCCTGGTCACCTGCGGCTCGCTCGGCGAGGCCAGCACGTTGACGCTGGAAGAAAAGCTGGAGGTCGCCGCCACCGCGCTGCGCGTCTCCGAGGGCCGCGTGCCGGTGCTGGCCAATGTTTCGGAGCTGTCCACCCGCGAGGCACTGCGCTATGTGGAAGGCGCCGCCAAGATCGGCGTGAATGGCCTGATGCTGATGCCGGCGCTGCTCTACGGCGCCGACGCGGCCGAAGCCAAGGCCAATGTGCGCACGATTGCCGAGGCTGCCCAGTTGCCGGTGATGGTCTACAACAACCCGGTCTCCTACAAGGTGGACCTGAAGCCGGAAGACTTCGCCGAACTGGCCGACTGCCAATGGCTGGTCGCGATCAAGGAGTCCAGCGACAACATCCGCCGCATCACCGACCTGCGCAATGCCCTGGGCACGCGCTACCAGCTCTTCATCGGCGTGGACGACCTGGCCTTCGAAGGCCTGGCCCTCGGTTGCGACGGCCTGCTGGCCGGCCTGTGCGACGCCTTCCCGGCCGAGACCGTGGCGATTTACTACCTGATGCAGGCCAAGCGCTACGACGAAGCCCTGAAGCTCTACCAGTGGTTCATGCCGCTGCTGCACCTCGACGTGCATGCCAAGCTGGTGCAGAACATCAAGCTGGCCGAAGCCATGGCCGGCGTGGGCAACGAGCATGTGCGCCGCCCGCGCCTGCCGCTCAGCGGCGTCGAGCGCGAGCGGGTCACGGCCATCATCCAGAAGGCGCTGGACACCCGCCCAGAGCTGCCAGCCCTGCGATGATCCGCACCCATGACAGTTGACGCTCCCGAAGCAGACAAGCGCCGCGTGGCCGACCAGGCCTATGACGCCATCGAGGCCATGATTGCCACGCTGGTGCTGAGGCCGGGTGCGCCCATCGTCGAAGCCGAGCTGATTGAACGCACCGGCCTGGGCCGCACGCCCACGCGAGAGGCGCTGATGCGATTGGTGGCCAATGGCCTGATTGTCCAGCTGCCGCGGCGCGGCCTGCTGGTGAGCGACATCGCGCTGGCCGAGCATCTGGACCTGCTGGAAGCGCGCCGCGTGCTGGAGCGATTGATTGCCTCGACATCGGCTCGACGAGCAACGCCGCCGCAGAGGCAGGCCTTGCTCGAAGCAGCGGACGCGATGATGGCCACCGTGGCCGCCGACGATCTTGCCGCCTATATGCAGGCCGACCAGGGGCTGGACCGCATCAACCATGCTGCCTGCCGCAATCCATTTGCGGTCGCCGCGGTCGTGCCCATGGTGATCCAGTGCCGGCGCTTCTGGTACGCCTACCAGCACCAGGGCGATATCGGCGAGGGCGCGCGCGGCCATCTGGCGCTGGCGCAGGCGATTGCGGCCGGCCAGCCCGAAGCTGCCGCGCAGGCGGCCGACGCCTTGATCGACTACCTGCGCCGCTTCGCGCAGCAGGTGATTGAGTAAACAGCCATGACGACAAGATTCATCGATTCGCACACGGGGGGAGAGCCCACGCGACTGGTCATCGAGGGCGGTCCGGATCTTGGGCGAGGCACGATGGGCGAGCGCCTGGCCCGCTTTCGTGGCGAGCATGACCACTGGCGGCGCGCCCTGGTCAACGAGCCGCGCGGCTCGGAGGTGATCGTCGGCGCATTGCTGACCGAGCCGGCCGAGCCCGGCAGCACGGCCGGCGTGATCTTCTTCAACAACGTCGGCTACCTGGGCATGTGCGGTCACGGCAGCATCGGCCTGATCGCCACGCTGGCGCACCTGGGCCGCATCCGGCCGGGACAGCACCGCATCGATACGCCGGTCGGCACCATCACGGCCACACTGCATGAAGACGGCAGCGTCAGCATTGCCAATGTGCCGGCCTACCGGTATGCGAGCGATGTCGCAGTGGAGGTGCAAGGCCGCCGCGTGCATGGCGACATCGCCTACGGCGGCAACTGGTTCTTCCTCTGCGCCGACCATGGCATGACGCTGGAACTTGCGAACGTCGAGGCACTGACCGAATTCAGCTGGGCCTTGCGCGAGCAATTGCAGGCCCGCGGCATCACGGGTGCCGATGGTGCAGAGATCGATCACATCGAACTGACCGGCCCCGCCCTTGACGCGGCCAACAGTGGCCGCAACTTCGTGCTCTGCCCGGGCAAGGCCTACGACCGCTCGCCCTGCGGCACCGGCACCAGCGCCAAGCTGGCCTGCCTGGCGGCCGATGGCAAGCTGCAGCCTGCCGAGCTGTGGCGGCAGGAAAGCGTGATTGGCTCCGTGTTCGAGGCGAGCTGGCAGGCGGGTGTTGCCAAGGGCCAGGTCTTGCCCCTGATTCGCGGCCGCGCCCACGTGCAGCTGGACGCCACGCTGCTGTTCGACCCGAACGATCCCTTTGCCTGGGGCATCGTCTGAAAAGAACTGCCGACGTCCTGATCATCGGCGGCGGCATTCTCGGCGCCGCTTGTGCGCGGGAGTACCTGCGCCAGGGTCTGAGCGTCGCCGTCATCGAGCGCGGAGCCGTGGGTGCAGGCGCCACGGCTGCATCGATGGGCCACCTCCTGCGCGTCGATGCCGAAGGCGCTGCCGATCAGCACGAATACCAGCTGAGCCATCGCTCGATGCAGCTCTGGCAGGCCTGGCTCGATGAATCGCGCGACCATGTGGAAGCGGCCGAGCATCAGCGCTGCGGCACGCTGTGGATTGCTGCCGATGAAGAAGAGATGGCAGCCGCCGCGCGCAAACAGGCCTGGTTGCGGGCGCAAGGCCATGCTGCCGAGCTGCTCGATGCGCAGCAGCTTGCACGCACCGAGCCCTTGCTGCGGAGCGGACTCGCCGGCGCCTTGCGCGTGCCGGACGACTCGCGCGTCTACCCGCCGCGCATCGCCGCGCGCTGGCTTGACGGCGCTCACCTGATCCACGGCGAAGTCACGCATATCGATTCGCTAGGCTTGCAGCTCGCCGATGGCCGGCGACTCTGGGGCGCGCTCACCGTGCTTTGTGGCGGACTGAGCAGCCAGCGCTTCCTGCCAGCCGGAAGTCTGGTGCCGAAGAAGGGGCAACTGGCCATCACGCAGCGCCAGCCGCATGCGGTCCGGCATCAGCTGGTCGAGCTCGGCTACCTGAAGAATGCGCATCGCACCGACATCGATACCGCTTCCTTCAATGTGCAGCCGCGCCCCGGCGGGCAACTGCTGATCGGTTCTTCGCGGCAGCTGCATCGCGATGATGCCGGGCTGGACATGAGGATGCTGAGTCGCATGCTGGCCCACGCGACCGCCTTCATCCCGTCACTGAAAGACATGAGCCTGCTGCGCTGCTGGAGCGGCATCCGCCCGGCCAGCGCCGATGGCCAGCCGCTGATTGGCGCGCATCCGACCCTGCCTCGCGTCTGGACCGCCTGCGGCCACGAAGGCCTGGGCATCACCACCAGCCTGGCCAGTGCCGAGCTGGTCGCACAACTCAGCCTCGGCCAGGCGCCCCTGCTCGACCCGGCCCCCTACAGGCCCCAGCGCTTCATCAAACCATGAAGATCACGATCAACGGCCAGGTCCATGAGCTCGACGCCGGGCTCAGCGTTGCCGCTGCCCTGGCTCGCGTCGGTGTCGTCGCATTTCGTCATTCGCTGAACGGCGATGCGCGCGCGCCACTGTGCGGCATGGGCGTCTGCCAGGAATGCCGCGTGCGGATCGATGGTCGGGGCGAGCGCCTGGCCTGCATGACGCTGGTCAGCGAAGGCATGACGGTGGAGACCGGGCCATGAAGCGGCTGCAAGCCGATGTGCTGGTGGTCGGCGCCGGCCCCGCCGGCATGGCTGCCGTGCGCGCCTTGCTCAAGGCCGGCCGGCAAGTGATCTGGATCGACAAGCAGGACCGGCCCGGCGGACAGATCTGGCGGGGCGGGCCGCCGCCGGCCTGGCAGCACATGACCGATCTACCTGGCCTCACGCTGCTCGGCTCGCATGTGGTGATAGCCGCTGACGGACCGAGCGCGCTTGTGCTGCACGACACGGCGCAAGACCTGGCCCTGCGTGCCGAAGCGCCGCAATTGCTGCTCGCGACCGGCGCACGTGAGCGCATGCTGCCCTTCCCGGGCTGGACCCTACCCGGCGTCACTGGCGCAGGCGGCCTGCAAGCGCTGGTGAAGGGCGGTTGGCCGGTCGCGCGCAAGCGCGTGGTGCTCGCCGGTTCAGGCCCCTTGCTGCTCGCAGCCGCCGATACGTTGAAGGCCAGTGGCGGCCAGGTCCTGGCCGTTGTTGAGCAAGCGCGCCCGGTAGCGTTGGCCGGCTTTGCCGCGCGACTGCCCCTGGGCAAAGTGGCGCAGGCGCTGAACCTGCGCTGGCGGCTGCGCGGCACGCCCTACCTGCACGGCGCCTGGGTGCAGAAGGCTTATGGCGACGCAAGGCTTGAAGGCGTGAGCCTGAGCAATGGCCAGCAGCTCGCATGCGAGGCTCTGGGTATCGGCTTCGGCCTCCTGCCCAATACCGAACTGGCCGCGCTGCTGGGATGCGCGCTGCGCGATGGCGCCATCTCGGTCGATGTGCAAATGCAGACCTCCGTCAAAGGCATCTTTGCTGCCGGCGAATGCACGGGCATCGGTGGCGTAGAAAAATCAATGCTGGAAGGCGCGCGAGCAGCCCAGGCGATGCTTGGCCGCACCGCATCTCGCACCCGCCAGCATGCACAGGCGCTCGCCTTCGGCCGGGCGCTGCAAAGCAGCTTCGACTTGCGGCCGGAGCTCCTGAAGCTGGCCGACGCCCGCACCCTTGTCTGCCGATGCGAAGACGTCAACCTGGGCGAACTCAAGGGCTGCAGCAGCTGGCGCGATGCCAAGCTGCAAACCCGCTGCGGCATGGGCGCCTGCCAGGGCCGGGTCTGCGGCGGCATCGCCAACGAGCTTTTCGGCTGGCGCGATGCGCCGGGCCTGCCGCGGGCGCCCTTGCAGCCGGTGCCCATCCATGTCTTGCTGCAGCTCGATGAAGGATGTGGACAATCGGCGCCATGATAGCCGATCGTCCCCAAACCCTGGGCGAGGAAATCGCCAACTCGATCAGCCATGGCCTGGGCTTCGCGCTGGCCGTGGCAGCCCTGCCCATCCTGGTCTATTTCGCCGCACAGCAGGGCACGGCCGTGAACGTGGTGGCGGCCAGCGTGTTCGCCGGCACCATGATCCTGCTCTACCTGATCTCGGCGCTGTATCACGCCGTGCCGCCGGGCACGGCCAAGAAATGGCTGAACCGGCTGGACCATGCGGCCATCTATGTCTTCATCGCCGGCAGCTACACACCCTTCGCGCTGGGCGTGCTCAGCGGCGGCTGGGGCTGGACGCTGTTCGGCCTGACCTGGGCCATCGCCGCCGTGGGTGTGGCGGCCAAGCTGTTCAACCGCCTTCGCCATCCGCTGTGGTCCACCGGCCTTTATGTGGCCATGGGCTGGGTGGTGCTGATCGCCCTGAAGCCGCTGCTGGAGCGCATGCCCTCAGACGGCCTCTTCTGGCTAGTGGCCGGCGGCGTGGCCTATACGCTGGGTGCGGTCGTGTTCCTGCTCGACAACCGGGTGCGCTATGCGCATGCGGTGTGGCACCTCTTCGTGCTGGCTGGCAGCGTCTGCCACTTCTTCGCGGCCCTCTGGTACGCCATCTAAGCCTTTCGCAATGAACATCGATCTCATCGAACTGGAATCAGCACCGAACCCCAACGCCTGCATCATCGTCCTGCACGGTCTGGGCGCCGATGGCAACGACTTCGTGCCGATCTGCGAGGAGCTGGACCTTGGCGAGATCGGTGGCGTTCGTTTTGTCTTCCCGAGCGCGCCCGAGATGCCGGTGACGCTGAACGGCGGCTACCGCATGCGCGCCTGGTACGACATCTATGGCCCGCATCCACAGCCGCGCGAAGACGAGCAGGGCCTGCGCCGCTCGCAAGCGATTGTCAGTGCGCTGATCCAGCGCGAGGTGGACCGCGGCATACCGGCGGAGCGCATCGTCCTGATGGGCTTTTCGCAAGGCTGCGCCATGACCCTGATGGCCGGCCTGCGCCACCCGCAGCGCCTGGCAGGGCTGGTCTGCCTGTCCGGCTATCTGCCGCTGGCTTCAACAAGCGCCGCAGAGCGCAGTGCGGCCAATGCCGACACGCCGATCTTCATGGCCCACGGTGGCGCGGACGGCG
The DNA here is from genome assembly GCF_044043925.2 of Paucibacter sp. JuS9. Taxonomy (NCBI): domain Bacteria; kingdom Pseudomonadati; phylum Pseudomonadota; class Betaproteobacteria; order Burkholderiales; family Sphaerotilaceae; genus Roseateles; species Paucibacter sp. JuS9. Next base: position 3,677,752 of record NZ_CP194172.1, read on the forward strand.
TCGTGGTGATCGGCCGCGCCCAGGCCTCGCGCGAGCAGCTGGAAACGCTCGGCTACCAGGTCGATTGGCATGACTATCCGATCGAGCATTCGGTTTGTCTGGAAGAGGTCCAGGACCTGAGCGCCTGGCTGCAGCAGCTGCTTGGGCCACGGGCACAGGCGCCTGTGGCATAGTCAGCCCACGATGAAAGCGCTGAAGAGCCCCCTCGCCAAGCAGTTGCTCGCCGACCCGCGCGCCGCCGCAGAGTTGCGCGGCTATCTGGCGCGCAAGTCCACTGGGGCTGCATCCGGCCCGGCCGTGGTCATCGAAATCCGCAACGGGCAGGACCAGCAGGTCCGCGTCGTACAGCCCATCGTCGTTCCCAAAGCCGCCTGATTCCGCGCCCGCACCGCGATGAACATCGCCCTGCCCGCGCTGGTCGTCTTTGCGCTGCTGTTGCCCGGTTTCATCGCGCGCTCGCGCATCAAGCGGGCTGAGCGCAGTTCGCTCGACTATTCGCCGTTTGGCCAGATCGTCACCGAAGCGGTGCTCTGGGCTGGCGGCCTGCACCTGCTGTGGCTGGCACTTGCCGCCCTGTTCTTCGGTCGCCATGTGCAGCCAACGCTGCTGCTCGGGCTCGTGGTCAGCGACGCCGCCGCGCAAGCCCGCTCGATCAGCAATCTCGCCAGCGAGCTGTCCTGGATCGCCGCCTACTTCGGCAGCCTCTTTGCCTTTGCCTACGGGGCCCCGGCACTGATTCGCGCCGCCATCATCCGCTGGCGGCTGGACCGCGCGGGTGCGCCCTTGAGCCCCTTGCTGCGCTTCCACGCAGCGCCCTGGTACTACCTGCTCACCGGCGCTGATTTCCCGCCGGGCGAGGAACCGGACTGCATCGTCGTCAGCGCCATCGTCAACATCAGCGGCAGGCCCTGGATCTATATGGGCATCCTGGACGACTTCTTCCTCGACCCCGAGGGTCGCCTGGACCGCATGGTGCTGGAGAAAGTGATGCGCCGCCCGTTGGACGCAGACAAGCAGCCCAGCACGCAAGCCGACGAAGAGCTCGCGCGCTTCTATGTGGTGGACGGCGACTACTTCGTGCTGCGCTATGCCGAGACGGTGACGCTGAACGTCGAATACATCAAGCTGCGCCCGGCAGCCTGATTCGGCGCTCAATCCTTCTTCTTGCCCAGATAGGTTTCGACGACGCGTGCGTCGCCGGCCAGTTGGCTGGCCGGGCCTTCGAGGCCGATCTCGCCGGTTTCCAGCACATAGCCATAGTCGGCCACTTCCAGCGCGGCGCGGGCGTTCTGCTCGATCAGCAGGATGCTGACACCGGCATCGCGCAGGGCGGAGACGATGCGGAAGATCTCCTTCACGATCAGCGGCGCCAGACCGAGGCTGGGTTCATCCAGCATCAGCAGCTTGGGCTTGCTCATGAGCGCGCGCCCCACGGCCAGCATCTGGCGCTCGCCGCCCGAGAGCGTGCCTGCCATCTGCTTGCGACGTTCGAGCAGGCGCGGGAACAGCGCATAGACACGGTCCAGCTCGCCTCGCCAGGCGCGTTCGCCCATGCGCATCGGCCGCCAGCCGCCGAGCACGAGGTTGTCTTCTACCGTCATCGTGGTGAACAGCTCGCGCTTCTCCGGCACCAGGGCCAGGCCGCGCATCACGCGGGCTTCGAGGCCGAGATTGGAGATGTCTTCACCTTCGAACAAGACCTGACCCTTGTGCGGCAGCACGCCCATCAGCGCGTTCAAGGTGGTGGACTTGCCGGCGCCGTTCGGGCCGATCACGGTGACGACCGAGCCCTTGGCCAGCTTGAGATTGAGGCCGGAGAGCACTTCAGCGCGGCCGTAGCCGGCGTGCAGGTCAATCACTTGCAGCAAATCACGCATTTCAATGCTCCGTGCCAAGGTAGGCGGCCCTGACTTCCGGGCTGGCCTGCACTTCGGCGGGCGTGCCTTCGATCAGCTTGGTGCCGAACTCCATCACGACAATGCGGTCGGTCAGACCCATCACGAAGTCCATGTCGTGCTCGACCAGCAGGATCGACAGGCCTTCCTGCTTCAGCTGGCGCAGGACATGGCCCAGCGCCTGCTTCTCCTTGTGGCGCAGGCCGGCAGCGGGCTCGTCCAGCAGCAGCAAGGCGGGGTCGGTGCACAGTGCTCGCGCGATTTCCATCAGGCGCTGCGGGCCCAGGGCCAGGTTGCCAGCGAGTTCATGCATCTGCTCGGCCATGCCGATGCGACGCAGCTGCGTCTCTGCCTCCTTGAACAGGCGCTGCTCTTCCTGGCGATCAAGCCTGAGCATCGCACGCATCGAGCCACTGCTGCCGCGCAGATAGCCGCCCAGCGCCACGTTCTCGAGCACGGTCATGTCGGCAATCATCTTCACGTGCTGGAAGGTGCGCGACATGCCGCGCCGCGCGATCAGGCGGGAAGCGAGGCCGCTCACCGGCTGACCGCGGAAGCTCACCTGGCCGCTGGTGGAAGACAGCACGCCGCTGACGAGATTGAAGGTCGTGGACTTGCCCGCGCCATTGGGCCCGATCAGGCCGACGATCTGGCCGGCGCGGATCTGGAAGCTCACGTCGTTCACCGCGACCAGGCCGCCGAACTGCTTGCGCAGGCGGTCGACGTCGAGCAGCAGTTCACCCGGGGCCGGCTTGTCTCGCAAGGGCAGCGGCGCGGCGCCCTCCCAGTCGCGAGGCCGTGGCACAGCGGGCCACCAGCGGCGCAGGGCGGTCTCGATGAATGGCCACAGGCCCTTGGGCGCGTACTTCAGCATCAGCACCAGCACCACGCCCAGCACGATGATTTCGTAGTTGCCGCTGCTACCCAGCAAGGCCGGCAAGAGCTCCTTCAGCTGGTCTTCGATCAGCTTGACCACGCCGGCACCGACAAAGGCGCCCCACACCGTGCCCACGCCGCCCACGACGGCCATGAACAGATACTCGATGCCCATCTTCAAGGCGAAGGGGCTGGGGTTCACCGAGCGCTGAAACTGCGCGTACAGCCAGCCCGAAGTGGCAGCCAGTACAGCAGCCAGAACGAAGATCACGACCTTGTAGCGAAAGGTCGAAACGCCCATGGCCTCGGCCATCGTCGTGGCACCGTTGAGCGCGCGGATCGCGCGACCGGGGCGCGAGTCGAGCAGGTTCTTCACGCCCCAGGCGGCAAGCAGCGCAATCACCCAGATCAGGCCGTAAAGCGCGCGGCCGCCGCTCAAGTCCATGCCCAGGAGGCTCAGGCTCGGCAGGCCTTGCAGGCCGTCGTACTTGCCGAGGAACTCCATGTTGCCCATCGTGTAGTTCAGGCTCAGCGCCCAGGCGATGGTGGCGAGCGGCAGGTAGTGGCCCGACATGCGCAGCGTGAGCCAGGCCAGGATCAGAGCCACCACGATGGTGATGGCGATGCCGGCAACGAGCCCGACCCAGGGCGAGAGGCCCCAGCGCGTGCTGAGCACGGCCGTGGTGTAGGCGCCAAGGCCGACGAAGGCCGCCTGGCCAAAAGACGTGAGGCCGCCAACGCCGGTCAGCAAGACCAGGCCCAGGGACACCAGCGCGAACATGCCGATGTAGTTCAGCTGGGTGATCCAGAACTCGGGCACCGGCAGGAGGGGCAAAACGGCCAGCAGGAGCAGGCCTGCAGCAGGAAGAATCTTTCGCAACATCTGCATCGCTCGCTCTTCAATGCTCTTCGGAATGCGGGTCGCGCAAGGAGCGCCACAGCAGCACCGGCAGGATGGCGGTGAACACGATCACTTCCTTGAAGGCGCTTGCCCAGAAGGAGCTGAACGATTCGAGCAGGCCCACCAGCAAGGCGCCCAGCGCCGCGCCGGGGTAGCTGGACAAGCCCGCAAACACCGCCGCGACAAAGCCCTTCAAGCCGATGACGAAGCCGCTGTCATAGAAGATCGTCGTGGTCGGGCTGATCAGGAGGCCCGAGAGAGCGCCGATGAAAGCCGCCATCGTGAACGAGAGCCGCCCGGCCGCGCCGCTGGAAATTCCCATCAGACGTGCGCCCAGGCGATTGACTGCCGTGGCGCGCAAGGCCTTGCCGTAGAGGCTGCGCTCGAAGAACAGCCACAGCAGCACGATCAGCGCTGCGGACGCGCCAATGATGATCAGGGTCTGGCCCGACAAGAGCAGCGGGCCGGCATTGAAGTTCGCATCCCAGAAGCTCGGGTTGCGGCTGCCCTCGGCACCGAAGAACACCAGGCCGAAGCCGGTCAACGCGAAGTGCACGCCCACCGAAACGATCAGAAGCACCAGCACCGAAGCATCGGCCAGTTCTTCATAGGCCAGGCGATAGACCAGCGGGCCCATGGCGGTGACCAGCGCGAGCGTGATCACCGCCTGGCCAAGGAGGGGGAGTTGGCGCGGCCCGGCCCAGATGGCAAGCGCCGCTATCAGCACCGGTGCCGCCGCGCTGCGCAGGAGCTTCACCAGCAAGGCCGGCAAGGGCTGGCGTGAGCGCAGGCCACCAACACCATCCAGCACAGCCACCAACGCCGCCATGGCGAGCAGGAACCAGGCAGTGCCCGGCGTCTTGCCCATCTGGAAACCAGCCATGGTCAAGGCCCCATAGGCCACGAATTCGCCCTGCGGTATGAAAATCACCCGGGTCACGGCGAACACCAGCACCGTGGCCAGGGCCAGCAGCGCATAAATCGCCCCATTGGTGACGCCATCCAGCATCAGGATGCTTGCGATCGAGAAATCCATCAAAGCTCCGTCGGTCGGCCGTTTCGGCCTGTTTGCGACTCTACGCAAAATCCAAGGGATGACCCCTAGGTTCGGGCCCAATTGACAAAAGTCGTCCGACCGGTAGGTCGAAAATACCGCGCCGCAACAAGCCCTAGACTGCGACCATGCCTGACAAGACCCCTTCGCTGATCCTGGAAGGCCCGCTGGCCCGCATCGAACTGCGCCGCCCGCAGCAAGCCAATCGCCTGGAGTTGCAGGACCTGGATGTGTTCGCCAGCCACCTGACGCAAATCGAGGCCGACCCGGCGATCCGGGTGCTCCTGATCACTGGCCGAGGCAAGCATTTCTGCAGCGGCTTCAACATTGGCAGCGTGCCGGGTGTCGATGCAGGCGCCTTGTTCGAGCGTCTGGCCGATCAGCTGGAAGCCTGCCGCGCCGTCACGATCGCCGCGATCAACGGCGGCGTCTATGGCGGCGCGACCGACCTGGCGCTGGCCTGCGATTTCCGCCTGGGCGTGCACAGTTGCGAGATGTTCGTGCCGGCCAGCAAGCTGGGCTTGCACTTCTACCGGGGCGGGCTGGAGCGCTATGTGACCCGGCTGGGAATCAACACTGCCAAGCGTGTCTTGCTGGCCTGCGAGACGCTGGATGCGCAGCAAATGCTCGAATGCCAGTTCCTGGACCGCCTGCTGCCCGATGTGGCGACGCTGCTCGAAGCAGCCGATTTGCTGGCCCGGCAGCTCGGTGAATTGGCACCATTGGCGCTGCTCGGCATGAAGCAGCACCTGAACGCGATTGCGCGCGGAAAGCTCGATATAGCTGGGCTGCAGGCCGATATCGCCAAGGCCAACGCCTCTGCCGACCTGGCCGAAGGCGTGCGCGCCTGGCAGGCCAAACGCCTACCTCGTTTCGGCGGTTCTTGAGCCCTCCCCCATTCGGGTGAAAGCCCCGACTAGGGGCGACGCCCGCACATGGTGGAAAATACGGGTCTGGCGCTTTGCGCCGAAACCCCACAACACTAGACCCAGGACCAGCGTGGCCAAGGACAGTACCAAGACGACCATCGAAGCAGATGGTCTGCGCTATCGCTCGAAAGCACCCGGTTCGCCCTTCGCGGCAACCTCCTCGTTCGGCGCCGCGACCATGTCGTGTTTCCTGTGCGGCAAGCACCGCCCTCGCGCCATGCTCAAGTCCAAGAAGCTGCTCGGCAAGTCGCAGCCGGTGTGCTCGCCGTCGTGCAAAGAGCTCGACGCCCAGCTCAGCGCAAAGTAATCCATCAAGCAGCCCTAGCCTCCCGGCCGGGGCAGTTTTCAGCTCTGCCTGAAGCAGCGCCCGCACACCGACCGGTAGCGGGCATTGCCGCCGATCTCGACCTGCGCGCCCTGCGTGACCTTGCGGTTGCCGGCGTCCACGCGCATGTTCATCGTGGCCTTGCGGCCGCAGTCGCAGATCGTCTTCATTTCGTCCATCTCATCGGCCAGCGCCAGCAGCGTGGCCGAGCCTTCAAACAGTTCCCCCTGGAAGTCGGTGCGCAGGCCGTAGCAGATCGCCGGCGTGTTGCCGATATGGGCCAGCTGATGCAGCGCCCAGACCTGGGCCTTGGTCAGGAACTGCGCCTCGTCGATCAGGAAGCAGGCAATGCCAGGCTGCGCCGCATTCAAGGCCAGGAAGTCGGTGTCCTTGTCGAACACCTCGGCCTCCCGCTTCGGGCCCAATCGTGAAGTGATGAAGCCCACGCCATAGCGGTCATCCACACCGGAGGTGAACAGGCGTACCTGGTGGCCGCGCTCTTCGTAGTTGTGGGCCACCTGCAGAAGTGCAGTCGACTTGCCCGCATTCATGGCGGCATAGCGGAAAAACAGTTTGGCCATCGGGAGGGTGCGCTGGAACAAAAAGGGGAGATGAAGGCGAGCCGCGATTGTGCCGTCAGCCTTGGATTCATCGCCGGGCGCATGTCGCACAAATACCCCGGACAAACCCGCGACATCGGGCAAGCGAGCAGACAAATGTCACAGCTCGCGACCTACTATCGAATGGATGACGAGGGAACGCGTCTGGCCCGATGCCCACAAGGCACGGATCCTTGGAAGCCGAGCACAACAATGAGCAAAGACACCTACACCAGCGTGAGCAACGACGGGCTGCGTTACGAGTCCAAACTTGGCGGCTCGCCGTTCCTGGGCAGTGGCCATACCCGCTCCTGCTTCAAGTGCGGCAAGCACCGCCCGCCCAGCTCCTTGCAAAGCAAGCGCATCCTGGGTCGTACCGAAGTGGTGTGCAAGCCCAGTTGCGCCAAGCCCAAGCAGGAGAGCGAAGCGCCAGTGGCCGAGGCAGCTGTCGAAGCCTGAAGCCCGCAATTGAATAAGCCGCGACCAGATCGCGGCTTTTTTGCATGCGCCGTCTGGCGCGCCGATGCGCGCGCCGCTCAGGCCACGCGACGCAGTTGGGTTCGCCCGCCGCGGGTCAGCCGGAACAGGTCCTTCGGATCGTCTTCGGCCGGCGGCACCAGGGCCACGTCCTCACCGATTTTGCGGGCCAGCGCCAGCTTGTGCACATAGCTCAGAGCCGAGAAGTCTTCCAGCGCGAAGCCCACTGAATCGAACACCGTCACCTGCTGGGCGCTTTCGCGGCCGGCAGCGGCACCCGTCAACACCTGCCACAGTTCGGTGACCGGATGATCGGCCGGCAGCTGCTGGATGTCGCCTTCGATTCGGGTCTGCGGCTCGAACTCGACAAAGATCTTGCCGGCGCGCAGCACATCGGCATGCAGCTCGGTCTTGCCAGGGCAATCACCGCCGACACCGTTGATGTGCATGCCTGGCTCGATCATCTCGGGAGTGATGATGGTGGCTAGGGCCTTGTCGGCCGTCACCGTGGTGACGATGTCGGCGCCGCGCACGGCTTCGGCCATAGATTCACAGCGGATCAGGCGCAGGCCCGGGAAGGCTGACAGATTGCGCATCAGCTTGTCGGTGGCACGTGGGTCCACGTCGAACAGCCGGATTTCCTCGATGCCCAGCTGGCTGTGGAAGGCCAGGGCCTGGAACTCGCTTTGCGCGCCATTGCCGATCAAGGCCATCACGCGGGAGTCGGGCCGGGCCAGCGCCTTGGCGGCCATGGCCGAGGTGGCGGCGGTGCGCAGCGCGGTCGTGAGCGTCAGCTCGCAGAGCAGCTCCGGGTAGCCGGTAGCCACGTCAGCCAGTACGCCGAAGGCCATCACCGTGTACATGCCGCGCGCCGTATTGCTCGGGTGGCCGTTGACGTACTTGAATGCATAGCGGCGGCTGTCGGCCACCGGCATCAGTTCGATCACCCCGACGTCTGAGTGGCTGGCCACGCGTGGGGCCTTGTCAAATTCGCCCCAGCGGGCAAAGTCACTGCGAAGGGTGTCGGCCAGTTCGGCCATGAAGGTGGTGACGCCAACATCCTGAACCAGGCGGGACAGGGCGGGCACATCGATGAAACGGGTCATAGCGGAGTCTCCTTTGATGGGTGCCTCGCCGCTGCGTGCACCTCAAACTCGATTCTGAAGAGGCTCTCGGCCAACAAATAGCCAGAAACTTGTCAAATCGGCCAGCTAAACTGCTCACATTGCCACTCTTGGTTAGCACTATGACTGGTCTGGATGATGTGGACCGCGAGTTGATCGGCCTCTTGCGGGACGACGCGCGCATGCCAGTCTCCGCCCTGGCCAAGAAGCTGAAGGTGGCGCGCGGCACGGTGCAGAACCGCATGGCCCGGCTGGAGCGCGAGGGCGTGATCGTGGGCTACTCGGTGCGACTCAAGCCGCAAGCCGAGGGTCAGCGCATCCGCGCGCTCACCACCGTGGCCGTGGAAGGCAATCAGGCCAGCGAGGTGCTGCGTGCGTTGCGCGGCCATCCCAATGTGTTCGCTCTGCACACCACCAACGGCCGCTGGGACCTCGTGGCCGAACTGCGTGCCGACACGCTGGAAGACTTCGACCGCGTGCTGTCCAGCATCCGCCTGGTCGAGGGCATTGCACAGACCGAGACCAGCCTGCTCCTGTCAACACACAAGCTCTGACCCTGGCGCCGTAACCCGCTTGTTGCCCGCTCGCGGGTTAAACCGCATCGGCGCTTGTTAAGGTGATGTTAATAATTCGCCGCAAACGACAGGAGACGCCGCATGCTGAAGTCTGCACTGGCCTTGTGCCTTTCCCTGCTGCTGGGCAGCGCCTGGGCAGCACCCGCCGCCGGGCTGAGCTCGCCCGACGGCCGCCTGCGCATCCAGCTCGACATCGACGGTGAAGGCCATGCCCGCTATTCGGTGCTGCGCAATGGCCAAGCGGTGATCAGCCCCTCGCGCCTGGGCTTTCTGCTGACCGACGCGCCCAAGCTGGACCGCCACTTCACCCTTACCGCCCGCAGCGAGCGCAGCTTTGATGAGCGCTGGGAGCAGCCCTGGGGCGAGCAGCGCTACATCCGCAACCACTACAAGGAGCTGCGCCTCACGCTGACCGAGGACGCAAGCCAGAAGCGCAGCATCGACCTGATCCTGCGCGCCTATGACGACGGCGTGGCGCTGCGCTACCAGTTCCCCGACCAGTCGATGCTGCAGAACGTCAACATCGGCGAAGAGCTGACCGAGTTCAACATTGCCTCGCCCGCCACCGCCTGGTGGAACACCGCCTTTGAATGGAACCGCGAGGAATACCTGTTCAAGCGCACGCCGGTCCAGGAGGTGGGGCTGGCCCAGACGCCGATGACGATGCGCACCGACAAAGGCCTGCACATCAGCATCCACGAGGCCGCGCTGGTGGACTATGCCGGCATGAACCTCGCCCGCGTGGAAGACCGCCGCTTCAAGGCCATGCTCACGCCGGGCAGCGGTGGCCTGCCCAAGGTGCAGCGCCGTGCGCCCTTCGCCACGCCCTGGCGCATGATCCTGATCACCGAGACGGCCGCGCAGTTGGCCGAGTCGCGCACGATCCTGAACCTCAACGAGCCCAACGCCATCGGCGATGTTTCCTGGTTCAAGCCTATGAAGTACGTGGGCATCTGGTGGGAGATGCACCAGGACATCGCCACCTGGGGCAGCGGCGACAAGCACGGCGCCACCACGGCCAATGCACTCGAGCACATCGACTTCGCCGCCAAGAATGGCTTCGGCGGCGTGCTGATCGAGGGCTGGAACCAGGGCTGGGATGGCGACTGGGTGGCCAATGGCGACAAGTTCAGCTTCACCAAGCCCTATCCTGACTTCGATCTGGAGCGCATCACCGCCTATGCCAAGTCCAAGGGCGTGCAACTGATCGGCCATCACGAAACCAGCGCCAATGCGGCCAACTATGAAAGCCAGCTGGGCGCTGCGCTGGACCTCTACTCGCGCCTTGGCGTGGTCTCGGTCAAGACCGGCTATGTCAGCGATGCCGCACAGGCGCGCGTGCCTGGCGCCGACGGCGTGGTGCGCTACGGCTGGCATGAAGGGCAGGACATGGCGCGCCACCACTTGAAGGTGGTGCAGGAAGCGGCCAAGCGCCAAATCGCGATCAATCCGCATGAGCCGGTCAAGGACACCGGCCTGCGCCGCACCTATCCGAACTGGATCTCGCGCGAAGGCTCGCGCGGCCAGGAATTCAATGCCTGGGGCAATCCGGGCAATCCGCCGGAACATGAGGCCAATCTCGTGTTCACACGCCTGCTCGCCGGGCCAATGGATTTCACGCCCGGCATCTTCGGCATGAAGACGCGGCAACCCACCGGCGTGGCCACGACCTGGGCCAAGCAGCTAGCGCTCTATGTGGTGATCTACAGCCCGATCCAGATGGCGGCCGACCTGCTGACAAACTACGAAGCCAATCCCAAGCCCTTCCAGTTCATCAAGGACGTGCCGACGGACTGGAGCGAAACCAGGGTGCTCAATGGCGAAGTGGGCGACTTCGTCACCATCGCCCGCAAGGACCGCAACAGCGAAGACTGGTTCCTTGGTGCTGTCACCGATGAGCACGCGCGCAGCCTGAACATCAAACTCGACTTCTTGACACCAGGCCAGCGCTACCGGGCCCACATCTACCGCGATGGCGCCAAGGCCAACTACACAACTGCACGCGAAGACATCGTGATCGAGCAGCGTGAAGTGAAGGCCGGCACCAGCCTGCAATTGCGCCTGGCGCCGGGCGGCGGCCAGGCGATCCGCTTCGAGAAGCTGGCGGCGCGATGAAGCAATTGCTGCTCACGGCTGCTCTGCTGAGCTGCTTCGGTGCACACGCGGGCGACAAGAGGCCGGGCGTCGATGCCTTGTTCCAGCAGATGGGCCTGACGGTCCAGGCCCGGCAGCAGCGTCATTTCGTTGTCGGCGACCGGGTCGATGGCTACTTCGATGGCCGCACCGCCAGCTATGGCCAAGGCGAGGGCTATCTGATCGGGCAGCAAGTGCTGTTCAAGGATCACGCGAGCTTTGTCGACGGCAAGCTGCTGGACCGCGCCGGTAAACAGGCGCGCGAAACGGTGCAGCCCTATGGCCGCGAACTGCAGGTCGGCACGAGTCGAGAACGCTTCGTCCTGCATGCGGGCAGCCGGCGCTTGTCGATCCAGGTGAGCACTGCGAAGGCCGCGCGCTTGGCAGTCCAGCCCTTGTGGTCTGGCGCGCTTGCCGAGCCCCGCTGGGATGGCGAGCAACTGCTGGTGAGCCTGCCCGGCGGCTCGCTGTTCGCGGCAATCAGTGCCGACCAGCCTTTTGAAATCACAGGCACCGGCTCGCCACAGCTGCAAGTGCGCAGCAAGACCCGCCGCTTCACGCTTCACATCGCCTTCGCGAGCGACGCCGCCAGTGCCCTGGCCCAAGCCCGCGCGATGGCCGGCTCGGACGCCGTGATCGCGCAAAGCCGTGCCGACCTGCATGAGCGCCTGACGCGCAGCTGGCTCAAGACGTCCGATGCCGACTACGACCGCGCCCTGCTCTGGGCCAAGGCCTCGGCACTCGGCTTCCTCGTCGATGAGTACGGCCGCGGCCTCTGGGCCGGCTTGCCCTGGTTCCGCGAGAACTGGGGCCGCGACACCTTCATCGCCCTGCCCGGCACGCTGCTGGTGACCGGCCATTTCAAGGAAGCACGCGAGGTGCTCGACAACTTCGCCCGCTACCAGAACCTGCAGCCACCCAAGGACTCCGGCAGCGACGATCCGGTCAGCGGTGCGCGCGCCAGCGACTACGGCCGCATCCCCAACCGCGTGCGTGGCGAAGAGAAGATCTACAACACCGTGGACGGCACGCCCTGGATGCTGCGCGAAGGCCTGGAGTACGTGCGCTACAGCGGCGACAGCGGTTTTGCCGAGCGCATGCTCAAGCTGGCCGGCCCCTACATCGAAGGCGCCCTGAAGCATTCGGTCGACGCCGACGGCTTGCTGCATCACGACGATGCCGACACCTGGATGGACGCCCGCATCGAAGGCCGCCAGCCCTGGTCGGCGCGCGGGTCAAGGGCGGTCGAGATCCAGGCCCTGTGGTTCACGGCGCTAGAAGCCGCCGCAGAACTGGCGAAACACGCGGGGAGGAACGAACAGGCCGCCGTCTGGCAAGCCCATGCGGAACGCGCACGGCAAAGCTTTGTCCGGCTGTTCTGGGATGGCCAGCAGATGGCTGACCGCCTGCGTGCAGACGGCAGCCGCGACATGAAAGTACGGCCGAACCAATTGATGCTGATCTCTGTGCCGATAGACCCATTCAAGCCCTTGGTCGCGCCCGAAGTCGAGGCGAAAGTGTTGGGCAACACGGTCGCCAAGCTGCTCTTCCCGTACGGCATCGCCTCGCTGGACCCGGCCAGCGAGTATTTCCACCCTCACCATGTGAATGATGCTTACCACCACAAGGACGCGGCCTATCACAACGGCACGATCTGGGGCTGGAACGCCGGCTTCACGGTCACGGCATTGAGCAAGTTCGGCCAGCAAGACCTGGCCTGGCAGCTGACCCGGAACCTCGGCGAGCAGATCCTTGGCCACAACCTGGACGGCACGCTGGGCACGATGAGCGAGTTGCTCGATGCACTGCCAGGGCCGAACGGCCGGCCGGTTCCTTCAGGCACCTTCGCGCAGTCCTGGAGCGTGGCCGAGTTCGCGCGCAATGCCTATCAGGACTATCTGGGCTTCCGCCCTGACCTCTTGCGCGGCGAGCTGCACTTCACGCCAGCGCTGCCCACGGCATGGAAGCACTTCGATGCGCGCCTGCCCTTTGGCGAGGGTGCCTCACTGCAAGTGCAGGGTCGCCGCCAGGAAGGCAAGACCTGGCACTGGATGCTCAGGCTGCAAGGCACGAGCCAGCCGCAGCGGATCAACTTCGAGGCGTTGGATGCGGCGCAGGCCCGTCAACGCAGCGAGTTCACGCTGCAGCCCGGCCAGGCTGCGCAATTGCTGATCAGCGCAGATCAAATCAGGCTGAACGGCAAGGTCTTGCCACTACAGGCCGTGATGCCCTCGCAGCAGGTCTTGCTGAAGAACCTGGGCTTTGCGATGCCGCCAGCGGCCAACACCAGGTTCCCGATGACGCAAGGCAAGGGCCTGCTCCAGGACCTGATCCAGCGCGGCGAGTTCCGTTAAAGCCTCAGAGGACCATGCCGCCCGAAAGTTCGATGCGCTGGGCATGGACCCAGCGGCCGACGCCGACACCATCACGCCTACATGAAATCGAATCTCCTGCGAACGTGACAATGCTGGCGATCGAACCGACATCGCAGAACGCTTGATCAACCAGCGCAGGCGGGTTCGCCAGTGGCTACGATAGGACCTCCTTTGTTGTTGACGCCCTGCAGGTCCCTCAATGTCCACACCGGCCAACCCTTCCAAAGATCGCCAGGTCGCACCCTCGCAGCTTTGCGTCGGCATGTTTGTGCACCTGGATCTGCCGTGGACTGATCATCCGTTCACTTTCTCGAGCTTCAAGATCAAGAGCCTCGAGCAAGTCGCGACAATCCAGACTCTGGGCCTGAGCCGGGTGCGCTTTTCGCCTGAGCGGAGCGACACAGAACCGCTGGAGCTGCCAGCGGTCGAAACCGCGCTCGCAGAGACACCGCCACCGCGCGATCAGGACCCCGTGTATCAAAGCAAGCGCGAGCGCCTTGAGCGAATCGCCGCTCACCACACCAAGGCCGCTGCCTGCGAGCGAGCCATGATGTCAAACGCGCGGGCGCTCAAATCGATCAACCAGAATATGTTTGCACGCCCCGAGGCGGCGCACCAGGAAGCCCTGCAATTGGTGGATGGCATCGCCAACTCGATGCTGGTCGACGCCGATATGGCGATCGAGCTGATGGCGGACAAGATCGGCGGCGAGGACGCCTACTTCCATGCACTCAACGTCACCATCATGGCGATGATGCTGGCCAAGGAAATGAAGGCCCCGGCCGCAGCCGTTCGCCTGATCGGCCTGGGCGCTTTGCTCCATGACATCGGGAAGGTCGATATCCCTGACCGAATCCTGCGCAAGGGAGCACCCTGGACGCTGGCCGAGTTCGGCGTGGTGCAACTTCATTGCGCGAAGGGCGTGGCCATCGCCCAGAAGATGGGCGTTTCACAGGAAGCACTGCGGATCATTGAGCAGCACCATGAACATGTCGACGGCAGCGGCTATCCGATGAAGCTTGTCGGCGCGCAACTCAATCTGCTGTCGAAAATCGTGGCGTTGGCCAACACCTACGACAACCTGTGCAACCCGGTCGACGTGCAGCGGGCGCTCACACCCCATGAGGCGCTGTCGACGATGTACGGGCAAAGGCGTGGCCAGTTCGATGCAGCGGCGATGACCACCTTTGTGCGCTGCGTAGGCATCTATCCGCCGGGCACCATCGTTGCACTCAGCAATGGCACGCTCGGCATGGTCGTGACCGTCAACAGCAGCCGGCCGCTGAAGCCAACAGTGCTGGTCTACGACCCAGCAGTGCCCAAGGAGGTGGCCATGGTCGTTGATCTTGAACAGGAGCCCGACGTCACGGTGACCAAGACGTTGCGGCCTCAGCAGTTGCCGCAACCCGTGTACGACTACCTGTCCCCGCGAAAGAGGATGACCTACTACTTCCACACCGACGCTGGCAAATCCATGCCATGACGATTTAGCGATGAGCAATTGGCACTGGGCGCCTCAGTCATTGCTCTTCAGCAGGTCCACAACTGGCCCGGGAATGCTTCCACGGCGTACCGTGCGAACCAGAACCTGAGCAGCCGCGCTACCGCGCCGAGTTCCGCAAGATCACACGAGACCAACTGTGTTTCGCAATGGTGTTCCCCGGCCTGCCGCTCGCGCTTGGCAAGGACTACGTCGCCAGCCCCGAGTTGCTACTGCAAATGCTGAAGGAGAACCGCAGGGAAGGCATTGCGGGTGAGGTCTTCTTTCATAGCGAAGGCCTGACCAAGCGCGACGAGGTGTTGCAACGGCTTTATCGTTGATCACCGGCTTGAACGTCTCGCTGCGGCACGACGTGCGCAACACACTTGACTCCAAGCTTGGCAACGTAAGGTGCGCGATCACGGACCCACTGCGCCCCGGCGCCGTCATACTCGACCCGAACAAGGTGGAGACATGGGTCGCATGGATCTTGACCACGGGGCACGCGCACGGCACGGGTTGGGCTGATGAGGGCACGAGACCCAATGGTCGGGTTCTCGCTCTGCGCATATCGAGGGGCACAAGCAAGGCACGCTTTGTGGCACAGAACGGGCACAGAACGGGCACAAAAGCAAAAACGCCAACCTCCCGGTTGGCGTTCCATTTTTCGTAAGCCGTTGATTCACTTACGAAGATTCTTGGTTGCGGGGGCCGGATTTGAACCGACGACCTTTGGGTTATGAGCCCAACGAGCTACCAGACTGCTCCACCCCGCGACTGATCAGAAAGAAATCTGAAACAAAAAGCCGCTCAAGCGAGGAGCGGCTTTTCAGGATTCGCTTCAAGCACCTATCACTCGGTGTTCGACAGGGCGAATGATAGCACGCCAATCACGCCTGCCCTGCGTCCACCGAAGGACGCCGCCAGCGCGCCCCTGAGCCGGGACGCCTCAGAACAGCCGCAGCAGCGCCAATGTCAGTCCGGCGAGGAACCTCGTCTCACCCAAGGCTGGCAGCCAGCCGCTGCTATTGATGAGCACCAGCAGACCGAACCCGACCCCAAAAGCCAGCAGCAACGGTAGACGAGGCCCCTATGACTCGCCCGCCAGGAACGCGCCAGACGCCGAGCGGCGTTTCAGTGATTCAGCTGCATCGTGCCGATGCCGATACCGATACCGGCGATGGCCGCAACGTTGTGCCGACCTGCGAGGCCCGGACCGGAAATAGAAAAACCCGCTGAACGCATGCGTTCAGCGGGTCTCGATATTTGGTTGCGGGGGCCGGATTTGAACGGTTATGAGGCTTATTCAACAACCATGTACTGGCACGGCGTTGTTTCCGCATGAGTGGGCTAAACCGTTGTCACTGCTAGTGATTCTCCGCTGCGGCCGAAACCTACGGAAGACCGGTCGAAGCCAAATGACCACCTTCATACCCGATCATTTCGACTCGGCGCAAGTTTTCAGCAGGTGGCTAGAAGCGACCATTGGGACGCCAAGCGCATCGCAAGCCGCGTTCCGCTAACCATCGAGGTCAACCGACCAGCGCGCCATTCTGCTCGCATATTACGACTACAGAACAGTGTCGGCGCAGTCACCCAGCCCCTGTTCGCGTAGGCCAGCGCGCACGGCGTCAAGCGCAGGAATCACTTGGTCCAGCAACAACGGCCAGCCTTCGACGCAATGCACGTCCGCAGGCAGCGGCTTGAGCGAGCAAGTGCTGACCGTTTCGACGACATTCATGCGTATCGGCATCTTGAGCCATTGCGCGGCAGTCAACACAACTTGCTGCCAGCCACCGAATCCGGCGAACCGGAACGGGCGTAGCCCTCCTGCAGAAACGCCGCCTCGAAGACCTTCTCCCATGACCTCCTTGACCAGCGCACGCATGTCAAAGCTTTGGTGGTCCGTGGACGCCAATTCAACAAGCAGCTGAATCGGATCGACATAGGGTGAAACGGAAGCCCTGACAGCAGTAGATTCGTAGGCAACATGCGCATCGCCCGCGACGACGCTGAATGACTCCTGTTTGAAGTAGTTGAAGTGGCGCGCCGGCCGTGTCTTCAGGCCCTCCCGTCGCTCAATATCAAACAGCTCACCAGCGGGATCCGTGGCCGTGGACATGATGTCTGCGACCCGCTGGACAAGGACCGAACTCTTCTGAAGCGCCTCCACTGTGATGTCGACCGCTTGAGCCATCGCCTCGTCTTGGCGCGCCAAGTTGCCGAACCGCCGGCGCGCCGCAGCTGAACCGTGGCCAAACATGTCTTCCTGAGGCAACACTGGAATCTCTGATTCGAACGTATAGGCGCCATCGATCACGACGAGCTTGGCATTCCGTATGAAGTCCGCATCGCTCATATAGCTCAGCTCACCTTGGCCCGCATTGATGAGCTTGATGCGCTCTCTCGCCCGGTCAAGGATTGCGCCGACAGTTGGTCGGGCATTGACCGCCAGCCCCAGCGGAATCTTCAGCTCATTCGGCATCTCGCTAGACCTCCCCGCGCGCAACCAAGAGTGCACCGACCTGCAAAATCCACCAGTGCAGGCCGACCATCGAAAGCGTCGCGCCACCTGCTTCTGACGCGACTACGCCGTGTTCTGACATGAACAACCGGTGAGCCGGCCGACCTTTTCGTGGTGCAACGTGGCGCGCCGGAATTCGGAGAGCCTGTATTTCAAGCGCGAGCTGCGGCGCGCCGACTGCACTCACGACCGCCAACGAGCGACTCGCAACCTTCGCATTCAGCAGAAACTGAATAAGTCGCGCGGCGGACTGCGGGTGCCGCAGCTCAACATCGTTGCCCGCTAAACATTGCAGCCAGCTCTGCCAGATCAAGCGCAGCTCAGTCCAGCGGCCACCATCAACGACTTCCCCAAGGGCAGCAGCGACTGGCGCCCATTTTGATTGCCGCGCTGCGCGCGCCCAGAGATACCAGGCCGAGACGGCGATGCATTGCTTCACCAAGGAACCCGCCGCAGTCGGACTCACGAGGCGCGCCAGCACCATCGCCTGGACCAGTTCGCTGACCGACTGATGGACGACTTCAAGCGGGACTTGGCACCCACCGGCAACAGCGTCCAGCGACAGGTTCTGAGCGACCAGCCAAGCGAGGTCCGCGCGCCCAGCAACAGAAAGCTGCACAGGTGCAACTGCTGGCCTGACAGCGACCGACGCAATGGCGGACAGCTCTGACCGTTCACCGACGAGCCCCTGACTAATACGTGGGAACTGGAAACCGTTGGCGAATGAGCCAGAGCGTGCGCACCAGGCCGTCGGCCTTGCTACCTGCGACAGCTCTGCAAGCGGTCGTTCGATCCAGTGAATGTAGGCAGCGGATGAAGAGGGGCCAGCATGGCCACCTTGGGCAGAGACCTGAAGGAGACGTGCGGCGTCAAGCCCTGCCGTCTGGCCGCCCAATATCGGTTCGGCGCGCCGCGAGAAGACGGTGTGCCGCAGATCGTAGTAGCTGCATTCTCCGTCCCCAGTGGCCCAGCGTAACGCGGCATTCATCAGCTCGGTCGTCACCAGTTCCTCATGTCGAACGTCTGGATGGCCCGGCTCGCCGAGGAGGACATCCTCATCGCCCGCGAAGTCCACGTCGCACCGCAAGCGTTTCAGGTCGATCAGCAGACGCGTCAATAGCGGATCTTCAATGTCTTCTTGGCGCCGATGAGACTTGGACTTTCCGCCGCCGTCGCGCACGCGGACAAAGATGCTGAGGTGCACAGGTTCGGACTCATGCACGTCGCCCAGGCGGATGCACCAAAGTTCCACCGTTCGCAGAGGAATCCAATTGCCAAGGACGATCCCAAGCTGCGCCTGCAACCGAATCCTCGGCGTTGGCGCATTCGTCTCGATGAACTGAAAAGCCAACTGCAGTTCAAGTGGTGAGATGACGGAAGCGGCGGGCGGCAATGGCGCGCCAACTCCAGACAGACTTCCCGGAAGTGGGTCCGCACCGGCAATCGTCAGGAATCGGTGGAAGACTTCAAGAAATGCAGCGAACTTCGCCCGTTGAGACGAACGAACATCGGACATGGCCTGCTCGTAGAGCGCTCGCCATTGCTCACCATCCAGCTCATCTGTTCCGACCTCCAGTAGCTTTTCAACCAGCGTGCCCAGGCCTTGCCTCAGATATTCGTAGAGTGTGATTGGTGCCCAGTTGCTGCCACGGACTCCGCCTGCCAACAGCGCATGCCGAATGGCACCAAGAACAGTGACTTGAACCCTACCTTCCTTTGCCGCCACCGGCATTGCCAACGCGACATACTCCAAGATGTTCAACCGACCTTGATGCTTTGGCCCCTTGCTTCGCGCCACTTGGCCCACATAGGTGACCAGGCCTTTCAGCGTGGCGGTGCGTGTTGACCACGTGCGCGTTGCCTGGATGAGGGCAAGGTCCGCCGTGGGTTCCGTCACCACGCCTGTGATGGCGGGCCGGCCCGTCGCAATGCGAGCCAGCGCGGCTCGTGGCAAGGTTTGGAACGGGCGGCGCCTGACCGCATGAGCAAACAGGGGGCCGGTCATGCGCTGAAACCACCATGCTTGAGCGTCAGAGATGAAGCCGTACCAGGCTTCGTTGGGAGCACGCCCCGGGTGCAGCACCCTCAGGACATTTGCCGCCCACTTCCAGCCCGCCTGATCTACAGCTAGGCCACCGTTTGCAGCCACCGTCGTGGCTGTATGGTTGGACAGGATCCGACGATCACGCCAGCCGGCGCTGTCTGTCCACTCGACATAGACCTCCTCGTCGTCGGCATACACCGAGGCCGCGGGACTCGTGGCTTGCTTCAGGCCAGCAACAGACAAGATCGCCTCATTGCTCACCAGCTGCAGCAAGAGCAGTCCGCCGGCCAAGGCATCGCGTTGATCGTCAATCCAAGCAAGAGTGACTTCATGCCGAGCCTGCGCGGCAGCGTAGCCGGCGGTCGTCTCGACAATCAACCCATCGAGGCCGAGATCAGAAATGATGAGCCCACTGTTCGGCCCAAGATCGTGAGACTTACCCACTCTCAGTCTCCGGAAAGCCGGCTGGGCATGCGGAGATCCAGGGACGCGATGATCTCATCCATGCGAGCCCGAAGCCGTTCAATGTCGGCGCGCTGCTGGCGAACCGAATGGCTGGATCCGGGATGCAAGCCATCCATTTGATGCCGCATCAGGACATCTATCAGGAGTTGCTCAACGCCACTACGCATCAAGTGCAATGGCCAGAAATGGCGGGCAAAGTTGGCTCGCACGCGCAATTTCGCCGGTAGGGCTTCTCGCCAGCTTCGAGTGCCTATTGATTCCGGCCGCCCCACTGCGTCAACGACAAAGACTCCGGCCGAGCCACCGGGGTCTTCCATATACCGTTCAATCGAAAGCGCTAGCGTCAGACTCTCTGAGTCAGCCAGAGTCTTCAGTTCGGCCACCGCCTCAATGCAGAGACGCTTCCAGCAAGCGAGAACACGGTGGAGAATTTTTGCAATCGGCACGGCTAGCCCCTTCATACGGTGCACGGCCTTGTCGTCAATGTGAACCGCGTCGCCCCGCTCCACTTCATCAGCCGATACCTCATACGTCTGCCAGTTCCGAAGCGCCAGCACGAACGATAGGAAGAATGCGAGCCAGATGGCGTGCTTGTTGAGGCGGGTGATGAGCGCGCGCCGGCCGCTACGCTCCAGACTTGATTGATCGGCTTGCTCGGCCAAGTGGGCGGAAACTTCAGCAATGGTGGTCGCCTTCGGAGACGTGAACGATCCGATCAAGCTGCTGAGCGGTGGCTCCTTGGAAGTTGGCCAGTCGAGCAACCGATTTGCCGCGTTGCCAATTTCGTGAACTGCGTGTGAATCGCAGGTACCGTATGCCGGCTTCCCCCGACTCACAAGGAAGTGCGAGTTCGTCAAGAGAGCGACCGGCCAACGATGAAACCCCGCCTGCAGCAGCAGCGCGGGCACTGACTCTTGCAGACGCCGCGCCGTGCAGCGATAGGCTCCACTTTCGACAACCGAAGCGCGAGGGTGATGACCGACATCGCCTAGCAGTCCGCGCACTGTTGTCGCTGTCCACCTTGACGCATCCATGGCCTTGAACAGCAGCGCCTGCAGTGGCTCGGTGAGCTTCACGCGGATCGTCTGTGTCGTCTCCAGGTACAGATGCTCGGTCCCCGGGGCCGGACGCGCGCCGCGGTCGATCAGGCGATAGAGCACGTAGCAGTACGAGCCGCCGCGAACATCCAACCACGCCAAGGCGCGTTCAGGCGGCATGTCACCCACTTGCACTGGGAGCATCAAGGTGATGTCGGAGGTCAAATGCGTGACGATCTCGAGCGCGACCAATGCGGCGCTGCTGTCCCCCGTCCTGATGCGTTCAATCAACTCGCGGCCAGCGACCTTCAACGCGCTTTCGGACAGCGTTCCATAGCCGCCGGCCGCGGCAACCGCGTTCCGAGTTGAGAAGTCGAGAAGGTTGTCAGCGCGCCGTCGAAAGGCGACGTTGAATAGGTCCGTCGAATCGAGCGTTCGGACGGCTCTTGTGACCTTCACCGCTAGGCCGAAGTCCACGGCGACAACCGGGTGGTCCGCAATGGCGACTTCCAAACTCCTAAGCGCCCGCTCTAGCGCCCTCGTCCGCGAAGTGTTCGTCCAGCTTCTCGCGCGGTCGCTGTCTGGTCTGGACAGCGCGGCATCAACATTTGCAATTGCTTGGCCCGTCGGGGCCCAAGGATCAAAGAGTCGTCGCAGCAGCCATGCCCCAAATGTCTGCAGAGCGGCTTCATCGCATGCTTGCCCCTTGCTGGCAATAGATCCTATCTTGAGCGCAATCGAATACAGAAGATGTCGACCGGTTCGGCGATTCAGCGACAGAATCGTCGCGCCTGCCGCTGCACCCAGGGTTGCCTGCTGCCCCAATTGCTCAATGCGAGCGGCTATCTGAACCGCCGCGGGAATCCGAGCGGCAAGGCTCCGAATGGCAATAGCCAGGCCTTGCAGCGCTCGATCTGCAGTAGGCAGATCCGGAGGAGCGTCGAGTGCATGTCGACACGCGGCAATCGCCGCAGCCGGCAACCTGAGCCCGTTCGGAGCGCCGTCGTCGTCGCTGGCACGTTCTGGACCTGTCATGCATCGTCTCCAAACGCAGACCGACTTGCGCCACCATGGCGGTCATTGGTCGACGTCGAGAACGATACTTTTGAACGGCACCCAAGATGCTGCGGCAATGCGGTGGATTCCTGCGCAATGCCAGTGGAATTCCGAGCACAACTTCATCGACACTTGGCTGAACCAACTCGCGATGGGCGGTGAGTCGAACTGCACAGTCGTGAATTTCTGCATCAGCTCTTGCCCCCAAGCTGCAGCGTGACCACTGTTTCTCGAAGACGTAGATGTTGATGCAGCCAGCTACTAAGTCGATTGATCGACAATCTTTCTAGTCGTCACAGAAGTCCATGACCTGAGCCCACGCATACTGCGTCAGCAATGCGAGCAGTTCGTCTCTTCCAAGCCTCAGGTAGCGCTCCAGGAGCGGGTGCTCCTTTGCTGGTGTTTCATACACAGGCTCGTTCAGGTCAGCCAAGTCCATTAAGGCGTACGTAAAGCTCGCGACCAGTTCGAGCCGTCGATTGCTGGCTCTAACGCCTTGCTGTTCGTCGAAGATCAAGACCACGTCCTCTCGAGTCACGCGGCCACGGCCCACGCTGCACCCGTTGACATAGATCCCTCCTGTACATACAAGCGCCGCGAGTTGGGCATGATTCAGACTCTCCAACGTGGCCTCGACTGCCAGCCCCAGCATTACTCTGATTCTGATGAATTCGCCACCAGGCGCAGATGGGTGATGTCTGGCAAGCGACTTTCTGGAGCCTGGATTGGTCATAGCTCACTTCTCCTCGATGGGAAAACCACAACGGAAATTGAGACGCGACCAAGCAGCGGCCGTCAAGGGCCAAAGATTGAGTCCTGGGAAACCCGTCCACGGGGGCAGGTCGGCGCAGGCCGACGGCTGCTCGCGAAGAATGACCCTAATGCCGTGCGCGCACAGCCGCGTCGTAGCCATGCTATTTCAGCTGTTGAAAAATGTTTCATAGGCAAAGGGCCCAATTGCTGCGCTTTGCGCCAGCAAGTCAAATCAGCATCCCGCAGAAACCGACGTCTCCGGCGGGTACTCCATGTTGACGCCGCCAGGGCGCACGACAGTCGGCGCTACTTGTCCAGCCCGAGCCTGAGATGGTCATTCACTGGGTGCAGGTGTAGCCCTTCCAGCGCAGCTCCAGCTTCTCGCGAGAACAAGCACAACTCGATGAGCCACCTCGGCGGGCCTTCGAAAATGGCGCCACGCGGCCATCTTCACTCGGAATCGAGGCAGATGCCGCTCTGGAATTCTCTGAGCAGGCGGAAATTTGACTCGTCAGCAGCGGTGGCACCGCTCATGTTTTCACCGCGGCGTTTTCCAGGTCAGCTGTATGGCGCAGCGCGGGCCGGCCAGTCTCTGCCAAGTTCGGGACTTCGTGAAGGGCCTGCGTACAGTCTGCTGGCCAAGTGCTGAATGTCTATGGCGGCCCAAGTCGTGGCGCATCGGGGGAACGATATGGTTAGTTCTTGGTCGCGACCCACTTCAACTCAGCAAGTCCGCGATATTGCGGACTTGCTATCGGCATAGTCGGGGCTATCCACTACCGTATTCGCACACGTAGCCACTGCAAATTCCCTACTCGTATTGGATTCGTCCTGGCAAACGCGACCTGCCGCCAATTGCTGGTCTCACCGAGCGGCGTCGCCTATATGCGGCTGCACTCCGCGCGCGCCGCAATTGCCGAGACGGTCTCCCTGCCAGGCGAACAGGAGCCGGGTTGCGTGCAAGCGGCCGTGCCTGCGGCAACAGCCCAGCGAAGATGCTGGTCTGCAGCGCCTTCGGGATGCTGCAGCAGGCTGTCGATCAAGCCGGCCATGGAGGCATCGCCGGCACCGATGGTGTCCACCACCTCGACCTGCGGCGGCCTGGCTCGGGCGGCGCCTTGAGCACCGTACAGACGGGCGCCATCAGCGCCGCTGGTCAGCATCAACCAGGCCTGCGGATTCCATTGCCGGATCCGGGCCAGCCCCTGCTCCACGTCTGACGAACGAAACAAGCCACGCAGGTCCTCGTCGGAGACCTTGATCACATCGGCGAGTTCGCACATGCGCTGCAGCGTGGAGTCGAAGCACTGGTCCATCAGCAGGCGGTAGTTCGGATCGAAGCTGATCTGCTTGCCTTCGGACTTCAACTCAGCGGCCAGCGCGACCAGGCGCTGCGCCAGCGGCTCGCGAGCCAGGCTGATGCCGCCGAAATGAGCCCAGCGCAAGGCCTGCCGCCATCCGGATGGAAGGCGCTGCACGTCAAAGCAGAGGTCGGCGCTGTCGTCACCGATGAAGAAGTATTGAGGCGGTGCGAGCTCATGCACCACGGCCAGCAGCGGCGCCTTGTCCCAGGTCTGGATGAAGCGCTCGTCCAGGCCGGCCGCCAGGCTGGCCTCGAGCAGTTGCTGGCCGAAGACATCGCTGCTGATGCCGCCGGCGAATGCGCAAGGCACGCCCAGCTTGCTCAGCGCGCGCGCCAGGTTCCAGGTCGATCCTCCTGGATGGCTCTGCCATTGCGCGGCGCCGCTGCGAACCAGGTCCGTGAGCGCCTCGCCGAACGAGACTACCAGAGGCCATCCTCCGGTGCTCATCGCTTGGCTTCCAGCGCCGCCAGCACTTCGTAGCAGGCGCCCATGGTGTGGTAATCCGTCTTGCCGGCGGGACTCTTCTCGTCGCTGTAGGCGCGGTTGTCCGCCGTGAGGATGCGGTACCAGGCGCCATGCTGATGATCGACGAAGTGCCGCCAGCTGTAGCGCCAGAGCCGCTCGTAGTCGTCCCAGTAGCGGGCTTCGCCGGTGCGCAGGGCCAGCAGGCCGGCGGTGGCCAGGCTCTCCGCCTGCACCCAGAAATACTTGTCGGCATCGCAGACCTGCAAGCGGCCCGACTCATCGGGACCGAAGCCGTAGAACAGGCCGCCGTGCTGCTCGTCCCAGGCCTGCGCCATGGCGGTGTCGAACAACTCGCGGGCCCGGGGCTGCAGCCACTGCGCGCCCTGCAGCAGCAGGGGCGCGTCGCGTTCCAGTATCAGCAGCAGCTTGGCCCATTCCGTCAGATGCCCCGGCTGGTAGCCCCAGGGCCGGAAGATGTTGCTCTTGTCATGGCGGTTGTAGTCCCAGTCGACCGACCAGTCGGCGTGGTAGTGCTCCCAGATCAGGCCACCGGCCAGGGCCGCCTGGCGCTGCGTGATGTTGCGCGCCAGGGTCTCGGCGCGATGCAGGTAGCGCAACTCGCCCGTGGCCTCGAAGGCCGCCAGCATCGCCTCGCAGGCGTGCATGTTGGCGTTCTGACCCCGGTAGCCCGAGGTGCTTGACCAATCGGCACTGGCCTCGTCGGCATAGAGGCCGGCGTGCGGCTCCCAGAAGCGCGCCTCCATCAAGGCCCAGGTCTCGTCCATCCAGGCGCGCGCCTCGGCAACGCCGGCCATCAGCGCATGGGCGTAGGCCAGCATCACGAAGGCCAGGCCATAGGCGTGGTTGCTGCTGTCCAGCGCCTCTGCCCTGCCCTCGTGCCAGCGCAGCAGCCAGCGATAGCCGCCGGTGGCTGGGTCGCGATGCGCCTCGCGCAGGAAGCGCAGGCCATGCGCGAGCGCGGCGCGGTCATCGTCCCGACCGAAGCGGCGGGCCGCCATCGCGAAGTTGAAGACAAAGCGCGTGCTGCTGACCAGATGGCGGGTGGCCGTGTCGTAGACCCGGCCGTCGTCGCGATAGAAGTGGAAGAAGCCGCCGGTGGCATCGACGCAGCGCGGCCGGTAGAAGTCCATCGTGTGGCGGATGTGCGCGTCCAGCGTTGCCGGCGAGCGGAAGTCGGGAAATCGTTCCATGGTCACTTCAGGTTCTGCAGACGTTCAATCAACATGTCAGCCATGTGGCGGTGGTCGGCGGCATCCGGGTGCGAGCCGCAAGCACCACCATTCAGGCGGCCCCAATCCAGCAGGTCGATCCGCTGATGGCCCGCCGCCCGCTGCTCCTCCAGCAGCCGCTGCAACAGCGGACGCAGCCTGTCGCCGTTAGAAGGCAAGGGTAGGCTGAGCATCAGCACACGCGGCTGGCCGTAGCGCGTGCGCACCTCGGCCAGCAAGGCGCGATAGGCCTGCAGGAAGTCCTGCTCGAGCCGGGCCGCGTCGCGCGGCTCGCCCTCGCGCACCGGCGTGGAGAAGTCGTTGGTGCCCAGGCCGATGACCACGGTCTGCGGCTGCCAGTCAGGCGCGGGCCGGCTGGCGGGATCGTTCTGCAAGGCCCGCGCGTAATGCGTGCCATGGGTCTCGTGCGGCACACCGCCGTTCCAGTTGCGCACCAGGCCCATGCCGGACTTGGCGTGGATCTGCCACTCGGCGTTGAGGGCGCGTGCGGTGAGCACGGCAAAGCCCTGGGTGATGTCGGTGCGCGCGCTGATCTCCGGCCCGGTGCAGGCGCGGCCAGGCGAGATATTCCCCATCGCTGCGGTGTAGGAATCGCCGATGAATTCAATGCGCTGCACCGGCTTCGGCTCGGGCGGCAAGGGCGTGCCCTCGGCCAACTCGAAGCCCAGCACGCGCGCCGCCACCAGCGGCGATTCCGTGCGCTTGATCAGTTGGGCGCGATGCTCGCCCGCCGCCAGGCCCTGCAACCAGACCGTACGCGGGCCCACGGCCGGCGCGATCTGCAGGCGCGCCTGACCATCGACCTCCAGCACCCAGTGGTTGACCGCGTCGTCCAGCCGCACACCCACGGCTTCACCGCTGAAGCGCAAGGTCCAGCTGACGCCTGGCCAGGTCGCCAGCCATCCGCCCGCCGGAGCGGCAATGATGCGTCCGCTGGTCTGCACCAGCGATTCCAGCACGGGCTCGGCGCGCGCTCCGCCCACCGGTGCCAGCAGCACCAACAGGCACATCACCCATCGATTCCTCATCGCCCTACTCCCCTGAGCTTCAGTTCGGCCGCGAGCAAGGTGTCCAGCACTTCCTCCAGGCGCACCGGCCCGGTCCCGGCAGCAATCTCGGCCACGACCAGATAGCCGCGGTCCTGTCCGCCGGCCGTGAAGGCCTGGGCCAGGCGCAGCTGATCACTGGCCAGCAGTTGGCCGTCGACCCAGCTCCAACGCTCGTCGGCCACCAGGCAGCCGGCCGAGGGCGTGCCCGGAAAATAGGGTTCGCCCCGGTAGTACTCGGGATTGATGGTCGTGCCGTGCATGAGGATTTCGCTGCGCCCGGCCAGGCCGGCAAGCCAGGCCTCGCGCAGCGGTGCAGCCCAGGACGGCGGCAGCAGGTTCCGGTAGTCGGCCTCGTGCCAGGTCTTGCCTGCCTCGGCCTCATGCAGGAACTCGGCCACGCTGGCCTCGATGGGCAGCAGGGAATGCAGGTAGGGCGTCGGCCCAATCCAAGGGTTCTCGGCCGTACCGGCACCGCGCACGGTAAACAGGCCGCTTGGCGTGTTGCCGTAGGTCAGCGTGCCCGGCAGGCCGCTGCGCGCCAGCGCCAGTTGCGGCACGGCAAAGGGTCGGCCATCGGCGCCGCGCACGAAGCGGCCATCGGCACCGCGCACCAGCGCCAACCCCAGGGCCTGGCGGCCCGGCCGCTGCAGGCTGAAGACGACGGGCAGGCCTGGCTTGAGCGGCGCTGCCAGCAGGTCTTCGAGCGCGGGCGCCGGCGCTGCGTCCTGGACGCGCAGCACCTGAGCCAGCGCCAGCAGGCGCGGCTCGCTGCAGCAGTCCGGGCGACGCTGCAATGCCGCCATCAACGCCGGGGCGGCCGAGGGATCGGCCTTGAGCACCACATGGACCGCGATGGCGAACTCGCGCGCGCCTTGCAACTGCGGCAAGAGCGGCGCTATCAGCGGCGCCGCCTCCCTGGCGTACAAGGTGTGGGCCGCGGTCAGCAGGGCACGCTGCTGTTCAGGCGCTGCGCTGCCGAGGCTAGGCAAGGCCGCCAGCAAGGGCGCGCGCCCGGCGTCGATCTCGATATTGAAAAGCATGATGGCCGCCAGCGCGGCGGGCAGCTGGGCATCGCGCTCGGCCCCGGCGGGCAAGGCCAGCCGCTCTCGGATGCGCGCCCGCTCAGCGTCCAGCCGCGCGCGCTCGACCGACTGTGCCGCTGCCGGCCACTTGAAGTCCTGCGGACGGAAGGCTTCCAGTTCAGCCGGGCTGTGGCGCTTCTCCGGCGCGGCGCAGCCCGTGAGTACGGCGACGACGGCAACTAGCAGCAGCCCCTTCAGCTTTTCCATAGCCATCCCTTGCGGTTGCAGAACAGTGTCAGCAGCGAGACCGCCGCCGTGAACAGCAGCCCCTTGAGCAGGCCCAGCCCGACACTGCCCTGCAGGCTGCTCCAGGCCTCGTGCAAGCCCGTCAGCCTCAATAGTGGGAGAACGAGCAAGGCACCTGCCACATAGGCCAGCAAGGGGTTTCGACCATGTTCTGCCAGATAGCGCTGCAAGCGCTTCCCGGCCGAATGCGCAGCCATCGCGCGCAACACCAACATCGCAAGGAAGGCCAGGCCGCTGCAGACAAAGTAGTAGCTGAAGGTCGAGGGATCCTTGTGGATGCCGCCTTGCAGCGGCTCGCAGGCCAGGCCGAGCAGCAGCAGGCCCGCCCCAGCCGCCACGAAGCGCTGCGCCAGCGCATCACCATCGCGCCGCACGCGCCAGTACAGGGCTGCCAGCAGCATGAGGCTCAGGCCCAGGTTGAGCTCCAGCTCGCGGGCATAGAGCAGGCTCACGTTGCCCACGATCAGGCCAAGAGCCAGCCAGCCTGTCAGCGCATTGCCCGCAGGCGGCGTCGGGAAGCAGCGCAGCCACTCGCCCGCGAACAGCCCGGGCACGATAATGAACAGGTACTTCAGGTAGTACAGCTTGTAGGCCCAGGGCCCCGGCGTGAAGTTCAAGAGCCCCTGCGTCCAACTGCCAGGCACCGAACCCGCCAGCAGCACAGCCGCGAGCAGGGGCAGCACGGCGAGCCGCAGCAGCGGCGCATGCCGGGTGAAGCCGTACAGCAGCGTGCCGAACAAGGCCATGTTGGCCAGCACCAGCAGGATGATGTCGCTGCGCCCGGCGCTGAAGCCACGCCCGTCGGCAAACGGCAGGCCGAACAGCAAGGCGACCGCAGCCAGCCAGGCCAGGGCCTTGAGGGCCGGGCGTGCGGGGCCCAGTTGCAGACCCAGCAGCAGGAAGGCCGCCAGGGACAGGCATTGCGAGCGCCAGTCAGGCGTCGCGGCGATGACCCAGGCCTTCATGTGCTGGGTGAACAGCGCGAAATAAAGCAGCAGGCCAAAGCGCCGCAGGGCCGTCCAGACAAGTGCGGCGCGGCCTGCCGTGCGCAGAGCCAGCGGCAGGGCCGCCCCCATCGAGAAGAGGAAGAACGGGAACACCAGATCGACCCAGCTGATGCCCGCACGAGCGGGGTCGAAGCGGTGCAGCGGCGGCGGCACCTGGGCATGGAACATCCAGCCCGGCAGCGAGTCGCCGAAAGCCAGGCTGCCTGACAGCGCCATGCCCAGCACCGCCAGACCGCGTAGCGCATCTAGTGACTCGTCTCGCCGGGTTTGCATGCTTATCCGAGTGCCCTCGCCCACAACAGGCCGAGCAGTTGCTCTTCCCAGAGGGCGAAGCTCGAGTAGCGACCCGGGTTCACAGCCGGATTGGCACCGCAGCCGCCAATGGCGTAGATCACGCCGCAGCGCCGCCTGGGGTCGAAGATCACACCGGACTGCAGGCCGTAGGCAAAGCCCAGGTGGCCCCAGGCCTCGACGCCGCCCTGGGGCAGCAAGCGGTCGCCCCACTGCGGTCGGCTGCGATCGATGAAGTGTTGCGCGCCAACGCCCCAGGCCTGGAAGGCGCCGTCCGCCGTGTCGCCGTTGGCTGCCGCTGCATCAAAGCGCCATTCCTCCGACAGCAGCGCCCGTGCGCTGGCCGGTCGCAGGAAGGGTTCGCCCTGGTATCTGCCTTCGTCCACCAGCATGGCCATCAGCCGACCCAGATCACTGACCCTAGTGCGCAAGCGGCCCTGTGGCCCGAACAATGCACCGTTGCTGCCGAGCATGTAGGACGCCAAAGCGGCGCCGCCAATGGGCTGTGGCGGCACAGCCTTGAAATCATCGGTCTGTGCATGCCAGGGGCCTGCCGGGTCCCAACGACCACCATCGGCGCGCGCCTTGCGGTACAGCGTCGCCACCTGGTTGAGCTGGGAAGGTGGCAGGCGCGCGGCATCGAAGCCCCCCTGCATGCCAAGCGGCATGAGCACCCAGTGCTGCATCAACTCGTCGAAACGCTGGCCGGCCGCACGCTCCATCACGGAGGCCAGCACGGCAAAGTTCAGATTGGCGTATTGAAAGAAGCGGCCCGGCACATGCGCTCCCCATGAGCCGCCCTTGCCGAAACTGCGGCCACCGGGCAGCAGCAGCTCGCGCAGACCGATGTGCGGATCCAGGTAGTCGTCGCCGCCATCGGTCAGGCCTGAGCGGTGGGTCAAGAGGAGCCGGGCCGTCAGCGGCGTGCGCGAGTAGCGCGGATGGCGCAGCTCGTACCCGAGGATCTTGCCGATGTCAGCATCAAGATCGAGCCGGCCGGCATCGACCAGTCGCCAGGCTGCGACCGCCACGACCAGCTTGGTGACGGAGGCCATGCGGAACAGGGTATCGGCCGTCACCGGCAGATCGACACCTCCCGGCGGTGCGATGTAGCGGCGGCCGAACTGCGCCTCATAGACATTGCGCCCCTCTCGCTGGACCAGCACCGACAGGCTGGCCAGCGGCCGCTGCTCATGCTCGACCAGGGCTTTCAAGGCCTGATCGAGTTCATCGGCCGAAGGCTCTGCTGCCGACATGACATTCTGGGCGGGCCAGGCCAGCGCGGGAAGGGCCAGAAGCTGGCGACGGCGCAGCCCTGCCAGCCTCTTGTTTGCATCAAGCAGGTTCACGTGGAATCTCCGGCAAGGGCCGGCCGCAGCAAGCGCCGCGGCCGGCCAGCGACCTCAGCGGAAGCTGTAGGACAAGTTGAGACCCACGGTGCGCGGCGTGCTGTAGATCATCCGCGTGCCCATGATGGTGTCGCCCAGGCTCTGCACCGAGACCTGCGCCCGCTTGTTGGCGATGTTCTGCACCCACAGCGTGGCCGACCAATCGCCCATGTACAGGCCGATGTTGGCGTTGTAGAGCGTGTAGGCCGGGTAGAACAACGGCGGCGACTCCGAGACGGAATCGGTGCGGTCATTGCCGATCTTGGCCACATAGCGCGCAGACAGTCCGGCCGAGATGTCGTAGTCGTCGAACACGGTGGTGTTGTAGCGAACGCCGAAGTTGTGCTTCCACTTTGGCGCGCCATTGAGCTGGCCGCCAGCCTCCCAGACCCGGCAGTCCGGCCCATCCGGATCACCGGCGCTGCCAGGACGGTTGTTCGCCGCGTAGGTGCACTTCTGCTTGGTCGTCACCCACTTGGCGCGCGTGGTGGCCGAGCTGTAGCTCAACTGCCAGTGCTCATTCACGCGGTAGCGTGCGCTGAACTCCAGGCCCTCGGAGCGGGCATTGGGGCCGTTGACTGTGCCGTTGAGCGGGAAGTCGATGCCCAGGCCGAAGGGGTCGGGCAGGCCTTGAGAGTAGTAGGTCTGCACGTTCTTCCAGTCGATCCGGTAGACGCTGGTCTGCAGGTAGAGCTGGCGGTTGAACAAAAAGCCCTTCAAGCCCAGCTCGTAGTTGTCGGTGGTGTCGGGCTGGTAGGACTGGGTGTCGGCAGCGACCAGGCGGTTTTCCTTGGGCGAGTCGCGGAAACTGTTGTTGCCGCCGCGGCGGAAGCCTTGCGAATAGGTCGCATAGCCCAGCAGGTCGTCGGTGAACTGGTAGCTGCTGTTGAGCTTGAAGTAACTCTTGTTGCTGCCCTTGGATTTGCTGTTGGTCTTGGTGTCGGCCAGCTCGCCGGCGTAGTCGCGGATCAGCGCGTTGCCCTCGTCGCTGTAGCTGAACACGCGGCCGCCGGCCATGACGCGCCACTTGTCGGAAAGCGCATAGTTCAGCTCGCCATAGGCAGCCGTCTCCTTGTAGCGGCTGCCCAGATCTTCGGCATAGCCGGAGTCAGTCTTGCCACCGACGGCAGGGCGATTGATGCCATAGAAATCGCCCTGCGGCGGCAGCTTGTCGATGCCCGTGAACATCTCGTCGAAGCGCCAGTTGCGGTTCTGGGTCGTGCTGAAGGCACCCACGATCCAGCTCAGCGGGCCCTCACCCTTGGACGTGAGTCGCAGTTCGTGCGACGTGCCGCTGTAGCTGTTGTCGTACGTCATGTACAGCGAGTTGTTGGACTGACGCACATTGCCGGCGGTGAACCAGTTGTAGAACGCATTGCCCTGGCTCGCATAGTCAGCCTGGCCGGTGCGAGCATCGGCAAAGCGGGAGCTGTTGGCATGGAAGCGTGCCCAGCCCAGGTCCCAGTCCAGGTCCAGGCTGTCGAGCTTGAAGTCGCGATCGGCCCACTCGGGATAGCGCGAGAGGATGGTGTGGTCATTGACCACGAAGGGTGTCTTGGCCCGATCGGTGTACGCACAGGCGGCACCCGAGCACGGCGACACGTTCAAGCGCCATGCGGCATCGATCTGGGCCGGCGTCGTGGCGTTGGCGATGCGCACCGGATAGAGGCTGGCGCCGCTGGTTCCATGGGCGAGCTGACTCTGCTCGGCATGCGAGACAGTCAGTTCCAGGCCGGGCTTCAGGCGCCACAGCAGGGCAATGCGGCCACTGTTGGCTCGCTGCCAGTCGTCATCTTCATAGACGTTGGTCTTGGCGTCGGGCTGGGTCACCCAGGCCCAGGTGCCCGTGCGCCACGGCGGGTTGGAGACACGGTCGGTATAGCCCTTCTCGTTCAGACGCGCGAAGGAGCCGCGCAGCGCCAGGTCCTCGCCCAGCGGCAGGTTGAACATCGCGTCGGTGTCGTTGGACAAGCCGCCGTATTGGGTCTGGTAGATCGAGGTCGAGAGCCGCGACTCGGCCTTGCCGAGCTTGGGCTTGTTGGTGACGTAGCGCACCGTACCGCCGAGGCTGCCGGCACCATAGAGCGTGCCTTGCGGGCCGAGCAGGGTCTCGACGCGGGCGATGTCCTTGATGCGGTAGCCGATGTTGGGCAGCATCGTGTCGTCCAGATAGTAGGACAGGGTGGATCGCGCGAACTGCTCGAGATTGTTGGCATTGACCGCCGAGACGTTCAGGCCACGCACGGTCACCGAATCGGCGAAGCGCGCGCTGTTGCCCGGCGCGCTGATGGCCTCGCTCTGGCTGATCAGCTTCTTCAGGTCGGTGATGTTCTCTTCGCGCAGCTTGTCTTCGGTCAGTGCCGTGACGTTGTACGGAATGCGGTGGGCGGCCTCGGCTCGCTTGCCGGAGGTGACGGTGACCGTCTCCAGCTTCTCGGTGGGCTTGCGCTGGGTCTTGTTGGCCTCTTCGGCCTTCTGGTCTTCGGACTTCTCGGACTTAGCCTGCGGCACCGGCGCGGGCGTAGTCGCGGTCTGCGCAGCGGCATGGAGGCTCAAGGCGAACAGGGCTGCTGCAGCAGCGACTGGGGTCATCTTCTTTGCAAAGCTCATGGCGAATCTCTTGGTCTGGAGGGAACCAGCCGGGCCGCACTGCGCAAGGCAGTGGCACCCCGGCGCTGACAAACAGCGCCGCACCCACGAAGGCACGGCCAGGCAGCGCGCCGGCACACGGCGCGCTGCGATGGGTGTTGCAGCTAGTGCTCCAGACCCGAGCGCACGGCATGGCTGCTGAGGCAGCAATGACGCCATGCGATCGCTTCGCGTTGAACCTTCAATCCCCGCTCCTCGTCAAAACCTGTCGAGTGCCGAGCTGAACCAGCTCGCCACCGATTCGGTGCGTGTGATCGCGGTGCCCACGGTCACCGCCCAGGCGCCCAGCTGGACGGCGCGGGCCGCCTGCTCGGGATGGTTGTAGCGGCCCTCGGCCATCACGCGCGGCAGGCGCGCGGCCAGCGCCGCGACCAGCTCGTAGTCCGGCTCCTTGGGCGTCTCGCCACCGGTGTAGCCCGACAGCGTCGTGCCTATCACCTCGAAGCCGAGCGCGGCCGCGGCCAGTGCGTCTTCAAGGCCGGAGCAGTCCGCCATGGCCAGGGCACCGCCCGCATGGATGGCGCTGAGAAGCTCGGCCACGGGCACGGGGCGCTCGCGCAAGGTGGCATCCACTGCAATCACATCGGCCCCGGCCGCCAGCAGCTCCTGCACATCGCTGAGCCATGGCGTGATGCGCACCGGCGAATCGTCGAGGTCGCGCTTGACGATGCCGATGATGGGCGCGGCTATCTTGGGCCGCACATGCGCCAGACGTGCTGCACCTTCGATGCGCACACCACAGGCCCCGCCAGCCAAGGCGGCCTGCGCCAGTCTGGCGACGATTTCGTCATGGTCCAACGGCCCTTGCTCGGTCGGTTGGCAAGACACCACCAGTCCGCCCTTGAGCAGGCTGTCCAGGAGTGCCAGGTCACGGAATATCTTCATCACTCGGCACGCTCTCCAACCACCGGGCGCATCACATTCACTTCGAAGCGGTAGCGGTCAGCACGGTAGAGGCTCTTGGCGTACTCGACCACCTCGCCCGAGCCGGCATGCGAGATGCGCTCCACCAGCAGGGAGGGCGAGAACGGGGGCACGCCGAGCAAATCGCCCTCCTCCTCGTTCAGCACCGTCGCCTGGATTTGCTGGCTCGCGGCGCGGACCTGCATGCCGAACTGCTTGTCCAGCAGGTCGTAGAGCGAGCCCGTCGACAAGCAGTCAATGTTGAAGCCAGGCACCTTGTCGGCCACCAAGTAGACGGTTTCCAGCGCCATCGGCTCGTCGTTGGCAAGGCGCAGACGCCGCAGTTCCAGGAGCGGCGTACTCGGCATCACCTTGAGTCTTTGCGCCAGCTTGGCGCCGGCCAGCACGGTCCGACCGCCCAGCAGCTCGCTGGTCGGTATCAGACCGCGCCCGCGCATCTCCTCGGAGAAGGACAGCAACTGCAGCTGCTTGACCACCGGCTGGCCTGACACAAAGGTGCCGGCGCCCTGGCGACGTTGCAGCAGACCATCTTGCTCCAACTCACGCAGGCAGCGGCGCAGCGTCTCACGCGCCACATCGAAACGCTCACTGAGCTCGCGCTCCGGCGGCAGACGCCCGCCCTCGCCGTTCTGCTCGATCAGAGCCAGCAATTTCTGCTTCAGGTGCTCGCGCCGTTGACTGCGATCCGTGGCCATTCCGTTGCTCCCGGCCCGCCCAGGGCGGCGCCAATAATTGGTTCAGCTTTGGTCTATTAGTTCTTACCCGCTGGTCGAAAATTTTCTTCCACCCCTGAGGAAAACGCGGGGCCAATCAGTCTAGCTCAGGCAAAGTCTATCCACATTTCTGTACCACTACTAGACCACCTTATTGTTTTTGGACGGCTATTCGGTTATGGTTTTCACCGTGCTGCACAAGCCACCCTCCGCGCTTGCGCGCCGAGTGAATCCACCCCGCCCCAGCCTCTCTTGTCCATGCAAAACCCATCGAGCACCCGGCGCCAGCTGCTGAGCATGGCAGCCGCCGGCCTGTTGGCAGGCACCGGCCGAGCCCAGGACAAGGGGCGAAGCAGGCGCCTCGAGTTCTGGACCATGCAGCTGTCTCCGCAGCTGGATGCCTATGTCAATGGCCTGCTGCGCGCCTTCGAGGCAGCGCACCCCGGCACGTCAGTCCACTGGGTTGATCTGCCCTGGGCCGAGGCTGAGCGCAAGTTGCTGACAGCCGTGGCCGCTGGCGCCGCGCCGGATCTGGTGAACCTCAATCCGCAGTTCTCGGCCAAGCTCGCCGAGTTCGGCGCCCTGGCCAACCCGCTGCAGCACCTGAGCACGGCCGAGCAGGCCGCCTTCCTTCCTGCAGCCCTGGAGGCGAACGTCTATCGCGACGGGTGCTTCGGCCTGCCCTGGTACCTGAGCACCAATCTGACGCTCTACAACCGCGAACTGTTCGAACGCGCCGGCCTGGCCGTGCCGAGCAGCCATGCAGAGTTGCTTAAACAGGCCCCCGTGCTGAAGTCCCGCAGCCAGGCATTTGCCTACTTCCCGGCGCTAGATGGCTCCAGCCCCCTGGAGACGCTGGCGGCTTTCAATGCCCCACTGCTGGACAGCACGGGCCGGGCCCCGGGGTTCACCAAGAACGGATCGGGCGAACAGATGTTCGAGTTCTACCGCCAGCTCTACCAAGGCGGCTACACCCCACGCAATGCGGTAACCGAAGGGCATCGCAAGGCGGTCGAGATGTTCGTCGCCGGGCAGGTGGCCGTGGTCTCGACCGGCATGCAGTTCCTCGGCTTCATCCGCAGCAGCAATGCGGCGCTGTACCGGCAGATCGGCGTCGCGCCGCAATTGGCCAGCCCGGGCGCTGCGCCCAGCATCGCGGCCATGAATCTCGTCGTGCCGCAGGCCTCCAAGCAGCGAGAGCTGGCCTTCCGGCTGGCCGCCTTCGTGGCCGGCCCGCAGCAACAGCTGGACTTCGCCCGCCGCGTGCCCATCCTGCCCTCGACAAGAGCAAGCTACGACGACACCTTCTTCGCCTCCGCACCGGGCACCACCGAGCCTCTGGCCCTGGCGCGCGCCTTGTCGACCCGCCATGTGCTGGCAGGCCGGGTCAGCGTGCCCGCCCTGCCCGGCTACAACAAGCTGCGCAGCAGCTACGCACGCAATCTGCAGGCCGCCATGCTGGGCGCCAAGACCAGCCGCCAGGCGCTCGCAGCCATCGATTCCGACTGGCGCGCCCTGCTGGGCCAGGCCCGCAAGGACTCCTCATGAACGCCCTGCCCCTGGTCCTGGCCGCGGACATCGGTGGCACCAAGATCCTGGCCGCCGCCGTCGACGCGGCCGGCCAGGTGTGCGCCCGCTGCCGCCTGCCCACCGAGGCAGAGCGAGGCGGCGCCCATGTGCTCAAGCAGATTCAGCAGGCCTTGCAACAGGTGCAGGCCGAACTGCCCGCCGACCTGCGGCCCGGCGCCATCGGTCTGAGCGCGGCAGGCGTGATCGATGCGAGCACTGCCCGCGTCATCGATGCCACCGCAGTGATGCCCGGCTGGGCCGGCACCGACCTGCGAGCCACGCTGGGCCAAGCCTTCGGCCTGCCCGTGCAAGCACTCAATGACGTGCATGCGGCGCTGGTTGGCGAGCAGTGGCTGGGCGCGCTGGCTGATGCGCCGCAGGCCTCGGCGCTGATGCTGACCCTGGGCACCGGGCTCGGTGGCGCGCTCACGCTGGGGCATGGCTTGTGGTCCGGCCACCGGCAACTCGCCGGCCACGCCGGCCGCATGGAAGTGCTGCACAAGGGCCAGCGTGTCAGCCTGGACCGGCTGATCTCGGGCAGCGGCCTGGCGCGCTTGATGCGCGAGCACGGCGGCGTGGCCGAAGATGGACGCGCGACGCTCGCGGCACTCGATGCCGGTGATGCAAGAGCCCAAGCCGCACTCGATGAATGGATCTCCTTGCTGGCCCTGCAGATCGACAACCTGTTCTGGCTGCTGGACCCGGCACGCATCGTGATCGGTGGTGGCATGCTGGATGCGCGCACGGCGTGGTGGCCACAGTTGCAGAGCGCGCTGCGCGTGCCGGTGCAACCGGAAGCCGCCAAGCTGGGCAACGAGGCCGGCCTGCTCGGCGCGGCCCATCGCGCCCTGGCCGGAGAGGCGGCACGATGAAGCTGCGTCGCCACAACCCCTGGGTGCCGCTGCTGTTCCTGCTGCCGGCCTGTTCGCTGATCGGCGCCTTCGTGCTCTATCCGGCGCTGCAGGCCCTGCTGATCAGCTTCAGCGACTACAACATGATCCAGACGCCGCACTGGGTCGGCCTGGACAACTACCGCCAGCTCGCGGCCGACCCCTCGTTCTGGTCGGCGCTGCGCAACACCCTGCTCTACCTGGTGGTGGTCGTGCCGCTGCTGGTGCTGCTGCCCATCTTTGTGGCCGTGGCGGTGAACAGCAGCCTGCCGGGCATCACGCTGTTCCGCGCCTTGTTCTATCTGCCGGTGGTGACCTCGCTGGTGGTGTCGGGCCTGGTCTGGAAATGGGTCTACGAGGAGCGCGGCATCCTCAACCACCTGCTGCTCAAGACCGGCCTGGTCAGCGACCCGGTGGCCTTCCTGACCGACCCGGTCAACGCCCTGTTCAGCGTAATGGCCGTCACCGTGTGGAGCGGCATCGGCTACTACATGGTGATCTACCTGGCCGCCCTGCAAGGCATACCGCGCCACCTGTACGAGGCGGCCGAGGTCGAGGGCATCAGCCGGCACCAGCAGTTCCTGCACATCACGCTGCCGCTGCTGCGGCCGGCGATGGCGGTGGTTGCCGTGATGTCCTCGATCGCCGCGATGAAGGTGTTCGAGGAGGTCTATGTGATGACGCAGGGCGGGCCCATGGACGCCAGCAAGACCCTGGTCTTCTACATCTACGAGACCGCCTTCTCCGAATTCGAGATGGGCCTGGCCGCTGCCGCGGGCATGGTGCTGTTCCTGATCACGCTGGCGCTGTCACTGCTGCACATGCGCTTGCTCAAGCGCCGGCACTGAGAGATCGAAATGAAGCCAGGAACAAAACCCCTGTCATTGCTCGTCCGCTATGCGGCGCTGCTGGCCTGGTGCTGCATCACCATCGGGCCCTTCCTCTGGCTGCTTTCCACCTCGCTCAAGGGCAGCGGCGAGAACCTGTTCGCCTATCCGCCGGCCTGGCTGCCGGCCGAGCCCACGCTGGACAACTACAGCCGCGTGCTGGCGAGCCAGCCCTTCGGCCGCTACCTCGCCAACAGCCTGCTGGTGGCGGTGGCCGCCGTGCTCAGCAATGTGCTGTTCTCGTCGCTGGCCGGCTTTGCGCTGGCGCGCCTGCAGTTCGCGGCGCGCGGCCTGCTGCTCGCCCTGCTGATGGCCTCGATGATGCTGCCCTTCCAGCTCCTGATGATTCCGCTCTACCAGCTGGCAGTGAGCCTGGGGTTGCGCAACAGCTTCCTCGGCCTCTTGCTGCCCCATGCCTGCACGGCCTTCGGCATCATCCTGATGAAGCAGGCCTTCGAGGCCGTGCCGCCAGCGCTGGACGAGGCGGCGCGCATGGAAGGCGTCAGCACGCCGCGCATCTGGTGGCATGTCTACCTGCCCCTGGTCAAACCCACGCTGGCCACGCTGGCCGTGTTCAGCTTCATCGCGGTCTGGGGCGACTTCCTCTGGCCGCTGATCGTGATCGACGAGCCGGCGCGATTTACCTTGCCGCTGGGCGTCAATCGCCTGGCCAATACCTTCTCGCTGGACTGGCGCCTGGTGGCCGCCGGTGCCGTGTTCTCGCTGCTGCCGGTGATGACCGTGTTCGCCTTCAGCCAGCGTTTCTTCATCGCCGGAGCGCTCAAGGGCGCCGTCAAGGAATGAGCCAGTCTTTGTTGCAAGTGGGCGTGGTCGTGCAGACGCACTGGGACCGCGAGTGGTACTGGACGCGCGAGCAGTTCGTCGCGCGCCTGCTGCGCGTGATGGAGGCCGTGGCCGGCCAATTGGAGCGCGGCGAGCTGGAGCACTTCCTGTTCGACGGCCAGGTGGCCGCGATGGAAGACCTGCTGGCGCACGCCGAGCCCGCGCTCATCGGGCGCGTGCTGAGCCTGGTGCAAAGCGGCCGCATCGCGCTGGGCCCCTGGTACGTGATGGCCGACGAGTTCCTGGTCAGTGGCGAATCGCTGCTGCGCAATCTCGAGATCGGCATGGCCGACGCGCAAGCCCTGGGCAATTGCCAGCGGGTGGGCTACCTGCCCGACAGCTTCGGTCATGTCGCCCAGATGCCCCAGCTCCTGCAGCAGATGGGCATTCCGTCTGCGGTGCTGTGGCGCGGCGCAGACGCGGCGAACTCCGAGTTCGACTGGGTAGCACCCGACGGCACGCGCGTCGGCAGCCTGTTCCTGAGCGAAGGCTATTACCAGCATCCCTTCAACCTGGACGACTGGCAGCCGGCGCTGCAGCGCTATCTCGAACAGGTGGCGCCGCGCGCGCTGTCCGAGCACCTGCTGTTGCCCCAGGGAGGCGACCACTTGATGCCGCGCGCCGGCCTGCATGAGCGCATCGCGGAGTTCAACGCCGGCCAGTCGCGCTACCGGCTGGAGCAGCAAAGTCTGCAGCAGCACGTGGCCCTGAGTCTGGCCGCCAGCGATGGCCGGCGGCCCGAGCTTTGCGGCGAGCTGCGCAACAACGCGCGCGCCTTCGTGCTGCCCGATGTGCTGTCGACCCGCCGCTACCTGAAGCTTGCGCATCAGCAGTCTGAGGACCGATTGCTCGGCGCTATAGAGCCGCTCTATGCCGCGCTCGATGTGCCGCAGCCCGATCGCTATCTGGAGCAATGCTGGCGCCTCTTGATACAGCAGCAGGCCCACGACTCGATCTGCGGTTGCAGCATCGATGAGGTCCATGCGGAAATGGAGACCCGCTTCGAACTCTTGCAGCAGAAGCTGGACACGCTGGAGCAGCGGGCCCTGGTGGACGCCGGCATGCTCTCCGCCTGCGGCACGGCGCATGCCGACGATGCCGCCTTCACCCTCTTCAATCCGTTGCCGGTGGCGCGCGAGGGCTGGCACCGCGTCGAGCTGTTCCTTGCTGGCGACGTGGCCGAAGGCCTGCAAGTGCGGGACGTGCAGGGCCAGGTCTTGCCAAGCCTGCTGCTGGGCTCCGTGCCGCACAGTGAATTCCGCTCGCCGCTGGATGACTTTCCGGCGCCGCTGGCCGGCCATCGCTACGAGCTGCTGTTGCACGCCCGGCTTGGTGGTCTGCAAGCCCGGCGATTGCAGGTGAAAAGCCATGCGCAAGTGGCGACAGTTGTTGACTCGAAGGAGCGCATCCATCTCGACTCCGAAGGCCGACTCTGGCTGGACCTGACGCCGGGCACCCGAGTGCAAGTCGCCGTGCTCAGCGAGCTCGATGCCGGCGACAGCTACAACTACAGCCCGCCGCCCGATGCGGCCCGCCGCCTGCATCAGCGTTGGACCCTCTTGCGCCAGCGCAAGCTCGGCCCGCTGCAGGACTATGTGCTGCGCATCGAAGCAAGACTGCCGGCCCGGCTCGATGCCGCGCGGCAAGGGCCGTGCAGCGACGAGGTGCTCTGCCACGGCCGCCTGCGCCTGAAGGTGCTGGAGGGCCAGGTCGCCATCGAAGCCAGCCTCGACTGGGACAACCAGGCCGAGGACCAGCGCAGCCGCCTGCTGTTCTCCCTGCCCACGCTGCCCGAACACACGGAGGCCGACAGCGCCTTCGCCTGGCTGCGACGCGCAAGCATCCTGGCCGACTATCCCGCCGCGCCGAGCCGCCGAGAAATGCCACCGGCCGTCATGCCCAGCCTCAGCGCCCTGAGTGCAGGCCCTGTGCAGGTCGTACATCGCGCCATGCAGGAGTTCGAGCTGCTGCAGCACCAAGGCCAGGCCTGGCTGGGACTCACGCTCTTGCGCAGCGTGGGCTGGCTGTCGCGCCGCGACCTGGTGACGCGCGGCGTGGGCGCCGGCCCCGACCTGGCCACGCCAGGTGCCCAGCGCCTCGGTCAGCAGCGATTTGACTTCCGCATCGCCAGCGGCTTGGAGATCCCGGCTTTGCTGGATAAGGCCGACGCCCTGCG
This sequence comes from Paucibacter sp. JuS9, assembly GCF_044043925.2. Lineage (NCBI taxonomy): Bacteria > Pseudomonadati > Pseudomonadota > Betaproteobacteria > Burkholderiales > Sphaerotilaceae > Roseateles > Paucibacter sp. JuS9. The sequence goes on from NZ_CP194172.1 coordinate 3,719,167, forward strand.
CCGCCCGCCCCTGCTGCTGCGCGGCCATGGGCAGGCCTGGCATGCAGCCCAGCAATTCGACAACTCGAGCCTGCGCGTCAGCGCCTTGCGCCGCGCGGGCGAAGAACTTGAGCTGCGCGTATGGAACTGCAGCGATGCAGAGCAGGCGCCGCAGTTTGCACAAGAGGGCTGGCGCCCGGTTCGCGCCGATGGCCAGCCGATGGATCGCATGCAGGTGCCTGCACATGGCATCGCCACCTACAGAACAAAACTCGTTCCATGAATCCCACCCTCGTCGCCTTGCCGGTGGACGGCCGGCCGGCCGTGCGCGAACAGGTGCAAATGTTGCTGGAGGCCGGTGGCTGCCAGGGCCAGATGCCGCCGGTCGCCGACCTCGGCCTGATGCGCCAGCCCGCGGACCGCGACCGGCTGGCCTCTTGGCTGCGCAAGCAGGCACCGCAGGCCCAAGGCCTGGTGATCTCGGTCGACATGCTGGTCTACGGCGGCCTCGTGCCCTCGCGCTTCATCCCCGATGCACTGGAGGACTTGCAGCAACGCCTGCATCTCCTGCGCGAGCTGAAGACCGCCGCACCAAAGCGGCCGCTCTACGCCTTCGCGGCGACGATGCGCATCTCCAACAACAATGTGGCCGAGGAAGAGAAGCCCTACTGGGCCGAACATGGCGAGCAGATCTGGGCCTGGTCCTTCCACGCGGATCGCCATGCGCAGCTGAACGATGCCGCTGACCTGGAACGCGCCGAGGCGGCCCGCACGCAGATCCCGTCCGCCATCCAACAGGACTACCTGGCCGCGCGTGCACGCAACTTCGCCATCAACAAGCAGCTTCTGGACTTGGTTGCGGAAGGTGTGATCGACCGCCTGGTGCTGCCGCAGGACGACACCGCGGATTACGGCTTCAACATCGCCGAGCGCCGCGCCTTGCAAGCAGCGATCGAACGAGCTGGCCTGCAGGACCAGGTCCTGGTCTATGCCGGCGCAGACGAGGTGATGCACACGCTGTGCGCCCACCTGGTCGCCACCCTGCGCCGCGAACCTGCGCTGAAGTTCTGGCTGTCGTGCAGCGATCCGCAAGGCGTCCAGCACTTGCGGGCGCGCTACGAAGACCGACCGCTGCTGGACTCCCTGGCCAGCCAGCTGCAGGCGGTCGGGGCTGAGCTGGTCGAATCCATCGAGCAGGCCGATCTGGTGCTGGCCCTGCACAGCGCCGGTCAAGCCCAGGGCGACTGGGCCATGCGCCTGCCCCTGCCCTCACCGCTGAGCAGCGAACGGCTGCAGCAATGGCTGCGCAAGCTGCCGGCGGACAAGCCGCTGGCCATCGCCGACCTGGCCTATGCCAACGGCGCCGACCCCTTGTTGATCGAAGCCGTGGCCGGCCATATCGGCCTGGCCAATCTGGTCGGCTACGCCGGCTGGAACACCGCCAGCAACAGCCTGGGCAGCCTCTTGGCCCAGCTCGTGCTCGCGCGCTCGGACCTGGGCGGCGGCGCCAACCAGCGCATGGCCTGCCTGCGCCTGCTGGAAGATCACCTCTACCAGGCCTGCCTGCGCCAGACGCTGCGAGACAGCATCGACGAAGCGGCGCTGACCCCCGTTGAACTGGAAGCCGCAGCCAGCCTGCTCTTTGTGCCGGCATCGGATGCGTGGCTGCAAGCCCAGGGCCTGCCCTGGCGGGTCGAGCAGCTCTGGCTGCCCTGGCAGCGTAGCTTCGAAATCGGCCTGCGCTTGAAGGCCCACCCATGAACCGCGCGATCGAAGTCGATATCGCAGTGATTGGCGCGAGCCTCGGCGGCGTGATGGCCGCCTGGCGCGCGGCGCAGGCGGGCCAGCGTGTGCTGCTGAGCGCCGAACATCGCTGGCTTGGTGGCCAGATGACGGCGCAAGCCGTGCCGCCCGACGAGCACCGGCTGATCGAGCATGGCGGGGCCAGTGAGAGCTATCTGCAGTTCCGCCAGGCCATGCGCGAGCACTACCTGAGCCAGCCGGATTTTCGCGACCGCACCGCCATGACCGAAGGCTGCAATCCCGGCGATGGCTGGGTGAGCCGACTGTGCTTCGAGCCGGCGCTGGCCGCGGCCTGGTTCGAACAGTTGCTGCAAGACATGCCCGGCCAGCATTTGCTGCGCTATGCGAGACCCGTCGCGGTGCAGCGCACCGGCCGGCGCATCGAAGCAGTCGAGCTGGCATGTGGCGATGAGCGCGTGAGCGTCCGTGCCCGCTATGTGATCGATGCCACCGACACCGGCGCCCTGCTGCCCCTGGCCGGCTTGCCCTTCCGGCTGGGCAAGGAAGCGCAGGCCGAGTTCGACGAACCCGCCGCGCCCGCGCAGGCCAACCCCGAAGACCAGCAGCCGGTGACCCATGTGCTGGCCTTGCGCCGGCGCAACCATGCACTCCCAGTGGGCTCGCCGCCACCCGGCTACGAGGCCTGGCGCGCGCAAGGCGTGGCCGGCTACGGCCACCGCTTGTTCAGCGAGTACATCCCCGGTGCCAGGCCCGGTGAATCGATGCGCCTGCCGCTGTTCCCACAAGGCGAGGCGCTGGACCTCTGGCGCTACCGGCGCGTCATCGCGGCGCACATGTGGGAAACGCCGCGCGAGGAAGTCTCCCTGATCAACTGGGCACAGAACGACTACGGGCTGCAGCCGCTGCTGGACGGACCTTTGAGCGAGCAGCAGGTCGAGACGGCAGCGCGCGAGCTCTCAGCCTGCCTCCTGCATTGGCTGCGCACCGAAGCCCCGAGACCCGATGGCGGCCAGGGCTATCCGGAGCTGGAAGTGGCGCCCGACATCACCGGCACGCCGGACGGCCTGGCCCAGCACATCTATGTGCGTGAATCGCGGCGCATCGTCGGCCTCAGCACGCTCACCCAGCGCGACATCGCGCACCAGGCGGGCACAGCGCTGGAGGCCGTCAACCGCGCCGACAGCGTGGGCCTCGCCTGGTACAACATGGACATGCACCCCACGGTGCGCAGCGGCCAGGGCCTCAATGCCCATGTGCGCCCCTTCACCCTGCCACTGGGCTGCTTCGTGCCGGCCGACTGCGACAACCTGCTGCCCGGCTGCAAGAACATCGCCGTCAGCCACCTGGTCAATGCCTGCACACGCGTCCATCCCGCGGAGTGGCTGATCGGCGAAGTGGCCGGCCTGCTGGCCGCGTTTGCCCTGAAGCAAGGCCTGACCCCGACCGACATCCACGCCAGCGCCACGGCGCGCGCCGCGTTCCAGCAGCACCTGCGCAAGCAAGGCATTCCGCTCCACTGGGACGAGCCCCTGTTGGCCCGACTCTCCTGAGACAAGCTCATGGCATTCCTAGACATACAAGGCCTCATCAAGCGCCATGGCGCGACGCAGACGCTGCACGGCATCGATCTCAGCGTCGAGGAAGGCGAGTTCATCGTCTTCGTCGGTCCCTCGGGCTGCGGCAAGTCCACGCTCCTGCGCCTGATCGCCGGCCTGGACGAGACCAGCGAGGGACGGATCCATATCGCCGGCCGCGACGTCACGGCAGCACCTCCCAGCCAGCGCAAGGTGGCCATGGTCTTCCAGTCCTATGCGCTGTACCCGCACATGACGGTGGCGCAGAACCTGAGCTTCGGCATGCGCATGCGCGGCGAGCCGCGCGAACAGATGGAGCGCAAGCTGGCGCGCGCGGTCGACATCCTGCAGCTCGAGCCCTATCTGGCGCGGCGACCTGGCGAGCTCTCGGGCGGGCAATGCCAGCGCGTGGCCATAGGCCGGGCCCTGGTGCAAGAGCCGGCCGTGTTCCTGTTCGACGAACCCCTCTCCAATCTCGACGCCGAACTGCGGCTGCGCATGCGGCTGGAGATTGCCGCCCTGCACCGCCAGCTCGGCAAGACCATGGTCTATGTCACCCATGACCAGGTGGAGGCGATGACGCTAGCCGACCGCATCGTCGTGCTGCGGGCCGGCCGTATCGAGCAGGTCGGCAGCCCCCTGGCCTTGTACAGCGATCCTTGCAACGAGTTCGTCGCCGGCTTCATCGGCTCGCCGGCCATCAACCTGCTCGATGCGGAACTGACGGCCGTCGATGCCGGACGGGCTTCGGCACGGCTGGCCATCGATACCGCCATCGAGTGGCAGTTCGACGTGCGCCCCGGCGCCGAGCTGAGCCCCGGCATGGCTGTGCGCCTGGGCGTGCGACCCGAGCATCTGCAACCAAGCGCCGCAGGCACAGCGGCCAGTCTGGCCACCGAGCTCTGCCTGCTGGAGCGACTGGGCGCCAGCAGCTACGCCCACCTGAAGCGAGGCAGGCAGTCGCTTTGCGTGGCGGTGCCGCCGATGCTGGGCCTGCAGCAGGGGCAGGTGCTGCACCTGCAGCCGCAAGCCGACTGGGTCTATGCCTTCGATGCGCAAGGTCGCACGCTCAGCGCTGACAAGCAGGCCTTGATGGCTGCCCCGGCATGCTGACTCTGCGATTCGGGACCCTGCAGGCAAGCATTGACCCCCACGGCGCGGAGCTTCGCAGCCTCAGGCTCGGCAATGAGGAATTCCTCTGGCAGGACGAGGCCAAGGTCTGGCCCCACAGCGCGCCCCTGCTGTTCCCCTTCGTCGGACGATTGCGGGATGGACGCTATCTGCACAAGGGCCAGCCGTACGCCATGGGCATCCACGGCTTTGCCGCCGGCATGGACTTCGAGCCGGTGCAAGAGAGCGCCGAGGCCGCGACCCTGCTGCTGCGCGCCACCGCAGAAACGCGCACCTGCTTCCCCTTCGAGTTCCGGCTGCAGGTCCTGTTCCGCCTCGACGCCGACGGCTTGCTGGTGCGCTACGAAGTGCACAACGACAGCCCTGAGACCATGGCATTTGGCCTGGGCTCACATCCGGCCTTCGCGCTAGGCACGGGCGAACTGCAGGACTGGTTCCTGGAGTTTGATCAGCAGGAAGCCCCTGAGGCCTACCGCCTGCTTGGCGACCTGCTCGCCGAGCGACCCGAGCCCATTGCCTTCACGGGGCCGGAGCAGACGCGCATCGGGCTGCACAGCCAGCTGTTCGAGCGTGACGCCCTGATCATCAAGCAGATCAAGTCACGCCGGATTCGCCTGGTCCACAGGCAGGCCGGCACACGCCTCATGGTCAGCACAGGAGGCGCGCCCCATCTGGGTCTGTGGGCCGTGGCCGGCGCCCGATTCGTCTGCATCGAGCCCTGGTTTGGCGTGGACGAGGATGCCGCGGCGCCGCTGGAACTGCTGCACAAGCCCGCGCTCAATCACCTGGCTCCGGGCGCCTGCTTCGAGTGCTTCTATCGGATCGACCCCTTGCCTAGTCAGCCTTGACGGGGGACCGCCTGGCCAGGGCCACTCGCAGCTTGGCAATGACCTCGGGCGCCAGGCCCCGACGCACATAGAGCAAGGCCGGCCGTTGGCCGACAAGGATCTCGGCACCGAGGCGGCTCCGTTCAATGCTTGCAAGGGCGCTGTAGTGATGCAGCACGTCGCGCGTCAGGCACAGGCCATCCAGGCGACCCAGCGCCAGCATGCGCAAGGCGCTGTCGAAGTTGCTGATGTCGGTCCAGCGCAGCGCCAGCTCGGCACGCTGCGCCAGGTCCTGGCAGCCGCCGCGCGCCCTGCCGACGAGCGCCCCCTTCAGCTGAGGCAGCTCCCTGGTGGACCTGGCCAGGCTGGTGATGAGCACCGAATCGACAAGCGCCACGGGGCCCAGGGCTTGCGCCGCGCCCTCCAGCGCCTCCGTTGAAAAGCTGATCGTCAGATCGGCCTCGCTTCGCTCCAGCGCCAGGGGCACCCGTGCGAATGGCATCAGCGCAATCTCGGTCTTGAAGCCAGCGCCGGCACCCAGCCCCCTGACCAGGTCGATGTACAGGCCGTGCAGCGCACCGCCCTCCTTCTGCGCGTAGGGGGCCACCTCGAACAAGGCCACTTTCAGAGCCGGCTGCGCCTGTGCCAGGAAGGGCCACACCAGCATGAGGACGAGCGCAGCGCGAAGTGGCAGGGAGGGCATGCATCGCATCGTACCCACTCCAAGACCAAGCCAATTGGATTAGTTACCAAGGCCACATCTAGGCCAATTCATTCCAATGAATGACTCAGGCCACCGGTCAACATCTGACAAGCAATGGCGATAAATCGCAATGAAACAACGACGAACCAGGCACCCAGGGATTTCCTGGGGTCTGTTTATTGGTACGTTCATGGTCTACTTTGAATCAGTCCAATAAGACAAGCGCTGGACCAGCTGCTTGAGCAACCACGGAGAGACACGGTATGAAGTTTCAAGCCCACCGGATCAACCAGGCCATCTGCCTAATGAGCCTCATCCTTGCCGCACAGGCAGCGCAGTCCCAGGCCCAAGCCCCTGCGCCGGCCAAGAAGGAGGATGACAAGAGCAAGCTCGAGCAGGTGGTCGTCACCGGCATCCGTGCCTCCCTGCAGAAGTCGCTAGAAACCAAGCGCGACGCCGATACCAATGTCGAGGTCGTCACAGCGGAAGACGTGGGCAAGATGCCCGACAAGAACATTGCCGATGCGCTCTCCCGCCTGCCCGGCGTGAACGTGCAATTCGGCGGCGCACTGGCCATGGACGAGGCCGAGCGCGTGGCGATTCGCGGCACCAGCCCCAACCTCAACCTGGTGACCATCAATGGCCACGCGCTCTCCTCGGGCGACTGGCACGTGGGCGACCAGGGCAGCAGCGGCCGCAGCGTCGGCTTCGGCCTGATGCCTTCGCAGCTGATCGGCCAGTCCATCGTCTACAAGACGCAGCGCGCCGACATCACCGAAGGCGGCATCGCCGGCACGGTGGACATCATCACGCGCAAGCCGCTGGACTTCCGCAAGCAGCTCAGTGCCGAGGTGGCGCTGGGCGCCGTCTACGCCTCGCTGCCCAAGACCACCGATCCGCAGCTCTCCGGCCTGCTGGCCTGGAAGAACAGCGACAACACCTTCGGCGTGCTGGCCCAGGTCTTCAAGGAAGACCGCCACCTGCGCCGCGACGGCCAGGAGACCTTCAGCTTCGGCGTCATCACGGCGGCGCAAGCCACAGCCTCGGGCAATCCCGCACTGGCCGGCAAGCGCATGCCGGGCAGCCTGAACTCGGCCCTGTTCGAGGGCGTTCGCAAGCGCAGCGGCGGCTATGTGGGCCTGCAGTTCAAGCCCAGCAAGCAGCTGGAAGCCAACCTCAGCGCCTTCCGCGCCGAGCTCAAGGCCGACAACTACAACAGCTCTGCGTTCGCCTTGCCCACCGGCCTCGTCGGCGCGGGCTGGCTGATCAAGGACGCCAAGATCGACGGCGACGTGATCACCAGCGCCAAGCTGGAGCGCCCCACCACGCTGAGCCCGAACCAGCGCATCGGCGGCTTCGAGTTCGACCACAACGTGCGCGAAGGCGCCAAGTCGCTCAGCTCCTTCTACGACCTGGACCTGAAGTTCGAAGCCAATGACGCGCTCACCTTGCGCGCCCGTGCCGGCTATACCGAAGGCCGCGGCAAGACCAACTCGCAGCCCAGCCTGACCTTTGTGCTGGTCAATCCGAACATGTCGTACAACATCAATACGACGCGTCCGACCGACTACGCGATGGTCAGCTCGGTGGACGGCAAGCCCATCGACATGAGCAAGCCGTCGAGCTACTCGCAGGCCAGCAATACCGGCGCTGCCGTGGACTCCAGCGACAAGGAAAGCTACCTGCACCTGGATGCCGACTACCGGCCCAAGCACGACGTCATCACCGCGATCAAGTGGGGCGCCCGCTTCTCCAAGCACACCCGCACCTATGACGTGATCGCGCCGCGCTGGAACGCGCAGGACCAGGCCAGCGGCCTGCCGGTCTCGCCCTCGCCCTTCATCTCGGTGGGCAACTTCTCGCTGGTCAATGCCGGCAACCTGCCGGTCTATCCGGGCACCGTGCTGCCGACCACGCCCAACATCGTGCCCAACGGCGCCCTGCCGGCGCCGGCCACCGCCTACCCGGCCAACTGGGGCGGCGGGCTGGATGCCAACTTCCCGCGCAACCTGTTCCGCTACGACTCCTCGCAGATACAGGCCTTCGCCAACCAGTACGTCAACTGGGACCCGGTGGCCGGCAAGACCTGGACCAGCGGCTACAAGGTCAAGGAAGGCAACGAAGGCTTCTACCTGATGAGCGAGTTCGAGCTCAGCAACGCGATCACCGGCAATGCCGGCGTGCGTGCCGCGTTCACGCAGGTGGACTCACTGTCCTACCAGGCCCTGCCCAACGGCACGGCGGCCGGCCAGTGCGTGCCCACCCTGCCCTGCTCGGTGCCGGGCGCCATCGTGGGCTCGCGTTTTGCCAGCTATCTGCCGCAACTGGTGACGACACGCCACAACTCGCTGCTGCCCAGCATGAACCTGCGCTGGCAGCTGGACAAGGGCCTGATCGCCCGCGCCTCGGCCTCGCGCAGCCTGGGCCGCCCGAACTACAACGAGCTGGCCGGTGCCGTTTCCCTGAACAACACCTTGCTGACCGGCAGCTCGGGCAACCCTTTGCTGAAGCCCGTGACCGCCACCAATGTGGACGCCACGCTGGCCTGGTACTTCGCACCGCGCGCCTACATCTCGGGTGGCGTGTTCTCGCAGAACCTGCAGAACTATGTGAAGACCGGCACTTCCAAGGTGGACTTCTTCAACACCAGCACCAATGCGATGAGCACCTATGACGTGTCCTCCCGCATCGGCGTGAAGGCCCAGTTGAAGGGCGCCGAGTTCGCGCTGGAGATGCCCATCGCTGGCGGCTTCGGTTTCGGCAGCAACGCGACCTATGTGAAGTCCAGGGACCAACACGGCGTCGAGATGCTGGGCACCTCGAAGTGGACCTACAACCTGCGTGGTTTCTACGAGGACGACAAGTTCAGCGCCAGCCTGGCCTGGAACTACCGCACTGACTATTCGATCGGCTTCATCGGCAACGGCACGAACGTGCCCCTGATGAGTGGCGGCGTGGTCACCCAGGTCAACGGCCTTCACTACTACAAGGGCGCCGGCAGTCTCTCTGCCTCGATTGGCTATCGCATCAGCAAGGACCTGAGCATCCACCTGGACGGCAACAACCTGACCAACCCGGTGCGCCACACCTACTTCGTGACCGAGAACGCGCCGGGCTACTGGCATGAAAGCGGCCGCCAGTTCTTCCTGAACCTGCGCGCCAAATTTTGACCTCAACAGCGGTATTCCTGGGGTCTTGATGCGGGGCTTCGTGCCCCGCTTTTTTCTTGCAACCCTGGCATGCTGCCCTCATTGCCCCAAGCCCACATGAAGCTGAACCGACTCCTTCTTGCCGCCGGCATCGCCCTTGCCTGCACCGCGCATGCCGCGCCCGGATGCCCGGCCTCGACCCAGGCTCGCCCATCGCCACTGCCGCTTCGCGTGGACGGCGCGCAGCGGGGCGTCTGGGTGGCAACGCCGGAGCACACGCGCTTCTTCGATTCGCCGGCGGAGATGGCTCGCCAGCTGGACGAGTTCAAGAGCCTGGGCATCAACACCGTGTATGCGGCGATGTGGAACCAGGGACGGACCCTGTTCCCCAGCGCTGTCATGCACAGGTTGACCGGCGTCACCATCAACGAGTTCGCCTCAGGCCGTGATCCGCTGCAGGAGCTGATCACCGTGGCCCATGCCAGAGGCATCAAGGTCTACGCCTGGTTTGAGTTCGGCTTTGCCAGCGACTTCAACGGGGGGCCGGGCAAGGAGATCATTGCCGCACGACCCAGCTGGGCCGCGCTCGATCGAAACGGCAAGCCCGTCGAGAAGAACGGCTTCAGGTGGATGAACGCCCTGGATCCCGAGGTCCAGGATTTCGTGCTCAGCGTCATGATGGAAGCGGTGCAGCGCTACGAGCTGGATGGCATCCAGGGTGACGACCGCCTGCCCGCGATGGCCTCGGAAGGCGGCTACAACCCCGGCACCGTCGCGCAGTACCGCAAGGAGCATGGGGGCAAGGCCCCGCCCGAAAGTGCCAAGGATGCGGCCTGGGTCGCCTGGCGTGCGGGCAAGCTCAACGAGTTCATGCAGCGGCTGCACCGCGAGGTCAAGGCCGCCAAGCCGGCGCTGCAGATCAGCATGTCGCCGAGCCCCTATCCCTGGGGGCTGGAGGAGTATCTGCAGGACTGGCCGACCTGGGTCAGGAACGGCTGGGTGGACAGCGTGTCGCCCCAGCTGTACCGCTACAACATCGAGGGCTACCGCAGAGAGCTTCGCAAGATCACGCGCGAACAGTTGTGCCCCGATCAACTCGCCAAGGTGTTCCCCGGCCTGCTGCTCGCGCTAGGCCGCGACTATATCGCCAGCCCCGAGCTGCTGCGTCAGATGCTCGAAGAGAACCGCCGGGAGGGCATTGCGGGCGAGGTCTTCTTCCATAGCGAAGGACTGTCCCGCCGCCGCGACTTGCTGCAAGAGCTCTACCGATAGGGCTGCCCCCCGCTAAGGGGTCTATACGCACAAGCGCTTGCTCGCTGCAAGCGCGGTTTGCGGAAAGCAGCGATGACCATATGCGACCGCTGCCCAAGGGGTGCCGCGATGAACATCCGGACCGAGGTGCCAAGCGACGCTTGGCATGACTGTGCGAAGCCTATGCTGCTTTCAAACTCCGCTGTCCCCTACGCTCTTCCAAATACTCGATCAATCCGTCTATGAACAGTTTCAGCTTGCGCCGCCCGCGCAGGCTTTCGGGGTAGACGGCCCAGAGCTCGGGCGCGCCGTAGGCTTCGCTTTCGAAGCGCCAATCGTCCAGGCAGCTTTCAAGGCTACCGTCCTGAAGTTCGCGGCCAACGAGCCAGTCAAAGCACGGCAGCAAGCCGTGACCCGCCCGCATGCTCGCGAGCAGCACTTCATCGCTGTTGGCAACGACAGGACCACGCGGCGCGACGCAGTGGCTCTCGCTGCCGCAGTGGAAGCTCCAGCGCGAGTCCAGCGGACTGCACCGGTAGCTCAGGCAAGCGTGGCGTGCAAGATCGGCCGGTCTCGTCGGCCGGCCATGGCGCTTGAAATAGGCCGAGGTGCCCACCACGTGCACGCGGTTGCTGCCCAGAGCTCGGCCAATCAGACCCAGCGCCGCGCCTTGCTCATGACGCAGTGCCAGGTCGAAGTCAGATCGAATCGGGTCAAGGTCTGCATCGCTGAGTTCGATCTCCACTTCGACCTCCGGGTGGCGCGCGCGGAAGCGCACCACATACTCTGCGAGTACCGCATGACCCAGCAACACGGAGGCCGTCACTCGCAATCGCCCACTGACGCGGCCCGTCAGGTCACCGATCTGGTCCTGCGCGTCGCGCAATCTGTCGCGATTCTGGCGCGCGACCTCGGCAAAGATCCGCCCTGCATCCGTCAGGCGCAAGGGCCTGGACGCATGCTCGACCAGCGTCTGTCCGACTTCCTGCTCGAGCCCTCGGATGATTTTCGACAGGGCAGATGCTGAGCGATGCAAGCGGCTGGCGGCTTGGGCCAGGCTGCCGCATTGCTGCAACTGCAGGAGCACTTCGAGTGGATTCAGGGCGTCATAGGCCATGGCCGATTATTCACCGAGGCCCGTGCAAGCCGCATCCGGCGGAACACTGCAGGGGAGCCCTGCAGAAATCGCCAATTTTGGAAACCAGCGGTGTCCAGATGCGACCGCTGTTTGCGGGGCCCTGCCGTCAACATCCGGCCTGCAGCGACAGGAATCCTCGGCGCTCGTAATGGTTCCAACTTCAGCCGGACTCCGATGAGCCGCATCACCGAAATCGAAACGTTTAGCTTCGAACAGATCCCGCACTCGTCCCGGCACGCGAGAACCGATCGACCTGTTCCGCCTGCTCTTTGGCGGCTGCAATACCTTCTCTACATCAGTGCTCGGCAGCTTTCCCGTTCTTGTCGGCCTGTCGTTTTGGGACGGCGCCCTGGCGATTCTTCTGGGTGTCACGGCCGGCACTTGCGTGCTGGCGCCGATGAGCCTCTTCGGCCCCAGGAATGGCACGAACGATCCGGTCTCCTCAGGGGCTCACTTCGGCATCCATGGCCGCATCGTGGGCTCGTTCCTGGCCCTGCTGACCTCCGTCGCCTTCTTCTCCCTGGCGGTCTGGAGCTCGGGCGACGCCTTGGTTGGAGGCGCGCATGAGCTGGCCGGACTGCCGGTCAACGGCCTCACGCTGGGTCTGGCCTACGCGTTCTTCGCGGTGCTGGTGCTGGCCGTCTGCATCTACGGCTTCCGCTTCATGCTTTGGGTCAACAAGATCGCCGTATGGGCAGCAAGCCTGTTGTTTCTGGCGGCTCTCCTCGCCTTTGCCGGCGCATTCGATCAAGGCTATCCCGGCCGCATTCATCACGGCGACGCCAGCTACTGGCCAGCCTTTGTCGCTGCGGTGGCGGTCGCGCTCAGCAACCCCCTCTCGTTCGCCTCGACGCTTGGGGACTGGGCGCGATACATCCCCGAGAAGACGCCCAAGCACCGTGTGACCCTTGCAGTCTTCTGCGCACAGGCGGCCACCTTTTTACCCTTCCTGTTTGGCTTGGCCACCGCCACCATCATGGCGACACAAGCGCCTCAGTTCATAGCATCCAGCGACTACATCGGCGGCCTTCTGGCCATTTCACCGCGGTGGTTCTTCCTGCCTGTGTGCCTGATCGCCATCATCGGCGGCTTGTCCACCGGTACGACGGCCTTGTACGGCACAGGCCTGGACATCTCCAGCATCCTGTCCAAGTACCTTGACCGGGTACGTGCGACGCTGGCCATCGGCGTCGTCGCCATCGTCTTCGTCTTTGTCGGTCGCTTTGCCTTCAACCTCGTGGAGAGCGTGTCGACCCTGTCCGCCATGATCGGCGCTGTCAGCTGCCCTTGGGTCACCGTCATGGTGATCGGCTATGTCACGCGGCGCGGCCACTACTTGCCCGATGATTTGCAGGTCTTCAACCGCGGCCTGCGCGGCGGCCACTACTGGTTCTCGGGAGGCTGGAACTTCCGTGCCCTGGGTGCCTGGTTGCCGAGTTCCGCCGTGGGCCTGATGTGCGCCAACGTGCCGGGGCAGTTTGTCGGGCCGCTGAGCAGCTTCATGGGCGGCATGGACGTTAGCGCACCAGCCTCACTCGTCACCTCAGGCGTTCTCTACCTGGGTCTGCTCTGGATTTTTCCCGAGCCTGACGGCGTCTATGGGCCCAAGGGGCGACTGCTGCTGCGCGGCCGACCGCGCCCCCCTCTAATCTCGAGCGGTTCGCGCGCGGCAAACAGCTTGTAGCGCCGAGCTGGCTGCGCAACTGGCCTGAAGCCGTGCGCGCGGCGCAAGTCGTGCCTACCTGTCCTACCCGGAACTCCTTTCGCTCACTTGACTCAAGACGCCCACATGCCACGTTCAGATTCCCCTTTCAACCAGCCCATGGGCGGCAACGAGATGCCGCGCTTTGGCGGCATCGCAACCATGATGCGACTGCCGCAGGCGGAGGACACGAAGGGGCTCGACGTCTGCTTCGTCGGAGTTCCGCTCGACATCGGCACTTCGAATCGCTCCGGCACCCGATTCGGTCCAAGGCAGATCCGCTCCGAATCGGTACTGCTGAGGCCCTACAACATGGCCACACGCGCCGCGCCCTTCGACTCACTTCAGGTGGCCGACATAGGTGACGTACGAATCAATCCGTACGACCTGAAAGATTCGGTACGCCTCATCGAAGCTGCCTACAGCGACATCGTGAGCACCGGATGCCGCCCCATCACGCTGGGCGGGGATCACACCATCGCCTGGCCCATCCTGCGCGCGCTGCGTGACAAGCATGGGCCGGTGGCGGTTGTTCACATCGACGCACATGCCGACGTGAACGACACGATGAACGGCGAGAAGATCGCGCACGGCACACCGTTCCGTCGCGCCGTCGAAGACGGACTGCTGCAATGCGACCGGGTCACCCAGATCGGCCTGCGCGGCACGGGCTACCACCCTGACGACTTCGACTGGTGCCGCCGGCAGGGGTTCACCGTGATTCAGGCGGAGGAGTGCTGGAACCGCTCCTTGCAGCCGCTGATGGAGGAGGTTCGCCACCGTGTCGGGGACGTGCCGGTCTACCTGAGCTTTGACATCGACGGCCTCGACCCTGCCTTTGCGCCCGGCACAGGTACGCCGGAAGTCGGCGGGCTGAGCGTCATCCAAGGGCTCGAGATCATCCGGGGCATGCGGGGTCTCAACATCGTTGGCGCCGACGTGGTGGAGGTCTCTCCGCCCTATGACCAGGCAGGCACCACCGCACTCGTCGCCGCCAACCTCGCCTACGAAATGCTCTGCGTGATGCCCGGCGTCACCTACCGCTGAGTCAATGCTGGTACCGGGAAGCTCATCCATGTCTGCCTGCACCTTTCCCGCCGTTCGCATCGGCACCGAGAGTCTCAACTCCCTCGAACACAAAACCGCGGTCCATGCCGCGGCCAGCGGCGAGCTCGTGGCCTGGCAACAAATCGCCAGTGCCGCCCAAATCGACCAGGCCGTCCTTGCGGCGCGCGCCGCACTCCCCGAGTGGCACATGACTGCCCCTGCGTTGCGTGGCGCGCTGCTTCAGCGAGTGGCTGCTCTAGTGGAAGCCCAACGCGAGTCGCTGGTGCAGATTCAGATGCAGGTCAACGGCAAGCCACGGTTCGAGGCGAACTGCGACGTCAGCGACGTTGCCGCATGCTTCGCCTACTACGCCGAGCTGTGCAGGGAAGGCGATGCCTTTGCAAGCGCGCCGGTGCCCGTCCCGGACACATCCGTCGCCGCGCGTCGTCGCTACGAGGCGGTCGGCGTCGCAGCCCTGGTCGTGCCCTGGAATTTCCCCATGGTGACCACGGCATGGAAGCTGGCCCCGGCCTTGGCGGCGGGCTGCACGGTTGTGCTCAAACCCTCAGAGCTCACGTCGCCGGCCGAGCATGCCCTGTTCGAACTGCTGAACCAGGCGGGCGTGCCCGCCGGGGTGGTCAGCCTCGTCAACGGCGGCGCTCCCGTCGGTGCAGCCCTGGTCGCCCATCCGATGATCGACAAGATCTCCTTCACCGGCAGCACTGCGGTCGGCAAGCAGATCATGCGGAGTGCCGCCGATGGCCTGAAGCGCACAACCTTGGAACTGGGCGGAAAGTCCGCCTTGATCGTTCGGGAGGATGCCGACCTGGAGCTGGCCGTGCAACTCGCCATTGGTGGCGCGTTCACGAACGCCGGCCAGATGTGCTCGGCGACTTCGCGCATCCTGGTCCACCACAGCTTGTACGACCGATTCATGAAGGACTTCCAGTCGACCGTCCAGGCCCTGATCGTCGCGCCGCCCAGCGATCCAACCAGCGCCATGGGGCCGCTGATCTCCGACGCCCACCGCTCGCGCGTCCAGGCGCTGGTGGAGCAAGGAATCGCCGCCGGTGCCGAAGTCGCATTCAGCGGGCAGCTGGCTGGCACCGTTGGCAGCGGCCATTTCATGGCGCCCCTCGTGATCGCCGCGCCCGACGAGCACAACATTCTCTGGCGCGATGAAATCTTCGGACCAGTGGCGTGCGTGCGCTCGTTCGACAACGACGCGCAAGCCCTCGCTATTGCGAACTCCACAGCCTACGGCCTGGTCGCCACCGTCGTAACTGAAAGCGAGGAGGCCGCAGCGAAGTACGAAACACAGCTGCGAGCTGGCCTGGTATGGATCAACACGCCGCAGCTGATCTTTCCGCAGGTCTGCTGGGGCGGTCTGGGCGCCAGCGGTATCGGCCGAGAGCTCGGTCTGCAAGGACTGCGCTCCTATCAAGAGCTGCGACATGCCGTCCACCTGACGACAGGCTGAAGCCGCATCCCAACCATTTCATTTCTCAAGGACCAACAGACATGACAAAGCTAGTTCAAGACATCAAGAGACTCGGTGCGGGTGTCGGCACCCACGCCAAGCTGGACTTCGGCATGGACGAAGACGACTGGTGCGCGCTCCAGGGTTCCAGCAAGGGCCATCTGGTGGGGTGGTGGGAAGGCAAGGTGGGGGCCGTGAGCTTCCCTGCGACCGCCACCGACGAAGTCGTCTGGCTGGCGGAGGGACGAGTGGCCCTGACGGACGTCGAAGGCGGCCGTGTCGAGTTCCGCGCCGGCGAGGCCTATCTGCTCCCCGCCGGCTTTGCCGGACGCTGGGAAACGCTTGAGGACGCCAAGAAGCTGTACGTGCTGCTCGATCCCGCCTGAACATCGCACAAGGAAGAAAGCAACAGAAAGATGGCGATTTCAGAGGCGCTTGACGCAATCAGAACCATTGACGCGAGACCAGGTCCGACCGAAGGGTACCGGCTCAGTCTGGACGAGGCTCTTGAGAACACACGGCTGCTGCCGTTCTGGCTGGATACGCATGAAGCCCCAACGCCTGCGCCCGCGCTGAGCGAACCAACAGAGACCGACCTGCTGATCGTCGGCGGCGGCTTTACCGGGCTTTGGGCCGCCGTGCAAGCCAAGGAACTGATGCCCGAACTGGACGTGGTCCTGATCGAAGCAGGTCTTGTGGGCCATGGCGCATCCGGCCGGGCGGGCGGCATCATCTCCACCTCGGTCATGCACGGCCTTCCGAACGCAGTGCGCGTGTTCCCCAAGGACATCGAGCAGCTCGAAAGCTTTGGCCAGGTCAACCTGGACGGCTTTGAGGCGGCGCTGAAACGGTACGGCATCGACGCCGAGATCGAGTGGAACGGTGAGATGACGGTGGCCGTCGACGAGGCTCATCTCGAGCAATTGCGTGCCGACTACGAGCTGCACAAGCGCTATGGCCATGACGTGGTGCTGCTCAACCGCGCGCAGACCGCCGAGCATATTCGCTCGCCGCTGTTTGCCGGCGCGCTGTGGTCACGGCATCGCAGCGGCATCGTCAATCCGGCCAAGCTCGCATGGGGCCTGCGGCGCGCGGCTCTCTCGCTGGGCGTTCGCATCTACGAGAACACGCCGCTTGAGCACACGCAGGATGCGGGAACGCACGTCCAAGTTCAGACCCCGCAAGGCAGCGTCAAGGCGAAGCGGGTTCTGTTTGGCACCGGCACCGCTAAGGTCGGTGTAACCGACATCAATCGCCGCGTCATGGCGGTGCGTGATCATGTGCTTGCCACGGAACCGCTGACGCCTGAGCAAATCGACAGGATCGACTGGCGCCTGCGGCAGGGCGTGTACGACACACGCACGCAGCTGAACTACTACCGATTGACCAAGGACAACAACATCATCTTCGGCGGCTTGGTCAGCTACCACTACGGTGGCCACGACGCGCCGGCCCAGGACGGCTGCAAGCAGACCTACCACCGGCTTGCCTCGGCCTTCTATCGAACCTTTCCGCAACTCGCCGACGTCAAGTTCTCGCATGCATGGGGTGGCCAGATCGACTACTGCTCGCGCGGCTCCGTCTTCGCCAAACCCTATCTCGGCGGCAAGGCCGTTTTCGTGGCCGGCTATACCGGCTTTGGTGTCGCTGCCAGCCGCTTCGGCGCCTTCATGGGCTTGAACATGCTGTTCGATCGCGACAGCCCGGAACGCCAACTCGACATCGTGCGACAGAGCCCGTCCTACATCCCACCCGAACCCTTTCGCTGGCTGGGCGCACGCATCACCTTCCATGCCTTCGACGGTGCCGACGCCGAAGGCGGCTGGAAGCGCGCCTGGATCAAGAGCATCAAGGCCCTCGGCTTTCCCATGTGATCGAGCAATGACTACCCTGACCTCTCCCGCAGAACCCACTCTCCGACCCCGCAACGCCGACTGGCACGCGCGTCGGCAAGCGGCAACGCCCCGGGGCGTTGCCGTGCTGGAACCCTTCTTCGCTGCCCGCGCGCTCAACGCAGAGCTTTGGGATGTTGAGGGTCGCCGCTACATCGACTTCGCCAGCGGCATTGCCGTGCTCAATACCGGGCACCGGCATCCGCGCGTGCAAGCAGCCTTGCAAGCACAGCTCGAGCATTTCCATCACACGGCCTACCAGATCGTCCCTTACCCCTCGTATGTGGCCTTGGCCGAGCGCATCAATGCACTGGCGCCCGGGGACTGGTCCAAGAAGACTGCATTCTTCACCACCGGCGCCGAAGCAGTCGAGAACGCGATCAAGATTGCCCGCGCCGCGACTGGCCGCAGCGGCGTCATTGCATTTGAAGGTGGCTTCCACGGACGCACGATGATGGGCATGGCGCTCACAGGCAAGGTGGCACCCTACAAGCTGGGCTTCGGTCCGTTCCCAGCCGAGATCCATCACGCGCCCTTTCCCAGCGAGATCAACGGCATCGATGTCGAGCAAGCCCTGGACGGTGTGCAGCGCCTGTTCCGCAGCACCATCGATCCCGGCCGAGTGGCGGCCTTCATCTACGAGCCCGTGCAAGGTGAAGGCGGCTTCACGCCCGCGCCCGAAGCTTTTATCGCCGGGCTTCGCAGGATTGCGGACCAGCACGGCATCCTGCTGATCGCCGATGAGATCCAGACCGGCTTTGCGCGCACAGGTCAAATGTTTGCATCGCACCACCATCAGGTGCCGATCGACCTGATCTGCTTTGCCAAGAGTCTGGCAGGCGGGCTGCCGCTGTCGGGCGTGGTGGGCCGGAGCGCGACCATGGATGCAGCCGCCCCCGGTGGACTTGGCGGCACCTATGCGGGCAACCCCCTTGCCGTGGCAGCAGCCCACGCAGTCCTGGACGTGATCGCCGAGGAAGGGCTATGCGAACGAGCCGAGCTATTGGGACGAGCGCTGCGCGCCCACTTGACTGCGCTGCAGGGCCAGGTGCCAGCACTGGCCGAGATCCGCGGTCTCGGCAGCATGGTGGCAGCAGAGTTCCGCTCTCCACTCACCGGAGCGCCCGACGCGGAGTTCACCCGTCGGGTCCAGGCCAACGCCCTCGAGAGCGGCCTGATTCTGCTGACCTGCGGCACTCACGGCAATGTGATTCGCTTCCTGCATCCGCTGACGACGCCGAGCAGCGTCTTCGACGAAGCATTGGGCATCCTGAGCCATGCATTGACCACTGCCTGAGCGGGAGCCTGCACCATGAAAGGCCATACTGACTGTCCCGTGTTGCTGCGGGAGGCTGCGCTGCTGGACGGCAAATGGGTCAACGCCGATGACGGCGCCAGGCTCGATGTGCACGACCCAGCGACCGGTGAGCGTCTGGGAAGCGTTCCCCGGATGGGTGCCACCGAAACACGTCGCGCCATCGATGCGGCGGAGCGTGCCTGGCCTGCCTGGCGGCGCCGACCGGCCAAGGAGCGTGGGAAGACCCTGCGCCGCTGGAGCGAGCTGATGCTGGCACGCTCCGAAGACTTGGCCCTGCTCATGACGCGTGAGCAGGGCCAACCATTGGCTGAGGCCCGCGCTGAGGTAGCCTACGCCGCCGCCTACCTCGACTGGTATGCCGAAGAGGGCAAGCGCCTCTATGGTGAAACCATCCCGGCGCCCAGCACGGATCGCCGCCTGCTTGTGTTCCGCGAGCCCATCGGCGTCTGCGCCGCCATCACGCCCTGGAACTTTCCACTGGCCATGATTGCGCGCAAGATCGCCCCTGCCCTGGCAGCGGGGAACCCGATCATCGTCAAGCCGGCCGAGAGCACGCCCTTCTCGGCGCTGGCCCTGGCGGTCTTGTCAGAAGAGGCAGGACTCCCTTCCGGCCTGCTGCATATCCTCACCGGCGACCCGCGCGCCATTGGCGGCGAGCTCACGGCCAATGCCAAGGTTCGCAAGCTCAGCTTCACCGGGTCCACCGAGGTCGGGCGGCTGCTTTTCGCGCAATCGGCTGCCACGATCACGAAGCTCTCGTTGGAGCTCGGCGGCAATGCACCCTTCATCGTTTTCGACGATGCCGACCTCGACGCGGCCGTTGAGGGAGCCCTGGCAAGCAAGTACCGCAATGCCGGCCAGACCTGCGTCTGCACCAATCGCTTCTACGTGCATGACAGCGTGTACGATGCATTCGCTACCCGCTTGAGCCAGGCAGTCAGTCAACTGATTGTTGGCAACGGACTTCAAGCTGGGGTTCAGCAAGGCCCGCTGATTGACGCAGCCGCTGTCGCCAAGGTGCAGCATCACGTGGCCGACGCCGTAGCCCAGGGCGCGCGGGTCCTGACCGGCGGTCAGCGCCATGCATTGGGTGGCAACTACTTCATGCCGACGGTACTGGCTGAGGTCACGTCAGCCATGGCGGTGGCGCGCGAGGAAACCTTCGGGCCCCTGGCGCCGCTGTTTCGCTTTCACAGCGAAGAAGAAGTCTTGGCCCATGCCAACAACACGGAATACGGCCTGGCCAGCTACTTTTACAGCCGCGACGTGGCGCGAATCTTCAGGGTCACCGAAGCGCTCGAGTACGGCATGGTGGGCGTCAACACTGGCCTGATCTCCACCGAGGTGGCTCCCTTTGGCGGGATCAAGCAATCCGGGCTTGGGCGCGAAGGTGGCCATCAAGGGATCGAGGACTACGTCGCTACCAAATACGTAGCACTTGCTGGTCTGTGAATCCCAGCAACGTGCAGTTGCTGGAGATCGGCAGTTGTTGATTGCAATGGAGGGCACACAAGGGAGTCACGCCCTGAGGCCAAATTGGCAATTCGGAGCTGAGAGGTCCCTTTGCAGAGCCTGTCGGAGACCTTGACTGTCAGCGTATGAAAGACTGAAGTCGGCCCGCGCAATCATGCCCTCTCATTCAACTCGACGCTGGATTGGAATGATCAGCCACTTTCGGATCTGCGTTAGGGTTCGAACTGGATGAGCTCAAAGCAGATCAAATGTGGCAAGTGTCAGGTCGGCTTGTCAATTTTTATGCCGAACCGACCTTACCGCTAGCCCAGCTGAAGGCGCTTGACCCGGGTCGATGCCAGCAGCGACAGAGTCAGTAGCACACAGATCAGGCCAAACGCCAGCTGGTAGTTTTTGTGGATGTCGAAGAGCACGCCAGTGGCGAAGATGCCCACGCCGCCACCAATGGCCTCCACCATCACCAGCGTGCCAAGGACTTTTCCGGCAGCCTTGAGGCCGAATGCATTGATGGCCTGCAACTGGAGCATCGTGTACATCCCGCCCCACCCCAAGCCAAAGAGCCCCACTGCAATCCACACCCAGTCGACCTTGAGGGTCGCCAGTGCCACGGCGCCGCTGAGCATCACGGCCAGGTTGGCAAGGTAAACCAGTTTCTGGTCCAGCCAGTCGGACAAGGCACCGAACACCAGCTTGCCGACCAGGGCGAGGCCGAACATCAGGCTGAGTGCCTTGGCCGCCACCGGCGGCGCAAAGCCCAGGTCCTGCATGTGCAGGAAGAGATGGGCCATCGCTGACATCATGGCGTAGAAGGTCATGCAGGCTGTGAAGCAGAGGATCCAGAAGGTGGGCGTGCGCAGAGCCTCCCCAAAGCTCAGGCCGCTGCTCAGCCCTTGTGGCGCGCCGGCCTTGCTCGCCGTCCCCGCACCGAAGGCAAGCTCGCCCACATCGGCAGGTCGAGAACGCACGACCAGCGCGGCCAGCACCAGCAGCACCGCAGGCACGGCGGCGAGCGTCACAAAGGCGGCCCGCCAACCTTGGCTGCTCACCAGCTGCGTGATCAGCGGCGGGAAGATCATGCCCCCCACACTGGTGCCCATGATGGCGATGCCCAGGGCCGTGCCGCGCTTGGCCTCGAACCAGTTCGAGACCAGGATCACCCCGACATTGAGGCCACAGCCCACCAGCACGATGGCAAACAGCAGGTGGATGCCGTAGACCTCCATCGGACTGCCCACCCGTGAGTACAGGTAGTAGGCAAGACTCAGCACGGCAGCGCCGACCAGGATCAGGCGGCGCACGCCGATGCGGTCGATCACGGCGCCGATGAAGGGAGCGGCGAGGCCAGTGGCCAGCAGCGTGATCAGGTCGCGTGCCTTCAGCGTGCCGCGGTTCCAGCCGAACTCGGCCAGCAGCGATTTGTCGAAGGCACTGAGCCCGCTGAGGATCATGCCGTTGCTGACCAGCAGCATCAGCATGGCGAAGGCCAGCATCAGCCAAGGGCGGTAGGAGGTCTTGTTCATATGCGGGTCCTCGAAATCGGTCGGGATTCGTTCTAGATCGGCGCCAGGGGCAGGCTCAGCAATTCCAGGATGTGCGCGCTGCTGCGCACATCGCCGGTCTTGAGCCCCAGGTCGCGCAGGTTGTAGTCGTGGGCTGCAAGATCGCGGTCGCCACAGGCGTCGGCCGCTACCGTGACCCGCAGATCGCACTGCAGAGCGTCGACGGCCGAAGCGCGCACGCAGCCGCTGGTTGAGAAGCCGCAGAGCACGGTGCCATCGACATGGGCCGCGCTCAGCCAGGTGCGCAGCGGTGAATCGAAGAAGGCGCTGGGCACGGTCTTGCGCAGCACCGGCTCATGAGGCAGGGGCTGCACGCGCGGGTCGATCTCGGCCCAGGTGCCGCCAACCACGAGTTGGTTGAGCACCGGCAGCTTCTGGCGGAACACGGCCGCTTCGCAAGGATTGGCGTAGGCATTGCTTGTGAAGAACACCGGCAGCCCGCGCACGCGGAAGGCATCGAGCAGCAAGGCGATGCGAGCCAGCGCCGCGCTGCCGTCGCAGCCCAGCGGGCTGGCCGGATCGGTGAAGCCTCGCGTCGCATCGATCACCAGCAAGGCGGGCTTCAGCCCCAGGCCCACGCTCATCGCTTCGAGCGTGCTCATGCCGCATGGCTCCGGTACTGGCGCATCAGCCAGGCATGGCTGCGGCCGCCCAGGGGCCGCCCGGTGATCTGAGCCGCCAGGTCAATGGCATCCATCAGCGGAGGCAGCGAGATGCCGGTCTCGAATCCGCATTGCGCGGCCAGCAGGACCAGGTCTTCGGTCGCCAGATTACCGGCAGCGCCCGGCGCGAACGGGCATCCGCCCAGGCCGCCGACGCTGCTGTCGAACTGGCGCATGCCCGCGTCCAGTGCCGCCCAGGCATTGGCCACGGCCATGCCCCGCGTGTCATGCAGATGGATGGACAGCCGCTCGGCACCGTGCTGCGCGACCAGGGGGTTCAGCAGCGCAGCCACGTCAGCCGGCGAGGCCGCACCAATCGTATCGGCAATCACCACCTCGTCGGCGTCGGCCCTGAACATCGCTTCGGTCAGCGTCCGAACCGTCTCAGGCGTCACTACACCCTCGTACGGGCATTCGAAAGCAACGGCCACATAGGCCTTGCTGCGCAGGCCGGCTGCGCGCGCGGCGGCCAGGGTGGCCTCACAGGCTGCGCGGGCTTCGGCCAAGCCCATATTGATGTTGCGGCGGTTCATGGTCTCGGTGGCTGAGAGCACCACCGCGACCTCGCGCGCACCCGCAGCGATGGCGCGCTGCAGCCCGCGTTCGTTGGGTACGAGGACGGAGTAACGAACCTGCTCCTTCGCTGGCAGGCGCAGCAGCAAGCCGTCGGCATCGGCCATCTGCGGCACGGCCTTCGGCGACACGAAGCTGGTCGCCTCGATGGACGAAACACCGGCCGCGACCAAGGCCCCAATCAAGCGCAGCTTGTCCTCCATTTCGACCTGCACGCGCTGGTTCTGCAGGCCATCGCGCG
Organism: Paucibacter sp. JuS9; assembly: GCF_044043925.2. Taxonomy (NCBI): domain Bacteria; kingdom Pseudomonadati; phylum Pseudomonadota; class Betaproteobacteria; order Burkholderiales; family Sphaerotilaceae; genus Roseateles; species Paucibacter sp. JuS9. The sequence goes on from NZ_CP194172.1 coordinate 3,742,630, forward strand.
GGCCGACCTCGTTGACCAGGACGCGCGGCCTGGCATTCATTGGACGACGCCTGTTTCGCACAGTGCCTCGATCTGCGCAGCTGAATAGCCCAGCAGTTCCGCCAGCACCTGGCGGCTGTGCTCGCCCAGGCGCGGCGGCGGCGTGGGCTGTGCGGGGTCTTCGCAGCCGGAGATCTTGACCGGGTTGCCCGGCATGGCCACGGCCTCGCCGCTGGGCAGCTGCACCTGCACCACCATATTGCGCGAGCGCAGTTGCGGGTCGTTCAGCGCCTGCTCGAAGTCGTTGACCGGCCCGCAGGGAATCCGCGCGCTGCGCAGCTTCTCCAGCCAAAAGGCCGAGTCCTGCTTGATCAGTTCCTCGTTGATGACCGCTTCGATGAAGTCCTTGGCCGCCAGCCGCTCCGGCTGCTTGAGAAAGCGCGGGTCGCGCAGTTCATCGCGGCCCAGCACCTCGATGAACTTCTCGAAGAAGGCGTCGCCTATGCAGGCAATGATGATGTAGCCACTGGCCGTCTGGAAGGCGTTGTAGGGCACGTGCACGAAATGCCCATTGCCCAGGCGCTCGGGCAGGTGGCCCGACATCAGGTGCATGGTGGCCATGTAGTTGAGCATGGACACCTGCACGTCCAGCATGGAAACGTCGACATGGCGGCCCACGCCGGTCTGCTCGCGCGAGGCCAGGGCCGCCAGCACGCCGATGGCGCCGAACACGCCACCGCCCAGGTCGCCATGCGGAATGCCCGAGCGCACCGGGGCCTGGCCGGCAAAGCCGGTGATGGACATGCCGCCACCCATGGCCTGAACCACCTGGTCGAAGGCCGGGCGATGCGGATCGGGCCCGGTCTCGCCAAAGCCGGACACCGAGCAGGTGACGATGCGCGGATTGATCTTGGCCAGCGTCTCGTGATCGATGCCCAGCCGCTGGGTGACGCCGACACTGAAGTTGTCGAACACCACGTCAGCCTGGCGCACCAGGTCGTAGAAGACCTCGCGGCCGGCCTCGCTCTTGAGGTCCAGGGCGATGCTCTGCTTGCCGCGATTCAAGGTCAGGAAATAGGCGCCCAGGCCGTCGCGGGCGTAGTCCGGGCTGGTGGCGAGCAGCGCGCGCGTTCCCTCACCACTGCCGGGAGGCTCGACCTTGATGGTGCGCGCACCGAGGTCGGCCAGGATCATGGCGCCGTAGGGGCCTGACAGCATGTGCGTCAGGTCCAGCACGGTGATGCCTTCAAGTGCTCTCACTTTGTCTTCTCACTCTCACTTCGGGCTGGAGGCCGCCTGCGGCGGATGCTGCTTGCGAAAGTAAGTCCAGCTGGTCTCGTTTGGCTGACTCCACGCGGCAGGCGCCTTCATGAACTCGGGATGGTGCTTCTCGGTGTAGGCGCGCACCACGGGGTCCAGTTGCTCCGGGCCGCTGAGCTTGGCGCCATGGCCCACGTAGAGGATGTGGCCGGCATGCGCACCCATGCGCATCCAGGGCAGCCAGGGACCCACGCGGGTCCAGCCGTAGTGCGTCGGCACAGAGACCTGCTTGTCGTCCAGCACATCGGCGGCGCGGGCGAAATAGGTGAAATGCTCACTGGCGATGTAGTTCTCGCCGGTGGACTCCAGCGGATATTCCTTGGGGCTGACAGGATTGGCGTACAGCAGAGGCACGTCCTGGCGCAGCACCAATTGGTCGCCGCTGGCTTCCAGCGTCACGCGCCGACCGGTGGGCGTGGGCGCCGGGAACGCAACATTGACCGGGTCGTTGACCACCTGCAGCACATCGTCGGTCTGGCCGGTCAGCGGGTTGGCGAAACGCTGCAGCACCTCGCCGGTCTTGAGGTCGCGGTAGTAGGCCACCTCGCGCGAGATCATGCGCCAGCCGCCGTCGCCCTGCTTCTCCATCCGCGCCGCATTGAAGCCATCGAGGCGGAACAGCGGCCGCATGCGCTGGCCGGGCACGACGGCAAAGGCCGTGACCTTCCAGTCGGCAATCACCTCGCGGCCATCGAGGCTTGCCCGCATCTTGATCAGGGCCTGCAGCCCGCCCTCGGGGCTGGACACATCCAGCGCCAGCGCCGAGGAGGCGGCAAACCAGGCGGCGACAAGCAAGCTCAGGCGCTTGATCATGGCTTGGCCGAGATCTTGACGAACTTGTAGGCGCCCTTGGTCGCGCCCCAGATCTGCTTGCCTTCGGCATCGAAGCCCTGGTCCCAGCTCTCCAGCAGCTTGGCATCCAGCGTCACCTTGCTCGAGCCGTACCTGGCGCCGCGCAGCACGCTGGGGCAGGCCTTGTCGGCGGTAGCGCCGACATAGCTGCCGTCGGCGCGGCGCTCCATGATGACGGCGCAGCCATCCTTGAGCACGATGTCGGCCGGGTTCAGGCCGGCCAGCGGCGCTGCCTGCTTCCATTGGCCGGCGTTCTTCAGGGGGTCGCCCTTGAATTCGTAGATGTGGCTGAGGTACTTGCCGCCCTGGGTCTCCAGGCGGTAGACGCGCTGGCGGTAGGGCTTGTCGGGCGTGCGAGCATCAGCCTGCTCGACATAGAGCCAGGGGCCGTCCGTGCGATCGGTCCAGACCGGCACGATGCGCAGCTCGATGTTGAAATAGTCCTTGTCGGCGGCCGCCTGGGCTGCGCTGGTGAAGTAGCCGCTGAGGTGCGAGGCCAGCTCGGCATTCGGGTCGGCGGGCTTGCTCGTGGCCGCACAGGCGCTCAAGAGCAGGCCGGCGGCCCCGAGGAAAGCAATGCGATGAAGTTTCATTGGAACTGCGTCGATGGAGAGGGGAAAAGGTGATGCCAGGATAGGGGACGCGGCTCAGGGCTGCGTCGTCCCAAGCGACACATCCTTGCTCTTTTGTGTCAGTCCGAACTGAACCCAGCCCAGGTTCAGGCCGATGCGGCTGGCGTCGGTATTTGCCCAGGTGTAGGCCACGCTCTTGCCTTCCTTGCGGCTGTCCAGAAGGGCGAGCTTGAGGATGGGTGCCGTGGTGTTCTGGTAGGTCAGCTGCGCCAGCTGGATCTGGTAGGGACTGGGCGTGCCGTCTTCGTAGGCCAGCGGCACGACCTGGCCCTCGTTGTGCAGCAAGAGCGCGCGTTCGCCGCGCAGCTTGCGGCCCTCGGGATCCGTGCCGAAGGCCCAGCCGGTGAAATAGCGGACCTTGCGGTTCTTCACCGGCGTGTCCGTCTTGCTGCCGAACACATGGTTGCCCTGCTCGTCACGCGCCTGGTCGTTGATCCAGATCTCGCTGGCGCTGAGCTTCAAGGTGTCGCTGACGATGATGCGCTTGTTCAAGCGCGGCGAGACATAGCTGCAGGCACCCGGTGTCATGGTGCCGGCAAATGCCTGCGCGGCGGCATCGAAGCGCCAGTACACCTCGCAACCCTTGGCCTGGCGCAGGGTGGCCACGTCGATGCCGGCGAGCAGCTCCGGCTTCAGGTGCGCGTTGATGAAGCGCTTCTCATCGGGCAAGGAGAAGATCTCGAGCTTCACCGCCTTGGCCTCGGCATCGGCCGTGATGCGATAGAGCCGCTGGCGGTAGACCTTGGCCGGGTCGCCGTCCAGGTTCTGCTGCACGTAGTAGATGCGCTCGCCGAGCTGCGGCACAGAGACCGGCGCAAACACATGGTGGGTGTGCGCTATCGGGTCCTCGGGCTTGCCGCCGGGCAGCTTGGCTGCGTCCTGCTTTTGCTGCCAGACCTGCTCGTGGTTGTCGAACTCGCCACCAAACCATTGGACGAAGCGCTGCAAGTCCTGGTCCAGCGGCGTCTGCGCAAAGGCAGCGCCACTGGCCGCAAGAGCGATGAGCGAAAGAAGGCGTCGCATCAGAACTTGTACTCCAGGCCAGCGCGCAGATAGCGGCCGCGCAGGTCGTACTGAGCGGTCGAGTAGCCCAGGCCGGTCGACACATCCCACGGCGGGTTCCTGTCGCCCAGGTTCTTGATGCCCAGGCTCAGCTTCAGGTTCTTGACGCCGGTATAGGCCAGGAACAGGTCGACCGTGGTCATGTCGGCCACAGACCCATCCACGCCCGCGCCGGTGGTCACGCGCTGCTCGTAGGCGCCGGTGTGGTTCCAGCTCAGGCTGCTGGAGAAGTCGCCATGCGCCCAGTCCAGCGTGGCACGCGCCTTCAGCTTGGGCATGGCGCCGAACGGACCGTCATTGCGGCCGGCATAGTCCACCGCGTCGCCACCGGCCTTCGCCGTGTACTCCCAGTTCAGCAACTGCGTGGCCGAGAGGCGCACGCCGAATCTGCCGATGGGCAGCGGCGCGAACTTTGCGCCAATCTCGAAGTCCAGGCCCTGGGTCTTGACCTTGGCGAGGTTGGAATAGCTGTCGTACACCACCAGGATCTGGTTGGTGCCGGCCTGGCGCACCACGGAACCCGGGAACAGCGTGGGGTTGCGCACGATGAACTGCGCGCCGTTCAGGGCCACCAAGTTGCGCTGCTCGATGCTGTAGTAGTCCACCGAGGCGATGACGCCACGCACCGGCTCGACCACCAGGCCAAAGGAGTTGGAGGTCGACTTCTCGGCCTTGAGGTCCTTGGAACCGGTATTGAGCACACCGACGATGGACGAGGCATTGCTCAGCACGGGATCCTGCACCGACTCGAAGCCGAGGCTGGCGGAGGCCGAGTTCTCGACCAGGGTCGGCGCGCGGAAGCCGCGAGCGCTCGAAGCTCGCACCAGGACTGCAGGCGAGAACACGTACTTCAGGCCAAGCTTGGGCGAGAAGGCATTGCCGAAATCGTTGTAGCGGTCGGCGCGGCCGGCCAGCTGGAACTCCAGCTGCTTGGTCACCGGCGCCACCAGTTCGGCATAGGCGGCGCTGGCCGAGCGCGAACCGTCGTTGCGCGAGGAGCCGGTGCCGATCAGGCGGCCCTGCTGCGCCAGCGGATCCGGCGTATCGACCATGGATTCACGGCGCGCCTCCAGGCCGGCCGCGAACCCGAGTGCGCCGCCTTCGAGCTGAGCCAGGGTGGTCGACACCTTGGCGTCCGCAAAGCTCAGCCTGGACTCGGCATTGCGCATGGTGCTGACGCGCAGCTTGGCGCTGTCGGAGGTACTTGGTGCGAGGAAGTTGTAGCCTCCCTTGTCGAGCGCAGTCCTCAATGCGAGCGCATCGACCTGATTGCCGGTGCTCTGCTCGACCTCGCTGCGCGAGCTGCCCACAGCCACTTCCCAATCCCAGCCCTTGCTGCTGCCGCTCAGGCCGGCCAGGGCTCGAGCGGTCTTGTTCTCCAGCGCGAACGTGCGGGCACCGACATCGAAGAAGGTGTAGTTCAAGCGAGCCGAAGTGCCCGAGCCGCCCAGCTTGTTGCTAGCCAGCAAGGCCACACGATCGGCATCGGTGGCGATCGCAGGAATGATGTTGCTGAATGCCGAGAAGCCGCCGGTCGCCGGATTGAACACGACCGACTGGTTGGTCATGGTCTGCGGTTGGTTGATCCAGCTGCTCTTATTGTCGGACAGCGCCAACTCGGCAAAAGCCTCCATGCCGCCGTCCAGTTGCAACGAAGCACGGGCCAGGCCGCCCTTGCGAGTACTTTCTGGGTAAGCGGTGAGGTATTTGTCGACGGTGTAGGTGCAGGCCGTGCCACTATAGACACCAGCGCCAATCAAGGCATTCATTGACGTGCTGTCGCCCAGGCAGTTGGGTAATGCCTGTCGCTGCAAGGACAGCGTGGCCGGCGGCACGAACACCGAGCGCTGCCAGGTACCCCCAGACGCGCCGGGGAAGAAGGTGCCGCCGGGCAGGAAGCGGAAGTCCAGCCCGTTCAGCCAGGGGCGATCGGACAGCAGCAGCATGTCGCGCTTGAAGAGGTCAGCCACCGCTGTGACGCTGAGCTTGCCGCCCAGCGCGCTGAAGCCGCCGGCCAGATTGAGGCCATGCTCGGCCAGGCCACCCTGGCTGGAGCGGCCGGTGTTCACGGCGATCTCACCGCCCTTCAGGTCCTTGCGCAGGATGATGTTGACCACGCCGGCAATGGCGTCGGAGCCGTAGATTGCCGACGCGCCGTCCTTCAGCACTTCGATGCGCGCCACCGCGCTCTTCGGAATGCTGTTGAGGTCCACGAAAGTGTCCTGGCCGTTCTGCGCAATCGCATGGTTTGCCATGCGGCGGCCGTTGATCAGGACCAGGGTCGACTTCTGGCCCAGGCCGCGCAGCGAGACGCCGGCTGCGCCGCTCTGGTTGTTGATCGAGGTTTCGGAGTAGCTGCCGCCGCTGTTGGCAGAGATGTCGCGCAGCAACTCGCCCACATTGGCTGCGGCGCTGCGGTCGATGGCGACCTTGTCGATGACCTGCACCGGCGTGGCCGTCTCGGCGTCGATGCGCTTGATGTTGGAGCCGGTCACGACGACACGCTCCAGCTCGTTGGTCTGCGCCTGGGCAAAGGCCAGGCCTGCGGTCATGAGGGCCAATCCGGTCACGGCGCTGGCAAGCGGCGTCTTCTTGAACTGCATGCGGTCTCCTGGTGGCTGTTGAAGCAGTCGATCGAGTGCTTCTTGACTTGCTGAAAAGCAAGATTCTTGCCACCACGCTTGGAACGATTTTTGACACTTCATCGCTTGGTCATGCAACAGATGGCGCGGGCATAGCTCGTGCATGAAACGTGGGTTCTCCTGGGTGCAACAAATCACGTTTCAAAACTAGGATGAAGACCATGGCGCGACGAAACGCGCAGCGAGCTCAAATCCCATGGTTTTCCCGTACCAACGCAAGCCGCGCATTTGCGTGCTGACCTACAAGGCCCTGACTGGCCTGGTGCTGTCCGCTGAGTCGCGCTTTCGCGATCGCGCCGAAATCACCGTCGATGAATACGTGCTCGACGACGCAATGTTCCGCGGCCGCCAGATTGAGCAGCAAGGGGATGTGGATGTCGTGGTCAGCGCCGGCTACAACGCCGCTGTCCTGCGCTCGCAGCTGGAGCTGCCGGTGGCCAGTATCGACGTCACCGGCTTCGATCTGCTGCATGCCCTGAAGACCGCGCGCAGCATCGCTCCACGGATCGGCCTGGTGGTCTACCGCGGGTCGATCAGTGAGCTCGATTCAGTCAAGGACCTGCTGCTGGTGGAGCTTGAACAGCTGACTTACGAAACCTTGGCCGAGGCGCGCGAATGCATGCTGCAGCTCAAGGGGCGCGGCATCGAGGTGGTGGTCGGCTCCAGCCTCATCGTGGGCCTGGCCGAGCAGCTGGGCATGCGCGGCGTGCTCTTCTACACCGCCGGCTCCATCGACCGCGCACTGGAAAAAGCGATCGAGATCGGCGAGAACGCGATCCGCCAGAGCGCGCGCTCAGAGAACTTGAACGCCATACTCTCCCACCTGCACGAAGCCATCCTGGCGGTGGACAACCGCCACCGCATCACGGCGATCAACCCGCCGATGCGGCAGATCCTGGACCTGGGCGAAGAAGAGCCCATCGGCAGGCGCCTGCCAGACATCGCGTCTGAGCTCTCGCTTGCCGGGGTGCTGGACGGTCAACCCGACGAGGCCGAGGTGGTGGTGCAACTGCGCCGGGGCAATTACCTGATGAGCCGCACCGGGATCCGGGAGCGCGGGCTGAACACGGGTGCCCTGCTCACGCTGCGCGAAACCGCAGCGATTCATCGCGCCGACTCCACCATCCGTTCGCAGCGCCGCACCCGCAGCGTTTCGGCGCGCTACAGCTTCGACTTGATCACCGGCACCAGCGCCGCACTCAGCTATGCACGCTCGGTGGCGGAACGCTGCGCCCGTACATCCTCCACCGTCCTGATCACTGGAGAGACCGGCACCGGCAAGGAGCTGTTCGCCCAGGCCATCCACAACGCCAGCGCCCGCAAGCTGGGCCCGTTTGTTGCGCTGAACTGCGCTTCTTTTCCCGAGTCCCTGCTGGAGAGCGAGCTGTTCGGCTATGAGGAAGGGTCGTTCACCGGCTCGCGCAAAGGTGGCAAGAGCGGCCTGTTCGAAGCGGCGCACACAGGCACCGTGTTTCTCGACGAGATCGGCGACATGCCGATCTCCCTGCAGACCCGGCTCCTGCGCGTGCTGCAGGAACGTGAAGTCGTGCGCCTGGGCAGCAATTCGCCCGTGTCCATCGATGTGCGCGTGATCGCTGCCACGCACCGCTCACTGGAAGATCGCATCGCCGACGGCCAGTTCCGGGCCGACCTCTACTACCGGCTGAACATCCTGCAGGTCGCGCTGCCGCCCTTGCGCGAACGCGCCGAAGACCTGCCGCTGCTGGCCGGCCAACTGCTGGAGAGCAAGCTGCGGGAGGTCGGCTCCGCCCAGCGTGCCGAGCGCATGCTGCAGCCGCTGCTGCCGGCACTCACCAGTTACGCCTGGCCGGGCAATATCCGCGAGCTTGAGAATCTCATGGAGCGCTTTGCGGTGTTTCTCTTCGGTGCAAAGGATGCGGGCAGCGTCGACTACGGGCTGTTCCTGCGCGAAGCGCCGGAACTGACCCGCCGCGACAACGGTCTCGTGCCGGAACCCAGCGGTGAGCCCGCGAGCCTGGAACTCAGCATCGAGCATGACGACGCCACGATCAGAGCCGCCCTGCAACGCTCGCGCGGCAACCGCCAGCTCGCGGCACAAATGCTGGGTATCAGCCGCACGACGCTGTGGCGGCGCCTGCGCGACCTGGGCGAACCGGCTTGAGCGTCGGACACTCCCCTGTCAGCGTGCGCTGGATGCCGCCACAGACGTCGGCACCTGCATCAGTTTGCGCACCGCATCGGTCGAGAACACCTTGAGCACCAGCGCGCGATCCGACACATTGAGCGACTTCGACACATAGGCCCCGGCCTCGATGTCCGGCAAGCCGCTAAGCGGCAAGGACTCCAGCTGAGGCACCACCTCGCGCAGTTCCTCGCGATGCCCCAGGCCACGAAAGAGGTCGGGCGAGATGACGGTGAAGTCGGCGCGATCAGCGACCAGCATGCGCAGCACCGTGATGTTGTCGCTGACGCGGTGCACACGGGTCGCGCCCTGCTCGTCCATGGCCCGGTCCAGCGCGCCGCCCCAGGTTTGGCCACGCACCATCAACCCGCGCAAGCCGGCATCGGCAACCAGGGCATTGAGATCACTGGGTCGCCGCGGGTCGCCCTTGCGCATCACCAGCTCCAGCGGCATACGTGCCATGGAGACAAAGACACCGGCGGCATCGCGCTCGGGGTCGCGTGCGGCCGGCAGCATCACATCGGCCTGCCTGTTCAGGAGCATCTGGTGCAGGCGCGGCCGGGGCACCGCCGGGAAGCTGAATTCGCAGCCCAGGGCAGCGCCGACCTCGCGCACCGTGCGGTGCAGCTTGGAATCATCCGGCGCAGTGGCCGGCGCTTGCGGCAGCTGCACCATGGGCATGACGATCGTGCGTGTACAGCCGGCATGCGCGGCGCCAGCGAATGCAATCAAGCCTGTCAGGTGAAGCAGGGCCGAAAGACGCAATAGGTCGGGCATGCGCCGATTGTGGCCCACCAGCAGCGGCGCCCTAGTAGCGCGGCGGCTGCTCCAGTGCAGGCAGGGCGGCCATTGGCGCCAGCTCCTGCGGCAACACCGGTCTGTATGGGGCGTCAAAGTCGAACGGCGCCTCGTCCGGGCTCCACAGGTTGACATGCCGCCCGCCGAGAAAGCGGATCAGCGCCACGCAGCCCCAGCGCGTGCCGAACGGGCCGTGCGGAATGCCTGGCGGGCGCCAGAAGTAGGCACCTGCCTGCATTTCGCCCATGGGTCCCACCAAGGACCCAGACAACACATAGCACTCTTCCACCACCGGGTGCGACTCCCGCGGCCCGCGAGACCGCGGCGGCTCGCTGTGCGGCAGAATCATCGACAGCAAACTGCGCGAGCCGTCGGCACCTGCGCGCAGGTTCTTGCGTGAAATGCCCAGGTGCGCGAGATTGGGGTCATTGAGCGACATGTCCCACGGCATGTGAAGCACGTCCAGATGCAGGGGCTGCGCATCGCACTTGGGCTGCGCGCCGGCGGCGCTGAACTCGGGCTGGCTGTCAAAGAAGGTCAGCACCACGGCGCCGTGCGGCGCCGACATGCGATGGCGCGGCCAATGGGCTGGCAGGTAACCATGGTGATCCGCCCCGTAGCGCAGGCCGTCGATCTCGAGTGCCCCCTCCAGCACATAGAACTCCTCCGCCGTGGCCAGCGCCTCGGTTGCCTCCCGTGACCAGCCGGCCGGATAGCGGATCAGACAGGAACAGGCCCCGTCCCTCGCATCGCGGCTGAGGTACTTGTACTCGGCATCGGGCCGGGCTGCACCCGGCGGCAGGCGCCGCCAGGGCAGGCGCTGCGCCTGGATGAATTCGGTATGCGGCCGTTCCAGCATCGTGTTCAGCTCAGGTAAAGCCAGGCAAAGCGCCTGCGGTCCGCTGCCTCGAAGGCCTCGATCTGCGATAGCAGCTGCCGGGTGCGCTCGATCGGGTCGAGGCCAGTCAGCAGCATCTCCCGGTCCTCAGCAGCGAGCTCGATGGCACGCGATAGCCCCCATGGTCCAAGCAGCCTCCCGGCAGACAGGTCCAGCGTCAGCGGCCTGGCCTGTGGATCCACCTGGACAGCCTCGGCAAGCTCGCGCACCTCGGTCTCGGGCAGGACCAGAGGCAGCAATCCGTTGCGCAAGCAGTTGTCGAAGAAGATTGCGCCAAAGCTGGGCGCCACGATGGCTCGAATGCCCCATTCGGCCAGTGCCCAGACCGCATGCTCGCGCGAGGAACCGCAACCGAAGTTGCGGCCTGCCAGCAGAACGCTGGTGCCCGCCTGCTCGGGCCGGTTGAGGACGAATTCAGGGTCGGGCCGCCGCGTCTGCACATCGGCATAGCGCCAGTTGGCGAACAGGCCCTCGGCCAGGCCCGTCTTGCCCACGGTCTTCATCTCGCGCGAGGGAATGATCGCGTCGGTGTCGATGTTGTCGCGCAGCAGCGCGGCCGCCACGCCGGTATGGACGGTGAAGGGCTTCATGCCAGCTCCCTCAAGTCAGCGATGCAGCCGGCCAGCGCCGAGGCCGCCACCGTGGCTGGGCTGGCCAGATGGCTGCGCGTCTGCGGCCCTTGCCGGCCCTCGAAATTGCGGTTGGTGCTGCTGACCACGCGTTCGCGCTGGCCAAAGCTCTCGCCCCCGGCGAAGAAGCACATCGAGCAACCCGACTCGCGCCATTCAAAGCCAGCCGCGGTGAACACCCGGTCCAGGCCTTCGGCCTCGGCCGCGCGCTTCACGCTGCTGGAGCCCGGCACGCAGATGGCGCGCACATGGGGCGCAACCCGGCGCCCGCGCAGCAGTGCAGCGGCGGCGCGCAGATCGCTCAGCCTGCTGTTCGTGCACGAGCCGATGAAAGCCGCCGTGATCGGCAGGCCCAGCAGCCGCTGGCCACGCTCCAGCCCCATATAGGCCAGCGGCTGCTCTGGCGCATCGTCCGGCACCGCCTGGTCGACGGGCATCGCGTGCTGAGGGCTGGTGCCCCAAGTGACCATGGGCGCCAGACCTTCGACATCGACGCTCAGCTCGGCGTCGAATCGCGCATCGGCGTCGCTGTAGAGCCCTTGCCAGTGTTGCAGGGCCTGCTCCCACAGCGGGCCCTGCGGCGCAAAGGGCCGACCCTCCAAGGCCTCGCAGACCGCCGCATCCGGCGCGATCAGCGCGCTGAATGCGGAGAACTCCACTGCCATATTGCACAGGGTCTGGCGTGCCTCGATGGACAGCGCCCGCACCGCCGCGCCGGCAAACTCGACCACGCTGCGCTCGGCACCACCCGCACCATGGCGGGCAATCAGCGCGAGCGCCATGTCCTTGGCCGTGACGCCGGCCGCGAGCTTGCCCTCAAAGCTCACGCGCATCGAACGCGGCCTACGCACGCGCAAGGTCTGTGTGGCCAGCGCATGCTCGGCTTCCGATGAGCCTATGCCCCAGGCCAACGCCCCGAAAGCCCCCTGCGTGCAGGTGTGGCTATCCGGGCAGACCAGGGTGGCGCCTGGCAGCACGATGCCCTGCTCTGGCGAGATCACGTGCACGATGCCCTGACGCTCGTCGCCCAGGTCGAACAAGTGGATGCCGGTGCGGCGCGCTTCCTCGCGCGTCGTGCGGATGAAGGCCTCGCCGCCCGCCATCAACGTGCGGTCGCTGCGGCCGGGCAAGGTGTCGACGATGTGGTCGAAGGTGGCGAACACCTGCTTGGGCGCACGCACCGGCAAGCCGCGCTCGGCCAGGGCGCGCAGGGCGACGCCGCCAGTGCGCTCGTGCAGCATCACGCGGTCGATGCGCAGCAGGTCGGTCTCCGGCCCCAGCGCCGCGATGCGCCGGCTGTGCCAGATCTTCTCGAACAGGCTCAAGCCACTCATGCGCGCAGCACGCCCTGGTCCAGCAGAGCCTGCACCTCCGCCTGGGTCAGTCCCGCCGCGAGCAGCGCCTCGGGCCCGCCCTGTCCCACGGCCGGCGGCTCGCGCCGCAGGCCCAGGCGCTGCGAGTCCATCTCAATGGGCAGCGCCGGCAGCTTGGTCTGCTGCCCGCCCGGCAGCGTGACCGGCAACAGGCCGCCGGCATTGAGATGCGGATCGTCGAACAGCTGCTCGGGCCGTGCCACCGGCGCGAACGGCAGGCCGGTGCGCTCGAGCTTGAGCATCAGGTCGGCCTGGCTGTAAAGCCGGAAGCGCTCGCGTATCACCGGCAGGATGCGCTCGCGCTGGCGCACCCGCTCGTTGTTGCGCGCCAGGGCTTCGTCCGCAGCGAACTCGATGAAGCCAAAGGCCTCGCAGAGCATGCGCCACTGGGTGTCGCTGACCACCGCGACGAACACCTTTTCCCCATGGCAGGACTCGAAGATGTCATAGACACCCCAGGCCGACTGGCGCTGCGACATCGGCGGCGCCGGCTTGCCGGTGACCGCGTACTGCGCCATGTGCTGCCCGACCAGGAAAGCCGTGGTCTCGTACAGCGAGGTCGTCACGGCCTGGCCCCGGCCCGTGCTGTGCCGCTGCTCCAGCGCGGCCAGGATGGCGATCACGCCGAACATCGCGCCTGTCACGTCGATGACGGAGGCGCCCGCGCGCATGGGCTTGTCGGGCAGGCCTGTCATGTAGGCCAGGCCGCCCATCATCTGCGCCACCTCGTCCAGCGCCGTGCGGCGCTCGTAGGGGCCGGACAGAAAGCCCTTGCCCGAGCAATGGATCAGGCGCGGGTTGCGCGCGGACAGCGCGGCATAGCCGAGGCCCAAGGCCTCCATCGCGCCCGGCCGGAAGTTCTCGATCACGATGTCGGCACCGTCTATCAGGCGCAGCGCCGTGGCCAGGCCGGCGGGTGACTTCATGTCCAGCGCCAGGCTGGACTTGTTGCGGTTGTACATGGGGAAGTAGCCCGCGCCCGAGCCGCCCAGGCGGCGCGTGTTGTCGCCTTCCAGCGGCTCGATCTTGAGCACCTCGGCGCCCAGGTCAGCGAGGATCAGGCCCATGCTGGGGCCCATCACCATGTGGGTGAATTCGATGACGGTCAGACCGGCCAGCGGCAATGCGTTCTTGCTCATGCGGATTGGGAAAAATTCAGGGGCAGGCCGGCCAGCGGCACCATGCCGTACAAGGGTTCGTCTGGCAGCGCGGACGCCAGCACGGCGCGCGCGGCGAGCAGGCCGCGGAAGTCGATGCCGGTGTCCAGGCCCATGGCCTCCAGCATGAACACCAGGTCCTCGGTCACGATGTTGCCGCTGGCACCGGGGGCGAAGGGGCAGCCGCCCAGGCCGCCCTGCGAGGCATCGAGCGTGCTGATGCCCAGGTCCAGCGCGGCCAGCGCATTGGCCAGGCCCAGGCCGCGGGTGTTGTGCAGGTGCAGGCCCGTGAGCCGCTCGCGGCCCACGCCGGCCCAGACCGCGCGGATCAGGCGGCGCACGCCGGCCGGGTCGGCATAGCCGTTGGTGTCTGACAGGCCCACCTCGTCGCAACCACAGTCCATCAGCGCTTCCGCCAGCTCGACCACGCGTCGCTCCGGCACCGCGCCTTCCAGTGTGCAGCCGAAAGCCGTCGACAGGCCGCCCTCGAAATGCGGCCGCTCGGCCGCCGGCAGTTCCCGTATCGCTGCGGCGATGGCGCGCGCCTCGTCCAGCATCTGCGCATGGCTGCGCCGCACGTTCCTGAGGCTGTGCGTCTCGCTGCAGGACAGCGGAATCGTCAGCTTGTGCGCGCCGGCTGCCAACGCGGCTTCGGCGCCCTTCAGGTTGGGCACCAGCACAGCCACGGTGAGGCCAGCAATCTGCCGCGCATGGGCCACCAGCTCGGCCGTGTCGGCCAGTTGCGGCAGCAGCCTGGCCGGCACGAAGGAGCCGACCTCGATCTCCCGCAAACCGGCCGCGGCCAGCGCCGTGATCCAGCGCTTCTTGGCCTCGGTGGGCATGATGGCGCTGATGCTCTGCAAGCCGTCGCGCGGCCCGACTTCGCTGACCAGCACCCTCATGCCTGCACCCCCGCTGCCTGCGCGATCTCGCTGGGCTGCGCCAGCCAGCAGTCATCCTGCGCGGCGGCAATATGGGCCAGCACGCGATCGAGATGCCTGACCCGGTGGGCCTGGCCCGTCACCCAGGGATGGAGCGATAGCGAGAACAGGCGGCCGGCCCCGCAGGCCCGCGCCTCGGCGCGCTGGAACTCGAAGGCATCGATCACCTGCTCGGCCCAGGAGGCTTCGGCATGGAGGTTGTCCAGCACGACGAAGCGGTCCTCGGTTTCTGTCGGCAAGGGCATCGCCAGGAGCGGGCCGTTTGCCGTGCGGAACGCATAGGGCAGCTCGTCGTTGACCCAATCGGCGAACCAGCGGATGCCCGCCTCGCGCAGCAGCTCGGGCGTGCGGACGGTCTCGAGGCGGCCGGGACTCAACCAGCCGCGGATCTCGCGCTTGAACGTGCGGCTCAGCGCGCGCAAGGAACGCTGGATCAACGCCCGCTCGGCGTCTTCTTCCAAGGCACCGGCATGTACGGTGTCCATGTTCCAGGAATGGCCCAGGACTTCGGCGCCGCTGTCCCTGACCGCCAACATCAGCTCGGGGCAACGCTCGATCAGTTCGGCATTGATCGCGAAACTGGCGGGCAGCTTGTGCCCATCGAGTGTCTCCAGCACGCGCCAGGCGCCGACGCGATTGCCATGGTCACGCAAAGTGAAGTGGCGCAGGTCCGGGTAGGGCATGGCCATGCTGCCGGGCAGCCTCAGCTTGGCACTGGGGTTGAGCGGGAAGTGCTGCAGGCTGACATTGATCCACACAGCCAGCGGCTTGCCGCCCGGCCAGCGCAAGACGGGCCGCTGCTGCAGCAGGGTCCAGTCGTAGCGCTCATGGTCCATGCCATAGCGCCGCAGCGGGTATTCGAGGTGCGCGGAGTCAAGGCTCATTGGTGCACCCTTCGGCCTGCGGCCTGTCCCGCCAAGCGGGAATGAGCCCCTTCGGGCGGCCGTGCGGGGCTCATGCGAGTGCCTTTCGCGCAGCGGCATCACGCGCGGCGATGTCGGCCAGCGCCGTGTCATGGTGATGCGCCAGGTAGTGCTCGGCGATCTCGCGGCCGGTGCTCAGCCACACGCCCTCGTGCGAGCTGATGTAGTCCAGCGCCTCCTCGAAGGCCTTCATTCGGTGCGGGCAGGCGACCTGGTAGTTGTGGGTCGGGATGCACATCACCGTGCCGCTCTGTGCGCCTTCGGCCCAGAGCTGGTCGAAGGCGTCGATGATCATCTGGCCATAGCGGCGCGGTTCGATCTTGTTGACGACGTAGGCGATGGTGTCGTTCAGCTCCAGCGAATACGGCACCGAGACAAAGCGCTGGCCGCCGCGCACCGTCACCGGCGTGGGCTGGTCGTCATGGAACAGGTCACAGGTGTAGAGCCCGCCGGCCTCGGCGAACAGGTCCAGGGTGTGCTCACTGTGCGAGAGCGCAGGCGCGAGATAGCCCGCCGGGCGACGGCCGCAGTGCCGCTCGATGGTGTCCATCGAGTCCAGCAGCATGGCCCGCTCCTGGGCCTCGTCCATGCCATAGGTGTAGCGGGTGTTGTAGATGCCGTGCGAGAAGAACTCCCAGTCGCGCTCGCGGCACATGGCGATGATCTCGGGATGGTGCTCGCACAGCGCGGCCGACAACGAGACCGAGCCACGAATGCCGTACTTGTCGAGCAGCCGCATCTGGCGGATGTGACCGACACGGTTGCCCCAGTCGCGGATCGAGTAGCCGGGCACCGCCGGACAAGGATGAGGCCAGGCCGCGCGCTGCGGATTGACCGGGGGATTCAACTCGTAGAACTCGATATTCGGCGCGACCCAGAATGCGACCCGCGCGCCGCCCGGCCAGGTGATCTTCGGCCGTCCACGGTAGGCCCAACCGGAATAGGCGCCGGGATCAGCCCTCATGACGCGCCTCCCAGCCAATCCAGCGTCTCCTGCACATCGACCACGTCGGCGTACTTGAGCTGCATGTCGGTCAGGTTGGCAAAGTGGTAGCTCTCGTGCTTGTCGGCCACGCATTGCTCGGGGACGATGGTGCGGTAGCCCCGCGAGAGCGACTCCACGGCCGTGGCACGCACGCAACCGGACGTCGAACCACCGGTGATGACCACGGTATCGACCTGGTGCCAGACCAGCAGCGACTGCAGCGGCGTCTCGAAGAAGGCCGAGGGCATGCGCTTGCAATAGACAAGGTCGCGGCTGCGTTCGATCTGGCAGCGCTCGTCGAACTCGGTGCGGCGCGAGCCGTGCTTGATGTTCTGCAGCGAGTCGGGCGTGTTGGTGCGCGTGCCCCATACGCCCGCGTCCTCTCCGGAGTCGGCATAGGCCACGTGGGTCCAGACCACCGGCCAGCCCTTCGCGCGGAAGGCGGCGGCCAGCGCGTTGACATGCTCGATCTGGCGCGGGTCGGTTTCGTAGGCGGTCTTGAATTCATCGAACCGCGTGTAGGCGCACTGGAAGTCGATGTTGACCAGCACCGCCTTGCGTCCGTAGCCGAAGCGGGCGCGTGCCGGGTTGGCCTTCACATCGGCCCAGATCTCCCGGGCCGTCTTGCTGGACATTTCCATGGCTCTTCAGTCCTTCCTGAGGTCCAGATGCGAGAGCAGCGGCCCGAAGCCATCCACCGCATCGCGGATGCCGTTGGTGCGCAGCGCATGCCAGTAGGTGGCGGTGTTGATCGCGATCACCGGCTTGCCGAGAAAGGCCTCGGCATAGGGCGCCATGCGCGCCATGCTGAGATTGGTGCCGACCTGCACGATGGCGTCGATGTCGTCGCCGTCCAGCTGCAGCAGGGCTTGCGCGATCTGCCGATCGCTGACCCGAGAGATGTCGGTCCAGCTCTTGCAGCGCAGCGGCAGGTCGCGCACGGTCGCTATGCCGTGGTCGCTGAAGAATCGCGCCACATGGGCATTGGCCAGCGGGTAGTAGGGCGAGAGCACCGCGATGCGCTTGATGCCGCCATAGGCCTTCATCGCCTCGACGCAGGACAGCGATCCCACGCTCACATGCTTGCCCGTCAGGTCCACGACATGCGAGATCAGCTTGTCGCAGGCCGGTGCGCCGCCGATGAAGGTGATGGCCGAAACGCCCATCACCAGGTAGTCCGGCTCGCAGGTCATGGCCGTGCGCAGTGCTGCATCGACCGCGCCCTGGATGATCTCGGCACCGGCCATGAAGGCCTCGTCCGACAGCGCCCGGGCGTTCTCGATGTAGATGTCGCGGTACTGGTGGGTCACGCCGGCGGGTCGCATGGCCGCGAACTCCGGCTCGACCACCGTATTGGTGGACGGGCCGAACACGGCGAATACCTTGCGCCAGCCGAGGGAGTCGCGGCCGATCATTGGTTCACGGCGCAGGGCCGCCCCAAGCAGTGACGGCCCCCTTGGGGGAGAGCGCAGGCGCACAGCGCCGAAGACTTGGGGCTCATTGGTAGCTCGGATCTTTCATGGGGCCGACCGACCGCGAGCGCGTGGGTTGCAAGAAGACCGGGGGCTCGGACCCCGGGAACTCCGGGCCCCAGTTGACCGGCTTGCCATGCATCTCCACGCGGGCTTCGTCCGTGTACCAGTCGACCAGGCGGCCATCGCAGCGCAACAGCCAGGTCGTGCCCTCGGCACCCGAGGTGAAGTCGCCATGGCGCACACCGGCCGGCCGGAAGAAATAGGTGCCCGGCCACATCTGGCCGTAGTTGTACTCAAACGATCCCTCGAGGCAGTAGGCCTCCTCGTAGCAGGGATGGTGGGCCAGCGGATGCTCGACCCAATCGGGCTTGGCCTTGATCAGGCGCGTGTAGAAGCCCGTGACCTTGTCGTGATGCAGGAGCTTGATGTAGAGGCCCGGCACCGGCGTGCCGCCGCGCGAGAAGTCCATCGGGCTGCCATTGACCGGGTCGGTGATCTCGAACCACGCCATCTGGCTGGCGCGCTTGACCACCAGTTCCTGCGCCGGGTTGTAGCGCGCGCCATGCGCCGAGGCCGGCGTGAAGCCCCAATCGCCGAACTCGCGGAAGATCAGCACGCGAGTGCCGGCCTTCACACGCAGCGCCGGCGTCAGCACATCGACCGGCGCCATGAAGTAGTCGTCCTTGCCCAGCACCTCGTCGCCAATCGCGACCTCGCCTTCGAGCACAAACCATTCCGTCTGCGCGGCATGCACGCCGGCCGGCCGCGACCAGTCGCTCTGGAACTCGACGGACAGCGAAGCCTCGCCCTTTTCCTCGCAGTAGTTCAGGTTGCGCTGACGCGCCTGCCCGTGGCCATGCGGCAGTTCGGCGACATGCCAGATCAGGTCCTTCTCGTCGATCAACTCCACATGCGGTCTCATCAAGGCTCTCCTGTTTCGAAAGATGGCTTGAGAGCCCGGAGTGCAAAGCCCGTGCCAATGGCATAGCGCCCGGTTTCGTTGCAGAAACGTTTCAAGCAGCGGCCGCGCGTTGCGACATGAAACAAACCAGCCGGGCGCCAGGGGCGCGGTGTGTTGCAGCGTCGGTGGCACAGGTCTTGCACCCCGTCCGTCGTCATCAGATCAAGACCCAAGGACGACAGGCAATGGATTTCAATGAACTGGCCGTGCTGCGCTGGCTGCACATCATCTGCATGGTGTACTGGCTGGGCGGCGAATGGGGGGTGTTCCAGACCTCGTACAACGTGATCAACCGCAAGCTGCCGCTGGAAGAACGGCGCCGCCACATGGAGACCGCCTACCGCATCGACATCCTGGCCCGCAGCGGCATCATCCTGCTGCTGCCGCTGGGGCTGCACATGGGCTTCTTCTGGGGCGTGCAGCCGCTGGGCGGGCACTGGCTCACCGGCATGTGGATCCTGCTCGCCGGCTGGCTCTCACTGTGCTGGGGCGCCTTCATGTTCCGCGAGACCGATCGCGGTCTGGCGCTGACGAAATGGGATGAGCGCATCCGCTTCGTGCTGATCCCCCTGCTCTTCATCGTGGCGATCAGCTCGCTGCTGGGTCATGGCCCGCTGGCCGCCGACCCCGGCCAGCGCTGGTTCTCGGCCAAGATGGCCGTCTATGCCTGGACGCTCATCATCGGGCTGAAGCTGCGCTTCATCATGCGCGAGTGGACCACCATGTTCCGCATCCTGGCCCAGGGCCCGAATGCCGAGGTCGAAGCCAGGCTGGACAAGTCGATCAACTTCGGCCGCAGCATCGCCTATGTGTACTGGATCTCGATCGCCACGGTGGCCTTCTTCGGCGCCGTCAAGCCGTTCTGATCGATCTTGAGCCGGGAGCCCTTCATGAGCCTTGTCGCGCCCTACCAGGCCCTCGCCCTGCAAACCACCTGCCACGCCGTCAATCGCTGCGACGCCGTCGCGGCCACGCGCGCACGCATGCTGGCCAACATTGAGCGCGTTCACAGGCAGGTGCTCGGGGCCAAGGCCTTCATCGGCGCGGACTTGAAGCTGGTGGTGGTGCCGGAATACTTCCTGACCGGCTACCCGCTGGGCGAATCGGTCAGCGGCTGGGCCGCGAAGGCGGCCATCGCACCGGACGGTCCCGAGTATCAGCGCCTGGGCGACCTCTGCCGCGATGCCGGCGTCTATCTCAGCGGCAACGCCTATGAGCTGGACGCGCACTTCCCAGGTCTGTACTTCCAGACCAGTTTCATCATCGACGACCAGGGGCGTTGCATCCTGCGCTATCGCCGACTGGTCTCGATGTTTGCACCGACACCGCACGATCTGTGGGACCGCTACCTGGAGATCTACGGCCTGGACGGCGTCTTCCCAGTGGCAGACACGCCGCTGGGCCGGCTGGCCTGCGTGGCCTCGGAAGAAATCCTCTACCCGGAGATCGCCCGCTCGCTGGCCCTGCGAGGCGCCGAGGTGCTGCTGCATTCCAGCAGCGAGGTCAGCAGCCCGCGCCTCACGCCCAAGGACATTGCCAAGCGCGCCCGCGCCTTCGAGAACGGCTGCTGGCTGGTATCGGCCAACTCGGCCGGCATCCGCGAGGTCGACATCCCTGGCGACTCGGTGGACGGCCTGTCCAAGGTGGTCGACTTTGCGGGCGAGGTGCGCGCAGAAGCCGGGCAAGGCGAGACCATGGTGGCCCACGCCAGCATCGACATCGCAGCTTCACGCCGGGCGCGCCAGCGGCCCGGCATGGGGAATATGCTGTCGCGCCAGCGCCTGGAACTGTTTGCCGCCACCTATGCCGGCTCGGTCTACCCGCCAAACACCATGCTGGATGGCGCAGGCCAGCCGTTGGTGCCGGAGCGGGCACACTTCATGGCCACGCAGCGCCGCAGCCTGGAGCTGCTGAACAGCCGGGGAGTTCTTGCCAGTGAATGAGATGGAGAAGCTGCCGACGCGCAATCCGCGCAGCGGCGCTGTCGACTACCAGATGCCTGTTTTCGCCCCCAGGGCAGTGGCCGCCGAGGCGGCATCTCTGCGCGAGGGCCAGATCGCCTGGCTGGCGGCGGGGGTCGACGGCCGCGTGCAGGCCATGACGGCATGGGCCCAGGCCATGCGCAAGCGGCGCAGCGAAATGCTCGAAGCCCTGGCAGCAGATACCGGCCGGTGGAGTGAGGGCGAGATCGAGTTCGAGGCCACGCTGGGCGCCGTGGCCCGCTGGTGCCAGCAGGCGCCCGAGCTGCTTGCCGCCGGCCCTGACAAGGCCACGGCCCTGCCCCATATCCGCGTGGCACAGGGCCGCGTGCCCTATGCACTGGTCGGCGTCATCAGTCCCTGGAATTTCCCGCTGCTGCTGTCGCTGATCGACGCCCTGCCAGCCTTGCTAGCCGGCTGTGCCGTGATGGTGAAACCTTCGGAAGTCACGCCGCGCTTTGTTCCTGTACTGAATGCTGCGCTGGCCGAGGTACCCTTGCTGCGCGAAGCCCTGCGCTTCGTGACCGGCCCGGGCTCGACCGGCGAAGCCTTGATCGATCAGGTCGACCTGGTCTGCTTTACCGGCAGCGTGAGCACCGGCAGGCGCGTGGCCGAGCAGGCGGCACGCCGCTTCATTCCGGCCCAATTGGAACTGGGCGGCAAGGATGCGGCCCTGGTATTCGCCGACGCCGACCTGGATCTCGCCGCCAAGGCCCTGGCCTGGGGCAGCATGGTCAATGCCGGCCAGAGCTGCATGTCGCTGGAGCGCTGCTACGTGGAGCGCACGGTCTTTGACCGCTTTGCCGCCTTGCTGGCCGAGCACGTGGCCGGCTTGCAGTTGAACTGGCCCGATATCCGCGCTGGCGCCATCGGCCCCATCATCGCGGCGCCCCAGGCCGCCCTCATCCGCCGCCATCTGGAGGATGCCTACGCAAAAGGCGCACGCGCCCTGACCGGCGGCCAGGTGGTCGAACACGAAGGAGGACTGTGGTGCCAACCGACAGTTCTGGTCGACGCGACACACGACATGCAGATCGTGCGGGACGAGACCTTTGCGCCCATCCTCCCGCTGATCCCGTTCGACAGCGAGGCGGAAGCGGTGCAGTTGGCCAATGACAGCGCCTATGGCCTCAGCGGCGCTGTGTTTACCTGCGACGAGGCCCGCGCGATGCGCGTGGCGCGGCAGATGAAGGCCGGCGCGGTGTCGATCAACGATGCCTCGCTCACGGCGCTGATCCATGAGGGCGGCAAGCAGTCCTTCGGTCTCTCCGGCCTGGGCGGCACACGCATGGGCGCGAAGAGCATTGAGCGCTTCTACCGGCTGCAGGCCTACCTGATCAACGATGGGCGCCCATCGCCATGGTGGTTTGCCATTTAAAGGCACCCGCCTTGCGAATGAGAGGGACTTCCCCGTCCCGAGCTACGCTGCGACCCATCACGCATATTGAGCCTCCAACGAAACAGTTGTACTCATGTCCATTCTTGGCCCGAACCTGGTAGCGGGTGGTGGCACCGTGACCTGCCCGGATTCTCCGAGACATTGATATCTAGGAAGATGGCTCCCGCCCGAAGAGGAGCCTATGAAGAAGAGTCGATTCACCGAAGAGCAGATGGTCGCGATCCTGCGCGAAGCGGACCGCACCACGGTGGCCGAGGTAGCCAAGAAGCACAAGGTCAGCGCACCCACGATTTACGCTTGGCGCAAGCACTTCGGCCAATTGGACGTGGCCGACGTCAAGCGGCTCAAGGCCTTGGAGCTTGAGAACAGCCGGCTCAAGAAGCTGCTGGCTGAAGCCGCGCTGGACAACGCGATCCTGAAGGAGCTCAACGCAAAAAAATGGTGAGCCCGCTGGCTCGACGCGAACAACTGGCCTTCGTGCGCGCACGGGGCCTGAGTCTGCGCCGAGCTTGCGGGCTCATCGGCATGTCGCGTGCCACGCCCAGCTACGAGCTGCGCATGCCGGCCAAGGATGCGCCGGTTCTCGCGGCGATGAAGGAACTCTCGGCCCAGTACCCGCGCTACGGCTACCGCCGCATCCGCGTGTTCCTGCGCCGCAAGGGCTTCGAGCTGAGTTGGTCGCGCACGCATCGGCTGTGGCGCCAGGCGGGCCTGCTGGTGCCCAGGAAGCGGCCACGCAAGCGCATCGCGTCGGTGCGGCCTCGTATCCACACCCCGTTCAAAGCCAACATGGTCTGGGCCTATGACTTCGTCTTCGACACCACGGCCAGCGGCCAGCAGATCAAGTGCCTGACGGTCGTGGACGAGTACACCCGCGAGTGCCTGGCCATCGACGTGGCTGGAGCCATCCGCTCCAAGCGAGTGATCGAGGTGCTGTCGCGTTTGGTCAGCCTGCACGGGGCGCCGCTGTTCATGCGCTCTGACAACGGGCCGGAGTTTGTCAGCCAGGCCATCCTGGAATGGATCTCGGGCGCCGGCATCGCCACCGTGCTCAACGATCCCGGCAAGCCCTGGCAGAACGGCACCGACGAGAGCTTCAACGGCAAGTTCCGCGACGAGTGCCTGTCCATCGAGTGGTTCCGCTCGCGCCGCGAGGCCGCCGTGATCATCGAAACCTGGCGCAACCACTACAACGAGATCCGCCCCCACAGCAGCCTGCAATACTTGACCCCGGTGGAGTTCAAGCAGCAACTCCGCCAAGACCTGCAACCCGCCGTCTTCTAGGAATAACTGTCTCGATTAAGCCGATCAGGTCAACACGCCGACCAGCAGCGCGCAATGGAGATGCCGCACTCGAAGCTTCGACATCGAGTTTCGAGTAGCACCGCGAGCCACCGAGGCGCCGGCCGGCTGCGTGCAACTCCTCCAAAGATGCAAAGCAATGCGCCGTTCATTCTGGAGCTTGGTCAAATGCACTGACGATGAAGCCACTCAAGCCGACCGCCAAACGGAGCGCTGCGCGGAAGTGTTGGCTGCTTCGTGAATGCGCTGACAGTAGATCTGCCTGGCGCAACTCAGCATTCGTCGATCTAGCCGCCTCAGCAAGCTCTCCTCGTGAATGATCGAGCGAAATGCAGACCCGCAAGACCTGCATGTTTAGCTGCGCTCTGCTGATGTAGTCGTGCAGCCGGCGGCCCCCAGGCTTGGCCGACTGCTTTTCGCTTTGGATGACGGACAACAGCTCGTCCAAGTCGCCAATCCACTTCGCAATCTCTGCCGACGATCCCATCGCTTTCAATCCCAGCTCGTCTCTGTGCTTGAACGCGTCGCGCATGCACTGCGCAACGACCGTTCGCCGAGTCAGCAATCTCTTTCGAAAAGCACTCAACTTCCGCCGACACAAAGTACCAAATCCGCCGCTGAACCGCCCAGTGGATGCACGACTAAAGGCAACTCGCCTGCCTTCGAGAAATTCATTCTGGCGCCCCGTTTCCAGCGCCAACTCGTTCAAGGCAATTGCAAAACTGCCAAGAACGTTCCTTGAGCGCATTTTACAATTAGTGCGAACCCTTCTTGGCACGCGCCTCGTTTATTTGCTTCCACAATGGAACTACTGCCACCTCTATGAACACTTGAAATCGCTCCTTGCTTCCAGACAGCTCTCTGACCTGGCTAGTCGGAGAAGGTAACGGCCTTGACCTATTCTTCGGTACAACTGGCTTACTCATCATTAGCTCCTCACAGTAACACTGTCGGCCATCATGCAAGCTGGCTGAGCACCCTAGGAGCTTTACTTGTTGGTTTGCCCGCCGCACTAAGGCACGCACCGAAGCAAAGTGCTACCCCAAGTTTCGCCGCCTCAGGTTTTGTTGCGCATGCGAGGCTCTACTGAAGTGGCCCCACATACCGCGGAAGAAATATGGACTGCGTGTCGATTCGCGTCACCACCACATCCTCAGAGCTCATGCACGTCGGATTTTGAGCGTCGGCCACTGTGGAGCCGGACAATACCCCTCTCAACTCAACGGCGTTCGTCAAGCTATCGTATGAAAAGAGTGGGCCACCACTAGAACCAGGCTCAATAACCCGCTTGGCTGCACGCAGCAGGTATTGGTATCCATTCGCGCCGACAATTCCACCGTCAATTGCGCCGCCCCTCATGTCCGCACCGAGCGGATGCGAATAAGTGAACAAATTCGACTGATTGGTCAGCGGCTTCATGGACACACGAACCGGGCTCACACCTAAAGGCAGTGGCTCCATTAGTTGCAACAAGGCAATATCTGCGCCGCTCCCGTATGGCGATCCATTCCATCCATTTGCTGCTGAGTACGGCGCATATGATGAAAATACTGGCGTTGCGGCCACTGTACGATTGCCTACAGCGGAAAAGTTCGGTGACACGCCACAAGAGGGCTCTTCAAACGAGAAGGTCGCATAGATTGGAATGCCGTTTGATCGATATGTTCCGGCACCTACACTTGGCCAAAACGACTGCGCATCATGATACAGGCAGTGCCCGGCAGTCAAAATATACACCCTCCCATCCAAGGAATTTTGAATGACAGTCCCTGAACACAAACCTGGAAACGATACCCCGTTGCCGGTATTTGTCGCAAAGGATTGGAAAGGCAATGTCAGCTTTACGACTGCAGTAGCGGCATTACGCATTGCGGTTGCTTGCTGCGTACTAATGCTTCCCGCCAAATCGGCGATAGAGCAAGCAACAGATCGCTTGCAACTCAACAATGCTTTATTTTGAAAAGTATTGTTGCCCTGAAACGTTTCAGCTAATTCCGAAGCAGTCAAACTTGACTTCAACGTATAGCTCGTCGCATAGCAGCGTGCCCCATCATTGGTGTCGTAACAGTTGTACGAGGCATCAGTCTGTGCTGCCGGAATCAGCACAGCTGCGGGGCTGCTCGGCGATGGCGCCGGGGCTGGGCCTTGCGCAGATGATGTGCTGGATGCGCCACCACCGCCACATGCGCACAGGGTTGCGGCAATCCCAAGTGCAGCCAACTTCGTCAGAAGTGTGACTTGATCGAACAACTGCAAACGCATTCCATCCTCCAGTCGAATTGAAGACACAAACTCGTGCATCGCGAAGAAAGACCGATTTCCAAAATCAACACGCGACTCGACAGGTTGGCAAGGTCGAGCGCCAATTTGCTCTAGCTTGGGCAGCGGCGCCTCATCGTGTTGACTTCGATTCCAGCAGTAGATGCCTGTACGAGGACCTCAATCAGGGAGCGCTTACAATGCCAAGTACCGAAACCGGGACAGGACTTCGATTATCTGCTTGGCATACCAAATTAGCTCCAGGCCGACCTGGCTGCATTCCCAAAATTCGAGTAGCACCGTCCCGTGCGCGCACCGATAGTAGGTATCAGTCTGCACAGGCTTCTTGGACGATTCCAGACCACAAAGCAGTGCCTCCGCTCTGCCCGGATCGCCTGACCTCGCCTTCATTTCGATGTTGATGGACATGGCCTCGCTCAGTGCTGTGACGCGGCAAGGGCAGCCAGAAACCAGTTGATGAACTTCTGAAGGGCAGGCCACTGGCCTGAATTGACGAACTCCACGCGCGCGCCAGCGTCCTGAAGCAGGTTCGCATTCATGGGCCCTCCTTGCAGTTCGCTCAGCATCCAGGTCCCGTCTGTGTCATTCGAGAACTCAATGGTCGCCCGAAGGCCTTGCGGCCAGGGCGACGTGACGCGGAAAATTCTCGCAAAGCCTCTGGCAGCTCGGACTCCATAGTCACTTCGACCGACGCAGTTGCCCTGCTCCTCACCCTCCTCCTGCAACTGAACCGACGTAGTCAGCTCCTCAACAGAAAGGCCGTACATTGCAAGCGCTGCACGTACTCCTGCTGGACGAGGCCAAGGCGCCGGCGACCAACTGTATTGGCATGTTTCGTCAGCATTGAACCAACTTATGGCGAGCGCATCCTCATCTGCGAGCACTGACCATGACAACTCTTCAAATGCATGGGGGGGCAGTTGAAATACCGCCGTATGACCAAGCACCTCATCTGCCTCGACGATCAACCCGGCAGCCACAGAGACGTCACAAAGTTCGTCATCGGCAGCCCGGTCGACCAACTCTCGCACGGTTGCATCTATCCACTTGCAGAGTGACTGCGTAATCGGATCGGCTGAATCGCCCACCAACGCCTCACATGCGCGCCCCCCAAGCAATCCCGTGTACAGAGACAGGCCTTCAGCAATATCAAAGCGTACTGTCTTCGATCGCTTGGCGCCATGGAGAACTGCGCGCCTTTCCGCCAACAGAAGCAGCAGCATGGCTCCGCCACTCAACAGGACTCTGACGCCTCTGTCGGATTTACGAGTGCACCCCTTCAGGTATTGCCTAAGGTAAGTTGCAACCCAATAGTCGAAGGCGTCCCTTCGGCTGGACGGTGAGACTTGGAGGGCTGCGATGACGTAAGCAGCTACGACGGTAGGTGGAAGCTGTCCTAGGCGCCTTTGCAAGGTACTGCTTGGCATGCGGCCGCGGCCAAACTGCAACGCCAACGCTGCCAGCGGCTTGCATGCAGGCGGACAACCATTGAGGTAGGTCCGCGCAGCTGGCAGATTCGACCAATTCAGGTCCGAAGCAAACTCGGGGAAGATTCCTGCTCTCGCGAGACATGCAAATACGTCGACGTAAGGCCCACACAGTGCCGCCATCACGTGACTAAGGTCGCGCTTGATGCAGCTTGCTGCCAGTATCGTCGGCAATGCTGCAAGCTGAAAGGCTCTAACGAGCTTTGCCGTGCCGTTCATGTGGCACGCAGCGAACGCGCCCAATCGGCAGCCGAACATGTCTGCGATCAGTACCGCCAACGTTGTGGGCTCTTGTGGCTCACCACCAATCGTCCAACGCATCGGCGCGTTGAGCACCGAGCCAAGAACGTGCACTGGCGCATCAGCCAGCGATATGGATATGGCCTGATTCCATCCTAGCGACAGGGAGGGCATACCGGGGTAGCAAGCCGTGAGCCCATGAATACTCAGCTGAGTCGCCTGGTCGTAACGGTACCGAAACGCAATTGCCGGGCGAGCAGCAATTGCCGCCCCGCCGAGCAGTCCGAGTTCAAGCTGCCTCGGCAAAACATCAGTTGGGCAACTGTTGGAGTGCATTTGCGTCAGTCGCAGTTTGCTCAGGCATTTCGTAGTCTCTCTACACCTTGAGGCCTTTGCACCAATGGCAGCAACAGGCAAGTCGGCCAAGGGGACTGGAGTGAGTTGGGCCTGTTCTAGTCCGCTCGATGTAGCGCGTGCTTGATCTGCCAGCCACAGACAGAGCCGCTGCGCGAGAACCGAGGGCAGCAGCGCGAGTATTCAGTTCCAGTGACTCATCACCCTTCTCTATCGACCCTGCTTCGCGGGCCAACTCTTGGACACAAATGACTTTAAAGAAGTACTATAGTACTCCAAAAAGACATCAGGCATCGTCAATCGTGACGCAACCGACATAGACTCCCACTCCAAGCAGTGGTCTGATCTGTTCCCGATCACATCATCGGTAAGGCACCCCCAATGGAAATGAAGCGCTTCGAACTCTCATCAGAGGAAAGTGCTGGGCACGAATCAGAGCGGTTTGCGACTCCACTTGGAGAGACTATTCGACAGATTCGAATGGCGAAGAACCAGACTCTGGACGAAATTGCGGCTCGCTCAGGGCTGACCAAACAGGCCGTACGTCGAATTGAGACTGGCGCGGTGTCCAACACGACCGTCGGAAGCCTGATCAGCATTGCCGAAGCATTGGGCCTGCGCGTTGGCGTCCTGCTGTTCTTGGCAGAACGCGCACTGGGCAAGAATGAGGCACTTGTGGGCCATGACATCGAAGCCCTCTTGCCAGATCTTTGGTACCGAACAACCGGCGGCTGCGACAAATGCCTGAAGCCTTGATATGGCGGGTGGTCGCGATCAAAACCGGCTACAGCAAATGGAACGTCCCTAAGGTTTTTCCTTAGTCGCGCCAACCAGTTGTTGCGCACTGCCAACCTATGATCGCTCAAGAATTTACTCAGCGGGGGACAGGAAGGAATGCGTCAAGAGTTCCGTGGACAACCCCGATGCGCGACTTCAGGCGCGTCATGGTTCGATGCATCTAGCCAGACACACCTTCCGTTGACTTGCCGGACGCTTTTGACCAGCTCCCTTCCGCATCGTTCGCAATCTGCTGACTTTCACGCGACGACGGTCGGAAACATTCAGCGCGCCGCCGACTGACAACATGAGCGCGGACCAAGTGCAGCAGCTCGCGACAGCGCTCGGGACAGTGCTCGCGTCTTTGGGGGCGCTCTGCCTGATGCTGCGCAGGTTTTCAGCAGCACGTTTCTTGATCATTGTGGGCATCGCAGTTGCGGTATTCGGGCCGTGGCTCTTGCAGCAGTGGCCCGCAATCGCTCTCGATGCGGAGCAATGGTGGCACGAACTGCCACGTACATACCAAGTGGCGCTGATGATTGCTTCATTCCTTCTCGCGTGCTTACTCGCGCTGCTCTTAAGCCTCTCGGCGCTGCGTCTAATTGCGCGGCCATTCCTCGGCAGGAACGCCGCAGACAGCATGGCAGCCAGTG
This sequence comes from Paucibacter sp. JuS9, assembly GCF_044043925.2. Lineage (NCBI taxonomy): Bacteria > Pseudomonadati > Pseudomonadota > Betaproteobacteria > Burkholderiales > Sphaerotilaceae > Roseateles > Paucibacter sp. JuS9. The sequence continues at coordinate 3,771,892 of NZ_CP194172.1, forward strand.
TTGGAGCAGATGCTGTTCGCTTCCTGATGGGGGGCTTTCTGATTCGGCTGTATCGCTGGATTGCACGCGCAGTTAGCAGTCTCTAACCCAGACGCCATGCATTGCCACGGCGCATTTCAAGCGGACATGGATCACTTCAACCTAGTTGAATCTCAGACGTTGCGCCACGTCGTGTACGCCGCATGGCCACCGAACGCCTTGCCTGAGGTTGCCGCTGACAGGTACCTCCAGATGCCTACGCAGATGCCGACCCGACAGCGCCCCTCTTGCGACCGTGTCCATCGTGAGCAGGCCCCGCTCTTGGCGCCGATCGGCATTTGCAGCAACGACGACCCGCAGGACACACTTGAAGCGCTGCATTCGCAAAATGCACGTAGCGACAGATTACGGGCCGCGACATCCGGATTGAGCGGCCCTTTGGGCAGTCTCAGTCGCCGTTCCATGGTCCCAATGGAATCAGTCAATGAGCCATACCATTGACGAGGCCATCGCCTCACGAGGCGTTGCGAACACTACTCCCGGGGCCCTAGAGGCGACTCGTCCCGAATGGATTGACAGTACGAATGGTGATCTGAATGGACTCCATGGCAACGGTCCACCCGCTCTGCCCCATGAATTGAGCGATCGCTTTGAATTGCTCGCGGAATTGGCACCCGCAACTTCAAACAGGAGACTGTTCCAGGTCAGAGATCGGGCTAGTTCGTCTGAGCATGTGTTGAAGCTGGCGGCGGATCGTCGCTCCCTGACTGATACGCGCCTCGTGTCACCGGCGAACCCGACCGTCGATTCGCTAGCACTCCCCTTCGAGCAAGGCAGCCTAGTAGCAGAAGGATCCTATGAGTTGCAGCCGCTGATTCAGGGCGTCTTGCTATCAACTTGGCTAAAGCAACATGGACCACTCGAAGTCGATGTTGTCCGAGCCTTGGTGACGGCACTTCACCACTGCGCTGACCTGCTGTCTCGGATTCCGGCCGAACCAGGCCATGTATGGGTCCACTGCGACGTAAAACCTGAAAACATTATCGTCACCAGCAGTCAGCCCATTCGGTTGGCGCTGATTGACTTTGGTAGTGCCGCACTCGTCGCAGGTCTCTCGACCCCCCATTCACGTGGCCGTACCGTCGCCTACAGCGCACCGGAAATGGCAAACGGAGAGGCGTTCATCAACAGCGACCTTTGGTCGATCGGCATGATTGCTTTGGAAGCCTTGCTGGGACGCCACCCCATGCTGCCAGAGTCTAGTTCTGGCTTGGTCAGGCCTGAGGATCGCGAGAGAGTCTTCCGTGTCGCCTTGTGCAGAAACTGGCAAGGACGGGATCTGTCGAGCCACGGCTCCCTCCGCGCGCCGATTGAAGGTATGTTGACGGCATCGCCAACTGAGCGGTGGTCGCTTGAAACCTTGCGGTTGTGGCTTGCAGGGCAAGAAGTTACTGAATCTCCGGCCATGCGCGAGCGCATTCGCGCGCTTGAAGAGCGCGCTCCGTATCGGATCGGAGACGTCGAATGTCAGACCTTGCCAGATGCCGTTACAGAAATGGCACGGCACTGGAGCCTTGGTCGAACGGCGATCACAGATCGCGCCTTTCGAGCATGGGTTCGAAATGACTGCGGTCGGCCAGACCTTGCAGACTCCATCCATTTGGTTTCAGCCACTAACGTGGACGACATACTCCTGAGACTGATCTACCGCGCATGTCCTGAGCTGCCACCTGTCTGGAAAGATTTCAGCCTGCTACCCAGAGACTTGGCCGTTTATGCAAGGACTTGTCTGCAGGCGCGGTCCACCGCAAGCATTGAACTGCCGAACATTCGGAGTGCACTTCAATACCTTGCGTGGGCGCGTGACGGCTTTGCGGTACCTGAGACTTGTGGCCCTATTGAAATGATGTGGCGTCAAATTGAAGTTGAAGCGGCAGCACGGTCAAATGAGATGGCTGCGCAGGGGGCACCCACGCCGCCCATCCCGAACATCGAAGCTTTCGCCCTGCTTCTCGCATGCGATCAGGACTCAGTGGAGGGACTGAGGCGCGAAGTTCAGCACGCCCTCAATGACAACACACCTCGCGCGGCATGGTTCTTTGGCTGGGGCCGTAGTGCACAGAATTTGAGCCCTTCACAGGTCCTTGTACTCCACGGCTTGCGCCTTCATTCCGAAGCCAATCCAGGACTCGCCAATGCTGGGCTGGGACGTCTGGCCCCTCCCTCGAACTCAAGTACCGCGCAAACTCCCGCCGACCAAGTCGCCGCCCAGGGAGAAATCGTCCACTTGACGTACCGATTTGCTTTCCGCGGAGGACTGCAGTGAGTCTCTCTGCGCCGCAAAGCCTACCGCTTCAGTTGCACGGCGAAGGCCAGACACAAAGCGAGAGGTGGTATCACCGACTGGGCGTATTGAGGTCCGGGCTAAGACTTCGTCAAGAACCTAGACCTGCAGTCGGGGACGGAACGCCCGTATTGTCCGCCTCGATTCAGTTCCACCGAATAGATGAGTATTTCGACTGGCCGGCCCCAGTGCAAGCCACGGTGGCATTTCGAGTAAACATTGCCGACGTGATCAAGATCTCCGTTAGACGAGAACCGCTGGCCGGGTACGCCATTCAGCTTTTTCCACATCGCCTGCACGTCTTCCCCCGCAACGACGAGTCTGACGATCCTTTGGGGTACATGTGGCTGATCGTCAGCATGTATCGCGTATATGCACTCGCCATGGCGCTCTACAACCAGATCCGCGAGTACCTGTATGTGCGGTATGGCGGCCGTACTCCGCCAAGACGTGTTGCTGACCGCCATGTCCTCGAGCAGTTGTCCCGCCCCGTCACGGGCACTATCGAGATTGACATCCAAACAGATGAGCGGCTGCATTTCGAAGCCTTGCTAGCGAACGGTGCAACATTCCACGCAAGCGCAGAAGGGCGCCTCCCGGCTGAATCGCATCGAGCCAGGCTAAGCCCGCATACGGCCGTCGATTCCTTGAAGCTCTTGTCAGTCGCTCTGAAGTCAACTGAAAGCATCATTGATGTGACCCAGTCACTTCCCTCAGTGCGCCCGTCTGCTGAACTCACGGCGAGCACCCCAGGGCTGACGGACGACATTGCCTTGCTCAACCATGACGCGGCGAGGTTGGCCGCATCAGCAAAACTCTTGGATGCACCGACTTTGAAGCGGGTACGTCGCAAGCGCATCCCGATCAAGTTGTATTGGCGCCTCATCAACAACAGAAGCTATTGGAGGTTTTTGCATGGCTGATAGTCAGAACTCGACGCTCGGAGGAAGCACAGCTCCAGGTTCGATGCGCTCGCCCGGCAGCTCTGCCGACTCAGTTGGCTCGACACCGCCTGTTGGCAGCGGCACCTCTGGCGTGGCTGCAACAACTGAGCACGCCGACGCGATGCGAACCGTGGCAGACGTCAAGCGAGAGCTTGGCTTGAGTCCCTTGGAGTCCGCCCTTCTTTGGATCTGCAAAGCAGACCTATACGCCCTGCGGCTATCGACCTACGAGACCAGGCTTCAGTTCCAGGGCTTTGGCATTCTCGTAGCACTCACCGCCTTCTTGGCTTGTGGGTCAATGTGGTTCGCCTTACACACGACGATTTTTTCAGGAGATGCGATCGGCGCCTTCTTCGCAGCCAGCGTCTACGCCGTCGCCATCTTCTTTATCGAGCGTGAAATCGTTGATCCGGCCAAGGACAGCGGGTTTGCCATTGTTCTCCGGGTCATCATGGCCAGCCTTATTGCCATCGTGATTAGCTTTCCGTTGGAAGCCGAAATCCTCAAGACACGAATCGACGAGCAGATTCGGGTGACAGTTAACAAAAACTTTGAACCATTGCGGGAAGAGCAACGGCAGATCAACAAGCGGGCCGACGAGAGACTCGCAAGCGCTTCGAAAGCACTCAATGACCGCATGACATCACTCAAGAAGCAGGAGGAGATCCTCCTTGATGAGCTAGACAAAGAGCGCAGGCGGGTCAACTACGGGGATAAGAGCCGGGCACTGGAACAGAAAGTCGTTGAAGCCCGCGCTCAGATTTCGGACACAGCCGACAAACTGCTCGTGCTTCAAAACAGCCGTCTGTCCAAGGAAGAAGCGGATCGAATCAAGGAAATCGATGATGACATCAATGCAACAGCGACAAGGACCACGGATCCACTGTCGCGTCTCATCGCATTGAACGAAATCGGCAAAAAGCACCCCGAAGCAAATGCAATGTCGTGGCTCTTGCGTCTTTTCTTCATCACGCTCGAACTAATGCCGGCAATGATGAAGTTCCTCTCTCCCAAGACGGAATACTCCTTCTACGTCAAAGGGCGCAGAGCACTGAATCAGGCGAAGATAAACAGCTCAATCAACTATGTCATTGAATACGTTCAGCGCAATCCGCAGTCAACGTGGCGCGAAGTGAGGCAAGTGCTTGATCTGATCGAACATGGCATTGAGGACCGCAGCACCAGGCCGTCTCGCACCCTATCTGACATCACGACGAGTATGGCAAGTTCAAGCAACATTCCCGATCTTGCCCTTCACGGCACGGAATCGCCTCCATCGAGCGGAGAAGCAGCCCGCTCTTCAAGTGGTTCGTAGAAGCCATTGGTCAGTACTGCCTTGGGCAAACTCCCCCATATTCGTTGGCTGCGTTCACGAGATCGCTGGCAGCTTATCTATGCCGCCGCGACCCTTGTCGCAATGGGACTGCTCGTCGCATGCTCAGATGAAATTGAGGCAATCTCACAAAGGCGCGACGTCATCAAGGCGGGGCTTTCCGCAAGCGTCGAAATACGCACGGCATGCAGCGTCGGTTCTGGCTTCTTCTTCATGAACGAGGGAGATGCCTACGTCTTGACCAATGCCCATGTGATCGCTGGCCGTGATGATGAGTCGTGCACAAAAGGCACCACCTTGCAGACCAAGCGAGGCGACAAGTTCGGGTTCATCGCATATCAGAGCGACAGCAGCGTTGACTTGGCTGTCCTCAAGGTAGTTGCTGATCGGTCGAAGCTCCCCAGCGGCATTGATCCGTTGATCATTGACCCCAAACGTCCTGTAAAGGGACAGGCCATTGTTGCAGTCGGTTCACCAAACGGCGGCGGACTTGTTGCGCTAGACGGCCAGCTCGTAGACGCGAACCTTTCCTGGTCCGGTCGGATGGAAATGAACATCTCCGTTCAGCCAGGCAACTCAGGAGGGCCGGTGATCAGCAAGGCTAGTGGTCTGGTAGTTGGAGTGGTCGTGGCTCGAGAGCAAGATGCCAAGGGCCCTGAGGGTGTTTCAAACGGCCGATCATTCGCCATTGGCGTTGCCCAAATCAAGTCCTTCATGAAGGATGTGAACTGGTCAAAACTGCGCAGCGCAACTTGCTCAAGCCCTACATGTGAGCCCTTCAACCAACATGAGGCTCCCGGCTCCAGCGGGGAAGGCACCCCTCAGAATCCTTCGAACCCAAACGAGTTAGAACCTGGTCCAAGTGGAACGCCAATGCCAGAGGGAATGCACTCAGGCTTCGAAGCTGCCGCCGTGCGAGCAGCTGCACTTTCCCCAACCATCTACGCGGCTCTCGTTGCGGTCGTGCTGCTCTGGTCCCGCCTTCCCGCCTTTGCGCTGTGCTGCATGGCACTCGTCCTCCCCGCCTTGTACTACGGAGGCAACTGGCTGCTAAATTGGAATGCAGTAATGAGCGCCAGCCAAAGCTATCCATGGATTACAGCCGCGTTCATTTCATGGGTCGGAGTGGCAGTTGTCGCACATCTGCTGTTTCGTGCATGCCTATTGGCTTACCTGTTTGTGAACCAAGCTTCAGCGCTGGATTCGCGCGGAATACGTCTGAAGACGGCAATGCTCTTTAGGCCTCGCGTAGCGGTCAGCTTGCTTGCCCCGATTCTCACAGGATCGTGGGCCTGGATCGCTTACGAGACCGTCTGGCTTGCCAAGTAGCGCCATCATGCAACGCAGCTTTTCACACGATAAGCGGTGCAAGGCTTGCAAAGCTCGGGGCCGATCCGCCGGTCTATCGAGATGTGAGATTGCATGTGTTCGGCGACAACGCCCCCGGCTGACTGCTGAAACCACATCCTTTAACGACACACATATGCCAACAAGGGCCCGTACCTCCTCGCACCGATGCGGTTCAACAATTTGCCCCGCGTCTTCGTGGAAGAAGCGCCACTCTGTAGTGTCAAGTAGATCGGTGGTTTAGCGTGATCATCATCTGCCCTGCATGCACAACCGTCCATGGGCGCCCCTACCCACTTGATTGCCCTTGTGGGGCCTCCTTAATGGGTGTTGCTCCTACACCGGAACCGCCAGCGTTGGCAGAAGAACGACCGAGCCAGGACCACGAATGCGCGGACAGCGACGAAAACTGCAACTGCATTCCGCCGGATCCAATGGCGAGCGGACGTTGCGCAAAGTGCTTTAGGCGTATGCCAGCGTCTGCTCCCCCGATTGCATCCGACGCTGCGTTCGATGGCGGGTTTACGCGCCAGCCTGGACCGGCCTCCCTCAGAGTTGTAGAAACACTGCTTGTGCGCCTCAACGGATTGACCTTCACGTTGAAGCTGCCTTGCGTCGTCGGGCGCTCTTCCAAGGGTGTCCCCGCAGAACTGATGAGCATGCTGTCAAGACAGTTCAAGGGCGTGTCCGAACGCCATGCGCTGCTCTACGTCGAAACAGGTATTGTCAAGTTGATGGACCTTGGATCGACCAACGGCACCTTCGTGCATAGCAATGGACGCTCACGCCGAGTGACCGCTGATGTTGCAGAAGATCTCTCGCTGCCGGCACGTGTCCAGTTGGGCGAACACTGCTTCCTTGATTTGAATTCCGCCCCCACCTCTGGAGCGACGCCATGAGCCGACCCAAGTCCAGTAGCGTAGTCGTCACCCAAGTAGATCCCGCAGTTCGCGCGGAGCGCGAGCGCAGACACCGCGAGGAGCAGCGCGCCAGAATCGCGCGTGCCGCTGAACAACGCGAGCGAGAGCGGATGGAGCGACGCGAAGCCGAGCGACAGCGCGCTCAGGAATTGATGCTTGCTCAGGAGGCGCGTCGCGACCAACTGCGCCAAGCTCGGGAAGCCGAAAGGGAAGCTGAAGTTTTGCAGCGCAACCAGGCCAGAGTTCAGTCTGCGCTTGCACGCGCATCAACCCTAGCAGCAGAAATGGAGCGGCTAGACGCGTGGCGTCGCAGGCTGCCTAACGCCGTGTCATCGCGATTGACCGTGCAACCACCACAGGTCGGCCCCCAACCACCGTCTGATGACGTGCAAGATGTCGAAGCATGGGTCAACAAATCAGAGAAAGTGCTTGCTGAGTATGTTCGGCAGTTGATGGCGGACGTCGAGCAGTCAACGAGCCACGCCAGCCAGGACGACATCCTTTCAACCCTCGCAGGCGACCTCATAGGCGAAGCGCAACACCCCGCGGTCTTGATTGAAAGCGCCCGGTCATTAATAGAGCGTCGGCATGGGCTTGCCCAGTCTGCATCGCGAGACGAACGAGAACGCCTTAGCAAGCTCTTTGGACGCACGAGTGCGACGTTGTCCTCCCGCGGGCTTCCGGCGCCCATGCGTGAGGAATTGATCCGACAAGTCACGCAGTTGCAAGAGTGCAGGAACCTGGCAGAAGTTGACGCTGCCTGCTCTAACGTCACGGCACTGCTGACGGCAGCGGACAGCCAGGTGGCCGAAGCCCAGCGAACCTTCCAAGCACTCAAGGTATTGGCGGATCAGTGGCTTGCTGAGACCGGGGAGCCAGTGCCTGATGCGCTGATCACCGCCTTCAGTTCGGACGAAGCTGCTTCGCCGGAGTCGTACGGAGCATGGCTCAACCAATTCAGCGATGGCGTCGCGCGTAAGCGAACAATAGACGCCCAACTCACGACTGCCCAAAAGGAAGCCAATCGTGCTTTCGTTGCCAGCAGCCTCCGCCAGGCCCTTGAAAACCTGGGCTACGAAATCGAGGACATTGACCACACGCTATTCACGGAGAACGGCAAGGTGTTCGCGACGAAGCCCGGATGGGATGGCCACTTCGTCGAAATTCGCGGTGGAACAGGTCTAACTGCTGATCAACTAGACACGCGGTGTGTCAAGGTGGTGGACGATGGCCTGCAAACAGACAACGAGGTTGACGTCGAATGGTGTGATGACTTGCATCAAGCAATGAAAGTGTTACGTGATTCAGGCATAGCCATGCGTGTCGAGTCCGTCAACCGCGAGGCGCCGCCCGTCGCCAACATGGACGAAGCTACCTCGCAGCGCAACTTTGTTCAGCAGCGTCGACGCCGCAAGACTTCACAAGAAGCATCGCAAAAGGCGAACAAGCGCTAAGGAGCCCATATGGCCTTGACCGAACCCAAATGGCTGAGCGACTTCCGTCGACTGCTTCCCGTACGCAGCGGCTTCGTGATTTCGGGGCGCCCGCGAGATCTAATGCTTGGTGGACACGCAGCCCAGGATCGACCTATCCAGAATGCGCATGCACTCAAGGCGGCAATTGTTGAAGCTGGGGTTGATTTTCTTGTCACCTACGACATCGTCAGCGGTCTGGCGTTCGAAGCATTAGGTGCAACGCTTCCTGCAAGGACTGTAGAAGAGTTCGCCACCGCACTAGCCCTTCCCGGCCCCGCATCTGCAGCGAAAGTAGCACCTAGTGTCTTTGCCGAACGCCTCTTTCAGCTGGAGGGCCTGCAAAAGGCACGAGGAGCCAGCCGCTTCAAGTTCGGTGTGGTGCTTGACTATGGCTCAAGGTTGCTTGAGGCCGCGGGTGCGGATGTGGTGCTTGCAACGCTGCTCAAGCGGTGCGATTCCGCCAGTCCAGTCCAAGTAGCTGGGCGTTCGACCAACTGCCCACTTGTCGTGTGGGTCGACAACATCGACGAAGTTCCTTCCTGGTTCCTCACGTCCTCGCAGCGCATCGAACCTCTGTCCATCGTGGCAGCAAGCTATGACCAGCGCAAAGTCGCAGTCGCGCAGTTTGCAGAAAGACTTCAAGCCCTGAAGGGGGTCGATGACCAGGCTCGTACCAGGTTCATCGACGAGCTGACGGCACGTTCTTCGCTCCTCAGCCTGACCGATCTCGATGACTTGACGCAACTAGGTCGCGACACTGCGTCAACCAATGTCGACGAGTTGGTCCGGCGATACCAGCTCGGTGACGTCAGCTTGTCCAACCCGTGGAAATCCATTGCGCTACGTGAGCGCATCGCAAACGCGGAGGCTGAAATCGAGCAAGTAGTGAAAGGCCAGCGTCGCGCGGTTACCAAGTCGATGGACATATTGAAGCGCGCCGTCGTCGGGCTTTCAGGGGCCCAAGCGAACTCGTCTCCGAACCGCCCGCGCGGCGTGTTGTTCTTTGCCGGCCCGACCGGCACGGGAAAAACCGAACTCGCGAAGCAACTTGCCAAAGCTGTGTTTGGCGATGCTGAGGCCTATATTCGGTTCGACATGAGTGAATATTCATCCGACCATCACGAAGCGCGTCTTGTCGGCGCTCCTCCTGGCCACGTCGGATACGAGGAAGGCGGCCAGTTGACTCGTGCCGTGCGGGCCAATCCGTTTTCAGTTATTCTCTTTGACGAAATCGAGAAAGCACACCCTCGAATATTGGACAAGTTTCTCCAAATACTGGAGGATGGCCGAATCACCGATGGTCGCGGGCAGACCGCATATTTTTCGGAGTGCATCCTAATATTTACCTCGAACCTTGGAATGTCGAATCCAAGCATTACGCCAAATATGCCCTACGACGATCTAGAACCGCTTGTTCGGAAGAGCATTGGAGTTCATTTCCGTGAGCAAATTGGTCGCCCGGAACTGCTGAATCGATTTGGAGACAATATCGTGGTTTTTGGATTCATTGACCAAGACTCGGGGCAGCAGATCCTCAATAGAAACATTGAAAATATTTCGCGCCGTATCGCCGAAGAGCATCAACTTGCGCTGCAATTGAGTGACTTGGCAAGGCGCCAACTCTCAGAGTTCTGCCTAGCCGACCTTGCCAATGGTGGCCGCGGGATCGGCATGAAATTGGAAAGCTACTTGATCAATCCGCTAGCCAGATTGATGATGAATCGAACGTTCTCGGAAGTGATCCAGGTAACCTCAATACGGCTTGACCCCAGCACCAAAGTCGTCGAGATCGAATCCAAATGACCGTGAACAAGGAAGTTGAGTTGCTGATTTCATCAGTCCACTTCCCGGTGACCGTGCTGGGCTATGGTCGCAGAATTGGCATTTGGTTTCAGGGCTGTTCCATCGGTTGCAAAGGATGCATTTCCAAGGACACATGGGGCTTCGATACATCTAAGTCGATGTCTATTGGCAAGCTCATTAAGTACCTTGTTGGAACTTGCGGCACCGATTTTGACGGAGTGACGATCAGCGGCGGCGAACCTTTTGACCAAGCGGATGGCCTCGCCGATTTTATACATGCTTTACGACGATGGTTTTGCACCCTACCTTCACGCGGCGACAAGTTGGGTCGAGATATCTTGTGTTATTCAGGCCATCCGTTGAAGAAGCTGCAGAGTGAGCATGCCGCGATTCTTGCAAACTTGGATGTCGTTATTTCAGACCCATATATTGCGAGCAAACCGCAAGCACCGATGCGTGGGTCAGACAATCAATCGCTTGTGGCTCTCACCAACCTTGGTCGCACGCGTTACACCGACGAAAACTGCAATCTCGACCTTATTAAGTCGCTGCAATTGGTAGTGGATTCTCAAAACAGACTGTGGGCGATCGGAATTCCAACCAGTGGCGACTTGCAGCGCATGGCATCTGCCCTCCGAATGAATGGAATCGAGTTGGATGATATTTCGTGGGGGGCTTAAGCTTGAACTCTTCGAAATAACTCAGCGGAAGAGTATTCGCTCAATGATCTAACAAGGCCGCCAGAAAGTCGCTACCTGAGTTGTCTGCGGGCTACTTCGTTAGCCAACGGGCAGAGGAAATTGGCGTTACATCAGAGCAAGGTGTTCTTGACGGTGTATTCGGTCACCAACGCGGTGCGCCGGGCCGTCGCCACCTGCAGTCACTATCTCAAGGAGGTGAAAAAAGCCTCGCCACGCTTCAAAACGTATCATACTTGATACACGATGCAAGCTGAGTGGTGTCCTAGAGGTGAAAACGCCGTCGTTCTGCCTGGCATGAAAGGTGCGTACGATGTAGCAATGGCACACATCCTTGTCAGTCTCGACGAAGTTGACTTGCGCTATCCATTGCGCGGAGGGGGCGAATTGCGCGTCCTCAACCGGCTGACGCTGGATGTGCCTGAAGGAGGCTTTACTGCCGTACTCGGACCCTCTGGGTGTGGCAAGAGCAGCCTCTTGCGGATAATCGCCGGCCTAGTTCAGCCGACGCACGGACGTCGTATTGCCTCTGCACGCCTAGATGATGCACTTGCGGTCGGAATGAACTTCCAACGCCCCGTGTTGCTGCCTTGGCTTACCGTGCGCGAGAACGCGTTGCTCCCCTACACCGCTGCCGAGCGCGAAGTTCCTAGTGCTGCGCTAGAGCGACTTGACGAGCTAATCGCCGTAGCCGGCCTTCAAGGTTTCGACGACGCGCTTCCGGCTGAGTTGTCCGGAGGCATGCAAATGCGCGCCTCACTAATTCGCACCTTCGTCCCGGCGCCGCAGTTGGTGCTTATGGACGAACCCTTCGGCGCACTCGATGAGCCGACGCGACTTCGGCTTGGTATCGAGCTGCGACGCCTGGCCAACGCCAGTTCCTGCGCTGTAGTTTTCGTCACCCACAATACGCAAGAAGCGATCTTCCTGGCGGATCGAGTAGTGATGTTGAGTGCCCGACCGGCCGTAGTGGTCGACGCTTTCGACGTACCGTTTGGCCCAGACCGTTACGAAGGGCTCTACGACCATCCCACGCTGTCCGCGCTGTGTCAGCGGCTTCGTTTGCAAGCCGACTATGCGTGAGACGCTCAACCTGGCCATGATTGGAGTTATGCCGGCGGCGTTCCTTGACGCTGCAGCTTCGATTGGTACATGGCGCTCACTTGATCCAGCACACCTTTCTCGCGGCGCGGCGCGTGCACATAAAGTTGTGCTCGTTGGCGAACTAGTCGACGTTGGACGATTTGCGCGACTCGTGCCCACGCTGCGAGCTGCAAATCCACAGCTTGTTCTGGTCGGCGTGACGGAGCATGGCACGCATGCGCTGCAGCATTTGCTGGACGAAACCTTGTCGTCACAAGCTGACATTGCAAGGTTTGCCGAGCGCCAGCGTGCGTCAATTCATGTCGCTTCGCCACTGGCACGGGCTGGAGTACTTCTTCGCTCGGCTACAGCGCGAGTGCTTCCGGTCATGGCTTTTCTCGGGATCTGGAGCCTTGCAGTCAGACTCTGTGAACCAGCGCCCTACTTGCTGCCTAGCCCAGAGGCCGTGCTGCAAGAATTCTTCATTAGGCTGGACAACTTCGCAATGCACGCCGCTGTAACAGCGCTTGAAGCGCTGGCAGGCTTTGTTGTGGGCAACACGCTTGGCGTCTTTTGCGCGATAGCACTCGCTCGCTACTTGCGGCTAAGAGCATTCACGATGCCAATCTTGATCAGTTTGCAAGCAATCCCAATCGTCGCATTCGCGCCGCTGCTAAGCGTATGGCTCGGCACCGGATATGCGGCGAAAGTGGGTATGGCGACGCTGATTTGCTTTTTTCCCATCGTAGTAAATACGCTGCAAGCGTTCGCCTCGGTCGATGCCGATCACATAGAGTTGTTTCGCGTCTACAAGGCACGCTTTAGCACCACACTGCGACGTTTGTTGTTGCCGGCAAGCGCGGGGGCAATCACCGCTGCGCTGCGTATATCTGCTGGACTCTCGGTAGTAGGGGCCATCGTGGCTGAAATGACTGGCGCCGACCGCGGGCTCGGCTATCTGATTCTCAACGGCGCCTACCGACTCGAGACTGCCGTTTTGTTCGTGGCTTTATTGCTTTCAGGTGCCCTGGGCATCGCTTTTTACGGCTTGCCCAGCCTACTGCGGAAATTGTTGCCGCGGGCTTGGCACGCTGTCACTTGAAGGAATCGTCCATGCCTGTGTTGGCGATTTTTGGTACTTGGCGCGCACCGGAGGAAGGCGAGCTTTATCGCTTTGCGCTCGACTGCGCAGCGGCAGCGGCAAGGGTCGGCTGGTCAGTCGCGACAGGTGGCTATTCGGGGGTGATGGACGCAGGGTTGCGCGGCGCGACAGAAGGTGGCACGGCAGCAATCGCACACGTGTGGAATGGCTTCGACGGCGAGCTGCCAGTGAGCGCCCATGCGAGCTCGGTGCACCGCCATACGCGCATCGCCGACCGGGTAGCCGCGCTCGTAGGCCAGGCAGAAGCTTGTCTGGTATTGCCGGGCCGTCTTGGCACAGTTGCCGAGCTCGCATTGGCCCTCGAATGCCGTGCCAAGGGTCAACTGCAATTGCCGGTCATGCTGCATGGAAGTTATTGGGAGCCCTTCCTTGCCTGGCTACGCGCCAGCAATGCCGGCCTCAACCTGCCCGCCGACGATGTTGCGCCGCCACTGCACGCGCGAGTCGATGATGCGCACGAAGTTGAAACTCTGCTGCGGAGCTTGGCGCGATGAACGTGCTAGGCGTGAACGCTGGACGCATTGGTCTCCGAGGACCGCACGCTGACCACTTGCTTGCTGACGGCAGTGCGGCGCTTCTTTGCGACGGCCGTGTGTCACGAGCTGTTATCGAGGAACGGCTAACGCGCGCGAGATACGCTGGCGGTTTCCGTCGATCGGCTGCTAAATGCCTTGAATCAACTTCGCTCGCGGCGATCGACGTTTACGCACTCTCTAGTTGCTGCGGTACGCGCTGGTCGAGCGCCGATGCCGCTGAGCACTTGGGCAGCGAGTTGACTGCTGCGGGCCTTGCCAAAGCGAACGCCATCGTTCGCGCTCAGCGCGTTATCGTGGTTGACCACCACCTAAGTCACGCGATGCTGGCATTCGCCTCAGCCCCCAGCAGTGCAGAGCCAACGCTGGTGTGCGTGCTTGACGGCATGGGCAACAGACTTGACGATAGCGCGTCTGAGGCATGGTGGCAGGGGCGATTCCAGCGCCAAAGCTACTACCTCGCGCGGTGGGTTGATGGCCTAGCGAAGTTTGAACTCGTGCACGAGGAAGCTACCGGCGCCGATGAGATCGGTGTTGGCGAAATCTATCGCGCTGTAACCCACGTGTTGGGCTGGCACAGCTACCAACATGCTGGCAAGACAATGGCGCTAGCGGCATTTGGCAACGCCCACCAGTTTCCTGGCGTGTCATTCGTTCAGCACGACTCGGCCCGTGGCATTGTCGTGCCAGTTTGCAACCTGCACGACCGCCCACTCGACCAAGTACGCCAAGTCCTGCGCCATGCCGGCTATGACCTGCCGACGGCCTTTGATCCCAGTTCAGTTGGTCCCGAAAACACAGTAGCGACCGCAATTGCAGCTATTGTGCAGCGACAGCTGGAGCAAGCGCTTGTGGAGCGGGTTGGCTCGTTAGCGGAACGTTTCGGCGTACGTAGGGTGGCGTTTGCCGGTGGCGTGGCACTTAACTGCGTAGCGCTCGGAGCGGTGCGTGAGTCACTGCCGGGCCTGCAACTACATGTCCCTTGCGCGCCCGCTGACACTGGCCAAGCTCTCGGGAACGCTCTTTATGCCGCCCATGCACAAGGATCGCCGTGGGCGTCGCCTATGGCGCCTGGCGCTGTGCCGGCTCGCTGTGATTTCGGCCACCACTACACCGGACACGAGATCGCTGCTGCACTGGAAAACTTTCGGCTTGCCCGCCGTGGGAGCTACCGCATTGAGCGTATACGCGATGCCGATCGCTTGGCCGCGACCGCTGCTGACGCGGTGGCGGCTGGTGCGGTAATTGGTCTGCGCCAGGGCGGAGCAGAGTATGGGCCGCGTGCGCTCGGCCACGCGAGCATCGTCGCTGATCCACGTAGCGCCGAGATGCATGCACGCGTCAACAGCCACAAGCAACGCGAGCCATTCCGTCCATACGCGCCCAGCATCCTCGCCGAACATGCCACTGCGTGGTTTGAGGATGCGTTTCCAAGCCCCTTTATGAGCTTTGCCGGACGCTGGCGCACGGATGCAGCTCGGCGCGTGCCGGCGGTCGTGCATGTCGATGGCTCTGCTCGGTACCACACCGTGGCGGCGGGCAGTGGCTTTTACCGCCGGCTGATCGAGGCCTTCATGCAGCGCAGCGCAGTGCCGGTGTTGCTAAATACTTCGTTCAATGGCCACGGCGAGCCGATCGTCGAAACCCCCGACGACGCGCTCAATGCACTCGTAAAGATGAACCTCGACGGACTGGTCCTTGAGGACCACTTCATAACCCGTATCACTTGACGTAGAGAGAAGACCTGTGTTCAAAACAATGCCCCAGCGCGTTATGTCGACGCTTTTCTTGGTCCTACTTGCCGCATGCGGTGAAAAGGCGCCTCCAACCACGCCCGGTTCCGCTGCTACGACTGCAGCGTCACAACCTGCCGCCGTTCCGTTGGAGAGCGTCAAACTGCGCCTTGCATGGGTGCCAGACATGGCGGAGGTCGGCGTCTTCGTCGCCAAGGAGATGGGCTACTTTGAGCGCGAGAACCTCGATGTAACAATCGAGCCAGGCGGCTTCGGCCTCGACCCGATCAAACTGGTTGCCACTGGCAGCAGCGACTTCGGTGTCGGCGGAGCTGGAAACTTGCTCCTGGCGCGCGCTCAGGGCGTGCCAGTCATGGCGGTGGCCGCAGAGTTTCAGGACACGCCAGTCGGCTTCGTCACGCGAACTGCGGGCGAAATCACATCGTTCAAGCAGTTCAAGGGCAAGCGCGTCGGCGTCCAGACAGGCGCAGATACCGATGTGCTCTATCGCGCGCTACTGGTGCGCAACAACATGACGAGCGCAAGTGTGCGTGAAGTGCCGATCCAATACGACATGACGCCCTTCCTGCGCGGAACTATTGATGTGCTTCCCGCCTATGTCACAAACCAACCGGTGACGTTGGCAGCGCAGGGGGTGAAGATCAACGTCATTACTGCACAGTCGGAAGGCCTACGCTATTACGGAAACGTCTTCTTCGTGACCGAGTCTCGACTGAAGAACCACCCGGAACAGGTCCGTCGCTTTGTGCGCGCGCTGCGCGCAGGCTGGGAACACGCTCTGTCAAACAAGGCAGACGCTATTGCTGCGCTTCAAAAACACACGAAGGACTTCGATCCGAAGGACCTTGACGCCATCTACGATCGTGTTGTTCCGTTTATCCGCGGCGATGGGACATCCGCCGCGCTTCTTTCCATGACCGAGGACCGCTGGAAATCGACCGAAAATGTTCTGCGCGATGCTGGGCTACTCAAACCGGGCGCGGCGACGGGTAAGCCGTACACGACCGATTTCCTGCGCTGATCCCGTCCAGTATGTCCGTTGATCCAACCCGACTGCTCATTCCGGAGGCCGACTTCGTGGTCGAGATCGACGACCTTCTCGAAAAGCACCGGCCATCACTAACTGTGCCGTGGAGCCTACATGATGTGCCGGCTTGGGCGCGACATTTCAGGCCACGCAACGTGATCGATATCGGCGCCGGTCTCGGTGCCTTCACTTCGTCGTTCATCGAATGCTTGAAACATTGGTCCTGCCTTGGCGATTTGCGAAAGGTGCTGCTTCTAGACGGTGAGCAGGCGCTCTTCGGTGCCGACCCCGTACAAGGGGCAGCTCATGTATGCCAGGCAGTGCGCGCCAAGCTCGGCGCGTCGGCCCCCGACGCCGAAATCGCGTATGACATGCGAAACGTTGAGGTCGTTGGAAGCTACGTCCACCCACTCAATGATCTGCCGTGGCAGGCTGACCTGATTGTCGCATCGCACGTGACCTACTACCTCGGTGATGGATCTGGGCTTGACTTGGTGCGCAGCCTCGGCGCCCATCACCTTGCCCCCGGCGGCCGTATTTGGGTAGTGATCCGGAGGCTGCATTGCCCGATCTACGAGAGGCGGTCACGTACGCTGGAATTGATGAATCGTGAGGACCCCAAGCCGCTTGACTACGCCGAACGATTCCTGGCGATGGCGGCACAGGCGCTGCCCGGCCTGAAGATCCTGGCCCATCGGACTTTGCGTTTCGCAATCAACCGGCCCGAGCCTGAGCGTCTGCGCGCAATCCACCTCTTGATGTGGAGAGCGCCGCCGGACGAAGTCGCATTTCCCGACGGCTGGAGAGCAACCAAGGAGGCTGCGCGCTCGGCGACTCCGTTTCACGAGGAGCATCTCGTGTTGGGTCGGGCAGAATAGAAGCGATGGGAGTGTCAGCCATCGACCGGATCGTTGAGATTTTGTGCAGCGGCGATTTGACGTCGCTTGAGTCGGCATGGCGGGAACTGCCAGACCTGCAAGCGCTGGCGGTGAGCATGGGCACTTCGTCGAAGCTGAGTTCGCACGCGTTGGACGAGTTTGCGCAGCGTTTTCGCGGCACGCGCGAGTATGTCGCTTACATGTTGCACGCGCTGGGCGGCATCGACGCCAGGAGCAACGGACCGTCGCGGTCGATCCCCGAGACTTTCGAGAATCTCGAGCCGTTGTTGCGGAAGTCCCCGGTCGATCGGATGCGCTGGATTGAACGTGCGCGCTCCGTTTCGGAAGCGGTGCGCGAGCTGCTCTGGCTGCTGCTGATCGAGCTGAAAAACGCTGGACAACCGCGCTGGATCGTTGACGAAACTTGGACAGGCGGCACCGCCGGTGATGCGCTACGGGTAAATTTCCTTGCATTCTCGGTCCGGGGAGCGAATTACCGCCTCACCACTGACGGCGGTGCAAGCGAGGACGGCGCCCACGATACCGAGCCGCAGGTGCAGTTCGGCTGGACCGACGAGGACTCATCGAAGGTCGACTGGCGCGAGACGCTTGATCCGCTCGCCGTTGCTCCGGCTAGCGGCCCAACGCCGCTCAAGAGCTTCGCCAGCATCGAGGAGTTCTATACGCTGAGCATGCTGGAGCCAGTGGTGGCCCTCCGCCAGGATGCCGATGCCTGGCGCCTGGCTAGCGTCAATGGTCTGACACCCCAGCTGTGGCAGAAGCGTCTTCATGGCCTGGGCGTTGCCCAGAGCACGATCGACAGCGTTCAGCAGTACTACGAGTTCCTGACTGACAGGATGTTGCCCAACTACCCGGCACAGTTGGCTGGCGACGTGCTACTGGCGCTCGCGTTCTCGGTGGTTCCACGCGAGTTGACTGGCGACCACGCGCGCCGCGCCGCCACTGTCTTCGTCAAAGTGGCAGTTCACGGTCTAAGGGGCAGCCGCGAGTTATCAGAATCCAAGTTACACGACGTCGTCCGCGAAATGTGGAGCCGCGCTGGCCAGCTCAAGGTGCCACTGCTCAAACGCATCGCGGCAGACGTGATTGAGACGACCCACGAGAAGAGCGAACGCCTTGCCATGCAGGCGGGGCTGTTTGAGGACATGCGCCAGCGCATGAGCGAGATAACTCGCGCGGCGGTGCAACTCGAGCAGAAGGCGCGCCTGCTAAACCGCCAGCTCGCCACCAGTGCCGAGGACATGGAACTCGCGTACCAGCGCGTGGCGCAGCTCTTCGACGACTCGGAGGCGATTCGCTCCCCGTACTACGGGGTCATCGCGATCCAACACAGTGGTGGCTACAGAAAAATCGAACACGCACGCTGGGTGCTTTGCGCGGCGCTCAGCGACCTGCTTGTCGAGCCACGCGAGATCGATGCCTCAACTCTAGGTGCGGGCCCAGGCACCGCAGCCTGGAGTTTCCTGTCCGATGCCAGACAGCAGCTCGGCCTGCGCATCGACACTTTGGTTAACAACATGCGTGGACCGCGTCCGTTGTGGAGCGCCGACCATATCGCAGCCCTGCTGATGCCCGTGCCGAATACCCAGCATGTGCCGTTACTTCCGGCCAATGACGACCAGTACGCCAAGTTTCGTGAGACCCTGCTCGATGAGCCTGCCAAGGCGCTGGACCTACTCAAGCAACGGTTCTTTGATCTCGGACGGCTCGGAGACGGGCGAAGGCTCGAATTGCACGTCCTGCTGTCGCAGTTTCCGGTTTACAAGGCGAAAGACCTGAGCTGGGACAAGCTGCTCTGTAATACGGGCGCGTTCGTCAAGCCGTCAGCCCTACCGAGCTTCTTGCGCGCCTTTTACGAAAAGTCGATGCAGCGGCGCATCGCCGATGGGCATCCGATGCGAGAGGAACGCGATAAGCGTGTGCTGGCCAAGTGTGTGGACGGGCTCTGGGAGTTTGTGTACCCCGCTGAAGCCAACTCTGCGTACCTAGATCCTTTGAAGTTCGTGACGCTGCTGGAAGTCGTGAAGAAGCAGGATCGCGCGGTGGCAGTGAATGAGCAGGAATCGGGTGACCAACTGCGGCCCTTCGCCGATCTTGTTCACGCCCTCGACAGGCGTTACAGAAATGAGCTGCAGTTGGGAGTCGAAGATAACAAGCTGAAAATGCAGGTGACACACGGCGACTCCGCGAACAGGAAGAAGCTGACGTTGTGGATCGGCAGCAGGCTGGTTCAACTGAGGCAGGAGGATGTCAGGTGAAACTAATCGCGTGCTGCCCTGAGGGGCAATACCACGAGGCAGCCGCAGCGGCGTTTGGCGGGAGCAAGTTCTGCCGCTGCGACCATTGGCGCGAATCGCTGCAACATGTCGTTCCGCCCTTCCTGTTTCTCATCCACGAAACCGATGCCGGACGCTGGAAAGAGTTCTCGGAAGCCCTTCTCGAGCGCATTGGCCGCAACGTCGGGTGGGCAGTCGTCCGCTATTCAATCGGCGGGCCACATGCGCTGCCGAGAGAGGTGCCGCACCCCCGCTTCGCGGTTCTGCGAAGCGATATCTCCAGTTTCTTGGCGCTGGTCGGACAGAGCGGCACGGCTGAATTCATGGCCACGCTGGCCGATGGCCGCACCGACTTCAGCCTGCTATGCAAACGGGTGCCGCACTACGACGATGATGAACGGAAACTTCCGCAGGCCACGCTCAGCGGTTGGATAACGGATGTCGAGTACGAGCAACCGATCAGCGATGACGTGCTGCCCAATGTCAAGCGCGCCCTGGAACAAGTGGTTAAGTGGATCGAGCCGGGAGCCCAAGTACCGGCTCTGGATCTTGACTCTGCGAAAACCTGGTTCGAAAGGCTGACAACCCACCCCATCTTGTACTACGAGAACATGGCCCATGACTGACCAGACTTCGCCCCCTGTGCAGGTGCTGCGCGCGCAAGTCAGCCACACTTGGGTCGACCATGAGATTCTGCTGGTGTCCACAGAGGAAGCAGTGCGTCGCTGGCAGACAGGCAACTGGGGGCGGTTGGGTCGCGAGTTCCGCGGCTACCGGCAGCGCGCGCAGGCGCTGCTCGAGCGGCTGGAAGAGTTCAGCGGACATCTTGACTATGAAGGTCCGCAGGTTGAAGCCGAACTCGGCGTCGAGGCTTGCACTCGCCTCCGTCACCGGGCACTCGAGCGTTGGCGTGTGCAGGCGGACCACCCGGCGCTTCGTGCGGACTATGCCACCCGTCTGCAAGTCCTAACTCAAGCGTTGGACAACTTCGAGAGTGCCATCTTGGAGCCGACCGCGCCGGCGTCCACCATCAGCGCAGCCTGGCAGAATGTGCGCGGCGCAGCGGCGCCATTCAAAGAACTGTTCGCCAGTGGCCGCGTGCCACGTGAGGTCAGCACGCCGTGGACCTGACCATCCTAGTCATTGACGACCAGTTCGGGCGCGAGCCCTCTATGCAACAGATGCTGGAGTCGACGCTGCTCGACTTTCCGGCTCGGCTGCACTATTGCACCGGGCAAGTGGAAGCCGACGGTGAGCGCCGCAACGACTTGGGCGTTGCTGTGGCGGCGGTGGGCGACGACAACCGCTGGTCGCTGGTGCTGTTGGACATGCACTTCGACTCAGGCCCCATCGCCACCGACGGATTGCCTCAAGGCACTCTCGGCGACGACCGTTTCGGCATACGCCTGGAACAGGAACTCCTGCGGTGTTTTCCGGCCTTGCCGCTCGTGCGCTTCACCTCCAGCCACGAGCGGGAGTTGGATGTGGGCGGACCGCCGCGGCCTTTCTTGTCGAAATTGCAGGCGAAGGCGGCGGACCTGCGGCTGACGCTGCTCGACCATGGCCGGCTTACGCCTGAGCAGCGCCGGCTGCTACTGAAGATCCCGGACGACACGGTGGTCTCGAGCCCAGAGCTGTTCAAGGTCTACACCGAGGCAATGCGACTTGCGCGCACCGACGATTCGGTCCTGATCCTGGGCGAATCGGGTTCGGGTAAGGAACATGTGGCGCGTTACCTGCACGCCGTAAGCGCGCATGCGTCACAGCCCTTCGTCGCGGTGAACTTGGGCAGCATCCCACCGACCTTGGTGGAGACAGAACTCTTCGGGGCAGTGCGTGGTGCCTACACCGGCGCGACCACGCGCACCGGCAAATTCGCTCAAGCGGCCGGCGGCACACTGTTCCTGGACGAATTGGCGGCGATGCCGCTCGACAAACAGCCCGTACTGCTGCGCGTGCTGGAGGAGCGGCGTTTCACGCCCGTCGGATCGGACCGGTCAGTCGAAGTGGCTTGCAACGTGATCGCCGCCAGCCAAGACCAACTTGATGGCATCGCCGCAGCCGAGCGTCTGCGCTCGGACCTTCTGGCGCGTTTCCATCACACGATTCGCGTTCCGCCATTGCGTGACCGGCCCGAGGATATCGACGCCATCCTCGCACACGAACTACAGGCGGCGCAGCAAAGCCAAGGCAAGCAGGGCATGGTCGTCGATCCGATGGTCGCGCGGGGCTTGCGCGGGCAGCCGTTGTTGCGCAACGCGCGCGACGTCTTGGCCGTGATTCGGCGCGCAGTGGCTCTGCGGCCGAATAATAGTGTCATTCGCTGGGAACACTTGGCGCTTGAGCCCACGCCGACGCTGCCCGACGAAGTGCGAGCCCCGGCCGACGCTAGCCATGCGACTGCATCACTCACCGATGATCATCCTGGCAGTTGGTGCGAGCGGCTGCCCCTTCGTGGTGCCCTGACGGCCATCGACGACTTGGTCTTCCGGATGAAGGTACAGACAGCCCTGCGTGCGCTGCGGCACTGTCGTCATCCTGTTTCGGGCAAGATTCGGGTACTGCCGGCGATGCAGTTGCTGATGGACGACCCGCGGCTGACGTCGATGGCGGCGAAACGTTTGCTCAACCAAGCGCTCGGTCACGCCAGTACCCGTCCGCTCGACAGCGACGAACTGGTGCGGATGATCAAGATGTCGGTGGAACCGAGGGGCGATTGATGGCCGGCTACGTCTTCGCGATCGCCCTTCGGAGCCAGGCCAAGCTCGACGGCGAGTTAGCGCGCCACGGTTTATCTAGCAGCCGCGTAGTCGAACTCTGGAAAGAGATGGGCGAGGCAACTGCCGCCGCGCTGTACCGGGAGGCGGTCGATACCATCGAAGCCGCGCTCAGAGCTGGAAGCCCCCCCTCGCTTGGCAGTGGACACTGCTTCCTGCTGCTCGAGGAACTGGAAGATCTGGCTATGCTCGATCCACGCATCGAAGGCGATGGAACCTGGCGCACAGCACTAGCGATGCTGTTGCTGACATACCCGGAGATCGACTGGCGGTTCGCCCGCCGCCCGTCTGTATTCTCGCCGCTTCCGCCGGCTTTCGAGCCTGAGCCCGCACCCAGTGATATCCGCTGGGCGTTCGATCCGAAAGGCAGGCGCGACTTTGTGCGCCAAATCATGTGCCGCGAGGGCTTCGCCGTCGTCACGCGCGAACTGCAGGCCGTCGCCATTGACGATGAGAGCGATTTCGCATGCTTCCACGCTTACGTGGCCTACCGCTGTGGCTACCGCACCGATATTGTGACAAGTTGGGCGTTGATGAAGCAGCGTCTGGACCGAGACGACTGCCGGCCCGACCTGCTGTTGGAGGATGTCAGCCTCAAGTTTGCCGACCGCCCAGTGGTCAGCATTGCCCGACTGAAGGATCGGGCCCAACACTTTCGTGGGCTCGCCTACCCGCTGCCGTGCCCGCCGACAATTGGGCCACGCCGCGTCCAGAGGCTGCGCTGGCTCGTCACGTCTGGCCATAACGAGCACGATGCGGAACTTGAGAGCGACGCCCACGACATGCGAGAGCAAGAGCGTGCTCATGGAGGAGACGGTGGCGTCTTTTGGAAGCCAGTGGCCGGCATGTACGATCTTCGACGTCAGGCTTGGCTAAGGCTGTTTGGCTTCGCTGCGGCCCATCATTTGCCAACGTCGCGCGGCCATGGGGCGCCAGGCAAGGTTGCGCTAGTGGCGCAGACGCTGGTTGTCCGCGCGAGGGACCTTCGAAATGCCAGGCCAGGATTGGAAGGCCTTTTGCTTGCAGCCGTCTGTGCGCTTGACGCGCTTGAGCTTTCAGGCGGCGAGTCTCCGACGCTTGGCTTCGAGGCGCTCAGCTTGCGCCACGAATGCGAGGTCCTGGCGGAATGCTCGTTCGGCGGACTGCAGCACCGTATCGAGGTGCAGGAGAGGTTCATCGACATCAGCGACGCGCTGCAGACGCTGGCCGCCAAGGTCCATGAGTCGTCGCGAACGGGGACGCAACTCAATGCAGAGATATCGATCCTGACGGCGTTGATGCGGTTGTTTCGCGAACATGCTCGCTTCGATGAAGAACTGGCATGCCTCAACCGAATCCGAGACGTCAAGTCACAGCAGATCAGATTGACATTTGAAAAGACTGATCCGACTACATGGCTGACGCTGTTGCGCTGGTTCACGTACGAATATTTCAAGCTGTTGATCCGCACGCCCCAACACTTTGTTGCGGCCATTCTGGTGTGGTTGGGGATGCTTGCGATGGCGTTTCATTTCACGGGCTACGACGGAGTAACCATCGAAGGCAGCCCAGTTGGCTGCGCCCTACTAGACGCGTTGTCGTCGTTCATAGGCATGGGCGCGCCTGCGCACCCCAAGTCATGTGAATACGGACCCGGCCCGGGAACAGGGTACTTCACAGTGGTAAGCATTGCTATAGCTCTCGGTGCCGTGCACCTAGGCATATTTGTTTCGTACGTCTACACGTTGCTTGCCCGCAGGTAACTCCTCGTCTCGCTTCGTTGCTGAAGGTCACTAGGGCCTAGGAATGAAAAATCTGAGATCATTCATTGGAAGGCCGTTGTAGCAACGATCTTGGGCAATACCAGTCCAAAATCTCAACGAACGCGCCTGAAGAATCAACGACGTCAAGTCTGGAAGACAGTGCCATCCCAGACATCGCCGCCACCTTTCTGATCGACTTAGGAATGCCTTTTGCATCAGCTTCAGGCCAAACCACGGCACCAGAGTTCGTCAGCTTGTATTGAGTGCCGGGCGAAACACCGGGCACATCATTGAATTGATGTCCTCCTAGAGCGACAGTTGCGCCCCAAGTGACTTCAGAGTGCCTGCTCACCGCGACAACGCTGCCGTTGCACGTCTTCCATAGCCCAGGGGCTACTGCAACACCCGCGTACTTCTGCGCAGAGGTCAACGCCGACTCGAGATCTGAACGTGATTGGCTATGAGCACCAGCCAAGCCTGGAAGAGTCCATGGCAGTTCATTCATGAGCCATCCACCGCTGGTAACGTCAGTGAATCTATTTCGACTGACCACACCTGACTTGTAGACCCAGTAATTCGCACCACAGATCTCCAGGTCGAAGGTGTTCATTGGATTTGCCGCAAGAACATGGCACTTGGCGTCACCCTCGGCGTCGATGTGACACACGAACACCAGTGCATCGCTGGCCGTCCGGTAGAACCGGTGCAGTTTGGGAGATAGGTGCGGCCCATCCTTGCGTTCGAGGGCTCTCTGCAGCCCTGGGTGGCCAGCGTCCCAGCGTTGAATCGCCAAGGCGAGATCCACGCCATCCTCGGCACTACTGGCGGTCACAACCGCGACGCGGCCGTTGGCAATCATGATGGCGCCAACCTGCTCATCTTTAGTCTTAGTTCCTTGCGCAGCGGTCGTCATGCCTCATCCCTCGCTGTTGAACTCGGCTGGCCTCCTCTGGCTACCACTCGTGCCACGGTCGCGATCCATTGAGTCAAATCGTCGGAACATGTTGCAGAAAGCGCGGTTGGCGATGCTTCTTCACCTAGAGTCAGTACGTGTCCCTGGCTCTGGATGGGCGCCTGGCCTTTGACCAAATTGACAATCGACGTGTCGGCAGCAGCGACCGCTGAGGCGTCCTCGCTGACCAATGCAAAGTTGCCATCAGGCTTCGGAGAAGGCAATTGTGCCGCGCCCCGACTGATCAGACGAGCATCCCCACCGTTCACCGCTATGTCGGGTGAGGTCTGTAGTGCTTCTGACGCCCACGCCATGCTCCTTGAGACTGAAGCTCTGGGGGGAGCGGCCAAGGTGCAAGCGTTTCAAAGACGAATGGCAAGCTTGGTTGCCCCTTCATCTGCAATCGGCACAGGACATGTCGATCCGGCAGTTGCGTGAGCGTTTCCGCATCAAAGTGAGGAGCAAACCCATTAGCGACTGCAGAAGCCTCTTGTAGCCCAACGCGCAAGAAGAGCTTGGTCGCAACGTTGCCCAGTACTGCGTCAAGCGTTTCGCGCCGACCAGCCTGCATCAACTGCCCAAGCGTTTGATTGGCAAGGATCATATGCAGACCGTACTTGCGTGCCTCAGCAAGCATTTCAGGAATGTCTGTTGCCACAAAATTCTGGAACTCGTCGAGGTAGAAGTAGAACGGCAATCGTTGGTCACGGGGCAAATCCGACCGCGAGAGCGCTGCGTGGAACAGATACTTGGTCAAGAGCATGCCGATGACGCGGCTGTCCGAGCTCCCCAGATCGCCCTTACCTAAGTTGACCAACACAATCTTTCGTTGATCCATGGCTGATCTGAAGTCCAACGTCCTTCTGCCCTTGCAGAACAACTTGCGCAGGGTCGCGTTGGTCACGAAGCGCGTAAGTTTCGAGCTGATGTAAGGCGCCCAATTGGCGAACTTCTGTTCGCCAGTCGTTGCGGCCGCCATCTTGAAGAAGCGATGCACCGGCTCTGCTTCGTCTCGGCCATAGACTGCGTCAATCTTGCTGAGGCAGTAGTCGCGCCAATCATCGTCCCGTAGCACATGCGGAATCGACGCAAAGGACGGCACGAGACCGTCCGACGCGCTCGGCCCTCCCCGTGGAGCCGCCGCAGCCAGCAACATGCTATTGCGAAAGTAGTCTTCAAATCCGGGGCCGCCGACCTGACGCATGTCGTACAGGATCTCAAAGATGTCGAGCATGTCATTGGCGACACGGCTAACTCCTTCGATATCGGGCTTGCCATCGAAGTCCAATGGGTTCAGTCCTGGGCAGAACCTATCCTCCTCTGGGTCAATGAGCAGTAGGTCCGCCTTCCTTTCTGGCGGCACGGCTAGTAGTAGCTGCTCGTAAAGGTCTCCGTGCGGATCGATAACTGCTAGCCCGTGACCGGCATGCATGTCCTGCACGGCCATGTTGTAGAGCAATGTACTTTTCCCTGTGCCTGTGGCGCCCAGCAGGTGGGTATGCCGACTGCGATCAACCTGCGGCATTCGAACGTCCACGACCACGCCGCCAATCTGGGCACGGCCAAGGTGGAGTCCGTCAACGGGGAACATGACCGTTGGGTTGGGGAAATGTCGAGGAAAGCTCAGCGCCTCGAGCTCGGGTGGCGAAGGCAATAGCGGTGGAATGACGCTGCCTGGCACAAACAATTGGCTCAAATCGATGGGCGAGCTAGTTGTCCGACCATTTTTTCGCTGAGCTGCGGACGAGATCGACTCGGTCACCTCTGAGGCAAAGTCAGGTATCAACTCCCTACCAAGGATGCGCAGCAGCGCAAGACTGATCGCGCGCGTGCCATCGGACTCGACAAAGAGCTCAACACTCTCCGGTTGAATGATCAATTGATCAATGGCCTGTTGCGCCGCGTCCCTGGCGCGGCCAGAACCAATTGAGTGATTGCTTAATGGAACTTCTCCATGCATTGATGCTGAAAGGCCGCTTCTGGCAATGGACTCCAACAGCTCAAGTGATTTCGGCTCCAAGTTCCTGCGACGAAGGCCAACACGTACTGACAACGGAGATGTCAGTCCGCGCGCCGCGCGAATCGTCGCAGCGACGCAGCACCTGCGCGCGCTCTCAAGCAGGAGTGGGCGGGGGCCGTCGCGAAATTGTCTGGCATGCACATCCCCAGATGCTGGCTGAGGCAACAGGATTTGTGCCGACCGCGACTTTCGATCTTGTTGAACAAAGCCGATCTCGCTGTCGCTCGTAAAGAGCCTTGGTTGGGCACGCAGCCGAACTTTGCTGCCTAACCATCGCTGGCGATCTTCAGGCTTGAATTGCACGGGAGCAAAGGCGTACCACGCACTCAGTACGCGCAGGCAAACACCTAGTTCTTCTCTGGCACGCAGGGCCTCTTCGTGAGCATCTGCCAGCGGCAGCGTGCGCGTCTCTATCAGGAGCCTGAAGCGTGCATGGACACTGCCCTCACCAGCCGGCGAGAACCGATATTCAGCTATCAACGCGGCCCCTTCGGGCAGTTCAGCGATGAACGGCGCCAGAGCCACGCGGACATCGCTTTCCAGCTCGTCCTCTCCAGGAAACCTATTTGGGCTATGGCCTGACGAGTTCGCCTTCCCGAAACGGGCTGGCGTGGCGCAGCTGACCAATTCAAAACCGACCGTAACTCTGCATCGGCCCATTGGATCGAGCCGTGACTGCAGCGAATGACTGTCTGTTGGTAGCGGGTCGGGTGGGGTGACGACGTCGGCTCTCGGGTCAGGGGCACGACCTGCCGTGAACCTCACCCGCTCATCGTTCGGTCGCTCGCCAACTTTCCGCTTCGCCATAGCCACTCCCAAAGGCAAACCATCATATTGGTAACAATTGAGGTTGCTATCGGGTTCCCCCTCGGTGTCAGCGCGGCTTATCAGTGCCCGCCGGCCCCTTGGCCAGCATCTCTTCTAGGTACGCACGCCCTTGCCTGCGAAGCTCCTCGGTGAGCTGAACCGGCTCGTCGTCGGCAAGCCATGCGCCGTCATCCGCAACGGGCGCCGCCGAGGTCAACCACCCGTCGATACCCGCCGCTTGCAGCGCCCGGTCGAGGTCTTGTCGTTGCGCGCTCGTCAGGCCGCTCACAACCTGCCGGATCTCATCAGCCAAGGCCCGGTCGGGAACAGTGTCAGTAGCCATGCGTCGATACATGGCAACGAGCGCGCGCAATTCGAAATTGGGCATGTGTCGATTAGCGCGGTGAGCAGAGGAACCAGTCAATAGGATTCGCCCAGATGATCTCCTGGCGGAACCCGCCTGGCGCGCTGCCCGGTGATAGGGTGATGTACGCCCGACTGACCAGCAGCTTGAGCTTGTCCTCGGAGAAGTCCTCGACGAACGCCACGTAAGTGACCCCGTCATGCTTGCGGCAAACCGTCGTGCCGCGTCGCTGCATCTGTGGCCACTCGCGTACGGCGCGAGCTAGCTCCAGGTCCTGCGCCTGGGCCTGGCGCTCACGCACTGCCTCAGCAGCACGCTGGCGCGCCGCATTCTCAGTGGCCAACATCGCGGACGTCTTGAATCCGAAAGCAACCATCTTGGTCGTGAAGCCCGGATAGGGGCTCGGCCCCACGGGCTCGAGAGTTTGCACGTGCACCTGGCTGCAGAAGTCGCTATTGCGCGTGACCTTCGCCATGAACAACACTTTGTCGCGGTCTTCTCGCGCCGAACAAAAGCCGCCTTCGTAGCTGCCCCCTCGCCGCCTGCAGACCTCAGCAAATGCGCGGCTAGCACTGCCCCAGGCGTCAACGCCTTCACGCGGTTGACACCACCACTGCCTGCCCTCTCGAATGGTCTGACCCTCTGTGTACTTGCCACGGAGCGGACCTCCCCGCAGTCGGTCCAAAGCAACTGCGGAAAGGCTTTCACCAGTCCTGTGCTCATGCATGCTCAAGTAGAAGCCAACTGCGATCAGGTCGCTCTGCGGCGGCGGCGAAAGATCCGTCGCGCAACCTGCCAGCAAGCCTGCGACGGTCAAGAACGTCGCCAATGTCATCAGCACTTTTCTCAGCATGAGTTCCTCCTGGTGAAGATGGATCGCCCATTGCGCATCCCCTGCGCTCAAATGTGCGAATTAGTGTGTGTATGAATGAGTGTACTTTCGAGACAGTGCGGCGGTGCGCAAACACCCCCAAGCTGTTTTTGGCGATCGAATCCGGGAACTGCGTCAGGCCTCCAACCTGACGCAGGAAGACCTGGCGACCCGCTGTGGGCTGTTCCGCACCTACATGAGCCGCATCGAGACGGGCCAGGCCAATCCGACGCTGACGATGATTCACGCCCTGGCCGACAGCCTTGGGGTTCCCATCACCACGCTGTTCGACGCGAGCGAGCCCGTTGCAAAGCCGCGGGCTTCGGCCCGGCCATCACGAGGGCGCGTCGCGCGCTGAAGCCAACGCCGCTACCGATGCGCACCAAGGCGCGGCGATGACGTGGCACGAACCGCCATCGCACCCGAGCCCAGCGAATCCGCCGAGACGTGCGGCCGTTCTTCGGCCGCGGCCCTGATGGGCGGGTGCTGAGCATGACGCCCTCCGCGCATTTCTGAACCCACATCCGCTGCCCTACGCGCGTCTGCCACTGGGGCGAGTTCGGCAGCGGCACTGCGGGCCCAAGCTGCTGCGAGGGAAGCAGAGAGGCGAGGTAGCGCATGCCTGCTTGACGCTGTTTCATGCGGCCCCCTCGTACGCCCAGCCCTCGCCCACCCGGCACAACTGCGCAAGGAATGCCAGCATTTGCAAGACAACGTCGCCACCACCAGGCCAGCGTCGGATGACTGAGAACGGTGTCAGGGTCAGGACCAGGTCGTCGCCCTGGTACTCGATCAGTCGAACAAGCGGGAGCAAGGCCGAACCCTGGCGACAGGTGTACAGCTCGGCATCGAGGGCCGCCGTGCGCAGGTCGTCCAGCGCTCCCCGTACGCGGGTCTTGAATGATTCAATGACCAGGCTTGGTGGATCACCCGGCATCAACCGGACGGAGGTGCATGCCTTCAGTCGCAGCAAGACATCCTCGACCGTGCACCATGTGTCGTCCAGGCCTGTCGGTTCCGGCACCTGGCTGGCGAGCTCCAGCAGAGGCGCCAAAGTAGCCGGCCGCTGACCCGGTGCATGGGGCATGCGTGCAAGCAAACTCAAGGCCGCCACGGTGCCTAATCCGCTGAACCATTCTGAGTGGCCATCCTCCTGATGCGGGGGCCTGCTCGTGAAGGGTTCCAGCGCACGATGCATCGAGCGCTCAATGGCTCGGGCACGCGCTGCACTTGGCAGCCACAAGACCCGGGATGCGTTCAGGTCCAGCTGCATGCGGCAGAACTCCGGGAACGCCCGCACGCGTTCAACCGGGTTCAGTGCCCAGCCGATCTTGAAGCGCATGCGGTCGCTACGTTGCAGCAGGTAGACCGCTGCCGGAGCGGAAGCGCTGGGCGAGCTGTGGTTTTGTGCCATGTCGTACTCCCTTCAGTGAACCCGGCGCATATAGCCGCCGAGGATCTCGATGTACTGCAGGGGGCGCAGATGCCCCAGGCGATGCAGCAGGCAGACCGCGATGACCCTCATGTCCAGTACCGGGACGCGCAAGGTGCCCTCCTCCCAACGTCCGGGATCGTCCAGTGCGCCGGTGAGCGGCGAGACCAAGACGGCGCGCACCGTGGGTTGATTGACGAGCCAGTCGACCAGGTTGACCTGGTCCGTCAGCGAGATGTCGCGGTCCCTACCCTCGATGCACCCTTGCAGCGGTGTGCCATGGACCAGGAAGTCCTGTTCGGCTGCAAAGTCTTCGAACGCACGGGTGAACTGTGTTGCGGGCATCGCTGCGGTTTCTGGCCAGACCTCGATCTGGAAATGAAAGCCCAGGCGCTCTTGGGTTGTGGTGCTCATTGCGGGAGTCCTTTCAGGGTCGCGTCTTGCTGTTCAACGGAAGCCGAGATCGTTCGGCTGTGGATGCGGACGACAACCACCTCGGGCTGGGAGACAAGCCAGCCCAGGACGACGCCGCGATCGGACGGGGTCAGCGGACGTTGCCTGGGCATCACCGCGATGCGCCCGGGCGAGATGGCAGCGACCAGGCCGTGCCCGCGGAGGTGGTCATGCAGGCGCAGGCGCCAGTCGTCGATGGCTGGCACATCGAAGCGTGCAGACAAGGTCACGTGCAGCCAGAGGATTTCTCCGCGCAGGTGCGCCAGGGGATTCGAATCAATCGTCATGAAGCACTCCTTCAAGGGCGGCTCACGTGCCGTTGCGGAATCGCAGGCGTGAGTTCGCCCAGCACGACTGCAAGCTCAGCCGCGCGGTGGTGGTTTGGTGGTGGTGCGCGGCGTCAGGCCGCGAGCTTCAGCTCGGCGGGTGGTGGAGGCTGGGCAGGTTGCGGCGCATCGTTGGCCGCTGCAGGCGCGGGCTCAGGGCCGGAACGCCCGCATGAGAAGCGCGTGGCCAGCAAGCGGTCGATGGCCGAGCCATCTTGCCGGGTGAGGTTGGGCACAAAGCGGCTGTAGACACGGAACAGCATCTCAGTGCTGGCGTGGCCGAGTTGCCTGGCGATCCACTCAGGGGCTTCGCCAGAGGCGAGCCAGAGGGTGGCCGCCGTGTGCCGCATTTGGTAGGGCCGACGGGACTCATAGCCCAGGTGGCGCAGGATCGGGTACCAGACGCGCTCGGAGAAGTTCTTGTTGTCCAGCGGCTGGCCTTCGGCATTGCAGAACACGTAAGCGCTCAGGCCCGCGGTCGCTGCGTGCTGGCGCTTGAGGGCCTCGTAGACCACCTGCGTCATCTGGATGTCGCGCTGGCTTGAGTCGGTCTTGGTGTATTCGTCTTCGCCGAGCACAAAGGTCTCGCGGATCAGGATCAGGCGGTTTTCGAAGTCCACGTACTTCCACTTGAGGCCATGGCACTCGCCTGTGCGCATGCCGGTGAAGAAGCGCACGGTGAAGTAGTCGCGGTAATCGACACGCACGGTCGAGAGCAGCTTCTGCACTTCGTCGAGCGTGAAGGGCTGGACATCGGCCTTGCGAATCTTGAGCGGCTTCAAGTTCGTGATCGGCGAGATGAAGCCGTGTGCCTCGCCGGCATCGTCCAGGATCTGGCGCAAAGGCGCCAGGATGCCGTTGATGCGCTTGTTGCTCAGCTTCTCGCGCACCCGGCCCGGCAACTCGGCCAGCTTGGCGCGGAAGGCCAGGACTTCGGCCTTGGTGATGCGCCCGACCTGCTTGTCGCCGAATTCTGGAATCAAGTGCTTGTCCAACGTTGAGCGCAAGATCTTGATGTGCGAGCGGCGCCACTCGATCTGATGCTCGACCAGCCATTGCTTGGTGAAGTCGGCAAAGGTCGGCGTTGCCGGAAGAGCTATCGCCGCGCTCCCGACTCCGTTCGAGTGTGGCGGAGTCGCGGGTGCAGGCCCGCCGGTGGGCTGAAACTTCGACAACTGTTTGCTGGCTGGGAATGTGGCGGCATAGTCGAAAACACCAGCCGAGATCTGCTCTTCGATCTTGTCGAGTGCCTTTTGCAGGCGCTTGCGGTTGGCGGGCGAATCCTGAAGCATGGTCTGCTCCCTGCATCGCTGCCCGCCAAACCGAAAGTCGAAGAACAAGAGCTTGTTGTCGACCCGGGCACGAATGCTACCCATGAAGCACCCCACCATTTGCCATCGGGATTGCAGTGCGATCGACGTGGGTCGCGCTGCCGATGTCGCGGGAAATCGCCTCCCAAACGAAGAGGATCTTGCGGCCACCGAAAGGCCGGATGTAGTGAATCCCCTCCAGCAACACGCTGTCCTTGAGACGCTCTCGAATGGTTCTAACGTCGTACTTGATGCGCGCCGACAGTTCGTCTGTCGTCAGGTAAGTTGTCTCGGCCACTTCTCTCTCCTTCCCAAAGTTGCGACAATGAGAATGACAAATTTCCATCTCACTGGTGTTTTTGTCGTTCTGAATGACATCTTATGGCAAAGAAATACATTTGCAAGGAGTTTTTGTCGTTCTGGATGACTTTTTTTCCTTAGGAACGACGTGATCAAATGCCATCTGTCCAGATTGATGGGCGAGCGGAAGATGAAGATTGCCGACGTTGCGCGTGAGACTGGCCTCCACCGCAACACCATCACACTGCTGTACGACGAGACAGCTGCCAGAGTCGACCTGGAGGCTATCGACAAGCTTTGTGCGCTGTTTGGAGTCAGCGTTGGGGAGTTACTTGAATGGCAACCCGACAAACAGGCGTAGGCTCACCATCCCCACCTGATCCAGGTTGTACGGCCATGACAGGCCTGGGAGCAGATCATGTTGCATCCGGTGATCCAACGGTTTGAAGCGCAGGCAGAACTGCTCGACGTGCAGGCAGCCCACGTGTCGCTGGACGATGCCGTTGTTCGGCTCGCCGCGTGGATTGGGCTCGCGGAAGGCAAGCTTTCCGAGGACGACGTAGTGGCCTTGGTCGAGGTCGGAGGCATCCTGTATCGAGAAGGGCTGCGCAAGCGGCAAAGCTGAGATCAAGCAGAGCCACTCCAGGGATGCAAAAGAAGACATACAGGCTCCGGCCGGAAGACAAATTCACATCCAAGTTCTATGGACTGCTCGGTCGCCTGGTGCATGCCCATGCGCAGCTCGATTTCAACGTGGGATTGCAGCTGAACTGGATGGGGCCCCATTTGGGACACGATGTGTCAGGACTGCTGCAACGAACCATTCCGTTTGCACGGCGCCTCACAAAGCTCGAAGAGCTAACGGCTGATCTCTTCGTAAATTCTGAGGCTGCGTTGGTGGAGCTGAAGGACTGGTTCAAGGAAGCGGCCAGGCTCAAGCAGGTTCGCAACGACTATGTGCACGGGCGGTGGGGCGTGCCTCGCAGCGCCTTCGAGAACCCGCCGCGGATCGAATTCGTGCCACTACACTGGACGATGGATGTCGACGCGCTCGAACCGCCAAGCGTCATGACGATCGACGAGCTGGAACAGGAAGTGGCAGCGCTCCAGCACCTCGCTGGCGAATACTTCAGGTTGACCAGGAAGCACGAGAGGTGGGCAGTTTCTCGTTTGGCCTGACGTTAGTGCAGAGTTGGGTCACGGTGACCACCTGTCCCGATTCGAACTGACCACATCATCGTTGCCTGCTGGCTGGAATTGACCACGCCCAGAGGTCTGGTCAAGGCTGGTGTGAGACGTTCGCGAGTCAGTGCCTGAGAGACTGCTCCTTCGAGGACCGGCCTCTGACCGCGGGCCGCGTGGTGGGCGGCTTCGCCCCTGGAACCGGCAGTTCGGTGCTGGTGTCAGCGCCTGGACTACCCGAGTGACCACTGACGCATACGCGACCATCTCAGATCGACCCAAAGCGGGCTCACAGCTTGCTGATTGAAAGCCCCAAAAACCGACCTACTTAGCGCCACCAAACTGGATATTGCGAAGCCAGCTAGCGGGCTAGCGAACATTTTCAGTTGTGTGGGTCAGCCCGGCGATTGGCGCTCGCTTCAATAGTTACGCACAGCCTCTTTGCGAGCGGTGGACTGCCGCAGCACCAAGCGAGGCTTCAACATTTCCTCGCTGGCTTCCAATGTGCCGTCAATCAGCTCGATTAGCCGGGCCAACGCCAGCTCGCCCATGGCTTCACTTTGCATGTCCACCGTGGTCAGCGTGGGTGTGCTGAAGCGGGCGAACGGGATGTCGTCGAAGCCGGCCACCGAGACCTGATCAGGGATGCGAATGCCAGCCGCCTGCGCCTGCTTCATGAAGCCCAGGGCCAGCATGTCGTTGAAGCAGACCACCGCGTCCGGCCGTGAGCTACCCATCAGCACCTCGCCGACAGACTTCTCGCCGGCTTCCAGCGTGGGCGAATCGGCGTTGAAGTAAAGCGGCTCAAGGCCCGCCTCGTGCAGGGCGTCTGTCAGGCCAGCCTTGCGCTCGGCGTCCCAACGGGCGGCGCTGTAGCCGAGATAGGCGATGCGCTTGTGGCCCTGGTCGATCAGGTGGCGGCCTAGCATGGCGGCGGCCGAGCGGCCGTCGGCACTGACACTGTGCACGCCCACCTGGCTGGCGCGGCCGAAGAAGACGACCGGCTTGTCGAGGTCGCGCAAGGTGGAGAGGTCGGCGTCGGGCATGCGCGAGCTGACGATCAAGCCGTCCACGCGCCGGCTCAGGTCACGCAGCATGTGGCCTTCGGCGCTCTGGCGTTCGCCGGTGTCGACGAAGAGCAGGTTGTAGCCCAGCTCCTGCGCCTTGCGGTTGGCGCCCTTGACGATGCCGGTGAAGTGCGGGTTGCGGATGTCGAGGATGACCACGGCCACCGTGTGCGTGCGGCCCGTGATCATGCTGCGCGCCACCGGGTCCACGCTGAAGCCCAGCGTGTCGATGGCTTCGCGCAGCCGGGCTTCGGTGGCTTCGGTGAAGCGCTGCAGGCCGTTCACATAGCGCGAGACGGTGGCGGTGGAGACGCCGGCCGTGCGGGCGACGTCGCGCATGGTGGGCGGGCGAGGGGAGGTCGGTGCCATGGGCGTATCTTCACTCAACTGTTCAGGGGCTCAGGCGCTGGCCGCGGCCATCGAAGAGATGCAGTCGATCAGGTGGCGTGCTCACGCGCACTGGGTCGCCGCGCCGCCAGGGGCTGCGGTCGTCGCAGATGGCGGTGACGGTGCCCAGCTTTGTGCCGACCTGCACCAGCGTGTCGGCGCCGGTGAACTCGAGGCTGCGCACCTCACCATCCAGGGTCAGGTCTTGCGCATTAGCAGCGGTGTCGTGTGGCAGCAGGCGGCAATGCTCGGGGCGCAGGCCCAGCGTGGCCGGCCCGCTGGCGCTGATGGACATCGGCAAGGCCGAGCGTCCGACTGCGGTGGCGAAGCTGTCGCCTGCCACCAGTTCGCCGTCCAGCAGGTTCATCGCCGGCGAGCCTATGAAGCTGGCCACGAAGCGATTGGCCGGGCGCTGGTAGAGCTCGTGCGGCGTGCCGGTCTGCTCGACGCGGCCATCGCGCAGCACGACGATGCGGTCGCCCATCGACATCGCTTCCACCTGATCATGTGTCACGTAGACGGCGGTGGTGCGCAGGCGCTGGTGCATGTCGACGATCTCGCCGCGCACCTGCACGCGCAGGGCGGCATCAAGGTTGGAGAGCGGCTCGTCGAACAGATAGACGGCCGGCTCGCGCACGATGGCGCGGCCCATGGCCACGCGCTGGCGCTGGCCGCCGGAGAGCTGGCGTGGGAAGCGGTCGAGCAGGGTGGTGAGGCCGAGCATCTCGGCCGCGGCATCGACCTTGGCCAGCGCCTGCTTCTTGTCTACGCCGGCCAGGCGCAGGCCGAAGCCCATGTTGTCGCGCACGGTCATCTGCGGGTAGAGCGCATAGCTCTGGAACACCATGGCGATGTCGCGGCGCTTGGGTGGCTCGTGTGTCACGTCGCGCGCGCCTATGTGGATCTCGCCGCTGCTGGGTTCTTCCAGCCCGGCGATCAGGCGCAGGAGGGTGGACTTGCCCGAGCCGCTCGGGCCGACGAGCACGCAGAACTCGCCGTCGGCGATTTCGACCGAGACGTCGCGGATGACCGCGGCGCCGTTGAAGTCCTTGCTGATGGAACGCAGGCTGATGGCTGACATGTGCTTATCCCTTGACGGCGCCCATCAGGAGCCCACGGTTGAACGCTCTTTGCATGGCGAGGTAGATGAGGATGGAGGGCAGCATCGCGATCAAGGTGATCGCGACGAACACGGCCGGTGGCATGGTTTCGTCGGCACGCACCGTGGCCAGGGCCACTGGCAGTGTGTAGAGGTCTTCGCGGTTGGCCACGATCAGGGGCAAGAGGTACTGGTCCCAGATCATGATGAAACCGAACACCGTGACCGAGCCCAGCGCCGGCTTGACCAGGGGCAGGATGACGATCCAGAAGATCTGCCATTCGTTGGCGCCGTCCACGCGGGCGGCTTCCTCCAGCTCCATCGGCACCTTCTTCATGAACTCGGTCAGCATGAAGATCGAGAAGGCCCAGCCCACCACCGGCAGGATCATGCCGGCATGGCTGTTGAGCAGGCTGATGTCCAGGAGCGGCAGCTTGCCCAGCACGATGTAGAGCGGGATGGCGATCACTTCTTCCGGCAGCATCATGGTGCACAGGATCAGGAGCGACGCCACGGCCGCGCCGCGGAACTTCTTACGTGCCAGCGCATAGGCCGCCAGCGCGCTCACGCTCACCTGCAGCACGGTGCCTATGGTGACCACGATCACCGAATTGAGCAGGTAGCGCCAGACCTGGCTCTTGACCCAGGCGTAGTGGAAGTTCTCCAGCGTCGGCATTTCCGGCCACATCAGCAGGCGGCCGGGCTGCAGGGTGACGCCGCTGAAGGCCGTGACCGCGAATGCCCAGAAGGGGCCGACGAAGACGATCAGCAGCAGGGCGTAGAAGGCGAAGCGCGGCAGCTGGCGCAGGCGAGACAAGGACCTCATGTTTCAGACCTCTTGCGCCAGTGCAGATAGATCACGGTGGTGAGCGCGGTGAATGCAAACAGCACGACGGATGCCGCCGCCGCATAGCCGTAGTCGAACTGCACGAAGCCCAGCTTGTAGATATGCGTCATCACCACCTCGGTGGCGCCAGCCGGGCCACCGCCGGTGGTGGCATGGATCTCGGCGAAGACGCGGAAGCCGCGTATCAGGCCCAGCGTCATCACGATGGTGATCGCATGGGCAAGACCTGGCACCGTGACGAAGCGGAAGCGCTGCCAGGCGTTGGCACCGTCCACATGCGAGGCGTCGTAGAGCTCGGTGTTGATGGTGGCCAGGCCCGCCACGAAGATCACCGTGTCGTAGGGCACGTGCTTCCACACATGCATGGCCATCAGCCAGCGCAAGGCCGAGTCGGGGTCGTTCAGAAAGGTCTGCGAGGCGATGCCCAACCAGGAGAGGACGGTGTTGGCAACGCCGTCGGGTGTGGGGGCGTACAACACGCGCCAGATCTCGGCCAGCACGGCCGCGCTGGTGACAGCTGGCAGGAAGATGGCGGTGCGGATGAAGCGCAGATGGCGCGTCGTGCCCTGCAAGGCCAGCGCCAGCAACAAGGCCAGCAGGGCCGAGGCGGTAACGGTGCAGCCCACATAGAGCAGGGTGTTCAGTGCGGCCTCGCCCAGCGCTTCATCGGCAAAGACGCGGCGGAAATTGTCCAGCCCGACCCATTGGCTTTCCGAGCCGAAGTTGACCTGGTGAAAGCTCATCTCCAGGCCGCGCGCCATGGGGATGAACTTGAACCAGGTGAACACCAGCAGCGCCGGCGCCAGGAACAGCGCCGGCACCAGGTAGCTGCGCCAGCCAGCCTTCTTTGAGCGAGTGCTGGTCATGGCCTTGCCAGCGCCTTCTGCGTGGCCAGTTCCTGGTCGATGCGACCGTTGAGCTTCTTCAGCTCAGCGCCGATGTCGCTGCCGCAGCGAGACAAGGTGGCGTTGAGACCTTCGGCGATCAGCTGCTGCATGCGGGTCCAGTTCGGGATGGCCGGTTGCTGGCGACCATGCTCGGCATATTCCTGCGCCACGGTGAGCCAGCGCGGGTCTTTGTGAACCGCCGCCGCGTCGACCTTGCGATTGACTGGCAGCCGCACCACGGCCAGGCCGCCACTGGTGGCCTTCATCCCTAGCGACTGGCCTTCGCGCGAGATCAGGAACTCGACGAACTTCATCGCGCCGGCCTTGTTCTTGCCGGCCTTGGGGAAGTAGGCCAGCTCCCCGCCAGCCAGCACCGCCTGCCCACCCGGGCCGGCCGGCGCGGCCACCACCTCGATGCGTTCGCGGCCCGGCTCGCGGTCGAACAGGCTGATGTGATACGGCCCCGAGAAGTACATGCCGACCTGGCCGGAGATGAAGGCCTTGTTGGTCTCAGTGGTGGGCGCGGTCATCGCGCCTGGCTGGGTCACCTTCAGCTCGCAATGGAGGCGGCGCATGAAGGCCACGGCCGCTTGCGCCGCGGGCTGGTCGGCCGCGCCCTTGAACTGGCCGGGCTTGACCTTGTGAACGAATTCGCCGCCGGCCTGCCAGACATAGGAGCTCATGAACCATGCCGTGTAGCCGCGCTGCGCCGAGCCGGGCAGGGCGAAGCCATAGGTGTCGGCCCGACCGTTGCCGTCCGGGTCTTGCGTGGTGAAGGCGCGGGCAATGGCTTCCAGCTCGGCCCAGGTCCTGGGCACGGGCAGCTTCACCTTGGCCAGCCAGTCCTTGCGGATGAACAGCACATGGGCCTGAGCCGAGGTCGGCACGCCGTAGTAACGACCGTCGAAACCCTTGGCCGCGTCCCAGGCGCGCTCATGGAGGTCTGCGCCGCCGGGCACCTGGGCGCGGTCCAGCGGGTCCAGCAGCCCCATCTGCACGAACTGCCCGGTGCTGCCGCTGTCATTGATGATCAGGTCGGGCAGCTCGCCGCCGGCCGCCGCACGCGAGACGCGCTGCTCGAAATCGGTCGTGGCGTTGAAGTACTCGACCTTGATGCCGGTCTTGGCCGTGAAGGCTGCGGCAATGGTGTCGTAGGTCTTGCGGCCATCGGCCCAGGAGCGGGTCCAGACCTTGACGGTGCCCTGGGCCAGCGCGGCTTCGCCGGCCAGCAACAGGATGGAGCAGGCCAGTGCAGTAGGGGGATGGAGTAGGTGTCGTCTCATCGGTGTCTGGCCATTGAAATTGCGCTCGGAAGGTAAACGATTAACTCCATCATTGTCTGGAGCATTTTTCGGGAATTTCCCTGGTGGCAACCCTAGGAACCTAGGAAATCAGCGAAGGACTAATGACTTTCCCTAGCGTATCTTGCAATCCAATTGCGCAACAAAAGTTAATCGTTTACCTTCCGCTCCCGTTGAGATGCCAACAGGCGGAAATCATGCAATTCGATCTGTTCCAGTTGAAGGGCCAGGTGGCCATCGTCACCGGCTGCAATACCGGCCTCGGCCAGGGCATGGCCCTGGCGTTGGCGCAGGCCGGTGCCGACATCGTTGGTGTGAACCAGAGTGCGCCGACCGAGACGCGGGCTCAGGTGGAGGCCCTCGGCCGCCGCTTCCTGGACCTGCGCGCCGACATGGCGGACATCGGCTGCATCCCCGGCCTGCTCACGCAGGCCCTGGCCCTGACCGGCCGCATCGACATCCTGGTCAACAACGCCGGCATCATCCGCCGCGCCGATGCCCTGCAGTTCGGCGAGGCGGACTGGGACGAGGTACTGAACGTCAACCTGAAGTCGGCCTTCTTCTTCTCGCAGGCGGTGGCGCGCCACTGCATGGCCCAGGGCCGCGGCGGCAAGATCATCAACGTCGCTTCGATGCTGTCCTTCCAGGGCGGCGTGCGCGTGCCTTCGTACACCGCCTCCAAGAGCGGCGTGATGGGCATGACCAAGGCGCTGGCCAATGAATGGGCGGCACATGGCATCAATGTGAACGCCATCGCGCCCGGCTATATGGCGACGAACAACACCGCCGCGCTGCGCGCCGATGAGTCCCGCAATGCCGCCATCCTGGCCCGCATTCCCACCGGGCGATGGGGCGAGCCGTCCGACATGGCGGGCCCGGTCGTCTTCCTGGCCTCGCAGGCCTCCAACTATGTGAACGGCTACACCCTCGCGGTGGACGGCGGCTGGCTGGCGCGCTGATGACGAACGTGAAAGCAAGCATGGACGCGCTGGTACGGCGGCAGCTCTACCCGCAGCTCGAGTTCTTCTTCGACAAGCTGCGCAAGGAGCGGGGCCAGATCCGCATCGACGGCGTTCCGGCGCTGCAGAGCAACGACCTCTTCCTGCCAGGCAAGATCGCCTTGGGCCTGGGTCATGTGCTGCTGAACACGCCGGCGGGCTCGCCTTTGCTGCCGCAGCATCTGCAGACCTACCGCGACATCGCCGAGCTGACGATCCCGCTCGAGAACCAGAGCTGGGGCATTTATTACTACCTGCTGGCGCTGGCGCGTTTGCAGCAGGCCGGCTTGCTGAGCGATGCAATCGAGCCTGCCACGCTCGAAGTGCTGCGGCGCAGGCTCGACTGGCGCACTTTCGTCAACGCGGCCGACCTCACGCTGATCAACCTGCCCACCAACTACTACGGCGTGGCCTTCGCCGTGGCGCGCCTGCGCATGATGCTGGGCTGGGAGGACGAGAGCTTCGCAGCGCGCCTGCTGGACAAGACGCTGGAGCACTACGAGCGCTATTCCGGCGAGTTCGGCTTCTCGGATGAAACCGAAGGCGAGGGTCGCTTCGACCGCTACAGCATCCTCTTGATCGCCGAGATCTGCCAGCGCTTTGTGCAAACCGGCCTGGCCGTGCCGGCGCGGCTCAAGCAGCTCCTGCGCCGTGCGGCCGAGGTGGCGCTGAACATCGCCAACGCTTCGGGCTATGGCTTCTGCTTCGGTCGAAGCATCGGGCCCTATGGCGACAGCGCGGCGGTGGAGATCCTCTCGGTCGCGGCCTACCTCGATGTGCTCAGCGAGGAAGAAAAGCGCTACGCCTACACCTACTCCACGCTGTGCCTCACGCGCTACCTGGACTTCTGGTTCAACCCCGCCATCCATTCGGTGGACATGTGGGGCCAGGGCCGGCGCACCGACACCTACCGCGCCAAGCATCGCATCCTGGGCGAGAACTTTTCGCTGGTCCACCAGTTCATCTCCAGCAACGCGCTGTGGAACGAGGCTGGCTTCAAAGGCGAGGCGCCGCAACCCGACCTGCCGGATTGGCTGGCGCGCACGCAGCCTGCCTTCTCGCTGACCTGGTTTGCCAAGGGCGAGCATGACCGCGCGCTGGCCATCTTCCGTGATGGCGACCATGTGTTCAGCCTGCCGCTGATCAATGGCGGCAAGAGCCAGCACGACAACAGCCCTTACTACCCGCTGCCGTTCGCCGAAGGCATCGTGGCCGGCATTGCCGACAGTGGCCACGTCCATCCGCAGCTGATTCCGAAATTCCTGCTGGCCGATGGCTCGGAGCTGATGGCCACCTCCTTCATGCAGCGCATCGTGCAGGGCAGCGAGGGCGAGCGGCATTGGCTGACGTATGAGCAGGACGGCCTGAACCAGCTGGGCGGCTATGCGCCGGTCAAGGATTCAAGAATCCGCCTGCGCTCTCGCTATGAGTTCGAGTCGGGCCGCATCAGCCGTATCGACGAGTACATCCCGGCTGAGCCTTTGCAGGTCAGCGAGCTGAGCCTGGAGTTCCTGTCCTTCTCGGAAGGTGCCAGCACCAGCGGTCTCACCACGCGCTTCGAGCGCGGCCGGGTGCATCGCTTCGAGGTCGAGGGGATGGCCCATTGCAGCACCGAGCCCACGCAGGCCAGCGATGCCTTCAAGTCCCCCAGCGGCGCCATGAAGACCCGCGTGCACTGCAGCACCGGTGCCTTCACGTTCGACCGAGCCATCACCGTGCGCTGGTCCATCCGCTACGGATAGCCGCCGCACGCCCGCACGCCCGTCCTGTTCATTCCATTGCGCATCCACAAGAAATAGCCAGGAGACATTCATGAACATCCCTCAGCACCGCTCCCTGCGACCGATCTCCGCCGCCATTGCCCTGCTGGCCTTCAGCTGCGCCGTGCAGGCTCAGCAAGCAACACCTGCAACGCCGACGCCACCCGCTGCGGCGCCCAAGGCCGAGCTCGACACCGTCGTCGTGACCGGTATCCGCAGTGCCTTGCAACGCGCCAATGAGATCAAGCGCGACGCGCCGCAGGTGCTGGACGTGATCACCTCCGAGGACGTGGGGAAGCTGCCTGACGCCAACGTGGCCGAGGCGCTGCAACGCGTGACCGGCGTGCAGGTGACGCGCGTGTTCGGCGAAGGGCAGTCGGTGTCGATCCGCGGCCTGCCACTGGTGCGCGTTGAAGTGGATGGCCGCACGCTGCTGGGCTACTCGGCGCGCCTGTCGCCGCCCGAGAACGAACAGCTGGGCCGCAACTCCGGCCTCGACACGGTGCCCTCCGGCCTGTTCGGTCGCCTGGAAGTGCGCAAGTCGCCGATCGCCGCGCAGGTGGAAGGCGGCCTGAGCGGCTCGGTCAATCTGGTGACGCCGGATCCGCTGGACTTCCGTGGCCGGACGATCTTGGTGCGCGGTGCGGCCGAGTACTCGCAGGATGTGGGCAAGGTGCAGCCGGTGTTCTCGGCCTTGATCGCCGACCAGTTCGCCGGCAAGACCTTGGGCCTGCTCCTGGCGGTGGACTACACCAAGCGCATCACCTCCACGCAAGCCTTCGAGCGCAACAACTTCTTCGACCGCACGGGCGCCACCGCCGACCTGAATGCCGATGGCAAGCCTGACATCAGCGGCG
Organism: Paucibacter sp. JuS9; assembly: GCF_044043925.2. Classification (NCBI taxonomy): domain Bacteria; kingdom Pseudomonadati; phylum Pseudomonadota; class Betaproteobacteria; order Burkholderiales; family Sphaerotilaceae; genus Roseateles; species Paucibacter sp. JuS9. The sequence goes on from NZ_CP194172.1 coordinate 3,815,208, forward strand.
ACCGCCTGCAGTACGAGCAGTTCACGGTGGACCGCTCGCGCTTCGGCACCACGGCCGAGGCGCAGCTCAAGCTCTCGCCCGAGCTGGAGCTCAAGCTCGAAGGCATCTACTCCAAGCTCAAGACCGAGCGCCATCAGGACTTCCTGTCCTGGCGCTATGCCGGCAAGGCCATCACCAACCCGGTGTTCGATGGCAACTTCATCATCGCCGGCAACTCGCTGGGTGCCTTGCAGCAGGCGGGCCTGAACCGTGCCGAGCCGACCGAGAGCATGCTGGGTGCGCTCAGCGCCAAATGGCGTCCGACGAGCAAGCTCCTCATCAAGCCCGAGATCAGCAGCAGCCGTGGCAAGCTGAAGCAGACGATCTTCCAGATCACCATCGACTCGATCAACGCCAATGTGCCTGGTGCGTTCGACTACCGCGCCGGCCCGGTGCCGAGCCTGGACCTGGGCAGCTTCAACGCCAACGACGCGGCCAACTACAAAATCGCGACCAACGGCGTGCGCACCAATCTGCTGCTGGCCCGCATGAACGAGAAGGTTGCCAAGCTCGACGCGGAATACACGGTCGATGCGGGTGACTTCAAGAGCATCGGCTTCGGCATACGCCAGCGTGACCTGCATGCCACCTCCAATGCCTTCCGCAGCCAGGTCACGCCGACGCTGGCCGAGGTCAAGCCCTACTGGACCAGCACCGAGCCGGGCAAGTTCCTGGACGGCATCTCGGTCAAGTTTCCGCGCCCCTTCATCACCACCATCGCCGATGAGGACTACATCTATGCGCGGGCTTCCGGTGGCCAGCCGCTGCTGCCCAACAGCGCTCGGGACTACGACCTGAAGGAGAAGGCCACAGCGCTCTACCTGATGGCGGACTTCGAAGGCACCATGGGCGGCATGCCCTACAGCGCGAACCTGGGCGTGCGCTCGATCCGCACGACCTTTGGCGTCGACACGCTCCTGCAAGGTGCCACCCTGGTGCCGGTGCATGACGACAACAAATACACCAACACCCTGCCCAGTGCGAACATCGTCTTCAACGTGACGAACGACTTCCTGGTCCGCTTATCAGCCAGCAAGAGCATGCAGCAGGCCGGCATTGCGGAGCTGGCGCCCTCGACCTTCGTCAACATCAGCAACCGCACGGCCACGGGCGGCAATGCCTCCCTGAAGCCCACGCTGTCGAACAACCTCGATGCCTCGTTCGAGCTCTATGGCAGCCGCAGTGCGCTGATCTCCGGCTCCATCTTCAAGAAGGACGTGAGCAATGTGCAGGCCGACAACACGGTGCTGCAGACCTTCGTCGGCTTCGAGAACCTTGGCGCCATTCCCTACACCCGCCCGGCCAATGTGGGCAGCGCCAAGGTCAAGGGCTTCGAGTTCGGCGTGCAGCGCTTCTTCGATTTCCTGCCCGCACCTTTCAACGGCTTTGGCGTCATCGCCAACTACACCTTCTCCGATGGTGAGGGCGATGGCGGCATCCCGCTGATCGGCGTCTCCAAGCACAGCTACAACCTGATCGGCCTGTACGAGAGCGGCCCCTTCAGCGCGCGCCTGGCCTTCAATGCGCGAGACAAGGCGGCCTTTGCCTTCACGCAGGGCCGACCCGACTACATCAACAAGCGCTCGCAGCTCGACATGCAGTTCGGCTACGAGTTCAGCAAGACGCTGGCGATCCAGTTCAATGCGCAGAACCTGAACCCGAAGAAGTCGGCCACGGTCGAGTTCAGCCAGATGGGCCCCTTGGCCCTGAACAGCTATGCCTTGTCGGAGCGGCGCTTCTCGCTCGGTTTCAGGGCAAAGTTCTGAGCCATGAAGATGCTGAACAGGCTCATGTTGATGGCGGCGCTGGCTGCGCCGGCGATGGCGCAGGACCAGCGGCCGCTCCTGATCCCCGCTGCGGCTTTCAGCGCCTCTGCGCCGCGCGATGCCGCGGCGCAGGCCGCGCTGCTCGCCAAGGCCGATGCGGCACTGGCTCTGAAGCCGCCCTCGGTGCTGGACAAGTCCATGACGCCGGCCAGCGGCGACAAGCATGACTTTCTGAGCTTCGGCCCCTACTGGTGGCCCAACCCGAGCAAGCCCGACGGCCTGCCTTACATCCGGCGTGACGGCGAGCGCAACCCGGCCATCGCCGATGGCAGCGACAGCGCCGCCTTCAGCCGTGTCTGCTCATCGGTCGAGACGCTGGGCCTGGCCTTCTGGATCACGCGGGATGAGCGCTATGCCGCCAAGGCCGCAGCGCTCGTGCGGGTGTTCTTCCTCGATGCCAAGACCCGCATGAACCCGAACTTCCAGCATGCGCAGGCCATCCCTGGCGTGTCGGCAGGGCGAGGCATAGGTCTGATCGAGGCACGCTGGCTGATCCATCTGAACGAGGGCCTGGCCCTGCTGGCGCCAGCCAAGTCCTGGACGGCGACAGACCGGCGCGAGATGAGGGACTGGCTTGAGAGTTTCTACACCTGGCTGCGCACCAGCGCCAACGGCCGCGACGAGCAGGCCGAGCGCAACAACCATGGAAGCTGGTACGACGCGCAGACCGCACATCTGGCGCTCGTGCTCGGTCGCAAAGAGGATGCGAAAGCGATCCTGCAAGAAGGTCTCAAGCGTCGCGTGGCAGCGCACATCGAGCCCGATGGCTCGCAACCGCATGAACTGGCCCGTACACGTTCGCTTGACTACGCAATCTTCAATCTGGAAGCGCTGATGCTTTGCGCCCAGTTGGCAGACCATGTCGGCTTGGATTGGTGGAATTTTGCGACCGTCGACGGTCGCAGCCTTCATGCAGCCCTCGCTTTTCTGGCCCCTTTTGCTGACCCCAGAAAGACCTGGCCCAAGCGCGACGTCTACGCCGCCGACCGTGGCCGCCTGATTCCGCTGTTGGCACAGTTTCTGCGTCACCGTGACGACGCTTCGCTGCGCAGGATCTATGACGCGTTCGCGGTTGCCGGCCCGGTGGACTCCCACGAGCGCTTGTTCGGGGATTTGCAACTGCCGCGCCGCTGAGCTGTCGGCAAGCCGACGGTTTGGTGCGTCCGTTCTTGGCCGAGAGCGGCAGATCCGCGTGGCGCCACACAGCTGACATCGAAAGCGGCGGCACCTACCCCATTGCCGGTGCCGCCGCCGATGACTCAGATTTCTGTCTGCTCAGAGATCTCCAGTGCGTCATCAACCTCTATGCCAAGGTACCTCACCGTTGACTCGAGCTTGGAGTGCCCAAGGAGCAGTTGTACAGCGCGTAGGTTCTTGGTGCGTCGGTAAATCAGGGTCGCCTTCGTTCGTCGCATCGAGTGCGTCCCGTAGTCGGCGCGGTCTAGACCAAGTTCCTCGACCCAGTGGCCGAGGATCCTGGCGTACTGACGCGTGCCGAGATGTGGCGAGTCGTGCAGACGGCTGGGGAACAAGTAGTCCTCAGGCCTTAGTCCGGCTCGTTTGATCCAGGCCTGAATAGCTTCCCGCGCTGGCGGCGTGATTTCGAACTGAACCGGGCGCTGCGTCTTGTGCTGGACGACGATGGCGCGTGAGGCAATCTGGTCGCCGTGGCACACGTCCCGGACCCTGAGGCCGACCAGATCGCAGCCGCGCAGCTTGCTGTCGATACCGAGGTTGAATAGGGCCAACTCGCGAACGCGGCCCTCCATCTGCAGTCGGACGCGCAAGGCCCAGATGTCCTTGAGCTTGAACGGCGCCTTCTGTCCGACGAGCTTGCCCTTGTTCCACGGCTCGCGATAAACGACATTGCCTGCAGTGCCCATGATGGTCTCCCATCGAGTTGAGGGCTACCTAGAATGCGCCCACCGCTAACGCCGGGTTTCGGGTGCACCAATGAACTCACGGCCTCGGCCAAAACCTGACGTTGGCGAAGGGCGGCTTTGCCGACCTCTGCTCGGACTGTCTCCGGGACGCGGCGATGCTGCGTGTTGGCAGATGACGCCAATCGATCAGGCATGCCAGGATCAAGTCTTACGCGTCACCGGCGAGTTTGGATTTCGCCCTGAGTCAGGCCAACAGAGGCGTTGCTGTGAGCTCTGAGATTTCGCTGTCCGCCGGGCAAGACCGGATGGTGGCGTTCGCCTTGCGCAAGAACGGCGCCCTCGCACTTGAGGGAGCTCCGGTTCGCGCCACGGTCGCTCAGCGGTGCCGGAAGTTTTGTAGGGTGGGCACGACGAAACGGCCCTGCAAGGAGACCAGTTCGGACCGGTGCAGGCGCGCGAGCTCGGTAAGCAGCTTCTCGCCTTTCGCCAGCAGGCGGACTTCAATGCGCCGGCGGTCCGCTTCGGAGCGCCTGCGCTCGACCAGGCCGAGCTTTTCGCAGCGCGAAATCAGCGCGACGACGCTGTGGTGCTGGGCCTGCAGGCGTTCGGCCAGTTCGCCGACCGTCGCCCAATCGCGACCGGGATAGCCGCGTATCTGCAACAGCAAGAGGTATTGCTGCGGCTTGAGCCCGCGGCGCTGAGCGAGCTGCTCGCTAAATCTCACGAATTTGCGGATCTGATAGCGAAAATCAGCGAGCGTTTCGAAATCGGCTTTGCTCAGGGGACGGGCGTCTGCTTCGGGCACGTCGATTCCATCAAGTGCGAAAGGGGCCAGGTGCCCCCAAATTGCGGCGAAAGTACGCTTCGCCGACAAGCGCTGCGGCGTCAGTGCATCAGTGCGATCTGCATCAGAATCAGCCAGGCGAGCAGCCCCGCAGCTGTAACGACGGTCGCCATCTGCATCGCGCGCAGGTCTTCGTGCATGCGAAACAGGGCGTACATGCCGCGGTAGGTAATTGCGAGCGAGCAGGCCAGGCCGATCGCGCCCACGAGCATGCAGACGACGAGGTTTGGCACAAACAACACCAGCGACGAGATCCACATCGGGATTGGCGCGATGGAGGCGAGCGTGAAGCACTCGTGATAGCCGGCCGGGACGTTGTTGGCGCGGCAGGCAAGATGAATGATCCAGGCCATCACCGGGACGGTGAGCAGTTCGGCAAAGAAGAAGACCGCGGCAGCGAAGTGCCATTGCTGCGCTGACACGCCAGGTGAGAACACGTCGCCGTAATGGCCTCCGGCGTAATAGATCATTGCGGCGGGCACAAACGAGAACGGCAGAACCAGCAGCGCAAACATGCGCGCGATTGACGGGTGCACTCTGATCAGTTCGTCCCACCCCTCATGAAACGACAAGATCATCGTCGGCATCTGCAGCAAGCTCATGGTGGTCTCCTGCGGTGTTGCGGACCGGGCGAATGTCCGGAGTCATCGGGCCGGCCTTGGCGGCAGCGGATGCTCGCGTGAAGCGGCTTGCGATGCGGAAAATGTATCGCGGCGTGATGTAATGTCAAGTCTGCAGCGACGGCGGCATTGGGTGGCGCCGCGAGACCCAGTCGGTAGATCGCGCGGGCGGCGCGTACCCCAGGCGCCGTACCTGGGCGGGCATGGTCGGGGCATCAATGAACTACTCCATCTTGGCGGGCACCACTGACCGCATCGCGGCGCGTTCCGGTCAAGCGTCCGGGTCGTCTTCCATCACGTCCTCACTCGAAACGTCCGCGAGGCCGCTTGTGGCGTCGAAGGCCAGCAGCTGGACGCCGCACCGGTGCCGACAAACCGGCGCCTTGTTAATGACGATGCGCACCAGCCGAGGTCGATCCGTGCGCCTCGGAAATGAAGCTGCCACGGGCATACCAAGCGCGCAAATTGGCTGCCTGCAATCACATGACGATATTGCGCGTTTTGCGGAACAGCGGGCGGTTGTGTCACCGCATGATGCGTTCGAAAGCGGCATCGTTGCCGTTGGCAGCGCGCGCTTCAAGCGCCGCGTCAGCCATGCTGTCTCGCAGCGTCATGGCCGTTGCCAGGGCCGTGCCGTACTGCAGGCCCTCATAGGGGGGGATTGACGCCCCGTTAGCGCACACGCTTAGGTCATGTCATTCTCACATCGTCCGCCGAAAGGATTGCGCCACCCGAGCGGCGAACTGATCGGGCCGCACTACGCGCTCACCTCGACAATGAAGTTGGGATTGAAGGCCGGATTCTCGTTGACGCCGCCGCGGGCATAGCCACGAGGGTTGCAGACGACGCGCGTCCCGTTTACGCAGTGGTCGAAGCTGTCATGCGTATGCCCGTGAATCCACAGCGCTACCCGGTCTGCTCGAAGCAGGTGCGCGGCGTCGGATACGAAGCAGGCTTTCAGCAGCGAATCGGCGAAGCGCGGGTGGATGCTGTGGCGCGATGGTGCGTGGTGCGTGATCACAACCGTGGGTCCAGCGCGAACGTCGGCGAGGCGGCTCTCCAGCCAAGCCGACTGGTGCCTGAAGAGGCGCTCCGAGTCGGCTGGCGTGAAGAGCGCGGACGAAGACTTGCGGATTCGAATGCGGCTGAAGTCACGCATCAGGCGCTGCGCCTCGGCCTTCGCCGCACTGCGCTGCTGCGGGTCGTCGAAAAGCTCGAAGTCAGTCCACAAGGTGGCGCCCAGAAGCCGCACCCGCCCAGGACGATCTCGCGGTTGTCCAGCACCTGGATCTGGGTGCCCGTGCTCAAGTGCTGAAGTTCTTCGAGCGCACCGTCGATGCTGCTCCCGTAGAACTCGTGGTTGCCGGGCACATAGAGCACGAGCTTGTCGAAGTTCCGGGCCCATGCGACCGCTTCGCGCGGACGGGAGATGTCGCCGGCCAATCCATCGCATCGAATCCCAGGTGCAGGTCCGAGAGGATGTTCAGTTTCATGGGTGGGAACCTATCCATAGCGGACGCGCTTGGAGCGCGGTCTTCACGGGCTACTGGGCGGAGTCGCGGACTGCGCGCGGTACAGCGCGGCGACAAGATCGGATTGCGTGACCATGCCTGAGAGTCGGCGCTCGGCGTCGACGACGGGCAGGTGGTGCATGCCGTCGTCGGATAGCCTCGGAACCAGGTCGACCACCGGATCCTGCTCGGCCACGGTGTGCACAGGGCTGGTCATGATCTGCCCCACGACCTCGACCTTGTCGGAGCAGTCTCCAGGCGTTGGCGCCAGCAGCCTTCGGATGCGCTGCCCCAGGCTGAGGTGGTCGCGCGGGTCGAGCTGGGCATGTTTGAGGAAGTCCACCATGGTGACCACGCCGATCACGCGGCGAGCACGGTCGACCACGGGCAGGGCGCGGATGCGGTGGCGGTGCAACAAGGTCCAGGCCTCCCGCAGCGGCGTCGCGAACTCCACCGTCACGAGGTCGCGGGACATGATGTCGGCACAACGCACGCTGCCGAGTCGGCGTTGCCAGGCCAGCGCCTGCGCGTGGCGCAGCACCTGCTCCAGCGACTCGCTGTCGATGTCGAACAATTCATTGAAGCTGCGCAGCGCGGCGTCGAGATCCGCGCTGGTCATGCCGATGCGGTCCTGTGGTGCCGCATCGGTGGTGTGGTGGCGGTTGGCGTGAACCACCGGGTGCGGCGCCACGTGGTTGTGCGTCACCCGCCGCCACAGCACGGCACAGGCCACCAGCACTGTCGAATTCAGCGCGATGGGTACCAGCGCGAAGCCGAAGCCGAGATCGTGTACCGCAGTGCCGCCGACAACGGCGGTGATGGCCACTGCCCCGCTCGGGGGATGCACGCAGCGCAAGGGGAACATCAATGCCAGAGCCAGGCCGCCGGCCAGCGCTGCCGACAACGGCGAGGACCCCAGGGTGCGGTACACCAGCACGCCGACCAGCGCAGCCATGAGGTTGCCCACCACCACCGGCCAGGGTTGCGCCAGCGGACTGCTGGGCACCGCGAATAACAGCACGGCCGATGCACCCATCGGCGCTCCGAGCCAGACGGAGCCAGCGCCCCAGGCCCACCAACTCAGGCCTCCGGTCAGCAGCAGGCCGAGCACCGCGCCTGCCACGTCGCGCGCGCGTTCACGGGCATCGACGGTCTGGCGCTGGAAACCCAACCACAACAGCCAGCGGTTCTCCTCCAGGACGTTCTTCATCATGGGCTTGTTCTTCTTGCTCAGGACGACTGCCAGCAGCTCGAGCGCACGGCCAGAAGGCGACAGGCCGATCGAGCCGTTCCATTCGCGGCTGTTCGCTCAGGGCGAGATTGCGTCGTCGGCGGAATGTGCCGAGACAGGTGTCTCGCGAGTGCCGGACTGCGCGGTGCCATCCTGACCCCATTGCATCCAGTCGTCGCCGAAGAGTTCGGACGGGTGCAGCGTCGCAACGCTGCCGTTGCCGCAGATCATCGCGTCGGCTGGACAGTACCGGTCGCAACCCCAGCAGATGCGCTCGGGGTGTGCGGGCATAACTGGAAACCGCCTGCTCACTTGATGCCAACTCTTTCCTGAGGCAGCGAGGGGTCGAACTGCGGGAACAGCACGTCGTTCTCCAACCGGATGTGGTCTTGCAAGTCCTCAACAAACTGCCTCGTCTCAGCACAGAGCTGAACCCAGGTGCTGCAGGCGTTGTCGGGAGGGGTAGCCTGACGCGTCAGGGTCAACAGCTGCTCGAGTCGGCGGGCGTGCTCGTCATGCTCCGACATCATCACTCGGATCGGATGGACGACGAAGGGGCTGCCGCCACGTGCGAGCATTGGAAAGAGCACGCTTTCTTCCTTGCCCATGTGATCCAACATCTCGGAAAGCATCTGCTGAAGCAACACGGTCAGACCGTGCGGCGCTGCCGGATGGTCTGCATGCACGGCCTCCACCTTGCCGGCCAGATGGATCAATTCGGGCAGCTGTCTGCGGTGGACTTCGTGGAAGCGCTGCAGGATGTACTCGATCAGCGCCGACGGCTCCGAGGGATGCGGATCGCCCGGCACCTCAACGTGATCGGCGTGCGCCATTGAAGTCTGGGCGTCAGGCGGCTGTCGTGAAGTCATGGCTTGCGAGCCTTTCAGTCGGCGGGATGAAGGAGTGCGGTGATGCGACCGCTGCGGGCACGGTGAACAGAGGGAACAACTCCTCGTCCTTGAGACGTGTTCGCCGAGATCAGCGTGGCCACCGCGGAACAGACCGAGGGCATCAGCCCGATCAATGACGCCGTGACGCCGTGACGCAGTTGGACCAGCTGACGCAGCAGATCGCAGCCCTGGTCGTGGAGAGTGCTGCCGCATCCGACAGCTTGAGCCGGCAGGTCGATCAACGGGCTGAAGCCGCACGTGTTTTACGTTTGGAGCCAGTCTGCAAGGGCGCGACGCAGATGGCGGTCCATCTGGTTGGCCGCGCGGGTTGAGCATGACCATCGGTTGTTCGCGCGGAGGCGACGACGATCGCATGATGCGGGTACTCAGCCTGTGCTCCATGCTCGCGGGCGTTTCATACCTGCAATTCGGCACGCCTGCGCGACATAGCCGTAGGGGAATAACTCGAAAAGTCGTTTGCGTCCCTGGCCGGGATAGCGCTGCTCAAGTTGTCGTATGACGAAGCGAGCGTCGGGTGTGATCTGGTGCTCATGCTGCTGTGAGCGCATGAAGCGGATCACGAACCAGTGACCGTCTGCGAGTGACAAGCCTTGCTGGGTGGCGGCCTGTTCAGCCCAGGGTTCGCTCCAATCGGCGGGGTCCACGAGATAGCCTTCTTCATCTACCTGGGGCATGGGCGTCTCCTGAGAGAGGTTCACGTCGTTTGCGCATGGCCAGACCGATGCGGTCCAGGTCGACATCGCTCAGCAGCCGGCTGGCCATGGGTAGCAGCTCCGCCTCTTCTCGAGCGATGTGCTGCTCGTACAGCTGCACGAAGCCCGGTACATCGCCGTCTTCGAGCGTCGAAGCGGCACCCGCGGCGACTTTCAGCAGCCGCTGGCGCAGGGCGGCCCAGCGTTGTTCCAGTTGGCGGTGATCGCTGCAGAGCCCCGCCGTCAGCTCACGCAGGCACACCGCATCGGAACCGGCCATGGATTCCAGCAAGGCGGGAAACAGATCCTGCTCCTCGTCCTCGTGGTGGTGGCGCGCCGCGGTGTCGAAGTAGCGCATGACCGCTGTCGCGGCTTCCTGCGCGGAACGGTCTGGGCCGTGGCTCTTCAGATGGGCGAGCAGGCGCAGAAGGGTTTCGCACTGGTGCTGTACGCGCCCATGGCAGGCAGCCAGCATTTCCAGCGGGACTTCGAAGCCGACGGCAGGTGCACTGTGACCGGGGAGGCCGTTGGTCATGGTGTACTTGCTCCCGTGTGGCTTCAGACGCTGCGGCTCAGACGCGCGGTTCGCCGCGGGGTCGGCGCGGCCACCACCGCGGCGAGCTTGCGGCCAGCCGACGATGTGCTCGGACGGCCCTGGGTCATGTCCGCCAGCGTTGCGCTGTCAAGGGCCTTGAAGTAACCCGCCAGCGCCTGGCCGAAGAGGTGCTTCAGCCGGCACTTCGGCGACAAGGTGCAGGCGTTCGTGGCGGCATCGAAACACTCCACCAGCCGGAAGTCGGTTTCGGTGGCGCGCACGACATCGCCGATGCGGATGGCCTCGGGTTCGACCAGCAGCCGCAGGCCGCCGCCGCGCCCACGGGTGGTTTCGAGCAGGCCCCGGCGAGCCAGGTCGTTGACCACCTTCATCAGGTGGTTTTTCGACAGCCCATGCTGTTCTGCTAGTTCGCCGATGGTGACCAGGCGGTCCCGATGCGCCGCGCAGTACATCAGAACCCGCAAGGTGTAGTCGGTGTATTCGGACAGGCGCATGGCATCCCTTAAAGATGCACGTAGTGTATTGCTTTAACGATCTCGAGTCATTAACATGCACATATGTTGCATCTTTTAATCGACAGCGCAGGTCGTACGCCACCGGGTCGGAGTCCCCTGCCATGACGAAGCCCGCGCCCGTCATTCCCTTGGTTCAACTGGGTGGTGCCTCGAACGTCGAGATGGCTGCCTCGAGCGCGCACTTTCCACTTCCTGGGTGGCCGCTTTTCCGATTGGGATTTCGGCCGTTCTACCTGGGCGCCGCCGCGTTCGCCCTGTTCGCGGTCCCGTATTGGATTGCGGGCCTATTGGGGGTGGTGACACTGCCCTCAGCGGTGCCCCCGCTGCTGTGGCATGCCCATGAGATGCTGTTCGGCTTTGCCATAGCGGTGATCGTCGGCTTCCTGCTGACGGCAGGCAAGGCCTGGACGGGTCTGGCGACGCCGCGCGGCGCCACGCTGGCTACCATGGCGGGGCTGTGGTTGGCAGCGCGGCTTTCGGCCATCTGGGCGCCTTACGCGGTCTACGCCCTGCTGGACATGGCGTTGTTGCCGTGGGTGGCCGTCGTGCTGATTCGCGTGTTGTTGAAGGCAGGCAACCGTCGCAACCTGCCGCTGGGCGCGATCCTCATCCTGCTGGCGTTGGCCAATCTCACGTTTCACGCAGCCGCGCTGGGATGGCTGACCGTCGATCCGTTGGGCGCGCTGCACGCCGGCCTGGCGCTGATCGTGCTGATCGAATGCGTGATCGCGGGGCGGGTGATTCCGGCCTTCACCATGTCGGCGCTGCCGGGCCAGAAGCTGCAGGCGCCGCAGTGGCTGGAACGAAGCACGCTGTGCGCAACGGCGCTGGCGTTGGCGACCTGGGTGATGCTGCCAGCCAACCCAGTGACGGCGGCCGGTTTCGCCGCGGCAGCCCTCTTGCATGCCGCGCGCTTGGGGCACTGGCAGCCCTGGCGCACCCGTGCGCGCCCCATTCTGTGGGTGTTGCACGCGGCCTACGCCTGGCTTCCGGTCGGTTTCATGCTGCTGGCTTGGTCGCAAGTGGGAGGCGTTGCCGCCTCCGCCGGCATACATGCCTTGGCGGTGGGCGCCACGGCTGGGCTCATCATCGGCATGATCACCCGCACCGCCAGGGGCCACACCGGCCGCCCGCTGAAGGCGTCCCGGCTGGAGGTGGTCGCCTATTTGCTGGTGGCCGGCGCTGCCTTGACCCGCGTGCTGCTGCCTCTAGTGGCGCCTGCGCAGACGGCAGATTGGCTGATGGCGGCTGCGGCCGCTTGGGCCGCGGGCTTTGCGCTGTATCTGTGGGTGTTCGCGCCCTGGCTGCTGAGCAACCGTCTGGATGGCAAGGACGGCTGAAAGAACTCGACTCTTTCGCGCCGGTCAACCGTTTCTGATCACAGCTGTTCCCTGACCCCACCGCCGGCGCGCGATCACGTGCGCACAGGTGCCCACTTCGCCCCTGAAAGGCTCCCATGACTGCAACCCTCACTCAACCCACCCACATCCTCGATCTTCGGACCATTCCGCCGCGGGAGCGTCACCCGCTGATCCTCGGTCGCTTCGGTGCCCTGGCCACCGGTGAATCACTGCAACTCGTGAACGACCACAATCCGCAGCCCTTGCGCCATCAATTCGAGGACCGGGCCTTCGGACAGTTCGAGTGGGCCGCATTGGAGGCTGGGCCGGCAGTCTGGCGCATCCAGATCACCCGCATCGCTCAGTCGGCAGCGCCCTCGACAGGCGCCAAGGGCGATTCCTGTTGTTCAGGCGGCGCCTGCTGCGGTTGAAATTCATCTCGCGCACCGATGACCTTCGTCGTCACCGAAGCCTGCATCCGGTGCAAGTACACGGATTGCGTGGACGTGTGTCCGGTCGACGCTTTTCGGGAAGGCTCGAACTTTCTGGTCATCGACCCGGACGATTGCATCGATTGCGCAGTCTGCGTTCCCGAGTGCCCGGTGAATGCCATCTACGCCGAGGAAGATGTGCCGTCCGATCAGCAGCACTTCAAGCCGCTGAACGCCGAACTCTCGCAGCAGTGGAAGCCGATCACACAAACCAAGCGCGCGCTGCCGGATGCCGACGCGTGGAGCAAGATCGAACACAAGCTCGGCGAGCTGAAGCGATGACAACGCGAGTGCGATCCCGCCGTTCGATTGACTGTGCACCGTGAGCCTGGCGAACTCCAGAAAGGTCATCCCCATCACGGCTGCGCCGGCGGCGGCAGTCGACGGTGTGCAGCTCGTCTCCATGTACCAGAAGCAGGCGACGATCTACCCGCGTGCCGTGAAGGGGTGGTTCGCGACCTGGCGCTGGGTCTTCGTCTGGATGACGCAGTTGCTGTTCTACGGACTGCCCTGGTTGCAGTGGGGTGGGCGCCAGGCCGTGCTGTTCGATCTGGAGGCCCAGCGCTTCTACATCTTCGGCTTGCTGCTCTATCCGCAGGACCTGATCTTCCTGGCAGCGCTGCTGGTGCTGTCAGCCTTGGCCCTGTTCTTCTTCACCGCTGTGGCCGGCCGGCTGTGGTGCGGCTACACCTGCCCGCAAACGGTCTACACCGAGATCTTCATGTGGACCGAGCGTGTGATCGAGGGCGACCGCATCGCACGCATGCGGCTGGACCAGGCGCCCTGGCGCCTGAACAAGATCCTGCGCAAGAGCACCAAGCACGGGGCGTGGATGGCCATCGCGCTGGCCACCGGATTCAGCTTCGTCGGATACTTCACGCCGATCCGGGAGCTGGCCGCCGCAGCCGCAGCCTTGGACATGTCTGCCTGGAACGCCTTCTGGGTGTTGTTCTACGGTGCAGCCACCTACGGCAATGCGGGCTTTCTGCGAGAGCAGATGTGCAAGTACATGTGCCCGTATGCGCGCTTTCAGAGCGCCCTGATCGACAAGGACTCATTGATCATCACCTACGACGCGGGGCGCGGCGATCCCCGCGGGTCGCGCTCGAGGAAGGTCAGCGCTTCTGCGCAGGGTCTGGGCGACTGCATCGACTGCACCCTGTGCGTGCAGGTCTGCCCTACCGGCATCGACATCCGCAACGGGCTGCAGAACGAGTGCATCGGCTGCGCAGCCTGCATCGACGTCTGCAACGATGTAATGGACAAGATGGGTTACGCCAAAGGGCTGATCCGCTACTCCACGGAGAACGGCGTCGTCAATGGCTGGACACGGCTGCAGATGTTCAAGCGCGCTCTGCGGCCTCGCGTGCTGGTCTACGGTGCTGTTCTTTCTGTGGCCAGCATCGCTTTCGTGACCAGCGTGGCGATGCGCAGCCCCTTCAAGTTCGATGTCGTCAAGGACCGTGGCGCCCTCGCGCGTGTGGTCGACGAGGGCACGGTAGAGAACGTCTACCGGATCCAAATCATGAACCGCACGGAGGCCACGCAGACCTATCGGATTGCCGCTTCCGGCATCAAGGGGTTGGAAGTCTTGGCTGGGCGGGCAAGTGCCGGCCCGGCTGCCGTGACCTCGATGTCGGTGAGCCTGCGCTTGCCCTACGCCATGGCGCACGACCTTGCAGGCAGGTCGGTGCCCGTTGTGTTCGAGGTCACGGGCATAGAGCCCGGTGCTGGGAGCGGTGCGGCAACGTCAGCCATACAGTTCGAGAAGTCGACCTTCTTCGTGCCGAATTGAACCCTGCCGCGCCCGTCATGGGCTGTGGCCTTCAACCTACCTAGCGCGACAGGCCGAATGCCCGAATTGCCTGATCATCAACGACCGCTCGACTGGCCGAGCGCTGAGTTCCGGGACTCCTTTAGCTACCTGTGTCCGGGTTTGAGTGGCAGCTCTAGGGCGACGAGATCAGGACAGTGGATGTCTCTTGAGGGTCGAAAGCATCAGCTCGACACGTTCAGCAGCAGACGTTCACTGCGGGCCGATGTGGTCTGCGGCGGCCCGACGACGTGGACGGCTGCTCCACCTTCGAGAGCGGTCATCGCAGATGGCGCGTCGACCGACGAACCGATGACGGCTTCAGGTCCCGGAGGGTGTGCCCACATCGATGACGCGGATGGCGGCTCCCGCTGCACTGCTGACATGACGGCCAGGCGCAACTCCGCGCCAAGCTCCGATGATCATGATGAGGCTGAAGTCAGTCCAAGCAGGTAAGGCGAGTGCTTTGGGCACAGGTTAGGCACGGCTCGAGCAGTGCGCGTACTTGGCGTGTTCACAACCCAATGGTCAGAGTTCTAGGGGATCGTTGGTTTTTTGCACAACCGGCGTCTGATTCTCGTCAGCTCGCAGGATTCAGGGCACGGAGACCAATGGTCGCAAGACCAGTTCGCGGAAATTTCGAGGCACAGAGTAGGCACGGTTTGGGCACAAACCGGGCACAGAATGCAAAACGCCAACCTCTCGGCTGGCGTTTTAAGCAACGTAAGTCTTTGATTTACTTACGATATTCGGTGGTTGCGGGGGCAGGATTTGAACCTACGACCTTTGGGTTATGAGCCCAACGAGCTACCAGACTGCTCCACCCCGCGACTGAAGCTAGCAGTATAGCGCACTTTTTCTGACTTACAGCCCCGCGACAGTGAGTGAGCTCAGGAAACGCTGCGCGTCCTGGTATCCAATCACGCGCACGTCGGTCAGCTCCTGGCCCCGGGCGTCAAAGAAGATCGTTCCTGGTGGGCCGAAAAGCTTGAAACGCTTGAGCAGTTCCTTGTCATCGACATTGTTGGCGGTGACATCCGCTTTCAAGAGCAAGGCGCCTGCGAGGCGTTGCTGTACCAGCGGGTCTGAGAAGGTATAGCGCTCCATCTCTTTGCAGGACACGCACCAGTCGGCGTAGAAGTCCAGCATCACCGGGCGACCGGCGCTGGCTACAGCCGCGTCCAGCTCGGCCACGCTACGCACCAGCTGGAAGTTAGGTCCAGGGGTGGCAGGTGCACCGGCATTGGCGCGAGCCATCGCAAGGCCGGCGAGCGGCTTCAGCGGATCGGTGCCACCAGCGGCGGCACCCAACAATTGCAGAAGGCCGTAGACCAGCGCAACGACGGCCGCCGTCTTGCGCAGCCATGTGCGCGGACGTCCGGCGGCGTGGCCATGTTCAAACAGGCCCAGCATCGCGGCAGAGGCGATCAGCAGCGCGCCCCAAAGCGCCTGGGCAACGGCGGCCGGCAGCACGGGCTGCATCGTCCAAAGCGCGACGCCAAGCAGCAGCATGCCGAAGAAATGCTTGACGTCATCCATCCAGGCGCCAGCACGCGGCAGCAGGGCACCCGCCGAGGCGCCGAGCAGCAGCAGCGGAACGCTCATGCCGCAGGCGAGCGCAAACAGCGCGCCACCGCCCAGCAGCACATCTCGCGTTTGGCTCAGATAGACGAGAGCACCAGCCAGCGGCGCGGCGACACAAGGGCTGACGATCAGTGCCGACACGCCACCCATCACGAACACGCCCGCCAGATGGCCGGCCGGCAGCTTTTGTGAAGCGCTGGACAAGCCCCCCGTCATCGAGCTCGGCAGTTGCAGTTCGTAGACGCCAAACATCGACAGCGAGAAACCCACCAGCGCGACAGCAAACAGACCGAGCACCCAGGGCTTTTGCAATGCGGCCGCCAAACCCTCGCCTGCCAGGCCGGCGGCAACGCCCAGGGCCGTGTAGACCAGCGCCATGCCCAGTGAATAGCTGAGCGCCAGCATGAAACTGCGGCCACGGGAGGCGCTCGCGCCGTCGCCAACAATGATCGACGACAGGATGGGCAGCATCGGCAACACGCAGGGTGTGAGCGACAGCAGCAGGCCGGCGACGAAGAACACCCCAATGACTGTCCAGAACTGGCCCGACTGCAGTGCAGCGTCGAGACGGCCGGATTCGGTGCTGGTGCCTTGATCGGCAGAGGCAATCACCGCCGGCGCTTGCGTCGCTGCGACTGCTGGCGCCGCAGCGCTGCCGGCAGGCAAGCTCAGGTCCACCGTCGTCGTTTGCGGCGGGTAGCAAAGGCCCTTGTCAGCGCAGCCTTGGCCGGTCACGGTCAGCTTGAAAGGCCCGGATGCCTGCGTCACCGGCACGCGTACCTGCAGGAGGTCGCGATAGATCTCAACCGTCTTGTTGAAGGTCTCGTCGAACTTGGTCTTGCCAGCGGGCATTGCCGGCGCGCCGAGCGTTGCACCTTGAGCTTCGACCTTGAACTGCTCGCGGTACATGTAGTAGCCGGGTGCGATCTCGAAGCGGACTTCGACCGCAGTTGCATCGGCGGCCTTGACGCTCAGCTTGAAGGCTTGTTCGGGCTCGAGAAAGTCGTCTGCGCTGGCCAGAACGGGCAGCAGCACGACAAGGGCGAGAAGCAACTGCCGGAACAGGCGCTGCAGCAGGGAGAAGGACATGGTGAGCATCAGGAGCTGGGTGAAGCAAGCGTATCGATCTTCGAAGCCAAGCAGCTTAGCGTCAATCTAAGGCGCCTGCCGCAGCCGGGCTTCACGGGCGCACTTGTGAAACCTACGGACGAAAAAAAGCCAGCACGCGGCTGGCTTCTCTCTTTGAACTCACAGCGGACCGAAGCCCACCAAGTTCTGCATTTACTCGACGGCTTCGCCGGCGGTTTCGCCTTCGGCGCGGTCGACCAGCTCAACAAAGGCCATCGGTGCATTGTCGCCAACGCGGAAGCCCATCTTGAGGATGCGGGTGTAGCCGCCCGGACGAGCCTTGAAACGCGGGCCCAGTTCGTTGAACAGCTTGGTGACGATGTCGCGGTCACGCAGGCGGTCGAAAGCCAGGCGGCGGTTCGCCAGCGTAGGTTCCTTGGCCAGGGTGATCAGGGGCTCGACAACGCGACGCAGTTCCTTGGCCTTGGGGACCGTGGTCTTGATGGCTTCGTGCTGCAGCAGCGAGTTGCACATATTGCGCAGCATCGCCTTGCGGTGTTCGGAGGTACGGTTCAGCTTACGGAGGCCGTTACGGTGACGCATGGTGCTTTCCTTTCTAAATTAGTCCCAGCAGCCGTATCAGGTACTGCCCGGGGGCACCGGGTGGCAAACAAAGCCACCCTCTTTCAAAAAACTCTGTCTTCCCCAGCAGCACCCGTGGAACCGGCTTTGCCGGGCCACTGGGTGCGCCCCCTTGAGGGGGAGGCGCGTCAAGCGCCTCGGGGGTGGTTCAAATTACCGCTTGTCGAGACCTTGCGGAGGCCAGTTCTCGAGACGCGCACCCAAGGTCAGGCCGCGCGAAGCCAGCACTTCCTTGATTTCGTTGAGCGACTTGCGACCCAGGTTCGGGGTCTTCAGCAGCTCGGTCTCGGTGCGCTGGATCAGGTCACCGATGTAATAGATGTTCTCGGCCTTCAGGCAGTTGGCCGAACGCACGGTCAGTTCCAGCTCGTCCACAGGACGCAGCAGGATCGGATCGAAGCTGCTCGAACGCTGAGCCGGCTGATCGAAAGCATCGACCAGATCGGTACCTTGCAGTTGTGCGAACACAGCAAGCTGTTCAACCAGGATCTTGGCCGAAGCACGGATCGCTTCCTCAGGCGAGATGGCGCCGTTGGTTTCGATTTCCATGACCAGCTTGTCCAGGTCGGTACGCTGCTCGACTCGGGCGTTCTCGACGGCGTAGCTGACGCGGCGGACCGGCGAGAACGAAGCGTCCAGGACGATGCGGCCAATGCTCTTGGTCGGCTCGTCGCCATAACGGCGCATCGTGCCGGGCACGTAGCCGCGGCCCTTCTCGACCTTGATCTGCATGTCCAGCTTGCCGCCTTGCGACAGGTGGGCGATGACGTGCTCGGGATTGATGATCTCGACGTCGTGCGGAGTCTGGATGTCGGCTGCCGTGACCGGGCCGTCGCCTTCCTTGCGCAGGACCAGGGTCACTTCTTCACGGTTGTGCAGACGGAAAACCACGCCCTTGAGGTTCAGCATGATGTGAACCACGTCTTCTTGCACACCGTCGATGGCCGAGTACTCGTGCAGGACGCCTGCGATCGTCACTTCCGTCGGCGCATAACCCACCATCGAGGACAGCAGCACCCGGCGCAGGGCATTGCCCAGGGTGTGGCCATAGCCGCGTTCAAACGGCTCGAGCGTGACCTTGGCGCGGTGGCCACCCAGAGGCTCGACATTGATGGATTTGGGCTTGAGCAGATTTGTTTGCATGAGGTCTTTCTTTCAATACCCTCGGTTCGTTACACCGATAAGGCTGAGGGACCAACCGTCCGCAGCGGTAGCCGACGCGGACGATGAAAAGCCGGCCGTGCCCTCCAGGGCACCGCCGGCCAGTACGGGTTGCTTAACGCGAGTACAACTCAACGATCAGCGACTCGTTGATCTCGGCGCCGAACTCGTCGCGGTCAGGCGTCTTCTTGAAGATGCCTTCCAGCTTCGTGCCGTCGACCTGAACCCAGGCCGGCAGACCGATGGAGTCGGCCAACTTGAACGCGTCGATGATGCGCAGCTGCTTCTTGGCCTTTTCACGCACGGCAACGGTGTCACCAGCCTTGACCAGGTAGGACGCGATGTTCACGACTTCACCGTTCACGGTGATGCCCTTGTGCGAAACCAGCTGACGGGCTTCTGCGCGGGTCGAGCCGAAGCCCATGCGATAAACGACGTTGTCCAGGCGCGATTCCAGCAGCGTCAGCAGGTTGACGCCGGTCGAACCCTTGCGGCGCTCGGCTTCAGCGAAGTAGCGGCGGAACTGGCGCTCCAGCACGCCATACATGCGCTTGACCTTCTGCTTTTCACGCAGTTGCAGACCGAAGTCAGAGGTGCGCTGACCCGAAGTGCGGCCGTGCTGGCCAGGCTTGGAGTCGAACTTGGCCTTGTCCGCGATGGAGCGACGGGCGCTCTTCAGGAACAGGTCGGTGCCTTCGCGGCGGGAAAGTTTGGCCTTGGGGCCGAGGTAGCGTGCCACTTTGAGTGTCCTTGTTCAATCTGACGCAAGACCCCGTCGGGTGCCTGCGCGAGTCTGGCCAGTGTTTTTATCGGCTCAGACGGTGGGCTTATCGAAGCCAGGGTATCCATGGAAGATGACCGCAGACTTCAGCAAAACGGCCGGCGCGGCACTTTCGTGCCCGCCGGCGCGGGAAAACGCGCGATTATGCCATCAAGCGCATCAGGGGCCAAATGGCCTTAGATGCGACGACGCTTCTGCGGACGGCAGCCGTTGTGCGGCACCGGCGTCACGTCAGAGATCGAGTTGATGCGGATGCCCAGTGCGGCCAGAGCACGCACCGACGATTCGCGACCCGGGCCTGGGCCCTTGATCTTGACGTCCAGGTTCTTGATGCCCTGCTCCTGAGCAGCGCGACCTGCGACTTCAGCAGCCACCTGGGCAGCGAAAGGCGTCGACTTGCGCGAGCCCTTGAAGCCCTGACCACCCGACGAAGCCCACGACAGGGCGCCGCCTTGACGGTCGGTGATGGTGATGATGGTGTTGTTGAACGACGCGTGAACGTGCGCAATACCGTCTGCAACGTTCTTGCGGACCTTCTTGCGGACGCGCTGGGCAGCCGAGTTATTGGGTGCTTTTGCCATGATGTCTTTCTTTCAATGCTGCCGCAGGATCACTTCTTGCCCGTGGCGGCCGACTTGCGCGGGCCTTTACGGGTACGAGCGTTCGTGCGGGTGCGCTGACCGCGCATCGGCAGGCCACGGCGGTGACGGAAACCGCGGTAGCAGCCGAGGTCCATCAGGCGCTTGATGTTGATCGACATCTCACGGCGCAGATCGCCTTCGATGGTCATGCGGCCCACTTCTTCACGGATCTTTTCCAGATCGGCGTCAGTGAGGTCCTTGACCTTCTTGTCGAACGGGATACCGCAAGAGTTGCAGATCTTCTGTGCGGTCGTACGGCCAATGCCGTAGATCGAGGTCAGACCGATCTCAGTGTGCTTTTGCGGCGGAATGTTGATACCAGCAATACGTGCCATGTGCGTCCTCTAATTCGCTCGTGTCGTGCAGCAATCAGCCTTGGCGCTGTTTGTGGCGGGGATCTGTACAGATCACACGCACCACACCCTTGCGACGGATGACTTTGCAATTGCGGCACATTGCCTTGACGGATGCCGAAACTTTCATGGTCTGCTCCTTGACCTACTCAATATCGCTCTAAAGCGCGTCCGGGGACAAATATTCACTCACTTCGCCCGGAACACGATGCGAGCACGACTCAATCGTACGGTGCCAGTTCCAAGGCCACCTTTGCGGGCGACTTGTCGAAGAACGACACCTTTCAATTTCAACCTGACTCAACCAGCCTTGAAGTTGGCCTTCTTCAGCAGCGATTCATACTGCTGACTCATCACGTAAGACTGAACTTGCGACCAGAAGTCCATCGTGACAACCACGATGATCAACAGCGAGGTTCCACCGAAGTAGAACGGCACGTTGTACTTGAGATTCAAGAACTCCGGCAACAAGCACACTGCCGTGATGTAGATGGCACCAGCCATCGTCAAGCGCGACAAGATCTTGTCAATATGCTTCGCAGTCTGCTCACCCGGGCGGATGCCTGGGATGAACGCGCCACTCTTCTTCAGGTTGTCTGCTGTCTCACGGCTGTTGAATACCAGCGCCGTGTAGAAGAAGCAGAAGAACACAATCGCAGCAGCGTAGAACAGCACGTAGATCGGCTGTCCAGGACGCAGCATGTCGGCGATGTCCTTCAGCCAACGAAGGCTGTCACCCGTCGCGAACCAGCTCACCACCGTGGTCGGCAGCAGGATGATCGACGACGCGAAGATCGGCGGGATCACGCCCGACATGTTCAGCTTCAGTGGCAGGTGCGAGCTTTGACCGCCGTACACCTTGTTGCCCACCTGGCGCTTGGCGTAGTTCACCAAGATCTTGCGCTGACCGCGCTCGACGAACACCACCAGATAGGTCACGGCGACGACGATGGCACAGACGAACAGGAAGGACACAGCGCCCATCGAGCCCGTACGAACCAACTCGGCCAGACCACCAATCGCACCCGGCAGACCTGCAGCGATACCGCTGAAGATCAGGATCGAGATCCCGTTGCCCAGACCACGTTCGGTAATCTGCTCACCCAGCCACATCAGAAACATCGTGCCGGCTACCAGGCTGGAAACCGCGGTCAGGCGGAAACCGAAGCCCGGGCTGATCACCAGGCCAGCCGAACTTTCAAGCGCCAGCGCAATGCTCAGCGATTGGAAGATGGCCAGGCCCAAGGTGGCGTAGCGCGTGTACTGCGTAGTCTTGCGACGGCCTGCTTCGCCTTCCTTCTTCAGCGCTTCCAGGCTCGGCACCACATAACCCATCAACTGGATGACGATGGAGGCCGAGATGTAGGGCGTGATGCCCAGCGCGAAGACGGTAAAGCGCGACAGCGCACCGCCCGAGAACATATTGAACAGGCTCAGGATGCCACCTTCCTGACCCTTGAAGAACTGCTGCAGCTGAACCGGGTCGATACCGGGCACGGGGATATGCGCCCCGATGCGGTACACAACCAGAGCCAGCAGCAGGAACACAAGGCGGCGACGCAGGTCGCCGAACTTGCCGCTCTTGGCCAGTTGGTTTGCGTTGGTGGTAGCCACTGTGCCTAGTTCCTAGCGCTTCAGACGACGACCGAGCCGCCAGCGGCTTCGATGGCAGCCTTGGCACCTGCCGTAGCAAGCACGCCCTTGAGCGTGACCTTGCGGCTGATGGAACCCGACAGGATGACCTTGACGTTCTTGGTCAGTTCGGGAACCAGGCCCACGGCCTTCAGCGTCAGCAGGTCGATTTCTTCGCCGGCCAGCGCTTGCAGATCACTCAGGTTGATCTCAGCGTTGAACGGACGAGCCAGCGACTTGAAGCCACGCTTGGGCAGGCGACGCTGCAGGGGCATCTGGCCGCCTTCGAAGCCCACCTTGTGGTAGCCACCGGCGCGCGACTTTTGACCCTTGTGACCACGACCGGCAGTCTTGCCGAGACCGGAGCCAATGCCACGGCCCACGCGACGCTTGGCGTGCTTGGCACCAGCGGCAGGCTTGATGGTATTGAGTTGCATCTTCTAATCCTCTGTTCTGTTCAGGCGCTTACAGCACTTGAACGAGGTAGGCGATCTTGTTGATCATGCCGCGCACTGCCGGCGTGTCTTCCAACACGCTGGTGCTGTTCAGCTTGCGCAGGCCCAGGCCAGCCACGGTGGCACGGTGCGATGCACGGGTGCCGATGGGGCTGCGGACGAGCTTGACCGTCACGGTTTTCTTGTCAGACATGTTGAGTCTCTCCAGAACTGGTGAATCAGCCGACGATGTCTTCGACCGACTTACCGCGCTTGGCGGCGACTTCCGATGCCGTGGTGGAGCGCTTCAGCGCGTCCAGCGTGGCGCGGACCATGTTGTACGGGTTGGTCGAACCGTGGCTCTTGGTCACGATGTCGGTCACGCCCATCACTTCGAAGACGGCGCGCATCGGGCCGCCGGCGATCACGCCGGTACCGTTTGCAGCCGGGATCATCATGACGCGGGCGGCGCCATGCTGGCCGGTCACGTTGTGGTGGATCGTGCCGTTGCGCAGGTTCACCTTGACCATGTTGCGACGGGCCGATTCCATGGCCTTCTGCACGGCGACCGGAACTTCCTTCGCCTTGCCCTTGCCCATGCCGATGCGGCCGTCGCCGTCACCGACCACCGTCAGTGCTGCGAACGACAGCGTACGGCCGCCCTTCACCACCTTGGTGACGCGGTTGACCGCGATCATCTTTTCCTTCAGGCCGTCGTCGTTGCCTTCAGCCTGCGCGCGGGGTTGAAACTTTGCCATTTCTAAATCCTTTGTGCGTCAGAACTGCAGGCCAGCTTCGCGGGCTGCGTCGGCCAGAGCCTTGATACGGCCGTGGTAGGCGAAACCTGCACGGTCGAAGGCAACCTTCTCGATGCCAGCAGCCTTCGCCTTCTCGGCGATACGCTTGCCGATCAGCACAGCGGCGGCAACATTGCCACCCTTGCCGTCGGCGCCCAGCGCAGTGCGAACTTCCTTCTCGGCGGTCGACGCGCTCGCCAGCACACGGGCGCCGTCGTCGGAAATGACGCTGGCGTAGATGTGCAGGTTCGAGCGGAACACCGTCAGGCGTGCAACTTGCTGAATGGCAATGCGGACGCGGGTTTGGCGCGAACGACGGATGCGCTGTTCTTTCTTGGTCATCATGTCGCTGCTCCTTACTTCTTCTTGGTCTCTTTGAGAGAGACCTTCTCGTCGGAATAGCGGATGCCCTTGCCCTTGTAGGGCTCCGGCGGCCGGAAGGCGCGCACTTCTGCGGCGATCTGGCCCACCACTTGGCGGTCCGCACCCTTGATCAGGATTTCGGTCTGCGTAGCGCACTCAACCTTGATGCCAGCCGGCATGTCCTTCACCACAGGGTGAGAGAAACCGATTTGCAGGTTCAGCTTCTGACCTTGGGCTTGGGCACGGAAGCCCACGCCAACCAGGTTCAGCTTGCGCTCGAAGCCCTTGCTCACGCCGGTGACCATATTGGCCACCAGTGCGCGCACCGTGCCACTCATGGCATCGGCTTCAGCCGTTTCGTTGTTCGGCGTGAACGTCAGCTTGCCGCCTTCGTTCTTCACGGTCACCAGGGCATTGACCGGACGGGTCAGCGTGCCCAGGGTGCCCTTGACGCTGATCTGGTCAGCGTTGATGGTCACGTCCACACCTTGCGGGACGGCCACCGGCATTTTTCCAACGCGGGACATTGTCGTCTCTCCTTGCGCTTAAGCGACGTAGCAGAGCACTTCGCCGCCGATACCGGCTTGACGTGCTTTGCGGTCGGTCATCACACCTTGCGGCGTGGTGACGATCGCCACACCCAGGCCATTCATGACCTGAGGGATGTCGTGGCGGCCCTTGTAGATGCGCAGGCCGGGACGGCTCACGCGTTCGATACGCTCGATCACCGGGCGACCGGCGTAATACTTCAACGCAATTTCCAGCTCGGGGCGAGCTGCGTCACCGCGCAGTGCGAAGCCGTCGATGTAACCCTCATCCTTGAGGACCTTGGCGATCGCAACCTTCAACTTGGACGAAGGCATCACGACGCTGGTCTTCTCAACGCTTTGTGCGTTGCGAATGCGAGTCAGCATATCGGCGATAGGATCACTCATGCTCATATGAAAATCTCCTAAACCTGCCGATTACCAGCTGGCCTTGACGACACCGGGGATGTCGCCCTTGAAGGCCAGCTCACGAATCTTGTTACGGGCCAAACCGAACTTGCGGAACGTACCGCGCGGACGACCGGTCAACTCGCAGCGATTGCGCAGGCGAGTCGGGTAGGCGTTGCGGGGCAGCTTCTGCAGCTCCAGGCGGGCGGCGTAGCGCTCTTCTTCCGACTTCTTGAAGTCGTTGATGATGGCCTTCAGTTCCGCATACTTCTTGGCGTACTTGGCGACCAACTGTTCGCGCTTCAGTTCACGTTGCTTGATAGAGAGTTTTGCCATCGGGCACCTCAGTTCTTGAACGGAAACTTGAACGCAGCCAGCAGAGCCTTGGCTTCGTCATCCGTCTTGGCCGACGTCGTGATGCTGATATTCAGACCACGCAGAGCATCCACCTTGTCGTATTCGATTTCGGGGAAGATGATCTGTTCTTTGACGCCGATGTTGTAGTTGCCGCGGCCGTCAAACGAACGACCCGAGATACCGCGGAAGTCACGAACGCGCGGCAGCGCGATGGTGACAAAACGGTCCAGGAATTCGTACATCTGAACGCCACGCAGCGTGACCATGCAGCCGATCGGCACGTTGTCACGAATCTTGAAGCCGGCGATAGCCTTCTTCGACTTCGTGACCACAGGCTTCTGGCCGGCAATCTTGGTCAGGTCGCTGACCGCATGGTCCATGACCTTCTTGTCCGCAACAGCCTCGCTCACGCCCATGTTGAGCGTAATCTTGGTGATGCGCGGCACTTCCATGATCGACTTGTAGCCAAACTTCTCAACGAGGCCTGGCACAACTTTTTCGCGGTAAATCGCTTGCAAACGAGCCATGTCGGACCTCTTAAGCCTTGATCTCTTCGCCGGTCGACTTGAAAACGCGCACCTTCTTGCCATCGGCGAGGAGCTTGATGCCCACGCGATCGGCCTTGCCGGATGCAGCGTTAAAAATCGCCACGTTGGATTGATGGATCGGCATCGTCTTGTCGACCACGCCGCCGGTGGTGCCCTTCATGGGGTTGGGCTTGACGTGCTTCTTGACGACATTGATGCCATCCACCACGAGGTGTGCATCATCGACACGCTGCGACACAGTGCCGCGCTTGCCCTTGTCGCGGCCGGTCAACACGATGACCTCGTCGCCTTTACGAATCTTGTTCATGGCAATACCTTTGACTTGACGAGGCCTTAAAGGACCTCAGGCGCCAGCGACACGATCTTCATGAAGCGCTCGGTACGCAGTTCACGCGTCACGGGGCCAAAGATGCGGGTGCCGATCGGCTCGAGCTTGGCGTTCAGCAGGACGGCAGCATTGCCATCGAACTTGACCAGCGAACCGTCTTGGCGACGCACGCCCTTGGCGGTACGAACGACCACAGCGCTGTAGACCTCGCCCTTCTTGACGCGACCACGCGGAGCAGCTTCTTTGATGCTGACCTTGATGATGTCGCCAATGCCGGCATAACGACGCTTGGAACCGCCAAGCACCTTGATGCACATGACGGACTTGGCGCCAGTGTTATCCGCGACGTCGAGTCGCGATTGCATTTGAATCATGTCTATCCCCAACTTTTCCCACGTCAGCCGCACGGCGACTTCAGTGGTCAGTCTTGGGCCCGTGGACCGATTGCAGCCTGCTGGCTGCGCCCGGCGGTTATGGGCGGATCCGAGGCCAAGACGCATTGCTAAATGCGCCTGACGTTCGGCGAAGCTTTGCATTATGCGCGATTACCCGAACCACTGTCAAGCGCTTCGGGCGCGCAATCCTGAAATCTCTCTCGAGGGCCTTCAGGTGGCCGTGTTCAGGCGGCCTTGGCCTGGGCCAGCATCGTGGCAGCGTCGCTGACCTCGAACTTGCCTGGACCTTCCACATTCAGCGTCTTGACCACGCCATCGACCAGCAGCATGGAGTAGCGCTGCGAGCGCAAACCCAGCCCCTTGGCTGTCAGGTCCAGCGTCAGGCCGGTTGCCTTGGCAAAGTCGGCACTGCCGTCGGCCATCATGCGAACCTTGCCCCCGGTCTTCTGGTCGCGGCCCCAGGCGCCCATGACGAAGGCGTCATTGACCGAGATGCACCAGATTTCATCAACGCCGGCTGCGCGCAGCGCGTCGTAGTTCTGCACATAGCCAGGCACATGCTGGGCCGAGCAGGTCGGGGTGAAGGCACCCGGCAGGGCGAAAACGGCGATCTTCTTACCGGCGGTCGCCTTCTCGATGTCGAAGCTGTTCGGGCCGATCGAGCAGCCTTCGCCTTCGACTTCGATGAATTCCTGCAGCGTGCCTGCGGGCACGCGGTCACCAATCTTCAGCATGGGAGGTCTCCTTCCTGTACTTCGGTCAATGGGAATCAATGAATGAGAAAGGCCGGAGCGCTGCGTGACAGCGACCCGGCCTCCAGATCAGCGCGGGGCACGCGGCCCCGCGGCAATCACGTCTTCAGCGCGATCAGACCAGCTGAGCCTTCTCGACCAGGCGGGTCACGACCCAGCTCTTGGTCTTGGACAGCGGACGGCCTTCGGCGATCTCGACGACATCACCCATCTTGTACTCGCCCTTTTCATCATGGGCGTGGTACTTGCGCGAGTGAGCGACGATCTTGCCGTACAGCTCATGCTTGGAACGACGCTCGACCAGAACCGTGATGGTCTTGTCGCGCTTGTCGCTGACCACACGACCCACCAGGGTGCGCGTGTTCTTTTCTTGAGCTTGCGTCATCACACGGCTCCCTTCTTCTTCTGGGCCAGGACAGTCTTGACGCGAGCGATGTCGCGACGAGTCTTGCCCAGCACCGAGTGGTTCGTGAGCTGTTGAGTTGCCTTTTGCATGCGCAGGCCGAAATGGGCCTTGAGCAGGTCGGTCACTTCCTTTTCGAGGGCAGCGACGTCCTTGCCACGCAGTTCAGATGCTTTCATGGTGTTCTCTCCAATCAGGTACCGACCTGGCGAGCCACGAAGGTGCAACGCAGGGGCAGCTTTGCAGCAGCCAGCGTGAACGCTTCGCGAGCCAGGACTTCCGGCACACCGTTGACTTCGTAGAGCACCTTGCCAGGCTGAATTTCAGCGACGTAGTACTCAGGATTGCCCTTACCGTTACCCATACGGACTTCGGCAGGCTTCTGCGAGATCGGCTTGTCCGGGAAGATGCGGATGAAGATACGACCACCGCGCTTGATGTGGCGCGAGATCGCACGACGTGCAGCTTCGATCTGACGGGCCGTCAGACGGCCACGTTCAGTTGCCTTCAGGCCGAAATCGCCGAAAGACACGGCAGCGCCGCGGGTAGCAACACCAGTGTTACGACCCTTTTGCTCTTTGCGGTATTTGCGACGAGCTGGTTGCAGCATTGTTATTCTCCTTTGGCCTCGCCAGCAGCCGGAGCGGCGGGCTTGCGCACCACACGCTTGGCAGCGGGCTTGGCATCGCCGGCAGCGGCTTCAGCAGCCGGTGCAGCACCATCACGCGGACCACGATCGCCACCCGGACGGCCACGGCCGGTCGGGGCACCCGGACGGGTGTTGCGACGCGGACGACGGTCATCTTCAGCGCCAGCCGGCGTGTTGATCACCGGAGCATCGCCATTGGCCAGACGGTCGCCACGATAGACCCAGACCTTGACGCCGATGACGCCGTAGGTGGTCTTGGCTTCCGAGGTGCCGTAGTCGATGTCAGCACGCAGGGTGTGCAGGGGCACACGGCCTTCGCGATACCACTCGGTACGAGCGATTTCGATGCCGTTCAGACGACCGGCAGACATGATCTTGATGCCTTGGGCGCCCAGACGCATCGCGTTCTGCATCGCACGCTTCATCGCGCGGCGGAACATGATGCGCTTTTCCAACTGCTGGGTGATCGAGTCGGCGATCAGCTGAGCATCGATTTCAGGCTTGCGCACTTCTTCGATGTTCACTGCCACCGGCACGCCCAGACGCTTGGTCAGTTCGGCCTTCAGGCTTTCAATGTCTTCGCCCTTCTTGCCGATCACCACGCCCGGACGAGCCGAGTAAATGGTGATGCGGGCGTTCTTGGCGGGGCGCTCGATCAGGATGCGCGAGACGGCGGCATTCTTCAGCTTGGCCTTGAGGTACTCACGGACGCGCAGATCTTCGGCCAGCATCGTGGCGAAGTTCTGGTTGTTCGCGTACCAGCGCGACGCCCAGTTACGGGTGACGGGCAGGCGGAAGCCGGTTGGGTGGATTTTTTGTCCCATAGTCTTCCTTAGCCTCAGTTACCGACCGAGACGAAAATGTGGCACGTGGGCTTGCTGATGCGATTGCCGCGGCCCTTGGCACGGGCAGAGAAGCGCTTCAGCGTGGCACCTTGCTCCACATAGATCGAGGTGACCTTGAGCTCATCGATGTCAGCGCCGTCGTTGTGCTCGGCGTTGGCGATGGCGCTTTCCAGCGCCTTCTTGATGATCAGGGCCGCCTTCTTCTGGGTGAATTCCAGGATGTTCAGCGCTTGGTCCACCTTCTTGCCGCGGATCATGTCCGCCACGAGGCGGCCCTTGTCACACGAGAGGCGAACACCGCGAACGATTGCTTTGGTTTCCATCGTTGGCATCCTTACTTCTTCCCGGCCTTCTTGTCGGCCGGATGGCCTTTGAAGGTGCGGGTCAGTGCGAATTCACCCAGCTTGTGGCCGACCATCTGGTCCGACACATAAACCGGCACGTGCTGCTTGCCGTTGTGCACAGCGATCGTCAGACCGATGAACTCGGGCAGGATCGTCGAGCGACGCGACCAGGTCTTGATGGGCTTCTTGTCCTTGTTGGCAACCGCCTTGTCGACCTTGGCCAACAGGTGGCCGTCAACGAACGGGCCCTTCTTCAGTGAACGAGTCATGGCCTACCCTTTACTTCTTGCGACGCGAAACGATGAACGTCTGCGTGCGCTTGTTGTTACGAGTGCGGTAGCCCTTCGTGAGGGTGTTCCACGGCGACACAGGCGCCTGGCCTTCACCGGTACGACCTTCACCACCACCGTGCGGGTGATCCACCGGGTTCATTGCCACACCGCGAACGGTCGGGCGGATACCCTTCCAGCGGATCGCGCCGGCCTTGCCGTACTGGCGCAGGCTGTGCTCTTCGTTGGAGACCTCGCCAATCGTGGCGCGGCAGTCGATGTGGATGCGACGGACTTCACCTGAACGCAGGCGGACCTGAGCGTAGGTGCCTTCACGGGCCATCAGCACAGCAGACGTACCAGCCGAGCGAATGATCTGCGCGCCCTTGCCAGGCAGCAGTTCAATGCAATGGATGGTCGAACCCACCGGGATGTTGCGGATCGGCAGCGTGTTGCCGGCCTTGATCGGGGCTTCAGCGCCGCTCAAGATCGTCGCACCGACTTCCAGACCACGCGGGGCGATCACATAGCGACGCTCACCGTCGGCATAGCACACCAGAGCGATGTGAGCCGTGCGGTTCGGGTCGTATTCAATCGTCTCAACCTTGGCCGGAATACCGTCCTTGTTGCGCTTGAAGTCGACCACGCGGTAGTGGTGCTTGTGACCACCGCCCTTGTGGCGAATCGTGATGTGACCGTTGTTGTTACGGCCAGAATTCTGGATTTGCGGCTCAAGCAAAGCTGCGTGGGGCGCACCCTTGTGCAGATGCTTGTGCACCACCTTCACGACGGCGCGGCGGCCGGGCGAGGTTGGCTTGACTTTAACGACGGCCATTACGCAGCCTCCCCGGAGAAGTTGAGCTCTTGGCCCGCCTTCAACGACACATACGCCTTCTTGACGTGGTCGCGACGGCCAGCACGGCCACCAAAGCGCTTCGTCTTGCCCTTCACATTCACCACGTTCACAGCCTCAACCTCGACCTTGAACATCAGTTCAACAGCGGCCTTGATTTCGGGCTTGGTGGCGTCGCGCAGGACCTTGAACAGCACCTGGTTGTTCTTTTCGGCGATTGCCGTGGCCTTCTCGGAAACGATGGGGGCCAGCAGCACCGAGGCCAGACGGCCTTCAGAATATTTCACAGCGCTCATGCCAGCATCTCCTTGAGTTGCTCCATCGCGGCCTTGGTCACCAGCACCTTCTTGTAGTGAACCAGGGACAGCGGATCGGCGTAACGCGGCTCGCAAACCAGCACATTGGCCAGGTTGCGCGAAGCCAGCGCCAGGTTGTCGTCCACTTCGTCAGCGATCAGCATCACCGAGTCCAGGCCCATGGCCTTGAACTTGGCTGCCAGCAGCTTGGTCTTGGGGGCTTCGAGTGCAATCGAATCCACCACGGCCAGGCGGCCTTCGCGAGCCAGCTGCGAGAGGATGGCGGCCATACCGGCGCGGTACATCTTCTTGTTCAGCTTGTGCGTGAAGTTTTCGTCGGGCATGTTCGGGAAAATCCGACCACCCCCACGCCACAGCGGCGAGGACGTCATACCAGCACGCGCACGACCCGTACCCTTTTGGCGGAACGGCTTCTTCGTCGAGTGATGGACTTGTTCACGGTCCTTCTGGGCACGCGTACCTTGGCGGGCGTTAGCCTGGAAGGCCACGACCACCTGGTGCACCAGGGCTTCGTTGTAATCGCGAGCAAACACGGTGTCAGGAGCGTCCACCTTGGAGGTGGCCTGACCTTGCTCGTTCAGGAGCTCGAGCTGCATCAGTTGGCTCCCTTCTTGACCTTGACCTTGACGGCAGGACGAACGACCACATGGCCATTCTTCGAGCCAGGCACAGCACCGCGGACCAGCAGCAGTTGACGAGCTTCGTCAACGCGCACGATGTCCAGGTTCTGCGTCGTCACGGTTTCGTCGCCCATGTGACCCGTCATCTTCTTGCCGGGGAACACGCGACCAGGATCCTGCGCCATCGAGATGGAGCCAGGAACGTTGTGCGAACGGCTATTACCGTGCGAAGCGCGCTGCGAGCTGAAGTTGTGACGCTTGATGGTGCCGGCAAAGCCCTTACCAATCGAAGTGCCCTGCACGTCAACGACCTGGCCCACTGCGAACAAGGACACAGGCACTTGAGCGCCCGGCTTGTACTCGGCAGCCACATCAGCAGCGACGCGGAATTCCTTCAGGATTTCGCCGGCTTCAACACCCGCCTTGGCGAGGTGGCCAGCTTCCGGCTTGGTGACGCGCGATGCTTTGCGCGTACCGAACGCCACTTGAATGGCGCTGTAGCCGTCAGTCTCTTCGGTCTTGACCTGGGTCACGCGGTTGTTGGACACATCCAGCACCGTCACAGGAACGGCGTCGCCGTCGTCCGTGAAGATGCGCATCATGCCCACCTTGCGGCCCAGCAATCCGAGACGATTGCTAAGACTCATGGTTTTTCTCCAGCCCTCTTGCGAGAGCCTGTTTAAACAAACCCGACATCGATTGGCCGGGCTGCCAGATTGCACCGCACATCAAGGCTTGCGCCCCTCAAAGCGATGCGACAAAACCGCGCAGGCCAAGAGCCCACGCGGGAAAGCTGGCGAGTATAGCGTGAACCCTAGGGTTCCCGCAAGCCGCTGCGCCGCATCCGGCAAAAGAAAGGGCAATCTTGCGATTGCCCTTTTTCGCCGGCGAGGCGCCTTGCGGCACCCGCCAGATTTGACTGCAGTGATTACTGCAGCTTGATTTCGACGTCCACGCCAGCCGGCAGGTCGAGCTTCATCAGCGCGTCAACCGTCTTGTCGGTGGGATCAACGATGTCCATCAGGCGCTGGTGCGTACGGATTTCGAACTGGTCGCGCGAGGTCTTGTTGACGTGCGGCGAACGCAGGATGTCGAAACGCTGCATGCGCGTCGGCAGGGGCACCGGGCCCTTGACGATGGCGCCGGTGCGCTTGGCGGTTTCCACGATTTCCAGAGCCGACTGGTCGATCAGCTTGTAGTCGAAGGCCTTCAGGCGGATGCGGATCTTTTGCTTTTGCATGACTATTCCTTAAAGAACGTGCGGCTCAACTTGCTGTCTTGCCGCGAGTTTTGTGAGGCCGGGGCTGCCAAGGCAGCCCTGACCAGTCACGCAAAAATTAGGCAATGATCGTAGCGACCACGCCCGAACCGACGGTACGGCCACCTTCGCGGATAGCGAAGCGCAGACCGGTTTCCATGGCGATCGGAGCGATCAGCTTCACGGTGATGCTGACGTTGTCGCCAGGCATGACCATTTCCTTGTCCTTGGGCAGCTCAACAGCACCCGTCACGTCCGTCGTGCGGAAGTAGAACTGGGGGCGGTAGTTGTTGAAGAACGGCGTGTGACGGCCGCCTTCTTCCTTGCTCAGGACATAGATCTCGGCCGTGAAGTGCGTGTGCGGCTTGATCGAACCCGGCTTGGCCAGCACTTGGCCACGCTCGACGTCTTCACGCTTGGTGCCGCGCAGCAGGATACCCACGTTGTCGCCTGCTTGACCTTGGTCCAGCAGCTTGCGGAACATTTCCACGCCCGTGACGGTGGTCTTCTGCACGTCGCGGATACCGACGATTTCGATTTCCTCGCCAACCTTGACGATGCCGCGCTCCACGCGACCCGTCACCACCGTGCCGCGACCCGAGATCGAGAACACGTCTTCCACCGGCAGCAGGAACGTGCCGTCAATGGCGCGGTCCGGCTGGGGGATGTACGTGTCCAGCGCATCGGCCAGACGCATGATGGCTTGCTCGCCCAGGTCGCCCGTGTCGCCTTCCAGCGCCAGCTTGGCCGAACCCTTGATGATCGGGGTGTCGTCGCCCGGGAAGTCGTACTTGGACAGCAGCTCGCGCACTTCCATTTCGACCAGCTCCAGCAGCTCGGCGTCGTCCACCATGTCGCACTTGTTCAGGAACACGATGATGTACTTCACGCCCACTTGGCGAGCCAGCAGGATGTGCTCGCGCGTCTGGGGCATCGGGCCGTCAGCGGCCGAGCACACCAGGATCGCGCCGTCCATCTGTGCCGCGCCCGTGATCATGTTCTTCACATAGTCAGCGTGGCCCGGGCAGTCAACGTGAGCGTAGTGGCGGTTGGCCGTTTCGTACTCGACGTGCGCGGTGTTGATCGTGATACCACGGGCCTTTTCTTCAGGAGCCGCGTCGATCTGGTCGTAGGCCTTGGCCTCGCCGCCGAACTTCTTCGACAGCACCGTGGCGATTGCAGCCGTCAGCGTGGTCTTGCCGTGGTCAACGTGACCGATCGTGCCCACATTGACGTGCGGCTTGGTCCGTTCGAATTTACCTTTTGCCATTTCAAATCTCCAGAAAAGAGCATGCGCCAGTCTGTTGGTTTAGCGTTTCCATCGAGCACTTGATTCCCGCCGACTGGCAAACGGGAGAACTTCGATGAAGACGAATCTTGTCTTCCCCAGCGGCACCGGTGGAACTGGCTTTGCCAGGCCACCCGGTGCGCCCCCTTGAGGGGGAGGCGCGTCAAGCGCCTCGGGGTGGTCTTTCTTACTTGCCGCGAGCGGTGATGATGGCGTCAGCCACGTTCTTCGGAGCTTCGCTGTAGTGCTTGAACTCCATCGTGTACGTGGCACGACCTTGCGACATCGAGCGCAGGGTCGTCGAGTAGCCGAACATTTCCGACAGCGGAACCTCGGCCTTGATGACCTTGCCGCCGCCGACCATGTCGTCCATGCCCTGCACCATGCCACGACGGCTGGACAGGTCGCCCATCACGTTACCAGCATAGTCTTCCGGCGTTTCGACTTCCACGGCCATCATCGGCTCCAGGATCACCGGCGAAGCCTTGCGGCAGCCTTCCTTGAAGCCCATCGAGGCCGCCATCTTGAACGCGTTTTCGTTCGAGTCGACTTCGTGGTACGAACCGAAGGTCAGCGTGACCTTCACATCCACGACCGGGAAGCCGGCCAGCACGCCGTTCGGCAGGCTGTCGATGATGCCCTTCTCGACCGCGGGGATGAATTCGCGAGGAACCACACCACCCTTGATCGCGTCGACGAACTCGAAGCCCTTGCCGGCTTCTTGCGGTTCGACGGTCAGCACCACATGGCCGTACTGGCCCTTACCGCCCGACTGACGCACGAACTTGCCTTCCACGTCAGTGGCCGACTTGCGGATGGTTTCGCGGTAGGCCACTTGCGGCTTGCCGACGTTGGCTTCCACGCCGAATTCGCGCTTCATGCGGTCGACAATGATTTCCAGATGGAGCTCGCCCATTCCGGAAATGATGGTCTGGCCCGATTCTTCGTCGGTACGCAGGCGGAACGAAGGATCTTCCTTGGCCAGGCGGCCCAGGGCGATACCCATCTTTTCCTGGTCAGCCTTGGTCTTGGGCTCGACGGCCTGCGAGATCACCGGCTCCGGGAACACCATCTTTTCGAGGGTGATGATCGATTCCGGATCGCAAAGCGTTTCGCCGGTCGTCACGTCCTTCAGGCCCACGCAGGCAGCGATGTCGCCAGCCAGAATTTCCGAGATTTCTTCACGCTGGTTGGCGTGCATCTGCAGAATACGGCCGATACGTTCCTTCTTGCCGCGGATCGGGTTGAACACCGAGTCGCCCGACTTCAGCACGCCCGAATAGACGCGCACGAAGGTCAGCTGGCCCACATACGGGTCCGTCATCAGCTTGAAAGCCAGGGCCGAGAACTTGGCCGTGTCCGAAGCGTCGCGGGTGGTCGGCTGGTCGTCTTCGTCGGTGCCGGGAACCGGCGGGACGTCGATCGGCGACGGCATGAAGTCAATCACGCCGTCCAGCATGCGCTGCACGCCCTTGTTCTTGAAGGCCGTGCCGCAGAACATCGGCTGGATTTCAGCGGCGATGGTGCGCGTACGGATGCCCTGAACAATGTCTTCCTCGGTCAGTTCGCCCGACTCGAGGTACTTGTTCATCATGTCTTCGCTAGACTCTGCGGCCGCTTCGACCATGTTGTCGCGCCACTTTTGCGCATCAGCCAGCATTTCAGCCGGGATGTCGCGGTAGTCGAACTTCATGCCCTGCGATGCCTCGTCCCAGAAGATGGCCTTCATCTTGATCAGGTCGATCACGCCCTTGAAGTTTTCTTCGGCGCCGATCGGCAGAACGATAGGCACCGGGTTTGCCTTCAGGCGCAGCTTCATCTGGTCAACGACCTTGTAGAAGTTGGCACCGGTACGGTCCATCTTGTTCACAAAGGCCAGACGCGGCACCTTGTACTTGTTGGCTTGGCGCCAGACGGTTTCCGACTGCGGCTGCACGCCGCCCACGGCGCAGTACACCATGCAGGCACCGTCCAGGACGCGCATCGAGCGCTCAACTTCAATGGTGAAGTCAACGTGTCCGGGGGTGTCGATGATGTTGATGCGGTGCTCGGGGCGGGCCAGGTCCATGCCCTTCCAGAAGCAGGTCGTGGCAGCGGACGTGATCGTGATGCCACGCTCTTGCTCCTGCTCCATCCAGTCCATGGTGGCCGCGCCATCATGCACTTCACCGATCTTGTGGTTCACGCCCGTGTAAAACAGGATACGTTCGGTCGTGGTGGTCTTGCCAGCATCGATGTGCGCAGAGATACCGATATTGCGGTAGCGCTCGATGGGGGTCTTGCGGGCCATGGTATTGCTCCAAATGCAGTGAGCCGCCATCGGGTTGGTAAAAACCCGAGGCGGCCGAAGGGGTCTAGTTTAGAAGCGGAAGTGCGAGAAAGCCTTGTTGGCTTCAGCCATGCGGTGAACTTCGTCGCGCTTCTTCATCGCGCCGCCACGGCCTTCAGCGGCCTCCAGCAGCTCATTGGCCAGACGCTGTGCCATCGACTTCTCGCCACGCTTGCGGGCGGATTCCTTCAGCCAGCGCATAGCCAGAGCCATGCGACGGACGGGGCGAACTTCCACGGGAACTTGGTAGTTCGCACCGCCGACGCGGCGGGACTTCACTTCAACCATCGGCTTGACGTTGTTCAGGGCGACCATGAACACTTCCAGCGGATCCTTGCCGATCTTCTTTTCGACTTGTTCCAGGGCACCGTAAATGATGCGCTCTGCAACGGCCTTCTTGCCCGATTCCATGATGACGTTCATGAACTTGGACAGATCAACGCTACCGAACTTGGGGTCAGGCAGGATTTCGCGCTTGGGTACTTCGCGACGACGTGGCATGGGAATCTTCCTCTTGCTTCAGTTGGTTCGGGGCTGAGCCCTTCACCGTTGAACGACCACCGACACTGGGGCCATTCACTTACTCGGTTGCTGCGCCCTTCAACGGGTCACACAACCGCTAAACATCCGGCTCAGCTCAAAGGCTGGCCATGACAAGCTCTTTATTGATTACTTCTTCGGGCGCTTCGCGCCGTACTTGGAACGCGACTGCTTGCGATCCTTGACGCCCTGCAGGTCGAGCGAACCGCGCACGATGTGGTAACGCACACCGGGCAAGTCCTTGACCCGGCCGCCGCGCACCAGCACGACGCTGTGCTCTTGCAGGTTGTGGCCTTCACCGCCGATGTACGAGATGACCTCGAAACCGTTGGTCAGGCGCACCTTGGCAACCTTACGCAGAGCCGAATTCGGCTTCTTCGGCGTCGTGGTGTACACGCGGGTGCAAACGCCGCGGCGCTGCGGGCAGTCCTGCATCGCCGGCGACTTGGATTTCGTGACCTCGGCCTGACGGCCTTGGCGCACGAGCTGATTGATAGTTGGCATAAGTAACTTGTTCCCGTTTGAAGTCACACCCCCCAGCAGCGACGGCCACAACGGCCGCAAACCGGGCTGCGCCACCGAATGTCGCCATGTTTTGGAAACGAGCAAACGCACCACGCCGGAGCGCAGTGCGTCGAAGTTTCCAGAAAACCGACGCGCGTAGGCGCAGCAAAGCCTGCTGGAGAGCCGGCGATTGTAGACCAGTCAGGGTTTTCCGCACAAGGGGTGCTTGAGTTGCCATGGAGAACAAGGCCGGAGGCTATGCTGCGCTGCCAATGAATCCACCGCAAATCGTCATCGACACCCAGGTCATCATGGACTGGCTGGTGTTTCGCGAGCCCTCGATTGCGCCGCTGGTCGAGGCCGTCCAGAGCGGCCAAGTTGCCTGGATTGGCACACCAGACATGAAAGCTGAGCTGCTTCACGTGCTGGGCCGAGGTGTGGCGGCCGAGCGAAAGCCCGACCTGACAGCCATCGAGGATGCCTTCGCCCATTGGTGCCGCTCAATCGAGCCGGCGCCGCCAAAAGACCTGCGACTGGCCTGCCGGGATCCGGACGACCAGATGTTTATCGACCTGGCAGTGTCCGCCGGTGCACGCTGGCTGATTTCACGGGACCGCGCCGTGCTGGCGCTTGCCAGGCGGGCGAACAAGCTCTGCGGCCTGACGATCCAGAAACCGGAGCTGTGGATCAAGGCCCAACTCGAAGCGCCGCCTTAAAGAAAAAGGGCTGCCGACCCGGGGGTGCGGCAGCCCTTGTGGCTGAAGAGCCTGGCGCGATTACTCGGCCGCACCCTCGCCCGGCGCATCGATGCTGGACATCTGTGCAGCAGCCAGTTCCTCGGCTTCCTGCATGGCGATGGAGCGGCGCTCGGCGTCGTCCATTTCTTCCTTGGCCTTGCGGGCCAGGTGGAAGGCCATGCCGGTACCGGCGGGTATCAGGCGACCCACGATGACGTTTTCCTTCAAGCCGCGCAGCTCGTCGCGCTTGCCCATGATGGCAGCCTCGGTAAGCACGCGGGTCGTTTCCTGGAAGGAAGCGGCCGAGATGAAGGAGTCGGTCGACAGCGAAGCCTTGGTGATACCCAGCAGCACGTCGGCATGCGTGGCGATCAGCTTGCCTTCGGCACGCAGGCGGTCGTTGGTGTCCAGCAGTTCCGAACGCTCGACCTGCTCACCGACGATGTAGCGCGAGTCGCCCGAGTTCGTGATCTGCACGCGACGCAGCATCTGGCGAACGATCACCTCGATGTGCTTGTCGTTGATCTTCACGCCCTGCAAGCGGTACACGTCCTGCACTTCGTCAACGATGTAGCGGGCCAGCTCTTCGATACCCAGGAGACGCAGGATGTCTTGCGGGTCGGCAGAGCCGTCCACAATCAATTCGCCGCGGTTGACCACCTGGCCTTCGTGCACCAGGATGTTCTTTTCCTTGGGCACCAGCTCTTCGTGCTTCTTGCCATCGGGGTCGGTGATTTCCAGGCGAACCTTGCCCTTGGTCTCCTTGCCGAAGGACACGGTACCGGTCTGCTCGGCCAGCACGCCCACATCCTTGGGCGAACGGGCTTCGAACAGCTCGGCCACGCGCGGCAGACCGCCGGTAATGTCTCGAGTCTTCTGGCCTTCAACCGGGATACGTGCCAGCACTTCGCCCGGCGCCAGTTCCTGGCCATCGCGCACCTGGATCAGCGAGCCGACCTGGAAGGCGATGTTCACCGAGTGATCGGTACCGGGAATCTTGACTTCGTTGCCGTTCGAATCGAGCAGCTTGACCTGAGGACGGATGACCTTGGCAGCACCACGACGCTTCGGATCGATCACCACCAGGGTGGACAGACCGGTCACTTCGTCGACCTGCTTGGCCACGGTCACGCCTTCTTCGACGTTCTCGAACTTCGCCTGACCGGCGAACTCGGTAATGATCGGGCGCGTCAGCGGGTCCCAGTTGGCCAAGATGGTGCCAGCCTTGATGGTCTGGTCGATCTTGATCGACAGGATCGCACCGTACGGCACCTTGTGACGCTCGCGCTCACGACCGTGCTGGTCGGCAATGATGATTTCGCCGGAACGCGAAATCACCACCAACTCGCCCTTGCCGTTGGTCACGTAGCGCATCGTGGCATTGAAGCCGATGATGCCGTCCGACTTGGCTTCGACGCTCGAGGCCACGGCTGCACGCGATGCCGCACCACCGATGTGGAAGGTACGCATGGTCAGCTGGGTGCCCGGCTCACCGATCGACTGTGCAGCGATCACGCCCACGGCCTCACCGGTATTCACCAGGCCACCACGACCCAGATCGCGGCCATAGCACTTGGCGCAGAGGCCGAAGCGCGTGGCGCAGGTCAGCGGGGTGCGGGCCTTGATCTCGTCGACGCCGGCTTGCTCCAGCATGTCCAGCGTGTCTTCGTCCAGCATCTTGCCGGCTTCCAGCACGACGACTTGCGTCTCGGGATGCAGCACGTCGATGGCAGCAACACGACCCAGCACGCGGTCACGCAGGGACTCGATGACTTCACCACCTTCAACCAGCGCGCGCATGGCGATGCCGTTGTCGGTGCCGCAGTCGACCTCGGTGACGACCAGATCCTGGGTCACGTCCACCAGACGGCGGGTCAGGTAGCCCGAGTTCGCGGTCTTCAGCGCCGTATCCGCCAGGCCCTTACGAGCACCGTGGGTGGAGATGAAGTACTGCAGAACGTTCAGGCCTTCGCGGAAGTTC
Organism: Paucibacter sp. JuS9; assembly: GCF_044043925.2. Lineage (NCBI taxonomy): Bacteria > Pseudomonadati > Pseudomonadota > Betaproteobacteria > Burkholderiales > Sphaerotilaceae > Roseateles > Paucibacter sp. JuS9. Next base: position 3,855,188 of record NZ_CP194172.1, read on the forward strand.
GCCGTGATCGGCGTCTCGATGATCGAGCCGTCAGGCTTGGCCATCAGGCCCCGCATGCCGGACAGCTGGCGAATCTGGGCCGCGCTACCGCGGGCACCGGAGTCGGCCATCATGTAGATGGAGTTGAAAGACTCCTGATCCACTTCCTTGCCGTGACGGTCGATGGTCTTCTGCTTGGACAGCTGGCTCATCATGACCTTGCCGACTTCGTCGCCGGTCTTGCCCCAGATGTCCACGACCTTGTTGTAGCGTTCGCCGGCGGTCACCAGGCCCGAGACGTACTGCTGCTCGATTTCCTTGACTTCCGCTTCGGCGCGGGCGATCAGCTCAACCTTCTGCTTCGGAACCAGCATGTCGTCGATGGCGATCGAGATGCCGGCGCGTGTTGCAAGCTTGAAGCCGCTTTGCAGCAGCTTGTCGGCCAGCACCACGGTTTCCTTCAGGCCGCACTTGCGGAAGGACGTGTTGATCAGGCGCGAGATTTCCTTCTTCTTCAACGCCTTGTTGATGTTCGAGAACGGCAGGCCCTTGGGCAGGATCTCGCTCAGCAACGCACGACCAACGGTTGTGTCGACCAGCTTGGTTTCCGGTACCCATTCACCATCGGCACCCTTGCTGTACTCGGTCAGACGGACCGAGATCTTGGCCGTGATTTCAACAGCACCGTTCTCCAGGGCGCGCAGCATTTCGCTGACGTCCGAGAAGATCAGGCCTTCGCCCTTGGCGTTGATGCGGTCACGGGTGGCGTAGTAAAGGCCCAGCACCACGTCTTGCGACGGGACGATGGACGGTTCACCCGAAGCCGGGAACAGCACGTTGTTGGAGGCCAGCATCAGCGTGCGGGCTTCCATCTGCGCTTCGATCGACAGCGGGACGTGAACGGCCATCTGGTCACCGTCGAAGTCGGCGTTGAAGGCGGCGCAGACCAGCGGATGCAGCTGGATGGCCTTGCCTTCAATCAGCACCGGCTCGAAAGCCTGGATGCCCAGACGGTGCAGCGTCGGTGCGCGGTTCAAGAGAACCGGATGCTCCTTGATGACCTCTTCCAGGATGTCCCAGACCACCGGCGTGCCGGATTCGACTTCCTTCTTTGCGGCCTTGATCGTCGTCGCGATGCCCATGGCTTCGAGGCGCGAGAAGATGAAGGGCTTGAACAGCTCGAGCGCCATCAGCTTCGGAAGACCGCACTGGTGCAGCTTCAGCGTCGGGCCGACGGTAATGACCGAACGACCCGAGTAGTCGACGCGCTTGCCAAGCAAGTTCTGACGGAAGCGACCGCTCTTGCCCTTGATCATGTCGGCCAGCGACTTGAGGGCACGCTTGTTCGCACCGGTCATGGCCTTGCCACGACGGCCGTTGTCCAGCAGCGAGTCGACGGCTTCCTGCAGCATGCGCTTTTCGTTGCGCACGATGATTTCAGGGGCCTTCAACTCCAGCAGACGAGCCAGACGGTTGTTGCGATTGATGACGCGGCGATACAGGTCGTTCAGGTCAGAGGTCGCGAAGCGGCCACCATCCAGAGGCACCAGCGGACGCAGGTCCGGCGGCAGCACGGGCAGCACGTCCAGCACCATCCAGTTCGGCTTGATGCCCGAACGCTTGAAGGCTTCCATCACCTTGAGGCGCTTGGAATTCTTCTTGACCTTGAGTTCCGAGCCGGTCATGTCGTTGCGCAGGCGATCGATCTCGACATCGAGATCCATATCTTCCAGCAACTTCTTGACGCCTTCGGCACCCATCAGCGCGATGAACTCGTCACCGTACTCGATGCGCTTCGCGTCGTAGTCGTCCTCGGTCATGATCGAGAACTTCTTCAGCGGCGTCATGCCCGAATCGACAACGACGTAGGCTTCGAAGTACAGCACGCGTTCGATGTCGCGCAGCGTCATGTCGAGCACCAGGCCCAGACGGCTGGGAAGCGACTTCAGGAACCAGATGTGCGCGCAGGGAGCGGCCAGGTCGATGTGACCCATGCGCTCACGACGAACCTTGGTCTGGGTGACTTCGACGCCGCACTTCTCGCAGATCACGCCACGATGCTTCAGGCGCTTGTACTTGCCGCACAGGCACTCGTAGTCCTTGATCGGGCCGAAGATCTTGGCGCAGAACAGGCCATCACGCTCGGGCTTGAAAGTCCGGTAGTTGATGGTCTCGGGCTTCTTCACTTCGCCGAAGGACCACGAACGGATCTTCTCGGGCGATGCGAGCCCGATTTTGATCGCGTCGAAGTGCTCGTCGGGCGTGAATTGCTTGAACAGGTCCAGCAAACCTTTCATGTGTCTCTCCTGTTCCTAATTAGTTGCGCTCGAGTTCAATGTCGATGCCAAGGGAACGAATTTCCTTGACCAGCACATTGAACGATTCCGGCATGCCGGCTTCGATGGCGTGCTCACCCTTGACGATGGACTCGTAGACCTTGGTCCGGCCATTCACGTCGTCGGACTTCACAGTCAGCATTTCCTGCAGGATGTAAGAGGCGCCATAAGCTTCCAGCGCCCACACTTCCATTTCACCGAAACGCTGGCCACCGAACTGGGCCTTGCCGCCCAGCGGCTGCTGCGTGACAAGCGAGTACGGGCCGGTAGAACGGGCGTGCATCTTGTCGTCGACCAGGTGATGCAGCTTCAGCACGTGCATGTAGCCAACCGTCGTGGGACGCTCGAACTGCTCGCCGGTGCGGCCGTCATACAGGAAGGCCTGCGTACGGGTCGGGGTCAGGCCCTTCTTCGCAGCGATGTCGTCCGGATAGGCCAGCTTCAGCATGCCGCGGATTTCTTCTTCCTTGGCACCGTCGAACACCGGCGTTGCGAACGGCACACCCTTGGACAGGTTGCCGGCCATCTCGATGACTTCGGCGTCGCTCAGCTCGTCAATGCTCTCGGCCTTGCCGCCGTTCTTGTTGTACAGCTCGTCCAGGAACTTGCGCAGTTCGCTGACGGCGGCATGCTGTTGCAGCATGTCGCCGATGCGCTGGCCAATGCCCTTGCCAGCCCAGCCCAGGTGGACTTCCAGCACCTGACCGACGTTCATCCGCGAGGGCACACCCAGCGGGTTCAGAACGATGTCGGCGGTGGTGCCGTCGGCCATGTAAGGCATGTCTTCAACAGGCACGACCTTGGAGACCACGCCCTTGTTGCCGTGACGGCCGGCCATCTTGTCGCCAGGCTGCAGGCGGCGCTTGACGGCCAGGTAGACCTTGACCATCTTCAGCACGCCAGCCGGCAGCTCGTCGCCTTGCGTCAGCTTCTTGCGCTTCTCTTCGAAGGCCAGATCGAACGAGTGACGGGTCTGCTCCAGCGAGTTCTTGATGGACTCGAGCTGGTTGGCGATGTCGTCCTCGGCAGGACGCACGTCGAACCAGTGGAACTTCTCGACGCCAGCCAGGTAGTCCTTGCTGATGACCGTGCCCTTGGCGATCTTCTGCGGGCCGCCGTTGGCCACGCGGCCCACCAGCAGCTTCTCGATACGGTCGAAAGCGTCGCTCTCGACGATGCGCAGCTGGTCGTTCAGGTCCAGGCGGAAGCGCTTCAGCTCGTCGTCAATGATCTGCTGGGCGCGCTTGTCACGCTGGATACCTTCACGGGTGAAGACCTGCACGTCGATGACAGTGCCTTGCGTGCCTTGGTCGACGCGCAGGGACGTGTCCTTCACGTCGGAGGCCTTCTCGCCGAAGATGGCGCGCAGCAGCTTTTCTTCAGGCGTCAGCGTGGTCTCGCCCTTGGGCGTGACCTTGCCCACCAGCACGTCGCCAGGGCCGACTTCTGCACCGACGTACACGATGCCCGACTCGTCCAGGCGAGCCAGTTGCTGCTCGGACAGGTTGGGGATGTCGCGGGTGATTTCTTCGCTGCCAAGCTTGGTGTCACGCGCGTTGACCACCAGCTCCTCGATGTGAATCGAGGTGTAGCGGTCTTCGGCGATCACGCGCTCGGAGATCAGGATCGAGTCTTCGAAGTTGTAGCCATTCCAGGGCATGAACGCCACCAGCATGTTCTGGCCCAGGGCCAGTTCGCCGATGTCGGTCGATGCGCCGTCCGCAATGATGTCTTCCGCTGCGACCTTGTCGCCGCGCTTGACGATCGGACGCTGGTGAATGTTGGTGTTCTGGTTCGAACGCTGATACTTGATCAGGTTGTAGATGTCGACACCAACTTCACCGGCCACGGTCTCGTTGTCGTTGACGCGAATCACGATGCGGTTGGTGTCGACATAGTCGACCACACCGCCGCGACGCGCCGCGACCACGGTACCCGAGTCCTTGGCTGCCACACGCTCGACACCGGTACCCACCAGCGCCTTTTCGGGGCGCAGGGTCGGCACGGCCTGACGCTGCATGTTGGCGCCCATCAGTGCGCGGTTCGCATCGTCGTGCTCGAGGAAGGGCACCAGCGAAGCAGCCACCGACACGATCTGCGTCGGGGCCACGTCCATGTACTGGATGCGTTCCGGCGAGGTCAGCACCGATTCGCCGTTTTCACGGGCAGACACCAGTTCGTCGATCAGCTGGCCTTGCTCGTTCAGCGAGGCGTTCGCCTGGGCGATGACGTACTTGCCTTCTTCGATGGCCGACAGGTAGTCGATCTGGTCGGTGACCTTGCCGTCCACCACGCGACGGTACGGCGTCTCGAGGAAGCCGTATTCGTTCAGCTGGGCGTACAGAGCCAGCGAGTTGATCAGGCCGATGTTCGGGCCTTCCGGCGTTTCGATCGGGCAGACGCGGCCGTAATGGGTCGGGTGCACGTCACGGACTTCGAAGCCGGCGCGCTCGCGTGTCAGACCACCCGGGCCAAGAGCGGAAACACGACGCTTGTGCGTGATTTCCGACAGCGGGTTGGTCTGGTCCATGAACTGCGACAGCTGCGAGGCACCGAAGAATTCCTTCAGTGCAGCCGAGATCGGCTTGCTGTTGATCAGGTCGTGCGGCATCAGGGCCTCGGTCTCGGCCTGGCCCAGACGTTCCTTGACGGCCTTCTCGATACGGGCGAGACCCGAGCGGTACTGGTTCTCAGCCAGTTCGCCCACGCAACGCACGCGACGATTGCCCAGGTGGTCGATGTCGTCGACTTCACCGCGACCATTGCGCAGCTCGACGAGGATCTTGACCACGTCGAGGATGTCCTCGTTGGACAGCACCATGGCGCCTTCCGGCGTGTCGCGACCCACACGGGCGTTGAACTTCATGCGGCCCACGCGCGACAGGTCGTACGTATCGACGCTGTAGAACAGGCGGTTGAACAGCGCTTCCACCGCGTCTTCCGTCGGCGGCTCGCCGGGGCGCATCATGCGGTAGATGGCAACGCGGGCAGCCAGTTGGTCAGCGGTTTCGTCAGCAGCCAGGGTCTGGCTGATGTAGGCGCCTTCGTTCAGCTCGTTCGTGTACAGGCACTGGACTTCCTTGATACCGGCCTGGCGCAGCTTCTTCAAGAGCGCGTCGGTCAGCTCGTCGTTGGCCTTGGCGATGATCTCGCCGGTGTCGCCGTCGACCATGTTCTTGGCCAGCATGCGGCCGACCAGGAAGTCTTCAGGCACCGTCACGTGTTGCGTGCCGGATTGCTCCAGCTGGCGCACATGGCGGGCGGTGATGCGCTTGTCCTTCTCGACGATGACGGCACCGCTCTTGTCGGTGATGTCAAAGCGGGCGACTTCGCCCTTCAGGCGGTCGGCGACGAATTCCATCTGCGCGCCGGCGTCCATCAGACGGAAATTGTCGAAGACGAAGAAGTGCGCAAGGATCTGCTCGGGGTTCAGGCCGATGGCCTTGAGCAGGATCGTGACCGGCATCTTGCGGCGACGGTCGACACGGAAGAACAGCACGTCCTTGGGGTCGAACTCGAAGTCGAGCCACGAACCGCGGTAAGGAATGATGCGGGCCGAGAACAGCAGCTTGCCGGACGAGTGCGTCTTGCCCTTGTCGTGCTCAAAGAACACGCCGGGCGAACGGTGCAGCTGGGAGACGATGACACGCTCGGTGCCATTGACGATGAAGGAGCCGTAGTCGGTCATCAGAGGCACTTCGCCCATGTAGACCTCTTGCTCCTTGATCTCCTTGACGGTCTTCGCCTGCGGCGATTCGCGGTCATAGATGATCATCTGCAGGCGCGCACGAACGGCGGCTGCATAGGTCAAGCCACGTTGTTGGCACTCGCGGGTGTCAAAGGGCGGCTTGGCGATGTTGAATTCGAGGAACTTCATTTCCACGAAACCGTTGTGCGAAACAATCGGGAACGCGGAAAGGAAAGCAGCTTGCAGGCCTTCAGGCTTGCGCTTCGCTGGGGGGGTATCTTTTTGCAGGAAGGCGACGTACGACTCCTTCTGCATGGTGAGCAAATAGGGAACGTTGAGAACGCTCGCTCGCTTGCCGAAGCTCTTGCGGATTCGCTTGCGCTCGGTATAGCTATAGGGGGTTGTTTGCGCCATAAACACTCCGTGTCGAGAGCCCACCCCTGGCCGTGGGACGGGCTTCGTCGGCGACTGGCTACTCGAACCCGATCCAGAACGGATGGCTCGATGCTTGGTGGTTGGCCACTACCAACCGCTGGCGGACAACCCAGGCATTGCACCCGGGCCCGACCAAACCGGCTCTCTGCAGTCGGATCAGAGAGCACTTGAAAGAACCGCGCATCATACCCGAGCGCGAGCCTTTCAACTGTTCTCAACAGGAGTAACCCTTAGACGACTAAAGGGGAGGTCCGAAGGACCGCCCCTTTAGTGTTGTGGAGGGGAGCACCCCTCCCCAAAGTCTTACTTGAGTTCGACCTTGGCGCCGGCTTCTTCCAGCTTCTTCTTGGCGGCTTCGGCGTCGGCCTTGGCGATGCCTTCCTTGACAGCCTTCGGAGCGCCGTCGACCAGGTCCTTGGCTTCCTTCAGACCCAGGCCGGTGATTTCGCGCACGGCCTTGATCACGCCAACCTTGTTCGCGCCGGCTTCCAGCAGAACAACGTTGAACTCGGTCTTTTCTTCAGCAGCAGCAGCGCCACCGCCAGCAGCGCCGCCAGCAGCGGGAGCAGCCATCGAAGCGGCGGACACGCCGAACTTCTCTTCAATTGCCTTGACCAGATCGTTCAGTTCCAGAACGGTCATGCTGTCCAGGGCGGTCAGGAATGCGTCTTTATCGAATGCCATGATGTGTTTCCTAAATACAGATTGGTTGCGTTTGACGATATCGTCGTCTTAGGCTGCAGCAGGGGCTTCAGCAGCGGCTTCAGTAGAAGCAGCGCCTTCACCACGCTTTGCAGACAGGGCTGCCAGCACGGCCGCGGTGCGTTGCACCGGCGACAGCAGCAGGCCGGCGATTTGCGACAGCAGGACTTCCTTGGACGGAACGGAGGCCAGGGCCTTCACACCATCCACATCCAGAGCCTTGCCACCGTAGGCACCACCCTTGATGACGAGCTTGTCGTTGGTCTTGGCAAAGTCAGCGATGACTTTGGCAGCCGCGACAGCGTCTTCCGAAAAGCCGTAGATCAGCGGGCCGACCATGGCATCCGATGCAGCTTCGAACGAAGTGCCTGCGACAGCACGACGTGCCAGGGTGTTCTTCAGCACGTGAAGATACACACCTTGGGCACGCGCAGTGACGCGCAGCTTGTTCAAGGCTTCAACGGTGAGGCCACGGTACTCGGCCAACGCCAAAGTCTGCGACTTGGCTGCTTGCGCGGCCACGTCGGAGACAACAGCTGCCTTCTCGTTGCGATTGAGACTCAAGGTCTACTCCTCACATTACGCCCTCGGTCTTGCGACCTTCGGGCACCGGGATTCAGCGACCTTCTGTTTCGGGAACCTGCGCTCTGTTGAAATTCAACTCGGCGCAAAAATCCTTTGCAGCGGGACCGCCATCTGCGCTGGTTGAGACCGAGGTCTCTGATTAAGCGTTGCCTCCCGGGACTGCGGAGACTTCACACCAGCGGTCTTGGATGACGCGCTGCGAATTTGCATTCGCAACGCCCCACCAATTCATCGGTGCGACGCCAGACTCGCGTCGCCCCTCAATTGAATCAAGCTTAGGCAGCAGCCGATGCGTTGATCGAGCCGATGTCCACGCGGGCGCCAACGCCCATCGTCGACGAAATGGCGACCTTGCGCAGGTAGACGCCCTTGCTCGACGCTGGCTTGCTCTTGTTCAGAGCTTCGATCAGCGCGCGCAGGTTGCCTTCCAGCTTGTCGGTGTCGAACGAGCGACGGCCGATCGTGCCGTGGATGATGCCGGCCTTGTCAACGCGGAACTGGACCTGGCCAGCCTTGGCGTTCTTGACGGCGGTGGCGACGTCCGGGGTCACGGTGCCAACCTTGGGGTTAGGCATCAGGCCGCGCGGACCCAGGATCTGACCCAGGGTACCGACGATACGCATCGTGTCCGGCGAGGCGATGACCACGTCGAAAGGCATGTCGCCAGCCTTGACGCGCTCAGCCAGGTCTTCCATGCCGACGACGTCAGCGCCAGCGGCCTTGGCTTCTTCAGCCTTGGCACCCTGGGCGAAAACGGCGACGCGCTTGGTCTTGCCGGTGCCGTTAGGCAGCACGACAGCGCCACGAACGACTTGGTCCGACTTCTTCGCATCGATGCCGAGTTGCACTGCAACGTCAATCGACTCGTCGAACTTGGCGGTAGCCAGGCTCTTGACCAGGGTCAGAGCGTCATTCAGACCGTACAGCTTGGTGCTTTCGACCTTGCCTTGCAGGGCCTTCTGCTTCTTGGTGAGCTTTGCCATGATCAGACGCCTTCCACGATGATGCCCATCGAGCGGGCCGAGCCAGCGATGGTGCGAACAGCGGCGTCCATACCGGCAGCCGTCAGGTCCTTCTGCTTGATCGTGGCGATCTCTTCCAGCTGAGCGCGGGTCAGCTTGCCGACCTTGTCCAGGTGAGCGCGGGGCGAACCCTTCTCGACCTTGGCCAGCTTCTTGATCAGGGCGGTCGCCGGTGGCGACTTGATCACGAAGGTGAAGCTCTTGTCTGCGAAGGCGGTAATCACCACCGGCAGCTTCATGCCCGGCTCATGGCCCTGCGTCTGGGCGTTGAACGCCTTGCAGAATTCCATGATGTTCAGGCCACGTTGGCCCAGTGCGGGACCGACCGGGGGCGAAGGGTTCGCCTTGCCGGCAGCGACTTGCAGCTTGATAAAGCCGACAATCTTCTTTGCCATGTTTCTCTCCAAACAGTGTCATTGCGGCAAAGCATTGACACCTGAGTGCTAGCGCAAAGGACTGGTTACCTTTGCTCCTCTTGTCCGCATCTCGTTGCGGACTGACTACGGTCGGTAGCAGCGGCCGAAACCGCCAGGCACCGACAGGCCTTAAACCTTCTCGACTTGCCCGAAATCCAGTTCGACCGGCGTGGCACGACCGAAGATCGTGACCGAGACGCGGACCTTGGACTTGTCGTAGTTGACTTCCTCGATCGCGCCGTTGAAGTCGGTGAACGGGCCGTCCTTGACGCGCACGATCTCGCCCACCGTCCACTCGACCTTGGGCCGGGGCTTCTCGATGCCTTCTTGCATCTGGTTGACGATCTTCATGACCTCGGCTTCCGAGATCGGAGCCGGGCGGTTCTTGGCGCCACCGACAAAGCCGGTCACCTTGGAGGTGTGCTTGACCAGGTGCCAGGTGTCGTCTTCCATCGCCATTTCGACCAGCACATAGCCGGGGAAGAAACGACGCTCGGTGACCGACTTCTTGCCGTTCTTGAGCTCAACGACTTCTTCGGTCGGCACCAGGATGCGGCCGAACTTGTCTTGCATGCCGGCGCGGTCGATGCGCTCACGCAGGTTGCGTTCAACAGCCTTTTCCATGCCCGAATAGGCATGCACCACGTACCAGCGCTTGGGCAGGCCAGCGGGGGCTGCAGGAGCTTCTGCACCTGCGACGACGTTCAGTTCTTCACTCATCTCGTCGTTCCTTTTAGCGCTTCCAGCCCAGGATCAGGTCGTACAGCACCCATTCCAGCGTCTTGTCGGTCAGCCACAGGAACAAGGCCATCACGACGACAAAGGCAAACACGTAGCCCGTCATCTGCATTGCTTCCTTGCGGGTCGGCCAGACCACCTTGCGCACTTCGCGCAGCGAGTCCTGACCGTAGGCGATCAGCGACTTGCCAGACTCGGAGGTGAAGAAGGCGCCCGCAGCGGCGGCCAGCAAGACCAGCAGCGCGGCCCACTGCGCGATCGGGCCTTGCTTGGCCAGCGCGTAATACGCGGCCAGTGCACCGATCAGCAGCACCACGGCGCCGGCCAGCTTCGCCTTGTCGGCGCCGGTCGTCACTGTTTCGACTTGAGTATTGGACATTGAACTCTTCAACTTTCAGGCCCGGCCTCGCAGCCTGACAAATACATTCGGGACAGACCCATCAGCAGCAAAGCCCGCCGGGAATTACTCCCGCGGGCTGCTTGCTTGACCACTGGAACCGGCGATTATCGCAGAGGACTAATCGCTGGCAGGGGCAGAGGGTCTCGAACCCCCAACCTTCGGTTTTGGAGACCGACGCTCTGCCAATTGAGCTATGCCCCTGTGGTCTTTCAAACTTTAGGCAATGATCGTAGCGACCACGCCCGAACCGACGGTACGGCCACCTTCGCGGATAGCGAAGCGCAGACCGGTTTCCATGGCGATCGGAGCGATCAGCTTCACGGTGATGCTGACGTTGTCGCCAGGCATGACCATTTCCTTGTCCTTGGGCAGCTCAACAGCACCCGTCACGTCCGTCGTGCGGAAGTAGAACTGGGGGCGGTAGTTGTTGAAGAACGGCGTGTGACGGCCGCCTTCTTCCTTGCTCAGGACATAGATCTCGGCCGTGAAGTGCGTGTGCGGCTTGATCGAACCCGGCTTGGCCAGCACTTGGCCACGCTCGACGTCTTCACGCTTGGTGCCGCGCAGCAGGATACCCACGTTGTCGCCTGCTTGACCTTGGTCCAGCAGCTTGCGGAACATTTCCACGCCCGTGACGGTGGTCTTCTGCACGTCGCGGATACCGACGATTTCGATTTCCTCGCCAACCTTGACGATGCCGCGCTCCACGCGACCCGTCACCACCGTGCCGCGACCCGAGATCGAGAACACGTCTTCCACCGGCAGCAGGAACGTGCCGTCAATGGCGCGGTCCGGCTGGGGGATGTACGTGTCCAGCGCATCGGCCAGACGCATGATGGCTTGCTCGCCCAGGTCGCCCGTGTCGCCTTCCAGCGCCAGCTTGGCCGAACCCTTGATGATCGGGGTGTCGTCGCCCGGGAAGTCGTACTTGGACAGCAGCTCGCGCACTTCCATTTCGACCAGCTCCAGCAGCTCGGCGTCGTCCACCATGTCGCACTTGTTCAGGAACACGATGATGTACTTCACGCCCACTTGGCGAGCCAGCAGGATGTGCTCGCGCGTCTGGGGCATCGGGCCGTCAGCGGCCGAGCACACCAGGATCGCGCCGTCCATCTGTGCCGCGCCCGTGATCATGTTCTTCACATAGTCAGCGTGGCCCGGGCAGTCAACGTGAGCGTAGTGGCGGTTGGCCGTTTCGTACTCGACGTGCGCGGTGTTGATCGTGATACCACGGGCCTTTTCTTCAGGAGCCGCGTCGATCTGGTCGTAGGCCTTGGCCTCGCCGCCGAACTTCTTCGACAGCACCGTGGCGATTGCAGCCGTCAGCGTGGTCTTGCCGTGGTCAACGTGACCGATCGTGCCCACATTGACGTGCGGCTTGGTCCGTTCGAATTTACCTTTTGCCATCTTGCGCTCCTGGCGATCAGATCAAAAACAACAAGGGGGAAGAAAAGAGGTGGTGCCCATGACGCGGATCGAACGCGTGACCTCTCCCTTACCAAGGGAGTGCTCTACCACTGAGCCACATGGGCATCGACACAGGTTTGACGGCCACCCTCTTGGTGACCGACCGGCAAACCGGTGCCGACGACTTCTCTTTTTGACGACTTCTTCTACTGCCGCAGAACCTGCCCCATCGCTGGAGCGGGAAACGGGAATCGAACCCGTGTCATTAGCTTGGAAGGCTAAGGTTCTACCATTGAACTACTCCCGCCCGGGAGCAACACCTACCGCCAAGATCGCACCCTTTCGGGCCGGTTCAAGACGTTCGCTTTGGTGGAGGAGGCTGGATTCGAACCAGCGTACGCGTTAGCGGGCAGATTTACAGTCTGCTGCCTTTAACCACTCGGCCACCCCTCCGAAGCGAGCCCACGACTATAGCACAGCATTTTTGGTCGGCAAAGCAATTTCACCCCAAGGCCAGCAAGGCGACTTCCGCACACGGGCACCCCACAAGCAGAGATCGCCGGCCAGCACAGGTTCGGTCGCACGAGCACCCTCCCGGGGCGCGCGCCAGCAATACCACCATCACCCGGCATGCAGCAGACCAAAGAGGAACCGGCCATACCAATCTACTACCAAGCACAGGAACCCAGGCTGCGCAAGTCGCGCACCTCCATTTTCAGGGGGATCCTGCCGCCATGTCGCGTCGGGAAAGCAACGCGCAAGGGAAAACGCGAACTCAAAAGTGGTAGCAAAGTGGCACTACTGAACAGTATAGTGGCATGGCATTGGTTGCACTTACACGTCCCCTGGAGGCGCCAGCCCCATGCCACTTGCCTAACTGGTATGCGTTGGTTCCACGTTTCAACAGGCCGAGATTGATCCCTACAGGCCATTTCGAGGAGCAGTTCATATGAAGGTCAAGAAGACCCCAGTCGCCGCAGCGGTGTCCATCACCCTGCTTGCTGCCACGTTTGCAGCACATGCTCAGCAAGCTGAGCCGGCGAAGAAAGAAGCCGCGCAGCTGGAGCAAGTGGTTGTCACGGGTATCCGTGCATCGCTGCAGACGGCTGCCAACATCAAGAAGAACGCCAACGCCGTGGTGGACGCCGTGTCTGCCGAAGACATCGGCAAGCTGCCGGACTCGGACGTGGGCCAATCGCTGGGCCGCATCCCGGGCATCTCGGTGGGCCGCGCGTTCGGTCAAGGCGCGACGGTGTCGATCCGCGGCTCTGACCCGCAGATGACCTACACGACCCTGAACGGCCAGACCGTCGCTTCGACCGGCTGGTATGACCAGCTGGACATCGACCGCTCGTTCAACTACTCGCTGCTGCCCTCCGAACTGATCGGCGGCATGAAGGTCTACAAGTCCTCGCAAGCCGACCTGACCGAAGGCGGCATCGGCGGCACCGTGATCGTCAACACCCGCAAGCCGCTGGAAATGCCTGCCAACACCGGCTTCGCCAGCATCAAGTACGGCAAGGGCACGATCAGCGACGCCGAGAAGGAAATCTCGGGCCTGTACAGCTTCAAGAATGATGCACGCACCTTCGGCGCCCTGATCGCCGTGGGCCATTCGGACGGCTCCTACATCCGCCGTGGCATCGAGGCCGACAGCCGCTGGTCTTCGGACATCGCTCCGACCGCCTTCGTGCAAGACCGCAAGCGCGATGCCATCAACCTGTCGCTGCAAGCCAAGCCGGTGCAAGGCCTGGAGATGGGCCTGAACATCCTGAAGCTCAAGCTGGCGGCCGACAACTCCAACAGCAGCGACTACATCTTCCACGATGCCAACTGCGACAAGCGCAACACAGCCGTCAAGTCGCCCTGGAATCCCGATGGCATGTGCCTGCACAGCACCACCACGGCCGCCAAGCCGCTGATGAACCAGTTCTTCCAGAACTGGGCTCGTGCTGCTGAAATGACTTCGGACAGCGTGACCTTCGACGGCCACTACCAGACCGAAGGCGCCAAGTTTGACGTCGTCGTCGGCAACACCAAGGCCGACGGCGGCACATCGCTGACGACCAACTACGCCTACGGCTGGTGGGACAAGCCGGCCAAGTGGCAAGGCACGATCGACGCCACCGGCAAGCAGATCGTTCTGAGCCCGACCTCGAACCAGTCCTTCAGCGCCGCCAACCTGCCTGCGACCAGCTCGCCGGAAACCTGGGCAACCTCGCGCGGCCCCAACAAGGACCAGGAAAAGTTCGGCCAACTCGATGCCACCTTCGACCTGGCATGGGGTGCCCTGACCTCGTTCAAGACCGGCGTCCGCCTGGCTGACCACACCTTCGAGAAGCGCTCCTACCGTCCGGTCTGGAACGCCACGATCGCCCCGGTCAACACCGCCAGCCTCTATGAAGGCCAGGTCGGCGTCGCCAGCTGGGAGATCCCGCGTCCGAACATCGGTGCCATGCTGGCCAACACCAGCAAGAACATCTCGGGCTGGATCGAAGACCGCTCGGCCTTCAGCGAGCTGAACGAAAAGAACAAGGCCATTTACGGCATGTTCGAATTCGAAGCCGAGAAGATTCGCGGCAACTTCGGCCTGCGCTACATCTCGACCGATGTGAAGAACACCGGCTTCGCGTTTGACGGCACGCCGCTGGCTGCGGGCGACTACGCCGGCAACGAGAACTGGGGCCGTGGCTTTGCAGTCAAGAAGTCCAGCTACAACGATGTGCTGCCCAGCCTGAACATCGCCTTCGACCTGCGCAGCGACCTGATCCTGCGTGCCGCTGCCTCGCAAGCCATCACCCGCCCGAACTTCGTCAATATGTTTGGCGTGTCGGTGTCGGGCTACAACGATGACCGCGTCGGCAACGAAACCTGGACGCTGGGCAATGTCGGCCTGAAGCCGATGAAGTCGAGCCAGATCGACCTGAGCCTGGAGTACTACTACGGCAAGGGCAACCTGATCTCGGCCACCTACTTCAACAAGGACATCTCGAACTTCATCACCGCCAATGTGCTGACCAACCAGAAGGTCGGCCTGGTCGATCCGAAGTCCAAGGTCGACAACTGGACGGTGCAGAGCTTCGTGAATGCCGGCGGTGGCCGCCTGCAAGGTCTGGAACTGCAGATCAACCATGCCTTGGGCAACGGCTTCGGCGTGTCGGCGAACTACACCTTCACCGAAGGCACCGCACCGGCCAGCAGCTATGCCGACAACCTGGGCATCTTCACCCAGTCGTCCAAGCACAACATCAATGCCGTGGGTTACTACGAAGACCAGAACTACTCCGCTCGCCTGGCCTACAACTGGCGTTCGAAGTACATGATCCGCGAGAACTCGTACTGGTACGGCAACCGCATGCATGACGGCTACGGCACGCTGGACGCGAGCTTCGGCTGGAACATCACCAAGAACCTCAAGCTCAGCCTGGACGTGACGAACCTGTTGAAGAAGGACGACATCCAGTACGGCGCGATGGACGCGAGCCTGCCGGCCGACGTGCTGCACAAGGACCCGCTGAAGGCAGGCTTCCCGGCCTGGTCCTTCTCTGGCGAGCGCACCTACAAGATTGGCCTCAGCGCCAAGTTCTGATCGAGGTCCATTCGATCACTTTCAAAGCCCGGCAGCCGCCGGGCTTTTTTTTGCTCGTGGCCTCAGAAGTCGTAGAAGGTGTTGACCGTCAGGCGACCCCGGCGCGGATCGCTCGTGATGCTGCGCTGCGGATTGATGCAGGCCGTGTGCAGCAGGCTGCCGCGGTAGATCACCAGGCGATTGAAACGCGCGGGCATCATGCCCAGGAACTCGAAGTGCTCGTCGCCCTCATCGAAGTAGCGCGGCCTGGGTGGGCTGGCGTTGAGCTCGGCATAGTAGGTGTCGAGATAGCGCTCGCTGGTGTCCGCCGTGATCTGCTGCAGGCAGGTGGTCTTGTGGCGATAGAAGCCGGTGCCCCCGTGGTTCTCATCGCAGAGAAAGAGCAGCACTGCCATGTGATGCGGCGTACTGGCATCGAAGTGAGGCGTGCGCTGCAAAGGTCCGAGCGCCTCCGGCCTCATCGTGGTGAGCGAGAAAGTGCAATCGCTCTTGCGCATCTTCAGCGACTCATCGACCTGGAAATTGAGCCGTATCAGCGGCTCCATCAGCGCGGTGAGATTGGCTGAGTAGTCTGCGGGCACGCGCGCCCGAATGCCGGGGTAGCCCTTGCCTTCGTTC
Organism: Paucibacter sp. JuS9; assembly: GCF_044043925.2. Classification (NCBI taxonomy): domain Bacteria; kingdom Pseudomonadati; phylum Pseudomonadota; class Betaproteobacteria; order Burkholderiales; family Sphaerotilaceae; genus Roseateles; species Paucibacter sp. JuS9. The sequence continues at coordinate 3,871,103 of NZ_CP194172.1, forward strand.
ATGCCCGGGCAAGGCTGGAACTCGCTCTTGCAGGCAGCCTCGAGAAGCGCCTGCGGGTCTTGCAGAAAGTCGTCGATGAAGACCACCTGATGCTCACCCACCTGCACCGACTGGATGTTGGGCGGCATGCGGATCTGGAAGGCATTGAGGCTCATGGTCGCAACTGTAGCGGGCGTCATGCCGCCAGACCTTGGTCAGACCTTGATGTAGATGCGGCGCTTGTCCAGCCCGCGCACGATCACCGCCCAGGCGGCTACGAACACCAGTGCAAAGGCGACTGACTGGCCGTAGGGGCCAACGAGTGGTGCGAGCCAACCGAAGCCCTTGGCATAGATGGGTGTCATCCAGCCGAAGCCTTCAAGCAGCACGGTGCACATCCATGCGCCGGCATAAGCGGCGATGGCGTTCAGGCCGAAGGCGCGGCCCCAAGGATGCCCGCCCTTCTGGTCAACCCAGACATGGGCCGCGGCCAGCGCAAGCGCGGCCAGGCCACCGGTCCAGAGCACAAAGGATGATGTCCACAACTGCTTGTTCAATGGCAGCGATGCAGACCAGGCCAGGCCCAGGGCGGCAGCCAGCACGCCGGCGCCCAGCAGGTTCACCATCTGCTCGCGCCGCAGCAGATGGCCGCAAAGCAGGCCGAACACGCAGGTGGCCAGCGCACCGAGCGTGGAGAGCAGCCCTTCCGGATCGAAGGCCACGCCGCTCGCTGCATCCCACTCATAGGCGAAGCGGCCGAGCACTGCAGTGTCGATGCGTTGCGCAATGCCGCCCAACTTCTCGAGGGTCGCGTCGCCATGCAGCAAGGCGCCATAACCAGCGAGCAGCACCGCGAACAAGGCCCATTGCATGCGTGGGCGCAGGTAGATCGTCACCAGCCCCGCGAAGGCAAAGCAGATGCCGATTCGCTGCAGCACGCCCATCACGCGGAACTCGGGCTTGTTCATCAGCCACCACGCTAGCGCATGCAGCGTGAGGCCGAGGCCGATGATGCGCACACTGCGAACGAGCACCGCCGTGCGCAGCGGCGCCGTTGCAGCACCGGAGTCAATGCGAGGGCCAAGACTCAGTGCCGAAGAGACGCCAACGATGAACAGGAAGAACGGGAAGATCAGGTCGGTTGGCGTGAAGCCGTGCCAGGCGGCATGCTCCAGCGGCCAGTACACATGGCCCCAGTCGCCCGGGTTGTTGACCAGCAGCATGGCAGCCACGCTCAGGCCGCGCAGGGCATCGACCGAATCGAGACGACGGCTCATCAGGCGCCCTCAGAAGTCAGGGATCAGAAATCGCAGCGGCTCTCGAGCCCGCTGGCCGGCACGGTGTCTTCACGCGACACGCCGCGGCGGCGGTAGTCCTGCACCGCAGCGTCAACTTCGGCCGGACTCAGGAGGGCATTGCGCGCATGGAAGACCCAATCCACCTCCTGCTGCCAGCGGCGCGGCTCATCGCTCCTGGGCAGCAGGCCGCCGGGCGAGAACCAGAGGTTGAAGCTGATCGCCAGCGGCACAACGGGGTAGTTGCGGCCGCCATGACGTGCCAGCTCGCGGCCATCGAGGAACCAGCGCACCTTGCCCTCGCCCACCTGCATCTGCAGCGTGTGCCAGCCGTTCAGCGAACCGAATTCCTCATGCTGCTGGTTGTGGGCATCCCAGGGGTCGATGCGCACCGTCTGCCAGCTGATGCCGTAGAGCCGCGTCTTCTCGCTGCCCCAGCCGCCATTGGCCAGATACTCCCAGTCCAGCTCGCTGAACTGCGGGTCGTAGTCGTGGCGCAGCGGTGCCACGGCATAGAAGGTCTGGATGACAGGGTCGCCGTCGATGCCGCTGAACGGCTGGTCGTTGAAGCGGATGCGCGCGGCGAAGGTGCCTTCAAGGTACTTGCGCTGATGGCAGATCTGCGCCTGCTCGGTGCCCGCTCCAGTGCCATCGGTGCGGCCGCTCAGGCGCAGGAGGCGATTGCCCTTTTGCGCCGGGTCGTCCACCAGGCTCAGGCCAGCAGCCTTCCAGCTTGCGCCTTCGACGCCGGGATGGCCGGCCTTGCTGCGTGCGGTCCAGCCGTGGCTGAACAGCGCGACGACATCGGCTTGCGAAAAATCGTCGAACAAGCGTTCGGGCGCAGCTGCATGTGCGCCCGTCGATGCGAGCAGCAGCACCAGCAATAGGGACCTCATGCGCTGGCCGTTGCTTCGCTCTGCTTCGCAGCCTCCGAGCCCTCGCGACCCGGGATGCGCACGAAGAACATCAGGATGAAGGCCGGCACACCACAGGCAATCGTCCAGAGGAAGAACTGCTGGTAGCCCAGCGCCAGCTGAATGTCGCCGCTGATGGTCTTGGACAGGATAAAGCCCAGCTGCATCACGCCCGAACCCAGCGCGTAATGGGCAGTCTGGAACTTGCCCGGCGCCACGGCCTGCATGATGTAGAGAATCATTCCGACGAAGCCGAAGCCGTAGCCGAACATCTCGACGCTCACCGCAGCGCCGATATGGAACGAGTCCGTCGGCAGCGTCACGCTCAAGTAGTAGAAGACCGCGTTGGGCACCGCCATCGCAATGATCAGGATGGGCATCGCCCGCTTCAGGCTCAGCCACGAGGTGAAGTAGCCACCCAGGATGCTGCCAACCAGGAAGGCTGCCGTGCCGGCCGTGCCGTAGATGGCACCCACCTGCTCGGTGGTCAGGCCGAGGCCGCCTTTGTCGCGAGCCTCGATCAGGAACAGCGGCCCGATCGTCTGCACCTGGCCTTCGGCAAAACGGAACAGCACGATGAAGAGAATGGCCAGCCAGATGCCTGGCTTCTTGAGGAAGTCGACGATCACTTCCTTGAGCGTCTTCACGATGCTGGCCGCGCTCAGCGAGGCATGCTCGGTGTTCAACGCACCCGGCAAGGCCCAGGCGTTGTAGCTCGCCAGCAGCGCCAGCACGACGGCCAGCAGGGCGAAGATCGTCGACCAGGCATTGAACACGCCGATGGACTTCTCCAGATGCCCGGCCAGTACGAGCAGGCCACCCAGCGTGAGGAACTTCGAGGCGTTGAAGAATGCGCCCTGCCAGCCGGCGTAGGCTGCCTGCGACTTCGCATCGAGCGAGGCCATGTAGAGGCCGTCGCAGGCGATGTCATGCGTGGCTGAGGCGTACGCCAGCAGGAACAGCACCGCAATTGCTGCCTGGAAATACATCGGCAACTGCAGCGCACCGGCCATCAAGGCCAGGCCGGCCGCGCCGGTGAACTGCATCGCCACGACGATCAGCTTCTTGCTGCGCGCCAGCTCCAGGAAGGGGCTCCACAAGGGCTTGATCGCCCAGGCCAGGCCCAGGAGGCCGGTCCAGCGGGCGATCTGGTCGTTGGCCACACCCATGTTCTTGAACATCAGGCCCGCGATCAACATCACGACGAAGAACTGCATGCCCTGCACGAAGTACAGGCTCGGCACCCAGGTGATGGGCGAACGTTGCTGGCTCATGGTTCTTCTCCTCGTCTGTCTTGTTGTCGTGATCGTCGGGAAGGCTCTGTCTAGTTCAGCGTCACCGGCGGCTTGGCCGTCGCCTGCAGCTCGCCGCGCAACCAGCGCTTCAGCGCATCGAGAGCGCCATCGGCATAACCCCAGCTGACCACCGCCGGCGCGGCGATGTCCAGCACCTGGAACGGATTCCAGAGCGCCAGATGCAGGTCCGGGCGGGCCGAGCCGGCACTGGCCTGGTAGCGGCCGCGCTGGTTGGACACCAGCACGTTGACGCGGCCATCGGCCGGAATGTCAGCGGCGGAAATCGCGCGCAGATTGGGCAGATGCTTGAACTCCACATCGGCGAACCAGCCTTCGAACAGCGCAGCCACCTGAGCGACCGAAGCCCCCGCTTCGGACACGCCGTCGCTCGCGACGCTGGCCTGGCAGATCACGCGCAGCGGCGCGGCGCGGTCCGGCGCCATGGCGCCACGCAGTGCCGTCAGGCCGCGGGCCCAGATATCGCGCATCAGCCGGTCGTCTTCGGCGCGCTCGCTGGCCGCGTAGTCTCGGTGGCTCAGCGGGTACTGCGTAGCCAGGCGATCCAGGCGGGCCACCGATTGCGCCAGGCGCTCGGCCGTCAGGTCGCCCGCCGCCAGCGCCGCGCCGATGGCGTCAATCGCTTCCGCCTGCTCGGCCAGCGAGCCCTGCGCCAGTGGCATGTCGGCGCCGGCTTGCAGCGCCAGCACGGAAGCGCGGGCATAGCCGTAGCGCTCGAACACGGCCTTCATCATCAAGGCATCGGTGATCACCACGCCGTCGAAGCCCATGCTCTCGCGAAGGATGCCGGTCAGGATGCGCTTGGACAAGGTGGCCGGATGCTCGCCATCGAGCTGCGGATAGACGATGTGGGCCGTCATGACTGCAGGTGCGGCCTCGGGGCCCGATGCCAGTGCACGGAAAGGCTTGAGCTCCAGGGCCTCCAGCGCAGCGAGAGACTTGTCCACCGTGGGCAACGCGTGATGCGAGTCCACATGGGTGTCGCCATGCCCCGGGAAATGCTTGACGCAGCAGGCCACGCCTTCGCGCAGCGAGCCGCGCATCCAGGCGCGAGCCAGGCGGGCCACCCCTTCAGCGTCTTCGCCAAAGCTGCGCTCGCCGATCACCGGATTGGCCGGGTTGTTGTTGATGTCCAGCACCGGCGCGAAGTTCCAGTTGATGCCGAGAAAGCGCAGGCCTCGGGCCACGGCGGCACCGGTGGCCTCGGCCAGGGCTTCATCGCCAATCGCGCCCAGCGCCATGGCGGCCGGCGCCTGCGGCAGGCTGGTGGCGCGGATCACCGAACCGCCCTCCTGGTCGATGCCGATCAGGGCCTTGTCGCCCATCACCGCGCGAAGGTCGGCGGTCAGTTGGCGGATCTCGTCTTCGGTGCCGAGGTTCTTGCGGAACAGGCAGATCGCGCGGATCTTGCGATCACGCAGGAAGGCTGCAGTGTCGGCGTCGAGCGATTTGCCCGGGATATCGACCATGACCAACTGGCCAGGATGAACAGGGAACTGGCTCATCGACAACCTCAGTGTGTCTTCGTGACTTTGGCCAGATGGCGCGGCTGATCCGGGTTCAGGCCACGTGCCCGCGCCAGCGCCTCGACCATGGGATAGAAGCTCTGCACCGCGGCAATCGGGTCCAGGTCTTCATTGCCGGTGCAGCTCAGAGGCAGCTCGGCGCCAGGCGTGCCGGCCGGGGCGGCCAGCAGCACGCGGGCACCACGGCCACGCATTTCTTCGGCAAGGGCCAAGAGGCCAGCTTGCGCCGGGCCGCGCGGTGCGAACACCAGGAGCGGATAGCCTTCCTCGACCAGGGCCATCGGGCCATGCTTCACTTCGGCGCCCGAGAAGGCTTCGGCCTGGATGCCGCAGGTTTCCTTGAACTTCAGGGCCGCTTCCAGCGCGATGGGCAGCGAAGTGCCACGGCCGATCACGAACAGGCGATCAGCGTCCTTCAGCGCATCGACAGCCACGCTCCAGTCCTGACGCGCCGCTTCTTCCAGCGCCGCAGGCAGTTGCTGCAGCGCGGCCGACAGGTCTTCATCACCTTGCCAGGCAGCCACCACGCGCGCGCCGGCAACCAGCTGGGCGATGTAGCTCTTGGTGGCAGCCACGCTCTGCTCCGGACCGGCATGCAGGCCGAACACATGCTCGCTGGCCTCGGCCAGCGGCGAACCTGCCGCATTGACGAATGCCACCGTGCGCGCACCGCCTTCGCGGAAGAACTTCTGCGGTGCAACCAGGTCGGGGCTCTGGCCCGACTGCGAGAACGCGAAGGACACCAGACCCTTGCACTCGATCTTGCTCTGGTAGAGCGTCACCAGCGACATTGGCAGCGAGGTGACCAGGCGGCCGAGACGCGCCATCATGAGGTAAGCCATGTAGTGGGCAGCGTGGTCAGAACTGCCGCGAGCCACCGTCAGGAGCGAGCCGGGCGGCAGCTCGCGCAGCGACTCACCGAGGGCTGCGTAGGCATTCTGGTCAGCGGCCAGCTGGCGCGCCACGGCGGCAGGTGCGCTCAGGCACTCTTCAAGCATTCGCGTAGTCAATTTCTTCTCCTTCAACGACCACGCGCTGCATCTGCAATTCACGGTCCATCACCACCAGATCCGCCCAGGCGCCCACGACCAGTTGGCCGCGGTCATCCAGACCCATGTATTCCGCCGCGTTCGCCGACACGCGGCGCGAAGCGTCTTCAATTTCCAGGCCCAGCTGGAACACGAGATTGCGCAGCGCCTGGTCCATCGTCAGCGTGCTGCCGGCCAAGGTGCCGTCGGGCAGGCGAACGCCGCCCATGCACTTGGTGACCGTGTGGCGGCCGAGCCTGTACTCGCCATCAGGCATGCCCGCGGCCGCCGTCGAGTCGGTGACGCAGAACATGCAGGGGATGGAGCGCATCGCCACGCGGATCGCACCCGGATGCACATGCAGCAGGTCCGGAATGATCTCGGCATAGCGCGCATGCGCCAACGCCGCGCCGACCATGCCGGGCTCGCGGTGATGCAGGCCGCTCATCGCGTTGAACAGGTGCGTGAAGCCGCGTGCGCCCTTGTGCAAGGCGGCCACGCCGTCTTCATAGGTGCCGGCCGTGTGGCCGATCTGCACGCGAAAGCCCGCCTCGACCAGCTTGGGGATCAGCTCCACCATGCCGGGCAGTTCGGGCGCCAGCGTGATCAGCTTGATCGGTGCCAGCTCGTTCAGTGCGCGCACTTCGGTGAGGCTGGCGTCCTTGGCGAAGTCGGGCTGTGCGCCCAGCTTGCCGGGATTGATGTACGGGCCTTCCAGGTGCACGCCGAGCACGCGCGCGCCTTGCGGGTCGCGCGCCTTGCACAGAGGCCCGAGCGCCGTGAGCGCATTGCGGATGTCTTCCAGCGGCGCGGTCATCGTGGTGGCCAGCATCGAGGTCGTGCCGTGGCGCACATGGCGGCGCGACATCTCGCGTGCCGCGTCGCCGCCCTCCATCGTGTCGCGGCCACCGCCGCCATGCACATGGATGTCGATGAAGCCGGGCAGCACGATGGGCAGGCTGCTGGCGCGCACCTCGGCCTCGCTCACTGCTTGGCCAGCGATGCGGCTGATACGGCCGTCCTGCTGCTCCAGGGTACCGCGCACAAAGCCTTGCGGCGTCAGGATGTGACCATCAATCGCCTGCATCACGCTCATCCTTCGCGCCTCATTTCTGCGACGAAGTCGTAGTAGTCACTGCGGCAGTAGCTGTGCGTCAGCTCCACCGCCTGGCCACCATCGAGATAGCCCACGCGGGTGATGAAGAGCACGGCCTGGCCCACCGGCACCTGCAGGAGGCCCGCCAGCTTGGGGTCGGCATTGATGGCGCGAATGTGCTGCAAGGCACGCACCGGTGCGCCGCCATGCTTGGAGAGATACGTGTATAGCGAGGCGTCGACCTTCTGCGGATCGGGCAAGACGGAGGCCGGCAGCACGCTGACCTCGTAGGCCATCACCACTTCATCGGCAAGGCGCAGGCGCTCAAGGCGCGCGACGCGCTCGCCGGTGGTCAGGCCGAGCGACAGTTGTTCGTCCGGCGCGGCCAGCGAGAAGCCGCGAGTCAGCCAGCGCGAGCTGGGCTTGAAGCCGCGCTGATGCAGTTCTTCCGAGAAGCTGGTCAGGCGCGACAGCGGCTGCTCCAGCTTCGGCGCGATGTAGTTGCCCGAGCCGCGCTTGCGCACGATCAGCCCCTGCTCCACCAGGCGGTCAATCGCCTTGCGGGCGGTGACGCGCGACAGGTCCAGCGATTCCGACAGGACGCGCTCGGAAGGCAGGGCTTCGTCGGCGTGGTACTGGCCTTCGCGGATTGCCTGCGCCAACTTGTGCGCCAGCTGCATGTAAAGCGGGGAAGCCGCCTGCGGATCCGGTTTGAACTGGAAGGGCAGTTTGTTGTTGCTCATGGACGACCCATTTCGGAAATAGCGCGACGAATCATCAGCAAGGCACCGGCCGCCGAGTCGCCCTGAGGCGGCACGCAGCGCTGGCGCAAGGAAGGCGAGAACAGTGGCCCCAGGCGCAAGGCAATGCTGCCGCACAGCGCCATAGGCAGGTCGCCGGAGGGGTCCAGCGCGGCGGCAAGCTTTTCGAGCTCAGCCACTGCTTCGTTGACAAAGGTCTGCGCGGCTGGGTCGGTGTCGGCATGCTCGAACACAAGCGGCGCCAGGCCGGCATAGCCGTGCTGGCCAGCGCTGGCGCACCAGGCCAGCAGGGTTTCGCGGTCACGGCCGCATTTGGCCCAGATGGCGCGCGCCAGCGGCCCGCTCTCGGCGCGCCCATCGAGAGCCTGGTGGGCGTGGCGCATGGCCTTCTGGCCCAGCCAGGCACCGCTGCCCTCGTCGCCGATCACCCAGCCCCAACCACCGATGCACACACGGCTGCCATCGCGGCGCACGGCCTCGCCGACCGAGCCGGTGCCCGAAGCAATGACCGCGCCGGGCTGACCTGCGTGAGCACCGAGCACGGTGGTGTAGCCATCGTTGTCGAGCTTGACGTGGGCATAGCCCGGCTGCGTCGCGATGAACTCGGCCACAGCATCGGTCAAGCCCGCGCCAGAGAGGCCCAGGCCGATGGCGCATTCAGATAGATCAAGGCTGGCAATGCCCGCCTGCTGGCAGGCCTGCTGCAGTGCCAGCTGGATATGAGCCCAGGCTTGTTCAACGCCCTGAGCCAGGGCCGAAGGGCCGCTGTCGCCCTGACCGAGCAGGCGGCCATCGATACCAGTCAGGCGCAGTCGCGTACCGGTGCCACCGCCGTCAACGCCGACAAGGAAGCGCACTGCAGAGACAGCTTGTGCCGCTGCGCTGGACCGGGTGTGGGTGGCGGACGTCATGGTGATACCAGTCTAATACCAAACGCTTTCGAGCGTCAATTGGTATTCCACTGGTTTTGACCCTGAGAAAAGCCGCTGGTCAGAGTGACAAAAGCGGGCCCCAGGTCGACCGGCATGCGCTGCACCATACCAGTTTAGAACCAAGCCGCCGATTGGTGGCAGCCCTAGGGCCACACCCTAGTCGCTCAGCGCCCAGTCAAGGGATTGGCCCTGGCCGGCCAGCCATTGGGCAGCCTGCGAGAAGTGAGCGCAGCCAATGAAGGGCTGGGGCGGCCGGGTGGCCGACAGGGGCGAGGGATGATTGGCCTGCAGCAGCAGATGCTGCGGCCCGGCCGCCTGGATCAGCGCCGCCTTGGCCTGGGCATGAGCGCCCCAGAGCATGAAGACCTTGGGCGCGGCGTCCCTTGCGGCGGCCTCGATCAGCGCATCAGTGAGCGCCTCCCAGCCGCGCTTGGCATGGCTGGCCGGTGCGCCATCCTCCACCGTCAGGCAGGTGTTGAGCAGCAGCACACCGCGCTGCGCCCAGGCCCCGAGATGAGGCGTCATGGGGGGCTGCTGACCCAGGTCGCGCTGCAGCTCCTTGAAGATGTTGCGCAGGCTGGGCGGGACCTTGTTGCCGGATGGCACCGAGAACGCCAGGCCCTCAGCCTGTCCGGGGCCGTGGTACGGGTCCTGGCCCAGGATGACGACGCGGACCCGCTCCAGCGGCGTCAGTCGCAGCGCGCGCAAGGGATCGGGCGGATAGATGACAGCGCCCGCTGTCTCACGTTGGGACAGGTGATTCAGCAGGCCCTGACCGGCCGGGCTTTCGCGCCAGGCCTCCAGCACCGGCCGCCAGCCGGCGTCGACCTGCCAGTCGAGCGGCAACTGCAGCTTCACGAGAAAAACAGCTCGGCCAGCGCCTGGCCCGGCACCGGCGCGCGCATGAAGGCCTCGCCGACCAGGAAGGCATTCACCTGCGCGGCGCGCATGGTCTGCACATCGGCCGGGCCGAGGATGCCGGACTCGGTCACCAGCAGGCGATCCGCCGGCACGTTCTTCAGGAGGCCCAGCGTCGTATCCAGCGTCACTTCAAACGTGCGCAGATTGCGGTTGTTGATGCCAACCAGCGGCGTCTTCAGCTTCAAGGCGCGGTCCAGCTCGCGGCCGTCGTGCACCTCGACCAGCACGTCCAGGTTGAGGCTCATGGCGCAGGCCTCGAGGTCGGCCATCAGGGCGTCTTCGAGGCTGGCGGCGATCAGGAGGATGCAGTCCGCACCCATCGCGCGGGCCTCGAAGACCTGGTATTCGTCGACCATGAAGTCCTTGCGCAGCACCGGCAGCTCGCAGGCCGCGCGCGCCGCCTGCAGATAGGCCACCGAGCCCTGGAAGAAGGGCTCGTCAGTCAAGACGCTCAAACAGGCCGCGCCATGGGCTGCATAGCTCTCGGCGATCTCGGCCGGACGGAAGTCTTCGCGGATCACGCCCTTGCTGGGGCTGGCCTTCTTGATCTCGGCGATCACGCCGCTCTTGCCACTAGCGATCTTGGCGCGCAGCGCCTTCTCGAAACCGCGCAGATCGCGTCGGCCTTCGGCCTCCTCGCGAACACTGGCCAGCGAGCGGCGGCGCCTGGCAGCCGCCACTTCCTCATGCTTGACCGCATTGATCTTGTTCAGGATGTCGGACATGGGTATCAGGCCTTCGCAAGAGCCTGCGTCGCGGCGACGAACTGGTCCAGCTTGGCACGCGCCGCGCCGCTGGCAATCGCCTCGCGCGCCTTGGCTATGCCGGCGGCAATTGAATCGACCACATTGGCTGCATACAGCGTCGCACCGGCGTTGAGCAGCACGATGTCGCGCGCCGCGCCGTCTTCATTGGAAAGCGCACCCAGCAGCATCACGCGCGACTCTTCCGGGCCGGCCACCTTGAGGCTTCGGTTGCTGACCATGGAGAGGCCGAAGTCTTCCGGATGGATCTCGTACTCGCGCACCTCGCCATCCTTCAGCTCGCCCACCAGCGTGGCAGCGCCGAGCGAGATCTCGTCCATGCCGTCCTTGCCGTAGACCACCACCGCATGCTCGGCGCCCAGGCGCTGCATCACGCGCACCTGGATGCCGACGAGGTCGGGGTGGAACACGCCCATCAGGATGTTGGGCGCGCCGGCCGGGTTGGTCAGCGGTCCGAGGATGTTGAAGATGGTGCGAACGCCCAGCTCCTTGCGCACCGGGGCGATGTTCTTCATCGCCGGATGGTGGTTGGGCGCAAACATGAAACCGATGCCGGTTTCGGCCACGCTCTGCGCCACCTGTTCGGGCTTGAGCATGATGTTGGCGCCGAGCGCTTCCAGCACGTCGGCGCTGCCGGTCTTGCTGGAAACGCTGCGGTTGCCGTGCTTGGCGACTTGCGCGCCCGCAGCGGCAGCCACGAACATCGAGCAGGTCGAGATATTGAAGGTGTGGGCGCCATCACCGCCCGTGCCCACCACGTCGACCAGATGCTTGCTCGGCGGCACCGGCACCTTGTTGGACAGCTCGCGCATCACCTGCGCAGCGGCGGTGATCTCGCCGATGGTTTCCTTCTTGACGCGCAGGCCGATCAGGAGGGCCGAGGCGATCACCGGCGACATCTCGCCGGCCATGATGCGGCGCATCAGCGAGAGCATCTCATCGTGGAAGATCTCGCGGTGCTCGATAACGCGGGTCAGGGCTTCGTTGTCTGAAATGGGCATCGCAAATCCTCAAAGGCCAAAGTATTCGCGCATCGCGGCGACGGCACGGTCGACGCCAGCAGCGTCAACATCGAGATGAGTCACAAAGCGCAGGCGGTAAAGGCCGGTGGCCAGCACGCCGCGCGATTTCAGGAAGGGGACGACGCCCGCGGCCTTTTCCTTGTCCGGGCCGGACACGTCGACAAACACGATGTTCGTCTGCGGCTGTTCCACGGTCACGCCGGGCAGGCCTTGCAGGCCGGCGGCCAGGCGCTGAGCCAAGGCATGGTCTTCGGCAAGGCGGGCCACATGGTGGTCCAGCGCGTAGTGCGCCGCCGCGGCCAGCAGACCCGCCTGGCGCATGCCGCCACCGCACATCTTGCGCCAGCGGTGCGCCTGCTTGATCAGCTCGCGGCTGCCGCAAAGCACCGAGCCGACCGGCGCGCCCAGCCCCTTGGAGAAGCAGACCGAGACGCTGTCGAAATGCCGGCAGATCTCGCGGGCCGCTTCGTACGGGTCGCCACCTGCAGCCACCGCGGCATTGAATAGCCGCGCACCGTCGAGGTGGCGCGACAAGCCCTTGCTCAGCGCGAGATGCGAAGCGTCTGAGAGATACGCCAGCGGCAGCACCTTGCCGCCAATCGTGTTCTCCAGCGTCAGCAAGCGAGTGCGCGCGAAGTGCGCGTCGTCCGGCTTGATCTGCGCCTCGATCTCGCTCAGGGGCAGGGAGCCATCGGCCGCATGCGCAATCGGCTGCGGCTGGATCGAACCCAGCACCGCTGCACCGCCGCCTTCCCAGCGGTAGGTGTGGGCGTACTGGCCGACCAGGTATTCATCGCCGCGCTGGCAATGGCTCAAAAGCGCGCAGAGATTGCTCTGCGTGCCGGTGGGCATGAAGAGCCCGGCCTCGAAGCCCAGGCGCTCGGCCGTGGCGGCCTGCAAGGCATTGACGCTGGGGTCGTCGCCAAACACATCGTCGCCCAGCGGCGCCGCCTGCATGGCCGCACGCATCGCAGCGGTCGGCTGCGTGACGGTGTCGCTGCGAAGATCAATGACGGTGCTCATGACTCACAGCGCCAGTTGCAGAAAGTTCTTCAGCATCGCGTGCCCATGCTCGGACAGGATGGACTCGGGATGAAACTGCACGCCCTCCAGCGGCGTGGCCGTGCCGGCCAATTCGCGGTGGCGCACACCCATGATCTCGCCGTCTTCGCTGCGCGCGCTGATCTCCAGCACCGCCGGCATCGTGGCTTCCTCGATCACCAGCGAGTGGTAGCGGATCACGCTGAAATCCTTGGGCAAGCCCTTGAACACGCCCTTCTGGTCGGTCGTGATGGTGCTGGCCTTGCCGTGCATCTGCGTCTGCGCGCGGATGATCCTGCCACCCAGCGCCGCGCCGATGCTCTGATGGCCCAGGCAGACACCCAGGATGGGCAGCTTGCCCGTGAAGGCCTGGATGGCTTCCACACAAACGCCCGCTTCGGCCGGAGAGCAGGGGCCGGGCGAGAAGACCAGGTGATCAGGCTTCAGGGCGCCGATTTCCTCGACCGTGATCTGGTCATTGCGCACCACCTTCACGTCGGCCCCGAGTTCGCCGAAGTACTGCACCAGGTTGAAGGTGAAGCTGTCGTAGTTGTCGATCATCAACAGCATGTCAGAACCCCTCTTCCACAAGTTCAGCGGCACGGAGCAAAGCGCGCGCCTTGGCTTCCGTCTCTTTCCATTCCAGTTCAGGCACCGAGTCGGCCACGATGCCCGCTGCCGCCTGCACGTACAGCGTCTGATCCTGGATCACGCCGGTGCGGATCGCAATCGCCAGGTCCATGTCGCCGGCAAAGCTCAGGTAGCCGCAGGCGCCGCCGTAGATGCCGCGCTTGACCGGCTCCAGCTCGTCGATGATCTGCATCGCCCGAATCTTGGGCGCGCCGCTCAAGGTGCCGGCCGGGAAGGCGGCGCGGAACACATCCATATTCGTCAGGCCCTGCTTCAGCGTGCCTTCGACGTTGGAAACGATGTGCATCACATGCGAGTAGCGCTCCACCGCAAAGGCATCGCTCAGCTTCACCGAACCGGTTTCGGCAATGCGGCCCACGTCGTTGCGGGCCAGGTCGATCAGCATCAGGTGCTCGGCGCGCTCCTTGGGGTCGGCCTTCAGCTCGGCTTCCATGGCCACGTCCTTCTCGGCCGTGCCGCCACGGGGTCGCGTGCCGGCCAGCGGGCGGATCGTGACCTGCGTGCCGGCCGCTGTCTTCTCCTGGCGCACCAGGATCTCGGGCGAAGCGCCCACGATCTGGAAGTCGCCCATGTCGTAGAAGTACATGTAGGGGCTGGGGTTCAAGGAACGCAGCGCGCGGTACAGGCTCAGCGGTGAGCCGGTGTAGCGCTTGCGCAGGCGCTGGCCGAAGACGATCTGCATGCAGTCGCCAGCCGCGATGTAGTCCTTGGCCTTGAGCACGCCGGCCTCGAAATCAGCACGCGCGAACTCGCGCTCCACCGGATGCGCCTCGCTGCGCGTGACCCGCGGCGCGCTGACGCTGTAGGCCAGCTTGTCGCGCAATTCGGTCAGGCGCTTCTTGCCCTTGTGGAAGGCCTCGGGCTGGCCGGGGTCGGCGTAGACGATCAGGTAGAGGCGGCCGCTCAGGTTGTCGATGACGGCCAGCTCCTCGCACTGCAGGAGCATCACGTCCGGCGTATTGAGGCCGCCGGACTTTTCGGTCTTCGCGAGCTTGGGTTCGACGTAGCGCACCGCGTCGTAGCCGAAGTAGCCGGCCAGGCCGCCGCAGAAGCGCGGCAGGCCAGGGCGCAGCGCCACCTTGAAGCGCTTCTGGTAGGCCTCGATGAACTCGAGCGGGTTGCCCTCATTCGTCTCGATCAGGCGGCCGTCCTGCAGCACCTCGGTGCGAAAGCCGCTGCTCTTGAGCACCGTGCGCGCGGGCAGGCCGATGAAGGAATAGCGGCCGAAGCGCTCGCCGCCCACCACCGATTCCAGCAGGAAGCTGTGCTTGCCCTGGCCGGCGCCGGCGCAGAGCTTCAGGTAAAGCGAGAGGGGGGTTTCCAGGTCAGCGAAGGCCTCGCTGATCAGGGGGATGCGGTTGTAGCCTTCCGCGGCCAGGCTCTGGAATTCAAGTTCTGTGATCACGTCAACACACCTTCGGTACAGGCGTGCCATCAGGCGGGCACGCGTCCGTTACACGGTCGCTGCGCTGGCCGGATCAGTCAAGAAAAGGGGCCCTTTGCGGGCAAGCGGCAAGCAGCAGCGGCTTCAAGAGAAGTCGGTTGGGCAACGCCAGGGCCAGGCTCCCCGGTCGTTCGACCCCTTGATGTGCTTGCGCGTGATGAACATGCGGCCGAGTGTACCGGCTAAATCATCCAGCGAACGAGCGTGAATTCAGGCGCGGACAAGCGCCATGGCCTTGGCACATACTCCAGGCTCAGTATCAAGCCTGCCGTTCGAGCGGGTCCACAACAACGGAGTGGGACATCAAGATGCATCGTCGTTCCCTGATCACGCTGGCGCTGGCCGCCTGCGCTCTCTCCCTGCCGCTGGCCGCCCAGGCCGACACGGTTGAAGTGGCCGGCGTCAAGTACGACACCGCGGCCGACGTGGGCGGCAAGAAGCTGGTGCTCAATGGCGCCGGCATCCGCTACAAGGTGGTGATCAAGGTCTACACGGCCGGTCTCTATCTTGCCGAAAAGACCACCGATCCGGACACCTTGCTGCACATGGCCGGCCCCAAGCGCCTGCACATCGTGGCGCTGCGCGACATCGACGGCAACGACCTCGGCAAGCTCTTCACCAAGGGCATGGAAGCCAATGCGCCGCGCGAGGAATTCGTCAAGTCCATCAACGGCGTCTTGAAGATCGCTGAACTCTTTGCGGCGAAGAAGGAGTTGTCCAAGGGCGAAAGCTTCTCGGTCGACTATGTTCCCGGCGTCGGCTCTCAAGTGCTGATCAACGGCAAGGTGGCGGGCGACCCGATCAAGGAACCCGAGTTCTTCACCGCCCTGATGCGCATCTGGCTGGGCAAGTCGCCCGCGGACGATTCGCTCAAGGAAGCGCTGCTCGGCATCGAGCGCAAGCGCCGCCGCTGAGGCCTCAGGCCGGCAGCTCCTCCAGAGAATCGATGAAGCGGTCGGCATCGACCGCCTCGATCGGCTCACCATGGTTGTAGCCATAGCGCACCAGCACGACAGGACAGCCGGCCGCACGCGCGGCCTTCGCGTCATTGCTGGAGTCGCCAATCATCCAGCTGGCCGCCGGCGGCGTGCCCAGCGCCTCGCAGGTCTTCAGCAACGGCATCGGGTCGGGCTTCTTGCGCTCGAAATCATCGCCGCCAAAGACCTGATCAAAGAATCCATCCAGCCCCTTGCGGCGCAGTAACTCGCGGGCAAAGCGCGCCGGCTTGTTGGTCAGGCAGGCCATGGGCAGCCCGAGCGCGCGCAAGCCTTGAAGACCAGCCAGCACGCCCGGAAAGACGTCCGAGTGCACGCCATTGGCTGACTCATAGTGCCGCTGATAGCGCACCCAGGCCTCGTCATACCAGCACGCGTCGGCGCCAACCTCGGCCAGCGTGCTCCGGATCAAGTGCTCGCTGCCCTGGCCGACCGTCAGCTCGACAAACTCGCGCGTGACACCGCGCTGGCCGAGCTCGGCCAGCACCTGGTTCAGCACGAAGACGAAGTCGCCGAGAGTGTCGACCAGGGTGCCGTCCAGGTCGATCAGGAAGGCTTGCGGCGATGGAAGGTCGTTCAAGGAGAGCGTCATCAGGCCACTCGCATTCCGCTTGCAGCCTCGAAGCGATGCGCCCGTTCCGGCGCCCACCTGATGCCGACGGCATCGCCCACCTGATGCGGTGTCCGGCCGGCCACGCGCGCGGTCAAGGTGCCCAGCGGCGTCTCCAGCTTCAGATAGGCTTCCGGCCCGGTCGGCTCCAGCATCAGGACCTTGCCATTCAAGCCATCACCCGGCGCACCCAGCTCCACATGCTCCGGCCGCACGCCGATCTGCACGCCGGGCTGCTCCGCCATCTCGAAGAAGTTCATCGCCGGTGAGCCGACGAACTCGGCGACGAAGCGGTTCGCCGGGCACTCGTAGATGGCCTCGGGGGTGCCGAATTGCTGGACCTGGCCGTCCTTCATCACGGCGATGCGGTCACCCAGCGTCATGGCCTCGACCTGGTCGTGGGTCACGTAGACCGTGGTCGTGCGGGTGCGCTGGTGCAGGAGCTTGATCTCGGCACGCATCTCGACGCGCAGCTTGGCGTCGAGGTTGGACAGCGGCTCGTCGAACAGGAAGAGCTTGGGGTTGCGCGCCAGGGCCCGGCCCATGGCCACGCGCTGGCGCTGGCCGCCGCTGAGCTGGGCCGGGCGGCGGTCCAGCAGATGCTCGATCTGCAGCATCGCGGCCACGCGCTTCACGGCGGCCTCGCGCTCGGCCTTCGGCACCTTGCGCATCTCCAGCGCGAAGGCAATGTTCTGCGCCACGTTCATGTTCGGATAGAGCGCATAGCTCTGGAACACCATGGCGATGTCGCGGTCCTTGCTGGCCACGTCGGTCACGTCGCGCTCGCCAATCTCGATGCGGCCACTCGTCGGCTGCTCCAGGCCGGCGATCATGTTGAGCAGCGTGCTCTTGCCACAGCCCGAGGGGCCCACGAGGATGAGGAACTCGCCGGCCTCGATCTCGATGTCGATCCCCTTGAGGATCTCGGTCTCGCCAAAGGTCTTGCGGATCTCTTTGATTGCCAGCGCGCCCATCGTCTTGAACCTCATCAACCTTTCACGGCGCCGGCAGTGAGCCCGCGCACGAAGTACTTGCCCGCCAGCACGTAGACGATCAGGGTGGGCAACGCGGCGATCAGCGCGGCGGCCATGTCGACGTTGTACTCCTTGACCGAGCTGGAGGTGTTGGCCAGGTTGTTCAGCCCCACGGTGATGGGCTTGCTGTCGGCACCGGAGAACACCACGCCATAGAGAAAATCGTTCCAGATATTGGTGAACTGCCAGATCAGGGTGACGACCAGGATGGGCGTGGACAGCGGCAGCACGATGCGCCAGAAGATCTGCCAGAAGCCGGCGCCATCGAGCTTGGCCGCACGCACCAGTTCATCGGGCAGGCCGGCGTAGTAGTTGCGGAAGAACAGCGTGGTGCCCGGCAGGCCGGCAATCACATGCACCAGGATCAAGCCGCCGATGGAACTGGCCATGCCCAGCCAGCCCAGCACCTGGCTCATTGGCAGCAGCACCACCTGCATCGGCATGAAGACGCCGAACAGCATCAAGGCAAACAAGAGCTCGCTGCCGCGGAAGCGCCACTTGCTCAGCACATAGCCGTTCAGCGCGCCCAGCGCCGTCGAGATCACCACCGCCGGCACCACCATCAGCATCGAGTTGGCGAAGAAGGGCTGCAGGCCGCCGCAATCGGTGCCGGTGCAGGCGCTGCTCCAGGCCTTGGCCCAGGCCGCAAAGCCCGGCGCCTGCGGCAGCGCAAGCAGGCTGCCTTCGCGCAGCTCGTCCATGCTCTTCAAGGAAGTGGCCAGCATCACGTAGAGCGGCGTCAGGAAGAACAGGGCCAGAAGCCCGAGCGCCACGAACAGGAGGATGCGAAAGGCTCTCATCGCCTGGCCCTCAGCTCGGAATAGAGATAGGGCACGACGATGGCCGCCACCGTGGCCAGCATCATCATGGCGCTCGCCGCACCCAGGCCGATCTGGCCGCGCGAAAAGGCCATGGTGTACATGAAGGTGGCCGGCAGGTCGGTGGCATAGCCGGGGCCGCCGCTGGTCAGGGCCATCACGAGGTCAAAGCTCTTGATTGCCAGGTGGCTGACCACCAGCAGCGTCGAGAAGAACACGGGCCGCAGGCTCGGAATGATGATGCGCCAGTAGATGCGCGGCAGGCTGGCGCCGTCGATCTGCGCGGCCTTGATGATGCTGTCGTCGATGCCGCGCAAGCCGGCCAGGAACAAGGCCATCACGAAGCCGGCGCTCTGCCAGACGCCGGCGATAGCGACGCAGTAGATCGCCATCTCGGAGTCGATCAGCCAGTCGAACGAGAAATTCTCGAAGCCCCAGTCGCGCACGATCTGCTCGAGGCCGGTACCCGGGTTGAGCATCCACTTCCAGGCCGTGCCGGTGACGATGAAGGACAGCGCCATCGGATAGAGATAGATGGTGCGCAGCGCCCCTTCCGCCCTCACCTTCTGGTCCAGCAGGATGGCCATCAGGAGGCCCAGCGCCATGGCGCCGCCGATGAAAAGCCCGCCGAAGACAGCCAGGTTGCGCAGTGCCAGCCACCAGCGCTCCATTTCGAACAGCGCTTCGTAATTGGCCAGGCCGGCCCATTCGTAGTTCGGCAGGAGCCGCGAGGCGGAAACGCTCAACCAGCCGTTCCAGGCCATCAGGCCGTAGATGAACAGCAGGGAGACGATGAAGGAGGGCGCGACGACGAGGCGTGGCAGCCAGGGCTGCTTCATGGGCGGGGCTTCAGCGCGTCTTGGCAGCCGACACCAGGCGCTTCATCGCGTCGGCCGAATTCATCTTGTCGCTGTTCCAGAAATTGCTGATCACGTCCTTGATCGCGCCTTCGGCAGCCGACGGAACGGCCATGCCATGCGCCAGCGAGGGCAGCAAGGTTCCGCCCTTGGCCGCAGCGGCAAAGTCGGTCGCCGATGCCTTGGCGCAGTCGTCGAACTTGTCGAGCTTCATGCCCGAGCGCACGGGAATGGAGCCCTTGGCCAGGTTGAACGTCTCCTGGAAGGCCGGCGACATGATGGCCGCGGCCAGCTCCTTCTGCGCGCGCGCGTTCGCCTCGTTCTTCAGCTTGAACATGGCGAAGGAGTCGATGTTGTAGCTGAAGCTCTTGGCCGAGCCCGGCGAAGGCAGGCACAGGAAGTCCTTGCCCGGCTGCTTGCCGGCAGCCAGGAACTCGCCCTTGGCCCAGTCGCCCATGATCTGCATCGCCGCCTCGCCCTTGATCACCATCGCGGTGGCCAGGTTCCAGTCGCGGCCGGGGGCGTTCTTGTCGGTATAGGGCTTGATGCGCTTGTACGTGCTCAGCACCTTCTCCATCGTCGGGCTGGCCAGTGTCGCCGGGTCCAGCTGCACCAGCGCCTTGGTGTAGAACTCCGGGCCGCCCAGGCCGATGGCCACGGTCTCGAACAGGGTCAGGTCTTGCCAGTTCTGGCCGCCGTGCGCCAGCGGCAGGATGCCGGCCTTCTTCAAGGCCTCGGCGGCGACGAAGAACTCATCCCAGCTGGTCGGTGGCTGGATCTTGGCGCGCTTGAAGACCTCAGGGTTGGCCCAGAGCCAGTTGATGCGGTGCACATTGACCGGCGCGGCGATGTAGCTGCCGCGGTACTTCATCTGCTCGGCCACGGTCTTGGGCAGGAGCTCGTCCCAACGCTCAGCCTTGGCCACGTCGTCGATGGAGGCCAGCACGCCTTCCTTCGCCCAGTCCTGCAGCGACGGGCCCTTGATCTGCGCCGCGGCCGGTGCATTGCCGGACACCACGCGCGACTTCAGGACCGTCATCGCCGAGTCGCCGCCGCCGCCGGCCACGGCAAAGTCCTTCCAGCTGTGGCCCTTGGCCTGCAGGCTGGCCTTCAGGGCTTGCGCCGCCTTGGCTTCGCCGCCGCTGGTCCACCAGTGCAGTACTTCCACCTCGCCCGCAAAGGCAATGGAGCCGATCAGGGCCAGGCTGGCCGCCAGGATTCTTGGCAGGGGGCGTTTCATACGGCGGTCTCCTGAGGTCTTGTCGTTCGGTAAATTATTAATGAAACATTAACGAGCCAGAAGAAAGGACTAACCCTCGGCCGGCAGGCTGATGCGAGCCAGCAGGCCGCGCGGCGCCAACGAGACCAGCACGACGCTGCCCTCATGGCGTTCGACGATCTCCCGCACGATGGCCAGGCCCAGGCCGCAACCGCTGCCCTCGGCGGTTGCGCGAACGAATCGCTGGAAAACACGCTCCAGCTCGTTCTCGGCCAGACCGGGGCCGTTGTCTTCAACCTCCAGCAACACGCGGCCTTGCTCGCTGCGCACGCGCACCGTGACAGAGGCGCCGCGGCCGGCATAGCGAATAGCGTTGTCGACAAGGTTGCTCAAGGCCTCGCGTAAGAGGAAGGCGATGCCTCGCACCAGCAGGGGCGGCGCGCCTTCTTCGGCATCATCCAGGCCCAGGTCCACACCGGCCTGCAATGCACGCGGCACCAGCTCGGCAGTCAGCTCGCGCGCCAGTTGGCGCAGGTCCAGCGGCAGGCGGTCCTGGGCTTTCGCAGATTCGGGCTCGGCGCGAGCCAGCGTCAGCAGCTGGTTGATCAGATGGGCGCTGCGCACCGCGCTTTCGTGCACGCGCTGCAGGCGCTGCACCAGCTCGGGTTCGCTCGCATCGCGCAAGGCCAATTCGGTCTGGCTCTTGAGCCCGGCCAGCGGCGTGCGCAGCTGGTGCGCCGCATCGCTGATGAAGCGCTTCTGCACCGCCACACTGTGCTGCACCTCGGTCAGCAAGCTGTTGATGGCACGCGCCAGCGCGCGCACCTCGGGCGGCGCAGCGCTGATCTGGATCGGCGCGAGGTCGTTGGCCGCGCGGCCTTCGACCTGCCGCTGCAAGGCCGTGAGCGGCGCGAGGCCTGCGCGGATGCCGGCGCCGACGATCATCGTCATCAAGAGCATCAGGCCGGAGAGCGGCAGCACCATGTCCAGCAGGATCTGCCGCGCCAGCTCTTCGCGGTTGGCGCTGGAGCGAGCCACCTGCACCAGCAGCGTCTGGCCCGGGCTGCCCGGCTCGCCATAGCGCAAGTGCAGAGCGGCCACGCGCACGCGCAACTCGCCCTGCTGCGGGTCGCGCAAAACACCGTCGTAAGACAAGGGCTCGCCGATCTGCGACGCCGCACCCGCCGGCAGCGGCGGCAGGTTCTTGTTGCCAAGGATGAAGCGGCCGGGCGGCGTGCTGACCATGTAGAGCACGCGGTCGCTGGGGTCGGATTCGAGGATGTCCTGCGCGGCACGCGGGAAATCGATCAAGAGGCCGTTGTCCTGCGGCTTGACCTGGCGGGCCAGCGCACGCGCGGCCTGCGAGAGGCCGGCATCAATCGCGCGGTTCGCGTAGCCGGCGGCGAGTTGATAGGTGAAGAAGCCGGCGGCGATCCACAGCACCAGTTGCGGAACCAGCAGCCAGACAAAGAGCTGGCGGCGCAGCGAGCGCGCGCCGGGTACTGCGACAAGCCAGCGACGGCTCATGCCACAGATGACTCGTTCTCGAGCAGATACCCGAGCCCACGCACGGTGCGAATCGACAAGCCTGAGTGCTCCAGCTTGCGGCGCAGCCGGTGGATGTACACCTCGATGGAACCGCCGCCGGCATCCCCCCCGTCCTGCGCCCAGGCCTGCGTGATCCTCTGCTTGCCGACGACGCGGTCCTGCTCGGTCAGAAGCAGGTCCAGCAGCAGCCATTCGCGCGGGCTCAGCTCCAGCGTCGCCCCGCGCACGCTGGCACGCCTGGCCGCGCGATCAAAGGTCAGTTGGCCCATCGTCGCGCTGGCAGGCGCTTGCGGCCGGCCGCGGCGCATCAAGGCATGGAGCCGCGCTTCCAGTTCAGGGAAGTCGAAGGGCTTGGTCAGGTAGTCGTCGGCACCGGCATTGAGGCCAGCGACGCGGTCGTCCAGCCCGTCCAGTGCGGTGAGCACAAGCACGGGGGTCAGGCATTGCGCGGCGCGGGCGCGCTTCAAGACGGTCAGCCCGTCGACCAGCGGCAAACCCAGATCCAGGATCACCACGTCGAACTTCTGCTTCAGGAGCAGGTACTCGGCCACCGCGCCATTGGGCGCGTGCTCCACCTCGA
This sequence comes from Paucibacter sp. JuS9, assembly GCF_044043925.2. Classification (NCBI taxonomy): domain Bacteria; kingdom Pseudomonadati; phylum Pseudomonadota; class Betaproteobacteria; order Burkholderiales; family Sphaerotilaceae; genus Roseateles; species Paucibacter sp. JuS9. Next base: position 3,893,451 of record NZ_CP194172.1, read on the forward strand.
AGCCGGCACGGTGCAACTGGGCCGACAAGGCATCGGCCAGCAGCGCATCGTCTTCGGCAAGCAGCAGGTTCATGGGAGCAGGACTGTAGCCGCCCGATGTTGAGGTCGCCGCCGATGCTAGGGTTAACGTTTCTTTAATGCAATCGGTGGATCGTTAAGAATTCTGGCATGCTGCCCTCTCGCCTTGCGCTCGCCTTGCTCGCATCTGCCTTGCCCGCCCTTGCCGCCGAGCCTGTGCGCTGGCCCGCCGCGCCCAGCCCGATCAAGCGCGACGCAGCGCAGGAGGCGCGCATCGAGCAGATCCTCGCCAGCATGACCTTGCCGCAAAAGGTCGGCCAGATGACGCAGCCCGAGATCAAGTTCATCACGCCAGAGCAGGTCAAGCGCTTCTACATTGGCTCGGTGCTGAACGGCGGCGGCGCCTGGCCCGGCGGCAACAAGTACGCCGCGCTGGCGGATTGGGTGAAGCTTTCCGAGGCCTATCACCAGGCCTCGCTGGCGACCGACATGAAGCTGCCGGTGCCGGTGATCTGGGGCACCGACGCGGTCCACGGCCACAACAATGTGCTGGGCACGACGCTGTTCCCGCACAACATGGCGCTGGGCGCCACGCGCAACCCGGCCCTGGTGGCCGAAATCGGTACGGCAGTCGCGCGCCAGGTGCGGGCCAGCGGCATCCCCTGGACCTTTGCGCCGACGCTGGCCGTCTCGCAAGACATGCGTTGGGGCCGCGCCTACGAGAGCTACTCGGCCGACCCGGCTGTCGTGGAGCAGCTCGGCGCCGCCTTCGTGCGCGGCCTGCAGGGTCAGCTCGGCACGGACGAAAGCGCGCTGGCCACGGCCAAGCATTTCATTGGTGACGGCGGCACGCACCTGGGCCGCGACCAGGGCCAGACGCGAGCGAGCGAGAAGATGCTGCGCGACACCCACGGCCGCGGCTACTACGGCGCGCTCGGTGCCGGCGCGCAAACCGTGATGGCCTCGTTCAACAGCTGGTTCGACACCCGAGCCAACAAGGACGAAGGCAAGCTGCATGGCCAGCGCCACCTGATGACGACGGTGCTGAAGGAGCAGATGGGCTTCGACGGCCTGATCGTCTCCGACTGGAACGGCATCGGCCAGGTGTCTGGCTGCAGCGACACCCGCTGCGCCCAGGCGATCAATGCCGGTATCGACATGGTCATGGTGCCCGAGCACTGGCAGGAATTCATCCTCGAGACCATCGCCCAGGTGGAGCGCGGCGAGATCCCGATGGCCCGCATCGACGACGCGGTGCGCCGCATCCTGCGGGTCAAGCTGCGCGCTGGCCTGTTCGACAAGAGCCCGGCGCAGAACCGGCTGGCCGGGCAGGCCGATGCGCTGCTGGCCCGCGAGCTGGCGCGCCGCGCCGTGCGCGAGTCGCTGGTGCTGCTGAAGAACGAGGGCCAGGTCTTGCCTTTGCGCCGCGAAGCGCGCGTGCTGGTCGTCGGCAAGAGTGCCGACAGCATGGAGAACCAGACCGGCGGCTGGACGCTCAGCTGGCAAGGCACCGGCAACAAGAACAGCGATTTCGCTGCCGGCCAGACCGTGCTGGCCGGCCTGCGCGAGACGCTCGGCGAGCAGCGGGTGAGCTTCAGCATCGACGGGCGCGGCGTGCGCCTGGCCGACTACGACGCGGTGATCGCGGTCATCGGTGAAACGCCCTATGCCGAGGGCAATGGCGACATTCCGCCCTGGGGCACCTTGCGCCACGCGGATCGTCATCCGGAAGACCTGGCCGCGTTGCAAGCGGTGGCCGGACAGGGCAAGCCGGTCATCACCGTCTTCATCTCGGGCCGGCCACTCCATGTCAACGATTTGATCAACGCATCCGACGCCTTCGTCGCCGCCTGGCTGCCGGGCACCGAGGGCGGCGGCGTGGCCGACCTGCTGGTGCAAGGCGGCGCGGCCTTCAAGGGCAAGCTGCCTTTCGATTGGCCGCGGGAAGCCTGCCCGCGCGGCGGCAAGCCCTTGTTCGCCCTGGGCTACGGTCTGCAAAACGGCCAGAAGGCCAGCGTCGCAAAGCTGAGCACCAAGCACACGCAAGGCGGCTGCGCAGCGAGCAAGGAGCTGATGATCTTCGAACGCGCGGCGCAGGCGCCCTATGCGTTGATCCTGAACAGCCCCGCCAACGCATGGCCCGAGCTGCGCATCGGCGACGACCTGAACGGCGCCTGGACCCGCCCCGACGTCGTGCTGACCACGACCGACATGCACCAGCAGCAAGACGCCAAGCGCCTGCGCTGGAGCGGCCCGGCCAAGGTCCTGGCCTATGCGGCGCAGCGGGTCGACCTGCAGAAGAACTACCGCGATGGGGCGCTGGTGTTTGACCTGCGCGTCGAACAGGCCGCAAGCCAAGCAGTGAAGCTGGCCATGGGCCACCGCGAGGAGCTGGACCTCTCGGCGGTGATCGCGCAGGCGCCCCTGAACAAGCCCCGCCGCTTTGTCGTGCCCTTGAGCTGCTTCGCGGCGGCCGGTGCGGACCTCGGCAAGATCGAGATTCCATTCGCGCTCTCGACGACCGGGCCGTTCACCGCGAGCCTGGCACGCATACGCATCGAGACCGGCGCCGCCAAGCGGCCCGAGGCCATTGCCTGCAGCGCCTTGAAAAGCTGATGCTGCCGATAACGATCAGCGGGTAACGATATCGCGATGCATCGGCGCCAGCAGGGCCAGCAAGCGGTTCTGCGTGGTGAACGGAATGTTCGCGTCGTCCATGCTCTGCTGCAGCACTTCCACGAGGATGTTGAAGTCCTTCTTGGCGATGCCCAGGTCGGCATGCGAGTTCTTCATCGTCGCGCCCTCGTACTTGCAGGGGCCGCCGCTGAGCACGCAGACCTGATCGGTCAGCTGCTCGGCCAGGGCCTTGGGATTCGTCTCCTTGAAGAACGTGCCGATGCGCTCATCGCGCTTCAGGCGGCCGCTGAAGTCGCTCATGAGCCTGGCGATGCCCGCTTTCTCGCCCAGCGCGCGGTAGAGGCTGTCGTCGCCGGCCCAGGCCGATGCGCTCACGAGCAGGGACAGTGCAATCAGGGTGTTGCGTATCGACATGGTTCGCTTCCTCTCGATCAGAACGCCAGCTGGGCCGACAGATAGCTGCCGGTCTGGCGCTTCGGGATGACCGCCGGCACGATGCGGCCGAGGTCCACGTAGGCGGCGGTCAGGGAGAAGTGCTTGCTCGGGGCCCAGGCGATGAAGAGGTCTTTCCAGTCTTCTTCACGCAGGCCGGCACCCAGGGCGCTGGGGTTGAGCTTGTCGGGCTTGGCGCGGTATTCAACGCCGACGGCCAACTGCTTGCTGAGCAGCCAGGCCAGCGAGATCTCGGGCTGCAGGCTGTAGCCGCTGCTGGCGGTGCCGCCAAAGCCCAGGAGGCCGATCTGGTTGGCCTTGGTGGCGCGCAGCGTGGCGTTCACGAGGATGCCTTGCGCCAGGAAGAGCTTGGTGGCGCTGACGTAGAGGTCAGTGCCGTTCTTGCTTGCGCCGAGCGAGGCAAGCGTGGCTTGCAGGCCGCCCGCGTCGCCGCGCTTGTGCTCGATGCCGATGGCAATCTGCGGCATCAGGCTGTCGCTGTCGAGCACCGCGTCACCCGCCACGCGCAGCTTCACGCCGAAGGTGTCCTGCTTGAGCTGGAGGCCAGGCAGGCCCAGCGCCGTGCCGGTGGCGCCGGTATCGAAGCGCTGCCTGGCCAGCGAGAGTTCGACCCGCTCGTTCCAGCTCACCAGCGCGCCATGGGTGTTCAGGCTGTAGTCCTGGGTCTTGACCCGGGTGGCATGCGCCGTGGCGCCCCATTCGCCCACCGTGGCATAGCTGCCGGTCACGGCCCAGGGCGTGAGCCCGCCGCCGGCCGCGCCCTCGACGCTGGAGACGCCACCGGTCAGCAGCAGCTTGCCGTCGCCGGCCAAGGCCGAGCTGGCCAGCAGCAGGGCAGCCGTAGCCGCCCAGAGATTCTTGATGCGCATGCGCGGTACTCCCTTCCAAGTCAAGGGACAAATGTCCCCAGACACAAACAATTGTTCAAACCGCGTCACAATCCGCCGATGCCAAGCAAGAAAGAACAGTTGCTGGACCTGATCCGCAACAACCCCTTCGTCAGCCAGCAGGACCTGGCGGAAAGCCTGGGCCTGTCCCGCTCGGCGGTGGCCGGCCATATTGCCGCGCTGACGCGCGAGCGGCAACTGCTGGGCCGGGCCTACATCCTGCCCCAGCGTTCTCCGCTGCTCTGTATCGGCGGCGCCAATATCGACCGCAAGCTGAGCAGCTTGTCACCCATTCGGCCTGGAACTTCGAACCCGGCACGGCTGGTGAAGGAGAGCCCGGGTGGCGTGGCCCGAAATATTGCCGAGAACCTGGCGCGCCTGGGCCTGCCGGTGCAATTGCTCACCGCCGTGGGCATGGACGCCACCGGCCAGGGCCTGCTCGCCCAGGCCCAGAGCCTCGGCCTGGACACCAGCGGCTCCCTGCAAGTACCCGATGCCGCCACGGGGAGCTACACGGCCGTGCTCGATGCCAACGGCCAGATGCTGGTCGCCCTGGCCCATATGGAACTGGCCGAGCGCCTGAGCCCGGAGTTCCTGCGCAGCACCGCAGCGCAGCGAGCCCAGGCGCGGATGCTGGTGGCCGACCTGAACCTGCCGGCCGACAGCATCTCGCTTCTGCTCGAAGAAGCCCATGCCGCCGGCCTGCCCACGGTGCTGGTGGCCGTGTCCGAGCCCAAGATGGCACGGCTGCCGCAGGACCTGCGCGGCCTGCGATGCCTGGTGCTCAACCTCGGCGAACTGGAAGCACTCTGCGGCGAAAAGCTCAAGAGTGCCGCCGCCAAACAGCGCGCACTCATCGGCCTGCGCGAACGCGGCCTGCAAGACCTTGTGATCACCGAAGGTCGCAAAGGCGTGCTCTGCAGCCGCCCCGACGGCCGCTTCACCGCGCTGGCCGCGCCCGCCACAGACGTGCTGGACGTGACCGGCGCAGGCGACGCCTTCGCGGCCGGCCTCTGCCATGGCCTGGACCGCAAGCCTGAAGACCTCGAATCCGCCTGCCGGCAAGGCCTGACCCTTGCCGCCCTGACGCTGCAAACCACGGCGACGGTCCATCCCGACCTCTCGCCTGCCACCCTGGAATGAAGAAGATGACCGCAAAAGCCGACTACACCGCCTACATCGAATACTCCGTCGAGGTGGCTGCCGCGCGCGCCGCCGGCAAGCCCCTGGTCGCCCTGGAGTCCACCATCATTTCCCACGGCATGCCCTATCCGCAGAACGTGGAGACGGCGCGCGAGGTTGAGGACATCATCCGCGCAGCTGGCGCCGTGCCGGCCACCATCGCAGTGATGGGCGGCAAGATCCGCATCGGCCTCTCGAGCGATGAGCTGGAGCTGCTCGGCCGCAGCAGTGATGCGCTGAAGCTGAGCCGCCGCGACCTGCCCTTCGCCATCACCAGTGGCAAGGTCGGCGCCACCACGGTGGCCGCGACGATGATCTGCGCCGAGCTGGCCGGCATCCGCGTCTTCGTCACCGGCGGCATCGGCGGCGTGCACCGCGGCGCGCCGGAGAGTTTCGACATCTCGGCCGACCTGCAGGAGCTGGCCAAGACCTCGGTCGCCGTGGTCTGCGCCGGCGCCAAGAGCATCCTCGACATCGCCCTGACCCTGGAATACCTGGAGACGCAGGGCGTGCCGGTCGTGTCGGTCGGCCAGGACAACTTCGCCGCCTTCTACACGCCGGACAGCGGCTTCAAGGCCGACTTCAGGCTCGACACGCCGGCCGAGCAGGCCACCTTCCTCAAGGCCAAATGGGCCCTGGGCCTCAAGGGTGGCGTGGTGGTGAGCAACCCGGTACCGGCAGACGAAGCGATGCCGCGCGAAGAGATTGACACAATCACGGCACAGGCGCTGCAGGAAGCAGCGGCACAAGGTGTCACCGGCAAGTCCGTCACGCCCTTCCTGCTGGCCCGCATCAAGGCCTTGACGGGCGGCCGCAGCCTCTCGACCAATATCGCGCTGGTGAAGAACAATGCGCGGGTCGGGGCGCAGCTCGCCCTGGCGCTGGGGGGCTGAAGCAAAGCTGTCGTCAAATGCGGCCCCGAATGTCCCCGCGCTTCACCGGCGCGCAACATTCGGCCAGGCGGGCACGCATAAGCTCTCGGGCCGACCCAAAGCCACCGTAGAGAAGAAAGTTCCCGCATGCGCAGCAAGCCTCTTGCCCTGACCCTGATCGTGATTGCGCTGGCCGGCGCTGGCTGGTGGTGGAAAGGGCGGAGCACCAGCGATGGGGCGGCGGCCGCAGCCAGCGCGCCGGCCTCCGGCGCTTCGGGTACTGCCAAGGGCGCTCCGCAACTGGTGGGCGTCTGGAGGGCGCAGAAGCAGGACGTGCCGGTGAGCATCGAGGCCAGCGGCACCGTCGTCGCCCTCGCCACCGTGGACCTGCGGGCGCAGACCACCAGCACCGTGCGCGAACTGCTGATCAAGGACGGCGACATGGTGCGCCGGGGCCAGCCGCTGTTCCGGTTTGATGATCGCGCCGACCGTGCCAACCTGGACAAGGCCCGCGCCCAACTGGCCCGCGACCGAGCCAGCCTGAATGACCTGGAGCGCCAGCTCAAGCGTTCCGAAGAACTGAAGTCGCAAGGCTTCGTGGCCCAGAACGCCGTGGACACCGCGCTGAGCAATGTCGAAGCGGCCCGCGCGCTGATCCAGTCGGATGAAGCCGCCGTGCAGGCCGCGCAGGTCTCGCTCTCTTACAACGAAGTCCGAGCGCCCTTCGCCGGCCGGGCAGGCCAGCTCAACGTGGTGCCCGGCACGCTGGTGCAGGCCAATGCGGCGGCCCTGCCGCTGGTCAGCATCGCCCAGCTTCATCCCATCGGCGTCGGTTTCGTGGTGCCGGAGACGCAACTCAGTGCCGTGCTCGCCGCCACCCGCGGCAGCAAGGCCGAAGGCCTCGAAGCGCAGGTCCTCATGCCTGGTGCGCGTGGCGCCAAGGCAGCCGACGAGGCGATCAAGGGCCGCGTCACCTTTGTGGACAACCTGGTGGACGCCAACACCGGCACCTTGAGGCTCAAGGCCGAGTTCGGCAACGACAAGCTGGCCTTGTGGCCCGGCCAGTATGTGCGCGTGCGCATGGTGCTGCGCACTCTGAAAGACGCGGTGGTCGTGCCGCAGGCGGCCATCATCCAGCGCGGCAATGAGCGCTCGGTCTACATCGTCGGCCCGGACAAGACCGCGGTGCAGAAGATCGTCCAGACCCGCTACCCCTTTGGCGAGCTGATCGTGGTCGAGGGCGTGGAAGCCGGCGACCAGATCGTGCTGGACGGCAAGCAGAACCTGCGGCCCGGCGTGCCCTTGAAGACGCAGCCGGCATCGCTGAACCCGGCTGCCGCGTCCGCTCGTGCAGCATCGGCGACTGCCTCGGGTGCCTCCAAATGAACTGGACCGAGCTTTTCATCCGGCGGCCGGTGATGACCGTGCTGCTGAACGTGTCGGTGGTGATCGCCGGCCTGGCAGCCTGGAGCAAGATCCCGGTCGCTGCCCTGCCCAGCTACAACACGCCGGTCATCAATGTGCAGGCCAGCTTGCCCGGCGCCTCACCCGAGACCATGGCTTCATCGGTCGCGTTGCCGCTGGAAAAGCAGTTCTCCACCATCGCCGGCCTGACGACGATCTCGTCCAGCTCCGGCCTTGGCGGCACTTCGCTCACGCTGGAGTTCGACCCGTCACGAAACATCGACGCGGCCGCTGTGGACGTGCAGGCCGCGCTGTTCCGGTCCTTGCGCGCACTGCCGGTCGAGATGACCTCGCCGCCCAGCTACCGCAAGGTCAATCCGGCCGATGCGCCGGTGCTGCTGGTGGCGCTGACCTCGCCCTCGATCAACATCACCGAGCTGAATGATTTCGCCGAAAACCTGATCACGCCGGCACTCTCCACCATCGACGGTGTGGCCCAGGTCTCCATCTTTGGCCAGAAGCGCTACGCCGTTCGCATCAAGGTGCGCAACGACCTGCTGGCCCAGCGCAACATGACGCTGGAGGAGCTGCAGGCGGCGATCCGTACCGCCAATGCGAACACGCCGGTCGGCGTGCTGGACGGCAACCGCCAGACGCTGACCATCCAGGCCAACAAGCAGTTGAAGAACGCGCGCGAGTTCGGCGCGCTGGTGGTTGCCACGCGCAATGGCGCGCCGGTCTTCCTGCGCGACGTGGCCGATGTGCAGGACAGCTTCGAGACCACCAAGTCCTTCAGCAACTTCAATGGCGAGCGCTCCATCGTGCTGGCCGTGCAGCGCCAGCCGGATGCCAACACCGTCAAGGTCGTCGATGCGGTGAAGACCGTGCTGCCGCGCTTCAAGGAGCAGCTGCCCGACTCGGTGCAGATGAACACCTTGAACGACCGCTCGATCTCGGTGCGCGAATCGCTGCACGACGTGTATCTCACGCTGGCGCTGACCGTGGGCCTGGTGGTGATGGTGATCTTCATCTTCCTGCGCCGCGCGGCCGCCACGCTGATACCTGCGCTCTCGCTACCGATCTCGCTGATCGGCGCCCTGACCTTGCTGTTCGCGCTGGGCTACAGCCTGGACAACATCTCGCTGCTGGGCATCACGCTGGCCGTGGGCCTGGTGGTGGACGACGCCATCGTGATGCTGGAAAACATCTACCGCCATATCGAAGATGGCGCCAAGCCCTTCGAGGCCGCGATCCGCGGTGCGCGCGAGATGACCTTCACCATCCTCTCGATCTCGATCTCGCTGGTGGCGGTGCTGATCCCGATCTTCTTCATGCCGGGCGTGATCGGCCTGCTGTTCCACGAGTTCGCCGTGGTGGTGTCGCTGTCCATCCTCGTGTCGGCCATGGTCTCGCTCACGCTCGTGCCCATGCTTTGCAGCCGCTACCTGAAGCCGCATCACGACACCGAGGAAGGCAGGCTCGGCCAACTGTTCGAGCGCGGCTTCAAGGCCACGCAGGACGCCTATGCCAACTCGCTCGACTGGGCCCTGCGCCGGCGCGGCTGGATCTACGGCCTCGCCCTGGCCAGCTTCATCGCGACGATCTGGCTCTACATCGCCATTCCCAAGGGCTTCTTCCCTGAGGAAGACATCGGCCAGATCCAGGCCAGCACCGAAGCCAGCGAAGACACCTCCTTCAACACGATGACGGTGCTGCAGGAGCAGGCGGCGGCCATCGTCAAGAACAACCCGGCGGTGCTGAGCGTCTCGGCTGCCGTGGGCGGCGGCCAGAACGCCACTGGCGCGACCAACACCGGCCGCATGTTCATCAACCTGAAGCCCCGCAAGGAGCGGCCGCCGATGGTGAAGGTGGTGGAGAGCCTGCGCAAGGACCTGCGTGCAGTGCCCGGCCTGCAGGTCTTTCTGCGCCCGGTGCAGAACCTGCAACTGGGCGGGCGCCAAAGCAAGAGCCGCTACCAGTTCACTCTGCAGTCGGTGGCGGCGGGCGAGCTGAGCACCTGGGCGCAGAAGCTGCAAGCAAAGCTGCGCGACGACAGCAAGATGTTCCGCGACGTCACCAGCGACTCGCAACTGCGCGGCCTGCAGGCCAATCTCGTCATCGACCGCGAGCGCGCCAACCTCTTGGGCGTGCAGATGCAGGACGTGCGCACCATGCTTTACGGCGCCTTCGGCGAGCGCCAGGTGTCCAGCATCTATGCCGAGAGCAACACCTACCAGGTGATCATGGAGGCCGGCGACGCCGACCGCATGGGCGAAGACGCTTTCGACAAGATCCATCTGCGCAGCAAGAACGGCTCGCTGGTGCCGCTCACGGCCTTTGCCTCGGTGCAGCGCGGCCTGGGCCCGACGTCCGTCAACCACCAGGGGCAGTTGCAGGCCATCACGCTCTCCTTCAACCTGGCGCCCGGCGTGCCGCTGGGCGAAGCGACGAAGGCGATCTCCGCCTACACCAAGGAAATCGCGCTGCCCGCCTCCATCATCACCAGCTACGGCGGCGATGCGGCGGTGTTCCAGGATTCGCAGTCCGGCCAGCTGCTGCTGATCGGCCTGGCGCTGGCGGTGATCTATGTGCTGCTGGGCGTGCTGTACGAGAGCTACATCCACCCGATCACCATCCTGGCCGGCCTGCCCTCGGCGGCCGTGGGCGCGCTGATCACCTTGCAGGTTTTCGGCATGGACCTGACCATCATCGCAACCATCGGCATCGTGATGCTGATCGGCATCGTCAAGAAGAACGCGATCATGATGATCGACTTCGCGCTGGATGCGCAGCGCAACGGCGGCATGACGCCGCAAGCCGCGATCCGCGAGGCCTGCATCCTGCGCTTTCGCCCGATCATGATGACGACGCTGGCGGCCTTGATGGGCGCCCTGCCCATCGCCCTGGGCCTCGGCGCCGGCGCCGAGCTGCGCCAGCCGTTGGGCCTGGCGGTGGTGGGCGGCCTGATCCTGTCGCAGGCGGTGACGCTCTACATCACGCCGGTGATCTACCTGGCACTGGACCGCTGGAGCGGCCATGGGCCGGACACGCGCGAAGTGGCGCATATGGTGATGACCAGCCACTCCGAGCCGCGACCGAGCTCAGTCCCTGCGGACTGAGCGACGCGTGCCGAGGGCCGGCCCATGTCCCGCATGTGCCGGCGGCAGCAGACTAGGGATCAAGCGGGAAACAACCCATGCGGGCCGGGCCGCCACTTCGTTACAGTGGCGGCCCGGCCCGCATTGGGCGAAAGACAAGCAGAAGGCCCTCGATGGACGCCATTCCCCACCAAGATCTGAAGCGCGGCATCGGCGCGCGGCAGCTGAGCATGATTGCCATCGGCGGCGCCATCGGCACCGGCCTGTTCCTGGCCAGCGGCGGCGCCATCGCCAATGCCGGCCCCGGCGGCGCGATGCTGGCCTACGCCATCATGGGCATGGCCGTGTTCTGCATGATGCAGTCGCTGGGTGAGATGGCCACGCAACTGCCGATCGCCGGCTCCTTCGAAGCCTATGCCGAGCGCTTCGTCGACCCGTCGCTCGGCTTTGCCTTCGGCTGGAACTACTGGTTCAGCTGGTCGATCACGCTGGCGGCCGAGTTCGTGGCCGGCGCGCTGATCGTCAAGTTCTGGTTCCCCGACAGCAACCCGACCTACTGGGCCATGGGCTTCTTCGTGCTGCTGATGGGGCTGAACCTGCTGTCGGTGAAGGCCTATGCCGAGGCCGAATACTGGTTCGCCAGCATCAAGGTGACGACGGTCATCATCTTCCTGTTCGTCGGCGCGCTGATGGTGTTCGGCATGCTGGGCGAGGGCAAGGCGGTGGGCTTCCACAACTGGGGCATCTCGGACGCGGCCAGCGGCAAGAGTGCGCCCTTCGTGGGTGGCCTGGCGGCCATCCTGGGCGTGTTCCTGGTGGCGGGCTTCTCCTTCCAGGGCACGGAAGGCGTGGGCCTGGCCGCGGCCGAAACCGAGGACCCGAGCAAGAACGTGCCCAAGGCTATCCACTCGGTGTTCTGGCGCATCCTGCTCTTCTATATCGGCGCCATCCTGATCATCGGCCTCTTGATCCCGTTCAACGACCCCAACCTGCTGCGCAACGACGAAGGCAGCGTGGCCTATTCGCCCTTCACCATCGTCTTCTCGCACATCCCGAAGGTCGGCTACTACGCGGCCAACCTGATGAACTTCGTGATCCTGTCGGCCGTGCTGTCGGCGGGCAACTCCTCGCTCTACGTGTCTTCGCGCATGCTGTACGCAATGGCCCACAGCCGCAAGGCGCCGCGCATCTTCGGCAAGGTCAATACGCGCGGCGTGCCGGTTGCCGCCGTCTGGGCCACCGGCCTCGTGGGCGCGCTGGCCTTCCTGGCCAGCGAGATCGGTGCCACCAAGATCTACCAGTTGCTCTACAACGCCTCGGGCCTGACGGGCTTCATGATCTGGCTGGGCATCGCCATCTGCCACCTGCGCTTCCGCAAGGCCTGGGTGGCGCAGGGCCGCCCCTTGAGCGAGCTGAAGTTCAAGGCGATGTTCTACCCCTGGGGCCCCTGGGCGGCGCTGGTGCTGTTCCTGATCGTGCTGTTCGGCGCCAATGCCTGGGTGTTCCAGGCCGAGCAGTTCAGCTGGTTCGACTTCATCAGCAACTACATGCTGATCCCGATCTTCGTGCTGCTGTACCTTGGGCACAAACTGATCAACAAGACCCGGGTCGTGCCGCTGAAGGACTGCAACTTCAAGATGGACTGATCGGTCCGACCATGAAAGAGGGGCGCCGCGGCGCCCCTCTTTTCATTGGCTCTTCGCCGCAGCCGCCATCAGCGCGCCAGTTCGGCCCGCATCTGGTCGATCACGGCCTTGTAGTCACCCTTGCCGAAAATGGCCGAGCCGGCCACGAAGGTGTCGGCGCCGGCATCGGCAATCTGGCGGATGTTGTCGACCTTGACGCCGCCGTCGATCTCGAGGCGGATGTCGCGGCCGCTCTTGTCGATGATCTTGCGGGCCGCTTCCAGCTTCTTCAGTGCGGACGGGATGAAGCTCTGGCCGCCGAAGCCGGGGTTGACGCTCATGATCAGCACCAGGTCGACCTTGTCGATCACCCACTCCAGCACATCCAGCGGCGTGCCCGGGTTGAACACCAGGCCTGCCTGCTTGCCCTCGGCCTTGATCAGCTGCAGCGTGCGGTCCACATGGGCGCTGGCCTCAGGGTGGAAGCTCACCAGGTCGGCGCCGGCCTTGCAGAAGGCCTGGGCCAGGCTGTCCACCGGCTGCACCATCAGGTGCACGTCGATGGGCGCGGGCGTGCCGTCGGGCTTGACCGAGTGCTTGCGCAAAGCCTCGCAAATCATCGGCCCGAAGGTCAGGTTGGGCACGTAATGGTTGTCCATCACGTCGAAGTGAATCCAGTCGGCGCCGGCCGCCAGCACGTTGCGGACCTCCTCGCCCAGGCGGGCGAAGTCGGCGGAGAGGATGCTGGGGGCGATGCGGTGGCTCATGGCTGCTTCAAAGGGGAAGTGAGCCCGCGATTTTAGGGGCGCTTGAATTTGCGCAAAGCCGCGTCGACCTTGGCGCGGGCATGGCAGCCCTCGGCGTGGTCGTTGACCATGCCCATCGACTGCATGAAGGCATGCATGGTCGTCGGCCCGACGAACTTCCAGCCGCGTTTCTTCAGGTCCTTGGACAAGGCCTTGGACGCGGCCGTCTCGGTCTGGCCCAGCACATCGGGCGTGGCCGCCGGCTCGAAGCGCCAGAGGTAGCGCGCCAATGAGCCCTCCTCCTCGATCAACTCCAAGGCCCGCTGCGCGTTGTTGATCGCCGCCTCGATCTTGCCGCGGTGGCGCACGATGCCGGCGTCCTGCAGGAGCCGCTCCACGTCTGCCGCGGTGAAGCGCGCCACCTTCTTGAAATCAAAACCGGCGAAAGCCTGGCGGAAGGCCACGCGCTTGGCCAGGATGGTGCGCCACGAGAGGCCCGACTGGAAGCCTTCCAGGCACAGCTTCTCGAAGAGGCGCTTGTCCTCGTCGACCGGGAATCCCCATTCCTGGTCGTGATAGTCGACATAGGGCGGCCAGTCGGCGCCGGCAGCGCACCAGCGGCAGCGCGGCGGGCCGCCGGCGGCGAGGTAGAGATTGGTTTGGTCGTTCATCGGTATTTGTCGCTGATGGCCTTGAGTTGCCCTTCGCGCTCGAGCTTCTGCAGTGCGCGCAGCAGAAGCCGCTCGACTGCGGCAGGCACCTTGCGCCCGACGGCCAGGAACTGTAGATCGGTCTGGAACACGGTCGCTGCGATGCGCAGCTTCTCACCCGAACGGAACTCGCGCAGATGGCGTTGCAGGTTGAGGTCCTGGCCGTAGACATGATCGGTGCGGCCCATGGCCAGCATCTGCAAGGCCTCGAAGTCGGAGGCGACTTCGGTCACCGCCACACCGGCCTCGCGCAGCGTGGCGGCCAGCACGGTGCCGCGGGTCACGACAACAGGCTTGTCCCGGCTGGCCGCCACCAGCTCGGCCAGGTCCCGGGGCTCGTCGCCGCCGTCCTGCCGCATGGCCACCATGTGCTGGATCCGGTACAGCGGCACGGGCAGGTAGCGCCACTGCTTTTCACGCTCAGCCGAACGGAGCAGGCAGAAGAACACATCGATCTCGCCCTGGGCGAGCATGATCTCGACCCGACGCAGCGGCGCCTGCTGGTCCAGGCCGCTGAAGCGCAAGCCGGGCTCGGCCTGCTCCACCGCGCGCAGCATCTCCATGCAGATGCCCGGCCGGTTGGCATCGCCCGGCGCGTACTTGGCCCTCGAATTGCTCTGTTGAACCGTGCGCAAGGTCGTGCCCTGCGCCGGCAAGGAACCCAGCAACGGGCCCAGCAAGGCGAGAGCGAAAAGCGCGAAGGCGATGGAGCGGCAGGACACGACCACCAGCATAACGGGCCAGCCATGTCCTCGCCCTAGAATGGGGCGCATGTCCTCCCCCCACTTCAAGTGCACGGTGCAGGTGCAGCCCCTGGCCGAGCAGACCGATGTCGAGCAAGGCCGCTGGGCCTACACCTATACGATCACGATTGCCAACGACGGCGACATCGCCGCACAGCTGGTGGCGCGCGAGTGGGAAATCATCGACAGCGAAGGCCGGCGCCAGCAGGTGCGCGGCCTGGCCGTCGTCGGCCATCAGCCCTTTCTGCAGCCGGGTGAGCAGTTCCAGTACAGCAGCTGGGCACATATCGCCACGCCTCACGGCAGCATGAAGGGCCGCTACCTCGGCGTGACCGAGAGCGCAGACGTGTTCTGGTCCGAGGTGCCCGAGTTTCTGCTGGCCGACAGCGCCAGCCTGCATTGACGGCCTAGATGGCAAGCCAAGGCGCCTGGGACCTCACCGCCCTGCTCAATGCGGCCGACCCGTCGGCCGCGCTGCCGCTGCGCAATCTGTGGCTGGCCCGGCTGCTGGAATGGCTGCGCCATGCGCCGCTTGAAAAGTCCGAGCCGCTCGAGCGCGGCGCGCGCCCGCTGCCGCTGTCGCGGCTGATCCACCTGCTCAATGTGCTGGAGCGCCACCCGGACCATGCCGCCAACGTGACTGGCGTGCTGGCCGGGGCCTGGCGCGACCTGGATGCCGTCGGCCTGTTTGCCGACGTGGGCTTTGCCTCGCGCATGGCGATGTGGAGCGAGGTGGGCCACCGCCTGCGCCTGCGCCTGCTGCCCGGCACCGTGGAAACCAAGGACCTCGGCGAACTCTTCGGGCTCCTGTTCCCTGATGCCGAGGACGAGGTCTGGCTGCGGGCGATGGACGACAAGCTGCTGCAGCGCCTGTCAGCGCTGTTCGTAGGCGCACTGCCCGATGTGGACTGGCGTGCCGCCCTGGTGGACGCCCTGACGATGCTGGTCAGCGCCATTCGTGCCGCCGGCTTCTCAGGCCCCTTGCGCCAGCGCATGGGCCCCGAGCTGCTGGCCAACAACCCCTTCGGCCAGCTGTCGCGTGCGGCCGAAGACCTGATCGACACGCTGAAGCGTGGCGACGCCGCCGAGCTGCGCCGCGCGCTGCAATACCTGCGCGCCCTGCTCGATGCCTGCCACGCCGCTGCGGCCTCGGTGCCCGAGCATCTGGAGGCCTGGGGCGTGTCGGTGGACATCATGTTCGAGGTCGAGCAATTGCTGGAGCGCGCGGCACGTGCCGAAGCGCTGCTCGATGTATTGGTGGCCGAGCAGCCGGCACGCGAGCTCTTGCAGCTGCTGGCCGGGCTGGTGCGCGTGGTGCATGAGCGGCGCAGCCTGCGCACGCTGTTCGCGCGCCACTACGCGCTGCTGGCCCGCAAGGTGGCCGAACGCAGTGCCCAGACCGGCGAGCACTACATCACCCGCAATGCCGCCGACTACCGGGACATGCTCTGGCGAGCAGCCGGCGGCGGCGCCATGATCGGCGGCACGACGCTGATCAAGTTCGCCCTGGCGGCGATGACGTTCTCGGCCTTCTGGGCCGGCTTCGCGGCGGGCGTCAATTACTCGCTGTGCTTCGTCCTGATCCATCTCCTGCACTGGACGGTGGCCACCAAGCAGCCGGCGATGACCGCGCCGGCCATGGCCCACAAGCTGCGCGACATCACCTCCGAAGAAGGATTGGAGGGCTTTGTCGACGAGGTCGCGAATCTGCTGCGCTCGCAGTTCGCCGGAATTGTCGGCAACCTGATTGCGGTGATACCGGTGGTGCTGGGCGTGCAATTGCTGGCCTGGCTGGCCTTCGGCGGACCGGCCGTCGGGCCCAAGGAGGCCGACTATGTGCTGCATTCGCTCAACTTGCTGGGTCCGTCGGTCTTCTTCGCCGCCTTCACCGGCGTGCTGCTCTTCCTCTCCAGCCTGATCGCCGGCTGGGTCGAGAACTGGTTTGTGTTCTACCGCCTGGACAGCGCAATTGCCTGGAACCCGCGCCTGATAGCGCGCCTGGGTGCAGCGCGGGCGCAGCGCTGGTCAAGCTGGTGGCGGGCCAATATCTCGGGCCTGGCGGCCAACACCTCGCTGGGCCTGATGCTGGGCCTGGTGCCGGTGGTCCTGGCCTTTTTCGGGCTGCCCATCGAGGTCCGGCACGTGACGCTCTCGACCGGCCAATTGGCGGCTGCCGTGGGTGCCTTGGGCGTGGAGATCTTCAAGCAGCCAGCGTTCTGGTGGTGCGTGCCGACGATCGTCTTGATCGGCATCCTGAACCTCGGCGTCAGCTTTGCGCTGGCATTCCTCGTGGCGCTGCGGGCCCGTGGCATTCAGGTGGCAGACCGTGCCCGGCTTCGCTCGGCCATATGGCGGCGCCTGCGCAGCCAGCCGCGCAGCTTTGTACTGCCGCCCAAGGAATGACGATGCTTATTCGTCGTCCGGCCGCTCGCCGCCCTTGCGGCCCGAGAACATGGTCCACCAGACGATGAACACCAGGACGAGCAGCGCGCACAGCGCTTCCAGCAAGATCAGACCCATGACGCATTTCCCCAAGAAGGCGGCGGCGATTCTAGGCCTCGTGCTGGCCGGCTGTGCCGCGCCGCCGGTGAGCTTGCCACCGCCCGTACCGGCCAAGCCAGCGCAGGTCGAGCCGCAGAAGCCGGCCGCCGCCGTGATGCAGCGCGAACGCTCGCGCTGGGTGGCCACCGAGTGGAGCGAGCTGCCCGGCTGGGGCAGCGACAAGGCGGCCGAGCTGTGGCCCGCGCTGGTGCGCGGCTGCGAGAAGCCGGCTGCCAGCTGGGCGGCACTCTGTGCTCAGGCGGCGCTAACCGAGCCGGGCGACGATCTCGCCACCGCCATGTGGCTGATGGAGCGGCTGCAGCCCTGGCGCATTGAAACCCATGAGGGCGAGCAGCAAGGCCTGCTGACCGGCTACTTCGAGCCCGAGCTCGAGGCCCGCCGGCAACGCAGCGACAACTTCCAGGTCGCCGTGCTGGCCGCGCCGCCGGACCTGCAGCAGCGTCGCCCCTATTTCACCCGCCAGCAGATCGACAGCGAGCCGCTGCGCAGCCGCATGCAGCCGCTGGTCTTCATCGAAGACGCCATCGACCTGCAAGTCTTGCAGTTGCAGGGCTCGGGTCGGGTCCGGGTGACCGAGACCAACGGCGAGCGGCGCTGGGTTCGCGTCGGCTTTGCCGGCCACAACGACCATCCCCTGACGCCCCTGGGCCGCTCGCTCGCCGTGATCGGCGAGTGGAGCGACGGCCCGGCTGCGCCGCGCCCGGCGGTGCGCGAGTGGGTCAAACGCAATCCGCAGCGGCTCAACGAGCTGATGTGGGCCAATGCCCGCTACGTGTTCTTTCGCGAGGAGCCGCTGCGCGACCCGCAGGCCGGTCCCCGGGGTGCGCAGGGCGTGCCCTTGACGCCCGGCCGCTCGGTGGCGGTAGACCGGCTTTCCATCCCTTACGGCACGGCCTTGTGGATGGACGGCGGCGATGCCGGCACGCGCCGCCTGGTGATGGCCCAGGACACCGGCGGCTCCATCATCGGCGCGGTGCGGGCCGACTACTTCACCGGCTGGGGTGCGGAGGCCGAGGCCGCAGCGATGAAGATCAAGCAGCCCTTGAAGCTCTGGGCACTGTGGCCAAGAGAGCGCTAGCCAGCCGGTCGTTCAGTCGACGACCTGCACGCCTTTCCAGAACGCCACCCGGCCCTTGAGCTCGGCGGCCTGCTCGGTGGGCTCGGGGTAGCTCCAGACCGAATCGGGATTGAACTCGCCGTTGACGAACAGGCTCTGATAATGCGCCTGCCCCTTCCAGCTGCTGCTGCGGTGGTTGCTGAAGCTCAGGTACTCCTTCTTCAGCGACTCGGCCGGGAAATAGTGGTCGCCGTCGACCACGACGGTGTCTGCGCTTTCGGCGATGACGACGCCGTTCCAGATTGCCTTCATCTTCAACACTCTCCTGCCTGCGGATTCTCCAAGACGTGAAACGTTACCACTGCCACCAGGGCAAAGACATCTTCGTCACCGCCGGCACCGCCCGCGAGCTGGCGCCCGGCGCCTTCGGCATCCTGGCCATCGGCGGCGGGGCCGAGGGCTGGTCGGTTGCGCACCGCGGCCCCGGCGGCGACGTGGTCGACCTCGGCGGCGAGTACTACTTCGGCACGCCGGAAGAGGCGCTGGAGTTCGTCAAGGAGTTGATCGATCTGATGCTGGGCGGCTGAGCAGCCCGTCCTGGAAGCGGTCGCCCTCCACGGACAGCGAATCATGACTTTGCTCACCGTGCCGTTCGGCGGCTTAGGAAATTCTTAAGCTAGGGCGAGCCAAGATTTAGGAATGCGGCAAGGCCCTGCTGCCTATCGTTGAGGCGTCGAAAACACCGACCCCTTCCGTCTCATCGATCCACCCCAGGAGCCCTTTCATGAACACCCCCCGCCACGACATCTACGCCTTCATCCACAAGGGCCTGCGCGCCTTCATGGCCCACACCTTGCTGCATGCCGGCCGCGTCGATGCCGGCGATCCGGCCGACGTGGCCGAGCTGCGCGAGCAGTGCGACGCGCTGCTGGACATCTGCGCCAGCCACCTGCACCACGAGAACGAAGTGATACACACGGCCATCGAGGCGCGCAGCCCGGGTGCCAGCGGCCGCATCGCCGACGAGCATGTGGAGCACCAGGAGGCGATCGCCCGGCTGCGTGCTCTGCTGCACCTGATCCCCGGCGATGCCGACGCGGCCCGGCAGCTCTACGTCGAGCTGGCCGCGTTCGTGGCCCACAACTACGAGCACATGGCCTACGAGGAAGGCACCCACAACGCCGCGCTCTGGGCCACGCACAGCGACGACGAGATCCGTTCGCTCGAGCACCGCATCGTGTCCAGCCACCCGCCCGAGAAGATGCAGGTCGCGTTGCGCTGGATGCTGCCGCACATGAATCCAGCCGAGCGCGCCCAGATGCTGGGCGGCATGCGGGCCGGCGCGCCGCGCGAGGCCTTCGAGGGCGTGCTGGCACTGGTGCGCCCGCTGCTGGGCGGCCGCGACTGGCGCAAGCTGGCCGACGCGCTGGCGCTCTGAGCCCTCAGCCCTCGGCCTCGACCAGCCGCAGCGGCCGCGCCACGCAGAGGCGGAACTGGCCGCGCCCGGTCTTCTCGAAGGCCAGCGACGGGCAGCGCTCGGCGAGCCGCCGCTGCAGAAGGATCAGCCGAGCTTCCAGGTTGTCGCTGACATCGGGCAGGCGCAGCTCGGGCGCCATGCGCAGCTCGCGGTTGGTGAACTCGCAGCGGCCGGCCTGGTACTCGCGCACGAGCTTCCACAGGATGGCGCCGGCCACGCCCTTGATCAGGTAGTCGCCGGCGACGAAGACACTGTCGTTGCCGGCGTAGTGGCGCAGCTCCAGCGGCTGGCCGGACGAGGGCGGCACGGGGCCGCCGGCCGGCAGCAGCACGGCCGTGGCCGCGCCGCATTCCGCCTGCTGCTGCAGCAGCGCGATCTGCAGGCCCAGCTGCGTGGCCAGCGCGACCAGGGCGTCCTCGTCGTCATAGCCGAAGCGCAAGTCCTGCGCGCTCTCCACGCACAGCACGCCCAGCAGCCGGTCGGCCAGCAGGATGGGCACGGCCAGCTGGCTGTGCGGCTCGGCCAAGCCGGGGAACGGGATCTCGGCCTCGGGCGCCGCATCGCCGCGGCCGGCCGAGCCGTAGAGGTATTCCGAGGTCATGTGGTTGATGCGTATGGCCGTGCGGTATTGCGCCGCCACGCCGATCACGCCCTCGCCGAGCTGGATCTCGCTGCCGATGCCACTGCTGGCGTAGCCGCGGCTGCCGACCAGGAACAGCCGGCGGCCGTCCTCGTCCGCCATCAGCAGCAGGGCCTGCTCGATGCCGAACTCGCCGGACAACTGGACCAGCAGCTGATCGAACAGCGCGTCCAGGTCGGTGCAGGCCGCCAGGCGCTCGCCGGACTGGCGCAAGGCGTTGAGCAGGTTGCGCTCCGGCGGCGGCCGCTTGAGCTCGGGCCCCGGCACGCGCTCGACCCGCAGCACGCGGTAGACGTCGGCACCCTGCAGCTTGAACACGCCCACCATGCCGACGTGCGAGGCGATGCCGGCCAGCTTGGCCTTGAGGCTCTGGAACAGCGCGCCGGCCGTCTCGGTGCGAAGGTACAGCAGCTCCAGCCGGTAGGCGGCCGCCGTCACGGGATCGATCACCAGGGCCGTGACCTGCGGATTGGCCAGCACGTTCTGGCGCGTCTTGCTGAAGAACTGGAAGGACAGGGCCACGTGGCGTGCATCCACGTACTGCATCTGCGACACGTAGGTGGCATTGGGAACGCCCTCGGCCGAGCAGGTGGCCACGGCCGCCGGAATCACCCCCTCCAGGCAACTGCGGATCGCGTCGAGCTGGACGGTCTCCATGCCCATCAGCCCTCCAGCGGCGCGCCGGCCTGAGGCCCGGGCGTCTGGTTGAAGGCCGCCTCGGGCGTGAAGCGCACCGCCATCAGGTCGGCGGGCGCGCGCCAGAACAGCGTGTCGACGAAGCGCTGGTCCCAGCCCATCGGGCCGAGGTCCTCGGCAAACAGGTCCAGGCTGCGGCGCACGGTGGCCAGGTCCTGGGCGGTGGCCGGCGCCATGCGGGCATCGTGCCCTTTGACCTGCACGGTCTGGTCGGTGCTGGGCTTGCTGAAGCAGACCGCGATGCGGCCGTTGCGGGCCAGGTCACGCGTCACCTGATCGGCGCCGTCGGCGAACAGCAGCACGGTGAGTTGGCCGCTGGCGGCATCAACCGTGCAGCCGGCCCCCTTGGCGATCGACGGCACCAGGCGCTCGCCACAGCCCACCACGGTGATGGACAGCCCGGACTGGATGAAGGCGGCGGTGGCTTCGGACAACATGATGGGCCGGGATTGTGGAGCCGGGCCCGGGCCGGCCGCAAGCCGGGTGTGACCATCGGTTGTTGCGCCGCTGCGGTCCAGAATCACCATTTCTCCCCAGCTGAGCGCCCATGAAATCTTCACCCTTCCTGATCGCCCTGGCCGCCGTCCTGCTGGCCGGCTGCGCCTCCATCCCGCCGGCCCGCCTGCAGTTGCCCGACGGTCTCGACGCCCGCAGCGAGGCGATGAACCTGGGACCATTCGGCCCTGGCCGCAAGGGTCAGGCCCAGATTGACGGCCGCGAACTGCGCTACGAGCGCAGCGCCAGCCGGCTCGATCTGTTCAAGGTCTACGCCAGCGACAAGGCCGCGCTGCGTTTCCAGCTGGCGGGCGTCGAGGCCGACTGCGGCGTGCGTCGCCGCGAACTGAGCGTGGCCGGCATCACGGCCAGCCAGCCCACGCAGGTGCACTGCCAGCTCAGCCCCTTGGTCGGCCTCGTCCTGAGGGCGGCGAGCTCCCCCGGCCGCGGCCTGGAGCCCCGGCCGGCCGGCGAGCTGGTGCTGACCGACGGCCGCAGGCTGCAGGTGCTGGCCTCGTTCCAGATCCAGGGCACGCCCCTGCCCAGCGGCGAGCCCATGGGCTACCTGTTCGCCGAGCAGGGCCGCGTGGTCGGCGCCATCGACACCAACAATCGCACGGCCTACCTGCCCAGGGGCGATGCCGCGCTGCGCGAGGCCTGCCTGCGCGCCGGCCTGGCGCTGTCGCTGCTCTGGATGCCTGACGATTGAGGCTCGAATGAGGCCTAGACTCTCCCGCTTCCAAGGGAGAGTTGGATGCACCAAGCAAGAGGCGACAAGCAGGCCGGCATCAAGCGCTGGCAAGACCTGGCACGCGGCCTGCTGGCGGCGGCAGCCTTCATGGCGGCGGGCGCGGCCCAGGCCGTGTCGGTCACCAGCGCCAGCCCCAGTGGCGAGGTCGCCCAGGCGACGCAGCTGCGCCTGCAGTTCAGCGAAGCGGTCGTGCCGCTGGGCGACCTGCGCCAGGCCGACCCGGCTTCTCTGCGCTGCGAAGGCAAGGTCGACACCAGCGGCTCCGGCCACTGGGCCAGCGAACGCGAATGGCTGTTCGAGCTGAACCAGCCGCTGCCCCCTGGCGCCGCCTGCCGCGTGTCACTCAAGCCCGAGTTCAAGCCCGGCGCCGAATGGACGGGTGCCCGCGAATTCCGCTTCCAGCTCGGCGCGCCATTTCTGCTCGATGCACGCCCCTGGAACTCCGCGCAGATCGCCGAGGACCAGCAGTTCCTGCTGCACTTCAACGGCGCGCCCGACCTGGCCAGCCTGGCTGGGCGGATCTGGTGCGAGGTTGAAGGCCTGGGTGAGCGCATGCCCGCCCAGCTGCAGCCGCTCGCCGCGCGCGATGCAGCGCTGAAGACCCAGAGCATCTGGGGCAACGAGCGCAAGGGCGAATGGCTGCTGCTGGCCTGCCAGCGGCCCTTGCCACCGGGCGCGCGCGTTCGCATCGTCTGGGGACGGGGCATCGCTGCCGCGCTGAACCCGGCCGTGCAAAGCCGCGCTGACCAGCACCTGCAATACAAGGTCCGCCAGCCGCTGACCGCCGAGTTCCATTGCACGCGCGAGCGGGCCGAGGAGCCCTGCATGCCCATCCTGCCGATGCGGCTGGATTTCAGCGAGCAGGTGCCTGCCGCGCTGGCACAGAAGGCCCGGCTCAAGCCGATCGGCGGCGGCCCGGAGATCGCGCCCGTCACCTCGAAAGGCGACGGCGCTGACAAAGACGTGAGGCAGATCAACTTCCCGACGCCGCTGCCGGAGAACCAGAGCTTCCAGCTGGTACTGCCGCCGGGCATGAAGGACGACGCGGGTCGGCCGCTTTCCAACGCCACGATGTTCCCGCTGACGGTGCGCACCGGCATCGCGCCGCCGATCGCCAAGTTCGCGGTCGCCAGCTTCGGCATCGTCGAGCGCGAGCCCGAAGGCCCGGCGCTTGTGCCACTGACGCTGCGCCATGTGCAGGGCGAGCTGCGGCCAGGCAGCAGTGCCGGCCAGATGCTGCGGCAGCGCTTCGACGGCAGCGACCTCGAGCTGCTGAAGGCCTATGCCCGCGTGCGCGAGCTGGGCAATGACGAATACAAGAGCCGCAAGGCGCCCATGCTCGACGCCAGGACGGCCAAGCGCATGGACCTGCCGGTGCTGCAGGGCGGCGACCCGCGGCCCTTCGAGGTGATCGGCGTGCCGATCAGCGAACCCGGCTTCCATGTGCTGGAACTGCGCTCGCAACGCTTGGGCCAGGCGCTGCTCGAACCGGTGGCGCCCATGTATGTGCGCACCAGCGTGCTGGTCACCAACCTGGGCCTGCATTTCAAGCTGGGTCGCGAGAGCAGCCTGGCCTGGGTGACGACGCTGGATCGCGCCCAGCCGGTGGCCAATGCCGACATCTCGGTGATGGACTGCCACGGCAAGCCGATCTGGCAGGGCCGCAGCAATGCGCAGGGTCTGGCACGCATTGACCGCCCGCTGAGCGAACGCATCTCGGGCGAACGATGCCCGGCCGACACCGGACTGTTCGTCACGGCCCGTGCCGGCGGCGAGCTGGCCTTCCTGTTCACGAGCTGGCAGCGCGGCATCGAGAGCTGGCGCTTCAACCTGCCGGTCAGCGACTACGAATGGTCGCCGGTGCGCACGCACACGGTGCTGGACCGCACGCTGTTCCGCGCTGGCGAAACCGTCTCGATGAAGCACTTCATCCGGATGGAGAACGGCCAGGGCCTGGCCATGATCAAGCCTGAAGACCTGCCCAGCGAGGTCGTGGTGAGCCACCAGGGCAGCGGGCAGGAGTTCAGGCTGCCGCTGACCTGGCAGGGCAATGGCCGCTCCGCCAGCAGCCAATGGGCGATACCGCCGGCCGCCAAGCTGGGCGCCTACTCGATCTCGCTGACCGGCAAGACCCATGGCGGCTTCGGCGGCACGTTCCGCGTCGAGGAGTTCCGCGTGCCCCTGGTCGATGCACGCATCAACGTGCCGGCCACCGTGCCGGCCGCGCCCCGGGAAATCAAGCTGGGCGCGCAACTGAACTACATGGCCGGTGGCGGCATGGCGCGCGCGCCATTGAAACTCAGCGCCCTCCTGCAACCGCGCGAAAGCGGCTTTGCCGGCTTCGAGGACTTCAGCTTCGCGCCGCCCCGCAGCGAGCAACGCGCGAACGATGAAGGCGACGAGCAGGACGCCAGCCAGCGCGCCGCCAGGCTGGTGGCCGACAAGCAGCCGGCCGTGACCGACGCCCAAGGCGCGGCCCAGCTGAGCATTGCCAAGCTACCGCCCCTGCAACAGCCCAGCGATCTGCTGGTCGAGCTGGCCTACGACGACCCCAATGGCGAGCGGCAGACCGTGTCGCGCCGCGTGCCGCTGTGGCCGGCCCGCGTGGTGGCCGGCATCAAGGCCAGCCACTGGGTGGGCAATGGCCAGCAATTGCGCTTCCAGGCGCTGGCGCTGGCCACCGATGGCAAGCCGCTGGCCGGCCAGAAGATTGTCGTGCGGGCCCGGCTGCAGCAATGGCTGTCGAGCCGCAAGCGCATGGTCGGCGGCTTCTACGCCTATGACAACAAGCTGGAGCGCAAGGAGCTTGGCGAGGTCTGCAGCGGCACGACCGACGCGAAGGGGCTGCTCACCTGTGAAGCCTCGCTCACCACGCCGGGCCAGGTCGAGCTGATCGCTCGCGCGCAAGACGCCGATGGCCATGCCAGCGAAGCCGCGGCACCGGTCTGGGTGACGCGCCAGGGCGAGTTCTGGTTCGCGCAGAACAACGACGATCGCATCGAAGTCATCACCGAGAAGCGGCGCTACGAGCCGGGCGAGACCGCCCGACTGCAGGTGCGCATGCCTTTCCGCGAAGCCACGGCCCTGGTGGCCATCGAACGCGAGGGCGTCATCGAGACCAGGCTGATGCAGCTGCGCGGCCGCGACCCGGTGATCGAGCTGCCGGTGGCGCGCGACTGGTCGCCCAATGTCTACGTGAGCGTGCTGGCCGTGCGCGGCCGCATCCGTGAGGTGCCCTGGTATTCGTTCTTCAGCTGGGGCTGGCGCAGCCCCTTGCAGTGGTGGCGAGACTGGCGCGCTTCCGGCGACTACCAGCCGCCCACGGCCATGGTCGACCTGGGCAAGCCGGCCTACAAGCTGGGCATTGCGGCATTCGAGGTGGGCCTGGCCCGCCATGAGCTGAAGGTCGAGGTGACGAGCGACAAGCCGCAGTACGGCGTCCGCCAGAAGGCCTTGGCGAAAGTACGCGTGACGCAGGATGGCAAGCCGGCGCCCGAGGCCGAGCTGGCCTTTGCGGCAGTGGACGAGGGCTTGCTGGCCTTGTCTGACAACGCCAGCTGGGACCTGCTGCACGCCATGCTGCCCAACCGGCCGCTGGCCGTCGAAACATCGACGGCCCAGGGCGAAATCGTCGGGCGGCGTCACTACGGCCGCAAGGCCATCGCGGCGGGCGGCGGCGGCGGCAAGGCCACCCGCGAACTGTTCGACACCCTCTTGCTGTGGAAGCCGCTGGTCAAGCTGGATGCCAAGGGCGAAGCGCAGATCGAGGTGCCGATGAATGATTCGCTGACCAGCTTCCGCCTCGTTGCCGTGGCCGATGCCGGCAGCCACCGCTTCGGCAGCGGCCATGCGGTCGTGCGCGTCAGCCAGGACCTGCAGATGCTGTCCGGCCTGCCGCCGCTGCTGCGCGAAGGCGACAAGCTGCAGGCGCAGATCACGGTGCGCAATGCCAGCTCCCGCGAGATGAAGCTGAAGGTCGCGCTGAAAGGCCAGGTCAACAGCAATGCCTTGAACGGCGAGATCGCACGCAGCGCGCTGAACCTGCCCGCACAGGAGCTGACCCTGGCCGCCGGCAGCGCCCGCGAGCTGAGCTGGCCGCTCGAAGTGCCGATGGGCGCCTTCAGCATCGCCTGGGAGGGCGAGGCCGTCGAGCTCGGCGGTGCGGCCCAGGACCGGGTCAAGCTGTCGCAGCTCGTCCAGCCCGCCGTGCCGGTGCGGGTCTTGCAAAGCACGCTGCAGCAATTGGACGCAGCACTGAGTATCCCGGTGGCCTCGCCGGCCGATGCGCTGGCTTCCAACGGCGTCAAGCGCGGCGGCCTGCAGATCGGCCTGCAGCCACGGCTGACAGGCGCCTTGCCGGGCCTGAAGCGATTCTTCGAGACCTATCCGTACAGCTGCCTGGAACAACTCAGCTCCAAGGCCATGGCGCTGCATGACGATGCTCGCTGGAACGCCTTGATGGCCACGCTGCCGACCTATCTGGACCGTGATGGCCTGGCCAGCTATTTCCCGATTGGTGCGGGTGAGCGGCCGATCGGCAGCGACCGCCTGACCGCCCATCTGCTGGCTGCGGCCCATGAGGCGGGCCGTGTGCTGCCGGAAGACGCCAGGCAACGCATGCTGGACGGCCTGGCCGGCTTCGTCGAAGGTCGGGTGCAGCGCCGCTTCTGGGCGCCGCGGGCAGACGAGGACGCACGCCGTCTCGCCGCGCTGGAGGCACTGTCGCGTTATGGCCGTGCCAAGGCCTCGCTGCTGGCCACGGTCGATTCCGGGCGCATCAACACCTGGCCCACGGCGACGCTGATCGACTGGCTCAATCTGCTGCGCCGCCTGCCCGACCTGGCACAGCGCGACGTCAAGCTGGCCGAGGTCCAGGCCCAATTGCGCAGCCGCATCAGCTATGCCGGGTCGACGCTGCGCTTCGTCAACGAGGAGCAGGACAACTGGTGGTGGCTGATGGAGAGCCCCGATGCCAACGCCGCTCGCCTGATCCTGGCAGTGCTCGACGAACCGGCCTGGAAGGCCGAGTTGCCGCGCCTGCTGCAAGGCCACATCTCCCGGCAGCAGCTCGGTGCCTGGCAGACCACGGTGGCCAATCTGTGGAGCGTGCTGGCGCTGGAGAAGTTCTCGGCCCGCTTTGAGTCGGTCAAGCCCACGGGACGCAGCGTCGCCCAACTGGGCACGCAGCAGCGCGTTCTCGAATGGGCCAGGCAGGCCGAGGGCGGCTCCTTGATGCTGGCCTGGCCCGAGCAGGCCGGGCCCTTGCCTTTGCAAGTGAAGCAGGAAGGGGCCGGCAAGCCCTGGCTGACGGTGCAGAGCCTGGCCGCCATCCCGATCAAGGCGCCGCTCAATGCCGGCTACCGCATCACTCGCAGCGTCCAGGCCATCGAGCAGAAGGACAAGGGCCGCTGGAGCCGTGGCGACGTGATGCGGATCCGGCTGGAGATCGATGCCTCGGCCGACATGAGCTGGGTCGTGGTGAACGACCCGGTGCCTGCCGGTGCCAGCCACCTGGGCACCGGCCTCGGCCGTGACTCCGTCATCGCCACGCAAGGCGAGAAGCGCGAGAGCAACGAATACAGCGAGGCCTGGGTGGCCTACGAGGAACGCGGCTTCGAAGCCTGGCGCGCCTATTACGCCTACCTGCCGCGCGGCAAGCACGTGATCGAGTACACCGTGCGGCTCAACAGCGCCGGCCGCTTCCAGATGCCGGTCAGCCGGGTCGAGGCCATGTATGCGCCGGAGCGCTTCGGCGAGTTCCCCAACGCCACGCTGGAGGTCGGTCCTTGAAGCAGCGTTTGCTCGGCCTTGCGCTCCTGATCGCGGCGGGCCTGGCGCAGGCCCTGCCCACGTTCGAGCAGGTGCGGGCCGGCCACAAGACATCCGACAAGGTGCTGCTGGATCGCCGCGGCGAGCCATTGCAGCTGCTCCGTCTGGACAAGCGGCAACGCGCGCTGCCCTGGGTGCCTTTGGCCCAGTATTCGCCGGCCTTGCTGCACGCCTTGTTGCTCAGCGAAGACCGGCGCTTCTATGAGCACAGCGGCGTCGATTGGGGTGCTGTGGCCGCCAGCGCCTGGGGCAATCTCTGGAACCAGCGCACCCGCGGCGCGTCGACGCTGACCATGCAACTGGCCGGACTGATCGATGACGAACTGACCCGGCCGCAGCAAGGCCGCAGCGGCGCGCAGAAGCTGGGCCAGGCCTGGACGGCCCGCAAGCTCGAAGGCACATGGAGCAAGGCGGAGATCCTCGAGGCCTACCTGAACCGCGTGCCCCTGCGTGGCGAGCTGGTGGGCGTGCCGGCCGCCGCACGGCTGCTGTTCGACAAGAGCCCGGCCGCGCTCGATGCCAGCGAATCAGCCTTGCTTGCAGCGCTCTTGCGCGCACCCAATGCGCGCCCCGCCCTGGTCGCCCAGCGCGCCTGCGAGCTCTTGAATCTGCAGCCGGCCCGCAAGCCCGATTGCCCCGGCCTGGAGATGCAGGCAGCGGCAGCCTTCGCGCGCCGGCCCCTGCCCTTGCCCGGCGAGCATCTCGCGCCTCACTATGCCCGCCTGGCGCTGAAGGCCGATGGCCCCAACAGCCAGCGCAGCACGCTCGATGCACGGCTGCAGCGCGTGGCCGTCCAAGTACTGAAGCAGCAATTGATCGAGCTGCAGGGCCGCAATGTCGAGGATGGCGCTGTCATCGTGCTCGACAACGCCACAGGCGAGGTGCTGGCCTGGGTCGGCTCCAGCGGCGCCGAGTTGTCGAGCGCGGCCGAGGTCGACGGCGTGCTCGCCAGGCGCCAGCCGGGCTCGACGCTCAAGCCCTTTGTCTACCAGCTCGCGCTGGAGAAGAAGCTAATCACGGCGGCCAGCCTGCTGGACGATTCGCCGGCCCAGATCAGCACCGATGCCGGGCTCTACCTGCCGCAGAACTACGACCGCGGCTACCGTGGCTGGCTCAGCGCGCGCTCGGCACTGGGCAACAGCCTGAACATTCCGGCCGTCCGCGTTGGCACCATGCTGGGGGCCGACATGCTGGCTGCCCGCCTCAATGATTTCGGCCTGGGGCTGGAACAGGGCGGCAGCTACTACGGCGCCTCGCTGGCGCTGGGCAGCGCCGAGGTGAACCTGCTGTCACTGACGAACGCCTACCGGGCACTCGCCAACGGCGGCGTCTGGAGTGCCGTTCGCCTGCCCGCCAGGGAGCTCAAGCCAGCACGCCGCGTGGCCGATGCCGCCAGCACTTTCATCGTCGCCGACATCCTGGCCGACAACAACGCCCGCGCCCTCACCTTCGGCATGGGCAGCGTGCTGTCCACCAGCGGCTTCGCGGCCGTGAAGACGGGCACCAGCAAGGACATGCGCGACAACTGGTGCCTCGGCTTCAGTGATCGCTACACGGTCGGCGTCTGGGTCGGCAATGCCGGCGGCGAGGCGATGCACGATGTGTCCGGTGTCAGCGGCGCGGCGCCGGTCTGGCATCAGCTGATGCACTACCTGCACCAGGGCCGGCCCTCCAGGCCACCGAAGGCGCCGGCCGGCCTCACGCAACAACTGGCGCGCTTCGACGGCACGCAGGGCGAGCCGCCCCGCCAGGAATGGTTTGTGCGCGGCACCGAGCTGGCGCGCGTGAGCCTCGTGGCGAACGCGCCGCGCGGCATCACCAACCCGCGCGACGGCGCCATCTATGCGCTCGACCCGGACATGCCACCGGCCGCGCAACGCATCGTCTTCGAGGGCGAGGCCGGCCAATGGCAGCTCGACGGCAAGCCGCTCGGTCGTGGCACGTCGGTGCGCTGGGCGCCGACGCCGGGCCGCCACCAGCTGGCCCTGCTGGACGCCCGGGGTCAGGTCTTGCAGAAGCTAGGCTTCGAGGTGCGCGGTGCCATCCTGGTGGCGCGCGCCCAGACTGGCAAGGAGAAAGCACGATGAGTTCAGAGATCGCAGTGAAGGCCCTGATCTTCGACGTCTTCGGCACCCTGGTCGACTGGCGCGGCAGCATTGCGCGCGAGGCCCGGCAGGCGCTGGAGCCGCTGGGCCTCACGCTTGACTGGCCGGCCTTCGCCGATGCCTGGCGCGGTGAATACCAAGGGGCGATGGAAGAGGTGCGCAGCGGCCGCCTGCCTTTCAGCAAGCTCGACCGCCTGCATCGCCGCAACCTCGACATCGTGCTCACGCGGCTGGGTGTCGACGGCCAGGTGGACGAGGCCGTTCGCGCCAGGCTCAACCTCGCCTGGCATCGGCTCGATGCCTGGCCTGACGTGGAGGCAGGTTTGCAGGCGCTGCGCCGGCACTACCTGCTGGCACCCTGCTCCAACGGCAATATCTCGCTGATGGTCGATCTGGCCCGGCGCAATGGCTGGCATTGGGATGCCATCCTTGGCGCCGAGCTGGCGCGTGACTACAAGCCCAAGCCCACCGTCTATCTGCATGCCTGCGCCGCGCTCGACCTGAAGCGCGAGCAGGTGCTGATGGTGGCCGCGCATTCATCCGACCTGGCTGCGGCCGCCGCCGCCGGCCTGCGGACCGCGCACATTGCGCGACCGGACGAAGCCGGCACTGGCCTGGGCGAAAGCGCGCCCCGCGTGCCGGTGGACTTGGCGGTGACCGATCTGCGCGAGCTGGCGTCAGCGCTCAGCCGCTAGGGTCAGCGACTCAGATCAGGCCGTGACCCAGACCTTGCGCACGGTCTCCAGCGTGCGCCAGGTGCCCAGATAGCCCGGCTTCATGATGAAGCAGTCGCCGGCCCGGTAGGTGATCGGCTCATGGCCGTCTTCGGTGATCTCGGCCACGCCCGACAGGATGTAGCAGAACTCCCAGGT
The DNA here is from genome assembly GCF_044043925.2 of Paucibacter sp. JuS9. NCBI lineage: Bacteria > Pseudomonadati > Pseudomonadota > Betaproteobacteria > Burkholderiales > Sphaerotilaceae > Roseateles > Paucibacter sp. JuS9. The sequence goes on from NZ_CP194172.1 coordinate 3,924,310, forward strand.
CTCGCCCTTGATAGAGCGGTTGGTGCCTGGCGTGGATTCGAAGACGCCGGCGCGCACCTTGCCGTCCTTGGCGCTGTCGACGTCCCAGTTGCGGCAGATGATGTCGCCTTCGAGCACGCGGTCGGCCGGCGGCCGGTATTCGCGGGGTTCACCGAGTTGGTCGAGCTTGAAAGTGACGAGCAGGGAGGACATGGAGCAGGCCTTTCGGGCAGGGATCTTGAGACCCTTGAATGCTAGGCAAGGCCGCTGCCAGGCGGGTGCCGAAGGCGTGGCCCGCAACGGCGGCTTGTTTGCGATTGAGGGCGGCTGGCAGCGCAATCTGCCGCCAGCCTTCAGCTTTCATCCGCAGGCCGCGATGGCATCGATCTCTATCAGGTAGCCGTAGTGCAGCTCCGGCACCGGCACCACGCTGCGCGCCGGCCTGGCATCGCCCATCACCTCGGCATAGACGGCGTTGAAGCGCGGCCAGTGGGCCACGTCGACCAGGTAGGCCGTCACTTTCAGCAGGTCGCCAAAGTCCGCATCGGCCGAGCGCAGTGCGGCGCGCAGGTTGGCGAGCGACTGCCGCACCTGGTCTTCGAAAGGCAGGTCGGCCGTGTGCGTGCCGTCGGGCCGCGCGCCGAGCTGGCCGGAGATGAAGACCAGATTGCCGTGGCGCACGGCATGGCGGTAGTGGCCGCCGGGAGGGGCAATGGCTGTGCTCATGTCTAGAACTCCGCAACCTTGCCCCAGGATGAGTGCTGGAAGCGATCAGGGTGGTAGGGGCGCGGATCGACGATGGGCGGCGCGCCGCTGACGATGTCCGCAATCAGATGGCCAGCACCGGGGCCGATGCCGAAGCCGTGCCCACTGAAGCCGGCGGCCAGCACCAGGCCGGGCACACCGGTCACTTCGCCGATGCCCGGCACGCCGTCGGGCGTGCTGTCGACGTAGCCGGCCCAGCTGGCGGTGACGCTGCGCTCCTTCAGCGCCGGCACCAGAGCCAGCGCCCGTGCATGGGTCAGCCGTACCGTCGCCGCGTCGGGCGTCGGGTCGAGGATGCGCATGCGCTCCATCGGCGTGGGTTGGTCCAATTGCCAGCGCGCGAGACTCTCGTGGCCCGAGCGCCAACCTTCCAGACCGCCGGGCGAGAGGCTGCGCCAGCGGCGCGCGAACATCGGCAGGAACTGCGGCGAGAAGCGCAGGAACTGCGGCGTGGGATCGACCCTGGCGCGGCCGCTGACGGAAAGCAGGTAGCCGCCATCGCTGCGCCGCGTCAACGAAACGCCCTTGGTATGCAGGGTGGCCGGCAGCTCGGTGGCCCCCGGCGACACCGTCATCACGGTCTGGCGGATGGTGGCCTGCGGGAAGCGGATGCCCAGCTGGCGGCAGAAGGACGAAGCCCAGGCGCCGCCGGAGAGCACGGCGGTGCGGGTGCGTATCGTGCCCTTCTCGGTGACGACGGCCGAGAGCTTGCCGCCCTCGCGTTCGATGCCACGCGCCGCGCAGCCCTGGTGCACCGTGCCGCCGAGCTTCATGAAGGCGCGGGCCACGGCCGGCGCCGCGCGCGAGGGGTCGGCCGTGCCATCGGTGGGCGAGAACACGCCGCCCTTCCAGGGCTTGCCGGTGACCTGGCCGTGGCGGGCCGCTTCCGCTGCGCTGAGCATCTGCGTGTCCACGCCTGCGCTGCGGCCGAACTCGCCCCAGCGGGCCCAGCCGTCCAGCTCGGCATCGTCATTGCTGAGATAGAGCAGGCCACAGCGGCTGAAGCCGGTGTCTTCACCCGACTCGGCGGCAAACTGTTCCCACAGGGACAGCGCCAGCGTGGCCATCGGCAGCTCGCGCGCATCGCGGTTCTGCTGGCGGCACCAGCCCCAGTTGCGGCTGGACTGCTCGGCGCCGATGCGCCCCTTCTCGATCAAGGCCACCTGGATGCCACGTCGCGCCAGGTAGTAGGCCGTGAACACGCCGACGATGCCGCCGCCGATCACCACCACGTCGGCCGTGTCTGGCAGCGCGGGGCTGGACTCGATCTGATTCAGGGGAGCTCTCATCTCTGTTCACCATCCTCCAAAGCGGGGCCATTCGGCCTCGACTGCGGCGCTGCGGCCGCGCACCACTTGATAGCTTCTGTGCTGCGCACCTGTGGCACAGGCGTGATTCGGCAAGATGCGCACGCGGTCCCCGATGGCCAGATCGGGCAGCGTCGCACCTGATCCGGGGCGCACGGTGATGATGCCGTGTTCCTGGTTGGCGTCGGCCAGGATCAGGTCTGGCCAGGCCTGGCCTTCGATGTCGCAGACCAGGCCATAGCCCTGGCTGACGGCCTGCTTGGAGGTGCCGCGGTCCTGCGACATCGCCATCCAGCCGGCGTCGACCAGAATCCAGCCCTTCTCGCGCTGATGGCCGATCACGGTGGCCATGACCGACAGCGCGATGTCGTCGATCTGGCACACGCCGATGCCGGCCATCACCAGGTCGAAGAACACGAACACGCCGGCCCGCACCTCGGTCACGCCGGAGAGGTCGGTGGCACTGTGGGCCGTCGGCGTCGAGCCCAGGCTCACGACCGGGCAGGGCAGGCCGGCGGCGCGCAGGATGGTGGCTGCATCGACAACGCCACGCCGTTCATCCTCGGCACATTGCCGCAGCGCCTCGGCACCGCGCGCGGCATAGCTGCCGCCGGCATGGGTGAGCACGCCGCGCAGTTCGGCGCCGTTCTCAAGCGCGCGGCCAATGGCCACCAGGCGCTCCGCGTCGGTCGGCAGCACGCCGGAGCGGTGGCCGTCGCAGTCGATCTCGATCAGCGCCGGAATGGGCGCACCGACCTCACGCGACGCAGCCGCCACGGCCTCGGCCTGCGCCACGGTGTCGAGCAGCACGACCAGGTCCACGCCTTGCGCGCGCAGCGCCAGCACCTGCGGGAGCTTGGCCGGTGCGATGCCCACGGCATAGATCATGTCGCGCACACCGGCCGCGGCGAAGTGAGCGGCTTCCTTGAGTGTGGAGACAGTAGCCGGGCCTTCAGCCGAACTCATCACCTGGCGCGCCACCTCGACCGACTTGCAGGTCTTCAGGTGCGGGCGCAGACCGACACCCAGGCCCGCCAGCCGTGCGCGCAGCCGCGCCACATTGCGCGCCATGCGATCGGCATCGAGCACCAGGCAGGGCGTCTCCAGGTCTTGCAAGCTGCTCGCGACGGCCGTCGGGCGCTCTTCGGTGATTGCTGCTGCGTTCATGCCAGGTCCTCGTTGCTGAATGGATGCAGGAATTCTGCTTGCCGACCTATAAGGGCGCAATTTACGATTCCTGCATTCATGAATAAGTCGCGCCTTTATGTTGACCTCGGATGACCTGGCCTTTTTTGCCGTGGTGGCCGACTCCGGCTCGCTCGCCGAGGCCGCGCGCAAGCTCAATGTCACGCCGCCTGCGGTGTCGCAGCGCCTGATGGCGCTGGAGGCCCGCATCGGCATGCGTCTGCTGGAGCGCACCGGCCGGCGCTCCACACTGACCGACGAGGGCGCCCTGGTAGCCAGCCATGGCCGCATGGTGGCCGAGGCGATCGAGGCCCTCACCGAGGCCCTGGGCGACCGCAAGAGCCGGGTCAGCGGCCACCTGCGCGTGGCGGCGCCGCATGGCTTTGGCCGGCTGCATGTGGCGCCGGTGGCCGAGGCCTTTGCGCGCGCCCATGAGGGCGTGACGATCTCGCTGGAGCTGTCCGACCATCCCGGTGCGCAGGAGCTGGAGAGCTGTGACGTGGTGGTCCACATCGGCCCGCCGGGCCCGCTCAGCCAGGTCGTGACCACGCTGGCGCCGAACCGCCGCCTCCTGTGCGCCAGCCCCGCCTATCTCGAGCAGAACGAGGCCATTGCCGCGCCCGAAGACCTGGCGAGGCACCGCTGCCTGGTGGTGCGGGAGAACGACGAGGACGTGACGCTGTGGCGCTTCAGCCGCCGCCGGCATGAGCCAGCCACGGTGCGCATCCGGCCCGCGATGTCGAGCAACGACGGTGCCGTGGTGCGCGACTGGGCGCTGGCCGGCATGGGCATCGCGATCCGTTCCGAGTGGCATGTGGCTGAAGACCTGGCGCAGGGGCGGCTGCGCCAGGTCCTGCCCGAATGGGAGCTGCCGCCGGCCGATGTGGTGGCCATGCTGGGCGTGCGGCGCGGCCGCAGCGCGCGCACCACGGCCTTCGTCGACATGCTGAGGCAGGCGCTGAACCCGGCGCCCTGGCGGCAAGCCAAGGAAGCGACGGGCCGCCATCAATAGCCGACGATGGCCTTGGTTTCGAGGTATTCCTCGAGCCCGTACTCGCCGTATTCCCGCCCGTTGCCGGAGCGCTTGTAGCCGCCGAAAGGCGCGTGGGCATTCCAGGGCGGGTAGTTGATGTGGACCTGGCCGGCACGGATGCGGCCGGCCACGCGGCGGGCCCGCTCCAGGTCGGCCGATTGCAGGTGGGCGCCGAGGCCGTAGATGGTGTCGTTGGCCAGTGCTATGGCATGGGCCTCGTCGCGGTACGGCATGATCACCAGCACCGGGCCGAAGATCTCTTCCTGCGCCACGCGCATCTGGGGCGTCACGCGCGAAAACACCGTGGGGCGCACGAAGAAGCCTTGTTCGATGCCTTCGGGGCGACCCAGGCCGCCGCAGACCAGGCGAGCACCTTCCTCGATGCCGGCCGCGATCATCTCCTGCACCCGCCTGAACTGCGGTGCATTGGCAATCGGGCCCATCGTTGTCTGATCGTCTTGCGGGTCGCCGACCTTGATGCCGGCCACGGCCTTGGCCGCCAGCGCCTCGACCTCGGCCAGGCGCGATTCCGGCACCAGCATGCGCGTGGGCGCGCTGCAGGACTGGCCGACATTGCGCATGCCGGCCAGCACGCCCTTGGCCACGCCGTTCTCGAAGTCCGCGTCGTCGAGGAAGACATTGGGCGACTTGCCGCCCAGCTCCTGCACCACGCGCTTGACGGTCACGGCGGCGGCTTGCGCCACCAGCACGCCGGCACGCGTGGAGCCGGTGATCGAGATCATGTCCACGTCCGGATGGGAGGCCAGCGCTGCACCCACCACTTCGCCGGTGCCGCCCACCAGGTTGAACACGCCGGGCGGCGTGCCCGCGTCGTGCATCACTTGCGCGAACAGCAGCGCGCTGTAGGGCGAGAGCTCGCTGGGCTTGAGCACCACGGTGCAGCCGGCCGCAATGGCCGGCGCCACCTTGGCGGTGAGCTGGTACAGCGGCCAGTTCCAGGGCGTGATCAGCGCGCAGACGCCGATCGGCTCCTTGGCGATGGCCGTGCCGCCCTGCCGGTACAGAAAGGCGTAGTCGCGCAGCACTTCGATCTGCGCGCGCACATGGGCGATGCCGAAGGGCACCTGCGAGGCGCGCGAGAAGGCAATGGCGGCGCCCATCTCGGTCGAGATGGCCTGGGCGAAGGCCTCGGCCCGCTCTTCCATCAGCGCCAGGATGCGCGTCAGCAGCGCGATGCGCTCGTCCACGCTGCTGAGAGAAAAGGTCTCGAAGGCTCGTCGGGCGGCGGCCACGGCCAGGTCGACATCGGCCGCCGAGCCTGCGGCCACTTCGCCCATCACTTGCGCAGTGACGGGGTTGACCACGGCAAGCCGCGGCGCCTCGGGCCGGTCCTGCCACTGGCCGTCGATATAGAAGGCCGCGTCGGTGCGCATGCTCATCGCAAGTTTCCTTGGCATAGGTATTTGGTGTGCATGTACTCGTCGAGCCCGTGGCGGCCACCTTCACGCCCGTAGCCCGATTCCTTGACGCCACCGAATGGCGCGGCCTCGGCGGCCAGCGCGCCCTCGTTGATGCCGACGATGCCGGACTCCAGCGCATCGGCCACGCGCCAGGCGCGGTCGATGTCGCGCGAATAGAAGTAGGAGGCCAGGCCGAAGGGCGTGCCATTGGCGGCGGCGATGACGTCGGCTTCATCATCGAAGCGCGTGATCGGCACGACCGGGCCGAAGGTCTCCTCGCAGGAGCAGGCCATCTCGGCATCGGCGTTGATGAGAACGGTCGGCGCGAAATAGTTGGAGCCGAGGCTCGTGAGCCGCTGCCCACCGACGACGACACGGGCGCCGCGCGCCACCGCGTCCTGCACATGGCGGGCGATCTTGTCGACCGCGCGAGCGTTGATCATCGGGCCGATCTGAGAATCTTCAGCACTGGCCGGGCCGACCTTCAATGCAACCACGCGGGCGGCCAGCTTTTCAACGAACAGCTCATGCACGGCGCTGTGCACGAAGACCCGGTTCGGGCTGACGCAGGTCTGGCCGCCGTTGCGGAACTTGGCCGCCATCAGGCCGGCCACGGCCGCATCGACGTCGGCATCCTCGAAGACGATGAAGGGCGCGTTGCCGCCCAGCTCCAGCGACAGCTTCTTCAGGGTACCGGCCGATTCGCGGGCCAGGTGCTTGCCCACCGGTGTCGAGCCGGTGAAGGTGATCTTGCGCACGCGGCTGTCGGCCAGCCATACGTCCACCACCTCGGCGGCCCGCTCGCGCGAGGCCACCACGATGTTCAGCACGCCAGCCGGAAACCCGGCTTCCTCGGCCAGGCGGGCCAGGGCCAGCGAGGTCAGGGGGGTGTCTTCAGCGGGCTTGGCCACGACGGTGCAGCCGGCGGCCAGGGCCGGCGCGATCTTGCGGGCGATCATCGCGGCCGGGAAGTTCCAGGGCGTGATCGCGGCGATGACGCCGACCGGCTCTTTCACCGCCATCATGCGGCGGCCGGTGACCGGTGCCGGAATCATGTCGCCATAGGAGCGCGTGGCCTCTTCGGCGAACCATTCGACATAGCTGGCCGCGTACGCCACTTCGCCGCGGCCCTCGGCCAGCGGCTTGCCCTGCTCGCGCGAGATCAGTCGGCCGAGGTCTTCCTGATGGGCCATGATCAGGTCGTTCCACTTCTTGAGCAATTGCGCGCGCTGCTTGGCCGGCGTGGCGCGCCAGGCCGGGAAGGCGGCCTGCGCGGCGTCAACAGCGGCTTGTGCATCCACGGCGCCGCTGTCGGGCACCTGGGCGAACACCTGGTCGAGCGCGGGGTCGCTGACCGGCAGCTGCCGGCCCTCGGCCGCAGCCACCCAGCGGCCGCCGATGAAGTTCTGGTGGCGCTGCAGCTCAGCGCGTTGCAAGGTCAAAGGCATCATCGTGCTCCCAGGCGGGCGGCAATCGCCTCGCCCATTTCGGTGGTCGAGGACTGGCCGCCCAGGTCGCCGGTGCGTGGGCCCTCCACCAGCACCTGCTCGATGGCAGTGACGATGGCGTCGTGGGCTTCACGGTGGCCCAGGAAGTCCAGCATCAGCGCGGCCGACCAGATCATGGCCACCGGGTTGGCGATGTTGCGGCCGTAGATGTCGGGCGCCGAGCCATGCACCGGCTCGAACAGCGAGGGGAAATTGCGCTCCGGGTTCAGGTTGGCCGAGGGCGCGAGGCCAATGGTGCCGGTGGTGGCCGGGCCGAGGTCGGAGAGGATGTCGCCGAACAGATTGGAGGCCACGACCACGTCGAAGCGCTGCGGCTGCAGCACGAAGCGGGCGCTGAGGATGTCGATGTGCTGCTTGTCGACCGTGACCTCCGGGTAGGCGGCGCCCACCGCATCGGCGCGGCCGTCCCACCAGGGCATGCTGATCGCGATGCCATTGCTCTTGGTCGCCACGGTCAGGTGCTTGCGCTCGCGAGAGCGGGCCAGCTCGAAGGCGTACTTCAGCACACGGTCGCTGCCAAAGCGAGAATAGACCGACTCCTGGATCACGATCTCGCGTTCGGTGCCCTCGTACATGATGCCGCCGAGCTTGGTGTATTCGCCCTCGGTGTTCTCGCGCACGACGAAGTAGTCGATCTCGCCGGGCTTGCGGCCGGCCAGCGGGCAGGGCACGCCTTCGAACAGGCGCACCGGGCGCAGATTGATGTACTGGTCGAACTCGCGGCGGAACTTCAGCAGCGAGCCCCACAGTGAGACATGGTCGGGCACGGTGGCCGGCCAGCCTACGGCGCCGAACAGGATCGCGTCCTGGCTCTGCAGCTGGGCCTTCCAGTCGTCCGGCATCATCGCGCCAGTGGCCTGGTAGTAGTCGCAGCTGGCCCAGGCTATGGGCGTCAGCTGCAACTCGATGCCGAAGCGCTCCGCGGCGGCGCGCAGCACGCGCAGGCCTTCGGGCATCACTTCCTTGCCGATGCCGTCGCCGGGAATCACGGCGATCTTGTGGATTTTCTTGCTCATGGGAGTTGTTCCAGTCCGTTAGGCCTCAGGCCGCGACTTGTTCGTCCAGCCAGCCCTGGCGCAGCTCGGGGACCGAGCGGGCCAGCAGTTCGTAATAGGGGTGATGGGGGCCGCGCTCGTAGTCGGCGCGCGCCACCTGCGCCAGCTTGCGGCCGTGCTGCATGACGACGATCTCGTCGCAGACCGAACGCACCGTGTGCAGGTCGTGGCTGATGAAGAGGTAGGACAGGCCCAGCTCGCGGCGCAGCTCGCAGATCAGGTCCAGCACCGCCGCGCCCACCACGGTGTCCAGCGCCGAAGTCACCTCGTCGCAGAGGATCAGCTCGGGCTCGGCGGCCAGCGCGCGCGCCAGGTTGATGCGCTGCTTCTGCCCACCGGAGAGACCGCCGGGCAGGCGCCCGGCCACCGTGGAAGGCAGGCGCACCAGGTCGAGCAATTCCTTGATTCGCTTGGCTAGCGCTGCGCCCGAGAGCCCACGGTAGAACTGCAGCGGCCGCGCCAGGATCTGCTCGATGCTGTGCGAAGGGTTGAGCGAGGTGTCGGCCGACTGGAAGACGATCTGCACGCGACGCAATTGCTCGCGGCTGCGACCGGCCAAGGTGCCGGGCAGCGCCTGGCCGTCGAACAGGATCTGACCTTCGCAAGGTGCAATCAGCCCGGCCACGGCGCGGGCCAGCGTGGTCTTGCCGGAGCCGGATTCACCGATCACGCCGATGGCCTGGCCCCGGTACAGCTTCAGATCGATGCCTTCGAGAATCAGCGTCTTGGGCTGGCCCCGCTTGTCGGTGGCACCGTAGCCGGCCGAGATATTGCGCACCTCGAGCAAGGGCTGCTGGCTTGACGCCGAAGAGCTCGCACCCGACTCGCGCTCCTTGGGCCGCGCCGCGGCGAGCAGGCTCTGCGTGTAGTCGCTGACCGGGGCCTGCAGGATCTGCGGTGTGGCACCCAGCTCGCGCATCGCGCCGTCGCGCAGCACCAGGATGTGGTCGGCCATCTGCGCCACCACGGCCAGGTCATGGCTCACATAGACGGCCGAGGTCTTGCGCTCGCGCACCACGCGGCGAAAGGCGCGCAGCACCTCGATCTGCGTGGTCACGTCGAGCGCCGTGGTCGGCTCGTCCAGGATCACCAGCTCAGGGTCAGTGATCAGGGCCATCGCCGCCATCAGGCGCTGCAACTGGCCTCCCGACACCTGGTGCGGGTAGCGCGAGCCAATCGTGGTCGGGTTGGGCAGGGCCAGCTCATGGAACAGCTCGACGGCCTTGGCCTCGGCGGCCGCGCGCGACAGCACACGGTGGATCAGGGCCGGCTCGATCACCTGGTCCATGATGGTGCGCGAGGGGTTGAACGAAGCCGCCGCGCTCTGCGCGATATAGGCCACGCGGCGGCCGCGCAGCGCGCGTTGCTGCGCTTCGCTCAAGCCGAGCACCTCGGTGTCACCGATCTTCACCTCGCCGCCGGCGATGCGGCAACCATGGCGGGCATAGCCCATCAGGGCCAGCGCCGTGGTGGTCTTGCCGGAGCCCGATTCGCCGATCAGCGCGAGCACCTCGCCGGGCGCGATGTCGAAGCTCAGCTCATGGACGATGGTCTGCTCGGCGTCGGCCGGGCCGGCAACGATCTTCAGGCCGCGCACCTGGACATGGGCTCCCATCAGTGGTCTCCGCGGGCCTTGCGACCCGGCAGGTTGTCGATCAGGAGGTTGACCGCGATGGTCAGGCTGGCAATGGCCAGGGCCGGCGCCACGACGGCGGCGCCGCCGCTGTCCAGCGCGCCGATGTTCTCGCGCACCAGCGAGCCCCAGTCGGCTTCAGGCGGCTGCACGCCCAGGCCCAGGAAGCTCAAGGAGGCCAGCAACAGCACCACGTAGACGAAGCGCAGGCCCAGGTCGGCCAGCATCGGGTTGATCATGTTGGGCAGGATTTCCTTCAGCATGATGTAGAGCCGGCCTTCGCCACGGGTGCGGGCCACGGTCACGTAATCCAGCGCATTGATATTCACGGCCAGCGAGCGGGCGATGCGGAAGGCGCCGGGCACGTAGATCAGGGCCGCGGTGGGCACCAGCATGCTCACGTCGGAGCCGAAGGCAGCCACCATGATCAGGGCCAGCATCTTCGAAGGAATCGAGGTCATGGTGTCGACGGTGCGGCTGATCACGGCATCAACCCAGGGCGCGCTGGCCGCAGCCAGCAAGGCCAGCAGCGTGCCGATGCTGCTGGCCAGCACCGTGGCCAGCAGGGCGATGCCCACCGTGTAGCGAGCGCCGGCAATCACGCGGCCCAGCATGTCGCGGCCGAGGTAGTCGGTGCCCAGCCAATGCGCAGCACTGATCGGCTCGAAGACATCCGCCTGGCCGAGGTCGGAGCCGTCCACTCCCGGCAGCATGGGGCCGAACAGCGCCACCAGCAGCCACAGCACGAGCAGGCCTGCGCCCAGCAGGCCGGGCCAGCTCATCGGCAGCTTGCGTCGCAACGCCGGGGGGGTGGCGGAAAGTGGTGGGCTTGACATGAGCTTCTCAGCGATGGCGCAGGCGCGGGTTGGCGACGATGCTGACCAGGTCGGCCAGCGTGACCAGCAACAGGTAGACCGCGCAGAACAGCATGGCGCAGGTCTGCACCAGCGGAATGTCGCGCTGGGTCACACCGTCCACCATCAGGCTGGCGATGCCGGGGTAGTTGAAGATGGTCTCGACGATGATCACGCCACCCAGCAGGTAGGACAGCGACAGCGCCACCGCATTGACGATGGGGCCGATGGCGTTGGGCAGCGCATGCGCCAACACCATGCGGGTCGGCGAGGCGCCCTTCAGGCGCACCATCTCGATATAGGGCGCCTTCAATTGGTCCACCACGGCTGCCCGCGTCATGCGCATCATCTGGGCCATGGTGACGCAGCACAGGCTCATCACCGGCATCGCGAAGGCGCGCAACATATCGGTCAGCGACGAGGCCGCATTCGTGTACGACAAGGCGGGCAGCCAGCGCAACTGCACCGCGAACAGCAGCACCGCCAGCGTGGCCACCAGGAACTCCGGCACCGAGACCACGGCCACGGCGCCCGAGCTCGCCAGCCGGTCGAACCAGGAGCCGCGCCACATGGCCGAGGCAATGCCCAGGGCCAGGGCGAGAGGCACGGCGATGGCGGAGGTGATGGCCGCCAGCAGCAGCGAGGCCGGCAGGCGCTTGCCAATCATCTCGCCCACCGGCTTGCCGCTGACGATGGACTGACCGGGGTCGCCGCTCAGCATGCCGGTCAGCCAGCGTGCGTAGCGCTGCGGCGCCGGCAGGTCCAGGCCCATCTGGTGACGCAGCGCGGCCAGCGATTCGACTGTCGCCTCCTGGCCCAGCTGGGCGGCCGCGGCGTCCCCGGGCAGGAGGTCGGTGATCGTGAACACGACGGCCGACACCACCAGCAGCGACACGCAGGCCAGGGCCAGGCGGCTCAGGAGCAGGCGCAGGATCAGGAGATTCATCAGGCGCCCTCCAGCCAGACATGTTCGGCAAAGGCCGAGGCCATCAGGCCGCCCAAGGGGTTCGGACGCAGGCCGCGCAGCCGCTGGCTGTGGCCGTCGAGGCTGGAGATGAACATCGGAATCCCGAGGCCACCCTGTTCATGAATCATCACCTGCATGTCGGCGTACATGGACTTGCGCTTGTCGAGGTCCAGCTCGGCCCGCGCGGACAGCAGCAACTGGTCGAAGCGGGGGCTCCTCCAGCGTGCTTCGTTCCAGGGCGAATCGGACTTGAAGAACTGCGTCAGCAGGGTGTCGGCGCTGGGGCGCGGATTGGTGTTGCCGAAGCCGATGGGGCTCTGCAGCCAGTGGTTGGACCAGTAGCCATCGCCCGGCATGCGCTTGAGGTCCAGCGTCATGCCGATGCGGCGCGCCGCATGCTGCAGGACCACGGCGATCTCGACCGAGTAGGTCGCCACCGGCGAGGCCACGACCGGGATGCGGGTGCCGGCCAAGCCCGACTTGCGGAAATGAAAGCGGGCCCGTTCGGGGTCGTACGGACGCTGCGGCAGACCGGCGAAATGAAAGCGGTGGCTGGGGTCGATCGGCTGGTCGTTGGCAATCGTGGCATGGCCCTGGGCAACGACCTTGCGCAGCAGCTCGCGGTCGAGCAGGTGCTTCATGGCCAGCACGAAGTCCGGGTTGCGGCCGGGGCCCAGGTCGCCGCGCATGATGAGGTCGGTGTACTGGCCTGACGGCGTGTCGAGCACCGCATAGCCCGGCGTCTGCTGCACCCGCTTGACCGCGCGCGGGTTGATGGCCGCCACCAGGTCGAGGTCGCCCGACAGCAGGCCGTTGACGCGGGCACCGTCGTCGCTGATGCCGACGAATTCGATCTCGTCCAGATAGGGCCGGCCGGGCTTCCAGTAGTTCTTGTTGCGCACCGCAATCGAGCGCACGCCGGGCCGGAACTCCTGCACCCGGAACGCTCCGGTGCCGATGCCGGCCGAGAAGTCGGTCGTGCCGTCCTGAACGATCACGAAGTTGTGCGTGCCCAGGATCACCGGCAGGTCGGCATTGGGCGCCTTCAACGTCACGGTGACCTCGAGCGGGCCGCTGGCGGCCACCGTCTCGATCTGGTCAGCGAGGGCCTTGACCTTGGAGCCGGTGGCGGGGTTCTTGTGGCGCATCAGCGAGAACACCACGTCGGCCGGGGTCAGCGGCTTGCCGTCGTGGAAGGTGACGCCCCTGCGAAGCCTGAACACCCAGGTCTGCGCATCGCGGCTGCTGAACTCCTCGGCCAGCGCCGGCTGCGGGCTCAGCTGGTTGTCGAGCTCGGTGAGGCCGTTGTAGAACATGCGGCCGCGCGAGTAGTCGGTCTGGTTGGCCAGCTTGGCCGGGTCCAGCGTGTCGTTGATGCCCGCACTGGCACCAGCCACACGGATGCGGCCACCCTGGCGCGGTGTCTGCGCCTGGGCACCGAGTGCCGCGCCACCGAGCCCGCCGGCCACAAAGAGGCCCAGCAGCTCGCGACGGGTGCTTGTGAGCAGGCCGCTCATGCCAGCTTGTCCTTGAGGCGGAAATAGAGACCGACGGCGGGCAGGAACCACGGCGGTCCCAGGTGGCCGGGTATGGCCGGCCACGGGCGCTCGCGCCAGGGGTTGGCGGCCTCGTTGCCGCTCATCGCGGCGGCCATGCGCTCGCCCATGTGCACCGACATCTGCGTGCCATGGCCGCTGTAGCCCATCGAGTAGTACAGGCCGTCGCGTTCGCCGGCATGCGGCAGGCGGTCCTGGCTCATGTCCACGAGGCCGCCCCAGCAGTAGTCGATGCGCACCTGGCCCAACTGCGGAAAGATCTCGGCCAGGCCGGCGCGCAGGATCTCACCGCTTTTCTGGTCTGAGGTGGGGCTGGAGATGGCAAAGCGCGCGCGGCCGCCGAAGACCAGGCGATGGTCGGGCGTCACGCGGAAGTAGTGATGGATGTTGGCCACCGTCACATAGGTCCGGCGCCCAGCCAGCAGGGCCGCGACGCGCTCGGCCCCGAGCGGCTCGGTGACGATGATGAAGCTGCCGATGCCCACGATGCGGCGGCGCAGCCAGCCGAAGCTGCCGTAGCCGCCGTGCAGGGTGGCACCGGTGGCCAGCAGCACCTGCTTGGCCCTCACGCTGCCGCGCGGCGTGTGCAGCACGTGGGCATGCGTTCGGCCCTGGCGCTGCATGCTCTGCACCGGCGTGCTCAGGTGGATCTGCGCGCCCTTGCGCTCGGCCGCGGCGGCCAGGCCGGCGGCAAAGCGGCCCATGTGCATCTGGGCGCTCTTCTTCTGCAAGAGGCCGCCGACGAAGCGATCACTGTCGACCTCGCTGCGGATGCGCTCCGGCGTGACGAGCTCCACGTCGGGATCGACCTCGCGGGCCATGCGCTCGCAGCTGCGGGCCAGCGCCTCGTAGTGCACCGGCTTGGTGGCGAGCTTGAGCTTGCCGTTGCGCTGGAAGTCGCAATCGATCTGCTCTTCCTGAACCAGGCGGGCCACGCTGTCGACCGCGGCATCGAACTCGTGATACCAGGAGCGGGCCCGCTCGACACCGTGCTGCTCGGCGGCGGCCACGTAGTCCACCGCCAGGCCGTTGTTGACATGGCCGCCATTGCGACCCGAGGCCTCCTTGGCCACGCGGTCGCAGGCTTCCAGCACCACCACCTTGGCGCCCTGCCGGGCCAGGTCACGCGCAGCCGCCAGGCCGGTGAACCCGGCGCCGACGATGGCCACATCGGCTGTGGCAGGCAGCTCGGCAGCGGCCGGCTGGAAGGCCGGCGCCGAATCGGTCCAGTAGGAATCGAGCTTCATGGCCGCAGGGAATCAGAGGCCGACGACGCCGGGCAGGCCGCCGATGTCCTTGATCTCGACGTAGTTGTACTCCGGGCAGCCCGGGCCGTGGCCGCGGTTGACGAAGACCTTGTTCTTGATGCCCAGGTCGTCGGCCGACATCAGGTCGTAGCGCAGGCTGGACGAGACGTGCAGGAAGTCTTCCGGGTTGGCGTTCAGCGAATCGAACATGTATTCGAAGGCCTTCAGCCGCGGCTTGTAGGCCTGGGCCTGCTGAGCCGTGTAGACGCGGTGGAAGGGCGCGCCCAGCATGGCCACGTTCTTCTGGATCTGGTGATCCATCGCGTTTGACAGGATGACCAGCGGAATCTCCTTGGCCACCTTGGCCAGGCCGGCCGGTACGTCGTCGTGCGGCGTCCAGGTCGGCACCGCGTCGTAGTAGCGCTGGGCTTCGTGGTCGAAGTACTGGATCTTCCACTTCTTGCACAGACGGCGCACGGCATTCTTCAGCACCACTTCGTAGGGCTGCCAGTCGCCCAGCACTTCGTCGAAGCGGTAGGCAGTGAAGTCGGCGATGAACTGCTCCATTTGCTCGGGCTTGATGCGGTCCGAATAGATCTCGCGGCTCAGCTCGGCCATGCGGAAGCGGGTCAGCGTGCCGTAGCAGTCGAAGCTGATGTACTTGGGACGGAAGACCATGTTGATTCCTTGAAGTTCGGTGTCGAAATCGGGCGTGAAGGCGGCTCTTTGCTTGACTTCATTGAAGCATGGGCGCCGAAGAGAAGTGCAGGGTTGTGGCCCCGCCGCGCGCATGAAACTGTGGTTTGCGGCGGCCGTCTCGGCATAGGCTGCGGCGGCTCATCGCGGTCATTTCAGGCGTGCATTCCTGTTTCCTGCACAAGCGAGATGCTAGTTAGACTGGCCTGAAATTTGGCCCCGTTGGCAGGTGCCGGTCAGGCACATTGTTGCGAGAGGGAGGCGGCAGACAGCGCATGCTGTCGTTCCTCGCGAAGCGACAAGATTGTCCTAGCGCGAGCCAGGCAAGCTTGGAACCATGAGGCCATATCGCGTCCCCGGAGCACTCTCTTGAGCACACTCAATCAGCCTGTGGCGCCGTCGCCCGACGGTGTCGTGTTGCGAGCCATGGAAGCCTCCGACCTGGAGGCCGCCCATGGTCTGTCGGTCGCCGTGCACTGGCCGCACCGCCCGACCGACTGGCAGGCCGCTTTCAACCTGGGCAGCGGCATCGTCGCCGAGCGCGATGGCGAGATCGTCGGCACCGCCCTCAGCTGGAACTGGGGCCCGAAGCATGCAACGCTGGGTCTGGTCATCGTCGACCCGCGCTGCCAGGGCCGGCGCATCGGCATCCGCCTGATGCAGGACCTGCTCAGGAGGCTCGAGGGGCGCACCATCCTCCTGCATGCCACGGCCGAAGGACGCGGGCTCTATGAAAGGCTGGGCTTCGTGCGCACCGGCGAAGTGCGCCAGCATCAGGGCGTTGCCCAGTCGGCACCGCTGGTGGCCCTGCATGAGGGCCGCCGCCTGCGGCCTGCGGGCCAGAAGGACCTGGCCACGCTGACCCAACTGGATGCAAAGGCGCGCGGCATGCCGCGCGAGGCCTTGATTGCCGAGCTGCTGGCCACCGCCGACACCGTGGTGCTCGACCAGGACGGCGCAGCCTGCGGCTTCGCGATGCTGCGCCGCTTTGGCCGCGGCCTGATCATCGGCCCGGTGGTCGCGCCTGACGCAGAAGGCGCGCAGGCCCTGATCGCCCACCTGGTGGGGCTGAGTGCCGGCAGGTTCGTGCGCATCGACATCGACTTCGACAGTGGCCTGGCCGAGTGGCTGGAGTCACTGGGCCTGCTGCGTGTCGATGCCCCCACCGAGATGATGCGCGGCCCCGTGCCCGCGCCGGTCGCGGGCGTGCGCCGCTATGCGCTGGTGACCCAGGCGCTGGGCTGAGCGTGAGCTTCCTGTACAAGGCCGATCCGGTGCGCGGCCGGATCTGGGCCGAGGTGTTTGCGCGCCAGGCGCCTCATGTCGATTTCCGGATCTGGCCCGACATCGGCGACCCCGGCGCGGTGCGCTACATGGCCGCCTGGGAGCCCCCTGAAAACCTGGCCACGCGCTTCCCCAATCTGCAGGTGCTGTTCTCGACAGGCGCCGGCGTCGATCAGTTCGACCTGCCCAGCCTGCCGGCCGACCTGGCCGTCGTGCGCATGGTCGAGCCGGGCATCGTGAACGGCATGGTCGAGTATGTCTGCTGGGCCGTGCTGAGCCAGCATCGCGACATGCCGGACTACCGGCGAAAGCAATTTTCCGGACGGTGGGAACCACGGCCGGTGGTGCCGGCGGCGAAGCGCCGCGTCGGTGTGCTCGGCCTGGGCTCTCTGGGCCAGGCCGTCTTGAAGCAGCTGCGCAGCTTCGGTTTCGACTGCGCCGCCTGGAGCCGCTCAAGGCATGAGGTCGAAGGCGTGCAATGCCATGCCGGCGCAGAGGAATTGCCGGCCTTTCTCGCGCGCACGGACATCCTGATCTGCCTGCTGCCCTTGACCGCGGCGACGCGAGGCTTGCTGAATGCGTCGCTGTTCGCTTCGCTGCCGGCTGGCGCCGGCCTCATCCATGTGGGGCGCGGGCCGCAGCTGGTCGAGGCCGACCTGCTGGCCGCGCTGGACAGCGGGCAGCTCTCGCACGCGGTACTCGATGTCTGCGAGCCCGAGCCCTTGCCCCCGGGCCATCTGTTCTGGCTCCATCCGAAGATCTGGCTCACACCACACATTGCCAGCATGACCCAGGCAGCGTCTGCGGCCGAGGTGCTGCTGGACAACCTCGCCCGCTTCGAGCGCGGCGAGGCCATGACCGGCTTGGTGGACCGGCAATTGGGCTACTGAACAGGCTCGATGCAGGACCGGCAGAATCTTCTGCCGTCCGCGCCCAAAGAACAGCGCGCCAGCCCGCATCAGGGCTTCCATTGCAGCACCACCCGCTGCGTGAGCAGGCCTAAGCTTTGCTCACGTTCACGAAGCTGGCCTTTCACCGATGCAGTCCCCCGCCCACCCCCATCTCGACGCCCTGATCTCGCTGGATCGCGGCCACCTCATCCACCCGGTTGCTCCCTGGCGCAAGCATGAGCAGCGCGGCGTCACCATGCTCGAATCGGGCCAGGGCGCCTGGCTCAAGGACGCCAGCGGCCATCAGCTGCTGGACGCCTTCGCCGGGCTTTGGTGCGTCAACATCGGCTATGGCCATGAGTCGGTCGTGCAGGCCGCGGCCGAGCAGATGCGCAAGCTGCCCTATGCCACCGGCTACTTCCACTTCGGCAGCGAGCCGGCGATCCGCCTGGCGGCCAAGCTGGTCGAGATCTCGCCAGCGTCGCTGACCCGCGTCTACCTGACCCTGGGTGGCTCGGAGGCGGTCGACGCCGCGATCCGGCTGATCACGCAGTACTTCAACAACACCGGCCGGCCCGAGAAGAAGCAATTCATCTCGCTGCAACGGGGCTATCACGGTTCTTCGTCGATGGGGTCAGGTCTGACCGCGCTGCCGGTGTTCCATCGCGGCTTCGACATGCCGCTGCCCAACCAGCACTACATCGCCTCGCCCTACCCCTATCGCAACCCCGTGGGCAGCGATGACGCGGCCGTGATCGCCGCCTCGGTGGCCGCGCTGCGGGCCAAGGTGGCCGAGCTGGGCGCCGAGCGCGTCGCTGCCTTCTTCTGCGAACCCATCCAGGGCTCGGGCGGCGTGATGATTCCGCCCAAGGGCTGGCTCAAGGCGATGAGCGATGCCGCACGCGAACTGGACATCCTCTTCGTGGTCGACGAGGTCATCACCGGCTTCGGCCGCACCGGCCCGATGTTCGCGTGCGATGCCGAGGGCGTGCAGCCGGACCTGATGACGGTTGCCAAGGGCCTGACCGCCGGCTATGCGCCGATGGGCGCCTTGCTGATGTCGGAGCAGGTCTACGCGGGCATCGCAGACGGCGCTCCGGTCGGTGCGCCGATCGGCCATGGCGCCACCTACTCCGCCCATCCGGTCAGCGCGGCCGTGGCCCTGGAAGTGCTGCGCCTGTATGAAGAAGGCGGCCTGCTGGCCAACGGGCAGAAGGTCGCGTCGCACTTTGCCGCGGCGCTCGAGGGCCTGCGCGAGCATCCGCTGGTCGGCGACGTGCGCCACCGCGGGCTGCTCGGTGCCCTCGAGCTGGTCAGCGACAAGTCCAGCAAGCAGGGTTTCGACCCGGCGCTGGGCCTCGCGGACCGCCTGTTCGACACCGGCTACCGCAACGGCCTGGTGTTCCGCTCCTTCGGCGACCACATCCTCGGCTTCGCACCGGCCCTGTGTTTCAGCGAGGATGAGTTTGCCGTGATGGCAGAGCGCCTGCGCAAGACGCTGGACGATGTGTTGTCTCACGCCGATGTGCGCGCCGCGTTGAAGTAGCGCGCACCGGCCACGCGAAGCAGAATGAGCCTTCCTGCATTCCAGTGAGTGAAGCACCGTGACCGGACCCCTCAAGCTTGACCGCCTCGACCTGCGCATCCTCAGCCAGCTGCAGAAGAACGGCCGCATCACCAATGTCGACCTGGCCGATGCGGTCGGGCTTTCGCCCAGCCCCTGCCTGATCCGCGTGAAGCGGCTGGAACAGGCCGGCTACATCGTCGGCTACGGCGCGCAGCTCCGCCTGGAGAAGCTGGGCGACACGCTGACGGTGTTCACCGAGGTCACGCTGTCTGACCATCACCGCGAAGACTTCGTGCGCTTCGAGACCGCGATCCGCGAGGTCGACGAGATCCTCGAATGCCATCTGGTCAGCGGCGGCTACGACTATCTGCTGCGCTTTTGCACCCGGGGCGTCAACCATTACCAGTCGGTGATCGAAGGTCTGCTCGAACGCAATATCGGCATCGAGAAGTACTTCAGCTTCATCGTCATCAAGTCGCCCTTCGTCAAGAACCACTACCCGATCGAGCGGCTGTTCCCGCCCAGCTCCGATTCCCCCGCTGCATGAGTGCAACCTACCCCGCACCGGGCGCGCGCTTCGTGCGCCTGGCTGAGAAAGACCGCGCCAGCCTGGCGCTCAGCATCGACGGCCAACAGGTCAGCGTGCTGCAAGGCGACACCCTGCTGGTGGCCTTGCTGAACCACCGGCGCAGCCTGCGCGCCTCCGAATTCGGCGATGGCGAACGCGCCGGCTTCTGCCTGATGGGCGCCTGCCAGGATTGCTGGATCTGGACCGAAGCAGGCCAGCGCCTGCGCGCCTGCTCGACCACAGCCGAAGAAGGCATGGCCTTGCGCAGCCGGCCACCGGCGCAGTACTGGCCGCTCACACCCGACTTGAAGATCTTGCAGGGGCGCTCGCGATGAGCGCGCCTCGCGTTGTGGTGGTCGGCGCCGGTCCGGCCGGTGTGCGAGCGGCCGAGGCGCTGGTTGCCGCCGGCATTCGGCCCGTCGTGATCGACGAAGGCCGGCGTTCGGGTGGCCAGATCTACCGCCGCCAGCCCGAGGGCTTCAAGCGCGACTACGCCAGCCTGTATGGCAGCGAAGCGGCCAAGGCCAAGGCCGTCCACACGGCTTTCGATGCGCTGCGCGAGCACGCCGACTACCGCCCCGAAACCCTGGCCTGGAACCTCACGCCCGGCATGCTCCATCTGGTGCAGCCGGCCGACGGCAGCACGTCCGAAGCCCCCTTCGATGCACTGATCGTCTGCTCCGGTGCGACGGACCGGCTGATGCCGGTGCCGGGCTGGAACCTGGCCGGCTGCTACAGCCTGGGTGCTTCGCAGATCGCGCTGAAGGCCCAGGCCTGCGCCATCGGCAGCCGCGTTATCTTCATGGGCAGCGGGCCCTTGCTCTATCTGGTGGCCTCGCAATACGTGAAGGCCGGCGCCACGGTCGAGGCCGTGCTCGACACCTCGCCGGCCATTCCTCCCCTGACCGCCCTGAGCGGGTTGCTGAGCCGGCCGCGCCTCTTGTGGATCGGCCTGCAACTGCAGCTCATGCTCAAACGCGCCGGTGTGACGCTGCTCAAGGGCGTCGCGCCGCAGCGCATCGAGGGCTCGCCCACACTGGGCGTGAGCGGCGTGTTGGTTCGCGACGCGCAGGGCCGCGAGCGGCGCTTCAGCGGTGACGCGGTGGGCCTGGGCTGGCATCTGCGCGCCGAGTCGCAGCTGGCCGATCTGGCGCGCTGCGAGTTCGACTTCGACCCCCTGAGCCGCCAATGGCTGCCCCGCATCGACGCCGATGGCCGCAGCAGCACGGCTGGCGTTTACCTGGCCGGCGACGGCGCGCGCATCCTCGGCGCGGACGGCGCCGAGGCCGCCGGCCGCCTGGCCGCGCTGGCGGCGCTGCACGATTTGGGTCATTCAGCGGGCAGCGCCATGTATGTGAAGGAGCAGCCCGCGCTGCGCCAGACCCTCGCCACGATGGAGCGCTTCCGCCAAGGCCTGGCCCGCGCCTTCCCTTGGCCGCATCAGCAAGCCGCCGCGCTGCCCGATGCCGCCGTGGTGTGCCGCTGCGAAGCGATCACGGCCGGCGAGCTGCGCCACTGCGTGAATGACTTTGGCAGCCAGGAAGTGAACCGGGCCAAGGCCTTCAGCCGGGTCGGCATGGGTCGCTGCCAGGGCCGCTATTGCGGCCATGCGGCGGCGGAGGTGATCGCGGCCTGCGCTTCGATCCCGGTCGAGTCGGTGGGCCGCATCCGCAGCCAGGCGCCTGTCAAGCCGGTGCTGATGAATGCGGAGGAGGTGCAGCGATGAGCACCGAACTTCAGCGCAGCGATGTGCTCATCATCGGTGGCGGCCTGATGGGCACCACCACCGCCTTCTTCCTGCGCCGCGAGCACGGGCTCAGCGTCACGCTGCTGGAGCGCGAGCTGATCGGCCGCCAGGCCAGCGGCACCAACTTCGGCAATGTGCGCCGCCAGGGCCGCGACCTCGCGCAGATGCCGTTGGCCAACCGGGCCCACCGCAATTGGCAGCGCATCAAGGAGCTGCTCGGCGAAGACCTGGAGTTCGTGCCCTACGGCCATCTGCGGGTCTGCTATACCGAGGCGCAGGCCGAGAAGCTCGCGGCCCATGCGCGCGAAGTTCGTCCGCTGGGTCTGGACCTGGAAATCTTCAGCGCCGAGCAACTGCGCCAGCGCTGGGGCATCTTCAGCCCGGAAGTCGTGGCAGGTTCGCTGTCGCCCATCGATGGCCATGCCAACCCCCGCCTCGCCGGCCCTGCCTTCGGCCGCGCCGCCGTGCGGGCCGGCGCCACCGTGCATGAGCACAGCGAGGTGGCCCACATCGAGCGTGACGGGGCCGACTTCGTGGCACACACCACCGACGGCCGGCGCTATCGCGCGGCCCAGCTGCTGGTGACCAGCGGTGCCTGGTCGGGGCATTTCGCCGCGTCGTTTGGCGAACCCATTCCGATGGAAGCCCGCGGCCCCACGATGGGCGTGACCGAACCGCTGCCCTATGCCATCGGGCCGTCCATCGGACTCTCGTCACCCATCGAGACCGAAGGCCTGTACTTCCGCCAGATCTCGCGCGGCAACGTCGTGTTCGGCGGCGGGCTCAAGAGCATCGCCCATGCCGACCGGATCCGTGCCTACGCCACGCCTGACAACACATTGCGCCAGCTGCGCGAGCTGCGCCGCTTCGTGCCGGCCTTTGCCAATGTGCAGTTGCTGCGCGTCTGGAGCGGGATCGAGGGCTACACGGCCGACTGGGCACCGGTAATGGGCCCCAGCGCGCGCGTGCCCGGCCTGCACTACGCCTTCGGCTTCAACGGCGAAGGCTTTGCAATCAGCCCAGGCGTCGGCGAGGTCATGGCCGAGCTGCTGGCCACCGGCCAGACCACAACGCCGATCGAGGCCTTCTCGATCGGCCGATTTGACAAGGCCCGCGCCCGGTAACGGCACGTTGCGGCCGTTCGCTGTTTCCTTCTTTCGCGCTGCCGAGGCCCTCGGCCGAACCTGCGCCTGCCACCCGGCGCAGGCCACGGTGGTGCGGATCAGGACGGCAGTGGGTGTCCCGCAGCGAAGTAAAGGAGGAGGCCGAAGGCCGGGGGACATGAGCGAAGGGGCGCCCGCTGGCGGCCTGATCTTCGACCGACCAAGGCGCAAAACCGAGCGGCAGCTAACTGCCGATTCCCGCCCACAAACCCGCCCGACTCGGTGCAAACCCTGCACCAGCGGGGCCCCTGGCGCACCAGGTTTCGGCATGCAGCAGCCTGTGCTGCAACAGGCCGCCGAATACGACAGGAGATTGTGTGCACAGGCCCTCAAACAGCAGGCATTTCAAGAACCAACTTTCATAATTCGCACATGTCTCGCCGCCCCATGCCTCTCGACGCTCCCGTCGCCAGCTCGCACCCCGAGCTCGTCGATGAGGCAGCCCCGGATGGGCCGGTTCCCGAGTGTCCGCGCCGACCGCCCAAAAAGCTGAGCTGACCTTGCTGCGCCCCGGCAGCAATACCGAGTGAATTGTTGAGTACCGCCGCTATGGTTCGATCCCACAGGGATTGACCGGACGGCTCGGCTTCGGCCGGAAGTTTTGAGCCACTTTCATTTCCGTTGACTTTTCAGGAGCTACCCGCGATGTCCACACGACGCCTTTCCCGTGCCGCGATTCCAGCGGCGGCCCTTCTGGCCTGCAGCACCTATGCCTGGTCCCAGGAGGCCAAGCCGGCAGCGCAGGCAGGCGCTGCCGCCGCCGAGCCCAACAAGCTCGAAGTCGTGAAGGTCGACGGCACTCGCCAGCCCTACAAGACCCTCTCCGCCACCGGCGCGATGAAGACCGACACGCCGGTGCGCGACATGGCGCAGAGCGTTCGCGTGCTGTCGGCCGAAGTGCTGGTCGATGCCGGCGTCACCAAGCTGGCCGATGCGCTGGATCTCAGCAGCGGCATTGCCAAGCAGAGCAACTTCGGCGGCGTGTGGGACAGCTACGCGATGCGCGGCTTTACCGGTGATCCCAACTTCGGTTCGGACTACATGGTCAACGGCTTCAACTACAGCCGCGGCTACAACGGCGTGCGTGGCTCCGCCAACACCGCCTCGGTCGAAATCCTGAAGGGCCCGGCCTCGGCGCTCTACGGCCGCGGCGAGCCTGGCGGCACGGTCAACATCACGACCAAGAAGCCGCTGTTCGTGCCCGAGTACACGCTCGGCCTGTCGGGCGGCAGCTACGGCACGATGCGTGCAACGGCCGACCTGACCGGCCCGATCAGCGACCAGGTCGCCTACCGCCTCAACGCATCGCACGAGAAGGCCGACAGCTACCGCGACTACGTCAGCTCCGAGCGCACCCTGGTGTCGCCGTCCTTCCTGTGGATGCTCGGCGAGGACACGACGATCTCGTATGAGCTGGAGTATTCCAAGCAGCAGGCAACCTTCGATCGTGGCGTGATCGCCATCAAGGGCAAGCTCGACGTCGTGCCGCGCTCGCTCTTCCTCGGCGAGCCGGGCGACGGCCCGACCGAGATCAAGACGACCGGCAACCAGGTCTTCGTGCAGCACTTCTTCAACGACGACTGGTCCTTCCAGACCGGCCTGAGCTACCGCGAAAGCTCGATCCAGGGCATCTCGACCGAGGTCGTCACCCTGGGCGACGGCTACACCTTCCTGCGGCCAGATGGTCACACCGTGGTGCGCCAGCGCCGCAACCGTGACAACTCGGCCACTGATGTCTCGGGCCGCTTCGAGGTGCTGGGCAAGGTGCGCGGCGCGGGCATGCAGCACAACCTGCTGATCGGCGCTGACGCCTACAAGTTCACCGACGACCGCCTGCAGTACCGCGTTCGCCGGCTGGCGAGCCAGGACCTTGACATCAACAACCCCGTGTACGGCAATCCGCCACCCGCCTTCCCGGCCGTGCCACTGACCGCCACGCACGAGGAGCAGCGCTCCAAGTCGATCTACGCCCAAGACCAGATCGACCTGGCCGAGCAGTGGAAGCTGCTGCTGGGTGTGCGCTATGACAAGTACGACCAATCGGTGCGTGACCACAACAGCGGGGCTCTCGTGGAGCAGTCGCTGAGCGCCAACTCACCGCGTGCCGGCCTGGTCTATCAGCCGAGCAAGCAGGTGTCGCTGTACGCCACCGCGTCCAAGAGCTTCCGCCCGAACAGCGGCATCAGCTTCGAGAAGCAGTCATTCCCGGCCGAGACGGGCAAGTCGGGTGAGCTCGGTGCCAAGTACGACTCCGCCGACGGCAAGATCAGCAGCACGGTGGCGATCTACAAGATCTCCAAGAAGAACGTGCTGACGCCCGACCCGAGGGACCCGAACAATGCTTCCATCGCCGCAGGCGCGGTGGAGAGCAAGGGCCTGGAGTTCGACCTGGGCGGCGAGATCGCGGCGGGCCTGCGCCTGTCGGCGGCCTATGCGTTCACAGACGCCAAGGTGACCCAGGACAACGCTGCGGCAACAGGCGTCAGCCTGGTCGGCCGCCAGTTGCCCAACGTGCCCAAGCACAGCGCCAACCTGCTGCTGGTGCAGTCCTTCCAGTTGAGTGGCAACGGCGCGACGGCCGGCGTCGGCCTGAACTACGTCGGTGCGCGCGAGGGCTCCGTGGCGCCCGTGAATCCGGTCGACCTCTTCACGCTGCCGGCCTACACGACGGTCAAGCTGATCGGCAGCTACGCCATCGGCAAGGCATGGAAGCTCTCGCTCGATGTCGACAACGTCTTCGACAAGACCTTCTACAGCAGCTCCTACGCACAGTGGTGGGTCTACCCCGGCAACGGTCGCAAGTTCACCCTGTCGGCCCAGTACAAGTTCTGATCGGCCGGAGCAGCTTCATGAAGAAATTCTTCAAAGTCCTGACATCGGCAACGCTGGCTGCCAGTGTCCTGGTTGCCAGCGGCGCGCAGGCGCACGGCTTCTGGTTTGCACAGCGCGCCAACCATCTGGCGATGGTGTTCGGCGTGGGCGCCGACGACCTCGACGTGATCAAACGACTGCCCAAGATCACCAGCTTCGGTGGCTATGACGAGGACGGCTCGGCCGTGCCCTCGCAGCTCGTCACCAACGGCGCCCTGGTGAGCGTCAACATCGACAACCAGCCCGCCTTCATCGCCGCCGCGATGGACTACGGCATGTGGAGCAAGACGCCCGACGGCAAGTGGCACAACAAGGGCAAGGACGAGGTGCCGACCGCCGTCATCAGCGAGCACAACTTCAAGTACGGCGTGCACTTGCGGCGTGTGCTGAGCGGGCCGATGCCGCTGCTGCCCGATCAGCTGCTCCAGATCGTGCCGGTGGCGACGCCGCTGCCGGTCAAGCATGGCGAGCCGCTGCAGCTGCGCGTGCTCCACAAGGGCAAGCCCGCAGCCGGCGCTCGCGTGCTGGCCGACTATGTGAACGACCCCGACGACAAGGGTGCGGTGGCCGACAAGGACGGCATGGTCACGATCAAGGTGCGCAACCAGGGACTCAATGTCATCGTCGCGATCTTCAAATCGGCGCCTACGAATCCTGCCAAGGTCAACCAGATCGAGAATCTGGCTTCGCTCTCCTTCGTGCTTCCACATGAGCCCGAATGAGAACTCGACCCCAAGTCCAGGAGCCAAGATCATGAAGAAGCTTTCCACCCTCGTCCTGCTCGCTGCGTCACTGCAGCTTGGCGTCGCCTTTGCCCACGGCGACGAGAAGCCCCGGCATGGCGGCATCGTGCAGATGGCGGGCGAGCTCAAGCTCGAGCTTGTCGCCACGCCGGATGCAGCCGAGCTCTATCTCGATGACCATGGCCAGGCCGTGCCCACGGCCAAGGTCAGCGGCAAGCTCACCGTGCTGAGCGGCGGCGCCAAGTCCGAGTTCAAGCTGGAGCCTGCGGCAGGTGACAAGCTCGTGGCCAAGGGCGCCAAGCTGGTCAAGGGCGACAAGGTCATTGCCGTCGTGATCACCGAGGACAAGCAGAACAGCAGCGCCCGCTTCGTGATCAAGTGAAGTGCTGCCGCCACCTCTTCGCGTCGCTGGCGGCACTGATGTCGGCACTGCTGGCCCCGCCGGTTCACGCCGGCTTTCCGGATGCCATCCAGGTCCATGCCGACACGATCAGCGAGGTGGGCCAGGTCGGCATGGACCTGCACCTGAACACCACGCCGAATGGACGCCGCACGGCAGACTACCCTGGTGAGGTGCTGCCGCACCGCGGCTGGCGCTTCTCGACCGGCCTGGCCTATGGCCTGGCCCCGAACTGGGAGGCCGGCCTGTCACTGGCGGCCAGCCGCGATGCCGACGGCAGCACCCATCCTGCAGGCATCAAGCTGGGACTCAAGTGGTTGCCGGTCAGGCCGGCCGATGATCAGACCGGCTGGTTCCTGGGCGGCAATGCCGAGCTGGCGCGTTTCAAGCAGCGCTTCTCCGAATCGCGCAGCACCGCCGAATTGCTGCTGATCGCGGGCTGGCGCAATGCCGATTGGTTGTGGGCCGTGAACCCCAAGTTCGGCTGGAATCTTTCCGATGGCCTGGGCTCGAAAACGGCCGATGTCGCTGTCAGCGCGAAGCTCGCGCGCGGCATCACGCCCAGACTTCAGCTGGGCCTCGAGTTCCATGCGGAACTGGGAACGACCCGCAGGATCCTGCCTGCCAGTGAGCAGAGCCAGGTACTGTTCCTTACCGTCGATACCTATGTGGAAGATTGGGGTCTGAACTTCGGCATCGGTCGAGGCTTGACCAAGGCCGCCGACGAACTGACCCTGAAGGCCATGGTCAGTGTCCCGTTCTAGGCCTGCCGCGAACGCGCCAGGCTGCACAGGAGAAACAGGGTGCGCGGTACGAAACGCAGCAAGCTGCTCCAGGTCCATCGCTGGACCGGTCTGATCCTGGGCCCGCTGCTGCTCTACATGGCGCTGACCGGCCTCGCGCTGGAGTTCCGCGAACAGCTGAAGCCACTGGCCGAACCTGCGCCTTCAAATACAGCCGGCTGCGAGGCGCCCCACGCGCTGCCAACGCAGGTCGCCGCAGCGCTTGCCGCCCAGCCGGGCATTGCGCTCACCAGCCTGATCCTGCAAGGCGGCCCCGGCGAGCCGACGCTGCTGCGTTTTGCCGATGGCCAGCAGCTCTCGGTCGATCCCTGCGGCGCCCGCGTCATCGCCCGGCAGCCGCGCTGGGGCGGGCTGTTCGGCCGGCTCGAACAGTTCCACCGCTTCCGCTTCCTCGACGACAACCAGCTTGCCAACACCATCGCCGGCAGCATCGCCCTGGTACTGGCCCTGCTGATGGTGGTTGGTGGCCTCGCCTTGTGGTGGCCCCGCGGCCAGGCGTTGAAGGCCGCGGCCACGCTGCGGCCGCAGCTGAAGGGGCGCGCCTTCGCGTTGAACCTGCATCGGGTGTCGGGTCTGTATGCCAGCGTGGTCCTGCTGGCGGTGACGCTCACTTCGCTGCCGCTGGCCTTTCAGTGGGCCCGCAGCGCACTGGACGTCGCTGTCGGCTCCAAGGCGCCCGCGCCCAGGCCAAGCTCCTCGGCACCTGCGCCCGGCGCCAACCCGCTGGATCTGGGCCTGCTGTGGGAGCGCGGCCGGGCCGTGTTCAATCGGCCGAGCCTCGTAGTCGTCACTGCGGCAAGAAAGGCCGGCGACCCTGTCGAGGTCTATGCCGTCGAGCACGGCGCGCCGCATCCGCAGGCTCTCAGCTACGCCTGGTTCGATGCCTACAGCGGCGCCCTGCTGCGCAGCGAGTCTTACGCCGAGAGCAGCCTGGGCAACCGGATCTACCTCACCGCGGGAGCGATCCACGGCGGCGAGTACGGCCTGCTGCTGCAATGGCTGCAGTTCATCGGCGTGCTCGCGGTGCCGGTGCTGGCCTGGACCGGTGTCAGCAGCGTCCTGCGGGGGCGCAGCAAGCCGGTGCCGGGATTGCGGGTACGGGTGCAGGCCATCGGCGAAGAGGCACTGGGCATCAAGTCCTTCGAGCTGGTCAGCGCCGACGGCAGGCCCTTGCCTGCGTTCGAGGCGGGTGCCCATGTCGGCGTGCATCTCGAAAATGGCCTCGTGCGCCAGTACTCGCTCTGCAACGACCCGGCCGAGCGCGCTCGCTACCTGATCGCCGTGAAGCGCAGCGACACCTCGCGCGGCGGCTCGGCAGCAATGCACGAGCAGGTGCGGGTGGGCGACGTGCTGACGATAGACGGCCCGCGCAACAATTTCCCGCTCGCAGCGGGCGCCACGCACCAGGTGCTGCTGGCCGCCGGCATCGGCATCACGCCGCTGCTGGGCATGGCGCAGCATCTGCAGGGCCGTGGCGCTTCGTTCGAGCTGCACTACTTGGCCCACTCGCAGGAGCATGTGGCTTTCGCCGAGCTGCTGCGGCAACCGCGCTTCGAAGGCAGGGTGCATATCCACTATTCAATGGGGTCGGAGCGGCTGCAGCAGTGGCTGGGTCGCCTGCTGGCGGTGCATGCGTCGGGGCATCATCTCTACCTGTGCGGATCGAACCGCTTCATGGAGGCGGTGCAACAGGTGGCGGCAGCGGCAAGCTGGCCGGCCGAGGCGATCCATGTCGAGCATTTCGGCGCCGACACCAAGCTCGTGGGCGCCCCGTGCGAGCCCTTCGAGCTGCACCTGCGCCGCTCGGGCCGCACGCTGCAGGTGCCGGCCGACCGCAGCATTGTCGAAGTGCTCGATGCGGCCGGTGTGCCTGTGCCCACGTCCTGCCGCGAAGGCGTGTGCGGCACTTGCTCGACACGGGTGATCGAAGGCCGCTGCGAGCACCGCGATGCTTTTCTCAGCCCGGCAGAGCATGCCGCGGGCGACCGCATCATCACCTGCGTCTCGCGCGCATCGGGTCGGTTGGTGCTCGACTTGTGAGGACAGCAGCATGTGCTGCGGCCGGCCGCTGAAATCAACAGGACATTGCGCGCCCCCCCCCTCAAACCGCAGGCATTGCGCGGCGCAGCTTCCATAATTTCGCCATGTCCCGCCGCCCTGTCTTCTTCGTGCTGATGATGGCCATGCTGCTGCAAGCAGTGTCGCTGGGCGGGCACTGGGTGGGCCGCGGCAGCCCCACCGAGACGCTGCATGATGTGCTGCACTGGTCGGGCGTTTCGCACCACCATGCACACGGGGCCAGCCTGCAGGCGGACGGGCTCCTGGCCTTCGAGTCCTTGTCTGAAGGACTGGGCCTGGCTGCTGCCTCCTCCGACCAGGACCCTCACCAGGCGCCCCACCCGGACTTTCACCAGGACCAGTTGGCGGACTCCAATCACCACATGGCCCTGGACGCTTGCCTGAGCGCCATGGGGCCCATTCCCGCCGGTGTCGACAGCCCGACGATCCGCGCGGCCTGCAGCCGGCCCGATGCGCGCCCCGAAGCCCCACCCGCCGACCCCGAGTTGAGCGGCCCCCGCCGCCCGCCCAGATCCTTCTCCTGAAATGAAGCAGCACTGCCGCGCCTGAGCTCTCGAGCCGCCGCGGCGAGCCATCACAACAGGGCTGAGGGATCTTGCATTGCGTCATCTGCGCGCACGCAAGCCCTGAGTAGCCCGATCTCGGCAGTATCAAATTGAAAACCAAACACAGGATCAGTACCCGCCTCGCGGTGGGCAGCGTCTGGTGCTGCATGCTGGTGTCCGCCCAGGCGGAACCGGTCACGCTGGCCGGCGCCATCGATGCGGCCTGGCAGCGCACCCAGGCCGGCGCTGCATCGCAGGCCCAGCAGCTGCGCGCCGCTGCAGAGCAGAAGGCCGCCGCCAGCTTGCTGGCCGCGCCGCCGTCCCTCTCGCTGTCGCAGCGCAGCGACCGGGCCCAGGACAACCACGGTGTGCAGGAACGCGAAATCGGCGTCGCCCTGCCGCTCTGGCTGCCCGGCCAGCGGGCTGCAAAGCAGGCCGCTGCCGACGCCGAGCTCGGGCTGGCATCTGCCAGCGTTGCCCTGGCGCGTCTGCGCCTGGCCGGTCAATTGCGTGAGCTGGCCTGGAGCCTGGTCGGCCTGCGCGCCGAACTGGCTGCCAACGAGGCCCAGAGCCGCTACATGAGAGCGCTCAGCGCCGACGTTGAGCGGCGCGTCAAGGCCGGCGACCTGGCAAGCACCGATGCACTGGCCGCCCAAGGCGAAGCGCTGGCCGCCGAGGCCGAGGCGCTGGCCGTGAGGCAACGCCTGCAGGCCGAGAGCCTGCGCTGGACCGGCCTGACCGGACTGCCTGCCGATGTCGAGCCGGCAGAGGGCGAAGCGCCGCAAGCCGATGCGACGCTGGAGCAGGACCAGCACCCTGCGCTTGCGCAACTGGCGCTAGCCGCCGAAGCCGCTCGCCGCCAGCTCGAAGTGGCCCGGCGCGACCGTGCCGAAGCTCCCGAGCTGAGCCTCGCCTACCGCAGCGAGCGCGATGCCTATGGCCAGCCGCGCCAGGGCAGCATGACGCTGGCGCTGCGCGTGCCCTTCGGCATGGCGGTGCGCAACGAGCCGCTGCGTGCAGCCGCCCAGGGCGCGCTCGACCAGGCCCTGGCCGAGCAGACCCGCACCCGGCTTGAACTCGCCGCCGAACTGGCCATTGCCCGCGATGCCCTGCAGTCGGCCACGCGCCAGGCTGCGATGCAGCGCGAGCGCGCCGGCCTGCTGCGCCAGCGCAGTGCGCTGCTCGACAAGTCCTTCCGTGCCGGCGAAACCGCCTTGCCTGATTTGCTGCTCGCCGTGCAAGCCGCCGCACAGGCCGAGGCCACGCTCGCCCGCCACCAGGCCGCGCTGGGTGCCGCCCGCGCCCGCCTCCTCCAAGCTTCCGGGGTACTGCCATGAATCACCTTCACCATCGCCGCCTTGCCCATGCTCTGGTCCTGGCCGCCGGCCTGTGCCTGCTTGGCCCGGGCACCTCGTTCGCTTCCCCGGGTGCCCATGGGCCCAATGGCGAACACCTCGACGGCCCGGCCGCTAACCTCTCGGGTGCCGGCGTGCCGCGCCTGGAGGCGCATTCCGAACAGTTCGAACTGGTGGCTCGTCTGCAGCCGCAAAGCTTCGTGATCTACCTGAGCCGCTACGAAACCAATGAAGCGGTGCTCGGGGCCAGGCTGGACGTGGAACTGGGCGCAGTGAAGGCCACGGCGGTGTACCAGGCCGAAGCCGGCACCTATGAGGTCAGCGACAAGAAGATGCTGGCCGAGCTGGACAAGCCTGGCACGCATGCCCTGGTGTTCACCGTGAGCGCCGGTACCGACAGCGACCTGCTGGACGGCGCGCTGGCGGTGGCCCCGCATTCCGAAGAGATCCACGAGCCGCCCGCGACCTCGCATGCGCTGCGCAACGGCCTGTACGTCGCCGGTGGCGGCGGCGCGCTGCTGATCCTGTTCGCGGCCCTGCGCCGCCGCAGTCGCCGCATGAACAACAGCTTCGGAGCCGCATGATGATCAACAAGAACCTGTTCCCGCTGCTGGCACTGACGGGCCTCATCGCCGGCACGGCCCTGGCTTCGCCCGGCGCCCACGGCCCCAATGGCGAGCATCTCGACAGCCCCGCCGCGCTCAAGATCGACGGCCTCGCCCGCCTGCCCGACGGCAGCGTGCAAGTGCCGGTGGCCGCTCAGCGGCGCATGGGCATCCTGACCCGCTTCGTACCACTGACCGACGCCCCGGCCGCCCTGCAGCTGCCGGGCCGCGTGGTCATCGACCCGAACGCCAGCGGCCGCGTGCAGACCGTGCAAGGCGGCCGCATCGAGCCCGGCCCCAAGGGCCTGCCGGTGGCCGGCCAGACGGTGCGCAAGGGCGAGGTACTGGCCTATGTGCGCTTCCATGCCGAGCCGTTTGCCCGCGCCAATCAGCAGGCGCAATTGAGCGAGCTGGCCAGCAACCGCAAGCTGGCGGCCCAGCGCGTCGAGCGCCTGCGCACGCTGGAAGGCAGTGTGCCGCGCAAGGAGATCGAGGCCGCCGAAGCCGAACTGGCCAGCCTCACGGACCGCGAGCGCGACGTGGGCGGCAGCCTGCAGGCCCGCGAGGCGCTGCTCGCCCCGGTGGATGGCGTGATCGCCAGCGCCTCGGCCCTGGCCGGCCAGGTGGTCGAGCCGCGCGATGTGCTGTTCGAGGTGATCGCACCGTCCCATGTGCTGGTCGAAGCCAGCACGGCGGACCCGAGCCTCGTCTCGCGCATCACCGGCGCCCGCCTGCAGGACCAGGCCGGCGTCAAGCTGAGCCTGACTGGCGCCAGCCGCGTGATGCGCGATGGCGTGCTGCCGCTGACCTTCCGCGCCCAGGCCGAGCGCGGTGGCGCGCTGCCGCTGGCCGTGGGCCAGCCGCTGGCCGTGATCGTGACGCTCAACACCCAGCTCAAGGGCTATGTCGTACCGGCGCAAGCCGTGGTTCGCAACCCGGCCAACCAGGCCATCGTCTGGATCAAGTCGGGCGCCGAGCGATACATCCCGCAGCCGGTGGACTACCGGCCGCTGGACAGCAACTCGGTGGTCGTGATTCAAGGCCTCGGCGATTCCAACCGCGTGGTGATGCAGGGCGCGTCCCTGATCGCCCAGATCCGTTAACCGGGCAGGGCAGACCATCATGTTCAACTGGATAGTCCGCTACAGCCTGCACAACAGGCTCTTCGTGCTGGCCTTCGCGGCCATGCTGCTGGTCTATGGCGCGATCACGGCCTGGCGCACGCCGGTCGACGTGTTCCCCGACCTCAACAAGCCCTTGATCACCGTGCTCACCGAGGCCGGCGGCATGGCGCCGGAAGAGGTGGAGCAGCTGGTGACCGTGCCCATCGAGACGGCGCTCAACGGCATGCCCGGCGTGACCCGCGTGCGCTCGACCTCGGGCGTCGGCCTGGCCATCCACTACGCCGAGTTCGACTGGGGCACCGACATCTACCGCAACCGCCAGATCGTGGGCGAGCGCCTGGGTCTGGTGCGCGAGCAGCTGCCAGCCGGCATCACGCCGGTGATGGGGCCGGTGTCGTCCATCATGGGCGAGGTGATGCTGATTGCCTTGCCTCTGAAGGCGAATGACCCGAAAGCTGCCACGCCGATGCAGGTGCGCGAGTACGCTGACTTCGTGCTGCGGCCTCGCCTCTTGTCCATCATCGGCGTGTCGCAGGTCATTCCCATCGGCGGCGAGGTGCGCACCTTGCGCGTCGAGCCCGACACCGTGCGCATGGCCCAGGCCGGCGTTTCGCTGACGCAGATCCAGACGGCGCTCTCCGGCTTTGCCAGCAATGCCGGCGGCGGCTTCATCGACCTGAACAGCCGCGAGTACCTGATCCGCCACATGGCGCGCACCACGCGCATCGAAGACCTGCAGGGCGTGGCCGTGGCCTGGAAGGACGGCCGCGCCATCCTGCTCGAACAGGTGGCCAAGGTGCGCATTGCCGCTGCGATGAAGCGTGGCGACGCCGGCTACGACGGCGTGCCCGCCGTGATCGTCAGCGTGCAGAAGCAGCCTGGCTCGGACACGGTGCGCCTGACCCATCAGATCGAGACGGCGCTGAAAGAGTTGAAGGCCGGTCTGCCCGCTGGCGTCGCCGAGCCCAAGGTGCTGTTCCGCCAGGCCGACTTCATCGAGGCCTCGGTGGGCAATGTGACCGAGGCGCTGCGCGACGGTGCCGTGATGGTGGCCATCGTGCTGTTCGCCTTCCTGCTGTCGGCCCGCACGACACTGATCTCGCTGACCGCGATTCCGCTGTCGCTGGCGGTGACGGCCCTGGTCTTCGAGCTGCTCGGGCAGTCGATCAACGTGATGACGCTGGGCGGCATCGCCATCGCCATCGGTGAGCTGGTGGACGACGCCGTGGTCGACGTCGAGAACATCCTGCGGCGGCTCAAGATCAACCGTGCTGCCGGCAACCCCTTGCCGGTGCGCGAGGTGGTGCGCCAGGCCAGCGTCGAAGTGCGCTCGGGCATCGTCTACGCGACCGTCATCGTCGTGCTGGTGTTCGTGCCCCTGTTCGCGTTGCCTGGCATCGAGGGTCGCCTCTTCTCGCCCCTGGGCATTGCCTACATCGCTTCGGTGCTGGCCTCGATGGCGGTGTCGATGACGCTGACCCCGGTGCTGTGCGCCTGGCTCCTGCCGAAGATGAAACGGCTGGACCATGAGGACAGCCCGCTGGTGCGCTGGCTGAAAAAGCATGACGCGCGCCTCCTTGCCTGGTCGTTCCCGCGCGCCCGCATGCTCGTGTCGCTGGCCACGGCCGCCGTGCTGGTGGCCGGTGCCAGCGTGGCCTTCATGCCGCGCGCCTTCCTGCCGGCCTTCAACGAGGGTTCGCTGGTGCTGGGCATGATGTTCAACCCGGGCACCTCGCTGGATGAAGCCAACCGCCTGGGCCGGCTGGCCGAAACGCTGATACGCGAAGTGCCCGAGGTGACCCAGGTGGGTCGCCGCACCGGCCGCGCCGAGCTCGACGAACATGCCGAGGGCGTGCACTCCTCCGAGATCGACGTGGACCTGAAGCGCGGTGGCCGCGACCGCGAGGCGGTGATGGCCGCGATCCGTGAAAAGCTCTCGGTGCTGCCGGCGCAAGTGGCCATCGGCCAACCGATCTCGCACCGGCTGGACCACCTGCTCTCCGGTGTGCGCGCGCAGATCGCCTTGAAGATCTACGGCGACGACATCGACACGCTGCGGGGCCTGGCCGAGCAGATGCGCCTGCGCCTCAGCCAGGTGCCGGGCCTCGTGGACCTGACCACCGAAAAGCAGGTGCTCATTCCGCAAATCACCGTGCGCCTGGACCTGCGCAAGGCGGCCCAGGCCGGTCTTGCACCCGGCGAGGCGATGCGCACGTTGCAGGCGCTGACCGATGGTGCGCACAGCGCCGAGATCGTGGACGGCCAGCGCCGCTACGACCTGGTGCTGCGCCTGCCCGACGGCCAGCGCAGCCCGCAGGACCTGGCCAGCACGCTGATCGACACACCCGCCGGCCGGCTGCCGGTGTCGGCCATCGCCACGGTGGATGAGAGCGACGGTCCCAACCAGATCGGCCGCGAGAACAGCCGCCGCCGCATCGTCGTCTATGCCAATACCGACGGCCGCGACATGGGCAAGGTCATTACCGACATCCGCAAGGTGATCGGTGAGACCCGCCTGCCCGAAGGCAACTTCGTCAGCCTCGAAGGCCAGTTCCAGGCGCAGGAGCAGGCCACGCGACTGATCGCGGCGCTGTCGCTGCTGTCGCTGACCATGGTCTTCCTGGTGCTGTATTCGCGCTACCGCTCTGCCGTGCTGGCCGGTGTGATCATGGCCAATATTCCGCTGGCCCTGATCGGCAGTGTGGTGGCGATGTGGATCGGTGGCGTGAGCCTGTCGGTGGCCTCGATGGTGGGCTTCATCACCCTGGCCGGCATCGCCACACGCAACGGCATCCTGAAGGTCAGCCACTACATCAACCTGTGCCGCTTCGAGAACGAAACGTTCAGCCAGGCCATGATCGTGCGCGGTTCGCTGGAGCGGCTCACGCCGGTGCTGATGACGGCCCTGGTGGCCGCCTTTGCACTGACGCCGCTGCTGCTCGCGGCCGACGCCCCGGGCAAGGAAATCCTGCATCCGGTGGCCGTGGTGATCTTCGGCGGCCTGATCAGCTCGACCCTGCTCGACACGCTGCTGACACCGGTGGTGTTCTGGCTGGTTGGCCAGCAGCCCACGCAGCGCCTGCTGGTCGAGGTCGATGACAGGGAAGCCGAGGCGCTGGCACCTGCCGTGCGCGAGGCCTTCTGACCCATGTTCGCTACATTCCACAGGCGCAAGCCGTCGCCCGCAAACTCCCTCAAAAGCGAGAGTCCATCATGGCCAGTTCTTCAAGCATGACCCAAGGATCGGTAGCGGCGCGGCCCGCTGCGGCCCTGCAAAGCACCGCGGCCGCGCACAAGGCTCGCATCACGTCCATCGACGCCCTGCGGGGCCTGGTGATGATCGTGATGCTGCTCGACCATGTGCGCGAGAACCTGTACCTGCACCTGAACGTCACCGACCCGATGACGCTGCCGGGCACGCCCAACGACCTGTTCTTCTCGCGGCTGGCGGCGCATTTCTGCGCACCGATCTTCGTGTTCCTGACCGGCCTGTCGGCCTGGCTCTACGCCAACCCGCCCAGCGGCGTGACTCGCAATGTGCGCGAGTTCCTGCTCAAGCGCGGCCTGCTCCTGATTGCGCTGGAGCTGACGGTGGTGAACCTGTCCTGGAACGGCACCTATCAGGTGCTCTATCTGCAGGTCATGTGGGCCATCGGCTTCACCATGGTGGCTCTGGCCTTGCTGTCGGGGCTGCCGCGCTGGGCGCTGGCAACGCTGGGCTTTGTCATCGTGGGCGGTCACAACGCCTTCGCCGGTGTCAATGTGTCGCCCGACAGCGCCTGGTATCCGCTGTGGACGCTGATGATGCATCGCGGCTGGCTGGTGACCGAGGGCATCGTGAAGGTCAAGGTCAGCTACCCGGCCCTGCCGTGGGTGGGCGTGATCCTGCTGGGCTATGCCTTTGCGCCGCTGTTCTCGGCGACCGTGGACAGGCTGTGGCGCCAGCGCGTCCTGGTGCTGACCGGCCTGGCCTCGCTGGCCGTGCTGGCGGTGCTGCGCGGCTTCAACATTTACGGCGAGAACGCGCCCTGGACACCCGGTGCCACCACGGTGGAGACCGTGAAGTCCTGGCTCAACTTCACCAAGTACCCGCCCTCGCTCGACTTCCTGCTGATGACGGTGGGCGGCGGCGGCATGCTGACGCTGGCGGCCCTGGAGTTCCGCGACAACCGTGTCACACGCATCCTCTCCACCTTTGGCGGCGCGGCGATGTTCTATTACATCCTGCACCTCTATGTGCTGATGGTCGGCTACCGCATCATGTACGCGATCTTCGGCCCCAACCAGGGCACGCGCTTCGGTGTGGATATCGATTCGTTCTGGATTGTCTGGGTGGTCTGGCTGACCATGGTGCCCTTGCTGTACTTCCCGGTGAAGGCCTTTGCCAACTACAAGCGGCGCACGACCCTCTCCTGGGTGCGCTACTTCTGATCGAAGCAGTCGGGCCGCCGGGACGGCGGCCCGCATCTTGTGTCTTGGGCAGCCTGGAAATCGCAATTCCATGCTGCCGGCCGGCGCCTGAACGGCCGATGCGTAGATGGCGGCGGCCCTAAGCTTGCAGCCATGGCAACTGTTGTTGAAGGCACGCGGCGGCGCTCGCTCGCACCCGCCCTGGAACACATCCACCAGCATCTCGGCGAGCCGATCAGGCTTGAGTTGCTGGCACAGCTGTGCGGGCTCAGCCTCTGGCGTTTCGCCCGGGTGTTTCGCCAGCGCGTGGGGACTTCGCCCTATCGCTACATCAATGAGCAGCGCATCGAGCATGCCCAGGCCCTGCTGCGCCAGGGCCTGCCGGCGGCGCGCGTTGCCAGCGAGGTCGGCTTCTTTGACCAGAGCCATCTCAACCGACGTTTCAAGCGGCAATGCGGCATGACGCCCGGCCAGTTCCAGTCGGCAGCCGAAAGCGCTGCATGAGCGAAGTTGCCGACCTGCTGCCGGCCCTGGTCGCGCTGCGCCAGGACATCCACGCCCATCCCGAGCTGGCATTCACCGAGCACCGCACGGCAGCCCTCGTGGCCGCGGCGCTGAAGGAGCTCGGGCTGGAGGTCCACGAAGGCATTGGTGGGACAGGCGTCGTGGGCGTGCTCCGCCATGGCGCGGGCCGCTGCATCGGCCTGCGCGCCGACATGGATGCCCTGCCGATGCAGGAGCAAAGCGGGCTGGCCCATGCGAGCCGCACCGGGGGCATCCATCATGGTTGTGGCCACGACGGGCACACCACCATGCTGCTCGGCGCGGCCCGTCATCTGGCGCGCACCCGCCGATTCGCCGGCACGGTGGTCTTCATCTTCCAGCCGGCAGAAGAGGGCAAGGGCGGTGCCCGGGTCATGATCGAGGACGGGCTCTTCGAGCGCTTCCCTTGCGATGCCGTCTACGCCCTGCACAACTGGCCCGACCTGCCGCTGGGCGAGGCGCAGACGCGGCCCGGCGCCATCATGGCGGCGGCAGATCGATTCGACATCACGGTGCGCGGCCGCGGCGGCCATGCGGCCCAGCCGCAGCAGACGCCCGACGCCATCCTGGCGGCCAGCGAGCTGGTCTGCCAGCTCAACACCATCGTGGCGCGACAGATCGACCCCGGCGAATCGGCCGTGCTGTCGGTGACGCGGATCGAGGGCGGCCATTCACACAATGTGCTGCCCGCCGAGGTCGGCATCACCGGCACCGTGCGCAGCTTCGATGCCGACACACAAGACCGCATCGAGGCCGCCTTGCGCGCCCGGGCCGCTGGCGTGGCACTCTCCAGTGGCACCGAGATCGAGGTCACGTACACGCGCTACTACCCCGCCACGATCAACAGCCGCGCCGAGGCCGAGCTGGCGCTGGCCGCTGCGCAGTCCATCGGCTTGCGGGCCAGCGAGGCCGCACGGCCCGCCTTCACCTCCGAGGACTTTGCCTTCATGCTGAAGGAAGTTCCTGGTGCCTATCTCTGGCTGGGTCAGGGGGCGGCCGCTGCTGCCGTCTCGGACGCAGATGCAGTGGCGGCTTGGGCATCACGCCCGCTTCATCACCCCTGCTACGACTTCAACGACAAGGCCTTGCCGCTGGGAATCAGATGGTTCACGGCGGTGGTGGAGCGGGAGATGGGTGGCTTGGGGGGCTGAGGGCGGAAGGCGGTTCAAGGCAAAAGCTTGCGCAGCGCCGGCGTAGACACGTCGTCGACATGGCGGAATGCCGTCGCGACACGCTCCATCTGTTCTGCGGGCACACCGAAAGCCTCGAAGTAGACGCGCCACTCCCGAACCACCCGCCAGACCTGGTCGATCAATTCGCAGGCGCGCGCCTGTGAGAGCGTGAAGCGCGCATGCCAGCCGAGCGCATTGTCCAGCGTGGCCAATCGCCCTTCGGGTCCCACGCCCAGGTGCAAGAACCGCTCAAGGGCAATGCTCGGCCGGGGCAGTACGTCATACAGAGGGCTCAGTCTCCAGCCCATCAGCCGTGGGTCCCAGACGAACCCGTGGTTGCGCAGATGGTCGTCGTCGTTGCTCACGAACAGGTTGTAGACCATCCTCTTGAACAATTCTTCGTTGTTGGCCCGGATGACGCTGGGATGGCAGTACCGCCGCACCGCATCGGCCAGATCGGCATAGGACTTGGTGCGCGATTCGGTTTCATCACAGGCCACCAGCGTCAGGCCGCTGACGAAACCCATGCGATGCTCCACACGCCCCTCACCTGGCCCCAGCGCCAACCAGTCGGCATCCTGCGCCAGTTGCGCGCCCGGCGCCATCCAGTAGCGGTCGAAGCGACGGATCAGCATGATGCGTCTCTCGCCCAGCATTTCGTTGCGGACAGGCGGCACGTGCAGCCCCGCCTCCTGGGCAAGCCGCAGTGAGGCGCACTCGACGCCAGGAATATCGAAGCGATCCTGCCGACTGGAGAACTTGGCCAACCAGAGTACGCCGGCCTCGTCTCGCACTGAAGCCTTGGGACGCGCGCCGCCCAACGCAGTCCCGTCCTGGAAAATGGCTTCCAGATGGGCCGGCACTGCCGCGCCCTCTTCAATCCGCTCGGCCGCTTCCATGAGGTGGGCCAAGGTGTGCCAGCTACTGGCGCCTGACGTGGGCCCATCCTGGATGCTGCGTCGAATGTCCAGTGCGCCGACACGCTCACTGCCCGCATGCAGCAGGTACTGGGATTCCGGCAGGCTGTTGGCCGGTACACGCAGCTTGGCTTCAATGACACGCCGCCCCCAGGCATCGGGTGCAGCATCGCGGATGCCACCGAAGAAGGGAAGAGCGCCAGGCGGTAGCAGGCGCTTGCCACGAACCGCGTCACGGTCCGCAATGCTCAGCCCGAGCGGGTCCACTTCCAGCGCATCAGCTCGCCCGAGATAGTTGATTCCGTAGGCAAAGCTGGAGGCCTGAAGCTTGTCGCCGTCCTCGGTCAGGATGAGTTGCCCGCAGGGCGCCCACGTGGCACCCAGATGCGCAAAGGCCATCAGTTTGCTGTCTTGGGCTGCCATGGCTCGTGGGCTTTAGAAATCGAGCTCATCAAGTTCAGAGGCGCTCAGGTCGCGGACACGTTGGGTCTGTTCTCTGACCGTCAGTGACACGAGCGCAGGGTCAGCTTCGGTCAACAGGTCGACCAGGGTGCTGCCGGGCGCGATGGCATCCAGGTAGCGCAGCACTTGTCCAATGGCCAAGCCTGGGTCGCCCTGCTCGATTCGGTACGCGGTATTGCGCGAGAGACCTGCGCGCAGCGCAGCGTCCGTTTGCTTGACTCGACGCGCCAGGCGCAGTCGAGCAAGCAGTTGGCCAATGCGGCGGCCCTGCTCCAGCAGGTGGGAGGGCAAGACGGCGGACTGGCTGACCTTCATATGCGTTAAAACGAGCGCTGATTGCTTATGGTTCGATTTAACGAGCACTCTAGCGTCTCATCCGGTGAATCGCAAGAAATGCTCGTTAATGCGAGCATTGTCCTCATTGTGCTCGATTTAACGAGCAGTCATGGCGGAGCGCGAGGGGCTTGCGCATGTTGAAGCGACAAGCCCCGGATATCAGTTCGACGACACGCCAGCCCCTGGCGCAAATGCCAAGAGCAACGGGCAAGTGTTCCCAGGAGGCGTCGTCGGCGAAACCAGCGACGCCGTTGGCGAGGCTACGCGCTACAGCCAACGAACTGGGGCGGCCACCGACGCCACGAACCCATGTCAGGGGGTCAAGGGCTTCAAGGAAGCCGGGCGCGACCGGTATGTCAGCGACAAGGAATTTCAGGCGGTGTGGGAGCAGGCTGACCAGACCCTGCGCGATGCGATGGACCTGGCATTGCTGACCGGCCAGCGGCCGGCCGATGTGCTGAAAATTCAGCGCGAGGACCTGCGCGACGGCGCGCTATGGATCACGCAGAACAAGACCAAGGCCAAACGGGCAATCGAGATCACCGGCGAGCTGGCGGCGCTGATCGAGCGGATCAACGCGCGGCCTCGCGTGCGGCTGAGCGCATGGCTGATTCAGGACGATTGCGGCAAGCCGCTGGGAACCTTTGCCATGCGCTCACGCTTCGACAAGGCCCGGCGCGCGTCCGGAGTGGATTTTCAGTTTCGGGACATTCGGGCCAAGGCCGCAACTGATACGGGCGATCTGGCGCACTCTCAGAAGCTTCTGGGGCATCGGAATCGCGAGATGACCGAGCACTATGTTCGAGCTCGCGTCGGCGAGCGTGTCAGCCCATTGCGGTAAGTCTTCTTATGGAGGGTTCTTCTTGCTACGGCCGGAGACGCTTGGCATGGTCGCCAGGACTCGACTTGCCCTAGCACGGGTTTCCGGAACCTTTGAATTCTCAGCAATCGAAGCAAGCTTTCCCCGAATCGACATCAGCTCGTTAAAGGCGGTCAGTGAACCCGTCGTCAGGCGGCTTTCAGCCCATCCAACGACCAGCTGTTCATCGTCAGGCGACATCGCCGTTTGGCTCGCAATCCCTGCGCTGAGTAGGCCGGGACTTGAGGCTACGACGGGGGATCCCAACCCAAGGTTGGCCAATCCGCCCGACAGAAGGCTTTGATTCGCCTGTACCGTTCGCCTGAGCGCCGCAACTTCACGCTGAAGATCGCCAATCCCTTCGATCATTGCCTGATCCAAAGTCGTCTCGCCTGTCTGAAGCGAAGCCAATTTGAACTCACCAAAATGCTTCAGAAACATCGAAAAATTTGGGTCCTCAGCGCCAGCCTTGTATGTCGCAAGCACCTTCCGAGCGAGTAGCTGTTTGAACTCCACCATCCGTGGATATCGCAAATCTCTCGGGTAGGTCAGATGTTCGATGACTCCCGTATCAAACGGGTAGTCCGTCTTGTCGTCCTTGATGATTACCGTAGGCTTATCAAACGCTAGCCTGAGCCCGAGCTC
The DNA here is from genome assembly GCF_044043925.2 of Paucibacter sp. JuS9. Taxonomy (NCBI): domain Bacteria; kingdom Pseudomonadati; phylum Pseudomonadota; class Betaproteobacteria; order Burkholderiales; family Sphaerotilaceae; genus Roseateles; species Paucibacter sp. JuS9. Next base: position 3,966,604 of record NZ_CP194172.1, read on the forward strand.
GAACATCACATTGGCGTTCTTGCAGCTCACGTCGCAAACAACAATTTCCGATGAATAGACGCCGCGAACGATGCGCTTGTGTATTACGCCAACCTCATCCGCCTCGCTAACGAGTCGTGCCTGGAATTTTGGTTCGGCAATTCCCTCGACGGCATCTTGAATGAGGATCTTCACCTCGGCCCAATGTTCGGCCGAACAGCCATCGATTGCCGAAATCGGCATGACGATTCCGCATGTCAGCGCGGCCGATTCAGATTGATCGTTCTGATCTTGATTCTTCCCGTCCATCGAGCCCCCCATTGCCGCCACATTTGGCGGAGTTTTTTGCTGGGATCAAATTGTACGGAGGCCAAGTCGCTGCTATCAGCTGCGGTTGAACAATCTACAAGATGCGCTCGCAGAATTGATGTGCATCCGAGGACTCGAACACCTCAGCGCATATGGGGGCACCCCCTGTCGGTCGCCATAGCGCGCGAACCTCACATTGCGGCGCAAAGCTAGGCTCCTTAACAAGCGCTGGATGTTTTCCTAGATCTACGCCATTCCAGGTCTCGTGGCGCGGTGTATAGATGACCCGATGGGCTCCAATGAACTCGACGGCAACTCTCGACTCCAGCGCGTGCGTAATGGCATCGCAGAACCTCCGCACGTGCGTAATCCTGACGCATGCATCCGCGCCCTCAAACTCTCTCAGTACCGCACCAGAAAAACGTGACGCCAAGCAGTAGATAAAAAAATCTTCAGAGTCCACCTGCCGATTAAATGCACAGCCCTTGATGCTGAGTTGTACCCCGGGGCCAAACTTAAAGCCGAAGGCTTCTCCGAACGCTTTTGCTTGCTCCGTTCCACCCGTAAAAACCTGAGCATCGACGCCGTAGTGGACAGACTTTGTTCCCTCGCTTGGGTCAGCAATGCCTCGCTTGTGCTCATCTCTTCGGAAGTCGTGCAATGTGCCAACACGCAACCCACCGACCTGCGCCAGTTTGTCGCACCACTTGGCCTCACCGTACTTGAAGAGAGCCATCAAGCGTGACTATGCAAGGTCCACGGATTCACGCCTGGACGCGATATTTGCAGCAATGTGCATCCCGCACTAGCTGAATCACCTCGCAAGGCGTGTTCCTTCCATCGCTGCTCGGCGCTCTGCACTTTGCCCTTCGACAGCCAGCATTTCGCGGTCCAGGTCTTCGCGCATTGCTCGCACGACTTCGAGGCTGTTAGCGAGGCGATGCTGCACCCGATCAATATCTTCGGCAGTCGACTCTCGAAGAGAACGCGCACCGTCGATGAACTTGCGCGCATCGTCGGCACGTTCCACAGCTTGGCGCTCCTTCTCGTCGATAGCATCGAGAAATAGCTGCTGACGCGAACCGCCTGAGCCACCAGAAAGGATCGCAAGCGATCTGTACTCCTGTCGCAATCCGATCGCCCGCGCCTTGATGCGGCTTTCTTCGACGACAACGGTATTGGCCGTCGCCGCCAGCTCGCGCAATTGCCCCCTTCGGTCAGCACTATCTGCAGAGTCTTGAGCGTGACGCGCCGATTGCGCTGACCTCCAGGCGGCCAGGGCAGAAAAGCCGCCACCCACAGCACTGACTATTGCGGCGGCCAGGGCAAGCACCTCAGTGGCGGTCGGACTCGTCGGCATGCTCCCCCCAAAAGCAATTTGTAGATGGGCAGGCGAATTGTAGAAAAGCCCCGGATAGCGAGCTATGCGGGGCTTTCGTCTACGTGCTTGTTGCACTTGCAAATTCTTGGTGGCCTGGGGAAGAAGGCGGAATGTGCCTGCTCGGCTTTGGCCGATCAGTCATCCTCCATGCCTCGTTGGGCATTCCGGACCGTTGCTGCCGCAACGTCCTACGACAGTCCCCCGGACTGTCGTAGAGCGAACGTGGTTCTCATCCGCTGCCGAAGCCAGCAAACGAAAATGGCTCCCCGAGGGGAGCCATTTGCGTTTGGTGGCCTGGGGCGGAATCGAACCACCGACACGCGGATTTTCAATCCGCTGCTCTACCAACTGAGCTACCAGGCCATTTGTCTTGTCTGTCGCGTCTTCGGCCTTGTTTGGGCCCGTTTGCACGGGTGGCGAATCAGCGAAGACCGCGACTATAGCACAGCTTTTTGGGCTGTTTCCAGCCCTCCAGCCTCGTCAGATCAGATGCCGCCGCCGCGCTTGTTGCGCGAGAGGTCGACGCCGAGCTGCTTGAGCTTGCGGTAGAGGTGGGTGCGCTCCAGGCCTGTCTTCTCGGCCACACGGGTCATGGAGCCGTTTTCCTTGGCCAGGTGGAACTCGAAATAGCTCTTCTCGAAGGCATCGCGCGCCTCGCGCAGCGGGCGGTCGAGCTCGAAGCTCTGCTCCGAGGCCAGACCGGCCGGCGGCAGCGTGGCCAGCGGCAGGCTGTTGCCGGAGACCGGCAGGCTCATCTGCAGCGAATTCATCTCCGCGCGGGCATAGCTGTTGTGGTTGGTGCTGCCCAGCACAGGCGCCGGACGCGGCGCGGTCTTGACCAGGGCCTGCTCGACAGCGCGCAGCAGCTTCTGCAGCGTGATCGGTTTTTCCAGGAAGGCGATGGCGCCGAACTTGGTGGCTTCGACCGCGGTGTCTATGGTGCCGTGGCCGCTCATCATGATGACGGGCATCGAGAGCTGGCCGCTGCTGCCCCATTCCTTGAGGAGCGTGATGCCGTCGACATCGGGCATCCAGATGTCCAGCAGCACCAGATCGGGCCTCATCCGCTCGCGGCAGGCGCGGGCCTGAGCCGCGTTTTCGGCCAGTTCGATGGAGTGCCCCTCATCAGTGAGGATTTCGGACAAGAGGGCGCGAATGCCCAGTTCGTCGTCGACTACGAGAATGGTTGCCATGGATACCTAGTTCAAGCGGGGCTGAGGTGCTGCGCCGGGGTCGGCGGGGCCAAATGCAGTCGCAAGATTTGAAAATGATAACGAAACTTGCGCGCCCACCGTCGGCTGGGCCTCGTCGCCGTCTTTGTGCAGGTTGGACAAGCGGATGCGCGCACCATGTTCGTCGGCGATTTTCTTGACCACCGCCAGGCCGAGGCCGGTGCCCTTGCTCTTGGTCGTGACATAGGGTTCGAAGGCGCGCTTGAGCACCTTGTCGGCAAAGCCGGGGCCGTTGTCGATGATCTGCAGGCGCAAGCTGCGCAGCTCGCCGGCTTCGCTGAATGACTTCTGCGTGCGCACCTGAACATGGCCGTCGGGACGCTCACTCACGGCGTCAAGGCCGTTCTGCACGAGGTTGTGGATGACCTGGCGCAGCTGCGTGGCGTCGCCCATGATGAGCGGTGGCTCCGCAACGAGGTCGGCATGCAGGCGGCCCGCCTCCTGCGCCGGCACATAGAGAAGCAGCACCTCGGCAACCAGGTTGTTGAGGTCCAGGGCCGTCAGTTGCGCAGCCGGCAGGCGGGCGTAGTCGCGGAACTCGTTGACCAGCTGCTTCATCGCCTGCACCTGGTTGACGATGGTGCCCACGGCGCGCACCAGCATGGCCTGGTCCGCACCCTCGAGCTTGGCCTCCAGCTTGTGCTGCAGGCGTTCGGCCGAAAGCTGGATCGGCGTCAACGGGTTCTTGATCTCATGGGCCAGGCGGCGCGCCACCTCGCTCCAGGCCGCCGAGCGCTGGGCCGAGACCACCTCGGTGATGTCGTCAAACACCATCAGCCGCGCGTCATGCGGCATCGTGGCGCCTCGCACCAGCAGGGTCAGGATCTCGCCGCTGGGCTGCGGCAGTTCGAAGCTGTCTTGCCATTGGCCGCGTTCTCCGTCTTCCGGGGTGGAACGGTGCGCATCAAAGCGCTGCCAGACCGCCTGCGCAAAACCCTGCAAGGGCTCCAGCTCGGACATGCGGCGGCCACGGTAGGCAAACAGCGGCTGGCGCAGGATGCGGGTGGCGCCGGGGTTGACGGTGTCGATGCGGCCATCGGCATCGAACACGATCACGCCGGCGGTCAGGTTGTCGAGGATGGTCTGCAGATTGGTGCGGGCCGCTTCCAGCTGGGTCACGCTCATCTCGACCATGGAGCGGGCATCAGACAGCTGCTCCGTCATGTCCGCGAAGGAACGCGTCAGGCCGGCCAGCTCGTCGCGGGTGGTCAGCACCGGTTTGGCGGACAGGTCGCCCTGCGCCACCTGGCGCACGCCGTCGGCCAGGAGCAGCAGCGGCCGCGCCAGCTGGTTGCCGAGAGTCACGGCCAGCAGCAGCGCCGCAAACACAGCCAGGATCAACACCAGGGTCAGCGTGCCCAGGTAGACGCGGCGCAGGCCGCCGATCTCGAGCGCCCGCTGCTCGTATTCGCCGCGGGCGTTCTGAACCGCCAGCGCATTGGCCACGGTGGCCGTGGGCAGGCGTTGCACCACCATCAGGTAGCGCTCGCCGCTGGCGCTGGCGCCCAGGCTGCGTTCGCTGCCGTGCAGATAGGCCAGCGCACGCAGGTGGACGCGGCCCTGCAGCACGGCGGAATCATCGTCCAGGCCCTCAGGCTTGCCGACCGCCACCTCCTCGCTGCGCGCCCGGCGCAGCAGCGACAGGTCTGGCCGATCAGGCAGGAGCGAGCCGGTGTCGCCGCCGACGCCGGAAAGGATCTGGCCATTGGGCCCGACCAGCGCAATGGTGCGCACATTCATCTGCTCGCGCAGCCGCTCCAGCGCCAGCACCTGCTGCGAGAAGTTGGTGTCGCGCAGCTTGTCGGCCGCATCGCGCACCTTCTGGCCCAGCTCGATGCCCATGGCTTCAAAGGTGCCGGCACCCAGCTCAAGGCCCGACTGCAAGGCGCTGGCCAGGCGCACGTCGAACCAGCTGTCGATGCTGCGGTTCACGTACTGATACGACACGGTGTAGATCAAGAGGCCCGGCACGACGCCGACCAGGGCAAAGATGCCCGCGAGCTTGAGCAGCAGCCGGCTGCCGAACTTGCCGCTGCGCACGCGCAGGAACAGGCGCAGCGCGGCAATGCCGATCACCAGCATCAGCACCACGGCCACCGCCACATTGACCCAGAACAGCCAGGCGTAATGGCGCTCGAAGAAGCCGCGCGGCGTGGTCGCGCCGATGGACAGCAGGAAGGACAGGACGCCGCAAACGCCGGTGATGGTCACCAGCGAGATGACCCAAGCCCATCGAGCAGCGCGGGTCATTGGCTCTGGCGCAGCGTGAGGTCAGCGTTGAGGCTCAACGTGCGCTCGATGCCCAGGGTCCAGCCCTGGGGCAGGCCCAGGCCGATCTGCATCGGTTTGGGCAACTGGCTGGTGTCGAGCTTATAGCTGAACTCCAGGTAAAAGCGCCCATCGTCTTCAAGGTCGCGCGCTTCCGCGATGCGCCAGGCGCTGACGCCGCGCAGCGAGCTCATCGCTTCGCTGAGCGTGGAGAAGCTCTGATTCAGCCCGCCAGTGCTGATCCGGTATTGCCGGGTCAGCGCCTGCCAGGTCAGCCGCCAGGTGCGGTTGACGCGGGCCACGCGGGAGTCGCGCCAGTACCAGCGGTTGCGGAACACGCTGACCTCGGCGGTGAAGTAGATGGGCACGCCCTTCATCAGCGCCTCTTCAACGCCGCGCGGCAGCTCGAAGCGGGTGTTGAAGCTGAGCTCCAGCGCGTCCTCGGCCTTCTCGGTCTTCAGGTGCACGAGCTCGATACCCTGGGCCAGCACAGGCGCCGCCAGGCCCAGCAGGGCGGCGGACAAAAGGGTGGTGGCAGCGGAGACGAACTGACGTCGGCGCAAAACGATCAGGCTTTCTTCTTCAGCAGCAAGGCATAGAAAAAGCCATCGACGATCGAGGCCCCAGCCGGCTGTGCCTCATTGTGTGCGAGGGGCAGCAGATGGCCCGTGAAGCCATCCACCGGAATCAGTTCGGCGTCCGGGCATCGTTGCAAAAACGCATCGACCTGGGCCTGACCTTCGGCCTTGAAGACCGAGCAGGTGGCGTAGACCATGCGGCCACCGGCCTTCAGGGTGGGCCACAGCGCATCCAGCAGGCCGGCCTGGATGTCGGCCAGCTGGGCGATGTCGCCCGGGCGGCGCAGCCAGCGCACGTCGGGGTGGCGACGCACGATTCCCGAGGCGCTGCAGGGCGCATCGAGGAGGATGGCGTCGAAGGCCTGGCCATCCCACCAGCTCGCGGTGTCGCGGGCATCGGCGGCCTTCAGCGTGGCACTTTGCTGAAGGCGGCTCAAGGTGTCCTGGACACGGGCCAGGCGCTGGGCGTCGGCATCCAGCGCCTGCACCTCGGCCTTGGGGCGCAGCTCCAGCAGATGTGCGGTCTTGCCGCCGGGCGCCGAGCAGGCATCCAGCAGGCGTGGCGCCTCGGGCAGCGGCGGCAGGCCGGCACGGTCGTTCAGGAGCAGCGGTGCGGCCAACTGGGCGGCGGCGTCCTGCACGGAAACATCGCCTTGGGCAAAGCCCGGCAGTTGCTGCACGGGCACCGGCTTGTCCAGCACCACGGCTTGCGGCGCCAGCTCGCCCAGCAGCCTGCCACCCAGGCCGGCTTGCGTGAGGCGCTCCAGATAGCTTGCCGCCGAACCGCGCCCGGCATGCGCGCGCAAGCTCATCGGCGGTTGTTCATTGTTGGCCGCCAGGATCGCTTTCCACTGCTCAGGCCAGTCGGCTTTCAGGCGCTCTATCCACCAGGGCGGATGGTTGAAGGCGCCTTGCGGGTCGCGCTGAGCCGCGGCCACCAGGGCCTCGCGCTCGCGCAGGAATCGGCGCAGCACCGCATTGATGAAGCCGGCCGAGGGCGCGGCGCGCTTGCGGGCGGCCGAGACGGTTTGGTCCACCACCGTGTGATCGGCGTAGGCGGGCTCGGCCACCGGCCACAGCAGCGCCAGGGCGGAGAGCAGAAGGCTGTCGACCTTGGGCGGCGGCGCCTTGGGCGCCAGGAGCTTGCGGGCCGCCTGGGCCGCGCCGAGGTGGCGAAGCACATGAAAGGTCAAGGCCTGCGTGCCAGGCCGCAGCTCGGCCGGGCAGCGCGCCAGCAGCTCGGTCAGGGACTGGCCGGCCTGCACGCCCTGCACGGCATCGGCCACCTGCAGGAGCAGCTTTTGCAGCGGCGGAGCGAAATGAGAGGGGGTAGGGACAGCAGACACGCGCTCAGTGTAGGGGGACATCCTGACTTGACTGAGCAGGTTCCCGGCGATCCGGCCACAATCCCTGCTGCATGAACAAGAACACACAGCCATGATGACCGGAGCCTCCGAAGCCTCAGACGACACGCCCGCCGGCCTCAGCGCCTCCGAGCGCATCCGCTACCGCCTGGTCAGCGCCGGCTGCCGCCACCATGCCAACGACAACATCGCCGCCTTCGTGCGCGAGGGCGAGCTCGATGAGGTCCAGGCCGAGGTGGCCGCCAAGCTGCAGGACGTGCTGCGCAGCCTGGTGATCGACACCGACAGCGACCACAACACCCAGGAAACCGCCAAGCGCGTGGCCAAGATGTTTGTGCGCGAGGTATTCCGCGGCCGCTATGTCGAGGCGCCGGCAGTGACCGAGTTCCCCAATGTGGCCCGCCTGAACGAGCTGATGATCGTCGGCCCGATCACCGTGCGCAGCGCCTGCTCGCACCACCTCTGCCCCATCATGGGCCGGGTCTGGATCGGTCTCTTGCCGAACGAGCACTCGAACCTGATCGGCTTGTCCAAGTACGCACGGCTGTGCGACTGGATCATGAGCCGGCCGCAGATCCAGGAAGAGGCTGTCACCATGCTGGCCAATGAGTTGCAGGAGCGCGTGCAGCCCGACGGGCTGGCCATCGTGATGGAGGCGGACCACTTCTGCATGCACTGGCGCGGCGTCAAGGACAGCGAGTCCATGATGACCAACAGCGTGATGCGCGGCGCCTTCCTGAAAGACCCGAATCTGCGCCGCGAGTTCCTCTCGCTGCTCAGCAAGAAGTAAATAGAAAGAATGCGCTCCAGGAGCAACCCCATGCTTGTCCGTCTTCTCTACGCCAGCCGTGCCGCCAGCCCCGTGGGCGATGCGGAGCTCAATGCCATCCTCAAGCAGTCGCGCGAGCACAACCCGGCCGAGGGCCTGACCGGCCTGCTCTGCTACAGCGACGGCATCTTCATCCAGGTGCTGGAAGGCGGCCGCGAGGCAGTCAATGCCCGCTACAAGCACATCGTGGCCGATGCCCGCCACAAGGACGTGGTGCTGCTCAGCTACGAAGAAATCGGCGAGCGCCATTTCGCTGGCTGGACCATGGGCTCGGTCAACCTGCACCGGCTCAACCCGGCGCTGGTGCTGAAGTACTGCTCGACGGCGAAGCTCGACCCCTACGCGATGAGCGGAAAAGCGCTGATGGCCTTGTTCCAGGAACTCGTCAACACCGGCGCCATCGTCTGTAACTGATCAGAGCGATCTGGCTTCCATGAAGCCGTAGACGCCGGTCAGGAGGCGGGTCGGGAATTCGCGCACCGCCTCGTTGTACTGGCGCACCGCCTCGTTGAAGAGCTGGCGCGTGAAGGCGCGCTGACGCTCCACCAGCTTCAACTCGTCCTGAAGGACATAGAGCTCGGCATGCTCGCGCAGCTCGGCGTGATGCTCGAGCATCGAGGTCAGCCGCGCCAGCGCTGCCGCGTGCACTGCCGCTGCAACGGCAAGACTCGCCACTGGGTCGGCCGCATAGGGTTTGGCGCGCACCTCGGCGGCCAATTGCTGGGCCTCCGCTTGCGAGGCGGCCAGCGTGTCGAACGTCGATTGCTCGGCCGGCAGCAGGGGCCGCAGCAGCTCACAGAGCTTGTCGCAGATTTCAGCGCGCCGGGTGAGGTGCTCGTCAAGCTGCGCAAAGGCCTTGCCTATCGCATTGCGCAGCTTCATCACGCGGTTGTAGGCACCGATGGCCCAGAAGACCACGAGCGCCAGCAGCGCCCAGCCCAGGTAGCCGATCATGAGCGGCCCTGCATGAACTCGGCGTGGCCGCGCGCGCGCAATTCACAAGCCGGGCAGTTGCCGCAGCCATAGCCCCAGGCATGGCGGGTCTTGCGCTCGCCCAGATAGCAGGTGTGCGTGTGCTCGACGATCAGCTCGTTCAGCGCCGGGCCGCCCAGTTGCTCGGACAAGGCCCAGGTTTCGGCCTTGGTGATGAACATCAGCGGCGTTTCCAGGGTCATGGGCGTGTCCAGGCCCAGGCTCAGCGCGACCTGCAGCGCCTTCAAGGTGTTGTCGCGGCAGTCCGGATAGCCCGAGTAATCGGTCTCGCACATGCCACCCACCAGCACCGAGGCACCCCGGCGATACGCCAAGGTGGCGGCAAAGCTCAGGAACAGCAGGTTGCGGCCGGGCACAAAGGTGTTGGGCAAGCCGTTGGCCTGCAGCTCGATGGCCCGTTCGCTGGTCAGCGCGGTTTCGGAGATCTGGCCCAGCAGCGACAGGTCCAGCAGATGGTCTTCGCCGAGATTGGGCGCCCATTGCGGGAAGCGCGCCTTCAATTCGGCCAGCACTTCCAGGCGGCATTCCAGCTCGACCAGGTGGCGCTGGCCATAGTCGAAACCCAGGGTCTCGACCGCCGCATAGCGCTCCAGCGCCCAGGCCAGGCAGGTGGTGGAATCCTGTCCGCCGGAAAACAGCACCAGGGCCTTGCGGCCGCTGTTGGCTTGCGGCGGGGTGTCTTTGGGAAGAGTGCTCATGGGGTACAGCTCGAAAGGCGGCCTCATTGCCGCCAGACCTGCATGTTATGTGTCCAGGGCGATTGGCAGTGAGACCGGGGCACAGAAAGGGAAAACACCAGGGCCCAGCGCTTCGCCGGCAGCCGCTGCCAACCACACAATGTCACCGCCCACCGCGCCGCACCCGCGGGGGCCAGGTCTTGCGCGCTCGCTGCAGACCAATGCATCACAAGCTCAAGGGCGGCAGGGGGAATCATTCATGCAGAAGCGAGCACCCGCGGGTCGGCGCCGGGTCTGGGCCGGTTTGTTTGTCGCCATCTTGCTGGCCGGCTGTGGCGGCGGAGGGAGCGCTGACCATTCAGGCAGCACGCCAGCGCCGAAAGCCACGCTGTCCATCCAGTTGAACGGACCCTCGCAGGTACGTGCCGGCGAGTCGCTGCAGATCAATGGCTACCTGGATCAGGGCAGCGCGAGCCCTGCCGCCATGACATGGCAGCTGCTGGAGCGCCCGGCAAGCAGCCAGGTCACCCTGCCGCCAGGAGAAAGCAGCAGCCAGTTGCTCAGCACCGATGAGCCGGGGCGCTACGTCGTGCAATGGACCGTCACTGGCGCCGACGGAGAGAAAGTCCAGCGGCAACTGGCCGTGGACGCAGTCGCCGGGCCGCTGATCGAGACCTCGGCTCCGACGGGCCAGCTGCAGCTGGGGCAGGCCACCGTGCTGCAGGCCCGTCAGCCCACCGCCGCCGTCAACGGCTTGACCACCTACCGCTGGACGCTTCTCGAGGGGCCGAGCGGCAGCGGAGCCAAGCTCAGCGCAGCCTGGGGTTCGGAAGTCAGCCTGAAGGCCGACGTGGCCGGGCAATACCAGGTACAGGTGGAGGCCATCCAGGGTGAGACCGTCACCAAGACGGTCCGCACCCTCGCGGCCTCCACGATGCGCAGCGTCATCGCTTACCCCACCTACACATGCAACGGTCCGCTGAGCTGCAATATGGCCGTCGGCGTACCGCGGACGGTGAGCATCTACTTTGTCGGTACCGTCGGCAATGCCACGGTGGTCTATGACTGGTTCCTGAGGTCCGCGCCCGAGCGAAGCCGGCTGCCACCGATGCTGGCAAGCGGCACGGCCCCCTCCATGACCTTCACCCCGGATGCAGTGGGTCAGTACTGGATCGAGCTGAAGCCAAGCAGCGGCGACGTGAACATCACCGGCGCCAGCATGCTTGTGCAGGTCATCACCAGGCCGACCGGCAGCATCAAGGCGCCCAGCTCGGTCCTGGTGGGCCAGCTTGCTACCCTTGACGCGTCAGCGAATCGAGCGGTGGATGGACGCGAGATCAACGGCAGGGCTCGCACATGGACCCTGGTCAAGGCGCCCAAGGGCAGCAGCGCCGTGATTCAAGCGGACACCTGGGGGCTCCTCACTGCCAAACTGCAGCCCGACCGGCCTGGCGACTACGTGATCTCGCTGGACATGGAGGACCTGCCCGACTACGCCACGGTCACCCTGCGCGCCACCTCCCTCGACCCTCAAACCGTCTACCCGCCCAAGCTGACGGCACCGCAGGGGCCCTTCGTGCCGGGTGAGGAGGTCCTGTTCAAGGCCGAATCCTCGGCGGACCTGGGCCAATCCATCGTCCACGAATGGAAGTTTGGCGACGGATCCACCGCGACCGGCGATGAAGTCAGCCACCGCTATCCCTATCCCGGGGTCTACCAGCTCCAGGTGATTGGCCGGGACAGCGTCAGTCAGAAGGTCGCCCGGCAGACGGCCTCCATCAAAGTGGTGGCCAACCGCCTCGACAACATTCCGCCGGCACCCTGCGCCGCCGAGCCCTGCCCGGCCGCGGCAGCAGACCTCTATGCCGGCGAAGGCCTGGGCCGCTGGCAACTGATCAATGACCAGCCGCATGCGCAGGCCGTCAATATCGACATCGCCGGGGTCGCGGCGGGCCGGCAAGTTCTGGTCAGCCTGAGCAATGCCACCGGCAGCAATGCCGGCATTGCCGAACTCGGCCAGTCCCTGGGGATGGCGGCACGCCCGGTAAAAAGCGCAGGAACCTCCTCGATCGCGACTTACACGGCGTCCACGACCGAAGCGCCCGACTCGATAGAGCGCCGACGCGATGAGGCCCATGCCGAGCATCTGGCCAGAGATCGGGCGCTGACGGCCGCACTGGACAAGCTCAGCGGCACGGCGCGAGCCGGTGGCGGCCAGCGCAAGATTCAGAGCGCTGCGCCGCGACCAGCGCTGCCGGTGCCGGAGATCGGCAGCAGCCGCGACTGGAATGACGCCAGCACCGGCCTGCCATACAAGAGCCGCCTGGCAGACAGCTGCAGCCTGCCTGGAGGCCGCATGGTCCTGTTCTGGGTCGACGAGAACGCCCGGAGCAACGAGCTGCTGAGCAACACGCAGATCGCTGATGACTTCAAGCCGATGGCCTGCGGCGAAAAGGGCGGCTTCCAGCGACTGCAGCAGCTGTTGCGTGCAGAAGTCTTCGGCCTGCATGAACTCTCCTACATCATCAGCGACGCTGCCCTGCAGCCGGTGAACGTCCTGCTGGCCGATCCAGGCGCCAATCAGTACTGGGGCGCCTATGTCTACTCTGGCGACCTGTATCGCAAGACGTCGCTTCCGAGGAGCAACGAGGCCATCCTCATGGTCGTCAATGCGCGCTTCATCAAGACCGACCTGAATTTCATCAAATCATCGCTGGTGCATGAATTCATGCACCAGGTCAACAACTACCAGCGCTGGCTGCTCAACAACGGGCCCCGGCACGAATCCTGGCTGGAAGAAATGACCGCCATGGTCGCCGAGGACCTCGTCTCTTCGGAGCTGATCACCAAGGCCGATGGCAGCCGGTTCGCCCCCATGGCCTTGCGCATGGCCAGCTACCAGTCCAGCTCCTTCCCCGTGCAGTTCCTGGGTGGCGACGGCGTGAACTACAGCGTGGGTGGCAGCCTCGCCGGCTATCTGGACCGGCGGCTGGGTGCCAGCCTGCTGCGAGGCCTGACCTTCAATTGCCCCAAGGAAGACACGGCCGACGGCAGTTTCAGATGCCTGGATGACCAGGTGTTCCAGCTCTCGGGCAAGGGCCTGATGGAACACTACAGCGCCATGAACCTGAGCATCGCGGGCCCTTTCCACTCGGAAGACGGACCCGGTCTGGGCATGCCGCCCTATGTCAATGCGGAGGTCGATCTGCCTGCCATCGACCTCAAGACGCTGGGGTCAGGTCCCAGTGAGCAGATCTACGGGACTTGGCGTCTCTACCCAGGCGCCCACATCTACCAGTGGGAAAGCACGACTGCGGCTGCAGGAGCCCGCTACCGCCGCAAGGGCATCATGGTGCCGCCGGGGCACGTGCTGCAGATCGTGATTCGCTGACCCCGGGCGGGCCTGGTGCGCGGTGTTCAGCCGCGCACTTCGCCCTGCCCCAGCACCACCCACTTCATCGAGGTCAGCCCCTCCAGGCCGACCGGACCACGGGCGTGGAACTTGTCGGTGGAGATGCCGATCTCGGCGCCCAGGCCGTACTCGAAGCCGTCGGCGAAGCGGGTGCTGGCGTTGACCATCACGCTGGCCGAATCGACCTCGCGCAGGAAGCGCATCGCGTTCGGATGGTTCGTGGTCAGGATCGCATCGGTGTGATGCGAGCCATGCCGGTTGATGTGGGCGATGGCCTCGTCCAGGCTGTCGACCACCTTGATGCTGATGATGGGCGCGAGGTACTCGGTGCCCCAATCGGCCTCGCTGGCCGCCGCCAGCCTGGCACCAGCAAGCGGGCCCAGCAAGGCCAGCGTTCGCGGGCAGCCCCGCATCTCCACGCCCTTGGCCGCAAACACGGCACCGATCCTGGGCAGGAAGGCCGCCGCCTGCGCTGCGTGCACGAGCAGCGACTCGGTGGCATTGCAGGGGCTGTACTTCTGCGTCTTGGCGTTGTCGACGACTTTCAAGGCCAGGTCCAGATCGACCTCGGCATCGACATAGCTGTGGCAATTGCCGTCCAGATGCTTGATCACCGGCACGCGCGCCTCGGCACTGATGCGCTCGATCAGGCCCTTGCCGCCGCGCGGGATGATCACGTCCACGAACTGCGGCATCGTGATCAGGCGGCCCACGGCGGCGCGGTCTGTTGTGCTGATCAGTTGCACGGCCTCGCGTGGCAGGCCAGCTTCGGCCAGCGCGTCGCCAACCAATGCGGCCAGCGCCTTGTTCGAATGGATGGCCTCCGAGCCGCCGCGCAGGATGCAGGCATTGCCGCTCTTGATCGCCAGCGACGCGGCCTCGATGGTCACGTTCGGGCGGCTCTCGTAGATCATGCCGAACACACCCAGGGGCACGCGCATCTGGCCGACGCTGATGCCCGAGGGCCGCCGCTTGACGCCGGTGATCTCACCCGTCGGGTCGGGCATGGCCGCGATCTGCTCGCAGCCTTCGGCCACGGTGGCCAGGGTCTTGGCATCGAGCTTGAGGCGGTCGCGCATCGGTGCGTCCAGGCCCGCTGCGGCAGCCAGATCCTTGGCATTCGCCTCGGCCAGGGCTGGGCCGGATTCACGCAGGCGCCGGGCCAGCGCCACGAGGGCCTGGTTCTTGGCGGCGGTGGAGGCCGCGGCCATGGTGGTGGCGGCGGCCCGGGCGGCGGCGCCCAGGCCGTCCATGTAGGAATTCAGATCTTGGCTCATCGTGAGCCCATTCTCGACGATGGGCCATAGTGGGCGCTTCGCGTCACAGCAAGGCCAGCAGCGCGAGCCACAAAGGCGCCGTCACGACAAAGAGCAGGGTGGAAAGCACGATGGCCGCCGTGGTTTCGCCCTCCAGCGTGCGGTAGCGCTGCGCAAAGATCAGCGCGTTGGAGCCCACCGGCAGCGCGCCCATCATCACGATGACCGCCAGCGGCTGGCCGTTGAGGCCCAGACCCCAATGCGCCAGCACCAGCACCAGCGCGGGCAGCACCATCAGCTTCAAGAACACCAGGCCCAGCATGCCGCGCCAGCGCTGGGGCCATCCGTAGTAGGCCAGCGACATGCCGATCAGGGTCAGGCAAAGCGGCACCACGGCCGTGCCCAGCGTGGCCAGCACTTCGTCGATCACGGCGGGCAGGCCCAGGCCCAGCGCGTTCCAGAGGAGGCCGGCCACCACCGGCAACACGACCGGATGGATCACGGTGTTGCGCAGCGTGGTCTTGAGCGTTGCCACCAGGCCGGCCGGCGCTTCGCGCGAGCGCTCGCGGGCCAGGTCCAGTTCGACAAGCAGCGTCAGCACCGTCAGCAAGCTCAAGGCATGCAGGCTGACCACGGTGATGTGGATGGCAAGGCCCGATTCGCCGAACACACCGGCCGCCACCGGCACGCCCACCTGCAAGGTATTGCCGAACACGGTGGTGATGGCCCGCGTGGCCGGCATCGCGGCCGTGCCCGTGCCACGCCAGCGCTGCCAGGCATAGACCGCCAGCATCAGGAGCATCACCGGGATGAAGAACGCCAGAAGCGTGGGCCAGGGCATGACCGCGAAGTCGACCCGCGCAGTGGTGCGGAACAGCAGCGCCGGCACAAAGATGTAGAAGGCCGCGTTGGACAGCACGCGCGCCGGATCGCCGCCGCTGCCGCCCGCGTCGGCCTGGCCCAGCCAGCGCATGCGGCCGACGAACCAGCCTATCGCCACGGCGATGAAGATCGCCAGCAGCTTGTAGAAGACCATCCAGGACATGGTGGCGAGTATGCAAGCCGCGGCTTATCGCCGGCTTGCGTACATCAGGCGGAAACCGGGACTTCGAGCTCGAAGCTGAAGCAGCTGCCGCCGCCGCGCTCGCTGACCACGCTGATCTGGCCGCCCATCAAGCGCACCAGCTGCTGGCTGATCGACAGGCCAAGGCCCGTGCCGCCAAGGCGCCGGGCGTCTTCGGAGACCTGCTCGAAGGGCTGGAACAGTCGCTCCAGTTGCGCCGGCTCGATGCCGATGCCGGTGTCGCTGACCTCGAAGCGCAAGCGCACGCGGCCGTCACCCTGCCAGACCGGCTGGCAGGCCAGGCGAACCTCGCCCGCATCGCTGAACTTCACGCCGTTGGACAGCAGGTTCAAGAGCACCTGGCGCAGTCGCTGGCCGTCGGCGCGCACGCGCGTGGGCAGGTCGTTGTGCAGCTCCATGCGCAACTCGAGATGCTTTTCCTCGGCACGCAGGCGCACGGCATCGCAGGCCACTTCCATCAGCGCACGCAGGTCCAGCGCTTCGCTTTGCAGACGCACGCGACCGGCCTCGATGCTGGCCATGTCCAGCACGTCGGTGATCAGGCTCAGCAGATGGTCGCCGGAGTCGCGGATCAGGTTGATCTTGCCGATCTGGCTGGCGTTCAGGCTCGCATCCATCTGCAGGAGCTGCGAGAAACCGAGGATGGCGTTCAGCGGCGTGCGGAACTCATGGCTCATCGTGGCCAGGAAACGGCTCTTGCTCTGGCTGGCGGCTTCGGCGCGCAGCTTGGCCTGGCTCAGCTCGGCGGTGCGCTCGGCCACGAGCTCTTCCAGGTGGTCGCGGTGGCGGGTCAGCTCCTGCTCGGCGGCACGGCGCTCGCTGATGTCGCTGAGCATGCCCTCGATGCGCGGGCCGGCGGCATCCGGCACGATGTGGGCGCTGAGCTCGACCCAGCGCTGCTGGCCGTCGTGCGTGGAGATCAGCAGCGGCACCTGCGTCAGCACGCGGTGGCGCAGCAGGGCACTGGCCAGGCGGCGGTACTCGGGCAGCTCAATGCGGGCCAGGCGGCGCAGGCTGTGCGAGTGGCCCAGCACCTGCTCGGGCCGGGCAAAGCCCAGCATCTGCGCCAGGGCGCGATTCAGGCGCAAGAGTCGCCCTCGGGCATCGCACTGGAAGATGCCCATGGTCGCGTTCTCGAACAGGCTTCGGTAGCGCTCTTCGCTGGCGCGCAAGACCTCGGCCGAGCGCTGCAACTGCAGGCTCATAGTGTTGAACTGCTCGGTCAGCACGCCCAGCTCATCGCGCCGCTCGACCGGCGTGGTCGAACCCAGCTCGCCCCCTGCCACACGCTGCGCCACGGCGCCCAGCCGCGACACCGGCAGCTTGACGAAACGGCGTATCAGCAGGGCGCTGGTGGCAATCACCGCCAGCAGCACGGCCGCCAGGATGGAGGCGACAAAGCGGCGCGATTGCGCCACGGCTTCGGAGACGAACTGCCTCGTGTAGACCAGCCGGCCACTGCCCACCTTGGCCGGCGCGGCCTGGGGCGAAGCCTGGTGGACGATGTCGAACTCCACCGTCAGCGGCTGCACGGCCTCGCGCTCGCGCACGCGCCGGGTCGGCTCGGCATCCACGCCCACCGCATTCAGCTCGATGGCGTGCACCTCAGGCTCGGCCATCACCGCGTCCAGCAGGTTGCCGACGGCTGCCGTATCGAGGTTCCAGATCGGGCCGGCGAAACCACGCGCCGCCAGCTCGGCCATGCGGCCCTGGCGTCGCTGCAGCGCCTGCGTCAGCTCGTTCTCTTCGCGTTCGGTCCAGTACCAGCCCAGAGCGGTGACCAGCACGGCAGCCGCCAGCGCGATGCCGGCGGTCAGGCGGGTCTGCAAGCTGGTCGTGGGTCCGATCAAGAACTGCTCACTTCATAAAAACAGCTGGGCCGATTGTGCCGGCATCAAGCGCTCTTGGCTGCCTTCTTTGCGGCGACCTTCTTGGCGGCAGGGGCCTTGGCGGCCACCGTCTTCGTGGCGGCGGTCTTGGCAGCGGTCTTGCCGGCCGGTGCCTTGGCAGCACGCGGCTCAAACTCGAACATCACCTTGCCGGCCTTCTTGTCGTACGCCAGGAAAGCCTTGAACTTGCGGCGCGTCTTGTTGGAGACGAAGTTCTCCAGCAGGTCGGTCTTGCCGGTGGCCAGCAGCTTTTCCATCTGCGCCGCCTCGATGGGTTGCTGCAGGATGATCTTGCCGCTCTTGAAGTCGCAGTTCACGCTCGCGCCGACGGCATGCTCGCACACGTAGTTGCTGCCATGCTCGAAGACCCGGCCCTGGCATTTGGGGCAGGCGCCGAGCGGGGTCTGCGCGCCGAAGTCCACCGGTTCGCCGTCGCCCTCCGCCTTCTTGGCGTCCTCGCCGAAGTCGAACTCGAGCTTCCAGTTCTGGATCTCCTCGTCATAGACCAGGGCCAGCTCGGCCGTGAAGGGCCAGCCCGCCTTGGAGCGGAAGCCTTCCAGCGGGCCGATCTTCTTGTTGGCCAGGAACTGCTCGACCTCATGCAGCTCGAAGCTGCGCCCGCCCGGGATCTTGCCGATGGAGAAGCCACAGCCTTCTGCATCGCCAGACTTGCCGGTGCAGGTGAAGCGGCGGTAGTTCTCCTTCACCACGCCGCCGCACTTGGGGCAGGGCGTCTTCAGCGTCGCATAGTCACCGGGAATGGTGTCGCGGTCGTATTCCTTGGCCTTGCGCACGACCTTCTCGGTCATCGCTGCAATCTCGGCCATGAAGGCCTCGCGGCCCAGGCGCCCCTTTTCCATCTCGGCCAGCTTCTGTTCCCAGTTGCCGGTGAGTTCGGGCTTGGTCAGGTCCTCGATGTCGAGGCCGCGCAAGAGCGTCATCAGCTGGAAGGCCTTGGCCGTGGGTATCAGCTCGCGGCCTTCGCGCAGCATGTACTTCTCGGTGATCAGGCCTTCGATGGTGGCGGCGCGCGTGGCTGGCGTGCCGAGGCCCTTCTCGGCCATGGCTTCGCGCAGTTCGTCGTCATCGATCAGCTTGCCCGCGCCTTCCATGGCGGACAGCAGCGTGGCTTCGCTGTAGCGGGCCGGCGGCTTGGTCTGCAGAGCCTTCACGTCCACGCTCTCGGTGGCCACCATCTCGCCGGCCTGCACCGGCACCAGGTTGACGCCGCTGGCGTCGGTGTCGTCGTTCTGCGCTTCCTTGCCATAGATGGCCAGCCAGCCCGGCTTCACCAGCACCTTGCCATTGGTCTGGAAGGCGAACTCCTTGCCGGCAGCCTTGACGGTAGAGATACGCGTGGTGACTTGGAATTCAGCGGGCGGGAAGAACACCGCAAGAAAGCGCTTGACCACCAGGTCGTAGAGCTTGGCCTCGATTTCGCTGAGGCCCTTGGCCGGCTGCAGCGTCGGGATGATGGCGAAGTGATCCGAGACCTTGGCGTTGTCGAACACCTTCTTCATCGGCTTGATATAGCCGTTCTGCAGCGCCGTCTTCGCGTGCGGGGCGAGCATGCCGCCTTCGTCGGCCAGCATCTCGGCGGTCTGCTTGGCCACGGCCACGTAGTCTTCCGGCAGGTAGCGCGAATCGGTACGCGGGTAGGTCAGGACCTTGTGCTTTTCATACAGGGCCTGGGCCAGCGACAGCGTGGTCTTGGCCGAGAAACCGAATCGCGAGTTGGCCTCGCGCTGCAAGGTGGTCAGGTCATACAGCCCCGGGCTGGCCTGGTTGCTGGGCTTGCTTTCTTCGGTGACGCTGGCGGGCTGGCCCTTGACGGCCGTCGCAATCGCATCAGCTTCAGCCTTGGTCCAGACGCGGTCGGCGCGCTGTTCGGCGTCCTCGGGGTTCTTCTTCCACTTGGGGTCGAACCACTTGCCTTCGTACTGGCCGGCCTTCGCGTCGAAGGTGCTGCGCACTTCCCAGTAGTCGCGGTAGATGTGCTTGCGGATCTTCTCTTCGCGCTCGACCACGATGGACAGCGTCGGCGTCTGCACCCGGCCCACGGTGGTCAGGAAGAAGCCGCCGTCGCGTGAATTGAACGCGGTCATCGCGCGGGTGCCGTTGATGCCCACCAGCCAGTCGGCCTCGGAGCGGCAGCGCGCGGCGTCGGCCAGCGGCATCATCTGCGCGTCGCTGCGCAGCTTCTCGAAGCCTTCGCGGATCGCCGCCGGCGTCATCGACTGCAGCCACAGGCGCGTGACCGGCTTGGTGATCGCGGCCTTGGCCGTGCCGGCGTACTGCAGGATCAGGCGGAAGATCAGCTCACCCTCGCGGCCCGCGTCGCAGGCATTGATCAGCGAGGTCACGTCCTTGCGGCGGATCAGCTTCACGAGCGCGTTCAGGCGACCCTTGCTCTTGTCGATCGGGTTCAGGTCGAAGTGCGGCGGAATCACCGGCAGGTTGGCGAAGCTCCATTTGCCGCGCTTGACGTCGAACTCTTCCGGCGCCTTGATCTCGACCAGGTGGCCGACGGCCGAGCTGACGACATAGCCCTCGCTCTCGTAGTACTCGTCGTACTTCTCGAACTTGCCCGCGGTGGGCGTGAGAGCGCGCACGATGTCCTGGGCCACGCTGGGCTTCTCGGCAATGATCAGTGACTTGCTCATGACTCTTTCATTTTTACGACAGCGCAGCTTCCCGTTCCGAGACGCTGCCTACAATCCGGCCTCGCGTACGCGCGCCCACGCGCACGCACACCCATGAATTCAATGTAACCACAAGACTCGATGACGCAAGCCGCAAGCCCTAAATCCTCCAGCCGCCGTATCCAGGTCAGGCAATCCGGGGTTCATGGGCGCGGAGTCTATGCCGTCGCGGACATCGAGGCCGGCACCACCATCATCGAGTACACAGGCGAGAGGATCGACTGGCCGGAGGCACTGCGCCGCCATCCGCACGATCCCAAGCAACCGGACCATACCTTCTACTTCCATATCGAAGGCGGCCATGTCATCGACGCCCTCTTTGGCGGCAACAGCTCGCGCTGGATCAACCACAGCTGCGACCCCAACTGCGAAGCCGACGAAACGCCCGAGGGCCGTGTCTTCATCAAGGCGCTGCGCGACATCCTGCCGGGCGAGGAGCTGTTCTACGACTACGGCCTCGTGATCGAGGAGCGCCACACGGCCAAATTGAAGAAGCAGTTCGCCTGCCGTTGCGGCAGCGAGGTCTGCCGTGGCACGATGCTGGCGCCCAAGCGCTGAAGCCGCCTCATTCAACAAAGCCATCGCCCCACCATGAGCCTGAGCCCTGCCACACACCTGAACTGGGGCGCCGAGGCGCTCTGGCAGGAGCTCGAACCCCTGCTGCCCGGTCTCTCGATCGAGGTGCTGGCCCGTTGCGGCTCCACCAATACCGAACTGCTGGAGCGCCTGCGCCAGAGCAGCGAAGAGCCGTCAAGCGATCGCCGCGGCCACGCCCGCCGCAGCCACGACCTGCAGCCCTGCCTGCTGGTGGCCGAGCATCAGACCCAGGGCCGCGGCCGCATGGGCCGCAGCTGGGTCGCCAGCCCTGGCGCCTCGCTGACCATCTCGCTGGCCCTGCCCATGGCCCTGGCCGACTCGGCCGGCCTGTCGCTGGCGGTGGGCACCGTGCTGGCGGACGCGCTGGAGCCGCCCGGTGAAGGCGCGCTGCACATCGGCCTCAAATGGCCCAACGACCTCTGGCTCGATGGCCGCAAGCTTGGCGGCATCCTGATCGAGACCGTGCCGGCCGGTGGCCAGCGCATGGTCGTCGTCGGCATCGGCCTGAACATTCTGGCCGAAGGCAAGCCGGTGGACGGCCACCAGTTCGCGACCGGCTTCGCGAGTCTGGATGAGCTCTATCCAGGCATCGATGCACCGCGCGCCCTGGCCCTGCTGGCACGCCCGCTGATCAGCCTGCTGGCCGGCTATGCGAGCCAAGGTCTGACGCCCTGGCTTGACGCCTACAAGCGCCGCGACCTCCTGCGCGGCCAACTCATCACCGCTGGCAGCCTTGAAGGCCTGGGCGCTGGCGTGAACGCGCAGGGCGAGCTGCTGCTGCAGACCGGCAGCGGCGCGCCGCAAGCCGTCAGCGGCGGCGAGGTTTCAGTCCGTTTTTCACCCGGGGATCCCCATTGATGCTGCGCGCCCTTCTTGTTCTGCTGCTGGTCGTCAATGCGCTCTTCTTCTCCTGGACCCAGGGCTGGCTGGATGGCCTGACCGGCTTGCGCGCCATCGGCGAGCGCGAGCCCGAGCGGCTGAAGAAGGCCCAGCAGGTCGACCGGGTCAGCCTGCTGAGCCCGCAGGCCGCTGCCGCCTTGCAACTCACCGCCTGCATCGAAATCGGCCCGGTTGTGGGCGAGGCTGCCCTGCAGCAGGTGCAGAGCTCGCTGGAGCGCGTCGGCATCACGCCGGCCAGCTATGAGCTGCAGGCCAGCGAGCAGGCGGGCCAGTGGGGCGTGGCCACGATCAAGCTGACCAGCAAGGACTTCCGCGAGCGCAAGGAAGAAACCTACAAGCGGCTCAAGGTGCCCTATGAAGCGCTGCCCGGCATGCCCGAAGAACAGCCCAGCCTGCTGCTGAGCCGGCATGCCAGCGAAAAGGCGGCCGAAGCCGCGCTGGAAGCCTTCTCGCAGCGCGCCCTGAAGGGCCTGCGGGTGCTGCAATTGCAGAAGGCCCAAACCAGCCACAAGCTGCGCTTCGAAGCCGCCGACGGCGCCTTGCAGGCGCAGCTGCGAACGCTGACGGCCCGCGAGTTCGGCGGGCCGGGCCTGCACACTTGCGTGCCCTCTGCCGGCGTGGCGGCTTCTGCGCCCACGCTCACGCCCACGCCCGTGCCCGCCCCCGCTGCAGCCTCAGCCGCGAGCTCGGGCGGCAGCCGCTGACAAGCGCCGAGAGCGGGCCGGGCCGCCCAGCAAGGCGCCGGCCAGCAAGAGGCCCAGCAGCCACAAGGGGCTGGTTGCACCGCCGCCGCCACCACCCCCGCCCGAGCTCACAGGCGGTGTCACCACCACAGGCACCGCAGCGACCGAGATCGTGCTCGGGTTGCCTGGGTAGCTCGTGCCCTGGTCATCGGTCAGCGTGACCCGCACCACGAAGCTGCCGGCAGCCGAGGGCGTCAGGGTCACGGTCTGCGTGTTCGTGCCCGAGCTGAAACCGGTGACGATGCCGCCGCCGTCGACCAGGGTCCAGCTGTAGCCCGCAACGCTGCGGCCGGCAGCCAGGCCGGTGATGCCGGCGGTAAGCGTGACCGACTGGCCGGCCGTCGGGCTGGCACTGGCCTGCACGGTGACGCCGTTCAGCGCCTGGGCCGCAGTCACGGCCGCGGCGGCATCCAGCATGCCGGCGCCGCAGTAGCTGGTATTGCAATAGCACTCGAGCAGCTCGGTGCCGTTGGGCGCTCGGCATTGCAGGGTGCCGGCCGTGGCGCCGATGCTGACGAAGGGCCGCGCGCTGCTGCGCAAGGCCGCCATCGCCTCGGCAGGGCTCATGCCCGGCCGCACCGACATCATCAGGGCCACGGTGCCCGCCACCAGGGGCGCCGAGAAGCTGGTGCCCACCGAGGCTGCGCCATCGGTATAGGCGTTGTCCGCCGCCTTGGGGCTTGTTGGTCCGCTGTTGGTCGTGCTCAGCATCGGGTAGAGGCAGGGCTCGCCCGCGCCGGTGTTGATGCAGTTGCCTCCAGGGGCGCTGATGGTCACTTCGGGGCCCAGGCTGGAAAAGCCGACCTTGCTGCCGACGTGCCGCAGCGCCGCCACCGCAACCACACCCGGGCAGTTGCCCGGCACGCCCACGGCCAGTCCGGCCGTGTTGCCGGCGGCCGCCACCACCACAGCGTTGCGGGCCGTGACCTGGGTGATGACCTCCCGGTACAGCGCGCCGGTGCTGTCGCTGGCCGCGCAGCTGCCCTCGCCGCCCAGGCTCAGGTTGAGCACCCGGGCCGGGTTTGCATTGACCGTCGTGATACCGGGCACGTTCAGGCCCACGGCCCATTTCATGCCGGCAATGATGTCGGAGTCGTAGCCGCCACATTTGCCCAGCACCCGCACCGGCAGGATCTTGCTGCCCCAGCTGACGCCCGCAATGCCCAGGCCGTTGTTGCTGGACGCGGCAATCAGGCCGGAGACCCGCGTGCCATGCCAGGAGCTGTTGCTGATGTCGGCGCTGGTGCAGCCACTGCCCAGCGCGCCGCTGGTGATGTCGGCTTGCGAGACCCAGTCGCCCGGATCGTTGGCGTCGGCGTCATGCAAGTCACCATCATTGGCGGTAGCCCGGGCCACGGAGCTGCTGCTGGCGAAGCCGATCATGTCGTAGCCAGGCAGCAGCTTGGCCGCCAGGTCCGGGTGGTCGTAGCGCACGCCGGTGTCGAGCACGGCCACCACGATGGCAGCGCTGCCGGTGGTCTTGTCCCACGCGTCGGGCGCATTGATGCTGGAGACCACCTCGCCCGCCGGCGCCTTCAGGTACCACTGGCCGACGGCCGGCAGGTTGTTGTTGCCCACGGCGTAGAGCGGGTCGTTCGGCGTCGTGGCCGCGTGGCGGCGCAGGTGGTCGACCGCAACCAGTTCCACTTCGCTGTCCTGCGCCAGGCGCCTGGCGAGCTCGGCTGAGCTCAGGCCATCCGCAAGCATCACATGGGTGCGCTCGTCCAGGCTTCGCAGGGCCGCCAGCGGGCGACCGATTCTTTGCGCCAGGCTGAGTGCGCGTGTCTGAGCGATCTGGCGCACTTCGAGCGCGCCGCTGTTCGCCGCCATGATCTTGGCCCGCACGCTCGGCGCCGCGGCCTTGAAGCGCACGATGACCCGCGCCGATTCATCGCTGGCGGCCTGGCTGGCGCCAGTGAACACGAAGGCCAGGCTCAGACTGGCCAGCAACTGCTTGGTCGCGAAATTCATCAGCACGCCTTGGAGGCTTGGTCGCAATGCCCGCAGTGTAGAAGCGCGGCCTGCCGCCTGCTGTGAAGAAAGGCAATCGCTTCCACGCTTGACGGACACAAACGGAAAAGCCCCGCAGAGCGGGGCTTCTTGAAGGCAGCGAGCGATGCCGCCCAGGCCAACAGGATCAGGCCGCGACCACGCGCACCATCTCCAGCACCTTGTTCGAATAGCCCCACTCGTTGTCGTACCAGGACACGAGCTTGACGAAGGTGGAGTCGAGTGCGATGCCGGCGTCGGCGTCGAAGATCGAGGTGCGCGCATCGCCGCGGAAGTCGGTGGCGACGACCTTGTCGGTCGTGTAGCCCAGCACGCCCTTGAGCGCGCCTTCCGACTGCGCCTTCATCTCGGCGCAGATCTCGGCGTAGGTGGCCGGGTTGTTCAGCTCGACCGTCAGGTCGACCACCGACACATCGCTCGTGGGCACGCGGAAGCTCATGCCGGTCAGCTTCTTGTTCAGCTCGGGAATCACCACGCCCACGGCCTTGGCGGCACCGGTGCTCGACGGGATGATGTTCTCGAGGATGCCGCGGCCGCCGCGCCAGTCCTTGTTGCTCGGGCCGTCCACGGTCTTCTGAGTGGCGGTGGCAGCGTGCACGGTGGTCATCAGGCCGCGCTTGATGCCCCACTTGTCGTTCAGCACCTTGGCCAGCGGTGCCAGGCAGTTGGTGGTGCACGAGGCGTTGGAGATGATGGCCTGGCCGGCATAGGTCTTGTGGTTGACGCCGTAGACGAACATCGGCGTGTCGTCCTTGGAAGGCGCGGAGAACACGACCTTCTTGGCGCCCGCAGCCAGGTGCTTCTCGCCACTGGCCTTGTCCAGGAACAGGCCCGTGGCTTCGATCACGATGTCGGCGCCGACTTCGTTCCACTTCAGCTCGGACGGGTCTTTCACGGCGGTCAGGCGAATGCGCCGTCCGTTGACGATCAGGGTGTTGCCGTCGACCAAGACTTCGCCGTCGAAGCGGCCATGCACGCTGTCGTAGGTCAGCATGTAGGCCAGGTAGTCAGGCTCCAGCAGGTCGTTGATGGCAACGACTTCCACGTCCTTGAAATTGGCGATGGCAGCGCGGAACACCATGCGGCCGATGCGGCCGAAGCCGTTGATACCGATCTTGATCGTCATGAGGAAAGCTCCTGGGTATTGGGAATTCTTGCGGCCCCGCGGTGCGTCAGGCGCCCGGAACGGCGAAGCCGCAAGGATACCCGGTCGCACTGCCGCCCGGGTTACCAAGGGCCATCAAGACACTGCGCGGCATCAAGCCTTCTTCAACACCACACGCACCGTGTCGGCCAGGTTCTCCGGCGTGAAGCCGAAGTGCTGGAACAGCACCGGCGCCGGGGCCGACTCGCCGTAGGTGTCGATGCCGACGACGGCTGCGCAGCCGTACTTCCACCAGCCGTCGCTGGCGCCCATCTCGACCGCCACGCGCGGGATGCCTTCGGGCAGCACCGAGAGCTTGTACTCGCGGTCCTGGCGATCAAACACGCTGGTGGAGGGCATGGAGACCACGCGCACGGCGATACCGCTCTTGGCCAGTTGGGCTTGCGCATGCAGGGCCAGCTGAACTTCGGAGCCGGTGGCGATGATGACGGCTTGCGCCTTCTTCTTCAGTCCGACTTCGCTCGGCTCGGCCAGCACGTAGCCGCCCTTGGCGATTTCATCGACCGCGGTCTTGGGCGCATAGGGCAGGTTCTGGCGCGACAGGGCCAGCACGCTCGGGCGCTGCGCGTTGCCGATGGCCATGGTCCAGGCGACCACGGTTTCGGTGGTGTCGGCCGGGCGCCAGACATCCAGGCCCGGAATCAGGCGCAGCGAAGCGACATGCTCGATCGACTGGTGGGTCGGGCCGTCTTCGCCCAGGCCGATGGAGTCGTGCGTGAACACATGGATGACGCGCTGCTTCATCAGCGCGGCCATGCGGATCGCATTGCGGCTGTAGTCGCTGAAGGTGAGGAAGGTGCCGCCGTAGGGGATGTAGCCGCCGTGCAGGGCCACGCCGTTCATGATGGCGGCCATGCCGAACTCGCGCACGCCGTAGTTGATGTGGCGGCCGCCGTTGGGCACGCCGGCATCGTCAAAGCGCAGCGGCGCCGTCGACTTGGTGTTGGTGAGGTTGGAGCCGGTCAGGTCGGCCGAGCCGCCCAGCAGCTCGGGCAGCGCAGCGGTGAAGGCTTCCAGCGCCAGCTGGCTGGCCTTGCGGCTGGCCACGGTCTGCGCTTCGCTGTGGGCCTTGATGACGGCATCGACGGCGACTTGCGCGTAGTTGGCAGGCAGCACGCCCGCTATGCGGCGCGTGAACTCGGCGGCCAGCTCGGGGAAGGCCTCGGCATAGGCGTCGAACTGGGCGTCCCAGTCGGCTTCCAGGTTCGAGCCCTCGGTCTTGGCATCCCAGGCCTCGTAGACCTCCTTGGGCACGACGAAGGGCTCATGCTCCCAGCCCAGGGCTGCGCGGGTCAGCTTGATTTCGTCAGCGCCCAGGGCCTCGCCATGCGCCTTGGCCGTGCCGGCGCGGTTCGGGCTACCCTTGCCGATGGTGGTCTTGGCGATGATCAGCGTGGGCTTGGTCTCGCTCATCTTGGCCTTGGCGATGGCCGCGTCCACAGCGTTCACGTCGTGGCCGTCCACCGGGCCGATCACGTTCCAGCCATAGGCCTGGAAACGCTGGGCCGTGTTGTCGATGAACCAGGGCTGGACCTGGCCGTCGATGGAGATGCCGTTGTCGTCGTAGATGGCGATCAGCTTGTTCAGCTTCCAGGCACCGGCCAGGGCGCAGGCCTCGTGGCTGATGCCTTCCATCAGGCAGCCGTCGCCCAGGAAAGCGTAGGTGTGGTGGTCGACGATCGCGTGATCTTCGCGGTTGAATTCCTTGGCCAGCAGCTTCTCTGCCAGCGCCAGGCCCACGGCATTGGTGATGCCCTGGCCCAGCGGGCCGGTGGTGGTTTCAACGCCGGGGGTGATGCCCACTTCGGGGTGGCCCGGGGTCTTGCTGTGCAGCTTGCGGAAGTTCTTCAGCTCGCCGATGGGCAGCTCGTAGCCGGTGAGGTGCAGCAGCGCATAGATCAGCATCGAGCCATGACCGTTGGACAGCACGAAACGGTCGCGGTCGGCCCAGTGCGGATTGGCCGGGTTGTGGCGCAGGTGGCGGGCCCAAAGCGCAACGGAGATCTCGGCCATGCCCATGGGCGCGCCGGGATGGCCGGAGTTGGCTTCCTGCACGGCATCCATGGCCAGTGCGCGGATGGCATTGGCCATCAAATTGGTGTTGCGGGCAGCGGAGTTGGCCATGGTGTCTGTGTTGGGTTGGTTCTGGGGTAAACCCGGCATTTTACGTGGCCCGGCGATGGCGTCGATCCAGACCCTTGATCCAGGGCAAAGCAGGGTCGCGAATACGGGCGCAGGCTTGCGTCATGAACCCGCTGACCTTGCGCGTGATCCGTGAAGAGCATCGAGCCCTTGCGGCCATGCTGCGCTCGATCCTTCTCCTGCTGGCCGAGCACCGCCGGCGCGCCACCCTGCCCGACTTCACCGCGCTGCGCGCCATGCTTTTCTATGTCGACGAGTTCCCTGAGCGGCTGCATCACCCGAAGGAGAGCGAGCTGCTGTTTCCGAAACTGCGCGCACGCGTGCCGGCGGTGCGCGAGACACTGGACCGGCTCGACGACGACCATGACCGCGGCGAGCGCGCGATACGCGACCTGGAGCATGCGCTGCTGGCCTTCGAAATGATGGGCGAAGCCCGCCGCAACGCCTTCGAGCAGCTGGCCGAGCGCTATGTGCAGGGCTATCTGCGCCACATGGAAATCGAGGAGCGCGAAGTGCTGCCGCTCGCGCTCGAACATCTGCAGGCGACTGATTGGGAAGACCTCGACGAGGCCTTTGCCGCCAACCGCGACCCGCTCACCGGCCATGCACCGGACGAGCCCTACCGCGCCCTGGTCGAACGCATCCTCAACAGCCTGCCCACGCCGCTGGGCCTCGGCCCGGCCCTCTAGGCCCCCTAAACTGCGGCTCCATGCGAGCCATCATCCTGGCGGCCGGGCGCGGAGAGCGCATGCGGCCGCTGACCGACCACACACCCAAACCCCTGCTCAAGGCCCGCGGCAAGCCGCTGATCGAATGGCATATCGAAGCGCTGGCCCGGGCCGGCGTGCAAGACATCGTCATCAACTGCGCCTGGCTGGAAGAGCAGTTCCCGGCCGTGCTCGGCGACGGCAGCCGCTGGGGCCTGCGCCTGCACTACTGCTTCGAGCAGCAGCGCTTTGGCGGCGCGCTGGAAACCGGCGGCGGCATCGCCACTGCCCTGCCGCTGCTGGGTGCCGATGGCGATGCGGCCTTCTGGGCGGTGTCGGGCGACATCTACATGCCCGGCTTCGAGTTCGACCCGGCCAAGGCCGCCGCCTTTGCAGCCTCTGAACAACTCGCCCATCTGTGGATGGTGCCGACACAGGCCCAGCATCCGCAGGGCGATTTCGCCATCGATGCCGACGGCCATGTGCGCGCCGACGGCGGGCCGCTGCAGGTCTTCGCCAATATCGGCCTGTACCGGCCGGCGCTGTTCGGTGTCATCCGGGCGGGCGAACGCCAGCGCATGCGCGTGGCGCTGGACCATGGCATTGCGCTGGGCCGCATCACGGCGGAGCTCCATGACGGCCCCTGGATCAATGTGGGCACACCCGAGCAACTGGACGCGCTGAACGCGACCTAGCAGGCTAGCTGCGCACCACCTGCAGCGCCGGGTCTGCCAGCCATTCCGTGGCTGAGGCTCGCACACGGCGTTGCAGCTCGGCGGCGCTGAGCTGCTCGTCCGCGCCCAGCACGCCCACCCAGCGGTTGCGGCCGGCCCGCTTGGCGGCATAGAGCGCGCCATCCGCCAGCGTCACCACGCCCGCCCAGTCCACTGCGCGCGGATGCTGGCGCGACAAGGGGAAGACGGCGAAGCCGACCGAGCAACTGCGGGTGACCTGCGCACCATCGGGCAGGATGAACGGCCGGTCGGCCACCATGGCGCGAGCGCGCTCGGCCAGTTCGATCGCATGCTCGCGCGATGCGGCGCGGGCCACGATCAGGAATTCCTCGCCGCCCCAGCGCACCAGGTAGTCGGCCTCGCGGAACACCGGCTGCAGCCGCTCGCGCATCTGCACCAGCACGGCATCACCGCCGGCATGACCATGCTCGTCATTGACCGACTTGAAGTGGTCGATGTCGACCAGGAAGAACACCAGGTCTGCGTCCAGCGGGGGAGCCGCCTGGCCATGGGCCATGTCTTCGAAGCGGCGCAGGGTCCAGGCCACATCGGACTCGATGTGCTGGGTCAGGAAACGGCGGTTGCGCAGGCCGGTCAGCGGGTCGGTGAGGCTGGACTCCTCCAGCGCCGCGCTCTTCTGCTGCAAGGTGAGCGAAAGGCTTTCGAGCTCGGCCGTGCGGCTGCGCACCATGTCCTGCAGCACCTGCTGGCGACGGCGCAGGTAGCCGGTGCGCAGATGCACGATGATCATCAAGCCCAGCCACAGCAGCCCGATCAGCAGGGCGCGCGCCCACCAGGTCTGCCACCAGTTCGGCAGCACGTCGACAGGCATGCTCAGCTCATGCGGGCTCCAGGCGCCGCTGCGGTTGGTCGCCCGCACCCTCAAGGTGTAATGGCCTGGATTCAGGTTGCTGTAGCTGGCCACGCGCAACTCGGCGCCGGTGTTGATCCAGTCGTTGTCGTAGCCGTCCAGCTTGTAGCGGTAGCGGCTGCGCGCCGGGTCGCTGTAGTCCAGCGCGGCGAACTCGACACTGAAGCTGCGCTGGCCGGGCTTCAGGGCCAGGCCTTCGGCCGCCTGGCCCTGGCCCTGGCGGCGGCCGTCGATGCGCAACTCGGTCAGCACCACCGGCGGCTGGAAGCTCCAGCCGTCGAAATGGTTCGGGTCCACCACCAGGAGACCGCGGCTGCCGCCGAACAGCATGAGGCCGTCGCTGGTGGCGCCATAGGCCCGGAACCAGCCGGTGCCGAAGTCCACGCCGTCGGCAGGGGTCAGCTCGTAGACATGGTCCTTCTGCGGGTCGTAGACATGGTGCTGGGTCCAGATGCGACCCCGGTCGTCCTGCATCAGGTTGGCACCGAAGGCACGGCCACCAATGCCATGGCGTTCGCTGATGCGCTCGAAGGCGGCGGTCTTGCCATCCCATTCCAGCATGCGGTGCAGGCCGATGGCGGTGTCCACCCACAGCCGCTGCTCGCGGTCCACCAGCACGCCAACCACCGAGGCATGGGCCAGTCCCTGGCCGCTGCGCGCCTGGATGGCCAGCAGTTCGCGGCCGCCCGGCGCGATGCGGAACAGGCCCTTTTCCGTGCCCACCCAAAGGCCGCCATCGGCGGCTTCGGCCAGTGCATTCGCGTCGCCGCTGAGCACTTGGCCGCCGGCGATGTGCAGCCGCTGCAGCGCCGGCTTGCCGCCCTCCAGCAGGTAGAGCCCGTCCTGCGTGGCTACCCACAGCCGGCCATCGCTGCTGGCCAGCATGCGCCGCACCCGGCCCTGACCCGGCTTGTAGGTGTTCAAGACCTGGCGGCGACTGGCGTCGAGCTGGTGCACGCCGGCATCGCTGCTCAGCCAGACCGCGCCGTCCGGCATCTGCGCGATGGCGCCGATGCGGCCATTGGGCAGGCCGCCAGCGCGGCCGGGCATGGGCAGCAGCGAGCCGACGAGTCGCATCCCGCGGTCGAAGATGGCCACACCCTTCTCGATCGTGCCGACCCAGGTCTCGCCGTCCGACAGCTGCTTGACGCTGCGTACATCGGGATCTTCGAACACGCCACCAAAGCCCTCGACCTCGCGCCTCACCCAGATGCTGCGGTTCTCGGGGTCATGCCGCTGCAGGCCGCCACCATAGCCGCCCACCCACAGCCAGCCGGCGCGGTCGCGCAGCAGCGAGCGCACCTCGTTGCCGGCCAGGCTGGCCGGATTGCGCGGGTTGTGGCGCAGCACGCGCAGCAGCTTTCCGTCGATCGCGCGCACCTCGATGCCGCCGGTGCGCCCCACCCACAGCTCCCGCTCATGCGCGGTGACGAAGGTGGCCACGGAACCGCGTCCGCCCTCACGATCCAGCAGCTGGTGCTGGCCGGTCGCGGGGTCGAGCAGCAGCAGGTCGCCCTGCTGCGTGCCTATCCAGAGCCTGCCGTCCTCGGCCTCGTGCAGCGCATTGATGATGCGTTCGGCCAGCGGCTCGCCGCGACCCGAGAGCACCGGCTCGAAGTGCTCGCTGCCGGCCTGGCGCCGGGCCAGCCCGGCCCAGCTGCCCACCCACAGCGTGCCAGCCTTGTCGACCAGCAGGGTTTGCACTCGATCGTCGGGCAGACTGCCCGGCTGGCCGGCGTGGCGGTGGTGGCTGAAGCGGCCGCTGGCCGGGTCGAATCGCTTCAGGCCGCCACCTACGGCGCCAATCCAGATGCCGCCGTCCGAGCCCTCGGCCAGCGCGCGAATGGTGCCGGGCGCCAGGCTGTCGGCCTTGTCGCCGTCGTTGCGGAACACACGCACCTGCTCGCTGGCCGGGTCATAGACCGCCAGGCCATCAGATTCCGTGCCTATCCAGAGCCGTCCATCGCGAGCGGCCAGCAAGGCCCGCACAAAGCCCAGGCCCTTGCCGGCCTTCTCGCCCTCGGTGCGGAGCTGGACGCGAAAGCTGTAGCCGTCATAGCGCACCAGGCCGGCGCCCGTGCCTATCCAGAAGAAGCCGTATTTGTCCTGGGCCAGCGCGGCCACCACGGCGGAAGGGATTGCGCTGCCCTGGCCGACCGACTCGAAGCGCGGTTCGCTGAGCGGCTCCGCTGGCGCCGCCAGCACGGAGCCAGCGGCAAGCAGCGACAAGGACAGGGCGACTACAAGAACACGGAACATGACGCCTCATGGTAGCCGAGCCTTTGCCCGGCCCAGAAGACATGTGGTGTGGGGACCGCGTCGAGCCGCCCGCCCGCTCGGCAAGCTGCAAGCTTCAGCTCGCCAGCGCCTTGCACAGCGCATCGATGCGCGCCAGCACCTCGGGCGTCAGCCGCGGTGTCAGCGCCAGGGCGCCGAGGTTGTCCTGCAATTGCGAAAGCTTGCTGGCGCCGAGGATGACGGTCGAGACATGCGGGTTGCGGTTGACCCAGGCGATGGCCAGCTGGGCCACATTGCCCCCCAGCTCGTCGGCGATCTTGGCCAGCTCCGCGACCACGGCATTCTTGGCCGGGTCGGTCAGGCCTTCGCGCAGAAAGGCCATGTTCTCCATCGCGCCACGGCTGTCAGCCGGGATGCCATCCTTGTACTTGCCCGTCAGGAGACCCGAAGCCAGGGGGCTCCAGGTGGTCAGGCCCAGGCCCAGGTCTTCATAGAGGCGGGCATATTCCTGCTCGACCTTGCGGCGGCAGAACAGGTGGTACTGCGGCTGCTCCATCACCGGCTTGTGCAGGTGGTGGCGCTCGGCGATTTCCCAGGCGGCGCGGATGTCGGACGCGCTCCATTCGCTGGTGCCCCAGTACAGCGCCTTGCCTTGGGTGATCATGTCGCTCATCGCGCGCACCGTCTCTTCGATCGGCGTGTGCGGATCGGGGCGGTGGCAATAGACCAGGTCGATGAAGTCCAGCTGCATGCGCTTCAGGGAGCCGTCGATGGCCTGCATCAGGTACTTGCGATTCAGCGTGTCCTTGCGATTGGTCGTCGTATTGCCTTCGCGCGACAGGCCCCAGAAGAACTTGGTCGAGACGATGTAGTCCAGCCGGTTCCACTTGAGCGCCTTGAAGGCCTCGCCCATCACCACCTCGCTCTGACCTTGGGCATAGACCTCGGCGTTGTCGAAGAAGTTGACGCCGGCATCAAAGGCCGCGGCCAGCATCTCGGTGGCGGCCTTGGTATCGACCTGGTTGTGATACGTGACCCAGGAGCCCAGCGAGAGCTCGGAAACTTGCAGGCCGCTGCGGCCCAGACGACGGTATTGCATGGTGTGCTTCTTCTGACTGCTGAAGTGGAAGCGCCAGAGCGTAGCGCAGACCGGCCGCTATAGTCTTTCGCATGAGCAATACCCCGCTGCCGCCATCGCTGAAACTGGCCGTCATCGGCGCCGGCCCCGCCGGCCTGACCCTGGCTCTGCATGCGGCCCGCAGCCTGCCGCAGGCGCAGATCAGCCTCTTCGATGCCCGCCAGGCAGACCGCGACGTGTCGGGCGATCCGCGCACGATTGCGCTGTCACTGGGCAGCGTGCAGCTTTTGCAAAGGCTCAAAGCCTGGCCGGCGAGCGATGCGGAGCCGATTCTTCAAGTGCATGTGAGCCAGGCGCCGCCGACGCTGCAGGACATGCCCGCTGTGCGCATCACGGCGGCTGAGCAGGGCGTAGAGCAGCTTGGCGCCGTGCTGCACTACGGTCAGTTGGTAGCGCCCTTGCAAGCGGCATGGCTGGCGGCTGCGGCGGCCGAGCCTGAGCGACTGCTCACGCGTTTCGGTTCGCCGGTGGCGGCGGTCAAGGCGGTGACTGGCGGCGTGGAAGTGGATGCCGGCATCGTCGAGAGTTTCGACCTGGCCGTGGTCGCCGAGGGCGGCGTGTTTGCCGACCAGGCGCGCAAGTCTTTGGCCCGCGACTATCAGCAGAACGCCTGGGTCGGTACCGTCACCCTGAGCGCCGAAAGCCCCGCCGGCGTGGCCTATGAGCGCTTCACGCGCAACGGCCCCTTGGCCCTGCTGCCCTTGCGCCCACGTGATGGCCAGCGCCGCGCGGCCCTGGTCTGGTGCCTGCCGCAGGACGAGGACGATGTGGCCACGCTCAGCGATGCCCAGCGCCTCACCGTCATCAACTCCCTGCTGGCCGAGGATGTCGGGCCGCTGCAATCCATCAGCCCCTTGAAATGCTTTGCCCTGGGGCTGAATGCCGAGCGCAGCCTGGTGGACGGCCGTGTCGTGCGCATCGGCAATGCCGCCCAGACCCTGCACCCGGTGGCCGGCCAGGGGCTGAACCTGGGCCTGCGCGACGCCTGGAGCCTGGTCGATGCCCTGCGCCGCCATGGGGTGCACAAGATCGACGCCGCGCTGAAGAGCGTGGAATGGCAGCGTGGCCCCGACCGCTGGAGCACCATCGTCAGCACCGACTTTCTGGCCCGCACCTTCACCTGGCGCTGGCCCGGCCTGCCGGCGGCGCGGGCGCTGGGACTGGCCGCCCTGCAATCCTTGCCACCGCTCAAGAAGGCATTGGCAAGACAGATGATGTTTGGGCGGCGCTGAGCGCCCGCCAAGGAATCCACATGCGCCTTCATCCCTCCCTTGCCCTGCTGCTGGTGCTTGCGCCCCCCGCCGCCATGGCCCAGACGATCAAGCCCGCGCCGCTGCTCACCGCCGAGGCGCAGCAGGCCTTCTTCAATGCGCTGCGTGAGCATTGCGGCAAAGCCTACGAGGGCAAGGTCGTGATCGACAACCCCAAGGGCAGCGGCTTCGAGGGTCGGCTCGTGATGCATGTGCGGCGTTGCAGCGAGCAGCAGCTGCAGATCCCCTTCCATGTCGGGGAGAACCGTTCGCGCACCTGGCTGATCACGCAGACCGGCGCCGGTTTGCTGCTCAAGCATGACCACCGCAAACCGGATGGCAGCGACGACAGCTCGACCATGTATGGCGGCCACACGCAGGACGCCGGCTGGCCGCAAGTCCAGTCATTCCCGGTCGACGCGGTCTCGAAGGAACAGTTCGTCCGCCAGGGCCTGGCCGCCTCGGTGGGCAACACCTGGCAGGTGTACATCTACCCCAAGGTGTTCAGCTACCGCCTGGTGCGCGAGGGGCGGGAGTTCCGCGTCGATTTCGACCTGACCCGGCCGGTCGATCCGCCGCCAACACCCTGGGGTTATTGAAGCGGGCGGGAGGGCCTCCTTGAGCTGGCTCGGCAGGCTGTCGTCCGGCTGAGCAGAAAGCAGCCAGGGTAGGCCCGCTCACCGCGTGCCGCTGCGCTCCGTTAGCATCGCCGCCATGGCCCCGACCCGGGGCGACCGCAAAGCCATCCATGCCCGCAGCCATGCCCACCCCGCGTTTCAACGAGTTCTATCGCTATGACGCGCTGACCCAGCTCCTGTTTGAATATGCCGAGGCGCGGCCGAACCTGGTCTCGGTGCGCTCGATTGGCAAGAGCTTCGAGGGCCGTGACATCTGGCTGCTGGTGCTGACCAACACCGCCACCGGCGCCGACATCGACAAGCCGGCCTTCTGGCTGGACGGCAATATCCACGCTGCCGAGCTGACCGCCTGCACCACCTGCCTGTACTACCTGCACCAGCTCCTGCGCGACCACGGCAACGACGCCGCCATCACCCACCTGCTGGATACGCGCACCCTCTACATGGTGCCGCGCCTGAACCCGGATGGCGCCGAGCTCGCGCTGGCGGACCGGCCACGCCACATCCGCAGCTCGACCCGACCCTACCCCTACGACGAAGAGCCGGTCGACGGCCTCACGGTCGAAGACATCGATGGCGACGGCCGCATCCTCACGATGCGCATTCCAGACCCGCACGGCGGCTACAAGAAGCACGAGACCGACCCGCGCCTGATGGTGGCGCGCGAGCCGGGTGAATTCGGCGGCGAGTACTACCGCCTGATGCCCGAGGGCTTCATCAAGGCCCATGACGGCCTGACGGTCGTGGTCAACAAGGACCGCGAAGGCCTGGACCTGAACCGCAACTTCCCGAGCGACTGGCGGCAGGAATACAAGCAGCTCGGCGCCGGCCCCTACCCGACCAGCGAGCCCGAGGTGCGCGCAATGGTGGACTTCGTGTCCACCCATCCCAACATCGGCGCCGCCATCAGCTTTCACACGCACAGCGGCGTGATCCTGCGCCCGATGGGCACGCAGGCCGACGAAGACATGACGCCGGAAGACCTCTGGACCTACCAGCGCTTCTCGGCACTCGGGGAAAAGGCCACCGGCTATCCGGCCATCAGCATCTGGCACGACTTCCGCTACCACCCCAAGGAAGTCATCACCGGCACGCAGGACTGGATGTACGAGCACCTGGGCGCCTTGTTCTGGGTGGTGGAGCTGTGGTCGCCGGCGCGCGAGGCAGGCATCGCCAACACGAAGTGGATCGATTGGTACCGCGACCATCCGGTCGAGGACGACCTCAAGCTCATGAAGTGGAGCGACGAGCAGTGCGACGGCCAGGCCCATGTGGACTGGCGGCCCTTCTTCCATCCGCAGCTCGGCGCGGTCGAGATCGGCGGCTGGGACAAGATGAACTACTGGCGCAATCCGCCGCCTGCCTTGCGCGAGCGCGAAGCGGCGCGCTTTCCGGCCTGGCTGACGCAGATTGCCCTTTCGTTGCCCAAGCTGGAGCTGGTGCGCACCGAAGTCCGCGCCCTGGGCGCCGACACCTGGCGCGTGCGCCTGGCGGTCGCCAACAGCGGCTATCTGCCGGCCTATGTGACCAGGCGCGCCCTCGAGCGCAAGGTGGTGCGCGGCGTGATGTTCGACATCCACCTGCCGGCCAACGACCCCGAGATCAGCCTGATCAGCGGCAAGGAGCGCGTGGAGGGCCCTCAGCTCGAAGGCCATGCACCCAAGCAGAGCCAGCTCGCCTTCATCGGTACCCGTGAGGTGACCGCCGACCGCGCCGTGGCCGAATGGGTGCTGCGCGCGCCCACCGGCACGCGGCTGACGCTGACCGCGAGCGCCGAGCGGGCCGGGACGATTCGGACCGAGGTGGTCCTCGACTGATTGATCAGTCGTTCTCTTCCTTGTCCGCCAGGCCCTGCGCCTGCGCTGCCTGCATGGCTTCGCGCCAGACGCGGGCCGGCACGAAGGTCTGCAGCTGCTCCATTGCTCGTGCGATCAGGGCTTCATGCAGCTCGTGGCCGATGTCGGGCAGCACATCAGCCGTCACGTCGCCGCCGAGCTGCACCAGGCGCCGGGCGGCAGCAATCTGGTCTTGATAGGGCAGGACGCCGTCGAGCTGGCCGTGCAGGATGTGCACGCTGACCTGCGGCGGCGCATGGCCGGGCATGGTGGCGTAGGCGCCGCTGAAGGCGAGCACCCGCCCTGCCAGCTCCACTTCCTGCTGTACCGCCTCCAGCGCGAGCACGGCGCCTTGCGAGAAGCCGGCGAGCGCCACACGCTGCCAGGGCAGGTTGAACTGGGCGGCCCAGCTGCGCACGGTGGCGATGAAGTCGGGCAGCACGGCGTTGATGCGCCCGGCAT
Source organism: Paucibacter sp. JuS9 (assembly GCF_044043925.2). Classification (NCBI taxonomy): domain Bacteria; kingdom Pseudomonadati; phylum Pseudomonadota; class Betaproteobacteria; order Burkholderiales; family Sphaerotilaceae; genus Roseateles; species Paucibacter sp. JuS9. Next base: position 4,003,987 of record NZ_CP194172.1, read on the forward strand.
GGTTGTCATCATTGGCGCCGTCGAGGGAGTACCACTGCCAGCCCTGATGCAGATCCACGCCACCGGGCATCCGGTCGTAAGGCTCGGGCCCGTTCAGCGACAGCACCGCGGCCTGCGGATACAGTGTGTGCAAGGCGTGCGCCAAAGGCCGCATCTGCGCCGCATCGGCGCCAGCGCCGTGCAGCAGCAGGAACAGCAACTCGGGCTGGCCCTCGGCGGGCAGTTTGGCCAGGGCCTGGGAGCGGTGGACATCGGGGTTGCTCATGCGCCCGATTGTCACTCGCTTGCTTGGGTCGAGGGCGCCGGTTTGAGCGCCGTCAAGCCCATGCAAGCGTAAGGCCTCATGATGACTGGTCTGAAAGGCGAGGAATCGATTGATCATGACCCTCTCGCGTCGTCCGCTGCTGCTGTTGCCTCTGGCGCTGGCCGCCTGTTCCGGGTCGGCCCCGCCACTCAAGCTGGGCTTCCTCGGCGGCCTGTCGGGCCGGGTGGCCGACCTGGGCGAGGCCGGTCGCAACGGCACGCTGCTGGCCGTCGAGCAGTGCAACCAGGCCGGCGGCCTGCAGGGCCGCCCGGTCGAGCTCCTGATCGCCGACGACGAGCAGAACGCGGATGCTGCCAGGCGCGGCATCGAATCCCTGCGCCAGGCCGGCGCCATGGCGCTGATCGGCCCGCTGACCAGTGCCATGGGCGTGGCGGTGCTGCCCCTGATCAACCAGCACCAGCTGCTCACCATCAGCCCGACCATCACGTCCACCGAGCTCTTCGGCCAGGATGACTACCTGCTGCTGGTGGCCCCGCCTGTCAGCGAGAACTGCCTGCGCAGCGCCCGGCACCTGCATGCCAAGGGGCTGCGCCGGGCCGCCGTGGCCTATGACCTCGGCAACCGCAGCTACACCGAAGACTGGCTGCGGCATTTCACCAAGTCCTTCAGCGCGCTGGGAGGCCAGGTGGTCAGCCAGGCCTCATTCCAATCGGGCGCGGGCTATGGTGAGGTGGTGAGCCAGTTGCTGGCCAGCAAGCCGGACCTCCTGATGTTCGCGGCCAATGCCCTGGACACCGTGCGGCTCACCCAGGCCGCCCGCAACCAAGGGGCCACGCAAGCGATCAGCGCAGCCTCCTGGGCCGCCACCGAAAGCCTGCTGCAACTGGGCGGGCGAACGGTCGAGGGCATCAGCCTGCCTCAGTACTTCGACCGCGACGACCGCTCGCCCCGCTACCTGGCCTTTGCCGAGGCCTACCGCCAGCGCTTCAAGCAGGAACCGGGGTTTGCCAGCGTTGCCGCCCATGATGCAACCCGGGCCCTGTTGAGCGTGCTCAATGGCAAGACCGGTCCGGCGCTCAAGACGGCCTTGCTCGGCGGCCAACGCTTCGAGGGCCTGCAGGCCACGTTCGCTTTTGATCGCTACGGCGACGCCGAGCGCCAGACCCACATGACCGAGGTGCGCGACGGCCGCTTCGTCCGCCTGCCGTGACACTGACGCGATTGCGCCCCGAGCTGCGCCTGCGCACCTCGCTGATGCTGCTGATGGTCCTCGCAGCAGCGCTGACCTTCGGCCTGGTTGGCGGCGCCATCCTGTCGCTGCGCCTGCCGCAGGTCGAGCAGCGCGCCCTGGAGCAACTGCAGCGGCGCGCGCTCAACACGGCACGCCTGCTGGACCTGGACCTGTCGGGCATCGAGGCTCAGCTGCGGCCACTTGGCCACCTGCTGGCTCAGGCTGCCGCCACCGAACCTCAGCCCGTGCTGGACGCGCTGACCCGGCCCGACAGCCCTTTCGTGGCCGTCTTCCTGCTGGAGGCCAGTGGCCGCGTGCAGGCGCTGGGCCTGCGCGGCGGCAGGGCCGAGGCGAAGACGGAATTGCGCGGCGCCGACTTCTCAGGCAATGCGCTGTTCCGCGCCCTGCGCGAGCAGGGTGCTGCGAGCAACGCCACGCTGTGGAGTGACAAGTACCTGTCCACGCTGGCCGGCACCACCACCGTGGCCCTGGCTCTGCCGATCGACCGGCGCATGCTGATCGCCGAGCTCGATCTCGCCCGCATGCTGACCAAGCTGGAGCGCGCCTCGCAGGATGCCGAGGGCGAGGTGATGATCGTCGATGGCCGCGGCCAATGGCTTGCCTCGACCCGCAGCGCCGTCAGCAGCACCGAGCGGCACCTGAACTACGCCAACCTGGCCAGCGTGCAGATGCTCGACCGGGGCGAGGCCGCGCCGGGCCGTGAGGAGCTGTTTGGCGAGCCCCGACTGGTCAGCGCCGTGCGGCCCGACCTGCTCGGCTGGAGCATCATCGCCAGCGCCCCGGCCGGCTGGGGCCAGTATTCCTATCGTGTCACGGTGCTGCTGGTGGTGGCGGGCTTCGGCGGCGCCCTGGCCATCAGCATGTTGCTGGCGCCCTGGTGGGCGGCGGTGTTCACCCGGCCGGTCCAGGCCCTGATCGCCCGTGCCCATGCAGTGGCCGGCGGCGACTACCTCGGAGCCTGGCCAGGGCGCGGCCCGATACGCGAGCTCAACCAGCTCGGCGCTGACCTGGCCCGCATGGTCAAGACCATACAGACCCACGGCGAGCGCCTGCGCGCCACGCTGGACAGCGCGCCGGCCGTGTCAGTGCAGTGGTACAGCCTCGAAGGCCGCGTCCTGTACTGGAACCAGGCCTCGGAGTCCATGTACGGGTACAGCGCCCGTCAGGCGCTCGGCGCCGAGCTGCGCGAACAGCCGCTGATGTACCTGGACGAGGCCCAGGTGCAGGCATTCCTTGGCATCCTGGCCACGCTGGACAACGAGGGCGGCAGCTTCGGGCCGGCCGAGTTCGAGCTGCGCCATCGCAAGGGCCATGCGGTCATCGTGCTGGCTTCCATCTTTGCAGTACCGGGCGAGCAGGGCCAGAAGATCTTCGTCTGCATGGACGTGGACATCACCGCCGCGAAGCGAAACGAGGCCGAGATCCTGCGCCTCAACCAGGGGCTGGAGGCGCGCGTGGCCGAACGCACCGAGGCGCTGACGGCGGCCAACGAAGAGCTGCAGACCACGGTCGAGTACTTGAAGGCCACGCAGGCACAGTTGGTGCGTTCCGAGAAACTGGCCGCCCTCGGACGCCTGGTGGCAGGCGTGGCCCATGAGCTGAACACGCCGCTGGGCAATGGCCTGATGGTGATCAGCACATTGCGCGAGAGCCTGCGGAACCTGCAAACCGAGATGAACCAGGGCCTGCGGCGCAGCACGCTGGAAAGCTTTGTGACCCAGGCCGATCAGGGCAGCGACATCGCCGAGCGCAACCTGCGCCGAGCGGCCGAGCTGGTGGCCAACTTCAAGCAGGTGGCGGTGGACCAGACCAGCGCGCAGCGCCGTCAGTTCACCCTGAAAGAAATTGTCGGTGAAGCCTTGCTGATGCTCAGCCCGACAACGCGCAAGACGCCCCACCACCTGCGCACGGTGCTGCAGGAAGACATCTCGATGGACAGCTACCCCGGCGCCCTGGTCCAGGTGCTGAGCAACCTGGTCGAGAACGCGCTGGTGCACGGCCTGGCTGAATGTGCCGAGGGCGAGATCATGATCTGCACCGAGGCAGCCGCACCGGGCGAGGCCCGCATCGTGATCAGCGACAACGGCTGCGGCATCCCGAGCGAACACATAAGTCGCATCTTCGACCCCTTCTTCACCACGCGCATGGGACGCGGCGGCTCGGGCCTCGGCCTGCATGTGGTGCATGAGCTGGTGGGCAACGTCCTGGGGGGCCGCATCAGCGTCTTCAGCGCACCGGGCACTGGCGCCCGCTTCGTGATCGAGCTGCCCCTTTCCGCTCCCGTGCAGGTCACACAGCCGGGTGATCTCTGAACTTCGGTCTTGCCGCTTGCTTGATCCACATCATTCAGCGTGCCTGGAATTGGGCCAGGATGTCATCATTGGCGCTGTATGCCCCTAACTCGCTCAGCCAGTGACCCAGGATGCCATGCAGACCAACAGCGAACCCGGAGTGTCCCCGCCCCTCACCGTGCTGGTCGTCGACGACACCGGTGAGAACCTCGGCATCACCGGCCAGCTGCTGCGTCCCCACTACCGGGTCCGGGTGGCCAACTCTGGCGCGCATGCACTGGTGGCGGCCGCCGGCGAGCCGCGGCCCGATCTCATCCTGCTCGACGTGATGATGCCGGAGATGGACGGTCACGAGGTGCTGCGCCGCCTGCGCGCCCAGCCGTCCACCGCGGACATCCCGGTGATCTTCGTCACCGCCCTGGACGCTGACGAAGACGAAGAGATCGGCCTGGCCCTCGGTGCCGTCGACTACGTCACCAAGCCGATCAAGCCGGCCCTGTTGCTGGCCCGGGTCAAGGCCCAGCTTGAGCTCAAGCGCTCGCGGGACTGGTTGAGCCGGAAGAATGCCGAACTGGATGCCGAGGTGCATCGGCGCATGCTCGAGAACGAGCTGATCAAGGAGGTCAGCCTGCATGCCCTGGCCCTACTGGCCGAGAAGCGCGACAACGAGACCGGCAACCACCTGCATCGCACCCAGTCCTATGTGAGCGTGCTGATACGCGCACTGCGTCGGCATCCGCGCTTCGAGGCCGCGCTGGCCAACCCGATGGGCTGCCAGCGCATGGTGCATGCCGCGCCGCTGCACGACATCGGCAAGGTAGGCATCCCGGATGCCATCCTGCTCAAACCGGGCAAGCTCACGCCGGACGAATTCGAGATCATGAAGACCCATGCCGCCATCGGCCGCCAGGCCCTGGCAGACGCCATCGACCGGGTGCGGCACCGCCTGCCGTTCGGCGGCATCGACTCCGACACCTCGCTGGCCTTCCTGGCAACGGCGCAAGACATTGCCGGGGGGCATCACGAGAAATGGGATGGCAGCGGCTACCCGCAGGGGCTGGCCGGCGACGCCATTCCGCTGGCCGCGCGCCTGATGGCGGTGGCAGACGTGTTCGATGCGCTGATGTCCCGGCGTCATTACAAAGAGGCCTTCCCGCTGGAGCAGGTGCTTGAAATCATGCGCGAAGGCCGCGGCCGGCATTTCGATCCGGACATCGCAGACGCATTTCTGCAAAGCGTGGACGAGTTCGTCGCCATCTCGCGGCGCTTCGCCGACCACGAGGCGGAGCAGGCGCCATGAGGCGGTGGCTGCTGCTGTGCAGCTTGCTGGGCGCCTCGCTGCTGGCGGCTGCGCCGGCCCTGGCGAACACGCAGGCGCCCAGCCCGGCAGCCTTCAAGGAGCGCATGGCCACGCCGGCCCAGTTGCAGTCCCTGCGCCAGGGCGGCTATGTGCTCTACATCCGGCACGGCGCGACCGACAACAGCCGCGCCGACCACCTGCCCGTCGATCTCGGCAACTGCGACACCCAGCGGGTGCTCAGTGATGAAGGTCGCGCAGGCATGCGCTTGCTGGGCCAACGCTTTCGCCAGTTGGGCATCCCTGTGCACGAAGTGTTGCACAGCCCGATGTGCCGCACACGCGACTCCGCCCTGCTTGCATTCCAGGATCGTCCGCGCCGCAGCGAGCACAATCTGATGTACTCCGCCAACTTCACCTCGGAGCAGAAGAAGCCGCTGCTCGTCACGATCCGCCGGCTCGTATCCACTCCGCCGCCCGCAGGGAGCAACACGGTGCTGGTCGCCCACGCCCCCAACCTGGCCGACCTGTTCGGCTACTTCGTCAACCCTGAGGGCACGATCGTCATTCTGCGGCCGCGCGGCAATGGCAGTTTCGAGTACCTCGCCAGCATCCCCCCGTCGCTCTGGGACAGCTTGCTGGCCCGCCCCGTGAGCCCATGACCGCCACCCAGAATTTCGCAAAGCGGGCCCGCCGACTGCGCTTCCTGGCCGTGTTCTTCGTGCCGATGGCGATGGCCCTGAGCGGCAGCCTGCTCTATGCGCTGTGGTCGGACCGGGCCCAGGCACAAGCCACGGAAGCCGTGTTCCTCGAGCAGCGGCACGACCTGGCGCTGGCCAACGATGCCCTGACCATCAGCCGTGAGTTGCTGGGCTTGCAGCAACAGGTCGAGGACCTGATGGCCGACAAGCGACGGCTGTCCGACGCGGCCCAGACCTATGCGCTGCACGCCCGTGCCGTCGATGCGATGGCCGGGGTCGAGCAACGCCTGCTCCAGCTGCCGGTGCCCAGCACGAACGCGAAGGCCGCGGCGACGCTGGCCGAGGCCCGCGAGCGCTTCAATGATTTCCGGCGCGACCTGATCCGTAGCACCGACCTCGCCGCGATCGATGCCACGCAGGCACGTGAGCTGCTGGGCCGCACGGCCCGGCATTTCCTGAGCTTCTCGCAGAGTGCGCATGTGCTGGCACAGCAGCTGACCCAGCACACCAGCGAGGAAGCACAGGCCTCCATTGCCCAAGGTCGCGAGGACAACGCGATTCGACTTCGCTGGCTGGCGCTCGGCACGCTGGCCCTGGTCCTGGCCTGGCTGGCCGTGGCCCGGCGCATCGCCGTGCGGCTGGACTGGATCAACGAGGCGGTGAACGACATCGCCCAGGGCAGCGGCATCGACGACCCCACACTGCGCGAGCAGTTGCTGAAACAGGCCAGGCCCTCGGGCAGCCTGCTCGGCTCGCTGGCGGCTTCGCTGCTGGAGTTCTCGCGCGTGCAGGCGGAGCGCGACCAGGCGCAACAGGCCCTGGACGGTGAGCGCCAGCAAATGCAGGCCCTGATTCAGGGCATGCCCGACCTGGTCTGGCTCAAGGATGCCGGCGGCGCCTACCGCATCTTCAACCGGCGCTTCATGGAACTGACCGGGCACGAGGCGGCAGAGCTGGTCGGCAAGACCGACGCCGACCTGTTCGCGCCCGAAGATGTCGAGCGCTATCGCGAGGCCGACCGCCTGGCTCTGGCCACGAGCCAGCACACAGTAGAACCGCATTGGCGGACCTTTGCCGACGGCCACCGCGAACGACTGCTCGTGATCAAGACCCTGGTTCGCGACACGGCCGGACAGCTGATCGGGATCCTCGGGGTGGGACGCGACGTGACGGCCCTGCATGCGGCCGAGCAGGAACTGCTGCAGCACCGTGAACGGCTGGAGCAGCTGGTGGCCGAGCGCACCGAGGAGCTGCAGCGCGCCAACGAGGAGCTGCGCATCGTGTTCGACGCCGCCACGGTGGGCATCGTGCTGCTGCGCCGCCGACGCGTTGTGCGCTGCAACGCGCGGTTCGCACAGATGCTGGGCCGACCCATGGAGACGCTGACCGGCACCTCCACCCGCCTCTGGTATGGCAGCGACGAGGATTTCGAGCAGGCGGGACGCCAGCTCTACCCGGAAGGCGTCAGTTACGACAACCCGGCGGCCTTGGAACAGTCGCTGACGCGCGGCGACGGCAGCCGCTTCTGGGCACGCATCACCGGCGCGCCGCTGCGCCTGAAGGGCCAGGTCGACCTGGTGATCGGCATCATCGAAGACGTGACCCGCGAGCATGAGGTGGCCGAAGCGCTGCGCACCGCCAAGGAGGCTGCCGAGAGCGCCAACCGCGCCAAGAGTTCCTTCCTGGCCAATATGAGCCACGAGATCCGCACGCCGATGAACGCGATCATCGGCCTCACCCATCTGCTCAAGCGCGACCGGGTCAACGAGCGCCAGCGCCAGCAACTCGAGAAGATCTCCGGCGCCGCCCTGCACCTGCTGGCCGTCATCAACGACATCCTCGACTTCTCGAAGATCGAGGCCGGCAAGTTCACGCTGGAGCCCACGGACTTCGACCTCGAGCGCTGCATCGCCAACGTGTTCGCACTGAACGCCGATCGGGCCGATGCCAAGAACCTGGAGATGGTGGCCGACATCGGCAAGCTGCCGCCCCAACTGCATGGTGACGGGGTGCGGCTCGGCCAGGTGCTGCTCAACTTCGTCAGCAATGCGGTGAAGTTCACCGAGCACGGCAGCGTGGTGCTGCGCGGCAGCCTGGTGCTCGAGGAGGGCGAGGAGCTCTGGCTGCGCTTCACCGTCACCGACACCGGCATCGGCCTCACGCCGGAGCAGCAGTCCCGCCTGTTCAAGGCCTTCGAGCAGGCCGACACCTCGACCACCCGGCTGTACGGCGGCACGGGCCTTGGCCTCGCCATCTGCAGGCGGCTGGCCGACCTGATGGGCGGGCAGGTCGGGGTGCGCAGCGAGCCCGGCAAGGGCAGCAGCTTCTGGATCGAGCTGCCGCTGCGCCGCGCGCAGGCACCAGTGGCAGAGCCGGTCGCCCTGCCGGCGGGCACGCGGGTGCTGGTCGTGGACGACATGGAGGAAGCGCGGCAGTCCCTGTCCGACATCCTGAGCCGCCTCGGTGCCCGCGTGGACACTGCGAGCGACGGCAGCCAGGCCCTCGTGCGATTGGCCGAGGCCGAGGCCAGCGCCGACCCCTACAGCCTGCTGCTCACCGACTGGCAGATGCCCGAGATCAACGGCGTCGAACTGGTGAACCGGCTGGCCCAGCTGAATCTGCGCCAGCGTCCGGTCTGCATCCTCGTCAGCGGCTCGACCGGTTGCCCGCAGGCCGACATGCTGCCCGGCGAGATCGCGGCCTTCCTGCCCAAGCCGGTGCTGCCGGCACAGTTGCTGGACGCGGTGGCCAAGGCCTGGGCCCAGGCCTTGAACGCGGGGCCTGACCCGAAGCGGGCGCCGCCGGCTGCGGCTCCGTCCCCAAAGTCGGCGAGCGCACGCATCCTGCTCGCCGAGGACAACCCGCTGAACCAGGAGGTGGCGGCCGAGCTGCTGCGCGGACTGGGCTACCTCGTGGACCTGGCCGACGACGGCCTCGCAGCGCTGGAGATGGCGCAGCAGCAGCCCTACGACCTGATCCTGCTCGACCAGCAGATGCCGCGCCTGGATGGCCTGGAAACCTGCCGCCGGCTGCGGGGTCTGCCGGCCTACCGGACGACACCGATCATCGCCATGACCGCCAATGCCTTTGCGCAGGACCGTGCGGCGGCGCTGGCTGCCGGCATGAACGACCATGTGCCCAAGCCGGTGGAACCGGACCAGCTGCGCGACACGCTGGCGCGCTGGCTCCAGGCGGCGCCAAGGGCCGCCGCTGCACCCGACGCAGGGCCTGCACAGGCGGTCCTGACCAGCGAGGTGCGCGAGCGCTTGAAGGCGCTCGCCGGCTTGAATCTCGACCTGGGCCTGCGCAGCGTGCGGGGCCAGGAGCAGCGCCTCGCCGCCCTGCTGCAGCGTTTCAACCAGGACCACAGCGCCGACGCCCTGCATTGCCGACAGGAATTGCAGGATGGGTTTCCTGACCAGGCCCGCCACCGCATGCACACCCTGCGCGGCGTGGCAGGCACGCTGGGGCTGTCGGCCATCCAGCTGCAGGCGCGCGCGGTTGAACAGCCGCTGCAGGCCCAGACACCCGACACTGCCGCCGCAGAGGCAGCCCTCGAACCGCTCGCGCAAGCGCTGACGGAGCTCCACCAGCAGATGGGCACCTGGCCCGACCTGGCGCTGGCCCCGCCAAGTGCCGGCCCCAATCTGGAACGGCTTCGCGAGGCGCTGATGAGCTGGCTGATGCTGCTGCGGCGCGACGACCTGGACGCCGCAGAAGCCTTCACTCCATTGCGCCCCATGCTCGAGCAGTGCTGCCCGGAACTCGTGCGCCCGCTGACGGTCGCCGTCGATGCCTTTGATTTCCGGACCGCCGCCAGCCTGGCCGAGCAGGCCTGGAAGAGACTGAGCCCGTCCTGAAGCGCCGCGCTCAGCTGCGCTGCTTGTCGTTGTCCTTGTGACCGATCAGGCGAACCAAGGCCTGGCGCAGGCGCTGTGCATCGATCGGCTTGGTCAGGAAGTCGTTCATGCCCGCGGCGAGTGCCTCGTCACGTTCGGAAACGAGCGCTGCCGCAGTCAGCGCAATGATCGGCAGCTCGGTCGCATTGAAGCGGCGGCGCACCACGCGCGTGGCCTCGTGACCGCTCATCACGGGCATCTGCACGTCCATCAGCACCGCGTCGAAGGGCTTGCCCAGCGTGGCTGCTGCATTGATCGCCTCGATGGCCTGGCTGCCGTCGCTGGCCTGCGAAACCTCCAGCCCCCATTGCTCCAGGAGCGCCACGGCAATCATCATGTTGACCGGGTTGTCCTCGACCATCAGCACGCGCAGGCCTTCGAGCTCCTCGTTGCTGCGGGCCTCTCGAAGCTGGGTGCTGATCGGCGTGGGCGCGGCGGGCAGGTCCAGCTCGGCCCAGAAGACCGAGCCCTGGCCGTATTCGCTGTCCACGCCGACCTGGCCGCCCATCAGCTCCGCCAGCTCCCGGCAGATCGAGAGGCCGAGGCCCGTGCCGCCGAAGCGGCGCGTGGTCGATTCGTCGGCCTGCGTGAAGGGCTGGAAAAGGCGGCCGCGCAGCTCGGGCGAAATGCCGGGGCCGGTGTCCTGCACCTCGATGCGCACGCGTTCGGCACTCAGGGCACGCACCCGCACCGCCACCGAACCGCTTTCGGTGAACTTGAGCGCGTTGGTGAGGTAGTTGGCCAGAATCTGGCGCGTGCGCACCGGGTCGCCAACCACCCAGGCGGGCACATTGGCATCGACCTCGATACGGAACGACAGGCCGCGCGCCTGCGCCAGGGTCAGGTAGGCCAGGCGCATGGTGCCCAGCATGTCGCGCAAGGCAAAGGGCACGGTCTCCAGCGTGAGACGGCCCGCCTCGATCTTGGAGAGGTCCAGGATGTCGGAGATCAGGCCCGACAGGCTCTCGGCGCTGTCCAGCATCTGGTCCAGGTACTCGCGCCGGGTTTCATCCTTGAGGTCAGGCTGCTGCAGCATGCGTGCCAGGCCCACCAGGCCGTTCAGCGGCGTGCGGATCTCATGGCTGGTGTTGGCCAGGAAGGCACTCTTGGCACGGTTTGCGGCCTGGGCCTCGTCCTTGGCCTGGGCCAGCGCAGCCTCAACGCGGCGACGCTCGGTGACGTCTTCCAGAATCCAGATCGTGCCGCCGCGGCTGGGGTGGTGCGGGTCCACCGCGCGGGCCAGCAACCGGCACAGAAAGGTCGAGCCATCGCGGCGCTTCATCGGCCGCTCGGTTTCCACCTGCTCGCCGGTGGCCAGGCGCGGGCCCAGCTCGGCGCCTATCGACTGCCAGTCTTCCACGCTCGGCCAGACGACGCTGCCATGCTGGCCCACCAGCTCGCCATGGGCCCAGCCGAACATCTGCTCGACCATCGGATTGGCCAGCACGAAATGCTGGTCGCGCGTGAGCGCAATGCCGATCGAGGCGTTCTCCAGGATGCCGGAATGGACGAGGCGCGTGCGCTCGCTTTCGGTCACGTCGCGGCCATTGATGACCAGGTAGGTCTGGCCTTCCATCTCGAAGGGCGCGGCCGACATCACCATCGACACCGGCGTGCCGCTCTTGGTGCGGAAGTTCACCGGCAGATCGGTCGCACGCCCGTGCTCGCGCACTGCGCTGACCACGCGGGCCCGGTCGTCCGGGTCGTACCAGATGCCCAGCTCGTCGGCCGTGCGGCCGAGCACCTCCTCGGTCGTGTAGCCGCTCAACTGCTCGAAGGTCTTGTTGACCATGGCATAGCGGCCCGAGGTCATATCGGTCAGCGTGATCACGTCGGGGCTGGTGGCCACGAGGTGCGAGAGCAGGGCTTCGGAGCGGCGCAGCGCTTCCTGCGCCCGCGAGGCTTCGGTCTGGTCGATGAAGAAGGACAGGGTGGCCGGTCCGCCGATGGCATCAACCCGCACCGTCGTGACCTGCACCAGACGGCGGCGGCGCGACAGCGTGCGCAGCCGGAACTCGGCCTGCGGCAGCATGGCGCCCACGGGCATCGCCTCGATCTTGCCGGCCCGCTGGCGGGCGCGCTCGTCCTCGCCCGGCTCGTAGTGGGCAAAGATGTCCTGGCCGATCATGCTGGAACGCTGCGTGTAGCCGAACATGGCCATGGCGGCCGGGTTCGCGTCCAGCACGCGCCCCCAGCGGTGCAGCACCAGCGGTGAAGGCGAGCGGCGGAACAACTCGCGATAGCGTGTCTCGGTGGCGTGGATGGTCTGCTCGGCCTGCACTTCGGTGGTCACGTCGCGGCCCACGCCCCAGTAACCGCGGAAATTGCCTTCGGCATCGAAGCGCGGCTCGCCACTGATCGAGACAAAGCGCTGGTTGCCGTCGGCACCGCGGCGGCGCGCTACCAGCCCGTGGAAGGGGCGGTGCGACTCGAGGTCGGCGCGGTGGGCATCCAGCTCCTCGTCGGACAGGCCCATGCTGTCGAGTTCCCAGGGCGTCTTGCCCCGGCGCGAATCGAGGTCCATGCCCGAGGAGCCAGGCTTGTCTTCCGCCAGGTGCGTGAACCGGAATTCGCGGTCCATTTCCCAGTACCAGTCGGCCGCCATCGAGAGCAGATGGCGGAAGCGCGAATTTCGCTCATTGGCTTCGCGTATCGAGCGGCGCACCATGCGCATCGTCGACAGGCCGACCACCAGGCCGGTGAGCAGCACGGCCGCATGCGTGATCAGGGTCAGGGGCAGGGGCGGCGCGGCGGTTTGGGGCTGGATCAGGCCGCTCATCTGGCCCCAGGCAATCGTGATCAAGCCCATGCCGGCCACCGAAAGCACGGCCACGCCGGTGCGCATGCCATGCATGGCGGTGGCCATGGCGACCATCAGGGCCAGCACGCCCAGGCCGGTGGCATTGAGACCGGCCTGGCGCACAAAGGCTCCCGCCACGGCCAGGCCGATGATGGAGAACAGCACGGCCAGCACGAAGGCGCGGCCATGCCTGCGCGGCACCTTCCACAACCCGAGGAAGCACAGGCCGCTCACCGTGAGCGTGAGCAGGGGCATCAGCAAGCCCTGCAAGACTTCATCCGGGTTGCGGGCTACGAGCAGCGCGATGGTCAGCAGCAGGGCCATCAGGCCGCAGCCCATCGCCAGCACACGCACCGAGCGCCACTGCACATTGCGCTCGAGTGCGCTCATGCGATCCAGCTGGTCTTGCTCCTGCCCGACCAGGCTGCTCAGCTCATCAAGGGTGTCCCTGCTCTTCCTGTTCACGCGCCCATGCTCCCGGCTTCGAGAGCATGAGTCTGACCCAGAAGCGCGGGACAGAACCATCGGGAGCAGCCCCTGAGGGCGCGAAATCCGCCCGCTTTGCCTCGCAGATCACGAACCGGCCGCCGGATCGAGAAATACTGCGCAGCTTCCTTCAGCGCGCGGCGTTGAGCATGTCGCGCGTCTGCATCGCCACGCGGCGTGCAGCGGCCGCAAAGTCATCCCCCGAGCTGGCATAGAGCACCGCCCGCGAGCTGCTGACGATGATGGGCGCGCCCTCGCGCCAGCCGGCCTTGACCGTGGCCTCGGCATCGCCGCCCTGCGCGCCCACCCCGGGAATCAGCAAGGGCAGCGTCGGCGCCAGCTCGCGCACCCGGGCGATTTCGCCGGGGAAGGTCGCGCCGACCACGAGGCCCAGCTGGCCATTCTTGTTCCACGCTGTCTGTGCCAGTGCAGCCAGGTGTTCGAAGAGGCGCGGCTGGCCCGGCACATCGGCCAGGCGCTGCATCTGCCAGTCGTTGCCGCCGGTGTTGGACGTGCGGCACAGGAGGATGGCGCCCTTGTCCGGATAGCGCAGATAGGGTTCGATGGAGTCCAGACCCATGAAGGGCGACAGCGTCACCGCGTCGGCCTGGTAGCGCTCGAAGGCCTCGCGGGCGTACTGCTCAGCCGTGGAGCCGATGTCGCCTCGCTTGGCATCAAGAATCACCGGCACGTGGGGCGCCACGCGCTTGATGTGGGCCATCAGCCGCTCGAGCTGGTCTTCGGCGCGGTGGGCGGCGAAGTAGGCGATCTGCGGCTTGAAGGCGATCACCAGGTCCTTGGTGGCGTCGACGATGCCGGAACAAAAGTCAAAGATGCGGCCGGCATCGCCCTTCCAGGCGCCCGGAAACTTCGCCGGTTCCGGGTCCAGGCCCACGCACAGCAGGGAGTTGTTGAGGCTGGCGGCGGCGTGGATCTGCTGGATGAAATTCATGACGGAAGGCGGGGCGGTTCAAGGTGCCGTATTGTCCTGCTTTTGCAATCCGACGAGAGAGGGAGTGAGCGATGCTGGTTCTGAAGACGGAGCGCTTGCGGCTGCGCTGGTTCGATGCCGAGCGCCCCGGCGACGCCGAGTTCATCCTCGAGCTGCTCAACGAGCCCTCGTGGATAGCGAACATCGGCGACCGCAATGTTCACAGTCTCGATGACGCCAAGGCCTTCATCAGCGACCGCCTGGTGGGCGGCTACTGGTTCCAAGGCTTTGGCTTCTGGGCCGTGGAGCGCCTGGAAGACGGCGCCGTGCTGGGCATGTGCGGCCTGATCAAGCGCGACAGCCTGCCCCATGTCGATGTGGGCTATGGCTTCGTGCCGCGTGCCTGGGGCGCAGGCTATGCACGGGAGGCGGCCGCCGCCTGCCTTCGCTATGGCCATGAAGTGCTCGGGCTGAACACCATCCTCGGGATCACCTCGCCCACCAACACGGCGTCGGCACGGGTGCTCGAAGGCATCGGCCTGCACCATGTGGAAACCACGGTGCTGGAAGGCGAGACCCGCCAGACCGCCTTGTTCCGCTGGGATGCGCCCCTGCCGGCGCAGCTGGACGACCGCGCGCAGATCGAGCAGCTCGTGAACAGAATGCTCGGCTGCTTCAGCAATACCGGTGGCGCGATTCCCGTGCTCGCCAGCCTGCCTCACTGGCTGCTGCCCTATGCCAGCAGCGCCTGCGACCGGCCCGATGGCCTGGAGCTGATGGACCCGCGCACCTTCGTCAGCCAGCGTGCCGAGCTCTTGATGGAAGGCCGGCTGCGTGACTTCAGCGAGGCCGCCGACGGGCCATTGCAGATCGACTCGCTCGGCCGCAGCGCGCAAGTACGGCTGCGCTTTCGCAAGTCCGGCGTGCTGGACGGCGTGGCTTTCAAGGCCAGCGGAACAAAGCACCTGCAGGTCGTGAAGACGATCGAGGGCTGGCGCATCGCCGCGCTGGCCTGGCGCGATGATGACGACAACGAGGCTTGATCGGCGCGCCCGGTCCAACAAGAATCAAGCCAATTCCCAGGAGACACCCATGCGCCGCCGCCATCTGATTGCCGCCACGATTGCCGCTTCCGCCCTGACGCTGCCCCCGTTTCAGGCGCAGGCCGCGGGTGCGGCGAACTGGTATTTCATCTTCCTGGAAACCGGCAGGCCCACGCCCAACGACAAGGCCGCGGTGCAGAAAATGCAGCAAGGCCACATCGACAACTTCGTGCGCCTGCATGCCGAGGGCAAGCTGTTTGTGGCCGGCCCGATGCGAGACCCCGCCCGTGTCAAGCGCGGCATCGTGGTGGCCAAGGCTTCCTCGCGCGAAGAGCTGCAGAGCTATTTCGGCCCGGACGAGTATGTGCGCGAGGGCTATATGACACTGAACGCTGCCACAGCCGAACCCAACAAGGCCCTGATCACGCTGGCGGTGAACCCGGGTGGCATCGAAGAGGGCCGCATCATCCTGATCGGCCGCGACGCCAACGCCACCCCGGCCCTGCAAGCGCAGCGCCGCGCGATGCTGCAGCAGTTGATCGACAGCGGCCGCTTTGGCGCCTGGTACTCGCTCGCCAACGGCCCGGTAGCAGAAGTGCTGTTCGCCAAGACCCAGGACAGCGAGGCTGTGCAGGCTGCCTTGGCGAACTATCCCGGCGTGGCGGACAAGAGCGTCAGCCTGGACGTCTGGGCCCAGTACCTCGGCACCGGCGTCTGGAACTGAGCGCTCGCGAAGTTCAGATCCGCTTCGCCAGCGCTTCGGCCTTGCCGGTGTAGCTGCCCGGCGTCATCGCCAGCAGACGGGCCTTCTCGGCTTCGGGCAGTTCCAGCGTCGCAATGAAGGCGGCGATGGCCTCGCGGGTGATGGCCTTGCCGCGGGTCAGTTCCTTCAGGCGCTCGTAGGGGTTGGGCAGCGCGTAGCGGCGCATCACGGTCTGGATCGGCTCGGCCAGGACTTCCCAGGCGCTGTCGAGGTCGTCGGCCAGCGCGGCTTCGTTGATCTCGAGCTTGTCCAGGCCCTTCAAAAGCGAGTCGTAGCCCAGCACCGCGTAGCCGATGGCCACGCCCATATTGCGCAGCACCGTCGAGTCGGTCAGGTCGCGCTGCCAGCGGCTGACGGGCAGCTTCTGCGACAGGTGGGTCAGCACCGCATTGGCCAGGCCGAAATTGCCCTCGGCATTCTCGAAGTCGATCGGGTTGACCTTGTGCGGCATGGTCGAGCTGCCGATCTCGCCGGCCTTGGTGCGCTGCTTGAAGTAGCCCAGCGACACATAGCCCCAGACATCGCGCGACCAGTCGATCAGGATGGTGTTGACGCGAGTCATCGCATCGAACATCTCGGCCATGTAGTCATGCGGCTCGATCTGGATCGTGTACGGGTTGAAGGAGAGGCCCAGCTGGCCCTCGATCACGCGCTGCGAGAAGGCTTCCCAGTCGAACTCGGGCCAGGCGCTCAGGTGAGCGTTGTAGTTGCCGACGGCGCCGTTCATCTTGGCCAGCAGCTTCACGTCCGCGATGCGCTCGCGTGCATTGCGCAGGCGCGCGACGACGTTGGCGATTTCCTTGCCCACGGTCGTCGGGCTGGCGGTCTGGCCGTGCGTGCGGCTCAGCATCGGCGTGGCGGCCATGGCGTGCGCCATGCCGGTGAGCTTCGCGATGATCTTGTCGATGGTGGGCAGCACCACGTCCTGGCGCGCGGCCTTGAGCATCAGGCCGTGGCTGGTGTTGTTGATGTCTTCGCTTGTGCAGGCAAAGTGCACGAACTCGCCGGCGGCCTTCAGCTCCGGCTGCGACTCGAAGCGCGACTTCAGCCAGTACTCGACCGCCTTGACGTCATGGTTGGTGGTCTTCTCGATGTCCTTGATCGCCTGCGCATCGGCTTCCGAGAAGCGCGTCACCAGGCCGCGCAGCAGGCCGCGGGCGGCCTCGGACAAGGGCGCGAATTCGGCGAAGCCGGCATCCGACAGCGCAATGAACCACTCCACCTCGACCTGCACGCGGCGGTGCATCAGGCCGAACTCCGAGAGCAGCGGGCGCAGGGCGGCAAAGCGCGAGGCGTAGCGGCCGTCCAGCGGCGAGAGGGCGGTCAGTGCGGAGAGCGTCATGGCGGGTAGTGGCGCAGGGCCGGATGAGGGCAAACCCGCGGATTTTAGCCGCGAGGCCCAGCGGCGCTTTCGCCAGCACAATGTGGCCGCAAAACCGTCCACGTCCGTCACAAGCATCCGGGGAGCCCGTCCTTGTCTCTATCCTTGCGCACCGCCCTGCTCTGTGCCGGCCTGCTGGCCCTCGCCGCTTGCCAGCCCAAGAGCGCCGAAGCACCCGCTGCCGCGAGCGCGCCGGCAGCCAATGCCGCGCAGCTGGCCGAGCTTCAGCAAGGCGTCGACCAGGTGCTGGCCCGCTACCGCCAGATGATCGTGCTGATGGACGGCGAGGCCGCCTTGCCACCGGCGGAGCGGCGCGCGGTGACGGGCGTCGGTCAGCTGATCTTTCATGAAATGCGTGAAGCCACCGAGAAGCTGTGGCGGCTCTCGGCCGCGCATCAGGACCCCGCCCTCGTTGCCGCGCTCGCCCAGGTGCTGGACCGCATCGAATCCGAGCCCAGCTGGTTCGACGCCGACCGCCTCGCTTTCAAGGACTACCTGGGCCGCATTGCCGAGCAGTATTCGGGCGCGCAAAGCCTGGCCGCCCTGAAACTGGCCAAGCGCGCCAATGAAGACCTGGCCGTGCTGGCCGAGGTCGAACAGGCCTATGAGCGAGAGCTGAAAGACGCCTTCGGTCGCTTCGGCAACAAGCGCGGCATCGAATTGAAGCGTGAGAAGTGGAGCGACTACGTGGCCAAGCTGCGCAGCCTCTACAGCCGCGAGCAGATCCTGCGCGACTACGCCACCATCGTGCCTTATGCCAGCGCCGCACCCTCGGCGGCCAAGCAGGCAGCGACCTCGTCAACACCGCCGCGCGAGTTGTTCGGCGAAGACCTGCCGCCGAAGACGGTACTGCTCACCTTCGACGATGGCCCGCATGGCCGCTACACGGACGAGATCCTGGAGATCCTGAAGCGCTATCAAGCGAGCGCCGTTTTTTTTCAGCTGGGCCAGAACCTTGGCAAGCTTGACGCCAAGGGCCAGGTCCAGCCAGGGCCGGGCAGCCAGGTGGCGCAGCGGGTTCTGGCCGCCGGTCATCAGCTCGCCAACCACAGCTTCACCCATGGGCTGATGTCCAAGTTCGAGCAGACCAAGGTGCGCGAGGAAGCGGCCAACACTGAAGCGCTGCTGGACAAGGCCGGCCGCCAGGGCCAGGCGCTGTTCCGCTTCCCCTATGGCGCGCGCAACGAGGCTGCGCTGGCGACGGTCGAGGCCTTGAAGCTGCGTTCGATGATGTGGAACGTGGACTCGCTGGATTGGTCCGACCCGATCCCGAAGTCCATCGCTGCGCGCGTGCTCGGCGAGCTGGACAAGCGCCAGCGCGGCATCGTGCTGTTCCACGACATCCACGCCCGCACCGTGCAGGCCCTGCCCTTGGTGCTGGATCAGCTGAGCGCCGAGGGATACCGCTTCGCGAGCTGGAAGGACGGCCGCATCGTCACCGCTGATGCGGCTGCGCCGGCACCGATGCCCACGGCCGGCACCAGCCTTTACCGCGACAGCCACGCGCTGATCGTCGGTATCGACCAGTACGCCAAGTGGCCGCGCCTGGCGCATGCGGCGCGCGATGCCCGGGCCATGCGCGAGACGCTGGAAGCACGCTTCGGCTTCCGCCCCGAGAACATCACCATGCTGCTCGACGGCGAGGCCACGCGCGCCAACATCCTGCGCGCCTTGAACGACAAGCTGGGCGACGCCAGCAAGGTCAAGCGCGACGATCGGGTGCTGGTCTTCTTTGCCGGCCACGGCAGCACGCGGCGCCTGCCCAGCGGCCGCGAGATCGGCTACGTGATTCCGGTCGATGCCTCGCAAGATGATTTGCAGACCGACGCGATAGCGATGCCGCAATTGCAGGAAGTGGCCGAGTCCTTGAGCGCCAAGCATGCGCTCTTCGTCATCGATGCCTGCTACTCGGGCCTGGGCCTCACACGCGGCGGCGCCGCCAACTTCGCGCGCGACAACTCACGCCGCATCGGCCGGCAGATGATGACCGCCGGCGGCGCTGATCAGCAGGTGGCCGACGACGGGCCCGGTGGCCATTCGGTCTTCACCTGGACACTGCTGCAGGCGCTCTCGGGCAAGGCAGACCTGAACGGCGACGGCCTGATCACCGGCACCGAGCTGGCGGCCTATGTGGCGCCGGCCGTCTCGGCCATCGCGCACCAGACACCGGCGTTCGGCAGCCTGCCGGGTTCGGAGGGCGGCGAGTTCGTGTTCGAGCTGCCGGTCGTGGAGCAGGCCCTGAGCGGCGAAAGCGGCCAGCTCGATGCAGCGGCCAGCCGCCTGGCCAAGCGCATCGACGACGTGGCCGCGCCGCAAGCGGCGGCCAGCGCGGTGAAGGTGACGATCACGGGCCTGGATGGCCGCGAGCAGTCGCTTTCAACGTCCACCGCCAAGGTCGACCCCGGCTCGCGCGTCGCGGCGCAGCGCGCGAACGACCGCGGCCTTCAGCTCTACAAGGAGCGCCGTTACGACGAAGCCGAAGCAGCCTTTGTCGAAGCGCTCAAGCTGCAGCCGGCCTTCGCGCTGGCGGCCAACAACCTCGGCTTCATCTACTACAAGCGCGGCAAGCCGGCCGAGGCGGCGCGCTGGTACGAGAAGGCGATTGCAATGGATGGCAGCCGCGCGCTGGCCTGGCTGAACCTGGGTGACGCACGCCTGCAAGCGGGCGACGATGCCAAGGCGCTGGAGGCCTACAAGACCTTTGTCGGCCTCTCGCCCAAGCATGGCCGCGCGGCGGAATTGCAGGCCTTCATCGCAGAGCCGGATGCCGCCCATCGGCCCAAGCCGCCGCTCTGAATGTGCGCCAGCGCCGGCATGGGTCCTGCGCCGTGCGGAAACAGGAGCAAATCAGCTGCGCAGCTTGGCCAGCGTCTGGCGGATCCGCGCGGCGTCGCGCAGGCGCTGGCCGGAACCGTCGGCGTCCAGCAGCACCACGGTCACCGGCTTGCCGCCACTCATCATGCGCATGGTCAGGCAGCGGCCGGCTTCCTCGGTGTAGCCGGTCTTGGAGAGCCGGATGTCCCAGCCCCTGGCACCGACCAGCCGGTTGGTGTTGTTCACCTGGCGCGGCTTGCCGTTCAGCGCCACCTGTTCAAGCTTGTCGCTGGTGATGCGGCTGATGTCGGCGTAGCGGCCGGCCGCGCTCGCGATCTTGGCCACCTCGGTGGCTGTCGAAATATTCTGCGGTGACAGGCCCGTGGGCTCAGCGATGGCCGTGCGATGCAGGCCCAGGCTGCGCACCTTGGCCTGCGCCGCCTGGACGAAACCGGCCATGCCGCCGGGGAAGGTGCGGCCCAGCGCCGCTGCGGCACGGTTCTCGGAGGCCATCAAGGCCATCTTCAGGGCGGCCATGCGTGTCAGTTCGGTGCCCACGCGCAAGCGCGAGGCGCTGTGCTTGAGCGTGTCGACATCGTCGGGCTGGATGCGGATCTTCTCGTTCATGTCGAGCTTGGCGTCGAGCACCACCATGGCGGTCACCAGCTTGGTGAGCGAGGCGATGGGCACCATCTCGTCCGGGTTCTTCTGCATCAGCACACGGCCCGTGCCCTCTTCCAGCACCAGCGCGTGCTTGGCGTTGACGGCGAGCTTGAAGGCAGGTTCGTCCGAGGAAGCTGCCGCGGCGGGGGAACTCTTGGACGGGGCGCGCGCCGCGGCCGGCAAGCTGGCGCCGGCAAGGGTGAAAGCGAGCGCGAAGGCGCAGGCCAGCAGGCGCGGACCGTCTTGGTAAGTGCAAGAAATCTTGAGGGGCATCTTCAACAACATGGCGCGCATTGTGGCTGCAAGCGATCCAGGTCAAGAAGCTGGCTGTGGGGCGGGGGTATGCTGAAGGCACTCACCCACTTCCGGCCAGGCCCATGCCCGAACAGACCAGCGCAGTCCCGCAGAGCTACGACCGCCGCAGCATCGTGCTTCACTGGGCCAGCGCTGTCCTCGTGCTCGCGCTGTGGTGCGTGGGCCAGACCATCGACTGGTTCCCGCGCGGCACGCCGCGCATCACGGTGCGCAGCCTGCACATCGTGTTCGGCTTCCTGCTGGCTTTTCTGGTGATCGCCCGTCTGCTCTGGTGGGCGCGCGGCAGCAGCCGGCCGCCGGCCGATCCGGGCTTGCTGGGCGGCGTGGCCAAGTCGGCCCATGGCCTGCTCTATCTGCTGCTGATTGCCGCGGTCGGTGCGGGCATCGCATTCACGCTGGTGCGCGGCGACAACCTGTTCGGCGTCTTCAAGCTGGACTCCATCGCCCCAGACAACAAGGCCCTGCGCCATGACATCGGAGAGCTGCATGAATTGGCGGCCAATCTCCTGCTGGGCCTGGCCTTGCTGCATGCCGCCGCCGCGGTCTGGCATCACCGGGTGCTCAAGGACGGCGTGCTGCGGCGCATGTGGCCGTCGCTGAAACAGCACGGCTGAGGCCGGCAGCATGCTGATCCGCAATGTCTGCCTGCCTGATGGCCGCGAGGCCCAGGACCTGCTGGTGCAGGACGGGCGCATTGCAGCGATCGGGCCCCAACTCGCTGCGCCGGAAGGCACTGAAATCATCGAGGGCCAGGGCTGGCTGCTCAGCCCGCCCTTTGTCGACGCCCACTTCCATCTCGATGCCGCGCTGAGCCATGGCCAGCCCCGCTTCAATGAAAGCGGCACGCTGCTGGAAGGCATTGCGCTGTGGGGCGAGCTGAAGCCTCTGCTGACGCAGGAAGCCATCGTCGAGCGCGCATTGCGCTATTGCGACTGGGCGGTGGCACGCGGCCTGCTGGCGATCCGCTCGCATGTCGATGTCTGCGACGACCGGCTGCTGGCGGTTGAAGCGCTCTTGCATGTCAAGAAGCTGGTCGCGCCCTATCTGGACCTGCAACTGGTCGCGTTCCCGCAAGATGGCTTGCTGCGCTCAGCCAACGCACTGGCGAATCTGCGGCGGGCGCTGGACCTGGGCGTGGAGGTGGTGGGTGGCATTCCGCACCATGAGCGCACCATGGCCCAGGGCGCCGAGAGCGTGCGCCTGCTGTGCGAGCTGGCGGCCGAGCGCGGCCTGCGCGTGGACATGCATTGCGACGAGACGGACGACCCGCTGTCACGCCATGTCGAGACGCTGGCCTTCGAGACCCAGCGCCTGGGCCTGCAAGGCCGCGTCACCGGCTCTCACCTCACGTCCATGCATTCCATGGACAACTACTACGCCGCCAAGCTGATACGCCTTATGGCCGAGAGCAGGTTGAGTGTGGTCGCGAACCCGCTGATCAACATCAGCTTGCAGGGTCGCTTCGACAGCTACCCCAAGCGCCGCGGCATGACCCGCGTGCCCGAGCTGATGGCCGCCGGCCTGGATGTGGCCTTCGGCCACGACTGCGTGCTCGACCCCTGGTACTCGATGGGCAGTGCCGACATGCTGGAAGTCGCCTCCATGGGCCTGCATGTGGCGCAGATGACTTCGCGCTCCGCCATGCGGCAATGCTTCGAAGCGGTGACGAGCATTGCCGCTCGCATCGTGGGGCTGGAGGGCTATGGGCTGGACGCAGGCTGCAAGGCCGACTTCGTGCTGCTGCAGGCCCGTTCGCCCGAGGAGGCGATACGCCTGCGCGCCGCGCGCCTGCTGGTGGTGCGCCGGGGTCAGGTCGTGAGCCGCATGGCGCCGGCCACCGCCCGGCTGAGCCTGCCCGGGCGGCCACCGAGCGTCGACTGGAGCAACACTGGCGGCGCGAAAGTGTGACCCAAGGCCGCGGGCCTGACAAGCCGCGTTTGCCTGCCCTAGATCGTCGATTTTGTACAGCCTATCGTGTCCGGACTGCTTGGCTAGAATCGCGCCGCACTAGAGGGAGCACACGCTCCTGCAGCACAAGACATGAAGCTCATCGGATCCCTTACCAGCCCCTACGTCCGCAAGGTCCGCATCGTGATGGCGGAGAAGAAGCTCGACTACCAGCTGGTGCTGGAAGACGTGTGGGGCAATGACGCCATCCTGAAGGTCAACCCGCTGGGCAAGGTGCCCTGCCTGGTGATGGAAGGCCAGGATTCGATCACCGGCGCGGTGTTCGATTCGCGCGTCATCGTCGAGTACGTGGACACGCTGTCGCCGGTGGGCAAGCTGATCCCGGAACGCGGCCGCGAGCGCACCGAGGTGCGCACCTGGGAGGCACTGGCAGACGGCCTGCTGGACGCCTCCATCCTCTCGCGCCTGGAGCAGACCTGGAGCGGCCGCTCGCAGGAGCAGCGCAGCGCCGCCTGGACCGAGCGCCAGATGGGCAAGGTCTACGGTGCCTTGCGCGCCATGGGCCAGGGCCTCGGAGAAAAGGCCTGGTGCTCCGGCAATCATTTCTCGCTGGCCGACATCTCCGTCGGCTGCGCTCTGGGCTATCTGGATCTGCGCTATCCGTCGATTGACTGGCGCGGCGACCATCCCAACCTGGCCAAGCTCTTTGAAAAGCTCAGCGCCCGCCAGAGCTTCATCGACACGGCGCCACCGGCCGCCTGAACAGGCGGGAAGGCCTGAGCGCCTGCAGCTTCAGGCGCTGTGCAGGGCCGCGCATTGCGGCAGCAGATGCAGGTGGCGATACAGCGCGGCGAAGCGCCGCTCCACATCCGCCGTGCTCAGGTGCCAACGCTGACCGATCTCGTCGCTCAGGAGGCCGCTGGCCACCAGGCTCAGCAGATGCTGGTCGCTGAGGTTCAAGGGCTGATGGCCACCCAGTGGCGTCAGGTCTTGCCCTGAGCTCACGCACTGGGCCAGTTGCAGGCTGCTGCGCGGCAGACCGAAGGCCGCCATCATCTGGCGCGCGATCATGGGCGACATCGCTGCCCGCCCTTCATGAAGCTGGCTCAAGCCCGCCGGCAAGGCCGCGCCCGAGCCGGCATCGACGCAGTAGCCGTCGCCACCGCTGCGCAGCGCCTCGAACAGCAGCAGGTCGTCGGCCGACGGCGTCAAGAGCAGCACCAGCGGGCGCCGCTCGCCCGCCGGTGGCAGCTCGCGCAGCAAGCGGGTGGCGTTGCCATCGACGAGGCGCAGATCGCAGGCGAGCACCTCGGGCGCATGCAGGCGCACCTGGCCGGCGGCCTCGCGGACCTGCTCGGTCTGGCCGCAGAGAAGCCAGCGGCCTTCTTCGGCCAGCACCGTGCCGGCGCGTATCAGCGATTGGTGGGTACGACGGATCAGGAAGGCGGAGGGCATGCAGCGGTAACGGGTAGCGCTGCGGATTGTCCCGAGCAGGCGGTAGCGGACAACCCCGTGAACCGGTGCCCCTCAAGCCCGGGATCGCTGCCGGCAGCCCGGGCCCGATTCAGGCGTAGGTCGCGCCCACCACACCCTGCGGCGCAAAGCTCTGCGCACTGGCCATCGGCCAGTAGACCTTGAACACGTTGCCAGGCAAATCGCCACCGCCCAGGAGCGCGCCCGGCTTGATGAAGGGCAGCAGATTGGCCAGCAGCTTGACCTCGTGCCGGCTGACACGGTGCACGATATGGGCCGCCGTGATGTCGCCCGGATGCAGGAGGCCTGCCGCCTGCACCAGCTCCTGCAGGGCCTTCAAGGTGAGGTCGTGATAGCTGAACACGCGCTGGGCCTTGTCGGGCACCACCAGCGCCTGCTGGCGCAAGCCGTCCTGCGTGGTCACGCCGGTGGGGCAATGGCCCGTATGGCAGGCCTGGGCCTGGATGCAGCCCAGCGAGAACATGAAGCCGCGTGCCGAATTGCACCAGTCGGCGCCGAGCGCCATCATGCGGGCGATGTCGAAGGCGCTGACCACCTTGCCGGCACAGCCCAGCTTCACCTTGTGGCGCAGGTTCAGGCCGACCAGCGTGTTGTGAACCAGCAGCAGGCCCTCCTGCAGCGGCGCGCCGACATGATCGGTGAACTCCAGCGGTGCTGCGCCGGTGCCGCCCTCGGCGCCGTCGATGACGATGAAGTCCGGCGTGATGCCGGTCTCGACCATGGCCTTGGCGATGGCAAACCATTCCCAGGGGTGGCCAATGCAGAGCTTGAAGCCGACCGGCTTGCCGCCCGACAGCGCGCTCAGGCGCTCCAGGAACTGCAGGAGCTCGACGGGCGTGCCGAAGGCACTGTGCGAGGCGGGCGAGATGCAGTCTTCACCGACCGGAATGCCCCGCGCCTCGGCAATTTCTGGCGTGACCTTGGCGCCGGGCAGCATGCCACCGTGGCCGGGCTTGGCGCCCTGGCTGAGCTTCAATTCGATCAGCTTGACCTGCGGGTCGCGCGCATTGGCCTCGAAACGCTCGGGGTTGAACGTGCCATCGGTGTTGCGGCAGCCGAAGTAGCCGGAGCCGATTTCCCAGATCAGGTCGCCGCCATTGGCGCGGTGGTGCACGCTGATCGACCCTTCGCCGGTGTCATGCGCAAAGCCGCCCTTCTTGGCACCCGAATTGAGCGCACGGATCGCGTTGGCGCTGAGCGCACCGAAACTCATGGCCGAGATATTGAAGATGCTGGCCGAATAGGGCTGGGCGCGGCCCTCGCCAATCGTGATGCGGAAGTCGTGCGAAGGCAGCTGGGTCGGCGTGAGCGAATGGTTGATCCATTCATAGCCTTCCAGGTGCACGTCGATCTGGGTGCCAAAAGGGCGCTTGTCAGGGTCGCCCTTGGCGCGCTGGTACACCAGCGAGCGCTGCTGGCGCGAGAACGGCGCGGCCTCGCTGTCGCTCTCGATGAAGTACTGGCGCAGCTCCGGCCGGATGTACTCGAGCAGGAAGCGCAGATGCCCGATCACCGGGTAGTTGCGCAGCACCGAGCGCTTGGTCTGACGGATGTCATGCCAGCCCACCCAGGTCAGCAGACCGAACAGCAGTACCAGCGGCACGCCATAGCGGCTGTAGACCAGCAGGCCCAGGCTGATGCCGAAGAGCACCGCACAGAGCAGCCAGGTGCCATAGCGGACCGGAAAGTGATGATCGACAGCTTGCAGCCAACGGGGCATGGAGGAACACCTTTCGCCTGAGGGGCTTTCTGGACCGCATGCTATGCCCAGCGGCAGGCGCTGTGCCCTGGGGCAAGCCATGCCCTGCTGCACAATCGGCGCGACATCCTAGGGAAGCCCGCAAATGATGCTGAAGAAAATCTGGTCGCCCATCGCCTGGCTCTGGAACAAGTTCTGGTGGTTGCTCGACGGCTCGCGCCGCGTGTTCCTGAACCTCTTGTGGCTGCTGATCCTGATCGCGCTGTTTGGCGCGATCTTCCGCAGCGGCCCCAAGCCCCTGCAGGAGAAGACCACCCTGGTGCTGAGCCTGCGTGGCCCGCTGGTGGAGCAGTTTTCCGGCTCGGCCCGCTCGCAGGCGCTGGCCGAATTGCAAGGCCAGAAGGCGGCCAGGCAGACCCGCTTGCGCGACGTGCTGGCGGCGCTGCAAGGTGCGGCCAAGGACCCGAACATCAGCGCCGTGCTGCTGGACCTGGACGACTTCAGCGGCGCCGGCATGGCCGGCCTGCATGAGGTGAGCGCCGCACTGCAGCGCTTCAAGAAGGACAGCGGCAAGCCCATCTATGCCTACGGCGACAGCTACAACCAGCGCGCCTACCTGCTGGCCGCACAGGCCGACGAGATCTACCTGCACCCGATGGGCAATGTGCTGATCGAAGGCTTTGGCGGCTACCGCACCTATTACAAGGACGCATTCGACCGCCTCGGCGTCTCGGCCAATGTCCTGCGCGTGGGCACCTACAAGAGCGCCGCCGAAAACTACTTCACCAATGGGCCCAGCCCCGCGTCCAGGGAGGCCGACAGCCTGCTCTACGGTGCACTCTGGACCAGCTACACCGACCAGGTCGAGGCGGCCCGCAAGCTGGAGAAGGGTGCGATTTCTCGCGACATCGAACAGCTGCCCGAGCAGATGGCCGCGCTGAAGGGCGACACCGGCCAGCTGGCGCTGAAGCAGAAGCTGGTGGACGGCCTGAAGACCCGCGACGAGATGCGCGCCCTGCTGATCGAGCGCGGTGCCAAGGAAGGCCCGACCTTCCGCCGCATCGGCTACGGCGACTACCTCGCGCACCTGAAGCGTCAGGCGCCTTTCGGCGCCGCCGTGGGCGTGGTGGTGGCCGAGGGCTCCATCGTCGACGGCGAGACGCAGGCCGGCCGCGTGGGCGGCGATTCGACCGCGCAGCTGATCCGCCAGGCGCGCGAGAACGATCAGGTCAAGGCCGTCGTGCTGCGCGTCAACTCGCCCGGTGGCAGCGCCTTCGCGTCAGAGATCGTGCGCCGCGAGCTCGAGATCACGCGCAAGGCCGGCAAGCCGGTGGTGATCTCGATGGGCGATGTGGCGGCCTCGGGCGGCTACTGGATCTCGATGAGTTCGGACCGCGTGATCGCCGACGCCAACACCATCACCGGCTCGATCGGCGTGTTCGGCATGCTGCCCACCGCCGACAAGCTCGTGGAGAAGCTCTCGCTGCACAGCGCCGGCACGACGACCACCTGGCTCGCCCGCAACTACGACCCGATGCGTCCGCTGGACCCGCGCTTTGCATCGCTGGTGCAGTCTTCCATCAATCACATCTACGACGACTTCACCGCCAAGGCCGCCGTCGCGCGCAAGAAGAAGGTCGACGAGATCGATGCCGTGGCGCAAGGCCGGGTCTGGACCGGCGCGCAGGCACTGGAGCGCGGCCTGATCGACCAGCTCGGCAGCTACGGCGACGCCTTGAAGGCAGCGGCGCAACTGGCCAAGCTGGAAGGCGAGCCCCGCCTGATCTACATCGAGCGCGAACCGGGCAAGCTCGACAAGCTCCTGGCCTCGTTTGCCGATGCGCTGGCACCGTCGATTTCGGCAGCCGTCAGGGAGCAGCTCGGATTCACGGCTGCCATCCCCGCGCCCTTGCAGCAGGTCAAGTCAGACCTGGCCTGGCTGGGCGAAGTCAGCGAAGGCCGCAAGCCTTTTGCTGCCGTGGTGCATTGCCTCTGCGCAGCGCCTTGAGCCATACACCAGAGAGTTCCGAGATGAAGAAGATGCAGGTTCGAATCCTGGCCGGCGCCCTGTGCGCTCTGGCCCTCGCACACGCTGGTGCCCAGCCCTATCCGGCAACAGCCCGCATGCCGGTGCAGGACAGCTATCACGGCGTCACGATCACCGACGACTACCGCTGGCTGGAAGACTTCAGCAAGCCCGAGGTGAAGGCCTGGGTGGCGGCGCAGAACAAGCTGAGCCGCGCAGCGCTGGACGCGGTGCCCGGTCGCGCTGCGCTGGAGGAACGCATCCGCGGCCTCCTGAACTCGCGCTCCAGCGCCTACTACGGCCTGCACCTGGCCGGTGGCAAATGGTTTGCCATCAAGATGCAGCCGCCCAAGCAGCAGCCCTTGCTCGTGTTGCTCGACTCGCCCGATGCGCTCGCCAGCGAGAAGGTCGTGCTGGACCCCAATGTGCGCGCCGCCGATGGCTCGCTGGCCATCGACTTCTATGTGCCCTCGCCGGACGGCAAGCTGGTGGCGGTCTCGATGTCCGAGAAGGGCAGCGAAGATGGCTCGGTGCACCTGATCGAAGTCGCCACCGGCAAGCAGGTCGACGTGGTGATCCCGCGCGTTCAGTACCCCACCGGCGGCGGCTCGGTGGCCTGGGCGCCGGACGGCAAAAGCCTCTTCTACACGCGCTACCCGGCGCCGGGCGAGCGCGCCGAGGCCGAGTTGCATTTTCATCAAGAGGTCTGGCAGCACCGGCTGGGCCAGCCCTTGAGCGCGGATCGCTATGTGATCGGCAAGGAGTTCCCGCGCATTGGCGCGACCGTGCTGAGCGTGGCCAGGAGTGGCGAGCAGCTGGCCGTGGTGGCCAACGGCGACGGCGGCGAGCATGCGTTCTACCTGCGTTCAGCCAAGGGAAGGGGATCCTGGCAGCGCCTGGCCGCCTACGAAGACAACATCAAGGCGGCCGAGTTCGGCAATGACGGCTGGCTCTACCTGCTGTCGAACAAGGATGCGCCGCGCGGCAAGATCCTCCGCATTCCCCTGGCCAAACCGGCGCTGAAGAACGCGCAGGTGCTGCTGCCGCAGACAGAGGGCGTGCTGCAGCACATGGAAGTCAACGGCGGCAAGCTGTTCGTTTCGGCCTTGCTGGGTGGGCCCTCCAAGCTCAGCGTGGTCGACCTGAAGACCCGGGCCGTGCGAGAACATCGAGCTGCCGCCCATCAGCAGCGTCAGCAGCCTGAAGGGCGGTGGCCCGGGCGAAGTGCTGGCGCTGGTGCAGAGCTATACCGAGCCGGCCGCCTGGTGGCGCCTTAGCAGTGAGGGCAAACCGGTGAAGACCGCGATGGCCAGCACGACGCCGATGGACTTCTCCGACATCGAGGTCAAGCGCGAGTTCGCCACCTCCAAGGACGGCACCAAGGTGCCGCTGAACATCATCCATCGCAAGGGCCTGAAGCTGGACGGCAGCAACCCGACCATCCTCAACGGCTATGGCGGCTACAACATCAGCCAGACCCCGGGCTTCTCGGTCACGCGCAAGCTCTGGCTGGAGCGCGGCGGCGTCTACGTGATTGCCAACCTGCGGGGCGGCGGCGAGTACGGCGAGGCCTGGCACCTGGCCGGCAACCTGACGAAGAAGCAGAACGTGTTCGACGACTTCATCGCCGCGGCCGAGCATGTGATCGCACGCGGCTACAGCTCGCCGGCCAAGCTCGCGATCCAGGGCGGCAGCAACGGCGGCCTCTTGATGGGCGCGGCGCTGACGCAGCGACCCGAGCTGTTCCGCGCCGTGCATGCCTCGGTGGGCATCTACGACATGATGCGCATCGAGCTGGACCCCAACGGCGCCTTCAACGTCACCGAGTTCGGCACGGTCAAGGACAAGGCGCAGTTCGAGGCGCTCTATGCCTATTCACCGTTCCACCGCGTCAAGGACGGCACCGCCTATCCGGCCGTGCTGTTCACCACCGGCGACCACGATGGCCGCGTCAACCCGGCGCAATCGCGCAAGATGACCGCACGCCTGCAGGCGGCCGACCCGAGCGGCCGCCCCATCCTCCTGCGCACCAGCGCGGCCAGCGGCCATGGCATGGGCTCGTCGCTGGACGAGACCATCAAGCTGCAGACCGACACCTTCAGCTTCCTGCTGCAGCAACTGGGCGTGGCCCAGCCCTGAGCCGGGTGGGCCGCTACAATGCGGCCCACAGCGCCGATTTGTTCCGGATTGCGGGCGCTATAGAAATTCCGCTAAACAGGAACGCCATCCGGTGTTCCGTCTTGTCAGCGGCACCGGTTTTTCTTTTTTCGGAAGGCGTGAACCCATGACCCCGCAAAGCGTCGGCTTCGTCCAGCCGCAGCGCATGCAGTTCGATGAGCCCCTGCCCCTGCGCAGCGGTGCACAGCTGAGGCAGTACGAGCTGCACTACGAGACCTATGGCCAGCTCAATGCCGAGCGCAGCAATGCGATCCTGGTCTGCCATGCCTTGAACGCCAGCCATCACGTGGCCGGTGTCTACGAAGGGCAGGAGAAGAGCGAAGGCTGGTGGGACAACCTGATCGGCCCGGGCAAGCCGCTGGACACGAACCAGTTCTTCGTCATCGGCATCAACAACCTCGGCTCCTGCTTCGGCTCGACCGGGCCTATGCATTCCAACCCGGCCACCGGCCAGGTCTATGGCGCGGACTTCCCTGTCGTGACCGTGCAGGACTGGGTGGATGCGCAGGCCCGCTTGCTGGACCGCCTGGGCATCGGCCAACTCGCCGCCGTGCTGGGCGGATCCCTGGGCGGCATGCAGGCCCTGGACTGGTCGCTGCGCTACCCCGAGCGCATGCGCCATTGCATCGCGATTGCCACGGCACCCAGCCTCTCGGCGCAGAACATCGCCTTCAACGAAGTGGCCCGCCGCGCCATCATCACCGACCCCGATTTCCACGGCGGCCATTTCTATGCCCACGGCGTGGTGCCCAAGCGCGGCCTGCGCGTGGCACGCATGATCGGCCACATCACCTACCTCTCCGACGACGTGATGGAGCAGAAGTTCGGACGCCAGATGCGTGCGGCGGAACTCGGCTACTCCACACAAGACATCGAGTTCCAGATCGAAAGCTATCTGCGCCACCAGGGCGACAAGTTCAGCGAGTACTTCGACGCCAACACCTATCTCCTGATCACCCGCGCGCTGGACTACTTCGACCCGGCCCGCGAGCACGGCGGCGACCTCTCGCGCACCTTTGCCCAGGCCCGCTGCAAGTACCTGCTGGCCAGCTTCACGACCGACTGGCGCTTCTCGCCGGCCCGCTCTCGAGAAATAGTCAAGGCGCTGCTGGACAACAAGCTCGACGTCTCTTACGCGGAGATCGACGCGCCGCATGGCCACGATGCCTTCCTGCTCGAAGACCCGCGCTATCACGGGGTACTCCGGGCCTATTTCCAACGCATCGCTGGAGAGCTGGCATGAGCGCCGTGCAAGTGATGGAGCAGATCGCCGCCTTGGTTCCAAAGGGCTCGCGCGTGCTGGACCTCGGCTGCGGCACCGGCGAGCTGCTGGCGTATCTGCAGAAGCACCGCGGCTGCACCGGCTACGGCGTGGAGCTCGATGACGCCAACCTCTTGGAGTGCGTGAAGCGCGGCGTCAACACGATCCAGCTGAACCTCGAAGAGGGCCTGTCGATCTTCGAGGACCAGAGCTTCGACGTGGTCCTGCAACTCGAGACGCTGCAGCATCTGCGCAATACCGAGCTGATGCTGCGCGAGACGGCGCGCGTGGGTCGCAGTGGCATCGTCAGCTTCCCCAACTTCGCGCATTGGCCCAACCGGCTGCAGGTGCTGATGGGCCGCATGCCCGTGACCAAGGTGCTGCCCTACCAGTGGTACGACACGCCCAATATCCGCGTGGGCACCTATGCGGACTTCGAGGTGCTGGCCGGCAAATGCGGGCTGCGCGTGCTGGACAGCTTCGGCATCCAGGGTGGACGTACGGTGCGCACGCTGCCCAACCTGAGGTCCAGCATGGCGGTGTTCAAGTTCGACCGTGGCTGAAGCCGCGTTGCCGGACGTGGGCATCCCTTATGACGGCTCTTCCGCACGGGCGGGTGACATGCACACCGCCTGTCTCATGGGGTGAGTGAGGGCCGAGGCCAGGCCCTCAGCTCTCGAACCGCCCCAGCCTCACCATCGTATTGCCCGGCCTGCCGTGCTGGGTGGAAGGCATGACCAGCACCGTCCTGTCGTAGCGGGTGCGCAAGATCGTGGCGCCATCCTGCGCGAAGGCGGTGCCGCGCTCCGCGATCACGTCCAGGCCCCGCACCGGGAACAGGAAATGGAAGTCGCTGCTGAGCGCGACGACGGCCTCGTCCACGCGCACCAGGTGTTGGACCTCGGGCAAGGGCAGGCGCAGGCGCGACGTAGCCCAGGCCTCGCCGACCACGCCGGTGAGCCGCAGGAAGCGCACGACGCTGTCGATGGCCACTTCGGCAGAGCGGGCCTCCCAGTGCTGGCCGCATTCGATCAGCAAGGCATTCCTGTCGCTGGCCGGGTCGCCAAAGCCGCCGCGGTCGCGCATGCGCAGGCCCGAAGGATGGCCGGTGTCGATCAGAAGATCACCCGGCATGCCCAGCTCGCGAGCGAATGCCGCACCCTTGTCGAGCAGGCCGCACACCATCAGCGGCCGGCAGGCGTCCTGCATCGAATGGATGTCCAGCAGCCAGTCGGCCGCATCGACAAAGGGCTGCAACTGGCGCGCACGGCGCAGCTCCAGCGAATCTCGCTTGCCGAACAGCTGCGCATCGTCCCAGACGCGGTTCAGGTCTTCGTCGACGCAGCGCGAGCCGTTCGGATGGGCGGGATCGAATCGCTGATAGGCCGCCACATTCGCGAAGCTCAGGATCAGCTTGCCGCTGGGCGGGGTCAGCTCCTGCGGCGAATGCTGGCCCAGCAGCCAGTCCAGCGCAATCGCTCCACACAGC
Organism: Paucibacter sp. JuS9; assembly: GCF_044043925.2. Taxonomy (NCBI): domain Bacteria; kingdom Pseudomonadati; phylum Pseudomonadota; class Betaproteobacteria; order Burkholderiales; family Sphaerotilaceae; genus Roseateles; species Paucibacter sp. JuS9. The sequence continues at coordinate 4,036,943 of NZ_CP194172.1, forward strand.
TCATTGCCGTGCGTCAGCGCCTGAATCATCACGACCTTGCCCGGCCGGCCCGAGTCGAAGACATGGACATGATCAACGCCGCTGCGGCCTTCGCGCCAGCGCGAGATGTCGGGCGGGCTCAGTTCAATGCGGGGTTCGGTCATGGTTTTCAGCGTGCAGCCGCCGACGCCAGATTCAAGGCCATCAGGTCGCGCAGCACCAGCTTGATGCTGTCGCGTATGGCCGCCTCATTGGCCAGCCGCAGCCGCTCGACCGGCAGGAGCTTGTCGCCCAGCTCGACCGTGGCCGCATTGCGCACCGTGCGCTCGTAGACCGTGGCCTTGCTGGCGCGCTCGACGAGGGCGTAGCTGACACCCAGACGCACCGTGGTGTCCAGCGACACCAGGGGCTGGTCCAGGTCGGTGAGCTTGATGTCGAGCCGGTAGCGGCCGGCTTCGCGGGTCGCGGGAAACAGGCCCACGGCGCGCAGAGAATCCTCGAAGGCCTGCTCCAGCGCCGCGCTGCTGACCTTGGAGCCCCACCAGCGATTGGTGGCCTGGCCACCGCTGACAGGGCCGAGGCCCACGTTCAGGCGCAGGCCATCGGGCACCCAGGCGCGCATCTGCAAGGCGTCAGCCGGGCTCAGGCCCATGGAGAGCGGTTCGGACGGAGTGCCGCAGCCGCCGACAAGAATTGCCAGCGCAGCCGCCGCGATGATCCTGCTTGCCTTCATCATCATCCTCACCCCTTGCCTCTCAGAGCCGGCGGTGCTGCAAGGCCGGCAGTTGCTGACGCACGGCAGCCAGCCGCGCCAGGTCCAGCTCGGCCTGCACCAGGCCTTCACCCTCGCCCAGACAGTCCAGCACCTCGCCCCAGGGGTCGACGATCATGCTGTGGCCCCAGGTGCGCCGGCCATTTTCATGCCGGCCGCCCTGGGCCGAAGCCAGGACAAAGGCCTGCATTTCGACCGCTCGCGCCCGCAAGAGCAGCTCCCAATGCTTCTCGCCCGTGGTGTAGGTGAAGGCCGCTGGCACCGTGAACAGCTCGCAGGGCGACTGGCCGAGCGCGAAGCTCAAGCCCCGGTACAGCTCGGCGAAACGCAGGTCGTAGCAGATGGACAGGCCCACGCGCACGGGCCCGGCCTGCACGGCCACCGGCTCATCGCCCGCTTCCAGCACCCGGCCTTCGTCGTACTGCTCGGTGTCGGTCTTGAAACGGAACAGGTGGATCTTGTCGTAGCGCGCCGCCAGCTGCCCTTGCGGGCCGTAGACGAGGCAGCTGTTGCGCACCCGCGCCGGGTCGGCCGTGCGCAGCGGCAGCGTGCCGCCAACGAGCCACAGGCCCAGCTCGCGGGCGCTGTCCGACAGCATGCGCTGGATCGGCGCGTCAGGGTCTTGATAGGCCTCGGCGATGCGCAACTTGTCGTCGTCGCGCTGGCCCATCAGGCAGAAGTACTCGGGCAGCAGCGCCAACTTCGCGCCTTGCGCGGCCGCCTGCTCCAGCCAATGGCGTGCCCGCGCCAGATTGCGCTCGACATCGGGCGTGGACACCATCTGCACGGCGGCGATCTTCATTATTTCGAGGCTCCTGAGGCGGGCAGGCTGGCAGCGGGTGCGGCAGGCTTGGCTTCGGGCTTCTCCACCTTCTCGACCTTGGGATCGTCCCAGCTGCCCGAGACGAGGAACTCGCGCGTGCCGGCTTCCATCATCGGCCGGCGCAGTATCAATTGCGCCAGGAAGGTGGCCAGTCCCACGGCAGGGTTGATGGCCGCATAGGCCAGCGAAGCGCCGCCGGCATTGACCTCGGGCAGCACCAGCACGCGCAGGTTCTGCGTCTCGGCGGCGAGGTCGGCCTCGCCCTCCATCGCGACCACCGCCTGCACGCCGCGCATGCGCAGGTTCTTGCTGTGCGCCACGCCGCGGCTGATGTCGATATCACCCTCGACGCCGTCGAAGGCAAAGCCCTCCTGGAACACGTCACGGAAGTCCAGCAGGAAGCGGCGCGGCAGCGACTGCAGGCTCAGGACACCCAGCAGGCGGCCGACACCCGGCTCGGCCTTCAGGAACTGGCCTTCGTCGAGATGCATCTTGAGCTGGCCCGACATGCTCGGATAGTCCGGGCTCAGCGGCGAGCCCAGCCAGCCGATCTGGCCGGCGAGCAGGCCCTTGCCGCCGCGCAGCAGCTTGCCGTGGCCGAGTTTTTCCAGCAGCTGGCCGGCATCGCTGACCTCGAGCTTCCAGTCCATCTGCGCGCGGCGCTGGCTCTGGCCGGCCACCAGCGCCCAGGTGCCGGTGGCGCTGAGCAGCGCGTCCGGATGGCGGATCTGCAGCTTGTCCAGCCGCCATTCGCGCGTCGGTCCTTGGTGCTGGGCCTGCACTTCCAGGCGGCCCAGCTTCTTGCCGCGCAGCTCGAAATCATCGACCACGATGTCCAGTGCCGGCACGCTGCTGGGCGCCTGGTCCAGCATCTGGCTGACGCTGTCGACCTCGCTCTTGGGCAGGGAGAGCCGCGCCAGGCGCGCGAACACGGTGCCCGGCTGCGGCGCGCGCGCCGGGCGCAGCTCCACATAGCCGCTGAGCTGGTGAGCGTCGAGCGTGGCCCGCCAGGTCTGCTTGTCGCTGGCCAGCGAGACGCCGGCCATCACCCGGTTGAGCGAACGGCCCGCCACCTGCAGCGACTGGGCGCGCAGCGACACGCTGCCGGGCATGTAGCCGCCGCCCGCGTCGCCACCGGCGTCGCCCGGCTGCAGACTGAAAAGCCGCTGGGCCGCCTGGTTCCAGGCGTCCAGATTGACGACACCCAGATTGGCCGAGGCACGCACCCCGCTCTCGGGCAGCTCGCCCAGGCTGTCCTGCACGGCCAGGCTGCCGCGCAGCACCTTGGCACTGTCACCACTGACATCGCGCAGGTAGTGCGCTTGCAGCAGCGTGTTGCCCAGCTCGACCCGCAGCTCGTCGCGCTTGCTGTCGACCATGCTGATGCGCAGCAGCAGCGGCAGTTGCGCATCAGCCTCCTTCTTCAGCGGCGCTGGCAGTTCGGCCGCGAGGCCTTGCAGGGAGCTCGCGAGGTCGAGCTCCACATGGCCATGCACCAGGCCCAGCTGCAGCTTGTAGCTGGCCTGGCCCTGCAGTGCAGGCGCCAGCTTGGCAGCCAGGCCCAGCTCGGGCGAGCGGCGCAAGCCCTCGGCAGTGGCAACACCAGAGCCCGAGAAGCGCAGGCTGCCATCAGCCTGGCTGCCGCCTTCGAACTGGGCTTCGCCACCGGCCATCCGGGCCGCACCATTCGTGATCTGCACGCCCTTCTGGTCGAAGTCGACACGGGCCCGCGCATTGGCCAGCAACGGCACATCGGGCCGCAGCTTCAGGTCGTTGCCGCCCAGCAGGACCTGGCCCTTGACCGTGCTGTGGCTGATGTCGGCCAGCGGCAGTTGCAGCGCCAATTTCAGCCCGGCCACGCCGCTGGCCGTGGCGGCATCCAGGCCGTGGCCGGTCCAGCCAGCCACCGGGCTGGCACGCAGAAAGCCCAGGAGCGCCTCGGCCGAACCGCGCCCACCGCCTTCCAGCTCCAGCACCGGCTTGTGATGCATGAGGTCCTTGATGCCGCCGTTCACACCAGTGAGCTCGAAGCCCATGACCCGCGTTCTGCCGTTGCGGATCTGCAGGCTGCCGCGGTCGATCACGACCTGGGCATTCAGTTGCTCCATGACCGGCCAGGGCGACAGGTAGGCCGGCGCCTCGGCCGTGGCCGGATGGCTGGGCACATAGGCCAACTCCACGTCGCGCGCTTCGGTCGTGATGCGGAACTGGCCGGTACTCTTGGGCGCGTCGAAAGGGAACTCGGCCAGGTCGCCATTGAGCCGGACGCTGACCCCGCGGGCCTCGCCCGAGCGCAGCGCGTCACGCAGATAGAGGCGGGTGTGCGAGTCCATCACCTGCGGCAGGTAGCGCGCCACGCGCGTGGCTGGCGCGCGGTCGACCTTGCCGGTGAGCTTCAAGTGCCCAGGAAAGCGCCCACCCTTGCCCACGCCTTCGCCGCTGCCGGTGCGCCACTGCAGGTCGAACTCGCCGCGCAGGTCCTCGTTCGCCAGTTGCAGATTGGCCAGATTGAACCTAAGCGCGGGCGGCTTGCCATCCTTTTGCGCCTCGATGCGCCAGTCCAGGGTGCCAGCGAGCTTTTGCAGCGGCAAGATCGGTTCTTCGAACAGGCCCGGCAGGTCCAGCTCGCCGTCCGTCATCTTGAATCCAGCCTCGCCGCCCTTCTCGCTGGCCTCGATCTGGGCGCTGACGCCTGTGACGCCAGGCCGGCCAAGGCCGGTCTCTGCCGCTCGGCTGCGCAGGCTCAGGCCGTCGACGCGCGCGCGCGCCTTGTAGCTGCTTGGCGCAGCAAGCTCGCCCTGCCAGCTCAGGCTCAACTCGCTGATCACGCCTTCAGGCGCCAGCTCGGCCAGCCATTCACGCTGGCCGGCCGACAAGGGCGCGCGCTCGGCGATCTGTGCCATCAGCGCGAAGTCCAGGCGCTGCGCAGTCAAGGCACCGCCGGTGAGCTTGCTGGCGTCCACGGTCAGGCCGAGGCCACCCGGCTGTTGCAGCGTGACCGACCAATCGGAGCGCGGCCAGCTCAGCCCGTCGTTCGCCACGAAACCCAGCTGTTCGGCCGACAGCGTGAGGAGGTCGCCGCCGCGCGCCATCGTCAGCCGGCCTTCGATGCGGGCGAGTTCGAGTTCGGGCGCGTCCGAGGCCAGGCGCAGCTGCACCTGGCGCAAGCCCATGTCCACGGTGGCGCGCTCGGCCTGACCATTGCGGATATCGATCCAGGCCCGCAGCGCGCCGTCGCCGGCACTCAGCTCGAAAGGCAGGCTGACATGGCGGCGCAACTGGCTCACGTCAGCACGCGGCAGGTCGGCAAAGACCTGGCCGCTCCAGTGCTTCAAGTTGCCGGCGCGGTGCAGGAGTGACTGGTTGAAGCGGGCGCGGATGCTGAAGCGCTCGCCCCATTCGGCCGGCGGCGTGGCATCCAGCCTCAGCTCATGGCGGCGCAGGCCGTTGCGCACGACCAGGTTCAGGTCCGTCAATTGCAGCGCTTCGGCCTGGCGCGCTTCGTCCACCCAGCGCAGCCGGCCTTTCAGGATCACGAACTCGTGCTGGGCGAAGAACCAGTCGGCCAGGTCGTTGCCGGCTTCAGCTCGTTCGTCGGGTTGCAGGTCGAAGCCGGCCACGAAGATCCGGCCCTGGCGGTCGCGGCGCACCTCCATCTCGGGGCTGTCCACCAGCAGCTGTTCGAAGCGAGGCGAGAAGGCAAGCAGCGAGCGCGCTGACAGCGCCGCAGCCACACGGGGCAGCCTCAGGACCTCGCGCTGGCGCTTGTCCAGGAGGCGCAGATCGCGCAATTCCAGCGCCGGAATCCAGCCGCCGGAGCGCACTTCGATCTGCCCGATGCGCACATCCACGCCCAAGATGTGCGAGGCTTGGCGTTCTATCGCGGGACGCCAGTCGTCGATGTACGGCAAAATTGCCCAGTGCAGCAGCAACCAGCTCAGCAGAACCAGCCCCCAGGCCAGCATCAACAGACGCAAGGCCCAGCGCAGCGCCCGCCGCAACAATCGGTAGGGACGCAAGGCGGCTTTTCTGGCGGCGGCGGAAACGGTTGCTGGTACAGACATGAAAGAAGGCTCGCCCTGGAGCCGCGACCTGCTCCGGCTTCGCCGGGTTGTCGCTTGGCTTGTTGCCTTGACGCGAGCACCCAGGAGCGCAGCCAATCTAGCACAGCGCAGACCATCCAATGACCGAGGCTTCCCCCTTCGCAATGTTGCCGGCCAGTGCCGAGCACAGCCGTTTCGTGCAGCGCATCCGCCGCCGCTATGCGGCCGAGCTGCCCCTGCTGCCGGCCGGGTTGCCGGGTCGCAGTGAAATTGAAGCGCTGGTGAGCACGCTGCAAGTCGGCGGCCGAACTCTGGCATCGGCCCTGCGCGTGGCCCGCCACCTCGTGCTGGAGCGGCTCGCGGTGCTGGACATCGAGCAGGCCGCGCCGGTCAAGGACATCACCGAGGTGATGACCACGCTGGCCGAAACCACGCTGTGCCTGGCGCTGGAGCAGGCCCGCCGCGAGCAGGACGCGGTCAACGGCGTGCCGCGCAATGGCAACGGCGAGCGGATCGAGTTCTGGGTCGTGGGCATGGGCAAGCTGGGCGGCCGCGAGCTCAATGTCTCGTCCGACATCGACCTGATCTACGTCTACGACGACGACGGCCAGACCGATGGGCCCGCGCCGATCAGCGCGCACGAGTATTTCGCCCTGCTGGCGCGCAAGCTCTATGCCCTGATTGGCGAAGTGACCGAGGACGGCCAGGTGTTCCGCGTCGACCTGGCCCTGCGGCCCAATGGCAATTCCGGCCCGCCGGCGGTGAGCCTGGCGATGCTGGAAGAGTATTTCCTGGTCCAGGGCCGCGAATGGGAGCGCTTTGCCTGGCTGAAGAGCCGTGTGGTGGCGCCGCTGGATGCGCCCGCCCTGCAGCGTGCCCAATACCTGCGCCAGCTGGTGACGCCGTTCGTCTATCGCCGCTACCTGGACTACGGCGTTTTCGAAGGCCTGCGGCAACTGCATCGCAAGATCCGCGATGAAGCCAGCAAGCGCGCCGCCGGCCGGCCCGAACGGGCGAACGACGTCAAGCTCTCGCGTGGCGGCATCCGCGAGATCGAGTTCATCGTCCAGCTCCTGCAAGTCGTGCGCGGCGGCCAGTTCCCCGAGATCCGCACCCGCTCCACCGTGAAAGCGCTGCGCAGCCTGGCCGCACGCGGCCTGATGAAGCCGGCCACGGCAGAAGGCCTGGCCGAGGGCTACCGCTTCCTGCGCCAGGTCGAGCACCGCATCCAGTACCTCGACGACCAGCAGACCCATGCGCTGCCCGGCAATGACGAAGACCTGGGCTGGATCGCGCGCAGCCTGAAGCTGGCCTGCCGGGCCGACACCTGCGAGCTGCTGGACCGGCTCTGCGAAGTGCGCGAGCTGGTCGCCACCGAGTTCGATGCGCTGCTGCACGACGGCCAGGCGCCGCAAGCCGGCAGCAGCGGCAATGGCTGCAAGAGCTGCGGCGGCCCGCCGCTGCCGGTCGACTCGGAAGAATTCCTGGAAAGGCTGCCGGCCGAGCTGGCGGAAAGCGTGCGCCGCTGGGCCAAGCAGCCGCGCGTGCAGCACCTGCGCGAAGAGTCGCGGCTGCGCCTGGCCAAGCTGGTCGGCCGCGCGGCCGCCGCCGTCAAGGAAGGCAAGAGCACGCTCGACGCGGCGATCCGCTTCGTCGACTGGATCGAGCCGCTGCTGCGGCGCGAAAGCTATCTGGCCCTGCTGGTCGAGCGGCCCGCCGTCCAGGCCCGTTTGCTCTCGCTGCTGGGCCTGGCGCGCTGGCCGATGCGCTACCTGATGCTGCACCCCGGCGTGATCGATGAGCTCGCCGACAACCGGCTCCTCAATCAGCGCTTCGACGGTGCCGCCTTCGTGGCCGAGCTGGAGGAGCGCCATGCTGCCTGGGCCCGCCACGGCGAGGCCGACGAGGAAGCGCTGCTCGACACGCTGCGCCGCTCACACCATGCCGAGGTGTTCCGCACCCTGGTGCGCGACGTGGAAAGCCAGATCACGGTCGAGGAAGTGGCCGATGAACTCTCGGCCCTGGCCGACGCCACCCTGCAATGCGCGATCAACTGGTCCTGGGCCCGCCTGAAGCAGGCGCACCGCCCGGCGCCGCGCCTCGCGGTGATCGCCTACGGCAAGCTCGGTGGCAAGGAACTGGGCTATGGCGGCGACCTGGACGTGGTCTTCCTGTTCGACGACGACGACGAGAACGCGCATGAGATCTATGGCGCCTTCGTGCGCAAGCTGATCACCTGGCTGACCATACGCACCTCCGCCGGCGAGCTGTTCGATATCGACACGGCACTGCGCCCCAATGGCAATTCGGGCCTCTTGGTCACCTCGGTCAGCAGCTTCGAGAACTACCAGCAAGGCCGGGGCGGCAACACCGCCTGGACCTGGGAGCACCAGGCCATCACCCGCGCCCGCTTCTGCGCCGGTGACCCGGCCTTGGCCGAGCGTTTCGAAAGCGTGCGCCGTGCCGTGCTGACGGCACCGCGCGACCATGCGGCGCTGAAAAGTGAAGTGCAGGCCATGCGCGAGAAGGTGCGCTCGGCGCGGCCGGTGCGCGCCGGCCTGTTCGACGTCAAGCACAGCCCCGGCGGCATGATGGACGCCGAGTTCGCCCTGCAGTACCTGGTGCTGGCCGAAGCGGGTCAGCATGCCGAACTGCTCGACAACAAGGGCGCCATCGCCCTCCTGCAGCGCGCGGAGGACGCCGGCCTCTTGCCCGCCGGCGTGGGCAGCGCCGCCGCCGATGCCTATCGCGAGCTGCGCCGGGCGCAGCACAAGGCCAGGCTGGATGAGCAGCCCACGCAAGTGGACGAGGCGGCCCTGGCCGACAAGGGGCTGGCCGTGCCGCGCGAAGCGGTGCTGGCGCTGTGGCGCGCAGTCTTCGGTTGATCGCCTGGCCACTGCTGGCCGCGCTGATGGGCCTGGCGGCGCTGGCCTTGTTCCCGCTGTCGCTGGCGCCACCCGTGGCCTCGCCGCTGGCCACGCTGGTCCATTTGAATGAGCGCCATCTGCTGGCCAATCTGGCGGGCTGTGCTGTCCTCGCGTGGCTGGGATGGCGCGCGCAGATGGATCGCAGCAACGCATTTGCCTGGCTGCTGGCCTGGCCACTCGGCCAGGTCGCGCTGCTCGCCGGTCCAGCGATGAGCAGCTTCGGCGGGCTCTCGGGTTGGCTGCATGCCGGCTGCGCCATCGTCGTCGTCGAGTTGCTGCAGCGCCGCGGGAGAGAACGCCTCATAGGCGCCGCCTTGTTGGCGGGCCTGCTCGCCAAGCTGCTCCTGGAGCAGCCCTGGGGGGCGCTGCCACCCGTCGACCCCGCCTGGGGCTTCGCGCCCGCGCCCTTTGCTCATCTGGCCGGCAGCGTTACCGGTGCCGCGCTGGCCCTCGTCACGCGATACTGCAGGCCATCAATTCACCGCTGGAGACAAGACCCATGATCACGCTGCACGGCATGTCGCTGTCCAACTACTACAACAAGGTCAAAGTGGTCCTGCTCGAAAAGGGCATCCCCTTCCGGGAGGAACTGGTCAAGACCTTCTCCAACGACCCGGCCGTTCTGGCCGCCTCGCCGCTGGCCAAGATCCCCTACATCAGCCTGGCTGACGGCCGCACGCTGTGCGAGAGCGAGGTGATCTGCGAATACCTGGAAGCCATCCAGCCCGAGCCGCGCCTGCTGCCTGCCGACCCCTACCAGGCGGCCAAGGTGCGCGAGCTGGGCACCTTCATCGAGCTGCACCTGGAACTGGTCGCCCGCGAGCTGTACGGCCAGGCCTTCTTCGGCGGCAGCTGCAGCGAAGCCAATCAGCAGCGTGTGCGCAAGCAGTTGGTCAAGAACATCGCAGCCTTCAAGCAGCTGGCGAAGTTCTCGCCCTATATCGCTGGCGACAGCTACACCCTGGCCGACTGCGCCGCCTGGGCCAGCCTGTCGTTGGTGGGCATGGCCACCAAGGCCGTGCTGGGCGAAGACCTGCTGGTCGCCGCCGGCATCGACTGGAAGACCTACACACGCTTCATCGCCGAACGGCCGGCCGTCCAGCAGGTGGTGGCAGATCGCAAGGCGGACGCCGAGAAGGCCGCGGCTGCAAAGGCCTGAGGCCGAGCGCGGGGCGCGGGGCGCCGACGGCCTGTCCGTCGATTTCTGCAGTCTGTCGCGCTTCGTTTGGGCGGCCGGGGGCCTGGAGTTATGGTGTGCTACATCACTAACACACCGGCCCAAGGCCCAGCTCGATATGCAGACCTGGAACCAAACTGCCCCGATCTACCAGCAGCTCGCCGACCGCCTGGCCGTGCAGTTGCTGGACGGAGATCCCCCCGAAGGTGAAGCCATGCCCTCGGTCCGCGTCCTGGCAAGCCGCTACCTCATCAACCCGCTGACGGTCAGCCGTGCCATCCAGGCCCTGTCCGACATGGGCCTGGTTGAAACCCGCCGCGGCATGGGCATCTATGTCCGCCCCGGCGCCCGCGAAGCGCTCATGAAGAGCGAACGCGAGCAGTTTTTGCAGGAAGAATGGCCGGCGCTGCGCGAGCGGCTGGCACGCCTGGGCATCTCGGCCAAGGATCTGAACTGGGAGTCGCAATGATGGAACACCTGATCGAAGCCAGCGGCTTCTCGCTGCGCTACGGCCGCAAGACCGCCGTGGACAACCTGAGCTTTCACATTCCCAAGGGCCGCGTGGTCGGGCTGCTCGGCCACAACGGCGCCGGCAAGACCTCGCTGATGAAGGCCATGGTCGGCCTGCACGGCGGCTCCGGCTCGCTGAAGGTGCTGGGCCTGGACCCGATCTCGCAGCGCGGTGAGCTGCTCGAGTCGTTGAGCTACATCCCGGACGTGGCCGTGCTGCCGCGCTGGGCGCGCGTGCATGAGCTGATCACGCTGATGAGCGGCCTGCAGCCCAAGTTCTCGGCCGAGCGGGCCCGCAAGCTGCTCACCCGCACCAGCGTGGGCGTGAACGACAAGGTCAAGAGCCTGTCCAAGGGCATGGTCACGCAGCTGCACCTGGCGCTGATCGCCGCCATCGACAGCAAGCTGATGATCCTGGACGAGCCCACGCTGGGCCTGGACGTGATGTCGCGCAAGAGCTTCTACGAGATGCTGATCGACGAATGGTGCGACGGCGAGCGCAGCGTCATCATCTCGACCCACCAGGTCGAGGAGATCGAGTCGCTGCTGTCCGACGTGATGATGCTGGACGAAGGCAAGCTGGTGCTCAACATCAGCCTGGAAGAGATGGACTCGCGCTTCGTGGCGCTGGCGCACGACCCGGCCGCGGCCGATGCGATTGCTGACGCACATCCGCTCCTGCGCTACCGCCAGCAAGGTCGCCCGGCTGCGCTGTTCGACGGCGCGCCGCCGGCCCATCTAGAAGGTGTGGGCCAGCGCTTCCGCCCCAGCCTGGTGGACCTGTTCATGGCCCTGACCCGCAAGCCCGAGATGCAGCGCCAGCAGGCCTGAGTCGCGCACAAGGAGCAAACAATCATGACGACGACAAAACGTTTCTCGACCCTGATGCAGCGCGAATGGATGCAGCACCGCATCGGCTGGATGGTGGTGATGGCAATCCTGCCCGCGATTGCATTGGCAGTCATGCCCTTCCAGGGCGCGGTCAACGTCGGCGCCAAGCTGCCACCGGCTTCGCTGCTGGCCCTGATGATCGTGGGCGGCACGACGGCCGCCGTGTTCGGCCTCAGCTGGTTCGTGGCGATGTTCCAGTTGCCGGGCCTGGCGCGGCGCGACCAGCAGGACCGCACCATCGAGTTCTGGATGTCGCTGCCGGCCAGCCACAGCGAGAGCGTGGCCGCCACGCTGCTGACGCATGCGGTGCTGGTGCCCATGGCGGCGCTGGCGGTGGGCATGGGCTTTGGCCTGATCGTCGGTATGGCCTCGCTGGTCAAGCTGATTGGCCTGACCGCGTTGACCCAGGTGGGCTGGGGCAGCGTGATCCTCTCGGCCGCGATCGTGGTGCTGCGGGTGGCTTTCGGCGTCATCCTGCTGGCGCTGTGGACTGCGCCGCTGTTCATGATCCTGATGGCTGCCTCCGCCTGGCTCAAGCGTTGGGGCGTGCCAGTCGTGATCGGCGCCCTGGTGATTGGCGGCAACATCCTGGACAAGCTCTACGGCATCCACATCGTCGGCGACTTGCTCAAAGCCCAGGCCCAGGGCGCCGGCCAAGCGCTTTTCAATGCCAGCAACACCTTTGAGGGCAACACCTTGAAGAACCATCCGGAAGTGAGCGATTTCCTGGGCAACCTCGGCCCCTGGGCCGTGCAGGACGCCGGGCACGCCATTCAGCAACTGGCATCGCCGCACCTGATTGGCGGTCTGCTGGTGGCCGCGACCTGCTTCTACCTGGTGATCCTGGCCCGCAAGCGCTCCACCTGAGCGCCCAGCCCGGCCCGATGGCAAAGAGCCCGCTTGTAGCGGGCTCTTGCGCTTTGATGGCAGCTCAGACCACGGCCTGAGGATTGCACGCCGCCGCTGCGAGCTTGGCTGACATCTCCTTGCGGAAACGGTTCAGCTCCTGAACGCTGGCAAAGCTGCGCTCCATCAGCAGGCTCATGTTGTGCAGGATGCGCTCGACCACCTTGTTTTCCCAGACGGCATCGAACTGGATCTGCTGATCCAGCCAATGTTCCAGCCATTCGGGGTCGGGCAGGCGGCTCTGGATGGTGTCGCGCGGGAACAGCTGCGAGTTCACGTGCAGATTGGTCGGGTGCAGCGGCTGGGCGGTGCGCCGGGCACTGGCCATCAGCACTCCGACCTTGGCGAAGGCGGCACGCGCCTCGTCGCCGAACCTGGTCATGGCCCGCTTCATGTAGCGCAGGTAGGCGCCACCGTGCCGGGCTTCATCACGGGCAAGGGTTTGGTAGATGGCCTTGATGACCGGCTCGGTATGCCACTGGGCGGCACGGCGGTACCAGTGGTTCAGTCGGATCTCGCCGCAGAAATGCAGCATCAAGGTCTCGAGCACGGGCGCCGGGTCGAAGTCGAAGCGAACTTCATGCAGTTCGGCTTCCGTCGGCACCAGGTCGGGCCGGAAACGGCGCAGGTATTCCATCAGCACCAGGGAGTGCTTCTGCTCCTCGAAGAACCAGACGCTCATGAAGGCGGAGAAGTCGCTGTCGTCGCGGTTGTCGCGCAGGAACATCTCGGTGGCCGGCAGCGCCGCCCACTCGGTGATCGCATTCATCTTGATCGTCCGAGCCTGGTCTTCGCTGAGCCGGGCGGCATCGAAGCTGTCCCAGGGGATGTCGCGGTCCATATTCCAGCGCACCGCTTCCAGCTGCTTGAAGAGTTCGGGGTAAAGCATGGTCGACGTCCTTTGCAAGGCCGGCGCGGATCTTATTCACGGCATGTGACAGATCCTAGGCAGGCAACGGCAGCCGCGAACGGCAGGTCCATTCGGCCAGGGCCGGGGCCAGGTCGGCCAGCTCACGCATCGGGCGGACCCCGGGCGGACAACGCCTCAGCGCCGCCGCCCGGCCGCCGGCCCAGAGCGCGATCTCGGCGGGCAGGCGTGCACGCAGGCTCCGCAACTCGTCCAGCAGTGCCGCCGCCGACAGGCGGCCGGTGAAGCTGAGTCCCACGATGTCCGTCTTTTGCACCAATGCTGCCTGGACGATGTCGCCCGGCGGGGTCTGTACCCCAAGGGACAAGCAGCGGCAGCCTTCAAGCGTCAGCAGGGCCTCGACCATCAGGAGTCCCAGGCCGTGCTGTTCGCCAGGCAAGGTGGTCAGGAGCACGCGCGGCCCGCCGTCCGGCGTGGCGCGCTGAACCCCATGGATCGCGGGCCGCAAGACCTGCTGCAAGGATTCGCTGTAGATGTGCTCCTCGAAGACCTGTAGTTCGCCGTGCATCCAGGCCTCACCCACGGCGGTCGTCAGGGGCGCGATCAAATCCTTGATGCAGGCAGCCAGTCCCATGCGGATGATGGCCTGGGCCAGCCTCTGCCTCAATAACTCCACCTCATGGGTGCGCAGCAAACTTATATAGCTTGCCAATTCCGGTACGGCAAGCGTGCTGCTCCCGGCCTGCTTCAGGCGTCGGGCATGACTTTCGGCCAGCAATTTTTCGAGCTCGTCGGGCGTCGCCGCGACGATGCGCCCCGGGCGGAAACCCGCATCCAGCAAGCGTTTGAGCAAAATCAGCCGCTTTACTTGTGCATCCGGATAGAGGCGTTCGCCGCACTCATCGCGATACGGCGAAGGGAAGCCATAGCGGCGCTCCCAGATTCGCAGCGTGTCCTTGCTGATGCCGGTGATGCGCTCGATCGAAGCAATGCCATGCAGGCTGATTTCCTCCGCCGATCCGCTCATCGGGTGCTCCACGATACGCCGGCAACTTGCCAAAGCAGAATGTGCGACAAATCACGTTTCATGGCCAAGTCCTGCCCCTATTTCCTTATTTGACTAAGACAAATATACTTCGCCAAGCAAACTGAACTGGCCAGGCAAGGCAGGCATTCCTTGTTCCCGGCCTGTCGTTCGGCTGGGCGACAGACAGGCCAAAGTGGGCCGCTACCGCAAGGGCTTGTCCGAACGCAAGGCAGGTGCGTGATGATCGCGGAACGGCTTTCCATTTCCAGCCTCGATGTTGCATACTTCAGTCCTCGCGAATAAATTTGTCCCAGCTGGGCGGGACACTGCCGAACAAGGCTCGCAAAGCACCAGCCGCACAGAGTACATAAGCAACATGCCGCGCAAGCAGCACGGCGCGCGAGGGACAGGGGAGAGCCCCCCACCCACGCCAACAGAAGTCAGAACACAGGACGTATTTCAGTCGCCAGATCTCCCCGTTCAGGGGATGCAATCCCGAAGCCTTTCTCCTCCTCCTCCCTCCCTCCCTCGTTAGCTTCGGGGCGTCTCGCGACTACTTTTATGACCAGGGCTTCCGCCAACGGCGGGAGCCCTTTGCTTTTGGGCCATCGCCAATGCAAGAAGCCGCCCCGGGGGCGGCTTCTGACGACGAGTTGCTTTTGCCCCAGGCCTATCGCAACCAGCCCTTGCGACGGAAGTAGAGGAAGGGCGCCGCCACCGAGGCCACCATCAGGCCCAGCACATAGGGATAGCCGCCCTTGCCCAGCCACTCGAGCTCGGGGAAATGCATGTTCATGCCATAGACACTGGCAATCAGCGTGGGCGGCAGCAGGGCAACGCTGGCCACCGAAAAGATCTTGATGATCTTGTTCTGGTTGATGTTGATGAAGCCGACCGTGGCGTCCATCAGGAAGTTGATCTTGTCGAACAGGAAAGCCGTGTGTGAGTCCAGCGAGTCGATGTCGCGCAGGATCTGGCGCGACTCCTCGAACTGCTCGGCGTTCAGCATGCGGCTGCGCATCATGAAGCTGACGGCGCGGCGGGTGTCCATCACGTTGCGGCGGATGCGGCCGTTCAAGTCCTCTTCGCGGGCGATCGCGGCCAGCACTTCGCCTGCCTCGGTGTCGTTGACATCCTTCTTGAGGACGCTGGCGCTGATCTTCTCCAGGCTGTCGTAGATGCTCTCCAGCGCATCGGCCGAATATTCAGCGTCGGCGTCATAGAGCTTCAAGAGCACGTCCTTGGCGTCTTCGATCAGGGCCGGGATGCGACGCGCACGCAGACGCAGCAGCCGGAACACCGGCAGGTCCTCGTTGTGGACCGAGAACAGCACCTTGTTGAAGAGGATGAAGGCCACGCGCACATTGCGCGGCGCCTCGTCGTCGTCGATCAGGAAGTCGGAGCGGATGTGCAGCTCGCCGTTGTCTTCTTCATAGAAGCGGGCCGATTCCTCCAGGTCGTCGTCGACGATGTTCTCGGGGATGGTCAGGCCGAAACGGTCGCGTATCCAGCCCTTCTCTTCGGCGCTGGGATTTTCAAGATCGACCCAGACCGGCTGCGATTGCGCCAGGGCTTCGGGGCTTTCGATTTCTTCTTGAAACAGTCCGCCCTTCAGACGGCCATTGTCCAGCGTGAACACATTGAGCATGCAAATCTCCAGCGCACACGCGCCGTCACTTCGTAGAGGGAGGACGGGTTTTGCCGCCCGGAAGGGGAGGGGTGCACCCGTCTCACTCCGGACAAGCTGCCGCAGCACAGCGAACACCGCCGAACCGCAGCCTACTGATGCCACAAGGCATCTACTTGGCGCTGGAGTGGACGGTCACCGAGGGTGATCGCTGTCCAAGGAAATGCTCCAGAGATTGGATCAAAGGATTATGTCATCCACCGTCGCGCCGCAGCAAGCCAGAAATCTTCTTGCGCCACCGCCAAAAAGTGCACTTGCAAAAGGCTTGTCAGCACCCAGCTTCGGTAGCACACTGGACTCGCACTTCCCCTCAACTCAAGCCTCAACTCCGCTACTCGACACCTCACTCAACTGCTCTTTGGTTCTCTCATTTTTTCCCTCGAAGATTTGACCTACCCCTTGTGAAAGGAGGCTCTATGAACCTGACTATCAGTGGCCACCATCTCGAAGTGACTCCAGCGCTGCGCGAATATGTGCTGACCAAGCTGGACCGGGTGACCCGCCACTTTGACCAGGTCGTTGACATCAACGTCTTGCTCACCGTGGAGAAGCAGAAGGAAAAGGAACGCAGGCAAAAGGCCGAAGTCACCTTGCATGTCAAAGGACGAGACATCTTTGTTGAACAATCAAGCGAAGATCTTTACGCCGCCATTGATCAGTTGATGGACAAGCTGGACCGCCAGGTCTGCCGTCACAAGGATCGCATTCAGGACCACCAGCACGCCTCGGCCAAGCGCCTAGAGGTACCTGCCCCCTGAACCGAACCGGGCTCGATCCCACAACGAAAGCGACCCTCAGTGGTCGCTTTTTTGCGCCCGCTGGCGGGCCTTGCGTCTTGTTGCTGCGCCGCCGCAAAATGCGCAATACTGCGTTCCGGGGGATGAGCGGTGCGATATCCGATCCGCTCCCTTCCTATAATTCTTCTTCACCTATCCGAACAAGCGTCCTGCCCAAGGCCCATCCGGCCGTCGACGGCGCTGTGACCTGATGAACCGTCTCGCCGCTATCCTGCCCGCCAGCAATGTGCTGGTGAATGTGGACGCATCCAGCAAGAAGCGAGTTTTCGAACAAGCGGGCCTGCTGTTCGAAAACAACCATGCGATTGCACGGGCCCTCGTCACAGACAACCTGTTCGCCCGTGAGCGACTGGGCTCCACCGGCCTTGGCCATGGCGTCGCCATTCCGCACGGCCGCATCAAGGGCCTGAAGAACCCGCTGGCCGCTGTGCTGCGCGTGCAGCAATCCATCGGCTTCGATGCACCTGACGACGAGCCCGTTGGCCTCCTGATCTTCCTGCTGGTGCCCGAAGCGGCCACCCAGCGCCATCTCGAGATCCTGTCCGAGATTGCCGAGATGCTGTCGGACCGCGAGCTGCGCGAACGACTCAAGACCGAAGTCGAAGCCAGCGCGGTGTTCCGCCTGATCGCCGACTGGGAACCTTTGAAGTCCGTCGCCTGAGTGAAACCAACATCAATAAGCGCTGACAGGCTCTTTGAAGAGCACCGCGAAGCGCTTCGCTGGGAGTGGATTGCCGGGCATGCGCATCCCGAGCGCCGCTTCGATGAAACCGCCGTGCGCGACGCGCAATCGGCTGCCGACCTGGTCGGCTACCTGAATTACATCCACCCCTACCGGGTCCAGATCGTCGGCCGCCGCGAAGTGGCCTACCTGAGCCAGGCCTCGGGCGAGGTGCTGGACCGGCGCGTCTCGCGCATCGTCACGCTGGAGCCGCCGGTCATCATCGTGGCCGACAACCAGCCACCGCCGGACAAATTGGTCGCCATGTGCGACCGGGCCGAGATTCCGCTGTTCGTCACCGCCGAATCGGCCGGCCACGTCATCGACGTGGTGCGCGCCTACCTGGCCCAGCTCTGCGCCAACCGCAGCACCCGCCACGGCGTGTTCATGGACATTCTGGGCCTGGGCGTGCTGCTGACCGGCGAATCGGGCCTGGGCAAGAGCGAACTGGGCCTGGAACTGATCTCACGCGGCCATGGCCTGGTGGCCGATGACGCTGTGGACCTGTTCCGCATCTCGCAAACCGCCATCGAGGGCCGCTGCCCCGAACTGCTGGCCAATCTGCTGGAAGTGCGCGGCATCGGCCTCCTGGACATCAAGGCCATCTTTGGCGAGACCGCGGTGCGCCGCAAGATGCGGCTGAAGCTGATCGTGCACCTGGTCCGCAAGGAGACGATGGAGCGCGATTTCGAGCGCCTGCCCTATGAGCCGCTCTATGAAGACGTGCTGGGCATGCCGGTGCGCAAGGTCGTGATCGCCGTGGACGCCGGCCGCAACCTGGCCGTGCTGGTCGAGGCCGCCGTGCGCAACACCATCCTGCAACTGCGCGGCATCGACACCTATCGCGAGTTCGTCGAGCGCCACCAGCGTGCCATCGCCAACGGCGGGCACGGCGACGACGACCTGTAAGCCGGCTGCCGGCGCGTCAGTCAGCCGCGGTGCGGGCAGGCCGTCTTGGTGCAGGCGGCGTAGAGAGCCAGCGAATGCTCTTGCAATTCGAAGCCACGCTCGCGTGCAATCGCGTGCTGCCGCTCCTCGATGGCGGGGTCGTAAAACTCCTCGACCCGGCCGCAGGTGAGGCAGACCAGGTGGTCATGGTGATGCCCCTGGTTCAGCTCGAACACGGCCTTGCCGGTCTCGAAGTGATTGCGGGACAGCAGGCCAGCCTGCTCGAACTGGGTCAACACCCGGTAGACCGTGGCCAGGCCGATGTCCGCGCCTTCGGTCAAGAGCGCCTTGTAGACGTCTTCAGCCGTCATGTGCCGCTGCGCCGTGTTCTGGAACACCTCCAGAATCTTGATGCGGGGCAGAGTGGCTTTGAGGCCGCTGTTCTTGATCTCTTCGGTCTGGTTCATCGGGTTTGAGCGCAGCCGGCCGCATCCGGGGCCTGCCGCTAGAATGCGCCGATCATAGCCAGCTTGGCTGCTCTCGCGACACGGCAAGTCCTACACATGCGCTCGATTTCCAGAACTGCGTTGCTCCCGTTGACGGCCCTGTCCGCCCTGCTTGGCGGCTGCTCGTCCCTGCCCTCGCTGAGTGACCTCACCAGCATCACCGGCGAAAAGATGATGGGCATCGTCACCCCTTATCGGGTCGAGGTGGTGCAGGGCAACGTCCTGACCAAGGAACTGGTCGCCAAGGTCAAGCCCGGCATGCCCCGCGCGCAAGTTCGCGACCTGCTCGGCTCGCCGCTCCTGACCGATGCCTTCCATGAAGATCGCTGGGACTATGTGTTCACGATCCAGCGCCAGGGCGCCCTGCCGCAGAACCGCAAGGTCGTGGCCCTGTTCGACGGCGACAAGCTGAAGTCGCTGGAAGTGCCGGACGACCTGCCGGCCGAGAGAGACTTCGTCACCGCGATCAATACTTTCAAGCCGACCGGACCGGTTCCCAAGCTGAGCCTCAGCGAGGCCGAGCGCAAGGCACTGCCGTTGCCGCCCAAGGCCGCTGCCCAGCCGGCGCAGGAGCCCACCGGCGCGGTGCGCACCTATCCGCCGCTGGAGCCGCGCTCGTGACGAGCGGAAGCAAGAAAATCCGTATTGCCATCGCCGGGGCCTCGGGCCGCATGGGCCGCATGCTGCTCGAAGCGGTTCACCTGGCGCCTGACTGCGAACTCAGCGGCGCGCTGGCCCGCGAAGGCAGCGAAAGCCTGGGGGCAGACGCCTATGCCTTCCTCGGCCAACGCAGCGGCGTGACCATCACCGCGGACCTGCGTGCCGCCCTCACCGGCGCCGATGTCCTGATCGACTTCACCCGCCCCGAAGGCACGCTGGCCCATCTGGCCATCTGCCGCGAGCAGGGCGTGCGCGCCGTGATCGGCACCACCGGCTTCAGCGAGGCGCAAAAGGCCGAGATCGCCGAGGCCGCAAAGCAGGTCGGCATCATGATGGCGCCAAACATGAGCGTGGGCGTGAACGTCGTGCTGCGCCTGCTGGACATGGCGGCCAAGGCCCTGAACGAAGGCTACGACATCGAGATCATCGAAGCCCACCACCGCCACAAGGTCGACGCCCCGAGCGGCACCGCGCTGGCGATGGGGGAAGCCGTCGCCCACGCACTGGGCCGTGACCTCAAGCAATGCGCCGTCTACGGCCGCGAAGGCGTGACGGGCGAACGTGATCCATCGACCATCGGCTTTGCCACCGTGCGCGGCGGCGACATCATCGGCGACCATACCGTGCTGTTCGCCGGCACCGGTGAGCGCATCGAGATCTCGCACAAGTCCAGCAGCCGTGCCACCTATGCCCAGGGCAGCCTGCGCGCCTCGCGCTTCCTGATGGGCGCCGGGCCGGGGCTGTACGGCATGAACGACGTGCTGGGCCTGAACTGAAACAAGAACACACCATGGGCGGCCTATGAGTGGAGTCGGCGATTTCTGGATGCAAGGTGACCTGGTCACCCGTTTGGTTGCCCTGCTGCTGCTCTTGATGTCGATCAGCGCCTGGGTGGTGATCTTCTGGAAGAGCTGGGTCCTGCACCGCACCCGCCGCGACATCGTCCGTGCCGTGCCGGCCTTCTGGGCCGCCGCCTCGCTGGCTGACGGCCGCCAGGCCTTGCAGAACTTTGACCGCGAGCAGGTTCTGCTGCCCCTGCTGGACGCCGCCGCAGCTGCCGCCAACAGCGGCACGCTGGAATCCGCCGGCCGTCGCGAATCGCAACTCACCCGCCGCCTGCGCGACGCGCTGCATTCAGTGCTCGGCCGCCTGCAATTCGGCCAGGTGCTCCTCGCGTCCATCGGCAGCACGGCGCCCTTCGTGGGCCTGTTCGGCACGGTCTGGGGCATCTATCACGCGCTGGTCGGCATCTCGGCCAGCGGCGCCATCTCCATCGAGAAGGTCTCCGGCCCGGTCGGCGAAGCGCTGATCATGACCGCCGCCGGCCTGGCCGTGGCCATTCCTGCCGTGCTGGCCTACAACATCTTCGGCAAGCGCGTCGCTGCTTGCGAAGCCGAGCTTGAAGGCTTTGCGCATGACCTGCGCGAGCTGCAATCTCACCAAGCCTGAAGAATTGTGAGCCCCCACGCTCTCTTCATTCGCCGCCCCCCAAGGGGGCGCTCAGCGCCCTTCGGGCGGCCGGGCGGGCGCTGATATGGCCTTTGGTCGCCTTGAGCGCAGCGACTTGCCCAAGCCCATGGGCGAGATCAACATGACGCCGCTGATCGACGTGATGCTGGTGCTGCTGGTGATCTTCATGATCACCGCGCCTTTGATGAGCAGCTCGCTGCGCATGGACCTGCCGCAAAGCGCCGCGGGCACCCCTTCGGATGCACCGCAGTTCCTCGCCGTGGCCATCACGCCCGATGGCTCGCTCTACATAGGCGACAGCAAGGTCGGACCGGCCGAATTCCAGGTCCGTATCAAGGCCCAGGCCCAGGCCCGCCCCGACACCGAAGTGCAATTGCGCGCCGACAAGGCCGCGCCCTATGGCCAGGTGGCCGAGCTGATCGGCTGGGTGCAGGCCGGCGGCCTGAACCGCATCGCCTTTGTCACCGAGACGCCGGCCGCCCCCTGAACGGTCGAAGCGCCAGGCGGCCAGCCGCTGGGCCCTCCTTCTACAATCCCCTCCTTTCGCGCCCCATGCCGGGGCTGCGCGCCGTGAGCCTTTGCCAGCATGAACGACAAGTACGCACCGAACGAGATCGAAGCCGCCGCCCGCCAGTACTGGAACGAGCGCGACGCCTACAAGGTCGTTGAAGACCAAAGCAAGCAAAAGTTCTACGCCTGCTCCATGCTGCCCTATCCCAGCGGCAAGCTGCACATGGGCCACGTGCGCAACTACACGATCAACGACATGCTGACCCGCCAGCTGCGCATGAAGGGCTACAACGTCCTGATGCCGATGGGCTGGGACGCCTTCGGCCTGCCGGCCGAGAACGCGGCGATGAAGAACAAGGTGCCGCCGGCTCAGTGGACCTACGACAACATCGCCTACATGAAGTCGCAGATGCAGGCGATGGGCCTGGCGATCGACTGGTCGCGCGAAATCGCCACCTGCACGCCCGAGTACTACAAGTGGAACCAGTGGCTGTTCCTGAAGATGCTGGAAGCCGGCATCGCCGAGCGCCGCACGCAAGTCGTCAACTGGGACCCGGTCGACCAGACCGTGCTGGCCAACGAGCAGGTGGTGGACGGCCGAGGCTGGCGCTCCGGCGCGCTGGTCGAGAAGCGCGAGATCCCGGGCTACTACCTGAACATCGTCAAGTACGCCGACGAGCTGCTGGCGGCCGTGGCCGACCCGACGAGCCCGCAATACCTCTCAGGCTGGCCCGAGCGCGTGCGCCTGATGCAGGAAAACTGGATCGGCAAGAGCGAGGGTGTGCGCTTCGCCTTCCCGCATGAGATCAAGGGCGCCGATGGCTCCCTGATCCAGGACGGCAAGCTGCACGTCTTCACGACACGCGCCGACACCATCATGGGCGTGACCTTCTGCGCCGTGGCGCCGGAGCATCCGCTGGCCTCGCATGCTGCGGCATCGAACGCAGCGCTCGCTGCCTTCATCGATGAATGCAAGCGCGGCGGCACGACCGAAGCCGAGCTGGCGACGCAAGAGAAAAAGGGCATGGCCACCGGCCTGTTCGTCACGCATCCGCTGACCGGCGCTGAAGTCGAGGTCTGGGTCGGCAACTACGTCTTGATGAGCTATGGCGACGGCGCCGTGATGGGCGTGCCGGCGCATGACGAGCGCGACTTCGAGTTCGCCAAGAAGTACGGCCTGGCCATCAAGCAGGTCGTGGCCGTCGAAGGCGAGAGCTACAGCACCGACGCCTGGGCCGAGTGGTATGGCGACAAGCAGAAGGGCGTCTGCATCGAGTCCGGCATCCTGAACGGCCTCTCCTACAAGGCCGCCGTCGACAAGGTGGCCGCCCTGGTCGGCGAGAAGAATCTCGGCGCCAAGAAGACCACCTGGCGCCTGCGCGACTGGGGCATCAGCCGCCAGCGCTACTGGGGCACGCCGATCCCCATCATCCATTGCGAAGAGCATGGCGCCGTGCCGGTGCCTGAGAAGGACCTGCCGGTCGTGCTGCCCGAGGAATGCATCCCGGACGGCAGCGGCAACCCGCTGCGCAAGCATGCCGGCTTCCTGAACGTGGCCTGCCCGACCTGCGGCAAGCCGGCGCAGCGCGAGACCGACACCATGGACACCTTCGTGGATTCGTCCTGGTACTTCATGCGCTACTGCGACGCGAAGAACAGCGAGGCCATGGTCGGCGACGGCACGGCCTACTGGATGCGCCAGGGCGCCGCGATGGACCAGTACATCGGTGGCATCGAGCACGCCATCCTGCACCTCTTGTACGCCCGCTTCTGGACCAAGGTGATGCGCGACCTGGGCCTGGTGAAGATCGACGAACCCTTCACCAAGCTGCTCACGCAGGGCATGGTGCTGAACCACATCTACTCGCGTCGCAACGAGAAGGGCGGCATCGAGTACTTCTGGCCGCATGAGGTCGAGAACACGTTTGACGAGGGCGGCAAGATCACCGGCGCCAAGTTGAAGAGCGATGGCTCGCATGTGGACTACGAGGGCGTGGGCACGATGTCCAAGTCCAAGAACAACGGCGTCGATCCGCAGGAGCTGATCAACCAGTACGGCGCCGACACGGCACGCCTGTTCGTGATGTTCGCTTCGCCGCCGGAACAGACGCTGGAATGGAACGATGCCGGCGTCGAAGGCGCGCACCGCTTCCTCAAGCGCGTCTGGGGCTTTGGCGCCAGGAATGCCGAAGCCATCAAGGCCGCCGGCACCGACATTGCTGCGCTGAGCAGCGACGGCAAGGCCCTGCGCCGCGAGGTGCACCTGGTGCTCAAGCAGGTCTCGTACGACTACGAGCGCATGCAGTACAACACCGTGGTCTCGGGCGGCATGAAGCTGCTGAACGCGCTGGAAGGCTTCAAGGCTGGCGGCCAGGACGCGGCCGTGCGCGAAGGCTTCTCGGTGCTCCTGCGCGTGCTCTACCCGGCCTGCCCGCACATTGCCCACACGCTGTGGCAGGACCTCGGCTTTGCCGCCGAGCTCGGTGACCTGCTGGACGCGCCCTGGCCCGTGGTCGACGAGTCCGCCCTGGTACAAGACGAGATCGAGCTGATGCTGCAGGTCAACGGCAAGCTGCGCGGCGCCATCAAGGTGGCGGCGGGTGCGGACAAATCCGTCATCGAAGCGGCGGCACTGGCCAACGAGGAGTTCCACAAGTTCTCCGAAGGCAAGACGCCGAAGAAGATCGTCATCGTGCCGGGCCGCCTGGTCAACGTGGTCGTCTGATGCCCGCCCTGCTCTCGCGCCGCCGTTTTGCCCTCTTGCTGCCGGCCACGCTGGCAGCCTGCGGCTTCGAGCTGCGGCGCGACAGCGAGCTGAAGATCCACGCGATCTCGCTGCAAGGTTTCAAGCCCGAGTCGCCGATGCTGGCCGAGCTGCGCCGCCAGCTGGGCCACAGCCAGGTGCGACTGGAAGACGATCCGCAAAAGGCCGAGCTGATCCTCGAAACCAAGCGCGACCTGCGCGACAAGACGGTGGTGGCGTCCACCAGCGCCGGCCAGGTGCGTGAATGGCAGTTGCGCCTGCGCTTCGATTTCCTCTTGCGCACGCCCGGCGGCGAGGTACTCCTTCCGCGCACCGAAATGCGCCTGACCCGCGAAATGAACTACACGGAGACGGCAGCACTGGCCAAGGAGCAGGAAGAGGCAGCGCTCTACCGAGCCATGCAATCCGACGCCGTGGCACAGATCATGCGGCACCTGGCAGCGGTCCGGCTTCCCACCACCTGATCCCATGCAACTGCGCGCCGAGGCCTTGCAGGCCCATATCGCCAAGGGCCTGAAGCCGATCTACACGGTCCATGGCGACGAGCCCCTGCTCGCCCAGGAAGCGGCCGACACGATACGCGCCGCGGCACGCGCACAGGGCTACGCCGAGCGCAAGGTCTTCACCGTGGCCGGCGCCCATTTCGACTGGAGTCCGGTGCTCAATGCGGCCCAGGCCATGAGCCTGTTTTCCGAACGCCAGTTGATCGAGATCCGCATTCCTTCCGGCAAGCCCGGCAAGGACGGCTCCGAGGCCCTGCAGCGCTATTGCGAGGCAGCGCCCGAAGACATACTCACGCTCATCACCCTGCCGCGCCTGGACAAAACCCAGCTCGGTAGCGCCTGGTTCCTGGCGCTGGATGGCGCGGGCGTCACGCTCAAGGTCGAGCCGGTCGAGCGCCGAGCGCTGCCGCAGTGGATCGCCCAACGTCTCGCCGCCCAAGGGCAGCGCGTGACCGAGGGCGAGGAGGGCCAACGCGCGCTGGCCTTCTTTGCCGACCGCGTCGAAGGCAACCTGCTGGCGGCGCACCAGGAGCTGCAAAAGCTCGCGCTGCTGCATCCGGCCGGCGAGCTGACTTTCGAGCACATCGAGCAGGCCGTCCTGGACGTGGCCCGCTTCGACGTCTTCAAGTTGAGCGAAGCGGTGCTGGCCGGCCAGACCGCCCGCGTGATGCGCATGCTCGGCGGCCTGGAGGCCGAGGGCGAAGCGGCTGTGCTGGTGCACTGGACGCTGGCCGAGGACATCCGGGCACTGAAAAGGGTGCGCGACGGCATGGACGCCGGCAAGCCGCTGCCGATGGCGCTGCGCGAAGCGCGCGTCTGGGGCAACAAGGAGCGGCTCTTCGAGCGCCTGCTGCCCGGGCTCAAGACCCGCGAGCTGGCCCGCCTGCTGGAGGCAGCTCAGGTGGTGGACGGCATCGTCAAGGGCCTGCGCCATCCGCAGTGGCCTGCCGAGCCCTGGGCCGCACTGCAGCGCCTGGCCATGATGCTGATGCGCGAAGCTGCGCCAAAGGCCGCACCGGGCCGGCATTAATCCGCGGGGCGCCCGGGCGAATCGGGTTATCGTGCAAGCTGCATCTCACCTAGCATCCTGCCCATGCGACCTCGCCTGCCCCTGATCGTCGCCCCCCTGTTGCTGAGTCTGGCCGCTACGGCTTCTGCGGCGCCCTGGACTGTGATCGTGCGTGGCCCCGACGGCAAGCCGCTGGCTGACGCGGTGGTGGCCGTGGAGATCAAGGGCCAGCACAGCAGCACCACAAGCGCCAAGGCCGAGATCTCGCAGAAGGACCGCAAGTTCCTGCCCTATGTGCTGGTGGTCCAGACCGGCACCGCCGTGAACTTCCCGAATTTCGACACGGTGCGGCACCACGTCTACTCCTTCTCGCCGACCAAGAAGTTCGACTTGAAGCTCTATGCCGGCACGCCGGCAGCGCCGGTGGTGTTCGACAAGGCCGGCGTCGCCACGCTGGGCTGCAACATTCATGACCAGATGAGCGCCCATGTCGTGGTCGTCGACACCCCCTTGTTTGCCAAGACCGATGCCGCTGGCGTTGCCAGGCTGGACCTGCCCGCTGGTGAGCATCAACTCAAGACCTGGCACCCCAGGCTGCCGGATCCGCGCCTGCAAGCCCAGGCGCTGACAGTGGGCGGCACAGCCGGCCAGACCGTCGTGACGCTGCAGGTGGAGTGACACCGCGCATGAGGCTGCCCCGCTTCCTCGACCCGCGCCGCCTCGAAGGCCGCATCGTCGCCATGTGCCTGGGCCTGCTGCTGGCGGTGCAGCTGCTCAGCTTCTACATCATCGGTATCAGCGTCGAGCGCAATGCCGAGGCCTCGATCTCGGCCCAGCTGGAAACCGGCGAGCGAATGCACCGGCGGCTGCTGGTCTCCGAAGCCGAGAAGCGCAGCGATGCAGCCCGTGTGCTGGCCTCGGACTATGGCTTCATCGAGACCATTGGCAAGGGCGAGGGTGTGCAGGACGTGGCCACCATCAAGGACGCTCTGAGAAACCACGGTGACCGTATCGGCGCCTCGGTGGTGGTCTACACCGATCAGCAGTTGCACCTGGTGGCCGCCACGCGAGACGAGCAGGTCCAGGCCTTCGTCAAGCTGCTGGCACCCATGACCCGCCGCGCCAAGTGTCGCGGCAGCAGCGATCCGGTCCAGGGGCCCAATCTGGCCATCGTCGGCGACATGCCTTACCAGGTGGTGGCAGTGCCCGTGTGCACGCCGGCGCCCAACGGCTGGGTGCTGATGGCCTTCGCGATGGATGCCTCGACGCTGCAGGACCTCAAGCAGCTCTCGCGGCTGGATGCCATCATCGTCAACAACGGGCCGGACTGGCACAGCCTGGTGAGCAGCCTGCCCGCGGAAGCTGCCAGCGTACTGGCGCCGCAAATCACGGCAGACGGCACCCTTTTCAAGCTCAACCTGGCCGGCGAACACCTGCGCGGCCGCTATGTCAGCCTGGTGCGCGAAGGCTCGCAGGAGGTCGGCGCCGTGCTGCTGCGCTCCTTCGACGAGGCGGTGGCACCCTACCGCAAGCTGCAATGGACCCTGCTGGGCCTGACAGGCGCCGGCGCCGCGGCGTTTGCGCTTTTGAGCATCCCGTTCGCACGCCGCATCACGGAGCCGATCAAGGCTCTGGCCGAATCGGCCAAGCGCCTGGGTCGCGGCGATTACGACACGCCGATCGAGCGCCGCTCGTTCGATGAGGTCGCTGCCCTGGCCGGCGCCTTCGAGGCGATGCGGGTGGACATCCGCAGCCGCGAGGAGCAGGTGCATCGCCTCGCTTTCTGGGACCCGCTGACTGGTTTGCCCAACCGAGAACAGTTCAGCCAGCGCCTGCATGAGCAGCTGGCAGAAGGTCAGCCCTTCGCCGTACTGATGCTGGACCTGGACCGCTTCAAGCATGTCAACGACGTGCTCGGCCATGCCTTCGGCGACAAGCTCTTGTGCAGCGTCGCGCAGCGACTGGGCCAGATCTCGCCCAGCGAGCGCGGCATGCTGGCGCGCTTGGGGGGCGATGAGTTCGTGCTGCTGCTGGAGCGGGCCGATGCCAGGGCCGCGCAGGCACTGGCGCAGCGCATCCTGACCGACTTCGAACAGCCGCTGCATATCGAAGACCAGACCGTGGACATTGGCGCGGGCATCGGCATCGCGCTGAGCCCCGCGCATGGCCAGGAGGTCAGCCTCCTGATGAGCCGCGCCGAGCTCGCCATGTACTCGGCCAAGCGGCGGCAATGCGGCAGCATGACCTACGAGGCATCGCTGGATGCAGGCAGCCAGGAGTCGCTGTCGCTCTTGACCGAACTGCGCCGCGCGGTCGAGAACAACGAACTGAGACTGTTCCTGCAGCCCAAGGTCGACCTGAAGAGTGGCGCCGTCATCAGCGCCGAGGCGCTGGTGCGCTGGGAGCATCCGCAGCGCGGCCTGGTGCCGCCGATGGAATTCATCCCGTTCGCGGAGCAGACCGGCTTCATCCGGCAGTTGACAGCCTGGGTGCTGGCCGAATCGGCCCATGCGCTGAAGCTGGCGCAGGGCCATGGCTTTGACCTGCGCATCAGCGTCAACCTGTCCACCCGCGACCTGCTGGACCAGGACCTCCCGACCAAGATCGACCAATTGCTGGCCGGCTATTCGGTGACGCCCCAGGGCCTGTGCCTGGAGATCACCGAAAGCGCAATCATGGACGATCCACAGCGGGCCTTGCAGACGCTGGAGCGCTTGAGCGAAATGGGCTTCAAGCTGTCGATCGACGACTTCGGCACGGGCTACTCATCGCTCGCCTACCTCAAACGTCTGCCGGTCAATGAGCTGAAGATCGACAAGAGCTTCGTGATGGCGATGGAGCGCGACCTGGACGACGCGCGCATCGTGCGCTCGACCATCGAGCTGGCGCACAACCTGGGCTTGACCGTCGTTGCCGAGGGTGTCGAAACCGGCAAGGCCTGGAAGCTGCTGGCGGAGCTGGGTTGCGACGAAGGCCAGGGCTATTTCATCAGCCGGCCCATGCCAACGCCCAGGTTCTTCGAGTGGCTGCAGGGCTGGCAGGCGCCGGACCTGAGCGGCGAAACGCTGGATACAGCATTCGCAGATCTCGGCTGAGGCGAGCCTCGCCCAGCCCTTGCAACTGCATGGCGCCGGGCCTTGTGCGCGCGGCCTCAGTAACCTCGCTGGCGCTGCACGACGTGCAGGAGCGGCCGGCCGGCACGCACGGCGAGCACATTGGCAGCCACCACGGCCGCCGCCGTGCGCGCATCGGTCTGCGCGGCGGTATGCGGCAACACGGTCACCTGCGGATGCGTCCAGAAGCGATGCTCGGACGGCAGCGGCTCCTGCTGGAACACGTCGAGCACCGCATGGCCGATCTGGCCGCTGTCCAGCGCCGCCAGCAGGTCAGCCTCCACCACATGAGCGCCGCGCGCCAGGTTCACCAGCGTGCTGCCCTTCTTGAACTGCGCGAGGCGCCTGGCGTCGAAGAAATCGCGGGTGGCAAGCGTCAGGGGCAGGAGATTGACCACCGTGTTGGCTGAAGCCAGTTCCCAGGCCAAGGCGTCTTCGCCATGGCTGCAGGCCACACCGGGCAAGGTCAGCTCGCGCGTGGACCAACCGCTGACCGCATAGCCCTGCCCCGCCAGCGCGCGCGCCACGCGGCCGCCCAGCTCGCCCAGGCCCAGCACCAGCACGCGCCATTCGGAAGCACGGCGGTACTTGAGTGCATGCCACACGCCTTCGCGCTGCTGCGCCTGCAACTCGAAGAAGCGCCGATGCAAGCTGAGCACCGCCCACAGCGCGGTGTGCACCATGGCCTCGTTCATGGCCGGATCGACCATGCGTGCCAGCGGCACCGCGGACGGGAGCGTCGCATCGTTCAGCAACTTGTCGACGCCGGCCCAGACCGACTGGATCAGCTTCAGCTGGGGCAGGCCCTGCAAGCTGCCGGCCGGTGGGTTGGCCACGATGGCCACCTCCACCTTGGCGGCCTGGGCCGGGTCGGTGGGCGGCTGCAAAAGCCACTCCTCATGCGGCAAGGCCTCCTGCAGGGCAGACAGGTATTGCGCACGCTCGTCCTGCGCAGCCGGGTCGCTGCTGCCGTTCCAATGTCCGACAAGAAGAAGGCTCATGTGCAGTGCTCCCTTGCGGCGGCCCGCCGGCTCACGATTCTTTCTCCTCGACCGCTTCGCACAGCGCCATCAAGCCGGCGCGCAGCGTCGCGGCGCGCACCTCGTGGCGGCCGCCTTCGAACAACTCTTTCCAGACATTCGTCGGCGTGCCTTTATGCGCAAGCGCCAGCCACACGGTGCCCACAGGCTTGCTGGCGCTGCCGCCAGTGGGGCCGGCGATACCGGTGACGGCGAGTGCCCAGTCCAGCGGCGCGTGAGCCAGCAGGCCGCGCGCCATGTGGTGGGCCACTTCGCCACTGACCGAGCCATGCAGGGAGATCAGCGCCGCCGGCACGCCCAGCAATTCGGTCTTGGACTGGTCGCTGTAACTGACCACGCCGCGCTCGAACCACTGGCTGGATCCCGACACACTGGTGCAGGCAGCGGCAATGAGGCCGCCGGTGCAGGACTCGGCCGTGCCCATGCGCTCGCGGCGCCGGATCAGGGCCACGCCGATGCGATCGATCAGCTCGTTTTCCTCTGGAAAAAGCATGGTTCAGCCTTTCATCCGAAGACAGCGCGCCACAGCGCGATCACGGCAAGCGTACATCCGGCAGCGACGAAATCGTCAAACAAAATGCCGAAGCCTTGCGCCCAGCCCACACGCGCGCCAGGGCGCCCCTTGAAGAGGCTGTCGGCCCAGCGCACCGGGCCCGGCTTGGCGGCATCGAAGTAGCGGAACAGCCCAAAGGCGACGGCCTGGCCCAGCAGGCCGACGGGCATCACCATCCACAGCACCAGCCAGAAGGCCAGCACCTCGTCCCAGACGATGGCGCCGGGGTCAGGTATTGCCAGGTTGCGAGCGGTGACGGTGCAGGCCCACCAGCCCACCAGCGTGCCGCCGCCTATCAGCGCGGCCCAGCCGAGGTTGCTCAACCAGGGGTTGATCACGAGGAAGGCCAGCCAGGCCCACAGCGTGCCGGCCGTGCCAGGCGCCTTGGGCGAGAGCCCGCTGCCAAAGCCCAGGGCGATCCAGTGCGCCGGGTGGCGCAGCATGAAGCCGGCGGTGGCGCGGCGAGGAGCTTGCTCAGGCATGCGGCGTCTTGAAATGGTCGAAGGAATCGAATGTGGCTGGCACGGCCTTGCCGACGGCATCCACCAGTCGCAGCCCGGCTCGCTCCTCGATGCAGCCGATGCGGGCCACCGGCGTGTCGGCCGCGCGCGCGGCGGATTCGACGGCAGTTCGGGCCGATACAGGTGCGGTGAAAAGCAGCTCATAGTCATCGCCGCCACTGAGCGTGCACAGGTGTTGTACAGCCAGGCGCTGCACCGACATGATGCTGCTGCGCGGCAGCGCATCGACCTCCAGCGTGCAACCGACCTCGGAGCGCGCGAGCACATGGCCGAGATCGCCGATCAGGCCGTCCGAGATGTCGATGGCACTGCTGGCGATGCCGCGCAAGGCCTGGCCCAGCGCCACGCGCGGCTGCGGCACTTCCATCGCGCTGCGAACGCGCTCGAACTCATCGCCGGGCAGACTCAAGGCACCCCGGAACACTTCCAGCGCAAGCCGCGCGTCGCCAACCTGGCCGCTGACGTACACATCGTCGCCCGCAGTCGCGCCACTGCGCAGCAAGGCCTGGCCTCGCGGGGCCTCGCCAAACACCGTGATGCAGAGGTTCAGGGGGCCGGCCGTGGTGTCGCCGCCGATGAGCGGGATGTCATGCGCATCGGCCAATGCGAACAGGCCGGCGGCAAAGCGCTCCAGCCAGGCCGCATCGGCTCGCGGCAGAGCCAGGGCCAGCGTGAAGCCGCGTGGCGTGGCGCCGCAGGCCGCCAGGTCGCTGAGATTCACCGCCAGCGCCTTGTGACCCAGCCGCTCCGGCGCGACGGTGGCGAGGAAGTGGCGCCCTTCGACCAGCATGTCGGACGAGACCAGCACTTGCCGGCCCGGTGTCGGCGTCCACACCGCGCAGTCGTCGCCTATGCCCACGTCAATGCCGGGCTGCGGGCGAGCGCGCTGGAAGAAGCGCTTGATCAGGTCGAATTCGCCAAGAGACATGGCCGCATTCTCGCAGTCGAGTCCTTGTCCGGGCACTGTCGGACAGCTGTCAGCTGCACTCCTACAATCACTGCCCGATCTTGCACGGCCCTCACGCCACCGAGCCCATGTCCACGTCCGACGAAAAAAGCGCAGAACTCCGCAAGGCCGCACTCGAATATCACGAGTTTCCGACCCCGGGCAAGATCGCCATCGCGGCGACCAAGCAGCTGGTGAACCAGCGCGACCTGGCCCTGGCCTATTCGCCCGGCGTGGCTGCGGCCTGTGAAGAAATCGTGGCCGATCCGGCCAATGCCTTCCGCTACACCTCGCGCGGCAACCTGGTCGCCGTGGTCACCAACGGCACGGCCGTGCTGGGCCTCGGCAACATCGGCCCGCTGGCTTCCAAGCCGGTGATGGAAGGCAAGGGCGTGCTGTTCAAGAAGTTCGCCGGCATCGATGTGTTCGACCTGGAGATCCAGGAGAACGACCTCGACAAGCTGGTGGACGTGATCGCCGCGCTGGAGCCGACGTTTGGCGGCATCAACCTCGAGGACATCAAGGCGCCCGACTGCTTCTACGTCGAGCGCAAGCTGCGCGAGCGGATGAAGATCCCGGTCTTCCACGACGACCAGCATGGCACGGCCATCGTGGTCGGCGCGGCCTTCCTGAACGGCTTGCAGGTGCTGGGCAAGGACATCAAGCAGGTCAAGCTCGTGACCTCGGGCGCAGGCGCCGCGGCGCTGGCTTGCCTGAGCCTGCTCGTGAAGCTGGGCCTGCCACGCGAAAACATCTGGGTGACCGACCTGGCCGGCGTGGTCTATGAGGGCCGCACCGAGCTGATGGACCCGGACAAGGCCCAGTTCTGCCAGAAGACCGATGCGCGCAGCCTGCGCGACGTGATCCAGGGCGCCGACGTGTTCCTGGGCCTGTCGGCCGGCGGCGTCCTGAAGGCCGACATGGTGGCGACCATGGCCGCTCGGCCGATGATCTTCGCGCTGGCCAATCCGACGCCGGAGATCCTGCCGGAAGAGGTCAAGGCCGTGCGCACGGACGCCATCATGGCGACCGGCCGCACCGACTATCCAAACCAGGTCAACAACGTCCTGTGCTTCCCCTACATCTTCCGCGGCGCGCTCGACTCCGGCGCCACGACCATCACTGATGAGATGGAAATCGCCGCCGTGCGCGCCATCGCCGAGCTGGCCCAGGCCGAGCAGAGCGAGGTGGTCGCTGCGGCCTATGCGGGTGCCAATCTCTCGTTCGGACCCGAGTACCTGATTCCCAAGCCCTTCGACCCGCGCCTGATGATGAAGATCGCGCCGGCCGTGGCTCAGGCGGCTTTTGCATCGGGCGTGGCTGCGCGCCCGATCAAGGACATGGACGCCTACCGCGAGAAGCTGCAGAGCTTCGTGTACGCGTCGGGCACGACGATGAAGCCGATCTTCAACGTGGCCAAGCGAGCGCAGAACAAGCGCGTGGCTTACGCCGAAGGCGAGGAAGAGCGCGTCCTGCGCGCGGTGCAGGTGGTGGTGGACGAATGCCTGGCCCGCCCGACCCTGATCGGTCGCCCCGAAGTCATCGCCGAGCGCTGCGAGCGCTTCGGCCTGCGCCTGAAGCAGGACCGCGACTACGACATCGTCAATGTCGAGCAGGACCACCGCTACCGCGACTACTGGCAAACCTACCACCAGATGACCGAGCGCAAGGGCGTGACCCAGCAGCTCGCCAAGATCGAGATGCGTCGCCGCCTGACGCTGATCGGCTGCATGATGCTGCACAAGGGCGAGGTCGACGGCATGCTCTGCGGCACGTGGTCGAACACGGCCATGCACCTGCAGTACATCGACCAGGTCATCGGCAAGCGACCCGGTGTCAAGAATTTCGCCTGCATGAACGGGCTGATCCTGCCGGGCCGCCAGGTCTTCCTGGTCGACACGCATGTGAACTACGACCCGACGGCCGAGCAGTTGGCCGAAATCACCCAGATGGCAGCCGAGGAGCTGATGCGCTTCGGCATACGCCCCAAGGCCGCGCTGCTCTCGCACAGCAACTTCGGCTCCAGCAACAACCCCTCGGCCGTGAAGATGCGCGACACGCTGGCCCTGTTGCAACAGACGGCACCCTGGCTGGAGGTGGATGGCGAGATGCACGGCGACACGGCGCTCGATGCAGCCTACCGCGCCCAGCTGATGCCGCGCTCCACCCTGACCGGCGAAGCCAACCTGCTGGTGCTGCCCAATATCGACGCCGCCAACATCTCCTACAACCTGCTCAAGACCACGGCCGGCGGTGGCATTGCCATCGGCCCGGTGCTCTTGGGTGCGGCCAAACCGGTGCATGTGCTGACGCCTTCGGCCACGGTGCGACGCATCGTCAACATGACGGCCCTGACCGTTGCCGACGCCAACGCGGCGCGCTGAGCGCCCATCTGACCCGGCTGTTTACAAAAGTTTGTAAGAGCTCACCAGACGCAGAATTCGGTCCAATATTCATAGCCAGCCGATCGCATAGCAACTGTGTGCGCACACTAACTCAGCTGGAATTCCCGTCCAGGCCGGGGGTGGCGGCTTGAGCTTTTCGAGCCCATTCGGTACCATGTTGCCTTTCAGGAACAGGGTAAACCCGTGTCTTTGCTCGATCGGTCACCGATGTGGCCATCTTGGCGCCGTCTTGGTCTGGCAGCCGTCTTCGCGACGAGTCTGGCCGTCGGCGCCCAGGTGCAAGCCAAGGAATCGGCGCCCGGCATGGCCACGGTGTCCTTGTCGGCATTGCCTTCGCAGGCCCAATCCACGCACAGCAAGATCCTCGCCGGGGGGCCCTTCCCCTACGACAAGGACGGCAGCGTGTTTGGCAATCGCGAAAGGCTGTTGCCGATCAAGGCCAGGGGCTTCTACCGCGAATACACCGTCAAGACGCCCGGCGCACGCAACCGGGGTGCCAAACGGCTGATTTGCGGCGGCACGCCACCATCCCAGCCTGAAGTTTGCTTTTACACCGACGACCACTATGCGAGCTTCCGGCGCGTGACAACGCCCTGAAGCCAGCGGACCGGCGGCCCAGAGTTGATGACTATATAGGAGGAACGTGACCATGCTTTTGCAGACCGTCCGTCCCAATATCGTGCAGGCCATACGGGCCTACCGCGTAGAGGACTTGATGCAGGCAGCACAGGATGCCGGCCAGCATTTCCTGTACGCCAACTTGACCGAGGCACAGTCCAAGCAGGACGTCCTCGAGGGCATCGCCCAATCGTTTCTGTTCCCGGCCCATTTCGGCAAGAACCTGGACGCTCTGTACGACTGCATGACCGACCTGGTCCACAAATCCGGCAGCCAGCCGGGCTTTGTGGTGGTGCTGGAGCAGTTGCCCGACAACATCCGCTTCGACCGTGAAGCACGCGAGCAACTGCTCGACGTGTTCCGGGAAGCCGCCGACTACTGGGGCGATAGAAAGATCCAGTTCAGGTGCTTCTATTCTTTTCAGTAGCCCGCTCACAAGAGAATGTCTCTTGGGAGCGGGCTACCGAAGAAGTCCCCGCACCAGTTGCCACCAAGCCGGCGGCAAAGAACAGCAAGGCAGCCGCCAATGCGAACTTCGGCATGAACATGCCGATGATGAGCAGCGCATTTGATACGGCCATGTGGCTCAGCGCGGCTTGATCGCCTGAACACACGCCAAGCAAGAAGAGGCCCCGCGGGGCCTCTTTTTTATTGCCTGGTCCCGAGTGGACCTCGCCAGGCCCCTCAGGGCTTGGCTTCGCTCAAGGCCTGGGCCAGCGCCACGAACTCTTCCACCGGCACTTCCTCGGCCCGGCGCTGCAGGTCGAAGTGGCCCGTGAAGCCCCGCGCCGTCAGCCACACGCCCAGGCTGTGGCGAAGGAGCTTGCGGCGCTGCGAGAAGGCGGCCGCCACCATCTCGCCCAGCAGCGCAGGGTCCAGCGCCGGCGGCACCGCATAGGGCTGCATGCGCACGATGGCCGAGTCGACACGCGGCGGCGGGTCGAAGGATTCCGGCGGCACGTCCAGGATCGACTCGACCCGGTAGCGCCACTGCAGCATCACCGACAGGCGGCCGTAGTCCTTGTTGCCCGGGCTGGCCGCCATGCGGTCGACCACTTCCTTCTGCAGCATGAAATGCTGGTCGGCCACGCTGTCGACAAAGCCGAGCAGATGGAAAAGTATGGGCGTGGAGATGTTGTAGGGCAGGTTGCCGACCACGCGCAGCTTCTGGCCCTTGACCTCAGCCAGCGCGCCGAAATCGACCTTCAGCACGTCGGACTCGATGACCTCCAGCCCCTCGCGCTTGCGCAGCTTGGCTGCCAGGTCGCGGTCCAGCTCGACCACGGTCAGGGGCTGGATGCGTGCCAGCAAGGGCAGGGTCATCGCACCCAGGCCAGGCCCGATTTCCACCACCGCCTCGCCGGCTTGCGGGTCGATGGCATCGACGATGGCGTCGATGATGAAGCGGTCGGTCAGGAAATGCTGGCCGAAGCGCTTGCGGGCGATGTGGGCCATCAGCTTACAAGTTCCACTCGCGCATCTCGACGAAGGCCTTGGCGCGCAGGTCCTTGACCCAGTCCTGGTAGGCCTCTTCGTACTTCTGCTCGCGCAGGGCCGAACGGGCCTGCTCGCGCTGCTGCTTGACGTCCACCTCGACCACGCGGCGCTCGAGCACCTGGATCAGGTGCACGCCAAAGCGCGACTGCACGGCGCCCGACATGCCTTGCAGCGGCAGGGCATTCATCGCTTCCTCGAACTCGGGCACGAAATTGCCGGGCCCAACCCAGCCCAGGTCGCCACCGGCCGAGGCGCTGCCATCTTCAGAATTGTCTCGAGCGATGTCTTCGAACTTGGCCTTGCCCGATTCGATCTGGCGCTTGAACTCCATCAGGCGCTGGGCCGCCACTTCAGCCGTCAGCTGGGGCGAGGTGCGCAACAGCACATGGCGGGAACGGGTTTGCGTGACCTGGTTGATGGCCAGGGGGGCCTGGCGCTCGATCAGCTTGAGGACATGGAAGCCCGACGGCGAGCGCAGCACGGTCGGACGCAGCTCGCCGCTCTTCAGGCCCTTGACGCCGTCCACCAGCAGGTCGGGCAGACGCTCGGCAAGGCGCAGGCCGATCTCGCCGCCCTTTTCGCGGAAGCTGTCCTCGGACAGTTCCTTGGCCACCTTGGCAAAGTCTTCGCCGGCCTTGATGCGGGCCAGCGCGCCTTCGGCACGGGCCTGGCGCTCTGCCACCACGGACTCCCCAGCACCTTCGGGCACGCTGATCAGCACCTGCCCGATGTTCAGCTGCGGGTTCTTGTTGGCCTTCTCAAGCTGGTCCAGCAGGTACTTGTCGATCTCGGCATCGCTGATCTTGATGCGCTTCTGCACTTCCGATTCGCGCACCCGCTCCATCAGCATCTGGTCGCGCATGTTGTCACGGAAGCGCCGGTAGTCCATGCCATCGGCCTTGAGACGCTCGCGCAGCTGCTCCATGGTGAGCTTGTTCTGTGCCGCGATATTGGCCACCACGCGGTCGAGCTCGGGCTCGTCCACCTTGGCGCCGGACTCGCGGGCATTGGTGATCAGCACGCGGTCGACGATCAGTGCCTCCAGCGCCTGCTTGCGCAGTTCTTCCAGCTCCAGCACTTCGCCGCGACGGCGGCTTTCCTCGCGCAACTGCGCGATACGCCCGAGCACCTCGCTGGCGGCCACCACGTCGGAATTGACAACCGCGGCGATCTGGTCGCCCGGCCGCACGGTGCTCGTGCTGCCTTGAGCCTGGGCGGGCAGGGAGCTCATGGCGGCAAAGGCAGCACAAAAGGCCGCGGCCGAGGCCAGGAAACGGAAAGAGCGATCAGTCATAGGAGGCATCGGGGCTGGCCGAGCGGTCAGAACTCAGGGGACGGTAACCGGGGATATTGTCTCTCAGGACCTTGAGGGCGTTGGAACCCAGTCTGGACAGGCCCACCAACTCCAGCTGCAGGAGCAATCGGGTATTGGTCTCGGCCCGGCCAGTGGACAACCTTTCGGCACCCACGCGCAGGATCCAGCAGCCGGCGTCGTACTCGACGCCGACCACCGAATCGGTGAAGCGGCGGTCCCGCAGGCTGTACTGGACCCGGCCCGCGCTGTACCAGGCGCCGCCGCAGCTGCCACCCGCGCTG
Organism: Paucibacter sp. JuS9; assembly: GCF_044043925.2. Classification (NCBI taxonomy): domain Bacteria; kingdom Pseudomonadati; phylum Pseudomonadota; class Betaproteobacteria; order Burkholderiales; family Sphaerotilaceae; genus Roseateles; species Paucibacter sp. JuS9. Next base: position 4,074,670 of record NZ_CP194172.1, read on the forward strand.
TCGCGACGGGGGCTGCCATCAGCCTGGGCACCGAAAAGCGGCCATTGCCAGCCCAGTTCGACCTGCTCGCTCTGGCCCCGGGCCAGGCGGTAGGCGGCACTGACGGTGCGGAACGGGCCCGGCGAATAGCGCAGCGAAGTCACCGTCCGCACGGCCCGGCTGCTGTCCGGGTTGTATTGCACCGCGGCGTCCATCCACCACTGCGTGTTCAGGTGGGCCGAGCCGAGCAGCAGCAGGTCGGACAGGCGCTGCGTCTGCGGCTGGCCGTCCGGCGTGATGCGCTGGTCGCGGAACAGATAGCGCTGCACCAGGCCCAGGCGCAGCAATTCGCCGCCCTGCGACGGATTGACCCAGCGGCTGATCGCACCAAAGCTCAGCTGGTGGTTGTCGGACACACGGTCGACACCCGAGAACTGGTTGTCGGTGTAGATCGAGTCGAAATTGAAGTCTTTCGGCGCCGCATCGAAATTGGGCATCCCGGACTGATCGCGGAACGGTGTGTTCACGTAGAGCAGGCGCGGCTCCAGGGTCTGCAAGGTGCCGCGGCCGAACAGCGCGGTCTGGCGCTCGAACACCCAGCCCTGGTCCACGCTCAAGCTGGGCACGCTGCGCGACATGCTGCGTCGGCCATCCATCTGCGTCTGGTCAAGCGAATAGGCGGCGGCATTGAGCGACAACTTGGGTATCAGCCACCAGCCTGCGCCGCCAAAGGGCAGGCTGACATGGCCCAGCAGATGCGCCCGCTGGCCGCTGGGCAAAGTGCTGCGCTGGCTGTCCAGCGCTTCACGTGGCAGCTCGAAACGGTTGTATTCCAGCTCCACCGCGCCTTCCAGGCGAGCCCGGCGGCCCCAGGGCCGGAAGCCCGCCATCACCGCGTCGTCGGCCTCGGTGGACAGGCGCAGCCCGACCTGGGGCACGCGCTGGTAAGGCGTCTCGAAGCGGGTGAGCGGATCGGCGCCCTGCAATGCCTGCCAGGCCTGGACGCGGGCATAGGCCTGGGCCTCGCCCCATTCGCGCTGCACCGAGCGGCCAAAGCGCAGGTCGGTGCCCAGCAGCCGAGGCGTCTGGCTTTGCAGGCGCTTGGGCAGGTCTTTCCAGTATTCGTCGTCGGAGGCGCGTTCGGAGCGGATCTGGTAGCGCCAATCGCGGCCGACTTCGCCCTGCTGGGCCAGGTCGAGCGCCCAGCGCGCACGATTGGCCACGCGGTCGTTCGGCAACCAAGCCAGCTTGATCTCGCCGTTGTGGCCGGGCTCGAGATAGCGGTACTCGCTGTCCAGGCCCGCACCACGGCGTGTCATGATGAAGGGAGTCAGCGTCGCGTCGTGCTGCGGCGCAATATTCCAGTAGTAGGGCAGGCCCAGCTCGAAGCCGCTGCGGTTGTCCAGGCCGATGTTCGGCGGCAGCCAGCCCGACTTGCGGGTCGAACCCAGGGCGAAGCTGATCGTCGGCGCCGCCAGGATCGGCACGCCGTAGAAGCGCAGCACCGCGCCGCTGGCGATGCCTTCATTCGCTTCGAAGTCCATGCGCAGCTGCGTGGTCGTCAGCTGCCAGGCCGGCTCCTTGCCGTCCTCGACCGGGCAGGAGCTGTAGGTGCCGCCATCGGCCAGCACCCGCTGCTGCCCGATGAAGCGCAGGCGTTCGGCCTTGCCGCCGCCACCGGTCAGCGAGAAGAAGTAGCTGGGGTCCAGGAACTCGCCCTCGAAGCGCTGCACGAACAACTGCAATTCGCTGCCGCGAAACACATTGCCGGCGACGCTGACCTCCACCTTGCCGGTGGCACGCGCTTCGTCGCTTGGCTGCAGGTAGCTGAGCCTGTCGGCCTTCATCAGCAGCTCGCCATAGCGCAGCTCGGCTTCGCCTTCGGCCATCGACAACTGATCCAGCTGGCTTTGCAGGCTTTTGGCGCTGAGCACCACGGCGGGTTTCACCCCGCTGCTGCTGCCCGGCATCGTCAGCACCTTGGCGCGACGCAGCTGCAGACCGCCCTCTTGCGCCGCGGCCAGGCCGCTGGCGGCCATCATCAGGACCAGGGGCAGCAGCCGCGCTGCAGGACAGAAAAACGGGAAGCGCGGCACGGCAGGCTGGATGGGCGGAATGTGAGAGGAAGGAAGCGACGACGTTTGTAGAATTCATTATCCATGAGGGGCCTGCGTTGGCCGGCGCCCTGTTCGGCCCCTTTATTGGCCATTTCCTTGGCCATTTCCCTGACCACTTGCCGCCCCTCCAGCCCGCCCTTTTCAATGACCCAGCCCCTTTGGCCCGACGCGGCCCGTGAATCCGTCTACAAGGACTGGCTGCAAGCGCTGATCGCGCCGCATCGCCTGCTGCCCGAGAGCCTGGCGCTGGCCAGCATCGACGCCAGCACGCGCCGCTACCTGCGCCTGCAGCAGGCAGGCGGCGGCTCGCTGATCGTGATGGACGCGCCGCCCGACTGCAACGACGTGCGCCCCTTCGTCAGCATCGCTCAGCACATGGCCGAATGCGGCCTGCGCGTGCCGGCCATCGTGGCCGAGGACGCCGAGCGCGGCTTCCTCCTGCTGGGCGACCTGGGGCAGCAAACCTATCTGCAGGCGCTGCAGCAAGCCACGCCTGCCGAGGCCGACAAGCTGATGCGCGCCGCGGTCCAGACGCTGATCCAGTGGCAGCAGCGCGGCGACGCCAACCGACTGCCAGCCTTCAACGAGGCCTTCATCCGCCGCGAGCTGCAGATCTTTGTCGACTGGTGCGTGCAGCGTCACTACGGCAAGCACTGGGACGCAAAGCAGCAAGGCTGGTGGGAGCATTGCTGCAAGGTGCTGGTCAAGGCCATCGAGCAACAGCCGCAACTGGCGATGCATCGCGACTACATGCCGCGCAACCTGATGACCAGCGCCGATGGCGTGCCCGGCGTGCTGGACTTCCAGGACGCGGTCTGCGGCCCGGTCAGCTACGACATGGCTTCACTGCTGCGCGACGCCTTCATCTCCTGGGACGAGGAGCGCGAGCTGGACTGGGCGATCCGCTACTGGGAGCAGGCCCGCAAGGCCGAGCTGCCGGTGGGCGAAGACTTTGGCGAGTTCTGGCGCGCGCTGGAGCTGACCGGTCTGCAACGCCACCTGAAGATCCTGGGCATCTATTGCCGCCTGAACTATCGCGATGGCAAGCCCGGCTACATCGTCGACCTGCCGCGCTTCTTCGCCTATGCGATCAAGGTCAGCACGCGCTATATCGAACTGTCGCCGCTGACCCACCTGCTGGAAGACCTGCGCGGCGGCCTCACGCAGACGGGCTTCAATCTGCGCTGAAGCGCTCGCGCACCAGCGAGGTTTCGCAGCCGGCCGCGGCCAGCCAGGGGTCGCGGTCTTCGCCGCCAAAGATCTCGAGCAGGAAGTCGAGGAAGGCGCGGGTGCGGGCCGGCATGTATTTGCGCGTCGGCAGCGCCGCCCAGATCGTGAAGTGATAGAGCTGCCATTCCGGCAGCACCCGCTCCAGTGCCTGCTCCATCAAGGCGTCCTCGGCCAGGAAGGATGGCAGGCCGGCAATGCCCAGGCCGTGCAGGGCAGCCGAGTAGTTGGTGTCGATATGGCTGGCGCTCAGCACCGGCTTGTGCGGCGCCAGGTTGATCACCTCGCCATCGCTCACGCGCGTGAGCGAGATGCCGCGCTGCAGGTCCGACATCGGCGGGAGCAGCGCGTCGTGGTGGGCCAGGTCACGCGGATGCTGGGGCCGACCACGCTTGTCCAGGTACTCCGGCGAAGCGCACATGATGACCTCGGTGCGCGCCAGGCGGCGGGCCACGAAATCACCGTCCAGCGGATGCTTGCTGGTGACGATGGTGATGTCGTAGGCCTCGTCCACCGTGTCCACCGGGCCGGGCGAATGCAGCTCCAGCGTCACCAGCGGATGGCGCTCATGAAAACGCGAGAGATGCTTGGCCAGCTGATGCACGGCCACGGCCGGCGGCAGGAGCACACGCAGATGGCCGCGCGGCTCGGCCGTGGCGGAGCTGACCAGGGCTTCCGCCTCATCCAGCTCGGCCAGGATGCGGCGGGCGCGCTCCAGGTAGCTCTCGCCGATATCGGTCAGCGCCAGGCGTCGCGTGGTGCGGTTCAGCAGGCGCGAGCCGAGGTGCTCTTCCAGCTCGGCCACCAGGCGTGTGACGACCGCGGGCGCCAGATCGAGCGACCGCGCCGCGCCGGCGAAGCTGCCCTCGTCGATGACACGCACGAAGATGCGGATCGCTCTCAGCTGGTCCATGCGTTCAGTCTGCCCGCTCGCGGTGAGTCGTGTCTTCCCCAGCGAACCCCGCTGATCCGGCTTTGCCGCGCAGCCGGGGTTGCCCCCTTGAGGGGGCGCGCGAAGCGCGTAGGGGGTGGGTCAAGGGTGCGCCGCCATGACCTGCGCGACCGCAGCGGTCAGGCGCTTGCCGTAGGGCACATGCAGGAACTCGTTCGGGCCATGGGCATTGCTCTTGGGGCCCAGCACGCCGCAGACCATCATCTGCGCCTTGGGGAAACCCTTTTGCAGCATGCTCATCAGCGGGATCGTGCCGCCCTGGCCGATGTAGCCGACCGGCTTGCCGAAGTGCGTCTGGCTGGCAGTGTTGATCGCCTCGGACAGCCAGGGCGACAGGTCCGGCGTGTTCCAGCCGGTGGCGCCCAGGGCGCCGGCACGGCCATCCGGCGTGAAGGTGACATTGGCGTTGTAGGGTGCGTTGTCTTCCAGCAGCTTCTTGAGCTCCAGCGCGGCGTTGTTGCCGTCGATCACCGGCGGCAAGCGCAGCGACAGCTTGAAGGCGGTGAAGGGGCGCAGGACATTGCCGGCACTCTTCAGCTCAGGGAAGCCATCCACGCCGGTCACCGACAGCGTCGGACGCCAGGTGCGATTCAAGAGCACCTCCACCGGCTCGGCCGTCATCGGCAGCACCGGGCCGCCGTCCGCGCCGCAGGCCCAGGGCATGCGCTTGTAGACCTCGTCCTTCAGGATCGCTGCCGTGGCCTGTGCCTGCGCTATGCGGTCGGCCGGGATCTCACAGTGGAAGCTATCGGGCAGGAGGCGGCCGGTCTTGGAATCTTCCAGGCGGTCCAGCACCTGGCGCAGGACGCGGAAGCTCGAAGGCACGACGCCCGAGGCGTCGCCCGAGTGGATGCCTTCGGTCAGCACCTCCACCTTCAGGACGCCCGAGACCATGCCACGCAGCGAGGTGGTCATCCAGAGCTGCTCATAGTCGCCGGCGCCGGAATCGAGGCAGACCACCAGCGAGACATTGCCCAGGCGGGGCTTGAGCATGTCGATATAGGCCGGCAGGTCGTAGGAGCCGCTTTCCTCGCAGGTCTCGATGATGCCCACGCAGCGCGGGCGCGGAATGCCCTGCTTGTCCAGCGCCATGATGGCCGTGAGCGAGGCGTAGATCGCGTAGCCGTCGTCGGCGCCGCCGCGGCCGTAGAGCTTGCCGTCTTCGTACTTGGGCGTCCAGGGGCCGAGGTCGGCGCGCCAGCCATTGAACTCGGGCTGCTTGTCCAGGTGGCCGTAGAGCACGATGCTGTCTTCGCTGCCGGCCTTGGTGGCGGGCACCTCGAAGAAGATCACGGGCGTGCGGCCCGGGATGCGAATGACTTCCAGCTTCAGGCCGGCCACCTTCTTGCTCTCGACCCAGGTGGCGGCGTCGCACAGCACCTTCTCGATATGGCCGTTGGCCGCCCAGTCGGCATCGAACATCGGGCTCTTGGCCGGAATGGCGATGTACTGGGTCAGGGCGGGGACGATTTCCTCGTCCCAGACCCGGGCGGCGAACTCGCCCAGGGCGCTGGCTTCATCGGCTTGCAGCGGTAGCTGCGGATCGCGTGCGTTCATCTCGGGTCTCCGGCGGGTGGCGCTTGGTAAGCGCAGACCCCGGAGTTTAAATCCGCCCGGTTCAGAACCTGCTGGTGTGGGAAAAGCGCTCGTCGAGCCAGGACTGCATGCGCGCGAACACCTGCTCCTGCTCCGGTTCGTTCATCACCTCGTGAAAGAGGCGCTCGAAGCAGTAGCTCTGCACCACCAGCCGCGGTGCGGCAGCGGCAAAGGCGGCGCTGCCGGCCGGGGCCACGCAGCGGTCAGCACCGGCCCACAGCAAGAGCGTGGGCACCAGCCATTCGGATGCATGGTCCAGCACCTCTTCGCCACCGTCCACGATCATCCGCGCCAGCATCGGCGTGATCTTCTTGTGCACCAGCGGGTCCGAGACATAGTCCTTGACCACGGCCGCATTGCGGGAGATCCAGGCCGGCTTCAGGCCGTTGCCAGCCGCCAGATGCGGCGCCAGTGGCTTCGCGATGGCCAGCAAGGCCTTCTGGAACCAGGACATGCCGGGGTCCAGCGCGGGCGAGGTCATCAAGAGCCCATCGATCGGCCGGAACCAGGCCGGCAGCACGCCGCCCGCGCTGGCGCTCAGGCCGCCGGCCACGAAACGGGCCGCGACCAGGCCGCCCATGCTGTGACCCAGCAGGACCAACGCGCCACCACTCAATTGCTCATCGGCATGCAGCTCGTCGATGACCAGGGCCAGGTCCTGCAACAGCTGCTCGGGCTTGGGAATGTCGCCGCGCGGACCGCCAGACGCACCATGACCGCGCTGGTCGTAGGCCACCACATGCCAGCCCCAGCTGTTGAGCTTGGCCGCCACATGCTGATAGCGGCCGGCATGCTCGCCCAGGCCGTGCACGATCAGCACCGTGCCGCGCGCCTTGTCCAGGCCCGGCTTGCTCCATTGCCGCCAGTGCAAGGGCAGGCCGTCATCGGTTCTCAGCGTTCGCATGCCGGTCAGTGTAGGCAGCGCTCCTGGGCACGAGCCCGAGGGCTTCCCCGGACGGTAAAACTACTGTCACCAAGTGGATGGACAGGGCGGCCCGCGACGCTAGGCTGTCGACATGAACGAATTCTTCAGCGTCGAACGCGATGCACGCGGCATTACCGGTCTGGCTCATCTTCAGCTGTGCCAGCCGGCCCGGCTCAACACCATGAGCCTGCCCTTCTTCCCGGCGCTGCGCGACACCTTGCGCAGCCTGCACGACGAGGGCCGCACCCGGGTGCTGGTGATCTCGTCCACCGGCAAGCACTTCAGCGCGGGCATGGCGCTGGATACCTTTGCCGGCGACAGCCCGGCACTCGACACCAGCACCTCGCGAGCCCGCCTGAGCTTCCAGGACATGCTGGGCCGCCTGATGGACTGCTTCACGACGCTGGACGAAGCCCGCTTCCCGGTGCTGTGCGCGGTGCAGGGCGGCTGCATAGGCGGCGCGCTGGACCTGGCGGCCGCCTGCGACATGCGCTACGCCTCGGCCGACGCCTTCTTCTGCGTGCAGGAGATCAATATCGGCATGGCCGCCGACCTCGGCGTGCTGCAGCGCCTGCAACGCCTTCTGCCGCAAGGGCTGGCGCGCGAGCTGGCCTATACCGGCGAGCGCCTGGGCGCCGAGCGGGCGCTGTCGTTGGGCCTGGTGAACGCCGTGCTTCCCGATGCCCAGGCGCTGCTGGAGCACACCATGAACGTCGCTCAGCAGATCGCCACCAGGTCGCCCCTGGCCATCGCCGCCAGCAAGCTCGCCTTGAACCATGCGCGCGACCACGGCACCGCTGCGGCGCTGGCCCAGATGAAGCTGCTGCAGAGCGCCGTCTTTGACACCGGCGAAATGGCCCGCGCCATCAGCGGCTGGCAGCAGAAGAAGGACGCCGATTTCGATCCCCTGAATCCGGTACCGTCGCTATAGGGACCCTCTGCATCAGCGGGAAGACACGCGTTCCCGCAGGCACGGCGGCCCCCTAGACTGGCCGGAGAAAGCTTCGGATGTCTGTCATGCCGCCTGTTCGCGTCTTCCTGGATCGCTGCAGCCTTTGGGCCATGCTGGCCCTCGTCAGCCTGTTGAGCGCCTGCGCCTCCGCGCCCAAATACACCGTGGACGACGGCCGCAAGGTCGACCCCGTGCTGCTGGGCAGCATCTCCACCTACGGCGCCGGCGAGCGCGCCATCCGCCCGGCCATTACCCGCAGTGCCACGCTGAAGGACACGGAATGTGACAAGCAATGGGAGCTGCCCTTTGCCGTCGTCTCCAGCCAGGGCTGGGAAGAAACCGACCGCGTCGCCTGGGTGCGCGCCCTGGGGGTGGACGAGCGCCTGACCGTCATCGCCACCTCACCCGGCTCGCCCTTGAACCCGGGCGACAAGATCATCGCGGTGGCCGGCAACGACAGTGCCGAGGCCGAGCAGCAATTGCTGGCGCTGTCCGAAATCCGCGACCGCGGCCGCGCGTTCTCGGTGCTGCTGTCGACCGGGCGCAACGTGGTGATCCAGCCCTTCGAGGTCTGCCGCGGCTACACCCGCTTCGCGCCGCCCAACACACCGAAGATGCAGGACTACCACTGGCTGATGAGCATGCATCCGCTCGAAGTACCACTGGCCAGCATGACCGAGGACGAGGCGCTGTGGCTGGTGCTGTGGTCGCAAGGCGTTTCCGAGGAAGGCGGCGCGCGCATGAAGACCGTGCACTACGGCAGCAAGATCGCCAGCACGCTCTACAGCATCTTCACCATCGCCACCGGCCTGAAGGGCGCTGCGCTGGCGGCCGATGCGGCGGTGAGTGCCGCCAAGAACGCGGCCGCGTCGGCGGTGTCCGAAGTGCTCAAGCAGCAACTGATCGACCAGGGCAAGGCGCTGGCCCTGCAAAAGCTGCGCGAGTCCTTCACCGAATCGCTGGAGAGCATGACCAAGAGCCAGGTGCTGGGCGCCTTGCAGAAGGCGGCCGCCAACCGCGGGGCGCTCTCAGGCATTTCCTATATCGCCTCGACGGCCTTCGAGCGCGCCGACACCTGGGCCTTCGCGCGTGTCGAAAAGCTCAACGGAAATCCGCTGGCCGCCTTCAGCCTGCACCAGAAATTGCTGGAGCGCGACCTGACCGCCAACTCGATGATCATGGATGCCGAGCGCCTCAGCGCGCTCAACAAGGTCGCCGCGGCCAAGGGTTTCGAGACCGAGGTGGTGGCCATCCTCAAGGGCATCAAGCCCGACGAGATGGTGGCCGATGTGGGCGCCATGCCGGTGGCCTCGGCGCGCAAGCGCTTCAGCTACACGCTGGACAACGACCCCGGCGCCAACCCCTATGCCAATGGCCTGATCGATGCCACGCTGTCCATGCCGCTGGCCACCAAGAAGGGAAAGTAAGGGAATGCCGTTGACTCCGCGTCTTGCTGCTCTGCTGCTGCCGTCGATGCTGGCCGCAGGGCTGGTCTTTGCCCAGTCCGACACACCGCCGCCGGCTGCCCTGCCGGTCACACCCGCAGCCTCCGCAGCTTCCGCACCCGAGGCTGCCCTGCCCGCCTCGGCGCCCGAGCCCGCCGCCAGTGCGCCGGTCGCGCCACCGCCAAGCTGCGGCGCCCTGACCACCCGGGCCAATGCCGCCGACCTGCGCGCGGCCACGGCCCTGGCGCAGAACAAGCCGCTGGAAGAACAGGTCAGGCTCTATGACGAGGCGCTGTCGCTCTGGACCCAGGCCGCCAACACCTGCGACGGCCGGGCCCGCGAGCGCGCCAACCGCAACCTGGCCGACACGCTCGGCCAGCGCGAACAGCTGGCCGAACGCCTGGCCGCCGGCAGCCAGTGCGAAACCGCGCATCGCGATGCCGCGGCGCTGGGCGAACTGGCGACGCAGGCTTTGTCGGAAAGCCGCTGGGACCAGGCGGCACTGCTGTTCCGCAAGGCCGAGAACGGCTGGGACCTGGCCACCGAGGTCTGCACCGGCGTGCAGCAGACGGTGGCCACCAAGCGCCGCGATGAGGCTGAGGTCGATGCCCACAACGCCGAGTTCTGCGCACCGATGTTCGATCGCGCCCGCAGCTTCTGGCAGAAGTTCCGCAGTGCCCAGGCGGGTCTGGCGCCCGACGAACGGCAGCGCCAGTCGCAGATCTCGGAAACGCTGTGGCGCGAGGCGGCCAACCAGTGCCGCAACGAAGCCTCGACCACGGCCCGCAACACCGCCCAGACCCTGGCCCGCGAACGCGGCACGCCCTGGGTGGCCACGCAGCCGCCCGCACCACCACCCGGCACCATGGTGGCTGCTGCCCCGCGCGCGGCACCGGCCCGCCCGGCGCCAGCGCCCGCGGCCAGCAACCCGCTTGCAGCAACTGCCAAGCCGGCATCGGTGCCCACACCGACGGCACCGACAGGCGCCACGGCGGCCACAACAGTCGCCAGCAGCGGCACCCAGGCTACCGGCGCTGCGGCCACTGCGGCGGCACAGGCCTTGAGCAAGGCGCCGGCCCTTGCCGAGAAGACTGAACCCAGAGCCGAACCGAAGGCCGAGCCCCTGCCCGCGGCTGCCACCGCAGCCCAGGAAGTCGACCTCAAGTCGGGCAACGCCCATTTCAAGGGCCTGTTCGTGCGCGAAGGCGCCGGCAATCTGCTGACCGGCAAGGGCCGAATCGCCTGGGACAACGGCGACAGCTACGAAGGTGAGCTGCTGCGCGGTGAGCGCCATGGCCAGGGCGAATTCAAATGGGCCAGCGGCCAGCAGTACAAGGGCCAGTGGGTCAACGACCGCGCCAGCGGCCAGGGCGAGATGCGCTTTGCCAATGGCAACGTGTTCAAGGGCGCCATCGCCGACGGCCAGCCGCAGGGCGAGGGCGAGATGCAATACGCCTCGGGCGACAAGTACAAGGGCACCATGCACCAGGGCCTGCCGGAGGGGTTGGGCACCTACCTCTGGAAGAGCGGCCAGCGCTACGAGGGCCAGTGGGTCAACGACAAGCCCAATGGCCGAGGCAAGCTGCGCTTTGCCAACGGCAACTACTACGAAGGCCAGGTCCAGAACGGCCTGCCGCACGGCACCGGCAAGCTGCAGTTCGCCTCAGGCGATGTCTACGAGGGCGAGTTCAAGCTAGGCCAGCCGGACGGCCAGGGCACCTATGTCTGGAAGCATGGCGACAAGTACATCGGCCGCTGGATCGCCGGCCTCAAGGAAGGCCTGGGTGCCTTCCTGTGGAGCAATGGCGACCGCTGGGAAGGCGTGTTCAAGAACGACGACCGCAGCGAGGACGGCAAGCTCATCCGCCACGGAACTCAATAGGTCTTATTGACCTTTGAACAAGCCTTGGAACTGCCTGGATACGGGCAGCTTTTCCTCGCGCCCCTTCAGCGTCAGCACCATCGTGTTCTCATCCACGCGGATTGCGCTGGCGATGCAGCGGCTGTTCACGAGCACCGAGCGGTGCACCTGCCAGAACTCATCGGCGTCGAGTTGCGTGAGCAGCTCCTTCAGCGCCGTGCGGATCAAGGCCTCGCCGCCGGTGTAGACGACGCGGGTGTAGCGGTTGTCGCTCTCGAAATAGATCACGTCTTCGGGCGCGATCATCTTGACCTCGCGGCCCAGCGAAGCCTGGATCATCTTCGGCCGCGCAGCAGCGGCCGGCAGCAGCTGCTTGAGCAGCGCCTGCAGGTCAGGGCCGGCGCTGGCAGGCGGCGTGTCCTGCTGCAGGCGGCCGCGCACCCGCTCGATGGCTTGGGCCAGGCGGGTGTCGTCCACCGGCTTCATCACGTAGTCGACCGCACCGGCATCAAAGGCCGACAGTGCATGGTCGCCAAAGGCCGTGACGAACACCACCTGCGGCGGCGTGGCCGTGGCTGCCATGCGGCGCGCCACCTCGATGCCGGTCAGGCCAGGCATGCGGATGTCCAGGAAGCAGACCTCGGGCTCGTGCTGCAGGAAGTCGTCCCAGGCATCGACACCATGAATGCTGGCCGCCACGATCTCCAGCTCGGGCCACAGCCGCTTCAGCGCAGCGCGCAGCTGCTCGCGCGGGCCTTCCTCGTCGTCGGCGATCAGGGCGGTGGGGTTCCTCTTGCTCATGGGTTCTCTCTCCTAGGTTTTTACTGTTTGATCTTTCGTTGCTGTCAGCGCGCGCAGGCCAAATGCACGGCCGCACAGCAGCCACCCTCGGCCCGGTTGCCCAGCTTCAGCGCGGCCCGGCCACCAAAGGCCTGGTGCAGTCGCAGCCGGCTGTTGTGCAGGCCCAGGCTGCCTTCGGAGACGGCCGCCTGCGGGCCAAGCCCCGGGCCGTCGTCCAGCACCTCAAGAAGCAGGTCGCCGCCGTCCAGCAAGCTCGCCTGCACTTTCACTTCGCCGCCAGCCAGGCTGGGCTGCACGCCGTGCTCGACCGCATTCTCGACCAGGGTCAGCAGCACGCCCGGTGGCAGGAGCACATCGGCCGCAGCGGGTGAAATCTCCAGCGAGAAGCGCAGCCGCTCGCCCAGCCGCGCCTGCATCACCTCAAGATAGCGCCGCACCGCCTCGGCCTCTTCGCCCACCGCCAGCAGAGGCCGGTCGAACAAGGGAAGCGTGGCGCGCAGGTAGGCCGTCAGCGACTCCAGCAATGGCGCCGCGCGGTCGTCCTTGGTGGCGACCCAGTGGTGCAGCGAGGCCAGGGAGTTGAAAAGAAAATGCGGCTGGATCTGGGCGCTGGAGAGCTTGCGCGAAGCCTCGGCGGCCTGCGCGCGCAGCTCCTCGTCATGCAACCAGTCGGCCAGGAATTCGTTGCGCCACATGGCCACGACCCAGATGCCGAAGGCGAACAGAACGCCCAGCATCAGGTCGCGCATCAGGACCTCCTGGGCGATGTCGCCGAGGCCATGATTCTTGAGATAGGCCATGGTGAAGCCAGCCAGGAAGCCGGCGGGCACCGAGGTCAGGCCATAGGCCAGGTAGAGCCGCTTCATCGTCGGCCGGCGCCAGATGGCTGCAGCCAGGCCCAGCATCAGGAGCGCCTGGGCGAGGAAGATCAGAAAGGTCGGCCCGGCAACGCCTTGCGGCAGGTTCTGGACCAGCAAGCCCGAGACCAGCACGGCGTTCAGCAGCGCTGCGACCTTTACGCTGGGCGAGATCGCGACCTGCGGCGCCAGACGCTGCCATTGCTCAGGCGTGAAGGTGTGGCGCGGGCCCAGCATCAGGGCCATGCGCCAGTCGACCTTGGCAAAGAAGCTCTTCATCGCAGCCAACATCAGGCGGGCTCCACACTCAATTGGGCCAGGCAGCCGCCCAAGGGACCGTTCTCCAGACTCAGGCGCGCCCGCTCGCCAAAGCGTTGTGCCAGCCGCAGCCGCGAATTGCTCAGGCCGACACCTCGGCCCGGCGCCTGCGGTGCCGGCTGTTCCGGGAGGCCGGGGCCATCGTCGGCCACGCTGATCAGCACGCCCTTCTTGAGCTGGCGGCCTTCGATGCGCAACGTGGCTTCGCCCAGCTTGGGCACGACGCCATGCTCGATGGCGTTTTCCACCAGCGTCAGAAGAATGGCCGGCGGCAGCAACTGTTCATGCAGGGCCGGGTCGACGTCGATCTCCACCTTGAGCCGCTCGCCCAGGCGGGCCTGCATCACGGCCAGGTACTCGCGCACGGCGGCCAGCTCTTCACCAACGCTCAGCTGTTCGCGATTGAACAAGGGCAAGGTCGCGCGCAGATAGGCGGTCAGCGCCTCCAGCATCGGCGCAGCGCGCGGGTCCTGGCTGCGCACCCAATGACCCAGCGAGGCCAGCGAATTGAAGAGGAAATGCGGCTGGATCTGCGCCTGCAGCAGCTGGGCCTGCAGCGCCGATTGCAGGTCGCGCTCTTCGAGCTCGCGCAGCCGGCCCTTGATCTGGGTCTGACGGAACATCAGCAAGCCCCACCAAGCCGAGGTGCAGAAGAACAGCAGTACCGCCAGCACCACGATGGCCGCGACCGAATGGGCCTTCTCGAGAAGACCTGCGGAAGCGAACACGCCAGCCATATAGATCAGGCCGGCAACACGGATCGCTGCATTGACCCGCTTGGACGACGGATCACGCCAGAGCCGGCGGCTCTCGGCCATGATGCCCAGCAACAGCAGCAGCCCGCCGCCGATCAATACCGGCGCGAGGTGGCGAGGCATCAGCACGAAGAAGGCCATCGAGATCGCCGCGTACTGGATGAACACATAGCGGTCGAGTTGCCGCGGCCAGGGCTGGTCGCCGGCACGGGCCAGTTGCTCCGGCGCGAATGCCTGGAGGTCCTGCGGCATGCACCAGCGCTTGAAGCGCGCCAGCAGCGGGAACTCAAACGCCATGGCTGCCTCCCTGCACGCAGATGGTGGCGCGCGTGCCGCGGCCGTCGGGGTCGGCATCCAGCACCAGGCTGGCCTGATCGCCGAAGGTGTGGCCCAGGCGGGCGCGGCAATTGGCCAGGCCCAGCCCCTCGACACCGAAGTCATGCATGCCGACGCCGTCGTCGCAGATCTCCAGGCGCCAGCCCTGGGCTGCGTCGGGCATCAGCACAATTCGCAGCAAGCCGCCGCTGAGCGTGGGCGCCAGGCCATGCTCAAGCGCGTTCTCGACCAGCGAGAGCACGATGCCGGGCGGCAGCATGGCGCGCTCGGACAACGCCTGGTCGATTTCCAGCTCGTATTGCAGCCGCTCGCCCCAGCGCGCCTGCATCACCTGCAGGTAGTGCTGCACCTGGGTCAGCTCCTCGGCCAGGCTGACCTGGGGCTTGAGCATCTGCTCCGCGCTTCCTCGCAGAAAGGCGGTGAGCGAACGCAAGAGGCCGCTGGCGCGCGGGTCGGCGCTGTCCACCCAATGCTGGACCGCCGACAGGCTGTTGAAGATGAAGTGCGGCTGGATCTGGGCCTGCAAGAGACGCAGGCGGGCTTCGGTGGCCTCGCGCTGGTTCTGGGCCTGGGCCTCGGCCTCGCGGCTGCTCTGCAATTGCTGCTGCAGCATGTTGCGGCGCGCCGCCGCCATCAGGGAGAGCAGCAGGCCGATGGCCACTGCGACGCCCAGCGCCAGCGGCAGGCCGACCTTGAGCAGGCCTTCCAGGTCCTCGGGCAGGCGCTCCAGGCCCCCCAGTCCGTGGCGGGTGATGCGCCCGACCATCCAGCCCAGCAGCACGCCCAGCATGATGCCCAGGGTGACCCGCAGGAACATGCCGCCGAAACGCCGACGGCCGAGGAACTTCTCCGGCTGCAGCCAGGCGGCCAGCAGGGCCACCAGCAGCCCGGCGACGCAGAGCAGGGAAATGCCGAAAGACGAGACCCACCCCATGCCCGCGCCATGAAGGCCCAGGGTCGAGCCCACCAGGCCGCCCAGCAGACCGAACCAGATGCCCAGGCCGCGGCGGCTGTAGAGCAGGCGGTCGAGTTCGCGCGCCTGGGCCTGCAGTTCCGGCGAAAGCCGCTGGTAGTGCGGCTCCGCCCAGCCGAAGTACCAGCGCTGGAAGCGGTTGGGGGTCGCGGTCGATGTGCTCATGGGGCCGCAGTCTAGGCGCTGCCCCGGCCCCGGCGGGCGGTTCGGGCGGCGAGTGGCGGGATGGCGGGATGAATGGGACGGGGCAGGGGATTGGCCGGCGGCTCAGGCCAGCGGCAGCCCGTCGACAAAGACCTTGAGCTGGCCCGGCTCGAAAGCGACCCAGGCTTCGTCGCGGGTGAGCGGCTCGGTGGCGATCACGGCCACGCGGTCACGCACCGTGGTGGCCTGGGCAAAGTCGACGCTCAAGTCTTCGTCATGCAATTGCACCTTGCCGAAGGGATGCTGGCGCAGCAGGTAGTGCAGCTTGGTCGAACCATGGGCCCACAGCGCCTGGCCGTTGGAGAGCAGCATGTTGAAGGTGCCGTAGGCGTTGAGCTGCGGCATCAGCTCGGCCAGCGTCAGGCTCAGCTCCTCGATGCTGGGCACCGAGCAATGGGCCTTGGCCAACTCCTGCATCAGCCAGCAGAAGGCGCGCTCGCTGTCGGTGTCGCCCACCGGCTTGAAGGCGGCATGCAGGCGCGGATGGAAGTCGACCAGGTTGCCGTTGTGGGCAAACACCCAGTAGCGGCCCCAGAGCTCGCGCTGGAACGGATGCGTGTTCTCCAGCGACACCACACCCTGCGTGGCCTTGCGGACATGGGCGATGACGTTCTGGCTCTTGATCGGGTAATGCTTGACCAGCTCGGCCAGCGGCGAGACCCGTGCGCTGTGGTGATCGACGAAATGGCGCAGGCCGCGGCCCTCGAAGAAGGCGATGCCGAAGCCGTCCTTGTGCTCATCGGCCCGGTTCGCGAGGCCGGCGAAGCTGAACATCACGTCGGTGGGCGTGTTGGCATTCATGCCGAGGAGCTGGCACATATCGAATCAGCGGGTCATTCGAAGAAAAGGCGCGTCAGCCCCTTGAGGCTGACCAGATGGCCCGGGTTGCTCGTTTCGTTGAGCACGCCGCTCATGCGCCGCAGCAGGGTCGGGCTGCGCTGGGCGCGCCAGATCAGGAGGTCGGCCAGCCAGGGCATGTCATTGACACGATTGGCCCGCTGGTAAAGGTCGAACTTGGGCTTCAGCGCGTGCAGCGAGGCCTCATAGCCGGCGCGCACCGCGCCATCGTCCAGGCCCTGGCGGCGGCCCTGCAAAACCGCCTCGGCGGCCAGCATGCCGGTTTCCATCGCCTTGCCAATGCCCTCACCGGTGAAGGAGTAGGTGCTGCCTGCGGCTTCACCGGTGACCAGCAGGCCGGGCCGCGTCCAGCGCGCACCCTCCAGCGTGCAGCGCAGTGGCGCCCCCTTCAACTCGCCGACCAGCTCGCCTTCGCGCATCAATCTGGCGGCCGGTTCGTAGTGCTCGCAGAAGGCGTCGAAGATCGCGCGCAGATTGATGTCCTTCTTGGCACCCTTGCCATTCAAGGTGTTGTGGCTGTTGGTCACGCCGACGCCGATATTGAAGCAGCCGTCAGGCGCCGGGAAGATCCAGCCATAGCCCGGCCGCACCGCCTTGGACCACACCACTTCGAGTGCCTTGAATTGGCCGACCAGCGAGGGCGCGCGCACATAGCCACGCAAGGCCACGCCGCTGGGCGTGTGGCGTTCGCACAGGCCGGCGGCACTGAGCGCCTTGGGCACGGCGCCGGTGGCAAGCACCACCCACTGCGCCTGCACCTCGATCTCGTCGCCATCGACCTTCAGGTGGGCGCCGGCCACGCGACCGGCTGCGTCCACGACAGGCGCTTCGAAGCGGGCCGGCGCCAGCAGCCGGGCGCCGGCATCTTGCGCGGCGCGCAGCAGCAGGGCATCGAGTTCACGGCGCGGCAGCACCGCCAGCGTGCCGGGCACGTCGATGCGGCCGCCGCGAGGCCCGATGCAGCCGACATGGTCGACCCGCTGGGCCCGAGCCATCACCTGGTCCAGCACGCCCAGGCGCGCGAGGGCGGCGTGGGCGTCGGGAATCAGGCCGTCGCCACAGATCTTGTCGCGACCCGGCGCGGCCTGGTCGATCAGCAAGACATCCACGCCGGCCTGCGCCAGCACGCGCGCGCAAGCGCTGCCGGCCGGGCCTGCGCCGACCACCAGAACGTCACACTGCATCGAAGAGCTCTCCATCGCTATTCCCTATCGAAGGGTGGATTCTCGCAGCCCATGAAAAGGGGCCCCGCGAGGGGCCCCTGGTCAGCGCTGGGAAGTGGCTGCAGCAGATCAGTAGTCGTACGACACATTGAGCGTCATCGAACGAGCCGACTGGCGCGACATGGGACGCATGAAGGTATTGCTGATCGTGTACGGGCCGGTTTCCGAGGTCACGTCGTACTGCGTCACACGCTGCTGATTCAGCATGTTGAAGACGTTCAAGGTCACGGCCAGCTTGTCGTCCAGCGCCTTCGGGCGGAATTGCAGGCCCAGATCGATGCGATAGGTCCAGGGCGTGCGCACATCACCTGGTCGGGAAATCTTGCCCAGGCAGGTGTGATACGCCGCGCCGTAGGAGATCGGGTCGCCGGCAGCCGAGCCTTCGTCGATCTTGCCGTCCGGGTTGTAGTAGCCCAGGCAGCTGACCGGCGTGCCGGAGAGGATGCGCGCATTGCCCGTGATCATCCAGTCCTGCGCGAACTGGTAGGAGCCGCGGACCTTGATCTGATGGCGACGGTCGTTGAACAGGTAGCCGTTGGCGTACTCCATCATCTGCCAGGCGTCCCAGTCCTGGGTCTTGGAGATGTTGTCCTGGCCGAACTCCGACTTCACCTGGCCTTCGTTGTTGCCCTTGAGCTTGGAGTAGGTGTAGTCGACACGCAGGCCCCAGTCATTGTTGAAATTGCGCTCCAGGAACAGGTCGATCGAGCTGTAGTCACGCTTCAGGCCTTCCGTGAAGCCCAGCTGTGCGGCGCTGATCTTCTTGGTGAGGCGTTCGCCGCCACCCACCTGCTCGAAGCTGTAGGTGTTGCTGCCGCCCGGGTTGAACATGTAGCAGCCCGACACGTAATACTGCTTGCCGTCGCTGGTCTTGTAGATGTGCCGACCGGCCACGTCCTTCACATGGGTCAGGCCGGCCTGAGCGGCCAGCGAAGCGCGGTCGCAGAAGTCGTCGACCGAGGATTTCAGCGAGCGATAGGTGAACTTCGCGCCCGCCGTCCAGCCCTTGCTCACCGCCTTCTCGAAGCCGAGGATGAACTCGTCCTGGTACATGTTCTTCAGGTCCTTGGGCGAGAAGCCCTGGACATCGACCGGCGTGCCGTACTCGCTATTGCCTGACACAGCACCCGGTGCTGGTGCGCCACCAATGCCCGGCACGCTTGTGAGCCCCGTGGGCATGCCATTGGCGGCGATGCCGGTGTAGGTGAAGTACTGCCAGGTGTAGGTCGATGCGGAAGCGCCGCGGATGGCCACATTGTTCGGCAGGGCCAGGAAGTAGCGGCCGGCATTTCCGAAGGCCTTCAGCGAGGCATCACCCATCACGTCCCAGGTGGCACCCAGGCGGGGCGCCCACTGGTTCTTGGCATTCATATAGGCTTCGCCGACGTTGTTCTTGTTGGTGAACTGGTCATTGCGCAGGCCCATCGACAGCAGGAAATTCCTGCTCAGGTTCCAGCGGTCTTCGACGTACCAGGCCTTCTGCTCCAGCGACATGTCGGTGCTGTTGAAGTACTTCAGCTGGCGCACGTAGTAGCCGTTCGGATTGGTCGGGCTGTAGGGGTTGCCGACACCCAGGTTGGCATCGATGTTGCCGGACTTGCCCAGGCGGGCGTACTGCCAGTACTCGGCCACTTGGGCGTCGCCCTCGTTCTTCGCCACGAACTTGATGTTGTCGATACCCGCGCTCAGGGTATGGGCCGAATTCAGGCGCCACTCCAGGTCGGCACGCAGGCCGTTGGTGTTGTCGCGACCATCGTGGCCCTGGTAGGCACCCTGGATGTTGGGAATGGGCGTGCTGCCGACGATGGCGGGGTTCTGGCTGGTCACGCCCGACAGATAGGGCACACCCGGCAGGACGCTGGGATTGACCTGCTTGTTGGTGAATCGGCTGTTGCCGTAGGTGGCGCTCAGGGTCAGGTCGTCGGTGAGGTAGCCGGTGTACTTGAGGATGTTGTAGCCGCTGTTCTTGTAGACCGGCGTGGGCACGGTGCTCAACACCGCGCCTTCGACGCCGGTCGCGAAGTTGTAGGCATTGCGCGTGCCTTCAGAGCTGTAGCGCTCGCCCAGGTAGGTGTACTCGAGCAGGTGGTCATTGCTGACGTTCCAGTTCAGCTTGAGGTAGGCCTTGGGGTCCCTCGAACTGCTGCGCGTGCTGTAGGCCGTGCCGTTGACAGGCACGCTGAGCGAATCCGTGCTGCTGCCTTCCAGGGCCGCAAAGATGAACAGCTTGTCCTGGATCACCGGGCCACCGACATACGCGCTGAGACTGGCGCTTTCACTCCGGTTCTGGCTGTTGCGGCGGTACAGCGTGCCGGGGAGTTCCTTGTCTTCGTACTCGTAGTCGCCCGGCAGCGCGAGCTTGGGATAGAAGCTGTCCTTGGCCTTGGCGCGGGTGCCGGCAGGCGTCAGCGAGAACTGGCCGCCATACGCCCACTTGTTCGTGCCGGCCTTGCCGACCTGGCTGATCACGCCGCCAGCGGAGCGACCGTACTTGGCGCCGTAGCCGCCGGTATAGGTTTCCTGCTGGGCAATGGCGCCGTAGGGCAGTTCGAACTGACCCAGATTGCTCAGCGGCTCACCGCTGAAGTAGCCGTTGACGTAGTAGGCGTTCTCGGAGACGCCAGCACCGCCGAACGAGGTCAAACCGCCGAAGTAGCTGGCCGCGCCGGCGTTGGCGCCCGGTGTCAGCAAGGCAATGGCCTGCGCCGACTGCACCAGCGGCAGGCGCGACAATTCCTTGGCGGTGATGACGGTGCGGACATCGGTGGAGCTCGTGTCGATCATGAGCTTGGTGCCGCTCACCGTGACAGTCTCCAGCGTGTTCTCGAAGGACACACCGGCCGCCGAGCCCACGGTCACCGTGACCTTGCGGCTGCCCAGGCCCTTGGCTTCGACCTTGTAGTCGCCAATGGGCAACTGAGCGACGCTGAAACGCCCGCTCGCATCCACCGTGACCGTGCGGCTGAAGCCACTGTCGTTGGAGATGGTGACGACGGTGCCGGCCTTGGCCGAGCCGACGACGCTGCCGCTGGTGCTCTGGGCCATCACGATGCCTGCCAGGCAGGTGCCGACGGCTGCAGCCACCAGCGAGCGGGTCAAGCGCTTGCCGGCTTGACGGTTGAAGTGACTCATAGATTTCCTCCGATGAAGCAATGGTTGTCGCTTGCGCCTTTGTGTTTTGCAGCGCTTTCGACTTATGAGAATCCCCAGACCTGGCAGTCATGCAAGCGACGCTGCGCTGCTGCTGCAGTTGGCTGGGCACCTTCTCTCTGATGTCGCCGTTCTGGCGGCGGCGCGATATTGCCGCAACAGCCCTGCCGAAAGCCACCCGTGAGAAGGCACACCCCCAGCCGGGGCGGCCGGAAGACAACAGCCACCCCAGCCCCCCCAAGAGTCTGGTTGGCGTGTCATTTGTGCAAATCAGCACCTCCCTGCGCCGCTCGTCCACAAAAACGAAAGCGCTCCAGAAGCTGCGCCTTCGCTTCGGGCGACGCCGCACATCTGCGCCCAAATGCAGCGCTGAACACCGGCTCCCGGCGGCGATCAGCACCCAAGTTGCCGCAGGCCTTCTGCCGCCGCGCATGGCGGCCGCTCACTTGTGGCGTCAACGCATCGGCGCGACCCACCCAAATGGGTAGTCAGGCGGCCTGCTGAGGGCCGCTCGCCGGCACCGCCGCATGGGCAGCAGGGACTTGCGAGCATTGACGAGCGGCCAATGAAAGAGGCCCCGCGGGGCCTCTTTCATTCGGTCATCAAGCCTGCTGCTTCACGCGCAGCCGCCAGGCATGCAGCAGCGGCTCGGTGTAGCCGCTGGGCTGCGAGCGGCCCTGGAACACCAGGTCCAGCGCCGCCTGGAAGGCCGCACCCTGAGGGTTCGCCGCCAGGCTCTTGTAGGCCGGGTCGCCGGCGTTCTGCTGGTCGACGACGGCGGCCATGCGCTTGAAGGTCTCGCGCACCTGGGCCTCGGTCACCACACCATGGTGCAGCCAGTTGGCGATGTGCTGGCTGGAGATGCGCAGCGTGGCACGGTCTTCCATCAGGCCCACGCCATTGATGTCAGGCACCTTGGAGCAGCCCACGCCCTGATCGATCCAGCGCACCACATAGCCGAGGATGCCCTGCACGTTGTTGTCCAGTTCCTGCTGACGCTCGGTGGCGCTCCACTCTGCCTTGGCCACGACCGGGATGTTCAGGAGCTTCTCGAGGATGGCTTCGCGCTCGGCGTCGGCATCGATCTTCTCCAGCTCGGCCTGCACCGCAGCCACGCTCACCTGGTGGTAATGCAGCGCATGCAGGGTGGCAGCGGTCGGCGAAGGCACCCAGGCGGTGTTGGCACCCGCCTTCGGGTGGCCGATCTTCTGCTCCAGCATGGCGGCCATCAGGTCGGGCATGGCCCACATGCCCTTGCCGATCTGGGCGCGGCCGCGCAGGCCGCAGGAGAGACCCGTCAGCACATTGCTGCGCTCGTAGGCCTGGATCCAGGCGCTCGTCTTCATGTCGCCCTTGCGCAGCATCGGGCCGGCCAGCATGGCGGTGTGCATCTCGTCGCCGGTGCGGTCGAGGAAGCCGGTGTTGATGAAGGCAACCCGGCTGGAAGCGGCGGCGATGCAGGCTTTCAGGTTGACGCTGGTGCGGCGCTCTTCGTCCATGATGCCCAGCTTGACGGTGCTGTCCGGCAGACCCAGCAGTTGCTCGACGCGGCCGAACAGCTCGGCCGCGAAGGCCACCTCGGCCGGGCCGTGCATCTTGGGCTTGACGATATAGATCGAGCCCGTGCGCGAGTTGCCGCGACGTGTCAGGTCATGCTTGGCAATGGCCACCGTGACCAGCGCATCCATGATGCCTTCGGGGATCTCCCTGGCTCCGCCGTCCCACAGGATGGCTGGGTTGGTCATCAGGTGGCCGACATTGCGCACGAACATCAGCGAGCGACCATGCAGCGTGACTTCGCCGCCAGCGGGTGCGGTGTAGACACGGTCGGGGTTCAAGGTGCGAGTGAAGGTCTTGCCGCCCTTGGCCACTTCTTCGGTCAGCGTGCCGAGCTGGATGCCGAGCCAATTGCGGTAGGCCAGAAGCTTGTCTTCGGCATCGACCGCGGCGACCGAGTCTTCCAGGTCGAGAATGGTGGACAGCGCCGCTTCCAGCACCAGGTCGCTGACGCCGGCGGCGTCGCTCGCGCCGATTGCGGTGGCGCGGTCGATCTGGAGGTCCAGATGCAGGCCGTTGTGACGCAGGAGCACGGAGCTGGGTGCGTTCGCAGCGCCTTGATAGCCGATGAACTGCGAGCCGTCGGCCAGGCCGGTGCTGGCGCCGCCGATGAGGCTCACGACCAGCTGCCCGTTCTCAACGCGATAGCCCGCCGCGTCCTTGTGCGAGGCGCCGGCCAGCGGCGCGGCCAGATCCAGCACCTGGCGGGCGTAGGCGATCACCTTGGCACCGCGGGCCGGGTTGTAGCCGCCAGCGCGTTCAGCGCCGCCGTCTTCGGAAATCGCGTCCGTGCCATAGAGGGCGTCGTACAGCGAACCCCAGCGGGCGTTGGCCGCGTTCAGCGCATAGCGGGCGTTCAGGATGGGCACGACCAGCTGCGGGCCGGCCTGCGTGGCGAGCTCGGCATCGACCTGGGCCGTGGTGACCTGGGTCTTCCCCGGCGGCGGCACCAGGTAGCCGATCTTTTCCAGGAAGGCCCGGTAGGCCGGCATGTCGGTGATCGGGCCCGGGTGAGCGCGATGCCAGCCATCGATCTCGGTCTGCAGCCGGTCGCGCTCGGCCAGCAGGGCTGCATTCTTGGGCGCCAGCTCATGGACGATGGCATCGAGGCCAGCCCAATAGGCCTCGGGGCTGACGCCAGTGCCCGGCAGTACCTCGGTGTTGATGAAGGCGTACAGGGCGCTGTCGACCTGCAGGCGGTGGAGGGCGGTGCGTTGGCTCATGGCGGACTCCGAAAGGCAAGAAGGAGAAAGTAGCGAATACAGGAACTACCGCCAATTTAGACCCGGCGAACGGAAAGATTGCTGACGCCGGACGCATTGGATTCATTACTTTTATGCAAAGATCCAGCGAAATTCCTGGTTGATTACATGGATCGCCTGAAGCAGATCGAATCCTTCGTCGCCATCGCCACCAAGGGCAGCCTGAGCGCCGCCGCCCAGGCCGAAGGCGTCACGCCGGCCGTGATGGGGCGCCGGCTGGATGCGCTGGAAGCACGCCTCGGTATCAAGCTGATGCTGCGCAGCACGCGTCGGCTCACGCTGACGCACGAGGGCAGCGCCTTCCTGGAGGACTGCCAGCGTCTGCTCATCGACTTTGCCAATGCCGAGGCCTCGGTCAGCGCCGGCGGCATCCAGGCCAGTGGCCATTTGCGCCTGACCGCTCCGGCGGGCTTCGGCCGACGCCATGTGGCGCCGCTGGTGCCTGAGTTCCTGGCCGCGCATCCGGACCTCAGCGTTTCACTCAACCTCAGCGACCGCATCGTCGACCTGGCGGCCGAAGGCTATGACTGCGCCGTGCGCGTGGGCGACCTGCCCGACTCCAGCCTGGTGAGCCAGCGCCTCGCGGACAACCGCCGGCTCTGCGTGGGCGCCCCCGCCTACCTGAAGCGGGCCGGCGCGCCGCGCCATCCGGCCGAGCTCACGCGCCACGCCTGCCTGGTACTGAGCTCGGACGCCAGCCAGTCGCGCGGCTGGGCCTTCATGATCGACGGACAACTGGTCCACACCCGGCCCAGCGGCCGGCTCGATTGCAGCGACGGCCAGGTGCTGCACGACTGGTGCCTGGCGGGCCTGGGCCTGGCCTGGCGCTCGACCTGGGAGGTCGAGGCCGACATCGCAGCCGGCCGCCTGCAAGCGGTGCTGGACGACTATGCCGCCGCACCCAACGGCATCTACGCCGTCTACGCCCAGCGCAAACACCTGCCGCTGCGGGTGCGGCTGTGGGTGGATTTTCTGAAGGCCCGATACGGCAGCGCGGCCTATTGGCGCGGCGCGTCCGCGCTCAAGAGTTAGACCGCCAGGCCGGCCGCCGCACCAGACCCCTCGGGCGGTGCCGGCATTCAGGAGGTGCTTACTTGGCGCCAGCGCCAGCGTCGGCCACGCACTTCTTGGTGAAGCTGTTCTTGGCAGCGCCGTGCAGCTTGCTGGCGGCGGCCTTGGCCTCGCAGGCCGCTTCCGGGCCGGCGGTCGCGGCGCCGCCTGCATCGGCCACGCATTTCTTCGTGAAGCTGGCCTTGGCTGCGCCGGCCAATTTCTTCTCGGCTGCCTTGGCGTCACAGGCCGATGCGGCATCACCGCCGCCACCGGCGTCCGCCACGCATTTCTTCAGGAAGCTGGTCTTGGCGGCGCCGGCCAGTTTCTTCTCGGCCGCCTTGGCATCACAGGCGGAAGCTGCATCGGCAGCCCAGGCGGGCCCCGCCAAGGCGGCCGACAGGACAAGGATCAGGGACAGCAGGGACTTCTTCATCACAACTACCTCTTTCTGGACAACAAGGGACAACAGGAAAGGAACTGAACTACATGATCCGCCGCGGATGTGACAGCTGCTCATGTGCCGCATGCAGGCGCCGCACCAGCACCTGGATGAAGGCGCGGTCGAAGCGATGCTGGCATTCGGGGCTCAGCAGGCCCAGCGACTCGGGCGTGAACGAAATCGTGGTGCAGACATCGCTCACGCGGATGTCGGTGCTGTGGCGGCGCAGGTCGGGGTTGGGCGCGAGGTAGGCCATCTCGCCGACCGAGGTGCCCTGGCCCAGCGTCACCACCTTGTTGCCATCGCGGAACACATCCACCGCGCCCTGGGCAATGATGTGGAAGGTATTGCCCTCCTGGCCTCGCCTGTAAAGCGCATGGTCCAGCGGATAGCGGCGCCAGCGCGCCCGGTGCACCACCTCCCAGAGCTCCACGTCGCCGAAGTCGGCGAAGAACTCCAGGTCGCGCAGCATGTTGAAACGCTCGGAGTCGCGCACCTCGTAGAGCCGCGCCAGCGGCACCAATTGCTTGGCCACCAGCTCGGACAAGGCACGCGCAAAGCTGCCCCAGTCCGGATAGCGCTCCTCCGGGTGCTTGGCCAGCGCCCGCGCTATCACCGCCTCCAGCTCCGGCGTCACGCCGCCACGCAGGTCGGCCAGCGAGGCCGGCTGCTGGTGGTAGATCTGGTGCATCAGCGCCATCTGGTTGGGCGCGTCAAAGGGCGGGCGGCCCGCAATCAGGTGGTAGAGCACGGCGCCCAGCGCATAGATGTCGGCGCGGCAATCGACGTCGCCGCCCTCCACCTGCTCGGGCGGCATGTAGGCGAGCGAGCCGACGCGGTGGACCTGCGTCTTGTCCGACATCAGGTTCAGCGCCGAGCCGAAGTCACTGACCTTCACATCGGTGACCTGGCCCTGCGCATCCAGCACCGCCAGCAGGTTGGCGGGCTTCACGTCCCGGTGGATCAGGCCTTGGCGGAACACATAGTCCAGCGCCATCGCGCACTTGAAACCGAGCTCGACGATCTGGTCCAGCGGCAAGAGCCGGTCGCTGCGGCAGAAGTTCTTCAGCGTGACGCCGGGCACGTACTCCATCACCAGATAGGGCGAGTCGGGGTCGGGCACGGCGTCGAGGATCTGCACCACGTTCGGATGCTGCAGCCGGCCGGCCAGCGCGGCCTCGGCGGCGAAGAAGCGGTTGCTGATCTGGCCTTCGATGTCGTCAGCGCCCAGCGCCCAGGAGCGCACGCGCTTGATCGCCACCTCCTTGCCATTGAAGCCGTCCATGGCCAGATAGACGTCGCTGGTGGCGCCTTCGCCGAGCCGGCGCAGCACGCGGTACTTGCCGACATAGGCAGGCAGGTCGGCTGTCGTACTGCCAATCGAGGCCAAGGGGCTGCCGGTCTCCGTGCTGCTCATGCGGCCATCATAAGCATGGACCCGTAGAATTCGGCCCATGATTCAAGCCAAGCAGGAACTGCTCGCCGCCCTGGGCGAAGCCATCCAGGAACTGAACCCCGGCGCCGACCTGGCCGCCGCATTCGAGTCCCCCAAGCAAGCCAGCCATGGCGATTTCGCCTGTACCGTCGCCATGCAGATGGCCAAGGCGCTCAAGACCAACCCGCGCGCGCTGGCCGAACAGCTGATCGCCGCCCTGCAGGCCAAGCCTGCTTTCCAGCGCTGGGTCGAGGGCCTGGAGATCGCCGGCCCCGGCTTCATCAACATCCGCCTGAAGCCCGCCGCCAAGCAGGCCGTGGTGGCCGAGGTGCTGGGCGCTGGCGCAGCTTTTGGCACCCAGCAGGCCAACGATACCCACGTGATGGTGGAGTTCGTCTCGGCCAACCCGACCGGCCCGCTGCATGTGGGCCATGCCCGCCAGGCCGCGCTGGGCGATTCGATCTGCCACCTGTTCGAGACCCAAGGCTGCCAGGTCACCCGCGAGTTCTATTACAACGACGCTGGCGTGCAGATCGCCACGCTGGGCTCGTCGACGCAGAACCGCCTGAAAGGCCTGAAGCCGGGCGATGCAGGCTGGCCCGAGGCTGCCTACAACGGCGACTACATCCAGGACATCGCTGACGACTTCCTGGCCAGGAAGACCGTCAAGGCAGACGACCGAGAGTTCACCGCCTCGGGCGACGTGAACGACCTGGACGGCATCCGCCAGTTCGCCGTGGCCTATCTGCGCCACGAGCAAGACCTGGACCTGCAGGCCTTCGGTCTGAAGTTCGACAACTACTTCCTCGAGTCCAGCGTCTACGCCGGTGGCCAGCTGGAGAAGGCTGTCGAGCGCATGATCGCCGCCGGCAAGACCTACGAGGAAGGCGGCGCGCTGTGGTTCAAGTCGACCGATTACGGCGACGACAAGGACCGGGTGATGCGCAAGAGTGAAGGCGGCTTCACCTACTTCGTGCCGGACGTGGCCTACCACGTCAACAAGTTCCAGCGCGGCTACACCAAGTGCATCAACATCCAGGGCACCGACCACCACGGCACCATCGCCCGTGTGCGCGGCGGCCTGCAGGCGCAGGGCCTGGGCATTCCGCAAGGGTTCCCGGACTACGTGCTGCACAAGATGGTCACGGTGATGAAGGGCGGCGAGGAGGTCAAGATCTCCAAGCGCGCCGGCTCCTACGTGACGCTGCGCGACCTGATCGACTGGACGAGCCGCGATGCCGTGCGCTTCTTCCTGATCAGCCGCAAGGCCGACACCGAGTTCATCTTCGACGTCGACCTGGCCCTGCAGCAGAACGACGAGAACCCGGTGTTCTACGTGCAGTACGCCCATGCGCGCATCTGCTCCATCATCCGCCGCTGGGTCGATGAAGAGAGCGGCGACGAGGCCGCGCTCAACGGTGCCGATCTGGCCCTGCTGACTGCCCCGACCGAGGCCGCCTTGATGCTCAAGCTGGCCGACTATCCGCGCATGCTCAGCAGCGCCGCGGCCGGCCTGGCGCCGCATGACGTGGCCTTCTACCTGCGCGATCTGGCCGGTGCCTTCCACAGCTACTATGCGGCCGAACGCGTGCTGGGCCAGGCTGCAGAGTTGACCCGTGCGCGGGTGGCCCTGCTGGCGGCCACGCGCCAGGTGCTGCGCAATGCGCTGACGGTGCTGGGTGTCAGCGCGCCGGAAGCAATGTCTCGTGGTGAACAAGCAACGACGGAGTCTGCATGAGCAAAGGTCAGGGCGGTGGTGGTGGCGGTGGCGGCAGCAGCGAGCGCGGAGGCTTCGTCCTCGGCCTGATCGTCGGCCTCTTGATCGGCCTGGCTGTTGCCCTGGGCGTGGCGCTCTACATCAACAAGACGCCGATTCCCTTCGTCAACAAGGTGCCGCAACGCACCGCCGAGCAGGACGCCGAAGAGGCCGAACGCAACAAGAACTGGGACCCGAACGCACCGCTGGCCGGCAAGAACGCCAAGGCCGCGAGCGGCGTGGTCAGCGGCGGCGAAGTGAAGCCGGCGGCACCTGCTCAAGCCCCTTCGAGCGCAAGCCCAGCGCCCGCGCCCGCGCCCGTAACCACGGCACCGGCCGCAGCACCCGCGCCAGCGCCAGCGCCGGCACCCGCCGCCAGCAAGGCCGGCAAGGCTGAGGCCAAGGTGGATGCCAAGGCCCCCGCGGCCGACCCATCGATCTACTTCGTTCAGGCCGGCGCCTATCTGAAGAATGACGACGCCGAAGCCCAGCGCGCCAAGCTGGCCCTGCTCGGCCACAGCGCCAGGATTTACGAATTCGAACAATCGGGCCGCACCGTGTACCGGGTCCGCATCGGCCCGCTGGATGCGCGCGAGGACGCCGAAGGCCTTCAGAAGAAGCTGGAAACCGCCGGCGTTGACGCCAATCTGGTGCGTGTCCAGCGCTGATCGGTCAGCTGTTCTACGATCCCGGCCGTTGCATCCCCTATTCGCAGTTCACAGGTAGCTGATTCATGAATCGTCGCGACTTCTCCGCTCTCGGACTCTCGGCCCTGGCACTTGGCAGCGCCGGCCTCGCCCAGGCACAGGGCGGCCCCATCGAGGGCAAGCATTTCAAGCGCCTCGCCAGCCCGCTGCCCACGACGCCGGGCAAGATCGAGGTCACCGAGTTCTTCTGGTACGGCTGCCCGCATTGCTATGCGCTGGAGCCGATGCTGCAGGAATGGGTCAAGCAGCTGCCCCCCGACGTGGTGTTCCGCCGCGTGCATGTCGGCTTCCGCCCCAATATCAAGCCGCACCAGAAGCTGTTCTACGCGCTTGACGGCCTGGGCAAGGCCGAGGAATACCACCAGCGCGTCTTCGCCGCCTTCCACCAGCAGCGCCTGGAGCTGGACGACGACAAGGCCATCATCGCGCTGGCCACCAAGATGGGCCTGGACACCGCCAAGTTCACCGCGATGTACAACTCCTTCGGCATCGAGAGCAAGCTGTTGCAGGCCAACAAGCTGTTCGAGGCCTACAACATGGACGGCGTGCCGGCGATCGCCATCGGCGGCCGCTTCTGGACCTCGCCCTCGATGGTGGGCGAACGTGGCATGACCGAACAGGAACAGGGCATGCGCGCGCTGCAGGTCGCCAACAGCCTGATCCAGCGCGCGCGCAGCTCAAAGCCGTGACGTAATTGCCAGCGGCCCGGGGGTGGGCTGGGCCTAGAATGGCCTGCAAGTTTTGTGCCGCCCACCCACCATGCGCCCTGCCCATCTTTCCTCCTCGCTGCTGCTGAGCGCCCTCGCCTTGCTGGCCGCTGCGCCGGCGGGCGCCGAAAAGGGCGACCGCTACAAGCCGATGAACATCAGCTATGACGAAGGCGGTCGGGTCGAGATCGCCAACCAGCTGACCGAGCTCACCGGCAACGTGATCCTGAGCCAGGGCAGCCTGCTGCTGAAGGCCGGCAAGGTGGTGATCAAGGAAACCCCCGACGGCTTCTTCCAGGCCTCGGCCACTTCGGACGGCGACAAGCAGGTGAGCTTCAGCCAGGGCCGTGACACGCCGGGCGAGGTGATCGAAGGCAGGGCCGACCAGATCGAATACGACAGCCGCAAGGAAACCGTCCGCTTCGTCGGCAATGCGGTGCTTCGCCAACTGCGCAACGGCCTCGTCACGGGGGAGACCACCGGTGGCGAGATCGCCTATGACAACCGCAGCGAACTCTTCAAGACCAGCGGCGGCAATGTCGAGCGCAGCCCCAACGGCCGCGGCCGCATGGTGTTGATGCCGCGCGCAGCCAGTGCGCCCGAGGCATTGCCGTCCGCAAGCAGCGCACCGACCCAACTGCAGCCCAGCACCACGCTGCAAACCACGCCTCGCAAGCCCTCATGAGCGGCATCGACAGCGCAGCGGCGGCACCGGGCCGCCCGAGCCGGCTTGAGGCCGACGGACTGCAGAAGACCTACGGCGTGCGCCGCGTGGTCAAGAACGTGCACCTGGCCGTGGACAGCGGTGAAGTCGTG
Organism: Paucibacter sp. JuS9; assembly: GCF_044043925.2. Lineage (NCBI taxonomy): Bacteria > Pseudomonadati > Pseudomonadota > Betaproteobacteria > Burkholderiales > Sphaerotilaceae > Roseateles > Paucibacter sp. JuS9. The sequence continues at coordinate 4,104,931 of NZ_CP194172.1, forward strand.
GGCCTCCTGGGTCCCAACGGTGCCGGCAAGACCACCAGCTTCTACATGATCGTCGGCCTGGTGCGGGCGGACGCCGGCGAGATCCGGCTCGATGGCGAGGCGCTGGAGCGCCTGCCCATCCACCGCCGCTCGCGCCTCGGGCTGTCCTATCTGCCGCAGGAGGCTTCGATCTTCCGCAAGCTCACCGTCGAGGAAAACATCCGCGCCGTGCTGGAGCTGCAGCAGGACGAGAACGGCAAGCCCTGGACCAAGACCCGCATCAACGAGATGCTGGACAGCCTCCTGCACGAGCTCTCGATCGAGAAGCTGCGCGACAGCCCTGCACCCGCGCTCTCGGGCGGCGAGCGCCGCCGGGTCGAGATTGCCCGCGCCCTGGCCACGCAGCCGCGCTTCATCCTCCTGGACGAGCCCTTTGCCGGCGTGGACCCGATCGCCGTGCTCGAGATCCAACGCATCATCGGCTTCCTGAAGGCGCGCGGCATCGGTGTGCTGATCACCGATCACAACGTGCGCGAGACCCTGGGCATCTGCGACCGCGCCTACATCATCAGCGAGGGCGAGGTGCTGGCCGAAGGCACGCCCGACGAGCTGGTGGCCAACGCCGACGTGCGCAAGGTGTACCTCGGCGAACACTTCAAAATGTAGGCTGCTGGGGCTGCGCTGAGATGAAACCCACCCTGCAGGTACGGCTCAGTCAGCATCTGGCGCTGACGCCCCAGTTGCAGCAGTCGATCCGGCTGCTGCAGCTCTCCACACTGGAGCTGCACCAGGAAGTGGAGCAGATGCTGGCGCAGAACCCGCTGCTCGAGACCGACGAGGAATTCGGCAGCGCGGTCACCGCACCCGAGCTCAGCGAAGTCCGCGGCAACGCGTCCGACGAACCCGACTCGGCACCTTCAGGCGATGGTGAGGCCGCGAGCGAGATCAAGGCCGAGGACTTCGGCACCACCGAGCGCGAAGACTGGGAAAACGGCACCGAGGGCGACGACTTCGACGGCATCCGCGAGCTGCCCGGCAGCGCCAGCTCCAGCAGCGAAGACGGAGAAAGGCCCGAGACCGAGGCGCCGTCCATCAGCCTGCAGCAGCATCTGCAACAGCAGATGGCCGGCATGTCTTTCAGCAGCGAAGACCGCGCCGCGCTCCTGGTGCTGATCGAATCGCTGAACGACGACGGCTACCTGGCCGACCCGCTGGAAGAGATCGCCGCCTCGCTCGCCGGTGAAGACGACCCCGAGGCACTCGAGGAATTGCTGGAACGCCTGCAGGTGGCCTTGCGCTGGCTGCAGAGCATGGAGCCCACCGGTGTCGGCGCCCGGGACCTCTCCGAATGCCTGCTCCTGCAACTGCGCACGCGGCCGCGCAGCCAGGTGCAGGTGGTGGCCATCCTGATCTGCAAGAACCACCTGGAGCTGCTGGCCCGGCGCGACAGCAAGAAGCTGATGGCACTCACCGGCGCCGACGAACAGCTGCTGCGCGAGGCGCAGACGCTGATCCAGACACTGGAGCCCAAGCCGGGCCGGCCGTTTGCGCCAGGCGAGGCGGCGGCCGTGGTGCCGGACGTGATCGTCAGCAAGAGCGGCCGCGGATTCCGTGTGATGCTCAACCCCGAGGTCGCGCCCAAGCTGCGCATCAACGAGCTCTATGCCAATGCGCTGCGCGCCACGCGCGGCGGCATCAGCAACAGCGCGCTGGGCGGCCAATTGCAGGAGGCGCGCTGGTTCATCAAGAACATCCAGCAGCGCTTCGACACCATCCTGCGTGTCTCGCAGGCCATCGTCGAGCGGCAGAAGGGCTTCTTCCAGCATGGGGCGCTGGCGATGAAGCCGCTGGTGCTCAGAGAAATAGCCGACGAGCTGGGCCTGCATGAATCGACCATCTCGCGCGTGACCACGGCCAAGTACATGGCCACGCCGCATGGCACCTTCGAGCTGAAGTACTTCTTCGGGTCCGGCCTCAACACCGATGCCGGCGGCAATGCCTCCAGCACGGCGGTGCGCGCGCTGATCAAGCAGTTCGTCGACGCCGAAGACAACAACAAGCCGCTGTCCGACAGCGCCTTGTCCGACATGCTGGAAGAGCAGGGCATCCAGGTGGCGCGGCGCACGGTGGCCAAGTACCGCGAGGCGCTGAAAATTGCGCCGGCCAATCTGCGCAAGGCGCTTTGACGCGACTCTGACCTGGGGTCTGAGCGGGGGTCTGAACGGGGCCCTGAATGCCTGCCGCGCAGCGCGCTGCCAACGCATGACCCAGCGACTTGCTAGGACTTTGCCGCGTCAGTCGCCGCACCGCAACAGCGCCGGCACAAACGATCAAGGCGTTGATTGATGCGCCCTGAATCCGCCCGGGATAACCCGCAAAGTGGGTGACCGGAAACCTTGCTTCCCGGCCGATTCATCCGCTATTCAAAATTCCGATAGTTCGACGCACAAGCGTCATACATCGATTCGGACCCGTCCTCATAAGCTGGACTCCTCACAAGCGCAGGCGGGCCTCATCCGGGCCTTGCAAGCAGGCTTGTAGATCGCCGCCTCGTGAAGCCTCGGGGCGCTTGCGGTGAACACCAGTCAATGACAAAAAGTGCCGGCCAAGCCCGGTGACGGAGACAGCTTGTGAACAAGATTTCGAAACTGGCCTTGCGGCCGGATGGCCTGGCCCTGGCCGTTTCCATGGCCCTCACGCTGATGGCCAGCGAGGCCGCGATGGCTCAAGCGAGCACGACGCCCGTAGCGCCGGCCAAGCCCGCGGCCGAAGCGGCGCAAGGCGGTGAACAGGCCAAGGACAGCAAGGATGACAAGAAGCCGGCAGCGAAGGCCACGGCCGAGCTGAGCTCGGTGCTGGTGATCGGCACGCGGCTCTCGCAGCAGTCCAGCATCGACCGCAAGAAGCGCGCGGCCACGGCCACCGACTCGGTCGTGGCGGAAGACGTCGGTGCCTTCCCTGACCGCAATATCGGCGAAGCGATCTCGCGCATTGCCGGTGTGGCGCTGGACCGCGGCGACTTCGGCGAAGGCGTGAGCGTCTCGGTGCGCGGCACCGGCGCCGATCTCACGCGTGTGGAGATGGATGGCCAGGCCGTGCAGGCTGGTGGCGGCACCGACCTGCTGGGTGGTGGCGGTGGCCGCGGTGTCGAGTTCCGCGAGCTTTCGTCGGACCTGATCAAGAGCGTGGACGTGGTCAAGGGTTCGACCGCCGCGATGACCGAAGGCTCGCTCGGCGGCAGCATCATCATCAACACGCGGACCGGCCTGGACTTCAAGAAGCCCTATTACTCGCTGCGCGTGGCCGCCACCGAGAGCTCCCTGAACAGGAAGACCACGCCCAACCTGAACCTGGTGCTGGCCGACAAGTTCCTGGACAAGCGTCTGGGCGTGCTGGTCAACCTGAACAAGTCCAACTACAACAGCGAGAGCCATCAGCAGAGCAATGGCGGCGTCAACGGCCTGCAAGGCCTGTTGCGCCAGGCGGACTTCGACAACTCGCCGGAGAAGACCTTTGCCTTCAACCCGGCCACGGTCTCCAAGACCGACCCGACGGTCAACGCCACGTTCCTGGCCTCGCCGCTGACGGCCGGCGGCACCTTCAATGCAGCCACGCCGCTGGAGCTGATCACCAAATCGGCCGCTGCGCAGAGCAAGGCCGACTGCTTCACTGCCTTCCCCAATCTCACCACGGCGCAGACCAGCGCGATCAACGGCAGCACGGCGCGCACGCTGGCCATCAACCAGCGCAACAACGAACAGCTGAGCTGCCTGAACCAGTGGAACGACTACACGCCGGCGCTGATCCGCTCCTATGTGCGCGGCCAGGACGACCGTCGCCACGGCGGCGACATCCGCCTGGATTTCAAGGTCAGCGATGAATTGAACATCTACGGCAAGTACGCGTCCAACCAGCGCAAGGTGGCCGACGTGGTGGGCAACTTCTCGGTGGGTGGCACGCCGACCTACAACACGGCCGGCACCTTCGTCGACTCGGCCGCTGGCGTGCGCTCGCTGGGCACCGGCCTGGCCTACCCCTACACCCTGATGCCGACGACCTACAGCTACCGCGCCGGTGCGCCGCTGGCCCAGGGCGCGACGGTGAACATCAAGCCCGGCTACACGGTGGATGACTCGCACCACGTGACGAGCTACACCACCACCGACAGCTACTACAACACCGACATGATCTTCAGCAAGATCGAGACGGATTCGAAGTATCTGCAGACCGGTGGCGAGTACCGCAACGGCCGCCTGAAGGCCGTCTTCATGGGGGGCAAGGCCGACTCGAGCATGTTCCGCTACGACCGCCGTGCGTCCTTCGGCTATCAGTACGGCGAGTCCACCTTCGCCGTGCAGCCCGATGGCTCCTGGAGCTTCGCGCTGCCACCCGGCAGCAGCAACGACCAGCTGAACTTCGCCAAGTACGCCGTGCTCTCGCCGCAACTGGCCAGCGCAGCCGTGCCGGTCTCGGCGACCAACACCGTGGCCGTGCCGGCCTACACCGCGGCCCAGAAGCCGCTGGTCACCCCGACGACCAATGTCCTGATCAGCCGCATCTTCAAGAGCGAGACCTCGGAGAAGACCGGCAAGCTCGACCTCACCTATGACCTGCAGGACAAGCTGCCCTTCATGAACTCGGTGCAGGGCGGCATCAACCTGCGCAACACCTCGGGCAAGTTCTGGGGCCTGGGCGGTGCCACGATCCAGGAGCCGCTGGGCACCTTCGGCCAGCCCGGCTATGTGGCCGGCATCTACCTGCCGACGGTCAATGTGCGCAGCTCCATCGTCGGCTGCGAGAACACCGCCGGCTCGCTCGCCGTGGGCGGCCAGCCCTGCGCCTACGGCTTCAACCCGAGCAACAACCCGGCCACGCCGCAGAACGGCCAGACCGTTATGACGCAGGCCCAGTACCAGGCGCTCGTGCAGAACGTGCTGTCGGTGGCACCGGCCGGCCAGTTCTATGCCGGCGCCAGCGGCCGCTCGCCGACGCTGATCAATGGCTGGAACCAGATCGATGTGGACAAGCTGTTCCAGGGTGCCGGCATCCCTATCAACCTCAACTGCGTGGTGACCTGCAAGGCCAGCGATGGCAAGGTCTACGAGCAGCCGTTCTCGCGCTTCCAGGAGAAGGCCAATGCCGCCTACCTGATGACGGACTTCGAGCTGGACCGCGTGCCCTTCACCGACTGGAAGCTGCCCTTCGGCATGGAGCTGGCCGGCAATGTCGGCGTGCGTGCGGTCAAGACCGACGTCACCGGCACCGGCTACCTGACCTTCATCTCGCGCAAGAAGACGGCGACCTATGACCCGCTCACCCCCGATGCGGCGGGCGGTATTGTCTCGACCACCTATCGCAAGAACACCTCGATCCAGAAATCGACGACGGACGTGATGCCTTCGCTGAACCTGGCGCTGTGGGTCGTGCCCGAGAAGGCCGTGCTGCGCTACAGCGGCGCCAAGACCATTGCCCGCCCGGCCTACAGCTTCCTCCTGCCCTCGGGCACCTGCATCTACGACGAGCGCCGCGAGGACTGGGCCAACGAAAGCGACGGCAGCGACGCCGACCAGAACTGCACCGGCACCATGGGCAACCCGGGCCTGAAGCCCTGGACCAATATCAACCAGAACATCGCGATGGAGTGGTACGTCAGCAAGGACACCATGCTCACCGCCGCCGTCTTCAAGCACCGCGGCCTGGTAGGCGCGCCGACGCGGGTCGTGCCGCGCACCAACGTCAAGGTCTTCGAAGGCACCGACACCATCGATCCGGTCACCGGCAAGCCGCTGTCGGAGCTGGAGTTCGCCTTCAACCAATGGGACAACCAGCAGCCGTCCACGCGCCGGGGCCTGGAACTGGGCATGAAGACCGCCTTCACCTTCCTGCCCTCGGTGTTGCGCTTCACCGGCCTGGATGCCAACTACACGCGGGTCCGCTCCAAGCAGGCTGTGCCCACGCTGGACCTGATCACCGGCCAGGAGCAGCCCATCGTCGGCGAGCCGAAGTATTCGTACAACGCCTCGCTCTGGTATGACGACGGTGGCTTCTCCGCCCGCGTGGCGCTGCAGGTCGTGGCACCTCGCTATGTCTGCTACCAGCCCTGCGGCACCAACTCGACCCTGAACGTCAACAACTATCCGTCCGAAGGCACCTACAACTGGCGCCTGCCCTACAACCCGGGCGTGCCGATCTGGAGCAGCCGCACCCGCTTCATCGACGCCAAGATGGCCTACAAGTTCAAGAACGGCGTCGAGATCTTCCTCGAGGGCCGCAACCTGACCGGCCAGCGCACGCAGACCAACACCGGCGGCTACGAGGAATACAGCGGCGGCATCCCGAGCGTCTACAGCGATGCCTACACCGGCCGCCGCTTCATGGTGGGCTTCAACATCCGGAGCCTGCAGTGAGGCGAACCCGCCTCGCTGTGCTGCTGATCCTGGCCGGGCCGCTTTCGGCGCTGGCCCAGGACGGCGGCAAGAAGGAGCTTTCGCCAGTGCAGGTCAGCGGCAGCCGCAATGGCGGTGTCGACCCGGCGATCGTCACCGCGGCCAAGAGCAAGCTGCTGTCGCGCAACTACGCGTCCTCCTGCGCCTTCATGAGCAGCTACAAGGCCAGCGAAGACTCGGTGACGCTGGCCTACATGCGCGACTTCGGCCTGCAGGACAGCCCGTCCAACGAAGCCGAGCGCCTGCGCGACACCGCGCCAGAAGGCTCGGCTGCGACCAGCATGCCGGGCAGCGCGATTGCGGCAGCGGAAGAAGCCGTCCCTGACCCGAACGCGCCCACGGTCGGCTGCTCCAAGTCCGACCGCGCCTTCGCCGCCGGCCGCAACTGGATCGCCCGCAAGGACAAGTCGCTGAGCCAGGCCTTCGATGCCTTCGAGGCCGAGGACTTCGCCAGCGCGCGCAAGCATTTCGAGCAGGCCTGGGACAAACTCGGCTACGAGGAGGCGGCCATGATGCTGGGCCGCCTCCATCTGCTGGGCCTGGGGACAGCGAAGGACACGAAGCAGGCGTTGGCCTGGTTTCGCAAGATCACCGATGGCCGCTTCGACCCGGTGGCCGACCGGATGCGTTTCGATCCGCGCTCGCCGGATCAGCTGACGGTGCGGGTGGACGCCGCAATGATGCTGGCCAAGATCCACATGACCGGCCAGGGCACGAGACGAGACCCGTCCGAGGCCCGCCGCTGGTATGCCAAGGCGCTGGATTTCGGCTTCATGCCTGCGGCCCATCTGCTGGGCCAGGCCGCCTTGATCGGCTATGGCGGCGAGAAAAGCGGCCGCCAGGCCCTTGAACTCTTCAAGCAGGCCGCCGAGCAAGGCCATGCGCCGGCCGCGTACGAGCTGGCCCGGCTCTACCGCGACGGAAGCGACGGCGTGCCGCGCGACCCGCAGCGTGCCGGCGCCTGGTTCCTCGAGGCCGCGAAAGCCGGCCATGTGGAAGCGACCTACACCGCGGCCCGCATGTACGACCTGGGCGTTGGCCTGCCGCTGGACCAGGGCCGCGCCCTGGTCTTCTACAAGGAAGCCGCGCTGAAGGGGCATGCCGACGCGCAGAACGCGCTGGCCACCTACTTCTACAACGGCCAGCTGATCGCGCAGGACATGGCCACGGCCCGCAAGCTCTTCCAGGCCGCCGCCACGCGCGGACAGGCCGAGGCCATGTTCAATCTGGGCGTGATGCTCAGCCGCGCCGAGGGCGGGCCCAAGGACCTGGGCACGGCCTATGCCTGGTTCACGCTGGCCCAGGCTTCGGGGCATGAACAGGCAGCCGCAGCGCTGGGCGCCATCGAGCCGCTCCTGCAGCCTGAAGACCGGGCACGGGCCGACGCGATCCTGAAGCCCCAGCCCAAACGGTAAGCCTGGGGGACAATCGGCGCCTGTTTCCCAAGAAGCCAGGCCCTGCCGATGTCCCGCCCCGAAACCCTCGATCTGTTCGTCTCCTGCCCCGGCGGCGTTGAAGCGCTGCTGGAAGCAGAGCTGCGCACCATCGTGCCCAAGGTTCACACCGAGGCCTTGCGCGGTGGCGTGGCGCTGCACAAGGCGCCGTACGAGGCGGTGCTGGCAATCAACCTCGAGAGCCGCCTGGCGCAGCGCGTGCTGGTCGAGCTGATCGAGGGCGGCTACCGCCATGAGGACGATCTCTACGCGCTGGCGCTGAAGGTCGACTGGACCCGCTGGATCACGCCGCGCGAAACCATCAAGATCGACACCACCGCCCACCGCTCGCCCCTGAAGAGCCTGAACTTCGCCACGCTGCGCATCAAGGACGCGATCTGCGACCAGCTGCGTGAGGAGTTCGGCGAGCGTCCGAGCGTCGATACGCACGACCCCGATTTCCCGGTCGTCCTGCACCTTGGCGAGGAGCGAGCCGCACTCTATGTGGACACCTCAGGCCAGCCGCTGTTCAAGCGCGGCTGGCGCCTGGACAAGGGCGATGCCCCCCTGAAGGAAACCCTGGCCGCCGCCATGCTGGCCGCTGCCGGCTGGCGCGGCACGCCTGAGACTGGCGGTGCCCTGCACGACCCCTGCTGCGGCTCCGGCACCATCCCCATCGAAGCGGCACAGATTGCCTGCGGCATCGCACCCGGCATCAACCGCCGCTTTGCCTTCGAGCGCCAACTGCCGTTCGCGCCGCTGCAGAACCGCTGGTCCGAGATGAAGCGTGCGGCGCAGGCCCGCGTCCATCCGCCGGCTGTGCCGATCTTCGCCAGCGACGTGGCCTTCCGCATGGTCGACTTCTCGCGGCGCAATGCCGAACGAGCCGGCGTGGCCCAGTACATCCAGTTCAATGGCGGCGATGCGCTGGAGCGCCCGGCACCGGCGCTGCCCGAGAACATGCCCGGCACCCTGATGATGAACCCGCCCTATGGCGAGCGGATCGAAGTGCGCGGCAAGGCGGCCGCGGTCCGCGATGCCTCGGGCTCGGAGCAAAGAGATGCCGACGACGAGTTCTTCCCGCGCCTGGCCTCGCACTGGAAGCGCGGCTACACGAGCGAGGAATCGGGCTGGACGGCCTGGATGCTCAGCCCCGACATGAAGCTGCCAAACAAGATGCGCCTGAAGGAATCGCGCCGCTTCCCGATGTGGAACGGCCCGATCGAGTGCCGGCTGTTCCGCTTCGACCTGGTCAAGGGCTCGGCACGCGAGAAGCGCGAGACCTGACCCCGAGCGCCCGAACGCCCTGGCACCGCCAATCCACCGCTATGCTGCTGCAGCGGAGGTATGGTGATGAATCGACGTGATTGGTTGCGCATGGCCACGGCAGCGAGCCTCGGCCAATGGGGCTCCCTCAGCAAGGCAGCGCCGCTGTTGGAGGTCGACCCCTTCCAGCTCGGCGTCGCCAGCGGCATGCCCAGTGCCACCGGCATCGTGCTGTGGACGCGCCTGCTGCCGCTCAACACCTTGCGCAACCCCTGGGGCGATGCGCCGCTGGACGTGCGCTGGGAGCTGGCCGACGACGCCTCGTTCAGCAAGCTCGTACGCACCGGCACAGCGCAGGCACTGCCTCAGTTGGCGCACAGCGTGCATGTGGAAGTCGAAGGCCTGGAGCCCGGCCGGCACTACCACTATCGATTCCTGGTTGGTGGCGCGGTCAGCCCCACGGGCCGCACGCGCACCCTGCCCGCGCCGGATGAACCGGTGCAGCGATTGCGCCTTGGCGTCGCCTCCTGCCAGCGCCTGGCCAACGGCTACTTCGGCGCCTACTCGCGCATGCTGGAAGAGAACCTGGACGCCATGACCTTTCTTGGCGACTACATCTACGACTCCGGTGCCTGGCCCTCGGCCATCCTGCCGCGCGGCCTGGAGCCGGCCCGCACGCTGGACGGCTACCGCCTGCACTACGAAACCCACAAACGCGAGCAGGCGCTGCAGGAGGCGCATGCGGCCCTGCCCTGGCTCCTGATCTGGGACGACCACGAGGTACTGAACGACTACGCCGGCAGCCCGGCGCGTGGCCTCGCCCCTGGCACCGAGGCACGCCAGCGCCGCGCGGCCTACCAGGCTTACTACGAGCACATGCCGCTTCGCCTGGCCAGCCTGGTGCGCGGCATGCAAGGGCTGACGCAGGACGGCGAAGAGCTGCGCATCTACGGCCGTGCGCAATGGGGCCAGCTGGCTTCAATGCACCTGCTGGACTGCCGCCAGTACCGCGACGCACAAGCCTGCTCAGGTGTGGGCGGCATGATCGAAACGCCGGTCTGCGACGCCATGCTGGACCCCAAGCGCACGATGCTGGGTGCCGAGCAGGAAGCCTGGCTGCACGCCGGCCTGGCGAAGCAGCGGCGCGGCGAAGGCCAGGCCTGGAACCTGCTCCTGCAGACAACGATGTTCTCGCCGCGCAAGATCCCGGTGCTGGGCAAGCAGCGGGTCTGGAACGATGGCTGGGACGGCTACCCGGCGGCGCGCGAACGCCTGATCGCCAGCCTCGTGGGCCAGGACGTGGCAGGGCCGGTCTTCATCGGCGGCGACCTGCATGAGAACTGGGCGTGCAACGTGCCCGGTGGCAGTGGCGAGTCTGCCCGTCAGACGGTGGCCAGCGAGTTCGTCGTGACGGGCATCACCATGAGTTCCTTCTTCCCGAAGATGATCGCGGACATCAAGGCCGCCAATCCGCACGCGCAGTTCGCGCAGGCGGGTAAATGCGGCTATGCGGTGGTGGAAGTGACACCCAAGCAAGTGCAGACCAGTTTCATGACGATCAACAGCATTGCCACGCTGGAGCCCACGGTCAGCCTGGCCGCCCGCTTCAACGTCGAAGCGGGCGATCCAAAGCTCGTGGCCGGCTGAACGCTCAGCGTTCGCTCAAGGCCAGCCAGCCCAGCACGGCCAATGGCGCGGTGTCGGCACGCAGGATGCGCGGGCCCAGCTGCGCCGCCACAAAGCCCCTGGCCCGCGCCGCTGCTTCTTCAGCCGGGCTCAAGCCACCTTCCGGGCCACTGAGGACCAGCGTCTGGTCAGCCGCCTGGCTGTTCAAGCGCGAGAGCGGCTCGGCCGCCGTGGGGCTCAGGAGCCAGCGGCGTTGATCGGCTGTGGGCTCGGCCAGCGACGCAAGCCAGGCAGCCAGCGTCTGCACCGGCGCGATGCGCGTGACCTTGCAGCGGCCGCTCTGCTCGGCCGCTGCAACCGCCACGCCTTGCCAATGGGCCTGCTTCTTCTCGGCCCGCTCCCCATTCAGTCGCAGCACCGAGCGCTCGCTCATCAAGGGCTGCACGCTGGCGGCACCCAGCTCGGTGGCCTTTTCCACGATGCCGTCCATGCGGTCGTTGGCCGGCATCACCACGGCCAGCGTCACCGCGTTCGCCAGCTCGCGCTGGACGAGCTGCTGCGACTGCAGGTGCACCGTCACCTCGCTGCGGCCCATGGTCAGCACCTCGGCCTGCCATTCGAAGCCCGAGCCGTCGAACAGGGTGAGGGCGGAGCCGGGCTGCAGGCGCAGGACCTGGACATGGCGGGCAGCGCCGGGCGGCAGGCTCAATTCGGTCTGGCCGGCGAGCGCAAGATCAACAAAGAAGCGGGGAGGCATGGTTGAATTGTCCCGCACTCAACGCGGAGTTTTTCATGCGCCCAGCCCTGCCTCTTGTGAGTTTTCTCTGCCTCTTGGTCATGACCACTGCTCAAGCCCAGGAGGCCGCCGCGCCGCCCGCCTGGATGGCCGGTTGCTGGAAGCTCGAGGGCGCCGAAGCGGGCTCGGCCGAGCAATGGATGGCGCCGGCCGCCGGGCAGATGATGGGCATGTCACGCACGCTGCGCCGCGGCAAGCTGGCCGAGTTCGAGTTCCTGCAGATCCGACCGAATGCCCAGGGCAAGCTGGACTTCATCGCCCAGCCGCAGGGCCGGCCACCCACGGCCTTCGGCTTGAAGGAGCAGGGGTCGCAATCGGTGCTGTTCGAGAACACCGGGCACGACTTCCCGCAGCGCATCAGCTACAAGCGCGAGGGCTTGCAGATGCAGGCCCGCATCGAAGGCCTGCGCAACGGGCAGTTGCGCGGCATCGACTTCGCGTTTCGCAAGATCGCCTGCGACGGGGAGTGAGGTCCTCGGCTCAGCGCCAGCCCGGCATGGGCGATCAGGACTTGTCGCGCAGCTCGCGGCGCAGGATCTTGCCGACCGGTGTCTTGGGCAGCTCGGTGCGGAACTCGACGATCTTGGGCCGCTTGTAGCCGGTCATGTTGGCCTCGCAATAGGCGCGCACATCGGCCTCCGTGAGGTTCGGGTCCTTCTTGACGATCACCACCTTGACCGCCTCGCCCGCTTTCGCGTCCGGCACGCCCACGGCCGCAGCCTCGAGCACGCCGGGCATCTGCGTCAGCACATCCTCGACCTCGTTCGGATAGACGTTGAAGCCGCTGACCAGGATCATGTCCTTCTTTCGGTCCACGATCTTGAAGTAGCCGCGCTCATCTTTGACACCGACGTCGCCGGTGCGGAAGAAGCCGTCGGCCGTCATGACCTTGGCGGTTTCGTCCGGGCGCTGCCAGTAGCCCGCCATGACCTGCGGGCCACGGATGGCGATCTCGCCCGCCTGGCCGGGGGCCACCTCTTGGCCGTCGTCGTCCAGCAGCTTGAGCTCGGTGCTCGGCAGCGGCAGGCCGATGGTGCCGGTGTAGGCCTCGCTGTCGGTCGGGTTGCAGGCCGCCACCGGCGAGGTTTCAGAGAGGCCGTAGCCCTCGCAGATCGGGCAACCGGTCTTCTCGAGCCAGAGCTTGGCCGTGGCCTGCTGAACGGCCATGCCGCCGCCGACCGAGATCACCAGATGGCTCCAGTCCACCGTGTTGAACTGTGGATGGTTGGCCATGGCCATGAACAGCGTGTTCACGGCCGGCAGGCTGTTGAATCGGTGCTTGGACAGCTCGGTGAACACCGCCGGCAGGTCGCGCGGGTTCGGGATCAGGATGTTGCTGCCGCCCACATGCATGGACAGCATCATGTTCGTGGTGAAACCGAAGATGTGATACAGCGGCAGCGCGCAGACGCTGACCAGCTGGTCGCTCGCCGGCACCTTCTTCAAGGCCGGCTGGTACCAGGCCTCGGCCTGCATCACATTGGCCACCAGGTTGCGGTGCAGCAGCACGGCGCCCTTGGAGACGCCCGTGGTGCCGCCGGTGTATTGCAGGACGGCGATGTCGGTCGGCAAGACCTTGGGCGCCTTGTAGCTCAGGGCCCGGCCGCGCGAAACAGCGTCCTTGTAGCGCACCGCGCTGGGCAGCTCGAACTCGGGCACCAGCTTCTTCACCTTGCGCACGACGTAGTTGACGATCATGCCCTTGGCAAAGCCGAGCAGGTCGCCCATCGAGGCCAGCACCACATGCTTGGTCGGCACGTTCTGCATGACCTGCTGCAAGGTGGCCGCGAAGTTCTCCAGGATGACGATGGCCTTGGCGCCGCTGTCCTTGAGCTGATGCTCCAGCTCGCGCGGCGTGTAGAGCGGATTGACGTTGACCACCACGAAGCCCGCGCGCAGCACGGCGGCCACGGCCACCGGGTACTGCATCACATTGGGCATCATCAGGGCGACCCGGTCGCCCTTCTCCAGGCCCAGGCTCTGCAGGTAGGCGGCCAGCGCCTTCGCTTCCAGGTCAAGCTGGCCGAAGCTGATGCCGCGGCCCATCATGGTGTAGGCCTGGCGTTCCGGGTACTTCCGGAATGCCGCCTCCATCAGGTCCACGAGGGACGGGTACTGATCAGCATTGATCTCGGCGCTCACGCCGGCCGGGTAATGCTGCAGCCAGGTCTTGCTCTCCATTGCCTTGTCTCCAGGGTTCGGGCGGCATTCTCACCGATGCCTTGACCCTTCTGTCATCGGGCGGTAACCGGGGGCGCTGTGCGCCCACCCGGTCAGCCGCCGGTTTGCTATTCCACGGCCTTCAACATGTCCTCGACCACCTTCTTGGCGTCGCCGAAGACCATCATGGTCTTGTCCATGTAGAACAGCTCGTTGTCCAGTCCTGCATAGCCAGCCGCCATCGAACGCTTGTTCACGATGATGGTCTTGGCCTTGTACGCCTCCAGGATGGGCATGCCGTAGATCGGGCTGCCCTTGATGTGGGCGGCCGGGTTCACCACGTCGTTGGCGCCGAGGATGATGGCCACATCGGCCTGTCCGAACTCGGCGTTGATGTCTTCCATCTCGAACACCTGGTCGTAAGGCACTTCGGCCTCGGCCAGCAGCACGTTCATGTGGCCCGGCATGCGGCCGGCCACGGGATGGATGGCGTACTTCACGGTCACGCCCTTTTCGGTCAGCTTGGCGGCCAGCTCCTTCACGGCATGCTGGGCGCGCGCCACCGCCAGGCCATAGCCCGGGACGATGATCACGCTCTCCGCATTGCCCATGATGAAGGCTGCGTCGTCGGCGCTGCCGCTCTTCACGTTGCGCTGCTGCGTGCTACCTGAGGCCGGGCCACCGGCCTCGCCGCCGAAGCCGCCCAGGATCACATTGAAGAACGAGCGGTTCATCGCCTTGCACATGATGTACGAGAGGATGGCGCCGGACGAGCCGACCAGCGAGCCGGCAATGATCAGCATGGAGTTGTTGAGCGAGAAGCCGATGCCCGCCGCCGCCCAGCCCGAATAGCTGTTGAGCATTGACACCACCACAGGCATGTCCGCGCCGCCGATCGGGATGATCAGCAGGACACCCAGCAGGAAGCCCAGCGCCAGCACCAGGCCGAAGTCCATCCAGGAGGCCGAATGCCAGAAGCCGAAGATGAAGAAAGCCGAGGCCAGGCCCAGCACCAGGTTCAGCGGATGCTGGCCGGTGAAGGTGACGGGCGCGCCCTGGAACAGGCGGAACTTGTACTTGCCGCTGAGCTTGCCGAAGGCGATCACCGAACCGCTGAAGGTGATGGCACCGATGAAGGCGCCCAGGGCCAGCTCGATGCGGTTGCCGCCGGGAATCAGCTCACGCGTGGGCGCAATGCCGAAGGCATTGGGCTCCAGCACGGCCGTGCTCGCGATGAAGACCGCCGCCAGGCCGATCATGCTGTGCATGAACGCGACCAGCTCGGGCATCTTGGTCATCTCGACCTTGTTGGCCATGTAGGTGCCCAGGCCGCCACCAATCAGGAGGCCGACCAGCACATAGCTCAGCCCGAAGAGGTTGCCATGCGCCAGCTTGACGATCAGGGCCGCCGTGGTGACCGTGGCGATCAACATGCCGGCCATGCCGAAGAGGTTGCCGCGGATCGAGGTGGTCGGATGCGACAGGCCCTTCAAGGCCTGGATGAAGAAGACGCTCGCAACGAGGTAGAGCAGGGTGACAAGGTTCATGCTCATCACTTGCCCTCCTTCTTCGGCGCCTTTTTCTTGAACATCTCAAGCATTCTTCGCGTGACCAGAAAGCCGCCGAACACATTCACCGCCGCCAGCGCCACGGCCAGCGTGCCCATGAACTTGCCGGCATCGGTTTCAGTCAAGGCCGCCGCCAGCATGGCACCGACGATGACGATGGCCGAGATCGCGTTGGTCACCGCCATCAGCGGCGTGTGCAGGGCGGGCGTGACGGTCCAGACCACGTGGTAGCCCACGTAGATGGCCAGCACGAAGATGATCAGGTTGGTGACCAGGGGGGAGACCAGTTCCATCGCTCTCAGCTCCTCTTGACCGTGCCACCCTGCGTCATCAGGCAGGCAGCGACGATGTCGTCATCCATCGGAACCTGGAAGCCGCCATCCTTTGGCAGCACCAGCTTGAGAAAGTCCAGCACATTGCGGGCGTAGAGCGCCGAGGCGTCTGCCGCCACGAGCGCGGCCAGGTTGGTCTCGCCGACCAGGGTCACTCCATGCTTGACCACGGTGGTGCCGGCCTCGGTCAGCGGGCAGTTGCCGCCGGCCGGGGCGGCGATGTCGACGATCACCGAGCCCGGCTTCATGCTCTTCACCATCTCCTCGGTCACCAGCACCGGGGCGGCGCGCCCGGGGATCAGGGCCGTGGTGATCACGATGTCGGCCTGCGCCACGCGCTTGGCCACCTCGACCTTCTGGCGTTCCAGCCAGCTGGGCGGCATCGGTTTGGCGTAGCCGCCCGAGCCCTGCGCGGCTTCCTTCTCTTCCTCGGTGTCGTACGACACGTCGATGAACTTGGCGCCCAGCGACTCGACCTGTTCCTTGACCGAGGGCCGCACGTCCGAGGCCTCGATCACCGCGCCCAGGCGCTTGGCCGTGGCAATGGCCTGCAGGCCGGCGACGCCGACGCCCAGCACGACCACGCGTGCGGCCTTCACCGTGCCGGCCGCCGTCATCAGCATCGGGAAGAAGCGCTGGTATTTGTCGGCCGCGATCATCACGGCCTTGTAGCCGGCGATATTGGCCTGGCTGGACAGCACGTCCATGCTCTGCGCCCGGGTGGTGCGGGGCGCGGCTTCCAGGGCGAAGCTCGTGAGGCCGGCGCCTGCCAGGGCCTCCAGGCCCGGCCGGTCGAAGGGGTTCAGCATGCCGACCAGGGCCGCGCCTGACTTCATGAGGCCCAGCTCCTCCGCGTTCGGGCTCTTCACCTTCAGCACCAGCTCGGCGCCGAGGGCGGCCGCACGGTCCACGATCTGGGCGCCGGCGGCCACATAGGCCTCGTCGATGGCACTGGCGCTGACGCCTGCACCGCTCTCGATGAGCAAGGCATGGCCTTGCGCCACCAGCTTCTTGGCCGTCTCTGGGGTGACGGCCACGCGAGTTTCTCCGGCCGCGCTTTCGCGCGGAACACCAATCTGCATGAATCCCTCCTGGGGAAAATCTGAGTTCGGGCCAGCGGCTGCTTTCGCGGAGCTTACACAATAGGGATGACACCCGACACCCGTACAAGCGAGCAAGCCACAGATGCCCAATCACGAACGCTTCCGGCCCTCGGTCACCGTGGCCGCCGTCATCGAGCGGGACGGCCATTACCTGCTGGTCGAAGAGGAGACGCCCGAAGGCCTGATGCTCAACAACCCGGCCGGGCACCTGGAAGAAGGCGAGTCGCCACTGGAGGCGGTGGTGCGGGAGGCGCTGGAGGAAACGGCCAGGCCATTCACACCGGAGTTCTTTCTTGGCGCCTACATGGCACGCTTCGTGCGGCCGGCCCGGCATGAGGATGTGACCTATCTGCGCCTGGCCTTCGGTGGCCGCGCCGGTGATGAGATCGCCGGCAGGGTGCTGGACCAGGGCATCGTCCGCACGCTGTGGATGAGCCTGGAGGAGCTGCGCGCCACCGCTGAGCGGCACCGCAGCCCGCTGGTGCTGCGCTGCTGCGAAGACCATGCGGCCGGGCGGTGCCTGCCGCTGGACGTGATCCGGGTCGATGCTTCGCTCTATGCGCCGCTGGTCAAGTCCTGAGCTCTACACTGCCGCGCAAATTCACTGGAAGCGCTCACTGATGAATCAGCTGCGACGACTGTTGGCCAGCACCTGCCTGCTGGTCGCCCTTTCCCCGGCCTGGTCCGCTGGCTTCGATGAAGCAGTCAAACCGCTGGTGATCGGCGAGACGCTGACCATCAAGTCCCAGGCCGTCGGCGAAAGCCGCCGCATCAACGTCTACCTGCCGGCCGGTTATGCCCAGGCACCCAAGGAGCGCTGGCCGGTGCTCTACATGCCCGACGGCGGCCTGGCGGAAGACTTCCTGCATGTGGCCGGGCTCTTGCAGGTCTCGGCGGCCAACCTGACGATGCGGCCCTTCATCCTGGTGGGCATCGAGAACACCGAGCGTCGCCGCGACCTGACCGGCCCGACCGAACAGGCCTCGGACCGCAAGATCGCGCCTCGCGTCGGCGGCTCGGCGGCCTTTCGCCAATTCATCCGCGAGGAGCTGATGCCGGCGGTGCAGGCGCGCTACCGCACGACCCAGGAGCGGGCCATCATCGGCGAGTCGCTGGCCGGGCTCTTCGTCGTCGAGACCTGGGTGCTGGAGCCGGCGCTGTTCGACACCTATATCGCACTCGACCCCAGCCTCTGGTGGAACAAGGAAGGGCTGATCGCCACGGCCGCCCAGACGCTGAAGACACGCCCGGCCAGCGTGAAGCCGGCGCTCCTCGTGGCCAGCAGCAGCGAGCCGACGATTCTTGAGCCGGCCAGGCGCTTTGCCGAGCTGCTGACCCAGGCCAAGGCCGCCCACTGGAAGTTGCTGCCGCTGCCCGACGAGACGCACATGACGGTCTACCACCCGGCCGCCCTGATCGCCGTGCGCCAGCTGTTCAAGCCGGCAAAGCCCTGACGGCAGCGCCGGGCCTGGGGCTTGCGGGACAATTGCCACCATGAGTTCCGGGAATCCCAAGAAGCAGCGCGTGGTCGTCGGCCTGTCCGGCGGCGTCGATTCGGCCGTCACCGCCCATTTGCTGAAGCAGCAGGGCCACGAGGTGGTCGGTATCTTCATGAAGAACTGGGAAGATGACGACGACAGCGAGTACTGCTCCTCCAACATCGATTTCGTCGATGCGGCAGCCGTGGCCGACGTGATCGGCATCGAGATCGAACATGTCAACTTCGCCGCCGACTACAAGGACCGCGTGTTCGCCGCCTTCCTGCGCGAGTACCAGGCCGGCCGCACGCCCAACCCCGACGTGCTGTGCAATGCCGAGATCAAGTTCAAGGCCTTTCTCGACCATGCGATGCGCCTGGGCGCCGAAAAGATCGCGACCGGTCATTACGCCAGAGTCCGCGAGTTCAATGGTGAGGTTCAGTTGCTGAAGGGCCTGGACCACACCAAGGACCAGAGCTACTTCCTGCACCGCCTGAACCAGGCGCAGCTGGCCAAGACCATGTTCCCGGTTGGCGAGCTCAAGAAGACCGAGGTGCGCCGCATTGCCGAGGAAATCGGCCTGCCCAATGCGAAGAAGAAGGACTCGACCGGCATCTGCTTCATCGGTGAGCGGCCTTTCCGCGAGTTCCTGAACCGCTATCTGGCGCACAAGCCCGGCGCTATCAAGGACGACCGCGGCCGCAAGCTGGGAGAGCATGTCGGCCTGTCCTTCTACACGCTGGGCCAGCGCCAGGGCCTGGGCATTGGCGGCGTGAAGGAGAAGGGCAGCCCGCGCGGCGGCGGTGCGCACGAGCCCTGGTTCGTGGCCCGCAAGGACATGGAAAGCAACACGCTGATCGTGGTGCAGGGCCATGACCACCCCTGGTTGCAAAGCCGGATGCTGGTGGCCGACGACCTGCGCTGGTGCAGCGGCCATGCGCCAACTGAGGTCGACCTGGCCGCCAAGAGCCGCTACCGCCAGGCCGATTCAGCCTGCCAGTTCACCGATCTGCCGCCGGACCGTTTCATGCTCCGCTTCCCCGAGCCGCAATGGGCGGTGACGCCAGGGCAGAGCGCCGTGATCTATGACGGCGAGGTCTGCCTGGGTGGCGGCGTCATCGTCGGCGCCGAGGCCTGACGGGCCGGATGGCACCGGGTCGGGGGATCGCATGACCATCGGCACGGTGATCAAAGTCCCGGCTCTGGCACGCTTCGCACCTTTTGCTCGCCGGGAACTCCGTGGACCGCATTGAACGCCTGCTCCAGCAAATGGCCCGACCCGGGGTCGTGCTGCGCATTGCTGCGTTGTCGATCTGCCTGCTCGAGCTGATTGCCGCCGGCGCCGCGCTGGCCGGCCGCCGCACCGATGCCTACGACGGCATCCTGCCCAATCTCTACCGTCGCCTGGGCGGTGCCAGCGACGACCTGGGTCTCTTGCTCGCCTGCCTGACGCTGCTGGCCCTGTTCGCCTATGGCTGCTGGCGCCTGACCGCGCAAGCCGGCGACACCCCGCCGCGCCATGCGCTGGCCGGCCTGATCGGCCTGAACGCCCTCGCCCTGGCCGTGACGCCGGGCCTGCCCTTCCTCGTGACCGCCCTGGCCACCGTGCAACTGCGCAGCCGCCAGGCGCTGATCTTCGGCCTCGGCCAGGTCGGCATCGGCCTGCTGCTCTACCTCGTGCTGCCGAGCGACAGCCAGCGGGCCGAGCTGCTCAGCTCCGAGCTGCCGGTGTGGGTCAATGCCATGTCTCAGTTGATGGCCCTGGTGGCCCTGCATGGCCTGGCTTTCGGCCTCGGCCGCATGGCGGCGGCAGAAACCGAGAAGCGCCGCTGGCTGCAGGCCATGCTGGCCGAGCGCATGAGCGCCGAGCAGTGGCAGGCCGAGCAGATGCGCTATGCCGAGCGCCAATTGATGGCGCGCGAGCTGCACGACGTGGTCGGCCACCATCTCACCGCCCTGAACCTTCATTTGCAGGTCGGCTCGGCCCTCTTGCAGCGCGACGATGCAGCGGCCGCCGCCCAGGCCGTGGCCAAGGCCCAGCAAGGCGCCGCGGCCCTGCTCGCGGACGTGCGCGCCGCCGTCTCGGCCGAGCGCAATGCCCAGCGCATCGACCTGAGCAGCGCGCTGGAGGCGCTGGCCGCCGGCATCAGCCATCCGCGCATCCAGCTGGATATTGCCCCAGCCGCCCGCGACCTGGGCCCGAGAACGGCGCACGCCTTGCTGCGCTGCGTACAGGAGGCGGTCACCAACAGCGTCCGCCATTCGCACGCCAGCGAAATCCGCATATGCTTGTCGGCGCCGAGCGCTGAAGCAGTGCGCGTGAGCGTTGAAGACAACGGCCAGGGCCCCCGCGTCCTGCAGCCCGGCAACGGGCTCAAGGGCATGGCCGAACGGATGAATGAGCTGGGAGGCAGCATGGGCACGCGCTCGCTGCAGCCCGGATTCGCAATCGAATTGCAGTGCCCCAGAACAGCCTGAGTACCCCATGAGCAAGAGCATCAATCCGCAAGCCCCCTCGTCCCACATCAAGCTGCTGCTGGTCGAGGATCAGCAACTGGTCCGCGAAGGCCTGAAGGGCCTGTTGGCCCTGCACGAGGAAATCGAGCTGGTGGGCGAGGCCAGCGACGGTGCGGCCGCGCTGGAGTGGATCTCGGCCGCCCAGGCGGAGCAACTGCCCGACGTGATCCTCTCGGACATGCGCATGCCGCGCATGGACGGCGTCGGCCTGATCCGCGCCCTGGCCGCCCGGGCCCTGAAGATCCCGGTACTCCTCTTGACCACCTTCGACGACAGCGCCGCCTTCGACGAAGCCGTCTCGGCCGGTGCCCGCGGCTTCCTGCTCAAGGCCACCAGCCCCGAGGTGCTGTTCCATTCGCTGCGCGACGTGGCCGCCGGCGGCACGGCGCTGCGCCCCCTGATCACCGAGCGCATCGAGCGCCACAGCGGCGAGCGCGCCTTCAGCGCCACGCCCGAACCCGATCCGCTGTCACCCAAGGAGCTGCAGGTCCTGCGCCTCGTCGCCAGCGGCCGCAGCAACACCGAAATCGCCGCCCTGCTGGGCAACAGCGAGGGCGTGATCAAGAACCACTGCTCGACGGTGTTCTCGAAGATGGGCGTGCGGGACCGGACGCAGGCGGTGTTGAGGGCGATTGATCTGGGGTGGATCTGAGGCGGCTGGCCGGCTGACCAGGCTCAAGCAGCCGCCTGATAGGCCGCAGCGATCCAGCCCAGCAGCACCGCGTCAACCTGGCTGGCATCGCTGATGCGCGTCGTCGCCTGGCACATGCCGCCGGGCGCCAGGATCTTCAGCCGCGCGTGCGGCTCCAGGGTCTTGCAGTTCAGCCCGATCTCGACCTCGCTGGCCGTGGCCGGCCCGACCATGGCGAACTGCTTGCTGCGGCGCAGGCTGAGATACGTCTTCTTGGGCGCGATCTCGAAATCACCGAGTTCTGCAATGCGCACCATCACGGCGTCATGCAAGGGCCGCAGCGCTGCCTTCTTGCCGGTGTAGATGGCATCCAGCGGGTCGCCTTCGGCAGCTGGCGGCGCAGCACCCACTTGGACATCGGGCAGCGGCTTGCCGATGAAGTGCACCACGGTGTTGGCGTCGCCATGGCCCAGACCGAAGCGCTCCATCACCCAGCTGCGCTTCTCGGCGTACTTCTCCTTGCCGCTGGCCTCGATCTGCTCATGCATCTGCGCGAGGGTGAGGCCGGTCTTGGCCTGGATGTTCTTCACCTGCGTGAGCAGGGCTGCTTGGGGGTCTGCCATCTCAGTCTCCTTTTGCTTTCATGGGCCAATTGGCGCTGCGGCAGCGCTTGGGCAAGACGAACTCCATGTGGTTCATCATGAAGTACATCAGCTTGGTAGACAGCGGCAGGCCCTGGCCCTCGGCCAGCAGCTTCAGGTGCTTGAGGATGAAATCGCCACCGCTGGCCATGGCCTTGCCCGTGGCCGTGCCCTCCGGGATGCCGACCACGCGCAAGGTGACCTCGACCTCGCCGCCGCCCAGCTCCTTCAGCTCGTAATGCACCTCGCAGACCGGGTCGTCGTGCTGCGTGAAGCGGTGCGTGTGCGCAAAGTGGTGCGGCGGATTGCAGACCAGCACCCGGCCATCGACGATCACGTTCTTGCCGCTGCCGGTGCGCATCTGCATCGGCGCGCCGGGACCCAGGACCGTGGTGTGCAGCCAGGCGTCGTAGATCGCGCCCTGCGCCTCGTCGGTCTTGGTCAGCTCGCGCCAGATGCGCTCGATAGGCGCGCTGATCTTGATGCGGAAAACGCGTTCGCTCATGGCTGTGACTTCCTCTTGGGGGTGGGGAACAGGGAATGCACCTCGGCGCCTTCGGCCGCGTACTTCAGAGCCGTCAGTCGGGGCGCCCAGTAGGCGCTGAGCTCGGTACTCCAGCGCTCGTGGATCAGCTGCATGGGCGCGGCATTGAACCAGAGCAGGCGCTCGCGACCTTCTTTGCGGGAGATGACGAGATTGCCGCGCTCCAGCACCTGCAGGTGCTTCATCACGCCGAAGCGGCTCAGCTCGCCCTCGAAACACTCGCACAGCCGCGCCACATTGCAGCCGGGCTCCTTGACCAGCCAGTCGAGCATGCGCCGACGCGGCTCGGAGGCCAGGGCATGGAAGGTGGCGTCGAGTTCGTCGGGCTTCATAGGTGACTCAATGGTCACATATAAGGAACGGACTGGCAAGCCCATTCCTGAGCATCAGGTCCAGAGCCGGTAGGGCCAGAATGCCAACTCGCTGCGCATGCGCTGTCGCAAGTCCTCGGGGCTGAAGCCGGTCAGGCGGCGCGTCTCGCGACACAAGTGGGATTGATCGGCGTAGTCGGTCTGCAGGGCCAGCTCGGCCCAGGACGGCGCTTGCGCCTCAGCCACGGCCGCAAGAAAGGCTTGCTCGCCGCGCGACACCGCCCGCAGCTCGCGCATCGGCAGGCCGGCCCAGGCCTTGATGCGCCGCTCGAACTGCCGCATGCTGCGCCCGGCCGCGCTGCCGGCGGCACGCACGGCCAATGCCTCCAGCCACTGCGAATAGCGCTGGCCAGCGCCTTCATGCGCAGCAACAGGCTGCCACCTCGGCGCGACGAAGGCTTCGATCGCCGCGAGCCGGGCTTCGTCGTCCGCGAGCCCGGCCAGGGACGCGGTCCAGTCCAGCCAGTCCGGAGGCAGCAGGCTGGCTGCATCCACGCAGCGGTCCACCAGCGAGGCGGCGTCAATGCCGGTCAGCAGGCGGAAGGCGTCCGGCAGGAAAAGCAGCTGCAAGCCGTGGACGCCCGCGGGCGCCACACGCAGATGCGTCGGGCCCGTGATAGGCCCCGACAGCGCCACCGGCCAGACCCGGAAGCCGGCAGACGGCGGCACGAAGCCGGGCGAGGCCAGCCATTCGGCGGAGCCTGCAAAGGTAAAGGTCAGGCAGACCAGCGGCGAGGCCGGGTAGTAGGTATCGAGCTCATCGCCATGCAGGAGCAGGCTGCGCGTGTCGCGCAGAAAGCCGGCGCGCACACAGCCCGCCAGGCTCAGCGGGGGCAGCCAGAGGCGCGCGCCATCATTCATGCGGATCATTGTGTCGCAATCGTTCTATAGGCCCGCCGCCCCAATGGGCACCATGCCGCCATGCAAATCCACTACGACGATCTCCCCGGCCCTGAGACCCGCTGGTTCGGCCTGAGCAATCTGCTGGCGATGAGCCGCGACTACCTGGGCCTGCTGGAACGCCATCAGCGCGAGCACGGCGACCTGGTACGGCTGCAAATCGTCAACGAGCGCACGCTGGACCTCTTCCATCCCGAGTTGGTGCGCCGCCTGCTGATCGACCATGCGGACGACCTGATCCGGT
The DNA here is from genome assembly GCF_044043925.2 of Paucibacter sp. JuS9. Taxonomy (NCBI): domain Bacteria; kingdom Pseudomonadati; phylum Pseudomonadota; class Betaproteobacteria; order Burkholderiales; family Sphaerotilaceae; genus Roseateles; species Paucibacter sp. JuS9. The sequence goes on from NZ_CP194172.1 coordinate 4,128,966, forward strand.
GGGAGCGGGGCACTGAAGTGTTCGCCGAATCGGTGGGGCAGTCGGTGCTGGTGACCGAAGGGCCGACCTGGCAGCGCCAACGGCGGATGCTGATGCAGGCCTTCACGCCGAAGAAGGTGGCCGGCTATGCAGCACAGATGGCCGAGGCCGGCGAGGCCGGGCTTGCCCAGGTGCAAGCTGGGGTCACTGCGATGGACGCGCTGTTCAGCCAGCTGACCATGGACGTGATCTCGCGCACCTTGTTCAGTCGACCGATAGGCGCCAACACCAACGAGGCCGCCGCCGCGGTGCAGAAGCTCAGCGAGATCGGCCTGCGCGAGATGTTCTGGCCGATGACCTTGCCGGACTGGCTGCCGCTGCCCGGCAAGGCCGCCAAGCGCCGCGCGCTGCGCCTGCTCAACGGCCTCTTGAATGAACGCATCGACGAGCGCCGCCGATCAGGCGAGGTCCGCACCGATCTGCTGGGCATGCTGCTGGCGCTGCGCGACGACGAGGCAGGTGGCGGCGCGCTCACCGAGCGGGAGGTTTTTGACCAGTGCATGCTGAGCTTCCAGGCTGGCCACGAGACCAGCGCCACGGCGCTGCTGTGGTGGAGCTGGCTGATGGCCCGGCACCCGGCGGCCCAGCAACGTGCGGCCGAAGAAATCGGCTCCCGTCTGCAAGGCCGCGCGCCCGGCACCGACGACCTGGCCCATCTGCCCTGGCTCGGTGCCACCTTGAAGGAAGCGATGCGCCTGTATCCGCCCGCCGCTGCGCTGCTGACGCGCCGGCTCAAGCGCGAGATCGAGCTGCAGTTGACGGACGGCCGAACACTGCGCCTGCAGGCGCGCACCATGGTTCGCGTGACGCCTTGGCTGCTGCAGCGCGACCCACGCTGGTGGCCGCGCGGCCCCGACGAATTCCGGCCCGAGCGCTTTCTGCCCGGTGCGCCGGACGAGATTGCGCGCGGCGCCTACATTCCCTTCGGCCTGGGCCCGCGCGTGTGCCTGGGCCAGCATTTCGCGCTGATGGAGATGAACATCCTCGCCGCCCAGTTGCTGCAGCGTTTCAGCTTGCAGCCGCTTGATGGCGAGGCAGAGCCGGTGCCGCGCCTGGCCGTTACCCTGCGGCCGGCGGGCGGGTTGAGATTGAGGCTGGAGGCGCGTTGATCAGATGGGCGATTCGCTCAGCAGCGCCCCGAAGCCGGCCTTGCGCACCCCGTCCTCGATCTTTGGATCAAGCTTTCGCGCCGCCTCCAGGTCGCGTTGCGCTGCTTCGGGATTGCCCAATCGTTGCAGGGCGATGGCCCGGCCAAAGTGCGCCCATGCAATGGGCTGGCGCTCAATGGCGGCGTCGAAAGCCTTGCGGGCGTTGGCAGCCTCACCGAGCCGCAGGTAGGTCCAGCCCAGGCTGTCTCGATAGGACGGCTCGGCGCCATCCTTGTCGATCGCCTGCTTGCAGTCCTCCAAGGCCTTGGGCAGCTCGATATTCAGGCGCGCGCGCAGCCAGCAGCGCTGGTTGAGCACATGGGAAAACCTGGCGTCGCTGCGGCGCGTCGGCAGCCAGAGCTCCCACTGCCGGAAGGCCTCGGGCGCCAGGTTCAGCTCGGCATAGAGGCTGGCCATATTCATCCGCAAGGGGGCTGAGGGGCTCAAGGCGGCATCGAGGGCCTGCAGGTCGGCTTCGGCACCGGCCCGGTTCTTCGTGGCGAAGCGAAAACCAGCCCTGTCCATCTGCGCCTCGGCCAGCGTGGGCTGCAGGCGCAAGGCTTCGTCGAAGTCCGCCAGGGCTTCGCGCGGCTGCCGCAGCGCCAGCTTGACCCGGGCGCGCGCATGGAAATGGTGTGCGTCCGTCGGCGCGAGTTCACAAGCGCGATCCAGGTCCTTCAGGGCAGCCGCGTGATCCCCGCGGGTCACGGCCGCCGCCGCGCGAGCGGCAAATCCGTTGGCGTTCTCGGGCGCAACGTCTGCCGGCACAGCCGCATGGCTCTGGTCGTAAACGCCCTCTTGGCCAGCACGGGCGAAGACCGGGCCGCCGTTCCAGGTGGCGTACAGCTTGTTCTGGCCCCGCGATACATAGATCCGGTGCGACAGGAAATAGTCGAGGCCGATCAGCATGTCGTCGTCGCCCTTGGAGGTCTCGTCGATCGCGAATCGGTTGTTGGCGATCTTCTCGCCGCCGAGCTCGAAGGCCGTCACATTGGCCGTCCAGGAGCGCACCCTGCCATCGCCCGCGCCGCCCACCAGGCCGACCATTTCCATTTCCTTGTCGTCGATGCCGGCACGGCGTGCCGCGCGCATCTTCAGTGCGGTGCCCGGTGCGCCCGTGTCCAGCACCGCAATCAATTTCCTGCCGTTCACGCGCACGGGCACGCGGATCGCACCGTCCCGGCGGTGCAGGTCTTCGCTGATGACGGGCGCATCGCCTGCCCAGTAGGCAAGGTTGGTGTCGCGGCATTCACCGAGCGGAAAGACCAGGCGGATCACCCCACGCGCCAGGTCGTACTCGGTGTCGCCGGCCGCCAGCAGGTTGCGCCCGAGGATGCCGCGAATGCCTGAGCCCAGCTCGTTGCCCCCGACGATGAATTCAACATTGGGAATCTCGGCGCTCTGGATCTTGATCTTGTCGACCTTCGTGCGCTTGGCCTCGATGCGGCCGGTGTATCCCTCAAGCCGGAGGTCCCCCGGCAGCTCGCGCAAGGGCAGCTGCAGCTCGGCCGCCGTGGAGGCCTGCAGGAAGCTGTAGAACGCACCGCTGTCGACCAGCATTGGCAGCGCGACGCCGTTGACTTCGACCGTCGCAATCGGCCGGTGATTGACCAGGCGAACCGGGATCTCCATCGAACGCAGCTTGCATTCGGCCCAGGCTGGCAGTCCGGCCGAGATCAAGCTGAGGGCTGCCAGAAGCGGCAACCAGCGCCTCGCTGCACGGCTCGCGCCCTGCCCCCTGGAATCAGAGCAACTCTTCATGTCCACAGCCTCCCTGCTGTTGTTGTCTGCCGTTCCCTGTGCGGGCTACGACATCAATAGAAATGAAATCGAAATGAAAAAAGCCCGCGGCGCCAAGCGCTGCGGGCTTCTTGCCCTTCGATCTTACAAAGAAGATCTCAGAAGGGGATGTCGTCATCCATGTCGTCAAAGCCGGTGGCCGACTTTGGGGCAGGCGCCGGTGCCTGGCGTGCGGCTGGCGCGCGCGGGGCCGGAGCGCGGCTTTCGCGCTCGTAGCCGCCACCGCCTTCATCGCCACCACCACCGCCGGCGCCACGGCCGCCGCGGGCATAGCCGCCGCCACCGCCACCGCCGCCGCCTTCGTCACCGCCATCACGGCCGCCCAGCAATTGCATCTGGTCGGCGATGATTTCGGTGGTGTAGGTGTCTTTGCCTTCCTTGTCCTGCCACTTGCGGGTGCGCAGGCGGCCTTCGACGTAGAGCGGACGGCCCTTCTTGGCGTATTCACCGACGATTTCGGCCAGCTTGTCGTTGAAGACGACGCGGTGCCATTCGGTTTCTTCCTGGCGCTCTCCGCTTTCGCGGTTCTTCCACTGGCGCGTGGTGGCCAGACTGATGGTGCAGAAAGCGACGCCGCTGGGGTTGTAGCGCAGCTCGGGGTCGCGGCCGAGGTTGCCGATGAGGATGACTTTGTTGACCGAGGCCATGGTGCAGCGCTCCGCTGGATGGAATCTGAAGGGGGCGATTATGCCGCCCACACCACATCATGGTCGCCAGGGGCCGGCGCCGACCTTGAAGCCTCCGTACGAAGTACTACGGCGCGAGCCCCCTTCGGATCGGCCGGGCGGAGGCTCATACCCACAATCCGGGATTTGGTCTGCCACCCGCCCGGCAGCGTCTGAGCCTTCCCTAAGATGCCGACATGCCCAGCCTGAAGAGCTCCAAGACCCCAGCCGGTGCCCGCACGAGCGCCCCGCTGCTGCTGGGCTATGGGGCGGCCTGTCTGGTGGCCTGGCTCCTTTTCGTGCTGGCGGGCACCGAGTTCCAGCGCGGGCTCTGGCAGTTGTGGGAGGCTGTTTACCAGGCCACCCTCACGCTGTGGGCGCCGATGCTGCTGGGCCTGGCCGTGCTGCCGCTGGCCCATTGGTTTGCGCGCCATGAGCCGGCGCTGCCCGTACTGCTCTTCGTCCACCTGCTTGCCGCCCTGCTGTTTTCCATCACCTGGCTGGGGCTGGACTACGGCGCTGCCCTGCTGCTGTTCGGCGCCGAGCATGCCGACGCCACGCTGGAGCAGAGCTTTCTTTGGCGGGCCATCTGGGGCCTCCTGGTCTACGCCGTGCTGGCCACCGGCTTTGTCGCGGCGCTGAACGCGCGCCGGGCCAAGCTGCTGGCGGTGACCGCAGCCCAGGCCGAGTCGGCGCTGGCCCGGGCCGAGCTGGCCGTGATCAGCGGCAAGCTCAATCCGCATTTCCTCTTCAACACGCTCAACTCCATCATCGCCCTGACCCGCAAGGACGCCCGGGCGGCCGAGGCCGCGTTGCTGCGCTTCTCCGGCATGTTGCGCTATGTGCTGGCCACCAAGCGCGAGGCCACCGACCGGGTCACGCTGCAGGAGGAGCTGGACTTCCTGCGCGACTACCTGGCGCTGGAGGCGCTGCGCCTGGGGCAGCGCCTGAAGATCGAATGGGAGCTGGACGAGCGCACGCTGGAAGACGAGATCCCGCCGCTCACGCTGCAGCCGCTGGTGGAGAACAGCATCGTCCACGGCATTGCGCCGCGCATGGACGGCGGCTGCATCACGATCAGCGCGCAACGCGATGCACTGACCGATGGCCTGAACCTGTGCGTGCGCGACGACGGCGAGGGCTGCGACCCGGCCCAGCTGGACGCCGCCTCGGCCCGCCCCGGCATTGGCCTCGGCGCCCTGCGCCGCCGCTTTGCCCTGGACTATGAAGGACGTGCGCGCCTGCGCGTGCACACCGCTCCCGGCGCGGGCTTTCGCGTCGACCTGTGGATTCCGCAATCATGAGCAACACAAAGATCACCACGCTGATCGCCGAGGACGAGCCCTTGGCCGCAGAAAGCCTGGCCGAATGGATCAAGGAGCTGCCACAGCTGGAGCTGCTGGGCATCGCGCCCAACGGCCCTGCTGCTCTGGAAGCGATCCGCGCCAAGCAGCCGGGTCTTGTCTTCATGGACATCAATATGCCCGGAATGACCGGCCTTCAGGTGCTGCGCGCGCTGGCCGAATCTGAAGCCGCGGGCCTGGGCCAGGTGCCGGCGGTGATCTTCACCACCGCCTATGACGAGCATGCGCTCGCCGCCTTCGAGCTGCATGCCGCCGACTATCTGCTCAAGCCTTTCTCGCAGGAGCGCTTCAACGAAGCCGTGGAGCACGCCTTGCAAAGGCTGCAAAGCAGCAGCGCGCTGAGCGAAGCGCTGAGCCAGGCCAGCCACGCAAGCGAAATGCCGGTCGAGCCGCTGCAGCGCATCCTGGTGCGCGACCAGGGCAAGATCTTCCCGATCAATGTCGAGGCGATCGAGTACCTGCGCTCGGACACCAAGTACACAGCTGTGGCCAGCCGTGGCAAGCAATACCTGGTGCGGCTGCCGATCACCGCGTTCGAGCAGCGGCTCGACACCCAGAGGTTCTTGAAGCTGCAACGCAGCTGCATCGTCAACCTGGACTTCGTCGAATCGATGACGCCGGACGACAACTCGCAGCTGGTGGTGCAGATGCAGGACGGCAGCCGCTTCACGGCCAGCCGCGAGGTTTCCAAGAAGCTGAGGGAGCAATCGATATGAGCACGATCAAGCACAAGGCCCTCTTCGCCACCGCACTGCTGCTGGCCTGCACAAGCGGCTGGGCCCAGACGGGCACGCCGCGTACCGGCCAGGTCTACAGCCTCGGCCCCTTCGAACGGCTGGAAGTCGCCGGCTCGGCCAATGTAAAGCTGGTGCAGGGCGACAAGGACGAGATCTTCATCGTCGGCGGCAGCGACATCCAGCGCAGCGTCGAGGTCAGCCTCTCGGGCGACCGCGTGCTGATCAAGCCCACCGGCACCTGGAAGTTCTGGAACAACACGCGGCTGCAGATCGACGTGGAGATGCGCCACATGACCCAGCTGGTGCTGTCAGGCTCCAGCGACTTGCATGCGCCCGGTCCGGTGAAGGCCGAGCAGCTGAAAATCTACATCTCGGGCGCCGGCCTGGCGCGCTTCGACGAGCTGCATTGCGAACAGCTGGGCTTCCATATTTCTGGCGCTGGCGAGGGCCAGCTGCGCGGCAAGGTGCGCGAGCTCGCCCTCAGCGTTTCCGGCAAGGGCAAGCTGCAGGCCGAGGAACTGCAGACGCAGAAGGCCGGCGTGTCGATCAGCGGCATCGGCAGCGCGGCGCTTTGGGTGATCGACGACCTCAGGGTCGGCGTCTCCGGCATCGGCAGCGTCGACTACTGGGGCAAGCCCAATCTCAGGCGCAGCAGCTCGGGCATGAGCACGGTGACCGGGCACGGCGAGAAGCGCACTGCGCAGTGAAGCGCCCGGCCTAACGGCCTCTTGATTGTTTTTGGCGGTACATCAGGCGATCGGCCTCGGCCAGCAGCGCCGCCGCATCTGCATGCTTGTCGGCATCGAAGTCGGCCCGGCCCACGCTGTGGCGCAGCGGATAGGCGGCCATGGCGTTGTGCTCGTAGAGCGCCAGCGTCAGCCGCTCCAGCGCGCGGTCGCAGTCCTGCTGCGTGGCATTGGTCAGGAGCACGGCAAACTCATCGCCACCCAGGCGCGCCACCACGTCAGACTCCCGGAAGGTGGAGCGCAGCAGCCGCGCGAAGGTCTGCAAAGCCTTGTCGCCTTCGGCGTGGCCGTAGTCATCGTTGATGCGCTTGAAGCCATCGAGATCGAAGAACAGCAGCACCGCCGGCCGTTTCATGCGCCGGCACATGCCCAGCGAATGACGGGCCAGCGCCTCGAAGCCGCGCCGGTTGGTCAGGCCGGTCAGCTCGTCCAGCGTGGCCAGCAGGAGGATGGCGAGCTCATGCTCCACCATGTCGGCCAGGTCGCCCAGGAGGGCCAGGTCTTCTTCGTTGAGCTGACGTGGCTGGGTATCGAGCAGGCACAAGGTGCCCACCGCATGGCCCGAGGGGCTGCGCAAGGGCCGGCCGGCATAGAAGCGGATATGGGGCGGACCGGTCACGATCGGGTTGTCGAAAAAGCGCTCATCCAGCAGCGCGTCGGGCACCACCATGGTTTCGGGACGCAGGATGGTGTGGCCGCAGAACGAGAGGTCGCGCGGTGTCTCCGTGATCCCCTCCATGCCCTGGGCCGACTTGAGCCACTCTCGCTCTGCGTCAATCAGGCCGACCAGTGCCATCGGCACATTGAACAAGCGTCGTGCCAAACGAGTAAAGCGGTCGAAACGCTCCTCGCGCTCGCTGTCCAGCAGGTGCAGCGACTGCAGCGCCTGCAGGCGTTCGGCTTCGTCAGCAGGAATGTCGGGAATCTTCATCGCTGGCCTTGTGGAGGGGTGCATCGGCAAAGTCCTCGACAATGCCGGTCTTCCATGACAAGACCAGACCATCATCCCGTGGCCCAGCACATCCTGCAAGAGGTGTTCGGCTACAGCGCCTTCCGCGGCGCCCAAGCCCAGATCGTTGAACAGGTGAGTGCCGGCGGGGACGCCCTGGTGCTGATGCCCACCGGCGGCGGCAAAAGCCTGTGCTACCAGATACCCGCCATCGCACGGCACCGCGCTGGGCAGGGTGTCAGCGTGGTGGTGAGCCCGCTGATCGCCTTGATGCATGACCAAGTTGGTGCACTGGAGGAGGCCGGTGTCCATGCCGCCTTCCTCAACTCCACCCTGAGCAGCGAACAGGCGCTGCATGTGGAGCGCGAAATGATGAGCGGCCGCCTGGTGATGCTCTATGCGGCGCCGGAGCGCGTCACCAATGCGCGCTTCCTGGCGCAACTGGATTCTCTCTACGAGCGCGGCCTGCTGAGCCTGTTCGCCATCGACGAGGCCCATTGCGTCAGCCAATGGGGGCATGACTTCCGCAGCGAATATCTGGCGCTGTCGCTGCTGCATGAGCGCTACCCGGATGTGCCGCGCATCGCGCTCACGGCCACGGCCGACGACCTGACCCGCGCCGACATCATCGAGCGCCTGAAGCTCGAAGAAGCGCGTGTCTTCATCAGCAGCTTCGACCGGCCCAATATCCGCTATTCCATCGTCGAGAAAGACGCCAAGCCGCGCGAGCAGCTCCTGCGCCTGATCCGCGACGAGCATGAGGACGAAGCCGGGGTCGTCTACTGCCAGAGCCGCAAGAAGGTCGAAGAAACGGCCGCCTGGCTGGAAGGCGAAGGCATCAAGGCCTTGCCCTACCACGCAGGCCTCGATGCAGCCGTGCGCCAGAAACATCAAGACCGCTTTCTGCGCGAAGACGGCATCGTGATGGTGGCCACCATCGCCTTCGGCATGGGCATCGACAAGCCCGATGTGCGCTTCGTCGCCCACCTGGACCTGCCCAAGAACATCGAGAGCTACTACCAGGAGACCGGCCGCGCCGGGCGCGATGGCGCGCCGGCCAACGCCTGGATGACCTACGGCCTCGCAGACGTGGTCAACCAGCGCCGCATGATCGACGAGAGCCCGGCCGATGAAGAATTCAAGAAGGGCCAGCGCGGCAAGCTCGACGCGCTCCTGGCGCTGGCTGAGGCCACCGATTGCCGCCGCGTGCGGCTATTGGCCTATTTCGGCGAAGAAAGCCAGCCGTGCGGCAACTGCGACAACTGCCTGAACCCGCCCGCGACCTGGGATGGCACCGACGCCGCGCGCAAGCTGCTCAGCTGCATCTACCGCTTCCAGCAAAACGGCGGCCAGCGCTTTGGTGCTGGCCACTTGATCGACGTCTTGCGAGGCAAGGTGACCGACAAGGTCACGCAATACGGCCATCAGAGCCTCTCCACCTGGGGCATAGGCGCCGACCTGCCCGAGGCGCAGTGGCGCGCGGTGCTGCGGCAATTGATCTCGTTGGGCCATGTATTCACCGAGGGGGAGTACATGACCTTGGTGCTGGCCGACAGTGCGAGATCGGTGCTGAAGGGCGAGGTGCGGCTGTTGCTGCGCGTGCCCAGCTTGCCGCCCAAGCGCTCATCCCGGACCACTCGCACCGGCAGCGCCAGCAGCCGCGCCAAGGTGGAGGCGCTGGACCTCGACAGCCAGGGCGAGCAGGTCTTCGAGGCGCTCAAGGCCTGGCGCGCCGAGGTGGCCAAGGAGCATGGGCTGCCCGCCTACGTGATCTTCCAGAACGTCACGCTGGCCGAGATGGCGCGCCAGCGGCCGGCCTCGCTGGACGAGCTTTCGCAGATCTCGGGGGTCGGCGCCAAGAAGCTCGAAGCCTATGGGCGTGAGATCCTGCGGGTTCTGGAAAGTTGCTGAACCCACAAGGGACCGCGCCTGCGCCCAAGGAGGCATCGGCCGACAGCGGTGACTGGGAATCCTTCTGAACCAGGAGGAGCAAGTCCTTCCAGGCATGCAAAAGGCCCGCCGAAGCGGGCCTTTTCATTTATTTATCGCGCTGACCTGGGTTTGCGAACTCAGCAGACGGCAGCCTTGCAATCGGCGGCGCTGGCAACTTGGTAGCTGCTGCGGCCTTCGATCACCACGCGGGGCAAGTGCACGATCTGTGCATGCTGGGCATCGACCGAACGCTTGCCGACCACCACCACGCGCTCCAGCTTGTGCACCGGCTGGGCATCGGCCACCGACAGATGGTCGGCCATGCTGGTACCGATTGCGGCTGCGCCGGCGACGGCGACCAGGGCAGTGAAGAGGGTCTTGGTGGCTGCGTTCATGGTGGGCTCCTTGGGGTGTTAGGACCGGAGGTCGTTGCGATGATTGAAGTGTCGTCATCGCTCCCTTGCAGAACCAGCGGCAGGCGATGGATGGCAGGCGCAGCGGCGTGAAATGCCGGTGACGACGACCGGCTGTCGCGCGAAGTTGAGAGCTTTCCCTCCGCACATGACTTCCGACATCAGCCTGTTTAAGCCTGCAATCGCCGGCCCAGAAACGACAAAGCCCGGCCTGGGCCGGGCTTCTCGAACACAGGGCTACCGAGCAGCTGTGTTCAGCAGACTTGCCTGTTCAGGCAAGCCGCTGCTTGCGCCACTTGCAGGTCGCTGCCGACCTGGTTGCGGCGGCCTTCGATAAGCACACGCGGCAGCTGGGCAATGTGCTCGACACCCATGCGCTTGCCAACGATCACCACACGCTCCAACTTGACGATCTTCGGCTGCGGTGCAGCGCCTTGGTAGGCCAGTGCGAAGGCACTCAACGTGGCGGCGCAGACGGTGGCAAGGACGATGGTCTTGGCGATGATGTTCATGATGGGCTCCTGGTGGGTTTGCTGTGTCGGTACCTGTAGTTTCGGCAAGCCGACTCTTGATTCCCAGGCGCGTGCGATGGGTCGCATGCCGGCACGGGCGAACGGCTTGCAATGCCGATGAACAGTGACTTTCGGCGCCCGCGCCGATTTCCGCCGATGCCTGTTGACGGCACGTAGCAGCCGTTCGCGTTGAAGCTCGTTCGCGCTGCCGAGGCCATCGGGTGAGGGCTTGTGCTCCTGTCCCCCGGACCGGGCTTCGCCCGATCCTCCTCCTTTACCTCGCCCAAACCCTCACCCGACACCCTCGGCCGAACCTGCGCATGCCACCAGGCGAAGGCCACAGTGGTGCGGATCAGGTCGGCAGTGGGTTTCCCGAAGCGAGGTAAAGGAGGAGGACCTGGCGCAGCCAGGGCCGGGGGACACGAGCGCAGGGGAACCCGCTGGCGGCCTGATCTTCGACCAACAGAGGAACAAGAAAACGAATGGCAGCAATGTGCCGGTTGGAGTCTTCCACGCAGGTCGGTGAAGGGACGCGAAAAAGGCCGGATGCTGGTGAGCATCCGGCCCTGATGAAATGACCTGAGCCGAGTCAGCGACGCACCTCGCGGATGCGCCCTTGACTCGGCTCAGTGCAAGGGGACGACGGTTGTTTGATTCATGCAGTCACCGTCCCAGATCAGCCACGCAGTGCGGCGCGACGAGCGTTCAGTGCCAGGCGTGTTTGCTGGCTCAGCAGGCTGCGGCCTTCAACAACGACGCGTGGCAGTTGCACGACTTGCTGGCTCTGCCCCGACTTGCCGGTGATGACGACGCGGGGCAGTTGCTCGATCTTCTGCGGGGCAGCAGCGGCAAAGGTGGCGGTGGCGGTGGCCAGCAGGCTGGTGGCGACGAGGGCTTGGATCAGATTCTTCATGATGGACTCCTTGGGGTTCGGTTTGCTTTGTGTCTTCACAGCCCAATTGCTGTGTCGATGGAGTCAGTATCGTGAGCCACCCCGGCCGCTGCGAGGCGGATGCGATGGATGGCATGAAATACGTCGCCAGCTGCAAGTCATGGCAGCTGAACCGTGCGCCCGCACAGCGTCCCGGCCCGCAGATCACGGCCAAATGGCTGCTCGGCCTATGATGGCGAGTTCTCTTCCCCTGCCCGCTTGCTGTCCGCCATGTCCGATGTTCCCCGCCCCCAGCCAGAAGCCACCTTGATCAAGGTGAGAGGGGCGCGCACCCACAATCTGAAGAACATCGACGTCGACCTGCCGCGCAACCAGCTGGTGGTGATCACCGGACTGTCGGGCTCGGGCAAGTCCAGCCTGGCCTTTGACACGCTTTATGCAGAGGGCCAGCGCCGCTACGTGGAAAGCCTCTCGGCCTACGCCCGCCAGTTCCTGCAATTGATGGACAAGCCGGACGTGGACGTGATCGAGGGCTTGTCGCCGGCGATCTCGATCGAGCAGAAGGCCACCAGCCACAACCCGCGCTCCACCGTGGGCACGGTGACCGAGATCCACGACTACCTGCGCCTGCTCTATGCCCGCGCCGGCACGCCCTTCTGCCCGGACCACCACCTGCCGCTGGAAGCACAAAGCATCGGCCAGATGGTCGATGCAGTACTGGCCATGCCCGACGAAAGCAAGCTGATGCTGCTGGCGCCCGTCGTGCGCGACCGCAAGGGCGAGTTCGCCGAGCTGTTCCAGGACCTGCAGGCCCAGGGCTATGTGCGCTTCCGGGTTGACGGCGTGACGGTCGAGGCGCCGGACATCCCGACGCTGAAGAAGGCCGAGAAGCACGACATCGACGTGGTGGTGGACCGCATCAAGATCCGTCATGACGCTGCCGATACCTTGCGCCAGCGCCTCGCCGAGAGCTTCGAAGCCGCCTTGCGGCTGGCCGAAGGCCGCGCGCTGGTGCTCAACCTGGACAGCAGCGAAGAAACCATCTTCTCCAGCAAGTTCGCCTGCCCGATCTGCAGCTACTCGCTGCCGGAGCTGGAACCGCGACTGTTTTCATTCAACTCGCCGGTGGGCGCCTGCCCAAGCTGCGAAGGCCTGGGCCAGGTCACCGTGTTTGACCCGGACCGCGTGGTGGCCTTCCCGACGCTGAGCCTGGCCAGCGGCGCTGTGAAGGGCTGGGACCGCCGCAACGCCTATACCTTCTCGATGCTGGAAAGCGTGGCCGCGCATTACAGCTTCGACATCGACCTCGCCTTCGAAGATCTGCCGGACCAAGCCCGCCAGGTGCTCCTGCATGGCTCGGGCAGCGAAGACATCCAATTCAGCTACCAGGCCGAAACGGCGACTGGCAAGAAGCGCAGCGTCAAGCGCTCCCATCCCTTCGAAGGCATCCTGCCCAATCTGGCCCGGCGCTTCCGCGAAACCGACTCCAGCGCCGTGCGCGAAGACCTGGCCCGCTACCAGGCCGCCAAGCCCTGCCCGCACTGCGAAGGCTCGCGCCTGCGCCGCGAGGCGCGCCACGTGGTCCTGCAGCCTGCCGATGCCGCGCCGGGCTTCAAGGGCCGGCCGATCTACGACGTCGAGCACGCCACGCTGCGCGAATGCCTGGAGTATTTCGAAGGCCTGCAGCTGAAGGGCGCCAAGGCCGAGATCGGCGGCAAGGTGATCCGCGAGATCGCCTCGCGCCTGCGCTTCCTGAACGACGTGGGCCTCAATTACCTGAGCCTGGACCGCAGCGCCGACACACTCTCTGGCGGCGAAGCCCAGCGCATCCGCCTGGCCTCGCAGATCGGCTCTGGCCTGACCGGCGTTATGTATGTGCTCGACGAGCCCTCCATCGGCCTGCACCAGCGCGACAACGACCGCCTGATCGCCACGCTGCGCCGGCTGCGCGACCTGGGCAACTCGGTGCTGGTGGTCGAGCATGATGAAGACGCGATCCGAGCGGCCGACCATGTGTTGGACCTCGGCCCCGGCGCCGGCGTGCATGGTGGCCGCATCATGGCCCAGGGCACGCCAGCCGAAGTGGCGGCCAATCCCGAGTCGCTGACCGGCCGCTACCTCAGCGGCGTGGAGCGCATCGAAGTGCCGGCCGAGCGACACAAACCAGCGGAGGATGCGGGCAGGCTCAAGATCGTCAACGCGCGCGGCAACAACCTGAAGGGCGTGACGGTCGAGATCCCCATTGGCGTCCTGACCTGCGTCACCGGCGTTTCGGGTTCGGGCAAGAGCACGCTGGTGAACGACACGCTTTACGCGGCCGTGGCCAAAAAGCTCTATCAAAGCCACCAGGACCCGGCGGCGCACGACGAGATCGAAGGCATGGACGCTTTCGACAAGGTCATCAACGTCGACCAGTCGCCGATCGGCCGCACGCCGCGCTCGAACCCCGCAACGTACACCGGCCTGTTCACGCCGATCCGCGAGCTCTTCGCCGAGATGCCCACTGCCCGTGAGCGCGGCTACGGCCCCGGCCGCTTCAGCTTCAATGTCGCTGGCGGCCGCTGCGAGGCCTGCCAGGGCGACGGCGTGATCAAGGTGGAGATGCACTTCCTGCCCGACGTCTACGTTCCCTGCGACACCTGTCACGGCGCGCGCTACAACCGCGAGACACTGGAGGTGCTCTACAAGGGCAAGAACATCACCCAGGTGCTCGGCCTGACGGTGGAAGACGCCTATGCCTTCTTCAGCGCCGTGCCAACGCTGGCGCGCAAGCTGCAGACGCTGCTGGATGTGGGCCTAGGCTACGTGAAGCTGGGGCAGAGCGCCACGACGCTGTCTGGCGGTGAGGCGCAGCGCGTGAAGCTGGCGCTGGAGCTCTCCAAGCGCGACACCGGCCGCACGCTCTACATCCTGGACGAGCCGACCACCGGCCTGCATTTCGCCGACATCGCGCTGCTGCTCAAAGTCCTGCATCAGCTGCGCGACGCGGGCAACACCATCGTCGTGATCGAGCACAACCTGGACGTGATCAAGACGGCCGACTGGCTGATCGACATGGGCCCGGAAGGCGGCTCGGGCGGGGGCCAGCTCTTGCTGGCCGGCACGCCGGAACAGTTGGCCGACCACGAAGGCAGCCATACCGGGCGCTATCTGAAGCCGCTGCTCGGACGCTGACGCCAGCGGGCAAAAACCCCTGGCTGCACACCGGACACGAGCGGACTAGACTGGCTGCCCGCCTTTCCCTTGCAGGAAACCAGACCATGGCCTCGACCCTTTCGGTGGACTACTACTTCGCGCCCAACTCGCCCTGGACCTACCTCGGCCATCAGCGCTTTACCGAGATCGCCAAACGCCACGGTGCGGTGGTGAGGATCCTGCCCTGCGACCTCGGCGGCAAGGTCTTTCCGGTGTCCGGCGGCCTGCCGCTGGCCAAGCGGGCGCCGCAGCGCCAGGCCTATCGCCTGGTCGAGCTGCAGCGCTTCAGCGAATGGCTGGACGTGCCCCTGACCTTGAAGCCGCGCTACTTTCCGGTGCAACCGGACGATGCGGCCAAGCTGATCATCGCGGTGGACCTGCTCGACGGCGCCGAGGCCGCCATGAAGCTCGCTGGCGCCATCCTGCGGGCTGTCTGGGTGGAAGAGCTCAACATCGCCGACGAGCGCGTGCTGGCCGATCTCGTGGCTCGGCAAGGCCTGGCACCGCGTCGTATCGAGGACGGCCATTCGCAGGCCGCGGCCGAGCGCTACGACCTCAACACGCAGCAAGCCATCGACGCCGGCGTGTTCGGCGCGCCAACCTATGCGGTCGAAGGCGAGCTGTTCTGGGGCCAGGACCGGCTTGATTTTCTCGAGCGCCGCTTGCAGCGCTCGCGCTGATTCGGCCCGGCCCACGCAGAACGCTGCTACGCTCTGCGGCCATGCCCCGCGTCATCTACATCGAAGACGACCGCCTCAATATGGTGCTGATGGAAGAGGTGTTCCGCCTGCTGCCACCCGAGCAGCAATGGCAGCTCGATTGCGCGGAGACCGGTGCCGAGGGCCTGGCGTTGCTGGCCGCCTCGGGGGCGGACCTGATGCTCGTGGACATGAACCTGCCGGACATGAATGGCCTGGAACTGCTCTCGGCGCTGCGCGCGAATGCCGCGCTGCCGCAGCCGCCCTGCATTGCCTTGTCGGCCGATGCGCTGGATGAGCACATCGCCGCCGCGCGAAAGGCCGGCTTTGTCGACTACTGGCTCAAGCCCATTGATGTCTTGAAGCTGCTCGCCGCCCTGCGTCGTCAACTCGGCCTGCCCTGAAGCAAAGGCCTCGTGCACAGGTTGATGGCGCAGGCATAAAAAAACCCGGCCGGGGCCGGGTTTGTTGCTGCGGCGGCGCGGCTGCGAGAGCCGCGCCAGCGCTTCACTTCAAGTGGCTGTTGATCAGCTTGGTCATCTCGAACATATCGGCCTTGGCCTTGCCGAAGATTTCCTTCAGCTTGGCATCGGCGACGATGATGCGCTTCTGCACCGCGTCTTGCAGCTTGTTCTTCTTGATGTACTCCCAGACCTTCTTGGTCACGTCGGTACGCGGCAGCGGTGCCGAGCCGACGATGGCGGCCAGTGCAGCGGAAGGCGTCATGGCCTTCATGAATGCTGCATTGGGAGTCCGCTTCTTCGCGGGAGCAGCGGCCTTCTTGGCGGGTGCAGCCTTCTTCGCAGGAGCTGCTTTCTTCGCCGGAGCGGCCTTCTTGGCCGGAGCCGCCTTCTTGGCCGCCGGAGCGGCTTTCTTAGCCGGTGCCGCCTTCTTGGCGGGGGCGGCCTTCTTCGCAGTTGCCATTTCGATTCTCTCCATCAAAGGTTGTTGATGTGCCGGGTCCGGGGGAAGGTCTTGACCCTTCGTTTCTCTCTAGCACCCTGCGCAGCGAATGGTACTGCGCACCTCTCGCATTGAGAAGGCTCTCATAGAGGAACTTTGCGACAAGACACGATGAAATCGGCCTTGTTTACCCTTGGTTGTCGCTCGCGTGCATCATTCGTGCGCGCTCTGGAGCAACTGCGGCCCGATGTCGGAGCGCGTGCGGCAACCACAGAGGGCCATCGCGATCTCGTATTCATCGCGCAAAAGCCGGATCGCATGCGCCGCTCCATGCGCGCCCGCAGCGGCCAGCGCGAACACATAGGGACGGCCCAGCAGCACCGCATCGGCGCCCAGCGCGAGCGCCTTCAGAACGTCGGTGCCGCGGCGGATGCCGCCGTCCACCAGCAGCGGCACCTCCGGCCCGAGCGCCGCACGCATGCGGCGCAAGAGCGCGGCGGAAGGCGGCAAGGCATCGAGCGTGCGGCCGCCATGGTTGGACACGACAAAGCCTGCAACGCCGAGCGACAGCGCCTGCCGCGCGTCATCCGGGTGGTGGACACCCTTGAGCAGCAGCGGCAGCTTGCTGTGCTCGCGCAGCCATTGCACCTCCGCCCAAGTAGCGGCGCGGGCCATCAGGCCATCGAACATCAGGCTCTGGCCGGGCTGCAGATCGATGGCCTTCTTCAAGCCGCCGAGATTGACCGCGCGCACATCGGCCGGCAATGCGAAGCCGGCGCGGCGCTCGCGGTCCCGCGCGCCATGCACCGGTGCATCGACCGTCAGCACCAGGGCTTCATAGCCTGCGCGCTCGACCCGCTTCAGCAACTCGCGCATGAAGTCGCGGTCGTCTCGCCAATAGAGCTGGAACCACAGCGGCCCGCGTTGCGGCTCGCCGGCGAAGGCAGCGGCAATCGACTCCATCGGCATGCTGGACTGTGCGCTGAGGATCATGCCGGCAGCTTGCGCGGCTGCTGCATGCGCCACGCCGAGCTCGCCATCGGCATGGGCCATGCGCTGATAGGCAATCGGCGCCAGCAGGATCGGATGCGGCAGTTCGCGGCCAAGCAGCGTGACCCGCGTGTGGCCGCCGCTCAAGTCGCGCAGCACGCGCGGCTGCAAATGAATGGCATCCCAGGCAGCGTGGTTGGCGCGCAGCGTCAGCTCGTCCGCCGCACCGCCGCTGAAGTAGGCCCAGGCCTGCTCGCTCATCCGCGCCTGCGCATGCGCCTCGAAGTCGGTGAGGTTTACGACGCCCGCGGGGATGGGCTCCAGGCCTTGCTGCATCGCGTCGGCCATCAGGTGTCGGCCCACATGCGCAGCAGGTTGTGATAAGTGCCGGCCAGACGTGTGGTGGCCTCGCTGTCGCCATGCTCGGTGCGCAGCTGCATCAGGGCCTGGTCGAGCTCGAACAGCAGGCGGCGCTGCTCGTCGCTTCGCACCATGCTCTCGATCCAGAAGAAGCTCGCCAGGCGCGCACCGCGCGTGACCGGCTCGACGCAATGCACGCTGGTGCCGGGGTAGAGCACCGCGTCGCCGGCCTCGAGCTTGATGCGCTGCTCGCCGAAGGTGTCTGCTATCACCAGCTCGCCGCCCTCGTATTCATCGGGCCCGGCCAGGAACACGGTGCAGGAAACGTCGGTGCGCACGCGCTGCATGCCGCCGGGGATGTAGCGGATCGCCTGGTCCACGTGCTTGCCATAGCGGTTGTTCGCGCCGGCATAGCGGTTGAACATCGGCGGCAACACGCGCTTGGGCAGGGCCGCCGAGAAGAACAGCGTGCTGCGTTCCAGCGCGCCCAGCACCAGTTGCTGAAGCGTCTGGCTCTCGGCGCCGTCTCGCGGCAGCTGCTCATTGTGCTTGACCTGTGCGGCCTGGCTGCCGGCGGTCAAGGCGCCGTCGATCCAGCTGGCACCAGACAGCAGTTCGCGGGCCTGCCGCAGTTCGGCAGGGTTCAGGACTTGGGGAACTCGCAGCAGCATGGTTGCCACCTTAGCAAAGATTGGCCGGCACGCATTGATCCATCACAGCGTCAGCGTCCGGGCAGGCGACCCGAAAAGAAACGGCGCCGGCCGGAAGGTCCGACACGGCGCCCAACATCCCCTGAAGGACAGATCAGAACTTGAAGCTCGCAGTCAGCTGCAGCAGGCGGCCAGCACCCGGAATGTAGTGGCCGGTATAGAGCGAATCGGCGTAGAGCTTGTTGGTCACATTGCTCAGGTTGGCCTTGAAGACCAGCTTCTCCTGCACCATCGTGTACTCGGCCATCAGGTCACCGGTGATGAACTTGTCGGCGTAGAAGCCCGGGTTGCGATTGGGCTGCTGAGCGCTGCGGGCGTTCAGGCCGCCGCCCAGGCGCAGCTGCGGCGTGATCTGGTAGGTGGTCCAGAAGGTGCCGGAGTACTGCGGCGTAAGCGATGGGCGGGAGCCCTGGCCTTCAGCGCCGGGCGCCGCGATGTCGATCTTGGCGACCGGCATCCACATGAAGGACGAGAACACTTCCCAGCCCGGCGCGAGGCGGCCGGTGAAGTCGACTTCGAAGCCGGCAGCATGACGCTTGCCCGACAGCGTGACCAGGTCGACCAGTGGGTCGGTATTGCGCTCGTGCAGCTTGGTCGAGCGGAACAGGGCCAGGCGGGTGGTGAAGTTGCCATCCGAGGAATCGAGCTTGGCACCGAGTTCGATATTGACCGACTGTTCCGGCGGCGTGTTCTGGTTCGAAGCGCCGAGCGAGTAGGCATCGCCCGAGGTGTTGAAGGACGTGGCGCCGCCGAAGTGGAAGGACATCACGGCATTCGGCTGGAACAGCACGGCAGCGCGCTTGCTCCATTCCGAGACCTTCATGCGATAACTGGTCGTGGTGACCGGCGTGACCGCCGCATTGGGAATGCTGAAGGTGTTGTAGTCGCCCTTGAGCCAGTCGTAGCGCACGCCGGCCAGGACCTTCCATTGCGGTGCCAGCTGGATCAGGTCTTGCAGGTAAGCGCCGGCAGCGTTCGAGGTGTACTCGTTGGCGACGCGGAACTTGCGCAGGCTCTCGTCGATCGAGGCGCCGTCGCTCGGTTTGCCCACCGTGGTGCCCACCTTGGTCGGCGACACGCCGCCCTGGGCAGCGCTCAGCGCACCATAGACCTGCTTCTCTTCCTTCGAGTAGTCGACCCCGGCCTGCAGCGAGTGGCCGACACCCAGGGCATCGAACTTCGAGCTGAAGTCGCTCTGGGCCGACAGCGTCTGCAGGTCTTGCACCTTCAGCTGCGTGCCGCGCGTGATGACGGTGTTAGGGCCGAATGTCTCCAGCGAAACGCCCAGGCGGTCAGGCTGCGAAGTCGCGCCTGCGAATCGCACGGTGCCGGCGCGCTGGTCGCGGGTGTAGTCGGCCTTGCGAATCTTGGTGGTGACTTCGGTCCTGGGCGAGAAGCGGTGCGTGTGGCTCAGAAGAGCCCAGGCGGCACTGCCGGCATTGCGGTCACTGGCCATGCCGTAGAAGGCGCTCGGGTCCACCGGAATCGTCGTGGTCTCGCTGGTCGGCGCACTCAGCGTCGGCCGGATCCAGGGCATGCCGTAGTTCATGCCGTTGTCGTTGTCGAGGTAGTACAGCGTGGCGGCGAACTCGTCGACTTCGCCGATACCCAGGCGGTAGGTCGCGGCCAGGCCACGCTTGTCCAGCGAGCTGCCGGCGCCGTTGTTGTCGGCCTTGGTGACCATGGCGCCAATGCGCAGGGCCTCGCCATCGCCGGTCTTCATGTTGAAGTCGCCAACGACGCGGGCGTACTCATGGCTGCCCAGGGTGACATCGATCTGGTTTTCATTCAGCAGGCGAGGGCTCTTGCTGACCTGGTTGACCGCGCCGCCGGTGGAGCCGCGGCCGAACAGCATCGAGGCTGAGCCGCGCAGCAGTTCCAGGCGGTCGTAGAAGAAGGTGTCGCGCTCGTAGAAGGCCGGGTCGCGCATGCCGTCGATGAACACGTCGCCGGTCGCTTGCAGCGGAAAACCGCGCAGGCGGATGTCTTCTTCGCCGCCTTCGGCCGCCATGAACGTGATGCCGGCGGTGTTCTTCAGCACGTCCTTCATCGTGTCGAGGTTGCGGTCGTCGATCAGCTTCTCGGTCACGACCGTGATCGACTGAGGAATGTCGCGCAGTTCCTGCTTGCCCTTGCCGATCTGGGTCTCGGTGGCTTGATAGTCTTCCTTGCCGCTCTTCTCCACCGTGGCCTTGGCACGCACCACGGGCAGCGTGGTTTCAGCTGGCGTGGCCGGTGCGCTCGCTGGCTTGGAAGGTGCAGCCGGCGTCGTGGCCGTCTGGGCCAAGCTGGCCGAGGCCAGGCCGAAACCGGCGGCCAGCGCGCCCAGTGGCAGCAGCGCGTGCGGCATGGTCTTCTTGATCTTGTTGGACATGATGTCGGATCTCCTCAAATGAATTCAGGCAAAGCGCTGCCCAGGGTCGCCACACGGGCGGCCTTGTCAGCGGTGGATTACTGGGTCTGAGTGCGGCGGCGACTCAGCGCACGAGTTCGTAGGACAGCGGCGCGACCACTTCCCATTCGATCGGCTGACCGTTCTCGGTCTGCGGCACGAAGCGGGCGCTGCGCATGTCCTGCAGCGCCTGCTGATCGAGGCGGTCGAAGCCGCTGGATTTCTTCAAGCTGATTTCGCGCGGACGCCCGTTCACATCGACGATCACGCGCAGGTAGACGATGCCCTGCTCACCCAGCCTGCGCGACAGCGTCGGCACCAGCAGCCGCGGCTCGTTCAGGTAGCGCACCGCGCCGGCAGGAATGGTCTTGATGGCGGGCGGCGCGGGCGGCTGCGCGGGCGCTGTAACGGCGGTGGGCGCAGTCACTTGCGGCTGAATCGGCGCCGGCGGCGGTGGCGCCACGGTCACTTGCGGCGTGACAGCCGGCGCGGTGATCTGCACCTCGGGCACGGGCACGGTCAGGGCCGGAATCTGCATCTGCGGCAGCTGCGGCTGTGCCACCACGGCCACCTGCGGCTTGGGTAGCTCGCTGTCTGCAATCAGGCTGACCACGATGGGCTTGGCCTTCTGCACCACCTGGCTCACCAGCTCGTGCTGCAGCAATCCCCACAGGAAGAGCAGATGCAGCACCAGCACGCCCAGGGCCAGGCGGCGGCGTGGTGCCTCGGCGTAAGGCGCAGTGCCTGGAATGGCGGCACCGAAGTTGGCAGAGAGTGCGAGGGTCTGACTCATCACAAGGGTCAAGCTGGGTCGCGAGCGCATCGACTGGCCTCGCGTTGCCGAAGCTTAACACAAATGCGAACGATTCCTATTGCCATTCATATCTTGTCGCTTCGCGTCGCTTTCCTGCTCCAGCTCCCGATGCCGAGTGCCCGGGCGCGCCTGTATGCTCGGGCCATGAAGACCCTTGTGCGATGGTTCCTACTTGCCACGGCGCTGCTGCTGCTGGCGCACCTCTACCCGGGCGTCGAGGTCAAGAGCTTCGTCTCGGCGCTGATTGCGGCCCTGGTGCTGGGCCTCTTGAATACGCTGCTGCGGCCCATCCTCGTGCTGCTGACCCTGCCGGTCACGGTGCTGAGCCTGGGTCTCTTCCTGTTCGTGATCAACGCGCTGATGTTCTGGGCTGCGGCCAATCTGCTGGAAGGCTTTGCTGTCAGCGGCTTCTGGGCGGCGCTGATCGGCTCGCTGATCTACAGCCTGTGCGGCATGGTGATCGACGTGGCGATGGAGCGCCTGTTCCCGGCGGTTGAATAGCCTGGCTGTCAGGGCCGCTCGGCACCCGGCGGCACGCCGCGCGGGTACATCTCGGCCAGCAACTGGCGCTGCTCGTAGATCAAGGTGCGCAGACGCGCATCGATGACCGATGCTTCGATCTGGTCGGAGTCGCGGCTCCTTGACTGGCGCAGGCCGGAGCGCAGGCGGTCGATGGCGCCGCCCAAGTCACCCACGGCAGCCCGCGCCTCACCCTGCGCGCGCACCGCGCGCAGCGGCTGGTTCAAGCGCTCCCACAACTGCGCCAGCTGATTCCAGGCAGTGGCATCGCGGTTGTTGACGGCGACATAGGTTTGCAAGCCATCGGCAGCATCACGCGCCGTGGCCAGGTCGGGATCGGTCATCCCGATCTTGGCCCGCTCCAGCAGCATCACGCGGCTGCGCTCGCCATCGAGCTGACCCAGCGCCGTGAGTGCAGCTTGCG
Organism: Paucibacter sp. JuS9; assembly: GCF_044043925.2. NCBI lineage: Bacteria > Pseudomonadati > Pseudomonadota > Betaproteobacteria > Burkholderiales > Sphaerotilaceae > Roseateles > Paucibacter sp. JuS9. The sequence continues at coordinate 4,151,168 of NZ_CP194172.1, forward strand.
GACGACCGCGCGCCACCGCCAGTTCAGCGGCGAGATAGTGCAAGGCGCGCAAGCCGCGTGAGTCGGACCCCAGGCGCGCCAGCTCAAAGTAGGCAGCGCCCAAGGCGGCCTCGGCGCGATCAAAGTTGCGCATCTTTATCGAGGCCAGGGCGCTTGCATAGCGAGCGCCCAGCTGCTCGAAGCTCTTGCCATCGACCGTGCGCGCGCCGGCATCGAGGTTCTGCAGCTGCGCCCAGGATTCGGCACGCGGGTCCATCAGCACGCGCGAGCGCGCAGCCATCAGCACATGCTCGGCCGCACTGCGCGGCCGCTCCCAGCTGCCGGTGCCCAGGCGGGCGCGGGCATCGCCGATGCGCTCGCTGGTCAGCGGGTGGGTGCGCAGATAGGGATAGGCGCCGGAATCGTTCAGGTGATTGGCCTGCTCGAGCCGCTCGAACATCGCGTACATGCCGGTGCCGGCATAGCCCGCTTCCGTCAGCACGCCGAAGCCGACGCGGTCGGCCTCGCGCTCCATGTCGCGCGAGAAATTGAGGGAGGCCTGCTGGGCCGCCGCCTGGCCGCCGACCATGGCCGCGTTGGCCACGTCCGCGCTGCCGCCCTTCACTGCCACCAGCAGGCCCGCCAGCATCGCTGCCGTGGCGAGCAGGCTGTTGCGAGATTCCTGCGCCACAGAGCGCGCGATATGCCGCTGCGTGACGTGCGACAACTCATGCGCCAGCACCGAGGCAAGTTCATCGCGGGTGCCGGTCATCGCGATCAGGCCCAGATGCACACCGACATAGCCGCCGGGCAGTGCAAAGGCATTGACGCTGCGGTCCCGCACCAGGAAGGGCTCCCACGCGAAGCGCTCCTTGACGTCCTCACCCAGGTTGCCGGTTCGGGTTGCTGCGCCGACCAGCGGCTGCCAGAGATTGCTGATGTATTCGAACAGCAGCGGATCGTCGAGGTAGTCCGGGTCGAGCTTGATCGAGCGCATCACCTGGTCGCCGATACGGCGCTCGTTGCTGATGCTGAATTCGTCCGAGACCGCGTCGCCCAGCGAGGGCAGGTTGACCTGAGCGTGCAAGCGGGTTTGCGGGCCCAGCATCAGCAGCGCGCTGAGGCAAGCCACGGCCAGGCGGCTGGGTCGGTTCAGGGAACGGGACATGGCATCGGCACCGGGGAGCAAGGCCCCTATCATGGCAGAGACTGTGTCTCCGGATTGTTTCCAACCCATGAACTCGCCTCTGACCCATTTCGACGCTCAAGGCCAGGCCCATATGGTCGATGTGGCCGCCAAAGCCGAGACCCACCGGGTCGCGGTGGCGGCCGGCCGCATTCGCATGCTGCCGGCCACGCTGACGCTGATCCAGAGCGGCACGGCCAAGAAGGGCGACGTGCTGGGCGTGGCGCGCATCGCGGCCATCCAGGCAGCCAAGCGCACGGCGGAGCTGATTCCCCTGTGCCACCCATTGCCCATCACGCGGGTGGCCGTCGATTTCGAGATCGATGAACAAGCCCATGCCGTGAACTGCCGTGCCCAGGTCGAAACGCTGGGCCGCACCGGCGTCGAGATGGAAGCGCTCACCGCCGTGCACATCGGCCTGCTCACCATCTACGACATGTGCAAGGCCGCCGACCGCGGCATGGTCATGGAGCAGATCCGCGTGCTGGAAAAGCAGGGCGGCAAGTCGGGCGAGTGGCGCGCCGAGGTGTAGGCCCCGGCGCAGGCACACACACACTCGAGCGCTCAGCGCATTTCCTTGAAGCTGTAGACGCGGCTCGGTGGGTCGCACTGGAAGGGTCGCGCCGCCCCTTCGGCCAACGGCGCGGCGCACTCGGCCAGCCATTCCTCTGCCTGGGCATTGCGGAATTCTTTCAGGCGCTGCACCAGATAGCGGGCCCGGTCGTCGTCGCCGGTCGCATGCAGCGCCTGCGCCCAGGCCATCATCAGGCGCACATCGATCAGGTTATGCCCAGTGCGCCTGGCCGCATCCAGCGAAGCTTCGCTGACACCCAGGCTCGTTGCTGCCGCGTACTCGGCCTGAGGCGCGAAAAACAGGCTGGCCTGCCCGTCAGCAATGCGCTGCTGCAGCGGGCCGGCGTTTTCGGCCGGCGCATAGATGGCCACCACGGAGCGGTAGTCACGCAATGCAACAGCGCTCCCGAACACCATCAGCAGGCCGCCAAGCAAGAGTACATGGCTGCTGCGCGAGCCCTGTGACGACATGCTCGCCGGTGCCTGGGCCGGCATCAGGCACAGGCCAAAGGCATAGGCTGTCGGAAGCAGAAAGTAGGCATACCAGAGCGGGTACTCCAGCAGGCTGTGCAGGCCGATCATCAAGACCAGCATGAAGGCGCAACGCAGCATCGCCCCCTGCTCCCCGTGCTGGCGCTGCCCCGCCGCGAAGGCCCGCCAAAGCGACCAGAGCAGCAAGCCGAGCACTGCGCAAGCCAGCGGCACGCCCAGCTCGACGAGCAGCTGCATCACCAGGTTGTGCGTGTGATCGAAGAAGGCGATCGGACGGTCCGGGAACGGCGTCATCGTCCAGGCGAGATTGAACTCGCCCCAGCCCACGCCAGTGAGCGGATAGGCCAGGACCAGCGACCAGGCATTGCGCAACACGCCCAGGCGCGAGGGCGAGCCGGCACCTTCGGCGAGGCGCGACTCGGCGCCAAAGGCGTGGCCACCCGCATGGGCCCACGCGGCCATCAGCTCCCAGCTGGCCCACAGCATCAAGGGCGTGAGCAGCAGGGCGATGCGGCTGGTGCGGCTCAGCTTGCCGTCCAGCCAGTCCAGCAAACCCCAGAGCGCCAGCAGGCCGACGCCGATCATGCCGGTGCGGGAGGCCGTCAGCACCACGCAGAACACGAATGCGAAGAGAACCAGGGGCAGAAGCGCCATGCGCGAGCGGCGCCAGCTGCCATATCGTTCGGACAGGAACACGGCCGCGATGCAGGCCCACAGCAGCAGGCTGGCCAGATGGTTGGGCTGGCGCATATTGCCGACGGCACGGCCGGCAATGCCCGAGCGCGCGATCCAGCTGCCGTCCGCCCATTGCGGCGCGAACACCTGCACCAGTGACACCCCGACGCTGGCCAGGCCCGCCAGCAGCAGCGCCCAGGCCAGGCCCTCAAAGGCCCGCACCCTCAGTTCAGCGCTGGTGCCCGCCGCCGCCAGCAGGACCAGCAGCGCCGCGCCTACCAGCCCAAGTCCGCTCAGGGCCAGCGAGCTTGGCAAGCCGGTCCAGAACGGTGACGCGACGATGGCCGCCATCAGCAGGAACAAGGCCCAACCCGCTGCCGGCATGCGCGTCGCCAGGCGCTGCCCATTGGCCGCCAGCAGCGCCAGGACCACGCCCCAGGCGGCCAGCGAAGCCAGCTGATTGAACAGCGTGGCGGAAGGAGTGAGGTTGTAGGCCAGCAGGGGCGGGACGGCAGCGGCCAGCAAGATGACCAGCGCAGCCGGGTTCAAGGCATCAGGGCGTGTCGACGGTTGCATCCGGATCGCTTCAGCTCGGGGCGAAATGCTGAACTGTAGCGGCTGGGGCAGCATCACCATTGCCTATGGAACAAGCGGCTGGCTGTCGCACTGCTTGCCCGCCAGATCCTTGTCAAAATCGCCGAAATGGGTCACCAGGCGGCGCGCGCCGGATCCAGTCGCCAGGCCCAGGTCGGTGTGGGCATGCGGCGCGGCAATGTCAAAACCGGCAAGGCCCGTCAGGGTGGGGAAGACTGCCATCGCACTGACGGGCTCATGGCGGCGGCGCTCGAGCAGGTCCTTGCTGCCGGGCCGGTCGCGCTGCCAACGCTCAGACAACCACAGGAACATCGGCACACGGTAATTGACTGCAGCGGCAAAGCCATGGCCCGCCCGCTTGCAATTGCCGTCGTGGAGTGCCTCGCCGTGGTCGGCCGCATACATCAGGCTGGCGTGACCGCCGGTGCGCGCCAGCATCTCGATTGCCGCGTCGAGCACATGGTCGGTGTAGAGCACGCTGTTGTCGTAGGCATTGCGCATCTCCTCAACTTGCACGGGCCGCCAGATGTCGGGATTGTCCTGGTGAGACAAGGCCGGCTTGAACAGCTCAAAGGACAGTGGGTAGCGATGCGCGTAGTTCATGTGGCTACCCAGCGTGTGCAGCACTATGAACTGCTTGTCCTCGCCCTTGGCCAGGATTTTCTGCAGCAGAGGGAGCAGATCGCCATCCAGTGCACCAGCACCACGGTAGTCGACACCGTTCACGAAGTGCTGCTCATCGGCTTCTCGAGCCAGCACCGAGATCGGTGTTTCATGCGCACCCGCTGCGCCTTGCGTGCTGAGCCAGTAGGTCTTGAAGCCCGCCTGCTTGAAGGCACTCACCACGGACGCCTCGCTGGGTGGCGACAGCATCTGCTCTGGCGGGCGACGGGTGAGCATCAAGGGCACGGCCTCGCGCGTCGCGGAGGCACCGCTGACGGCGTCGTTGAACGTCACGATGCCGGCGCGTGCAGACAGCTTGGGCGTTGTGGCACGAGCAGCGCCGAACAGGTGCCAGCGATCCGGCCGGCCTGTTTCGCCGATGACGAGCACCACCAGCTGCCGCTGCGAGCTCTCCTGACCCGATCGCCAGCGAACGCCGAAGTCATGACGCGCTGCGGCTTCGCGGTGGGCCGCCAAGGCCTGCTGGTGCTCCCGGAAGTGCTGCCAACGCATCGGCAAACCCCAAGGAAAGCTTCGCTGCAAGTCCGGCACCAAGCCCGGGTTGAAGGTTGAAAGCGAATGCTGCAGATAGCCGTTGGGCAGCGCCGGCCTGATTGCCGTGTCTACCCTGTCGCTCGCCATGTCCAGAACGGCAAACAGCAACAACAGCATCATGCTGCCGCCCGTCAAAAGGAGGCGGGAGCGTCCCCGCCAGTACAGGTCAGCTCGATGGATCTGCCGGGCTGTCCAGGCGAGCGCTGCAAGCAGCAAGACCAGCCCAACCACCAGCGGCACTACCCAGGGGCCCAGCCAGCTGGAAGCCTCGGCGCCATCGGTGTCAGCAATCACACCGTACACGTGCGGGCCAGAGGGCAATCGGTACTGCAACAGGTAGAAAAACTCGAAAGGTGCGAGCGCGGCCGCGGGCACCAGGACCCACAGCGCCCGACGAACCCTGCCACACAACCCCAGCAAGAGGGCCAGCAGCAATCCATGCAGCAGCAAGGGCATCAATGCCATCCGCAAGGGTTCCTCGTGGCGGCCTGTCAGGACAAACCAGGAATCCAACAGGACCGGGATGCTAAGGAGCAGCAACAGCGCTCCCAGCAGCACTGCGGCAACAGCGCGCGTTGCCCTTGGCGGAAGCCGCAAATCGTTGTGGACAAGATCCATGGCGATGAAGAGACGCTGAAACGAGAAAAGGGGGCCGAAGCCCCCTCCCGATTCAAACAGCTTGCGCTGCCGAGATCTATGCCAGCTCAGGTGGTCGCCGAAGCTGCGTTGTTCTTCTTCAGCGCGTTCTGAACAGCCTCCGGCAAGCCCGACGAACCAGTGATGGCCCAAGCGACCGTTGCACCGCCCAGCGTGGGGGTCAGCTTGATGGTGGCGTCTGCGGAATTACCCATGGCATTGGCCGGAATGGTGGCGGTGATTTCGGCGCTGGTGGCGTCGACAGCGATGCCGCTGACCAACGATGTGGCGGTCCACGAAGGAATGCCGGCGGCCGAGTCATTGCAGGCAGCCAGCGTGCCCTTTTCCTGGGCGCAGATCGTGACTGCAGTCTTGACCGAATTCAGGCTGGCCAGGGCCGATGCGGCCTTGGACTTGGCCGTGTAGTCCTTGTACTGGGGAATGGCCACGGCGGCCAGGATGCCGATGATCGCAACGACGATCATCAGTTCGATCAGGGTGAAACCTTGTTGGATACGCTTCATGAGGAACTCCTACAGCAGGGATTGAGGGATAGAGACACTCCCAATGAATGCAGTTGCCGTGCCAGCCCCATGTCGGCCTGGATTCGTGAGCCTGGTCACGAACCGCCGCTTTCGCCGAGCCACGGGCTGACGGAAATTGTCATCAGCGCTGCCGCATTTGGGCTCACGGCACGTCAGCTGACATTTTTTGTCAGCCTGCAGGGCCCGGCTCTGAAATGAAAACGGCCGCCAGATCGGCGGCCGCGAGGCAGTTGGACCGAGGGTAATCACCAGGTCATCAACTGACCTGCGCTCAGGGCCCGGATGTGGTGAGGGCTTGCCTGAGCGCCGATCTCGCTCATCACGGCGTCCAGCTCGCCGGGCTTGATATGCGTGATGTGCACTTCGACGCTGCCGGCCAGCTGCGCCAGCTCGCGGCCCAGCTCCTGCGGGCAGAGATGCTGGCTGATGCGGGCCAGCTCGGATTCGTCGTCGCCGAAGGCGGTCTCGATCACCAGGTGCGCCAGCTTCATGGTGGCCAGGCGCTTCCACAGGGCCGCGTTGGGGCCGGTGTCGCCAGTAAAGACCCAATGGCTGCCCGACCCGTTGTCGACCGCAAAGCCGCAGGCCGGCACCGTGTGCTCGGCCTTCAGCACTTCGACCTCGCGGCCGGGGCCCAGGGTCAGCCGCTCGCCGATCTGGAAGGGATGAAAGCTCAGGACCGGCGCGTCGGGGCTGGGCAGGCGGCTGAAGTCAGGCCAGATCACGCCGTTGAAAATGTGACGGCGCAGCGCCTCGATGGTCTCGGGCAAGGCATGGACCTGAATCGGCGGCCGCCCGGCCTGGGCGCGCAGCCGCAGCACCGTGTCGGCCAGCAGGCCGATGGCCAGCACATGGTCCAGGTGCGAATGGCTGATCAGGATGTGGTCGATGCCGGCCAGCTCCTGCACCGTGAGGTCGCCCACGCCGGTGCCGGCGTCGATCAGGACGTCATCGTCAAGCAGGAAGGCTGTGGTCTTGTAACCAGCAGCGATGGCGCCGGAGCAGCCGAGAACGCGAATAGTCATGGATGAGGCTTGCGAGCTCCGCGTCCAGGGATTGGCACACGGGCAACAGGCCTTGAATTTACGCGCTGCAAGCGGCGCCGCCCACGCCCTAGTTCACACCGAATGAGCTGATGAACGAGGGCCGCGCGGTGCGGCACCCGCTCACGTGACTTGCTTCACGCGCTCTGGACGAACTGCATCCGGGTGCCGGCCAGCTCGATCACGTCGCCGCTTCGCAGCGCCACGGACTCGGCGGTCAGCGGTGCGCCATTGACGCTGGGGCGCTGGGCGCCTTCCACATGGGCGAACACATAGCCCGACGGACGCTTGGTGATCGACGCCACCTGCACGCCGGGCTTGCCCACCGTGGTGACGACCTTGGTCAGGCTGACTTCACGGCCGGCAGCCGCGCCAGTCAGCACCTTGATCACCGCCGGCACGGTACTGCTGGCCGGGGCCGACAGAGCGCCGAAGCTGGACGGCAGGCCGAAGCCGGTGGGCGCGTTCGCTCCCGGCTTCAGGATCATGGTCTTTTCGTAGTCGGCGCTGTCTTCGACCAGGTACTTGATCTTGTACTTGCCCACTTCGACGATGTCGTTGTTGGCCAGCAGCTGCTTCTTGATCGCCTTGCCGTTGATGTAGGTGCCGTTGGTCGAATTGAGGTCTTCGATGAAGACATCCGCACCCACCATCTGCAACACCGCATGCTCGCCGCTGACGGCGAGGTTGTCGATGACGATGTCGTTGTAGGGCCGACGCCCAAGCGTGGTCTTGTCCTTGGTGATCTGCACCTCCTTGATCACCACTCCGTCGAGCGAAACAACCAGCTTGCCCATTGTTGACCCCATAGTTATCTGCGGCGGACCGACGCCATTGCAGGGATGCTGCTACCGAAGCGCGAGACTTCAGCGTCGGCCAAATGGCCACCAGGTACGACCCGAGGGCCGAGCCCGGCCTTCGGCGCGGACCAAAACGACCGCAATATTATCCTTGCCGCCCATGTCATTGGCGGCATCGATCAGTGCCTGCGCCGCTTCCGACAGAGAAGGGTGGCTAATCAACAACTGTGCCAGCGCATCGTCGTCGAGCATATCGGACAGACCGTCCGAGCACATCAGGTAAACATCACCTGGTTGCACTTCATGCTGGTGCAGCTCCAGCATCACCGCATCTTCGACGCCGACGGCCCGGGTGACCAGATTCTTGTTGCTGGAGAAGACCGCCTCTTCGGGGGTCAGCAGGCCGGCATCGAGCTGCTCCTGCAGCAAGGAATGGTCGCGGGTGATCTGGCTGAACTGGCCATTGCGCAGGCGGTAGGCACGCGAATCGCCGACATGGCCCAGCAGCAGGCCCTCCTCGCGGAACACCGCCAGCACCAGGGTGGTGCCCATGCCGGCATAACGCGGGTTGGTATTGGCGGCATTGAAGATGGCGCGGTTGGCGTTGTCCACGCAGATGTCCATCGCGCGGCGCACATCGGTCGGCGCCACGCTGCTGCCCGATTCCTTCAGCCAGCGGCCCAGCTCGGCCTTGATGAAGGAGGTCAGCATGGAGCTGGCCACCTCACCGGCGTTGTAGCCGCCCATGCCGTCAGCCAGCACCGCCAGGCCCACGGCCTCGTCCATGGCCACCGAATCCTCGTTGTTGTCGCGCGCGCGGCCGACGTCAGTGGCGCTGAAGAACTCCAGGGTCATGGGCGTGAGCGGGCGCGGGTTGAGGTGAGATTGAGAATCGGCAAAGTTCAGGGATTCTGCCCTGGATCGGTCACATTCAGGCGCTGCGTTTGTGCGAAAGGATCCACGGTTTGCGCCGCGGCTTGCACTGAAGCAGGCTCGGCGACGGGCTCGGCTGGCAACTGCGGGAGCACCGCTTCCAGGTCCTGCGCCAGCTGCTCACCGCTGGCATAGCGCAGCTCGGGCCGCTTCTCGAGCGCCAAGGCCAGCACCAGGGCCAGCGACTCGGGCAGCTCCTTGCGGTGGTGGCGGGCGTCGGGGGCCGGCTCGTTGGCGATCCGGTACATCAGCTTGGCCATCGACTCCGACTGATGCGGCAGCTGGCCGGTCAGGAGCTGATAAAGCAGGGCACCGAGCGAATAGAGGTCGCTGCGGCCATCGACCTTCAGGCCCGCCAGCTGCTCTGGCGACATGAAGGACGGCGTTCCCAGCACCAGGCCGGTCCGGGTGCGGCTGCCGTCGGCAATGCGGGCGATGCCGAAGTCCATGATCTTCACGGCCGCGCTGGCGCGGTCCAGCATCACGTTGGCAGGCTTGATGTCGCGGTGCACCACGCCCTGGCTGTGGGCATAGGCCAGCGCACGGGCCAGGCGAATGCCCAGCTCCACGGTCTCGCGCAGGGGCAGCAGGTGGCCGGCGCGGGTGAAGTGGCTCAGGTCCTCGCCCGAGACCAGCTCCATGGCGATGAAGGCGTCCTGCTCGGCCTCGCCGGCATCGATTACCCGCAGGATGTCGGGATGCTGCAGATGGCCGGCGGCGCGGGCCTCGCGCATGAAGCGCTGGCGCACCTCGGCCAGGTCTTCGGAGGCGAACTCGCGCTGCAGTGCCAGGCGCTTGATGGCCAGCGTCTCGCCGCTTTGCTTGTCGGTGGCGCGGTAGACGACGGCCATTGCGCCGCGGCCTATCTCCTCGCCAATCTCGTAGCGCTGCAAGCCGGCCGGGGCGGCGCGCTCGGCTTCGCTGGCCTCGTTGCCAGCACCGCCCAATACGCGTTTCCAGAATCCGCCTCCGCTCATGCCCGCTCCCTAGGACTTGCGCCGTGCCAGCAGCTTACCAACCAACAGCACCAGCAGCGCGCCACCCACCGCACAAGCGTAGTGGAGGGCCGGCAGCACATCGGGTGCGCCGCCAGGCTTGGCCGCTGGCACGGTGGGCACCCAGGCCAGCAAGGCCGGATCGTCGATGGCCATACCACCAGCGATCCAGCCCAGCAGCATGCCGCCCAGCGTGATCACGAAAGGGAAGCGGTCCATCAGCTTGATCACCAGCTGGCTGCCGCCCACGATGATGGGAATGGACACCAGCAGGCCGAAGATCACCAGCGGCATCTGATGCTCGCCGCCGGCGCTTTCGGCCGCGCCGGCAATGGCCACGACATTGTCCAGGCTCATCACGAAGTCGGCCACGATGACGGTCTTGACGGCCGACCAGAGCTTGTCGCTGGCCTCGATGCCGGCATGCTCGTCATCGTCTTCGGGCACCAGCAGCTTGATGCCTATCCACAGCAGCAGCGCCGCGCCGATCAGCTTGAGGAAGGCGATCTTCAGCAGCGTCAGCGCAAAGAAGATCAGCACCACGCGCAGCAGGATCGCGCCGACGGTGCCCCAAAGGATGCCCTTGCGCCGCTGCGCATCCGGCAGCTTGCGGCAGGCCAGCGCAATCACCACGGCGTTGTCGCCACCCAGGAGGATGTCGATCATGATGATCTGGCCGACTGCCAGCCAGAACTCGGGGCTCAGGAAGTTGTCCATTGCTGATTCGTGTTTTGCCGGGCAACCCAGGTGCGGCCCACTATAGCGAAGGCCTCGCTGGATGCCGGCAGAAAAGAGAAAGGGGCCTTGCGGCCCCCTCGGTCTTGGCTGGTGCCAGAGCTTGCCTTACAGCAGGCCCTTGAGCAGCTTGCCCATCTCGGACGGATTGCGCGTGACCGTGAAGCCGCACTCTTCCATGATGGCGAGCTTGGCATCTGCCGTGTCGGCGCCGCCCGAGATCAGCGCGCCGGCGTGGCCCATGCGCTTGCCCGGAGGGGCGGTGACGCCAGCGATGAAGCCGACGACCGGCTTCTTCATGTTCAGCTTGCACCAACGGGCGGCCTCCGCCTCGTCCGGGCCGCCGATTTCGCCGATCATGATGACGGCGTCGGTGTCCGGATCGTCGTTGAAGGCCTTCATCACGTCGATGTGCTTCAGACCATTGATCGGGTCGCCACCGATGCCGACGGCCGACGATTGGCCCAGACCGATTTCGGTCAGCTGTGCCACGGCTTCATAGGTCAGCGTTCCCGAGCGCGAGACCACGCCGATGCGGCCCTTGCGGTGGATGTGGCCAGGCATGATGCCGATCTTGATTTCATCGGGCGTGATCAGGCCGGGGCAGTTGGGGCCCAGCAGCAGCGTGCGCTTGCCGCCGGCGGCTTCCTTGGCCTTCATCTTGTTGCGCACTTCCAGCATGTCCTTGACCGGGATGCCTTCGGTGATGCAGATGGCCAGGTCCAGGTCGGCTTCAACAGCTTCCCAGATCGCGGCAGCGGCGCCAGCGGGCGGCACGTAGATCACGGAAACGGTGGCGCCGGTCTGGCCGGCAGCTTCCTTGACGGTGGCGAAGATTGGGATGTCCGAGAACTTCTCGCCCGCCTTCTTGGGGTTCACGCCGGCGACGAAGGCGTTCTTGCCGTTCGCGTAGGCCTGGCAGCCCAGGGTGTGGAACTGACCGGTCTTGCCCGTGATGCCCTGGGTGATGACCTTGGTGTCTTTGTTGATGTAGATCGACATGGTTTCTTTTCCTTGCTGGGCTTAGGCAACGGCGGCAACGATCTTCGTCGCGGCTTCGGCCATCGAATCGGCGGCGATGATGGGCAGGCCGGATTCGGCCAGCATCTTCTTGCCCAGTTCTTCGTTGGTGCCCTTCATGCGGACGACCAGCGGCACAGACAGATTCACGGCCTTGCAGGCGGTGATCACGCCTTCGGCGATGGTGTCGCACTTCATGATGCCGCCGAAGATGTTCACGAGGATGCCCTTGACGGACTCGTTCTTCAGCATGATCTTGAAGGCCTCGGTGACCTTCTCGGCCGTGGCGCCACCGCCGACGTCCAGGAAGTTGGCCGGCTCGCCACCGAACAGCTTGATGGTGTCCATCGTGGCCATGGCCAGACCGGCGCCGTTCACGAGGCAGCCGATGTTGCCGTCCAGGCTGATGTAGGCCAGGTCGAACTTGGAGGCTTCGACTTCTGCCGGATCTTCTTCGTCCAGGTCGCGGTAGGCGACGATTTCCGGGTGACGGAACAGCGCGTTGGCGTCGAAGTTGAACTTCGCGTCCAGGGCCATCAGGTTGCCCTTGGAATCGCAGTTCAGCGGGTTGATTTCAACCAGCGACGCGTCCGTGTCCATGTAGCACTTGTAGAGCTTGGCGAAGATGTCGACGGCCTGGTCGATGGAGGCGCCGGTGAGGCCGATGGCCGCGGCGATCTTCTTGCTCTGATCGGCGGTCAGACCCACCAGCGGGTCGATCATCTCGGTGATGATTTTCTCGGGGGTCGAGTGGGCGACCTCTTCGATGTCCATGCCGCCCTCGCTGGAAGCGATGAAGGCCACCTTCTGGGTGCCGCGGTCGGTGACCAGCGAGACGTAGAGCTCGTTCTTGATGTCGGCGCCGTCTTCGATGTAGAGGCGGCGGACCTTCTGGCCTTCAGCGCCGGTCTGATGCGTGATCAGCTGCATGCCGAGGATCTTTTCGGCCAGGGCCTTCACGTCGTCCAGGGTCTTGGCGACCTTGACGCCACCGCCCTTGCCGCGACCGCCTGCATGGATCTGAGCCTTGACCACCCAGACCGGGCCGCCCAGCTTTTGCGCGGCTTCCACCGCTTCTTGCACGGTGAAGGCGGGAATGCCGCGCGGCACCGGCACACCGAACTGGCGCAGGATTTCCTTGCCCTGGTATTCATGAATCTTCATAGGGGTCTCGCTTAGAGGGAAAGATAGTCTTCAGGAAGTGCTTGCAGGCGCCACGGCCGGAGCGGCCGCGCGGGCCTCCCCTTGGCGGTACCAGCGCGGGTAATGGGCTTGCACGACTTCGCCATCGCGCCTCAGCGCATGGCAACGGTCGAGTTGGAAAGGGGGCTGGCCGTCGTCGCTGCCTTCCCGCGTGTCGATGACAACGCCGGCAAAGGCCTGGATCACGGCGGTAGGCAGGATCTGGCACAGCTCGGTCAGATGGGTGCAGCCTTGCACCCCGGAGAGCTGCTGCTTGACTGCGGCGCGGAAGCCCTTCAACAGGTTCAGGCCCTTCAGGCGTGCGTAGGCGTTGCCGTGACGGTCGCAATGTCCGGGGTAAGGCATTGCATGGGTGACCGAGCCGGCATCGATGATGTTCAGGTGCTTGTCGACGACGAGGTGCAAGAGCATGTCGTGAACCGGCTCGCCGGCCTTGCGAATGCCGGCCGAGAGCTGCATGTCGCGTGTCTTGATGTCGCGCAGTTCGGCTTCCACGTCGAACAGCCCGTCCTCGCGTGCATAGACCTGCACCAGCGTGGCGCGGCTGTGCATCAAACGACGCTCGGCAGAGGGGGCGTTCGGGGACATCGAGAGGTATTTGCAGGGTTCGCGACAAGACCGCGGGGCACGATGGAACATCGGTTGCCGCGGAGTTTGCGCAAGCCGGCAATGTAGCATGCTGCGCCGCATCAAGGCTTTCGCGGAACTGTCGGCGCGCCCCGTATTGGTGCCTGAAGCGGCCGCTCGGCGCTGCCTTTCCCTTGCTCTATCGAGCTGCCTTGAGCCAGGTCAGGACTCAGTCTCCGACTTGAGCGCGCGGCGGATCGTCTCGGGTGAGAAGCCCCGGGCCGCCAGAAACCTGCTCTGCCTGGCCCGGTCAGCCTGCGCCAGTGGCGCTGGCTCGCCGAACTTGCGGCGGCGCACTTCGCGTGCCCTGTCCAGCTCGCCCTCACGCAGGGCCTGCGCCTGCTCGGGCGAAAGAGCCAGCCCATGCTGGGCGAGCTCCTGCTTGATGCGCAGCCCGCCAAAGCGCTGCGAACGAACATGAACTCGCGATTCGATGAAGCGCTCTTCGTTCAGATAGCCTTGGCTTTGCAGCCAGACCAGCAGCTGCTCAACCTCGGCCGCGACCTCGGCCGCGTTCACCGCCGATTCTTCGTTGGGCTCGGCGAATGCCTCCCGCCTGGCCGCCGCTTCACCAGCTTGAGCAAGGGCAGCTGCTCGGTCACGATCCCGTGCAATACGCAGCAGCTTGCGCCGCAGCTCGGCGCTGCTGTGCTCGCGTTGAGCCAGCAGCGCGATCGCGCGGGCCTTCAGTGACAGCGGCTTGCCGGCCGCCATCGGCGCTTACTCCGCCCCGGGAACGCTGTTGATCAGTGCGATGCCGACCGACTCGCGGATCTTGTTCTCGATCTCGACGGCCACGTCGGGGTTCTCGCGCAGGAACTCGCGGGCGTTGTCCTTGCCCTGGCCGATCTTCTCGCCGTTGTAGGCGTACCAGGAGCCGGACTTCTCGACCACCTTGGCGTTCACACCCATATCGATGATTTCGCCCTCGCGGCTGATGCCTTCGCCATAGAGGATGTCGAACTCCGCCGTCTTGAACGGGGGCGAGACCTTGTTCTTGACGACCTTGACCTTGGTTTCAGAGCCAATGACTTCTTCGCCCTTCTTGATCGAGCCGATACGGCGGATGTCGAGGCGCACCGAGGCGTAGAACTTCAGGGCGTTGCCACCGGTGGTGGTTTCGGGGCTGCCGAACATCACGCCAATCTTCATGCGGATCTGGTTGATGAAGATGACCATGCAGTTGGTCTTCTTGATCGTGGCAGTGAGCTTGCGCAGAGCCTGGCTCATCAGGCGGGCTTGCAGGCCAGGCAGGCTGTCGCCCATTTCGCCTTCGAGTTCGGCCTTGGGCGTAAGCGCAGCGACCGAGTCGACCACGATCAGGTCCACCGAGCCGGAGCGCACCAGGGCGTCGACGATTTCGAGGGCCTGCTCGCCGGTGTCGGGCTGGCTGATCAGCAGCTCTTGCAAGTTGACGCCCAGCTTTTGCGCGTACTGGATGTCCAGCGCATGCTCGGCGTCGATGAAGGCGCAGGTGCCGGCGAGCTTTTGCATTTCGGCGATGACCTGAAGCGTGAGCGTGGTCTTGCCGGAGGACTCGGGGCCGTAGATTTCGACCACGCGGCCGCGCGGCAGGCCGCCAACGCCCAGGGCGATGTCCAGGCCCAGCGAGCCGGTGGAGACGACCTGGATGTCTTCGATCACCTCGCCTTCACCCAGGCGCATGATCGAACCCTTGCCGAACTGCTTTTCGATCTGGGCCAGTGCGGCTTGCAGAGCCTTGGCTTTTTCGGTGTTGAGGGCTTTGACCGGTGCGTCCATGTTTTCTCCTGTTGGGGGCTGAAGGCATTATCAGCCGAAATCTGTATATCCGTACAGTAGTTTAACCAGGGTCTGCTGCCAAGGTTTGTCAGCATGTATTGCTCCCTAGAATGGGGGAAACACGGAGACAGCCCATGCGGATACTGATCGCTGAAGACGACCAAGTGCTGGCCGATGGCCTGCTGCGCTCACTGCGCGCCTCGGGCTATGCGGTAGACCAGGTCGGCAGCGGCAGCGAAGCCGACGCCGCGCTGGCCTCCCATGAGTTCGACCTGCTGATCCTGGACCTGGGCCTGCCCAAGCTGCATGGGCTGGAGGTGCTGCGCAAGTTGCGCGGCCGTGGCTCCAGTGTGCCGGTGCTGATACTGACAGCGGCCGACAGCGTGGAGCAGCGCGTCAAAGGCCTGGACCTGGGCGCCGACGACTACATGGCCAAGCCCTTCTCGCTGCAGGAGCTGGAAGCGCGGGTGCGCGCCCTCACGCGTCGTGGCCTGGGCAGTGCATCCACGGTCATCAAGCACGGCCCCTTGTCCTTCGATGCCACGGGCCGCGTGGCCTACATCAACGAACAGATGATCGAACTGTCGGCGCGCGAGCTTTCGCTGCTCGAAGTGCTCTTGCAGCGCGCCGGCAGACTGGTCAGCAAGGACCAGCTGGTGGAGCGCCTCTGCGAATGGGGCGAAGAGGTCAGCAACAACGCGATCGAGGTCTACATCCACCGGCTGCGCAAGAAGATCGAGCAGGGGCCGATCCGCATCGCCACCGTGCGCGGCCTCGGCTATTGCCTCGAAAAGATCCCCGGCTGAATGATTGAACGGGACTCTCCGATGGCTGGCAGCAGCCATCGACCCTTCGTCCAATGAGCGCCGCACCACAGCCCCGCTCGCTGTTCGGCGAGATCCTGGATTGGATGCTTGCGCCGCTCCTGCTGATCTGGCCGATCAGCGTGGCCTTGACCTGGCTGGTGGCCCAGGGCATTTCCGCCCGGCCCTACGACCGCGAGCTCGGCGAGATGGCGCGCAACCTTGGCCTGCAGGTGGCCACCGAGTCGGCGCGCGGCACGCAGAACAAGGCTCGCTATGCCCTCTCCGCGGAAGCCGCCGCGCTCTTGCGGGCAGACGAAAGCGACACCGTCTACTACCAGGTGCTAGGCCTGCGTGGCGAGTACCTGAGCGGCGACCAGGCCTTGCCGGTGCCTCAGGCCGACGCGAGCATCCAGCCCTGGGACCTGCAGTTCCGCGACGACGAGATCAGCGGCGAGAGCGTGCGCGTGGCCTATCTCTGGGTCGCGCCAGAAGGCCAGACCGGCGCCAACCGGACGATGCTGGTCCAGGTGGCCGAGACGCTGGGAAAGCGCTCGCGGCTGACCAACGAGATCATCAAGGGCGTGATCCTGCCGCAGTTCGTGATCCTGCCGCTGGCGGTGCTGCTGGTGTGGCTGGCCCTGGCGCGCGGTATCGCGCCGCTGAATGAATTGCAGCGCCGCATCCGCCGCCGCGAAAGCTCGGACCTGAGTCCCATCGACGAAGGCCGCGTGCCCGATGAAGTGGCGCCACTGGTGCGCGCCATCAACGACCTGCTGGCGCGGCTTGACCAGTCAATCAGCAGCCAGAAGCACTTCCTCGCCGATGCCGCGCACCAGTTGAAGACACCGCTGGCCGGCCTGCGCACGCAAGCCGAGTTCGCGCAGCGCGAGATCGATGAAGGCCGCAGTTCGCCGTCCG
The DNA here is from genome assembly GCF_044043925.2 of Paucibacter sp. JuS9. Classification (NCBI taxonomy): domain Bacteria; kingdom Pseudomonadati; phylum Pseudomonadota; class Betaproteobacteria; order Burkholderiales; family Sphaerotilaceae; genus Roseateles; species Paucibacter sp. JuS9. The sequence continues at coordinate 4,167,907 of NZ_CP194172.1, forward strand.
AATTGAAGCGTTCGCTGCAGCAGATCGCGCTCTCCAGCCAGCGCGCCGCCCACATGGTCAACCAGCTGCTGGCCATGGCGCGCGCCGAAGACAAGGAACATGCCGCGCGCCGCAGCATGGTCAATCTCTCAGGCCTGGCCATTGAAACAGTGCGCGACTTCGTGCCCCGCGCGATGGAGAAGCGCATCGACCTCGGCTATGAAGGCGCGGAGATCGCCGCCAGCCAGTTGCGCGTGCTGGGCCATCCCCTGCTGATCCGGGAGCTGATACGCAATCTGGTGGACAACGCCCTGCTCTACACGCCAAACGGCGGCACGGTGACGGTGCGCGTCGTGGAAGACCCGTTCGGCCAGGTCGTCGTGCTGCAGGTGGAAGACTCCGGCCCCGGCATTCCCGAAAGCGAGCGCGAGAAGGTATTCCAGCCCTTCTACCGGGCGCTTGGCACCGAGGTGGATGGCTCGGGCCTGGGCCTGGCCATCGTGCGCGAGATCGCGCAACAGCATGGCACCGAGGTGACGCTGGACGACACCCGCGAACGCCGCCCCTCGCCCGGCCACGAAACGCCCGGCGCCCGCTTCACGATCCGCTTCCAGGCCCAGTCGCAGCAGGCCTTGTCGCCGCCCGCTCAGGAGTGACTCGGGAACAGCTCAGGAATGGTGCGATGCGCGGCGGCTGCGGCCAATGCCCATCAGCAGGCCCAGGCTGATGCCCAGCATCACCATGGCCGTGCCGCCATAGCTGATGAAGGGCAAGGGCACGCCCACCACGGGCAGGATGCCGCTGACCATGCCCATGTTGACGAATACATAGGTGAAGAAGCTCAGGGTGATGGCGCCCGCCAGCAGTCTTGAGAACATGGTTGGCGCCTCGCTGGCAATGACGAGCCCGCGCAGGATCAGCGCGGTGAAGCCGATCAGCAGGCCCAGTGCGCCGATCAGGCCGAACTCCTCGCCATAGGCGGCGAACACAAAGTCGGTGGTGCGCTCGGGGATGAATTCCAGATGGGTCTGCGTCCCCTTCATGAAGCCCTTGCCGGTCACGCCGCCGGAGCCGATGGCGATCTCGCCCTGGATGATGTGGAAGCCCTTGCCCAGCGGGTCCTTGCTCGGGTCCAGCAGGGTGCAGACGCGGTTCTTCTGGTACTCGCGCAGCACCGGCCATTTGACCTCGGGCTGGCAGATCGCGTCCTCGCTCATCACCAGGGCCGTGATGGCAAGCGCGCCCGCCACCACGGCCGGCACGATCAGCTTCCAGGACAGGCCGGCGAAGAAGATCACATAGAGGCCGGCGGCCAGCACGAGGATCGACGTGCCCAGGTCTGGCTGCTTGGCCACGAGCCCGACAGGAATGGCCAGCAGGATGAAGGCGGCTACGAAGTCCGGCAACCGTAACTGACCCTCGCGCTTCTGGAACCACCAGGCCAGCATCAACGGCACGGCGATCTTCAGGAGCTCGGAGGGCTGGATCTGCGTGACGCCGATATTGAGCCAGCGGGTCGCGCCCTTCTTGCTGATGCCGAACAGCGCCACCGCGATCAGCAGCGCCACGCCGAAGACGTACAGCGGCACCGCCAGCCGCGCCACCTTCTGCGGCGGCGCCTGCGCCACGACGAACATCACGCCCAGCGCCAGCAACATGTTGCGGGCGTGGTCGACGAAGCGCGTGCCGTGGTCATAGCCGGCCGAATACATGCACAGCAGGCCCAGCGCCATCAGCCAGAACATGGCCAGCAGCAGCGGCACGTCGAAGCCGGCAAACAGGGGCCGCATCCGGCGCAAGAGGCTGGGCTTGCTCAGTACTGCGTTCATCTTGAGGCTCCCGATGCCGCCGAACTGGCCACAGAGGCTGTCGATGCCGGCGCACTGGCGGCGGCCGGGGCGCCCGATGAACCAGGCAAAGGCACATCGACCGCGCGGCGCGGCGTGCCGACCGGTGCGTAAGTCTTGGCCTGCTGGGTCAGCGCGATGTCTTCCTCGCTCGGGTACTGGCCCAGCAGCATGTAGTCGAACACGCGGCGGGCGATCGGCGCGGCGCCGCTGGAACCCCAGCCGGCGTTCTCGACGATCAGGGCCAGCGCGATCGTCGGCGCTTCCACCGGCGCAAAGGCGACGTAGAGCGAATGGTCGCGCTTGCGCTCGTCGGCCTTGATGTCCTTGTACTTCTCGCCGGCCTTCAGGCCCACGGCCTGGGCCGTCCCTGTCTTGCCGCCGCTGGTGTAGGGCGCGCCGAGGAAGACCTGGCGCGAGGTGCCTTCAAGCGTCACGCCGTTCATGGCATTGCGGATCACTTCCACATGCTCGGGCTTCAGCGGCAGCGGCGGCAGCGCGTCGCTGGCCATGCGGCGCTGCTTGTGCTGCACCACGTCCTCGATCTCGCGCACCAGGCGCGGCTTGAAGCGCTGGCCGCCCGAGGCGATGGTGGAGTAGGCGTTGGCCATCTGCAGCATGGTGAAGTTGTTGTAGCCCTGGCCGATGCCCAGCGAGATCGTCTCACCGGCAAACCACTTCTGGTTGGCCGGGTTCTTGGCGAAGTAGCGGCGCTTCCAGTCCTGCGAGGGCAGCACGCCGGTGACCTCGCCCTGCACGTCAATGTCGGTCTTGCGGCCGAGACCGAAAGGCTCCAGCTGGTCGTGGATCAGGTCCACGCCCATCTCGTTGGCCAGGCTGTAGAAGTAGACGTTGGACGAGCTGACGATGGCCAGGCGCATGTCCTTGGGGCCGGCCCGGTCGGTCTCGGGGCTGCCGAACACCTTGTTGCCAAAGGTGTAGTTCAGGTTGTCCATGATGACCACATTGGCTGCCCGCTTGCCGCTGTTCAAGGCCGCCATCGCCATCAGCGGCTTGAAGGTCGAGCCGGGCGGATAGGTGCCGCGCAGCGCCCGGTTCAGGAGCGGCTTGTCGGGGTTCTCGTTGAGCTCGCGCCAGCTGTCGGCATCGATGCCGTCGACGAAGAGATTGGGGTCGAAGGTTGGCTTGGAAACAAAGGCCAGCACCTCGCCATTGCGCGGGTCGATGGCCACGAGCGCGCCACGCCGGTCCTTGAACAGCTCTTCCACCAGCGCCTGCAGCCGGATGTCGATGGACAGCACCAGCGTATTGCCCGGCGTGGGCGGCCGGTGCGCCAGGCGCCGCACGGCCTTGCCGCCGGCGCTGGTCTCGACCTGCTCGAAGCCGGTCACGCCATGCAGCTCGCGCTCGTAGGCCTGCTCCAGGCCCAGCTTGCCGATGTACTCGGTGCCGCGGTAGTTGGCGATGTCTTCCTCGGGCCAGTCGTCCTGTGCCTTCTTCTCGGCCTGGTTGATGCGGCCGATATAGCCGATCAGGTGGCTGCCGATCTCGCCCAGCGGATAGTTGCGGAACAGCCGCGCCTTGATCTCGACACCGGGAAAGCGGAAGCGTTGCGCGGCAAAGCGCGCCACCTCCGCATCGCTCAGCTTGGTGCGGATCGGCAGCGACTCGAAGTTCTTGCTTTCCTCGATCAGTCGCTTGAAGCGCTTGCGGTCGCGCGGCTGGATCTCGATCACGCCGGCCAGCTCGTCGATGGTCTTTTCCAGGTCCACCACCTTGCTGGGTGTGATCTCCAGCGTGTAGGCCGAATAGTTGCTGGCCAGCACGATACCGTTGCGGTCCTTGATCAGGCCGCGGTTGGGCACGATAGGCACCACGGTCACGCGGTTCGATTCGGCGCGCTCCAGCAGCGCGCTGTGCTGCGCCACCTGCAGCCAGAGCAGGCGCGCCAGCAGCAAGAGGAAGCAGAAGAGCACGAAGGCGCCGGCCGCCAGCACGCGCAAGCGGAAGCGGCTCAGCTCCTGGTGGAGATTCGTAATCAGGGTCACGGGCTAGGCCAGCCTCACAGCGGACGGTGGGCGTCGGGATCGGGCGGCCGGCGCTGCGGCGCGAGCAGGAGGGTCGTGGCAATGGGCCACAGCGCCGTCTCGATCAGCGGCGCGAAGATCAGCGTCCAGCCCGGCCACATGCCACCCACCATCAGGCGCACGATCAGGGAGACCGCATGCGCGCCGATGAAAAGCGGCAGCACATGCAGGGCCTGCTCGCGCAGCTTGAACCACAGCAAGCGGCGATGCAGGGCCACGGCGCCAAAGCTGAGCATGCTGTAGGCCAGCGCGTGCTGACCCAGCAAGGCGCCATGGTGCACGTCCACCAGCAGTCCGAAGCTGAAGGCCCAGCCCACGCCCACGCGGCGCGGCTGGTGCACATTCCAGAACACCAGCACCAGGGCCAGCAGGTCGGGCATTGCGGCCACGCGGCCGATGGGCACCATGTCGAAGATCAGCGCCAACAAGAGGCTCATGGCGATGAACAGAGGGTTGACCGGCAGGAGCAGCTGGCCGGTGCCGCGCGGCATGATCATCGTTCGCCCCCTTGCGCGGGCTTGCTCGCTGCGGCGGCGCGTGCTTCGGCGGCCTTGGCCTTGGCATCGCTCTTGATTTCCGCCTTGCGCTGGGCGGCGCTCGCTGCCTCGGCCGAATTGGCTGCCGCGGCTTCGCTGCGCGCGGCTTCGTGCAGGGCCAAGGGCTCCAGCACCAAGACATGGCGGGCCGCGTCCGGCGACGAGGTCGGCTTCAGGCTGACGCGAGCAAAACTGGTATCGCCACGGCGCTCGACGGTGGCCACGGTGGCCACCGGCAGGCCGGGCGGGTAGACGCCGTCCAGGCCCGAGGTGGAGAGCAGGTCGCCTTCCTTGATGTCGGCATTGGCGGCCATGAAGCGCAGTTCCATCGGACCTTCGCTGCGCTCGCCGCCAAAGGCAACGCCACGCTGCTGCGTGCGGTTGTTGAGCACGGGAATGGCAGCGTCCTTGTCGCCCAGCAGGGTCACCTCGCTTGAGAGCAGGTAGACCCGGGTGACCTGACCCAGTACGCCGGCATCGTTGATGACCGGTGCGCCGGCGCGCACGCCATGGCGGCTGCCGTGGTCGATGACGACGCGGCGCGAGTACGGATCAGCCGCTTCATAAAGCACCTCCGCCGCCATCGATGGCACGGATTGCGCTGCCTGGATCTTCAGGAGCGCACGCAGGCGGTCGTTCTCGGCCTGCAACTGGCTGGCACGCGAAAGCTTCTCGGCCTGCAGTACCAGCTGTCGCCTGGCCTGGTTCTCGGCCTCGGTGGCTCGCTCCATGCCGCGCAGATAGTCGCCACCAGCTTCCCAGGCATCCACCGGGGCCAGCAAGGCGCGCTGCATCGGATGCAGGGCCGTGGCCAGCACCATGCGCAAAGGTTGGGTCAGCTTGAAGCGCGCATCGGCCACCATCAGGAAGATGGCCAGCGCCGCGTAGACCGCCAGCTTGCTGGCGGCCGACAGACCCTGTCGGAACAAGGGCGGCGGGTTGCGATCTAGGGTACCGAGGCTCATGGGCGCCAAACGGAGAAAAGCCGGCCCGTCGTACAACGTGCCGGCTTGCTCGGGAACATGGAGGGGATTACTCGGAGGCGAAGATCAGGCCCAGGCGCTCCATGCGCTCCAGCGCCATGCCGCAACCGCGCACCACGCAGGTCAGCGGGTCTTCGGCCACCAGCACCGGCAGGCCGGTTTCCTCGGCCAGCAGGCGGTCCAGGTCGCGCAGCAGCGCGCCACCACCGGTCAGCATCATGCCGCGTTCGGCGATGTCCGCGCCCAGCTCGGGCGGCGTCTGCTCCAGCGCGTTCTTCACGGCCGAGACGATCTGGTTCAGCGGGTCGGTCAGGGCTTCAAGGATCTCGTTGGACGAGATGGTGAAGCTGCGCGGCACGCCTTCGCTGAGGTTGCGGCCCTTGACTTCCATTTCCTTGACTTCGGAGCCGGGGAAGGCCGAGCCGATGTTCTTCTTGATTGCTTCAGCCGTGGGCTCGCCGATCAACATGCCGTAGTTGCGACGGATGTAGTTGATGATGGCTTCGTCGAACTTGTCGCCGCCAACGCGGACCGAGCCCTTGTAGACCATGCCGCCCAGCGAGATCACGCCGACCTCGGTGGTGCCGCCGCCGATGTCGATGACCATCGAGCCCGAGGCTTCGGAGACCGGCAGGCCGGCACCGATGGCCGCGGCCATCGGCTCTTCGATCAGGTGCACTTCGGAGGCGCCAGCGCCGAGGGCGGCATCCCGAATGGCGCGCTTCTCGACCTGGGTAGAGCCGCAGGGCACGCAGATGATGATGCGAGGCGAGGGGCGCAGCAGCTTGGTGTCGTGCACCATCTTGATGAACTGCTTGATCATCTGCTCTGTGATCACGAAGTCGGCGATCACGCCGTCCTTCATTGGGCGGATCGCCTCGATATTGCCGGGCACCTTGCCCAGCATGGCCTTGGCCTCGCGGCCGACGGCCTGGATGGTCTTCTTGCCGTTGGAACCGCCTTCATGACGGATGGCGACGACCGAGGGCTCGTCGAGCACGATGCCTTTGCCGCGGACGTAAATCAGCGTGTTGGCGGTACCCAGGTCAATGGCGAGGTCGGTGGAAAAGTAGCGGCGCAGGGAGGCGAACATGGTGTGTTTGGATGCCAACGCGGCGCATCTGTCGCTGTGGCGGCAGAGGTCGCGCTGCTGGCTGGGCGCATTGTTGGGTCGAGAAACGGCGGTCGTTTGGCATGAGGCCCACCCTGAGGTTGACCTTCACGCCAGGCGGCCGCGGGCGGTGTTCGCACCATATGCAACGAGGCTGCCTGAACCTTGCCGGTAGGGCAGCCCCGTAGCTATGGAGATAAGCGGAGATAATACCCGATCACCCCCTAAATTACGCATGAGGGAAGGCCCTTGGGGCTCTTCTTTCGCAGGCTTTGGAGCCCCCACCCGATGGCCCTGACATCCGACGACGTGAGCCGCATCGCCCATCTGGCGCGGCTGGAACTTTCCCCGGCCGAAGCGGCCGCGCTGCTCCCGCAGCTCAATGGCTTTTTCTCCATCGTCGAGCAGATGAGCGCGGTGGACACCAGCGGCGTCGAGCCGCTCTACACCCCCCTCTCGGCCGTGCAGGACGTGCACCTGCGCCTGCGCGACGACAAGGTATCGGAGAGTAACCAGCGCGAGCTGAATCAGAGAAGCGCACCGGCGGTCGAGGACGGCCTGTTCCTGGTGCCCAAGGTCATCGAATAACAAGAGCGAGCGGATCTTCTCCATGAAACCATTGCATGAACTGGGCGTGGCCGAGCTGGGTCAGGCCCTGCGCCAGCGCCAGACCTCCAGCCGCGAAGTGACGCAGGCCCTGCTGGCTCGCGTCCAGGCCCACGAATCGCTGGGCGCTTTCCTCCATGTGGACGCCGATGCCGCCCTGGCCCGTGCCGATGCGGCGGACGCCCGCCTCGCGGCCGGTCAAGGTTCACAACCCGGCGGCGCCCTGATCGGCATTCCGCTGGCCCACAAGGACATCTACGTCACGGCCGACATGCCGACGACGGCCGGTTCCAAGATCCTGGCGAACTACCGCAGCCCCTTCGACGCCACCGTCGTGGCCCGGCTGAACGAAGCCGGCACCGTGGCCCTGGGCAAGCTGAACTGCGACGAATTCGCCATGGGCTCGGCCAACGAGAACTCGGCCTATGGCCCGGCGCACAACCCCTGGGATGCCGGCCGCGTGCCCGGCGGCTCCTCCGGCGGCTCTGCCACGGCTGTCGCGGCGCGCCTGGTGCCCGCCAGCACCGGCACCGACACCGGCGGCTCGATCCGCCAGCCAGCCAGCTTCACCGGCATCACCGGCATCAAGCCGACCTACGGCGTGTGCTCACGCTACGGCATGATCGCCTTCGCCTCCAGCCTGGACCAGGCCGGTCCGATGGCCCGTTCGGCCGAAGACTGCTCGCTGCTGCTGTCTGCCATGAGCGGCTTTGACGAGCGCGACGCCACCAGCGTGCAGCAGCCGCCGCAGGATTTCCATGCCCAGATGCTGCAGGCACGCGATGGCGCCACGGCTGCTCAGCCCTTGAAGGGCCTGCGCATCGGCGTCGCTGCTGAATTCTTCCCGCAAGGCTTGTCGGCCGACGTGAACAGCGCCGTTCGCCAAGGCCTGGCGGAGCTGGAAAAGCTCGGCGCCACCCTGGTGGACGTGAGCCTGCCACGCACCGAACTGGCCATTCCCGTGTACTACATCATTGCCCCGGCCGAGGCGAGCTCCAACCTCAGCCGCTTCGACGGCGTGCGCTTCGGCCACCGTGCCGAGAAGTACACCGACCTGCTGGACATGTACAAGAAGACCCGCGCCGAAGGCTTCGGCCCCGAGGTCAAGCGCCGCATCATGATCGGCAGCTATGTGCTCTCGCACGGCTACTACGACGCCTATTACCTGCAGGCCCAGAAGCTGCGCCGCATGATCGCGGACGACTTCCAGCAAGCCTTCGCGCAGTGCGACGTGATTGCCGGCCCGGTGGCGCCGAGCGTGGCCTGGAAGGCGGGCGAGGGCTCGGACGATCCGGTCAAGGCCTACCTCGCCGACATCTTCACCCTGCCCGGCTCGCTGGCTGGCCTGCCCGGCATGAGCGTGCCGGTGGGCTTTGGCGAAGGCGGCATGCCCGTCGGTCTTCAATTGATCGGCAACTACTTCAAGGAAGGCCAGCTCCTGCACACGGCCCACGCCTTGCAGCAGGCCACCGACTGGCACCAGAAGGCACCGGCAGGATTCTGACGTATGTTGACCCCCACGCTCACTTTGTTCGCTGCCCCCCACGGGGGCGCCAGCCTCCTTGAGGCGGCTCGGCGGAGGCTGATCTCGCAATGACGACAAAACCCAAACTCATCCGTGGCTACGAGGTCGTGATCGGCCTCGAGAACCACGTCCAGCTCTCGACCCAGTCGAAGATCTTCAGCGGCAGCTCCACGGCCTTCGGCGCCGAGCCGAACACGCAGGCCTCGCCCGTGGACCTGGCCCTGCCCGGCACGCTTCCGGTGCTGAACCGCGCGGCCGTCGAGCGGGCCATCCGCTTCGGCCTGGCCGTGGGCGCCAAGGTCGCGCCACTGTCGATCTTTGCGCGCAAGAACTACTTCTACCCGGACCTGCCCAAGGGCTACCAGATCAGCCAGTTCGAGATCCCGGTGGTGCAGGGCGGCCAGGTGGAGTTCTTTGTCGGCGATGTGAAGCACAAGGTCAACCTGACCCGTGCCCACCTGGAAGAGGACGCGGGAAAAAGCCTGCACGAGGACTATCACGGCCAGAGCGGCATTGACCTGAACCGCGCCGGCACACCGCTGCTGGAGATCGTCTCCGAACCCGACATGCGCTCGGGCGCCGAGGCCGCCGAATACGCCAAGACCCTGCATGCGCTGGTGATGTGGCTCGGCATCTGCGACGGCAACATGCAGGAAGGCTCATTCCGCTGCGACGTCAACGTCTCGGTGCGCAAGCCCGGCGAGCCCTATGGCACACGCCGCGAGATCAAGAACCTCAACAGCTTCCGCTACCTGCTGCAGGCGGTGGACTACGAGGTGAACTGGCAGATCGACCAGATCGAGGACGGTCTCAAGATCCAGCAGGCCACGGTGCTGTTCAACCCGGACACCGGCGAGACCCGCGCAATGCGCAGCAAGGAAGACTCGGCCGACTACCGCTACTTCCCCGACCCCGATCTGCCGCCGCTGGTGATCGCGCCGGAATGGGTGGAGCGCGTGAAGGGCGAGATGCCCGAGCTGCCCGCCGTGATGGCGGCGCGTTTCCAGTCGGCCGACGGCCTGCCGGAATACGACGCGACCATGATGACGCAGAGCCTGGCGACGGCGCGCTATTACGAGGCCGCCAAGGCCGCGGGTGCCGCGCCCAAGCTGGTGGCCAACTGGGTGATGGGCGAGATCAGCAAGCGACTCAACAGCGAGGGACTGGCCATCGACGCTGCGCCGGTCGGTGCCGAGTTGCTCGCGAAACTGATCGCCCGCATCACCGACGGCACGATCTCGAACAACTCCGCCAAGCAGGTCTTCGATGCGCTGTGGGCCGGCGAAGGCTCGGATGTCGACGCGATCATTGCCGCCAAGGACCTGAAGCAGTCCAACGACACCGGCGAGATCGAACGCATCCTCGACGAAGTCCTGGCCGCCAACCAGAAGTCGGTGGAAGAGTTCCGCTCTGGCAAGGAGAAAGCCTTCAACGCCCTGGTCGGCCAGGCGATGAAGGCGACCAAGGGCAAGGCCAATCCGACCGTCGTCAACGAGCTTCTGAAGAAGAAGTTGGGCGGTTGAAAGAAGCAGGCGAGCTGGTCTGGCTGCATGTCGACGAGACCTGCGTCGTCGTCGACAAACCAGCCGGCCTGCTCTCCGTCCCTGGTCGCGGTGAAGACAAGCAGGACTGCGCCGCCGCGCGCGTGCAGGCCCGCTATCCGGATGCACTGATCGTCCACCGGCTCGATCAGCCCACCTCCGGCCTCCTGCTGTTCGCCCGTGGCGCCGAAATGCAGCGCGCTTTCAGCTACGAATTCATGCAGCGGCGGGTGCACAAGCGCTATGTCGCCGTCGTCGAGGGCTTGCTGCCCCTCGACGGCAACTGGCACGAGATCGAACTGCCGCTGATTGCCGATTGGCCGAACCGACCGAAGCAGAAGATCGACCACGCAGCCGGCAAGCCGGCGCTGACCCGCTGGCGCGCGCTCTCGCACGAGGGGCAGCGAACCCGCGTGGCGCTGGAGCCCGTCACCGGGCGATCGCACCAGTTGCGCGTGCACCTGATGGCTATCGGCCACCCGATAGCGGGCGACGCGCTGTATGGCAATGAATCCGGCGCCGAGCGGCTGCTCCTGCACGCCTGCGAACTGTCGGTGGGCGCACTGACCATCAAAAGCCCGGTGCCGTTCTGAGTACCATGCGCGCAATGAACAGCAAGCAGCACCTCTTCATCGTCACCGGCAGCTCGCGCGGCATGGGCGCCGCCATCGCCCGCCGACTCACCGGCCCGGAGCACCGCGTGATCGGTATTGCCCGCCTGGCAGGGCCCGAGGTGTCCGGTCTGGAGCCCTGGCAGCAGGACCTGTCCCACCCCTTGGAAGCCGCGGAGCGGCTCCAGGACTGGCTGGGAAAGCAGAGCCCGTTTGCCAGCGCGACCCTGATCAACAACGCCGGCGTGATCTCGCGGCCCGGTCCCATCGACCAGGCCTCGCTGGCCGAGCTGTCGAATGCCATCCGTGTCGGGCTGGAGTCGGTGCTGCTGCTGTCTGCCGCCTTCCTGCAGGCCACGCGCGCCTGGGGCGTGCCCTTGAAGATCCTCAACATCAGCTCGGGCCTGGGCCGCCGCGCCATGGCCGGCAGCGCGCCCTATTGCGCCGCCAAGGCCGGCATGGACAACCTCTCGGCCTCGATGGCACTCGACGAAGCAGAACGCGCGAACGGCGCACGCATCGTCTCGTTGGCGCCGGGCGTGATCGACACCGACATGCAGATCCAGCTGCGCACGGCCGACCCGGCGGGCTTCCCCGAGCAGCAGCGTTTTATCGACTTCAAGGCCAGCGGCGCCTTGATGAGCCCCGACGAGGCGGCGGGCAAGGTCATTGCCTATCTGCGCCGCCCTGACTTTGGCAGCCAGCCCATCGCCGACGTGCGCCAGGCTTGAAATCGTCTACCCTCACCCCAATTTCGTACTCTGCCCCGTTCTCGGGGCGACTTCCGGAGATCCAGTTGAACTTTCTGAACAAGCTCGTGCTGAGCGCAATCATCGTGGGCCTGAGCCTCGGCAGCGTTGGCGCTGACGCCAAGCGCATCGGCGGCGGCGGCATGAAGCGCACCGTGCCGCAGCAGACGGCACCGGCTGCCCCGGCCAAACCTGCCCCGACGCAGAACGCGGCAGCGCCCGCCGCGCCGGCTCCTGCTGCAGCGCCCGCCCCGGCTCCCAAGCGCTCGTGGATGGGTCCGCTCGCCGGCCTCGCCGCTGGCCTGGGCCTGGCGGCGCTGGCCAGCCACTTCGGCTTCGGCGCCGCCATGGCCAACATCATGACCATGGTCCTGATCGGCCTGGTCGCCATGCTGGTGATCGGCTTCCTGGTGCGGCGCTTCGGCGCTGCCAAGCAAGCGCAGCAACCCGCCTTCGCCGGTGGCAACGCTGGCGGCAATGGCAGCGGCTATGCACCGGTGCAACGCCTGGATCCGCAGCCCTTCGCGGGCTCTGGCGCAGCAGCGGCGGCAGCACCGGAGGCCGCAGCTGCCGCCACGGCTGCCGTCTCGAGCGAAGACGCCGAGTTCGCCCAACTGGCCAAAAAGGTTTTCATTCGCCTCCAGGCCGCCAATGACAGCGGCGACCAGGCCGACCTGCGCCGCTTCACCACGCCCGAGATGTATGCCTCGATCCAGCAGGAGCTGCTGGACCGCAAGGGGGCCACGCAGCAGACCGAAGTGCTGCAGCTCGACGCGACGGTGATCGACCGCGCCGAAGAGCAGGGCAACCAGGTCGTCAGCGTGCGCTTCTGGGGCCTGGTGCGCGAGCGCAGCGAAGACGCGGCGAGCGGCTTCGATGAAGTCTGGCATCTGGCACGCCCGCTGGACGGCAGCCGCGAATGGGCGATTGCGGGCATCCAGCCCACGAACTGACGATTGAAGCCATGCCCCGCCCTGGGGCATGACCTATGAGGGGCCATGCTGACCGCGGTCAGAATGGCCCCTCGTCATTTCTGCTGTACGGGAGTTCAAGATGCAACGATCACTGTCTTCCCTGCGCCTGGCGGCGCTGCTGCTGGCCTTGGCCGGCGCCGGCCTGGTCCAGGCCCAGGACAAGCCTGCTGCCGCCGTGCTCGCGCCCAATGCCAACCTGGTCGTCCAGGGCATTCCGGCCGTGCCCCAAAGCCTCGCCGATGCCGTCGCCGCCTATGCCGATTTCCGTGGCCATGGCTTTGTCAGCTGGCATCCGACCCAGCGCGAAATGCTGGTCTCGCACCGCAAGGCCGGCGCCAATACCAGCCAGCTCTATCGCCTTGCCAGCCCGATGGGCGAGCTGGAGCAGCTGACCGACTCGCAAGACCCGGTCGGCGGCGCCACCTACGAGCCCAAGCATGGCCGCTACATCGTGTTTGCCCGCGCCACCGGCGGCAATGAAGTGGCACAGCTCTACCGCCTGGACGGCAAGGGCAAGGAGCCGGTGCTGCTGACCGACCCCGACCAGCGCCATGCGCTGAACGGCTGGCTGCACAACAGCAGCCAGTTGCTCTTCACTTCGGTGCCGCTGGACCGCACCGCGCAGGGCGGTTCGCGCGCCCAGGTGATGACGCAGCTGTGGATCATGGACCCCGAGAAACCTGAAGCGAAGCGCAAGCTGACCGAGTTCCCCGGCGGTGGCTGGGGCGTGGGCTCGATCTCCTGGGACGACAAGCAGGTGGCGCTGACCGAGTACGTGTCGGCCGCCGAGTCGCGCATCTGGATCATGGACCTGGCCACCGGCGAGAAGCGCCAGGTCTTGCCGGCCGCCGGCCAGACCGAGCGCGCGAGCTATTCGCCAGCCGGTTTTACGCACGACAACAAGCAGCTGTTCATCACCACGACCAAGTTCAGCGAGTTCCGCGAGTTCGGCCGCATGACGCTGGCAGACGGCAAGCTGGAGCGCCTGGACAGCGGCCTGCCCTGGGACCTGAGCGGCGGCACCATCACCGAGGATGGCAAGACGCTGGCGCTGCAGTTCAATATCGATGGCCGCGACGAGCTGCGCTTCTTCGATGCCAAGAGCTTCAAGCCGCTGCCCGCGCCCAGGCTGCCGGCCGGCTCTGTGGGCAACGCGCGCTATGACAAGCAGCGCAACGAGCTGATGTTCTCGCTGGACAGCGCGCAAGGCCCGGGCCAGATCTTCTCGGTCGACAAGGCCGGCAAGGTTCAGCAATGGACCAAGGCCTACGCGCCACCCAGCATCGACACCGCCAAGTTCGGCGACCAGCAGATCGTGCGCTGGAAGAGCTTCGACGGCCGCCAGATCTCCGGCCTGATCAACCTGCCGCCGGCCGACAAATTCCCGGGCAAGCGCCCCGTGCTGATCAACATCCATGGCGGGCCGGAAGGCCAGTCGACGATGGGCTTCATCGGTCGCAACAACTACTTCGTGCAGGAGATGGGCATCGCCATGATCCAGCCGAACGTGCGCGGCTCGACCGGCTATGGCAAGACCTTCCTGGACCTGGACAACGGCTTCAAGCGCGAGGACTCGGTCAAGGACATCGGCGCGCTGCTGGACTGGATCGCCACGCAGCCCAACCTCGATGCCAGCCGCGTGATGGTGGTGGGCGGCAGCTACGGCGGCTACATGGTGCTGGCCGTGTCGACGAACTATTCGGAGCGCATCGTCGGCGCGATCGACATCGTCGGCATCTCGCACTTCGTCACTTTCCTGAACAACACCGAGAGCTACCGCCGCGACCTGCGTCGCGTCGAGTACGGTGATGAGCGCGACCCGGCGATGAAGGAGTTCCTCGACAAGATCTCGCCGCTGACCAATGCCGCCAAGATCAAGAAGCCGCTGTTCGTCGTCCAGGGCAAGAACGACCCGCGCGTGCCGTACACCGAGGCCGAGCAGATCGTGGCCAAGGTGCGTGAGCAGGGCACGCCGGTCTGGTACCTGCGCGCCGAGAACGAGGGCCATGGCTTCCAGCGCAAGGAAAACCAGGACTACCTGTTCTATTCGATGATCGGCTTCATGCAGCAGAACCTCTTGAAGCGCTGAGCGCAGCGTGCTTCAAGAGAAAAGGCCCGCTTGCAGCGGGCCTTCTTCTTGAGCCCCGCGGTCTCAGTTCGACGCGGCCGAGGCGGAAGGAATGCTGCCAAGCGGCGCGCCGGCCCACAGGCGCTTGAGACGCGCCAATTCCTGGTCGTAGAGCTTGTTGACGCGCACCAGCTCGGCCTTCTGGTTCTCGATCAGGACGCGCTGCGCTTCGGCCGCAGCGTCGTTGGCATCGAGCTGTTGCTTGAGCTTGGGCGGCAGGGGCTTGCCGACGTAGAACTCGGCCTCGTCGGTCAGCGGCTTGCGGTCGGTGGCCAGGTCCTGCAGCCGGCGCTCCGAGGTGCGCATGGCGGTTCTCACGTCGTCCAGCGCGGCGTCGCGGGCGCGCTTGTGTGCAGCCTCGTTGGGAAAGCGCAATTTCAGATTGCGGTCACGCCGCACCGCGTCGGCCTGGGCCGAGCGCTCGACCGCCAGCTTGCGGTCCTGCTCTTCCTTGGCAGCCCGCTCTTCCAGCGAGAGCGTGGGTGGCAGCACACTGCGCAGCGAGCCGTCGGCATTGAGCACGCGCTGCTCGCGGGTCATGCATTCAGCAATCGGGCGGTCGCCGGTCAGCTTGCGGCCGTCTGGCGTGGTGCAGGTGTAGATGGCCTTGCCACCCCCGGCGGGCGCCTGCGCATGGGCGCAGGGCAGCGCAACAGCGAGGGCGACCAGCGGCAGGAGAGCGGGCAAATGGCGCATCAGACCCCGTAGCGTTGGCGGTAGGCCAGCACGGCCGCGGCATGCGACTGCACATCCGGGTTGCTGGTATTGCGGAGATAGTCGAGCAGGTCGGCCAGGCCGGCGATGGCCACCACCGGCAGGTTCAGGTTCTTGGTGACGTATTGCACGGCGCTCCACTCCATGTCGACGCCGTTCTCGGCCGCCTTTTCCTGGCGGTCCAGCGCGATGGTCACGCCGCAGGGCGTGGCACCGGCGGCGGAGATCATGGCGATGGACTCGCGCACCGAGGTGCCGGCCGAGATCACGTCGTCGATGATGAGAACGCGGCCCGCCACCTTGGCGCCGACAAGCGTGCCGCCTTCGCCGTGGTCCTTGGCTTCCTTGCGGTTGTAGGCAAAGGGTTTGTTGTGGCCGAGGCGCGCCAGCTCGATGGACACGGCTGCCGCCAGCGTGATGCCCTTGTAGGCGGGGCCGAAGATCATGTCGAACTGCAGACCCGAGGCCAGCAGCGTCTTCGCATAGAACTCGGCCAGGCGGGCCAGCTTGGCGCCGTCGTCGAACAGGCCGGCATTGAAGAAGTAGGGGCTCAGGCGGCCGGCCTTGGTCTTGAACTCGCCGAAACGCAGCACGCCGGCGTCCACCGCGAAGGCGACAAATTCCTGGGCGAGCGAGGCGGAGGCGGCAGCAGTCATTGCAAGGCGGGCACGAATGGGGTCGGCGCATTGTAGGCAGAAGGCCGGGCCGCAGAAAAAAAGCCCGCCCCGGCGGGGGCGGGCCAATTCAGCGTGCGGAACCCGGGCTCAGAACAGCGCCTTGAACTGCACGCCGTAGCTCCGCGGCTCGTTGATGAAGCCCGTCAGGTTGTTGAAGGCGATCGCTCCGTTGACCACGACCTTGTTCGTGATGTTGCGGCCGAAGGCGGCGACTTCATACTTGCCGTTGTCCCAGTTGTAGCCGACGCGCAGCCCGCCTTCGAGCAGCGGCTTGCCGACGAATTCGACCGATCGCATCAGGAAGAAGTTGATCTTGGAGCGATAGGCCCAGTCGGTATAGACGAAGTACTCGCTGCCGTCCGACATCGGGATGCTGAAGCGGGCGGTCACGTTGGCAATCCACTTGGGCGCGTTGGGCATCGGGTTGTTGTAGAGGCTGTAGCGGCCCTGCGAGTCCGCCGTGCCGATGGGCACGGCACCGCTGCCGGCCCGCACGTCGTACAGGCTGGCATCCTTCAGCTTCGTGTCGTTGTAGCTGGCGCCCAGGGTGAGCATCAGCTGATCGGTGGGCAGCAGGTCCAGGTTCACCTCGAAGCCCTGGCCCGTGGCCTTGCTGGCATTCAGCAGCGTGTTGGTGTTGCTGGTCGAACCCACGGCGGTCAGCTGCTGGTCCTTGACGCGGTACGAGAACGCGCTGGCCGACAGGCGGGCGCGCCGCTCCCAGAAGTCGCTCTTGACACCGAATTCCATGGACAGCACGTTCTCCGGACGGGCCTGACTTTGCGGACCGAAGGCACTGGCCGGATAAATCGAAGCGGCGCGGAAGCCGGTGGCAGCGCGGGCGTACAGATTGGTCTGCTTGTCCAGGGCATATGTGCCTGACAGGTCCCAGTTGACCTTGTTGTCATCGGTCTTTGCACTGGTGCCGGCCGTGGCGTTCACCGCGCCGGCCAGGATCGCGAGCGACTTCTTGTCCTGCGTGTAGCGCAGGCCGGCTCGCAGCTTGAAGTCGGCCGTCACGTCGTAGTTGACCGAGCCGAACACGGCATAGGCCCGGTTGGTCTGGCTCGTCAGGACGCGACCGTCGGGCAGCGGCACGAAGTAGTCGATCTGGTCCATCGTGTAGCGCTCGTCGAACAGGTACACGCCGCCCTGCCAGCGCAGCGGGCCGCGACCGTTGGACTCGAGACGGAACTCCTGGGTCAGCTGGCGGTGGTCCGTCAGCGCATCAGATGTCTCGACCGGGAAAAACACGTCGCCTTCCTTGGCATAGGGCGGCAACTGGAAGTTCGGGCCCAGGTGCACGTTGTAGCCACCGTCCACATCGGCGCGGCTGAACGGCTGGACGGTCTCGATGGCGCTGATCGAATGCAGCGTCACGTCGCCCAGATTGAGCTTGAGCTTGATGCTGCCGCCGGTGGCATGCAGGCGTTGCTCGTTCTTGCCGTCGATATACATCTTGGCGGGATCAAAGCCGTCCACCAGCTCATTCGTGCCGGGCTTGATGATGCTGGCACGGAACATGCGCGGGCTGCCATCGAGCTCGCGGTTGTGGATGTTGAACAGGACGCTGAAATCCTTGCTGGGCGCATAGAGCGCCTGGATGCGCACGGCGCGGTCGTCAAAACCTTCGGTTTCAGGCGTGACGGCATTGGGTACCTGGTTCTTGACCCAGTTGTCGCGGTGCTGAACCTGGGCCGAAATGCGCGCCGCCCAATCGCCCCCCAGGGGCAGATTGAATGCGCCTTCGACGCTGGTGCTGCCATGCGAACCATAAGACGCGCTGAGATAGCCATCCTGCTTCTTGGAGGGCAGGACCGAGTCGAACTTGACCACGCCGGCAGGCGTGTTGCGCCCAAACAGCGTCCCCTGCGGGCCGGCCACCACCTCGACCGCGCGCAGGTCGAAGACCGGGAAGCCCTTCAGGATGGGGTTTTCCTGCACCACGTCGTCGTAGATCAGCGAGACCGGCTGCGACGCATTCAGGCGGAAGTCGGTGTTGCCGTAGCCGCGAATGTAGAAGCGCGGGAAGGCGCGGCCATAGGACGATTCGATGTTCAGGCTGGGCACGCGGCCGGACAGGAAGCGCAGGTCCTCCCCGCCAGAGGCCAGCACTTCCAGCTTCTCGCCGCTGAGCGTCGAGACAGCATTGGGCACGTCCTTGATGTTCTCGACCCGGCGCTCGGCGGTGATCACCACGGTCTCGAGCTGGTTTTTCTCGGCCGGTTTTGCCTCCTGGGCCAGGGCGGCAGAGAGAGGCCAGGCCGTCAGGGCCAGGCCGATGGCCAAGTTCAGTGCTTGAGGCTTGCGGGGATGCTGCATGAGGTACTCCTTGGGGATACAAACGAAACCCGACGAATCTAGCGCTTGCGCTCTGGTCTCGTCACCTCGGAAGGCCGGCTGTTTCAAGCGCTGTGCCGGTCGCGCAACAGGGGCTGGACAGCGCTGCCACAATGCGCGCGCAGCAACGCTTGAGTCGCACCGATGAAACTGATCACCGCCAACCTGAACGGCATCCGCTCTGCCTCGACCAAGGGCTTCTTCGACTGGGCCCCGTCCCAGCGGGCCGACGCCATTGGCGTGCAAGAGGTCAAGGCCCAGGCCGATGTGGTCGACGGCCAGTTCGACAGCATCGGCAAGCTGCAGGGCCACTTCCATTACGCCGAGAAGAAGGGCTACTCGGGTGTGGGCCTGTACACCAGGGACGAGCCCAGCGAGCTGATCATCGGCTTCGGCTCGCCCGAGTTCGACGCCGAAGGGCGCTGGGTCGAGAAGCGCTTCGACAAGCCCGGCCGCAAGCTCAGCCTCATCTCCTGCTACTTCCCCAGCGGCAGCAGCGGCGAGGACCGCCAGCAAGCCAAGTTCCGCTTTCTGGCCCTGATGTACCCGCACCTGATGGCCCTGAAGGCTGAGCGCGAGTTCATCCTCGTCGGCGACATCAACATCGCCCACCAGCAGGCCGACCTGAAGAACTGGCGCAGCAATCAGAAGAACTCCGGCTTCCTGCCCGAGGAGCGCGCCTGGCTGACCCAGCTGTTCGGCGAGGGGGGCCTGGTGGACGTCTATCGCCAGCTGGAGCCCGACACGACGGACGATTGCTACACCTGGTGGAGCAACCGCGGCCAGGCCTACGCGAACAACGTGGGCTGGCGGCTGGACTACCACTTCGCCACGCCCGCGCTCGCCGCCCTTGCCAAGCGCTGCGCGATCTACAAGGAGCAGAAGTTCAGCGACCATGCGCCGCTGACGATCGATTACGACTTCAAGCTCTGAACAGCAAAAAAGAACTGAATGGCAACCTCCCCCTGGACGCCCCTGCTGGAAGAGCTCAAGCGCGCGCTCGCGGCTCATGATCGCGCTTCGACCAACGCTGCCGTACAGAAGCTGCTGGACCAGCGCGCGCCGCTCGGCCAGCAGTGGCGCTCGGTCTGCGAGCTGATGCGCATCAGCGGCGAGTACACGCTGGCCCATCGCGCCATGGACAGCTTTATCGCAGCCGTCGGCAGCTCGCCGCAGGCGCTCTATTCCAAGGTGGTGCTGTTGACCCAGACCGGGCGCATGCGCGAGGCCTACGACTGCATCGCCAAGCTTCCGGCCGACGTGCCCGACCGCGCAGGCCATGCCTATGTGCTGGGCAATGTCGCAATGACCTTGGGCCGCGTCGAAGAGGCGCGAGAACGGCTCGAGACTGCCGTCAAGTACCGCCCGGGTTGGGGCCCCGCATGGCTGACGCTGGTTTCCGCGGTCAACCTTGCCAATGATCCGCTGGGCGAGCAGTTGCTGGCCGACGGACCAGCGGCTGAGAAGCAGGGTCCGGCCGACCTGGCCCGCTATTTCTATGCCTTGGGCAAGCTGCATGTCGACCGCAAGGACCCGGACGCGGCCTTCGCCGCCTACGACCGCGGTGCCAAGCTCCTGAAACAGGAGACGCCCTACAGCCGCACCGGCAACAAGAACATTGCCACGTCGGCAATGAGCGGCTATCCCGACGGCATGATCGAAAGGTTCAATGCCCGGAAGCAGCGCGACACCAGCCGACCGATCTTCGTCACCGGCCTGCCGCGCTCGGGCACAACGCTGATCGAGCACATCCTGGCCAGCCACAGCGAGGTGGCCGACGGCGCCGAGCTGAACATCGTTCAGCATCTGGCGGTACAGGCGGGCGGCGTTTCCGGTGAAGCGCTGGAGAGCTACTTTGCCAAGGGTGGCTCGCCCGATGCACTGGCCCAGCTCTATCTGCATCTGCTGGAGGAACGCTTTGGCCCGAACGGACGCATCGTCGACAAGACCATCGACGCCGGCCGATTCTTCGGCCTGGTAGCCACGGCGCTGCCGGATGCGCCGCTGATCTGGATGCGCCGCGACCCGCTGGACAGCGCCTGGTCCTGCCTGCGCACCTTCTTCATCCATGGCGTCGGCTGGAGCTACGACCTGGCCGACATCGCCCACCATTTCCAGATCGAGGATGCCTTGCTGGCCTTCTGGAAGGCCCGCCTGGGCGAGCGCCTGCTGGTGGTGCCCTATGCAGAGTTCGTCGAAGCGCCGGAAACCTGGACCCGGACCTTGCTTGCACATTGCGGGCTGGAGGAAGAGTCGGCCGTACACCGCTCGCACACGACGGATCGGGTGGTGCTGACAGCCAGCGCCTTGCAGGTGCGCAAGCCCATCAACCGTGATGGCCTGAACGTCGCGGCGCCCTATAGAAGGCACCTGCAACCCTTTGTCGATCTCTACTATGGCGAGGGTCAGGTCGTGCCTGGCACCCGCTAGAAAGCGGTAAATCCCTATCCTGGTTTTCCTGCCCCGCGAACACGGGGGAGCATGCGCACCGCACAAATGTGCGCGCTGCTAATCTGTCCTCCTGCCCAAACCAGGATGAACGTCATGCGTCTGAAAGCCATCAAATCCGCCCTCGCCACCGCTGCGGCGCTCACCGCCACCTGCGCCAGCGCCACCACGATCAACTTGGTCGACCTGGGCGGCGTGACCGGCTCGGTCGCCGAGAAGGACTTCAAGCTCGCGGCCCAGTTCTGGGGCAACATGTTCACCAACTCCGCGACGATCAACCTGGGCGTGAAGTTCGGTACGTTGGGTGCCGGCATCATCGGTTCGACCGGCAGCACCCGCCAGGACCTCAGCGTTGCCACCTGGGAGTCGCTGGTCAACGCGACCAAGAGCAGCTCCTACATCGACCAGAATGCCATCCTGCCGACCCTCACGACCGGCGGTGTCAGCGGCATCACCCAGGGCACGGTCAGTGCAGCCAACCAGAACAACAGCGCCTTGACCTCGCAGTTGCTGGACGGCACCCAAACAGCTTCGCGGGTGCTGTATGCCAACACCTCGCTGATCAAGGCGCTCGGCGGTTCGGTGGCGGACCCAACCGCCCTTGACGGTTCGGTGACCTTCAGCAGCGCCTTCGCCTTCGACTACGACCCGTATGACGGCATCACCGCCGGCACCATGGACTTCCTGGGCGTGGCGATCCATGAAATCGGCCATGCACTCGGCTTTGTTTCCGGTGTCGACCTCTTTGACGTCTACAGCTATGGAGCTGGCCCTGGCCGCGGCTTGCTGGGCTACGACCTGAACGACACGTCGATCTTCAGCGCGTTGGACATGTTCCGCTACAGCGCTCCCGGCACGCTGGACTTCCACACCGGCGGCACCAAGTACTTCTCGATCGACGGCGGCGCCACAGCCCTGTTCGGCAACACCATGTCCACCGGCCGGTACAACGGCGACGGCAAGCAAGCTTCGCACTTCAAGGACACGGTCGGCTGCACCGGCCAGCTGGGCATCATGGACCCGACCTTCTGCTACGGCCAGATGGGCGAAGTGACGGGCCTGGATATGGCAGCCTTCGACGCCATGGGCTGGAACCTCAGCGTCAACGCGATGACCATGGGCACCCTGAGAACCGCCGACATCTACGTGCCCGAACCCGCCACCTACGCACTGATGTTCGCGGCCCTTGGCATGATGGGCGCCGTCACCCGCAAGCGCAAATCAGCGCAGGGCAGCAGCGACAAGGCCTGAGGCCTGCCGCGCCGGCACCGCTCGGCGCAGCTCTGCTGACAGCCTCGAAAGGCCCGCATCGCGCGGGCCTTTTCCATTGTGGCTTGGCCTGGCTTCGGCTCCGGCAGCAGCCGCCTGGAAGTGCCGCGCCCGCTGCGTTGACCGCCGGCTTCAGCCCGCGCCAATGAGGCTGGCGATCTTCTCGTCGGTCAGCCGCATCGGCAGTGCCTGCAGCGGCAGGAGCGCGGCCACCGCATAGGCATCGCGGGCGCAGTCGCGCAGGAGCGGGCTCATGCGCGGCTCGCCCATCGCATCGGTCAGCGTGGCCACCTGGGGGCAATGTGCCTTGTCGCCATTGCGCACCACGAGGCCGATCTCGCCCGACGCCAGGCGCACGATGCTGCCGGGCGGAAAGATGCCGAATGACTTGATCAAGGCTGCCGCCAAGGGGCTGGCAGCAGCCATCTGGTGCAGCTCGCGGCCGGCCTGCATGGCACTCATGGCCGGCCGGTTGGCACGGCTGCTCAGGCGAGCGGTGTAGATATCGGCATAGCGCAAGAGCTCGGCCAGCGGTTCGACCTCCCTGAGCTTGTGCGGATAGCCCGAACCATCGGGCAGCTCATGGTGCTGCCGGATGGCGACCAGCCAATCCTGGTCATCGATGCCGGCCTCGGCCAGCATCTCGGCACTGCGCAGCGGATGCTCGTTGATCGCCTCGCGCTGCATTGCGGTCAGCGGCGAGACCTGCGTGGCCAGCTTGGCCTGCAGGTCGAGCATGCCGACGTTCATCGTCAGGGCGGCCTGGAAGGCGCGGCGCTGCTCGGTCGGGCTCCAGCCCAGCAGCCGCGCTGCGGCATGGCAGGCGGTGGCCGCCTGGATGGAGTGGCGCACGCCGTAGTGGCCTTCGCTCTGGCGCACGATCTGCGACAAGGCCACCTCGGGCGAAGCGTCGATCAGTGAAAGCAGGAGGTCGGTGCTGCCATGGACCGCAGCCGCCATCTGCGCAGGTGCGGCGCCCAGGGCCAGGCGCACATCATGGCCGACCCGCTCCCACTCGGCAGGCAAGCGGGCCAGGCGCTGTTCGGGGTCCAGACGGCGGGTTGGCTGGATGGCTGCGGCGAGCTCCTCCACCTCGACCACGGCGCCTCTCTTGAGCAGGGCCTCGAGCTGTTCATCGTCGGCGATGACCTGGCCACGGGCCAGCAGCAGCAAGCGGCCGGCATCGCGCACGCTGAATGCCAGCGGCTGACCGAGCACGATGCGTTCCCTGACGGAGATGAGTGAGCAGACGCGCATTGACAGCGTTAATGCGGCACGGCTGCCGGCAGATTGCGACCGGGCGGACTCTAACCGCAGCATTCGCGCGCCACTCGGCAATGAGCGCCGCATCCCTCTTTTGGCGGGCGCTATGCGCGCACTATTTCGCGGGCGAAGGCTTGCGGCGGGGCGCGGGGCGCAGCGCCTGGAGCTGCAACTCCAGCATGCCGGCCAGTGTCGCCCTCAGGCTGGCTGCCCGTTCGCTGGCCGGCAGCAGGTCGTCGAACTGCCCGGCCAGCGCCAAATGGGCAAAGCCATGCACGACCGACCAAACCATCAGCAAGGCCTGGAACTGCTGCGGCGACAGGTTGGCGCCCGCGGGCAGGCCATACAGACGACGCATGCCATCCTCCAGCACGCCGAAGGCTGCCCGGCCGCTGCGCTCCAGGGCTTCGTCCTTGTAGCCTTCGCAGCGGAACATCAGCCCGAAGCGGCCGGGATGCTGGAGCGCGAAATCCACATAGCCCAGGCCCTGCTCGCGCAGCTGCGCCACCGGGTCCGGGCCACCGCGCTGGTCGCCCGCCTTCAGTGCCACGCTCAGGCCATCGAAGGCCAGGGTCGCCACGGCGACCAGCAGCCCCTGTGCATCGCCGAAATGATGGGCCGGCGCCGCCGGCGACACGCCCGAGCGGCGCGCCACCTCGCGCAGCGAGAAGCCCTCGAGCCCACGCTCGGCCAGCACGGTCTCGGCGGCGGCGATCAGCGCCTCGCGCAAGGCACCGTGGTGATAGGCGTCGCGCGGCGCCTGCGTGGCCTGGCGAGAGGGTTCGGGCTTGCTCATGGAAGGGCACTCGACTTTTGAAACTTGACAGCGTTCAGATCATAGGCGAAGATTTATCTGAACATTGTTTAGATCTCGATCCACAACACCCGAGGAACTCGGCATGCCCCCACTTCCGATCACTCCCGACGCGCTGTTCTCCGCCGGCAGCGCCCTGGCCATGTCCGGCTGGCTGGCCCTGGCGCTGTCGCCCGCGGGCAGGTCTTGGGCGCCTGCCGTGCGCCGCTATGCCGGGCGCGTCGTGCCGCTGCTGCTGGCGGTGGCCTATGTAGCGCTGTTCGCCAGCAATGGCATGGGCGATGGCGGCTACGACTCGGTGGCCGCAGTGCAGCGCCTGCTCGCCCAGCCCGCCTTGCTGGTGGCCGGTTGGCTGCATTACCTGGCTTTCGACCTGTTTGTCGGCAGCTGGATCGCCGAGCATGCGGGCGCCTTGGGCCTGCCGCACTGGCTGGTGCTGCCCTTGCTGGCGCTGACCTTCCTGTTCGGCCCGGCCGGGCTGCTGGCATTCGCCCTGTTGCGCAAGTTCTGGCGTCAGCGCCCGGCACAGGCGATGGCTCTTTGAGGAACAAGGCACATGAACCACAAGCTCAATCCATCGATCATGCAAGCGGCTCGCCTGGCGGAGTCCTCGGCCATCTCGAGCCTCTGGCAGGAGTTGCTGCACCGCGAGCGACGCCTGGCCCTCTTCGGTGCGCTGCTGCTCGCCCTCATCCTGCCGATGGCCATCGCCTGGGGCCTGGACGATCGCATGCTGCGCGGCGCCAACATCTGGATCAAACCGATCAAGTTCGCCCTCTCGATTGCCCTGCTGGCCTTCACCACCGCCTGGTTCGTCGGTCATCTGCCAGCGGCACGCCGCCAGGGCCAGGCGGTGCGCCGCATCGTCTGGCTGCTGATCGCCAGCGGCGGCTTCGAGTTCGTCTACATCACCCTGCAGGCGGCGCTGGGGCAGGCCTCGCACTACAACGTTGGCGACCTCTGGCACGGCGTGATGTACACACTGATGGGCCTGGGCGCGCTCTTGCTGACAGCCACCCAGCCGATGCTGGCCTGGCAGCTCTGGCACCACCCGGACCCGCAGCAGGCGCCAGTGCATCGACTGGCCATGCTGCTCGGCCTGCTGCTGACCTTTGTGTTCGGCGCCGGTGTGGGCATCCTGCTTGGCAATCAGCAACCGCCGAGCGGCGGCGCAAGCCTGCCACTGCTGGGCTGGGCCCTGGGCGGCGGCGACTTGCGACCGGCGCACTTCCTGGGCATCCATGCCGAGCAATTGCTGCCGCTGGCAGCCCTGGCCCTGCCCAGGCGCGGCTGGCTGATCGGCTTCACGGCGATCTACAGCCTGGCCTTTCTAGCCTTGCTGATCCGGGGGCTCGCCTGAAGCGGCGGTTCATGGCAAGCGCAAGCTTCGCCATGCGCGGCAGCGACCAGCTCTTCCAGCACGCCACAGCCATGGTGGGCATGGTCTGAATCGCAGCGGGCCTTCAAGGCGGCCAGCTGCCTTTCAAGCGCCTTCATGCTGGCCAGGCGGGCGCGCACCTTGGCCAACTGCGCATCGACGAGGCCGTCCACGGCCGCCAGCGTCTGTGCGGCACCGTCATCGAGTGCGGCCAGTAGCAGCCCAACGTCGGCCAGGCTCATGTCCAGGGCCCGGCAGTGCCTGATGAAGGCCAGGCGCTCGAGTTGCGGCTGGCCATAGTCGCGGTAGCCATTGGCTTCGCGCGCCGGCGCCTGCAGCAGGCCGCTCTTCTCGTAGAAGCGTATGGTTTCAATGTCGACGCCGGTGGCCTGGCTCAGTTCGCCTATGCGCATGGATGCACTCCTGCAGGGTCTGGTCAGTATCGCTTGACTCTGGAGTTGCTACAGGCTTTCCAATGCCGACATTCGCAACAAAGCAAAGCCAGGAACCATGAGCGACGCCTGCTCCCACGATCACGACCATGGTCATGATCACGCCCACCTCTCAGCCGCCGACTCGCCGCGCTACCGGCGCGTGCTCTGGGCGGCCTTGGTAATCAACCTGGCGATGTTCTTGGTCGAGCTGCTGGGCGGATGGAGTTCGCGCTCGGTCTCGCTGCTGGCCGACTCGGTGGACTTCTTTGGCGACGCGGCCAACTACGGCATCGCACTGGCGGTGATGGGCTTGTCCCTGCGTTGGCGCGCCGGCTCGGCGCTGATCAAGGGGCTCAGCATGGGTGCATTCGGCCTCTTCGTGCTGGGCCGAGCGGCCTGGTCGTTCTGGCAGGGTGACGTGCCGGAGCCCCTCACCATGGGTGTGATCGGCACGCTGGCGCTGATGGCCAACCTCGCCGTGGCCTGGATGCTCTACGCCTGGCGCGAGGGCGACGCCAACATGCGCTCGGTATGGCTGTGCACGCGCAACGACGCCATCGGCAACTTGGTCGTGATGGCTGCGGCGCTGGGCGTGTT
This sequence comes from Paucibacter sp. JuS9, assembly GCF_044043925.2. Lineage (NCBI taxonomy): Bacteria > Pseudomonadati > Pseudomonadota > Betaproteobacteria > Burkholderiales > Sphaerotilaceae > Roseateles > Paucibacter sp. JuS9. The sequence continues at coordinate 4,194,479 of NZ_CP194172.1, forward strand.
CGGCACTGACAGCGCCTGGCCCGACCTGGCGGTGGCTGGCGTGATGGCGCTGCTGGCCCTCAGCGCGGCGCGTTCGGTGATTGGCCAGGCGCGCGCTGAGCTGGACAAGGCCTGGTAAGGGCCGGCGCTCAACTTTCAGGACGGTGGAGGCGCCATTCCTGCGTCCGACCGCCATGGCCATGGGCGGCGGCGCGCACATCGTTCACGTGGACATGGCTCTCGGTGGCAAGGGCATGGTCGGTGTCGGCCCTTCAGGCGGCGCTGTTCGGCACCGGGGCAGGGCCTGCGCGACGCTGCAGCGGAGCTGGCCAATCACCGCCTGATCGACAACACCGCCAGTCCCATCCTCAACCAATGGCAGCTCGGCAGCGGCCGAGAAGCCAGCGAGCTGAGCGTGCGCGGCCACACGCGCGCAGACAACAGTGGCGTGGTGCTCTCACTAGTGCAACACGGCGCAGGCATCGGTCGCCTCATCGGCATCGTGGCGGATCCGCTGGCAGCGGCGGGCGCATTGGTGCGGGTGCTGCCCGAGTTGGCCGCCCAGGCAGCGATGCCGGTCTATGCGGTGATGCTGCAGGAGCGTCACCGCCTGCCCGAGCTGCGCGCCTGCATCGAGCACTGGGCCGAGTGGGTGGCACGCGTCTGAGCAGCTGACACGCGTCAGTGGTCGGGGCAGCGGTAGCGCTCGATCTCCAGGGCCCGCGAGGCGCCGATCAAGGCCGGCGAGACCGCCGCATTGATCAGGAGGCAAGGGATCTGTGCCAGGTAGCTCTGGAAGCGGCCCTTGCCCTCGAAGCGCTCGCGAAATCGCGAGGCCCGCAGCTCGGGCAAAAGGCGCGGCGCAATGCCGCCGCCGATATAGACACCACCACGCGCGCCCAGCGTCAAGGCCACATTGCCAGCGAAGCTGCCGAGGAAGCGGCAGAACAGGTCGATGGCTTCCTCGCAATGCGGGTCACCGGCCTGGCGCGCCTTTTCAACGATCTCGGACGGGTCCAGATGCGAGCCCACCTGCGCTGACAGCGCCGTCACCGCCTCATAGAGATTCACCAGGCCGGGTCCGGACAGCACGCGTTCGGCCGAAACATGACCAAAGCGCTTGCGCAGGTGCTCGATCACGGCGGCCTCGCGCTCATCGTTGGCCGCCAGCGTGCAGTGCCCGCCTTCGCCAGCCACCGGCAGATAGCCACCGCCAGGCGCCGGCAGAAGCCCTGAGACCCCAAGGCCAGTGCCCGGCCCGAGCACCGCCATCGCCTCACCCGTACTGGCCACACCGCCGCCGATGGGCAAGAGGTCCTGCGGGCCCAGCGCGGGCAGCGACAGCGCCAATGCGGTGAAGTCGTTCACCACCGCCAGCTGCTCGACGGCGAGCTCGCGCTTGAGTTGCGAGATCGAGAATGACCAGTGATGGTTGGTCATCTTCACCTCATCGCCGGTGACCGGATTGGCGATGCCGATGCCGCAGGCGCGCGGACCTTCTTGCTTGCCATGCTCGCTGAGATAACTCTGAATCGCAGCGGCCAGGGAACCATGATCGGCACAGCGGTAGCGGGCGATGTCGGTGAGCGGCGCACCGGGGCTGCTGGCCCAGGCCAATCGGGCATTGGTGCCGCCGATGTCGCCGAGAAGGCGCGGATAGGTCTGCTGAGCTTGAAGCATGGATGGTCCGGTTCGAATGCTGCTGGCATAGTATTGAAAGCGCTTTCACGAATCAAGCGCTGATTTACCCGAAGCGCTTGCTGCTTGATGGATACGCCATTGACCGCGACTCGTCGAGCCACTATTCTCGCGCCAAGAAAGCGCTTTCATAGATCGGGAAAATTCGACATGGAGCGCCCTGTTCAAGCATCTCGCGGACAGAACTCGCGAGCAACCTCTATCGCATGACTCAAGCAGCCGCTTCTTCAACAGCCCTTCTCCAATGGTTTCTCACTGCCATGGCGAGCGACGGCGCCGCGGCCCAGCGGCTCGCACCGCAGCATGAACTCCCTCTGCAGCCGGCCGCTGCACTGATGGCCAGCCCCGAGGCCGCTGGCCTGTCGCGGCTGATGGTCAACAGCGAGCGGCGCTTCCAGCGCATCGAGGGTTTCGGCGGCGCCTTCACCGAATCGGCAGCAAGCGTCTGGCAGCAGTTGCCGCCGGCTGAAGCCGATGCACTGCTGCGGGCGTACTTCGACAGCGCCGCCGGCCACGGCTACTCCTTGTGCCGGGTGCACATGAACAGCTGCGACTTCTCGCTGGGCAACTATGCGCATGCCGAGGTGCCGGGCGACGAAGCGCTGCTGCACTTCAACATCGACCGCGACCGCAGGGCGCTACTGCCGATGATCAAGGCGGCGCAGGCGGTGGCCAACCAGCCCATCCAGCTGCTGGTCTCGCCCTGGAGCCCGCCGCCCTGGATGAAGAGCAATGGCGAGATGAACAACGGCGGCAAGCTGCTGCCTCGGTACGCCAGCGCCTGGGCCCAGTGCTATGTGCGCTTCATCCAGGCCTACGAGGCCGAAGGCGTGCCGGTCTGGGGCGTCACGGTGCAGAACGAACCCGAGGCCGTGCAACGCTGGGATTCCTGCATCTACACAGCCGAGGAAGAGCGCGATTTCGTACGCGACCATCTGGGCCCGGCATTGCATGCCGCGGGCCTGGCGCGCGTGCGCATCATCATCTGGGATCACAACCGCGACCAGATGGTGCAGCGCGCCGATACGGTCTACGCCGACCCAGATGCCTCGCGCTATGTCTGGGGCTGCGGCTTCCACTGGTATGGCGAAGATCACTTCGACCATGTGCAGCTGGTGCACGACGCCTGGCCCGACAAGCAACTGCTGTTCACCGAAGGCTGCCAGGAAGGCGGACCGCATGTCGGCTCCCATGTGCCGGCCGAGCGCTACGCCCGCAACATCATCAACGACCTGAACCGCTGGACCGTCGGCTGGATCGACTGGAACCTGCTGCTCGATGAAACCGGCGGCCCCAACCATGTCGGCAATCTTTGCAGCGCACCCATGTTGGCGGACCGGGCAAGCGGTGACTTGATGCCGCAGAGCTCCTTCGACTATCTCGGCCATTTCGCCCGCTTCATCAAGCCTGGCGCCGAGCGCGTGCTGTGCGCGGCAAGCAAGCAGGACCTTGAGTGCACGGCCGCCGTGAACCCCAATGGTCGCGTGGCGCTGGTGGTGCTCAATCGCAGCGAGGTCGCGCACCGGTTTGTCCTGTGCGTGGATGGGCAAGCCTGCCTGGCCGAGCTGCCGCCACGCGCCATCGCCACGTTCCTGCGATGACAAGCGACTCGTCGATCAGCCGCCGCGCGCTGCTGGCCAGTGCCCTGCCACTCGCAGCGTCAGCCCATGCCAGCGAGGGGCAGACGCTGACCATCGCGGCCTTTCCGCTGGTCGACGAGATCGTCCGCGCTGCCATCCCCGCGTGGCAGAAGCGGCATCCCGAGGTGGAGCTGCGCATCCTGAGCCGCCAGTACAGCGACCATCACACGGCGATGACCACGGCCTTGTCCACTGCCGTGGCGCTGCCCGATGTGATGGCGCTCGAGTCCAGCTTCGTCGGCCGCTTCGCGCAGGGCGGCGGGCTGGAAGATCTGCGGCAGGCACCCTACGGCGTGGAGCGCTTCCGCGAACGCCTGGTGCCCTTTGCCTACGACCAGGCCATCGCCCGCAACGGCGCCGTGGTGGCGATGCCGGCGGACATCGGCCCCGGCACCTTGATCTACCGCCACGACATCCTCGCCAAGGCCGGTGTGCAGGAGGCCGAGCTGACCGGCAAGTGGGAAGACTATGTCGCGGCTGGCGCGCGCATCAAGGCCCGCACCGGCGCCTACCTGATCGCGCATGTGCAGGAGATCAAGGACATCATCATCCGCGGCGGCCTGAACGCGGGCGAAGGCCTGTACTTCGACACGCAATCGCGTGTGCTGGTGAACTCGCCACGCTTCGAGCGCGCCTTCGAGATCGCGCTGCTCGCCCGCAGGCAGGGCCTCGATGCGCGCGTCTCGGCCTGGTCGAACGACTGGGCAGAAGGCTTCAAGCGCGGGCGCCTGGCCACTGAGCTCTCGGGTGCATGGGTCGTGGGCCAGCTCAACAGCTTCATCGCACCCAGCACCAGCGGCCTGTGGCGCGCGGCACCCTTGCCCGAGAACGGCGCGGCGGCCTATGGCGGCGCCTTCTACGCGATGCCGCGCCGCGCGGCGCCCGAACGCAAGGCGCTGGCCTGGGAGTTCATGCAGCTGATGACGCTGGACCCTCGCTTGCAATTGCAGGCCTTCAAGGACTACGACGCATTCCCCGCGCTGCTGTCCACGCATGAGGACCCCTTCTTCGACCAGCCGCTGCCCTTTCTCGGCGGCCAGCGGGCACGCCAGCTCTGGCGCGAGGCGGCACGGCGCATCACGGCCTTGCCGGTGCACAAGCAGAACCAGTTCGCCGAAGAGGTGGTGCAGACCGAGCTCGACAAGGTCCTGCTCCGCGACAAGCCGATACGCGCGGCGCTGGCCGATGCAGAACAGCTGCTGCAGCGAAGAGCGCTGCGCTGAGAACACAATCAACTGGAGACAAGAAGACATGAACTCGAGAATTTCCCAACGCTGGCGCTGGGCGCCCCTGCTCGCAGCCTTGAGCCTGTGCGCCTGTGGTGGCGCAGGCGGTGCTTCGGGCGGGTCAACGCCAGCACCGACGCCCACACCCACGCCCACGCCGCCCGGCGACACCCTGGGCATTCCGGCGGGCTATCAATTGGTCTGGTCCGACGAGTTCGATGTCGCCGGCCTGCCTGACACGAGCAAGTGGGCCTACGACGTCGGCATGAACAAGCAGGGCTGGCACAACAACGAGAAGCAGTACTACAGCGGCCCGCGCGCGCAGAACGCCGAGCAGCGCGGCGGCAACCTGGTCATTACTGCGCGCAAGGAGCAGATGAGCTCCGCCGCGGATTGGGGCGGCCAGAGCTACACCTCGACACGCCTGATCACCGCCGGCAAGGCCGACTGGACTTACGGCTATTTCGAGATCCGCGCCAAGCTGCCCTGCGGCAAGGGCACCTGGCCGGCGATCTGGATGCTGGGCAGCACCGGCGGCTGGCCGGCCGGCGGCGAGCTGGACATCATGGAGCAGGTCGGCAGCAACCCGACCCGCGTCTTCTCGACCACGCACACCACCTCGGGCAGCGGCGGCAATGGCTCGGGCGCAGCCACGGTGGTGGCCGACCCCTGCACGGCTTTCCATACCTACCAGATGGAGTGGAACGCACAGCAGATCCGCTTCGGCATCGATGGCAAGAGCCACTTCACCTACAAGAACGCCGGCACGGGCAAGGCGCAGTGGCCGTTCGACGCGCCGCAGTTCCTGATCCTCAACATCGCCATCGGCGGCGACCTGGGCGGGCCCATCGACGATGCGATCTTCCCGGTGACCATGGAGGTCGACTACGTGCGGGTGTACCAGGCGCCCAAGCAGTGATGAACCAGCGCGGCGGCTGCCTTCAGCGGCCGCGCTGCGCTTTCACGTGGCGCATGATGTTGACGAAGCTGTCGACCCAGAAGCGCTCGGGATGGCGCGCCAGATGGCGCAGCAAGGCTTCGTGCGCCTGCTTCGAGACGCTCAGGTGATCACCCCCGACGCCATGGAAAGTCAGGCTCACCATGGTGCCACGCGCGGCGGCCTGCTCCACCAACGCAATCAGCTGCTCCCCGCTGGCCGCGGCCGGGTCTGCCGTCTCCACGTCTTCAGGATCGAGGGTCGCCATGTCCTGGACCACTCCGCCGCCGCGCGACTTGATACCGACAAAGACGCCACGCACCAAGGGCAGGTAGGGCTGACCTGCAGCGAGCAGGTCGCCACAAGGCACGGTGAAGGTGCGCTCGCTGCGGCCATCAATCGCCTGCAGGAAAACATTGGCCAGCAGCAGCTCTTCCCGCTGCGCTGCGGGGCTGATCTTGTCCAGATCGTGGTGCAGCGGCACCCAGTCACGCCCCGGCCCGCTGCGCGAGCAGGGGTGGTAGAGCGTGTGGTTGCCGAGCTCGTGGCCGCGCGCGGCGGCGGTCCGCCACTCGGGCAGGCGCTTGGCCACGGCCTCACTCGCCATCGTCAGGTAGAACGTGGCCTTCAGCCCATGGGCGTCGAGTGCCGGCAGGGCATGGTCTAGCTGGGAATTCAGTGCGTCGTCATAGGACAGGCTGACGGCCGCCTTCGCGCCTTTCGGCCAAGTGAAGGGCTTGCCTGAATCAGCCGCGGCGGGCTGCGCGGCCAGCGTCGCTGCGATGAAGAGCCCGAGGCAGCCGGAGCGCATCACGCCTCAATCCAGCGTGGCCGCGCAATGCCTGGCAATGAACTCGGCATGAGCCGGCATCGCATTCGCGCACTTGGCGACCACCTGGCGCACATTGTTCACATGCGCCAGTACTTCTTCTTCAGACGGCTGATCGGCAAACGGGTGGTGGCCACGCGGCATCAGGCCCTGGCCGACCATCACCTGGATCCAGCTTGTCTCCACAAACAGTTCCACGCCATCACGGTAGGTGCGGCCGTTGGCGGCGAACAGGTCCATCTTGCGCTGCAGGCCCTCCGGAATTTCCATCGTCCGGCAGTAGTTCCAGAACGGCGAATCGTCGCGGCGTGTCAGCTTGTAGTGCAGGATCAGGAAGTCGCGGATGCGCTCGAACTCGACGCTGGTCAGGGCGTTGTATTCGGCGATGTCCGCCGGCTCGAAACCCTGGCGCGGGAAGAAGTCGAGGATGCGCGCCACCGACATGTGGATCAGGTGGATGCTGGTCGACTCCAGAGGCTCCAGGAAGCCGCTGGACAAGCCCACGGCCACGCAGTTGCGGTCCCAGAATTTCTTCGCGCGGCCGGTGCGGAACGAGAGATGGCGCGGCGCGGCGGTGGCGGCCCCATCCAGGTTGTTCATCAGAATGGACTCGGCCTCTTGCTTGTCCATGTACTGGCTGCTGTAGACATGGCCATTGCCGATGCGGTGCTGCAGCGGGATGCGCCATTGCCAGCCCGCCGAATGCGCGGTGGAGCGCGTCATCGGCAAGAGTGGCGCGACCGATTCGCAGGGGACGGCGATGGCCCGGTCGCAAGGCAGCCACTGCGACCAGTCCTCGTAGCCGACCTGCAAGGACTGCTGGATCAGGAGGCCCCGCATGCCGGAGCAGTCGATGAAGAAGTCGCCGGCGACCCGCTCGCCGCTCTCCATCACCACCGCCTCGATGAAGCCATCGGCGTCGCGCAGCAGCACCTGCTGCACCTTGCCCTCGAGGCGCCTGACACCGCGCTGCTCGGCAAAGCCGCGCAGGAACTTGGCGTACAGGCCCGCATCGAAGTGATAGGCATGAGCAATGTCGCCCAGCGGCGAGCCGGCCATGTCGGCACGTGCCCGCATGAACTTGGCCTGGCGCGGTGCCACTGTGTTGATTGAGTATTCGCCGAGCGGCTCGGCCCGGCCCGCCTGGGCCGCACGCAACCAGAAGTGATAGAAGGGCAGCGCCTCGTCGGCGCCGCCGATCTTGCCGAAGCCGTGGATGTAGCGCTCACCGACCGCGCCCCAGTTCACGAACTCAATGCCCAGCTTGAAGCTGCCACGCGTCGCGCGCAGGAATTCGTCTTCGTCGATGCCCAGCGCCCGGTTGTACTCGGTGAGGTTCGGAATCGAGGCCTCGCCGACACCGATGATGCCGATCTCGTCGGACTCGATCAGCCGGATCGAATAGGTCGGGCCCAGCGCCTTGGCAAATGCAGCGGCCGTCATCCAGCCAGCCGTGCCGCCGCCGACGATGACGATGTTGCGGATGGTGTTCATGGACTTGATTCTCCGAGCTAAAAGAAAGGCCGGGCTGCTGATAAACCATCAGCAACACCGGCCAAGAGGAGACATTCATGGCCTGGCCGCCCGCACGCGACCAGGCTCCACCCCGTCAGAACTTGTAATTGACGCCCAGCAAGGTGGTGCGGCCGTAGTAGCGGATGTAGTTCGGCAGCAGCTGCGAAGCATCCGGCGCGTTGGCGCCCACCGACTTGCGATTCATCGTCGGCTTGTCACCCACATTGCCCATCTGCAGGAGGATGGACAGGCCCTTGTAGGCGCCCTCCTCGAACGCATAACCGAGCTGAATGTCGACCACCTTGTCGGCCGCCTGTTGCAGGGTCGTGTTGTTCAGGAAGATGTCGCGGGTCGTGGCCGTGAACGGCGAGCGGTAGCGCTGGCTGATACGGGCCGAGATGCCGTGGTCCTCATAGTAGAAGGTCACGCTGTTGGAGCGGCCGGAGAGGCCGTTCAGCGGCACATTGCGCTCGGTGCTGACCGTCGGGTCCGGGTTCTGGTCCTTGATCGAGCTGCTCAGCTTGGAGCCGCTGAACACGAGGCCGAAGCCGCTCAGGCTTGGGTGCAGCAGGCTGCCTTCCAGCGACGTGGCGAACTCGATGCCCTCGACCTTGCCGCCTGTACCGTTGAGCGGCTGGATCATCGGGGCGATGAGCTTGGGCGTCACGCCGACGGGCGGTGTGGACGGGAAGCCCACGGTGCTGACCGCTGTCAGCTGGTTGTAGATGTAGCTGAGCAGGTTCTTGCGGAAGGCTGCCATCGACACATAGCTGCGCTTGCCGAAGTAGCGCTCGACCGAGAGGTCGATGCCCGCTGCACGCCAGGGCTTCAGGGCCGGGTTGCCGGCATAAGCCGTTGTCCATTCGCCAGCATGCGGCGTACCGGCCGGGTCAAGCAGCACCGTCGGCGTGCTGGTGCCGGCGCGCATGTCGACGATGTTCGGGCGCACGATGGTCGTGGCCAGGCCGAAGCGGGCAATCCAGTTGTTCTTGAAGTCGAATACCAGGTTCAGGCTGGGCAGCGTGTCGGTGTAGCTGGTGCCGCCGGTGCGCTTGAACAGGAGCTTGGGATCGGGCTTCTCGTCTTCGCCGCGGTATTCCCAGCCCTGCGAATCCTGCTTGGCATGGACGACCTGCAGGCCGACATTGCCGCGCATGGAGATGCCGGCGAATTCGCTGTCGATGTCGAACTTGGCAAAGCCGGTGCTGACCTTCTCGTTGACGTTCGAGTTGTTGGCCACCCACTTGCTGAACTGCCCCTCTTCCAGGGTCACCGTGCCGCTGGCGACCAGTGCGGGCACATCAACGCGCAGCAACTGCGGAATGCCCGCCCAGCTCATGTCGAAGGGCGCGCGGACCACCGAGTTCGGTATCGTGCGGATGTAGTTGCCGCCCGAGTCCTTGGACATCAGGATGCGGTCTTCGTTCTTGGCCACGTCCTTGCCGCGCTGCGTGAAGTTGACGCCGCCGGTGAAGCCGCTGAAGAAGCCGTCCATCTCGCGCTTGAGCGCGAGGCGGATCGTCTTGATCTCGTCCTTGATTTCCGGATGGCGGATCGCGCCGATCCAGGCCTCGTTGGGCACCCAGTCCATGCCGGCCACGTCGCCGAAGGCGAGGTTGGCGGGGTTGGACAGATAGCCCGCCTGCACCGGCGTGAAGGTCTGCGGGTCGCCGTTGGTCGGCACGTTCCAGTTGTACGCGCCGAAGGTCCACTGCTTGCTGCCGTGGTTGTACGGGCCGCCGTAGGCCTCGACATAGCGCTCGTTGCGCTTGTCACGCGAGTAGCTCAGATCGGCCACGCCCTTCCACTTGTCGGCCAGCTTCAGCTCGGTGTTCCAGCCGACTGCGACGATGTCGTCGGTACGGCGGGTGTCCATATTGCCGATGTTGGCAACCAGCTGCGACGTGGTGGCGCTGGTGGCGTAGGTGTTCTGGCCGATCTGCGTGGTGCCGACATTGGACAGCGCAGGCGCGATGCCGGCCGACCAATTGCCGAACAGGCTCTGCGCAAACTTGCCGCCCACCTCATGCGTCTTGAACTTCGAGTAGTAGAGGTCCAGCTGGTTGTGCATGTCCTCGTTGGGCTTGTGCTCCAAGACGATCATCAGGCCGTCGCGCACGTTCTTCTTGGTTGCCGTGGTGGCGGTCCAGAACATCGGCAGCATGGCCTGGCCGGTGCCCACCTTGGAAGCCACATTGCCGGACAGCGGCAGGCCGAAGGGCGTGTAGTCGCCGTATTCGACCAGCTCGGTCTGCTTGGTCTGCGATGGCGAATCCAGGCGTGCAAAGCCGACCGCCAGGCCAATCGTGTTGTTGGCGAACTGGTCGACATAGGAGAAGCTGAAGCGCTTGCCGGTCTCGCTGGTCACGCCGGGCACCATGGTGCCGTTGGAGTTGCGTTCGCCGCGCAGGTTCACCGCCATCTGGCGGCCGCGCAGGTTCAGCGGGCTCAGGGTGCGGATGTCCACGGTGCCCGAGAGCCCCTGGCCGATCAGGCCGGCATCAGGCGTCTTGTAGACCGTGGCGGAGCCGGCCAGTTCAGACGGGAACTGGTCGAACTCGACCGCCCGGCTGTCATTGGAGCTGACCATCTCGCGGCCGTTCAGGAGCACGCCGGAGAACTCGGGCGACAGGCCGCGGATCGAGATCACGTTGACCCGGCCGTCCGGGCCCCGCTGGCCGGTCAGGCCGGGCAGGCGCGCCAGCGATTCGGCGATGCTGGCGTCGGGCAGCTTGCCCAGGTCTTCCGCCGAGATGACTTCGATGATGGAGTCGGACGTGCGCTTCTGCGCCACGGACGACTCGATGCTGCGACGGATACCCGTCACCACCACGGTTTCGATCTGCTTGACTTCGGGCGTCGTCGAGCTGGCCTGCTGGGCCTCGGCCGGCGCGGCCGCAATGAAAAGCAGGGCACAGGCGGCAGCCACGGGCTGGCGCTGCAAGCTGCGGCCATGCCGCAGGCGGTGATGGTGAGCGGGTTTCATATGTCTCCTTATCGTTTGATCAACTTGCTGGCTCTTGGTCCGTCTCTGGCGGTCGGACCGGTCATTCGCTAGGCAGGTATCAGCAGGGTGCAGCTTCGGTCGGCTGCATCATGAAAGCGCTTTCACAATTTAGCTGTTACGGACACCGAACTCATACTGATTAACCCTAGCGAGTGTTTTTGCGCCACAAAACGGGTGGCGCGACCGGGGAACTCAATGCAGGCCCTGGCCCGCGCTGTCGAAGCCCAGCGCGTGCTGGGCGTCGGCGGTGATGGCCACCGTGGCACCGCTCTGCAGCGCAGCACGGTCGGCCGGCAGCTTGGCGGTGAGCAGGGCATCCAGACCCTCGACACGCAGGTGGGCAATCAGCACGTCACCCAGGTATTCGGCCAGTACGACGGTGGCAGGCACGCCTTGCCCCGCCACCTGCAGATGCTCGGGACGAAGGCCGAGGCGCTGGGTCGACGGTCCGAAGGTCTCGCCACCCAGGTCGCGCCAGAGCTGCAGATGCGCGGCGCTGGCGCCTGCCGCGGGCCGGTCGATGAAATTGATGCGCGGCGCGCCGATGAAGCCGGCCACGAACTCGTTGGCAGGTCGCTGGTAGAGGTCGGTCGGGCTGCCAAGCTGCTCGATGCGGCCCTTGTTGAACACGGCGATGCGGTCGCCCATGGTCATGGCCTCGACCTGGTCGTGGGTCACGTAGATCATCGTCGTGCCCAATTGCTGGTGCAGCCGCGTGAGCTCGATGCGCATGTCCACGCGCAGGGCCGCATCCAGGTTGGACAGCGGCTCGTCGAACAGGAAGACCTTGGGCTTGCGCACGATGGCGCGGCCAATGGCCACGCGCTGGCGCTGGCCGCCCGAGAGCTCCTTCGGGTAGCGGGCCAGCAACTCGGTGATGCGCAGGATCTCCGCCGTCTTGCGCACCTGCTCTTCGCGGGCAGACTTGCCCACGCCGGCCATCTTCAGTGCAAAGCCCATGTTCTCGGCCACCGTCATGTGCGGGTAGAGCGCATAGCTCTGGAACACCATGGCGGCGCCCCGGTCTGCCGGGCGCAGCTCGTTGGCACGCTGGCCATCGATGGCGATCTCGCCACCACTGATCTCTTCCAGGCCGGCGATCATGCGCAGCGTCGTGGACTTGCCGCAGCCCGAGGGGCCGACAAAGACCATGAACTCGCCGTCGCGGATCTCGAGGTCCAGCCCCTGGATCACCTCGGTTTCGCCGTAGCGCTTGCGCAGGCCCCGCAGGGTCACTTGTCCCATTCTGCTTGTCCTTGTGATCAGCGCTGAGCCCGCTGTTGTTGCAGGAAGTCGCGGTACCAGCGTGCGCTGTCCTTGAGCGTGCGGGCCTGGGTCGCGTAGTCCACGTGGACGATGCCGAAGCGCTTCTCGTAGCCCGAGGCCCACTCGAAGTTGTCCATCAGGCTCCAGACCATGTAGCCGCCCATGCGCACGCCCTGCTTCATCGCTGCGTCGACTGCGGCAATATGGGTGGCGATGTAGCGGGTGCGGCCGGCGTCATGCACGCGGCCGTCGGCATTCAGTTCATCCTTGAAGGCACCGCCGTTCTCGGTGACGAAAAGCGGTGGCACCGGATAGTCGCGGTGCAGGCGCAGGAGCAGCTCGGTCAGGCCTTCCGGATAGACCTCCCAGCCCATGTCGGTCACTTCGCGGCCGCTGCTGCGCACGTCCCAGGGCTCGCCGGCGCTGATCACGGAACGCGAGTAGTAGTTGACGCCCAGAAAGTCCATCGGCGTGGTGATGACCTCCATGTCGCCGGGCTGCACCTGTGGTGCGTCGGCGCCGAGGTCGTCCAGCACGTCCTGCGGGTAGCGGCCCTTGAACAGCGGGTCCATGTACCAGCGAACGACGCGGCCATCGTCCAGCACGGCCTTCGCGCGGTCGGCCGCCGAGTCCGTTGCCACATGCATCGGCGAGAGATTGAGCACCAGCCCCAGTTGGGCCTTGCAGCCCTGTGCGCGCAAGGCCTGCAGTGCTAGGCCATGGCTCAGGAGCAGGTGGTGCGACACCTGGGCGGCAAGCTTGCGGTCCTTCAGGCCTGGCGCAAAGATGCCGACCTCATGGCCCAGCTGCGCCATCACCCAGGGCTCGTTGTGCGTGGCGATGGACACCACGCGGTCGCCCAGCCGCTCCGCCATGCCGCAGGCGTATTCGACAAAGCGATGCACCGTGTCGCGATTGCCCCAGCCGCCGCCGTCCTGCAGCGCCTGCGGCAGGTCCCAGTGGTTGAGCGTCAGGTAGGGCTTGATGCCCCGCGCCAGCAGGCCATCCACCAGCTTTTCGTAGAACGCGAGGCCCGCTTCGTTCCATTCACCGCTGCCTGTCGGGCGCACGCGCGGCCAGGAGACCGAGAAGCGATAGGCGTCGACGCCCAGGCCAGCAATCATGTCCAGGTCTTCTTCCCAGCGCTTGTAGTGCTCGCAGGCCACATCGCCGTTGCTCGCATCGGCGATGGCGCCGCTCTGGCGGCAGAAGCTGTCCCAGATCGACAGGCCCTTGCCATCAGCGGTGGAGGCGCCTTCGATCTGGAAGGCGCTGGTCGCGACGCCCCAGACAAAGTCGGTGGGGAAGGCCGCCTGCGCGGCCAATGGGTCGTAGTGGGTCATGGCATCAAGGTTCAGGAGAGGGCTACTTGACCGCGCCAACGGTCAGGCCCGAGATCAGCTGCTTGGAACACAGCACGAAGAGCACGATCAGCGGCAGCGTCGCCAGGGCAGAGCCGGCCATCAGCGCACCCCATTCGGTATCCACCGGGCTTTGCAGGCTGCGCAGCGCCAGTGGCAGCGTGTACATGTCGGGCGAGCGCATCACCACCAGCGGCCCGATGAAGTTGTTCCAGGAGGCGATGAAGGCAATCAGGCCCAAGGTGCCCAGCGCCGGCTTCAGGAGCGGCAGGACGATGCGGGCATAGATGCCCAGCTCGCTGCAGCCATCCATGCGCGCCGCCTCCACGAGCTCGCGCGGAATCGACGAGCTGACGAACTGGCGCATCAGGAAGATGCCGAAAGCACTCGCCGCGCCGGGAATGTAGAGCGCGCGCGGCTGGTCGATCCAGCCCAGCAGGTCCATGATCATGAAGCTGGGGATCATGTTCATGAAGCTGGGCAAGAGCATGGTGCCCATCACCAGCGCGAACAGCGCCTTCTTGTAGCGGAACTCGAACATCGCAAAGGCATAGCCGCCCATCGAGCAGAACAGGAGCGTGAGCGCCGTCGAGGCCAGGCCGACGTAGAGGCTCCAGCCCAGGTTGCGCCAGAAGGGCAGGCGCTTGGTCAGGATGGCGATGTTGTTCATCAGGTCGTCGCCGAACCACAGTGGCGGCGGCAGGCTGAAGATCTCGCTGCGCGAATGCGTGGCGAAGACGAACATGAAATAGAAGGGCGCCAGCATCAGCAAGGCGCCGATGCCAACGAGAACATAGGCGGCCCAAGGCGCCATGCGATTCACGCGCTGGGCTTGCATCGTGTGGTTCATGCCGATCAGCCTCCGCGGGGGCGGAAAGCCCGGTTGGTGGCCCAGGTGAGCAGGGCCACGACGATGAAGAGCAGCCACGACATCGCACTGGCCGCGCCGAAGTCGTTGAAATCGAAGGCGGTGCGGTAGAGGTAGACCGCCGTGCTCATGCCGGCCTGGTCAGAGCCGCCCTTGCCGCCGGTGAGGATGAAGGGCTCCTCGAACAGCTGCAGGCCGCCGATCACGCTCAAGGTCACACCGAAATAGATCATCGGCTTCAGGCTCGGCAGCGTGATGTAGAAGAACTGCTTGATACGGCTGGCGCCGTCCATGGTGGCGGCCTCGTACAGGTCGGGCGGTATGGTCTGCAGCGCGGCGAGGTAGAGCACGATGTTGAAGCCGACGTAGCGCCAGAACACGATCAGGGAAATGGCGGGCTTCAAGGCATCCGGATCATTCAGCCAGTCGACGGCATGCGCGGGCAGCAGCCAGCTGATGCCCGGTATTTCGCGCAGCACCGCCAGCACGATATTGATCAGGCCGTAGTCGGTCGAGAAGAGCGAGCTGAACAGGATGGCGATGGCCACGGACGAAGTGATGTAGGGCAGGAAGTAGGCACCGACCACCGGGTTGCGCCAGCGCTGAAAGGCAAGGTTGATGAAGCAGGCAAGCGCAATGGCGACCAGGTGCTGCGGCAGACCCGAGACCACGGCCAGCCAGCCGGTGTTCTGCAAGGATTTCCAGAACCATTCGTCCTGCAGCGCGAAAGCGAAGTTGTCAAAGCCCACGAAGTGCATCGCCGCCAGGCCGCTGGTCGGCTCCCAGCTCTGGAACGCGAGGTAGAGCGAGAAGCACAGCGGGAACAGGCCGAACACCAGGAACAGCAACAGGAACGGCGCCAGCAACAGGTACGGCGCGTGGCGGGGTGAGAGGCTGGGCAGTTTCATGACGTGCTCTTCTCAGCGACGGGCGCGCAGCTGCAGCAGGCGCTGCGCATCGGCCAGGGCCGTGGCAATGTCCTTGCCGCGCTCCAGCACCTTGTCGAGCTCGGTGTCGATTACCTCGCGGGCGAATGCATCCTGCTTGTGAACGCGAACGGCTTTCACATGGCTCGCCGCCTCGCGCCAATCGCGGCGCGCGGTCTGGCCACCGAGGAAGGCGATAGGCTCGTCAAGGAAGGGGTCGGCATGTGTTTCCAGCAATGCCGGGAACGCGTCCTGCGATTTGAACGCGGCGAGCTGCTGCTGGCGGTCCATCGTCATCATCTGAATGAACTCCCACGCCAGGGCTCGATTCGCCTGTTCCCCTTGGCGCGGCATCGCGAAGAAGGTGCCGCCATAGGCGGCGAAGGCACCTTCCGGCAATTGCGCTGCGCGCCACATGCCGCGCGTGCTCGGCGCCAGCCAGTTGTTCAGGTGACCGGCCAGCCAGGCGCCGGAGATCTGCGTGGCGATGCCTCCGCGCTTGAAGCCTTCGGCCCAGTCGGAGGACCAGGCCGTCACGCGCGCATCGAGCTGCTGGCGGCGCACCGCGCGGGCCAGCTCGAAGGAGCGCACGAATCGCGGCGAGGTGACCAAGGGCTTCGAGTCCTTGTCGAAGTAGATGCCCTCGCCCGGCTGGATGCCGGTGCGTATCAGGATGTCCTTCATGTCACGTGCATGGGCCATCAGGTAGGCACCCGTGGCAGCCTTGAGCTTCACGCCAGCCTGCACATAGCCTTCCCAGCTGCGCGTGATGTCGGCCTCGGTCAGGCCCGCCTTGGCCAGCAGGTCCTGGCGATAGAGCAAGGTGCCTGGGCCGATGTCGGTGGGCACGGCCAGCACGGCGCCGGTGGGCGTGCTGGCCTGCTGGAACGCATAGGGCACGAAGCGCGACTCGAAGCGGCGCACGTCATAGGGCGCAGGCGTCAGGTCCAGCAGACCTGCGCCCTGCGCAAAGCGGCCGAGGTAGCCTACTTCGAGCGCCATCACGTCCGGCAGATGGACGGCCGTGGAGAGCGCCGTGATCATGGCCGTGTGATGGTCATTGAGCTCGCGGCTCACCACCTTCACCTCGACGTCGGGATGCAGCCGCTTCCAGGCCGGCAGCGCGGCACGCACGATCTCGTCCACCGCCGGGAACGCGGCGACGGTGAGCGTGCGCTGGGCTGCCGCCGGAGCGGCCAGCGCAAGACCCAGGCTCAAACCCAGGCCACAGCGCAGAGAAGCGCTCCACAAACTCCTGACCACCAACCTCATGCCTTGTCTCCGGCGTGTCGCAGCAAGTCCTGCCCTGGGGCAGAGTCTGCAGGATCACGACTCTATGTCTTCTTTATGAAAGCGCTTTCATAATAGGTCGCAGCGGTTCGGGGTGTCAATCGAGGGTAAATGCCGAGCTGTTGCGCAAGCCGCGACAGCGGCCCGGCTTCAGGGCTGCAGCGGGCGCGCCGAAGAGCGCACGATCAATCGCGGCTCGGGCAGCACGGCTGTGGGCTTTTGCCCGGCCAGCATCTGCAGGAGCGACTGCGCCGCCAGCCGACCCAGTTCATGGGCGGCCTGGTGGATGGTGGTCAGCGGCGGCACCGAGTGCGCGGCGCCGGCCAGGTCGTCGAAGCCGACCAGCGAGACGTCCTCCGGCACGCGCAGGCCGCGCCGGTAGAGCGCCAGCGAGGCGCCGAATGCCATCTGGTCATTGGCCGCAAAGATTGCGGTGAAAGGCTCGCGGCTGTCGATCAGCCGCTCCACCGCCATCAGGCCGCTCTCTTCATGGAACTTGCCCGGCAGCACCAGACTCGCCTTGTAGCGAACGCCGGCTGCTTCAAGCGCCGCGCGGTAGCCACGCAGGCGCTCCTGTGCATCGGGGTGCACCGGGTCGCCGGCGATGAAGGCGATCTGTCGGTGGCCCAGGCTCAGCAGGTGATGCGTGGCCAGGCGCGCGCCTTCGAAGTCATTGAAGTCCAGCGAATACAGGCCCGGCGCCTTGATGCTGCGGCCGGTCACCACCACTGGCTGTTCCTTGGCCAGCTTGCGCAGGGCTTCGTCGCTCAGGCGGCCGGTCAGCACGATGATGCCGTCCACGCGGCGCGAGCGCAGCACGTCGATGCAGCGCTGCTCTTCCTTGGCATTCCAGTGGCCGCTGACGAACAGCGGGCTGTAGCCCACCTGGCTCAGCTCTTCCTCGATGCCGCGCAGGGCTACGCCGTAGAACGGGCTGTCGATGGCCTGCGTCACAACACCGGCGCTGAGCGTGCGCCCGCCCGCGAGGCCGCGAGCAATCGGATTGGGCACGAAGCCCAGCTCGGCAATCGCCCGGTCCACCGCGTCGCGCTTTTCCTGGCTCACCACGGCCGTGCCATTGAGGATGCGTGACACCGTGCTCGGCGAAACCCCGCAAGCCTCGGCCACCATGCCCAGCGTCACCTTCGCGCCCGAGGCTTTCGCTGCAGCGGCAATGGACTTGGTGGCGCTCTTGGGGCTCTTCATTGGCTGATGCTGCTCGGCTGCTCGGTAGTAGGGCGGCCTAGTTTAGGGGCAAGTCCGGATCGCACAGCTCAGGCACCATTGGGCTGCTCAACGTGGCGACCGCTTCACGCGGATCAGCATCCACGCCCCTCACTCCAGGCCATCCTCCACCGGCAGCTGCTCCGCACGCCAGCGCAGCATGCCGCCGGTGAGGTTGGCCACACGGCTGAGGCCGGCCTTGCGCAAAAGAACGGTGGCTTGCGCCGAGCGTGCGCCGGAGCGGCAGATGGCCACCAGCGGCCGCTCGCGGTCGAGCTCGCCCATGCGTGCCGCCAGCTCTTTCAGTGGTAGCAGCTTGGCGCCAGGAATGTGGCCCAGCGCGTCGCTGAACTCCTGCGGCTCACGCACATCGAGCAGCTGGATCTGCTGCTGATTCGTGGCATCGGCCAGGCGCTCGGCCAGCACGCCCGGCTGGATTTCCCAGATGCCGCTGAAGGCCAGAGTCAGCGGCGCCCAGTGGCCTTCGTCATCGGCCAGCGCCGTGCCGCCCTCGGGCTGGCCGCAGCGCAGGTTGGCGGGCACGGCGATGTCCATCAGCTTCGGATGCGGCAAGCCCAGGTGGTTCATGTAGCCGGTGAAGTCACCTTCGTTCACATCACCACCCAGGCGCGGGTTGTAGCGGCGCTCCTCGGCCACGCTGGTCACGGTCAGGCCACGGTAGTCATGGCCCGGATAGAGCAGGCAGGTCGCCGGCAGCGACAGCAATTGCTCATGCACCGAGCGGTAGAGCAGGCCCGGGCTGCCCTGCTGGAAGTCGGTGCGGCCGCAGCCGCGTATCAAGAGTGCATCACCGGTGAAGGCCATGCTCTGGTCGTCCAGCACATAGCTGAGGCAACCGCTGGTGTGGCCCGGTGTGGCGCGAACCTCCAGGTAGCGCTTGCCGAAGCCCACCCTGTCGCCATGGCGCAGCAGCCGGTCGGCCCCGCTGGCGCCTGCTGCTTCCGACAAGAGGATCTGGCTGCCGCTGCGCTCCTTCAGGAGCCAGGCGCCGGTCACATGGTCGGCATGCACATGGGTGTCCAGTGTGGCCACCAGGCGCAGGCCCAGCTCGCGCAGCAGTGCCAGGTCGCGGCGCTCATGCTCGAACACCGGGTCGATGATGAGCGCTTCGCCGGAGGCACTGTCACCCAGCAGGTAGGTGTAGGTGGACGAAGTCGGGTCGAAGAGTTGGCGAAAGATCAGCATGGCAGGGCTCCATCGCGCCTCAGGCACGCGGCTTGGCAATCACGAAGTCGTACAGAAACATGCCGGCCAGCATGGCGGGCACGAAGACCAGCGCCGGGCCGAAACCCACGCTCAAGGCCACCACGGCCGGGCCCGGGCACAGGCCGGCAATGCCCCAGCCGGCACCGAACAGCAGGCCGCCACCCAGCAGCTTGGCATCGATGTGGGTGGCCGTGGGCAGCTCGATCCGTTCGCCGGTCCAGGAAAGGCTGCGGCGCCTGGCGACCGCATAGGCGACGAGGCCCACGCCAATGGCCCCTGCCATCACCAGCGCGAGGCTCGGATCCCAGGCGCCCAACGGGTCGAGAAAATTCTTGACCTTGGCCGGGTTGCTCATGCCGCTGGCGATCAGGCCATGGCCGAAGATCAGGCCGCTGGCGAAGGCGAGCGCGAAGCGTTTCGTGTTCATGCGGATGCCCCTCCTCAAAGCAAGTGCCTCAGCACGAAGACGGTGGCAAAACCTGCCCCCATGAAGGTCAGCACATTGGCCAACGAACGCAGCGAAAGCCGGCTCAGCCCGCAGACCCCATGGCCGCTGGTGCAGCCGTTGCCCATTCGCACACCGATGCCGACGAGCAAGCCGGCCAGCACCAGGCCGAGCGTGCCGACATCGATGCTGGCCGCCGGCAGCTCTGCAAAGACCCGCCACAACCAGGGCGCGGCAATGAGGCCTGCCAGAAAGGCGAGGCGCGTGCCTTCGCCACTGAGGCTACCTTTGCGCAGCGCTTGCAAGGGGCCCGCCAGAATGCCGGCGATGCCGGCCACGCGGCCGTTGCCCAGCAAGTAGATCGCAGCGGCCAGCCCGATCAGGCTGCCGCCGATCAGCGCATGCACAGGGGTGAACTGAGTCCAGGCAATATTCATGGAGATAGGGCTCCTCGGGATGACCGGCGGCGCATCTTAGCCCCGGCCCTCCCTACAATTTATGCCATGCCGCTGTACCCGCCGAACCCGGACCTGCCCTTGCTGGAAGCTCGCCTGGGCAAGGCCTCAGCCGGCGAGCGGCCGGGTGCGCTGGCCGCGCTGGCCTGGGCCCTGCGTCAACGTGACAGCGCACGCGCCCAGGGCCTGATCGATGAAGCCCAGGCCCTGCTGGACGGGCAGGCGGCGCCGGCATCGCCGGCGTCCCAGCGCCTGCGCATCCGCCTGGCCTTGAGCGCCAGCGAGATTGCCGCCCTGCTGTGCAATTTCGAAGTGGCCGAGGAGCGGCTCGCCCTGGCGCGCGCCTTGCTGGCCGAGCAGCCCGACCCGCTGGCCAGTGGCGATGCGCTGCTGGCCGAAGCCGCCGTGGCCAAGGCCCGCGGCCAGCGTGAGCGCGAGCTGGAAGCCTACAGCCGTGCCGCTGCCGTCTATGCCGAGGCCCGCCTGCTGGAGCGGCAGGCCCAGGCCGAGGCCTGGGTGGCCTACGAGAACACATTCAGCGAGCCCAAGGCGGCCACGGCGCCCGCGCTGCCCGCCGACCCGGCCTGCGACGCCTTGTGGAGCGCGGCCCGTGGCCTACGGCTGTCGCGGCGCGAGCCCGCCGAGGCGGCCTCGCTCTTTCTGCATGCCAGCGAACAGGCCCAGCGCGTGGGCATGTTGCGCCTGGCGATGATCTGCGTGATCAACGCGGGCACGGCCTTGCAAGGACTCGGCGAAGTGGACGATGCCGTGGCCTGCTTCGACCTCGCGGAGCGCGTGGCCCACCAGACCGGCTGGCCCGCCTTGCTGGGCGCCAGCCAGACGCGCCTGGCGGCGCTGTTCAATGAGCTGGGCCGCGAGGAAGAGGCCCATGCCCTCGCCGGCGCTGCGCTGCGCTCGCTGGCCGCCACGCCGGGCGGCATCAACCGCGCGAATGCCTGTTCGGAACTCTCGCGCAGCCTGCTGCTGCTGGGCCGGGGCGTGGAGGCCGTGCCGCCGATGGCCGAGGCGATCCGCATGTACCGTGAGGCCCGCTCGACCGACAACCTGGCGCTGTGCCTGATCCACCAGGGCCGGGCGCTCGCCGCAGCGGGTCAGCCCGAGGCGGCGCTGCTGGCGGTCGAGGAATGCCAGGCGCTGATCCAGGCGCATGGCTTCAGCACGCTGCAGGTCGCCCTTTACGAGGCGCTGGCCGAGATCCACCGCCGCCATGTGTTGCCGCCACCGGCCGGCCTGATCGCCACGACGCCGGCATTGCATTACGCGCAAGCCGCCCTGCACGAGGGTTTCAAGATCGCGGGCTGGAAGCCACCCGCCCACCTCTATGCGCTGCTGGCCGAGGACTGCGCCGCCGCAAAGGATTGGGCCTCTGCCTACGGACACGCGCGCCGGGCCATCGAGCTGATGCAGGTGCGTCCACCGAGCACGCCGATGCGCAGCCTGCCCACCAGCGATGCCGCGGGCCTGTGGCGCCCGGCCTTCGCCATGCCGCTCGTGGAGGGCGACAAGAGCATGGCGCTGCAACTGACGCCCAAGGAGCGCGAGGTGCTGCAGCTGCTGGCCTTGAACTACTCGAACAAGGAAATCGCCACCGCCTTGTCGATAGGCGACGAGACGGTCAAATGGCATCTGAAGAAGGTCTACGCCAAGCTCGACGCCGGTTCGCGCAAGCATGCGGTCACCCGGGCGCGGGCTCTGGGTCTGATCGACGTCCGCGCCTGAGCGCTGCGATCAGAGGCCGGCGACGCCGGCAATGCCAGCCACGAAGCGCGGCCACAGCGGCTCGGGCAGATCGTGGCCCATGCCGTCGACCAGGTCCAGCGTCGAGCCGGCGATGCGGCGCTGCAGGTCGGGGGCGGCGGCCGGCGGCACCAGCGGGTCGGCCTTGCCGTGGATGATGTGGGTGGGTGCGCGGATCTGGCTCACGAGCTTGGCGCGCTGGCTGTCTGCCACCACGGCGGCCAGCTGCCGGGCCACGCCGCGCGGGTGGTGGCTGCGCTTCACCTGGCATGCCACGCGCTCGCGCAGCTCGGCCGGTTCGGCCGGGTAGGCCGGGCTGCCAATCAGTCGGTAGATGCCCAGCAGGTGGTCGACCACGCAGTCGACGTCGTTTGGCCTCGCCGGTCGGGACAGCAGGGCCGCGCGCAATTTCAGCGAAGGCCCGGGCAGCCGCCGCGCGCCGCTCGTGGTCATCATCAAGCTGAGGCTCCTGACGCGCTCCGGCGCGAGCAGTGCCAGGTGTTGCGCAATCATGCCGCCCATCGAGGCGCCCAGCACATGGCACTCGCGCACTTGCAGCGCATCGAGCAGACCCAGCGCATCGCGCGCCATGTCCTGCAGCATGTAGGCCGGCTGCGGCGTTGGCAGGTGCAGTGCATAAAGCATTGCGGCCAGGCCGAGATTGGGCAGGCCCTGCTCGTCCAGATGGCTGGACAGGCCGATGTCCCGATTGTCGAAGCGGATGACGCGAAAACCACGCGCGATCAGCTGCTGAACCAGACCATCGGGCCAGGCGGTCAACTGCATGCCCAGGCCCATTATCATCAGCAGCGGCTGGCCATTGCGCGGGCCTTCGTCTATCACTTCGAACTGCAGGCCGTTGCTGGCGAGTTTCATGGGCGGGGTTCCGATGCAGCGGGTTGAGCGAGTTTGACGATTGGCAGGTAGGCGGCCGAGATGCGCTCCAGCACGCCCTCGCGGCGTATGCGCGAGAGGCCTGCGTTGAACTGCTCGCACAGCGCCAAGTCCTTGAAGGCCACGCGGTAGGCCACCGGCTTGAACAAGGGCATGAAGTCCACCGGGAAGGGCCTCTCCTTGAAGCGGCTCTCGGCCAGGCGCTTGAGCTGGTGTTCAAAGATGTGGCGCTCCGCCACGATCACGTCGGCCTGGCCGCCGAACAGCATGCGCAGCTGCGAGAGCTGGTCGGCCTGCTCCATATAGCGCGGGTTGTTCTTGACGGTGGCGGCGTACTCCGGCCCCAGGTGATGGGTGGCCAGCTGGTAGGCCACGACACGCAGCTCGGCCAGGTCGGTCAGGCGCAGTCCCTTGGGGTAGCGGCCCTTGGGCGTGATCGCGAAGTCCTGGTAGTGGATGTAGACATCCGAGAAGCAGGCATCGGGCCCATCCTGCGGCGAGAGCGTGGCGGCGGCTTCCACTTCGCCGTTGCGCAATGCAAGCATCTTGCGGGCGGAGGGCATGAAGACCGGCCGGACCGTGTGGCCCACGGCCTGCAGGGCGGCCCGGATGATGTCGACCTCGATGCCGGTGCCGTCCTGCGCATCGGCAAAAGGCGCTACCGAATGGCCAAAAGCCACGCGCACCTCCGCCGCCTGAGCCGGCAGGACCAGCAGCAAACCCAAAAGCCCTGCGCACAAACCCCGCATCGGCACCTCCCGTGCTGCGAGCATACTGGCTCACAGATTGAATGTGAGGACGCCCGCATGAGGACTTTCCTGATCGCCTTGATGTGCCTGGCCGCTGGGCCTGCGCTGGCCGAACCTTCGCTGATCGTGCTGGCCCGGCATGCCGAGCGGGCCGAGGACGGCACGAAAGACCCATCGATCTCGGCAGCCGGCCAGGCGCGCGCGCAAGCACTGGCCGAGGCCTTGAAGTCGGCCGGCGTGCGCCACGTGATCACCACACATTACCGCCGCACCCAGCAGACGGCCGGGCCGCTGCTGACGGCGCAGGGCTTGAGCCCCAAGGTGTTCACCATCAAGCCAGGCGCGATGCCTGTGCATCTGCAGGAAGTCGCGGCTGCCGTACGCGAGCTCGACGGCACCGTGCTCATCGTCGGCCACAGCAACACGCTGGCGCCGCTGGTCAATGCCCTGGGCGGACCGGTGGTGCAGGAGCTGTGCGAAACCTCGTTCAGCCATCTCTTCCTGATGACGCCAGCGGCCGAGGGGCGCCGCCTGGTGCAGGCTCGCTATGGCGCTGTCGACCCGGCGCCGGAAGGTGCATGCCAGTAAAGCGAAGCGCTCAGTGCGGCTCGATGTCGAGGAACTGCCAGAACTCGTAGCGGAACAGCGGTCGGCGGTAGCCCACGACCCAGGGCTGCATCAGGTCCGGAATGATGCGGTGCACATGGGTCTTCAAGGGCATATAGGCCAGCTGCAGGCGCTTGACCTGCAGGAACAGGGCCTCACGCTCGGGGCCATCGGGCAGCAACTGCAGGCGCTCGTAGGCCCTGTCGAAGTCCGGCTGCTCGAAGCGCGACATATTGCGGTTGCCGATCTGCCGGCTGTACAGGCGCTGGATGCAGGCCGCACCATCGGCCTGCACCGCGGTATCAGCGAGGAACCACATCATCAGCTTGCCGGCGCGCGCCGATTTGAGGTTCTCCGGCCACTTGGCGGTGACGAACTTCAGCTTCACGTGGATGCGCGCAAAGCTGAGCTTCCATAGCTCGTCGTAGGAGCGTGACAGGGAGTCCGGCTGGGTAGCGAATGCTATCTCCAGCGGCTTGCCGTCCGGCAGCTCGCGCCAGCCGTCGCCATCGACGTCCTTGTAGCCATAGAGGTCGAGCAGGGCATTGGCCCGCGCCACGTCGAAGTCCGACATCTCGCTCTTGTAGGCCGGGTCGTAGCCACTGGTGTAAGGCATGACCTGCGACTGCGCCGGCACCGCCTGGCCGCGGCGCTGCAGGCGGATCTCGCGCTCCACGTCCCAGGCCAGCGATATCGCGCGGCGCAGTGCCACCTTCTCGGGCGTGTAGCCGCCCACCACCGGGTCCTGCATGTTGAAGAAGGTGAACACCGCATCCGCCGCCAGCGTGCGCGTCAGCTTGATGCCGCGCTTGGCCAGGTTGGGCGCCACCGTGCCATGTGGCAGCGCCACATTGACGAACTCGGGCGGCACACGGTCCATGAAGTCCTGCTCGCCATTGAGGAAGCTGAGCCAGCGCGGCTGCGACTCCTCGATGATGGCCAGCTCGACCCGGTCCACCATCGGCAGCCTGCGGCCGCGCAGCTTGGCAGCGATCACCTGACCTTCCACGTCATCCTTGGCCGGCTCGCTTTCGTAATAACGCTCACGGTAGCCGGGATTCTTTTCCAGCACGATCAAGGAGCTGCGTCGCCAGCGTGTGAGGCGAAACGGGCCGGTGCCCACCGGGTGCGCCATGATGTCCGTGCCATACGCCTCGACCACCTCGCGGGCCAGTGCGCCCATGCGGTCGTTCTGCGCCAAGGTCTGCACCAGGCGCGGCCGGGGTTGGGCCAGGCGGATTTCCAGCGTGTGGTCGTCGATGGCGCGCAAGCCTTCGATGGGCCGGTCGTAGTTGAAGGGTTTCTTCAGCTGCTGCGCTTCGCTGCGCAGCTCGCTCAGGCCGATGATGTTCAGCTCCTCGATGGCCGCCCAGCTGGGGCTCTTCACCGCCGGGTCGGCCATGCGCTTCCAGCTGTAGACATAGTCGGCCGCCACCAGCTCGCGCCGCCGGCCCTTGAAGACCGGATCATCCGCAAAGAAGGTGCCCGGCCGCAGCCGGATGCGAAAGACGCGGAAGTCGGCCGACACCTCGGGCAGCGCCTGCGCCGTCAGCGGCACGATGCGCGGCGGCATCGCCAGCGGGTCGTAGCCGTAGGGCGCTTCGAAGATGTGGCTGGTGACGGTCAGCGAATAGAGGTCGGTCAGTTGCGCCGGATCGAAGCCGGTCTCCGCCACGACAAAGGCATAGCGCAAAACCTTGGCTTGCGCAGCTGCCGCCTTCGCTGGCGCCATCCCAGGCATCAGGCCCGCAGCCATGGAGGCTTGCAGCAGGCGGCGGCGCTTCACGGCCATGTTCAGGAGCCCTTGCCGGTCTTCTTTGCCAGCAGCTCGGTGTCGATGTCGACGAACTGCCAGAAGTCGCGCCGGAACAGATTGCGGTTGTAGCCGACGAGCCAGGGCTGGGCCATGTCGGTGAAGATGCGGTGCACATGCACCTTGTAGGGCATGTAGGCCACCAGGAGGCGCTGCGCCTCGCGCATCGCGGCCTGGCGTTCGGGGCCGTCGGGCAACTGCTGCTGGCGCTGGTAGATCTCGTTGAAGGCCTTGAGGTTGAAGCGCGCATGGTTGGACTGCGCCGCGTTGGGCCCGTAGCCCAGGCCGAGGAAGTCGTCGCCGTCTGGCGTCGAGGCGCTCCAGCCGAAGCCCCACATCATCAGCTTGCCGGCGCGCGAGGCCTTGTTGTTCTCGGGCCATTGGGCAATCGTGAACTTGATGCGGATGTTCAGGGCATCCATGTTCTTCTGCCACTGCTCGATCAGGGCGCGGCTCTGGCTGTCGGACTGCGTGGCGTACTCCAGCTCCAGCGGGCTGCCGTCGGGCAGGTCGCGCCAGCCGTCGCCGTTCTTGTCGACATAGCCGTGCATGTCCAGCAGCGCGCGGGCCTTGGCGCGGTTGAACTCGCTCATCTCGCTCTTGAAGCCAGGCTCGTAGCCGAAGGTGTTGGGGCCGATCACGCCCTGACCCGGCACGCCCTGGCCGCGTCTCACAAGCGTGATCTCACGGTCCAGATCAACGCCCAGGGAGATGGCCCGGCGCAGCGCCACCTTGTCTGGCGTGTAGCCACCGACGACGGGGTGCTCCATGGCGAAGTACGACATCCAGGAGTCGGCGCGGGCATAGCGGATCATCTGCACGCCCTGCTTGGCCAGGTTGGGCGCAAGCTGGTTGTGCGGCATGGCGACGCTGGCAAAGTCCGGAGGAACCTCGTCGACGAAGTCGGCCTCGCCGCCCAGGAAGCTCAGCCAGCGCGGCTGGTTCTGCTCGATCACCGAGATCTCGACCCGGTCCACCAGCGGAATGCGCCGGCCCTTGAGCTTGGCAGCCTGCGCCTGCAGGCGCGCATCGTCGGCGGGCGGCTGCTCGTCGTAGAACACTTCGCGGTAGTTCGGGTTCTTCTCGAACACCATGCGCGAGCTGCGCCGCCACTCGGCCAGGCGCCAGGGGCCGGTGCCCACCGGGTGCTGCATGATCTTGTCGCCGTAGTGCTCCACCACCTCGCGCGCCACGGCGCCCATCAGCGGGTCGGCGAACTGGTAGACGAAGCGTGGGTTGCCGATCCTGGTGCGCACCTGGAAGGTGTAGCGGTCCAAGGCCTTCAGGCCCTCGATCGGATGGTCGTAGTCAAATGGCTTCTTGGTCTTCAGCGCCTCGGCACGCAGCTCGTTCAGGCCCAGGATGCCGACCGGCTCCAGCTGGTAGAGATTGGGGCTCTTCCAGCGCGGGTCGAAATGGCGCTTGATCGTGTAGATGTAGTCGGCCGCGATCAGCTCGCGCTTCTTGCCGCCAAAGGCTTCATCGTCGACAAAGAGAATGCCCGGCTTCAACCTGAAGGTCAGGGTCTTGAAGTCGGCCGAAATCTCGGGCATCGCCGCCGTGGTGCCGGGCCGCAATTGCGTGGGCCGGGCCAGGTAGGCGAACTGCAAGGGCGTCTCGAACATGCCGGAGGTCACGATGCGCGAATACAGGTCGCTGACCTGGGCCGGGTCAAAGCCGGTTTCTGCCACGCGGATCGCATAGCGCAAGACCTTCCTGGGCTCGGGCTTGCTTTGCTGGGCCTGCGCCGCGGCCAGGGGCAGGCATGCCAGCAGCACGCAGACCAGGCGATGTCGAAGCGTCTCAAACGTCACGGCATTCATCTCATCGAGGCTAGGGGAAGCGCGCAGTCTAAGGCGAGCAAACGCCCCACCATCGGCATGGCCTCTTGCCAGTTCGGCATGGGTCCGGGAAAGCCCGGAGTTTGCGCGGGTGAACCCTAGGAGGCGCTGCACTAGACTGCGCCAGATTCGAGACGGGCCCCGCCCACCGCGCTGGTGGCGGGGCCTGCCTTTCCCGCTACCCCTGGAGGCTGTACAGCAATGGCGGCATACCTGATACGGCGCCTGTGGCAAATGATTCCGACCCTGCTCGGCGTCGTGCTGCTGGTGTTCTTCCTGTTCAAGTTCTTCGGCGACGACCCGGCCGAAATCCTCGGTGGCCAGAACGCCAGCGCGGCGCAGATCGAAGCGATCCGTGAACAGCTCGGCCTCAACAAGCCGGTCTGGGAACAGCTGCGCATCTACCTCACGCAGATCGTGACGTTCGACTGGGGCAAGAGCTGGGCGACCAGCGAATCGGTCGCGAACCTGTTCAAGACCCGCCTGCCCGCCACCCTGACCGTGACCCTGCCCATCCTCTTCCTGGAGGTGGTGCTCGCGATCCCGTTCGCGATGGCCGTGGCCTACCGGCGCGGCAGCCTGACCGACCGCGCCGTGATGGTCATCACCACGGTTGCACTGTCGGTGTCGCTGCTGGTCTATGTGATCCTGGCCCAGTACTTCTTTGCCTTCCGCCTGGGCTGGTTCCCGGTGCAGGGCTGGAGCGACAGCGTCTGGACCAATCTGACGACGTACGCACCGCTGCCGATCCTGATCGTGGTGACGGTGGCGCTGGCGCCGCAGATCCGGCTCTACCGCAGCTTCTTCCTCGACGAGATCGGCCACGACTACGTGCGCACCGCGCGCGCCAAGGGCCTGAGCGAGCGCGTGGTGCTGCTGAAGCATGTGCTGCGCAATGCCTTGATCCCGATCCTCACCAACATCACGGTGCTGGTGCCCGGCGTGCTGGTGGGCAGCTTCCTGATCGAGGTGTTCTTCTCCATCCCGGGCCTGGGCCGCGAGATCCTGCTGGCGGTCAATCGCAATGACTATCCGGTGATCCAGGCCTTTGCCATCTACCTGGCCATGCTGACGATGAGTGTGAACCTCCTGACCGACCTGCTCTATCGCCTCGTCGATCCACGGGTGGTCCTCAAATGAGCGCGGTCCTCACAACGAATGCGAAGCCGGAACGCTCGCGCGGCGTCTGGCATGCGGCCGGACGCCGCCTGCGGGCCGACAAGGTGGGCATGGTGGCCATGGCCATCGTGGTGTGCTTCCTGATCCTGGTGCTCGCCACAGGCCTGGGCTGGATTGCATCGGACTGGCAGGAAGAGAAGGGTGTGCCCAACGCGCCACCCACGCTGATGGGCCCGGCGCCGCCGGAGGCCACCGGCGTGATCGTTTCGCCCAAGGGCCCGAACGTGGACCTGAGCGACATCGACCCGCTGGCGCCCAAGTACAAGGAGTGGGCCGAGCGGGCCAGCCAGTTCAAGACCACGGAAGTGGTCAAGGCCGAGACCCTGCCCTTGGGTGGCGACCGCCTGGGCCGCCATGTGCTCGCCAAGGTGCTCAAGGGTGCCGAGGTGTCCATCATGGTGGGCCTGCTCGCCGCGCTGGTGGCCACGCTGATCGGCACCGTGCTGGGCTCGATCTCGGGCTTCTTCGGCGGACGCATTGGCGACTTCATGGAGTGGGTCTACAACGTCTTCACGGCGATGCCCAACATCCTCCTGATCTTCTCCTTCGCGGTGATCTTCGGGCGGGGCGTCGGCTCGGTGGTGATGATCCTGGGCCTGACCGGCTGGACCGGCACCTACCGCCTGGTGCGTGCCGAATTCATCAAGCACCGTGGCCGCGAGTACGTGCGCTCGGCCGAGGCGATTGGCGCCTCCAGGTTCTCGCGCATGTTCAAGCACATCCTGCCCAATGTCTCGCATGTGGCGCTGGTGCAGCTGTCGCTGAGCGTGGTGAGCTTCCTCAAGAGCGAAGTGATCCTCTCCTACCTTGGCCTGGGCGTGGGCGTGGACCAGGTCTCCTGGGGCACGATGCTGTCGGAAGCGCAGGGTGAACTGATACTCGGCTATTGGTGGCAGCTCGCCGCCGTGGCCAGCTTCATGGCTGTTTTCGTGACCGCCTTCGCGCTGTTCACCGATGCCTTGCGCGATGCGCTGGATCCGAAGCTGCGAGGCCTGGAATGAGCGAGATGCTGCTATCCATACAAGACCTCAAGGTCGCGTTCCGCATGGGCCGCGTCGACGGCCAGATGCAGCGCCAGCAGGCGGTCAAGGGCGTCAGCTTCGACATCCCGGAGAACTCGACCGTCGCCCTGGTTGGCGAGTCGGGCTCGGGCAAGAGCGTGACGGCGATGTCCATCTTGAACCTCCTGCCCAGCAATGCCGAGCGCAGCGGTGCGATCCTGTTCCAGGGCCGCGATCTGCTGCAGGCAAGTCAGCGCGACTTGCAGTCGGTGCGTGGCCGCGAAATCGCCTGCGTGTTCCAGGATCCGATGAGCTCCCTGAACCCGGTGTTCGACGTGGCCACGCAGATCTGCGAGCCCTTGATGAAGCACCTGGGCATGAGCCGCCGGCAAGCGCTGGTGCGCGCCGAGGAGCTGCTGAACGAAGTCGGCATCCCCGAACCCAAGCGCCGGCTCAAGGCTTATCCGCATGAGATGTCGGGCGGCCAGCAGCAGCGCGTGATGATTGCCGTGGCACTCGCCTGTGGCCCAAAGCTGCTGATCGCCGATGAGCCCACCACGGCGCTCGACGTGACCATCCAGCGCCAGGTGATGGAGCTGCTGGCCCGGCTGAAGGAAAGCCACCACATGAGCCTGCTCTTCATCTCGCACGACCTCGGCGTTGTTGGCGAGATGTCGGACCAGGTCGTGGTGATGCGCCATGGCGAGGTGCGCGAGAAGGCGCCTGTGGCGCGCATCTTCGGCGCACCGCAAGACAGCTACACCAAGGCCTTGCTGGCCTGCCGCCCAAGCTTGACCGAGAACCCCGCGCGGCTGCTGGTGATCGACGATCACATCGCCGGTCGAAGCGCTCAGAGCGCGGCCAAGCCCAAGGACCCGGATGCACCGGTGATTCTGGAGGCGCGCGGCCTGAAGAAGAGCTTCTTCTTCAAGACCGGCCTGTTCGGCAAGACCGAATTCAAGGCCGTGAAGGAAGTGAGCTTCAAGCTGAGGAAGGGCCACACGCTGGGCGTGGTCGGCGAGTCGGGTTCGGGCAAGACGACGATGGGCCTGACCCTCTTGCGCCTGCATGAACCGAGCGGCGGCGAGGTGCTGTTCGAGGGTCGCGACCTGCTCAAGCTCAGCGGCAACGAGTGGCAGAAGATGCGCCGCCGCATCCAGGTGGTGTTCCAGAACCCCTATGCCTCCCTGAACCCGCGCTTCACCATCAGCCAGACCCTGGTCGAGCCGATGGAGATCCACAAGATCGGCGCCAATCACGCTGAGCGACTGGCCACGGCCAGCGCGCTCTTGAAGAAGGTGGGCTTGGACGACTCGGCGCTCGCCAAGTACCCGCACGAGTTCTCCGGCGGCCAGCGCCAGCGCATCGCCATCGCGCGCTGCCTGACCCTGCAGCCCGAGGTGTTGGTGCTGGACGAAGCGGTCTCGGCGCTCGACGTCTCGGTCCAGGCCCAGGTGCTCAATCTCCTGAAAGACCTGCAAGACGAGTTCGGCCTCAGCTACATCTTCATCAGTCACGACCTTGCCGTGGTGAAGTTCATCTCCGACGAAGTGCTGGTGATGCAGAACGGCGACGTGGTCGAGCAGAACCACACTCAGGCGCTGCTGGCCGCGCCGCAGCAGGAGTACACGCGCAAATTGTTGGGCGCCGTGCCGAGGGGCTATCAGGGGGCGCTGGCCACGAGCTGAAACCAGCGCTTGCAATTGCGGGCAGGTGAAATTAAAGTGATATCACCTTTTAGAGGAGATATCACGATGAGCAACACCACAAGCGGCCGCCGCGAGACCGCAGCTCTTACGGCCAATGGTTATTCGGCCCTGCTGGTCGCCCTGGCGCTGGCCGTTGCCGGCGGCCTGCTGATGTACCGTGGCATCGGCAACCCGATGCCCATGCTGATCGCCATCCTGTTGATCGCCGCTGCAGTGCTGACGGTGGCTGGCCTCTACATGCTGCAACCCGGCGAAGCCAGCATCCTGACGCTGTTCGGCCACTACAGCGGCACCGACCGCAAGGACGGCCTGCGCTGGGCCAACCCGCTGGCGATGAAGCGCAAGATATCGCTGCGCGCGCGCAACCTGAATGCAGCGACGCTGAAGGTCAACGACAAGCGCGGCAACCCGGTCGAGATCGCGGCTGCGCTGGTCTGGCGTGTCGAGGACACGGCACGTGCCGTGTTCGAGGTCGACGACTTCGAGACCTATGTGCGCATCCAGGCCGAGACCGCGATCCGCCACCTCGCCTCGCAATTTGCCTATGACGAAGGCGACGACACCAACAGCGGCGAAACCACGTTGCGCGCCGGCCAGGACGAGGTGGTGCGCGAACTGGTCAAGGAGCTGCAGGACCGCTGTGCCGAAGCCGGCGTGACCGTGGTCGACGCCAAGATCACCCACCTCGCCTATGCGCCCGAGATCGCCCAGGTGATGCTGCGGCGCCAGCAGGCCGAAGCCATCATCAGCGCCCGCAAGAAGATCGTGCAGGGTGCGGTCAGCATGGTCGAGGAGGCGCTCAAAGGCCTGTCCGAGCGCGACATCGTCGTGCTGGACGACGAGCGCAAGGCCGCCATGGTGTCCAACCTGCTCGTGGTGCTGTGCTCCGACAAGGAGACGCAGCCCATCGTCAACGCCGGCACGCTCTATAACTGAGTCGGGGGGTCAGGTCATGCGCAGGGTTCTTGTCTTGATACTGATCGCTGTCGCGGCCGACGTCGCCGCCTGAAAAGAAGCCATGGCCAGCCCCGACAAGAAAAGCTTCGCCCTGCGCCTGGACCCCGCCCTGTGGGCCGAGATCGAGCGCCTGGCCGCGCAAGAGCTGCGTTCGGCCAATGCCCAGATCGAGTACCTGCTGCGCGAGGCGCTGGCCCGGCGTGGCATCAAGCCCGAGCTGAACCCGGCCAAGCGCGGCCGGCCGCCGAAGGAAGACGGTGAATCCCCCTGATATGCAACGGGGCTTACGACTTCGCACGGTCGTGCTAAAGTCTTCGCCATGGAAGCCGCCAAGACCGAACGCAGCGAACTGACCCAGAGTGCCATCGTCGATGCCGCGCTGGAGATGGCCGCGCTCGACGGGCTGGACAGCCTGAGCATCGGCGAGGTCGCCAAGAGGCTGAACCTGTCCAAAAGCGGCGTGTTCTCGCGCGTTGGCTCCCGTGAAGGCCTGCAGCGCGCGGTGATGGCGGAGTTCGAGCGCCGTTTCCAGCAGGACGTGCTCTTGCCGGCCCTGCGCGAGCCTCGCGGCCTGCCGCGGCTGGACACGATGATGAAAGCCTGGCTGGAGCGCGTCTGCCGCGCCGGCCCGCGGGGCAGCTGCCTCTATGTGGCCGGTGCCTTCGAGTTCGATGACCGCGACGGCCCGATGCGCGAGCTGCTGCTCGAAGGCGTGCAGCGCTGGCGCAGCGTCTTGCGCCGCAGCATCCTGCAGGCCAAGGACTGCGGCCACCTGAAGGCAGACACCGAAGTCGAGCAGCTGGTGTTCGAGCTCGACGCCCTGTTCACGGGCCTGCTGCGCGAGGCCCGTTTCCTGCGCAACCCCGAAGTCATGGCGCGCGGCCTGGCCGCCTATGAGCGCCTGATCTCCCACTACCGTCCCACCGGCGCCTGAGTTCCATGAAGACCCAGGGCGCGTTCCTGCTCGATGTCTTTTCGCACGGTCGTGCGCAAACACCGAGTCAAGCCTAAGGAGGCTGTCATGTTGATTCCGCTGCTGTTCCTCGTCGTCATCGCCACGCTTGCCCGCGGTGCCCTGGCCCTGCGCCGCCTCTGGCACGCATTGCCTCGCGACAACCACGACTTTGCCCTGGAGGAGCTGCGATGAGCCCCGGCGCGGCCAAGGCCAATCCGGCCAGCCTGTTCTACGCCGGCGGCGCCACGGCCGCCTTGCTGCGCCAGGGTTTGCGGCTGGCCCAGGCCATGGGCCCGCGGCTGGGTGGCGCGCTGGCGCTGCGCTTGTTCTGCAGCCCGCTGCCGCCCAAGTTCCTGGGCCGGCTCGCCCTGCCAGCTCCCTGGCTGGCCGAGGACTGGGCCTTCGAAGGCAGCCATCTGCGCGCCTGGCGCCATGCCGACGCGTCCGTTGACAGGCCGCGGGTGCTGCTCGTCCATGGCTGGGGCGGTCGGGCGGCCCAGATGAAATCGCTCGCCGACGCACTCTGGCAGCAAGGTTTCGACCCGGTGCTGCTGGACATGCCGGCCCATGGCCACAGCGGCGGCTGGAGCAGCCATCTGCCGCAATGGCGGCGAGCGCTCTTCGTCGCAGCTTCGCGGCTCGGCCCACTGCACGGCATCGTGGCGCATTCGCTGGGCGCGGTCGCCACACTCAGCGCTGCGGCGCGCGGCCTGCCTGTCAGGCGCCTGGCGCTGCTGGCCACCTCAGCGCCGCCAGCCACGGTGCTGGGCTGGTTCGGCCACGCATTCGGCCTCGGCGAGAAAAGTCGCCATGATTTGCGCAAACGTCTGGAGCACTTGAGCGATGGTCCGCTGGAACAGTTCGAACCGGCCTGGCTGGGCGCTCACCTGCAGCAGGCGGTGCTGCTGATCCATGACGAGCAGGACCGCGCAGCACCACTGGCGCATGCGCGTGCGCTGGACGAAGCCTTGCCTCAGGCGAGCTTGCTGCTCAGCAGCGGCCTCGGCCATCGCAGGGTTCTGGACCATATTTCACATCTGGCGGCGGTATGTGCACATCTTCGGGGATAGCCCGGGTCGGGGTGCGGGCGGGCTTCACTACACTCGCCCGTGTCCGCAGCAGCAATAAAGCTCCAAAAAACCAAGCAGACCCCGGTTGGATTGGCGACGTGCCTGAAGCGCAAAGCAAGCAGGCCGATAGCCCGTTCGATGAGCATGGCCCTTCCAGTGTCAGCCCCCACCGTCACGAACCGTCGGCCATCGCCGCGGAGGCCCGCCCATGCCTTGGCGGGTTTGTGCTGCGCGCTGCTGGTGCTGGGTTGCCAGCCGAGCACCGACAAGCCGGCTGAGCCGGCAGCCAGCGCGAGCGCTGCTTCGCTTGTCGGCAGCGACAAGCAGCTCGATGAAGCGGTGGACCGTATCGAGCGCAGCGCGCGCGCGCGTCCGCGCGAACACCTGAAAGAACTCGCCCTCCTGCAGGCCAAGACGGCGCCGGGCAGTGACGAGCGCCTGCACCTGCTGGGGCTGCGCGGCGAAGTGGCCGGCCTTTCCATCGATCGCGCCAGCATCGAGCAGGTCGTGAACGAGCTGGACCAGTGGCCCAACGCCAAGTCAGCCGCCGCGGCCAAGGTCGTGGCCGCCACCACCCTGGCCCGATTCCATCGCGAGCGCGGCGACCTGCGCGAAGCGGTCAAGGTCCTGCGCCAGGCGCCGGCCGAGGGCGTCGCCGCCGCCCCCATGCTCCTGCAGCTGCGCTACCAGCAGCTGCGCTCCTTCGCCGAATCTGACGCCGGCAACCTCGACGCCTCGGTGATGGCCGCAGACAAGGCCTTGAAGCTGGCCGAGCGCAGCGGCCAGATCTGGCGCAAGGTCCTCGTGCTGGCCGACATCGCCAGCCTCTACATGCGCTCGCAGCAGCCGGAGCGCGGCAAGCAGACCATCGAGGAAGCCGTGCGGCTCGCCGAGAGCGACCCGGCTCCGGATCCGATGACCCTGAACCAGGTCCAGACCGCTCGCGCCATCGTCTACAGCCTGGTCGACGACCTCGTCACGGCCCGCAAGTCCTTCGAGAAAGCGCTGGAGTATTCGACGCAGGCCGGTGCGCCCGGTGTGATCGCGCTCAACCTGGCAAACCTGGCAGACATCCACCTGCGCCAGAACCAGTTCGCCCGCGCCCTGGAGCTGGCCACGCAAGCACTGCAGCTCGCGCGTGAGGCCCACCAGCTGAGCGCCGAGTCGCTGTCGCTGCACAACAGCGGCATCGCCAAGATCGCGCTGAAGCGGGTCGAGGAAGGCAAGCAGGAAGTGCGGCAATCCATCACCATGGACGAGCAGCAGGGCGCGATCTCGATCGCTGCCGACGGCTGGGCCGAGCTGGGCACCTATCTCGAGAAGGCCGGCGACTGGGCCGGGGCCATCGATGCCCATCATCGCTATCGGGAGCTGATTGACCGCGTACTGCGCGAGGAATCACGCAAGACCGTGCTGGAGCAGCAGGAGCGCTACGACGCCGAGCAGCGCGGCAAGGAAATCGAGCTGCTCAATCGCGGCAACAGCCTGAAGGCCGAGCAGATCCGCGCCCGCGACCTGCAACTCAAGCTGTGGGCCGCGCTGGGCGGCTGCATCGTGCTCTCCGCCGCCCTGCTGGGCCTGGCCTACCAGCGCATCCGCAAGACCAACCAGGCGCTGGCCACCAGCAACGAGAGCCTGAAGATCCAGAGCGAACGCGACCCGCTGACCGGCCTGGCCAATCGCCGCCACTTCCAGGCCGCCATCAAGCGCCTGGCTTCCAAGGGCGGTTTGTCGGGCACCGTGTTCCTGATCGACATCGACCATTTCAAGCGCATCAACGACCAGCATGGCCACGCCGCCGGCGACTCGGTGCTGATCGAGGTGGCCCGCCGCCTGCGCGCCGCTCTGCGCGAAGACGATCTGGTGGTGCGTTGGGGTGGCGAGGAATTCCTGATCGTCGTCGAGACGCGTGACCCGGCCACGGCCCAGCACCTCGCCCAGCGCCTGCTGGACCTGATCGCACAACCGGCGGTCCAGCACG
Organism: Paucibacter sp. JuS9; assembly: GCF_044043925.2. Taxonomy (NCBI): domain Bacteria; kingdom Pseudomonadati; phylum Pseudomonadota; class Betaproteobacteria; order Burkholderiales; family Sphaerotilaceae; genus Roseateles; species Paucibacter sp. JuS9. The sequence continues at coordinate 4,230,885 of NZ_CP194172.1, forward strand.
GCAACCTGCGCGTGCCGGTCACCGCCTCCATCGGCTTCGGCAGCTTCCCGCTGGCGCCCAATGAATTGCTGGTGGACTGGGAGCGCGCCATCGACCTGGTCGACACGGTCATGTACATGGCCAAGGCCCATGGCCGCAACCGCGCCTATGGGATCGAACGGATGGACGTGACAGACGAAGCCGCGCTGCAGACGATCTCCACCCGCATGGAAGCGGCCTGGCATGAGGGCCAGGTCGGGCTGAGCGTGCTGCAAGGTCCGCCCGGGGAGAGCCGGCTATGAGGCGCACCTGCGCGCGCGCGCTGCTGCCGCTGGTGGCAGCCCTGCTGCTGAGCCCGTCCGCGGCACAGCAGCCGACCACGGCCCAAGAGCTGGACAGCCAGCTGATGGCACTGATCCGCGAAGGGCTGGACCGCCCCGACAAGGCACTTGGCCGCCTGGAGGAGCTGCGCAAGGACGGCACCCTGCCCGCCGCGCTCGACTATGCCGAAACGCGGGTGCTGCTGGATGCCGGCCGGCTTGAGGCCGCCGACCAGAGCGCCAAGCGCCTGGCTGGCTTGCCGGCCCAGGCAGGACGCCTGCAAGTGCTGCGCGCGCTGATCGATGACCGCCGTGGCAATGCCGAGGCCTCGCTCGCCAGCGCCACCAAGGCCGTGGAGTTGCTGGGCCCGGGCTGCCCGGTGAATGAGGAGCGCGCCGCCATTGAGCGCGGCGCCTGCGACTACCGGCCGCTGTGGTCGGCCCTGCGCCTGCTCGAAGCCGCCAAGCGAGGCGGCGGTGCCTTGACGCAGGCCGTGGAACTGTCCAAACGCGCGCTCAATCTGGCGCAGGCGGGCCCGGACCTGAGCATGGTGGTCTTGAGCGCCGGCTCGCTGGCCCTGCTGTACCAGTCGCTCGATCAGCCCGAGCCCATGCAGCAGGCGCTGGACCGAATGACGGCAGCGGCCGAGGGCGATGCCCAGCGCATGTTCCAGGCCATGACCTACCAGGCGGTGCTGGCCGGGCGGGGCGGCAACAAGCAGGCGCAATTGCAGTTCCAGCTGCGCGGCCTCGAATTTGCCCAGCAGGCCGGTGCGGTCCGTCAGGTCGCACATGCCCAGGCCAATCTGAGCGACTACTACATGCACCGCGGTGAGCCGGCACGGGCGCTGGCCATGGCCCGCACGGCATTGCCGGTGGTGCTGAGCTTCAAGGACCGCAGCATGGAGCGGCTCCTGCGCCACAACATGTCGGTCGCCCTGATCCGCCTGCATCAGCTGGAGGCCGCCAAGCGCGAGATGGCGCAGGTAGAAGTCCTGCGCCAGACCCAGCCCGATCTGGCCGGCCGAGCGCGCGAGTTGCGCGAGCTGGGCGAGGCGATGGCCGAATCGGGTCAGCCCCGCGAAGCAATTGCCGTCTTCCACGAGGAACGTGCGCTGACCAGCAAGGCCAACGAGCGTGCCCGCGAAGCCGCCCTTGAAGCGCTGCGCCTGAAGTACGACAGCGCCCGGGGCGAGCGCGATCTGGAGTTGCTGCAACGCGACCGCAGCCTGAAGGACCAGGAACTCGCCAACAGCCGACTGGCCCAGCAGGTGGGCATCGCCGTCGGCGTGCTGCTGGCCTTGCTGGTGGTGCTGGGCGGCGTGATGGTGCGCCGCGTCCAGGTGGCCAACAAGAACCTCAAGGCCAACGAAGCGCTGCTGCGCGCCCAGAGCGAACGCGACCCACTGACCGAGCTGGCCAACCGCCGCCACTTCCTGGCCGTGATGGAGCAGCAGGCGGCCAACCAGTTCGACGGCGCCCTGCTGATGGTCGACATCGACCACTTCAAGCACGTGAACGACCGCCATGGCCACGCGGCCGGCGACATCGTCATCTGCGAGGTGGCCCGTCGCATCTCGCATGCCGTGCGCCAGCAGGACCTGGTCGTGCGCTGGGGCGGTGAAGAGTTCCTTGTGTTCGCGCCCGGTGTGGCCCAGTCGCAATTGCACGGCCTGGCCGAGCGCATCCTGTTCAGCGTCGGCGCCGAACCGGTGACGACCGAAGACGGGCCGCTGTCCATCACCGTCTCGATCGGTTTCGCCCATTTCCCCTTGCCGCCGATGCGCCTGGCCCTGCACTGGGAGCAGGCGGTCAACTGGGCCGACATGGCGCTCTACACCGCCAAGTCGCAAGGCCGCAACCGCGCCATGGGCATCGCCACCGTGGACGCCAAGGACAGCGACACGCTGCAGCAGATCGAGGCCGACTTTGACGCCGCCTGCTCCTCGCAGCGGGTCAGCCTGCAGCAGATCCTCGGCCCGCAGCGCGAGGGCTGATGTTCAGCCCGGCCAACTCCTGGCGCGACTATTCGCGCCGGCTCCTGCGTGAGGATTTCAGCGCCGCCCTGGTGGTCAGCGTGCTGCTGATTCCGCAAAGCCTGGCCTATGCGCTGCTGGCCGGCCTGCCGCCGCAAGTGGGGCTCTACGCCAGCCTCTTGCCGCTGCTGGCCTATGCCTTCTTTGGATCAAGCCCGGTGCTGGGCATCGGCCCGGTGGCCGTGCTGGCGCTGATGATTTCGCAGGCGCTCGGCGCCTTGCCGGCTGGCGTGAGTCCTGCCGAAGGTGCCCTGGTGCTGGCGGTGGAAGTGGGGCTCCTGATGCTGCTGGCAGCAGCACTGAGGCTGGATGCCCTGGCCTCGCTGCTGAGCGTGCCCGTGCTGCATGGCTTCGAGACCGGAGCGACGCTGTCGATCGCACTGTCGCAACTGCCGCCACTGCTGGGCAGCCCGGGAACCGCGCAGCTCCTGCAGATCGAACCAACGACCACCCTGTTCGGCGTCGCTGCGCTGACCCTGCTGGTGCTCGCGCGCCGTTCCTTGAGCGGCCAGGCGGCCCGGTTTGCGCCATTGGTCATCCTCCTGCTGGCGCTGGGCCTGGCCTGGGGCTTCGAGGTGCAGGGCCGGGGCGTGGCCGTGGTGGGCATCCTGCCGCCGCTGCATCTGGGCCTGGCCTTGCCGCGGCTGGACGGCGAGATCTGGAGCGCCTTGCTGCCGCATGCCTTGTTGCTGGCGCTGATGGCCTATGTCTCCAGCCTGGTGGTGGCTGAATCGCTGGCGCGCCGTCGTGGCGAGCGCGTGGACGCGCGGCGCGAATTGCTGGGCCTGGGCGCGGCCAACCTGGTGGCCGGCTGCAGCGGTGCGATGCCAGTGGCCAGCAGCTTCTCGCGCAGCGTCCTGATGCACGACGCCGGCAGCCGCTCCCGCATGACCGGCGTCTTCGTGGCCGTCCTGATGGGTCTGGCCGCCTGGCTCCTGGCCGAGCCACTGGCCTGGATGCCCAAGGGCGTGCTCGCCGCCACCATCCTGGTCGCCGTGCTTTCCGGCCTGCGGCTTCAGCCCTACCGCGAGGCCTGGCGTTTCTCGCGGCCCGAAGCCTTGCTGATGCTGCTGGTGACACTGACCGTGCTCGCCTGGAGCCTGGCGGCAGCGCTGGCACTCGGCGTGGCCGGCTCGATTGCCTTGCTGCTGCAACGCACGGCCCGCCCGCATGTGGCCTTGATCGGCCGCGTCCCCGGCACCGAACACTATCGCAATGTCGACCGGCACCAGGTCGAATGCCGGGCCGATGTGCTGGGCCTGCGCATCGACGAGAGCCTGGTCTTCACCAACGCGCGCAGCCTGACGGACGTGGTGCAGCTGCATGTCGACCATCATCCCGGCACGCGCCGGGTGGTGCTCCTGATGTCGCCGGTCAACAGCATCGACTTCTCCGGCCTCGAAGCGCTGCGGGAACTGCAGACGGCCTTGCAGCGCCAGCGGGTGCAGCTCGATCTGTCCGAGGTCAAGGGCCCGGTGCTGGACCGCCTGCGCGCTGGCGGCTGGCAGCAATGGTTCAAGGGCCAGGTCTTTCTCAGCCATCACCAGGGCATGAGCGGCGACTGAGAGCCTCCGGGCCAGGCGGCCGACAACGGCACATTGCCGTCTTTCATGATGGCTCGAAGATCAGGCCGCTTGGGCACTCTGTTGCGTTCGTGTCCCCCGGCCTTCGGCCTCCTCCTCTACCTCACTCCACAGAGCGCCCAACCGTCCTGATCCGCACCGCGCGTCGCCTTTGTCGAGGCACATGCCCGCTGGCGGCCTGCTCATCGACCAATCCAAACACCAGAACACGAACGGCCGCAACATGCCGAGAGCTGCCCACCCAGATCGGCGATGAACAACAAAAAGCCGCCCCGAGGGGCGGCTTTCAGCATGTCAAGGCAGCACCCGGAGGTGCCGCTCTTCAGGCTTCTACTTAGAACTCGTAGCGAGCAGTCAGGCGCACATAACGCGGTGCCTGGAAGCGGCTCGGGCTCAGGTAGTTCTGGTTCAGACGGTACGGAGCGGTAATGCCAGTGGCCTGGTCATAGTCGCGCGTTTCGTTCAGTTCCAGAGCGGTCTGCGAGTTGAACACGTTGAACACGTCAGCCTGCAGCGTCAGCTTGTCGGAAGCCCACTTCGGGGTGTACGACAGTTGCAGGTCGATCTGCGTGGACCACGGCGTACGGCCGGCGCTACCGCGCGGGATCAGGGCGACTTCCGTCGCGCTCTTGCGGCAGTAGTACGACGACGGGCTGGACTTCCAGGTTTCGTCATAGTCCGGCACCGTGTTCGGCACGAAACCGATACAGCTGTACGGACGGCCCGACGAAATCGAGGCGTTCAGGCCGGCGCGGAACTCGTCGGTCAGCGCGTAGTTGCCGTAGATCTTGACGACGTGGCGGCGGTCATTCGGCAGGTAGCCATAGGCACCGTCGGTGAACGAGCCGAAGTCAAAGTCTTGCGTCAGGCCAGCGTCTTCCTGGTTCAGCGTCGACTGCACATAGCCTTCGGCCGTGCCCTTGCTCTTCGACCACACGTAGGACATGTTCACGCCCCACTTGCCGTCAAAGGGCTTTTCCAGGCTCAGTTCGAGAGCGGAGTACTTACGCTCGTACTTGGCGAGGTTGAAGTACTTGGCCGGGATGTTGACAACGGTGTAGGTGCCGTTGTTTTCCAGGTCCATGGCGACGCTCACGTCCTTGCCAGGATTGACCATCAGGCAGGGTGCCAGCGTATGCGAGTCGAAGTTCGTCTTGCCGTTGTCGGCGGCCCAGTTGACCATCGGATAGTGGCCGCAGAAGTCGTCCATGCCGTCCTGGATGACGCGGTACGTACCCTTCACGCCAGCGGTCCAGCCCTTGGCCACGACCTTCTGGATACCGAGGATCCATTCGTCCTGGCTCATCGGGTTCAGGTTGGTCGCGGCAATGGTGCGCGGATCCGGTTGACGGCCGTCGGAGTTGACGACGGTGGAGCCGATCTGGGTCAGGCCCGTCGGAGCGCCCGTCTTGGCATCGCGGCCGGTGTAGCGGTACATCGCTTCCGTGCTCGACTCGCCGCGCGTTGCGCGGATGTTGGTGTTCGAGGCAACAGGAATGAAGTAGCGGCCAGCGTTACCGTACAGCTTGATCGACGAGTCACCTGCCATGTTCCAGGCGAAGCCCAGACGCGGAGCGATCAGGTTGGTGGCCTTGATGAAGCTGACGCCGGCGCTGTTGTGGTTGTCGAAGGACTCGGAACGCAGGCCACCGTACAGCAGCAGGTTGCGGCTGGCTTGCCAGCTGTCTTCCACGTAGGCCGTGTTGTTGGTCAGGTCGTACTCGCCGCTGGTCTGGTCCGACGTACGCAGGCGAACGTAAGGCGTGTTGCCTGGCAGTGCCACGCCATAAACCGTGCCGCCGGCAGCCGGCGTCACGAAATAGCGCCAGTACTGGCCGCCCGAGTAGCTCGAGCCACCGGCTTGCGACGACGTGAACTTCACGTTGTCCAGACCGGCACGGATCGTGTGCGAGCCCAGGTTGTATTCGATGTCGAAACGCGACGAGACGCGCAGGTCGCGGTCAGGCTTGGCGTTCGGGTCACGACCCGGCGTGCCGGGGAAGGGCTCGACCCAGCAGCCCAGGGCCACCAGAGCGCCGACTTCGTAGACGGTCGGGCACTCGGCGCCGCCGGTACGGGCACCGCTGTACACACCCAGGTAGTCGCTGACGCGACCGTACAGGGCCGACACCGTCAGGTTGTCGGTCATGTAGCCGGTGTAGCGCAGGATGCCGACGTCGCCGCCGCCCTTGAGCTGGCTCTTGGCACCCACACCGTCATGCGACGGGCTGTAGTTGACCGAGTTCTTGTAGTCCGTGTAGTCGACGGAGCTCTTGGTGTCGATCGCGGTCAGCTCGAAGCGGTGGTCGTCGCTCGGCGTGAAGTCGACCTTGACCATGCCGCGCGGGCGGGTGTTCTCGGTAACGGTGCTCTGCGTCGTGCCGTAGGTGTCATTCTTGATCGAACGACCTTCGACCAGGCCGAAGATGAACAGCTTGTCCTTGATGATCGGACCGCCGGCATACACGTTCAGGTTCGTCGAGGAACGGGTGTTCTGCGACTGGAACAGGTAGTAGGCATTCGGACGATCAGCTTCCTTGTCGCGCACGTCGGTGCCGCTGGAGCGCAGGGCCGAAGGCTCCATGTACAGCGAGCCGCCAACCTTCCATTCGTTGGTACCGCGCTTGGAGACCTGGTTGATCACGCCACCCAGCGAACGGCCGAACTCGGCGCCGTAGCCGCCGGACTTGACCTGCAGCTGAGCAATCGCGTCGAACGGCAGTTGCGCGTAGGACGTGAAGTTGCGGATGTTGGTAACGTCCAGGCCGTTGATGAAGTAGCCGTTTTCAGCCACCGACGCGCCATTGAACGAGGGCAGCGTGCCGTCGCCGATGCCGGCGTCGCCAGCGACCACGCCCGGAGCCAGCAGGGCCACCGAGTTGACCGCGCGTGCCACCGGCAGCGCTTCGACCTGCTTGGCCGAGAAGACCGTGTTGGTTTCGACGCTGGAGACGTCGATGGTGGTGCGGCGGGCCGAGCCGACGATGTCCACGCGTTCCAGCGCTTCAGCGTCGAGCTTGACTTCGGTACCGGTACCGATGTTCACCGTGACTTCACGGGTCTTGCCGCCGGAGACGATCTGGTAACGGCCAGGAGGCAGCTTGCCGAAGTTGAACGCGCCGGACTTTTCCACCGTCGTTTGACGACGCAGACCGGTTTCCATGTTGACGATGGAGACCGTGGCACCCGCCGTGGCGCTACCGAAAATTGCGCCTTCAGCGCTCTGGGCATATGCCACGCTGGCCATGCACAGGCTGGCTGCCGCCGCCAAGATCGACTGGCGCATCACCACCGTCGACCGCTTTGCTTGTTTCATAGAGGATCTCTCCAGGAAGAAAAAAGGTGTGCCCCTGTGACTAGGTTCATGTCCCATAAGTCACAGACACGCGAGCGGCGATTTTTTGCGAAGTGCGGCCCGACCCCCCTAAGGGTGAATCCCAATAACAACGACTGGTCGTGACGCGGCCACAACACCCCCCCGTGTTCCGCGGCTTGCCAAGGGTCAAGCTGGGCTATAGACGTGTCGCCGAGGTGTCATACCCCCCCGCAGGGCCCCTTTCTATGGGGCGCCCAGGGGCAAGGCACGCAGTCGGCGCTCGATTTCTTCCATCATCTGGCGGTAGGCCGGGGCGCCGGGGCCGCCATAGCGGCTGCGAAAGTCGCGTTCATGAAGAAATTCAGGCAGGTCATCTACATGGGGGAATAGTTGTTCCTCCACAACGCCTTGGGCCAGAGTCTGCAGCCATTCGCGGGGTCTTTGCCGGGCCCATTGGCCAAAACGGCTGCCGGCGCGGTCGGCGGCGATGTCGTTGAAGCTGAAACCGCTGCCGTCCCGGGCATCGGCCAGCTCCTTCTGCACACCGATGGCGTCGGCCAGCGGGCCGCCCGCCTCGGAGGCCAGCGCCGCCGAGATCAGGAAATGCTGTCCGAAGTCCTGGCGCCGGGCAAAGCCCAACCAGGCCGGGTGCGCCGCCGGCCAGTCGTCGGCCTTCGGAAACAGCGTGGCGGGGCCTCGGCCCGAGGCATGCAGGGCCAATGCCACCAGCAGGGCGCGCGCTTCGAGGGAGGCGCTCGCGTCGTCGCTGCTGCGGCTCAGGGCGAGCTCGGCCAACGGCTTGAACACCTCGACACCGGCCAGTTGCTCCAGGCCGGCCGCCGCCGCGAGGCGCCGCTGCAGCGCCTGCCAATAGACCCGGGCACGCTGCTGCTCGGCCACGGGCAACAGGCTGCCCACCGCTCGGCGAGCGCTGTCCGCCTGCCAGACATAGACCAGCAGCGCCCGCTGGTGCTGAAACTCGATGCGCTGGACCAGGTCACCGGCGAGCTCGAAACCTGCGGTGGCGCTGTAGCGGTCCAGCAGGCGCTGACCCATCCAGCGCAACACAGGCCGCGGCAGGGGCAGCCGCCCCAGCTGGCCGCCGGCAATGTCGGGCAGGCCCGGCCCCTCGACCAGGCGCAGCTCCAGGTTCAGCCAGAGGGGCAGCAACGGGACACGCCGACTGGCCCGCACCGTCATCGTTCCCTGGCTCACCTTCAGCTGGCTGGCTGCCACGCCACCATGGCGCGCCAGGTAGTTGAGGATCAGGTCCAGCTCACGTTCGCTGGCGTAAACCACCCGCGGACGGCCCACCGGGCCCGAACGCGGGTCGGCGCGTCGCAACAGGGCGCGGGCTGCGTCCAGGTCGGCGGCCGATGTGGGCGGGCGAGCGTTCAGCACCGGCGAGGTCTGCACGGCCAGCACCAGGGATAGCAGCAGAGCCAGCAGCAGCAGGATCAGAAGACGGCGGCTCCAACGCCCCAGGAATCGAACAGCAGCCACTTCAAGCCCTTGTGCAAGATCAGCCCCAATCGGCCAGCGGCGATTGTGCGGTAGCGGGGGCTGGACAATGGCAGGTCATGACCGCCCCGAGCCCTGATGCCGCCAACCCGATCTGGCCACCCGACGCCGAGCGGATGCGCCAGCTTTTCGCACCCGAGCGCCTGCGCCGCGGCGCACTGCTGGGTGAGCGCCTGATCGAGCTGAAGCTGGACGAAGACGGTGCCATGGCGCGGCTCTCCGGCGCGGGCGGACAGGTCTTCGAGCTGACGCTGCAGGGCGTGACCGGTCGTGATGGCCGGCCACACTACAGCGCCCTGTGCACATGCAAGCAGAGGCATTTCTGCGAGCACGCCGCCGCCGTGATCCTGAGCCTGCCCCGCCATGCTGCGGTCGATGCCGGCAGCGATGCCTTGGTGCAATGGGCCGGCGCGCTGCGCAGTCAGGCCAGCCGCAGCACCTTGAGAGAACTGCCCAGGCTGGCCGATGCCGATGCCGGCCGCCTGCTGGACCTGCTGATGGACGACGGCTTGGGCGCCGAGGTGCAAGCCGTCTTCCGCCCCCGGCTGACCCTACGCACCCTGGGCCGGGGCGACGGGCTGCTGGGTATGGCGCGCGACGGCGCCATCGGGCCCCGGGGCGACAGCGTCAGCCTCGCCTGGGTGGACTGGACCTACCGCGGCGCCGCCGGCTTTGCCTGGCAGACGCCCGCACCCCGCAGCCTGCTCAACAGCCGGGCACCCGCGCGACAGCAGGTCGCCGGCCGCTGGCTGCAGCGCGACCTGGCCGCCGAGGCCGATGCGCGGGACCAGCTCTGGGACCTCGGGCTGATGCCGGTCGACGCCACTCGGCTGCAATGGCGCGACCCCGACGCCGCCGCCTGCCCGGCCGCCCCCTGGACCTTGGCGCAGGAGGCCCAGTTCGGCGAGTTTTGCGTCAGTCAGTTGCCCAAGCTGCGTGAGCTGGGCTGGCAGGTCGACGTGCAGCCCGGATTTGCCCACCTGCCGGCGCGGGCCGAAGTCTGCAGCGCCCGGCTGGAACGTCTGGCCGGTTCCGGCAGGCGTGGCTCCTGGTTGCTCAGCCTGGGTCTGGAGATTGATGGCGAGAACCTGGACCTGGCGCCGCTGATCGCCGACCTCTTGCGCCGCGATGGCCGCTGGCTGCGTGCCGAGGTGATTGCCAGCATCGATGACGATGCCGAAGTGATCCTGCATGCGCCGGGCGGCCGCCGGATCGCGGTGCGTGCGGCGCCGCTGAAAGCCGTCATTGGCGCGATGGTGGAGCTGCTGGTCGAGATCCAGGACGCCGGCCCCATTGCCCTGAGTGACTGGGAGGCCGGAAGGCTGGAGGCCTTGGACGACCGCAGTGGCTGGCAGTTCCATGGCGACGCCGATCTGCGCCTGCTGGCCCGGCGCCTTCGCCTGGCCGGCGAGCCGCGGTTGGTTGAACCACCTGCCGGCCTTGGCCTGGACCTGCGCCCCTACCAGCGCACCGGCCTGGCCTGGCTGCAATACCTGCGCGAACAGAACCTGGCCGGCATCCTGGCCGACGACATGGGCCTGGGCAAGACCGCCCAGACATTGGCACATCTGTTGATCGAGAAGCAGGCCGGCCGCCTGGACCGCCCGGCGCTAGCCGTGCTGCCGACGTCCTTGCTGTTCAACTGGCGGGCGGAGGCGGCAAGGGTCGCGCCAGACCTGCGGCTCTTGACGCTGCACGGCCCGGCGCGCCAGGCCAATTTCGCCCGTCTGGCGGAGTTCGACCTGGTGCTGACGAGCTATCCCTTGCTGTGGCGCGACATCGACATCCTCTCGGGCCAGCCCTGGCATCTGCTGGTGCTGGATGAAGCCCAGCAGGTCAAGAACGCCGGCAGCCTGGCGGCCAAGGCGCTCCGCCGGCTCAAGGCCCGGCACCGGCTGAGCCTGACCGGGACGCCGATCGAGAACCATCTGGGTGAGCTCTGGGCACAGTTTGACTTCCTGATGCCGGGTTTTCTTGGAGATTCACGCACATTTGCCCGACGTTGGCGCAAGCCCATCGAGGAAAACGGCGAAACGCTGCGTGCCGAACTGCTCTCCCAGCGGGTGCGCCCTTTCATCCTGCGTCGGCTGAAAGACCAGGTGGCGGCCGAGCTCCCACCGCTCACCGAGGTGCTGCGCCGCGTGCCTTTGCAGGGTCGGCAGCGGGAACTCTATGAAAGCGTGCGGGTGGCCGCGGACAAGCAGGTGAAGCGTGTGCTGGAGCGCCAGGGGTTCGATGGCGCCCGCATCGCCGTCCTGGACGCACTCTTGAAGCTGCGCCAGGTTTGCTGCGACCCCCGCCTCCTGCCTGGCGAAGCAGGCAAGGACAACCAGGGCCGGGCCAAGCTGGACTGGCTGGCCGAAACCCTGCCGGGCCTTGTGGAAGAGGGCCGCCGGGTGCTGGTGTTCTCGCAGTTCACCGGCATGCTGGACCTGCTCACGGAAGAGCTGACCCAGCTCGGGCTGGCCCATTTGCAGCTGACCGGCGCCACGCCGGCGGGCGCGCGTGGCGAGTTGGTCCGGCGTTTCCAAGCCGGCGAATCACCGCTGTTCTTGATCAGCCTCAAGGCCGGCGGCGTCGGCCTCAATCTGACTGCGGCGGACACGGTGATCCATGTCGACCCCTGGTGGAACCCGGCCGTCGAGGAACAAGCGTCCTCACGGGCGCACCGGATCGGCCAGGACCGGCCGGTCTTTGTCTACAAACTGGTGGTGGAGGGCAGCATCGAGGAGCGGATGCTGGAACTGCAGGCGCGCAAGAGGGCGCTGTCAGAGGCCGTGCTGGGCAGTGATGAGGCCGCGGCGGCCAAGTTCTCGGCAGCGGATCTGGACCTGCTGCTGGCCCCGTTGGGTGGGGCCTGAAATGGCTCAGCGCACCGTGGTGGTGCGCTGATGGTGGCTGGGGCTTAGCGCTTGCGGTCGCAGCGTTGGGCCAGGGCCAGGCTGCGGCGGTCGCAACCGAAATGGCCGGATTCGAAGGCTTCGTGCTTGCGGCCCTTGTCGCTCTGCCACTCGGGCATCGGGATGCGGCGCGGTTGCTGTTCGGTCGTGCGTTGCTGAGACTTCATCATGGCTGTATGCCCCGTTGACTCAACCCGGGTCCCTCTGAGCGGGGCCCCTTGCCGGGCTGTTGAGGGGGACAACGCAGGCAATTTGAGGCCGGTTGACAGTCCAGCAACATTTGCTGACCAAGCGGCCTGACTCGCTCGGGCTGCGGCTACATTTGGCCCCACGATGAGCCCCGCAACTACCGCTGCCACCCCGCTGGTGGCCTGCCTGTGCGCCAGCTGGTGTCGCGTCTGCGACAGCTACCACGACGTCTTTGCCCAGCTGCGCGAGCGCCATCCGGGGGTCCGCTTCGTCTGGGTGGACATCGAGGACGACGAGGAACTGGTCGGCGACCTGGAGGTCGAGACCTTCCCGACCCTGCTGGTGGGCCAGGGCGCCCTCCTGCAATTCATCGGCCCGATCACGCCGCAGCTGGCAACGGCCGAACGCCTGCTGGCCAGCATGGCAGGCGCCGGCCCGGCCAAGGCGTCGCCAGCCGCCATGTCCTTGCTGGCTCGACTCCAGCACAGCTGCTGACCGGGCGCACCGTGGCGGGCGACAATGGCGCTCTCCTTCACCAGCCTTCGGTACCCGCTGCCATGACGGTTCAACTCACAAAGTCCGCCCCCTCCGCTGCCATCGCCATTACCGTGGTCGATCGCGCCGCCTTCAAGGAACTGGCTCCGAAACTGCCGGCCGCCACCCGCAACTGGCTGGCCGCGGTCGGATTTGATGGCAAGCCCGACAGCCACGCCCTCATCCCCGATGCCGAAGGCAAGCTGGGCCAGGTGTTCGCCGGCGTCGAGCGCGCAGCCAGCCCCTGGGCGCTGGCTGCACTGCCGCAAACGCTGCCGCAAGGCGCCTATCAACTGAGCGACGCCGGCCTGCAAGTGCCGGCCGAGCAGGCCGCGCTCTCGTGGGAGCTGGGCGCCTATCAGTTCGACGTCTACAAGCCGCGCCGCCGCCCAGCAGCGACGCTGCAACTGCTCTCCTCGCCCGAAGCCCAGCGGGGCCTCGCGATGGCGCATGTGATTGCCGCCACCCGCGACCTGGTCAACACGCCGGCCGAGCACATGGGCCCGGATGAGCTGGCGCAGGCCGCCAAGCATGTGGCCAAGCAGCATGGCGCGAAGTTCTCGGCCATCGTCGGTGAGGATCTGCTGAAGAAGAACTTCCCGGCCATCCACGCCGTGGGCCGCGCAAGCACCCGTGCGCCGCGCCTGATCGAATTGAACTGGGGCAGCAGCAAGCATCCGAAGCTCACCATCGTCGGCAAGGGCGTCTGCTTCGACACCGGCGGCCTGGACATGAAGAGTGCCGACGGCATGCGCCAGATGAAGAAGGACATGGGCGGCGCCGCCAACGCGCTGGGCCTGGCCTCGCTGGTGATGGCGCTCAAGCTGCCGGTGAACCTGCAGCTGCTGATCCCCGCGGTCGAGAACTCGGTGGCCGGCAACGCCTACCGCCCCGGCGACGTGATCAAGACCCGCCAGGGCCTGCAGATCGAGATCGGCAACACCGACGCCGAAGGCCGCGTGATCCTTTGCGACGCCCTGGCCTACGCCAGCGAGTCCAAGCCCGAGCTGATCATCGACCTGGCTACCCTGACCGGCGCCGCCCGCATCGCGCTGGGCGCGCAATTGCCGGCTCTGTTTGCCAAGCACATGGATACCGCCCGCGACCTGGTGGACCTGGGCCTGAAGCTGGACGACCCGCTGTGGCACATGCCGCTGTGGGCGCCCTACAAGGAAGGCATTGCCAGCAGCATCGGCGACATCGTCAACACCGGGCGCAATGCGCTGGGTGGCGCGATCAATGCCGCGCTGTTCCTCGAGTACTTCGTGCCAGAGTACCAGGACTGGCTGCATGTGGACCTGTTCGCCTGGAACGACGTGGCCCGCGCCGGCCGCCCGGTCGGCGGCGAAGCGCAGACGATACGGACGCTGCTCGCCTACCTCGAAGAGCGCTTCTCCCCGACCTAACTCTTCAGTATCAGCTCCGCCGCGCGCTCGGCAATCATCAGCGTCGGCGAGTTGGTGTTGCCGCTGGTGATGGTCGGCATCACGCTGGCATCGACCACGCGCAGGCCGGCCACGCCGCGCACACGCAGCTCGCTGTCCACCACGGCCGATTCATCTTCCGCCCGACCCATCTTGCAGGTGCCGACCGGATGGAAGATCGTGGTGGCGATGTCGCCAGCCAGGCGCGCCAGCTCCTCGTCCGTCTGGAACTGCGAGCCCGGCTTGAACTCCTCGGGCTTGTAGCGGGCCAGCGCAGGCTGCGACACGATGCGGCGCGTCAGGCGCAGGCTCTCCGCCGCAATGCGGCGGTCCTCCTCGGTGCTCAGGTAGTTCGGCGCAATCGCTGGCGCCACGCTCGCGTCGGCAGACGTGATGTTGACCGTGCCGCGGCTCGTCGGGTTCAGATTGCAGACGCTGGCGGTGAAGGCACTGAAGGCATGCAGCGGCTCGCCGAAGGCATCGAGCGAAAGCGGCTGCACGTGGTATTCGAGATCAGGCCAGGCCTTGTCTGCGCTGCTCCTGGCAAACGCGCCGAGCTGCGAGGGTGCCATGCTCATCGGCCCGCTGCGCTTGAGCGCGTATTCGAGGCCGATCATCGCCTTGCCCCACCAGTTGCCGGCCAGCTTGTTCAGCGTCTTCGCGCCCTGGACCTTGAAGACCGCGCGGATCTGCAGATGGTCTTGCAGATTGGCACCGACGCCGCTCATCTCCGCTTGCACCTCGACGCCATGCTTCCGCAGCAGCGCGCCGGGCCCAATGCCGGAGACCTGCAGGAGCTGCGGTGAGCCGATGGCACCCGCCGCGAGCAAGACCTCGCCGCCCTGCTTCAGCATGACCTGCTCGACGCCATGCGGCGTGTGCACTTCGGCACCGGTGCAGCGCAATTGGCCATCGACGCGATCAAACAGCAGGCGCTGCACACGCGCGCCGGTCCAGAGTTCGAAGTTGGGCCGGCCGTAGCAGGCCGGACGCAGAAAGGCCTTGGCCGTGTTCCAGCGCAGGCCTTTGCGCTGGTTGACTTCGAAGTAGCCGACGCCTTCGTTGTTGCCGGCGTTGAAGTCTTCGGTGGCCGGGATGCCGGCCTCGGTCGCAGCCTGGGCAAAGGCATCGAGGATGTCCCAGCGCAGGCGCTGGCGTTCGACCCGCCATTCGCCGCCATGGCCATGCGCCGACTGGAAGGCAGGGCTGGCGCCTGGCCCATCCAGACGCCAGTGGTCCTCATGCTTCTTGAAGAAGGGCAGCACCGAATCCCAGCGCCAGCGCGCATCACCGACGGCAGCGGCCCAGTCGTCGTAGTCGCGCGACTGGCCGCGCATGTAGATCATGCCGTTGATGCTGGAGCAGCCGCCCAGCACCTTGCCGCGCGGGTAGCGCAGCGAGCGGCCGTTCAGGCCCGCATCGGGCTCGGTCTTGTAGAGCCAGTCGGTGCGCGGATTGCCGATGCAGTAGAGATAGCCGACCGGGATGTGAATCCAGTGATAGTCGTCGCGCCCCCCGGCCTCCAGCAGCAGGACCCGCCGGCGCGGGTCTGCCGACAGCCGGTTGGCCAAAAGGCTGCCGGCCGTGCCGGCGCCGATGATGATGTGGTCGTAGAGATTCATGATGCCGCCATGCTGGCCGAGCAGCCAGCGAGCGGCAAGCGGCCTATCACCGAGTCGAGAGCGTCGGCGTTGTGCCGGCGCCAAGCTTGTACCAGTCGAGCCTGCGCGTCAGCGTCATGACAGCCGCCAGCAGGGCAAACAGCAGGAGCAAGCCGATCACCAGTGCAGCCTGCTCCAGGCGCAAGAGCACGAACAGCGCGGCGGAGCCATAGGCGAGTCCGAAGCTCAGGTGCTCCGACAAGTCAGGAGAAGCAGGAAGAACAGGCTCAAGGCCAGGCCCACGGTGATGAAGGTCAGCGCAATGAAGAGCACGCCCTACTTGATCGCGCGGTCGTTCATCACGAAGGGGTTGACCGGGTCGAACAGCGCCAGGTCGGGTGGCGCTTGCTGCAGGCGCTGGCGGGCTTCGGTCAGCCAGCTGAAATGCTCGACGTCCAGGCCCACGCGGCGCAAGGAAAACCGCATGGTGTCGGCAATCGCCGGGGCATCCTCCAGCAATAGAACACGGGACCCAGCTCAGTGGCCCGCGGCCGAGCTCAGGATGGGGAACAGCTTCTGCAGACCGTCGGCCAGCAACTCCACGGCCAGGGCCGCGAGGATCAGGCCCATCAAGCGGGTCATGATGTTGATGCCGGTCTGGCCCAGCACCTTGGCGATGCGGCCGGAAGCCGAGAAGACTGCGAAAGTCACCAGCCCGACGACCACGCCATAGCCCACCAGCACGCCAAGCTGCCACCACTGCTGGGTCTGCTTGGAATAGATCACCATGGTCGAGATCGTGGCCGGGCCTGTCAGCAGCGGGATGGTCAGCGGCACGACGGCGATGCTGGCGCCGGCATCGACCTTGTGCGCGCCCTCGCTCACGTCTTCCTTGCGGCCTTCGGCCGGCTGCGCATTCAGCATCTGCAGGGAGCTGATCAAGAGCAGCGTGCCGCCGCCAACCTGGAAGCTGGCCAGCGAGATGCCGAAGAACTCGATGATCTTCATGCCGAAGAGCGCGCTCAAGGCGATCACCACGAAAGCGGTGAACGAGCTGACCACGATGGTGCGGCGGCGCTGCTCGCGCGTGAAGTTCTGCGTGAAATGGATGAAGAAGGGCACCACCCCGACAGGGTTGACGATGACCAGCAGGGCGACGAGGGGCTTGAAATCCATGCGGCAATTGTCAGTGCAGCCAGAGACGCATCGGCCGGGTTCTATCCCTGAGTCGCCAGCCGGCGCAGATAGGCCAGCCCTGGAGCCGCTCTCGGCCCGTACCAGCTCAGCAGTTCACCATCCACCAGGCGCACGCGGGCATTCGGGCACAGGACCTGCACCTCGGCCAGGTGGGAGGCGTCGAAGCGATAGGGCTCCGAGCTCAGGAGCAGCTCGTCAATCCCGGCCAGCCAGGGCTCATCGCCATTCAAGGCCGGATAGCGGGCCGCGCCATGCTCGCCGCCCTCGACAGGCGGCCAGGTCTGCCAGCCGACCTGGGCCAGCATGCGGGCGATATAGGTGTCGCGGGCCACGGTCATCCAGGGCGCTCGCCAGATCAGATAAAGCACCCGGCGCGCCGGCCAGGGGCGCGCTGCACAGGCGGCCAGCTCGTTCTCCAGAGCCCTCCGCAAGGCCGCCGCCCGATCAGCCACGCCCGGCAAGTGGCCGAACAGGGCCAGCATCTGGTCCAGCAGGGCGAGGTTGTCCTGCGGCGCGTTCGGATGGGTCACGACGATATTGGGCACGAACTCGCGCAGCGCCGTGACTGTTTCCAGCCGGTTTTCATCCACATTGACCAGCACATGGCTGGGCGCCAGGCGGCGCAGCTTGGCCAGGTTCACATCCTTGGTGCCCCCAATCTTGGGGATGCTCGCCACGGCCGCGGCCGGGTGGATGCAAAAGCCGGTGCGAGCCACCAGCCAGGGCGCCAGGCCGAGCGCCACCAGCAGTTCGGTCAGCGAGGGCACCAGGCTGGCAATGCGGATTTCGGGGGGCTGGGTCATGGGCCGCGCATCTTAGCCAGCAGGCCCGCACTGCGGGATCGGCCCGACCGGGTTATCTCTAGGCACGAAAAACAACACTCGCCGTGGGCGTTGTATGGATCGCTGGACCCCTCACCCATAATCGGCTACCTGTGTCTGGACGCCGCACCTTCGCTTGAATGGTTCACGTGGGTTGAAAGTCCGCATGGTTTTTTTGGTATTGAAAGGGCTTCCCCATGGGAAACAAGCTTTATGTGGGCAATCTGGCCTACAGCGTGCGTGACGAATCGCTGCAAGAAGCATTCGGTCAATTTGGCACTGTGACCTCTGCAAAGGTCATGATGGACCGCGACACCGGCCGTTCGAAGGGCTTCGGCTTCGTCGAAATGGGTTCGGATGCCGAGGCTCAATCGGCAATCAACGGCATGAATGGCCAGGCCCTGGAAGGCCGCGCCATCGTCGTGAACGAAGCACGTCCTCGTGAAGAGCGTCCGGGCGGCTTCGGCGGCGGCGGCCGTTCGGGCGGCGGCGGCTTCGGTGGCGGCGGTGGCCGTTCCGGCGGCGGCGGCTACGGTGGTGGCGGCGGTGGCGGCTACGGCGGTGGCGGCGGCTACGGCGGTGGCGGCGGTGGCCGTTCCGGCGGTGGCGGCTACGGCGGTGGCGGCGGTGGCCGTTCCGGCGGTGGCGGCGGCTACGGCGGCGGTGGCCGTTCCGGCGGCTACTGATACAGGCCGATCAACCCTCACGGGTTGATGCACAGGCAAGAAGGCGCTCCTCGGAGCGCCTTTGTCGTTTCTGGATCGCCCGCAGCCTCAGTTCGACCAGGCCCAGACCAGCTTGGCAAACAGCTGGCGCTGCCAGGGCTCGCGCGCAGACTCGCGCGCCTGGCTGGCACCGACGCTCAGGATGCGGCCATGGCCCACGCGACGCTGCAACACCAGCGAGTCGCTGCCACCCTGCTCGTCCAGCGCCGCCAGCACCCCCTCGGCGCGCCGCCCCGCATGGCTGCGCTGACTGATCAGGCGCAAGGAATCGCGGGCATCGAAGTGAACGACGGCCAGGGTCTGGCTGTTGCGCTCGCTCAGGCTGCGTTGCCCGGCCGGGTTGTTGACCCAGCCCTGCCCCAGCTGCTGCTCCAGCTCCAGCCACCACGATTGCGGCAAGGCAAACCGGAACTTGGCCTGCATCACGAGGTTCATGCCGCTGCCCAGGCGATCCGCCTCGACATCCAGCCGACGCCCCCACTGCAGCTCGGCATGCAGCAGGCTCAGCCAAGGCGCCGGATTGGACTCCAGCCCGATGTTCACGGTGCGCGGCGCATGCAGCGCACCGCCTGAGCGCGCCCGCTGCTGTCCCAGGCCCAGATGACCCCAGACACCCGTGTTGCGCGCCGTGGCGAACCAGAAACCCGGCTCCAGCAGGCGTTCGATCACCTCACCACCGCGCTGTTGCGCGCCATCGGCCAGCGCCTCGGTCTGCGCGAGTTTCAACTGCGCTTCCAGCTCGAACAGCGGCAGGCCCGCCATCTCGCTCGCGCCCAAGCGGCGCGCCAGTTCGCTTGAAGCACGCCGGATGCCGGCCTGCGGCACGAAGCCGTTGTCATTGGCAAAGCGTGGCGTGATCTCTTCCAGGTGCAGCTGGTTGATCCATTCGGCAGAGCGGTGCTGCCAGGCCAGCCAGAGCTTGTGACCGCTTTCACTGGCGCTGCGCACGGCCCGGCCTTCGCCGTCAAACGCGGCCGTGCTGGCGGACTGCAGCCAATGGCCCCGCAAGAGATCGGACTCGCCCGTCCGCCAGCTGAAGTCGCTGCCGACGACACGATTGAACGCGCCGCCGCCATAGCCGCGCTCGGAGGCGAGCAAGCCCAGGCTGGCATTGCCGAGCTGTTGTCGCCCGCGAACAAAGCTCGCCTGTGAATGGCCGCGGTAGGCATGGGCAGCGGTGGCATAGGCCGCCGGGCGCAGCACATCGCCACCGCCGGCATCGCGCAGGCTCAGGCCCACAGCATCGGCCGAGGCGCCCCGCCAGGTGGCGCGCAAGCCCCAGTCAGGGTCACTGATGGTGCGCGAATAGAACGCCGCCAGGCCATGCGCCTGGCCCGACTCGTCCGGCTGGCTCTGGCCGACCACGTCGGTGCTCTCCAGGAAGAAGGGCCGCTTCTCCTGCTGGAACAGCGCGAAGCGGGTGTTGGCGGCCATCTGCGGCGCGTCGGATTCGATCTGCGAGAAGTCCGGGTTCAGCGTCGCATCGATCACCCAGTCGGCGCGCGGCCGCCACTTCAGCTCGGCTCCCAGCGTGGCCTTGCCGCTGCCTTCAGCGCGGCGCCAGGTCAGCTCGGGCCGAATGCTCAGGAAGCTGCGCTCGCGCACCTGCTCGACCAGGTCGCCCAGACCTTCCAGCGCTTGCAGCTCGGCGATGAAGTTCAGGGCGTCCTTGGTCAGCGTTGGCGGGCTGACCATCAGATTCGCGTCCTCACGCGGCACGCTGCGCGTGAGCATCACGCGCCAGGGCTCGCCCCCGCTGTGCGGGAAGCGCAAGGCCGCCAGGGGCCAACGCAGCTCGACGCTGTAGCCATCGGGCAAGCTTTGCACCGCCGCCTGCACATCGAAGTCGGGCGCCATGTCGTCGCTGTCGTCATCGGCGATGAACACACCATCCGCCAGCGAACCCGACGCGCCCACGCGCACGAACTGCGCCGCGCGCCGTCGCCCGACCGGGTCGATGACGACCGAGACATAGTCCTGCTCGAGCCCGACTTCATCGCGCCGGCTCAGCGGCGCGCGGATGCGCCCGGGCTCCGGGTCGTAGGCACGGATTGCAAAAGTGAGCGCATGCTCGTCGGCAATCACTTGCACGGTCGTGCGCCAGCGGGCCGGCTGCCGGTCTTCGGGCAGGAACTGCACAAAGCGCTCGTAGACCGGCGCCGCGCGCCAAAGCGGCTCGTCCAGCCGGCCGTCGATCTGCAGCGCGGCCTGGCCGGCCTGGCGCAGCGCGCGTATCGAGGCGGCCGCCGGCTCGGGATCGGCCGCCCATGCGCTGCCGCCCAGCCCCATCACGAGGGCCGTGGAAAAAAACTTGTTCATGATTCAGGAAACCAAGAGAGTGGCCCGCGCCGCTTGCGTGCGCCGGGCCAGGTTCGGGGTCGGCCGCGCTGCCTTCAGCAACAGGCGGGGCCGGACTCGCGGATTCGTCGGGGAGCGGACGAATCCTCAGCAGGGATGCAGAACCTTGATCATCTGGGCCTCCTTGCGCCGCCATGGCCGGCGCTTCTCTTGAATGGCGCGCAGTGTAGCCAGCCCGCGACGGGCCTGCCAAGGGTCATGGTTACGGCATTTTTCTTACTCGCCCTGACGGCGCTTGCGCGGCCGGCCGGCCAGCGCCTTGTCGAACAGCCAGTTGGGCAAGAGACGCATCAGCTTGGCGACCACGCCCATCTGCCATGGGATCGTTCGGTAGCTCGCGCCGGCCTCGATGGCCGCGAAGGCACGTGCAGCGAAGTCTTCGGGCTGCATCAGGAAGGGCATGCCGTAGCGGTTCTTGCGGGTCAGCGGTGTGTCGATATACCCGGGCAGGATCGTCACGACCTGCACGCCTTGCGGCCGGCATTCGCCGCGCAGACTTTCGCAATAGCTGATGACGGCAGCCTTGCTGGAGCAATAGCCCGCATGGCCCGGCAGGCCACGTATGCCGGCCACGCTGGCGATGCCGACCAGGGTTCCCGAGCACCGCTTGTTCATCGGGCCGATGAAGGGCTGGAAGGTCGCGGCCAGGCCGATGTTGTTGGTTTCATAGATGGCGCGCATCACTTCGATGTCCTCGAACTCCGCGCTGTCCATGCCGATGCTGATGCCGGCATTGGCGATCACCACATCGGGCAAGCCTTGATTGGCGATGCAGGTGCGGCCGGCGGCAGTGATCTCGGCGATGTCGCGCACGTCGGCGCCATAGACGGCGAAGCGCTCCGGTGCCAGGCCCTGCTCGCGCGCCCAGGCCTGAAGCTCGGCCGAGCGGCGGGCCACCAGCGCCAGCCGCCAACCCGCCCGGTAGTAGTGCAGGGCCAGGGCCTGGCCGATGCCGCTGGAAGCGCCGGTAATGAAGACGAGTCTTGCCGTCATGCCATCAGTCCTGCTTGCGCGCGCCAGGCGGATCAAGGCGTGCCGTGCTGCGCCCCTTGAAGGTCAGCCGGCCCTTGAGGTTGTCGTATTCGAAGTTGTGCAACTGCAGCTCGGTGTTGCCGTAGTTGACGCGCACCGGCAGGTGCGAGCGCAGCCGCTCGGTATGCAGGAAGGCGTGCAGGAACTCGCCACGCACTTCCAGGCCGGCACGCTGCTGGCCGGCCGCCATGCGCTGCAGGGTCACGTCGCCGAGCAACTGCATTTCGCTGCCGTCGGCGTTGCCGATGGCGCGCTTGGCCGAGGCCACGGTGATGCTGCCGTCCTGGCCGATCGAGCGCAGACGCACGCCGTCAATCTCGACCGTGTCGGTGTCAGGGTAGTGGCGCATCTCGCGGCCTTCGACCTCGACGCGCATCGCGCCCTTGGGGTCGAAGCGCTGCAGGCCGAAGCCCTGCATCGAGTAGTCGGGCTCATGCTTCAGCGGCGCCTCCGTCTGCGCATCTTCAGGCTGCGGCGAATTCTTGATCAGCCAGGAAGTGCCCGCCGCCAGGAACACCAGCAGCAGCAAGGGCAGATAGGCCGACAGCACCGATTGCAGCCGCCACACCCAGGGCTTGTTGCTGACCGGCCGACGCGGCCCGGCCGCCGGAGCCAGGCGGGCGGCCGGATTCAAGCCTTGCCCCCGTCCAGCGTTTCCAGATGGCTGTTCAAGAGCCCGGCATAGCGGCCGTTGGCCATCAGGAGCAGGTCGCAGAATTCGCGCGCGGCGCCATGGCCACCGGGCGCTGCAGTCACGTGATGAGCAAGGGCAATGACCTCGGCATGGGCCTGGGCCGGGGCGCAGGCAAAGCCGGCGCGTGTCATCAAGGGCAGGTCGGGCCAGTCGTCGCCCATCGCCGCGACTTCATTCCATTGCAGGCCCAGCGCCTGCAGAACCGGCAGCGCGGCAGCGAGCTTGTCCTTGGCGCCATAGACCGCATGCTTCAGGCCCAGGTCCGCCACGCGGCGGCGCACCGCCGGCGAATCGCGCCCAGTGATGACGATGGGCACGATGCCACCTTCGGCCAGCAGCTTGAGGCCGTGGCCGTCCAGCGTGGCAAAGGCCTTGAAGGCTTCGCCTTCTTCACCGATATAGATGCGGCCATCGGTCAGCACGCCGTCCACGTCGAAGATGGCGGCTTTCAAGCCAAGGCCTGGGCCTTGGGCCTTGAGCAGCAGTTCGGGCGGGAAAACAAGAGCAGCTTTCATACGAGTTGACCCCGCGCCCGCACGGCCGCCCGAAGGGCGCGGCGGCCCCCTTGAGGGGTTGCGACCAAAGGGAGACTGGGGGCCATCAAATTACCTTCGCACTCATCAGGTCGTTGATGCTGATCGCGCCCTGCAGCGTGTTCTGCTCATCGACCACCAGCACCAGCGTGATGCGGGCGGTTTCCATCAGCTCGGCGGCGTCGACGGCAAGAGCCTCCGCGCGGATGGTGCGCGGGCCCTTCTTCATCACGTCAGTGGCCTGCAGCAAGCGCAGGTCGCGGCCGCTTTCAACCAGGCGGCGCAGGTCGCCGTCGGTGAAGATGCCCAGCACCTTGTCGGCCGCGTCGACGATGACAGCAGCGCCCAGCGCCTTGGCCGACATCTCGCGCATCATCTCGGTGAAGCCGGCATCCAGCCCCACGCGCGGCAGTGCGTCACCGCTTCGCATCAGGTCGCGCACATGGGTGAGCAGCTTGCGGCCCAGCGCACCACCGGGGTGGGAACGGGCGAAGTCTTCCTCGCGGAAACCGCGCGCGTCGAGCAGGGCCACGGCCAGCGCATCGCCCAATGCCATCTGCGCCGTCGTGCTGGCGGTGGGCGCGAGCTTCAAGGGGCAGGCTTCTTCGGCGACGGCGCTGTCCAGCACCACGTCGGCATGGTTGGCCAGGCTCGATTCGGCACGGCCGGTCATGGCGATGATGGGCACGCCCAGGCGGCGCAGCACCGGCAGGATGGCATTGAGCTCGTCACTCTCGCCCGAGTTGGAGAGGGCCAGCACCACATCGCGCGTGGTCACCATGCCCAGGTCGCCATGAGCGGCTTCGCCCGGATGGACGAACATCGCCGGCGTGCCGGTGGAGGCCAGCGTGGCGGCGATCTTGCGGCCCACATGGCCGCTCTTGCCCATGCCCATCACCACGACCCGGCCCTTGCAGTCGAGCACGAGGCGGGCGGCGCGGGCGAACTCATCGCCCAGACGCGGGCCCAGTTCGGTCAATGCGCGGGCCTCGATCTGCAGGGCCTGGCGGGCCATTGCGACCGCTCGTGCGGCGTCGAAATTGGCAGCTTCAGTCATGGCCGGCAGTGTAGCCGCCGGGGCTGCTGGCCGGGTTTGCAGCAAGGCGGGCTTCAGCTCGGGCCGCTACGATGCGCCGCGCCATGAACGCTGCCTCTTCCACCCCTTCTACCGCTGCCACCCCTTCCGCGTTTTCGCTCAAGCCCGCATGGCTGATTGCCGGCCTGGGCCTGCTGGCCCTGCTCGCCTGGGATGCCGGCGGCCTCGACCTCGCCGTCATCCGTCCCTGGGCTGGCAGCGACGGCTTCCCCTGGCGCGAGCATTGGCTGACGCGTGACGTGTTCCATCAAGGCGGCCGCGCGCTGGCCGGCCTGGTGATTGCCTTCATGGTCGTGCTCAATCTGTGGCGCGGTCTCCTGCCGGCCATGACACGCCGAGAACGGCTCTGGTGGCTGGGCACTTCGCTGGTGTGCCTGCTCCTGATCCCGCTGCTTAAACGCCAGAGCCTGAGCAGCTGCCCCTGGGACCTGAACGAGTTCGGCGGCATGGCGCAGTACGTCTCGCATTGGCGCTTTGGCGTGGCCGATGGCGGCCCCGGCCACTGCTTCCCCTCGGGCCACGCCAGCTCGGCCTTTGCCTTTCTCGCCGGCTTCTTCGCGATGCGCCGCGCCTACCCGCAACTGGCGCGAGGCTTTCTGGTCGGCGTGCTGATCTGCGGCGCCTGCTACGGCTGGGCGCAGATGGCGCGCGGCGCCCATTACCCGAGCCATACGATGTGGACGGCGTGGATCTGCTGGACCCTGACGACGGCCAGCGCCCAGTGGCTGCTGAGCGGCAAGCGGTCGCAATAAGAAAGCCCGCCGAAGCGGGCCTTGTCTGTCCGGGCCGAGGCCGGGATTTCAGGGATACAGACCGCGCTCTTCACGCGCCTGCAGCACGCGGGTGCAAGCCACGACGAAGGCGGCGGTGCGCAGCGAGATGCGGTGCTGTTCGCTGGTTTCCCAGATGTGCTTGAAGGCGCCGGTGATGATCTTGTCCAGGCGGACGTTGATCTCGTCTTCGGTCCAGAAGAAGCTGGAGAAGTCCTGCACCCATTCGAAGTAGGACACGGTCACGCCACCCGAATTCGCGATCACGTCGGGCACGACGATGATGCCGCGGTCGGCCAGCACGGCATCGCCGTCCGGCGTGGTCGGGCCATTGGCGCCTTCCAGCACGATCTTGGTCGAGAGGCCTTCGGCGCGCTCCTTGGTGATCTGGCCTTCGAGGGCGGCCGGGATCAGCACGTCGCTCTTGACCTTCCAGAAGTCGTCGTTCGCGATCTTGTCAGCGCCCTTGAAGCCGCCGACGCCACCGGTGGCCGCCACATGGTCCAGCAGGTTCTGCATGTCCATGCCCGACTCGTTGAGGATGGTGCCGGTGTGGTCTTGCACGGCCACGATCTTGGCGCCGTTGGCGGCGAACAGCTTGGCGGCGATGGAGCCGACGTTGCCGAAGCCTTGCACCGCAACGCGGGCGCCTTCCATCGGCACGTTCAGGCGGCGCATCGCCTCACGGCCGATCACGAACACGCCGCGGCCGGTGGCCTGCACGCGGCCCAGCGAGCCCCCCAGCGGAATCGGCTTGCCGGTGACGACACCGGTCGCGGTGGCGCCGGTGTTCATCGAGTACGTGTCCATCATCCAGGCCATGATCTGGCCGTTGGTGTTCACGTCGGGCGCCGGAATGTCCTGCTGCGGGCCGATGATGATGCCGATTTCGCTCGTGTACCGGCGTGTAACTTTCTCAAGCTCCTTCAGCGACAGCACCTTCGGATCGAGGCGGATGCCGCCCTTGGCGCCGCCGTAAGGCAGGTTCACGGCCGCGTTCTTGATCGTCATCCAGGCCGACAGGGCCATCACTTCTTCCAGCGTGACGTCGGGGTGGTAGCGCACGCCGCCCTTGCCCGGGCCGCGGGTCAGGCTGTGCTGGACACGGTAGCCCTCATAGTGGGCGATGGTGCCGTTGTCGAGCTCGATGGGGATGTCGACGATCAGCGCGCGCTTGGGGCGGCGCAGCGTCTCGACCCAGCGTGCCAGATGGCCGAGGTACGGCTCGACGGCGTCGATCTGGGACAGGTAGGTACCCCAGGGACTGTTGCGCGTGGGCGAAACGAAGGACAGGTTGGGCATGTACTGCTCCGTAATTTTCGGTGGCGCGAACGGTATCGCGAACCGGGTGCGGCGCGCCAGCCTCGGCCGCAGCCTTGTTCACATGCGCCTATGCGCCTTGTGCATAGGGCGTCCGAGTTTGCGCTTTGGCAAGGCTTTGCGCAAACAAATGCACGGATTGACGGCATGCGGCACATAGCAGCCACACGCTGTTTCCTTCTTTCGCGCTGCCGAGGCCATCGGGTGAGGGCTTGTGCTCCTGTCCCCCGGACCGGGCTTCGCCCGATCCTCCTCCTGATATCAGAATCACGCTGCTTCGTTCCGCTTTAGCGAAGCCCGTCAGGGTGATGCCGCGCTCCCCCTATGGCCTTTGAGCCAGAGGTAAAGACTGGTGCCCCCGGCGGATTCGACGCGACAGCTCGAACGGTGTCTTGGGGCGCTGCCGGAGCCTCTCCGGTGGCGACCCCGCATATCAGGGTGCGCAAGTCGGATAAGCGCTTTGCGAAGGAACGTCATGAGAACGAAGCTAGGTGTGGATATCAGCAAGAGGAAGTTCGATGTCGCTTTGCTTGATGCGCAGGGGAAGTTCCGCTCGAAGGTCTTTGCCAACGATGCGGCGGGGTTTTCCCAACTGATGGACTGGATCGAGTCTCACGTTCAGGGCGGCAAGAGCGAGGCTCACGCGTGCATGGAAGCAACGGGCAGCTATCACGAGGCGCTGGCCGTGTTCCTGCATGACAGCGGGGTGGCTGTCTCCGTGGTGAACCCGCTGAGGGTCAAGCGCTTCATCGAATCCGAAGGCATACGCAACAAGACCGACAACGCGGATGCCAAGGCGCTTGCCCGCTTTGCACACAAGCATGAGCTGGAACTTTGGGAGGCGCCGACGCTGGGGCTGCGCAGGCTGCAAGCGCTGGTGCTGCGTCTGCAGACACTGCAGGACATGCGCCAGGCCGAGCTCAATCGGCTGGATGTTGCGCATGACTCGGTGCGGCCGTCGATCCAGGCCATGGTGGACAGTCTGGTGGGTGCCATCGAGGAAGTCACAGCACAGATCAAGTCGAGCATCGACGATGACCCAGACCTGCGCGGACGCAAGGAACTGTTGCAGACGATCCCGGGACTGGGTGAGAAGACCATCCCGCAGCTACTGGCCTACATCGGAAGACCCGAGCGCTTCAGCTCAGCCAAAGCGCTGGTGGCCTATGCAAGCCTGTCGCCGATGATCCGGCAATCAGGCAGCTCGCTGAATCGCAGCAGGGGGACGCATCCCACGGGGCACAAAGAGCTACGCCAGGCGCTGTTCTACCCGGCGATGGTGGCTGCCAAGTACAACCCGCCCATCGCCGCTTTCTGGGCTCGCTTGAAGGCGCAGAACAAGCCGGGTTTGGTGGTTGTCGTGGCCTGCATGCACAAGCTCCTGGCCATCGCCTACGGCGTTCTGAAGTCCAAGAAGCCCTTTGACCCCGCCCACGGGACAGCACTGGCTGCTTGACTCAAGACGGTGTCTTTACCTCGCCCAAACCCTCACCCGACACCCTCGGCCGAACCTGCGCCTGCCACCCGGCGCAGGCCACGGCGGTGCGGATCAGGACGGCAGTGGGTGCCCCGCAGCGAGGTAAAGGAGGAGGCGCCGGCCGCAGGCCGGTGACGGGGGACAGGAGCGAAGGGGTGCCCGCTGGCGGCCTGATCTTCGACGTACCTTCGAGGAAGAAGGCAAGAGTCCGCAATGTGCCGCAAGCCGCCCTCAGTCCTGCCTCAGGCACTCAATCGGCAGCAGCTTGCTCGCCCGCCTGGCCGGGTAGTAGCCGAAGAATAAGCCGACGCTCGCCGCAAAGCTCACCGCCACCACCATATGGCGCACGGCCAGGGGCATGTCGAAGTGGGCGAAATGGCTGATCGCCGCCGCTGCACCCCAGGCAAGGCCGAGGCCCGCCAGGCCGCCGAGGATGCAAAGGACAACAGCCTCGACCAGGAACTGCGCCAGCACATCGCGCGGCTTGGCGCCAATGGCCATGCGGATGCCGATTTCGCGCACCCGCTCGGACACGCTCACCAGCATGATGTTCATGATGCCGATGCCGCCGACGATCAGGGCAATCGCGCCGATCAAGCCCATGCCCAGTTGCAGCCCCTTGGCGATGGAGGCGCCGGCCTTGGCGATGCCGGCCAGGTCGATGGTGCGGAAATCGTCTTCACGATCACCGGTGATGCGGTGGCGGTCGCGCAGGAGTTCGGCCACGTCCATCTCCACGTCACTCATGGCCGTGCCTTCACGACCCTGCACCGTCAGCGCATTCACGACGCCGGGCAGCAGCCGTTCGCGGCTCGGCGCCGCGGTGATGGGCACCAGCATCAGCTCGCCCTCGTCATTGCCGTTGAGGCCCTGGCCTTCGGTGGCCAGCACACCGATCACGGTGTAGGGTCGGCCATCGAGTCGCACCGACTGGCCGATGGGATCCCGGCCGGCGTAGTACTTCTTGGCCAGCTTGGCGCCGATCAGCAGCACGCGCTTGCCGCTGCGCACGTCGTTGTTGTCGAAGCTCACGCCTTGCTCGACCGGCCAGTTCTTCAAGCTCAGCATCTCGGGCGTGACGCCGAGTACCGAGAGGTTCTCGTTGTCACTGCCGAAGTGCGCCTGCACGAAGCCGCGGATCTCAGCCGCCGCGAGCTTCACCGAGGGCAGTTGCGCGATCGCCTCGGCGTCGCCCAGCGTCAGCGCCGGTCGCTTGCCCGAGGTGCGCACCGCGCCTTCGGTGGCCGCAGCCGGGAACACCAAAAGCTGGTTGCGGCCCAGGCGCGAAAGTTCCTTGTCGATGAAGGCGCGCATCCAGTCGCCGGTGGCCATCATCATCACCACCGAGGTGATGCCGATGATCACACCGAGGATGGCCAGGGCCGAGCGCAAGCGATTGGCGCGCAAGGAGCGCAGCGCTTCAAGAGTGAGTTGCCAGAAGCCCATGTCAGTGCACCTCCGTGCCGGGCTTGCCGTCAAAGGCGATGCGGCCATCCTTCAGCCGCACCAGGCGCTTGGCCCGCATGGCCACGTCGGGTTCGTGCGTGACCAGCACGATGGTCAGGCCGTCGTCGCGATTGAGCTGCTCGAACACATCGAGCACTTCGCTGGTGGTCTGGCTGTCCAGGTTGCCGGTCGGCTCATCGGCCAGCAGGAGCGGCGCGCGATTGGCCAGCGCGCGGGCAATCGCCACGCGCTGCTGCTGGCCTCCGGAGAGCTGGTTGGGCAGGCGCTTGCCCAGCGCACCCAGCCCCACCTTGCCGAGCATCTCGGTGGCGCGCTCACGCGCAGCGCTGCGCGACTGGCCGGCATAGACCAGCGGCAGGGCGACGTTGTCGAGCACCGTCATGCGCTTGAGCAGGTTGAAGCTCTGGAACACGAAGCCGATCTCGCGGTTGCGGATGCGCGCCTGCTCATTCACGTCGGCCTTGGCTGCGTCAGCACCGGCCAGCGACAGCCGGCCTTCGTCGGGCCGGTCCAGCAAACCAATCAGGTTCATCAAGGTGCTCTTGCCCGACCCGCTGGCACCCATCAGGGCCACGTAATCGCCACGCGCCACATCCAGGTCGATGCCATGCAAGACCGGCGTCACGATCTCGCCGCTGCGGTAGCTCTTGGTGAGCCCCCGCAGTTCGATCAGGGGGGCTGCGCTCACTTGCTGTCGTCCTTGTTCGCGTTCTTGGCGCGGGTGACGACGGCGTCGCCTGCCTTCAGCTTGCCGCTGACCAGCTCGGTGTAGCGGGTGTTGGACAGGCCCACCGTCACCTCGGTCGGCTGCGGCTTGCCCTGGGCATCCAGCGTGTAGACCTTGTGGACCCGCACGCCGCCGCGCAACTGGTTGAGCACGCCGTCGTCATTCGATGCCGCGGCTACGGCCGACGCTGCGGCAGCGGAAGCCACCGCCGATGCGCCTGACGCCGGCTTGGCCGCAGCCATCGCGTCTTCATCCGGGCGGAAACGCAGCGCCGCCGTCGGCACGCGCAGCACCTGCGGCTTGGTGGCGACGACGATGCGGGCCTGCGCCGTCATGCCGGGCTTAAGCAGGCCGTCGCGGTTGTCCACGTCCACGATCACGGCATAGGTGACGATGCCCTGCTGATTGGTCGCCCCCAGGCGCACCTGGCGGACCTTGCCTTCGAACTCGCGCTCCGAGAAGGCATCGACCGAGAAGCGCACCGGCTGGCCTTCGCGGATCATGCCCACGTCAGCCTCGCTCACGTTGACGCCCACTTCCATCAAGGCCAGGTCACGGGCAATCTGGAACAGCTCGGGCGTCTGGAAACTGGCGGCCACGGTCTGGCCCACGTCCACGCTGCGCTTGATCACCACGCCGTCCACCGGCGAAACAACGGTGCAGCGGGCCACGTCGTTCTCGGCCGCCTCGACCTGGCCGCGCGCGGCGTTCACGTCGGCGCGCGCCATGTCCAGCTCGCGCCGGCTCTGGTCGCTCTGGGCCGAACCAATGAAGCCTTGTGCCGCCAACTTTTCGTTGCGCTCATGACTGCCGGCGGCAAAGGCCACGCGGGCTTCGGCCGAAACGAGCTGCGCTCGCGCCTGGCGCAGGCGGGCTTGATACGGCGTGTCGTCCAGGCGCAAGAGAATCTGGCCTTTCTTCACGCGGTCATTGAAGTCGGCCTTGCGCTCCATGACCGTGCCATTGACAGCCGCACCGACGACGACGAGCCCGATGGCCTGCAAGTTGCCGTTGGCGCTGACCACCTGGGTGATCGGGCCCTGGTCGATGGTGGCCGTGCGGAATGGCGGCGGCGGTGGCGCCGTGGGATGGCTCTTGCCCCAGGCCCACCAGGCGCCTGCGCCGAGGCCGATGACGACGGCGGCGATCAGGCCGCGGCGCAGCCTCTGCTTGCTCTTGCTCTGCATTGTCCGGTTCTCCTCCGAAGGGCCCTCCAGGGCCGCGGCGCATCGTACTCCGGGGAAGGCATGGCGCCGGATGAGGAAACTCACCCCTTACCATCCCGACCATGACATCGTTGGAACTCGTCCTGCTCTACCTGGTCGCCGCCGTAGCCGGCGTGGTGCTGTGCCGTTCCTTGAAGCTGCCGCCCATGCTGGGCTACCTGGCGGTCGGCGTGCTGATCGGCCCCAATGCGCTGGCTTTTGCCAAGGACACCGCTGGCGTGCGCTACCTGGCCGAGTTCGGCGTGGTGTTCTTGATGTTCGTCATCGGGCTCGAGTTCAACCTGCCCAAATTGCGCTCGATGCGGGCGATGGTGTTTGGCCTGGGCCTGGCACAGGTGCTGATCACCATCGTCGGTGCGGTGATCGGCAACGTGATGCTGGAATGGAGCTTCGCGCTGCTGGGCATTCAATGGCAGCTTGGCTGGCAGGGTGCACTGGTGCTGGGCGCCGCCATGGCCATGAGCTCCACGGCCATCGTCGTGAAGCTGATGGCTGAACGGCTGGAGCTGGAAAGCGAGCATGGAAGGCGCGTGGTCAGCGTGCTGCTGTTCCAGGATCTGGCCGTGGTGCCGCTGCTGGTGCTGATACCAGCCTTGAACAGCGAAGGTACGGTGATGCTGCAGTCGCTGGGCTGGGCTGGGCTCAAGGCCGTGGTGCTCCTGGGCATCCTGCTGTGGGGCGGGCAGAAGGCCATGCGCTGGTGGCTTACGCTGGTGGCCCGGCGCAAGAGCGAAGAGCTGTTCATGCTCAACCTGCTCCTTGTCACCCTGGGCCTGGCGTGGATGACCGAACACGCCGGGCTGTCGCTGGCGCTGGGCGCCTTCGTCGCCGGCATGCTGATCGCCGAAACCGAATACAAGCACCAGGTGGAGACCGACATCCGGCCTTTCCACGACGTGCTCCTGGGCCTGTTCTTCATCACCATAGGCATGAAGCTCGACTGGCGGCCGGTGGCCGAGCAGCTACCCCTGGTCTTGCTACTGACGCTGCTGCCCGTCGCGACCAAGGCAGGCCTGATCGCCTTGCTGGCCAAGTTGCTGCGCGCACCCACAGGCACCGCGCTGCGCACCGGCCTCTACCTGGCGCAGGCCGGCGAGTTCGGCTTTGTGTTGCTGACGCTCGGCGCCCAGCATCAGCTGATCTCGCCGCAGTGGGTGAGCCCGGTACTGGCCAGCATGGTCTTGTCGATGCTGGCCTCGCCCTTCCTGATCATGTACAGCAACCGCATCGTGATGAAGCTCTCCAGCAGCGACTGGATGATGCAGTCGCTGCAGTTGACGACCATCGCCAAGAAGTCGATCAAGACCGAGGCCCACGTGATCATCTGCGGCTACGGCCGCAGCGGCCAGAACCTGGCGCGGCTGCTGGACACCGAGCACATTCCCTACATGGCGCTGGACCTGGACCCCGACCGGGTGCGCCAGGCCGCGGCAGCGGGCCAGAGCGTGGTCTTCGGCGACGCTGCCAAGCTGCAAAGCCTGATGGCGGCTGGCCTGGCGCGCGCAAGCGCCGTCGTGGTGTCCTATCCCGACACGCCTTCGGCGCTGAAGATCCTGCACCTGGTCCAGGCCCATGCGCCGCAGGTGCCGGTGGTGGTCCGCACCATCGACGACAGCGACCTCGAGCGCCTGCGCGCCGCCGGTGCTACCGAGGTGGTGCCTGAAGCCATCGAGGGCTCGCTGATGCTGGCCAGCCATGCGCTGGCCCTGGTCGGCGTGCCGATGCGCCGCGTGATCCGCCTGACCCGCGATGCACGGGATGCCCGCTACGGCCTCCTGCGCGGCTACTTCCATGGCGCTGACGACGACGGCATCGAGGAGCGGGCGCAGGTGCGCTTGCGCAGCGTCACCCTGCCGCAAGCCAGCCCCCATGCCGGCGAGAAGCTCGGTGACCTGGCCCTGCATGCGGTCGGTGTCTCGGTGGTCTCGTTGCGCCGTGCCGGTGGCGCCGTGTTGCAGGCAGCTGACGAACTGGCCCTTCGACCTGGCGACACCCTGGTCCTGTCGGGCGTCAACGAGGCGCTGGCACTGGCGGAAGAGAAGCTGCTGACGGCTTGAGGGCTTGTCTGAGCCGCGCGAGACAGCCTGCCGCCTCGGCGACAGGCGGCGCGGCGAGCTTGGTTCACACTCGGGTCACGCCAAGATCAGGAGTGCCACATGACCATGAACTTCGACTACAGCCCCAAGGTCCAGCAGATGCGGGAACGCCTGCTGGCCTTCATGGATCAGCACGTCTATCCCAACGAGCGCCGCTTCCATGAAGAGATCGCCGCCAACCGCGCCAAGGGCAATGCCTGGGTGCCGACCACGGTGATCGAGGAGCTCAAGCCGCTGGCCCGCGCCGCCGGCCTGTGGAACCTGTTCCTGCCAAAGTCGACGCGCGCACCGGAAGGGCTCACCAACCTCGAATACGCGCCGCTGTGCGAGATCATGGGCCGCGTCTCCTGGGCGCCCGAGATCTTCAATTGCTCGGCACCCGACACCGGCAATATGGAAACGCTGGAGCGCTATGCCTCCGAGGCCCTCAAGGACCAATGGCTGGAGCCGCTGCTAAAAGGCGAGATCCGTTCGGCCTTCCTGATGACCGAGCCGGCCGTGGCCTCCTCGGACGCCACCAATATCGAATGCCGCATCGAGCGCGACGGCGATGACTACGTGATCAACGGCCGCAAATGGTGGTCCTCCGGCGCCGGCGACCCACGCTGCGCCGTCTACATCGTGATGGGCAAGACCAACCCGGAAGCCGGGCGGCACGAGCAGCAGTCGATGATCGTGGTGCCGGCCAATGCGCCGGGCATCACCGTGATCCGGCCCCTCTCGGTGTTCGGCTACGACGACGCGCCGCATGGCCACATGGAAGTCGAGCTGAAGAACGTGCGCGTGCCGGCGTCCAACATCCTGCTGGGCGAGGGCCGGGGCTTCGAGATCGCCCAAGGGCGCCTGGGCCCCGGCCGCATCCACCACTGCATGCGCTCGATCGGCGCGGCCGAGCGGGCCCTGGAGCTGATGTGCGAGCGGGCCATTGCCCGCGTGGCCTTTGGCAAGACCATCGCCCAGCAGACGGTGACGCAGGAGCGCATCGCCGAGTCGCGCTGCAGCATCGAGCAGGCACGCCTCTTGACGCTGAAGGCCGCCTACATGATGGACACGGTGGGCAACAAGGTCGCCAAGGCCGAGATCGCGATGATCAAGATCGTCGCGCCCAATATGGCGCTGAAGGTGATCGACTGGGCCATCCAGGTCTATGGCGGCATGGGCGTGTCGGACGACACGCCGCTGGCCATGATGTGGGCGCACCAGCGCACGCTGCGCCTGGCCGACGGCCCGGACGAAGTGCACCGCAACTCGCTGGCCAAGCTGGAACTGGCCAGCCACATGAAACTGCCCGCCGACAAGGTGCAGATGCCGGTGACGCGAGGCTCCTGAAGCCCGCCGCCTTCCAAGTCTCTACTCGGGCATCACCAGCGCCAGCTGCAAGGGCGCGCGGTGAGCCCCGGCCGGCGCCGGGCTCAAACGCCCGCGCAAACCCATGCGCTGGCCCACGCGCTTGCTGAGCTGCGCATGGCGCCGGGCGTCGGCCAATATCAGCACGCGCTGCACCTGCTTGATCGCCTTCGCATCGGCCTGCTCGCGGCCGGCCGTCATGCAGGCTGGCTGGGTGAGCACCAGCACCAGGGCCTCTTCGCCAGGGGCTTTGCCGGCCACCTTCTCCAGGCGGCCGCCGATGCTGGAGACGGCGGGGCCATAGGCCAGGCAACGCGGCGGGGCAGCTTGCGCCGCCACGGGCAGGCTCACGAGCGCCAGCAAGAGCAGGGTGCGCAGATTCATGCCCGGCATCCTAGCCGCCGCCACGCAAGTCTTTACAGCTTCTTGATACCGCCCGCCCGGCTCTCGACAACAAGTTGAGACGGCCCTGCCTAAGCTCTGCTGCATCGCAACAAACGCGTTGGAGAAAGCCATGGACTGGCTGTACCTGGGCCTCGCCGCCCTGCTATTCGCCCTGCTGGTCGGCCTGGCCGAAGCCAGCCAGCGGCTGGAGGTCAAGCAATGAATTCCCTTGCTGTTCTTTACTGGGCCTGCGGTCTCGCGACCGGCGGGCTGTTCGTCTACCTGGTCGTCGCGCTGTGGCGCGCCGAGGAGCTCTGAACCATGGGCACCCTTGCCTGGACCCAACTGGCGCTCTACATGGGCGTTCTTCTGCTGCTGGCCTGGCCGCTGTCGCGCTGGCTGAGCAAGGTCGCCACCGGCCGGCTGCCCGGCTGGATGCTGGCCACCGAGCGCGGCCTCCTGCGCCTGGCCGGCGTCAAAGCCGATGAAGGCATGGGCTGGAAGCGCTATGCCGTGGCCCTGCTGGTCTTCAACTTCATCGGTGTGCTGGTGGTCTACGGGCTGCAGCGCTTCCAGCATCTCTTGCCGCTGAACCCGCAAGGCATGGGAGCGATCTCGGCGGACTCGGCCTTCAACACCGCCATCAGCTTCGTCACCAACACGAACTGGCAGGGCTATGGTGGCGAGTCGACGATGAGCTACCTGACTCAGATGCTGGCGCTGACGGTGCAGAACTTCGTCTCCGCCGCCACCGGCATTGCCGTCGTGTTCGCCCTGATCCGCGGCTTCGCCGGCAAGGCCTTGAGCGACATCGGCAACTTCTGGACCGACATGAGCCGCATCACCCTGTGGGTGCTGCTGCCGATCTCCTTCGTCATGGCCGTGTTCCTGGTCGGCCAGGGCGTGGTGCAGAACTTCGACGCCTACAAGGATGTGACGACGCTGGAAGTCAACAACTACCAGACGCCCAAGCTCGGCACGGACGGCCAGCCCTTGAAGGATGAGAAGGGTCAGGTCGTGACCGAGGACGCCTCGACGCCGACCCAGCAGCTGGCCATGGGCCCGGTCGCTTCGCAGGAAGCGATCAAGATGCTGGGCACCAATGGTGGCGGCTTCTTCAATGCCAACTCGGCCCACCCCTACGAGAACCCGACGCCGCTTTCCAACTTCGTGCAGATGCTGGCGATCTTCCTGATCCCGGCGGCGCTGTGCTTCACCTTCGGCCAGATGGTCGGCGACGGCCGCCAGGGCGTGGCCGTGCTGGCCGCGATGAGCGTGCTGTTCATCACCGGTGTGATCGCCGCGACGGCAGCCGAGCAGGCCGGCAATCCCGTGCTTGCCAATCTGGGCGTCGACCAGCAGATGAGCAGTCTGCAGGCCGGCGGCAATATGGAAGGCAAGGAGACGCGGTTCGGAGTCACGACCAGCTCGCTGTTCGCCGTGATCACCACGGCCGCTTCCTGCGGCGCGGTCAACGGCATGCACGACTCGATGACGCCGCTGGGCGGCATGGTGCCGCTGGTGATGATGCAGCTCGGTGAGGTGGTGTTCGGCGGTGTCGGCACCGGCCTCTACGGCATGCTGATCTTCGCCCTGCTGGCGGTTTTCATCGCCGGCCTGATGATCGGCCGCACGCCAGAGTACCTGGGCAAGAAGATCGAGCCCTTCGAGATGAAGATGATCTCGATCGCCATCCTGGTGACGCCGCTGGTCGTGCTGACCGGCACGGCCATCGCGGTGCTCGCCGACGGTGGCAAGGCCGGCATCCTGAACCCCGGCGCTCACGGCTTCTCCGAGATCCTGTACGCGCTGACTTCGGCCGGTAACAACAACGGCAGCGCCTTCGCCGGCCTGTCTGCCAACACGCCCTTCTACAACACGCTGCTGGGCATCGTGATGTGGATAGGCCGCTTCGGCGTGATCGTGCCGGTGCTGGCGATTGCCGGCAGCCTGGGTGCCAAGAAGCGCATCCCGGTCGGCAACGGCACCCTGCCCACGCATGGCCCGCTGTTCATCGTGCTCTTGATCGGCACGGTGCTGCTGGTCGGCCTCCTGAACTATGTCCCGGCGCTGGCGCTCGGCCCCATCGTCGAGCAGCTGCAGCTCTGGAAGTGATCGTCATCATGAAAACTACGCTTCCCCTGTTCGACCCGCAGCTGGTCAAGCCAGCCCTGGTCCAGTCCTTCGTCAAGCTGAGTCCGCAAGCGCAATGGCGCAACCCGGTGATGTTTGTCGTCTACATCGGCAGCCTCTTGACCACGGGCCTGTTTGCCGCGAGCTTGTTCGATGCGAGCTTTGCCGGCACCGAAGGCCGCGCCTTCATCCTCGCCATTGCCCTGTGGCTGTGGTTCACGGTGCTGTTTGCCAACTTCGCCGAGGCACTGGCCGAAGGCCGCTCCAAGGCCCAGGCCGCCTCGCTGCGAGGCCTGAAGGCGCGCACCTGGGCCAAGAAGCTGCACGAGCCCAAGCATGGTTCTCAATGGCATCCGATGCCTTCTGAAGAGCTGCGCAAGGGTGACACCGTGCTGATCGAGGCCGGCGACATGGTGCCGCTGGACGGCACGGTCATCGAAGGCGTGGCCTCGGTGGACGAGAGCGCCATCACCGGCGAATCGGCCCCGGTCATCCGCGAATCGGGCGGCGACTTCTCGGCCGTCACCGGCGGCACCCGCGTGCTGTCCGACTGGCTGGTGGTGCGCATCGCCGTCAATCCGGGCGAGGCCTTTCTTGACCGCATGATTGCCATGGTCGAAGGCGCCAAGCGCCAGAAGACGCCCAACGAGATCGCGCTGACGATTCTCCTGATCGCCTTGACACTGGTGTTCCTGGTCGTCACGGCCACGCTTTTGCCGTACTCGATCTTCAGCGTTGAGGCGGCCGGTGCTGGCACGGTGGTGACGGTCACGGCCCTGGTGTCGCTGCTGGTCTGCCTGATTCCGACCACCATCGGCGGCCTGCTCTCGGCCATCGGCGTGGCCGGCATGAGCCGCATGATGCAGGCCAATGTGATCGCCACCTCGGGCCGTGCGGTCGAAGCCGCCGGTGATGTGGACGTGCTGCTGCTCGACAAGACCGGCACCATCACCCTGGGCAATCGCCAAGCCAGCAGCTTTGTGCCGGCTCCCGGCGTGAGCGAGCAGCAACTGGCCGACGCGGCGCAACTCGCATCGCTGGCGGACGAAACACCCGAAGGCCGCAGCATCGTGGTGCTGGCCAAGACCCGCTTCGGTCTGCGCGAGCGCGACATCACAGCCCTGCAGGCCCACTTCATCCACTTCTCGGCGCAGACACGCATGAGCGGCGTGGACTTCGGCGACGCCGCAGCCCCCAACCGCAGCATCCGCAAGGGTGCCGGTGAGGCGGTGCGCGCCTGGGTCGAGACGCTGGGTGGCCGCTTCCCGAGCGAGGTCACGCAAGCAGTCGATGAAGTCGCACGACGCGGCTCCACGCCGCTGGTGGTGGCCGATGGCGCCCGCGTGCTCGGCGTCGTCGAGCTGAAGGACATCGTCAAGGGCGGCATCAAGGAGCGCTTTGCCGAGCTGCGCCGCATGGGCATCAAGACGGTGATGATCACCGGCGACAACCGCCTGACGGCCGCGGCCATCGCCGCTGAAGCCGGCGTGGACGACTTCCTCGCCGAAGCCACGCCCGAAGCCAAGCTCAAGCTGATCCGAGAACTACCAGGGCGAAGGCCGCCTGGTGGCCATGACCGGCGACGGCACCAATGACGCGCCCGCCCTGGCCCAGGCCGACGTGGCCGTGGCCATGAACACCGGCACGCAGGCCGCGAAAGAGGCCGGCAATATGGTCGACCTCGATTCGAACCCGACCAAGCTGCTGGAGATCGTCGAGACCGGCAAGCAGCTGCTGATGACGCGCGGTTCGCTCACGACCTTCTCTATCGCCAACGACGTGGCCAAGTATTTCGCCATCATCCCGGCGATGTTCATTGGGGTCTATCCGCAGCTGTCGGCGCTCAACGTCATGGGCCTGCACAGCCCCAACTCGGCCATCCTGTCGGCAGTGATCTTCAACGCGCTGATCATCATTGCCCTGATCCCGCTGGCCCTGCAAGGCGTGCCCTACCGTGCCATCGGCGCGGCTGCGCTCCTGCGCCGCAACCTGCTTGTCTACGGCCTCGGCGGCCTGATCGTGCCCTTCATCGGCATCAAGGCGATCGACTGGCTGCTGGTGGTCCTGCACCTCGTCTGAGGACATTCATCATGATCAAGACCTATCTCCGTCCCGCCCTCACCACTTTTGTGCTGCTCAGCGCGGTGACCGGCTTTATCTATCCGATGCTGGTCACCGGCGCTGGCCAGGCCCTGTTCCCGCGCCAGGCGGCCGGCTCGCTGATCGAGCAGGGCGGCAAGGCCGTCGGCTCAGAGCTGATTGGCCAGAGCTTCACGGCGCCCAAGTACTTCTGGGGTCGTCCGTCGGCCACGGGCCCGATGTCCAACAACGCCGGCGGGTCCTCGGGCTCCAATCAGGGACCGATCAACCCGGCCCTGGCCGATGCGGTCAAGGGCCGTGTCGGGGCCCTGCGCGCCGCCGACCCGGACAACCAGCTGCCGATTCCGGCCGACCTGGTCACGGCTTCGGCCAGCGGCCTGGACCCGCACATCACGATGGCGGCTGCCCGCTATCAAGTAGCGCGGGTCGCGCGTGCTCGCGGCATGCCGGCCGCCGAGGTGCAGCGCCTGATCGACGCCAACACCGAGGGCCGCGACCTGGCCGTGCTCGGCGAGCCGCGCGTCAACGTCCTGAAGCTCAATCTGGCACTCGACGCGGCCAAGCCCGTCTGAGTCCAAGCACCCCTTTCGGGCGCCTGAAGGCGCCCCGATGAAGCCCCAGGAGCGAGCGTTGAACGGGGGTGGGCTTCATCGCTTTTCACCTTTCGGAACCATCCCATCATGTCCAAGAACCTTTCCCTGATCGCCATTGCCTCCCTGACCATGCTGACCGGCCTGGCCCGCGCCGAGGCCGATAGCCCCGCCGCCGCCGCCACGCCCGAGCACACGCTGACCGGCAACCTGAGCCTCAACAGCGACTACCGCTTCCGCGGCATCAGCCAGACCTGGAAGCTGCCGGCCCTTCAAGGCGGCTTCGACTACAGCCACGCCAGCGGCTTCTACGCCGGCACCTGGGCGTCCAATGTGTCGGGCAACAGCTACAACAACGGCGCCGGCCTGGAGCTGGACCTGTATGGCGGCTGGAAGTTCGCGCTGTCGCAAGACCTGACCCTGGACATCGGCGCCCTGGCCTATGTCTACCCTGGCGCCAAGCTCAACAGCGCCCCCGGCGTGGCCACGAACGAGAAGTACACCAATGTGGACGCCAATGTGGGCCTCACCAGCGGTGCCTTCAACGCCAAGCTGTCGATCGCCGCCACCGACTACTTCGGCCTGAACAGCACGACCGCCGGCTATGCCTATTTCTCCAGCCTGCCGGCACGCGGCGCCTCCAAGGGCACGAGCTACCTGGACCTGAACTACAGCTTCGACCTGGGCAACGGCCTGACGCTCGGCACCCATGTCGGCCGCCTGAGCGTGCGCCACTACAGCGAGCTGTCGTACACCGACTTCAAGCTATCGCTGGCCAAGGAGATCGCCGGCCTGAACTGGACGGGCGCGCTGATCACCACCGATGCCAAGCGCGACTTCTACCAGGCCGGCAACGCCGCCGGCCAGAACGCCAAGAAGCTGGGCAATGCCGGTCTGGTGCTGAGCGTCGGCAAGACGTTCTGATCACGGGCCACCAGGCGGCGAGAATGCAGCAATGCTGATCAACTGCGTGGCGTATGAAGGCGGGCGCAAGCTCGCCGAACTCTTGCCGGAGCGCCCCGAGGAGCTGGCCGCCTGCCTCGAGCGACCGGACTGTTTCATCTGGGTCGCCCTGCGCGACCCGGAGCCGGCCGAGCTGGAGCCCTGGCGGCGCCTGTTCAACCTGCATGAGCTGGCGGTCGAGGACGCGACCCATGGCCACCAGCGGCCCAAGGTCGAGGAGTATGGCGACGCGCTGTTCACCGTCATGCATCTGGTGGACTGGGTCGGGGCCGACATCAGCCAGGGCGAGGTGGCGGTGTTCAGCGGCCCCAACTATGTGCTCTCGGTGCGGCGCGGCAGCAAGCTGCATTTCCTCGGCGTGCGCGAGCGCTGCGAGCGCGAGCCCGAGCTGCTGGCCCACGGGCCCAGCTTCGTGCTGTATGCGCTGATGGACGCCGTGGTCGACCGCTACTTCCCCATCGTCGACCTGCTCGAGATCGAGCTGGAAGCCGTCGAGGCGAGCATCTTCACCCGGGGTGCCCAGCGCGACAACATCGAGCGGCTCTACGAGCTCAAGGGTCGGCTGATGAAGCTGCGCCGCGCCGTTTCGCCGATGCTGGAGATGCTCTCCAAGCTGCATGGCGGGCGGGTGCCGCCGCAATGCGTGCGCACCAGCGACTATTTCCGCGACGTGGCCGACCACCTGGCGCGCATCCATGCGGCCATCGAGTCGGTGCGTGAGACCATCGCCACCGCCATCCAGGCCAATCTGTCCATGGTGGCCATCGACGACAGCGACGTGACCAAGCGCCTGGCGGCCTGGGCCGGCATCTTTGCCGTGGCCACGGCCTTTGCCGGCATCTGGGGCATGAACTTCGAGCACATGCCCGAGCTCAAGCTGCGCTGGGCCTACCCGGCCGCGCTCGGTCTGATCAGCAGCGTCTGCGGCCTGCTGTGGTGGCGCTTCCGCCGCGCCGGCTGGCTCTGAAAAAATGATGGACGACGCAAGACCCGACCCCGACGCCCTGCTGGCCCAGCTTCGCGATGAAGAAGAGGCGGCGGCACGCGGCCGCCTGCGCATCTACTTCGGCTCCTCGGCCGGCGTGGGCAAGACCTACGCCATGCTGCAGGCCGCGCGCAAGCTCAAGGCCGAGGGTGTCGACGTGCTGGCCGGGGTGGTCGTCACGCATGGCCGTGCCGACACGGTGGCGGTGCAGGAGGGCCTGCCGCAACTGCCCTTGAAGCAGGTCGAGTACCGCGGCAAGTCCTTGCCCGAGTTCGACCTGGACGGCGCACTCGCGCGCAAGCCGGCCCTGATCCTCGTGGACGAGCTCGCGCATTCCAATGTGCCCGGCTCGCGGCATCCCAAGCGCTGGCAGGACGTGGAAGAGCTGCTGGCCGCCGGCATCGACGTCTATTCGACGCTGAACGTCCAGCACCTGGAGAGCCTCAACGACGTGGTCGGCGGCATCACCGGCGTGCGCGTGCAGGAGACCCTGCCCGACACCTTCTTCGACCGTGCGGACGAAGTCGTGATGGTCGACACGCCGGCCGACGAGCTGCTGGCGCGCCTGAAGGCGGGCAAGGTCTACATGGGGGCGGCGGCCGAGCGGGCCGCCAACAATTTCTTCCGCAAGGGCAATCTGATGGCCCTGCGCGAGCTGGCCTTGCGCCGCACGGCCGACCGCGTCGAGGACGATGTGCAGGCCTGGCGCAGCAACCAGCGCGTGGCCGAGGTCTGGAAGACCGAGGCCGCCATCCTCTGCGCCATCGGCCCGACACCGGCCGCCGAAAGCGTGGTGCGCAGCGCTGCGCAATTGGCCCAGCAGCTCAATGTCAGCTGGCATGCGGTCTATGTGGAAACGCAGGCCCTGCAGCGCCTGCCCGATGCGCAGCGCGAGCGCATCCTGCGCGTGGTGCGCCTGGCCCATGAACTGGGCGCCAGCACCACCGTGCTGCAGCAGCAGGACCTGGCCGCAGCGCTGTCCGGTCATGCGCGCGAGCACAACCTCTCCAAGCTGGTGCTGGGTCGCAGCGAGCGGGTG
This sequence comes from Paucibacter sp. JuS9, assembly GCF_044043925.2. Classification (NCBI taxonomy): domain Bacteria; kingdom Pseudomonadati; phylum Pseudomonadota; class Betaproteobacteria; order Burkholderiales; family Sphaerotilaceae; genus Roseateles; species Paucibacter sp. JuS9. The sequence goes on from NZ_CP194172.1 coordinate 4,273,368, forward strand.
GCGGGCTGGAGGCGTTTGTTCACGCCGCCGCCGCTGGCCCAGCAACTGGCCGAGGCGGCGCCCGAGCTCGACCTGATCGCCGTGGCGGCCGCACCGGTGCGCGCAGAAGCCGTGGTCGCGCCGGCCCAGACGGCCGAGCGCCCCTGGGGCCCGCTCCTGCGCCGCCATGGCCTGGCCGCATTGGCCTGCGCCGCGACCACGGCCATCAGCTGGCCGCTGGCGCCGTATTTCGCGCAGGCCAACATCGTCATGCTGTTCCTGCTGGCCGTGGTGGGTGTGGCGCTGGCCCTGGGCCGCGGGCCGGCCGTGCTGGCCAGCTTTCTGAGCGTCGGCCTGTTCGACTTCTTCTTCGTCGAGCCGCGCCTGAGCTTTGCGGTCTCGGATGTCCAGTACCTCTTGACCTTCGCCGTCATGCTGGCCGTGGGCCTGGTCACCGGCCAATTGACCGCCGGCCTGCGCTACCAGGCCCGGGTCGCGGCCGAACGTGAGACGCGTGCCCGCGCCCTGTTCGAGCTGACCAGCGACCTGGCCGGCGCCCTGCAGACCGAGCAGGTGCTGGAGGTGGCCGAGCAGGTGCTGGCGCGCGAGATCAACGGCCAGGCCCTGCTCTATGCGCTGGACCTGCACGACCGCCTGCAGCCCTCGCCGCATCAACCCCCGGCGCTCGAGCAACAGCCCGATGCCGGCACGGCGCGCTGGGCCTTCGACCAGGGCAAACCGGCCGGCCTCACCACCGACACCCTGCCGGGCAGCCCCTGGTACTACCTGCCCCTGATCGCGCCGATGCGCACCCGCGGCGTGCTGGCGCTGCGCCCCAGCTCCAGCCGCAGCGTGATGCAGCCCGAGCTGCGCGCCCAGCTCGAAACCTATGGTCGCATCATTGCCCAGGCGCTGGAGCGGGTGCATTACGTCGAGGTGGCTCAGCAGGCCCTGGTGCAGATCGAGTCGGAGCGGCTGCGCAATTCGTTGCTGTCCGCGCTCTCGCACGACCTGCGCACGCCGCTGGCCGTGGTCTACGGCATGGCGCAGACCCTGGCCGCCACGTCCGGCATGCCGGCCCAGGCGCATGAGCTCTCCTTGACGCTCAGCCAGCAGGCCCAGCGCGTCAGTGCCATGGTCAACAACCTGCTGGACATGGCCCGACTGCAAAGCGGCGCGGTGCGTCTTAACCTGCAATGGCAGCCGCTGGACGAGGTGGTCGGCAGCAGCCTGCAGGCGCTGGAGCAGGTGCTGGCCGGGCACGAGCTGCGGCTGGAGTTGCCCGCCGATCTGCCGCTCCTGCACCTGGACGCTGCGTTGATGGAGCGGGTGCTGGGCAACCTGCTCGAGAACGCCGCCAAGTACACGCCACCCGGCAGCCGCATCACGATTGCCGCGCGTTCCGAGGCAGGCCAGCTGCTGCTGCGCGTGGCCGACAACGGCCCCGGCCTGCCGCCCAATCGCGCCGAAAGTCTGTTCGACAAGTTCACCCGTGGCGAGCGCGAGTCCAGCACGCCGGGCGTGGGCCTGGGCCTGGCGATCTGCCGCGCCATCGTCGAGGCCCATGGCGGGCGCATCTGGGCAGAGGCCGGCGAGGGCGGTGGCGCCGCCTTCCTGATCAGCCTGCCGCTCGGCGAGCCCCCTTTAGTTTCAGAGGCCGAAGACCATGAATGAACCGCAACCGGTGGCTCTGCTCGTCGAGGACGAGCCGAGCATCCGCCGTTTTGTCCGCCTCGCCCTGGAGGCCGAGGGTTGGCAGGTGCATGAAGCCGAAACCGTGCGCCAGGGCCTGGTCGATGCGGGCACGCGCCGGCCCGATCTGGTCATCCTGGACCTGGGCCTGCCCGACGACGACGGCATCAACTACCTCAAGGACCTGCGCGCCTGGTCCGGTGTTCCGGTGATCGTGCTGTCGGCGCGCACCGGTGAGCAGGACAAGATTGCCGCACTCGACGCCGGCGCCGACGACTTCCTCAGCAAACCCTTCGGCATCGGCGAGTTAATGGCGCGGGTGCGTGTGGCGCAGCGGCGCCGCCAGTCGGCCGCCGCGCCGGGCGAGCCGGCCCAGACGCTGTTCCGCTTTGGCAGCGTGGAGATCGACCTGGCGGCGCGCCGCGTCTTGCGCGATGGCGAGCCGGTCCACCTGACCCCGACCGAGTACCGGCTCTTGACCCACCTGATCGCCAATGCCGGCAAGGTCCTCACACATCGCCAGCTGCTCAAGGCCGTGTGGGGGCCTTCGCATGCCGATGACAGCCACTACCTGCGCGTCTACATGGGCAATCTGCGCCAGAAGCTCGAACTCGAGCCCGCGCGTCCCAAGCATCTTCTGACCGAGACGGCTGTCGGCTACCGACTGATGCCCTGAGGACAATTCGCCTTCAGGCTAGCGCGTCGCCGGCTGGAACATGATGAGGGCCATGCCACACAAGGCAACCGCCACGCCGGCGCAGTCCCACAGCGTCGGTTTGACTCCGTCGACAGCCCACAGCCAGGCGAGCGCCACGCCGATATAGACACCGCCATAGGCGGCGTAGACCCGGCCCGCCGCCGCCGCGTGCTGCGTCAGCAGCCAGGCGAAAAGGGCGAGGCTCAAGGCCGCTGGAATCAGCAGCAGGACGGAGCGGCCCTGCTTGAGCCAGAGGTAGGGCAGGTAGCAGCCGACGATCTCCGCCAGTGCCGTGGCGACAAAGAGCAGCAGGGTTTTCATCGCGCCATTGTCCTTGCCTGCCAGCCCTCCTGCCCGGGTCAGGCGGCATTCGTTGCGAATCGCTGATGCCTTCTATACGCGCTGCCCCAAGAGATTAACGGCGATTTGACGGGCCCAGGGACATGATGCCGGCCATCCGTGGCAACGCTTGAACCAACAACATGGTGAAACCAGTCGCTGTCCTCCAACGTAAGACCTCATGGCAGCCTAGTCGTGCCTGTTTGCAGTTCATCATGCCGATCACATTGATTCCCATGGCGCTTGCCGATGTTGAGAACTTCAGGGAATGCATGGACGCCGTCGCACGCGAGCGCAGCTATATCGCCATCACCGAGGCGCCCGCTGTCCACCAGCTGCAGAGCCAGTTCCGCCGGGGGGCCGAGAACGGCGATGTCCACATCATTGCGCGCGATGAGCAGCAGCGCGTGCTGGGCTGGGCCCAGGTGCAGCGCGGCCAGGGGGCAGCGGTTGCGCATCGAGGCGACCTAGGCATGGGCGTGCACCCGGACTGGCGCGGCCAGGGCCTGGGCAAGCGTCTGCTGAGCGCCTGTGTCGGCACGGCAGGCGCCAAGGGCATCAACAGCATCGAGCTCGAAGTGCGCTGCGACAACCGCAGCGCCCTGAACCTGTACCGCTCGCTCGGCTTCACGATGGAATCGGTGGTCCGCGATGCCATGTTCATCGACGGCGTGTTTCACAACGCCTTTCGGATGACGCTGGCCCTCTAGCCGTCGGTGCGCGCACGCCCAGCTCCCAAGATCTTTACAGCGGCCCATCAAACCTTGATGCTGTCTTTGCACGGCCTGGCTTCCAATCATTTGCATGGCCTTGCGGCATGCCCGCCGCAGGCCTTGCCCAATGCCTGACTCTGTTCCCCGACCTCCGAAGTCCCCGCGTTCCCGTGCTGCCAGTGCCGAACCGCTCGGCCCCGTGCGCATAGCCCGTGCCTCGCAGGTCGACCTGGACGCCCTGGCCGAGCTTGAGCAGGCGGCTTTCTCCGGCGACCGCATCTCGCCGCGCAGCTGGCAGCGGCTCATCGCCAGCCGTTCGGCCACCGTCATCGTGGCGCGTGCCGGCAACCCCGACAGCAATCTGCTGGGTGCGGCCGTCGTGCTGCGCCGAGCCAAGAGTTCCGTGGCGCGGCTTTACTCGATCGCCGTCGCCGGCGCAGCGCAGGGGCGCGGCCTGTCGGACCGCCTCCTGGGCGAAGTGGTGCGGACCTCGCGCGACAGCGGGGCTGCCGTGCTGCGGCTCGAAACCCGCGTTGACAACCTTGCCGCGCAACGCCTGTTCCAGCGCCATGGCTTCAGCGCGCTCGACCGCCGCAGCGGCTACTACGAAGACGGCGCCGACGCGCTGCGTTTCCAGAAGTCGCTGTGGGACCGGGGCCGCGCCAGCAAGGCGGTAGCCCTCAAGGCCCCGTTCTACGGCCAGACCCTGGACTTCACCTGCGGCCCCTGTGCCCTGCTGATGGCCATGGCCGCGCTCAACCCGCGCACCGTGCTGGACCGCGCCGCCGAGATCCGCCTGTGGCGCGAGGCCACCACCGTCTTCATGGCCGCCGGCCATGGCGGCTGCGGCCCCTTCGGCCTGGCGCTGGCGGCGGTGCAGCGCGGCTTCGCCGCCACCGTCTATGCGCCGGCCGGACAGGCCATGTTCATCGAGTCGGTGCGCGACCCGCGCAAGAAGGACGTGATCGCCCTGGTCGAGGCGGATTGCCGCGCCGAGCTGGCGGCCACGCAGGCCGAGCTGGTCACGGCGCCGTTGTCGCCGCAGCGCCTGGCCGAGCACCTGCGCCAGGGCGGCGTGCCCCTGGTGCTGATCAGCCTCTGGCGGCTGCATGGCGAGAAGGGCCCGCATTGGGTGGTGGTCACCGGCTTCGATGGCCATGTGTTCCGCATCCTCGATCCGATGGCAGCCCCGCCGCCCGGGTCGGACCCCGGCATCTCGGTCAGCGTTGAAGAGTTCAAGCGCATGGCCCGTTACGGACGGCGCCGCCAGGGCGCTGCCGTCATCATTTCGAAAGGTTCATGACATGGCATCCGGTCACTTGATCGTGGTGGAGCGACTCGCCGACTTCCGCTGGGCCGATGCGGACGCCCGCGTGGTCACGGCCGAGGATTTCATCTCCGAGCACACCGGCGAATCCGCTGACCTGTCGGGGCGGCCCGCGGCCGATGCCGGCAAGCGGCCACGCAAGGTCATCAACCTGTGCCGCAACTACGACTACCTGAGCCTGGGCTACTACTGCTCCTTGCTGGCCGAGGCGCGTGGCGACCGTGTCACGCCCACCGTCGAGACCATCCTCGACCTGCAGCACCGCAGCTCGCAGCAAGCCTCGCTGGCGCGTCTGGACCGGCTGATTGCCGGCCTGGACGAGGTGCCGCGCTCGGTCAACACGCTCAGCTTCCATGTCTTCTTCGGCCATATCGAGGACCCGGAGCTGGCCGACCTGGCACGCAAGGCCTTCGAGCTGTTCCGCTGCCCGCTGCTGCAGATCGAGCTCGAGCGGCCCGACGGCCTGAACGGCTGGAAGACGGCCGCCGTGCGTGCGCTCGATCCGCGCGAAGTGGACGCCTCGCGCGATGCCTTGTTCATGGGTGCGCTCGAGGAGTTCACCCGGCGGCGCTGGACGCCGGCCCTGAGCCAGTACGTGCCCAAGATGGATCTGGCCATCCTGCATGACCCGACCGACCCGTTGCCGCCTTCCAGCCTGGCCACGCTGCAGCACATCGTCGAGGTCGGGCAATCGATGGACATTGCGGTCGAGCTGATCCGCAAGAAGGACTTCTCGCGCCTGACCCAGTTCGATGCGCTGTTCATCCGCGAGACCACGGCGGTGGCGCACCACACCTTCAAGTTTGCCAAGAAGGCCGAGGCCGAGGGCATGCCGGTGATCGACGATCCGGGCTCCATCCTGCGCTGCACCAACAAGGCCTTCCTGGCGGAGCTGCTGCGCGAGCACGATGTGGCAACGCCGCGCACCCGCCTGGTCAGCCGCCGCAGCCTGCCGCGCTTCGAAGACTCGCTCGACTATCCGGTGGTGCTGAAGGTGCCCGACGGTTCGTTCAGCCGCGACGTCAGGAAGGCGCAGGACTTCAAGCAGTTCCAGGAGATCGCCGACGCGATGTTCAAGGAGTCCGAGATCGTGCTGGTGCAGGACTACATGTACACGCCCTACGACTGGCGCGTCGGCGTACTGGGTGGCGAGGCGCTGTTCGTGGCGCGCTACCACATGGTGCGTGACCATTGGCAGATCATCAAGCATGCGGGCGATGGCCCTTCGACGGAAGGTCGCACCGAGGCGGTGGCGCTGCAGGACACGCCGCGCGCCGTGCTCGACACCGCGGTCAAGGCCGCGCGCCTGATCGGCGATGGCTTCTATGGCGTGGACCTGAAGCAGACCGACGCGGGCGTCTTCGTCATCGAGATCAACGACAACCCCAATCTCGACGTGGGCGCCGAAGACAAGGTGCTCGGCGACGAGGTCTACCGACGCCTGCTCGGCCACCTGCTGGCCAAGTTCGAGCAGCGCGGCGCTGCGGTGCCGCATGAGCAGCCCCTGCCCACCGGCTTGCCGGCCAGCAGCAAGCTCGGCAACGTCATCCGGCTCGGCTCGGATTGACGAAATCTTGATGTGCGCACCGCGGGTCTGTTCATGCCTTTGACAGGGCGGTGCCTAGAGTTCACTCACGCAACAGGTCTTGCGCAAGCTGAGGTGAATATGTTGATTCGCAGACAGAACCCCGTCGCCGTGAATGGCGCCCACTCGACGCGCAAGCCGGCGCATCTGGGCAAGTGGGCAGCACCTACCGGGCTGAACCCGAAAGAGGACGCCTGGTGGTCTCGCCGCCTGGCATCGGGCTCGGACTGGATGGACGAGTGGATCAGCAAGCCGACCCGCCGATAGGCCGTCTGCCCCTTCCTGCAGGACTGCAAGCCACACTGCCTGCAACGACCCGGACGAGGTCGGGCAGGGCGTGCATCTTTCCTTCAATGCCTTGGCTCCCCGCCAGGCCATAAAGGCGGGCGGTTGACGGTGGCGTCTACGTGTACTACAGTACTAGTACACCTTGAGACCAGCCCGTGAGCGACCCCAGCCTTTTCCATATCAATACCGGCTCCACCGAGCCGATCTACCGCCAGCTGATCGAGCAGGCGCGGCGGCTGATTGCCGCTGGCCAGCTCAAGGCTGGCCAGGAGATCCCCTCGGTGCGCGAGCTCTCGGCCGCCCTGGCCGTGCACCCGATGACCATCTCCAAGGCCTACAGCCAGCTGGAGGCGGAAGGCTTGTTCGAGCGGCGCCGCGGCCTGTCCATGGTGGTGGCCGCCAGCCATCAGAAAGCCCAGCCAACCACCGAGCGCATCGAACTGCTGCGCCCGACGCTGGAGCGTGCCGCTGCCGAAGCCCGTCAACTGGAACTGCCGCCCGCCCAGGCGCTCAGCCTGTTCAAGCAGATCCTGGCCGAAGAACCGAAGTGAAAGAAGACCGCACCATGAGCACTGCCACCACCCTCTCTTCCAAACTCAGTGTCGGCCTGCATGCCGAGCAGGCGCAGCCCAGCGCCTCGGCCCAGCTGCAAGGCATCCAGGTCAGCTATGGCGCGCAGCAGGTGCTGCGCGGCCTGGACTGGCAGTTGCTGCCGGGGCAGGTGGTGGGCCTCCTGGGCCGCAATGGCGGCGGCAAGACCACCCTGCTGGAAACGCTGCTGGGCCTGCGCGAACCGAACGCCGGCTCGGCGATGCTGTTCGGCCAGCCGGTGGCGGGCCTGGACGACGCGGTGCGTGCCCGCATCGGCTATGTGCCGCAGCAGGCCGATCTGTTCGAATGGCTGACACCGGCCCAGCTGCTGGCCTATTTCAGAAGCTTCTACCCGCGCTGGAACGAGGCCAAGGTCGAGGGCCTGATGTCGCGCTGGGACATCGCTCGCGACAAGCCCATCGCCAAGCTTTCCGGCGGCCAGAAGCAGCGCTTGTCCATCATCCGCGCGCTGGCCCATGAGCCCGACCTGCTGGTGCTGGACGAGCCGGTGGCCAGCCTCGACCCCGCTGGCCGCCGCGACTTCCTGCGCGAGCTGGTCGAGCAGGTGATCGACCGCGGCACGACGGTCGTGTTCTCCACCCACATCCTCTCCGACCTGGAACGTGTGGCCTTCAACATCGCCTTCCTGAGCCAGGGCCGCATCGCCCTGCAGGCGCCGCTGGATGAGCTGCTGGAGACCTGCCGCCTGGTGACCGGCCCGAGCAGCCAGCTGCAGCCGCTCTTGCAGCAAGCGGGCGTGACACGCCTCTCGGCCCAGGCGCTGGACGGCGGCCGCGAGCGCTGGCTCGTGCGCTTCAGCGCAGGCCAACCCGAGCTGCAGCCCGCGCTCGTGAGCCAGGCGCCCACGCTGGAAGACCTGTTCATGGAGCTGACGCAATGACGGCCGCTGCCTACAAGCCGATCCTGGTCCACGGGTTCCAGCAGCGCAGCAACGACCAGGGCTGGCGCGTGCTGGTCATCGTGGCGGTGCTGCTGCTGATCCCGACCCTGGGGCTGATGATCTGGGGCAGCCCCAAGGCTGCTCGCTTCATGGGCGGCAATCTGCCCCTGCTGGTCGCGGTCAGCTACTGGGGCGGCCTGGTCGTCAACCTGGTGCTGCAGAACCAGCCGAACGCTGCCCGCCTGGTCCCCGGCCATCTGGCGCGCTTGCGCCATGTGCTGGTGGCGGGCTGGTTGCTGTCCAGCCTGCTGGTGATGATGTCGCTGATGATCATGGGCCTGCCCCTGGTGCCGGCCTGGCTGATTGCGGCCTGGAGCGTGGCCGCGCTGGGCCTGCTGATGCGCTGGCCGCTGGGCTGGGCCTTGCTCTCCGTGCTGCCTTTCGTGGGTATCTGGCTGTTTCGCAACGGTCTGTGGGCCGAAGCCGCCGAGCTGATGCGGAGCCGACCGGCGCTGTGCGCGCTGATCAGCCTGCTGCTCCCGCCGCTGCCACTGCTCCAGGTCTTGGGCGAGGGTGGCCGCGAGCACCGCTCCAGCTACGCCCGGGCCGAGCGCTGGCGCGAGTACGCGCGCCAAGGCGCGGGCGCGCAGGGCTGGGACAGCAGCAAGCTGCCGGCACCGTTGTCCTGGTTCGGCCTGCTGACGAACGGCCCCTATCGCCGGCAGCTGCGCCAGCTCAGCCAGCGCAGCGATGCAGCCAGTGTCGATGCGCGCCTGATGCTGGGCCTGGGCCCGGCCACGCACTGGACGGCGCAGGTCAGCGGTGCAGTGATCTTCGGCGCCATCTTCGGCCTGGTCTGCATGTGCAGCATCTGGATCCCGGTCCCCTTCGTCGAGTTCATGCGCGCCGGCAGCTTCGGCCTGACCATCGGCCTGATGAGCGCGCTGCTGGGCCCTCTGACCGGACTGGGCCGCACCCTGGTAAAGACGCGCAACGAGCAGCGCCTGCTGGTGCTGCTGCCGGGCGTGCCGCGCGGCGCCGCACTGAACCGCATGCTGGCGCGTCGCTGGCTGGTGCAATTCGGTCTGACCTGGCTGCTCGGCCTGGTCGTGGCGGTGGCGGTGATGGGCTTCAGCGGCGCGCCGATGGAGCTGCTGGGGCCCTTCCTGCTGGCCTACCTGTTGCCGGTGGCCATGATCTGGCGCGACTGGGCGCGTCTGCCCAGCAACGGCCAGGGCTCGGTGCTGCTGGTCTTCGGCGTGATCGTGAGCGCCTTGCTGGGCTTTGCGCTCTACAAGTGGGCGGGCGTGCCGCTGTGGCTGTACGGCTCGCTGCAACTGGCGCTGGCCCTGGGGCTGGGCGCCCGACGCTGGCGCGCGCAGATCGCCGCGCCGCAGGCGCTGCCGGTGGGGCGCCTGGCCTGAGGCCGGACTACTTGATCCAGCCGATGATCTGCGAGGCCTGCAGCGCACCTGAGAGGCGCTGCAACTCCTGGCCGGCGCGGAACTGGATCAGCGTGGGGATGCTGCGGATGGCGAACCTCTGTGAGAGCCGCGGCGCCTCGTCACTGTTCACCTTGACCAGCAGGGCCCGGCCCTTGAGCCGGCGCGCGGCTTCCTCGAACTGCGGCGCCATCATGCGGCAGGGCCCGCACCAGGGCGCCCAGAAGTCCACCAGCACCGGCAGCTCGCTGCCCGCCACCACGGCATCGAATGTGGACTCGTCCAGCACCATCACTTCGCCGCTGAGCAGGGCGCGGCCGCAGCGTCCGCAGACGGGGTCGTGGCTGGCGCGCTCGTCGGGCACGCGGTTCTTGGTCTGGCAGTGAGTGCAGGTGATCAGCATGATGAGCTTTCACCTGGGGGCGGGCCGCCACAGTTCAAGCACTCCTGATGATTTCCTGATGCGGGGCCTGCTACCGTGCCGGCCATGACTCCGAACAAGCGCAAGTTCCGCCAGGCGGCCGCCGCTCTGGGCGTCTGGCTGCTCGGCGCGCTGGCCATGTGGGCGCTCGACGGGCGGGTCGATCTGGCCAACCTGTCGATGGTGCTGGTCATGTCGGCGGCGCTGGCCTCGCTGTGGCAGCCTGTGCCTGCGTCGATGCTCAGCAGCCTGCTGGCGGTGATGCTCTTCAACTGGTGCTTCGTGCCGCCGCGCGGCAGCTTTGCCATCGACCTGCGCCAGCATGCCTTGCTGCTGGCTTCCATGCTTGCCTTGAGCTGGATCTCGTCCATCCTGCTGGCGCGGCTGCGCTGGCAGGCGGACTCGGCGCGCCGCCATGCCGCCCAGGCCGAGGCCTTGCGTCGTCTCGCCGACCGGCTGCGCGATACGGCCCAGCCGGCCGAGGCCGCGCCGCTGCTGGCCGAGGCGCTGCAGCCGCTCAGCAGCGCTCCGGTGCAGTTGCTCTATCTGTTCGACCGTCTGCCGGCCACGAATGACGATGAAGCCGCCCTGATCCACGGCCAGCCCGACGCCGATGCGCATGACGGCCTCTGGGCCTGCCTGCGCGCCGGCCAGGCTTTTGGCCCCGGCACCGGCCGCTATGAAGAACTGTCGGCCTGGTACCTGCCGATGCGCGGCCGCAAGACCAGCTTTGGCGCCGCGCGCATCACCCTGCCCAGCGCCAGCGACACCGGCCAGCGCGAGCAGGCGCAGGCGCTGTGCGACCTGATGGGTCAGGCCCTGGAGCGCCGCGCCACCGAGCGCGCGACCCAGCGGGCGCACGACGAAGCCGAGGGCCAGGCCACCCGCAATGCCTTGCTGGCCGCGATCTCGCATGACTACCGCACGCCGCTGGCCACCATCCTCGGTGCCGCCTCGGCCTTGCAGGAGCAGGGCGACAAGCTGAGCAGCGCCCAGCGCCGCCGCCTGCTCGACACCGTGATGGACGAGACGCGCTCCTTGAGCCGCTTCACCGACAACACCTTGCAGCTGGCGCGACTGGACGCACCGGGTGTGCAGCTCAAACTCGACTGGGAATCGGCCGAGGAACTGGTCGGAGCGGTCATGCGCCGCGTGCGCCAGCGCCGAGCGGTCGAACCTGAGGAGGGCGGACCGCGCCTGCGCGCCCGGCTGGAGCCCGAGCTGCCGCTGCTGCGCTGCGATGCCCTGCTGCTCACGCAGCTGCTGGAGAACCTGGTCGACAACGCGCTCAAGTACGCCGGCAGCAGTGGCGTCGAGATCCTGGTGCGGCGCGAAGGTGGCGACAAACTCGTGCTGGCCGTGCGCGATCGCGGCCCCGGCGTGCCGCCGGCCTGGCGCCAGCGCATCTTCGAAGTCTTCCAGCGCGGCCAGGAGCTGGACCGCCAGCGCCCCGACGGCTCGGATGCCCGCGGCGCCGGCGTGGGCCTCGCGGCCTGCCGTGCCATTGCCCGCGCCCATGGCGGTGAGATGCGCTACCGCGCCCGCTCGCATGGCGGCTCGAGCTTTGAATGCTGGTTGCCGGTCGAGGTTCAGCCCACATGAGAGTTTTGTTGGTTGAGGATGACCGCGAACTGCGCACTACCTTGCGGGATGCACTGCAGGTCGAGGGCTATGCGGTGCAGACCGCCGCCAGCCTTTGCGAGGGCCTGGCCCTGCTGACTCACGACCAGGCGCCCGACCTGGTGCTGCTGGACCTGGGCCTGCCGGACGGCGAGGGCGAGCAGCTCCTGGCCGAGCTGCGCCGCAGCAAGGGCACGCCGGTGCTGGTGATCTCGGCCCGCCATGAGGATGGCAGCAAGGTGCGCCTGCTCGATGCCGGCGCCGACGACTACCTGGTCAAGCCCTTCAGCATCGGCGAGCTGCTGGCCCGCATGCGCGTGGCGCTGCGCCATCGCGGCACCTTGCTCAAGCCGGCCATCACCCGCTATGAGCGGGACGGCCTCAAGGTCGACCTGGCGGCGCACCGCGTCGAGCTGAACGGCGTGGAGCAACGACTGACCCCGACCGAGTTCAAGCTGCTGGCCCGCCTGGTGCGCTCCAGCGGCCAGGTGGTCACGCACCGCGCCCTGCTGGCCGATGTCTGGGGCCCCGAGTTCACCGAGCACACGCAGTACCTGCGGCTCTACATGGGCCAGCTGCGGGCCAAGCTGGAGGCCGAACCGGCCGACCCCCAGCGGCTGCTGACCGAACCCGGCGTCGGCTATCGGCTGGTCGAGGCGCTGTAGAAAATCTTTCGGCCGCGCTGTAAGAAGTCGGCCCGCAGCCTCACTACCTGATTCATGAGCGCTTCATCAAGCCCACAAGATCAGCTGTACCGGGAGGCCCTGCAAAGCCATGGGGCCGAGCTGGCCCGCTTTGTCGGCGGCTACGAGCGCGACCCAGCCAGGCGCCAGGAACTGCAACAGGATTTGCAGCTGGCGATCTGGCAGAGCCTGGCCGGCTTTCGCGGCGACTGTTCCTTGCGCACCTGGGTCTACCGGGTGGCGCACAACGTGGGCGCTCGCCATGTGCAGCAGCACGCCGGCCGGGCGCAGCAGATGCTGGCACTGGAAGAGGCCGAGCAGTTGCCCGACGAGCGCCAGGACCCTGGTCAGACCGAGCGTCGCCTCGACCTGCAGCGCATCCTGGCCCTGGTGCACCGCCTGAAACCGCTGGACCGTGAGCTGATGCTGCTCTATCTGGAGGATCTCGACGCCGCCGGCATGGCCGAGATCACCGGACTGTCGGCGCGCAATGTCGCGACCAAGATTCACCGTATCAAGGCCGTGCTGGCAACCCAGCTGGGCTTGAAGAGGAACGCACCATGAGCAGCGAAGACAAGGTGAGCGATCTGTGGAAGTCGCAGCCGCTGCAGCCAATGCAGCCGGTGCCACCGGCCGAGATCCAACAGAGGGCCAGCGCCTTCCAGCAGCGCATCAGGAAGCGCAACCGGCGCGAGTACATCGCCGGCGCGTTGGTGGTGCCGGTGTTCCTCGCCTACGCCTGGATCTTTCCCTACTGGGTGACCAAGGTGGGCGCGCTGCTCACGGTGCTCGGCACGATCGTCGTGATGTGGCAGTTGCACCGCCGCGCCTCTTCTCGCGAGCTGCCCGAAGCGCTGGGCGCCTCGCATGTGGCCTTCCACCGCGCCGAGCTGGTGCGCCAGCGCGATGCCGTTCGTGATGTCTGGCTCTGGTACATCGGCCCCATTGTTCCCGGCTTCGTCGTCTTCATGTGGGGGCGACAGGCCGAGCTGAATGTCCACCATCCGGTGGCCTACCTGATCGCCGCTCTGCTGATGATTGCGATCGCAGTAGTCAACCGTTTTGCCGCCCGCCGCTTCCAGCGCCAGATCGACGAACTCGACGCGCTCAGCAGTTCCGGACACTGACGCCCAAGGAGGAGATGCCATGAAGAAATTGAAGATTCTTGCGGCCGCCGCCAGCCTGCCGCTGCTCTTGCAAGCAGCGCCCCCGCCAGACAGCTCGGCTGCCCTGGAGCAGCGGCTGGCGGCCCGACTCGCAGGCGACCGCACAGGCGCCTGCGTCGTGGCGGCTGTGATCGACAAGGGTCAGGTCTTGCGCGCCCGCTCCTGTGCCGGAACGCGCAGCGACCCGGCTCCCGCGATGGACGCAGCCTTCGAGATCGGCTCGGTCACCAAGACCATGACCGCCTTCCTGGTGGCCGACCTGATCGCACGCGGCCAGTGGTCGCTGGACGATCCCATCGCCAAGCACCTGCCGGCCGGCACCAGCGTGCCGCGCCAGGGCGAGCGCCAGATCCTGGTGCGCGATCTCCTGACCCACAGCGCCGGCCTGCCAGGCTTGCCACCGGGCATGCAGATAGCTGACCCCAGCAGTCCCTATGCCGCACTGACCGAAGCGCAAGTCCTCGCGGCGCTGGGCGAGGTCACGCTGACGCGTCCCATCGGCAGCCAGAGCGAGTACTCGAATTTCGGGATGATGCTGGTCTCGCTGGCCGTGGCGCGCAGCAACGGGGGCGACTTCGAGGCGGCACTGCGCGACAAGCTGTTCAAGCCTCTGGCGATGGAGAGCGCCTTCATCGCCAAGCCGCTCGCCGCCGGGCCCGCGCGCGGCCACCTGCCCAGCGGCAAGCCCACGGCCGCCTGGACGATCACCAGCAATCTGGCCGGCGTCGGCATGGTCAAGGCCACACTGTCCGACATGGAGCGCTTTGCCCTCGCCGAACTGGGTGAAGGTCCGGCTCCGCTGGTGGCCCGGATGCATCAGACGCAGCAGCCCCTGGCCCATGGCTTCGCGATGAACTGGATGCACCGCAAGATCCAGGACCGTGATCTCTTGATGCATGAAGGCGGCACGGGCGGCTTCTCGTCGCTGGTGGCCCTGGACCCGGCTGCGCACCGCGCAGTGGTGCTGCTGTCCGATACCTCATTGGCCGACCTGGGCGGCCTGGGAGACATCGGCTTGTCGCTGCTGGGCCTGAAAGTGCCGGTGCAGCCGCCTCGGCTGGCCATCGCTACGCCGGCCGCCCTGCTCAAGGCCATGGCCGGCGACTACAGGCTCGCTGGCTTGCCCACGCGCATCTGGGCGCAGGACGGCAAGCTGATGTTCCAGGCTCAAGGGCAGGGTGCCTTCGAACTCTTGCATGACAGCCGCGGCGCCTTCTACCCAGCTGAATTCTCGGCCCTGCTGGTGCCCGTGCCGGCCGCTGAGGGCCAGCCGGTCGAGCGCTTTTCCTGGCGCCAGGGCGGCGGCATGGTGGAGGCCGAGCGCATCGGCCTGGCGTCCGCCGTGCCTAGCATCAGCAACCCGGCCTGGCGCGACTGGGCCGGCGAGTTCCAGATCGTGCCGCAGTTCAGTCTCAAGGTCTTCGAGCGCGAGGGCCGGCTGATGGTGCAGGGCACAGGCCAGCCGGCGATTGCCGCCGACGTCGCCGGTGCTGACCGCATCGAGATCAAGGCCGTGGGCGCCGTTGTCGAATTCGAGCGTGATGCCTCTGGCAAGGTGGCAGCGGCCGTGCTGAAGCAGGGCGGCCAGGTCTTGCGCGGCGCGAAGAAGTAGGCGTAGCCCCGGGGGGACTTATGCGTTCCTGATGCCCGCGGCGCGATGCTGCGGGCATGACAAATTCATCTTCACTCCCTGCCCATCCGGGCGCCGCCAAGAGCGGCCTGGCAGCGCTGGCCCTGGGCGCCATCGGCGTGGTCTATGGCGACATCGGCACCAGCCCGCTCTACACCGTCAAGGAAATCTTCCTGCCGGCCACCGGCGTGGCGCTGAACGCGCACAACATCATCGGCGCGGTGTCGGTGATCTTCTGGGCGCTGATGCTGGTCGTCACCCTGAAGTACGTGATCCTGATCCTGCGGGCCGACAACCGCGGCGAAGGCGGTGCCCTGGCACTCACGGCACTGGCCACGCATGCAGTGGCCGGCAAGCCTCGGCTGCGCAAGCTCTTGCTGCTGCTGGGCGTGTTCGGTGCCACCTTGTTCTACGGCGACAGCGTGATCACGCCGGCCATCTCGGTAATGGGCGCCATCGAAGGCCTGGAGGTCGTCACGCCGGCGCTCAAGCCCTTTGTGCTGCCCATCTCGATAGGCATTCTCGCGGGCCTTTTCGTGGTGCAGCGATTCGGCACGGCAGCCGTGGGCAAGGTCTTCGGGCCGGTGATCGTGCTCTGGTTCGGCGTGCTGGGCCTGGTAGGCCTCGTGCACATCCAGCAGCAGCCCGAGGTGCTGGCGGCCCTGAACCCGCTTCATGCCTGGGAGTTCCTGAGCGAACGCGGCTGGAAGCTTTTTGCGGCGCTCGGCGCCATCGTGCTGGCGCTGACTGGCGCCGAGGCGCTCTATGCCGACATGGGGCATTTCGGCGCGAAGCCGATCCGCCTGGCCTGGACTTTCCTTGTCTTCCCGGCGCTGGCCCTGAACTACCTTGGCCAGGGCGCGCTCCTGATCGGCGACCCGGCAGCCATAGAAAACCCCTTCTACCGCTTGTTTCCCGAATCGCTGGTCCTGCCCATGGTGGTGCTGGCCGCGCTGGCCGCAGTGATCGCCTCGCAGGCGGTGATCTCGGGTGCGTATTCGATGACCAAGCAGGCCATCCAGCTGGGCTTCCTGCCGCGCATGGAGGTGCGTGCCACCTCGGCGAGCGAGGCCGGCCAGATCTATGTGCCGGCGGTCAACTGGGCCTTGCTGGTGGGCGTGCTGGCGGCGGTGCTGCTCTTCGGCAGCAGCTCGGCCTTGGCCGGTGCCTATGGCATTGCCGTCACCCTGACGATGCTGATCACCACCATCCTGACCTATGTGGTGGTGAGCGAAGGCTGGCGCCTGCCGCGCTGGGTGGCCATCCCCGCCACGCTGTTCTTCCTCGCAGTCGACCTGCTGCTGGTGGCCGGTTGCGCGATCAAGTTTTTCGATGGCGGCTGGTTCCCCCTGGCCCTGGGTCTCCTGCTCTTCATTGGCATGAGCACCTGGGCGCGCGGCCGCGAGCTGCTGATGGGCAGCATCCGCGCCGAAGGCCTGGCGCTGCAGCCCTTTGTGGAGAACCTGGCCCTGAACATGGCGGAAGGCGACAGTGTCAACAAGGCCCTGCGCACGGCGGTCTATGCCGTGGCCAACCCGGACACCGTGCCACAGGCGCTTCTGCACAACCTCAAGCACAACCAGGTGCTGCACGAGACCAATGTCATCCTGACCGTGCAGTTCGAGGACTGCCCCTGGGTGAGCGAACAGGAGCGGGTCCAGGTCCAGGCCCTGGCGCCATCGTTCTGGCGCGTGACCCTGCATTTCGGCTTCATGGACCGACCCGATGTGCCCAGGGCCCTGGCCCTGTGCGAAGCCAAGGGGCTGCGGGTGCCGGCCTTCGAGACCAGCTACTTCCTGAGCCGCGAGACGGTCGTGCCCACGCAGGGCGCCGGCATGGCGGGCTGGCGCGAGCGCCTGTTTGCAACCATGAGCCGCAATGCCGGCGGCGTGGCCGAGTTCTTCTGCCTGCCGGACAACGCCGTGGTGGAGCTGGGTACACGGGTGCAGATCTAGGCGTCGCTCCGCTGAGCGTCGTGCCCCGGGCCTCGCTCATTGGCCTCGGTTAGCATGGGCAGACTCCGTGCCGACTTCGGCACACTGCCCTGAACCCCTGTGCTCGCAAAGCTCTCCCGCCGCCAACTGCTGGTCTTGACCGGCAGCGGCACATGCGCCCTGGCCATGGCCGAGGGCCGCCTCACCGTGGTGATGCCCGAGGACGTGCTGCGCGACTACCGACTTTTTCTTGACGGGCGGCGTGCCGAATCGCTGCGTGAGTTCGGCGGCCCGCACTCGCGCCGCGATGTGATCGAGGTGGTGCTGTTGCATCAGGCGCTGGCCGCCGGCGGCCAGGACGCCGGGCTGGTGCTGCAGTCGGCTCCGACCTCGGCGCGCCTGCAAAGAGAGATCAGGGCTGGCCATGCCGCCAGCAGTGGCACCTCCTACTGGCGCGGCGACTTCCCGGCCGAAAGCGACGAGCTGCTGTTCAGCCGCGCGGTGCTGGAGGACGGCGAGTTCGAAGCCGGCCTCTACACCGTGGCCAGCAACAGGCGTGCGATGGCGGCGCGCAAGCTCGCCGATGTGCAGGAACTTCGCGCCCTCTGCAACCGCGACTGGCAGGTCGATTGGCAGACGCTCAAGCAGCTGGGCATTCGCGATGTGCAACATGCCGGTAACTGGGAGCTGATGCCGCGCATGCTGGCCAACGACCGGGCGGACTTCCTGCTCGCGCCTTTCCAGGCCACGCCCGACCTGTCGCTGCGCGTCGGCGACTACTCCCTGCTGCCCATACCCGGCATCAAGGTCGCCTTGCGGGGCAGCCGCCACTACCTGCTGTCGGCCCGGCACCCCGATGCGGCTGCACTGAAGGCGCGGCTCGATCTCGGTCTCGAGCGCTTGCGCCGGCTGGGTGTGCTGCGCCGCGCCTATGCCGAATCGGGTTTTTTCAACGCTTCCGTCGCCCACTGGATCACGCTCGGCCAGCCCTAGGCTCGCTCAGACTTCACCGCAGATCCGTGGACGAGGGCGAAGCACCTGTGCGAAAAGGGTGCGGTCAAAAGGGCGGTGTTTCTTGGGCCTGAAGGGCTTGCGAGTGAACCGACGTGGCTGGCTGCGCCGCCTGACGCTGCTGGCGACGTGAGCAGGGCCTCTTGACGGTGGAATGCCGGGCGCTGGACGAAAAAGCAGCTGCAGTTCATCTGCAGCGACGACGGCCAGGGCATGAACGAGGACGAGCGGGCCAGCTATAGTCCCGGCCCTCGCACCGGGATGCCCATGAATATTGTTGTCAACGAAGAGCTGAAGGCCTATATCGAGCCGCTGACCCCCGAGGAACACGAGGCGCTGGAACGCAGCCTCCTGACCGAGGGCTGCCGCGACGCGCTGGTGCTGTGGGGCGAGGTGCTGGTGGACGGTCACAACCGCTATGGCATCTGCCAGAAGCATGGTCTGCCCTTCAACACGGTGCAGAACACGCGCTTCCGCTCGATGGAAGACGTGCACCTGTGGATGATCGACCAGCACCTGGGCCGCCGCAGCGTCTCCGACTTCCAGCGCGGCGTGCTTGCCTTGCGGAAGAAGGAAATCATCGCCGCCCGCCGTGCTGCACTGCTCTCGGGCGACGCACCGGAATCGGATCTGCCTGAACCAGCGGGCGAGCCCGCGCTGCCACCTCCCGCGCCCCTGAACACCCGCGAGGCGATTGCCAAGGCCGCGCGCCTGAGCAGCTCGCAGATGCTGCAGATCGAGAAGATCCAGAAGCAGGCGGCGCCCGAGCTGGTCGAGGCGGTCAAGACCGGCCAGATCTCGCTGGCCGCCGCCGCCGTCGTGGCCTCGCTGCCCGCCGAGGAGCAGCAGGCGGCCGTTGCCGGCGGCAAGGACGAGCTCAAACAGGCCGCCAAGCGGGTGCGCGAAACCAAGAAGCGGGTGACGATCAAGGTTGAGCCGGCTGAAGAGGCGCCAACCGAAGCGGTGGCAGCCGCGGATGAACTGCAGGTCCTGCGCCAGCGCGTGGCCGAGCTGGAGGCCGAGAACGCGCGTCTGAAGCTGGAGTTGGACGCCTTGCAGGGCGCGCCGGCGTTCTAGGCGTTCAGATCGGCAGTTCGGTGTAGTAGCGGCCACCGTGGAAGATCAGCGGCTGCGCGCCTTCGCGACGGCCGCAATGCTCGACCTCGCCGACGAAGATCACGTGGTCGCCCTCCTCGTACTGGCTGCGGTTGGCGCATTCAAACCAGGCGGCCACGCCGTCCAGCACCGGTGCGCCACCGGCGCCGTCGCGAAACTTCAAACCGGCGAAACGGTCGATGTCGCGGGTGGCGAAACGTTGGGCCAGGTCCTTCTGGTCGGCCGCCAGGATGTTGATCGCGTAATGCGAGCCGCGGCTGAACACCGGCATCGAGCCGGCCTGCTTCGCCAGGCTCCAGAGCACCAGGGGCGGCGACAGCGACACCGAGTTGAAGGAGTTGGCGGTCAGGCCCACCAGGCTGCCGTCGGCGGCCCGGGCGGTGATGATGGTGACGCCGGTGGCGAACATGCCCAGGGCGGCACGGAACTTGACGGCATCGGGAACAGGCGACGGCTGCATGGTGACTATTGTCGGGCCTCGGCAATGCCCGGGCTTTGTATCGCAGAATGGGCGCATGTTTGACGACCTTCTCCCCTTCGATCCCGACGCCAATGCCTCCGCGGCGGGAACACCCGTTCACGGCTTTGGCCACTGCAACTGTCGCGCTCGCGGGCGGCGGCTCTTCACGGGCGGGCTGCTCGCCGCGGCGGTGCTGCCTGCCTGGGCCCGCGAGGGCGTGGACGTGGGCAAGAAGAGCTGGGCTGTCGACCTGATACCGGCTGCGCAGGTCGAGCAGGGCGCGGCCCAGCAGTACCAGCAGATGATGGGCCAGGAGGCTGGCAAGCGCGCCTTGCTGCCCCCGGACCATCCGCAGACCCGCCGACTGCGCAGCATTGCCGCACGCATGATTCCCTTTGCGCTGCCCTGGAACGATCGGGCCCAGCAGTGGAAATGGGAAGTCAACCTGGTGGTGAGCCCGCAGCTCAATGCCTTCTGCATGCCGGGCGGCAAGATCGCCTTCTATTACGGCATCCTCGAAAAGCTCAAGCTGAGCGACGATGAGGTGGCCACCATCATGGGCCATGAGATCGCCCACGCCCTGCGCGAACATGCACGCGAACGCATGGCCAAGACCACCGGCACAAGAGTAGGCGCCAATCTGTTGTCAAACCTGCTGGGGCTGGGCAATCTGGGCGATGCTGCGATGCAGGTCGGCGCCAATCTCCTGACCCTGACCTACAGCCGAAGTGACGAGAGCGAGGCCGACCTGGTGGGCATGGAGCTGGCCGCGCGTTCCGGCTACGACCCCGCTGCGGGCGTCAGCCTGTGGGAGAAGATGACCCAGGCCGCCAAGGGCGCACCGCCGCAGTTTCTCTCGACCCATCCATCGAGCAAGACGCGGATCAAGGAAATCCAGCTGAGCCTGCCCAAGGTGCAAGGGCTCTATGAGCGCTCGGCCAAGCCGCCGCAGCGCTTCGAGGTGGCCGGCCCGCTGCGCTGACGCCGAGCCAGGCGCGGCTCAGGTGCCGCGCACATAGGGGTTGGTCCGCCGCTCGGTACCGAAGCTGCTCTCCGGGCCATGGCCGGGAATGAAGACCGTCGCGTCCCCCATGGGCCAGAGCCGCTCTGTGATCGAGCGGATCAGCGTGGCATGGTCGCCGCCCGGGAAGTCGCTGCGGCCCACGCCGCCGGCAAACAGCACGTCGCCGACGAAGGCACGCCCGGCGCTCTCGGAATGAAAGACCACATGGCCCGGCGTGTGGCCGGGGCAATGGCGCACGTTCAAGGTCTGCTGGCCGATCTGCACCTGGTCGCCGTCAGCCAGCCACTGCGTGGGCTTGAACGGCTCGACCGCCGGAAAGCCGAACATCGCGCTCTGCTGCGCCAGGCCGTCGATCCAGAACTGGTCGCCAGGATGCGGGCCGATGATGGGCAGGCCTTTCGTGCGCGCGAGCTCGCCGGTGCCGCCGGCATGGTCGATGTGCGCATGGGTCAGCCAGATCGCCTTCAATGTGAGCCCCTGGCGCGCAACGAAGTCCAGCAACTTCGGCAGCTCGCCACCAGGGTCGATCACCGCCGCGTCCAGCGTTTCATCGCACCAGACGACGGAGCAGTTCTGCTGGAAGGCGGTGACGGGCAGGGTCTTGTATTGCAGGGCCATGGCGTGATTGTCCCCGCAAGCCCCCGCCTTGCCCTCAAGCTCTTTGATTCGAATCAACGCAGAAGGACATCCTGCTTTTACAATAGATGCATTGCCAATGCACCTTCATTGCCTCAGTAGCAAGCCATGAAGTGCGACTGCAGGCTGTGGCCTCTGCTCGACCTCTTCTCCGTCCTGTCGTTCGGTGGCCTCGGAGGGCAGATCTATCTGTCTGGCGGCCAGCGGCACGCAACGCCACCGGCAAGACCTGATCGAGAAAGAATGGATGGGGCCCTGTGCCCCCGTCAGCATCATGAAGCTCACCGCATTCACCGACTACAGCCTGCGCGTGCTGATGTTCCTGGCCGCTGATCCTGATCGCCGGGCCACGATCTCGGAAATCGCGGCGGCCTTCGAAGTGTCAGAACATCACCTGACCAAGGTCGTGCACTTCCTGGCTAGGAGCGGTTGGATCTCGACGCTGCGCGGCAAGGGCGGCGGCATGCTGCTGGCGATGCCGGCTGGCGAGATCTGCATTGGCCGCGTGGTGCGCGACACCGAAGGTGCAGCAATGCCAGCCGAGTGCTTTTCGGATGCCCAGAGCAATTGCGCCATCGTCGCCTGCTGCCAGCTCAAAGGCGTGCTGGCCGAAGCAGTCAACGCCTTCTACGCTGCGCTCGACGGCTACACCTTGGCCGACATCACGCGCAACAAGACCCGACTGGCAAACGTCCTGCATTTCCAGACACTGGCGAAGCAGGCGGGGACGCCCAGATGAGCGCCGCCAGCTATCCGTATGCCGGCCCGGAGGCCCCGCCCACACATGGCGGCGCGTGCACGCCTCCATAACAAAGACCTGATCGCCATGCCCTTGATACAAATCCATGAACCGCGCGTGCAGGTGCAACGCCGCTTCGCGCTTTTCGAGCTCGGCTTCCGGCCGTTCTACCTGCTGGCCAGCGCCTTCGCCGCCTTGTCGATTCCGCTCTGGACCTTGCAGTTCTCGGGCCTGCTGCCACATGCCTATCTGGCCGGCCCGATCTGGCATGCGCATGAGATGGTGTTCGGCTTCACGCTCGCGGTCATCGTCGGCTTCCTGTTCACCGCGGGCAAGAACTGGTCGAACCTGCCGACACCGACCGGCAGATTCCTGGCCGCGCTCGCGGCGCTGTGGCTGGCGGCCCGCGTCTTGGTGCTGACACCCTACGCGGGGCTGGCCGCTGCCTGCAATATCGCCTTCCCGCTCGCGGCCGCGGCCTGCCTGGCCCTGCCTTTCTACCGCTCGGGCAATCGCCGCAACTACTTCTTCGTGGGCCTGCTGCTGTTGATCGCTGTGGCGGCCGGCGTGGTCCACTTCTCGCAGATGCAGCTGACGCAGCAAGGCCCGTTGCTGGGCATCCAGGTCGCGCTGGACGTGGTGCTCTTCATCATGGCGGTGATGGGCGGGCGCGTCATCCCGATGTTCACCAACAACGGCATTCCGGGCGCCGGCGCGACCAGGCATGTGGGCACCGAGCGCGCCGCACTGGGCCTCACCCTGGCCCTGCTTGCCGCTGATGTCATTGGTTTGAACAGCCTGACTCTCGCCGTGATCGCCGCGCTGGCCAGCGCGGCCCAGCTCTGGCGCTGGCTGCAGTGGCGGCCCTGGAAGACGCTGAAGACGCCGCTGGTCTGGGTGCTGCACCTGGCCTATCTGTGGATTCCGATCCACCTGTTGCTGCGCGCGCTGGGCCTGCTCGGCCACGTGGCGCCAACGCTGGCCACCCATGCGCTGACGGTGGGCGCCGTGGGCGGGCTGATCATCGGCATGATGACCCGCACCGCGCGCGGGCATACGGCGCGACCGCTGCTCGCGGACAGGTACGACACGGCCAGCTATGTGCTCGTGGCCCTGGCAGCCCTGGTGCGCGTCACGGTGCCGCTCATCCAGCCCTCGCTGCTGATGACCGCAGTGCAGGGCTCGGCCGTGCTCTGGTCGGCAGGCTTCGGGCTCTATGCGATCCGCTACTGGCCAGTGCTCTCGCGCCCCCGCCTCGACGGCCGCCCGGGATAAGCCCATGGACTACTTCAGCGTCAAGCTCATCCACCAAGGTGCAGTCGCGCTCTCGCTGACCGGCTTCTTCGCGCGCGGCGCCGCATCGCTCATGGGCGCTGGCTGGGTGAACCAGCCGCCGGCGCGAACGATTCCGCACATCGTGGATTCGGTGCTGCTGCTCTCGGCGCTGGTGTTGGCCTCGATGATCAAGGCCTCACCCGAGACCGCGCCCTGGCTGCTGGCCAAGATCATCGGGCTGCTGGTCTACATCGGCCTGGGTGTCGTGGCACTACGGCCGGGCAGACCGCGCTCCGTGCGACTGCTGGCCTGGCTGGCGGCCCTGTTGAGCGCGGGCTGGATTGTCTCGGTGGCACTCAGCAAGAGCCCGCTGGGCTTCTTCGGCGCCCTTGCTTAGCCGAGCGCGCCTGGCCGAGCGGGCAGGTTGCGTGGCCCCGCCCGAATCTGCAGATTCGCTGACGGCCATCAAAGTTGAGTGATTTGCTTGGTTGATGTGGGGCAATCCCATGCGCCCGGCAATCCGCGAGAGTTGAACCGGCAATAGGGGAACTCTCATGACTCAACACACGGCTTCAGCCTCTGGCAATCCATTCGCTCGCTCGCACGACTTCAATCTGCCGGCGCCGGAACGCGCCGGCCCCGACTCGGTGAGAGAGGCGCTCAAGCGGGCCTTCGCGCCGGCCTTCATCGAGGACGAGGAGCTCGATGCGCTCGCGCAGATTGCAGCGCGCCACAGCTTTGCGGCCAAGGTGCCCATCCTGCGCCTGAACAGGCATGCGGGCGCGGCATGGCTGCTGGCGCATGGCCAGGCCTCCATCGGCTACTGGGACGAGCAGCAAACCTGGCATCAGACGCGCACCGTGCGCTCCGGAGCCTGGCTGGATGTGTGCAGTGCCTGGCTGCGTGGGCCCTACCTGGAGTCGGCCGTGGCGGCGACCGACGCAGTCGTCTACGAGTTTCCCGCGACGCGGGTGGAAGATGTCTGCACGCAGCATCCGCGGCTGTACCGGCTGATCCTGGCCAGCATGGCCGAGCGCGTAAAGCACGAGACCCAGGCCAAACGCGATCTCGCCAGCAAGGACGTGCTCGGCCGCCTGGCCGGCTGGATCCTCAGCTCCGCCTCGCCGTCGCCCGAAGGCCCGCATGTCGTGCTGGCGCAGCGCAAAAACCTGCTGGCCTCCGAGCTGAGCACCTCGCCAGAAACGCTGTCGCGCAGCCTGGCGCGGCTCCGGACGCTGGGCTGCATCGCCACACGAGGCTACCGCATCGACATCCTCGATGAGCAGCGGCTGCGGGAGACCGCTCGCAACATGGAATCGCTCTCGTGATGACGGGTGACACGCTCGCAGCAGGCAAGCCAGCTGACTCTTGCCGGCGCCAGTCGACACCAGGAGCTGGTCAGACCGAGCTGATTGAAGGCCGATAGACAAGCTTGAACCGCTCACAGGCAACAAGCATGTCTTCGCTGAACTGACGGCCTGCCCGTGAGCATTCGCGGGTGAAGTACTGTCTGTGCGCTTCTCGCCAGAACGACAACGAGCCATCCCCTTCACCTTCTGTGGCTGCAAACTCGGCGCTGACTTCGTTGAAGGGCACAAGCTCGACCGCTTCGGTTTCAATGATGCACAGAGGGCTGCCAGCCCAGTTCGTGACGATACTCAGATCGCCTGGAACGGGAAGTCGTTTGCCCTCCCCTTCACAGGACCATACCGACGCCGCTGTTGCGCGCTTGACGCCCCGCAGCACGAGTGCGGCTAGCTCATTCGCCAGTTCCTCACTATCGCCGAAGATGCATGCCTCGTAGAAGCGCGCAGTTTCAATGCCACCGATGGAGTTGGAGAAAGCACTCCAGAAGTCGACCAGGTGCGAAGGTATGTGCGCGGTTGTCACGGAGCCAATCGGATGCAGAGTTTCTTGTCCACGACGAGATCGGCAGCCTTCCGGTACGCGCAGGCGTACTCGTCCCATGCTGCATCGCGTTTCTCAGCGGGTACAGCCGGTGCATTCAGGTGCAAGGGAACGCCTTCCTTGACTCTGCTCACTCGATACTCAACCACCTGACCGCCGCGGGCGCGACAGTCCTGAGCCCAGTTCGAGCCTTGGCTTTGACTCTGCGCCTGTCCTGAGCTCGCGACGGCAAGGGCCATGAGAACCAGCCTGGATAGTGCGGTGCCTTTGAGAGTTTTCATGAATGTCCATCACGCTCGTAGTCCTCAAGGGCCAACAGAAGGCTTGTTCGATGCTCGCGCGCAACCTGTTGCCACGGAATCCCCAAGATCGCGCCCTCCAAAGCCCAAAGCAAGTTCAAGCTCGCATTTGCGCCAGCACGCTTGACCTGGCAGAACGCAGGCACCGCACCCAACTCCTGCAGCTTCGCAAGGCTCGTAATTCCCGCCTGGGCAAGCATCTGCTCTGACTTGGGACCGATATTGGGCAGGTCTGCTGCGCGACGCATGAGCGGATTTCCAATGCTTACCGTTGAAGATGCGCGTCACCCGGCGGCCTGAAAACGCGAGTCGGCTTGAGCAACTGCTTGGACGCCTGCACGCTCAGCGAACGCGGGAGAAGTAGTTCTTGCGCAGCACCGGGCGGCCGTCCGCACCAAAGTAGGCAACTGTTTCAATCATCGAAGCGCTGTCGGCTTGGACTGCGTAGATTCGGGTCGACGCGGGAATGCCGTTCTTGCCCAATTGCATGATCAGGACATCAGGCCTCGGCATGAGGGTTGCGGAGATATCAGCCTCGAAGTTTGATTTCACCGGCGTTGGCGTGCCGTCCAGCGGTGTGATGCCCTCGGCCTCCATGCGATTCCCAGCTGGATCAACAACCTCAACTTTCATCTTCACCTGCTCTGAACCTGATTCCGAGAAGGTGATCATGACGCTCTTGGGTCGGGCGGCGGGAGCCATCGGCAGCCGGGACGTATCGACGGACCAGGAGCCAATCAGGGGTGTATCGAGCTTCGCGTCGGCCGCCGACACTGACTGCGCGAGGGTGGCGATGAACAGGAGGGTGGTGAGGATGGGCTTCATGGTATGACGATACAGGGTCCGGTGAAGTTGAATCGTAGAAGCCGCGAACTCGGTCTGCTGACGCGAGACGGCTCGAGCGGCTGGCTGGGCCGCATGGCATGACTACAAGTGGTTCGCATACCAAACCAGCAGCGGTATGAAGCACAAGCCGAGCAAACCGTACAGCAGGAAGTTTCCGGTACGCGGATCGAAGTCGGGCCAGATCTTTGCCCAAGATTTACGCAAAAGCCACATGCCAAGGGCGATGTCAAATCCAGCCATGAACCCAGCGAGGCCGATACCCAAGACCAGATGAGCACCCGGCGACTGCAGCCCGATTTCTGGCACCAAGAGCCAGCAGATTGCAGATGCAAGGCATGTGCCTGTCAGAGCGCTCAGCTTCAGTGCCCGCTCCTTTCCGATGCGCGGAACGACGAGCGTGGTCCTGGCGATCCCATGCAGTGTCTCGGCACCTGCGAGAACGACACAAAGAGCAGCGATGCGAACTAGCGCGTCATATCCCATGGTGAGCTTGCATTCTGTGGCCTGTCGTTCGACATGAGCGTCTGTCTCCGGCATGCCAAGCATGCCGGAGAACACCGATCGATGCAGGGGTTGCCGACGGGAGCTGGATCGAGCGAACGGCTACGCGTTTTCGTTGACGCTGGCCTCTCCCTCTTCAGCATGACAGGCAATGCAGAGCTTGTTTCCATCTGGATCTCGGAAGTAGGCGCCATAGTAGTCTTGGTGGTACTGGGGCCTCAAGCCTGGCTCCCCCTCGGAAGTGCCCCCGTTAGCCAACGCCAGTAGATAGGCGCGGCGCACGCCCGCTCGACTTGTAGCCAAGAATGCT
Source organism: Paucibacter sp. JuS9 (assembly GCF_044043925.2). Classification (NCBI taxonomy): domain Bacteria; kingdom Pseudomonadati; phylum Pseudomonadota; class Betaproteobacteria; order Burkholderiales; family Sphaerotilaceae; genus Roseateles; species Paucibacter sp. JuS9. The sequence goes on from NZ_CP194172.1 coordinate 4,300,501, forward strand.
GTCATGTGACCGTTGCCAGCGTGAGGCGGTTGATTGTCATAAGGGGTGCCAATGAGGAACAGGGGTCTTGGATTCCCCTGCGATTGCCATCCAGCCCAAGGACGACTGCGATCGCAGAAGCGCAGCTCAATGCCTAGAGCCGCCATGAGCGGTACATAGAAATCAAGCGCTCGATCAAAGTCGCTAACGCCAATGAAGATGTGCGAGAACATGGCGCAAGGGTAGTTGGAACTTGAAGCCTAACCTTGAAGCTGCGCCGCGAGCGGCGGCTTGCCGACGCGAGTCGGCTCGTGCGACTGGTTGGGCGTCTTGACCAGAGCCTTAGACAACCCGACGTTGAGTGCGTACAATAATGCGTACAACAAAGGAGCCCTGCAATGGATGCGATTACCTACTCGGCCGCCCGCGCCAACTTGGCCAGCACCATGGATCGAGTTTGCAATGATCATGAGGCCCTCATCATTACGCGAAATGGTGAGCAGTCAGTGGTGATGCTGTCACTCGAGGACTTCCAGGCCATGGAAGAGACTGCGTATCTGCTTCGCAATCCGGCGAACGCCAAGCGCTTGATCTCGGCGGCGGCGCAATTGAGCGCCGGCCAAGGCGTTGAGCGAGAACTGACCAAGTGAAGCTGATCTTTGCTGATGAGGCATGGGAAGACTATCTCTACTGGCAGAAGCAAGACCGCAAGATGGTTGACCGCATCAACAAGCTGATTCGAGAGATCCAGCGAGAGCCATTTGAAGGTATCGGCAAACCTGAACCGCTCAAGCATGCGCTCTCAGGGTTTTGGTCTCGCAGGATCACCGACGAGCATCGCGTGGTCTACAAGGTCGAAGGCGATGCTCTTCTGATCGCACAACTCCGATATCACTACTAAGACGCCCAACGTTGAAGCTGAGCCGCGAGCGGCGGCTTGCCGACGCGAGTCGGCTCGAGCGACTGGTTAGGCCAGCCGCTCATTACGCCACTGCAGCAAGACACCAGCACATAGGCCAAATACCCAGACCGCTACCCACGCAAGCAGAAGCACCGGCGCGAGCATGAACGGCACAGGAAGTGGAATCCAGTACGCAAGCAAGAAGAGCGCAACCGCAACCAACAGAGCCAGCATTGCGAAGGACCGGCGCGGGCCAAACCAGGCACCAACCATTCCGGCCAATAGGGAAATGACGAAGCACACTGGATAGAAGATCGTCCAAGCTGTGTTTCTGCTGCTGTAGAGGTATGCAGACCACCCCGCCGGCGAATCCATGACGGCCGACCAGAAGCGATCAGCCAGCGCGATAGAGCCCGTGAACAGGGCGTACACCCCAATCAGCGAAACGGCGGCGGCAATTCCACCCAACCATAGGCCGCGTGGCCTCGAATCAATAGCGTGCATTTCTCCCCCTGTATTCATTGAATTGTGAGCCTAACGATGAAGCTAAGCCGCGAGCGGCGGCTTGCCGACGCGAGTCGGCTTGAGCGGCAGGTTGTACCGAGCCGCCTCGAAGCGCCCGCCGTGGCGAGCGCCAGATGCTAAACGGAGCAACACCCACGTGGCACAAGCCCGAGGCGGCAGGCCCGTGCTTGACCATGCGGGCCGCCGCGCAAAGAGAACGAAGCGCCGACCGATCTTCGCCACACGGCCACGACCACTGGCACCACGCGGACCAGCGGCAGCGACCGAGCTGCGCCAAGCCGCGCCGCAAAAAGAACTTGTGCCTTCGCAAACGGCCAACTGGATTTGACGCGAACGACGAACCATCCTCACTTGGCCTTCCCTAAGCCTGCGGTACAACGTTGAAGCTGAACCGCGAGCGGCGGCCTGCCGACGCGAGTCGGCTCGAGCGACAGGTTAGGCCGCATTCTTCGCTTTGCTAGCAGCGGTCGACTTGTTCACTGCTATGGCGGCCTGAATGAGTGCTTTCAATGCATCCTCGTCAAGACTACAACCTGCGGGGAAGTCGATTGCCCGCCGCACGTTCCCATCGAGACTCGAGTTGAACAAGTTCGCAGGATCCCTGACGGAAGCGCCTTTCGGAAAGGTGAGCTTGACAGCGTTCTTGTAGCTTTCGCCAGTGCAAATGATGCCGTGGCAGGCCCAAACGGGAGTGTTCCACTTCCACTCCTCCGTAATTCCTGCATCGGCGCTCCTAATCACGCGCCTCAGGCGAGACAGCAGTTCGCCTCGCCAATCTTGAAGTTCCCCGATTCGGGCGTCAATCAGCTCGGATGCTGGCTTTGCAGCGTCTTCAACCGGTGTGGTCTTAGGAAATCTCTTAGCCGGAGCGGAAGAGTTCTTGGGCGCTGTCATGTGTGGCTCCCGTAGCTTGTGCTTTTCATGGCGTGACGGCTTTGCGGCCTAACGTTGAAGCTGAGCCGCGGACGGAGGCTTGCCGACGGACGTCGGCTCGAGCGACAGGTTAGCCGTCTCCGTGCTGAGTGCGCGAGCGTTCAACGGCTTGAGAAACTGAAGAAACAACATAGCGGTAGTCGTCATGGCCAAGCATCTGGCGAGAGTATGTAGAAGCGGCGAACAAGCTGGAATAGCGATTCAGTATCGTGTGCGCCCGATCCAGCAGCCTTTCAAGTACATCGACAGGTACGCCATCAGGGGCGAGTCCAGTGACGGCCGCTCGGGCACTCCGGTGGGCACCGATGCTGTTGCGGTGGCGCACAAGAAGGTTTACGTCGGGGTCAGTCGCCATGCAAAGCGCGATATCTGCCTTAAGTTGGTCTGGGTCCGGCGAGCGCGAACACTCGGCCAAGCTTTCGGCAAACGGATTGCCCGCAAGACGCTTCTTGAATTCTTCGGGCTCAAACAGGTGCAGATTGGCCTCAATTGTTTTGAGCCAACTTAGGAGATGCAATGACCTCTGCTCTTGATCGAATGCCCTCGACAGAAACTGCAGCGCTGTGAAGGTGTGAGCATTGAAGGTTAGATGCCAGAAAGTTGCAGACTGCTCATACACACAGCGGCTTTCTCCAATTGCGGCGTGAACACCAACGTATAGGCGCCAGTGAATGTTGGCGCTCTCAACGTCATATGCGAGCGCCTCGATGAGGCGCTTGAATTCTTCCGCTGAAGCGACCTTGATCATTGAGACGGCTAACGTTGAAGCTGAGCCGCGAGCGGCGGCTTGCCGACGCGAGTCGGCTCGAGCGACAGGTTAGGCGTCGCGTTCATTGCGAGCAAACGCCAAACCGACAAGAAGTGCACCAGCGGGGGCAGATAGTGCCCAGACAACCAGTTCCCAAGTAGCGCTCCTTCCCGGAAACTGAGCAAAAGCAGTGGCCGCCACACTGACAAGTACAAGGCTTGCGACTAGCCACTTCGACTTCGACCACGCAAGTAGGCAAGCCACGGCCCCACCGAAGCCAAAGGCCAGCAGCCGAAGTATTGAATCCTCCCGCCAATACGATGCACCAGCAATGCGGTAGTAGGGATCCGAGCTCGACGACGCACTGTTGAGCCAGTCAAAGGCAGCTATTGGAATGATGCTCTCCAGCAGGAGATGCGTTCCAAGCGCAACAACAAGTGCGACGAACGAAACGAACCAAGTAGAGCCGGTGAAATGCAATCGAGTCGGCATTTGACGCCTAACGTTGAAGCTGAGCCGCGAACGGCGGCTTGCCGACGCGAGTCGGCTCGAGCGACTGGTTAGATTCCGGCGCATTGCCGAGACCTGCCCAGCAGAAGATAGAATGTGTATTCGAACTCAAAGGAGTACACACAATGCGAACCAACATCGAGATTGACGACAAGTTGATGAACGATACGTTGCGTGCGACGGGCTTGAAGACAAAGCGCGAAGCTGTGGAACTTGGGCTGCGCACCGTGCTTCTGTTGCGCCAGCAGGAAAAGATACGCCAACTTCGCGGCAAAGTGACCTGGGAAGGTGACTTGGGCGCAATGAGAACCGACAAGTGATTCTTGTCGATTCCAGCGTCTGGATCGACTACTTTCGAGGCGCGGCAACGGCGCAGACCGAGAAGCTCGATAGCTTGCTCGGACGTGAGCCACTGGCAATTGGCGATTTGATCCTGGCCGAGGTCTTGCAAGGGTTCGTGAGTGATCGCGATTTCAATCAAGCCAAGAAGCTTCTCGACTCGCTGGAAGTTGTGGAACTTGGCGGCAAGGACATTGCGATCCAAGCGGCGAAGAATTTCAGAACACTGCGCGCTCTTGGCTTCACCGTGCGCAAGACCATTGACACGATCATCGCCACGCGATGCATCGAAGGCGGATACACGCTTCTTCATTCCGACCGCGACTTCGAACCCTTCGTGAAGCATCTCGGCCTTCGCAGTGCAGTTCAAGGAATCTAACGGTGAAGGTAAGGGGCGGACCACGGCGGCACGGCCAGCGCAAGGCGGACCACCGGCACCCGCCGTGGGACGTCCCGCTTGACCGGCAGGTTGTGCAGAGCCACTTCGAAGGCACGGCCGCTGCGGTCGCGAGATGCTAGCCGGAGCAACACCCACGTGGCAGACGGCTGAGGCGACAGGCTGGTACTTGAACATGCGGACAGCCCGCGCAAGGAGAAGCGAATGACACCCGACTTGGCCACACGGCCACGATCACTCGCGCCACGCGGCGCAGCGGCGGCGATCGAGCTACGCCAGGCCGCGCCACAAGGAAAACTTGTGCCTCCGCAAACGGCCAACTGGCTTTGACGCGAACGACGAACCATCCTCACTTGGCCTCTTGGCAGCCTGATGCACAACGTTGAAGCTGAGCTGCGAGCGGCGGCTTGCCGACGCGAGTCGGCTCGAGCGACTGGTTAGGTCTCGGGCTCTTGCTGGCCACACGGCCAACCGGAGGCAGCGGCAGGAACCGCCAGCTTAGGCAAGCGACACGACCTGACTAACCGGAAGAACCAGACTCGCGCGAGGAACGCCCCGCATTTGGATTTGAGTTAGACGGGCCTGGCCTGCGGCCCAGCGATTGCGTCTTAGCACTGACTCGCGCAGACCACTCAACTGACTGACTGCCAGGCGCAGCACTGCGGCGTGAAACGCCAGCAACCAACTGGCAAGGAATGGTGAACGAAGGCACGGCCTCTAGCGGCTGTTCGCACGATGCCTCCGGCATGGTGCGCTGGACCGAGCCGCGCGTTGGCGGGGCGGACCTGAAGCATCGCGCTTCGCAAACCGAGCGCATTGACCGATGAAGTGGCATTGCCTTCCTGAGACCTAACGTTGAAGCTGAGCCGCGAGCGGCGGCCTGCCGACGCGAGTCGGCTCGAGCGACTGGTTAGGGCGCACTGGTTGCCCCCAAGCTGCCGAACGCTACTGAGAGATTCTTGGCATCCAGCCTAGACGCTGGCGTCTCTGGATATGCAAGGTGCTCGCCCTTCTCTATGAGGTGACCCAGACGCACTGAAACAAGCCCAATGGCCAGGCTCAGTGCCTGCATTGAAGTCTCTCCCGCTACATCCGGGTATCGGCCATCCAGTCCTTCAAGCTCCGCGGGGCAAACCCAACCACCATCTCCGGCCAGGTACGGTGTACCGACTCGCGCATGCAGTGGCTTGGAGCTGCCATCGGGCTGCATCCACACAAACTCCTCAGCTGCGATAAAGGCCGGATCTAGCTTTTGCATTTGGTGCGCTCTAACGTTGAAGCTGAGCCGCGAGCGGCGGCCTGCCGGCGCGAGTCGGCTCGAGCGACTGGTTAGGTCGCATGGTATTCACATGGGCGGGCGAGGAAAGCCACGATGAAAGAACCAGTCTGTTGCGAAGAAGATTGCTGGAACAACGAGCAAGCAAGACAGCAAGTGAACTGCAAGTGTCCTTCCCGAGAGCCTGATCCACTCTCGGTAGATGAACGGAGCAACGCCAACGATTAGCCATGCGAGCATTGCTACGTCCGGAACGATTCCACTGAGTCGTATCCAAAGCTCAATGAATTCGCTCTTCCCGCCTCCGACGTTGAGCCAGTTGTACTTGTACGAGACGAACGTCCAGAAAGTAGCCAACGCGTATACGGTCAGATGCCCAGACCAGAGTACGTACTCGCGCTGACTCGTATTCATGAGACCTAACGGTGAAGGTAAGGGGCGGCCCACGGCGGCACAGCCTGCGCAAGACGGCCCACCGGCGCCCGCCGTGGGACGTCCCACTTGACCGGCAGGTTGTGCAGAGCCACTTCGAAGGCACTGCCGCTGCGCACGCGAGATGCGAAACGGAGCCACACCCACGTGGCAGACGGCTGAGGCGACAGGCTGTTGCTTGAACATGCGGGCCGCTGCGCCATGAGAACCGCATGACGCCCGACCTTGGCCACACGGCCACTATCACTGGCGCCACGCGGCGCAGCGTCGGCGATCGAGCTGCACCAAGCCTCGCCGCAAGGAGAACTTGTGCCTCCGCAAGCGTCCAACTGGCTTTGACGCGAACGACCAACCATCCTCACTTGGACTCCCGGCAGCCTGATGCACAACGTTGAAGCTGAGCCGCGAGCGGCGGCCTGCCGACGCGAGTCGGCTCGAGCGACTGGTTAGGTGGCTCGCTCGATGCAATCGGATACCTCAAATCAACGGTCACGCGGCGGCAACGGCTTGTTGCTGAAAGCATATGGGTCGACCTTCAGAATTTCAGATACCGAGCCAGGTGGATTAACGCGCACAAACTGCAAGCTGCTCGGGACCATGCATGCTCCCTCCTGCGGAAGGGTGTCGCAACAAACCTGGTGGGTAACCACGTAGTCCCGCCCTTTGATTCGGCATGCGTCCGTCGACTGCTGCTCTGTGATCAAGGTTGCCCACTTTCCCACCTTCCAAGTCTGCCAGGGCGTGTGCGCTGCTGCGCTCCACTTACCCCTTGGCGGTAAAACCTCGAGGAACTCCACCTCCAACAATGAGCCCACAAACCTGCTTGATGGAACATCTACCGCCTGGTCCTTCTGACCAGAAGACGGATATAGGTCTCCTAATCGAACTGGTGATGGCTTTAACTCAACAGCCCGGCATGACCAGATCTTTACGCGTGCATAGGCGTCTGGGTAGATGGTGCACTCCGCCTTCGACTGTGCCGAGAATGCGGCGGTCACTACACCGGCCGTCAGTCCTAGAAGCGATCGCCGTACAGAATGCATGTGGTGATTAATCATCGCAGTCACTGCAACCTAACGTTGAAGCTGAGCCGCGAGCGGCGGCCTGCCGACGCGAGTCGGCTCGAGCGACAGGTTAGGCTGCACTCTTGCTCCGACCGCTAGTGCTAGCGGAGAACCGCTTGCTGCCAATGCCAATCCAGACGACGACGCACAGGACAGACAGCGGAATTGCGAAGATCAGCGGCACCCCAAGCACCGGGTTCCAGTAGGTAACTGCAGCGCAGCAAGCCGCTACTGCTGCAGGGACAAACATCCGCGTTCCAACGTAGCGATTGAACTGCGCTGCATCGCCGATGGTTCGATAGTCAATCGTATTGAGCAGTGGCCTGGCCCCAGCAAATCGGAATGCAAACGCACACAGCAGCAGAATTGCTGTGACCAATAGATGCGCTTCGAACATGCTCACCCCCTCGGTTCAAGAGCGTCAGATCGTGCCATAACTCAATGCTTCCGTGCAGCCTAACGTTGAAGCTGAGCCGCGAGCGGCGGCTTGCCGACGCGAGTCGGCTCGAGCGACAGGTTAGCCATCATGGGCCTCCGCAAGCACCTTGAGCGCGAGAAACCCGAAGGATTGCCCCGTGCCCCGCTGCCCGGACTCCACGGCCATCGATGACGTGACATCAAGGAACCGTTCAACTTCTTGTAGTTCACCACTCTCGCGCGAGAGTGAAACTTGAAACTCAATGAACCTTCTCGCTGAAGTTAGCCAGAGCCCGGCCACAAGTTGGCCTCCTTGATCTGGAATCTCCGTAAGGCGAACAAGCAATCCGGAATCTGCGTCCATCCGATTCGCCCGAAGGATGGCGTGGAGCCAAGCGAACCCAGCTGCGCCTTGGGAGAATTTCTCCGCCGCCGCACGAATCCCGGCCTCGACTGAAGCGTTCTGCTGTTGGACGCTGCGCTGCATTGACATGATGGCTAACGTTGAAGCTGAGCCGCGAGCGGCGGCTTGCCGACGCGAGTCGGCTCGAGCGACTGGTTAGCCATCTCGCACCTACAGATAGTCATCAAGAAGTTCACGAACACCTTCGATTGCCTGCCCAATGTCCTTGAGATCAAGCTTGTCCCATTCCGCGTGGAGGGCTGAGTTCCTTACGCCGGCATATGACTTGATCCGCTTCGCCTTCACAGTCGTAAATACTTCTGCATTTACCAACTGATCGATCAGAGGTTCCAATGAGGCGCCGCTAGCGGCAATTCCGTTCTTCTGTGCGATGCGCTTCACGGTGTCTTCAAGGACGGACGAGACAAGTATCGCGGCCTCCCTCACCTTCCCCGATTTATGGAAAGATGAGGCATGGTCCAAAAAGTCATCAAATGCGGTTGCAAATACTTGGTACTCCAGCTTCGCTAGCAGTCCGGAATTGGCCTCGTCTCGCACGGAGCGAAGCACGCCAAGGACCTTCTCAAAGACGGTGAGCGGAATGCCACTCTTCAAATTCTCATGGGTCGCGAGTCGGTCCATCTCAGCGTGATAGAAGCTCTTCGGCGGCGCGATCTGAAGAATGGCATTTGCAGCGGAGGTCATCCATGCCTGAGCCTGCGAGATCTCCTTAATCCAGTAGTCGTCACCTCTGTAGCTTCTAAGGATGGTGTTGCCTTGATCTAGCAACTCATCAATCCGTTTAAGCACCTGCTCTTGCATGGCGAACGATCCTTGATTTGATGGCTAACGTTGAAGCTGAGCCGCGAGCGGCGGCTTGCCGACGCGAGTCGGCTCGAGCGACTGGTTAGACCTCTCGTTGACTAGCATTCCAAAGCTCCCAAATTGATTCGGCAATTGCCTGGTAGTTGCTACTCGGTCCTACCTCGTCAGCATCGAACCAACGGCAAAATTCTTCGTGAACGATCTGCTGCACATCCTGAGCGGATCCGGCGCCATCAAGCCGAGGAAGAATAGTTTCCGCCTCTGAATCGTATTCATCAGTGTTCGTCTTGTAGTTGAGGTCGATAGGATCCGCCTCAAACAGGATGCGCGACACGCGCTCAAGCAGATCCCCGTACTTCGCGCGAAGGGAATCTCGCTCTCGCAGCATTGCTTCTTGCTCGGATGACATGAGGTCTAACGTTGAAGCTGAGCCGCGAGCGGCGGCTTGCCGACGCGAGTCGGCTCGAGCGACAGGTTAGGCAGCACGCAACTCAACCTGGTTGGGTGAACCTGATGGCCGCAAATCAACAAGCCCATGAGAGCGTTCGAAGTGTGCATTGATGTTCTCCAATGTCTTTGCATCGGCTCGGCTTCCAACGGCTTTGATCTCGGCCTCATGCCAGCGACAAAGCGTAAGGCCTTGGTCCTTGTTTCGAATAGCGGCAAACCTCTCGACAGAGAGAGGCCACTGAACCGCGTAGCGGAACGCCGAGAACGGCTCATAGAAGGATTCGACCCAGAGCTGCCCGCACTCATCGCAACGCACAAGGGCGATCTGATTTCCAGCCGCCATTTCCCTCAGCGTCGGGTACGGCGGACCAATTGCCCAAAGTTTGCATTTCTCACCGTGGCAGTTCTCGCAGGTCATGGTGATGCCTAACGTTGAAGCTGAGCCGCGAGCGGCGGCCTGCCGACGCGAGTCGGCTCGAGCGACTGGTTAGACCACGGGCCAGCCACCTGCTCGCGGATTGTGCCCAGCACTTGCACCAGCTTCTCTCGCTTTCGAGGCGATTTGAGCTCAGCAGGCAACCGACTCAACCAATGGCTGTTTGGGCCTACCGGCAACTTCCGACGTAAAGCTAGCTGCCGCGAGGTGGGAAGCGGCTTGCGCGACAGAACCTCAATGAAGTGGTCCAACTGAGCCAATGCGCTGAATTGAAGTTCGTGAGACTCGAACTCCACGCGGAGGACTGCATAGCCGAGATGAGGAATTGCAACTGGAGCAGGAGGGTCGCAGGCTTCGCTCGTTCCAGGAACGGGCACGTGCACCCAGAACGCTACAGGCGCAGTTCGCCAGTCTTTCTCATACGTGAAATGGAACGCTGGCTTCATTTCGAGTGGTCTAACGATGAAGGTAAGGGGCTGACCACGGCGGCACGGCCTGACCCAAGCGGACCACCGGCGCCCGCCGTGGGCAGTCCCACTTGACCGGCAGGTTGTACAGAGCCACTTCGAAGGCGCGGCCGCTGACAACGCGAGATGCTAAACGGAGCAACACCCACGCGGCAGAAGCCCGAGGCGACAGGCGCGTGCATTGCCATGCGAGCCTCCGCGCCAAGAGAACGGAAGAGCGACCGACCATTGCCACGCGGCCACTACGACTGGCGCCATCTGGAGCCACCGCGGCGACCGAACTGCGCCAGACCGTGCCACAAAGAGAACTCGTGCCTCCGCAAGCGGCCGACTGGCTCTGACGCGAACGACGGACCATCCTCACTTGGCCTCCCGGCAGCCTGCTGTACAACGTTGAAGCTGAGCCGCGAGCGGCGGCCTGCCGACGCGAGTCGGCTCGAGCGACTGGTTAGACCGCAAGTCCTTGCGAAGGAACACGGGCCGCGAACTACGAATGACCGACATGAAACTCCCCTACGCAGCTCGAAGTTGGCAGGTCCAGGTCACTGTTGAGGGATGCGACCACCGCAGCCATTGTTTCCACCGCAGGCGTTCCGCGCTCCTCGGCCACGGCATTGCCGATGTGCCTAACCAGGTCGGCGAGAAGGATGCCCCAAGCTTTGGCTTCAGTGTGGCCATTCCCATCAAAGAACCCAATGTTCAGCGTGCAGTGGAGCCCGTTCTCCGCGATCCAGGCGCTGAGCATTTGAATTGAGCGTTCATCACGCTGCGCGGCCGGCGGGATAACGAGTGGCTTCATGTGCGATGGCGAAGGTCTACTGTGTTCTTGCGGTCTAACGATGAAGGTAAGGGGCGGCCCACGGCGGCACGGCCTGCGCAAGGCGGACCACCGGCACCCGCCGTGGGACGTCCCGCTTGACCGGCAGGTTGTGCAGAGCCACTTCGAAGCATCGGCGGTAGCGAACGCGGGATGCCAACCGGAGCAACACCCACGTGGCAGACGGCTGGGGCGCCTGGCTGGTTCTTGACCATGCGGCCCGGCGCGCAAAGAGAACGATGCCGCGCCCAACCTTGGCCACGCGGCCACGACGATTGGCGCCACTTGGACCAGCAGCGGCGACCGAACTGTGCCAAGCCGCGCCACAAAGAGAACTGCGGCCTAGGCAATTGGCCGAGCGCTGCTCACGCGTAAGACGAACCATCCTCACTTGGACTCCCGGCAGCCAGATGCACAACGTTGAAGCTAACCGGCCCGCGGCGGCAGGACGCGGCTGGCCGAGAATGAAATGACGGCCAGCCGTGGCATGCCGATGCGGGTCCGGTTGAGCGAATGGTTAGGCTCTCGCATTCTGCGGCGCTACGGCTTGAAGTTTGAGACATTCCCGGTGCGCTGCCATTTGCCCGCACGCTTCTCGTATAGCTCTATCCAGGCGCTCGTGAACTCGATGGGTACTTCCTCACCCGAGGATGTCTTCTGCCTACCGCGCGCAGTGACTTGAACAACCACCCAGCCAAGCGTTGAATCCGCCGACACTGAGACCACTGGTTCGACCAAGTCTCTGTATTCAGAGAACGTACTCGCTCTGAGGTATGTGCCTAGGCGCTCCCGGCGTTGCTGAAGTGTTGGTCTGGTTATCTCGCCTCGACTTGCCACAACATAGTCGGCTGATTCGTCTTCCAGCAGTATCTCGACATTGCTCTCTCGGTGAGCGCGTAACACCTTCTCATGCAGCGCACGAACTTCGGCGACCGCTGCGGTGGTAGCCGTAAGCCCCTGGGAAACGGCGATAGCGGGAACGATCCAGAAAAGAACCGCGAGTAGGTTTGATGCGCGCATGGGGTAAGGTGGGTTGGTGGGTTTGCGAGCCTAACGTTGAAGCTGAGCCGCGAGCGGCGGCTTGCCGACGCGAGTCGGCTCGAGCGACTGGTTAGGCCGCGCTCGTGCAGCACAACCCACCCGTTCAACTTGAATTTGCAAAGTCATTGAGTTGAATCAGTCTTGATGATGTTGAGCAGCCCGTATGGTGATCCGCAGCACCATGCGTTGGTCAGGCCTCTTAGAGCAACTGGCGCATAGATTCCATATGGATCTTGTTCAATTTCTTGCACAAGTTGGACTAGACGTTTGGCGCCCAGGCCAAAGACGACTCCAGGCTCCAAGGATTTGGCCCAGGCAATCTGTGCAGTGCGCACGCTTGGCGCTCGAAGCTGGCTGATATAGGTGCCGCCGCGGTAGTCCAACACAACGGTAAACATGGGCATTTGCGAGGCCTAACGTTGAAGCTGAGCCGCGAGCGGCGGCCTGCCGACGCGAGTCGGCTCGAGCGACTGGTTAGGGCTCAACCGCATGGCCCGAGCTCCAGTGCTTGAAGAAACATACGGCCGTATTCTCCAACTGAAGCGGGAGTGCTCGGATAGAACGGGGCCGTCGCTGCCTCGATCACGAAGTAGCCCGCTCCAAGAAGCAGCAAGAAGATCGCCTTACGACGCATGGAGTGCAGCACACTGCTTGGCATAGCGACCGCCGCGACGCCAACCGCAACAGCAATGACTCCGAAGGCACTCTTGTGCCACGCATAGCCGCCACAAGAGAAGAGCCCAAAGTAGATTGCGCCTGCAGCCACCACCATTGCTGCGGCTGCGGCTACGGAGCACCCGGCAAGATCAGAAGTGGCAGGAGAGCGTTGCACGACCTTGAGCCCTAACGTTGAAGCTGAGCCGCGAGCGGCGGCTTGCCGACGCGAGTCGGCTCGAGCGACAGGTTAGGCCGCGCTCTCAGGTAGGGTGATCGAATGGCCTCGGCAAACAGACCAGCGTCGTGCGCGTGCTGTAGCGCCGCCGGGCACAGCCTAGGCAAGCCAAGGTATACGTAGAAGTCGTACCCGAAATGAATGTACGCAACGCCTGGGCGGACAAGCTTGGCCCAAACGCGCTCGCGCAACGCCAGCTTCGAGAACGCTACGCACTCGCCTAGGTTCAGATCTCTGCCAGCCTCGACGAACGGCGGCAAGGCGCCAGTTCCGTAGTCCTCTAGACCGGCGATGCGAAGGCTTGCAATGCCTGACTCCGCCAAGAAGCTGGCAAGGGAAGTCAGATACGCTGATTCAACTCGAAGGTACTCCTCCTCGCAGAGCGTCACACCGGCAAACGATCGGCCAACGTCAGAGTAGGAAGTCCATTCATCGAGCATGTACGCGCCATTCGGCTCGCGCAATTCTGGGTTGTACTTCGTAAGTCGGAACTGGTAGCGCATGTGGCGTATTTCGAGGCCTAACGTTGAAGCTGAGCCGCGAGCGGCGGCCTGCCGACGCGAGTCGGCTCGAGCGACAGGTTAGGCCGCGGGTTCAATTGCATTTGTCTGCTGCCGCCATGTAGGCGATTACGAAGATCGATAGCAGGCTACCACCGGCATTTGGCCCTAGACAATCCGGCTTCACGCTACGCGACATACTCGAGGCGAGTCGTTCAGATTGGGCGATTGGCTTGTCGCCAACGTATGCACCGCTTGCATCCGCCATGCGCCGAATCTCGCTCTTGCTGGCTCTCGCAGCACGTTCCACAACTGAAGCATCCAGACGCAAGGGGCCACTGGGTTGCAGATCGGGCGGAATGGCCGAGCCGGAATCTGGGATGCGTGCAACTTGCTCCGACTCTGTCGGCACGATGGGAGGGTGCTCTTCCTCGACCTTGTGCGGTGCCGCTGTCCGAAGGCTCGCAAATACGGTGCGTGCGTTGAGCCCTATACGTGAGTTAGCTTGATGGGCCTGGGAACTTACCGACAGAACTGGAATGAGGATCGTCCGAGCCGAGGGCCCAAGTGAAGCCTTGTTCGGTCGGTAAAAGTGCATCCCGATCAAGGGCAATGCCGTCAGCGTAACCGCCAAGACCGCAGCAACGATCTGACTCGGGCGACTCTTCGCAATGAGCATCTGTTCCCTGACTGCGGCCTAACGTTGAAGCTGAACCGCGAGCGGCGGCCTGCCGACGCGAGTCGGCTCGAGCGACAGGTTAGGCCGCATTCTTCGCTTTGCTAGCAGCGGTCGACTTGTTCACTGCTATGGCGGCCTGAATGAGTGCTTTCAATGCATCCTCGTCAAGACTACAACCTGCGGGGAAGTCGATTGCCCGCCGCACGTTCCCATCGAGACTCGAGTTGAACAAGTTCGCAGGATCCCTGACGGAAGCGCCTTTCGGAAAGGTGAGCTTGACAGCATTCTTGTAGCTTTCGCCAGTGCAAATGATGCCGTGGCAGGCCCAAACGGGAGTGTTCCACTTCCACTCCTCCGTAATTCCTGCATCGGCGCTCCTAATCACGCGCCTCAGGCGAGACAGCAGTTCGCCTCGCCAATCTTGAAGTTCCCCGATTCGGGCGTCAATCAGCTCGGATGCTGGCTTTGCAGCGTCTTCAACCGGTGTGGTCTTAGGAAATCTCTTAGCCGGAGCGGAAGAGTTCTTGGGCGCTGTCATGTGTGGCTCCCGTAGCTTGTGCTTTTCATGGCGTGATGGCTTTGCGGCCTAACGGTGAAGGTAAGGGGCGGACCACGGCGGCACTGCCTGCGCAAGGCGGACCAACGGCGCCCGCCGTGGGACGTCCCGCTTGACCGGCAGGTTGTGCAGAGCCACTTCGAAGGCACGGCCGCTGCGAGCGCGAGATGCCAAACGAAGCCACACCCACGTGGCAGACGGCTGAGGCGACGGCTGGTACTTGAACATGCGGGCCGTCCGCGCAGAGAGAAGCGAATGACGCCCGGCTTGGCCACACGGCCAAGAACTCTGGTGCCATGCGGCGCAGCGACGGCGATCGAGCTGCGCCAGGCCGCGCCACAAGCAGAACCTGTGCCTTGGCAAACGGCCAGCTGGATTTGACGCGAGCGACGAACCATCCTCACTTGGACTCCGGGCAGCCTGATGCACAACGTTGAAGCTGAGCCGCGAGCGGCGGCTTGCCGACGCGAGTCGGCTCGAGCGACTGGTTAGGCGGCGGGGTAGGCATGGTACGAAGCGGTTGGGGAGCGAAGGAGATCTCCCCAAAGCGCCCAAGTATTCTGATCTGGCGATGTTGCCCCGAACGCCCAAAGCTCGGCGATTTGCAACGGTGGAATGGCAAGCGCAGAAGGATCAAAGGAGATTGCACGATTCAAATGGATTGCGACCACAAGTTCACTAGAGCTGGTGTATTGCCCCAACCCAGAAATGATGTCCTGTAAGGTGGCGGCAGGAGCTGTAGCTTCAGGCGGAAGTTCCTTAAGCTGCACCGGGGCAAAGCACGCTTGGTCTTGAGCCGACCAAGCAGCTACGAAGTCGTAGTCTTGCTTTTCGCCAGGAGCAAGGCCCACTGTGGTACCCATCCGCTGCCCCGCGAGATAGCAAAAGATTGCTGCCTCACGCAGCTCGCGCTCCGCCTTCAGCTTATTCGTCCGCAAGTTTCGAACTCGCTCCGGTGTAGCTGACGCAGACAACTCCAGCTCGAACTTCCGCAGACGGACAAGGAACGGCCGCGGGTCACGGTACTCAAGTTTGCCGAACGTGCGCAGGGCGATGGACTGCATGAGCCGCCTAACGTTGAAGCTAACCGGCCCGCAGCGGCAGGACGCGGCTGGCCGAGAATGAAATGACGGCCAGCCGTGGCATGCCGATGCGGGTCCGGTTGAGCGACTGGTTAGGGTGCATTTTCTGCGGAACTGACGCTAGCCAAGCGCGGCTTACTGCTGAGCAGATACACGGCGAGACCGCCCACAATTCCGCCGTTGATACCAACGCCGAACGCCACGCTCAAGACCGGCGAAAGGACAAGATCCATCGGCATTGACCAGGGCAGAGCCAACTGCGCCGGCGACGACAAACCAATGAGTTCGGTAAGAAGTGCCGCTGGCACCATTACGAACCAAATGAGCAAAGAGCAACCGCCGCTATTTGCTTCGGAGCAGTTCACGCCGCTGCCAAATAGGTATGCAAGAGCGAAACCTAGGAGCGCACCGGCTATGGCTCCTCCAGCGATGCGCACTCGACGATTGACTGCAGCAAGTTCATGTAGCTCTTTGGGCGAAAGATCGGCTATGTATTTATGCTCCCTAACGGTGAAGGTAAGGGGCGGCCCACGGCGGCACGGCCTGCGCGAGGCGGCCCAACGGCGCCCGCCGTGGGACGTCCCACTTGACCGGCAGGTTGTGCAGAGCCACTTCGAAGCATCGGCCGCCGCGGACGCGAGATGCTAAACGGAGCAACACCCACGTGGCAGAAGGCTGAGGCGCCTGGCTGGTGCTTGGCCATACGACGCGGCGCGCAAAGAGAACGATGCCGCGCCCAACCTTTGCCACATGGCCACGACAACTGGCGCCACGCAGACCAACGGCGGCGGCCGAGTTGCGCCAGGCCGCGCCACAAAGAGAACTGCGGCCTTTGCAATCGGCTGAGCGCTGCTCACGCGCAAAACGAACCATCCTCACTTGGCCTCCCGGCAGCCAGATGCACAACGTTGAAGCTGAGCCGCGAGCGGCGGCTTGCCGACGCGAGTCGGCTCGAGCGACAGGTTAGGGCGCTGCCTATGCATGAGGAAGAAACCCGCTGACTTTGGCATGGAGCAACTTTACTAGCGCCGGATCCATGAACTTGTAGTTGTCCGGGATGTTCAGGCAAATCACCCGCTTGCCGAGAAGGTGCGGCTTGAACTCACCGGATAGTTTTGCTTTGTGGCTTCGCTCCATCACGAAGATCAGCTCGGCCCACTCCACGAGTTCGGGAGTGAGCGGATTCTCAGCGCCACGATTCAAGCCAGCAGAGGTGCACTCGATTCCGGGATGCTCGGAGAAGATCTGCTCGGCCGTCGGACTGCGCCAGCGGTTCATGCTGCAGATGAAGAGAACGCGTTGCAAAGTCTTAAGCGCCCTAACGGTGAAGGTAAGGGGCGGCCCACGGCGGCACGGCCTGCGCGAGACGGACCACCGGCGCCCGCCGTGGTACGTCCCACTTGACCGGCAGGTTGTGCAGAGCCACTTCGAAGCATCGGCCGCTGCGAGCGCCAGATGCTAGCCGGAGCCACACCCACGTGGCAGACGGCTGAGGCGACAGGCTGGTTCTTGAACATGCGGGCCGCCCGCGCCAAGAGAAGCGATGAACGCCCGACTTGGCCACACGGCCACGAGTGCTGGCGCTACGCGGCGCAGCGACGGCGATCGAGGAGCGCCAAACCGCGCCACCAGGAGAATTTGTGCCTCCGCAAACGGCCCACTGGCTCTGGCGCGAACGACGGACCATCCTCACTTGCTCTCCAAGCTGCCTGATGCACAACGTTGAAGCTGAGCCGCGAGCGGCGGCTTGCCGACGTGAGTCGGCTCGAGCGACAGGTTAGGACGCATTCTGCCGCCCAAATGCTTGCTGCCTTGCCAGCAGAACCTCCCACTCCGGAACCGATGCAAATGACTCCTCGTGCTCCTCGTGAAAGTAGATCCAACCTTCGCATAGTTTGCTGAGTACAGCCAGGCGCTCAACATGCTTCGCCTCGAGCTGAAGCAGCCCGCACTTGAACGGGCCATGCAGCACAGCGCGCCAAAGCTCAAATTCAATCCCCTCCATCCAGCCCGCAGCATAGGCACGCTGAGAGAGCGAGGACATGTACTCCGCTAGTTCACGCTGGTGATCTGAGAGGTCGCGCAACATGCATGCGTCCTAACGTTGAAGCTGAGCCGCGAGCGGCGGCTTGCCGACGCGAGTCGGCTCGAGCGACTGGTTAGCCATCATTCGTGGCCAAGCTCAAGACGGTGATTTGCATTTTGCATAGGCTGGTACTTCAACTCATAAGCATCCAACCTCTGCGCTAGCGTCAGGCTACCCGCGAAGGATGTGTTGCGTATGTGAATTGAGTAGGCTGCGTCCCGGCCAATTCTATGAAGGAGCTCCCGCAATGCGATGCCTTCCACGAGCACAGGCCGCGGGATGGCGAGCCTCCCATCAACAATGGAACGGATTGCCTCAATTTGGTACTCGCCATCGCGAAGAAAGAGATCCGTCTCAACCAATGCGACATTGAAGTACCAAGCGAGGAATCTACCCAGCGTTGTCTTTCCCGCTCCGTCGCGACCATCAATTGCAACTAGAACCCCAGGAAGCCCACGCAGGACCGGCTTCAAGGATTCGGCGACCAAGTCGAACTGCGGCGGTCTGAACTGCATTTGATGGCTAACGTTGAAGCTGAGCCGCGAGCGGCGGCTTGCCGACGCGAGTCGGCTCGAGCGACTGGTTAGGCCGCATTCTTCGCTTTGCTAGCAGCGGTCGACTTGTTCACTGCTATGGCGGCCTGAATGAGTGCCTTCAATGCATCCTCGTCAAGACTACAACCTGCGGGGAAGTCGATTGCCCGCCGCACGTTCCCATCGAGACTCGAGTTGAACAAGTTCGCAGGATCTCTGACAGAAGCGCCTTTCGGAAAGGTGAGCTTGACAGCATTCTTGTAGCTTTCGCCAGTGCAAATGATGCCGTGGCAGGCCCAAACGGGAGTGTTCCACTTCCACTCCTCCGTAATTCCTGCATCGGCGCTCCTAATCACGCGCCTCAGGCGAGACAGCAGTTCGCCTCGCCAATCTTGAAGTTCCCCGATTCGGGCGTCAATCAGCTCGGATGCTGGCTTTGCAGCGTCTTCAACCGGTGTGGTCTTAGGAAATCTCTTAGCCGGAGCGGAAGAGTTCTTGGGCGCTGTCATGTGTGGCTCCCGTAGATTGTGCCTTTCATGGCGTGACGGCTTTGCGGCCTAACGTTGAAGCTGAGCCGCGAGCGGCGGCCTGCCGACGCGAGTCGGCTCGAGCGACTGGTTAGGCGCTCGGTTGCAAACTTTGGTCGCGGGCCGCCAGCGCGACCCTTGCATGATTTCGGGTTCGCGCGGCAGACACACTCCTGGGACGGCAACCGTGACTGACATGCCCCAGATTGCATCGGGGCATATCGAAAGTGCCACTGCATTTGCCGCCCGGTAGCTCAGCAATGCTGCACGCCGAGCGGAACCAGCCGCCTGATAAGTTCGAACTACTAGCGCCCTGTCGGATCCAGGGATGCCAAAGCAATGCTCTGGCCGAAAGTATTTGGTTTTCATGGGCTCGATGAACTGACTTGAGGAGAAGCAAGGATCGATGCAAAAACTCCAAAGTCAACCCTTCGTCTTTTCACCGCCCAAAGCGCCTAACGTTGAAGCTGAGCCGCGAGCGGCGGCCTGCCGACGCGAGTCGGCTCGAGCGACAGGTTAGGTTTCGGCCCTTGGCGCAAGAGCCTCATTGCCCACCCGCAGATGCCGCCCTTGCCTTTGCTTTGGCATCGGCTCGCTCAGAGAAAAGTATTGCGGTCTTGACCTCCGGGCATTCAAGCAAGGCATCCGGAGTGATGTGCACAGGCCCGAACCAACGAACGTCGCCAGCAAAGCCGCCGAACTGCACGAGCCAAGCTCGGCCAGTAGAAGACTCAACAACCGCGTCGTACTTGAACGCGTCCATGGCCAGGGGTGAGTCAATCAACCCAAGCCGTGCAATCCAACTGCCTTGCGTTCGGTTCAGCTTAGGCGGTGTAGCGACTTCTTCTGCACCTCTAAGCCTGGCATGGAGGTTTGCCTTGTCGCATGAAGCAGTTCCGGCAGCCGAAGCGCTTGCGCTCATGGCAAGAACGACTGGCAGAAGAAGAGCAATGTGCATTTCCGAAACCTAACGTTGAAGCTGAGCCGCGAGCGGCGGCCTGCCGACGCGAGTCGGCTCGAGCGACTGGTTAGGTTTCAACGCTTATTCACCTGCAAGAAATTCTTCGTGCAAGTTTACGAATGCCGCTATTCGCTCTTGCAAGTCCGGAAGCTTGCCAGCCATCTCATCTGCCGCCGGCCCTACGATCTTTGCGAAGTATTCGCGAAGCGTATGCACCGTCAAGTGCGCGATCGTTGTGAGTAGCTGTGGCCGGGGCTGATGCCATCGAAGTTCACCTGCATATCCTTCATCGTCCACATCAAGGTGGTACTCAAGAAGATCCTGCCAATTGCCATGAACTGCATGCGAAGGTCCCGCGAATGCACCAAGGTAGGCTTTCTCTAATCCAACTTCCTGAGATTTCTCAAACAGGTTCTTTCCACCCCAATTCTTCGGCGGGTTGATCAAGTCAAGGTCAACATTCGACTGCCTAGCTGCGGCGTCAATGGAGTGCAGCATTCGCTCTTCAATCGGCAAGACCTTCCCACCTCTATCGGCGATGCTGGTGCGAATGCGGTCGCGCAAGCGCTTTTCATGCCGCATGGAGTACTCGATATAGGACTCGGTTACCTCAGGCAGATCGTTCTTGATCAGGAACAGCGTATTCACAATGCACTCAAAAGAGAGGCGCGCAAAGATAAAGGTTGTTTCTCGTCGACGCTGGCAGGTTTGATCTAGCAACGCGGAGATGAGTTTGTACAGGCGGGCTAGATGCCCAACCAGCACGGCCTCATGTCGATTCCAGCGATGAGGTGGCGGTGGCAGGATGCTGGCGGCAAGGCATACGTGGGACCCAACTTCAACGAGTAGGTCTACTGCAAGTCCGGTGTAGCTGTGTTCGTCGTCGAACGCCCCAATCGCGCTTGGATCTATCGGGACCCGCCGAATGGCTGCTACTTCCTTCATCGAGCTCATGCTGTACTTGAAACCTAACGTTGAAGCTGAGCCGCGAGCGGCGGCCTGCCGACGCGAGTCGGCTCGAGCGACTGGTTAGGGCGCTGTTTCATGGACCGCGACGCATGTTGGTGAAACGGACAAGCTCCGATACGACAAGCACGCGCTTGCAGGAGCCCAAGCTCCCGTACTTGCCAAGGGGCCCGAGCGTACCGCGGACAACCACGTAGCTTGTTCCCCACGGACCCGTAGGGTGAGTGGCAGGGAGTTCTGCCTCCGATAAGTCGCCCTGTACGCACCACCGCTCATCAGTTCGTCCTGTCGGAGTAAGGACTGCGTTCTCGAAGTTGTAGAAGTACTCGCCTTCGTAGGTTTCGACAGCCGGCGACGGACTGCAACCAGCAGCCATCACCGCCGCTAATACAAAGCTGAGCAGGCGACCAACGCTCATCGAAGCGCCCTAACGGTGAAGGTAAGGGGCGGACCACGGCGGCACGGCCAGCGCAAGGCGGACCACCGGCACCCGCCGTGGGACGTCCCGCTTGACCGGCAGGTTGTGCAGAGCCACTTCGAAGGCACGGCCGCTGCGGTCGCGAGATGCTAGCCGGAGCAACACCCACGTGGCAGACGGCTGAGGCGACAGGCTGGTACTTGAACATGCGGACAGCCCGCGCAAGGAGAAGCGAATGACACCCGACTTGGCCACACGGCCACGATCACTCGCGCCACGCGGCGCAGCGGCGGCGATCGAGCTACGCCAGGCCGCGCCACAAGGAAAACTTGTGCCTCCGCAAACGGCCAACTGGCTTTGACGCGAACGACGAACCATCCTCACTTGGCCTCTTGGCAGCCTGATGCACAACCTTGTTATCGGGCGACACCAACGCGGCGTAACTCGTGCGCGTGCGCCCTAACTCTTTGGTTCGTGTTCTGGCGAGACTGGCTTGTATGTTGCTGTTGGCTTGCGTATGCTGTATTCATATACAGTGAATCCGTGGGGTGGAAAGCGGCTTGGTACCGGAATGGGGTGTAAGGCGCTGTCTACTCCTTTGGATGTTAGTAATTGCTGGGGATTGGAGCTTCGGATGCAGGATTCGTCAACAACGAGAACCCGCCCTGCTAGCGCTCAAGCGCGGCTACCGCCCCTGCAGTCTGAGCGGCTTCTTGACCAGCTTCGTGAGCGCATACGGTTCCTGCACTACAGCCCCCGTACCGAGCAGGCGTACGTGCACTGGTGCAAGACATTCGTGCGCTTTCATGGCCTGAAGCATCCAAGAGACCTCGGGCAGGCTGAAGTGGAGGCGTTCCTGTCATGGCTCGCGTCAGACAGGCACGTCGCGCCGTCCACGCACAAGCAGGCCTTGTCGGCGCTTGTCTTCCTCTATTGCAAGGTGCTGGGCCTTCAGCTGCCGTGGCTCGCAAAGATCGGGCGGCCACAGTCAAAACGCAAGCTGCCAATGGTCTTGACCCCGGGTGACATCGTTCAGGTGCTGCGCTGGCTGGACGAAGACTACCGCTTGTTTGCACAGCTGCTGTACGGAACAGGCCTGCGGCTGACCGAGGGCCTGCAGCTCCGGGTGAAAGACCTGGACTTCGACCACGGCGCCATCATTGTTCGCGAGGGCAAAGGCGGGAAGGACCGCGTGGTGATGCTGCCTGCCAGCCTGGTCCAGCCGCTGAAGCTTCAGCTGCAACATGCCCGCGAGCTCTGGCTTGCCGATCAGACCGATGGCAAGGCTGGGGTCTACATGCCCGATGCGCTCGAAAGAAAGTACCCACGCGCCGGATCGTCATGGAACTGGTTCTGGGTGTTTCCGCAGGACAAGCACTCGGTTGACCCGCGCAGTGGCGTCGTACGCCGGCACCACATGTTTGACCAGGGTTTTCAACGGGCGTTCAAGCGAGCACTTGAGCGCTCCAATATTGGCAAGCCAGCAACCCCTCACACGCTGCGCCATTCGTTCGCAACTCATCTGCTGCAGGCCGGCTATGACATTCGAACCGTGCAAGACCTGCTCGGCCATGCAGACGTTGCCACGACCATGATCTACACGCACGTGCTGAAGCTGGGCGGTGGAGCGGTCAAGAGCCCGGTGGATTTGCTGAGCTTGAACATGAACATGAACTTGGACATGAACTTGGACATGAACACGAACCTTCAGCCCCGAGGTCGAGATCGGGGTCGAGATCGGGGCCGAGATGAAGCTCGGAGTCCAGACCGGGAGACGTTGGCAATGGCGGTGCGCCGCCCTCCGTGGGCAGCGCAGAGCTGAACCGGGCCGGGCCGGGCCGGGCTGGGCTGGGCTGGGCTGGGCTGGGCGACCGATGGTGGCGGCACCCAGAGAGGCCATCAACGCCTCATGCGTCGCCGTAAACTACCGGGCCTCTGGCCTTCCAGCTCCGGCGCAAACAACTCCATCACCCGCAGCTCCGCCCCGCAGCGGCTGAACACCGAGTTGCGCGACCAGAGCATTTGAGAGGACGCTTGCGTGCCGGTGGCCACCAACCATTGCCGTTGCATATGCCTTCTCGTGTGCCCTGAGCGAGACAGCCTGCGCGGCTGCAGCTCACTGCGGCGCACGCGCTTGTCGTGATACAGCAGGTCGGCCAAGGGGCGACGCCCCAAGCCCTTGAGCGCACGCCAGGGCCCTGCCAGTGCGACTTGATGCAAGGCTGAACGAGCCCATATCAAGGGCCGCCCATCGACGCGCAGGATCACTTCGCGCACCAGCGTCAGCCCGCGGCGCGGCAATCCCAGCGCACGCCGTTCCAGCTGGCGCAAGGGCGCAATGCGCTGGCTCAAGACCTGGACCTCGAAACCTTGTTGGCCCAGGCGGGCCAGGCGCCTGCTCAAGGAGCCCGGCGCACGCAACCAGTCGCGCAGGCTCGCACGGCTTGCAATGCCCATGGTGATTGTCTAGTTAGTAGGTCCGCGGGAGGGAGGGAGGGAGGGAGGGAGAAGCGGAGCTTCGACCAACCTGGTCTGGACTGGCCGGACGGGCACTCAATGCTTGCCCGTGCCGCTTGCCGCAGCTCCTCCGAACTCGTCACCCAGCTCCACGGCCCGTCGCTGCGCCGCCCTCACTGCGCGCTGGATCGCGGCACCCACACCGTCAGTGTCCATGCTGGTGATGGCCGCGTACGTCGTGCCGCCCTTGGAGGTCACGCGCTCGCGCAGCACCGTCGGCGTTTCCTGGGACTGCATGCCCAGTGCGGCGGCACCGCCACAAGTGGCCAGTGCCAGCTCGCGGGCCTGCCCGGCCGGCAAGCCCATCTCGACGCCGGCCGCCATCATGGCTTCGACCATGTAGAAGAAATACGCCGGGCCCGAACCCGACAGCGCGGTCACCGCGTCCAGGTCGGCTTCTGCCGCCACCCAGAGGCTGCGGCCGGTGGGGGCCAGCACGGCTTCGACCAGCTGCCGGTCCGCCGCACTGACCGCTGCGCTGGCAAACAGGCCGGCGATACCCTGGCCGATCAGGGCCGGCGTGTTGGGCATGGCGCGCACCACGCGTGCGCTGCCGGTAGCCTGGCTGATGGCTTCGCTGCGGATGCCAGCCATCACCGACAGGTGCAGCGAGGTATCCGAGCCCTGCACTGGCGCCGCCGCTTCGCCAAACATCTGCGGCTTGACGGCCCAGACCACCAGGTCGGCCTCCCCAAGGCTGCTGTCCGCCTGCGCCACAACCGCCACGCCGGGGAAATCCTGCCGCAGCTTGTCGCGTTGCGGCGCATAGGGCTCGACCACGGCCAGCCGGGCCGCCTCATGGCCGCTGCGCAGCAGGCCTCCGATGATGGCGCTGGCCATGTTGCCACCGCCGATGAAGGCAATGCGAGGGGCGGGCGAAGACGCGGGCGTCTGTTGAGGGCTGCTGCTCATGATGGGCGGAAGTCTAATCGCCGCCCGCCGCCAGCCCCGTGCCCGCCTTCAGTGAACGCCTGCCAGCAGCGCCGCATTGCCGCCCGCCGCTGCCGTGTTGATCGTCAGCGTCTGCTCGGCCGCAAAGCGGTAGAGCTGGCGCGGGTCGGCGGCTTCGCCGGCGCTGATCAGGGGCAGGATGGCGCCCGAGCGCTCGGACAGGGCCCGCTGCACGGCGCGGCGCTGGCCGCTGTTCGCGGCGGCCACGCAGACACCCGCGAGCAGGGGCGATTGCAGCAAGGCGCGCTCGGCATCGATGGCAAAGAGCTGCAGGGCCGCGCCCGGCAGGCCCGCTTGCTGCAGAGCCTTGCGCAGGCCTTGCGCGGCGTCCGCATCGTCGGCGCCCAGCAGGGCCACGCTGTTGCCGGCCACCAGGGCCGCGCCCACCGCGGCGCCGATCTCGGCCGGGCTGGCCCCGGCTGCCAGCACCGCGATCACGCCGCGGCCATGCAGGCGCAGCTCGTTGCTTTCGCCGGTGGGGCCGGGCAGTTCTCGGCTCGCCAGCACGGCCGGCGCGTCTTGCGCCAGGCGGCGCAGCGCGGCAGCTTCGCCGGCGGCGCCCAGCGCTTCGGCGGTGCGGCCCAGCAAGGCGGCGCGCGCTTCCAGGGCCACATCGCCCCAGACGGCCTGCGCCTGGGCGAGCGCGCCGAGTTCGGCGCTGGCGGCTCCGTCAGCCAGCGCTGTGGCTGCGGCTGCAGGCGCTGCCTGCGTCGGCGCGCAGAAGCGCCACAGATAGTTCGGGCCGCCGGCCTTGGGGCCGGTGCCGCTCAGGCCTTCGCCGCCGAAGGGCTGCACGCCCACCACCGCGCCGATGATGTTGCGGTTCACGTAGACATTGCCGATCTTGGCGGCCTCCGCCAGGCGCAATGCGCGGCTGTCGATGCGAGTCTGGATGCCCAGCGTCAGGCCGTAGCCCAGTGCGTTGATCTCCTGCACCACGGCGTCCACATCGCCACCCCAGCGCACCACGTGCAGCACCGGGCCGAAGATCTCGGCGCCCAGCTCCTTGATGCTCTGCAGCTCGAAGGCCACGGGCATCACCAGGCGCTGCACGGCGTCGTGCGCGCGCGCCTCGACGATCAGCCGAGCCTCCTTCTTCAGGCGCGCCACATGGCGCTGGATGTTCTCGAAGGCCTCGTCGTCGATCACCGGGCCGACGTCGGTGGCCAGCTCGGCCGGCTGGCCCACCCACAGCTCCTGCACGGCGCCCTTGATCATCTCGATCAGGTTGTCGGCAATGCTCTCATGCACGCACAGCAGGCGCAGCGCCGAGCAGCGCTGGCCGGCCGAGCGGAAGGCGCTCTGCACCACGGCGTCCACCACCTGCTCGGGCAGCGCGGTGGAGTCCACCACCATGGCGTTGATGCCGCCGGTCTCGGCGATCAGCGGGACGATCTCACCGTCCTTCTTTGACAGGGTCCGGTTGATGATTTGCGCCACCTGGGTGGAGCCGGTGAAGCAGACACCGGCCGTTTGCTCGGCCGCCACGAGGCCGGCACCCACGGTTTCGCCGGGGCCGTGCAGCAGCGCCAGCGCATCGGCAGGCACGCCGGCGGCATGCAGGAGTTCGACCATCTTCAGCGCCACATAAGGCGTCTGCTCGGCCGGCTTGGCCGCGACCGTGTTGCCGGCCACCAGGGCCGCCACCACCTGGCCGGCAAAGATCGCCAGCGGGAAGTTCCAGGGGCTGATGCAGACGAAGACGCCGCGGCCTTGCATCGCGGTTCCATGGGATTCCGCCTCGTCAGCGTAGTAGCGCAGGAAGTCGACCGCCTCGCGCACTTCCGCGATGCAGTCGCCCTGGGTCTTGTGCGCCTCCTTGACCAGCAGCGCGCAGAACTCGGCCAGGCGGGCGTCGAGCGCATCGGCGGCACGGCGCAGGATCGCAGCGCGCTCGGCGACAGGCTTGGCATTCCAGCCGGCGAAGCCCCCCTGCAAGAGCGCCATGGCTGCCTTGACCTGCTCGGGCGTGGCCTCGGCCACCGGCAAGACCTGGCACTCGGCCAGCGCGTTCATCAGCGGCTCGCGCTGCTGCAGGCAGGTGAGGTCTGCACCGGTGGAGTTGGCGCGGCCATGGCCGACGCGGTCGCGGTAGAGGTCCACCGGCAGCGGCAGGGCCGTGTGCTGCTGGATCAGCTCCAGCGGCGAGGCCAGCAGCTCCTCGGGGCGCACCTGCGGATCAGCCAGTTGATGGACGAAGGACGAGTTCGCGCCGTTCTCCAGCAGCCGGCGCACCAGATAGGCCAGCAGGTCGCGGTGCTCGCCCACCGGTGCGTAGACGCGGCAGGGAATCGTGCCGTCCTTCAGGACCTCGCGGTACACACCCTCGCCCATGCCGTGCAGGCGCTGCATCTCGAACTCGGCGCCCGCCGCGCGGGCCATCTGCACGATGGCGGCGATGGTGCCGGCGTTGTGGCTGGCGAACTGCGGATAGATCACGTCGGCATGCGCAATCAGCGCCTGCGCGCAGGCCAGATAGCTCACGTCGGTGTGCTGCTTGTGCGTGAACACCGGATAGGCCGGCAGGCCCTGCTCCTGGGCACGCTTGATCTCCCCGTCCCAGTAGGCGCCCTTCACCAGGCGCACCATGAAGCGCAAGCCATGCTTGCGGGCAATGGTCGCCACTTCGTGGACCACCTGCAGCGAACGGGTCTGGTAGGCCTGCACCGCCAGGCCGAAGCCACGCCAGCGCGGGAAGCTGGCAGCGATGCGCTCGGCCAGCGAGTCCAGGAGCTCCAGCGAGAGCTCGAGGCGGTCCACCTCTTCGGCATCGATGGTCAGGTTGATGTTGGCGCTGGCGGCGCGCTCGACCAGCTGCCAGACGCGTGGCAGCAGCTCGGCATAGACGCGCTCGCGCTGCAGGATCTCGTAGCGGGAGAACAGGGCGCTGAGCTTGATCGAGATGCCGTCCGAGCCCTCCGGGGACTCGGCCTTGCGGCCCGAGGCGATGGCCTCGATGGCGGCCAGGTAGCTGGCCTGGTAGCGGGCCGCGTCATGCTCGGTGCGGGCGCCTTCGCCCAGCATGTCGTAGGAGAAGCGCAATTGATGACTTTGTGCCCCCAATCCCCCCGAGGGGGTGCTACGGGGCTCGGGGCGGCCCAGCGCCCCGTGCTGCTTGCGCGCCGAGTCGGCCTCGCTCATCGCTTCACGGATATTGCGGCCGAGCACGAACTGGCGGCCCAGCAGTTGGATGGCGCGCACGGTGGCGGCCACGACGGTCTGCGCGCCCAGGCGGGTCAGGAGGCCGCCCGAGCTTTCGGCCTCGGGCAGGAATTTCTTCGACAAGGAGATCGCCGAGGCCGACAGGCTGGCCAGCATCTTGTGCGGGCCTTCGGAGTTGCCGTCGAAGTCCGCCCGGCCGAGCTGGTCGGCCGTCAGGGCGATGGCGGTGGGTGCATCGGGCACGCGCAGCAGGGCTTCGGCCAGTCGCATCAGGGCCAGGCCCTCGCTGCTGGTGATCGGGTATTCGCGCAGCAGCGACTCCATGGCCCAGAAGGGCGCCGGGTTGGCACGCACCTGCTCCACCCAGGGCGCTGCGGTGCGGATCACGGCCGGCCAGTCCAGCTGTTCATGCAACTGCGCTGCCAGCGCTTCGACGACAGGGCGCTCCGGCCGGTACGGGAAAGGCAGGCGGGCGCGTTCGATCGGAAGGTTGAAGCTGGTCATCATGGGCTCCTGGCGGCAGGCTAGCGAAGAGCAGCACTTTAAAAGCGCTTCTGATGAATTAAATTCCGAGTCTTGCCAATGATCTAGCCGAAAATCCAGCATGACCCCTTCAGACGACGACACCGGCCAGCGCGGGCTGGACAAGATCGACGCCCGCATTCTGCGCGTGCTGCAGGCCGATGGGCGGATTTCCAACCTGAAGCTCGCTGAAAGCGTCCACCTCTCGCCGACGGCCGTGCTGGAGCGGGTCAAGCGCCTGACCCGCGACGGCTACATCCTCGGCTACGAGGCCCGGCTCAACCCGGCCAAGCTCGGCGCGGCCATGCTGGTCTTCATCGAGATCCTGCTGGACCGCACGGTGCAGGACGTGATGGACAACTTCAAGGCCGCGGTCCAGGCCCGGCCCGAGATCCTGGAATGCCATCTGGTGGCCGGTGGCTTTGACTACCTGCTGAAGACCCGGGTGGGCGACATGGCGCATTACCGCGAGTTCATTGGCAGCGTGATCTGGACGCTGCCCGGTGTCCGGGAAACCCGTACTTATGCGGTGATGGAGGAGGTCAAGAACACCACCGCCTTGCCGATCTGACGGCCTGCAGCAAGCCCTTCCCCCATCGGTGGGGAGAGGGGGGATGCCTCCCGGTGGGGGGCCTCCGAGTGGTGATGGGGCGAAAGAGCGGGCGCGCCGAACATGCGTCCGTCGTCCTCATCCACCCCTTGCACCCAGGAGCCGCCATGTTCTTCACCGCCCGCCGCCAGCCTCCCGCAGCCGCCATCGCCGCGCCGGTGGCCGTGATCGCCAAGCCTGATGCGCTGGACGCTGCGAAGGACGAACGCGCCGGCTGCGGCTGGTTCGACTCCTCGTTCGAGCTGAGCCGGGGGCTGGAGGTGAGTGACGCGCCAGCGGGCGTGGATTTCGACCTCTGGCTGCTGGCCTTTGACGTGGCCTCGGCCAAGGCGCACTGAGCCTGGCGTTCGCTCAGAGGTCGAAGAAGACGGTCTCTCCCTCGCCCTGCAGCCGGATGTCGAAGCGGTAGCTGCCAGGGCCCTGGAGGCGGGCGATCAGGGTCGAGCGGCGGACAGCCGGCTCGATGCGATTCAAGACCGGGTCGGCGGCATTGGCCGCCACCTCATCCTCGAAGTAGAGGCGGGTGTGCAGGCCCAGGTTGATGCCGCGCGCCAGGATGAAAACGCTGATGAAGGCCACCTGCGGCTTGATCGTCTCGAAGCGGAACAGCCCCGTGTCAGTCGCCGCCGCACTGCGGCCCCAGGCGCTGAAGGCCAGATCGGTCTGCCAGATTTCCACCAGCACATCGGTCAGGGGTGCGCCCTCGCCGTCGAGCACCTGACCTTCGATGACGATGCGCTCACCCGGCGTGTCGTCGGTCCAGAGCCGGGGCCCGGCTGTCGCGCGTCCGAATGGGCTGGCCAGGCCGGCCGCCTCGGGCAGCAGGCCGATGTGGACGAAGGGGCCGGCGGTCTGGGAGGCGGTTTCGCGGCGCGTCATGCATGCGCTCCCGGCGCTTCGAACAAGGTGGCACGTCGGCCGCGCAGGGTGATGTCCCAGCGGTAGGCGCGGCTG
Organism: Paucibacter sp. JuS9; assembly: GCF_044043925.2. Taxonomy (NCBI): domain Bacteria; kingdom Pseudomonadati; phylum Pseudomonadota; class Betaproteobacteria; order Burkholderiales; family Sphaerotilaceae; genus Roseateles; species Paucibacter sp. JuS9. The sequence continues at coordinate 4,330,377 of NZ_CP194172.1, forward strand.
TCCATGGCCTCGTCGGCACCGAAGTCGGCATGGGCGATCAGGCCGCGGATCTGCTCCTCGTCCGCAATGCTGTGGACGATCGGGCAGCGCGCGATCAGCGGGTCGCCCTCGAAATACATCTGCGTCACCAGGCGCTGCGCCCAACCCTCGCCATTCAGGGCGAAATGGATGTGGGCCGGCCGCCATTCGGCACGGTGGTTGGGCCAGGGATAGGCGCCGGGGCGGATGGTGCGGAAGAAGTAGTAGCCCTGGGCGTCCGTCATCAGGCGGCCGCAGCCGCTGAAGTTCGGGTCCAGCGGCGCCTTGTACTGGTCGCGCGGATGGCGGTAGCGGCCGCCGGCATTGGCCTGCCAGACCTCGATCAAGGCGTTGGGCACCGGCCGGCCCAGTTCATCGCGCACATGGCCGTGGACCAGCAGCCGCTCGCCAATGGCCGGGCCGGCCTGCGCGCTGTTGAGTATCAGGTCGTGGTCCAGCGCCCCCAGGTCTTCGCGGCGAAAGCGCGGGGCAGCCAGCTGGCAGTTCAACGGGACCAGCGCCTGCTGGGGCGAACGCAAAATGCTGGACCGATAGCCCGGCGCCAGGGCCGGCGGATGCGCATCCGGGTCGCGTGGCAGGAAGGGCGGGCGTTCATCCATGGGCCCAGCATGCCAAGCCGCGCGGCCGCCAGCAAGGCGGTGGACTACCAGTGCCTACCAATGCCTACCAATGCTTGAAAGGATGGGCGGCCAGATTGGAATTGAAATAGCGCGCGTCGTGCGTCACTTCCTCGCCCAGCCAGGGGGGCCGCTCGAAGGCCTGCGCCTCATCGCTCAGCTCGATCTCGGCCACGACGAGGCCGGCGTTGTCGCCGAGGAACTCATCGACCTCCCACAGCATGCCGGCATGGCGCACCAGGTGGCGGAACTTGTCCACCAGCGGGCCTTCGCAGAGCTTGAGCAATTGCTCGCCATCGGCGAACGCAATCTCGTACTCGAACTCGGCCCGGCTCGCGCCCACCGAGCGCCCCTTGATCGTCAGCCAGGCCTGCTGGCCGACGCAGCGCACGCGCACCGTGCGGGCAGGGTCGCGGGAGAGATAGCCCTGGCTGTAGCGCCGGGCGTCCGTTTGCCGCCAGCCCTCGCCGGCGACCAGGAATTTGCGTTCGATCTCGATAGCCATCAGCGCGTCAAGGGTTGCCCGGACAGGTGGACGGCCATGCCCGGGTAGTCAGGCCGCACGCGATGCTCGCTGTAACAGAGCAGGTGCAAGACGGCAGGCGGGCGGCGAGCCCAGCTGGCCCAGGCCAGAGGCGTGTCGCCGTGGGCATCGCGGGCCTCGACATTGGCGCCGGCATCCAGCAGCAATTGCAGCGTTTCCGGGGTGCCGACCAGGGCAGCGCGGTGCAGCGCTGTCTCGCCGCGAGTCCGCGCGTCGCGCATGAAGCCACCGGTCGGCTGGCCGGGCATCGTCACGGCGCGCACATCGGCGCCTGCTTCGAGAAGGACTTGCAGGACCCGGTCGCGGCCGATGCGTTCGTCATGGCAGAGCGCAGCATGCAAGGCGGTCTCGCCGGTATCTGGCAATGCGTGCTGAACCGGCGCGCCTTGCTCCAGGAGGAACTGGACCAGGCGCCAATGGCCATGAAAGGCCGCGCCATTGAGACCGAGGTCATCGCCCAGTTCCGAGAGGGCCTGGCCGCGGTCCATCAGGATTCGCAGCGCGCTCACATCGCCGTAGTAGGCACACCATTGCAGCAGGCTCGCGCCATCGATCCGGGCATCGGCCGAGCCGCCATCGGCCAGCCGGTCCAGGATCAGGTCGGTGCGGCCGTTGGCAATGCGCTGCAGCAGTCGGGTCGGGTCCATGGCGCGATTGTGGCCGCGCCCCGGACTTCAAGCCAGCAGTTCAGGCCAGCTGCAGGCGGCGCCTTGTTTCGCTGCGCGGCAGCTCGACGGCCGGTGCCATGAAGTCTTCCGCCGGCGCCGGGCGGCCGTAGAACCATCCCTGGGCCCAGTCGCAACCTTCGCGGCGCAGCCATTCGGCCTGCTCGGCGGTTTCCACGCCCTCGGCCAGCACGTCCAGGCCCAGGCTGCGCGCCAGCACGATGACGGTGCGCGCAATGGCCGCCACGTTGGCATCGCTGCTCAGCTCGGAAACGAAGCTGCGGTCGATCTTCAAGGTCTGGATCGGCATGCGCTTGAGGTAGCTGAGCGAGGAGTAGCCGGTGCCGAAGTCGTCGATGGCCACGCGCACGCCGCGCTGGGTGAGGCGGGTCATCAGTTCGATGGCGCCTTCCGCGTCTTCCAGCAGCAGGCTTTCGGTCACTTCCAGCTCCAGGGCCTGGGGTGGGCAGCCGGTGTCCAGCAGGATCTGCTCCACCGTGTCGGCAAAGTCGCTCTGGCGCATCTGGCGCGCCGAGACGTTCACCGCCACCTGCTGCGGCTTGCCGGGCTGGCCTTGCCAGCGAGCGGCCTGTGCGCAAGCCTGCTCGAGCACCCAGCGGCCGATCGGGATGATCAAGCCGGTGTCTTCGGCCAGCGGAATGAACTCGGCCGGCGAGATCGGGCCGCGGGTCGGGTGGCGCCAGCGCAGCAGCGCTTCCGCACCGATCAGCGCGCCATCGGAGAGGCGCACCTGCGGCTGGTATTCGAGGCGGAACTGCGCGGCCTCGTTGGCCTGGCGCAGCGCATGCGTCAGTTCGAAGCGTTGCTGGACGACGCGGGTCAGCTCGGGCCGGTAGGCCTGCACCGTGTTGCGGGCATTGGCCTTGGCGCGGCACATGGCGGCCTCGGCATTGCGCAGCAGCGAGTCGACCGTTTCACCGTCGGTCGGGAACAGGGCCAGGCCGATGCTGGCGCCCAGGTTGAAGTTCTGGTTGCCGACCGTGATCGGCTCGCCCATGGACTGGATCAGGCGGTCGCCCAGGCGCATCGCGGTTTCTTCATCCACCAGGCCAGAGAGGACGATGACGAATTCGTCGGCACCGACGCGCGCCACCGAATCGCTGGCCCGCACCACGTTGACGAAGCGCTCGGCCGTCTCGCGCAGCACGGCGTCGCCGGCGCGGTGGCCGGAAATGTCGTTGACCTCGCGGAAGCCGTCCAGGTCGATATAGAGCACCGCCACGCTGGTGTGGTCGCGCTGGGCGATATGGACCTGGCGCTCGATGCGGTCGCGCAGCAGCGCGAGGTTGGGCAGGCCGGTCAGCCGGTCATGCAGGGATTGGTGCAGCAGCTCGGCCTCGGTGGCCTTGATGCGCGAAATGTCGGTCAGCACCATCAGGTACTGCTGGGCGTTGGTCTCGCTGGCGGGCACCTTCACCAGCGTGGCCCACAGCGGCACGGTGATGCCGTCGTCGCGGCGGTCCAGCAGCTCGCCGCTCCACTTGCCTTCGGTGTCGACCTTGGTCCAGAGCTCGTCCTGCAGATCGGCATCCAGCGCGATGGCGCGCAGCATCTCGGGCGCGCGGCCCAGCAGTTGCTCACGGGCACGACCGCTGATGCGGCAGGCCGCCGGGTTCAGGTCGATCACGTTCAACTCGGCATCCATGACGAGGATGCCCTCGCCGCAATGCTCGAAGACGGTGGCGGCACGGCGGGCGCTTTCCATCGCCTCCTGCTGCACGGTCACGTCGCGGGCCACGCCGACCAGGCCCAGGTATTCATGGTCGTCGAACACCGGCGCCTGCAGCACGTCCAGGCAGGCGCGGCTGCCGTCCGGACGCTCGACCCAGCTCAGCGAGCGCTGCACGCTCTCGCGGCTGCCGCTCATCGCGCGGGTCCAACCCGGCTGCAGCGGCAGCTCCTCATCACGGCGACCGTGCAGCTGGGCATGGCTCAGGCCGGTGAGGCTGGCAAACGCGGGGTTGTTGCCGTCATAGGCGTCGGCGGCATCCTTGAAGAAGACCGGATCGGGGATTGCATTGAGCAGGGCGGCCAGGCGGGTGCGCTCGCTGCGCACCCGGCGCAGCGCGTCGCGGCGCGCCTTCAGGCGCACACGCTGCCAGCGCACCAGGCCCAGGCCCAGCACCATGCCCAGCAGGCCCAGCAGGCCGAACACCACAAGCCAGGTTTCCGGGCGACCCAGCAGCGCGAACGGCCCGGCGGCCTTGTTGGCATGCGCCTGCACGCAGGCGGGCATCCATGCCAGCCAGCTCAGCAGGGCCCAGCGGCCCGGGTGACTCTTGGTCAAGTTCATCGGTTTGGCGACCTATATCGGCACCAGGGTCCTGGTAGTGACCCGGCGGTTGGTGGTCAGCGCCCTGGTACGGCGGGGCGTCCCTCGTTGTTTTCTACGACTTGGCCGGAGTGTGGCGGCACGGCTCTCCAGCGCCCACGGGTTTTCCCATGAGGTGCAACAACCAGGGTCAGCAATACCTCACGGTTTGCCGGTAAGCGTGCGGCAGGGCTGGCCAGCGCCAGCCCATGGGCGATCAGCGCCCGGCTTTGTGCCGCAGGTTCAAAGGGCCAGCGCCAGCTTGCTGCCCTGCAGGATGGCGCGCTTGGCGTCGAGCTCGCCGGCCTCCAGCGCGCCGCCGATCAGGTGCACCCGCAGGCCCGCCGCGCGCAGCGGCTCTTCCAGCTCGCGCAGCGGCTCCTGGCCGGCGCACAGCACGATGCTGTCGGCCGGGATCAGCTCCAGGTCCCGGCGCTGCTCGCCCTGGCTGACCCACAGGCCTTCGGCCGTGATGCGCTCGTAGTTGACGCCGCCCACCATCTCGACCCGCTTCATCTTCAGTGCGGCCCGATGGATCCACCCGGTCGTCTTGCCCAGGCCGGCGCCGAGCTTGCCGCTCTTGCGCTGCAGCAGCGTGATCTGCCGCGCCGGGTCTGACGGCGCCGGGCGCACCACGCCGCCGCGCACTTCGGCCGGGTCCGCCACGCCCCATTCGCGCCGCCAGGCCTGTGCATCCAGCGCCAGTGAATGGCCTTCATCGACCAGGAACTCGGCCACGTCGAAGCCGATGCCGCCGGCGCCGACGATGGCCACGCGGCGGCCCACCGGCTTGCGCTTGAGCAGCACGTCGATATAGCTGAGCACCAGGTCCGGGTGATCGTCCTGGCCCGGGATGCGCGGGTTGCGCGGGCTCACGCCGGTGGCCAGCAGCACCTCGTCGAAGCCCTTCAGGTCTTCCACACCGACACGGCGATTGAGCTGCAGCTGCACGCCGGTCACCTCGATGCGGCGGCGGAAGTAGCGCAGCGTCTCGCTGAACTCTTCCTTGCCGGGAATGCGCCGGGCCAGGTTGAACTGGCCGCCGATCTCGGCCGCCGAGTCGAACAGATGTACCTCATGGCCACGCTCGGCCAGCAACGTGGACGCGGCCAGCCCGGCCGGCCCGGCGCCGACCACGGCGATCTTCTTGCGCGGCGTGCGCGTGGCGGCAATCGGCACGATGGCGAGCTCGCGCTCATAGGCCGCCCGAGGGTTCACCAGGCAGGTCGAGATCTTTTGCGCAAAGGTGTGGTCCAGGCAGGCCTGGTTGCAGGCGATGCAGGTGTTGATCTCGTCGACCCGGTTCTCGCGCGCCTTGCGCACGAAGTCGGGGTCGGCCAGGAAAGGCCGAGCCATGCTGACCATGTCGGCCGCGCCCTCGGCCAGCACGTTCTCGGCGACCTCGGGCATGTTGATGCGATTGCTGGTGATCAGCGGGATGTTGATGCCCTCGGCCCGCAATTGCGTGCGCAGTTTCTGCGTCACCCAGGCAAAGCCGGCGCGCGGCACCGAGGTGGCAATCGTGGGCACCCGGGCTTCGTGCCAGCCGATGCCGGTATTGATGAGGGTGGCGCCGCCCTTGGCCACGCGGCGCGCCAGCTCGACAACCTCGTCCCAGCTGCTGCCGTCGGGCAGCAGGTCCAGCATGGAGAGGCGGTAGATGATGATGAAATCCGGCCCCACCGCCTCACGCATGCGCGCGAGGATTTCCAGCGGCAGGCGCATCCGGTTCTCGTAGGAGCCGCCCCAGCCATCGGTACGCTGGTTGGTGTGGTTCACCAGGAACTGGTTGATGAAATAGCCCTCGGAGCCCATCACCTCCACGCCGTCATAGCCGGCCTCACGGGCCAGCCTGGCACAGCGGATGAAGGCCCGGATCTGGCGCTCGATGCCGCGCTCGGACAGTTCCCGGGGCGTGAACGGCGAGATCGGCGACTGGATGCGCGAGGGCGCGACGCAGAAGGGGTGGTAGCCGTAGCGGCCGGTGTGCAGGATCTGCAGGGCGATCTTGCCGCCCTCGGCATGCACCGCGTCGGTGATGATCTTGTGCCGCCGGGCCGCCCCGGAGGTGGCCAGCGTGCCGGCAAAGGGCTTGGCCCAGCCCTCGATATTCGGCGCGAAGCCGCCGGTGACGATCAGCCCCACATCGCCCCGGGCGCGTTCGGCGAAGAACACCGCCATGCGCTCGAAATGCTTGCGGCCGTCTTCCAGGCCGGTGTGCATGCTGCCCATCAGCACCCGGTTCTTCAGGGTGGTGAATCCCAGATCCAGGGGCTCGAGCAAGCGGGGAAAGGACATCGCGGACTCCCAAATATGCGCCGGCCATGCTAGCTCGGCTTTACCTGCCGAAACCTGGGGAGACCGCTCTATGCTTTACAGTCCCACAAATTGCGACGCGGGCCAGACACGGTGGCCGTGTCCAATCGCGACCATATTTTTCAGGAGAGAGTGCGATGCGCTTTGGAAGTTTGGCCACACTCGTGGCCCTTATCGGCAGCAGCCTGCTGGCCGCCTGCGGTGGCGGTGGCGGCGGCAGCAGCAGCAGCACGGCGCAGGTCCGTTTGCTCAACGCCAGCGTGGGCTACAGCTCGCTGGACTACGCGATCACCAGCAGCAGCAGCAAGCTCAACACCGGCGTGGCCTATGCCGCAGCCGGCAGCTACGGCGACATCAACACGGGCGACACGGCCAGCCAGGTGCAAGCCAATGGCACGGGCACCACGCTCGCGTCGCTCACCCCCACCCTGACCGGTGGCAAGAAGTACAGCATCATCGCCTACGGCTGGTCGGGCGCTCTGCGCACCACCCTGCTGGAAGAAGAAGTCGAGGCCCCGACGGCCGCCGGCACCGCCAAGCTGCTGGTGCTGAACCTGGCCGCTGACGCCGGCTCCGTGGACGTCTACCTGACGGCAGCCGCCGACAGCCTGGACAACGCCTCGCCCACCGCCAGCACGGTCAATGGCGGAGCCAGCAGCGGCTATGTGTCGCTGAACAGCGGCACCTTCCGCGTGCGCGTGACCGGCGCGGGCAACCGCAACGACGTGCGCCTGGACATCCCGGCCATCACCCTGGAAGCGCTCAAGGTGCACAGCCTGGTCCTCACCCCGACGCAAGGCGGCGTGCTGGTCAACGGCATCTTCATGCAGCAGCAAGGCAACCCGACCAACTACGCCAGCACGATCGCACGCGCTCGTGTCGTCGCAGCGGTTGGCAACAATGCCACCGTGTCTGCCACCACCGGCGCCAAGACCCTGCTGCAAAGCTCGGTGGCACCGACCATCGGTGACTACCAGGCCCTGACCGCCGGTGCCAATGGCATCAACGTCACGGTGAATGGCGTGGCCATGCCGGTGTCCAACGTGAACCTGGCGGCTGGCGGCGACTACACGCTGATGGTCTACGGCGACGCGGCTGCACCCCAGCTGATCAACCTGAGCGACGACAACCGCCTGCCGACGACCGCTGGCACGGCCAAGATGCGCCTGGTCAACGGCCTGGCCACTTCGGCTGCCGGCCTGACCATGACGCTGGACTTCAGCGCCATCGCCAGCAACATCCTGCCGGGTGCCACGTCCAGCGTGCTGAGCGTGCCGGCCAGCACCAGCTCGCAGCTGGCGGTCACCTCGCCGATCGCGGCCGACCCGGTCTACTCCGTCACCGGCCTGACCGTGCTGCAAGGCGGCGTCTACACCGTCTTCGTGATGGGTGGCGGCACCACCAAGCCGCAAGGCGCGCTGCGTCGCGAACGCTGACCTGACACCTCGGGGCGTGCTGCCCCGACAACACAGAACAAAGCCCCGTGCTCCTGGAGCCCGGGGCTTTTTTTGATTCTTCACCGATTCCCGGGGATGTCCCTTTGCGGCAAGTTGCGGCCGTTCGTGTTCTGGTGTTTGGATTGGTCGAAGAGCAGGCCGCCAGCGGGCATGTGCCTCGACACAGGCGACGGGCGGTGCGGATCAGGACGGTTGGGCGCTCTGTGGAGTGAGGTAGAGGAGGAGGCCGAAGGCCGGGGGACACGAACGCAACAGAGTGCCCAAGCGGCCTGATCTTCGAGCCATCATGAAAGACGGCTACGTGCCGCTTGGCGACTTCCACGCAGATCGGCGAGCAAGCTTTTTGCCCGGCTGTGTGCGCCGGGGCGCAGCCACCGATCAGGGCAGCACACGCAGCTCCACGAGGCTCGAGCCATTGCGCAGCCCGGGCCCGAACTGGACGTGGAAGCCGCCCAGGTCGAGGCTGCCGATGGCTTCAAGGCCCTGCTCGACGCTCTCGCGGCTGAGGGGCTGTCGGGCCCGGCGCAGGCCCTCGGCCATGACGCGCGCGGCCAGATAGCCCTCCAGGCTGATCGAGTCGAACTGCTTGTCGCCAACGTCCCGCATCGCCTGCTGGTACTCGGCGACCACGGGAATGCTGCGGTCCTCCGGATCTGGAACCACCTGGGCAATGGTCAGGCCCTTGGAATGGACCTTGCCCAGCGCGCTGCGCAGCTGCTCCAGGCCGGCAAAGGACAACGTGTAGAAGCGCCCGCCAAAGCCGTTCTCGCGGGCACCACGGACGAAGGCGGCCGTGCTGGCATAGGTGCTGACCATGAAGATCGCATCGGCCGGCGTGCCCGTGCTCAGCGCTGCCGCTTCGGCATCCACCTGGGCGGTATTGCGCTTGACGGTGGCCGTGGCGAGGATCTTGATGCCCACGGCCGTGGCCGCCGAACGCATGGCCTCCAGGCCGGCACGGCCGAACAGATCGGCCTGGTAGAAGACGTTGAGCGTGCGCACGCCGGAAGCCTTCATGGCCACGGCCAGCTGCCGGGCTTCTTCCTGATAGCTGGCCCGCACATTGAAGATCAGCGGGTTGTAGGGCTCGCGCAGCACGTCGGCGCCGGTGTATGCGCCAACGAGGGGCAGCTTCCAGCGCCGCACGTACGGCAGGGCCATATTGCTGGTGGGCGTGCCGACATAGCCGAACAGGGCCAGCACGCGCGGGTCTTCGACCAGCTTGCGGCTGTTGGCGTTGGCGCGGTCGGCTTCGTAGGCATCGTCGAGCAGGTCGACGACCAGCCGCGAGCCGGCGATGCCGCCTTGCTGGTTCAGGTGAGTGAAATAGGCGGCGGCACCGGCATGGAAGCGCTGGCCCAGGCCGGCGGCCGGGCCGCTGAGCGCCGCCGAGCTGCCGATGCGGATCTCATGCGCCGAAACCGCCAGTGCGGCGGCAGCGCATAGCAGCGCGGCGAGCAGTCGGCGAGCAAAGCGAGACTTGCGTGACATCGATCAAGCCCATCAGCCGGTGATCCAGGGAGTCTATGCTCTGCGGCCGCCGGCCCGCTGCGCATCTGGCGCGCCGGAACCGCGCAAAATTCACGCACGCTGCCTTTCAGACGTGTGCTGTTCGACAGCACTTGAGTTTCGTCAGCAATCCAAAAGCTCGGGTGCAGAAAATCAGGCGCAGGAGACACCATGCAGCAACAGTCCCTCACCTTTCTGGTTGCCGACGATTTTTCGACGATGCGCCGCATCGTCAGTGGCCTGCTCAAGGAATGTGGCCACACCCAGGTGCTCGAGGCCGAAGATGGCGCCCAGGCGCTCAAGCTGGTCGAAAGCAACCGTGTCGATTTCATCGTCAGCGACTGGAACATGCCCAATATGAACGGGCTGGAGCTGCTCAAGGCGGTGCGTGCCAATACCGAGCTCGCCAAGACACCGGTGCTGTTGATCACGGCCGAGGCACGCAAGGAAAACATCGTCGAAGCGGCCCAGGCCGGCGCCGATGGCTATATCGTCAAGCCCTTCACCGCCGCAACGCTGAACGAGAAGCTGCGCAACATCATGCTCAAGCGCGGCCTGGCCAGCTGAGCCGATCCCATCCACTTCCGAGGTCGTCGTGAGTCAACCCATCCCGCTCCAACCCATCGCCTTTGAACAGCTCGGTCATCTCGCTCGCACCCTTCACGAGGCCCTGCGCGAGTTGGGCTACGACCGCAGCTTGACGCAGGTGACGCGCGAGATCCCGGATGCCCGCGACCGCCTGGTCTACGTGGGCAAGCTGACCGAGGAAGCGGCGCACAAGGTGCTGGAAGCCGTCGAGAAGGGCATGCCCGAATGCGACAGCGTGGCCGCCCGCGGCCGCGAGCTGGCCGAGACCTTGCGCCGCCGCTCCGAAGGCGAGATCAGCGAAGTCATGGCGCGGGCCATGCTGAAGCAGTGTGGCGACTATGCCGAGCGCGCTGCCAACTTCGCCGATGGCCAGAGCACGCTGCTCAGCGACATCATGATGACCCAGACCTACCAGGACCTCTCCGGCCAGGTGATCAAGAAGGTCGTGGACATCATCACCCGCACCGAGGCCCAGCTGCTGGCCATCCTCATCGAAACGTCCAAGGCCGACCCCGAGCATCCGCCCGAGGTCGAACACCTGGCCGGCCCGCAGGTGCCAGACAAGGCCTTCAAGCAGGACGACGTGGACGACCTGCTGGCCAGCATGGGGTTCTGAGGCTGCGCCGGGCGGCGCAGCCTGCCTGGATCACCAGACCTTGCAGCGCTGCGCGTCGGGCTTGACCATCTTCTGGCCCGGCTTGCAGTTGAATGCACGCTCGTACTCGGCCATGTTCACCACCACGCCGTTGATGCGGTAGCGGCCGGGCGAATGCGGGTCGGTCTTGGCCTTGACGCGCAAGGCCTCGGGCCGCGCATCGTTGCAGTCCCACTGCGCGTAGCCGACGAAGAAGCGCTGCTCCGGCGTCAGGCCGTCACGTGAGGCGGGCTTCATGTCGGCGATCTGCGCCTGCCAGGCGGCCCAGGCCAGCACCAGGCCGCCGAGGTCGGCCAGGTCTTCGCCGAGGGTCAGCCGGCTGTTGATCTTGATGTCGTCCACCACCGTGTAGCTGGCGTACTGGTCGGCCACGCAGGCGGCCCGCTTCTCGAAGGCCTGGGCGTCCTTCTTGCCCCACCAGTCCTTCAGATTGCCCTTGGCATCGAACTGCCGGCCCTCGTCGTCGAAGCCGTGCACCAGCTCATGGCCGATGGTGCCGCCGGTGTTGCCGTAGTTCGGCGCGTCGTCGAGCTTGGCGTCATACAGCGGCGGCTGCAGCACGCCGGCCGGGAAGTTGATGTCGTTCATCTGCGCGTCGTAGTAGGCGTTGACGGTCTGCGGCGTCATGCCCCATTCGCCACGATCCAGCGGCTGGCCGATCTTGGCCAATTGGCGGCGCAGCTCGAAGGCGTGGCCCGCCTGCACATTGGCCACGAAGGCGCCGCGCGCCACCGGCAGGGAGCGGTAGTCGCGCCAGCGGTCCGGGTAGCCGACCTTGTTGACGATGGCATGCAGCTTCTCCTGCGCCTGCTTGCGCGTGGCCGGGCTCATCCATTCGAGCTTCTCGATGCGGGCCGCCATCGCGGTCTCGATCTGGGCCGTCATCTTCAGCGTCGCATCTTTAAGCGCAGGGCTGAAATTGCGCGTGACGAACTCCTGGCCGAGGGCCTCGCCCATCTGCAGGTCGACCAGCTCGACGCAGCGCTTCCAGCGAGCCTTGAGCTGCGGCACGCCGTTGAGCGTGTGGCCGAAGAAATCGAAGTTGGCCTGCACCATCTCGGGCGACAGCAGCGCGGCATGGCTGGACAGCGCCTGCCAGCGCAGATAGCTCTTCAGGTCGGCCAGCGGCAGCGCCTTGAGCTGCGCGGCAAAGGCCTTCATGAAGGCCGGCTCGGTGACATTGAAGCGGGTGAGGCCCGACGGCGCGCCCAGCGCCTGCTGGTAGGCGGCCCAGTCAAAGCCCGGTGTCAGCGCCTGCAGGCCCTGGGCATTGACGATGTGGAAGCTCTTGTACGGATCACGCTTGTCGACCTTGCTCAGCGAGGCGCGGGCCAGCGCGGTTTCGATCTTCAACACCGTCCTGGCTTGCGCGCGTGCCGCCGCGGCCGTGGCGCCACCGAGCTCCAGCAGGCGCGCCACGTGGGCCTCGAACTGGGCGCGGATCTTCTTTGACTTGGCGTCCTGCCCGAGGTAGTAGTCGCGGTCGGGCAGGCTCAGGCCGCCGGCGGTGGCGAAGGCGATCAGCCGGCTGGAGTCGGCAAAGTCCTGGCCCGAGGCGAAGCGGAAGAACAGGCGTTCGTTGTTGGTGGCCAGGTGCAGCATGGCCAGCAGGGCGGGCAGCTCACGCTTGTCGGCCAGCGCATCGATGCTGGTGAGCAGCGGCTGCAAGGGCGCCAGGCCTTGGGCGCGCGCTGCGTCCTCGCTCATGCAGGAGGCGAAGTAGTCGCCCATCTTGACCTGGTTGGGCGTTCGCTCGGGCCCGCCTTGAGAGAGCTTGTCCAGGATGCCCCAGAGGTAGCGCTGGTTCTCGTTGGCCATCTTGGCGTAGACCGACCAGCGCGACTGGTCCGCGGGGATGGGGTTGTTCTTGTTCCAGTGACCGCAGGCGAACTGGTAGAGGTCCTCGCAGGGGTCGACCGAGCGGTCCATCGCCTGGGTGTCCAGGCTCGGGGTGTAGGGCAGGGCGGCGAGAGGTGTCTCGGCGGCGGGAGACTGCGAGGACGGCAGTGGCTGCGCCACGGCTGCGCTGGTGGCGAGCAGGGCGCTGATCAGGAGGCTGGGGCGGCGCATGGCGGACCTTCGTTCTTGTGCGAAGGCCGCATTCTCGGCCCTGTCAGGGCAGGGTGTAGCTTGCCAGCGCCTTAGGGAATTTCAGGAGCCACAAGCGCGTGCGACGCTCGATCTCGTTGCCGCGCGTCACACGCACACCGGTGGCGCCAGGGGCGCAGGCGCCGTCGCTCAGGATGCTGCCATTCGCGTCCACCATGCAGGCCGTCGGGTCGCCGTCGACCAGCTTGCCCGTGGCATCGACCAGCGTGGTGCGCAGGCCGAAATCGTTGTCGTTGATCAGCGCCAGGGTCTGGCCATCCACCACGGCCAGGCCTTCGGCCTTTTCAGCCAACCAGCCGGCGGCATTCAGGTCCAGCAGCATCGTCTTCTTCAGCGTCACGACCTGCTTCCAGGGCGTGGCCGTGGCCGTCAGGCCGTCGATGCTGTTCTTCTCCAGCTCGCTGCCCTGGGCGCTGATGTCGGTGGCATTGCTCGGCACCTGCACCAGCATCAGGAAGTTGCGCACCTGGCCATTCGCATCCGCACCTTGCTCGATGACGATGAACTTGCCCTCGCCCAGGCTCACCAGGTCACCCAGCTTGGCGCTGCCGGTGCGGTTGCGGTCCCATTTGCCGCCGCTGGCCGACAGGGCATGGTTCAAGGGATAAGCGTACAGCCTGGAGGTTTCGGTCTTGGGGTCGAACTCCAACCAGCGGGCGAACTGGGCGAAGTCGCGCACTTTGACCTTGTCGGTGTTCTTGCCGTCCTGGTCCAGGTCCGAGCTGTCGATGACCTCGACGGACTTGCCGGCCGCATCCAGCGCGTCGATCGGGCTTTGCAGGAAGCCATGCAGCTTGCCGCTGGCCTTGTCCATCGCCAGGCCTTCCATGCCGCGGTTGCTGCGGCGCTGGGCCAGCACGGCGGGCAGCTTGCCCGGGCCGGTGCCGGGCTCGTAGCGCTTGAGCACCACGCCCGTCGTGGCATCGATCTTGACGACGAAGGGGCCGTATTCGTCCGAGGTCCAGAACACCTTGGCCGCGTCGTCATAGACCAGGCTTTCGCTGTCCAGGCCCTTGGCATCGAAACCACCCTTGGCACCGTCATAGCGCAGCGCGTCGTCCAGCGGAATCTCCAGGCTGCTGCCAACCACGCCGAAAGGCGCGGGGCGGCCGGTGATCCTGGTATTGGCGTCGGACTTCAGCGGCAGGAGGCTGGTGGTGACCGCACCACCCGCACCCACCTTGATCACGCCGATGGAAGGCGTGAAGCTCGGTGCCGGGAACATCTTGGTGATGCTGGTAGCGCTGGCCTGGTCGGGACGAGGTGCGTTCGGGCTGTCGCCATTGGGGCCGCGGTCGGTGATGCCCCAGAACTCGAGGCTGCCATCGGCCGCCTTGCCCTTGAAGGCCAGGCCCGAGCCGACGGCCGGGTAGAAGCCCTTGGGAAAGTCCTTCTTCGCGGCGGCGTTCGTGCCCTCGTAAGGCACGAACATCGAGGCATCGGCCTGCAGCTCGTACTTGGTGATGAGCACATCGCCGCCGGCCGTGGCCTGCGTACTCTTGCTGGTCTCGGTCTTGCCCATCAGGCTTGCCAGTGTCGATTCGTAGTGCTCGCTTGATGCCGTGCGGCGCAGCTCGCCCATGGCGCGGCTGGCATAGGGCTGGCCGTAGCTGTCCAACTGGTTCGCGGGCAGCAGGGCCTTGAATGCGGCCTCGAAGACGTCGGGCGCAGCCGTGAAATCGAGGCTCTTGCCCTTGAAGGCATCGGCCACGGCGGCGGGGATGCGGATTCCGTTGCTGGCGTCGTCGTCATCATCCAATGATTGCAGGAAAACCAGGCGGTTGATCAGGCGCGGGTCGGCAAGATTGCTCGTCAACGCCAGCTCGGAGGCCATCAACGTCTGGGTGCAGAGCGCATCGCCAAGAATCACGTCACCGACCGTGAAGCGCACCACGTCGCCCTGCTGGCACTGGAAGCCGCCCTCGGCACCGGTGCGGCCCGCCAGCTTGGAGGGCGAGGCACTGTATTGCACGCCCTCGACAGCGCCATCGAGCAGGCGCCCGTTGACCGTGACCGGCGCGGCCTGGTCGTCATCACCGGAACAGCCCGCCATCGTGGCCATGAGGGCCATCTGGGCCATTGCCATGGTGACGGCCATCGCCACCTTCGTCTTGCTCTTGATAGTCATTGCTACCGCTCCAGGGTTTTCGCCCGATGTGTGAATTGGGCGAGACCATAGAGACGGCTCGTGACAAGCCGATGAAGAGCGGGCGGGGCGAAGCTGCTAGCGCAGCCCGGCGTTGATCTTGTCGAGCACGGCCGCGCCAGGGCAGAGCTCGCGCTCGGCCAGGCGGTTCAAGGGCGTGGCAACGGTTTTGAGGCCCGTGTGCATGTCATGCGCGCTCGGGTCGACATAGAGCAGGCCGGTCGGTATCACGCCCGAGGCCTGCAGCGCCTGCAGGTGGTTCATCGCGCCGAGCCGGTCGGTGGGGTCGTAGTCCGTCAACACTCTCTGCAAGCGCATCTGCGAGCCGTCGGGCTGCGGCACGAGGATTTCCTGCTCGTCGCCGGCCGCCTCCTGCTGCGCGGCGAGGGCTATGAAGTCGATGCGGTTCAGGGCCTCGTTGTGCTCGCGCACATGGTCGTAGCTGCGCGTGCTGCCGGCATGGTTGTTGAAGGCCACGCAGGGGCTGATCACGTCGATGAAAGCGGCACCGCCATGGCGGATCGCGCCTTCGATCAAGGGCACGAGCTGGGCCTTGTCGCCGCTGAATGACCGGGCGACATAGGTCGCGCCGAGCTGCAGCGCCAGCGCCACCAGGTCGATGGACGCGTCGTTGTTGGTTGCGCCCTTCTTGGCCACCGAGCCTCGGTCGGCCGTGGCGCTGAACTGGCCCTTGGTCAGGCCATAGACACCGTTGTTCTCGACGATGTAGACCATGCGCACGCCGCGCCGCATCGCATGCGCGAACTGGCCGAGGCCGATCGAGGCCGAATCGCCATCGCCGGAGATGCCCAGGTACAGCAGCTCGCGGTTGGCCAGGTTCGCGCCGGTGAGCACGCTGGGCATGCGGCCGTGCACCGTGTTGAAGCCGTGGCTGGCGCCGAGGAAGTAGTCCGGCGTCTTGCTGGAGCAGCCAATGCCCGAGAGCTTGGCGACGCGGTGCGGCGCGATGTCCAGCTGCCAGCAGGCCTGAACGATGGCGCTGGACACCGAATCGTGCCCGCAGCCGGCGCACAGCGTCGAGACCTTGCCTTCGTAATCGCGCCGCGTGTAGCCGACCTTGTTCTTCTGCAAGGACGGATGGTGCAGCGTGGGTTTGGCGAGATAGGTCATGCCGGATTCCTCTGCTCGCGCGGTGCCGTCGCCAAGGCGTGCACATGGCGCGTGATCGATTCGGTGATGAAGCGCGCGGTGATCGGCGTGCCATCGAAGTGCAGGACCTTGGTCAGCCTGGCTGGCGCCACTTCGAGCTCGTTCACCAGCAGGCTGCGCATCTGCGCGTCGCGGTTCTGCTCGACGACGAAGACCTGCTCATGCGCCTCGATGAATTCCTTGACGCTGGCCGGGAAGGGAAAGGCGCGCAGGCGCAGGGCATCGAGATGGATATCGGCGGCGCCGAGCGCGTGCAGGGCCTCGTCCATGGCCGGGCTGGTCGACCCGAAGTAGATGACACCCAGCCGCGTCTTGCGCGTTGCTCCGCGCAGTACCGGCTGCGGCACCAGCGTGGCGGCGGTGGCGAACTTCTTCAGCAAACGCTCGACGTTGTAGACGTAGTCCTCGCCCTTCTCCGAATAGCGGGCCTGCGGGTCGCGCGTCGTGCCGCGGGTGAAGTAAGCGCCCTTGCTCGGGTGCGTGCCGGGCAGCGTGCGCCAGGGAATGCCGTCGCCATCCACGTCCTTGTAGCGGGCGAACTCAGGTCCGGCATCGAGCTGCTCGGCCGTCATCACCTTGCCGCGGTCAAAGCGCCGCTCGTCGCTCCACTGCAAGGGCTCGCACAGGCGCTGGTTCATGCCGATGTCGAGGTCGGTCATCACGAAGACCGGCGTCTGCAGCCGGTCCGCCAGGTCCAGCGCAGCGGCCGCATGCTCGAAGCATTCCTTGGGATCCTCGGGCAGCAAGAGCACATGCTTGGTGTCGCCATGCGAGGCATAGGCGGCGGCCAGCAGGTCGGCCTGCTGGGTGCGGGTGGGCATGCCGGTGGACGGGCCGCCGCGCTGCACATCGATGATGGTGAGAGGTATCTCGGCAAAGTAGGCCAGGCCCAGGAACTCGCTCATCAGGGAGACGCCCGGCCCGCTGGTGGCGGTGAAGGCGCGCGCGCCGTTCCAGCCGGCGCCGGTGATCATGCCAATGGAGGCGATCTCGTCTTCGGCCTGGATGATGGCGTAGCGCTTTTCTCCGGTGGCCGCATCTACGCGGTACTTGCTGCAGTACTTCTCGAAGGATTCGGCGACGGACGAAGACGGCGTGATCGGGTACCAGGCGCAGACCGTGGCGCCGCCGTAGACACAGCCCAGCGCCGCGGCCGCATTGCCTTCCATGAAGATGCGATTGCCAATGCCCTTGCCGCGCCGCACCTGCAGGCCCAGCGCATCGGCCAGATGGTCTCGCGCGAACTCGCGGCCGGCATGCAGCGCGCGCACGTTCGAATCGAGCAGCTTTTCCTTGCCCTTGTACTGCTCGGCAAACAGCTTCTCGATCTCGCCCGGGTCCATGCCCATCAATTGCGAAAGCGCGCCCAGCACCATGATGTTCTTGAACAGCTGGCGCTGGCGCGAGTCTTCGTAGGTGGCGTTGCAGATGGCCGTGACCGGCATCGAGATCACGTGCACATCGGAGCGGAAGGCCTCGGGCGGCAGCGGCCGCGTGGAGTCGTAGAACAGATAGCCGCCGGGGCTGATTTCCTTCAGGTCCTGGGCCCAGGTCTGCGGGTTCATCGCCACCATCATGTCCACGCCGCCACGCCGCCCCAGCCAGCCGGCCTCGCAGACGCGCACCTCGTACCAGGTGGGCAGGCCCTGGATATTGCTGGGGAAGATATTGCGCGGGCTGACCGACACGCCCATGCGCAGGATGGCCTTGGCGAACAGCTCGTTGGCCGAGGCCGAACCCGAGCCGTTGACGTTGGCAAATTTGACGACGAAATCGTTGACGGCTTCGATACGGCTCATGTGGCAGCCCTCCGTGTCTCATGATCCCGACAAGCCGGGCCGGCCTTCGTTGTCTGCAACAGGAACTTCTGCATGTCCCAGGCGCCCGTCGGGCAGCGCTCGGCGCACAGGCCGCAGTGCAGGCAGACGTCTTCGTCCTTCACCATCACGCGCTGCGTCTTCAGCTCGCCCGAGACGTAGAGGTCTTGCGCGATGTTCAGGGCTGGCGCGTTGAGTCGCGTGCGAAGCTCGGCTTCCTCGCCATTGGCCGTGAAGCTGATGCAGTCCATCGGGCAGATGTCCACGCAGGCGTCGCATTCGATGCACTGCTTGTCGGTGAACACCGTCTGCACGTCGCAGTTCAGGCAGCGCTGCGCTTCCTTGAAAGCGGTGGCCGCATCGAAGCCGAGTTCCACTTCCACCTTGATGCTGGCCAGCGCCTTCTCGGCCGCGGTCCAGGGCACCTTGTAGCGGGCGTCGTTGGCAATCGCGTTGTCGTAGCTCCACTCGTGGATGCCCATCTTCTGCGACATCAGGTTCACGTAGGGCGGCGGCCGCTTGCTGACCGCCTCGCCGTGCAGATACCTGTCGATAGACACTGCGGCCTCGTGCCCATGCGCGACGGCGGTGATGATGTTCTTGGGGCCGAAGGCTGCATCGCCACCGAAGAAAACCTGCGGCAGGCTGGACTGGAAGCTCTGCGCATCGAGCTGCGGCAAGCCGTGCTCGTTGAAGGCGATGCCCGCGTCACGCTCGATCCAGGGGAAGGCGTTCTCCTGGCCCACGGCGATCAGCACCTCGTCGCAGGGGATGGTGATCTCTTCGCCGGTCTGAGTCGTCTTGAAGCGCATGCCGGTGAGCTTGCCGCCCTGATGCTCGAAGGCCAGGGGCACATGGAAATCGAGGATGGGAATGCCCTCATGCTCGGCGTCTTCCTTCTCCCAGGGCGAGGCCTTCATCTGCGCATAGCCGCTGCGCACCGCCACCGTCACGCTCTTGGCGCCGAGGCGCCGCGCGGAGCGGCAGCAGTCCATCGCGGTGTTGCCGCCGCCGAGCACGATGACGCGCGGCAAGACGCTGGTGACATGGCCGAACGACACCGAGGCCAGCCAGTCGATGCCGATGCGGATGCTGGCGCCCGCTTCCTGGCGGCCGGGCAGTTGCAGGTCGCGCCCGCGCGGCGCACCACAGCCGACGAAGACCGCGTCATGGCCCTCGTCCAGCAGCGCCTTCATCGACGCGATGCGCTCGCCCGCGCGCAGCTCGACGCCGAGGTTCAGGATGTGGCCGCATTCCTCGTCGATCACCGACTCGGGCAGGCGGAAGCGCGGAATCTGCGTGCGGATGAAGCCGCCGGCCTTGGCCTCGCCATCGAAGACGGTGACCGCATAGCCCTGTGTGGCCAGGTCGCGCGCCACGGTGAGGGAGGCCGGGCCGGCGCCGATGCAGGCGACCCGCTTGCCATTGCGCGACTGTGGCTTGGGGAACAGTGCGCGCAGCTCGTCCGTCTTGTTGTCGGCGCAGACGCGCTTCAATCGACAGATGGCCACGGCCTCGGGTTTGGCTGAGTTCTTTTCCTCGACCCGGCCGCGCCGGCAGGCCGGTTCGCAGGGCCGGTCGCAGGTGCGTCCGAGGATGCCGGGGAAGACGTTGGACACCCAATTCACCATGTACGCCTCGTCATGGCGGCCCTGGGCGATCAGGCGGATGTATTCGGGGACGGGGGTGTGGGCCGGACAGGCCCACTGACAGTCGACGACCTTGTGGAAATAGGCCGGATCGGCAATATCGCTGCGCTGCACCGTGGACACCCTCCTGTGCGGATCACAGCGAAAGCACGTTGGCGGTGCAAAAGGGCACCGGTGCACCACTGTGTCGGACCAGTCTACGCCCGCCGCACCAGACTGGGCTGCGCGGGCAAACCCGGGCGCACCAACAAGGTCTTCAGCGCGTCCTCACCCTGGCCTGCGCAGCACTTCCCGCTGCCAGCTGCTGGTGAGCTTCTTGGATTCACGCGCCCACAGCACCGGCTGCAAGGCGCGTGCATTGCGGTACTGGGCGCTGTCCACCAGGCGGCGGCGCACCCTCTCGGGCAGCTTCAGGTGGTCGATGCGGATCGGCCGGGCATTGCCGCGGGCCAGGTTCAGCTGGCCCTCGTCGCTGAAGATGAACTCGCGCGCCAGCACGGCTGCATTGGGATGCGGCGCATGCTTGTTGATGAGGGGCGAATAGCCGCTGACGACCGAGCCGTCCTCGGGAATCAGGATCTCGAAGTCGCCCGCGTTGCCCAGGCGGTGGCGCAGCGACAAGGCATTGAAGTCCCACATCACATAGACATCCGCATGATCGACCTTCATGCGCGGCAGGGTCGGGTTGTCGCTGATCAGGCGGCCATGCTTGGCGAGCTCGGCAAATCCTTGCAAGGCGGGCTCCAGCCGGGTCTCGCTGCCACCCAGCGCGATCGCCGCGGCCAGCACGGCGGCATTGGCCTGCGCCGTCGGGCCGACATCGCCGATCAGCACCCGCGCCGAACTGGCCAGCAGGGCGCGCCAGCTGCGTGGCAGCTGCGGAACGCGCCGGGTGTTGACCGCAAAGGCAATCGTGCCGGTGTAGGCCAGGGCCCAATGGCCATCGGCGTCCTTGGCCCAATCGGGAATCTGCTCCCAATGGAGAGGCTTGTGGGCGCGCGTGAGCCCGGCAGCCTTGGCTTGCGCTGCGAATTCGAAGCCCACGTCACACAGGTCGATGCTCGCCGCCCGGCCTTCGCTGGCCAGGCGGGTCAGCTGCTCAGCGCTGCTGAGGTTGTGGTCCACATGGGAGAGGCCGTATTCGTGCAGAAGGTCGTGCCAGGTTTCGCGCCAGTTCGCCCAGCTGTCGGGCATGCCGGTGCTGACCAGCTGGCCTTCGGCGCGCGCGGCGCTGGCCAGCTTGGCCAGCCGCGCATTGCCGGCCAGCGCCGGCCGTGCCGCCATCAGGCCCAGCAGGGCGCTCAGATGATGGCGTCGCGACAGGTTCATGGCTCGCTTCCTTGCAGCCGGGCCAGCTTAGCATCACCCCAGGATGGGTGATACGGTGCGAGCTCCGCCAGCAGCCGCCGTTCGCACTGGGATAATGCGCGCCAATGCTGAAGACCCACCGCTCCTTCCTTCGCCCGCTCGCCGGCGGCCTGCTTGCCGCCGCCCTGCTGAGCGGCTGCGGCTTGTCGACGCCGCTGCAAGCCACGCCCAAGAGCGCTGTCTACCTGAATGAGAAGTTCCAGAGCGACGAGACCTTCTCGCGCCTGTTCGACGGCGGCGTGGCCGAGACCTGCGAGGCGGCGCGCCGCGCGCTCCTGAGCCAGGGCTACATCATCACCAATGTCCGCGAGGGTGCGATCAACGGCAGCAAGCGCTTCCAGCCCGAGGGCGAGGTGCATGTGGAGCTGAGCTTCAACATCGTCTGCGTGGCCGACGGCAAGAACGCCCAGA
Source organism: Paucibacter sp. JuS9 (assembly GCF_044043925.2). Taxonomy (NCBI): domain Bacteria; kingdom Pseudomonadati; phylum Pseudomonadota; class Betaproteobacteria; order Burkholderiales; family Sphaerotilaceae; genus Roseateles; species Paucibacter sp. JuS9. The sequence continues at coordinate 4,351,769 of NZ_CP194172.1, forward strand.
TCGCCACCGCCTATGTCTCGGCCCAGCAGGACCGCTACGCGATCAAGAAGAGCACCAACGCGAGCAGCATCGGCATCAGCGCCATCGGCTCGATCTCGGTGCCGCTGTCGTCCTCGCAGGATTCACTGGTCAAGGTGGCCAGCGAGACAATTCCAGCCGGCGACTTCTACGACCGCTTCTTTGCCTTGATGAACCGGATGCTGCGCGAGCAGGCAAACGACAAGCGCGAGGTTGACAAATGAAAGCCCTGGTCGCGCTCCTCTTTCTCTCGCTGCTGTCAGGCTGCGAGCTGATGTACGACATGGGCCAGCAGACCGCCCTGCGCGACTGCGAGCAGATGCAGGACGCCACGGCGCGCACCGAATGCAGGCGCCGCAACAGCCAGGACTACCGCGACTACGAGCAGCAGCGCCGCCAGCTGCAGGCGCCCGCCGCCGCCTCGGGGGCGAAGCGATGAGCGGCGGCAGCCGACTGGTCTACTCCACCGAGTCCGGCCGCACCTGCCCGGACTGCCGGCAGGCCCTGGCCGACTGCCGCTGTGCGGCACTGAAGAAAGCCGCCAAGCCGGCCGGCGACGGTGTGGCCCGCGTCTGGCGCGAGAGCAAGGGCCGCGGCGGCAAGACCGTCACCCTGGTCAAGGGCATGACCCTCGCCGACGCCGACCTGCAGCTGCTGGGCAAGAAGCTGCGCGCCTCCTGCGGCACCGGTGGCACGGTCAAGGACGGGGTGATCGAGATCCAGGGCGACCATGCCGAGCGCGTGACCGAGCTGCTGGTCAAGGCCGGACATCCGGCAAAGCGAGCGGGCGGCTAGTACAGTCCGGCGACACTTTTGTCGCCCGGACTGATCAGCCCATGTTCAAGCTCTCCACGCTTCTCGCCGCCTCCCTCCTTGCCGCCAGCGCGCTCGCCGCGCCGCCCCCGCTGAGCACCGTCTCCGAGCGCAGCGGTTTCCTCAAGACCGGGCGCTATGACGAAGTGCAGGCCCTGTGCCGCGACTTCGAGAAGCGCTATCCGGGCCGCGTGCGCTGCTGGGAGTTCGGCCGCACGCCGCAGGGCCGGCCGATGCTGGCCCTGGTGGCTTCGGACAGCGGTGCGCTCACCCCGGCCGAGGCGCGCAAGCGGAAGTTGCCGGTCAGCCTGATCCAGGGCGGCATCCATGCCGGCGAGATCGACGGCAAGGACGCCGGCTTCCTCGCCCTGCGCCAGGTCCTCGACGGTCAGGCCGCGCCTGGCGCTCTCAAGGGTCAGGTGCTGGTCTTCGTGCCCGTGTTCAATGTCGACGGCCACGAGCGCTTCGCCGCCTGGAACCGGCCCAACCAGCGCGGCCCCGAGCAGATGGGCTGGCGCACCACGGCGCAGAACTACAACCTGAACCGCGACTATGTGAAGGCCGACGCGCCCGAAATGCAGGCCATGCTGCGCCTGATCGACCTGTGGGACCCGCTGGTGCTCGTGGACCTGCATGTGACCGACGGCGCCAAGTTCGAGCATGACGTGGCGGTGCAGGTCGAGCCGGTCCATGCCGGCGACGAGGCCTTGCGCGCGGTCGGCCGCGCCTGGCGCGACGGCGTGGCGGCCGACATCGCCAGGCAGGGCTCGTTGCCGGTGGTCTTCTATCCCTCGTTCAACGAGGACGACAACCCGGCCTCGGGCTTTACCGACGGCGTTTCCACGCCCCGCTTCTCCACCGGCTACCCGCTCTTGCGCAACCGCCTGGCCATGCTGGTGGAAACGCATTCCTGGAAGGACTATCCACACCGCGTGCGCGTGACGCGCAACATCGTGGTTTCGGTGCTGGAGCGCGTGGGTGCGAGCGGCGCCGCCTGGCAAAAGGTGGCGAAGGATGCCGACGCGCGCGCCAGCCAGCTCGGCGGTCAATCGGTGGCCCTGACCTGGAAGGCCAGCCCCAAGGCGCGCGAGATCGAATTCCGCGGCTATGCCTACACCCGCACACCCAGCGAGATCTCCGGCGGCTTGATGACGCGCTACGACGAAACCAGGCCCGAGCTCTGGAAGCTGCCGCTGCGCGACGAGATCCTGCCCGACCTGCAGATCACGGCGCCCAAGGCCGGCTACCTCGTCCCCGCCGAGCATGCGGCCTGGATGGCCGACAAGCTCAAGCTGCACGGCATCAGCTATCGCGTCCTGAAGGCGCCGCTGGTCAAGGCGGCAGTGGAGACCTTCCGCGCCAGCTCTGCCAAGCGCGGCATGCAGTCGGTGGAAAACCACCAGCGCCTGGACCTGCAAGGCCAGTGGTCGGCCGAGGCCCGCGACGTGCCGGCCGGTTCGCTGTTCGTGCCCATGGCCCAGCCCGGTGCACGCCTGGTGATGTCGGTGCTGGAGCCGCTGGCGCCGGACTCCTACGTCGCCTGGGGTTTCTTCAACAACCACTTCGAACGCAAGGAGTACATGGAGGGCTATGTGGCCGAGGAGGTCGCCCGCGAACAGCTGGCCGCCGACCCGGGCTTGCGCGCCGCCTTCGACAAGCGCATCGCCGAAGACGCGGCCTTCGCCAAGAGCCCGGCCCAGCGCCTGGATTTCTTTGCCCGCCGCCACAGCAGCTGGGACGAGCGCTTCAATCTCTACCCTGTACTGCGGACCGACGTGGCGCCCTGAGCCTGCTAGTGCTGTGAGAGCTTGCGCGCGCGCTCAAGCAAGAGCTCGCGTTCGCGCTCATTGCGGGTGAGGGCCGCTGCACGCTCGATCTCGACCGTCGCCTCGCTGAGGCGGCCGAGCTTGACCAGCAGGTCGCCGCGCACGCTGAACAGCCAGGGATAGTTGGCGAGCGCGCCCTCGTCCACCAACTCATCAACCAGGGCCAACGCCGCTGCCGGCCCCTCGGCCATGCCGACGGCGACGGCACGATTGAGCTCCACCACCGGCGAGGGTTGCAATTGGCACAGTGCGTCGTAGAGCGCGACGATCTCGGTCCAGTCGGTCTGCTCGGCCCGCAGCGCCCGCGCATGGCAGGCCGCGATGCCTGCCTGCAAGGCATACGGCCCCAGCTCCTTGCCCAGCTCGGCAATGCGCAAGAGAGATGCCAGGCCGCGGCGAACGAGGAGCAGGTCCCAGCGGCTGCGGTCCTGGTCCATCAGGAGCACCGGCCGGCCCTGGTGGTCGGTTCGCGCATGGGCGCGCGAAGCCTGGATCTCCAGCAAGGCGTTCAGGCCCAGCACCTCGACCTCCTCCGGCATCAGTCCCATCAGCACGCGTGACAAACGCAAGGCTTCGTCGCACAGCGCAGGGCGCAGCCAGTCTTCGCCTGCGGTGGCCGTGTAGCCTTCGTTGAAGATCAGGTAGATCACTTCCAACACCGAGGCCAGGCGCTCATGACGCGCTGAGGGCGCCGGCAGCTCGAAGGGCACGCGGGCCGCGCTCAAGCTTTTCTTGGCGCGCACGATGCGCTGGGCAATCGTGGGCTCGGCCACCAGGTAGGCGCGCGCGATTTCCGCGGTGGAAAGCCCGCCGAGCAGGCGCAACGTCAAGGCCACGCGCGCCTCGGTGGACAGCACAGGATGGCAGGCGGTGAAGATCAGGCGCAGAAGGTCGTCGCCGATGTCATCGGCTCTTGCGGCATCCAGCCCATCGACAAAGTCCGGCACGATCATCGCCTCCTGTGCCTCCAGGTCTGCGCCCAGCTCCTCATGCTTGCGCGCATGCAGAGCCGCAGCGCGCACATGGTCCAGCGCACGGTTCTTGGCCGCCGCCATCAGCCAGGCGGCCGGCTTGTCCGGCAGGCCTTCGTTCGGCCAGCGCTGCAGGGCGACCAGGAGCGTGTCCTGCGCCAGCTCTTCAGCAACGCCCACGTCGCGCGTGATGCGAGCGATATGAGCGACGATCTTGGCCGACTCCAGGCGCCAGACCGCCGCTATGGCCCGCTGTGTCGCCGCCAGCCGGGTGACCTGCGCCGGATCAGGCATCGCGTTCCGGGTTCGCGGCCGCGCTGGTGTTCATGTACGCCAGCTCCCAGATGTGGCCATCCAGGTCTTCGAAGCCGTGGGCGTACATGAAGCCATGGTCCTGCGGTGCTCGCGGCGCGGTGCCGCCGGCCGCCACGGCCTTGGCCACCAGGCTGTCGACCTCCTCGCGGCTCGAGCAGTTCAGGCAGATCAGCACCTCGGTGCTGGCCTTGGCGTCTGCAATCGGCTTGGCCGTGAAGCTGCTGAAGAAAGGCTCGGTCAGGAGCATGGCGTAGAGGTTCTCGCCCAGCACCAGGCAGGCGCCATGCTCGTTCGTGAAATGGGGGTTGAACTCATAGCCCAGCTCGCGCCAGAAGGCCTGCGAGCGCGCCATGTCCTTGATGGCAATGTTGACGTAGATCTGGGTGTGCATGACGGCTCCCGTGTTCAGCTGCGCGTTTCGGCGATCTTCTTGAGACTGGCCAGGACGATCTTCAGCATGTCAGTGCCCTCCCAGGCCGGCGGCCGCGGCGGGTTCAAAATCTTCCGGTTCGTAGAGTTGCCGCACCTCGATCACGCTGTCCTCGCTGATGCCCTTGAACGGGTCGGGAAAGCGACGCGCCCACTCCATCGCCTCTTCGCGAGAACGGACCTGGATCACGGTGTAGCCGGCAATCAGCTCCTTGGCCTCGGCAAAGGGCCCGTCCACCACGCGACGCTGCCCGCCTTCGTAGCGGATACGCCAGCCCTCTGCGCTGGGCTTGAGGCCTGCGCCATCCAGCAGGACACCAGCCTTGGCAAGCTCTTCGTGGTAGGCCAGCATGTCGGCCAGCAGCTCGTTGTCGGGGGCCGGCATGACGCCGGCCTCGCTGGCCGCATTGGCCCGCACGATGATCATGAAACGCATCTGTCTCTCCTGTCAGCACGCCGGCGTGAGGGCGCTCAGGGATACGACGGACCAGCCCGCCCAATTTCGACAAGAGGGCCGAACTTCTTCTTCAATCGTCGAAGCAGGGCCCGACCTGGCGGACCTCGATCGTCGCCCATTCGGCCGCCGGGCATTGCTCGGCATAGGCCAGCGCCTCCTCGCGACTGACGCAGTCCAGCAGGAAGAAGCCGCCGACCATTTCCTTGGCTTCGGCGAAGGGGCCGTCGATCACCTGCGAGCGGCCGTCGCGCACCTTCAGCCGCGTGGCCCGCCGGGTCGAGGCCAGCGAATTGGCCGCCACCAGCACGCCGCGCTGCTGAAGCATCTCGCCGAATCGCAGCATCCGGTCATAGACCTGCTGGCCGGCCTCCAGGCCGCGTTCCTGACGCTGGCCGACCGGTTCCACGATCAAGAGCATGTAAGACATCGTTGCCATCTCCTCCTGGGGAGGCCGATTGTGGCGCCACCCCGGAGGCCATGGCAAAGATTGCCCGGTTCGCTCAGCGCAGCGCCAGCGACTCGCGCTTCCAGGCCGGGTCCTGCCAGCGCTGGAAGGCGCCCAGCAGTTGCGGCTCGCCGGCCTGGCGTTCGGTGGCCAGGGTTTGCAGGTTCAGCAGCTCGAACGTGCGGCGGGCGTAGCGCCCTTCGGCGCGCGCCTCGCGGCTGACCAGCACCTGCTTGCCGCCGGGCACCCAGCCAGCGAATTCCACATAGCCCAGGCCCGGATGGGCGGCGGTGGGTGGCAGCACCTGCAGGCGCCAACCCTCGGAACTCTTGTGCAGGATCCACAGCTCGCGCCAGCCCTCCAGCGGCTGGGCGGCGATGGCGATGGCATTGCCCTCGCGGTTGAGACTTGCCGAAGCCAGCCAGACCCGGCCGAAGCTGCAGCGGCGCAGCAAGGGCCTGGCCGGGTTGCCGTCCGTGAGGCTCAGGCATTGCTCGCCTTCCGGCGTGGCGGAGAGACTCATCTGCAGCTTGCCGAACTCACGCGAAGAGAGGCGCGGCGATGCGGCCCAGCGCATCGCATTCACCCGCATGGCGGTGTCGTTCCAGCTCGCTTGATCGTCTTCGGCCAGCTCAGTCGGCTGCAGGCTGGCGAAGTCAGCCAGCGAGGCTTGCGCCGCCGCTGTTGACGCCGCCGCCTCGCGGCGCGCGAAAGCCAGGCTGGCCTGCACGGCGGCGCGGCGCATCAGGACGCGGTTCTTCCAGTGCGGGGCCAGGTCTTGCACATCCACATGGCTCAAGACCTCGGCGCGCCAGGCGTCGAGCTTTTCCTTGTCCGAGGGCAGGGCGGCCGGATCCGAGCAATCGGGGCGGGTCAACGCCAACGCTGCGCGGGCCTGAGCCTCGGCGGCCGCCGGCATCGAGAGCACGCGGCGAAAGGCATCGCCGTCATAGCAGAGAAGCACCCGGCCATCGGGCTGGTTGATGCTCACATAGCGCAGGCCGTAGCGCGCGGCCACGTCGAGCTGGGCGGCGGTCAGCGTTTCGTTGTTCTTGTTGCCGAGGTTGGCCCGGTCCGCGATGCGCTCCGCCAGCGTGCCCAGCGCATCGAGCGCTTCAGTGCCGCCTGCACCATTCAGCTGCTCGCGAGAAGCGCTCTGCACATAGGCGGCGGCCAGGCCCAGGCCCAAGGCTTCCGCGCCCTGCTGCAGGCGCACCAGGCGCAAGCTGGCCAGCAGCTCATTGGGATCGTTCGGCAGGCGGTAGATCTGGCTCTTGCGCAGCCAGCCACCGCGCTCGCGGCGGTAGTCCCAGACCTGGTAGTGGTCGAGCCGCTCGGCGCGGATCTCGAGCGCCTCGCCACGCCAGAGACTGGCTTGCAAGGGTGCCGAGTCACGCGCGGCGCCGCGCAGCGGGGCCTGGTCGTGCAGGACCAGGCCGGCGCCCAGCGGCTTGCCGGCTTCCGCAGCGGCGGCGACGTTGAGACAGGCGGCCGCCAGCGACAGGCCCATCACCAGCAGGACCGGCAGGCTGCACACGCGAAGCTTGTTCTTGCTCATGACTGCTTACTCCTTGCCTTCTTCCGATTGCGCCGCCGGCTTGCCGGCACCCAGCAATGCGTTGCCGATGAAGCCCCCGGCAGCCGGAGGCGCGGCGATGATCACTTGCACCTTGTCCGAAAGCTTGTCAGCCATGGTCTTCTGCACCAGCAGAGGATGCTTTGACAGCAGCGCGCCCTCGGTGGCCATCTGCTGCGCATTGACCTTGCCCAGCTGGGCGATGCGGTAGGCCTCGGCATCGGCGAGCTTCTGGCGTGCCTGCGCTTCGCCCTCGGCCTCGATGCGGCGGGCTTGCGCTTCGCCTTCGGCCACCCTGATGCGCGAGGCGCTTTGCGCCTTGGCTTCCAGCTCGCGCTGCTCGATCTGGCGCTGCTTGAAGGGGATGACATGCTTCATCGCCTCTTCCTGCGCCTTGGCGGCCAGCACCTGCTCGCGGCCGGCTGCTTCGGCGGCGATTTCGCGGCGTACCTTGTCGGCAGCGGCTTCCAGCTCGCTTTGCTTGACCTGCTTGTCCTTCAACTCCAGCGTGTAGCGCATCTTCTCGGCCGACAGGCCCTCGGCCAGCAGCGCGTCCATGCCGCGGCGGTAGTCGGCCGGCAGGTCGACCTTGCCGATCTGCACGCTGCGCAAGAGGATGCCGTCAGACGCCAGCTTCACGCGCAGCTCGGCTTCCATCTGCTGCTGCAGCTCGGCGCGCTGGCTGGAGAAGATCTCGCGCACGGTGCGCTTGGCCACCAGTCGGTAGGCCACACCTTGCAAGGCCGGCTCGACCAGGTCGCGCTCGATGTTGTCGGGCAGGCTGCGGGCCAGTTGCGCCAGGCGGTTCGGGTCGATGCCATAGCGCACGGTCAGGTCCAGGCCCAGAGACAGGCCTTCGACCGATTGCAAGGGCGCCGAGCCATCAGCGCGGCTCATGTTGGTGGCGCGGTAGCTGAGGTCGTGCAGCGGCAGGCCGCGCACCTCATGCACGCCGGGCAAGGCCAGGATGCGGCCGTCGGTCCAGACCGTGGCCGCGCCGGTGAAGAGATTGCTGCGCACGGCCGCTTCGCCGCGCTGCACGGTGTAGAGCGGCGGATGGCTGACGAACAGGTAGCCCGCCGTACCGATGGCGCCGGCCACCAGCAGGGTGCCCAGCACGCGGCCATTCACGGCCGCCATGCCCGACATTGCTGGCATGGCGTTGCGGATCGCCTGGGGCAGGGCCTTGAGTCTTTGCATCAGTTCCATCGCGCTTCTCCTTGGGGTTGGCGATGGCTGCATGATTCGGCGCCCGGGCAGGAAGCAACAAGGCGGCGCGCGGGTGAGTCTCTTCCGGGGCTCGGAAGAAAGCTTCACAGGCCGGGCTGCGACCGGCTCCCATAATCCACCGCATGACCTTGAGCCCCCACGATCGCGGCCTTGCCGCTTCTCTGCCCCCCGAGGGGGCGCATGCCGCTCTTGGGGCGGCCCGGCGAGCGTCATGAGCAACAAAGTCGCCGTCATCGAAGACGACCGCCCCACCAGCGACCAGCTGGTCGGCTGGATACGCGCCGCCCGGCCGGAGCTGCAGGTCGACCAGTGGTTCACCCGGGACGAAGCCGAGGCAGCGCTTGCGACCGGCGGCTACGACATGGTGCTGCTGGACATCGAGCTCGGCCGCGAGCGGCATGCCGGCGTGGCCTTGATCAACGCGATCAACAAGCTGCAGCAGGGCACGCCAGTGCTGGTGGTGTCCGCCATGCCGGCCGCGATCTACCGCGGCATCATGAAGGCGCTCGACGCCTGGGACTATCTGCAGAAGACGGCCTTCGATGAAGCCGAGTTCATCGAGACTTTTCTGGACATGCTGCGCGCCGCCCGGGCCCGCCGCCCGGCCGCTTCCTCGGCGCCCGTGGAGGCCGAGCTGACGCTGGACCCGCTGTGGCAACGCTCGGCCATGTGGCGCGGCCAGCGCATCAACCTGCCGCTCACGGCCCAGCGCATCCTCGCCACCCTGCACCAGCGGCGCGGCGAAGTGGTCAGCTACGACGAGCTGTTCGAGGTGGTGAAGAGCGGCCGCAACAAGGACAACGTGTGCAAGCATGTGAGCACGATCCGCGACGCGTTTCGCGATGTCGACCCGGCGTTTGACGGCATCGAGAACGTGCCGATGCGCGGCTTCCGCTGGACCGGCCGATGAGACTGCCGGCGCTCGACGAGGTGCCGCGCCTGGGCCTGGCGGCCTTTCGCAGCCGCATCGTTTTCCACGGCGTGTTTCTGCTGCTGGCTGCCGCCACGCTGGCGCTGGCGGTCTCGCTCTTGCTGGAAGAAAAGCAGCGCAGCTATCAGCGCTACGAGCAGGGCTTCAAGCGCTCGCTCGGCGAGATCACGGCGCAACTGCGCCACCCGACCGGCCAGCTGGCGCTCCTGAACCCGGGCTTCCAGGGCAGGCGGCCGATCACGCCGCTGCTGCTGCCCTTCTCGGCCATCGATTTCGATGACCCGACCAAGGCGCAGCGCGCGGTCGAGATGTCGGGCTGCACCTTGCAGTTCAGCGATGGCGCCAGCCTGTGCGTGGCCGTGGGCAGCAAGGCGGCGGCCGGTGCCTTCATCTATCTCGTGGGCAGCCTGGACGCCGGTCCGCTGGTCGGGCGTGAGCACGGCGCCTCGGCACTGGCCGGCCTGCATCGCGCACGCATCACGGTGAAGCTGCCCGGTGGCAGCGAGCAGTGGATCGCGCCCTTCGAAGCGATGGCAAGCGGCGGCGAAGGCCAGCTCGGGCGGCTCACCGGCTTCCTCGGTGGCACGGATGAGCTGCCGGTCCGCGCAAGGCCGACGCGCGACTTTCGCGGCTGGCTGTGGCGCGAAGGGCCTTGCCTGAGGAACACGAACGGCGCCGATTGCCCGCGCCGCACGCTGTACTCGATCCGTCTGCCGGTCGAGGCCTTTCGCAACGCGCTGTTCCGGCAGCCCGCGCCGACCTGGCCGCCGGCCGAGCTGGACCGCATCGAAGTGCGCATGGAGATGCTGGCGCCGAACGGCGCCGCGCCCTTGTTCGACAGTGACGCCGGCACGCTCCTGCCGCCGGTCTCGCTGAACAGCGTGGGCCAATCGCTGCAGCCGGGCGAGACCTTGACCATCACCCGCGATGGCCGGCCGGTGACGACGCTGCGCGGCTCGGCCGACCCGGCCGAGATTCCTTCGCCCTGGTTGACCCGGCTGATCCGCCGGCTGCCGGTGCAGGTGCAGGCGCCGGCGCTGCTAGCCGAAGACAGCGTGGTGACACCGCTGGGCCGCTACGAGCTCGCCTTGCGGGGCGATTGGCGCAGCCTGGACCGCTCCCTGAGCGCCAGCGCGGCGCGCGCCTCGTGGCTGGTGGGTGCGATGCTGGCGGCCATCGCCCTGGCCTGGTTGATCATCGAGCTCGGGCTGATGCGCCGGGTGGCACGGCTCACCAGGCGGGCGGCAGCGGTGTCGTACGAAGTGCAGCATCCGCAGGTCGAACAACGCCTGGGCAGGCTCGATGTGTCGGACCTGCGCGGCAGCGATGAAGTGGGCATCCTGGCCGGCTCCTTGTCCGACCTGCTGGAGCGCACGCGCGACGGCATCCGTCGCGAGCATCTGCGCGCCGAGCATGAGCGCGACATGTGGCATGCGGTGGGGCACGAGATCATGTCGCCCCTGCAATCGCTGATGGCACTGCATGGCTCACCAGAAGATGCCAGCCACCGCTATCTGCAACGCATGCAGCAGGCGGTGCGGGTGCTCTACGGCGCCGCATCGCCGAGCGAGGCGATTGCCTCGGCCCAGCTCGCCCCGGGCCGCCTGGACATCGACCAGTTCCTGCAGGAAGTGGCCGCCAATGCGGCCTTCGCCGACATTGCCGATGTGCGTTACGAGGCGCACGGCACGCCGCTATGGGCGCGGGCCGATGCCTATTCGCTGGAAGACGTGATCACGCACCTGCTGCGCAATGCCGACCGCTACCGGCCTGTCGGTACACCGATCAGTATCACGGCCGGGGAAGCCGAGGGCCAGGTCTTGCTGACGGTCCACAACCAGGGGCCGGCCATCGACGAGCACCTGCTGGACAAGATCTTCGAGTACGGCGTCTCCGACCAGCCCGAAGCTCAGGGTGGCGAGCGTCGTGGCCAGGGGCTGTTCGTGGCCAGGAGCTATCTGGCCAAGATGGACGGCAGCGTCAATGCGCGCAATGTGGCGGACGGCGTGATCTTCGAGCTCAGGATGCGGCGCAGCAGTTAGCATCAAGCCAGCGCTGGAGGACAAGCGATGGCAATCAAGCAATTGGCCGGGCTCGACGCGAGCTTTCTGTTCCTGGAGACGGCCGAGATGCCCATGCATGTGGGCGCGCTGCACGTCCTCGAACTTCCGGCAGGCTTCAAGGGCAGCTTCCTGGAAGCACTGCGCAAGCACATGCGCACGCGCATGCCGCATCTGCCCGCGCTCAGGCGCCGCCTCGCGGCCGTGGGCCTGAATGTGGTGAACCCGGCCTGGGTCGATGCCGAGCCTGATCTTGAACAGCACATCGTGCCCGTGGCACTGCCCGCCGGCAGCGGCATGGTGGCGCTTGAAGAAGCGGTGGCCCGCCTGCATCCGCAACTGCTGCCGCGCGAGCGCCCGCTGTGGAAATTCCACGTCTTCGAAGGCCTGGCGCCGTCGCCCGACGATGGCGCCACCCGCGTGGCGCTCTACACGCAGCTGCACCATGCGGCGGTGGACGGCCAGGCGGCGGTAGCGCTGGCCGCGGTGATCCTGGACCTCACGCCGGTGCCGCGCGACATGCCGGCCAAGCCACCGCGCAAACGCCATGAGCCGGGCACGCTCAGCCTCTTGCGTGGCGCCCTGCTGCACCAGGCCAAGCAGTACATGAACGCCGCGCGGGCACTGCCTGGCGCCATCGGCACACTCGGTGGTTCAGCGGGCGACGCGGCAGGCGCGCTGCTGGGCCTCTTGCGCGGCAAGAGTGCCTCGGCCAGCCCCTTGAAGCTGGCGCCACGCACGCGGCTGAACCGCAGCATCACGGCCGGGCGCAGCTTTGCCACGGTGAGCCTGCCGTTGGCCGAGCTGCATCGGCTTCGCAAGGTCCATGGCGCGAGCTTGAACGACGCGGTGCTCTTCCTCTGCGGCACAGCGCTGCGCCGGCTCTTCCTGGATTGGCATGAGCTGCCGAAGAAGCCGCTGGTCGCGGCCGTGCCGGTCTCCACGCGCGCCGCCGGCGACACGGCGTCGAACAACCAGGCCACCATGAGCACGGTCACCCTGGGCACGCACATCGCCGACCCGCAAAAGCGCCTGGCCCATGTGCTGGCTGCGTCCGGCGCGATGAAGAGCTCGCTCGGCACCTTGAAGGACCTGATGCCGCTGGACTTCCCGTCGCTGGGCCTGCCCTGGCTGATGGAGGGCGCGGCCAGGCTCTATGGCGCAGCCAGCATGGCCGAGAAGCTGCCGGCGCTGGCCAACGTGGCGATCTCCAATGTGCCTGGCCCGCAGGTGGTGCTGTATCTCGCCGGTGCCCGCATGATCACGAACTACCCGACCTCGATCGCGGTGCACGGCATGACGCTCAACATCACGGTGCAGACCTACGGCGACTCGCTCGAGTTCGGCCTGATGGCCTGCAGCGATTCGCTGCCCGAGACGGCCACGCTGGCCGCCTATCTGCGCGAGGCGCTGGAGGAGTGGCGGGGCATGTCGGCCTGATCGGCCCACCGCATCACTTGGCCCAGTTGATGCTGCCGCCCCAGGGCAGGGGCAGGAACTTGTAGGGGTTCATTTCGACCAGGGTGCGGGCCAGGCGGTCGCGCCGGTCGTACTGCAGCTGCACCATGGTCTTGTCATCGCGGTAGATGCGGCAGACCCGGTTGCGCACCGGCACCTCGGCATAGACCAAGGTGCCACTGCTGCATTGCATCAGGAAGCGCGGCTTGGATCTGGCGCAGTCGTCCGGCGTCAGGAGCCGGGCGGGCAGATCGCGCCGCTGCAAGGCCGCCAGCGCCGCGTCCGGCGTCGAAAACTCCAGCTTGTTGGCCGTCACCAGCTGGTCCACCGCTTCGTATTCCTCCGTGCACGCCCCGCGCGTGAACAGGGGCGGCAGCAATGCAATCCAGACAAGGGCGACGAAAGCGAGGAGTTTTTTCATCAGTCTGCGGTCAGGCTCGAGCTTGTCGGTCAAAGGAAGTTCGATGTTAGCGAATTGCGTGTCCGGAAACGGCACGACCCAAGCCCGTTCGTGCGATGAAATCCTCAGCATGAACCCTCACCCCAGGGCCCCGTGACCCAACGAGACGATGACGACGACGATGAAACTCACCGTGCGAGGAATTCCAGGCGCGCATGCGCAGGCGCTGCGCAGCGGCGGACCTGACGCCAACGGCCAGGCCGCGCTGCAGCAGCTGGCCGAAGGCCAAGGCAACCCCTGCCGACATTGCCTGCAGCTGATAGCGCCGGGCGAGGAAATGCTGGTGCTGGCCTATCGGCCTTTTGATCAGCTACAGCCCTATGCCGAGCTGGGCCCGATCTTTCTGCACAGCAAGGCTTGTGAGCGCCACGACAGCGATGCTCTGCCAAAGTGGTTCGAGCACCTGCAGCCGGCCCTGATCCGCGGCTACGGCAATGACGACAGGATTCGCTACGAGACCGGTCAGGTCGTCCCGGGCGCGGAACTCGGCCAGGCCTGCCGGCAGATACTCGCCGACCCCGCCGTGGCTTATGTCCACATCCGCTCGAAGTTCAACTGCTTCCAGTGCCGGGTGGAGCGCGGCTAGGCCTGTGACGCCAGCCCGCCGATTTGCCGGCGTGTTGCCGTTGGGCGGGCGCCAGCAGGCGGCATGCCAGCGCAATCAGCTATTCAACTGAAGCCGCATGCAAGCATGACAGTCACCGGCTCGTGCGTGCAGGCCTCTTGAACAGGGCTTCAGGCGAGCACGGCCAGCACCACGTCCGTTGCCTTGACCAGGGCGGTCACTGCCACGCCGGGTGCCAGGCCCAGCTGCTGGACGCTGGACTGGGTGATGGTGGCAACCAGGCGAGTGCCGCCGGCCAGGGCCACGTCAACTTCGGCATTGACCGCGCCGGGTCGCAGCTGCTCAACGGTGCCAGACAGCTGGTTGCGGGCCGAGACCTTGAAGCCGTCCAGGCCCGTGGCGATCAGGACGTTGGACGAGGGGATCAAGGCCATGGCCGACAGCCCGGTCTGCAGGCCCAGTGCAAGGCTGCTCTCCTGGGGCACGATGGCCACCAGGCGCTGGCCGCCGGGCAGTTCGAGCTCCACCTCGTCGTTGACCGCGCCTTCGCGCACCGCGCGCACTGTGCCGTTGAACTGGTTGCGGGCGCTGGTCTTCATGTTGATCACATCCAGGAGGGAGAACTCGCGGCCCAGGTCGGTGGCGGCGGCCTCCACGAGGCCCAGGAAGCGCTGGTGCACCGCGTCGATCTGCTCATAGCGCTGCACCAGGCGCAGGCCCCGTTCGGTCAGGCGGGTGGAACCGCCGCCGCGGCCGCCGGTGCTGCGCTCCACCAGGGGCTCGTCGGCCACGCGGTTCATCGCGTCGATGGCGTCCCAGGCCGCCTTGTAGCTCATGCCATAGGCCTTGGCGGCATGGGTGATCGAGCCCTGCTCGGCGACGGCGCGCAAGAGGGCGATGCGGCCCGGGCCGCCGAGGTTTTGGTCGCCGGACCTGATCCAGATCGAGCCACCAAGGCTCAGGCGGCCTGCGCCCTGGCTGCTGGCGGCTTGGCTCTTGTTCTTCTTCTCGGTCATGTGCTGGCTGTCGATGGTTGGACGGTCGGCGCGACGACACGACCCTGCGCCAGCTCGACCACCTCGTCGGCCAGCGCGCGCACATCGTCTTCCTCGTGGGTGATCAGCAGCAACGGTATCTGCAGTTGCGCCTGCAGGTCGACCAGCTCGTCGCGCAGGCTGCGGCGCAGCCGCTGGTCCAGCGCGGCGAAAGGCTCGTCCAGCAGCAGCGCGGCCGGCGCGCTGACGAGGGCCCGGGCCAGGGCGGCGCGCTGGCGCTGGCCGCCCGAGACTTGCGACGGCTTCTGGTCGGCCACCGCGCCCAGGCCAAAGCGCTCCAGCCATTGCTCGGCCAGCGGGTCTCGGACATCGCGCGGCGGATTGCGCCAGCCGCGCCAGCGGGCGAAGGCAATGTTCTGCCGCAGGCTCAGGTGCGGGAACAGCGCATAGTCCTGGAACACGCAGCCCAGGCCTCGCTGCTGCGGGCCGAGGTCCTGCCCGCTTGCGCTGTCGAACAGGGTCTTGCCCGCCACGGCGATGCGGCCGGCATCTGGCCGCTGCACACCGGCAATCATCTTCAAGGTCTGGCTCTTGCCGGCGCCCGAGGGGCCGAACAGCGCCAGCCTGGGCGCGTCGCTGTGCAGGTTCAAAACCAGGTCGAAGCTGCCGCTCAGGTGCTTCTCGATCTCGATCAGCCAGTTCATCGCTGCTGCCCCCGCTGCGGCAGGGAGCTGCGCATGAGGCGGCTCGAGCTCAGCAGCACGGCCATGCAGGTGATCGAGGTCAGCGCCACCAGCAGATCGGCCTGGTAGTCCTGCCCGGCCTGCACCGCTTCATAGACGGCGATCGACAAGGTCTGCGTCTTGCCGGCAATGCTGCCGGCCACCATCAGGGTGGCACCGAACTCGCCCAGCGCGCGCGCAAACGCCAGCAGCAGGCCGGCCAGGATGCCGTGCCAGGCCAGGGGCAGGCTGACGCGGAAGAACACGGCCGCATTGCCAAGCCCCAAGGTGCGCGCGCTGTCCTGCTGGTCGGCATCGACCATCTCGAAGGCCGCCCGCGCGGCCTTGAACACCAGCGGGAACGACACCACGGTCGCCGCGATCACCGCCGCCTGCCAGGTGAAGATCAAGCGGATGCCGAAGGTCTGCATCAGCCAGGCGCCCAGTGGCCCCTGCGAGCCCAGCAGCACCAGCAGGTAGTAGCCCAGGACCGTGGGCGGCATCACCATGGGCAGGGTCAGGGCGGCATCCAGCAGCTCGCGGCCCCACCACCGCCGGCGTGCCAGCAAGTAGGCCACGCCGACGCCAAGGAACAGGTTGATCAGGGTCGCCCAGCCCGCCACCTTGAGGCTCAGAGCGAGTGCGGTCCAGGCGCCGTCCATGGGGATCAGGGCGCGGCGAAGCCGTGTTTGAGCAACACGGTGCGCGCGGCCGGCGTGAGCAGAAACTCGACAAAGGCCCGGGCCAGCGCAGGCTGCGTGCTCGCAGCGACCGGCGCGGCCGGGTAGAGCACCGGCTTGCGCGTGGGCACGGTGAACGCGGCTCGGCGCACCTTGTCGGGCAGCAGCGCGGCATCGGTGGCATAGACGAAACCGGCGTCCACCTCGGAGCGGGCCACGTAGTCCAGCGCCTGGCGCACATTGCTGGCGCCGATCATCTTGGGCTCGATGGCCGACCACAGGCCAGCCATCTGCAAGGCCTCCTGTGTGTAGCGGCCCACCGGCACGCTCGCGGGCAGGCCGATGGCGATGCGGGCATAAGCCGGCTGGGCCAGGTCGGCGAGCGCCTTGGGGTGCAGGGCGCTTGCGGCCGGCAGTATCAGCACCAGCTCGTTGCGGGCGAAGTCGCGGCGCTGGCTGGCGGTGATCAGCTGCTGCGCCTGGGCCCGGTCCATCGTCTCCTGGTCGGCGGTGGCCAGCACATCGGCCGGCGCACCCTTGGCGATCTGCTGCAGGAGCGCGCCCGAGGCGCCAAAGTTGAACTGCAGCCTGTGGCCCGGCTGGCTGGCCTCGAACAGCGGCGCGATTTCGCGCAGGGCTTGGGTCAGGCTGGCGGCGGCCGAGACCGTCAGTTCGGCCGCATTGGCGGCGCCAGCGCCCAAGGCACTGAGCGAGATCAGCAGGGACAGGGCGCATCGGCGCAGTTCCAGCAAGGGCATCGCGGCTCCATGTTTCGATATATACGAATATATACGACGCTCGGCCGACACCCCTCGTTACTAGGGCAAGCGCCCAAGACCGATGCAAGGCGGCGGCGCTAGGATGCCGTCCATGCCCCAGAAACAAGCCCGCCGCAGCGCCGCCGCTGCCGCAGCGCCCGGCAGCTCAGATGACGAGCTGCGCGCCCCCAATGCCTGGCTGATGCTTCTCGAGGGCCGCGCGCCCTGGGAGTTCGCCGCCCTGATGGCCGCCTCGCCCTGGTTGCGCAAGCTGCCCCGGGGCGACGGCCATCCGGTCATCGTCTTCCCTGGCCTCGGTGCCAACGACTTCACCACCCTTGCCCTGCGCCGCTTTCTGGACGAGCTGGGCTATGTCACCCACCCCTGGGGCCATGGCTTCAATTTCGGCCCGCGCGAGGGCGTGCTGGAGCACTGCACGGCCAAGGTGAAGCGCCTGTTCCGCGATCACGCCCGGCCGGTCAGCCTGATCGGCTGGAGCCTGGGCGGCATCTATGCCCGCGAGCTGGCCAAAGAGCTGCCCGACCATGTCAGGCATGTGATCACTCTGGGCACGCCATTCACCGGGCATCCGCGCGCGACGAATGCCTGGCGCCTCTTCGAGCTGGTCAGCGGGCAAAGGGTGCAGGACCATGAGCTGCTGGAAGAAATTCGCCGCACGCCGCCGGTGCCCACCACATCGATCTATTCCAAGACCGATGGCGTGGTCGCCTGGCAATGCAGCGTGATGGCGCCCGGCCCCTTGAGCGAAAACATCGAGGTCCAGGCCAGCCATTGCGGCATGGGCATGAATCCCTTGGCGCTGTATGCGGTGGCCGACCGCCTGGCCCAGCCCGAAGGGCAATGGCAGCGCTTCGACACCACGGGCGTGCGCAGCTGGTTCTATCGCAGCAGCTGATTCGCTTGTTCGCTTCGGCTGGGCCCAGCGCAGACCCACGGGCCGGCGCTGGGCCTGTGTTCCACTTGGCAGGTGTCCGAAGTCAATTCCTCCCCCAATTCCTCCCCTGACGCCGCCGCACCCGCGCCGGTGCTGCCCAATCCCCGCCACCTGAAGCGCCTGCCACCCGAGCTCACGTCCGAGCAATGGCAGGAGATCCGCCAGGCCGCCTACCAGCTGCCCCACGTGCTGACGCCAGCCGACCTGGACGAGGGCCAGGACGCCGACAGCCTGGGCCTGGTGCAGATCTCCAAGGCTGCAGCCGGCGGCCGGCCGAGCCGCTGGATCGCGCCGGCCCTGATCAAGGTGGCGCTGCGTCATCTCGAGGCGCTCGGCACCGGCCCGACCCTGCGGGCCCTGATGCAGCAGCGCAGCAGCCAGCTCGAAGCGCTGGGCCTGCGCCGCGCCGGCCTGCAGTGGCTGCGCCTGTGCAAGCAGCCGCTGCTCGACGGCCGGCTCACGGTGGCCTATCAGCTGCAGCTGCCGGACAGCAGCGCCCTCTGGGATTTCTATCGCGACGGCGATCTGGCCGCACTAGAGCGCGCGCTCGGCCCGGCGCCGGGCTACGCCGATGCGGATGCCCTGCAATCGCATCTCGCGCAATTGCTGGAGCGCAGCGCCTCGGGCCATCCGGAACAGATCGACTCGCTCCTGCCGCGCCTGCAGGCCGAATGCGCCACGCCGCAAGCGCTGCCGGCCCTGCTCGCCGCCTGCACCCGCGCCCAGGACCGCTGGGAACAGCGGGTCGCCGAGATCAACACCTTGCAGAAGCTGGAGCGCCAGCTCGCCTTCCAGGGCTACCCGGACAGCTTCGAGCTCGCGCGCAATATGCAGCGCACGGTGACGCTCTATGTCGGCGCGCCCAACAGCGGCAAGACCCATGCGGCCTTCGAGAAGCTGGCCGCCGCCCATGACGGCGCCTACCTCGCGCCGCTGCGCCTGCTGGCGCTCGAGGGCCGCGACCGCCTGGTGGCGCGCGGCGTGCCCTGCTCGCTTCTGACCGGCGAAGAGAACGTGCCGGCCGACAACGCCCGCGTCGTCTCGTCCACCATCGAGATGGTCGATACCGGCCGGCCCATCGATGTGGCCGTGGTCGACGAGGCGCAGATGCTGTTCGACAACTACCGCGGCTGGGCATGGACGCAGGCCATCGTGGCCGTGCCGGCCAATGAGCTGATCATCATCTGCTCGGCCTATGCGGTGCCGGCCATCGAGAACCTGCTGGGTCTGTGCGGCGAGCGCTGCACGGTGCGGCAATTCGAACGCAAGCAGGAGGTGCAGCTGCTGCCCGCACCGGTGCCGATGACGGGGCTAAAAAAGGGCGACGCCGTCGTTGCCTTCAGCCGCCGCGAGGTGCTGATGCTGCGCGACCAGGTGTCGGCGGCCGGCCATCCGGTCTCGGTGATCTACGGCGCCTTGCCGCCGGAGGTGCGCCGGCGCGAAGCCGAGCGATTTGCCGTCGGCGCCAGCGACGTGCTGGTGGCGACGGACGCCATCGGCATGGGCTTGAACCTGCCGATCCGACGCGTGCTGTTCAGCACCCTCACCAAGTTCGACGGCGTGGGCGACCGCTCCCTGAGCGTCTCCGAAGTGCACCAGATCGCCGGCCGCGCCGGCCGTTACGGCATGCATGACGAAGGTTTCGTCGGCGTGCTGCGTGAGGCCGAAGCCAGCGCCGGCAAGACGCTGCGCGAGCTCTTGCCCAAGCAGCCGCGCGCGCCGCGCGACTTCAAGGCAGCGGTGGCACCCAACTGGTGGCATGTGCAGACCATTGCGAGCAGCCTGGGCTTCAACAAGCTCGAGGCGGTGCTCAAGGTCTTCATGGACCGGCTGCGCCTGGACGATGCCCATTTCGCCGTGGCCGAGCTGGAGCAGATGCTGCAGCTGGCAGAAGGCCTGGACCGCGCCGCGCCGCAACTGCCGCTGAAGGCTCGCTTCATCTACGCCCAGGCACCGGTGGACAGCCGCACCGACAGCCAGGTGCAGGAATTCCTCGACTGGGCGCAGCGCCACGCGCTGGCCGGCGAGGTCGGCGCGCCCTGGTTCCTGGACGATGTGGACGAGCACAGCCGGCTGGACCGCATGGAGCAGGCCTTGCGCAGCTGCACCCTGTGGCTCTGGCTGGACCTGCGCTTCCCGGGCATCTACGGCCAC
The DNA here is from genome assembly GCF_044043925.2 of Paucibacter sp. JuS9. Classification (NCBI taxonomy): domain Bacteria; kingdom Pseudomonadati; phylum Pseudomonadota; class Betaproteobacteria; order Burkholderiales; family Sphaerotilaceae; genus Roseateles; species Paucibacter sp. JuS9. The sequence goes on from NZ_CP194172.1 coordinate 4,371,587, forward strand.
CTGGCGGCCGTGGTCGATCTGCGCAACCGGCTCAACGATGGCATCGAGCGCCAGTTGAAGGGCAAGAAGCCGCTGTACCAGGCGCGCGGGCGACGCTGACCGCCCCGACCTAGGCATCCGCCCTAGCGACAGCCGGCCCGCCCAGGCGTAAGGTGCAATGCATCGATACGCAATCTGAAGCGGAGACCAAGCATGAGCATGAATTTCGACAAGCCGGGCAGCGGCAGCGCGCCCGCACCCGCACTGAGCCTCAAGGGCCTGGGTGTGGCAGGTCGGCTGTGGATATCGGTGGCGGCCGTGATTGTTTCCCTGATCGGCCTGATCGGCTTCTCTTCGATCCGGACCAGCAATCTCAATGCCGAGGCCGCCGCCATCGACCTGCAGATGGGCGCCAAGCGCGCCGCCGCCGAGCGCTGGGCCAGCATGACCACCACCAATGTGACCCGCGTGCAGGCCGCCGCCATCAGCACCGATCCGGCGGTGGACGCCCTGTTCAAGGACGAGATTGCCGCCACGATCGCCAAGATCAGCGAGGTGCAGAAGGCCATCGAAGGCATGGAGCTGACCGACAAGGACAAGTCCTTGATGGCCCGCATCGCCGACGAGCGCAAGCTGGTGCTGTCCTCCCTGGCCAAGAGCCGCGAGCTCAAGGCCGCCGGCAAGGCGGATGAAGCCGGCAACGAAGTGCGGCAGACTTTCAACCCGGCCGTGGCGGTCTATCTGAAGTCGCTGGCCGACTTCGCTGCCCAGCAGACCACGCAGAAGGAGGCCGCCGACGCCGAGCTGGCCGAGCGCCGCAAGGTCACGCTGCGTGTGGCCATGCTGGTGGTGGTCGTCATCGTGGGCAGCTTGCTGGCCGGTGCAGTCTGGCTGGTTCGCTCGATCAAGCAGCCACTGAGCGAAGCCCTCGTGCTGGCCAACCACATTGCCGAGGGCGATCTGTCGGCCTCGACCAGCATGCAGCGCAGCGATGAGTTCGGCCAGCTGCTGGATGCGCTGAACCGCATGGCCAGCCAGCTGCGCAAGGTGGTGGGCGATGTGCGGGTGGGCGTCGAATCGGTGTCCACCGCCTCGGCCGAGATCGCCACAGGCAACCACGACCTCAGCGCCCGCACCGAGCAGACGGCCTCCAGCCTGCAGCAGACGGCCAGCTCGATGGAAGAGATCACGGCCACGGTGTCGCAGTCGGCTGACACGGCCCGCCAGGCCAACCAGCTGGCGGCCTCGGCGGCTGAAGCCGCCGCCCGCGGTGGCTCGGTGGTCGAACAGGTGGTGGGCAATATGGAGCAGATCACGGCCAGCTCCAAGCGCATCTCGGACATCATCAGCGTGATCGACGGCATCGCCTTCCAGACCAATATCCTCGCGCTGAACGCTGCCGTGGAAGCGGCCCGTGCCGGCGAGCAGGGCCGAGGTTTTGCCGTGGTGGCCAGCGAAGTGCGCAGCCTGGCCCAGCGCTCGGCGGAAGCGGCCAAGGAGATCAAGGGCCTGATCAATGCCTCGGTCGAGCGGGTCGAATCCGGCGCCGCCCTGGTCAACCAGACCGGCACGGTGATGCAGGAAATCGTGGCCAGTGTCGGCCGCGTGAGCGACATGATCGGCGAGATCGCCGCCTCGGCCACCGAGCAGCGCGACGGCATTGCCCAGGTCAATGTGGCCGTGACCGGCCTCGACCAGATGACGCAGCAGAACGCCGCGCTGGTGGAACAGAGCGCGGCAGCCGCGTCCTCGCTGCGTGAACAGGCACAGCGCCTGGCCGAGGTGGTTTCCGTGTTCCGCACCGGCACCGGCTCCTCCAGCGCCTTGAAGGCGGCCCTGGCCAAACCGGCTGGCGGGCTCAAGCCAGCCACCGTCAGCAAGCCGCCCGTGGCCGCACCCCGCGCTGCCAGCCCGAAGCCTGCCGCCACTGCAGCCAAGCCCCTGGCCAAGCCGGCCGGCAAGGTGATTGCACCGCCGCCCGGCCCACCGCCCAGTGCTTCGCCGAAGCCAGCGCCCGCACCTGCCAACGACGGCGACTGGGAAACCTTCTGAAGCCGCTGTCAATGCACAAGCCTGTGCAGAGTTCTTGAACAAGTACAGGCTTATCCACAGGCCAGCGGCTCCGGACGGACTTGTTGTCGGTTCGTCCCGCCGCTCCCAGGCCCTCGGCGCACAGGCTTTGGAGTGAGCTAAAGCCTTGTCAGACAAGGCTCAAATGAGCTTATCCACAGCAGGGGGCGCCCTCTACTACGACCACCAATCTGAAAAACAATATCGTCATTGAATAAGAGAGTTCTTCTGCCGTGTGCACAAACCACAGGGCCGCAGGCCGGTTTGGCCGGTCCCAGGCTGCCATGTCACACTGCTGAGCTGCCAGCCGCCACCGAGGAGGCTGGGCTTGTTGTCCCTGCATGAACACCGCCACGCTTTACGCCGCTTCCGCCGGCTTTGAATCCGCCTGCCAGATCCCGATGCTGGCCCTGAACCATCGCAGCCATGGGCTGCATGGCCACAGCTATTTCGCGACCGTGCGGGCCCAGCTGCCAGCCGGCTGGGCCCCATTCCCCGGTGGCGAGGTCGAAGAGCTGCGCCGCCGCCTGGAGGCCTGCGTGGCACCGCTGGACCATGCGCTGCTGAACCGGGTGGTTGAACAGCCCACCGACGAGAACATCGCCCGCTGGATACGCGAGCGTCTGCAGGCCGAGTTCGATGTGCAGGGCATCCAGCAGATCGGTGTTCAGAGCACCCAGCATTCGGGCGTCGATCTGGATGCCTCGGGCCAGGCCCATGTCTGGCGGCGCTATCGTTTTCAAGCGGCACATCAGCTGCCCAATGTGCCCCTGGGCCACAAATGCGGCCGCATGCATGGCCACGGCTTCGAGGTCATCCTGCATGCCAACCAGGACCTGGGCGAACGCGACCTGAGCATCGACTACGACCACCTGGACGAGATCTGGGCGCCCCTGCACATGGTCTTGAACTACCAGTGCCTGAACCAGATCGAAGGTCTGCACAACCCGACCAGCGAAGTGATCTCGGCCTGGCTGTGGCAACGCATCAAGCCGCAGCTTCCTGAGCTGTCCTGGGTGACCGTCTATGAAACCGGCAGCTGCGGTGCCAATTTCGATGGCCGCAACTACCGGATCTGGAAAGAGCTGACGCTGGACAGCGCCATCCAGTTGAAGCGGGCGCCCGAGGGCCATGTCTTGCGCGGGATCCATGGCCACACCTACACGCTGCGCCTGCATCTCGGAGCCGAGCTCGATGAAGTGGCCGGCTGGACCGTGGACTTTGGCGACGTGAAGACCTTGTTCGATCCGATCTTCAAGGCCATCGATCACCGTCCGCTGTTCGAGATTGCCGATCTGCCCGATGGCGATGCCGCCAGCCTGTCGGCCTGGGTGCTGGCCAAGGGCCGCGTGGTGTTGCCGCACCTGGACCGTGTCGACATGTATGAAACCCGTGGCTCTGGCGCCATCGTCAGCGCTGTCGGCATCGATGAGCTGATCCCGGTGTGAGGCGTTGAACATGACTTATGCCGTGAAGGAAATGTTCTACACACTGCAGGGCGAGGGTGCGCAAGCCGGCCGTGCCGCCGTGTTCTGCCGCTTCGCCGGCTGCAACCTGTGGACGGGCCGCGAGCAGGACCGCACCACAGCGGTCTGCAACTTCTGCGACACCGATTTCGTCGGCACCGATGGGCAGGGCGGCGGCAAGTTCGTCACGGCTGCAGAGCTGGCAGCCGCAGTGGCCGCCTTGTGGCCCAAGGGCCAGCCTGGCAAGCCCTATGTGGTCTGTACCGGCGGCGAGCCCCTTTTGCAGCTCGATGAGCCCTTGATCGAGGCCTTCCATGGCCATGGATTCGAAGTCGCCGTTGAGACCAATGGCACGCAGCCAGCGCCGGCCGGCCTGGACTGGATCTGTGTCAGCCCCAAGGCCGACGCGGAGCTGGTGCTCAAGAGTGGGCACGAGTTGAAGCTGGTCTATCCGCAGCCCCTGGCGCCGCCCCAGCGCTTCGAGTCGCTCGCCTTCCAGAATTTCTTCCTGCAGCCGATGGATTCGATTCTGCAGAAGCAGCACACGCGTGAAGCGGTGGATTACTGCATGGCGCATCCGCAATGGCGGCTCTCGATGCAAATGCACAAGATCGTGGGCATTGACTGAATGAGCATGGGCACCAGCAACTTGCCGCTGGACATTGCAGGCCTTCAGAGCCGCCTGCGCGCCTTCGCCGCGGCGCGGCAATGGGAGCCCTACCAGACGCCCAAGAATCTCGCCATGGCAATGGTGGTGGAGGCGGCCGAGCTGGTCGAGATCTTCCAGTGGCTCACCCCCGAGGAAAGCGCGGCGATAGCGAGCGACGCGGCCCGGCACCAGCACCTGGGTGAGGAGATCGCCGACGTGATGCTCTACCTCCTGCAGATCGCCGACCACAGCGGTGTGGACATTGCAGCGGCCGTGGAGGCCAAGCTGGTCAAGAACGGCTTGAAGTACCCGGCACCCTGAATTTGCAGCGAGCGCCTGAGCAGGTTCAGTGATGCCATGAGAAAAGGCCCGGGGCTTGCGCAACCGGGCCTTTGTTATTGACTGGCTTCCCTTTCAGGAGGCCAGTGCCAAGCTCATCAGAACTTGTGGTTGTACTGAGCCGAGAACATCACGGCGCGAGGAGCCGTGTAGTTCTGGATCATCTGCGACTGCGAGTTGATGGCACCTGCGGCCGTGTTCAGCGCTTCGTTCACAGCCGTGGGGGTCTGCTCGTTGAAGATATTGAACACGTCGGCCTTCAGGGTCAGGCCCTTGAACCAGCCCGGCTTGTACATCAGAGCCACATCCAGGCGCTTTTCCCAAGGCAGGTAGCCCAGACCACCGCGACCCGACGCGCCAGGGCAGGCGAAGAAGATCGAGCCGTAGCCGCTGCTCAGACCCAGCGGATCCTGTGCCGGCGGCAGGATGGACGTGCAGGAACGCGGACGGCCCGATGCAATCAGCGCATTGCCGCTGATCGAGATCTCGTCGTTGATCTGGTACACGCCGTAAGCCTTGATCTGATGCTTGCGCATGTTAGGCAGCGGACCCGTGGAGTTGATCATGTTCTCCGGGAAGTCCCACACCGAAGTGAAGCCCACATCGGCCTGGCCGTTGTCAGACTTCTGCTGACCTTCGGTGTTGCCGGTGCTCTTCGCGCGGGTGTAGTTGATCTTGGCGTACCAGCCATTGCGCATCGGGTGTTCCAGCGTGAAGTCCACAGCCCAGTACTGGCGCTTCAGGCCTTCAGGGAAACCGAACTCGTTCCATGGGATCGTGACGGTCTTGTAGTTGCCCGGCGAGACTTCCACGTAGAACGTGTTGCTCTTGCCTGGGTTGAACAGCGCGCCGTGCCAGTTGTTGACGACGTAGGCGCCTTCGGCCGGTGTCAGGTACTTGGCGAACGGACGGCCATCAGACACGTCGTCGATCGAGCTCTTGAGCTTGCGCACATTGAGGCGCATGCCACCCGTCCACTCGGTGCTCAGTGCCTTCTCGAAACCGATCGTGAACTCGTCTTGCGTGTTCGAATCGATGTCGAGTGCGGCAATCGACTTGCCCACCGGCGGCACGCCGAACTCGTTGTTGGGCGAGTAGTCGTTGCTGATGGACTGCATGCCCAGCGGCTTGCCCGTGACTGGGTCCACACCGGTGTAGGTGTAGAAGTGCTGGGTGTTGAGCGAACCGCCGGCAAAACGCACGGCCAGGTTGGCCGGGATCTGCAGGTGGTAGCGACCGGCCGTACCGTAGACCTTCAGGCTGGCATCACCATTGACGTCCCATGCTGCGGAGAAGCGGGGAGCGATCTGGCGATCCTTCTTGATGATGGTTTCGCCGATGGTGTTGTAGTTCGTGAACTGCTCGTTACGCAGACCGAAAGTCAGCAGCAGCTGCTTGGTCATCTGGTAGCGGTCTTCGATGTACTGCGCAGCCTGCTTGACACGCGGGTTGGCACCCACGGCCTGATGGTTCTCGCTGACGTAGTAACCCAGCGCACCCAGCGGGCTGCCGGTGCTTGCCGGCGTGGCAGTCATGCCGGCCGACAGAACGGTCGGGTTCGGCGACTTCAGGTAGGTGTAGTTGCCACCACCAGCGGCGGACGTGCCGTTGGCTGCCTTGATGTCGTTGGAGTCCACACCGCCGCGCAGCGTGTGCTGCGAGCCGATCTTGTACTCGATGTCGAAGCGGAAGCCCAGGTTCTTGTCCTGTGCATCATCACGCAGCAGGGCAGAGACGAAGCCCTGCGTCTGGGTCGGGATGTAGTTGATGCCAGGTGCGCGGTTTTCGATCGCGGCGGTCACCGGATACAGGCCTGGCACATAGCCCAGCGGGGTCTGCTTGCGCTTGGTCTTGCTGGTACCCACCAGGGCCTGCACCGTCAGGTCGTCGGTGATGTAGCCGGTGTACTTCAGGATGTTCAGGTCAGCGCCCTGACCAGCCGACATGGCAGCGCCGGTGGCCGTCAGGAAAGGCACACCTGCAGCGTAGTTCTCGAAGTCGGCGCCGCCGGCCACGATGTTGTTGTGCTGCAGCGTGTTGTAGTCGAAGCCGCTGTAACGATCCTTGGTCTTGGTCGTGTCGCGGATGCCGGTGAACTCCAGATGGTGATCATCGGTGATGTTCCAGTCCAGCTTCAGCAGCGTGCGGGGGACCGTGGATTCTTGCTTCAGCCAGCCTGTGGTGCCGATGCCGGTGGCATTGGAGGCCAGGCGGGTGCCTTCCTGTGTGCGCTTGCCGATTTCGGTGCCGAAGTAGAAGAACAGCTTGTCCTTGATGATGGGGCCGCTCAGCGACAGGTTGTAGATCTTCTCGGTCTGCGTGTTCGAGCCGTTGTAGTAGAAGAGCTTGCCGTCGGTGGCGGGCAGGCCTGGGTTGGCGTAGACGATGTCCTTGGCCACCGAGCGCAGCGTGTTCGGGGCCCAGGAGAAGCCGCCGTTGAATTCCCACTCGTTGGTGCCGGACTTGGTGGTGATGTTGATCACGCCACCAGTCGAACGGCCGAATTCAGCGCCGTAGCCGCCAGTGATCACGCTGGTCGAAGCGATTGCGCCGAAGGGCAGCGAGGAGTAGCCGACCTGGAACATGCCGTTCGTGGCCGTGAAACCGTTGATGTAGACCGAGTTCTCCGAAGAACCCGAGCCGCCGAAGCTGGCGGCATTGTTGCCGTAGCGGAAGTCGGCCTTGGTGGTGTTCGGAGCCAGCTGGACCACCGATGCCACCGAAGGTTGCACCGGCAGTGCGGCCAGTTCCTTGGACGTGAACACGGCGCCGCTGTTGGAGCGCGAGACGTCGATGGTCTGGCGGCGGCCCGTCACGCGGACGGTTTCCAGGGAGGTCGTGACGGCAGCACCGCCGAAGCGCAGCTCCACACCTTGACCGGCCACCACTTCGATGGTGTCGGTGCTGGTCACCTTGCCGCCAATGGTCAGCTGGGCGCGATAGGTGCCGGGCAGCAGGGCCGTGGCGTTGAAGCTGCCGTTGGTTTCCGGCGTGATCGTGCGCTTGGCGCCGGTCGCGACGTTTTCCAGCACGATGACGGTGCCGGCGGCTGCAGTGACCTGGCCGTAGACGTTACCGTTGGTGGTGGACTGAGCGTAGACAGCGGTGCCGGACGTCAGTGCCAGGCCGACAGCAACGGCCACAGCTGAGCGACGCAGCAGCGCGCCTGCATTGAGGGGGGTCACCCCATTTGTACGATTCATAACCTCTCCGATTCGTGAATGAAAGTCGAGGGGCGTTGTGCGCCCAGACGCCTGGAATTGCGGCCAGCGTCACGCCGACGACCGACGAGTTTCATTGCAGGTGCATTTCTTTGTCACCCCTGCAAACCCAACGATTCGGCGCGAAAGCAACGCCGTCCATGGGCATTTGAAGTGCTTTGTCACCGAAGAGTTGGGTCGATGACTTTGTTTGAGGCTTGAAGTACCTGTGTCTTTTGGCATGGGCGGGTGCCCGGCGGCGGCACCGAAATGCGCTTTCGGCAGTGACGGGTTGGAAGCAGAAAATTTCACTCTGTCAAGCGGCCCGCGAAGGCTGCAGGGCAAGGACAATCCTGCCCTTTCGCCGACCCTTTGTTTCCCCAGTTCCTTGCCTATGTCGAGTATCCAGGTCCGCCCCGCCACCTTGCGTGATGCCAAAGCCATCGCCGAGATCCATGTTGCTGCCTGGCAGGATGCCTACAAGGATCTCCTGCCCGCCGCCACGCTGGACGGCATCTCGGTGCAGAAGCGCCAGGCCTTCTGGCGCGAGGCCATCGACTACGCCGAGCCGCAAGTGCTGGTGGCCCATCTGGACAACCAGATCATGGGCTTTGCCGGCTTTGATCGCTCGCGCGACAAGGGCACGCCGGCCACTACCGGCGAGATCTGGGCCATCTACGCCTCGCCCATCCACTGGGACAAGGGCGTGGGCCTGGCCTTGTGGGACGCCGCTCGCGACGGGCTCCAGGAAGAAGGCTGCACCAAGGTCACGCTGTGGACCTATCTGCGCAATGAACGTGCGCTGCGCTTTTTCGAGCTGGCTGGCTTCAAGCGCGAACTGGGCAGTGTGAAGACCACCGAGGTCGGTGGCGCTCGACTCGAGGAATTGCGCCTGCAACGCAGCCTGGTCTGAGGCTTGTTCGAAGCGGGCAGGCGATGAACAAGTTCGACACCTCCATGGGTGGCGGCATGTGGCGCGTCGTGTTCTACGAGCGCCGTGGCAGCCATGTGCATGTGGACAAGTCCGGCCCGTGGTTGCCGGGCAAGGGCAGGGCCAAGCAGTGGGCCGACTGGTTTGTCGGCCAGGGCTATCACGTGGCCTTGCAGGACCAGAGCGGCGCGGTCGAGAAGCTGAGCCAGGGCCTGCCCGGCTGAGCCCTGCATTCCAGTCTGGGACGAAGCGACCTCAGGACGCCGCGCGATAGCCGCGGCGCGACAGCGCCCAGCCCTCGGTGGCCATCTCGCTGCCATGCTTTTGCACATGGACGGGCGAGAGCCGCTTGGCGGCCGCGCGCTGGACCAGGTTTTCCGCCTGCTCGGCCGTGAGGCCCAGCGCAAAGCGGGTCCAGCGCTTCATCACCAGGGCATCGCCCCAGGCGTCTTCGAGCGCCCAGCGGATTTCATGCGGCTGCTCCAGGGCATCGACCTTCAAGACGCGCGGCACCAGCGCCATCACGAAGCGGTTGAAGTCGGCCTTTGACTCCTGGCTGGTCAGCAAGGCTTCCAGGCGCGACAGGCGCTGGCTCCAGCCGGGGGTGGCCAACTGGCGCGTCAGCAGGGCCTGCAAGGCCTGGATCGGGTTGAACAGGCGCAGGCGGTTCGGCGGCAGCACGCTCAAGGGAATCTGCGCGGCGTCTTCATGCGCCAGTTCGGTCACGAAGCTGCACAGCACGGCCACGCGCTGCCATTCCTGCGGGCCGAGGCCGGCAATCTTCTGGATGGGGCCCTGGCTCACGCTTTGCGCCAGCTCGGTCGCGCTGGCATGGCTGTGGCGGGCCTTGGCCCGGTTGGCCGCCGTGCTCATCAGGACCAGGTTGCCGGCGGCATAGCCGGCGTCGTCCCGAACCCGGTCGATCGAGCCCTGGCCGTCCAGCGGGCTGCGCAGGATGGGGCAATGCGTGCTGTCCAGCTGCTGCAGGTAGTTGGGCGTCAATTGCATTGCCTCGAACTGGCGGCCGCGGGCCCAGGCATGGGTGCGCAGGTGCAGCCAGAGGCTCACTTGGCGCGAGGCCTTCAGCGTGCGGGCGCCAAAAGTGGCGCGGCCGGCCTGCCAGCCTTGCAGCAGCGGCGAGGCGTTGAACAGGTGCTCGATCGGTGGTGTGAGGCCGTGGTGGGCGAAGTCCCAGCCCAGCTCGTAGCCCAGGCGGCTGTGGGCCGAAGCCTCGGCGGGCTGCCGCACGGCTGCGGCTTCCAGCCCGAGTTCGATCTGGGCATGGGTGGTGCTGGTGGCGGCAAGGGTAGCGGGGCTGGAGATCTGGGCCATGGTTGGTGCTCCTGGTTGGCGATTCGATTCATCTGGCCTGCTGTTCCTGCTTCAGGCTTGTGGCACAGTCTCGCGGCCAGGTAGCTCATGACGTGAGCCAGCAAAAACAGCCAAGAAAAACGGATCGCAATGGATCGCACTGAACGCTTCTACAAGATCGAGATGCTCATCCGCAGCCGGGAGTGCGTCAGCTTTGCGGCGCTCCTGGAGGCGCTGGAGGTGTCGCCGGCCACCTTGAAGCGTGACCTGCAGTACCTGCGCGAGCGCATGGATGCGCCCATCGAGTACGACGTCATGGCCAACGGCTACCGCCTCGTGCAGCATTGGAAAGGCCAGGCCCAGCATGAGTTGCCCGGCGTCTGGTTCAGCGAGAAGGAGTTGCACGCGCTCCTGACGATGCATCAGTTGCTGTCCAGCCTCGATGAGGAAGGCATCCTCGGTCGCCACCTGCAGCCCATGTTCGACAAGCTCACCGGCATGCTGGGCAGCGATCCGGCCGAGGCGCGCGAACTGACACGGCGCATCAAGCTGATCAATACCGCGCGGCGACGCGCGCCCTCGGCCTTTTTCGAAACCGTGGGCAGCGCAGTGGTGAAGCGCCAACGGCTGAAGCTGCGCTACCTGAAGCGGGGCCCGGGCGGTGGCGAAACGAGCGAGCGCGAGGTCTCGCCGCAGCGCCTGGTTCATTACCGCAACACCTGGTACCTGGATGCATGGTGCCACCGCAGCGAGGGCCTGCGCCGTTTTGCGCTGGATGCGATGGAAGCGGCCGAGCCTTTGCAGGACAAGGCCCGCACGCTGTCGGTCAAGCAACTGGAAGAGGAGCTGGACCGTGGCTACGGCATCTTTGCCGGCGGCCAGGAGCAGCGCGCCGAGCTGGTGTTCAGTGCCGAGGCGGCCGCCTGGGTCTCACGTGAGGAGTGGCATCCGCAGCAGCAGAGCGCGTGGCTGGACGATGGGCGCTGGCGCCTGCAGGTGCCTTTCGTTGACGCGACCGAACTCTTGATGGACCTGTGGCGCCATGCCGGCCAGGTCGAGGTGATGGCGCCACCGGCCTTGCGTGAAGCCTATGCCAGGCGGCTGCGCGAGGCGGTGGCAAAGCTGGGCTGATGGATCGATCAGCCGACCTTCCCGGCGGCTTCCTGCTCGGCCTTGTCGGCTTCTTCGTAGCGCTTCAGGCGGGCGCTGTTCCAGTACATGTCGTCGCCGCCCTTGCCATCAAGGTTGGCGCGGTTTAGCACGCGGGCCAGCACGAACATCAGGTCGGACAGGCGATTCAGATATTGCCGTGGCGGCGCATTGACAGGCTCGCTGCCCACCAGGGTGATGACGGTACGCTCGGCCCGGCGCGCCACCGTGCGGCAGACATGGGCAATGGCAGCGCTGCGTGTGCCCGCCGGCAGGATGAATTCCTTCAGCCGCGGCAGGTTGGCGTTGTAGTGGGCGAGGGCTTCGTCCAGGCGCAGCACAGCGCCCATCTTCAAGAGCTCGTAGCCGGGCATGCTCAGCTCGCCGCCCAGGTTGAAGAGCTCGTGCTGGATCGTGATCAGGAGCTCGCGAATGTCGTCGGGCAGCGGCTCGGCCAGCAGCACGCCGATGTTGGAGTTGAGCTCGTCCACATCGCCCATGGCCTGCACGCGCAGGTGGTTCTTGGGCACCCGCGAGCCGTCGCTCAGTCCGGTCGTGCCGTCGTCGCCGGTGCGGGTGGCGATCTGTGAAAGTCGGTTGGCCATGCGGGTGTTCTTCAGTCGTCGAAACCCGCATCTTGCCTCACTGGATCGAGCGTCTGCCGCTGCGGTGGAAGGCGGGCTTGTGCGGCATCGCCTCATGCGGGCGCGCGCCAGGGCTGTGGTGGACACGCTCCGGCGGTGGTGCGATCTCTGCGCTGCCGCGCGGCGCACCCAATATCGTCATCAGCTCACGCCAGGTCAGCAGCGGCAACTCGCTGCGAAAGGTGCTGAGCAGGGCCAGCAGAACGAGCGCCGCGACGGCCAACCAGACCAGGTTCTGTTCAATCCATTGCATGACCACACTCCTGTGCTTGCAATGCGGACATCGTGGCACTGCGGCTGGCCGCTGACAAGCCCTGCCTAGAATTGACCGAAGTCCTTGGAGATCGATTGATGAGCGCTGCCCTGTCTGCTGCCATGGCCGCTGCCCCTGCCGCGGGTCGCGCCGTGCCGCCCGCCATGCTGGCTGCGTTGGGCGATCGCTTGGGTGCGCGTTGTTCCGTCGCGCTGGCGGTGCGCGAACAGCATGGCCGGGATGAATCGCCTATCGATGCGCCGCCGCCGGACTGCGTGGTGTTTGCAGAAGCTACCGAGGAAGTGGCCTTTGTCGTCGCCCTGGCAAATGAACATGCGGTGCCGGTGATCCCCTATGGCGCCGGCAGCTCGTTGGAAGGCCATCTGCTGGCCGTGCAGGGCGGCATCAGCCTGGACCTGACGCGGATGAACAAGATCCTGCGCGTCAACGCGGAAGACCTGACGGTGACCGTGCAGCCCGGCGTGACACGCAACCAGCTCAATGCCGAGCTGCGCCATGCCGGCCTGTTCTTTCCCATCGACCCTGGCGCCGATGCCACGCTCGGCGGCATGGCGGCCACGCGTGCCAGTGGCACGAATGCGGTGCGCTACGGCACCATGCGCGAGAACGTGCTGGGCCTGCAGGTAGTGACTGCTTCCGGCGAGACCATCAGCACCGGCTCGCGCGCCCGCAAGAGCAGTGCCGGCTATGACCTGACGCGTCTGATGGTGGGCAGCGAAGGCACGCTGGGCGTGATCAGCGAGCTTTCGCTGCGTATCTATCCGCTGCCTGAGGCGGTCTCGGCCGCGGTCTGCTTTTTCCCGAGCATCGACGCCGCGGTGCAGACGACGATACAGATCATCCAGATGGGCATTCCGATCGCGCGTTGCGAGCTGCTGGATGCAAACTCGGTGCGCGCCGTCAACAAGCACGACCGGCTGGCGCTGCGCGAGGCGCCAATGCTCTTGATGGAGTTTCACGGCTCCGCGGCGGGCGTGGCCGAGCAGGCGCAGTCGGTGCAGGAAATCGCGAAGGAATTCGGTGGCGAAGACTTCGACTGGGCCACGACGCCCGAGGCCCGCACCCGGCTGTGGGCCGCTCGCCACCATGCCTACCTCTCAGCGCTGCAGATGAAGCCGGGCTGCCGCTGCGTGACCACGGACACCTGCGTGCCGATTTCGCGCCTGGCCGAGAGCATTGCCGAGTCGGTGCGGGAGGTCGAGGCGTCAGGCCTGCCTTACTTCATCGTCGGCCATGTCGGTGATGGCAACTTCCACCTGGGCTATCTGATCGACCCGGAGATTCCCGCGGAGCGCGAGACTGCCGAAGCATTGAGCGCGCAGATGGTGGCGCGGGCGCTGCGTCTGGAAGGCACCTGCACCGGCGAGCACGGCATTGGCCTGCACAAGCAGGGCTTCCTGGTCGACGAGGCCGGCGAGGGCGCGGTGGCGATGATGCGCTCGATCAAGCTCGGGCTGGACCCGCGCAACATCATGAACCCGGGGAAGATCTTCACACTGTGAAAGATGGCGGTCGGCACTTAGCAGCCACACGCTGGTTCCTTCTTTCGCGCTGCCGAGGCCATCGGGTGAGGGCTTGTGCTCCTGTCCCCCGGACCGGGCTTCGCCCGATCCTCCTCCTTTACCTCGCCCAAACCCTCACCCGACGCCCTCGGCCGAACCTGTGCCTGCCACCCGGCGCAGGCCACGGTGGTGCGGAGCAGGACGGCAGTGGGTGCCCCGCAGCGAGGTAAAGGAGGAGGCGCCGGCCGCAGGCCGGTGACGGGGGACAGGAGCGAAGGGGTGCCCGCTAGCGGCCTGATCTTCGCCGTACTTTCGAAGAAGTAGAAGGCGAACGTCTGCAACGTGCCACTTGCAGCTACAGCTAATGGGGTGGCGCGGGCACCGACCAACGCTTGGTCGTGTCGCCCTTGTCGTTGACGCTCTCCAGGTGCACGCCAAAGCCCCACAGCCGCGCCACATGCTTGAGCACTTCCTGGCCGCTCTCGTGCAAGGGCCGGTTCATGTGCTGGGTATGGCGCAGCGTCAGTGATCGGTCGCCGCGCAGGTTCACGTTCCAGACCTGGATATTGGGCTCGCGCGTTGACAGGTCGTACTGGCGTGCCAGCGCCTGGCGCACATGCTGATAGCCCGCTTCGTCGTGGATGGCGGAGATCTCGTATTCGTCTTCGGCCTCGTCATCGACGATGGAGAAGAGGCGGAACTCGCGCATCAGCCGCGGGCTCAGGTACTGTCCGATGAAACTCTCGTCCTTGAAGTTGCGCATCGCATGGTTCAGCGTGGGCAGCCAGTCGGCGCCGGCGATATCGGGGAACCACAGCCTGTCTTCCTCGGTCGGCGCCTCGCAGATGCGCTTGATGTCGGTGTACATCGCAAAGCCCAGCGCATACGGATTCAGATTGGCCATGGGCTGCTGCGCGATCACATTGGTGTGCGACTTCAGCCATTCGATCATCATGCCGTCGGTCAGGTAGCCGTCGTCGTACATGGTGTTCAAGAGGCGGTGATGCCAGAAGGTGGCCCAGCCCTCGTTCATCACCTGGGTCTGGCGCTGCGGATAGAAGTACTGCGCGATCTTGCGGACGATGCGCACGATCTCTCGCTGCCAGGGCTCCAGCAGCGGCGCGTTCTTCTCGATGAAGTACAGCAGGTTCTCCTGTGGTTCATCCGGGAAGCGGCGCGCCTCGCGGCCTTCTTCGGCCTTGTCCTTGCCGCGCGGCAGGGTGCGCCAGAGATCATTCACCTGTCGCTGTGCATGCGCCTCCCGATCATGCAAGCGCGCGCGCTCCTGGGCCAGTGAGAGCTTGGCCGGGCGGCGGTAGCGGTCCACGCCGTGGTTCATCAAGGCATGGCAGGAATCGAGCAACTGCTCCACCGCGTCCAGACCCTCGCGCTGCTCGCATTCGGCCACGAAGTTCTTGGCATAGACCAGGTAGTCGATGATGCTGGAGGCATCGGTCCACATGCGGAACAGGTAATTGCCTTTGAAGAAGCTGTTGTGGCCGTAGCAGGCGTGCGCAATCACCAGAGCCTGCATGGCCATGGTGTTCTCTTCCATCAGGTAGGCGATGCAGGGATCGGAGTTGATGACGATCTCGTAGGCAAGTCCCATCTGGCCGCGCTTGTAGTTGCGCTCGGTGGCGATGAACTCCTTGCCATAGCTCCAGTGCCGGTAATTCACCGGCATGCCCACCGACGCATAGGCATCCATCATCTGCTCGGCGGTGATGACCTCCAGCTGGTTGGGGTAGGTCTCGAGGCCATAGCGCTCGGCCGTGGCACGTATCACGTCGTGATACTCGTCGATCAACTCGAAGGTCCAGTCGCTGGGCGCGGGCAGGGGATGTTCGGGGCGCTTGAGAAGCGGCTTCATCTCCTTCAGCGGCGGCGGACGGCGACGGCCACCATACTCGTCGCCGATGTGGGCGATGCCGATGTTGCGGCGGTTCTCGGGGCTGCTCATGTTTTCGCTCCCTCCTTGCGAAAGAGGTCGCGGAATACCGGGTAGATCTGCGCCACCTCGACCGCCTTGCGCATCGCGAAGTGCGGCACCTCCTCGACGAGCTTGCCGTACTCCTCCCAGAGGTTCTGCTCGGCTTCTGCAACCTGCACATAGGCAAAGTAGCGGCACAAGGGCAGGAGCTGGTTGGCCAGGATCTCGCGGCACTTGCCACTGTCGTGGTGCCAGTTGTCGCCATCGCTGGCCTGGGCACCGTAGATATTCCATTCGCTCGGCGGGTAGCGCTCGCGGATGACCTGCTCCATCAGCACCAGGGCTGACGACACGACCGTGCCGCCGGTCTCGGTGGCGTGGAAGAAGTTCTGTTCGTCCACCTCCTGCGCCTGCGTGTGGTGGCGGATGAAAACGACGTCGATCTTCTCGTAATGCCGGGTCAGGAACAGGTAGAGCAGGATGAAGAAACGCTTGGCCAGGTCCTTGCGGCTCTCGTCCATGGAGCCCGAGACGTCCATCAGGCAGAACATCACGGCCCGCGTGGTCGGCACCGGCACGCGCACGCGGTTGCGAAAACGCAGGTCGATGGGGTCGAGGAAAGGGATCAGCTCGATGCGCCGCTTCAGCTCGGCGATGCGATCCTCGGTTTCCTTCAATGCCAGCTGAACCTCGGGCTTGCCGAGGTCTTCATGCTTGAGCAGCAGGGCCAGGCGTTCTTCCAGCTCATGCAGCTCGCGGCGCTTGTCCATGCCCAGCGCAATGCGGCGGCCCAAGGCGCCGCGCATCGAGCGCACCACATGCAGATTGGTAGGCGTGCCGTCTGACACATAGCCGGCGCGGTGGGTCTTGTACTCGGGCGTGTCGGCCAGCGTGGTGCGGGCGAGGTTGGGCAGGGCCAGGTCCTCGAAGAAGACCTGCATGAATTCTTCCTTGCTGAGGTGGAAGACGAAGTCGTCCTCGCCCTCGCCGGAATCGCTGGCCTGGCTGCCGCCGCCGCCGCCCTGGCCGCCCCGGGGCTTGCCCACGCGGTCGCCCTTCACGTGCTCGGTGTTGCCGGGGCGCACCACCTCGCGCACGCCGCCCTCGCCGTGGCCGAACACCGGCTCGCTCAGGTCCTTCTTCGGAATGTGCACGTCCTCGCCGCGCTCCATGTCACGGATGCCGCGGCCGTCCACTGCGCGACGCACCGCCTCGCGGATCTGCTCCTTGTGGCGGCGCAGGAAGCGCTCGCGGTTGCCCACGGACTTGTTCTTGCCCGAGAGCCGCCGGTCGATGATCTGCTGTAGCGACATGAAGGAAGGGCCCCGTGCTCAGGAACTCTTGCGCACGCGCAAATACCATTCGCACAGCAGCCGAACCTGCTTGGCCGTGTAGCCCTTGTCCACCATGCGCTGGACGAAGTTCTCATGCTTCTTGGCCTCATCCGCGCTGGCCTTGGCATTGAAGCTGATCACCGGTAGCAGCTCCTCGGTGTTGGAGAACATCTTCTTCTCGATCACCGTGCGCAGCTTCTCGTAGCTGGTCCAGCTCGGGTTCTTGCCATTGTTGCTGGCGCGGGCCCGCAGGACGAAGTTGACGATCTCGTTGCGGAAGTCTTTCGGGTTGCTGATGCCAGCCGGCTTCTCGATTTTCTCCAGCTCGCCGTTCAGGGCCGAGCGGTCGAAGACCTCGCCGGTGTCGGTGTCGCGGTATTCCTGGTCCTGGATCCAGTAGTCGGCATAGGTCACATAACGATCAAAGATGTTCTGGCCGTACTCTGAATAACTTTCCAGATAGGCGGTTTGAATTTCCTTGCCGATGAACTCCGCATAGCGCGGCGCCAGGGCCTCCTTGATGAAGCCGACGTACTTCTGCTCGGTCTCGGCCGGGAACTGCTCGCGCTCGATCTGCTGCTCCAGCACATACATCAGGTGCACCGGGTTGGCCGCGACTTCGGCGCTGTCGAAGTTGAAGACCTTGGAGATGATCTTGTAGGCAAAGCGGGTGGAGATGCCCGTCATGCCTTCGTCCACGCCGGCGTAGTCGCGGTACTCCTGGTAGCTCTTTGCGCGCGGGTCGGTGTCCTTCAGGTTCTCGCCGTCGTAGATCTGCATCTTGGAATACAGCGAGCTGTTCTCGGGCTCCTTCAGGCGCGTGAGGATGGCGAACTGGCTCATCATCTTCAGTGTTCCTGGTGCGCACTTGGCCTGGGCCAGCGAGGAGCCGCGGATCAGCTTCTCGTAGATCTTCACTTCCTCGCTGACGCGCAGGCAGTAGGGCACCTTGACGATGTAGATGCGGTCCAGGAAGGCTTCGTTGTTCTTGTTGTTGCGGAAGGTCTTCCACTCGCTCTCATTGCTGTGGGCCAGCACGATGCCGTCGAACGGAATGGCGCCGAAACCTTCGGTGCCCTTGTAGTTGCCTTCCTGCGTGGCTGTCAGCAGCGGATGCAAGACCTTGATCGGCGCCTTGAACATCTCCACGAACTCCAGCAGGCCCTGGTTCGCCAGGCACAGGCCGCCGCTGTAGCTGTAGGCGTCCGGGTCGTCCTGTGCATAGGTTTCTAGCTTTCGGATGTCGACCTTGCCCACGAGGCTGGAGATGTCCTGGTTGTTTTCATCGCCCGGTTCTGTCTTGGCCACGCCCACCTGCTTCAGGACGCTGGGGTAGCGCTTCACGACCTTGAAGCGGCGGATGTCGCCGCCGTATTCATCGAGCCGCTTGACGGCCCAGGGGCTCAGGATGCGATTGAGGTAGCGGCGCGGTATGCCGTACTCGCGCTCCAATGCGGGGCCGTCCTCGGCCGCGTCAAAGAGGCCCAGCGGGGTTTCATTCACCGGCGAACCCGCCAGTGCATAGAAGGGCACCTGCTCCATCAGCTGCTTGAGCCGCTCGGCGATGGAGCTCTTGCCGCCGCCCACGGGCCCCAGCAGATAGAGGATCTGCTTTTTCTCTTCCAGGCCTTGCGCGGCATGCCGGAAGTAACTGACGACCTGCTCGATCGCGTCTTCCATGCCGAAGAACTCGGCGAAGGCGGGATAGATCTTGATCGTCTTGTTGGCGAAGAGCCGCGAGAGGCGCTGGTCGTTGCGGGTGTCCACCATCTGCGGCTCGCCAATCGCTTGCAGCATGCGCTCTGCGGCGGTGGCATAGGCCAGCGGGTTGTTCTTGCACTCCGCGAGGTATTCCTCGAGCGTGAGTTCCTCGACCTTGGTGCGCTCGTAGCGGGCGGTGAAGTTCTTGATCACGTCCATGCTGACCTCCAGGGGCAAACCGTGGGGCGGCGTCGGGCAGCATGTGCATCCGGCGTCGTCTGGGAAGTTCTGATGGCGTCCTCGAACCCCGGCGGGGCGGGGGGCGTCATCAGAGCTTTCCGCGTCAGCGCGGGGGCTCGATTCAAGCTTCGTTCACAGGCGTCGAACTGATGATCTGAAAAGCCTGAGCTAAGCCCTTCAACATCTTCAATCCGTCTTGCGTTGACATCATGCTACGCCGAACAAGCCCCGTCTGCGATGGCAAGACCTGGCACCTGTTCATGGGGTGATGTTGCGGCAACGATGATGCATGCTGCAAGCTGCTTTACAGATCCACAAAGAAAAAAGCCGTGCATGAGGCACGGCCTTTCTCACATCAGGATCCGAGCAGAAATTACTGCGGACCGCGCAGCTTGTCGATCAGGCCGTTCAACTCGTCGAGCGAACCGAACTGGATGCTCACTTCGCCCTGCTCGCCGCGCTTGGTGCGCTTCTTGACATGGATCTCGACCTGGGCCGCCAGCAGGTCTGACAGCTCTTCTTCCAGGCGCAGCACGTCGCGGCTCTTGCTGCTCTTCACACGCAGCAGCGGCGTCTGGCGCGCGGCACCTTGCTGGCGCTGCACCAGCTTCTCGGCCTCGCGCACGCTCAGCTTCTTGGCGGCGATCTCGGTGGCGGAGGTGATCTGGTGAGCACCGTCAAGTGGCAGCAGCGCGCGGGCATGGCCCATGTCGATGTCGCCGGCCATCAGCATGTTCTGCACCGGCTCAGCCAGTTGCAGCAGACGCAAGAGATTGCTGGCGGCGCTGCGCGAGCGGCCGACGGCCTGCGCGGCCTGCTCATGCGTCAGATGGAATTCGTTCACCAGGCGCTGCAGGCCCTGCGCTTCTTCCAGCGGATTCAGGTCTTCGCGCTGGATGTTCTCGATCAGGGCCATGGCGGCCGCAGCTTCGTCCGGCACGGCCTTGACCAGCACCGGCACCTCGCGCAGGCCTGCCAGCTTGGCGGCGCGGAAGCGCCGTTCGCCGGCGATGATCTCGTAACGCGCATCGCCGTTCGGCTTGATCGGGCGCACCAGGATGGGCTGCATGATGCCCTGGCCCTTGATGCTCTCGGCCAGCTCGTAAAGCGAGCCCTCGTCCATGCGCGTGCGCGGCTGGTATTTGCCCGCCTGCAGCCATTCCAGCTTCAGCGTGCTGGGTTCGCCATCGCGCGCGGCGGCAGGGGTATCGCTGACCTTGGGGCCCAGCAGGGCTTCCAGACCGAGGCCGAGGCCTTTGGGTTTTTTCGTGACCATAGGGGGCGATTGTCCCTTACGGGCGCAGTTGATCGAGCAGGGCGCGACCCTCGGGCCAGACGCCCAGGCCGGATTCGCTGTTCAGGTGCCCGCGCGGGCCGGCGTGGACGACCGTGGCACCCCAGGCCGTGGCCAGCGCCGTGGTGCGGTCCAGGGCGCCGTAGGGGTCGTTGCTGCTCAGTACCGCGATGCTTGGAAACGGCAGCCGGCCCAGACGCGGTTGGCGCCAGTTGTGCAATTGCGGCGGAAATTCTTCGCGCTCGGTGTCGGGTGGCGCCACCAGCAGGGCGCCGATCACGCGGCCGGTGTGCTGCGAATGCCCGGCCCAGCCCGCCACCAGATGGCAGCCCAGGCTGTGGGCCACCAGGAGAGCGGGGCGCTTGTCTGTGAGCAACGCCTCGTCGAGCTGGGCCATCCAGTCGCCGCGCCGGGGCCAGAGCCAGTCGTCCTGCTCCACGCGCTCATCGCCATAGCGCTGTTCCCAGTGACTTTGCCAATGCTCGTCACCGGAGTTCTGCCAGCCGGGCAGTATCAACACACGCAGGGAGTCGGACATCTTCTTGGCCTTATGCTTCGCATTCTTCTTTGATTGACTGATTGAATTGTGCTGGAGAGCGGGATGACGAAGTTCGCGGTGTATGTGGATGGCCAGGAGGGCACGACCGGCCTGCGCATCAACGAGTACCTGGCCCAGCGCAGTGACATCGAGGTCCTGAAGATCGACGCCGACAAGCGCAAGGACCCGGCCGAACGCGCCCGCTTGCTGAACGCCGCCGACGTGGCCTTCCTGTGCCTGCCGGACGCCGCCTCGCGCGAAGCGGCGGCCATGATCACGAACCCGAGCACCTGCCTGATCGACGCCAGCACGGCCCACCGCACGGTGCCCGGCTGGGCCTTCGGCCTGCCCGAGCTGGCACCGGCTCAGCGCGAGAAGATCCGCGCCGCCAAGCGCATCGCCAACCCGGGCTGCCATGCCAGCGCCTTCATCCTGGCGGTGCGCCCGCTGGTCGA
Source organism: Paucibacter sp. JuS9 (assembly GCF_044043925.2). NCBI lineage: Bacteria > Pseudomonadati > Pseudomonadota > Betaproteobacteria > Burkholderiales > Sphaerotilaceae > Roseateles > Paucibacter sp. JuS9. The sequence continues at coordinate 4,392,593 of NZ_CP194172.1, forward strand.
TGCCGGCCTGCTCTCGCCCGATGCCCTGGTCAGCGCCACCTCAATCACCGGCTACTCGGGTGGTGGCAAGTCCATGATTGCCCAATACGAAACGGCAAGTGAGCCCAAGCTGACTTCGCCACGCCCGTACGCCTTGAGCCTGCAGCACAAGCACCTGCCCGAGATGATGGCCCACACGGGCCTCAAGACCGCGCCCGTGTTCATGCCCATCGTCGGCAACTTCTACAAGGGCCTGGCCGTGACCGTGCCGCTGCACCTGAGCCAGTTGCGCGCCGGTGCCAGGGCCGAAGACCTGCATGCGGCCTTGAGCCAGCACTACGAAGGCGAGCGCTTCATCCGCGTGATGCCGCTGCGCGACGCCGAGACGCTGGCCGAAGGCGCTTTCGATGTGCAGGCCTGCAACGACACGAACCGGGTCGACCTGTTCGTGTTCGCTAGCGACACCCAAGCCCTGGTGATGGCTCGCCTGGACAACCTGGGTAAGGGCGCCAGCGGTGCCGCAGTCCAGAGCATGAACGTGCACCTCGGCGTGGACGAAGCACTGGGGCTTTGAGTGAGCGCTGAGAACCGGCGCTGGCAGCTCGGGCTGTCAGCCGAAGACGCCGAGCGCGTCGCCGAAGGTGAGTACGCCTACCGCCAGGCCCATGCCATGGGCGGGCAGCCACAGGCGTTCTCGCTGGGGCTCTATGAAGGCGATGGCGAGGCCCTGGTGGCCGGCCTGACCGGCCACACGGAACTGCGCCGCCTCTTCATCGACCAGGTCTGGGTCGAGGACGAATGGCGCGGCCGTGGTCTCGGCACGGCGGTGATGCGCCGCGCCGAAGCCGAGGCCTTGCGCCTGGGTTGCCTTGATGCCCTGGTCGAGACGCTGTCGGACCGCACGGCCGAATGGTTCGAGAGCCTGGGCTTCACGTGCGTGACCCATGTGCACGACTACCTGCCGGGCTTCACCCGCCACATCCTGATCAAGGTCTGGAAGCCCCGCGACTGAGCATGGGGGTTGTGCGCCCCGTTGCGCTGTTGGCGATGTAATAACAGCGTAAGTGTGAGCGTTTTGGGCCGCTGTCAGGGGCAGCGCTGCTGCGCTCTTCAGTCGGCTGCGGCGGCCGGGTCCTTGCTTCGGTAGTGATAGCGGTAGGCGAACTCGAACCCGAGCCGGGCATAGAGCCGCTTGGCGACGGCGTTGTCGGTGCCCACCTGCAGATAGGCCTGGTAGGCGCCCTGGCGGCGCGCTTCTTTCAGCAGCGCCGCGCAGAGGGTCAGCGCGTGGCCTTGCCCGCGTTGCTCGGGCGGCGTGAAGATGTCGAACAGGCCGACGATGTCATCCTCGACCACGATCTGGCCGAGCGCGAGTAGCTCACCTTCAGCCCCTTCCAGGATGAAGCCCTGGTAGGGCCGAGGTGCGTGGCGCATGCGCTCGGCATGGGCCTCGATGGCGACCTGACTGGAGCCACGCAGCTGGCCCACGGTCGCTGCATAGCGGTCGCCATCCATGGCGCGCAGGCCGGGTGTGGAGGGCAGTTCGTCGAGCGTGGTCCGCACCATCACGTCGGCCCAGTCGAACTCGAACCAGCCCAGGTTCTGCAGCCGCCGGTCCAGGTCGGCCGGCTGGCTGAAGGGCGTGATGCGGATGATCAAGGGCAGGCCGGACTTGGCGAACACCTGGCCGCAGCGCTCCAGCAGCTGGTTCAGCGGCAGCCGTCCTTCGGCCAGTGCGTTGACGCAGCGAGACCGCTTCGCCTTGCCGGGCGAGAGGCGCAAGAGCCATCCGTCGATCTCGGCTTCCTGCGGCGGCGCACTGGCGTTCAGGCCCGCAGCCTCCGCACGGCGGGCGAGGGCGCTGAGCTGGGTCATCGACAGGGCCAGGATCTACTTGCCCAGCCGCCGCACCATCTCGCGCGCGAACTCGACGAAGGCTTGGGCGCCCTTGGACGCCGGGTCGAACACCACGCCCGGCAGGCCGTAGCTCGGCGCCTCGGCCAGGCGCACATTGCGCGGGATCACGGTGTCGAACACCTTCTCGCCGAAGTGGGCCTTCAGCTGTTCGCTGACCTGCTGCTGCAGGGTGATGCGCGGATCGAACATCACGCGCAGCAGGCCGATGATTTCCAGGTCCGGGTTCAGGTTGGCATGCACCTGCTTGATCGTGTTGACCAGATCGGACAGGCCTTCCAGCGCGAAGTACTCGCACTGCATGGGTACGACCACGCCGTGTGCCGAGCACAGGCCGTTCAGGGTCAGCATCGAGAGAGAGGGCGGGCAGTCGATCAGGACGAAGTCGTAGTCGTCGTTGGCGGCCTGCAGTGCGAGCTTGAGGCGCTTCTCCCGACGCTCCAGCTCCACCAGTTCGACCTCGGCGCCGGCCAATTCGCGGTTGGCGCCCAGCACGTCGTAGCCGACCTTGTCATTGCGGGTCTTGGCTTCGGCGATGGAGGCCGACTCCAGCAGCACGTCATAGACGCTCAGCTCCAGCTTGCGCTTGTCGATGCCCGAGCCCATGGTTGCATTGCCCTGCGGGTCCAGGTCCACCACCAGCACGCGCTGTCCGACCTGGGCCAGGCCGGCGGCCAGGTTGACGGTGGTGGTGGTCTTGCCGACCCCGCCCTTTTGATTGGCAATGCAGAAGATCTTGGCCATGGGTTTAGTTCTTTTCTAGTCAGGCGCGATGGTAGCCCGCCGCAGCGGGACCGAAATCCGGAATCACACGCGGGGTTTGATCCAGATGAGACAGCGCTGCGCATCCAGGCCCGGTACCAGCAGTTGTTCCACGTGAAACACGTCGAGGTCCTGTGCTTGGTTCTGCAGGGCGGCCAGCTCGTCTGCGGGGTGTTGGCCCTTCATGGCCAACCAGATTGCGCCCGGCTTCAGGTGTTGCCGAGTCAGCGTCGTGAAGTCCAGCAGCGAGGCGAAGGCGCGTGAGGTGATCAGGTCGAAGGGGGCAGCGCTCAGCTGTTCGACCCGCGAGTGCTCGCCATGCAGGTTCTTCAGACCCAGTTCGGCGGCCACTTGCTTGATGAAGGTGGCCTTCTTGGCGACCGCGTCGACGCAGGTCACGTCGATGGTCGGCTCGCAGATGGCGACAACCACACCCGGCAATCCGCCGCCGCTGCCGACGTCCATCAATCTGAGATGTGAGCCCCCCGTCTGCGAGTACGCAGCCTGCCCCCCGAGGGAGCCAGGCCCTTCTTGGGAGCAGCCCTGCGAAGGGCTTGAGGGCTTGCCAGCGGCATGCCGACGCAGCGCAGGCAAGAGGCTCAAACTGTCCACCAGATGCTGGACCAGCATGGCCTGCGGGTCGCGCACGGCGGTCAGGTTGTAGACCTTGTTCCACTTCTGGATCAGTCCCAGGTAGCTGAGGAGTTGGTCCAGCTGGCTGTCGCTGAGGCTCAGGCCCAGCGTCTGCGCGGCCGCTGCCAGCGGTTGGCGCAAGGGGTTGGCATCTGTCATGTGTTGTGCACCTTTGGCGCTGCGCGCCGTTCCGCCAAGCGGAAATGAGCCCCTACGGGCGGCCGGGCGGGGCTCATGCGGCAGCGTTCGTGTCGTCGTTGGAGGCGGCGGTGGGCGTGTCGAAGAAGCCCTTGAAGCGACCCTTTTTCAGGTGGACCAGGAGCAGCGAGATTGCCGCCGGGGTCACGCCCGAGATGCGCGAAGCCTGGCCCAAGGTCTCGGGCCGGTGCTTGCCGAGCTTCTGCCGGACTTCGAAGGAGAGGGCGGTAACCTGGCCGTAGTCCAGCTCGTCCGGGAGCTTCAGGTGCTCGAAGTGCGCGGCGCGAGCCACATCATCAACCTGCTTGTTGATGTAGCCGGCGTATTTGGTGCTGGTCTCGATCTGCTCGATCACCGCGTCGGCCAGGGTCTGGCCCAGCTCCTCATGCAGTGCGGCGCGCGAAACGCCAAGCTCTGGCCGGGCAATGGCGGCCACTTCGGCCAGCGTGTCGAACACCACGCCGGGCCGGCGAAGCAGGTCGACGAATGTGTATTCGCGCTCCAAGGCTTTGCCCACGAGGCGCTCGGCATCCGCCGCCGGCAGGATGCCGGGGTGCACAAACGTGGACTGCAGCCTCTCTGTTTCACGTGAAACAGCATCGCGCTTGCGGTTGAATGCGTCCCAGCGGGCGTCGTCCACCAGGCCCAGCTGACGGCCGACTTCGGTCAGGCGGGCGTCGGCATTGTCTTCGCGCAGCTGGAGGCGGAACTCGGCCCGGCTGGTGAACATGCGGTAGGGCTCGGTCACACCCTTGGTGATCAGGTCGTCCACCAGCACGCCGAGGTAGGCCTGGTCGCGCGCCGGCAGCCAGGCCTGCTTGCCCTGCACCTGCAGCGCGGCATTCATGCCGGCGAACAGACCTTGGGCCGCCGCCTCTTCATAGCCGGTCGTGCCATTGATCTGGCCGGCAAAGAACAGGCCCTGGATGGCGCGGGTTTCGAAGCTGGACTTCAGCTCACGCGGGTCGAAGTAGTCGTATTCGATGGCATAGCCGGGCCGCAGGATGTGCGCGTGCTCCAGGCCGGGAATCGAGCGCACCGCAGCGAGCTGGATGTCGAAGGGCAGGGAGGTGGAGATGCCGTTCGGGTAGAACTCGTGCGTGGTCAGGCCTTCGGGTTCGAGGAAGATCTGGTGCGAGTCCTTGTCGGCGAAGCGGTTGACCTTGTCTTCGATGGACGGGCAGTAGCGCGGACCGACGCCCTCGATCACACCGGTGAACATGGGGCTGCGCTCGAAGCCCGAGCGGATGATCTCGTGCGTGCGGGCCGAGGTGTGGGTGATCCAGCAGGGCACTTGCTTCGGATGCTGGCCGGCGTGGCCCATGAAGCTGAACACCGGCACTGGACTCAGATCCCCGGGCTGCTCTTCACACTTGGAGAAGTCGATCGTGCGGCCGTCGATGCGCGGCGGCGTGCCGGTCTTGAGCCGGCCCTGCGGCAGCTTCAGCTCCTTCAGGCGGCCCGACAGCGACACCGCCGGAGGATCACCCGCCCGGCCAGCACTGTAGTTCTGCAGGCCGATATGGATGCGGCCATCGAGAAAGGTGCCGGCGGTCAGCACCACGGCGCGGGCGCGGAACTGCAGGCCGCTTTGCGTGACGGCGCCGACCACGCGGTCGCCCTCCACCATCAGATCGTCCACCGCCTGCTGGAACAGCATCAGATTGGCTTGGTTTTCCAGGCGGTGGCGAATGGCGGCCTTGTAGAGGATGCGGTCGGCCTGGGCGCGGGTGGCACGCACGGCCGGGCCCTTGGAGCCATTGAGGATGCGGAACTGGATGCCCGATTCATCAGTGGCCGCGGCCATGGCACCGCCCAGCGCGTCGACCTCCTTCACCAGATGGCCCTTGCCGATACCGCCGATGGACGGGTTGCAGCTCATCTGGCCCAGGGTCTCGATGTTGTGCGTCAGCAGCAGGGTGCTGGCGCCCATGCGCGCAGCGGCCAGCGCGGCCTCGGTGCCGGCATGGCCGCCACCCACCACGATGACGTCGAATTCCTTGGGATAGAGCATCAAGAGCGCCTCGAAATTGCGCCAGGAAGTGGGCGCGGGCAAACCCTGAATTTTACGGGGCGGCTGTGGATAAGTCACGGCCGGGGGCAAGGCCGGCAGCGACAATCTCGCGATGGAATGCCGTGATCATTGCGCCGCCTGCTGCATCGCCCCGTCGATCAGCTCGCCCATCCCTGGCATGCCCCAGGGAAAGCCGGCGGGCGTGCGCTGCGTCCAGCTCGACGATGAAGACCGCTGCAAGATCTTCGGCCACCCGGAGCGGCCTGCTGTCTGCGGCTCTTTGCAGCCCAGCGAGATGATGTGCGGCGAAAGCCGCGAGCAGGCGATGCGCTGGCTGGGCTGGATGGAAAAGGAAACGGCTCCCCGAGGGAGCGGCCCTGCGCTCGGCCAGTGAAGCGAAGCCAGTCGATTCGCAGGGCAGCTGTTCGTCGTCGCTGTATCGAGCCACAAGACATCTGGAGACCAGCCATGCGCTTCATCATCACCGCACAGTCGAACCCCGAGAAAGACCCAGGCGAGCCGCAACCAGGCTTCGATGAAGAGCTGTTCAAGGCCTATATGCGCTTCAACGAGGAGATGCATCAGGCCGGCGTGCTGGTGGCCTCCGAAGGCCTGAACCCCGCAGCGCCCGGTGCCCGCATCGCGGTGGCCAAGGGCAAGCGCTATGTGGTGGACGGCCCTTTCGCCGAGTCCAAGGAGCTGGTCGGCGGCTTCTACCTGATCGAGGTGCCTTCGCTGGAAGAGGCCATCAAGTGGGCCTTGCGGGCGCCCTCCGGCTTTGGTGCGGACGACATCCTGGAAGTCCGTCAACTGACCGGCGCAGGCGACCTGCCGCCCGAGATCCTCCAGCTGATCAATGAAGCGGCGCCGAACTGGAGCGCTTCTGCCTGGCAGTCGCGCTAGCTGCCAACCGACTCAGGCCGACAGGCTGCGCAGGTCCTGCGCTACCCGGCCGCCCTGCAAGGCGATCACCCGCTGTGCCGCCGCGATGGTTTCGGGCCGGTGGGCAATAACGATTTTTGTGAGCGGCAATTGCCGCAGCGAGGCATTGAGCAAGCGCTCGCGTTCGACATCCAATGCGCTGGTCGCTTCGTCCAGCAAGAGAAACTGCGGCCGCTTGTAGAGCGCGCGCGCCAGCAGGATGCGCTGGCGTTGGCCGCCGGAGAGGCTGCTGCCCATGTCGCTGACCAGGCTCTGGTAGGCCATCGGCAGCGCCTCGATGTCTTCGTCCACGCAGGCCAGTCGTGCGCATTCACGCACCCAGGCAGAGTCGGCGCCCGGCTCGAAGAAGCTGATGTTGTCGGCAATGCTGCCGGCGAAGAGCTGGTCGTCCTGCATGACCGTGCCCACGGCCGAACGCCAGCTCTGCAGGCCCAGTTTGGCGAGCGGCTGGCCGCCGACCAGCACCTGGCCGGATTGCGGCTCGTGCATGCCCAGCATCAGCTTCATCAGCGTCGTCTTGCCACAGCCTGAAGGCCCCACCAGAGCGACCGACTCGCCCGGCGCAATGCTGAACGAGCAGCGCTTGATGACCTCCGGCTCGCCATCGGCATAGCGGAACGAGACCTCGCGCAGCTCCAGCGTGGCGCCGGCAGCCAGGGGCAGGGCGGGGCCACGTTGCTCGGGCGCGCTCAGCACGATGTCGGCCAGGCGCTGGCCCTGCAGCTTCAGCATCGCCAGCTCCACGCCCTTGTCTATCAGGCCGGCGAGGCGGTTGCTGAACTGCTCCTTGTAGGCGAGGTAGGCGAACAGCATGCCCACCGACAGCTCACGCTCCAGCACCAGCCAGGCACCGAGGCAAACGATGGCCACGCGCTCCAGCCCGAACAGGAGCTTGTGCGAGACGCCCATCCACAGCTCCAGCCGGCGCATGCTGAGCGAGGCGTTCATCTGCTCCACGACCAGGTTGGAGAAGCGCGCGCTGCGGGCCGGCTCGGCATTGAAGAGCTTGATTGCCGGCGCGCCGCGCAGCGACTCGACGAAAAAGCCGTTCTGCTTGGCCTCGTGCACCAGCTGCTCCTCGGTCGCTTCCTTCAAGGGCGCATAGAAAGCCCAGCGCAGCGCGCCATAGCCGGCCACAGCCAGCAGGGCAACGAGGCTCAGGCGCGGGCTGTACAGCCACATCATGGCCAGCGTCACGATCACCATCAGGCCGTCCAGCACGGCCTCGACGAAGCGCGTCGTCAGCGTGCGTTGGATCTGCTGCACGCTGCCAAAGCGCGACCAGATCTCACCCAGCGAGCGCTTGTCGAACCAGGCCTGCGGCAGCCGCAGGAGATGGGCGAAGACATTGCTGAGCCACTGCAGATTGAGGCTGGCCGACATCGCCAGCACCGCCCAGGAACGCAGGGCGCCCACCGCGACTTGCAGCAGCACGAGCAGGCCGAAGCCCAGGCCCAGCGTGACCAGCAGGTCGCGGTCGGCACCAACAAGCACGCCGTCCACCACCCATTGCAGCAGGAAGGGCGAGAGCAGGACCAGCAGCTCCAGCGCCAGCGCCAGCACCAGGGCCTGGCCCATCGCGCGGCGCAGGCCGCTCACCCGGCCGAGCAGCTGGCGCAGGCTGGGTGCCGGGGCGGCGGCGCGGGTCTGGAAATCGGCGCCCGGCCGCAGCTCCAAGGCAATGCCGGTGAAGTGGCGCGACAGTTCCGCCATCGGCATGGTGCGGCGGCCATGGGCCGGGTCGTGCACGACGACCTGGTCGCCGTTCACCTCGGCCAGCACGATGAAATGCTTGAAGTCCCAATGCAGGATGCAGGGCAGCTGCAGGCGCGCAAGATGCTTGGGTTCGGCCCGCAGGGCGCGGCAGGCCAGGCCCAGGCCATCGGCCATTCGCACGATGTCGGCGGCGGTGCTGCCTTTGAGCGAGACGGAAAACCGCGCCCGCAGCTCGGCCAGGCCGACCTGATGGCCATGCGCGCCGGCCACCATGGCCAGGCAGGCGAGGCCGCATTCCGCAGCTTCGGTCTGCAAGAGCAGGGGCAGGCGGCGGCGCTTGCCCCACTGCAGTTGCGAGAGCAGCGGCTCAGACACGGCGGCCCAAAGCCAGCAGCGGCTCGAAGATCCACTCGATCAGCTTGCGCTTCTCAAGCAGCACATCGGCATCGAGTTGCATGCCGGCAGTGAGTGCCTGCTCTTTGCCAAATGCTGGAACAGACTGACGCTCCAGGGCGACGGTAATCCGGTACAGCGGCTCGCTATGCCCGCCCGCACCCGCCGGCAGCGAGAGTTGGGCCAGCTCCTGCGCCGACAAGGGCGTGCGCGACACCTGCAAGACCCTGCCTCGCTGATGGCCGAACTTCTGGTACGGGAAGGCCTGGTAGCGCAATTGCACTTGCTGCTGCGGATGCACGAAGCCGATGGCGCTGGACGGCGCATAGAGATGGGCCAGCATCGTGGCGTCGCGCGGCAGCACGGTGGCCAGGCGGGAACCAGCGGCGACAGGTTGGCCGGGTTCGGCTTGCACCGTGCTCAGCACGCCATCGGCCGGCGCGCGCACGATCAGCCGGCGCCGGGCCTCGGCCTCCAGCCCCAGGGCCTGCAGTTCGGAGCGTTCCCTCTCGATCTGGCCCTGGCGCGCGGCCGACTCCAGCGGCAGTTCACGGCCTCGGGCCTGCAGGCCGAGCAGCTCTCGTTGCAGGCCTTCACGCTGGCGCTGCAAGTCCTGCTGCTGGACCTGCAGGCCGAGCACCTCCTCTCGCTTGTTCTGGACCTGGGCGGCCGACACGAATTGCTCGCGCTCCAGGGCAACATGCCGCGACAAGCTCTGGCGTGCCAGCGCGAGCCTTTCGCCCTGCAGCTTTTCTGCCTGCTGCAGTTGCTCGATCTCGCGCTGCACGGCCTGGCTGCGCAGGCCGAGGTCTTCGCGCTGGCGCTGCAAAAGCGCCTTCTGCTGTTCGGCCGTCTCAGCCAGCGAGCGCTGGCGTAGCAGCAGGCTGCGGGCCACGCCTTCGCCGCTGCCTTCGCTGGCGCTGTCCAGGCTGAGGACAAAGAGCGCATCGCCCGCCTTGACGGCCTGGCCTTCCTCCACCAGGCGCTGCAGGAGCAGGGCGGCTTGAGGGGAGTTCAGCGGCTGCACGCCGCCGACCGGAATCAGGTGCCCGGTGACCCGTGCCTTGCGGGTGTACTCGCCGATGAAGAGAAAACCGGCCGCCAAGAAAACGGCGCTCACAGCCAGGACCGTGAGCGCCTTGAGTTGCAGAGACTGCTGAACCTGGGCGCTGCCGAGCCATTGATGGTCTTGTGCGGACAGCGCTTCGGTTCTGAATAACATTGCTTTGCCGGCACGGAGACCGGCGGTGATGACAGCGATGTGTTGTTGGGTACCGAAAAGGCTGGCTTACCAGGTGCCCTTCGGAGCATCTCCGGGAGGCGGCGGAGGCGTGCCGCCGTCGCCTTCGCCGTCACCGCCACTGATCAGCTTCAAGAGCTGCGGATCAATTTCGACAGGTTCGTCGGCTTGCGGGCAGAAGTCGAAAGTCTCGGGCTGGTTCATGGCCGTTACTCCAATGGACTCGTGCGGGATGCACAGCCTCATTGCAGCAGCGGGTGGCCGGGCCCATAACTGTCAACTCTTACAGCTTGCCCGGCGCGGGCACAGCCGATCAGCGGATCAGGCCCAGGCGCAGGGCCTTGAGCACCGTCTGGTGCTTGTTGTTGCAGCCCAGCTTCTGGCCGGCATTGCTCAGGTGCAGCACCGCCGTCCGCTCGGTGATGCCGAGGATGGCGCCGACTTCCCAGGCGGTCTTGCCATCCATGGTCCAGCGCAGCACCTCCAGCTCGCGCGGGGTCAGGTGCGGGCGCTCCAGCTGCTGCTCGGGCGGCAGCAGCACGCGCAGGGCCGTGTCCAGGGCATGGACGGCGAACAATTGCAGGTCCGCCACCATGCGGGTGACGTAGGCCGGGTCTTCCGGCAGTGGCTGGTCGCGGTCCACGCCCAGCAGGAAATGCCGCCCCTCGGGCAGGTGCAGGGCCAGGCAGATGCCGGTGCGGTAGCCGAAGCTGGCCTGCGCGTCCCACAGATCGGGGTTGCCGCCGCCGACATAGGTCTGCTGGTCCCAGACGATGGGCACGCTGTAGCGCTTGCAATGCTGCATCACCGGGTCCTGCAGGCCCAGCTGCGGGTTGTGCATGGCTTCGGCAAAGCCCGTGGGGCAGTTGTCGAGGACGATGAATTCAGGTTTGCCCAGCGCATGATCGACCACGGTCATGGCCGAGAAGGTCTGGAAATCCAGCGAATGCGTGAAACGCTCGATCTCGGCGCGGAACTCGGGCTGGCTCTCGGCCCCGAGCACGGCCTGGAAGCGCCCCTGAAGCATTGACCTCATAACGGGATACTGCGGCGCCCGGCGCCCCCCTGACAAGGTTTACAGCTGGCGCCATCGCGCCGTCGCCGCACACTCGCGGCCACGGCGCCACCGGCGCCCCCAGCCCATCGAGACCAGATGTCGACGAACCCTGCCTGGATTGTGTACGCCTGGCCGCGCATTTTGTGCGCCGTGGAGGCCTTGTCCGGTCTGCAATTCGCGCACCTAAGCACCCAAGTGCTGGTGGCCGGCGCCGGCCGACGACCGTCAAGCGGCCAGACGCTGTGGCTGAGCCGCTCGGGGGAATCGGCGGCGGGCGTTGCCTGGGACTGGGTCAGCCAGCCGCCGGGCATGGTGGCCCTGGCCGATCCGATGGCCCTGGTCAGCAACATCCAGCTGCTCAACGAAGACGGCGAGGTGCTGGCGCCGATGGAGCTGGCCCTGGAGCTCAACGGCGTGGTGCACGGGCTGCCCTGGCAGGACCAGGTGCAGCGCGCGCTTCAGTCCGGCCTGAAGGCACCCGTCACTTCACCCGCATAAATTGGCGGGTCGAGCGCCGGGCTGCTCCCAAGCCGGCCCGCCTCAGGCGATGTGCTTGCCGGTCAACCCGGCAAGCATCGCCGCCATCGGCCAGAGGCCGATGGCCTTCCGTAGGCATGAACAGTCCGCAGGGACTGTTCACGTCCGACCCCAGTCCCCTTGGGGGAGAGAGTGCCGCGGCTCCGATCCCGCCTGCGCGGGATTGGACGGCACGAGCGCCATCGTCGTCCCGACGATGGCCGTCCAAGGTACGCCTTGGACGAGGGGCTCACCATCTCATCGGGCAACGGCGGAGCGCATCGAGCGGGCCACGTCCCAGAGGCAGACGGCCGTCAGTGCGATGCCCACCAGGGCCGGCTGGGCCAGGCGCCACAGGGCCGGCGTTTCGCCCTTGAGCACTTCCATCATCAGCGTGTTCTGGGCCAGGCCCGGCAGCCACAGGTACCAGGCGGCTTCGCCGCCCGGATTGAAGATGCTGACCATGGGCGCCAGGCTCACCACCGTCATCACCAGGGCGCTGCTGGCTTGCGCTTCCTTGAAGGTCTTGGAGCGGATCGCCAGCGCCATCAAGAGAGCACCGATACCGGCCGCCAGCGGCAGCTGCAGGAGCAGGAAAGCCAGCACCTCACGCGGGCCGAAGCTGAACATCGCCTGCAGGCTGTCGCTCTTGATCAACATCTGCGCCGGTACGAAGCTCAGGTCGGCCAGCAAGGCCACGGCCATGCCCATCAGCGCCACCGCGCCCCACTTGCCGAGCACCGTGGCAATCGGGTGGATGGGGTTCATCATCAGCGGCTCCAGCGAGCCGCGTTCGCGCTCACCGGCGGTGCTGTCCAGCGCGGCCGTCATGCAGCCGTAGAGCACGGCCATCATGATGAACATCGGCACCATGCTGGTCAGGTTGGACGCGCGGGCCTGCGGGTTGGCGAGATCGCGCTCCTGCACCTCCACCGGTTGCAGCAGGTCTCCCGGCACGCCGCGCAAGGCGAGCGTCAGACCTGCCCGTTCCTGGGCGAAGCCGCTCAAGAGGCGCTGCACCACCCGCGCGCCGGCACTGGCACGCTGGTTGGCACCGTCCGACACCACTTCGAGCGCTGGCTTGTCGCCTTCCAGCAGTTCCTGCTCGAAGTTCTTGGGGATCACCAGCACGGGCTCCAGCAGCTTGCTGTTGCGCAGCTGGGCCTCGTAGTCGGCCGGCGCTTCCTTGATGGTGTAGGTCTGGCGTTCCAGGTAGTTGCGCAGCGTCGGCGCATGTTCGATGCCGACGACGGTGATCTCGCGTCGCTCGGCGCGCTCCTCGAAGGAAGCGATGAGGCCGGTCATCATCAGCAGCATCAAGGGGCCCATCACCACGGCCGGAATCAGGATGCGGGCCAGCGTGCGGCGGTCGCGCGTCGCGTCGACCAGTTCCTTCAGGAACACCACCCAGGCGGCGCTGCGGATGCCATGCGTGATGCGGTGGGCGATGTTGTTCATGGTGGTCGTGCTCATGCGGCAACTCCCTCTTTGTTCGCAAAGGCCAGCTTGACGAAGGCGTCTTCGAAGCGGCTCTCACCGGCTTGCGCCAGCAGTTCTTCCACCGAGCCCTCGGCCACGCTGCGGCCGGCGGAGACGATGATCACGCGGTCGCACAGCAGCTCGACCTCTTGCATGATGTGTGTCGAAAAGACGATGCACTTGGCGCCGCCCGCAGGCGAGCGCAGATGGCGCAGCGTCTCGCGCAATGAGCGCGTGGCCAGCACGTCGAGGCCGTTGGTGGGCTCGTCCAGCACGATGTTGGCCGGGTCATGCACCAGGGCGCGGGCCAGCGATGTCTTCATGCGTTCGCCCTGGCTGAAGCCGTCGGTGCGGCGTTCCAGCAGCGGCTTCATGTCCAGCATCTCGGCGAGCTGCTCGGCACGCTGGTTGGCGGCATCCCGGCTCATGCCTTGCAGGCGCCCGTAGTAGACGATGTTCTCGCGCGCCGAGAGCCTCGGGTACAGGCCATGCGCATCGCTCAGGATGCCCATGCGGGCGAGTGCTGCCTGGCCGGTGGGCAGGCCGTCCACGGTGATGCTGCCGGAGTCCGGCTTGAACAGGCCGCCGAGCATGCGCAAGGTGGTGGTCTTGCCGGCGCCGTTGGGGCCCAGGAGGCCGGTGATGCGGCCGTCGGCGGCTTCCACGTTGATGCCTTGCACGGCCTTGATGACTTGCTTTGGCGCCTTCTTGAACGACAGCGACATGCCGCCGCCCGTTGCCTTGACGCTGAAGCTCTTGTGAAGCTGTTCGATCTTGATCATTTTTTGCTTTCGCTCCGCTCGGCGGGAATGGGCAGGAAGGCGGTCGGGCGCGGTATCTTGGCGGCGCAGCTGGCATCGACCTTCAGCGCCGCAGCGTCTTCCTTGGCGTCGATGAAGCGGAACAGCACGTCGCGCATGCAGCCCAAGCTCATCACGCCGTGGCCGGCCTCGGCCACGACCACATGCACGGCATTCGGACCCAGGGCCTTGGTGATGCGTTCGCCATGGCGCGGCGGTGTCACCGGATCGGCACCGCCGCTCAGCACCAGGGCGGGTGCCGGCGAGGCCTTGACCTGGAAGAACTCGGCCGGCACCTGGCCCTGCGGCCAGTTCTTGCAGACGGCGCGGTAGTACTGCGCGTCGCTGTCGCCGAAGTCGGCGCCGGGCTTGTCGGTGGCGGAGGCCAGGCGCGGATAGTCCTCGGCGCAGACCACAGAGAAGTGCATGCCCATGGCCAACTGGCTCTTGCGCGAACCGCCGCCGCCAACGAGGCCCATCAGGCCTTCAAAGCGTCCTTCGGCGGCAGCCGAGATTGCAGCGGGCAGGGCGGCCGCACTGGCCGGGTTGTAGAGCGGCAGGCGCACGGCTGACAGCAGCATGCGGCGGCTCAGCTCGAAGCGCTCGGGCAGGCCGGTGCGCGGGTTGGTGACGCTGATCTGGCGCGGCAGGCTGGCCAGCAGCGCGGTCCATTGCTGGCGCAGGTTCGGGAAGCTCTTGCTGCAGGCGGCATCCTTCTCGCAGGCGTTCAGAGCGGCTTCGAGTGCGGCCTGGCCATCGGTGGAGAAGCTGGCCGGCAGGGTCATGTCGGGCGGCGCCACGCCATCGATCACCATGCGGCGCACCTGCTGCGGGAACTGGCGCTGCAGCTCCAGCGCGGCGCGCGTGCCGTAGGAGCCGCCGATCACGTTCCAGCTGGGTGCGCCGAGCTGTTGGCGCACGGCGTCCATGTCCTGCATGGCGATGGTGGTCGTGTAGAAGCGCATGTCGCCGTGCGGCAATTTGGCGAGGCTGTCGCGGCACTGCTCGATGCGCTGCAGCTGCCGTGCCGGGTCGGCCGACTCGGCGGCGCTCAGATGGCGGTCGTCAGGGCATTCCAGCGGCGCGGAGCGTCCGGTGCCGCGCTGGTCGACGAAGACCAGGTCGCGGCGGTTGTTCATGCGGGAGAGGCGGTTCAACACCATGGGCGCGATGTTGATCGCGCTCTGGCCCGGGCCGCCGGCCAGGAACAGCACCGGGTCGGTCAGCTTGTTGCGGGCCAGGGCCGGCACGACGACGTAGTGAACGTCGATCTGCGTGCCGTCCGGCTTGGCCGGGTCGAGCGGGCGCTTGACACTGCCGCATTGCAGCTCATTGGCCACGCCGGCGATGCGGCAGGCTTTGGTGGGGGCGCTGTCGGCGGCCTGCGCTGCCGCGGCCAGGGCCATCAGGGCCCCGGCGGCGAGCAGGGCCCGTCCGGCGTTTCTTCTCTTCTTGTACGGTTGCTGATTCACACCGTTCTCCTCGCTAGGTTGGAACGGGGCGGATTATCAGCAGCGCTCGTCGGCCGCCCATGGGTGTTTGCGGCAGTTGGCCGAAGCCGGCGCTGAATGGCGGGATCGCCCGGCCGAATGGCTGGCTAGCTGCGCGAATGGCGGGCTGGCTCGATTGATCAGCTGTCGTTGCCCGCCTCGCGGCGGCCGAACATGCCCCAGCCTTCCATGGTCAGTACCGGCTCGCCCCGCTGATTGCGCACCTGCCATTCGGAGCGCACCAGGCCGATGGCCGGCCGGCTCTGGCTGGCGCGGGCCTCCCGCACCACCATGCGCACACTCAGGGTGTCGCCGGGACGCACCGGTTTGAGCCAGCGCAGCTTGTCGATGCCGGGCGAGCCCTGGCTGGTCGAGTCCAGCAGGTAGGCATCGCACATCAGCCGCATCACCATGGCGCAGGTGTGCCAGCCGCTGACCGAAAGACCGCCGAGCACCGAGGCATTCGCGGCCTCCTCGTCCAGGTGCAGGGGTTGCGGGTCATAGGCGGCTGCGAAGCGCTGGCCCTCCTCGCGGTCGACAAGGCAGCTGCCGCAGTCGAGCTCGAAACCGACCGGGAAATCTTCGAAGGCATAGCGTGGCATGGCGGGTTCCGGGTGGTTCTGCAAGGGCATTCATTCAGCCGTATGGTTTCGCCTTTGTCCACCCTGAAAGCCCTGACGATGAAGCTCTATTACAGCCCCGGCGCCTGTTCCCTGTCCCCGCACATCGTGCTGCGCGAGGCCGGCCTGCCGGTCGAACTGCTGCTGGCCAGCACCAAGACCAAGAAGCTGCAGGACGGCAGCGACTTCTACGCCATCAATGCCAAGGGCTCGGTGCCCGTGCTGGAGCTGGACAACGGCGAGCGCCTGACCGAAGGCCCGGCCATCGTGCAATACATCGCCGACCAGGTGCCGGCCAAGAACCTCGCCCCGGCCAATGGCACCTGGCCGCGCTACCGTCTGCAGGAGTGGCTGAACTTCGTCACCAGCGAGCTGCACAAGGGCTTCTCGCCCCTGTTCAACCCGGCCGTGCCGGAAGAATCCAAGGCCATCTCGCGCGCCAAGCTGATCGAGCGCCTGAGCTGGGTCGATGAGCAGCTGGAAGGCCAGCAGTACCTGATGGGCGACACCTTCACGGTGGCCGATGCCTATCTGTTCACCGTCACCAACTGGGCCAAGCTGGTGGGCGTGGACATCACGGGCCTGGCCTCGCTGGCCGCCTACCGTGAGCGCGTTGGCGCACGCCCGGCCGTGGTCGAGGCGATGAAGGCCGAAGGCCTCTTGAAGTAAGGCCATGTTGGCGGCAGGCTTCACTAACTATGTAATGGCGCACCTTCAGGTTGGGTCAATTGGTTTGTGGAGCCCGTACGAATTCTTGTTTCAAAGTAATTGCGGCATAGGTCAAGGTTATTGAGCGACCCTGGCAGACGGCCCTGGCTTGCCCCCCAATTGAGGGGCCGACATGCCCTTCGTGCGCATTCGCACGGCAGGCTGTGATCCAGGTCACAGCAAGCGCGTGAACTGCTTCTCACAATCGTTCGCCGGTGATGGTCACAGGCAGGCGAGGTTGTAGCGTGGTTGTAGCGAGGCAGCAGTTGGCGTGGGCAAGTCAGGAACTGGAGGCGTGAGTCATCGTGCACCACCTTGCGCCCAATGCGTGGTGGCTGGTCAATGTCCGATCGCCAGCTTTCGTGAGCTGGCGCTGTCCAGCCTTGCTGGCGAGGTCGTAGTCCGCAACTACCGTCGTGGAACGGTGATGCAACGCGAGGGCGAGCACGCAGCTTGCCTAAGCTATGTGAAGTCGGGTCTGCTTGCGGTGCGTCAGGCTGACGCGGAGGGACGCGAACCGGCCATCGCTTGCATCGGGCACGGTAACCTGCTCGGGCAATCGGAAGTGCTGGGCCAACCCTCGATATTCACGATCGAGGCCCTCACGCCGGTTTCTGTGTGTGAGTTTCCTGTCGCCCTGCTGGAAGAGGTCTGCGCGACCCGAGGACCGTCGGCGCTGCCTGGGCTGCTCGCCCATCACTCGCGCATGGTCGTCGGCACGCTGGCCGCGTGGAGCCGCCTGGTGCGGTTGGCGGGTCTGGAGCAACGCCTCGCAATGGCCGTGCAACTGGTGGCCGCAATGCAGCCGGCCCGTTCCACGCAGCTGCCTTCCCAGGGTGCGCTTGCGGAACTGCTGAATGTCACCCGCGAGAGCGTGAATCGGACTTGGCGCCTGTTCGTGGAGCAGGGCATCGTGCGTCGGCCGCACCATCACGGCGTCGATCTGGACCTGGACAAGCTGGAGCGCCTGCTGAGATCACCCCAGGACTGAGTGCAGCCTGCCTGTGCGCTGGCTCACAGCGCTGGTTGACCCAGAGCAAACGGCGGCGGATGCGCCGGACAGAATCGGCCTCGCCATGGCGGCATGGGAGCTGCCGGGTGAGCAGGGAGACCGAAAACAATGCATGTGACCCAGCGGGAGTTCAAATACGCACCCGATGCCACGTTGATGTCGACCACGGATGAGCACAGCAACATCCTGTACGCCAATGCGGCCTTTGTGTCGGTCAGCGGTTATGCCGCCGACACGCTGATGGGCCAGCCGCACAAGCTGGTGCGGCATCCCGACATGCCCAAGCAGGCGTTTGCCGACATGTGGGCCACGCTGCGTCGAGGCCAGGCCTGGACGGGGCTGGTGAAGAACAGGCGCTGCGACGGCGATCATTACTGGGTGCGCGCCAATGTGGCGCCGGTGGTGCGGGCGGGCCGGGTGTCGGGCTATATCTCGGTACGGACCCATCCCACCCGCGACGAGATCAGCTCGGCAGAGGCGCTCTACAAGGATGTTCGTGACGGACATGCGCGGCGCCTCGCCTTCTTCCAGGGCCTGGTGCTGCGCACCGGCTGGCATGCCTGGCGCGACAGGCTCAAGACACTGTCGGTAGCCAAGCAGATCCGCCTTACCCTCTGGCCCTTGTGCCCGCTCGTGCTGGGCCTGAGCTGGTGGGCCGGGCTGCAGGGGCTGCCCCTTGCGGCGGTGGCCTTGGTGTTTGCCTCGGCGCTGGCCATGGCGGACATCATCTTGCAGCGGCAACTCGCGCGACCTTTGCGGCAGGTAGCGAGCCAGGCCGCCGCCGTGGCAGCAGGCCATTTCGACGCGAATGTGCGCATGGACCGGGTCGACGATATCGGCATGCTGCTGCGTTCTGTCAATCAGGCGGGCCTGAACGTGCGTGCGCTGGTGGCCGATGTCGGCGAGCAGACGCAGGGCCTGCAGATGGCGGCTCGGCAGGTCGAGGCGGCCAGCGCAGACCTTGGCGCGCGCACCGAGCAAACCTCGGCCAGCCTCGCTGAAGCGGCAGCTGCGCTGACGGAGTTGAGCAGCAGCGTGGGCTTGAACGCACAGACGGCTGAGCAGGCCAGCCATGCGGCGGCATCGATGGCGGCTTCGGTGGACGGTGTGGGCCGGCGGGTTGTCGCCGTCGACGCCACCATGCAGCAGATCAGCCAGGCCAGCGTGCGCATCGGCGACATCATCGGCGTGATCGACGGCATTGCATTCCAGACCAATCTGCTGGCGCTCAATGCGGCGGTGGAAGCCGCACGCGCCGGTGAGCAGGGGCGCGGATTTGCCGTCGTGGCCGCCGAAGTGCGCGGCCTGGCTCAACGCAGCCAGCAGGCTGCGCGCGAGATCAAGGGGCTCATCCATGACAGCGGCGAGCGGGTGAATGCTGGCGCAGCGCTGGTGGGTGCTTCCCGCCAGGCTATGGACGCACTGGTAGCGCAGGTGCGGCAGGCCACTGGGCTGATCAACTCGATCAGCGCGGCAAACACCGAGCAGGCGCGTGCAGTGCAGGAGGTCAGTGGTCGGGTTGAGGAACTCGACCGCATGACTCAGCAGAACGCGGCCATGGCCGAGCAGTCGATTGCTGCGGCCCAGTTGATGCGCACACAGTCCGACTGGCTGGTGCGGGCCGTGGGCGTGTTCAGCAATGGTTGAGATGAGCTCGGGCCGTTCGCTGCCTTGGGAGCAAGTGGTTCATCTGCTGGGCCTGATTCCCGACGGTGTCCTGATCATCGACGAGCAGGGCTGCATCATTACCGCCAACGAAGCCCTGTTGAACCTGGCCGGCTACACGCTTGACGAGCTCGGCGGTCAGCCGCTGGCGATGCTGCTGCCGCCGTTGGCCCGTCCCGGGCACCAGGCGCAGATCGAGCGCTTCTTTGCCGCGCCGCAGGGGCGCGCCATGGGCCGCATACCGGACCTCAACCTGTGGCATCGAGAGGGCCATGCAGTGGCGGTGGGCATCAGCCTGGGCATGGTGCGCCGTGGCGAAGACGCACTGGCACTCGCGGTGGTGCGCGACATGCGGGAGCTGCGCGCGATGCACGAGCGCATGCAGTACCTCGCCATGCATGATGAACTAACCGGCCTGTACAGCCGGCACATGTTCGGGGAGATGCTCAGCCAGTCCCTGGTGCAGTCCCGGCGCAGCGGCCAGACGCTGGCCTTGCTGCTGATCGACCTGGACGACTTCAAGTCGGTCAATGACGGGCATGGGCATCATGTGGGTGATCGCCTGTTGCAGGAGGTGGCGCAACGAATGCGCGCCGCCTTGCGGGCCGGTGATGCGCTGGCGCGGCTGGGTGGCGACGAATTTGCCGTCCTGCTGCGCGACCCGGCGGACCTCGCTTCACCGCAGGCAGTGGCGGTCAAGCTGCTCGCGGCAATCTGTCGACCCTGGCGGCATGGCCACCACGATGCTAGTCCGGGCGCCAGCATTGGCGTCGTGTTCGCGCCTGCGGACGGAGAAGATGCCGATACCTTGATGCGTCATGCCGACATGGCCATGTACCGTGCCAAGGAGGCTGGCCGCGGCACCTATGCTGTCTTCGATGCCGGCATGGCGCTGCAGATCGAAGAGAAGGCATTGCTCCAGGGGCGCCTCAAGCGCGCCATCGAGAGTGATGCCTTGCGCCTGCATTACCAACCTCAGCTGTGCGCTCGCAGCGGTCGCGTGGTCGGCGTTGAAGCCCTGCTGCGCTGGAAGGACTCGGAGCTCGGCGAAGTGCCGCCGGCTCGCTTCGTGGCCGTGGCCGAAAGCTCGGGCCTGGTGCAGAGCCTGGGCGAATGGGTCGTCGACTCGGCCTGTCGGCAGATCATGCAGTGGCGCACCCAGGGCCTTGCCTTGCGGGTGGCAATCAACGTCTCAGTGCATCAGCTGCGTCAGGCAAGCTTTGCCGAGCGGCTGCTGAAGGCGCTGGCGCACTTGCAGGTGCCCCCGGCGCTGCTGGAGCTGGAGATCACCGAGACCGCGGCCATGACCCATGTGGATCAGACGCAGGCGCTCTTGCGGCACCTGGCCGGGCATGGCGTGCAACTCGCGCTGGATGACTTCGGCATGGGCTACTCCTCGCTCGGTCATCTTCGCGACATGCCGGTCTCGCGGCTCAAGATGGATCGCAGCTATATCCAGGGCATCACGGAGCATGCGCAGGAT
Organism: Paucibacter sp. JuS9; assembly: GCF_044043925.2. Classification (NCBI taxonomy): domain Bacteria; kingdom Pseudomonadati; phylum Pseudomonadota; class Betaproteobacteria; order Burkholderiales; family Sphaerotilaceae; genus Roseateles; species Paucibacter sp. JuS9. The sequence continues at coordinate 4,413,214 of NZ_CP194172.1, forward strand.
GCGGTTCTGGCGCGCGCAATCATTGGCCTGGCCAAGACCTTGGGCAAGATCGTGGTTGCCGAGGGCGTCGAGACCGAGGCGCAGCGCACCTTCCTGCAGCAGGAAGGCTGCGATGAGCTGCAGGGCTGGCTGTTCGGGCGAGCGGTTCCGGCCGAGGAGATACCGGCCTTGCTGGCACGCATCGAGCGGCAGGCGGCGCAGCCCAGCCTGTGTGGTTTTCGCCGCCGTGCCTAGCTCGCTCAGGATCGGACGGTGACCTTGAGCACGCCGGTGCAATTGGCGCGGTCCGCGGCATCGACCTTGGCGCAGATGCCATCGAGCTGGCCCTTCAGGCGCATCAGCACGGCGTCGTACTGGCCGATGGCATTCCAGGTCGTCAGCAGCGTGCCGACCTTCTTCAGCGAACGCGCGCTGCGCTCGTGGAAGGAACCCTTGTCTTCGCCGGCTTCCTTGAACAGCTGCGCCGCGACCTTCTCGATGCGAGCGGCATCGTTGGGCGCCAGGTCCACCAGGGCGTTGAAGTAGTTCGAACCCCACTGCAGGCGCGTGGCCGGGCCTTCACTCTTGTTGAATGCCTCCTCGTACCAGCGCAGCGCTTCCTCGGTGCGGCCCTGCTTGCGGGCATTGCCGCCCAGCTGGCTCATCAGGTAGTAGGGCGAGTGGCTCTTGGCCAGGCTGCTTTTCAGCAGCGCATCGCTGTCCTTCCAAAGGCCGGCCTGGCCCAGCATGTAGGCGGTCTCGGTGATCACGGCCTGGCGCTCATAGCCGTCCGTGATCTCGCGGTCATTGCGGGCGGCATGCGCCTGCGCTTCCTTCAGGAGCGCGGCGGGGATCTTGGGATACACCTCGGTCTTGGCCTGGTCCAGGCGCGCCAGCTTGACGCGGGCCGTGATGGCCAGCAGGCGGTCCATGCGCGACAGCGTGGTGTCCTGCTCGAGGCGCTTCAGCGCGGGCTCGAAGACGGCCAGCAGCTTGCTGCGCTCGGCACCCGGCTCTGGAGCCAGGGTCTTGGCGATGTCGTCGGCGCCATTGCTCAGCACATCGGCCTGGGCGCGGGTGTCGGCCGGGCTGGCCAGCACCTTGGCCACGCGCTCGCGCAGCGCGGCGTCGGGCTTCAGGCCCTTGCCGTCTTCGCTGGCGGCCAGGGCCTTGAGCCACAGGCGGGTGGTGGTTTCGGCATCGACGCCCTGGCTGGCTGCAGCCAACTGCGCCAGCAGCGCTGGGCGCTCGGCGGCCGGCACCAATTGCTGTTCGTCGGTTTCCCAGGAATAGAAGCCCAGGAGCTTCCATTCATTGGCAGCGAGCTTCTTGCCGGCGCGAGCTTCGGCCAGCACGGTCTTGACCGGGCGGCCGCCGGCCAGGCCCAGCTGCAGCACCTTCATCACCTGGGCGGCATCGGCCTCGCCGGGCAGGCGGGTGATCTCGGTGCCGGCGGGGTTGAAGAGAATCATCGTGGGATAGCCGCGCACCTTGAAGCGGCTGCCCAGCTTCTGGGCGCCGGGCAGGTCGCCATCGATGTGCACGGCCACGAAGGCCTTGGACTGCTCGATGAAATCGGTGCGGTTGAACAGCGTGGCCTTCAATTGATTGCAAGGCGGGCACCACTTGGCGCCCCAGTACAGCAGGACCGGCTTCTTCTCGCCGCGCGCCTGGGCGAAGGCCTTCTCGATATCGGCATCGGCAGCAGCCGGCTGCCAGGCGACGGTGGCCGTGCCACTGGCAGCGGCCTGTGCCGGCAGGCTGCTCATGCCCAGCACGGCCAGGGCCAGGCTGCCAGCGAGCAGGGTGGGGCGGGCGATGCGGTACAGCGATGTCTTGTTCATTCGATGAGAGCCGGCCGCGTGGGCCGCAGGTGTCAGCGCTTGGCGAGGCCGCCATTGTCGGGCCAGCGCCTGGCCCCCGCTTATTCGGGGATTTCCAATGCTTATGCAGGGTGCACTGCGATGAGCTTTCAGCCCACCCGCGCCTTCAGCGCATCACGGTCTTGCCGCTGATGCGAACGTTCAGGCGCTGCTCGACGCGCCAGGCCTCGAGATCGCGCGGCAAATCGGTGGGTGCCAGGCCGTCGGCACTGGTGGCGCCGACATAGCCGTCGCGGCCGTTGGACTTCGCGGCATAGAGCGCCGAGTCTGCCAGGCCCAGGCAAGCCTGCCAGTCCCAGAGGCGGGGCTGGCTCGGGTCCAGCGGGAAGGCGGCGAAGCCGATCGAGGTGGTGACGCTCAGCTGCTGGCCGCCGCCGATCTCGAAGGGCTGCTCGCGCACCGCAAAGCAGGCCCGCGCGGCCAGCTCGGCGGCGTCTTCGCGGCTGGTCTCGCGCACCAGCACCAGCACTTCCTCGCCACCCCAGCGCACCAGCGAATCGGTATCGCGGAAGACGCGGCGCAGCCGTTCGGCCAATTCCACCAGCACCGCATCACCGGCCGCATGGCCATGGGCATCGTTGATGCGCTTGAAGTGGTCGAGGTCCAGCAGCATCAGGAGCAGATCTTTGTCTGCACCCGGCTGGCTGCTGGCCTCGAAGCGGCGCAGGCACAGGCGCAGGTCGTCCTGCAGGCGCAGCTCCAGGTAGCGGCGGTTGCGCAGGCCGGTCAGGGTGTCGGTCAGGCTGGCTTCGCGCAGCTCGGCGGTGCGCTCGTCCACGAGCGCTTGCAGCTCGGCTTCGCGGCGGCGCAGCTGGCGGGTGCGCCAGCGTATCCAGCCGGCCACCGCCAGCGCGAGCAGGGCCACGCCCGCCAGCTGAGCCCAGATCGTCTGCCACCACAGCGGCAGCAGCTCGACAGGCAGCTCCAGCTCGGACATGCGCCCGCCCGAGGGTTGCGGCGTAACGCGGACCTGCAGCGTGTAGTGGCCCGGCTTGAGCGGGCCGAAGCTGGGGCTGCGAGCGCTGCCGTCAACCTGTGTCCAGGGTGCATCCAGTCCCAGCAGGCGATATTGATAGCGCAGCCGGCCGGGATCGGCATAGTCCAGGCCGGCGAACTCCACGCCCAGCGTGCGGGTGCCGGCCGGCAACACCACCTCGCGCTGCAGGTTTTCCGGATGGAAAGGCTGACCGTCGGCGCGCACCGCGCTGACCACCAGCGGCGGCTTGCCACTGTCCATGGCATAGCGCTCAGTCTGTACGCGCAGCAGGCCACGGCTGCCGCCAAACAGCAGGCTGCCATCCGGCAGTGTGGTGGAGGCGAAGAACCAGAAAGTGCCGAAGTCGGCGCCATCGGCCGGGCCGATGCTGTCAAGCTGGTCGCTCTTGGGGTCGTAGACGTTGAGCTGGCTCCAGATGCGGCCCTGCCCATCCTCATGCAGATTGCCGCCGAACACGCCCTCGGTGCCGTGGCGCTCACCGATGCGCTCGAAGCGGGCGCGGCCCTGCTCGTCCCAGTCGAACAACAGGTGCAGGCCGGAGGCGGGCGTGTCCACCCAGAGCTTGCCGTCGCGCGTGAGCAGCAGTCCCATGATGATGGGGCTGCCCAGCGTATTGCGCGGCGACTGGATCACGGGCGCCAGCTGATCCGGGCGGCCGCGGAACAGGCCTTGCTGGCCGCCCACCCAGAGCTGGCCCTTGTCTGTGTCTTCGATCAGCGCGTAGATGCCGCCGTGCAGCGGCGCGCCATCTGCCAGATGCACGCGTTCCACCGCCGAGGCGCGTGCGCCTGGCAAGCGGTAGAGGCCTTCCTGCATGCCCAGCCAGACTTCGCCACCGGAGCGCAGCAGCAGGCGTTGGGCGCGGCCGCCATCCAGCGGCCAGTCACGCAGCAGCCGGCCATCGGCGCGACGATGCTCGAGCCGCCCGGCCGAGGCCATCCACAGGCTGCCATCGGACGCATCCTGCGCCAAGGCTTCGACCACGGTGTCGCGCTCGCGAGGCCAGGCGCCCAGCGTGGCCAGCTCCGCGCCGGGGCGACCGTCGAGCCGGGCGATCGGGCCCCTCTGCGTTGGCGCCAGCACCTCGCCGTTCTTGAGCACCAGCAGCGAGCGCACATCGATCTCGGCCAGCGGGCTGGACGGCTCGGCATCGGGCCCGCGCACCGCCAGGGCCGGATGCCGCTGATGGCGCTGCAGCCCCAGCCCATAGCCACTGAGCCACATCGCGCCGCTGCTGTCCTTGAGCAGGGCACTGATGTCGTTGCCTGCCAGACCGGTGCGGTGACGCGGGTCGTGGCGCAGCTTCAGCTCGATGGCACCGCTGGCCATGTCGACCCACAGCAGGCCGGCTTTGGTACCCACCCAAAGCCGCCCCGGCTCGTCCTCGGCCAGGGCCTGGACGGGCAGTTTCAGGGTGTGAACCCAGCGGATTTGCGCGCCCTCGACCACGCCGAGCCGACCATCCTGCGTGCCCAGCCAGATCCGGCCGTCGCTGGCCTCGGCCAGGGTCAGCACGGGGCTGTCCTTGCCCATGCCAGTGATGGACTCCCACTTGCCCTCGCGAAGCCTCGAGAGACCGCGCCAATGCCCGGCCCAGACGCTGCCGTCGCGCGCCGCGCACAGGGCCAGCACGCGGGACTCGGGCTCGCCTTGCCAGCGCAAGTCCTGGGGTTCGAAAGCGCGCTTGGCCGGCAGATAGCGGGACAGGCCCTGGCCGACGGTGCCGACCCATACCGCGCCGGTGCTGTCCTCGGCCAAGGCACGTATCGGTGCCTTGGGCCCGGCACTGCCCATGGCGCTGCCATGCGCCTGCACTTCATCGCGCTGCGGGTTGTAGGCCATCAGGCCCATGAACTCGGTGCCTATCCACATGCGGCCGTCGCGGGCCGGCGCCAGCGCGCGCACCCAGCCGAGGCTGCGCTGGGCGCGCGTGCTTCCCTCGCGCTCGATCGGGCGCAGGCGGTAGCCGTCGTAGCGCGTCAGGCCCTTGCTCGTCGCCACCCAGATGAAGCCGGCCTGGTCCTGCGCAATCATCGGCACGGTGCTCTCAGGCACGGCGACGCTGCGGAACTGCACTTCCAGCGATTCGGCCGGACGCGCCTGGGCCGTCGGGGGCGACAGCAGCAGCATCAAGCAGGCAAGACCAAGAGCGTGCAGGCGCATGGAACTCATGAGGCCGGGTGGGGCGCGACGGCCAGGGGCGGGCGGGTGAAAACGCGATCAGGCCAGGCCCGATCAAGGCAGTGAGAAATTGTCACATGCTGCCCGTCAGGCCCGCCGTGCAGATACCGCAATGCGCACGCTCATGGCGAAAGGCTGTGCGTGGGCCACCAGAACCCGGGCTTGTTGAGGGGCGTTTCGGGCGGCAGCAGCGGATTCTTCAGGTTCAGGATCTTGCGCTTGGACAGTTCCAGCGCGTTCAGCCGCGACTGGAAATGGCGGCGGAAGACCCGGTCCAGGCTGCCGTCATTCACCAGGGATTCGAGCGCCTTGGTCAGGGGCGCCACCAGCGCCTGCAGCCTTCGGCTCAGGAACACATAGCTGGCCGCCGGGTAGCGCAGCACAAAGCCGGGTGCCACGGCCAGTTGCAGATCGCTGTTGCTGCTCAACTCGCCTTGCACCTCGAGCACCGAGCGCGGGAAGTAGTCGATGCGCCGCTTGTGCAGCATGTCCAGCAACTGGCGGGCACTCAGCGCCGTGACCACCTCAAGGCCATTGGCGCGCAGGATTTCCGTGTCCGGCCAGTGCTGGCCCTGGCCTGCACGCCGCAGCGCCAGCTGCTCCAGCGACGGCGGTTTCAGCCACAGCGGCTGGTCCTCATGGCGTATCAACGCCACCCGCCAACCGAGCAGGCCGCGATCCAGCGGCACTCGCAAGGGCAGGATGGCCTGCTCGCGCGCGCGGCTGGTCATGCTCCACACCAGGTCCAGCCGCGAACGCTCATTGCCCAGTTCCAGTTCGACCCGCCCCTGATTGATCGGAAACGACGGCATCGCCTGTAGCTGATGCGGCAACCCGCTGCGCTGCAGCGCCAGACCCATCAGCTCGACCACATAGCGCCCGAAATCGTCGGAGGGCTGAACCTCCAGATGGCGCAGCACCGGCGCCTGGGCCTGGCTTCGCATCGAAACCCCCAGGGCGGCGCTTGCGGCCAGGCAATGCCGGCGGGTCAGCATGGGCTTTTGGCTCTTCCTTTGACCAGGGCGCGGAGGTCAGATGTTGGTGATTCGGGTGAGGGGATGGTACCTAGCTTGCCCTGATGACTTGTTTGAAATGGGGCGATTGCAGATCGAGAGCCTTTCCTGGGAGGCTGTGCTGCCCTGCGGCTGCGCCCACAGTCTCGTCGCTCAGCAGTTCGGCAGTTGGCGTGTCAGGGATACATGATCGTGCATTTCGTCGCAAGAACTGGCGCCATTGCAGTAGCCGAGCCAAGGCAGAATTTGCAGAAAATCAGGGGGACCAAAAGATGCTGATCAAGCATGCGGACGACAAGACCAAACGGTTGGCGCTGCTGGAGGAACTGCAACGATCCAACCTGCTCGACAAGCGCCAGCGCGAATGGCTGAAGGACGAGCACTTCCGGACCTTGCAGGGCCTGCAGGGCGAACGCGATGCGGCCCACTACATCGACAGCTGGTTGAAAGATGGCGTCAACCACGCGGTCCTGCATGACCTGCGCATCAGCTTTGATGGCGAGATTGCGCAGATCGACCACCTGGTGATCAGTCGTGCGCTGCGCTTCTATCTGTTCGAGACCAAATGCTTCAATGGCCATCTGCAGATCAATGCGCAAGGTGAGTTCACGGTCCGCTATGGTTCGGGCAAGGCGTTTGGCATCGCCTCGCCACTGGAGCAAAGCCGGCGCCATGAGCGTGTGCTCGCCAAGCTGCTGGAGCGGCTGGATATCACCGGCCGGGCCGGCATGAAGCCGAGCTTCCAGCACGTGGTGCTGTTGCACCCCAAGGCCATCATCAGCCGGCCCGACGCCAAAGCCTTCGACACCAGCGACATCATCAAGGCCGACCAGATTGCCAGCTGGCATGAGCGCTACGTCGATGAGCGCCTTGGCATTGGCGCGACGTTGGGGCTGCTGGCGAACTTCCACGGCAGCGAGACGCTCAAAGGCTGGGCCGAGAAACTGGCACGCCAGCATCGACCGCAGGACCAGCTGGCATTGCCGGATTTCATGACGCCGAAAGTGCAGGCCTCGACGGCGGCGCCTGCTCCGCATACGGCTGCGCTGCTTGCCATGGAGCCATCCCCTGCGGACTGCCCACCGGCCACTGACAACAGCCACCCACTGAAACGCAAGCTGATTTGCGTGTCGTGCAACAGCAAGATCAGCTTTGCCGAGGGCAAATTCTGCTGGAACAACGAAGGGCGGTTTGGTGGGCTGCAGTACTGCAGGGAGCATCAAGCCCAGGTCGGTTGATTCAGTTGGGCGCGGGTCTAGGCTCAAAGGCCGGCAAGGCTGCTGCGACTTCCCTGAATGAGTTCAAAGCCGCTTCCAGGTGCTCGATGATTTCCTGCTGCAGCACGTCGGTCGGGGGAAGATCAGCTAGGTTTTCAAGGCTGGGCGTGCTGACGAAGCTGTGCATGCCCCAGCGCGTCCGCCTCGCGGTCAAATCGTTCGATGCAATAGTCTGCATCCGCCCGCAGCTGCGGTTTGGCGACACGCTCCGAGGGCGTGCGCGGCAGGTCGCTGCACAGCACCCAGTAGCGCGGCACCTTGAAGCGGGCCAGTTGTCCGCCGACATGGCGGGCCAGTTCCGCCAAGGTCACGGGAGCGTGCCCAGGCTTCAGCACCACATAGGCCTGGATCTCCTCGCCGCGAACCTCGTCGGCCACGCCGGTGACTGCGCTGATCAGCACCCCGGGGTGCGCCTCGATCGCGTGCTCCACCTCCGACGCCGAGATGTTCTCGCCGCTGCGCCGGACCATGTCCTTGAGCCGCCCGACGATGGCGATGGCACCACGCTCGTCCATGCGGGCCAGGTCGCCGGTGCGATACCAACCGCCGGAGAAAGCCGCCGCAGTGGCGGCCTCATTGCCGAAGTAGCCGTCCATCATGCCGATGCCGCGCACCTGCAGCTCGCCAGGCAGGCCGCGCGGCAGGGGGCGGCCGTCCGCGTCGGCAATGCGCGCTTCGCGGTGCGGCAGCGGATGGCCGATGCTGCCGCAGCCGCGCAGACGCGCCGCATCACTTGGATGCACCATGATGTCCGCGCCGGTTTCGGTCGTTCCGTAGACCTCGCGCCAGGGCACGCCGAAGCGCTCTTCCAGCTCGGCATGGCGCTCGCGCGGGATGCCCGAGCACATGGCGACCCGCAGCCGATGCTCGCGCTCGTCGCTGCGGTGCGGCTGCGCCAGCAGCATCGAGGGCATGGCGCCGAGGCAGTAGAAAAAGCTCGCGCGGTGCTGCTGCAGCTTCTGCCAGAACTGGGAGGGCCGGAACCGCTCGAGCACGACCAGGGTGGCGCCCGAACTCAGGGCGGCCGCCAGATTCCATTGCGGATCGATGTAGCTGAAGGGCTGCGCTGTCAGCATCACGTCCTCGGGCCCGAGCCCGACGATGTCCTGCGCGATCAGGGCGCCCAGGCCCGTCCAGTAGGCATGGCTCAGCATGCAGCCCTTGGGCAGGCCCGTGGTGCCGGAGGTGAACTGCACGTTGGCGAGCGACTCAGCGCACACCGGAGGAGGCGGCGGCACCTCGCCCTCTTGCGCCAGGGCCTCGGCCCAGGCCAGCTCGCCGACCTGTGGCGCCGCACCCGCGACGATGAGGCATTCCAGCGTCAGGCCGTCGCGCCGGATCTGGCGCAGCAGCGCGGCGCGTTCGGCATCGCAGATCGCCAGGCGCACGCCGGCATGGGCCAGCAGATGGCGGGCGTCGAGGGCCTGGTAGGCGATGTTGACCGGCACCATCGCCGCGCTGGCCTTGGCAATGCCCAGCCAGGCGATCGGGAACACCGGGCCGTTGGCGGCCATGACGGCCACACGGTCGCCGGGCCGGATGCCGGCCCGAACCAGCGCATGTGCCAGCTGGGTCGACTGGCGATCCAATTGGGCGAAGCTCAGCGTCAGGTCCTGCGGGTCGAACACCAGGGCCGGCTTGTCGCCCCAGCGCGATGCGGCAGCGGCGCTCAGCTCGCCCAGGCTGATCGTCTGCCTCGGCGACTCGATCATGATCTCTGCGCCAGGAACTGCTCGATGCGCTGCACCGTCTGGGGGTCACGGGCGCAGGCCAGGCAGGCGTCGGTCTCGGCCTGCAGCGCAGCCTCGAGGCCGGCCAGCTCGCTGCCGAGCAGTGCGCGCTTGAAATGCGCCAGGCCGGCGGCCGGCAGTGCCGCCAGCTCATGGGCAAAACGCAAGCCCTGCTCGCGCAGCTCTGCGGCAGGCACCACACGCCAGGCAATGCCGAGCTCATTCAACTCCGTCGCATCGACCCGCCGGCCCGTCATCGCCAGCTCGGCAGCCTTGGCGCGCCCGGCCAGGTGCGGCAGCAGATGGGTCAGCCCGCCGGACACGAACATGCCGAAGCCCAGCTCCGGCAGATAGGCTCGCGCGGTATCGGCCCAGATCGAGAAGTCTGCATTGAGCGTCCATGAAAAACCGCCGCCGATGGCCCAGCCCTGCACCAGGGCCACCACCGGCTTGTCGCCGAGCATGAGGTGGCGCGTCACCTGTTGCAAGGCGTTGACGAACTGCCGCATGCGCTGATCGTCGAGCGCGCCGGCTTCGACTTGCGCCACGAGGTCGTCGCCGGCGCAGAAGGCCCGCCCCTCGCCGCACAGCACCAGCACGCGCACCTCCGGATCGGCCATGCCGGCGGCCAGCGCCTCGTTCAGCGCCTGCAGCAGCCCGAGATCGATCGCATTGAGCCGCTCTGGCCGGTTGAGCGAGAGGATCAGGACGGCGTCCTCGCGCTGCCGGGTCACGAAGTCACGCGGGGGCGCCGTCATGCGCGTGCCCCCGGGCGCTGGCGCGCCCCGTTCATCAGTTCCAGCACCTGCTCTTCCAGCACCTGGTTGCGAGCCATGATGTCGGCCGGCGGGTTCTGCATGTAGACCGCGCGATACCAGATGGCCGACAGCAGTTCGGCCGCATGCGCAGGCGTCTTGAGCAGCTTGCGCAGCTCGGGGTTGCGATGCACATAGATCTCGTTCAGCAGCCCGTCGATCATCGAACCGAGCGCATAGGCCAGGCTGAGGCTGACCCGGTCGCTCATGCCGGCGTCCGGGAACTCGCGGACCAGGCTGCGAGCGATGCGGCGGGTCCAGGCGTCATTGGTCTTGAACCACAGCGCCTCGAACTCGGGCACCTCGTCGGCGACCTGAAACAGGCAGCGCATCAGGCCGGCGTGCTGCTCGTAGGCCTCGGCCCAGAGCAGGGTCGGGCGATACACGATCTCGAAGCGGTCCGCGGTGCGCGGCAGGGCGTCGACCCGCGCCGAGAGCTGGTCGATGAAGTCGCTCAGCACCTCGCAGGTGGCGGTGCGCAGATCCGGAAAGTAGTGATAGAACAGGCCGGTGGCGATGCCGGCCTCGGCGGCCACGTCAGTGACCTTCATCGCGCGATAGCCGACGCGCTCCAGCACGGCGCTGACCGCGGCCTTGATCAGGACCCGGCGACGCTGCGCCCGCGCGTTGGTCGATTCGCTGCCCGGCGCGCCGGGCACGTCCTCGGCCGGCGCTGCGGCTCGACCCGTCTTGGCCACCGCACGCGCGCGCGGCGCCGGCTTGGCGGCGGTCTTCGTCGCCTTGCGGCGAAGCTCGGTCTCAGACATCCAGCAACTCCTTGCGCTTGCGCATCAGCGCTTGCAGTGGTTCGTGCGGCAGGGCATGAATCCGCAATCCGGTCTCGGCCTGCATGGTTTCGGCGGCCACAAGGGCATTGACGATGGCCTCCTCGGTGGCCAGGGCCGTGGCATGGAACAGGCCATCCAGTTCGTCGCCGGGCAGCGTCGCGCCGGGCATGCCTGGGCTGCCACCCAGGGCGACTTCGCCGGCGGTCGAGAAGGCCAGGAAGATGTCGCCCGACAGCGGGCCGCCAAAGCCGCCGCAGCGGGCCAGGCCAATGGTGGCGCGCTTGGCCACCCGCTCGAGCTGGGCCGACTGCAGCGGCGCGTCGGTGGCCACGACGACGATGATGGATCCATCAACCAGGGGGCTCGCCGGCGGCTCCGGCTCGAAGCCGCTGATCAGGCGTCCGACCGGCAGGCCCGCCACCAGCAGGTCGTCACGCTGGCCGTGATTGGCCTGCACGAGCACGCCCACCGTGTAACTGGCGCCGGCGACTTCCACGACCCGCGAGGCGCTGCCGGTGCCGCCCTTGAAGCCATGGCAGACCATGCCGGTGCCGCCACCGACGTTGCCCTCGGCGACCGCGCCGCCCGTGGCAGCTTCGAGCGCGGCACGGACGTCCTGCGCCTGCACATGGAAGCCCCAGGCGTCGTTCAGATTGCCGTCCCAGGTCTCGCCAACCACCGGCAGGATGCGTGAGAAGCGTTGGTCCTCGTCGGCGATCAGGCCGCCGACCCAGCGCAGATAGGCCTCGCTGACGGTGCCCACCGCGGTCGTGCCGGTCAGCAGCACCGGGCCGAAGAAGGCGCCGAACTCGCGGATCTGGTGAGCGCCGGTCAGCTCACCGGTGCCGTTGAACGCAAACACAGCGGCGGCGACGCCACCGAGCGCCGTGGCGCCGCGCGGAAAGACGGCCGTCACGCCCGTGCGGGCGCCGCCGGGCCCGACTCGCGTGCTCATGCCCACGGTCACGCCCGGCACATCGGTGATGGCATTCCAGCGGCCGGGGTTGCCGTCGAAGGGCACGCCCAGGTCGCGGGCGCGGGCCTTGCGGCCTGGGGCTTCATTGCTGCTCATGCGGTGTCAAAGATAGCGGTAGCGGGCCAGCATCAGCGCGGCGACGATGCCGAGAACCCCACCGACGGCCAGCACGGCAGGATAGCCGGTCACGCCGGCGAGGGCCGGCGCGGCCATGTGCGCGAGGATGCCGCCGACCTGGGCGATCGAGGCCTGAACCGTGAAATTGCTGCCGAAGTCGGCGGTGGTGGCAGCCTTGTCCGTCACGACGATTTTCTGGGCGATGTTGGTCAGCGAGGCCACGACCACCGCCAGCACCACCACCCCCATCGTGAGCCACACCGGATAGCTGTCGGTGGCCACCGGGATCTGCGCCAGGCTGAGCACGGCGCCGGCCAGCAGCATGGCGACGATGGCCGCGCGCCGGGAGATGCGCTCGAAGACATAGCCGGCGACGAGCGAGAGCGCGGCGGCGAGCAGCGGCCCGACAATGGTCGTGACCGTGCCGACCCGCGCCAGCGACCAGCCGTTGTCGACCAGCATGACGGTCAGCAGGCTCGGGCCGGTGATGCCGGCCATCGCCATCACCAGGATCAGTCCGGTCCATTGCAGATTGCCCGGCTGCAGGAAGAACTGGCGCAGCGAAGCGATCAAGGCGAATCCCGGCGCGGCAGGCGCCGCACGACCCTCGGGCTCCTTGAACATGAACATGATGGGCACCGGCAGCAGCGTGCCGGCGACGATGGCCAGCACCGCGCCACTCCAGCCGATCTGCTCATAGGCCAGCAGCAGCACACCGCCACCGAGCACCAGGCCGAGCATGAAGCCGGCCGACATCCAGCCATTGGCACTGGCGCGCTGCTCCTGCGGCAGCAGCTTCACGGCCAGGCCGTCCATGGCGATGTCGCGGAAAGTCGCCGCCACCGAAGCCGCCACCAGCAGGCCGAGTACGGCATAGAAATCGCGCCCCGGCTCCAACGCAAGCAGACCCAGCAGCGAGATGGCGCAGGCGATCTGCATCAGCAGGAACCAGGGCGTGTAGCCGGCACGGCCGAAGAGCTGCACCCGGTCGACCAGGGGTGCCCAAAGGAACTTGAGCATGAAGAGGAAGCCCACCCCCATCAGCAGGCTGATCTCGTTGAGGCTGACGCCCGACTTGCGCAGCACGGCGGTCAGCGCCACGTCGGTGAAGCCGTAGACCACCCAGCGCGAGGCCATCAGCAGCGCAAGCAGGAGATGAAGAGCTTGGACCCGCGCAGCGGGCTGTTGCAAATCGGCACTCACGGTTTTGCCTCTTGTGTGATCGATGGATCAGACTTTATATTGAATGTGAATTCAACGTCAATGTATTTCTCTGCCCACGCCACTCGCCTGTTCCTCGGCCCTGTGGCCACACCCCAGGGCCGGCACGGCGGCCTCTCAACCCATGGAGTCAATCAGGTCATGAAGCAGCATCAACGTACCCCTCTGTCGCTCTGCATCGCCGCAGGTCTCGTCGCGCTGGCCGCGCCGGCCGGCAGCTGGGCGCAGTCCAGCACGCCAGTGGCGCCACCTGTGGAAACGCTGGAGACCGTGGTGGTCACGGCGCAGAAGCGCCCGCAGAAGCTGCAGGAGATTCCGGTCGCGGTGTCGGTGGTGACGGCGCAGGACATCGAGAACCGCGGCATCTCGGGCTTTGCCGAACTGCTGGGCCTGATCCCGAACACCACCATCGACCAGAACACCTCGGCCCAGCCGACGATCACCATCCGCGGCATCACCAGCAGCACCAACAACATCGGCATGGAGTCGGGCGTGGGCGTGGTGATCGACGATGTGTTCCTGGGGCGCCCGTCGGCTTTCAGCACCCAGCTGATCGACATCGAGCGGGTCGAGGTGTTGCGCGGCTCGCAAGGCACGCTGTTCGGCAAGAACACGACGGGCGGCCTGATCAACATCGTTACCAGCAAGCCCTCGCGCCAGTTCGCGGCTGCCGCCGACCTGACCGGCGGCTCCTACGGCTTGCGCCAGGCCCGGGCCTATGTGACCGGCGGCGTCGGCGACGAGATGGCGGCCAAGCTCTCGTTCACCAGCAAGCGGCGCGACGGCTGGGTGGAAAACCGCAATCCGGCCGGACCCGACCTGATGAGCGAGGACTTCGACGGCGTGCGCGGCCAGCTGCAGGGCAAGGCCGCCGGGCTGAGCTGGCTGCTCAGCGCCGACCATGGCCGCGACCGCGCCGTCGACAACTACTACGATGTCCGCGAGGGCGGGCTGTCGGCCTTCGACGCCAACGGCAACGACCGTTCGATCGCCACCAATGGCGGCGACCAGTTCGGGCGCACCATCAAGGGCGCTTCGCTGAAGCTCGAAACCCAGTCACAAGGCATCAACTGGGTGTCGATCACCGCGCAACGCGGCGTTGACTGGTATGGCCGCAACGACCAGGACTACACCGATCAGGCCATCCTGGTGCTGAGCCGCAAGGAGAAGCAGAGCCAGTTCAGCCAGGAGCTGCGCGCCTCCGGCCAGTCTGGCCGGCTGAACTGGCTGGCCGGCCTGTACTACTTCCGGCAGAAGCAGGACGGTGTGGACCGCATGGTGCTGGACGAGCTCACGCCGGTGCTGTTCGGCCTGCCCTACATGCCCGGCTTCCAGGAGGCAGCCGACACCATCGTGCACCTGGACACGCGCAGCAGCGCCGCCTTCGGCTCGGGCAGCTACGCCCTGAGCGAGACGGTGGAGCTGAACACCGGCCTGCGCTACACCAGCGAACGCAAGCGCATGAACTATCGGCAGGAGCTTCAGCAGCAGGTCGGCCTGATCGGTGCGCTGGCAGCCGAGGTCGCGCCCTTCGACGGTGCACGCAAGGATGCCCAGTGGTCAGGCGACATCGGCCTGGCCTTCAAGCACGGCAAGCAGCTCAACAGCTACCTGAAGATGACGCGCGGCTTCAAGGCCGGCGGCTTCGACACCACGCAGGCGACCTCCGCAGACCCGGGCGACCTGAGCTTCGATCCCGAAACGGTCCAGGCCACCGAGCTGGGCTTCAAGTCCATCCTGGCGGGCGGCCGCTTGCGTCTCAATGGCGCCGCCTTCCACATGGATTACAAGAACAAGCAGGAACAGTTCTTCAACGGTGTCTCGCAGAGAGTGTCCAACGCAGCGCGGGCGCGCATCAGCGGCGCGGAGCTGGACCTGACGGCGCGCCCCGACGCGGCGCTGCAAGTCGGCCTGTCGCTCGGCTACCAGGACGCCACCTACAAGGACTACCTGGCCAACGCCGGCAAGCGCCTGGTGGACTCCTCGCGCTTGACCGCATCACTGAGCGGCCAGTACGAGCATTCGGTGGGCGGCGGCTGGGGTTGGATGATCCGCGGCGACATCCAGTACCGCAGCAAGAGCTACCAGCAACCCGACAACGACGAGCGCTACACTCAGCCCGGACACAGCCTGGTGAACCTCTCGACCGGCCTGCGCAGCGACGACGGGCGCTATGCCCTGCTGCTGTGGGCCAAGAACCTCGGCAACAAGACCTATCGCACCTCCACCTACAGCGTCGATGCCTTCCAGACCATGTACCAAGCGGTGAACGCACCGCGCATGGTCGGGCTCGAGCTGCGAGTCAGCCTGTGAGGCCGCAGCTTTACCGCGCCAGACGCGGCGCCCTGCTGTTCGTGCTCCTGGTCTCACATGCGCTCGGCTTTGCCCAGAGCGCCGACGAGGCCTGGCTCGACCAGGCGATCGGCGCGCGCATCGGTCAGGGCGGACCGCCGGCGGCCGTGGCGGCCGTGGTGCGCAAGGACGGCCCGACGGTGCTGCGCGCCTGGGGCCAGCGCCGCCTGAGCGAGCCCGGCGCCGTCAGCGCGGACCAGACCGTCTTCCGCATCGGCTCGATCACCAAGAGCTTCACCGCCATCGCCGTGCTGCAACTCGTCGATGAAGGGCGACTCAAGCTCGACGACGAGGTCGGCCCGCTGCTCAAGGGCGTGCGCCTGCCGCCGTCGGCGCGACCGACCCGCGTCATCGATCTGCTCACGCATCGCGGCGGCTTCGACGGCGAGATTTCGACGGTCGGCCTGGACGATGCGCAGGCCGCCGCCGCCTCGAGCGATGAGCGTCTGCAACGCGACCTGTGGCGCGTGCGCGAGCCCGGCCTGATCTCGGTCTACGACAACATGGCCTACGGCCTGCTGGGCCAGTTGCTCGAGGCTGTCGACGGGCGACCCTACCCTGAAGCCATCGCGGCACGGCTGTTCCAGCCGCTGGGCATGCAGCACAGCCAGATCGGCCTGCCCGAGGACCCCAGCCACACGGCCGACGCCACCGAGGTGGGCCCCGACGGCAAGCCACTGCTGCGCCCGCAGATCTACCTGCGGCGCGGCTGGCGCGGCGCCGGCGACATGAGCTCGACAGCGGCCGACATGAGTCGCTTCCTGACGGCGCTGCTGAACGAGGGGCGGTTCGAGGGCCGGCAGCTGCTCTCGCCCGCCGCCTTCAAGCTCTTCTCGGACACGCAGCGCACCCGCCTCGCGCCCTGCCTGCCTGGCACCGGCATGGGCGCCTACGCGCTCGGCCGCATCGGTGCGGGCGGCTTCGGCCATGCCGGCACCATCCGCGGCTTCAATGCGCTCTACATGGTCATGCCCAAGGAAGGCGTGGCGCTGTTCGCCGTCATGAACCTGAACCGGCCCATCCCCGAGTTCTCGGCTCAGGGGCTGCAGCGCTACTTCGCCAGCCCGCCGGGACGCGGGCCGATCAACCCCACGGACTTCATGCTGTTCGACCTGCCCGACCTTGCCGAACGCCACTGGCAGGCTGCCGCCGTGCCGGCCGCCGCGCCGGCCTCGGCCGCCGAGGATGCCCGGCGCTGGGAGGGCAGCTATGCCTACCTGCGCGCCGAGGACAACGAAGCCCTGCTGCCGCGTGTGCTGACGGCACTGCTGCTGCCGCGCATGGAAGTACGTGCAGCCGGCGGGCAGGCGCTGTCGGTCGACGGCTCCAAACCCCTGACCCAGGCTGGCCCAGGCCTGTACCTTAGCCCCGAGCCGGCGGACAGCCTCAGCCGCGCCATCGGCTTTGCCGAGGTCGAGGGCCAGATCATTGCCGGACCGCACACGCTGCTGTCCTATCGCCGTGTCGCCACGCACGAGGCGCCCTGGCTGACCGTCGGCGGGCTGCTGGGGGCACCGCTGCTCGTGCTGCTGCTCGCGCTGCTGCGCCGGCCCGTTGTGGGCGACCGGCAGACCGACTGGCGACTGGCGCTGGGCGCCCTGCTGCTGCTGGCACTGTTGCTGGTCGAGCTGGCCGTGGTGCCCGTGATGCAACGTCAAGTCGGTTGGCCAGCGCTGGTGGCGCTGCTGCGGCTCGGCCTGCACGGCGCGCTGGCTTTCGCGCTCTGGTCGTTGGCGCGACAGGCCCGCCTGACGGACTGGCGGGCACGCGCCTACGTCGCCGGCCAGGGGCTGCTGATGGTCTGGATCGTTTTCGCATGGGGGTACTGGCATGTCCTTGGCAAGTTCTGAGCTGCTGGGGCTCGACGAGGCGCTGGCGCGGATTGCAGCGAGCAGTGCACGTGTGTTGCTGATCGCGCTGCCCACAAGCCGCAATGCCAGCCATCTGAGGGCCGAGCCCGGCGCGCCGCAGCGCATCGCGCAGGCGCTGCTGCGCGAGGAAGGCAACCCTTATGCGGAAAACGGCGCCGACCTCTCCGACCGCCGCAACATCGAGTACATCGGTGCCCTGGCGCTGGAGTGCGAGGACGAGTTCGAGCGCATCAAGCAGGTGGCCGAGGCCGTCGTGCGGGCCGGGCGCATGCCGCTCTTCCTGGGCGGCGACCACTCGGTCACGTATCCGATCATGGCCGGCATCCATGCGGCGCGCGGCAGCCTGCCGCTGGTGCATTTCGATGCCCATCCGGACCTGTACGACGAACTGCTGGGCAACCGCCTCTCGCATGCCAGCCCGTTCGCGCGCATCCTCGAGAACGGCCTGGCCAGCGAGCTCTGGCAGTACGGCATCCGCACCTTGAACCCGCATCAGCGCGAGCAGGTACGTCGGTTCGGCGTTCGCTGCCACGAGATGCGCGACCCGGCACACTGGTCGCTTCCCGCGCAGCCGGGCCCCTGCTATGTGAGCATCGACCTGGATGCGCTCGACCCCGCGTTCGCCCCGGGCGTGGCGCATCACGAGCCCGGCGGCTTGTCGGTGCGGCAGTTGCTGGACCTGCTGAACCGCCTGCCCGGCACGGTGGTCGGCGCCGATGTGGTCGAGTACCTGCCGCAGCGCGATGTCGGCGAGATCACCGCGGTGGTGGCTGCCAAGCTGGCGCGCGAGCTCGCCGGCGCCATGCTGGAGCCAGCGCGATGATGACTTGGGATGTCGTCATCGTCGGCGCCGGCATCGCAGGCGCGAGCCTGGCCGCTTTTCTGCCGCAGGACATGAAAGTGCTGATGCTGGAGCGCGAATCGCAGCCCGGCTATCACGCCACCGGCCGCTCGGCCGCAGTGTTCTCCGAAACCTACGGCCCGCCGCTAGTGCGCGCCCTGAGCCGCGCCAGCCGGCCGTTTCTGAGCGCGCCGCCCGAGGGATTCTGCGAGCATCCGCTGCTGTCGCCACGCGGCGTGCTGCTGATCGCGGAGACAGGCCAGGAGGCCCTGCTCGCGAAGGAACTGGCCCTGCTCGGCAGCACGGCGCCCCAGGTGCAGCGCCTCGACCCGGCCGCAACCGTGGCGCTGCTGCCGGTGCTGCGCGAGGCGCGCGTCGCCGGTGCGCTCTTTGATCCGGACGTCTGCGACATCGATGTCCACGCGCTGCACCAGGCACTGCTGCGCCGGGCCCGCGCCGGCGGCCTCGTGCTGCGCTGCGATGCGGCATTGCACGGCATCCAGCGCACGGAGGCGGGCTGGCGGCTGAGCGTCGGCGACACGGAGCTCGAGACGCGCCTGCTGGTCAACGCTGCCGGCGCCTGGGCCGATGAACTGGCCGGCCTGGCGGGCCTGGCGCCGTTGGGTCTCGAGCCACGGCGCCGCTCGGCTTTCACGCTCGCCGCACCGCCGCAGGCTGACATCGCCGGCTGGCCGATGGCCGTTGGCCTCGATGAAACCTGGTATCTCAAGCCCGATGCCGGCCAGCTGCTGGCCTCACCCGCCAACGCTGACCCCACCCACCCACAGGATGTGCAGCCCGAGGAGCTCGACATCGCCCTGGGCCTGCATCGGCTGCAGGAAATGACCACGCTCGAGGCGCGCCGACCCCGGCATACCTGGGCGGGGCTGCGCAGCTTTCTGCCCGACGGCGCGCCGGCCGCCGGCTTCGACCGTCAGGACCCGAACTTCTTCTGGCTCGCCGGCCAGGGAGGTTACGGCATCCAGACGGCGCCGGCCCTGGGCATGGCCGCGGCTGCGCTGCTGTGCGGCCAGGCCTTTCCCGAAGCCGTCCTGCAGCAAGGCATCACGGCCGGCGCCTTGAGCCCCGGCCGATTCGACAAGGACTGACACGTGCGCGTCTTCACCGGAAGTCTCTGTACCGAGACCAACACCTTCTCCCCGGTTCCCACCGGCCTGGCCGCGTTCCGCGACCGCGGCTACTACCCGGCCGGCACGCATCCGCCGCAGGCGCTGTTCTACAGCGGTCCGCTGGGCGCCGCCCGTCAGCGCGGGGCGGAGCTCGGCTGGACGGTCATCGAGGGCATGGTGGCGGGTGCCCAGCCCGGCGGCCCGACGAGCCGCGCGGCCTACGAGCTGCTGCGCGACGAGCTGCTCGCCGACCTGCAGCGCGCGTTGCCGGTCGACATGGTCGTGCTGGCCCTGCACGGCGCCATGGTGGCCGACGGCTACCCAGACTGCGAGGGCGACATCCTGCGCCGCGTGCGCAGCCTGGTCGGCCCCGATGTCGTGGTGGGCGCCGAGCTGGACCCGCATTGCCACCTGAGCGAGACGATGGTCGAGCAGGCGGATCTGCTGATTCTCTTCAAGGAGTACCCGCACACCGACGTGGCCGAGCGCGCACTTGAACTGGTCGATTTGTGCGCGGCCCAGGTGCGCGGCGAGATCCGGCCGGTTGCCGGCGTGGTCGACACCGGCATGATCGTGCCACTGCACACCACGCGCGAGCCGGTGCGCGGATTCGTCGACCGGCTGCAGCAGCTGGAACAGACACCGGGCCTGCTGTCGATCTCGGTGGCCCACGGTTTCCCCTGGGGTGACGTGCCCGACATGGGCACCAAGCTGCTGGTGTACAGCGATGGTGATGCGGCGCTCGCCACAGCACAGGCACGACGCCTGGCCGACGAACTGATCGCGATGCGCGCACAGTTGCAGCCCGCGCTGATCGACATCGATACCGCGCTGGACCAGGCGCTGCAGCAGCCGACCGGGCCGGTGGTGCTGGCCGATGGCGCCGACAACCCCGGCGGCGGCGGCGCCGGCGACTCGACCTTCATCCTCGCGCGGCTGCTGGAACGCCGCATCGCTCCGGCCGCACTCGGCCCGCTGTGGGATCCGGTCGCCGTGCGCTTCGCTTTCGAGGCGGGGCTGGGTGCCCGGCTCACGCTGCGCGTCGGCGGCAAGACCGGGCCGATGTCGGGAGTGCCGATCGATGCTGTCTGGACCGTGACCGCGCTGGCCGGCGACCTGGAAGTCGAAGCGCTGACCGGCGCGCCGATCGCACTGGGCGACTGCGTCTGCGTCGAGACGCAAGGCATCAGCGTGGTGCTGACAAGCCTGCGCAACCAGGCTCTGCGCACCGACCTGTTCAGCAAGCTCGGCGTCGATCTGTCGGCGCAGCAGCTCGTGGTCGTGAAGTCCTCACAGCACTTCCATGCCGCCTTCGCGCCGATCGCCAGTGCGGTGATCTATGTCGACGCGCCCGGCTCGGTCATCGCCGACTACCGGACCTTGCCCTATGTCCATGTGCAGCGGCCGAGATGGCCGCTGGACGCCTGAGCCAGAGTGATTGCGCCATGAGCTACCCGATGAATTGCTGGTATGTCGTCGCCTGGTCCCACGAGGTGCCGGCTGTCGGCATGTTCACCCGCACCGTCCTGGACCAGCCGCTGCTGATCTACCGCACCGCCGCTGGCGCCATCGTCGCCCTGGAGGACCGCTGCTGCCACCGCCACGCCCCCCTGTCGCTGGGGCGCCAGGAGGGCGACGCCGTGCGCTGCGGCTACCACGGCCTGCTGTTCGGGCCCGACGGCCGCTGCATCGAGGTGCCCGGCATGCAGCAGCCGCCCTCACGCGCCTGCGTGCGCAGCTTCCCCGTGGTGGAGAAGAACCGCTGGGTCTTCGTGTGGATGGGCGATGCGGCCGCCGCCGACCCCGCCCTGCTGCCGGACAACGGCGCCTGCGACGACAGCGGCTGGCACTACCGCCCCGGCTATCTTCACTACGATGCGCCGCATGCGCTGATCTGCGACAACCTGCTGGACTTCTCTCACCTCAGCTGGGTGCATGCCAACACGCTGGGCGGCAGCGAGGCGATCGCGCTGGCCACGCCCGAGGTGACCGCGCTGCCCCGGGGTGTGCGCGTGGTTCGCCATGTTGCCGGCGTGCCGCCTCCGCCCTACTACGCCGCGATCCGCCGCTTCGAGGGCCTGATCCACCGCTGGTTCGATTACGACTTCCTGCAGCCCGGCATCCTGCTGATGCGCAGTGGCGGCCATCTGTCTGGCGACTCGCCGCAGGACCCCGAGCGCTCGGTGCAGTTGCGCAGCTGCCAGGCCCTGACGCCGGAAACCGCCACGACCAGCCACTACTTCTTCATGCAGGCGCATCCGGCCCACATCGCCGGCGACGAGCTGTCCGACGTGATTCACGGTCTGCTGATCCAGGCCTTCGAGGAGGACCGGGCCATGATCACGGCGCAGGCCACACGCATGGACGCGTCACGGCCGATGCTGCCGCTGCATTTCGACAAAGCCTTGCTGATGTACCGGCGCTCCCAGCGGTCTGACTCAGGTGCGCCATTGGGTGCATGACACGGGCAGGGCCGACATCAAACGTCGATATTCCCCGCCCTCAACGCATTCGTCTCGATGAAGTCCCGACGCGGCTCCACCTCGTCGCCCATCAGCATCGTGAACACTCGATCCGCCTCGATGGCGTCGTCGATCTGCACGCGCAGGAGGCGGCGGACGTTGGGGTCCATCGTCGTCTCCCACAGCTGCTCGGGGTTCATCTCGCCCAGACCCTTGTAGCGCTGGCGGCCGACCGAGTTTTCGGCCAGTTGCAGCAGCCAGTCCATGGCGCCGCGGAAGTCGGTGACCTTGGCCTCCTTGGCCTTCTCGCCCTCGCCCTTGCGGACGACGGCGTTCTCGCCGATCAGGCCCTTGAAGGTGACGCCGGCCTGGGCCAGCACTTCGTAGTCAGCACCGTGCACGAAGTCGGCATTGATGATGGACGAGCGGGTGTTGCCGTGATGCTTGCGGCTGATGCGCAGCAAGAGCTTGTCGGTGCGGGCGTCGTACTCGGCGTTCACCTCGGCGTCGTGCAGCGCGCCTTGCATTGCAGCAGCAGCAGCGTCCGCCGATTCCTTGGTGTCGAGGCTGATGGCCAGGCCGTTGGAGAGCACACGCAGCGCTTCGAAGTCCATCCAGTTGGACAGGCGCGAGATAACGCTTTCGGCCAGCACGTATTGGCGGGCCAGCGTCTCGAAGGTCTCGCCGCTCAGCACCGCATCGCCGATGCCGGTGTGCAGATGTGCATCCTGCAGCGCCACCTTCAGGAGGAAGGCGTCGAGGTCGTGCGCGTCCTTCAGGTATTGCTCGTGCTTGCCGACCTTGACCTTGTACAGCGGCGGCTGCGCAATGTAGATGTGGCCGCGCTCCACCAGCTCGGGCATCTGGCGGTAGAAGAACGTCAGCAGCAGGGTGCGGATGTGGGCGCCGTCAACGTCGGCGTCGGTCATGATGATGATGCGGTGGTAGCGCAGCTTGTCCGGGTTGAAATCGTCGCCACCGGCGCCGCGGCCGATGCCGGTCCCGAGGGCCGTGATCAGCGTCAGGATTTCGTTGGACGTGAGCAGCTTTTCGTAGCGGGCCTTCTCGACGTTCAGGATCTTGCCGCGCAGCGGCAGGATGGCCTGGAACTTGCGGTCGCGGCCCTGCTTGGCGGAGCCACCGGCGGAGTCACCCTCCACGATGTAGATCTCGCACATCGCCGGGTCTTTTTCCTGGCAATCGGCCAGTTTGCCCGGCAGGCCCAGGCCGTCGAGCACGCCCTTGCGGCGGGTCATTTCGCGGGCCTTGCGCGCGGCTTCGCGGGCGCGGGCGGCGTCGAGAATCTTGCCGCAGATGATCTTGGCGTCGACCGGGTTCTCGAGCAGCCAGTCGTTCAGCTTGCTGGCCACGATCTCTTCCACCGGGCCGCGCACTTCGCTGGAAACCAGCTTGTCCTTGGTCTGGCTGGAGAACTTGGGCTCAGGCACCTTCACCGACACCACGCAGGCCAGGCCTTCGCGCATGTCGTCGCCTGCCACTTCGACCTTGGCCTTCTTGGCCAGGTCGTTGTCGGTGATGTACTTGTTCAGCACGCGGGTCATCGCGGCGCGCAAACCCGTCAAGTGCGTGCCACCATCGCGCTGCGGGATGTTGTTGGTGAAGCAGAGGACGTTCTCGTTGAAGCCGTCGTTCCACTGCATCGACACTTCCACGCCGATGTTCGTGCCCTGGTCGGACATCTTGTCGCCCTGGGCGTGGAAGATGTTCGGGTGCAGGGTGGTCTTGCCCTTGTTGATGAACTCGACGAAGCCGCGCACGCCGCCGGCGTAGGCGAAGTTGTCTTCCTTGTTGTTGCGCTCATCGACCAGGCGGATCTTCACGCCGTTGTTCAGGAACGAGAGCTCGCGCAGGCGCTTGGCCAGGATGTCGTAGTGGAAGTCGTTGTTCTGCTGGAAGATCTCGGTGTCCGGCAGGAAGTGGACCTCGGTGCCGCGCTTGTCGGTTTCGCCGACGATGCGCATCGGGCTGGTCTCGACGCCATCGACGATCTCGATCAGGCGGTCTTGCGGGATGCCCTGCTTGAAGTCGAGCTGGTGGATCTTGCCATCGCGGCGCACGGTCAGGCGCAGCGTCTTGGACAGGCCGTTCACGCAGGACACGCCCACGCCGTGCAGGCCGCCCGAGACCTTGTAGCTGTTCTGGTTGAACTTGCCGCCGGCGTGCAACTCGGTCAGCGCGATCTCGGCCGCCGAGCGCTTGGGCTCGTGCTTGTCGTCCATCTTCACGCCGGTGGGGATGCCGCGGCCGTTGTCGATGACGGAGACCGAGTTGTCGGAATGGATGGTGACGATGATGTCGTCGCAATGGCCGGCCAGCGATTCGTCGATGGAGTTGTCCACCACTTCGAACACCAGGTGGTGCAGGCCGGTGCCGTCGGAGGTGTCGCCGATGTACATGCCCGGGCGCTTGCGCACCGCTTCCAGGCCTTCGAGGATCTGGATCGAATCTGCGCCATAGACGGCGCCCGAAGAGGCTTCCGCGCTGACGGCAGCCTGCTGCTTGTCGGTCAGGCCATCGGGGTTTTGTTCGTTGCTGGGCACATCACTCATCGGGGACTCTCTCTCACTCGCGGGGGGCTTCAAGGCCGCCCTTTAAAAGCACTGAAGCGGGCTGGATGTGAATCCTCGCCCGCTGCATCTATTCAGGTCTGCGTTGTCAGATCCGCATCGGCATCACGACGTACTTGAAGCCGGTCTGCTCGGGGATGGTGATCAGCGCGCTGGAGGCGCTGTCGTTCAGGTCGATGTTGACCATGTCCTGACCCATATTGGCCAGCGCATCCATCAGGTAGGTCACGTTGAAGCCGGTCTCGATCAGGTCGCCGCCGTAGTCGATCTCGATCTCTTCCTTGGCCTCTTCCTGCTCGGCATTGCTGGAGGCAATCGACAAGAGGCCCGGCTCGAAGGACAGGCGCACGGCCTTGAACTTCTCGCTGGTCAGGATGGCGGCGCGCTGCAGGCTGGACAGCAGGGTGGCGCGGCCCAGCGTGACGCGGAACTTGTGGTTCTTCGGGATCACGCGGTTGTAGTCGGGGAACTTGCCCTCGACCAGCTTGGTGACGAACTCCATGCCGCTGAAGCTGAACTTGGCCTGGTTGCCGGCGAAGCGCATCTCGATGGGTTGGTCATCGGAACCGTCCTTGCCACCGTCCTTCAAAAGGCGCATCAGCTCCAGCACCGTCTTGCGCGGCAGGATGACTTCCTGCTTGGGGATGTCGGTTTCCAGCGTGGCCTGAGCCAGGGCCAGGCGGTGGCCGTCGGTGGCTACCAGCGTCAGGCTCTTGCCTTCGGCGACGAAGAGGATGCCGTTCAGGTAGTAGCGGATGTCGTGCACCGCCATCGAGAAGTGCACCTGGTTGATCAGGGCCTTCAGCGTCTTCTGCGGCACGGCGAACACCGGGCCGAAGTCAGCGGCTTCCTGCACCAGCGGGAAGTCGTCGGACGGCAGGGTCTGCAGCGTGAAGCGGCTCTTGCCACCTTGCAGGGTCAGCTTGTTCTGGTTGCTGGTCAGCGAGACGACCTGGTCGGCCGGCATGGAGCGAAGGATGTCGATCAGCTTGCGGGCACCGACCGTGGTCGAGAAGTTGCCGGCATCGCCACCCAGCTCGGCCGTGGTGCGCACCTGGATCTCGAGGTCGCTGGTGGTCAGCTCGATCTGCGAGCCGGTCTTGCGGATCAGCACGTTGGCCAGGACGGGCAGGGTGTGGCGGCGCTCGACGATGCCGGAAACGGCTTGCAAGGCACCAAGCACCTGGTCCTGGGCGGCTTTCAACACAATCATGTCAACCTCTCTCCACTTGTTCGGCATGGGCCGCGGCGGCAGGTCATTCCCACTATGACCAACGCGCGCGCGAGCGACAGCGCGCATTGTCGCCCAGGAATCGGGTTGTTCCCGAGGGTGGAAACCAGAGGGCTGCGCCGGGGGGGACTAGCCTTTCAGCGTCTGCTCCAGCACATGCAGCTGCTGGTTCAGCTCGGTGTTCTTCTGGCGCTCGCCGCCGATCTTGCGCACGGCGTGCAGCACGGTCGTGTGGTCGCGGCCGCCAAACAGCTCGCCGATCTCGGGCAGGCTCTTCTGGGTCAGTTCCTTGGCCAGGTACATGGCAATCTGGCGCGGCCTGGCGATGCTGGCCGGACGCTTCTTGCTGTACATGTCGGCGATCTTGATCTTGTAGAAATCGGCCACCGTCTTCTGGATGTTCTCGACCGAGATCTGCCGGTTCTGGATCGACAGCAGGTCCTTCAGCGCCTCGCGGGCCAGCTGGATGTTGATTTCCTTGTGCGAGAAGCGGCTGTAGGCCAGCACCTTGCGCAGCGCGCCTTCGAGCTCGCGCACATTGGCGCGCACGTTCTTGGCGATGAAGAAGGCGACGTCTTCGGGCATCGGCGTTTGCTCCGCCTCGGCCTTCTTGATCAGGATGGCCACCCGCATTTCCAGCTCGGGCGGCTCGATGGCCACCGTCAGGCCGGCGTCGAAGCGGCTGGTGAGGCGCTCGTCGATGTCCACCAGGCCCTTCGGATAGGTGTCCGAGGTCATGATGATGTGGGCGCGCTTGGCCAGGAGCGCCTCGAAGGCGTTGAAGAACTCTTCCTGCGTGCGGTCCTTGCCGGCGAAGAACTGCACATCGTCAATCAGCAGCAGGTCCAGCGAGTGGTACTTGGCCTTCAGCTCGTCGAAGGTCTTGCGCTGGTAGTTCTTCACCACGTCGGAGATGAACTGCTCGGCGTGCAGGTACAGGACCCGCGCATCCGGCTTGTCGCGCAGCAGCGCGTTGCCCACGGCGTGGATCAAGTGCGTCTTGCCCAGGCCCACGCCGCCATAGATGAACAGCGGGTTGTACATGGCACCGGGCGCGCCGGCCACATGCAGGGCGGCGGTGCGGGCCATCTGGTTGGCACGGCCGGGCACCAGGGTGTCGAAGGTCAGGGCCGGGTTGATGCGGTGGCGTGTGGCGCTCGGTGCCGGCGTGGCGGGCTCGGCCGGCAGGCTGGCGACGCCATGGCCGTTGGCGTGGCCATTCGAATAGCCCGGCGCGGGCTCATGCGTCTTGGCCGTCACCGGCCGCAAGCCGTTGTGCAGCACCTGGCCGAGGGCGACCGGCTGGTTGGCCGGCAGGGCAGGGCGGGCCACGCCCGCATCGCGCGCGGCCAGGGCCAGCTCCAGGCGGGCGGGCTTGCCGGCCAGTTCGGTGAGGATGGATTCGATGCGACCCGCGTACTGGTTGCGGATCCAGTCCAGCTTGAAGCGGTTGGGCACACGCAGCGAGACGACGATGGCGTCTGCGCCGCCCGCATCCTGCACCTCGGCCTCCGGCAAAGGCCGGATCCAGGTGTTGAATTGCTGTTCGGGCAGCTCAGCGGCCAGGCGTTCACAGCCGCGCTGCCAGAGGTCTAGGCTCATTGTGGAAAACTTGTTCTTGAGCGGCCGGATTGTACGGATTCGAAGTCGGCCAGACCGGGGTTATCCACAGATTTTTTTAGAGGGTCAAGCCCTTGAAATCCCCACCCGTGCGAACCCTCGCATTGACCATGCTTGCAAACTTTGGTGTAATCGCGGGTTTTCCAGGACGCCGGACGGATTTGCGTGGGCGCGTGGTTGATCTGGGCGGCTTCTCACTGCACGATTGCATGAGGGGTCACGCAGGACCAGCCACCTCTAAGCGCCCGTGACAGCTACCCAGATGGGGCTTCTCAATGATTGAGAACCCTTGAGTGATTGGGCGTCCCTTATCCACCGAGCGTCCGCAGGACGTCCCCCAGGGCCTGAAAGCCCGCCAGAGGTTGCAAAATGAAGCGTACTTACCAAGCATCGAAGACCCGTCGCGCCCGTACCCACGGTTTCCTGGTCCGCATGAAGACCCGCGGCGGCCGTGCCGTCATCGCTGCGCGCCGCGCCAAGGGCCGCAAGCGCCTGGCTGTCTGAGTCCAAAGGACCGACAGATGATCGGCCGGATCGTGCGATCGGCCGACTTTGAGCGCGTGCTGGGCACCCCCAGCCGCGTTCGCAGCAGCCACTTCGCCGTCCACCATGTGGTGGCGGAGCCGAGCTTGCCAGCACGGCGCTTATCCACAGCAGATGCTGAGTTATCAACAGCTGCTGCACCGGCTGCCCACACCCCTGTGGACGGAAAGCCGGTCGAAGGTTGCTGGCTGGGTACCGTCGTACCCAAGCGTCACGCCCGCCGGGCGGTGACCCGCAACCTGTTCAAGCGTCAGATCCGAGCGATCTTCGAAAACGGTGCACCCTCCTTGCCTCCGGGCCTGTGGGTGGTGCGCCTGCGCGCGCCTTTCGATCGCAAGCAGTTCGTCAGCGCATCGTCTGATGCCTTGAGAACCGCCGCCCGTGCCGAGCTGGCACAGCTGGTCGGCCGCGTGGCCAAGCGCCAGGGCGGGCAGGCCAGCCAAGTTGGCAACAGTGCACCGAACAGTGCCGCTCCGGCCTGAGCCGACGGCATAGCGAACGCTCACATGGCTTTCTCCCTGCGCAAGCTTCCCCAACAGGCCTTGATAGTCCTGGTGCGTGGCTATCGCCTGTTCCTCAGCCCCTGGCTGGGCGCCTCCTGCCGCTTCTATCCGACCTGCTCGGCCTATTCGATTGAAGCGCTTGAGCGCCACGGCGCCTTGTGGGGTAGCGGCCTGACCGCATATCGGATCCTGCGTTGCAACCCCTGGTGCGAAGGCGGCCATGACGGCGTGCCCGAGCATCCCCCGAAATTGTTCAGCCGGCTGCTCGGCCGGCAGGACGATTCCCGATCCTCTACCAATCCTGAAGCCTCCTCATGACTGATATACGCCGCACCGTGCTCTGGGTGGTGTTCACCATGTCGCTCGTCCTGATCTGGGACGGCTGGCAAAAGCACAACGGTCACCCGTCGATGTTCAGCCCTGTGCCGGTGGCCAAGCAGGCCTCGGCGGCCGGCAGCGCCGCCGCCGTGCCTGCCGTGCCGGGTGCCTCCAGCACCATCGCAGCCGCCCCTGGCGCAGCGCCGGCTGCTTCGGCACCTGCCGTGGCCAGCGAAAAGGTCGAGATCACGACCGACCTGGTCAAGGCCACGCTGGACAGCCAGGGCGGCAGCCTGGTCCGCGTCGAGCTGCTCAAGCATGCCGACCCGCATGACCCGAGCGGCCATGTCGTGGTGCTGAACAGCAGCGCGCAGCAGCTCTACAAGGCCGAGTCCGGCTTGACGGGTGTGGCCAACGCGCCTTCGCACCTGACCGTGATGAGCGTGCAGGCGGGCGAGCGCGAGCTCAAGGACGGCGCCAATGCGCTGACCGTGCGCTTCGAGTCGCCCGAGTCCGGCGGCCTGAAGCTGGTCAAGACCTACACGTTCACGCGCGGCAGCTATGCAATCACCGTCAAGCACGAGGTGCTGAATGCTTCCGGCGCTGCGGTGCAGCCGCAGCTCTACGTGCAACTGGTGCGCGACAGCCATGTCGAGGCCAAGCTCTCCTCGATGGCGCCGGCCAACTTCACCGGCCCCGCGGTCTACACCGACAAGGCCAAGTTCCAGAAGGTCGAGTTCGACGCGATCGAGAAGGACAAGGCCGAATACGAGAAGCGCGCGAACGACGGCTGGGTCGCCATGGTCCAGCATTACTTCACCAGCGCCTGGCTGCGCAACACGGCCGGCGACCGCGGCTTCTTCGTGCGCAAGCAGCCTGATGCCGTGAGCAAGCAATATGCCGTCGGCATGGTGTTCCCGCTGGCCCAACTGGCGCCGGGCGCGAGCGTGACGACCGAAGACCTGCTCTATGTCGGCCCGCAGGAAGAAAACAAGCTGGCCGAGCTGGCCCCGGGCCTGCAGCTGGTCAAGGACTACGGCATCTTCAAGGCCCTGTCGCAACCGCTGTTCTGGCTGCTCGACCAACTGCACAAGATCCTGGGCAACTGGGGCTGGGCCATCGTCGTGCTGGTGATCCTCCTGAAGATCGCCTTCTACTGGCTCAACGCCAGCGCCTACCGCAGCATGGCCAAGATGAAGGCCGTGGGCCCGCGCATCCAGGAACTGCGCGAGCGCCTGAAGGACAAGCCGCAGCAGATGCAGCAGGAGATGATGCGCATCTACAAGGAAGAGAAGGTCAACCCCATTGGTGGCTGCCTGCCGATCTTCCTGCAGATGCCTTTCTTCCTGGCCCTGTACTGGGTGCTTCTGTCCAGCGTTGAGATGCGCGGCGCGCCGTGGATCCTGTGGATCACCGACCTGTCGCAGCCCGACAGCCTGTTCGGCCACTTCCTGAGCGCTCCCATCGGCCCGCTGCCCATCCTGATGACGCTGACCAGCGTGCTGCAGGTCGCGCTGAACCCGAAGGCACCGGACCCGATGCAGCAGAAGATGATGTGGATCATGCCGCTGGCCTTTGGCGTGATGTTCTTCTTCTTCCCCTCGGGCCTGGTGCTGTACTGGCTGGTGAACAACATCCTGTCGATCGCCCAGCAATGGATGATCAACAAGCAGCTGGGCGTCTCGAACAAGTAAGCAAGACGCCGCAGCGGCAATAAGCCACGAAGCCCCCAGCGCACCCCGCGACTGGGGGCTTTTTTATTGACCCCTCGCCGCCTTTAATGGGATTCATGCGGGGCGCGAATTCCGGGCGGCGAAAGCCAATCTGAATCGAAGGCGCGAGTTCAGAGCTTACGAAAGCGGCTGATCCAGCCTCCCCCGCGCCATTCAAAAGCCCCCACGCGCCGGAGTACCGACGCTGCCCCCCGAGGGGGCGCGAACCGGCTTGGGGCGGCCCGGCGCCGGTTCAGGCCACACGGAACGGGCTGATGTCGTACGCGACAATCCGCCGATGCTCTCTCGCCACCAAGACCCCATTGCCGCCATCGCCACCGCCCCCGGGCGCGGAGCGGTGGGCATCGTGCGGGTCTCGTCGCCACAAGACCTCGGCCCCATCGTTCAAGCGATCTGCGGCCGTACGCTGAAGGCGCGTGAAGCGACCTACCTCCCGTTCCGTTCCGCCACTGGCGACGCCATCGATCAGGGCTTGGCTTTGCTGTTTCCTGCGCCGCATTCCTACACGGGCGAACATGTGCTGGAACTGCAAGCGCATGGCGGTCCGGTCGTGCTGCAACTCCTGCTCGCGCGCTGCATGGAAGCCGGATCAGAGATGCGCGTGCGCCTGGCCGAGCCCGGCGAGTTCACGCAGCGGGCCTTCCTGAACGGCAAGCTCGACCTGGCGCAGGCCGAGGCCGTGGCCGACCTGATCGACGCCAGCACCGAAGCCGCCGCACGCAGCGCCAGCCGGGCCTTGTCGGGCGCCTTGTCGGAGGAGGTGGGCAAGCTGCGCGATGCGCTGATCAATCTGCGCATGCTGGTCGAGGCGACCCTGGATTTCCCCGAAGAAGAAATCGACTTCCTCGAGCAGGCCGATGCCCTGGGGCGCCTCGCACGCCTCTCAGCGCAACTTGACCGCGTGCTGGACCGCACCCAGCAAGGCGCGCTCTTGCGCGAAGGCATCAAGGTCGTGCTGGCCGGGCAACCCAATGTCGGCAAGAGCTCGCTGCTCAATGCCCTGGCCGGTGCCGAGCTGGCCATCGTCACGCCCATCCCGGGCACCACGCGAGACAAGGTCAGCCAGACCATCCAGATCGAAGGCGTGCCCCTGCACATCAGCGACACCGCCGGCCTGCGCGAGACCGACGACGAGGTCGAGCGCATCGGCGTGGCACGCAGCTGGGAGGCCATCACCGATGCCGACGTTGTGCTCTTCCTGCACGACCTCGGCCGCCTGGGCCAGCCGGACTACGAAGCCGAAGACAAGCTGATTGCCGAACGCCTGGCCGGCGTCGACCCCGGGCGCATCCTGCAGGTCTTCAACAAGGCCGACGTGGAGCATGGGCAAGACCTGGCCCCGGGCTCAATGACCTTGTCAGCCAAGACCGGCGCTGGCCTGGATGCGCTGCGCCAGCGCTTGCTCCAGCAAGTGGGCTGGCACGCTACGCCCGAGGGCCTCTTCATCGCTCGCGAGCGCCATGTGCAGGCCTTGCGCCGCACGCAGGAGCATCTTGCGATGGCGCATGCGGTCTCTGTCCAGAAGCCACCAGCGTTGGATCTCCTGGCCGAAGAGTTGCGGATGGCGCATGACGCGCTGGGCGAGATCACGGGCGCCTTCACGGCCGACGAGTTGCTGGGGGTCATTTTCAGCAGCTTCTGCATCGGCAAGTAAGGCACCTTTTCCTCAGGCCTGCAACTCCCGGAACAACCAGGCCCGCGCCAGCAGCCAGTCGCGTTTGACCGTGGCCGTGGAGATGGCAAGCAGCTCCGCGATCTCCTCGATTTCCAAGCCGCCGAAGAACTTCAGCTCCACCACCTTGGCCGCGCGTGGGTCCACTTGCTCGAAAGCCAGCAAGACCTCATGGACCTGAACGACTTCACGCGCAGCGCCATCGCCGGCGATGTGCTGGGCCTCGGTGAGCGTGAGCGACGCCAGCGGCACGTCGCGCTTGTGCGCCTGCTTGGCCAGCGCGTGGTTCACGAGGATGCGCCGCATCATGATGGCCGCCATGCCCAGGAAATGGCTGCGGCTGGCCCAGCGGGTGCGGGTCTGCGCGGCCAGGCGTTCCCAGGCCTCGTGCGTCAGCGCGGTGGCGCTGAGGGTGTGGCCGGCGTGCTCCTTGCGCATCTGTGCGCCGGCGCTGCGCCGCAGCTCGTCATAGAGGGCGGCAAACAGCTGATTGACCGTATCTGCACCCGCCTCAGCTTGATCCAAGGTCTCCAGCCAGCGCGTGATGTCAGCGGCATCGGGGAGCGTGATCGGGGCTTCGCTTGAAGATGGCATGAAAAAGATTATGGCGGCGTGATCCGTTTGCTGCGGTGCTCCTGCGCTAGTCATCAAGCCCCGGTGCATGCCGCAACCGGGCTTGACGAAACACCACTCACGCCCAAGGAGCACCGCCATGACATGCAAGACCCTGACCTCGCCCCTCGCCAGCGCACTCATCGCCGCCAGCCTGATGCTTGCCGGCACGGCCGTGCAGGCCAAGGACACGCCCGAGCCCATTGCCGTCGATGCCAGCTTCAGGGCTTCGGAGCAGGCGATGAAAGTGCTCACCATCAACGACACCAAGGTGCTCAAGGGCCTCACCAAGGTGGCGGTGCCGCAGTTCAGCGTCGAGTTCGTGACCTTCGACCACGCCAGTGCCGAGACCTCCGGCTTTGCCGCTGCGGGCCGCGCCAGCGTGTCGGCGGCCTACAAGTTGATCGGCGTCGGCCAGGAGGATTTCCAGGCCATGACCGAGTCGCTCTACGCCGACTTCATTCGCGAGCTGCAGGCCAGTGGCCTGGAAGTGATGAGCGCGGAGCAACTGGGTGCCGCACCGTCCTATCGCAAGCAGGTGGCGGGCGGCACGCCGACGCCCATCATCTCGGACAGCGCCATCGTCGTGGCGCCCGCTGGCATGGCCTTGTACGGCGTGAACCGTGTCAAGGCCGAGGGCAGCAAGAACACGGGCATGTTCGGCGCCTTGTCGGCCCTCAGCAATGTCGGCTCCGCCATCAGCGGTGCTTTTGACAACGTCGAACTGCAGAAGGAACTGGGCGGTGCTGCACTGCTGGAGGTTCATATGCGCGTGCACTTCGTCAAGCTGACCAACAACAACAAGGGCTTCTTCGGCCGGATCTCCAGCACGGCTTCGGTGTCGGCCAAGGCCTATCCCAGCATCACCGCCGCCCATATGAGCGTGTTCGCCGGGCCGGAGGGCGGCCACCTGTCGCTGAAGCAGCCGCTGACCCTGGACGCCGCCGCCTTCAGCGACGTGCGAGAAGAAGCCACCACGGCCAAGGACGTTGCCGGCGCTGTGCTGACGGGCTTGATCAGGTTTGCGAGCGGCAGCAAGGACAGCGCCGAGTTCAAGCGTTTCGAGACCGTGGCGGATGCGGCCAAGTACCGTGAAGTGGTCGGTGGCGGCCTGGGCCTGGTGCGGGAGATGCTGGTGGCAAGGCTGAAGGCCGAGCGCTGAATCTGCGGAGATACTCTTCGGCACCTCGTTCCCGTGGCCTCAGCAGGAAGTCGCCCATGTCTGAATCGATGGCCCGCTGGGCCCGGATCAAGTCGCTGTTCGAATCCCTGGCCGAGGTGCCGGCATCCCTGCGGGAGCCGCTGATCAAGGCGGCCGAGCTCGAACCCACCGAACTGGCCGAGCTGAGCTCGCTGCTGGCCCATCACGACCGGGCCGCCGCGGCCGATGCCTTCATGGCCGAGCCGGCTGCGCAGACGCTGATGGACCAGGAGGAGGGCGGCGCCGCCGTGCCCGGCCAGCGCCTTGGCGCCTGGGAGATCGTCCGCCTGATCGGCGCGGGCGGCATGGGCGAGGTGTTCGAAGCACGCCGGGCCGACGGCCGCTTCGAGGGCCGGGCCGCCATCAAGCTGCTCAAGCGCGGCATGGACAGCGCGGCCGTGATGCAGCGCTTCGCCCTCGAGCGCCAGGCACTGGCGCGGCTCAGCCATCCCCATATCGCCCGCTTGCTGGATGCCGGCACTGCGCCCGCTGGCGTACCCTACTTCGTGCTTGAGTATGTGGACGGCGAAGCGATCAGCGAGGCGGTACAAGACCTGACCCTGGACGAGCGTCTGCGCCTCTTCCTGCAACTGGCTGACGCAGTGTCCTACGCGCACCGCAACCTGCTGGTGCACCGCGACCTCAAGCCCGGCAACGTGCTGGTGGACCGCGAGGGCCAGGTGAAGCTCCTGGACTTCGGCATCGCCAAGGCGCTGGACCCGCTGGAAGGCAACGATGGCCAGGCCACGGTCGGCGGCCAGCGTCCGTTCACGCCGAACTACGCGAGCCCCGAACAGGTGCGCGGCGAGCCGGTCAGCACCGCCACCGACATCTACAGCCTGGGCGTGCTGCTCTATCAATTGCTCACCGGTACGCGCCCCACGGGCCGCAATGCCAGCACGCCAGCTGAAGCTGCCCGCTGCGTGCTGGAGGACGCGCCCACCAGGCCCAGCCGCCTGAGCCCGGAAGAGGTGAGCGACCCGCAATGGCTGCAGACCCGCAAGAAGCTCTCGGGGGACCTCGACAACATCCTGCTGAAGACGCTGGAGAAGGAGCCCGAGCGCCGCTACTCCAGTGTCGAGGCGATGGCCACCGATCTTCGTCGCTATCTCGAGGGCTACCCCGTCAGCGCGCGGCCAGCGAGCTGGCACTATCGACTGGCCAAGCAGGTCTCGCGCAACCGACTGGCCAGCGCGGCATTGGCAGCCAGCGTGCTGCTGCTCCTGGGCGGCAGCGCGGCAGTGGCCTGGAAGGCGCGTGAGGCAAGGCAGGCGCAGCTGCTTGCCGAACTCAGGTTGAAGGAAGTGCGCCGTGTCACGCATGAGCTGGTGTTCAGCTTCGGTGACAGCGTCGAGTACCTGCCTGGTGGCATGAAGATCAAGGCCGATCTGTTCAAGGAAGCGCTCGCCGCACTGGAGCGCTTGCAGCCTACGCTGGGCGAGAGCGACGAAGCGGCGCTGGCCGACATCGCCGAGATCCATGTGCGCCTGGCCGAGGCCTACACGCCCGACTATCCCGGCACGCTCAACGAGCCCGAGAAGGGCCTTCGTCATGCCGAGCAGGCGCGGCTGCTGATCGACAAGGTCTGGGCCAGCCAGAAGGGCAATCCGGTGTTCGCCGGCTATGCCTCGCGCGCCTACATGGTGCTGGCCGGGCATGCGCGCGAAGCCAGTGACAAGGAGAAGGCGGTGGCGCTGTCCCGTCACGGCCTGGCGCTGGTTCAGGAGGCCGTGAAGCTCGCACCTCCCAACAGCACCGACACGCTCCTGCTTCACAACGCCGTGACCGCCGGCTTGCAGGACCTCGCCGTTATGCTTGACGACAACGGCCTCGGCCTGGGTCGGCCCGAGGAGGCCATGCGCTACTACATCGCGGCGCGGGAATCCGGCCTCAAGGAACTGGAGATGAAGGCCGAGGCCGCGCGGCTCGATGCCAAGCTGCGCCCGGAGCAGACCCGCTTCCGGGCTGAGCTATTGCAGACCCTGGCCGTCATCAACGGCAGCATGGCCTCGTCGTACCAGCGGCGCGGCGACTACGAGCTGGCTGTGAAGGCGCGGGATGAAGCCATGGCGCATTTGCGCCAAGCGCGGCAGATGCATCCCGAGCAACTGCAGTTGCAGGCCAGCACGGCTGCCAACCTGTTCCTGCTGGCCGGCCTGGAGTTGCAGATGGATCGGCCCGAGCAGGCGCTGAAAGCTTCGACCGAAAACCACGACTTGCTAGCGGGCCTGCTGGCCACCGACCCGAAGAACGCCGACTGGATTGATGCACGCGAGTACCGTGCGCTCGCCCAGGGTAGCGCGCTGCTCCGTCTGAATCGCCACGCTGAGGCGCAGCCCTGGCTGCGGCGCTCCGTGAACTATTGGCGCAAGGAGCTGGTGGCCAGCCCGCCTGCGGCCAAGCTGAAGCACCAGCGCGGCCTGGCCTTGGCCGAGTTCCGCCTGGAGCGCAGTCGGGCCGATTGGCCCGCAGTAGCGGCAGCGGCCGAGCAGCTCCAGACATTGGCAGACGCGGAGCCGCGCAATGCCGATGCCTACCAGGCGGCAGCCGAAGCAGCGCAAAGCCTCGCGAGCGACGGTCCGTCAGCAAGCCGCGCTACTTGGCAGCAGCGGGCCTGCCAGGCGTGGAAAGAGTCGGCAGCGCTGCGCCCGCTGTCGCCCTGGGCCCGACGGCAATCCGGTGTTTGCCAGCCAGCATGAAAAAACAGCGGCGCGATTGCTCGCGCCGCCTTGCAAAGCCCCTGAAGGGGCCGACTCACAGCCTGGAATTCAGAGCTTGTAGCTGAGGCCCACATTGAAGCGCCGGCCGAACTCGGTCACTTCCTGCTGGTAGGGGTTGTTGCCGCTGGTGTAGACGGCCTTCTGGTTCGTGAGGTTGTCGATGCCCAAGCGCAGTTGCAGCTTCGGGCTCAACTGTTTCGCCAGGTTCAAGGTCACATAGGTCTCGGCGCCGTTGACGATCAACTGGCCCGAGGTCCAGGTCGGGTTGCGCACGAACTCGCTGTGATAGTTGGCCGAGAGGCGGGCCTCGAAGCCGTCCTTCTCGTACCAGAGCGTCAGGCCGCCGTTGTGCTTCATCAGGCCTTCGATCGGGAACGGGTTCACCGAAGGCATGTTCTCCTTCACGTTGCTGTGCGTGTAGGCGTAGTTGCTGTAGATGCCAAAGTTGTTGAACGGCGCCGGCAGCGGGCTTTGATAGACCAGCTCGATGCCGCTCACATTGCCGCCCTTGCCGTTGACCGAGCGCGTGATGTTGGCGGCGCGGCCGTCGATGGTGGTCGCGTCGGAGGTGATGCCGATGTAGCGGCTCAGCTTCTTGTAGAACAGGCCGGCCGAGAGCAAGGAGCTCTTGGCGAAGTACCACTGATACGCCACGTCCAGCTGGTCGGCCAGCATGGGCTTCAGCCCAGGGTTGCCGGCGCTGCCGCTGATCGGCATTGCCGGGTTGGTGTCGATGCTGAGGTTGCGTGAGCCGCGCATTTCGTCCAGCGGCGCACGCGTCATCGCGCGGGCCAGGCCCACGCGGATCTGGCGTTCCTGGTTGGCGTCGAGACCGAAGATCAGGTTCAGGCTGGGCAGCACTTCGGTGTAGCTGGTGCCGCCCTGCGTGGCCGTCGGCGCGGCGCCATTGAGCGACTGCATGCCGGCGCCGGTCTGGCTGGTGTGCACCAGGCGCAGGCCCAGGTTGCCGCGATAGGGCAGGCCGGCAATGTCGCCGTCCAGGTCGGCCTGTGCAAACGCCGAGCTGCTGCGCTCCTTCACCTGCCAGCCGGCCAGCAGGTCCCACTGGGTTTGCGGGCGGCCGGCAGCGCTGAAGGCGTCGTCACCGAACACTTGCGCGGTCGTGCCTTCGAAGTCCTTCAGGGCGATGAAGGGCGCGAGGCCGCTGACATTGATCGTCTCGAAGGCTGAAGGAGCGACCGTGCTCTTCGGGTTCACGCTCCAGGTGGTCTGGTGATAGCGCTTCTCGCGGTCGCTGAAACGCGCGCCGAGCTTCAGCGACTTGAAGTCTCCGGCATTCAGCGAGGTCGTGCCATTCAGGGCGAAGGCGTTGAGCTTGTCCTTGATGTGGCCGTCGGTGTCCACATACAGCGTGGGCTGGCTGAAGGCCGCCGGGTTGCCGGAGTCCTGGCCGATGGTGAAGGTCTGCACCTCGTTGCCGGTGAAGGACCATGTCAGCGTGCCGCTGTTGTTGGCCCATTGGCGCACATCGCGCCACTGGCTGTTGCGCTTGGCCTGCGAGGTCGAGAGGTCGGCTTCCAGCTTCCAGTCGCCGGCGTTCAGCTTGGCGTTGATGCCGCCGGCCGTGGTCGTGTTGTCCTGCACCCAGACGTAGTCGTTGGTCGTCAGGCCCACGTCTTTGACGGTGGCGCCCACGACATAGCCATCGCGGATGTCGACATTGCTGTAGTTGGCCTTCTGCCAGCCGTCCCAGTTGCCGACGTCGCCGGTCCAGTGCTGCAGGCCGGGCTCGTAGATGTCGGCCTTGGCGAAGTAGGCATCGGCGGTGATGAACAGGTCCGGCGTGGCCTTCATCTCGACCTTGCCGAGCAGGCTGCTGCGCTTGTCGGTGCCGCGCTTCACGTCGGTGCCGAAGCCCCAGGGCGATTTGTCGATCTTGCCGTCGCCGTTCAGGTCGCCGGAATGGTCTTCGTTGAAGCCCCAGTGTTTGATGTTCTTCTGCAGCGAGGGCTGGTCCTGGTAGCTGAAGGCCACCGCCACGCCCAGCGTCCTGTTGTTGAACTGGTCGACATAGATGCCACCCAGACGCGGCGCGGTCTTCTTGGCGCCGGCGATGTCGCCGCCCAGCTGGTAGTAGAGGCCGTCGAGCTTGACCGAGGCCTGGCGCTCGCGGAAGTTGAGTGGCGAGACGGTCTGCAGGTCGATGGTGGTGGCCACGCCGCCTTCGGCCAGCTCGGCCGATTGCGTCTTGTAGACCGTGGCGCCGCTGATCGACTCGGACGGGAACTGTTCGAAGCGCACCGCGCGGCCCGGTTCGCTCGACGCGAGCTCGCGGCCGTTCAGGGTGGCGCCGATGAAGCGGGGCCCAAGGCCGCGCGCGATCACCTGGCTGGCGTTGCCGCGGTCGAGGCCCGAGGAGAGGCCGGGCAGGCGGGCCAGCGTTTCGGCGATGGTGGTGTCGGGCAGCTTGCCGATGTCTTCCGAGGCGATCACCTCGACCATGCTGTTGGACGCTTCCTTGGCGTCCAGCGCCTGGCGCACCGAGGCGCGGATGCCGGTCACGACCACGGTCTCGAGGTCGGCCTTGGGCGCGGAGGCCGGCGTGGCCGGCGCGGGCGCGGTCTGGGCGAGCGCCACGGTGGGCCACATGAACATCGCCTGGATCAGGCCAGCGAGCGGGGTCTTGCGCATCTTCTTGTCTCCGTCTTGTCGTGTTGGTTTTGGCGGCGTTGATGCTAAGAAGACGGCGAGATGCCGAGATATCACTT
This sequence comes from Paucibacter sp. JuS9, assembly GCF_044043925.2. Lineage (NCBI taxonomy): Bacteria > Pseudomonadati > Pseudomonadota > Betaproteobacteria > Burkholderiales > Sphaerotilaceae > Roseateles > Paucibacter sp. JuS9. Next base: position 4,452,317 of record NZ_CP194172.1, read on the forward strand.
AATTGCTCATGTCTATGCGCATTTCGCAAGCCTGCGACCCAACCCTCTTGCTATGTGAAGACGAGATAGCTGACGATCAACAAAGCATATTTCGCAGCTAGGTTCCAACCCTAAGCTGCCAGCATCACTGCACCGCCCGTCCCCATGAAGATCACCAAGCTCACGACCTACCGTCTGGCACCGCGCTGGATGTTCCTGAAGATCGAGACCGATGCCGGCATCACCGGCTGGGGCGAGCCGGTGATCGAGGGCAAGGCCCGCTCGGTCGAAGCCGCGGTGCACGAGTTCGAGCCTTATCTGATCGGGCAAGACCCGTCGCGCATCAACGACCTCTGGCAGGTGATGTACCGCGGCGGCTTCTACCGAGGCGGCGCCATCCTGATGAGCGCCATCGCCGGCATCGACCAGGCGCTGTGGGACATCAAGGGCAAGGCGCTCGGCGTGCCGGTCTACGAGCTCCTGGGCGGCCTGGTGCGCGACAAGATGAAGATGTATTCCTGGGTCGGTGGTGACCGCCCGGCCGACGTGATCGCCGACATCAAGCGCCTGCGTGAAGGCGGCTTCGACACCTTCAAGATGAATGGCAGCGAGGAGATGGGCCTGATCGACAGCGCCGCCAAGGTGGATGCCGCCGTGGGCCGCATCGCCGAGATCCGCGCGGCATTTGGCTTTGACATCGAGTTCGGCATCGACTTCCACGGCCGCATCGGCGCGCCGATGGCCAAGGTGATGCTGCGTGAGCTCGAGCCCTACCGACCGCTCTTCGTCGAAGAACCGGTGCTGGCCGAGCAGGACGAGACCTATGCGCGCCTGGCGGCGCACACCAGCATTCCGCTGGCCGCCGGCGAGCGCATGTATTCGCGCTTCGAGTTCAAGCGGGTGTTCCAGGGCGGTGGCTTGTCCATCGTGCAGCCTGATCTCTCGCATGCCGGCGGCATCACCGAATGCATGAAGATCGCCGGCATGGCCGAGGCCTATGACGTGGCGCTTGCTCCGCACTGCCCGCTGGGCCCGATTGCTCTCGCAGCCTGCCTGCAGGTGGACTTCGTCTCCCACAACGCCGTGCTGCAGGAGCAGAGCATGGGCATCCATTACAACAAGGGTGGCGAGCTGCTGGACTACGTCCTGAACAAGGACGACTTCCATATCGAAGGCGGCTACATCTTGCCTTTGCCCAAACCGGGCCTGGGTGTCGAAGTGGATGAAGCGCGCGTGATCGAGGCGAGCAAGACGGCACCTGACTGGCGCAACCCGCTGTGGCGCCATGCGGACGGCAGCGTGGCCGAATGGTGAGCGTGACTTCGTTTCCCCGTGAGACGCGCCTGATCGGTCTGGACTGGGGCAGCTCCAGCCTGCGCGCAATGCTGATCGACGAGCAGGGCCAGGTCTTGCTCACGCGTCAGTCGACGCAAGGCGCGTCCACGCTGAAGGGCGGCGCCGCTGCCTTCAGCGCGGTGCTCGATGAATTGATCGGTGACTGGCATGCCACGGCGCCGGCCATCCTCGCCTGCGGCATGGTGGGCAGCCAGCATGGTTGGCGCGAAGTACCTTATGCAGCCTGCCCGGCCGACGCGAGCGCCCTGGCCGCTGGCGCTGTGGACGTGGACTGGCGGGGTCGCGCCGTGCGGCTGCTGCCGGGCCTGCGCTGCGACACCGAGGCCGGCCCGCCGGACGTGATGCGCGGCGAAGAGACGCAAGTGCTTGGCGCGCTGGAGTCGGCGCCCGAGCTGGCAGCGCGCAGCTGTATCGTCATGCCGGGCACGCACAGCAAATGGGCCCAGGTCATTGACGGCACTGTGCGCAGTTTCGCCACGCAGATGACCGGCGAGCTGTTTGCCGTGATGCGCCAGCATTCGGTGCTGGGCCGGCTGATGGCTGCTGATCCAGCCCATGATCTGCTTTCATTTGCCCAGGGCGTGCGCGCTGCGCGCGACCACGGCGAGTTGGGCCTGCCGCACCAGCTCTTTGCGGTGCGCACACTGGGCCTGACCGGCCGCCTGGCGAGCGAGGCGCTGCCCGACTATCTCTCCGGCCTGCTGATCGGCCATGAATTGCGCGCCGGCCTCCGGGCCCACGTTGCCGATGCACCGCTGGTGCTGCTCGGCGAGCCGGCCCTGTGCCAGCGCTATGCCAAGGCGCTGGACCTGTTCGGCATCGGCCCCGTGCAGGTGCTGCCCAATACCGCTGCCGCCGGCCTGTGGCGCATCGCCCAGGTGGCGCGAGGAGTGCTCTGATGTCGTCTCTTCCTGAAGCAAAGTTCGACGCGGCCTTTCGTGCCTTGCCGCTGGTTGCCATCCTGCGTGGCGTGAAGCCCAACGAGGTCGAGGCGATCGCCTTGAGCCTGTATGAAGAGGGCTTTCGCATCATCGAGGTGCCGCTCAATTCACCGCAGGCTTTTGATTCGATTGCCAGGCTGGCCCGGTGCCTGCCGGCGGATGCGGTGATGGGTGCCGGCACGGTCCTGAGCACCGGCGCGGCAGACAAGGTTCGCGATGCCGGCGGCCAGCTCGTCGTGATGCCGCATGCGGACACGCGCGTGGTGTCGCACGTCAAGGCGCAGGGCCTGCTCTGCGTGCCTGGTGCGGCCACGCCCACCGAAGCCTTTGCCTGCGTGGAAGCGGGCGCCGATGCGGTGAAGCTGTTCCCGGCCGAGCTGGTGACGCCGCAGGTGGTCAAGGCCATGCGCGCGGTGCTGCCGGCCACCTTGAAGCTGTTGCCGGTGGGCGGCATCACGCCAGAAACGATGGGCGCGTTCCGCGCCGCGGGGGCTGCCGGCTTCGGCCTGGGGGGCGCCCTGTATGCACCGGGCTTCAGCGCAGGCGATGTGGCCCAGCGCGCCCGCGCCTTCGTGACGGCCTGGCGCGCCTGAAGACAAGAGAACAACAGGAGACAAGCGATGAAGAAGATCCAGACCGCGGGCGCCATCGCCCTGGCGGCTGCGCTGTGCTGCTCGGCGCTCCGGGCGGAGACCCTGCTTCAAGTCGACGCCAGTGCACCCGTGGCCGCGCCGACGACCGGCCACTTGAAGCTCGGCGCTTCGGTGTCGCCCAAGGGCGAACGCCTGGCCGTCAACAACCAATACCTGAGCCTCAACGGCAAGCCCTGGCTACCGGTGATGGGCGAGTTCCACTACACGCGCAGCCCGGCCTCAAGCTGGGCGGCCGAGCTGCAGAAGATGAAGGCAGCCGGCATCGACGTGGTGGCCAGCTATGTGATCTGGAATCACCATGAGCTGAATGAAGGCCAGTTCAGCTGGCAGGGCAATCGCGACCTGCGTCGCTTCCTGCAGCTGGCGCAGCAGGCAGGCTTGAAGGCGGTGGTGCGCATCGGACCCTGGTCACATGCCGAGGTGCGCTTCGGCGGCGTGCCGGACTGGGTGGTCAACACCATGCCCACACGGCAGAACGATGCGCAATACCTGCGCCATGTCGAACGCCTCTATGCCCAGATCGGCCAGCAGCTGAAGGGCCAGCTCTGGAAGGATGGCGGCCCGGTCATCGGCATCCAGATCGAGAACGAATACAACCTCACCGGCCCGGGCAAGGGCGCCGCGCACATCTCCACCCTGAAGGGTCTGGCGCTCAAGGCGGGCATGGATGTGCCGCTGTATACCGTCACCGGCTGGGATGGCACGGTCTATCCTTCTGGTGAAGTAACGCCGGTATTCGGTGGCTACCCGGATGAGCCCTGGGGTCTGCCGACCACCGAGCTGCCGCCGAAGGAAACCTACGCCTTTCGCTTCGACAGCCGCGTCTCCGGCGACCTCGGCGCGCAGACTGCCGCCACCGCGCGGGGCACGGCCGAGAGCGATATTGCCCTGACGCCGTTTCTCGGCGCGGAATACGGCGCCGGCCTGCCGGCCATGTACCGCCGCCGCACCATGGTCTCGAGCGACGACATCGCCTCGATGCTGCCGGTGCAACTCGGCTCGGGCGTCAACCTGCTCGGCTATTACATGTTCCACGGCGGCCGCAATCCGCTGGGCGAGCATTCGCTGGAAGAGAGCACGGCGAGCGGCGGCTACAACGACACGCCCAGGATCAACTACGACTTCCAGGCGCCGCTGGGCCCGGACGGCCAGCAGCGCGAGGTCCTGACCAAGCTGCGGCCCTTCCATCTGTTCCTGCAGTCTTACGGTTCGCAGTTGGCGACGATGACGGTGCGCAAGCCCGCCGCCGTGCCGCCGCATCCGACCGAGCTGACCACGCCGCGCTATGCCGTGCGCTCCAACGGCGACAGCGCCTTCCTCTTCGTCAACAACCATGTGCGGCAGTACGCGATGCCGCAGTTCTCTGACGTTCGCTTCTCGGTGAAGCTGCCGGGCGGCACGCTCACGTTTCCGCAGCAGCCATTGACGATCAAGAACGGCGACTATTTCGTCTGGCCGGTCAACCTGGACCTCGAAGGCACTCGCCTGGTCTACGCAACGGCCCAGCCGGTGACGCGCTTTGATGCGGGCACGCAAGGCCTTGTCCACGTGTTCAGCGCTGCGTCTGATCAGCCGGTGGAGCTGGCTTTCAGTGCAGCCGATGCCAGCTTCATCGAAGCGCCCGGTGCCACGCGTCATGAAGTCGATGGTCGCGTGGTCTTCAGCGGCTTCAAGCCCGGCACCTCGCCAGTGCTGACAATCAGGAAGCCCGGCCAACGCCCGGTGCAGTTGCTCGCGCTGACGGCGGCGCAAGCGCGCAATCTGGTGACGGGCGAATTCGCCGGGCAGCCGCGCCTGCTGCTTTCGGACCAACAACTCTGGATCGCTGGCAGCCATCTGGAACTGCGCAGCGCGGGCGATGCCAGGCTGCGCTTGGCCATGTTCCCGGCCGCCGCGAAGACACCGCAGGGCAGCCTGGCCTTGAAGGCCGCAGGCAGTGATGGCCTGTTCCAGGTTTTCGAAGCCCAAGCGACCGCGCGCCAGCCGGTGGCCAGCTTCAGGCAGACCCGCCAGGCGCAAGGCGCGCTGCCGATCATGAAGGGCGGCCTGGCCAAGGCGGCCTTGCAACCGATTCCCGAAGCCTTCTCCGCCGCGGCGGCCTGGCAGGTCACGGTGCCCAAGGACACGCTCCAGGGCCTGGACGACGTGATCCTCGAGGCCGACATCGTTGGCGACATTGGCCGGCTCCACAGCGGCACGCAGATGCTGGACGACTGGTACTACTTCGGCCCGAAGTGGCAGATCGGCCTGAAGTCGCTGGGCAAGGCGCTTGAACAGCCCATGAGCGTTTCGGTGCTGCCGCTGCGCGCCGATGCGCCGATCTACCTGCCGCGTGAGCACCGGCCCGACTTCGCCGGTCAGAAGCAAGTCGCCGAGCTGCGGGCTGTCCGGCTGATCCCGGTTTATCGGCTGTCGGTGAGGCCCTGAGTGAGCTATACGACTTTTGGATAGTTAAACCCTGACAAGCGATTGGTCGGATATGTTCCGACCCAGTAACTTCGCATTCTTGAGCGAGAGAGACGGAGACATCAGCGTGCCCTCGGAACCTGTGAGCATTGACAACCTTCAGCTGGCCCATCCGCACAGCGCCACGCTGGGCGAAGGCATCCAGTGGCATGGACCCAGCCAACGCTGGTGGTGGGCCGATATCGAGTCGGGCGTCCTGAACGCCTGGTCGGGTGATACCGGCGCGGCCTTGAGCTGCCGTCTGCCAGACCGCCTGGGCTGCTTTGCCCACACCCGTTCGGGCAAGCTGATCCTCGGCCTGGCCAAGCGCCTGTGCCTGGGGCAACTGACCGACCCGCTCGCACAAGGACCGGTCAACATGGCGCTGACCCAGCTGGCGGCCGTGGACCCGGCCGAGAGCCGCACCCGTGTGAACGACGGCCGCTGCGACCGCCGCGGCTACTTCGTCTTCGGCACGATGAACGAGGCGGCCGAAAAGCGCCCCATTGGCAGCTTCTACCAATACTCGTTGAAGCACGGCCTGCGCCGCCTCGCCTTGCCTGCGGTAGCGATTGCCAACAGCATCGCGTTCAGCCTGGACGGCCGCACGATGTACTTCTGCGACACGCTCTCCCGCGTGATCCAGCAATGCGACTACGACGCCGAAGCTGCGCAGGTCAGCAACATCCGTCCCTTCGTGACCGTGACCGACAAGCACGCCTGGCCCGATGGCTCGGTGGTCGATGCCGAGGGCTGCTTGTGGAACGCGCAATGGGGCGCCGGCCAGGTCTGCCGCTACTCGCCTGATGGCGAATTGCTGCAACGCGCTGCCGGTGCCGCGCCGCACAGCAGCTGCCCGGCGCTGGGCGGCAAGCGCGGCGATGAACTGATGGTGAGCACCGCCCGGGCTGATCTGAACCGCGAAGCGCTGGCCGCCGCGCCGCAGTCCGGCAGCCTGTTCGGCCTGCGCCTGCCGCGCGCGCTGGCTGTTCCCGAAACCTTGTTTGACGACGAGCCGGTCTGAGCTCGCGACTTGTGGAGACAAAGACATGACGATCCAACGCAGAACCCTCGCTTTTTGGGCCATGGCCGCCCTGGCTTCGCTGATTGCAACGGCCCAAGCAGCCGAGCCGATCAAGATCGGCTTCCTCGTGAAGCAGGCCGAGGAACCCTGGTTCCAGGACGAATGGCGCTTCGCCGAGCAAGCCGCCAAGGAAAAGGGCTTCACGCTGGTGAAGATCGGCATTCCCAATGGCGAGAAGATGATGGCCGCCATCGACAACCTGGCCGCGCAGAAGGTGCAGGGCTTCGTCATCTGTGCACCCGATGTGAAGCTGGGTGCGGCCGTGGCGCGAGCGGCCAGGCGCCACAAGCTGAAGGTGATGTCGGTGGACGACCAGCTGGTGGACGGCGCCGGCAAGCCCATCGCCGACATCCCGCACATGGGCATCTCCGGCTACGAGATCGGCAAGCAGGTGGGCCAGGGGATGGTCGAGGAAATCAAGGCACGCGGCTGGAACCTCGCCGAGGTCGGCGCCTTGCGCATTGCTTTCGATCAACTGCCCACGGCACGCGAACGCACCCAGGGCGCGCTCGATGCCCTGAAGGCCGCCGGCCTGCCCGCCGCCAACCTGGTCGACGCACCGCAAGCCAAGACCGACACCGAGAGCGCCTTCAACGCCGCCAACATCGCCTTCACCAAGAACGCGAAGTTCAAGCGCTGGGTCGCCTTCGGCCTGAATGACGAAGCCGTGCTTGGCGCCGTGCGTGCCGCCGAAGGCCGCGGCTTGAAGCAGGACGCAATGCTGGGCATCGGCATCGGTGGCAGCCAGACGGCGCTGAACGAGTTCTCCAAGCCCACGCCCACGGCCTTCTTCGGCACGGTGCTGATCAGCCCCAAGCGCCATGGCTACGAGACCGCCCTGAACGTCTACCAGTGGGTCGCTGAGAACAAGGCACCGGCGGCTCTGACGCTGACCAACGGCATCTTGATGACCCGAAAAAATCAAGCCGAAGTCCGGAAAACCATGGGCCTGTAATGACCGCAGTCCTGCAGTTCGAGAACGTCACCAAGACCTTCCCCGGCGTCAAGGCGCTGAACGGGGTGAGCTTCGAGGCGCACGCCGGCCAGGTGCATGGCCTGCTGGGCGAAAACGGCGCGGGCAAGAGCACGCTCCTGAAGATCCTGGGTGGCCAGTACCGCCCGGACGGCGGCCGCCTGCTCCTGAACGGCAAGCCCTGCGACTTCCATTCGGCGGGCGACGCGATTGCTGCCGGCGTCGCGGTGATCCATCAGGAACTGCAGTACGTGGCCGAGCTGACGGTGGCCGAGAACGTGCTGCTGGGCCGCCTGCCCACGCGCTTCGGCTTTGTGGACCATTCGGCCGCGCGCCAGCTGGTGGCCGAGAAGCTGGCCAGCATCGGTGTCGATCTGGACCCGGCCGCCAGGCTTTCCGACTTGTCGATCGCGCAGCGCCAGATGGTTGAGATCTGCAAGGCCGTGATGCAGGAGGCGCAGGTCATCGCCTTCGACGAGCCGACCAGCAGCCTGTCGCACCGCGAGAGCGAGATCCTGTTCCGCCTGGTGCATTCGCTGCGCGCCGAGGGCCGCACGCTGATCTACATCTCGCACCGGCTCGAAGAGCTGTACGCGCTCTGCGACCGCTGCACCATCTTCCGCGACGGCCGCAAGGTGGCCACGCATCCGGTGATGGCCGAGGTCAGCCGCGAGCGCCTGATCGCCGACATGGTGGGCCGCGAGCTGCAGGACATCTACGACTACCGTGAGCGCCCCGCCAAGGAGGAGCGCCTGCAGGTGAAGGGTCTGCGCAGCAAGGCGCTGCCTGGTGGGGCATCGGGCTTGTCGTTCAGCGTGCGTGGCGGCGAAGTGCTGGGTTTCTTCGGCCTGGTCGGCGCCGGCCGCAGCGAGCTGATGCGCCTGCTCTACGGCGCCGACAAGCGCACCGGGGGTCAGGTGGTGCTCGACGGCAAGCCGGTTGACGCGAGCGGCCCGGCAGCCGCCATTGCCGCCGGCATCGTCCTGTGCCCGGAAGACCGCAAGGAGCAGGGCATCCTGGCGCAGAGCTCGGTGGCCGAGAACATCAACATCAGCTGCCGGCGCCACGGCCTCCTGGGCGGCATCTTCCTGCGCCACCGCCGCGAGGCCGAGCTGGCTGATGCCTTCATCAGGCGCCTGCGCATCAAGACACCGAACCGCGAGCAGGAGATCCGCCTGCTCTCCGGCGGCAACCAGCAGAAGGTGATCCTGGCGCGCTGGCTGGCCGAGCCGGGGCTCAAGGTCTTGATCCTGGACGAACCCACGCGCGGCATCGACGTCGGCGCCAAGAACGAGATCTACGGCCTGATCCACGAGGTGGCGGCCAGCGGCTGCTGCGTGATCGTGATCTCGAGCGAGCTGCCCGAGGTGCTGGGCATCTCGGACCGGCTGATCGTCATGCGCGAGGGCCGCATCAGCGGCGAGCTGAGCCGCGCAGAAGCCAATGAAACCGCCGCGCTTGCGCTGGCGCTGCCCGATGAAGTGAGCGCCTGACCCCCCATGAACACCGCAACGACAACCTCACCGGCCTCCGCCATGACCACGAACCGAACGCGAGCCCTCCTGAAAGAGCACAGCATGACGCTGGGCTACGGCCTGCTCTTCATCGTCCTCGCCGTGACGGTGGAGAACTTCTTCTCGGCCGCCAATATCGTCGGCCTGATGCTTTCTGTGGCGCAGATCGGCATGGTGGCCTGCACCATGATGCTGTGCCTGGCCTCGCGTGATTTCGACTTGTCGGTCGGCTCCACCATCGCCTTTGCCGGCGTGCTGGGTGCCATCATTCTTGAACGCACCGGCAGTACCGGCCTGGCCATAGCCGGCGGCCTCGCGGCAGGCGCCCTGATTGGCGCTGGCAACGGCGTCCTGATCGCCTACCTGCGTGTCAACGCGCTGATCGCCACGCTGGCCACCATGCTGATGGTGCGCGGCCTCGCCTTCATCGTCTCCCAGGGCCAGGCGGTTGGCATTGCCGACGAAGGCTTCATCAGTTTCGGCGACACGCTGGTCTTCGGCCTGCCGCTGCCGGTGTGGCTCACGGCCGCCTGCTTCCTGGTGTTTGGCGTGCTGCTCAATCACACGGTGTTCGGTCGCAACACGCTGGCCATCGGCGGCAACCCCGAGGCCGCGCGCCTGGCCGGTGTGCGTGTGGAGCGGCTGCGGGTCTGGATCTTCCTGCTGCAAGGCCTGGTCACGGCGATGGCCGGTCTAGTGCTGTCTTCGCGCATCACCAGCGGCCAGCCCAATGCGGCCACCGGCTTCGAGCTGGACGTGATCTCGGCCTGCGTGCTGGGCGGCGTTTCGCTGCAGGGCGGACGGGCGCGCATCTTCGGCGTGGTGATCGGCGTGCTCATCATGGGCACGGTCGAGAACGTGATGAACCTGATGAACGTGGATGCGTTCTACCAGTACCTCATGCGCGGCATCATCCTCTTGGCTGCGGTGCTGCTCGACCAGTTGAAAACCCGAGGCGAGCGTCATGCTTAGGCAAGCCCTCGTGCTGCTGCTGGCCGCGGCGCTCGGCACGGCGCAGGCACAGCAGTTCCTCGCTGGTGGCGACTTCTCAGTGTTGAGCTGGATGGAGCGCGCCGGTGCGCGCTACAGCGACCGCCAGGGCAAGCCCGGCGACGCGCTGGAGATCCTCAAGCGCTACGGCCACAACATTGCCCGCATCCGCCTCTACGACAACACCGGCCCAGGCACCGGCACTGACGGCTGGTATTGGCCCAAGGGCTCGATGGACCTGCCCGATGTGCTGGCGCTCTCCAGGCGCGCTGCGGCGCAGGGGATGCAGATCCAGTTGACCTTTCACTACAGCGACTTCTGGACCAACTCCAAGACCCAGGACCTGCCGCATGCCTGGCAGCGTGAGCTCAAGAAGCAGCCTGACGAAGCGGCTCGAATGGCGAGACTGACCGAGCTGGTCCATCAGCGCACCCGCGAGGTGATGCAGGCCATGGTGAAGCAGGGCACGCCGCCGCAATTCGTCTCGCTGGGCAACGAGATCGAGCACGGCATGCTCTACCCGTATGGCAAGGCCACGCCGGAGAACTGGCCGCGCCTGGCTGCGCTTCTGAAGGCCGGCCATGCCGCAGTGAAGGAAGTGAATCCTTCAAGCAAGGTCGTCCTGCACATCGACGATGGTGGCAACGAGGCCAAGTACATCGACTGGTTTGGCCAGGCGCGCACGAACGGCGTGCAGTGGGATGTGATCGGCGCTTCCTACTATCCCTTCTGGACCAGGAAGAACGTCGCGCAGCTGGCGGCCTTCAGCAAGGCCATCACCGAACGCTTTGACAGCGACCTCCTGGTGATGGAAGCCGGCTTCAATTTCTCTCCGACCAAGCCCGACGGCTGGCCCGGCCAGCTGGAGCACAACGGCCCGTATCCGGCGTCGATGAGCAGCCCCGAAGGCCAACGCGATTTCATGGTCGAGCTCTTTACCGCGCTGAAGAGGACGCCGCGCGTGATCGGCGTCCTCTACTGGGACCCGATCATGATCGCCACGCCCGGTGTCGGCTGGGCGGTGCGCGAAGGCACGGGCGATGCAGGCCCCAACGTGGTGAGCAACACCACGCTGTTCGACTTCAAGGGCCGGGCACTGCCCGTGCTCGACATCTGGAAGCAATTCACCGGGACGACGCAATGAGCGGATCGACAAGACTCCATGGAAAGGTCGCGCTGGTGACCGGTTCGACGTCGGGAATAGGCCGCGCCATCGTGCGTCGATTCCTGGCCGAGGGCGCGCAGGTGGTCTTCAACAACTTCCGCGACGACGACACCGCGGCTTCAGCACGCGCCGAGTTCGGTGATGCCAACGCGCTCTTCGTCGAGGCCGACGTGGCTGACGCCGCGGCCGTGCAATCGATGGTCGCTCGCGGCATCGAGCGCTTCGGCCGCATCGACGTGCTGGTCAACAATGCCGGTGTCGATGTCTTCAGCGATCCCTTGAAGATGAGCAGCGAGCAATGGCAGCGCTGCTTCTCCATCGACCTCGAAGGCGTGTGGAACAACTGCCGCGCCGTGTTGCCCGGCATGCTGGAGCGTGGGGCTGGCAGCATCGTCAACATCGCCTCGGTGCATGGCCACAAGATCATTCCGGGCGCTTTTCCCTACCCGGTGGCCAAGCATGCGCTGATTGGCCTGACGCGATCGCTGGGCATCGAATATGCAGCCCGCGGCATCCGCGTGAACTCGATCTCGCCAGGGCTGATCATGAGCGAACGAGTCCAGGTATGGCTCGACTCGCTGCCCGCTGAACAACGCCAGCGCCAGATCGACATCCTGCCCTGCAAGCGCGTCGGCGAGCCCGATGAAGTTGCCTACACTGCGCTGTTCCTGGCCAGTGATGAGGCGCGCTTCATCAACGCCACTGACATCCTGATCGATGGTGGACGCTCTCAGCTCTATCACGAATGAAAGACCCCCGCGCCAACCGCTTTGTCCGCTCGCACCTGAAGACCCGTCATCTGGTGCTGCTGGTCGAGCTCGGCCGGCATCGCTCCATCCTGCATGCGGCGCAGGCCGCCAATCTCACGCAGCCGGCGGCTTCCAAGTTGCTAGGGGAGCTGGAGCATGCGCTGGGCGTGCCGCTGTTCGAGCGCCTGCCGCGCGGCGTGCAGCCCACGCGCTATGGCGACGTGATGATCCGGCGCGCCGGCGCCGCGCTGGCCGAGATGGACGCCGCGCATCAGGAGGTGATGGAGCTGCTCTCGGGCCTGTCAGGCCGGGTGGCCGTGGGCAGCGTGATGACGCCGTCCAGCGGCCTCGTGCCCGAGGCGGTGCAGCAGCTGAAGGCCAGCCACAGCAAGGTACAGGTGGCGATCACCGTGGACACCAGCAAGATCCTGATCCAGCGCCTGCGCGAGGGGCAGCTGGACCTGGTGATCGGCCGCATCCTCGACAGCGAGTCGGCCGCCGAGCTCAACTTCGAGCCCTTGACCGACGAGCCGCACAGCCTCGTCGTGCGCGCCGGCCATCCGCTCCTGCAGCGCGAAGGTCTGACGCTGCAAGACCTGGCCCGCGAAGGCTGGATCCTGCCACCGCCCGGCAGCATCCTGCGCGACCGCATCACCGCGCTCTTCCTCTCGCAGGGCCTGGACCAGCCTCAGGAAACGGTAGAGACGATCTCGCTGCCGGTGATCAGCAAGCTCCTGACCGGCACCGACATGCTGGCGCCGCTGCCCGAGGAGATGGTGCAGTCCTATGTCGACACCGGCCTGCTGGCGGTGCTGCCCTTCGAGCTGGGCCTGCGCATGGACGCCTACGGCATCGTGACGCGCAAGCAGCACCAGCTGTCACCGGGCGCCGAGGCGCTTTTGCAGACGCTGCGTGAAGTGGCTTGGCAGCGCTACGGGCGCCGGAGATAGAGACAGAGGGGTGGCCGGCGGGAGTCGGCACGTTGCGGACTCTTGCCTTCTTCCTCGAAGGTACGTCGAAGATCAGGCCGCCAGCGGGCACCCCTCCGCTCCTGTCCCCCGTCACCGGCCTGCGGCCGGCGCCTCCTCCTTTACCTCGCTGCGGGGCACCCACTGCCGTCCTGCTCCGCACCACCGTGGCCTGCGCCGGGTGGCAGGCGCAGGTTCGGCCGAGGGCGTCGGGTGAGGGTTTGGGCGAGGTAAAGGAGGAGGATCGGGCGAAGCCCGGTCCGGGGGACAGGAGCACAAGCCCTCACCCGATGGCCTCGGCAGCGCGAAAGAAGGAAACAGCGTGTGGCTGCTATGTGCCGCAAGCCGCCTCCCGCATCAATCAGCCGTGGCGTGTCCAGATCAGCCCTCTGCGGCACGCGGCTCCAGTGATGCTCGCGCCTGCTTGCGCGCCACCGCCGCCTCAAACCGCCGCCGCTCATCCTTGGTGAACGGCCGCAGCGGCGGCACGGCCACCGGCCTGTTCTGATCGTCCACCGCCACCATCGTGAAGTAGCAGCTGTTCACATGCCGCGACTCCTGGGTGCGGATGTTCTCGGCCACCACCTTGATGCCCACTTCCATCGACGAAGTACCGGTGTGGTTGATGCTGGCGAGAAAGCTCACCAGCTCGCCCACATGCACCGGCTGACGAAAAATCACGCGGTCCACCGACAGGGTCACCACATATCGGCCGGCGTAGCGGCTCGCGCAGGCATAGGCCACCTGGTCGAGCAGCTTGAGAATGTTGCCGCCATGCACGTTGCCGGCGAAGTTGGCGGTGTCGGGCGTCATCAGCACCGTCATCGTCAGTTGATGGGCGGGCAGGTCCATGAGGCGCTCTCCTTCAGGTGAAGCGGTGCACCGTGCTGCTGCGGTAGGTCTCACCCGGGCGCAATACCGTCGAGGGCCAATCTTCGCTTGCTGAATGATTCGGTGAATCGGGGCTGTGCTGGGTCTCCAGGCACAGGCCGTCGCCCTGGCGATAGAACTCGCCGCCGCAGCCGCGCAGCGTGCCATCGAGGAAGTTGCCGGAGTAGAACTGGAGGGCCGGCTCGGTGGTGAGCACCTCCATGCGGCGCCCGGAGGCCGGGTCTTCCAGCGTTGCCGCGAGGCGCAGGCTGCCGTCCACGGGCGCGTCGAGCAGCCAGTTGTGGTCGTAGCCGCGGCCGTGCTGCAACTGCGGGTGCGGCTCGCGGATGCGGGCGACGATGGCCGTGGGCTGGCGGAAGTCGAAAGGCGTGCCTTCAACGGGCGCGTGGCGAAGCGGGATCAGCTGCGGGTCCACCTCGCTGTAGCGCGAAGCGGGCAGGGTGAGGCGGTGCCGCATCACGGAGCCATGGCCGGCGAGGTTGAAGTAGTCGTGGTGGGTCAGGTTGACGACGGTGGGGGCATCGCACGTCGCCTCGTAGTCGATGCGCCAGCTGCGCTCATCGTGGCCAAGGCTGTAGCGTACGTGCGCCTGCAGCCGCCCGGGGAAGCCTTGATCGCCGTCCGCGCTGTCAAGGCTGAAGACGAGGCTCTCGCCATCGATCTCGGCCCCCCAGAAGCGGCCGCCAAAGCCCGGCTTGCCGCCGTGCAGGCAGTTCATGCCGTCGTTCTGCGCGAGTTGATGCCGCTTGCCGTCCAGCTCGAAACGCCCGCCCGCGATGCGATTGCCGTAGCGCCCGATGATCGCGCCGAAGTGCGGATTGCGCTGCGCATAGTCATCGAGATTGTCAAAGCCCAGCACCACGTTGGCGCTGGCGCCGTGGGCGTCTGGCACCCACAGCCCGGTGACGATGCCGCCCAGGTTGATGGCTGTGAGGGTCAGGCCTTGCGCGCTCACCAGCCGGTACTCCCGGACCACCTGACCATCGGCCAGGGTCCCGTAGTCGCGCTGCGTGATCGTCGTGCCCACGTTCAGACCCAGCCGCCGTCGACGATGAAGTCCTGCGCGGTGCACAGGGCGCTGTCGTCCGCGGCGAGGAACAGGGCCATGGCGGCGATGTGCTCGGCCAGCAGGGGCTTGTTGATGCACTGGCCCTTGGCAATCTCTTCTCGGGCCTTGTCATCCACCCAGAGCTTGATCTGCTTGTCGGTCATCACCCAGCCCGGCACCAGCGTGTTGACGCGGATGCCATGCGGCCCGAAGTCGCGCGCCAGGCTGCGCGTGAGGCCTTGCACGGCGGACTTGCTCGTCGTGTAGGCCGGCATGCCGCCCTGCTTGAGCATCCAGCTGATCGAGCCGAAGTTGATGATGGAGCCGGCACCCAGCGTCTTCATGTCGGGCAGCACCGCCTGCGCGGCGAAGAACTGGTGCTTCAGGTTGACGGCGATGCCGGCATCCCAGGACTCGGGCGTGGTCTCTTCAACCTTGTGGCGCTTGTCGTTGGCGGCATTGTTGAGCAGCACGCTGATGGGCCCGATGCGGCCGCGCAAGGTGGCGATGGCTTCGCGCAGCGCGGCGATGTCGGTCAGGTTGGCGGCCACGAACTGCGGCGCGTGCGTGCTTCCATTCGCTGCGCCTTTGAGCTTCTCGGCCAGCGCCGTGCCGTCCGCGACGGCCAGGTCGATGAAGCCCACCTTGGCGCCTTGCGCCACGAAGGACTCGACCAGCGTGGCGCCGATGCCGGTGGCGCCGCCGGTGATCAGGACGGCCCGGTCTTTCAGGCTGGGATAGGACGCGGACAGGCTCATTTCAATGTCTCCGGGAAGGTCTGGCGCGAGCCTGGACAGCCCGTCGATGCGGAATTATTAGTCATACTATTTAAAATGAAAAGCCGCGAATCAACGGGTTAACCCGCATGACAAGCATTTAATAGTCATACTTTAATGGCGTCAAAAGCGATCAACCCATTCCCACCGAGACAAGGGATCTGCATCATGAGCCAGCTGGCCACTCGCCCGTACAAGGGCGTCTTCCCGGTCGTGCCGACCATTTTTGACGAGGCCGGCGCGCTCGACTTGGCCGGCCAGCTGCGCTGCATCGATTTCATGATCGACGCCGGCTCCACGGGCCTGTGCATCCTCGCCAATTTCTCCGAGCAGTTCGTGCTCTCGGACGCCGAACGGGAAACGCTGACCCGCGCCATCCTCGGCCATGTGGCGGGACGCGTGCCGGTGATCGTGACCACCACGCACTACAGCACCCAGATCTGCATAGCCCGCAGCCGTCAGGCGCAGGAGCTCGGCGCCGCCATGGTGATGGTGATGCCGCCGTATCACGGCGCCACCTTCCGCGTGGCCGAGCTCCAGATCGAGGCCTTCTACCAGCGCCTGTCGGACGCGATCCGCATCCCCATCATGATCCAGGACGCGCCGGTGGCCGGCACGCCGTTGTCGGTCGCATTGCTCGCCCGCATGGCGCAGAACATCGAGCAGGTGAAGTACTTCAAGCTGGAGATGCCGCAGGCGGCCAGCAAGATGCGTGAGCTGATCCGCGTCGGCGGTGCGGCCATTGAAGGTCCCTGGGATGGCGAGGAAGCGATCACGCTCCTGGCCGATCTCGATGCCGGTGCCACCGGCGCGATGACGGGCGGCGCCTACCCGGACGGTATCCGCCAGATCGTCGATGCATATCACGCCGGCAATCGCGAAGAGGCCGTGGTGCAGTACGCGCGCTGGCTGCCGCTGATCAACTATGAAAACCGCCAGGGCGGCATCCTCACGGCCAAGGCGCTGATGAAGGCCGGCGGCGTGATCCGAAGCGATGCGCCGCGCCATCCGTTCCCGGAGATGCTGCCCGAGGTGCGCGCCGGCCTGCTCGATGCGGCCAGGCGTCTGGACCCGCTGGTCCTGCGCTGGGGCCGTTGAGGCTTGTCGCCATGAAGGCGCACTTCGCTGCTGCCGCGCTGCTCATCGGCGCATCGCTGGCCCACGCCGCCGAACTCTCGGGCGACACGCGCGCGCACGACCCCACGCTCTTGATCGGCGAGGGCGGCGTCCAGCATGTGTTCACCACCGGCGCAGGTCTGCAGCGCCTGAAGTCTGTTGACGCAGGCAAGACCTGGCACCGCGAGGCGCCGGTCTTCACCGAAGCCAACAAGCCCGGCTGGTGGACGCAAGCCGTGCCGGCTCACAAGGGTCTGGATGTCTGGGCGCCGAAGCTCTTCAAGCATGCAGGCAAGGTCTGGGTGCTGTATTCGATCTCGACCTTCGGCAAGAACACCTCGGCGATTGGCCTGGCCAGCGCCGCGAGCCCGGAGTCTGCGGATTGGAAGGACGAAGGCATGGTCGTCGCCAGCCAGCCCAGCGACAACTTCAATGCCATCGACCCCGATCTCTTCATCGATGGCGGCAAGCTCTGGCTCAGTTACGGCTCCTTCTGGGGCGGCATCCGCCTGACCGAGCTCGATGCAGAGACGCTGCGGCCCATCGGCGAGACGCGCTTCATCGCGCGCCGCAAGGGTGGCATCGAGGCGCCGACCCTCATCAAGCACGGCGACTGGTACTACCTCTTCATCTCGCATGACCTCTGCTGCCGCGGCGCCGAGAGCACATACAACATCCGCGTCGGACGGGCCAGGAGCGTATGGGGCCCCTACCTAGACAAGGACGGCGTCGACCTGATGGAGCGCGGCGGCACGCTGATCGAGGAGGGCGGGCCGCGCTGGAAGGGGCCGGGCCATCAGGACGTCGTCGGCGACACGCTGGTGCGCCATGCCTATGACGCGGAAGATGGCGGCAAGCCGCATCTGCGCATCGGCCCCTTGCGCTGGACGCCGGACGGCTGGCCCTCGCTCTGAACCAAGAACGACAAGAGAAGACTGGAGACATCAGTGGCTGGCTTGAAGCTCGAGCAGGTAAGCAAGCGCTATGGCGCGGTGCAGGTGATCAACCAGCTTTCGCTGGACGTGGCGGAAGGCGAGTTCCTGGTGTTCCTCGGTCCCTCGGGCTGCGGCAAGACGAGCCTCCTGCGCATGGTGGCGGGCCTCGAAGAAGTGAGCGGCGGCCGCATCCTCATAGGCGGCAAGGACGTGACGCAAGCCGCGCCGGGCCAGCGCAACCTGGCCATGGTCTTCCAGCACTACGCGCTCTATCCGCACATGACGGTGCGCGAGAACCTGGCCTTCGGCCTCAAGAACATCAATGTGGCCGCTGATGAGATCGCGCGCCGCATCACCGAGTCCAGTCGCATGCTGGAGCTCGACAAGCTGCTGGACCGCAAGCCCGGCCAGCTCAGCGGCGGCCAGCGCCAGCGCGTGGCGATTGGCCGCGCCGTGGTCAAGGAGCCGGGCATCTTCCTGTTCGACGAGCCGCTCTCCAACCTCGACGCCGCGCTGCGAGGCCGCACCCGACTGGAGCTGGCGCAACTGCATCGGCGCCTGGGCGCGACGATGATCTTCGTGACCCACGACCAGATCGAGGCGATGACGCTGGCCACGCGCATCGTCGTGATGAACGGCGGCGTGATCGAGCAGGTCGCCTCGCCGGCCGAGGTCTACCGCCGGCCGGCCACGCGATTTGTGGCCAGCTTCATCGGCACGCCGGGCATGAGCTTTGTGCCGGTGCGGCGCCTGCAAGATCAAAGCGGCCGCGTGGCGGTTCTGCTGCCCGGTGGCGCATCACTCACGACGCAGGTCAGCGCGGCAGCATCGCAAGGCCATGAGCTGAGCCTGGGCCTGCGCCCCGAGAACCTGCGGCCCAGCGATGAGGCGGCGCTGCGCGGCCAGGTCGAAATGGTCGAGTTCCTCGGCGAGCGCACGCTGGCGCATCTGAAGCTGGTTGACGGCAATGCGCTGACGATCACGATCACCGGCAAGGCGCCGCTGATTGGCGACAGCATCGGTGTCGAGATCGATCTGAACGAGGCGCATCTGTTTGACGCCGAGGGCAGGGCGCATCACGCGCAGGAGTCGCTCGCATGAGTGCGGTAGGCCTCAGGGCCTCGCGGCCGGCGTACGCGCTCTTCGTCCTGCCCTTCGTGGCGGTCTACGCCTTGCTGCTGCTGTGGCCGCTGGCCAATGGCTTCTGGATCAGCCTGCACGACCACGACCTCCTGTCCAACGACAGCTTCTGGCTGGGCCTGGACAACTACCGCCAGCTGATGGAGGACGAGGTCTTCGCCCAGGTGGTGTGGAACACCGTGCGCTTCGTCGCCATCAGCACGCCGATCTTCGTCGTGCTCTCGCTTGCTCTGGCGCTGGCCTTGAACCGTCCCGGCAAGCTCGGCACGCTTTTGCGAGCAACCTTCTTCTGCGCTTCGGTGTTCTCGGTCACCCTGGTCACGCTGGTGTGGAAGCTGGCGCTGATGCCCGATCGTGGCCTGATCGCTCAACTGCTTGCTGCGCTGGGTCTGCCCGAGATCCCCTTGCTGACCAGCGATGCGCTCGCCTTGCTGACCGTGGCCCTGGTCACCGTCTGGTGGATCATCGGCCTGCCGATGATCCTGTTCCTCTCGGCCTTGCAGCAGATTCCTTCGGACATCTACGAGGCCGCCGCGCTGGACAACACCAGCCGCTGGCGCACGCTGACCCGCATCACCCTGCCCAGCCTCAAGCGCACCATCGTGCTGGTGGCTCTGATCGAGATGATCCGGCAGTTCCAGGTCTTCCCGCAGATCATGCTGATGACCAATGGCGGGCCCAACAACACGACCCGGCCCATCGTCCAGTTCATCTACGAGCAGGCCTTCATGCAGCTGTCGCTGGGCTACGCGGCGGCGGCTTCGCAGGTGCTCCTGGCCATCATGCTGATCGGCGTGTCGGCCCAGCTGTGGCTGGAGCGTGATAGCAAGGTGCAGCGATGAACACGATGCTCCGACGCGGCTGGTTCGACCGCATCCTGATGGCAGGCCTGTGCCTCCTGGCCCTCGCCTGGATGGGACCGCTGCTTTGGGTGCTGGCCCTGTCCTTCAAGCCCAACGAGTTCCTGCTCACCCACACCGACGTGTTCCTGGCCCCGCCATATACGCTGGCCAACTACCTGGACATCCTGCAGACCTCGTCGGTCTTCCGCTGGTTGGGCAATAGCGCGCTGGTGGCGCTGCTGCAGACGCTGGGCGTGCTGGTGCTCTCATCGCTCGCCGGCTATGGCTTCGCGCGTTGCGAGTTCCCTGGCCGCAAGCTCCTGTTTGCGGTGGTGATGTTCGGGCTGGCCGTGCCGGCGCAGTCCACCTTCATTCCCTTGCATCACCTGTTCTCGGACTGGAACCTGCAGAACACGCATGCGGGCCTGATCCTGCCGGGCCTCGCCGCGCCCTTCGGTGTCTACCTGATGACGCAGTACTTCAAGGCCATCCCGATGGATCTTGAAGAGGCTGCAATGCTGGACAACGCCTCGCGCCTGAAGACCTTTTTGATGGTCATCCTGCCCTTGAGCCTGCCGGCGCAAGCGACGCTGGGCATCTTCACCTTCCTCGGTTGCTGGAACGACTACCTCTGGCCGCTGGTGATCGCCACCAAGCCCGAGATGTACACGCTGACCCGCGGCCTCGCTTCGACGCAGACAAATTTCGCGCAATCCGAGGGCCTCGGTTTCCTGATGGCGCAGGCGGTGTTTGCCGGCCTGCCGGTGCTGATGCTCTATCTGTTCTTCCAGAAGCACCTGATCACCGCGGTGGCCGGCACCGGGCGGCAATGATGAAGACGATGTTCAAGCGAATCACACTTGTGCTCAGCCTGGCCCTGCTCGCCAGCTGCGGGCAGCGCGCCAGCGAAGACGGCAAGACCGAGATCACGCTGATGCGCTTCTTCGGCAGCTGCGAGGCCAGGTTCGGCCAGGTCTTGAAGGCGTCCGAAGGCGTGGGCGAGTGCGGGATCATCACGACACTGGTCAACGAGTTCAACGCGACCAACACCGACGGCATCGTCGTGCGTACCCAGATCGGTGAATGGGGCCCCTACTACGACCAACTCACCGCACGCCTGGTGGCCAAGGACATTCCGACGGTCGCGGTGATGCATGAGTCCGCACTGGGCGACTACGTGCGCCGCAAGCTGGTGCTGCCGCTGGACATGGATTTCCAGCGCGTGGGCATCGACGTGAACGACTTCACTGCGCATGCGCGGCGTGGCACCACGTTCGAGGGCAAGACCTATGCCTTGCCCTTCGATACCTGGGCCTGGCTCTGGCACATCAACACGAGCTTGATGAAGAAGGCAGGCCTGATGGGGGCAAACGGTCAGCCGCTGATGCCACATTCGCCGGACGAGCTGCTGGCCCAGGCCCGACGCTTCCGCGAACGCACGGGCAAGCCCCTGTTTGCCTGGGCCGTGGCCAACGAGACGGCGGCCAACAACCGCACCTTCCTCACCTTGGTAGCGCAACAGAACGCGCAACTCTTCTCGCCCAATGGCAAGACGATAGACATGCAGCAGCCGGCTGTCGTCAATGCGCTCCAGCTGATGCAGCAGCTCTACGCCGAGGGGCACATCAAACCCAACCTCGACTACGCCGCTGCCAATCAGGCCTTCCTGAACGGCGAGGCGGGCGTGGTGGTGGTGGGCACCTGGACCATCGACCAGTTCCTGCGCGAGTCGCAGAAGCCCGAGTCGCCGATGCAGGGGGGCTACGCGGTGCTGCCCTTCCCGCAACTGTTCGAGCGCAAGGCGGTGTTTGCCGATGGCCATGCCTGGGCCATGTTCAAGGGTGGCGCCACCAATGAGAAGGCGCACGAGGCCAGCCTGAAGTTCCTGAAATTCATCTGGGAGCACAGCGCCGAATGGTCGCGCACCGGCCATCTGCCGGTCAGCCAGAAGGTGGCCGAGAGCGAGGCCTTCCGTGGCCTGCCACTGCGCGAGGGCCTCTCCGAGATCACTGCCACTGGCGCTGGCATGCCGGGCAATGTGCCGACGCAGCGTGCCATCGAGCTGCTGATCGGCGAAGACGTGGCCAATCTGATGATCTCGTCCAAGCCAGTCGCCGAGGTCCAGGCCAGTGTTGAGAAGCGAGTGAACCTCGCCTTGAAGAAAGCGCGCCGCTGAAATGATGAAGCCCCTGGTCCAAGGAGTACCTTGGCCGGTCCCCCGAGGGGACGGCGATGCAGGCCGGATTGACCGGCCTGCACATCGCCGGCTGGGCCGGCTTGGGAGCGGCCCGGCGCTCGGCCCAAATTCAGCACCTCTCGAACGAGAAACGGACAACTGATATGTTCGCCGCCCAACTCACCGTCGACCGCGACTTCCCCATCGCGCCGCTGGACCGCCGTCTCTTCGGCGTCTTTGTCGAGCACCTGGGCCGTTGCGTCTACACCGGCATCTACGAGCCCGGGCACCCGACGGCCGACGAACAAGGTTTTCGTGGCGACGTGATGGCGCTGACGAAAGAGCTGGGCGCGACCATCGTCCGCTACCCCGGCGGCAACTTCATATCGGGCTACAACTGGGAAGACGGTGTGGGGCCCAAGGAACTGCGCCCGCGCCGGCTCGACCTGGCCTGGTATTCCACCGAGACCAACCAGGTCGGCACGAACGAGTTCTTCGACTGGTGCAGGAAGGTCGATATCGAACCGATGTACGGCGTCAACCTCGGCACCCGCGGCCCGGACGAAGCGCGGCACTATCTCGAGTACTGCAACCACCCGGGCGGCACCGCGCTCTCCGACCTGCGCCGCCGCCACGGCTACGAGCAGCCGCATGGCATCCGGTTCTGGTGCCTGGGCAACGAGATGGACGGCCCCTGGCAGATCTGCCGCAAGACGCCCGATGAATATGGCCGCATCGCGCTGGAAACGGCGAAGCTGATGAAGATGGTCGACCCGTCCGTCGAGCTGGCGGCCTGCGGCTCCTCCGCCTACGACATGCCCACCTACGGCATCTGGGAAGACCGCGTGCTGGAGCATTGCTTCGAGGTGGTGGACTACCTCTCTTTGCACAGCTACTTCGTCAAGCCGCCGACTGACACCAGCAGCGAGAGCTTCTTCGCCCAGATCGAGACCAACGCGCGCTATATCGAAGACACCATCGCCGTGGCTGATGCGGTGGCCGCGCGTCGCCATTCGAGCAAGCGCCTCATGCTGAGCTTTGACGAATGGAACGTCTGGTACCGCGCCCGGCATGGTGGGCACATGAAGCGCGAGGGCTGGCCCGAGGCACCGCGCCTGCTGGAAGAGATCTACACAGCCGAAGACGCGCTGCTGATCGGCGGCATGCTGACGATGATGATGAACCATGCCGACCGCCTCAAGGTGGCTTGCATGGCGCAGCTGGTGAATGTGATCGGCCCCATCATGACCGAGCCGGGTGGCCCGGCCTGGCGGCAGACGATTTTTCATCCGTTTGCCCAGGCGGCGAAATGGGCGCGCGGCACGGTGCTGCGCCCGGTCATCAAGTCGGCTGGCTATGCCAATGAAAAGCATGGCGAGCTGCCGTATCTGTGCGCCAGCGTGGTGCACGATGAGGCCGCGGGCATGACGGCGGTGTTCATCCTGAATCGCCATCTTCAAGAAGAGATGAACCTGAGCATCACGTTGCGCGGCCTCGGCACCGAGCGCAAGCTGGTGGCAGCCGAGCAGATGCATCACGGCGACCTTGAAGCAGCGAACACGAGGGACGCGCCGAACGAAGTGGCGCCCACGGCGCTGGGCGGCATCGTGATCGATGGCGAGCACTTGCAGATGCGCCTGCTGCCGGCCTCCTGGAATGTGGTCGTTACGAAGGCGGTGCGCTGATGAGTTGGATGAATCCCCTGATCACGCAACGCGCGGACCCGCATCTGTCGCTGGTTGATGGGCGCTACTGGTTCACTGCCTCGGTGCCGAGCTATGACGCCATCGAGCTGCGCTGCGCCGATGAGATCGCCGGGCTGGCTGCGGCCGAACCCGTCGTCATCTGGCGCAAGCACGAGTCCGGACCGATGAGCAAGCATGTCTGGGCGCCGGAACTGCACCGCATCGATGGCCGCTGGTTCATCTACTTCGCGGCCAGCGAGGTGGACGACATCTGGAAGCTGCGCATCCATGTCCTGGAATGCCAGGGCGACGACCCGCTGCTCGACGCCTGGGTCGAACGCGGCCAGGTGCGCACGCATGCCGAAGGCTTCTCTCTCGATGCGACGACGTTCGAGCATGCTGGCCGCCGCTACCTCTGCTGGGCGCAGAAGGACCCGGCGACCGAGAGCAATCTCTACATCGCCGAGCTCGCCAACCCCTGGACGCTGGCAACAGCACCGGTGCTGATCACGCGCCCGGACCTGGACTGGGAGCGCATCGGTTTCCTGGTCAACGAAGGGCCGGCGGTCCTGAAGCGCCATGGCCGGGTGTTCATCGCCTACTCGGCCAGCGCCACCGACGCCAACTACTGCATGGGCCTGCTCTGGGCCGATGAAGGCGCCGACCTGCTGGATGCAGCCAGCTGGCAGAAGTCACCGCAGCCGGTGTTCAAGACCGACGAATCGGTGAGCCAGTTCGGCCCTGGCCACAACAGCTTCACGACGACACGCGACGGCAAGACCGACCTGCTGGTCTATCACGCGCGCAGCTATCGCGACATCGTGGGCGACCCGCTCAACGACCCCAACCGCCATGCGCGCGTCCAGGCCTTTGGCTGGACTGCGGGCGGTTTCCCCGAGTTCGGCACGCCGGTGGCCGATGGTCCCTATTCGATCAAGGCCTGACCCACCATGCGCTCTCTGCTCTTGCTTCCCCTGCTCGTCGCGCAAGCCCTTGCGGCGCCGCTCACCAGCCCCGACCAGCAGCTCGCCGTCGAGGTCCGCATCAACGATCAGCAGCAGCTGGTCTACACAGTTCAGCGCGCTGGCAAGCCGGTGCTGCTCGATTCGCGCCTGGGTCTGCATCTGGAAGGCGCTGATCTGGCCACCCAGCTCTCGCTGCAATCGGCATCCGCGATCAAGCTGCACAGCGAGCGCTACGAGATGGCCGTGGGCAAGCGCAGCCAGATCCACTACCAGGCCAATGAGCAGACCTACACGCTGAGGAACCCGGCCGGCCAGCAGATGCTGCTCGCCTTGCGCGTGTCGAACGATGGCGTGGCCTTTCGCTACGTCGTGGCCGAGCCTGCGCTCAAGCGCAAGACCTTCCGCGAGGAGCTGAGCAGCTTCCGCTTCGCGCCCACGGCGCGCGCCTGGCTGCAACCGATGTCGGTGGCGCAGACCGGCTGGAGCCGCGTCAACCCGGCGTATGAAGAGCATTACGTGATGGACATGGCGGTGGGCACCGCCTCGCCGTCGCCGGCCGGTTGGGTGTTCCCGGCGCTGTTCAAGACGGGCGACGTGTGGGTGGCGCTGACCGAAGCAAATATGGATGGCAGCTTCCACGCCTCCCGTTTGCGCGCCGAATCCGCCGGCGGCGAGTACCGCCTCGGTGCACCAATGCCGGTTGAAGTCTTCACCGGGCAGGGCCTGCTGGCAGACCTTGAAGGAACACTCGCCACGCCTTGGCGCGTACTCGCCATCGGCCCCCTGAAGACGGTGATGGAGTCCACGCTGGGCACCGACCTGGCCGCGCCGGCCATTGCATTCGACAAGGCCAAGGTCCAGCCCGGCCACGCGTCCTGGAGCTGGGCCCTCCTGAAGGACGACGCAACGGTGTTCGATGTGCAGAAGCGCTTCGTCGACTACGCCGCCGACATGCACTGGGACTACACGCTGGTCGACGCCGATTGGGACCGGAAGATTGGCGACGCCAGGATGAAGGAGCTGGCCGACTACGCGAGCGCCAAGGGCGTGGGCCTCCTGGTTTGGTACAACTCCTCGGGCGACTGGAACGACACCAAGTACACCCCCAAGAGCGCCTTACTCACCAGGGAGCAGCGGGCGAAGGAGTTCGCCCGCATGCGGGAGCTGGGCATCAGGGGCCTGAAGATCGACTTCTTCAACGGCGACGGCCAATCGATGATGGCCTACTACGTGGACCTGCTGAAAGAAACGGCCGCCGCCGGCCTGCTGGTCAATTTCCATGGGGCCACGCTGCCGCGCGGCTGGACGCGAACCTATCCGAACCTGATGACCGTGGAGGGCGTGAAGGGCTTCGAGTTCGCCACCTTCGAGCAGAAGGACCAGGATCTCGTCGCGCCGCACCTGGCGATGCTGAGCTTCGCACGCAATCTCTTTGATCCGATGGACTTCACGCCGGTGGTGTTCGGCGACATCCCGAAGATCAAGCGCTCCACACGCAACGGCTTCGAGCTGGCGCAGGCGGTGTTGCTGCTGTCGGGCATCCAGCACTTTGCCGAGATTCCCGAAGGCATGGCCACGGTGCCGCCGCCAGTGAAGGCGATGTTGCAGGCGCTGCCGCGCCGCTGGGACGAAGTGCGCTTCCTCTCGGGCGAGCCGGGCAAGCATCTGGTGCTGGCACGCCGTGCTGGCAAGCAGTGGTTTGTCGCCGGCTTCAATGCAGGGACTTCGGACAAGACAGTGGCGCTGGATCTGAGTTTCCTGAAGGGCCGGGAGGCCGAGCTGATTGGCGATGGCGAAGGCCCGCGCGACTTCAAGATCGAACCTTTCAAGGCCGCGGCCCGGACCGCGCTGACCATGAAGCCCAATGGCGGCTTCGTGGCCCGGTTCAAGTGAAACCCTGTGATAGCGTGCCGCCCATGAAATCCCGCGCCGACCACAGCACCTACAGCTTGAAGCCCGAAGGCAAGAGCATGCACGGCCGAATCGTCGGCGAGCTGGGCCTGGCCATCGTCGCTGGCGAGTTCCAGCCCGGCGACAAGCTGCCAACGGAAAGCGTGCTGCTGGAGCGCTACGAGATCAGCCGCCCGGTGCTGCGCGAAGCCGTGCGCGTGCTGGTGGCCAAGGGCCTGGTGGTGTCGAAGCAGCGGGCTGGTGCCCTCGTGCGGCCGCGCAACGAATGGCATCTGCTGGACCCCGACGTGCTGTACTGGCTGATCCAGGCCAAGCCGCAGCGCGAGTTTGTGCAGACGCTGCTGGAAGTGCGCCGCATCTTCGAGCCGGCCGCCGCCGCCCTGGCCGCCAGCAAGGCCACCGAGCCGCAGCTCCAGGCCATCGAGCAAGCATTTGAAGGCATGGCCGCGGCCACCACGACCGAAGAGCTGCTGGAGCCCGACCTGGCCTTCCATCGCCGCATTGCGGAAGCGACCGGCAACGACCTGCTGGCCTACATCGGCAACATGCTGTCGCTGGCGCTGCGCGAGTCCATCATCCTGAGCAGCCAGTTGCCCAACACGCATGCGCTCTCGCTGCCGCGCCACAAGGCCATCCTGACCGCCTTGCAGAACCGCGACCCGCTGGGCGCGCGCCAGGCCACGCTGGTGCAGCTGGAAGAGACCAGCGACGACCTCTCCACCATCCTGGCCAGCAATGGCAGCGTCAATCTCGCCTGAGGCCCGACCATGGACGACGAAGACATCGATGGCGGCGACCACGTTCCCAACCCCAACTGGTTCCTGCGCGCGCGGCTGAAGACGCGCCAGCTCCTGCTGCTGATCGCCCTGGACGAGCAGCGCAACATCCACCGTGCTTCCGAGGCGTTGTGCATGACGCAGCCGGCCGCTTCCAAGCAGCTGAAGGACCTGGAGGACATGCTCGAGGTCAAGCTCTTCGAGCGGCATCCGCGCGGCATGGAGCCCACGCTCTACGGCGAGACCATGATTCGGCATGCCCGCATGGCGCTCACCAGCCTGTCGCTGGCACATGAAGACATCGTGGCCTTGAAGAACGGCTTGAGCGGCCAGGTCGAAGTGGGCGTGATCATGACGCCGGCCATGGGCCTCTTGCCGCGCGCGATCTCACGCATCAAGCTCAAGGCCCCGATGCTGCGGATCGGCGTGCAGATGGAAACCAGCAAGGTGCTGGTGGACATGCTGCAAAAGGGCAAGCTGGACTTCATGATCGGCCGCATTGTCGAAGAGGAGGGCGCGGCCGGCCTGCACTACGAGGAGCTGACGGTGGAGCCGGCCTGCGCCGTGGCGCGCATCGGCCATCCGCTCTTGAAGGAAGAAAACCTCAAGCTCGCGGATCTCGCCACCCAGCCCTGGATCCTGCCGCCGCAGGGCAGCGTCCTGCGCCATCGCTGGGAGCTGATGTTCCGCCGCGCTGCACTGGAGCCGCCGGCCAATGCGGTGGACACGACGGCGCTGCTCTTGATCACCGCGCTGTTGCAGCAGACCGATTCACTGCACGTGATGCCGGTGGAGGTGGCGCGCTATTACGCCTCGCTGAAGGTCCTGGCCATCCTGCCCATCGACCTGCCTTGCAAGATGGACGCCTTCGGCATCATCACCCGCGAGGGTCACCTGCTCTCACCGGGCGCCCGGCAGCTCTTGCAGGAGGTAAGGGTGGCGGCGAGGGAGCTCTACTGACGCGGGCTCAGGTCTTGGGCGGTGCCTGGCGCAGCGAGAGCTCGAGAAGCTCGCTGACCTGGTCCTGCAGGCCGCTGGCCGCTTGGCCGCTCAGCAGGTGGTGGAAGGCCCATGCGTTGCCTGTCAGAGCATCCACCTGGGGCAGTGCTTCTCGCAGTGGTGCTCCCGGCCGGTCGGTCAGGTCCACCATGGTGCCCACCATGCGCAGTGCCTTGCCCTGCGAATCCCGCTCCACCGCCAGCCCACGCGACAGCATCAGGCGGTAGCCCGAGCCGTTGCTGCGGATGCGGAACTTGGCTTCGTAGCCGGGACGGAATCCGTCCAGATGGGAGCGCAAGGCCTTGAGCATCGGCGCCAGGTCTTCAGGATGCACACGGCAACGCCAGAACGAGGTACTGTCGGCCGCCGTGACATCGGCAAAGCCCATGTGTTCCTTCCAGCGGGGCGAGTAGTGGACGATGTCGAGCCCCGGGTCCAGGTCCCAGACGCCAAAACGGCCTTGCTCCACCGCGGTACGCCAGCGCAGCTCTTCTCTATCAAGCATTCCCATGGGCCGATCTTCCACGAGCGGTATGAAGGAATTGTTGGCGCGGCGCGTCAGGATCGCAAATCTTCACGAGATTGCCGGCCATCGAGTGGGCAAAAGTCATGGCTTGATACCGCAGATCGCATTGGCGCGGGCGCTCACCGTCAAGGGGCCGTCGCCGGCCTCCAGCCTTTGCCGAACATTGGCCTTCAAGTCCTCGAGCTGCCCGGCGGGGAGTGCTTCGAACATCGGCTTCATCGAGCTGCTGTTGGCGGCGCTGTGCCAGTAATCGTCGAAGCTGGCGAATTGGCGTTCCACGGTGAACTGCGTCGTGCGGACATCCTGCAGCCCGGCTTCCTTCCACAGCACTTCCGAGGCTTCCAGCGTGGACGCCGAAGCGCTGGGCGGCATGCGCGGGGGCACGCCCAGCTTCATCATCTCGGCGCCGATGGCGGCCAGCGGGAAGCCGCCATTCAGGATGTCCCAGTGGTAGGCCGCCGCCACGCCACCAGGCCGGAGTACCCGCACCATTTCGGCCAGGCCGACCCGGGGATCGGGCACGAAGAACAGCACCAGAGCCATGGTGGCTGCATCGCAGCAGCCGTCTTCCAGCGGCAGTTTCATCGCATCGCCCTGAGCCCAGACGACGGGCGTGCCGGCGGGCAAGCGGCTGCGTGCATAGGCCAGCTGACCCTCGGAGGGGTCGAAGGCATGCACCTGCACCGGAGCGCAACGCTCCACCAGCCTTTCGGTGAAGGCACCGTTGCCGCAGCCGATGTCGACCCAGCGCTGGCCGCCCGGCACGGCGATCCAGTCGATGAAGCGGGCGCCAACGATGAGGCTCCAGCGCCCCATCATGATCTCGTAGCTGGCGCCGTCGTCGAAGCGGATGGTCTGGTCGGTCATGGTGCGTCCTTGCCTACACTGTGCGCGCACTGTAGCCGCCTCGAACCCATGGCCTGAAAGAGCTGCGCCGGCCCCTGAGGTGAGGTCTGCCCTTATCCGTTTCTGATGTGCCGCAGCTATGCTGCCGCCACCGATTGCAATCCGCACAGGTGACCGCAGCCATGAACAGCCCCTTCCGCATCCACCGCGCCCGCCTCGAAACCCTGGTGGATGGCGTGTTCGCCATCGCCATGACCATCCTGGTGCTGGAGGTCAAGGTGCCCGAGCTGTCCGACCGGGGATCCGCCGAGGAGCTGGTCCATGCGCTCATGCATCACGGATACGTGATTGGCGCCTATTTCTTCAGCTTTGCGATGCTGGGCTTGTTCTGGGTCTGGCATCACCGGCTGGCCGAGCAGGTGCGCGAGATCGACCTGCCGCTGCTGGTCTGCGCCCTGAGCTTTCTGGCCCTGGTGTGCTTCTTTCCCTTCGCCGCAGCCTTGCTGGGGCGCTACACCACCAACCTGGCAGCGCTGCTGGTCTATGTGCCGGTGATCGGCCTGATCCTGCTCCTGCAGACGCTGTTCTACTGGATGGCGATGCGGCGCGGCCTGGTGATCGAGACGGTCTCGGCGGCCAAGTCCTGGCGCACGCACCAGAACAACCTGATGGGGCTGGCAATCTTCTGCTTTGCCTGTACGCCCACGCTGATGCGGCTGAACGTCTATGCGCCGCTGTTTGGTGCCGCCCTGGGCGGCCTGCTGCTGTGGCGCGCCAAGCGTCGCGTGTCGCTGGTCTGAGGGCGGGCGTTCGCCGCCGCTTGGCCGGTTGGCTGCGTAGCCAGCAGTCAGATCAGGTCGTCTTGCCGGTCTTCTGGATGCTGGCCACATGCAGGTCCAGCGTGGTCACGGTGCGACCCAGGATCACAACGCGGGGCAGCTGGGCGGTCACCACTGGTGCTGCGGCGCGCTTGCCGCTGATCACCACGCGTTCCAGCTTCACGATGCCTGCTGCATCCTGGGCAGCGTGGTCGGCGTAGGCGGTGCCGATGGCGGCAGCGCTGGTGACGGCGACGAGGGCGAAAGCGAGTGCTTTGACGGTGGTGTTCATGGTGGGCTCCTGGGGTGTTTGCTGTGTCAGTGATTGCAGTGTCTGAGCCTTGCATCGGTGCCGGAAGCGGCTGTCGACGGAGTGCAAATCCGGGCCGCTGAGATGCGCTGGGTCAGGATGCGCCGGTTGCCCGGGCGCGCCGACTTGCCACAATGCAGACATGAGCACCCCCAGCACCCCCGCCATCACACCGCCCTATCCCATCGGAACGCCTGGCATGCCCTGGAGCGCGGCCGAGAGGGCTTCCTGGCTGCAGCGCCAGCAGATTCAACGCAGCTATGCCGACGAGGTCGTCGCGCCGCTGAAGGCGACCTTGCCGGAGCAGGCCGAGCTGTTCCAGTACGGCGTGATCGACTACGGGCGCCTGGGCCTGCCCAGCTACCCGCTCTACGCAGTACGCAGCGCTGAGTGGAGCGCAGATCGACCGACGGTGCTGGTGACCGGTGGCGTGCATGGCTACGAAACCAGCGGCGTGCATGGTGCCTTGCAATGGGTACGCGACGAGTTCACCCGCCATGCAGCCCGGGTCAATCTGCTGGTCCTGCCCTGCATCAGCCCCTGGGGCTACGAGACGATCAACCGCTGGAACCCGGACGCCATCGACCCGAACCGGCAGTTCAGGGCCGGCGGCCCGGCCGCGGAATCAACGCAGGCACTGGAATGCGTGGCCGCGAACGCGCCGCGCGTGGACCTGCATGTCGACCTGCACGAAACCACCGACACCGACAACAGCGAATTCGGCCCCGCCAAGGCGGCACGCGACGGCAAGACCTTCGACTGGCATGCGATTCCCGATGGCTTCTATCTGGTGGCCGACACCGAGCGCCCGGTGCCCGAGTTCCAGCGTGCGCTGATCGAAGCCGTGCAGCGCGTGACCCATATCGCCGAGGCCGACGAGCATGGCGCCATCATCGGCACGCCCCTGCAGCAGTTCGGCGTCATCAACTACGCCAAGCGCGAGCTGGGTTTGTGCGGCGGCATGACCGGCGCGCGTTTTGTCACCACCACCGAGGTCTACCCGGACAGCCCGACGGCCAGCCCGGCGCAATGCAATGCCGCGCAGATGGCGACGATCACGGCAGGGATCGAGTACTTGCTGAGGGCTTGAGACCTCAGCGACTCACTTGCCCGGCAGTTGCTTGACCGGCCCGACCTCGACCTCCACCTTGCCGCGCACCGACTGGTAGGCGGCCTTCTCCACCAGCGTGGTCAGCTGCTCCACCAGCTTGGCCGGCGTGATGCCTTCCATGACGTCGATGGACTTGGATTTAGGGTCCGCATACTTGGTGTTGGCGTAGTGCGGTTTGCGTGACAAGACCTGCAGCGTCCTGGCGTCGATGGTCAGGCGGTCGAAGTAGATGTAGGGCGCGACGAAACCGGAGTCCTTGCCCTTCACGCCGGTGTTGGGGTTGACCGTGTCGTAGGTGTCCGCCTTGTACTCCGCGGTCCGGTCCACGCCTTCCTCGTCCTCGATGCTCCATTCGCTGCCCACGGGCTGGACGAAGATGCCGATGCCGCCGATATTGCGCGGCATGCCGTCTTTCTCGACCCAGGAGTAGTTGGGCACGATGGCTTCGATGCGGTCCCAGCCGGCGCGCTGGGGAATCTGGCTCAGCTGATTCACCAGGGCCTCGAGCAGCAGCTCGTTGGCGTTCTGCGTCGTGCTGCTCTTCAGCAGCGCGGTCAGCTCGGGCGAGGGCCGCCAGCGCAGCATCACGCGCTGTGCCTCGGGCTCGGCGGCGGCGATGGCGCTGTCCAGGCCGCGCAGCACCGAGTAGTTGAGCAACTGGCCGTCCACCTGGATCGTGCGGCGCGTGTAGGGCTCCACCTGGCTGGCGCGCGTGGGGCGCTTGTAGACCATGGTCAACTGGTCGCCGAGCGTGGCGATCAGCGCGACCGTCAGGGGCTTGCTCCCTCCTTCCATGGCGCTCGCCGGCATCAATGGCAAGAGCAGACAGGCGCTCAGCGACGCGCTCAACAGGACTCGCAGCTTCATCTTGGTTTCCCCCTGTGACGATGGGCATGCTACTGCGGCCGGCTGCCAGGGTGGGCGACAGGCGTAACGGCCGGGCTTGCTCGCCCACGTTCCGCTCATTGCAGGCGTTTGAACTCGGTCACTTCCAGCCGGCTTTGCCCACTCACTTCGAGCGACTGTCGCCAGTTGACCAGCAAGGGCCAGCTGCTGGCCGGCTGGATCCTGTAGCGGCTGTTGCGCCGCAATGTCATCGATGAAAAGGCGGCGCGCATCTCGGCGGCCGCTTCAGGTTTGCCCAAATTCCCGACCAGGGGCTTGATGATGTCGTCCAGGGCCGCAGCAAGCGAGTTTCGATCCAGGTCCTCGATGATGTCCAGCTGCAACTCCTGGGTGCCTTCGCCGCCGGCCTGGGTGGTGACGGAGAGCGTGGACTTGAAAGGCGCCGAACCAAAGGGTGAAGGCATCGATGACTCGACATGAACCGTCTGGCCGATCGTGAAGCTGCCGCCCAGCGGCGAGTAAAGGATATTCGCATCCTTGGCCATCAAGGCCAGCAGCCGGGCATCGGAGCCGAGCAGTTGCCCAACAAAGGCTTCGGTGGCGGCCAACGCCTTGGCGTCGAGGGGCTTGCCGTCCTTGCTGAGGGTACGCATGCTGTAGACGGCCTTCAGCTTCTGCCTGATCTCGTCGCCGTTGGGCAGGCGCACCGGCTGCGCCGCGCCATCGAACTCGATGTCCATCGAGAAACGCATCGCTTCGCGCAGCGTAGCGAGTGCCTCGGAGGCCAGGCCGCTGCTGGCGAGCGCTTCGCCCAGGATGTCGGAGTTCCAGCGCTGCAATGAGCTGGTTGCGTTGGCACGCAGCACGACGATGTCCAGCCGACCCTTGACGCAGGTGTCCACAGTTCGGCCCTCGGCCTTGATCGGCTTGCACCGGGTAACTTCGTAGGCGGCTCTGTCCTTGGCCTTCCAGCTCGGCAGCCACTCCACCTCGGTGGCCCAGACAGGGGAAGCCGCGACCGCAAGGAGGATTGGGGCAAGCGCTCGCGCGGCCGGGGCGTGGATGAAGGCATGCATGGCCGCAACTGTAGTGCGGTGGCCAAGCTTCAGATCACGTCGCCCGTTTGCACCCCGGGCTCGGGTTCGCCTTCGGGCCTTTCTTGGTCTGCGCTATCGGCTGGATCGTGCCGTCCGCGTTGTAGCGAACCTCCTCCACCGCGACGGAGCGGCGCCATTCGCCACCGCCTGGCAGCTCGGCGTTGTGATACAGCACATAGGACTTGCCGTTGAACTCGATGAAGGCCTGGTGGATGGTCTTGGTCTTGTCGTTCTTGCCCATGATCACGCCGCGCGGCGTCCAGGGCCCGGTCGGGCTCGGACCGGTCATGTAGGCGATCTCCTCGGGGAAGTGCTGGGCGTAGCTGAGGTAGTAGGTGCCCGCACGCTTGTGCAGGTAGGGCGCCTCGGTGAAGTTGGGCACCTCCACCACGTGGATGGGCCCATCGAACTCGGTCATGTTGCGCTTCAGCTTCGCGTACTTCAGCACCGTGTTGCCCCAGTACAAGTAGGCTTGCCCGTCGTCGTCGATGAAGACGCCGGGGTCGATGTCGTCCCAGCTGATCTTGGTCTGCGTGGTCATGTCGTTGGTGACCAGGGCGGTGCCGCGCGCATCGACGAAGGGGCCGGTGGGGCTGTCGGACACGGCCACGCCGATGGACATGCCGGGAATGGTCTTGTGCGCCACCGGTGCATAGAACCAGTACTTGATCTTCCCGTCAACTTCGCGCTTGACCACGTCGGCCGCCCAGGCCTTGTCGCGCGCCCAGCTGAAAGTGAAGGGCGTCAGCGGCACGCCGTCGTCGCGCCAGTTGACCATGTCGCAGCTCGAATAGACGCGCCACTCGTGCATCACATAGTCCTTGTCCTCCGGCCTGGCTTCGTCATGACCCACGTAGAGGTAGACGCGGCCCTT
This sequence comes from Paucibacter sp. JuS9, assembly GCF_044043925.2. Taxonomy (NCBI): domain Bacteria; kingdom Pseudomonadati; phylum Pseudomonadota; class Betaproteobacteria; order Burkholderiales; family Sphaerotilaceae; genus Roseateles; species Paucibacter sp. JuS9. The sequence goes on from NZ_CP194172.1 coordinate 4,486,822, forward strand.
GTCGACGATGGCTGCTGGGTCGGCGGTGAAGAGCTTGGGGAATAGCGGGTTGCCGGCTTGGGCGCCGGTGACACTCAGTCCGGCCAGTGCGAGGGCGGAGATCAGATGCTTCATGAAGGCTCTCTCAAGAGGCGCGGCGAGCCAGCAAGCGCTGCACGCCGCAGAACACGAACAACAGGGCGCCAATGACGATCCTGGTCCACCAGGAACTCAAAGCCCCGTCAAAGGCGATCAAGGTCTGGATCAGGCCCAGCACCAGCACGCCTGACAGCGCACCGGCGACATAGCCATAGCCGCCGCTGAGCACCGTGCCGCCAATCACCACGGCGGCAATGGCATCCAGCTCGGTGCCCTGCGCATGCTGGCCGTAGCCCGACAGCATGTAGAGCGAGAACAGCAGGCCGGCCAGCGCGGCGCAGAAGCCGCTCAGCGCATAGATCAAGACCTTGCTGCGGCCGACATTGAGGCCCATCATCAAGGCCGATTGCTCATTGCCGCCGATGGCGTAGACGGCGCGACCGAACGCGCTGCGCTGCGAGAGCCAAGTGCCGACGGCCAGCACCGCCAGCGCGATCACCGCGCCTGGTGAGACGAAGGCGCCGAACAGCGTCCACTGCGTTTGCGAGAGCGTGACGAACATCGGCGCATCGATGGTGATCGAGTCCACGCTGATCAGGAAGCACAGGCCGCGCGCCAGGAACATGCCGGCCAGCGTGACGATGAAGGCCTGCAACTTGAAGCGATGGATCAGCCAGCCTTGCGCCGCGCCGAAGAGCGCGCCACCCAGCAGCACGACCGTCATCACCAGGGGGGGCGGCCAGTGCGCCACCTGGAGCAGCCAGGCCGCCACCATGGTGGTCAGGGCCAGCACCGAGCCGACGGAGAGGTCGATGCCGCCCGACAGGATCACGAAGCTCATGCCCACCGCGAGCACCAGCAGGAAGGCGTTGTCGATCAAGAGGTTGAAGACGACCTGCAGCGAGGCGAAGCCGGTGTAGTTCACCGCGCCGGCGCCGAACAGGACCAGCAGGAGGGCGACGCTGACCAGGGAGGTGAAGGCGGGCGCGACGGCGAGGGCGCGCAGGCTTTGAAGGATTGAGCTCATGCGCTGCGGGTCCGCAGATTGGGCGACTGCGCGATGCAGACCGCGAACACCACCACCGCCTTCACGACCATGGTGACCTGGGGTGGTACGCCCAGCGCGTAGATCAGGTAGCTGAGCGTCTGGATGATCAGCGCGCCGATCAGGCTGCCGGCCAGGCTGAACTTGCCGCCGGTGAGCTGCCCGCCGCCCAGGGTCACCGCGAGGATGGCATCCAGCTCCAGCAAGAGGCCGGCGTTGTTGGCGTCCGCGCTCTTGATGTTGGAGGCGATCATCAGGCCAGAGAGGCCGGCGCAGGCACTGCAGAAGACATAGGCAAGGAAGATCAAGGCAGCGGTGCGCACGCCGGCCAAGCGGGCCGCCACCGGGTTGATGCCCACGGTCTGGATGAACAGGCCGAGCGCCGTCTTGCGCATCAGCAGTGAAGTCAGGCCGAACATCGCCGCCACGACAAAGAGCGAGAAGGGCAGGCCGAGCAGATGCCCGCTGCCGAGGAAGAAGAAGGAGGCCGGTTCATAGACCGTGACGATCTGGCCGTCGGTGAACAGCTGGGCCAGGCCGCGGCCAGCCACCATCAGGATCAGCGTGGCAATGATGGGCTGCAGGCCCAGCGCCGCGACCAGAAGACCGTTCCACGCGCCGCAAACCAGCGCAGCGCCCATGGCGGCGGCCAAAGCGACCCAGAGGCCTTGCTGCGCGGCGACCAGCGCGGCGGCGACGGCGCCCGAAATCGCTACCACGGCGCCGACGGAAACATCGATGCCCCGCGTGGCGATCACCAGCGTCATGCCGAGGGCTGCCAGCATCAAGGGCGCGGCGCGGTTGAGGATGTCGACGAGACTGCCATAGAGATGGCCGTCCTTGATTTCCAGATGGAAGAAGCCCGGCACGCTGAACAGGGCGACGATCAGCAGCAACGCCAGCGCCGCGAGAGGGCGGGACAGCTCCTTCATGCAGCCTCGCCGGCAATCGCTTCAAGCACGGTCTTCTCATCCAGCTCGCCGCGCCGGTACTCGCCGCCGGCCTTGCGGTCTCGCAGCACCAGCAATCGGTCGCTGCAATGCAGCACCTCGGGCAGCTCGGAGGAGATGAAGAGCACGGCCATGCCGCCCTCGCGGTGGGCCAGGCCGGCCACGTGGTCCATGATTTCTTCCTTGGCACGCACGTCGATGCCGCGCGTGGGTTCGTCCAGTATCAAGAGGGCCGGGTCGGTGGCCAGCCAGCGGGCCAGCAAGGCCTTCTGCTGGTTGCCGCCGGAGAGCTGGCCTATGGGGGTCTCGGCGCTTGGCGTCTTGATGCCGAGCTTTTGAATGAAGCCGTCGGCCAGTGCCTGCGCCTCGGCATGGCTCATCACCAGCCGCAGGCCCTTGCGAGCCTGCAATGCCAGCACGATGTTCTCGCGCACCGACAACGCCAGGATGGCGCCCTCATGCTTGCGGTCTTCGGAGCAGAAGGCGATGCCGGCGGCAATCGCCTCGCGCGGTGACTTGAAGCGCTGCAGCCGGCCCTTGATCTCGATGCCGCCGCAGTCCGCCGCATCGGCGCCAAACAGCAGGCGCGCCGCTTCGGTGCGACCCGAGCCGAGCAGGCCGCACAGGCCCAACACCTCGCCGCGACGCAGATGCAGGTCCAGCGGCTGCAGTGCGCCGAAGCGGCCAAGGCTTTTCGCACGCAGCACCGTCTCGCCCGCCTGGCAAGAACTTGCCGTGCGCTGCTGCGCCTCGGCTTGCGACTCGCCCACCATCTTGCTGACCAGGGCCAGGCGGCTGAGGTCCGCCGCCAGGTACTCGCCCTCGGTCTCGCCATTGCGCATCACCGTGATGCGGTCGGAGATTGCGTAGGTCTGGTCCAGAAAATGTGTGACGAAGAGGATGGCCATCCCTTGCTCGCGCAGGCGACGAAGGACGGCGAACAGCCGCTGCACCGCAGCCTCATCGAGGCTCGACGTGGGCTCGTCAAGTATCAGCACGCGGGCCGAGATTGAGAGCGCGCGCGCAATCGCCACCATCTGCTGCACCGACAGTGAATAGCGAGCCAACGGCGCGTCCACGTTTATATCGGCGATGTCCATCTGCGCCAGCACGCGGAGGGCCTCGGCGCGCATGGCCCGCCAGTCGATCTGGCCCCAGCGGCGCGGGTAGCGACCGATGCAGATGTTCTCCGCCACCGACAGGTTGGGGCAGAGATTGACCTCCTGGTAGACCGTGCTGATGCCCAGCTTCTGGGCTTCTTCTGTCGAACGCGGAGCCACCTCGCTGCCGCTCAGGACGATGCGGCCCTGCTCCGGCGTGTAGAGCCCCGTGAGCACCTTGATCAGGGTGGATTTGCCGGCGCCGTTCTGGCCCATCAGCGTGTGGACCTCGCCGGGGAAGAGGCGCAGACGCACGTCCGACAGCGCCTTCACGCCCGGAAACTCCTTGTGGATGCCGGACAGCTCCAGCACAGGGACAGCACTCGACATGCTCAGTACTTCCGATTCGGCAGTTCCTTCGCCGCCACCTCAGCCGGGAACACGCCCTCGATCACCGTGATGCGCTTCTCCACCGGTTGGCCGGCCACGACCTTGCGGGCCAGTTCCATCAGCTGCGGGCCCAGCAGCGGATTGCATTCGATGGTCACGTTGAGCTTGCCGGCCAGCATGGCCTGGAATGCGCCCTTCACGCCGTCGATGGAGATGATGGTGATGTCCTTGCCCGGCTTCAGGCCCGCTTCTTCGATCGCCTGGATCGCACCGATGGCCATGTCGTCGTTGTGTGCATAGAGCACGTCGATCTTCTTGTCCTTGGCCTTCAGAAAGGCTTCCATCACTTCCTTGCCCTTGGCCCGCGTGAACTCGCCCGACTGCGAGCGGATCACCTGCAGCTTGGGGTTGGCCTTGATGACTTCCTCGAAACCCTTCTTGCGGTCGATGGCCGGGGCCGAGCCCACGGTGCCCTGCAGCTCGACGATGTTCAGCGAAGCGCCCGGCGTCTTGGCCGCACGCTCCAGCAGCCAGCGGCCAGCCTTGCGGCCTTCCTCGACGAAGTCCGAGCCGATGAAGCTCACGTAGAGCGAGGGGTCCGACACATTGACCGCGCGGTCGGTCAGGATCACCGGGATCCTGGCGGCGCGGGCTTCCTTCAGCACCGTGTCCCAGCCCGACTCCACCACCGGCGAGAAGGCGATCACGTCGACCTTCTGCGCAATGAAGGTACGGATCGCCTTGACCTGGTTCTCCTGCTTCTGCTGCGCGTCGGCGAACTTGAGCGTGATGCCCGCCTGCCTGGCGGCGGCCTTCACCGAGGCGGTGTTGGCGCTGCGCCATTCGCTCTCGGCGCCGACTTGCGAGAAGCCCATCACCAGCGGCTTGTCGGCGGCTGTTGCAACGAGCGGCGCTAAGAGGGCAGCGCCCAGCAGGGTGCGGCGCAGAAGGGTGGTCATCATGTCTGTCTCCGGTTCTTGGTTTGAATGGATGGTAGGAAGCGGTGGCCGGCGGCGGTGCTCAATCTGGCGAGCGTTTCGTTCAGCGGAGCAGGCGCAGACCGTAGAGGCCGCCGGCGATGGAGCCGGGCTGGGCCACGAACTTGACGCTCAGCTTGCCGTTGGATGCCTTGACCAGGTCGGCCGGCAACTCGAAGTCCCGGCTGTAGATGTCTTGTGCGTTGGCGGAAAGCAGGATTTCGCTGATCAGCTGCTCGTTGACGATGAGGTCGAAGCGCCGGCCCGCGTCGCCGCCGGAGAAGCTCAGGCGCAGCTTGCGAGCTTGCAGCTCGCGGTCGGCGAGCTCATAGCTGAACCATTGGCGCGCATGGCGCCAGCGCGAGTTCTTGTTGATGCCGCTTTCCACGCCTTCGCCCCTGAAGCCATGGTCCGACTCCGGCTGCTGCTCACCCGGCGCGACCTGGTCGATGGTCTGCGCATCGAGCTTCAAGCGCTCAGCCTCGGCAGCAGCCATCGAGCTGCGCAGCACGCTCTGCTGGGCGAGCGTGGTGTGCGCCCAGTACAGCATGTAGCGCGAGTCATGCACGCGGAAGAAGGGGATCAGCCGCATGTGCTCGACGCCACGGCCCTGGATCAGGCCCGGCGCGGTGAAGGTCAGCGGCTGGCCTTTCACCGGCTTGAAGCGGCGCTCGAAATCCTTGCGGTCGCTGACGAACACCGGCGCCGATTCCTGCGGGCAGACCGGTCCTTGGGCGATATGGCCCATGCGCGAATCGTCCGCGCGGAAGTTCAATCGTTCGCCGGCAGGGCCTTCGGTCTTGGCGGCCAGCACGATGGGGCCGTGCAGCACCGCGTAGTAGTTCTTCAGGCCCGGCATGGGCTCGAGTTGAGTGCGCATCGGCAGCTCGATGTCCACCGTGTCGCCATCGGCCCAGCTGCGGCGGATCTCGATGTACTCACCCGGCTTGCCGCTTACCTTGATCGCGCGGCCGTTGAGCATGAGCTTCATTGCGCCGGCGGCCACCCAGGATGGATAGCGCAGTTTCAAGGCAAAGCTGCCGGCATCGTTGATCCTGATGCGGCTGCGACTCTCGTCCGGGAAGCGCGTGCTCTGCGTGATGCGAACGCCCTGATCGCGCCAGTTCAGGCTCGAGGCGATGAACAGGTTCACGTAGAGCGCATCACCCTCATGCGCATAGATGAACTCGCCATGCCGCGCGTGGCTCTCGATGCCGGAGCCGACGCAGCACCACATGCCCTGGTCCACCTGCGAATAGACGCGGTAATGCTGCGGTCGCATCGGCGTGAAATAGACAAAGCCGCCGCTGCGCGGATGCTGGGCCGAGAGGATGTGGTTGTAGAGCGTGCGCTCGTAGTAGTCGGCATAGGCGCCGCCCCGGGCCGCATCGGCGCGATAGAGCGCCGCGGTGAGCTTCAGCATGTTGTAGCTGTTGCAGGTCTCCGGGCCTTCCACCTCGTTGAGCATGGGCTGGAAGTCGCCCTCCGGGTGGAAGTGCTCCTTGACGCTGTTGCCGCCGATGGCCACCGTGCGCTTTTCCACCACGGTCTTCCAGAAGAAGCGGGCGGCCTGGTGCCAGGTCTTCTCGCCGCCAGTTTCAGCAATGCGTTCGAAGCCGATCACCTTGGGAATCTGCGTGTTGGCATGCAGCCCGGTCAGCGCGTCGCGCTGCTGCAAGAGCGGCTGCAGCAGGGCCTGGTGCGAGAAGCGCTGCGCGAGCTGCAGGTACTTCGAATCGCCCGTGATCTGCGCGACATCGGCGAACACCTCGTTCATGCCGCCATGCTCGCTCTTGAGCATGGCCTGCATCTGCTCCTCGCTCAGCTTCGCGGTGAGTTGCAGGGCCCAGTCGCTGAAGCGGACCAGCATCAGCTTGGCGTCTTCGCTGCCCGCGTGAACATAGGCATCGCGCAGGCCGGCGAACAGCTTGTGCAGGTTGTACCAGGGCACCCAGCGGCCGTTGACCGAGAAGTTGTCGACCTTCAGCTGGCCCTTGGCGATCTCGGCCCAAGCTGTCTTGCCATCGGGGATGCCGCCGATGTAGCCCGTGCCCAGCTGGTCCTGGCAGCGCTTGAGTTCGGCGATCACATAGTCCAGCCGCTGCTTCACGGCAGCGTCGCCGGTGGAAGCCCACATCAGGGCCAATGCCGAAACGTAGTGGCCGCCCATGTGGCCATCGAGCCCGCTGGATTCCCAGTTGCCGTAGCTAGGCTTTGGCAGCGGCAGGCCGGCCTCGCGGCGGAAGGGCGCGAGCAGCCGGTCGGCGTCCAGCGCCATCAGATACTGGCGGTCGGTGTCCTGCGCTTCGAGCAAGGGGCCGTCTTTGAGTCTGACTTCCGAGAGCGGAAAGAGCTGCGCTGCTGCGCTGCTTGCGCTTGCAACGACCAGGAATACTGAGGCGAACAGCGCTCTGAGGATCTGGCCGCCTGGGCGCTCTCCTGCGCTCGTGTCCCCCGTCGTCGGCCTCTGGCCGACGCCTCCTTCTTTACCTCGCTCTGAAGAACGCCCAGCCGCCCAGCTCCGGTACGACAGGCTTTCGGTATCCGTTGCAGGACAGCGGCTGGCCAAGGACGTCGGGTGAGGGGTGCAGCGAGGTAAAGGAGGAGGGCCGGGCCAAGCCCGGTCCGGGGGACAGGAGCGGAACCCCTCGCCCGATGTCCTTGGCTCGCGCAAGGGCCACTTCATCCTAGTCACCCGTTCGGGCAGCCCACACCGAAACGCCGCCAGAGGACTGGGCGCTGAACGTCACGACGAAGGCATTGGCATTGGTGTTCCACTGCCGCGAGAGCACGCCGCTGTAGGTCACGCCGCCGCTCGTCAGGCTGAGCTTGTTGCTGCCCTTGTGCACCCAGGTGCCGGCCATGCCGCCGCTGACCGTTCCATCGGCATTCAGCCGGATCGCGCTTGATGCCTTGATCGTGGCCGTGATGTCCTTGCCGTGGTTGATCAGCTTGTAGCTGCCCACCGCCTGCGCGCTGCTCACGTCAACCGTCTGCGCCGGCGTGGCCAGGCTCAGCGGTGCGTAGCGGAACGGCGCGACCACCAGCCAGCCGTCCTCGTTCAGGTGCATCTCGTGCACCCGGATCTCGTGGGCTTCGCCGGTGCCGGGGAAGCGGCTGTGGAAGATCAGGAAGTACTGCTGGGTTGCCGCATCAAAGTAGGCCGAGTTGTGGCCCGCCGAGACATAGCCCAAGGCCGTGCCGGTCTCACCGCTGGCGAGCTGCCACTGGTGGTTGCCCATCAGCTTCTGGCCGTGCGGCGCGATGCTGGCATCGTCGAAGACCGTGCCCGCCGCGCCCATCACCGTGGCCATGTCCTTGCCGACTGCGTCGAGGTAGGGCCCGTCGGCCTTCAGCGAGCGGGCCACACGCAGGTTGTAGGCGCCGCTGGCATCGAGCCCGCCGAAGGACGTGAACAGGTAGTAGTACTTGCTCTGCGGGCTGTAGAGCACATAGGCGCCTTCGATGCGCGCATGATTGCCGCCCATCAGGTGCTTGCCGTAGCCCTGGCCGGCGATCGGCAAGCCCGTGGTCTTGTCGATCTTCAGGATGAAGATGCCGCCGGAGTAGGAGCCGTAGATCATCCACAGCACGCCGTCCGCGTCCTTGAACACCTGCGGGTCGACGACGTTCGGGTGCTTGGTCGCGTCGTAGATCGTGCCGTCTTCGCTGGCCAGGCCCCATTGGCCGGACTTCAGGATGATCTGCTTGTTGACGTAGGGGCCGTCCACCTTGTCGGCCACGGCCACGCCCAGCGCCGAGCGGGGCGAGTCTCCCTTGCAGGAGTTGTAGTACATGTAGAACCTGCCATCGTCCAGGCGCGCCACGTCGGCGGCCCAGAGCCCGGTGACCTGCGACCACGCGAAGGCCTCGGCCAGCGCCGTCGTGACCTTGGTGATCAGCGGGTTGGCATCGTTCACGCCATCGGCGATCTTGGTCCAGCTCATCAGGTCGGTGGACTTGGCGGCGGCCAGGTGCGAGCCGAACACATAGAACGTGCCGTCCACGCGGATGACCGAGGGGTCGTGCACCGAGGCATTGCCGAAGGGCACGGCCGTTTGCGTGGCTGGGGCCGGAGCTGGCGCCGGGGCAGGAGCGGGTGCCGGTGCCGGTGCCGGTGCCGGTGCCGGTGAAGGCGCAGCGGCACCGCCGCCGCCACCGCCACCGCCGCAGGCCGTCAGGGCCAGCGAGGCACCCATGCTCCCGGCGACCGCGAGGAAGTTGCGACGACTGTTCGGCGCAGTCATGCTCAGCGCTCCACCGCCAGCACGACGATGGCCTTGGCCGGCAGCTTCACCACCAGCTTGCCGTTCACGGCCTGTGCCTCGAAGGGCTCGGGCTTGATCGCGTTCGGTGCCTTGAAGCTGTTCTCTGCATCCATCGCAGCAGCAGTCAGGATGCGGCCTTTGGCCGACTTCACTGCCGCGCCCAGGTCCAGCGTCAGCTCCTGCGGCTTGGTCGCATCGGCATTCACCAGGCCCAGCCAGAGCTTGCCGTCCTTGCCCTGCGCGGCGGTGGCGCTGATCGTCGGCATGCTGTGCGCAGCCACGCTGTAGGTCGGGTTGTTCTGCACCGAGACAGGCAGCGAGGTCGCGTCCTGGAAGGGCGTGTACATCTCGAAAGCGTGATAGGTCGGCGTCAGGATCAGCTTGTCCTTGGTGGTCAGGATCATGGCCTGCAGCACGTTGACCATCTGCGCGATATTGCTCATGCGCACGCGGTCGGCATGGGCATGGAACACATTGAAGTGCAGGGCCGCCAGGAGCGCGTCACGCAGGGTGTTGCGCTGGACCAGGAAGCCGGGGTTGCTGCCGGGTTCCGGGTCGTACCAGCTGCCCCATTCGTCCATGTAGAGACCCAGGCGCTTCTTGGGATCGTTCTGGTCGAGGATGGCCTTGTTCTTGACGATGGTCTTCTCGATGTTCAGCGTGTTGGCAAGCGTCGATATCCACTGGTCTTCGCCAAAGCCCACGGCCGGACCCTTGCCCTCCCACTTGCCGGAGGGGAAGGTGTAGTAGTGGTGGGCGATGGCGTCGAAGTTCCAGCGCACGTTCTTGCTGAGCACCTCGGTCCACTTGGTGTCCTGGTCGTTGCCGCCGCTGGCGATGAAGAGCGGCCGGTTGTTCTCGGGCGTCTTCAGGAAGGTGGCGACCTGGCGGTAGAGGTCGGCGTAGTACTCGGGGCGCATATTGCCGCCGCAGCCCCAGGTCTCGTTGCCGATGGCGAAGTAGTGGACGCGGAACGGCTTGTCGCGGCCGTTCTTGCGGCGCAGATCGGCCAGCGTGGACTTTCCTTCGGCCGTCATGTACTCCAGCCACTCGGCCATTTCCTGCGCGCTGCCCGTGCCCATATTGCCGTTCACATAGGCCTCGGCGCCGAGCTGCTCCACGAGGTCGAAGAACTCGTGCGTGCCCACGGCATTGTTCTCGGGCACGCCGCCCCAATGCGTGTTGACCTTGACCGGCCGCTTGTTGCGCGGGCCTATGCCTTCGCGCCAGTGGTATTCATCGGCGAAGCAGCCGCCTGGCCAGCGCACCAGCGGCACCTTGAGGTTCTTGAGCGCGCCGACCACATCCTTGCGCCAGCCGCGCACATTGGGAATCTTGGAGTCGGGACCGACCCAGATGCCCTCGTAGATGCCGGTGCCCAGGTGCTCGGCGAACTGGCCGTAGATGTTGCGGTGGATCACCGGGCCGGGCTTGGCCGCATCGACGACGACCTTGATCTCATCGGCTGCAAAGCTCGCAGCGCTCAGGGCGAGTCCGGCCACCAGGGCCAGCAGGTGCTTCTTCATTTTGCTTGTCTCCGTTGGGTCTTCTTAGTTGCGTGTGAGCAGGCCGTCGCGGCGCCGCCAGACGCCGCGCTCGTTCGGCTCGCGCAGCACCTCGGGCAGCAGGGCGCGCGGCAGGTTCTGGTACGACACCGGGCGCAGGAAGCGCTGGATCGCGGCGGTGCCCACCGAGCTGCTGCGGCCGTCCGAGGTGGCCGGGAAGGGGCCGCCGTGGACCATGGCGGTGGACACCTCGACGCCGGTCGGGAAGCCATTGGCGAGGATGCGGCCGACCTTGCGCTCCAGCGCCGGCAAGAGGCGGCGCGCGGCGGCGAGGTCGCTCTCGCTGTCTTCCTGCAATTGCAGCGTGGCGGTGAGCTGCCCCTCGAGGTGCTCGATCACCTGCAGCAACTGATCAAGGTCGTGGCAGGCGACCAGCAGCGAGGCTGGGCCGAAGACCTCGTTGGAGAGCACATGGTTCGCCAGGAAGGACTCGCCCGTGGTGACGAAGAGGCCGGGCGCGCCCTTGCAGCCCGAGGACTCGCCGCGCAACAGTGAAGTGACGGCAGGCTGCGAAGCCAGCTCCTCCTCGGCGCGCTGGTAGGCGCGGGCGATGCCGGCGGTCAGCATCGTGCCGGCGGGCAGCGGCTTCAATGCCTCGGCAGCCGCCGCAGCGAAAGCATCGAAATCCTTGCCTGCCAGGCCCAGCACCAGGCCCGGGTTGGTGCAGAACTGGCCCACGCCAATCGTCAGCGAGGCGGCAAAGCCCGCTGCGATCTCGGCACCGCGCGCGGCCAGGGCACCGGGCAGGAGCACGACCGGGTTGATGCTGCTCATCTCCGCGTAGACCGGAATCGGTTGCGGGCGCGAGGCGGCCGCCGCCATCAGCGCCAGGCCACCGCTGCGCGAGCCGGTGAAGCCCACCGCTTGAATCGCCGGATGCTTGACCAGGGTCTCGCCGATGCCGTGGCCACTGCCGCTGAGCAGGCCAAACGTGCCGGGATGCAGCTCGCAGCGGCGCACCGCCTCGACCACCGCACGGCCCACCAGCTCCGACGTGCCGGGGTGCGCCGAATGCGCCTTGACGACGACCGGGCAACCCGCTGCCAGCGCGGCGGCGGTATCGCCACCTGCCACCGAGAACGCCAGCGGGAAATTGCTTGCACCGAACACCGCCACCGCCCCCACGCCGATGAAGCGCAGCCGCAAGTCAGGCCGCGGTGGCTGGCGCTGCGGCAAGGCGCTGTCGATGCGCGCGTCCTGCCACGATCCTTCGCGCAGCAGCTCGGCGAACAGCTTCAGCTGATTGACGGTGCGGCCACGCTCGCCTTCGAGGCGGGCGCGCGGCAGGCCGCTCTCAGCCATGGCGCGCACGATCAGCTCGTCGCCCAATGCCAGGATCTGCGCAGCGATCTGTTCGAGGAAGTCGGCTCGCTGATCGTCGGTCGTTGCACGGAATGAATCAAACGCTTCGCCGGCCAGGGCGCAGGCTTCGGCCACTTGCGCTGGGCTGACCGCGCGGAACTCCGGCTCGATCGCCTGTTCCAGATTCGGGTCGAAAGCCTTGTAGGTTGCGCCTGCGCCGGTAACGGCCACGCCGCCGATCAGGGCTTCGCCCTGGATGCTGTTGCTCACTGGGGAATCCTCAGGAATTCAATGGGAGTGGCGCGGCACGGCCGAGCCGCGCTTGCCGCGCAGGAAGTCGAAGTCGCAGCCTTCATCGGCCTGCAAGACATGCTTCACGTAGAGCTGGCGGTAGCCGCTGGCGTCCATAGCGTCGACGGTCTGAATGGCTTGCCACTCGGCCAGGCGGCGCTCCATCTCGGCATCGCTGATGTCCAGGTGCAGGCGATTGGCGGCGCAGTCGAGCTCGATCCAGTCGCCGTCCTGCACCACGGCCAGCGGGCCGCCGGCACGCGCTTCCGGCGCCACATGCAGGACCACGGTGCCGTAGGCCGTGCCGCTCATGCGGGCGTCGGAAATGCGCACCATGTCCTTGACGCCGGCCGCCAGCAGCTTCGGGGGCAGGCCCATGTTCCCGACCTCGGCCATGCCGGGGTAGCCCTTGGGGCCGCAGTTCTTCATCACCAGCACCGAGTTGGCATCGACGTCCAGATCAGGGTCGCCGATGCGTGCCTTGTAGTGATCGAAGTCTTCGAACACCACGGCCCGGCCACGGTGCTTCATCAGCGCGGGCGTGGCCGCCGAAGGCTTGAGCACGGCGCCACGCGGCGCGAGGTTGCCGCGAAGGATGCAGATGCCGCCGTCCTCGATCAGTGGCTTGTCGATGGTGCGTATCACCTCGTCGTCGTAAATCGGTGCGTCATGGCAGTTCTGCCACAGCGTCTTGCCATTGACGGTCAGTGCATCCTTGTGGACGAGCAGGTCGTTCTCGCCCAGGCGGCGTATCACCGCCGGCAGGCCGCCGGCGTAATAGAACTCTTCCATCAGGAAGCGGCCCGAGGGCAGCAGGTCGACGAGCGTGGGCGTGCCGCGGCCGATGCGGGTCCAGTCTTCCAGCTCCAGGTCCACGCCGATGCGGCCGGCAATGGCCTTCAGGTGGATCACGGCGTTCGTCGAGCCGCCGATCGCCGCGTTGACGCGGATCGCGTTCTCGAAAGCCTGCTTGGTCAGCACCTTGGAAAGCGTGAGCTGCTCCCAGACCATCTCGACGATGCGCATGCCGGACAAGTGAGCCAGCACATAGCGGCGCGAATCCACCGCAGGAATCGCCGCGTTGTGCGGCAGCGAGGTGCCCAGCGCCTCGGCCATGCAGGCCATCGTTGACGCCGTGCCCATGGTGTTGCAGGTGCCGGCCGACCGCGAATGGCCGGCCTCGGCGGCCATGAAGTCATGCATGGAGATCTCGCCAGCCTTGACCTGCTCGTGCAGCTGCCAGACGACCGTGCCCGAGCCGATGTTCTTGCCCTTGAGCTTGCCGTTGAGCATGGGCCCGCCGGTGACGACGATGGCGGGCACGTCCACGCTGGCCGCGCCCATCAGCAGCGCGGGCGTGGTCTTGTCGCAGCCGACCAGCAGCACCACCGCGTCCATCGGGTTGCCGCGGATCGACTCTTCCACGTCCATGCTCGCGAGGTTGCGGGTCAGCATGGCCGAGGGCCGCAGGTTGGATTCGCCGTTGGAGAACACCGGGAACTCTACGGGCAAGCCGCCCGCTTCGATGATGCCGCGCCGCACATGCTCGGCGAGCTTCCTGAAATGCGCGTTGCAGGGGGTCAGCTCGGACCAGGTGTTGCAGATGCCGATGACCGGCTTGCCCTGGAACTCATGGTCCGGGATGCCCTGGTTCTTCATCCAGCTGCGGTACATGAAGCCGTTCTTGTCCTGCGTGCCGAACCACTCGGCGGAGCGCAGCTTGACCTGGCGCTTCTTCTCGTCACTGATTGTCATGGGGTGAGTGCTCTCGTGATGCCTTCGGGCCATGCTAGGCAGGCTCGGAATTGCAATCCAATCAATTCCTGGCGGCGCTCGATACCGATATCGACATACCGATCGTCAGTCGCACAAAGAGGGGCGTCCGAACAGCGGCATGCCGTCTTCGCTCCAGCGCATGGGCTTGATGAAGGTGTGCCTGTCCGGGTTCCAGAGCGGGTCGCCTTCGATCTCGGTGTAGGTGCGGGCGTGATAGACCAGCAGCACTTCTTCTTCACTGGCACCGGTGGTGAAGCTGTTGTGGCCGGGGCCGTAGATGCCGTGCTCGTAGCAGGTGCTCATCACCGGCCTTGGCGACTTGTGCCAGCGCTTCGGGTCGAGCAGGTCGGCTTCCTCATCGGCCCACAGCAAGCCCATCGCGTAGTTCTCGTCCGTCGCGCTGGCCGAGTAGCTGATGAAGACCTTGCCGTGGCTTTGCAAGACCGACGGCCCTTCGTTGACCAGGAAGCCGCGGCATTCCCAATCGAACTCCGGCTTGCTCAACATCACCGGCGGGCCGGCCAGCTGCCAGGGCGTCTTCATCGGAGCGATGTAGAGGTTGGAGTTGCCTGCGATGGCCGTGTCCTTCTGTGCCCACAGGTAGTAGAGCCGGCCGCGGTGCGTGAAGGTGGTGGCATCGAGGCAGAAGCTGTCGATGCCGGTATCGACCTGGCCGAGGAATTCCCATCGGCCGGTCAATGGATCTGGGTCGCTGCAGTGGATGGCATACATGCGGTGCTGGAACAGGTCGCTCTTGATCGCACGCGTCGGCGCCGCTGCGAAGTAGACGTACCAGGCGCCTTCGTTGAAGTGCAGCTCGGGTGCCCAGATCAGTTCGGAACAGGGGCCGGTGTCGGGCTTGCGCCAGACATCGAACAGCGGCGCGTCAACCAGGCCTTCGATGGTCGACGCGCGACGCAGCTCGATGCGGTCGTACTGCGGCACCGAGGCGGTCATGTAGTAGTGGCCATCCGCGTGGCGTGAGATGTGCGGGTCGGCGCGCTGCAGGATCAGCGGCTTCAGCAGGTGGGTCATGGCTTCGCGGGGATTGCTCGAAGATCAGGCCGGCGGCGGGGGACTGAGCCCGGACACAAACAGTCCTGAGGACTGGTTGTGCCTGGCGAAGGGATGGGCCTCTGGCCCAGCCACGAGCGCAGGAGAGCACCCAGGCGGCCTGATCTCCGCGAGATCTTGAAGAAAAAGGGCGTTGCCAGCTTCAGCACGGCAACGCCCGGTTCGCTGGACCCGTCAGGTCCTTACATCTTCCAGCGCAGCGAGATGCCGTAGGTGCGGTCGTAGTAGCGCACGTCGCGGACCATCGCCGGGTTCTTGTCGAAGTAGTCGTGATAGGCCTGGTTCAGCAAGTTCGTGACATCCAGCGAGATGGTCAGGTGCTTGTTGAACGTGTAGCCGGCCGATGCATCGAGCGTGGACAGCGGTGCGACCCAGAGTTCACGGCCGGTGGTGCGGTACGGGTACTCGGCCAGGAACTTGGAGCGCCAGTTGTAGGCCAGGCGGCCGTAGACGTCGTTCTTCTCGTACAGCGCCACCAGGTTGATGGCTCGCTTGGACTGACCGAGGAAGTCGCTCTCCAGACCGCTCTTGTTGATCTGCTTGCCGCTCATGTAGGTGAAGTTGGCTTCCAGCCCCAAGCCGCTGAAGACGCCCGGCAGCCAGTCGTAGAACTGGCGGTAGCTCAGCTCGTAGCCACCGAGGTTGGCCTTGTTCAGATTGATCGGCTGGCTGGTGTTGTAGCGAACGCCATTGATCGTCGTTTCACCGGCATCGATGACCACGCGGTTCTTGAACTTGTGCTCGAAGACGGTGGCCGTCAGGGAGCCGGTGCGGGCGAAGTAGTACTCCAGCGCCACGTCGATGTTCTTGGACTCGGTCGGCTTCAGGTTCGGATTGCCACCGGAGGCGGTACCGAAGGTCACGCCACCGCCCGGCGGCGTGTAGGTGACGCCCGGGTTGTAGTCGACGAAGTTAGGGCGCTCGATGGCCTTGCCCAGGACCAGGCGGCCGATCAGCTTCGGGCTGAACTCTGCCTTCAGCGCCAGGCTGGGCAGGGCATCGGTGCGCGAGGTGTCCACGTCCACCGGCGTGATCACGTTGGTGGCGGCGTTGCGCGAGTTGCCCATCAGGTGCTGCTGCGTGCGCACCAGGCGCAGGCCGGCCACGCCGCTGACCGGCACGCCGCCCGCGTTGAAGCCGAACTTGGTCTTGCCGTAGACGGCGCTGGTCTTCTCCTCGTCGTCGAACAAGGTCATCGGGTCGTAGGCGGTCAGCGCCGTGCTGCCGGTCAGCATCTTGCGGAAGGCCTCGCCGTTGTCGAGCAGCCATTCGCGGTCGGCGTACACATACTGCTTGACGCCGAAGTCGCCCCAGGTGGCCGGCGACACCGAGTAGATACCGGGGAAGTTCAACACCAACTGGCCCACGGCCGAGAAGCTGGTCGTCCAGGGCATGCTGGTGTTGACGGCCATGGCGTGGCGCTTGGCCAGGCGCACGCCGGTGCTGAATTCCTTGAAGAAGCTGTTGCCGGCCATGTCGTAGACCGCGTCGGCGCGCCAGTCGGTCGAGTCGCCACTGCGCTCGCCGCGCACGTCCACGCCGCCGTTGACACGGAAGTTCGTGGCCTTGGTCAGGTCCAGCGTCGGATAGTCGATGTAGCCGCCGCCGTCCTGCACCTTGCCGATGGTGTTGGTCGGTGCGTAGCCGGTGTCGAGGATGCGGTTGACCCAGTCGATGCGGCTCTTGGTGTGCGCGAGCTCGCTGCTCACGCGCAGGCGGTCGGTGGCGTCCCAGTGGCCGCCGAGCGCGAACTGCTTGTTCGAGGCTTCGTCGTGCTTGGCTTGCGTTGAGGTGAAGCCCCAGCCCGGGTAGTTGGTGTTGGTGACCGTGTCGAGGTTGTTCGTGCCCGGCTTGGTGGTGACCACCGACGTAGGCTCGAAGACCGGGATGCCTGCCACCAGGAACGACTGCTGGAAGCGATGGTCGATCTTGGTGGCGAAGCCTTCCAGGAAGAACTCCATGTCGGCGTTCGGCTTCCACTGCAGGGCCAGGTTGCCGGCCAGGCGCTTGCGGTCGCCGAGGTCGAGCACGCGGCCCATGGCGTCGGCACCGAGGATGCTCTTGCCGCCGTGGTTGAAGGTCACCGGGTCGCCGACCCAGGCGCGTTCATCGTGGTAAGTGCCCTTCTGGTAGGACAGACCCACCAGCGCGCCGAACTCGCCCTGCTCGGTCTTCCAGCGGTTCGAGGCCATGCCGCTCAGGTCGGGGTTGTCGGCCTTGGCCTTGTCGCGGTGCTCCATGCGGCCATTGATGACCACCTGCGAGTCCTTGAAGTCGAACGGCCGGTTGGTGCGCACATCGATCACGCCGGCGGTGCCGCCCTCCGGCAGGTCGGCGCCCTGGGTCTTGTAGACATCCAGGCGCTGCAGCATGGTGGCCGGCACGTCGGCCAGGTAGAGGCTGCGGCCGGAATCGGAGAAGAACTCGCGGCCGTTCAAGAGCGTCACGATGCCACCCAGGCCGCGCACGATCACGCTGCCGGCTTCGCCGTTGCCGCGCTGGATCTGCACGCCGGTGACACGGCCGAGGATCTCGGCCACGTTCTTGTCGGGGAACTTGCCGATGTCGTCGGCGACGATGGAGTCGACCACCTGGTCGGACTTCATCTTGATGAGCTGCGCGCTCTCGGCCGACTTGCGGGCGCCGGTGATGGTCACGCCTTCGAGCTGCTGGGGCTCGGCGGGCTTGGCTTCCTGGGCGCTGGCGGCGATCGCGAGTCCCAAGGTCATCGCTGCGGCCACAGTGCTGCGCAGCACAAGCACCTGGTTTCCAGCCGCGCGGGGCGGCTGCATGGCTGTCTTCTTCATCTTGTCTCCTGGATCGTTTTTGGGGGCAGTCCGACTGGCAAGCGGGCTGTACCGACCGAGCAGGTCGAGGCAGCGCTTGTTCTTGTTCGGAGCGGATGCTAGGCACCCCCTCGATCCAGGGCTAATCACATTTTTGGCTCTCTCGATGCTGGTTTTTGCATCGGAGACCCGGGCTTACCCCGATGACTCCGGGGCTGGCAGCTGGCTCAGCGCCCGTGCGGAAAGGTCGACTTCACCGTGGCTGCCTTGACGCTCTTGCCCTGGGCAGCCCAGGTCTTGTAGGCGGTGGGCGTGAGCTCGCGCTTCATCAGCGCCACCAGCTCGCCCTGGCCGATGCCATGCTCGACGAACACCCGTTGGTAGGGCGGACGATCGGCAAAAGCGGTCTTGATGATGCTCTTGATCTGTTCGGGGCTGAGGCGGGGAATCTGTTTGGCCATGGCGTGATTGTCCTCTCTAGACCACGCTGCCGGCGGCCCGCAGCGCTTCCATGTGCATGCCCAGCATGTGGTACGGCTCGGGCTGCACGTTGTCGCAGCCGCTGCGCCGGCACAGGCCGGGCCGCCAGCCGCCGTGCTCCTTGTCGATCAACTCGTTCTGCACCAGCGCCAGCGTCTGCTCGTAGCGGCGCCACAACTCATTGCGGCCGCTCGCGCTGGCGGCTGCGATCAAGGCGCGCGTGCACTCGGCCTGCTGCCACCAGCCCTTGTGCTTCCAGGGCGGCGCGTCGGGGTAGACCTGATTGATCGCGCCGCCGTCGATCTCGTCATAGCCTTCCAGCAGGGCGAACTGCAGCAGCCGGTCGCCCACCGCAGCATGGAGCGGTGCCACGTCCAGCGCCGTGGAGCGCAGGAGCAGATGGCTCCATTCGAACTGGTGGCCGATGTCGGTGTAGCCGCCCGCCTGCTTGGTCGGCAACGCTTGCCACTGGGCGTCGTACCACTCGGGAATGTAGGCCGAACCATCCGGCCGGCCCTGCATCAGCCGGTTGATGACGAAGTCCCCCAGCCGCCGCGCAGCCTGGCGAACCGCTGCATCGCCCGTCGCATCGAGCAGGGCCAGCTGGGCCTCGAACAGATGCATCAGCGGGTTCTGGCTGCGCGCGCCGGGCTGGCCGGGCATGAAGTTGCGCGCCGTCTGGCCGCGGAAGCCGCCGGCCGGGTCCGCCAGGCCGGCCTCGATCTGCTGCCAGGCTTGCAGCGCCGCCTGGCGCCATTTCGCGTCCTGCGTGATGCGGGCGAGGTGGGCCAGCGAAAACAGCGCGAAGGCATGGCCATAGCAGCGCTTGGCATCGCTCAAGACCTTGCCCTCGGGCGACAGCACAAGGAAGAAGCCGCCATGGACCGGGTCGGCAAAACGCTGCAGCAGGTACTCGCCACCTTTCAGGGCCGCTTGCAGGAAGCGCCGGTCCTGGCTCAGTTCGTAGCCGACGACCATCGCGTAGATCATCCGCCCCTGAAGCGTCACTTCCAGGTTCTGGTCGGCCTTGGGCTGCCAGTCGCGGCCGAAGTTGATGTGAAAGCTGCCGTCGGGTCGCGGCGCGTGGGCGAGCCATGGGGCCAGCAGGCTCTCCAGGGCAGCCTGGCGGTGCCAGGCACTGTCGATCTGGCGCTCGGTCTTGCTGCGCGAGTCGCATGCCGCCAGCGGTGATGAGGCCAGCACAAGCAGCAGCTGGCGCCTCAGCCTATTCATCGAGGGCGTATTCCAGCAGCGCGAACACCGGCAGGCCGGCCTCGCGCAGCTGCTGCGAGCCGCGCAGCGCCGGCAGGTCGATCACCGCGGCGCATTCCAGCAGCTCGGCACCCAGGCGCTGCAAGAGGCGGGCGCCGGCGCCCATGGTGCCGCCGCTGGCGATCAGGTCGTCTACCAGCACCACGCGCTGGCCCGGCCGCAGAGCGTCGACATGCGCTTCCACGGTGGCGCTGCCGTACTCGAGCAGATAGCTTTCCTCGATGCATTCATGGGGCAGCTTGCCCTTCTTGCGGATCGGCATGAAGCCGACGCCCAGCCGGTAGGCCAGCGCCGCGCCGATGATGAAACCGCGCGCCTCCAGGCCGGCGATCAGCTCGGGCCGCATGGCCTCGTAGCGCGCGGCCAGCGCGTCGATCATCAGCTTGAAGGCCGCCGGCTCGGCCAGCAGCGGTGTGATGTCGCGGAACTGCACGCCCGGCACCGGCCAGTCGGGCACGGTGCGGATATGGCGGCGCAGCTCGGTGAGGATGTCGGCAGACATGGCGGCGATCTTACGGTGACAATGCGCTCGCCGCGCTGCGGCTGCAACAAGGAGGCCTTCATCATGACGCAAAGAATCCATCACCGGCTCGTCGCCCTGGGTACCGTCGCCGCGCTGCTGCTGGCGCCCGGCGTGGGCCGCGCCGAGTCCTGCTACCAGGTCAGTGATGCCGACGGCAGGTTCGCCAATGTGGACCCCCAGCTGGGCTTCCCCGCGGAGGTGGAAGCGAGCTATGTGGAGGCGATGAACAAGAGCATGCGCACCCGGGCCCGCTGCTACAAGAAGGCGCTTGAACGCGATACCGACCGCAGCAAGGAGCGGCAGGTGGTCCAGTTCGGCATCGCCGTCAATGCCGATGGCTCGGTGGGCCGGGTGTCGGTGCTCAAGTCCGACTTCAACGACGGCATGCTGTTGGCCTGCCTGGGTGAAATGGTCTGCGGCTTCAAGCTGCAGGCCAGCGGCAAGGAACAGAAGGTGGTGCGTGCCTTCAACTTCGGCGTCAACAACCGCCGCCCCGACAAGCTCGACGACTTCCGCGACGCGCGCAAGCTGTGAGCGAGGCCGCTTTCCGCTGGGCGGTGATCGGCCCGGGCCGCATCGCCAACCGTTTTGCGCAGGCGGTGCAAGGCCTGCCCGAGGCGCGCATCAGCCGCATCCATGCGCGCGACGCGGCCAAGGCGACGGCCTTTGCCGAGCGCTGGGCGCCAGCCGCCGTGGCCAGCAGCTCGCTGGATGAATTGCTGGCCGATCCGGCGGTCGACGCGGTCTATATCGCCACGCCGCATGCCCAGCACGGCGAGGCCATTCGCGCCTGCCTGCTGGCCGGCAAGCCGGTGCTCTGCGAAAAGCCGCTGGTGCCCAGCCTTGCAGTGGCTGAACCCCTGCTGGCGCTGGCCAGGGAGCGCGGCGTCTTCCTGATGGAAGCGCTGTGGACCCGCTTCCTGCCCGCCTACGAGCAACTGGCCCAGTGGCTGCGCGATGGCGCCATCGGCGAGCTGCGCGGCATCCAGTCGAGCTTCTGCTTTTCGGCGCCCTACGACCCGAGCACGCGGCTGTTCGACCCCCACCTGGCGGGGGGCTCGCTGCTGGACATCGGCATCTACAACCTGGCCGCCACTCGCTTCATCCTTGAGATGGCGCTGGGTGTCTGCCCGGAGCCTGATCGCATCGAGGCCAATGCCCGCCTCGCGCCGACGGGCGTCGACCAGCAGCTCAGTGCCAGTCTTCATTTCGGCGACCTGGTCTCGCAATTCATCTGCAGCTTCGATGCGGTGTCGCCCAATGCCCTGCACATTCTCGGCACGCGCGGTCGCATCAGCCTGCCGCAGAGCTTCTCGCAGGCCACCGCATTGGAGCTGCAGCGCGGTGCGGAGCCGCCGCTGCGCGTGGAGGCGCCGTTCCGCATCAATGGCTTCGAGGGCGAGATCAGCGAGACGATGGCCTGCGTCCGCGCCGGCCTGGTCGAAAGCCCGCGCATGCCGCACGCCGAGAGCCGCGCGCTGCTCAGCTGGATGGACAGGATCCGCGCCCAGGTCGGCGTGCGTTACCCGTTTGAGTGAGCGTCTGGTGCGCTCAGCTTTCGCCGGCCAGCTCGCGGCACTTTTGCTGCCAGCTGGCGTAGTGCGGCGGAACCGGCCCCTTGCGCCAGAGGGCCAGGGCCTCCTGGGCGCTGCTGCGTGCTGCTGCCGCTTCGCCGAGCGCCGCATGCGCAGCCGCCTGTTCGCCCAGCAGCAGGGCCAGGATCCAGCGGCGGCTGGCGTTGTCGGGGCTGTCGTGCGTGCCGCGCATCAGGGCTTGGGCTTCGCGGGCCCAGGCCAGTG
The DNA here is from genome assembly GCF_044043925.2 of Paucibacter sp. JuS9. Classification (NCBI taxonomy): domain Bacteria; kingdom Pseudomonadati; phylum Pseudomonadota; class Betaproteobacteria; order Burkholderiales; family Sphaerotilaceae; genus Roseateles; species Paucibacter sp. JuS9. The sequence continues at coordinate 4,508,498 of NZ_CP194172.1, forward strand.
CCTGGGCGGGTTGCAGGCTTGAGCGTGCCAGCCACAACAGGCCTTCGGCGCGCCAGCGAGCCAGGTAGAAGTCTTCGCCCTTGCTGGGCGGCAGGGCCAGCGCGGCCTGTTGCAGGCCGGCGCGGCTGGCGGCATCGGGCTTGAGCTGCCAGGCGGCGCGTGCGCTGCCATAGCGCAGCAGCAGCAGGTCACGGCCGGCCGACTTGTTGGCGGCATCGCGCGCCTGCTCGGCCTGCAGCAGGGCGATGCCTTCGTTGAAGACCTGCAGGGCCTCGGCCGGCTTGTCGCGCTCCAGCAGCACCCGCGCCGCCACCGAGCGGCTCATGGCCCGCTGGTAGCGGTAGTTGGCGTTCTCCGGCGCCGCCTTGACCGCCGCATCGCGCAGCGCCAGCATCTGGCGGCTGTTGTCTTCGGCTTCTTCCAGGCGGCCGGCAAGCAGCGCCCAGTTGGCCAGTTGAAGCCGGGACCAGGCGGCCTGGTGGGCCCATTCGGGGTCGGCCGGCAGCTTCTGGCGCAGACGATCGAACATCTCGGCCGAGCGCTGCAGCAGCGGCCCGGCCGCAGCGATTTCGCCCAGCTGCGGCATCGCCGGGCTGCCACCCAGCAAGCCGCCGATGCGGCCGGTGACTGTGGCCAGGTGGGACAGGCTCAGTGGATCGTCCGGCGCCAGATGCATGGCTCTCTCGTCGAGCTGGCGCGCCTGCTCCAGCGCCGAGACCGCCAGCTGCAGCTGGCCGCTGCGCAAGGCCAGCATGGCACGGCCCTGCCACATCTCGCCGGCTGTTTGCAGCGCGGCGGCGTCGCGGGCGCTGGCATCGAGATAGAGCGGCTGCAGCGCCAGCGCCTTGACGATGTTCTGCTCGGCCGCCTGCAGCTGCTCCTGGCTGGGCGAGAAGCCGTCGCCCTGCAGGGCGGCTATGCGCGAATAGCTCTCGGCCAGTTCGCGTGCCAATCCGGGGTCGCGTGCCAGCTCCGGGCCCAGCTCGCCGGCCAGGCCGTCGAGCCAGCCCAGGGCGTCTTTCAGGAGCGCCTCGCGCGTGGCCAGCGCGCCGGGCAGTTGCGCGATCTGATCGTGGTAGCTGAACACCAGCTTGTTGGACAGCTGGCGCAGCTGGGCAAAGCGCCGCTCGGCCTGCGCCCGCGCGGCCTGCGCTTCATGCATTTGCCACAGCGTGCCAGCCAGGCCACCCACCAGTGCCAGCAGCGCCAGGGCACTCAGGCCCACGCCGAGCCGGTTGCGCTGCACGAAGCGCTCGAGCAGATAGGCCGGGCTGGCCGGACGCGCGCTGACGGGATAACCGCGCAAATGAGCGCGTATGTCGGCCGTCAGGGCATCGACGGTGGCGTAACGCCGGGCCGGGTCTTTCTCCAGCGTCTTCAGCAGGATGTTGTCGAGATCGCCGCGCAGTCGGCGGCGTCGCGCCGGCCAGGCGGGGTCGCCCACCTGGCCCGGTGAGAGCGAACTCGGCCGCGTGGGCTGTTCGTTGAGCACCGAATCCGCCGCTTCGCGCGGCGTGGCGGCATGGCGGCCATAGGGCCTGATGCCGGTGAGCAGCTGGTAGAGCAGCACGCCCAGCGAGTAGATGTCGGTGGCGGTGCTGACCGGCTCGCCGCGCACCTGCTCGGGGCTTGCGTAGGTGGGTGTGTAGGGGCGGTCGCCCTGCTGGGTCTGGCCGGCGTCTTGCGCATCGCCTTCCAGCGGGTCCAGCGCCTTGGCGATGCCGAAGTCCAGCAGCTTGACCTGCCCGGAGGCCGTGACGAGCACATTGCCCGGCTTCAGGTCGCGATGGACGAGCAGGTGGCGGTGGGCATGCGAGACGGCATCGGTCAGTTGCAGGAAGAGCTCCAGGCGCTGCTCCAGCGAGCGGGCTTCGCAGGCCTTGTCTATGGCCTGGCCCTCGACCTTCTCCATCACGAAGTAGGGCAGGCCTTGCGGGCTCAGGCCGGCGTCGAACAGGCGGCCGATATTGGGATGATCCAGTCGCGCCAGCGCCTGGCGCTCCTGGGCAAAGCGGCGCAGCACGGCGGCCGAATCCATGCCGCGCTTGAGCAGCTTGACCGCAGCCTCGCCCTCGTAGGCGCCGTCGGCGCGGCGCGCCCGCCAGACCTCGCCCATGCCGCCGCTGCCCAGCAGATCGATCAGCAGCCAGGGCCCCAGGCGCTGACCGGTCAGGCCGGCGGCCGAGGCCGGCGCGGCCAGGAAGTCGGGGTCGTCGCTGTTGCCACCGGTGCTGTGGGACAGCAGCGACAGCAGCTCGGCCTGCAGCTCCGCCGAGGCGCCGCAGCTGCGCACCCAGGCCTCCCGCTCGGCGGCGGGCAGGGCCAGGGCGGCGTCGTACAGCTGCTTGAGCTCGGTCCAGTCGGCAGAGGGTGTCATGGCCACAGTGTCAGAGCACCGAGGCCGGCCCGGCAAGCCCTGACCCCCGAAATCGGCCTCACCGCGCGGCCTTCGTGACCGCGATCAATTCCTGCGTCGTGGTCACCGCGCCGGTGGGCGCCGGCAGCGTGCTGACCGTGACGCTCTTGGGCAGCATGTAGGGCACCGCATTGGTGGTCCACAGCGTCACCTGGGTCGGGAACACGAAGCTGGATTGCAGGGTCGGCAGCATGACGGACAGCAGGGGGCTGCTGGCCGCCGGGCCTTGCACCTGCAGGTCCTTCAGCACGAAGTCGACGCGGAACTTGCAGCTGTTGGCGAAGCTGCCTGCGGGCACCGTGACCGACTCGTTGGCGTCGCGGTTGATCGTGAATTCGTACTTGATCACCAGGGCCGTGGCGCCGCCGAGCGAGGCAAAGCCGTCGGTGACGCTCTTGCCGGTGACGGTCGCGGTCACGCTGATCTTGCCGCTGCTGCCGGCCACGATGCCGGCATTGGCCAGGCGTTGCTGCCAGTCGGCCGGCTCGTAGGTGGTGATGGTGTCGCTGGCACCTGCGGTCGCCGTGTCCTGGCCCAGCGCCGCGCCGGTGCTCGGGTCGAGATAGAGCGTGGCCAGACCGGTGGAGGCCACGGTCGCGCCGGTCACGGTCAGTGTGCCGACGACGGCGGCCTGGCCCTTGTACGTGCCGTTCGTGAAGTCGTACTTGACCGTGTAGGGCGCGCTGCCGGCGCTGCTGCTGGTCTGGCGGTAGGTGACCGAGTCGCCGGCCTTGGCGATCAGAGGCGCGCATTCGCTGCCGCTGCCTGCCGGCGCGGGAGACGGAGCCGGTGCGGGTGACGGTGCGGGTGCAGGCGTGGGTGCCGGGGCGGCAGTCTTTGGCGTGGTGCTCTGCATGTAGCGGCCGGTGCTGTTCGCCGATCCGAGATCGGTACCCGACATGTAGAGCCCGCTGAAGGCCGGGGCGAAGAAGTCGACGTGGCGGTCCTTGTCGATCATGGCCACCACGCCGATGGCGTTGCCTGAGGCATCCGTGTTCTGGCAGACCTTGGCCACGACCGCGCTGGCGGCGCTGGCGCCGGCCAGGCCAGCGTTTGGCGTGTAACTCAGCACGCCGCCTGACAGCACCAGGCTGGCGCCGCCCAGCTCGCTGCCGCCGCTGTCGAAGACCTTGGCGGCATAGCTGCCTTCATGGACGGCCAGGGCGGACAGGGTCAGCTCCTTCATCGTGCCGCAGCTGGCGGTGCTGGCCGGGGCGGGCGCCGGAGCCGGCGTGGGAGCAGGCGCGGGCGCCGGGCTGGGTGCGGGAGCCGGTGTTGGCGCCGGGGCCGGGGCTGGGGCTGGGGCCGGGGCCGGGGCTGGGGCTGGGGCTGGGGCTGGCGTGGGCGCAGGTGCGGGGGCAGGGGCCGGCGTGGGAGCGGGTGCTGGCGCCGGCGTGGGTGCCGGGGCCGGAGCCGGGCTTGGCGCAGGCACCGGATCTGGCACGGGGTCGCCACCGCCGCAGGCGCTCAACACGGAACTGCCGATTAGGATGGCCAACCGGGCCAGGTGCTGAGGAGCAGGGGCGTTGCGCTTGATCATGGTGCGGGCCTTTCGGTGCATGGGACGATGGCTGACAGGGACTGCTGTTTGTTTACGCAGCCCAAACCGGCGCCAAGGCTCACGGCCGGCAACCTTGAATTAGGGGGGGAACGCATGACGGTGGACGAACAGCAGCCGGCGCCGGACCTGGCAGCGCTGACCCAATGGCTCAGCGACCAGCCGGCCGATGCCGCGGGTGTGGGCGACCAGCTGTTTGCCTTGCTGTATGACGAGCTGCGTCGCCTCGCGCGCTCGCACCTGCGCCACGAGCTCGGCGCGCATACCTTCTCGCCGACGGTGCTTTCGCACGAGGCCTGGTTCCGCCTGGCCGAGCAGAGCCGCACGCAGTGGCGCAATCGCAGCCACTTCCTGGCCGTGGCCTCGCTGATGATGCGGCGCATCCTGGTCAACCATGAACTGGCGCGGCGGGCCGACAAGCGCGCCGCCGAGCTGGTGCCCCTGACGCTCTCCGGCCTGGAGCACCTGGCCCTGCCGCCGGACCGCGACCTGGTCGCGGTGCATGAGGCCTTGCTGGCGTTGGAGCAGGTCGATCCGCGCGCCGCCAAGGTGGTCGAGCTGCGCTTCTTCGGCGGGCTGGAGAACGAGGAGATCGCCGAAGCGCTGGCCATCTCGCTGGCCACGGTGAAGCGCGACTGGAGCCTGGCTCGCGCCTGGCTGCACCGCGAGCTGGGTGGATCGCCCGGCGGCGGCGCGCAGTAGTCTGGTTACCATCGCCCCAGCATTCTGGGGAGCTTGCATGAGTCTGCATGAGCAGCTGTACCGCTGGACGGCCGAGCAGGGCCTGGACCGGCCACGGGCGCAGCGCCTGTGGTTCCTGAGCGGGCTCGGCCAGCCGCCGGGCGATGTGCTGCAGCGTCTGCGGCTGGGTGCGGCCGGTCTGGCGGCCGGCCTGCTGGGCCTGGGCGTGATGATGTGGGTTGCCGCGAACTGGGCCGAGCTGCCGCGCAGTGCGCGCTTCGCCCTCCTGCAGCTGCTGCTGGCCACCAGCCTGATGGCGGCGTGGGCGCGCCCGGCCTGGCGCGGCGCGCTGGGCCTGCTGGCCTTGCTGAGCCTGGGTGGCCTGCTGGCGCTGTTCGGCCAGACCTACCCCACCGGCGCCGACGCCTGGCAGCTTTTCGCGCTGTGGTCGGCCCTGGCACTGCCGCTTTGCTGGGGCGCGCGCAGCGAGCTGGTCTGGACGCCGTGGGTGCTGGTCGTCGTCACGGCCATCAGCCTCTGGGTGCATGCCCACGCCGGCTTCCGTTGGGACTTTGAGACCGGAACCCTGGGTGTTCACGCCTGCGGCTTTGCTGCCCTTGTCCTGCTGTGCGTGGCCATGGCGCTCAAGCCGGCCAGCGAGCAAGCGGAGCCCTGGGCCTGGCGCGCCGCGGTGCTGCTGGGCGTGACCGCGCTCTCGGCCACATCCCTGGGCGGCTTGTTTGCCAGCCGTGTGCAGCCGCAGTTCTGGCTGGGCCTGCTGGTGCTGGCGGGCGGGCTGGCCGCGGCCTGGCAGTGGCGCGAGGTCTATGCACTCAGCGCTCAGGCCCTCGCCCTGGACACCTTGCTGGTGTGCGGCCTGGCCCGGCTGCTGCTGGTGGGCCAGCGAGGCGAGCCCATCGGCACCATGCTGGTCCTGGGCCTGGTCGCAGCCGCCCTGCTGACGGCCAGCGTGCAGCTGATATTGCGCCGCATGCGGGGGCCCGAGGGGTCGGGCGAGCCGTCCGATCCTGTCGACCCTGCCGGTGCTGCAACGGCAGCGCAGGAGCGCCAGCGATGAGCGCCGTGAATTTGCCGGCCTGGCTCGAACAGGCGCAGCAACAGGGTCTTGTCCCCGCTGGTGCCAGCCGCCCCGAAGCGGCACGCCCGTGGCCGGTGCAGCTGCTCACGGCGCTGGGCGCCTGGCTGTCTGCCGTGCCCTTGCTGATCTTCCTGGCCCTGCTGTTCGGTCGCCTGTGGGAGCACGGGCCGACAGCCTATGTGCTCGGCCTGGCCCTGGTCGTCGGGTCGGCGAACCTGCTGCGGGGTCGCAGCACCGCGTTCTTCCTGGAGCAGCTGGCCCTGCCGCTGCTGCTGGTCGGCCTTTGCAGCCTGGGCTTCGCGCTGGGTCGCGACCTGCCTTTCCGCCTGGCGCTGGTGGCCGGCCTGGCGATCTGCGCGGGCCTGGTGCTGGCCTTGCCGCGCCACTGGCTGCGGCTGCTGCTGGGCATGGCTGCGGTGTTCATGTGCATCGGCCTGCTGCCGGGTGCGAGCTGGTCTCGCGGCGCCATGCTGCCGCTGTGGTGGGCCGTGTATCTGGCCCTGGCGGCCTGGGCGCTGGCGCAGTCGCTGGTCCATCACGGAGGCCAGCGGGCCGAGGGTGCCGCGCTGGCAGCGCTGCTGGAGCCGGTGCTGCGGGGCTGGGCGATGGGGCTGCTGCTGGCGCTGGTCTGGCTGTCCGGCCCCAGCTTCATGGCGGCTGGTGTGCTGGGGTCAGGTCTTGCGCGGGAGTTGAACGCGCCGGTCGAATCGGGTCTCTCGCCCATGCTCTGGCGCGTGCCGGCAGCGTTGTCGGTGCTCGCCAGCGCCTGGGCCTTTGCTGCCTTGCTGAAAGCCTGGCCGGTCCTGCGCCTGCCCAGGCTCTTGCTGCCGGGCCTGCTGGGGGTCGCGCTGTGCTGGTGGCTGCCGGCGCTGGGGGGCTGCCTGCTGCTGCTGAGCCTGGCGCTGGTGCGCCGCCGTCGTGTGCTGGCGCTCAGCGCGGCGGCCGCGGCCCTGTGGGTGCTGGGCAGCTTCTACTACCGGCTGGACCTGCCGCTGAGCGACAAGGCCCTGGTGCTGGTGGTGGCCGGTGCGCTGCTGGGCGCGTGGCTGTGGCTGACCCGGCAAGGCGATCCTGCGCCGCAGCCGGCCATCGCGCCGGCCCGTGCCTCGGCGCGCTGGGCTTTGCCGGCTTGCGCGCTGCTGAGCCTCTGCGTGGTCAATGGCCTGATCTGGCAGAAGGAGCAGCTGATCGCCGAGGGCCGGGCCGTCTATGTGAAGCTGGCGCCGCTCGATCCTCGCTCGCTGATCCAGGGCGATTACATGCGGCTCAACTACGCGCTGCCGCCGATACCCCCGGTGGCGGAGCTGGCCCTGCCGTGGCAGCCGCGACCGCGCATTGCCGGCCGGCTGGATGAGCGCGGCGTGCTGGTCGAGCCGCGCCTGCTGCGCGCCGGCGAGCCGGCCGGGCCGGGCCAGCTGCTGCTGGAGCTCAGCCCTGTCAATGGGCGCTGGACCCTGGTCAGCGATGCCTGGTACTTCCAGGAAGGCCAGGAGCCCAAGTTCCGGGCGGCGAGCCATGGCGAGTTCCGGGTGCTGCCCGATGGGCGCGCGCTGCTCGTGGGCCTGGTCGGCCCGGACCTGCGGCGCGTGCCGTGATGTGCGAGCCACAGCGGCTTGCAATTTTGCAAGGCCCGGCCGCTCGCATATAGTCGCCGCCCCATGAGCCTCCTCGACATCTACCGCGCGCGCCGCCGGGCACTGGAGCGCTATGTCCAGCGCCTGCTGGGCAATGCGGACGAGGCGGCCGAGGTCTCGCAGGAGGCCTTTCTGCGCGTCTACGCGGCCGAGCTGGGCGACCAGACGCCGGTCAGCGAGGCCTTGCTCTACACGGTGGCGCGCAACCTGGCGCTGAGTGAATTGCGCAAGCGCACCTCGCGGGCCACCGACGCTGTGGGGGATTGGGACGACTTGCGCGTTGAAGACACGGGGCCCAGCGTGGAAACGCTGTTGCAGAACCGCCAGCGGGTGGCGGCCGTGGAGGCCGCCATGGAACGCATGGCGCCCAAATGCCTGGAGGTGTTCCGCCTGCGCAAGATCGACAATCTCTCGCATGCCGAGATCGCCAGCCAGCTGGGGATCTCGACCAAGACTGTGGAACGCCACATCACCCGCGCGCTGGAGCTGTGCCATGAGGCAATGGCTGAACACGATGGTCTGCAACGCAAGGAAGTACGCTGATGCAAGCCAAGGTGCTTGATTTCGAACGAGGTGGCGGCGCCAGCGCCGCCGAGGAAGCGCGTCGCTGGGTCGCGCGCATCGACGCGGGCGACCTGAGCGCCACCGAGCGCCAGCAGTTGAAAGACTGGCTGGCCGAAGACAGCAGCCATGCACGCCTGCTCGACGAGCACGCCCTGATCTGGGCGGCCGCCAGCCAGGCGAGCTTTGCACCGGCCTCGGCCCGGCCTGCCGCTCGCCGCAGCTCGCAACGTCCATGGGTGTGGGGTGGTGCCGCTGCCACCGGCCTGGCGCTGGCCCTGTGCCTGATGGTCTTGCGACCCTGGCAAGCGGACGACGACACGAATTTCGCCGCCTCGCACAGCACGGCCGTGGGTCAGCAGCATGTGGTGCTGCTGCCCGACGGCTCGCGCACCGAGCTCAATGCAGCCTCGTCCTTGGGCGTGGCCTATGGTGGCCAGCGTCGGCGCGTGGTGCTGGAGCGCGGCGTTGGCCTGTTCGACGTGGCCAAGGACAAGCACCGCCCCTTCGAGGTGCTGGTGGGCAATACCGTGGTGCGCGCCGTGGGCACGCGCTTCCTGGTGCAGAAGCATCGCGATGGCAGCGTCGAGGTGACCGTCTACGAAGGCGTGGTCGAGCTGCGCAAGGCCGATGCACCCGAAAGCAAGGGCGAGCAGCCCTTGCGTTTGGGCATCGGCCAGGTGGCGCTGGACCAGGCGCAGCAGACATTGCTGTCCACCGCCAAGCCGGGCGAGCTCGAGCGCAAGCTGGCCTGGCAGCAGGGCCGCATCGTCTTTGACGACTCAAGCCTGGCCGCTGCGCTCGAAGAAGTGAATCGCTACAGCAGCGAGCCCATCGAGCTGACCGACTCGGCGCTGCAGCAGATGCGCATCTCGGGCGCTTTCGCCACCACCGACGTGGCCGTGTTCCTGCGCAGCCTGGAGCAGGGCTTCGGCCTGAAGGTGCGCCAGCACCAGGGGCGCTGGCTGATCAGCCGGGGTTGAAACTCAGACTCAGCTGCGCAAGTCTTTGTCGACTGACCGCCAGGGCTTGCTTGAGGTTCATCGCCGAACTTCGGGGTGCGTCTCTTAACGGCACTTAGCAGCCACACGCTGGTTCCTTCTTTCGCGCTGCCGAGGCCATCGGGTGAGGGCTTGAGCTCCTGTCCCCCGGACCGGGCTTCGCCCGATCCTCCTCCTTTACCTCGCCCAAACCCTCACCCGACGCCCTCGGCCGAACCTGCGCCTGCCACCCGGCGCAGGCCACGGTGGTGCGGAGCAGGACGGCAGTGGGTGCCCCGCAGCGAGGTAAAGGAGGAGGCGCCGGCCGCAGGCCGGTGACGGGGGACAGGAGCGAAGGGGTGCCCGCTGGCGGCCTGATCTTCGACGTACCTTCGAGGAAGAAGGCAAGAGTCCGCAATGTGCCGCTTGGCGTCTCCCCGCAGATCGGCGAAGGCACTTTGAGGCCTAAGGGTTAGTCCCTGTGGGGGTGAATCGTGCGTCGCGCGTCGTATCCGCTAGTCCCGGACGACGCCATTCCAAGATCAACAAACAAGCCCCAGGAGTCCCCTGTGTCGCGTAGCCCCCGTTTTGCCTGCCATCCGCTGGCGCTTGCCGTCCTCATGCTGACGGCCCAAGCCCATGCTCAGGCCCAGAACCCCGCCGCCACCGAAGCGCGGCTGGTTGAAATTCCCGCCCAACCTGCTGCGCAAGCGCTGCAGCTGTTCGTCAAGCAACAGAATTTCCAGCTGCTCTATGCACCGGAGCTGGTGCGGGGCCTGACCAGCAAGCCGGTCAGCGGCACGATGCATCCCCGTGACGCCTTGAACCGCATGCTGGAAGGCAGCGGACTGCAAGTCGTCGAGACCGGCCCTAACGCCGCCACGCTGCGCCAGGCGGCCGCGCCGTCGCCGCGCGCCTCGGGTGCGCAAGCCGGCTCGGGGGCCGCCAGTGGCTCCACCGACGCTGCCGAACCGGAGGCCGACTCAAGCCCAAAACCCGCAGCCGCCGCAGCACCGGCGGCGCGCGTTCAGCGTTTTGAACTGGCCGCGGGTGATGCGGTCGAGACGGTCCGCAAGATGGCGGAACTGGGCGGCGTTAGCATCAAGTTCAAGGACGAGGATCTCCGCGGCATCCGCACCAACCGCATCAACGGCGACTACACCTTTGTGCAGGCCATGCGTGAGCTGCTGGCCAACACCCGGCTCTCGTTGGGCCAGCTGGTCGCGACCAACGAGTTCGTGGTGCGCAAGGTCGAGGTCATTGCGCCGGTCGAAGTGACCGGCTCGCACCTGCGCTCCATCGTTGGCGAGCAGGGCATCAACCAGGTCGAGGTGCTGACCCGCCAGGACATCGAGCGCTCCGGCGTGACAACGCTGGCCGAGCTGCGCAACCTGATTCCGCAGCTCTCGGTCGGTGCCTCGGCCAGCTTCGACGGCAACAGCTCGCGGGGCGCGCCGGACGGCCGCCTGCTGTTCAATCTGCGTGGCCTGGGCCAGGGCAATGCCCTGATCCTGGTGGATGGCCTGCGCCTGCCGCGCACCGGCTCGCGCACCGTGGCCGAAGCGTACGAGGCCACCGGCATCCCGATGTCTGCCATTGAACGCGTGGAAGTGCTGCTGGGTGGCGGCAGCGCGATCTATGGCGCCGATGCGGTGGGTGGCGTGGTCAATATCATCACGCGCAAGCGCTACCGTGGCACCGAGGTCGAGTACGCGCTCGACAACACCATGGTGACCGACGCGGCCAACAACCGCCTTGGCATCTCGCACGCCTTCCGGCACAACAAGTTCTCGGCCCGCGCCTCGGTCTCGGTCGAGACCCAGAATGCGCTGGCGCTGCGCGACCGCGATTGGCTGGCAACGGACGACCGCCGCTGGCTGGGCGGCAGCGATGGCACGGCCAACAACCTGCCCATGGGCGGTTATGTGCAGGCCGTCACGGGCAACCTGCCGGGCATCGGCAAGAACACGGCCTACATTCCCGCCGGCGCCAACGGCAAGACGGCCAGCATCGCCGACTACCTGAACGCACCGATCACGGCCCGCTATGACGCCGGCAAGGTCCTGAACGCCGTCAACGAGTACAAGCGCAGCTCCGCGACCGCGCATGCCGAGTACGAGTTCTCGTCCTGGGCCCAGGTCTATGCGGACTTCATGTGGTCCAAGAACGAATCCGAGGCGCAGAGCGACCCAGTGGCGCTGTCGGGCTACACCCTGCCCGCTGGCTATCAGGGCAACCCCTTCGGCGTTCCGATCCGCATCTACAAGTACATGTGGGAGCTGGGCACGCCGATCCGGCACTACACCTATGAGCAGCAGTCGACCTCGATCGGCCTGCGCGGCGACCTGCCCAAGGACTGGCGCTACCGCCTGAACCTTGCCGACGCGCGCAGCAAGCCCTCGCTGCCGGAGGGCGTCTACCAGTTCTACGCGCCGAGGATGAATGCGCTGATCAACGGCGCGACGCCGCCGGTGCTGCTGCACGACAGCTATGCGCTGGTCGGCAATGAAGGCGCGGCGCCCAACGCCGCCGGCGTGCTGGAGTCGGCCTACTACAAGGACGAACGCTACGACACGCCGGTCACCCGCACCTACAGCTTCAGCCTCGATGGCCCGGCCTGGCGGCTGCAAGCCGGCACTGTCAATCTGGCGGTGGGCCTGGAGCGCCGCGTCGATTCGGTCAAGTTCACCAACGTGACCGACAGCACCTTGGTCGACACCACGCAGGCGGCCCAACCCAAGCAGGACCGCATCACCAACTCGAGCTACCTCGAGACTTCGGTGCCGCTGCTCTCGCCCAAGTCCAGCCTGCGCATCCCGCTGGTGCACAGCCTTTCGATCAGCGGCGCGGTGCGGCGCGACAGCTACAACGACTTCGGTGCGGCCAGCAAGAAGCTGCTGGGCGGGCAGTACAAGCCGGTGTCGTGGATGTCGCTGCGCGGCTCGCGCAACGAGGCCTTCCGCGTGCCCTACCTGATCGACATCACGCGGCCGCGCTACGTGACCAATATGACCGTGCCGGCCACGGGCTCGAGCGCGCTGATCGACCTGTATCGCAAGAACGAGCCCTTCATCGGCACGCTGCCCACGACCCTGGGCGGCAGCAACAGCCTGAAGCCCGAACAGTCGGTGCACTACAACGTCGGCCTGCAGATCGAGTCGCCGTTCGAGGCCACCAAGGGGCTGTCGTTCTCGGTGGACCGCTGGCGCTCCAAGATCCTGGACCGCGTGGGCTCGCTGAGCCGCCAGGAGTACATGCTGTACTTCCCCGAGTCCTACTCGCGGGCCGCATTGACGCCCGAGGACGCAGCGGCCGGCTACACGGCGGGCAAGATCACCGGTGTCGATTTCACCTCGCGCAACATCTCCAAGTACCAGGCCTCGGGCTATGACTACTCGCTGCGCTATGTGATCCGTTCGAGCTGGGGCGAGTTCTCGCTGAACGGCCGCATGACGCGCACCGACAAGCTCGAGGTCGTTGCCACGCCGGCCGCTGCGCCAAGCCCCTACACCAATGCACGCCTGCAGCCCAAGCGTGTGGTGGCCACCGTCTCCTGGGCCTATCGCGGCGCCGGTGTCAGCGTCACCGGCATCCGCCAGAGCGGCTTCCCGGTCAGCCTGTTCCCGCCCATCGTCGACTACCCGGGCACCACGACCTGGAATACCAACGTCTGGTACGACTTCGGCAACGGCGGCTGGCATGACAAGCAGGGCCTGGTCGGCCGGCTGATGGGCGACACGCGCATCTCTCTCGGCCTGATCAATGCCACCGACGTGGCGCCGCCGCTGAGCCCGACGGGCCAGGTCAACAGCTCGGTCGACCCGCGGCTGATGCGCTACACGTTCACGCTGCGCCGCCGCTTCTGAGCATTGCCAGCACACCTCTCACGCTTCCCTCTCCAACAAGCAGACATGAACACCATGAAGTCTTCTCACATCCGCCGCCTGCCGCTGGCTGCACTGCTCTCGCTCGCTCTCGGCGCGGCCTTTGCCCAGGAAACACCGCCGGCACCGGCCGAAGGCGCCGCCTCGGCCGCCCGCCCGGGCGGCCCTGGCGCCGCTACGCCCGAAATCGAGCCCAAGGCCTATGACAAGGTCATCACCAAGGACGCCAAGACCCAGAAGGGCCTGGTCACGGTCCACCAAGTCAAGACCAAGCTGTACTTCGAGGTGCCCAAGGCCCTGCTCGGCAAGCAACTGCTGATGGTGGCGAACGCCACCTCGGTGCCTTCCGATGTGGACCATGTGGGCAAGTCGCTGGCCCAGGACGTGGTGCGCTTCAGCCTGCGCGGCAACAAGGTCTTCTTCCAGCAGGTCGACCACTCGTTCGCGGCCGACGCGGGCCGACCGAATGCCGAGGCCGTGAAGAACTCGCAGCGCGATGCGATCCTGGCCAGCTTCAATGTCGAGGCCTTCGCGGCCGACGGCTCGCCAGTGATCGAGGTCAGCCGCCTGTTCCAGAGCGAAGTCGGCGAGTTCAGCGCCCGCCGCATGGTCAAGGGCACGGGCCTGGACGCACAGCGCAGCTATGTGGACACCACGCGCGCTTTCCCCGGCAGCGTGCGGGTCGATGCGGTGCACACCTACTCGGCGCCGATGATGCTCAACGGCCCGATGGGCCCGGCGCCGGCACCAGCCGGCTGGCCGGCGCGCTCGGCCACCTTCGGCATCTCCTACAACCTGGTGGAGCTGCCGGCCGTGGCGATGATGCCGCGCCTGATGGACGACCGTGTCGGCTACTTCTACGAGAGCCGCACGGACTACGGCCATGACCGCCACACCATCGAGCGTGAGCGCATGATCACGCGCTGGCGTCTGGAGAAGAAGGACCCGAACGCCGCCGTGAGCGAGCCGGTCAAGCCCATCGTCTGGTACATCGACAAGTCGACCCCGACCGCGCTGGTGCCCTATGTGAAGAAGGGCATCGAGGCCTGGAACGTGGCCTTCGAGGCCGCCGGCTTCAAGAACGCGGTGCAGGCCCGCCCGTTCCCGACCAAGGAGCAGGACCCCGAGTTCGACCCCGAAGACGTGCGCTACAGCATCATCCGCTGGGTGCCATCGCAGATTCCCAACGCCTATGGTCCGCACCTCAGCGACCCGCGCAGCGGCGAGATTCTGAACGCGAACATCGTGATGTATCACAACATCCAGAAGATCCTGCGCGACTGGTACATCACTCAGGCCGGGCCGGTGGATGCACGTGCGCAGCAGCTGCCGCTGCCGGACGATCTGATGGGCGACCTGGTGGCCTATGTGGTGACGCACGAAGTGGGTCATTCCCTCGGCTTCCAGCACAACATGAAGGCCAGCTCGCAGTACCCGATCGAGAAGCTGCGCGATGCCAAGTGGCTCAAGGAGATGGGCCATGTGTCGTCCATCATGGACTACAGCCGCATGAACTACCTGGTGCAGCCGGAAGACAAGATCGACCCGGCGCTGCTGATCCCCAAGGTCGGTCCCTACGACATCTTCGCCACCAAGTGGGGCTACGCGCCCATCCCGAGCGCGAAGACACCGCAGGACGAGAAGCTGGTGCTGGACAGCTGGGCCCGCGAGCAGGACAGCAAGCCCTGGCTGCGCTTCCAGGCGCCCATGAATGGCGACTACGGCACGGTGATGGAAGCCGTGGGCGATGCCGATGCGGTCACGGCCACGACGCTCGGCACCAAGAACCTGCAGCGCCTCGTCAAGATGCTGCCGAAGATGACGCTGCGTGCCGGTGAAAGCAACAAGGACCTGGCCGACCTCTACAAGGGCGTCTGGGGCCAGTGGACCAAGGAACTGGTCCATGTGGCTGCCCTGCTGGGCGGCTATGACTTCCAGACCAAGGCGGGCTCGCAGCCGGGCGCCATCGGCAAGCCTGCAGCCAAGGCCCAGCAGGCACGTGCCGTGGCCTTCTTCAACGAGCAGCTGTTCGCCACGCCGAACTGGATTCTCGACACGGCCGTGACCGAGCGCCTGGCCCCGGGTGTGGGCACCGGCCTGCTGGTGACGACCCAGCGTGGCGTCCTGAACACCCTGCTCAGCAGCGAGATCCTGGGCCGCATGTCGGGCCAGGAGCAGCTGTACGGCGACAAGGCCTACCGCATCGAGCAGATGCTGGCCGACCTGCGCGGCGGCGTGCTTGGCGAGCTGAAGAGCGGCGCGGCACCGACGCCGGCCCGCCGCAACCTGCAGCGCAGCTACGTGGATGTGCTGGCCGGCAAGGTCGAGGGTTCGAGCTACGACGACGGCCGTGCCGCCGTGCGCGCCGAGCTGCGCCTGCTGGGCAAGCAGTTCGCCGAACGCGGCCGCACAGCCGGCGACTCGACGACCCGCGCCCACTGGACCGAACTGGCCGAGCTGACCGACAAGGCGCTCGACCCCAAGGCCGGCGGCGCCAAGAGCACGCGCCCGCAGATGGGTCTGCTGGACAGCGAAGAGGAGCAGGCCCATTGGCCGGCCGTGCGCTGATCTGAACGTCATTGCTCGGGGACGCCGTCCCCCCGCTCGCGTGAGCGTTCGGGGGGCTTGAGGAGAAGTCCGCACCGCCGTTTCTATCTCTCCTTCCGGCGGACAGCGGGCCCATCAAGGCGGCGGCGCAGTCATGTAGGGCTGGACAGCATGCGGGCTGTCCAGCCCTTGCGCCTTTTGGCACTCAGCCCAGCAAGCCCGGCAGCCACAGCGAGAACGCCGGCACATAGGTCACGAGCAGCAGCGTGCCGATCAGTGCGCCATAGAAGGGCCAGATCGAGCGCATCACCTGGCCCACCGAGATGCCGCCGATGGCGCAGCCGACGAATTGCGTGGTGCCCACCGGCGGCGTGTTCAGGCCGAGCGCGCAATTGATCAGCATGACGATGCCGAACTGCGTGGCGTCCATGCCGTATTGCTGGCAGATCGGCAGGAAGATCGGCGTGCAGATCAGGATGGTGGCCGACATGTCCAGGAAGGTGCCGAGAAGGAACAGCAGCACGTTCACCATCAGGAAGATCACCCAGGGGCTGCTGGTGAAGGACTGCATCAGCTCACCGGTCTGCTGCGGCACTTCGTAGAGCGCCATGAAGTAGCCGAAGGCCGAGGAGATGCCGATCAGCAGCAGCACCACGCCCGTGGTCTTGCAGGCCTTGGCGCAGGCGGCCAGGAAGCCGCGCCAGCTCAAGGAGCGATAGACCAGCACGGTGACGGCCAGCGCCCAGCACACCGCCGTGGCGGCCGACTCGGTGGCGGTGAACACGCCGGAGAGGATGCCGGCCAGGATGATCACCACCACCAGCAGGCCCGGCAGTGCTGCACCGAAGGCCTTGAGCACCGCGGGCCAGCCGGGGAAAGGCCCGTGCACCGGATAACCGCGCTTCACCGCCACGCCGTAGGCCGCGGCCAGGTTGGCGATGGTGAGTATCAGCGCCGGGATCAGCGCCGCCAGGATCAGCTTGAACACGCTGACCGAGGCGATGCCCGCGGCCGCCAACACGAAGATGATCAGGTTGTGCGAGGTCGGCATCAAGGCGCCGACCAAGGCCGCGTGCGTGGTCACATTGACCGCGTAATCGGCGTGGTAGCCCTCCTTCTTCATAAGCGGAATCATTACGGAGCCCATGGCCGACACATCGGCCAGCGGCGAGCCGGCCACGCCACCGAACAAGGTGCAGCCCAGCACATTGCTCATGCCCAGGCCGCCGCGCACATGGCCCACCAGGCTGTTGGCAAAGCGCACGATGCGCTCGGCAATGCCGCCATGCAGCATCAGCTCGCCGGCGAACACGAAGAAGGGAATGGCCAGGAAGGAGAACACCTGCATGCCGCCGACCATCTTCTGGAACACGATGGCCACGGGCAGGTCGGCCGCGATGATGGTGGCGATGGAGGACAGGCCGATGGCGAAAGCGACGGGCACGCCGAGGACGAGGAGCAGCGCGAAGCTGATACCGAGAATTGCTAGTTCCATGCGGGCTCCACGCTGCGGCCGCGCAGAAGCGCCACGATGTGTTCAATCGAGAAGAGCACGATCAAGCCGCCACCAATCACCAGCGGCAGATAGTCCATTCCCTCGGGCACGCCCAGCATCGGCTTGGCTTCGTCCCATTTGAGCGTGGTCCAGGTCCAGCCTGAGTCCAGCATCAGCGCACCGAACAGGGCGACCAGCGCGTGGATCAGCACTTCCAGCTTCAGGCGCAGCTTCTCGGGCAGGAGCACCAGCAGCGACTCCAGCCCGATATGGCCCGCATCGCGCACGCCCACGGCCACGCCGAAGGCGGTGATGTAGAGCACGAGCAGCAGGGCCAGCGCCTCGGTCCAGGTCGGCGAATCATTGAACAGATAGCGGCCGATGACCTGGACCTGCACGCAGACCAGCACCAGGATCAGGCCGAGCACGGCGGCCATCAGCGCCAGCTTGGAGAGCCCGGCGCAAACGCGCGTGAGTATCTGCGTCGCTGGCCAAGGGTCAGGACTTGCCTGCTGATCAGGCTCGCTCATTTCACGTCCTGCAAGGCCTTGACCAGGCGCTGCAGGTCCGGCGTGTTCATGAACTTCGCATAGACCGGCGCCATCTGCGCCTGGAACGAGGCCTTGTCCACGTCCACCACGTCGGCGCCCTTGGACTTCACGAGCGCCAGCGACCTGGCCTCCTGCTCATCCCACTTCTGGCGCTGGAAGGCGACCGATTCCTTGGCCGCGGCGCGCACCAGGGCCTGGTCGGCGGGGCTGAGCTTGTCGAACGAGCGCTTGCTCATCAGGAGCATCTCGGGCGCCATCGAATGCTCGGTGCGCGAGTAGTACTTCACCGCCTCGTAGTGCTTGTATCCATCGAAGGAGGGCACGTTGTTTTCGGCCGCATCGATCAGGCCGGTCTTGAGGCCGGTGTAGACCTCGCCGAGCGGCATCGGCGTGGCGTTGGCGCCCATGGCGCTGACGATGGCCACCCAGAGGTCGGACTGCGGCACGCGGATCTTCAGGCCCTTGGCGTCCGCCACGGTCTTGATCGGCTTCTTGGCATAGATGGAGCGGGCGCCGCTGTCATAGAAGGCCAGGCCCACGAAGCCCTGCGGCTCGCAGCTGCGCAGGATCTCGTCGCCGGCCGCGCTGTCCAGCGCGCGGCGCATGTGCTCCACCGAGCGGAACAGAAAGGGCATGGTGGGCACCAGGGTCTTGGCGCAGATCGCATTCATCGGGCTCACGTTGACCCGGGCGATGTCCAGCGCACCGACCTTGACCTGGTCGATGCTCTCCTTCTCGGTGCCGAGCGCCCCCTTGTTGAAGACCTTGATCTTCAGACGGCCGCCGGTCCGCTGGGCAAGCAACTCGCCCATGCGCTTGACCGCCACCACCGTCGGGTAGTCGTCGCTGTTGTGGATGTCGGCGGCGCGCAGGGTCTGGGCCTGGACGACGCCGCCCAGGCTGCTCAGGCCGGCGAGCAGGGCCAGCATCAGGGCGCTGGTCTTGGGGATCTTCATGATGGTCTCCGCGCCCTCAGGGTCACTACCGTTTCGAAAGCTCCGGGGCATGAATCAGAATACCGAAACAGCGTTTCAGATTCATGAGTGGTTTCATGGGGGTAGCGATATGAAGCAGAGGATCCAAGGCTTGCTTGCTGTCGCAGCGATGTTAGTGCTGGCTCCCGTGCAAGCCCAGGTGCCTGGCGTTGCCATCAATGCGGCCAGCTTCGATGTCAGCGGCTGGGCCGTCGGCACCCAGGGCGGCAGGGGCGGCCGCATCATCAAGGTGACGACGCTGGCCGAGTCCGGCCCGGGTTCGCTGCGGGAGGCGGTCGAGGCCGAGGGCCCGCGCATCGTGGTCTTCGAGGTCGGCGGCGTGATCGACATGCAGGGCCGGCAGCTGCTGGTACGCCATCCCTTCATCACCATCGCCGGCCAGACGGCACCGCGGCCGGGCATCACCGTGATCAAGGGCGAGACCAATATCCGCGCCAGCCAGGTCATCATCCAGCACCTGATGTTCCGGCCCGGCGAGTTCGGCCGGCCCAAGAAGGGCGGAGCCGACCAGGACGGCATCTCCACGCAAGGCGCGGCAGCCCAAGTGATCGTGGACCATTGCAGCTTGTCCTGGGCGACCGATGAGAATCTCTCGGTCGGCGGCCCGCGCTTCAACGGCGGCGACCAGCCGGACGACTGGCGCCGCAACACCGCGCACCAGATCACCTACAGCCACAACCTGATCTACGAGGGCCTCGCCAACTCGGTGCATGAGAAGGGCGAGCATTCCAAGGGCAGCCTGATCCACGACAACGCCACCGGCATCCTGCTCTACGCCAACATCTACGCCTCGAACATGGAGCGCAATGCGCTGTTCAAGGGCGGCGTGCATGCGGCCATGGTCAACAACCTGATCTACAACCCCGGCGGCAAGGCGGTGCACTACAACCTGGTGGCCCATGAGTGGGCCGGCCGGCCCTTCCAGCCGGGCAAGGTGACCTTGATCGGCAACGCCTACCGGCAGGGGCCTGACACGCGCCCCAACACGCCGCTGTTCGCGCTGGGCGGTCATGGCGACGTGGAGCTTTTCCTGCAGGACAACCTCGCTGTCGACGAGGTCGGCAAGCCGGTGGCGCAGACCGGCGTCTACACGGCCGGCACGGCGCGCATCCTCAAGGCCGACAAGCCCTACCTGCCGCCCGACATCCGCATCCATCCGGTGGCCACCCTGGAAGCCGAGCTGCCGCTGGCGGTGGGTGCACGGCCCTGGGACCGCGACCCCATCGACTTCAAGCTGCTGTCCGACGTGGCCGAGGGCCGCGGCCAGATCATCGATTCGGAATTGCAGAACGCGCATGGCTATCCGCATGGCAAGTTCTATGCACCGACCCGGCGGGCCTTCGACGCGGCGCAGTGGAACCTCGTCGACATGAGCCCGAAAGCAGGCTGGGCGTCCTTGTTCGTCAAACAGAAGGCCCACTGAAATGCGGCTCGGGCTGCTGGCCGCCGGGCTGCTTCTTGCAGCATCGGCATCCGCTTGCGCGCAACCGGCCGACTGCGCCGCCACCCCCGGCAACCCCTATCTGCGGCCCTGCCTCGACAACGCGCGCGGCATCGAAGGCCAGCGCCGCGCCGACCTTGGCGACGGCCGCTACCTGAACCCCATCCTCGCCGGCGACCGGCCCGACCCCAGCATCCTGAAGGACGGCGACGACTACTGGATGGTGCACTCCAGCTTCGAGACCTACCCCGGCCTCACGATCTGGCATTCGCGCGACCTGGTGAACTGGACGCCGCGGGTCAGCGCCTTGAAGGACTACATCGGCAGCGTCTGGGCGCCCGAGCTCACCAAGCATGCCGGTCGCTACTACCTCTACGTGCCGGCCAAGAAGCCCGGCAACAACAACATCTACGTGATGAGCGCGGCCAGCATCGATGGCCCGTGGACCCCACCGGTGCCACTCGGCAACGACCGCATCGACCCCGGCCACATCGTCGGCGAAGACGGCAAGCGCTATCTCTTTGTCTCCGGAGGCGGCCGCCTGAAGCTCAGCGACGACGGCATGAAGGTGGAAGGCCCGCTCGAGAAGGTCTATGAGGGCTGGCGGTACCCGCCCGAATGGGACGTGGAGAGCTACTCGCAGGAAGGACCCAAGATGATGCGGCGCGGCGGGTACTTCTACATGACGCTGGCGCTGGGCGGCACCGCCGGCCCGCCGACCAGCCACATGGTCGTCTCGGCCCGCTCCAGGTCCATCCACGGCCCATGGGAGAACTCGCCCTACAACCCGATCACGCGCACGGTGACAGCGGCGGAGAAGTGGTGGTCCAAGGGGCACGCGACCCCGGTCGAAGGGCCGAAGCCGGGCACCTGGTACATGGTGCTGCACGGCTATGAAAACGGCTTCCACACGCTGGGCCGGCAGACGCTGCTGCAACCCATCGAATGGACGGCTGACGGCTGGTTCAAGGCGAGCAATCAGGACATCGGCCAGCCCATCGCCAAACCCGATGGCAAGAGCGAGCGGCCGCCGCATGGCCTGGCGCTGTCGGACGACTTCAAGACCGACCGCTTCGGCCTGCAATGGAGCTTCTTCGCCGCGGGCGCCAACGAACGCCAGCGCCTGAGCCATGGCGATGGCGTGATGGCGCTCAGCGCCAAGGGCAAGTCACCGGCCGACAGCTCGCCACTCAGCTTCATCACCGGCGACACCGCCTATCGCTTCGAGGTCGACCTCGACATCGACGAGGCCGCCCAAGGCGGCGCGCTGCTGTTCTACAACGACAAGCTCTTTGCCGGCGTCGGCATCAATGAGCGCGGCATCGTGCTCTACCGCTACGGCCAGGAAATCCGCACCAGCGCCAAGCCGGCCGGACTGGGAATGAAGCTGCGCCTGCGCATCACCAACCAGCGCCATGTGATGACGATCCACAGCAGCGCCGACGCTGGCAAGACCTGGCACAAGTTCGGCACGCAGATGGACGTTTCGGGCTACCACCACAACGTGGCGGGCGGCTTCATGAGCCTGCGCCCGGCGCTGTTTGCGGCGGGGCAGGGCCAGGTGAGGTTTTCGCGCCTGAGCTACGAAGCCCTGCCCTGAGCGCTCAGCGCAGCGCCAGGTCCACCACCGTCCCCACGAACACCGCGAACCCCAGCCAGTGGTTTTGCCGGAAGGCCTTGAAGCAGCCTTCGCGCGAGCGTTCGCGTATCAGCGAGTAGTGCCACGCCACCTGGGCGGCCGCAACGACGACGCCGACGATGAAGTACTTGCCGAGGCCGAAGCGCAGGCCGAGCCAGGTCCAGGCGGCGAGGTAGATCAGGTAGAAGGCCATCACACCGATCACATCGAAGCGGCCCAGCGTCAGCGCCGAGGTCTTGATGCCGATGCGGATGTCGTCGTCCCGGTCCACCATCGCGTATTCGGTGTCATAGGCCAGCACCCAGAACAGATTGGCCACCAGGAGCGCCCAGGCCGACAGCGGCACGGCGGCGTTGAGCGCCTCCAGGCTGAAGCTGGTGCCGCCGAGGGAGGCCGAGAAGGCCATCGGGATGCCAAAGCTGAAGGCCACACCCAGCACCGCCTGCGGCATCGCCACCACGCGCTTGGCGTAGGGGTAGACCAGGGCCACGGCCAGCGCCGCGAACGACAGCATGATGGTTGTGGCATTGGTCGTCAGCACCAGGCCGAAGGCCACCAGCGCAAGGCCTGCCCCCAGCAGCAGCGCCTCCTTGACCGACACAGCGCCGCTGGTGACCGGCCGGTTGGCGGTGCGCTTCACATGCTTGTCGAAGTCGCGGTCGGCCACGTCGTTGACGCAGCAGCCGGCCGAGCGCATCAGGATGGTGCCGAGCGTGAACACGGCGAGCAGGTGCCAGCCGGGCCAGCCGTCGGCGGCAATCCACAGGCTGGCGAGGGTGGGCCACAGCAGCAGCAGCCAGCCGGCCGGGCGGTCCCAGCGGATCAGGTCGAGGTAGAGGGACAGGCGGGAGCGGGGCGCGGCGGGGCTCATGGCGGCATTGTCGCCGGCCGAGGCCTGAGGGGTATCACCGAGTAGGGGCTCGCCCGCTTGTGCGACGGCAAGTCAATACCAAGAATGTCTGGATCCGGCCGTGCGGTGCTCGCGGGGCCGTTTCTGCAGGAGTTCACTTGCGACGCAGCTTGGGGTGGGCACTGGCCAGTGCGATGTGTTGGTTCGCTCCCCCGGTGTTGGCGGAGGAGGTCAGGCTGCGCGTGCTGGCCGATCCCTGGTGCCCCTACAACTGCGAACCCGGCAGCCCGCGGCCTGGCTATGTGATCGAGCTGCTGCAGGCAGCACTGCCGCCCGGCAATGCACTCGACTACCGCGTCGTGCCCTGGGAGCGGGCATTGGCGGAAACCGCCGACGGCCGCGCTGACGTGGCCCTGGTGGTCACCTCGTCCGGGGTAGAGCGCTTCGGGCTGGTGGTTGGTCGGGAGCCTGCCGGCATGGCGGCGGACTGCCTGTTCGTTGCCACGACCTCGTCTGTGCGGAGCTTGCGCCGCCAGGATCTGGACCGTTTGAAGTCGGTGGGTATCGTGGCCGGCTACGAGTACGACGGGCCCATCGGTGCATGGCTGCAGAACCCCGCCTACAAGGACCGGATCCGTGTGACAGGCGGTGCCCGGCCCGCTGAGGTCAATGCCCGCAATCTGGCGCTGGGCCGGCTCGATGCCGTGGTCGAGGATGCGCAGGTGATGCAGCATGTCTTGCTCCAGCTGGGCCTTGGAGCCAAGGTGCGCCAGGCGGGCTGCCAGGCGGCAGGTCCGGTCTACGTGGGCTTCAGCCCGCGCCATCCCCAGGCCCGGCAACTGGCCGAAAGGCTCGACCATGCGGTGCAGGAGCAGCGCCGCAGCGGCCAGTTGGCACGCCTGCTGACGCGCTACGGCTTGAGCGACTGGAAGTGATTGCGGGCCGGCTGGGCGCTGGCAGGGGTGCAGGGCCTTGCATGTTCATGGACGGAGCCGGGAACGACGCGCCTGAGCGCGCCGAGACCCCGATGCCGCAGAGTGCGGGCCGGCGTTCGACCTCATTCGCCGCCTCGCCATCGCAAGCAACAGCCCCAGTGCCCCAATGCCAGTCAGGGCCACCGAGCTGGGTTCAGGAACCTCTGCGCCGACCAGCACATCGCCCTCCCTCAGTGCAAAGGAGAAAGCACGGTTGGGCGCATCGCCAGCGGCTGCCGCTGCGTCACCCTTTGCTGAGAGGGGCCACGCGCGGGAACATCAGGCCTATCGAATCGGACCTCTCGGGGCCTGGCGTTTACTTCGCATTCCTGACCAGCCGGACCTCGTACTCCTCTTCGTCCTTGCCGATGAGGTCAAAGCGGCCGCGATTCCCTGTCAGGTTCTCCAGGTCCTCCTTGCCGCTGACGACCCAGTGCATGTTGGTCATGTTCGTGACTCTGGACGCGGTCCAGTACACGAAAACCTTGGAGCTCTGGCCGTGGAAGTGCGGGCTCAAATGCGTCAGGCGCTCATGCCAGGATTGCCTGGCCATGATCGACATCAGCTCCTCCCGACCCGGCAGCCGCCAGCCGTTGCCTGCCTGCTTTGAGACTGCCTCGGCATCAAACCAGTTCATGCGCTGTGGCGTGCCCGTGCATTGGTCCTGACGCAACTCTTGCCCAACGAAGCAAGACATCCATTCCAGCTTCTGTTGATGGTCGACGACGACGGCGCCAACCTGCTTGTCTGGCTTCAAGGAGAACCGGTCTCTCTTGGCTTCGAGCTTGATACCCTGCGCGAAGACGGAAGAGGTCAGTGTGATCAACGCGGCAAGCAAAGTGGTGACGGCTTTCATGGGTTCACGAGTCCTTCGAATGTTGCTGACGGGGCCTGAGTTCAATGGGCAGTTGGGCGGCGTCGCTTGTCGGCTGCGACGCCTCATACGCCAAATGAACGGAGACTGGACAGGTTCAGCGATGCGCCCCTGCTAGTTGCATTTCTGACTCGCTGCCATTTCCAGGGACGCTGCCGAGTTGTTGAACCCAGCTCCCACGCTGCCCCACTTGCCGTTCTTGTCGCGGTACAGCTTGTGCTCGGCGCCGCTGCGACAGCGGACCACGAAGATGGTGTGCCGCGTGTCGAAGCCGAACTCCGAGAAGCCGCCTTCGTACTGCCTGACGATCTTCCAAGCGCTGCCCGTGGCTGCTGTTGAAGGGTTGCTGTTGGTGCTGCTGGGGCCTGCGGCCGCCTGCTCTGCCTGACGCTGCTTGTTGCGCCGGTCCGTTTCGTCCACCTGGGCGCCCAGTGCGCTCCGGGCCCGCGCGATGTCGCTGCGGACTGATGCAGCGACGCTCAGTTCGACCTTGTTGCCCGAGCGGGCGTCTGCCTTGCGGTAGGCGTCATCGACGGGATTGGCCTGGCCAGAGACGCTGACGAATACATACAGCAGGGCGAAGCAGGCGATGTGTTTGTAGGTGCGCATGTCAATTCGGCAGAGGCCGCCCCTTGCTGTCGAACAAGCCGGCGAAGCTTCTTCCGGACTTGTCCGTGACCTTGCCGCAGCGTGGGACGAAGCCGATCTCAAAGGTCGCATGGTCCCTGCCGCTGATCTGCTCGGTGCTGATGAAGGCGGTGCCCAGCGGCTCAGCCTCCCGTGAGCTGTTGGAGTAGATCTGACGCAGGCAGAGCTCATAGCCGCTGGCATCGAACTCGAGCGAATCGGACTTGAAATAGTGGACGGGAGACTGTCGCCATTGCTCACGATGCTCGTAAAAGGCGGCCATGAAGTTCCCTGCGGGTGTCTGGAGGCGATAGATGTAGTCGCTGGTGAGCGGCCTGGTCGATGTCTTGTCCGGCCGGACCGAGTTCAACAGCACGGCAGCCGAGGTGTTCTCCATCTGGAAGTCGAAGCGGCCGGCCACCGAGAGGGTTGGCGTCGTTGCATGGTGGGGCCAATCCTGGCGTCGTTGCGGGGAGACCAGGGTGCCATTCACTGCCTTGAGATCGAAAGTGGCGCGGATGAATTCGTTGAAGCCGCTCTTGAAATGCACCACACCCAGGCTGGCCGCCTGTGCTGTTCCAGACAGACTGAAGGGGTCATGCCGGTACTGGGAGGTCCCGGTCACGTCGACATGGTGGCCGGACACCCTGAGATCGACAGCCCCGTTCTCGTCATAGGCCAGCGTGCGCGCGGTCCACTTGTAGGACTGTCCGGCGATGTCAGCCTCATCCATCTCCAGGCGCACGCGCCCATTGACCTTCACCATCCTGACCGTACCTGCGCGCGCCTTGGCGACGACGCCATTGCAGGCGATCGTGTTGTCGGCGGGCTGCCCTTCGCGAAAGTTGACAAGACAGGCCAGGCCTCGTCTTTCGAAGGGCTTGCCATTCGTTCGGCTGATGACACGCTGAGCCGACTCCACCGTGCTGTTGATCTGTTGCCCCAGATCCTCCTTGGGCTTGCGTACATGGAACACGTGCTGCGGTCCATCCGGCAAGCCGTTGGCGAACTCGCCGATGAGCAGCATGTCGCCCATCGACGCGATGCCATGGCCCTGCAGCTGACCGGCCTGGTTGCAGGAGCCGCTGTGCCGGAACCAGCCCTGCGTTTGCTCCTGGCATTGCACGTTGCTGCCGATCTGGTAGCTCTGAGCCCAGGCCGACGAGGCGGGCAAAGCAGTCACAAGCAGCGTGATTCCCGCGGTGAGAGTCGTCCTCAAAGTGATTTCCTTTCCATGGGATGTCCGTTGGCGGCGCTTACAGCGGTTTCAAGGACTTCACTTGAAACTGCATGTCGAACCGTCCATCGGCCTTGAAGACGCGTGTGCCGCCCATCAGCAGCCCACTGGCGGCACCCGAGCCGCCGGAGATCGACTTCCACTCGATGTCGCGGCTGCCGCTGACCCGGTACTGGCCGTTGCGGCTGAAGACGAGCGAGACGGGGTACTCGAAGCTGCGACTCGTGGGTTCGTCCTTGATTTCGCATTTGTCGCCCCACAGGAAGCCGCAATTTCGCTCGCCGCTTTGAACGCCGTGGGCCACCAGGATGAGCACGCCATCGACCGCGTAGTCGAAGCGCGGCGCATAGATGTCGGTGCGGAGCTGACCGCTGAAGCTGAGCAGGGCGCGAAGCTTGGTCTCGACGACGCGGGCGATGACCACATTGCTGTCGTTGGCGTCGACGCGCCCAGTGCCGGCCAGAGTCGCCTTGAAGTCGAACAGCTTGTCCTGCAGAGACTGCATCACAAGCAGTTCCACCTGGGCCCGCTCTGCGTCTGTGGTGGCTGCATCATGCGCAACGCTCAGCAGCTCGCGGCGCTTGTTGATGGCATGGACTTTCAGCAGCGAGTCGACGCGACGCCCCTCGAGCGCCAGCCGTTGTGCCAAGGCAAGCGCCTTTGGCGATGACTCGACGCCATGGATGGACAACGCACGCTCGACCGTGTTCTCCTGCCCGGTCCGCCGCAGCAGTGCCTCCAGCACGCGCGGATCCTTGGTGGCGCTGTAGGTCTTCAATAGCGATGCGTCATCGTCAGACTCCAACGCCGCGCGGATGGCCCCTTCCTGTAGCAACTGCCCAACGTCGATCTTGGCGAGCAGCAGGCCTGCATCGGTGAGACAGCGCTCGCCCCATCCGCACACGGGCTGCGCCAAACCGAAGCGCGCGCGCTCCTTCAGCAATGACGGATCCAGCGGCTTGCCGTACTTGAAGAACAGGGTGCCTCGCCTGTCGGCCCAGTAGCGAACGCCCTGGTCGTTGGTCTTGATCGATGCAGACACGGCTGCGGGACCAGGGACGGCAATGTCGTCGATTACCAAGGCCAGGTCGGTGAAGCCGCAGCGTCCCGAGTAGGGCCTGTCGATCTCGATCTCCACAAAGCCGTTGCGCTGGTACACGGCGTGGCGCAGCGTGCGGCAATCGCCTTCACCAACGATCACACGGTCGGAATTGAGCAAGCCCGCCACAGGTGCTGGGGGCACGCTTGCGGCAGTCTGAACCGGCGCGGTTGTGGTGGTACGTGTTGGTGGTTGTGTCGGCGGCGGCGGGGCGCCTGCGCAAGCCGTCAGCAGACCCGCGATCCACACCATCACACTTCGAATCTGTATCCCACGTGTCATTGCGTCGACCTCATCATCGTGAACTCCGGCACTCCCATTGCGCCGACTCCGCCAGGCTCTTGGTGACCGGGCCGGTACTGGACTGCCACCGGCCCGAGTTCAGCAGGTGGACTGAGAACTCCTCCCTGGCCTTGCGTCCAAAGTTGCAGCGCACGCGCACTTCCTTCTGGTACCAGTGCGCCAGGCCACCGCCCTTCTTCTCGCCGAGCACAGTCCAGTCTGCGCTGCTGCGGTCTTCATAGGCCTTGTCGGCTGCGGCCGCCGCCGCCATCTCACGGCGGCGCTGTTCGAGTTCGGCATGCCGCTTGGCCACCGCCTGGGCTGACTCATTGGCTGTCTTGTTCACGCTGGCGTCGACCGTGCTCGTCGTCTTCGCCGGCTTGTTCTGGGCGTCCAGCAACTTGTCGATGTCCTGCGCGCGTGCCAGCACGGACAGGCTGCCCAGCACCGCGATCGCGAGCAGCACTCTCATGGCAGCAGCTTCACCGACTCGATCGAGGCTACGCCGGCAAAGCCGCTGATGGCCTCGCCGGATTCGGTGCCGAACAGCGCCGAGGTGCGGGCGCCGTCGAGGCTCAGTTCGAAGCTCCCCTTGGCGCGGTAGTCATTGGTGGTGTCGAGAACGACCTGGACCTCCCGCACGTAGGGCACGGTCCCAACACGGTCGGAGCAGGCTGCGCCCAAGCAGGTGCGATGCGTCTTGTCGACTTTCAGGCCTACCTTCAGCGTGACGGCGTAGCGCCCCTGCTTGAGCGGCAGCAGGGCCGTCTCCGGTGCCAGCGACCAGCTGAACTTGACCGGGATGGAGCTGGACACCGACCTGAAGAAGCCCAGCAGCCTCTCGGCGTCTTCCGTGCCAGCAGACTTGCCGCTGCCCTCGACACGGGAGGACAGGGTGAGCACCTTGTCGAAGCCGGCGAGCTGCATGAGTGTGTACTCGAGCCGTGCGCGCTCGGCGGGCGATGCCGCCAGTGCCTGAGCGCGTTTGAGGTCGTCCTTGTTGCCCTTGGCCTGGTAGGCACTCAAAGCGGCCTCAAAGGTCTTGGTGGCATCGCTGCCGGCCGCGCTGCCGGCCGCCGCGCTCGCGCTCAGCCAGGCCTGGCGTTCACTCGACAGGTCTTTGCCGGACAGCTTGGGAATGCAGTCGGCATAGGTGGCGCAGTCAAAGGCCTTGCTGCCCTGCTTGAACCAGCCGATATCGTTGACCCGCTCGCCTGAGCAGCCGGCAGCGCCGCACCCGCTGGCAGATTTCGCAGTGCCATAGCCCTGCAGCTTGCCCTCACGGAACATGCCGGACTCGATGTACACCGTGTAGTTGGTGACGGGCGCAAAGGCACTGAGCAGCGCCCCCATGGTGCCTGAGCCCATGCTGGGCTTGCTGCCACCCCGTCTGCCTGTCCGAAACCCGACGCCATGGGGTTGACCATCCTTGCATTGACCCCGGTAGTCGTCCTTCTGGCAGTAGTCGGGCACGAAGGCCCAGTACTTCTCACAAGGCACAAACGCTTCGGTGTTCGATTTCTCGGTGGGCTTGGAGTCTTTCAGGCAGGCGATGTCTACGGGGATGCCTTTGTGGCGGGTGACGACGATGCCGGTGGTGGCAAAGCCGGCGATGTTGCACTCGCCGTAGAAGTCAGCGCTGCCGTTGGCGCCTGGATGTATGTTCGAGACCTCCGCCTTGGCGCAGCGGCGAACGGCATCCTCCGTCGATTCGGTCACCCTGGCTGGCGGAGCTGCACGCTGGAACGGGACCCCCCCGTTGAGCTTCGCGCATTCCTCGTCACTTGTGCAGCGGGTGGTCAGGTTGTTTCCCGACCAGAGGCCCCTGTTCACACGCCCGTCGGCGTAGACGGACTCACCGTAACCTTTGCGGTTGTTGTCGACCCAGTGACCATCGAAGTAGTCCCCGTCCGGCCAACTGTACAGACCGCGCCCGGTGCGTTCGCCTTCGAGCCAATCGCCCGAGTATTGGTGGCCGTTGGGCCAGACCATGCGGCCACGCCCGCTGCTGATGCTGTAGGGGAGGCCGAGGATGTTTGCTTGTGAAGGATCGGCTTCTACCTCGCCCTCATACACGGGGCCGTTGGAATAGATCAAGAGACGGTTGATGACGGGCCAGCCCCTGCGGCTATAGCGTCCAAGCTTTGCGGACACCACCGGTCCATCGACGGTCACTTCGGCTGCCTTGTAGGTCAGGCCAGCGGTATCGGCGAGGGTGGTAAGGGCCTCCCATTGCAGTGGAGACGACAGCTCGGCGATGGGCTTTGGGGTCTGCAACTGAATTTCACCGGAACCCTTGTCGGCAAAACGCAAACGCAGCGAATTGGCCGACCAGTATGCGGACTGGGCGGACCTTCTTGTGCTGGCAGACAGCCTCTGATCAGCCTCATGCAATGGCGAGTAGCTGATCCGCCCGTCTTCGAGTTTGACGGCCATGAAGTTGGATCCGACCAGCATCAACGCCTCTACGGAACCACCGCTGAGAAGTCGCAGGTCCTGGATCTTGGCGTGCTTGTCGAACTGCACGGCACGCCGCAGCTTGCCGCCAGATTCATACTCGGCCAGCCGGCTTCCCTCCTCTATCGCCATGAGCGTGCCTGCGCTCGTCCGGGCCAACCACTCAAGGGATCGCGTTTCCAGAGTCAAGCGGCTGAGCTCCTTCAGTTTTCCGTCGTTGATGCTGAAGATGACCAGCCGGGTCCGATTGCCAGCATCCTTGAGGTAGGTGTACTGCGCACCGGACACCACCGCGAACTCGTTGCCGCCGAGCTCGTAGAGCAGGCCCCAGGTTTGCGGCGATCCAAAGGGCTGCTCCGAGCTGGACATGAGCTTTTTCTCCAGGTCGTAAACCCGGACCATGCCCTCACCACCGGTCGTCGCGGTGACGAAGTAGCGACCGTTCTCCAGCGCAAGGGTGGACAGCACCAGTTCCTTTTCCTTGGCCGGCAGATTGGCCAGCAGCTTGCCGTTGGCATCGACGAGCTTGATCGCCGGGTTGGGGCAGCTGGAGCAGGTCTTGTTGGTCAGCACGATCCTGCGCCCGTCGGGCAGCAGCGTTTCTGCATCGGCCAGGGCGAGCCCGCTGGTGCAAAGCAGGAGCAGCGATGTGGCGAGGCAGCGCAGCCGGCGCGGCCAGGGGAGGGGAGTCGTCATGGGAGCTTTCAGCGGTCTGGCGAGTGGCACCCTGCTTTGGTGCCAGTCACCGCCTCGATATCAGCCCCGTTCCCTCAGTGCTTACCCGTAATCGCTCCACCGGCGAATATGGGCACCGGCTTCGTTCGCCCTTCGCTGGCATAGCGCCGCTGCAGCGCTTCCATCAGCGAACCAGCATCGCCCAGCCCCTGCTCACGCAACAGCGCCGCCACGTGCCAGCTGAACACGCCATGGCGCCGCGAGGCAGCGAAGCCGGCACCGCGTGGCAGCCATTCCTCGGCCACGCGCTCGTGGCTGCGGCCGGCGAAGACGAGCACGCGGCCGTCGAGGCGGGGGCCGCCCAGGCTGCGTGTGGCGCGTGGTTGGGCTTCCCGGGGCAGGCCCAGGTCAGCTGGCGCCACTGCGCGGCTGAGCGGCTTGACCGCACCACGCGCCATGCCCGCGGCATGGCAGGTGTCGAAGAAAGCCCAGACCGTGGCGCCCTTGTCGACAAGGGCATCGATCCAGTCGCCGATCTCGTCGTCGACGATGGCATTGGGGATGGCCTCGATCTGACCGGCGCCTTGCCATCGGCCCGCGTCCGCGGGCAGCAGCACCTCGTCAAGACCGTCCGGCTCGGGGTGACGTGGATGGCTGGGCTGCGGCTGCTGGCTGCCGTGGCCTGCGTAATGGAAGACCACGCGATCACCGGGGCGCACCTGGTCCAGCACGCCCGCCATGGCGCCCAGGATGTCCGCGCGGGTCGGCGCGTCACTGAGGCTGCGCACCAGGCGCGGGTCAAAGCCGCGGGCATGCAACGCCTCCCGCATCAGGCGCACATCGTTGGCCGGGCCCTCCAGCCACAGGGTCCTGGGCAGTGCGGGGTAGCGGCTCACGCCGACCAGCAGGGCATGGTCGGCCGCGCTGGCGTCCAGGCAAGCCAGCGCCATGCCCAGGCGAACCACCAGGCGAACCACCGGGCGAATCTTCAGGCGCATCATCAGTCGAACCATGTATAGGCCGCCCAGTAGTGCGGATGTTCGAGAGCGCTGCCTCGGTGCGCATCCAGCCAGCGGCGCTGCGCTGCAGCGAGCCACGTGGCGCTGGGGTGCGCCTGCCGGAGGTCGGTATCGGCCAGCCCGGCGTAGAAGGCGGTGACCCAGTCGGCGGCGGCTGTGTCGGCAATCCGCCAATGGGTGGCCATGACCTGCTGAACGCCGGCCAGCCTCAGGGCGCCGGCCAGGCTGCTGGCACCACGCCCGTCATGGTCGGGCAGGCCGGTCTCGCAGGCGGACAGCAGGGCCAGCCTGACGCCACGCCACGGCAGGCGGGCCAGCTCGCTGAGGCTCAGGACCTGGCCATTGCCGAGTTGCAGGTAGGTGGCCGCATCGCCGGCCGGGTCGAGATTGAAATGGCTGGCCAGGTGCACGAAGGCCGGCCGCGCGGCCAGGCCCGCGCGCAAGGCCTCAGCATCGAAGCCGGCGTCCAGCCGCAGCGTGGCGCCCGGCCAGCGCCGCAATGAGTCGATCTCGCGGGAGACGGCCGGCAGCGCGCCGCCGCGACCGAGGGCTGCGGCATGACCGAGCCCGAGGGGCGCTCCGTGGTTGAGCTCGCCGGGACTGACGACGCCCGGGCTGCGCTGGCTCAGCGACAGGCGCTCCGCGAGGAAGTTGCGGCCGTCGTGCAGCGCAGCGAACGGCAGGTAGCGCAGCACGCCATCGCTGCGCAACTGCAGCTCCCGAACATCGGCCGGCAGATGCCGGAGCAGCGGCGCCAGCAGCTGGCGATGCAGGGCTTGGGCCTGGCGGAGCACGTCTTCAAGTGTGCTGTCCGGCCGCTCCAGGGATCGGCGGAACTCCTGGATCTGCCGCGCCAGTTGGGCTCGCGACAGGGGCAGCTGAATGCGACGTGTCGCGCCCGATGCTGAACGCAGCAGCACATCGGTCCGCTGCTCGCTGACGATGTAGCTGAGCTGTGCCTGACCCGCCCTCAGCCGATCTTGCGGCTCGTCGACCGGTGGCGCCCGACCGCGGCCTTCGGCTCGCAGCTGGTCGGTGGCTGCAGCGATGCGCTGTGTTGCCTGGGTGAGCGCCTCGTCCGCTGCCGCCAAGCGGACGCTGCCCGCAGGTTGTTGAGCCGTCAGGCGGTCAATCTCGGGTTCGAGCGCCAGGGCCTGCTTCAGGAGCGCTGCTCCAGCCTGATCGACGGCCTGGTCCCAGCGGCGTTCGGCCGGGTTGAGTGAGGGTGGTCCTCGCATGACCGACTGTCTGCGACCTGGTTCGTACAGGGCCTCCTCCTGCAGGAAAGCCAGGGTCTGGTCGGCTTCCGTGAGTCGCCCCTGGTCGAGCAGCAAGGCGATGAGCCGGCGCAGGTGCGGCTCGTACCGACTCATGCTGGCGCGGATCAGCTCGCTGGAGGACATGTCCGCACGGGCGCGGTGCAGCGCGCGGCACATGCGCTTGTACATGGCGATCGCCACGTGCGGCGCGGTGTCTGTACGGGCGGCCGCGGCTTCCACCAGGGCCAGGGCCTCGACGGCATGATCTCGCCCCATGCTGCCCAGTGCGACGGCTTGCAAACGCGCGGTTTCAGCCCGTGCCGGCTCGCGCCGAGCCTGCAGCAGGTGCGCCAGCCCTCGGTCTGATTGCAGGGGCGCGGTCCAGTGGTCCAGGAATCGTTGCAATGCCTGGCGGCCCCAAGCGATCATGTCCTGGTCGTCCTGCTGCTCGGCAGCCACGAAAAACTCTTCCAGTGCCTGGGACTGCAGGAAGAAATCGCTGGCGTCCAGTTCCATCAGAACTTCGCGCAAGGCCTGCAAGGCCTGCGGACGACCCAGGCGGAGCATCGCAACGGCCCTGGAAACGCGAGCCGTGATGTTTTCCGTGCGGACCTGGTCCGCCAGCAAGCCGGCGTCGAGGGCCCAGGCCTCGGCCCGGTCGGCGTGCCGCATCACGGCCTCATACCGGCCCAGCGAGAGCTGCTGGCTGGCCAGGTTGTACTCGGCTCGGGCGCCACGCATCCAGTGGCGCGGCTGGCGGATGGCCCAGTAGTCGGCAACGCGCTGCTGCGACTCCGCAGCTTCCTGCACGCGCCCCGTGTGATCGAGCACCAAGGCCCTTTCGCTTTCGATCCAGGCCAGCAGGTCGGTTCCAGGCCAGGCCTTGGCTGCCCGATGGTAGGCGGGCTCGATCAGCGCGAGGGCTCGTTCGGGCCGGTCGGCCCGGCGGTAGGCCACCGACAGCACACGTGCCATGGCCAGCACGGGGGCCGCCGAGTGGTCCAGCTGCTGGAGCAACTGCTCGCTCAGGGCCTCCATGTCAGGAAGCAAGGGCTGGTGGCCGTAGAACGACTCGATCAGATGGGCCAGGGCAAGCTCGGCAGGGCGATCGCCGGCCTGGATTCGCGCCATCGCGGGCGCAAGCACCCGCTGGCCCAGCCAAGCCGCGGCCTCGTCGGCCGTCGTGACGGCCCGCAGATGCAGCCACAGGGTGGCCACCAGCCGCATGCGAAGTTCAGCCGGCAGTGGGTTGACGCCCTCTGCGCTGAGCAGACCATTGCCCAGACGGCGCAGCTGGGCGGCCGCATCAGGCTGGGTCTTCAGCTGCATCGCGCGGCAGCCATGCAATGCCAGCAGCAACCACGCGGCCCGTTCGTCGTCCGCGCGCCGAGCAGCCAGGGTCTCCACAGGCGCCAGCGCCTGCACGCATGCGTTGGCGTCGCCTGGCCTTGCCCGCATGCGGGTGGCGGCCTCGCTCATGGCCTGCAGATCGGTACTTGCATTGGCAGACGGGCCTGCAGCAGCGGCTACAGTTGCACCGGCCGTGAGCAGTAGCACGGTGTGCACATGGCGCCAGCCCAAGATGCGCTTTTGAACTGCCCGCCTCGTCAACCCAAGCCTCCTCATTCCTTGATGGGGCCTTGACTGCCCTCTGAAACGCTGCGCGATGATACCGACCGATACCGATGCTGCTGCTGCGCTAAACCCTGGGAGACCGATGGACGGCGGGGTGGCCCGCGAGCTGCCCACGGCCGCCGATCTCGCGGCCTTGTATCCGAAGTGGTACCCGCGTCTTGCGCGCTATTTTTCCGCCTGCGGTTGCCACGAAGCCTTGTGCCACGAGCTGGCGCAGGAGAGCTTCGTCCAGGCCTTGCGCGGGCTCGACGGTTTTCGGGGGGGCGCGCAACTGTCCACCTGGCTGTGGGCCATCGGGCATCGAGTGCTGCTGGCCGAGAAGCGGCGCCATCGACCGCTGGACCGCGTGGCGGACGTCGATGCGGTGGAGGACCTGATCTTTGCCGAGAGCCCGCATCTGAGCCTTGTCGGGGACTGCGTCCGACGAGGCTTTGCGCGTTTCGCTGCAGCCCATCCCGAGCGGGCCCAGGCGGTCTTCCTGGCCTACGTCGCGGGCTGGGCGCACGCGGAGCTCGCCGAGTTGCTGGGCCGCAGCGAGCGGGCCACCACGGTCTATCTGTCTGAGTGTCGTGTGAAGTTGCAACCGTTTCTGGAGGACTGCAATGGCTGTTGAATCCTCCGATCAGCAAGGCCAGGACTGGCTGCACGGTGTCGCGGGTGCCCCAGCGGGCGGCCAGGAGACTGAGGCTTTCGCTGAGGGGCGGCGCCTGCGCGCCGGCCTGGATCGCCTGCCTGAGTTCGACGCACCTGCCGAGGGGTGGGCAGACGTCGAGCAGCGCGCCCGCGCCCGACCCGCCCGCGCTGCCAACGATGCGCGGTGGCGCTGGGGTGCTGCGGCCGCCAGCCTCGCGCTGGCGGTGGGCCTGGCCCTCCATTGGCAGCCGGCGCCAGACCCGCAGTGGCGGGGCGCAGACGGAGGCGAAGCACAGTGGCGCAGCACGACACCGCAGGCCGATGCACAACGGCTGGCCGCGCAGCTGCGCGGCTGGGGCGCGCAGGTGGACATGCAGGCGGCGACCGAAGCGGGCGGATGGTCGCTGGACATCCAGTGCGCCTCACCCTGCGATGGACGGGTTGTGGCCCGCCTTGCCGAGCTGGAAACCGCCTTGCCGCCAAAGGGGGGCCTGAGGCTGCTCGTGTTGCCGCGGCACTGACGGGGCCAGGTGAGGAGTGATCTGGTGGGGCGCAAGGTGTATAACCCGCCGCCATAAAGAAGCAATGGAGTACCTCTCATGGGCGCACAGTGGAAAGCCAAGCACAAGGACATCGCGGCAAACGCCAAGGGCCGGGTGTTCACCAAGTTGTCGAAGGAAATCATGCAGGCGGCGCGCAATGGCGCCGACCCCGACATGAATGCGCGGCTGCGCATGGTGGTGGAACAGGCCAAGAAGGCCTCGATGCCGCGCGATACGCTGGAGCGCGCCATCAAGAAGGGCGCGGGCCTCTTGGGCGAGGCGGTGAACTTCGAGCGGGTGACCTACGAGGGCTTCACCCCGCACCGCGTGCCGGTGATCGTGGAATGCCTGACCGACAACGTCAACCGCACCGTCTCCGAGATGCGCGTGCTGTTCCGCAAGGGCCAGCTGGGCGCCAGCGGATCGGTGTCATGGGACTTCGACCATGTCGGCCTGATCGAAGGGTCGCCGGCTACCGCAGGTGTCGATGCCGAAATGGCCGCCATCGAGGCCGGCGCGCAGGACTTCGAGGTCAATGACGAAGGCGCGCTCTTCATCACCGACCCGGCCGACCTGGACCTGGTCTGCCGCGCCCTGCCGGCGCAGGGCTTCAATGTCGATTCCGCCAAGCTTGGCTTCCGGCCGAAGAACCCGGTGACGCTGGGCGCCGCCGAGCTGGAAGAAGTCGAAGCCTTTCTGGCCGCCATCGACGGGCATGACGATGTGCAGGAGGTCTACGTGGGGTTGGCAGGCTGAGCGGCCCCTGCGGCTGTTTTAGCCGCCGAACTTCCGATTGGCTTCTTCATCAGACATGCGGACCTGCTTGTCTTTGCCGGAGCAGACCTTTTGCAGCCATTCGGCGCCCCAGGTTCCTGGTCGGGCCTTGATGGCTTCCGCGACGTTTGGCACTAGTTCAGTCTGTCCGCTGGCTGACTTGACGATGTAGTGGGAGGGCTCGACCGTGCCGTTCTTGCAATCGGCGATCCACAATTCCAGGTGCTGGTCACCATCGGCCAGATCGCCCCGTAGCCAGAAATTCCAGGTATCGCTGTCAGGCGCATTGTCATGACGCCAGATGCGGGGATCCATGAACTTCTTCTTGACCCCGTCATTGAACTGGCCAGGCAGTTCCTCCCATTGGTGCTCATGCACCTGGCCGTTGGTGTGCAGCCGCAGCTGAAACTCGTTGAATGCAATGGATTTGGCCACAGGGTCGTCTTTGTGCTTCCTGTACAGGTCAGACGCGTGAAGGATCGCATCAGGATGTGCCAGGAGTACGGCCTGCGCAGCCCCGCTCGCAAACGTCTCAGCAGCAGGGCGTATCGAGGCCTTGAGCTGTGTCTCCTGGCTGCGGAGCGTCCGGTACTGCCGCACCCGCTCGACCGGGCAGGCGTCGGTATCGAACAGGCCCTTGTCGGCCATGTCCGCCGGGAAGTCCATGCGCGTCGGGAAGCCTTCGCGCTCGACCGCCGTGCTCGACTCTTCCTTCAGCACGGCCTTGCTGCAGACCGTCTCGCGCTGGGCCGGCGGCAGGCTCTGGATCATGCCGGGCGACCAGGTCTGCTGCTGCAGTGCGGCCACCTGCTCGCTCAACGCCCGTTCGCCCACGACGAAGATGGGACGCCAGTGGGCGGCCCTGCCGTTGAGACCGAACCAGACGAGGGCAGACCAGACCAGGACCCAGGCGCCAATTGAAAGCCAGGCCATCCAGGGCCGCCCGCGGCCGAACAGGAAGCCGCGCAAGCCCCAGAAGACGAGGCTGAGGACCGCGATCACGCACAGCAGGTCCAGGCCATAGGCCAGTGGCAACCAATAGGCCTGGTCTGCATGGAAGCGCCAGGCGAAGGGGTAGCCGGTCAGGTGAACGAGCAGGCTGAGCACGCCCATCACCGCCATCAGCAACAGGAATCCAGCGCGTTTCAGAAACAGCTTCATGCTCACTTTTCTCCATGTAACGGCTGCCGGCCGTTGCGTGCGGCTTGCCTGTCCACTGAGAGTCGTGCGCTGCCGGTTTCGCACCCCCGAGTTGCGGGGTGAGGTAAACGCGAGGTGATCTATGCGAGGGTCAATGCCCGAGAGGTGCGGCTGACGGGCGGCGAGATCGAGCACACGCCCGAGGCCGCCTCGGATGCGCAGGGCGTCGATGTGCTGATCAAGACAAGGCCTTGAGCGGGCGCCCGCTCCGCGCGACTCAGCCCGCGCCGCGCTCCTGCTGGCTGGCGTAGTAGACGACCTTGCGGGCACGTTGCACTTCGCCGAGAGGCCGGTGCGCTGCCAGCGCCTGCCAGGGGTCGAACACGCCCGCCTCGCATTCGTGCGCCAGGGCCGGGGACGGCTGCTGTCGCGGCAGCTTCAGGCGCGCGACCGTGGTGTACGGCGTTTCCCAGTTCACCGACGCATCCTCGACAGGCGTCAATGCCTCGCTGACGAAGGGCTGCAGTTGCAGCTCCCATTCGAGATCCTGCTTGGCCAGCCGCGCCGCGAAGTCGGCGCCCCAATCGGCATTGGCGCCCGGCGTGGCCGTACCGTTGCTTGCCGACGGTTGCAGCCGCACGCGCACGGCATATGGCCCGCAGGCGATGGGCACAGCGGTGAACAGCGGCTCGGTGGCAAAGCCGCCGAAGGGTCGGCTCACGGTCTTGAGCATCGAGACCAGCCGCGCGGGCCCGCCGAACAAACCGTAGCGCTTGAACAGGTGCTTGAGCAAGGCGCCGTTGCCGTTCGACGCGGCCTGCACGAAGGCGACAAATTCCTCGCTCTTGGGGAAAGCGAACTTTTCCTGGTTGATCAGCAGGAAGTCCTGGCTCCTGGCCGGGCCGTTGCCCAGCGCCGATTCACTTTGCAGGCCTTGCACGCCCAGCACCTTGATGGCCAGGCCGCGGATGTCGGGCTGCTTGTCGCTGGCGTGGTCCATGCCGCCGTTGGAGAGGCGCAGACGCACGTCGAATGTGCCTGGCGATGCGAACAGGCCTTGGCGGGCGAACTCGGGCAGATTGCCCAGCACTTCCAGCGTGCCCTGCGCCACCGTCAGCTGCTTGCGGTGCAGGGCACGGCCTGCGCCGTGCTTCCTTGACTTGCGGGCCTGGATCGCCTTGAAGATCTCGACATAGCCGGCGAAGCGCTGCGCTTCATCGGGGTCGATCTGCTCCTTCCAGTGCGTGCTCGGGCTGGGGCTGGAAGAAGCAGTGCTCATGGTTCAACTCCGCTTGGTGTTCAACTTGTCGAATAGCGCGAGCGCCTCGCCAACGATGCCGCGCCGGAAGGCGAGCACGCAGACGATGAAGATCAGGCCGGTCACGAGGCTGACCGATTCACCCAGGCTGTTGAACCAGTTGATGCCGCTGGCGTCGGCCAAGGCCTTGCCGAAGTCGCCGATCTTGTTCTCCAGCGCGATGATGACGAGGGCGCCAACCATCGGGCCCACCAGGGTGCCCATGCCGCCGACCAGGGTCATCAGGATCACGAGGCCGGAGGTGGTCCAGATCGCGTCGGAGAGCGTCGCAAAGCCAAGGACCAGGGTCTTGGTGGCGCCGGCCAGGCCGGCCAGACCGGCCGAGAGGATGAAAGCCAGCAGCTTGAAGCGGTCGACGTCGTAGCCCAGCGAGGTGGCGCGCGCCTCGTTCTCGCGGATCGAGGTCAGCACTTGGCCGAAGGGCGAGTTGACGGTGCGGTAGATCAGCCAGAACGCGGCGATGAAGACGGCCAGCACCAGGTAGTACAGCGTCAGGTCGTTCATCAGGTCCAGGCCCAGCAGCGAGCCGCGCGGCACCGATTGCAGGCCGTCCTCGCCGCCGGTGAACGAGGCCTGGAGGAAGAAGAAATACAGCATCTGGGCCAGGGCCAGCGTGATCATCGAGAAGTAGATGCCCGAGCGCTTGATGGCCAGCATGCCGAACACGCCGCCCATGGCCGCTGCGGCCAGCGCACCGAAGGCCAGGCCCGCCAGCGGCGGAAAACCCCAGACCTTCAGCGCATGGCCGGCCGCATAGGCCGCCGTGCCCAGGAAGGCCGCATGGCCGAAGCTCAGGAGGCCGGTGAAGCCCACCAGCAGGTTGAAGGCGCAGGCGAACAACGCATAGCAGAGCACCTTCATCACGAAGATCGGATAGGCGCCCAGCTGCGGCAGCAGCGCGATGGCGATGAACAGCAGCGCGTAGCCGAGCAGCGGATTGCGGGACTTGGAGAGGGAGCCGGCCATCGCTTATTTCTCTTTCCCAAACAGGCCGGCCGGACGCACCAGCAGCACGATGGCCATCACCACGAACACGACGACGCTGGAGGCCTCCGGGTAGAAGACCTTGGTCAGGCCTTCGATGATTCCGAGGCCGAGGCCGGTCAGGATGGAGCCCATGATGGAACCCATGCCGCCGATCACGACCACGGCGAACACCACGATGATCAGGTTGCTGCCCATCAGCGAGCTGATCTGCAGGATGGGCGCGGCCAGCACGCCGGCAAAGGCGGCCAGTGCGACGCCGCCGGCATAGGTGAGCGTGACCATCAGCGGCACATTGACGCCGAAAGCCTGCACCAGGCGCGGGTTCTCGGTGCCGGCGCGCAGCTTGGCACCCAGCGAGGTCTTCTCGATCAGCGCCCAGACCGCGAAGCACACCACCAGCGAGGCCACCACCACCCAGGCCCGGTAGTTGGGCAGGATCATGAAGCCGAGGTTGGTGGCGCCCTGCAGTGCATCGGGCACCGTAAAGGGCTGGCCCGAGACGCCGTAGAAGCTGCGGAACACGCCTTCGATCACGAGGGTGATGCCGAAGGTGAGCAGCAGGCCGTAGATGTGATCCAGCTTGTAGAGCCACTGCAGGAGCAGGCGCTCGATCACGATGCCCAGCAGCCCCACTACCAGTGGCGCCAGCGCGAGCATGGCCCAGTAGTTCAGGCCCAGGTACTCGAAGCCCATCCAGGCGAGGAAGGCTCCCATCATGTACAGCGCCCCATGGGCGAAGTTGATGATGTTGAGCATGCCGAAGATGACCGCCAGGCCCAGCGACAGCATCGCGTAGAACGAGCCGTTCACCAGGCCGAGCAGTAGCTGCCCGAGCAGGGCAGGAAGAGGGATACCGAATAGCTCTGTCATGTCTCTGCTCGGGATTGCTTCAACTTACTTCTTGACCATCGGGCACTTGGAGTCGGCCAGCTTCGTATAGGCCTCGGCCGCCGGAATGGTCTGCACCACCTTGTAGTAGTCCCAGGGCTCGCTGGAGTCCTTGGCCGACTTCACCTGCATCAGGTACATGTCGTAGCGGTGGCGACCGTCGGGGCCGATCTCGCCGTTCTTGGCAAAGAAGTCGTTGACCTTGGTGGCCTTCATCTTGGCCAGCACCTTGTCGGCGTCGTCGGTCTTGGTGGCGTCGACGGCCTTCAGATAGTGCATGGTGGCCGAGTAGTCGGCGGCCTGCAGCATCGAGGGCATGCGCTTCATCTTCTCGAAGAAGCGACGGCTCCAGGCGCGCGAATCGGCGCTCTGGTTCCAGTACCAGCCGTCCGTCAGGTACATGCCCTCGGTGGCCTTCAGGCCCAGCGAGTGGATGTCGTTGATGAACATCAGCAGGCCGGCCAGCTTCATGGTCTTGGTGATGCCGAACTCGTTGGCGGCCTTGATCGAGTTGATCGTGTCGCCGCCGGCATTGGCCAGGCCGAGGATCTGCGCGCCCGAGCCTTGGGCCTGCAGCAGGAAGGAGGAGAAATCGCTGGCCGAGAGCGGATGCTTGACGCTGCCGACGATCTTGCCGCCGGCCTTGCTGACGACCGCCGAGGCATCGGACTGCAGCGAGGCGCCGAAGGCATAGTCGGCCGTCAGGAAGTACCAGCTCTTGCCGCCGGCCTTGACCACGGCGTTGCCGGTGCCGTTGGCCAGGGCCACGGTGTCGTAGGCGTAGTGCACGGTGTAGGGCGTGCAGTCTTCATTGGTCAGGCGGGCCGAGGCGGCACCGATCGAGATGAAGGCCTTCTTCTTCTCGGCCGCGACCTTGGCCATGGCCAGGTTGGCGCCGGAGTTGGTGCCGCCGATCAGCAGGTCCAGGCCTTGGGTGTCGAACCATTCGCGGGCCTTGGCCGAGGCCACGTCGGCCTTGTTCAGGTGGTCGGCATAGATCAGCTCGATCTTCTTGCCGGCGGCCATGCCCTTCATGTCGGCAATGGCCATCTTGATCGCCTCGACACCACCGGCGCCGTCGATGTCGGCGTAGAGGCCGGACATGTCGGTGATGATGCCGATCTTGATCACGTCACCCGAGACCTGGGCCTGGGCTCCGAGGCTGGCGCAGGCGAGGGTGCTGGCCAAAGCGATGCGCTTGAAAGTGCGGGTCTTCATCGACGGTCTCCTACTGTGGTTGTCAGGTAAAGCTTCAGTCAATCGATCAGTCAGTCAAACACTCAGCAGCTCGTCCAGCTTGGACTGCTTGGCCGCCAGTTCGGCGGCCGGGAAGGACTCGACCACTTCGCCATGCTCGATGACGACGAAATGGTCGGCCAGCGGCGCAGCGAAGCGGAAGTTCTGCTCCACCATCACGATGGTGAAGCCTTCGGCCTTGAGCGCAATGATCATGCGGGCCAGGGCCTGGACGATCACCGGGGCCAGGCCCTCGGAAATCTCGTCCAGCAAGAGGATGTCGGCACCGATGCGCAGGATGCGCGCCACCGCCAGCATCTGCTGCTCGCCGCCCGAGAGCCGCGTGCCGGGGCTCGTCTTGCGCTCGGCCAGGTTCGGGAACATGGCGTAGATCTGCGCTTCGCTCATCGGCTTGCCGCGCGGGTTCTTCAGAAGCGGCGGCAGGCGCAGGTTTTCTTCGGTGGTCAGCGAAGCAAAGATGCCGCGCTCTTCCGGGCAGTAGCCCAGGCCCAGGTGGGCGATCCTGTGCGTGGGCAGATCGATGGTCTCAACGCCATGCACCTTGATCGAGCCCTTGCGTGATCCGGTCAGGCCCATGATGGCGCGCAGCGTGGTGGTGCGGCCGGCGCCGTTGCGGCCCAGGAGGGTCACGACCTGACCCTTGTTCACGCTCAGGTTGACGCCATGCAGGATGTGGCTTTCGCCGTACCAGGCGTGCAGGTTGGTGATTTCGAGAGCGACTTCAGCCATGCTCAATGTGCTCCCTGCAGTTCGGTCGCTTCGCTGCCCATATAGGCCTCGAGCACTGCCGGATGCCTGGAGACCTCTTCGTACGTGCCTTCCGCCAGCACAGCGCCGCGCGCCAGCACGGTGATGCGGTCGGCGATCTTGGAGACCACACGCATGTTGTGCTCCACCATCAGGACGGTGCGGCCTTCGGCCACACGCTTGATCAGCGCGGTCACGCGCTCCACGTCTTCATGGCCCATGCCTTGCGTCGGCTCGTCCAGCAGCATCAGCTCGGGTTCCATCGCCATG
Organism: Paucibacter sp. JuS9; assembly: GCF_044043925.2. NCBI lineage: Bacteria > Pseudomonadati > Pseudomonadota > Betaproteobacteria > Burkholderiales > Sphaerotilaceae > Roseateles > Paucibacter sp. JuS9. The sequence goes on from NZ_CP194172.1 coordinate 4,551,523, forward strand.
GTGGTGGCGATCTCCAGCGCGCGCTTGCGGCCATAGGGCAGGTCGCCGGCGCGCAGCTGGGCCATGTCTTGCAGGTCCACTTGCTCGAGCAGCTCCATCACGCGGGCGTCGAGCTTGGCCAGGCCGCCCAGGCCCTTCCAGAAATGGAAGCTCGTGCCGGTGAATCGCTGCAGGCCGATGCGCACGTTCTCCAGCACGGTGAGGTGCGGGAACACGGCCGAGATCTGGAAGCTGCGGATCACGCCGCGGCGGGCGATCTCTGCCGGCTTCTCGCCGGTGATGTCCACGCCATTGAAATGAATGCTGCCGCGCGTTGGCGTCAGAAACTTGGTCAGCAGGTTGAAGCAGGTGGTCTTGCCGGCGCCGTTGGGGCCGATCAAGGCATGGATGTGGCCACGCCGCACCTGCAGGTTCACGCCGTCGACGGCGGTGAATCCCTTGAAGTCCTTGCTGAGGCCTTTTGTCTCGAGTATCAGTTCGCTCATGGGCTCTGAAAGCTTCCTCGTGCCTGCGCACTGCAGCCGCCGAATGTAGGACTCTCTCAGCCTGCATGGACCCCGGGCCTTCCCTTTACGTAGATTTGCACAAGGGTTTGCCCAGGGGCGCTTTTGTCAGGCCGGTGTCAGGGCCGAGCCGTTTGAAACTGAGGTGCGCACAAGGGCTGCAGATGCACTTTGGCGAGCGGCCCACAGCCGTCTAGGATCGGCCCCTTCTGTGATGAGCGACGAGAGCCTTCCGATGTCGACGAACCTGCCCTTCAAGCGATTTGCCCTGCTGGCCCTGCTGCCGCTTTGCGCCCAGGCGGCGCCCCACTTCGACACATGGGCCGAGGGCCTGGCCGTGGCGCGCATGCGCGCCGAGCCCACGCTGGCCACCATGCGCCAGTACCTGCCCGATGCCGAGCAGCAGGTGCTGGACGGCCAGCTCACGCCCAATACCCGCGAGCAGCGCGCCGCGCGCATCGCCGCGGCCAGGGCGGCCTTGAAGGAGCTGGGCGGCTTCGACCGCAGCAAGCTGAGCCCGCAGGAGCGCACCTCGGCGGCGGTGGTCGAGTGGTCGCTGCGCAGCACGGTGGACAGCGAGCCCTATGAGGATTTCGATTTCGTCTTCAACCAGTTCCGCGGCCTGCATGTCAGCCTCGTGAACTTCCTGAGCCAGAGCCACCCGATCCGCAATGAGCGCGACATCGCCAACTACCTGGCGCGCCTCGGGCAGGTGGCCGGCCAGATCGACACCGGCATCGCCCGCGCCAGGGAGGGCGAGGCGCGCGGCTTCCTGATGCCGCGCTTCATCACCGAGGCGGCGCTGGGTCAGTTCGAGCGCTTCCTGGCTGCGCCTGCCGCCGGCAATGTGCTGGTCGTGTCGCTGGCGCAGCGCAGCGAGAAGCTGTCCGGCCTGAGCGCCGAAGCCCGCGCCAAGGCCATCATCGAGGCCGAGAAGATCACGGCCGAATCCATCCTGCCGGCATTCCGCCGCGCCCAGGCCTTGCTGCAGGCGCAGCTGCCCAAGACGACGGACGACGCCGGCCTCTGGCGCCTGAAAGGCGGCGACAAGGCCTATGCCTACGAGCTGCGCCGCAACACCACGACCGACTACACACCGGCACAGATCCATGCCATCGGCCTCTCGGAAGTGGCGCGCATTGAAGGCGAGATGGACGGGCTCCTGAAGCAGCTCGGCTACAAGGAAGGCAGCGTCAAAGAGCGCATGGTCAAGCTCGATGCCGACCTGCAGCCCAAGGAGGCCGAGCCTCGCCCGGCGCTCCTGGCCCGCTACGAAAGCCTGCTGCGCGACGCGGAGAAGCGCGCCAAGCTGATCTTCGATATCACGCCCAAGGCGCCGGTCATCGTCAAGCGCGAGCCGCCGTTCACGGAGAAGACCGCAGCCGCGCACTACTCGGCTCCGGCCAAGGACGGCACGCTGCCCGGCATCTTCTGGGCGCCGTTGCCGGGCCCCGTCTTCCGCATGACCAATATGCGTACCCTGACGTACCACGAGGGCGTGCCGGGCCACCATTTCCAGATCGCCCTGCAGCAGGAGGCCGAGAACCTGCCGCGCTACCGGCGCGACGGCGTGTTCGCCGCCGGCTCGGCGTTCGCCGAAGGCTGGGCCCTGTATTCGGAGCAACTGGCTGCCGAGAACGGCTGGTATGAGGGCGATATCGCCGGCCGCCTGGGCCAACTGGATGCCGAACTGTTCCGCGCCAAGCGCCTGGTGGTCGACACCGGCCTGCACGCGATGAAGTGGACCCGCCAGCAGGTGCTGGACTACGGCATTCCGGTGGCCGAGGCCGAGCGCTATGTGGTCATGCCCGGCCAGGCCTGTGCCTACAAGATGGGCATGCTGCACATCCTGGCCGAGCGGGCCAAGGCGCAAAAGGCGCTGGGCGCCAGGTTCGAGATGAAGAAGTTCCACAACCTCGTTCTGCAGACCGGCAATGTGCCGCTGGCGGTGCTCAGCCAGGTCGTGGATGAATGGGTGGCCGGCCAGCAGAAATAGCGCGCAGCCGCTATCCTGCGGCGCTGTTGCTGATCACCCCAAGGAGACTGTCATGAACATTCGTTTCACCACCCTGGGCTTCGCGCTCGCCCTTGCCGCCGCCACCAGCGCCCAGGCCGCCGCTCCCTTCGTCAAGAGCCAGGCGCCGGGCGTCTTCCGCATGATGCTCGGCGACTTCGAGATCACTGCCGTCAGCGACGGCACGCTGGACCTGCCGGTCGACAAGCTCCTGAAGGAAAACCAGCCCGGCCAGGTCGCCAAGGCGCTGCAGCACAACCACCTGCACCTGCCGCTGGAAACCTCGGTCAATGCCTACCTGATCAATACCGGCACCAAGCTGGTGATGGTCGACACCGGTGCGGCCAGCGTGTTCGGCCCGACGGCGGGCCGCCTGCTCAGCAATCTGGCCGCCACCGGCTACAAGCCCGAGCAGGTCGACGAGATCTACATCACCCACCGCCACGGCGACCACATCGGTGGCCTGACCGTGGACGGCAAGCCCGTCTTCCCCAATGCCGTGGTGCGGCTGGACAAGCGCGATGCCGACTATCTGAGCGCCGCGCCCGCTGCAGGCAAGGGCCCGGACGGCGTGCAACTGGCCGCCAAGCCCTATCTTGACAGCGGCCGCGTGAAGCCATTCGACGGGGCTACCGATCTGGTGCCCGGCGTCCGCGCCCAGCCCGCCTATGGCCACACGCCCGGCCACACGATCTATGTGGTCGAGAGCAAAGGCCGCAAGATCGTGTTTGGCGGCGACTCGATGCACGTCGCTTCGGTGCAGTTCCCCGACCCCACGGTGACCATCAGCTTCGACAGCGACTCCAGCAAGGCCATGCCCGAACGCCAGAAGCTCTATGCGGACGCGGCCGCGGGTGGCTACTACCTGGCCTTCACCCACGTCAGTTTCCCGGGCATCGGCCATGTGCGGCCCGATGGCAAGGGCTACACCTGGATTCCGGTGAACTACACGCGGCTGCCCTGATGAGTCGCTGACCGCGGCGCGGCAGCGGACTTACATCCGGTCACTCCCGTCACACGACGGGAGTCGGCCTATGGTTCCGCCCACTCGTTGTCTGCCCACGGCGCAGCCTTTGCTGCGCACGCAAGCAAGGAGTTCTGCATGAGCCTGAATCGCAAACTCGCCCTCCTGATGGTGGCTGCCGCTGGCGCCTTGTCGGCTGGCTTGGCCCAAGCCCGTGACGATGTCCGCTGGGCCGTCAGCGTCGGTGCGCCGGGTCTTGGTGTGCAGGTTGGTTCGGATCGTGCACATGGCTACGGCGTTGCCGTGCCGGTCTACCAGCCGGTCGTCGAGTACCGTCGTGTCTACTACCGCGAGCCGACCCGCTGGGATCGTGATGCCGATGGCATTCCGGACCGCTACGAGCGCAACTACTACCCGCCGCGCCATGGTCACGGCCATTGGGACCGTCGCGACTACCGGGATCACCGGGACTACCGCGACCGTGATGGCGACGGCGTGCCCAACCGCTACGACCGCCGGCCGGACAATCCGTACCGCCGCTGAACCCCGTCCTTGTCAGCGCCCGTGCGTGGGCCGGTCAACCATCCAGCCGCTTCTGGAACACCAGCCCCGCATGCTCGCGCAGCGCGTGGAACTTGATCTTGGGCCAGTTGCTCTCGATGGCGCGCAGCTCGGGCGCGTATTCCACCAGGACGGTGGGCGCATCGACGGCGTCATAGGCCATGCGGTGGTCGTTGGCGTCGATGAAGCGCTTGAGCTCCTGCGGGTCGTCGCAGGTCACCCAGCGGGCCACCTGGAAGCGGCTGGGCATGATGCGGGCCTTGACACCGTACTCATGCTCCAGGCGGTGAGCGACGACTTCGAACTGCAGTTGACCGACAGCGCCGAGCAAGAGCACGGTACCGGCGATGGGGCGGAAGACCTGGATCGCGCCTTCTTCGCCGAGCTGCGTGAGGCCGGCCTTCAGCTGCTTGGTCTTCAAGGGGTCGGCCACTTCAACCGAGCGGAACATTTCCGGCGCGAAGAAGGGCAGGCCGGTGTATTGCAGGGCCTCGCCTTCGGTGATCGTGTCGCCCAGCTGCAGCACGCCGTGGTTGGGGATGCCGATGATGTCGCCGGCAAAGGCCTCGTCCAGCAGCTCGCGGCGCTGTGACAGGAAGCTCACCACGGTGTTGGGGCGCAGCTCCTTGCCCGAGCGCACGACCTTCAAGCGCATGCCGCGCTCGAAATGGCCCGAGGCCACGCGCAGGAAGGCGATGCGGTCGCGATGCGCCGGGTCCATGTTCGCCTGGATCTTGAACACCACGCCGGTGAACTTGGGCTCTTCCGGCTGCACCACGCGCTGCATGGCTGCGCGTTCGCCCGGCGCCGGCGCCAGCTCCACGAGCGCGTCCAGCACTTCCTGCACGCCGAAGTTGTTGACGGCCGAGCCGAAGAACATCGGCGTCTGCTTGCCGGTGAGGAACTCTTGCAGATCGAATTCGGGCGCGGCCTCGCGCACCAGTTCGATCTCGCCCTGGGCGTTGTCGTATTGCATGCCGAAGCGCTGGGCATAGGCCGGGTTGTCCAGGCCTTCCAGCACTTCCTCGGTGCCGGCGGCGCGGTCTTCACCGGGCGCGAACACGCGCATGCGCTGCTGGCGCAGGTCCATCACGCCATGGAACTGCTTGCCCATGCCCACCGGCCAGGTGAAGGGCACGACGGTCATGCCGAGCTCGCGCTCGATCTCGTCCATCAGGGCCAGCGGGTCCTGCACCTCGCGGTCCATCTTGTTGACGAAGGTGAGGATGGGCGTGTTGCGCGCGCGGCAGACCTGCAGGAGGCGCCGGGTCTGCGGCTCCACGCCGTTGGCCGCGTCGATCACCATCAGCGCCGCGTCCACGGCGGTCAGCACGCGGTAGGTGTCTTCGGAGAAGTCCTGGTGGCCGGGCGTGTCGAGCAGGTTGATCACGCAGTCGCGGTACTCCATCTGCATGACCGAGGAGGCCACCGAGATGCCGCGCTGCTTTTCGATTTCCATCCAGTCGGACGTCGCATGGCGCGAGGCCTTGCGGGCCTTCACCGAGCCGGCGATCTGGATCGCGCCCGAGAACAGCAGCAGCTTCTCGGTCAGCGTGGTCTTGCCCGCGTCAGGGTGGGAAATGATGGCGAAGGTGCGGCGGCGGCGCACTTCACCATCGATGCGGGTGGACAGATCGGTGGACATGAGGCTTTGTGGATTCGAAACGGGCTCGGGCAAGGAGCGAACCCGCGATTATCCCCGCAGCCTCAAATCCCGGCTGATCGGGCCGGCTCAGCGCATGGCTTCGCTATTGCCCGCTGATCACCTTCACCGTGCCGTCGACCTTGCTGCTGTCCAGCACGCCGATGCTGTTGGGCGTCGCGGCGATCCATTTCTTCAGCTCGTCGTCGTTCTCGAACTGCTTGGGCGCTTGCGCCTTGCCGGTGAAGATCAGCTGAGTCCAGACCGCCTTGTACTGCTGGTTGCTTTTGCCGACAAAGCCGGAGAGGAAGTCCTCGCGGACCTTGCCATCCTTGGGCAGACCGGGCGTCACGGCGCCGGCGCCAGGCAGGGCGCTGGACTGGCCGAGGAAGATGGCCTTGATGTCGTCTGCCGCCGGCTTGCCCGCGAGGGCCGGGTTGGCCACGACGACCGGGCCGGCTGACGCCGCAACGCTGCCGATCAGCAGGACGAGGGCGGCAAACGCTTGGTGCATGGATTGCTTGCGCATGGCTGTGCTCCTCAGAAGGTGAAGTCCAGCGACATGGCGATGGCCTTGGAATTGCCAACGAAGGGGAAGGCCGACTTGTCCTTGAACACGTCGTACTCGAGCTTCAGCGCCATGTTGTCGCGGAAGTCCCAGCGCAGCGTGGCCGCCAGCGTGTTGTGCTTTTCATTGGCGGTCGGGTCGTCCTTGAAGTCTTCCGTGAAGCGCGAGTAGGTCAGCATCGGCAGCCAGTCGCCGAAGCGCCGGCCGGCGCCGACGAAGTAGACGTTGTAGATGTCCTTGGGTGCGTCGGGCCGCACGAAGCGGTTGAACTCGGTGCGCAGCACCCAGTCCGACTGGTCGACGTTGAAGGTGAAGCCGTAGAAGTTCTGCTTCACGCCGGACTTGTTGACTGCGCCGCCAACCAGGCGATCCACCTTGTTGGTCATCATCACGAAGCGGGCCGAACCCCAGTCGGTGCCCAGCTCCACATAGCCGCCGACGATGCCCTTCCATTTCTCGTCGATCGGCGCGTCGTAGTAGATCTTGTCGAGCATGCGGTTGCCCTTGTCGCTCTCGCTGCCGGCCCAGACATTGGCCGAGACCGACAAGCCGCCGAAGTTCTTGCGGTAGAGCAGATTGGCGCCGTTGTAGGCCACGATCTGCCAGCCGTAGAGGTCACCCGGCGGACGGATCCAGGGGTAGGCATAGCCGACCTGGAAGAAGTCGGAGTAGCCGAACAGCGGCAGGCGCTTGCGGCCGGCCTGCAGGGTGAGCGAGTCGCTCAGTGCAAAGGAGCCATAGGCCCAGTCGACCGCAGGTTTGAGGCCGTTGCCGCCATGGGTGGTGATCTGGCCGGTGAGGCTCAGGCCGCCCTCGAAGCGGTAGACACCCTGCACGCCGAAGCGCGAATCAGGCCCGAAATCGATGCCTTTGCCATACACGCCCACATCGGGATAGTTGGCGATGAAGCAGGGGCACTTGAAGCCGAAGTAGGTCTGGTCGACACCGGAGATGGCTTTGCCGACTGCCAGCGTGCCGAAGCCCGACACCGTGAGCTCACCGGCGCTGGCACCAGCGGCAGCGCCGAGCAGCGCAAGCCCCAGTCCGAAAGAACGCAGTCCCGAAACGAAGACGCTAGAACCTTTGAACGCTAGACGCATGGCAACTCCCAACGTGATTGGTAGAAGGAGAGGAGGAGGCGAAGCAGGCGAGGCGCGATTGATGATGCTCCCGGTGGCCAGCGCCTGCCAATGGCTGCTTGGGCCAAATGTGGCGTCAGGCTGACGCAGGCCCGAAGCGCCGGACCTTGCCCAGCAGGCGCTCCACATAGGCGGCCTGCTCACCCACGGGTGCGGACCGCCACAAGGCCTCGCGCGCCGCCGTTTCACCGGCTTTGACATACATCACCCAGGCGGCCAGGTACTGGGCCGCGAGGCAGCCACCCGCCGTGGCGACCGGCCCCTGAGCATGGAAGGCTTCTTCATCGAGAACGCGCACGCCCGCCTGAATCAGGAAGGGCTTGCTGACGCTGTCGGTGCAGGCCGGTGAGCTGCCCAGCAGGCCGAGCCGAGCCAGCAGCAGGGCGCCCGAGCATTGGGCGCCGATCAATTGCTTCACCGGATCGAGTTGAAGGCGGTCCAGCAATGCGGAGTTCTCGGCGATGGCGCGGGTGTAGAGCCCCGAACCGAACAGCACGACCTCGGCCTCGTTGGCCCATTCCAGCGGCCGCTGGATCTGCACCTGCACGCCGTTCATCGAGGTGGCCATGGTGCCGGGCCCGCACAGCTCGGGCGCGAAACCCTGGGCGCGCAGCCGGCCGAGCAGGCCCAGAGCGACGAAGCTGTCGATCTCGTTGAAGCCATCGAACGTCAGGATGGCGATGCGGGTGGCGGCCGGCATGGTGGGGTAATTGTGGAGCGAAGCCGGCCTTTGCGGCGCGCATCATGCGCGCCATCGCAAATTCACCGCTCTCCCCATGACGACCCTCGCCATCAACGATTCCAGACGCTGGGCCTGGCTGCCGCCCGTCGGCAGCTGGGGCTACTACACCCTGCTGGCCTGCGTCGGCATGTTCATCCTCGGCCCCCTGGGCGGCATCACGGCCGCCTTCATGAACTTCTCCATCGGCTTCTTCGTCGGCGGGCAGGTGCTGGCTGGCATCCTGGGCTCGGTGGTCACCTATGGCTACGGGGCCGAAGGCCGCCACGGCGCCAACTACATCCAGACCACGGCCGCCTCGGTGGCCGGCATGATGGCCATGAGCGCGCTGATCCAGGCCATGGTCTGGATGGGCATGCCGCCGGTGCCCAACTGGCAGCTGATGGCCTATCTGATGTGCATCGCCATGATGGCGGCCGGCATCGGCATGCTTTACACGCCCATCCTCGTCGAACGGATGCAACTGACCTTTCCCTCGGGCCTGGCGGTTGCGAACATCCTGCGCGCCCTGACCGACCCCGAACTGCTGCGCCGCTCGGTCTCGCGCCTGTTTGGCGGCATGGGCCTGGGCGTTGTGGGCGGCCTCGCCACCAACAAGGTGGCCTGGATCGCCGCCACCGAGTTCAGCTGCTCCACCTTTGGCGCCGGCCTGATCGTCGGCGCCCGCGTGGGCGTGCCGGCCATCGTGGGCGGCCTGACGTTCTGGTCGCTGACGCCGTACTTCATCAGCATCGGCTGGCTGAAGGAGAACGAGCCCTTCCGCAAGATCGCCTTCCTGATCGCCCTGGGCATGGTGCTGGGCGCGGCCATCATCGACCTGACGCTGATCTTCTGGCGCATTGCCAAGCAGCTGGCGCAGCCGGGCGAGAAGGTCCATGTGCCGGACGAGCAGCGCACCGGCCCCAAGGCCAGCATCAAGCGCCTGCTGGTCTGGGTGGGCTTCTGGACCGTGGCCACGCTGGTGGCCGGCATGCAGTTCTTCCACCTGAGCTTTGGCTACATGATCTTCGCCGTGGCCCTGGTGTTCCTGTTTGCCCTGGTCAACGGCATCTCGCTGGGCCTGACCGACTGGAACCCGATTTCCTCGGCCTTCGTCGTCACCGTGCTCCTGATGGCCACGCTGGGCCTGCACGACCCGATCCTGGCCCTGATGGGCGCGACCGTGGTCTTCGTCTCCTGCAGCGTCGCCGGCGACATGCAGCAGGACCGCTCGACCGGCTGGCGCCTGGGCTCCAACCGGGCGCTGCAGTTCCGCTTCCAGGCCATCGGCCTGGTGCTGGGTGCGGTGATGACGGTGGTGATCGCCGAGTTCTTCATGACCGCGCACCCGGTGCTGCGCCTGGACCAGACGGTGATGAGCGCCTCCGAGGCGCCCTCGCAATGGACCTCGGCCATGACCTACAAGTTCGTCGGCGCGCTGCGCTCGATCACTGACCCCAAGCCCTACCAGACGCAGGCCATCCTGATCGGTATCGCGCTGGGCCTTTTGACCGAGTTCCTGCGCAAATTCATTCGCAGCCGGCAGGGCTACAAGAAGTTCGCGACTTCTGGCCGGGCCGGATTCGCCACCGACTTTGTCGTCGACGCCGTGTTGCTGCCCAGCCCCTATGCCTCGTCCTTCGGTGGCTTCGTCAATCTGCCGACCTCGCTGTGGTTCGGTGCCGGCGGCGTGGTGGCCAGCCTGATCCAGACCCTGACGCCCAAGCCCAAGGCCGGCGAAGCAGCCCTGCCTGACGACATGAAGCCGACCTCGCTGTTCGGTGGCGGCCTGATTGCGGGCGACGCGCTGGCCGCGCTGGGCATCGGCATCGTCGGTCTGCTGGCGGTGCTGTGAGGTCATGACGGTTCCCAGCGCACGCATACAGGGCCTGGTCGACCAGGCCGACCAGCGCGCCGACGAAGGTGACTTCGAGGCGGCGCTGGCGCTGTTCGAGCAGGCGCTGGAACTGCTGCCCGAGCCCTGGTCCGAACACGACGAGGCGCTGGGCCTGCTGATCTCGCTCGCCGACATGCAGTTCCTGCTCGACGACTTCGAATCGGCACGCGACAGCTTTCTGGCCGCCGTGAACAGCTTCGAAGAAGCGGGCGATGAGCTGCTCGTGCAACTGCATCTGGGCCAGTCCTTGCTGGAGCTGGGCGACGAGGCGGGGGCCGCCGAATGGTTGGTCGCCGCTTACAAGAGTGGCGGTGCCAAGGCCTTTGAAGTCGAAGACCCGAAGTACCTGGCGTTCGTCAAGGCGCAGCAGGGCGCCTGAGCCTCACTCCGCCAGCGGGTGGTGCTCGTAGCTGAGCACGCGCATCATTTCCCAGCGCTCGCCCTTGCGCTGCCAGACGTTCACATACTTGCCCTTGCCCTCGCAGCGGCTGCCGTCCGGGGTGCAGAACTTGTGGTCGCCCGTCTGGATCGCGCCGAATCTCTCCAGCGGATAGACCACCATCGTGCCGGCGATCGGCTCGCGGCGGAACTTGCCGCAGACATTGTTCCTGACCGCATTGATGAAGGCCTGGCGCGAGCGCATCAGGCCGTTCTTGTCGTGAAAGAACTCCAGGTCCCCGGCCACCATCTCGGTGAGCTTGTCGAGCTTGCAGTTGTTGAAGGCGTCGAAGAATTCCTTGTCCAGGGCCTCGACCTGGCGGGACAGTTCCTCGCGGGTCGGCTCGGCAGCCCAGGTGGCGTTGCTGGCCAACAGCAGCGCGGCAGCAAGAGCCGGGATCAAACGGGACATGGGGCGCATTGATGACCTCTTGAATGAGTCTGTCCACGCGGAATGCGTGTGAGCGGTGCAGTGTGCCGACCTCGGCTGCGGTGACGGGTCAGCGGCCGACGGACGGCAGTTTCAGCCTGCCGAGATGTCACCGTGGCGAGGGCCGCCAGCTGCCTTCCTGCTCGCGCTTGGGGCCGCCGATCACCAGCCGCGGCCGCGGCTCGCCCTGCAGGGGTACGGCCAGCAGGTCCATGTTGTTGGCATCTGCGCCGACGAGTGACGGGCCGGTCACCAGCAACCAGCGGCCATCCGCCGACCAGCGCGGATACCAGTTCTTGCCCTCGGCCCGCAGCGTGCGGCGCTCGCTGCCGTCGGGCCTGATCAATTGCAGCTGGGCGCTGCCCTTGCCAGCGTCGGAGTAGAAGGCGATCCACTGCCCGTCGGGCGAGAAGCTGGGTGAACCATTGTGGATGTCTTGCGCGCTGTCCTGTGTCAGCCGCCGTTCATTGCTGCCATCGCGGTCCACGATGAAGAGCTCGGCCCCCTTGCCGTCGACCTGGCGGGAGAAGACCAGCCGGCGGCTGTCGGGCGACCAGCTGGCGCCGGCCGAGGTCTTCAGCGACGCGATGGGCAGGCGGCGCTGCTCGCTGCCGTCGGGCTTCATCAGGTAGAGATGGGGCGCCCGTTCGGTCTCGCCCGCTTCCTTGCGCCAGGAAGTGAAGGCGATGGCCGTGCCATCGGGCGCCCATTCGGGCAGGTAGTCGGGCTCGGGGTCGCTGGTCAGCTGGCGTGGTTCGCCGCCGGCAGCCAGGTCCCAGCTGAACAGGTCGAGGTTGCCGCTGCGCCGGCTCTGGAAGACGATGCGGCGGCCGTCCGGCGCCCAGCCCGGCCAGTTGCCGGGACCGCTTGCCAGCTTTTGGGGCTCGCCCTGGCCGGCTCTCAGCAGGTAGAGCGCGGCCGGGCCGTCGCGGGTGGCGCTGAACAGTAGATCGGCCGGAGGCGGCGCCGTCGGCAGGCTGGTGCAGCCCGCCAAGGCCAGCAGTCCGAGCAGGGCGGCGCGCATGCCTGGCTGCCTACTCTTCGAGCAGGCTTCGGAGCATCCACGCGGTCTGCTCATGCACCGTGATCCGCTGCGTCAAGAGGTCGGCCGTCGGCTCGTCCGAAGCCTTCTCCACCGCCGGGAACAGGCTGCGCGCCGTGCGGGCGACGCCCTCGTGGCCTTGCATCAGGATGCGCACCATCTCCAGCGCCTTGGGCGGCGTGGCCGGCGCGTCCTTCAGGGAGCTGAGCTTGGCGAACTGGGCATAGGAGCCCGGCGCCACATGGCCCAGCGAGCGGATGCGCTCGGCCACCGGGTCCACTGCGTTCCAGAGCTCGGTGTACTGGGCCATGAACATCGCATGCAGCGAATTGAACATGGGCCCGGTCACATTCCAGTGGAAGTTGTGGGTGGTCAGGTAGAGCGTGTAGGTGTCGGCCAGCAGCTTCGAAAGACCTGCCGCGATGGCGGCGCGGTCCTTCTCGCTGATGCCGATGTTGATGCTGCTGCTGGCTGCGGGCTTCTTGGCCATGGGGCGACTCCGGGGTTGTGTTGGGGTCAGATCTTGCCATCAGGCCATGTCGAAGCGGTCGAGGTTCATCACCTTGACCCAGGCGGCGACGAAATCACGGACGAACTTTTCGCGGCCATCGGCGCTCGCATAGACCTCGGCATAGGCGCGCAGCACCGAGTTGGAGCCAAACACCAGGTCGGCGCGCGTGGCGGTGTACTGCAGGGCACCGGTCTTGCGGTCGCGGCCTTCGAACAGTTCAGTGTCACCGCCCTTGGGCATCCAGACCGTGGCCATGTCCAGCAGCTTGACGAAGAAGTCGTTGCTGAGCGTGCCGAGCTTGTCGGTGAACTGGCCGTTCGCGCTGCCATCGGCATTCGTGCCCAGTACCCGCAGGCCGCCGACCAGGGCCGTCATCTCCGGCGCGGTGAGCGTGAGCAGCTGGGCGCGGTCGATCAGCAGCGCCTCGGTGGCTGCGCCGAGCTTGCCCGCCCCGTAGTTGCGGAATCCATCCACCACCGGCTCCAGCACGGCGAAGGATTCGACATCGGTCTGCGCCTGCGTGGCGTCCACTCGGCCCGGGGCGAACGGCACTTCCAGCGTCACGCCCGCCGCCTTGGCCGCCTGCTCGATGCCGACGCCACCGGCCAGCACGATCACATCGGCCAGCGAGAGCTTGCCGGCGATGCCCGCAAGCAGGGCCACGGCCTTGGCCACGCCCTGGTTGATCGCCCAGTCCTTCTGCGGCGCCAGCGCGATGCGCGCGCCATTGGCGCCGCCGCGCTTGTCGCCACCCCGGAAGGTGGAGGCCGAGGCCCAGGCCACCGAGACCAGCTCGGACACCGACAGGCCGGAGGCCGCGATCCGCGCCTTGGCATCGGCAATGTCGGCCGCTGTGGGCGCGAGCGTCGCGGCCGGCAGCGGGTCCTGCCACAGCAGCTCTTCCTTCGGCACTTCCGGGCCCAGGTAGCGAGCCTTGGGGCCCATGTCGCGGTGGGTCAGCTTGAACCAGGCACGGGCGAAGGCCTCGGCAAAGGCCTGCGGGTCCTCGAGGAAGCGCTTGGAGATCTTGCCGAACTCGGGGTCGAAGCGCAGCGTCAGGTCGGTGGTCAGCATCGTGGGCTTGTGGAACAGGCCCTTCACATGCGCATCCGGAATGATGTCCTCGGCGTCCTTGGCCACCCATTGCTTGGCGCCAGCCGGCGACCTGACCATCTCCCATTCGTACTTGAACAGGTTCTCGAAGAAGTTGTTGCTCCACAGCGCCGGCGTCTTGGTCCAGGTGACCTCGAGGCCGCTGGAGACCGTGTCCTGGCCATGGCCGCTGCCGAAATTGCTGGTCCAGCCGAGGCCCTGCTCGTGAATGGCAGCGCCCTCGGGCTCGGCGCCCTTGTGCGACTCGGGCGCCGCGCCATGGGCCTTGCCGAAGGTGTGGCCACCAGCGATCAGGGCGACGATCTCTTCGTCGTCCATCGCCATGTTGTTGAAGGTAGCGCGGATGTCCTTGGCGGCGGCCAGGTAGTCGCCGCTCGCGTTCGGGCCTTCCGGGTTCACATAGATCAGGCCCATGTGGGTGGCGGCGAGGTTCTTGTCCAGCTCCCGGTCGCCATGGAAGCGCTTGTCGGTGGCCAGCCAGCTCGTTTCGGCACCGAAATTCACGTCCATGTCCGGTTCCCACACGTCCTCGCGGCCACCGGCAAAGCCGAAGGTGCGAAAGCCCATGCTTTCCAGGGCCACATTGCCGGCGAGGATGAAGAGGTCGGCCCAGGAAATCTTCTGGCCGTACTTCTGCTTGATCGGCCAGAGCAGGCGGCGGCTCTTGTCGATGTTGACGTTGTCAGGCCAGGAATTGAGCGGCGCGAAACGCTGCTGGCCGCGCCCGCCACCGCCGCGGCCGTCCAGCGTGCGGTAGGTGCCGGCCGCATGCCAGGCCATGCGCACCATCTGAGGGCCGTAGTGGCCGAAGTCGGCCGGCCACCAGTCCTGGCTGTCGGTCATCAGCTTGACCAGGTCTGCCTTCAGGGCCTTGTAGTCGAGCTTTTTGAACTCGGCGGCGTAGTCAAAGCCTTCGCCCAGCGGATGGGACTTGTTCGAATGCTGGTTCAGGAGCTCAACGCGGAGCTGCTTGGGCCACCAGTCCTTGTTGGTGGTGCCGCCACCTGCTGCGTGGTGGAAGGGGCATTTGGCTTCGCTGGTCATCGTGGATCTCCGCTGAGTGCAGGCTGGGCTGCGATGGCGGCAACGATAGGCCCATGCTCCGGGGCTGGCAATTTGAATGGCTCAACCGCGGCGATAGCCAAAAAGATGGGGCCGCCTCCAGGCTGGAGGCGGCCCCGGTTTCAATCAGCGGCGAGGGCTCAGCCTTGCTGCTTCTTGCGGCGGGTCAGACCCAGGCCCAGCAGGCCCAGGCCCACCAGGGCCATGCTGGCCGGCTCAGGAATGAAGCTGGAGCGGATGAAGTCGGCATGGATCGAGGTCGGCACGAAGCCGTTGAACTCGCCGAAGCTGCTGTTCAGGCCTGGGTTGATGTCGCCGTAGAAGCCGCCGAAGCTCAGGCCGAACGAGGTCACCGATGCAACCTTGCCGTCGACGAACTCAGGGCCGCCGGAGTCGCCGCCGGCGCTGGACACCTCGTCGGCACCCACGCCCAGGTCGCAGTACTTGCCGGAGGCCGGCAAGCCCAGGCCCAGCACCACGGTGCGGCAGCTGGCGTCGTTGGCGTCCTGGCCGTTGTCGAAGTCCGCCAGGTAGGTGTACTCGATCTGCGACGAGGGTTCACCCAGCACATCGCTCCAGACCGTGTGGCCGTCCGGGAACAGGAAATCGTCGTCGCCCATGCGGAAGTCGTAGCGGTTGTCGCCCTGGCGCAGGCGGCCCGTACCCAGGTTGGTACCCACAGTGCCGCCGGTGTTGGAGCGGCCGCCGTAGCCGGCAATGTTGTAGCCCTGACCGGTCAGGTCGCCGGTGTAGAGGTCATAGGTGCTGATCGACGAGTCGACCCAGTTGTCCAGGGTCAGCACCGCGATGTCGTTCTGATCGATCACATGGCCGGTGTAGGCCGAGTGCACCTTGTAGTTGCTCACGGCATAGCTGAAGCTGGGCGCGGCGAGCGGGACGGTATCCGGATTGGTGCCGTTGTAGAAATAGACGGTCGTGCTCAGCGGACGGTCGGCCGAGCCATCGCTGACGCAGTGAGCGGCGGTCAGGATGGTGCGACGGTCTTCCATCAGCGAGCCGGTGCAGATGAAGGAACCGGCGGCGCCGTAGTTCATGATCAAGGTGGCCACGCCGCTGTACTGGGGCATGGGTGCAAAGTAGCGCGGATCGCCGCCGGCAGCGCCGGTGGCCGTGGAGGTCACGCCGACGATATTGCTCTGGGCGCTCCAGCTCAGGTCGCCATAGCTGCCGGAAACGGTTCGGGTGTCCAGGGCCAGGGCGGGGTTGGCCGCGGCCAATGCGGCAGCTGCCAGTGCCGCCACCAGGGCGGTACGCTTGTTGATCATGGTAGTGATCCCTCTGATTCAGTCTTGTTGTTGGACGATCAGCCGGGGTGGCCGGCGACCGACGCCGCCGGATGTCGTGAACTAATGCTCACATACTGGCGGTGCGGGCGCAGCATAAGGCTGATCGGTGCGGCCTGCGCCCGTGATGCCCGCAAATGAAGGGCGGGGTTTGCCCGAATTTGCAGGGCTCAGGACAGCCGCGTCACCCCGCCCAGCTCGCAGGCGTAGATCGCGTTGCGCAGCGCTGCGATGGCCTCGTAGCGGGTGAAGGTGCGACGCCAGGCCAGCACCACGCGGCGGCTGGGGATGGGCGCCTCAAACGGAACGAAGCGCAGGTGGGGCGAAGGATGGGGCGGTACGCTCAAGCTGGGCACGACGGTCACGCCCATGCCCGAAGCCACCATGTGCTTGATCGTCTCCAGCGAGCTGCCTTCGAAGCTCTTGCGAATGCCTTCGGCGTCGGACGAGAAGCGGGCGAACTCGGGGCAGACCTCGAGCACATGGTCGCGGAAGCAGTGGCCGGTGCCGAGCAGGAGCATGGTTTCCTTCTTCAGCTCGGCGGCGCTGATGCTTTCGCGCCCGGCAAACGGGTGGCTGGCGGGCACGGCCACGACAAAGGGCTCGTCATACAGCGGTGCGATGGCGAGACCCGTGTCCGGAAAGGGCTCGGCCATGATGGCGCAGTCCAGCTCGCCGGTGCGCAGCATCTCCAGCAGCTTGACGGTGAAGTTCTCCTGCAGCATCAGGGGCATCTGTGGGTAGAGCTCGATGGTCTGCTTGACCAGCGCCGGCAGGAGGTAGGGGCCAATCGTGTAGATGATGCCCAGCTTCAGGGCGCCAGCGAGCGGGTCCTTGCCGCGCTTGGCGATCTCCTTGATCGCACCGGCCTGCTCGATCACGGCCTGCGCCTGCCGCACGATCTCTTCGCCCAATGGGGTGACCGAGACCTCGGCCGCGCCGCGCTCGAAGATCTTGACGTCCAGCTCTTCCTCGAGCTTCTTGATCGCCACGCTCAGCGTTGGCTGCGACACGAAGCAGGCCTCGGCCGCGCGGCCGAAGTGCCGTTCGCGGGCGACTGCAACGATGTAACGCAACTCGGTGAGGGTCATGCGGGCTCCGACAACTTGAGCGCCGAGCCTAACCCGAGGGCCCCTCCGTGCAAACCCGGGGTGCCACCGCTACACTGCGCCCCGCCTGCCGTTTCGGCATTTTCGCGCCCAATCCGGGCGCACAGCGCCCATGAACACGACCACCGAAAGAAAGTCCGTCACGCTGCAGCGCCTGCTGGACATGCATGCCAGCGGCGACAAGATCGCCATGCTGACCTGCTACGACGCGGCCTTCGCCAGCCTGCTGGACGAAGCCGGCGTTGACGTTCTGCTGGTGGGTGACTCGCTGGGCAATGTGCTGCAAGGCCAGACCAGCACGGTGCCGGTGAGCCTGGCCGACATGGTCTATCACACGGCCAGCGTGGCCCGCGGCCGCAAGAGCGCCTGGGTGATCGGCGACATGCCCTTCGACAGCTACCAGGCCTCCACGGCGGAAGCCTGGAAGAGCGCGGCTGCGCTCGTGAAGGCCGGCGCCCACATGGTCAAGCTCGAAGGCGGCGGCTGGACCGCCGAGACCGTTCGCTTCCTGGTCGAGCGTGGCATCCCGGTCTGTGCCCACCTCGGCTTCACGCCGCAGACGGTCACCGCGCTGGGCGGCTACAAGGTCCAGGGCCGCGATGAAGCCGGCGCCGCCTTGCTGAAGAAGCAGGCGCATGAGCTGGCCGCCGCCGGCGCGCAGATGCTGGTGCTGGAGATGGTGCCCGCCGCACTGGCCGCCGAACTGACGGCCGAGCTGCAGATTCCCGTGATCGGCATCGGTGCGGGTGTGGGTTGCTCGGGCCAGGTGCTCGTGCTGCACGACATGCTGGACATCACGCCCGGCCGCCGCCCGCGCTTCGTCAAGAACTTCATGCAGGGTGCTTCCTCGGTGCAGGATGCCGTGCGGCGCTATGTGGCGGAAGTGAAGGCCCAGACCTTCCCGCAAGACGACCTGCACGGCTATTGAGGCGATCGACCGACCGATGAAGCTGATCCACACCATCGCCGAGTTGCGCGCCGAACTGGCGGGCCAGACCGGCCGCGCCTTCGTGCCGACCATGGGCAATCTGCATGAGGGCCATCTGGCCCTGGTGCGCCAGGCTCGCAGCGCGACGGCCGGCCCGGTGATCGCCAGCATCTTCGTCAACCGGCTGCAGTTCCTGCCGCACGAGGACTTCGACCGCTATCCGCGCACGCTGGAGAACGACTGCCGGATGCTGGAGAGGGCCGGCTGCGACCTGGTGTTCGCGCCGGACGAGCGTGAGCTCTATCCCGAGCCGCAGGGCTACAAGGTGCATCCGCCGGCCGAGCTGGCCGACATCCTGGAAGGCCATTTCCGGCCCGGCTTCTTCACCGGGGTCAGCACGGTCGTTCACAAGCTGTTCAACATCGTCCAGCCGCAGCTGGCAGTGTTCGGCAAGAAGGACTACCAGCAGCTGATGGTCATCCGCCGCATGGTGGCGCAGATGGCGCTGCCCATCGAGATCATCGGCGGCGAGACCTGCCGCAGCGAGCAGGGCCTGGCGCTGTCGTCACGCAATGGCTACCTGAGCGACGCGGAGAAGGTCGAGGCGCTGCGTCTCTCTGCCACGCTGAAGGCATTGATCGCCGGCTGGCAGGCTGGCCGCCGCGACGTGGCACCGCTGGAAGCCGAGGCCCTGGAGGCCTTGCGCGCCCATGGCTGGCAGCCCGACTACGTCGTGCTGCGCCGCCAGCGCGACCTGGGCGCGCCCTTGGACGGCGAGCCGCTGGTGGCCCTGGCCGCTGCGAAGCTGGGCGCTACCCGGTTGATCGACAACCTGGAGCTGTAAGCTCTTCGGACTTGCTAGATGGAGGCCACGCTGGCCTTCAGTTGATCGACAGCAGTTCGACGTCGAAAACCAAGGCGGCGGCGCCCGGGATGGACCCTTTGCCGGCACTGCCATAGCCCAACGATGCAGGGATGATCAGTTGGCGCTTGCCGCCTACCTTCATGCCGACCAGGCCTTGGTCCCAGCCCTTGATCACCAGCCCCATGCCGAAGACGATTTCCTCGGGCTTGTTGCGGTCGACCGAGCTGTCGAACTTGGTGCCCTTGAAATCGGCCTTGCTCTGGTCATAGAGCCAACCCGTGTAGTGCACCATCACAGCATTGGCGGTGGCGATGGTGGCACCGGTACCGACCTTGATGTCGGTCGTCTTCAAGGCCGTGACAGACGACCAGCCGTAGGGATCGCTGTTGCCGGACGAGCCGCCATCGCCGCCGCCACCACCGCAGGCGGAGAGGGCCAGACCGAGGGCCAGGGCGGACAGGGTGGCGCGGCGGGAGATCAGGGACTTCGTGAACATCGGAGCAGCTCTGGTGGCAGAAAACAGGTCGGCGGACTATAGCCGCGCGCGCTGATCGCCCGCCGGCAAGGGGTGGCAGCAGTCGCCCTGCGACACTTGCGCTGCCGCGATTGGTGACCTTGGTCAGGTGAGCGGCGCCTCCCGGACAATGCTGAAACCCGAGCCTCGGGCTCCTTTCCTTCCCTATCTTCATGACGCTGACTTCCCTCGCAATCGCGCGCCGCACGCTGCTCCTGGCTGCCTGTTCCCTGGCTCTCACCGCCTGTGGTGGTGGTGGCTCCTCCTCTTCCGGTGGCGGAACCCCCGGCATGCCGGCACCGGTGCCGGCCGTGACGCTGACGGTCACGCACAAGATCCGCATCACGACCAACAAGGGCGTGATCGACCTGGGCCTGGACGCGACGCACGCGCCCACCACGGTCGCCAACTTCCTCAAGTACGTCAACGACGGCTTCTACAAGGACACGATCTTCCACCGCGTGATCTCGAACTTCGTGATCCAGGGGGGCGGCGTTGTCCGCACGGCCAACGGGCTGGTCGAGAAGACCGCGACCTATGCGCCCATCGTGCTGGAAAGCAATACCGGCCTGCGCAATGTGCGCGGCACGATTGCCATGGCCCGCACCAATATCGCCAACAGCGCGACCAGCCAGTTCTATATCAACGTGGTGGACAACGCGAGCCTGAACTATCCCGGCGCCGACAACGGCGGCGGCTATGCCGTCTTCGGCATGGTGACGGCGGGCCTGGACGTGGTGGATGCGATCAAGGGCGTGCAGACCGGCGCCAATGACGTGCCCGTCGCCGACGTGGTCATCACCGACGTCAAAGTCTTGCCTTGATCTGACATGACACCAGCCCACATGCGCCTGCGCTACAGCGCTGCGGCGTTGTGGGCCCTGGCGCGCCGCTGGGGCGCCTTCGTGCTGGTGCTGGCGGCCCTGCTGGGCCAGTACGCCGGCCAGGCGATTGGCTGGCCGGCGCTGCCGCTTTTCTGGGCCGTCAGCTTGCCGCTGTGGCCGGGCATTGCGGTGGTGGTGGCACACGCGCTCGTCGCGACGATGCTCTCCTGGGCCCTGCGTGACGCGCTGCTGCCCCGCCATTGGCTGGAGGCCGAGCGTGCCTTGCCCCAGCCGCGTGCAGCGGTGTACCGCGCCGACGCTGCCGTCGTGGCGCTGGCGCAGGCGCCGCTGCTCCTGCTGCATGCGCTCTCCTGGCTCAGCTGGCGCCTGCATCAGCCGGCCTGGATGCATGGCCTCTGGCTCGGCTCGGCTGTGGCGTTTGCCGCCTCGCTGCTGCTGGGGCTGGCGCTGGGTGTGCTGCTCCTGCGGTGGCGGCGTCAGCCCGGGCGCGCACGCTGGATGCGGGGTACCCAGATCGCCTCGGCAAGCCGGCCGCGGGTCTGGGCTGCCTTGCTCCTGATGCCTCTGTGGCGCGGCCCTGCGCGGCCCTTGGGTCTGTGGCTGCTTGCCGTGGCCACCGGCCTGCTCATCTGCCTGCAGCAGGCCTGGCATGCACCCGAGCATCTGCGCTGGTGGCTGGCGGGCTATGCCTTCGTCGCCTTGCTCGGCAGCAGCCGTGCCTTGGCGCTGGCAGAGCGTGACTTGCAAGGGCTGTTGGACGCCAGCCTGCCCTTGCCGCTGCCAGCACGAGCCTGGCACCATGCCCGCCGCATGCTGGCGCTGGCGCCCGTGCTGCTCTGCTGGCCTCTGCTGCTGCTCATGATGCTGGCCGGCCCCTGGCAGCTCGCGCCCCTGGCCGGGCCGCTGTCCCTGTTGGCCGCATTGCTGGCGCCCGTGCTGGCGCTCTATCTGCCAGCAGACCCTGGCCGCAAGGGCGACGAGATCCGCGCAGCGCGTTGGCTCTTGTTCCTGGCCGTCTGGATCGTGCTGGTCACCGAATGCCTGAAAGCCTGAAGCCCATGAGCGAAGCTGTTCCCTTGCTCTCCACCACCTCGCTGAGCTTTGCCTATGAGCGCCGCCGCGTCGTCGATCTCTGGAGCCAGGATTTCGGACCCGGCCTGTGCTGGATGCGCGGCCCCAATGGCACGGGAAAGTCCACGCGGCTGAAGTTGCTGGCCGGTGCGTTGCAGCCGCGATGGGGCACGGCTCGCATTGCCGGCATCGACTTGATCAAGCAGCCGCTGGACTACCGGCGCGAGGTCTTCTTTGTCGCTGCCGAGCCGCCACCGTTCGAGCACCTGAGCCCCGCCGAGCGCTTCGGCTTCCTGGCGCGGCTCTACCCGCATGCCGACGCGGCCGTCTGGCAGCGCCATGTCGAAGGCTTCGGCCTGCAGGCCTTCCTGAATCAGCCGCTGCGCGCGCTCTCCACGGGCACGCAACACAAGGCCGCCCTGGCGGCCGCGCTGGCCTTGGGCACGCGGCTGCTGCTGCTGGACGAGCCCTTGATCGCGCTCGACGCCGCTTCGCATGCCCATCTGCAAGAGGCCTTGGCCGAGGCCACCGCCTGGCGCGATCGGCTGTGCCTGGTGGTCAGCCATGAAGCGCTGGGCGTGGATCCCAGCACGGTCATCGAACTTGAAGCAGCCTAGGTCCCGATGGCGTGCAACTGCGCGCCGTTGACCGCATAGACGAGGCCGCCCGGGCCTATCAGGCTGGGCGTGTAGGCCTGGCCGATGCCGTCATTCATCTTGACGTTTTCGGTCAGGTCATTGGCACGGAAGTCCCAGCGGTAGATCCGGCCATCCTCGTTGTTGACCAGGGCTGCGCCGGTCTGCAGGTCGACTACCGCCGTGTTGACGCACCATTCGCGCACACCCTGGCCGGTGCTGGTGTCAAAGGTCAGGCCGTTGGCGGTGAGGATTTCCTTCATCACCAGGACCTTGGCCTCGCTGGCGCCGGTGAAGCGGTCTTCCTGGCTGTTGAACGGGTCGACCACGGCCATCTGGTTCTGGCCGTTGCCGGTGCCGATGCCGGCGTAGTTGTTGTACTTGACCAGCAGCAGGTAGCTGGAGCTGCCGGTATAGCTGGGCACCAGGGCGGCCGGCACCACGGCCGGCGTGTCGTCCCAGCCGAAGGAGCCGGGAATCTTGGCCGTCGTGAGCCCGGCGTCGAAGTGCAGCAGCCAGCCGCGGCCGTTGTGGATGTCGCGCACGGCGTTGGTGACGCCGTAATACACGTCGCCATCGGGGCCGACCATGGGCGAGGCGGTCGAGATGTCGGTGACGCGCGCCGGCTGGTTGCCTTGCGGCTCGCGCAGCAACTGCTTGGCCTTGAAGGCCAGGGTGCCCGCGTCCAGCGCCATCAGATAGCCCGACTGGTTCGAGCCACTGCTCACTGCAGTGTTGACGACCACGTAGAGCGTCTTCTGGTCCAGCGACAGCGCCGGCGCCGCGTTCATCGCCGGCTGTGTCATTGCCGGATCGGCTGACAGCGCAGCGGCGCCCATCCACAGCCCGGTGCCGTCGGCGGCCACGCGGGCAAAGCCGCTGGACAGGCCGGCCGGGTTGCCGGCATTGGCCATGAAGCCGAAGAACACATTGCCCGCGTCGTCGACGGTCAGGGGCGTGCTGATCTTGATCTGCGTGTCCAGCGCGGTGGCATTGGCGCTGTAGACGGCATTGCCATAGAAGGCGATGCGGGTGACTGCGCCTGTCGCCAGGTCCACGTCGTCGCGGCGCAGGAGGCGGCCGCCGGACTCGGGAATGTAGACCCGCTTGTAGCGGTCCAGCGCGATGTTGAAGCTGGGCGTCCAGCTGCTGATCGGCAGGGTGTAGCCAGTGCTCTGCTCCCACAGCTTGGTGCCCGTGGCACCGGCGCGCGCCTCGACGATGAAGTCGCCCTCGGCCGTGGTCTTGACCGGCACCAGCACGGTGTTGGCCGCCGAGATGGCCGGCGAGCCGTAATGGATCAGCAGAAAGCCGCCGGAGCGGTAGGGCGGCACGCGATCAATGGGCGTGCTCCAGACGATGCGCTTGAGCGACTGGCTGGCAATGCTGCTCTGTGCCTGATGCTGGGCATTGCCCGCATAACCGGCCCAGGCCGGTGCGACCGCGGGGCCCGGTGCCGGGGCTGGCGCAGGTGTTGGCGCAGGCGTGGGTGCGGGCGTTGGTGCAGGGCTGGGGGCGGGGCTTGGCGCCGGGCTTGGCGCGCTGCTGCCACCACCACCGCCGCATCCGGCCAGCAGCACGGGCAGGCCCAGAGCCAGCACCTCGCGGCGGGTCTTCTTGCTGTCGCTCATGTCTTCGTCTCCTCAATCCGGATTTCTGATCAAGCCGCCGCACGTCGAGGTGCGGACTTGGGTGGTCGGAGGTTAGCATCGGCCCGCCATGAATCGCAGACCGCACAGCTACCTATTACTTTTGGCCCTCGGCCTGCTGCTGAGCCTCGGCGCTTGCGGTGGCGGTGGTGGCAGTTCGGCCGCCTCGGCCTCCGTGCCAACGCCCGCGCCGCCCGCTTCCACACCAGCGCCGGTGCAGACGCTCAGCGCCATGGCTGCGCTCGGTGAGCGCGCCTTCAACGACCGCACGCTTTCGGGCTCGGGCCGCATGACCTGCGCCACCTGCCATGACCCCGACTTCGCGCATGGATCGCCCAATGCGCTGGCGGTGCAGATTGGCGGGCAATTCGAAAGCGAATTCGGCCAGCGATCCGCGCCTTCCATCCGTTATCTGGAACGCCAGCCGGCCTTTGATCCGGTCGGGATCACCGGCGGCCTGACCGCTGATGGTCGGGCCGATTCCTTGGCGGCGCAATCGCACCTGGTGCTGTTCAATCCGCTGGAGTTTGACAACACCAGCGTGGAGCGCCTGGCCCAGCGTGTCCGCGCCTCGGTGATTGCCGCTGACTTCGCCAAGGTCTTCGGCACCGATGGCGACGCCGCCACCACGGTGGCCCAGCTGGAGCAGGCGCTGCAGGCCTTCCAGCTCGAGGACAAACGCCTGCACCCCTACGACAGCAAGTTTGACTGGGTGCAGGCCGGCAAGGAAACATTCACCGCGCCAGAGCAGCGCGGCCAGCAGGTCTTTCGCGACCCGGCGCGCGGCGCCTGCATCGGCTGCCACCTGGACACCAGCAGCGACGGCAAGCCACCGCTGTTCACCAACTTCGGCTATGTGGCCACCGGCGCGCCGCGCAACGCGAAGATTCCGGCCAATGCCGACCCGGCCTACTTCGACCTCGGCCTGTGCGGGCCGCTGCGCAAGGACCTGGCCCAGCGAGCCGAGCTCTGCGGCCTGTTCCGCACGCCGGGCCTGCGCAATGTGGCGCAGCGCCAGGTGTTCTTCCACAACGGCATATTCAGCTCGCTGCCCCAGGTGCTGGACTTCTACAACACCCGCGACACCTCGCCCGAGCGCTGGTACCCGACGGTCGCCGGCAAGCTGCAGAAGTTCGACGACCTGCCGCCGGCCTACCGGGGCAATCTCTCCACGCTGCCGCCTTTCGCCGGCCTGCGCCCGGGCGACAAGCCGCCAATGAGCGCGCGCGACCTGCTGGACCTGGAGTGCTTCCTGATGACACTCAGCGATGGCCATGTGATCGGCACGCCAGCCGTGGCCAGCTGCCGCTGATCGCCGCCTTCATCTGCCATTGATCGCACGAGCTTGCCATTCGTCGCAGGCCGGCTGAGCCGCGCCGGCCACGCCGGCACAGTCCGCTCCACTGTCAACCCGCAGGAGGAGAAAAGCATGAAGAAACAACTGACGAGCCGCACCCCGTGGATCGTTCTGGCGATTGCCATTGTTGCCGCGGTGAGCAGCGGTCGCAGCCAGGCAGCCACGCCTGAAGCACCGACCACTGCCTACCGCGACCTGCAGGTCCAGGTGATCGGTACCGGCAAGCCGGTGCTGATGATCCCCGGCCTGAACAGCGCTGCCAGCGTCTGGACCGAGACCTGCGCCACACTGCAACCGCAGGTGCAATGCCACATCGTCCAGCTGCCCGGCTTTGCAGGTGCCAAGCCGGTGCAAAAGGAGCAATGGCTGACGAGCATGCGCGACGAGCTGCTCGCCTACGTCGACGCCAACAAGCTCGACAAGCCGGTGGTCATGGGCCACAGCCTCGGCGGCGCGCTGGCCCTGATGATGGGCAGCGAGGCGCCGCAGCGCTTCGAGCGCCTGGTCGTTGTTGACTCGCTGGCCTTCATCGGCGCGGTGCAGAACCCGGCGGCGACCGAGGCGAGCGTCAAGCCCATGCTGCAGGGCATGCGTCAGCAGATGCTGGCAGCCACCGAGGAGCAGACCGCCATGCAGGTCCGCAGGATGGCGCCCGGCATGACACTCAGCCCGCAAGGCGTCGAGCGAGTCGTCGCCTGGGGCCTCACCAGTGACCGAGCGACCTCGGCCCAGGCCATGACCGAGCTGTGGGGCACGGACCTGCGCCCTGCCCTGAGCAAGATCCAGGTGCCGACCCTGGTGCTGGGTTCCTGGGCTGCCTACAAGCCCATGGGCGCGACACTGGAAAGCACCCGCCAGATCTTCACAACCCAGTACGCCAACCTCAAGGGTGTGGACATCCGCATGAGCGAGGCCGGCTACCACTTCCTGATGTGGGACGACGCCGCCTGGCTGACCGGCGAGGTCAAGCGCTTCATCAAGCTTTGAGGAACTCGGCCTTGCCGCCCAGCCAGCGTTCCACCTGGCGGCGGGCCGCCTCCGGATGCTCATCCAGCAGGCGCGGCGCCATGGCCCGCGCTTCTTTCAGCAGTGGTGCATCTTCCTGGAGATCGGCGAAGCGGAGCAACTCGGCACCGCTTTGCCGTGCGCCCATGAACTCGCCCGGGCCGCGGATGTCCAGGTCGCGACGGGCGATCTCGAAACCGTCATTCGTCTCGGCCATGGCCTTGAGCCGCGACTTGCCGGTGTCCGACAGGGGGCCGGTGTAGAGCAGCACGCAGACGCTGGCCACCGCGCCACGGCCCACGCGGCCGCGCAGCTGGTGCAATTGCGAGAGGCCGAAGCGCTCCGCATGCTCGACAACCATCAGGCTCGCGTTGGGCACGTCCACGCCCACCTCAATCACCGTCGTGGCCACCAGCACCTTCATCTGGTTGCCGCTGAACTGCGCCATCACGGCCGCCTTCTCGGCCGGCGGCATGCGGCCATGCAGCAAGCCCACGGCATGGCCGGGCAGTTCGGCGCTGAGCTCGGCATGGGTGTCGGTCGCGTTCTTCAGGTCCAGCGCCTCGCTCTCTTCGATCAGGGGGCAGACCCAGTAGACCTGGCGGCCCTGCTCCACCGCATCGCGGATCTTGGCGATCACCTCGTCGCGCTTGGCATCACCAAACACCTTGGTGACGATGGGGCTGCGGCCGGGCGGCAGCTCGTCGATGGTGCTCACATCGAGGTCGGCGAAGTAGGTCATCGCCAAGGTGCGCGGTATCGGTGTGGCGCTCATCATCAGCAAGTGAGGCTCGAGACCTGTTGGCCCCCCCGTCGCCTTCGGCGCCGGCCCCCCGAGGGGGTGCTCGACGCCTTGGGGCGGCCCTGCGGCGTCGGCCTGCGCAGCGAGCTTCTTGCGCAAGGCCAGCCGCTGCGCCACGCCAAAGCGATGCTGCTCGTCGATCACGGCCAGGCCCAGCTTCGCGAACTGCACCTTGTCTTCGATCACTGCATGCGTACCGACGACGAGATTCGCCTCACCCGAGGCCACGGCGTCCAGCATCTTCTGCCGCGTCTTGCCCTTCACGCTGCCGGTCAGCCAGGCCACCTGCACGCCCAGGGGTTCCAGCCAGGCGATCAGCTTGCGGAAATGCTGCTCGGCGAGGATTTCGGTCGGCGCCATCAAGGCGCATTGCCAGCCGGCGTCCATGCAGACGGCCGCGGCCAGGGCCGCCACCACGGTCTTGCCCGAACCCACATCGCCCTGCAAGAGCCGGTGCATGGGCTGCGGGCGCGCCAGGTCTTGCGCGATCTCTTCGGCCACGCGCTGCTGGGCGGCTGTGAGCTGAAATGGCAGGTGGCGCAGCAGCTGTTCCTGCAAGCCTTCGCGGCGGCCGCGCAGGGCCGGCGCCTTCAGGTGCGCTCGCTCTCGCTGCGACTTCAGCTGGCTCAGTTGCTGGGCCAGCAGCTCTTCGAACTTGAGCCGCTGCCAGGCCGGATGCGTATGGTCTTCCAGCGTGGCAAGCGGCACGCGCGGCGGCGGGTGATGCAGAAAATTCAGCGCATCGCGCAGTGAAGGCAGATGGGACGGCACGGTTCGCGGTGGCAGCAGCTCCTCCAGCGGCGCACGCTTCAAGGAGGCCTCGATGGCCTTGCGCAGATAGCTTTGCGGCAGGCCGGCGCTGGCCGGGTAGACGGGTGTCAGCGACTGGGCCAGCGGCGTGTGCTCATCCACCGCCTTGATGACCGGATGCACCATTTCGCGACCGAAGAAGCCGCCGCGCAGCTCGCCGCGCACACGCAATCGCTGGCCCTGGGCCATCTGCTTCTGCTGCGAGGGATAGAAGTTCAGGAAGCGCAGGAGCAGCTCGCCGCTCTCGTCCTCGATCTTGACCAGCAGCTGGCGCCGGCCGCGCAGCTCGATGCGGCTCTCGATCACCTCGCCTTCGCATTGCACCGTCTCGCCTTCGCGGGCGGCGGCTATGCGCGTGATCTGCGTTTCATCTTCATAGCGCAGCGGCAGGTGCAGGGCCAGGTCGATGTCGCGCAGGAGCCCGAGCTTGTCCATGGCCTTGCGGGGCGCGGATTTGGGCTTGTTGGCGTTGGCGCTGGCAGTGGGACGGGCCTCGGGCATGGGCGAGATTCTGCCTTGGGCGCACGCCCCAGGCGCCCGAGCTTGCAAGGCACTGCTGGCATCGCGTTAGGATGAAGCCCATAGCCAGAATGGCAGGGAGGAAAGTGAACATGCGTATAGCCAAGACGCGGATCGGTCTTGTCAGTGCACTGATACTGCTGCTGCAGGCCTGCGGTGGCGGTGGTTCAAGCGGCGGTGCTGGCAGCCCGGCCGCCACGCCCTTGCCGACCCTGCTGACGATCTCCCTTGCCGGAGCCGAGGCCGACGTCGCCGCCCCAGTGCAGTTCGAGAACAGCGCGGCCGGCCTGACGGGCTTGCGCCATGAATGGAACTTCGGCGACGGCAGCAGCAGCACCGAAGCCCGTCCGGCCCATGGTTTCGCCAAGCCGGGCGACTACGAGGTGCGGCTGCGCATCCTCAATGCCCGCGATGAGGCCAAGACCGTCACGCTGACGGTGGCCGTGAACAACAAGGCCACCGTGCGCGACCAGATCTGCAGCGGCGCCAATCAATCCGGCTGGTGCTTCCAGTCCCCCTTGCCAGCGGGCCACATCGTCACCCAGCCGCAGCTCCTGACGGCCCAGCTGGGCTGGGCCCTGGCCGGCGATCGGCGGCTGATCAAGACCACCGATGGCGGGCGCAGCTGGAAGGTGCAGCCCATTGGCAGCAGCGGCAAGCTCGAGCGCTATGTCTTCACGGACGCCAACCTGGGCTGGGCGCTGGGAACACAGGGGCAGGTCTGGCGCAGTACGGACGGGGGCCAGTCCTGGGCGGCAGGGGCCAATGTGCCCTTCACGCAGCTGGAAAGCGACAAGACGCTGGAAGCCTTTGACACGCAACTGCTGCGTGTCGGCAATGCCGCTGGCGAGCGATTCGCCAGCCTGGATGGTGGAGCCAGCTGGTCGCGGATTTCTTCGCCGGCCTATCTCAGCGTCACGACGGCAGCGGGCCTCGTCTTTGCCCGCACCAGCGAGAACAACATCCTGCGCTCGACCGATCTGGGCTTGAGCTTCAGCGCGCAGGGCAGCCTGCCGCAGGAATGCCCGGGCGATCGGACCGACAGCTTCCTGGCCGATGGCGAATCCACTCTGCTGCTTTCGGGCTGGGCCGACCTGATCTCCGGCCCGTACAGCCACAGCCCGGTGACCGCTTCGCGCTGGTTTTGCCGCAGCACCGATGGGGGCAAGACCTGGCGCGTTGCCGCTGGCAAGGGCCTGCCCGAACGCGACCACATCAGGTACTGGACGCCGGGCCTGTGGTCGGTGGAGGGCGTGCTCTGGTTCGATTGGGGGCAGCTGTACCGCAGCACCGATGGCGGCGAGAACTGGGCGCCGGTCAGCAAGCCGGACCTTGGATCGCTGACGCTCACGGCGCTTGGCGCCTCTGCGGTGATGTTGACGGACGGCCGGATGAGCGTTGACGCGGGCCAGACATGGTCGGCCCTGCCAGGGCGACCGGTCCATTCGGCCAGGCGCCTGGATGCGCAGACCTACCAGCTGATGTCGAGCGGCCGGGCCTATCTCAGCAGCAATGCCGGCCAGATCTGGACACCGCTGTTCGAGCAGCTGGGCGATGGTCAAACGCTGGGGAGCCTGGGTGCTATCGTCTCGACGCCTGCCAATGCCCTGCTGGCCTTCAATGGCGCAGGCTTGCTGCAGAGCTTCAATGCCGGCCAGGCCTGGTCGTCACGGGCCATGTTCCCGTTTGGAAACAGCGCCAGCTTGCAGTTCGCCTCGGCCACGCGTGGCTGGCTGATCGCCGGCTACGACGAGCTGTTTCGCACGCTGGACGGAGGCGTGAGCTGGTCGCGCATCTGGTCGGCTTCCTCTGCGGCCGGCCTGCCGCCCTTCAGCTTGCAGGTCTCGGCCCTGCAGTTCTTCGATGAAAGCAATGGCTGGCTGGCGCTGCAGACCAGCGACTTTGCCAGCGCGATCCGGCAATCGCGTGATGGCGGGCAGACCTGGTCAGCGCGACCAGAGCTGCCGTTGGCTGAACCCGCCCTGCTGGGCCTGGATGCGGAAACATTGCTGGCCGGCGGTCGCGATGGCGCGATCCATGCCCTGGGCGCCAGCGGCGAATGGAAGCTGCGCTTCCGGCTCAGTGTCGGCGGCGCTATCAAGCGCCTGGTTCGGCAGGACGCCCAACGGGTGTGGGCGGTGGGCAGCGAGGGCCTGCTGCTGTCCAGCAGCGATGGTGGCCAGAGCTGGAGCAAGCAGGACACCGGCGTGAGCACTGGCTTGAACGACATCCGCTTCGCCGACGACAAGCATGGCTGGATCGTTGGCAATGCCGGCCTCGTGCTGGCCACGCTGGACGGCGGCAAGACCTGGCAGCGCCAGGAGAGCGCCACCAGCGACGACCTGCTGAGCCTGGTTGCGCGGGATGCCAAGACGGTCTGGATCGTCGGCAGCTGGGGCACGGTGCTGGCGACGGGTACGGGTGGCTTCTAGGCGTCATGCAGGTGCATGGGACAATCCTGCCACCACCATTGGTACGGGTCCGTCCGGCCCTCAATCCCCATGTCCCAGCCCCGCGCCTACACGGTTGCCGATTTCGATTTCGAGCTGCCGCCTGAACTGATCGCCCAGCATCCGGCGGCCGAACGCAGCGGCTCGCGCCTGCTCGATGGCCGCGGGGCCGATCCGGTGGATCGAACTTTCCGCGAGCTGCCCAGCCTCTTGAACGCAGGCGATCTGCTGGTCTTCAACGACACCCAGGTCATCAAGGCCCGGCTTTACGGCCACAAGGCCAGCGGTGGCGCGGTCGAGGCGCTGGTCGAGCGAGTGCTGCCAGGAACGCAGGAGGTCTGGGCCCATGTGCGCGCCAGCAAGTCTCCGAAGCCGGGCACCCTGATCCGTTTTGCCGAGGCCTTCGACGCCGAGGTGCTGGGCCGCTGCGGCCCGGACGGCGGCATGTTTCACCTGCGCTTCCCCGCAGATCCCTTCCAGCTGCTCGAAGCGCATGGCCATGTGCCCTTGCCGCCCTATATCGAGCATGAAGATTCGGCCGACGATGTGCGGCGCTATCAGACCGTCTTTGCGCGCGCGCCCGGCGCGGTCGCGGCGCCGACGGCGGCTCTCCATTTCGATGAAGGCGTGCTCGCCGCACTGGCTGCCCGAGGTGTGCAAACCGCCAGCGTCACGCTGCATGTGGGTGCTGGTACTTTCCAGCCGGTGCGCGTCGAGCAGATTGCCGACCACAAGATGCACAGCGAATGGTTCGAGGTGCCGGCCGCCACCGTGGCGGCGATTGCCGCTACCCGCGCCGCTGGCGGCCGCGTGATCTCGGTGGGCACGACCAGCTTGCGCGCGCTCGAGTCCGCCGCGCGCGGCGGCGAGCTCAAGGCCGGCGCCAGCGAAACCGAGATCTTCATCACCCCGGGCTTCCAGTTCCGTGTGGTCGACGGCTTGCTGACCAACTTCCACCTGCCCAAGAGCACCCTGATGATGCTGGTCAGCGCACTGGCCGGCTATGAGCGGGTGCGCTCGCTGTATCGCCATGCGATCGAGCAGCGCTACCGCTTCTTCAGCTATGGCGACGCGATGCTGCTCGAGCGCAGCAGCGGCGGCTGAGCCGGCCCCGGACCATGCCCATGCGCGCCTGGCTGCTCGCTCTGCTGATGTTCCTGGCCCTGCCGGCCTCGGCCCAGCATGAGGCGGTGACGCGCCTGACCCGCGCCGAGTTCGCCACCAGCATCGACGGACCCTGGCAGACCGTGGCCCTGCCCGACAGCTGGAGCAAGCGCGGCCTGGCCTCGGGCAGCCGGGGCGTCTACCGTTTCGAGTTCGAGCTGCAGGCGCGGCCGCAACTGCCCTGGGCCCTGTGGGCCGCGCGCCTGTCCAATGCCCATGAGCTCTGGATCAATGGCCAGCACCTCAGCGGCGACCTGGGCAAGGACGCCCTGCAGCAACGCGGCCGCATGCAGACGCTGTGGATAGGCATTCCGCCGGTGATGCTCAAGCCCGGCGTCAACACGCTGGAGCTGCGCGTGGACAACGGTCCGCGCGCCGGCCTGTCGGTGCTCAACCTGGGCCCGGCGGACGAACTGGCCGGCGAGTTCGAGCGCGCCGAGATGCTGTGGGCCGACCTGCCGCGCTGGCTCAATATCGGCGGCGCCTCGCTGTCGGCCTTCATGCTGCTGATCTGGTGGCGGCGGCGCTCCGAGGTGGCCATCGGCTGTGTCGGTGCGCTTTGGCTGCTGTCTTCGCTGCGCAACTACAGCTACTTCACGCACAACCCGCTGAACAGCCATGTCTTCGTCGACTGGCTCTATTTCAGCTCGTTCTCCGTGTCCACCATGCTGCTGGGCGAGTTGGCCATGGCCCTGGCCGATCGGCGGCTGATCTGGTGGCGGCGCATGCTGTATGCAACCGCCATCGGCCTCCCGGTGCTGGGCGTGATGCTGATGCCCTGGGGACTGCTGCAATGGATGCGGGGCTGGGCTTTTCCGCTGATGCTGCTGGTGTCGCTGCCGGCGCTTTCGCTGGTGCTCAGGCATGGGCGCGACAAGGGCTGGCAGCAGTACCGGGCGTTCGCGGTGGGCTTGGCCCTGACTCTGGCCGCGGGCGTGCACGACTACCTCTATCACCAGGGGCACACCTCGGTGATGGACCGGTACTGGATGCCGCTGTTCATGCCGGTGGTGCTGTGCCTGTTCGGCTGGGCGCTGATCACCCGCATGATCAACGCCATGGCCGAGGTGCAGAACCTCAATACCGAGCTGGAGCTGCGCGTCGCGCAACGCACGCGCGCGCTCGAGCTGGCCAATGCGGCCAAGACCCGCTTCCTCTCCAGCGCCAGCCATGACCTGCGCCAGCCGGTGGTGGCCATCGGCCTGTCGGTGGGTCTGCTGCGCGAGCAGATCG
Organism: Paucibacter sp. JuS9; assembly: GCF_044043925.2. Classification (NCBI taxonomy): domain Bacteria; kingdom Pseudomonadati; phylum Pseudomonadota; class Betaproteobacteria; order Burkholderiales; family Sphaerotilaceae; genus Roseateles; species Paucibacter sp. JuS9. The sequence continues at coordinate 4,584,385 of NZ_CP194172.1, forward strand.
AGGCGCCGCCGCAGCGCCGCATGCTGGACCAGGTGATCGAGGCCGTCGGCGCGCTGGAGCGGCTCCTGATCGGCCTGCTGGACCTGTCGCGGCTGGACGCCGGCACCACGCGCACGTCGGTGCAGCCGCTGCGCCTGCAGGTGCTGTTCGATGCGATTGCGGTGCACGAGGCCGAGCCCGCGCGCAGCCGCGGACTGCGCCTGCGCTTCCGACCGACTTCGCTGGCCGTGCTGTCCGACCCGGTGCTGCTGGAGCAGATCCTGCGCAACCTGGTCAGCAACGCCTTGCGCTATACCCGTCGCGGCGGCGTGCTGGTGGTGGCACGCAAGCGCCAGGGCGGTGTGCTGCTGCAGGTCTGGGACAGCGGCGTTGGCATTGCGCAGGCCGACCAGGCGGCGATCTTTGAAGAGTTCGTGCAGGTCGACAACCCGGCTCGTCAGCGCCGCCATGACGGCGGCATGGGTCTCGGGCTGGCCATCGTGCGGCGCAGTGTGAACCTGCTGGGCCACAGGCTGAGCCTGGCTTCCAAGCCGGGCCGTGGCAGCTGCTTCAGCCTCTGGCTGCCTTGTGCCGGCCATGTCGAACAGCCGGTAGTGGAAGTTCAGCCCTTGCCGCTGAGCCTCGTGGGCATGCGGGTGCTGCTTGCCGAGGACGATGACGCCGTGCGTGCCACGCTGAAGGCCAGGCTGCAGGCCTGGGGCGCCACCGTGCTGGCCCATGGCTCGGGGCACAGCCTGCTCGCTGCGCTGCCGGGAGACCCCGAGAACGCCGCCCTGTATGCCGACCTCCTGATCAGCGATCAGCGCCTGCCTGACATCCCCGGCGTGACGCTGGTGCAATCGGTGCGCAAGCGCTGCGGTGCCTTGCCGGCCTTGCTGATCACCGGAGACACCGCGCCCGAGCAGCTCGCCCTCTTGCAGGCCAGCGGCGTGCCGGTGCTGCACAAGCCTTTCCGTGCCGAAGCCTTGATGGCGGCGCTGGAGCGCCTGCTGGTGGCTCAGTCCTCGGACCTCAACCAGCCTATCCTGCCCTGAGCGGCCTCGTTGAGCCGGGCCACGAAGGCGGCCGAGGCCGGTTCGGGCAGACTGAGGCTCATCTGCACCTGCGCGCCATGCAGCACCTCGCCGAGCTGCGCCTGGGCCAGCTCGATCTCGCGGCGGACCAGGCCTTCCAGCGCATAGGGCAGGGTGCAGCGCAGCGAGGCCTGCTTCACCAGCGGCACCTTCTCGGCGTGCAGCAGGGCCTGTGCCACCGCGTCGGTGTAGGCGCGCACCAGGCCGCCGGCACCGAGCTTGACCCCGCCCCAATAGCGCACCACGGTGGCAAGCACCAGTTCGAGGTCCTGATGGCGCAAGACCTCCAGCATTGGTCGTCCGGCCGTACCGCCGGGCTCGCCATCATCGTTGGCAGCAGACTGCCCGCCGGCCAGCAAGGCCCAGCAGACGTGGACGGCATTGGGATGCTGCGCACGCAGTTCCGCGACCCTGGCCAGCGCCGCTTCGCGGCCGGCGCAGGCTTGCACGCAGCCGATGAAGCGGCTCTTCTTGATGATCAATTCGCTGTGGGCCGGGCCGGCCAGGCTGAAGGGCATGCGGGCGGGTTCCGGGCGGTTCAGCGTGTGCTGGGGGCGGACTGCAGGCGGGTTGCGCGCGCCAGCTTCGCACCGAGGTGACGGACCAGGATGGCGTCCATGCTGCCGTCGGCCAGCAGCGCGTTCAGGGCGGCATGCAGGCGCTCGCGATCCCGGGCGGCCACGCGCTGCCGCGACACCACCAGGGAGCCCAGCACATCGTCGCCCGGCGCCCAGTCCATCAGCGCCAGGTCGGCCATCTCGCGCTCTGGCAGCAGCAGGTTGATCGGGTGTGCGAGCATCAGGTCGACCCGGCCGGCACGAAAGACGCGCAGTGCCGTGTCGAAATCGGCAGCTTCATGGACACGCCCTTCGCTACGGAGTTGCTCCAGCCAGGCGTCGAAGAAGCGGCCGTGCCGGAAACTCTTCACCACCACCACCCGACGCTGGGTGTCGGCCAGGAATGCGGCCGGCGTCGACAGCTGGGACGCGACGCTGCGGCGCATCAGGGCCTGATTGCGGCTGCGCAGGTAGGGCCAAAATTCCGCCAGCTGCTCCCGCTCCGGCGTCGCGACCCCCGAAACCGTGATGTCCAGGTCGCCGCGCGACAGCCTCTCCCAGATGCGGGCGCGCGAATTCAATTCGGGCAGCAGCTCGCAGCCGCTGCGCCGGGCCAGCTGCTCGATCAGGTCGGTATCGATGCCCCGCGCCTGTCCCTGGTCGTCGCGGTAGAAGAAGCGTCCGAACTCGTAGAACGAGACATGGTAGGGGCCGCAAGGGGTGGTTTCGGCCATCGCAGCCGGCCACGCCATGGCGGCCAGCGTCCAGGCAATCGCAAGGCGGACCAGGGCATCGAAGCGCATTTTTTTGTTCTCGAGTAGCGGCGCACCGCCGGAGCCTGCGGGTCGCGCCGGGGGCCAACGATCCCCGGGCGGAGAGTTTACGCAGAGGGCCGGGCTGCGACAACGGCCCCAGCATGCTGAAGCTCGACCTGCCAAGGACCGAAGGCCGCGTTGAAGATCAGTTCGCCAGGGACCGCATCGGCCAGGCAGGAGCGCAAGGCGAGGCTGTGTCTATGCCCCGCCGGTCGGCAGGCCATATGCGCGCTTGAGCTTGTCGATCGCGCCGTTGCGGCGCAGCTGCTCCAGCGCCTTCTGCAAGGGCTCGGCCTGCCCGAGGTCGGCATCCAGGTGCAGGCCAAAGCTGTAGTCGGCCGATGCGTCGAGCACGGCCACTTCCTTGACGCGCTCCGGCAGCTCCTGCAGCTGCCCGAGTTGCCAGTAGAGGTTGAGGTCGCCTATCACCAGCAGGTCCATGCGGCCGGCCAGCAGCTTGCGGACGCTGGCGTCATAGCTTGGCGAAACCTCCAGCTCCTTGCCGGGCTTCAGGCCCTCGGCCAGCAGCTGTTCCAGCGTGGCCGTACCGGCCGTGGCGCCGAGCTTCAGGCCTTCGAGCTGCTGCAGGCCCTTGAAACGGATGTCGGCTCGCTGGCTGAGGCTGTAGATGGCAACGCGGCGCGGCAGCACCGGCCCGACCCAGCGGAAACGGTTCTCGCGCTCGGGCAGCCGGGCCAGCGGGAAAAGAAGGCTTGCGGGCGTTTCCAGAAATGACTTCTCGGCACGCAGCCGGGGTTGCAGTGCCAGCGCGAGGTCCATGCCGGCGTGCTCGGCCATGCGCTGCAAGAGTTCGACCATCAAGCCGGCCGGCCGGCCGTCCTGCTCGAAGCTCAGGGGCGGCAGGGCATGGCCAAAAGCCTGCAGCGGCGTGCGGGCTGCCAGGGCGGGCAGGGGCAGGGCGGCAGCGGCGAGGGCCAGCAAGGGTCGGCGGCGCAGCATGGCTCCCTTCCTGGCCTCAGCGTCGCGGCTCGGCATCGCTCAGCCGCAAGGCATGTGCCAGTTTGTCGCCCAGGTGGCGGCGCATGATGGCATCCAGGCTGCCGTCGAGGCGCATGGCCTGCAGCGCCTCGCGCAAGCGCGCCCGGTCCACCTCATTGACCCGCTCGCGCGACATGGCGAAGGCCCCCACCACCCGTTCGGTCGGCGCCCAGATGGCGGCCTCGTAGCTGTTGAAATCGGGGTCCTGCTGGCGCACGAGGGCCAGGCTGGTGACGCCGATCAGCAGCGCGTCGGCCCGGCCCGCCTTGAAGGCCCTGATGGCGGTGGGCTGGTCTGGCGCCTCGACGATGCGCCCGCGCTCGCGCAACTGCGCCAGCAAGGCCTCCATCTGCGGGCCGTCGCGGGAGGCGCGCACCGTCAGCAGGTTTCGCTTGGCATCCATCAGAAATGCCTCGGAAGTGGTGGGCACGCTGCGGTTCTGCAGCAGCACCACGCGGCGCGACTGCAGATAGGGCACCAGCTCGACCAGCCGCTCCCGCTCGGGCGTGATGAGGGCCGAGACGGTGATGTCCAGGCCTCCGGACTCCAACAGCGCCCAGGTGCGCGCGCGCGACTCCAGCACGGTGTTGAAGCGGCAGCCGCTGCGTTTGGCCAGTTCCTCGACGACGTCCTTGTCGATGCCGCGGTACTGGCCGTCGGCATCGCGGTGGTAGAGGGAGGCGTACTCGTAGAAAGCCAGGCGATAGGGGCCGCAGGCATGGGCAATGGCAGGCAGCACGAACAGCAGGAGGCTGGCCAGCAAGGAGCGCCGCATGAATTTCAAGGAATACCGCATTGCGGGCCAGTGTAGGTGTGCAGGCGGGGCTGCGACAATCAGCCCCATCATGCTGAAGTTCGACCTGCTCAAGACCGAAGGCCGCGCCCGCCGCGGCACGCTCACCCTCAACCACGGCGTCGTGCAGACGCCGATCTTCATGCCGGTGGGCACCTATGGCACGGTCAAGGGCGTGATGCCCCGCTCGCTGGAAGAAATGGGCGCCCAGATCATCCTGGGCAACACCTTCCACCTGTGGATGCGCCCCGGGCTGGACATCATGGGTCAGTTCGGCGGCCTGCACAGGTTCGAGAGCTGGGACAAGCCCATCCTCACCGACAGCGGCGGCTTCCAGGTCTGGAGCCTCGGCGACATGCGCAAGATCAGCGAGGAGGGCGTCAAGTTCGCTTCGCCAGTGAACGGCGACAAGCTCTTCCTGACGCCCGAGATCTCGATGCAGATCCAGACCGTGCTCAACAGCGACATCGTCATGCAGTTCGACGAATGCACGCCTTACGAGAGCAAGGGCAAGCTGACGACGGAGCGCGAAGCCCGTGCCTCGATGGAGATGAGCCTGCGCTGGGCCAAGCGCTGCCAGGACGAATTCACCAAGTTGCAGAACCCTAACGCGCTGTTCGGCATCGTGCAGGGCGGCATGTTCGAGAACCTGCGCGACCATTCCCTGGCCGGCCTGGCCGCGCTGGACCTGCCCGGCTATGCCATCGGCGGCCTGTCGGTGGGTGAACCCAAGGAAGACATGCTGCGCGTGCTGGACCACATCGGCCACCAGCTGCCCGCGAACAAGCCGCGCTACCTGATGGGCGTGGGCACACCGGAAGACCTGGTGGAAGGCGTGCGTCAGGGCATCGACATGTTCGACTGCGTGATGCCCACCCGCAATGCCCGCAACGGCCATCTGTTCACCCGCTTCGGCGACCTGCGCCTGCGCAATGCCCGATACAAGACCGACGAGCGGCCGGTGGATGAGACCTGCAGCTGCTACTGCTGCAAAGGCTCGACAACGCCCGACGGCCGGACGTCAGGCGGCTTCAGCCGCGCCTACCTGCACCACCTCGACCGCTGCGGCGAGATGCTCGGCCCCATGCTCACCAGCATCCACAACCTGCACTACTACCTCAACCTGATGAAGGAGCAGCGCGAGGCGCTGGATGCAGGCAGGTATGAAGCCTGGCGCCAGCAGTTCCTGGCGGACCGTGCGCGCGGGGTGTAAACCGGCAGGGGAGCTGCCCCGAGGCATGATCGGCGCATGTTGAAGATGCTCTTCAAGCCCATCCGGGGCTTGTTCCGCCTGGTGCTCGCCCTGCTCATCCTGTTCGAGGAATGGGGCTGGGCGCCCTTGCAGCGGGCCATGGCCTGGATCGGCCAGTTGCCTGTCCTGCGCCAGCTCGAGGCCCTGATCCAGCGCCTGCCACCCTATGCGGCGCTGCTGGTGTTCTTCCTGCCGGGGCTCTTGCTGCTGCCGGTCAAGCTGCTGGCGCTCTGGTTCATCAGCATCGGGCGTGCTGGCCTCGGCGTGGCGGTCATCGTGCTTGCCAAGGTCATCGGCACGGCCATCGTGGCGCGCATCTTCGCGCTGACGCAGCCGGCGCTGATGAGCCTGCCCTGGTTCGCGCGACTCTACCTGCGCTGGTCGGCATGGAAGGAGCAGTTGCTCGCCTGGATACGCGCCAGCGCCGCCTGGCGTCTGGCCCGGGCGATCAAGCTGAGGCTGCGGCGCATGCTGCGCCGCTCTTCTTCGTCTTCAGGCGCGGCCTAGCAAGTCGCCGACCCGGCGCTGCAGCAGTTCCGGCGACACCTCGTTCGCCTTCAACGGCTCGGCTGCCACCAGGCCAACGCGGCTCCACAGCCCGCGCCGGAACGGCTTGACCATGGCCGCTCCGCTCTCGACACGCGAGAAGAAGGAGCCCCAGAGATTGGTCAGTGCCATGGGTACGACCGGCACGGCCTCCTTGCCCTCGAGCAGCTTCATCACGCCGCCCTTGAAGGGCTGCAGCGTGCCGTCGCGGGTGATGCCGCCCTCGGGGAAGATGCACAGCAGTTCGCCGTCGTCGAGCACGGCGCGGGCCTTGGCGAAGGCGGCCTCATAGGTGGCCGGGTCTTCCTTCTGCGGAGCGATGGGAATCGCCTTGCCGAGCTTGAACAACCAGCCCAGCACTGGCGTGGTAAAGATGCGGTGGTCCATCAGGAAGCGGATCGGCCGCGGCGAGGCGGCCATCACCAGCACCGCGTCGATGAAGCTCACATGGTTGCAGACCAGCACGGCCGGGCCCGTGGTCGGGATGCTCTCGTCGCCGGTCACCTTGAAGCGGTAGATCAGGCGCGACACGATGAAGGCGACGAAGCGCAAGAGGTACTCGGGCACGATCAGGAAGATGTAGAAGGCCACCACCGCATTGGCCAGGCCCACGACCAGGAACAACTGAGGAATCGTCAGGCCCGAGCTCAGCAAGGCACCGGCCGCCACGGAGCTGGCGATCATGAAGATGGCGTTCAGGATTTATATCGGGTCGTCAAACAGTTCATAGGTATTTCGCCCCTCCCTCGCAGCGGTCCGTACATGTTTGCTTTCGCGATTCGTCAGAACGTGCGTCAAAAGGCGAATGTTGTGCGTCAAAGCACGAGATTTATGCCTCAAAACACGAATGCACTTCGCTATCTTGGCGTTCATGAAAATGCTAAAGAACGGGGAGCCGGGCCTGCATCCTCTCAAACCACTTTTGAAACGTGATTTCTTCATTGCCTGCAATTGGCTATTTGCACGGTGGGAAATTGTTCATCAGCGGCCTGTACGTCCTGGGCAAAGACGTCGATCACGCTTGACGCAATGTTCACCAATGCCTGAAGTCTTGGGCAGGCTATGAACATTGTTTTGGTCAAGGCAATCGCACTGGAAGCAGCACCGGGCCTGAGTTCAGCAGACTTTCTCCGCTGCCAACTGCCAAAAGGCTTTCCATTCCTCGTCGACCAGGACAGCCAAGAAATCATCGAGCCCGTGTTCCGCTTCGTGTGGACACGGCACGTCAAGGACGGGAACTTCCGCCCCAACACCGCCATCGCCGAGGTCAACGACCTGAAGGACTGGTACGTCTACCTGACGATGTTCGAGATGGTCTGGGACGGTATCTGTCGGGCCGACATTGAGGACTACCGGGACCTGATGCTCAAGCTGGTCAGCCCGAAGACTCACGAGCACTACGCGCTGAAGACTGTCAGCCGCCGGGTAAGCACGATTCAGGAGTTCTACCGCTACTTCAATGGGCGTCAGGAGACGGACGTTGATGTGGGTGACGTATCCATCGAGGTCAAAGCACGACCACACGACCAGGATGTCTTGACCCATATCCGTAGAGCCAGCTCTATGACGAGCAACGAGGTGCTGCCTAAGCAGCAGAACGCTCCGGACGATGAGGTCCGGGCGATGACCAGCAGGCAGTACCAACTCATAGCGAATGTGCTGGGCCCGACGCCTGGGTTCGATCCGGAAGACCACAGGCCTGTTCGGGACCGACTCTGGGCAGAGCTGTGCATCCACACAGGCCTCCGGCCTGGCGAGCCCGAGAGGCTGACGATCTACGACATATTGGACCTCAGCCCTCAGGACCCAACCAACCCGTTGGGCATCACTTACCTGGGTATCCGTGGCAAGGGCCGTAAGTTCCGCAAGGTAGAACTGCCGAACCAGGTTCTTTCCTGGCTGCATTGGTACATCGAGAACGAGCGCGAAGAGGCCATCGCTGAGGGAATCCGCCGCGGCCATCTGAGCGCAAGGTCAAAGCCGACCGCGTTGTTCCTCAATCACGCGAGCGCTGGTCAGCATGCCGGCAACCCCATGCGGTACCAAACCTTTCATGACGTGTTCGCGAGCGCCGTGAACACCGCGGCAAGCTCGAGTGGGCAGTCTGCGGGCTTACTCCGTACGGTCATCAAGACGGACCCAGACACCACCGAGAAGTACACGGTTCGGGCGCCCAACTTTTCGCCACACTGCCTGCGTCATACCTTCGCAGTCTGGTACTACTTGGGAGAGCGGGCGGCCGGCAATGCTGAGCCCTGGAAGAAGCTGCAGTCGCTACTTGGTCATGCCCATCTGGCCACCACGACCAACACCTACCTGCGGGTCGCAGGCGAGTTCGAGGCCATGGTCTCTGACCGCGTGACGAACCACCTTGCGGGCCTTCTCCGCCAAAGCCGATGACGAACAAGTCCACCTCACGGGCCAGACTGAATCGCTACGCTCAACTCAGGCTGCACCGACCCGTCGAAGATCATGCACCGGCGAACTCGGGGGAACCAGTCACTCAGGGAAAACCGGTCATGCCGACCGTGCCCGCCGACTCGGTAGCGAGGCCCAAGCGTGCGACACGGTACGACCAACTCAACGCGGCAGGTCATCCCAAGGTTACGTCAATACTGGATGCGAGGGCTGCCGTTGAAGTCACTCGGGTCTCGTCGCTGAGGGTTGAACGTACGGCAAATACGCTCCTCATTTTCGGGGACGGTTGGCAGTTCGACGCCTCGCATTGGCTGACGGAGCCTGAGGTAGTGGGAGCCATGCTGTGGGGCATTGAGGCCTGGAGTGTGGGCCAGCAGAGCAACACCATCGACACCCGTGTCGCGGAACTTGATCGAGGCTTCTGGCGCTACTTGGCGCAGGAAAACCCTCAAGGCGCAATGGGCCTCCAGCAGCTCAACACGCGGTGGATTGGCGGCTTCGTGAAGTGGCTGGATCGCAAGGACGAAGCAGGCATCCCCGTGTGGTCGCCGGCCACCAAAACAGGGCACCTCACTGCCTTCCGAGTGGTGCTCAAGAAGCTCATGCGTTCCGAGGAGTGGGCCGGACGGTTGGCGCCCAATCTGCAGATTCCCGGCACCACCTGGAAGGGCCTCGCGCGCAGGAACACCCCTCGCGAGGTCTTGGATGACGCCACGGTTGCCCGGTTGCTAGTTGCGTGCCGAGACGAGGTGCTGGCGACTACAACACTGTTGAACTCGGCCTGGGCCGAGATGGATGCGTCGGAGGATCAAGCCGACACTGATGCTTTGCCAAGCAGCGCTGCGGCTTGGCGGGCGATTTTCGCCCGACGCTATGCAGACACAGTTCCTCATGATGCGTGGTTGCGTCTCCATGACGTCCAACTCCGGTCGGCCCCGAGGCGTCTCGGCATGTCCTTCGTGGACCTACGGCGACCGGTGATGCCTCGTGCGCGGGACCTGGTTCCCTTCGTGCTTCTTTTGGCCTTCCCCACCAGCTTCAATCCGGATTCTCTGCGTGGCTTGCGACAGTCGCAGATCGACTATCCGGATGAGTTTGGCGGACGGCGCATCCGGTTTCGTCCGCCGAAGGGTCGCGCCGGCCGGAAGCAGATTCGAACGTTCGCGATTGGTGACCCGCTTGGTCCAGATGCTCTGGTAGCGATGGTTGAAGCGTGGACCGCCCGTATTCGGCACGTTGCGCCCGCAACGATGCAGGACAGGCTGTTCATTTTCTTCAGCCCTATGTCTGAGACCACCGAGAGCACGGAAGCACCGATTGGTGACTTCATAGGCGGTAGTGGGGCCCAGATGCCACGTTCCTGGTACACGGCGCTGCGGCAGTTTCTGGCGGAGCACGACCTTCCAAAGTTCACCCTCGCTCAGGTGCGGCCGACGTCGCTCGACCTTGTCCATGAACTGACAGGCGGCGACCTCAAAGCAGTCCAGACTGCAGGCAACCAGCGAGCACCGCAGGTGATTTTGGACCACTACACCTCGGATGCTGCACGGGTGCGGAACAACGAGAGGCTGGCCGCCGCGATGCAGACACGGGACCGGTTAGTTGAGACCCAAGGAAAGGCGGCCGATCCAAGGAAGGAGCCGCAGGAGGCGGACCGTGGCTGTGCCACGCCAGGCTTCACGTGCTTGGACCCGTTTTCCTCGCCGATGCCGACGGAGGTGGAAGGCCGGCTATGCAAGGCCTATGGCATGTGTCCGGTCTGCCCACTGGCCTGTGTGAACCTGAAGTCGGCCTATGTTGGAGCCCGACTTCTTCAACTGCGTGCGACCGTCGAAGCTGCTCAGTCCGAACTGGAGCCGCGACGGTGGCAAGAGTGCTGGCGTCCAGTCAGCGAGCGCCTGGACGACTACTGGCTGCGCCTCTTCGACGATGACGTCTTAACCGAAGCGGGGGCGCTCACCCTCTCACCGCTGCCTTCCGTGGAGTAACCGATGCAAGCCCAACCCCACCTGCTAGCGAAGGAGCTTCGCCAAGATACTAAGGTCTCCTCGTGCAGCTATTGGCGAGACCCAAAGTGGCACCTGGATGTCCAGAAGGTTGGTTTCCGCGACGGCGCAGGCACGTTGAACTGGGAAATTGACATGGGCGATGGGTCCACCCTTCTGGACGCCCCGTGGGTGGAGCTTCTGGAGGCCTGCCGCGTTCTGGTGTACTCCCTCGTTCACGACCCGCTAATGATGGGTGCTCATCAGCCGTTCACGGTTGCGAACAGGTTCAATACCCAACTCCGCAAGCTTCTGAGGTGGATGGCTGAGTTCGGCTATGACAACTTCAGCCAGCTCGATTCGGAAGCGAGTTGGGAGTTCTACGAGCATGTCCTAAATGGCCACCGCAAGGCAAAGGCAGAAGTTACTCCACAGTCCCTGCAGAACGACCTCCAGGTCCTAGCCACGATCCATCGGCATTCGCTGGCCCTGCATGACGCAGGCGTCCGCGTGATGCCGGAGGCGCCGTACGACGGTGAAGCTCCTGGGAAGGTCGCAGACAAGGCTGCGACTGCAGCAAATGGATGGATACCTCCACTGCCCGATGAGGTCGCTCTAAAGATCCTCAGCGCGTGCTTCCGCTGGATCGGGCAGCCGATGGATGACGTGCTGGCATTGATCGCCTTGCAGCGGAGTGTTGTCCCATCTTCCCGGTCCGGCGCGACGGGCCGCCCGATGGAGACGGCACTCGCTAGCTTCGTGTTTTCCATTTTGCCTGGAGAAACGGAACCCTGGCACGCCTCGCTGAACGCGTCCTCCGACTACGCGTTTGCTATGGCGTCGCGCGAACTTCGCACTCTGGTCCTTCACGCTGGAGCTGCCTGCTCAGCGTTGGTACAAGGGACGACGGGCATGCGCATCAGCGAACTCGCTGCATTGCGGGGCGGTACCGATGCCGAGACGGGGCTGCCTCGTTGCGTGCGCATTCGCCCTTCCAAGACGGGACTGAACGAACTGTTCATGGTGCAGTCGCAGGTCACCAAGATTCATGATGGAACCCTCATGGAGTGGGTGATCGGCATGCGGCCCGCCGGCAGCGCCTACATCCCCCCGGCAGTGCGCGCAATTCAAAGGTTAGATGCGCTCTTCAGCCCTTGGCGAGATGCAACGACTGCACCCCAACTGATTCTCAACCCAGGCGGCAAGAGCGCGTTGACTAGCGCGACTGGAATCGGCCCCACGCTTTACCAAATCTCGAAGAACATGAAGAGCTTTGTCGCAACCTACTGCGGCCTAGAGACTCTGCCTGACTTCCTGAAGACCCCCACAGGGAGTTTGGACCTTCGTGGCTACAAGACGGGAGAAGGATTCAGATCGCATCAGTGGCGGAAGACCTATGCCCTGTACGTTCTTCGCACGGATTCGCGGATGCTGCCGGCTATATCTCAGCATTTCAAGCATATGGCCATGGCAATGACGGAGCAGGGCTACATCGGAAATGACCCGGAGCTGCTGGACAGCATTGACTCCGTGCGGAGGCAGCGGACGGTGGCTTTCTTGCTACAGCAGGCCTCGGGAACGACGGTCATTGCTGGTGGGATGGCCGACCTGGTGAGGGAACACCGCCAGCGTCTTAGGGATGTCGTTGGAGACGCCGAAGGGGCCGACGCCTACCTACGGATGGAAGAGTGGGTCGTTCAGGGCGACGTGCGCATCTGGTTCGCCGAGCATGGGAAGTGTTTCATGAGCCTGACGCCTGGCAGCGCACGGTGTCACTCGATAGCAAAGACTGACCCCTGGCTGATGCGGCAGCCGAACTACGCGAACCGCAACGCCTCAGTGTGTGGTGGCTGCAAGTGCTTCGCCGTAGATGGTGAGCATGTTGAGTTCTGGAAGGAGAGGTACCAGAGGAATTCGGCAGTGCTTGCAGCAGCGGGCGCGGACCGTAGTGCTGGGTACAAGGTGGCGCAAGAGCGCGTGCGTCAGTCCGAGTCAATCTTGCGGACCCTGGGAGAACCGGTGAACGAAATGGAAGCGGACGAGTGATGACCGAACGTAAGCTGCAGTCGCCGGCGCCGGTGGACGCCATCGAGAAGGACTTCCTTGATGCGCTGGCCCGGCTACAGGCTGGAAGGCCCAAGAACAAGGACGTGGCCGCAAGCGCCAAGAAGGGGACGCTGCGAATCAACTTGGTATCGGTGGCCAAGGAGGCAGGGCACTCGCGGACTTTGATTGGTCACGACAAGTGCAAGTACCCCAATACTCGAGACTTCATCGTCGCGCTTCGGAAGGACCCGGAGAACCCGACGCGCCTGCAGGACGTGGTCGCCAAGAAGCGCGTGGAGTCGGTGAGACTGAGCCGCGAGTTGAAGCTCGCCCAGAGCCTGAACGCCACTTTGCTGTCCCGTGTACTTCTGCTGGAGAAAGAGGTGGAGCGCAAGCAGCGCGAGAACAAGCGACGGCGGGAGAACAAGCCAGTTGCCAACCTGGTGCCCATCAGAGGCAAGGAATAGCGGCTGGCGGTCGAGGCATTCCCGACGTGGCGACGGATGCTCGTACCCGTAAGGCCATCGCTCCTTGAACCGTTGGGTAGAGGAAGCCGGGCGGGCTATTCCGACAGCGATGAAGCGATTCAAGAGGCCTTTAGCGGCTTACCTTAGGCCTACCAGGACGCCGTGGCGGCAGCGCGGCAAGCGCTGCAACCTTCTTGTCAGGGTCATTCAAGTAGCCCAGCGCTTGGCGAGCCAGTTTGTCCGGCGTGGTTTGTAGCGCCAACGAAAGCGCGAAGACCACCCTCATCGTCGGGCTCTTCTTGCCGCCCTCTACATCGGCTAGGTAATTCCGATGAATGCCGGCGGCATGAGCCAACTGCTCCTGGGTCTGCGACGTCTTGGAACGCAGAGTAGCCACGGCGAGGCCGACCGCGAAGTCCCAATCCGGTAAAGAACCCATACCTGCCCGTCGTTCAAACGGGACAGTCTTCCTATTCTGTTAACTTGAATAAATCCTCTATAGTGTGCATTATTGCGACGAGCAGGCTCTAAGCATCTCGTTGCGGCCAGGTCGCCTTCGCCCAACGTCCTGCTTGCGGACAGCTTCACACACTCATCTTGCCTTTCGCTGTGCTTGCCCCTCAGCCGGATTCCCGATACGGAGATTGCCCACATGCTCAGCGTCAGTAACTCCGAACTCATCGCAGAGATTGCCTCAAGTTCTTACCAGTGGCCCCGGACAACCAAGCCGTTTATCAGCGCTATCGTCCGCAGCGGCGGTGACGGCGAATACTCGTCGATTCAGAACATTTGCGCAGCGTCAGCCGTTGAGTTCGCCCTTGGTGTTTCCTTTGAAACCGACACTCTCCTGATCCTCAATTGCTGCGTAGTGATCGACGGGAGCTGGGTGATGCGCAGGGTCAATGAAGTTCTCGTTGGAGAACTTGGCGGCGCTGCCGTGGCTGTCTTTCGTGACGACCAGAACATTGACTTTTGCCCTGATGCCCCAGCAGTACCGGCATCACAGGTGGCCGGTCTCACGCTGATTTGCACTGCAATCGGTCACACGCCAGTGGATCGCCTGCCACCGGTTGAGTCAAATGAACACAAGCTCTTCAGAGGGCTTAGACACGCGAAGACGAAAGGCGGCCATCCAGAAGCCCCAGCCGTAGCTACCCCGAACAGTTGATCCAACTCCAGGGAGTCGCCAAACCGCTCGCATGCTCGCTACACCCCAATAGCCATCCCCACCCGACCGCCGAATGCAACTCGCGCTTTGCCCCTCATGCATGGTCGTCCACCAAATCGTCAGTCCGACCGCTCTTATCGGTCTGGACGACGAGCAGGTTCACGGCATCACACATTGCCGGCTCTGCGAATCGTCCTCAGGCCTGTTCCTCCCCTTGAAGGATGCTCTGACCCAACCGGTTGACGACATCGGCTATCCCGCCGCGGTCGTTCCACTTTTCGGCTGCCAGTATCGAGACTGGTGGTTGGTCGGCCAGGAGCAGTTGGCGTTGCTCGCGAAAGCTGGCCTGCGTGTGCGATTGGTGCACCACCTGGCTGATGAAATGCGCGTTCCGTCAGATATTGTTGCTGAGTGGATCGGACTGCCTCTGGCAGATGTCCTGAAGCCGATGCCAGGCAAGGCGCTCGAACCGAATCAGGGGTTGCGCCTGCTGTGGCTTGCTCGCCTGATAGGCCAAGCTCAAACGATTGTCGACAGCGCGAGAACGGTCACAGACTTTGAAGCGGCGCAGTGGACGGGCGCCTGGTTGCAGGCATCGCATCCAGCGCTTGGGGGCGTCCGTCCAGGGGACTATCTGTGCCGACCTGATGGGCCACAGGCGGTCAGTGATGTGCTGGCGCGCATGGAAAGCGGCGCGTACTCTTGAGCCGGAGCACCTCCAGGAGGATGCAATGAGTACACGTGCCACCGATGGGGCAAAGGCACCACGAGCGAAGAGTGAAGAACCGGCCGGTCGAGGTGCCACCTTGTCCTTTCATAGGAGCCCGGAAAGGCAACGCCGCCAAGCAAGCCCAACATCCCTATAGCATTGCCAGGCAGTCAATCGCGAGCAAGGAGGCCGCCATGAAAGTCACCGCCGCCGATGCCGTATCAAGGGTCTCGATGCGCCCGATGCATCGCATCTTCAGAGATTCCATCAGGCAGACAGGGAACAACCTCGGCGCAATTTGTATTCAGGCGAAGGTGTCGCGCGACCAGCTTGCGGCATTGCTGCGCGGCGCCGACCACTGCACGCTCGGGACTCTGACCCGCGTAGCTGAACGACTTTCGTTGTCGGTATGGATTGACCCACCTCCGCCAGCCGCACTAAACAGACAGGCCAACGCTGTTCCGTCAGTTGTCGACATAGCATTGCGCCGGCTCGGGAAGGAACTTGGCTAAAGCAGGGCAAGTGCACTGCGACAACTCTTCGCCAGCGCACGTTCGGTGCACCTGACTAAGCAGTCAGCTATCCTGCTGGCGACGCGCAGCGATAGCGCAAGCAGGGAGGCACATGAACGAGCTCGCAGCAGTCTTGACGCGGTCCGCCGCGTTCCTTGATGCCCTGATGGAGCAGATGGCGGCAGCCGAACACTTCGGCGGCGAGGACGAGCGGCAAGAAGCGGCTATTGCAGCGGCTGAGGTGGCAATTGAGCACGGGATGGCCCTGAGCGCTCTCTTCGATATTGGCATGGCGAATTCCGCTGTCGCCCTTCTGCGCCTCCAATATGAAGCCCTGCTCAGGTCAGCGTGGCTTCTGTACGCGGCAACGGACATTCAGGTCGAGAAGGCATCGGCGCCTCTGACACGCGAAAGTGCTACGGCCGCCAAGAACCTCCCGAATGCCGAGGAAATGCTCCTAGGCCTG
This sequence comes from Paucibacter sp. JuS9, assembly GCF_044043925.2. Classification (NCBI taxonomy): domain Bacteria; kingdom Pseudomonadati; phylum Pseudomonadota; class Betaproteobacteria; order Burkholderiales; family Sphaerotilaceae; genus Roseateles; species Paucibacter sp. JuS9. The sequence continues at coordinate 4,600,191 of NZ_CP194172.1, forward strand.
GAGCGCAAGATGACGGCTGATTCTGGTCTCACCGGCTTGGTTGCGCCACTTCGTGAGTTGCGGGATGAGGCCTGGAAGCCGATGAACGCATTCGTACATTGCGGCCTTCACCCGCTTGCGAGAGCTAGAGACGGGTTCCCCGAGGTGCTGGCTGTGAGCGTGGTCAAAATCTCAAATGCGCTGATCCACCTCGCGGCGAGGCTTCTGTCGAGATTTACTGGTGACCGCCAGGTGATGCGGCAGGTCGATGAGGCCTACAAGCAGTTCCAGGACGTGATGCCCATGGTGACCGGGCCGAGTGGCAGAGCCGGACCAGTTGCTCGTTAGCCCTGTACGTAGACATCTATGCGCCAGAAATACTTCATAGCCGTTTGCGACATCTTAGGCTTCAGTGCCCTTGTTCAGTCCACGCCGCTAGACCGTCTCGTTGACGGTCATCTGGGTTGGTTTCGGCGCTCGCTCCACCACTCTCTTCACAAGACGTCGTTCCCCGACACTCCGCCGCCGGCGTCGGCCCTTGAGAGCCATGCTCTTCTTGGGGTAGCGTGGTTCTCTGATACGGTGCTCCTCTATAGCCGCGACGATTCCGACGAAGCTGTGCGGGAACTCATTGCGACCGTTGGTTGGCTCATCTTCGAGGGGCAACTTGGCGGCACCACGCGCATTCGAGCTGGTCTGGCGTACGGTGACGCGCATATCGACCCAGCCGGGTCCATCTATGTCGGCAAGCCCATCGTGGAGGCGCATCAGCTCGAAACTGCCCAGCAGTGGTCTGGTGCGGCGTTGACACCGGAGGCAGTTGAGCGTGTGCCCGAAGAGGCACGAACTGGCAAGTATGCCGACTGGTGGCTTGTGCCATGGGATGTGCCGCTCAAGAACAGCGAGCCCATTGCGACGCTCGCAGTCAACTGGAACCTGGGGTTGCACCACCCTGAATGGAGGCTCAAGTGGTCGAAGGACTTTGACGATCCCCCCGCCGAGGCGTGGGCTTCAGACCGCGGCATCTGCGAGAAGTTCGCCAACACCAAGCGCTTTCATGAGTCTCATTGCCGCACCTGTCGCTCTACGTAGAGCGGGAGAGGGCTCGCCTTCGTGATACTTCCGGGTGAGGCAGCCACGTATCTTCTTAGGGCCGCCGCGGCGCATGCCAGGCTCATGTCCCTACTGCCATGACCATCTGAACATCAGCCACCTCCGGTTTGCCGAAGTCGATGATCCAGCCTGTCATCGGGTACCGCCCATCGGTAACCGTGTCGAAGATGGCATCGCTAGAGCTGCCAGCTTGACCAAAATGAAGGGGACCTTTGCAGGTCCCTCGTTCATTCAATCAGTGGCGCGCGCCGCTAGGTGGAGCCTGGCTCCACTCGTTGGTGGGCAGGCCAGACCTCCGCCGTCGTGGATGGCGATTGCGCATGGACGCCTTGAGGTTCACCGCGGCCACGAAGCTCAGGTGGCCCTCTTCGATTTCAGTGGATTGCGCATCAACGGGCAGAGACAGCACTGGGCTCGTCACTTCTTGCCGGCGAATGATGCGCCCGCACGAGACGACCGCAAGCGCGTACTCGAGGTACGAACTCCGGCCGCTCACATGCGAGATGCCATCGACCAAAACAAGCATTACTTTCTCCAAAAGTACCCGGCTACACCAACGAGGATCGTCAGAAGCAGCATTCCAAGAGGGTGCTGCTCAACCGTCGTCAGCAGCTCTTTGACCTTCTTGGCATCAGGGAGGGGTAGCTTCATTTCTTGCTCCACCACCGCACCGCCGCCGTCAAACCGTTGATTGCGACGCGCGGGGTGAAGCGATTGTGGCAGCGACATCACGTCATGCTGCTGCTGTCGACTGACATAGCCAGCAGGCTGGCCCACGGTGCTTTAACTGCGCGCCCGCGCCCGTGAGCTGAACTTCGCTTGCGGGCTTTCCACCTCAGAACTCGTACTTCTCTTTGCGCTGAATGAAGGCGTCGCGCCCGCCTTCCAGAATGCTGGCCACCTGGTCCCGAATCACAGGAACGTCAATTGAGCCTTGTGCTTCCAGCCCGAGACACCCTTGGTTCTCGGCAGCCGTGAACACGCCAATCCACTCGGCATCGCCGAACACCGGGATGTTCGCGTTGTGTGTGGCGAACAAAAACTGCCGACTGGTCTTTGCCTCCCTCAATTCGGCGACGATCCGATCTGCGATGAAGGCGTTGTCTAGGTTGTCCTCCGGCTGATCCATCAGGAGGGGATCGACGTTCTCAAGCAGCAGCATGTGCAGGATTGCCGTGCACTGCTGGCCCGTGGAGAGCTTGTTAAGTGGCCGGAATACCGGATCGGCTTGGCCGTGAGCGACATTCAAAAAGATGTCCGCCCGATGCTCCAGCTCCAAGGCCTCCAGTTCCATAAGCTGAGACGACTGGAGCTTGGTGAGTGCATCGGCCACCATCTGCGTGACGCCCCAATCCAGTTGCACGTCGGCCGATCCTTGCTGAATCGACTGGGCCAGCGACAACGGGCTGATCGTCTCGGCGTCCTCAATGAACGCAAGCCGCTTTTCGCCCACGCCGTCCAGCTTGCACCCCAGCAGGAACGTCATCAACGGCGTGCGGTCAGCCTCCGGCACGATTTCCACTTTGAGCTTGCCTTCAAGCCGCCTGTTCAGCTTCTTCGCGGCCTTCTGCAACGCTTGTATGCGCTGCCCACGTAAATCGGACAGCTCGGCCAACAAGTTGCGCCGCTCCTGACGCAAGGTGTCGCGCTGGGACTCATGGGTAGTTGCCCGCGACTTCATGGGCTTGATGCGCTCGATTTCCCCCATCAATTTCTGATAGGCAGCACCGACCTCTTGCCCGCTCTTTCCAGCAGTGGCGGGCAACGTCCGCAGCGCCTTCTCCAACTCGATATCGTGCGCCTGAATCGCCTGCTGCCATGCGTCATGCTGGGTGGTGAACTGTCCTGCCTTGTCATCAAGCAAGGCCTGCATCGCGGTCAGATGGCCGGTGAACCCCAGCTTGAGTCCATCCAGCGTCGTGCGCATAGCGAGCAACTGGGCAGCGTCAGGCAAGCCCTCAAGCGCCTTATCGTTGATGAAATCAAGGTCAGGCAAGCTTTCACGCAGGTCTGAAAGTGCGTCGCGAAAGCTCTGCACGCCATCAGTAGCGGTCTTGGCAATCTCTCGCTCGCGTGCGAGCAACGAGGTCTTGGCCAGCTTCTCCTTGATCCCCAGCTCATCAAAACCGCGAAGCTGCTCTTCCAGCTTGGGCAAGCGCTCCACCTGTGCATTCAGGTCGTCAAGATCGGTCAGGGACTTCGTGAGCTTCTGCTGGTTGTCCTTTAAGCGCCTATGCACGTCGACGCTCTTCGCCTCGTACTCCCCGTCTTGAGGAAGAAAGCGATCCAGCAACTGCACGCGGCTGGTTTCATCTTGGGCCAGCTCGTAAATCTCGTTCTGCCCATAGATGTCGATGCCCGGCAGCAAGTCGCGCGGAAGCAGGGTGGAGACATTGCCATCCATGTCGCGCACCATCGGCGGCTCGCCATGACGGCGCGAGATGGTGTACTGCTTGCCATTCTGGGCAGAGGACACCACTGTCAGCTCAACCCGTCCGGCCGAGCGACCAAGGTTTTCTTTGATGATCTCTTGGTGAAGCTTCTGGGCCTGCTTGCCTTTGGGTGGCAAGTCCAAGGCGAAGCGCAGGCATTCGAGCAAGGTTGACTTACCCGTTCCACGGCCGCCAATCACCGTGTTGAGGTGGTCGGAAAAGTCCACCCTGACGCCATCAAGGTAGCCGCCCGCCACGGTCATGCGTATAACCTTGCCAATCGGGCTTTGGGCCTGCTGCGAGTTGAGCCGGATTCGCGATCCCGGATCGAGAAAGGCAACCTTGAACGCGGCAAAGTTCGGCCGCGTCATCTTGATGAAGCAGGTGGCCCCCGGCTGCTCCAAGTCATCAGGCTTGGCAACATCCTTGGCGTTGATCGCCGCCACGGGGCGCTCACGCCGGTAGCTATCGTCCTTGTTCAAGAAAACCTTGCGGTAGAAGTCACCCTCGACACTCGTGAGGTCATCTATCGGCCCCGGAATCTGGGCCGCGCGCAGTTTGGGATGCTTCCATACGTGGTTCAGCCGGTTTTTCAGTAGTCCGCTGTCCTGTGTGCAATGTGCAGCGTAGATGAACCCACCGAGTAGATCGACCTCTACGATCAACTCTTCAGAACTTAGGCGAGAAGGCCGGATGCCATCTGCTGGATCATGCAGCTTGAGGTTTCCAAGGTAGCGATCAAGCTGCTGCACGGTCGTGCCCTCGGGGAAGAGGCAGACGTAGTGCGTCTTGTCGTTCGAGGCGATCTCGAAGCCGGGAAACACCACGATCCCGTGCGGCTCCAGCACCTGGCGCAATGAATCGACGCTTGCCACGCTGCCATGGTCGGCAAGGCCCACAACCTTGATGTCCAGCTCAAGGCACTTCTGAAGCAGAGCTTGGTTGTAGCCGCCTTCGTCCAGCCCGTGGTCAGCGCCCCTGTAAGTGCCGTTGTAGCCGACAGGATTGACCTGTAGTGCGCAGCGCCAGAATCGCGCGAATGTGTATTCATTGCCCATATCTCCTCCCTGATTCATTCGGCAGAGCGAGGTCGCCGGATGCCTAGGCCGATTCACCCGTCGGCGTTCCTCATTGGACAGTCTGGCAGATTCAGCGCTCGGAGGACATCTACTGGCTAAGACCGGCCGTACAAGCCAAGGCTGGCGACTAGCTGCAACCCGCCGGGACCTGACTTCCACGTGGTGACAGGCAGGTCGGCAGTGTTTGCTGCCAATGGCCGCGCGCACGCGTGTTCACCCTTTCCAGCATCAGACAGTCGTTCCGTGCGGCTACAGGGTGATGGCCCGACGGGCCGCTCTACGATGCAATGCAATCGAGGATGGCTCAGTCTGCGCATGGCAGGAATTCCGGCCTCGCGAACGCCGTCGGAAGCGCTTAGAGCGACTGGACAATCCCTCTACAGCCCACGGTCGCCCAACGCTACGCCAGCACCCCACCAGATGCCTCTTCCGTCTCAAGAACGTGACGGCGCAGCTTGTCCGTCAACTCCCGCCGGCGAGCCTCGCCCGCGTGGTGAAGCTCTCTATGGCAGTTCGGGCAAACTGACGCGGCGTTGTCAGGGGTATCGGGGCCGCCGTTGGCTAGGTGCATGATGTGATGGGACTCAAGGTAGGGCAACCGGCTGGGGATTGCTGGAGCAGTGCAGACTCGAACACGGCGGTCCTGTCGAGCAGTTGGTCAATCGACGGATGGGACATGACGCTTCGTTCAATTCGATTAAGAAGGCCCATCGTCGGCCTGCCGTTTAGTCCATTGCTTATGGCGATGCTCTTCGATTCGCTGCTGCAGCCAGCTAGTCAGGCGCTCAGCGTGCTCAATCGCCTCGAAGAGCTTCTCACGACTTATGTGAATCGTTGGGGACAGGAAGCTTGTGTCGTTGGGGTCCAGCTCCTCGTCTTCAGGGCGGACGAAGAATGGCCGGGGATACGCCTGCAACGCCTTCTCGTCGTGGCTCAAGTGATCCATGACCAGGTCCGAGTGCTGCGCCCGGTTCCTCGCCAGTACGACTTGCTTCAGCACGTCCATGTCCGCGGGGCAGGTGGACCAGTCGACGTCGAACGCCTCAGCGAAGCACGCGGCGTAGCCCGTGATGAAACCGGATTCGAAGGCCTTCTTGAAGCATTTCGCGCATGGCCGTTCGGTCCAAGTGAGGCGCTCCCATGTAACGAAAAACTGCTTCAGAGCTTCGGACAGCATTGAGACCGCAGCTCGCCCAACCAACTCGCGCTCAACGTCGGCCTGCAGCCATTCCGCAAGGAACGCCGGTTCTCCGCTTTCGTCGTATGGTGGATCGTCGAACGGCGGAACGCCCCTATCAATGCAGCGCTTCGTTTCGACGAACGGCGCCGATGCCGCGTCGTAGAAATGCCGAATCAGGTCGGTGCGCTGCTTGAAGAAGAAGTAGACGTCCATCGCTACCAGGCGCTGGTGGTCGTCCTATGTTCACGCGGTCCTGCCAGCGCCTTCGGGGCTCGCGGGCTTCTGCTTATCGGTGGTCGGAGGGGGAACTCCAACGAGGTGAAGTTGCTTTGCCCAGTCCGGCAGTGGCAGGGACGCTACGGTCGTTACGGCGACGCCCCAGTCCTTGGCGATGGCATGGATGTCGCCATCGTCCGCAACGATGGAAGCACCGCGGGCCTTGGCAATAGCGACGACCTGTCGATCCACTTTGACTTTTTGCCAAACGACGTCGCGCCCAAGAGGGTGCCTCTTATTGCCAGTGCTGTTGGCTGCGACCTGCATCGCGGCGCATTCCTCGGCAGCCATGTGGTCAAAGGGGGCAACCAGCACGTACCTGCTACCCAGCAACGAGGCCAGGACAGCCTTACCCGCTGCGCCGGCGTGGACTAGGTATTCAGCGATGACTAAGGTGGGAATGACGACCTGGCCACGCGTCTTCTCGACGTCCTGCAGTAGGCCCTTTAATCGGTCTTGAATGTGCTGCGGGGCGCGCCGGTCGAGAAGGTAAATCAGCGCATTGGTGTCTAGCAGCACGCGCATCAGTCGTCACCCCGCGACTTCTTCCACTCGCCGATGGGATCGTCCAAGCTGTTCCACCCGTTGTCGGGCAAGCTCTTCAGCTTCTCGAACAGGTCTGTCACCGGGGTCCCATCCAGCTCGACGAACTCGTCGACCAAGACACCGCAGCAGGACCACTGCCCATCGACGTCGCGTTTCCATGTTGCAAGGCCAGTGACGCGAATTTCGGCACCGAACAAGTAGGGAGCGAGCCGCTTTGCCATCTCCCGACCACGGATGTTCACGTCGACAAAGGAGCCGTCAGGGGTTTCGAGCGTCATCGGAACGGTCTCATCGCGACCACCAATCTTGATGACCCGTCCGACCACGCTGTCCATCTGCTGAACCGTGCGCTCTTCCTGGGGGTGAACAGCGTTCAAAGCGCCAGGAAAGGCAATGACGACCGCGCCGTCATGGTTGCGGACTTCTCCGTGCCACCCCTTGGAACGCAGGTACTCGTCTAGTCGAGCAACCTTCGGCATGGCTTGGGCCTTCGTTCGAGCGTCGATAAGCTGAACCTGAACGTCCAGCTTGGCGCTGTCGTCCACCTTGGCCAGAATACGAGCGCTTCCCGGACGCAGCGCACCGAAGTGCACATTCGAGGGGCTGCCCAGCAGTTCGGCGAAGCGCTTGGCCAATTCACTGAAGTCGAGCAACGACAGCGTTTTCGGCCTCGTACCGAAAACGTGCAGCTCATAGCTCCAGTCAAGTGGCTTCATCTATTCGACCTTGTTCTGCGGCCGCAGCGACACAACGATGCAGGCTATCACGCTTTGAACGGCGCGCCTGTGGCCCTATGCCTTCACCAGCTTCGCGGCATTGGGATCGTAGATGTAGCCGGTGATGCTTCCGTCCTTAATGCGAGCAACGGCCTCGTCAATGACAAATAGCGGAACAAGAAACCACTCCTCGGGCTGCACGGGGCGTCCGAAACGGTCATTGATGGTGATGCTCAATCGCGCTGGTGCAAAGAGTCTGTGGAAGAGTCCCTCCATCCGGGTCCGATTGATCCCCGCAAGCCTGTAGGTCGCAACGATTTCGACTTTTGCGAGCAGGTAGGTCGCCTCATTCTCAGCGTTGGCAATGCGCGTCTCGACTCTGCCGCCGGTAACGCCCACCTTGTGGATGATGTCGCGGTGCTGCGCGACATACGGGTGATCGGACAGCGAGCGCAGCACGTATATCGTGCCGCTTTCAATGTCATCAGCCTCAAATTCATCACCGAAGGAGAGTTGCCCACTGTCGGGTGAGGCCAGCCGTCGCGCAGCCTTGTCGTCGTAGAACGCACGCTGAAGCGAGCGCAGCAACAGATTGCTCTCGGTTCCGTTGGAGAAGATGAGGCGAAGGCGACGGTCCACTTCCCCGGCAGTGGTTTTCAGCGGCTCGCCAACCTCCGCGACATATAGCGTGATGCCGTCGAGGATGAAGAAATCACCGGCCTCGATTGCACGGCGTCCTGCCTCAATTGGCTGGGACTGTCGCAAGCCAGTCTTAACTTCCGCCGCTACGCGCTCGAAAAGGGGCTGAAACGCCTCGAAGTCCTCGCAGGGCTTGCGGTCCGCGATCTCCTCAGCTGCGCGCTTTGCGGCACTGGTGCGGACATGGCGCAGAACCGTTATGTCGTCCACATCGGCCACGCCTGCCAGCTCGGCAGCCAGGTCGTCGATGTCGACCATTTCCTCAGTCGGGGCGGCTGCGGCCGGCTCCGCAGCAAGCAAGCCCTGATGGTCGAGCGGCTCAAGCAAGGCTCGGCAGTCCGGAAGTGCGCGCAAGCGGTCCAGACGCACTGCATAAAGGCGCTCAAATATGTCGCGGTCCTCACCATGTTGCGGCGCACGTCCGTGCTGCTCAGCAAACCGTTGAATTTCCTCGAAACCCGCAATGATTCGTTCCTCGCTGGCCGGGCGCCCACCCTTCTTGTCTGCCGGAGCAAACTCGGCAAGCTCCGCGGCAAGTGCGTCAAGATCGGAGTCACTCATAGCGCCCCTCAGCCTTGAAGCGCATGAAGGCGGCGGCACCTTCTGCCATGCGCCGCTCCCAGGCATCTTGAGAATCTAACGCTGGAATGCGCCCACGCTCCCTCTTGAACTGAACAGCGCGAACGGCCATTTCCTTGGCTTCGTCCGGCGTCAGGACCGTACGCTTGGCCGAGATGGCTGCCGCGACCTGCTTCAAGCTGTCCTCGCTCATCGCCTTGGCGAGGATGGCATAGGCCTCGCCAAATGGGTTGATGCGGTCGATGAGGTCGATGTCCAGTTCACGCACATCCATTGCAAATCGGCGTACACCGTCGATCAGGGCGGTGTTGACCCCGCCGCCGTTCTCGCCTTCGGTGACAACCCGCTTCGCTTGCTGAGTGAGGTTGAGGGCAGCAATGGCATGCTGACGCACTGCTTCCTGGTCTTCGGCATCAAGGTCTGGATACCTATCCTTGATGATTTTCCCCATGCGAACCTGTGTCAGTTCCTCGGGCACCAGTTCCTCATCGAATAGACCGCGCTCGATAGTGCGCTTGTCCTGCACGAATGCCGCAATGACCTCGTTCAAGTCTTCCTGGCAGACACGGGCAGCCTCTTTGCTTTTGGGCTCGGCAAGTCCCTTGATTTCAATTTGGTACGCCCCTGTCTGCTCATTGACACCAACGTTGCAACGATTCGGGTCGTAACCACCCTCGCCGTAGTCGAAGCCCGGCGTAGGGCCGTTGTCGGGGTTCTTTGGCTTGAACTCGAAGCGAGGGGCAAGAACTTGTTCCATCAGCAGGCTCGCCGCGATGGCCTTCAACGTGTCGTTGACGGCTTCTGCGACTGCTTCCTCGGCCGCGTCCGGTTCGGCAATGAGATTGGTGAACCTCGCACGGGTCTTCCCTGGCGCATCGCGCGTTGCACGCCCGATGATCTGGACGATTTCAGTCAGGCTGGCACGGTAGCCAACGGTTAGCGCGTGCTCGCACCAAATCCAGTCGAAACCTTCCTTCGCCATGCCCAGCGCGATGATGATGTCCACATGATCCCGGTTGTTCTTTTGCGCAGGGTCCTTGAGCGCTGCGGACACGCGGTCGCGCTTGCTGGCATCGTCGTCGACAAGGTCTGCGATGCGTAGCACGCGTCCGTCCGGGCGTTTGACCAGCTGAAAGCCTGTTGCGGCGTCGATGCCCTGCCACTCGCCCAGCGCCTCAATGATGTGCTCCACCTCACGCATCTTGTCCTTCGTGCTTTCGCGCGAATTGACGTTGGGGATGTGGATGATGGTCTTCTCGCCTGGGTCTAGGACATTGAGGATGTCATCGACATATGGGCCGCTGTAAAAAAAGTAGCCGATGTCGAGTTGCTTGAGGTACTCGTAGCCGTTGAGTTGCTCGTAGTAGGTGTATGTGACGGTATCGAACTTCGACTCATCCTGCGGGGCCAGCACTGCCTCGGCATCGCCCCGGAAGTAAGAACCGGTCATGGCAACCATATGCGTCTTGCCGCGTGCCATGAACTTCCCAAGATGTACGCCCAGCTTGTTTTCCGGGTTGGCCGAGACATGGTGGAATTCGTCGACGGCAATCAGCCGATCATCGAACGCTTCCACGCCATAGGCATCGACCGCAAAACGAAAAGTCGCGTGCGTGCAAACCAGCACCTTGTCATCGCCCTCGAGGAACGCGCCCAGCGACTTGACCTTGCCACCATCGTCGTTGCCTGGCGCATTGCACAGGTTCCACTTGGGTTCGACTCGCCAGTCGGACCAAAAGCCATAACGCGACAGCGGTTCATCATTGAAGCTTGAGCCGATTGATTTCTCCGGTACCACGATGATGACCTGCTTGATGCCTTGGTTTTGGAGCTTGTCGAGCGCCACGAACATCAGCGCGCGGCTCTTGCCAGAAGCGGGTGGCGATTTGATGAGGAGGTACTGCTCCCCGCGCTTCTCATAGGCGCGCTCTTGCATAGGCCTCATACCCAAGACATTGGCCTTGGCAGATACGCCGTTGCGCGCATACCTAACCGTCACAGATGGGACTTGTCGAACTTTTTCGTAGCTCATGAAAGAGTGCCTTGCTTCGGTGCCTTATCGCGGCGTTTTTTTATCAAGTGACATGGCCGTAACGCCTGCCGCTATTCATGACGCGAACTTCCTCCAACCGGTCACCAAATGCGGTTTCGAAATCATCCGCTTCCAGAGCCCGCATGACAAAACGGCCGTCGGCTCGCTGGAACGTCAGAATCTTCCCGTCATAGATGTCGAAGCCATGGGTCTCAGGGATTGGCAGAGAAATCTTCTCCATCATGTTGTTCCCCAGACGAAGGTTGTTCTCAACTGGATCGCCAGTTGGTGTTTCGAAGACCACTGGTCCAATAACGGAGTTAGGCGGCAGGTCAGCCGGTGGGTTGAACCCGAAATATCTAGACATTCCTCGAGGGAAGTCGATCTGGTTGCCCCGGACGATGTGGGCCACGGTTCTTCGTGACATATCCTGCTTCAACCCAGAAGAGAGATGTCGCACCATGATCTACCTCACCGTTGGGCGGGTTCTCCACAACTCCTCGATAGAAGGATGCGCTCCATCGCTCCTCATAGACATCTAGGATGTCGGCAACAGGTGTGGCCTGTTCCCATAAGAGCTCGGCAGCATCAACCGTTGGACGAAGGACTGGATCGAACTCGTCAGCTCCTTGCGTGAGCACGGAGGAGCCGGCTTCGACACTCCTGCTAAGTCCATTTGCTGAAAAGTTACCTGAGCCGATTACTGCGGCTGACAGATCGCTTCCTTGTTTCAGCAATATGGCCATCTTGGCGTGAAAGTCGCGCCGAGGGACAAATCCGCTTTGCTCTACTACGTAAAGCCCATCATGAATCCTGATCTCCACGTTCGGCCGTGAGCGCAACAGCTTTAAGGCCTGCGGCTGCGTTCGCCCGTAGTCAATGCCAAAGAGCCACCTAGAGGACGTAGTTGCCCAGAAGTTCTCGCCAAACGTTAGGTCAAACAAGGCAGCCCCTGATTGAGTCCCATAGGCGTACAGACCAAAGAAATCAGTGGCAGCAACTTCGCCATATAGGCGTCGTACTTCCGATATCGTGGTCGGCGCGTCCGCATCGCGGTGCAGGAAAGTCGAAAGATTCAAGCTACCTCCTACTGAGCTCGCTTAACTCGGCGCTGCACGCCACCCGCTTGCTCAGACATGCGTGAATAGAGTTCAAACAGCTTCTCAAGGCGTTCCGTGTCGTTCTTAAACAGACGACCAACATATATCCGCTCAACAGTTTCGTCGTTACGCTCATGCGCTCGAAGCAGGTCTACCGGCATTGCCTCCGGGGCATATAGCTCAGCAAGGGTTTGCGGGTAGTGGCGCTCACGGGCAAGCAAAATCTCATGCGCGCATCTCGTGAGATCGTCGATGTTTTTCGCAGTCAACTTGGGCATTGGAAACGTGTTCCACCCAATGGTGTTTGAGTATCGGAAGTCGGTTTTCATCTTTCCGCACACTGTCGCAATCCACACAAGATGCAGCCGTGACGCCAACACGGCCAAGTTCCAAAGGGGTGCGTCATACAGTGCGAACAAGAGGTCGCTGACGATCACGCTGCCATCCAAAAGGTCTACAGGCAGATAGGCTCGCCGCTCCGACGATACCTTTGCGACGCCGAGCGAATGACGCTTTGCCGTGCCGGCAATTTGTACGAAGCGATGGGGCTGAGCCGCGAAGTCACGCGTAGAACCGGCGGCACTTGACAGACGAAAGGCCCGCACTTTGTCCAACACCATCTTTAAATATGGGTGTTCCAGCGCATAGGGCGCATCTTCGTCCTCGATCCACAGGCACCATCGCGGCTTGCCCTGGATCATCTGCTCAGAGCCCATGTATGGTCGAACGAAGCGTTCGAGCTCAGGGTGCTGCGCTAAGACGCGCGCTCGTTCTTCGCCGTCTAAGACGAACGCGCCGCCATCACGTGGCATGTTGCCGAACAGCATGGTTGCGAGGGCAGAGATCGGTCGACGCGCCTGCTCCACCGAGTTGACACGCCCCGGCACAAGGTACGCATTTATGTAATCGACTTGCCGCTCCTGCACGGAGCCGTCATCGCTCACCGAGAACAACCGCCTTGTTGGCCGTGGCGCACGCGAGATACCCACGATGGCCACGGTTACACCAGCGTTATTACTTGCCAGATTCGCCCACTTGAAGGAAGTGTGCGCGAAGGCGATTTGATGTCCAGTGTTGAAGATTGCAGGCCACAGGATAGGAACCTGCAAGCCTTGGCAGATCGAGTTAGTGGAAACGAAGGCAGCAGTCGCGTTCGTGCACTCGCCATATGCGGCCGCTTTCATGAACCAACCGGCTACATAGTCCAACGACTTCCATGCGACTCCTCTGCATTCAAAGATCGCCTTCAGGTCTTCCTTTTGGTCGTCTGACTGCCACTTGCTGCCAAGATATGGAGGGTTACCACAAATGTAAGTCTCACCCCCTTCGTTCTCGAAGTCGATCTCGGCCTGCTCCAACGGTGAGTTGAACAGGTCGTCCGCCAGAAGCTTTACTGCCGTTCCCGTGGGCGGGCAAATTCCCAACCAGTCGAGCCGAAGCGCGTTGCCGCAGGTAATCCAGCTTTCACTGCGCAAAGGCAGAAAATCGGCAAGGGCCAGCTTCTGGCCGCGGTACAGCACGTCGCATTGGTACTCGGCGATGACTAACGCAAGGCGAGCGATCTCTGCAGGAAAGTCGCGTAGCTCAATCCCGCGAAAGTTCGTCACCGGAATATCTGACGCGCGATCCGGCTCACCGCGACGCCGGTTGATTTCGGCCTCAATGGCACGCATTTCCTTGTAGGCGATGACAAGGAAGTTGCCCGAGCCGCACGCCGGATCGAAAGCCCTGATCCTGGCCATCCGCTTGCGCAAATTCAGCAACGTGCGAGGGTTGTCGCCCGCCTCTTCAAGCTGAGTGCGCAGGTCGTCGAGGAACAGTGGGTTCAAAACCTTCAGGATGTTGGGAACGCTGGTGTAGTGCATCCCCAGTTCGCCACGCTCCTCGTCCTCGGCAACAGCCTGGATCATTGAGCCGAAGATGTCCGGATTGATCTTGGTCCAGTCCAGCCCGCCAACATGCAGCAGATAGGACCGCGCAATCTTGCTGAATCGCGGCACGTCATCGCTGCCTGAGAACAGCTGACCGTTGACGTAAGGGAAGTCCTCGGCCCACCGAGGAGTCATTGCAGCAGCTCGGTCCTCGCGCTTGGTGTCCATGGTGCGAAACAGCGTCGCAATGACTTCGTGCGTGTTCGACGAATCTCGGGCGCTCATCTGGGCAACCGTCTCAGTGAAGCGGCCCTTGCCCACGAAGATGTCAGTGTCCTCAGCGAAGAAGCAGAAGATGAGCCGCGCCATGAAGTGGTTCATGTCGTGGCGGCGCTCCGATGTGCCCCATTCCGGGTTGTCCTTCAACAGCTCGAGGTAGAGGCGATTCAGGCGGCTGGTGGCCCGGATGTCGAACGCGTTCTCGCTGATCTGCCGTACGGTGCTGATGCCAGCCAGCGGAAGGAAGAAGCCGAAGTGGTCAGGGAACTCCTTGAACGCACAGGCGACGGTTCCTCCGCTGGTGAGGTCTTCAGCCTCGAACTGCTCACCATCTGTGGCAAGGATAAATTTCGCCTTCGCCTTGGCCGTAGCCGGGCTCGCCCTAAGGGCTGCCAACGAGGGCGTCACTTGTCCTGCGTCGCAGGTCAGGATGTGGATGTTGCTGGTCTGAAGGACACCGCCTAGGTCAGACTTGTTCGACGCGCCTGCACGCAGTCGCTTGATGGTCGTTTCCTTGTTGCCAAAGGCTTCAAGGAAAGCGTACGGAAACTCGGCAGGGTCAAAGGGCTGCTCCGCGAGGTCCGTAATGGCTTGTTCGATTTCTACTGCATTCATGGACGTGCCGTACTCCCGCCAAGCGCAGCCGCTTGGTTGCTATCGTTTTTGTGGACACTCATGTCTTTTCGTGCGTCTTCTCGGCAATCTGCGCGGCAATCCAGCAGTCCAGCTCGGCGCGACGAAATCGCCAGGTGCCACCCAACTTGAACCCAGGAATTTCGCCCTGCTGAGCGAGCCGGTAAACAGTCTTTTTGCCGGCCTTCAGGAAGATCGCTACTTCGTCCAGCGTGAGAATTTCGCCATCAGGTTGGTTCATATGCGGCAACTGGCTTGGTATCGCACAGTGAAATGCTCCAAAGATTGGCCAAGTTTACCCATTTAGCCCCTTCCGACTGCAGGACTGCACGACGACAGCGGTGCCGAATTCGGCCGACGCTTCATCTGGCAGCTGGCGAGTGGCCGCCCGGATCAAGCTCATGACTGCCACAGCTCGCTGCCTACGCGTAAGCAGCCAGGGAAGACATGTTGACCGAAGCAGAGCGTTCGGTCAGATGGCCGACACCCAGTGATGAGGCAGCAACTCGTCGATGTCGCAGGCCCGCTGGGTCGGCAGCCGCTGCAGGACGTCCTTGAGGTAGGCATACGGGTCATGCCCGTTGAGCTTGGCTGACTGGATCAGGCTCATGATGGCCGCGGCACGTTGCCCAGCGAGCAGCGTCCCGGCGAACAGCCAGTTCTTGCGCCCCGTCGCCCACGGACGGATTTGCTGCTCGTCATGGTTGTTGTCGATGGGCAGCGCCGGGTCGTCCAGGTAGCGCGTGAGCGCCGCCCAGCGGTTGAGGCTGTAGTCGATGGCCTTGGCCGTGGCGGTGCCGTCCGTGATCTTGCCGCGCTGCGCGAGGAGCCAGTCGTGCAGCGCCCGGGCGATGGGCGCCGCGCGTGCTCGTCGCTCGTGCAGCCGCTGCTGCGCATTGAGCAGCTTCACCTCGCGCTCGATGCCGTACAACTGGCCGATGAGCTCGATGGCCGCTGCCGCGATGGTGCTCTTGTTGGCCTCGTGCAGCTCGATGAACTTGCGCCGCGCATGGGCCATGCAGCCGGCCTCCGTCACGCCCAGCGCGAAGCTGGCCTTGTAGCCGCTGTAATCGTCGCACACGAGACTGCCGCGCCAGTCGCCGAGGAACGTCCTGGCATGTTCGCCGGCCCTGGACTCGGTGAAGTCGTAGACGACCGCGCGCAAGGGCTCGAACGCACCGGCGGCATAGGCCCACAGGTAGGCGCGATGCGTCTTGCCGGTGCCGGGCGCCAGCATGGCCACCGGCGTCTCGTCGGCATGCACGACCGGGCAGGCCAGGACGTGCGCCTTCAACGCATCCACCAGCGGCTGCAGGCGTAGGCCACAGACGCCGATCCAGGCGCCCAGGGTCGAGCGCGAGAGCGCGACGCCGGCGCGGCCGAAGATGGCTTCCTGGCGGTACAGCGGCAGATGGTCGGCGTACTTGGCGACCAGCACCTGCGCGAGCAGCCCGGAGGTGGGGATGCCCTTGTCGATGATCTCGGCCGGCACCGGCGCCTGGCTCAACGTGCGGCACTGCGCGCAGGCCCACTTGCCGCGGATGTGGCGCTCGACCGTGAACACGCCCGGCGTGTAGTCCAGCTTCTCGCTGATGTCCTCGCCGATGCGCTTGAGTGCACAGCCGCAGGCGCAGGTGGTGTTCTCGGGCTCGTGGTGGCGGTCCACGCGCGGCAGGTTCGCCGGCAAGGCGGCGCGTTTGGGCGCCGCGCCAGGCGTAGCCGGCAGCTTCTTCTTGCCCAGCAGCTCCTGAAGCTGCGCCTCGGCTGCGGCAAGGTCGGCGTCCAGGGCCTCGTCGAACAGCGCGCGTTGTTCGGCATCGAGCTGCTCGCTCTTCTTGCCGAACTTCAGGCGCCGCAGCTGGGCAATCTCGAACGAGAGCTTCTCCAGCTTCACATCGCGCCGGTCGATCTCCTGCCGGTCATGTTCAATGCGGCGCAGCAGCTTGGCGCCGATCTCACCCAGACCCGCCGCTTGCAGCGCGGCGAGTTCTTCGGCGGAGATGGGCAGGTCTGCAAGCATTGTGGCCAGTGTGCGCACCACCGGGCACGCTGACCATCGGCGCACGCACCGATTGCCTTGGGGCTCAGGTCAGGCCGATCACGCCGGCCTCGCCGATGCGATGCCACGGCAGGCCCAGCACCAGGGCATCGAGCTGCTCGCGGGTCAGGGACTGCGGCGCGCCGCAGCCGCCGCCAGGCCAGATGAAGCGGCCCTGGTGCAGCCGGCGCGCGGCCAGCCAGATGCCGATGCCATCGTGCACCAACACCTTCAGACGGGTCGAGCGCTTGTTGGCGAAGACGTAGGCGTGGTGAGGGCGGGCTGAGCCGAAGACCTGCACCACCTTCGCCAGCGTCGTGTCGGTGCCGGCACGCATGTCCATCGGCTGGGTGCACAGCCAGACCGCGTCCACACGGATCATCGAAGCCAGTCCCTCAGCCAGGCAGCGCAGTCTCGGGCCGCAGCGGCGGGCCAGACCAGTTTGATGACGGTGCCAGCGCGCTGCAGCTCGATGCGAATCTCGCCGTCCACCGGTGGCGCGGGCAACGCCAATGGGATGAAGGTCGGCGGCGGCATCGCCGGCGGCTCGGGCTCAGCGGGCGTGTTCACCGGCGGCGCGATGGTCTTGTGCTCGGCGTCGATGACCCACTTGCGCAGCATGTTGGCGTTCAGGCTGTGCGCCAGCGCCACGGCCGCGATGGACACGCCGGGCTTGAGGCATTCCTCGATGACCGCCGCCTTGAACTCCGCCGTGTGCCGCCGCCGCCGGCGCCGGCCCATCAGATCGACCCCATAAGTGTTCACGTGTCCGCCTCCTTCTAAGCGGACAGATGTTCACTACCAGGGTGACCTCAGATCAACATGTGTTCCCTGGCTGCTTACGCCTACGCAGCTGCCGACGCCTCGAGCACGCTGTAGATGACCCGGTAGATGCGCTGGGAGCCCGCCAGCGGAAGCAAGGGGCGTTTTGTCATGGTGTCAGGGTCGTGTAGTGAGGCGACTGCGGAGGCAACCAGAGCGGCCGGTAGGGGCGCTCCATCGTCCGTGTTAGGCCGCGGGAATCAGCATTGAGGCACCACCGTTATCAGAGTCTTGCCTGCGTGGCGTACTTCAACCAGAGGCCCGCCCCGCAGCTCGCTTGTCCCAGGTTTCGAGGATGAATGTAGCGACCGAGTGCGCCGCATTGATGGCCAATCGGGCGTGCCTCGGTTCGAGCTTGTAGCCCTTCCTTCCCTCGCTGTGAGCGCTGCTGGCGTGCGTACGCAACGCACCGATTCCATCGACCACCGAGAACAGCCCGGTGATGATGCGCTGGAGGTCCTGGTCCTCCACGCTTGCCGGATCAAGTCCGAGATGGGCTCGTACCACCTTGAAGACTGGCTGCAAGTCCTGCTTGTCAGGCATCGTCAAGCCGTTGTCTTCGATGTAGACCTTGAACACAGACTCCAGCACGTTCGCAGCTGCGGACACCGCGTCGCGCGGTTTTGCCTCGACTGATTCCATCGCCCGGTCGAACTCCCGGTGAATGGCAGGCATGTCCCGCCCGTGGATGAGCTCGCTCAACGTCTTGCTGGGCGCCATCCCGCCGTCGGTGATGTGGCCCCCCATTCGGTACTGGAGCCCAGACTTGGCTAGCGCGGCTTCGATCCTCCGAACCGTCTCGCGCTTCTTCACGCTCCATTCCGGCTCGGCCCCCCAGTCCACGAATTTGTAGTCCTGAGCGACCTCGGGCGCCTCCATGTACTGGTGAATGATCCGCCCCAGCACCGTGAGAGGTTCCGGGTGGGCCTTGTTGGTGGCCCGCAGCCAAGTGAGCGCCTTGACCGGCTTGCTGCCTGGCGGAGGATCGCCCGTGGCTTCCGCATATGTAAAGAGGCTGTCCAGGCTGGCGTGGGTCTCCTGGTCAGCGACAACGTCCGCGACCAGGGACAGCACCGGTGCAGGGATCAGCTTCTTCATGGTGGCTGAGCTGCTAGCGCTTGCCGCCTTCCCGACCAGCATTCAACCAGTTCTTGACGTGCGTGCCGTGCTCATTGAACCAGTCCTGGAAGAGGATTTGTCGGACGTTGACAATGTCGCTCCACAGGCGATGCGACTCCTCAAGGGCCGCCATGGCGAGGTCGGGCCGGCCATGCCAAGCCGCTTCGGCATTGGCAATCCAGCGCAGGTACTGCAGCCAAGACTCTTTCACCCAGAGCTTCTTGGAGCCGCTCTGGATGAACTCCATGATTCGCAGGCTTGCCGGGTTGTCGGATAGGTCCCTCCCGTCGAACCAGCCATCCCGGCGCAACCGCTCCACGTCAGCAGTGCGAAGCAAGGTGAACAAACTGCCTTCTGTCCAGTACGCCGCCTGTTGGCCACCGCTTTTTTCCTCTTCCCAGCGACCAGGCGAGAAGCGACGTAAGTTCATGAACTTGCCAGACGATACGTCGGCCGCACCGGCGTACTTCCAGAGCACCACGTCATGCGCGGCGAACGCGACATGCACGCGCATCTGACGGGATAACAGGCGCACCAGATGGACGGCGGTGGGAAGCCCAGAAGGCTCAGACAGTGGCTCCCGCTGCTGCTTCACATCCTCGTTCAAGAATGTCAGGTAGATGCGGTCACAGCGGCTACGAGACAGGATCGACGCGATAGCGTACGCCCGTGCAGGATTGGCTAGATCGCGAAGGCTAATGATGGCCGTGACCAGGGTGTCGAGGCCTAGCGACTTGGCATGCTGGTGAGTCGCGTCGGCAATCTCTACCATCAGCCCGTAGTAGTCGTCCGAGAACGTCTTAGGAAAGAGCGCAGGCGAACACACCGCGTTGACTCCGAGCTGTGCTCCTTGGTTTGCTACTGCGATGCCGCGCTGAATCCACCAGGCCGCATCAGCATGGTTGGCCGTCTCGAAGTCCGACGGGAAGTAGGTCCACTGGTCCATCAACCCCTTGTCCACAGCGGGGTTGTACAGCTGGGGGTCAAGAATCACGTCAAGCTTGGGGCGCTGTTCGCCAAGCCGCAGCAGGCCGGCCGCGACATCGGCGGGGCTGTCGTTCACGGGGCTGAGCACCATCCCCGAGTAGTCGCCGATGTCGGGTTCCTCGAAGAGGTTCCACGAGTTGTGACCTAGTTGAAGGTAGGAAGCCATGGGTGTCTCTCAGTTCCGCTGCAATGCGTCGATGAAGTCACTAGGCCTCCGGTACCGTGCAATGGGCCAAGGGCGGAGGGCGTACGTCAGGCTACTGAAGCCCGCTTGGTGGAGCCGCTGGGCGTTTACCTCAGGCATCTCTTGGCGGGATGCCACGGCAACGATGGCGTCGTGGATCGACTTGCCCGCAACCAGCCAGGGGTGGTGGCCCAGCAGGCACTCCGCGAGCACGACGCTCAGGCCGAACTGATCCGTCCTCCAGTCAATGAGCGTCTTGTCGTTGTTGAGCTGCTCGGGAGCCGCGTAGGCCGGCGTTCCCGGCCCCATCTGCATGAACGCGTGGGTCAGCGTCGGCTGATCGAGCATCCGGACGATGCCGAAATCGGTCAGTACCGGCCGCGTGTCTTGACCGCCCCGGAACATGATGTTCGCCGGCTTGATGTCACGGTGCACGAGTCGCTTGTCGTGAAGGTGAGCGAGCGCATCGGCAAGCCCGAGCCCGACGTGCCGCACCGAGGCCGGCGTGATCTGCCACTGCTTGAGTCCTGCCTCAAGCGTTCCGCCAGCGAGGTGCTCCTCGTAGACGATCCAGAACTGATGGCCGCCGTGGTCGTACCCGAAAGACTGGTAAAGCTTCGCAATTGAGGGGTGCGAACAATCCTTGAGCGCGACGACCTCACGAATGAAGCGGTCCGCGCCGCCCACGACTGCAGCGATCTTCAGCGCGAATGGCGTGCCCTGGTGGACGGCGAGATAGACGCGCTTGAACGCGCCCTGGCCAAGCAGTCCTCGGAACTCAAACCCGGATTGCTGACATAGCGTCGCGACGACCGCGTCGAGGTTCAACGTCGAGCTCATCTTCGAGCGCGTCGAAGTGCTCGTGCGCCTGCTCGCGCAGCCAGGTCAGTAGCGCGTCCTGCTCGGATGCTTCGATGAGCACCTGCACGGACTTCCCGTCGAATGAACATAGTCCCACCCCTCTCAACTCGAACTCGTCTCGGTCCCTAAGGGCTCTGTTGGCCACATGTTCGGGGACGATGACGTACGACTTGTTGGCGTACGCAGTACTGCGATATGCCTGATGAAATGCTCGTTTCCAGTTGTCCAGCTTGGCCTCGAAAGCCACCAGGGTCTTGCGGCGATGTCGTGCGAGGACGTCGACGAAGCCTGCGCGGTGGTCCCACTCCTTGGTGATCTGCACCTTGCCGAACGATGTTCGTCCCTTCGAAAGCTTGCCAACGAAGCGGTCGACAAAATCGGCTTCGGTTGCAAATTCGGTACGGCCTCCCGTACGGCTGGTGACTTGATTCATGGAGCGCTTCTTCGGGGCTGCTTAGTTGGTAGTTTATCAAGGGGGTTCGGAGGGCTGGGCGAAGTCCAGCACCCACCTCCGGGGGCCGGGTCGCCCGTGGTCATGATGTGTATCGGCTGCTTTGAACTCTCCAACTAGCCGCGGACCTCCGATGGCCGGGGCTGACTTGCAGCCGAAACATGGCCCACCAAGCCCTGAACCTTGGAACGAAGCTCTTCGACGCTCACGTCGTGGGGCAACGGCGCCCCGACGTTCACATCCAACTTGCGTCCCGGGCGTAAGCTTCCCAGGCGAGCTCCGGTGGACTGGCCGTTCCTCGCGAAAGCTGTCTCCCACAGGCCGTTGAGCCCCACCGGGATGACCGGCACCGGGTTGGCGTCAAGCATCCGGCGGATGCCAGGCTTGAACTCGGCCAACTGACCGTCACGGGTGAGCGCGCCCTCAGGAAAGACGCACACCAGCTCACCATTGCGCAGGGCGGCATCCACTGCGGCCAGCGCCTTCTCCAAGGTCTCCGGCTCCTTCTTTGCCGAAGCGATGGGGATGGCGTTGACCTGGCGGAACAGCCACGACAGCACCGGCACCCGGAAGATGCTCGCGTCCATTACGAACCGGATGGGCCGTGGGCAGAGCGCGCTAAGGACCAGCGCGTCCACGTATGAGACGTGGTTAGGTGCCAGGATGGCGGGACCCTCCTCAGGGATGTTGTGGGTGCCGGTGATGCGAAGGCGGTAGATCGCGTGGACCACGAACCAGCTCAGGAAGCGCCACAGGAACTCGGGGACAGTTCGGTAGATGTAGATGGCCACCAGGGCGTTCAAGCCCGCGCAGACCAGGATGAGGCCCGGCACAGAGATGCCGTAGGCCAGCAGGCCGGCGGACATCCCGGCAGCGATCACCATCGCTACGGCGTTCAGGATGTTGTTCGAACTTATGATGCGCGACTGCCGTTCAGGGGCCGTGCGCAGTTGGACGAAAGCGTACAGCGGGACGATGAAGAGGCCTCCGAACAGGCCCAGCAGGGCGACATCCGCAAGAACGTGGATACTGCCGCTCGCGGCGAGGAACTGGGTCCAGCTCAGAGGCACGCTGGAGGCGGAGGTCTGAAGCGCTGCAGCGAATCGGTCACTGGACCATGCCATGTCGGCTGTGAACACCGACAGACCGATGGAGCCGATGGGCACCAGTCCAATCTCCACCTTGTGGCCCGACAGGCGCTCACACAAGAGCGAGCCCGTCGCGATGCCGATGGAGAAGGTGGCCAGCAGGACGGTGACGACGGTGGTGTCACCCTGCAGGACGTCCTTGCCAAGCGCAGGAATCTGCGAGAGCACCACAGCGCCAACGAACCAGAACCATGAGATGGCGAGGAGGCTGTTCCAGACGCCTTCGCCTTCACGCTTGCTCATCTTCACTGTGGCAAGGGTCTCTCTGACCACGCTGAAGCGGAGCTTTAGGTCGGGAGCCGCCTCGCCGGTTGCGGGGATGAAGAGGCTGGCGGCGAGACCCAGGATGGCGAAGCCCAGAAGGGCGATGGACAGCCAGAGCGGATTGGTCGTCATCGCAGCAATGACGCCAGCCACCAGCGTGCCCAAGAGGATGCTGAGGAACGTGCCCATCTCCAGCAGGCCGTTGCCGCCAGTCAGCTCCTCCTTGGCCAGGACCCGCGGTAGCAGCGAATACTTGACTGGGCCGAAGAACGCCGAGTGGCACCCCATCGCGAAGATGGAGGTAAGTAGGACCGGCAGGCTCTTCATGTAGAAGCCCGCGCTGGCGACCACCATGATCGCCACCTCTGCAGCCTTCACGGCGCGGATCACCTTCGCCTTGTCGAAGCGGTCAGCCAGCTGGCCGGCATAGGCCGAGAACAGCACAAACGGCAGGATGAAGAGGCCTGCGGCCATGTTCGCAACCAGTCCCGCAGACATCGTCGTGTACTCGGCGGCGTGGAACGTGACCAGCAGGATGACCAGCTGCTTCAGAAACGAGTCGTTGAAAGCACCGGCGAGTTGTGTCGCGAAGAAGGGCCCAAAGCGGCGCTGAGTGAGAAGGCGGAACTGCGACCGTCCACGACCGCCTTCGGCGCCCTCCGGGCCATGTTCCGTGACCGGCGAACTGGCAGTGCTGCTGGGTGTGTTCACGTCGCGGCCTCCATCAAACGCTGCGCGCTCAAGTCAAAGTTATCCACAGGCACACCTGAAGCGCCCCCTCCCAACAGCCAATTCAAGTTCAATTTCATGAACAAATTCACCCGACTTAAGGCCGTGTTGTTGGCCGCGATGATGCGGGCGCGGTGCGAGGGCTGGGCGCGCAGCTGTATCAAGGCGTACATCGGCACGCTGTAGAGCCCGGCGAACAGGGCCACCAGGCACAGGTCCGCCAGCACGCGCCAATGTGCGGCCTGGGCCATGAACTGCGCGATCGTCAGGCTGTCGGCCGGCGGCAGGCTGCGCGAGGCGAAGTACAGGTCGATGGCAAAGATGCTCATGCCGATGGCGCCCAGCGGCACCAGGCCGATCTCGACATGCCGACGCGACATCAGCTCGCACAGCAGCGAGCCCACGCCGATGCCCACCGAGAACACCACCAGCAAGAGTGATGCGACCTGCTCGTTGCCATGCAGCACGTCCTTGGCAAACGAAGGAAAGTTGGAGAGGAAGACCGCGCCGAAGAACCACATCCAGGAAATGCCCAGCAGCGAGCGGAACACGGCCAGTTGCTGATGGGCCAGCTTCAGGTTGCGCCAGGTCTCCGTGACCGGGTTCCAATTGATCTGCAATGAGGGGTCGGCTGCCGGGCTCATCGGAATGACCTGCGCCGTCAGGCGCCCCAGCACGGCCAAGCCCAGGCAGGCGATGGCCACATGCTGCGGCCCGACCTGCGGCGTGGCGATCAGGATGCCGCCCGCCACATTGCCCAGGAGGATGGCGACGAAGGTGCCCATCTCGACCATGCCGTTGCCGCCGGTCAGCTCGCGTTCGCTGAGCTGCTGCGGCAGGTAGGCGTACTTGACCGGGCCGAACAGCGTGGAGTGCAGGCCCAGCAGCAGCACGCAGCCGAGCAGCGCCGGCACGTTCACCGTGAAGAAGCCCCAGGCGGCAATCACCATGATGGCGATCTCGAGCGACTTGATGAAGCGGATCAGCCGCGTCTTGTCGTACTTGTCTGCCAGCTGGCCGCTGGTGGCCGAGAACAGCACATAGGGCAGGATGAAGAGCGCACCGATCACCAGGCCGGCCTGCGCCCGCGGCAGCCAGTCCAGGCTCAGTTGGTAGGTCACCAGCACGGTGAACGCGAACTTGAAGAGGTTGTCATTTGCCGCGCCGAGGAACTGCGTCCAGAAGAAGGGTGCGAAACGGCGCTGGGCAAGAAGCGCGAACTGGCTGCTGTGTTCTTGATGGCTCATGGTGTTCCAAGCTTGATCATCTGGTTCGGTCGGCCCAGGCCGCTGCGGGCCAGCCAGTTGAACATGGAGTCGGCGGTGATGGTTTCGATGTGGCCGCTGAAGCGCTTGTCAGCCGGATGGTCGTCGAAGGCCACGTTGGCCATGCTGATGCGTGCGCCCAGTCGCGTGAAGGTGGACAGGCGCAGGTCGGTCGGCTGGTAGTCGCGTGAGCGCAGCCAGGCTTGTGCCTCGCGGCGGCCAGCCACGCCGGGTGAGGCGGCCAGGGCCAGCGTCTCCAGCGCCCATTGATTGCTCTGCTGATAGCGCGTGCCCCAGGCATAGGACAGCATGCTGTAGCGCGGCTCATCAAGCCGCACTGCGCGCCCGTTGTCGCGCAGCAGCGGCAGCAGGGCCGCCTGCAGCTCGGGCTGCAGGACCGAGTACGCTGCTTCATAGCGAACAGGCCGGTCCATGAAGAACTCGCCCAGACCCTGGCGGTAGAGGGCCGCGTTCGCCGTGTCGCAATGGTTGAGCTTGTGCAGAACTCGCCAGGCGCGGGCTTCAGGGTCGCGGTAGGCGAAGCCCACATGCGACCACTGCAGCCCGTACTTGCCCAGGTCCTGGCCGGCGCGGGCCAGCAGCACCACTTGCGCGCCGCTGGCGTCCAGCTGGGCGGCGGTGGCCTGCGCCAGGTTCATGCCGCGCTCGACCTGCTGAACGCTGAGAGGCTGCTCCTCGCAAGGCCGGCCCGCTTGCGCCAGGCCGGCGGCCAGCACCGGGAGCAGCAGGGCGGAGCGCCAGGCTTTCACTTGCTGACGCGCTCGTTGTAGAGCAGCGAGGCGCCAATCTCGTTCGGTATGAAGGCGATGGCCTTGCCTGCGGCCGACAGTACATGGCCGCTGCCGATCAGGCCCACGGTGACCACCACGCCGGTGGACATCACGACGCCCGCGACCAGCTGGCCAGACACCTGCAAGCTGATGCGAGCGCCGTCCGAGGCCCGCTCCAGCAACCACACCGTGCCTCGCGCCGTGGACTCGATGGCCACCACGGTCAGCGCCATGCCGGCCGACAGCACGACAGCGGGCGCTGCCACCGACACCGCCACCGGCAGCATCGACACCGCGCTCAGCTCCGAGGCTGCCATCGACTGGGCTTGCGCAGCGCTGCCGAGCAGCAGGCACAGGCTCAGCGGTATCAGTGCCAGACGTTTCTTCATCGCTTCATCTCCATCCATCAGGCTGTTTCAGTGAACTCGCGCTGCTCGCGGCGGCCGCGGCCTTCCAGCAGGTCGGCTTCGTGCGCATCGCGCAGCATCTTGGCCAGCGCGTCACGCTACCGACGCAAAGTGGCGGCGCGTGGCGAAGACCTGCGGCAGCAAGGACTGACCCTGCCAGCGAACCACCCGCTTGAGCGCCAGGTCGAAGAGCAGCGGGTTGTGTTCGCGCAGCCGCTCCAGCGGCGACCGGTCGGCCTCGGCGAGCAGGCCGGCGCTCACCAGGCCACCGAGCCGGTACAGCGGGCCGACGCCGGGCAGGGGATAGTCCGATCCGTGCAGCAGGCGCGCATGCCAGTCCTGGCGCTTCAGCACGGTCTGCCAGACCTCGGGCCGCCGGTTGAACTGGAACAGGGCCGATACGTCGCCCAGCAGCAAATCCTTCCAGGCCGGTTCGTCCATCAGCCGGTCAAACAGCGAGAAGGCGCTGACCAGGCGCGGCCGGGCCTGGTCCAGGTCCAGCGCATCGCCCAGCGAGGCGCAGTGCGCCATGATCACCCGCACGCCGTGCGACAAGGGCAGCCGCGCGAGCAGCGGGTTGCCGAGCTCGCTGCGGCCGGCACCGGGCACGGCCCTCTCTTCGCCGCAATGGATGATCAAGGGCAGGCGCGCTTGCGCGAGCCGGTCGTAGAAGGGCCGCAGGCGGGCATCGCGCAGGTCGATGTTCATGCTGCTGGGCAGCCACTTCAGGGCCACCGCGCCGGCCTGGATGGCGGCGTCGAGGCGGGCCAGCGCATCTTCACGGTAGGGATGGACCGAGCAGACCCAGGCAAAGCGCTGCGGTGTGGCTGCCGCCACCGCAGCGGCATAGCGGTCGGGCACATGGAAGCTGGTCCATTCGGGGCGCGGGCAGCTTGTCTCGTCGAGTGCCTCGTCGAAGGCATAGAGCATCCAGCGGGCGCCCTGCGGGAAATCGGCAGCCAGCTGTTGCAGGCGCTGCAGATACGCCTTGTCGACGCTGGGCGCATCGGCAGGCACGCAGGCGCCGGCCAGGATGACTTTGCGCCGCACGCTTTCCATCGGATGCCACCACTGCGTCATCCGCGCATCGATGCGGCAACCCGAGCCCGAGTCGCCGGTGCCCAGCAGGTGGGCATGCACGTCCCAGAGCTGCGTCGCGTCAATGCCCTGCCAGCAGCGCTGCATCAGCGGGTGCTCGCGCAGTTGCGCAGGCAGCGCGCCGCGGCAGGGGTTGATCAGGTTGCCGGCGCGGGCTGCACTGCTCAGCGCGCTGAACAGGCCGGCCGCCGCAGCGCCGCCGCAGCACAGCAGATGGCGTCTTCGCTCTTGCATCTCGTCTTCGCTCCTTGGCTGGGACGCGATGCTCGCCGCAAGGCCTGCGCTGGCAGCCGCTCTTTCTGCGCTGTAGCAAACACCGAGGCCGGCGGTATCGTTTTACGCTACCGTCCTGCCATGCCAAGCACCCAAACCCTGGTCGAGCTGATCAAGGCCGAGTTGAAGACGGCCGGCCTCAGCTATGCGCAGCTGGCGGCCGAACTGGGCCTGTCGGAATCCAGCGTCAAGCGCATGTTCGCCAGCGGCGGCGAGATGCCGCTGTCGCGCGTGGACGAGATCTGCCGCGCCTTGAAGACCGACTTTGCCGAGCTCTCGCGCAAGGTCGCGGCCGCCGAGCCCTTGCGCCGCGAGCTGACGCTGGCGCAGGAGAAGGCCGTGGTGGCCGACCCCAGGCTGCTGCTGCTGGCGATCTGCTGCCTGAGCCAGTGGAGCCTGGAGCAGGTCGTTGCCAGCTATGCGATCAGCGAGGCGGAGGCCACGCGCTACCTGGCGCAGCTGGACCGGCTCGGTGTCATCGAGCTGCGGCCCCTGAACCGCTACAAGCTGAAGCTGGCCAAGACCTTCCGGTGGCGCGCGCAGGGGCCGGTGATGCAGTTCTTCCGCGAAGAGGTGATCAGCGACTACTTCTCGGGCGGCTTTGACGGCGACGGCGAACTGCTGATGCTGGTGCATGGCCAGCTGAGCCACGGCCAGGCGCGCGAACTGTCGGAGCGCTTGCAGCGCGTGGCCGAAGACTTTGCCCGCCAGCACCTGCTCGACCAGAAGCTGCCCGAAGGCGAGAAGCGCTCCTACACCCTGGTGATGGGCATGCGCTCCTGGCTCTTCGAGCGCTTCAGGTATCTGCAGCGCGATGCGAAGCTGCGCCGCTGAAGGTTTTCACCAGAACTGCCACTGCCCGGTCTTGATCACCCACAGGCCCAAGGCGCCATTGGTTACTGCATGGGCAATCACGGCGGTCCATAGCTTGCCGGTGCGGATGTAGAGCAGCGCATAGGCCAGGCCGGCCAGGATGGCGGCCAGCCACAGCGTGTGGGCCAGCATGAAGATGAAGGTCGAGAGCACGAGGGCCTTGATGCCCACGCGTGCAGGCTCCACGGCCTGAAACTGCGGCCGCTCGATCCAGCGCATCAGGAAGCTGCGCCAGAACAGCTCTTCCATCACTGGCACCAGCAGGGCCGCGCCGATCAGTCGGGCGGCCACCAAAGGCCAGATCAGGCCGCCGCTGCCATCCAGCGGCACAAAGCTGGCGGTGGGCGTGCCGAGTTGCAGTGCCGGCGCATCGAGGTGTATCCACAAGGCGAAGACGACCAAGCCGGTCGCCACACTCAGCCAGGCTTCGCGCATCGAAGGCAGGTTCTGCCGGCTGAGCTCGCCGTATTCGCGCCGGTAGTGCAGGAGCAGGCCGCCAACGACGAGAACGCCCGCTCCATAGATCCAGCGCGGGTCCAGGCCAGGCAGGCCTTCGGGCAGCATGCCGCGCAGGCCCAGCAAGGCCATGAAGACGGCGAAGGGCAGGCAGCGGGCGAGGGCGGCGGGTTGGATGTTCATCATCGTCGCGACGGTGGGCTGATCGGTGGTGGCCCGCAGCCTAGCATCAGCGCTTGAGATGCCCGTTGTGCTCACCCAGCGCGGGCGCCAGCGAGCGGATCGCGCCGGGCGTGTCGCTGAGCTTGGGGCAGATGCCGGGCACCTCGAGCCGCAGGCCGGCGACCGTCGTGATCGTTTCTATCATCTGCCGGGCGCGGTAGTGCGGGTCTTCGGCGATGTCACGGGCGGTGTAGATGCGGCCCACGGGCACGCGTGCTTGCTGCAATGTCTCGACCACGTCGGCCACCTTGCGCTGCACGGTCCAGGCGGTGATGGCGGCGTCCAGCTCGTCCACGCGCCCGGCGCGGCCGGCATTGCCAGCGAGGCCAGCGTCCTGCCCGAGGTCGTCGCGGCCGATGGCCGTCATCAGGCGTTTGAAGATCGAATCGCCATTGCCGCCGATGACGACCTGGCCGTCGGCGCAGCGGTAGGCATTGCTGGGCGCGATTCCGGGCAGGGCGGAGCCCGCCGGCTCGCGCACCGCACCGAAGGCGCTGTATTCGGGCAGCAAGGATTCCATGCAGTTGAAGACCGATTCGTACAACGCCACGTCGACCATCTGGCCGCGGCCCGTCGTTGCGCGGGCCTGCAGGGCCAGCAGCACGCCGATCACGCCGTGCAGCGCAGCCAGCGTGTCGCCGAGGCTCACGCCGGCGCGCACCGGCACACGACCCGGCTCGCCCATCAGATGCCGCAAGCCACCCATGGCCTCGGCCACGACGGCGAAGCCGGGGCGGTCGCGATAGGGGCCGGTCTGGCCGTAGCCACTGATGCGCAGCATGATCAGCCGAGGGTTCAGGGCGGCCAGCGCATCAAAGCCCAGGCCCCAGTCCTCCATCAGGCCGGGGCGGAAGTTCTCGATCAGGACATCGGCCTCGGCGGCGAGCCGGCGGGCGACCTGGCGGTCTTCCTCGCTACGCAGGTCCAGCGTGATGCTCTGCTTGTTGCGGCTCTGCACCTGCCACCAGACGCTGGTGCCCTCATGCAGCATCCGCCACTGGCGCAAGGGGTCGCCCTCGGGCGGCTCCACCTTGATCACCTCGGCGCCGAAGTCGGCCAGGGTCTTGCCGGCAAAGGGGCCGGCGATCAATTGCCCCAGCTCCAGCACCTTGATGCCGGTGAGCGGGCCGTTCTTGAGCGGGTTCTCGGTCATGGTGGAAGTATCGAAGCGAGATGGGTCTTCAAGGCCTGGATCGCATGCCGGACCTTGGCCGGCTGAGCGTCGCGCTGCGGTGCCAGGGCGTAGATGGGCAGGGCCGGCAGCTGTACGCCAGGCATCAGCGGCAGCAGGCGGCCCGCTTCGCGGGATTCGCGCACGTCGTCGGTGCCCAACATCGCCAGGCCCAGGCCCGATTCGCACAGCTGCTGCAGGCTCAGCTGGTTGTTGCTGCTGGCGCGCGGACTGATGCGCAATTGCTGCTGCGCTGCCTCCTGCTGCAGGTCCAGCATCTGCACGCCCTCGGTGCTGGAGCGCAGCACGAGCCAGTCATGCTGGCTCAGGTCGCTCAAGCTGGCCGGCACACCGCGCCGCGCCAGATAGCTGGGCGCGGCATACAGCGCCACCGGCTGAGCGCCTATGCGTTGCGCCACCCAGGGGCTGTCGGGCAGGCGACCGAAGCGGATTGCCAGGTCGATGCGCTTGGCAATCAGGTCGGTGAAGCCGTCTTCCACTTCCAGGTGCAGGCTCAGGGCTGGGTTGGCAGCGAGCAGGGGCGCCAAAGCGGGCCCGACGTGGCGTGCAAACCCCACCGGCGCCGCCACGCGCAGCTCGCCCTCCGGCGCATCACGCATTTGCAGCAGGCGCTCCTGCGCGCCCCGAGCCGCAGCCAGCATGGCGGCGCAGCCTTCATGGAAACGCGCGCCGGCGGGTGTCAGGGAAAGCTTGCGCGTGGAGCGGTGCAAGAGCGTCACGCCCATGTCGCGCTCCAGCGAGCGCACCTGCTGGCTCACCGCCGAGGTGGTGGTCTTGAGTTGCCGGGCGGCCGCCACAAAGCTGCCCTGCTCGACGACGGTGGCCAGCACGGCCATGCGCTTTAACTGGTCCAGCATGAAGTTTGTCTAAAGAGTGATGGCCAATTCTGAGGACTTCTGCAGTGATTGTGAAGTTTCTACAGTTCACCCATCGCAACAAGGGCCCGTTCAAGGGCAAGGAAATCATCATGAAGATCGCCCTCATCGGTTCCACCGGTTTCGTTGGCAGCGCCATCCTCAGCGAACTGCTGGCCCGTGGTCACCAGGTCACGGCCCTGGCTCGCACGCCAGCCAAGATCGCTGCCCAGCAAGGCTTGAATGTGGCCCAGGCCGATGTCCTGAACCCGGATGCCGTGGCCGCCGCGGTGCGTGGCGCGGACGCCGTGGTCAGCGCCTACAACCCCGGCTGGACCAACCCGGACCTGCATGACGAGTTCCTGCGTGGTTCAGACTCGATCACGGCCGGCACCAAGCAGGCCGGCGTCAAGCGCCTGGTCGTGGTTGGCGGCGCCGGCAGCCTGTTCATCGCGCCGGGTGTGCAGCTGGTCGACACGCCGGAATTCCCGGCGCAATGGAAGCCGGGCGCGCTGGCAGCCCGCGAAGCGCTGAACCGCATTCGCCAAGAGAAGGACCTGGACTGGAGCTTTGTCTCGCCCGCCGCCCACCTGGTGCCCGGCGAACGCCGCGGCAGCTATCGCCTGGGTGGCGAGGAGCTGGTGGTCGATGCTGCCGGTGAATCGAACCTCAGCGTCGCCGACCTGGCGGTCGCCATCGTCGACGAGCTGGAAGCGCCCAAGCACATCCAGCGCCGCTTCACGGCCGCCTACTGAGGCAAGCTGAGGCCGCTCAGGCGACCCGCTGTTCCAGCACGAAGTTCGCGCCGTCGTACTGGCCGAGCTTGTCGACCAGCCAGGGCAGGCTGTCCTTGAGCTGGTCGTGCAGGGTGAACGGCGGGTTGACCACAAACATGCCGCTGCCCAGCATGCCGAAGCCTTTTTCGTCAGGCTGCGTGACGGTCAGGCGCACATGCAGCCAGCCCTTCTTGGCCAGCGTGTCGGCGCTGGCCTTGAGGCGCTGGGCGAGCTGGGTGGATTCAAGCAGGGCGAGCTGCGGATACCAGATCAGGAACACGGTGTCCGGGAACTTCTGCAGGCCCTCGCGCATGGTGGCCAGCACCTTGGCGTAGTCGCTCTTGAGCTCGTAGGACGGGTCCATCAAGACCACGGCACGGCGCGAGGGCGGCGGCAGCTCGCCCTTCAGCGAGCTGAAGCCGTCCTTGTCGGACACCTGCGTGTTGGGCCGTGTCGAGAGGTAGCTCGCGAGGATGCGGTAGTCGGTCGGGTGCAGCTCGAATACGCGCAGCCGGTCCTGTTCACGCATCAGGAGATTGGCCAGCGCCGGCGAGCCCGGGTATTGGCGCAACTGGCCGTCGGGGTTGAATTCCTTGACCAGCTCGATGTAGGGCTTCAGGGGCTCGGGCAGGTCTTTGGCGTCGTAGAGCCGGGCGACACCGCCGCTGTACTCGCCCTTCTTCTGCGCATAGCGGCCTTCGATCGAATAGCCGCCGGCGCCGGCATGGGTGTCCACCAGGGTGTAGGCCTTGTCCTTTTCCGCCATGTAGCGAAGTACCTGGACCAGGACCAGGTGCTTGAGGACATCGGCATGATTGCCGGCGTGGAAGGCGTGTCGGTAGGCGAGCATAGGCCCGCATTGTCGCCGCTCAGGGCTCTTGCAGGGCGCCCACGCGCCGGGCCGGGCCACCGAGGCGCCGCCGGCCGCGGGGCTCGGCAGCCTGGTGGGTGGGCATCAGCTCGGGCGGCAGGGGTGCGGGCGGCTCAAGGGACGGTACGACCTCGAGCCTCGCCCACTGGTTGCTGGCAGCCTGCCAGCCGGGCTCGTCGCGCCAGGGTCGGCGTCCCAGCAGCAGGTTGTTGAAGGCCCGCACGCGGGTCTGCCCACCGCCACTGACGCGCAGGACGGAGCCGCCCAGTCGGTCGATCCAGGTGTTGTGCACCAGGTCCAGTTCGTTGCGCGGCCAGGCCCAGCCCTCGACGCCATAGGACAGCATCAGCGGGTTCTCGCTGTCGCGGCCCTGCTCGATCACGTTGCCAAGCACGCACACCTGCCCGCCATTGGGAAACTCCAGCTCGTAGCTGGCGCGTCCGCTGGCGAAGCGGTTGTATTCAACCCGGCTTTGCGCCGCCCGGCTCTTCAGGAGATGGCCGTGGTGCCCGTCGTGGAAGTTGCAGCCGCGCACCTCCAGCTGGGCGATGCGGCCGGCGTAGAGCAGGTGGGTGAAGGCCTGGGCCGGCCGAGGCCGGCCGAAGTCGCAGTCTTCCACGACCAGGCGTGCTGCGCCGTCATTGCTGCTCATCAGGCCACATTCGCAATCGCTGAAGCTGCAATCGCGCAAGGTCAGCGAGCCGCTTTCGAAGCGGATGCCGGCGCCGTTGCGGTCGGGCACGGTCGCACCGCTGAAATCAAAGCCTTCGACCTCCACGCCGCGGCCATTGATGACGAAGAGCGCCTTGCCCTCGGCATGCGCACCATCGGCAATCAAGCGCACCCGGCCGCCGACCGCGCGCAGTCGCAAGCCATCGCGCCGCCAGCTGGCCACATCGGCCCGGTAGTCACCGGCGGCCACCTCGATCAGCCAGCCATCGCGAGCCAGCCGTGCGGCCTCGGCCAAGGTGCGCACCCTCTCATTCGGGCCGACGCGCAAGTCGGGCCTGGTGGCCTGCGCCGGCAGCGCCAGCGTAGTCTGCACAGGCAGCGCCAGCGCTGCCAGGCCGGCGAGCAGCGCCCGGCGCTGGCTAGCAGCTTTGCCGCCGGCTTGCAGCAAGCATTGATGAGCCACTGCAGGGCCTGCGGCTGTCGCCGACGGGGCTGCAGCGCCAGCCACTTGCCGGTACGCTGCGTCTCTTCTTCTCACGCTTCCTGACATAGCCCATGCCCAGTCTTTTCGATCCGGTCCAGATCGGTGATCTGCAACTCGCCAACCGCATTGTGATGGCGCCCCTGACCCGCAGCCGCTCGCGCGGCCTCTTGCCGGGCGACATGGCGGTCGAGTACTACCGCCAGCGCGCCAGCGCCGGCTTGATCATCAGCGAAGGCGCGCAGGTGGTGGCCGCGGGCCAGGGTTACCTGGACACACCGGGCATCCACACGCCCGAGCAGGTTGCCGCCTGGAGGCAGGTGACCGACGCCGTGCATGCCGAAGGCGGCAAGATCGCGGTGCAGCTCTGGCATGTGGGCCGGGTCTCGCACCAGGTGTTCCAGCCAAATGGCGCGGCGCCGGTTTCTTCCACGAGCAAGCCGGCGAACGGCAAGACCTTCACCAATGATGGCCTGCTGCCGCTGTCGGCACCCCGTGCGCTGGCCACCGAAGAAATTCCGGGCGTGATTGCCGGCTTCGTCCATGCCGCGCACTGCGCGATGGAGGCCGGCTTCGATGCCGTCGAGGTTCATGGTGCCAATGGCTACCTGATCGACCAGTTCCTGCGCGACAGCATCAATGACCGGACGGACCGCTATGGCGGCCCGATCGAGAACCGCGCTCGGCTGCTGGTCGAGCTGATGACCGCCATCGTCGCCGCCATCGGCCCGGGCCGCACCGGGCTGCGCCTGTCGCCGGTGACGCCGGTGAACGACGCCGGCCAGGACAGCGAGGCACAAGCCCTCTTCAACCATGTGGCCGAGCAGTTGGCGCCGCTGAAGCTGGCCTTCCTGCACATCATCGAAGGCCAGACCGGCGGCGCTCGCGACGTGGCGCCCTTCGACTACCAGGCGATGCGCCAGCGCTTCGGCGGCGCCTGGATTGCCAACAACGGCTACACCCGCGAGATGGCGCTGAAGGCCGTGGCTGAAGGGCAGGCCGACGCGATTTCCTTCGGCCGCGACTTCATCTCCAACCCGGACCTGGTGCGCCGATTGCGTCTGAATGCGCCGCTGCAGCCGCTCGACCGGGCCACGCTCTATGGCGGCGGTCCGGCTGGCTATACGGACTATCCGACGCTGGCGGCCTAGGTTGCGCGCCGGGTGCGCGCCTTGAACAGCTCGACGATGCCCACTTCGCGCGGGCCGGCGAGCAACTCGAACGGCTGGCCGGTTGACAGCGTGCCCGCGCGCGCCACGGCCAGGTAGAAGCCGCACCAGGCGCTCTGTGTCATCAGCTTGGCGGCCTGGTTGAAGCCCATCACCGCATTGAACTTGAAGCAGGGATAGCGCGGCTCGCTGACGATCAGCTCGCAGTCGGGGAAGACCAGCCGGTCGCCAATCCAGACCTCGTTCTCCAGGAGGCCGGACAGCGTCAGGTTCTCGCCCAGGCTGCCCCAGGGCAAGACCTGGCCCCATTCGGACACGCCGGCCTGGGCGCGCACCGTCTGCCAGAAGGCGTAGTGCTCGCTGGCGTAGGCATAGATCGCCTTGGCCGGCCCGCCGTGCACCGTGAGGTCGGCTTGCTCGTCGCCCTCCAGGCCCAGCGTACCCACGGCTACCGCGCCGTCGCGGCCACGCTTGGCAATGCCGCTGCGGACTTCGCCTTGCGGCGTGGCCAGGGCCTGGACCCGGGCGGTATTGAGGCTGAGCAGGTGCAGGCTCATTGCTGTTGCGACTGCCGGCTCTGCTGCTCGCCGCGCAGCTCGGTGACATCGACGGCCGAGGCCAATGCGCAGGGCTCGCCGCGATAGTCGATCAGATCGCCGCTGACAAGCAGGCGACGCTGGCGGCCGTCGCGGCTGCGCAGCGCGATCTCCATATTGCGCACCTGGCCCCGTGCCTTGATTTCGCCATAGAGGCGGCTTCTGTCCGCCTCGCTCATGCCCACGCCGAGGTCGCCCGGACGCCGGCCCAGCAGTTCGGCGCGCGCAATGCCGTAGTAGCGGCACAGCTGCTCGTTGATTTCCATCACCGTGCCGTCGGCGATGCGGATCAGCGCAGCGGACACCGACGAGGCATTGAACAGCAGCTCGAACAAGGCCCGTTCGGCCTGCACCTTGCTCAGGCTTTCCAGCAGGACCCGGTCGCGCTCCAGGTTGTCGAGGGCGAACGAGACATCGCCGGCCATCTCGTCCAGCAGGGTCAGCATCGCGTGGTCAAAGAAGTCGAGCTCGCCGGCCAGCAGGCTCAGCGCGCCGACCACCTGGCCATTGCGGCGCAGCGGAAACGCCGCCATCGCTTCAACGCCAGGCGGAATCACACCGCCCACGGCCGTGCGGTTCTCGGCAATTGCCCGGTTGCTGATGGCGTGTTCGCCCGTGCCAATGGCCTCGCTGCTGAGCGCGGCCAGTGCATAGGGCGCGTCGGCGCTCCAACGCTTGGGGGCACCTGGCATCAGGCGCTCGAGCGGGCCGAAGCAGGCCGTGCGTTCGTACTGCCCGCCCTCGACCTGCTCGACCACCATCGCCAGCTTGGCGTGGCCAGTCTCCACGCAGATACGGCACAGCGCCTCATAAAGCTGCTGTGCGGACTCGGGCTTGCGCACGATCAGCTGGTTGGTCTGCGACAGTGCCATGTAGAAGCGCTGCAAGCGCGCCTCGCTGGCCAGGGACTCACTCTGTTCCTGCTGATGGCTTTGCAGCACCGACCAGGCCAGGGCCAGGCCCAACGCAGCGGTCAGCAGCACCATCAGCGAGACCCAGAGCACGGCTTCGCCGAAGGCCTTGTTGCTGTCCTCCGCCTCGCGCCGCCCGATCTGCAACTGCACGTCGATCAGCTCGTTGAGGAGGCTCAGCAAGGGCTCGGTTTCGTTGCGCAGATCGGTGCTGTAAGCCGAAGTCAGGCTGTCCAGCTGGCCTTGCTGCAGCAACAGCCGCAGCCGGGCAATCGCCGCATGGCCGCGTTGCAGCTCAGGCTCGGTGCGCTGGATCAGACGCTTTTCCGCCTCGACCAGGTAGGTCTCGAGGTAGTCGCTCCAGCTGCGGCGCGCCGCCTGCTCGGCCCGCTCCAGCTGCTGGCGCGCCAATGGCAGGGACAGGCGGCCGTCGCGCAACTGGCCGACCATCATCGGCAGGTCGGTCTGAAAGGTCTGGGCGACGCGGCGCAACTGCTCGACCGGCAGCAGACGGTCCTTGTAGAGCGACTCCACACTTTGCGACACGCTGCTCAGCTGTCGCAGCGTCAGCACACCAGTGGCTGCCATCAGCAAGAGCACCAGCCCGATCAGCAACAGCAAGCGCTGGCGCAGTTTCGAGGGCTTGGTGGAGCTCATGGAGGGTGAGGGCTGGTATGCAAGAGGACTGGGAAGGCCGATTGATTGTGTACCGATCACAGGCCGGGTTCGAGCCTCGCACCGTGCCGGCCGGTATGCGCATGAACTTATTCCGGAATTGCATGACCCCGGGGGTGCGGGAGGTTACGGCATGGTTACATTGCGCCGACAATCGGCAGACCGGGCCCCACCATGGCCTGGCATAGGAGGAGCGGCTATCGCCCCGACCTCTGGTTCACCGCTGTTTGCCTGTCCCGGTCTTGTAATCCTTGGGCGATGAGACGAGCGGCATTGGGCCAGCCCCGGCCCAGCCTTCGCCCTGTGGGTGAAGCGCCTGCCGAGGTTGACCCAATCCTGCTTTTTTAATCTTGAATTGGATGGGTACAACCATGAACCAACCCGTGATGGAAGGCCTGCGCCTGAACGCACCGGCCTACTTGAAGCACCAGCGCCTCCTGGCCTGGGTGGCCGAGATTGCCGCGCTGACCGAAGCGCGCGACCTCTACTGGTGCGACGGCAGCCAGGCCGAGTACGACCGGCTTTGCGCCAAGCTGGTCGAGGCGGGCACCTTCAAGAAGCTCAATCCTGCACTGCGCCCCGGCAGCTTCCTCGCCTGCTCGGACCCGAGCGATGTGGCCCGCGTCGAAGATCGCACCTTCATCTGCTCCGAGAAGAAGGAAGACGCCGGCCCGACCAACAACTGGATGGCGCCGGCCGAGATGCGCCAGCTGCTGCAGACCGGTGATACGGCGCTGTTCCGTGGCTCCATGCGCGGCCGCACGCTCTACGTCGTGCCCTTCAGCATGGGCCCGCTGGGCTCACCGATCGCGCAGATTGGCGTCGAGCTCTCCGACAGTCCTTATGTGGCTGTCAACATGCGCATCATGACCCGCATGGGCCGCGCCGTGATCGAGCTGCTCGGTGAAGACGGCAATTTCGTGCCCTGTGTCCACACCGTGGGCGCACCGCTACAAGCCGGCCAGAAGGATGTGGCCTGGCCCTGCAACGCCACCAAGTACATCGTCCACTATCCCGAGACCCGCGAAATCTGGTCCTATGGTTCGGGTTACGGCGGCAATGCGCTGCTGGGCAAGAAGTGCCTGGCCCTGCGCATCGCCTCCTGCATGGGCCGTCAAGCTTCTGAAGGGCCCTCCGGTAGCCCAGGCTGGCTGGCCGAGCACATGCTGATCCTGGGCGTCACCTCGCCGGCCGGCAAGAAGTACCACGTGGCCGCCGCCTTCCCCAGCGCCTGCGGCAAGACCAACTTCGCCATGCTGATCGCCCCCCAGGCCTTCGCTGGCTGGAAGGTCACGACCATCGGCGACGACATCGCCTGGATCAAGCCGCACAGCGACGGGCGCCTCTACGCGATCAACCCGGAAGCCGGCTATTTCGGCGTCGCGCCGGGCACGAACTCGCTGACCAATGCCAACTGCATGGCCAGCCTCGGCAAGGACGTGATCTTCACCAACGTCGCGCTGACCGACGATGGCGATGTCTGGTGGGAAGGCATGACCGACACCCCGCCGGCCCACCTGATCGACTGGCAGGGCAAGGACTGGACGCCGGCGCTTGCCAAGGAAACCGGTGCCAAGGCCTCGCACCCGAACGCACGCTTCACCGTGGCCGCCACCAACAATCCGGCGCTGGACAGCGAATGGGACAACCCTTCCGGCGTGGCCATCGATGCCTTCATCTTCGGCGGCCGTCGCTCCACCACGGTGCCGCTGGTAACCGAGGCGCGCGACTGGGTCGAAGGCGTCTACATGGCTGCGACCATGGGCTCGGAAACCACCGCTGCGGCCGCCGGCCAGCAGGGTGTGGTGCGCCGCGACCCCTTCGCCATGCTGCCCTTCATGGGCTACAACATGGCCGACTACTTCCAGCACTGGCTGGATCTGGGTGCCAAGCTCGAGGCCTCCGGCGCCAAGCTGCCCAAGATCTTCTGCGTCAACTGGTTCCGCAAGGGCCCGGACGGCAAGTTCGTCTGGCCCGGCTACGGCGAGAACATGCGCGTGCTGAAGTGGATGCTGGACCGTGTCGAAGGCCAGGGCCATGGCGAGGAGCATGTGTTCGGTGTGACGCCGAACTACGAAGACATCAACTGGCAAGGCCTCGCCTTCAGCCGCGAGCAGTTCGATCAGGTCACCAGCATCGACAAGGCGGCCTGGCTGGCCGAGCTGGGTTTGCACGAGCAGTTGTTCCAGCAACTGGCTCAGGGCCTGCCGGCTGCGCTGCCAGCGACCAAGGCGAAGATCGAAGGGCGGCTCGCCGGCCTGTGAGCGTGGGGCTTCGCCTCATTCCCAATGCAAAAGCCCGCTCACCGAGCGGGCTTTTTGCTGGGGCCTTCAAGCGGCGCTCACTGATCCGGCTTTGCCGGGTCGTTGAGCGCGCCCCTTGAGGGGGAGGTGCGCAGCGCCTCGGGGGTGGGCTTATTTCCGTGCGTGCGCCGCGCGCAGCTCGGCGGCGAACGAGGGCATGCTGCTCTCGTACTGGGCGGCCAGGGCCAGCAGTTCGCGCTCGGCACGGACGGCGGCGGCGGTTTCCAGGCGGGCCTGGATCGAGGCCAACAGGCGCAGCCAGATGCGGGCGCCGATCGAGGCGAACGAGCCGCCGTGGGCGATTTGGCGACCCAGGGGCAGGCCGTAGGTTTGAGTTGCAATGCTCATGGCGGGTTCCTCCAGTGACAGACTCTCGTGGAGCCAATGCCGCGATTCTGGGTAAACCCTAGGAATGCGTCTAATGAATGTTTCGGATCTAAGATATTCGCAATCCTGATTTCAAGGGCGAATCGTGAATTTCCGCACACTGGATCTGAACCTCCTGCGCGTGTTCGATGCCGTGATGGCCGAGCGCAACCTCACCCGAGCCGCCGAACGCCTGGCCATGACCCAGCCGGCGGTCAGCCATGCGATCAAGCGGCTGCGGGAATCCATGGGCGAGGAGCTGTTCAGCCGCCAGGCCTTTGGCATGAAGCCCAGCCCCCGTGCCGAAGCCTTGTGGCCGGAGGTGCGTGAGGCGCTGGGCAGGCTGCAGCAGTTGCTGGACCCGGGCGAGTTCGACCCCCAGCAGCAGCCCTCCACCTTCCGCATGGCGATGGCCGACGCGACCGCCGCCCTGGTCCTGCCGCCGCTGGTGCGCCAGCTGGAGGCGGCCGGCGCTCAGGCGCAGGTCCATGTGCTGCCCCTGACCACGCGAGATCCGCGAGCGTTGCTCGAGCAGGGCGATGCCGACATGGCCTTGGGCTTTTTCCCCAATGCCGTCGCCGCCTTGCAGGCCCAGGGCCATGCCGCATCGATCCGCCAGCACCGGCTCTACAACAGTGAATACGTCTGCGTGATGCGCCGCGACCACCCGCTCGCCGCCCAGCCGCTGACGCTGGACGTCTATTGCGCCGCCCGTCACCTGCTGGTCAGTTTCTCGGGGCGGCCCCATGGCTTTGTTGACGAGGCGCTGGCGGCCCTGCACCGCAGCCGGCGCATCGAGTTGACGGTCAACCAGTTCTTCACTGCCGGGCGCATCGTGGCCCAGTCGGACCTGCTGACCGTCTTGCCAGCCTCCTTTGTGGAAGCCACTGGCTACCGCCAGCAACTCACCGAGCGGCGGCTGCCGATGCCGCTGACGCCGGTCCATGTCGACATGCTCTGGCACCTGCGCAACGAGGCCCGCAGCGAGCAGCGCTGGATGCGCGGGCAAGTGGTGGCGGCCTGCAAGGCCGCCGAAGCGGCGACAATCACCGTATGAGCACCAATGCCACCGATCTGACCGACGCCGAGTTCGCTGAACTCGACGAAATGCTGGCCACCACGCCGGAGCCGCTGCAAGCGCTGGACGCCTCCATGCTCGACGGCTATCTCTGCGGCGTGCTGGTGCAGCCGCGGCTGATCCCGGTCGACGAATGGATGCCCAACATCTTTGACTACGATGGGGGCTTGCTGCCCGAGGATGTCGACCAGGTTTGGCTCGGCCGCGTGCGCGAACTGGTGGAGCGCCGCCATGCTGCGCTGAACCGCCAGCTGGTGGAAGACGGCTGGTTCGACCCGGTCGTGCTGGACCTCGATGAAAGCGAAGCGCCGGACCCGCAAGACGACCCGGAAGTGGCCGCGATGAGCCCGATCTCGCGCACGCTGCTGCCCTGGGTGGCCGGTTTCCAGCATGCGCAGCTCTGCTTCCCCGAGCTGTCCGACATGCCGGACGACGCCGTGATGGCCGCGCTGGCACGCCTGTACCGCCACCTGCCGGCCGAGACCGACGAGGAGAAGGAAATCATCGCCACGCTGGACCGCGAGCATCCGCTCAAGGGCCTGGACGATGCGATCGAGGAGATGGTGGTGACGGTGGCCGACCTCTGCGACCTGACCGAGGCCGAGCGCTATCGCGTGGAGACGATCCAGCGCGAAGGCCCCAAGGTCGGCCGCAACGATCCTTGCCCTTGCGGCTCGGGCCGCAAGTACAAGCAGTGCCACGGCAGCAATTGAAGCGCTGTGCGGCTGCAGCTGCTCTCTGACCTGCATTTGGAGACCGAGGCCTTCGACGCCGAGCCGGCGCCTGGGGCTGAGTTTCTGGTGCTGGCCGGCGACGTGGACAGCGGCTGGGCCGGTCTGCGGCATTTCCGCGATTGGCCAGTGCCGGTGCTTTTCGTGCCCGGCAACCATGAGTACGACCGGCGCGATGTCGATGAAGCACGCCTGGGCCTGCAAAGCCTCTCGGACGATCTCGGCTTCCTGATGCTCGACGCCGCGAGCCTGGTGCTCAAGGACGAAGAAGGCCGGCGCGTGCGCTTCATCGGCAGCACGCGCTGGACCGACTTCGATCTCTTCGGCGAGCGCGAGCGCGACCGGGCCTTGCGCGCGGCCGGCTATTTCCAGCGCGTGATGGCAGCCACCCGCGAGGGCCAGCCTTTTGATGCGCTGGCCGTGCGCGAGGAGGGTCTGCGTTGCCGAGCCTGGCTGGCAGCGCAGCTGAGTCAGCCAGAGCAGGGCGCCGATTGGGACGCGACCGTGGTCGTCACGCATTTCGCGCCCAGCCTGCGCAGCTGCGACCCGCGCTATGGGCGCCAGCCCGGCACGGCCAGCTTCTGCAACAACGATGAAGCGCTGCTGCCGCAGGCGCGCTTGTGGCTGCATGGCCACCTGCATTGCCGGCACGACTATCGGTTCGCGCATGCGGCGGGTAGCACCCGCGTGGTTTGCAATGCGCGCGGCCATCGTCACAAGGGCGAGGCCGAGGGCTGGCAGGGCCAGCGCGTGATCGAAGTTTTTGAGCCTGTCCCTGCTTGAGAACAAGCCGGCATGGCGCGCCCATGCCAGACTGTGAAGATCTATATCGACCGAGGAGCAGCTGATGAAAATCCTGGCAGCCGTTGATGGCAGCGACTACAGCAAACGCATGCTGGCCTATCTGGCCGCGCATGACGAATGGCTGGGCCCGGCCCACGAGTACACGGTCTTGCATGTCGTCCCGGCTGTGCCGTCGCGGGCGGCAGCCATGTTCGACAAGGAGACGCTGAAGGGCTATTACGACGACGAGGCGGAAAAAGTGCTGAAGCCGGTGCGCAGCTTCTTTGCCAAGCAGAAGATTGCCGCCAACTTCCTCACCAAGGTCGGCCCGGCGGCCGATGCCATTGCGGCCCTGGCGGAGAAAGGGAAATTCGATCTCTTGATGCTGGGCTCACATGGCCACGGCAGCCTGGGAAACCTGGTGCTGGGCTCTGTCGCCACCAAGGTGATG
Organism: Paucibacter sp. JuS9; assembly: GCF_044043925.2. Lineage (NCBI taxonomy): Bacteria > Pseudomonadati > Pseudomonadota > Betaproteobacteria > Burkholderiales > Sphaerotilaceae > Roseateles > Paucibacter sp. JuS9. Next base: position 4,642,602 of record NZ_CP194172.1, read on the forward strand.
GCGCAGTGCGGCGTACCGGTCGTGCTGGTGCGCTGATGCCGCAGAAAAACGCTTGAGCTGCCTCGAGAGGGCTCAGGAGCGCGGACGTGAGAGCCAGGCCAGCGGCGATTCGCTGTCGGCACCCGAGCGCTCGGATTCGAGTGCATAGCTCGAGGTGCTGCGCTGATTCGGGTCCTCGCCTTCCAGGCTGGCCTCCATGCCGAAAGCAGTGCCCAGGTCGGCCGGGTCATGTTCGATGACCGGCGCGGGAGTCTTGCGGAAGAAACGGAGGGAGGGAGCGAATCTCATGACGAACCTCATCGGCTGCTGAACGAAGTGTGCGCGCTCCTGGGCCTGTCGTACCCCCCAAACTGAGTGCCGAAGTGGCTGCAGTTGGGAAAAACTCACGCGGGCACAAACGGAAACACAAGGACACATGTCCTGTAACAAGTGAGCGCTCTACTGCGTGCGGCCACCGGGCAACAAAGTCGGGTTCGGCTGGCAGGCCAATTCCCACTTCTGGAGGCTGTCCCAAGCGCTCGGCGCCACCTAAGCTTTCCCATCATGAATCAGCGTTTGCTCATCTGGCTGTCCCGCACCATCGTCACGTCGGTGGTGATGTCCGTCATGTGGCTGGCCCACCAGACCTCGCAGATCCCGGCAATCCCCGCCGCCAGCAAGCTGATGCTGGTGGCGGCACAGGCCCCGGCCCTGGCCGCCTCGGTCCCGATGCGCTGACCGGCACTGAGCCGACCTGAACTTCAGCCCGGCTGGCGCTTGCCCAGCGCGCTGCGAGCCCCGGCGGCAAGAGCCGCCCCGATCTGATCCAGCAAGGCCACCCGGCCCGGCGCGCCCAGCGCCTGGGCTTCAAGCTTCCATTGGTGCCAGTACAAGGCCACGTCCACGCTGGTCTGCGGTTGCAGCGCCACCAGGGCGCCGCTCTTGATGAAGGGCCGAACCAGCAGCTCACTGGTCACGCCTATTCCCCAGCCGAGGCAGACCGCCCGGGTATAGGCCTCGCTGGAGGGCACGAAGCGTTCTCTCAACCGCGGCTTGCGCACGCCCAGTGCCTTGCTGACCCAGAGTGCCTGCGCGTCGTCCTTGCGATTGAACACCAGGAAGGGCTGGTGGGCGAAGTTGCCGGCGTTGAGCTCGCCGCCCAGGTGGTTCTTGACGAAGTCGGGGCTGGCCACGGCAACGTAGCGCATCACGCCCAGCGGCTGCACCACGCAGCCACGCAAGGCCTGCTTGACCGTGCTGACGCAGCCGAGCACCTCGCCCTGGCGCAGCCAGTCGTGGGTGAAATCCTGGTCGTCCACCACCAGCTCCAGGCCGAAGCCTTCCTCCAGGCCGCGCTGTACCAGCGGGTCCAGTGCCGGCAGCACCCAGGTGGCCAGGCTGTCGGCATTGACGGCAATCGCGATGCGCTCATGCGGAGCCGCACGCTCGCCCAGCTCCCGCACCACATCGCTGCGCAGGGCCTGCAATTGGCGGGCGAAGCGCAAGAGGATCTTGCCGCCCTCCGTCAGCCGCAATGGGCGTGAGCGCACCACGAGGAGCTGGCCGACCTGGGCTTCCAGGCTGCGCAGGCGCTGGGAGACGGCGCTCTGCGTGATGGAAAGCCGCTCGGCCGCGCGCTCGAAGCTGCGCTCGTCAGCCAGGGCGGCCAGGCAATCGAGGCCGGCGGAGTCCAGGTCTTTCATAAGTGCAACTAATGTACCGCTACAAATATGAATCCCGCTTCTTGTTTGAGAGGCCGCTCCCGACAATCCGCGCTTCGCCGCCCGCCGTGATGGACGCGGCCCTCGCTTGGGATTAAAAAGGCCTCCGGGCTGCAGGAGTTGGCATGAAAGTCGTCGTTCTCGGAGCCGGCATCATCGGCATCAGCACCGCCTGGTATCTGCTCGAGCAGGGCCATGAGGTGGTGGTGGTCGACCGCCAGATTGAAGCGGCGCTGGAAACCAGCTTTGCCAATGGCGCACAGATCTCGGTCAGCTTCTGCGAGCCCTGGGCCAATGCCGGCGCGCCGTTCAAGGTGGCCAAGTGGCTCTTGCGCGACGATTCGCCCCTCCTGTTCCGCCCGCGCATGGACCCGGCGCAATGGCGTTGGGGCCTGTCCTTCCTGACGCAATGCACCACTTCCGCTTTCGAGCGCAATGTCGAGAGCCTGGTGCAGCTGGGCCGCTACAGCCATGAGTCCCTGAAGTCGCTGGTGGCGCAGACCGGCATCGAGTACGAGCGCCTGGAGCGCGGCATCCTGCACTTCTTCTCCAGCCAGGCCGACTTCGAAGCCGGCGTGGCCGCCTGCGAGATCATGCGCCGCCATGGCGTGGACCGGCGTGTGCTGAACCACGATGAAGTCCTGAAGGTCGAGCCGGCCCTGGCGGCCTTCGGCGGGCAGGTCTTCGGTGGCACCTTCACGCCCAGCGACGAATCGGGCGATGCCCGGGTGTTCACGCAGAAGCTGGCCCGGCTGTGCGCCGAGCGCGGCGCCACCTTCCTCTACGGCCATGACGTGATCGCCCTGCAGCAGAGCGGCGGCAAGATCGAGTCGGTGCAGATCAGCTCCCGCCGGACCGGCCAGGCTCTGAGCCTCAAGGGCGATGCCTTCGTCACCGCCATGGCCAGCTACACGCCGGCCCTGCTGAAGCCGCTGGGCGAGTACCTCGCCATCTATCCTGCCAAGGGCTACTCGGCCACCTTGAAGCTCAAGAAGCCCGACCAAGCCAGCGTGGTCAGCCTGCTGGACGACACCCGCAAGATCGCCATCTCGCGCCTCGGAGACACGATCCGCATCGCGGGCACGGCCGAGCTCAGCGGCTTCGACCTCAACCTCGACAGTGCCACCGCCAAGGTGCGTTGCGACGCCCTGGTGAACCGCTATGAAGAGCTGTTCCCCGGGGTGGCTGACTTGTCCGAGCGCAATTACTGGACCGGCCTGCGCCCCAGCACGCCGACCAACATCCCCTACATCGGCAAGAGCAAGAAGGCCGGCAACCTCTGGATCAATGCCGGGCATGGCACGCTGGGCTGGACTCATGGCGCCGGCTCCGGCCACGCCCTGGCGGAGCTGATGGCAGGCCGCCGCCCGGACATCGACTTCGGCTTCTATGGCGACGCGATGCCGGCCAAGGCTATCCGGAGCATGGCCCACGCCTGAGGACAGCAGGCGGGAAAAATCGGCGCGGGCCTACAATCCGCGCCCCTCGTTCGTCCGGCCCGCCATGAGCAGTTCTCCGTCCTTCTGTGCCATCGACTTCGGCACCTCCAACTCGGCCGTGGCCATTCCCGAGCCTGAATCGGGTGCGCGAGCCATGCGCCTCGTCGAGCTGGAGCCGGGCCACAAGACCATGCCGACGGCGGTCTTCTATTACGCCGAAGGCCGGCACGACGCCGACGGCCCGCCGCGCGCCTTTGGCCGCGCCGCCGTGGCGGCCTATGTGGACGGCATCGACGGGCGCCTGATGCGCTCGATGAAGAGCATCCTCGGATCCGGTCTGATCGACCAGACGACCGACGTCGGCGGCGGCCGTGGCGCCAAGTACAGCGACATCCTCTCCGGCTACCTGAAGCGCTTGCGCAACCGCGCGCTGGCCGATGGTGCGACCGGCGCCCTGAACAAGCTGGTGCTGGGCCGTCCGGTGTTTTTCGTGGACGGTGAACCGGAGCGCGACGCCGCAGCGCAGAGCTCGCTGGAAGCGGCGGCTCATGCCGTGGGTTTCGATGAAGTGCATTTCCAGTTCGAGCCGATTGCCGCGGCCTTCGACTACGAGAGCCAGATCGACCGCGAACGCATCGTGCTGGTGGCCGACATCGGTGGCGGTACTTCGGACTTCTCGGTCGTGCGCGTGGGCCCCGATCGCATGCAGCGCCTGGACCGTCGCGACGACATCCTGGCCAACCACGGTGTGCACATCGCCGGCACCGACTTCGACCGCCACATCGAGCTGGCCAGCGTCCTGCGCGAGTTCGGCTACCGCTCCCTGGGTCCGGTGCGCCCGGATGGCTCGGCCCGCGAAGTGCCCAGCGGCGTCTATTTCGACCTCGCCACCTGGCACTTGATCAACACCGTCTACAGCCCCGGGCGGGTTGCTGAACTGCGCAGCATGCGCAGTTTCTATGCCGATGTGCAGCAGCATCAGCGGCTGATGACCGTGGTCGAAGAACGGCTCGGCCACGAGCTGGCGGCGCGCGCCGAGGGCGCCAAGATCGAGGTCTCGGGCGGTGGCGACGCATTGATCGACCTCGGCCTGATCGAGAACGGCCTCGAAGTGCGCCTGAGCGAGGCGACGGCCGTGGCTTCGCTGGATGCCGACATCGGCCGCATCGTGGCCGCCGGCCGCGACACCGTGGCTCAGGCAGGCCTCAAGCCCGAGCAGATCGACGCGCTCTATTTCACCGGTGGTTCCACCGGCCTGCGCCTGCTGGCCGAGCGCATTGCCGCCGACTACCCGGCCGCCCAGCAAGTGCGCGGCGACCGGTTCGCCTCGGTGGCCACGGGCCTGGGTCTGCACGCCGCACGCCTGTTTGCGCACTGAAGCCTTCGGCACGCGCGCCGCGCGGCCGGCTCTGCTAGATTGCTCGCTTTTCGACTTCACGAGAGACGAGCGCGATGAGCAGTTTGAGCAGCAGCAACAAGCGTCTGACCCTGTCGGCCCTGGCCTTGGCAACAGCCCTGGCTTTCGGCCCCGCAAGCTCGGCGCTGGCAGCCGAATCGCAGGTCTACCAGCAACCCTCGGCCGAGATCAGCGCCGTGCTGGACGCCAAGGGCCTGCCTGGCCACATGCTCTCGCCCGATCAGCGCACGCTGGCAAGCATCGAGACGCAGCGCAGCCGCAAGGTGGCCGAGCTGGCACGCCCGATCGCGCGCCTGGCCGGCAAGCGCATCGACATCGCTGCCAACGGCGTGCAGCTGATTCCGCACATCGAGTCGATCAAGCTGCGTGAGCTGGCCAATCCGGCCGCCGCCGAGCGTGAAGTGAAGCTGCCGGCCGGCGGCACTTTCTACCAGCTGCGCTGGTCGCCGGACAGCAAGCGGTTCCTGCTCAATCGCCGCACTGCCAACGCCACCGAACTGTGGCTGGGCGATGTGGCCACGGCCAAGATTAGCCAGGTCAAGGGCATCAAGCTCAACACGGTGCTCGAGACCTCGGTGGTCTGGCTCGGCGCCGACGAAATCATTGCGCTGACCGTGCCCGAGAAGCGCGGCGCCGCACCGGTGTTCGAAGCACCCTCGGGCCCGACCATCCAGGAATCGATGGGCCGCATCTCGCCCGAGCGCACGCTGCAAGACCTCTTGAAGAACAGCCAGGACGACGCGCTGTTCACCTACTACGCCACCTCGGCGCTGCGCCGCATCAAGCTGAGCACCGGTGCCTCGCACGAGGTCGGCACACCGGGTCTGTACGCCAACCTCGAAGCCGTCGGCACCCAGGGCGCCTTCATCTCCGAGCGTCTGGTCGCACCATTCAGCTACCAGGTCACCTGGAACGACTTCGCCCGCCAGGTCGAGCTGCGCGACGCCGGTGGCAAGCTGCTGCGCGACCTGGGCCAGATCAAGCTGAAGGAAAGCGTGCCGGTCGAAGGCGTGATCACCGGCCCGCGCAACTTCTGGGCTTCGCCGCAGCTTGACGGCGCCGTCTACTGGGTCGAGGCCCTGGACGGTGGCGACCAGAAGAAGAAGGTGCCCTTCCGCGACCGCCTGATGAAGCTGGAAGCGCCCTACAAGGGCGAGGCCAAGGAAGTGCATCGCACGGTGGGGCGCCTCTCGGGGATGAGCTTCGTCGAAGGCGGCAATCGCGCCATCATCGGCGACGTGGACCGCGAGCGCCGCTGGATCGCCGCCGACCTGGTGTCGCTGGACGGCAGCGCCAAGCCGCAGCGCCTGCAGGACCGCGACATGCGCGACCGCTACCGCGACCCCGGCCAGCCGCTCACCCGCATCCTGCCCAATGGCCGCGCCATCGTTCGCGTGGAGGGCGGCGACAAGCTGATCTTCGTGGGCCAGGGCGCCAGCAAGGACGGCGACCTGCCCTTCATCGACAGCTACAGCCTGAAGGAAGGCCAGGCCACGCGCCTGTTCCGCTCCGGCCTCACGCACTACGAGCGCCCGATCACGCTGCTGGCCGATGGCCGCGTGCTCACCAGCCGCGAGACCTTCGCCGAGCCGCCCAACCTCGTGCTGCGAAGCGGCGCCGGATTCGAGCAGATGCAGGCGCTGACCAAGTACACCGACCCGACACCGCAGCTGCGCAACATCAAGCGCGAGCTGATCAAGTACAAGCGTGCGGACGGCGTCGAGCTGTCGTTCTGGCTCTACCTGCCGCCGGACTACAAGGCTGGCGAGCGCCGCCCGACCTTTGTCTGGGCCTATCCGCTGGAGTTCACCGATGCCTCCACTGCCGGCCAGGTCAGCGGTTCCACCAGCCGCTTCACCACCTTCTCCGGCGCCAGCCCGCTGATGCTGACGCTGGACGGTTACGTGGTGCTGATGGACGCGACCATGCCCATCGTCGGCGACCCAAAGACGGTCAACGACAGTTTTGTCGAGCAGATCACAGCGAACGCCAAGGCCATCATCCAGAAGGCCGACGAGCTCGGCGTGAGCGACCCGAAGCAGATGGTGGTCGGCGGCCACAGCTACGGCGCCTTCATGACGGCCAACCTGCTGGCGCACACCGACCTGTTCAAGGCCGGCATTGCCCGCAGCGGCGCCTACAACCGCACGCTGACGCCCTTCGGCTTCCAGAGCGAGCGCCGCACCTACTGGGAGGCGCAGGACGTCTATCTGAAGCTGTCGCCGTTCAACTATGCGGACAAGCTGAAGGAGCCCATCCTGCTGATCCACGGTGAAAGCGATGACAACCCGGGCACCTTCCCGATCCAGAGCGCGCGCCTGTATCAGGCGTTGGCAGGCACGGGCGGCAATGTCCGCTACGTGGTGCTGCCCAATGAATCACACGGCTACTCGGCCCGTGAATCCATCGGCCACACGCTGCGTGAGATGAGCGACTGGATGAAGCGCCAGACGAGCGACCCGCGCAGCGCCAAGTAAATAGCGCGTCTCAGTAGCGCCCGCGTACCGGCGGGCCCTTTCTCTGCGGCGGCCTGCGGGCCGCCGTATTCATTTGGCTCCCATCTTTCTGCGGTCGGGCCACATCGGCCAGCAGCATGGTCGCGACGACGAGGCTCTCGACGGCCGCTTCCAGGTCCGCCGGCGGTTCCATCGATTCGATTTCCTCGAGCAGCTCGTCGGCATCCTCGAGATCGTCGGGATCGATGTGCATGTAGAGCATGGCCAACGGCTCCAGCAGCTCCGCGCCGTCCTGCTTCATCAGCGCCGGGAACAGCTCCGTGGCCAGCGAGAAGCCGGCGACCCAGGGCATCAGCACTTCGGAGGGGTCGGCGTCTTCCTCCAGCTCGAACACCCAGGGGTCGAACCATTGGCGCTGCGAGATCGCCTGGTTCAGTTCCTTGTGGCGTCGCAGGATCAGGCCCTTCGCCGGCGCAAGATCAAGCCCGGGTGGAATGGGCCGGCCTTCGCTGTCGAAGATGGCGGGCAGCCATTGCGCGTCCGGCACCGCCTTGGGCTGCAGCAGGACGCCGCAGAGGTAGCCGTCCAGCATGCTGATGTCCAGCGGCTCCAGCGGCGCGGGCAGCTTGTCCAGCAGCGACTGCAGGCGCTCCATCTCGGCTTCGCTCAAGCCGGCAGCGACGGCCTTGGCAGGCTTTGCGGCCGGCTTGCCTGGCCTGGCGGGCCCTTTGGCCGCAGGGCTGGGGTGAGCGTGACTTCTGGCAGGGGGCTTGGGTGCGTTCATTCACGGATTGTCACTTCAATGTCCCTGCTTTGCGGGCCAACTTCCCACCTCTTGGGGATGGCTGCGGGCGGGGGTGGGTCCTACAGTTGCGTTCAAGCGGTGCAGCAAGGCGCACCGCACCGATCCCAACGACGTCCTTTTCTGAAGGACTTGAAGCCCGCCCGGTTCGCCGGCCGGGCCTTTTTTTGCACCTTCGCCGACCTTTGTGGAAGGCGCCTACCGGCACTTAGCTGCCGCTCGTTTTTGCGCCTTGGTCGGTCGAAGATCAGGCCACCAGCGGGCGCCCCTTCGCTCATGTCCCCCGGCCTTCGGCCTCCTCCTTTACTTCGCTGCGGGACACCCACTGCCGTCCTGATCCGCACCACCGTGGCCTGCGCCGGGTGGCAGGCGCAGGTTCGGCCGAGGGCGTCGGGTGAGGGTTTGGGCGAGGTAAAGACACCGTCTTGAGTCAAGCAGCCAGTGCTGTCCCGTGGGCGGGGTCAAAGGGCTTCTTGGACTTCAGAACGCCGTAGGCGATGGCCAGGAGCTTGTGCATGCAGGCCACGACAACCACCAAACCCGGCTTGTTCTGCGCCTTCAAGCGAGCCCAGAAAGCGGCGATGGGCGGGTTGTACTTGGCAGCCACCATCGCCGGGTAGAACAGCGCCTGGCGTAGCTCTTTGTGCCCCGTGGGATGCGTCCCCCTGCTGCGATTCAGCGAGCTGCCTGATTGCCGGATCATCGGCGACAGGCTTGCATAGGCCACCAGCGCTTTGGCTGAGCTGAAGCGCTCGGGTCTTCCGATGTAGGCCAGTAGCTGCGGGATGGTCTTCTCACCCAGTCCCGGGATCGTCTGCAACAGTTCCTTGCGTCCGCGCAGGTCTGGGTCATCGTCGATGCTCGACTTGATCTGTGCTGTGACTTCCTCGATGGCACCCACCAGACTGTCCACCATGGCCTGGATCGACGGCCGCACCGAGTCATGCGCAACATCCAGCCGATTGAGCTCGGCCTGGCGCATGTCCTGCAGTGTCTGCAGACGCAGCACCAGCGCTTGCAGCCTGCGCAGCCCCAGCGTCGGCGCCTCCCAAAGTTCCAGCTCATGCTTGTGTGCAAAGCGGGCAAGCGCCTTGGCATCCGCGTTGTCGGTCTTGTTGCGTATGCCTTCGGATTCGATGAAGCGCTTGACCCTCAGCGGGTTCACCACGGAGACAGCCACCCCGCTGTCATGCAGGAACACGGCCAGCGCCTCGTGATAGCTGCCCGTTGCTTCCATGCACGCGTGAGCCTCGCTCTTGCCGCCCTGAACGTGAGACTCGATCCAGTCCATCAGTTGGGAAAACCCCGCCGCATCGTTGGCAAAGACCTTCGAGCGGAACTTCCCCTGCGCATCAAGCAAAGCGACATCGAACTTCCTCTTGCTGATATCCACACCTAGCTTCGTTCTCATGACGTTCCTTCGCAAAGCGCTTATCCGACTTGCGCACCCTGATATGCGGGGTCGCCACCGGAGAGGCTCCGGCAGCGCCCCAAGACACCGTTCGAGCTGTCGCGTCGAATCCGCCGGGGGCACCAGTCTTTACCTCTGGCTCAAAGGCCATAGGGGGAGCGCGGCATCACCCTGACGGGCTTCGCTAAAGCGGAACGAAGCAGCGTGATTCTGATATCAGGAGGAGGATCGGGCGAAGCCCGGTCCGGGGGACAGGAGCACAAGCCCTCACCCGATGGCCTCGGCGGCGCGAAAGAAGGGAACAGCGAGTAGCAGCTAAGTGCCGTCAAGAGACATCGCCGGAACTCGGCGATGAACCTTTCATAGGCTCCTTCGCTGAGCGCCGGCTTTCATAGCTTGATGCTGAAGGGCGTGAAGTTGGTGTTGCGGTCGTAGAAGTCCTCGTTCTCGACGCGCTTCAGGAAGCCCACCACCTTGTAGGTGATCGGCGTCATCGCCGCTTCCCAGCAGGTCTTGAACAGATATTGCGTGATCGTCACTGCGATCAACTGTTCCTGCGGCCAGATGCCCCAGAAGGCGATCACGAAGAAGAAGCTGGTGTCGACGAACTGGCCGACGACCGTCGAGCCGATGGTGCGCGCCCACAGATGCCGGCCCTGCGTGAGGATCTTCATCTTGGCCATCACGAAGCTGTTGACGAAGCTGCCGCAGCAGAAGGCGATCATCGAGCCGGCGACGATGCGCCAGGTGTTGCCGAACACGCCCTCGACCTGCTTTTGGTAGACGGCCATGAACTCGTTCTGCGCCGGCGGCAGGTTCACCACCACATAGGCCATGAAGGCCGCGAACAGCAGGGCGCCGAAGCCAGCCCAGACGACGCGGCGGTCGCGGCCGTAGCCATAGACCTCGGTCAGGATGTCGCCAAAGATGTAGGACAAGGGGAAGAACATCAGGTCTGCGCCGAACGTGACCGGGCCAAGCAGCGGCAGGTTGAGCGTGGCCGCCTTGGCCGCACCGATCAGGTTGGAGCACAGCAGCACGCAGACGAAGGCGGCCATGATCAGGTCGTAATACTTGTAGCTGCGTGCTGTCTGGGTCATTGCGGGCCTGCTCTCTTGTCGATGTTCGCGCGAGTGTAGGGACGCCCTAGAACCCTGCACTCAGGTGTTGCCGCAGGTGCTCGATGAGGAGCTTGAGCGGCCGTGGCGTCGTGCTGCTCCAGGGGTGGATCGCATAGATCGCATCGCCGAAGAAGCCGACCGGCTTCCAGTCCGACAGCACCTCGACCAGCGCGCCGCTGCGCAGGGCCGGGCCGGCGCTGAAGTCAGGGAGGAGCGCCAGTCCCAGGCCGGCCAGTGCCGCATCGCGCAGGATTTCGCTGTTGCCGGCGCGCAAGGGGCCTTGAACGGGAATGCGCAGGCGCTGGCCGCGCTTCTCGAACAGCCATTGCGCCGGGCCAGGGCGCAGATAGGGCAGGCAGGCATGGCTCGCCAGTTCCTCCGGATGGCGCGGCTCGCCATGGGCCGCCAGGTAGGCGGGTGCGGCGAGCAAGAGGGCACGCGAGCTGCAGAGCTTCACCGCCACGTGCGAATCCGGCGGGCTGCTGGTGTGGCGTACCGCCAGGTCAAAACCTTCTTGCGCCAATGGCTGCAGCCGGTCGCTCAGGTCCAGCTCGATGCGGATTTCCGGGTAGCGCTGGAAGAAGCTGGCCAAGAGTGGCGCCACATGCTGACGGCCCAGCGCCACTGGCGCCGTCACTCGCAAAAGACCGCGCGGCTGGCCCACCGCATCGCGCGTGACGCCCAGCGTGCGGGTGATGTGGGCAAAGCTCGCCTCGGTCTGCTCGACCAGCTCCCGCCCGGCCTCCGAGAGGCGCACCGCGCGCGTGGTGCGGTGCACCAGCTGCTGGCCCAGGGCCTTCTCCAGCTCGGCAATGCGCTGGCTCACCGCCGCCTTTGAAAGCCCCAGCCGCTGCGCCGCCTTGGTGAAGCTGCCCAGTTGCGAGATCACCGTCAGCGCATGCATCTGCCCCCACAGCAGTTCATGTCGCAGTTCGCTCGGCTTTGTCGTGGCCATTATTCATATTAACGAACAATCAAATCGCCGAAAGCGGATTGGCAGTTGCGGTCGTCATTCCTAGACTTGGCTCATCTCCAGGAGACAAGAATGACCTCAGCTTTCAGCAGCAGCGCAGCCGTCACCCACTTCATCAACGGCACCGCCGTGCCCGCCACTTCAGGCCGCAGCCAGGCCGTCTACAACCCGACGACGGGCGCCGTGGCGCGCCAGCTGCAGCTCGCCAGCGTGCAAGACGTGGACCTGGCCGTGGCCTCCGCCCAGGCTGCCTTCCCGGCATGGGCAGATTCGCCGCCCTTGCGCCGCGCGCGGGTGATGTTCAAGTTTCTGGAGCTGCTGAACAAGCACCGCGACGACATCGCAGCGATGATCACGGCCGAGCATGGCAAGGTCTTCACCGACGCGCAGGGGGAGGTGACGCGCGGCATCGACGTCGTCGAATTTGCCTGCGGCATCCCGCAGCTCCTGAAGGGCGACTACACCGAGCAGGTGTCCACCGGCATCGACAACTGGACGATGCGCCAGCCCTTGGGCGTGGTCGCCGGCATCACGCCATTCAACTTCCCCTTCATGGTGCCAATGTGGATGGCGCCGCTGGCCATTGCGACCGGTAACTGCTTCATCCTGAAGCCGAGCGAACGCGATCCTTCGCCCAGCCTCTTCATCGCCGAGCTGCTCAAGCAGGCCGGCCTGCCGGACGGCGTGTTCAACGTGGTGCAGGGCGACAAGGTGGCGGTCGATGCGCTCCTGAATCATCCGGATGTGAAGGCGCTGTCCTTCGTCGGCTCCACGCCGATTGCCCAGTACATCTACGAGACCGGCGCCAGGAACGGCAAGCGCGTGCAGGCCCTGGGCGGCGCCAAGAACCACATGGTGGTGATGCCGGACGCCGACATTGATCAAGCCGTCGATGCGCTCATCGGCGCGGCTTACGGCTCGGCCGGCGAGCGCTGCATGGCGATCTCGGTGGCCGTGCTGGTTGGCGACGTGGCCGACAAGATCATTCCGAAGCTGGCCGAACGCGCCCGCACGCTGAAGATCAAGAACGGCATGGCACTCGATGCCGAGATGGGCCCCATCGTCACGCGGGAAGCGCGCGACCGCATCGAGAACTACATCGGCATCGGCGTCGAGGAGGGTGCCACGCTGGTGGTCGATGGCCGCGGCCACAAGGTGGCGGGTCTGGAAAACGGCTTCTTCACCGGCGGCACGCTGTTCGACAACGTCAAGCCGACCATGCGCATCTACAAGGAAGAGATCTTCGGCCCGGTGCTGGCCTGCGTGCGTGCGCACGACTTCGCTGAAGCCGTGCAGCTCGTGAATGATCACGAGTACGGCAACGGCGTGGCCTGCTTCACCAGCGACGGCAATGTGGCACGTGAATTTGCACGTCGAATCCAGGTCGGCATGGTGGGCATCAATGTGCCGATTCCGGTGCCCATGGCCTGGCAGGGCTTTGGCGGCTGGAAGCGCAGCCTGTTCGGCGACATGCATGCCTACGGTGAAGAAGGCGTGCGCTTCTACACCAAGCAGAAGAGCGTGATGCAGCGCTGGCCGGCCAGCATCGGCAAGGGCGCCGAGTTCGTCATGCCTACCAGCCGCTGACGCGCCAGTCGTTGCAGACCAACAGCCCCGTTTCTGCGGGGCTTGCACGGGGCATGACTTCCGCTACGCTGACGGGCCCATGCAGTACGCCACGCCACAGGATCCCGCCGTACCCGCCGCCGCCTCGCTGCCCGAGCTGATTGCGCAGGCCCGTGCCGCGCAGACGGCCTCGCGGCTTGAAGTCGGGCTCAACCTGGCCGGGCAGGCCTGGGCCCTGGGCCTGAGTCAAGGCCAGGTCAGCGAGCAGATCGAGGCCGGCCGGCTGCGCTGCTTCTTCCTCATGCGCCGCGGCCAGCTGGCCGACATGCTCGCCGCTGTAGAGCAGTTGCTGCCCCTGATGCGTGCCGGCGGCGCCAGCCCCGGCCTGTGTGAAGTCTTGCGCTGGACCGCCCTGGCCGCTGCCGATCAGGGGGAATTCGAAACTGCCCTGGCCGCCGCACAGGAAGCCGGTGCCGCTGCCAAGGAACTCGCGGAACTGCGCCTCGAGTCGGTGGCCCTGAACGCCTTGGGCATGGTGTTCGAGCGCATGGGCGACCCCTGGCAGGCCGAGCGCCTGATGAACGAAGCCGCCGCCCTGGTGCGCGAGCAGGCCACGCCCTTCGAGCAGGTGGTGGCGCTGAACAATCTCTGGACCGTGGCCATGGGCCGCTTTCAGCTGCTGCGCGATACCGGCCGCGAGGCCGAGTCGCAGCAGTCCCTGCAACGCGCCTTGCAGCTCGGCCGCCAGGTGCGGCCGCATCTGCGCGAGCTGGGCGACCCCTATGCCGTCGCGCTCGGCGACAGCCATCTCGGCGAGACCCTCCTGCATCTGCGCCAGCTGGACGAAGCCGGCGTGTTTCTCGACAGCGCCCAGCGCTGCTGCCAGGAGCATGGTTTCCTCGCGCTGGCCGGCCGGGTCGGCTGCCTGCGTGCCGAGCTGGCCCAGGCCCGCGGCCATGCCGATGCGGCCTATGCGGCGCTGGGCCGGCTCCTGCATGAGATGGTCGGCCAGTCCAATCTCGCCGAGCAGCGCCGGCTGCACGGCACCGCCTACCGATGCGCCAGGCAGTTGGGGCTGAACGAAGCGGCGCTGCGCCATCTGGAAGCGCTCACTCTCCTGGAGCGACGTCGCGCCAGCGCGCAGCTGATCGCCCAGTCCCGCTATGTGGCCAGCCGCATCGAGGCGCAACGGCCGCGTGCCGGTGAAGCCGCGCGCGCGCCCGAGGATACCGACGTGCTGCGCGACCCGCTCACCGGCCTGGGCAACCGCCGCCTGATGGAGCAACGCCTGCCCGAGCTGGTGGCCGAGGCCCAGGCGCGCGGCACGCCGCTCACGCTCGCGCTGGTCGACCTGGACCATTTCAGCGCCATCAATGCCCAGCACGGCGCCGCGGTCGGAGACCGCGTGCTGCAGGCCCTGGCCGGCATGCTGCAGGACAACACCCGCGGCAGCGACCTGCTGCTGCGCTACGGCGGCGAGGAATTCCTCGTGGTCCTGCCCGACACCGTGCCCGACCGTGCCTTCGAGGTCTGCGAGCGCCTGCGTCAATGCGTGGAGAGCTTTGCCTGGTCGGAGCTGGCGCCGGGCCTTGATGCGACGCTGAGCATCGGCCTGGCCACCGCGCCGCCGCATTCCACCGACCTGCTGGTGGCACGCGCAGAGAGCGCGATGTACCGCGCCAAGCACCTGGGGCGCAATCGCGTGGCACTGGCCTGAGGTGGCGACGGCCCCGCCTGCCGATCCACTCGCCGATCAGTCCGCTTCCACCCGGTTGCGGCCCGCCTCCTTGGCCCGGTAGAGCGCTGCGTCGGCGCGCTGCATCAGCGCATCGGCATCGTCGTGCGGCCCCTGAGCCACCGCGACACCGAAGCTGGCCGTCATCGGCCATGGCTGGCCCTGCCAGAGCAGAGGATGCGCTTGCAGCGTGGCACGCATGCGCTCTGCGGCATGCAGGGCACCTGCCTGGTCGCTCAGCGGCAGCAGCACGCCGAACTCCTCGCCGCCCAGGCGGCCCAGGCGGTCGGCTTCGCGCAGGCAGCCTTGCAGCTGCTGCACGAGATGCTTCAAGGCTGCGTCGCCGGCTGCGTGGCCCAGCGTGTCGTTGATGCGCTTGAAATGATCGACGTCCAGCATCACCAGCGCATGGCCCTGGCCGCGAGCCAGCTGTGCCTGCTCGCGCGACAGCAAGTCACCGAAAGCGCGGCGGTTCAACGCATCGGTCAGCGCATCGCGCTCGGTCAGGCGGCGGATGCGCAGTATCAAGCGCATCAGCACCATGAAGGCCAGTGTCGCGTTCAGCACCAGGCCCATCAGCAGCACCGCCCACAGCCAGGCGACATTGCCCACGCTGGCGTCACGGATGCGTGCACCCGAACCCTGCAGCAGCAGGGCCAGGCGCAGCAGCAGCAGGGCGGTGACAAGGATCAGCGGGCTGCACAGGCCCAGCGCCAAGGCGAGCTTGAGCCGTCGGCGCAGGTGGCGCCAGGTCTCGAAGCTGGTGAAGCCCATCAACAGGCTCAAGCAGCTGAAGTTGATGACGGGCATCCAGTCGCTGTCCGGCGGCATCGGCGCCAGCAGCAGGCCCGCTACGGCCAGCAGCGCCAAGGTCGGCCACCAGGAGGGCGCCGCACCGATGGCCGTCGGAATGGACTGGCGCAGGAGCGCAAAGCTGCTGATCGCCATCATGTTGGCACCCCAGTAGCTCAGTCCGTCCCAGGCGATGCCGCGCAAGGCATTGCAGCCCAGCGATGCGGCCAGAAGCGCATTGGCCAAGGCCAGCAGCAGGACCGTGCGCTGCCCGATGACGAGCACCTGGCTCAAGCCCGCCCAGACCAGGGCGGCAGTCAGCAGGAACAGCATATTGGCTGCCAACAGCGTGAGCGGCACGGTCTCCAGCATCAGGCCGACCCTCCTGCGGCGGCTTCTTGCCCTGGCGCTTCCCGTTCGCCGTCTCCTTCCACGCAGACCCGGTTGCGGCCCAGCGACTTGGCCCGGTACAGCAATTGATCGGCCAGCACCAGCACGGCTTCGGGCCGCAATTCACCAGGCCGCGCCTGCGCCACGCCGAAACTGGCGCTGAGCGCGATATCGCCGATCGTGCCTGGGCAGGGCCGGTTTTCCAGACGGGCACGCAGTCGCTCGGCGATGCTCGCCGCCTCCGGCAACTGCGTGTGTGGCAGCAGCACGCAAAATTCCTCGCCACCCAGGCGGCCCAGCACGTCCGCCGGGCGCAACTCCTGGCGCAGCTCGCGCACCAGATGGACCAGCGCCGCATCGCCGCCGGCATGGCCGTGGCGATCATTGATGGACTTGAAATGATCGATGTCCAGGAGCACCACGCAGAAGGGATGGCCGCGCTGCACCAAGGCCTGCAGACGCTGCAGCTCGCGCATCAGCGCGCGGCGGTTCAGGGCGCCAGTCAGCGGGTCCTCCAGCGAGAGCTGTGAGATCCGCCCGACCAGCCGGTCCAGGACCAGCGCCATCAGGCTGACCGCGCTCGCCAGACTCAGGAGCAGCCAGAGCCAGATCGTCAGCGGCGAGATGCTTGTCGAGTCAGCGTCCCAGAAGGGCCGCGAACCGCGCCACGCGAGCGCGGCGGCGATGGCCAGATAGGGCAGCGCGAGCAGCCAGCGCAGGCTGGTTCTCAGCAGTGGCCGCGCGCCGATTCGCACGTCTTGCCAGGTCAGCAGCGCGAGCAGGGCCATCGCGGCAGAGCCGCCCACCTGCAGCAGGGCGGGCCGGTCTTGCAGCGCCAGCACGAGCAGCGTGCCCGCCCCGGCGATGAGGGCCACGTCGGTCCACCAGAAGCGCAGCCGCAGCAACTGGCGCACGCCCAGGCACATCAAGGCCAGGGTCAGCAGCGCGAACAGGTCGGGCAGCGCGGGCCAAGCCTGCAGCGGCGAACCGACGCGGCAATCATGGCAGCGCAGTGCGCCCAGCCGGGTCAGGTGGGCGCCCGCCAGCAGCCAGCTGGCGCGCGGCGCCACGCGGAACACGCTGGCCAGCAAGGCCCAGGACAAGGCGGCCATGCCGTTGAACAAGGCATTGACCAGCAACAGCGTGGTGGCGTCGAAGAACTGCATTGCGTTCGATCAGGGTGCGCGCCATCTTCGCGCAGGCCCGTGCGCTGACACAATGACTACATGCAAAGGATTGCCCTCATCACCGGCGCTAGCCGAGGCATCGGCGCAGCGATTGCGCGACAAGCTGCAAGCGCCGGCTATGGGCTGGCACTCAACTATGCGCGCGATGCGGCCGCCGCTGAAAGCCTGGCCGCCGAATTGCGTGCCTGTGGCAGTCGCGTCGTCACGCTGCAGGCCGATGTCGCCGACGAGGGCCAGGTCTTGAACATGTTCGAGCGCATCGATGCCGAGCTCGGCCCGCTCACAGCCCTGGTCAACAACGCCGGTATCGTAGTGCCGGGCGCCCGGTTGGTGGACATGGACCTGGCCCGTTGGCAGCGCCTGTTCGAGGTCAATGTGTTCGGCGCCCTCTTGTGCAGCCGCGAGGCGGCCAGGCGCATGAGCACGGCCCGCGGCGGGCGCGGCGGCGCCATCGTCAACATCTCGTCGCGCGCCGCGCAGCTCGGCTCGCCCGGGCTCTACGTGGACTACGCCGCCAGCAAGGGCGCGCTCGACAGCCTCACTGTGGGCCTGGGCCGCGAGCTGATCGAAGAGGGCATACGGGTCAACGGCGTGCGGCCCGGCATCATCGAAACCGAGATCCACCAGACCAGCGGCTTCGACGACGCGAAACTGCAAGCCGCCGCTGCGCAGATACCGATCCGCCGGCTTGGCCGAGCTGAAGAGGTGGCGCAAGCGGTGTTGTGGCTGATGTCCGATGCGGCGAGCTATACGGTCGGCGCCACACTGGACGTGGCGGGCGGCCGCTGAGCAGTACTCGCTGCTCACTGCTCACTGCTCGCTGCTCACTGTGCACGGCTACTTGCGCTCGACGATCTTCGCCGGCTCCTTCAGGAGCGAATTGAAACGCGCGGCGGCCTCTTCGGCTTCCGCTCGCGAGCCATAGGGGCCCGCCATCAACTGGTGCTGCCCGCCTTGCTTGAAGACCGTCAAGAGTGGTGCCAGCGCCGGCTCGTCACCCACCAGCAGGCTGCGGAAGGCGTCCGCGCCATCAAGCAGCTTGAAGGTGCCGAGCTGCAGCCAGATCCTGCCGCTGCTGCTGGCGGCAGTGTTCAGCGTCTCGCGCTGCGGCGCGCCCACAGGCTCCTGCGCCACGTAGACCGGTGGCGGTTCCTTGGCATCGCGCTTCCATGCGCCGCTGCGGATCTGCTCGGCCGTCAGCCGCTCCACCTCCACCGGCGCCACGCCGCGCAGCAGGTCGAGCTTCAGGGCCGCGGTATAGCTGAGGTCGATCACACGCCCCGGATGGAAGGGGCCGCGGTCGTTGATGCGCACGACCACCTCGCGGCCATTGGCCGGGTTGCGCACCCGCGCATAGCTGGGGATGGGCATGGTCGCGTGGGCCGCCGTCATCGCATACATGTTGTAGACCTCGCCATTGGCGGTCGGCCGGCCATGGAACTTCTTGCCATACCAGGAGGCCAGGCCGCGCTGCACCAGGGGCTTGTCCTCGACGAAGGGCTGGTAGCGAACGCCCTCGATCTCGTAGGGCTTGTTGGGACCGGAGAGGCGCACCAGCTCGACCTTGGGCACTGCGTCCGGCACCGTCATCAGATTGCTGGGCGGGTTGGTTTCCGGCCCGTCGCGGCCCGTCGCTGGCGTACTCGATCCCTGCGTCAGCGCGCGCGTGGCGCAGCCGCCGAGAGCGGCCAGCAGGGCGAGCGAGCAAAGAAGGGCGACGAGTCGGCGCATCGGGCGCGATGGTAGCCTCCCGGGCATGAGCGATTACATCTTCCCGCCAGCCCCCCAGGCTTCGGTGGCCGTGCGTGGCCGAGGCGAGCGCTACGCCGTCTCCCGCATCTTCTGCGTCGGCCGCAACTACGCGGCCCATGCCCGCGAGATGGGTTCCGACCCGGACCGCGAGCCGCCGTTCTTCTTCTGCAAGCCCGCCAGCGCGCTGTTCCCGTCTGGCGGCACGGTGGCCTATCCGCCGGGCACCCGCAATTTCCACTACGAGATGGAGCTGGTCATCGCCTTGGGCGCGCCGGTGTTCAAGGCCGGCGCCGAAGAGGCGAAGGCGGCCCTCTGGGGCTATGCGGCGGGCCTGGACATGACGCGGCGCGACCTGCAGAACGAGGCCAAGGCGACCGGGCGTCCCTGGGACTTCGGCAAGGCCTTCGAACAATCGGCGGTCATCAGCGAGCTCGTGCCCGCGGCCGGGATCGGCCACCCGATGGCGGGTGCCATCATGCTGTCGGTGAACGGGGAGGAACGGCAGCGCGGCGACCTGTCGGACATGATCTGGAACTCCGCCGAGATCGTGGCCAATCTCTCGCAGTACTACCACCTGGGCCCGGGCGACCTGATCTACACCGGGACGCCCGAAGGCGTGGGTCCGGTCAAGCCGGGCGACCAGCTGCAAGGCCTGATCGAAGGCGTGGCCGCGCTCACGCTGACAATTGGCGAACCCGAATAAGCAAGAAGAAGAACCCCATGTTCGATCACAACGAAACCCTGGACGAAGCGCGGCAGCGCAATATCCGCGAGGCCTTGTTCGAGGACATCGGCGTCTGCGACTGGACCGCGCAGCTGGTGCCGGCCGGCCGCCGCGTGCGCGCCCACGTGCGGGTGCGCGAGAACGCCGTGCTCTGCGGCCGCGAATGGTTTGACGGCGTGTTCGCCGCGATGGACGGCACGGCCCGCATCGACTGGCAATACGCGGAGGGCGCTGACATGGCGGCCGACAGCATCGTGTGCCGCATCGAGGCGGACGGCCGCGCGCTCTTGTCGGCCGAGCGGCCCGCCCTGAACTTGCTGCAGCTGATGTCGGCCACCGCGAGCCTCACGCGAGCGCATGCCCGCGCCATCGAGGGCGCCAGCCCCAACCCGCGCGGCTGCGCCGTGCTCGACACCCGCAAGACCATCCCGGGCTTGCGCCTGGCGCAGAAGTACGCGGTGCGGGTCGGCGGCGGTGCCAACCAGCGCCTGGCGCTGTACGACGGCATCCTGATCAAGGAGAACCACATCGCCGCGGCCGGTGGCGTGGGCGCCGCCTTGCGGGCGGCGCAGGCCATGAACGCGAACGTCGGCATCCAGGTCGAGGTCGAATCGATTGCCGAGCTGCGCGAAGCGCTCGATGCCGGTGCGGTCAGCGTGCTGCTGGACAACTTCAGCGAAGCGGCAATGCGCGAGGCCGTGGCCTTGAACGCCGCGAAGGGGAATCAGGCGCTGCTCGAAGTCTCCGGTGGGGTGGCAATCGACCAGCTGCGCTGGATTGCCGCCACCGGTGTTGATCGCATCTCCATAGGCCGTCTCACTAAGGACGTGAAAGCCGTGGACTATTCAATGCGCGTGGAAAATCCGGTCTGATGAGCCCTGCGCCGCGCAGCTTCAGCGACCTTCCAGCACCGGCCGGACTGCCATTGCTGGGCCAGATCTTCCAGGTGCGGCCGGCCCGCATGCATCAGCAGCTGGAGCAATGGGCGCGCGAGCTGGGGCCGTTCTACCGCGTGCACCTGGGGCGGCAGAAGTTGCTGGTGGTGGGCGACCACCAGGCCGTGGCCCAAGTGTTGAAGGACAGGCCCGAGGGCTTCCGGCGCACGCCCAGGCTGCAGCAACTCTGGACCGAGCTGGGCCTGCCCATCGGCCTGTTTGGCGCCAACGGCGATGTCTGGAAGCGCCAACGTCGCATGGTGATGGCTGGTTTCGACCCCGCCCACATACGCGGTTATTTTCCGAGCATGCAGGGCGTCAGTGATCGGCTTGGCGGGCGCTGGCGCAAAGCGGCGCACGGCGGCCAGATGATCGACCTGCAGTCGGACCTGATGCGCTACACGGTCGACACCATTGCCGGCCTGGCCTTTGGTGCCGAGGTCAACACCCTGGAGTCGGATGCGGACCGCATCCAGCAGCATCTGGACAAGCTGTTTCCTGCGGTGTTCGACCGGCTCCTGAAGCCCTTGCCGACCTGGCGCTGGTGGCCGAGCCAGGCCGACCGCGAGCTGGCGGCCAGCATCGTCGAGATCAAGTCCGCCGTGGCCGGCTTCATCGCGCTGGCGCGGCAGCGTTTGCTTGATCAGCCCGAGCTGCGCGAGCATCCCCGCAACCTGCTCGAGGCCATGATCGTGGCCGCCGACCAGCCCGACAGCGGTATCGACGACGAGCAGGTGGCGGGCAATGTGCTGACCATGCTCCTGGCCGGCGAAGACACGACGGCCAATACCCTGGCCTGGATGATCGACCTGCTGTGGCGCCATCCGGCTGCTCTGCAGAAGGCCACGGACGAAGTGCGCGCCGCGCTGGCCGCGCCAGGTGGCCTGAGCAGCATCGACAGCTACGCAGGCCTTGATTTCCTCGACGCCTGCACGCAAGAGACAATGCGCTTGAAGCCGGTCGCGCCGGTCCTGCCGTTCCAGGCGCTGCGCGACACGGTGATTGGTGATGTGCAGGTCAAGGCCGGCACCCTGATCGTCTGCCTGATGCGCCGCGACAGCGTGAGCGCGAGTCACGTGGAGCGCGCCGATGCATTCGAGCCGGAGCGCTGGCTCAGCGAGGGCGCGGGCACCGTGCATTCGGCCAAGCGCATCAGCATGCCTTTCGGGGCCGGGCCGCGCATCTGCCCGGGGCGCTACCTTGCGCTGCTGGAGATCAAGATGGCGATGGCAGCGCTGCTTGGCAACTTCGACATCGAGGCCCTCAGCACGCCCGACGGCGGCCCGGCGCGCGAGCTCATGGCCTTCACGATGGCGCCGGTCGGCCTGGCAATGAAGTTGCGCGAACGCATCGCGTGACGGCGGCCCCGCTAACATCGCCACTCCCTTCAACAAGGAGTGGCGATGCGTTTTCTGGCTTCCGTTTTGCTGATGATGGCCTGTGCCCAGGCGGCCACCGATGGCCTGGTCGGCACGCTGGCCGTGGCCCGGCGCGAACCGGTGCTGGGCTGGGAGCTGGAGCTGGGTTACCGCGCGACGCTGGGCCCGCTGTCGCTGAGCCTGATGCCGGTGGGCGGCATCCTTTACCAGAACAGCACACCCGGGCGCTTTCGGTCCGAGCAGCGCGGCAGCGGCACGAATATCGGCTATGCCTGCGTGGACACGCAAAGCGGCCAGACCACCTTTGCCGGCTTCTGCGCCGGTCGGCTCAGCTACGCGGGCAGCGTGTCGGCCGACCTGCGCCTGTTTGGCGATTCGGAGATGGCCCTGCACCTGGGCGGCGGCGTGCGACTGGGTCGCGAGAACGACGGCTTCGGCCTCCTGAGCCTGGTAAGCAATCGCACCGGCGTCGGCCTGCAGGTGCGTGCCGGCCCGAGCTATTGGTCAATAGGTGGCAGCTACCGCTATTGAGGCGTGGCGCAGTGTCCGCCCGCCCTACTTGTTGAACCAGTCCTCGTCCGGCAGCTTCTCGAAGGTCTTGCGCAGGCCTTCACCCCAGCCGCGGCGCAGCTTGTTGAAGTACGGGTCGTCGGCCGTGATGCGATGCGGGTCGGCCGGCGCGAAGCTGTCGGTCTTGTAGAGCAGCATGTCGATGGGCAGGCCCACCGAGAGGTTGCTGCGTATCGTCGAATCGAATGAGATCAGCGTGCACTTGGCCGCTTCCTTCAGCGAGGTCTTCGGCTTGATCACGCGGTCGATGATGGGCTTGCCGTACTTGCTCTCGCCGATCTGGAAGTAGGGCGTGTCCTCGCAGGCCTCGATGAAGTTGCCCTGCGCATAGACATGGAAGAGCCGCGGCGCTTCGCCGCGAATCTGGCCGCCGACGATGAAGTTGCCGCCGAAGTCCACACCCTGGCCCAGCGACTGGGCATCGGCATCGCGGGCCACCACCTCCTTGACCGTGCGGCCCACCAGCTCGGCCACGTCGTACATGCTCGGGCACTTGAACAGGTGTTCTTCCTGTCCTTTCAGGCGCTGTGTGAGGAGGCTGATCACGCTCTGCGTGGTGGCCAGGTTGCCGGCGCTCAGGAGCACGATGAGGCGTTCGCCCGGCTGCTCGAACACGCTCATCTTGCGGAAGGTGGCAATGTGGTCCACGCCCGCATTGGTGCGCGAATCACTGGCGAACAGCAGGCCGGCTTCCAGCCGCATGGCAACGCAATAGGTCATGACGCGATTATCCGCAGGGAATCAGCTGGCCTGCAGGTAGGCGCCGCGGATCGCCTCGCTCAGGGCGGCAGACTCATCCAGAAAGCCGGTCAGCCAGCGGTGCAGGCCTTGCTCGAGGATCTCGTCCACCGAGCCGTATTCCAGGCGCAGGGCCAGCTGCCCGGCGCGCTTCTTGACCACGCGGCCGGCGTCCAGCGCGCCCTGGTTGGCTTCGATCTTCGGGAGGATGGCGACGATCTCGTCGCAGCAGGCGCGCAGGCTCCGGGGCACGTCGGGGCGCAGGATCAGGAGCTCGGTGACGCGGCGGCCCTCCAGGCTGTCGCGGTAGATCGCGTGATAGGCCTCGAAGGCCGAGAGCGAGCGCAAGAGCGCGCTCCAGGCATAGAAGTCGGGCGCGCTGTCGCTGGCCACTTCCACCGGCGCCAAGGTCTCGACCGCCGGTTCGATCAACTGCGATTTCACGTCCAGCAGGCGTGCCGTGTTGTCGGCCCGCTCGATGAAGGTGCCCAGGCGGATGAACATATAGGCGTCGTTGCGCTGCAAGGTGCCGTAGGTGGCGCCGCGGAACAGGTGCGAGCGCTCCTTCACCCAGTCGAAGAAGCTGGAGACGCTCGGGATGCCGCGCTTCGGGAAGCTGCGGCCTTCCAGCCAGGTGCTGTTGATGGCCTCCCACATCTCGGCCGTGATCTGGCCGCGCACCGCATGGGCGTTCTCGCGCGCGGAGCGCAGGCAGCTCAGGACCGAGGCCGGGTTGTCCAGGTCCAGCGCCATGAAGTTGAAGAGATGCTCGGCATCGAGCTGCGGATGCCGCGCGCTGTAGTCCTGCAGGGCGCCGGTCACGGCCAGCGGCGCGGCCAGTTCGGTGCGCGCGCCGTGCGACTGCGGCAGCATCGACAGCGATTGGGTCACGTCGAGCATGCGCACCAGGTTCTCGGCGCGTTCGACATAGCGGCTCATCCAATAGAGCTGGGAGGCGGTGCGAGACAGCATGATCAGGACTCCCGCCGGGCTGCCCCAAGGGAGGCCTGCGCCCCCTCGGGGAGCAGAGAACGAAGTGAACGTGGGGGCTTCATATCAACTTTCCAGAATCCAGGTGTCCTTGGTGCCGCCGCCTTGGCTGCTGTTCACCACCAATGAGCCTTCCTTCAAGGCCACGCGCGTGAGCCCGCCGGCCACCATCGTGATCTCCCGCCCGGTCAACACGAACGGCCGCAGGTCGATATGTCGGGGCGCGATGCCGCTCTCCACGAAGGTGGGGCAGCTCGAGAGGCACAGCGTTGGCTGCGCGATGTAGTTGCTCGGGTTGGCCTTGACGCGCAGCTTGAAGTCCTCGACCTCGGCAGCCGTGGCGGCCGGGCCGACCAGCATGCCGTAGCCGCCGGCGCCATGCACTTCCTTCACCACAAGGTCTTTCATGTGGTTCAAGACATGGTCGAGGTCCGCGCTCTTGCGGCATTGCCAGGTCGGCACGTTGTGCAGGATCGGCTCCTCGCCCAGGTAGAAGCGGATCATGTCCGGCACATAGGGGTAGATGGACTTGTCGTCCGCCACGCCGGTGCCGATGGCGTTCGCCAGGATCAGGTGGCCCTTCTGGTAGACCGAGAGCAGCCCCGGCACGCCCAGCATCGAATCGGCACGGAAGGCCAGCGGGTCGAGGAAGGCGTCGTCGATGCGGCGGTAGATCACGTCCACCCGCTTGGGGCCGACCGTGGTGCGCATGTAGAGCCAGTCGTCCTTGACGAACAGGTCCTGGCCCTCGACCAGCTCCACACCCATCTGCTGCGCCAGGAAGGCATGCTCGAAGTAGGCGGAGTTGAAGGGGCCGGGCGTCAGCACCACGGCGGTCGGGTTCTCCTCAAGGCTGGCATGGCGCAGCGTGTTGAGCAGCAGCGTCGGGTAGTGCGCCACCGGCGCCACCGCATAGCGCGAGAACAGCTCGGGGAAGAGCCGCATCATCATCTTGCGGTTCTCCAGCATGTAGCTCACACCGCTGGGCACGCGCAGGTTGTCTTCCAGCACGTAATAGCCGCCGTCGGAATGGCGGATCAGGTCGACGCCGGTGATGTGGGCATAGATGCCATGCGGCAGGTCCAGGCCCTGCATCGCCTGCTGGTACTGCGCATTGCCCAGCACCTGCTCGGTCGGTATCAGGCCGGCCTTGAGGATTTCATGGTCGTGATAGATGTCCCAGAGAAAGCGGTTCAGTGCCGTGACCCGCTGGCGCAGGCCCTTTTCCAGCATCTGCCATTCCGAGGCCGGCACGATGCGGGGCACCATGTCGAAGGGAATCAGCCGCTCGGCGCCGGCCTCGTCGCCATAGACGGCGAAGGTGATGCCGACCTTGTGGAACAGCAGGTCGGCCTCGGCGCGCTTCTTGGCCAGGGTCTCGGCCGACTGCGCCTGCAGCCAGCCGCCGAAAGCGCCGTAGTGTTGGCGGAGGGCACCACCGGCCTCCAGCATCTCGTCGTAGTGGCCGGCGGGCGGCAGGGTCAGCGCATGCATGGGGAACAACTCCGAAAGGCTCAGATCCATCAATGCAAGGCCCGTGCCTGTTTGATGGCTGATCTGAGCAGCAAGCATGAACCTTGTTGGTGCCGAAAGCCAGTGCGCCTGCATCTGGTGCCTGCCGCGTGTGCCAGCTTGGTGCGCCAGGTCTTGCCTGCGGGGCGTGCGGGCAAAAAAAGAGCCTCGGACCTTGCGGCCCGAGGCTGAATCCATCCTTGGGGGATAGAGGAGACAACTGCAGTTGATGTTGCAGTCGCACATAACGTGCCAGGTCTTGCCTGGCTGGGCGATATTCGCCAGCCGCTGCCTCAAAGCTGCCCTCAGAGTTGCCCTCAGAGTTGCTTGAAGCGGTGCGAATAGGCCGGGCTGACCTCCAGCGACTCGGGCCGGCTCTTCAGCGTGATGCTGAGCTTGCCGCTCAAGGCCCGGCTGACCGACTTGATGGCATGGGCATTGACGATGGTCGAGCGGTGCACCTGCCAGAAGTGCTCGCCGTCCAGTCGCTGGATCAGCTCCTTCAAGGGCACCGAGATCAGGGCCTCGGTGTCGGCAGTGACCACGGCCACGTATTTGTTGTCGGCGCGGAAATAGACCACGTCGTCCACCGTGATCAGTTGCAGCTCGCGGCCGCGCTGCACGGTGATCCAGCGCAAGGCCTCGGTGCCGGCCGGCGCGGCCTGCGCTTTGAGCCCGCCAAGGTCGGCCGGTTGCTGCGGCAGCCGCTCCTTCAGGCGCAGCAGGGTCTTGGCCATGCGCGCCGGGTCCAGCGGCTTCAGGAGGTAGCCGACCGCACCTTCGTCGAAGGCCTGCACCGCATAGCGCTCATGCGCCGTGATGAAGACGACGTGGGCACGGCGGCCAATCAATTGCGCCACCTCAAGGCCGGAGAGCCCGGGCATCTGCACGTCCAGGAAGCAGACCTCGGGCTGCAATTGCTCCACCAGGCGCAAGGCCTCATGGCCGTCGCGAGCGATGGCCACGACCTGGGCCTCGGGCCATTGGCGCAAGAGCTCCTCGCGGATTTCGCTGGCGAGCAGCGCTTCGTCTTCGGCGATCAGGATGCGGGTCATGGCGCGATCAGGGCGTGGCAATGGGGATGGGCCAGTTCAGCTTGAACAGCGGCATCTCGTTGGCGGCCAGTGTCAGTGAAGACTGATTGCCGTGCACGGCCCGCAGGCGCTGGTTCAGCTCGGCCATCGGCACGCGTGCGGCGGCGGCTTGTGTCCGCTCGGCATCTGGCCCGAGCGCCTGCAGCCACAGCTCGGCACGTCCCTCGGCGGCCAGCAGCGACAGGCTCCACAGCGTGGTGCCCTCATCGAGCAACG
Source organism: Paucibacter sp. JuS9 (assembly GCF_044043925.2). Lineage (NCBI taxonomy): Bacteria > Pseudomonadati > Pseudomonadota > Betaproteobacteria > Burkholderiales > Sphaerotilaceae > Roseateles > Paucibacter sp. JuS9. The sequence goes on from NZ_CP194172.1 coordinate 4,669,501, forward strand.
GCCGCACCAGCGGCAGCAAGACCATGGGCGCCAGCGGCCATTCCGGTGGGTCGTTCAGGCCGGCCAGATGCAGCCGCTCGGTGCTCCTGGCATCGGCGCTGACCAGGCTCGCATAGGAGCGCAAGGCGACAAGCTCGCGGGCCAGTGTCGACAGTTCGGCTTCCACATGCGGCTGCAAGGCGCGCAGCAGCTCGATCAAGGCCGCCAGCCGGGCCTGGCCGCGGGCTGGCTGCTCCAGCAGCTCGGTGTCGATGGTGGCCAGGCGCTCCGACAGCAGCGCCGGGTCGACGCGCGCCTGCAGCGCCAGCAATTGCGCCGCCGCCAGCTTGCGCTCGCGCTCGGCGGCTTCTTCCTGCAGCGACTTCAGCCGTGCCTGTGCACGCCGCGAGTAGCGCTGCTGCAGATAGACCGTCATGCCCAGCGAATGCCAGATGAAGCTGCTGCCGGCCAGCCTGAAGTCTTCCTTGCGTCCCCACCAGTCTGCCTTGCCGAGCACCGGGTAAAGCGACGGTGCGATGACCCAGACCCCCAGGCCTATGGTCAGGAGCAGCACAGCCGGGTAAGCCAGCAAGGCGGGCAGCTTTCGCGTGTCGACCAGCTCATTGGCCAGACGCGTGAGGAGCACCGCCGGCAGGCCGAACTGCAGGACGTTGTAGGTCAAGGCGGTGAGCACGCCGTCCGCAGGGTTGCCCAGGGGCGTGCCGTTGGCGACCAGCGTTCCGCCGCCCACCAGCAGCACCCAGCCGAGATCGCCGCGCGCGAATTTCACTGCCATGGCAGATGCACCCTGGCGATCAGGCCGGTCGGCTGGTTGAGGTGCAGGCTGAGCTTGGCGCGGGGCCCGTGCAGCGCCGCCAGGCGGGCGCGCAGCGTGGCCAGGCCGGTGCCGCCGCCCGTGCTGGCCGACATGCCGGCCCCGGTGTCGGCCACCTCCAGCACCAATTGGCCCGGCTGCTCAGGGTCAGGTCGTGCGCTCACGCAGATCTCGCCGCCATCGACCTGCGGCGTGATGCCATGCTTGATGGCGTTCTCGGCGAGCGTCAGCAAGCAGGTCGAGGGCACGATGACTGCTTCCAGGCCGGGCGCGATGTCAAAGCGCAATGTCAGCCGGTCCGGCCCGATGCGGCGCTGGTGCAGAGCGAGGAAGGCGCGCACCAGCTCAAGCTCCCGGGCGAGCGGAGTTTCAGGCTGGCGCAACTCGGGCAGCGCGGCAGCAAGGTAGACCCGCAGGTCGGACAGCATCGCGCGGGCGGCCTGGACATCGGTGTGGGCGAGGCGGCGCAGATGGGCCAGCGTATTGAAAAGGAAGTGCGGCTCGACCTGGGCTTGCAGCAGCGCGGTACGGGCCTGGTCGAGCTGGCGGGCGAGGGCCGGCGCGTTGTGGCGCAGCGATTCCGCATCCGCCTCGCCCCTGCGGCGGCGTTGGCGGTACTCGACGGCGAGGCAGGCCACCGCCGCGACGCTGGCGTGTACCTGCAGGTCGTACCAGCTGCTGGGCGTGAACCCGCCGCCCGACAGCCCCAGCATCCTGCCGAGCAAGGGCGACAGCAAGGTCAGCACGAAGATCTGCAACCCGAGGGCGCGCGGGCGCTGCTCGGCAGCATCGGGCAGCCAATGCTGCGTCAGGCTGGCAAGCAGCCACAGGCACCAGATCCAGCACGCCACGCAGACGCCGGTATGGAAGCGGCTGCGCAGCCGGATGCCGCAATGCTCACCATCGATCAGGCGGCAGCCGATCAGCTCTGGCAGTACCCACGCCGCTCCCAGCACCAGGCTCAGGCCCGCCGCGATCAGCATCTCGCGGCGCTCGGGGCGTGTCAGGCGCAGCAGGCGGGCCAGGGGCATGGGTTCAGCGGACCTCGGAAATGGCAATCATCGGCGCCGAAGCCTTGGCCAGGCTGGTCGGTGCAGTTTCTGCGAAGCGGATATTAAGCACGTAGCGCTGCGGCGTACCGCCCTTGCAGTCCAGCGAGTAGAGCGCACTGCGCACGAAGCTGCGGTAGCGGCGGTGGCCGTCGACCGAGATCGGTCGCACCTGGCCGCGGGCATTGACCTCGAACTCGGCGCGGACCTCGCCCTCGCTGCCGATGCGCTGCATGGGGGTGGCCAGCAGTTCGGGCAGTTGCTCGGCGGCCTGGGGGCAGGCGGCGGGTTCTGCGGACCTGGCGGGGCCGGCAGACCCGGCGGCCCCTGCAAAAGAGACCGGTGCGGCCAGAGCCAGCGCGGCGACGAGGGTGGTCAGGGTGCTTGATTTCATGGGGGACTCCGGCAAAGTTGTTCGGTGGCGCAAAGTTACGCACCCAGGCCCGGCCGGTCACGGCCGGCCGGACGAAGCCTGGAATTCATCCGACGAAGCGGGCTGGAAGCCTGACGGTGAAGGTGAGAATGGCGGTGGCGCCGGCAAGAACTGCTGGCGCCGACTTGGCCGACAACACGGAAGTCCTGATCCATGATGCGTGGCATTCGACGTAGGCGAGGCTTGCTGTCTGCAGCGTTCGGACTGCTATTCCTTGCGCAGGCGCAGGCGCGCTGCCCGGCGCAGCTGCGCATCGGCTTCCTGGACTATGAGCTGGCCCCGCTGCTGCTGGGCCGGGACAAGTCCCAGCCGCCGCAAGGCAAGCTGGTGGATTGGGTGCGCCAGGCGGTGGTCAGGGCGGGTTGCACATCGTCGCGGCTGGAGCTGCTGCGCTTTCCCATCATCCGGGGCCGCGAGCTGCTGTCGCGCAACGAAATCGACATCTGGGCCGTGGCCTTCCCGGGGGCCGACCTGCTGGCCATCGGTGCCTTGCCCATGGATGGCGAGGCGGTCGACCCGCAACTTGGCTTCTACTCGGCCAGCTATTCGCTCTACATAGATAGTCGTGACACCACGGTGAGCTGGAATGGCAGCAAGCTCAGCGGCCCGGACGATCTGCGCGTCGGCGTGGCGCCGGTGCCGGCGCTGCGGGCCCTGGTGGCCGAGCGCAACTGGACGCCCGAGAACGGCATGGACACGCAGAACGTGCTGAACAAGCTGGTCTCGGGCCGCAGCACCGTGGCCATCCTGCCTGACCTGATCATGAGCACCCAGACGCCCGAGGTGCTGGAGCGCCTGCGCCGGCTCACCCCGCCGGTGCTGACCAGCTGGTACTACTCGGTCGCCAGCAAGGATCTGCTGCGCCGCCATCCGGCTTTCATCAAGAACTACTGGCTGGAGATGTGCCGCGCCGGGCGGGCGGACCAGCAGATCAAGGCGCCTTGCCGGGAATGAATCGCCCCGGGGTCGACTTGCCGGAAGCGATGCGCAAAGCCTCGCCTGAATACTGTTTATTCATACAGTATTTGCGCTAGACTGGCCGCACCCGTTAGTGGCCAGGAGTGCCCCATGCTTTTGAACCTGAATGACCCCGACAGCATCGTCAGCTGGTGGCTGACCTTCCCGCAGCGGCACGACGCCTATCTCGACTACGTGGCCCGGCATTCGCCGCAGTTCGGCCCGGCCATCCGTCAGGCCCGCCAGCAGCTGAGGGCCGACCCCCGGCTGCGAAAGCTGCTGGAGCAGGCCACCCAGGCGGCGCAGGCCGCACAGGCCGAAGTATTGGCCCGACAGCTGCCCGAAACCGAAGGCGATTGGGACGATGACAGCCAGGCATCGGTGTCCACCTATCTGGAGATGGCCCACTGAGGCGGGCGCTGCCCGCAGCGATTGCAGTTGCTGGACGTCGACTTGAAGACACAGCATTTGGGCTTGGCCGCCAGACGGCCAGGCCCTTTTTTGCATTCAGCGGCCCTGTACCATCGCCGCGATGAGCCACAAGCCCACCACCGTCAAGCAGCTGGCCGAGTTCTCGGTACTGATCGATGTGCGCTCGCCGGCCGAGTACGCCCTAGACCACATTCCGGGCGCCATCAATTGCCCGGTGCTGAACGATGAAGAGCGCCGCATCGTGGGCACCACCTATGTCCAGGTCTCGGCCTTCGAGGCCCGCAAGATCGGCGGCGCCATGGTGGCACGCAACATCGCCCGCCATCTCGACGCGCTGTTCCGCGACAAACCCAAGGAATGGCGCCCGCTCCTCTATTGCTGGCGAGGCGGCATGCGCAGCGGCAGCTTCGTCAACTGGCTGCGCCTTGTGGGCTGGGATGCGCAGCAGCTCCAGGGCGGCTACAAGGCCTGGCGCGGGCACGTCATCGAGCAGATCGAGCAGATCGCACCCCGGCTTGCGCTGCGCGTGCTGTGCGGCCCGACCGGCAGCGCCAAGACGCGCGTGCTGCAGGCCCTGGCGGCACAAGGTGCTCAGGTGCTCGACCTGGAAGACCTGGCGGCCCATCGGGGCTCCGTGCTCGGTGCCATGCCGGACCGGCCGCAGCCTTCGCAGAAAGCCTTCGAGACGCAGCTGATGCACCGCATGGCCGACTTTGATCTCGGCCAGCCGGTCTGGATCGAAGCCGAGAGCCGGCGCATCGGCCGCCTCAACGTGCCCGAACCCCTCCTGCAGCGCCTGCGCGAGAGCCCCGTCGTCGAGATCGATGCCACGCCGGTAGCGCGGCTCGACTACCTGCTGCGCGACTACGCCTGGCTGGGCCAGGATCGCCAGGCCCTGGCCGACAAGCTCGGCACCCTGCGCGAGCTGCTGGCCAAGGAAGTGTTGGCGCAATGGCAGGACTGGGCCCTGCAAGGCGCCCTGCCGGAGTTGTTCGCAGCGCTGATGGCGCAGCACTACGACCCGCTCTATGCCCGATCACAAGGACGCCATCTCGCGCGTCTTGCTCACGCCCAGCGCGTGCCCTGCACCGACCTGTCGGATACCGGCATCCTGGCACTGGCCGGCCGCATCGCCGCACTGGCGTTCAACCATCCTGAAGAGCCCCGATGACACCCTCCCAAGCCCCGCAACAACAAGTGCCGCGCCTGAGCTCGCTCTCCCATGGCGGCGGCTGCGGCTGCAAGATCGCGCCCGGTGTGCTGAGCGAAATCCTCAAGAAAACGCAGCATTTCCCGGTGCCCAAGGAGCTGCTTGTCGGCATCGAAACCTCGGACGATGCGGCGGTCTACCAGCTCAGCGACGAGATCGCGGTGATTGCCACCACCGACTTCTTCATGCCCATCGTCGATGACCCCTTCGACTTCGGCCGGATCGCCGCGACCAATGCGATCAGCGACGTCTACGCCATGGGCGGCACACCCATCATGGCGCTGGCGCTGGTGGGCATGCCGATCAATGTGTTGCCACTCGAGGTGATAGGCAAGATCCTGCAAGGCGGCGAATCGGTCTGCGGCCAGGCCGGTATCCCGATTGCCGGCGGCCACACGATCGACTCGGTCGAGCCGATCTACGGTCTGGTGGTGCTGGGTGTCGTGCATCCCAAGCGCATCAAGCGCAATTCAGACGCGCGGCCGGGCGACCGGCTCGTGCTTGGCAAGCCGCTGGGCGTGGGCATCCTGTCGGCAGCGCTCAAGAAGGAGGCTCTCGATGCCGAGGGCTACGCGCAGATGATTGCCACCACGACGCAGCTCAACAAGCCGGGCATCGAGCTTGCGGCCCTGGCCGGCGTCCATGCGATGACCGATGTCACCGGCTTCGGCCTGGCCGGCCATGCGCTGGAGCTGGCGCGCGGCGCGCAGGCCGATGTTGCAATCGACTGGCCGCGGGTGCCACTGCTGCCGGGCGTGCGCGAGCTCGCCGTGCGCGGCATGGTCACCGGCGCATCAGGCCGCAACTGGGCCAGCTACGGCTCGGAAGTGCTGCTGCCGGAGAGCTTGTCGGCCAGCGACCGAGCGCTCCTGACTGACCCCCAGACCAGCGGAGGCTTGCTGGTGTCCTGCGAAGCTGGCGCTGTGGAAGACGTGCTGCGCATCTTTCACCGTCACGGTTTCGACGCGGCCGCGGAAATCGGGACGGTGCTGCCAGCTGGGCCGCAGGGCAGTCAACTGAGGCTGGCGCAATAAAAAAGCTCGCACACCGTGCGAGCTTTTCATGCGAATCATGTCCATGGTGCGCCCGGTTGGGATCGAACCAACAACCCCTGCCTTCGGAGGGCAGTACTCTATCCATTGAGCTACGGGCGCCAAAGGCTGCGGATTCTAGCAGTGCCGTGAGCAATGCCTGGTCCGGGGGCGCAGGCGCTAGATATAATCCCTGGCTTTGTGTCCTGCCGGCCCTGGGGTCAGCGGGATCTGCGTGACCTGATTCAGGCCAGATTCAGTCCAAAGACAGCCGACGCCAAAGAGGATTTCATGAGCGGAACCCACGAACACCACGACGAAGCCCACGAAGGCCCGATCAAGACGCCCAAGCAACTGATCTGGGCAGTGGGCTTTGCCTTTGTTGTGCCGGTGATCGTCATCATCATGCTGGCCAACTATGTCGCCACCGCCACCAAGCCGGCCGCCGGTAGCGTGGGACTGGAAGATCAGGCCATCGCCGCCCGCATCCAGCCGGTGGGCAGCATCGAGATCAAGGACCTGAGCGACGCGGCTTCGATGAAGACCGGCGAGCAGGTGTTCCAGGCTCAATGCTCGGCCTGCCACACCAGCGGCGCCGCTGGCGCTCCCAAGCTGGGCGATGCCGCAGCCTGGGGCCCGCGCATCAAGACCGGTGTCGATGCGCTGGTGACCTCGGCCCTGAAAGGCAAGGGCAATATGGGCGCGCAGGGCGGCGGCGATTTCAGCGACTTTGAAATCCAGCGCGCCGTGGTCTACCTGGCCAACCAGGGCGGCGCCAAGTTCGACGAGCCCAAGGCACCGGCTGCAGCCGCTTCGGCCGCCAAGTAAGCGAGCCAGCGAGCCAGCGAGCGATCAAGCCCTCAGCGATCCTGCGGGATCCAAAGAGAAGCCGACCCTCGGGTCGGCTTTTTTGTGGGCGTCTTGGCGCGAAGGGTCGTCAGGGCGGTAGCGGTTTCAACTGCACCGCATGCCGGGCCAGCAAGTCGGCATGCCGCGCGGCTTGCGGCTGCCACAGCCCTTGCTCGACGGCCAGCGCCGCCTCATGCATGTCCATGCTGTGCACGATGCCCAGGCCCAAGCGCGTGGCGATGAAAAGCCGGTCCTGCTCGTCGAGCCAGCTGGCCTGCGCCTCGCAGGGCAGGCCGGTGTGGCTGCTGATCTGGCCACCGGCCGCGACGCGCCAGACCCAGGGCGCCGCCTCCAGCTCAACATAGACGCGCTGCGGCCCGTTCTGGAAGAACCAGCAGCCGGTCGCGTCGGCCGCGTAGTTGCGCTCAATGAACTCGATCAGCTTGCGGTGTTCGATGCGGCTGCCCTTGACCTGCGGAAACGGCCCGGCATGCTGGATGCGCTCGTCGCGCATGTACCAGTCGCCGCGCGCATCCAGCGCCAGCCAGCCATAGCAGTGCGGCACATTGGGCCACTTCTTCAACGCGGCTTCGACGATGGGGTCCATGGCTTGAGTCTAGAGCGCTAAAGAGAAGCTGACAGCCAATCGCACACGCGCTGCGGCACCTGCATCACGTGCCCTGGCGGCCAGCCACTGGGGAAGCCGACATGGCCGCCATGCGGCGGTTGCCACAGGCGCACCAGATCGTTGCCGACTTCTTCCTGGCTGGGCAGGCAGGCAGCGGGCACGAAGGGGTCGTTGCGGGCATTGAGCACCAGGGCCGGCACGCGGATGCGGTGCAGGTGCGGCTTGGCCGATCCGCGCGCCCAGTAGTCGTTGGTGTCTTTGTAGCCGTGCAGCGGCGCGGTGAAGAGCTTGTCGAACTCATAGAGGTCGCGTACCTCGCGCAGCCGCTCGCCGTCGAACAGCCCCGGGTGCTGCTCGAGCTTCTTCATGGCCTTGGGCACCATGCTGCGCAGGAACATGCGCGTATACACCAGGCGGTTGAAGCCACGGCCAATGGCCATGCCACAGGCCGCCAGGTCGATGGGCGAGCAGATCGAGCAGACGGCGCGGGCCGTGGCCGAGGCGCTGTCACCGGCCTCCTCGGCCCAGCGCAGGAGCGCATTGCCGCCGAGTGACACGCCTGCCGCAACCAGGGGGCCTGGATGCGCGGCCTTGAAGCGATCCAGCATCCAGCCGATTTCCTCGAAGTCACCCGAGTGGTAGGCGCGCGGCGCCAGGTTCAGCTCGCCCGAGCAGCCACGAAAGTGCGGCAGCGCAAACGCCCAGCCGCGCTCACGCGCGATGCTGGCAAAGGCCCTGGAGTAGTGGCTTTGCGAGCTGCCCTCGAGGCCATGGAACAGCACCAGCAAGGGCGCGTCGGGCGCCGACGGCGCATCGAGTCGGTCCACGTCGATAAAGTCGCCATCCGGCGTGGTCCAGCGCTCGCGCTTGAACTGCGGCGCATCGCTCCAGGAGCTGCGCGAGAACAGCGCCGGCCAGATCGTCTGCGCCTGGCCACCGGGCAGCCACAGCGGCGCGCGGTACTGCAAAGGGATCGGCTTGCTCAATGCAAGGTGGCCGGGCCTTCGCTCAGCTCCTGCACATCGCTGGCACTGCCGGGGCTCGCGTGGTGCAAGACCATGCGCCAGCCCAGAGCCGTCTTCATGTAGACGTTGCTTGCAATCACCCACGCGGTTTGTGCCTCGCCCTTGGCGCCGGCCACCTGCACGCGCTCAAGCACCTGGTGAATCGCCATGTCGCCGCTGTGCAGCTTGCGCACGCGCTCCGGGTGCGCATTGATCGGGCCGTGGCCGAACAGGGTTTCGAAGGCAGAGCGGATCGCGCCATGCCCCACCAGACGCGGGCCACCGGGATGGACGCAGGAGATCTCGTCCTCGTCGGACCACAGCGCCATCAGGCGGTCCAGGTCGGCGCGTTGCAGCGCTTCGTAGAACAGCGCTTCGCTGTCCTCGGGCGTCGAGGCCAGCAGTTGGGCGGCGGCTTGCGGGGGCAGCGGCATCGCGAGTTCAGTGCGCGTGGCCGAGCGTCTCGCCGGCCTTGAGCTTGTAGACGGTGCCGCAATAGGAGCACTTGCCGCCGCCTTCATGCGTCACGTCGATGAAGACGCGCGGGTGGTTGCTCCACAGCGGCATCTTGGGGTTGGGGCAGGCGACGACGCCGGGGCCCTGCACGTCCTTGGCCGTCACTTCGACGATGGCTTTGGCTTGATCGTTGGACATCTTGGGTTCTCTTTCAGTTCGGTGCTTCAGACCAGGCTCAGCCAGTGGGCGTACTTCGGGTTGCGTCCGTTGACGATGTCGAAGAAGGCGGCCTGGATTTTCTCGGTGATCGGGCCGCGCGAGCCGCTACCGAGCTCGATGCGGTCCAGCTCGCGGATCGGCGTCACTTCGGCGGCCGTGCCGGTGAAGAAGGCCTCGTCGCAGATGTAGACCTCGTCGCGGGTGATGCGCTTCTCCACCAGTTTCAGGCCCAGGTCCTGGCAGATGTGGAAGATGGTGTTGCGGGTGATGCCGTTGAGTGCGCCGGCCGACAGGTCGGGCGTGTAGACCACGCCGTTCTTGATGACGAAGAGGTTTTCGCCCGCGCCCTCAGACACGAAGCCCGAAGCGTCGAGCAGCATCGCTTCGTCGTAGCCGTCGTCGGTGGCTTCCATGTTCGCCAGGATTGAGTTGGTGTAGTTGGACACCGTCTTGGCCTGCGTCATCGTGATGTTGACGTGATGGCGCGTGTAGGAGCTGGTCTTGACACGGATGCCGCGCTTCAAGCCTTCCTCGCCCAGGTAGGCGCCCCAGCTCCAGGCCGCCACCATGGCGTGGATCTTGTTGCCCTTGGGGCTGACACCGAGCTTCTCGGAGCCGATCCAGATCAAGGGGCGCAGGTAGCAGCTCTCGAGTTTGTTCTCGCGCACCACGGCCTTCTGGGCTTCCTCGACCTGTTCGATCGAGAAGGGAATCTTCATGCGCAGGATCTTGCCGCTGTTGAACAGCCGCTCGGTATGTTCCTTCAGGCGGAAGATGGCCGTGCCCTTGTCCGTCTTGTAGGCGCGCACGCCTTCGAAGGCGCCGCAGCCGTAGTGCAGCGTGTGGGTCAGGACATGGATCTTGGCATCACGCCAATCGACCAATTGGCCGTCCATCCAGATCTTGCCGTCGCGGTCTTCCATGGACATGGGTGCTACTCCTTGCTGTAGCCCGCCATTCTACGAGTGGGCAGGCCCCTCACTGCGGCTCCAGCCATAGGCGCGCTCGATGCGGGCGACCCGCAGCTCGTAGTGCTCGTACCACTGGGCTCGGCCCTGCTCGCGGATCGCCGTGTGCTCGATGTGGGTGCGCCAGGCCTGGATGGCCTCCAGGCTGGCCCAGTACGAAACCGTGATGCCCAGCCCATCAGCGCCACGTGTGCTTTCAACGCCCAGGTAACCGGGCTGCTCGGCCGCCAGTGCTGCCATGCGCTCGGCGGCTTCGGCGTAGCCAGCCGCGTCATTCTGCGTGCGCAGGCTGGTGAAGATCACGGCGTAGTAGGGGGGCTCGGGGCGGGGGGCGAAACCGGTGGGCGCGCTCATCAGCAGTCTCCTAGAACTCACGCAGTGCGGTGATCGCCTCTTCGATGCGCTCCACCGGGTAGACCTTCAGGCCTTCTATCGGCTTCTTAGGCGCATTGGCCTTGGGCACGATGGCGATGGAGAAGCCGAGCTTGGCCGCTTCCTTCAGCCGCTCCTGACCGCGCGGTGCCGGCCGCACCTCGCCGGCCAGACCCACTTCGCCAAAGGCGATGAAGCCCTTGGGCAGGGCCTTGCCGCGCAGCGAGCTCTGGATCGCCAGCATCACGGCCAGGTCGGCCGCCGGCTCGCTGATGCGCACACCGCCCACCGCGTTGACGAACACGTCCTGGTCGTTCGTCATCACGCCGGCATGGCGGTGCAGCACTGCCAAGAGCATGGCCAGCCGGTCGCGCTCCAGGCCCACCGAGAGCCGGCGCGGGTTGGGCCCGCCACCATCGACCAGCGCCTGCAGCTCCACCAGCAGCGGCCGTGTGCCTTCCAGCGTCACCAGCACGCAGGAGCCGGGCACCGGCTCGGCATGCGTGGACAGGAAGATCGCGCTCGGATTGCTGACGCCCTTGAGCCCCTTCTCGGTCATGGCGAACACGCCGATCTCGTTGACCGCGCCGAAGCGGTTCTTGATCGCGCGCACCAGGCGGTAGCTGCTGTGGGTGTCGCCCTCGAAGTACAGCACCGTGTCGACGATGTGCTCCAGCACGCGCGGCCCGGCCAGCGCGCCTTCCTTGGTGACATGGCCTACCAGCACCATCGCGCAGCCGCTGGACTTGGCGGTGCGCGTCAGTTGCGCTGCGCATTCACGCACCTGGGCCACCGAGCCCGGCGCCGAGCTGAGCTGCTCGGAATAAAGCGTCTGGATCGAGTCGATCACGCAGAAGGCTGGCTGCTCGGCCTCGATCGTCGCCATGATCTTCTCCAGGCTGATCTCGGCAAGCACGCGCACCTGCGTGCCGGCGAGTCCGAGGCGCCGCGAACGCATCGCCACCTGCGCACCGCTCTCTTCACCCGTCACATAAAGCACCTTGACGCGCTGCGAGAGCGCATCGATGGCCTGCAGGAGCAGTGTCGACTTGCCGATGCCCGGGTCGCCACCGATCAGCACCACGCCACCGGCCACGATGCCGCCGCCGAGCACTCGGTCCAGCTCGTCCTGGCCGGTGGGCGTGCGGTCAAAGTCGGTCGCCTCGATTTCACTGAGCGTGGCCACCGGCTGGCTGCGCGCCAGCGACTGGTAGCGGTTCTTGCCGGCGCCGGGCGTCTCGGCAATGCTTTCCACCAGCGTGTTCCAGGCGCCGCAATGCGGGCAGCGGCCCAGCCATTTCGGGTTGGTGCCGCCGCAATCGCTGCAGCTGTAGATCGTCTTTTCTTTGGCCATGGGCGCGATTGTCAGTGTTGCAGCAACAGCTTCATGGCATGCGGCAATGAATCCGCCGCCGGCAGCCAATGGTCGATCACCCAGCCCAGGGCCACGCCCAGCACCAGCATGGCCAGCGCGCCGCGCCAGGTGTGGCCAATCGCCGTGCCGAACCAGCCTTCGCGCTGGCGCCGGTAGGCGAAGGAGCCTGCCAGGGCGGCCAGGGCGACTTCGACGGCCACGGCCAGGAGCACGTCCACACCGAACAGCGCGAACACGCCCACGCCCAGCAGGGCCGCCAGCAGGGTGGCGATGCCTATCACTACAGCGAGCGGAATTGCGATGACGATGCCTTCGTCGGCATCGGCCAGCGCGCCGAGCGTCTTGCCGCCGGCACTGAGGCCGGACTCGACCGCGCCGTCGGTGAAGTCGCCGCTGGCGCCGCCACCGCCGAAATCGCCGCCCATGTCACTGCGGAACGCCCGCGCGGGGACGGGCACGCCATCCGCCAGATCCAGCGCGACGTCGGCCACGTCGAACGCGCCATCCGCCGGCTCGTCGTCCAGCAGCATCCGGGCCCACAGACGCAAGAGGCCCAGATAGAGCAGGTAGGTCAGGGGCAAGAGCAGCGCATAGCGCAGGGCCAGTGCTTCAAAGCCGGCCCAGCGAAGCAGGGCGCCGCCGAGCCAGAGCCCGGCCAGGGTCAGCATGGCGATCAGCATCACATGCAGGCGCAGCCAGCGGGTGGTGCGCAGCTTCATGCGGGTGTGCTGCTCCAGTGCGAGCGCCGGGTCGCGCCGCCGCGGGATCCTGTTCAAGCCCATGGTTGTCTCCCTCGGATTCCGGCCTTCGATGCCTGACTTTCTGCGTGGCCAAGGTCGCCATGCTAAAACCCTCCTTCGTCAGGGCCGCGTGGCCCTGCTGCCTTTTTGAAAGCCGCCGCCATGGACCTCTCTGTCTGGTTGACCTTTTTTGCCGCCTCCTGGGCGATCAGCCTGTCCCCCGGGGCGGGCGCCATCGCTGCCATGAGCTCGGGCCTCAATCATGGCTTTCGCCGCGGCTACTTCACCACCTTCGGCCTGATCCTGGGCATCCTCACGCAAGTCGTGCTGGTCGGCGCCGGCCTCGGCGCCCTGATCGCCGCCTCGTCCATGGGCTTTGCCATCGTCAAGTGGCTGGGCGTGGCCTATCTGGTGTGGCTGGGCATTGCGCAATGGCGCGCGCCTGCCAAGCCTATGGTGGCCGAGAGCAGCGATGCCTCGATCGTCACGCGCCGCCAGCTGGTCTTGCGTGGCTGGGCGATCAATGCGGTCAACCCCAAGGGCACGGTCTTCCTGCTGGCCGTGGTGCCGCAGTTCCTGGACCTGCATGCCGCGCTGGCGCCGCAATACCTGGTGATCGGTGCCACACTGTGCTTCACCGACCTGGTGGTGATGGCCGGCTACACGGTGCTGGCGGCCAAGGTGCTGGCCGCGCTGCGCTCGCCCTCCCACATCAAGACGATGAACCGGGTCTTCGGTTCGCTTTTCATCGCCGCCGGCGCCCTGCTGGCCACGTTCAAGCGCGCCGCCTGAACTTCCACACTTGCGGATGAGGGCCGCCTGGACTGGCGGCCTTTTTCATTTCACCAATGAGCACCTCTTCGATTTCGCCGCGCTGGCTGTTCTGGATACCGACGCTGATCTGGGCCAGCACCTGGCATGTGATCCTGTTCCAGCTCGACAGCCCGGTGCCGGTGCTCAATTCGGTCGCCTGGCGCTTCGCCCTGGCCTCGATCATGCTCTTCGCCATCGCTCGTTGGCGTGGCGAGCGTCTGATGCTGCCGCACTCGGCGCATTGGCTGGCGCTGGCCACGGGCATCGTCCAGTACTGCGGCAATTACTGGGGCGTCTATGAAGCCGAACGGCACATTCCCAGCGGCCTGGTGGCGGTGCTGTTCTGCCTGATGGTGTTCGGCAATGCCTTGTCGGGCAGCCTCTTCTTCGGTCAGCAGGTGACGCGGCGTTTCCTGCTCGCCTCCAGCGGGGCGGTGCTGGGCGTGGTCTTGATCTTCTGGCCAGAGATTGCCGCCACCGGCGAGCGGCCGACGGCTGCGCTGGGCCTGGCCCTTGGCCTTGGCGCCGTGCTGGCTGCATGCGCCGGCAATGTGCTGACCCTGACGCTGACGCGCCGCTCCTTGCCGCTCGTGCCCGTACTGGCCTGGAGCATGGGCTATGGCTCGCTGTTCGTGATGGGCCTGTCCCTGCTCACCGGGGCCGGCCTGCATTTCGACTTCAGCCCGCGCTATCTCGGCAGCCTTCTCTACCTCGCGGTGTTCGGCTCGGTGACGGCCTTCGTGCTCTTCTTCAGGCTGGCTCAGCTGGAGGGCGCGGCCCGCGCTGCGCTGACCGGTGTCGTGATCCCGGTGATCGCGCTGGCGGTGTCGGCGCTGCTGGAGGGCTGGCAGCCGACCGTGCTGGCCGTCGCCGGCATGGCCCTGTGCCTGGCTTGCGTCTATATCGCTACTCGTCCCGCACACGCCCCCGCGCGGACTTGATGCCGCTGCGCAGCGACTTGCCTTCCAGCCGCCGCTGCTGCGAGCCATAAGTGGGCTTGGTCGCCCGCCGCGCCTTGGGCGTGTGAGCCACGCTTTGCGCCAGGTCGATCAGGCGTTGCACCGCGTCGGCCCGGTTCTGTTCCTGGCTGCGCGACTCCTGCGCCTTGATCACCACCACGCCTTCGCTGGTGATGCGCTGGTCGGACAGCTTCAGCAGCCGCTCCTTGATGAGGCCGGGCAAGCTGGAGCGCTGGATGTCGAAGCGCAGATGCACGGCGCTCGAGACCTTGTTGACGTTCTGGCCGCCCGGGCCGCTGGCGCGAATGGCGCTGAAGTCCAGCTCCCAGTCGGCGGGCGTCCAGTCCAGCTTCATTCCATGCGCTCGACCGTGACTGGCACCCGCCGCGTCACGGCGCACATCAGCTCATAGCCGATGGTGCCGGCGGCCCGGGCCACCTCGTCGATGGGCAAGACCTGGCCCTTGGGGCCGCGGCCCCACAGCGTCACTTCGCTGCCCCAGCCGCTTTCCGGCAGCTCGGTCAGGTCCACCGCCAGCATGTCCATCGAGACTCGGCCGATGGTGCGCGTGCGCTGGCCGTTGACCAGCACCGGCGTGCCGGTCGGGCAATGGCGCGGGTAGCCGTCGGCATAGCCGCAGGCCACGATGCCGATGCGCATGGGCTTGTCGGCCGTGAAGGCGCTGCCGTAGCCGACCGTGTCGCCGGGCTGCAGGTTCTGGATGCCGATGATCTTCGAGCGCAGCGTCATGCCGGGCTGCAGGTCCCAGGCCTCGGGCTGGCGCTCGGGATAGTCTGGCACGCCGCCGTAGCTCATGATGCCGGCGCGCACCCAGTCGCCGTTGGCGCGCGCCGCATGGCGCAAGGTGGCCGCGCTGTTGCAGACCGAGCGCTCGCCCGGCAGGTCCGAGCAGGCGGCCTCGAAGGCGGCGAGCTGATGAGCGATGCCGTCCTGGCCGAAGCGCGTGGCGTCGGCATCGGAGAAGTGGGTCATCAGGGAGATCTCGTCGACCTGGGGCAGGGCGTTCAGCCGCGTCCAGGCCGCGCGGAAGGCGGCCGGCGTGAATCCGAGGCGGTTCATGCCGCTGTTGAGCTTCAGGAAGACGCGGTGCGGCTCGTGTGTCTTGTGCATGGCCAGCCAGTCGATCTGCTGCTCGCAGTGCACGGCATGCCAGAGGTGCAGGCGCGAGCAGAGCTCGAGGTCGCGGGTTTCGAAGCAGCCTTCGAGCAGGAGGATGGGCCCGCGCCAGCCGAGATTGCGCACGCGCTGGGCTTCGTCCAGGTCGATCAGTGCAAAGCCGTCAGCCCCGCGCAGGCCATCGAATACGTTCTCGATGCCGTGGCCATAGGCGTTGGCCTTGACCACGGCCCAGACCCGGGCGTCCGGCGCGGCGGCGCGGGCGCGGGCCAGGTTGTGGGCCAGGGCGGACTGGTGGATCAGGGCTTCTATCGGACGGGGCATGTCCTGGATTGTTGCACCGCGAGGAAGGCGCACGGCTGCGCCCGATTGAAGCGGCGGGCCCGCCTGATTGCGGGGCTCCCAACCGTCCCACCTAAGGGGGGCATGCTATAAACCCGCTGCTGTGCGAGGCCCCGAAATGGTGTTTCGGCAGCGACGCGATCGAGAGAGCTTGTGCCCACCGGGTGCAGGGCAGACCCCCGCAGTTATCGATGGGTAAATGAAAAAAGGCTTCTACACCATCATGTCAGCGCAGTTCTTCAGCTCGCTGGCTGATCAGGCATTGCTGGTCGGAGCCATCGAACTGCTGAAGAGCACCCAGGCACCCGCCTGGCAGATTCCGGCCCTGGGGCCGATGTTTGCGCTTTTCTATGTGCTCCTGGCGCCCTTTGTGGGCGCGTTCGCCGATGCCGTGCCCAAAGGCAAGGTCATGTTCTATTCGAACACGATCAAGGTGGCGGGCTGTCTGATGATGCTCCTGGGCATGCATCCGCTGCTGGCCTATTCGGTCGTGGGCCTGGGGGCTGCGGCCTATTCGCCCGCCAAGTACGGCATCCTCACCGAACTCTTGCCACCCTCGCAACTGGTCAAGGCCAATGGCTGGATCGAGGGCCTGACGATCGCCTCCATCATTCTGGGCATCCTGTTGGGCGGCCAGCTGGTCGGGCCGCAGCTCTCGCCCATGCTGCTGGGCGTCGACATCCCGTTCTTCGATTCCGGCATAGACACCGCGCCCGAAGCCGCCATCTGCAGCCTGATTCTGCTGTACCTGGTGGCGGCCGTCTTCAATCTCTACATCCCGCGCACCGAGACGCCGCTGCAGCCACTGTCCAACAGCCCGCTGGAGCTGGTGCGCGACTTCGCTTCCTGCAACTCGCGCCTGTGGCAGGACAAGCTGGGCCAGATCTCGCTGGCCACGACCACGCTGTTCTGGGGTGTGTCGGGCAATCTGCGCATCATCCTGTTCCCCTGGGCCGCGGCAGCGCTGGGCTACAGCACCACGCAGGCCTCCAACCTCGGCGGCGTGGTGGCCATCGGCACCGCAGCCGGCGCCGTGGTGGCTTCGGTCTACATGCGGCTGGACAAGGCCACCTCGGTGATCCCCCTGGGCATCGCCATGGGCCTCCTGGTGATGGGCCTGAACGTGGCGACCAATATCTGGGTGGCCATTCCCTTCCTGATCTTCCTGGGCCTGGTGGGCGGCTACCTGGTCGTGCCGATGAATGCGCTCCTGCAGCACCGCGGCCACAACCTGATGGGTGCCGGCCGCTCGATTGCGGTGCAGAACTTCAACGAGCAGGCCTGCATCCTGGCGCTCGGCGCGCTCTACACCGGCATGACCAAGGGCGGCATGTCGGCCTTTGCCGCCATTGCGGTGTTCGGCCTGATCGTGGCCGGCACCATGTGGCTGATCCGCCGCTGGCACATCAGCAACTGCGCCAAGCATCCGCAAGAGCTGGCGCGGCTGATGGAGCTGGCCCGCTCGGACGGCGGCCACTGAAGCGGGAGCGAGTCGAGTGCCTGCGCACTCGGCGACGCCAGCTGAAGGCCTTGCCGCCTGCATGCGGCAAGGCTGAGCCTCATCTATCTCAGGCGGGTGAGGCGCCTCGCCGCCCCGGCGCCGGTGGCGGCTTGACCGGCTTGTTGAATACCGCGTCGATGGCATCCGACCAGGCGCGGCCGATCTTGAAGCTGCCGCTGTGGTTCAGATGGATCTCGTTGTGCCAGTCGCCGCTGATGCCGGTGGAACCCGGTGCGGCCAGGGCGAGGGGTACGGCCGTGCTGTCGAACACATGCAGGCCGGGGAAGTTCTCCTTGTCGGCCGCCAGGCTCTTCAAGAGCTGGGCCAGGTGCATCACCATCAGGCGGCTGACGGCCAACCAGTCGGCCGCAGGCACGGCATAGGCCTTCAGCGTCGGGTAGAGCCAGGGGCCGCGGCCATCGGCGGCGGCGGCCGGGCGTGGCAGCGGCACGGCGTAGCAATGCAGGAAGATCGGCTTGCCGGCGCTGGGACCTTGCTCGCGCAAGGTCAGCAGATGGCGCAGATTGGTCTTCAGGTACTCGGCAAAGGTTGCCCAGCCGGGCTCGGAGAAGTAGCGGGCCACGCCAGCGGACGGCGGGCCCCATTCGGTCTGGCGTCGCAGCAGGCGCTTTTCCAGCGGCACGGCGCTGCCGTCCTCCAGATGCGCCGGCGTTTGTGCGGCGGCAATCACGTCGTTGCCACCGACCGACAGCAGGATGCCGTCCCATACGGGCGCGTCGGCTGCGGTGAGCAGGCGAACGAACTCGGGCGCCGACTCCAGGTCGACCATGTGCGACAGCGCATCGCCGCTGCCCGCGCAGTTCACGGCCACGGCCGGCTGCTTGAACATCAGCTCCTGCAGCAGGCTGCCATGGGCTTGTGCCGCGGCAACCGAGAACCAGGAATCGCCTTGCGCCAAGAGGCGCCAGCGTTGGCCTTCAAGAAGGGCCGGTTTGGAGCGCAAATCGTCGGGCGAGAAACAGGCCAGGTGATCCAAGAGCGGGCTCCATATCGCAAAACTATCGAGACTGGGCGGGGGATTGGGCGGCGCCCCGATTGGAAGGCTTAGCCCCTTGGGCGCGCCAGGGGTAAAACCCTGGCGCATGTTGTCTGGTCTGACCGCGCTTTGCCAGAGCCTGTTGAGGGGGACAACACCAAGTGTTGCAGCCACCCAACCCGGGCTAGCATCGCCGCTTCATTCACTGGAGCAGCGCATGGCTCAGAGCCT
The DNA here is from genome assembly GCF_044043925.2 of Paucibacter sp. JuS9. NCBI lineage: Bacteria > Pseudomonadati > Pseudomonadota > Betaproteobacteria > Burkholderiales > Sphaerotilaceae > Roseateles > Paucibacter sp. JuS9. Next base: position 4,688,018 of record NZ_CP194172.1, read on the forward strand.
CTACGACTTTCAGGCCCTGTCGATCGAGGGCAAGCCGGCCGACCTGGCCAGCCAGCGTGGCAAGGTCCTCCTGATCGTCAACACGGCCAGCGCCTGCGGCTTCACGCCGCAGTTCAAGGGCCTGGAGCAGCTGTGGAAAGACTATGCGGCGCGCGGTCTGGTGGTGATCGGCTTCCCGAGCAACGAGTTCGGCGGCCAGGACCCGGGCAGCAACGGCGAGATTGCCTCGTTCTGCGAGCTGAACTACGGCGTGTCGTTCCCGATGATGGCCAAGGTCAAGGTGAACGGCAAAGACGCGCACCCGCTGTGGCAATGGCTCAAGGGTGAGAAGCCGGGCATCCTGGGCACCGAGGCGATCAAGTGGAATTTCACCAAGTTCCTGGTCGGCCGCAACGGCCAGGTCATCAAGCGCTATGCGCCCAACGATGAGCCCGAGAAAATGCGAGCGGACATTGAGGCCGCTTTGGCGGCCTGACCTCTTACTTGATCAAGCGGATCGCGAACGGATAGCGGTAGTGCTCGCCGTTGCTGGCCTTGACGGCGGCGACGATGCACAGCACCAGGTTCACCAGGCCGACCACCCAGAACAGCAGGATGCCGATCAGGATCACGGTCAGCACGGCGCAGACGAAGTAGGCGATGAAGATCGTCAACTGGAAGTTCAGCGCTTCCTTGGCCTGGTCGGTGGCAAAGGCGCCGTCGGGCTCGCTCTTCTTGATCAGATAGATGATCAGAGGCGCCACCCAGCTGGTGAACAGGCCGCCGATATGGGCCAGGATGGCCATGGTGCGGTCGTTGCTGTTCGAGGTGGTGACGTCGTTCATGGGGTGGTGCTCCGGGGATGGCTTGTTGGGCGGCAGTGTCGGACCGGGGATGTGATCCGTCATTGGCGCAAACCCCCGTGCCGGGCATCGCTCCATGCCGGATTGGCTGCACGGCTTCACGGCCAACGCGCTTAGGCTGCGGGGCATGAAACCCAGCCCCTCGCTCGCTGCGCAGTTCCGCCACTTTGCAACGCATGAATGCCCGCACGACCCGCTCTACCAGGCGATTTGCAGCAGCGTGGCCGAGTCGCCGGCGCTGCTGGCCTTGATGGAGCATGCGCCGCCCACGCAGCAAAAGCCGGTGCTGCTGCTGGCGAGCCTGCACGAGCGGATCCTGAGCGGCGCCGATCATGCGCTGGCGGCCTACTACCCGAGCGTCGGCGGTACGCGGGCGCCAGATCCGGACCTGCTGCCGGCGCTGCTGGATTTCGTCGATCAGGAGCGGGCTGGCCTGCTCGAATCGCTGCGCCGTCGCAGCACGCAGACGAACGAGATCGGCCGCTGCGCCGCGCTCTGGCCCGCGCTGCAGGCGATAGCCGCGCAATCGGGTAGGCAGGACCTGGCGCTGTTCGACTTCGGCTGCAGCGCCGGGCTGAACCTGGGCGTTGATCAGTACCGCTACGACTACGGCTCCTGCCAGCGAGGTGCTGCGGCCGAACCCGGCCGGCCTTTGATCCATTGCGAGTGGCGGGGCGATGCGCCGCTGCCGCGCGAGGCCGCGGGCTTTCGACTGGTCGAGCGCATGGGCATGGATCCGTCGGCCATCGCCCTGGGCGACGAAGACGCGGTGCGCTGGCTGCGCGCCTGCGTGTGGCCAAGCGAACGCGAGCGCGCCCTGCGCCTGGACCAGGCCATCAAGCTCGCTCGCGTCGCAGCTCATCGCGTGCAGAAGGCTGCCTCGGGCCTGGACCTCTTGCGGGAATGGCTTGATCAACTGCCGCCTGGCGTGCAGCCGGTGCTGTTCAACAGCTGGGTGCTCTTCTACTTCAGCGCAGAAGATTTGCAGCGGCATGTCGAAGCCGTCGCCGCCCTGGTGCGCGGGCGTGGCCTCATCTGGCTCAATGCCGAACTGCCGGGCTCGCATGCACCGGGCCTGGCCAGGCCGGCCCCGCTGGCAGACGAAGCCAGCGCCACGCTATGGAACCTGCAATGGGCCGAGGCCGGGGAGCTGCAGCATCGCGCCCTGGCCTGGTCGCATCCGCATGGTCGCTGGCTGCAGTGGCTCGCGCCCTGAATGGCTCCCTATACTGCGGCGGCCGTGCGCTGGTCGCACCGAGTGACGAAGAGCCGAGGAGGAGCCGCCATGCTCATGACGAAGTCCCGCTGCATTCTTGCCGCCGCGCTGGTGGCCGCCCCACTGGCCAGCCAGGCCGATACCCTGTCCGAGCTGCGCGCCCAGTTGGCCAAGCCGGCCCTCAGCCCCTTGAAGGCGACCATCGAGGTCAAGTCGCTCAACCGCAATGGCGAAGGCAAGGACCTGGAGGAGTCGGTCGGTGAGGCTGCGGTGCAGGTCGAAGACGGCCCGCAAGGCCTGCGCGTGGCCTTTGCCCGCGAGCTCCTGCAGAAGGCCGAGGCCGAGGAGCAGGCCAAGGCCGCCGATCCCAAGTCCAAGACGCCGGCTTCGAGCGGCATGGGGAGGCTGTCGCCGGCTTCGCTGCGCGAGCTGCTCAACCCGGCCGCCCGCTTGAGCCGCCTGCTGCACCGCGCCAAGCTCAAGGGCGAGAAGGCCGACAGCTGGCAGGGCAAGCCGGCGACGCTGCTGAGCTTCGAGCTCGAGAAGCCAAAGATGAGCGGCCAGTTTGCAGATGCCGTCAAGAAATACGCCGCCACGCTGGAGCTGTGGGTCGGCCCGCAAGGCCTGCCGCTGGCGGCCAAGACCCGGGAGTCGGTATCAGGCCGTGCCTTCCTGGTCTTCAGTTTCGAGCAGCAAAGCGAAGACGAGCATCACTACGGCTTGCAGGCCGACCGCCTGGTGCTGCTCAAGAGCGAATCACGCAACCAGGGTTCGGGCACGGTCGGCAAGAACGAGGCCCGCACGACCCATGTGCTCAAGCTTCAGTCCTGAGCTGAAGCGGCTCAGGCGTAGATCTCGGCCTCGGGGTCGGTGACCTCGAGTTCGTAGCTGGCCGCCAGCATGGCCAGGCGGGCGATCACGCCGTACATATAGAAGCGGTTGGGCGCACTGACGCCCGGTTTCTCGCCGGGCTTGGGCAGTTGCGAGCTCTCGGCAAAAGCCAGGGGCACGAAGCTGGCACCGGGGGCGTTCAGGTTCTCGTCGACGCCGCGCTCGGCATGCACGCGGTAGAAGCCGCCCACGACGTAACGGTCCATCATGTAGACAACCGGCTCGGCCACGGCATCGTTCACGCGTTCATTGGTCGGCACGCCTTCCTGGATGATGACCTCGGAGACCTCCTGGCCGTCCTTGATCACGCTCATCTTGTTGCGGGCCTTGCGGTTCAGCGCTTCCAGGTCCTTGGCGTCGCGCACGGTCATGATGCCCATGCCGTAGGTGCCGGCATCGGCCTTGACGATGACGAAGGGCTTGTCCTGGATGCCGTATTCCTTGTACTTGCGGCGGATCTTGGTGAGCAGCGCGTCGGTCTGCGACTGCAGGGCCTCGATGCCGGTGCCGTCGGCGAAATTCAGCTCACCGGCGCCGGCAAATATCGGGTCGATCAGCCACGGGTCCATGCCCAGCAGCTTGGCGAACTTCTTGGCCACATTGCTGTAGGCGGCGAAATGCTTGGTCTTGCGGCGCACGGCCCAGCCGGCATGCAGCGGCGGCAGCAGGTATTGCTCGTGCAGGTTCTCCAGCACGCTGGGAATGCCGGCCGAGAGGTCGTTGTTCAGCAGCACGGTGCAAGGATCGAAGTCCTTGAGCATCACGCGGCCGCGGTTGCGGATCAGCGGCTCGACCGTCAGCGTCGTGCCGTCGGCCAGGTTGAGCGGCGTCGGCTCGGTGATGGTTTCGTCCAGCGTGCCCAGGCGCACGTTCAGGCCGGCCTGCGTGAAGATGCGGACCAGGGTGGCGACATTGCTCAGGTAGAAGGTGTTGCGCGTGTGCTTTTCAGGCACCAGCAGGAGGTTCTTGGCTTCAGGGCAGATCTTTTCGATGGCTGCCATTGCCGCCTGTACGGCCAGCGGCAGCATCTCGGGCGTCAGGTTGTTGAAGCCGCCGGGATAGAGATTGGTGTCCACCGGTGCCAGCTTGAAGCCGGCATTGCGCACGTCCACCGAGGTGTAGAAGGGCGGCGTGTGTTCCATCCATTCCAGGCGGAACCATCGTTCGATGGCCGGCATCGACTCCAGGATGCGCTGCTCCAGCTCGTTGATCGGACCATTCAGAGCGGTGATGAGGTGGGGGACCATGGCGTGCGGCTTCTTGGAGCTGGGTGTCGGCTCATTCTAGGGACTGGCGCAGATAGGGGCACAAGTCAGGGAATCAAGGCCCGGGTCCGGCGGGGCGATCCGCTGACGCAAAGAAAAGAGCCGCCCGAAGGCGGCTCTTGAGCGATCTCAAGCCCTTTGGCGGGCTTGCTTGTAGATCATTTGTGATAGGCCGTCTCGCCGTGCGAGGTGATGTCCAGGCCTTCGCGTTCGTCTTCCTCGCTGACCCGCAGGCCCAGCACCAGGTCGACGATCTTGTAGGCGATCACGGAGACCACGCCGGACCAGACGATGGTCACGCCGATGGCCTTGGCCTGCGTCAGCACTTGCGCGCCGATGCTGTAGGCGTCCGGGGCAATCATGGCCACCGTGACCCAGTCGCCGACGGCGCTCGGGCCGCCCAGGGCGGGCGAGTTGAACACGCCGGTCAGCAGGGCGCCGACGATGCCGCCGACACCGTGGACGCCGAACACGTCCAGCGAGTCGTCCGCACCGATCAGCTTCTTCAGGCCGGTGACACCCCACAGGCAGGCGAAGCCGGCGACGAAGCCGATGACCAGGCCACCACCGATGCCGACGTTGCCGGCTGCCGGCGTGATCGCCACCAGGCCAGCCACTGCACCCGAGGCTGCACCCAGCATCGAAGCCTTGCCCTTCATCAGCGCTTCACCGATGCACCAGGCCAGCACGGCGGCAGCCGTGGCAGCGAAGGTGTTGATGAAGGCCAGGGCAGCGAAGCCGTTGGCTTCCAGTGCCGAGCCGGCGTTGAAGCCGAACCAGCCCACCCACAGCAGCGAGGCACCGACCATGGTCAGCGTCAGGCTGTGAGGCGTGAACGCCTCCTTGCCGTAGCCGACGCGCTTGCCGATCATGAAGGCGCCCACCAGGCCAGCCACAGCGGCGTTGATGTGCACCACCGTGCCGCCGGCGAAGTCCAGCGCGCCCCATTGCCAGATCATGCCGGCCTTGGCGTTCATCTCATCGACCACGGCGGCGCTGGTGTAGGCGTCCGGGCCCGCCCAGAACCAGACCATGTGGGCAATCGGCAGGTAGCTGAAGGTGAACCACAGGGCCAGGAAGAGCAGGGCGGCCGAGAACTTGATGCGTTCGGCGAAGGCACCGACGATCAGGCAGGCCGTGATGCCGGCGAAGGTGGCCTGGAAGGCGGCGAACACCATCTCGTACATTGGCACACCCTTGCTGAAGGTGGCGCCAGTGGCGAAGGTGCCGGCGACGTTGTCCCAGAGGCCCTTCATGAACAGCCGGTCGGTGCCGCCGATGAACTGGTTGCCCTCGGTGAACGCGAAGCTGTAGCCGTAGAGCACCCACAGCACGACGATCAGCGAGAACGCGACCATCACCTGCATCAGCACCGACAGCATGTTCTTGCTGCGGACCAGGCCGCCATAGAACAGCGCCAGGCCCGGCACCGTCATCAGGATGACGAGCAGGGTCGAGAGCAGCATCCAGCCGGTGTCGCCCTTGTTGGGCACGGGTGCCGGTGCGGCGGCCGAAGCCGCTTCAGCGGGAGCCGAGGCGGCCGGTGCGGCTGCAGATGCCGCGTCAGCAGCAGCAACGACTGCCGAAGCAGCCACGGGAGCCGAAGCGGCCTGATCCTGGGCCCAGGCGGCGGGCGCGAAGACCGCAGCGGCCAGGGCCAGGGAGGCGAGAAGTTTCTTCATCGTTTGTTCTCCAACAGGCTTCTTGTTGTCAAAGAGCGTCCGTGCCGGTCTCGCCGGTACGGATGCGCACGACCTGGTCCAGCGGCGAGACAAAGATCTTGCCGTCGCCGATCTTGCCGGTGCGGGCCGAGGACTCGATGGCCTCGATCACCTGCTCCACCACGTCGTCGGCCACCGCCGCTTCGATCTTCACCTTGGGCAGGAAATCGACGACGTATTCGGCGCCGCGGTACAGCTCGGTATGGCCTTTCTGGCGGCCGAAGCCCTTGACCTCGGTGACGGTCAGGCCCTGCACGCCGATGGCGCTGAGGGCTTCGCGCACTTCGTCAAGCTTGAAGGGCTTGATGACGGCGGTGATCAGTTTCATGGTGGGTTACTCCGTGCGTGCGACGTGCGCTTGTTTCTTCAGAAGCTCTTCTTGAGCGACAGGACCAGGCCGGCCTTGCCCAGGTTCTTGGACGAGGGGCCGCCGACATAGGCGTCGGTATCGGTGCCGATGACGGCGCCCGAGACCACCAGGCCGCTGAAGTCCTTGGACAGGGCGAGGCTGTAGTCGGTGTAGCTGTACGTCTTGTTGTGACGCACTTCCTGGCGGCCCAGGTGCGGGGTGAGCATCAGGCCGTCGCCGAGGTCGAAGCTGGCGCTCAGGTCGAGGTAGAGGCTGCCCTTGCTGTTGGCGAAGCCGAACAGATTGCTGGTGCTGTACGACAGCTTGCCCGTGACCGGGCCGGCGGTCAGGGCACCGTAGAGCTCCAGCGTGTTGGCGCTGGGGTTCAGCTTGTTCTTGCTGTAGTAGTACTGCAGCACGCCGACGTCCAGCAGCAGGTCCTTGGAGACTTCGGTCTTGTAGCCGGCGTAGACGTCGACTTCGGCCGGGGCATCGCCGCCCGCGTCCTTGATCCACTTGATCGTGGAGCCCCAGGCGCCGATGTAGAAGCCGCTCGGCGAAGCGTAATCGGCACCGCCCTGCAGGGCCGGCTTCAGGCGGGTCTGCGAAATGCCGCGATAGCGGTAGTCGGTGGTGACACTGACATTGAAGGACAAGGGATCGACCGGTGCGGCTGCTTCCTGGGCAAAAGCGGGCAGGGCAGCGGAAAGGGCCAGGGCCAGGGTGGCAAGTTGTTGCTTCATTCGCAGGACTCCTTGATTGGGGGAATGGGTCAGGATGGCAAACAGGATTTCAAGCCAGCTCTTGCAGCTTCCGTGCCAGCACCGGTTTGGTCCGTTCCAGGGGCTGTGCCCCGGGGAAGGCAGGGCTCACGTGCCGTATCGGCTGGTCGCGGTGCACCACAATGGCTCATTTGCGCCGCTTGCGCCAGTCTGGTGCGCGCCCCACAAGCGTGCGGATGGGGTCGGGACGGCAAGGGCTTGCGCCGGGTTAGCATCGGCCGCGATACGAACATCCGGAGGTCATTCTTGAGCCAGCGATCTCGTGCCACCTTGCGGGTGGCCACCGCCTTCTTCCTCTCCGGCTTTGCGGCGCTGGTCTACCAACTGGCCTGGCAACGCCTGCTCTTCGTGGTGATCGGGGTCGACATCGAGTCGGTGACCATCGTGGTCTCGACCTTCATGCTGGGCCTGGGTCTCGGTGCCCTGCTGGGCGGTGCGCTGGCTGATCGCTGGCCGGCCCGCATCCTCCTGGCCTTTTGCCTGTTCGAGGGCGCGATCGCGGCCTATGGCCTGGTCAGCGTGGACCTGCTGCAGGCTTGCGCAGCCCTGTTCGCCGGGCTGTCGAGGCCGGCGGCGGCGGCCCTGAGCTTTGCCCTGCTCCTCTTGCCCACCGTCTGCATGGGCGCGACGCTGCCAATGCTGGTCGCTCATGCCTGGCGGAGCTCGGGCAATGTGGGCGTGTCCACGGGCACGCTGTATTTCATCAACACCCTGGGCGCGGCCACTGGCGCGCTGGCCATTGGCTTCTTCCTGCTGTATTGGCTGGACCTGCGTCAGGCCGTCTGGTTGGCGGCCGCGCTCAATGCCGCAGCAAGCCTGATCGTTGCCAGCGCTCTGCGCGGGAGGGCCGCGGCATGAACGAGAACCAAACCGGGCTGCGCCGTCTGGCCCTGGCCTTGTCCTTCAGCGTCGGCCTGCTGTCGCTGAGCCAGGAAATCCTCTGGGTCCGGCTGCTCTCCTTCGGGCAGCAGGGGCGACCCCAGGCCTTCGCCATCGTGCTGGCGGCCTTTCTGCTGGGCATCTCCATTGGTGCCGTCGTCGGGCGGCGCATCTGTGCGAACAGTCCAGCCGTGCTGGCTTCGGCGGCACGGGCGCTGTGCTGGGCCGCGGCGCTGGACCTGGTCGCCCTGCAACTGATGGCGCCGTTGCTTGGCAATTCGCCAATTCGCCTGGCCGGCCTGGTGTTGATGATCGCGGTGACCGCAGGCGCCAAGGGCGTTCTGTTCCCCATCGTCCATCACCTCGGCTCCGCGACGGCCGAAGCTGACCTCGGTCGCTCGGTGTCGCGTGTCTATCTGGCCAATGTCATGGGCTCGGCACTTGGCCCCCTGATCACCGGCTTCTGGCTGCTGGATGTGCTGCGGGTCGAGAGCGTCTGGGCGCTGGTGTGTGGCGCGACGGCGCTGCTGGGCTTGTTGACGCTCGCTGCAACGCCGCAGCGGCGCGTCAGCTGGTTCGCCATGCCGGCGGCGTTGCTGGCGCTGGGCCTGGTCCTGGTCGTGCACCCCCTGGTCGTCATCGACAAGGTCGCCGAGCCCTGGCAGGGCGACGCACCCTTGGCGCACCTGATCCAGAACAAGCACGGCATCCTGCATGTCACCCACGGCGACGACAGCGACACCACCTATGGTGGCAACGCCTATGACGGCCGCATCAATGTCGACATGGCACAGAACTCGAACGGACTGGACCGTGCCTACCTGATGGCGCTGCTGCACAACAAGCCTCGCCGGGTGCTCGTGATCGGCCTGTCCACCGGGGCCTGGACCGAGGTCATCCTGGGCTTTCCAGGTGTCGAGCAGGTTGACGTGGTGGAGATCAACCCGGGCTACCGCGAAATGATCTCGCGCTATCCGGCGGTGGCGCCGCTCCTGAGCGACCCACGCGTGCGCCTGCACATCGACGATGGCCGGCGCTGGCTGCGAGCGCATCCGCAGGCGCAGTACGACCTGATTTTCCAGAACACCACCTTCCACTGGCGCGCGTACACGACGCTCCTGCTGTCGCACGAGTACCTGAGCGAGCTGGGCAGGCATCTGGCGCCCGGTGGCGTTGCGGCCATGAACACCACCAGCAGCCGCGATGCGTATGCCACGGCGCTGGCCGTATTTCCGCACGTCATCCGCTACGGCAACTTCGCCTACATGAGCGCCGCTGCGCTGCAACGCCGGCCCGATGCAGAGGCCGTCCTGCGTGCCTGCCGCACCGGCGGTAAGCCAAGCTTTGGCGAAGCCTTGTTCACCAAGCCTCACGTGGCCTGGAAGCTCTTGAATGAACCCCTGCAGCCGGCAGCGGAGTACCTTCAGGCCAACGCCGGTGCGGTGCCGCCGATGGTGATCACGGATCTGAACATGATCAGCGAATACCGCCATGGGCAGCCGCCGCTGTTCGGCCTGCTGGCACCCCTGCTGCCGCCAACGCCGTAGCACAATCGCCGGCATTTGCTAACTCACAAGGGGAGCGTCCATGTCATTGGCCGTGATCCACAGCCGCGCGCTCGACGGCCTGGCCGCGGCGCCGGTCAGTGTCGAAGTGCATCTGGCCAACGGCCTGCCCAGCTTCACCCTGGTGGGCCTGGCCGATACCGAGGTCAAGGAAGCGCGTGAGCGGGTGCGGGCCGCCTTGCAGAGCAGTGGCCTGGCCTTTCCCCATGACAAGCGGATCACGGTCAATCTGGCGCCCGCCGACCTGCCCAAGGAGGGCGCACGCTTCGACCTGCCGATTGCGCTGGGCATCCTGGCGGCCAGTGGCCAGCTCGATGCAAGCCGGCTCGATGGATTCGAATGCGCCGGTGAGCTCTCGCTGGCCGGGCATCTGCGCCCGGTGCGCGGCGCGCTGGCCATGGCGCTGGCCTTGCGGCGCGAGGCTTCGCCGCGGCGCCTGCTCTTGCCAGTGGCCAGTGCGGCGGAGGCATCGCTGGTCGAAGGCGTGGACGTGCGAGAGGCGGCGCATCTGCTCGACCTGGTGGCCTGCCTGCTGCCGGCTGCTGAGCAGCAGCTTCCCCGCGCCCAGGCGGCGCCCCGGCAGGCGGCGGAGCCAGGCCCGGACCTGCGTGACATCAAGGGCCAGGCCGCGCCCAAGCGGGCGCTGGAGATCGCCGCGGCTGGCGAGCTGAGCCTGCTCTTGATTGGCCCGCCGGGCAGCGGCAAGTCGATGCTGGCCCAGCGTCTGCCCGGCTTGCTGCCGCCGCTGGATGATGAGGAGGCGCTGGAATCGGCTGCCGTGCTCAGCCTGGCCGGCGCCTTCGTGCCAGCGCGTTGGGGGCGTCGCTCGTTCAGGTCGCCGCATCACAGTGCTTCCAGTGTGGCGCTGGTGGGCGGTGGTTCGCCGCCGCGGCCGGGCGAGATTTCCCTGGCACAGCACGGCGTGCTCTTCCTGGATGAATTCCCCGAATTTCAAAGGACGGCCCTTGAGGCCTTGCGCGAGCCCCTGGAAACAGGGCGCATCCTGATTGCCCGCGCGGCCCGACATGCGGAGTTCCCGGCCCGCTTCCAGCTGGTGGCGGCGATGAACCCCTGCCCGTGCGGCCATCATGGCAGCCAGGTGCAGGCCTGCCGCTGCACGCCGGAACAGGTGAGCCGCTACCAAGGCCGACTCAGCGGGCCGCTGCTGGACCGCATCGACCTGCGCATCGAGGTGCCGGCGGTGGCGCCGGCCTCGATGGCCAGCGCGGCAGGAGGCCAAAGCAGCGCCGAGGTTGCCGCCCGCGTCGCCGCGGCGCGGGCGCGTGCCCTGCATCGCCAGGGCTGCAGCAACGCCCGCCTGGCGGCCCAGGCGCTGGACCAGCATGCGCAGCTGGGCGCGGCCGAGGCGCGCTTCCTGGACAAGACGGCCACCAGCCTCGGCTGGTCGGCGCGCAGCTACCACCGCGTGTTGCGAGTGGCCCGGACCGTGGCGGACCTGGCCGATGAAACCCTGATCACGACCGGCCATCTGGCCGAGGCAGTGCAACTGCGGCGCGGCTTTCCTGTAGCCTGATGGCATGAGCGACAACGATCTCTTCGTCCCGGCCACCGCGCCGCTCGCACCTGCCTCGGTCGAGGCCTGGTGCTTTGCCTTCGTCGATGGCCAGCTGCTGCTGCAGGAGGGCCAGGTCTTGCGCCCCAGCGAGCCGCCAGCTGCGGCGCCGCGCCACTACCTGGGCCGGCTGGGTGCGCTGGACAGCTGGACCATGCGGCTGGACGAAGTTCCAAGTGGCTGGGAAGCGCATCCCTTGCGCGCCGCGATGCGGGTCCTGCCCGAGCCGCTGATGGCCCTGGCTTCGCGGGCCGCACAGGTGCTGGAATGGGACCGTGCGCACGCCTTCTGCGGTGTCTGCGGCACCCCGACGGTGCCGGTACCGAACGAGCGCGCGCGGCGTTGCCCGTCCTGCCAGCACACGGTCTACCCGCGCATCAATCCAGCCATGATGGCCTTGATCTGGCGCGGCCGCGAGCTGCTGCTGGCCCGATCGCCCGGCTACACGCCCGGCTCATACAGCGCGCTGGCGGGCTTTGTCGAGGCGGGTGAGTCGCTGGAAGAGTGCGTGCACCGCGAGGTGGCCGAGGAGGTGGGCGTACGAGTGCAAGGCCTGCGCTACTACGGCAGCCAGAGCTGGCCTTTTCCGCACAGCCTGATGGTGGCCTACACGGCCGAATGGGTGGGTGGCGAGATCGTGCCCCAGCCAGGCGAGATCGAGGATGCCCGCTGGTTCGACATCGACGAGCTGCCCGGCATTCCGCCGCGCTTCAGCATCTCCGGCCACCTGATCCGCGACACGGCGGACTGGCTGCGCTCAAGGGGCTGAGCGCTCAGGCAGCGTGCGCCGCTTCAGCGGCGCAGCAGCTGTCCCTGGCGCAGTTCGACCACGTCGCCGGCCTGCAGGTTTGGGTTGCTGGCCTGCTCGCGCGTCTGTGTCGTACCGTCATCGGCTTGCAGCTTGACCACCCAGACCTTGTGCGTGTTGCGGCGCTTCTCGATCTCGTTGCCGGCATAGCCGCCGGCAACGGCGCCACCCACGGTGGCGAGCTTCTTGCCGTTGCCGCCGCCGATCTGGTTGCCGATCAGGCCGCCGATGACGGCCCCACCGACGACGCCCACGCCGCTGGTCTTGCTGGTGCGCTCCTCGGTGTGCACTTCCACGACGCGCAGGCAGCCCTTGCACAGATCGGCCTTGGCCGCCGGGGCCGAGGGCTTGGCGGGCGCCGCCTCGCTGTCATCGGTCGCCGCCTGTGGCCCCGGTGGCGTGCTGCTGCTGCTGTTCATCTTGCCCAGCGCGAAGGCGCCGCCGAGCAAGCCGCCGGCGATGGCGATGGAGGCAATGGTCTGGCTGGCAGTGAGGGGGAACTTCATGGGCTGGGCCTCTCGTTATCAGAACTACGGCCGAAAGCTTGTCACGCTGCGAGCGCCGGTGGCGCCGCAGCGGGCTTGGAGATGCAAGAGGATGTGACTAGCCGAGCAGCGGCGCGAGCGCCCGCTCGGCATCGCGCTGGTCCAGCGCCATGCGAGCGGCCCAATCCTGCACCTGGTCGTCGCCGATGCGGCCGACATTGAAGTAACTCGCCTCGGGGTGCGCCATGTAGAAGCCCGACACACTGGCAGCGGGCGTCATGGCCATGCTGTCAGTCAGGCCCATGCCGATCTCTTCCGGCGTCAAGACGCGGAACATCTCGGCCTTGACCAGATGGTCGGGGCAGGCCGGGTAGCCGGGCGCCGGGCGGATGCCGCGGTACTTCTCGGCGATCAGGTCTTCGTTGGACAGCGCTTCATCGGACGCATAGGCCCAGAACTCGGTGCGCACGCGCTGGTGCAGGCGTTCGGCCAGCGCTTCGGCCAGGCGGTCGGCCAGGGCCTTCAGCATGATGGCCGAGTAGTCGTCATGATCGGCCAGGAACTGCGCTTCCTTCTTGTCGCAGCCGATGCCGGCGGTAACGGCGAACATGCCGATGTAATCAGGCACGCTGCCTTTGGCAGCGATGTAGTCGGACAGGCAGCGGTTGGGGCGCATCTCGCCGTCCACCACCGGGCGCTCCGACTGCATGCGCAGGCCGCGCCAGGTCATCAATACCTCGCTGCGGCTCTCGTCCTTGTAGATCTCGATATCGTCGTCATTCACCTGCGCGGCCGGGTAGAGGCCCAGCACCGCATTGGCGGTCAGCCAGCGGCCTTCGATCAGGCGCTGCAGCATGCGCTTGCCGTCGCTGAACACGCGTTGTGCCTCGGTGCCGACGACTTCATCCTTCAGGATGGCGGGAAAAGGGCCGGCCAGGTCCCAGGTCTGGAAGAACGGGCCCCAATCGATGTGTTGCGCCAGCTCGGCCAGGTCGTAGTTCTTGAAGACGCGACGGCCGATGAATTTCGGCGCCGGCGGTTGGTAGCCCGCCCAGTCGACCTTGGTCTTGTTGGCGCGCGCGGCGGCCAGCGTGACCAGCGGCGTCTGCTTCTTGTTGGCGTGAAGCTCGCGCACCTTGTCGTAGTCGGCCTTGAGCTCGGCGATGAAGCGCGCGGCGCGCTCGTCGCTCAGGAGCTCTGAGCAGACGCCCACCGAGCGTGAGGCGTCCGGCACATAGACCACCGGGCCTTCGTAGTGCGGCGAGATCTTCACGGCCGTGTGAACGCGGCTGCAGGTGGCACCGCCGATCAGCAGCGGAATCTTCTTCATGCGGAAGTAGTCGTCGCGCTGCATCTCGGCCGCCACATGCTGCATCTCTTCGAGGCTCGGCGTGATCAGGCCGGAGAGGCCGATGATGTCGGCGCCCTCGACCTTGGCCTTGGCCAGGATGTCCTGGCACGGGACCATCACGCCCATGTTGACGACCTCGTAGTTGTTGCACTGCAGGACCACGGTGACGATGTTCTTGCCGATGTCGTGCACGTCACCCTTGACGGTGGCGATGACGATCTTGCCCTTGGGTTTCACGTCGCCGCCGGCCGCTTCGAGCTGGCGCTTTTCTTCCTCGATGTAGGGAATCAGGTGGGCCACGGCGGACTTCATCACACGCGCGCTCTTCACCACTTGCGGCAGGAACATCTTGCCCTGGCCGAACAGGTCGCCCACGATATTCATGCCGGCCATCAGCGGGCCTTCGATCACGTGCAACGGCCGGCCACCGGTGGCCTTGATTGCCTGCCAGCATTCCTCGGTGTCTTCGGTGATGAAGTCGGTGATGCCATGCACAAGCGCATGCGAGAGCCGCGCATTCACGTCGCCAGCGCGCCAGGCCAAACGGGCCGAATCGTCCTTGGCGGCGCCTTTGGCGCTTTCGGCCACTTCGATCAGGCGCTCGCCACTGTCCGGGCGGCGGTTCAGCACCACGTCTTCCACGCGCTCGCGCAGCACCGGCTCCAGTTCGTCGTACACGCCCACCATGCCGGCGTTGACGATGCCCATGTCCATGCCGGCTTGAATAGCGTGATACAGGAAGACGGTGTGGATGGCCTCGCGAACCGGGTCGTTGCCGCGGAAGCTGAACGACACGTTGGAGACGCCGCCCGAGACCTTGGCGCCGGGCAGGTTCTGCTTGATCCAGCGCGTGGCATTGATGAAGTCGACCGCGTAGTTGTCGTGCTCCTCGATGCCGGTGGCGATGGCGAAGATGTTGGGGTCGAAGATGATGTCCTCGGGGTCGAAGCCGACTTCGTCCACGAGGATCTTGTAGGCGCGCTCGCAGATCTCGATCTTGCGCTCGAAGGTGTCGGCCTGGCCCTTCTCGTCGAAGGCCATCACCACGGCGGCGGCGCCGTAGCGGCGCACCAGATTGGCCTGGCGGCGGAACTCGGCCTCGCCCTCCTTCATCGAGATCGAGTTGACGATGCCCTTGCCCTGGATGCACTTGAGGCCGGCTTCGATCACGTCCCACTTGGACGAGTCGATCATGATGGGCACGCGGGCGATCTCGGGCTCGGAGGCGATCAGGTTCAGGAAGCGCACCATGGCCGCCTTGCTGTCCAGCATGGCCTCGTCCATGTTCACGTCGATGACCTGCGCGCCGTTCTCGACCTGCTGGCGGGCCACGGCCAGCGCTTCCTCGAACTGGCCGGCCAGGATCATGCGGGCAAAGGCCTTGGAGCCGGTGACGTTGGTGCGCTCGCCGATGTTGACGAACAGGCTGCCTTCGCCGATCAGCACCGGCTCAAGCCCGGAGAGCTTCATCGGTGCGGGGCGGGTGGCGGTGGATGCGGTCATGGCGGCCTCAGGAGCTTCAGATCGGGCCGCGCACTCACCGCGGCCCCCAGGGAATACAGGGTTCGGTGAGCGTCGTTGGAGACGGCCATCGGGTGAATCCGGGGTGATCGGCCGTCCGGTCCAAGCCTGGCGGCGGGCTGCCCTGGGGTAGCCCCTCGTCGCAACGCTCCTCGGACCGTGCGGGATTTTACGCGCAGGGCTTCAGCAGATGTCCGTCAAGGCCGACAATCGTGAAAGAACGGGAGCGTAAATCCTTGGACCTCATCCATCTTCCACCGAACTCACTGCGCATCGGCCAGGTGCTGGGCTTCTCGCTGCGCGATGCGAGCGGCAAGCTGCTGTTCGCCTCGGGCCAGGTGCTGCCCAACACGCCGCAGGTGCAGGCGCTGATCGAGCGCGGCGCCTATGTGCAGGCGCACGAGACCAAGGAATACCAGAAGGCACTCAACCACAAGATGGACACGATGATGCACCAGGGCGCCACCCTGGGCAGCATCGCCGGTGCCAAGGCGGACTACCGCCCGGAAACGCTGGCCAAGCGCGGCCCGGTCAGCTTCAGCGACCAGGCGGCCTGGGTCGATCTGATCCTGCATGTGCACACGCTCTTGCGCGACCCGAAGCCGGAAGACTTCGCCAACCGCTTCGAGCTGCACTATGGCGAGATGATGGCCCGCGTGCAGCAGAACGCCGATGCGATGCTGATGCGCCTGGTCTTCGATGTCAGCCACGAGTACCAGCAGTACAGCGCCAAGCATGGCCTCCTGTGCCTGCTGCTGGCCGAGCTCTGCGCGCGCAACCTGGGCTGGCGCGAGGAATGGCGCGGCTCACTGACCCGCGCGGCCCTGAGCATGAATATCGCGATCAGCGAACTGCAGGACCGGCTCTGTGCCCGCGACGATGCGCTCACGGAGGCGCAGCGCGAGGAAGTGCGGCAGCGCGCCGCCACGGCGCCGCAACTCTTGCGCACGCTGGGCGTGCAAGACGAACTCTGGTTGCAGACCCTGATGCTGCGCCATGAAGCGGGCCCGGGGCCCTTGGCGGGCCGGGGTGGCGCCGAGCAGCTGGCGCGCATGCTTCGTCGCATCGACATCTTTGCCGCCCGCCTGTCGCCGCGCCGTTCGCGCAAGGCGATGTCAGCGGGTGCTGCGGCCCGCGCGGTCTATCTGGACGAATTGCAGAAGCCCGACGAGGCGGGCGCGGCGCTCATCAAGGCCGTGGGGCTCTATCCGCCGGGCAGCCTGGTGCGCCTGGCCAACAACGAAATGGGCGTTGTCGCCAAGCGCGGCCACAGCGCCAATGAGCCGCTGGTGGCCTCATTGATCGGCAAGAGCGGCAACCCCTTGAGCGAGCCGGTGCCGCGCGACACCCGCCTGGCCGCACAGGCCGTGGCGGCCAGCCTGGCGCCCCACGAGCTCAAGCTGCACGTCAATATGGAACGCTTGCTCAAACTGTATTGATCAAGCCTCGACCAGCTCGCTGAAGAACTTCTGCCCGCTGACGCGTGGCTTGTAGGCCGACACCTGCTTGGCGATGGCGGCGATATGGCCCGGCGTCGTGCCGCAGCAGCCGCCGGCGATGTTCAGGAAGCCGCACTTGGCGAACTCTTCCATCAGCCGCCCGGTCACGTCCGGTGTTTCGTCGAAGCCGGTGTCGCTCATCGGGTTGGGCAGGCCGGCGTTCGGGTAGCAGCTGATCGCCGTGGCGCCGGCCACCTTGGCCAGCTCCTCGATGTAGGGCCGCATCAGCGTGGCACCGAGCGCGCAATTGAGGCCGATGGCCAGCGGCTTGGCATGGCGCACCGAATGCCAGAAGGCGGTCACGGTCTGGCCCGAGAGGATGCGGCCGGAAGCATCGGTCACCGTGCCGGAGATGATCACCGGCAGGCGCTCGCCCGTGTCTTCCATCAGCTCGTCCAGCGCGAAGATGGCGGCCTTGGCGTTCAGTGTGTCGAAGATGGTTTCGACCAGGAACAGGTCGACGCCGCCTTCCAGCAAGCCCTTGGCCTGCTCGTAGTAGGCGGCGCGCAAGGTGTCGAAATCGACATTGCGGGCGCCGGGGTCGTTCACGTCCGGGCTGATCGAGGCGGTGCGCGGCGTGGGGCCGAGGGCGCCGGCGGCGAAGCGCGGTTTCTCGGGCGTCGAGTACTTGTCGCAGGCGGCGCGGGCCAGCCGGGCGGCGGCCACGTTCATCTCGTAGGCGTACTCGCCCAGCTCGTAGTCTTCCTGCGCCACCGAGGTGGTGCCGAAGGTGTTGGTCTCGATGATGTCGGAGCCGGCCGCCAGGTACTGCTCGTGGATCTCGGAGATCACTTCGGGCTTGGTCAAGACCAGCAGGTCGTTGTTGCCCTTGAGGTCCTTGTGGTGATTTGCGAAGCGCTCACCGCGGTAATCGGCCTCGCCCAGCTTGTAGCGCTGGATCATCGTGCCCATGGCGCCATCCAGGATGGCGATCCGTTGTTGCAGAATGTCCGGCAGCTGGGCGCCGCGCGTGTAGCGGATGGAGGCGTTCTTCATGTGCCCATTGTAGGAAACCAGGCAAGACCCCATGCAGCACCTGTTACCGAAGGACGCTCACGCCTTCCTGCAACGAAGGCCCGAGGCTTTGTTCCTGGACATCCGCATGGAGCTGGAATACCTCTATGTGGGCCATCCGCCGGGCGTGGTGCACCTGGCCTGGTATGAATACCCGGAGATGCAGGCGGATGCCGCGCAGTTCGTGGCCCAGGTGCGGCGCGAAGCGCGCGATCGGCTGGACACGCCGGTGGTCCTGATCTGTCGCTCAGGCCAGCGCACCGTGGCGGCCGGCGAGGCCCTGGAGGCCGCCGGCTTCACCGAGGTGGTCAACGTGCTGCATGGTTTCGAGGGTGAAATCGACGCCAACTTCCAGCGCGGCCGCCTCAGCGGCTGGCGTTTCGACGGCCTGCCTTGGGAGCAGATGTAGGGCCGGTGCTGGGGTTGGCGCCGGGCCGGCCGCCGCCTTCTCGGCGCTGCGGCTGGCGACGCTGGTCCGGGCGCGGCTCGCGCGGGCGCTGTTCCATCTCGGGCGGGCGCTCGGCGGCTTCCTTCCTGGCAATCTCGAGGATGCCGGGCAGCTCTTCCAGGGTCAGGCCTTTCAGCACGCAGAAATTGGCTTCGGTCAGCGTGGTGCGCTGGAAATCGCGCAGGAGCTGGGCGCGGTTGTTGCGCTGCTGGTTCTCCAGCGCCTCGCGCTCCTGCTGCACGCCGCGGCGCCGCTTGAGTTCCTCGCGGGCGGCCAGGCGGTGCTCCTCCAGGAGCTCGTCACCAGGCTGGCCGTCCAGGTCGTAGCGATGCGTGGCCTTGCCCAGGGCGATCAGGTAGCCGGTGCTGCCCGTGTGGCGGCGCAGGAAGGCTGAGAGCTGGGCCTTGGTGAACCTGCCCGGCGCACGTTGCTGGATGTCGGCCTGGATGCGCAGCTTCAGGGGCTTCTGCATGCCGGTGAACAGGGCCGGGAACAGCGCCTTCAGCTGCGAGGCCACCTCGGCGGGGCTCAGCGTGGAGGCAGCAACGGCGCCGGCCTCCGTCGTTTCCGTTGCTTCACCGGCATGCGCCGCGTCTGCTGCTTCCGTCGCTTCGGCAGCCTCGTTTACCTGGGTTTCCTCGTTGGCAGGAGCCTCGGGCGTGGGGGTGGTCTCGGTCATGAATGCAGGATCGGCGCGCGGGCCAGTTCGGTCGGGAAAGGGGCGTATTGTCCACGCAGCTCATGTCCTTGTGCCAGCCATTCATCCGATGTCAGCGTGCGATGTGCCCGCTCGCCGCTACGCTGCAAGCCTCACTACAACCCCTCAGAAGGAGAAGGAGCCATGTATTCCTCGTCATCACCGTCGCGCTTCGGCGCCCTGCCCAAGATCGCAGTCGGCGTCCTGGCCGTCGTCATCCTGGTCAGCATGATCAACCCCGTGCGCATCGTGCAGTCGGGTACGCGCGGCGTGATCACCACCTTTGGCAAGGTCGATCCCGAGCCGCTGGGCGAGGGCCTGCATTTCGTCATGCCGTTCGTGAACCGGGTGCACATGATCGATGTGCGCCTTCAGAAGAACGAGGGCAAGGGCGTTGCCGCATCGAAAGACCTGCAGCAGGTGGCTGTTTCAGCGGCCTTGAACTGGCGCCTGGACCCAGCCCTCGTGTCGCAGACCTACCAGGCCATTGGCAACGAGCATGCCGTGGCCGCCCGCGTGATCGAGCCGGCCGCTCAGGAAGCCACCAAGGCCATTGCCGCCCAGTACACCGCCGAAGAGCTGGTGACCAAGCGCACCGAGGTCAGCAGCAAGATCCGCGACGCCCTGGAACAGCGCCTGAAGCGCCATGGCGTGATCGTGGATTCGCTGGCCGCAGTGAACTACGACTTCTCCGCTGTGTTCGACAAGGCCATCGAAGCCAAGGTCGAAGCAGAGCAGAAGAAGCTCACCGCCGAGCGTGACCTGGAGCGCATCAAGGTGGAAGCCGAGCAGGCACTGGCCAAGGCCCGCGGTGAAGCCGAATCCTTGAAAGCCAAGCGGCTGGAAGTGACGCCCGAACTGCTGCGCCTGAAGCAGCTGGAGAACGAGTCCGACGCGATCAAGAAGTGGGACGGCCGCCTGCCCCACTACACCGGTGGCGGTACGCCCTTCATCCAGCTGAATTCGGGCGGCAGCGCCACAAAGCAATGAACCATGCGACCAAGGGGTCGATCCGGAAGGATGCCCCCCCTTGGCTCATGCAAGTGCCGAGGGGTGTCTGGAAGCGTCACATTGCTGCCATTCTTTTGACGGAGGCTCCTATGCGCTGCCACGGACAGGGGTGGGTACTTGCGCTCATGTCCCCCGGCCTTCGGCCTCCGCCTTTACTTCGCTCCAGTACCCACCCCTATCCGCGGCCGAACCTGCGCATGCCCGCTGGCGGCCTGATCTTCGACCAATCCAAACACCAGAACACGAACGGCTGCTACGTGCCGCAAGCGACCTACGCCGCGAAAGTCACCTGCCCCCGAACACCTTCTTCAAGAGCGCGCTGCCGGTGCCTATCGGGTCCTGGCGGATCTTCTTTTCTTCCTCGCCAATCATCAGGAACAGGCCGTCCAGCGCGCGGGCCGTGACGTACTGCTGGATGTTGGCGTCTTCGCCCTTCATGAGGCCCATGCTGGCCGCCTTGCCGGCAACGGCGTTGTACTTGTCGGCCAGCGCCACCTTCTCCGTGGCCTGCGTGACGATGGGCAGGAACTGCTTGCCCAAGGGCTCGCGGGTTTTGCCGGCGAAGAAATCGGTCACGGCCTTGTCGTTGCCGCCGCGCACGAGCTTCAAGGCGTCTTCTACGCTGATGTCTCTCACCGCCTTGACCAGCAGTGGCTTGGCGGCCGGTACGGCGGCCTCGGCCGCGCGGTTCATGGCCAGCAGCAGCTCGTCGACCTTCCTGCCCTGGCCGGTGGCCTTCAGGAGCTTGACCGCGCTTTTCAGCCGCTCCGGCAACTCGATGCGCACCAGCGGGTTGCCCATGAAGCCGTCGTTCCTGCCGAGCATGGCCACGGCCGATTCGGCGCCTCGCTCCAGCGCTGCACGGATGCCGCTGGCGGCATCGGTTTCGCTGATGGCGGCCCAGCTTGTTGGGATCAAGAGGCCGGATGCGGCCAGGACAGTGAACTCACGACGCTTCATGGCAAGGCCCCCAGTCTTTCGGTGATCAGCTTGAAATAGCCCTCGGCATCGATGCCGCCCAGCACCAGCGCATTCTGCTTGCGTGGCGTGACGCCCCACCAGTCCACCACGCTCATGCCCAGGGTCAAGTCGCTACTGGTCTCGATCTCGACATTGCAGCGGCGGCCCGTGAAGAGCTCGGGCTTCAGCAGCCAGGCGATCACGCAGGGGTCGTGCAGCGGGCCGCCTTCCTGGCCGTATTTCTCTTCGTCGAAACGCTCGAAGAATTCCATCCACGCGGCGCAGGCCAGGCCGGTGCGGTTGCCCAGGGCGCGCAAGGCTGCAATGCGTGGGCGCGTGGTCAGGGCCTGGTGCGTCACGTCCAGCGGTGCCATCGTGATCGGGATGCCGGCAGCGAAGACCAGTGCCGCAGCTTGCGGGTCCACAAAGAAATTGAACTCGGCCGCCGGCGTGATGTTGCCGCCTTCGAAGCAACCGCCGCCCATCAGCACGATCTGCTCGATGCGTGCAGCGATGCGCGGCTCCTTCTGAAGCGCCAGTGCGATGTTGGTCAGCGGGCCCAATGCGCAGACGGTGATGCCTTCAAGCCGCATCAAGGTCTCAACCAGGAAGTCGACCGCATGGCCTTCTCGCAAACGCATCTGTGGCTCGGGCAATTCGATGCCATCCAGGCCGCTCTTGCCATGGACGAACTCGGCGGTGACCAGCTCGCGCTGCAAGGGCTTGGCAGCGCCGGCGAATATCGGCATGTCTGTGCGGCCCGCCAGCTCGCAAATGATTCGTGCGTTGCGGCTGGTCAACGGCAGCGGCACGTTGCCAGCCACCGTCGTGATGCCGACGACTTCCAGCTCGGGGCTGGCCAGCGCCAGCAGGATGGCGATGGCGTCATCCTGGCCGGGGTCGGTATCGATGAGGATCTTCTTGACGGTCATTTGGCGTCGGGAACATGCAGCGGCAGCACATCCTGCTCGATGGCACCGAAGATGCTCTGCCCGTCCCGTCCCTTCATCTCGATGCGCACCGTGTCGCCAAACTTCATGAACTCGGTCTTGGCTTCGCCGCCGCTCTCGATCATCTCGATCGCGCGCTTCTCGGCAATGCAGCTGTAGCCCTTGGCCCAGTCCTTGTTCGAGACCGTGCCCGAGCCGATGACCGAGCCGGCACGCAGATTGCGTGTCTTGGCCACGTGGGCGATCAACTGGCCGAAGTGGAAGCTCATCTCCGGCCCGGCCTCGCACTGGCCAACCTTGCGGCCGTTCCACATCGTCTGCAAAGTGAGATGCAAGCGGCCCTTCTTCCAGGCGTCGCCGAGCTCGTCGGGCGTGACTGCCACCGGGCTGAAAGCAGTCGCCGGCTTGCTCTGGAAGAAACCGAAGCCCTTGGCCAGCTCGGCCGGTATCAGGTTGCGCAGGCTCCAGTCGTTGGCCAGCATCACGAGGCGGATGCATTCCAGCGCGGCGTCGGCGTCGGTGCTCATGGCCAC
Source organism: Paucibacter sp. JuS9 (assembly GCF_044043925.2). Taxonomy (NCBI): domain Bacteria; kingdom Pseudomonadati; phylum Pseudomonadota; class Betaproteobacteria; order Burkholderiales; family Sphaerotilaceae; genus Roseateles; species Paucibacter sp. JuS9. The sequence goes on from NZ_CP194172.1 coordinate 4,710,378, forward strand.
ATCGCCGGTGACCACGGCGATCTCGGCCTCGAAGTCGATGCCCATGGCTTCAGAAACGAAGCGGGCGCCTTCGCAGGCGCCGAGGAAGTCGTCGCTGCCGCCTTGGTACATCAGCGGGTCGGTGTAGAAGCTTTCGGGGACTTCGGCGCCGCGGGCCTTGCGCACCAGTTCCACATGGTTGATGTAGGCCGAGCCATCGGCCCATTGATAGGCGCGTGGCAGCGGCGCCATGCAGCGCTGCGGCTCGAACGGGAAGGCGTGGCGCGCCTTGCCATGGTTCAGGTTCTGCGAAATCTCTTCCAGCTGCGGTGCGACGAAGTTCCAGTCGTCCAGCAGCTGCTGCATGCGGGTGGCGATGCCGCTGGCGTAGTGCGCCAGGCTGAGGTCGCGCGAGACGACCAGCAGCTGGCCGTCGCGGGAGCCGTCGTTGTAGGTGGCGAGTTTCATGGCTTGGATGGTCGATGCGGGCAGGGCGCCGCTTTGGCTAGCATTGTCCACATGCTTCAAGCCCTGGCGACAACGACCCTCCATGCACCGCGCCCGCGCGTGCTGGTTGGGGCCTTGGCGGCGGCCGTGGCACTGCATCTGCTCCTGGTCTGGAGCCTGCTCAGCCGGCCTTCGGCACTGCCTTTGGGCCAGCCGGCCAAGGCCTTCACGACCAGCGTTCTGTTGATCCCTGCCCAGCCCGAGCTTGCGGCCGCTGCGGCGCCTGCAATGCCCCGTGAACCCGCCGCCAAGTTGCCGAAGCTGAGGCCGAGCACGCCCTTGGCGGCCACTGCCGCACCGCGCCCGGTGGCGGGCTTCAGCTGGCAGTACCTGCTGATCCAGGGCGAGCGGCAGGGCACGGCGCGGCTGAGCTGGCGCCCCGATGAGCAAGGCCACTACGAGGCCTTGCTGGAGCGTGAGCTTGCCGGCAAGGCCTTGCCCACCTGGCGCAGCCTGGGTGATCTGGACCCGGATGCTGGCCTCGCGCCGCGCCGCTTTGCGCAAAGACAGCAGGGCAAGCAAGGCATGCGCGACCGCCAGGCCACCAATTTCCGTCGGGACGAAGGGGTGGTCAGCTTTTCAGCCAGCCCGGCGGTCCTGCCCTTGCAACAAGGTTCGCAGGACCGCATCAGCTGGTGGCTGCAGCTCGCCGCCCTGGTCGAGGCCGAGCCGCAACGCTATCAAGTCGGCACGGAGCTCTTGATGCCCGTGGCCAGCCTGCGCGGCGAGCTGCAGCAGTGGCGATTCAAGGTGCTGGGTCGCGAGGGCCTGGAGCTGCCTGCCGGGCGCCTGGAGTCGGCCGTGCGGCTGGTGCGCGAGCCGCTTGGTGCCTGGGATTCCCGGGTCGAGCTCTGGCTGGACCCGGCGCGCCATCACCTGCCGGTGCGCATCCGGCATACGCAGGCCGACACCCTGCGCTGGGAATTGCTGCTCCAGAGTGAAGGGAAGCCCGAGTTGCCGTGATCTTGTGCCGCTTCCACCACAGCGGGTCCTCATGGATTCCCCTGAAGTGGGGGGCTTTCTGCCAGTATTTGGCTCAGCGCGCTCTTGAAAGCGCTTAGTCTGGATCCAGCTACCGGCCATAGGAGAGTTCTCATGCACATGCTTTACAACTCCCCCAGCTACATCGTGGTCCAGTTCGAGGTGCCGGTTGATACGGGCGTCAGCGAAGATGCACCGCAATGTCTGAGTCGGGGTGGCTTCGAGATCGTCGACAAGTTCGCTCGTCGCGAGATCTTCATCGAGGGCGCGATGGCGCAGCAGTTCCAGGAAGGTGTCGAGGCGCTGATTGGCGACCGCGAGCCGTCCGAAGATGAGCTGGACGACTTCATTGAGCGGTACGCCAACATGGGACAGCAGCCGGTCGTGATGCATTAACGAACGACAAACACAGGGGCCTCACGGGGCCCCTTGTTCTTGGCGCCGGGCTGCGCCAAGATCGGACCACGCCGCCCGATCCAACAAGGGCGGGCGAAGGTAGCGAGGAGTCGCCCATGGTCAAGCGTCTGGCAGAGCAGCAAAGCGTGCTGGCTTCGCCCGGGCTCAGCAATGCCCCGGTGCTGGATCGCATGTGCTCGCATTTCGTGCTGACGCTGACGGTGCGGCATGCTGGCCGCTTCAACCTGCGCCGCGATTTCAACGGCCTCCTGTCCTTCACCGGCCGGCATCTCGTCTGGCCGGTGCGCGTGCTGACAAGGCTGCGCGAGTTCCTCGAGCGGCGCGTGCAGGGCAATGAGCTGTGGGCCGGTCACACGGCGCTGGGTGATGCCGCCTTCCTGGACCGTTTCGGCGTCTGGAACGGCCCCTTCGCCGAAGCCACGCTGTTCTTCTACCTCGACGAGTACGTGAAGGACGCGCCCAAGGACGTGCTGGCCGTGCTGGCCACCACCTGCGACCACCTCGACCGCCAGCTCAAGCGCGAGTCCACCCTGGTCGAGAAGAACATCGCGGCCCTGGGCAATCTCCTGCAGCTCAATCCGGCCGAGCGGGCCTTGCTGCTCTACGGTACCTTGGCCCGCTACCAGCGCGAGCTGCGCGGCGCCCTGGTCGAGTTCAAGGTCAACAACGCGCAAGAAGCCTTCGCCGCGATTGCGGCCGTGGCCGGCGTGGACGAGCGCGATGTGGCCGAGGCCTTGCGCGCCGGTTCGCGGCTCGAGCGCATCGGCATGGTCGAGAACCTGATCTCGGAGCACAACATCACCGACCTGGCCGACCTGATGAAGGTCAGCGACCAGCTGCCGCCGGTGCTGATGCGCGAATACCAGGGCCCGCACGACCTGATGGCCGTGTTCACGCGGCCGGTGGTCAAGAGCAGCTTGAGTGGCCGCGACTTCCAATTCGTCGCTGAAGACCTGCAGGTGCTAGGCACCCTGCTGCGACAGGCGGTCGCGCGGCGCGAACCTGGCGTCAACGTGCTGCTTTACGGGCCGCCGGGCACGGGCAAGACCGAGCTGGCGAAAGTGGCGGCCGAAGAGGCGGGCCTGGATCTTTACGAGGTCGAATACGCCGACCGTGACGGCAACTCGCTGACCGGCCGAGACCGCTACCGCTCCTTGCAGATCAGCCAGCAGTTCCTGAAGGCCAGTGAGCAGGTGGCTCTTCTGTTCGACGAGGTCGAGGACGTGTTCCCGCCGCTGTCGAGCGACACCATGCACCTGATGGCGCGGCTCGATTCAGCGCTCGAGGCGCCGCATTCCGCCTCGGTCAGCGGCAAGGCCTGGGTCAACCAGATCCTCGAGACCAACCCGGTGCCGGTGGTCTGGGTGACCAACCGCATCGAGCAGATCGACCCGGCCTTCCGGCGCCGCTTCCAGTACCACCTCGAACTCAAGTCGCCGCCGCCGGGCGCGCGCCTGGGCCTGGTGCAGCGCGCCCTGTCGGAGGTGAAGGTCGGCGACGGCTTTGCCGCCAAGCTGGCAGAGCGCCGCGCGCTCACGCCGGCGCAGATCCGCACCGCGGTTCGCTTTGCCCAGCTCGCGGGCGATGGTGAGGACTGCGAAAAGCTGATCGAGCGCCAGTTGCTCAACGCCGACAAGGCCTTGGGCTCGGCTGGCCAGGAGCGTGGCGCGCGCGTGACGGTCACGCGCTACGAGCCCGAGCTCCTCAACTGCGAATCACGCTTCGAGATCTCGCGCATCGTCGAGGCCCTGCAGCGCCGCGGCCGCGGCAACCTCTGCTTCTTCGGCCCGCCTGGCAGCGGCAAGACGGCGCTGGCCGAACACATCGCCCAGCAACTGCACCGGCCCTTGATGGTGCGCCAGGCCAGCGACCTGGTGAGCAAGTTCGTCGGCGAGACCGAGGCGAACATGGCCCGGATGTTCGAGGCTGCCTCGCATGAAGGCGCGGTGCTGTTGCTGGACGAGGCCGACAGCTTTCTGCGCAGCCGGCGCATGGCCGAGCGCAACTACGAGGTGAGCGAGGTCAACGAGATGCTCGCTGGCATGGAGCGTTTCGACGGGCTCTTCATCTGCACGACCAATCTGTTCGACGACCTCGATGAAGCCGCCCTGCGCCGCTTTGCCTTCAAGATACGCTTCCATCCCCTGAAGCCCGCTCAGCGCGAGCGCATGTTTGCGCGCGAGGCGCTGGGCGGCGATGCGGCAGAGTTGAGCAGCGAGCAATGCGAAAGGCTGGCACGGCTCGATCAGCTGACGCACGGCGACTTTGCCGCGGTCAGCGAGCAGGTCGCCATCCTCGGTGAGCAGTTCGCCCCAGATGAATACCTGGCCCAGCTGGAGTCCGAACACCGCGTCAAGCCGGAAGTTCGGCAGCGGCGGGAGATTGGCTTCCGCTGACGGCACATTGCGGACTCTTGCCTTCTTCCTCGAAGGTACGTCGAAGATCAGGCCGCCAGCGGGCACCCATTCGCTCCTGTCCCCCGTCACCGGCCTGCGGCCGGCGCCTCCTCCTTTACCTCGCTGCGGGGCACCCACTGCCGTCCTGCTCCGCACCACCGTGGCCTGCGCCGGGTGGCAGGCGCAGGTTCGGCCGAGGGCGTCGGGTGAGGGTTTGGGCGAGGTAAAGGAGGAGGATCGGGCGAAGCCCGGTCCGGGGGACAGGAGCACAAGCCCTCACCCGATGGCCTCGGCAGCGCGAAAGAAGGAACCAGCGTGTGGCTGCTATGTGCCGAGAGCCGCCCCTCCCGAGGCGGCTCTGCCGGACTTACTTGGCCGTCACGAGCCCGCGCTTCTCCAGCAGCGGCTCGATTTTGGGTGCATGGCCCACGAGCTTGCCGAACAGCACCATCGCATCCTCAGCACCACCACGCGAGAGCAGCGTGGCGCGGAACTTGTCGCCGTTCTCGCGCTTGAGGCCGCCATTGGCATGGAACCAGGCCACGGTGTTGGCGTCCAGTACTTCGCTCCAGATGTAGGCGTAATAACCGGCAGAGTAGCCGCCCATGATGTGGCTGAAGTAGGGCGTGCGATAGCGCGGCGGCACCGGCGAGAAGTCAACGCCGGCGTCCTTCAAGGCCTTGGCTTCGAAAGCCATGACCTGGTCGGCGGTCGGAACGTCAACGGCCTTCAGCTGATGCCAGCGCTGGTCCAGCAGCGACGCGGCCAGGTACTCGGTAGTCGCGAAGCCCTGGTTGAACTTCTTGGCAGCGGCCATCTTCTCCAGCAGCGCCTTGGGCATTGGTTCGCCGGTCTTGTGATGCTTGGCGTAGTTGGCCAGCACGCTGGGCCAGGCGGCCCACATCTCGTTGACCTGCGAGGGGTACTCGACGAAATCGCGCGGCACGCTGGTGCCGGCAAAGCTCGGGAACATCACGTTCGAGAACATGCCATGCAGTGCATGGCCGAACTCATGGAACAGCGTCGTCACCTCGTCCCAGGTCAGGAGCGTGGGCTGGCCGGCCGCGGGCGGCGGGATGTTCAGGTGGTTGGCCACCACCGGCAGCGTGCCGTTGAGCTTGTTCTGCTGCACATAGGCGTTCATCCAGGCGCCACCGCGCTTGGACGGGCGCGAGTACATGTCGGCGATGAAGATCGCCAGCTGCGAACCATCGGCGTTGTACACGTCATAGACGGTCACGCTCGGATGGTAGACCGGCAGGTCGCTGCGCTGCTTGAACTTCAGGCCGTAGAGCTGGCCGGCGGCGTAGAACACGCCGTTTTCCAGCACGTTCTTCAGCTCCAGATAGGGCTTGAGCTGCGACTCGTCGAAGCCGTACTTCTCAGCGCGCAGCTTCTCGCTGTACAGGCTCCAGTCCCAGGCTTCGAGCTTGAAGCTCGGCTGCTTCTTCGCGGCCTGTTCCTTGTCGATGATGGCTTGCAGCTCGGCCGCTTCACGCTTGGCCGAGGCGACTGCCGCGGGAGCCAGCTTGCCGAGCAAGTCGTTCACGGCCTGCGGTGTCTTGGCGGTCTCGACCTGCAGCACATAGTCGGCATGCGTGGCATAGCCCAGCAGTGCGGCGCGCTCGGCGCGCAGCGTGGCCACGCGGGCGACGATGGTCGTGTTGTCGAAGTTGTTGCCGCGGCTGCCACGGGCCACCGAGGCCTTGTACAGGCGCTCGCGCAGGGCGCGGTCGTTCAGCTGATTCAGGTAGGGCTGGCCGGTGGTGTTGAGCAGCGCAATGACGTACTTGCCTTCCAGCTTGCGGGCCTTGGCGGCAGCCGCAGCGCCGGCGATCTGGTCGGGTGTGAGGCCGTCGAGCTGCTCGGCCTTGTCGACCACCAGGGCCGAGTCGTTCACCTCGGCCAGCACGTTCTGGTTGAACCGGGTCGAGAGCGTCGCCATCTCGGCGTTGATGGCCTTGATGCGGGTCTTCTGGGCTTCGTCCAGCTGGGCGCCGGCACGCACGAAATTGCGCTGGTAGCGTTCGATCAGGCGCACCGATTCGGTGTCCAGACCGAGCTTGTCGCGCTGGGCGTGCAGGGCCTGCAGGCGGGCGAACAGCTTGGCATTGAGCGAGATCGCGTCGCTGTGCGCGGCGAGCTTGGTGGCGTACTCGGCCTGCAGCTTCTGGCGGGCCGGGTTGGTGTCGGCGCCCAGCAGCGAGAACAGCACCGTGCTGGCGCGGCTGAGCGTTCGGCCGCTGCGCTCCAGCGCGACGATGGTGTTGTCGAAGGTGGCGGCGGCCGGGTTGTTGGCAATCGCCTCGACCTCGGCCAGCTGCTCGGCCATGCCGGCGTCCAGTGCGGGGCCGAAGTGCGTGTCGGCAATCTTGTCGAAGGCCGGGTATTGCAGGGGCAGGGTGCTGGGCTTGAGCAGCGGGTTGCTGCTGTCAGCGGGCGCCTGGGCCAGGCTCATCGAGGCAACGGCGGCCAGGGTGGCGGACGCGGCAATCGCGCGGCTGACGCGGCTGACGCGGCTGACGCGGGTGAGGCGGGAAATCCTCATGGGATGTACTCCAGAAACGGGGTGCGAAGCGCGCAAGGCTAACCGATGCGGGCAAAGAACTTCGAAGTTCGACCCCGCCCGAATCCATGGCATCGTTCGGGCATGCACAACAACGGCCCCAAAGAACTTCCTTCCAGTCTCAAGGTCTGGACCATCTGGCTGCTGGTGCTCCTGCTGGTCTTCCTCGGCTTCAAGGCCTGGGAGCGCGAGCAGGGCCGCAGCCGCTTCCTTGTGGAGGACAGCGGCGAGATCGTGCTCAAGCGCGGGCCGGACGGCCATTTCCATTGGCCCGGTCGCCTGGGCGATGTGGAAGTGATGTTCATGGTCGACACCGGCGCCACCTCCACCGCCTTGCCCGAGGGCCTGGCGCGCCAGGCCGGCCTGGTCTCGGAGGGCGAGGTGCGCTCCAGCACGGCGGGCGGTATCGCTCGCGGCTGGCGGGCGCGGGCTCATCTGCAGCTGGACGGCGGCGTGGAGGCGCGGCAGTTGCCGGTGACGGTGCTGCCGCAGCTGGATGCGCCGCTCCTGGGCATGGACATGCTGTCCAAGCTGCAGATGACGATGAGCGGCAATGAGCTGCGATTGAAGGGAGGCCGTTGATGCCCGTTCGCTATCTGCTGGCCGGCCTGCTCTTGTGGGCGGGCGCGGCATTCGCGCAGGACTGCCCCACCGTGCCCATGCCCGGCGCCGCCAAGCTGCGCCAGCTGGAGTCCGAGGCGGTGGACCGCGGACCGCTGTGGCGCATCCGCCGCGACGGCCATGACAGCTATCTCTACGGCAGCATCCACATCGGCCGCCCGGCCTGGCTGTTTCCCGGCCCGGCCTTGCGCCAGGCCTGGAGCCGCACCGACACCCTGGTGCTGGAGCTGGACCCCGGTGACCCGCAGTTGATGCAGGCGCTCCGGGCGATGCCCGCGATGGAGCTGGACCTGCGCAGCCAGAAGCGCCTGCAGGCGCAGATGCTCGCGGCCTGTCTGAGCGAACAGTCGCTGGCCGGCCTGCATCCTCTGCTGCAGGTGGCCAGCATCGCCAGCATCGCCGGCCGTGCCGATGGCCTGGACCCGGCCTATGCGCAGGAGATGTCCCTGCTGGCCCGTGCGCGCGGCGAAGGGCGCCCCGTGCATGCACTCGAGACCGCCGCCGAGCAGATGGCAGCCTTGGTGCCGGCCGATGCGGCCACGGCCAAGCGCGAGCTGAGCGTGAGCCTGGAGCAGCTGGAGAAGGGCCGGCTGCGGCCCATGCTGCGCGGCCTGGCCGATGCCTGGGAGCGCGGCGACCTGCAGGCGCTGAGCCAGGTCGAGCCGCCCTGCAATTGCCCGGACGACGACATCGAGCGCGAGCAGCTGCGCCGCCTCAACGATGGCCGCAACGAGGCGCTGGCGCAACGAATCGCCGCCCTGCATGCCTCCGGCAAGCGGGCGCTGGTGGCGGTGGGTGCCTTGCACATGAGCGGCACCAAGGCCCTGCCCCTGCTCCTGAAGCAGCAGGGCTTCGAGGTGGAACAACTGCTGCCCAAGCCCCGCTGACGGCGTAGGATGCTGCCACCCCTTTCAACAGCGGAGACAGCGCGCATGGCCGACACCAGCTTCACCAAGTTCGTCCCGGGCTTCGACTTCCTGCAAGGCCTGGTCAAGAACGCCGGCTCGGCCCTGCCGGGCATCGGCCAGTGGGTCGCGCCCACCTTGAACCCGGAGGAGCTGGGCAAGCGCATCGAGGAGCTGCGCACCGTGCAGTTCTGGCTGGAGCAGAACGCCCGCATGCTCAACGCCACGATCCAGGCACTCGAAGTGCAAAGGATGACCCTGTCGACCTTGCAGACCATGAACGTGCCGCTGACCGAGCTGCGCGAGAGCCTGAAGATGCCCATGCCCGAGATGCCTGCCTTCCCCGGCCTGCCGGCTGCGCCCAAGGTGGCGGCGCGCGTCAAGAAGCAGGCGGCTGCCAAGGTGGATGCAGAAAGCACGAAGCCGGCGGCCAAGGCGGATGCCAAGACACCGCCGGTCGACCCCATGCAATGGTGGGGCGCCTTGAGCCAGCAGTTCACGCAGCTGGCCGCCAACGCCATGAAAGACCAGGCCACGGACGCCGCCAAGAACCTGGCCGGCGCCATGGTCAAGCAGAGCTTCGATGCTGCCGGCGAAACGCTGCGCAAGGCCGCCTCGGTGCCAGGCGCCGTGGCCAGCAGCGTGGCCAAGGGCCTGGCGGGCAAGCCGGCCGCCAAGAAGGCCGTCAGCAAGCCTGCGGTGCGCCGCCGCTGAAGCTGCCCCGGGCCGCCATGAAGCCCTTTGCCAGCGCGCACGCCACCCATCCGCTGCCGCAGATGGCCATGGCGCTCGCGGCGGCGCAGATCGACGCGCAGCGCGCCGAGTCCGGCCTGCAGCCCACGCTGGGCTGGCTCTATCTGAGTGCCCGATTCGTCAGCGCCGCGGAGGTCTTGCTTGACGAAGCGCGCCAGCGCTGGCCAGGTGTCGATTGGGTGGGTTGCAGCGCCATCGGGCTGATTGCCGGCGAGGCCGAGTATTTCGATGACGAGCCGGCGCTGGCCCTGATGCTGGCCGAGCTGCCGCGCGAGCAGTTCCGTGTGTTCTCGGGCGCCGCGCCGCTGGCGCGCTGGCCGGCCGAGCTCGCGCAAGTGCATGCCGATGCCGCAGCGCCCGAGCTGGGCGAGCTGCTTCAGGACATGGCCAGCCACACCCGTGACGGCTATCTGTTCGGCGGTCTGCCCAGCAGCCAGCCCACCGAGGCCGGCGTGCAAGTGGCCAATGGCGTCTGGCGTGGCGGGCTCTCGGGTGTGGCCTTCGGGCCAGGCATCGAGATCATTTCGCGCGTCAGCCAGGGCTGCCAGCCGCTGGGCGAGGAGCGCGAGGTCAGCGACTGCGATGGCAACCTGCTGCTGGCGCTGGATGGCGAACCCGCGCTGGACCTGCTGCTACAAGACCTGGCCCTGCCGGTGCTGACCGAGGCCGACGACTGGCGCGAGGCCTTGCCGCGGCTGCGCCAGACGCTGGCCGGCCTTCGCCGCACGGCCCTGTCTGCTCAGCCGCGCCTGCATGCCTTCGGGCCCGAGGTGATGGTGCGCCATCTGGTGGGTATTGATCCGGCCCGTCACGGCGTGGCCATTGGCGAGCGTCTGCATCAGGGCGACCACCTGAGCTTCTGCCAGCGTAACCGCGAGGCCGCGCGCCGCGACCTGGTGCGCATCTGCGCCGAACTGCGCGAGCTGGCCGGCGAAAGGCCCATGCTCGGTGCGGTCTACGTCAGCTGCGCAGGGCGCGGCGGCCCGCATTTCGGCAGCCCTTCGGCCGAGGCCCGCATCGTTCGCCATGCACTTGGCGAGGTGCCGCTTGTGGGGTTTTTCGCGGCCGGCGAGATCGCGCATCAGCATCTCTATGGCTACACCGGCGTGCTGTCGGTATTCTTGGGTCCATGACGATGGATCGTCGAAGCCTGCTTGCCGCTGCCAGTGCACTCGCTGCGGGAGCCGGGCATGCCGCAGCGCCCCTGGTCGTGCGCGTGGCCAAGCACGAGGCCATGCAAGACCCGCAGGTGCGCTACATGCTGCTGCTCCTGCGCCTGGCCCTGGAGCGAAGCGGCAAGAAAGTCGAGATCCAGTCCAGCCGCAATGTGATGGTGCAGAGCCGCTCCTTGCTGGAGCTGGCAAGACCCGACCCCGGGCTCGACGTGTTCTGGACCATGACCAATCCCGAGCGCGAGCAGCAATTGCTGCCGGTCCGTATCCCGCTGGACCGTGGTTTGCTCGGCTGGCGCCTCCTGCTGGTACGCGAGGCGCAGCTCGGGCGATGGGCCGGCGTCAAGACGCTGGAGCAATTGGGCGCCTTGCAGGCCGGCCAGATGAACGACTGGCCCGACACCGCCATCCTGCGCGCCAACGGTCTCAAGGTGCAGACGGGCACGCATTTCGAAAGCCTGTTCAGCTGGCTGGCCGAGGGCCGTTTCGACTACTTTCCGCGCTCGGTGCTGGAGATCGGCCTGGAGGCGCAGGAACATGCCGCTCGTGGCGTGGTGATCGAGCCGCATCTGCTGCTGCAGTACCCGACCGCGCTCTACTTCTTCGTCGCACCCGCCAAGCCGCAATTGCATGAGCTGTTGACCCAGGGCATGGAAGCCCTGGTTGCCGACGGCACCCTGGAGCGGCTCTGGCAGGCCCAGTTCGGCGATGTGATCGAGCGCTACAAGCTGCGCTCGCGCCACTTGCTCAAGTTGCAGAACCCGCTGCTGCCTACCGCCACGCCGCTGGCGCGCAAGCAGTTGTGGTTCGGGCTCTGAACGAGTAACGGCTCAAGGCGGCAACTGCCAGCGCTCAACGATGCGCCGGTACTCGCCCGAGGCTTTCAGTGCCGCCAGGCCCTGGTCCAGCAAGGCCGCGTGGCGCGGCGCCTCGGCTCGCTTGCGCGAGAAGGCCACATAGATCGGCAGATCGTTGAAGGCGCGGCCCACGCGTTTCAACTTGCCGCGCAATTCGCCGGCATTGGCTTGCACCAGGTAGTCGAAGACGCGGTCGTCCAGCACGGTGAAATCGGCGCGGCCTGCCGCCAGCATGCGCAGATTGGCCAGGTCGCTCAGCGCGACGACGCGGACGATGCTCTGGTTCGCCTCGATGGTGTCGCCATACGAGCCGCCGTGCGTCAGGACCACGCGCCGGCCCGACAGGGCTGCCGGCCCCAGGCCGCTTTCCTTGTTGTCGACCCGGGCGTAGATGCCGTTGCTGTTGAGCAGCAGCGGCGTGGCGTGGAAGAGATAGGAGTCCTGGCTGTGCTTGAGGTCCTGGCCGCTGTTGAAGCAGCCCAGTTCGTCGCCACGCTCGACCAGGGTCATGCAGCGGGCAAAGGGCATGCTTTTCAGTTGCAAACTGACCCCGACGCTGGCATAGGCTGCGCGCACGAGGTCGACGGTCAGGCCGGTGATGCGCCCGTCCCGCTGCGCCGTGTAGGGGTACCAGTCGTTCTCCGCTACCAGGGTGATCTGCTCTGCCCGCGCTGGCGCCTGGCTCAGGCTCAGCAAGAGAAAGAGGACGGAGAGCAGCGCGCGCATGGTCCGCCCAATATAGACCTTGCGGGCTTCAGCGGCCACGCCGCCACGTCCCCTGATTGATGCCCAGGCCCAGCAGCACCGCCGCCGTGCCGGCCCACTGCAGGGGGCTCGGCCATTCGCTGAAGGCGGCTGCCGCAGCGAGCAGGCCCACCACCGGCACCAGCAGCGACCAGGGCACGACCTTGCTGGCCGCATGGCGCTTGAGCAAGCGGGTCCAGAGGCTGTAGGCCAGCAGTGTTGCCAGCAGGCCGAGGTAGAGCACGGCGGCACAGGCCTTCAGATCCATGGCATGGATCTGCTCGCGGATGGCGTCGTGGCCCTGCTGCCAGAGTGCCATCGCGAAGAAGGGAGCTATGGGCACCAGGCTGCTCCAGGCGATGAAGGACACCGGGTCGTAGTCGCCTTGCTTCGCCGCGACGCGACCGACCAGGTTGGACACGGCCCACATGAAGGCCGCACCCAGGGTCAGCAGGAAGCCGATCAGCGTCATTTGCCCGGGGCCTTCGCCATGGGCGGCGGCAATCGCGATCAGGCCGGCCAAGGCCACCGTGAGGCCGGCCCATTGCGAGCGGCGCGTCGGCTCGCCCAGCAGCGGGGCTGCGAGCAGCAGGGTGAAGAAGGCCTGCGTCTGCATCACCACCGAGGCCATGCCGGCCGTCATGCCGAGTTGCAGCCCGGTGAACAGGAGGCCGAACTGGCCCACGCCTTGTGCCAGGCCGTAGGCCAGCAGATAGCGCCAGGGCAGGGGTGGTGCGCGCCAGATCACGAGCAGGGCGGAGGCCGCCACGCAGAAGCGCAGGGCGCCCAGCAGCATCGGCGAGAGGCCCTGCAGGCCCAGCTTCATCACGACGAAGTTGAGACCCCAGATCACGACGACGGCGGCGATGCGCATGGCGTCGCCGCGAGACAGCGTCGTCGTGCTCATCGGCTGATCTTCCGGCCCTGCGCGGCACGGGCGGCGACGAAGGCCTCGAACGCTTCAGCGCTGCTCTTGCCTGGCACGAAGCCGAGCTCTTCCTTCAAGCGCGTGTTCAGGAGCACGGGTCGATAGCGCAGGAAGTCCAGTTGCTCGGGCCCATAGCGGCTGATGCCCAGCTTCGATCCCACGGCCAGCGCGAACTGCAGCAGCCCGGCCGGCAGGTCCAGCACCGGCTTGCCCAGCCGCGCCGCGATCTCGCGCAGCGGCAGCGCGCCATCGCCGGCCACATTGAAGAGGCCCGCCTGGCCGGTGCGCAGCGCATGAGCAAAGGCCGCGCAGACGTCTTCATCCCAGATGAAGACGAAGGGGCTGGCGCTGCCGCGTATCGCCAGCAGGCGCTTCTTCTCGAACAGCGCGGTGATCTGGTTGTCGACCCGCTCGCCGAGGATGGTGCCGATGCGGAATACCGTCTGCTTCAGCTCGGGGTGCCGCACGCGGTAGTCGGCCAGCATCTCCTCGACCAGGCGCTTGTGGTGCGAGTAGGCAAAGCTCTCGTTGCCGCGCAGCGCCTGCTCTTCGCTGATCCAGTCCGGGTTGTCGGCGTGATAGCCGTAGGCCGCGCCGCTGCTGCTCACCAGCAGGTGCCGAACGCCGGCGGCCACGCAGGCCTGCAGGATGTTCTTGCTGCCCAGCACGTCGACCGAATATTCCAGCTCGCGGCTGGAGCCGCGGCCCGGCGTGACGATGGAGGCGAGATGGACGACGGTGTCGATGCGGTGCAGCTGCAGCGCATGCACGAGGCTGGCATCGCGCACATCCTGCTTTTCGTAGACGACGCCGGCCAGGCGGCGCTCAGTCGGCACTTCGCGCACGTCCTGCGCCAGCAGCAGTTCGCAGTCGCCGGCTTCGGCCAGCAGCTTCAGCAGCGAGCGGCCGAGAAAGCCGTCCGCGCCCGTGATCAGTATCCTCATGCCAGTCGCTCCGCGTCCCGCCTTGGTATTGCTGCGGGCCGAGCGCCGGGCCGCTCCCAAGCCGGCCCGCATTGGGCGAGAGCTTGCTGGTCAAGCCAGCAAGAATCGCCGTCCCCTCGGGGGACCGGCCAAGGTACGCCTTGGACGAGGGGCCTCATATTGAGTCGCCCTTGAAGCGTGTTCTTGCGGCTGGCCGGTTTGCCCACCAGGCCGCCAGCCCCATGCCGATGATGATGTCGAGGAAGCCCCAGGCGCCGGCCACCACGGCCATGCCGCCGAGGCCACCGAAGAAGCTGAAGATCAAGACCAGGCCGAGGCCCGCATTGCGGATGCCCACCTCGACGGACATGGCCCGCCGCTCGTACTCCGCCAGGCCTGCCAGCGCCGCGCAGCCATAGCCCAGGCCATAGGCCAGCGCGTCATGCAGGATCACGGCACCCATCACCAGGCCGAGGTACTCGAGGAAGTAGCGCCAGTTGCCGGCAATCGCCGCAACGATGAAGAGCACGAGAAAGACAAAGCTCAGGATGCGCGCCGGCTTCTTGACCTTGTCGGTGAAGGCCGCAAACAGCTTGGCGCAGGCCATGCCCAGCACAAAGGGCAGGCCGATGATGATGACGATGTGCAGGCCCATCTCGAGCGGGTCCAGCGCGATGCTGCGCAGGAGCGGCGCGGCCGTCGGATGCATGCCGCCCCAGAAGGCGACATTGAGCGGCATCAGCACGATGGCGAGCGCGTTCGACACGGCGGTCATCGACACCGACAGCGCCACATTGCCGCCAGCCCGGTGCGTGATGATGTTGGAGATGTTCCCCGGCGGGCAGCAGGCCACCAGGATCATGCCCAGCGCAATGCTGGGCGCCGGCTGCAGCAGCAGCGTCAGCACATAGGTGATTGCCGGCAGCAGGAGGAACTGCGCTGCAATTGCCACCGCCATCGCGATGGGCATGCGCGCCACGCGCTTGAAGTCCTCGACCCGGGTGTCCAGCGCTATGCCAAACATCAGGAAGGCCAGCACGCCGTTGAGCAATTGCAGCGACGCGGGGTTGAAGTTGAGACGTACCTCGTCGACAGGGATCATCTTCAGGCTCCTGCGAGGGCGGCAGCTTCGGCACGCACGGTGCGGCGGTAGACGTCCTTGTTGACGTAGTAGGCCATGCGCTCGAGCTTGAGGTAGCGGTAGCCACCGCTGAGGTCGGGCGCCGGGCCCGTGAGCTTGGCGGCGAAGCCGGCGGCCCTGGCCGGCTCGCTGGCCTGGGCCTTCAGGAAGCGCGCCACCAGCTCGGCCTGCTCGTAGCGGCCCTGCCATCCCAGGCCGCTGGCCTCGACCATGCCGATGACCGCGAGGTTGGTGAAGCGCGGCGCAAAGATGTTCAGGTAGAGCTGCGGCGCCATGCCCTGCCAGTTCAAGAGCTCGCGGCTGATGAAGGGGTAGTGCAGCTGATAGCCGGTGGCCGCCAGCACCAGGTCGTAGTCGCGCGAGCTGCCGTCCTTGAAGTGCACGGTCTGGCCCTCGAAGCGCGCGATGTCGGGCCGCACCTTCACGTCGCCATGGCCGATGTGATGCAGGATCAGGGAGTTCACCACGGGGTGCGACTCGTACATCCTGTACTCGGGCTTGGGGAAGCCGAAGCGCACCGGGTCGCCGGTGAACCATTGCAGGATGCGGCTGTCAATTCTCTGCTTCAGCCAGGGCGGCAGCGTGATCTTGCCGCCTATGGTGTCGGCTGGTTTGCCGAACACATACTTGGGCACGAAGTAATAGCCGCGGCGCACCGAGATGTCCACGCTCTTTGCGTAGTGCACCGCATCCACCGCGATGTCGCAGCCCGAGTTGCCAGCGCCGATGATCAGCACCCGCTTGTCCTTGAACATCTCCGCGCTCTTGTAGGCGCTGGTGTGATGCAGCTCGCCCGTGAAGTTGCCTTCGAAGCGCGGCATATTGGGCTCAGCCAGCGTGCCATTGGCAATCACCACGGCCTTGAACTCGGCGCTGTGCTCGCCGCCTGCAGCATCGAGCCAGCTGACGCGCCACAGCGGCGCCGGGCCGTTGCCCACCGGCTCCACGCGCTGCACCCGCGTGCTGAAGCGATAGTGCTGGCGCAGGCCGAACTTGTCGGCAAAGGCGGCGAAGTAGCGCTGCAGTTCCTTGTGGCTGGGATAGTCGGCCACCGAGTCGTCCATGGGGAACTCGCTGAACTCGGTCATGCGCTTGCTCGAGATCAGGTGAGCCGACTCGTAGACCGTGCTGCGCGGGTTGGCGATGTTCCACAGCCCGCCCACATCGCTGTAGGCCTCGAAGCCCTGGAAAGGGAGGCCGGCCTTTTGCAGATTGCGCGCGGCGGCCAGGCCCGAGGGGCCGGCGCCGATCAGGGCGATTTGCTGGCGGGTGTCTTGTTCGCTCATTGTCTTGTCTCTTGGTTCTTGTTCAGGCCAGGGATCTCGGTGGCGCCGGCTTCGCCCACGCGTGGCTTGCGCGGCTGCTTCAGGAGGATGCGCTCATGCAGCCGCTCGGGCAGCAGGGCCAGGGCGCTGGAAAGCCAGCCCAGGCGCCGCGGCAGCACGATGTCTTCGCGGCCGCGCGTGAGGCCGGCCAGGATGCGGGCGGCTGCCACTTCGGGCTCCAGCAAACCCGGCATGGCGAAGCGGTTGCCCGCCGTCAGCGAGGTGCGCAGGTAGCCGGGGCTGACGGTCGTCACCTGCAGGCCGCTGGCGCGCAGGTCGGCGCGCAGGCTTTGCAGATAGACGATCAGGCCGGCCTTGCTGGCGCAATAGGCGCCATTGCCCGGCAGTCCGCGCCGGCCGGCGAGGCTGGCAATGCCCACCAGCGTGCCGCGGCCGGCCGCCTGCAATGGCGCGACAAAGGGCTGGAAAGTGGTGGCCACGCCCAGCAGATTGATCTCCAGCATGCGGCGCAGCACGGCCAGGTCTTCGGCGCGGGCGCCATCGAAGCCGCCTGCCACGCCGGCGTTGGCGATCACCAGGTCGGGTGTGCCGTGATGACTCGTCCAGTCATCCGCCATGGCCTGCATGGCCGCGCCATCGCTGACGTCGGGCGTGTAGATGCGGCTGCGAGCCGGAGCCAGGTCTTGCAGGGCCTGGAGGCGCTCCCGGTTCAGGCCGACCAGGGCCACGGCCGCGCCGGACGCGAGCAACTGGCGCGCCAGGGCCTGGCCCAGGCCGCCGCAGGCGCCGGTGACGATGGCATTGCTGAACATGGCCGCGAGCTTAGCCAGCGGCGAGAATCGTCTCGGATTGTTTTATTGATTCGTCCCGGAATCCGAGATTTGACAAGCATGCCTGAAGACGCCACCCCGGGCCTGCGCCTGCTCGACCTGCTGGAATTGCTGGCTCGCGCGGGCGTGCCGCAAAGCCTTTCGGAGCTGCTGCCGCAATCGCCCTGGCCCAAGCCCACCCTGCACCGCATGCTGCAGCAGTTGGAGGCGGGCAATTGGCTGCAGCGCGAGCCCGATGGCCGCCGCTATGCGCTGGCCGGGCGTGCGCGCGCGCTGGCCGAGGCGACTCTGTCGGGCAGTGCCCAGGCCGGCGTGCGCCACGCGGTGCTGCGCGCGCTGGTGGCCGACATTGGCGAAAGCTGCAATCTCACGGCACTGTCGGGCGCGGAGGTTATCTATCTCGATCGCGTCGAAACCGCGTTCCCGCTGCGCCTGGAGCTCAAGCCCGGCACGCGCGTGCCCCTGCATTGCTCGGCCAGCGGCAAGCTGTTCCTGGCCTTTGCGCCGGCGCGGCAGCGGCAGCAGTTGCTCGAGGGCTTGAATCTCACGCGCCACACCGCCACGACCCTGCACAGCCGCGAGCAACTGGAGGCGGAGCTGGTCCGCATCCGCCGGCAAGGCTATTCGGTGGACGACCAGGAGTTCGTCGAAGGGCTCAACTGCGTGGCCGTGCCGGTGCGCGAAAGCGGCGCCGCGTCCACGAGCCCGGCTCGCTGCGCCGTGGCCTTGCAGGCACCGAGCGCGCGCCTTCCCTTGAGCGAGGCGCTGGGCTTGGTCGGGCGCTTGCGTGAGGCGGCTGCGGCGCTCGCGCGCAGCCTGTGATCAGCGTTCCTTGAGCAGGTCCAGGCTGTAGCTGCGGTATTCGAAATCGATGTCTGGCGGCGGCGCAGTCCGCAGATGATGGATGCGTCGCTTGGACAGCTCCACCAATTGCAGCGAGGGCAGGAGATGCTTGCGCATCAAGGCTTGCAGCGAACCATCGGCATGGGCCTGCTGCAGGCCCAGGGTGAGGCGCTCGATCACCGCCGTGTTGTCGCGGTGCGTGTAGATGAACTGCGGCATGTCGTAGACCAGCGCGAAGCTGCGGTCCAGCAACAGGCCGGGCTGGGCTTGCGCCTGGGCTTCGGCCTGCACCTCCAGCACGCTGCGGCAGAACAAGTCGGCGCGGCCTCGGGCCACCATGCGGAACAGGGCCTCGTAGCCGGCGCCCTCGATGACATGGAAGCCGTTGTCGCGCAGCACCGGCACATCGGACCAGCCCAGCCCTTGCAGGATGCTGAACTTGTTGCGCAATTCGTCCAGCGTGCTGGCCTGGGCGACCGCCTGCTGCGACTGCGGCGACACGAAACAGACGCGGTAGCCGGTGGCCCCCAGCATCAGCGGGAAGCGCACGGGCGCGAGCAGGCCCGTCTCATGGGCCTCGCTGGCGCCAGTCATGATCATCAGATTGGGATGGGTCTTCTGCCGCGCACTGAGCAGCGCGCGCTGCTTGTTCATTGGCGGCGAACTCAGGAGCTTGTAGGGGCCATGGCTGGCCAAGGTCTTGTCGAGCGCCAGCCGCAGCGCAGCATTGATGTAGATCTGCCGCTTGTCCGTGGGGCTTTCCGGCGATCGCAAGGTCAACAGCAGTTCGGCCGCCGACGCGGCAATGCTGACGCTGCAGGCGAGCAGCGCGGCGAAAAGGGCGCGGAATGGCTTCACGATCAGGGGGAATGGCTTGGCCGCATTAGAGCGCATCGAAGCCGCTACAGTCACGGCTTGTCGCTGGAGAAGCCTGTTGTCAAACGCCTCTGAAGCTCCGCATGCCACGCTACGCCGCCAAGCCCAGGCGAGGCTTGTCGACGCGTTGCTGGATGTGCTGCCTGCGCATGCGCTCTTGTGGCAGTCGGAAGACACCACGCCCTATGAATGCGATGGCCTGACCGCCTATCGCACGCGGCCGCTGGCCGTGGCGCTGCCCGAGAACGAACAGCAGGCGGGCGCGGTCCTAAAGGTCTGCCATGAATTGCAGATCCCGGTCGTTGCGCGCGGTGCCGGTACCGGCCTGTCGGGCGGTGCCTTGCCGCATGAGCAGGGCCTCACGCTGGCCCTGGCCAAGTTCAACAAGATCATCGCCGTCGATCCGCTGGCCCGCACGGCGCGCGTGCAATGCGGCGTGCGCAACCTCGCCATCTCTGAAGCAGTCGCGCCGCATGGCCTGTACTACGCGCCCGACCCCAGCAGCCAGATCGCCTGCACGATTGGCGGCAATGTGGCCGAGAACTCCGGTGGCGTGCATTGCCTCAAGTACGGCCTCACGCTGCACAACCTCTTGAAGGTGCGCGGCCTGACGGTCGAGGGCGAGCCGGTCGAGTTCGGCTCCGAGGCGCTCGATGCCGCCGGCCTGGACTTGCTGAGCCTGATCGTCGGCAGCGAAGGCATGCTGGCGGTGATCACCGAGGTGACGGTCAAGCTCACGCCCAAGCCGCAGCTGGCGCGCTGCATCATGGCCAGCTTCGACGACATCCGCAAGGCCGGCGAGGCGGTGGCGGCCATCATTGCGGCTGGCATCATTCCGGCTGGCCTGGAGATGATGGACAAGCCGATGACCGCGGCGGTCGAAGACTTCGTCCACGCCGGCTACGACCTGACGGCCGAGGCCATCCTGCTGTGCGAAAGCGATGGCACGCCGGAAGAGGTGGCCGAAGAGATCGAGCACATGAGCGCCGTGCTGCGCGCAAGTGGCGCCACGCAGATTTCGGTCAGCGAGAACGAGGCCCAGCGCCTGAAATTCTGGAGCGGCCGCAAGAACGCCTTCCCGGCCTCGGGCCGCATCAGCCCCGACTACATGTGCATGGACTCGACCATTCCGCGCAAGCGCCTGGCCGACATCCTGCTGGCCATCCAGCAGATGGAAGAGAAGTACGGCCTGCGCTGCGCGAATGTCTTCCATGCCGGCGACGGCAATCTGCACCCCTTGATCCTGTTCGACGCCAACGACCCGGACCAGCTCCACCGCTGCGAGCAGTTCGGCGCCGAGATCCTCGAGGCCAGCGTGGCCATGGGCGGCACGGTCACCGGCGAGCATGGCGTGGGCATCGAGAAGCTGAACTCCATGTGCGTGCAGTTCTCGGCCGAAGAGCGCGCGCAGATGATGGCCGTGAAACGCGCGTTCGATCCGACCGAGGGTCTCAACCCCGGCAAGGTGATTCCGACGCTGCAGCGCTGCGCCGAATACGGCCGCATGCACGTGAAGCGGGGCTTGCTGGCCTTCCCGGAACTGGAGCGCTTTTGATGACGTCGCGGCTGTTGAAAGACTTGCAGGAGCAGATCCGCGCAGCCACGGCGCCATTCGAGGTTCGTGGTCACGGCAGCAAGCGCTTCTATGGCGGTGAGCCGCGCGGCGAAGTCTTGAGCACGGCAGGCTTGAGCGGCATCAGCAGCTACGAGCCGAGCGAGCTGGTGGTGACGGTGCAGGCCGGCACGCCGATCAGCGAGCTGGAGAAGGTGCTGGCGG
Source organism: Paucibacter sp. JuS9 (assembly GCF_044043925.2). Lineage (NCBI taxonomy): Bacteria > Pseudomonadati > Pseudomonadota > Betaproteobacteria > Burkholderiales > Sphaerotilaceae > Roseateles > Paucibacter sp. JuS9. The sequence continues at coordinate 4,730,880 of NZ_CP194172.1, forward strand.
CGCAAGGCCAGCACCTCGCCTTCGAGCCGCCCCGCATCAACGGTGAAGGCACGGTGGGCGGCATGGTCGCCTCCGGCCTGGCCGGCCCCGCACGGGCCAATGCCGGCGGCGCGCGCGACCATGTGCTCGGCGCCACGCTGCTGAACGGCAAGGGCGAGCTGATGAACTTCGGTGGCACGGTGATGAAGAACGTGGCCGGCTATGACGTCTCGCGTCTGCTCGCCGGTTCGCTGGGCGTGCTGGGCCTGATCGCCGAGGTGTCCTTGAAGGTCTTGCCGCGCCCGGTCGTGCAGGCCACGCTGCGCTTCGACATGGACCAGGCGCAAGCCCTGCAGCAACTCAATCGCTGGGGCGGCCAGCCTTTGCCGATCACCGCCAGCGCCTGGTGGGATGGCGCCCTGGTGCTGCGCCTGGCCGGTGCCGAGGGTGCCGTGCGCAGCGCCTTCCACAAGCTCGGTGGCGAGCTGATTCCCGACAGCCTGGCCCTGCCTTTCTGGGAAGGCCTGCGTGACCAGCGCGATGAGTTCTTCGTCGGTGCCGAGCGGGCGGTGAGCGCCGGTGCGCGGCTGTGGCGTCTGTCCTTGCCGCAGACGGCGCCGGCCCTGAAGCTGCCGGGCGAGCAATTGATCGAATGGGGTGGTGCCCAGCGCTGGGTCACGACCAGTGCGCCACCCGCGCAGATGCGCGAGGCGGCCAGTTCAGTCGGCGGTCATGCCACGCTCTACCGCTCGCAAGACAAGAGCAGTGGCGTATTTGCGCCCTTGTCGCCGCCGCTGGCACGCATTCACCAGCAGCTGAAGCTGGCCTTCGATCCCAAGGGACTGTTCAACCCCGGCCGCCTCTACCCAGACTTCTGATGCAAACCAAGCTCGCCCCCGAATTCCAAGGCACGCAGGAAGGCAAGACGGCCGAGGAGATCCTGCGCCGCTGCGTGCACTGCGGCTTCTGCACCGCCACCTGCCCCACTTATCAGTTGCTGGGCGATGAGCTCGACGGTCCGCGCGGCCGCATCTACCTGATGAAGCAGGTGCTGGAAGGCGAAACGCCCACGCGCAAGACGCAAGCGCACCTGGACCGCTGCCTGACCTGCCGCAACTGCGAATCCACCTGTCCCTCGGGCGTGCAATACGGGCAGTTGCTGGAGATAGGCCGCAACATCGTCGAAGCCAAGGTCGAGCGCCCGGCTGATGAGCGCCGCCAGCGCTGGCTCCTCAAGGAAGGCCTGACCTCGCGCGCCTTCGCGCCAGCCATGAAGCTCGGCCAATGGTTCAGGCCCCTGGTGCCTGGCGCTTTGAAGGACAAGATCCCGGCCCGACCCGACAAGCACGCGCACCAGTGGCCCACGCGCGTGCACAAGCGCAAGGTCCTGATGCTGCTGGGCTGCGTGCAGCCCGCGATGATGCCCAACATCAATTCCGCCACGGCCCGTGTGCTCGATGCGGCCGGTGTGCAGACGCTGGTGGCCGACGACGCAGGCTGCTGCGGCGCGGTGCGCAGCCACCTGAGCGACCACGAGGGTGGCCTGGCCGACATGCGCCGCAATATCGACGCCTGGTGGCCGGTCCTGAAGGCCGACCCGTCCATCGAAGCCATCGTCATGAATGCCTCCGGCTGTGGCGTGACGGTGAAGGAATATGGACAGTCCTTGAAGCACGACCCGAACTACGCCGAGAAGGCCGCGCGCATCAGCGCGTTGACCAAGGACCTCAGCGAGCTGCTGCCGTCGCTGGTGCCGGCGCTGAAGTCGCGCCTGGCCAAGCGCAGCGGCGGCACCGTGGCCTATCACCCGCCGTGCACCTTGCAGCATGGCCAGCAGTTGCGCGGCGGTGTTGAAGCGGGGATGCGCGAGCTCGGTTTCCGGGTGGAGACCGCGGCTTGCGAGAGCCATCTCTGCTGCGGCTCGGCCGGTACCTATTCGGTGCTGCAGCCCGAACTCTCACGCCAGCTGCGCGACCGCAAGCTGGCCGCGCTGGCGCCGCTGCAGGCCGAGACCATCGTCTCGGCCAATATCGGCTGCATCCAGCATCTGCAGTCCGGTACCGCGGTGCCGGTGCAGCATTGGGTCGAGCTGCTGGATGCCCAGCTGCGCTGAGACCGCATTCTTTACATGCGGCGTATAAAGTCGCCGTCTGCCCCGTGTTGAAGTGAAGTTGAAGTGAAGACATCCGCCATGAGCCAACGCCGTTCCTTCCTGCTGTTGACGACGCTTGCCACAGCCCTGCTGGCTGCTTGCTCGGGCCCGATCCCGATCCTGCAGCCTGCCGCGACCAAGGCGGTTGCCGCTCCTGCTTCGCCGGCCCGGCCCAAGCTGGTGGTCTTCATCGTCATTGACGGGCTGCCCATGCGCCAGGTGCTCGAGAACCGCGAGCAGTTCTCGCCGGACGGCTTCCGCCGCTTCCTGGACCGCGGTGCCACCTTCATGGATGCCCATTACGCCCATGCCCACACGGTCACCGCGGCCGGCCATTCGGTGATGATGACCGGCGCCTATCCGCAGCGCACCGGCATCATCAGCAATGAATGGGTGGACCCCGAGACCCGCAAGCCCGTCTACAACACCCAGGACACCGACTACCACTACATCGGCAACAAGACCGGCCCGATGGCGGGCACCAGCCCGCGCATGCTGCAGGCCGAGACGGTGGGCGACGTGTTGCGCACGGCAGACCCGCTGTCCAAGGTGCTCGGCATCTCGGGCAAGGACCGGGGCGCCATCCTGCCGGCCGGCCACAAAGGCACGGCATATATGTACATGAGCAGCACGGGCCAGTTCGCCTCGAGCACGTACTACATGCCGCAGCATCCGCAGTGGGTCGAGGCCTTCAATGCGGCCAAGCCGGCCGACGCCTTGTTCGGCCAGACCTGGGCGCCCTTGCTGCCCGACAAATGCGAAGACGGCAGCACGCGGCGCCAGCCGGTCGCCGGCGGCCCGATCTACGCCTGCGACGCCTATGCACGCTCGGCCGCCGATGGCCAGCCCTTCCAGAGCGCCGAGGGCAGCGTCAATGGCAACCGCCTGCCCGCCGTGCTGGGCCAGCAGCTGAGCGGCCCCGGCCCCGACTTCTACAAGCTCATCCTGCCCACCCCCTATGGCGACCAGCTGACGCTGGCCTTCGCGCGCGCAGCCGTGGAAGGCGAGGGCCTGGGCCAGGACGATCATCCCGACATCCTGAGCGTGAGCCTCTCAAGCCACGACTACATCAACCATGCCTTCGGCCCCGAGTCCAAGCTCTCGCATGACCACATGCTGCGCCTGGACCGCGATCTGCAGGCATTCTTCCAGTACCTGGACCAGCGCCTAGGCGCCGGCAACTACATGGCCATGCTGACGGCCGACCACGGCTTTGCCGACACGCCGGAGTGGGCGAAGTCGCTCGGGCGCGATGCCAAGCGCTTTGGCAGCAAGGCCCTGGTGGCGCATGCCAACGTGGGTCTGTCCATGCGCTTCGGCGAGGGCAAGTGGGTGACCGAGACCTCGGCCATGGGCCTGCTGTTCGACGAGAAGCTGATCGCCCAGCGTGGCTTGAAGCCAGACCAGGTCTACCTGGCGGCGCGCGACATCATGCTGATGCATCCCGAGGTCGAGGCTGTCTTCACCCCCGATCAGCTGCGCAGCAATGACGAGCGCACGCCCTACCTGGCGCAGATGCGCAAGTCCTGGCACCCGGAGCGCGCCGCGCCGGTACAGGTGATCATGAAGGAAGGGCGCTTGTTCAGTACCCGCACCTCCGGCAGCTCGCATGGCACGCCCTACGCCTACGACCATCATGTGCCCATTCTGGCCTGGGGCCCGGCCTGGGTGGGCCAGGGGGCGGTGAACCGCTGGGTCGAGGTGGCCGACATCGCGCCCACGCTGGCCGGCATCCTCAAGGTCGGCGTGCCGCGCCAAGCCCAGGGAAAGCCCTTGCCATTGCCGCGCTGAGGCAGCGCCGGAGCGTGAACTATCCCCATTGAAGTGCAGGTGCTGGCCGGCCTAGTATCGACCTGTGAGCAAGCCTGCCGCCCAGCCCCGCAAACGAGATATCAAGGCCTACGCCAGCGGCGCCTTCAAGCCGCACGGCCATATCGAGTTCTGGACCGAAGGTCAGGTCGTGCGTATCGAGGCCCAGGGTCCGTTCAACCGCGAAGCCTTCCAGGCTGTCGGCCTGGCCATGCGCGAGCTGTTTGCCACCATGCCGCCGGCGCCGGTGTTTGCCGACATCCTGGAAATCAGGCGCAGCATCATGATTTCGCCCGAGGCGCTGGAAGCCTTCGGTCACTTCCTGGCACAGATGAGCGCCAACAAGTCGGCGCCAAGAGCCGTGGCCTACGTCGTGGCGCCCGATGTCGAGGGCCGCAGCCTTGTGCTGCCCTTGCTGGACAGGCTCTATGCCGAGCATGGCCGGCAGTTCGCCGCGTTTGAGACCATGGCGCCGGCCGAAGCCTGGGTGCGCGAGCGCCTGAGTCAGCGCTGAGCGGCTTCAGCCCGCGTCCCTTTCAATCCGGTCCCGCCCTGCGGCCTTGGCGCGGTACAGCGCCGCATCGGCCCGCTGCAGCAAGACCTCGGAACTTTCGCCCCATTGCGCTTCCACCAGGCCCGCCGAGCAGCGGTAGCCAAACTCGGGTTGCTCGGCCAGCGGCCGGCTCTGGCGCACGCGGGCCAGCAGCCGCTCGACGATGACGCCGGCCTGCCCCAGGGCCGCGGCCGGCAGGATCAGGAGGAACTCCTCGCCGCCAATGCGGGCGCAGCCGTCTTCGCGCCGGGTGCTGGCCAGCATCTGGCGGGCAAAGTCGCACAGCACCTGGTCGCCGGCGGCATGGCCCAGGCTGTCATTGATCTGCTTGAAATGGTCCAGGTCCAGCAGCGCGACGCACAGCGGCCAGGCTTCAGACTCAGCCAGCGCCTGCTGCAGCAGTTGCAAGCCCTGGCGGCGATTGGCCAGGCCGGTCAGCGCATCGGTCTGCGAGGCCCGCAGGGCCTTGGCGTGGGCCTGTCTCAGGGACCGGCTGTCCTGGCGCAGCGGCGTGATGTCGATGGCCAGGCACATCAGCCAGCCGTCCGGCAGAACCGTCTCGCTCATCCAGATCCAGCGACCATCGGTCAGGTCGGCCTCGAAGGCGCGGTGCGGCAGCTTGCCGCGGCGCGAAGCGGTGGCGGCCAGCCAGGCCTCGATGTCGTCCGCCTCGATCACCGCGCCCTGGCCGCTGGCATGGTTGCTGCGCATCATGTCCGACCAGGTCAAGTGCCCATCCGGCTGCACCTTGTAGGCCTCGCAGAAGGCCTTGTTGGCCCAGCGCAGCACATCCTGCGCATCGAACAGCGCCGCGGGATTGGGGCTGGCCTCATGCAAGGCAAGCAGGGTCTGCGGCAGTAGGGCTTCGCTCATGGGCCGGTGCGGGTCTCCTGAGCGGCATTCTGACCCATTGCGGCGAGGCTGGCAGCCTCGCCTGTCTTGGTGTCAGCGTGCGCTGACTTCTCCCGAGCCGCTGACACGCTGCGTCAACTTGGGTCGGCCGGCGTAGCTCAGGTCGCCGGAGCCGCTGAGGTTGACGTCCAGGATGTCCACCACGCCCAGCGACAAGTCGCCCGAGCCGCTCAATTGCGCCTTGGCCGAGGCGCCGCCCAGGCTGCGTGCTTCGACGTCGCCGGAGCCGTGCAAGGCCCAGGTTTGCTGGTCTGCCCGGCCGGCCACGTGCACATCGCCCGAACCGCTGAGATGCGCCGACAGCTGCTTGACCTCCAGCATGCCGATGGCCAGGTCGCCCGAACCGCTCAGCGAGACATTGAAGCTCTCTCCCTTGAGCCGCTCGATCGTGACGTCGCCGGAACCGCTGATCTGCAGTGCCTGCAATTGCTTGACGTCGAGCCAGACGACCGGCGCATGGCGGGTCGAATAGCCGCTGCGCTCCTGGATGCGCAGGATGAGGGTGTCGCCCTCGACGCGGCTTTCCACCAGCGGTTCGATATTGTCGTCAGCGCTGACCTTCAGCCCCTCGCTGCCGGCCTGGTTGATGCGCACGTCGAAGGGACCTTCGACGCGCACCTTGCTGAACGAGCTCACAGCGCGGGCTTTCTCGACGATATTGCCGGAGCCCTTGATCCGGCGGCCGCTGGGGCCGTATTCGCTGGTGCCGCTGAAATGCGCGCTCCAGCCATTGGCCTCTTTCTTGATGCGCAGGCGCCAGTCGTTTTCGTCCCCGGCCAGGGAGGCCTGGCCCAGCAGGGCAAGGGCCAACGGCAACAGCAGGGTCTTCTTCTTGAGATTCAACATGGGTGGCTCCTGAAACACAAAGTGCGGCGAGTGTGCCCAGGCCGACAGCCGCCACCAACAAGGCGCTGACAGACTGCAATTTGAGCCGGATGGGGCGCAGGCGGCTAGGATGGAATGCCAGGCAAGGAGCATTGCATGAAGTGGGAAGGCCAGCGCGAGAGCGACAACGTGGAGGATCGCCGCAGTTCGAGCGGGAGCGGCGCAGGCGGCTTGCCCGTTGGCGGGCGGGGCCTGGGCATTGGCGGCATCGTCGTCGCGCTGCTGGTGTCCTGGGCCTTTGGCATCAATCCGATGACCGTTCTGGGGCTGATGGAAGGCGGAGGTGGCGGCGCGCTGCCGCAGGCTGAGCAGCGCGAGCAGCCGGCGGGCGAAAAGCCGAAGGATCCCGCCGGGCGCTTTGCGGCCGTCGTGCTGGCCGACACCGAGGATGTCTGGAACACCTACTTCGGCCGTGCCCAGAAACAGTACGAGGCACCTCGCCTGGTCCTGTACACCGGGCAGTACCCGACCGCCTGCGGCACCGGCGACGCCGCGATGGGGCCGTTCTACTGTCCTGGCGACCGCAAGGTCTACCTGGACCTGAGCTTCAACGACACCTTGCGCCAGCGCCTCGGCGCGCCCGGCGACTTCGCCCAGGCCTACGTGATTGCGCACGAGGTCGGCCATCACATCCAGAACCTGCTGGGCACGAGCGCCAGGATGGAGGCGGCGCGCGGCCGCCTGTCGGAGCGCGAATACAAGGCCTTGAGCGTCAAGCTGGAGCTGCAGGCCGATTGCCTGGCCGGCGTCTGGGGCCATCACTCCCAGCGCAGCAAGAACTGGATCGAGCGCGGCGACATCGAGGAGGGGATCAATGCCGCCTCCCAGATCGGCGACGACACCCTGCAGCGCCAGGCCGGCCGGGCGGTCGTGCCCGAGAGCTTCACCCATGGCAGTAGCGCCCAGCGGGTCGCCTGGTTCAAGCGCGGCATGGAGTCGGGTGAAATGAAGGCCTGCGACACCTTCAAGGCGGCATCGCTCTGAAGGCACGCACCCCTTATTCTTCGCGTGGCGGCTCGCCTTTGACGGGCTGGAAAGACAGCCAGGTCTTGCGGGCCAGGTGCACGGCCAGCAGGTGAGGCGGCATCCGCAGGGCATGTGCGCGCCAGTAGGCTGCGGTCTGCGCCCAGGCATCGCCGCTTCTCAAGGGCGGGCGCAGGGCATGCGAGCGGATGGCCCGTGGCAGGATCGCCGCATGCCAGCGGCCCAGCTGCGCTTCGCTGGCGGGATCGAGCGCGCGCAGCACAGCCTCGGGCACCGGCGTGCCCACGCAGTCGCGCGCCAGCAGCAGGCCCAGGCGCACGGGCGCGGCCAGCTCATTGCCCAGCGCGGCGCTGCTGACTCGTTGCCAGAAATCGACTGAATCCGCGGCGCTGGCAATCAGGCCGTCGATGTCGATCAGGTCGCGCAAGCCGTTGTGGAACTCACCCTCGTGGACCAGGTGCACCAGGCTGTGGATCAGCAGGTCTTCCAGCGCCGGCAGGCGGATGCAGCCATGTGCCGCCAGCGCATGCGAACGCGCCAGGATTTTTTCGGGATCGGGATGCAGGCGGGCCGTGCGCGGCAGCAGGTTGTGGTGCACGTCGATGACGCTGCCGCGACGCACGTTGAACATGGGCGGCAGCTCATGCATCCATTGCCGGTAGTAGCGCTGGTCGTAGGGTTCGGACTTCGCCGAGGCCCAGCCCGCCTTCATCAGTTCACTCTCCACGTCCCCCAGTGCCTCGCTGGGCACGAGGATGTCAACGTCGCCGAAAAGCCGGCCGCGGCTGACGGCATGGTCCGCCATGACGTAGGCAGACCCTTTCAGCAGCAGCACCGGCACGCCAAGTGGCGCCAGGCAGTCGTCAATGCAGCGGACCTCCCAGCGGACCGACTGCCGTTGGCGCTCGCTGAGCAGCCGGGCGCCATCGAAATGGCGCGCAATGGCCGCTGGCAGCCGCTGGCCACGCGAATGCAAGGCCTCGCCGACGGTGCCGATCAGGTTCAGGCGCCGCGCGACAGTGACATGTTCGAGCCAGGCCGCTTCATCGAGCGCGTGGCTGGCGCCCGGGTCGCGCAGCAGCGCGACCAGGCGATCAATGGCGGCCTTGGCGTCGATGGGCCTCATGCTTGCTCGCCGGTGATTTCTCGAATCACGGCCAGGCCTTCCGAAGTGCTGCCGTATTGAGCCGTGAAGCAGCGCGCGCCGCCCAGCAGGCCCATCATGGCGTCGAAGCCGACGCCGCCCATGCGCTCGCGGTTGAAAGACTGTTCAGCGATCAACTTGAATGCCTCGGCTCGGTCGATTTCCTCGATGGCAGGGGGCTGGCCGGCCACGAAGCGCGGGAACAGCACCCAGCGGACTCGGGCACCCTGCTCGCTCATGGCCAGCGAAGCCTCGGGAACGGCCGCATGCGTGACCGTGCCCTTGCGGGTGTCCGTGTAGACCGGGCCGATGCGGGCCCCAGGGAAGCCGCGTACAACCTCGATCGATGCATTCTTCAGGCTGATCGGCCTGGGGTGAGGCAGCAGCTCGCCGCGCGCCGGATCCAGGATGGCCAGCTCGTCCGAGAGCAACTGCCAGCCCTCGATCAAGGCCAGCGAAGCGCACAGCGTGCTTTTGCCTGCGCCAGGGAAGCCGGGCAGCATCAATGCCTGGCCGTTGCGCGCCAGCACCGCCGCGTGCATCACCAGATAGCCCAAGGCCTGGCTGGCCACACACCAGTTGAGGCCCCACTCGAACACCGGTCCGGCTTGCTCCGCTGGCAGCGGCAGGAAGAACTCGGCACCATCCAGCAGGAAGCGCACCTGCGGGCGCCACCAGCGCCTCAGGCCTGTGCCTGGCAGCAGCTCGATGTCGAAGTCGACGAACTGGCCGCCCGGCGCCTCAGTGGCGCCCGCATAGAAAGTCTCGAGGTGCAGGGCGAGCCCGGGCAATTCGGAGCGCAGCCGTATGGTGAACGGCGCAAGCCGCAGAACCGTGTCGATCACCGCAACGACCTCAGCCGACGGCCTGTATCAGGTCGGCGCGGAGCAGTTCGGCCACGGTATCGCTGGCGGGCAGCTCGCGCGGCTCGGCCAGCAGGCTGGCCAGCAGGTCGGCCGCAGGATTGGTCAGCAGCCAGAAGTCGCCCGAGTGGCGGTCAAAGACGATGCGGGCCGATTCGTCCGGCCAGGCGGGCGACAGGCTCAACGCGCGCCCGCGCCGCGGCTGCAGCCGCGGGCCCATCAGAGGGCTGACCACCGGCCCTCAGCCGAGCAGTTGCAACTCACTTCTTGCACAGGTCCGGATCGGCGCCAACGTCGGCATTGATGTCGTACATGCCCGAGATGTAGTTGATGACGTCGGTCGCAGTCCAGGGCTTGGAGCAGGTCACGCCAGCGGCGCACCAGGTGCCACCTGACTTGGTGGCATTCCACATCGAGAGGATTTGCGCCTTGGTGATCGGGTACTCGCTGGGCCAGTAGCTGGCATTGAGGTAGGCCGCCAGCAGGTGGCGCTGCAGCTGACCGCCCGGGAATGAGGTCGGGAAGGCCAGGACGGCCCAGACGCCGTAGGCGGTACTGCCGATATAGCCCGCACCCGGCAGGATGGCGTTGGCCAGCGTGCCTTGAGTCTTGATGTCAGTCAGTGCCAGGCCCTGCATGCCGGCGCTGCAGACGTCCACGGTCTTGTAGAACGTCGGGACGGTGACGCCGGTCCAGTAGTTGAACTTCTGGGGCACTTTCCAGAAACCAGGCGATCGGCCGCCGCTGCAGGAGCCAGAGCCACCCGGTCGGGGGCTCATATTGCCGCTCATCACGGCCGAAGGGCTCTTGCAGGTGCCGGTGGTGGTGCCCGTGCCCAGCGCGGTCTTGGATGCCGACGCCAGCAAGACGCCGGTGCCGCCGGCAACGCCGGACACCAGGCGACGGCGCGAACGGTTGATCGGGGCGATGGAGGCGGCGATGACCGCGCGGCTCGAGTGCTCCGGCGCTGCGGATGCGCTTGAAGGTTCTTCTCGATTCATGTCGAACTCCATCGGTGATCAATAGTGCAATATTGTTGGCTTGTGCCCGCCCTGCGAACCCGCGCACGGACAGTCGCAATGGCGGGACGCTAGCTGCCGACGTAGTGTTGCATAGTCTCCCTGGCGTCGCCCCCCGCAAACAGGGGTGGATCTGTGAACTGCTTTGGCTGCGCCGGGGCTTTGAAGCCCGCTCAGGGGACAAACAGGGGGCGTTCCCGACGCTTTGCGCAAAGCGCCCGCACTGCCGCCACGCCTCAGGGGGCCTTGCTGTCACACCAGGCGGCCACTGTCGCGCGCTCCTGGGCGCTCAGGCGCAGGCCCAGCTTGGAGCGGCGCCACAGCATGTCGTTCGCGCTGCAGGCCCATTCCTCTCGGTGCATGAACGCCAGCTCCGCTTCGTACAGGTCGGCCCCATGGTGCCTGCCCATGTCGCCCAGGCTCTTGAACGAGCCCAGCAGGCCTTCGATGCGCGTGCCCTGTGCATGCGAGAGCCGTCTCCGCCATCGCGGGCGGCAGCCAGGGCCAGCGCTGCTGGACGGCGGCGACGAAATGCTCGATATCCTGGTCGGGCCGGCCCGGCTTCTTGCCCGACCAGGCGGCCAGGTCGCCACCGGGCAAGAGCGCGTCATGGGTCCAGGCCGTGCCCTTCTGCCCAAGCATGTCGCCGATCAGGCCGGCTGCATCTTCGGCCAGCTTGCGGAAAGTGGTGATCTTGCCGCCCCAGACGCTCAGGAGCGGCGCGGCCCCGTCGTGCAGCGTTTCCAGTGCGTAGTCTCGCGTGATGGCGGCGGCGCTGCCCGAGGCGTCATCCAGCAAGGGGCGCACGCCGGCGTAGCTCCAGACCACGTCGTCTGGCTGCACCGGTGATTTGAAATAGCGACTGGCCTGCGTGCACAGATAGTCGATTTCGGCTTCGCTGATGCAGGCGCGTGCAAAGCCGGCGATGGCTTCGTCAGGCTGCTCCACATCGGTGGTGCCAATCATCGTGAAATCGCCCTCGTAGGGGATGGCGAAGATGATGCGGCCGTCCGGGTTCTGGAACAGGTAGGCGTGGTCGTGCGTGAAGCGGCGCGGCACGACGATGTGGCTGCCCTTGACCAGGCGCAGGCTCTTGGTGGCCAGTGCCTCGTGCCTGGCCGGCTTGGCCACGCCACGCAGAAAGCTCTCAGCCCAGGGGCCGGCCGCGTTGACCAGTGCACGCGCCTGCACCTGGCGGTCGCCTGCCGGCGTGGCAATCGTGGCTTGCCAGTCCTGCTCGCCGCGCTGGGCCCGCAGCACCGGGCTGCGGGTCAGGATCTCGGCGCCGCGCGCCTTCGCGTCGAGCGCGTTCAGGAGCACCAGCCGCGCGTCGTCCACCCAGCCGTCCGAATAGACGAAACCGCGGCTGAATCGGTCCTGCAAGGGCGCGCCAAGCACGGAGCCACGCAGCCTCACGCCATGGGAGCCCGGCAGCCATTCGCGCCGGGCGAGATGGTCGTAGAGGAAGAGGCCGGCGCGGATCATCCAGGCCGGTCGCATCGCCTGGTCATGCGGCATCACGAAGCGCAGCGGCCGCATGATGTGCGGCGCACTCTTCAGCAGCACTTCGCGCTCCAGCAGGGCCTTGCGCACCAGCGAAAACTCGTAGTACTCGAGATATCGCAGGCCGCCGTGGATCAGCTTGGTGCTGGCCGAGGAGGTATGCGATGCCAGGTCTTGCGCCTCGGCAAGCAGCACCGAGAAGCCGCGCCCAGCGAGATCACGGGCAATGCCGGCGCCATTGATGCCGCCTCCAACCACCAGAACATCGACCTGTTCCATGCGGCCTATCCTAGACTACGTCGATGGACTATCTGCTCGCGCTTGACCAGGGAACCTCCAGTTCCCGCAGCATCGTCTTCGACGCCCGAGGCCGGTTGGTCGCCCAGGCGCAGCGCGAGTTCACCCAGCATTACCCGCAGCCGGGCTGGGTCGAGCATGACGCGATGGAGATCTGGCAAAGCCAGTTGGCCACCGCGCGCGAAGCCATCGCGAAGGCGGGCCTGAGGGCGCAGGACATCCGTTCGATTGGCATCACCAACCAGCGCGAGACCACGGTGCTGTGGAACCGTGCCACCGGCCAGCCCATTCATGCGGCCATCGTCTGGCAGGACCGGCGCACCGAGCCCCTGTGCGCGCGCCTGCGGGACGACGGGCACGAGGCGCTGTTCCGCCAGCGCACCGGCCTCCTGCTGGATCCGTATTTCTCCGGCACCAAGCTCGCCTGGCTGCTGGACCACGTGCCCGGCGCACGCGAGATGGCCGAGCGCGGCGAGCTCGCGTTTGGGACGATGGACAGCTGGCTCGTCTGGCAGCTCACCGGCGGCGAGGTGCATGCCACCGATGTGTCGAATGCTTCGCGCACCCTGATGTTCGACGTGCATCAGAACCGCTGGGACGAAGAGCTGCTGGCGCTGCTCAATATTCCGGCTTGCCTGCTGCCCGAGGTTCATCCGTCGGCCCACCACTTCGGCCAGACCGCGTCTTCATTGCTCGGCGCAGCGCTCTCCATCGGCGGCATCGCTGGCGACCAGCAGGCGGCGCTGTTCGGCCAGGGCTGCTTTCGCGCGGGCATGGCCAAGAACACCTATGGCACCGGCTGCTTCATGCTGATGCACACGGGCGGGCGCTTCGAGCGCTCAGTCAATGGCTTGATCACGACCAGCGCAGCCCAGGTGTCATCGCGGCCCGAATACGCGCTGGAAGGCAGCGTCTTCATTGGTGGCGCCGTGGTGCAGTGGCTGCGAGACGGCCTGCATGCCATCAAGTCCAGCAGCGAAGTGCAGGCCCTGGCGGCGAGCGTTCCAGATGCCGGCGGCGTGATGCTGGTGCCGGCCTTCACCGGGCTTGGCGCGCCCTACTGGAACCCCGAGGCGCGCGGTGCCATCGTGGGCCTGAGCCGCGGCAGCAGCATGGCGCATATCGCGCGCGCGGCGTTGGAAAGCATCGCCTTCCAGAGCGCCGCGCTGTTGCAGGCCATGAGCCGCGATGCGGTGGCGGCGGGTGGCGAGCCGGTCAGCGAGTTGCGCGTCGATGGTGGTGCCTGCGTGAACGACCTGCTGATGCAGTTCCAGGCCGACCTGCTGGGGATCCGCGTCGTGCGGCCGCGGGTCATCGAGACCACGGCGCTGGGTGCGGCCTGTCTTGCCGGCTTGAGCAGCGGTCTCTATGCGGGCCTGGACGAGCTGTCCGGCCAATGGCAGGCCGAGCGTGTGTTTGAACCCGCCATGACGCGCGAGCGTGCCGCCGAGCTGATGGCGCAATGGGAGCGCGCCGTGCGCCAGACCGTGGCGCGCTGAAGCAGCTCCGCAGCACGCTCAGTCGTTGTTCCAGGCCGAGACCAGCAGGAGGATCTTGCCGTCGATGCCGGGCTTCTGCGCGGCTGTGGGCATGGGCACCTCGATGCGGATCTGTCCGCCCTTCACCTGGGTGTAGCTGAGCGCCTGCGTGGCCTGGCCCACATGCTGGCTCTCCCAGCTGTGCAGCACCTTCCAGGCGCCGCCCTCCTGCTCAGGCGGCTCCAGCGAAATGAGCAAGCTGTCACGGAACAGATGGCTGCCCTCGAAATGCTGGTCGGCCCAGAATTTGCGGTCGATCACGTAGTCGGGCACGCGCACCGACACGTCCATGGCATAGGCCAGCGTGCGGTCCACGGTCGAGACCTTGGCCTTGTTGGCCAGGAAGACCGTGGACAGATAGACCAGGTTGCCGCCGCGCGCCTTTTGCTGCGTCAACTCGGCGTGGCTGCGGCAGGCCGGCGAGTCTTCTTCGGCGGTGCGGCGGCTCAGGTACCAGCGCTTGCCGCGCGGCCGCGCCAGCAGTTCGAACTGGTAGAGCGCTTGCACCTCGGGTTTGTCTTCGATGGCGACCGGCAGCCGCACTTCGTCCACCTCGATCCACAGGTCCACGCGCACATCGCCGAACAGGAAGCGAGAGAGGTTCTGGTAGGACTCCTCGCTGTTGACGATGCCGAAGGGCCCGGAGTGCGTGCGGTAGCAATAGGCGGTGGCGGCGGTGCCGCTGATGTTGTTGTTGCGGTCCAGCCCCCAGACCGAGGCATTGTCCACCTTGACCAGGCCATCGCTGCCATGGCCGGCAAAGGTGCGCGACAGGCCCATGGCCACGTCGTAGTCGTCGCGGTTGGTGCCCACCATGCAGAAGATGCGCTCGATGGGGAAGGCCGCGGCCGGCAGGAAGTCGACCCGCTTGTAGCGCTCGAGGGCGGCTTCGAGATTCAGGTACTCCCCCATGCGCTCGCGGTTGAAGGTGTTGATCTCGCTCAGGCCCAGCCAGGAGGGCACGTTGCGGCCGCCGGCGTCGATGCCGTTGTGCGGCGTGGCGTAGGTGAAGATCTTGTCGACGGCCTTGCGCGCAGCGTCGCTGCCAAGCTTCGGGTTCTGCAAGAAGCCGCGCACCACCAGGCCACCCATCGAATGCGCCACCAGATAGCAGCGGAACTCTTCCGGCTTTAGCGCACCGCGTTCCTGCGCAACGACCAGCTCGCGCACCCGCAGGATCAGGGCCGACAGGCCTTGGCAGTAATGCTCGATCTTGCGCGCCTCGCCATCACCGAGCAGGGAGGAGCCTTCGTCGTAGTAGCGGTAGATCACCACCGAGCTGGCCGGTATGCCCACGTTGGGCTGGCCGCTCATGCTGGTGCGGGGGCGCCAGTCGGGGTCGAGGATGTCCAGGCCGTTCTCGTAGACATCGCTGTAGCCGTACTCGGCCGAGAGCCGCAGGAGCGGCGACTCGAACACGAACTTCTTCGCCGGCTCATGCTTGTTCGGATTGGCGCGGAAGATGGTGGAGCCGAGGTTGAAGCCGCAGAACGGGTCGGCCGCGGTTTCATTGCGCTCGGCCTCGGTCATGGCGTAGCCGCGCACGTAGATGATCGGGTAGAAGGGCTTTTGCATGAGCAGGGCCGTGGCTTTGAAGGCCCTGCTTATAGGTCCCGATGCCTGGTCCTACAACCCCAAGAATCGACCCGCGCCGAGCAAGGTGGCCACGCCCAGCAGGGCGAACACGACGGCGGCAATGCCATGCACGAGGCGCACCGGCACGCGGCCGGCGATGCGCTCGCCCAGCAGCACGGCCGGCACATTGGCAATCATCATGCCGGCCGTGGTGCCCGCGACGACGGCGAGCAAGGCGCCATCAAAGCGTGCCGCCAATGCCACCGTTGCGATCTGCGTCTTGTCGCCCATCTCGGCGAGGAAGAACGCCACCACCGTCGTGCCCAGCACCCCGAGGCCGAGGCGCCCGCCGCCTTCGGTTTCTTCGTCGATCTTGTCGGGCACCAGCGTCCACAGTGCCATTGCGATGAAACCCAGGCCCAAGCCCCAGCGCAGGATCCCGGGGCTCAGCAGGCTGGTGATCCAGCTGCCCAGCGCGCCGGCGCCGGCATGGTTGACGAGGGTGGCGATCAGGATGCCCAGGCAGATCGTGCCGGCGCGGCCCTTGAAACGCGCGGCCAGCAGAAAGGCCAGCAACTGGGTCTTGTCGCCGATTTCGGCGAGGGCCACGAGGCCGGTAGAGACGAGGAAGGCTTCCATCAGAGTGCTTCTTTGCAGCGGCCGGCAATGAAAACCGATTGACCATGCACAGGCCGGCCGCTGAAGCAGGACTGCGATGGTCAAAGGTCTTGCCAGGTGCAGGTGTGTGGACTGCCAGCGCCACGAGCCGAGAGGGCTCAAGTGTGTTGACGCGGGCCTGCGCTGTGGTCGCGCAGCGGCTACTCCCCAATGACGAGCACGATTGTACGGCCCTGCTGCCAGCACGCTGTCAGCAGCACCGGCGCAGCATGCGGCCTGATTCATTCATTCATCAACGGAGGAGAAAGCAATGAACGCACTCAACTGGTTCGAGAACCCGGTATTCCCATACGAAGATGGCAACCGCATCGGCTTGCACGCGGCCGCCTGAATCCCACCGCAAGGAGTTCCCCATGAAGCTCGCCTACACCATCGTCTATGTGGCCGACGTGGCCGCCTCGCTCGAGTTCTTCGAGCGTGCCTTCGGCTTTGAACGCCGCTTTCTGCATGAGTCGGGCGGCTATGGCGAGCTGGCCACCGGGGCCACCACGCTGTCGTTCGCCCAGCACGAGGTGGCGCGCGGCAACCTGGGCCACGACTATGTGGCGGCCGATCGCAGCGCCCAGCCGCTGGGCATGGAGCTGGGCCTGAGCTGCACCGACGTTCCGGCCGCCTACCAGCGCGCGCTCGCGGCGGGTGCTGCCGGCCTCGCGGAGCCGGTCAGCAAGCCCTGGGGCCAGGTCGTGGCCTATGTGCGCTGCCCGGATGGCACGCTGGTGGAGCTCTGCACGCCGATGGGCTGATCGTGAAGTGTCACGGCCTGCGCGAGCCGGCCGTGCATCGAGGTCTGGGGCACGATACTGCGGCTTCCTGAGAAACACGGCTGAGAGGGAACGGATGGGAACTCGCCATGTCGCCTTGTTCCGCGGCATCAACGTTGGCAAGGCCAAGCGCATCGCGATGGCCGATCTGCGCGCGCTGCTCGAAGAGATGGGCTATCTGAAAGTCAGCACCTTGCTGAACAGCGGCAACGCGGTCTTCGAGGCCAAGGGCCGCGCCAAGCATGCCGAGCGCATCCGCTCGGCAGTGCATGAAAAGCTCGGCGTCGACGCGCGGGTGATCGTCAAGGCGGCCGCCGAGATCGAGGCGGCGGTGACTGGCCTGCCCTTGAAGGAGCAGGCCGAGACCGACCCCTCGCGACTGCTGGTGGTTTTTTGTGAAGACGCCGCCGGCTTGGCCGCGCTGAGCGGCCTGGCCGAACAGGCTGTTGGCGAAGAGCGTTTTCTCGTCGGCCCGGATGCGGCCTACCTCTGGTGCGCAAACGGCATCCTGGAAAGCCGCCTGCCCGAGGCCCTGCTCAAGATGACGGGCAACACCGGCACCACGCGCAACTGGGCGACGCTCATGAAGATCCATCAGGCCTTGTCGGCTTGAGTGCTGCCGGCGGTTTCCGCATAGACCCGCGCATACCGCTGGAAGCTCCAGTAGGCCCAGGCCCAGTCCATCAGCACCACCAGGCGGTTGCGGAAGCCGATCAGGAAGTAGATGTGGATGAAGAGCCAGAACAGCCAGGCGAAATAGCCGCTGAACTGCCAGCGTCCCACATCTGCCACCGCTGCCTTGCGGCCTATCGTGGCGAGCGAGCCGTAGTCGAGGTAGCGGAAGGGCGGCAGCGGCGGGCTGCCGGCCCTGCGCGCCAGGATGCTCAGCGCCGCATGGCGCCCCATCTGCTTGGCGCCCGGGCTCACGCCGGGCACCGGCTTGCTCGTGCCGTCCTTCTCGACGCTTTGCGCCGACGCCAGGTCGCCAACGACAAAGATCTCCGCATGGCCCGGTATGTTGAGGCCGCCATCGACGACCACGCGACCGGCGCGATCTACCGGCACCTCCAGCGCTCGGCCCAAGGGTGATGCCGCGACGCCGGCGGCCCAGACCACGGTGCGCGCGGCGATGCGGCGGCGCTCGCCGGCCTGTTCGAGCTCCACGCCCTGCGCGTCGATGGCGACCACGCGAGCGCCGGTCTGCACCTGCACGCCCAGCGCCTGCAGTTGCTTGCGCGCCTTTTCAGACAGCTCGGGCTTGAACGCTTGCAGGACGCGCTCCGAGCCTTCCAGCAGCATCACCTGTGCCTGTGCCGGGTCGATGCGGCGGAACTCGTTGCGCAAAGTGTGGCGGGCGATCTCGGCCAGCGTGCCGGCCATCTCCACGCCGGTGGGCCCGGCGCCGATGACGATGAAATTCAGGAGCGCCGCCCGCTCGGCTGCATCGTTGCTCAGCTCGGCCTGTTCAAAGGCAGAGAGCAGCTTGGCACGCAACTGGAAGGCATCGCCCAGGGTCTTCAGCCCCGGTGCATGCTCGGCCCATTCGTCGCGGCCGAAGTAGCTGTGCGTGGCGCCGCTGGCCACGATCAGGGAGTCGTAGCCGAGCTTCTGGCCGTCGCCGAGCAAGACCTGGCGCTGTGCCTTGTCGATGCCGGTGACTTCGGCCATCAAGACCGTGGCATTGCGCTGCTTGCGCAGCATGTGCCGGATCGGCGCGGCAATGGACGGTGCCGACAGGCCCGCCGTGGCGACCTGGTAAAGCAAGGGCTGGAACAAGTGATGGTTGCTGCGGTCCACCAGCGTGATGCGCACGCCCGGCCGGTTCAAGGTCTTGGCCGCTTCCAGGCCACCGAAACCGCAGCCGATGATGAGGACATGATGGAGAGGGTCTCTGTCGTTGGCTTCGCTCATGTGGCGATTGTTGGCCACCTTTGAGCTCGATCAGAATGCGCGCCATGCAATAACGCTATGGCTTGATACATGAAAATTCTCGGCAAACCCACGTCCATCAATGTGCGCAAGGTCTTGTGGACCTGCGTAGAGCTCGGCCTCGAGCCCGAGCTGGAACCCTGGGGCAGTGGCTACCGCGACACGAACACGCCGGAATTCCTGGCGCTGAACCCCAATGCCATGGTGCCGGTGCTGAAGGACGGCGAGCTGGTGCTGTGGGAGTCGAACACCATCTGCCGCTACCTGGCGGGCCACGAGCAGCGGCAGGACTTGCTGCCCGCCGAACCGGCTGCGCGAGCCCGCGTCGAACAATGGATGGACTGGCAGGCCACCGAGCTGAACAACGCCTGGCGCTATGCCTTCATGTCGCTGGTGCGCCAGAGCCCTGCGCACCAGGACCCGGCCGCGCTGCAGGCGGGCATCTCGGGTTGGCATCGCCACATGGGCTTGCTGGATGCGCAACTCGCCAAGACCGGCGCTTTCGCCGCTGGCGATCAGTTCAGCTTGGCGGACGTGGTGCTGGGCCTGTCGGCGCAGCGCTGGCTGATGGCGCCGATGGAACACCCCGAGCTGCCTGCCGTGGCGTCTTGGCTGCAGCGCCTGAACGAGCGGCCGGGCTTCCAGCTGCATGGCGCCAACGGCATGCCCTGAGCAGGCCTCAGTGGCGCTTTCGTGGCGCTTATTGTGGCGCGTTACGTGGCTCGGCCTTCCAGCAATCGCTGCGCCAGGCGTGGGTCGGCCAGCTTGTCCAGCCACCAGCGCAAGGCCTGACCCTCGGAGCCTGCTTCGCCCGGGCTGCGCCAGCCGATGTAGAGCACATTGGGCTCGCGTGCCTGTTCCACGCGTTTGGCCAGCAGCTGTCCGCTCTTGATCAGCGGCTGCACCCGCTGCGCCGGCAACCAGCCCACGCCCAGCCCCTCGCATTGCGCGAGGATCTTGGCCCGCATCGAGGGCACGGCCAGGCTGGGCTGGCCGCCCAGGACGCCATAGCTGCGCTCACCCTTGTGCCGCGAGCTGTCGCCCACCACAACGGAGCGATGCTTCTGCACTGTCTCGGCCTGCAGAGGCTCTTTCGCCTTGGCCAGCGCGTGGCGCGGCGAGACCGCAAAGAGCCAGTCCATGCGCCCCAGTTCCCGCCAGTGCAGATCGGCCATCGATGGCGGCTCATTGGTGGCGCCTATCACCAGGTCGGCACGGCCCTCCCGCAAAGCCTCCCAGGTGCCGCCCAGCACCTCGTGCGAGAAGCGCAGGTGCACGCCTGAATCCAGCGCGTCGAAGTCGCGTATCAGCGGCAGCAGGGTCTCGAACTCGAAGATCTCGTCGGTGCAGATGCTCAGCCGGTCTTCCCAGCCGCGCGCCACCTGCTTGACCCGGCGGGTCAGGCGGTGCGCGTCCTGCTGGATGCGTTCGGCCTCCAGTGCCAGCAGCGCGCCGGCCGGCGTCAATTGCAGCCGATAGCGGCGCCGGTCGAACAAGAGGGCATCCAGCCGGTTCTCGAGCTGGCGCGCCGCATGCGAGATCGTCGAGGGTGCTTTTCCCAGCTGCGCGGCAGCACGCGAGAGGCTGCCGGTCTGCCTGATCGCCAGCAGCAAGTGCAGCTCGTCTTCCGACAACATGTTCGA
Source organism: Paucibacter sp. JuS9 (assembly GCF_044043925.2). Taxonomy (NCBI): domain Bacteria; kingdom Pseudomonadati; phylum Pseudomonadota; class Betaproteobacteria; order Burkholderiales; family Sphaerotilaceae; genus Roseateles; species Paucibacter sp. JuS9. The sequence goes on from NZ_CP194172.1 coordinate 4,751,104, forward strand.
CTCCTTCGAACGTTGGCATCGACGGCATGGTACGGCAGCGAAGGGCAGAAATCCGACATTGGACTCACGGCAACACCGCCGCTTTGACCACCAACGGAGTTCCAGATGACACACACGACACACACCACCGCGCAACGCTTCCTCAACAAGACGGTCCTGGTGACCGGCGGCAACAGTGGCATCGGCCTGGCCGCCGCACATGCTTTCGTCGACGAAGGCGCCCGCGTCTTCATTACCGGCCGCGATCCCATTGCCCTGGACAAGGCCGCGGAGCAGCTCGGTGCAGCCGCCGTCGCGCTGCGCAGCGATGCCGGCAAGCTCGAAGACGCCAAGCGCCTGGCCGACACGCTGGCCGCGCAGGGCGTGCGCCTGGATGCCGTCTTCATCAACGCCGGCTCGGCCAAGTTCGCCAGCCTGGAGGACGCCAGCAGCGCGCTGTGGGACAGCATCTTCGACGTCAATGTGAAGGGCGCCTTCTTCCAGATCCAGGCCTTGGCACCGCTGCTGAACAAGGGCGCGTCCATCGTCCTGAACGGTTCGATCAATGCCCACATCGGCATGCCCAACAGCTCGATCTATGCTGCCAGCAAGGCTGCATTGATCTCGCTGGCCAAGACGCTCTCGGCCGAGCTGCTGCCGCGCGGCGTGCGGGTCAATGTGGTCAGCCCCGGCCCGGTGGGCACGCCGCTGTACGGCAAGCTGGGCTTCGATGAAGCCACGCTCAGCACGGTGGCGGCGCAGATCCAGAGCCAGGTGCCGCTCGGCCGCTTCGGCACGCCGGCCGAGGTCGCCTCGACCGTACTGCACCTGGCGGCGCCGGAGTCGGCGTTCATCGTCGGCACCGAAATCATCGTCGACGGCGGCATGAGCCAGCTGTAACCAGCGTCGGGGGGCGGCACAATGCCGCCCCATGCGCCGCGCCGACCGTTTGTTCCAGATCGTTCAACTGATTCGAGGCCGCCGCCTCACCACCGCCGAGTTCCTGGCGGAGAGGCTGGAGGTGTCGGTGCGCACCGTCTACCGCGATGTGGCTGCATTGCAGATGCAGGGTGTGCCCATCGATGGCGAGGCGGGCGTGGGCTATCGCATGAAGGCCGGTTTCGACCTGCCGCCGCTGATGTTCAGCAAGGACGAAGCGCAGGCCCTGGTGGCCGCCGTGCGGCTCTCGCAGCCGCAGCTCGATGAAGGCCTGGCCGATGAGGCCGAAGGCGCGCTGGGCAAGATCCTGGCGGTGCTTACCCCAGCGGCCCGTGCTTCCGCCGAGAGCCTGGCCGTCTTCGCGCCGCAGACCGGCCTGGATGCCACCACCCGCCAGCGCCTGGCGCGCCTGCGCGAGGCCACCGAGAACCGCAACAAGCTGAGCCTGCATTACCAGGACCTCAGCGAGCAGACCAGCGAACGCCTGGTGCGGCCCCTGGCCTGCCTGTTCTGGGGCCAGGTCTGGACCCTGGCAGCCTGGTGCGAGCTGCGCGAGGATTTCCGCAGCTTCCGGGTCGACCGCATCCGGTCCTTGCGCGTGCTGGACGAGCGATTCCGCGACGAGCCCGGCAAGACCCTCGCGGACATGACCCGCCGGCAGCGCGGCTGATCCAGATCAAGTCGACGCGGCGCGTCCAGGCGCATAGTCCGTCCATACATTCGTGATGACTGATGGATAAAAAGGAGCACAAGATGTTCAAGACCAATGTGGGCAGCGTGGACCGTGTCTTGCGGATTGCCATCGGCCTGGCGTTGATCGTCGGGGCCGCTACCGGCACGGTGGGTGCCTGGGCCTGGGTGGGCATCGTGCCGCTACTGACCGGCGCCTTCCGCTTCTGTCCTGCCTACCTGCCCTTCGGCTGGAGCACCTGCGCGACCGGGAAGCGCTGAGCAGCATTGGGTCGCGCAGAACGGGGCGAGCCGCGGAGGGTGGCACTGCAGAGTTGTCCAGGAATCAGGCAAACTTCGGGGCACATCGAACTCGATGCGAAGCCAGCCATGCCCTCGTCCTCTTCCTCCTTCTCTGCGTCGACCTTCACGCCGCTCGACGGCACGCCGCAAGACTGCCATGACTGTGGCAATGGCGAGCGCGTGGGCTTTCAGTTCGACTATGCATTTCAGCCCATCGTCGACCTGCAAAGCCGCAAGGTATTCGCGCACGAAGCACTGGTGCGCGGCCCGAACGGCGAGGGCGCGATGTCGGTGCTCAGCCAGGTGAATGACGGCAACCGCTACCGCTTCGATCAGGCGTGCCGGGTCAAGGCCATCAAGGGGGCGCACCAGCTCGGTATTCGAGAGCACCTCTCGATCAACTTCCTGCCCAACGCGATCTACAAGCCCGAGGTCTGCATCCGCACCACGCTGGCTGCGGCACGCCAGCACGGATTTCCGCTGGATCGGATCATCTTCGAGGTGACCGAGGGCGAAGAGGTGAATGACGGCGCCTGGCTTGCCTCCATCCTGCGCGAGTACAAGCGCTGTGGCTTCAAGACGGCCATCGACGATTTCGGGGCAGGCTACGCCGGCCTGTCCCTGCTGGCCGACTTCCAGCCCGACATCATCAAGCTCGACATGGGCCTGGTCCGCAATGTCAATGCTGACCGGCCTCGGCAGGCCATCGTCCGCAGCCTGGTCAGCCTGTGTCAGGACCTGGGCATTGCTGTCGTGGCCGAAGGCATCGAGACTGAGGCCGAGCGCGACTTCCTCCGCGCGGCGGGCATTCGCCTGATGCAGGGCTGGTTGTTCGCGCGCCCCGCGTTTCGCTCGGTGGCCGAGGTGTCGCCCGAGGCCTGGGGCCCGCTTTCGTAGCGCCCGTCAGACCTTGCCCGTGAAGATTCGGCCCAGCCAGCCGAGGTACCAGTCGAGGAAGCGCCTGCCCAGAGGCTTCTTCGGCTCAGGTGGCGGCGGGGGTGCGACTGCGTAGCGCTCTTGCAGCGCGGCGTTGAAAGCCGCGAAGAAGTCGCCAGCCATCTTCTGCGCCGCCATGTCCACGAGGCGCGAACCGATCTGCGCAATCTTGCCGCCCACGCTGGCCACCACCGCGTAGTGCAGAAGCGTTTGCGTCGGTCCCAGCGTTTCCAGCCGCACTTGCGCCGAGCCCTTGCCGTGGCCGGCTGCGCCGCCCTGGCCTTCGAAGGCGATCTGGTAGCTGCTGGGCGGCTTCAGGTCGGAGAGCTTCAGCCGGCCTTTGAACTTGGCTTTCACCGGGCCGATGGACACGGCCACCAGCGCCTCGTATTCATGCTCATCCACCAGCGTCAAGGACTCGCAGCCGGTGATGGCCTGCTTCAGGATCTCGACATCGTTGAGCGCCTCCCAGGCTTGCGCTTGAGAAACTGGAAGGGTTTCTTCGCCGGTCAGATTCATGATGATGAGGAGGAGAGGCAGTCGGTGAGTGCTTCGAGGCTGGCCAGATTGTGAGCCTTCATGTGCGCCGACACCTCCGGCAGCAGGGCCTTGATGCCGGCCGCGCGAGGCTCGAAGCCCTCGAAGCGCAGCAAGGGGTTGAGCCACAGCAGGCGGCGGCAGGAGAGGCGCAGGCGGCGCGCCTCGAAGGCCAGGCGTTCGCAGCGTGGGTCATCTTCCGCGCCTTGTTCCAGGCCGTCGGTGATCAGGAGCACGGTGGCATCGGAGCTGAGCACCCGGCGCGACCAGCGCTTGTTGAACTCATGCAGGCAGGCGCTGATGCGGGTGCCGCCCGACCAGTCTTCGACGCGGCGCGATACAGCCGCGACGGCAAGGTCCGGGTCGCGCTGCTTCATGAGCCGCGTGATCGGCGTGAGGCGGGTGCCGAAGACAAAGCTGTCGACCCGGGGCGCGCGGCGGCGCTCGGCCGGGTTGCTCAGGCCATGGGCCAGATGCAGCAGCATGCGCGAGTAGCGGCTCATCGAGCCGGAGATGTCGGCCAGGATCAAGAGTGGCGCCACGCGCTCGCCGGCACGCTCGCGCTTGGGAAGCAGGGCGGCACTGCGCGCCTCCGCGCGCAGCGTGGCGCGCCAGTCGATGCGACCGCGCGGGGCGGCCTGTTGTCGACGCGTGGGCCGCGTCTCGAACAAGGGCTGCACACGCTGCAGCACCCGCTTGGCCTGGCTCCATTCCGTGGCCGACATCGTTTCGAAGTCGCGTTGGCGCAAGACCTCGCGCTGGCTCCAGGTCAGGGCCGCGTCGAGCTCGATCTGCTCGGGCTCATCTTCCGGTACCTTCGATGGCTGGCGAGGAAACAGGGCATCAGCCAGGCGGCGGTTTTCGGGCGGCGCCGGCGTGCCTGGCTTGGACGACGCCTGCGGCAGGAGCATGGCCATCACGCGGCCGAGCAGGTCGGGGTCGCGCCAGAAGATGTGGAAGGCCTGCTCGAACAGCGCGCGGTGTTCGGCGCGGTCGATCAGGCAGGCCGCCAACGTGGCCTTGAAGTCGCGGCGCGATTCGAGGCCGGCGACTTGCAGCGCTTGCAGTGCGAGCTGAATTCGGTCGGTGCCGACGGGCATGCCGGCTGTTCGCAGCACGCGGGCGAAGTGCAGGATATTCTCGGCAAGTCGGTCAGCCATGATGGACCTGGGCGCGCACCTGTTCGAGCAGTCGCGCGGCCTCCGAACCCTGCACCCGCGCAATATCGTCCTGGTACTTCAGGAGCACGCCCAGCGTCTGCTGCACTGTTTGCGGGTCCAGCGCCACGGCATTCAACTCCAGCAGCGCGCGCGACCATTCAATGGTCTCTGCCACGCCGGGCAGCTTGTAGAGGTCCAGCATTCGCAGACCCTGAATGAAGGCCACCACCTGCCTGGCCAGTGCTTCAGGTGCGCCGGGTACGCGCTGGCGCAGGATCTCCAGCTCGCGCGCCGCGTCCGGGAAATCCACCCAGTGGTAGAGACAGCGGCGCTTCACCGCGTCGTGGATCTCGCGCGTGCGGTTGGAGGTGATGACGACGATGGGCGGCTCGGCCGCCTTGATGGTGCCGAGCTCCGGAATCGTGAGTTGGAACTCGCTCAGTACTTCAAGGAGAAAGGCCTCGAAAGGCTCATCGGCGCGGTCCAGCTCATCGATCAGCAAGACCGGTGGGCCGGGCAGTTCCAACGCCTGCAGCAGCGCACGCGGTACCAGGAAGCGGCGGGAGAACAGATCGTCGGCGCTCAGCCTCGCGTCGGCCGTCTTTATCTCCAGCATCTGCCGCGCGTAGTTCCACTCATAGGCTGCGGCCGCCATGTCCAGGCCTTCATAGCATTGCAGCCGTAGCAGCGGGCGACCGAGCATCGCGGCCAGCGTCTTGGCGATCTCGGTCTTGCCCGTGCCGGGCTCGCCTTCAAGAAACAGCGGCCGTTGCAGGCGCAAGGCCAGGAAGGCGGCCGTGGCCAGCTCCCGCTGGGCCACATAGCCCTGCGCCAGCAGCTGGCCTGCGCATTCGTCGATGCTGGTCGGCAGCGTCATCCTGCGGCGGTCACGGCGCGCCCGGCCAGCACAGGGATCAGCGCGGCGCGGTAGTCTGCCGAGCCGTGCAGGTCGGTGTTGAGGCCCTCGGGGCTGAAAGTGACCTTCTGTGCTGCCGCCGCGCTCCATTCCTGCGCCAGGGCTGCTTCGAGCTTGCTGGCGCGGAACACGCAGGCGGCGGCGCCAGTCACCGCGACCCGCACGCCGGTGTCCATCCTGCAGACGAACACGCCGACAAGCGAGAAGCGCGAAGCCGGCTGCCTGAACTTCTGCCAGCCGGCCTTGTCTGGCACCGGGAAGCTGACCGAGGTGATGATCTCGCCCGGCTGCAGTGCCGTTTCGTACAGGCCGGTGAAGAAGCTGTCGGCCGCGATGCTGCGCCTGTCGGTCGTGATCGTTGCACCCAGGCCCAGCACGGCCGCCGGGTAGCAGGCGGCCGGGTCGTTGTTGGCCAGGCTGCCACCAAGGGTGCCGCGGTTGCGCACCTGGCGGTCGCCGATATGGCCGGCCAGGTCGGCCAGCGCCGGAATCGCGCGCTGAACCTCGGCCGAGGCGGCCACGTCGGCATGCGTGGTCATCGCGCCAATGACGATCATTCCGGCGGTGAGGCGCACGCCGCGCAGTTCCTGGAGGGCCGAAAGATCGACCAGCGACTCCGGCGCCGCCAGCCCCAGCTTGATCGCGCCAAGCAGCGACTGCCCGCCGGCAATGATCTTGGTGTCCATGCCCGCGGCGGCCTTGGCTGCATCGGCCACCGACGTGGCTTGTTGGTAAGTGAAGCTCATCGCCATCTCCTCAACGGTTGGTCTGGATGGCCTGCCAGACGGTGTGCGGTGTCGCGGGCATCGCGATGTCCTTGATGCCGAGCGCATGGCAGATCGCGTTGATCACCGCCGGCGGCGAGCCGATGGCGCCTGCCTCGCCGCAACCCTTCACACCCAGCGGGTTGTGGGTGCAGGGCGTGCCCTTGGCTGTTTCGATGGTGAAGCTGGGCAGGTCGTCGGCGCGTGGCATCGCGTAGTCCATGTAGCTGCCGGTGAGCAGCTGGCCGCTTTCGCCGTCGTAGATGCCGTGCTCCAGGAGCGCCTGGCCCAGGCCTTGCGCGATGCCGCCCTGCACCTGGCCCTCGACGATCATCGGATTGACGATATTGCCGAAGTCGTCCACGGCGCTGAACCGGTCGACCCTCACGACGCCGGTCTGCGGATCCACCTCCACCTCGCACACATAGCTGCCCGCCGGGTAGGTGAAATTGGTCGGGTCGTAGAAGGCGTTCTCGTTGAGGCCGGGCTCCAGCTTGTCGAGCGGATAGTTGTGCGGCACATAGGCGGTGAGCGAGACAGAGGCGAAGGGCACGCTCTTGTCGGTGCCGGCGACCTTGAACACACCATTCTCGAACTCGATGTCGGTGTCGGCCGCCTCGAGCAGATGCGCGGCAATCTTCTTGCCCTTGGCAATCACCTTGTCCACCGCCTTGACGATGGCCGTGCCGCCGACCGAGAGCGAACGGCTGCCGTAGGTGCCCATGCCGAAGAGCACCTTGCCGGTGTCGCCATGCTCGATGCTCACGTCGTCGATGGGGATGCCCAACTTGTCGGCCACCACCTGCGCGAAGGTCGTCTCATGCCCCTGGCCGTGTGAATGCGAGCCGGTGAAGATGGTGACCTTGCCGGTGGGATGAACGCGCACCTCGCCCGCCTCGAACAGGCCGGCCCGTGCGCCGAGCGCGCCGGCGATGTTGGAGGGCGCCAAACCGCAGGCTTCGATGTAGGTCGAATAGCCCATGCCGCGCTTCAGTCCCTTGGCCTCGCTGGCGGCACGGCGCGCGCCGAAGCCGGCCACATCGGCGATCTCGATCACGCGTTTCAAGGTCGCGTCGTAGTCGCCGGTGTCGTAGGTCAGGCCGACCGGCGTGGCGTAGGGGAACTCGTGGATGAAATTTCGCCGGCGCAGTTCAGCCGGGTCGATCTTCATTTCATGCGCGGCTGTTTCAACGAGGCGCTCGACCACATAGGTGGCTTCAGGGCGGCCGGCGCCGCGATAGGCGTCGACCGGGGCTGTGTTGGTGAACACGCCGGTGACCTCGGCGTAGATCCTGGGCGTCGTGTACTGGCCGGCCAGAAGCGTCGCATAGAGGATGGTCGGCACGCTCGACGCGAAGGTGGAGAGATAGGAGCCGAGATTGGCCGTCGTCGTCACCCGCATGGCCAGGAACTTGCCATTGGCGTCGAGCCCCAGTTCGGCCACCGTCGCATGATCGCGGCCGTGGGCGTCCGACAGGAAGCTCTCGCTGCGCTCGGCCGTCCACTTGATCGGGCGCTTGATCTGCTTGCTGGCCCAGACCAGGGCGGTTTCCTCGGCGTAGAGAAAGATCTTGGAGCCGAAGCCGCCGCCGACATCGGGCGCCACCACGCGCATCTTGTGTTCCGGGATGCCCAGCACGAAGGCGCACATCAGGAGTCGCTCGACATGCGGGTTCTGGTTGGCCACGTAGAGCGTGTAGCTGTCGTCGCTGGGGTTGTAGGCCGCGTTGGCCGCGCGCGGCTCGATGGCGTTCGGTATCAGCCGGTTGTTGCGGAACTCCAGCCGTGTCACATGAGCCGCGGCAGCCATGGCCGCATCGGTGGCGGCCTTGTCGCCGCAGCCCCAGGTGTAGCAGACGTTGTCGGGTGCTTCGTCATGCACCGTGCCGGGCACCAGCTTGGCGGCCGCGCAATCGACAACCGCCGGCAGCTCCTCGTACTCGACCTCGACCAGCTGCGCCGCGGCCTTGGCCTGCGCATAGGTCTCGGCCACGATCAGCGCCACCGCGTCGCCGACGAAGCGCACCTTGCCGTCGGCCAGGATCGGATGCTTGGGCTCCTTCATCGGCGAGCCATCGAGGCTGTTGATCAGCCAGCCGCAAGGCAGGCCGCCCACGGCCTTGAAATGCTCGCCGCTGAAAACGCCGAGTACGCCGGGCGCGGCCTTGGCGGCGCTGGCGTCCAGGCTCTTGATGCGTGCATGGGCATAGGGGCTGCGCAGGAAGAAGCCGTAACTCTGGCGCGGCAGCACGATGTCGTCGGTGTACTGGCCGCGGCCGGTGAGGAAGCGCGCGTCTTCGCGGCGGCGGACCGATTGGCCAATGAATCCTGCCGTTGTTGCAGTGGCGGGTGCATTCATGATCCGCTCCTCACTTCATGGATTGCGCAGCGGTCTGCACCGCGCGCACGATGTTCTGGTAGCCGGTGCAGCGGCAGAGGTTGCCCTCCAGGCCTGCGCGGATTTCGGCCTCTGTCTTGCAGCTGTGGTGCTTCACCAGGTCCACGGCGCTCATCACCATGCCCGGCGTGCAGAAGCCGCATTGCAGACCATGGCATTCCTTGAAGGCGGCCTGCATAGGATGCAGCGTGCCGTCTTCTGCGGCCAGGCCTTCAATGGTGGTGATCTCGCTGCCATGGGCTTGCACCGTCAGCATGGCGCAGGCTTTCACCGCGCGGCCGTTCAGGTGGATGGTGCAGGCGCCGCACTGGCTGGTGTCGCAGCCGACGTGGGTGCCGGTCAGCGCGAGGTCTTCGCGGATGAACTGGACCAGCAACTGCTCCGGCGCGACCTCGCGCGTCAGCGTCTGCCCATTGATCTTGAGCGTGATCGGGATGCCCATGGTGTTGTCTCCGGTTTGCGATCCTGGCGAGCGGTGTGCCGGATCGTCTGAGGCCTATCGTCAGGCCGTAGCGGGCGGACGCGAAGCTGACGCAAACCCTCATGGATATTCATCCATGGCTGCGGCGGTACCTGGGTTGGCGCCTCGCCAGGCACGCTTTGCGCAGACCGGCCAGAATGCGCCGATGGACAACGTCGACCTGAATGTTCTGCGCCAGCTGGTGCATTGGCGCGCCGAGGGGCGCCGCGTGGTGCTCGGCACCATCGTGCGCACCTGGGGCTCGGCACCGCGGCCGGTGGGCTCCTGGGTGGCGGTGCGGGATGACGGCGCCATCGCCGGCTCGGTTTCGGGCGGCTGCATCGAGGACGACCTGATTGCGCGCATCCGCGCCGGTGCCTTGACGCTGAAGCTGCCGGAGCTGGTGCGTTACGGCGTCGGCGCCGAGGAAGCGACGCGTTTTGGCCTGCCCTGCGGCGGCACGCTTGAGCTGCTGCTGGAGCCGGTGGGCGAGCAGTCCGCTTGTGAGGAGCTCCTGCGCAGGCTCGATGCCGGCCAGCGCGTTCGCCGGGAGCTGGACCTGGCCACCGGCGTGGCCCGCTTGTTCGACGAGCATGGCGCCGATGTGCTGCGCCTGAGCGACACGCAGCTGATCAGCAACCACGGCCCGCGCTGGCGCCTGTTGATCATCGGTGCCGGCCAGTTGACGCAGTACCTGGCCGGCATGGCGCTGGCGCTGGACTACCAGGTGCTGGTCTGCGACCCGCGCGAGGAGTATGCGGAGGAATGGGCCGTCTCCGGCACGCGGCTGCTGCGCGGCATGCCGGACGATGTGGTGCAGGAGTTCCGGCCGGATGCGCACAGCGCCATCGTGGCCCTGACGCACGACCCCAAGCTGGACGACCTGGCCCTGATGGAAGCCTTGAAGAGCCCGGCCTTCTATGTGGGCGCCATCGGCTCGCGGGTCAATCAGGCCAAGCGCCGGGCACGCCTGGCTGAGCATTTCGACCTGAGCGAGGCCGAGCTCGACCGGCTGCACGGCCCCATCGGCCTGGCCATAGGCGCGCGCACGCCGCCGGAGATCGCCGTCTCCATCCTGGCCCAGCTGACGGCCGAGCGCTACGGTGCGCAGGGCAGTGGCGCGGAGGCCGGCTGCGAGGTCTGACCTAGGGGGAGGGGGCGAGCACCACTGGCCGCCTGCAATCTTGCCTGCTATGGTCGTCCGCCATGAGCAGCGCATCGCGTGGTTCTGGGCTGACCCGTCGCCAATGGCTGCACGCCATGGGTCGGCGCAGCGGTGGTGCCGGCGTCTATGCAGCGATGTCCTTCCTGGGCCTGGCGGAAGCTTCGACGGCCACGCCCGCGTTCTCGCTCGGCGAGGCGCCCAAGGGCGCGACGGTGCTGGTGATAGGCGCCGGCGTGGCCGGCCTGGTCTCGGCACTGGAGCTGCAGCGCGCCGGCTACCAGGTTCAATTGCTCGAGTACAACGACAGGCCCGGCGGCCGCAGCTGGACGCTGCGTGGCGGCGACCGCTACACCGAGCTGGGCGGCGCCACCCAGCATTGCCAGTTCGACCAGGGCCAGTATCTGAACCCGGGGCCCTGGCGCCTGCCCTACCATCATCACGGCGTGTTGTCCTATTGCAAGCAGCTGGGCGTGGCGCTCGAGCCTTTCGTCCAGGTCAATCACAACGCCTATGTCCACAGCACGCGCTCCTTTGGCGGCCAGCCGCAGCGCTGGCGCAAGGTGCAGGCAGACTTTCAAGGCGACGTGGCCGAGCTGCTGGCCAAGGTGGTGCAGCAGCGCAAGCTGGACGAGCCGCTGACCGAGGACGACCGCGAGCGCCTGCTCGCCGCGCTGCGCAACACCGGTGGCCTGGACAACGAGATGCGCTACCGCGGCGGCTTCGCGGCCAGCAAGCGCCGCGGCACCGAGCCCGCGCAGGACGACGGCCTGCACATGGTCAAGGACCATGAGCAGCCGCGCAGCCTGCAGGAGATGCTGGACCCCGAGTTCTGGGCACGGATGAACGAGAGCCGTGACTTCGAATACCAGACGCCGCTGTTCCAGCCGGTGGGTGGCATGGACGCGATACCGCGTGCGCTGGCCAAGGCCGTGGGCCCCAAGATCCGCTACCGCGCCCGTGTCACCGAGATCAGCCAGGACGATCACGGCGTTGTCGCCCGCTATGAAGACCTGAACCGCCCGGGCCGGATGCTGACGGCGCGTGCCCAGTGGTGCGTCTGCACCTTGCCGCTGTCCATCCTCTCGCAGCTGGAAATCCGCGTCGGCGATGAGCTGCGCAATGCCATCCAGTCCGTGCCCTACTTTGCCGCCACCAAGGTGGGCCTGCAGTTCAAGCGCCGCTTCTGGGAAGAGGATGAAGCCATCTACGGCGGCATCAGCCAGACCGACCTGCCCATCATGCAGATCGGCTATCCGAACTACGGCTTCCAGGGCCGCAAGGGCGTGCTGCTGGGCGCTTACACCTTCGGCACCAATGCCTATGAATTTGCTGCGATGTCGCCAGCGCAGCGCATCCGCGAAACAGTGCGCCTGGGCACGCGGATCCACAAGCAATACCCGGCCGAGTTCGAGAACGGCATGGCCGTTGCCTGGCACCGCTCGCCGTTCACCCTGGGCTGCTTCGGCTGGTGGACCGAAGAGACCCGCGCGCGTCACTATCCGGCGATGCTGAAGATGGACGGCCGCATCATCCTGGCCGGCGAGCATGCCTCGCTCCTGACCGCCTGGCAGGAGGGCGCCGTGCTCTCGGCCCGGCATGCGATCACGCAATTGCACAAGAAGGCGGTGGGCGCATGAAGTCGAATCAAGGAGCCGGCCTGAGTCTCGCCCTGCTCCTGGCCCTGCTGATGGGGGCGCCTGTGCATGCCGCCGAGCCCGAGGCGACGCTCTCGCAAGGCTGGCAATTCCAGCAGCGCAGCGGTCCGGCGCTCTATGCCTCGATCTGTGCCGGCTGCCACATGGCCGAGGGCCAGGGCGCTCGCGGTGCCGGCAGCTATCCGGCGCTCAAAGGCAATGCCCGCCTGGCCTCGGCCCCTTACGTGCTGATGATGGTGATGCGCGGCAACAAGGGCATGCCCGGCTTTGCCTGGCAGCTCGACGACGAGCAGGTGCTCACCATTGCCAACCATGCGGTGCAGCGCTTCGGCCCGAAGGGCGCCGCGCTCCTGAGCGCCGCCGACGTTGCCGCCCTGCGATCCCAGATGCCCAGACAGGAGCCTTTCCCATGAATGTCTTGATGAAGCTGTGTTCGGTCAGCCTCTTGACGCTGGTGTCCGCGCTGGCCCAGGCGCAGAGCAGCGGCGAGGTGGTCCGGCACAAGATCCCGAACTCTGATTTCCCGATTGCCGCGGCCATCGAGATTTCGCCCGGCAAGACCCTGGTACTGCTCAGTGGCGCGGTGCCGCCGGTGGCGGACGACAAGGCCGAGAAAGGCTCGCTGGCGGCTTATGGCGACACGCGCACCCAGACCGTGGGCACGCTCAAGGCCATCGAGCGCTCGCTCAAGGGCCTGGGGTTGACGATGGGCGATGTGGTGAAGATGCAGGTCTTCCTGGTCGGCGACCCGGGCAAGGCCGGCAAGATGGACTTCGACGGCTTCATGGCCGGCTACCGCGAGTATTTCGGCACCGCCGCCCAGCCCAAGCTGCCCACGCGCTCAGTGATGCAGGTCGCCGGGCTGGTCGCGCCCGGCTGGCTGGTCGAGATCGAGGTGATGGCAATACGCTGAAGCGCACGGGCAATTACCTTGACGGGCCTTGCGCCGGGCCGCTCCCAAGCCGTCCCCATGGGCGAGGGGCTTACCGCAATGTATATCCGCGGCCGTCCATGCAGGCATCGACGGCACGGTTGAACACGCTGGCATCGTTCATTGCTGACTGCTGGGTGCTGGCCCAGCGGTTGCATTCCCTACGGTCGAACTCGAGCTGTTCGGCGCTCTGGCCGTTGCGCGGGTAGATGACGGGTTCGCCACGCGACGGCGGCAGGGGCTGCAGAACGACTGGTGCTGGCGGCGGCAGCGGTGCCGGCGGCGGCACATAGACCACCTCGGGTTCGCGATCAGCCTTGCTGGCGATGGCGATCAGCGGCACCGCAATGGCCAGGCCCAGCAGGGCGCCGCCAAGGCCAATCCCGCGGTGATGGTGGTGGTGATGGCGCGGCGGCTCGTAGTGGCGCGGGCCGGCGGCCGCAAAACCATGGGCCAGGACCAGGGCCGAGACGATCAGGGTGCGGGGAAGCAGTTTCATTGCGGGCTCCGTGGGGCAATGGTCCGCCAACGCAGCCCACCTGCCGTTGGTGTACCGGCTGTAACAACTCCATGCATCTGGCGCGCCGGGTTCACCGGGCGACCCTTGCTGAAGGGAAAGGAATTTCGGCTCTGCGATGATGCCTCTCCCACCCGGAGGCCATCGATGATCAAGCTGCACTACTACCCCAGCAACGCCAGTTTTGCACCTCATGTCTTGCTGGAAGAACTGCAAATTCCCTACCAGCGCGTGCTGGTGGACCGCAATGTCGGCGCGCACAAGTCGCCAGAGTACCTGAAGCTCAATCCCAATGGCCTGATCCCGGTGCTGGAGGATGGTGAGCTGGTGCTGTATGAAACCGCCGCCATCCTGCTGCATCTGGCCGATACACATCCGGCTGCCAGGCTGGCGCCGCCGCTGGGGACACCTGAGCGGGCCGAGTTCTACAAATGGCTGGTCTGGCTGACCAACAGCCTGCAGCCGCTGCTGATCGGCTATTACTACCCGGAGCGCTGGGTGGACGAAGGCAACACGGCGGGCGTGGCCCAGGTGAGGGCCTCGGCCGAGCGCCGCATCGGCCCCTTGCTGGATCAACTGGACGCGCAATTGGCCAGGAGCGGTGGCCCTTGGCTGCTGGGCTCGCAATACAGCGCAGCCGATCCGCTTGCCTTCATGCTGTGCCGCTGGACCCGCAACTTCGCGCGGCCGGCGCGCAGCTTGCCCAACATCGGCGCCTACCTGCAGCGCATGCTGGCCAGGCCGGCTGTGGCCAAGGCGATTGAGACGGAACAGCTGCCGCAGCCCTGGGTTTGATCAGGGGGAGGTCAGGAACGACCGTCTCTTTTCTCGACCAACTCCCGGATCCTGGCGCATTCGGGGTGGGCCTGGAAATCCGCCTTCTTGCAGCTGCGCTCCAGGCAGTCCATGTAGATGAGGTTCACTGCGTCCGGCACAAAGCTGCTGCGGCGCTTGGCGCAGGCGGCTTTCGGGTCCTGTGGTGCGCTGGCGGCGGCCTCGGCCGGCCGGCTGGCCACCTGGGAGGCCGGCGCGGAAGCGCTGGTCCCGGCGCTGCCCGTGATCCCGGGATTCGCGGCGAGCACCGGCTGCTGGCTCAGGCTCGGGTCCTGGTGCGGCAGGCTCGGAATCGGCGCCGGCTTTTCCTTGACCGCTGTCTTGGTGGCGTTGTCCCGGCGAGCCGGCGCCGGCGCGCTGGCACGCGGCTCGACCGGCCGCAGGCCCGAGGCGCGCAGGGCTGGCGCGGAGGCGGCCGAAGCGGCGGCGACCGATGCCGTGCTCGGCGCGGAGGGCTTGGGCAGGGGGGCACTCGCCGCCAAGGCCACCGTCCGGACCGGCTCTGAAGCGGCCGCCAGCAGCGGCGCGGAGGCGGCGGCATCGGGAGCGACCGGACGAGGCTGCTCTCCCTTGTCGCGCCCCAGGACCAGCCAGCCCAGCACCAGGAGGAGCAGCAGGCCGACAACGGCGCCCATCATGCCTCGGCGGGTCGAGCCGCTGTCCATCAGCACGGCGGGTGGCGCCGGCCGCGGCGCAGGTTCAGGCTGTGGCGAGGGAGAGGGCAACGGTGATGGCGGCGGCGCAGGAGGCGGCGGTGCGGCAGGGGGCTCGGCGGGCGCAAGTTCCGCCAGCGAAGCTCCTGCCACGGTGGCCTCCACCGTCTCGTCAATGCTCGTCGGCTCCAGGCCGCCGCTGAGTAATTGGGTGCTCTCGTAGGCCCGCGCGCCACGCGGCGCAATGATGGTGCGTTCGGGGTCGAAATGAGCCCGCGATTCAGGCGGCTTGATTTCGCCCAGCAGCGCCGCGCGGAACTCGCGCATGGACTGGGGCCGGTCCTGAGGGCGCACGCCCAGCGACCAGTCGATGGCGGCCAGGAAATGCTGCGAGAAGCCAGCCACGCCGCGCTCGGCCAGCGGCACGAATTCGTCCGCCACGGTGCGCGTGGTGCTGGGCGGCGGCGTGTGGCCCATGACCAGGTAGTGCAGCACGGCGCCGAGCGCATAGACGTCGGTCCAGGGCCCCTGGCGCAGCGAGGCGGCCTCGGCGTACTGCTCGATCGGCGCGTAGCTGGGCTTCAGGATGGCGGTGAAGGACTGCGTCTTGTCGCTGATCGCGCGGCGCGCGGCGCCGAAGTCCAGCAGGATGGGGTCGGCCTCGTCGAGCGGCAGCAGCACGTTGTCAGGTGCGATGTCGCGGTGGTAGACCTGCTCGGCATGCAGGATGCTGAGGCCGTCCAGCAGCGGCAGGAGCCGCCTCATGATCCAGGCCTCCGTGGGCGCCTCGGTCATCTGCTGGCGCGCCTGCTTCAGCGTGATGCCTTGCAGATAGGGCATGACCATATAGGCCGTGCCATTGGCTTCCCAGAAGCGGTAGACCTTCAGGAGCGAGCGGTGGTCGAAGCGGGCCAGCAGCCGCGCTTCATTGACGAAGCTGCGCCGGCCGAGGTCGAAGGTCTCGGACAGCGAGCCCGAACGCACCGACACATGCGAGCCTTCGCTGCGCTTGGCCAGTTGCCCGGGCATGTATTCCTTGATCGCCACCAGGCGCTCCAGCGCATGGTCCTGCGCCAGGTAGACGATGCCGAAGCCGCCCACGCCCAAGGTGCGCAGGATCTCCAGCTCGCCAAAGCGGGTGCCGGCGGGAAGGGCGTTGAAATCGTCCTCGGCCGAATGGCCCGGTATCTGGCTGCGATCGTCTGAAGCGTCGGTCATGTAACTCCTGACGGGGCTCCAGGTTGATTCAGCCGAAATTCATGGCGAGCCGGCTCATGCCTTGCGCAGGGAGGCCAGGGCCTCGACGCGCTTGAGCAGCTCGCGGTCGTTCCAGGGCTTCTTGAAGATGCCGAACAGGCCCTGCACTTCATGCACCCGGGTCTGCAGCTCTTCGTGGCCGGTGATGGCGATGATGGGCAGGTCCTCGGTGGCCAGGCTGCCCTTGACGTCGGCGATCAGCTCGAAGCCGTCCTTGTTGGGCATTTCCAGGTCGGTGATCAGCACATCGACTTTCTGCCGGCCCAGCACTTCCAGGGCCTCGACGCCGTCCTTGGCCGAAGCGACCAGGTAGCCGGCCTCGTTGAACAGCTTCACGAGCTTGGTGCGCGCGACGGTGGAATCGTCCACCACCAGCACCGCGGCCGGCGAGCGGGTTTGCGGCACGACCGGCGCGGGCGCCGGCGCCATGGGTTCGACGCGCGGCGGGCGTTCCACCAGGGTGTCCTCGCCTTTGCGCAAGCTGATCAGGATGACCACGATGGCCAGCGGCACCGCGATCAGGAACGGCAGCAGGTAGTTGCCCAGTGCGTCCTGCAATTCTGCAAACATGCTTGCTTTCTCCTCAAGCCGGCCAGTGACGGGCGAATATTTCTGCGACGGCCGGATGCTGCTCCACCGTCAGCAGCAGTGCATGGAACTCGGGCCTTGCCTGCTGAAGATGGGGCCGGCTGCCCGACCATTTGGAAACGACGGTGGCCAGCAGCTCCAGCGCGCCGGGGCGGCCACCGGCCATGAAAGTGCTGCCGAACTGCTCGGCGAACAAGGACCAATGGCGATGCAGGCGCTCGCGCGAGCCGGCGCGGATGCGCTCGACATCGTCGTCATCGGCGCCCACGCACCAGCGGGCCGGGTAGTCGATGATGCTGATCGCGGCATAGCAGTTGGCAGCCACGAACACCAGGCCGCGGATCGCCCGGGCACGCGCGGTCGGGTGCGCGGGCAGCAGGCCGGAGTCGGGGTGGCGCAAGCCCAGCTCGATCAGGATGGCCGCGCTTTCGGTCAGCACCGTGCCGTCGTCCAGCACCAGCGTCGGAATCTGCTGCAGCGGATTGACCCGGGCCAGGGCCTCAAGACCTGGCCCTGGCTGCCATGACGAGGCCTCCACCTGCTCGAAAGGCAGGCCGGCCATCGTCAGCGCCGCCTCGATGGCGGCCGAGCCGGAGCCCTGGGTGCCAAAAAGGGTGAGATTGCTCATAGCCGCAGTGTTGCACGCTCCAGCGGGTATTTGTGCTTCGGGCAGGGTTCTCCCCGGAACATTGCCCTGTGTATCGCCCCCTGTTTCAGGCGCAGACGTCCCAACAGTCGCAGGCAGGCCACATCGGCGCCGACGCTCAGGGCGTGGGCCAGGGTTTTTGCGGGCCGCGCAAGGCCTCGAAAGTGGCCGAAAAGCGCA
This sequence comes from Paucibacter sp. JuS9, assembly GCF_044043925.2. Taxonomy (NCBI): domain Bacteria; kingdom Pseudomonadati; phylum Pseudomonadota; class Betaproteobacteria; order Burkholderiales; family Sphaerotilaceae; genus Roseateles; species Paucibacter sp. JuS9. The sequence continues at coordinate 4,768,591 of NZ_CP194172.1, forward strand.
GCACACCAAGGTCGTCATGGCGCTTTCCGATGGTCTGCAGGCCTATGGGCAGGCCGGCCTTTGTGCAGCCGCAATTGATGGACGCTGCCGGCTGTTCGCTGAAGTTGAAGGGCACGGTGAAGGCGATGTGTTCGAAGGGCCGGGCCGGGTCGTCCAGGGGGCTGGCCAGCTCGGCCTCAAAGGCCGGGACCGGCGCCACCGGTGAGATCACGAAGTCAAAGGCCTGGCAGGCGGCAATGGCCGAATCGCGGAACGCTGCCATCTGGCTGTAGCCCTGGAAGAGCTCGGCTGCCGAGCAGTGCTCGCCGGCCGCCACCCACTGGCGGATGTAGGGCAGGACGCGGGCCCGCCGCTCGGGCGCGAGCGCCGAGATGTCCAGCCAGGAACGCATGCGCCAGAAGCGGTCGAGCCCGTCGATCATGGCCCGTGTCGAGAAGGGCGCCAGCGGCTCGACGATGGCGCCGGCCTGCTCGAGCAGGCGAGCCGCGGCTTCGATGGCACCCTGGACCTCCGGGTCGACCGGCAGGCCCCAGCCGGCGTCGGTCCACAGGCCGATCCTCAGACCCCGCAAGTCCAGCGGCGCACTCTGCCAGGCGATGTCCTGCGCCGGCAGGCTCATGCCGTCGCGCCAGTCGGGCCGGCTCAGCGGCACCATCATCAGGGCGGCGTCGGCGACCGTGCGCGTCATCGGCCCGGCCACGCGGCCGGCGTAGGGCGGCTGGATGGGAATGCGGCCGAGGCTGGGCTTCAGGGTGAAGATGCCGCACCAGGAAGCTGGCAGGCGCAGGGAGCCGCCGATATCGGTGCCCACATGCAAGGGGCCATAGCCGGCCGCAGCCGCTGCCGCGGCGCCGGCGCTGCTGCCGCCCGGGCCCTTGCTCTGGTCCCAGGGGTTGCGTGCCGCTGCGTGCAGGCTGGACAGGCCCGAGCTCAGCATGCCGTAGTCCGGCATCGTGGTCTTGCCCAGCAGCACGGCGCCGGCTTCGCGCAGGCGCGCTGCGGGTGGCGCGTCGGCCAGCGCCGGTGTGGCGTCGGCCAGTGCGGCCGTGCCCAGGGGCATGGCGCAGCCGGCGGTGGCAATGTTCTCCTTCAGCGTCAGCGGCACGCCGTCCAGCGCCAGCGCCTCGCCGCGCTGCCAGCGTTGCTCCGACGCGCGCGCCTGGGCCAGCGCCGCCTCGGGATCGAAGCGGTAGAAGGCATGCAGCCGGGGCTCCCAGCGTTCGATGTGCGCGATGGTCGCGCGCGCGACCTCCACCGGCGACAGGCTGCCGCGCCGATAGTGCTGCAGCAGTTCGCAGGCGCTCAGGTCATGCATGGCAGGTCAGCTCCAGCTCAGGGCGGCGATGTCGTTGGCGAAGATCGGCATGTCGGCCCACAGGCCCTTGAGCCCCTTCTTCGCCACGGTCAGCCATTGCGGCTGGTAGAGGTAGACGGCCGCTGCATCCTGGGCCAGCAATCGCTGCGCATTGCCCAGCATCTGCAGGCGCTCGGCCTCGCGCGGGCTTTCGCGCAGTTTCTCGAACAGCTTGTTGAACTCGGGGTTCTGGTAGCCCCAGTAGTAGCCCGTCTTGGCGTAGTTGCCGAGGTCCAGCGGCTCGACATGCGAGATCAGCGTCAGCTCGTAATTGCGCTGGCCATAGACCGAGGCCATCCACTGCGCCCATTCGATGTTCTCCAGCTTCAGGTTCACGCCCACCTGGGCCAGCTGCGCCTTGACCAGCTCGCCGCCCTGGCGGGCATAGGGCACCGGTGGCAGCTTCAGTGTGAGATTCAGGACGCCAACGCCCGCCTCCTTCAGCAGGGCGCGGGCGCGCTGCGGGTCGAAGGGGTTGATGGCTGTGGTGTCCACGTAGCCTGGTGCGCCGGGCACATAGTGGCTGCCGATGGGCACGCCAAAGCCGTCGGCAGCCGCGGCGATCACGGCCTTGCGATCGATGGCAGCGGCCAGGGCGCGCCGCACGCGCACATCGCCCAGGGGCTTGCGCTGATGGTTGATGGCGATCAGGGTCTTGGCTCGCGATCCGCTGACGATGACCTGGAAGCGCGCATCGCTCCTGAACTGCGCCAGGCTGCGTGCCACCGCCACGCGCGGGAAGGTGTCGATATCGCCGGCCAGCAGCGAGGCCACCTGTGCTGCCGGCTCACTGATGAAGCGGAACTGCACGCGCTTGATCGCCATTGGCGAGCGGTACTGCGGCCATGCCTTCAGCGTCAGCGAGGCACCGCGCGACCAGGCTTCGAACTGGTACGGCCCGGTGCCCACGGGCATCTGGGCATTGCCCTGGGCACTGCGGGGCTCGACGATGCAGGCGCTGGCCTGGCCGAGCAGGAAGGGCAGGTCGGGCTCGGGGCTCTTCAGCGTGATCTGCAGCGTCGCTTCATCGGCTGCCACGACGCTGGCAAAGCCGGCGAACAGGCGCTTGTCCTTGTTGGTGCTGGCTTCGCTGGCGGCGCGCTCGAACGAGAACTTCACGGCCGCCGCATTGAGGGCCTCGCCGTTGTGGAACCTGAGCCCCCGCTTGAGCTTGAAGCGGTAGGTCTTCTGGTCGGCCGAGATCTCCCAGCTGTCGGCCAGCAGCGGCCGCGCCTGGCCGTCAGGGCCGATCTTGGTCAGCGTCTCCAGCACGTTGTAGAGCACCACCTCGGCAATCGCCGAGGCCGCGCCCACGGTCGGGTCCAGGCCGGGCGGTTCCAGGGTCATGCCGACCACGAGGGTGTCACGCGGGCGCTGCGCCCACAGCGTCAGCGGCGCGGCAAGGCCCAGCGCAAGAGCGGAACGTCGGTTCAAGAAAGGCATGCGCAAGGATAAGCGCAACACATGACCCTGGTTTCCTCAGAGTGCCTGGAGCAGGTCCTCGGTGCGGCCCTGGCGGGTGATGCGGCCGGCTTCCAGCACCATCAGGCGCTCGCACAGTTGCGCCACCACCGCCAGGTCATGGCTGATCAGCAGGAGGCCCATGCCGAAGCGCTGGCGCAGGTCCTGCAGGAGGTTCAGGACCTGGGCCTGGACCGACATGTCCAGCGCGCTGACGGGCTCGTCCGCAATGATCAGCCGGGGCCTGGTTACCAGAGCCCGGGCAATCGCGATGCGCTGGCGCTGGCCGCCGGAGAACTGATGCGGGTAGCGGCCGAGGTCTGCCGCTGACAAGCCGACGGCCTCCAGCGTTTCCAGCACGCGCTCGCGGCGCATCGCCCGGGGCATGCGCCCGAGCATTTCCAGGGGCTCGCCGACGCTGCGCTCCACCGTCATGCGCGGGTCCAGCGCACCGGCCGGGTCCTGGAACACGATGGCGATGTCGCGCCGCGCATTGCGCAGATCGCGCGGGTTCAAGGCATGCAGCTCGCGGCCCAGCAGCTCCACCCGGCCGGCGTCCGGCCGCTCCAGCGCCATCAGCAGGCGCGCCAGCGTGCTCTTGCCCGAGCCGGACGCGCCGACCAGGCCCAAGGCGCCGCCGCTTTCAAGCTCGAACGAAACGCCGTCCAGCGCCTGCAGCCGGCCTGGCGCGGTGAACAGCGATTGGCGCGGCAGCGGGTAGTGCTTGCCGAGACCTTCGACCTTGAGCAGCGGCGGCGGCCTGTCGTTCATGACGCTCATGCCTGCAACCTCCAGCAGTCGGCGCTGCCATGGGCGCCCACGAGCGCCCGCGGCGGCGCTTCATCGATGCAGCGCTGGTCGCCCAAGGCGCAGCGACCGGCGAAGGGGCAGCCCCTGGGCCATTGGCCCGCGGCCGGCACCTGGCCGGGAATCGCCGGCAAGACCTGGCCCCGCGTGGCAAGGCCGGGGCGCGCGGCCAGCAACGCCTGCGTGTAGGGATGGGCCGGTGCGCTGAGGAGTTCGCTGGCCAGGCCCTGTTCCATGATGCGCCCGCCATACATGACCAGCAGCCGATCGGCGCGGCGCGCCACCAGGCCCAGGTCGTGGGAGATCAGGAGCAGCGCCAGGCCCTGCTCCCGGCCCAGTTCGGCCAACAGGTCCAGCACCTGGCGCTGTGAGGCCGGGTCCAGCGCCGAGGTCGGCTCGTCGGCAATCAGGAGCGAGGGCCCGCAGGCCAGCGCCTGGGCAATCAGCACCCGCTGGCGCTGGCCGCCCGATAGCTCATGCGGCCAGGCCCGCCAGCGCGACTCGGGCAGGCCCACGCGAGCCAGTACTTCGCGGGCGCGCTGCTCGGCGCCGTCAGTCAGGCCATGCATGCGCAGCGGCAGCATCACCTGATGCAGGACGCGCTGCAGCGGGTTCAGGGCACTGAGCGGCTCCTGCGGCACCAGCGCTATGCGGCGGCCGCGCTGCTTGCACAGTGCCGCCTCGTTCAGCTTGAGCAGATCCTCGCCGGCCAGCAGCAGGCGGCCGCGGGCGCGCGCAGCCTCGGGCAGCAAGCCCATCAGGGCCAGCGCTGTCATGCTCTTGCCGCTGCCCGATTCGCCGATCAGGGCCAGCGTCTCGCCGGCGCGCAACTCGAAATCGAGGCCGCGCACGACGGCCCGGCCATCGCCGAGGCTGACCCGCAGGTCTTCAACGAGCAGCAAGGGCAGGCTCATTGCAGCCCCTCGCCCGGCGGGTGCACCGGTCGATCCCCCGAGGGGATGCGCGCCGGCTTGGGAGCGGCCCTGCGCTCGGCCCTCATCGGGCACGCTCCTGCCGCGGGTCCAGATGATCCCGCAAGCCATCGCCCAGGAGATTCAATCCGAGCACGGCCAGCATGATGGCCAGGCCCGGGTAGATGGCCAGCTGCGGCGCCTGAAAGAGCCAGGTCTGCGCCTCGGCCAGCATGCGGCCCCATGATGGGTCGGGCGGCTGCGTGCCAAGGCCGAGATACGACAGTGCAGCCTCGGCCAGGATGGCCAGGGCGAACTGGATCGTGGCCTGCACGATCAGCGGCGCGGCGATGTTCGGCAGCACATGGTCGATGCTGATGCGCCAGGGGCCCTTGCCGCAGGCACGCGCGGCCAGCACATAGTCGCGCGACCAGACCGACAGTGCTGCGCCTCTCGCCACCCGCGCAAACGTCGGCACCGCATGCAGGCCGATTGCGGCAATCGCGTTGATGATGCCCGGCCCCCAGACCGCCGTGAACACCAGCGCGATCAGCAGCGCCGGGAAGGCAAAGCCGATATCGGCCGCGCGCATCACCACCTGCTCGACCCAGCCGCGCCGCGCCGCCGCCCACAGGCCCAGCACCGTGCCGCCGACCAGGCCGATGCCGACCGCGATCACGCCGACCAGCAGCGCATTGCGGGCCCCAGCCATCAGGAGGCTCAGCACGTCGCGACCCAGCGCGTCGGTGCCCAGCCAGTGGTTGGCGTTGGCGGGCAGCAGCCGGGCCTGCATGTCCACGTCGACAAGCGATCCCGGCGTCCAGAAGAAGGAAAGGGCGGCCACCGCCAGAACGCACAGGCTCAGGGTCGCTCCGATACGCAGGGCCGCCTTCATAGCCGGCCTCCGCCACGCAGCCGCGGATCGATCCACAGATAGAGCAGGTCGACGATGAAATTGATGACGAGCACCGCCGCCACCAGGAACATCACCGCGTTGCGCACCAGGGCGAGGTCGCGGTTGGCAATGGCCTGGAAGATCAGGCGGCCGAGGCCGGGCAGGGTGAAGACGTTTTCCACCACGATGGCTCCGGCCAGCAGATTGGCGAACTGCAGGCCGGCGATGGTCAGCACCGGCAGCAGTGCATTGCGCAGCACCGGCCCCCACAGCAGCGCACGCCGGCTCATGCCCTGGGCCCGCGCATTGCGGACGAAGTCGTCGCGCAGCAGTTCGACGAGGGCCGAACGGCTGACGCGTGCCAGGATCGCGCCCTGCACCAGTGCCAGCGCGAGCGCCGGCAAGAGCAGGGCTTGCAGTGCGGCCGTCCAGCCGCCTTCGCCGCGCCAGCCCGGGAAGCCGCCGGCCGGCAGCCATTGCAGCTGCACCGAGAACAGCAGCGTCAGCAGGATGCCCAGCCAGAAGCTGGGCAAGGCGATGCCCAGCTGGCTGATGCCCATCACCAGGAGATCGCCGGTGCGGCCTTGGCGGCTTGCCGCGAACACGGCCGCCGGCAGTGCGACAGCCAAGGCCAGCATGAAAGCGAAGAACGACAGCGGCAGGGTCACTGCCAGCCGCTCAAGCATCAGCGGCCACACTGGCGCGCCGCCATAGCTGGCACTCTCGCCCAGCTCGCCCTGCAGGAGTCCGCCTATCCATTGCAGGTAGCGCTGGAGGGCGCTCTGGTCCAGCCCGAGCTGGCGGCTCAGGGCCTCGACCGCTTCAGGCGCAGCATCCGGCCCCAGGAGCACCTGGGCCGCGTTGCCGGGCAGCAGGTCCAGGAGGCCGAAGATCAGCGCCGAGGCGGCTGCCAGCGTGGCCAGCAGCCAGAGCATGCGACGCAGCAGGGCCAGGCTCATCGCTCTGCTGCTCTTCAGCGCCGGCGCGGTGGCAGGCTGGTGGGCGGGTCCTGCTGGTAGCGTGCCGCCTGCTTCAGGCAGCCCAGCGTGGCGCGGATGTGGCTGCGGGCGGCTTGCTCGGCGGCGTCGCCATTGCCGGCCGCGATGGCTTGGGCGATGGCGCGGTGCTCGGCAATGGCCGGATGCGCGCGGTCCTTGGAAATCAGCACGGCCGGCGCGAAGACCTGCGAGGTCTTGCGCACCAGGGCCATCTGGCTTTCCAGGAACTCGTTGTCGGCCAGCTCCACGATGGCCGCGTGGAAGTCGACATTGCTTTGCGCATAGTCGCTGGGCGACCAGGGCGTGAGTGCCGCTTCCTGGCGCGCCAGCAGCGGTGTCAGCAGCTCGGCGGCGCGCTCGCTGCCGCGCTCGGCGGCCTGGCGCGCGGCAAGCGCATCGAGCATCTCGCGCATCGCATAGGCATCCATCAGCCGGCGGTGGTCGGCCCGGGCGACGCAGACGCCGCGCACGCTGTCGGCCTCCACCAGGCCTTCGGACTGCAGCATGCGCAAGGCTTCGCGCAGCGGCGTGCGGCTGACCTTGAGGTCGGCTGCCAGTTGTACCTGTCGCAGCATTTCACCGGGTGGGTAGTGGCCCATGTAAATCCGCTGGCGCAAGACCTGCGCCACTTCATCGACGAGCCTCACGCGGCCTCGCCATTCGGTCTGTTCTGTCACTTGTCCCTCGACATCCCGTCCCGGGCCTGCTGCATTCTTGTTGATGCTGATTGGCGCCGGAATGGTTGGATACTTGGCTTACCCTTGGGCGCGAATGATAGCCGCCATGCGCTGAAACCAGCGCAGGCATCCAGGGCGAGTGCTGAAGCAAGGTTTTCAAAATGCTGCTGGACGAGTTCGATCTCCTGCTGCGCTCTCTGGACGAGTCTCTGGACGCTGTTGACGTTCAGACGGCGCGGCGTCTGCTCGACAACCTCAAGGACCTCGCCTTCGACGATTCTCGCCACGCCCGCCTGGCCTGTCGCCAGCTGGTGCTCGAGATGCACAGCCGCGAGCAGGAGCCCGAGCTTGAACCGGCCTACGCGCTGCTGAATGCGGCCCGTCGTGCCCTGGACCTGCCGGCCCAGGCCGACGCCCTGGTGGCGCTGGCCCGCCTGCAGTCGCGAGCGCGCATGGTGACGCAGGCGCTGGAGTCCTTTGGGGAAGCCGAGGCGCTGTACGAGCAACTCGGCGACCCCGCAAGCGTCGCCCTGGCCAAGGTGCGCGCCAGCAGTGCCCTGTACGAGGGCGAGCTGTTCGCCGAGCTGTTGCAGCGCTTCGAACCTCTGGCCGCCGACCTTGGGCAGCTGGCCCTGCTGCCGTCCGCCGCGAGGCACAGCCTGATGACCAACATCGGTGCGGCCTACTCCTTCCTGGACCGCTATGAGGAAGCTGCTGCCATCTCGCAGCGGCTCTATGAGGAGTCGCTGCAGTCGGGCACGCCGACGGCGCGGATGCGCGACACGGTCAATCTGGCGAACCAATACCTTTGGCTGGGCAAGCTGGATGCGGTTGAACGGCTGCTGCGCGAGGCGGGCGAACTGCTGGCTGGCGGCGAGGTGCTGGAGCGGCAGCAGATCTTCTACTTCCAGAATTGCGCCCTGCTGGCCTGGAAGCGCGGCCGGCACCTGGAGGCCTTGCCCTTGTTTGATCGGGCCTGGGCGCTGGCCCTGCCGCATCCGATGATGCCCATCCGCGGCCGCATCCTGATGCGCAAGGCCGAATGTGCCGAAGAGGCCGGTCTGTTCGAAACCGCGCTGGCCGCACGCAAGGCGCAGGTCAGCCTGGTGCAGGAGCGGGCCCGCCACCAGGCCAGGTCCTTCGGCCTGACGCTGGAGCGCGTCAGCAGCCATGCCCGCATGCAAGGTCAGAACGAGTACCTGCGCCGCCAGGGCAGCCAGCTGGAGCGCGAGCTGGCCGAGGCGCGCGATGCGCTGGAGCTGAAGGTCGAGCAGCGCAATCGCGAGCTGGAGCGCGCCATGCGCATGCTGCTGGAGCGCGAGAAGCAGGCCGCCCTGACGCACCTCGTGGCCGGCGTGGCTCATGAGCTGAACACGCCGCTGGGCAACGCGCTGCTGGCGATCGGCACGATGGCCGCAGTCATCGACCAGAACAAGCAGGCTTTTGAGGAGGGGCGGCTGTCGCGGCGAGATATCCATGAGTTGCACGGCGGCCTGGAAGAGGGCCTGGCGCTGGCTCAGCGCGGCCTGGAGCGCGCGAGCGCCCTGGTGCGCAGCTTCAAGGCGCTCGCGCTGGAGCAGGCCGGTATGGAGCCGGTCGACTTCCATCCGAGCGATGTGGTCGAGAACACGCTGGCCGTGATGGATCGTGGCTTGCGTGAGGCCGGTGTCGAGGTGGAATTGCAATGCCCGGGCGGTCAGGTGCTGCATGGCAACCCCGGCGCGCTGGGCCAAGTGCTGGCCCAGCTGTTCGAGAACAGCCTGGTGCATGGCTTCAGGGGTTGGCAGGGCGAGCGGCGCTTGCGCATCAGTGCCAGCCTGCAGGGCGACGACTACTGCCTGGAGGTCGGCGACAGCGGACACGGCATTGCGCAGGCCAACCGCCCCCGCGTGTTCGATCCCTTCTTCACGACGCGGCTTGGCCAGGGCTCCTCGGGCCTCGGGCTGCACCTGGCTTACCGCCTGGTGACGCAGCGCCTGGGCGGTGAGATCCGTCTGCTCGAAGCGCCGGGCGGTGGCGCGCTGTTCGAACTGCGCTTGCCGCGCCGGCTCAGCCACTGAACCTGGCGCAGCTGCCGCAGGCAAGACCTGCCCCCCTTCGGAGGGGCAAGGCATTCCTTCCGTGCATGGATGCCCCTCAATTCGTGATGAAGTTCACAGGTTTGCCCTATGTACCAATTGGTCTAGTGGCGACGACCATTGCTGCGAGTTGGCACTGATCATCAGGGTTAGCTCCTGGCGACGCTCATGCGTCGACCTCAATGTCGCGCTTGCTGCTCGCTGGCTTGCTGGCCCTGTGCCCGCATGGACGCGCTCGTCTGCTGCATGTCGCGTTTCGGCCCTTGAGGCGCCCGGCCTGACCGGTGTGCCGGGCGCGCTTTTGGAACGAGATGACCATGACGATGAAGACCCTGAAATCTGCATTTGCCTGCCTCGCACTGGGTGCCCTGCTGGCACCCGCCCAGGCCTCGCTGCAACTGCGCGGCGGCAACAACGACATGGTGTACGACACCGCCACCGGCCTGACCTGGGTGCGCAATGCCAGCCTGGGCGGCATGCGCAGCTGGTCCGATGCCAAGGCCTGGGCCGAGGCGTTGGAGTTCGGTGGCCGCGATGACTGGCGTCTGCCGGGCCTCACACCGGTCAATGGCACAGCGCTCAATCTCGATTTCTCGGATGACGGCAGCACCGACAGCGGCTTCAACAACAGCGGCTTGAACAGCGAACTGGGCTACCTCTTCTACACCAGCCTGGGCAACAACGCCTTCGACGGACTGACCCAGACCGGCCCCTTCCAGGATCTTGCCGCCTGGGCTTACTGGACCGGCACGGCCTCGCTCTATGAAGGCGAGGCGATGCACTTCTTCACTGCCTTTGGCGACCAGGGCAGCTCCTCAACGGACAACCTCTATTACGCCTGGGCGGTGCGCGTCGGTGATGTGCCGGAGCCGCAGACCGCGGGGCTGGCGCTGGCTGCCCTTGCCGCGCTGTCGCTAACCCGCCGCCGCAGCCGCCGTTGATCGGCCTGGCAGCGTTTCGCTTCCCCCATCCACCTTCGCTCAGGGAGTCCTGTGCCATGAAGAAACTGCTATCTCGTCTCGCCCTGCTGGCCTGTGGCCTCTTGGGCCTGGGCCAGGCCCAGGCCGGCTATACGCCGACGATCGACTTCTGGGAATGTGCCAACAAGGTCGGCGGTACCTTCACGCACGGCCGCGTGCCCAGCGGCTGTGATGTGGCCTCGTTCGGCCCCGACAGCTTCGTGCGCGGCAATTACGGCCAGGCCATCTTCAACGATGCGGCCTACAACACGGCCAACTCGAGCGACCCGATCAGCGTGGCCGAGCGCAAGCGCTACATGCAGGAGATGTACCCCATCATCCGCGATGCAACGGAGCGCTATCTGAAGGCGCGCAAGCCCGGCGTGCTGCCCGATGAACTGGCGGCCTATCAGCGCGGCGTCTTTGCCCTGCTGCGCCAGGAGAGCTTCTGGTCGCATTACCGCGACGCCCAGCTCGCCGCCGGCCAGGCCTTCCTGCTGAAGATGGTTCGCGGCGACAACGGCCATGGCCACGGGATGATGCAGCTGGATGACCGCTACCACCTGGTACCGCTGCAAGAGGGCAAGGGCTGGAACATGCTCCAGAACTTCACCTACGCGATCGACATCTACTACGACGCCTGGCAAAAGGCGCCGGCAAGCTGCCTCGGCGGTGCCACAACCGGCACCGGCACGCAGGCGCAGATCGACGAGTACTGGCGCAGCCGCGCGCGCTCGGCCTGGTCGGCCTACAACGGCGGCCCGACCAAGGTCTGCCGCTGGCAGAACACGGCCGATGCCAATGTGGCCAAGGACAATGGCTATCGCGACAACTACGACCTGCGCCGCTGGCTGCCGGACGTGAGCGACCTGAACAAGGTCGCCAGCATCGACGTGCCCTGCCTGATGGACATGGGCGCTTCCTGCCCGTTGCCCACCTCGGGCGGCCCCTTGCCAAACACGCTGATGAAGCTCGGCAGCGCCGCCTGCGTGCTGGTGGGCGACAAGCTGGAATGCGTGGACGACATGCGCGACGCCGCTTGCCTGGGCTCGCGCACCACGTTTGACGACAGTGTCGCCACCACGATCTACGCCGCCGCCGTCTCCGGCCGCGCTCGCGTCGATCACAACCGCCATCAGCTCTGCCGTGCCGGCACGCCGGGCCTGCAGTCGCTGGGCAGCGCGATTGCTACCAGCAGCCCGCTGGAACTGCGCTCGGCCGTTGGCGGCATGGTGCTGGGCACCTTGCCCGCCGGCAACTACCAGGTGCTGGACTTCGAAGTGCGCGGCGTGCTGAAGCAGGACCGCTACTACCGTGTTCGCGGCGCATTGACCACCGGCGCGCAGCAGGACGGCTGGATCCTCGCTGGCGACAGCAGCAACCACGCCGGCATCGCGGCCGCCGCGGCGCCCACCGCTGCGGGCGCCATTGCCTATCCAGGCGACTGGGTGGCGGTCAACGTCACCACCAGCCTGAACCTGCGCGCCTCGCCGCCCAGCGGCACCGTCCTCACCACGATGCCTCGCGGCGCCGTGGTGCAGGTCAAGGAGGTCTATGGCACGGCATCTGCCAACAATCTCTACTACCGCACCGAGTACCTGGGCAAGGATGGCTGGTTCTTCGCCGGCAATCTCTACCCGAGCTCGACGCTGGCCAACTGGGCGATTCCGGCTGCGACGCCGGCCTCGCCGACCAAGCATGCACATTGCCCGGCCGGCACGCGCTACGACATCCACAGCCGCCAGTGCATGAGCGCCAGCGCGGTCTACGGCCCGTTCACGGCCGCAGCGACCCAGGCCTGCCTGGACAGCGGTGCCGGCGCGGTCTGCACGGCCGGTCGCGGGGTGGTGGTCGACGGTGCCCTGCTGCAAGTGCAGCTCTGGAACAAAGCGACCAACACGGCGGCTGTCGGCAATGGCGACTGCCCGCGCGGCGCCTCGCGCTCGGTCGCGCATCGATTCCATTGCACGGAAGCCGTGGTGCGCGGCGGTGCGCCCGAGACCGATGTCTACGGCCCGTTCGGCACGACGCTGGTCAATGCCTGCCTGGCCGCCAATGCCAACGCCGCCTTCTGCCGCAGCAACCGCTGGCCCGGCAGCGTCTACACGGCATTGCAGCCCTGACGAAAGAGGTGCGGCATGAACGCGAGGCAGCGAAATGCGCTGATGGCTGCGGTGCTCGTGCTGGCTGCGGCAGTGGCTGCCTTCGCCTGGCTGGGGCCGGACGCCGCGGTCGCCGAGCAGCCAGGCCCGAGCCAGCTGCTCGCCTCACCGGGCTCGGCCACGGCAGTCATGCCTTCCGCCGCTGCGGCGCTTGACGCAGCCAGTGCGGCGGCTTCAGCGGCAGCGCCGGGCCAGCTCGCCGTTGCTGGCACCATGCCCGCGGCAGCCGCGCTGAGGCTGCTCAAGCAGTGCTACTACGCCGACAACTGCGGCCTGGCCGGCAGCGAGGGGCTCGATGCCCATTTCGCGGCGTCGCGCGCCATCGTTGCCCAGCTCAAGGCCTTGCCGGCGCAGGCCAGCACGGCCGAGCAGGCACAGCTGGTGCGGGAGTTCCTGGCCTTTCCTGATGGGCATGTCCAGGCCGAGGCCCTGGCCATGGCAGCGCGCCTGCCGCCCGACGCGGCCACGGTGCAGGCCGCGGTGGCGGCGCTGCGCGAGAGCTACGACTCGGTGCTGTTCCAGAAGGCCTTCCCTGTCCTGCAGCAATGGCAGCGGCAGGGCTTGAGCGTGGGCTATGAGGACATGCTGGCCGAGGTGCTGCACACCGGCGGCTGGCATGCCGCTCAGGCCGTGGCGGAGAACCTCACGCCCTTCCTGACCGACAGCAATTTCGCTCGCTTCGAAGCGCTGCGCGGCCAGCTGGCCGAGGGCGCCCGCAAGGCGGCCCTGACCCGCTCGCTGGCCGACTATCGCCTGCAGCAAACGGGTGGCTGAACCTGCACTCATGATCCGGAAGGATCATGAGGCTGGCGAAGGCCTGGACGCGATACCGGCGGCCGGGCCGGATAGGCCTCAGCGCTTGGCCTTGAGCTGCTCGGCCGCCTTCAGCATGCTCTCGATATGGCCCTCGGGCTTCATCGCAGCGTGGACCGCGGCGATGCGGCCATCGCTGCTGATCAGGTAGGAGATGCGGTCGGCCATGTCGATGGGCTTGAGCAGCTTGGCGTCGTAGTCCCTCATCACCTTGGCACCGGCATCGGCGGCGACGGCGAACTTGTTGCGGCAGGCCTCGACCGAAAACTTTTTCAGGGTGTCGATGCTGTCGTTGGAGATGCCGACCACGGTGGCGCCGAGGGCCTCGAACTTCTCGCTCGCCTCGGCGAACAGATGGGCCTCGAAGGTGCAGCCGCTGGTGAAGGCCTTGGGATAGAAGTACAGGACCACCGGCCCCTTCTTCAAGGCCGCGGCCAGGCTGAACTTGTAGGGCTGGCCGCCGAGTGCGGCTTCGGCCGTGAAGTCAGGCGCCGGGGCACCGACGGGCAGGGCTGCCTGGGCCAGGCCGGCGATCATCAGCGCGGAAAGAGTCAGGGCATGCTTGAAGAACATCGGAAATCCTGCAGCGGTAGGGAAGGTGCCGCATCATGCCTCGCCAACGAAAATTTCGCTGGACAGCAACTCGTCGGCCAGCCATTGCTGCAGGCAGGCGATGACGGCGGCGGCCGCACCTTCTTCGCCCTGGCTTTGCGCGGCTTGCTCGCACAGCTCGGCAAAGCTGGCGCCGACCTGCAGTGCTTGCAGCAGCGAGGCCTCCAGCGGAGGCAGGGTCCGCCAGCGCGTCTCCAGCCCCTGGCGCCAGACCAGCAGGACATGCGGACCAGCCACCGGCGCCGCCAGCTCGGGCAACTCGGTGTCGGACTCGGCGGCCCGCAGCGCCGCCCATGCCGGCTCGATCACCCAGTCCATCTCGAGCAGGCCCGTGCCCGGCTGCAGATGGAGCCGCAGGCCCGGCCAGCTTTCGCCGGCGAGTGAGGCCAGGTCGGCCCCTGCCAGCGGCGTGCTGTCGGCGGCATCAAAGGCTGCTCGCAGGGCCCAGTCCATGCGGGCGATGTCGATGAGGGAAGGGTGTTCCACCTGCGCCGCACCGGCGCCAGCCATGAAGCCGGCCAGGCCGTCGCCGAACCAGCGGATCGAGCGGTGGCGGGAGGGCTGGGCTTCGATATAGGCCAGGGCCAGGGCCTCGAAGGCCGCGTCGCCCATGGCCCGGTACAGCACCTCGTGGTTGTCGCGCAGCGCGGCTATCAAGCGGGCGCGGTAGGCATGGGCATAGACATCGATGCGCGAGCCGGCCTTCAGGAGACCGGCCGCATCGCCGCCCGTCCGGATCGCCAACTGCAAGGCTTGCTGCAGCGCTGCATTCATGCCGGCACCAGCGCTTGTGCCAACGTGGCGGCGGCCAGGGCGCGCGCCTGGTCCAGCTCGGCGAGCAGCTCGGGCAAGGGCGGCATGTGGTCGTCGCGTTCGATCATGCTGGGGCGCGGGCCCATGCGGCTCAGGGTGTAGGCATAGAGCTGCCACACGGCATCGCAGATCGGGTGGTCGTGGGTGTCGATCACCAGCTCGCCCTGGTCTTCATGGCCGGCCAGATGGATCTGCACGACGGACTCGGCCGGGATGGTGTCGATATAGGCTTGTGCATCGAAGCCGTGGTTGCGGCTCGACACATAGACGTTGTTCACGTCCAGCAGCAGACCGCAGCCGCTGCGCCGGGCCAGCTCGGCAATGAACTGCGCCTCACCCTGCGCGTCGGCTTCGAACTGCAGGTAGCTGGAGACGTTTTCCAGCACGAGCCGCCGGCCGAGCAGCTCCTGCACCTGCGCGATGCGCGGCAAGAGATGCTCCAGCGTCGCGCGGTTCAGGGCCAGCGGCAGCAGGTCGTGCAGGTTGCGATGGTCGACGCCGGTCCAGCACAGGTGGTCGGAGATCCAGGCGGGCTCGATGCGATCCGCCAGTGCGCGCAGCTCGCGCAGGTAGCCCAGGTCCAGCGGGTCGGCGCTGCCGATGGACATCGACACCCCATGCATCACCACCGGGTAATCGCGCCGCAGGCGATCCAGATGCCACAGCGGCTTGCCACCGGGCACCATGAAATTCTCTGAAATGATCTCCAGCCAGTCGGGCTTGGAGACCAGATCGGGTTCGGCGAGCGCCGCGTAGTGTTCGACACGCAGGCCCAGGCCGAATGATTCTTGAGGAATGTTCATTGAAAAGCAGGGCCGCAATTGCGGCCCTGAATTCAGTTTTACTTCTCTACCTTGCCGCCGGCCTTGGTGCACTCGTCGGCCGTCTTCTTGCTGACCCAGCCCTGGCCCTTGCAGGCGTTGTGGCCCTTGCAGTCGCTCTTGGCGGTCTTGCATTCCGAGGTGCCCTTGCAGGCATTGACGCCCGAGCACTTGACCATGCCGTCCGCGGCTTGCACCGTGGTGGCCAGGCCGGTGGTGGCAAACAGGGCGGCCGCTGCGGCAGCAACACCGAGGCCGGTCTTCAGAATCTTGGCTTGCATATGCGTGTCTCCGAAAATGTGAGGAAGAGAGAGAACATTGAGAGATACAGGCCGGATGGCTGAACAGAACAGACCCGGCTTGCCAACTTGCGTCGGCGCAGGGCCGGCAGACCTTACACCTGAGCTCGCTGAGTGAGGGGATGCCACAAGATTTATGCAGTCTTGTATTGCCTGAAGTTATGACCTGAGTCTGCAAGCGCATTGGTCAGACCATTTGTAGACCATTAGAGTCCGGTCAACACTGAAAGCCCGCACCATGCTGAAGACCGAAACCCCCAGCGCCGCCCATCCGGACCTGGACCTCTACGAGCTGCCCCAACTGGTCAGCGCGTTCATCGAGGACCAGGTGGAGGCGGTCGACGCCGTGCGTCGCGCCGGGCCGCAGCTGGCTGCAGCCGTGGCAGCCGCCTTGCCGCGCATTCAGGCCGGTGGCCGCATCCTCTATGCCGGCGCTGGCACCTCGGGCCGTCTGGGCGTGCTCGACAGCGTGGAGCTCTACCCCACCTTCTCCTGGCCGCGCGAGCGCGCCGTGGCCGTGATTGCCGGCGGCCAGCAGGCCATGTTCGTCGCCATCGAAGGCGCTGAAGACGACGATGTGCAGGGCGCGGCCGACATCGCGGCCCTGAACCCCGGTCCCAACGACGTGCTGCTGGCGCTGGCCGCTTCGGGCGGCACGCCCTATGTGCTGGGCGCGATCCGCGCGGCCCGTGCGGCCGGCGCCCTCGCCATCGGCTTTGCCAACAATGCCGGCGCGCCGGTGACGGCCGCCGCCGAGCTGGGCATCACGCTGGACACCGGCCCCGAGGTCATCTCGGGCAGCACACGGCTGAAGGCCGGCAGCGCGCAGAAGATGGCGCTCAACACCTTCTCCAGCAGCCTGATGGTCAAGCTGAACAAGGTCTACGGCAATCTGATGGTCGACCTGAAAGCCACCAACGCCAAGCTCCTGCGCCGGGCCGTGGCGCTCACCATGCGCGCCAGCGGCGCCGACGAAGCCCTTGCCCGCGAGGTGCTGGCCCAGTGCGACAACCATGTGAAGGTGGCTCTGGTGGCGATCAAGAAGAACCTGACAGTCCAGCAGTCGCGTGAGCTGCTGGACGCCTCCGGCGGCAGCGTCCGGCGCGCGCTGAACGGCTGACCGAAACGATGCGACGCCTGCCGCGCTGCGAGTACACGCTGGGCTTCAAGCTGGAGGCGGTGCAACGCTCCGAGCAGTGCGGCATCTATGCGGCGGCGCGCGAACTGGGCCTGGCCGAGCAGACGCTGCGCAACTGGGTCAAGGCCCAGCGTGAGCGCGGGCTCTCCGAAGCCAGGGCGGTGACGCCGCAGCAGATGGAAGCCTCCCGACTGCGTGCGGCCGAAGCACGGAACCGCCTTCGTGCTCAGTGGCGGCAAGCGCCAATGCAACCCTCCACCGCCGCCACAATGCCCGCATGAACGACACCACCGCCGCATCGCGCAATCCCTGGGCCTGGATTCCCACGCTCTACTTCGGGCAAGGCATTCCCTACGTCGTCGTGATGACCCTCTCGGTCATCATGTACAAGAACCTCGAGGTATCGAACACCGACATCGCGCTGTACACCAGCTGGCTCTACCTGCCCTGGGTGATCAAGCCGCTGTGGTCGCCGCTGATCGAACTGTTCGGCACCAAGCGGATCTGGATCACGGCACTGCAGTTCCTCGTCGGCGTGGCGCTGGCCATGGTGGCACTCACCATTCCCGGCCCCGACTACTTCCGCATGACGCTGGCGGTGTTCTGGCTGATGGCCTTTGCCTCGGCATCGCACGACATCGCGGCCGACGGCTTCTACATGCTGGCCTTGAAGACGCATGAGCAAGCGGCCTTTGTCGGCGTGCGCTCGACCTTCTATCGCCTGGCCAATATCGGCGGCCAGGGCGGCCTCGTCTACCTGGCCGGCGAGCTGCAGGAACGCACCGGCAGCATGAAGACGGCCTGGAGCATCGTCTTCTTCGTCCTCTGCGCCATGTTCGTGGCGTTGGCGATCTATCACCAGTTCATGCTGCCCAAGCCGGCTCTTGACCAGAAGACGGCACGCGGCGACGACACGATGGCCGAGTTCTGGCGCGTGTTCGCCCGCTTCTTCAGCAAGCCCGGCATCTGGGTGATCCTCGGCTTCCTGCTGCTGTACCGCTTCCCCGAGGCGCAGCTCCTGAAGCTGGCCACGCCCTTCCTGCTCGACAAGCCCGAGCTGGGCGGCCTGGGCCTCTCGACCAAGCAGGTGGGCATCGCCTACGGCACCGTCGGCCTGATCGCCCTGACGCTGGGCGGCCTGCTGGGCGGCTGGGTGATCTCGCGTGTGGGCCTCAAGCGCGCGCTGTGGCCGCTGATCCTGATCATGCATGTGCCGAACGCGGTGTTCCTGCTGCTGGCCTTCGCGCAGCCGCACAACCTGTGGCTGGTGAGCACGGCACTGGCGGTCGAGCAGTTCGGCTACGGCCTCGGCTTCACCGCCTACCTGATGTACATGATCATGGTGGCCGACGGCCCCCACAAGACCGCGCATTACGCCATCTGCACCGGCTTCATGGCCCTCGGCATGATGCTGCCCGGCATGTGGAGCGGCTGGCTGCAATCGCAGATCGGCTACCTGTGGTTCTTCGCCTGGGTGCTCATCGCGACCCTGCCTTCGTTTGCGATGGCCGCGCTGATCAAGGTGCCTGAAGGCTTTGGCAAGAAGGTGGCGGAGTCATGAGCGCCGCGCCGGGCCGCCCCAAGCAAGCTCGCTCCCGCTTGGCGGGACAGGCCGCAGGCCGAAGGGTGCACAAATGACTGGCAGGATCAACAGCCTCGATGCCTTCCGCGGCTTCACCATCGCGGCGATGCTGCTGGTCAACAACCCCGGCGACTGGGGCCATCTCTACGGCCCGCTGGCCCACGCCAAGTGGCATGGCTGGACCTTCACCGACTGGATCTTTCCCTTCTTCGTCTTCATCAGCGGCATCTCGATGACGATCAGCCTGGGTCGCCGCGCGGCACTGGGCGACTCGAAGACGGCGCTGCTCGCGCAGACGCTGCGCCGCGGTGCCACCATCATCGCCATCGGCCTGCTGCTGAACCTGATCCCCAGCTTCAACTTCGCCGAGCTGCGCATTCCCGGCGTGCTGCAGCGCCTGGGCCTGTGCACCATGCTCGCCGCGCCCTTCGTGCTCTGGCTGAACTGGCGTCAGCAACTCGGCGCCTTGCTGACCCTGCTGGTGGTCTACAGCTTCCTGCTGCTGGCCGTGCCGGTGCCCGATGTGAACGGCAACATCCTGATCGGCTCCCTGAACCCGGGTGAAGACACGGGCGCCTGGCTGGACCGGTTGCTCCTGAACGGCCACCTCTGGAAGCAGGCCAGGACCTGGGACCCGGAAGGCCTGCTCTCCACCATGCCCGCCGTGGCCAGCCAACTCGCTGGCGTGCTGGCGGGGCATTGGCTCGCATCCAAACGCGAGCCTGCGGCCAAGGCCATGGGCTTCATGGTGGGCGGCCTCGCCTGCCTGTGGATCGGCCAGGTGCTGGACGCCTGGCTGATGCCGATCAACAAGAGCCTGTGGACGCCGCCCTATGTGTTCGCAATGGCGGGCTGGGCCTGCCTGGTGTTCGGCACCTGCTACTGGCTGCTCGATGCGCAGCCTTCGGCCGCGATGCGCGAGCGTGTTGCCCGCTGGGCCAGGCCGTTGCTGGTGTTCGGCATGAATGCGCTGTTCCTGTTTGCCATCTCCGGCCTGATTGCCAAGCTGATGGGCTACTTCAAGCCGGGTGGCCTGTCGCTGAAGGCCTGGGCCTACCAGCCGATCCAGTCGCTGGGCCTCGCGCCGGTCAATGCCTCGCTGCTGTATGCGCTTTGCTTCGTGGCCGTGCTGTACGGCATCGCCCACTTCATGTGGTCCAAGAAATGGTTTGTGAAAGTCTGATGCCATGCTGACTCGCCGTTCCCTCGTCCTCTCCAGTGCCGCTGCGCTGGCCGCCTGCGCCGACATGCCGACCACGGGCGGTGTCGCCCTGCGCGAGGCGCCGGACCTGGCCTTGCAGCCGCCCGCAGCGCCGCGCGAGTTTCGCGCCGCCTGGGTGGCGACGGTGGCCAATATCGACTGGCCCAGCAAGAAGGGCCTGACGATGGAGCAGCAGCAGGCCGAGGCCCGCGCCATGCTCGACAAGGCCGTGGCCCTGAAGTTCAACGCCATCGTCTTCCAGATCCGCACGGCGGCCGATGCGCTTTACGACTCCAAGCTGGAGCCCTGGAGCGAATACCTCACCGGCACGCAAGGCGTGTCGCCGGGCTACGACCCGCTGGCCTTCTGGGTGGCCGAGGCCCATGCCCGCGGCCTGGAGCTGCATGCCTGGTTCAACCCCTTCCGCGCGCGCCAGAACTCCGCCAAGTCGGCCGCTTCGGCCACGCACCTGAGCCAGACGCATCCGCACTGGGTCAAGGCCTATGGCGACCAGCTCTGGATCGACCCGGGCGAGATCGAGGCCGGCGAGCACACGCTGGCGGTCTTCAAGGATGTCTTGAAGCGCTACGACGTCGACGGCCTGCACATCGACGACTACTTCTATCCCTACCCGATCGCCTTGCCCGGTCGCGCTGCCGACAGCAAGGAAGAGCTGGACTTCCCCGACGAGCCGAGCTGGCAGCGCTATGTGCAGGCCGGCGGCAAGCTGGCCCGCAACGACTGGCGCCGCCAGAACGTGGACCGCCTGATCGAGCGCATCTACGGCATGATCCGCTCGACCAAGCCCTGGGTGCGCTTCGGCGTCAGCCCCTTCGGCATTCCGAAGCCGGCGATCCGCAACGAGAACATCGCCGGCTTCAGCCAGTACGACAAGCTCTATGCCCATGTCGAGCTGTGGCTGAACGAAGGCTGGATGGACTACCTCGTGCCTCAGCTCTACTGGAGCCGTGTGCAGAAGGGCCAGGCCTTCGAGCCCTTGATGGACGTGTGGCTGGCTAACAACCCGATGAAGCGCCACGTCTGGCCGGGCCTGTTCACCAGCCGCATCCAGAACGACAAGCCCGAGAGCTGGGGGCCGGACGAAATCATCGGCCAGATCGACATCGTGCGCCGCCGCGCACCGGGCTCGGGCCATGTGCACTTCAGCATGGTGGCGATCACGCAGAACCGCAAGGGCCTGTTCGATGCCTTGCAGTCGGGCGTCTACCGCGATGCCGTCGTCGTGCCGGCCACGCCGTGGCTGGAGTCAGGTGCGCCGAGCATGCCGACCCTGGGCATCGAGCGGCAAGGTGCGCAATTGCTCTTGAAGCCAGCGCCCGGCGCCGGCAGCAAGCCGGTCAGCCGCTATGCGATCTGGCTGCGCGTGGGCGGCCAGTGGCGCTTCGAGGTCACGACCGGCATGTTGAGCGTGCCGGCCGCAGGCGTCGACGCCGTGGTGGTGTCGGCGCTGGACCGGGTCAGCAACGAGAGCGAGCGGCGCGGCTACAAGCTGTGATTGGTCATTTGCGGACGCCGCACTGCTGATCCAGCCAGGCCTCTGCCTGCTGGCGCACAGGACCTTTTCCCGCGAAGGCCGCTGGCATGCTCACCACGACGTCCGGGTCAATACCCAACAGGTAGGTGCGCCCAGAGCGGTCGGCCGTCAATGCATCGACCCAGTTGAAGGCCAGGTGCTCGTTGATCTGCAAGTGTCGGAGGGTGACAGTGCTACCCGAGGTTCGGCTGCCAAAGAGGCGGGTACGCTCGCGGCCGATGAAGCTCATGACCAATGCTTCTGTTGAACCAGCGGTGAAATCGTCGATCAGGACCGCCACAGGGCTGTGCCGAAACCGGGCAGGGCCGGCATTCACCCAGCCTTGCTCCGTACGATCACCTCGGCTGGTGCCACCCTCGAATCGCCAAGAGCTGTTCCTCATGGGTGACAGGATTTGACCCATTGGACCGTCGCCGAAGAGATGCCACAGGCCATCCAGTGCCGCGTACAAATTGCTTCCGGAGTTGCGGCGTAGATCAATGACCCAGCCACAGGTTGAATCCGCAGCGCTGGTAAGGGCGCCCGCCAACCTTGCCGAATAGTCGAGCCTGTCTTCGAGCGTACGGGTCGGCATCCATTCCGGTTTCAGGTAGTAGCCAGCGCTGATAGCTTCGCGCTTGAATGCGGCGGCGCGAGGACTTGGGATGCTAACTGTTGGTGTGGATGGCGCGAGGCTGGCGGCAGGGTAGGTCGACGGAAAAGTCAGGCCGCTGTGACCATCGGCTAGTGCGTGCAAGACGAACGCCAGCGCGAGGCGACGCGATTCCGTTGAAGGGGCGCGGCCAAGCAGCTCGTAAGCCAGCGTTTCCACGGCGGGCCAGTTCACCGAGTCGGCCCGCCAGGCAGACGACTTAATCATGCTCAGTGCATTGTCGAAATCAGCGGCAGCGCCCCTCGGCACATCGACCGGAGTGATTGCTTGGAGGATTGGGTTCTGGATGGTCAGGGGGTTTCCCGGCTGGGCCTGGTTGAACTCCAGACGCAGAACCACCTTGGTTGCGTCGGCTGGCACATAAAAGGGCAGATCGACAAACACTTTGGCTTCGGCAATGCCGTCCTTGGGGCGGCCAGTGAAGTAGGTGGGCCTCGCAATGTGAGCAAAACTCCGAATCACCTCTGTCTGTACCTTGAATGCCGTGCTGCTGCTGACTTCGGCACGGAAGCGCCAGACCCGGCCGCCGAGCGCGGATTTGTCGACCTCGACACTAGCAACGCCGACGTAGTTGCTGGGCAGGCGTGGCGCTATCCGGACGATCTGCTTTTCATCTTCGGACGAGACGGTGATTTCGGCTTTGCCGCTTGCCCAGGCGGCGGCAGCGAGATCAATACTCGCTGCAGGTCCCGCGGACTGGGCCGGTAGCCCTGCAAATGCGGGCAAGCAGGGCGACAGGCAGAGCATGGCGACGAGCGAGATTCGCCTGATGGCATGAGGCATGGAAAGTTTTCTCGTATGACATAAAAGGATGCGGTGCAATTCAATCGCGCTCATGCAGTGGCCAATCATCCGCATGCACCTCGAAGTGCAGCAGATCGAACCAGCTGTCGTTCAGCTGGAAGCAGCGCTTTGAATGTCCGAACTGCTGGAAGCCGCTGGACTGCAGCACGCGCCTGGAGGCCGGGTTCTCGGGCCGGCAGGTCGCTTCGACCCGCCACAGGCCGTGGCGGCCGAAGGCTTCGGGCAGCACGCGCAGCACCGCGGCCTTGGCGATGCCGCGGCCGTTGTGGGCCTCGCCGATGCGGTATCCCAGGGATGCAGACTGGTAGCCCAGGCGCTGGATCTGGCTCAGGTTGATGCGGCCGACCAGCAGGCCGTTCTCGCGCACCAGGTATTGATAGGCGCGGTCCTGCTCGGCATCGAGCTGGGCGGCGCGGATGGCCCTGCTTACGCCATCTGGCGTGTAGAAGTTTTCGGGCCGCGGGTTGACCCAGCGCTCGAAGAAGCGGCGGTTCGCGAACTCGAATGCCTGCAGTTCGTCGTGGTCAGACGGCGCGACGGGCGCGATGGTGATGGCGGCGTTAGGCATGCGCCATGCTAGCGCGGCGCGACCACCGCCTCGGCGCGCAGGCCCGCTGCCTGCGCCGCCAATGTACCCAGCTGCTCGTACAGCGGCAGGGTGTTGGTCGGCCCGCCCTGGTGCACGCGGTTGGCCAGCAGGATGGTGAAGCTGCGGCTGCCCGGGTCCAGCCAGAAGGCGCAGCCGGTGAAGCCGGTGTGGCCGAAGCTGGTCTTGGGGTACAGCTTGCCGCGCGGCCGTGAGAAAGGCGTGTCGATGTCGAAGCCAAGGCCGCGCTTTTCTTTCAGCTCCGGTGGCGATTGCGGCCGGCTCAGCAGCGCCACGCTCTCTTCGCTCAGGAAGCGGCGGCCGTCCGGCAGCAGGCCGCCGGCCAGCAGCATGCGGGCATAGCGGGCCAGGTCGCTGCTGGTCGTGAACAGGCCGGCATGGCCGGCCACGCCGCCCATGCGTCGCGCCGTCGGGTCGTGCACCACGCCGCGCAGGATCTCGCCGTCGGCCAGCTTCTCGGTCGGTGCGATCCGGCTCACTGGCAGGCCATGCTGCAGCGGCTGGTAGCCGCTGTCGGCCATGCCCAGGGGTGCAAACAGCAGTTGTCGCGCTTGCTGATCCAGCGGTGCTTCGCCCACGCGCTCGATGACCAGGCCCAGCAGGATGAAGCTGATGTCGGAATAAACGAACTGCGCGCCCGGTGCCGCGCGCAGCTTCTGGCTGCAGGCCTGGCTCAGCGCGCCGTTTGGCCCACTCCAGATCTCGCCATTCGCAAGCTTGGCGCCCATGCCGGGCGGCAAGCCGGCGGTGTGGGTCAGCAGATGGCGCAAGCTGATGCCGCGCCAGCTCTCATCGCCGCAGCCGGGCAGGTAGCGCTGCAGTGGCGCGTCGATCTCGAGCTTGCCTTGCTCGCGCAACAGCTGCACCAGCGGTGCGGTGACGACCACCTTGGTCAGCGAGGCCGCGTCGTAGATCGTCGCTTCGTCGGCCACCTCGGGCGCCGGGTACAGCGCGCGCTGGCCGTAGGCACGGTGATGGCTCTGGCCTTCGCGCTCGATCCACCAGACGCCGCCGGGCATCTGCTGCTTGTCGATCATGGCCTGGATGGCCGCATCGCCTTGGCGCAAGGCCTCGGCATTGAGCGGCCGCTGCGGCGTGACTGCGCAGGCGGCGAGGGCCAGGGAGATCAACGAAACAGCGAGCTTGCGGGCCAAGGCATTCCAACAGCAAGAATGGAGCTTCGATTGTGGTCGATGAGCTGGCGCCACTGCACTGCTGTGCTCTGCCAAATGGCGATGTGGCCATGCGGCCAGGTTATGTTGCGGGCCCGCATTGACATTGGCGCCCGCCTGGTCGCGCCCCTAAGCTGAGCCGGCTTTGCCGACCAGCCGTCCATGAACACTTCCATGCCCGCCACGAACCAGTCCAGCGCCCACGCGTTGGGCCTGGGCCTGGACGCCGGCGGCACACAAACGCGCTGGGCCCTGGCCGATGCAGACGGCAGCCTGCGCGCCGAAGGCCATGTCAGCGGTTTCAGCGGGCTCTTGCTGAACGACCCGGCCGGTCGCATCGCGCTGGCCCAGATCAGCCATCAGCTGGCCGCGGCCGTGCTGTCCCATGGCCGGCCATCGCGAGCAATTGCCGGCGTGACCGGCCTGTCCGAGCGGCCGCAGGCGCGCCAGATGGAGGACCTGCTTTCGCAGGCACTGGGTCTGCCGCCCTCAGCCATCCGCTGTGGCGGCGACATGGACATCGCCTACCGTGCCGCCTTCAAGCCGGGCGAAGGCTATCTGCTCTACGCCGGCACGGGTTCCATTGCCGCCTTCGTCGACGAACAGGGCCAGTTGCAGCGCGCCGGTGGCCGCGGCGGCTTGCTGGGCGACGAGGGCAGCGGCTACTGGATTGCCCGCGAAGCGCTGGCCGCCGTCTGGCGTGGCGAAGATGAAAACCCCGGCGGCTGGCAGGACTCGGCCCTGGCCCGCGCCCTGTTCGACGCCATCGGCGGCCATGAATGGTCCACCAGCCGCGCCTTCGTCTACGGTGCCGACCGCGGCGCCATCGGTCGCCTGGCCCTGGCCGTGGCCGAGGCCGCTCGTCAGGGCGATGCGCAGGCGCTGGCCTTGCTCGAGCGTGCCGGCCGCGAACTGGCACGGCCACTGCTGGCCCTGCTCAAACGATATGGTCGCCGTCCGGTCGCGGCAGCCGGCCGCGCCCTGCAATTGCATCCGATGATCGCCCAGGGCCTGCGCCAGGCGCTGCCCGAGGGCCTAGAGTTGCGTATCGTCCATCTGGAACCCCATAAAAGTGCCGCCATTCACGCGGCCCAAGGCTCATCACAATGAAGACTCGTTGGTCCAAGTACTCGCTGGCCGCTTCGGTGGCCCTGCTCCTCTCCGCCTGCGCCACCGGCCCGGTGATCGACACCAGCTATGTCTCGCAGAACCAGGACAGCCGTGCGCTCTTCCTGGTGCTGCACTACACGGTGATCGATTTCGAGAAGTCGCTGCGGGTGCTGACCACCGGCGGCCAGGTGTCCAGCCACTACCTGGTGCGCGATGAGCCGCCCACGATCTACCGCCTGGTCGACGAGAACCGCCGCAGCTGGCATGCCGGCGCCAGTTCCTGGACCGGCCACACCAACCTGAACGCCTCGTCCATCGGCATCGAGATCGTCAACGCCGGCTACGTAGACGGGCCGAACGGCCGTGTCTATGCCCCTTATCCGCAGAAGCAGATCGACCAGGTGATCGCACTCTGCAAGGACATCATTGCGCGCCACAAGATCCGCCCCGAGCGTGTGATCGGCCATGCCGACATCGCCCCCGGCCGCAAGCAGGACCCGGGCCCGATGTTCCCCTGGAAGCAGTTGGCCGACGCGGGCGTCATCCCCTGGCCCGATGAGGCCAAGCTGGACGCCAAACGCGCCGAATACGCGGCCAAGGAACTGCCGCCGGCCGAATGGTTCCAGGAGCGGCTGGCCAAGGTCGGTTACGCGCTGCCAAAGAGCGGCGAGATCGACACGGCCACCAAGGAAACGCTGGCCACGTTCCAGATGAAGTACCGCCCGAGCGACTTTGCCGGCAAGCCGGATTCGGAAACGGCTGCGCTGCTGGACGTGGTCACTTCGCCGGGCGGCATGGTGCTCAAGGGCGAAGCTGATCAGCCGCCGCGCCCTTACACCTCCCGCTGGTGATGCTGAAATTTCTTGCCCGGAAATTGCTGGGCCTCGTGCCCACCTTGTTGGGCATCACCCTGCTCGCCTTCGGCCTGATACGGCTGATCCCGGGTGACCCCATCGAGGTGATGATGGGCGAGCGCCGGCTCGACCCCGAGGCGCATGCGGCCCTGGTGCATAGGCTCGGTCTGGACCAGCCCTTGCATCTGCAGTACCTCGACTACCTGGCCAAGCTGGCCCAGGGCGACCTCGGCGAATCGATGGTCAGCCGCGAGCCGGTGGCCAAGGAATTCGCGGCGCTGTTTCCGGCCACGCTGGAGCTGGCCGGCGTCGCGCTGCTGCTGGCCATCGTGCTGGGCCTGACGCTGGGCCTGCTGGCGGCGCTCAAGCGCGGCTCCCTGCTCGACCAGGGCGTGATGGGCGCGGCCACGCTCGGTCACTCGATGCCGGTGTTCTGGTGGGGCCTGATCCTGATCATGTATTTCTCGGTGGGCCTTGGGTGGACCCCGGTGTCGGGACGCCTGAGCGTGATCTATGAGGTCGAGCCGCACACCGGTTTCATGCTGATAGACAGCCTTTTCTGGGGCGAGCCCGGCGCGTTCGGCTCGGCCTGCCTGCACCTGCTCTTGCCGGGGCTGGTGCTGGGCACCAGCAGCATGGCCGTGGTGGCGCGCATGACGCGCAGCTCGATGCTGGAAGTGCTGCGCGAAGACTATGTGCGCACGGCGCGGGCCAAGGGCCTGTCGCCCAAGCGTGTGCTGGTCGTGCATGCCTTGCGCAATGCCCTGATCCCGGTGCTGACCGTGATCGGCATGCAGACCGGCAGCCTGCTGGCCGGCGCGGTGCTGACCGAAACCATCTTCTCCTGGCCGGGCATCGGCAAGTGGCTGATCGAGGCGATTGCGCGGCGTGACTATCCGGTCGTGCAGGCCGGCATCCTGATCTCGGCCACCACCTTCATCGCGATCAACCTCGTGGTCGATCTGCTCTACGGTGTGGTCAATCCGCGCATCCGGAGCGAGCGATGAGTGTTGAGAACAAGTTCCCTTCACCGGCCCGCGAGTTCTGGACCGGCTTTGCAGCGAACCGCGGCGCGCTGGCCGCTCTGGTCTTCTTCGCACTGGTTGCAACAGCCGCCTTGCTCGCGCCCTGGATCGCGCCGCATGACCCGGTGGAGCAATACCGCAGCCAGATGCTGGCGCCACCGGTCTGGGACGGCGGCAGCTGGCGCTTCGTCTTCGGCACCGACGAGCTGGGCCGCGATCTGCTCTCGCGCCTGCTGCATGGCGGCCGGGTGTCGCTGGGCATCGGCCTCGCGTCGGTGCTCTTGTCGATGATCCCGGGCGTGGTGCTGGGCCTGCTGGCCGCTTTCCATCAGCGATGGTTGTCGCCGCTGGTGATGCGCGTCATGGACATCATGCTGGCGCTGCCCGGCCTCTTGCTGGCGATCTGCGTGATCACGGTGCTGGGGCCAGGTCTTGTCAACACCGTGATCGCCATCGCCATCGGCGCGCTGCCGGGCTACACGCGGTTGGCGCGAGCTGCGGCCCTGGCCGAAATCGAGCGCGAGTACGTGACCGCGAGCCGCGTGGCTGGCGCCAGCACCTTGCGCCTGATGTTCGTGGCCGTGCTGCCCAACTGCCTGGCACCGCTGATCGTCAATGCCACCTTGAGCTTCTCGGCGGCCATTCTCGAGACGGCGGGCCTGGGCTTTCTCGGCCTGGGCGTGCAGGCGCCGATGGCGGAATGGGGCGGCATGCTGTCTTCGGCACGCGACTACATCCAGCGCGCACCCTGGGTCGTGACCTTGCCTGGGCTCACGATCCTGGCCACGGTGCTGTCGGTGAATCTGATGGGCGACGGGCTGCGCGATGCCTTGGACCCAAAATTGAAGAAGGTCTCGTGATGTTGTCGATCCGCAATCTGCGCGTGCAGTTCGGGAACTTCCCGGCGGTGGATGGCGTCGATATCGACCTTGCCGCCGGCGAGCTGCTGGGCATCGTCGGCGAATCGGGCTCGGGCAAGTCGGTCACGATGCTCGCCTTGATGGGCTTGATCGAAGCGCCCGGCGTGGTGACAGCCGACAAGCTGGAGTTCCTGGGGCGCGACCTCTTGAAGCTGAATGCCGGCGAACGCCGCAAGCTGGTCGGCGCCGAGCTCTCCATGGTGTTCCAGGACGCACTGACCAGCCTGAACCCGAGCTACACGGTCGGCTACCAGATCGGCGAGAGCCTGAAGGCGCATCGCGGCCTGCGCGGCGCAGCGCTGGAGCAGCGGGTGCTGGAGCTGCTGGAGCTGGTCGAGATCCCGGACCCGAAGCGCCGCATCAAGGCCTATCCGCATGAACTCTCGGGCGGCATGAACCAGCGCGTGATGATCGCGATGGCCATCGCCTGCGAGCCCAAGCTCCTGATTGCGGACGAGCCCACGACGGCGCTGGACGTGACCATCCAGGCGCAGATCATGGACCTGCTCCTGCGCCTGCAGCGCGAGCAGGGCATGGGGCTGATCATGATCACGCATGACCTCGCCGTCGTGGCCGAGATGGCACAGCGCGTGGCCGTCATGTACGCCGGCCAGGTGGTCGAGACGGGCCCTGTGCCGGGCCTTTTCGATTCACCTCGCCATCCCTATACACAGGCCTTGCTCGCGGCCATTCCCGAGCACAGCCGCGGCGCGGCACGGCTGGCGGCCTTGCCCGGCATCGTGCCCGGCGCGCAAGACAGGCCGTGGGGCTGCCTGCTCTCGCCGCGCTGCCCGCGCGTGCAGCCGCGCTGCAATGCCGAGCGGCCGGCACTGGCGCAGGGCGTGCGCTGCTTCTTCCCAGGTGAGATGCATGGCTGACCAAGAGCAGATCCTGCTGCGCGCGCAAGACCTGGCCCGCCACTACAAGGTGAGCCAGGGCCTCTTCAAGCCCAAGGCCACCGTCAAGGCGCTGGACGGTGTTTCCTTCACCTTGAAGCGCGGCCGCACGCTGGCTGTGGTTGGCGAATCTGGCTGCGGCAAGTCGACGCTGGCGCGCCAGCTCACGCTGATCGAGTCGCCCAGCGCCGGCTCGCTGGAGATCGCTGGCGTCGATGCGGCCCTGGCTTCGAGGGATGTGGTGAAGACCCTGCGCCGCGAGGTGCAGATGGTGTTCCAGAACCCCTTTGCCTCGCTCAACCCGCGCCGCAGCATCCTGGCCACGCTGGACGAGCCGCTCTTGATCAACACCACGATGAGCAAGGCCGAAAGGCACGAGCGCATCGAGGCACTGGCGGCCAAGGTGGGCTTGCGCAGCGAGCATCTGCGGCGCTATCCGCACATGTTCTCGGGCGGTCAGCGCCAGCGCATCGCGATTGCGCGGGCCATGATCCTCAACCCTGGCATCGTGGTGGCGGACGAGCCGGTGTCCGCACTCGACCTGTCGATCCAGGCGCAGATCCTCAACCTCTTCATGGACCTGCAGGCCGAGTTCCAGACCGGCTATGTTTTCATCTCGCACAACCTGTCGGTGGTCGAGCATGTGGCCGACGAGCTGATGGTGATGTACCTCGGCCGCGCCGTCGAGGTCGGCGACAAGGCGACGATCTATGCCCGGCCCCTGCATCCGTACACGCAGGCACTGATGAGCGCCACGCCCGCGCTGCGGGCAGCAGACCGCCGCCAGCGCATCGTCATCAGGGGCGAGCTGCCCAGCCCTCTGAACCCGCCCGGCGGCTGTGCTTTCCACAAGCGCTGCCCGCTGGCGCAAGCTCGCTGTGCGGTTGAGGTGCCGCTGCTGCGCGCTGTTGAAGGCAGGCAGCTGGCCTGTCATCTCGTCTAGTTTTCTTTGAATGAAGCCGCCCATCGCGCGGCCGGGTTCCTAGGGTTGACCCGAGGTTTTCGGGCATTCTTTACCTTGGCTATAACCGCGATACATACAACGGCGACACAAAGTAACTGTTGCAGAGGCGGCAGCAGGACGATGCTCAGCAACTAGACCAATTGGCCTAGTTGGCCACACCGGAGGCAAGTCCATGATCCCGTCGTTCAAGCCCACACCCCTGGCTCAGGCCGTCTCGCTGGCCCTGCTGCTGGCCGGCAGCAGCCTGGTTGCCGCCCAGGGCGCGCCCGCTCAAACCGAAGCCGAGGCCAAGAAGGCCGCGGATGCCAAGAAGCAGCTGGAGACCGTGCAGGTGACCGGCATTCGCGCATCGACCGAGCAGTCGCTGCTGATGAAGCGCGACGCCTCGGCCAATATCGATGTGATTACGGCGCTGGACGTGGGCAAGATGCCCGACAAGAACCTGGCCGATTCGCTGCAACGCGTCGTCGGCGTCTATGTGCGCACCGACTACGACGAGGCCGAGAAGGTCTCGATGCGCGGTACCAATCCGGACATGGCCCTGATCCTGTTCAATGGCCACACGGTCAGCGGCGGTGACTGGTATCTCGCCGACCAGAGCTCCAGCTCGCGCAGCACGTCGCTGAGCCTGATGCCTTCGTCGGTGCTGAATGCGGCCACGGTCTACAAGACCTCGCAGGCCAACATCGTCGACGGCGGCCTGGCCGGCACGATCAACGTGACGACCCGCAAGCCGCTCGACCAGAAGAAGAGCTTTGGCGGTGTGGTCAGCGTCGGCGGCGTCTACGCCGACCTGCCGAAGAAGACCAGCCCGCAGCTGAACGCCAGCTTCAACTGGAAGAACGAAGCCAACAACTTCGGCGTCATTGCCCAGGCCTTCGCCGAGAAGCGCTATGTGCGCCGCGATTCCGTCTCGCGCGCTGGCTACGGTGCCAATTCCGGTTGGGACGTGATCAATACCAGCATCATGAAGGGCATCACGGATGCATCGCTGGCGGGCACCGGCTACAAGGCGTCCGACCTGGAGGGCGTGCGCCTGCCGGGCAGCATGGCCGTGGAATTCGTCGAAGGCGTGCGCGACCGCAAGGGCGGCATGTTCGCCGTGCAGGCACGGCCGACCAATCAGTTCGAAACCGGGCTGACGGGGTTCTACTCCAAGATGAACTCCAACAACTTTGGCCGCGCTGCGTACAGCAACATCCAGAGCATGCTGCGCGGCCTCAATGGCGTGCAGGGCGCCACGACGCCGGTCACGAGTTCGGGCGGCAAGCAGGTCTTCGCCGAAATCAAGAATCCGGTGATCGTCACGGAGACGACGCTTTATGGTCACGAGCTGAAGGTGCTCAAGAGCGCCGACATCTTGTTCCCGACCGGCACGACACCACAGCTGGTCGGTGAGAACGAGGGCTTCTACCGCAGCGGTGCCGCGGCGAGCAGCGGCTTCCTCGACTGGGACTTCAAGTACGACTTCGGCCGTGGCCTCGTGGTCAAGGGCCTCTTGAGCACCACGCGCGGCGTCGGCACGACCGACCAGGACCGTGGCTATGGCTTCGCCCGCTACGGCACGGGCATGTCGTACAAGCTCAACGGCCTGGAAGAGGCACCTGACTTCCAGTTCTACGGCACCGGCGCCAACGTGCCTGTCCTGAACGCCGACGGCAGCGGCTACAAGCTGGTGGCCGCCAACGGCGCGAACAAGCACCACACCGTGGATCGCGAGAAGAGCTTCGCCCTGGACGCCGAGTACACGCAGGACAGCGGCTTCTTCACGACCCTGAACCTGGGCATGCGCCACGCCGACCATCACCGCGACTACCGCCGCACGATCAAGGCGGTTCACACGGCAGCGGTGCCGCAATTCGACCCGGCCCTGGCCGTGTCCTACCCGAGCGACTTCGGCAAGTACCTGGACGGCGGCAACTGGGACCGCAGCGGCTTCTACTTCCCGAGCAATGTGCTGGTCGACTACTTCAACGCACGCAACAAGGAAACGACGCCCGAGTGGGAACGTTTCGTCAGCTCCGAGATCTCGGTGCGTGAGCGCCAGACCTCGTTCTACGCGATGCAGAACCTGGAAGGCGCTGGCAACAAGTGGTCCGGCAATATCGGCCTGCGCTTCGTGCGCACCGAAGTGGATGCGCAAATCCCGACACCCATCCCCTCGGGCATCTGCGCCCGTACCGAGCCGGGCAAGACGCCGGTGCCTTGTGCCGCGTTCCCCGACGCCATCACGACGGCCGGCAATGCACTGTCCTACTACGACGGCGCGGTCTGGAACCCGACCGGCCAGACCTGGTACAAGAAGGCCACCAACCGCGTGTTCGACAACGTGCTGCCCAGCATGAATCTGCGCGTGGAGCTGGCTGACAAGCTGATCGGCCGCCTGGGCCTGAGCCAGACCATCGGCCGCCAGAATTACAACGTCTATGGCGCCGGCCTGTCCGGTCAGACCTGCGGCGCTGCCGGTTGCACGGTGAACGGCCCGAACCCGGACATGAAGCCGCTGACCGCCCGCAATGCCGACCTTTCGGTGGCCTGGTACTTCGCTCGCCGCTCGATGGTCTCGATCAGTGCCTACACCTCGCTGATCGAAGGCTATGCCAAGACCGGTCTGGTCAAGCAGGACTCGACCATCGACCTGTACGACACCGCAGCCAATATCATGCGCACGTACTTCATCCAGTCGTCGCAGCAGCAGAAGGCTGTCATCCGCGGCGTCGAGCTGGCCTACGAGCAGCCGATCGGTGCGGGCTTCGGATTCCAGTCCAACGTCAGCATTGCACGAACCAAGGTCGAGGATGGCCGCCCGATGACGGGTGCTTCGAAGTTCTCCGGCAACCTGGGCGTGTACTTCGAAAACGACGACTTCAGCGCGCGTCTGGTCTACAACTATCGCGACAAGTACGTGGCCAGCTCGACGGCACCGGCACCGACGACGAACAGCCAAGGCCTGTCGGTGATCAACGGCGTCGCCATGCCCACGGCACCGACCATGGCGGCCCCGGTCTCCAATGTTGCAATGTCGATGAACTACAACCTGACCAAGGAACTGCAGCTGTCGTTCAACGCCACCAATCTGACCAACCCGGCCCGTGCGACCTATCGCTACAGCGAAGCCGAACAGCAGAAGCTGGACGTGAGCGGTCGTCAGTACTACCTGGAAGCACGCTACAAGTTTTGAGCCCCTCGCCTGACTGCACCGCGCTGAACGCGGGTGCAGCCGGCCGGCCAATCGGCAAGCATGCCGATTGGCGCTTACCAGCCGCGATCCAGCGCGCAGGCGCTCGATCGGTGCGGGCTCGCTCCCCCGAGGGGACGCCCATGAATGCGGTATCTAGCCGCAATCATGGGCAGGTGGGCCGGCTTGGGAGCGGCCCTGCGCTCGGCCCCGAAGACCCAAATGCAACGACCCGGTCAACCGCGAAAGCGGCTGGCCGGGTCGATCTTCTTCAGGCTGTGCTGATCAGCGCGCCGGCTGCGGCCAGTCGATGGCGACGCAGGTGCCGCCCTCGGCGCCCTGGCCGATGTGCAGCACGGCGCCGATGCTGGCCGCCCGGGCACGCATATTGGTCAGGCCGTGGCCGGCCGGCGTGCCTTCGGGTGCCGCTTGCGGCCCGATGCCGTCGTCAATCAGGCGCAGCTGCACTTCGGCCGCATGGCCGTCGCGGGCGGGCAGCCAACGGGCGCTGACGGTCACCTGCCGGGCCTGCGCATGCTTGAGCACATTCGTGAAGGCCTCCAGCAGGATGCGCTGCAGTTGCAGCACCGCCTGTGGCGCGAGCTCCGCCAGGGGCGGCAGGCTGGCCACGTCCCAGACCACGCGCAGGCCTGCGGCCTGCAAGCGCGGCTGCAGCCGGTAGCGCAGAGTGGCCAGCACGGTGGTCAGGTCGGCATCCATCGGCTG
Source organism: Paucibacter sp. JuS9 (assembly GCF_044043925.2). Classification (NCBI taxonomy): domain Bacteria; kingdom Pseudomonadati; phylum Pseudomonadota; class Betaproteobacteria; order Burkholderiales; family Sphaerotilaceae; genus Roseateles; species Paucibacter sp. JuS9. The sequence goes on from NZ_CP194172.1 coordinate 4,802,635, forward strand.
CAGCGAGTCGACGGCCATGCGCATCTCGTCCAGCGCATGGCGCACCTGGGCTTCGAGCTCGCGGCGGTCTCCGCCGCCCTCATGGCTGACCATGTTCAGCAGCCCGACGAGCTGCGAACCGATGCCGTCATGGATCTCGCGCATGATGCGCTGGCGTTCGTTCAGCACCGCCTGCTCCTGCTGCTTGCTGCGCAGCGCCTCAAAGGCCTGGCGCAGATGCTCCTCTCGCTCGGCCACTCGCTCGGCCAGGTGCTCGTTGAGCGCGCGATAGTCGGTCACGGTGTGGCTGTAGCGGGTCACCACGACCCAGGCGAGCACCAGCACGAAGCCGAACAGGGCATGCGGTGTCAGTTGCCGGCTCACCTCGCCCAGCCAGCCGGTGCGCACCAGGAAGAAATCGTGCACGCCCGCGGCCACGGCCAGGGCGCCACTGAGCACCACCAGCCAGGCTATCGCCTGCCGCTCCAGCCAGGCCACGCGCAGCACCATGGCCAGGCAGGCCACGCTCAGGCCCAGCATCAGGCCCAGGGCCAGGGTCCAGAAATGGCGCTGCAGAAGCAGAAAGGACAGGCAGGCCAGCACCGCCATGACCGCCAGCACGAGCATGATGGCGCGCACCATCCAGCGCGGGTTCTTGCCCAGCACCAGCACGATGAAGCGGTTCAAGAGCACGATCTGGCAGCCATAAGCGAGCGCCAGCACGGCGCCCCACAAGGGCCAGGGCAGCAGCGCGTCAGGCCAGACCGCATCCAGGGGCCGCAGGACACCGGCCAGGGCCGCCAGGCAGAAGCAACCGAAGACCGGGTCACGCTGGCGCCACCACAGGCCGGCGGTCAGCCCGCCCATCAGCAGGAAGCTGGCCACATAGGCGGCTGGCAGGACCTGGTCGAACAGCTGCCAGCGCGCCTGCAAAGCCTCCGCCTCGGCGGGCGGACCCAGGCGCAGCGAACCGAGCAGGGCGCCGCGCAGCGCCTGGGCCTGCAGCTCCACGCGCAGCTCGTTGCGGCCTTCGTTCAGGAGCTCCACCGGCAGCATGACCAAGTGGCTCTGCCTGGAAACATCCTGCGAAGGGCGCCTGCCGATGACGGCCAGCCGATGGCCGTTGAGCGTCAGTGCGGCCTGGTTGCCGATCCGGTCGATCAGCAGGGCCAGCGCCTGCCTGCCCTCGGGCAGCTGCAGGCGCAGGAGCGCACGGCCGGCCTGGCCATTGCGCTGCTTGTCCCAGCGCACGGGCAAGGCCATGGCCTGTTCGGCGCTCGCGGTCTCGCCCTCGGCCTGCAGGCTGACGCAGGCGTTGTCGACCCGCCACCAGCCCGCCATGGCGGCATCGCTGCGCGCGCGGCCCGGCTCGCAGGCCGCCGCCTGGCCACAGCTCATCAACAGCCCGGCGAGGAGCAGGGCGGAGCGCGCGGGCCTAGCGAAGAAGCCCATACTGCCTGGCTTCGTACACCGCCTCGCTGCGGTTGTGCACGCCCAGCTTGCCGTAGATATTGCGCACATGGGTCTGCACCGTGGTCACCGAGATGCTCATCTGCTGGGCGATCTCGGCATAGGTGAAGCCGCGGGCAATCAGGTCCAGCACCTCGGTTTCGCGCCGTGACAGCGCCTCCGGCTGCTGACCTTCGCGCTGGGCCGGCGGCGGCTGATCGGCGCGCCAGCGGGCCAGCAGCTGGCGGGCGATGATGGGTGTCATCGGTGAGCCGCCGGCATGCAGGCTCAGCACATGGGTGGCAAGGTCGGCTTCGGTGCCGTCCTTCAGGAGGTAGCCGCGCGCGCCGGCCTCGAAGGCGCGCAGCATATTGGCCTCGTCGCCGAACATGGTGATCACCATCGCCGCGCAGGCAGGCTGCATGCGGCAGCAGCGCTGGATCAGTTCCAGGCCCGACAGGTCGGGCAAGCCCAGGTCGACCAGGAGCACATCCACCGGGTTATCGACGAACCACTGGAGCAGCTCACTCGCCGTGGACGCGCTGAAAACCAGGCGCAGGGAGGGCTCGGCACTGATGACATGGCACAGCCGTTCGCGGGTGCGGCTCTCGTCCTCGACCAGGGCGACAGTGATGGCGGCGGCTTGCATGGCGGCGATATTGGCAGGGCGGGATCGACAATGCCAGCACCGGGCCTTCCTGCAAACTGAGGAGGATCCCCAGTCCTGGCGACGGCAATCCGTGGCGGCTCCTCATTTCGAGGGATACGCCGACTCAGGCAAATTCCTAACACTGTGCGTCCACGACAAGGCGATCACGCCTGCACAGGGAGCTTTCATGCTGAATCTTCTGGATCGTTCGGGCCCGGACGCGGGCCTGCCTGGCGCGGCTTTCATTGAACGGAGGCGCTCGACGGCCAGTCGAGCGACACAGGGCCAGGGGCTCTTCGGCGCGCTGGCCGGCACTGTCCTCGATGAGCTCGACTCCCCGGTGTTGCTGGTGGACGCCGAACTGCGGCTCCAGCATGGCAACCGCATCGCCCGATCGCTGCTGGCCCGGCGCGATCCCTTCCTGATCGAGGCTGGCCAGCTGCAGCTGCGAAGCGAATGCCAGCAGGCCCAGCTGCGCCGGGCGGTCGATGCCGCGGTAGAGCGCGGCCGCCGCAGCCTCATCACCACCCGGGCCGACCGCGGCAATCAGCCAACACTGGCCGTGCTGCCCACCGGCCAGGGAAGCAAGCTGGCCCTGCTGGTGCTGGCCAGGCCGACGCTGTGCCAAAGCCTCACGCTGCAGGCCTACGCCCGCGAGCAGGGGCTGACGGAAGGCGAGCGCGAGGTGCTGGGCGCCCTGTGCGCCGGCTGCTCGCCGGAAGAGATCTCCCAGCAGCGGCAGGTGGCCCTGTCGACGGTGCGCACCCAGATTGGGGCCATCCGGGCCAAGACCGGCGCCCGCGACATTGGCGCCCTGGTGCGCAGCATGGCCATGCTGCCGCCGCTGGTACATGCCTTGGTGGAAGGGCATTGATTCACGCTCTTTGGCGCCTTGCCAACGTGGGGCTTTGAGCCCGGGCCCCGGCTCGGTCACAATCGCCCACCGTGTCAAACCCAGCCCCTGCTGTATCCCTGCTGCGATCCTGGTTGCGCGCGCTGCCCGCCGGCGCTGTGCTGGGCATCGCTTTGCTGCTGCCCGCCCATGCGGGCCCGCAGGCGCCCGGGCAGGCGGCGCAAGCCGCTGCGCAACGCTGGTCGCAACTGACCGAGCTGAGCTTCCGTCATCTGCGCCAGGACGATGGCCTGCCTAACGAGATCGCCACGGCGGTGGCCGAAGACGGCTCGGGCTATCTGTGGATAGGCTCCCTGGGTGGCCTGGCCCGCTGGGACGGATACCGTTTCCGCATCTACCAGACCGACAGCAAGCGCCCCGGTGCGTTGCCCGACAGCTATGTGCAGACGCTGCACGGCGACCGCAAGGGCCGGCTGTGGGTGGGCACCAATGGCGCGGGACTGGCCCGTTATGAGCCGACCACCGACAACTTCGTCAGCTATCCCGCCGGCCCCAATGGCCTGGCGCATGTCAGCGTGCGCGCCATTGCCGAGGATGGCGCCGGCGGCCTCTGGATCGCCAGCGAAGGTGGGCTGGACCACTTGAACCCTGAGAACGGCGCCGTGCGCCGGGTCTTGCCGACCACCGGCGCCGATGCGCCAGGCAGCCGCGTGGCGGCCGTGATGCAGGACAGCAAGGGCGGCCTCTGGGTTGGCACCGAGCGTGGCCTGTTCCACCGCCCAGCGAATGCCAGGCGATTCGTCGCCTTTGCCCTGCCTGCGCAAGGCCGTCAGCCGGAGCCGCAGGCGCTGACCGAAGATGCCGCCGGGCGGCTGTGGATAGGCACGCTGCAGCATGGCGGCTTCGTCATCGACCCCGATGCCAGCCACGCCCAGGCCCTGGACATGGCGCTGCCGGGCCTGCCGCCCCTGCAGGTGCAGCAGGTGGTGACGATCAACGAAGTGCGGCCGGGCGAGGTCTGGCTCGGCACCCTGAGCCATGGCATCGTGGCCATCGACTCGGCCACGCTGCGCGGCCGGGCGATCACGCACAAGCCGGCGCTGCCCGTCAGCCTGGCCGACAACTCGATCCGCGCGCTCTACCGCGACCGTTCGGGCCTGCTGTGGGTGGCCACCAACCGCGGCCTGAGCCGCCACGACCCGAGCCAGCGCGCGGTGCTGACCATGTATGGCGCGCCGACCTGCCCCAACCTGCATTGCAACGAGGTCTCGCTGTCCAACGAGGTCAGCTGGATCCTGCCCACGGCGGATGGTCGCATCTGGCTGGGCACGCACAAGCGCGGCGTCGAGATCATCGACCCCAGCGGTGCCCGCGTCGCCTGGCTCAAACCCGATGCCAGCAAGCCCGAGACCGCGCTGCCGCAAGACATCGTGGTGGCCCTGGAGCAGGCGGCCGATGGCTCGGTCTTCATCGGCACCAAGCGCGGCCTGTACCGCGCCAGCGGCGACGGCAGCCTGGTGCGCCGCGTCACCCTGGCCGGGCGCGATCCGAACGCCTCCACCTGGGCCTTGCTGGCTGATGGCGACACCTTGTGGATCGGTGGCCAGTCCGACGGCCTGTGGGCGCTGGACCTGATGAACGGGCGCGCCCGCGTGGTGCTGCCCGAGCCGGTGCGGCAGCTGAGCGATCAGCGCATCTTCACGCTGGCGCGAGGGCCGGGCGGCAGCCTCTGGATCGGTACCCGCATGGGACTTAACCGCTTCTTCCCCGCCAGCGGTCGGGTGCAGCGCATCGTGCCCGAAGCTGCGCGGCCGGACAGCCTCTCGTCCGGCTTCATCACCTCGCTCTATACCGACCGCCAGCAGCGCCTCTGGGTCGGCACCTATGGCGGCGGCGTCAACATCCTCGAGAGCAGCGCCGAGCCGCTGCGCTTTCGCCATGTCGGCAAGGCCCAGGGCATGCCGGACGAGAACATCAACTCGCTGCTGGAAGACCGCAGCGGCCTTGTCTGGGCCAGCACCGACAACGGCCTCGCGCGCATCGACCCCGCCACGCTGAAGGCGCAAGGTCTGCGCCGCGCCGAGGGCGTCGAGTTCCTGACCTACTGGACGGGCTCGGCCGCGCGCACCAATGCCGGCGAGCTGCTGTTTGGCGGTGCAGGCGGCATGTCCATCGTCCGCCCCGAGCAGTTCAAGGCCTGGACCTACAAGCCGCCGGTGGTGCTCACCGCCTTGCGCCTGGGTTCGGAATGGCTGGACCCGCAGCAGCTGGCCACGCTGCCGACCGGTCCGCTCAAGATTGCCGCCGACGCCAACAGCCTGGCGGCCGAAATCGCCGCACTCGACTACTCGGCGCCCGAGCGCAACCGCTACGCCTACAAGCTCGAGGGCCTGGACAAGCAGTGGGTGGAGCTCGACGCCGGCCAGCGCCAGCTCAGCTACAACAACCTGCCGCCGGGTCATTACAAACTGCTGCTGCGCGGCGCCAACCGGGACGGCGCCTGGGCCGAGAAGGAGCTGAACCTGCCGCTGCATGTGCTGCCGGCCTGGCACCAGACCTGGTGGTTCCGCGTGCTCGCCTCACTGCTGGTACTCACCGGCGTGGTGCTGGTCGTGCATCTGCGCACCCGCTGGCTGCGCGAGCGCCAGCAGCAGCTCAAGCACCTGGTGGCCGAGCGCACCGCCGAACTGGAAAGGCTTTCGCTGGCCCTGGCCGAGAAGTCGCGCGTGCTGGAGCGCGCCAGCATCAGCGACCCGCTGACCGGCCTGCACAACCGCCGCTTCCTGACCGAACACATCGACACCGCGCTGGCCGCCAGCCTGCGCCGCGTGCGCGAGGCCAAGCTACACGCAAACGAGCCGCCGCCCGACTGCGACACGCTGTTCTTCCTGATCGACGTTGACCATTTCAAGCGCGTGAACGACCAGTACGGCCATGCCGCCGGCGATGCGGTGCTGGTCCAGTTCGGCCGCCGGCTGCAGCAATTGATGCGCGAGTCCGACTATGTGGTGCGCTGGGGTGGTGAGGAATTCCTGGCCGTGGCCCGCGACACCAACCGCAGCCGCGCCGCCGAGCTGGCCGAGCGCATCCGCGGCATCATGGCCGATACGCCCTTCGAGCTCGACGACGGCCGACTGCTGCGCGTCAGCTGCTCGATAGGCTTTGCCTCCATGCCCTTCATCAGCGACAAGCCCAAGGCGCTGGGCTGGCAAGACGCCGTCAAGCTGGCCGACCAGGCCTTGCTGGGCGCCAAGCGCAGCGGCCGCAATGCCTGGGTGGGCCTGCAAGCCACCCCGTCCACGCCGGACTTCCGCCTCGCCGAGCATCTGCAGACGGGCTTGCATGCACTGCTGTGGGCCGGCCAGCTGGAGCTGCTCAGCTCCAAGCCGCCGGTACTCGTCAGCGCGGCGCTCTCGCCCGATGCGGCGCAGCCCACGGGCGATACGCGCTAGCCAGGGCAGGGCCGCCTTGGCGCGGCTCGCTCAGTAGGGCAGCACCTGATCCTGCTCACCGGCCTTGCAGCCCTCGGCCACGGGCTCCCAGCCGCGGTGGATCACGATCTGCTCGCGGTTGTGGCAGAACTCGATGCGCTGCGCCTGCGGCCAGCGTTCGCGCACAAAGCTTTCGATCGAATCGGGCAGGCTCACCTGGTAGCGCTTGGCGGCCAGGTCTTCGGCGGGATGGTCGTCGCTGTGCAGCCAGGGAATGAGCTGCGAGAGCCACATCAGGGCGCGCCAGCCGACATCCACCGCGCGCGGCCTGTAGCCTTGCGCCTCCAGCCATTGCAGGGCTTGCTGCCGAGGTGAGGTTGCTGTTGCCGGTGCGGTTGCGGCTTCAGCCTCGGCTGAGCCGCCCCAGGCGGTGGCCAGCAGCTCCACCAGCCATTGATTGCAGTTCTGGTACTGCAGGCTCCACGCATAGGCATTGGCGCTGTAGCGCTCGCCCAGCAGCGCGCGGGCGCGGGCGTCGTCGAGGCCGGCGCGGGCCAGTGGCTGGGCGGCCTCTGCCGGCAGGAGCACGACGGAGGCATAGCCCAGCGCCGGGTCATGCGTGCCGAGCAGAAAGCCGCTGAGCCCTTCGTCGTACAGCCGGGGCTTCTTCGCTTCGCAGTCGTAGTAGAGCTGGCGCACCGACCAGGGCGCGTTCGTGTTGTCCTTCAGGCTCAGGCCGGCATGCGAGTAGCGCAGGCCGAAGCGGGCCAGGTCCAGGCCGGAGCGGGCCACCAGCGCCAGGGCCTGGCCCGAGCCCTGCAGCTCGGCCTTGATGACGGCGGCGAAGCGGATCAGGCGGTCCTGCTCGCTCGCGCTGGCCTCGGGCGGCTTGCTGCAGAGTTGCAGGCTGCCTGCCTGGCAAGTGAGAGTCGCCGCCGTCAGCAGTGCCGCGGCGGCGAGGGTGCGCAACATCAGACGGGGCGCGCCTTCAGCTCGCGATGCCAGTCATCTTCCAGCACCAGGAAAAATGCTTTCGCTGTGGCGGTATTCGAGAACTCCAGGCCGTAGGGCCGCTGGACCGCCGTGATCTGGGCACCGGCGGTGATGACGCCGGCCTTGTCACCGGTCTGGCGTGGCAGGATCAGCACGAACTCGCCGCCTTGCGGAGCCAGCGCCTGCAGACGCAGGCGCAGATGCGTGGGGCGGTTGGGCGCTTCGGCCACCTCGATGACCTTGTAGTCACCGGCTGCAACCTTGTCGCCGCCGCCGCTGCTGCTGTGGCTGCTGCGTTCGATCGAGTCCGACACGCTGCCCGAGGTCGAGGAGGCGCTGTTGGAGGCCGAGGAGGCAATCGAGGAATCGGCCTGGGCGCTGGCGCTGGCCAGGCAAAGCACCGCGGTGCCCAAGGTGAAGATCAGCGTTCTGGACATGCTTGCCCTCGGTGAAATGCGATGCGGGCGAGGATACCGCGGCGCCTGTCCGCCAGGCCATGAGTCAAAGTTATAGTCAGAGCCGGTGTTCTCACTTGTTGTACCTCGGGGCGCTTCCAACAATGGCCGACCCCATCAGACCCCCGCTAGCGCCATGAAGTTGCTGCAGTTGCTGTTCCGTGTCGCCCTTGGCGCAGCGCTGCTCGCGGGCCTTGCCGTGCAGGCCAAGCCCCTGGTGTTCTGCAGCGATGCCAGCCCGGAGGGTTTTGACCCGGGCCTCTGGGACAGCGCCTCCACCAACACGGTCACCCACCAGATCTTTCAGGGCCTGATCGGCTTCAAGCGAGGCAGCACCGAGCTGGAGCCGGCACTGGCCACGCGCTGGGAGATCGCGCCAGATGCGCGCAGCATCACGTTTGAGCTGCGCCGCGGTGTGCGCTTCCAGACCACGGCCTTCTTCAAGCCGACGCGCGAGTTCAATGCGGACGATGTGCTGTTCACGTTCGGCCGCTTTACCGACCCCGGGCATGCATTCAACAAGGCGTTCCCAGCCAACTTCATCTATCCGTCCAACCTCGGACTGGCCAAGCTGATCGAGGGCATCGACAAGCTGGATGAGTACCGCATCCGCTTCCGGCTGCGCCAGCCCAATGTCACCTTCCTGGCCAATTTTGCGATGGCCTGGGCCGGCATCCATTCGGCGGAATACGGCGCCAAGCTGCTCCGCGAAGGCCGGGCGCGGCAGATCAACAACCTGCCGGTGGGCACCGGGCCTTTTCGCTTCAAGTCCTATGCCAAGGACGATGTGATCAGGCTGGAGGCCAACCCCGACTACTGGGGCCAGCCCCAACGCAGCGAGAAGCTGATCTTCGCGATCAGCCGCGAACCCAATGTGCGGGTGCAAAAGCTCCTGGCCGGCGAATGCCATGTGGCGGCCGCGCTGCGCGACGTGGACCTGGCCGCGCTCGACAAGCGGGCCGATGTGGTGACGGTGGCCAAGGCGCCGGCCCTGAACATCTCCTACCTGTCCTTCAACCTGCGCAAGCCGCCGACGGACCAGCGCCTGGTCCGCGAGGCACTGGACATCGCCATCGACCGCGACAGCATCTTCAAGGCCCTGTTCCCGCGCGGCGATGCCTTGCAGGCAGTCAGCGCCTTCCCGCCGGCCATCCCCGGCTACAACAAGGCGCTGAAGAACGAGTACAACCCCGCTCGTGCCCGCGAATTGCTTGCGCAGGCCGGCTTTGCCAAGGGCCTGGACATCGAGCTCTGGGCATTGCCCGTGACGCGGCCGACCAATCCCAATGGCCAGCTGATGGCGCAACTGATCCAGCAGGACTGGGCGCGCATCGGCGTGCGCGCCAGCATCAAGACCTATGAATGGGGCGAGTACCTGAAGCGCGCCAACAACGGCGAGCACAGCGTCTACATGAGCGGCTGGGCCGGTGAATCCGGCGATGCGGACGAGTTCCTGACGCCCAACCTGTCCTGCGCGGCCAACACCACCGGCGTGAAGTTCTGCAACCGCGAGTTCGAGGCGCTGATCGACGCGGCCCGCGCCACGCCGGATGCGCAAAAGCGCCGCCAGCTCTATGAGCAGGCGCAGGTGATCTTCAAGCGCGAGCGGCCCTGGATCACCATGGCGCACTCGACCGTCTACATTCCGATGCGACGTGATGTACAGGGCTTTGTGATGTCGCCCAACGGCAGCGTCGATTTCGAAAACGTCTACAGGAATTGAGCAGCAAGCATGCGACTCCGCCATATCGAGGTCTTCCACGCCGTGATGCAGGCCGGCACCATCAGCGGTGCCGCGCAGCTCCTGCACATCTCGCAGCCCGCGGTCACCAAGGTGCTGCAGCATTGCGAACTGCAACTGGGCATGGCCTTGTTCGACCGCGTTCGCGGCAAGCTCTATCCGACGCCGGAGGCCCAGCGCCTCTTCATCGAGATCGACAAGCTCAATCGCGACCTGGTGGCGATACGTCGGCTGGCTGCCAATCTGCGCAGCGGCGAATCCGAGCTGGTGCGCCTGGTGGCCACGCCAACGCTGGGCGCGGCGGTGATACCTGCGGCGATGACGCATTGGGTGCGCGCCTTCCCGGCCAGCCACTGTTCCCTGGCCACCAATCACACCCGGGAAATCGTCTCGGCCCTGCTGTTGGGCGAGGCAGACCTGGCGTTGTCATTGCAGGACCCCCGCCATCCCGGCATCAAGGCCGAGGTGATTGCCAGCGGCCAGATGATGGCCCTGTGCCCGGTCAGCTCGCCAGAGGCGCAAGGTCTGGGCCCCTTGTCGGTGGCCGAGATCCAGACCGAGCTGGTGGGCCTGGCCGGTGACGACCCGCTGGGCAATGTGGTGCACAACGCCGGCGAGGCGCAGGGCGCCCATCTGCACAGCCGCATCACGGTGCAAACCTATCAGCTGGCGCGCACGCTGTGCGAGGCCGGTGTCGGCGTGACCGTGGTGGACCCGTTCACCGCTGCTTCCGCCAACCGTGATCGCGTACGCCTGCGGCCGCTGGCCCCGGCCATCCCGGTGCAGCTCTACCTGCTGACCGCTTCCAATGCACCACTGGCGCAGACCGCGCGCCGACTGGTCAAGTACCTCAGCGAGGCTGCGCAGCAAAGCCTGCACTCGCTCGTAGCATCATGATTCCCTGCGAAGAGATCGCCAGCCACCCGGACTTCCGCGCGCTGGCCAGCCTGCCCGATATCGAGGTGGACCTGCGCTATGCCGGGCCTGACAACTTCGTCGGCCGCAATGTCTATGGCGGTCTCGACTGCGCCTGGCTGCGCCGCGAGGCTGCCGAGGCGCTGATCAATGCTTCCGAATGGCTGGCCCGTCAGCGCCCGGGCTACCGCTTCCTGGTGCTCGATGCGCTGCGGCCGCAGCGGGTGCAGGAGACGCTCTACGCAGAGCTGGCCGGCACGCCGCTGGCCATGTACCTGGCCCATCCGGAGCGCGGCTCCATCCATTCCTTCGGCATGGCGGTGGATTTGACCGTGCTGGACCCGCAAGGCGCCGAGGTCGACATGGGCACCGGCTTTGACGAGATGACCCTGATCTCGCACCCCGACCACGAGGCCGATCACCTGGCCCTGGGCCTGCTCACGGCGGCGCAAGTCACCGAGCGCGGCTGGCTGCGCGCCGCGATGCGGCAGGCGGGCTTCCACGGCATCAGCACCGAGTGGTGGCATTTTGATTTTGGTGACCGCATCGCCGTGCGCCGTGACCTGCCGCGCGTACTTTAGGCGTTAATTCAGACCTTAGGAATTGAATCCATGACCCCGCCCCGTCGCCAGTTTGTCCAGTCTCTCGCTGTCGCCGCTGCCGGCGTTGCGGCTCTGCCTGTTGCCGCCCAAGCTGCTGCTCAACCTGCAGCCCAGCCCGCGCCGCTGCTGGCGCGCCGCCTGCGCCCGGGCGACACCATCGCGCTGGTCAGCCCGGCCAATGCCACCTTCGAGCGCGAGCCCATCGAGCTGGCCACCGAGGCGCTGCAGGCGCTGGGATTCAAGGTCAGGCATGGCGCGAACTTGCGCGCCCGCTACGGCCAGTTCGGCGGCACCGATGCGCAACGCGCCGGCGACATCAACGCGATGTTTGCAGACGACTCGGTGGCCGGCATCATCGCGATGACCGGTGGCTCGGGCTGCAACCGCATCGTCGACAAGCTCGACTACAAGCTGATTGCCGCCAAGCCGAAGTTCTTCGGCGGCTTCTCCGACCTCACCTCGCTGGTCAACGGCATGCAGCGCCAGACCGGCCTCGTCACCTTCCACTGCCCGGTGGCCAGTTCGCAATGGAACGGCTACAGCGTGGCGGCCTTCCGCTCCCTGGTGATGGAAGCCGAGGCAGCGCTGCTGAAAAACCCGCCGCCAGAGCGTAGCGACAACATCATCCCGACCCAGTACCGCACCCGCGCGCTGCGCGGCGGCAAGGCACGAGGCCGTTTGGTGGGCGGCAACCTGGCGGTCCTGAGCTCGCTGATCGGCACGCCCTATGCGCCCGAGTTCCGCGGCGCGATCCTCTTCCTCGAGGAGATCAACGAATACATCTACCGGGTCGATCGCATGCTCTCGACGCTGCGCCTGGCCGGCGCCCTGAACCAGGTGGCCGGCGTGGTGCTGGGTCACTTCACCAAGTGCGAGCCGGGCGACAACAACTATGGCGTGCTGACGCTGGACGAGGTCTTCGACGACTACTTCCTGCCGCTCAATGTGCCGGTCTATCGCGGCGCGCAGTTTGGCCATGTGTCGCGCAAGCTGACGATTCCTGTGGGTGGCGAAGCCGAGATGGATGCCGATGCCGGCACCATCCAACTCCTGCGTCCGGTGGTGCTGTGATGACGATGAAGAAGACATTTCTGGCCCTGGGTCTTGCACTCCTGAACTTCGGTGCGCAAGCACAGCAAAGCGCCAGTGATTTCGCCTGGAGCGTGGGCCCCGAGACCGAGGTGCGCGCCAATCTCGTCTACTCGCTGGCCAGCGGCCAGGAGTTGAAGCTCGACCTCTACCTGCCCTGGCCGCGCAGCAAGGCTGTGCCGCTGCTGGTGCATTTCCATGGTGGCGGCTGGATTGCCGGCGCGAAGGAAGGCTCCACGCTTCACCTGCTGCCCTATCTGGCTCAGGGCTATGCCGTGGCCTCGGTGCAATACCGGCTGGCCAAGGTGGCGCCGGCACCGGCAGCGGTGGAAGACGTGCGTTGCGCACTGCGTTACCTGGCGATCCGAGCGAACGATCTGAAGCTCGACCCGCAGCGCATCGTTGTGACCGGCGGCTCGGCCGGCGGCCACCTGGCCCTGATGGCCGGCATGCTGCCAGCCGGCAACCGCTTCGACCGCGGCTGCGCCACGCCCGAGCAGGACCGCTGGGTCAACGGCAAGGAGCCGGCGGTGAAGGTGGCGGCCATCGTCAACTGGTTCGGCATCACCGATGTCGGCGATCTGCTGCAAGGCGCCAATGCCAAGCACTACGCCATCGAGTGGTTCGGCGCGATGCCCGACGAGCAACGCGCCCGGCTGGCGCGCGAAGTGTCACCGCTGAGCCTGGTGGCACGCGACAACCCGCCCATCATCACCATCCATGGCGATAACGACACGCTCGTGCCCTACAGCCATGCCCAGCGCCTGCACGAGGCGCTGAACAAGGTCGGGGTGAGCAATCAGCTGCTCACCATGCCCGGTGGCGGCCACGGCGGCTTCGGCCGCGAAGCGCAGCTCAAGGCCGCGGCGGCAATCCAGGCCTTCCTGCAGAAGCAGGGCCTGTAGCGCTGCGGCGCCGGTCCCAGCGCTCAGCGTCGCGCCAGCCAGTCGATCAGCGCATCCAGCACGGGCCGGCCCTTGGCGGCGGCCTTCTCGCCGTTGACCATCGCGGCCACGATCCACATGCGGCCCTGGCTGTCCGGCACGAAGCCGGCCAACGCCACGGCATCGCGCAGCGTGCCGGTCTTGAGCCGCGCGCGCCGGGCGGCCGGGCTGTCCTTCAGTCGCCGGGCCATGGTGCCGTCATAGCCGGCAACGGGCAGCGCCTGCTGCAGCTCGGGCAGCCACTTGCCGTCATTGGCGGCGAGCAGCAGGGCGGCCATCTGCGCCGGACTGATGCGCTCGATTCTTGAAAGACCCGAGCCGTTCTCCAGCACCAGGCCCTCGGTGGCGATGCCGTGCTCGGCAAACCAGCTGCGCACCGCGCGGTCGGCCGCCGCGAAGGTGGTTTCTTCCGGCGTGGCGGCCTGCGCGCCCACGCTCAGGTAGATGAGGCGGGTCAGCGGGTTGTCCGAGCTTTTCATCATGCCGCGCAGGACTTCGGTCAGCGGCCGGCTGCGATGCGCTGCCAGCACGCGGGCGCCAGCCGGCGTTGCGCCTTCGACGTCGCCGGCAGCGATCTCGCCGCCCAATTCGCGCCACAGCTGACGCACTGCGGCGGCCGTGACGGCCTGGCGCTCGTGCACATTCAACTCGGGCTTCTGGCTGCAGTTCTTCGGGAAGGCGCCTTGCAGGATCGCCGTCTTGCCGTCCGCGCTGACGCGCGGAATCTTCCAGCCGTCTTCCCAGTCCTTGCAGGCCTTGTCGTTCAGGCCGAGGGCGCTGGCATCCACGGCGAGGCCCGACCAGCCGGGTCCCACGCGCGCCGTGACCCGCTCGCCATCGGCTTGCAGATGGAAGTCCAGCATCGCGCCATTCAGGTACAGCGCGTCCGGGATCACGTTGTACTGGAACTCGGGCTGCTCATCGAAGGGCGGCTGACCCGTGTCGAAGCGGGCCGGCCGGAACAGCGTGCGGTCGACCACCAGGCCGCCCTGGATGACGCGCAGCCCCTGCTCGCGAACCTTGCGCAGCATGGCCTGCAGCGCGCCCCAGTCGAGGTCGGCGTCGGCTGCGCCGCGCAGATAGAGCGGGCCGGCCAGCACATCTCCTTGCACGGCCGCGTCTGCGAGCAGCTCGGTGCGTCCGCGCCAGTTGGGGCCGAGCTTGTCCAGCGCGACGATGGTCGTGACCAGCTTCATGGTCGACGCCGGCGACATGGGCCGCTGCGGCTGCAGGCGCAGGCCGCTGTCGCGTGCATCGAGCGGCAAGACGACCGCGGCCAGAGCGCTGTCCGGCATGCCGGCCTTGCCGAGGGCTTCGCGCACCGGCGGCGGAATCTCGTTGCTGACGCGAAATGAGGCACAGGCGCTCAGGAGGAGGGCGCTGCCAAGCAGCGCGGTGGAGCGCAGCAAATGGTTCTTCATGCTTGCAATGCCTGGTAGACCTGGTGGGCGATGGCCACATCCTCGAGGCCGATGCCGACGCTCTTGTAGACCACGATGGCGTCGGCGCCAACGCTGCGCGGTGGCTCGGCCAGCAGCGCGCCCAGCTCGACCACGCGCTCAGGAGCGATCACCCCCGGCGCGGCGCGGCAGAACTCACCCGCCTCGCCGGTGGCCGCCGGCTTCCATTCGACGACCAGCAGGGCCGCGCGGGCCAGCAGGGCGTCGTCAAGCTCGCGGGCGGCCGGCTTGCTGGAGCCCACGGCGGCCACCAGGGCGCCCGGTCGTACCAGCGCGCCATCGAACAGCGGCTCGCTGGCGCGTGTGCAGGTGACGATCACATCGGCTTGCGCGGCGGCGCTGGCAGCGTCAACGGCAACGGCGCTGACTTCAAATCGTTCGGCCAGTTCCGCGGCCAGCTCGCTGGCACCACTGCGGGCGCAGACCAGCACCCGCTGGAAGGGCCGCAGCGGCAACAGTGCCTCGGCGTGCGCCCGCGCCTGCGTGCCGGCACCAAAGATGGCCAGCACCTTGGCGTCCGGCCGGGCCAGCGCCTCGACGGCCACGGCCGTGGTGGCCGCAGTGCGCAGCCGGGTCAGCTCGTTGGCCTCGATGCAGGCCAGCGGCAGGCCGGTTTCGCTGCTGAAGAGGTTGATCACGAACTGGAACTGGCCGTTGCGGGTCGAGTAGACCTTGGTACCCAGCACGCCCATCTGCGGCAGCACGGCGCCCATGGCGCTGACCATCAGCGCGGCGCCATCAGGGGAGTTGGCCGCGGCCCGACCGCGCGCGAGCACGGCGCCCTGGCCCTGGCCGAACTGCACAAAGGCCTCGCGCAGCGCGGCACTGGCGGCGGGCAGGGTCAGCACGCTGGCGACCTGTTCTTCGGAAATGACTTGCATGGCAACGCGCCCAATACGGCAAAGCTGGGAATGGCTGCCAATGTAGGGCGTGATGCACCATTGCGGCACGAAATTTGCGCCGCAAGGGCTAGCAGCTTGGGCGCCCTGCATTCCCTGCAGTTATGAGTTGCCGTCAAGCATTCAGTGCACAACGCGCAACAGCTGCGGAGGAGCCCTATGGCGGCGTCCGTGGCGCTCCCCGATCATCGGATGCGAATCGCAACATTCGGCCATGTTCAGCAATACGGACCCGGCCCGGCATCACCAGGAGTAGCAGCATGAAATTGAACAAGCTCGCACGCAGCCTCGCGCTCGTTGGCATCGGCACCCAGCTGATCGGCGCCGCCATGGCGCAAACCACGACCACGACGCAGAAGGTCGAGAAGGTCGAAGTGACCGGCTCCAGCATCAAGCGGGTCAACCAGAACGCCCTGCCGCTGCAGGTGATCACGGCGGACGAAATCCGCAATTCCGGCTCGCAAACCGCCGAAGAACTCTTGAACTCCCTGGGCGAAAACTCGGCCAACGTCGACAACGCCACCTCGCGCAACAGCGTGTTCGGCGCCGACCAGGACCGCCTGACCGGCGGCTCGTCCTTTGCCAACCTGCGCGGCCTGGGCCCCACGGGCACCCTGGTGCTGCTGAACGGCCGCCGCGTCTCGACGCATGGCATGTCGGGCGGTGCGGTCGACCTGAATGCGATCCCCATCGAGGCGGTCGAGCGGGTCGAAGTGCTGAAGGACGGCGCATCGGCCATCTACGGCACGGACGCCATCGGCGGCGTCATCAACTTCATCCTGAAGAAGAATTACCAGGGCGCGGCATTGCGGGTCAACCTGACCAATCCGATGCAGTCGGGCGGTGGCCAGACCAAGCGGGCCTCGATCTCGGGCGGCTATGGTTCGATGGAGAAGGACCGCTTCAACGTGATGGCCAGCCTCACGATGGACCGAAACACCATCCTGCGCGGCATCGACCGGCAGTGGGCCAGCGGCTTCAACCCGGCCTGGGGCCTGAGCCCTGACACCACCAGCGCCCCGCATGCCAACATCATTGCATCGGCCGGCACCGCACTGACCTCCGCCGGCACGACTGTGGGCACGGGCGACGCCACCAAGTACACCAACCTGAACCTGCTGGCCTACCGCAACCAGTGCGACCAGGTGCCGTTCGGCGTGGCTCTTTCCCCCAACATCACGCTGTGGGACAAGTTCGGCTACACCAAGGCCAACGCGCAATTCCGCTGCGCCACCGACTACGGCCGCCAGTTCATGCTGTCGCCGCCGAAGGAGGGCTACAACGCCCTGGCCCGCGCCACCTTTGCCGTGACCGACACCGACACGGCCTTCGTCGAGTTCAACGGTTCGCGCACCGATGTGCGCTCGGAGTTCACGCCCTATCAGTTCAGCACCAGCACCAACGCCATCACCAACTACCCGGTGAACGGCCCCTACTACCTGAACATGAAGGCGTTGATCGGAGCGAATGACTTCGACCCGACCAAGCCGATCGCCTATCGCCTGCGCATGTGGGACTGGGGCTACCGTACGGTCGAGAACCGTTCGGAGAACAAGCGTGCGGCCGCCGGTCTGGACGGTGAGGTCTTCGGCTATGACTACAAGCTGGGCGTCTCCAAGGGCGAGGCCAAGGGCTCGGCCTACCTGTACGACGGCTATGCCTACACGCAAAAGCTGGTCGACCTGCTGGCCAGCGGCAAGTACAACCCATTCCTGCTGCCGGGCCAGAGCCAGACTCAGGAAGTGATGCAGCTGATCGAGGCCTCCAAGGCGCGCGGCCGCATCTTCGGCGGCAAGACCAAGGTGACGCAGTTCGACGGCGGCCTGTCGGGTTCGCTGATGAAGCTGCCGGCCGGCTCGCTGGACTTTGCCGTCGGCTTTGACTACCGCAAGGAGTTCTACGGCTTCTCGGGCTCGGAAGAGGCTTCGATTGCCTGCCGCGACAACTTCTCGGCCGCCAACCTGCTGGTCAAGAATGCCGTGATGGGCTGCGCCAGCAATGCACGCTCGCCGGATCAGGAACGCACGATCAAGGCCGCCTACGCAGAGTTGCTGGTGCCTGTGTTCAAGAACCTGGAACTGCAACTGGCTGTGCGTACCGACAAGTACTCGCAGATCGGCAGCACCACCAACCCCAAGATTGCGTTCAAGTTCACGCCGATGCGTGGCCTGCTGTTCCGCGGTTCGGCCAACACCGGCTTCCGCGCCCCGACGCCGCAGCAGCTGAACCTGGGCATGCTGGAGAACACCCTGACCGGTGTCTTCAACGACCCGGTGCGCTGCCCGACCGATCCGACACAGTGCGCGCGCAGCGGCGTGCTGTACCGCACCGGTGGCAATGCCTTGCTCAAGCCCGAGGAAAGCAAGCAGGCCACCTTCGGCGTGGTGTACGAGCCGATGAGCAATCTGCAGCTCTTCGCCGACTACTGGCAGGTCAAGCTGGATGATCGCATCCGCACGCTCAGCGTGACTCAGATGATCACGAACTACGACCTGTTCAAGGACAACTTCGTTCGTGACCCCGCCACCGGCAACGTCAGCTACATCCAGGCCGGCTGGGTCAATGCCGCCTCCAGCGAGACCAAGGGCCTCGACATGGGGGCTGTGTTCACCAGCTCGCTCGAAGGCGGGCGCCTGACTGCCAAGCTGAACCTGACCAAGATGATCAGCCACAAGGAGCGCCTGATCGACACGGCGCCTCTGGTTCAGTATGTCGGCAAGTGGAGCTCGACCACGCTGTACCTGCCCTGGAAGGGCAGCGCCAGCGTGGCCTACAAGAAGGGCTCGTTCAACACCACGCTGTCGGCTACCTACAAGGACAGCTACGACGACGAGGACATGAGCGCCTACCGCAGCACTGGCGAGACCAAGCGCACCATCGGCAGCTACACCACGTTCAACCTGTTCACGACCTACAGCGGCTTCAAGAACATGACGATCACCGGCGGTATCGTGAACCTGTTCGACAAGCAGCCGCCCTTCACCTGGCACAACGTTGACAGCGTGATCGGCGCAGGCTGGGATCCGCGCGTGGCTGACCCACGCGGCCGCACGCTGTCGGTCTCGGCCAAGTACGAGTTCTTCTAAGCCGACCAGCGCCAGCTGCCCGGAGCGGCTGGCCAAACAGAAAAGCCCCGCCGGTGTGCAGCCGGCGGGGCTTTGCTTCTTGCGGCCCTGTGGGCGAAGTGATCAGCCGACCAGCGTCAGGCGCCGCTGCTGCACATCCATGCGCACGCGCAAGCCGATGGGCAAGGTCTGGTTGGGGCGGCCATGGCCCGAGGGCCAGCCGGCGAGCACCGGCTTGGCCAGCGGGCGCAGGTAGTCGGCCAGCACCGCGTCCGGCGATTCGGCGTCGCTGAAGCTGCCGACAAGGAAGCCGGCCGCGGCATCGAGCACGCCGGCCAGGCGCAGTTGCGCCAGCAGCCGGTCGACCCGGTAGGGCTCTTCGGCAATGTCCTCGAAGAACAGGATCGCGCCTTCGGCGCGTGGCGCCCAGGGTGTGCCCAGCAGGGCGGTGAACACGGCCAGGTTGCCGCCGATGAGGCGCCCGCTGGCCGACTGGCCTTGCGAGAGCGGATGGGCGGCGACAGCGGGCGCCATCGTGTCGCCGCTGCGCAGGCCGCGCTGCAGCAGGCCGAACAGGGCCAGCGCATCGGCGCCGGCGTCCGCGTGCAGCAGGTCGGAGGCAGGCATCGGCGCATGCAGCCCTCGCAGGCCCAGCGTGTCGCGCAGGCCGTGCAGCGAGGTGATGTCGCTGTAGCCGATGAGGAGCTTGGGGTGGCGGCGCATCAGCTCGACGTCGAGCTGGTCCAGCAGCCTGGCGCAGCCGTAGCCGCCACGCAGGCACAGCACCGCATCCACTTCCGGGTCGGTGAATGCCGCATGCAGGTCGGCCAGGCGCTGGGCATCGCTGGCGGCCAGGAAGCCCAGATGGTTGGGCCCGGCACAACCCGGAAAGATCTTGGCCTTGAAGCCGTGGCCGGCGAGCAGCGCCGGCACCTGCTCCAGCGCGCCCGGCTTGGGCGGGCCCGCCGGCGCAACGATGCCCAGTGTGGCGCCTGGCGGCAGGGCGGGTATCAGCATCATGGATTCAGTCTCCCATCCATTGGCGCAGTCGCGTGTCCACAGCCGCGCCGAGCGCCGGCAGGCGCCAGGTGGTGGCACAGGGCTCGCCCGGCGAATAGCGCCGGCCCAGGCTGCTGGTCAGCGCGATCAGGTAGTGACGCCTGGAGGGAGCGATGCCGCGCACGATGCCGGCATCGGAACAGTAGTTCTCGGTGTTGCCGGTCTTGTGGGCAAACAGCAGGTCGCTGCGGGCCTGCTCGGGCCGCAGGTCGGCCGGGAACACCAGCTCGTCCGACAGCCGGGCCGAGCCGTCCGTCTGCAGCCAGCGCTGGGGCAGGCGCGCCGGCAGGCCGCGCACGTGGCCGGGCACACCAGCCAGCACGCCGCTGGAGAGAATTTCATGCAGGCCCTGCTCGCGCAGGCAGTGCAGGACGACGGCGCGGCTGGCCGGGCTCAGGAGCGGGGCCAGGTCTTGCTTCAGCCAGGGCGCCGGCGGCGCGTCTTCGTCGAGCAGCCAGAGCAGGCGCAGCGTGTCCCAGGCCGTCATCTGCAGCTGGCCGACACCCGCGCCGTCGCTGTTGCGCCAGCCGCCATCGGGCCGGGTATTGCAAAGGCGCAGGCTGTGCAGGCCGTGGGCGGCGAAAAGCAGGTGCAGCTCGTTGCGAACTTCGCTGTCCCGCTCGCGGCGAATCGCGCCACGGGCATGCAGCAGCGCGACGAGGGCCGAGGTGGCGTCGTTGCAGCTGATCACCGTCATGTCGAAAGCCCAGTCGCGCACCGTGCGGCTGCGGCCCTGCCAGGCCCAGGCTTGCTCCCAGTTCGCGTGACCCTGGTCGACTTGATGGGCCACGCCCACCAGCACCATCAGCTTGATCAAGGAGGCTGGATAGGGCGCGACGAAGCGCGGCTGGCCCGCGCTGCCGGCCAGCGTCTGCCAGGCAAGCTGGGACCAGTCGCTGCCGGGCAGCCAGGCGACGGAGCGGCCGTCCTGGTCGAGCTGGTCGGCCTGGTAGTGGACATTGCACACCGCACCTGCCTCGCCGCTGAACTCGGCCACCAGGCCTCGGGGATGCTCGCGCGAGAACAGCACATTGGCGAACACCGGCGCGGCCGCCGGCGGGAAGGCGGCGACCGCCAGGTCGATGCTGGGCATGCAAGCCGCGGGTGCGCCGTTTTGCAGCTGGTCGGCGCTGTGCTCGAAGCCCTGCTCGCGCACCGCGCCAAGCAGGGCCTGAGCGAGCTGCCCGCCGTTCATGCGGGCTGCAGCTGCAACCCGTCCAGGGCCACCGGACTGCTGCGGCCCGAGATCAGCTCGGCCACGATGTCGGCCGTGGCAAAGGAGAAGGTGAAACCCAGCGCGCCGTGGCCGACATTGAGCCAGAGATTGCCGACCGGCGTGGCGCCCACGATGGGCGCGCCCGAGGGCGTGGCGGGACGCAGCCCGGCCCAGGCGACGGCCCGGTCGTAGTCGGCCGCCTTGGGGAAGGTGGCTCGCACCGTGCGCTGCAGCGATGCGATGCGATGCGGGTCGATGCTTTCGTCTTCGCCCACCAGGTCGACCATGGCGGCCACGCGCAGCTGGTCGCCGATGCGGGCATAGAGGATCTTCTTCTCGAAATCGGTGACGCTGACTTCTGGCGGGCGGTGCCCGCTGCCGATGGGCGCGGTCAGGCTGTAGCCCTTGAGCGGGTACAGCGGCAGCTTGATGCCCAGCGACTGCGCGAGCGCGCGGCTTTGCAGGCCGGCGGCGAGCACCACCTGGTCCGCGGCGACATCGCCCTGGCTGGTCTTGACGGCGGCGACGCTGTTGCCCCGCTGCACGAAGCCGGTCACCTCAGCCGTGACGAAGCCGCGGAAATTGCCGTGTGCCTTGAGCGCCTGGGCCAGTTGCAGGCAGAACTGCTTGCAGTCCGCCACCGCCTCGCCGGGGGTGAAGATGCCGCCGGCCATCTGGGTGTCGCTGTCGGCCAGGGCCGGCTCCAGCGCCACGCATTCGTCATGGTTGAGTGCCTGCTCCAAGCCGCCCGCCTGAGCCTGGATGCGGCCAGCCACGCGGGCGAACTCCTCGTTCTTGCGATAGACCACCAGCTTGCCCGGCGCGCGCAGCGCGATGTCGTCGAGCTCGGCGGCCTCATGCAGGCGGGCAAAGGCCGACTGGCTGAAAGCGCCCAGCGCCAGCAGCTTCTCGGTCATGCGGCGGTTCACCGGCCCGCGGCAGGCACGCAGGAAGTCAAGCAGCCAGGACCACTGCTGCCAACTGGCTTCGGGCTTGAAGCGCAGCGGGCCATCGGGATCGAGCAGCCAGCGCATCGCCTTCAGCGGCACGCCCTCGTCGGCCAAGGGCGAGACATAGCGATAGCTCAACTGGCCGCCATTGGCATGGCTGGCGCCGCTGGCGACCTCGCGCTCCTTTTCGATCAGCGTGACCTGATGGCCCCGCTCGGCCAAGGCCCAGGCCGAGGTCAGGCCGACCACGCCACCACCAATCACCACAACATGTTTCATCCGACCCCTGGCCCGGTTCCAAGCGATTACAGCTTTCGCAGCGTAAGGAACAGAGGGGCTCAGGGCCAATGAAAGCGGCGGCGGCGCCTATAACCGTTTCGCATGATCAGGCGGCCGGGGCTCAGGGCTTGGCCGGCGCTGGCTTGAACGGGCCGTTGCGCCGCTGAAGCAGCTGTTGCAACTGAACCGCATGGCGGCGCTGCTCGTCGGCACTCATCACCGCATCGACCTGCTTGCGTATCAAGGCCATGCCTTGCGGCGTCGCAAAGGCATGCTCGATCGCCTGGATCGCGAGCCGCCCCCAGGGCGTTTGCGGGCAGGCGACGCCGGAGTACACCGGCTCGGAGGCGCCGGCAATCGTGTAGACGTCCAGCGAGGCGAGGTCCGGCGATTGCCGGGCCATCTGCTCGACGCCTTGCGGATGCTCGATGGTGTAGTGCGCCCGGCCGCGCGCCAGCATGGTGGGCAGGGTGGCGCCGAAATCAGCAGCCGAGTAGAAGCTGACGGCGTCGGGGTCTCGGGGGCGCGCCGCCAGCATGTTGTCGATCACCTCGCCGTAGCTGCGCCCTTCCACCAGGGCGCCAGCCAGAGCCTGGATGTGCAGGAGGCGCGGCAGCTCCACTTCGCCAGCAGGGTTCAGCGGCAAGGATTGTCGAACGCCGTGCGTGACGATCAAGCGTGGCGGCAGGCTCATGGCCGCGAGGCTGAAGAAGGCGATCTGCGTACGCTCCTTGGTGAGGAGTGTGGCCACATGGCAGGCCTTCTCGCCCGCGGCGATCATCTGCCAGCTGCGCTTGGCATTGGCCTGGATGGTCTTGCTGGCCTTGGGCAAACCGAGCTGCCCGTCCAGGAACTGGATCAACAGCTCGTTCTGAGCGCGCGAATCGGAGTGCGCAGGCGCGCTGCTGAGCCAGGTGATGCTGTCCAGCCGTTCGGCGGCCATGGCGAGCCTGCCCACCAGCGCCGCGCTGGCCAGCAGCATGAAGATCCCGACCCGCTTGCCGTCCATGGGGCCAGTATCAGCTCAACACAGCCGCGAAAGCCCGCGCCGTCGCTTCAACATTCTTGGTGTTGAGGCCGGCCACGCACATGCGGCCCGAGCGCAGGATGTAGACGCCGAACTCGCTTCTCAGCCGATCCACCTGCTCCGGCGTCATGCCGGTGTAGCTGAACATGCCGCGCTGGGTCAGGAAGTAGTCGAAGTTGCCACCGGGCAGCTTGGCCGCCAGCACCTCGTAGAGTGCGTTGCGCATGGCATGGATGCGCAGGCGCATCTCGGCCACTTCGCCTTCCCACAGCGAGCGCAGTTGCGGGTCGCTCAGCACGCGGGCCACCACCTGGCCGCCGTGCAGCGGTGGGTTGGAATAGTTGCGGCGGATCATGAACTTCAGCTGGCCGAGAACCAGCTGTGCCTGCGCCGCATCCGGGCAGACCACGCTCAGCGCGCCACAACGCTCGCCGTACAGGCTCATGCTCTTGGAGAAGCTGTTGGCGATCAGGAAGGACAGGCCGGCGTCGGCCATCGCGCGCACGGCAAAGGCGTCTTCATCGAGGCCATCGCCATAGCCCTGATAGGCCAGATCGAGGAAGGGCAGCAGCTCGCGTTCCCTCAGCACCGGGATCAGCTCGTCCCACTGCAGCGGTGTCAGGTCGACGCCGGTCGGGTTGTGGCAGCAGGCATGCATCAGCACCACGCTCTTGGCGGGCAGCTCGCGAATGGCTGCCAGCATGTCGGCAAAACGGACGCCGCCGGTGGCTGCGTCGTAGTAAGGATAGGTCTTGACCTCGATGCCCGATCCTTCGAAGACGGCGCGGTGGTTGTCCCAGGTCGGGTCGGAGACGTAGATGGCGCTGTCGGGGAAGTAGCGCTTGATGAAGTCGGCACCGACCTTCAGGCCGCCGCTGGAGCCCACGCTCTGAATGGTGACGATGCGGCCTTGCTTGCGGGCCTGGTGCTCGGCACCGAACAGCAGCACCTGCACCGCCTCGCGGAAGTTGGCCGCGCCTTCCATCGGCAGATAGGGGCGGGCGCCGGCATCGGCCACCACGGCCAGTTCGGCCTTGCGCACGGAGTCCAGCATCGGGATGCGGCCGTCGTCGTCGAAGTAGATGCCGATGGACAGATTGATCTTGTCCTGTCGCGGGTCCTTCTGGAAAGCCTCGTTGAGGCTCAGGATGGGATCGCCTGCGTAGGCGTCGACGTGCTTGAACATGGGGCCGTGCTCCTGGCGGATCGTGAATCGGCCCATTATCGACGGCGATGCCCCGAATTCCCGGGCGGCGCTCCTTGACCTAGACAGGCGACTGCGCCGCCTCCAGCAGCAGCTCCTTGAAACGCTCCACCATGGCGGCCTGCGGCTCGCGCAGGTGCCATACGGTCAGGTCCGACAGGCTTTGATCCACGGTCACCGGCAGGATCACGAGCACGCCCGTCTGGGCCGCCAGCTTGGCCACATGTTGCGGCATGACCGTGAGCAGTGGCATGCGTTTCATCAAGCTCAGCGCCAGCATCAGGTCGCCGGTCTCGATCACATTGGTCGGCAGAGGCAGGCCGAGGTTCTGCCACATGCGGTCCTGCAGCGCCCGCGAGCGGGTGCCCGGCAGCTCCCAGATCCAGGCCTGCTGCGTCAGCAATTCCCAATCCAGCTCGCGAACCTTGGCCAGCGGGTGATGGCTGCTGATCGTCAGCACCTGCGACTGCTCGATCAGGCGCAGGCCTTCGAGGTCGGCGGGCAGCTCCTGCGGCGGCACGCGGGCGATCACCAGGTCCAGCCGGCCCTCGCGCAGCTCGGCGAACAGGCTGCTGAGCGCGTGGGTGCGCACGCTGATCGTGACCTTGGGCTGCTCCTGCTTCATGGCCACGATGGCCTCGGGCAGCAGCTTGGCCAGTGCAGCATTGGTTGAGCCGATCAGCAGCTCGCCGGAGGCGCCGCGCACGATGGAGCCGAGGTCTCCGGCGCCGCGGCGCAGGTCTGCATCCAGCTTTTGCGCCAGCTCAACGAGCCTTTGGCCGCAGGCGGTGGCGCGCAGGCTGCGCCCACGGCGGGCAAACAGGGTCTGGCCCATGCCCGACTCGATCTCGCTCAGCGCCTTGCTGATGGCCGGCTGGGTGACAAAGAGCGCCTGCGCTGCCGCGCTCAGGCTGCCGGTTTCATGCAGGGCCAGCAGCACGCGCAGGTGGCGAAGGCTCATCCGGCGCAGGACGAAGTTCTCGGCCTCCTCGGGGCTGTTCTTGCTCGCATTCGGGGTAGCCATCGGGAAACTGTAGCAAAGCGCCCCGCTCGACCTGGATCTGATCTTTGCGTTGCTGGCACCCCCTCCTTTGGGGGAGGGCTGGGCCTGGCGGGCCTGAAACAGGGTCGGCATGAGTGATTGGAAAGTTTTCCAGAAAAGAATTCATGCGGGATCTGAGGGTTGTCGTCGGCAATTCCGACCTGGCTGGCCAGCCAATGGAGGTCGCGGGAGCTGGATCGCCCGCCGGGCTGAATCCAAAGCAGACCGCATAGGTGCTGGCGCGCTGCTGGTGCGGCTTGAAAATTAAGTAATAACCCTTGGTATTGGGTCGATTCAGCCGAATTTTGGTGAAGGCGGGAGTGCTTGGGTCAGCGTCGTCAAGTGCCAGTTGGCTCGCCGTTGTAAGCCTGGAACGACGGAGTCATCGGCAATTCACACTGCTTTACCATTTGCCGCTTGGCCTGTGCGTGGCTCACCACGGTGCCTTTACCCCTGATTTCAGGCATTTCGCAGTCGGCCCAGGTCGACCCCGGCCGAACGTTGCCGCGCCAAACGCGGGGCAGACCGCGACTGCGAAAAATCTAGTTGAGCTTTTGAAGGAGCGATACATGCAATTCCGTCCTACCGCACTTGCCCTGGCCGTCGTCGGTCTGGTTTCGCAAGCGCAGGCCCAGCAGGCCGCACCGGCTGCCGAACCGCAAAAGATCGAGCGCGTTGAAGTGACCGGCTCGATGATCAAGCGCACCGACCGCGAAACGCCGTCGGTCGTTCAAGTGATCACCGCCGAAGACATCAAGAACTCCGGCTACTCGAACATTGAAGACCTGCTCAAGGCCAACAGCTCGGTGGACCTGGGTTCGGTGGGTGACGGCGCCGCCAGCGGCTTCGTCTCCGGCGTTGCTGCCATCTCGCTGCGTGGCCTGGGCGCCCAAGGCACCCTGACCCTGATCAACGGTCGCCGTCTGGCACCGGTCGGCGCCGTCGACATCAACTTCGGCCGCGGCAACCTGGTCAGCGTCAACACGATTCCGAAGGGCGCCATCGAGCGCATCGAAATCCTGAAGGATGGCGCTTCCGCCATCTACGGTTCTGACGCCATGGCCGGCGTTGTGAACTACGTGCTGAAGAAGGAATACCAGGGCGTTGAAATCGGCGGTTCCGTCGGTGCCAACGACCAGGGCGCTGGCAAGAACCAGAACGTCAACGTGTCCTTCGGCTTCGGCAATCTGGACACCCAGAAGTTCAACATCTTCGGCGGCCTGGACGTGTTCCATCGCGACCGCGTCGGCTACAACGAGTTGAAGAACGTCGGCGACCTGGCTCTCTACGACAAGTGGAATGCCGACCAGGGTGTGCTGCCCAGCTTCTTCCCGAGCAGCCGCAACTCGTTCTACGGCAACTACTACGCCGTCCCGACCGCACTGACGACCGCCAACTCCAACGTTGACGGCACGTCCTTCCTGGGCACGCTGAGCGCCTGCCCGGACGACTTGACGGTGGGCAAGGGCATCGCCACCAAGTCGCCGGTCAGCACGGCTGTCTACCCGGTGGGCCAGTGCCGCTTCAACACCGACGCCTACGCCGAAGCCATCGCCAAGCAAGACCGCGTTGCCGGCTCCCTGCGCGCCAACTTCCTGCTGAACAGCGACACCACGGCCTACGCCGACCTGATGGTCTCGCGTACCAAGACCGTGCAGCGTGCGTCGCCCTACGCCCTGACCTCCAGCCTGGTTTCGTCGGCTGACCCGCGTGCCGCCACCTGGCCGCTGCCCAACGGCTCGATCCTGTCGCAGAGCGCCATCATCCTGCCGATCGGCCATCCGGACAACCCGACCAATGGCACGTCGGCACCGCGCGCCGTGCAAGTGCTGTACCGCTTCGATGACGTGCCGCAAGACGTCATCTCCGACCTGAAGGCTGCCCGCTTCACCGCCGGCGTCATCGGCGTGTTCGCAGGCTGGGACTATGACGCAGCGCTGGTCTACAGCCGTCAGGACAACGAAGCCATCCGTACCGGCCGTATCCTGGCCTCGGGCCTGAACAAGGCCATCTCGGCTGGCGGCAGCGCCTACCACTTCGGCAAGAAGAACGACGCCGCCGGCATCGCTTCGATCTCCGCCGACGCTTCGAACGAAGGCCAGGGCGAAGTCACCTCGCTGGACGTGCGTGGCAGCCGCGAGCTGTTCAACATGGCCGGCGGCAAGGCTGCCATGGCCGTGGGCCTGGAAGCTCGCCGTGAATCGCTGAGCTCGACGCCTGATGAAAACTACCAGAAGGGCGACTACATCGGCCTGGTGGGCAACTCGACCAAGGGCACGCGCGACATGTACGGCGGCTTCGCCGAGCTGCGCCTGCCGGTGCAGAAGAACCTGGAAGTGCAAGCCGCCCTGCGTGGCGAGCACTACAGCGACTTCGGCAACTCGACCACGGGCAAGCTGGGCTTCAAGTGGAGCGCACTGCCGAGCACGCTGGCCATCCGCGGCACGGCCGCCACCGGCTACCGCGCGCCGTCGATCTCGCAGATCGGCGACTCGTTCGTGATGAGCTTCCACTCGAACACCGCCGAACGTGCCATCGACCCGCTGCGCTGCGACCCGGTCACGCTGAAGAGCAAGTCGACGATCCCGGCCCAGTACCGCGATTGCAACCTGCTCGGCTACACCGCCGGCATCCCGACGACGGAACGTACCGGCAGCCTGGCTACCATCGTTGCCGCCAACCCGAAGCTGAAGCCGGAAACCTCGCAGTCCGCCACCCTGGGCTTCCTGTTCTCGCCGACCAACTCGATCGACCTGTCGATCGACACCTGGTACTTCAAGCGTAGCAAGGAAATCCGTGTCCAGGGCGGTATCGACGTGGTCAATGCCTACAAGGCTGATCCCGCCGGCAACGAGCAGTACGTGCTGCGCGACACCAACCAGGCCACCTGGCTGCGTGATGGCGCTGGCAACCTGATCGCCAACAGCGGCCCGATCCTGGCCCTGAAGCGTCAGTACGGCAACTTCAACTACACCATCACCTCGGGCGTCGACTACGAGCTGAACATCCGCCTGCCGGCCAACCAGTTCGGCAAGTTCAAGTTCAAGATCGAAGGCACCTACACCGGTCGCTACGACCAGAAGGTGCTGGACACCTCGCCGGTCAGCTACTGGGCTGGCACGACCTCGTCGCTGCTTCCCAAGACCAAGGCTTCGGCCCGTGTCGATTGGAGCAAGGCTGACTGGAACGCCTGGGCACGTTTCAACCATACCGACGGCCTGTGGAGCAACACCACGTCCGCCGCTTGCCAGACGGCTCCGGCTACCAGCACCACGCTGGGCATCCCGAGCCAAAACGGCTGGTGCACGTCGGGTGGCGAGAACACCCTGGACCTGGGCATTGGCTACAAGGGCTTCAAGAACCTGCGCCTGAATGCCAGCATGCTGAACGTGACCAACCAGTACACGGCCACCAACGCTGGTCAAGTGCCTGCCATGTGGACGTTCTACGACCTGAACACGACGCCGATGTTGGGCCGTCGCTGGAGCATCAGCGCGACCTACAGCTTCGAGTAATCGACGCAGCGCTTGTCGCGAAGGGCCGGCACCTCAGGGTGCCGGCCCTTTTTCTTTGATGCGGCCGCATGATGCAGCGCACAAACGCGCACACGCGGTAGCAAAATAGCGCTTTTCGACTCGACGTGGCCTCGCGCGGCTGCGCGACCCACCCGTGAGTTCTCCCACTACGGCGCATCGTTCGCCGGCGGCACTGGCCGCACTGACCCTGGCTGCGCTGGGCGTGGTCTATGGCGACATCGGCACCAGCCCGCTGTATGCGCTGAAGGAAGTCTTCCATGGTGGCCATGTGCCACTGACGCCCGAGAACATCCTCGGCGTGCTCTCTCTCCTGTTCTGGACCATGACCACGGTGGTCTCGGTCAAGTACGTGCTGCTGATCCTGCGCGCCGACAACAATGGCGAAGGCGGCCTGATCGCCATGTTGGCCCTGGCCACGCAGGCAGTGAAGGACAAGCCGCAGTTGCGCCGCGGCCTGATGCTGGTGGGCCTCTTCGGCACGGCCATCTTCTTCGGCGACGCGGTGATCACGCCTGCAATGACGGTGCTGGGCGCGGTCGAAGGTATCGATGTCTATGCGCCGCAGTACCACGATGCCATCGTGCCGATCTCGCTGATCGTGCTGGCGGGCCTGTTCTCGGTGCAGCGCTTTGGCACCAGCGGCGTGGGCAAGTTCTTCGGGCCGGTGATGTTGATCTGGTTCGCCAGCCTCACGCTGCTGGGCCTGCCGCAGATCATCGAGAACCCCAAGGTGCTCGCGGCCATCAACCCGATGTACGCCCTCGATTTCTGCCTGCACTACGGCTGGATCGCCTTCATTGCGCTGGGCGCCGTGGTGCTGGTCGTGACTGGCGGCGAAGCGCTCTATGCCGACCTCGGCCACTTCGGCAAGAAGCCGATCCGCATCGCCTGGTACAGCATCGTGATGCCGGCGCTGGTGATCAACTACTTCGGCCAGGGGGCCTTGCTGCTCGAGCGGCCTGAGGCGATCAAGAACCCCTTCTACCTGATCGCCCCTTCCTGGGCCGAGCTGCCCCTGTTCGGCCTGGCCACGCTGGCCGCCATCGTCGCTTCGCAGGCGCTGATCACGGCGGCGTTCTCGGTCACGAAGCAGGCGATCCAGCTGGGCATCCTGCCTCGCATGCGCATCGTGCACACCTCGGTGCGCGACACCGGCCAGATCTATGTGCCCTTCATCAACTGGGGCCTGTTTGCCTTTGTGGTGCTGGCCGTGGTTTTCTTCGGCTCGTCCAGCAAGCTGGCAGGCGCCTATGGCGTGGCCGTCACGATAGACATGACCATCACCACGGTGATGACCTTCTACGTGATCCGCTTCGGCTGGAAGTACCCGCTGCTGCCCTGCATCCTGGCCACGGGCGTGTTCTTCCTGATCGACATCACCTTCCTCGCGTCCAACCTCCTGAAGGTGGCGCATGGTGGCTGGTTCCCGCTGCTGATCGGCATCTGGATGTTCACGCTGATGCTGACCTGGAAGCAGGGCCGGCGCCTGCTCAGCGACAAGCTGCGGCACGACGCCATCGAGCTGCCTGGCTTCCTCGAGGCCGTGTTCATGAGCCCGCCGGTGCGCGTGCCCGGCACTGCCGTGTTCCTTTCCGCCGAGCCTGGCGTGACGCCCAACGCCTTGCTGCACAACCTCAAGCACAACAAGGTGCTGCATGAGCAGAACCTCTTTGTGACGGTGAAGCATCACGAGGTACCCTGGATCGGTTTCGACAAGCGCGTCGAGATGGAAGCCATGGGCAACGATTGCTGGCAGGTCGTGCTGCACTTCGGCTTCAAGAACGAGCCCGACGTGCCTTATGCGCTCAAGCTGCTGGAGCAGCATGGTGTGCAACTGGATGAGATGGAAACCAGCTACTTCCTGTCGCGAGACATCGTCATCCCGACGATAGGCTCGGGCATGGCCCTGTGGCGCGAGAAGCTGTTTGCCAGCATGCACCGCAATGCGGCGGCCGCGGCCGACTTCCTGCACCTGCCGACCAACCGGATCGTGGAGCTGGGGTCGAAGGTCGAAATTTGAGAGGCGGCTTGCGGCACGTTGCGGACGCTTGCCTTCTTCCTCGAAGGTGCGTCGAAGATCAGGCCGCCAGCGGGTTCCCCTGCGCTCGTGTCCCCCGGCCCTGGCTGCGCCAGGTCCTCCTCCTTTACCTCGCTTCGGGAAACCCACTGCCGACCTGATCCGCACCACTGTGGCGTTCGCCTGGTGGCATGCGCAGGTTCGGCCGAGGGTGTCGGGTGAGGGTTTGGGCGAGGTAAAGGAGGAGGATCGGGCGAAGCCCGGTCCGGGGGACAGGAGCACAAGCCCTCACCCGATGGCCTCGGCAGCGCGAAAGAAGGAAACAGCATTTGGCTGCTATGTGCCGCCTCCTGGCATTCAGGCCAATGCGGCGCTGTGATGCCCCTGCGCATCAAAGCGCACCACCGTGCCTTGCGGAATCAACTCCCAGCCCGTGTGGTCGTCCACCAGCGGCTCGGAGGCCACCAGCAGGCCGCGGGTCTCGAAGTGGTGCAGATAGAGCGTGGGCGCGCGCTTGTCGCTCGAGTAGCGGAAGGCGTGCACCTGCTTGCCGTCGGCCAGCGCAGCAGCAAAGCGCAGCGGCGCCTGGATGTGCAGGACGTGCATCATCGCCAGCGTTTCATTGAGTACCTGGCTGACCGCATCGGGCACCGTCTCGCCCATCTCCATGCGCGCCAGGATCAGCAGGAACAAGAGCTCTGAATCGGTCGCGCCCTTGCGCTGCGCGTACAGATGATCGGGCAGCCGGGCCTCCATCGCACGGCGCAACTGGCCGTAGCCGCCAATCTGCCCGTTGTGCATGAAGAGATAAGGCCCGTAATGGAACGGGTGGCAGTTCTGCCGTGCGATGCCGGTGCCGGTGGCCGCACGCACATGCGCAAAGAACAGGTGCGAGCGCACATTGGCGCACAGGCCCAGCAGGTTCTCGTCCGACCAGGCCGGCATCACCTCGCGGTAGACGCCGGGCGCCTCGCGTTCGCCATACCAGCCGATGCCGAAGCCGTCGCCGTTCGTGACCACCTTGGCCTCGTCGGCCCGCAGCGACTGGCGCACCAGCGAATGCGGCGGCGTGCAGACCAGCTCGTCCAGGAAGATCGCATCGCCTACATAAGCCAGGAATCGGCACATGTTTGACTCGCTCGCTATGCTTGGTCCATGTCGATGATCCAGCAACGCCTGCAACAGCTTTCGCTCAGCGCCATCGTGGCCGGTTTCGTGGCCGTGCTGGTCGGCTTCACCAGTTCGGTGGCCATCGTATTCCAGGCCGCCCAGGCCGTGGGTGCCAACGCGCAACAGACCACCTCGTGGATCTGGGCGCTGGGCCTCGGCATGGGCATCACCAGCCTCGGGCTGTCGTTGTGGACCCGGCTGCCGGTCAAGGTTGCGTGGTCCACGCCGGGCGCTGCATTGATCGCGGCCACGCAAGGGCTGACGCTGCCGGAGGCGGTGGGCGCCTTCCTGCTCTGCGGCGCGCTGATCCTGGTCAGCGGCCTCACGGGCTGGTTCGAGAAGTTGATGGACCGCATCCCGCTTGCCGTGGCGGCTGCGCTGCTGGCCGGCGTGCTGGCACGTTTCGGGCTCGATGCGGTGATGAGCGTGAAGACCGCGCCCTTGCTGGTGCTCCTGATGGCTGCGGCCTATCTGCTCGGCCGGCGCTGGTGGCCGCGCTATGCGGTGCCTGGCGTGCTGCTTGTGGGGATCCTTGTGGCCGCCGGGCAGGGCCATCTGCACATGGACGCCGTGACGCTTGAATGGGCGCAACCGGTCTGGACAACACCGGACTTCAGCTGGGCCGCGGCCATCGGCGTGGGCCTGCCACTCTTCATGGTCACGATGGCCTCGCAGAACCTGCCCGGCGTGGCCGTGCAAAGGGCGTCCGGCTATCAGACTCCGATCTCGCCGACCATCACGGTGACAGGTCTTGCCACCTTGATCCTGGCGCCCTTTGGCGGCTATGCCTTCAACCTCGCGGCCATCACCGCGGCCATCTGCATGGGCCGCGAAGCGCACGAAGATCCGGCGCGCCGCTACTGGGCGGCAGCCATGGCCGGTGTTTTCTACATCCTGCTTGGCTTGTGTGGCGGCGCGGTGGTTGGCCTGCTGGCCGCGTTCCCGAAGGAGCTGGTGGCCGCGATTGCCGGCTTGGCCCTCTTGGGCACCATCGCCGGCGGCCTGGCGCAGGCCTTGAAGGAAGAGCAGCATCGCGATGCCGCGATTCTCACCTTCCTGGTCACGCTGTCGGGCGTTTCGATGCTGGGCATCGGCTCGGCCTTCTGGGGGGTGGTCGCCGGCACGGTTTCCCTGTTGGTGCAACACTTCCGCAAACGCGCCTGAAGCCGCAGGCGCCCGAGACCGATTCAAGAGAGATTGCCCATGAAGATGCTTTTCGTCGCCGACCCGCTCGAGTCCTTCAAGATCTACAAGGACACCACGTTCTCGATGATGCGCGAGGCCGCCCGCCGCGGGCATGAGCTGTGGGCCTGCCATCCGGCCGATCTCGTGTGGCGCTCCGGCGGCCGCGTCGTCGCTCGCGCTGCACGAGCGATCACGCTGACCGGTGACGCCGATGCGTGGTTCAACGTCGTCAGCCAAGGCGAGCTGGCCCTCGCCGACACCGATGCGGTGATCATGCGCAAGGACCCGCCTTTCGACAGCGAATATTTCTACGCCACCCACCTCCTGCAGCAGGCCGAGCGCGAGGGCGCCAAGGTCTTCAACAAGCCGGCGGCGCTGCGCGACCATCCCGAGAAGCTCTCGCTGCTGGAGTTCCCGCAGTTCAGCGCGCCGACCCTGGTCACGCGCAGCGAGGAGGCTGTCCGCGCCTTCCACAAGGAGCATGGCGACATCATCCTGAAGCCGCTGGACGGCATGGGCGGTACCGGCATCTTCCGCGTCGGCGCCGACGGCCTGAATCTCGGCGCGATCATCGAGACGCTCAACAAGGGCGGCGCCGAGACGGTGATGGTCCAGCGCTACCTGCCGGCCATCAAGGACGGCGACAAGCGCGTGCTGGTGATCGGGGGGCAGGTCGTGCCTTTCTGCCTGGCGCGCATACCGCAAGGCGGCGAGGTGCGCGGCAACCTGGCGGCTGGCGGCAAGGGCGTGGCGCAGCCGATCAGCGCGCGCGACCGCGAGATTGCCGAGACGCTGGGCCCCATCCTCGCCGCGCGCGGCCTGCTGCTCGTGGGCCTGGACGTGATTGGTGACTCGCTCACCGAGATCAACGTCACCAGCCCGACCTGCTTCCAGGAAATCACCGACCAGACCGGGTTCGACGTGCCCAGGATGTTCATCGACGCGCTGGAACGCAGCCTCTGATCAAGCCGGCGCCAGGGCGCGCAGCAGGTCGCGCCAGGTGACGATGCCGACCGGACGGAATGCCTCGTCGACGACGGGCAGGCAGGACACACCGTGCTCGAGGAACATCTGCACCGCCTCCGTGATCGTGGCCTCGGGCCGCAGCGTCAGCGGCTTGCGGCTCATCACCTGATGGACCCGCTTGTTGAGCGTGGCCTGGTCGCGCGGCGTCTCGACGATGGTGCCCGCGAACGGGCTCAACGCCCGCAGCAGGTCGCGATCGGAGACCACGCCGAACAGCCGGCCTTCCTCGACTACCAGCAGGTGGTGGAACCTGGCCTTGTCGAAGATGTTCTTGACCGTGTTCAGGCTGTCGTCCAGCTCCACGGTCACCGGCGTGGTCGACATCAGCTCGCGAATCTGCGTCATCTGTGGGCGTCTCCGGCCAGGTGCTGGCGCCAGCAGATTTTGCCGCGTCCCCTTATGCTTCGCCAACGCAATTCAAAGGAGCTGTTCGATGATCACCACCCGTGCCGCCGTTGCCTGGAAGGCGGGCGCCCCGCTGACCATTGAAGAAGTGCAGCTCGAGGGCCCGCGCGCCGGTGAAGTGCTGGTCGAGGTGAAGGCCACAGGCATCTGTCATACCGATGCCTTCACGCTCTCGGGCGCCGACCCCGAAGGGATGTTCCCGGCCATCCTCGGCCACGAAGGCGCGGGCATCGTGCTGGAGGTGGGCGCGGGCGTCACCTGGCTCAAGCCTGGCGACCATGTGATTCCGCTTTACACGCCCGAGTGCCGGCAGTGCAAGTTCTGTCTCTCGCGCAAGACCAACCTCTGCCAGGCGATCCGCCCGACGCAGGGGAAGGGCCTGATGCCTGACGGCACATCGCGCTTCTCCATCGGCGGCCAGCCCATCCTGCACTACATGGGCACGTCCACTTTCTCCAATCACATCGTGGTGCCAGGTATTGCCCTGGCCAAGATCCGCGAGGACGCGCCGTTTGACAAGGTCTGCTACATCGGCTGCGGCGTCACGACAGGCGTGGGCGCCGTGCTGTTCACCGCCAAGGTTGAAGCGGGCGCCAATGTCGTGGTGTTCGGCCTCGGCGGCATTGGCCTGAACGTGATCCAGGGCGCCAGGATGGTGGGTGCCGACAAGATCATCGGCGTCGACATCAACCCGGGCCGCGAGGCGATGGCGCGCCAGTTCGGCATGACGCATTTCATCAATCCGAAGAACGTGGCCAACGTGGTCGACGAGATCGTGCAACTGACCGATGGCGGCGCCGACTACAGCTTCGAATGCGTGGGCAATACGACGCTGATGCGCCAGGCGCTGGAGTGCACGCACAAGGGTTGGGGGCGCAGCATCATCATCGGCGTGGCACCCGCCGGTGCCGAGATCAGCACGCGGCCCTTCCAGTTGGTGACTGGCCGCAAATGGGAGGGTTCGGCTTTCGGCGGCGCGCGCGGCCGCACCGACGTGCCCAAGATCGTCGACTGGTACATGGACGGCAAGTTGAAGATCGACGAACTGATCACCCACAAGCTGCCGCTGGAACGCATCAACGAAGGCTTTGACCTGATGCATCGCGGCGAATCGATCCGCGCGGTGGTGGAGTTCTGATGACGGAGCTTTTGAGCGAGCATCGCTGCTTTGGCGGCGTGCAGCGCTTTCATCGCCACGAGTCGGCCGAGATCGGCTTGCCGATGCGCTTTGGCCTTTTCGTGCCGCCCCAGCCGCGTGCGCTGCTGGTGTTCCTCGCGGGCCTGACCTGCACCGAGGAGACCTTCGCCATCAAGGCCGGTGCGCAGCGCCTGGCGGCTGAGCTGGGCCTGGCGCTGCTCACGCCAGACACCAGCCCGCGCGGCGCGAACGTGGCGGGTGAAAGCGAGCGCTGGGACTTCGGTGTCGGCGCTGGCTTCTATCTCGATGCCACTCAAGAGCCTTGGGCCAGGCACTGGCGCATGGAGAGCTATCTCCTGAACGAACTCGTGCCGCTGGCGCAGACCGAGCTGGGCCTGGACGCAGCGCGCACCGGGCTGTTCGGTCACTCGATGGGTGGCCATGGGGCCTTGACGCTGGCGCTGCGCCATCCCGGGCGCTTCGCCTCGCTGTCGGCCTTCGCGCCGATTGCCAATCCGATGCAGTGCCCCTGGGGCCAGAAGGCTTTCACGGGCTATCTCGGCGACAACACGCAGCCCTGGCGCGCCCACGATGCGAGCGAGCTGATGCGCGCTCAGGACGCCGCGCCATACCCGGCCGGCATCCTCATCGACCAGGGGCTGGCCGACAAATTCCTGGCCGAGCAACTGCAGCCGGAGGCCTTCGAAGCGGCCTGTGCGACGGTGGGGCAGCCGCTGACCCTGCGTCGCCATGAGGGCTACGACCATGGCTACTACTTCATCGCCAGTGTGATGGACGAGCACTTGCGCCATCACGCCGCCCGGCTCGGCGCCGCCGAGGCGCCGTGAGATGAAAAAAGCGGCCCGCAGGCCGCTTGCTACTGGCGGGATCGAAGCCGCGAGGCTTACTTGAAGTCGCCCGCAAACACGAGCTGGAAGCGGTCCAGCTTGAAGTGCCTGCGCAGCGCGGCGTTCACCGCTTCCGGCGTCAATTGCGCGATCTGGTCGAGCTGCTGCTGGCGCTGCGTCATCTTGCGCTCCAGATGCAGGTCGCTCGCCAGCATGCCGGCCAGGGCCGCATCCTGAGCCAGACGCAGGCGGCTTTCGCTGAGCAGTGACTGGCGGCCGTCAAGCACTTCCTCGGCCGTGAAGCCGTCAGCCAGCGCGCGAGCGACTTCCTCACGCAGCGCGGCTTCGACCTTGGCACGGTTCTGCGGCGCGAAGATCGCGTACAGATACCAGCTTGAATCCGCATCGCGCGGGCTCAACTGCACGCCTGAACCGACGCCGTAGGACAGACCGTCCTTTTCGCGGATGCGCAGCCACAGGCGCGAGCTCATGCCGCCGCCGAGCAGGTGGTTGGCCAGCTTCAGGGCCGCATGG
Source organism: Paucibacter sp. JuS9 (assembly GCF_044043925.2). Lineage (NCBI taxonomy): Bacteria > Pseudomonadati > Pseudomonadota > Betaproteobacteria > Burkholderiales > Sphaerotilaceae > Roseateles > Paucibacter sp. JuS9. The sequence continues at coordinate 4,839,795 of NZ_CP194172.1, forward strand.
TCCGGATGAGCGTCGTTCAAGGACATCGGCAGCAGGCCGAACAGCATGGCATTCTGCTTTTCAGGCGTGGCCACCTGTTGCAGGTGACCCGGCTTGGTCGAGGCGGTGTCGGCAATGCGGGTGTAGCCCTGCTGCGCCTTCCAGTCGCCGAGCGCCTGCGCCGTGGCGGCCTGGACTGCCGCTGCATCGAAGTCGCCGACCAAGGCCAGCTCGGCCGACCCAGCGCCGTACAGGCGGCTGTGGAATGCCTTGACCGCGGCGAGCTTGACGGCCTTCAGATCGGCTTCCTGCTCGGCAAAGTTGCGGGTATGGCGAGCGTCGCCGCGCGGGTACTCGTTGAGCGCCGCAGATGCAACGACCGGCGCCAGCGCCTGCGGCTCATCCTTTTGCGACTGGATGCCGGTCAGGCCTTGCGCCCGCAGCTCTTCCAGCGCCGCGGCATCGAAGCGCGGCTGGCGCAGGATCTCGCCTATCAGCGCCAGCGCCGGCACGGCGTACTCGCGCTTGGTGCTCCAGCTCACGTGCACCATGTCCGGCCGCGGCGCAGCAATGGTGAGCTCGACCTTGAGGGCTTCGAGTGCATCCTTCAATTGCTCGCGGCTGCGCTTGAGCGTGCCCATCTTCAGCATCGCCGCAGTCAGCTCGGCCACGCTTTGCTGGCCTTGCAGGCTCTGGGCCGAACCCAGGTGCAGTGTCAATTGGCCACGCACCGCTTCGCCGCGGGTGGGCTTGGGCAGCAGTGCGAGCTGCAGGCCGTTCTTCAGGCGCGAGGTCTGCGTGGCGCGCTCGACATTGGCCGGCGTTGCATCGAAGGCCGCCACTTCGGCGGCTGCGGCCTGTGGCTTGAAGCTGGCCATTTCCTTGTCGAGCTCGACGAAGGCGGGCTTGGGTGCGCGCTGCGGTTTGTCGGTCGGGATGTACTGGGCCAGCGTGCGGTTGCTGCGCAGGAAGCGCTCATTGGCGACGCGCTGCACGTCTGCGAGCTTGGCGGCCTTGACACGGTCACGCAGCAGGAAGAACAGGCGCCAGTCGCCTTGCGAGATGAACTCGGACAGCGTCACGCCCACGGCCTCGGGGCTGGTGAAGCGTTTTTCCCAGCTGTTGAGCCAGCGGGTGCGTGCGCGCTCCAGTTCGGCGGCTGTCACCGGCTTGTCGGAAAAACCTTCGACGACGCCAATCAGTTCCTTGTTGAGCGCATCCTGCGATGCCTTCGGCGCCAGCTCGGCCATCAGCATGGTGAAGCCGGGCTCGGCCAGGGCCAGGCCGAAATGTCCGACCGAGGAGGCAAGCTTGGTCTGCTCGACCAGGCGCTTGTGCAGACGGCCGCCCGGTGCTTCAGACAGGACCAGCTGCAAGAGTTCGATGGCGGCGTAGTCGGGGTGCGGGCCCGGCGGCACGTGATAAGCGGCCAGCGATTGCGCGGTGCCGCCCACCCGGCGGATCGTCACCAGCGATTCACCGTCCTGCACCGGGTCGATGGTGTAGGTCGGCTTGCGCGGCGCTTGCGAGGCCGGCAGTTTGCCGAAGCTTTGCTCCACCCAGTCCAGCACCTTGTTCGGGTCGAACTTGCCCGAGACGATCAGCGTCGCGTTGTCTGGCTGGTAGTAGCTCTTGTAGAAAGCCTGAAGGCGGCCGATGTCCACGTTCTCGACATCAGCCCGAGCGCCGATCGTGTCCTTGCCGTAGTTGTGCCACTGGTACATCGCGGCCAGCGCGCGCTGCGAGGTGACATTGCCCGGGTCGTTCTCGCCCATCTCCATCTCATTGCGCACCACCGTCATCTCGGTGTCGAGGTGGGCCTTGGCGATGAAGCTGTTGACCATGGCATCGGCCTGCCAGTCAAGGTACCACTGCAGGTTGTCGTCGTTCGCGGCAAAGGCGGCGAAGTAGTTGGTGCGGTCGAACCAGGTCGAGCCATTGGCCTGCAGGCCGCGCTTGGTGAACTCGCCCCAGGGCTCCTTGTACTTGGGGCTGCCCTTGAAGATCAGGTGCTCCAGCAAGTGGGCCATGCCCGTCTCGCCGTAGTTCTCGTGCCTGGAGCCGACGCGGTAGGTCACGTTGACCGTCGTCGTGGGCTTGCTGGCGTCGGGGGCCAGCAGGATCTGCAGGCCGTTGGGCAGGCGGTACTCGGTGATGCCTTCCACCGCATTCACGGGCTTCAGGCTATGGGCGTTGAGCACGCCAGAGAGCCCCGCCAGGCTGAGCGCCAGTGCCAGCTTCTTCATCGTCTCGTTCATTTTTTGTCGGTTCTCCATGTCCTCCGAGGGCCCTTGGTGAGCCCTTCCCCGGGGGCGCACAGTCTAAGCGCCATGGGTGGGGAGGAACCTTCGTCAGGCTTTGACGGACGACAGGAGCTCGAGCCTGGAAGCCTGGTTCTGCTGGTACAGCGACACGGCCTTCAGGGCGGCCTGTTGCTGCATCGTGGCCTGGGCGGCCTGGCTGCTTTCGGCGGCGAGGTCGGCGTCGACCCGGCGGCTGCGCGTGGAGGCGAGCGACTCATAGCTGACCGACAAGCCGCTGACCGTTGCTTCCAGGGCCGACTGTGCGGCGCCGATGCTGGCCTGCTGGTCGCTCACCTGGGCCAGTGCCTGGTCGATCTTGCCGATGGCATCGCGGGCGCTTTCCGGGCTGGTCACCGAGGTGGCGTCCAGTCCCAGGCCCTGGGCCGATACATCGGCGAGATCCAACTGCACGCCTTGCTCTTCGCTGGTCTGGATCTTGGCGCCGAAGCTGCCGTCGAGCAGGGGGCGGCCGTTGTAGCGGGTGCCGGTGGCCTGCTGGTTGAGCGTCTCGGACAGCTTGGCGTATTCGATGTCGATGGCCGTGCGGTCGCGGACCGTGAGGCCGGCTTCATTGGCTTGCAATGCCAGCTCGCGCATGCGCTGCAGGGCGGCGTTGACCTGGCCCAGGGAGCCGCTGGCTGTATCAGTGAGTGAGAGGGCGTCGCTGACATTGCGGCGCAACTGGCTGGAGGCGCTGAGCTGAGCGGAAAGGCGCACGGCAATAGCTGCGCCAGCCGCATCGTCGGCGGCGCTATTGATGCGCTTGCCACTCGCTATCCGCTGGTTGGCTCTGTCTCTGGAACTGTTGGCTTGGTCGAGTTGGCGCGCGTTGATTTCGATGCCGTTGGCCATGAGCCTGCCTCGTCAAGAATCGCTCGCGAGCCTGAAGGATAGAGCCACAAGGGGCCTGATGTCGAGCCATCAGGGACAATCCGGGTATGAATCCCCTCGACTGCACGTACGCGCGGCACTGATATGGCCGTCCTTTCCATCTCCAACGCCCATCTCGCCTTTGGCCATGTGGCCCTGCTCGACGGTGCGAATTTCGCCCTGGAAACCGGCGAACGCGTCGGCCTGATCGGCCGCAACGGTACGGGCAAGAGCTCGCTGCTGAAGATCCTGGCCGGTATCGACAAGATGGACGACGGCCTCCTGCAACTGCAGCAAGGCCTGACCAGCGTCTATGTGCCGCAGGAGCCCGAGCTGCGACCGGAAGCCACCATCTTCGAGGTGGTCAGCGAAGGCGTGGCCGAGGCCAAGGCCCTGCGCGAGCGCTACGAGATCCACGACGAGAACGACGACCTGGCCTGGGTCCAGGAGCGCATCGAGCACATCGGCGCCTGGAACTGGGAACAGCGGGTCGACGAAACCCTGCACCGCCTGGGCCTGGATGGGGACCGTGTGGTCGGCTCTCTGTCCGGCGGCTTGAAGAAGCGGGTGGCGCTCGGCCGCGCGCTGGTGGCCCAGCCGGATGTGCTGCTGCTTGACGAGCCGACCAACCACCTGGACCTGGACGCGATCACCTGGCTGGAAGGCCTTTTGAACGACTTCAAGGGCTCGCTGCTGCTGATCACCCACGACCGGGCCTTCCTGGACAACGTGGCCAACCGTATCGTCGAGCTGGACCGCGGGCAGTTGCGCGGCTACCCGGGCAATTTCGCCGCCTTCCAGGCCGCCAAGGCCTATGAGCTGGAGAACGAGGCACTGTTCAACGCCCGCTTCGACAAGCTGCTGGCGCAGGAAGAGGTATGGATCCGCAAGGGCGTCGAAGCCCGGCGCACCCGAAGCGTGGCGCGCATCCAGCGACTGGAGGCCATGCGCCTGGCCCATGCGGCCCGCCGTGATGTGCAGGGCAAGGTCAGGCTCGATATCGACACCGGCGGCGCCAGCGGCAAGATCGTGGCCGAGCTGGAGAACGTCAGCAAGAGCTACGGCGACCGCTGCATCGTGCGCGACTTCACCGCCACCATACTGCGTGGCGACAAGGTCGGCCTGGTGGGTTCCAACGGCGCCGGCAAGACCACACTCTTGAAGATGATCCTCGGCGAGCTGCAGCCCGACTCAGGCACGGTGCGCCAGGGCTCGCGCCTGACGGTGGCGTACTTCGACCAGATGCGCGACACCTTGAACCTGGACGCGACCTTGGCTGACACGATCAGCCCGGGCAGCGAGTGGATCGAGATCGGCAGCCAGAAAAAGCACGTCAAGAGCTATCTGGGCGACTTCCTGTTCTCGCCGGCGCGCGCCAATTCACCGGTGCGCAGCCTCTCTGGCGGCGAGCGCAATCGCCTCTTGCTGGCGCGCCTGTTCGCCCGCCCGGCCAATGTGCTGGTGCTGGACGAACCGACCAACGACCTCGACATCGAAACCCTGGAGCTGCTGGAAGAGCTGCTGGCGGACTACGACGGCACGGTCTTCCTGGTCAGCCATGACCGCCGCTTCCTGGACAACGTTGTCACCTCGACCATCGTCAACGAGGCTGACGGCCGTTGGCGCGAATACGAAGGCGGTGTGCAGGACTGGCTGATACAGAGCAAGCGTGCGGCTGCCTTGCAGGCCAAGCAGGCCGCCGCTGCACCGGCCCCCGCGCCGGCTCCGGCACCCGCTCCGGCCCCTGTTGCGGCGGCTGCGCCCAAGCGCAAGCTCAGCTACAAGGAGCAGCGCGAGCTGGACGAGATGCCTCAGCGCATCGCGGCGCTTGAGGCCGAGCAAGCCGTCCTGAACGGCCTGCTCAATTGCAGCGAGCTCTACAGCCAGGGTGCTGCACGCATCGCCGAAGTGACCGAGCGTGCCGCCGCCATCGACGGCGAGCTGCTGGCGCTGATGGAGCGCTGGGAGGCGCTCGAGGCTCGTTGAGGCCCTTCAGAGCTTGTTCAGCTGGCTGGCCGGAACCAGGCTGCCCTGGCCGCGCAGCTGGACCACCAGCTCGCCATGGCGGATCACCACGTATTCGATCGTGGCGGTCTTGCCGCCATGGTTGACCTTGTCGCCAGGCTTCAAGGGCGCTTGCATGGGGGGCAGCACGATGGGACGGGGCGGCGCGGCCTTGGGCGCGGCCGGCGCTTTCATCACCTGCATCATCCGGGCATGGAGCTCGGGCCGTTCCTGGGCCATGCTGTCCAGCGACTTGCGCATGGTGTCGCGCAGGTCGGCGGCAGTGAAGGGCTTCTTCAAGACAAAGCGTGCACCGGCCTGTGCCGCGCGGGCCTCCAGCTCGGGCGTGATCTCGAAGCTCAAGAGCGCCAGTCGGCAGCCCGGGTGCGCCTGCTGCAAGTGCTGGTGCAGGCCGAAGGCATCCATCTCGGCCTTGGGAAAGCTGTCGCTGATCAGGAAGTCGGGCTTGAAATCCAGCCCCTGCTGCAGCGCGCTGGCGATATCGCCGCAGCAGCGGATGCTGTCGGCGGGAAACCCGTAGCTCTCCAGCAGCTGGCGGGCGAAGGTCTGGACACCGGGCAGCGGGTCGACGATCAGGAATCGAAGCGGGTTGGCGGCGCTCATGCAGCTGGGAACTTCCATTGGTGATGGCGGTGATACTAGCGGCCTCTTGCCAATTTCCGATCAAGCGAATGACGCCTTCACGATCATTTTTTTGCGCGATGTCGCTGCTGTCCGCGATGCTTCTGCCGAACGGCGTGAAGGCTGCCGGTGGGCCACCGCTGTGGGAGGCGGGACTGCTTGGATTCAGCGCCAGCCAGAATGCCTATCCAGGCGCCAGTGAGCGCACACAAAAGACGCTTGTCCTGCCTTGGCTGATCTATCGCGGCCCCTTTTTGCGTGCTGATCGTGGCAGCGTCGGCCTGCGGGCGGTGCGTACGCCCGAGTTCGAGCTGGATCTCGGCTTCGCCGCTGCGCTGGGCGCGAGCTCCGAAAAGGTGCAGGCCCGCAGCGGCATGCCCGACCTGGGGTTGCTGCTGGAAGCCGGCCCCAAGCTGCGCTGGAACCTGGCCGAGCAGGGCGCGCTGCGCTGGCGTGCCGACCTGCCGCTGCGCGCGGTGTTCGACGCATCGGACTCGATGAAGATGCGCGGCTGGTCGCTGGAGCCGGCCTTGCAGCTGGAGCATCGGGGCGAAACCTGGATGAGCAGCTGGAGCGTGGCTGCGCTGCTGGGCAATCGGCGGCTGGCCGATACCTTCTACGGTGTGGCACCCGTCTACGCGACGGTCGAACGGCCCGCCTATGAGGCACGCGCCGGCCTGATTGCCTGGCGCGCCAATCTCGCGGTTTCACGCGCCCTGGCAAAAGATTGGCGCGTGTTCGGCTTCACGAGGCTGGAAAGCCTGGGCGGCGCCGCCAATCGCGCCAGCCCGCTGGTGCAGCGGCACAGCGGTGTGAGCTTTGGCATCGGCCTGTCCTGGAGCGGCTGGCGTTCGGACCAGTCAGCCGCCGATTGACTGGCTCCTAGAGCTCCTGCCGCAGCTGCTGCAGGAGCTTCCAGAAACGCGCGTCCTGCGCCGTGGCGAAGTTGATGCGCATCAGCGTGCCGGCGCGCCGCGTCGCGCTGAACAGGAGGCCGGGCGCTATCAGCCAGCCCAGGTCGAGCAGGCGCTGGGCCAGGCGCTCGGTATCCACGCCCACATCGACCCAGCCGAACAGACCTTGCGGTGGCGTGATGAATTGGCAGCCGGCTTCCAGCGCCAGTCGAACAGCTCGCTGGCGCGCTGCGTCCAGCCGGGTCGTGACGCGCTCGGCATGCCGGCGCAACTGCCCTTGTTCCAGACACAGCGCCACGGCCCGCTCCAGCAAGGGGCTGGTGGTGAGCGTGGACAGGAGCTTCAGGTCGGTCAGCTTCTCGATGCGCTCCGTGCTGCCCGCCAGATAGCCCACGCGCCAGGCGGGCGTGAGGATTTTCGAGAAGCCGGAGACATAGAGCGTGCGCTTCAAGCCATCGAGCGCCGACAAGCGCGGCGCATGGTTGGGCGCCATGAAGGCATAGGTGTCGTCCTCGACGATGAGGAAGTCGCCTCGCTCGGCCAGTCTCAGGATCTGATGGGCTGCGGCCAGGCTCAGGGTCTGGCCGGTCGGGTTGTGCAAGACCGAGACGGTCACGTACATGCGCGGCCGGTGCTCGTCGACCAGGCGCTCCATTGCCGCGAGATCGGGCCCGTCCGCGCCGCGGGGCACCGGCAGCAGGCGCATGCCGGCTTGAGTCAGGCGCGCGTACTCGATCGCCCAGCCGGGATCGTCCACCAGCACGGCATCGCCGGGCTGCAGGAGGCCGCGGGTGATCAGGTCCAGCGCATGGGTCGCGCCCACCGTGGTCAGCACCTGCGCCGGTGTGGCTGCGATGCCGAGGTCTGCATTGAGGCGCTGCGCTAACACCTCGCGCAGCCGCACGTCGCCGCCGGGCTCGCCGTATTGCAGGGCCAGCGCGTCGGCGCTCTGGCTCACCACCTTGCGCAAGGCGCTCTGCAACATGGGCAGGTCGAGCCAATCGGCGGGGAGGGTGCCGAGACCCGGCGAGGTGGCTGCTTCGGCCTGGAACATGCCGCGTATCAGCGCCGTGGCATCGAAGGGCTTGTGCGCAGGCGTTGCCGCAGCAGGCGCAGCACGAGCGGCCGGCTTGGGCCTGGGCGCGGCCTCGCGCACGAAGAAGCCGCGCTGCTTGCGCGCTTCCAGCAGTCCCGCAGCGAGCAACTGGTCATAGGCCGCCACCACGGTGTAGGGGCTCACGCCATGGTGCTGCGCGCAATCACGCACCGAGGGCAGGCGGGCGCCGGGCAGGAGCAGGCGCTGCTGGATGCGCTCAGCGAATCGCTGCGCCAATTGCTGGGCCAGCGGCACGCTGGAGCCGCGGGTCAGGGTGTCGCGTGGAGCGCTTGTGCTGGTGTTCATGCCAATACAGATCCGCAGGATGTCTGGCCAAGTGTATTGGTTCTGTACTGGTCGAGGCGGCTAGACTGGGGCGATGAAAGCTGAACGCATGCTCGGCATCCTGGGCGGCATGAGCTGGGAGTCGACCAGCCACCTCTACCAATTGCTGAACCGCGGCGTGGCCGCGCGCCTGGGCGGCCTGCACAGCGCCAATCTTGTGATGCGCAGCGTGGACTTCGAAACCATCGCGGCCCTGCAGCGCAGTGACGACTGGGCCCAAGCCGGCGCCATCCTCGGCGAAGCGGGCGCTGGCCTGAGGGCTGCCGGTGCGCAGGCCTTGCTGATCGCAGCGAACACCATGCACAAGGTGGCCGACGAGGTCGAGCGCCTCAGCGGCCTGCACTTGATCCACATCGTCGATGCCACGGCCGAAGCCTTGAAGCAGGCCGGCGTGCGCCGCGCGGGCCTGCTGGCCACGCGTTACACCATGGAAGGCGCGTTCTACCGCGAGCGCATGCGCGAGCGCCACGGCATCGAGATCCTCATTCCCGGTGATGCGACCCGTGCTGAAGTCCATCGCGTGATCTATGACGAGCTGTGCCTGGGCAAGGTCTGCGAGCCCTCGCACCAGTTCTACCGCCGCGCCATCGCCGAGCTGGCGCAGGTGGGCGCGCAAGGCGTGATCCTTGGCTGCACCGAACTCTGCCTGCTGCTCGATACCGAGCGCGATGGCGACATCCTGCCGCTTTTCGATGGCACCGCCCTGCATGCGCAGGCGGCCGTCGACTGGCTGACCTCCGATAATTCCTGAAGGCTCTTTGAGAGCCGCAACCGAGACCCCCATGAGCAGCACTGTCTGGACCCAAGCGCGCCGCGCCGCGCGCATGAACCCTTCCATCATTCGCGAGATCCTCAAGGTCACCGAGAAGCCCGGCGTGCTGTCGATGGCGGGCGGCCTGCCGTCGAGCGACACCTTCCCGGTCGATGCCCTGAAGGCCGCCTGCGACACCGTGCTCAGCAAGAACGCCAAGGAGGCGCTGCAATACGCCGCCAGCGAAGGCTTTGCGCCGCTGCGCGAATGGGTGGCCGAGCGCGTGAAGGCGCTGGGCATGAACATCAGCCCGGACCAGGTCTTGATCACGAGCGGCTCCCAGCAGGGCCTGGACCTGGTGGGCAAGATCCTGTGCGACCAGGGCGTGCCGGTGGCCGTGGAAACGCCCACCTATCTCGGCGCGCTGCAGGCCTTCACGCCCTATGAGCCGAACTTCACCAGCCTGGAAACCGACGAAGGCGGCGTGCGCCCCGAGGCCTTCGGCCGCCTGGCACATGATGCACCCGGCACGCGCTTTGCGTACCTCCTGCCCAACTACCAGAACCCCACCGGCCGTGTGATGAGCCTGGAGCGCCGCGAAGCCGTGATGGCTGCAGCCAAGGCGGCTGGCGTGCCGGTGGTTGAAGACAACCCCTATGGTGACCTCTGGTTCGACGAAGCCCCGCCGCCGGCGCTGGCCTCGCTGTGGCCCGAAGGCACGATCTATCTCGGCTCCTTCTCCAAGGTGCTGACGCCGGGCTTCCGCCTGGGCTTCCTGATCGCGCCCAAGGAGCTGTACCCGAAGTTCCTGCAGGCCAAGCAGGCGGCCGACCTGCACACGCCCGGCTTCAACCAGCGCGTGGTGCACGAGGTGGTGAAGAACGGTTTCCTCGACCAGCATGTGCCCAAGATCCGCGCGATCTACAAGGCCAACCGCGATGCGATGGCCGAGGGTCTGCGCAAGCACCTGCCCGAGGGCTGCGAATGGCAGAGCCCCAAGGGCGGCATGTTCTTCTGGATCCGTCTGCCGGAAGGCTTTGACGCAATGGCGCTGCTGCCACTGGCGGTGGAGGCGGGCATCGCCTTTGTGCCGGGCGCTGCGTTCTATGCGCAGTCGCCGGACCCGCGCACGATGCGCCTGTCCTTCGTCACCTTGACGCCCGAGCTGATCGCCGACGGCATCGCCATCCTTGGCAAGGTCTTGCGCGAAGCGATGGCCGTCGTCGACGAGCCCACGCCCTGAAGAGCGACGTGATGCAGGCGCAGGGCTGGCGTGTTGATCGCGAATGGACGGCCGAGGATTTCGACGCCATCCACGCCTTCCTCAGCCGCGCCTACTGGTGCGAAGGCATACCGCGCGAGACGCTCGAGCGGGCCATGCGCGGCTCGCTCAACTTCGTCCTGCGCAATGCCACGGGCCACCTGCAGGGCTATGCCCGCGTCATCAGCGACCAGGCGACATTTGCCTATCTCTGCGATGTCTTCATCGATGAATCGCAGCGCGGCCAGGGCCTGGGTGACTGGCTGATCGGTCAAGTGATGGCGGCCCGCGAGCTGCAAGGCCTGCGCCGCTTCTCACTGTTCACCCGCGATGCCCATGGGCTCTACGAGCGCCATGGCTTCAAGCCGCTCGCCACGCCCAACCGCGGCATGGAAATCGTGCGCCCCGGCCTCTATCTCCAACAAGCCTCCAAGCCATGAGCCTCTTGCGCCGTTTTGTCCAGGTCGATGTGTTCACCGCCGAGGCGCTGAAGGGCAATGCGCTGGCCGTCGTGGTCGATGGTGGTGGTTTGAATGAGGCCGAGATGGCGGCATTTGCGCGCTGGACCAATCTGTCGGAGACGACGTTTCTCCTGCCGCCCACGGATGCTGCTGCCGACTACCGCGTGCGCATCTTCACGCCGGGCGGTGAGCTGCCTTTTGCCGGTCATCCGACGCTGGGCTCGGCCCATGCCTGGCTGGCCAGCGGCGGCGATCCGAAGAAGCCCGGCGAGGTGGTGCAGCAATGCGAGATCGGCCTGGTGCGTGTGAAGCGCACGGGCCAGCGACTGGCGTTTGCCGCGCCGCCGCTGCGTCGCTCTGGGCCTGTCGAGCCCGAGTTGCGAGCGCAAGCCTTGCGCTCGCTGGGCATTGCCGAGGCCGATCTGCTGGACCTGGTCTGGGTTGACAACGGCCCGGCATGGATGGCCGCACGCTTGAAGAGCGCCGAGGCCGTGCTCACCTTGAAGCCGGACTTCGTCGCAATGAAAGGCTTGAAGCTGGGCGTCGTCGGCGCCTATCCGGCCGGCTCTGACCTGCAGTTCGAGGTGCGGGCCTTTGTGCCGGACATCGGTGTGCCTGAAGACCCGGTCACCGGCAGCCTGAACGCCGGCCTCGCCCTGTGGCTGATGCAGGCCGGCCATGCCGCCGACCGCTATGTGGCCGGCCAGGGCCAGGCACTCGGCCGTGACGGCCGCGTGCATGTCTCTCGCGACGCCGAGGCGACCTGGATCGGCGGCGATGTGACGCCGCTGATCCATGGACAAGTCCGGCTGTAGGCGCGCGGCCTTACCTCTCGGATTGGAAGGCGTCGTGGCAGGCCTTGCAGGTCTTGCCGACGGCGCCCACGGCGGCCTTGATCTGGGCCAGGTCACCGCTCTTGCCAGCCGCGTCGAGCTTGGATGCCTCGGCCTGGAAGGCTTCGACGGCTTCCTTGAACTTGCCGGCCTCGCTCCAGACCTCGGGCTTGGCGCGGTTGGGCAGGCCCTTGTCGGTGCCGGGGCCGAAGGAGTTGAAGGGCAGCTTGGCCAGCAGGGCCACCAGATGCGCGTTGTCGGCGGCAACCGTGGCGTCGAAGGGAATGCGACCCTGGGCCATGCCGTTCAGGCGGCCGAAATGTGCACCCATCAATGTCATCGCCGACTGACGGTACTTGATCGCCTGTTCGGGGCGGGGTTGCGGCTGGGCATGGCTGGACAGGGCGACGCACAGCGGCAGTGCTGCACATGCGGCGATCTTCAAATGACGCTTCATCCTTGGATCCTCATTCTGCAAGGTTGGCAGGGGCTGCGACCGGTCGGCCGCGCCGGGCGAGTGTATGGAATTTGCAGCTTCGGCATGCTGCGGTATCGTTGCCGCCTTGTTGCAGTTTTCAAGAAGGCATGACCGAAGGTCAACGCGAAGAAGTGCGGGTCTGGGACCTGCCAACACGACTGTTCCACTGGGCCCTGGTGCTGTGCGTGTTCGGTTCGGTCGTGAGCGCCAAGGTCGGCGGCAATGCCATGGTCTGGCACATGCGGCTGGGCTATGCCGTGCTGGCACTGGTGGCTTTTCGGATCCTGTGGGGCCTGGTCGGCGGTCGCTGGTCGCGCTTCACGCATTTCATCTACAGCCCGGCTTCCATCTTTCGCTACCTGCGCCGCAAGCCCAACGCGGGCGAGCGCTTTGATGTGGGCCACAACCCGCTGGGTGGGCTCTCGGTGCTGGCCATGCTGGCCTGGCTGCTGCTGCAGATCGGCTCGGGCCTGATTGCCGACGACGAGATAGCGACCACCGGCCCCTTGATTCGCTTCGTCTCCGGCGACGCGAGCCTGGCCTGGACCGGCTATCACAAGAGCTGGGGCCAATGGGGCATCTTCGCGCTGACGGGTCTGCACATCGCAGCCATCCTGTACTACCGCTTCGGCCATGGCCACGATCTGATCGGGCCGATGCTCAGTGGTGACAAGAAGCTGTCGTGCGGTGCGCAGGCTTCGCGCGATACCTTGGCCACGCGCGTCTTTGCCTTGACCTTGTTGCTGGCTTGTGCGGCGGCGGTGTATCTGATGGTGGTGATCGGAGAGGGGGGTGGATGAGCCAGCCTTTGGTTGAGTTGATCGTGCCTGAGAGCACGGAGCATTGGGATGAAGTGAGGCGGCTGCTCATCGACTACAGCGAAAGTCTGAAGGTCGACCTGTGCTTCCAGGGTTTCGAGGCGGAGCTGGCGAGTCTGCCCGGACCTTATGCCGGCGAGACGGGCCTGTTCCTGCTGGCGCTTGTTGACGGGCAGGCTGCGGGTTGCGGGGCATTCCGAGAACCTGCCGGATTCCGACTATCCGAACGCCTGCGAGATGAAGCGCCTCTTCGTCCGCCCGGCCTTCCGCCGCTTTGGCCTCGGCCGCACGCTGGCTCAGACGCTGATAGACCGGGCCGCGCAGGCCGGCTATTCAAACATGCTGCTGGATACGCTGGACGATATGGAGGCGGCGCGCGGCCTGTACGAGAGCCTCGGGTTCGAAGAGGTGCCGCCCTTCTATTTCAACCCGATCCCGGGCGCGCACTACCTGAAGGTGGAGCTGGGCTGACACCAACCCTGGTTACGGCGGGTTTCGGCCCTAGCATCGCGACCATGAGCGAATTCAAGATCGAGCAAGCGGGCCCGACGCCCGCGCGCCTGGGCGAATCCCCAGTCTGGAGCATGGCCGAACAGGCGCTGTACTACGTGGACATTGCCGCGCATCAGGTCTTGCGCCTGGGTGCAGACGGGCGCCTGAAGCAATGGCAGATGGACGCCGAGCCCGGCTGCATTGCCTTGACTGGAGGCGGCTTGCTGGTCGCACGGCGCGATGGTCTCTGGTGTCTTGACACCGCTAGCGGCGAGGAGCAGCAGATCGCTCCACCACCCTTCGACCCGGCCAGGCAGCGATTCAACGACGGCAAGACCGACGCCGCCGGCCGCTTCTGGATCGGCACGATCGATGACGCCCGGGCGCCGCAGGCCGCGCTCTACCGCTGGGCTGACGGCCAGTTCACGGCCATGGCCGACGGCATCACCAATTCCAACGGCCTGGCCTGGAGCCCCGACCAGTGCACGCTGTACTGGACCGACACCAAGGCGCATGAGATCTACGCCTTTGATTTCGACCTTGCCACCGGCGGCATCGCGAATCGCCGCATCTTCGCCAGCTTCGAGCCGCGCGCCCCTGGTCAGCCCCTGGAGGCATACGGCGGCCGGCCCGATGGCGCCGCCATCGACGCAGAAGGCTGCCTCTGGGTGGCGATGTACGAGGGCGCCCGGCTGGTGCGTCTTGCGCCGACGGGCGAGCTGCTGGGCGAGGTTCGCCTGCCGGTGCGCTGCCCGACCATGCCGACCTTCGGCGGCCCCGATCTGCGCACGCTCTATGTGACAAGCGCGCGCGATGGCAGGCCGCAGGAAGAGCTGGCTCGCGAGCCCTGGGCGGGCTGCGTCCTGAAGCTGCAAACGGCAGTGCCAGGCCGCCCGCCGAACCTGGCGCGCCGCTGAACGGGACTTCCGGCACTGTTGGAGTGCGCCGACCTCGCCACTTTTTGGGGCGGGCACCCAGGGTTTGTCAGGAAACTTCGGGTTTCCACATATAATCTTTGGGTTTTGCCGACAGCCCCCGGATCGATCGTGACCCCTACTGAGACGCGCGACAAAGTGCTTGCAGCGCGGAATGCCAAGGCAGGCACCTGGGATGACGAGAAGTCCGGAGATGCGGGCGGCGAAGCAGCTTTCAAGGTCCTGACGCGAGAAGAAGCCCAGGCCCTGCGAGCGAAAAACCCCTTGTTGTCACCGTGGAAGGTGGTCGCGGCACAGGCTGCGGCGGGCGTGGTGTTCACCGCGCTGTGGTGGTTGTTCGCCGAAGGAAGTGTGAAAGCGTGGTCGGCGCTGTATGGCGCCGTCGCGGTGGTGCTGCCGAATGCCTTGATGGCATGGGGCACGACCCGGCGTCAGGTCACGAACGCAAGCGCTGCGGTGCTTTCGTTTGCGGTCTGGGAGCTTGTCAAGATTTTGCTGGTCATCGCCATCCTGGTGGTGGTGGCCAAGCAGGTGGCTGATCTGAGTTGGGTGGCGATGCTGCTGACCATGATGGGCTGCCTGAAAGTTAACTGGCTGGTCCTGCTCACGCGGGGCCGAAACAAAAGCATTAGCGACGGAAACTGAACATGTCAGCTGAAGGTCACGCGCCCAGTGCTGGTGAGTACATCACTCACCACCTGCAACATTTCCAGAAGAACTTCGCGTTCGAGAACGTCAAGCAAGTCAGCATCGTCGACTTCAGCCTGTTCAACCTCGACTCCCTGATCTACTCCGTGGTCCTGGGTTTCCTGGGCTGCTTCATCCTGTGGCGTGCCGCTCGCAAGGCCACCTCCGGCGTGCCGGGCCGCTTCCAGGCCGCCGTCGAAATCCTCTCTGAAATGGTCGAGAACCAGGCCAAGGGCGTGATCCACAACGAAGCGAGCCGCAAGCTCGTCTCGCCGCTGGCACTCACCGTCTTTGTCTGGATCTTCCTGATGAACGGCATGGACATGCTGCCGGTCGACCTGCTGCCCGCCGCCTGGGGCCAAGCCTACGGCGCGATGGGCCATGACCCGCACCACGCCTACATGCGTGTCGTCCCGACCGCTGACCTGTCAACCACGCTGGGTCTGTCGACGAGCGTGCTCTTGATGTGCTTCTTCTACAACATCAAGATCAAGGGCCTGGGTGGCTGGGGTCACGAGCTGATCTCGGCACCGTTTGGTGCCCACCCGGCCCTGTGGCCCTTCAACTTCCTGATGCAGCTGATCGAGTTCGTCGCCAAGACGGTCTCGCACGGCATGCGACTGTTCGGCAACATGTTTGCCGGCGAACTGGTGTTCATGCTGATCGCACTGATGGGTGGTGCGTTCACGCTGTCGGCTTCCGGTTTCGGTCTGGCCATTGGCCATCTCGTTGCCGGTACGGTGTGGACCCTGTTCCACATTCTTGTGATCACGCTGCAAGCCTTCATCTTCATGATGCTGACGCTGATCTATATCGGCCAGGCGCACGACGCGCACTGATCGACCGCTTTACTTTCCCTTCCTTTCTTTTCTTTCTCATCTCTCTAGGAGCTTCAAATGGAAAACATCCTCGGCCTCGTGGCACTGGCTTGCGGCATCATCGTTGGTCTGGGCGCTATCGGCGCTTCCATCGGCATCGCGCTGATGGGTGGCAAGTTCCTGGAATCGTCGGCTCGCCAGCCTGAGCTGATGAACGAACTGCAAACCAAGATGTTCATCTTGGCCGGCCTGATCGACGCTGCTTTCCTGATCGGCGTTGCTATCGCTCTGCTGTTCGCCTTCGCCAACCCGTTCGCCGCTACGCTGCTGGCCAACCTGCCGAAGTAATCACCGCTTCCCTTTCACGACCGAAAGGATTGAGCCGTGAATATCAATGCAACACTGATCCTCCAGGCGATCGTTTTCGCGATCCTGGTCTGGTTCACGATGAGCTTCGTCTGGCCGCCTATCACCAAGGCACTGGACGAGCGCGCTGCCAAGATCCGCGACGGCCTGGCCGCTGCGGACAAGGCCAAGTCCGAGCTGGCCAACGCCAGCAAGGCGGCCGACGAGCAACGCGCGCAAGCCCGTGGTGAAACCACCCAGCTGCTGTCCGACGCTGAAAAGCGCGCAGCGGCCATCGTGGAAGAAGCCAAGAAGCGTGCAGAGGAAGTCGGCGCCAAGATCGTGGCTGATGCCAAGGCCGAGGCCGACCAGCAAGTCACCCGTGCCCGTGAGGCCCTGCGCGAGCAGGTTGCTGCGCTGGCCGTCAAGGGTGCCGAGCAGATCCTGCAGCGCGAGGTCAATGCCAGCGTGCATGCCGAATTGCTGGGCCGTCTGAAGACGGAGCTGTAATCATGGCCGAGCTCGCAACCATTGCCCGCCCGTACGCTGAAGCGCTCTACCAGGTCGCCAAGAAGCACGATGTGAAGGCCTGGGGCGTAGCGCTCGACGCGCTGTCCCTGGTCTCGCAGGATGCCGAGCTGCGCCAGTTCGCCGACAACCCCAAGGTCACGGCCGAGCAGGTCTTCGCGGTCACCACCGCGGCGGCCAAGCAAGAAGCCCTGGCCCCGGAGCTGCAGAACTTCCTGCGCGCAGTGATCGAGAACGGCCGCCTGTCGGCGCTGCCGGCGGTGGTCGAGCAGTTCCATGTCCTGGCCAATGCGGCCGCGGGCGTGGCCGATGCGCAAATCTTCAGCGCCTACCCCATCGAAGCAGCCCAGCTGAGCGATGTGGTGGCCACGCTGGAAAAGCGCTTCGGCCGCAAGCTCGAGGCTCATGTGACGCTCGAACCCGCGCTGATCGGCGGCATCCGCGTGGTGGTTGGCGACGAGGTGCTGGACACCTCGGTCAAGGCCCGCCTGGAACGCATGAAGGTGGCACTGACCGCCTGAGCCCTTGGGCTCACGCGCGACGAACATCGACCGAATCACCCCCTCAGTACCAAGGCGCCGCGCTGCACACAGCAGCGCGCGCCGCGGGACCGAGCAGATGGGAGCAAGCAATGCAACTGAATCCTGCTGAAATTTCCGAACTCATCAAGTCCCGCATCGAGGGTCTTGGTGCCTCGACGGACGTCCGAAACCAGGGCACCGTGGTGTCCGTGTCCGACGGCATCTGCCGCATCCACGGTCTGTCCGACGTGATGCAAGGCGAAATGCTGGAGTTCCCGGCCGACGCCTCTGGTCAGCCTTCCTACGGCCTGGCCCTGAACCTCGAGCGCGACTCCGTCGGCGCCGTGATTCTGGGTGCCTACGAGCACATCTCCGAAGGCGACACCGTGAAGTGCACGGGTCGCATCCTGGAAGTGCCGGTCGGCCCCGAGCTGATCGGCCGCGTCGTCAACGCGCTGGGTCAGCCGATTGACGGCAAGGGTCCGATCAACGCCAAGATGACCGACGTGATCGAAAAGGTCGCTCCGGGCGTGATCGCGCGTAAGTCTGTCGACCAGCCGGTGCAGACCGGCCTGAAGTCGATCGACTCGATGGTGCCCGTCGGCCGTGGCCAGCGCGAGCTGATCATTGGCGACCGCCAGACCGGCAAGACCGCCGTGGCCATCGACGCCATCATCAACCAGAAGGGTCAGAACATGACCTGCGTCTACGTTGCGATCGGCCAGAAGGCTTCGTCGATCAAGAACGTGGTGCGCGCCCTGGAACAAGCCGGCGCGATGGAATACACCATCGTCGTGGCCGCTTCGGCGTCCGAATCCGCTGCCATGCAGTACGTCTCGGCCTACTCGGGCTGCACGATGGGCGAGTACTTCCGCGACCGCGGCCAAGACGCGCTGATCGTCTATGACGACCTGTCCAAGCAAGCCGTGGCTTACCGCCAGGTCTCGCTGCTGCTGCGCCGCCCGCCGGGCCGCGAAGCTTTCCCTGGCGACGTGTTCTATCTCCACAGCCGTCTGCTGGAGCGTGCCGCTCGCGTGAATGCCGACTACGTCGAAGCGTTTACCAAGGGTGAAGTGAAGGGCAAGACCGGTTCGCTGACCGCGCTGCCCATCATCGAAACCCAGGCCGGTGACGTGTCCGCCTTCGTTCCGACCAACGTGATCTCGATCACCGACGGCCAGATCTTCCTGGAAACCAGCCTGTTCAATGCCGGCATCCGCCCCGCCATCAACGCCGGTATCTCGGTGTCGCGCGTCGGTGGTGCTGCACAGACCAAGCTGATCAAGTCGCTGTCCGGCGGTATCCGTACCGACCTGGCCCAGTATCGTGAACTGGCTGCGTTCGCGCAGTTCGCTTCCGACCTGGACGAGTCGACCCGCAAGCAACTCGACCGCGGTGCCCGCGTGACCGAGCTGCTCAAGCAGGCCCAGTACTCGCCGCTGCCGATCAGCCTCATGGGTGCCACGTTGTACGCGGTGAACAAGGGCTTCATGGACAGCCTGGACGTGAAGAAGGTTCTGGCGTTCGAACACGGCCTGCACCAGTTCCTGAAGACCAGCCACGCCGCTCTGCTGGCCAAGCTGGAAGCCGACAAGGCCATGGACAAGGATGCTGAAGCCGAGCTGAACGCCGCGATCACGACGTTCAAGAAGTCCTTCGCTTAATGACATGACCGGGCTGTGATGCAAAGCGCGGCCCGGACCTAACAGGAGAAATCATGGCATCAAGCAAGGAAATTCGCGGCAAGATCAAGTCGGTCGAGAACACCAAGAAGATCACCAAGGCCATGGAAATGGTCGCGGCTTCGAAGATGCGCAAGGCCCAGGAGCGCATGCGCTCGGCTCGTCCGTACAGCGAGAAGATCGGCAACATCGCCGCCAACCTCGCCACGGCCAACCCCGAGTACAAGCACCCTTTCCTGGTCAGCAATGACCAGGCCAAGGCGGCCGGCTTCGTGGTGGTAACGACGGACAAGGGCCTGTGCGGTGGTTTGAATACCAACCTGCTGCGCGCGACGACGGCCAAGCTGAAGGAACTAGAAGCCGCCGGCCAGAAGGCCGAGGTCGTTGCCATCGGCAACAAGGGCCTGTCCTTCATGAACCGCGTCGGCGCCAAGGTCGTTTCTCACGTGACGCAACTGGGCGACCAGCCGCACATCGAGAAGATGATCGGCCCGGTCAAGGTTCTGCTCGACGCTTACGCCGAAGGCAAGCTCTCGGCTGTGTACCTCTGCTACACCCGCTTCATCAACACGATGAAGCAGGAGCCGGTGGTGCAACAGCTCTTGCCCCTGACGACCGAAGGCATGAAGACGGCCGGTGGCAGCCACTCGTGGGACTACATCTACGAGCCGGACGCCAACACCGTCATCGACGAATTGCTGCTCCGATACACCGAGGCCCTGGTCTACCAGGCTGTCGCGGAAAACATGGCGTCCGAGCAATCGGCACGCATGGTGGCCATGAAGGCCGCCACCGACAACGCCGGCACCCTGATCGGTGAGCTGAAGCTGGTCTACAACAAGACCCGCCAGGCCGCGATCACCAAGGAGCTGAGCGAGATTGTCAGTGGCGCCGCCGCCGTGGGCTGATCCCGATCGAACGCTAATAGTTTTGAATTAAGGAACGAAAAAATGGCTAACACTCAACAAGTGGGCAAGATCGTTCAGTGCATCGGCGCCGTGGTGGACGTGGAATTTCCGCGCAACCAGATGCCGAAGATTTATGACGCGCTGAAGATGGAAGGCTCTGCCCTGACCCTGGAAGTCCAGCAACAGCTGGGCGACGGCGTGGTGCGTACCATCGCCCTGGGTTCGTCCGACGGCCTGCGCCGCGGTTCGCAGGTCTACAACACCGGTGAGAACATCAAGGTACCGGTGGGCAAGGCCACGCTGGGTCGCATCATGGACGTGCTGGGCGCGCCCATCGACGAACGTGGTCCGGTCGACCAGGCGCAAACCGCTTCGATCCACCGCGCTGCACCGGCCTACGACGAGCTGAGCCCGTCGCAAGAGCTGCTGGAAACCGGCATCAAGGTGATCGACCTGATCTGCCCGTTCGCCAAGGGCGGCAAGGTGGGTCTGTTCGGTGGTGCCGGTGTGGGCAAGACCGTGAACATGATGGAGCTGATCAACAACATCGCCAAGGCCCACAGTGGTCTGTCGGTGTTCGCTGGTGTCGGCGAGCGTACCCGCGAGGGCAACGACTTCTATCACGAGATGGCCGATTCGGGCGTCGTGAACCTCGAGAAGCTCGAAGACTCCAAGGTCGCCATGGTCTACGGCCAGATGAACGAGCCCCCGGGCAACCGTCTGCGCGTGGCCCTGACCGGCCTGACCATCGCCGAGTCGTTCCGCGACGAAGGCAAGGACGTGCTGTTCTTCGTGGACAACATCTACCGCTACACGCTGGCCGGTACCGAAGTGTCCGCTCTGCTGGGTCGTATGCCTTCCGCCGTGGGCTACCAGCCGACGCTGGCCGAGGAAATGGGCCGTCTGCAAGAGCGCATCACGTCGACCAAGATTGGCTCGATCACCTCGATCCAGGCCGTCTACGTCCCTGCGGATGACTTGACCGACCCGTCGCCTGCCACGACCTTCGCCCACTTGGACGCAACCGTCGTGCTGTCGCGTGACATCGCTTCGCTGGGTATCTACCCCGCGGTCGACCCGCTCGACTCGACTTCGCGTCAGATCGACCCGAACGTCATCGGCGAAGAGCACTACAGCACGACCCGTGCGGTGCAGGGCATCCTGCAGCGCTACAAGGAACTGCGCGACATCATCGCGATCCTGGGTATGGACGAGCTGGCACCGGAAGACAAGCTGACCGTGGCTCGCGCCCGCAAGATCCAGCGCTTCCTGTCGCAGCCTTTCCACGTGGCCGAAGTCTTCACCGGCTCGCCGGGCAAGTACGTGCCGCTGAAGGAAACCATCCGCGGCTTCAAGATGATCGTGGCTGGCGAATGCGACCACATGCCGGAACAAGCGTTCTACATGGTCGGCACCATCGACGAAGCGATCGAGAAAGCGAAGAAGTTGGGCTGATCGTTGGCGACGGAGCGGGCAACCGCTCCGTACCAAGAACAACCCTCTCAACTACGCTAAGGAAGATTGAACATGGCAACCATTCATGTTGACGTGGTGTCCGCCGAGGAGCAGATCTTCTCCGGCGAGGCCAAGTTCGTCGCGCTGCCGGGCGAAGGCGGTGAGCTGGGCATCCTGCCCCAGCACACGCCGCTGATCACCCGCATCAAGCCGGGCGCCGTGCGCATCGAGAAGGCCGACGGCAGCGAAGAGTTCGTCTTCGTCGCTGGCGGCATCCTGGAAGTGCAACCGGGCACCGTGACCGTGCTGGCCGACACCGCCATCCGCGGCAAGGACCTGGACGAGGCCAAGGCCCTTGAGGCCAAGAAGATGGCCGAGGAAGCGATGAAGAACGCCAAGAGCGACATCGACTTTGCCGCCGCGCAAAGCGAGTTCGCCGCCATGGCCGCCCAGATCGCGGCGCTGCGCAAGTTCCGCAAGAAGTAATCGGTCAGTCACCAGCACAGGCGCCGGCCTCGACAGCCCCGCCAATGCCGACGACGATAGACGCCCGCCGACGCGAGTCAGGCGGGCGTTGTTTTTACCAAGCTCTACGCCATGTCCACACCCATTCCCCTGACCCGCCACCAAGGCCTGGAAGCGCTGGAACTGCGCGCGCCCGATGGCGCAGCGGCCACGCTGCTCCTGCATGGCGCGCACCTGCTGTCGTGGACGCCGGCCGGCGCCGGCGAGCAGCTGTATCTGTCGCCCAGCAGTGCCTACGCCACGGGCCAGGCGGTGCGCGGCGGTGTGCCGGTGATCTTTCCGCAGTTCGCCGGTCGCGGCACCGGCTTGCGCCACGGCTTTGCACGCACCAAGCCCTGGCAGCTGGTCTCGGCCGAGGTGGGCAGCGACGACGCCATGGCCGTGCTCCGCCTGCAAGACGACGATGCCACGCGCCTCGTGTGGCCGCACCGCTTCGAGGCAGAGCTGTGCGTGCGCGTCGCCGGCCGCAGCCTCGAGATCGAGCTGGCCTGTGAGAACCGCGGCGAGGAGTCGTTCGACTTCACCGCCGCGCTGCACACCTACCTGGGCCTCGGCAGCCTGCTGGACGCGAGCGTGCGCGGCTTCTCGGGTCTGCATTACTGGGATTCGATCAAGAACAGCGAGCAGCGCCAGCGCGTCGACCTCCTGTTGCCCGAGCCTCCGCTGGACCGCATCTACCACCAGGTCGAGCAAGACCTGACCCTGACTGAGGAGCCAGTCGGCCGCCCGGGTCGCCGCGTCACGATCCGTCAGCAGGGCTTTGCCGATGCGGTGATCTGGAACCCGGGAGCCGAGGCTTGCGCCCAGCTGCCCGACATGCCCGATTCAGATTGGCAGCGGATGTTGTGCATCGAGGCTGCAGCGATTGACCGCCCGATCAGGCTAGAGCCCGGCGAAAGCTGGGCAGGCATGCAAAGCCTGGTCCTAGAGTAGGACCGGCGCGTCCGGAAGTTCGTTGCGGTTGGCCTCGCCGGCCGCCAGCGGGAAGTGCTGGAACAGCAGCTCGCTGACACTCTCCACCGCCTCAATCAGCCCGGCTTCAAACAGGCCGGCTCGGAACTGTTCGCGCATGCGGTCCACCATGCGCTGCCAGACCATGCTGTCGACCTTGTTCATGAGGCCGCGGTCGGCCACCAGTTCGATGCTGTGTTCGGCCAGCAGCAGATAGATCAGCACGCCGTTGTTGTTCTCCGTGTCCCAGACGCGCAGTTTGCCGAACAGGGCCACCGCCCGCTCGCGCGGCGTGGCATCGCGCATCAGGTAGGAGGTCGGCAAGCCGGCCTCGACGACCACACGCAGCTCGCCGCTGTGCAGCCGCTCCGAGGACTGGATACGCTGTTGCAGCGCTTCCATGGCGTGCGGTCCGAGCACGCGGCGCGAGTCGCCGGCATCGAGACTGCGATGCTTGACCAGGCGTTTCAGGCGTCGGAACCAGGCCATCACCAATCTCCCGAGGCGCCACCGCCACCAAAGTCGCCGCCACCGCCAGAGGAGAAGCCACCGCCATCGCTGCTGCTTCCTCCGCCGCCACTCCAGCTGCCTCCGCCACCCCAGATGATGGGCATGTCGCTGCCACCGCCATAGCGCCGGCCGATGCTGCGGCGCGAGGAGCCGATGCCCAGCACGCCCACCAGCACCAGCGACAGCAGTGCTGCCAGGCCGGCAATCCACCAGCTGTTGGCGATCAGCCATCCGACGCCGCCGACACCCACGCTGGTACCCAGGCTGCCGAGCTTGCGGCCGAGTATCGAAGTCAGCACTACACCGACGATGGGCACGCCGATGAAGAACAGCATGGCCAGGGTTTCGAAATCAAAGTCGCTGCCGCCTGTCGCAGCAGCCGGGCCCGACTTCCTGCTCGGGGCCGGCAACGCCTCGCCGCGGATCCGTGCCTGCAATTGATCAACCGCCTGGTTCAGGCCGCCGGCGTAGTCGCCCTTCTTGAAAGCGGGCGTGATCGCGTTCTGGATGATCTGGCGCGCGGCCAGGTCGGGCACGGCGCCTTCCAGCCCCTTGGCCACTTCGATGCGCACCTTGCGCTCGTTCTTGGCGACGATGATCAAGAGGCCGTCGCCAACATCGCGCCGGCCGATCTTCCAGGCATCGCCCACGCGCTGCGCGAAGGCGGCAATGTCTTCCGGCGCGGTGGCCGGCAGCATCAAGATGACGATCTGCGGGCCGGCCTGCTGCTCGAAGGCCGCCAGCTTGTTCTCCAGGCTGGTGACCTGCAGTGCATCCAGGGTGCCGGTCTGGTCGATCACGCGGGCGGTCAGCACCGGCACCGGGCGCAGCTCCTGCGCCCAGGCGGGCAGTGCCAGGGCCAGCAGCAGGGTGGCAAGCAGCCAGCGCATCAAGGGCCTACTTGGAAGCGGGCGCGGCAGGCGCTGCAGGCTTGTCGAAACTGACCGTCGGGGCCGCCGTGATGGCCGCTTCGTTCTGCACCTGGAAGTTGGGCTTCACCTGGTAGCCGAACATCATCGCGGTCAGGTTGTTCGGGAAGCTGCGAGCGTGCACGTTGTAGTCGGCCACCGACTTGATGTAGCGGTTGCGGGCCACAGTGATTCGGTTCTCGGTGCCTTCGAGCTGCACGCGCAAATCCTGGAAGCCCTGGTTGGCCTTCAGGTTCGGGTAGTTCTCGCTCACGACAAGCAAGCGTGACAAGGCGCTCGAGAGCTCGCCCTGCGCGGCCTGGAACTTCTTCAGCGCTTCCGGATCGCGGGCCAGCTCGGGCGTCACATTGATGCTGGTGGCCTTGGCCCGGGCCTCGACCACCTTGGTCAGCGTTTCCTGCTCGAAATTGGCTTCGCCCTTGACCGTGTTGACGATGTTGGGAATCAGGTCGGCGCGGCGCTGGTACTGGCTCAGCACCTCGCTCCAGCTCGCCGTGGTCTGTTCGTCCAGGCGCTGGAATTCGTTGTAGCCGCAGCCCGAGAGGCTCAGGGTGGCTGCGAGCAGGACGGTGGCACCGAGGCTGCGCTTCAGGGTCATGGTCATGTGTTTCTCCAGTGAGGGACGCCGCTGCAGATGGTGCCGGTCTGGCCTGCATCAAGTGCCGGCCGAGTATCGCAGCGGATAATGTGCGGATGACCGCAGTCCTGCAAAACGATACTTTCCTGCGCGCCTGCCTGCGCCAGCCGACCGACTACACGCCGCTGTGGCTGATGCGCCAGGCGGGCCGCTACCTGCCCGAGTACCGCGCCACCCGCGCCAAGGCTGGCAGCTTCATGGGCCTGGCCACCAACCGCGACTACGCCACCGAGGTGACGCTGCAGCCGCTGGAGCGCTATGCGCTGGACGCCGCGATTCTCTTCAGCGACATCCTGACCGTGCCGGATGCAATGGGCCTGGGCCTGTCGTTCGCGCAGGGCGAGGGCCCGAAGTTCGAGAAGGTCGTGCGCGACGAAGCCGCCGTGGCCGCCCTCGAAGTACCCGACATGAACAAGCTGCGCTATGTGTTCGACGCGGTGAGCTCGATCCGCCAGGCGCTGAACGGCCGCGTGCCGCTGATCGGCTTCTCCGGCAGCCCCTGGACCCTGGCCTGCTACATGGTCGAGGGCGGCGGCTCGGACGACTACCGCCACGTCAAGGCCCTGATGTATTCGCGCCCCGACCTGATGGAGCGCATCCTGGCTGTCAACGCCGAGGCGGTGGCGCAATACCTCAACGCCCAGATAGAAGCCGGCGCGCAAGCGGTGATGCTGTTCGACTCCTGGGGCGGCGTGCTGGCCGATGGCGCCTTTCAGCGCTTCAGCCTGGCCTACTCGCGCCAGGTGCTGGCCAAGGTCAAGACCGAACACGCGGGCCAGCGCATCCCGCGCATCCTTTTCACCAAGGGTGGCGGCCTGTGGCTGGACGAAATCGCCGATGCCGGCGCTGACGTGGTGGGCCTGGACTGGACGGTCAACCTGGCCCGCGCCCGCAAGCAGCTGAACGACCGCGTGGCCTTGCAGGGCAACCTGGACCCCAACGTGCTGTTCGCGCCGCCCGAGGCGATCGCCGAGCAGGCCAAGGCGGTGCTCGACAGCTTTGGCAACCCGCTGCGCGCCGATGGCTCCCATGGCGGCCATGTGTTCAATCTGGGCCATGGCATCAGCCAGTTCACGCCTCCCGAACATGTCAGCGCCCTGGTCGAAACGGTGCACAGCCATTCGCGCCGTTTGCGTGCCGGCGCCTGAGCGCGCCGCGGCGCGCCAATTCGTGAAGTAAGCACTCAGGGTTTGGACTTATCCCCAAATGTGTGCAAGCGACGTGCGGCTGCCGGCCATGCTGCGCCGCAAGTTCTCGTTTTCCCGATTGCGGGCTAAGTCCTTGATTTCCAAAGCAAGTACGCATTTCGCACAAGCGGAGCTCCAAGAGGCCGGAGCGTCAGCTTGTTCCACGGAGCAGGGCCTGTGCGTATCTTTCCCACAAAGTTATCCACAGCTTGTGGGAAAGCATTTCAATCCCTTGCAAATCATGGACTTGGGACGGAATGCTGAGCTTTCACCTGAGCGATGGCTTGAGCCATGAGCGAGCAGGCGCCGTCGCAGCTTTTGCCGCCGCTGCAGCGCTTGCGCGTCGCGGTTGACGCGCCCCAGCACAGCGGACTGACGGGCCCGCTGGACTACGCCAGTGAGCAGGCGCTCGCTCCAGGCAGCCTGGTGCGGGTGCCGCTGGGCCGGCGCGAGCTGCTGGGCGTGGTCTGGCCGGCTGCGCGTGAAGATGCGGCAACTGGCGCGGAATTTCCACTGCAAGACTTGCGGCCGGTCACGGCAGCGCTGGACGCGCTGCCGCCCCTGTCGGCGCACTGGTGCTCGCTGGTCGAATTCGCTGCGCTCTATTACCAGCGCAGCGTCGGCGAGTTGGCGGCTGCTGTCCTGCCGCCCCAGTTGCGGGAGCTCGAGCCCAAGCAATTGCAGCTCCGGCTCAAGAAGCTGGACAAGCTGGCCCTGCCGGTGCCCGCAGAGCCTGCCGCCAGGCCGGAGCTGAGCCCGGCCCAGGCTGAGGCGCTGGCTCAGCTCGATGAGATGCTGGCACAGAACGGTACACAGTCGCCGCAGCCATTGCTGCTCTATGGCGTGACCGGCAGCGGCAAGACCGAGGTCTATCTGCGTGCCGCCGAGCATGCGCTGGCAGCCGGCCGCCAGGTGCTGGTGCTGGTGCCCGAGATCAACCTGACCCCGCAACTGGAAGCCCGCTTTGCCGAGCGCTTTGCAGGCACAGCCATGGTCTCGCTGCACAGCGGGCTCACGCCGGCCCAGCGTCTGCGCAATTGGCTGGCCGCGCATTTCGGGCGGGCGCAACTGGTGCTGGGCACGCGGCTGGCGGTGTTCGCCTCCATGCCCAAGCTTGGTCTGATCGTGGTCGATGAAGAGCACGACCCGTCCTACAAGCAGCAGGACGGCGCCCGCTACTCGGCGCGCGACCTCGCCGTCTACCGGGCGCATCTCGAGAAGCTGCCGGTGATTCTTGGCTCGGCCACGCCATCGCTTGAAAGTTGGCACAGAGCCGAAGAAGGGCGCTATCGCCGCTTGTCGATGCCGCAACGCATAGGCGGTGGCGCGCTACCCAAAGTGCGCCTGTTCGACATGAACAGCCTGCCGCGCAACAAGGGCGTTACCACGGTCTTGAGCAAACCGCTGATCGAGGCGCTGCGTCTGCGCCTGGAACGCGGCGAGCAAAGCCTGATGTTCTTGAACCGGCGCGGCTATGCGCCGGTCCTGCACTGCCTGGAATGCGGCTGGAAGAGCGAATGCCCGCACTGCAGCGCCTTCCGCGTCTTCCACAAGCTGGACCGCACGCTGCGCTGCCACCACTGCGGCTTCACCGAGCGGGTGCCGCCCGCCTGCCCGGGCTGCGGCAATCCGGACATCGCGCCCCTGGGCCGCGGCACCGAGAAGCTGGAAGAGCAGTTGGCCGAGGCCTTGCCGGGCGCGCGCGTGGCCCGCATCGATGCCGACTCGACCAAGCTCAAGGGCTCGCTGGAAGCGCAGCTCGGTGCGGTGCATGCGGGCGAGGTCGACATCCTTGTCGGCACGCAGATGGTCACCAAGGGGCACGACTTCCGCCGCATCACCCTGGTTGCCGCGGTCAACCCCGATGGCGCCTTGTTCAGCAGCGATTTCCGCGCGCCCGAGCGGCTGTTCGCCTTGCTGATGCAGGCCGCCGGCCGCGCCGGCAGAGATGCTGAAGCTGCGGCGCGCAGCGAGATGTGGGTGCAGACCTGGCATCCTCAGCATGCGCTCTACCAGGCACTGACCACGCACGACTTCGAGCGCTTTGCCAGGAGTCAGCTGGAGGAGCGCCTCTCGGCCGGCTTGCCGCCGTTTGCGCATCTGGCCTTGCTGCGTGCAGAAGCCCGCACGGCCGAGGCCGCGAAGGCCTTCTTGCAGGCGGCGGCTGCCGTGGCTGCCGAACTCGATGGCGCCGGTCAGGTGCTCGTGTACGCGCCTGTGCCGATGCAGGTGGCGCGGGTCGCCAACATCGAGCGGCTGCAGATGCTGGTCGAATCAGAAAGCCGCGTCGCCCTGCAGCGGCTGCTGGCCGCCTGGCTGCCGGCGCTCGGCGCGCTCAAGCGCGAGCACAAGGGACTGATCCGCTGGGCGGTTGACGTGGATCCGTTGGCGATCTAGGCCTCGGCAGTCCTGAAGCTGCTGACCGTCTGCACCAAGGCCCCAGCCTGGCTGCGCATGCTCTCCGATGCAGCCGCCGACTGCTCGACCAGCGCGGCATTCTGCTGCGTGGCCTGCTCCATCTGGCTTGTGCGGGACAGCTGCGGGACGCTTGTCTGCTTGGTTCGCTGCGGCGTCGCCTCCACCTCGCCATGAATATGCGGGCGTAGATGGCCACGCCCATCAGTGTCAGGCCGAGCAAGGCGACACGGCATTCAGGTGCCAGGTCAGGCTGCGGACGTTGAGTTTCAGGATGCAAGCCTCCAAGCCGGTGAAGTGCGAGATGCGGCTTAGAACGTGGTCCAGCTGTCTCCGTTGGTGCCGGTCTTGAGCGTGGGTTCGACTGGCGCGGCTTGGGTGAACGATTGGCGCTTGGCCGGTGTGGGCAGGCGGCTCACATTGGTGGCACGCTGGCTGCTGCGGCGCGCCTCGCCCTGCCACGTCGTCGGAGCTGCCCTGACTGCCGTGGCCGCCTTCGCCGGCACGCTTGCGCTGCCGCCGACGCGGAACACTGCCACCGCACGCACCAGCTCTTCGGCCTGGACACGCAGGCTCTCCGCCGCTGCAGCGCTTTCCTCGACCAGGGCGGCGTTCTGCTGCGTGGCCTGATCCATCTGGCTCACGGCATCGCCGATCTGCGTCACGCCCGAGGTCTGCTCGGCACTGGCGGCACTGATTTCGCCCATGATGTCGGTCACGCGCTGGATCGCCTGGACCACCTCGCTCATGGTGGCGCCGGCCTGGTCGACCAGGCTCGTTCCCTGCTCCACGCGCTCGACGCTGGTGTTGATCAGGGTCTTGATTTCCTTGGCCGCGTCGGCACTGCGTTGGGCCAGGTTGCGCACCTCGCCGGCCACGACCGCGAAGCCGCGGCCCTGTTCGCCGGCGCGAGCTGCTTCCACGGCCGCGTTCAAGGCCAGGATATTGGTCTGGAAGGCGATGCCGTCGATCACGCTGATGATGTCGGCAATGCGCTTGGAGGCGTCGTTGATGCCCTTCATCGTGTCGACCACTTCGCTCACCACGGCACCACCGCGCTGGGCCACATCGCTGGCGTTGCGGGCCAGCTGGTTGGCTTGCTGGGCGTTGTCTGAGTTCTGCTTGACGGTGGAGCCCAGTTGCTCCATCGAGGCGGCCGTCTGTTGCAGGGCGCTGGCCTGCTCTTCGGTGCGGCTCGACAGGTCCTGATTGCCCTGGGCAATCTGGGCGCTGGCCGTGGCCACGCTGTCGGAGTTGCCGCGCACCGTGGTGACGATGCCGGCCAGAGCGCGCTGCATGCGTGCCACGGTGGCCATCGTGCTCTGCTCATCGCCGTTGCGTACCGGCACCGGCGTGGCCAGGTCCCCGTCGGCCACGCGCTGCACGGCCGCGCTCAACTCGCCGGGCTCGGCACCCAGCGCGCGGTTGAGGTTGCGGGTCAGGCCCCAACCGACCAGGCCGCCGACAAGGCCCATCGCGCCGGCCAGAGCTATCATCAGCATGGTCGCGAACGAGGCATCCTCGTCGGCCTCCTTGGCCAAGGCACGGGCCAGGTCGGCCTGCATTTGCGTGGATTCGTCCACTGCCTTGAACAGCGTGTTCTGGAGGGCCTGCACCTCGGTGATCAGCAATTCGCCGGCTTCGGCGGTCTTGCCCTGCTCGGCCAGGGCAATGGCGCGGTCCAGTGCCTTGTTGTAGAGCGGGCGCGTTTCGGTGATGACCTGGAGCAGCTCGCGCGACTTGGGGATCTTGAGCATCTTGTCGAGCTCATCCGCCAGCTGGCCGTTGGCTTTGCGGATCTCTGCCAGGACCTGGGCCTCGGCTGCGCGCTTGGCCGGGTCCTGCAGGACGATGATGTTGCGGGCAGTGCGCGCCGCGGTATTCAAGTTGTCCTTGAGGTCGGTGAACTTGTCGACCTTGATCATGCGCTCGTTCGCCAGTTCACTGACCTCGGTCTCGATGGAACGCAACTCCAGGGCACCGACCAGCGCAATGCCGAGGCCCAGGGCGACGGCGGTACCAAATCCGAGGGCCAGGCGAGTGGAGACCTTCATGGTGCGCTTGTTCATGATGTGTATTCGTGCAGGTTGGGTTTTGAGGGCGGTGAGGCTCTTGCGCACTCACTGCAGGACCGGCTGTACCAAGCCCATGGCCGCGCTGGACATCAGCTTCTCGATGTCCAAGAGGACCAGCATGCGAGCGTCGGAGCTGCTTACGTCGGGCGTGCCGATGCCGGCGATGTAGCGGGCGTCGACGGTGTCGTTGAAGTCCGGGGCGGGCATGATCTGCGAAGGCAGCAGGGCGATCACATCGCTGACCGAATCCACCACCACGCCGACGATGCGGTCGGCCAGATTGAGCACCACGGTGATGGTGAAGGCGTCATAGGCTGGCACCGGCAGGCCGAAGCTCAGGCGCAGGTCGATCACCGGCACGATCACGCCGCGCAGATTGACGAAGCCCTTGATGAAGTCGGGTGCGTTGGCGATGCGGGTCGGCGCCTCGTAGGAGCGAATCTCCTGCACGCAGCGCAGCTCGATGCCATAGGACACCCCGCCGAGTTGGCAGGTCAGCACTTCCAGCGGCCCGGCGGTAACGGCCGCATCGGCCATCGACGTCAGCGCGGCAGAGCGCTCCTGGACGGCGGGAATCAGGGCTGTATTCATGTCGGACACCTTTCAATCTGTTGGTGCCCGCATGTTAAATGATCAAAATGATTTTCAGATCATTTTTGCTGAGACGTTTATCACATTTGCAGAAGCTGCCAGTATCGCTTCGACCTTGATCACGGATCACCCGGCAGCCGCTGGCGCAAGGCTTGCCACTGGGCGAGGGACTGTGGCCAGTCGGCCCGTTCGGCGCTGTCCTCCAACTGGCGCGCCAATTGCGACTCGGCGGCGTGACCGAGCGTCAGCAGCACGCTTTTCAAGCTGTGTGCCAGGCGGCGCAGCGCCGGCGCGTCGCGCTGCTCGCAGGCCTGATCGCCCTGCTCGCGATCCAGCTCGAACTGGGACAGGCAGGCTGCCCTGAAGGTACGGTAGAGCGGTTCGTCACCACCGAAATGCTGGGCTACGGCCTGAGCCTGGTTCGCCGGCAATGCGCTGGTCGCTGCTACTGCGTCGTCAGCGGCAGCTGCGTTTGCACCTGCAGAAGGCGTCGCTTGCGTCAGGCCCAGCCCTTCCTGCACGCAGGTTTCCAGCTCCAGGATGCTGCACGGCTTGGCGAGCTGGCGCCAGACGCCAAGCTGGGCGAGGCGGTCCTGGACATCGCCGACCAGGCCGGCGCTGAACACGGCGATGGGGGCGCCCTGGAGCAGGTCGGAACGCCCAGACAGCTCCTCGATCAGGTCCAGCCCGGAGCCGTCGGGGAGCATCAGATCGGAGATGAGCATCTGCACCGGCGCGGCGGCCAGCGTTGCCCGCGCTTGGGCCAGGGTGCTGGAGATCAGCAGGTCAAGATCTAGCTCTTCGAGCGCCATCCGAACCAGGTGCTGGATGGTCGGGTCATCTTCCAGCAGCAGCAGGCGCGGCCTTGGTTTCATGGGTGGGGCGAAGCCTCGACCAGGGCGGCCCTCAGAAGCGCCGGCAACTCGGTCACCAGACGCGGCTTGTGGATGACGGGCAGGCCCGCCAGGGCAAAGGCGTAGGGGGCCAACTGATCGCCTTCCAGCGAGGTGACCACTATCAGACGGCTTCGCGCGAACTGCGGCTGGGTCCGCAGGCTGGTGATCAGCGTTGCCCCGTCTATGCCGGGCAGCAGGATGTCGACGATCAGCACCTGCGGCTGGATCTGGCCGTACATCGTCAGGCCAACGATGCCATCCGATGCCGTGTGCAGCTGGATCTCCGGGAACTGCTGGTTCAGCAGCAGGGCGATGAGCTTCTGGTAGTGCGTCGAATCCTCGATCAGCAGCACCTGGGGTGCTGCCGAGGCGGGGCGCGTGCTGCGCGGCAGCACGGCCGGCGAGGGCTCAGCAACGCCGCCGCGCCGAGCCATGAAGGCTTCGATGGAGGCCCGCGATATGCGGCGATGGCCGCCCGGTGTCTTCCAGGCCTTCAGCTCTTCGCGATCAACCATCAGTTGCACCGAGCGCACGGCCATGCCCAGCACCTGGGCCACTTCCATTGTGCTGAAGTCGTCCTTGTTCGGGTCGAGCAGGGGGCGGTTTTGAGACATTGAGTAATTTTGCCGAATTTTCGTCGGCATCATAAAGCGAGTCTTGACGCTATTAAATGATAAATGTGATACTTCGCTTCATCAAATCTGAAAAAGCACCGGAGTGGCCACATGAAGAAGATCCTGATCGTTGATGACCACGTGGACATCCGTCGCCTGGTCCGCATGACCCTGGAGTTCGAGTCCTACGAGATCTTCGAGGCCGAGGACGGGGCCACGGCGCTGCTGCTGGCCGAGGCTGTGCGGCCCGACCTGGTGCTGTTGGACGTGATGATGCCTGGCGAGCTGGATGGCCTGGATGTCTGCCGCAAGCTCAAGAGCGACCCGATGCTGCTGAATCCCCGCGTCATCATGCTCAGCGCCCGGGGCCAGGCGCAAGACTGCTCGGCAGGTCGGCAGGCCGGCGCCGACGCCTACCTGGTGAAACCATTCAGTCCCCTGCAATTGATCGACGTGATCGCTCAGCAATGGGAGCACGCATGATTGCCGTCGCCCTCGACACCCCTTCCGGCACCGCGCGCAGCTTCGACGATGCGGCGGCGGCGCAGATGGAGCGCATCGTCACGGACCTCGGCCGTGTCTATCAGGAGCGCAACGAAGCCCTGCGCGAAGTGGCACGCGCCCATCACGAAGCGCTGCTGCGCCTGTCGCTGGCCGCAGAAATGCGCGATGACGATACCGGTGTGCACATCACCCGCATCGGCCACCTGGCGGAAGGCCTGGCGCTGGCGCTGGGCGAAAGCAAGGACTTCGCGCGCGAACTGCGCCTGGCCGCCCCCATGCATGACATCGGCAAGATCGGCGTGCCAGACCTGGTGCTGAAGAAGCCGGGCTCCTACACGGCGGACGAGCGGCAGGTCATGAACCAGCACCCCATCATCGGTGCGCAAATCCTGGGGCGATCGCGAATCAGGCTATTCCAGCTGGCTGCCGAGGTGGCCATGACCCATCACGAGCGCTGGGACGGCAGTGGCTATCCGCTGGGTCTCGCGGGCGAGGCGATTCCGCTGTCGGGCCGCATCGTCGCGGTCGTCGATTTCTTTGATGCCTTGACCATGGACCGCTGCTACCGCAAGGCCTTCAACGACGAGGTGGCGCTCAAGATGCTGGCCGAGCAGCGCGGCCTGGCTTTCGATCCTCGCGTGGTGGACTGCATGCTGGCCCATGCGCCGTTGCTGATCGCCCTGCGCGACGCCATCAACCGCAACCCTCCCGACCTCTTAAACCTGACCGTTCCAGACTGAGCCGCGACACACAACTGGTACAAGGACGACTTCATGAGAAAACTCAAGATCACCGTGGCCTGCGTGATTCTGGTGTCGATGCTGGCAAGCTTGCTCGCCTTCGGCACCCGACCAGCCCAAGCGCAATCAGTGCAGGCCGGTGCCAGCACGCTGGAGCGGGTGCGCAGCAGCGGCAAGCTGCGTGTCTGCATCTGGCCCGACTACTACGGCATTACTTACCACAACCCGCGCAACGACAAGCTGGAGGGCATCGATATCGAACTGTCCGCAGAGCTGGCACGTGATCTCAAGGTCAAGCTTCAGTATGTGGAGTCGTCGTTCCCGCAGCTGGTCGAGGACCTGAAGAGCGAGCGGTGCGATGTGGCCATGTTTGCGGTGGGCATGCTGCCGCAGCGCAAGGCCGTGCTGGACTTCACCCAGCCCTACCTGCAAAGCGACATCTATGCGGTCACCACGCGTGCCAACCGCGTGGTGCGCCAATGGTCGGACCTGGACAAGCCCGGCGTCGTCGTCGCGGTGCAGGCCGGCACCTTCATGGAGCCTGTGATGGCCCAGGCGCTGAAACAGGCCACGCTGCGCACGGTCAAGCCGCCCGAGACCCGGGAGCGCGAGCTGGAAGCGGGCCGGGTTGACGCCTTCATGACCGACTATCCCTACAGCCGGCGCCTGCTCGACAACGCCGACTGGGCGCGCCTGGTGGCGCCGCCGCAGCCCTTTTTCGTGCTGCCCTACGCCTATGCGATCAAGCAGGGCGACGCTCCCTGGCTGGCACGCCTCAACGAATTCGTGGCCACCATCAAGCGTGACGGCCGCCTGAGCGCTGCAGCCGGGCGCAATGGCTTGAGCGACATCGTCGTTCGCTGAACTCGGGCCATGCTCCGCGAGACACGCTTCCTGCGAAATGTCGTCCTGGCCTCCGCCAGCGGCGCGGCGCTGGTGGTGGTGCTCGGCCTGAGTGCGCTGGCCTGGTACCAGCGCGCCGAGGCCCTGGGCAACGGCCGCGCGCGGGCGGAACTGCTGGCTGACGTGTTGCAGGACCAGGCGAGCCGCACGGTGGAATCGGCGGCCGTGGCCTTGCGCGCGCTGGGCGACAGCCTGCAGGCCCGGAGCCAGCCGGACCCGGCCCATGAGCAGGCGCTGCTGTCCCAGTCGCTGCTGGGCCTGAGCTCCGTGCGCAGCCTGGCGCTGGTTGACGAATCTGGACTGGTGCTCGCCAGCTCTGAGCCGCGCGACGTCGGGGTGCGTCTGCCGCTCGCCAAACTGGAATCACTGCCCGCAGCCGGCCGCAGCAAGCTGCTGAGCCTGCAATCCGGGCGCGCCCTGGCCGACATGCGCAACAGCGGCGCGAGCCACCGCATCAGCTTCCTGCCCCTGTGGCACCGCATGGCTTCGGGCAAGCTGCTGGTCGCCTTGATCAACCCGGATGCCCTGGCCACCTACCAACAGACGGTGGCGGACCAAAGTGCGATGCAGGCCCTGCTGGTCAGCTACCAGGGGCAGGTCTTGACTGCCACCGAACGGCTACCCGTCGAGGTGGGAAGTTCGCTCGCCAGTCACCCTGTCCTGGCTCGACTGATCGGCAATCAGGAGCATGGCAGCTACCTTGGCGAGAGCGTGATCGCGGGCCCCCAGGTTGTGGCCTGGCGCGGCTCGCGCAGCCAACCTTTCCTGATGCTGATCGAACAGCCGCAGGCCTTGGCACTGCAATCCTGGTACCAGGACGTCTGGAAGCTCGTCGGGCTCGGCCTGCTCATGCTGAGCCTGCTGGTGGCGGCCAGCATCGTGGCCTTGCGCAGCCTGCGCGGCCGCATGCTGGCCGTGCAATCGGCGCAGCAGGCCCAGGAAAAGGTGGCCCTGCGCGAGCGCGAGATGAGCGTGGTGCTCAAGAGCGTGCAGGAGCTGATCTTCCGGGCCGGACACGGCGGCGTGCTCACGTTTGTCAATGCACGCTGGGGCGCGGTCACACAGGACCGTGCCGAGCTGGCCGTCGGCCGCCGCCTGCAGGACCTGGTCGAGCCGGCCGACGCTGCGAAGGCCGCCGCACTGTTCGACCCCGATGATCGCCCTGGCCCGCGCACCGCGCAGATCGGCCTGCGCAGCGCCGAAGGTGGGCTCCGGCAGTATGAGGTCGCGGTCGTGCCGCTCTATGCCAAGCAGCACCTGGTCGGTTTTGCCGGCAGCGCGGTGGACGTGACCGAGCGCGAGGTGGCCCAGCACCAGCTGCAGCGTCAGCTGGCCTTCACCGGCTTGCTGCTTGAAGTGAGCCCGCAGCCGATCTCGCTGGTCGACATGCAGGGGCAATACGTGACTGTCAATCGTGCCTGGGAGGCGTTCACCGGGCTCAAGCGCGAGCAGGTGATCGGCACCCGGGTCGGCTTCATGCTGAGCATGGCTGACAGGCAGGTGCACGAGCGGCACGATGCGCAGCTGCTCGCCGAGGGCGGCACGCTGCGCTACGAGGCGCGCATGAAGCATGCAGACGGCCAGCCGCGCGACATGCAGGTCACCAAGGTGCTGCTGCTGGACGAGCAGGGCGGGCCGGCCGGCATCCTGAACACGCTGATGGACGTCAGCGAGTTCCGGGAGGCCGAACGCGCCACCCGCGAGGCGCGCGATGCGGCCGAAGAGGCCTCGCGCGCCAAGTCGGAGTTCATCGCCAACATCAGCCACGAACTGCGCACGCCGCTGCAGTCCATCCTCGGCTTCTCGGAACTGGGCGTGGCGCGGGGCCGCGATTCGCCCCGGCTGGTGACCATGTTCGAGAGCATCCATGCCTCGGGCCAGCGCATGCTGGCCCTGGTGAACGACCTGCTCGACGTCTCCAAGATCGAAAGCTCGGTCGGCACCTTCCACATGGAGCGCTGCGACCTGCGGGCCCACATTCGCAGCGTGGCCCGCGAGTTCGACCCGCTCTTGCAGCCACGCCGCCTGCAGCTTGACTGCGTCATCAGCGAGCAGCCGCTGAGCGCCAAGGTCGACCCGCTGCGCTTCCAGCAGGTGGTGCGCAATGTGCTGGCCAATGCAGTCAAGTTCAGCCCGGACGGCAGCAACATCGAATTGGCAGCGTCCCTGCACGAGGACGGCCAGATCCACATCGACATCGCCGACCGAGGCCCGGGCATCCCGCCGGGCGAGCTCGAGGCGATCTTCGATGCCTTCGTGCAGTCCAGCAAGACCAAGGATGGCTCGGGTGGCACCGGCCTCGGCCTGGCCATCTGCCGCAAGATCGTCGAGCTGCACAAGGGCAGCATCCAGGCCAGCAACCGCGAAGGGGGTGGCGCGCTGTTCAGCATCGTGCTGCCGGGCCGCGGCGATGCGGAAACCGGCTTCACGACCACCTATTGAGCGCCGCTCTCAGGGACGCGGTTCGCCCAGGTGCTGCCTGAGCCAGTGGCTCATTTCCCATTGTGTGTGGCCGACCGACTCGCGCGCGGCGTAGCCGTGCGCTTCATAGGGCAGGGAGACGAAGCGCACCGTGCCACCGAGGCCGGCGAGCGCGTGGTAGAGGCGTTCGCTCTGCAGGGGCGTGGTGCCGGAGTTGTTGTCCGCGTCGCCGTGGACCAGCAGCAGCGGCTCCTTGATCTGCTGCGCATACAGCAGGGGCGAGAGGCGCAGATAAGTTTCGCGCGAGTCCCACAGCGAGCGTCGCTCGCTCTGGAAGCCGAAGGGCGTAAGCGTGCGGTTGTAGGCGCCGCTGCGGGCGATGCCGGCCTTGAACAGGTCGGTGTGGGCCAGCAGGTTCACGGCCATGAAGGCGCCGTAGCTGTGCCCGCCAATGGCCACCTTCTTCGGGTCGGTTACGCCCAGCGATTCGGCCTTGTCCAGGATGGCTCGGGCATTCATCGTGATCTGCTCGATGAAGCCGTCGTTGATGCTGCGGATGTCGCCGACCACCGGCATCGTGGCGTCCGACAGCACCACGAAGCCGTCCAGCGCCAGCAACTGCGGCGCCAGGCCCGAGTAGCGTGCGAAGCGGCTGGTGGCGCCGCTGATCTGGCCGGCCAGCGTCGGGTCGTTGAACTCCAGCGGATACGACCACACCAGCGTCGGGCGGCGTTCGCCTTCCTTGTAGTCGGGCGGCAGGTTGAGCCAGAACGACATCTCCACACCGTCGGCGCGCTTGAAGCTGACGAACTCGCGGTGGATGCGGCGCAGCGACGGCGTCGGGTCGCGCATCTGTGTCAGGGCATGCAGGCCGGCGCTATCGCGCAGGAAGATATTGGGTGGCTCGGACGGGCTCTCGCGACTGAGCAGCAGGCGGTTGCCCTCCAGTAGCGCGAGCGGCTGCTCATAGACGGTTTCGGACGACTGGAACACATGGGCGCTCAGGCCGTCGCGCAGCGACAGGCGGTCCAGGAAGGGCTGCTCACCCTTGGGCTTGAAGCCGGCGCCCAGCATGTAGATGTCGCCTTGCGGCGAGGTGCGAATCACGCTGTGGCCGTTCGTGAGTATGCGCATCAGCGGCACACCGGGGTGGCGATAACGCTCACGCTGCGCGTACTCGAACAGCGGCTTGCTTTGCGTGCCGTTGAGCGGCAGCAGATAGGTGCGGACCCAGGCGCGGTTGCGGTCGGTTTCGGTCAGCAGCGCCTGCTGGCCATCGTCCAGGAAGCGCAACTGCGTGAAGCGATGCGGCATGCGCTGCACTTCGCGCGCTTCACCGGTGAAAGGCGGGTCCAGGCGCATCAGGCGGTCGCGGAACGGTACTCGCGCATTGGAGTTGCCGCCGTCCAGCGCCTCGATCCAGTAGACCGCCGCGTCCTTGCTGGGCGAGGGATAGAAGACCCGCGGGCCGATCAGCACGCCGTCGATTGCCACGCCCTTGCGCATCGGCATGCGCGTCAGTTCCTTGAGCACGCGGCCTTCGCGCGAGCGCACTTCCACGACGGTGGGGAAGTCATCCCAGGTCAGGTCGTAGCTGAAGGGGCGGGCGACCCGCTCGGTCAAGAGGTACTGCGGTGCGCCGGGCGCGCCGACGCTGCTGATGCTTGCGTAGAGCTGGG
This sequence comes from Paucibacter sp. JuS9, assembly GCF_044043925.2. Classification (NCBI taxonomy): domain Bacteria; kingdom Pseudomonadati; phylum Pseudomonadota; class Betaproteobacteria; order Burkholderiales; family Sphaerotilaceae; genus Roseateles; species Paucibacter sp. JuS9. Next base: position 4,878,498 of record NZ_CP194172.1, read on the forward strand.
GCTCGCCGATCTCGCGCACCGCGCCGGTGGCGACATTGACCAGCACCATCTGCGAACGAGCGTGGTACTCGAACAGCGACTCGTCGTAGGGCGACTGCAGCAAGTCGGCGTAGTTGCGCTCCGGCGAGGCGCGGCCGCTGGCCTCCTGCACGGCGGGGCGGGGCGTCGGTCTCGGTGGCGGGCCACGGCGGGCCACGCTCAAGACCAGCAGCTCCTGCGGATTGAGCCAGGCCTGCTCGCCCTGGCCCAGCGCGTTGTTGAGCCTCAGCCCGGCGATGGCGCGCAGCCGGCCGCTGGCGGTATCGCCGACCCAGAGCTCGTTGGCCTGTTCCATCCGGCGCTCCAGGACGAAGCGCTGGCCGTCGGGCGCCCAGGCGAAGCTGTGGAAGGCGCCGCCGGCGGGCAGCTCGATGGTCCGCTCCGGCGCATCGGGGCTGTTCAAGGCACGCAGTCGCAAACGCTGCAGCACCTGCAAGGGCTGCGGCGTGCCGCTGCCGGGCTCGAAGCGCAGGCCTGCCAGGCGCAGCACCGGCCGGGCCAGTTCGTCGATGCCCGGATAGGGGCGGATGTCCATCAGCGCCAGCGTCTGCTGGTCGGGCGAGACCCAGGGCCGCGGCGGCACCGGTGCATCGAGCACCTGGCGGATGGCGGTGCTGGGCTGCAGATAGCCGGCCGGCTCCTGCGCCTGCGCCGCGCCGAGCGCGAGGCCCAGCAGCAGCGGCGCGAGCCACAGGGTTCGGCGCGGCATGCTCATGTCGATCAGCGGCGGGCTTGCGCGGATTGCAGCCGGCGCAGCACCGGCGCGTTCAACTCGCGGGTATGGCGGTTCCAGGCGCGGGTCAGCTTGTCGATGTCGGCCTGCAGCTTCTGGGCCAGGTCCTGGTCGCCGCGCTCCAACGCCCAGATCGCATACTCGGCGTGCGCCTCGAAACTGCCGAAGCGATGCAGGCCGTTCTCGAACTCGCTGCGGGCGGCGTCCTGCTGGCCATCTGCCGCCAAGGCACGGGCCAGCAGCAGGCTCAGTTGATCGGCGCGGAAGCCCGGCTGCTCGTTGCGGATGGCTTGCAGATGGGCCACGGCGCGCGCGGCCTGGCCGCTTTCAAGCCAGGCGCGGGCAGCACCGAACTTGATCTCGGCATCGCTGGCGAACGGGCCCTTGAGGCAGGTCTCGAAGGCCTGCGCTGCTTCGGCGGGCTGGCCGGCCTCGAGCAAGGCCTGGGCCAGGCGCATCTGGTTCTGGGCCGTCGGTGTGCCTTCGAGCGCCGCACGGGCTTCGCGCAGCTCGCGCCCTGGGTCCAGCGAGCGGGCGGCGGCTGCCACGGTGCGTTGGGCACCGCGCTGCAGTCGCGAGCCGGGCAGGTAGACCGCCGCGAAATAGACGATGCTGCCCAGCAAGGGGAACATGAAGAGGATCAGCAGCCAGTACATGGGCTGACCGTTGCGGATGGCGTGGATGGCGAAGAAAAGCGCGACCAGCACATGCAGGCCGACTCCGATGAAAGGCATGGTTTGAGGCTCCCCGGGGCTGTCGAATCTTGTGGCCGCTATTGTGCCGCCGCCGTTGCTGCCGGCCGTATCAAGAGCCAGGCCAGCGCGGTGAAGCTCAGGAAGGCCAACACTGTCGAGGCCATGATGATGCGTGCCACGCGGCCGTTGTCGGCGCCATAGCGCTCGGCCAGCAGTGAGACATTGCTCGCGCTGGGCAAGGCGGCGGCCAGCACGAGCACCAGCAACTGGAATTCGCTCAGCGGCAGGCCGAAGCGCCGCCCCACCAGGCCTAGGCTCCAGACCAGCGCCGGATGCAGAATCAGCTTGACCAGCGCCACCGGCAAATAAAGCGCGACCGGCGTGCGCCCCTGGGCATGCCGGCCCGAGCGCCAGAGTACGGCGCCGATGGTGAACAGGGCGACCGGTGATGCGGCATCACCCAGCATGCGGATCACGGTGTCCAGCGGCCCGGCCGGATGCAGGCCGGTGGCCGAGGCCAGGATGCCCAGTGCAATCGACCAGGGCAGCGGATTGGACAAGGCGCCTCGCAGCGCTTGCGCCAGTGCGGCGCCGGCCGTCGCAGGCCGGCCGTCGGGGCGCGGGTCGTGGGCGCTGGCCAAGGCCACGCACAGGGAACTCGTTACAAAGAGATCGGCCAGCACGGTGCAGATCACCGGTCCGGCGGCGTTCTGGCCCAGCAGCGCCACCAGCAGGGGCACGCCCATGAAGCCGGTATTCGGGAATGCGGCCACCAGGGCACCGAAGGCGGCGTTCTTCATGTCGACGCGGGGCGAGCGGGTCAGGGCGATGGTCAGTCCGACCATGGCCAGGGCCACACTCACATACAGGCCCAGCATGGCCGGGTTCAGGAGCTCCAGCACCGGCGTGTTCATGCCGAAGCGGAACAGCATGCAGGGCAGGGCGAAGAACAGCACGAAGCCGTTGAGCCCCGGAATGGCGCTTTCGGCCAGCACACCGCGCGAAGCCGCCAGGTAGCCGCACAGCACCAGGGCGAAGAAGGGCAGGGTGACGGCCAGGATTGCTTGCATCGGCCGCGAGTATCGCAAGCCGGCTTGCCCCCTCACACGGGGGATGTGAGCGAATGCTCGCCAGCCCTTTGTTCGAGGGGGCATGGGTTTCGGGCAGGGGTGGGGCTGGCTAACATGGCAAGCCATGCGTTTCGCTTTCAACCACCGTCCGCGGCCGGTCGCCGGTCCGCCAGCAGGTGCCACCCTGGTACCCGAGCAGCGCCTGGGCGTCTGGATGTTGCGCCGTGCGCTGCACGCCAGTGCTGCCGGCCAGTGGTATCGCGCCGAGCATGTGCTGGCCCGCGGCCAGCGCGCCGCCCTGATCGTGTTCGAGAACGCCACCGATGCCGCCGCGCTGATGCTGCGTTTCGCCGATGGCGCCTCCGAGCTGGCGCGCCTGGAGCACCATGGCATCGTCACCCCGATGGACAGCGGCGTCACCCCGCATGGCAAGCCCTTCCTGGTGCTGCCCTGGGTGGAAGCGCGGCCGTTGATGAGCCTGACCGAGCGCCTCGCCCTGCGTGAAAGGCTGGCGCTTCTGCTGCAGCTTTGCGATGCGCTGGCCCATGCTCACAGCGAGGGCCTGCTGCTTTCCGAGCTGGACCCAAGCCTGCTGTGGGTGCGCGCCGATGGCCGCCTGCAGCTGATGGGCCTGCACCTGAGCCACGAGGAATTGCCCGAGCCGCCGCACCCGGCCCTGCTGGTCTATGCCAGCCCGGAGCGTCGGCAGGGAGCGGTGCCCAGCAGCGCCAGCGAAGCCTATGCCCTGGGCGCGCTGCTGTGCGAGCTGGTGCATGAACGCGCCCCTGATCATCACGAAGCCAGCCCCGAGCACGACAGCGTCGCCACCCGCTGGCCCGAGTTGAGCCCGCAGCAGCGGCTGAGCCTGGAAGCCCTGGTGCACAAGGCCGCCAGCCCCCTGCCGGAGCAGCGCCATGCCAGTTCCGAAGCACTGGGCCTGGACCTGCGCTCCTGGCTGGCTGGCGAAAGCCATTCAGCCCTGCAATTGACGCCCATGCCGATCGCCAATTCCGCGCCCATGCCCCTGGACAGCGGGGCCGATGAAGCCGCGGGCGCGACATCCTGGTTCTGGCGTTTCTGGCGCCAGATCACGGCCAACGAGCCTCGCTAGTCAGCACCCCGCACGGCCCCAGTACGGCCCGGCACTGGCGGCACTGCGGCACCCGCTCAGGCGAGCTGCGGGCCTGCCTTGCCGGCTTCCACCACGAAGCGGGCCTGCGCCTGCACGGCGCTCTGCGCATCCCAGGGATCGAGCACGGCGCGCAGCTCGGCCTGCATCAGGCCAGCCTTGAGGTCGAACCGCACGTAGCCGCGCTGGTCGCTGCGTGACAGCAGCATGTGCGGGTTGTGGGCCAGCCCCTGGGTCATGCGCTCCTGCGAACCGCCGTGGCTGGTGATCGAGGTGCCGCAGAACTCGCTGGCCAGCAGCGGTGAGTCGGTCCGGTCGAAATCGGCGCGCAGGCCCGCCACATGGTTGGCATGCACATCGCCTCCGAGCACCACGGCATTGGGCACCTTGGCCGCGGCAAGGTCGTTCAGCAGGCGCGAGCGGGCGGCCGGGTAGCCGTCCCAGCCATCGGTCCAGTAGCGGCCGCCGCCGTTGCTGGTGTCGCGCTGGCTGTGGCGGGCCATCAGGGTCTGCTGGGCCAGCAGGTTCCAGGGGCGGCTGGCGTCCCAGGTCTGCGCCAGCCAGCGCTCCTGCGCTGCGCCCAACAGGCTGCGGTTAGGCTCGATGAGGGCCGGGCATTCGCTCAGGTCCACGGTGTTCGATCCGCTGCGGCCCGGCTTGGGGCAGACCTGGGGGTCGCGCCAGCTGCGGCCGTCCAGCGTGATCACACGGGCCAGCGATCCCCAGTCCCAGTGCTGGTAGAGCCGCAGCGGCGCCAGGTTGTCGGCCCGTGGCTGCCAGGCCTTGGGGAAGGGCATGTGCTCCCAATAAGCCTGAACGGCAGCGGCCCGGCGTGCCGGGAAGTCTGCCGCCAGGTTGTCGCCCTGGTTGCCTGCATAGTCGTTCGACACCTCGTGGTCGTCCCAGGTGCAGAGCCAGGGTGCGCGGGCGTGCATGGCCTGCAGGTGAGGGTCGCTCTTGTGCAGGGCGTAGCGCTGGCGGTAGTCGTCCAGGGTCTGGCAGGCGCGGCCGGTGTGCTGGCGCTTGGCCTGGCTGTCCTTGCCAGGGCCGTACTCATAGATGTAGTCGCCCAGGAAGAGCACCAGGTCCAGCTCCTGCTCGGCCATGTCGCGCCAGGCGGCGTAGAAGCCGTGGTCATAGCGCTGGCAGGAGGCGATGGCGAAGCGCAAGGTGGCCGGAGCGTCGGGTGCCGGCGCGGTGCGCGTGCGCCCGACGACGCTGCGCTGGCCCAGGGCACTGAAGCGATACCAGTACCAGCGATCGGGCTTCAAGCCGCTGGGCTCGGCATGCACGGTATGGGCGCTGTCAGGGCGCGCGGCCTCCACGCCGCTGGCGGCAATGCGCTGGAAGCCCTCGTCCTCTGCAAGCTCCCAGCGAACCTCGACCTGTTCGGGCAGCCCAGGGCCGGTGAGCCGGGTCCACAACACCAGTCGATCAGGACGCGGGCAGCCCGAAGCCAGGCCCAGGGCGAATCGCTCGGTGTCGGCGGCCAGGGCATGGCGCAGGAACAGCGGCGCCGCGCCCGCCGCCAGGGCCCATTGGAGAAGCTGGCGACGGTCGGTGTTGATGCTCATGGCAGAAGAGCTTACTCAGGAATCGCGATGTGCCATTGACGGGCCAGCTCGCGCAACTCGCCTGTCGCCCGCATCTGGCTCATGACCTGGTCGATGCTGTCGCGCCAGGCTTCGCCCCGCGCATTGCGGGTGTAGGCGAAATGCCCGCGCTGAAAGCTGATGGGAGGATTGATGATCTGCAGCTCCTGGGCGAGACCCAGGGCTTCGATCACCGGTGCGGTGTTGCGCTCATTGCTGGCCAGCAGTTCGATGCGTCCGCGCTTGAGCATCAAGAGGCCGGTCTCCACGGTCAGCGCGGTACTGAGCACCTGCAGGCCCGGACGGGCACGCTCGAACTCGTCGCCGTAGGCCCAACCCTGAACGATGGCCACGGGGACCTGTGCCAGCGCCGTGAAGTCGCCCACCCAGTGCGTGGCCAGGTTGCGCCGGGCATAGAAGACCAGGGCGTCGGCATAGAAGGCCTGGCGCGAGAAAAGAAAGCGCTGCTCACGTTCCGGCGTGCGGTAGGGGCCCACCAGCACATCGGCCTGGCCCTGCTCGACCATGGCTTGCGCGCGCAGCCAGGGCAGCACCTCGAAACGCAGGCCCAGGCCCATGCGCGCGGCGGCGCGGCGCATCAGCTCGGCACCCAGGCCATCGGCCTCGCCTGGCTTGCCGCTGACCTCGAAGATGCGAGGGAATGAGGTGCCCACGACCAGCAGATCGCGCGCCAGGGCCGGTTGGGCGACCAGGGCCAGCGGCGCCAGCAGGCACAGCCGCCGGACAGCACGATGCTCATCCATCAGTGTGGCGCCCCTGGGGGAAATGCTCATGCCGCAGAGCTTAAGCGATGCATCGCCAGTCATGAGCGATGGCTATCATCCTTTGCATGCCCACCGATGTTTCGCCAGCCCTGTCGGGCCAGCCGCCCGCCCTGCCGGCTCGCCCTGCGCTGAGCCGTCCGAACCATGCAAGCCGTTGGCTGGCGATGCTGCTGGCCCTGGGCTGTGGCCTGCTGGGCCTTGGCCTGGCCAGCCACTACCCTTTGCTGCCGTCGCTGGCTGTCGCTGCCTATCTGGCTGTGCTGGCGGCCAGCTTCCGCTGGTGGCAGGCCGCGCCCCTGCTGTTGATCGGCCTGGTGCCTGTGCTGGGCCTGGCCACCTGGACCGGCTGGTTCATCTTTGAGGAACTGGACCTCCTGGTGATGGCTGCCGCCGCGGGCGGCTATGCCGCCTATGCGCTGGGCCGGGTCGACAGCAAGGCCCAGGCCTGGCGCCGGCCGCTGGCGCCCTCGGCGCTGGCCAAGCTCTTGCTGTTGCTGTTCGCGGCCTCGGTGCTGTTGTCGGTCTGGCGCGGCATCCAGGACGCCGGTGGCCTGGAATTCGGCTGGTGGCAGGGCTACCTGGAATCGCTCAACAGTCCGCGCCAGGCCAAGGGCCTGGTCTATGTCCTGCTGCTGCTGCCCTTGTGGCAACGCGCGGCAGCGAGCCGGCCGGACCGGATCGAGCGCGGCATGCTCTTCGCCATGTGCCTGGCGCTGGCCGGCATCGCGCTGGCGGCCCTGTGGGAGCGGGTGGCTTTCCCCGGTCTCCTGAACTTCAGCTCAGACTACCGCAGCACGGCCATGTTCTGGGAGATGCAGGTGGGCGGCGCGATGCTGGATGGCGCCCTGCTGCTGTGCCTGCCTTTCGCGCTGGCGGCGCTGATGCGCCAGCGCAGCCCGGTGCTGCTGGGGCTCTTGCTGGCCTTGGTGCTGATGGCCAGCTATGCCGCGCTCACCACCTTCTCGCGCGGCGTCTACCTCGCCCTGCCGGTGACCTTGGCAACGCTGCTCTTCCTCAGCTATCGCCAGCACCATGCGCGCAGCACCTCGCTGGCCGAGCAACCCCAGCACCTGGAAACGGCCTTGCGCGCCTTGCCCTTGCTGGCGTTGCTGGGCTTGTTCGGTTTCAGCGCAGCGCAAATCTTTGCGGTGGCTGGCTATCGTGGCTTGCTGGCACTGTCCGGTACGGCCTTGCTGCTGCTGTTTGCGCCGCGGCAATTGCTGGTCGAAGGCGTTGGCGCGCGTGCCCTGGTGCTGTCCATGGCGGCCTTGCTGGGCACGCTGGCGGCGGGCTTGAGTTGGTCGGTGGCGAACTGGATACCCAAGTCCGCCTATGTGATCTATGGGCTGTCCTTCGCCTTGGGCGCCTTGCTGATGTGGCGGCCGCCCAGCCGCATGGAAGCCACGCTGCGCACAATGCTGGTGAGCACGGTGTGGTTCTGGAGCCTGGGTTGCGTGGCCGTGGTGGCAGGCAACTGGGGGGGCGAGCTCGCCTTGCGCGCGACGCTGTGGCCGCTGGCGCTCTGGGCGCTGGCCTGGGTCTGGTTGCTGGGCGCGGCGCCGCAGGCGGCTGATCGCCTGCTGGCGCTCCACTGGCGGGTGCGCGCGATCCTGGCTGGCGTGCTGCTGGTCAGTGGCGCCATCGTGTCGACGCTGGAAGGTGGTGCCTATCTGGGCGAGCGCATGGCCACCGGCGTGCAGGACCTGGGCGCCCGTGTCGATCACTGGCGCAGCAGCTACCGGCTCCTGCAAAGCGATGAGGAGCGTTGGCTGGGGCGTGGCAGTGGCCGCTATATGGCGACGCGTTTCTATTCCGGCCCGGTGGACGAGCGGGTGGGCGACTTCCGCCTCGGCGATGAAGCGGGCCAACCTTTCCTGCGCCTGAGCGGCGGGCGCCATCTGCTGGACTATGGCGGCATGCTGCGCGTGACCCAGCGCATCGCCGTGCCGAGCGGGCCCCTGACGCTGCAGGCGCGCGTGCGGGCCGGCGAAGCAGCAGGCCTCTTTGCCGAGGTGGCCGAAAAGCATCTGCTCTACCAGGAAGGCCGCAGCCACAAGGCCTTGCATGTGAAAGGCAAGCCCGGTGAATGGCAGACGGTGCAGCTCAAGCTCGATGCCTTGCCGCGCGGTGCCGGCGGCGACTGGTGGGCGCCGCGCCTGATCACCTTTGCCATCGCCGAAACCGTGGCGGGCAAGGAGCTGGATGTGGGCGAGCTGCAATTGATTGACGCCTCGGGCCGCAATTTGCTGGCCAACGGCGACTTCTCCGCGGGCCTGGCGCGCTGGTACTTCACCAGCGACCGCCACCACCTGCCCTGGCATGCCAAGAGCCTGCCCTTGCACCTGCAGTTCGAGCAGGGCTGGGTCGGCCTCTGGATCTGGGCTGCACTGGTGGCCGCGGCGCTTTGGCGCGTCAGCCTGGGCCGTGCGCGCGCCCATGCGCTGGCACCGGCGGTGGCCGCGTCCCTCGTCGGCTTTCTGATGGTGGGCCTGTTCGACAGCCTGCTCGATGCGCCGCGCATCTCCTTCATGTTCTACAGCGTGCTCTTGCTGGGCTTGTGCCTGCGGGCGTTGCCGCCGGGCGTGGTGCAGGATTCGCGTCAGTAGCCGCTCACGGGGCGCCGCTATCATGGTCGGCCCCCATAGTGCCGTTATTGCCGTTATTGCCGTCCGTGCCGTACGTGCCGTTCGTGCCCTTCCCCCATGTCCGCCCCGCCTCTCGACGCTGCCGCCACGCTCAACCCCGCGCAATTGGAGGCGGTCTACCACCTGACCGGGCCCTGCCTGGTGGTGGCCGGTGCCGGCTCGGGCAAGACGCGAGTGATCACGACCAAGATCGGCCAGTTGCTGAAGTCTGGCTACGCGGCGCGCAATATCGCCGCCATCACCTTCACCAACAAGGCCGCGCAGGAAATGCGCGAGCGGGCCAAGGCGCTGGTCGGGCCCCGCGCCGCCAAGGACCTGGCGATCTCGACCTTCCACAGCCTGGGCGTGCGCATCCTGCGCCAGGAGGGCACGCGGGTCGGGCTGAAAGAGCAGTTCTCCATCCTCGACAGCGACGACGTGCTCTCCGTGCTGCGTGATGCCGGCGGCACGACGGATGCCAACCAGGCGCGCTCCTGGCAATGGACGATCTCGCTGTGGAAGAACATGGGCCTGAACGCTGCGCAAGCCGCCGCGCAGGCCAAGGACGAGAACGAGCGCACCGCGGCCATCGTGATGACCAAGTACCAGGAGCGTCTCGCGGCCTACCAGGCGGTTGACTTCGACGACCTGATCTCCCTGCCGCTGAAGCTCCTCACCGAAGATGCCGAGGCGCGCGGCAAGTGGCAGGACACCCTTCGCTATGTGCTGGTCGACGAGTACCAGGACACCAATGCGGTGCAGTACGACCTCCTGAAGCAATTGGTCGGTGAGCGCGCGCTGTTCACGGCCGTGGGCGACGACGACCAGAGCATCTACGGCTGGCGCGGCGCGACCATCGAGAACCTGAAGCGCCTGCCGCTGGACTTCCCGCAACTGAAGGTGATTCCGCTGGAGCAGAACTACCGCTCCACCGGCGCCATCCTGCGCGCGGCCAACAACGTCATCGCGGTCAATCCGAAGATCTTCGACAAGAAGCTGTGGAGCGAGTTCGGTGATGGCGAGCCGGTGGCCCTGGTCGAGTCCGATGGCGAAGACCACGAGGCCGAGCGCGCCGTCTCGCGCATCCAGGCGATACGTGGCCAGGGCGGCGCCGGCATTGAGTTCAAGGACTTCGCCATCCTCTACCGCGCCAACCACCAATCACGGCCTTTTGAACAGGCACTGCGCCGCGCGAACATTCCCTACAAGGTCAGCGGTGGCCAGAGTTTCTTCGACAAGGCCGAGATCAAGGACCTGTGCGGCTGGTTGCGGCTCCTGGTGAACCAGGATGACGACCCGGCCTTCCTGCGCGCGGTGACCACACCGAAGCGCGGCATCGGCCACCAGACCATCGCCGGGCTGAGCCAGTTCGCCGGCAAGTGGAAGTGCAGCATGTACGAAGCGCTGTTTGCCGAGAGCCTCGGCACGGCGCTGAGTGCCAAGCAGATCGGCTCGCTCCACGAATTCGGCCGCTATGTGAACGAGCTGGAATACAAGGCTCGTCACACGTCAGGTGCGAAGGAAGCGAAGCTGCTGCTGCTGGAATGGCTCAGCGACATCGCCTACGAACAGCATCTCTACGACAACGAAGAGAACGAGAAGGTTGCGGCCGCGCGCTGGAACAATGTGCTGGACTTCGTCGACTGGGTGGCCAAGCGCTGCGGCGGCGAGATCCAGGAAGACGGTGGGAAGTTCGAGACGGAAAAGCAGACCGTGCTGCAGGTCGCGCAGACCATCAGCGTGATCCTCTCGATGGCCGAGCGCAACGAAGACCAGGACCAGGTCGTGCTGACCACCCTGCACGCCAGCAAGGGCCTGGAATGGCCGCATGTCTTCCTGGCCGGCGTCAACGAAGGGCTCCTGCCCTTCAAGGCCGACGACGAAGAGATGACGGCCCAGCGGCTCGAGGAAGAACGCCGCCTCATGTACGTGGGCATCACGCGTGCCCGCAAGACCCTGGCGGTCAGCACCCTGCGCCGGCGGCGCAAGGCGCGCGAGCTGGTGATGGGCATCCCGAGCCGCTTCATCCTCGAGATGAAACTGCACGAGTCGTCGGTCAAGGAAGACCCGCGCGAGAAGCTCAAGCGGCTGCGCGAGGCGTTTGCGGTCAAGGGCGCAGCGTCTAGCGCTGCGCAGCAGACGCAGGACTGAGCGGCGCGGCCTGCGCCTCCGGCTGGCGGCCTTCGCCCGTGGTGGCGGGTGCGTTGTAGCCGCGCGCATCGGTCCAGCCTTCCAGGCTGGCCTTGTCCTCCCAGGGGGCCGGGCGGCGAGGATCCCAGCTGCCACGCTCCACCGGCCCGTCCTTCGGCTTGAGCTCGAAGCTGATGACGCGCTCGCCCGGCTTGCGCCAGCTTGTCAGCCGAACCGTTTCGCCGGCCAGTTGCACATCGCTTGTTGACTCACCGAACGGCACCGAGTCGGGCCCCTTGGCATGGGCCGACTTCAGTGCGCCCAGCGCGGAGGCAAACACACGGTCGTAGCGATGGAAGGGATTGAGTGCGTTCCTGACCAGGCTCATCGCCGGCACGTTCGAATAGAAGATCCGCCGCGAAGGCAGCAGCACCAGGTAGCGCTGGCTAGCCGCTCCAGTGAGGCGTTCGCCCAGCAGCTCGCCGCTGCTGAACCAGGTCAGGCGTGCTGCCGTACCCGCCTTCTCGTCGCGCAGTTCCAGGGCGCCTGGACAGTCCCATTGCGCTTCGGCACCGCGGCAGGGGCCTTCGGTCGGTGCCTTCCTGACTTCCTGCGCGAAGGAGGAGGAGCAGGCCAGCAGCAGCAGGAGCGAGAGTCGGGCCAGATGCAATTTCATGAGGGCAATGCGGCCGCCCGAGGTCGACCGAGGGGATGTACCGTAGGGTTGCTCAGTTTCGCATGAGCAGAATGGCGGGCATGACCCTGTCCAAGTTCGATTGCCTGATTTTTCTCAGCGCCCTCATTGCCGTGGGGTTGAGCGCTTTCGGCGGCCCGCCGGCGCTGTTCTTCGTCTTCAAGCCGCTTACCACGATCCTGATACTCGCCTACGCCTGGCAGCGAGGGTCGGGTCTGGCGCAGCGGCGCTGGATACTTGCCGGGCTGCTTGCCTCGCTGGCCGGCGACATCGCCTTGCTGTGGCCGCAACAGGGCTTTCTGCCAGGCTTGGTCTCCTTCCTGGTTGCGCATCTGTGCTACCTCTGGGCGTTCACACGGGTGCAGCGCCTGGCCGCCTGGCCCTGGGCCTTTCTTGCCTATGGCTTGCTGGCCGGCTTCATCCTCAGCCGCCTGTGGGCCGGCGTGCCGGCACCACTGCAGGGGCCGGTCCTTGTCTACGTGCTGTGCCTGAGCGCCATGGGCGCGCAGAGCCTGGTGCTGGCCAAGCGGTCGTCCACGCCCGGCAACCGCGTGCTGGCCTTGGGGGGCCTGCTGTTCGTGATCTCCGACGCCTGTCTGGCAACCAACAAGTTCGCCGGCCCGCAGCCGCTGGCGGCCCTGTTGGTGCTGCCGACCTACTGGGCCGCGCAGTGGTGCATCGCCAGCTGGCTGGCCCCGGCCGCGCGGGACTGAGGCTCAGCGCAGCCGCCGGTACAAGGTATTGCGGCTGACACCCAGGCGGCGCGCCGCCTCGGAGACGTTGCCATGGCAGTCGCGCAGCATCTGCTCCATGCGCTGCGAGGCGAGGGTGCGCAGGTCCTCGGTCTCCAGGGGCGCGGATGCTACCTGAAGCATCAGGTCGTCGAGCAGGTCTTCCGGCAGGTGGGCCTGCTCAATCTGTGTTTCATCGTCGTCCAGCAGGGCCACGGCCGTGCGCAGCACCTGGGCGAGCTGCCTCACATTGCCGGGCCAGGCATGGGCGGCGAAGGCCTGGGCCACCGCAGGCGCCAGCGTCAGCGGCCGGCCCGGTGCCAGGTCGTGCAGCAGCTGCGCGATCAGGCCTGCCAGGTCGCTGCGTTCGCGCAGCGGCGGCAGCCTCAGCATCAGGCCGTTGAGCCGGTAGTACAGGTCTTCGCGGAAGCGGCCCTGCTGCACCAGCTCGCGCAGCGGCCGGTGGCTGGCGGCGATCAGGGCGAAGTCCAGGTCGACCGGCGCGCCGCCGCCCAGGGGCTGCACCTGCCGCTCCTGCAGCACGCGCAGCAGGCGGGCCTGCAGGGCCAGCGGCATGTCGCCGATCTCGTCGAGGAACAGTGTGCCGCCCGCCGCTTCGCGCAGCCGGCCGGGCGCACCTTCGCGCCGCGCGCCGGTGAAGGCACCGCCGCGGTAGCCGAACAGCTCGGCCTCGATCAGGGATTCGGGCAGGGCCGCGCAGTTGACGGCGACGAAGGGCCGGGCGGCGCGCGGCCCGCTGTCGTGGCAGGCGCGCGCGAACAGCTCCTTGCCCACGCCCGACTCGCCCTGCAGCAGCAGCGGGATGGGCTTGTCGAGCACGCGGCGGGCGCGGGCGATCTGCTGGGCCAGCGCGGCATCGCCGCTGTCCAGTTGCTGCAGTGCGTCGCGCGGTGCAGGCAGCTTGACCTGGGCAGGGACCGGGGCCGCGGACGGCCCGCGGCGCGCGCCGTCGAGCCGGGCCCACAGCGTGCCGGCCGCCGTGCCCTCGACCGCCTGCGGGCCGCCGCGCCGACGCAGCGCGGCCACGGCCTGCTCCATCACCGCGTCCAGTTGCCACTGGCCGACGGCCGAGGCCGGCAGGCGCAGCAGCTCGAGGGCTGTCCGGTTGGCGCCAAGGATGCGGCCGTCCTCGTCCAGTGCCAGCAGGCCTTCGACCACGGTGCCCAGGCCTTCGGGCCGGCCATGCAGCCGCAGCCGCAGGCCGGCGCCGTGCCGCGCCTCGAACAGCTGGTGCTCCAGCATGCGGCCGGCGGCGCGCACCAGGCCCAGCGCATGGCGGTGCTCGCCGCGCTGGTCGCCGGAGATGTCCAGCACGCCCAGCAGGCGGCCGTCCGGTCCCCAGATCGGCGTGGCGGCGCAGGTCAGGAAGCCATTGCGCTCCAGGAAGTGTTCGCCGCCGTGGACCATCAGCGGCCGGCCCTCGGCCAGGGCCGTGCCGATGGCATTGGTGCCGCGCCACTGCTCCAGCCAGTTGGCACCCGGGCGCAGCGCCACGCGGGCCGCCTTGTCGGCAAAGCCGGTGTCACCGAGGGCCTCGAGCAGCATGCCCTCGGCATCGGCCAGCATGACGATCTGGCCGGCATCGCGAATCTGGTCGTGGACGAATTCCATCACCGGCCGCGCCTGGGCCAGCAGCTGGCGGCGCTGCTCCTGGGCGCGGCGCAACTGGGCGGCCGAGGCATGGGGCACGCCGGCCGAGCGGCCCTGCGGCTCCAGCCCATGGGCCAGGCTGCGCTGCCAGCTGGCCTCCACCGCGGCGTCAAGCAGGCCGCTGGGCGGCGCGCCGGCCTCCAGCAGGGCGCGGCGGGCCTGGCGCAGGCTGCGGCCGTCGGGGCGCGGCCGCGCGGCAGCGGCCAGGGGCAGGGTCCACATCACTCGTTGTCTCCTTGCGGGGCTCCATGTCGGGCGCCGTCTGGCAGCGACCCTAGGGCCGGGCCCCGCGCCACGGAAGCAGTTCAGCCGGATTGCGTCTGCGACTGCTCCATCGCGTGACAGTCCTGCGGCACAGGCCTGCGTCGTCGGCACAGTCTGCGCGCGCCGCCTGACCCGGTTCTTGCGGGAAAGGGCCGCCAGGCTGCCGATCCGGCCCCTGGCACGCTCCCTGCAATGAAGCGGCGCGGATGCCAGCAGGCACCGATTCACGACAAACACAGGAGACTGACCATGATCTACGCCGCCCCGGGCACGCCCGACGCCCGCATCGCCTACAAGCCGCGCTACGACAACTTTATCAACGGCCGCTTCCAGCCGCCGCTCAAGGGCCAGTACTTCGACGTGGTCACGCCGATCAATGGCCGTGTCTACACCCAGGCCGCGCGTTCCGGTGCCGAGGACATCGAACTCGCGCTCGATGCCGCCCACGCCGCAGCAGCCCAGTGGGCCGCCGTGCCGCCGGCCGAGCGCGCCGGCATCCTTTTGAAGATCGCCGACCGGCTCGAGCAGAACCTGGAGCTGTTGGCTTATGCCGAGACCGTGGACAACGGCAAGCCGATCCGCGAGACGCTGAACGCCGACATCCCGTTGGCGGTCGATCATTTCCGCTACTTCGCCGGCTGCGTGCGAGCCCAGGAGGGTGCGCTCAGCGAGATCGACGGCCACACGATCGCGTACCACTTCCATGAGCCGCTGGGCGTCGTTGGCCAGATCATTCCCTGGAACTTCCCCATCCTGATGGCGGCCTGGAAGCTGGCGCCCGCGCTGGGTGCCGGCAACTGCGTGGTGCTCAAGCCGGCCGAGAGCACGCCCATCAGCATCCTCGTCCTGGCCGAGCTGATCGCCGACCTGCTGCCGCCCGGCGTGCTGAACGTGGTCAACGGCTTCGGTCGCGAGGCCGGCATGCCGCTGGCCCAGAGCAAGCGCATCGCCAAGATCGCCTTCACCGGTTCCACCGCCACCGGCCGCGTGATCGCCCAGGCCGCCGCCGGCAACCTGATTCCGGCCACGCTGGAGCTGGGTGGCAAGAGCCCCAACCTGTTCTTCGACGACGTGATGGCCGAGGACGACGCCTTCCTCGACAAGGCGATCGAGGGCCTGGTGCTGTTCGCGTTCAACCAGGGCGAGGTCTGCACCTGCCCCAGCCGCGCGCTGATCCAGGAGAGCATCTACGAGCGCTTCATGGAGCGTGCAATCAAGCGTGTCGCCGCGATCAAGCAGGGTAACCCGCTCGATACCGACACCATGATGGGCGCCCAGGCCTCGGCCCTGCAGATGGACAAGATCCAGGGCTACCTTGCGCTCGGCAAGGAAGAGGGCGCCAAGGTGCTGATCGGTGGCAGCCGCGCCGAGCTTGGCGGCGATCTGGCGGGCGGCTACTACATCCAGCCTACGCTGTTCCAGGGCCACAATCAGATGCGCATCTTCCGCGAGGAGATTTTCGGTCCGGTGCTGGCCGTGACCACCTTCAAGGACGAGGCCGAGGCGCTGCAGATCGCCAACGACACGCCCTACGGCCTCGGCGCCGGTGTCTGGACCCGCGACGGCAGCCGCGCCTACCGCCTGGGCCGCGCCATCCAGGCCGGCCGCGTGTGGACCAACTGCTATCACGCCTACCCGGCGCATGCGGCCTTCGGCGGCTACAAGGAATCCGGCATCGGCCGCGAGACCCACAAGGCCATGCTGGACCACTACCAGCAGACCAAGAACCTGCTGGTCAGCTACTCGCCGAACAAGCTCGGCTTCTTCTGAGCACAAGGGGCCCGCGGGCCCCTTGTGCTCACATGCCCTTGAACAAGTGCGTGTAGCTGCGGCTGACCTCGAGCTTCTCGGTCAGGCCTTTCACGCCCACCAGTTGGCGGCCGCGGAAATCGCGTGTGATGCCGTTGATGGCCTTCACGTTCACCAGCGTCGAGCGGTGGATCTGCCAGAACAGCTTGGGGTCCAGCTCGTCCACGAGTTCCTTGATCGGCTTGCGGATCAGCGCTTCCAGCGTGGCGGTCTGCACCCGCGTGTACTTCTCGTCGCTGATGAAGAACAGCACGTCCTCGACCGGGATCATCTGGATGGCCTGGCCCACGGTGGCCTGGATCCACTGCAGATAGGCCGGCGCACTGCCCGGGTTGAGCTGGGCCGAGAGCTTGTGCAGGAGCTGCTGCATCGGCGCGGCGGGCTTGCCGTCGTCGGGCACCGGCTCATTGCTGTGGCGCTGCGAGAGGCGCTTCTTGACCCGCTCCACCGTCACCTGCAGCCGCTCGCGTTCGGCGGGCTTCAGCACGTAATCGGCCACACCCTGCTCGAAGGCTTCGACCGCGTACTGGTCGTAGGCCGTGATGAAGACGATCTCGGGCAGCAGCCAGTCCTCGTCTTCCGGCAGCTGGGCGATCTGCCTGGCGGCGTCGACGCCGGTCAGGCCGGGCATGCGGATGTCCAGGAACACCAGGTCCGGCTTGTGCTCCTTGACCAGCTCGACGGCCTCGATGCCATTCTTGGCTTCGGCCACGATGTCCAGGTCGGGCCAGACCTCGGTCAGGCGGCTGCGCAGTTGCTCGCGCATCAAGCGTTCGTCGTCGGCCAGGACCGCGCGCACGCGAGGGGTGTGGTTGGTGTCGTTCATGCGCCGATGTTAGTCGTGGATCAGCGCAGGTTCGACCGGTGTCGCCGGAGCCTGGGGCGGTAGCGGCTTGGCCGGCTTGCGGCGCAGCAGCAGCCACAGCACGAGGCCGATCAGGATCAGCGGCGAGAACACCACGGCACCGACGCTCAGCGCAGCCAGCACACCCAGCGCCAGTATCGCGCCAACGATCAGCAGCGGCAGGCCGACGCCCACCAGCAGGCACAGCGGCACGACCACCAGCACCACCACCGCAGCGATGGCCAGTCCCACGGCGCCGCCGATGATGTCGCCCAGGTCGAGCGCACCAAGAATCATCTCCTCGCCATTGACCGTGATCGACATGCCTTGATGATCACCAATGTGGTGCCAGAGGCTGAAGCCGCCGGAGATGGCCGCGATCAGGATCAGCAGGGTGAAGACGGCGAAGACCTTGAACACGCGTTTCATGCTTTTGCTCCTTCGTTGGAAGAGTCGTCGGTGCGGCTGCGATAGGGCACTTGAATCGTGACCACGGTGCCGCTGGGTTGGTTTTCGGTGACGGTGACGGTGCCCTTGGCTCCGTAGAGCAGCGAGAGGCGTTCGCGGATATTGGCCAGCCCCACGCCGGTGCCGCTGGTGGCGGCGCGGCCGAAGCCCAGGCCCGTGTCGGCCACGGTGATCTGCAGCTTGCCGTGCACGATCTCGGCCTTGACCTTCAGGCTGCCGCCCTCGGCCTTGGGCTCCAGGCCATGCTTGATCGAGTTCTCGACGAGGCTCTGGATCATCATGGGCGGGAACTCGGCCGACAGCAGGCCCTCGGGCACGTCGATCTCGGTCTGCAGCCGTTCTTCCATGCGCACCTTGAGGATCTCGAGGTAGGGGCGGATCACGGCGATCTCGCGGCCCAGCTCACGCACACCGCCGGTCGCGTTGGCTTCGCGCATGGTCGGCATCGAGGCACGCAGGAGGGCGATCAGGTTCTTCTGCATCTGCGAGGCGCGGGCCGGGTCGGTTTCGATCAGGTGATCGATCGAGGCCAGGGTGTTGAACAGGAAGTGCGGCTCGACCTGGGCCTGCATGGCGGCCATGCGGGCTTCGACGACCTGGCGGCGCAGCGATTCGGCCTCGGCAGTCTCGGTGGCCTGGGCTGCCTTCACTTCGGCCTGGATGCGGCTCTTGTACATGGCCTTGATCACGGCCGATGACAGCACGATCAGCCAGGCCAGGCTGTCCAGCAGATCGCCCAGCCGGGCGTAGGTGACACGGGTGCGCGGGCCGCGGCTCGATTCGAGCATGGCGTTGCGCGCTTCTTCCACCTGGTCGCGCAGCTCGTCCATGGCCTGCTCGCGGGCCCGTTCGCGGGCTTCGCGCACCGTCTCCTCGATGGCCTTGCGGGTTTCCTCGACCGCCTTGCGCATCTGGTCGCGGTCCACGCCCTTGGGCAGGCCGATGGCGATCGAAGGCAGGTCCTGCAGCTCCTCTTCGCTGAGGGCGTTGCCGGATGCGGCACTGGCGCCGGCGGCGGCCTTGCGCGGCTCGATGCGCAGGCCTTCGTCATCGATGGTGATTTCGTAGTGGATCGGCTTGTCCGTGGCAATGGCCGGAGTGTCAGCGGCACGCTTCTTGGACAGCTTGGGGATCTTGGGCGCCTCGATGGGCAGCTCTTCCTCGCCGGTGCGGAACTTGAAGTTGAACGGCGGCAGATGCTGCAGGACGTTGGCCCCGATGATCAAGGCAACGGCGAGCAGGGTGAAGCGCTTCCAGCTGATGCTGACCAGCCAGCCCGCATAGATGTGGAATGCGCGGACCGTCAGCGCCGAAAAATGCTGCCAGCGCTGGTAGGGGGTCGGGTTGGTGGGGAGGGTGGCGCTCATGGGAATCTGCCTTGTCGATGGTTTGGACTGTACGCATGCCCAAAGTCAGGCGGGGCGAGGGAGCGATGCACCGTGCGCCCGGAGGGCCCAGATGCACTATCCGGCGACAGTCGGCAGGCCCCAAAAACAAAGCCCGCCGGATGGCGGGCCTCGTTCGTGAACTATGTCACGAGGCGGGGTGAGGCGCCCGCGCAGTCGCGGGCGAGGGGCTCACGTTTACTGCTTCACAGCCTCAACCTGGATCACCAGGCGAACATCCTTGGGGAAACCCCAGGCCAGACCGTAGTCCACGCCCCACTGGGTGCGGTCGATGACGGCGGTGAAGTCGCCACCGCAGACTTCGCGCTTGAACATCGGGTTGTCGTAGCAGCCGAAGTTGCTGGCCTTCAGCGTCACCGGGGCGGTCTTGCCCTTCAGCGTCAGCTGGCCCTGCACCTCGACCACCTTGGCGCCGTCGAAGACGAACTTGTCACCGACGAACTTGGCCGTGCCGAACTTGGCCACGTCGAAGAAGTCCTCGCTCTTCAGGTGCTTGTCGAAGGCAGCGGCGCCGGTGTTGATGCCGTTCATGTCGAAGCTGATCTCGACCTTGCCGGTCTTGGCGGCGCGGTCGAGGGTGACCGAGCCTTCCTTCTTGTCAAAACGGCCGCGGTTGGTCGAGACACCGAAGTGCGAGATCTCGAAGGTGGCGTAGGTGTGGGTCGGCTCGATGGCGTAGGTGGCCGATTCGGCCTGGGCGATGCCGGCGGTGGCCAGGGCTGCGGCGAAGAGGAGGGCTTGCTTCAACATGGTTGCGGTCCTTGGGGAGGGTTGGGGGAGAAAACTGGAGAAGAATGAAAAAAACAGAAGATGCCAGCTCAAAGCGGCGCAATGCCGCTGAAAGCCAGCTTGAACTT
The DNA here is from genome assembly GCF_044043925.2 of Paucibacter sp. JuS9. Lineage (NCBI taxonomy): Bacteria > Pseudomonadati > Pseudomonadota > Betaproteobacteria > Burkholderiales > Sphaerotilaceae > Roseateles > Paucibacter sp. JuS9. Next base: position 4,898,039 of record NZ_CP194172.1, read on the forward strand.
CACTTGCACATCGTTGGCGACCATCGAGGTGTCGGCCCATTCGCCGTCGCCAATCTTGAATTCCAGGCGCTTCAGGACGAAGCCGCCGGTCGCGGTGGTGGTGCCGCCCGCCTGGCTCAGGGCAATCGGCACGAGCACGTCACGTGTCTGGCCCTTGATGGACAGCTTGCCGGCCACCTCATACTTGCCGCCACCCAGGGCCTTGACGGCCGTGCTCTGGAATGTGGCTTGCGGCACTCGCTTGGCATCGAACCAGGAGGCCTTGACCAGCTCGGCGTCGAATTCCGGTGCGCCGAGCGTGGCGCTGGCCAGCTCGATCGCGAAGGCGACCTTGGCGGCCTCGGGCTTCTTCGGGTCGAAGCTCAGTTGTGCATCAAAGCGCTTGAACTTGCCGTCCACCGGCACGCCCATCTGCTTGCTGATGAAGCCCAGCTCGCTCTGAGCCAGCAAGAGCGTGGCGGCGGCGGCCGGCTTGGCAGTCGTGGGGGCCGCGGCGGGCTTGGCCTGTGCCTGCGCAGCGTTGTTCGTCAGGGCCAGCACGGCGGCCGAAGCCAGTGCCAGCAGGGTGGTCGAGAGAGTCCTCATCATTGGTCCTTTGCTGTTGGCGGCAGGGCCGGCAGCATGCGCTGCACCAGGCCGTCGCGGTCGATGAAGTGGTGCTTCAGGGCGGCGGCCACATGGGCCAGCACCAGAGCGCCGAGGCCATAGGCCAGGAATTTGTGGGCCTGCTTCAGCGTCTCGGCCAAGGCCTTGTCCGGGCCCACCAGGTCGGGCAGCGGCAGCAGGCCGAACCAGACGATGGGAAAGCCGGCAGCCGAGCTGTAGGCCCAGCCTGCCAGCGGCACGGCGAAGAACAGGGCGTAGAGCGCGCCGTGGGTGATATGGGCGGCCTGGGCCTGCCAGGCCGGCATCGGCAGATCGGCCGGCGGCTTGCGGTACAGGCGCCACAGCAGTCGCAGGGCCGACAGCGCCAGGATCGTCACACCGGCCCATTTGTGCCAGTTATAGAGCTTGAGCCGCGCCGGCGAGAAGGGCAGGCTGGTCATGTACAGGCCCACGCCGAAAGCGCCGACGATGGCCACAGCCAGCAGCCAGTGCAGTGCCATGGCCAGCGGGCTGTAGCGCTGCTCGGGGGCGAGGGGGGCTTGCGTCATGGCTGGCGTCGGTGGGTTGCGAATGACGTCAGTTTCCGTGCGGAGCTGCCGCCCGCGGTTCACGGCGCTTGACGCCATGGTTCAGTTCATTTGAAGGATGGGCGACTTGTGGCAGCCCGCACCCCCTTGAGAGGGATGGTTTGTGCACGGCGTGCTGCCGATACTGCGCCCCTTGTGAAGAAGCCTCGCAAGAGGGCTCATCACATGGAGGATGGGAGGGGTTGCCGTGCCGGTTCACCAAGGCCCGAAAGGGGGAGGTGGCCGGCATTGCTCTTTTTTTGAATGCCGCTCCGGCTCACAGGCTCGCAAGCCCGGGGGGGGGCTATATTGCGCGCTGCCCCGAGTCTTGAGCTGTCTCTCGCCGTGCCGCCTCTGCCGCTGTCTTCGCCTTCACTTCCTACCGCCACCGCCCCCGACGCCGATGTGCTCAGTGTCCAGCAGGAGCTCTTGCGCCTGCTGGCCAGGCAAGGCCGGCGTGTGCCCCTGCCGGTCGGCCTGAGTGCCTTCGTCATCGCCCTGGCTGCCTCTGACGCCCTCGGTTGGGCTGTGCCACTGGCTTGGCTGGCCCTGGTGCTGGGTGTGCTGCTGCTGCGCTGGTGGATGCTGGGCCGCCTGCCGGCCTGGCATCGGCAGAGCATGGCGCATCGCCTGCGCTGGGCGGTGGCCTTGAGCGGCCTCAACGGGCTGGTCTTTGCCGCCTCGTTCGCCTTCACGCCCTGGCTGATCGACCATGCGCGGATGCTTCAGACCATCCTGCTGCTCGGCTTGTGCGCCGGGTCGGTCGCGACGACGGCAGGCTATCGACCGGTCTTTCTGGCCTTTCTCTTGCCGATCACGCTGGCCAACAGCATGGCCTGGGCGCTGCATGCGCATCGCAGCAGCGCCGCGGGGCTGGAATGGGCGCTGGCCGGGCTGATCCTGGCCTTTGCCTGGATCCTGGCCGGGTTGGCGCGGGATGCCTACAAGGTGTTTGCCGACTCGGTGCTGATACGCCAGCAGCAAGTGCGCAGCAACGAGCACCTGCGCCAGGCCTTGCAGCGGGCCGAAACGGCCAACCGGGCCAAGACCCGATTCTTCGCCTCTGCAAGCCACGATTTGCGCCAGCCCCTGCACGCGCTGTCGCTGCTGGGCGCCGCGCTGCAGATGCGGCCGCTGGAGGCGGCCAGCCAGAAGATCGTTGGCCAGATGAACCAGGCGCTGGAGTCGCTCGGTTCGCAGATGGATGCCTTGCTCGACATCTCCAAGCTCGACGCGCAGGTGCTCGCCTTGAAGGAGACGAGTTTCGGCCTGGCGCCCTGGCTGGCCCGGCTGGTGCAGGAGTTCGGCCCGCCGGCGCAGCGCAAGGGGCTGAGCCTGACCCTCGATTGCCCGCCCGAGGCGCAGGTGCTCAGCGACCCGGTGCTGCTGGAGCGCGTCGTGCGCAACCTGCTCGACAACGCGATCAAGTACACCGCCACCGGCGGCGTGCGCCTGCATGTGCGCGCGGCCGGGCTGGGCGGCGAGCCGCGCTGGGAGCTGGCGGTCATCGACAGCGGCCAGGGCATTGCGCCGGCCGAGCAATCGCGCGTGTTCGAGGAGTTCTATCAGGTCGGCAACCCGGAGCGTGATCGCGCACAGGGCCTGGGGCTGGGACTGTCCATCGTCAGCCGCCTGGTGGACCTGCTCGATGCGCAGCTGCGCCTGGAGTCCGAGCCCGGCTGCGGCAGCGTGTTCACGCTGAGCCTGGCGGCCGCGCCGCAACAGGCAGTGGAGGCGCCCGCTCCCACCGATGCTCGTGAGCATCGCCTGGCCGGCTTGCGGGTGCTGGTGCTCGACGACGAGCAATCGGTGCGCGAAGCGATGCAGGCCCTGCTCTCGGCCCACGGCTGCGAGGTGCGTCTGGCTGCGACGACCCGTGGCGCCATGCTGGACAGCCTGGCCGCGCCACCTGACCTGCTGTTGGCCGACCTGCGCCTGCGCAATGGCGACGACGGCATTGCGGCCGTACAGTCCTTGCGCTCGGCGCTGCCCGACCTGCCGGCGCTGCTGGTCAGCGGCGACACCGCGCCCGAGCGCCTGCGCCAGGCCCAGGCCGCCGGGCTCACGCTGCTGCACAAGCCTGTTGCGGCCGAGGCCTTGCTCGAAGCGATGGAGCGCCTGCTGGTGCGGCGCTACCCGACGCTGTCGACCTTGGACGCTTGACCTCGGTTGGCACGGCCCAGCTCGCCGCCATAGTGCGCGGCCACCCGCGCGTCCATTACCTTGAACCACAGCGGCGGCAGGTAGGCCAGCATCAACATGCCGGCATAGCCCATGGGCAGTTGCGGGCTGCTGTCGAAATGGCGCAGCGCCTGGTAGCGCCGGCCCGGATGCGCATGGTGGTCGCTGTGCCGCTGCAATTGGTAGAGGAACAGGTTGGACACCACATGGTCGGAGTTCCAGGAATGCTGCGGCCCGCAGCGCTCGACGCGCCCATCAGCCCCGCGGCTGCGCAAGAGGCCGTAGTGTTCGATGTAGTTCACCACCTCGAGCAGCGAGATGCCGTAAAGGGCCTGGACCAGGGCAAAGGGCAGCACCGCGAAGCCCAGCCAGGCCACGACGGCAGCGTAGAAAAGCAGGCTCAAGCACCAGGCCTGCAGGCATTGGCGGCGGTCGATCTGCCAGGCCGAGCGCAGGCTGCCGACGACGGTCCGCGGCAGGAAGGCCCAGAAGCTTTCGCCCAGGCGCGCACTGGCCGGGTCTTGCGGCGTGGCCACGCGCAGATGGTGGCCGCGGTTGTGCTCGACGAAGAAGTGACCGTAGATCACCGGCGCCAGCGTCAGCAAGGACAAGGCGCGCTCCCAGCTTGGCCGCTTGTGCCCCAGCTCATGCGCGGTGTTGATCGCGATGCCGTTCACGCCGCCGACACTGAGCACCAGGCCCAGCCATTGCCAGCCGCTCACGTTCATCGTCGCGGCAATCCACAGGCCCAGCAGGGTCGCCGCATATTGCGAGGGAATGTAGGCCACCACCACGGCGCGATGCCAGATCGATTGCTCCAACCCGGCCACGGCTTCTTCAGGCGGGTTGCTGCGGTCTGGCCCCAGCAGGGCGTCCAGCACCGGAATGACGCCGTACATGACGATGCTCATCAGGAACAGCCAGTGCGTCTGACCGGTCTGGATGAACTTCACAAGATGCCAGGCGACGAGCAGGGGCAGGGCTGGCGACAGCAGCCACAGCCAGCGCTTGGGGTCTTGCCAGGAAGGCTCAGCGGTCTTGTGCATGGCCCGCGACCTTGCGCCCGTCCTGGCAGCCCGTCAAGGCTTGCCTTGCTTCAGGAAGGCCGCAAGCCCTTCGACCAGACCCGGTGCCAAGGGCAGGGCCGGGTCGGAGTAGGACGGCACCTGCTGCGCGCCGCTGCCCGACACCGCCTTCAGCACATGGTTCATGCCCTCCACCCGCAGCAGCTTGGCTTCAGGCTTGGCCGCGACGAGCAGCTCAGCATCTGCCATCGAAACCTGCACGTCAGTCGTGCCCTGGATCACCATCACCGGCATCTTGAGCCTGGCGATTTCACGGGACGGATCAACCTTGAACCAGCTGATCAGATAGGGCTGGACCGAGGGGCGGTACAGGGCGGCAAGCATGGGCGGCGTGTCGGCCACTGTTTCGCCGCGCTGCAGTGACTGCAGGATCTGCTCGCTGCGCTCGGCGAGGTCGGGCGGCAGCTTGCCCTTGAGCTGCTCGCGCAGGACGGTGGCCGCGTCGCGGCCGATGCCGGCCAGGGAAACATAGGCGACAACGCCACCGCGTTGCGCGGCCAGCAAACCAAGCGCCGCGCCTTCGCTGTGGCCGATTACGGCAACGCCGCCAAAGCGGCTGTCCTTGCGCAGCAGCTCGATCCAGGCGGCTGCGTCGTCTGCATAGTGGTCGAAGCGCAGATTGCTTTCAGCCGACAAGGCCTTGGCGCTGGCGGCGACGCCGCGCTTGTCATAGCGCACGCTGGCAATGCCCTCGCGCGCCAGGCCTTCGGCCAACAGCTTCAGGCTGTTGTTCCTGCCGGGCAGGCCCAGGCTGTTGCCATCGCGGTCGGTCGGGCCGGAGCCAGAAATGATCAGCGCCACCAGCGGCTTGGCAGCGCCTCCTGGCAGCAGCAAGCTGCCATGGAGCGCCTGCTCGCCCTGCCCGAGAACCAGGTTCTGTTCGACCGGTTCAGCGGCACGCGCGCCACCGAACAGGACCCACAGGAAGATGAAGAGGGCGGCGCGCATTTCAGTCCGCCCTCGCTGCTGCGGCTGGCTGCAGCATGCCCGCCAGCGACTGCGCCATGCCGGTGATGCCTTCGTTGCTCAGGCCGGCGTCCTTCATCACCGCATCGACGATGGGCTTGGCGATCTGGTACTGCAGGGCCGAGTTCATCACCTGCTCGGGGAAGGTGCCGGTGTTGCCGCCGCCACCGCCTTCGTTGGCCGCACCCGGCATACCGGCGTTCATGCCGTTGACCTGGAAGATGCGGATCGAATCGATCTTCTCCATCGGGCGCACGGCCTGCTCGATCACCGAGGGCAGTTGCTGCAGCAGGAGCGTGCGCACCTGCAGGTCGATCTGCGCGGCCGACAGGGTGTTGAGCGCCTCATTGATGGCGCGACGGCCTTCGGCTTCGGCAATCGCAGCCGCCTGCTTGGCCTTGGCTTCGATGGTGATGGCTTCGGCACGGTCCAGCGCGGCTTCCTTCTCGGCCGAGGCCGACACCTTCACCGCGATGGCGAGCTGCTCGGCTTCCTTGCTGGCTTCGATCAGCTGGATGTTCTTGTCGCGCTCAGCCACGGCCACCTGCCTCGCGGTGTTCACGCCTTCTTCGGCCTTCACGGCATCTGCGCGCGCCTGGTTGGCCAGGGCATCGGCCACCGACTGTTCCTTGCTCTTGTTGGCAATCGCGATCTGCATGTCCTGGCGGGCGATCTCGACCTGCTTGCGCTGTTCGGCGCGCTGCATTTCGGTCTTGCGCTCCAGCTCGATCTCGCGCGTCTGCACCACCAGGTTCTTCTCGATCTCGGCGCTCTTGATCTCGCGCTCGGCCTCGATCTTCTTCTGGCTGACCTGGCGCTCGGCTTCGATCTTGGCGGCCTCGGCTTCACGGGTGCGCTCGGCCTGCTGCGTCAGGATCTGGGCGGCCTGCTCGGCACGTGCGGTTTCAACCTGGCGTTGCTGAGCGAGCGTGGCGAATTCCTGGTCCTGCTCGATGGTCAGCTTCTGGCGCTGCGCTTCCAGGTTCTTGGAGCGCACCTGCATCTCGGTTTCCTGCTCGACGTCGTTGCGCTGCTTGCGGCGCGCCTCGGTCTGCTCGGTCAGGCGCGTCAGGCCTTCAGCGTCGAAGGCGTTGTTGGGGTTGAAGAACTGCTTGTCGGTCTGGTCGAGGCTGGTCAGCGAGACCGACTCCAGCTCCAGGCCGTTCTTCTCCAGGTCTTCGGCCACGGCGTTCTGCACCGCCTGCACGAAGTCGCGGCGCTTGTCCTGCAGCTCCTGGATGGTCATGGTCGCGGCCGTGGCGCGCAGCGAGTCGACGAACTTGTCTTCTACCAGGGTCTTCAGCGCTTCCGGATTCAGTGTGCGCGTGCCCAGGGTCTGGGCAGCGGTGCTCACGGCTTCGCTGGTCTGCTTGACGCGCACGAAGAAGGCCGCGGTCACGTCCACGCGCATGCGGTCCTTGGTGATCAGGCTTTCGCGCTCGCGACGCATCACCTCGAGCTTCAAGGTGTTCATGTTCACGAGCACGCGCTCATGGAACACCGGCAGCACGATGGCACCACCGTCCATGATGACCTTCTGGCCACCGAGGCCGGTGCGCACGAAGGCGGTTTCCTTGGTCGAGCGCTTGTAGAGCCGCGCGAACACGATGCCGATCGTCAGCAGTCCCACCAGGGCGATGCCAGCCAGCGTCAGCATTTCGAAGATGTTGTTCATGTCGTTTCTTCCCTCTCTTTTTTGATCAATCCTGCATCAATCCCGCATGAGGCCGGGATGCGGATTGCGGATGGCGCGGTAGACCGCGCCCAGCTTCTTCACCAGCAGCACTTCGCTGCCTTCCTCGAATTCCTCGTCAGCCAGGTCGGGCTCGACCAGCAGGTAGTGCGTGCGGCCATGCTGGTCGCGCACGCGCGCCTGCGCGGCCAGGCCTTGCTTGCCAATGCCGGCGGTGACCAGCGCGGCGCGGCCCAGCAGCGTGGTCTCGCTGACCGCCGTGCTTTCATCGCGCGGAATGATGTGCGCGATCAAGGCGCCCAGTGCCCTCACCGTGGCCAGGCCCGCCGGCACTGCCAAGAGGCCGGCGCCCCATGCGGGCAGGTAGTGGCCGGTGAGCCCATGCGTGGCCAATTGCAGGCTGTAGCCGAACACCGCGTAGCCGGTGAGAAAGAGCAGCACCACCACCAGCGAGGGGACGCGGCCCAGATGCAGCCAGCCGAGCAGCTTGTCGAGCGCGCTTTCGTGCCCGATTTCGGGCAGCCAGTCGTCGATCAGGTTGCTGGGGCTCAAGGCCATCAGCATGCCCAGGCCTTCCAGCAGTGCAATGCCGACGATCAGCGCGAAGGCAAGTCCGAACGGCAGGTTCTCGGGCGTGGTGAACAGGCTCATGTCTTGGAGTGGCTGAGTTTGAGCTGGGCGAGGCGGGCCTCGATCTGGGTCTGCCGCACCAGCTCTTCCAGGCTTTGCAATTGGGCGGCGTCGGCCAGTTTGCCGGCACGGGCCGGGCCGCTCAATCCGGTCTGACGCTCATACACGCGGTCAAATGCACCCGTGACGGCCTGCAAGCGCGACTCGGTATTGCTTGCGATAGCGCCCGGTGCGGTGACTGCTGCGCGGCTCGTGCGGAACTGGCTCAGCGCCGCTTCCATCTCGCGCCGCTTGGCGCCCAGGGCCTCGACATAGCCACGGTGCTCGGCTTCCTGGCGGGCCAGTTCAGCCAGGCTCGACTCAATCAGCGGCAATTGCGCTTCGATATCGAGCTGGCGGGCCACGGCGGCACGCACGAGATCCTCGCGGCCTTGTCCGAGCGCCACGCCGATCTGGTCTTGCAGCTTCTCATGCTGCTGGTTCAGCTCGGCATGGCGCTGCTGCGTCAGGTGGCGATTGGCGCTGACGCGGCCCAGCTCCAGGCGCACCTCGTCGACGATGCCGTCCAGCTCGCGCAGCGACTGCTCCATCAGAGCCTCGGGCGCCCGATCTTCGATCTTGTCCAGCAGGGCGTGCACGCCCGAGGCCATCACACGGGTGACGCGGGTCTTGAGGGAATCAGCCATTGCGGGCTCCTTTCAGGGTGTCGATGGCGGTGGCCAGTTGCAGGGTGGTGGCCATGTGGCGGCTCACCACAGCGGGATCGAAGGCGGCGGCGGCGGGCGTCATGGCCTGGCGCAGGAGCGCCTCGTTGAGGGCAAAGCTGCGGCGCACCAGGGCGTCTTCGAGCTGGCGGGCCTGCTCGATGCTGCCGGCCTCGGCCGAGACGACCAGGGCCATCGCATGGCAGACATGCTCGATGCTTTGCGCCAGCACCTCGGAATGCTGGCCGGCGTTGTTGTCCAGCGTGGCCAGGGCGTCGCGCAGCCGGGCGGCGAGGTCGCGGCACCAGGCCAGGGCGGTGACGAAGTCGAAGGCGCCATCGTGCTGGCGCTTGAGCTGGCTCAGGAGCACACGCAGCTTGTCGCTGTTGGTCGTGGCCCCCTCCACCTGCAGCTGGGCCAGCCAGAGATAGAGGTCACTGGGTATGCGGGCCGACAAGGGCTCCATGGTCGGGCTGATGCTCATGCGCTTCTCCTGCTGTGCGGGTTCGCTTGAGTACGAGTGTATACGTTTGAATGCAAATGGCAACAGCCGACCAGTCCATCGCACCAATGTGTGCCAGGGCAAGGCGCCTGGCGCCGAAATGCACCGGGTTTCCCCACTTGCCGCTGGGATGCCGGGCTTTGATATTCGACCTGGCGAGGCGGGGGCGTGAGCTCACCGCCGGCGCAGATTCGCTTCAGAACAATCACCAGGAGACCGAGATGAATGACAAACCTGTCGCGCCGGCTTCACGTCGACGCTTCTTGAAGAAAGCTGCCACCGGCACGGTTGCCGCCGGAGCCATGGCGGCGCCAATGATTTCCAAGGCCCAGACTGTCAGCCTGCGCTTCCAGTCCACCTGGCCGGCCAAGGACATCTTCCACGAGTACGCGCAAGACTTCGCCAAGAAGGTCAACGAGATGGCCGGCGGCCGCCTCAAGATTGAGGTGCTGCCTGCCGGTTCCGTCGTGCCGGCCTTCCAGTTGCTGGACGCCGTCAACAAGGGCACGCTGGATGGTGGCCATGGCGTGGTGGCCTATCACTACGGCAAGAACTCGGCGCTGGCGCTGTGGGGCTCCGGTCCGGGCTTCGGCATGGACCCGAACATGCTGCTGTCCTGGCACAACTACGGTGGCGGCGAAGCCTTGCTGGAGGAGATCTACAAGGCCATCAACATGGAGGTGGTTTCCTACCTGTACGGCCCGATGCCCACACAGCCCTATGGCTGGTTCAAGAAGCCAGTGGCCAATCTGGAGCAGATGAAGGGCGTCAAGTTCCGCACCGTGGGCCTGGCGGTGGACCTCTATACCGAGCAGGGTGCGGCGGTGAACCCGCTGCCCGGCGCCGAGATCGTGCCTGCGCTGGACCGCGGCCTGATCGACGCGGCCGAGTTCAACAATGCCTCGAGCGACCGGGTGCTCGGCTTCCCTGACGTGGCCAAGAACTGCATGCTGCAGAGCTTCCACCAGAGCACCGAGCAGTTCGAGATCCTGTTCAACAAGGCCAAGTACAACGCGCTGCCGGCCGAGCTGAGGAAGATCATCGACTATGCAGTGCAGGCCTCCAGCGCCGACATGAGCTGGAAGGCCATCGACCGCAATTCCAAGGACTATGCGGAGATGAAGAAGGCGGGCGTCGCGTTCTACAAGACCCCGAACGCCATCCTGCAGAACCAGCTCGACTCCTGGGACAAGGTTGTGGCCAAGAAGTCGGCCGAGAACCCGTACTTCAAGAAGGTGCTGGACAGCCAGCGCGCCTTTGCACAGCGTGCCGGGCAATGGCAGAACGACTATCTGGTCGACTTCAAGATGGCCTGGCACCACTACTTTGGTCGCAAGGGCTAGGCCCGGACCTCAAGGAGGCTGAAACCGGAGAGTGGCAGTCCCCGCCCGACTGCCACTCGTCTGTCGAGGGCCGCTCCGCAAGAGAAGGCCCGCGCAACAAGAAGGACGTCACTGATGCAAGCAATGCTGCTGGCGGTGGATCGCGTCTCCACCTGGTTGGGCCAGGCCTTTGCCTGGCTGATCCTGCTGCTCACAGGCCTGATCACCTGGGAGGTGTTCTCGCGCTATGCGCTGAACACGCCCCACGCCTGGGTGCTGGACGCGCAGATCATGCTCTACGGCACGCTGTTCATGATGGCCGGCGCCTACACGCTGGCCAAGAACAACCATGTGCGCGGCGACGTGCTCTACAGCTTCTTCTCACCGCGCGCCCAGGCCTGGGTGGACCTGGTGCTTTACGTGCTGTTCTTCCTGCCCGGCGTCGTGGCGCTGACCTGGGCGGGCTGGAACTATGCGCAGGAGGCCCTGGCCATCCGTGAGCAGACCTTCTCGGCCGTGCCGTTGCCGCTCTACCCGTTCAAGTTCGTCATTCCATTGGCCGGCGGCATGCTGCTGCTGCAGGGCTTGGTCGAGATCGTGCGTTGCCTGCAGTGCCTGCGCGACGGCGAGTGGCCCTCGCGCGGTGAAGACGTGGTGGAGGTCGACGTCGACAAGCTCAAGGCCATGGTCCATGTGAAGAACGAAGACATCGAAGCACTCGACCGCCTGGTCGTCCCCCCGGTCCGCGAGGAGCGCCCGTGAAAATCCGCAAAGAACTGTGGTTCGGCTTCAGCCTGATGGCGCTGATCCTGCTTGGCGTGGCCGCCATGCTGATCAGCGCCGAGCAGATCACCCGCGGGCATCTGGGCCTGCTGATGCTTTCGCTGGTGGTGGTGGCCATCATGCTCGGTTTCCCCACCGCCTTCACGCTGATGGGCATGGGCATGATCTTCACCTGGCTGGCCTACGACCGCGACACCGACAAGACGCTCACGCTGATGGTGCAGTCGACCTTCAACGTGATGAGCAAGGATGTGCTGATCTCGATCCCGCTGTTCGTGTTCATGGGCTACCTGATCGAGCGGGCCAACCTGATCGAGAAGCTCTTCCGCTCCCTGCATCTGGCCATGGCGCGCGTGCCGGGCTCGCTGGCCGTGGCCACCATCTTCACTTGTGCCGTGTTTGCCACCGCCACCGGCATCGTCGGCGCGGTGGTCACGCTGATGGGGCTGCTGGCGCTGCCGCAGATGCTCAAGGCCGGCTATGACGTCAAGCTCTCGGCGGGCGCCATCACGGCGGGTGGCTGCCTGGGCATCCTGATTCCGCCCTCGGTGATGCTGATCGTCTATGGCGCCACGGCGGGCGTGTCGGTGGTGCAGCTCTATGCGGGTGCCTTCTTTCCGGGCCTGATGCTGGCGGGGCTTTACATGCTCTACGTGATCATCCTAGCCAAATGGAAACCCCACCTGGCGCCGCCGCTGTCGATGGCCGACCGCTTCGTGCCGCTGCCACCGCTGACGCAGCCGCTTGCCGACGGCATCTCCAACCGTGCGCTGCCGGCCCTGCTCGCCGCACTGCGCGGACGCCGCAATCTCGGCGTGCCGGCGGCCCATGTGCTGCGTCAGCTGGGCGTGGTGCTGCTGCCGCTGCTGCTGTTCCTGGCCGTGGCGGGCCTGTCCTATCGCGTGTCGACGGCCGCCCCCGAGGCGGCAGTCCTGGTCCAGACCGACAGCGTGAGCACGCCACCGGGTTCCGCAGTTGAAGCGGTTCAAGGGGGCCTGCAAGAGCCCCCAGGGGCCGAGCAGGGCGGCGGTCTGAAGGCGCCGCCCGGCGCCGAAGAGGAGGCCGCCAGCGCCGCCGCGCCCGGGGCGGTCGCTGCGCCGGCCGCAGCCGCAGAGCGCGTGCCGGCCTCGCGCAACTTCTGGATCGGTACCGGCGTGGGCGCCGTGCTGCTGGCGCTGTTCTACCTGCAGTTCACTTTCCAGCGGCTCGAGATCTTCAAGATGCTGCTGGCGTCGTTCTTCCCGCTGGTGGTGCTGATCGTGGCGGTGCTGGGTTCCATCGTGTTTGGTCTGGCCACGCCCACCGAGGCTGCGGCGGTCGGTGCCGCAGGCGGCCTGCTGCTGGCTGCGGCCTACCGGCAGCTGAACTTCGGCGTGGTCAGGGAGTCGGTGTTCCTGACCGCCAAGACCAGCGCCATGGTGTGCTGGCTTTTCGTGGGCAGCGCCATCTTCGCGGCGGCGTTTGCGCTGCTGGGCGGGCAGGAACTGGTCGAGCGCTGGGTGCTGTCGATGAATCTGACGCCGGTGCAGTTCCTGATCCTGTCGCAGCTGATCATCTTCATCCTCGGCTGGCCCCTGGAGTGGACCGAGATCATCGTGATCTTCATGCCGATCTTCATCCCGCTGCTCGACAAGTTCGGCATCGACCCGCTGTTCTTCGGCCTGCTGGTGGCGCTGAACCTGCAGACCGCCTTTCTGTCACCGCCGGTGGCGATGGCGGCCTTCTACCTGAAGGGTGTGAGCCCCAGGCACGTGACACTGAACCAGATCTTCGCCGGCATGCTGCCCTTCATGGGCATCCAGGTCATTGCCATCGTGCTGCTCTACATCTGGCCGCAAATCGGCCTGTGGCTGCCGCACCTGCTCTACAAGTGAGCCTCAGGAACGTGCCAAGGCGCCTTCGAGCCTGAAGGTCTCGACCATGCTCGCCAGTCGCAGGGCCTGCTCCTGCAGGCTGGCGGCGGCCGCCGCGCTTTCTTCGACCAGGGCCGAGTTCTGCTGTGTCATGTGATCGAGCTGGCTGACCGCGGCATTGATGGTGGCCAGGCTCTGGCTCTGCTCGCGGGAGCTGGCGCTGACCTCGCCGAGCACGCTGGTCACGCGCTTGACGCTGTCGACCACTGCGCCCATCGTGGTGCCCGCGCGGCCAACCAGGCTTGAGCCGGCGTCGACCTCGCTGACGCTCTGGCCGATCAGCGTCTTGATCTCCTTGGCGGCGCCGGCCGAGCGCTGCGCCAGGGCCCGCACCTCGCTCGCAACGACCGCAAAGCCGCGGCCTTGCTCGCCCGCGCGGGCTGCTTCAACCGCCGCGTTCAAGGCCAGGATGTTGGTCTGGAAGGCGATGCCGTCGATCACACCGATGATGTCGCTGATGCGGCCCGAGCTGGCGTGGATGCGCCCCATGGTGTCCACCACCTGGCCCACGACCTGGCCGCCGTTCTGTGCCACGCTGGCGGCGTCCACCGCCAGCTGGTTGGCCGTGGCGGCAGAGTCGGACGAGCTGCGCACGGTGCTGGTGAGCTCTTCCATTGTCGAGGCGGTCTGCTGCAGGCTGCTGGCCGCCGCCTCGGTGCGCTGGCTCAGGTCCTGGTTGCCCATGGCAATTTCGCTGGCCGCCGACTTGATGTTCTCGGCGCTGTCGCGCACATCGCGCACCAGGCTGCGCAGGGAGACGACCATGCGGTTGAGGCCGCGCTGCAGGTCGCCGATTTCGTCGCCCCGGCCGCTTTCCAGTTGCACCGAGAGGTCGCCCGCGCCGATGCGCTCGGTCGCGTCCAGTGCGAGGCGCAGCGGCGGGATGAAGGAACGCGCCATCAGCCAGGTGCTGACCAGCAACATCAGCACCACGGCGCCGAGCAGCACGGCCGTGATCATCACGCTGGCCGAGCGGGCGCTCTTGGCTGCCGCTGCCACGTCCACGGCCATGCTGCGCTGGAGATCCACATAGGACTTCTGTGCGGCGAGGTACTGCTCGAGCAGGCTGCGCACGCCGGCGACCTGCGTGTCCGTGTCGCCGCTGCCCCTGGCCTTGGCGGCCGCATTGCGCGCCTCGATGTAGACGGCGCGTGCCTTGGCGATCGCAGCCAGGCTGCTCTTCTCTTCCTGGGTGTCGGCCGTTGCCTCGATCTTCTTCTGCAGCTCGGAGATGCGGGCCGAGGTCGCATCCATCTCGGGCTTGAGCAGGGTCGCTAACCCAGCATCGCTGGCCTGAAGGCCGGCCATGGTGCGGGCCGCATTGGCCTGCGTGAGCCCGGCCCATTGCAGCGAGATCTCCAGCTTTTCCCGCTGCTCGGCCTGTGCGGTCTGCTCGGCCTCCAGCGCCTGGGCGCTGCGCCAGCTCGACACCAGCGTCAGTGTGAGAAGAATGGCCGCCGTCAACAGCGTGGGCAGCCAGAGCCGGAAAGAGATGCCTATGGCCTTGCCGTTCATCATGATGGACCCCTGGAGCGGTTCGCAGTGACCGCCTGAAGTCCATTGAATGCCGGCGCCAGAACTATGTCAATCCGGCCCCGTGCGTTCCGAGCATCTCGTGCACATCGTGGCTCATCACGGCCAGGTAGGCGGCCAGCAGCAGGTAGCAGCTGCCGTACTCCCACTTCACGGCCGCTGGCACAGCGTAGTAGGTCTGGGCCTCGACGCTGTCCTTGCGGTACTTCCAGGCTTTCCACAGCTGGGGCCAGGCCAGGATCGCCATCAGGATCAGCATGGGGCTGGGCCGCCACAGGAACAGGCCCACCAGCACGGGCACGCCCAGGAGCCAGATGCGGGGCGAGAGCACGGCCGTGATGCGGCCGCCGTCGAAGGGCGAAACGGGGATCAGATTGAACAGGTTCAGGAAGAAGCCGCTGTAGGCAATGGCCAGCAGCAGGTTCGAGCCTTCGCTGCGCGCGAGCAGGTAGCACAGCGTGGCACCCACCGTGCCCACGAGCGGGCCAGCCAAGCCTACATAGGCCTCGGTCTGCGCATCATGCGGCAGGTCCTTCAGCTCGACCCAGGCGCCGACGAAGGGAATGAAGGTGGGCAGGCCCACGTTCAGCCCCTTCTGCCGGGCCGCCAGGAAGTGGCCCATCTCGTGCACAAAGAGCAGGGCCACGAAGCCCACCGCATAGCGCCAGCCAAAGATCCAGGCATAGACCACGACCGACAGCAGCATGGTGCCGCCACTGGCCAGCAGCTTGCCGAACTTGAGGCCCGAGAAGGCCAGCAGCAGCAACTTGATCATGGGGTGGCTTCAGGCCTGGGGCTTGTTGCGCTTGAAGAACTTTGCAGCGACGGCGGCGACGCCGGCCCCGCCCAGGATGAACACCTTGGCGAACTTGGCGACGAAGGCGAAGACCACGGCCAGTAGGCCCAGCTTCTTGGCGCCCACGCCCAGCACCAGCGCGGCCAGGCCGTATTCGGCCACGTGGTCGGTGCTGCTGTCGAAGTCGGCATAGCGCTTGCCTTCGTTGAACTCCAGCGCGGCCAGCAGGCTTTGCGCCTCGGCCTTGTGGCTGCTCAGCTCGTTCAGGCCGGTCACAAGGTTCAGGCTCATGTAGCCCTCGCGGCCCAGCGCATAGGTGTTGTAGTTGACACCGGCTTCATCGCCAGCCGGCGCGCCCTTGCTGCGTGAGCTCATCGCCCAGACGAGCCGGTGGCTGTCCTTGGCATAGGCGGGCTTCTCGGCCCAGCCGGTGATTTCCATCGCCGGCACGCCCATCTTCACGCGCTCTTCGTTGGAAGCCTCGGTGCCTTCGCGGTAGGACTTGAGGAGATCGTCGGCGTTCCAGTCCTTGGCGTCGTCGTCCTTGATGTAGCCCGACTTCTCGAAGCGCAGCACGGCGAACCAGCCGCCCTGGCCCGCCGGAAAGATGACGCCTTCCAGGTCGGCATAGCTGCCCGGATTGCCCATGGCGCGCATCACGGCCGCCGCGTGCGGCTGCGGGATGAAGACCTTGCCCTCGGGCAGGTGCAGCACGGCCTGGCCGGCCAGGGCAATGTCCTGCGGGCCGGGCTTGGCGGCCTGCTGGGCATCGGCCCAGGCCTTGGCGGCGTCGTCCTTGCCTTGGGCCA
The DNA here is from genome assembly GCF_044043925.2 of Paucibacter sp. JuS9. Lineage (NCBI taxonomy): Bacteria > Pseudomonadati > Pseudomonadota > Betaproteobacteria > Burkholderiales > Sphaerotilaceae > Roseateles > Paucibacter sp. JuS9. The sequence continues at coordinate 4,914,128 of NZ_CP194172.1, forward strand.
GGGCCGGCCCGGCGTTGACCAGCAGCAGGCACAACAGCGCCCGCGCCAGCATGGCGTTCATCTTCATCATTGTTGGAATCCCCCTGTCTGATCGGTAGCCCCGCATGAGGGCGCGCCAGTCTAGCCGCCGCCTGCCGCTTGACTGGGCAAAACAAACCCGCAGGGCTTGCGCGCTGCGGGTTGTTTTGGGGCGGAGCGTTGGATCGACTGAACGATCAGGCCTGGCGCCACTGGTTCATCAGGCCGTCCCACTTGCCGCGCGCGGCATGCACATGGCGCTCCTTCACATGGCCGTAGCCGCGGATCTCTTCCGGGATGCGGGCGATGTCGGTGGCGAGCGGCAGGCGCTCGGCCGTCAGGCCCTTGCTCAAGATCGCTTCGATGCTTTCGCGGTACTGCTGGATCAGCGCGCGTTCCATCTTGCGCTCTTCGGTGTAGCCGAAGATGTCCAGCGCCGTGCCGCGCAGGCCCTTCATCTTCGCCAGCACCGAGAAGGCCGGGCGCACCCAGGCGCCGAATTGGCGCTTGATCAGCTCGCCCTTGTCGTTCTTCTTCGACAGCAGCGGCGGTGCCAGGTGGTGCACGATCTTGTAGTCGCCCTCGAACTGCGCGGCGATCTTGTCGGTGAACGAGGTGTCGCTGTGCAGGCGGGCGACTTCGTACTCGTCCTTGTAGGCCATCAGCTTGAACAGGTACTTGGCCACGGCTTCGGTCAGCTTCGTGCTGTTCAGGGCGCCTTCTGCCGCACGCACCTTCTCGACGAAGGCCTTGTACTGCTCGGCATAGGCCGCGTTCTGATAGCCGGTCAGGAACTCGACGCGCTTGGCGACGATCTCGTCCACGCCCGGGCGCTTGACGAAGTTGATCACCTGCTTGGCGGCGCTATTTGACAAGTACAGCGACTGCACGCCCGCCAGGTCATGGGCGCAGCGACGGCCCCATTCGAAGGCGGCCTTGTTGTTGTCGATCTGGACGTTGTTCAGCTCGATGGCGCGCATCAGGGCTGCATAGCTCAGCGGGATGCGGCCCTGCTGCCAGGCATAACCCAGCATCAGCGGGTTGGTGTACAGCGAATCGCCGACCAGCTTCACGGCCACTTCCTCGGCGTCGAACATGCCGAGATGGTCCTTGCCGACGGCGGCTTGAATGGCGCCCTCGCAGGCGGCGCCGGGGAAGCTCCAGTTGGCGTCATTCACCAGGCTCGCGGTGGGCGAGCCATGGGTGTTGAGCGCCACGAAGGTGCGGCCTTCGCGCATCACGGCCAGCGTGGTCCTGTTGGCCGCGACGATGGAGTCGCAGGCGATCACCAGCTGCGCTTCGGCTGTGCCAACCTTGGTGCAGTGGATGTCGTCCGCATGGTCAGCGATCTGGATGTGGCTCCAGGTCGCGCCGCCCTTTTGCGCGAGACCCGCTGCGTCCTGCGTGATCACGCCCTTGCCTTCGAGGTGGGCGGCCATGCCCAGCAGCTGGCCGATGGTGATGACGCCGGTGCCGCCGACGCCGGCGACCACGATGCCCCAGGCTTCGGCTGCGCTCGGGATCGTGGGCTGCGGAATGACGCCCATGGCGGCATCAAAGGGGTTCAGCGACTTGTCCTTCTTGGGCTTCCTGAGCGCGCCGCCTTCGATGGTGACGAAGCTCGGGCAGAAGCCCTTGGTGCAGCTGTAGTCCTTGTTGCAGCTGTTCTGGTTGATCTGGCGCTTGCGGCCGAAATCGGTTTCCAGAGGCTCGACCGACAGGCAGTTGGACTGGATGGAGCAGTCACCGCAGCCTTCGCAGACCAGTTCGTTGATGACGACGCGCTTGGCCGGATCCACGAGCTTGCCGCGCTTGCGGCGGCGGCGCTTCTCCGTGGCGCAGGTCTGGTCGTAGATGATGGCCGTCGTGCCCGGGATCTCGCGGAACTGGCGCTGGATCGCGTCCAGCTCGTCGCGGTGGTGCACGGTCACGCCCAGGCCCAGCGGCTTGCCGGCGTACTTCTCGGGTTCGTCGGTGACGATCACCAGCTTGGCCACGCCTTCGGACAGCACGCTGTTCATGATCTGCGTGACGCTGTGGCCTTCCGGGCGCTCGCCCACCTGCTGGCCGCCGGTCATCGCGACCGCGTCGTTGTAGAGGATCTTGTAGGTGATGTTCACGCCGGCAGCGATGCTCTGGCGGATCGCCAGGATGCCGCTGTGGAAGTAGGTGCCGTCGCCCAGGTTGGAGAAGATGTGCTTCTCATCCGTGAATGGTGCCTGGCCGACCCAGGGCACGCCTTCGCCACCCATCTGCGTGAAGGTGGCGGTGTTGCGGCCCGGCATCCAGGTCACCATGTAGTGGCAGCCGATGCCGCCCACGGCGCGCGAGCCTTCGGGCACGCGGGTCGAGGTGTTGTGCGGGCAGCCGGAGCAGAACCAGGGCGTGCGGTCGGCACCGCCGGCGGTCTTCTCCTCGGCCTTGAGCGCGTTTTCCTTCGCGTCGATCACGGCGACGCGGGCGTCCAGGCGGGCCTGGATGTCGCTGTCAACGCCCAGCTTCTTCAGGCGCTTGGCAATGGCACGGGCAATTATGGCCGGCGTCAGGTCAGCCTGAGGGCGCAAGAGCCAGTTCTGGCTCGGGTTGGCCTGGTTCCATTCGCCGCCGGTGTTGTCACCTTCGATCTCGTCGAACTTGCCCAGCACATTGGGGCGCACATCGGGGCGCCAGTTGTACAGCTCTTCCTTGAGCTGGTACTCGATCATCTGGCGCTTTTCTTCGACGACCAGGATCTCCTGCAGGCCGGTGGCGAAGTCGCGCGTGATGGTGGCTTCCAGCGGCCACACGACGTTGACCTTGTGCAGGCGGATGCCGAGGCGCCGGCAGGTGTCGTCGTCCAGACCCAGGTCGTGCAGCGCCTGGCGGGTGTCGTTCCAGGCCTTGCCGCTGGCGATGATGCCGAAGCGGTCGTTCGGCGTGGCTACGACGTTGTAGTTCAGCTTGTTGGCACGCACATAGGCCAGGGCGGCGTACCACTTGTAATCCATCAGGCGCTTTTCCTGCTCCAGCGGCGCATCGGGCCAGCGGATGTGCAGGCCGCCCTCGGGCATCTGGAAGTCTTCCGGCAGGATGATGTTCACGCGGTCCGGGTCGACGCTGATGCTGCCCGAGGATTCAACGATCTCCTGGATCGTCTTCAGGCCCGACCAGAGGCCCGAGAAGCGGCTCATGGCGAAGGCATGCAGGCCCATGTCGAGGATGTCCTGCACGCTGCTCGGGAAGAACACCGGGAAGCCGACGGCCTTGAACACGTGGTCGCTCTGGTGCGCGGCCGTGGAGCTCTTGGCGATGTGGTCATCGCCGGCCACGGCGATCACGCCGCCATGCTTGGAAGTGCCGGCCATGTTGGCGTGCTTGAACACGTCGATGCAGCGGTCCACGCCCGGGCCCTTGCCGTACCAGATGCCGAACACGCCGTCGTACTTGGCCTTCTCCGGGAACAGGTCCAGCTGCTGCGAACCCCACACGGCGGTGGCGCCCAGCTCTTCGTTCACGCCCGGCTGGAACACGATGTTCTGCTTGGCCAGGTGCTTCTTGGCCTGCATCAGCATCTGGTCGTAGCCGCCCAGCGGAGAACCGCGGTAGCCCGAGATGAAGCCGGCAGTGTTGAGGCCGACCATCGCGTCCCGCGTGCGCTGCAGCATGGGCAGGCGCACCAGGGCCTGCACGCCGCTCATGAAGGCGCGACCGTTGTCTAGCGAGTATTTGTCATCCAGCGTGACCTTTTCGAGGGCGCGCAGGATGTGTTCGGGCAGCGGTGCATTCATGGGCGATGGCTCCTGGGGGACGAGGCTGGCAGTGCTCGCTTGTGGCGCGCGTGCGGGCCCGGATATCGGCAGTATTCCGGATCAGCGAGTGTAGGGAAAGCATGGCGAGGGGTGCTTTCTCATTTACGCCCTAAACCGAAGCTTGGAGCAATAATCTTTCTCAAACTGGCAAATCACTACCAATATGGCGACGAAATCCCGCAAATCAGGGCAAACCCAGGTCTCCGTGCCGGCGTCTTCTCAGGCTGGCCAGCCCGTGCCCGCCGAGAGCGAAGACGGCGCCCTGGACCGCTATCACATCGCCATCCTCGTCGAGCTGCAGCGCGAGGCGCGCCTGTCCAATGCCGAGCTGGCGGCGCGCATCGGCCTGTCGGCCGCGCCGACCTGGCGCCGCGTGCGCTGGCTGGAGGAGCAGGGCTACATCACCGGCTATCGGGCCGAGATCGACCGCCGCAAGGTCGGCCTCGGTGTGCTGGCCTTCGTGAAGGTGGATGCGGACCGCAACAATGCGCAGGCCACCAAGGTGCTGGAAGAAGCGATACGCCGCCTGCCCGAAGTGATCTCCTGCCACTACATCTCTGGTGCCGGCACGTTCGAGTTGCAGGTGCTGGCCACCGACCTCGATGCCTTCAGCCGCTTCACGATCGACACACTCTTGAGCTTGCCCAATGTCAAGGATGTGCACACGAGCTTCTCTTTGGGCGAAGTGAAGGCCGGCGGCGGTGTGCCGCTCGCACACTTGCAATCGGCACGGGGCGGCTGATCGGGTAGGCTTGTGGCTCATGACACGTGTCGCCACGACTGCCGGCTGGACGGACCGCCTCGCGGACCTGCTGTTCACTACCGAGCCGGTGCAGCGCATACGCCTGCGCCAGGCCAGCCTGGCCATCGCCCTGATGGCGATCTGCGTCTGCATCATGCAGTACGCGGCCTGGGTCACGGGCGTGGACCAGGGGCCGCTGTGGTGGTGGACTGTCCTGTCCCTCGGCGGCCTCCTGACGGCCTACCTCCTGATCCGCTGCGGCTGGAGCAAGCGCCTGGCCGATCCCTCGCTGACCGTTGGGCAGATGGTGTTCGCGATTGCCAGTGGCGCCATCGGCTACTCAATGGCCGGGCCGGTGCGCGGCGCGACCTTTCCCATCCTCATGATCATCCTGGTGTTCGGGATGTTCCAGCTGCGCGCCAGCACGACCCTGCGCATCAGCCTCTATGCCCTCGGCCTGTTCGGCCTGACGATGGCGGCGATGTCGCAGTGCAAGCCCGCGGTCTACCCGCCAGCCGTCGAACTGGGCCACTTCCTGATGCTGGCCTGCACGCTGCCGGCGGTATCCATCCTGGCCGGGCGCCTGAGTCGCATCCGGCACCGGCTGGCGCAGCAGAAGACCGAGCTGGCCGAAGCGCTGGCGCAGATCCAGTCGATGGCCACGCGCGATGAACTGACCGGGCTCCTGAACCGCCGCCACATGCAGACGCTCCTGGACCAGGAGGTGCAGCGCTGCCAGCGCAGTGGCCAGAGCTTCTGCGTCGCGCTGCTGGACATCGACCACTTCAAGCGCATCAACGACCAGCATGGCCACGGCGCTGGCGACGCGGTGCTGCGCGGCTTTTCCGACGTTGCGCAGGCGGCGATCCGCGCCTCCGACGTGCTGGCGCGCTGGGGCGGCGAGGAGTTCGTGCTGCTGATGGCCGATGCGCGCATGCCGCCGGCCGTGGCTGGCGTTGAGCGCGTGCGCGAGCATGTGGAGGCGCTTCGTGTGCCGATGGGCGAACGCATGCTGCAAACCAGTGTTTCGGCCGGTCTCACCCAGCACCGCCCCGGTGAAAGCCTGGAGCAGACGCTGGAGCGGGCCGACCGACTGCTCTACCAGGCCAAGAATGAAGGCCGCAATCGCGTGCTTTTCGGCTGAGTCTGCAGCGGCGCCCGCGCCTATGCTGAAGCTCTCATGATCAGGCGTCATCTTCTCGTACACCTGCTTCCCGCGCTGCTCCCAGCGGTGGTCCTCGTGCCGCTGCTGGCGCGGGCCGCCGAGCCGCCACAGCTGATGTTGCAGATCGAGCTGCGCTGGGTCGAGTCCAGCATCAGCGGCGCGGCTCTGGCCGGCAACAAGCAGGGTGCCGTGGTGGTGGGCACTGGCGGCTCGGTCTCGCCCAAGGGCGGCAAGATGGTCTCCACCCGGCCCGACGATGCCGGCGTCGGCGCTGTGCAAAGGCTGATGGTGCTCAATGGCCGCTCGGCCAGCGCCTTGATGAATGAGCGCAAGCGTGTCGAATGGATCGATTGGGGCGTCGAGATGCGCCGGGGCCAGATGCAGCCGCAGGCGCAGTCGCGTTCGGTCTGGGTTGAACGGCAGACCGGTGTGCAGCTCAAGGTGAACTGGCCCGGTGGCGCCAAGCCGGCCCTGCTGGAGCTGCGCAGCTTGCAGCCGCGCGACGAGGCCGGCAGCGAGGAACTGATCAGCAGCCTGCTGGTACCGTTGCAGCAATGGGTGGTGATAGCCCGTGACGGCGTCGGCCCGCAGGCCTCACCGCCTGGCGTCTACAGCAGCCGCGACGCCGAGCCGCAACTCAGCCGCGAGCTCCAGGTGCGCATCAGCCCGGCGCCGCAGTAGTTTGAAATTGGTATCTGATTGGTAGTAAATTGGTGTTAGTCTTCGCGTCGCTTGCGACACGGAGTCCTCATGCGCCTGCCTGCTACCGCGGTACTGTCTTTCTGCTGTTCCCTTTCCCTTGGCCTGAGCGGTCCGCTGCTTGCTGCGCCGCCGGCTTTCGGCGGCAAACCTCTTGCGTTCAAGACGCAGCCCGATTCGCCCGTCGTCGGCGCCTATGTGCCCGGCTGGGAGGACATCAGCCTGCTGGACCGGATCCAGCCCGGCAGCCTGAGCCATGTGCTCTATGCCTTTCTGCGCATCTGTGGCCCGGGCCAGTTGGCCAAGGACGAAAAGCTCTGTGCTGGCCGGCCCGCGTTCTCGCTGAGCGATGGCGAGACCGAGCGGCGCTTTGACGCCGGTTTCCTGAAGCTCAAGCAGCGCCTGCCCGAGCTGCAGGTGCTGGCCTCGGTTGGTGGCTGGGGCGGCTCGGACGGCTTCTTCCATCTTGCTGGCGACGCCGCCAGGCGCCAGGCCTTCGCCACGGACGTGGTGCGCTTCCTGCGCGAGCATCCGGGCTTCGATGGTGTGGACATCGACTGGGAGCACCCGGGCGACAACGGCAAGGTCAATGGCGTGCAGCTCGGCAGCAAGAGTGACGGCCAGGGCTATGCCGACCTGATGGACGATCTGCGCGCCGCCGTCGAGCTGCTGGGCCGCGAGACCGGCCGCCGCTACCTGGTGACCACCGCCGTCAATCCGACCAGCGCCATCGTTGAGCGCATCAACTTCCAGCAGGCCGCCAAGGCGCTGGATCTGGTCTTCATGATGAGCTACGACTACTACGGTGCCTGGTCGCCCGATGCTGGTCATCACACGGCCTTGAGGAGCCAGCGGCCGGGCGATGAAAGCCTGGAGCGCTCGGTGCAGAACCTTGAACGTGCCGGCGTGCCGCGCAAGAAGCTGGTGGCCGGCGTGGCCATGTACGGCCGTGGCTTTGCCGGTGTCAGCAAGCCGGTGAACGGCGCCGCGCGCAGCGGGCCGTATCCGGCTGAAGGCGATGTCGGTGCCGTCACCTACCGTGCCTTGCGTGCAGACCGCATCGATGATCGCGGCCAGCCCGCCAAGGGCTGGCAATTGCGCCACGATCCGGGCACCGGCTCCTGGAGCCTGTACGAGCCCGGGCAGCAAATCTGGATCGGCTTCGATGACCCGCGCGGCGTGCTGGACAAGGGCCGCCATGCGCGCCGCGCCGGCCTCGCTGGCCTGTTCGCATGGGAGCTGTCGCAGGACTACCGTGGCGAGCTGCTCAATGCCATGAATCTCGGCCTGGGCAAGCGCCCCCGCTAGCTGCATGGGGTCAGGCCGTGCCTGCCGCGCCACGTTGATCGGGCCGATGCCGGCATTGCCTTGACCTCCGCCTCCGAAAGGAGGTAAATCGGCGCGTCGTGCGCCGTGCATGTGCGCATGCTGCTGCTGCCGCCTCCGCAAGGAGCATGGGAAGGAGCCCGCCGTGCTGTACAAGCCCTACCGCATCCTCAGTCTGGACGGCGGGGGCACGTTTTGCCTGGCACAGGCGCGGGCACTGCAGGAGCTGTTCGGCCCCGACATGCCGGGGCGCCAGCTGCTCTCGCAGTTTCAGCTGGCGGCCGGCACCTCGGGCGGGTCCTTCGTGATCGCTGCGCTGGTGGCCGACCTGACACCCGGCCAGATCGTCCGACTGTTCCAGAGCGAGCAGAACCGGCAGCGTTTTTTTTGCAAGCTGCCCTGGTACGAGCGCCTGCTGTCGGTGCTCACGATGGGCGACATCGGCTGCCGCTTCAGCATGGAGAGCAAGCGCGACTTCATGGCCTCGGTGGTGGGCACGAACGGGCCCAGGAAGATGTCGGAGCTGGCCGATGAGCGCGGCATGCCCGAGCTGCTGATCGTCGGCTACGACTACCAGTTCGACCGCGCCAAGCTGCTGCGCAGCCGCAGCGACAGCGGGGCCGCCAACTTTCCGCGCAACGACGGGCATATCAGCCTGCTCGATGCGATCAATCTCTCCACGCATGCGCCGCTGAACTGGTTCGGCGGCCTGGCCAGCGCCGCAGGCAGCAACTCACCGGGCTTCTGGGACGGCGCGCTGACCGGCTTCAACAACCCGGTGCAACTCGCGGCCAGCGAGGCGATTGCCAATGGCGTGCCCCGCGATGCCATCGGCGTGCTCTCGCTCGGCTCCGGCAACTGCATGCTGCTGCCTTGGGACGCCGATTGCGACCCGTCCTTCAAGGTCAAGGCCCCCAGACCCTGCCTGCGCAAGGACCTGCGCAAGGTGGCGCGCGCCATCATTGCCGAGCCGCCGGATGCCGACAGCTACCTGGCCCATCTGTCCCTCAGCGCGCAGGTGCCGCGGCAGGCGGGTCAGGTTTGCGAATCGCCGATCATCCGTTGCAGCCCCCTGATCCATCCGCGCCGTGAGGGCCAGCATTGGGCGCCGCCCAAGGGCTTTGCCTCGCCCGAGGAGTTCGGCCGTCTGGTGGACATGGACATCGCCGCCACCGCCGATGAGGACGTGCGCCTGATCGAGCTGCTCTGCGACAACTGGATCTCCGGCGCCAGCCAGAACCAGGCGGTGCGCCGTGCGGGCGGCTACTTCTCGCTCGATGCCAACGGCCGCTGGAACGAGCAACGCTGCTGCGAGATCGGCTACGCACGCTTTGCCGATGCCAAGGCGGCCTGGGCGAGCATGAGCCGCGAGCCCGCGGTGACGACACAAGGCCGCGAATGCGCAAGCTCAGAGTCCTGATCGTCAACTGCTACTCCGACAACAACCGCGGTGCGCGAGGCAATCCGCTCTTCGTGCCGCAGTCCATTGCACCGCTGGCGCTGGCCGGCGCCTTTGCCCGGGAGTGCTGCGAGCTGCAGGTGCATTGCGAGTTCCGCCAGGGGCCGCTGGACGAGCTCAAGCGCCTGGCCTGGGCGCAGCTGCTTGTGCTCACCGGCCTCAACAGCGCACTCGACCGCATGAAGCAGCTCTGCGCCTATGCCAAAAGCTTGAACCCGGGCGTGGTCGTGGTGGCTGGCGGGCCGCTGGCGCGCGTGCTGCCCCAGCTCTGCGCGCGCTACTTCGACATCGTGCTGAGTGGCGACGTCGAGTCGCTGGCCGAAATGGTGGCCGGCATGTATGGGCCCGAGATGCGCGCGGCCGCGGTGACGCCGCGCCTGGACCTCGGCCCCCGCTGGCATCCGGTCGGCTATGCCGAGGCCAGCCGCAACTGCAACTTCGCCTGCAGCTTCTGCTCGATGACGGCCGAGGGCCGGCCCTACCAGTCGCTGGCCCTGGCCCAGGTGAGGGCGCAACTGGAGCAGCTGCAGGGCAAGCAATGCGTGATGTTCCTGGACCAGAACTTCTTCGGTGGCGCGAGGTGCGACGTGGAGGCGCGCATGGAGCTGCTGCGGGAGTTTGTCGATGCTGGCCACATCAAGGGCTGGGCAGCGCTCGTGACCTCGGACTTCTTTGCCAAGGACGATTGGCTGCAGCGGGCGCGGCGCAGCGGCTGCATCGGCTTCTTCAGTGGCGTCGAGTCAATGGATGACGCGCAGTTGAGGCATTATCAAAAGAAGCAGAACCTGCAATTGCCCGGCGCGCAGCGGATCGAGCGTTGCCTGTCCGCCGGCATGACCTTTCATTACGGCCTGATCTTCGACCCCCGCGAGCGGCGGGTGGCGGCGATGCGGTCCGAGGTCGAGGCCATCGCGTCCAATCCGGCCTTGACGCTGCCGAGCTTCATCAGCCTGGCGATTCCGCTGCTGGGCACGCCGATGTTCAGGCGCCTGGTGGCCGAGCATGCGCTGCTGCCCCACCTCAAGCTGCGCGACATGGATGGCCGCTCGCTGCTGACTGAAAGCCTCGACCCGGTAGACGAGGTCTGCCAGCTGCTGGCGGAGATGGACTTCTGCATGATTGACACCACCCGCGCGCGCCGCCATGCCTGGGGCCTGTGGCGTCGCTATCGCGGCACGCTGCCGGCACGGGCGCTGCTGTCGGCGCTGAGCCCCGACCTGGCCTGCCTGCTGCCGCGCTTCTCGACCGCATCGCGCGAGGCGCACCTGGGCGCCGGGGCCGCCCGGCGCACCCACTACGGGCCGAGCGAGCCGCTGGGCACGCTGTACCAGCCGCGCATCCCGCTGGAGGCACGCTACCAGGCCTTCTTTGAACCCACCCGAGTCACAGATGCTCAGGGAGAGCTGCATGCCGACATGCAGGCTGACCTGGGCTCGTCCGTCAGCACCGAGATGCCGGTGCAAATCCTGATCGAGCGGCAGCGCTTGCCTGCGATGATCCGAGGGTAGGCCAGCACAGCCAACAGGATCGCGATGACCAGCAGTACCCGGCATCGAATCGACCTTTCCTCCCGGACCGGGCCGGCCTGGCTGTGGCTGCTCATGCTCCTGGGCTGCCTGCTGTGCGGTGGCTCGGCGGCTGCCGAGTTGAAAAAGCTTTCGTCCTGGCCGGATGAAGCGGGGCGTGAGCAACGGCTGAACGAGGCGCTCTTGCAGTCGCTATCGGCCGCGGCCTGGTGCCCAGGATCGGCCCCTGCACAGCTGCTGTCCGGCCGCACGGCGCAGCTCTTCCGGCTCGAAGGTCCGGTGGCCGCCGACACCCTGGTGGTCGACGAAGACCCCATCGTCGAGCTGTTCGGCCTGGCCTATCGCGAGTCCAGTGGCTGTGCCCGCTTGCGCATGGGCGGGCGCACGCAGGCCAACCCGGCCGGCAGCCTCCTGAGCCCCTGGCCCCATCACGGTCTGGACGCCCGCGCGGCCGATTCGCCCATGCTCCTGATCATCCAGGATGCCAAGGCAGTGCGCTCCTGGATCGAGCTGGTGCCGCGCGAGGAGCTGCAGCGCAAGACCGGCCAGCACTGGATGGTGCTGGCCTGCTTCATGGGCATGCTGCTCTTGATCCCGTTCCTGAGCCTGCAGCTGGGCGTGCTCGGCGAGGCGAGGCTGTCGCTCGCCTATGCGTTCTATGTGGCGACGCTCGTGTTCTGGTCGGTTCAGAACTTCGGCCTGGCGCAGCAGTGGTGGGCCTTCTGGCCGGCACCGCGATGGTTTCCCGAGCTGCATGGCCTGTCGGTCAGCCTGCTCACGCTGGGCATCGGCCTGGCCACGCTGGAGTCCCTGCAATTGCGCGGGCGCGAGCGCCTCGCGCTGGCCGCGCCGGTGGCCGTGGTGGCCTTGATGTTTGGCGTGGCGTACAAGTTCGAAGGCCTGTACCGCAGCGCGGCCATGGCCCTGGTGCTGCTGGCCGGCGTGGTGATCGCGCTGCTCGTGCGCCGGCTGCGGGCGCGTCAGCTTGTGGACCCCTGGTTCCTTGCGGGCCTGGGCGCCAACATGCTGGGCGGTGCCATCCAGTCGCTGACCATCGTGCTGCCCGACACCGCCTTGCGCGGCTTCGGCGGCCATGCCTTCGCCATCGGCAACCTGGTGCATGCACTGGCCTGGGTCACGGCCGTGCAGCGCCGCCATGTGCGAGACCGCGAAGCGCAGCGGGTTCAGCTTGAATACGACGCCAATCACGACACGGTCACCGGCCTGCCCAACCGCAAGTGGCTGGACGCCTGCCTGACGCGCAGCATCGAACAGATCCGCAGCATGCCGGCATTGAGCCACGGCGGCCTCTTCGTCGATCTGGACCGTTTCAAGATCCTCAACGACACCCTGGGCCACTCCAAGGGCGACGAGCTCCTGTGCCTGCTGTCCAAGCGCCTGGCCGATCTCTTTGGCGAGCATGGCTCGATCACCCGCTTTGGCGGCGACGAGTATTTTGTCGTCGTGCACCAGCCCTGCGGTGAGATCGAGCTGGCGCTGCTGGGAAGCGATGTCTTGCGCCGCCTGCAGGAGCCGATCCAGCTGGACGGCCGCACGCTGCGGGTCTCGGCCAGCATCGGCATGGTCGTGATCGGCGAGCAGTACAACAGCGCCGAGGAGGTGATCAAGGACGCCGATCTGGCCCTGCACCTGGCCAAGACGCGCGGCCGCGCGCGCTTCGAGATCTTCGAGCCGCCCATGCGTCAGGCGGCCGAAAACCGTTTCCGCATCGAGTCGGACATGCGCCAGGCCATCGAGCGCGGCGAGTTCAAGCCCTTCTTCCAGCCCATCGTGCGGCTGGACGGCCAGACTCATGCCGGCTTCGAGGCACTGGTGCGCTGGGAGCATGCGCAACGGGGCTTCATCGGCCCCGGCGAGTTCATCCCGGTGGCCGAGGAGAACGGCCTGATCAACGAGATCGGCCTGCAGGTCATGGAGGGCACCATGCGCCAGGTCGCGGCCTGGCGCCGCGCCGGCCAGTGGCAGGAGGGCTGGTATGTCAGCGTCAATGTCTCGGGCGTGCAATTGCGCGATGCCGGCCTGGTCGAGCGCTTCACCGACCTGCGCTCGCAGCTGGGGTTGCTGGTTGGCGACATCCGTATCGAAGTGACCGAGAGCTCGGTGATCGCCAACCAGGACGTGGCCTTCGGCCTGCTGCCGCGGCTCAAGGAGCAGGGCTTCCTGCTTTGCATGGACGACTTCGGCACCGGCTATTCGTCGCTCAGCTATCTGAGCGAGCTGCCGTTTGACGTCTTGAAGATCGACCGTTCCTTCATCACCGACCTGTGCCGGCGCCAGGAGCTCGGCGCGCTGGTCAACACGGTGATTTCGCTCGCTGACAGCATGGGCATGATCGTCGTGGCCGAGGGTGTTGAAGAGCCGGCGCAGTGCGAGGCACTGCACAAGCTGCACTGTGGCTACGGCCAGGGCTATATGTTCTCGCGGCCGATGAATGCTGCGAACGCGACGGCCTGGCTGGAGGCCGCGGCGCGGCCCAAGCAGTCGGCGGCGGCCTGAGCCCGGCATCTGGTGCTGGCGTTGCATTCAACCAACCACCAGCAGGCTGAGGGTGCCGGGGTGGCGTGATTTGCGCGAAATCAAGCCTTGCTGCGGCTTCGACGGCCTATAAAGCCTCATGGCCCGACAGAAGCCTGCCGGGGAATTGGAGTGCTTCCACCAGGAGTTTCGGATGCGAGCTTTCAGATCTTCTTCGGCCGTGTTGGCCCTGGCGCTTGGCGCGCTGGCGGCGCCGGCCGCTTGCGCCCAGGATCTCAGCCTCAGCGGCTTCGGCACGCTGGCGCTCGGGCGCAGTTCCGGCAGTTGCGAGAGCAACGCGGCCATGGCCAGCGCCTATACGGGCTACTGCACGCGAGCCATCGCCGACTGGGGGCATGGCGGCGTGTACACCCCTTCGACCAGTGCGAAGCCGGAAAGCCGGCTGGGCCTGCAGGGTCAGGCCAAATTCGATGCCAACTTCTCCGCCACGGTGCAGCTGACGGCCAGGTCGCTGGACGAGCAGCACCTGAACCTCGAATGGGCCTATCTCACGGCGCGCCTCAGCCCCGACTGGACGCTTCAACTGGGCCGCAAGCGCTTGCCGCTGTACTACTACTCCGATTTCCAGGACATCGGCTTTGCCTACAACACGGTGCGCCCGAGCCCCGATGTCTACGGCTGGGACGTGGTGAACTACAACGGCGCCAGCCTCGCCTGGAGCCGTGACGTCGGCGAGTGGACGCTGCGGGCCGAGGCCTTGGCGGGCAGCGAGAACAGCAAGAAGAACCCCTATTCGCGCCTGGTTGTCGACGACCCCATGGACGTCAAATGGAGCGGCATCGCCGGCCTGGTGCTGGAGTTCAGCCGCGACTGGTTCAGTGGCCGCCTGAGCTACACCCGCTCGCAGTTTCAGCAGACCGACCACAACACCGGCGTCGTGCTGGCCACGCTGTCAGGCAAGACGCGCGTGAACCAGAGCTTCCTGGGTGCGGCTTTCAACGCCGATATCGGCGCCTGGACGCTGCGCAGCGAAGTCGGCCGCAGCGACCGTGCCGAGCTCGGCTACAAGGCGAGCTTCTACCTTCTGACGGCGGGCTACCGGATCGGCGCGTACACGCTGACCGCAGGCACCAGCCAGTACCGCGAGACCACCCCTTACCCGGCCGACTACGTGCCCGTCGTTGACCGCGGCAGCCTGCTGGCATTGCGCTATGAGCTGCACAAGGGCGGGGCACTCAAGCTGCAATACGACCGCATCAGTGATCGCGGCAGCAGCCCGTTTGCCGGCAGCGCACGGCTGCTGAGCGCCAGCTATGACTTTGTCTTCTGAACCGGAGCCCATCATGACCACGCCAATCCGTGCCGCCAGCCTGACCCTGCTGCTGATGCTGCCCCTGCTTGCCGCTGCGCAGGTAGCGGTGATCGTCAACCCGAAAAGTGCCCTGACTTCGTTGACGGCTGACCAGGCCGCCGCCATCTTCATGGGGCGCACCAATGTGCTGCCCAGTGGTGCCGCAGCCCAGGCTGCAGACCTGCCGGAGGCCAGCACCAGCCGCGAGCAGTTCTACAGCAAGGCCGCCGGCAAGAGCTCGGCCCAGGTCAAGGCGGCCTGGTCGCGCCTGACCTTCTCTGGCAAGGCCACGCCACCCAAGGAGCTGACCAGCGCCGCCGATGTCAAGAAGCATGTGGCCGCCAATCCTGATGCGATTGGCTACATCGAGAAATCCGCCGTCGACGCCACGGTCAAGGTGGTGCTGGTGCTGGACTGACGAGGGCGTTCAGCCCCAGGCGCTGAACGGCCGCTACGGCAGCAGGAGCTGCAGCTCGCGCAGCGCGGCATTGCCGCTGGCGTCCTGCACCCGCACCTGCAAAAGGTACTTGCCCGCAGGCAGCGAGCCGGGGTCCCAGTGGCCCGGCGTGGCGCGGCCGCTGCGCAGTTCATTCGCCAGCTGGTAGCGGAACTGCGTGGCCCGGGCGCCATGCACCGTGATGCCGCTGCTGGGCGCATACGCCAGCTTCACGCCCAGCTCGTCGTCTACCGGCAGGACCTCGAAGTTGAGCGTTTCGCGCCAGCCGTTCTCGAAGCCTGTCGCCGGGCTGCCGTCGTCCTTCAGGAGCTGCCAGGCGAGCGTGCGCACGCCCAGGCGGCGGCGCTCCAGGTTGTCGTTCACCTGGTCCCAGGCATCGACCACGATCTGCAGGGGCGCCCTTGGCACGACCAGAACGCCCGCCCTGTCGCGCCTGGCCAGGCGCTTGCCGGCGGCATCGAACAGCTCGATGGAATCGATGCGCGGCTGCACCTCGTCGACAAAGCCCTTGAAGCCCAGGGCCAGCGGGTCGCGCAGGAAACCCGGTGCACCCAGGGCCAGGTGCACATGGGCCATGGGATTGATCGAGCCGATCACCTCGCCGGCGTTGTAGCGGGTGCCACGCGCCACGCGCACCCGCTCGACCTTGCCGGCCGCATTGCGCAGCATCTGCATGCGCCGCGGGTCCACCGGCTTGCCGGCCTTGTCGCGGCCGATCTTCACGTGGATGTACATCAGGGGCCCGATGGCCAGGCCTTCACCCAGCCGCCCAAAGCCGTAGGCGGCTGCCGGGCTCAGAACCTTGCCGTCGGCAATCGTCACCACGGCTTCACCCACGTCGCCGCGGATGTCGAGGCCCGCATGCATGTGATGGCGGCTGTCGAGCTTGCCCTGCTTGTCGCGGCCGCCGCGCACCTCGCCGAGCATGCCCACCACCTCATGCCAGCTGTTCTGCGGACGCAAGGGCCAGCGACCCTCACTGGCGAGCGGCGGCTGTTCGAGCGCGGGGCCCAAGGCACCGGAGGTGCCTTCACCCGCCAGCACCTCGTGGATGCGAAAGGCCGGTGCATCGGCCACCAGCACGCGGCCGCGTGCGTCCACGGCAATGCCGCTGGCTCGTGCGAAGCGCAGCGCGCCACCGGTCAATGCATGGACCTGCTTGCTCGCCGTGATCTGCAGGAGCTGCCCCTTGCTCAGCAGGCCCACCAGCATCACGCCGTCATGCGAGAAGGCCAGGCTCAGCGGCCTGCGCAGAAGTGCTTCCTCATCGTCCTCACGGCTGTGCAGCCAGGTCTGCACTTCGCCGGTCCGGGGGTCGACGCTGCGAATCGCATCGTTGCGGGTGTCGGCCACCCAGAGCCGACCCTGCGCATCGAGCGCGAGGGCCGAGGGCGTGTCGAACAAGGCCTTGTCGCCCGGGCCATCGGCGTCGCCGGGCCGGCTGCCGCCGGCCAGCGTCGTCACCATGCCATCGGGCGAGATCATGCGGATGCGGTCGTTGTGCGTGTCGGCGACAAAGACCCGGCCCTGGCCGTCCACCGCCACGGCCAGCGGCGCATTGAAGCGCGCCTGCGCACCGGCGCCATCGCGCCAGCCCGGCGTGCCGTCGCCGGCCAGTGTCGTCACCTGGCCTTGCGGACTGACCTTGCGGATGGCGTGATTGCCCGTGTCGGCCACATAGAGATTGCCTGTCGCATCGAGCGCCAGGCCCGAGGGCGTGTTGAAGCGGGCTTGCGCGCCCGTTTCGTCAGTAAAGCCTTCCACGCCGCCGGCGAGCGTGCGCAGCTGGCCGTTGCGCTCCAGCACGCGGATGCGGTTGTTGTCACCACCATCGGCGATGAAGAGGCGGCCGTCGGGCGCAGCCACCAGGCCGTAGGGGTCGGAGAAGCGCGCCTGCGCGGTCGGGCCTTCCTGCGAGCCCGCCACGCCGTCTCCCGCGAGTACCGCGATGTGCGCCGGGCCGCCGATCAGGGTGGGTGCGGGCGGGGCCGGCGTGGCTGGCGCCGGGGCGGCCGCGCTGGCCGCAATTGAGGCCGCGGGCGTTGGCGCTGAAGGATGGTCGGGTGGCACCAGCAGCCAGGCCAGGCCGCCCGCGCCAGCCACCAGGCTCAGGAGAGCCAGCTGGCGGCGCATGGGGTCAGGGGAGCTTGCGTCATGGGTCGGGCATCGTAACCGCGCCCCTCGCACAGAGCAGCCGTCGCTTGGGCAACAATCCGGGGGCCCAACGGAGGAACCGACCTTGCCAGCTCTCAAGTCCCGCCTTCTGCTCATCCCCTTGCTGCTGGCCGCTGCGCTGGCGCCGCTGCAGGCCGCCACGCCCAAGGATTCCCTGATCCTGGCGATGGCCTTCGACGACATCATCTCGATGGACCCGGCCGAGGCCTTCGAGATTGCCGCCGGCGAGATCATCGGCAACACCTACGAACGCCTGGTCGAGTTCGATGTGGCTGACCCCACGAAGCTCAGTGGCGAGCTGGCCAAGGGCTGGACCGTCTCGGCCGACGGCAAGACCTTCACTTTCGAGCTCTTGCCGGGCCTGCGCTTCTCCTCCGGCAATGCCCTGACGGCTGAAGAGGTGGTCTGGTCTCTGCAGCGCGCGGTGCTGCTGGACAAGACGCCGGCCTTCATCCTCACGCAGCTGGGCCTGTCGAAAACCAATGTGGCCGAGAAGGTGCGCCAGACCGGCCCGCTGACCTTGACCATCGAGACCGACAAGTCCTATGCGCCCAGCTTTGTGCTGAACTGCCTGACGGCCAATGTGGCCTCGGTGCTGGACAAGAAGCTGCTGCTCGCCAAGGCGCAAGGCACGGACTTGGGCAGTGCCTGGCTGAAGCTCAACCATGCCGGCTCCGGCCCCTACAAGCTGCGCGAGTGGCGGGCCAACGAGCTGGTGGTGCTGGAGCGCAACGATCAGTTCCACGGCAAGAAGCCGCCGCTGCAACGCGCGATCTATCGCCATGTGAAGGAAGCCGCCACTCAGCGCCTGCTGCTGGAGAAGGGCGATATCGACATTGCCCGCAACCTCGCGCCGCAGGACATCGACGCGATGAAGGGCCGGCCCGATGTGCAGCTCACCTCCACGACCAAGGGCACGGTCTATTACCTGAGCCTGAACCAGAAGAACCCGAATCTGGCCAAGCCCGAGGTGCGCGAAGCCTTGAAGTGGCTGGTGGACTACGACGCCCTCGGCGCCACCCTGATCAAGAACATCGGCGTCCCGCACCAGAATCTTCTGCCTTCCGGCATGTTCGGCGCGAGCAGCGACAAGCCCTACAAGTACGACCCGGCAAAGGCGCAGGCCCTGCTGGCCAAGGCCGGGCTGCCGCAAGGCTTCAAGGTGACGATGGACACGCGCACGGTGCAGCCGGTGCAAGGCATTGCCGAAGCGGTGCAGGCCTCGGCCAAGCGCGGCGGCGTGCAGATCGAGATCATTCCCGGCGACGGCAAGCAGACGCTGACCAAGTACCGCGCCCGCAAGCACGACATCTATATCGGCGAATGGGGTTCCGACTACTGGGACCCGCACAGCAATGCCGATGCCTTTACCCGCAACGTCGACAACAGCGATGAGGCCAAGCTGAAGCCGCTGACCTGGCGCAATGCCTGGATCTCGCCCGAGCTGACGAAGAAGACCGATGCCGCGCTGCTGGAGCGTGACCCGGCCAAGCGCGCAAAGATGTACCAGGAGATCCAGGCCGACTTCCGCAAGCACAGCCCCTTCGTCATGCTCTTCCAGCAGACGCAGGTGGCAGCGGTGCGCAAGGGCGTCGAGGGCTTCCGCCTCGGCCCCACGTCGGACACGACCTACCTCTTCACGGTGAGCAAGAAGCCTTGAAGACGAAGTTCCTGCGCGCCGCGGCGGGCCTCTTGTCGACGCTGGCGCTGACCTATCTGGGCTTGCTGGCCGTCACCTTCTTCATCGGCCGCGTCGTGCCGGTGGACCCGGCGCTGGCCATCGCGGGCGACCGGGCAAGTGAGGAGCAGCTGCAAAGAGTGCGCGTCGAGCTGGGCCTGGACCGTCCGCTCCTGGAGCAGTTCGGCCTCTACCTGAAAAAGGTGGCGCAGGGCGACCTGGGCCAATCCATCCTGAGCAACAACCCGGTGGCCGAGGACATCGCCCGCGTCTTCCCGGCCACGCTGGAGCTGGCCACGGTGGGCATCACCATCGGCGTGCTCTTCGGTGTGCCGCTGGGCGTGTGGGCGGCGGTGAAGCGTGGGCGCATGGCCGATCAACTGCTGCGGCTGATCGGGCTGTTCGGCTACTCGATGCCGATCTTCTGGCTGGGCCTGATGGGCCTGCTGCTGTTCTACGCCAAGCTTGGCTGGGTCAGCGGGCCAGGGCGCATCGACATCGCGTTTGAATACAACGTGCCTGTCGTGACGGGCCTGATTCTTGTCGATGCCGCCATGGCCGGCGAATGGGAGGCCTTTCGCAGTGCGCTCTCGCACCTGGCCTTGCCAGGCGCCTTGCTGGGCTACTACTCGCTGGCCTACATCAGCCGCATGACGCGCAGCTTCATGCTCAAGGAGCTGGGCCAGGAATACGTGGTGGCGGCGCGGGCCAAGGGGCTCTCCGAGATGCGCATCATCTGGCGCCATGCCTTGCGCAATGCCGCCGTTCCTTTGCTCACCGTGATTGCGCTGAGCTTTGCCGGCCTGCTCGAAGGCTCGGTGCTGACCGAGACCGTGTTTGCCTGGCCGGGCCTGGGCCAGTACATCACCAACTCCCTGCAGAACGCCGACATGAACGCGGTGCTCGGCGGCACGCTGGTGGTGGGCACGATCTTCATCGCCTTGAACCTCGTGTCCGATCTGCTTTACCGATTGCTGGATCCGCGTACTCGATGACTGCATCGTCACTTCACCAATGGCTGACGAGCGAGCGGCCAGAGTCTCGCCGCCAGGCCGCGCTCGGGCGGCTCTATTCAGGCTGGCGCAGCTTTGCGCGCAACCGCCTGGCACTTCTCGGACTGATCCTCGTGCTCGGGCTGATGGGGATGGCCGCACTGGCGCCCTGGATCGCGCCCGCGGCGCCGGATGTGGGCGACCTGATGAACAGCCGCCTTCTGCCGCCCTCCGGCGCGCACTGGATGGGCACGGACGAGCAGGGCCGCGACATCTTCTCGCGCATCGTCTGGGGCTCGCGCATCACGCTCTTTGTCGTCACCGTCGTGGCCATCCTGGCCGCGCCCATCGGCCTGCTGGTCGGCACGCTGGCGGGCTATTTCGGTGGCTGGGTCGATGCGGTGCTGATGCGCATCACCGACATCTTCCTGGCCTTTCCCAAGCTGATCCTCGCGCTGGCCTTTGTGGCCGCGTTGGGCCCCGGCATCGAGAACGCGGTGCTGGCAATCGCGATCACGGCCTGGCCGGCCTATGCACGCATTGCCCGCGCCGAGACCCTGAGCCTGCGCGGCGCCGACTTCATTGCCGCCGTGCAATTGCAGGGCGCCTCACGCTGGCGCATCGTCCTGCGCCACATCATGCCGCTGTGCCTGCCATCGCTGATCGTGCGGGTGACGCTGGACATGGCCGGCATCATCCTGACCGCTGCCGGCCTGGGCTTCCTCGGCCTCGGCGCGCAGCCGCCCAGCCCGGAATGGGGCGCCATGATTGCCGGCGGCCGCGCCTTCGTGCTGGACCAGTGGTGGGTGGCCGCCGGGCCGGGGATCGCCATCTTCATCGTCAGCCTGGCTTTCAATCTGCTGGGGGACGGGCTGCGGGATGCGCTCGACCCAAAGGAGGCCGAGTGACAAAGCCTCTTCTTGAAGTCGAAGACCTGCGCGTCAGCTATCCGGCCCGCGATGGCGGCCGTATCGAGGCGGTGCGTGGCGTGTCTTTCACGCTCGGCCGCGAGCGCCTGGGTATCGTCGGCGAATCGGGCTCGGGCAAGTCGCAGACCGGCCGGGCCATCCTCGGCCTGTCGGCACCGGGCGCGCGTGTCGAGGCCAAGGCCTTGCGCTTTGATGGCATCGACCTGCTCAGCAGTTCTGCAGCCGAGCGGCGCGCGCTGCGCGGCCAGCGCATGGCCCTGGTGATGCAGGACCCGAAGTACTCACTGAACCCGGTCATGAAGATCGGCGCGCAGATCGTCGAGGCCTTGCGGGCGCATCGCAAGCTGGGCAGCGGCGATGCGCGCGAGCGCATGTTGAAGGCCTTGAGCGAAGTCGGCATCGAAGCGCCCGAGCGCGTGGCCGGCCTCTATCCGCACGAGGTGTCGGGCGGCATGGGCCAGCGCGTGATGATCGCGATGATGACCATCGCCGAGCCCGAAGTGCTGATCGCGGATGAACCCACATCGGCGCTCGACGTCAGCGTGCAGCTGCAGGTGCTGGCGGTCCTGGATCGCCTGGTGCGCGAGCGCAACCCTGTGCCCCCAGGGCACCGCGATGCGGTGCCCGCCCCCCGAGGGAGTGGAGAGAGCTTGGGGCGGCCCGGCGCTTCCTCCATGGGCCTGGTCTTCATCTCCCACGACCTGCGCCTGGTTGCAAGCTTCTGTGACCGCGTGCTGGTGATGTACGCCGGCCGGGTGGTTGAAGAGATTGAGGCCACGCGGCTGCACGAGGCGAAGCATGCCTACACCCGCGGCCTGCTCGATTGCCTGCCTCGGCTTGATGCGCCGCGTCATCCCTTGCCGACCTTGCAGCGCGAGGAGGCGTGGAAGTCATGACGGCGAATCAGGTAAATCGGGCTCTCGGCCTCGAGGTCAAGCATCTGCAAGTGCGCTTCGGCGAGTTCACGGCCCTGCACGACATGAGCTTCACGGTCGCGCCGGGCGAAAGCCTGGGCCTGGTCGGCGAATCCGGTTCGGGCAAGTCCACGGTCCTGCGTGCCATCTGCGGCCTGGTTCAGCGCAGCGCGGGCGAGGTGCAGTTGCTGGGTGAGTGCGAGCTGCCCAAGCCCGGCAGCAAGGAATTTCGCCGTCGGGTGCAGATGGTGTTCCAGGACCCCTACGGTTCCCTGCATCCGCGCCAGACCGTGGACCGCATGCTGGCCGAGCCCTTGGCCATCCATGGCATCGGTGATGCGGAGTCGCGCATCGAAGCGGCGCTGGAGGCGGTGGGTCTGGGTAAGGGCTATCGTTTCCGTTACGCGCATCAGTTGTCGGGCGGTCAGCGCCAGCGTGTCGCCATTGCGCGAGCCTTGATTCTCGAGCCGCAATTGCTGCTGCTCGATGAGCCGACCTCGGCACTCGATGCCTCGGTGCAGGCCGAGGTGCTGAATCTGCTGGAAGCGCTGCGCCGCGAGCGCGGCCTGAGCTTCCTGATGGTCAGCCACGACCTGGGCGTGGTGACGCACTTGTGCGAGCGCGTGATGTTGATGCAGCGGGGGCGCGAGGTCGAGACGCTGGAGGCTGCGGCGCTGGCGCAAGGCCGTGTGAGCCAGGACTACACGCGGGAGCTCATGGTGGCGGCCCAGGGCTTTGTCAGGCGCGCGGCCTGAGACCGATGCGTCTTTTAGTCGCTGACAAAGACCATGCCCAGCACGCCCACCGTGCGGAGCTTGTCGTTCACCGTGGTGTAGGAGGCCAGGCCCAGCGAGTGGTACTTGGAAGCGAAGGCAGTGATCTGGCCGACGCCCAGGGCGCCTTCCAGCTGGCTGCGCTCTGCCACGGCCTTCTTGATCTTGTCGCGGTGCTGGTCGGCCGAGGGGTTGGTGGCAAAGCCGGCAACCACGAGGGCGGCCAGCACCAGCAGGGAGATCAGGGATTTGCTCATCAGGAATCCTTCGGGCTCAGGGTCTTGAACATCACATGGGCATCGACATAGCCCAGGCACTGGTGCTTGAAGGCGCCGGGCAGGGTGCCCACGATCTCGAAGCCGAGTTGCTGCCACAGGCGCACCGCGCCGGTATTGGTCGAGACCACCAGGTTGAACTGCATGGCCCGGTAGCCGCGGCGCAGGGCTTCGGCCTGCGAGTGCTCGCACATCAGGGTGGCGAGGCCCTGGCCGCGTGCGGCAGGTGCCACCAGATAGCCGCAGTTGGCCACATGGCTGCCCTGGCCCGGCTGATTGGGTCGAAGCGCATAGCTGCCCAGCAGCTCTCCGTCTTCACCACAGGTCACGAACGTGGCCTCGGGGCCCTCGATCCAGGTCTTGTGGAGTTCGGCGTCGGAGCTTTGCGGCGCATAGGCATAGGTATCGCCGGTGGCGAAGACCTCTTGCAGCAAGGGCCGCAGCTGCGGCCAGTCACTCGCCTCGAAGGCGCGTATCAGCGGCACAGCAGGTCGGCCAGCGATTCGGCGGCGATGGCCCAGTCGGCATCTTCCGCAATCGCTTCGCTCAGGAAGGCGGCCTGGCTGGCCGACCAGACTGGTGCGTCCTGCACCGCGCAACCCAGGCATTGCTGGCGGTTGCTTTCGATGAAGACGCGGATCTGCGCCGGCTCATGCGGCAGGCCCAGTTGCTTGAATAGATCGACAAGGCTGTGGAACGGTGATTCCATCTTCAACTCCCGGAGCTTTGATTCAGTCTAGCGACTACTTTCAACGGCTCAAGCCGCGCGCGGCAATTGGCCAGACCGCCTCGACCCGGCCGGCGCGCACGGCGATCACTTCGTCGTGCAGGTTGAAGGTCGGGTCGCAATGGCCGGGCACCAGCCAGAGCTGCGTCCCCAGGGCCGGGCGTTCCGCCTCGGGACTGAGCAGCTGGACGATGCCGTGCTCGTCGCTGGCGGCGCTGTAGCTGAGCTGCTGGCTGACCTGGCCATGGCCCCACACCAGCGGCAGGCCCGAGTCCAGGGTCAATGACTTGAGGCCGGCGTCCACCACCGTGCGCTCGCCATTGCCCACGCTCATCACGCTGCTGGCCAGGAACAGCGCATGCTCGAAGTGCAGCGTGCCGGTGAAATCATTGCGACCGTAGTCGGCGTCCATGCCGATGTAGGAGCCCGGCTGCACCTCGGTGTAGACGCCGCTGGCCAGGTCGAACTCGACCGTGCCGCTGCCGCCGCCCGTGATCACCTCGCAGGCATGGCCGGCCTGCCTCAGCGCAGCCACCACGGCCGCCGTGCGCTCGGCAGCACCTGCTGCGGCGGCGCGCCGCTCTTCATGGCCGCGCACATGCTGGATGCTGCCCAGATAGGCCTGCAAACCCTTGAAGCGCAGTTGCGGATGGCGCTGGATCTGCTCGATCAAGGCCAGCACGGCGGGCGCGTCGGCCACGCCGCAGCGGTTCTGGCCGATATTGATTTCGACGAGGACGGCCATCTGGCTGCCGACCGCCTGGCTGGCAGCGGCGAGGTCGGCAATCTGGCTTTCATGGTCGACGCACACGGTCAGCTGGCAATGCCTTGCCAGCTCGGCCGCCAGCGCGGCCTTGGCCGGGCCCACGGTTTCGTTGCTGATCAGGATGTCCTGCACGCCGGCATTGGCGAAGGGAAAGGCCTCGCTGACCTTCTGGCAGCAGATGCCTACCGCGCCGCGCTGGATCTGCGCCAGCGAGATGGCCGGGCATTTGTGTGCCTTGGCATGCGGGCGCAAGGCCACGCCGGCGGCTGTTGCTGCGGCCTGCATGCGGTCCAGGTTGCGCTCGAAGGCATCGAGTTCCAGCAGCAGGGCGGGGGTGTCGATGCTTGAGAGCGCATCGCCAGGGCGCGCGGCAGGCGGCAGTTGCAGAGGAGATGTCATGCGATCACAAGGCTGAGCAGATTGATGCAACGCCGTAACCGGCGGCGGGCTAGCATGGTGCCATGAACAAGCCCTCCGCTCCGCGCCTGGCCCTGATCGCCCATGACCACAAGAAGGACAGCATGCTGGCGCTGGCCTCCGAGTTCCTGCCGCTGCTGCAGGCCTGCCGCCTGATGGCCACCGGCACGACCGGGCGGCGGCTGCGCAATGAATTGGGGCTGGAGGTCGAATGCATGCTCAGCGGCCCCCTGGGTGGCGACCTGCAGATCGGTGCGCGCCTGGCCGTGGGTGAGGTGGACGCGGTGGTCTTCCTGCGAGATCCGATGACGCCGCAGCCGCACGAGCCCGACATCAATGCCCTGGTGCGTGCCTGCGATGTTCATGACGTGCCTTGCGCCACCAATCTTTCCGGAGCACGCCTGCTCTTGCGGGCCTTGGTTGCCCTGCCGACGCAGGTGTGAGCACCGCAGCGAGGCGCGCCTTCAGCGGCAGGCCCGGGCGTCGAGCAGGCGCTTGTTCAGCTCCAGTTGCAGCGGCTTGTTGTCGCGATTGGCCAGCTTGCTGATGTCGATCTCGATGTCGCGGATCTCGCGCGCCGAAGGGCAGGGCTTGCCGGCCTGGGCTGCGCGCGCAGGCGGCGGGTCGACATCGTCGAAGGCCACGACCACGCCATTGCGCAGCGAGACGTAGAAGCCGCGGCCGCCGCGCTGGTAGTAGAGCTGATCGGTCGAGTCGGGCCCGACCTGGCCGCTGCTGCTGCGCAGCGGCGAGCCCATGGCCGAGTCGAGCTCGGCGCGGGTCATGGAGACCATGGGCCGGCCCGCCATGATGGCCTCGCGGACCTTGCGCTGGCGTTCCAGCTCGCTCAACTGGCGGCTGTAGTCCGCAGACGCCGCCGCAGCAGCGGGCTGGTCCACGCGCATGTCCAGCTTCTGCTGGCCATGGCCATCGGGGCAGGGGTTCTGCTGGAAGCTGAGGGAGCCGTCGGGCGCACGGCAGCGGTACTGGGCGGCGGCCGGCAGCGACACGCTGGCAAGCAGCAGGAGGATCAAGAGGGGCAGGGAGGGTGCATGCATGGTCGCAGCCTAACGCCGGCTCGGCGCAGCGAGTTGACCGCTTGGCGCTTTTCCGGCCCCGCCTTGTGGCACGACCTGGCACCTGCAGGCGCGGCGTCCCTGCAACGCGATGTCATACTGACCAGCCATCGAACATGGGAGTGAGGCGATGCTGACTCGTCGCAAGACACTGATCGGCGCTGCGGCCCTGGCCGCACCGGTCTGGGCCCTGGCCCAGCAGCGCGGCGCCGCGCGCGTCGTTTCGACATGGGACTTCGGCGTGGGTGCCAACCAGGCCGCCTGGAAAGTGCTGGGCAGCCGGGGCGCAGCGCTGGATGCGGTGGAACAAGGCGCACGCTGGGCCGAGGGTGAGTTGTGCAATGCCACGGTGGGCCGCTGTGGCTATCCGGATCGAGAGGGCTACCTGACACTCGACGCCAGCATCATGGATGGTGATGGCCGCTGCGGCTCCGTGGCAGCACTGGAAGACATCCGGCATCCGATTTCGGTAGCTCGCCGGGTGATGGAGAAGACACCCCATGTGATGCTGGTTGGCGCGGGGGCTCAGCAGTTCGCGCTGGAGCAGGGCTTTGCCCGCGAGGCCTTGCTGACCGACGCTGCCCGCAAGGCCTGGCGCGAGTGGAAGCTCGAGTCCAGGTACCAGCCGAAGATGAACGTGGAGCGTCTCTCGACCTCACGTCCCGGCGACAGCGCCAATCACGACACGCTGGGCCTGCTGGCCATCGACAGCCAGGGCCGTCTGGCAGGCGCCTGCACCACGAGTGGCATGGCCTGGAAGCTGCGCGGCCGCGTCGGTGACAGCCCCATCATCGGCGCAGGCCTGTATGTGGACAACGAGGCCGGTGCCGCCACGGCCTCGGGCGTGGGCGAGGAAATGATCCGCAATGCTGCGAGCTTCCTGGTCGTCGAGATGATGCGCCAGGGCAAGTCGCCGCAGGAAGCCTGCGTCGCGGCGCTGGAGCGCATCGTGCACAAGCGTGAGGCCGCGAGCAAGCAGCTACAGGTCTGCCTGCTGGCCATGAACAAGCACGGCGAGGTGGGGGCCTGCGCGCTGCACCACGGCTTCACGTATGCACTGTGCGATCACGACCAGGACCGGCGCCTGCTGGAGGCACCGTCGGTCTATCCGAAATCCTGACCTCGGCCAGGCGCCGCGCCAGCCCATGAGGGGTTCCTCAGGCCCGCAAGACCTGACCCTTAAGCGCCCCTCCACTGTAGCCCGGGAAGACCTGAGCCAGCGCCGCATCACTCACGCCGAGGTGACGTTGCAGGATCGGGCTCAGCACCGAGCGGAAGTCAGTTGTCACCGCCAGGTCGCGGCCGTCGGCCAGCGCCGAGGTCTCGAGGCCCGGCCAGTCGCCCAGCACCTGGCCGCCTGCCACCGGGCCGCCGAGCAGCCACATCACATTGCCGCGGCCATGGTCGGTGCCGCCGGTGCCGTTCTGGCGCACCGTGCGGCCGAACTCGCTCATCACGACGATGACGGTGTCCTTGAGGCTGTCGCCCAGGCCCTGGGCCAGGGCTTCCAGGCCTTCGCCGAGGCTCGCCAGCTTGTTGGCCAACTGCCCCTTGGCACCGCCCTGGTTGACGTGGGTGTCCCAGCCGCCCACCGAGGTGAACGCGAGCTGCGTGTGGGCGTCGGCCTGGATCAGCTGGCCCAGGCGCCGCGCATCGGCGGCAAAGCTGCGGGCCGAAGGCGCGCCGTTGTCGGCACTGGGGTCCATGCTGCGGCCGCCGGCCATGCCGCCACCCTGGGCGCGGCGGGCTTGGCCCGCTTCCATGCTGCGCTTCATCTCGCCGCGGCCTTCGGTGGTGTCCTTGTAGGTGCGGGCCATGGTGGCGTCCTGGCCGTACATCTTGTCGAGCGCGGCCTGCACCTTGGGGTCGTCGATGGCCTTGGGGTCGAGCGCGCGCGGGCCCACGCCCAGCGAAGCGACGCTGGCGGTGCCGGCAAAGATGCGCGGCGGCGTGGCGCCCATGCTCACGGCGCGGGTCGGCGCGGCCTCGCCGGGCATGCGGGCCACGAGGCGGTTCATCCAGCCGTCGGGCGTGCTCTTGCGGCCGGGCGTGCCGCTTTCCATGTAGTCCTGCGCGTCGAAGTGCGAACGCGTCGGATCGGGCGAGCCGCTGGCATGCACAAACCCTAAAGCGCCCTGGTCCCAGAAGGGCTTGAGCCGCCCCAGCGCCGGATTCAGGCCGAAGCGGCTGTCCAGTTTCAGCACGCCGTCTTCGGCGCCTGGTGCGGCGAGCGCGGTGCTGGTTCGCGACTTGGCATAGTCAGCTTCACCGTAGGGCACGACGACCGAGAGGCCGTCCACCGCACCGCGCAGCATCACGACGACCAGCTTGCGCTTGGCGAGTTCGGTGCTGGCAGCGGCCCGGGCTGCGCGTGACCAGAGGGTCCAGCCGGCGAGGGCGCCGGTCTGCAGGAGGAAATTTCGGCGTTGCATGATGTGTGCTTCCTTCAGCGGCGCATGAAGTCGGGGCTGCCCAATGCGAGCGTGAGCTGCATGGCAGCAGGCTCGGCGGCGATGCTCTTGCGGGTGCTGTCGCTGAGCAGGGGGCCCAGGGTGTTGATCAGCGCCTGGCTGTCCAGGTTGGCGTTGGTGCCGCGGCGCATGCGCCTCTCGGACAAGGTGGAGGCGAACTGCACGCGCTGGGCCAGCGCTTCCGGATTCATCCACGCGGCGGCCGTGTTCTTGTAGCCGTCGGGCGTCTGCGAGCCGTAAAGCGGCATGCCGGCCTGGGCCAGCAACTGCATCAGCGGCGCCACGTCGGCCGGCGTGCTCACGTCCAGCGCGCGCAGGCTGCTCAGGACGTACTGGTAGGGCGTCTTGAACTTCACGCCATAGGCCTCGCGGCTCCAGAACTCGTCCGAAGTGATCAGCGTTTGCGTGACAGCCTTCAGGTCACCCTGGGTGGCGAGGAATCGGTCGGCCAGGCGCTGCA
This sequence comes from Paucibacter sp. JuS9, assembly GCF_044043925.2. Classification (NCBI taxonomy): domain Bacteria; kingdom Pseudomonadati; phylum Pseudomonadota; class Betaproteobacteria; order Burkholderiales; family Sphaerotilaceae; genus Roseateles; species Paucibacter sp. JuS9. Next base: position 4,942,808 of record NZ_CP194172.1, read on the forward strand.
CCAGGGCCGGCGGCGGCTGGTCAGAGACAAAGGCCTGCGCCAGCTTGAAGGCCAGATGCCTGGCGGTGGCCGGATGGCTGGCCAGCACGTCCAGCGCCATTTCGCCTTCGCCCTGCGCATTGCCGGTCACCGTGCGACCCAGCCATTGCTTGGTGCCGCCGTCGTGGCGGCGCGGGTCGAATTCGAACAGCGCGCCCTTCGTGCCCCTCTGCGCCGCGCGGTAGTCGACGGTCCATCCGGTCAGCATGCGCGCCAGTTCGGTCACGTCGCGCTGGCTGTAGCCACCGTCCACGCCCAGCGTGTGCAACTCCATCAGCTCGCGGGCGTAGTTCTCGTTGAGGCCGGTCAGTCTCTGGGCATTCGGGTTGGCGCGCGCCTGGCGGCCCGGCGGCTGGTAGCCGGTCTTCACGCTCTGGACATTGTCCAGATAGATCAACATGGCCGGGTGCTTGGCCGTGGCGGCCAGCATGTCGCGGAAGCGGCCGAACACGAAGGGCCGGATCGCCTCGCGCTCGTAGGAGCCGACCAGCACCGACACCGGCCCCTTGCCGGCGAAGACATTGAAGTGGTTGAACCAGAATTCGACCAGCACTTCCTCCAGCTGGGCCGGGCTGTCGATGGCGCGCAACAGCCGCGCCTGGCCGGCCTGCGCCAGCACTGGCCGCACCAGCTCGCGGCGGGCATTGGCCTGCGCCTCCTGCACCTTGGCGTTGTCGGCCTTGCCGTCCATGGCAGCAGCTTCGCGCCTGGCCACGCGGTTGGCCTGCGTGGCCTCGCGGTAACGGCCGATCAATTCGCCCTGGCTGAGCCTTTGCGTATTGAGCGCGGCGAGCCGGGCTTTCAGCGCCTCGGGCGGGGCCAGCTTGGCAGGCTCCAGTTGCGCGGCAAGAAAGGACTGCAGCCAGCGCTCCGCTCCTTGCTGCCTGATCGCCTCGATGTCGCTGGGCCGCGGGCCGTAGCCCAGGCGGTTCAGCGCATGCAGGGCCTTCTCATCGGCGCTCAGGCGCGGAGCCTGGGCCCAGCTGATGCTGCCTGCCAATGGCAGGGCCGATGCCAACGAGATGCCCTGGAGGGCTTGTCTTCTTGTGAGTTTCATTTTGCGACTCCGTACTGCCAGGTCCGCAGAGTCGCAAGTGTCGATCAAGCCGGCATTGCCTGTGTGCAAAGCTTTGTTGCCAGGGGGCGCCGGCTCGCTAGTGGCTTACCCGCGGCTCAGTTCGCCAGCTTCCAGTCGCCCTTTTCGATGGTCAGCAGCACGCGGGCGTTGTCTTCCAGGCCCCAGTGGTCCTTGGCCGAGTAGCGGATCACGCCCTGGGTGATCGTCACGCCCTTGCTGTTCTCCAGCGCCTCCTTGAGCGCGGCGCGGAATTCGGGCGTGCCGGGCTTGGCCTTCTTGAGCGCCACCGGCACTGCCGCCTGCAGGAGCAGCTGCGCGTCGTAGCCATGGGCCGAGAACTGATTGCGCGTGCCCGCGCCGAACTGCTGCTCATAGCGCTCGACGAATTCGGTCGCCAGCTTCTTGGACGGATGCGCCGCCGGCAGCGATTCCGGCATCACTGCCAGGCCCGCCACCACGATGGCACCATCCACCTCCTTGCCGCCCAGGCGTATCAGGTCGCGCGAGGCGGCGCCGTGGGTCTGGTAGATCTTGCCCTTGTAGCCCCGCTCCACGATGGCCTTGTGCGGCATCGCCGAGCCACTGCCGGAGGCGCCGATCAGGATGGCGTCCGGCTGCGCCATGGTGACCTTCAGCGCTTGCGCCGTCACGCTGGTGTCAGACCGTGCGAAGCGTTCCGTGGCCAACGTTGCCAGCCCAGCCTTCGCCGCCAGCGCATCGAAGGACTTCAGCCAGGTTTCACCATAGGCGTCCGAGTAGCCGAGGTAGGCGTAGCTCTTGATGCCGCTCTTCTTCATGTGCTCGATCAGCGCGGAGGCCATCAGCGGCGTGGACTGTGCGACGCGGAACGTCCAGGCGTCCTTGCCTTCGGGCAGATCCACCGGCGAGGTCGAGATCTGCACCGTCTGGCCCTCGGCCGCCACGACGGACAGCGCGATGGAGGCCGGCGTGGCGGTGGAGCCGACGATCACGTCCACCTTGTCTTCGGTGATGAAGCGGCGACCGTTCTTGACCGACTGCGTCGCATCCGAGGCATCGTCCAGGATGATCAGCCGGACCTTCTCTCCGCCAATGGTGTCGGGCCACAGGGAGATACCGTTCCTGGTCGGAATGCCCAGACCCGAGGCCGGGCCGGTCAGCGGCAGGCTCACGCCGATGGTGATCTCGGCCTGCGCGGCGCCGAAGGCGAGTGTGCTCAGGACTGCCGCAACGAGCGGTCGGATGGACTTCTTCTTCATGATGTCTCCTGGGTGGGTTGAATCGGCTGCGGCTGGCGCGGCCTGCCTTCGGATCAGGGAGGACACAGCTTGCGCAGCAGTGCGCACAGCTGCTTCTTCTCGGCCTGGTTCAGCGCGGCCGAGATGCGCTCGTCATGCTCTTTCACGGCCTGCTTGTAGCGCTTGAGCTGGCGCGCGCCGGCCTTGGTGAGCAGCAGGCTGTAGGAGCGGCGGTCGCCGGAGGCCTGGCGCTCTATCAGGCCTTTCTCCTCGAAGCCATCGATGATCGCGACCACGCCGGAGCGCGCGATGCCCATCACCTCGGCCAGGCGCGTTTGTGAGATGCCGGGGTTGTTTTCAACAATCACAAGCGACGAGAAGCGCTGCGGCGTGATCTCTTCCCCGTCCATCGTCGCGGCGAAGTCTTCATAGATCGACAGCTGCGCGCGACGCACCGCGTAGCCGACCAGCTCGTCGAGCACGTCGTACTCCACGCCTTCTATACGGGCATTGAAATGGATGCGCTGGGTCAATCCGTCTCCTGGGTCTTGTCCATCTTTTGCCTGCTCGACGCTTGTGTTCGTCGAAGTAATTGTTATAGGCTATAACAATTAAGCGCGCATGTCATCTTGCGACGCAGCATCAGAATCAGGAAACGGAGAGCGGCGTGAAAGTCACGATTGCAGGGGCCGGTATCGGTGGGCTCAGCCTGGCGCTGATGCTGCATGAGCGCGGCATCGAGGTGGAGTTGTTCGAGTCCGTCGGTGAAATCAAGCCGCTCGGCGTCGGCATCAACTTGCTGCCACACGCCAGCCAGCAGCTGTGCCGGCTCGGGCTGGAAGACGCTCTGGCCGCCCACGCGATAGAAACCTCCACGCTCGCCTACTTCAACAAGTTCGGTCAGGAGATCTGGCGCGAAGCGCGGGGCCGCGCGGCCGGCTACGACTTCCCGCAGTTCTCGATCCACCGCGGCGATTTGCAGATGACTTTGCTGGCGACAGTGCAGGAGCGCATTGGCCGCGACAAGGTGCACGCCGGCCACGCTTTTGCCTCTTTCGAGCAAGGCACCGACAAGGTCGTCGCCTGCTTCATGCGTCGCGCAGACGGCATGACGGTGCAGTCCGAATGCGATGTGCTGGTCGGCGCCGACGGCATCCATTCCTCGCTGCGCAAGTTCCTCTACCCGAGTGGCGATCAGCCGCGTTTCTCGGGGCGCATGCTGTGGCGTGCGGTGACTGAAGCGGAGCCCTACATGGATGGCCGCAGCATGTTCATGGCCGGCCACCAGGACCAGAAGTTCGTCTGCTACCCGATCTCCGAACCCTTGCGTCGCGAGGGGCGTTCACTGATCAACTGGATCGCCGAGCTGCGCGTGCCGGGCGGCGAACTGCCCAGCACCGACTGGAACCGAAAGGTCGACAAGTCGGTCTTCGCGGCACCGTTCCAAGATTGGAAATGGAACTGGATCGACATTCCCGCCATCATTGACGGCGCGAAGGAAATCTACGAATTCCCGCTGGTCGATCGTGACCCCTTGCCGCGCTGGACCTTCGGCCGCGTCACGCTCCTGGGCGATGCCGCGCATCCGATGTACCCGATAGGCTCCAACGGCAGTGCGCAGGCCATTCTCGATGCGCGCTACTTGGCCGACTGCCTGGCCGACGACGCCGACACGCCCTACGCGCTGCGCGAGTACGAGGCCGAGCGCCTGCCCAGGACCACCGGCATCGTGCTGCGCAACCGCATGAACGGGCCCGAGCAGGTGATGCAGCTCGCCGAATCACGCGCGCCACAGGGCTTCAGCAGCATCGATGAAGTGATTCCCCGAGAGACGCTGGAAGCCATGTCCCTGCGCTACAAGCGATTGGCGGGATTCGACAAGGACAGCTTGAAGGCCAAGGCCTGATCAAGCCCGCCCACCGCTGTGGGCCGGGTCCGTTGCCGCTAGCCCAGCGCCCTGGCGATCTTGTGTCGCGCCACCGTGGGACGCGGCACCTTGAATGGGAACCAGCGCCGCACATCGTCTTCCAGGCCGATGCCGTGCATGAAGTTGTAGATTGCCTTCTTCAAAGCCACGCCCAGCTGGTCGTGGTCCACGCCCGTGGGGTCGATGAAGCCGACGTCGTTCTTCGCGAACGGGCTCTCAGGCAGCGGCAGCAGCTTCACACCGAAGTCTTCGGGTTTCTGGCCGACGGGCGAATGCACGGTGCAGGCAAAGCGGTGGAAGAAGCCGCTCTGGATGCAGCCGTTCTCGAACAGCTGCCGCACATATTCCAGCGCATCGACCGTGTCCTGCACCGTCTGCGTCGGGAAGCCGTACATCAGGTAGGCATGCACGAGGATGCCGGCGTCGCTGAAGGCCTTGGTGACACGAGCCACCTGCTCGACCGACACGCCTTTCTGCATCAGGTTCAGCAAGCGGTCCGAGGCGACTTCGAGGCCGCCGGAGATCGCGATGCAGCCGCTGTCCGCCAACTGCTGGCAGAGCTCGGGCGTGAAGGTCTTCTCGAAGCGCACATTGCCCCACCAGCTCACCGCCGTGCCGCGCTTCTGCAGTTCGGCGGCCAGGGCCTTCAATGATTTCGGCGGGGCTGCTTCGTCCACGAAATGGAATCCCGTCTGGCCGGTCTCGGCCACGATGGCCTCGATGCGGTCCACCAGCAGTTCGGCGGAAGCCGCGTCGTAGCGCGAGATGTAGTCCAGCGTGACGTCGCAGAAGCTGCACTTCTTCCAGTAGCAGCCATGGGCCACGGTCAGCTTGTTCCAGCGGCCGTCGCTCCACAACCGGTTCATCGGATTGAGCATGTCCAGCAGCGACAGGTAGCGCTCGAGCGGCAGTCCATCCCAGGTGGGCGTACCGACGTCCGCGAAAGGCACGTCGGGCTCGACAAAGTTCACGTACTTCACGTCGCCTGCTTCATCCCGGATGAAGGTGCGCACCAGGCGTTGCTGCGAGCGCTTGCCAGCAAGGTGCTCGATCAGCGCCAGCAGCGGCCGCTCGCCGGCATCCAGGGTCACGTAGTCAACGAAGTCGAACACGCGCGCCTCGCTCAGCTCGCGCAGCTCGGTGTTGACGAAGCCGCCGCCTAGCACGATCTTGATGGTGGGGTTCTGCGCCTTGACCGTCTGCGCGATTCGCAGGGCTGCATAGACCGCACCTGGGAAGGGGACGGAGAGCAACAGCAGCTCCGGCTTGTGTCGCTCCAGCGCCTCGATGGTCAGCGCCTGCAAGGTTTCATCCACCCAGTTCGGCGCTGCCAGCAAGGCCTGGTGCAGCGGATCAAAGCTCGGCTGGCTGGTGGCCAGTTGCTCGGCATAGCGGACGAACTCGAAGCGCGGGTCCACCGCTTCGCGCAGCACGTCAGCCAGGTCGTTCAGGTAGAGCGTGGCGAGGTGGCGGGCGCGGTCCTGCAGTCCCAGTGCTCCAAAGGCCCAGGAGAGCGGATCGCCGCTGCCATCGTCGGCATAGGCTTCCAGCGTCTCGAAGCGTGGGCCTTCCGGTAGAAAACCGCGCGTGTTGATGCGATGAGCCAGCGTGGCGTCGCGGCCCTGCAGGAAGGCCAGCACCGCATCGATGGTGGCGATGTAGCGCGCGCCCTGGGCGATGAAGCTGCGCAACTTGGCCGAGGGTCGCGCCACCGCTTCGCTCAGCTCCAGCAGCTTCTCCAGACCTGGGCGCGAGAGCAGCCGCAGCACCAGAGCCAACGCCAGGTCCTCCTGCGCCGCATCGGCGAAACCGCGCGAGCGCAGAAAGCCGGTCAGGTAGGCGGTGGACGGGTAGGGCGTGTTCAATTGCGTCATCGGCGGGATGACGCTGAGGATGCGCAGGGAGGTGGGGGCAGGAGACGACATCGGGGGGCAAGGGCGCGACAGCCCTCGATTGTCCGGCACCTTGGCCCTCAGGCGCTCAGCTCGCGCAAATACCCGCCGGGCTGGGCACCGGGACCTGCATGCCGCTGAAGCGGGGCTGCTCGGGGCGGCTCACATCGAAATGGCTCAACTGATCGCTGCGCTGGTTGCTGACCCACAGCGAACTGCCGACAACGCAGGCATTGCGCGGGTAGCTGCCGCGGGTCCAGTGGTGGTCGATCAGGCGCGGCTGCTCGGGCGTGTCGATGGCCAGCACCGCAATGCTGTCGTAGAGCCGGTTCAAGGCATAGAGATGCCGGCCGCCGGGCGCCAGCACGAGGTCGGACGCATAGCTGGTGCCCGCGAAGCCGGCCGGCAGCACCGAGCGCTCGTCCAGCAGTTGCGGGCCTTCGGGCAGCAGCCGCACAGTGGACAGGGTGCAGGACTCTTCCTGCAGCACATAGACCAGACTGCCGTCTTGCGGATGAAAGACAAAGTGGCGAGGGCCGGAGCCCGGGCTCAGCATCAGCTCGCTGGCCGGCGGTGGCGGCAGGTCCTTCACGAGCGGCCAGACCAGCAGCCGGTCGCGGCCGAGGTCGGTGCCCAGCAGCCAGCGGCCATCGGGGCTGGCCTGGATCATGTGGCCATGCGGCGCGTCATGCCCGCTGCGCGCCTGGCTGCCGCGCGGCGCACGCAGCGCCTGCTCGGGGCCGGGGCGACGGTCGGGGCCGCGGCAGCCGTCCCATGAAATCGCAGGGGCCAGGCTGCCATCGGCAAGCACCGACAAGCCGGCAAAGCGCGCATCACCATAGTGCGCCACCCAAAGTCGACCAGCGCCGAGGCTCAGGTGCACCGGCCCTTGTCCGCCGCTGGGCAGGCGCTGCTCGAAGGCCAGCCGGCCTTGGCTGTCTTGCTGATAGACCGAGATCGCGTTCCCGCTTTCTTCGGCCGCATAGAGGCGTTGCGATGCCGCGTCTGCCAGCAGCCAGCTCGGGCTCTGGGTGTTCTCGGTGATGCCGATGTCGCGCAAGCTGCCGTCAGCCTCGATGGCAAAGCTGTAGAGCCCGCGTCCCGCCGGGGCATGGCTGCCCACATGCAGGAAGCGGGCGGCGGACGTCTGAGGCAGGAGGAGGGCAGCCATGCTCAGCAAGACCTCGCGTCGAGTCGGGTTCATCAGAGACGCAGCCGCAGGCCGCGGCGCAAGAACAGATGCAGGAGCAGAAGCACCCACAGCAGGAAGACCCCGCCGCGCAAGAGACCCGCCCAGCCTTCGCTGAGCGCAGCCGGCCAGTCCCAGCCGATCAGCGAAGTCAAGGCGCCCAGCACAAAGGGAATCAGATAGGCCAGCAGCGGATGCTGGCCCGCCTCGCGCAGTCCGCCGGTCACTTTGCCGCTCGCTGGCCAACGCAGGAGCGCTTGCTGCAAGAGCAGGTAGAGCAGGGCACTGGCGCCCGCGCACAGCAGGCCCCAGGCAGGCGTGGCGTAGATCTTGGAGATGCCGCCCCAGGGCCGCAGCGCGAAGCCTGCGGCCAGCAGCGCCAGCGCCAAGGCCAGCGTCCAGCGCGCCGCATGCGATGGCGCTTGCGGGCCATGCATCAGCAAGGCGGTGATCACGCCGGACAAGACCAGCAGCAGATGCGTGGCGTGCCCGCCGCCACCGACGCTGGGGTTCAGCAGGTAGAACCAGGCCAGGCACAGCGGCAGCACGGCCGCTGCAACAACAAGGCGAGCCTGCGCCGGGCTCAGTAGAAAGATCAGGGCTGCCAGACCGTAGGCCCAGCCGATCAGGCCGAGGATGCCCCACCAGTGCGGCTGCAGGCCTGTCCATTGACCCTCGGCATGTGGATAGACCGAAGCCAGGGCCAGCAGCACGATCACGCCGGCAAGCCGCCAGGGCCAGGCCAGCGCCGGCCCGCCGCTCACGCTGCCCCACAAGACAAAGCAAGCCGCCAGCGCCGCGAGCAACCAGGCCGCTGAAGCGAAGCCTGCCGGCGCCATCTCGGCATTGACCATGAAGACGCCCAGCACCAGCAGGCCTGCTACACGCATGGCCGCCTGCCGCAGCGCGCCGCTCAATCCGGCCTTGGCCAGTTGCGCCTGCAGTGCGAAAGGCATCGACATGCCGACAATGAACAGGAAGGCCGGGAACACCATGTCGACAAAGCTCAGCGCATCGGCATCGGCCGGCATGTGCTTCATCCACGCCGGCAGGCCGGCCACGCCCGCCCATTGGTTGACCAGCACCATCACTGCCACCGTCAGGCCGCGCATCAGGTCGATGGCCGGCCAGCGCACGGCCTTGGCTTGCACAGCATTCATCCGTCGCTCCGCAAGTTAAAAAAGGGGCGGCCGCGAGGGCCGCCCAAGACAGGGGCAGGAGACAGCTGCCTCCGCTTCGAGGATCAAGCTCAGTAGTTGACCGTGGCACGCAGCCCGACCATGCGTGGCGGGTTGTAGCTGTTGAAGGTGTAGCCGCCGGTGTTGCCCTGGCCCATCCAGTTCTTGATGATGTTGTTCGTGAGGTTGGTGCCCCACAGTTCCAGGCTCCACTTGTCGTTGCTCGGCGCGAAGCGCACGGAGGCATTCCAGTTGGTGTAGGCCTTCTGGAAGTCGCCGATGTGATCGTTGTCGAGGTTGCGCACCGTGAAATACATGCGGCTCTGGTAGCGCATGCCCACGCTCGGCGACACCACATAGTCGCCCACCGGGATGTAGTGCGAGTAGTTGACGGCGTAGGAGATCTTGGGCGCATAGGGCAGGCGGTTGCCGGTCACGTCCTTGATGCGGCGGCCGCGCTTGTCGGCGTCTGCGCCCAGATAGATCGGCGCGCATTCCTCGGCCTTGAACATCGAGCGGTAGCCGCAGATCCAGTTGTCGTCATAGGTCGGGTAGGACTTGACCTTGGCGTCCAGGAAGGAGAGGTAGCCCGACAGCGTGCCGTTCTCCCAAGGCAGGACCTTGTACTCCAGCTCGACGCCACGGATGCGGGCCTTGCCGATGTTCTCGGTCTTCCAGGCGTTGACGATGTCGCAGGCCGGGTTCCAGTCCGGGCAGGTCTGGCCCGCCGCGAGCTTCTTCTGGCCGACTGCATTCATGCCCGTGGTGTGCATGTCGTTGTAGTCGGTGCTGAACAGCGTGACGGACAGGTCCAGCTTGTTGTCGAACAGCCGGCCCTTGTAGCCGAGCTCGAAATTGCGCGTGGTCTCGGGCTTGTACTCGAGGAAGCTGAACTTGTTGCTGCCGCCGTCCACGCAGGTGCCGCCGCCGCAGGTGTCGAACTGGTCGCCGAAGCCGCCCGGCCTGTAGCCGGTGGCCAGCGAGGCGAACAGCATCTGCTTCTTGTCGATGTCGTACTGCAGGCCCAGGCGGTAGGTGGCCTTCTTCCAGTTGGCCTCATGCTCGTTGTTGCTCGGCGGCGTGTAGGCCGAGGGGCCGGCGAACGGGCCCATGCCCATGGTCAGGTCGGTGCCGTTGTGCGGCGTGCACAGGCCCAGCTCGCAGGGCACGGTGTGCTGGCCGTTGTAGTACCAGGGCGTGCCGGCGTCCCAGTTGCCGTAGGAGCGGCCGCCCTTGTCGCTGCGGCGGTCCTTGCTGAAGCGGATGCCGGCGGTGCCGGTCCAGCCTTCGGCCAGCGCCATGTCGCCCTGCGCGAACAGGCCGCGCGATTCGACGCGGCGGTCCGGCTGGTCGTAGTACTGGCCATAGGCCATGGCCCAGGGCGCTTCCACCAGCATGTCCTGCGCGAACAGGATGGCGTTCTTCTCGTCCATCGTGAAGATGCCGGCCACGTAGCGCCAGTCCTTGGTCTGCTGGCGCAGCTGCAACTCGTTGACCAGGGACTTGTAGTTCGAGGCCACGGTGTAGGTGGCGCGGTCGAAGGCATGCTGGTTGCCCCAGTTGCCCCAAGGCTGCATGATTCCCACGTCCTCGTTCAGCCAGGCCTGGCCGCCGTCGTCGTCGTGGTCTTGCGAGCGCTTCTGCACCGCGTAGGCGGCCTTGTAGCCCAGCTCCATGCCGTTGCCGAGCTTCCAGGTGATGTTGCTGCGCGCGGTGTCGATCGACATGTCGATGCGGCCCGGCACATTGATCTTGGCAAACCACTGGCCCTCGGGCCCGCAAGCCCACTTGGTGCCGGCCGCCATCTCGCAGTCCTTCAGGCCGACTTCACCGGCACTGTTGTTCTGGTAGTGCTCGTAGCCGAACTGCCATTCGAGGTCCTTGCTGATGGCCCAGCGTGCGGTCACGCGGGCGGCGTACTGGTCGGAGTTTGTGTAGTAGTCAGACGGGTCGACCTTGCGGTTCAGGCGCTGGTCGACGTCGGGCTTGCCGTCCGGCGAGAACGTGCCGTCGGGCTTCTTGATGCCGCGGTCGCTCAGGTCGCGCACCTGCTGGATGTAGCCGTCGCGCTTGTCCATCATGAAGGCGCCGCGGATCGCGAAGTTGTCGGCCAGCGACACGTTCTGCACGATGCGCAACTGGCGGCCCTGGTAGCTGCTCGTCTGCAGCTGGGTCCAGCCGTAGTTGTTCTTGAAGTCCGGCGCGGCGGGGATGATGTTGACCACGCCGGCCGTGCTGTTGCGGCCGAACAGCGTGCCCTGCGCGCCACGCAGCACTTCAACCCGGTCCAGGTCGAACATCAGGGCGAGCGAGCCTTGCGGCCGCGGCGAGTAGATGCCGTCGATGTGGATGCCCACGGCCGGGTCGCCGATCTCGGTGAAGTTGGTCGAGGTCACGCCGCGGATCGAGGCCAGCACGCCGGAGTCGCCGCTGGACAGGCCCAGTTGCAGATTGGGCACGTAGCCGCTCAGGTTGATCAGTTCCTTGACGTTCTCGCGCACCAGGTCGTCGGCCTGCAGGGCGCTGACCGAGACGGGCGTCTTCAGGAGGTCGGTGGCGCTGCGGGTGGCGGTGACTGTCACCGAGGGCAGGGTGTTGGGCGCTGCGGTCTTCTTCTTGCCGTCCTTTTCCTCCTCCTTGTTGGTGGCCTGCTGCGCCAGCGCCGGCAGGGCCAGCGTCAGCAGGGCGGCGGTGGCCACGGCCGACAGACGGGGGAAACGGGTGGTTTTGTCTCTCATTCTCAGGTCTCCAAGGCTCTTGTGAATCAACACCCCAGCGGGTGCAGGACGGGAACGCCAAACAGTGCGCTGGCGTGTTTGTAGTAATCGATGCGGCGCTGGTTCTTGCGCCTGGCGTCGGCGTCGTAGGGCTTGTCGCATTCCAGCGGCCCGTTGATGGCGCGGGTGGTGGCGCCGAAGCCCTCGCCCTGGCGCAGCGCCTGGTGGGCCGAGCGCGGTGCTTCGCCGGTCTGGCTCATCCAGTACCAGAGCGCGGTGCGCCAGGCGACGGTGGAGTCGCGGGCCACGCGGTCGGGGTCGGCCCAGAGGTCCAGCCCCAGGTAGTCGCCCGCGGCCTTGTACTGGTAGTTCCAGCTCAGCTGGATCGGGCCGCGGCCGTAGTACTGCTGGCCGGGCGCGCAGCCGAAGACATCGGTCTTGCGGCAGTAGTGGTCCCAGTTCTCCTTGCGGTACTCGCGCTGGGCGCGCAACTGGTCGCTCTCATGTGCGATCTGGCCGAGGAAGGCGGCCATCTCCTGCGCGCGCTGCTGGGCGCTGCCCCAGGCGGCGAATCCCGGCGTCTGGCGCACGGCTTCGGTGAAGCCCTCGTAGCTGTAGAAGGCGAGGCGCCTGGGAAAGAGCTGATCGAACTGCGCCAGGCTGGGCAGGAAGGCGTGTTCGGCCGCATGGGCATTGGCAGCCAGCGGCAACTGCAGGGCAAGGGACAATACGGAGGCCAGGCGGCGGGTTCGGATCATGCGGAAAGGCAGCAGCATCGATGCAGATGGCAGACTGTCCGCCGGACCGCCTATGCGGCACTTCAAGGACTTGTTAAGACTGCCTTAACGCCGTTCTCGCTAGAGTTCACGCCATGAGAATTTGCTTGCTTGAGGACGACCTGGAGCTCGGACGCTCCCTGCAGGCCTTGCTGCAGAACGCCGAGCACGAGGTGATGTGGCTGCGCCGCATCGCCGATGCCAAGCTGTGGTTGCAGGAAGGTGGCTTCGACGCGGTGGTGCTGGACCTGGGGCTGCCGGATGGCGACGGCATGGAACTCTTGCTGCGCATCCGCCGCAGCGACCGCAAGCTGCCGGTCTTGATCATCACGGCGCGCGACGCCATCGAGCACCGGCTCGACGGCCTGGACGGTGGCGCGGACGATTACCTCGTCAAGCCCTTCGCTGGCTCCGAGTTGCTGGCGCGCCTGCGCGCCGTCACCCGCCGCTCACTGCCTGCCGATGCCGATGAAGCCGCCGCCGAATGGCAGCTGCGCGACCTGGTGCTGGACGAACCCCGGATGGAGGTGCGCCGCGGCATCGAGCGGGTGTCGCTGTCGCGCACCGAGTTCAGCCTGCTGCTCACCCTGGTGAAGCTGCCGGACCGCGTCGTCACACGCCGCCAGCTGGAAAGCCGCGCGCCATGCCAGATGGATGGCCGCAGCCTGGACGTGCACATCTCCAACCTGCGCCGCAAGATCGGCGAAGGCTATATCCGCACGGTGCGCGGCGTGGGCTACCTGGTCGAACGGCATTGAGCGCCGCCACGCCTCCTCAGCGATCGCTGTTCCGCCGCAGCGTGGGCGCGGTCTTCGTCGTGCTCTTCCTGACCTGGCTGGCGCTGGTGGCGCGCGAGTTGATAGACATCGGCCTCCTGCAGGTGCGCAATGGCCAGGCCGAGAACGCGCTGTGGGCCGGCCTCTCGCTGGACCGTGCACGCGAGACGGCGGACGAGCCGGCAGAGCTGCTGCAGGCGCTCGAAACGCTGGACGGCCTGCGCGACAAGGAGTGGCAGCAGAAGGGCTACCGCGCGCCGTTCCGTTTGCTGCAGGTCCTGCACCGCGGCCAGGTGCTGGTGGAGATGAAGCCGGTCCTGGAAGGGCGCGGCCGTGTGCTGCCGCAGGAGAAGCGGCGCGGCGACGACCCGAGCTGGCTGTATGTCGAGTTGCGCGATGAAGCGCGTGAGCTGACCGTGCGCCGCTGGCAGGAGCGGCCAGGCGACTGGCATTTCAGCGTGGCCGGCCTGAGCTATTACGCCCGGCCCCTGCTTTACGGACTGCCACTGCTGGTGCTGCCCTTGTGGCTGCTGTTCCGGCTCGGATTTGCACCCTTGCAGCGCATGGGGGCGTTGATCTCGCAACGCTCGGCCCAAGACCTGACGCCGCTGCCGCCGACGCCCTACAAGGAACTGGCGCCGCTGGTCAATGCCGTCAACTCCTTGATGCTGCGGCTGCAGCAGCGCATGGACCGCGAGCATGAGTTCCTGATGGACGCGGCGCATGAGTTGAAGACGCCGCTGGCCGTGGTGCAGCTCGGCGCCGAAGCGCTGGACCAGGGTGATGCGCAAGCCCGCGAAGAGGCACGCGAGCGGCTGCGCCTGGGCGTGCAGCGCGCCACGCACACGGTGCATCAGCTGCTGGCCCTGGCTCGCTCCGGTGCCGACTCGCTGGAGCTGAGCAAGTGCCACCACGACCTCGTCGACCTGCTGCGCGAACGCATCGCCCTGTCCAGCGGCCTGGCGGTGCAGCGCCGGATCGAGCTGGAGCTGGTGTCGCCCGAGCATCTGGAGATGTGGCTGAATCGCGAGTCCATGGGCAGCCTGATCGACAACCTAGTCGACAACGCCATCAAGTATTCGCCCGACGGCGGCCAGGTGACCGTGAGCCTCGGTGAGGAAGCTGAGGTCGTGGTGCTGCGGGTCAGCGACCAGGGGCCTGGCATTCCGGCAGAACTGCGTGAGCGCGTGTTCGAGCGCTTTGTCCGCCTGGACGGCGCGCGCTGCCACGGCAGCGGCCTGGGCCTGACCATCGTCGAGCGCGCTGCCGGCCAGCACCAGGCCGAGGTGCTGCTGCTCGATGGGCCGGGTGGCGTGGGGCTGACGGTGGAGGTGCGCTTCCCGAAGGTGCTTGGAGGCTGATCGGCCCAGTGTCAGCCCCCTTTTCGCGCATCACTCCTCCGGCAGGAACAGCCACAGCAGCAGGTAGACAAGCACACCGCCGCCGGCACACAGCGTGCCCAGCGTGAAGGCCAGGCGCCAGACCCAAGAGGCCAGGCCGGTGCTGCGGGCGATGCCGCCGCAGACGCCGCCGATCCAGCGGTCATTGCGGCTGCGATGCAGCGTGTTGATCGCGGTTGCACCGTTGGCGTAGTTGGAAGCCCCGGCTGCTTGCGCGGCCGGTTCGCCATTCAGGACCCTGGCCTTGGCGCGGGCAAATTCCTCGTCGCTCAGGACGCCGCGCTGATGCAGTTCGGCGAGCTTTTCGAATTCGTTGCTGTAGTTCATCTGGCTTCTCCTCGAAAGTGTTTCGATGAGGCAAGACTACGCCTGTGCAGCAGGCAAACCAGCGCGACGCGACGGACTGCAGCAGGGCCTGCACAGGCCAGCAACAACGCGGCATCAGTGCAACGTGGGGCTCACCAGCTGCCGGTGTTGGGCATCGAGATCCAGGGCTCTGCGGGCGCCAGGGCCGGGCCCTGCTGCAGCAGCTCGACCGAGATCTCGTCGGGCGAGCGCACAAAGGCCATGCGGCCGTCGCGCGGCGGGCGCAGGATGCTCACGCCATGGTCCTGCAGCCGCTGGCAGGTCGCGTAGATGTCGTCTACCGCGAACGCCACATGGCCGAAGTTGCGGCCGCCGCTGTAGACCTCGCCCTTGCCGTCCGCGTCGGGCCAGTTGTAGGTCAGCTCGATCTGCGCATCATGGTCGCCAGGGGCGGCCAGGTAGAGCAGGGTGAAGCGGCCCTGCGCATGCTCGCTGCGGCGAACTTCTTCAAGACCGAGGGCGTCGCGATAGAACTTCAGCGAGGCTTCGAGGTCGGTGACCCGGACCATGGTGTGCAAGTACTTCATGCAGGACTCTAGGAGGAGGATGCCCGCATTGTCGGGGCTGCCGCGCCCCCGTGCGGGCGGCCTGCGGAAATCCCGAGCAGGTCCCGCAACAGGGGGACGCGGCGGACGAGCACATAGCCCAAGAGGCACAGCGCAAAGGTCAGCACGATCAGCAGCAGGCCTTCAGCCACCGCTGGTAGCGCCAGGGGCAGCAGCAAGCGGGTCAGCAGCACGATGACGGTCTGGTGCAGGATGTAGACGCAGAAGATCGCCGGCGTCAGCCAGCGGCGCCAGGCATGGTCGAAGTTCAGCCATTGCCTGGCAAAGCCGCAGGCGGCCGTGATGGCCCACCATTCCAGCCCACCCCAGACGCAGCGCATCAGCAGGCGCAAAGCCTGCGGCGGTTCGACCTGGTCATAGGCCTTGAAATAGCCGATCAGGACCGCCCAGGCCAGAAGGGCCAGGCCCAGCGCCCAGCGGCGCCATTGCTGCATCAGCGTCCATAGCGCGCTGTGAGCGCCCAGCAGGCCCAGCAGGAAGAGGTAGCCGTACTGCGCATGGTTGTACCAGTCCCAGGTCAGGTTGTGGGTGGAGGGGAACAGGCTCACCAGCTGGCGGGCGGCCATCAGCGGCAGGGCAAGGGCGAGCAGGGTGAACAGCGCGCCGCGCGGCTCGCCGATCCAGCGCTCGAAGCGGTCGGCGAGGCCCGGCCAGACCCGCCACAGCGCCCAGCCGATCAGGCTGTAGACCCACAGGTAGGCAACGAACCAGAGGTGGTTCCAGGTCGGCAGGTCCAGGCATTTGCCGTCCTTGCCGCAGAAGCCGTGATATCCGTGGACATAGAGGTCCATGAAGTCCAGATAGCTGCCGGCATAGCCGAGCTTGGTCTGCACCTCGAAGAAGGGCTGCGGCGGCACGATCACGAACATGCCGAAGATCAGTGGTATCAGCAGCCGCTTGGTGCGCGAGCCGACAAAGCCCTGCCCCTTGCCCAGGAGATGGCGAGCGGCCGCACCGCCGACCAGGAACAGCAGGCCCAGCCGCCAGGGCGAGGTCAGGATCATCAGCGGTTCGATGAAGTCGCTGGCCGACGCGCTCTTCACATGCCAGTCCCAGCTCACGTAGTACATGCCCACGTGATAAGGCACCAGGAGGCCGAAGGCCAGGATGCGCAGCCAGTCGAGGAAGTACTGGCGCGAAGAAGCTGTGGTGGTGTTCATGGCCGCAGCATCGCGGGCTTGTCTGCGTGCGACGAGCCTTCTGTGGCCAGTCGCACCGGCCTTGGGGCCAGCCGCATGGCGGGCAGCGAACTCAGCAGCGCAACTGATCGCGGTAGCTGCGCGAGACTCGCAGCTCTTGGCCGCTGCTGAGTGTGAGTTGCGCTTCACCATGCGGCAGCGCTGCGATCTGCTTGATGTGGCTGGCGTTCACCGCATGGCCCCTGTGCACGCGGACGAAGCCGGCGGTGGCCGGGTGCGCGAGAAAGTCGGCCAGCGTTCGCCGTTCGAGATAGGTCTCGGGCGGCGCATGCAGCTCGATGTAGTTGTCGGCCGTGGCCACCCATTCGATATCAGCCAGGGCCAACTTCCGCAAGGCGCCGCGCCGCTCCACCAGCCAGTGCCCCGCAGCCGGCTGCAGCTGCTGCAAGGCGCTGACAAGCCCGCCCTTCGCGGGCGCTGCACGCTGCTGCAAGCGGCCACGCAAGCGTTGCAGGGCGGTGCTCAGTCGCTCCGGCGTGAAGGGCTTGAGCAGATAGTCCACCGCATGGAGGTCGAAAGCCTGCAAGGCATGCTCGTCGTAGGCCGTGCAGAACAGGCAGGCCAGCTCGGGGCGCTCCTGCAGCAGCTGCATGGCGAGATCCAGGCCGGTCCGGCCCGGCATCTGGATGTCCAGGATCAGGGCGTCTATATCGGGCTGAGCCTGCAGCGCCAGCAAGGCCTCGTCGGCATCGGACGCTTCGCCGAGCCACTTCACGTCGGCCTCATCGCGAAGGAGCCGGCTCAGCTTGGCGCGGGCCGGCGCTTCATCGTCAACGATCAGGAGCTTCATGCGGCACCTCGCGCGGGCAGCAGCAGCTCCAGCGCCGTGCCGCCGTCAGCCGCGGGGCCGATCTGCATGGATGCGCCCGCACCATAGGCCGCCTGCAGGCGCTGGCGCAGATTGGCCAGGCCGAGGCCGCCTTCGCGTTCGAGCCGCTCGGCGACCACGCCGCTGTTGTGCACGCAGATGCGCAACTGCTTGCCATCGCCGATCAGGCCGGCCTCCAGCCGCAACGAGACCGTGCCGCGGCTCAAGGCCACGTCGTGCTTGATCGCGTTCTCCACCGGGTTGAGCAGCAAGAGCGAGGGAACCGACCAGGCCTGGGCTTGCGGCTCGATCCGCCAATGCACCTGCAGCCTGTCGCCAAAGCGGGCCTGCATCAACTCCAGGTAGGGTTCGATCAGCGTCAGCTCCTGCTGCAAGCTGTGCCAGCCCTGCTGCTGGGCGGCCAGCGCGGAGCGCAGAAGATCAGCCAGACGGCACAAGAGCCGGTCGGCCTTCTTCACGTCCTCGTACATCACCGAAGAAATCAGGTTCAAGGTGTTGAAGAGGAAATGCGGCTGGACTTGCTCGGTCAGCCGTGCGAGCCGCGCCTCGGCCAGCTCGGCGCGAAGCCGCTCACTCTGCTGCATGTGGAACAGGCCATGACAGATGGCCACGGTCAGCGTGTAGCCGATGAAGTCCTTGCCCGCCTCGTAGCCCAGCACGCTCCAGACCGTGCCGGCGTCGTAGTCGACCTGCATCAGTGCATAGACGGCAAAGCGGATGCCGAACATGCCGCCCACATGGGCCAGCATGTAGAGCAGGGCGCCGCCGGCATGGCGCCGCACCTGGCGCAGCAGCGGCGCACCGATGCCGGCCACATGCCAGTGATAGACAAGGACGGAGAGCGGCCCGGTCAGCGCCGCCGAGCTCAGCTCCCACAGAAAGGGCTCCCAGGCATGCTCGCCACCGCGGGCCAGGTAGTGCTGCAGCTCCGAGAGGCTGCGCAGCAAGGCCACGGCCAGCACAAATGCGGCATAGGCCCAGGGCCACAGGACCCGCTTATTCCCGTCTTGTCTTGGCTCCAGCATCCGCGCAGCATAAGGGCGCGCTCGCCTTGACGCGGGCGCTTCGCCCCAGCCGGCCGGGCTTTCGCCCCTTGGCCGCAGCGCTCCGGCCTTCAGTTCAGAAGTCCAGCCACTCCAGTTCGGCGGCCAGTCGGCCGCCCTTGATGTATTGCAGGGTCTGGCTCAGGAGGTCGAGGTTGCGGTCGAAGCTGGCGTGGCCGGCGCTGGTCTGGTCCAGCGCCTTGGTCGTGCGCACCTTGGTGCTGCCGATGACGTGGGTGTGGCTCGCGGCGCGGCGGCCGAAGGCCTTGGCCCAGCGCGCCACCTCGTCGGCCCCAGCGCCGTCCCAGTGCCTGGCATCGTGGGCGGCGGCCAGGCCCAGCAGCGCTTGCCTGCGCTCGTCTTCCAGGGCGCGCGACACCAGGTAGAGCAGGCTCTTGCCATAGACCGGCTCGGCGGCGCTGGGCAGGCCGTCGGCCTGTTCGTTGGCATCGCTGAGCAGGTGCAGGTGCAGTCGGTCCAGGCTGAGCACGCCGGCGGCGTCGGCCGCCAGCCAGTGCTTGTTGGCAAAGGCCATCGAACAGGCCGGCGCGAACAGGTTGCAGCTGCTCAGCCTCAGCGGCGCGCCGCTGTCACTGATGCGCGTCAGGCCATGGCCGAGCAAGATGCTGCCGGCCGAATGGGCGATCCAGTGCAGCTCCAGGCTGGCGCCCGCCTGGCCGAGCCGGGCCTGCAGCTCGGTGAGCCGGCTGACCAGCAGGTCCAGCACATGTCCTGGCGCTGACGCGGCCGCCGCGTTCTCGCGCATCTCGCTCCAGATGCCGCGGGCCAGCGTGCGCGCGGCGACCTCCAGCGCCCGGTCGCGGGCCTCGCCCTGGCTGGCCATCAGCGTGCCTTCGCGGCCTTCGCCCGCCGTGCGGCGGCGCCAGTCCTCAGCCACTTGCGAGAGCGCCTCGCCGATGCCGTTCTTCCAGGCGATGAAGACCGGGTAGATCCCGTTGGCCTCGAAGCAGGGCGCCAGCACGCGGATGCGGCGTATCGCCTCGGCTTCGCCGTACAGGCCGCCGAGCGCATAGACCGCAAGCTTCAGGGTCTTGGGCTTCCTGGCCGCCTTCCACCAGCGCAGCGGCGCCTCGCTCAGCAGCTCGGCGGCGTGGCCCTCGCGATCAGTCATGTCACGGGTGAGGTCGCTGACGACCAGCAGGCCTTCGCCACCCATCACCAGGCTGTGCCGGTAGGCGCGCTCGCTGGGCCAGGGCCGGTAGGCGTGGTGCTTGAAGGGATGGTCGACCGGCCAGGGGTCGTCTGCCGGGCTGCCGTGTTCGCTGTTCACCGGCTGCAAGGCGCCGAGTGCCCGGCCGACCGGGAAGGACGAGGCTGCGGCACGACCGGCCAGGCCCTGTGCTGCCGCCAGTGTCACGCCCAGGGCCACGGCCCAGGCATCGGTCGAGTTGGCGATCCAGTCGGCATAGGGCAGCACGGCAAAGCCGCTGGCGCCGAAGTTGGCGCCCCAGGAGTTCTGCACGATGAAGCCGTGTTCGTTGTAGCCCACCAGGGCGAAGGCATGGTTGCCCGCCTTGCTCTTGTCGACCTCGGGCGGAATGATGGGCAGCTCGGCATGCGAGTCCACGCTCTCGCGCTTGCCGCAGTTGTCCCAGCCGTCGTGGGCCGAGCCCGAGCAGTAGACGGCGCCGATTTCGCAGATGGCCGCCTGCATGTCGACGATGGAGAGCCGGTTGATGCGGTAGTAGACGCCCAGCGGCCGCGTGACGGCGTCTTCCGCCCAGCCTTCGCTCGGACGTTGGAAGATCGGCTTGTTGTTCGCATCCAGCGGATAGGGCCAGAGCCGGTCGGCGCAGGCGCCGTGCTTGTGCCAGCCCTTCAGCGCGCCGCGGCAGCTGGAGCCGTCGTAGTCGGTGCCCGGCCATTCGTCGTAGCGCTTCGCCAGCTCATAGAACATGCGCGCGCTGACCCCTTCGAACTTGCCTTTGCCGCCGCTCTCGACATGGCGGCGCCACATCAGGTAGTTGGCCACGCAGGCCAGGCCGAAGCCGGTGCAGGCGCCCTCCAGGCCTTGGTTGAGCAGGAGGCCGGCCTTCAGGTAGGCGGGGATGAAGCGCTTGATGTCGGCATCGTCCGGGAAGCGCGGCGGCAAGGAGCGCAGGGGGGCGCGATAGAGCAGGTCGCGGAAGTCCAGGCGGTCGGGGCGCGCGTCGAGCATGCGCAGCCGCAGCCCGCCCTGTTTCGCATCAGCCTTGCTCTTGCTCTTGCTGGCCATGGCGCGCTCCTGTTGCCGTGGCCGGCATCATCGGCCGGGTGCCAGGCCTTGCCTGCCCCTAGAACATGGGCTGTGGGAGACTTCCGGCCCCAGGAGGGATGAGAGATGGAAAAAAAGCGGGTTTGCATCGTCGGCGCAGGTGCCGTGGGTGGTTGGATAGGCGCCTTGCTGGGCCGTGCCGGCGAGGTGGATTTGAGCGCGCTGGCGCGGGGCGCCACGCTTGAAGCGCTGAGAGCACAGGGCTTGCGGCTGGACATCGGTGGCCAGCGCGTCACCGTGCCGGTGAATGCAAGCGGCGACGCGGCTGGACTGGGGCCGCAGGACCTGGTCATCGTGGCCGTCAAGGGCCCGGCGCTGGCTGCCGTTGCGCCGGCCGTGGCCCGGCTGCAGGGCCCCGAGACCCGCGTGCTGGTGGCGATGAATGGCGTGCCCTGGTGGTTCTTCCAGGGCCTGGCCGGCGAGGGCCAGGGCTGGCAGCTGGAGTCGGTCGATACCGGCGGCCGCATTGCGGCGCTGATACCGGCCGAGCGCGTGATCGGCTGCGTGGTTCACGCGAGTTGCAGCGTCAGCGAGCCGGGTCTGGTGCAGCACAAGATGGGCGCGGGGCTGATCGTGGGCTCGCCGTCGGGCGGGCGTCCGGCCGAGCTGGAGCAGTGGGTGGCACTCTTGCAGCGCGCCGGCTTCGAGGCGACGCTCTCCGAGAACATCCAGCGCGACATCTGGTTCAAGCTCTGGGGCAATATGACCTTCAATCCGATCTCGGCGCTGACCGGCGCGACTGGCGACAAGATCCTCGACGACGAGCTGGTGCGCGGCTTTGTCACCCGCGTGATGCTGGAGGCGCAGGCGATCGGCGCGCGCATCGGTTGCGCCATCGAGCAGACGCCCGAGCAGCGCCACGAGGTCACGCGCAAGCTGGGCGCCTTCAAGACCTCGATGCTGCAGGACGCTGAAGCCGGCCGGCCGCTGGAGCTCGATGCCCTGGTCGGCGCGGTGCGCGAGATCGGCCAGCGGCTGGGCATGGCCACGCCCAACACCGATGCCTTGCTGGGCCTGACACGGCTGATGGCGCGAAGCCGCGGCCTCTATCCGCACGCTGGGTAAAACCTCAGCCTCTTCACGCCCGCTTCACGCGGAGCTCCGTAGCCTGCAGACCTTCTTGTTCATTCCATCTGCGGAGCTCCCATGACGCTTTCCCTCCCTCGCCGCCTGCTGGCGCACGCCGGCCTCGCGGCGCTTTCGCTTGGTCTCATCGCGGCACCGTCGCTTGTTGCTGCCGCGGCACCGAAGGCAGAGCAGCGCGTGCTGCTGGTGCTCAGCAGCCAGGGGCAGCCCGAAGACAAGGGCAAGCTCGGTTACGACTTCCATGAGTTCGCGCTCGCCGCCGAAGTCCTGAAGGCCAACGGCCTGGCTTTCGATATCGCCAGCCCCAAGGGCGGCGCGGTGCTGGGTGAGCAGGCGGATGAAAGCGCGGCGGTTCGTGCGCAAGCAGACCCTGCCTTGATGGCCCGCCTGCAGGCCACCTTGCCCATCGCCAACTTGAAGTCCGGCGAGTATGCGGCTGCCGTTGTGATCGGTGGCAAGGGCCCGATGTTCGACCTGCATTCGAACCAGGCCTTGCAGGATCTGCTGGGCCGGATCCATGACCAGGGCGGCGTGCTGGGTGCGGTCTGCCATGGCCCGGCTGCGCTGCTCAACGTGAAGCTGGCCAATGGCAGCTCGCTCCTGCACGGCCGGCGGGTCACCGGCTTCAGCAATGCCGAGGACCGTCGCTTCTCCAAGGGCCTGCTGGAGCGCTTCCCCTTCATGCTGGAAGACGCCTTGCGTGAGCGGGGTGCGCGCTACGAGTCGCGTGGCCTGATGCTGCCGCTGGTGGTGCGCGACGAGCGCCTGATCACCGGCCAGAATCCCTTGGCCACGCCGACGATGGTGGAGGCCGTACTGGAAGCGTTGGGCCGCAAGCCCGCGCCGCGCGAGCCGGGCGTTGAAGAAGCGACGCTGGAGCTGATCGAGCTGCATCTGGCCGGCAATCCGGCGGGCGCGCGTGCCGCCCTGGCGGCCCGGCCGGCCCGCTACCAGCCCATCCTGATGGGTGGCTACGGCCACTTGCTCAGCGAGACCGAGACGTCGCCCGAGCGCCTCGCCATCGCCGTGAGCCTGCTGCGCCATGCGCAGGAAAGCGTGCCCACGCATGCGGGCGTCAACACGGCGCTGGCACGCACATTGGTCAAGGTCGGCCAGAAGGCTGAGGCGATTGCACTCTTGAAGGCTTTCCTGGACAAGCAGCCGAGCAGCCCGCGGGCGCGACAATTGCTGACCGAACTGGAGGCCTGAGCCCTTGCCATGTCCAGCACTGCGCGCCTCAATATCCTGCTGATAGAAGACCATGCGGCGCTTTGCGACACCATCGCCGAGTACCTGGGCCTGCAAGGGCACCGGGTCGATTGCGCGGGTGACGGCAAGCTGGGCCTGGACATGGCCTTGGCGCAGCACTACGACCTGGTGCTGCTCGACCTCAACCTGCCCCGGCTCGATGGCCTGCAGGTCTGCGAGCAGTTGCGCGCCACGGCGGACAGGCATCTGCCCGTGCTGATGCTCACGGCGCGCGACCAGTTGGGCGACAAGCTGGCCGGCTTTGCGGCTGGCGCGGACGACTATCTAGCCAAGCCGTTCGAGCTCGCCGAACTGGCCGCGCGTTGCCTGGCCATGGCGGCAAGGCCGCGCATGCAGCAGGTGCATGTGCTGGAGATCGGTGACTTGAGCCTGGACCGCCGCCGCCAGGTGGCGCGCCGCCAGGGCCAGGTCTTGACCTTGCAGCCGCTGGGCTGGCAGATTCTCCTGGCGCTGGCTGAAGTCCATCCCGCCTTGATGAGCCGCCATGAGCTGACGCGGCGGTTGTGGGGGGATGAGCCGCCTGATTCCGATGCGCTGCGCTCGCACATCTATCAGCTGCGCCAGGCGCTGGACAAGCCCTTTGATGCGCCACCGATGCTGTGCACGGTAGCGGGCCAGGGCTACAGGCTGGAGCCTGCGTCATGAGGACGCGAGCAAGTTCCTTGCAGCAACGCATCGTCCTGGCTTTCGCCGCCCTGAGCCTCTTCATCTGCGCGCTCTTCGTGCTGTTGTCGCTGGCGATGATGTACACGGTGGAAGACAGTTTCTTCGAGCGCATGCTGGCCGAGGAGGCTGAGCATCTGCAGGCTCAACCGGGCACCTCGCCCTTGCGCAGGTTCGTCAGCCTGCATGCCAGTACGGCCAGTTTTCCGAATGATCTGGCTGCGGCTTTCGCCGCCGAGCCCAGGCGGCGCGAGTTCGCCGGCAGCGAAGGTCGCCACTACCACCTGCTGCAAGTGCAGGAGCCGCAGGTCTGGCTGGTGGCCGAGGTCAGCAGCCAGCTGCAGGTGCGGCCGCAAAGGGCGCAGCTTCTGAGTCGATTGGGGCAGTTGTGTGCGGCGCTGCTGCTGGCTTCGACGGCCCTGGGTTGGTGGCTGGCGCGACAGGCAACGCAACCCCTGGCACGCCTGGATCGGGCGCTTCGCGATGCCGAGCCGGGCGCTGCGTCCCTCATCGATCCCGCCAGCTATCCGCCGAATGAGATCGGGCGGCTGGCCGAGAGCCTGCGTCAGGCCTGGCAGCGCAACAAGGAATTTGCCGAGCGCGAGAAGGCCTTTGGCCGCGACGCCAGCCATGAGTTGCGCACGCCGATGGCCGTGATCGCAAACGCGGCCGAGCTGATGCAGGCGCGCGGCGAACTGCCGGCGCATGCCCAGGCCCCCCTGGCGCGCATCCGCGAAGCCAGCCGTCACATGGCGCTGACGGTGCGCAGCCTGCTGAGCTTGTCTGGCGACGCGCCGCTGCCTGAGCCACGCGAGTTCGATCTGCGCGCGCTGGTCGAGCAGGCGCTGGCCCAGCATCCGGCGTTGACGCGGGTCGAGATCGACCTGCCTCCAAGCCTGATCTTGCAAGGCCAGGCCGAGGCTCTGTCAGTGATCGTCAGCAACCTGCTCGGCAACGCGGCCCAGCATGCGCCAGGCAGCCTGGTGCGCCTGGATTGGCGCGCGGGTGAATTGCGGGTGACTGACGAGGGGCCGGGCTTTGCCGATGGTCCAAGTGCGAGCGCCGGCTTCGGCTTCGGCCTGTCCATCGTCCAGCGGCTTTGCGAGCGCCATGGCATTGGCCTGAGCATCGCCAGCGGGCCCGCTGGAAGCACGGTGGCGTTGAAGCTCTGAGCGCTCAGGCTTCGCCCGTCTGCAGCCGCCACAGCGCCGCATAGGCGCCACGGCGAACGAGCAACTGCTCATGCGTGCCGCTCTCGACGATGCGGCCGTTCTCCAGCAGGTGGATGCAATGGGCTTGCCGCACCGTGGACAGGCGATGCGCAATGACCAGCGTCGTGCGGCCCTGGCTGACCACGGCCAGCGAGCGCTGGATGGCGGCCTCGGTTTCGTTGTCCACCGCGCTGGTGGCTTCGTCCAGGATCAGCACGGCCGGGTTCTTCAGGATCGCGCGGGCCAGGGCCAGGCGCTGGCGCTGGCCGCCGGAGAGCTTCTGGCCGCGCTCGCCCACACGCGTGGCAAAACCGAGCGGCAGCTTCTCGATGAACTCCAGGCATTCGGCCTGGCGCGCGGCCGCGTGGATCTGCGCATCGCTGGCGCCGGGCGTGCCGTAGGCGATGTTGTCGGCAATCGTGCCGTCGGTCAGGAAGCTGTCCTGCGCTACGTAGCCCAGCTGGCGGCGAAGGTCCTGCAGGTTCAGCCCGGCGATGGGTTCGTCGTCGAGCAGGATGCGGCCCTGCTGCGGCTCGTAGAAGCGCAGGAGCAGCTTGACCAGCGTTGACTTGCCTGAGCCGGTGCTGCCGACGAAAGCTGCCGTCTCGCCGGCTTTGATGGTGAGGGAAATGTCGTGCAGCGTGGGCTGCTCGCCATAGGAGAAGCCAAGTTGCTCGAAGCGCAGCTCGCCCCGGCTGCGGCCGCCGAGGTGCCGGCCCTCGTAGGCGATATTGATCGGCGTGGCCAGCAGGCCCAGCGCCCGCTGCGTGGCGGCCATCGAGCGCTGGTACATGTCGGCCACTTCGGCCAGGCCGGTCAAGGGCCACAGGAGGCGCTGGGTCAGGAAGACCAGCACCGAGTAGGCGCCCACGGCCAGCTCGCCCTGCAGCGTCAGCCAGCCGCCATAGATCAGCGTGGCGGTGAAGCCCGCGAGGATGGCCATGCGGATGACCGGCGTGATCGCCGAGGAGATGCGGATCGCGCGGGCATTGGCCTGGCGGTAGGCGTCGCTGGCCTGGCGGATGTGCTCGGCCTCGAAATCCTCGGTCGTGTAGGCCTTGATCGTGGGCAGGCCCAGCAGGTTCATGTTGAGCCGGGCGGACACATCGCCCGCGGCCTCACGCACCTCGCGGTAGCGCGGCGCAAGGCGCCCCTGGAACCAGAAGGCGCCGAACAGGATGAGCGGCACCGGCAGCAGCGCTATCAGCGCGAGGCCCGGCTGCAGCGCGAAGAACACGGCGCTGACCATGACCGAGGAGCAGACGACCTGGATGATCTGGTTGGCGCCGCTGTTGACGAAGCGCTCCAGCTGGTTGATGTCGTCATTCAGCACCGACATCAAGGCGCCGGTGCGCTGGTTCTCGAAGAAGGCCAGCTCCAGCTTCTGCACATGGGCGTAGGCGTCGAGGCGCAGGCGGTGCTGGATGTCCTGCGCCAGGCCGCGCCACTGCACCTCGTACAGGTACTGGAACAGGGATTCGCCGCCCCAGATCACGACGTTCAGGGCGCCCAGGAAGAGCAGCTGGTGCCAGGTGTCGCTGATGCCCACGCCGACGAGGATGTTCTTGGCGAGAAAACTCTGCTCGCCGCGCACCACCACGTCCACCGCCGTGCCTATCAGCACCTCGGGCAGGATGTCGAAGAACTTGTTGAGGGTCGAGTAGAGAACGGCCAGGCGGACCTGGCCGCGCTGTGCCCGCGCATAGGCCAGCAGCTGGCGCAGCGGATGGGAGGGAGAACTCACGGTGATCGGATTCCTGTCGCGGACGGCGCCCGCGCGCACGCCAGGAGTGCGTCGCTTCAGTAGGGCAGGCCGGCGGCATTGTCGCGCCACAGGCGCTGGAACTCGCCGCTCTTCTTCATGGCGTCGATCACGGCATCGACGCGCGCCAGCAGCTCGCGGTGCGGGCCATTGATAGCGGTGACCAGGTGCAGGCCGGGTGCAGGGGCGTCCGGCACGTTCGTGTGCTGGAGGTCGGGCTTGTCCAGGTAGTGATGGCGGCCGCCGTCGATCTGCTGAATCACCTCCAGCTCCTCGACGAAGTAGTCGCAATTGCCGAGCAGGGTCTTGGAGATCAGGGCGGTATAGCTGCGCGACCCCTGGTCCAGGTCCTTGTCGCTGAGTCCGTAATGAAGGTAGCTGGAACCGTTCATGCCGCAGCCGCGGTATTTCTTGAGGTCGGCCCGGATCTTGATCGTCAGCGGCTGGCTGCGACGAAAGAACACCTGGGGCGTGAGCACCTTGTACGGCGCAGAGAAGGCCAGCACTCGGGCCCGCTCCTCATCGCGATAGGCGCCGATGGCGAAGTCAACCTCCCCCATGGCCACGGCCCTGAGGCAGCGCTTCCAGGGCAAGCCGCCTTCGATTCGGGCCTGAAGGCCCAGCCGCTCAAACACGGCCGGCCACAGGTCGGCGCTGAAGCCGGCCAGCTTGCCGGTCGCCTTGTTCCTGTACAGCCAGGGCGGGCCGTCACCGGGTTCGGAGCAGAGTGTCAAAGTGCCGGCCTGCGCGGCCGACAGCGAGGTCAGCAGCAGGGCGGCAGTCAGCAGTCGCGTCGCCAGGCTCATGGATCGTATGCTGCCATCGAATCCGGCCGTGCGCGCTGAAACCAGTCGTGTCGGCGCGTCCTGTCCGTTTCAGAGGGGACGAACACCCATCAGCCACTGATGGGCCCAGAACGCGAACCCGGCCCAGGCGAGCGTGCCGATGGCGATGGTCAGCGAAGTCATGGCTGCACTGCCCCCCGGGCGCACCAGGCCGGCCGCCGCGTCGCGCTGCCGCGAACTGCGAAAGCACAGGATGGCCCAGACCAGGAAGCCGCCGAAGAGCAGCACATCGGCCAGCGTGTTGTTGGCGAGCAAATGGGCCAGGGCCCAGGTCTTGGTGCCCAGCAGCATCGGGTGGCCAAGCCTGGCCTTGATCTGGTTGCCCGGCACATATGCCGCCACCAGCAGGATGAAGGCGAGGAGGGTCAGGAGGGCGGCCAGGTGGCTCATGCCCGGGAGGGGCTGCCACAGGATGACTTGCGCCATGCGGGCCTGGCCATAACCGTAGATGATCAGCCCGAAGCCGAGCAGGGACAGGGCGCTGTAGCTCAGCTTCCAGGCCTTGTCGCCCAGGTTCGCGATCTGTCGGCTGCGCCAGTCGTCTGCAAACACCCGTACCGAGTGCAGGCCCAGGAAGATCAGCAGTCCGGCAATGAGTTCAAGCATGGGTCAGCTCCGCGCCAGTTCGTGGCGGGGCTGACTATAGCGGCGGGCGGCCGCAGCTTCAGGCGGAGGGCACCAGCAGCTGCATGCCCCAGAGCAGGGCCGGGTAGCCCAGGCCCCAGATTGCGGCCACGAGGACCAGCACCTTCACGGCGGTCAGGGCCTGGTGGGCACGCGGGGTATTCAGCACGGGTTTCAGTGTGGTCATCTCGCACTCCTTGATGCAGGTGTAGCTGATAACGAGCAAGAGATGTGCCTGGCCTACCTCCAGAACCCCCGCGTTCCGGGCATCTGTCACAAGCCGTGTCAGGCCGTGCGGTCCACCCGCAACGCCAGCACCACCGAGCTGGTGGTCTTGATCACGCCCTCGATCTCGCCGATCTCGTCGAGCAGCTGGTCCAGCCGGGCCGTCGTTTCTGCAGTGAGCAGGGCCATGTAATCGAACTCGCCGCTGACGGATGCGAGCTGGCGCAGCTCGGGGATCTTGGAGATGCGCAGCACCACCTCGCGCCCGGCCTTGGGCTGCACCGTGATGCCCACATAGGCCTGCACGGCGCGCTCCCCGGCCTCGGTGCCGAGACGGGCCGTGTAGCCCACGATGGCACCGCTGGCCTCCAGCCGGGCCAGCCGGGCCACCACCGTGGTGCGCGCAATGCCCAGTTTGCGTGCGAGATTGGCCGTGCTTTCGCGGGCATTGGCCTGCAGGAGGGTGATCAGCTGGCGGTCGGTGGCGTTGGTCACGGGTTTACCCTTGTTTGATGCGATTCGTCGAAATGTGCTGACGAAATGGCCTGGATGCCTAGTTTATCGACGATAGGTCGCTTTCTTTCGTCCGCACCCCTTCCTAGACTTCGGGCCATTCGCGGATTCGCGTTCCCACAGATTTCCAGGAGACCCACCATGATGAAGATTGCCCTGCTCGGCGCCGGCCACATCGGCGAAACCATTGCCCGCCTGCTGCATGGTTCCGGCCATTACGACGTGACCGTGTTCGACAAGAACGCCGCCGCCCTGGCCGTGCTGGCCGGCGAGGGCATCAAGACCCAGGTCGTGCAGGAAATCGGTCCTGGCGCTGCCGCCCAGGTGCGCGGCTTCTCGGCCATCGTCAACGCGCTGCCCTACCAGCTGGCCATCCCCGCGGCCCACATGGCGCTGGAAGCCGGCTGCCACTACTTCGACCTGACCGAAGACGTGGCCGCCACCAAGGAAATCCAGCGCATCGCCACCGGCGCCAAGACGGCCTTCATGCCGCAGTGCGGCCTGGCCCCGGGCTTCATCGGCATCGTCGCCGCCCACCTGGCCAAGAGCTTTGACAGCCTGCATGACGTGAAGATGCGCGTCGGCGCGCTGCCGGCCTTCCCAACCAATGCGCTGAAGTACAACCTGACCTGGTCGGTCGACGGCCTGATCAACGAGTACTGCCACCCCTGCGAGTGCATCCACGACGGCGAGAAGATCGACGCGCTGCCGCTGGAAGGTCTGGAGCATTTCTCGCTGGATGGCACCGAGTACGAGGCCTTCAACACCTCGGGCGGCCTGGGCACGCTGTGCGAGACCCTGTCCGGCAAGGTCAAGAACCTGGACTACAAGACGGTGCGCTATCCCGGCCACCGCGACCTGATGCAGTTCCTTCTGGGCGACCTGGCCCTGAAGAACGACCAGGAGCTGCTGAAGGACATCATGCGCAAGAGCATGCCGGCCACGATGCAGGATGTGGTCCTCGTGTTCGTGACCGTCTCGGGCATGAAGAACGGCCGCCTGGTGCAGGAAGTGTTCGCCCGCAAGATCTTCGCCGAGCGCGATGGCGCCCGCCCGCTGTCGGCCATCCAGATCACCACCGCCGCCGGCATGTGCGCGGCCGTCGACCTGTTCCGCCAGGGCAAGCTGCCGCAGTCCGGCTTCGTCTCGCAAGAAGAAGTCTCACTGCCGGAATTCCTGGCCAACGAGTTCGGCAAGGCTTACCAACAGTCGCGCCAAGTGGAATCGATTGGCTGAGTCAGGACCGAGGGAAGTCCCTGCGGACTTCCCGACGCCTGACAAAGAACCGCGCGCCTGCCAGCGCGCGGTCGGACGAAAAAGGACAATCCCCACATGAACACCTCTGAACTTCTGAACGCCCTGGGCGTTCCTTCCTCCGCCTTCACCGGCGGCTCGCTGACCGTCCGCTCGCCCATCGATGGCGCGCAATTGGGCGCTGTGCACGAAGCCACGGCTGCCGAGATGACGGCCGCTGTCGAGCGTGCCCACGCCGCCTTCCTGCAATGGCGCAATGTGCCCGCACCGAAGCGTGGCGAGCTGGTGCGCCTCTACGGCGAAGAGCTGCGCGCCAACAAGGCCAACCTGGCCCGCCTCGTGTCGCTGGAAGCCGGCAAGGTGACCAGCGAAGGCGAGGGCGAGGTGCAGGAGATGATCGACATCTGCGACTTCGCCGTCGGCCTGTCGCGCCAGCTGCATGGCCTGACCATCGCCAGCGAGCGCCCGGGCCACCGCATGATGGAGCAGTACCTGCCGCTGGGCGTGATCGGCATCATCTCGGCCTTCAACTTCCCCGTCGCCGTGTGGGCCTGGAACTCGGCCCTGGCCCTGGTAGCCGGCGACACCTGTGTCTGGAAGCCCAGCGAGAAGACCCCGCTGACGGCCCTGGCCACGCAGGCCCTGTTCGACAAGGCGCTGCAGCGCTACATCGCCGCCGGCCATGCCGCGCCGGCCCATCTGTCGCAGACGCTGAACGGCGGTGCCGCTGTCGGCGAGGCGATGGTGGATCACCCAAAGGTGGCCCTCGTCTCGGCCACCGGATCGACCCGCATGGGCCGTGCCGTTGGCCCTCGCGTGGCGGCCCGCTTCGGCCGTTGCCTGCTCGAACTCGGCGGCAACAACGCCATCATCGTGACGCCCAGCGCCGACCTGGACCTGGCCGTGCGCGGCATCCTGTTCGGCGCCTACGGCACGGCCGGCCAGCGCTGCACCACCACGCGCCGTGTGATCGCTCACGAGAGCATCCATGACGAGCTGGTCGCCCGCCTGGACCGCGCCCGCGCGCAACTGAAGATTGGGTCCCCCGTCGAGCCCGGCAACCTGATCGGCCCGCTGATCGACAAGGCCTCGTTCGACGGCATGCAAGCTGCGTTGAAGGCAGCCCGCGAGCAAGGCGGCGAAGTGAGTGGCGGCGACCGCGCGCTGGCCGACACCTACCCGAACGCCTGGTACGCCCAGCCGGCCCTGGTGCGCATGCCCTCGCAGACGGCCATCGTGAAGCACGAGACCTTCGCCCCCATCCTGTACACGCTGAAGTACAAGACGCTGGACGAGGCGATTGCGATCCAGAACGATGTGCCGCAAGGCCTGTCCTCGGCGATCTTCACCAACGACGTGCGCGAGGCCGAGGCCTTCATGGCCGCCAGCGGTTCGGACTGCGGCATCGCCAACGTCAACATCGGCACCTCGGGCGCCGAGATCGGTGGCGCGTTCGGTGGCGAGAAGGAAACCGGTGGTGGCCGCGAGAGCGGTTCCGATGCGTGGAAGGCCTACATGCGCCGCACGACGAACACCGTGAACTACTCGCGCGAGCTCCCCCTCGCCCAAGGCGTCAAGTTCGATATCTGATCGCGATTGACAGACTGACACGGCGGGCTCCGTGCGGGCCCGCCCCACGGAGTACCCCCCATGCTTGAAACAGGCCTTGGCCGCCTGCTCGTTGCCACCCTGGGCGACGCGGCGGCCAAAGAACTCTTTGCCCAGGTCCATGTCACGCCCGCGCTCCTGAAGCCGGCGGCGGAGACGATCAGCCGCGCCGAGTTGGCGCAGGCCTTGAACCTGGCCTTGTTCCGCGACGTGCTGCAGCGCGTGCCGGTCGGTGCCGCCTATGTGGCCGATTGCCAGCGCGCCGGCGAGCGCGTGGTGTTCGACCATGGCGCGCTGCGCACCGTGGCCTGGCCCAGCGGCGCGCTGCCGCCCGGCGAGGCGGCGATCACGCGCGTGTTGCGGCCGCTTGGCTTCTTGCGGGCCGAGAACTATCCGCTGCCCAAGCTGAAGATGACCGGCCGCAGCTGGCGCCATGCCGACTTCCCGGAGGACATCGCGCAGTTCTTCGTCTCCGAGCTGCACCCTGAAGAGTTCACGCTCGAGTTCCAGGAAGCCGTCAGCCGCGTGATCGGCGATTCGCGCGACCCCTTGTCCCCGGTCCACCTGGCCCTCTTGGAGCAACTGGCCCGAGATGGCTCGCTGGCCACCGAGCAGGCGCAGGCCTTGCTGCCTGCCTTGATTGGCTGCTTCGCCCGCCAGCATCCGCTCTTCACGTGGCGCGACTACGAAATCCTGCTCGGCGAATCGGCCGAGATGGCCTGGATCGCGACCGAGGGCAATGCCTTCAACCATGCGACCGACCGCGTTGTCGACATCGAGGCCGTGGCCGCGCTGCAGCGCTCGCTGGACCGCCCGATCAAGCCCAGCATCGAGACTTCGGCCTCCGGCCGCGTGCGCCAGACCGCCTTCCGCGCGGCGCAGGTGCAACGCCAGTTCCTGCATGGCAGCCAGATCGTCACGCGCACCGTGCCGGGCTCCTTTCATGAGCTCATTCAGCGAGCCAATGAGGACGAGGGCGGCCTGGACCTGCGCTTCGACGCCGGCAATGCAACAGGCATCTTCAAGATGACGGCTGCCGAATCCTCGGCATGCTGATGGACGAGTTCCTGCGCGCCGCGGACGAGGTCTGCGGCGCGGGCTTCGTCGTGGCCGGCCCGGCCATCGAGCCGCGCTACCTGCAACCGGCCCGCTATGCGGCGGGCCAGGCCGCGGCACTCGTGCGGCCGTCAACGACGGCGCAGGTCGCGGCACTGGTCAAGCTGTGCGCGCGCCATGAATTGATCCTGGTGCCGCAGGGCGCGCACACGGGTCTTGTGCAGGCAGGCACGCCGACCGATGCTTCCAT
Source organism: Paucibacter sp. JuS9 (assembly GCF_044043925.2). Lineage (NCBI taxonomy): Bacteria > Pseudomonadati > Pseudomonadota > Betaproteobacteria > Burkholderiales > Sphaerotilaceae > Roseateles > Paucibacter sp. JuS9. Next base: position 4,975,641 of record NZ_CP194172.1, read on the forward strand.
GCACGTGCTGCTGACCACCGAGCGGCTGCGCGAGGTCTTCGAGTTCGACCCGCTGGATCGGACCTTGCGGGTGTCGGCCGGCTATCGTCTCTCGGAAGTGAATGAACGCCTGGCCGCACACGGCCTGTGGTTTCCCATCGACCTCAGTGCCGACCCGAGCATCGGCGGCATGCTGGCCCACAACACCGGCGGTACGCGCATGCTGCGCTATGGCGATGTGCGGGCCAACACGCTCGCGCTGACGGCGGTGCTGGGCGAGGGCCAGGTCTTGCACCTGGGCCGGGGCCTGCAGAAGGACAACGCCGGGCTGGCCTTGCAGCATTTGCTGGTCGGCAGCTCGGGCGCGCTGGGCTTGATCACCGAAGCCACGCTGAAGCTGCATCCCCTGCCGCGTCAGCAGGCCTCGGCGCTCATCGCGCCCGCCAGTCTGGAGGCGGTGATGCCGCTCTATCAGCGTGCGATGGCTGGCGAACTGGCTGGCATGGTCAGCGCCTTCGAGGGCATGTCGGCGGCCGCATTGCAGGCGGCACTTCATCTGCGCGGCGACCCCGGCCGGCTGTTCGGTGGCCAGTTGCCGGCGTATGCATTGCTGGTCGAGCTGTCGAGCGAGCTGCCGGCCGCGAGCCTGGACCTCCATGCCTTGCTGCAGCAATGGCTGGAGCGCGAGTTCGAAGCTGGCGCCGTCGTCGATGCGGTGCTCGGGGCGGACGACACCGTCTGGTCCTTGCGTCATGGCATCAGCGAAGGCCTGCGCGAGCAGGGGCGCGTGATCGGCTTTGATCTCAGCCTGCCACGCCGCCACTTCATGCGCATGCGCGAACTGGCGGGTGCTTGGGTGGGGGCCGAGTTCCCTCAGGCGGTGGTGGCCGACTTCGGTCATCTCGGCGACGGTGGCATGCACTGCAACCTGGTCTGGCCCAAGTCAGCGCCGCCGCTTGATAACGAACAAATGGCGCGCCTGCGCTCCGGCATCTATGCCATCTGTGCGGACTTGGGTGGCAGCTTCAGTGCTGAGCATGGCATTGGCCCCTCGCTGCAGGCCGACTATCGCGCGCTGACCGAGCCGGCCGTGCTGCGCCTCTCGGGCCAGGTCGAGTCCTTGTTCGATCCGCGCCAGACGCTCGGGCTGACAAGTTTCGGGCCGGTCTGGAAATCAGTGCTATAGTGCGGCCTCTTCGCTGAACGGGGTGACCCGGCAGGCGCAGAGAAACTAGCCCAGATGGCGGAATTGGTAGACGCACTAGTTTCAGGTACTAGCGGGTAACTCCGTGGAGGTTCGAGTCCTCTTCTGGGCACCAAATCAAGAAAGGCCGATGCGAATGCGTCGGCCTTTTGCGTTGTGCGCCCAGAAAGCAAGGTCCCTGCGGACCTTGCGGGAGGAATCGAATGGCGTCCGCATGCTTGCGGCGCCGGGGTCGCGGGACGTGACCGAGTCCTCTTCTGGGCACCAAATCAAGAAAGGCCGATGCGAAAGCGTCGGCCTTTTGCGTTCTGGATCACCCCGCAAACAAGCCATGCCTGGCCGGACTTCCCGTTCTAAACTCGTCCGCAAAGAGCTATCAGGATCAGGGTGGATCAGGGCGTGCAGGAGGCAGCATGCAGCGAGCGGCGGCGCGAAGCGATTCCATGGGTGCAGGCGTCACGCTGTTGCTGATCGCCTTGCTGGCCATGGCGGCTGTGACCGGCCTGCTCGCCCTGCGGGCACAGCAGGCCGTGGCGATGGTCGAGCGCCAGCATCAGGTGAGCGAGCAGCTGCGCGGCCTGAACCAGCTGATGATCGCGCTGCTGAATGCAGAGACGGGCCAGCGCGGCTTTCTGCTGACCCGCCGGGACGCCTACCTGCGGCCTCATGCAGAGGCGGTGCACGAGCTGGACCATCGCCTGGACGAGCTGAGCCGCATGCTGACAGTGCCCTCGCAGCAGGCGCGCCTGACCCGCGTGCTCGAGCTGGTCCGGGACAAGCGCGAAGAGCTGAAGCGCAGCATCGAGCTGAGTCGGGAAGGGGCGCATGAAAAGGCGCTCGCCATCATGCTGAGCGACCGGGGCAAGAGCGACATGGACAGCCTGCCCAGCGAACTCGGCGTCCTGATGGCGGCGCTGCGTGATGAGCGCAGCGGGCTCGCGGCCGACCTCGCTGCCGATGCCGGTACCACGCGCCTGATCCTGCTGCTTGGCCTGAGCCTGCTGGCAGTCTTCGCCACACTGGCCCTGTGGCAGGTCCTGCGCGGGAGCGCGAAGCTGCGCGAGGCCGAAGGGCGGCTGCGCCGCATCGCCAACCATGTGCCGATGCTGATCACCCAGTTTGATCGCCAGCGCCGGATCATCTTTGCCAACGAGCAGGTACGCCGGCTCTATGACATTGCGCCGCACGACGTGCTGGGCAAGACGGTAGGGGCGGTGCGCGGGCCGGACGCCGACGCCGCCCTGCAACCTTTCATGGACCGGGTGATGAGTGGCGAGGCGGTGCGCTTCGAGAGCCAGAGCGAAATCAAAGGCCGCCTGCACTACTTCGCGCAGCACTACGTGCCCGACCTGGGTCCCGATGGCAGGACTCGGGGCTTCTTTTCGGTGACGCTGGACATCACCGAGCGCAAGGAGAGCGAGGCCCGGGCAAGCGCCAGCGAACGCAGGCTTGCGGTCATTGCCGATGCCCTGCCCGGCCTGATTGCCTACCTCGATCAGGACCTGCGGCTGCGCTATGCCAATGCCACATTCCACGAGTGGCTCGGGGTGGCGCCCGCCGCCGTGATCGGGCGCCCGCTGGCCGAAGTCATCGGCCCCGACTTGTTTGCGCAGCGCGAGCCGCATCTGCGGACGGCGCTCGGCGGCCGACGGGTGCAGGTCGAGCTGAGCTCCGAAGCCTTGGGGCAGTTGCGCCATCTGCAGAACGACTACATCCCGGACCTGCAGGCCGATGGCCGCGTGGTGGGCATCTTCGCGCTCAGCACCGATGTCACGACGATCAAGCGTGCGCAGCTGCAACTGGCCGATATGGCCCGCACCGATGCACTCACCGGCTTGCCCAATCGTCGCGAGCTCGACCAAAGGCTGGCGCTGGCCCTGGTGCGGGCGCAACGCGAGGGCTGGAAGCTGGCGCTGCTGTTCCTGGACCTTGATCGCTTCAAGGCGATCAATGACGAGCGCGGGCATGCTGTTGGCGATGCGGTCCTGCAGGCGTTTGCAAGGCGGCTGCAGGCTTGTGTACGTGCCACCGATACCGTGGTCCGCCTGGCCGGCGATGAGTTCGTCATCCTCGTCGAAGGCCTCAACGAGGCCGGCGATGCCACCGCCGTGGCCGAGAAGATCCTGCAGGCGATGGAAGAGCCCATGGTGCTGGGCAGCCTGCGGCTCGACGCCGCCGCCAGCATCGGCGTGGCACTGCACGAGGGCCAGGCAGGCCAGACCGCCGAGCAGCTGCTGGCCCAGGCCGATGCGGCGCTCTACGAGGCCAAGCGCGCTGGAGGGCAGCGCTATGTGCTGCGCTCGGCTGTCTGAGCTTGCGCCGCAATCTCGGGGATTCGCGCGAAGCCGGGCTTTACGGGCCGGGAGCCGCTGACAGCTTGGGCAGCCACAAGCTCACCTGCAGGCCGCCGCCTTCCCGATTGGCCAGCGCGATGCCGCCACCATGGGCCTCGGCGATCTCGCGGGCGAGGGCCAGGCCGAGGCCGGTGCCGCTGCGTTTGGTGGAGTAGAAGGGCAGGAGCGCCTGCGCGAGCACGGCCTCGCTCATGCCGGGGCCGCGGTCGCTAACGCTCAGGCGCCACTGGTCGCCCTGGGCCTGGATGGAGAGCGTCACGTCCGCACGCTCGCCGCCGGCCTCGTGGGCGTTCTTGACCAGGTTGATCAGCGCCTGCTCGACCTGGGCCGGATCGATGGTCGCCGGCCCCTCGGGCAGCGGGCCGTCCAGCGTCAGGTCGCCTTGGGCCAGAAGGCCGGCGACAAACTCGGGCCAGGCAATCGTCTGCAGGTGCGGCGCTGGCAGCTTGGCCACGCTGGCATAGCCGGCCAGGAAGCTGTGCAGGTGGGCGGCGCGCGCGCCGATGCTGGCAAATACCTGGCCCGCGCGCTCAGCGTCCCCGCGCCGCACCAGCTCGGCGCCGCTGTGCGCCAGCGAGGAGATGGGCGCCAGCGAGTTGTTCAGCTCATGGCTGATCACGCGTATCACCCGCTTCCAGCTGGCCACCTCCTGGCGCGAAAGTTCGCGTGTCATGCGGCGCAGGAGGATCAAGCGATGCGGCCTGCTCTGCATCAGGAGGCGGCGCTGCGAAAGATGGAAGCGCTCCTCGGTGCCATGCACCGTATCGTCGATGCTGAACAGCCGGTCTTCTCGGCTTTGCAGCGCCTCGCGCAGGGCCGGCGGCGCATCGACCAGCAGCTCGGCGAGCCGGCGGCGCGTCAGGCTGCGGCCCTCGTCCATCAGCTGGCGCGCGGCCAGGTTGGCGTAGACGATCACGCCGTCCTGCTGATCCTGCTCCACAGCGCAGAGCAACAGCGCCACCGGTGTGTTTTGCACCAGGGTGTCGAGCAGCAGCTCGCGCTGGGCCAGCTGCGTGCGTTGCTCCCGCAGCGCCAGGCCCAGCTCGGCATGTGCGCGGGCCAGCGCCTCGAGCTCGCGGCCACCGCCGCTGATCGCCGCGATGGAGCTGCTGTAGTCGCCATCGCGGTAACTCAGCGTCGCGCCTTCGAGGGCCCGCAACAGGCGCTCCAGGGGTCCCAGTTGCCAGTTGGCGAGCCAGATCAACCAAGGCAGCATCAGGACTGTGCTCAAGGCCAGGCTGACCCAGCCCCAGGCCTGCGGCGCTGAACCCCAGTCCAGCCATTCCAGCACTTGCGGCAAGGGCCAATGCACAAGCGCCGCATGCACCAGCATGAAGGCAATGCCGCTGAGCAGCAGCAGGATCAGGAGGCGGCTGTGCAGGCTGCCGCGTAGCATCGCAAGACTCACTCGGCGCCTACTCGCTGCTGATGCCGTAGCGTTCCATGCGCCGGTACAGCGCCTGGCGCGACAGCCCCAGCTGCTGGGCCGCGCGGGCCACCACGCCGCCCGCATTGCGCAGCGCGGCAAGGATGGCATCGCGACCGGGATCGTCAAGATTGCGCGGCGCTGCCGCCGTGTTCAGCTCCAGGCCCAGGTCGGCCGGCATGATCAGGCCATCGCGGCACAGCAGCGCAGCGCGGGCCATCACGTTCTTCAGCTCGCGCACATTGCCGCTCCAGCTGTGAGCCAGCAGGAACTCCCGCGCGCTGTCTGACAGGCGCGCGGCACCGGCCAGGAAATGCTCGGCCAGCGGCAGGATGTCTTCGCGCCGCTCGGCCAGGGCCGGCAGGCGCAGCTCCACCACATTGAGGCGGTAGTAGAGGTCTTCGCGGAAAGCGCCCTGCGCCACCATGGCCTTCAGGTCGGCATTGGTGGCGCTGATCACGCGCACCCGGGTTTCGCGCGTCTTGCTGGACCCGAGGCGCTCGAAGCGGCCCGTCTCCAGCACGCGCAGCAGCTTGACCTGGCCCGCCAGCGGCAGGTTGCCGATCTCGTCCAGGAACAGCGTGCCACCATTGGCCGCCTCGAAGCGGCCTTCGCGCGCCCGGTTGGCACCGGTGAAGGCGCCACTCTCCGCGCCGAACAGCTCGGCCTCGATCAGCTCGGCCGGCAGCGCGCCGCAATTCAAGGCAATGAAGGGGCCGCCGACCGCAGCGGAATTCGCATGCACCACGGCGGCGATGCGCTCCTTGCCACTGCCGTTCGGGCCGGTGATCAAGACAGGCAGCGGCGCCCGTGCCACCTGGCAAGCCAGCTCCAGCGTTGCCAGCATCGCATCCGATGCGCACACCAGGTCGTCGAGCTTGAAGCGCTGGCGCAGGCTGTCGATGCGCGCGCGGCGAGCCTGGCGGCCACGCTGCGCCTCGGCATTCGACTCGGCCAGCTCCAGCAGGTTCTCGACCGTGGCCAGCAGCTTGGCGTCATCCCAGGGCTTGGCCAGGTAATCGGCCGCACCGGCTTTCACCAGCGCCACCGCCTGCTCGAGCTGGGTCCACGCGGTCAGCAGGATCACCGGCAGGTCGGGTGAACGTGCGCGGATCTGCTGGAACAGTGCCCGACCTTCCTCGCCCGAGGTGGTGTCGGCGCTGAAATTCATGTCCTGGATCACCAGGTCCACCGGCCGGCTGGCGAGCAGGGCCAGGCCCTGCTCGGGCGTGGCGGCGTAGTGCGCTGCAATATCGTGCAGCGACAGCAAGAGGCTCAGCGCTTCGCCAACGCCGGGGTTGTCGTCAATGATCAGTACGGTGCGCATGGGCTGCGCAGCATAGCGCTCAACTCCGGAGTGCGGCTACAGGGGGCAAGGCCGCTGCGCGCCGTGCGGGCGAAAGAACCGCCAGCTGCCCGAGCAGGAACAGCGTCACCGCGCCCACCGGCAGATAGAACAGCGGCAGGCGTGGCAGCTCGTAGTTCTTCATCAGCAGCACGCTGATGCCGTAGGCCGCAGCCATGCCAAGCAGCAGGCCGAGCGAGGTGAGCAGGAAGTTCTCGGCCTGGAAGTAGCGCAGGATCTGGCCGCGGGTGGCACCCAGGGCGCGGCGGGTGCCGATCATGCGCGTGCGCTGCTGCACCCAGAAGCTGGCCAGGCCGACGATGCCGAAGGCGGTCACCAGCAGCAGCGCGATGCACACGGCGCCCATCAACCAGGCCATGTTGCGGTCCTGGCGGTAGTAGGTCTCGCGCAGGTCGGTGAACAGGCTCTTCTCGCGCACCACACGGCGGGCCTGCATCTTCTCCAGCCCGGCAGCGGCCTTGCTCAGCACGGCCTCACGTTCACCAGGCGCCACCCGCACGAGGAACACGCCACCGCGGAAGCTCATGCGGATCGGCTGGATCAAGGTGTGCAGCTGGTTGCTGCTGTTGCCGCCCGGTTGCGGCGACACCAGGCGCTCGACCACGCCGACGATGCGCGCGGGCTCGTCACCACCGGTGTACAAGGCTTGACCAACGGCCGGCTTGCCGGGGAACAGCTTCTCGGCCAGGGCCTTGTTGATCAGCACGGCCGACACGCCGGCCTTGGCATCGTTCTCCATCTCGCTCTGGTTGCGATATTCCTCGTTGGCAAAGTCGCGGCCCTCCAACAGCTTGAGGCCCAGGGTCTGCAGCCAGCCCTCCGAGACCATGTAGTTGGCCACGCCAATCCCGTCTTCCTGGCCATCGGGTTTCAGGCGCACGCCAGTGGCCCAGAAGTTGTCCTTGAACGGGATCTGGTTCACGAGGCTGACCGATTTGACGCCGGGCAATGCACGCAGCATCTGCAGGTCCAGCCTGGTCACCGCATCGGGGTTCTCGACCCGTGTGAGCGTGGAGACCTGCAAGGTCAGCAGCTCGTCCTCGACGATGCCGCTGGGGGCTTCCATGCGCTCGACGCGCTGGAAGATCAGGAACAGCGCATTGCAGACGATGGCGCAGGTCAGGGCCACCTGCAGCACGATCAGGCCGGCGGCGGTCTTGTGGCGCTTGAGCGTGGCGAGAATGGGCATCAGGTCCATGGCTCGGCTCCCTTTATTGGGTCTTCAGTTGCAGGGCCGGCGTCACCTGCGTGGCGCGCCAGGCGGGCAGGAGGCCGGCGGCCAGGCTGGCCAGCAGGGCCAGGCCCAGGGTGGTGAGCAGCATCGCCGTGTCGAGTTCGATCATGCCGGCGTAGTCTGCCGAGCCATTGCGTACCGCCCAAAGGCCGAGGCCCGTGAGCACGAGGCCCAGCAAGCCCCCAGCCAGGCCCAGGCTGCCCGCCTCGACCAGGAACTGCAGGAAGATCTGCCGACGCGGCGCACCCAGGGCGCGGCGCACGCCGATCTCGCCCGAGCGGCGCAGGCACTTGGCCAGCAGGAGCCCGACGGTGTTGACCAGGCACACGGTCAGGAAGCCGAAGGCCAGCCACAGCTGCAGCTTGATGTCGCTGGGCACGACCTCCTGCTTGTTCAACCAGTCCATCACTTTGTAGAAGCCCACATTGGTCGGGCGCTCGAAGCGGCCCGCCTTGCGCTGCAGTTCCGAGTAGTCCTTCAGGTACTGGTGGTAGGCACTGGCCTTCTCGGGTGTGCCGAGCTCGGCCCAGTACTGGATCCAGGCGCAGGGCGCGCCGCTGTCGCGGCTGGTGCTGGGCGCATGCTCGGCCCAGCAGTTGAAATTGCCCATGGAACCGAACTTCAGGTCCATCGCTGTGGTGAAGGGCACGAAGACGTCTTCGGCATTGCGGTAGGCGCCGATGGTCATGTCGTAGAAGGTCGGCACCGGCCGCCACTTGCCCAGCACGCCGATGATGGTCAGGTCTTTCTCGCGGATGCGGATGACCTTGCCCAGCGGATCACCGCCGCCGAACAGCTGCTCATTGAGCTTGTCCGAGATCACCACCACGCGGGCGGCAGCCTTGTCGTCGGCGGCGTTCCAGGTCCGGCCCAGGCGGACCGGCACATTGAACATCGCGAAGAAGTCGGCCGTGCTGTAGCGCGCCGTGGTGAAGGTCGGCTTCTGGCCGTCCAGCTCCACTGCCACGCCGCCGGCGGTCATCATCACCTGGCGGTCGGCACGCGCTTCGCGGATCAGCGCTTCGGCGTCATAGCGGGTCAGCTGCAGCGGAGGCTCGTCGCCGGGCTTGTAGCCGCGCAGGGCAAAGGCGTCGAGCTGGATGTTGAAGAGCTGCCCGCTCTTGGCCGGAATCGGGTCGCCCGACAGCACATGGAACACCGTCAGCGTGGTCATGCAGGCGCCCACGCCGATGGCAATGGTCAGGAGCATCAGCGCGGTCAGCCCGGGGCTGCGCCGGAAGCTGCGCAGCGCGAGTTCAAAGTAATACTTGATCATCATCTCGTCTTCCTCTTAGTTGCCGCGCAGCGCGGCCACTGGGGGCAGTGCGGCGGCGCGGCGGGCCGGCGCGAGCACGGCGAGCTGGCCGAGCAGGTAGAGCGTCAGGGCGCCGACCGGCAGGTAGCTCCAGGGCAGGCCGGCGATCTCGGCGTTGCGCATCAGCACGGCACTCAAGCCCAGCGCACCGACCACGCCCAGCACGATGCCGGCGCTGCTGAGCAGAAAGTTCTCGGCCTGGAAGTAGCGCAGGATCTGGCCGCGCGTGGCGCCCAGCGCGCGCCGCGTGCCAATCATCCGTGTGCGCTGCTGCACCCAGAAGCTGGCCAGGCCGACGATGCCCAGGGCCGTGACCACCAGCAGCGCAAGGCACACGCCACCCAGCAGCCAGACCATCATGCGGTCCTGCTTGTAGTACTCCTCGCGCATGTCGCTGAGCAGGCGCTGGCGGATGACGACCCGGTTTGCATCCTGCTGTTCCAGCGTGGCGACCACCTTCTGCAGCATCGCTTCGCGCTGGCTCGATTCCACGCGGATCACATAGCTGCCGCCGGCATACGAGGGCCGCAGCGGCAGCAGCATCGAGACATTGCCGTCGTCGCCGGTGAAGCGGGCGGGGCTCGGCGGGCTCAGGCGTTCCAGCACGCCGACCACGGTCTGCGGCTTGTCGCCGAAGACAAAGACTTGCTTGCCCACCGCGGATTCGTTCGGGAACAGGCGCTTGGCCAGCGTGCGCGTGATGATGACGGCCGGCATGTTGACGCCTTCGCTGTTGCCCTGGAAGGCGCTGCCGTTGAGCATCTCCTGCGGCTCGAAGTCGCGACCCTCGACCAGCTTCAGGTCGAGGCCCTTGATCATGCCCTCGCTGCTTTCGTACTGCGAAGCTTCGATGCGCTGTGCTTGCTCGTCCTGGGAGAGGCTGACGCCGCTGCTGTTGTTGTTCCCGCCGTAGGGTACCTGGTTCACGATCATGGCCGTCCGGACGCCGGGCAGGGCGCGCAGGGCGGCCAGGTCGCGTTGCGTGCCGGCGTCGGTGTCGGTGCTGTCCACCTTGGTGAGGCCGCGCAGGTCCACCACCAGCAACTCCGACTCCGGGATGCCGAGATCATTGTTGAGCACGGCCACACGCTGCGAGATCAGGTGCAGGGCATTGCAGACGATGGTGCAGGTCAGGGCAATCTCGAGCACGATCAGCGCGGCCGCGGTCTTGTGGCGGCGCAGCGTCGAGAGAATGGGCATCAGGTCCATGGCGCCCTCCTTATTGGGTCTTGAGTTGCAGGGCGGGCGTCACGCTGGCAGCACGCCAGGCGGGCAGCAGGCCCGCCAGCAGGCTGGCGACGAAGGCCAGCAGCAGCGTCAGGCCGAGCATTTCCCAGTCCATGCGCGCCAGGCTGGCGTAGTCGCTCGGGCCCAGGCGCACCAGCCACAGGCCGCCCCAGGCCAGCAGCAGGCCCAGCACGCCACCGGCCGCGCCCAGCACGCCGGCTTCGACCAGGAACTGCGAGAAGATGGCGCGTCGCGAGGCGCCCAGGGCTCGGCGCACGCCGATCTCGCCTGAGCGGCGCAGGCACTTGGCCAGCAAGAGACCCACGGCATTGGTCAGGCACACAAGCAGGAAGCCGAAGGCCAGCCAGACCTGCAGGCGGATGTCGCCGGGCAGCACCTTGCGGTGGGCCAGCCATTCCATCACCGTGCGCAGGCGCACATTGGCGGGCCGCATGAAGCGCCCGGCCTTGCGCTGCGCCTCGGAGTACTGGACCAGGTAATCGCGATAGCCGGCGGCCTCCGCCGGGCTGGCCAGCTCGACCCAGTATTGAATCCAGTCGCAGGGCGCATTGAGCGCGAGCGGGTCGCCGCCCGGTGCCTCGGCCCAGCAAGACATATTGCCCGAGCGCGAGAAACGCAGCTGCGCCGCCGTGGCGAAGGGCAGGTAGATGTCCTCGGCCTTGGCGTAATTGCCCACGTGCAGGTCATAGAAGTGCGGGGCCGGGCGCCAGGGCTTGAGCACGCCCTGGATCTGCATGGCCACGCTGCCGACGGTGAGCGTCTTGCCCACGCTGTTGGCGCCACCGAAAAGCCGCTCGTTGAGCTCATGCGAGATCACCAGCACGCGGCCGGCGGCAGCGTCGGCGGCAGCGTCCCAGCCGCTGCCGAAGGCGAACGGCGTTTCGAACATCGTGAAGAAGTCGGCCGAGGTGTAGCGGGACGAGGGGAAGAAGGCCTTGCCGGTCTCCGGCCGCACCGAGACCCGGCCGCCGCTCATCATCACCTGGCGCAGACCGCGCTTGTCGCGCAGCAGGGCCTCGGCATCGAAGCGCGAAAGCTGCAGGTTGGGCTCGCCGCCCGGCTTGTAGCCGACCATGCCACGCGCATCGAGCTGCACATTGAAGAGCCTGTCACTCTTGCCCGGCATCGGGTCGCCGGAGAGCACGTGATAGACGGACAGCGTCGTCATGCAGGCGCCGATGCCCAGGCCCAGGCCCAGCACCATCAGGGCGCTCAAGGCCCGGCTGCGCTTGAAGGCGCGCAGGGCCAGGTCGAAGTAGTAGCCGAGCATCATGATTTGGCTCCTCCGCTCACGGCGGGTTGCAGCAAGGCGTTGACGGCGGCCAGCTCGGCTTCGCCCAGGGCGCCTGCGGCCTGGCGCAGCAGCAGCGTGGCCAGAACGTAGCGGTGGCGAGCCTGGGTTTGCGCCATCTGGGCCTGCGCCTGCACCTGGATGGCCAGCAGCAGGTCGGTCATCGTGCGGGTGCCCAGTTGCTGGCCGGCACGCGTGGCGGTGAGCGAGCGATCGGCAGCCGCAACAGCCGCCGAGCTGCTGCGCACCAGGGCCAGCCCGGCCAGCACGGCCTGGTACTGGGCTTGTGTTTCACGCACCAGCGCGCGGCGGGCAATCTCGACCTGCTCGCGCTGGTTGTCGCGCTGGTACATGGCCTGGCGCTTTTGCGATTCGGTGGCGCCGCCGGCGAACAGCGGAATGGTGAGGCGCACCGCGATCTGGTGCTGGGTTCGGCCGATGTCCAGCGGCGGCACGCCGCTGCCGCTGGTGCGACGGTCACTCTCCACACCGGCGCTGAGCGTGGGCAGGTGGGCCGAGCGGGCCGCATCGACGCGGTACTCGCTGCCCTGCAGCTGCGCCTTGCCAGCGATCAGCTCGGGGTTGCCGGCCAGCGCTCGCTCGACCCAGGCGGCGGGGTCGGCCGGCTCGGGCGGCATCACATCCAGCTGAAGCATCAGGGGGCGCAGTTCACCCGGCATGCGACCGGTGATCTCGGCCAGCGCTTCGCGGGCGTCCATCAGGTTCTGACGGGCCTGGACCGTGGTGCCACGGGCCAGCTCATGGAAGGTGCGCGACTGCTCGACGTCGATCTGCGCCGCCAGGCCGGTCTCGAAGCGCGTCTGTGCCTGCGAAACCTGGGCTGCGAACGCGCCTTCGTTCGCTTCGGCCGTGGCCAAGGCGGCCTGGGCCGACAGCACGCCGAAGTAGGCCAGCGCCACGCGGGCGCAGAGCTGCTGTTCGGCGGCGCGCCAGCGGGCGTCTTCTGCTGACAGTTCAGCCTGGGCGGCATCGAGCCGCTTCCACTGGCTCAGGTCGATCAGCGTCTGGCTGATGCTGCTCGAGATGCCGCGGCTCGCTGCACCGCCCGGCTGCGTGCGCGTGTCGCCGATGCTGGCTGTCCAGCTGGGCAGCAGTTCGGCGCGGGCCTGCACAGCGAGCTCTTGCTGGATGCTGCGGCGGGCACCGGCTTGCGCCAGACGCGGGTCGGCCGCGCGGGCCTGCGCATAGACCTCCAGCAGATCCTCAGCCTGGGCAGGGAGCGCCAGCAGGCAGGCAAGGGCGAGGGCGGAGTGACGAAGCAGAGACGGCATGGTGAGAGAGAGAGAAGGCGGGCTTCAGGCTGCAGCGTGGTGTGCGGTGTCTCGCATCGCGCGCTCGAGCTGCAGGTCGGCGGTCATGTCGACCACCTGGCCGTCCATCACATGAACATTGCGCTGGGCGCGGGCGGCGAGCTGCATGTCATGGGTCACCATCACGATGGTGGCGCCGTCGCGGTGCAGCTCTTCCAGCAGGTCCATCACGCTGCGGGCCATCTGGCTGTCGAGGTTGCCGGTCGGCTCGTCGGCGAGCAGCAGGCGCGGCTCACCTGCCAGTGCGCGGGCAATCGCCACGCGCTGCTGCTGGCCGCCGGACAGCTCTGCCGGATAGTGCTTCTCGCGGGCAGAGAGGCCCACGCGCGCCAGCGCTTCGCGGGCGCGGCGGCGGCGCTCGTCGCTCTTCATGCCGCGGTAGCGCAGGGGCACCTCGATGTTGTCCAGCACGTTCAGGTCGGGAATCAGATTGAAGGCCTGGAAGATGAAGCCGATCTTCTGGTTGCGCAGGCGGCTGCGCTGGTCGTCGTTCATGCGGCTGACGTCCACGCCATCGAGCAGGTAGCTGCCGCCGGTGAAGGCTTCCAGCAGACCGGCGATGGTCAAGAAGGTGGTCTTGCCCGAGCCCGAGGGGCCGGTCACGGCGACAAACTCGCCTTGCTTCACTTCGAGGTTGAAATCGCGCAGCGCGTGGGTCTCGACCATCTCGGTGCGGTAGACCTTGGAGAGGGATTGCATCTTCAGCATGGTGTTTCCTTGGACGTGATGGTTCTATCGATCAGTTGCTGAGGGTGACGCGCTCGGCGCCCTTGAAGAATTCGGTGCCCGAGATGACGACGGTCTCGCCGGGCTTCAGGCCTTCCAGCACCTCGACCTGCGACAGGCTTTGCGCGCCCAGGCGGATGGGGCGGCGCACGGCCTGGCCGTCCTGGATCACATAGGCGATGCGGCCACCGCCTTCATCGACGAAGGCGCCACGAGCCACTTGCAGCACGTTCTCGCGGTGGTCCAGCAGCACGCGCACCGAGAGGCGCTGGTTCTGGCGCAGCTGGGCCGGCTGCTCGCCTTCGAAGCGCAGGCGCGCCGAGACTTCGTTGTTGACCACTTCCGGCGAGATCGAGCTGACGCGGCCCTTCCAGGTCTTGCCATTGCCGGAGATCTCGCCCGGCATGCCAGCCTGCAGTTCGCGGGCGAAGCTCTCCGCCACCTGCATCTGCACTTCGAGGGCGCTGAGGTCGATGACGGTCAGGAGCTTGGCGTCCTTGGCCACGCTCATGCGGTCGGTGATGAACAACTGGCCGACCTGGCCGTCAACGGGCGAGCGCACCGACAGCTCTTCCTGCTGGCGCTGCAGGTCGGAGACCACCAGCTGCTGGCGCTCGTAGGCCTGGCGCTTGGCGGCGAGTTCGAACTTCAGCGCATCGTCCTTCAGCGTCAGCAGCTCACGGGCCTGCTTCAGCGCCACGTCGGCGCGGGCCACGGCGTCGCGCGCCAGGTCCACCTGCATGCCGGCCGTGGCACCGGCGGCATAGGCCTGGGTCTGACGCTGCAGGTCGTTCTGCGCGGTCTTCTGTGCGATGGTGGCTGTCTCGAGGCCGCTGGCCGCCTGGGCGCGTTGCTGTCGGGCGTCCGCCTCGGCGCGCAGCCATTCACTCTTCAGCGCATCGGCGTTGGATTTTTCCTGGTTCAGCTTGGCCAGCAGGTCGGGGCTTTGCAGGCTGAGCAAGACCTGACCCTTGGTGACGGCGTCGCCGGCCTGGATCTTCAGCGTCACCGTGCCCGCGTTGCCGGCGTAGAGCGTGGGGCTGTTGGCGGCAACGACCTTGCCCTCGCCGGCCACATCGCGGGTCAGCGGGCCTACCAGCACTTGCGCCAGGGCCAGGCGTGAGGACTGGACCGAGGTGTCGGAGGCCAGCATCCGCTTGGCGGCGGGTGCCAGGAAGAACAGGGCGGCGAGGGTGGCGACCCCGGCGCCTATCCAGACGGCGCGGCGTTGGGTGAAGCTCTTCTCGGGGAGCAACTGGTCGGTGGCGGAGGTGTCTCGAATCGTCATGGCTGTCCGTGGGGAAGTCGGGACAGCTTTTGCAAGCGCCGTGCCATCTGGCGATGCTGGAGAACATGAGCAAAATCAAACACTTGGGCGCGTCGACCCGGCGGGCAATGTGTCCGCGGACAGTCGTGGACGGCCGGCCGGACGCCGGCGGACGGTCACCGCGGCCTCAGCGCAGGTCGCGCAGGCCGCTCAGGGCCCCGCCACCAGGCGTGCGCACCACCGGGCAATTGACCACGATGCCGGTGTGGCGCAGCTCGACCTGGCCGGCCTGCTCGGCGGCCAGCAGCGCCTCCTCGGAGCTCAAGAGCCTGGGTGTGGCACCGGCCTTCCAGCGCACCTCGACCAGGGCCCACAGTGGGCTGTAGCTGGCGTCGGCGTTGGCGCCACCCACGGGCCTGGGCACCGAGGGGAAGATGCTCAGCTGCTCGCCATTGGCGAACTTGTAGACCCGCTCGACCGGCGTGCGCGGCCGGCCTGGCGCGACCGGCGCCAGTGCCTGGGCCAGGGCCGGGACATGGTTGACACCCATTGCACTAGCCATGGCGGCGTCGGAAATGTCGGTGGTGACGTAATCGACCTTGAGGCCCTCGAACCAGGCTTGCTGCAAGGGCAGGCCGACGTGCGTCGCCGGCGCCGCGCAAGCGGCAAGAACGAGGAGGGGCAGGCAGTGCAGCAGCCTGAGAGCGATGGCAGGAATGTATGGGCGCATGGCGCTAGGTCGCAGCAGCCGGCGCCGACCTTACAGCTCAGGCCAGCAGCGTCAGCAGCAAGGCGGCGCCGACGGCCAGCACGGCCACCGCCAGCGTGCTCAGCAGCGGGGCAGCGCGGCGCAGCGAGGGAGTGAGAGCGAGGTGCATGGCGGGCGACATCACGGGATGAATGAGCTGATTCTGCTCAGACCTCGCGCCGCCTGCCATTGCTGGCCTGTAAAGAATCTTTCCTAGGGGGGGTATTGACCAGACCGGGCCCCGGTTCAGGGCGTCGATTGCGGGGCTGAGGCCTCGAAATGTTCCACCTTGGGCGGCTCGGCGAAGAAGGGCCCCACGATGGCGCGCCACTGGGCGAACAAGGGGCCGCCGCGGAAGTCCACCGTGTGGTTTTCCAGCGTCGCCCATTCGATCAGGAGCAGGAAACGCTCGGGCGACTCGATGCCGCGCTGCAGCTGGTAACGCAGAAAGCCGGGGCTTTGCGAAATCACCGTGGCCACGCCCTGGCGAATGGCGGCTTCGAACGGGGCCTGCTGGCCGGGCAGGATGCGGATGTCGGCGACTTCAAGAATCATGGCGGACTCGGGCAAGAGGGAAATGAAGGCAGATGCTAGCGCGCTGCCGATGGCGTGTTGCGAGGCGCGCTGCGCCGAATGTCGGAATTGACGTCGCGCCAGTAGCGGCGCATCCTGACTGCTCGGATGGTTGCCAGGAGCACATCATGGGCATTGCACGCAATGGGGCTGACGGCGTCGCTTTCGTTCTGCTCGTTCTTGCGTCCACGCCGGGCCTGGCGGCCGGCACCGGCGTCTTCGTCAACGGCAGCGAACTCAAACCCGAAACCCTGCGCGCCCTGCAGCAGGCTTATCCGGTGGCAATAGCCGCCGGGCGCTACTGGTACGACGCTCAGTCCGGAGCCTGGGGCCTGGAAGGCCAGCCGATCGCCGGCCAGATGCTGCCCGGCCTGGCCCTGGGTGGTGCGCTGAAGACCGATGCCTCCAAGGGCAGCTCGGGTGTCTTCCTGAATGGCCGCCAGCTCACCGTGGGCGAGAAGACCTATCTGGAAATGCTCTGCCAGACCCCGGTGCTGCCGGCCCGCTATTGGGTGACGGCGCAAGGCATGGGCGGCTACGAGGGCGGCCCGCCCAGCTTCAACCTGGCGCAATGCCCGGGGCTGGCCAGGGGCAACGGCAATGGTGGCGCCCGTTCCAGCTCGCGCACCTATTGCGACGCCAATGGCAACTGCACCAGCACCGGCGTGCTGGGAACCATCACCACCGGCCGCTGAAGCCGCGCGCGGCCCCGGGCATCTACCAAGTCACAATGCGCGCCGAGTCCCGATGATGCGGGACGCGCGCGCATCGACCATGCGCGCCTCACAAGACCAACCTCCAGCAAGGCCTGCCCGTGACCACAAGCCACACCATGCCCGATCGTCCCAGCGAGCTGACCGTACGCGGCCTGCTTCTGGGCATCGTCATCACCTTCATCTTCACCGCTGCCAACGTCTATTTCGGCCTCAAGGCCGGCCTGACCTTCGCCACCTCGATCCCGGCTGCCGTGATCTCGATGGCCTTGCTGAGCCGCTTCAGGAACACCACGATCGAAGAGAACAACATCGTGCAGACGGTCGCATCCAGCGCCGGCGCGATCTCCTCGGTGATCTTCGTGCTGCCGGGCCTGATCATGGTCGGCTGGTGGAACGGCTTCCCGTACTGGACCACGATGACGATCTGCGCACTCGGTGGCGTGCTGGGCGTGATGTACTCGATCCCGCTGCGCCGCGCACTGGTGACCGATTCCGACCTGCCCTATCCGGAAGGCGTGGCCTGCGCCGAGGTGCTCAAGGTCGGCTTCCAGGAAGCCGATGCCGGCCAGGCCGCTGAAGAGAACCGCAAGGGGCTGATGGCCATCCTGACCGGCGCTGTGGTCTCCGCCGGCTTCAGCCTGGTGATCGCCTCGCAGTTGTTCGCGGCTGAAGTGCAGCGCTTCTTCCGCCTCGGCGAGGGCGGCCGTGGCGGCGCCACCGGCTACACCTTTGCGCTGTCGTTCGCGCTGTTGGCCGTGGGCCACCTGGTGGGCCTGTGGGTAGGTATCGCCTCGCTTTTGGGTGCCGCGATTGCCTGGGTCGTCGCTGTTCCCTACTTCTCGGGCCTCCAGGACGCCGCCAGCAATGGCGCCATCCCTGAGGCCGCCAAGCTGGCGGTCACGGTGTGGAAGGAAAAGGTTCGCTATATCGGCGCCGGCGCCATCGGCGTGGCCGCGATCTGGACCCTGATCAAGCTGGCCCAGCCGGTCACCGCCGGCCTGCGTGCGGCCATGGCCGCTTCCCGCAAGCGCAAGGCTGGCCAGGGCGCCAGTCTGCCGCGCACCGAACAGGACATTCCCATCGGCTGGGTGGCTGCCATCACCGCGGTCTGCATGCTGCCGATCGGCTTCATCCTGGCCCAGTTCGCCCAAGGTGCCGGCCTGGGTGAGCAGGTCGGCCTGCTGGTGATCGGTGGCGTCGCCTATGTGGCGCTGATGAGCTTCTTCGTCTCGGCCGTCTGCGGCTACATGGCCGGCCTGGTCGGCTCGTCGAACAGCCCGCTGTCGGGCGTCGGCATCCTGGTCGTCATCGGCATCTCGCTCCTGCTGGTGTCGGTGATCAAGCCGCTGGTGCCTGCCTCGCTGCATCCGGCGCTGGTGGCCTTTGCGCTGTTCGTCACTGCCGTGGTGATTGCCGTGGCCGTGATCGCCAACGACAACATGCAGGACCTGAAGACCGGCCAACTGGTGGACGCCACGCCCTGGCGCCAGCAGGTGGCGCTGGTCATCGGCGTTGTGGCCGGCGCGCTGGTGATCCCGCCGGTGCTGGACCTCCTGAACCAGGCTTATGGATTCACCGGCGCTCCCGGTGCCGACCCCGCCAAGGCGCTGGCCGCACCGCAGGCCGCCTTGATCTCGGCACTGGCCAAGGGCGTGATCCAGGGCGACCTGAACTGGAACCTGATCGGCATCGGCGCCCTGATCGGCGTGGTGATGATCGTGGTCGACGCCTTGCTGCGCAAGAACGTCAAGGGCGCCAGCATGCCGCCGTTGGCCGTGGGCCTGGGCATCTACCTGCCGACCTCGACCACGCTGATGATCAGCATCGGCGCCATCGTCGGCCACATCTACGAACGCCGCGCCGAGCGCAGCGCCAAGCCTGAGTTCAGCAAGCAGCTGGGTGTGCTGCTGGCCTCCGGCATGATCGTCGGCGAAGGCCTGCTGGGCGTGATCATCGCGGCCCTGGTGGTGTTCTCCGGCCAGGACTTCCCCTTGGGGCTGGTCGGCGGCGAGTTCACCGAACACTATGGTGTCTGGCTGGGCGGCGTCGGCTTCGCTGCCGTGGTGTTCGTGGTCTACCGCTGGATCCTGCGTCAGGGCGAAGTGGCCAAAGGCTGAACGGCCAGGAAGTCGGCTATCGCCTCCACCACCTGCTGCGGGGCGCTGACATGCGGCAGGTGCCCGGCGGCCTCGATCAGGGCCAGCCGGGCGTGCGGGATCTTGTCCAGCATGTACTCGGCCACGGACAGGGGCACGGCTGCATCCTCGTGGGCCTGAATCAGCAGCGTCGGCTGGCGCAGCTGCGCCAGGTCGGCGCGATGGTCTGACTGGAAGATCGCGCACAGCGTCGTCAGCGCGTCCTCGGGGGGAATGCTCTTGATCGAATCGGCCAGGCGCAGCGCCAGTGCCGGACGGTCCGGGTTGCCCATCATCACTGGCGCGAAGGCCTCGGCCCATTGCTCGTAGTTCAGGGTCACGGCACGGTAGAGCGCGTTCAGGTCGGCGTCGCTGAACCCGCCCACATAACCAGGGGCGTCGAGGTAGCGTGGCGAAGCGCCGATGAGCACCAGCCGCCGGACCAAGGCTGGCTGCCGCAGGGCGGCCAGAGCGCAGATCATCGCGCCGGCCGAATGCCCGATCAGGGTGGCGCCCTGCAGGTCGAGGGCAGCGCCGATCGCTACCAGGTCTTCGGCATAGGCCCGCAGGTTCAGGTAGCGATGGCGCTGCGCGCCGAGCCCTGCCCCGGCGCCACAGCCGGCATTGTTGAGCAGCACCAGCCGGTGGCTGGACTCGAAGGCCTGAGCCACCGCTTGCCAGGCCTGCTGGCTGGTGCCGAAGCCATGGACGAATACCAGCGTGTCCGGCGCGTCGAGGCGCCCGATGATGCGAACCTGGTGGCGTTCGAGCAAGGGCGGCGGCATGGATGAACCTTCGCTGGCGGGCCTGACCTTCAGCCGGCCTTGTGGTCGCGGCTATGCTTTGTCGGTCCTGATTTTGTTCCCGCGATGACCTGGAGTATTCGACATGCGTCAAGTTTTTCTGCATCGAGAACAGGGCGCCGGCTTGCCGCGTCGCGACCTGCTGGCCGCTGGCCTGGCTGCCATGGCCAGTGCTGGCCTGAGCACTGAGGCCGGCGCGGCACCACGCCCACTCAACATCCTGATCCTCGGTGGCACCGGCTTCACCGGCCCGCACCAGGTGCGCTATGCGCTGTCGCGCGGCCACAAGGTCACCTTGTTCAACCGCGGCCGCCGTCCGAAGGAATGGCCGGCCGCGGTGGAAGAGCTGACCGGCGATCGCGACGTCAACAACTACGAATCCCTGAAGGGCCGGCAATGGGATGTCTGCATCGACAACCCGACCAGCGTGCCCTTCTGGGTGCGTGATGCCGCCGCGGTGCTCAAGGGCAACGTCAAGCACTACATCTTCATCTCCACGGTCTCGGTCTACGAGAGCAATGGCAAGCCCGGCGAAGACGAGACCGGCGCCCGCGCCGTCTACAAGGGCGCCGACGCGATGAAGGAAACCACGGCCGACCTGCGCAAGAACATGGCGCTCTACGGCCCCTTGAAGGCGCTGAGCGAAGACGAGGCGCACAAGCATTTTGCGGGCATGACCACGGTGATCCGCCCCGGCCTGATCGTCGGCCCGGGTGACGAGACCGACCGCTTCAGCTACTGGCCCCACCGCCTGCAGCGCGGCGGCAAGACCCTGGTCCCGCCGCTGCAGGACCCGGTCAAGTTCATCGATGGCCGTGACCTCGCCGAATGGGCGATTCGCATGGCCGAGCAACGCACGTTCGGTGACTTCAACGCCTTTGGTCCGGCCGGCGAGATGAGCATGGGCGCCATGCTCAAGGGCATCAACGAGGCGGTGGGCAACAAGGCCCAGTTCGTCGAGGCCTCCGAGAAGTTTCTCGAGGAGAACAAGGTCGGCGCCTGGATGGACCTGCCGGTCTGGGTGCCCGGCGGCGGCGAGACCGCCGGCTTTCACCGCCGCAGCAATGCGCGTGCGGTGAAGGCGGGCCTCACTTTCCGCAGAGTGGGCCAGACGACGACCGACTACCTTGCCTGGTGGGCCACGCTGGACGAGAAGCGGCGCAACGGCCCGCTGCGTGCCGGCCTGAAGCCGGAGCGCGAGGCCGAGCTGTTGGCCAAGCTCGGGGCCTGAGCGATGAAGAGGCGGCATGCAGCGCTGCTGACGCTTGCACTGTTGCTGCCCTCGTCATTCGCCCGCGCCGATGCGTTCCAGCGCATCACGCCCGACGCTGCCGGCTACTCCAAGGAGAAGCTGGCGGCGCTGCCCGAGTTCCTGGGGAAGTCCGGCTCCGAATCGCTCCTGCTCCTGCACGATGGCAAGGTCTTCTTCGAATGGGGCGACATCAGAAGGAAGCGGCTTGTGCATTCAATGCGCAAGGCCTTGCTGAGCAGCCTGATCGGCATCGCCGAATCGCGCGGGCAAATCGAGCTGGATGCCACGCTCGAGCAGCTTGGCATCGATGACGACACGCCACTGAGTGCCGCCGAGAAGAAGGCCCGTGTCGTCGACCTCCTGGCCTCGCGTTCCGGCGTCTATCTGCCGGCAGCCGCCGAGTCTGCCGGCATGGCGGCCGGGAGGCCCGCCCGCCACAGTGCTGCGCCTGGTGAGCGTTATTACTACAACAACTGGGATTTCAACGTCGCTGGCTTCCTGTTCGAGAAAGCCAGTGGCCGGCGCATCTACGACGCATTCCGGAGCGATATCGCTGAACCCCTGGGCATGCTGGACTACCAGGGCAAGGTCGGTGAACGAGAGCAGCCCGAGGTCGATGGCTTCTACCAGCTGGAACCCGATCGCTCACGCTACCGGGCCTATCACCTGCGCCTCTCGGCACACGACCTTGCGCTCTATGGCCAGCTGTGGCTGCAGCGCGGGCAGTGGCAGGGCCGCCAACTGATTCCCGCGAGCTGGGTGGACCGCAGCACGCAGCCGATCTCCATCATCGAGCCGCGCTGGGGTTTGGCCTACGGGCTCTTGTGGGACGTGCTGGTGCCTGAGCCGGGGAACGAGCGCCCCTCGTTCTTCCACACCGGCGCCGGCGTGCACATGCTCGGCGTCTATCCCAGGCATGGCCTGGTGATGGTGCATCGCGTCGATACCGAACGCGAGGACTATCGCTTCAATGACGGCGACCTGGTTCAGCTGATCCGGCTCGTGCACGGGGCGCGGCTGCCGCGCCGGCCCTGAGCACGCAAGGGTCGGCGCTCGGCTCAGCCCAGCATCGCGCGGTGCCGCCCCAGGGCCTCCAGCACCAGGGGCATGAGGCCGCTGTCGGCTGTTGCGTCGACATGGGCGAGCAGCTCGCGCCGCATCCGCGGGTCCCAGAATTTCTTGAGGTGGTTGGCAATGCCGTCCAGCGCCTCCTGGTGGTCGGGCATGGCGGCAAAGAAGCTGCCGATCTGGTTGGCCATCGAGACCAGTTTGTCAATTTGCATGGCTTGGATTCTGCTCGTCCTGCAGGGCCAGGCGCTCGGCGTGGCAATAGACCACCAGGTCTTGCTCGCGGGCGAAGCCGACCAGGGTCATGCCGGCCCGCTCGGCCGTGGCCACGGCGAATGAGGTGGGGGCTGAAACGGCCGCCAGCAGCGGCACGCCGGCAAAGGCGGCCTTCTGCACCATCTCGAAACTCGCGCGGCTGGTGATGGCGATGAAGCCTTGGCGCACATCGACCCGATCCCGGACGAGCGCGCCGATCAGCTTGTCCAGTGCGTTGTGGCGGCCCACGTCTTCGCGCAGCCATTGCACCTCACCGCGGGTTGTGCACCAGGCGGCCGCGTGCACGGCGCCGGTGACCTGCTGCAAGGCCTGCTGCTCGTTGAGCTGGGCCATGGCGCGGGCAATGGCGCCCCGGCTCAGGGGATGACCGGCCTGAAGTGGCGGCAGCTCGCGCGCCACTTGCGCCAGGCTCTCGGTGCCGCAAAGGCCGCAGCCGGTGCGGCCGGCCATGCTGCGGCGGCGCTCCTTCAATCGGGCGAAGGCTTCGCTGGCAATTTCGCAGTGCAGCGTGATGCCGAGTTCGGACGCTTCTTCTTCGACCGAGTAGAGCTGCTCCGCGCCTTGCAGAAGACCTTCGGTGAGAGAGAAGCCCAGGGCGAAGTCTTCCAGGTCCAGCGGCGTGGCCAGCATCACCGCATGCGAGACGCCATTGAACTCCAGCGCCACCGGCACTTCCTCGGCCACCCAGTCCTGCTGCTCGAAGCTCAGGCCCGCGCGCACGCCGCGCACCGGCAAGGAGCGTGCGCCTTGACAGGCTTCGACCGCGAC
Organism: Paucibacter sp. JuS9; assembly: GCF_044043925.2. NCBI lineage: Bacteria > Pseudomonadati > Pseudomonadota > Betaproteobacteria > Burkholderiales > Sphaerotilaceae > Roseateles > Paucibacter sp. JuS9. The sequence goes on from NZ_CP194172.1 coordinate 4,998,721, forward strand.
CGCGGGCCGCTTTGCTCTCAAGGGCATGGCTTCAATCCCCGGCCGCCGAAGCTTCTGCACGTGCGTCCAGAAGATCCTGCTGCTCCCTCACGAAGCGCTGGTTCTCAATTTGCCAGGCCGACAGATGCCCCGGCTGCTGCACCGGCATCACCTGCACCGCCGTCACCTTGTACTCGGGGCAGTTGGTTGCCCAGTCGGAGTTTTCGGTCGTGACCACATTGGCGCCCGACTCCGGGAAATGAAAGGTGGTGTAGACCACGCCCGGCTGCATGCGCTCGGTGATGGTGGCGCGCAGCACCGTCTCGCCGGCGCGGCTCCTGATGCTGACCCAGTCGTCGTTCTTGATGCCGCGCTCTTCGGCGTCGTGCGGATGCAGTTCCAGCCGGTCTTCGCTGTGCCAGCGATTGTTCTCGGTGCGGCGGGTCTGCGCGCCGACGTTGTACTGGCTCAGGATGCGGCCGGTGGTCAGCAGCAGCGGGAACTTGCGCGTGACCTTTTCATCGGTGGGCAGGTACTGCGTGATGAAGAAGCGGCCCTTGCCCCGCACGAAACGGTCCACATGCATGATGGCCGTGCCGGCTTCAGCGGTGCTGTCGTTGCAAGGCCATTGCACGCTGCCAAAGCGTTCGATCTTCTCGTAGCTGACACCGCTGAAGCTGGGCGTCAGCGCGGCGATCTCGGCCATGATTTCCTGCGGGTTCTGGTAGGCCATCGGGTAGCCCAGCGCATTCGCAAGGCGCACCGTCACTTCCCAATCGGCCAGGCCGGCCAGCGGCGGCATGACCTTGCGAACGCGCGAGATGCGGCGTTCGGCATTGGTGAAGGTGCCGTCCTTCTCCAGGAACGAGGAACCCGGCAGGAAGACATGCGCGTACTTGGCGGTCTCGTTCAGGAAGATGTCCTGCACGACCACGCATTCCATCGCCCGCATCGCGGCCGACACATGCTGGGTGTTGGGGTCGGACTGCACGATGTCCTCGCCCTGGCAGTACAGGCCCTTGAAGCTGCCGGCGATGGCCGCGTCGAACATGTTCGGAATCCGCAGGCCCGGCTCCGGGTTGATCTCCACGCCCCAGGCCGCCTCGAAGCTGGCGCGCACGGTGCTGTCCGACACATGGCGGTAGCCCGGCAGCTCATGCGGGAAGCTGCCCATGTCGCAGCTGCCCTGCACATTGTTCTGGCCGCGCAGCGGGTTCACGCCCACGCCTTCGCGGCCGATATTGCCGGTGGCCATGGCGAGGTTGGCGATGCCCATCACCATGGTCGAACCCTGGCTGTGCTCGGTGACGCCCAGGCCGTAATAGATGGCTGCATTGCCACCCGTTGCATAGAGCCGTGCGGCAGCGCGCAGCTCTGCCGCTGGTACGCCGGAAGCGTCTTGCAGCGCCTCGGGGGAGTTTTCCGGCTTGGCCACGAACGCGCGCCAGTCGGCGAAGGACTTGGCATCGCAACGCTCGGCGACAAACGCCTCAGCCACCAGCCCTTCGGTGACGATGACATGCGCCATCGCCGTGATCACCGCCACGTTGGTGCCGGGGCGCAATTGCAGATGGTGCTCGGCCTGGATGTGGGGCGAGCGGACGATGTCGATGCGGCGCGGATCGACCACGATCAGCCGGGCGCCGGCGCGCAGTCGCCTCTTCATGCGCGAGGCGAACACCGGATGGCCGTCGGTCGGGTTTGCGCCGATCACCATGATCACGTCGGCCTTGTCGACCGACTCGAAGGTCTGCGTGCCGGCCGAGGTGCCGAGCGTCTGGCCCAGGCCATAGCCGGTCGGTGAATGGCAGACGCGGGCGCAGGTGTCGACATTGTTGTTGCCGAAGGCCGCGCGTATCAGCTTCTGCACCAGATAGGTTTCTTCGTTGGTGCAGCGCGAGGAGGTGATGCCGCCGATGGCATCCTTGCCGTACTTGGCCTGGAGGCGGCGGAACTCGCTGGCCGCATGCGTGAGCGCCGCTCTCCAGCTCACCTCCTGCCACGGGTCGTCGATCGACGCGCGGATCATCGGCCTGGTGATGCGGTCTGCATGGGTGGCATAGCCCCAGGCGAAGCGACCCTTCACGCAGCTGTGGCCCTCGTTGGCCTTGCCGTCCTTCCAGGGCACCATGCGCACGACTTGCGTGCCCTTCATCTCGGCCTTGAAGCTGCAGCCCACGCCGCAATAGGCGCAGGTGGTGATGACGCTGTGCTCGGGTTGGCCGAGCTCGATGACCGTCTTCTCCTGCAGCGTGGCGGTCGGGCAGGCCTGCACGCAGGCGCCGCAGCTGACGCATTCGGATTCCATGAAGGGCTGGTCCTGGCCTGGTGACACGCGCGCCTCGAAGCCGCGGCCCGAGATCGTCAAGGCGAAGGTGCCTTGGGTCTCTTCACAGGCGCGCACACAGCGGTTGCAGACGATGCACTTGCTGGGGTCGTAGGTGAAATAGGGGTTGGATTCGTCTTTCGCAGCATCGCAGTGATGCGCACCCGCAGCCTCGCCCACGCCGTAGCGAACATTGCGCAGGCCCACGACGCCGGCCTGCGTCTGCAATTCGCAGTCGCCATTGGCCGAGCAGGTCAGGCAGTCCAGCGGATGGTCGGAGATGTAGAGCTCCATCACGCCCTTGCGCAGCGCTTGCAGCTTCGGGCTTTGCGTGCGCACCTTCATGCCCGCTTCGGCCGGCGTCGTGCAGGAGGCGGGGTAGCCCTTGCGGCCTTCGATTTCGACCAGGCAGAGCCGGCAGGAACCGAAGGGTTCCAGACTGTCGGTCGCGCAGAGCTTGGGTACCTGGATGCCCGCATCGATGGCCGCGCGCATCAGCGAGGTGCCCTTGGGCACGGCCACTTCGAAGCCGTCGATCTCCAGCTTCACGGTGTCGGTGGATTCACGGCGGGGTGTGCCGTGGTCGATGTCGGCTTGTTTCACGGAATCGAGCATGTTCTTTTTCCTGGCCGCCTTCAAGTGCGCGCCGGCGCCGCCAGGCCGAAGTCCTGCGGATAGTGATCGAGGGCCGACAGCACGGGGAAGGGCGTCATGCCGCCCATGGCGCACAGCGAGCCGTGGGTCATGGTGTCGCAAAGGTCGCGCAGGAGCGCGACCTGCTGCTCGCGGTTCTGGTTGTTGCGGATCCGGTCGATCACCTCGACGCCGCGCGTGGACCCGATCCGGCAGGGCGTGCACTTGCCGCACGACTCGATGGCGCAGAACTCCATCGCATAGCGGGCCAGCTTGGCCATGTCTGCGGTGTCGTCGTGCACCACGACGCCGCCATGGCCCAGCACGGCGCCGACCGCGGCATAGGCTTCATAGTCCAGCGGCAGGTCCCATTGCGATTCAGGCACATAGCTGCCCAGCGGGCCGCCCACCTGCACCGCCTTGATGGGGCGGCCACTGGCCGAGCCACCGCCGAAGTCGAACAGCAGCTCGCGCAGGCTCAGGCCAAAGGCCTTCTCGACCAGGCCGCCACGCAAGATGTTGCCGGCCAGCTGGAAGGGCAGGGTGCCGCGCGAACGGCCGACGCCGAAGTCCCGGTAGAAGGCGGCGCCGCGCGACAGCACCAGCGGCACGGCGGCAAAGCTCAGCACGTTGTTGATGACCGTGGGCAGGCCGAACAGGCCTTCGATGGCGGGCAGCGGTGGCTTGGCCCGCACCACGCCGCGCTTGCCTTCGATGCTTTCCAGCATCGCCGTTTCCTCGCCACACACATAGGAACCCGCGCCCTTGCGAACCTGCAACGTGAAGGCGCGGCCACTGCCGCAGACGCTCTCGCCGAGGAAGCCGGCCTTCGTGGCCCGAGCAATCGCCTCGTTCATCACGGCAATCGCATGCGGGTATTCGGAGCGGATGTAGACATAGCCCCGGGTGGCGCCGACGGCCAGGCCCGCGATGGCCATGCCTTCGATCAGCATGAAGGGGTCGCCTTCCATCGCCATGCGGTCGGCGTAGCTGCCGGAGTCGCCTTCGTCGGCATTGCAGACCACGTACTTCTGCGGGCCTTCAGCGGCCAGCACCGTCTTCCACTTGATGCCGGTCGGGAAGGCGGCGCCGCCGCGGCCGCGCAGGCCGGAATCGAGCACCTGCTGGACGATGGCTGCGCCATCCAGCGCCAGGGCCGCGCGCAGGCCGGCCCAGCCTTCCATCGCTTCGTAGTCGGCCAGCGAGAGCGGATCTGTCACGCCCATGCGGCGGAAGTTCAGCCGCTCCTGCTTGGCGAGAAAGGGGATCTGTTCGGTGAGTCCCTGGCAGAGCGGATGGGCGCGGCCATGCAGCAGCCCGGCGTCCAGCAGCGAAGGCACATCCTCTGCGATGACTGGGCCATAGGCCACGCGGCCGGCGGGCGTTTCCACCTCCACCATCGTCTCCAGCCAGAACAGGCCGCGCGAACCATTGCGAACGATCTCGACGGCAAGGCCGTTGCGCGCGCATTCGGCTTGCAGCGCAGCGGCCACCTCGTCGGCCCCCACGGCCAGCGCTGCGGAATCCTGCGGCACGTAGACACGGACGGGCGCGCTCATCGCAGGCCCTCCAGCTTCGCGATCAACTGGTCGAACCGCTGGGGCGTCACCCGGGCATGCATCTGATCGTCGATCTGCAAGGCCGGTGACGAAGCACACAGCCCCAGGCAGTACACCGGCTCCAGCGTCACCGCGCCGTCAGCCCGCGTTTGGTGGGCCGCGCAGCCCAGCACCTGCTCGGCATGCGCCAGCAAGGCATCCGCGCCGCTCGACTGGCAGGCCTCGGCCCGGCAGACCTGCACCACATGCCGGCCTGGCGGCGTGCTGCGGAAGAAATGGTAGTAGCTGATCACGCCATGCACCTCGGCGCGCGACAGATTCAGATGCTCGGCCAGCAGCGGCACGGCGGCCGGCGGCACATGGCCCAGGCGCTCCTGGATCGCATGCAAGAGCGGCAGCAGGGCGCCTTCCTGCAGCGGCTGCTCGGCGAGCACTTCACGCACCTGGCTTTCTATCGAGGAACTCATGGGGCAGGACTTTGTTCAGCGCCAATCAGCGCAATTCGGAAAAGAAGGCGGCCGTGCTGGCGATCACCCGTTCGGGCTGATCGCGCTGCGGTGAATGCCTGCATTGTTCCAGGGCCAGCAGCCGGGTGGTGGAATGCATGCGCTGGATTGCATGGATTTGTTCCAGCGTCGCGTACTCATCGTCCACGCCCTGGATGGCCAGCACCGGGCAGGCGAGATGGTCGCGAAGGTCCGACTCGATATTCCACTGCCCCTCGAAGCCGGGCCGCAGCCAGGCATCGTTCCAGCCGTAGAAGGCCGAATCGGTATCCCGGTGATGTCGCGCCAGCGCCGCGCGCAAGGGGCTGCGTTCCTGCTCGTAGGCCTGCTTGGCGGCGCGCAGGCCGATGATGGTGATGGGTTCGACAAAGAGATGCGGCGCCATCGCCACCAGCGCGCGAATCCGCTGCGGGAAGTAGGCGGCGAACAGCAGCGCCAGGCTGGCGCCATCGCTGTGGCCGAACAGCAGCAGGGGCTCGTCTTGCAAGCCGAGCGAGTCGAAGAACGCGGGCAGCAGATGCCGCGCCTGCTCCTGCAGATAGTCCTGCGGCCAGGGCTCAGTGCGTGGGCTGCTCTTGCCATAGCCGGGCCGCGAGAACACGAGGCCCCGGCAGTTCGCCGCATCGCAAAGCCGCTGCGGAAAATCCTTCCACTGCGACAGCGAACCCAGGCCCTCGTGCAGGAAGACGATCAGCGGGCGCTGCCGTTCCTCATTGATCCATTGCGCCTCGATCTGGATTGCAGTGCCGGGCAGCGTTTGCAGAAAGGGATCGGACATGGCCATCAAGCTGGCGGTTGCCGCGCGTAACTGACAGTCAGCATTTCCCACTGATGGCCGTCCGGCACATTCCAATAGACCATGCTGCCGCCGTAGTCGTGGTTGATCTGCATGTCCATGGGGCCGCGCACATTGCTGCGGTAAGGGATGCCGGCCGCCTGCAAGCGCGCCAGGATGGCGTCGAACTTTGCCTGATCGACGCGGAAGCAGAAGTGATAGATCTCGAAGGCTTCATCGGTGTCGATGAAGTCCAGCGTCAGGCCGTCGTTGACGAACACTGGCGCGAACGGGCCTATGCCTGTGGGCGACCAAGGCACGTCCAGCAGTTCAGCCAGCTGCTTCGCAGCGGCCACCTTGTCTCGTGATGGGACGATGGCGTGGTCGAGTTGGATGCTCATGGCCTGATTCCTCAAGGCTTGCGCAGCTTCTTGAGCTTGTCCAGTGCGATGCCGGCCGCGTCCAGGGATCGATCAGCCAGCTGGCCCAGCGCCGAGCCGGAAGCCTGCAGCCCCCGCTCGGCCTGCTTCTTCAAGCTGGTGGCGAGCTCCTTGACGGCAGGCTTCTCGGCCAGGTCCTGAACGGCTTGCTTGCTGGTTTGCGCGGCATTGCCGGCGGTCTCCAAGGCGGTGTCCAGGGCCTTGTCGAACTTGCTCTTGCCGATGTCGGTGAACACCGCCGTCACGGCTTGCAGCGCAGCTTCCTCGCGCGCATCGATCTGGCCGTCGGCCTCGGTCACCGTCTTCAGGAAAGCGAGCAGGTCGCGGGTCATGGCCGCGTAGTTGCAGTCCGGGCTGCCCTTGATGAAGGTGGCCAGTTGGGCGGCGACCTCCTCGATCTGGAACGCGGCCAGACGAGGCTCGATCAGGGCCAGCGCTTCGCCGACGAAGGCCGGGTTGTAGCCCCAGTCCTGGGTCAGATGCCTGTGGATGGCATCGCGCTCGGAGGCCGAAACTTCGCCATCTGCATCCGCCAGCTTCAAGGCCAGCGGTGCCATCAGGTCGAAAAGGCTCAGGGCCAGCAGGTCGATCGGTGTGTTGATGAACTTCGGAATCACGATGACGCGATCTTCGGTCGCGCCATTGAGCACCCGCATCACGCCCCACCAGGCGCCGCCGGACAGCGCCGCGCCCGCCAGCACCCAGCCAAGCGGCGTGCTCGCCGCGCCCAGAGCCAGCAGGCCCGTCTTGGTGAGCGCTGCGCCAGCACCGGCTGCGCCAACCAGGTCCCAGTACTTGCGCGCTGCATTGACGTTGCGCAACGAGGCGTAGGCGTTCTCGCCGATGGCCAGCCGCGCCTTGAAGCGCAGCGGCTCCAGCACCAGCGCATCTATGCCTTCGAATCTGGGCCTTTGCTCTGTGTTCATCGTCCCCTTGCCCGGCTGTGCGCCGACCTCTCCATGTTTGCCGGCGAGTTTGCCACGGTGCCCGGCTGCGATACTTCGCGCACTGACCAGGAGCCCCACTGTGGACACATTGCACATCGCCGTCGACGCGCGCGGCGTGGCCCATCTGACGATGACGCGCCCGGAGGTGTTCAACGCCTTCAACGAAACCATGATCGGCGAGATGGCGCAGGCCATGGGTCACCTCGTGGCCGACCCCAAGGTGCGCGTGATCGTGCTGGCCGGCGCCGGCAAGGCCTTCAGCGCCGGCGCCGACATCGCCTGGATGAAGCGCGCCGCGGCTGCTTCGCATGAAGACAACCTGGCCGACGCGCGCCGCTTTGCCGGGATGCTGTCAGCGATTGCCGAGTCCCCGAAGCCGGTGCTGGCGCGCGTGCAGGGCCTGGCGCTGGGCGGCGGCGTGGGCCTGGTCGCGGCCTGCGATATTGCAGTTGCCGCAGACGACGCCAAGTTCGCGGTCAGCGAGGCGCGTTTCGGCATCCTGCCCGCCGTGATCGGCCCCTATGTGATCAACGCCGTCGGGCCACGCCAGGCGCGTCGGCTCGCGCTGACGGCCAGCCGCATCGGTGCCGAGCCTGCCTTGCAGATGGGCCTGGTGCATGAGGTCGTGCCAGGTGACGAGCTCGATGTGGCGCTGGAGCGCTGGATCCACGAGCTCTTGCAGAACGGCCCGCAGGCGCAGGGCGAGATCAAGAAGCTGTTCGCGCAATTGGAAGTCGGCCCGGTGACGGCCGAGGTGCGCGAGCTGACGGCGCAGACGATTGCCCGCGTGCGCATGGGCGATGAAGCCCGCGAGGGCTTTGCGGCCTTCACCGGCAAGCGCTCGGCGGCATGGATTCCAGGAGACAAGACGTGAGTGAAAACAGGATTCAGGAAGGCGCCCTGATCGGTGTCGTCGGCGCCGGTGTAATGGGCGCAGGCATTGCTCAGGTGGCCGCCCAGGCCGGGCATCCGGTGCGCCTGCTCGACGTGCGCGAAGGCGCTGCAGCTGCGGCGATTGCGCAGACGGCCAAGGGCCTGGACGGCCTCGTGGCCAAGGGCCGCATGACGGCCGAGGAACGCGACGCGGTGATCGCTCGCATCCAGCCCGCCATCGCCACGGCCGAGCTGGCTGATGCAGCGCTGGTGATCGAGGTCATTGTCGAGAAGCTCGAGCCCAAGCAGGCACTCCTGCGCGAGCTCGACGGCTTGCTGGCGCCGGCGGCCATCATTGCCTCCAACACGTCTTCCATCAGCGTCACGGCGCTGGCCAATGGCATGGCGAATCCGCAGCGCCTGGTGGGCATGCACTTCTTCAACCCGGTGCCGCTGATGAAGCTGGTGGAAGTGGTGTCGGGTGCCGAGACCGAGCCGGCCTTTGCCGATGCGATCTTTGATCTGTCCAGGCGTTGGGGCAAGACGCCGGTGCATGCCAGGTCCACGCCGGGCTTCATCGTCAACCGGATTGCGCGGCCGTATTACGCCGAGACGCTGGCCTTGCTGCTGGAGCAGGCCGCCGAGCCCGCGCATCTGGATCGCGCCCTGCGCGGCGCGGGGTTCCGCATGGGACCTTGCGAGCTGATGGACCTGATCGGGCACGACACCAACTTCCTGGTCACGCAGTCGGTGTTCGAGGCGAACTTTGGCGACAAGCGCTATCAGCCCTCGCTGGTGCAGCGCGCGCTGGTGGACGGCGGTCGGCTGGGCCGCAAGGTCGGCAAGGGCTTCTATGTCGGCACGCCGGCGGCTGCCGCAAGCGTGCCGGCGCCCGCCGGTGATGTGCCGCACGCGCTGACCTTGTGCGGCCGCGGGGGCTTGGTCGATACGCTGGCCGGCTGGCTCACTCACAAGGGACTGGTGTTTTCGCGCGGCGAGTCTGCGGACTGGTGTGGCCTGCAAATCGGCGAGCTGCAGCTGCACCTGAGCAGCGGCGTCAGCGCAGCGCAGTTGGCCCATGATCGTCAGCATCCGGCGCTGGCGGTGATCGACTGGCCGGTCGCGCCGGATCGCTGCGATGCGCTGGCCTTGTCGCTTGCGCCCAAGCTGTCGGCTGCGCATCAAGCCCAGGCGGAAGATCTGCTCCTGCACCTGGGCTGGCAGCCGCTCGTGGTGCGCGATGCACCGGGCCTGGTGGTGGCGCGCACGGTGGCGATGCTGGTCAACGAAGGGGCCGATGCCGTCTGGCAGGGCGTTTGCGACGAGGCCGGTGCAGACACGGCGATGAAGCTCGGCGTCAATTACCCGGCCGGGCCGTTTGAATGGCTGGCTCTGCTGGGCGCCAGCACGGTGGCCGAAACGCTGGATGGCTTGTTCGCCGCCTATCGCAGCGAGCGCTACCGGATCAGCCCGTTGCTGCAGCAGCGGCGTTGGGCTTGACCAAGGCGATCTCGAACTCCACGACGATCTCATCTGACACGGCCAACAAACCACCCAAGAGGCTGAAGGGCTGCAAGCCGAAATCGGTTTGACGCAGGACCAGCGAGCCGCTGACTGTCAGTCGGCGCTCTTGCTCGTTCACCCGCAAGACCAGCCATTGCTGTCGACGCTGGCCGTGGAGCTCGATCTCGACCAGGGCCGCCAGGCGCGGCGCTTCGCCGACCAGCTTCACGGAGCGCAGGCGCAGGAGCGGGTAGACCGTGGCCTGCAGCCCTCGCTCGCCCAGCATGTTGGCTCGCGTGCCCTGGATCGCGTCAGCGTCCAGCGGCTTGGCGAAAGCACCGCCCAGTTCGGCGCGCAGGGTCGGGTCGTCGACCAGCAGCTTGTCGAGCTGCAAGTCCATCTGCAGCCGCGCTGAACTCAAGCCGGTTTCGCCTAGAAAGGCGCGCGCATCAAAGTCGGTCGCGCTCAGCACATGGTTGTGACCGAGGCGGGCCGCTGCACCGGCGCTAAAGATGTAGGCGCGCAGCTTGGAGGCTTGCTTGTCGATGCCCAGTGGCTGCTCACCGGCTTGGACTTGCAGCGCTTCCCAGCTGGCGAGCGGGACAGTGGATACCGGCGGTGTTGCACAACCGGCCAGGGCCAGCGCCAGAGCGATGAAGGAGCGACGCTTAAGCATCGAGCGCCAGGCCCACATAGTTTTCCGCCAGTGATGTCTGGGCTGCTGTGGAGCTGAACAGATAGTCGAGCTCGGCCTGCTGCAGCCTGTGGTCGAAGCTGCCCTGGTCCGGGAAGCTGTGCAGCAGCCGCGTCATTGCCCAGGAAAAGCGCTCGGCCCGCCAGACCCGCTGCAGCGCGCGCGCCGAATAGTGGTTGAGCGCGATGCTGCTGTGTTCGCGGTAGTGCTCGATCAGGCCCTGAGCAAGATAGCGCACGTCAGAAGCCGCGAGGTTCAGGCCCTTGGCGCCGGTGGGCGGCACGATGTGCGCCGCGTCGCCGGCCAGGAAGAGCCGGCCGAAGCGCATCGGCTCAGCCACGAAGCTGCGCAGCGGCGCAATGCTCTTCTCCAGCGCTACGGCCGGTTGCAGCGCGGCGGCGGAGACCGGATCGAGCCGCATGCGCAGCTCGGCCCAGAACAGCTCGTCGCTCCATTGATTCAGCGAGTCGGTCAGGCAGCATTGGATGTAGCAGCGGCTGCGTGTCCTGCTGCGCATGCTGCACAAGGCAAAGCCTCGCGGATGCTGGGCATAGACCAGCTCGGGTGCCACGGGTGGCGTGTCTGCCAGCACGCCCAGCCAGCCGAAGGGATAGGTGCGCTCGAAGGTCTTGAAGGCGTCGGGCGCAATGCTGTGGCGCGACACGCCATGGAAGCCGTCGCAGCCGGCGATGTAGTCGCAATGCAGCACCTCGGGCTTGCCGTTGCGCAGATAGCTGACCCAGGGCTTGCCGCCGCTCTCGAAGTCGTGCAGCGCCACGCCGGCGGCTTCGTAGTGCGTGCTCAAGCCGGCCGCGGCGCGCGCGGCCATCAGGTCGCGGGTGATCTCGGTCTGGCCATAGACGGTGACCGAACGGCCGCCGGTCAGGCTCGACAGGGCGATGTGCTGGCGTTCGCCGTTGAAGGCGATATAGATGCCGTCATGCACCAGGCCTTCCTGGTGCAGCCGGTCAGCCACGCCGGCTTCTTCCAGCAGATCGACCGTGCCTTGCTCCAGGATGCCGGCGCGCACCCGGGCCAGCACATGCTCGTCGCTGCGCTGTTCAAGAATGACGTTGTGGATGCCGGCTCGGCTCAGCAACTGGCCCAGCAACAGGCCCGAAGGCCCGGCGCCGATGATGGCGACCTGGGTGGATTGCATGAGGCGGGTCTCCTGAGGTGAAGGCCCGCCTGACTGTCATTGCGCTGCGGACTTACAGCAGCATGCGCAAATGCGCCTGGGCCTGCAAGAGGGGAGGCAGGCAAAGTTCAACCATCTGTTCCATGCTCATGCGCGAGGCATGGACGCACAGCGTCATGGCGGCCACCACATCGCCGCGGTAGTTCTTCAGCGGCACGGCCAGCGTGCGCAGGCCCAGCTCCAGCTCCTGATCGATCACGGCGTAGCCGAGCGAACGGGCACGGGCGATCTCGATGCGCAGGCGCTCGGGATGGACGATGGTGTGGGCGGTGAGCGGCTTGAAGTCCTGCTTGGCGATCCAGGCGTCGACTTCGGCTTGCGGCAGGGCGGCGAGCAGCACGCGGCCGATGCCGGAGCAATGCGCCGGCACGCGGGCGCCGGGTTGCAGCGTCGGCGAGACCACACGGCCGGCACTGGCGGCCGAGATGCAGATCACGTCGTTGCCGTCCAGGACACCGGCCGAGCTGGCTTCCTTCAGGGCGTAGGCCAGCTTGTGCAGCTCAGGCTCGACGATGCGCGGCAGCCGGGCCGAATGCATGTAGCTCTGACCCAGGCGCAGCACGCGCGGGGTCAGGGCAAACATCTTGCGGTCCTGCGACACGAAACCCAGATGGGTCAGCGTCAGCAGGTAGCGGCGCGCGGCCGCACGGGTCAGGCCGGTACGAGCGGCAACCTCACTGATGGTGAGTCGGGGGCGTTCCTGATCGAAGGCTTCGATCACGGCCAGGCCTTTTTCAAGGCCGGCCACCAGGTCACGCTTGAGCGGCGTGGTGCCTTGCGTGGCCTCGGCTTCGGTCGCCGGCAAAGGCGTGGAACTCAGGTCGTCAAAGGCGCGAGCTGCAGACATCGAAAACTGAATGTGCGATTAACGCCCAAAACTGCGGGGCGCAAGCAGGTCAGCCGGCGACTATAGGGATGGACAACCGCTTTGTCCGCTCATTGACACCATCCCTGAATCGCCAATCGCACGAAACCGCACCATCCTGGGGAATTGGAGCAAATACTGGCGAAAGAACTTGGAAAAAGTGCTTTCGATGTGCTCATTGCGGCGAATGCGAACGGCAGCGCGTCGGTTTGAACCGCTTCATGTGCGCTGCACAGGCCAATCTGGATCCAGTATCCCACCGGCAACATCAATTGGTCTGACGACAACCTGAACAGGGGTATGCCAAACGTGTTGGTATTGCGCATGTTTTCTTATGGAATCCGTCCCGAAATCAAGGGACGGCCGGGCGCATTTCGCCCTGCGTGCTCATACGCGCTCGAGCACCAGTGCTATGCCCTGGCCGACGCCGATGCACATGGTGCACAAGGCATAGCGGCCGCCGCTGCGGTGCAACTGATTGACGGCCGTCGTGACCAAGCGTGCGCCACTTGCGCCGAGCGGATGTCCCAGCGCTATGGCGCCGCCGTTCGGATTGACCCGAGCGTCGTCGTCTGCAAGGCCCAGGTCGCGCAGCACGGCCAGGCCTTGCGCGGCGAACGCTTCGTTCAGCTCGATCAGGTCGATCTGGTTCAGGGAGAGGCCGGCAAGCGCCAGCACCTTGCGCGTGGCAGGCGCCGGCCCCATGCCCATGATGCGCGGCGCCACGCCGGCCGTGGCCATGGCCAGCACGCGGGCGCGCGGCGTCAGGCCGTGGCGGGCGGCGCTGGCCTCGTTGGCCAGCAAGAGGGCGCAGGCGCCGTCATTGACGCCGGAGGCATTGCCGGCGGTGATCGTGCCGTCTGGGCGCACGATGGGCTTGAGCTTGGCCAAGGCCTCCAGGCTGGTGGCACGCGGGTGCTCGTCGCGGTCCACGACCAGGGCTTCGCCCTTCTTCTGGACAATGCTGACCGGCGTGATCTCGGCGCTGAAGAAACCTGCCTCCTGTGCCGCCACGGCCTTTTGCTGGCTGGCCAGGGCCATGCGGTCCTGCGCCTCGCGGGAGATGCCGAAGTCGCCAGCCACGTTCTCGGCCGTCTCAGGCATCGAGTCGACGCCGTACTGCTCCTTCATCAATTTGTTGATGAAGCGCCAGCCAATCGTCGTGTCGTAGATCGCGTTGCTGCGCGAGAAGGCGCTGTCGGCTTTGGGCATGACGAAGGGGGCACGGCTCATGCTCTCTACGCCGCCGGCAATCATCAGCCCGGCTTCGCCGGCACGGATGGCGCGCGCCGCCGAGCCCACGGCGTCCAGGCCGGAGCCGCAGAGGCGGTTGATCGTCATGCCCGGTGCACTGACGGGCAGGCCAGCCAGCAGTGCGGACATGCGGGCGACATTGCGGTTGTCCTCGCCGGCCTGGTTGGCGCAGCCGAACAGCACATCGTCCAGCGCTTCCCAATCGACGCCGGGGTTGCGGACCATCAAGGCGCGCAGCGGGATGGCGCCCAGGTCGTCGGCGCGCACCGAAGACAGTGCGCCGCCGTAGCGGCCGAAAGGTGTGCGCTGCGCGTCGCAGATGAAGGCGTGGTTCATGGTGAGGCTCCTGGTTTGTTTCTGTGCAATCAATGGAGAGGCAGGCCGAGCAGGCCTTGCAGCGTGGATACGTCCAGGCCTTCGCAGCAGTCCAGCAGGCGCAGGCCGGCGGGTGTGATTTCGAGGACGGCCAGGTCCGAGTAGATTCGCGCAACGCAGCGGGCGGCCGTCAGCGGATAGCTGCATTCGCTCACCAGCTTCGGCTTTCCCTCGCGGTCCAGCAAGTCCATCATCACGAAGACCTGCTTGGCGCCCAAGGCCAGGTCCATCGCGCCACCGACAGCGGGAATTGCGTCCGCTGCACCCGTGTGCCAGTTGGCCAGGTCGCCACGGACCGAAACCTGGAAAGCGCCCAGCACGCACAGGTCCAGATGACCGCCGCGCATCATGGCAAAGCTGTCGGCTTGATGGAAAAACGAGCCACCAGGTTTCAAGGTCACCGGCTGCTTGCCGGCATTGATCAGCTCGGCGTCCTCGAAGCCAGCGGCGGGCGGCGGGCCCATGCCGAGGAGGCCGTTCTCGCTGTGGAGGATGATCTCGCGCCCGGCGGGCAGATGCGCGGCGACCAGCGTCGGCAGCCCGATGCCCAGGTTGACCACGGCGCCCTCGGGAATGTCGCGGGCCAGGCGGCTGGCCATCTCATCGCGGCTCCAACGCTTCATGCGGCGGCCTCCGGCATGTGAACGAGCCGCTGGACATGAATGCCTGGCGTGATCACCGTCTCGGGGTCGATCTCGCCCAGCTCGACGAACTCGCGCACCGCGGCAACCGTGATGCGCGCCGCCGCCGCCATCACCGGCCCGAAGTTGCGGGCCGTCTTGCGATAGCAGAGATTGCCCCAGCGATCGCCGCGCTGCGCCTGCACCAGCGCGTAGTCGGCATGGATCGGGTACTCCAGCACCTGCATGCGGCCGGCGATCTCGCGCTGCTCCTTGCCGCGCGCCAGCTCGGTGCCGGCGCCGGTTGGCGTGAAGAAGGCGCCGATCCCGGCCCCGGCCGCGCGGATTCGCTCGGCCAGATTGCCTTGCGGCACCAGCTCCAGCTCGATCTGGCCGGCGCGGTAAAGGCGGTCGAAATGGTGCGAATCGGCCTGGCGCGGGAAGGAGCAGATGATCTTGCGCACGCGCCCTGCAGCCAGCAGCGCTGCAAGCCCGACATCGCCATTGCCGGCGTTGTTGCTGATCACGGTCAGTTCGCGCGCCCCCTGTGCCAGCAAGGCATCGATCAGCGCCACCGGCTGACCGGCCGACCCAAAGCCGCCGACCATCACGGCGGCGCCGTCCGGCACGTCGGCCAGGGCGGCATCAGCGGACTCGCGCAACTTGTTGATCATCAAGGGCTTGGGGTTGAAAGTTCACTAATAGAACTGAGGTTCATTAATGGAACCTGGTCTCGAGTATCCGTCCATGCGGCTTGCGATGCACGTGACAATATGCACGGCAATTTGTCCGCATGTCCCAGACTCTGTGTCAAGCTGTCAGCCTGTCTCAAGGTAGGCTCGGCCAAGAGAAAGAGATTGACGAGGGCGTCCCGGTCAAACGGGCGTAGAACAAGATGAAGGACAGAGCTTCAGATCCATCGATCGATGTGGGCCAGCTCAAGGTGGGCATGTTCATCCACCTGGATCTGGGCTGGATGTCGCATCCGTTCCCGCTCAGCAGCTTCAAGCTCAGCACCGAAGAGCAGCTGCAGGTGCTGCGTCGCCTGGGTCTCAAGCAAGTGCGCTGGAGCCCCGGCAAGAGTGACCTGCAGACCGACGCGGTGCCGATGCCCGCGCCGGTGGCCGCACCGCAGAGCAACGAGCCCACGCCGGAACAGCTGGCGCTAGAAGCGCATCGCCGCGCGCTGGCTGCGCAGCGCGAAGCGCTGGTCCTTTGCGAGAAGCAATACAACGAGGCCGCCACCGCGTTCCGCCAGGTGATGGAGCTGGTGCCGCGCGACCCGCGAGATGCCAAGGACCAGTCCTTGGCACTGGCCAATGCACTGCTGGACAAGATGCTGGTCGAGGGCGACCTCAACATCCGTCTGCTCAATGAAGGCGCCGGCGACCGCAATACCGCTCATGCACTGAACGTTTCGATCATTTCCCTGCTGCTTGGCCGCGCGTTCGGCTTGGGCCGCGAGGAAATGGTCGATCTCGGCGTCGGCGCGCTGCTGCACGACATCGGCAAGATCGAGCTGCCGGCACGTCTACGCAACCGCGATGACAGCTTCAGCGTGGCCGAGCTGCAAACCTACCAGCAGCATGTGATCAAGGGCGTGGCCCTGGCGCAGACCATGAGCCTGCCGCCCGGCCCGATGCTGGTGATCGCCCAGCATCACGAAAACGCCGATGGCTCGGGCTTCCCGCAGCGCATCAACGTGGACAAGATGAGCGCCGCCGCCCGCATCGTGGCGCTGGTCAACCGCTTTGACGGCCTGTGCAACCCGCTCCTGCCCTCCAAGGCCATGACGCCGCACGAGGCCCTGTCGCTGATGTTCGCGCAGGGCCGCAACCGCTTCGATGCCACCATGCTGAATGCCTTCATCCGCATGATGGGCGTCTATCCGCCGGGCTCGACGGTGCAGTTGACCGACGACCGCTATGCCCTGGTGGTGGCGGTCAATTCCAGCCGCCCCTTGAAACCCCGCGTGATGGTGCATGACGTCAAGGTGGCCAAGGAAGAGGCACTGATCGTCAATCTGGAAGAGCATCCGGACCTCGGCATCCGCCGCAGTCTGAAGCCGACTCAATTGCCGCGCGCCTCGCTCGACTACCTCAGCCCGCGCACCCGCGTGGCCTACTTCTTCGAATCAAGTGGGCCGGCGCCGCTAGGGGAGATAGCTGCGTGACAGTCGTCAGGCTGCGAGCGTCGGACCAAACCCTTCTGGCCCAGCGCAACGCAGCGCTGCTGGAGGCACTGCAGGAAGCTGTCTGGTTGGTCGATGCACGCACCCGTTGCATCGTTGCTGTCAACAGCGCTTCGACCGAGCTGCTGGGAATGCCGGCCGAGTCCATCATCGGCAGCCCGGTCGAGACGCTGGCCAGCACGCCCGAAGACGCAATGTTCTGGCTTGAGGCAGCCGCCGGCAGCCGCACCGGCCTGCGGTCTGACACCCTGGTACGCCACGCCCAAGGCCACATGCTCTGGGTCACCCGCTGCATCAACCCGGTCAACCTGCCCGAGGGCGGCGAGTTCTGGCTGGTGTCGATGCGCGACCAGAGCAAGCAGCGCCAGCAGGAAGAAGAACGCGAAACCCTGGTGGCCGAGTTGCGCGCCACGCTGGAGTCCACCGCCGACGGCATCCTGGTGACCGACCTGGCCGGCCGCATGCGCTCTTTCAACCAGCGCTTTGCCTCGCTGTGGGGCATTCCGGACGACCTCCTGAAAGAGCGCAACGACGAAGCCGTGCAGGCCTGGATGCGCCGCAGCGTGGCGGATGGCGCGCTCTACCAGCAGCGACTGTCCGCCGTGCAGGAGGCGCCGCTTCTGCAGAGCAGCGACATCATCCAGCTCAACGATGGACGTGTGCTGGAGCGAGTTTCGCTGCCGCAGTGGCATCGCGAACGGGCTGTCGGCCGCGTCTATTCCTTCCGGGACCTGAGCGAGAAGATCGCGGCCCGCCAGCGCATCGAGGAGCTGGCGCACACCGACATGCTGACCGACCTGCCCAACCGGCGCGCGCTCACCGAGCGGCTGGATCATGCATCGGCTGTTTCGCGGCGCGAGAATTCTTCGTTCGCCCTGCTCAATGTCGACCTGGACCGCTTCAAGCAGATCAACGACACGCTGGGCCATTCCTATGGCGACCGGGTGCTGAAGGAAGTGTCCGAGCGGCTGCAGGATTGCCTGCGCGAAGTCGATACCGTGGCGCGCTTGTCAGGCGACGAGTTCGCCTTGCTGGTGCACAACGCCGACATGCGCGGTGCCGAGCATGCGGCGCGTCGCGTACAGGAGGCGATGTCGCGCCCCTTCAGCTTCGACACCCTGAATTTCACGGTCACCGCCAGCACCGGCATTGCGCTGTTCCCGAGCGACGGCGGCAATGCCGAAGAGCTGCTGGCCAGCGCCGAGCGCGCCATGCACTGGGTGAAGGAAAGCGGCCGCGCGGCCTACCACTTCCACCAGCCGCGCAAGGATGTGGACCTGCTCTCGCGCATGCGCCTGGACCATGCGATGCGCAAGGCTCTGGCCGAGCGTGAGTTTCAGCTGCACTACCAGCCGCAGGTCGAGCTGGGCACCGGCCGGGTGATCGGTGCCGAGGCCCTGATCCGCTGGCGCGATCCGTTGCGGGGCGATGTGTCGCCTGCCGAATTCATCCCGGTGGCGGAGGAGAGCGGCTTCGTCGTCGCCATCGGCGAATGGGTCTTGCAGCAGGCGGTGCAGCAGGCTGCCTCCTGGCTGCGCCAGGGCTGGCGCATGCCGGTGGCCGTGAACGTTTCAGCCTTGCAATTCCAGCAGGCGCAGTTCGTCGAGACGGTGGCTCGCGTGCTCGAAGAAGCCAAGCTGCCGCCCGAGCTGCTGGAGCTGGAGCTCACCGAATCCATTCTCCTGAAAGATGCCCAAGACGCCTTGCGCCGCCTGGAGCGGCTGGCCGCCCTGGGCATCTGCATGTCGATCGACGACTTCGGCACCGGCTATTCGAGCCTGGGCTACCTGAAGCGCTTCCCGATCCAGCGCCTGAAGATCGACCGCAGCTTCGTGCAAGGCCTGCCGGACGACGCCAGCGACGCCGGCATCGTGAACGCCATCGTGCAGATGGGCCGCGCCCTGCGCCTGCAGGTGATCGCCGAGGGCGTGGAAACCGAAGCGCAACTGGACTTCCTGCGCCGTGCCGGTTGCCATGAGATGCAGGGCTATCTCTACGCCCCGGCGCTCGAGGCCCGCAGCTTCGAAGACCGCGTCTGGCGCGCTGCGCAGGGCCAGCCGCGGCTTTGAAGTTTCAGGTCGGCTGAACCTTCAGCCGCTGCTCGCCGAGACCGGCGATGCCC
This sequence comes from Paucibacter sp. JuS9, assembly GCF_044043925.2. Taxonomy (NCBI): domain Bacteria; kingdom Pseudomonadati; phylum Pseudomonadota; class Betaproteobacteria; order Burkholderiales; family Sphaerotilaceae; genus Roseateles; species Paucibacter sp. JuS9. The sequence goes on from NZ_CP194172.1 coordinate 5,017,581, forward strand.
AGCGTCATCACATCACCGTCCTGCAGGAACTTCGGCTCCGGCTTCATGCCCGCGCCCACGCCCGGCGGCGTGCCGGTGCAGATCACGTCACCCGGCAAGAGCGTCATGAAGCGGCTCAGGTAGCTGACGATTTCCGCCACGCCGAAGATCATCGTCGCGGTGTTGCCGCGCTGGCGCTGCTCGCCGTTCACGTCGAGCCAGAGCGCGAGCGATTGCGGGTCGGGTACCTCGTCACGGGTCACCAGCCAGGGGCCGATGGGGCCGAAGCTGTCGCAGCCCTTGCCCTTGTCCCAGGTGCCGCCGCGCTCCAGCTGGAAGGAGCGCTCAGATACATCGTTGACCACGCAATAGCCCGCCACATGGTCCAGCGCCTTCTCAAGGCTCACCGAGCGAGCGGTCTTGCCGATCACGACGCCCAGCTCGACCTCCCAGTCCAACTTGGCCGAACCGGCCGGGCGCAGCACCGGGTCCTGCGGGCCGCTGATGCAGCTGGTCGCCTTCATGAAGACGATGGGCTCGGCCGGTATGGCCATGCCGGCCTCGATGGCGTGGTCGCGGTAGTTGAGGCCGATGCCGACCAGCTTGCTGATGCCGGTGAACGGCACGCCCAGCCGCGGCCTGCCCTTCACTTTCGGAAAGTCTTCCGGCTTGAGTCTGGCCAGCTTGCGCAGGCCTGACTGGCCAAGCGTGGGCAGGTTCAGATCCGCCACGGCGCTGCTCAGGTCGCGCAGCTCACCACGGGCGTCAATGCAGCCCACCTTCTCGCGGCCCGCCGGACCGAATCGAACGAACTTCATGGCTTCACTCCTGGCCCACAATGCGGGGCAGCAAGGAGCGTAGCCGTGATTTACCGTTTCAAGAGCAAGGCCGGTGCCGATGTGATCATGATGGGGGCGAATGGTGAGCAGGTCTTGCGCCTGCTGGGCCGCGAGCCCGCCGCCGAAGGCCTGCTGCCGGTTGACCAATTGGTCGCGGCCGTCAGCGCGCTGGAGCATGCCGTGGCGGAGGATGAAGCCCGTTTTGCCCAGCTGCAAGCCGATGCACAAGCCGCCGGCGAGCCGGCGCCCAAACGTGAGGGCGTGACCCTGCGCCAGCGCGTCTGGCCCTTGATCGAGCTGATGCGGCACAGCATCTCCGCCAAGGTCGATTGCTTCTGGACTGCCAAGTGAGCCCCGCAGCGCAGGGCCGCCCCAAGCAAGGGGCATCCCCCCGGGGGATCGGCCGCTGTATTCATTGGACGAGGGGCAGACATGTCTCTTGATGCAGTGACTACCGTGCTCGCCATCCGGCACGGCGAAACCGCCTGGAATGCTGACACTCGCATCCAGGGCCACATCGACATTCCCTTGAACGAGCGCGGCCTCGCACAGGCGCGGCTGCTGGCTGAAGCGCTGGCTGGCGAGCAGATCGACGCCGTGTATTCGAGCGACCTGCAACGTGCGCAGCAGACGGCAGCGGCGCTCGCATCAAGCCGCGAGCTGCCCTTGAACCTGGACGCTCGCCTGCGCGAGCGCCACTTCGGCATCTTCGAAGGCCTGACCTGGGCCGAGATCGAAGCCCGGCATGCCGAGGACAGCGCCCGCTGGCGCCGCCGCGAACCCGACTTTGCCGCCCCCGGCGGTGAAAGCCTGCAGGACTTCTTCGCCCGTGCCGTGGCCGCGGTCGAGCGCATCGCGCTGGCACATCCAGGCCAGACCATCGCCATCGTTGCGCACGGCGGCGTGATGGACTGTCTCTACCGCGCCGCCTCGCGCCAGCCCTTGCAGGCCGTGCGCACCTGGAAGCTGGGCAATGCCGCTGTGAACCGGCTCCTGTGGTCCAGCGAAGGCCCGACCCTGGTCGGCTGGAACGACGACATGCACCTGGACGGTCTGGACAACGAAGCGGAAGGCTGAGGAAGCAGAGATGGAAGGCGCCCAGATCATCGTTCTCGTCACACCGATCTTCTTCGCGCTGATCGGCCTGGAGTTCTGGATCGGTCGCCGCCGCGGCCGCAACACCTATCGCCTGAACGATGCGCTCTCCAGCATCAGCCTGGGGATCCTGAGCCAGGTCGTGGGCGCGCTGACCAAGCTGTTCACGCTGGGGATCTATGTCTGGGTCTACGAGCATGCGGCCCTGCTCCATCTGAGCGCTACGTCGCTGTGGGTCTGGGGCATCGGCCTGCTGCTCTACGACTTCCTCTACTACTGGCACCACCGTCTGGGCCACACCACGGCGCTGTTCTGGGCCGCGCATTCGGTGCATCACCAGAGCGAGGACTACAACCTCTCCACCGCCTTGCGCCAGACCAGCAGCGGCTGGATCGCCGGCTGGATCTTCTACCTGCCCATGGCTCTGCTCGGCTTCCCGCCGCTGGTGTTTGCCGTGGTCGCGCTGATCGACCTGCTCTACCAGTACTGGGTACACACGCAGCAGATCGGGCGCCTGGGCTGGTTCGACCGCTGGTTCTGCGCGCCCTCGAACCACCGGGTCCATCATGCCGTCAACGAGATCTACCTGGACCGCAACTACGGCGGCATCCTGATCATCTGGGACCGGATGTTCGGCAGCTTCCAGCCCGAGCTCGACGAGGAGCCCTGCGTCTATGGTGTGCGCGATGCGCTGCAGAGCTGGAACCCCTGGACGGCCAACACCATCGTCTACCGCGTGCTGTGGCGCAAGATGAAGACCGTGCCCGGCATTTTGAACAAGCTGCGCGTCTGGTGGGAGCCGGCGCACTGGCTGCCGGGCCAGGTGGCGAATCTGAAGGACTACGACCCGCGTGCCCAGCGCAAGTACGACCCGCCTGCGCATCCGAAGCGGCTGATGATGGCCGCCGGGCTGTTCCTGCTGGCGCTGAACGCCACGACGGCCTACCTGTGGTGGGCCCAACTGCTGAGCTGGCCGCTGCTGCTCATCAGCGGCGCGGCCATCCTCCTGATGCTGATCGCGGTGTCGAACTACTCGTCGAACAGCAACTGACCTGCCGCCTTGGGCGGCGTCACGCCGAGGTGGCGGAAGGCCGCCAGCGTGGCGATGCGGCCGCGGGGCGTGCGCTGCAGAAAGCCCTGCTGGATCAGGAAGGGCTCGATCACGTCCTCGATCGTGCCGGGCTCCTCGCCGATGGCGGCTGCCACGTTGTCCAGGCCCACGGGCCCGCCGTCGAAGCGGTGCACCACGGCTTCCAGGAGCTTGCGGTCCATCAGGTCGAAGCCTTGCGGGTCCACGTCCAGCATCTTCAAGGCCAGGTCGGCGATCCTCTTGCTGATGCGGCCGTCGCCCTTCACGTCCGCATAGTCGCGCACGCGGCGCAGGAGGCGGTTGGCAATGCGCGGCGTGCCGCGCGAGCGGCGGGCCACTTCGAGCGCACCTTCGGCATCGATCGGCGCGCCCAGCAATCCGGCCGAGCGCGTGACGATGCGCTGCAATTCCTCGGCCGTATAGAACTCCAGCCGGGCCACGATGCCGAAGCGGTCGCGCAGCGGGTTGGTCAGCATGCCGGCGCGCGTGGTGGCGCCCACCAGGGTGAAGGGCTGCAGGTCCAGCTTGATCGAGCGGGCTGCCGGGCCTTCGCCGATCATGATGTCGATCTGGTAGTCCTCCAGCGCCGGGTAGAGGATTTCCTCGACTACCGGGCTGAGGCGATGGATCTCGTCGATGAAGAGCACATCGTTCTTCTCGAGGTTCGTGAGGATGGCGGCCAGGTCCTTGGGCTTCTCCAGCACCGGACCCGAGGTCTGGCGCAGGTTCACGCCCAGCTCGGCCGCGATGATGTGCGAGAGCGTGGTCTTGCCCAAGCCCGGCGGGCCGAACAGCAGCACATGGTCCAGCGCCTCCTCGCGCTTGCGCGCCGCGCCGATGAAGATCTCCAGCTGCTCGCGCGCCTTGGCCTGGCCGACGTATTCATCGAGCAGCTTGGGCCGCAAGGCGCGCTCGATGGCTTCCTCGTTGGGCGAGGTGGCCACGGCGCTGATGACGCGCTGCTGCGGCTGCGGTGCGAAGTCGTCCGTCTGGATGCTCATGGGCTCGTCTTCAGGTCAGCTTCTTCATGGCGAGCTTGATGCCTTCGCTCACGCCCACGTCGGGCGGCAAGGCCTTCAGGGCCGCTGCTGCTTCCTTGTCGCTGTAGCCCAAGGCGATCAGCGCCTGCAGGATGTCGGCCTGGTTGTCATTGGCCACACTGGCGGGCAGCGCGAGGTCGGGGCCCAGCTTGCCCTTGAGCTCGAGCAGCAAGCGTTCTGCAGTCTTCTTGCCGATGCCGGGCACCTTCACCAGGCGGCCGCTGTCCTGCTTGGACACGGCTTGCGAAAGCTCTGCGACAGACAGGCCGGAGAGCAGCGACAAGGCCATCTTGGGGCCCACGCCGCTGATCTTGATCAGCTGGCGAAAGGTGGTGCGTTCCTCGGCCGTGAGAAAGCCGAACAGGATCTGCGCATCCTCGCGCACGACGAAGTGGGTCAGCAGGCTGACCTTGTCGCCGAGATTGCCAAGGTTGTAGAAGGTGCTCATCGGAACGTCGACCTCATAGCCGACGCCTTGCACATCGATGAGCACGAGCGGAGGCGATTTCTCCGCGATGACGCCTGTGAGCTTTCCAATCATCAGGCCATTATCCGGCCCGATTCAGATCAGTTCCGACCGAACAAACCCAGGCGCTGTGCTTCAAGCGCCGCCTCGGCGCGCGAAGACACATTCAGCTTGCGGTAGATCTGCTTCACGTAGTCCGCGATCGTGTGACGGCTCAGACCCAACTGCACGCCGATTTCCGGCAGCGTGAAGCCCTTGGCCACGCGCAACAGCACTTCGGTTTCGCGATCCGTCAGCGACACCTCATGCAGGAGTGCAGCCGCTTGCGGGCGACGCTGCGCAGCGAAATACGCGATCACCTTGCGGGCAATGGAGGGCGAGAGCGGCGGCTCGCCACCGCTCATGCGCTGCAACTGCTCGACCAGCAGTTCTCGTGATTGTTCTTTGAGCAGGTAGCCGAAGGCACCGGCCTGCAGAGCGGGGAACAGGTGCTCGTCGTCATCGTGGATGGTGACGATCACCGACTGCACTTCCGGCTGCTTCTCGCGCAGTGCCGCAATCACGTCGACGCCCGAACCGTCGGGCAGGCCGAGGTCCAGCAGCGCCAGCGTGAACTTCTGCAGCTGCACCTGCTGCAGCGCGTCTTGCACGCGCGAGCATTCGGTGATCTGAGCGTTGGCAAACACCTGTTTGATCAGCGCCTTGAGCCAGGCGCGGATTTCAGGAATGTCTTCGAGCAGCAGGATATGGTTCATGGCGGCCTAGTATGTTGGATACGCCGACGGACTCAACACGAGCAACAACACTTTTCAGAGGGGGATCGTGAGGCGTATCACGGTTCCCCAGCCGGGGCCTGACTCGACCAGGCATTGGCCATGCATCTGCTTGGCACGCGACTTCATGCTGGCCATGCCATGGCCCTTGTCGAGGCGGCCGTCCGGTTCGGTCGAGATGCCCTGGCCGTTGTCCTGGATGATGAACTGGAAATCCCCGTCCTGCACATTGCAGGTGACGGTGCAATGGGTGGCGCCACTGTGCTTGATGATGTTGCTGACCGATTCGCGCAGGATGCGCGTGGTCTGCACGTAGGCGCGCGCGGGCAGAGTGTGGACGATGTCCTCGGCCGGCGACTTCCATTCCGCAAGGATATTGGCCTGACCCAGGCGCGAGACCACTTCTGCGCGCCAGTCGCCCAGCGCATCGAGCAATTGCACCGGCTTGCCGGTCAGGCCGCGCACCGAGAGGCGCATTTCTTCCAGCGCTTCGCGCGCCAGGGTGGAGATGCGGTCCGATTCGCTGGTGTGGACGATGGTCAGCAGCTTGGCGCCCAGGTCGTCATGCAGGTCAGCGGCAATGCGCTTGCGCTCGCGCTCGGTCACCTGCTCGAGCTTCTGTTCGGCCATCTGCGCAAAGCTGCGCTCGACATTGGCGATCTTTTCCTGCACCTCGGCTTGCAGCGCCAGGTATTGCTGCTCAGCCGTCAGCCGGGCCTTGGCCATCTGGGCACCGGCGTACAGGGCCAGAACCATCAAGAGCGGCGGCAACAGCAGCGGGCTGATCAGGAGCTGTTCGCTCTGGCGCAGATGCTGGAACACCAGCTCGGCCATCAGCAGGATGCCGCCCAGGGCAACCAGCCAGCGTGGCAGCGGGCCGGCCGGCGGGTCGACCGCGACGTCGACCTGGCTGTTACGGCGGCTCAGCCGCAGAAACCAGACCATGGCCGCCAGCACCTGCAGGCCCAGCAGCATCGCCCAGAAGCGACAGACATTGCCATGCTGGGCACTGCCGACCAGCACGGCGCTGAGCGGCACCAGGCCGCACTGCACGCGCAGGCCCCAGTCGATGCGGCTGTCGCGAACGCCCACCTGGCGCAGCAGCAGCTGAACGGCACACAGGGCCAGCACCGGCAGCAGCCCGATGCGCAGCAGTGCATCCAGGCTTGACGACAGGGCCAGCGGCGCGGGCCACAGTCCGGTATTGAGCGAGACCCAGGCCAGCATCAGGCCGGCCAGGTATGCGAGGCGACGCTCGCCGCGCTGCAGCCAGGCCAGCATCACCAGCCAGGCCGCCATACCGAGCAGCATGGCGTTGAACAGGGCCGGCAGGCTGTGCAGCCAGAACAGGCTGGTCTCGGGCGCCAGCGCGCTGGACCAGGGGACGGAGGTTCGCATGGGCGCCGATTGTGCAGTAGCCAGCTGTTGCAAGTGCGTCCGGGCGACAATCGCGGCCTGCTCGTTTGCAGCTTCCTCCCCAAGCAATTCACACAATGATTCTTCGCCACGAATTCAGCCCCGCCGACAACCAGCGCCTGGCCCAGCTCTGCGGCAGCCTGGACGCCAACCTGCGCGAGGTGGAGGCAACGTTGGGCGTGACCATCACCCGCCGCAACGAGGCCATCCGCATTGAAGGGGCCAAGAAGCCCGCCGAGCGGGCCTTGCAGCTGCTGCAGACGCTTTACGAAAAGGGCCGCCGCACGATCACGGCTGAGGCGCTGCAGCTCGCGCTGGTCGAGGCTGCCAGTGAGCTGGGCCTGAAGCCGGTCTCGGCCCAGCCGGTCTCCGCGGCAGCTGCCGGTGGTGAACTGGTCTTGCGCACCCGCCGGGCCGACCTGGCCGGCCGCACGCCGAACCAGCATGAGTACCTGGCCAACATCCTGTCGCACGACATCACCATGGGCATCGGCCCGGCCGGCACCGGCAAGACCTTCCTGGCCGTGGCCTGTGCCGTGGATGCGCTGGAGCGCAACAGCGTGCAGCGCATCATCCTGACCCGCCCGGCGGTCGAGGCTGGCGAGCGCCTGGGCTTCCTGCCTGGCGACCTGACGCAGAAGGTCGACCCCTATCTTCGCCCGCTGTATGACGCGCTCTACGACCTGATGGGCTTCGACCGCGTGACCAAGGCGTTCGAGAAGGGCCAGCTGGAGATCGCGCCGCTGGCCTTCATGCGGGGCCGCACGCTCAACCATGCCTTCGTCATCCTCGACGAAGCGCAGAACACCACGCCCGAGCAGATGAAGATGTTCCTGACCCGCATCGGCTTCGGCAGCCGCTGCGTGGTGACCGGCGACACCAGCCAGATCGACCTGCCCAAGGGCACCCACAGCGGCCTGGTGGACGCCGAGAAGGTGCTGTCCAAGGTCAAGGGCATCGCGATGACGCACTTCACCTCGTCGGACGTGGTGCGCCATCCGCTGGTGGCCCGCATCGTCGAGGCCTATGAGGCGCAGACCAAGGCCAAGCTCAAGGCCGAAGCCAAGCTGCAAGGAGCTGCCAAATGAGCCAGCCGGAACTGAACCTGTCCCTGCAGTTCGCGGACCCGCGCCATCGCGCGCTGCTGCCGCGCCACAAGGTGATCCGCTACATCCGCGCTGCGCTGGAGCTGCCCGGCGAGATCGCGGTGCGCATCGTTGGCGCCGAGGAAGGCCGAGCCCTGAACAAGGAATATCGCGGCAAGGACTACGCGACCAATGTGCTCACCTTCGACTACAGCCATGAGCCGGTGGTCGGCGCCGACCTGGTGATCTGCGCCGAGGTGGTGGAGCAGGAAGCCAAAGGGATGGGCATCGACATCCTGGCCCACTACGCCCACATGCTGGTGCACGGCACCCTGCATGCGCAGGGATACGACCATGAGGAGGACGACGAGGCTGCCTGCATGGAAGCCCGCGAGACCGAGCTCATGGTCGGGCTGGGCTTTGCTGATCCCTATCAGCGCGGCTGAGCCTGCTGGCGTCTCATCGCGCCTGGGTGCCCAGGTAGCGCTTGCGCCAGAAGAAGGCGCCCAGGGTGAGGCCCACGGCGGCCATCATGCCGAAGGCGATCCAGATGCCCGTGCTGCTGTGGATCAGGGGCAGGCCATCGAAGTTCATGCCGAAGATGCCGGTGATCAGGTTCAAGGGCAGGAAGATGGCGGTCAGCACCGTCAGCGTGCGCATGATGCTGTTGGTGCGGTGGCCCAGCGCCGAGAAGTGCATCTGCACCGCGCTCTCGGCCGACGACTCGAGCCGGCGTACATGGCTGAGCACGCGCTCGACATGCTCCAGCACGTCGCGTGAGCGCACGCGCAGGAGCTCGCGCTCGCGCTGGGCATGTGGGTCGTTGTCGGCGGGCCATTCGTCCAGCGCGTCTATCCATTCCTGGAGTGCGCTGCGCTGGTCTTCGCAGGTGTCTTCGAGGCGGTGCAAGGCGTCGCGCGAGGCGAGCAGCATGGCCCAGTCGTCGAACTGGCTGTGCGGGTCCAGCAGCATCTTCTGCAGCGTTGCCAACTGCTTGCTGAGCAGTCGTCGCAGGTCCAGATAGCTGTCCACCATGTGGTTGAGCATGCGCAGCATCAGGTCGGCCGTGCTGGCCGGCATGCGGCCGCTGCCGCGCAAGTCGCGCCCGCCGTTGCCGGGGCTCATCTTGCCGAGCTTGTCGGCGAAGAAGTCGCGCACCAGGCAGTCGGTGGGGTGCACGGTCAGCAGCACGCGATCGAATAGCGCGAAGCCGACCGGGCTGGTGTCGATGGCCTTCAAGGCCTTCTCGGCCGAGGCCAGCGTGCCGTGCTCATCGTCGAAGAACAGGGCCTCGCTGCCTGGTGCCGCGGCCAGGCGGCGGAACACCATCAGGTCGTACCAGCTGGTGTAGTCGAAATGCGAGGGCAGCTGGTTGTTCAGGAGGTCCGACACATGCAGGTCGACCAGTTGCCCGCCGGCCCAGGCTTGCAGATGGGCCTGGACCTGGTTCAGTTCCACCTCGAACTCGCGCCGGCCCAGACCCAGCCACAGGAAGCCCTGCTCAGGCAGGTCTGCAGGCAGCTCTCTCAGCTCGCTGAACTGGTCGCCGTGGATGTGGAAGAGACGCACGCTCAGGCGGCCTTCAGCAGGCGCGCTGCGTCGAGTGCGAAGTAGCTCAGGATGCCGTCGGCGCCGGCGCGCTTGAAGGCCAGCAGCGCTTCCATCATCACGGCGTCGTGGTCCAGCCAGCCGTTGGCGGCAGCGGCCTTGAGCATCGCGTACTCGCCGCTCACCTGGTAGGCGAAGGTGGGCACGCCGAACTCGTCCTTCACGCGGCGCACCACGTCCAGGTAAGGCATGCCGGGCTTGACCATCACCATGTCGGCGCCCTCGGCCAGGTCGGCCGCAACTTCGCGCAGAGCCTCGTTGGTGTTGCCGGGGTCGACGTAATAGGTCTTCTTGTTCGACTTGCCCAGGGCGCTCTTGGAACCCACCGCGTCGCGGAAGGGGCCGTAGAAGGCGCTGGCGTACTTGACGCTGTAGGCCATGATCCGGGTGTGGATGAGGCCGCGGCTCTCCAAGGCCTGGCGGATGGCGCCGATGCGGCCGTCCATCATGTCGCTCGGGCCCACCATGTCGGCGCCAGCCTCGGCTTGCGTGAGCGCCTGGCGGACCAGCAGCTCGACCGTCGCATCGTTGATCAGGTAGCCGGTCTCGTCGGGCAGGCCGTCCTGGCCGTGGCTGGTGTAGGGGTCCAGTGCCACGTCGGTCAGCAGGCCCAGCTCGGGGAAGCGGGATTTCAGGGCGCGCACGGCGCGCGGGATGATGCCTTCGGGGTTGAAGGCCTCAGAGCCGTCCACCGTCTTCAGGCTCGGATCGATGGCCGGAAACAGGGCCAGCACTGGAATGCCCAGCGTCGCAGCCTCCTCGGCGGTGCGCAGCAGGTGGTCCAGGCTCTGGCGGTTGACGCCCGGCATCGAGTCGATCGGGTGCAGGTGGTTTTCGCCCTCATGAACGAAGACCGGCAGTATCAGATCCTTGACGCTCAGGCTGTGCTCGCGCACCAGATCGCGGCTGAAGGCGTCGCGGCGCAGGCGGCGCGGCCGGCTGGCCGGAAAGGGGGCGGGAAGGTGGGAAGAACGGGCCAAGATCTGCTGCTCCAGGAGTCGCCCCCGGGTTCGCGGGGGCGGGAGCCGCCGGGCGTGATTTCAGTCAAAACTTCTACGCATCTTCCCGTAGAAGCCACCCGAGGGGCTCTGTTAATATTGGTCCCGGATGATAGCCGCAAGGTAGTCGTCCCCTGCTTTTCCTCCCTGAGCAGGAGCCTTGACGTGATGACAGCGAAAAGGCTTTGCCGCCCCGGCCTAGAGCCGGGGCTTTTTTTGCCCGCCGCATGCGTGGGCTGGCTCAAGGGCGGCCGAATCTCCAGCACATGCCGCCATTGATAATGGTTCGATGTACCTCTGGATCAAAGCCTTCCACATCGTGTTCGTGGCGTCCTGGTTCGCCGGGCTGTTCTACCTGCCACGCATCTTCGTGAACCTGGCCATGGTGCCGGCCGACAGCCACGCCGAGCGCGAACGGCTGCTCTTGATGGCACGCAAGCTGCAACGCTTTGCCCACATGCTCTCCGGCGTCGCCATCCTGCTTGGCCTGTGGCTGTGGCTGGGCTTCGGCACGGGTCGCTTTGCCGGCAGCCACTGGCTGCATGCCAAGATCGCCCTGGTGGTGGTGGCGATTGGCTACCAGCACTACTGCGGCAGGCTGCTGCGCGACTTCGAGGTGATGGCGAACCGGCGCGGCCACCGCTGGTACCGGGTCTTCAACGAGGTGTCGGTGCTCGTGTTTGCGGCGGTCGTGGTGCTGGCCGTGGTCAAACCGTTCTGAAAATGCTTCCCCCGCGCCGGCGCAGCTCCGCCACCTGGCTGACCCTGATCTATGCGCTGCTGGTGGTGCATGCCAGCCTCTATCCGTTCTGGCCCTGGCGCGAGCCGACCGGCCTGACGCCGGGCTGGCTGGTCGGCCTGCCCTGGCCGCGCTACTGGGGCCCGTTCGATATCTGGGTGAATGTGCTGGGCTATCTGCCCATGGGCCTGCTGGCCTTTGCGGCGGTGGTTCGCAGCGGCGGCCGGCTGCGTTACGGCTTCCTGCTCGCCACCCTGGGCCTGTCCGCCTTCGCGTATGCGCTGGAGAGCTTGCAGTACTTCCTGCCCAGCCGGGTGCCTTCACTCGCAGACTGGCTGCTGAACAGCGCGGGCGGCCTGTGCGGCGGCGTGCTGGGTTGGGGCCTGAATCACTTTGGCGGCCTGCAGCGCTGGCATGGCTGGCGCGAGCGCTGGTTCCAGCCTCACAGTGCCGGTGCGGTGGCCTTGCTGGCGCTGTGGCCCATCGGCCTGCTGTTTCCGGCGCCGCTGCCGCTGGGCCTGGGCCAGCTGCTGCCTCGCTTGAGAGAGCTGAGCGAGAGCGCGCTGGCCGGCACGCCCTGGGCGCTCGCCGCGGCGACCGAATTGCCGGGGCGCCCCTTGCCGCCGGGACTGGAGGCGATTGCGATTGCCCTGGGCCTCCTGGGTCCGGTCCTGCTGGCCTTGTCGGTGGCGCGGCCCGGAAAGCGGCGTGTCTTCCTGGTGCTGGGTGCGCTGATTCTGGGCGTGGTGGGCACGACCTGGTCGACTGCGCTGGCCTTCAGTCCCCAGCATGCCTGGGCCTGGCTCACGCCGGCCACCTGGCCCGGCCTGGGCGTCGGTGCCGTCTTGGCGCTGCTGGCCTGTCTGTTCTCCCGCCGCATCGCGGCGGCCTGGGGGCTGGTGGTGCTGACGGCCCTGATCGCCCTGGTCAGCGAGGCGCCGTCCGACCCGTACCTGGCGCAGAGCCTGCAGACCTGGGAGCAGGGCCGCTTCATCAACCTCTATGGCCTGGCGCAATGGATTGGCTGGTGCTGGCCGTTCGCGGCGCTGGCCTGGCTGCTCTGGCGCATCGCGCAGCGCGACGAGTCTCGGTAATTAGACTCTTTGCGCGCTGGTTGCTGCTGTGGGGTTGGTGGCAGCTCATGGCCTCCCGGGCGAACACGGCTTGAAGCGCAATGAGTCAGTGAAAACCCGGGCCTGCCTACAATGGGGGACATGAGCGAACCGTACTATCAGCATCATGTGTTTTTCTGCCTGAACCAGCGCGAGGGCGAGAACGCCTGTGCCCAGCACGGCGCCCAGGAAGCCTTCGACCACTGCAAGCAGAAGGTCAAGACCCTGGGCCTGGCCGGCAAGGGCGGCGTGCGCATCAACAAGGCGGGTTGCCTGGACCGCTGCGCTGGCGGGCCGGTGGCGGTGGTGTATCCGGCAGGCGTCTGGTACAGCTACGTGGACAACGCCGACATCGACGAGATCGTCGAGCAGCACCTGAAGCAGGGCAAGGTGGTCGAGCGCCTGGTGCTGCCAGACAACGTCGGACGCTGAACAGTCTCCGGCATGAACTCCCAAACGGAGAAGCTCGTCATCGCCGGCCCGGCCGGTGCCCTCGAGATCGCCATCGACCGGCCGAGTGCAGCGCTGCGCGGCGTGGCCGTGATCTGTCACCCCAACCCCACGCAGGGGGGCACGCTGGACAACAAGGTCGTGCAGACCCTGGCTCGTGCCTTCGTCCAGATGGGCTACCGCGCGGTGCGCTTCAACTTCCGTGGCATCGGCAAGTCCGAGGGCCAGTGGGACGAGGGTCGCGGCGAGGTGGATGACGCGCTGGCGGTGATTGCCCACGCCCGTGAAGCCGGCTTGCCCTTGGCGCTGGGCGGCTTTTCCTTCGGCGGCTATGTGGCCTCTCATGCGGCCCAGCGGCTTGACGACAAGGCCGAGCGGCTGTGCCTGGTCGGCCCCGCCGCCAGCCGCTTCGACATGACGACCGTGCCCGCCGACACCCTGGTGGTGCATGGCGAAACCGACGACGTGGTGCCGCTTGCCAGTGTCCTGGACTGGGCGCGCCCGCAATCGCTTCCGGTCACCGTGGTGCCCGGCGTCGGCCATTTCTTCCACGGGCAGCTGCCGCTGCTCAAGAACATCATTCTGCGGGGCTGGCATGAGGCCGGTGCCGCCAGTTCTTCCTGAGAATTCCCTCGATGAAACGACTGATTGCCTTCGTGCTGGCGGCAGCCAGCGGGCTGTCCGCCCTGGCCCAGGCGCCGCAGCCGCCCGAGATCGCGGCCAAGGGCTATTTCCTGATCGACCTGACCGCCAACCAGGTGCTGGCCGAGCGCGAAGCCGATGTGGCCAACGACCCTGCCTCGCTCACCAAACTGATGACCGCCTACCTGGTCTTCAATGCCTTGAAGGAAAAGCGCCTGACGCTGGAGCAGACGCTCACCGTCTCCAGGCGTGCCTGGGATGAGCGCAAGGAAGGCGCCTCGCTGATGTTCGTCGACACCACGATGACGCCCAAGGTCGATGAACTGCTGCGCGGCATGATCGTGCAAAGCGGCAACGATGCGTCGGTCGCCCTGGCTGAAGGCGTGAGCGGCACCGTGGAGCAATTCGTGGCGGCGATGAACCGCCAGGCCCAGGCCTGGGGCCTGAAGAACACCCAGTTCACCAATGTGACCGGCATGACCGAGCCTGGCCACAAGAGCAGCGCCCGCGACATGGCGATCATTGCGGCCAACCTGATCCGCGACTTCCCCGAGTTCTATCGCTACTACTCGATCCGCGAGTACACCTACAACAAGATCAAGCAGGGCAACCGCAACCTGCTGCTGGGCCGCGACCCGAGCGTGGACGGCATGAAGACCGGCTTCACCAAGGACGCCGGCTACTGCCTGATCGCCAGCGCCCAGCGCGAGTTCCCGAACGGCAAGCGCCGCCTCGTGAGCGTGGTGATGGGCACGGCGTCCAAGGAAGCGCGCGCTTCGGAAAGCCAGAAGCTCCTGAACTGGGGCTACTCGGCCTTTGACGCGCTGCGCCTGTTCGAGCAGGACGCGGCGATTGCCAAGGCACAGGTCTGGAAGGGCACCGCCCCCGAGGCCAGGCTGGGTGCGGCCACGGCCGTCTATGTGGCCGTGCCGCGGGGCGAAGGTGCCAATCTGAAGACCCATATCGAACGCACCGATCCGCTGATCGCACCGCTGGCCAAGGGCCAGAAGGTCGGCACCCTGAAGGTGAGCACGGCCGGTGGCGTGCTGGTGGCCGAAGTGCCGCTGGTGGTGCAGGAAGCGGTGCCGCTGGCCGGCATCTTCGGCCGCGCCTGGGACGCCATCCGCCTCTGGATCAAGTAAGCGCCAGCACGTAAGCTGGGTACCTGTCGTCAAGGAGTCTGCCAATGACCGCGTTGCCTGATGTGCCCTGCTACCTGAATGGCGAATACCAGCCACTGGCCGCGGCGCGCATTTCGCCGATGGACCGGGGCTTCATCTTTGGCGACGGCGTCTACGAGATGGTGCCGGTCTATGGCGGCCGCATGTTCCGATTCGACGAGCACATGGAGCGGCTGGACCGCAGCCTGGCCAAGCTTCGCATCGACAACCCCCTGACCCGCGCCGAATGGATGCAGGTGGGCCGCGAGCTGGTGGCCCGTGTGGGTGCCGCCGATCAGTGGTGGTATCTGCAGGTGACTCGTGGCGTGGCGCCTCGCGACCATGTGATGCCGGTCGGCATTGCGCCCACGGTGTTTTCTTACAGCACGCCCGCGCGACCGGTCTCGGCCGAGGTGCGCCACCACGGTGTGGCCTGCATCAGCGCACGCGATTTCCGCTGGGAGCGTGGCGACATCAAGAGCACCTCGCTCCTGGGCAATGTGCTGGCCCGCCAGATCTCGGCCGACGAGGGGGCTGTCGAAACCATCATGTTCCGCGATGGCCATCTCACCGAGGCTTCGGCGTCGAATGTGTGGATCGTCAAGGAAGGCGCTCTGCTGGGCGTACCCAAGAGCGAGCAGGTGCTGGAAGGCATCCGGGTCGAGCTGATCAAGGAACTCTGCGCGGAGCTGAGCATCGGCTACAACCTGCGGCCCATCTCAGAGGCCGAGGTGTTTGCCGCCGATGAAATCATCCTCAGCTCGGCCACCAAGGAAGTGCTGGCGGTGACCACGCTGGATCATGAGCCTGTCGGCCATGGTGCCCTGCATGGCAAACCCGGGCCGGTTTACGCGCGGCTCTACGAGGCCTACCAAAACGCCAAGCTGGCCCAATCTGTCTGACCATGAACCAATACATTCCGCCCGAGCAGTCGCTGATCGAGTACCCCTCGCGCTTCCCGATCAAGGTGATGGGCGCGCAGGTCGAGGGCTTTGTCGAGGCGATTGCCCATGTGGCCCGCCAGTTCGATCCCGAGTTCGATGCCACGACCATCGAGCAGCGCCCCAGCAAGGGCGGCAACTACCTGGGCCTGACGATCACGATCACTGCCACCAGCCGCGAGCAACTGGATGAGCTGTACCGTACCCTGACCACGCATCCGATGGTCAAGGTCGTGCTCTGAGCATGTTGGTCAAGGTCCTGGGGCGCGTCGATTACGC
This sequence comes from Paucibacter sp. JuS9, assembly GCF_044043925.2. Taxonomy (NCBI): domain Bacteria; kingdom Pseudomonadati; phylum Pseudomonadota; class Betaproteobacteria; order Burkholderiales; family Sphaerotilaceae; genus Roseateles; species Paucibacter sp. JuS9. The sequence continues at coordinate 5,033,293 of NZ_CP194172.1, forward strand.
GTCCACCGAGGCCGCCATGCGCGCCTTCACCGAGGCCCGCGGCGCTGACACGCCCGACGAAATCTGGCTCTGTGAGCATCCGCCCACTTACACGCAAGGCCTGGCTGGCAAGGCCGACCATGTCTTGAACCCCAGCGGCATTCCGGTCGTGCAGACGAACCGGGGCGGGCAGGTGACCTATCACGGGCCTGGCCAGGTGGTGGCCTATCCGCTCGTGGACCTGAAGCGCCTGGGCATCTACGTCAAGGAATACGTGTTCCGGCTGGAAGCCGCCGTGATCCAGACACTGGACCAGTTCGGCATCACCGGCCACCGCGTGGCCGGTGCGCCGGGCATCTATGTGCGGCTGGACGACCCAGGCGCGCATGCGGCGCTGACCGGGCCGAGCGATCCGAACGATGCTTTCAAGGGCCTGGGCAAGGTGGCGGCGCTGGGCATCAAGGTCAGCCGGCACTGCACGTATCACGGTGTCGCGATCAACGTAGACATGGATCTGCAGCCCTATCTCGGCATCAATCCTTGCGGCTATGCAGGGCTTCAAACGGTGGACCTCGCTACACTGCGGGTTTCCACGGACTGGGCCACGGTGGCCCGGCGGTTCGGCGAGCGCCTGGAGGCGCTGCTGAGCCGCTGAACCCTGAGAAGCACAGCAATGGCGACCGAGAACATCACGCACGAAGCATTGACCGGCGAGGCCTACGACGCCAGCGCCAAGCAGAAGGCGCAGGCCAAGACGGCACGCATCCCGATCAAGATCGTGCCGGCGGGCGAGATGCTCAAGAAGCCGGACTGGATCCGCGTGAAGGCTGGTTCGCCCAGCACCCGTTTCTACGAGATCAAGCAGATCCTGCGCGAGCACAAGCTGCACACGGTCTGCGAGGAAGCCTCCTGCCCCAATATCGGCGAGTGCTTCGGCAAGGGCACGGCCACCTTCATGATCATGGGTGACAAGTGCACCCGCCGCTGCCCGTTCTGCGACGTGGGCCATGGTCGCCCCGATCCCCTGGACGCGGACGAGCCGGTCAACCTGGCCAAGACAATTGCCGCGCTGAAGCTCAAGTACGTGGTGATCACCAGCGTGGACCGCGACGACCTGCGCGACGGCGGCGCCGGCCACTTTGCCGAATGCATCCGCCAGGTCCGCGAGCTGAGCCCTGCGACGCAGATCGAGGTGCTGGTGCCCGACTTCCGCGGCCGCATGGACCGCGCCCTGGACATCCTAAAGGCCGCGCCTCCGGACGTGATGAATCACAACCTGGAAACCGCGCCGCGCCTGTATAAGGAAGCTCGCCCGGGCTCCGATTACGAATTCAGCCTGAAGCTCCTGAAGCGCTTCAAGGAAGAGGTGCCCGGCGTGCCGACCAAGAGCGGCATCATGGTGGGCCTGGGTGAAACCGACGAGGAGATCCTGCAGGTGATGCGCGACATGCGCGCGCACAACATCGACATGCTGACCATCGGCCAGTACCTGGCACCCTCGGGCCATCACCTGCCGGTGCGCCGCTATGTGCACCCCGACACCTTCAAGATGTTCGAAGAAGAGGCCTACAAGATGGGCTTCTCGCATGCGGCCGTGGGCGCCATGGTGCGTTCGAGCTACCACGCAGACCAGCAGGCGCACGACGTGTTGGCTGCCGGCTGAAGCCAGGCATCAGGCTGACGGTCCGATGACAGGGCTGCCGCTGAAAAGCGGCGGCCCTTGTCGATTCTGGCGGGGCTGGCCCGTCGTGGTGTTGAAAGCTCTACGGCCGTAGAGTCTTCCCAAGCAGACAGACCCGAATCAGGAGCGCCACATGACCAAGACGATCTTCATCAGCCTGCCCGTCGCCGACCTCGCGCTTTCGACCGCCTTCTACCAGGCCCTCGGGTTCGAGCGGAATCCGCAGATGAGCGACGACAGCGGCTCCTGCATGGTGTGGAGCGAGGCGATCAAGGTGATGCTGATCAGCCACGCCAAATGGCGCACCTTCACCGACCGGCCGTTCCCGGCCAAGGGCTCGGCGGGCCACATGCTCTCGTTGTCGCTGGAAAGCCGTGCGGCCGTCGATGCGATGAACGCGGCGGCCGCCGCCCATGGCGGCACGGCCGACGTGAACCCACCCGAAGACCATGGATTCATGCTCACCCGCGACATCGCCGACCCCGACGGCCACCTGTGGGCGGCCCTCTGGATGGATACGACGCCGCCGCAGCAGGCTTGATCCAGTCCCGGCTTCAGCCGCTCACGCCGGCGTCCAGCGGCCGGCGATGTTCTTCAAGAGCAGGTTGACGGCCGCCAGCTGGCGGTTGCGCGCGTTCAGCAAGCTGATCTCGCTCGTCAGCGCCGCGTTCTGCGCCGTCACCACGTTCAGATAGCTGACGGTGCCGGCGCGGTACTGGTCCATCACGATCTCGAGATTGCGCTGCGCCGCGGCCAGCGCCTCTTCTTGCAACTTGGTCTGCTGCTGCAACTGGTCGGCCAGCAGGAGGTTGTCTTCCACCTCCTGCAAGGCCGTCAGCACCAGCTGGCGGTAGTTGGCCGACACCACTTCGGCGCTGGCGCGGGCCTGGGCGCTGGCTTGTCTGCGCTGGCCGCCGTCGAAGATGGCTTGTGCCGCCGAGCTGCCCAGCGACCAGAAGAGATTCGGCGCGCTGACCAGGTCGGACAGCGAGCTGTTGCGATAGCCCGCATTGGCCGAGAGGCTCAGCGAGGGGAAGAAGGCTGCGTCGGCAATGCCGATCTGCGCATAGGCCGAGGCCACGCGGCGCTGCGAGGCAGCGATGTCGGGCCGGCGCTGCAGCAGTGTGGAGGGCAGCAGCTCGGGCACGGCCGGCGGCACCGGCAGCGCGGCGCTGCGGGCGATCGAGAAGGCCGACGGCGGCTGGCCCAGGAGCACGGCGATGGCATGTTCCAACTGGCCGCGCTGTGTGCCGGCATCGATCAGTTGGGACTGCGCATTGCGAAGCTGCGTCTGCGCCTGCAGCATGTCGCTGCGCGAGGCCACGCCGCCCTTGTAGCGGGCTTCGGTCAGCTCCAGCGAACGCTGGTAGGCCGCCACGCTGCGCTCCAGCAGCGCCTGCTGCATCTCGGCGGCGCGCATCGAGAAATAGCTCTGCGTCAGGAGCGCTTGCGCCGAGAGGCGCGCTGCCGCCAGGTCGTTGTTGCTCGCCTGGTAATTGGATTGAGCCGCGCTCGATGCCTGCGACAGGCGGCCCCACAGATCGACCTCCCAACCCGCGGTGGCCGACAGCGAGAGGCTGTTGGCCGGGCCGCTGCCGTTGCCTGCTGCATCGCTGCGCGTGCCGGAGAGGCCGGCCGACAGCGTGGGCAGCATCGCCGTGCGGCTCGCGTCCACCACGGCGCGTGCGCTGGCCACCTGGGCGGCCGAGGCCTTCAGGTTTTCGTTGCCGACCACCAGTCGTTGCTGCAGGTCTTCCAGCACCGGATCCTTGAAGAGCAGCCACCAGGCGTCTGGCACGGTCTCTTGCACGGCCTCCTGCCTGGCAGCGCCGCGTTGCCAGAGGCCTGTTTCCTTGAACTGGGCCGGCGCTGCAGCAGCTGCAGGCGGTTCGACCTTTGTGATGGCGCAGCCGCACAGCACGAGGGCGCTGGCGAGCAGAGTCAGTCGGAGCAACATGTTCTTGAAACCTCAGGCAGGTGAGACTTGGGTCGTGGCAGCGCGTGCCTTGCGGCGCTGGCGCCAGCGCAGCTTGTCCATCAGCACGTAGACGACCGGTGTGGTGTAGAGCGTCAACAGCTGGCTGAGGATCAGGCCACCGACGATGGCGATGCCCAGCGGCTGGCGCAGCTCGGCGCCGTCACCGGTGCCCAGTGCCAGCGGCACGGCGCCGAAGATGGCGGCAAACGTGGTCATCAGGATCGGGCGCACGCGCAGCTTGGCGGCCCGGAAGATGGCCGCTGCGGCGCCCACGCTGCTGCCACCTTTGTCGCCCTTCTGCCGCTCGATTGCGAAGTCGATCATCATGATCGCGTTCTTCTTGACGATGCCGATCAAGAGAATCACGCCGATGAAGGCAATGATCGAGAACTCGGTGTTGAAGAGCTGCAGCGCCAGCAGCGCGCCCACGCCGGCCGAGGGCAAGGTGGACAGGATCGTCACCGGATGCACCAGGCTCTCGTACAGCATGCCCAGCACCAGATAGATCGTGATTACGGCGGCGAGGATCAGGATGGGCTGGCTGGCGAGCGCCGCCTGGAACGCATTGGCCGTGCCGGCAAACGTGCCGCGCACCGACACCGGCACGCCCAGCTCGGCCATGGCGTTGTTGATGGCGGCGGTGGCTTCGGAGAGCGACACGCCCGGTGGCAGGTTGAAGCTGATCGTCGAGGCCGGCGCACCGCCCTGGTGATTGACCGACAGCGGCGTGTTGGTCGTCTCCACCTTGGTGAAGGCGGCCAGCGGTACCTGCGCGCCCGTGCGGCTCAGGACATAGAGCTGCTTGAGCGTCTCGGGCCCCTGCAGGTATTCGGGCGCCAGCTCCATCACCACGCGGTACTGATTCAGCGGGTTGTAGATCACGCCGACCTGGCGCTGGCCGAAGGCGTTGTTGAGCGTGATGTCGAGATTGCTCACGGTCACGCCCAATCGCGCTGCTGCTTCGCGGTCGATGATGATCGAGGTCTGCAGGCCCTTGTCCTGCTGGTCTGTGTTGACGTCGGTGAGCTCGTTCAGGCGCGACAGCGCGTTGCGCACGCGTGGCTCCCAGGTGCGCAGGTCTTCCAGCGCGTCGGCCTGCAGCGTGTACTGGTAGGCTGCATTGGCCTGGCGGCCGCCGATGCGGATGTCCTGCACCGGCACCAGGAAGAGGTTGGCGCCCGGCTCATGCGAGAGCTTCTCGCGCAGCCGGTTCACCACCGTGTCGGCAGACACGCCGCGCTCGGCCAGCGGCTTCAGGGCGACATAGAAATTGGCGCCGTTGCGCTGGCCGCCGCCGGTGAAACCGTTGACGTTTTCCACCGCCGGGTCTTCCTTGATGATGGCCATGAAGGTGTCCACCCGTTGCCGCATCATCTGGAAGGAGCTGCCCTGGTCGGCCTGCACGCCACCAACGATGACGCCGGTGTCCTGCTGCGGGAAGAAGGCCTTCGGTATCACGCCATAGAGATGGATGTTCAGGCCGATCACGGCCGCCAGCGACAGCAGCGCCACCGGCTGATGGCGCAGCGTCCAGACCAGCGAGCGGTGATAGCCGCGCAGCACTGCGCGGTTGAAGCGGTTGGCGATCCGAGCGATGCGGCCGGGCTTCTTCGGCGCGTGGTCGCGCGCCTTCAGCAGCACCGCCGCCATCATCGGTGTGGTGGTGAGCGACACCAGCATCGACACCAGGATGGCCGAGGACAGCACCACGGCGAACTCGCGGAACAGCCGGCCCACCACGCCGCCCATCATCAGGATGGGGATGAAGACGGCGATCAGCGAGAGGCTGATCGAGACCACGGTGAAGCCGATCTCCTTGGCGCCGCGCAGCGCCGCCTCGCGCGGCTTCATGCCGCGTTCGATATAGCGGCTGATGTTCTCCAGCACCACGATGGCGTCGTCCACGACAAAGCCCGTGGCCACGGTGAGCGCCATGGCCGAAAGGTTGTCCAGGCTGTAGCCGCAGAGGTACATCACGCCGAAGGTGCCGCACAGCGACACCGGCACGGCCACCGCCGGCAGGAGCGTGGCACGCCAGTTGCGCAGGAACAGGAGCACGACCAGTATCACCAGGCCCACCGAGATGGCCATGGCCCGCTCCACTTCCTGCAGCGAGGCGCGGATCGTCGGCGTGCGGTCGCTGACCACTTTCAGGTCGATGGCCGGCGGTATAGAGGACTTCAGGCGCGGCAGCACCTCGTACACCCGTTCAACCGTCTCGATGATGTTGGCGCCCGGCTCCTTCTGCACGAACAGCAGCACCGAGGGCTTGCCATTGGCGGCGCCGTAGTTGCGGATGTCCTGTACCGAATCGCTGACATCGGCCACATCGCGCAGCCGGATCGAGGCGCCATTGCGATAGCTCAGCACCACCGGCGCGTAGTCGGCTGCGGTGCGGGCCTGGTCGTTCGCGCCGACCTGCCAGTAGCGGTCGCCTTCTTCCACCGATCCCTTGGGCCGGTTGGCATTGGTGTTGGTGATGGCCTGTCGGACTGCGTCAAGCGAGATGCCGGCGGAGGCCAGCTTGTCCGGATTCAATTCCACGCGCACCGCCGGCAGCGCGCCGCCGCCCACATTCACCTGGCCCACACCCTTGACCTGCGACAGCCGCTGCGCGAGCACGGTGGAGGCTGCGTCGTACATCTGGCCGCGCGTCAGCGTGGCCGACGTCAAGGACAGGATCATGATCGGCGCGTCCGACGGGTTCACCTTGCGGTAGGTCGGATTGCCGGGCATGCCGGTGGGCAGGAGCGTGCGGGCCGCGTTGATGGCGGCCTGCACATCGCGGGCCGCGCCATTGATGTCGCGGCTGAGGTCGAACTGCAAGGTGACATTGGCCGAGCCCAGCGACGAGCGCGAGGTGATCTCGGTGACGCCGGCAATGCTGCCCAGCGCCCGCTCCAGCGGCGTGGCGACCGTGGCCGCCATGGTGTCCGGGCTCGCGCCCGGCAGGCCGGCGCTGACCGAGATGGTCGGGAAGTCCACCTGCGGCAACGGCGCAATGGGCAGCAGCTGGAACGCCAGGATGCCGGCCAGGGCCACGCCCGCCGTGATCAGCGTCGTGGCCACCGGCCTCGCGATGAACGGGGCAGAAATATTCATGTGGCCACCGGCACCGCACGGCGCGCACGCCAGGCCTTCAGCCGGTTGAGCTGGTTGGCAAAGCCCAGATAGATCACCGGCGTGGTGAACAGCGTGAGCAGCTGGCTGACGATCAGGCCGCCGACCATGGTCACGCCCAGCGGATGGCGCAGCTCATGGCCGACACCCGTGCCCAGCATCAGCGGCAGCGCGCCCAGCAGGGCCGCCATCGTCGTCATCAGGATGGGGCGGAAGCGCAGCAGGCAGGCCTTGTGGATCGCGTCGCGCGGCGCCATGCCCATCTCGCGTTCGGCCTCGAGGGCGAAGTCGATCATCATGATCGCGTTCTTCTTGACGATGCCGATCAGGAGCACGATGCCGATGATGGCCACGATGCCCAGGTCCAGCCGCGCTGCCAGCAGCGCCAGCAGCGCGCCAACGCCAGCCGAGGGCAGGGTGGACAAGATCGTGATCGGATGCACATAGCTCTCGTAGAGCACGCCCAGCACGATGTACATGGTCACCACGGCCGCCAGGATCAGCAGCAGCGTGCTGGTCAGCGAGGAACGGAAGGCCTCGGCCGCGCCCTGGAAGCTGGTTTCCACGCTGGGCGGGAAGTCCAGCGCCGCCTGCTCCTTGTGGATTGCATCGACCGCATCGCCCAGCGAGGCGCCGGGCGCCAGATTGAACGAGATCGTGGCTGCCGGGAACTGGGCCACGTGATTGATCGCCAGCGCCGCCGGGCGCTCCACGATCCGGGCCACCGAGCTCAAGGGGACCTGCACCGTCGAACTGCCGCCGTTCGCGTTTTGCTTGCTGCCCGGCACGTACAGGCCTTCGATGGAGCGCGGGCCCTGGCGGAACTCAGGCGCCGCTTCCAGCACCACGCGGTACTGGCTGCTCTGCGTGTAGATGGTCGAGATCAGGCGCTGGCCGAAGGCGTTGTAGAGCGCCGTGTCGATGGCTGCCACCGAGACGCCCATGCGGCCGGCCGCCTCACGGTCGATCTGCAAATAGGCCTGCAAGCCCTGGTCCTGCAGATCGCTGGCCACGTCGGCCAGCTGCGGCAGCGTTTTCAGGCGCGCAATCAGGGCTTCCGTTGAATCGCTCAGGTCCTTGGCGTCCGGCGAGCTGAGCAGGAACTGGTACTGCGTCTTGGACACGCGGTCTTCAATCGTCAGGTCCTGCACCGGCTGCATATAGGCGGTGATGCCCGGCAGCCTGGAGGTCGCTTCGTTCAGACGCTGGATGATCTCGCTGGCCGAGGCCGTGCGGTGCTCGAAGGGCTTCAGCGTGATCTGCATGCGGCCGGTGCTGAGCGTTGCGTTCGCACCGTCCACGCCGATGAAGGAGGCCACATGGTCGACGTCTTCGTCCTTCAGGATGATCTCGGCCAGCTTCTGCTGGCGTTCCGACATCGCTGCAAAGGAGCTGCTCTGCGTGGCCTCGGTGATCACCTGGATCAGCCCGGTGTCCTGCAAGGGGAAGAAGCCCTTGGGCACGGCCATGTAGAGCAGCCCGGTCAGGCCGATCGTGGCGGCGAACACCAGCAGCGTGCTGCGCGGCCGGTCGAGCACCCAGTCCAGGCCGCGGCCATAAGACGCGACCAGGTTATCGAACCAGCGGCCGAACCAGTCGCCCAGCTTGCTGTGCTTGTGCTGGCTCTCCGGGCGCAGCAGGCGCGCGCTCATCATCGGCGTCAACGTCAGCGAGACGAAGGCCGAGATCAGGATGGCCACCGCCATCGTGATCGCGAACTCGTGGAACAGCCGGCCCACCACGTCGCCCATGAAGAGCAGCGGTATCAGCACGGCGATCAGCGACACCGTCAGCGAGATGATGGTGAAGCCGATCTGCTTGGAGCCCTTCAGCGCGGCCTCCATGACGATGTTTTGGCGCCGGCCGGGCGCATCCGCGCCCTTGACTTGGCCCTCGGCCAAGTTGGCCTGTGCCGAAACATCGCGCTCCATCTCTTCGAGATTCCGCGCGATGTTTTCAATCATCACGATGGCGTCGTCCACCACGAAGCCGGTCGAGATGGTCAGCGCCATCAGCGTCAGGTTGTTGATCGAGAAGCCGGCCATGTACATCACGCCGAAGGTGCCGACCAGGGACAGAGGCACGGCCACGCTCGGGATCAGTGTCGCGGCGCCGCTGCGCAGGAAGATGAAGATCACCATCACGACGAGCGCGATGGCCAGCAGCAGCTCGAACTGCGTGTCTTGCACCGAGGCGCGGATCGTCGTCGTGCGGTCAGAGATCACCTGCACATCGATGGAGGCCGGCAGCGTGGCCTGCAACTTGGGCAGCAGGGCTTTCACGCGGTCCACGGTCTGGATCACGTTGGCGCCGGGCTGGCGCTGCACGTTCAGGATCACGCCCGGAACGTTGTCGGCCCAGGCGGCGAGGCGCAGGTTCTCGGCGTCGTCCACGATCTGCGCCACGTCCTTCAGGCGCAGCGGGTTGCCGTTCTTCCAGGCGATCACCAGGTCCTGATATTCGGCGGCGGACTTCAGCTGATCGTTGGCATCGATGGTTGACGCGCGTTGCGAGCCGTCGAAGCTGCCCTTGGCCTGGTTCACGTTGGCGGCGGCAATCGCCGAGCGCACGTCATCCATTGACAGGCCCAGCGTGGCCAGCGCCTGCGGGTTCGCTTGAATGCGCACGGCCGGGCGGCGGCCACCGGCAATGCTCACCAGGCCCACGCCATCGACCTGGGAGAGCTTGGGCGCGAGGCGGTTCTCGGCCAGGTCATGCACCTTGACGACCGGAAGCGAAGGCGAGGTGACGGCAATCGTCAGCACCGGCGCGTCGGCCGGGTTGACCTTGCTGTAGACCGGCGGCATGGGCAGGTCGTTGGGCAGCAGATTGCTGCCGGCATTGATGGCAGCCTGCACTTCCTGCTCGGCCACGTCGAGCTCCAGGCCCAGCGAGAAGCGCAGGGTGATCACCGAGGCGCCGCCCGAGCTGCTCGACGTCATCTGGTTCAAGCCCGGCATCTGACCGAACTGGCGCTCCAGCGGCGCCGTGACCGTGGTGGAGATCACGTCGGGGCTGGCGCCGGGGTAGAGCGTGACGACCTGGATGGTCGGATAGTCGACCTCGGGCAGGGCCGAGAGTGGCAAGAGCCGGTAGGCGAGCAAGCCGGCCAGCAGGATGGCCAGCATCAGGAGCGAGGTCGCGACCGGCCGCTCGATAAAGGGGCGTGAGGGATTCATCGCTGGTTGCCGTCAGTCAATCAATTGCCTGCGGCTTCGCGCTTGGCGCGCTCGGCGCGGCGCTGGGCGATCCAGGCCTCGCGCTCTTCCTTGTTCATCTTCATGAACTTCTCCTGCACCTCGGGCGGCAGGAGGTCCAGCCAGGCCGGACGCTCGTCGCCACCGGCAGCAGCCGCAACAGCGGTCCTGGGCGCGCTGGCGCCAGCAGCAGCCGGCTTGCCCGAACGCTCGCCACGAGGCGCCGAGGCGCCAGGCATTGCCGGCGCAGCGCCGGGGGCGGCACCGCTGGCCGCGCCTGGAGCGCCGCTACCACCACCACGGCGGCGGCCACCGCCGGTCGCGCCTTGGCGCTGGCGCGGGTCGGCCGCGATCACTTCGACCTTGGCACCGTCGCGCAAGCGATCGACACCGTCGATGACGACCTTCTCGCCGACTTCGAGCTGGCCTTCGACAGCGACCCAGTCACCGTCTGCGGCGCCCGGCTTCACCACGCGGGTGCTGACCACGTTCTCGGCGCTGACCACATAGACATAGAAGCCCTGCGAACCGCGCAGCACGGCGGCTTGCGGCACGGCCATCGAATCCGACTGCGTGTCGAGCTGCAGACGCACGCTGACGGCCTGGTTCGGATAGAGGTTGTCGTCGCTGTTGGCGAACAGGGCCTTGAGCTTGATCGTGTCGGTCGACACGTCGATGGCGTTGTCGGCGGTGGCGACCTGGCCGCGGGCCAGGAACTTGTTGCCGTTGCGGTCCAGCGCTTCCACCATCAAGGGCTGTTTGGCGCGCAGCTTGGCGTTGATCTGCGGCAGCTGGCTTGAGGGCACCGAGAACACCAATGCGATCGGGCGGGTCTGCGTGATCGTGACAATGCCGGCGCTGTCGCCCGGGCTCACCACATTGCCGAGGTCCGCCTGCTTCAGGCCGACGCGGCCCGGGATGGGTGCGCTGACCTTGGTGTAGGAGAGCTGCAGTCGCGCGCTGTCCACATTGGCCTGGCCGGCCTTGACCGTGCCTTCGAGCTGGCGCACCAGGGCTTCCTGGGTGTCGAGCTGCTGCTTGGCGATGGCGTCCTTGCTCAAGAGCTCGCGGTAGCGGGCCAGGTCGATGCGGGCGTTGTCGAGGTTGGCCTTGTCGCGGGCCAGCGTGCCTTCAACCTGGGCCAGCGATGCCTGCAAGGCGCGCGGGTCGATCTGGGCGAGCTGCTGGCCTGCCTTGACCTGCTGGCCTTCTGTGAACTGCAGCGCTTGCAGCACGCCGCTGACCTGCGGCCGCACGATGGTGGTGTTGGCCGCGGCGAAGGTGCCGACCGCACTGACCATCACGCGGATGTCCTGCTTGCGCACCGCCTGCACCGAGACCGGCTGGATGCGGTTGGCGCCGCCAAAACGGCGGGAACCCGGGCCGCCAGGGCCGCCTTGGCCCGGGGCACCTGGCGCACTGGCACCCGAGGCGGGTGTGCCCGCCGCTGCCGCAGCGCTGCTCTGCCCCTTGCCCCACCAGCCGATGCCGGCGCCGGCGGCCAGGGCAGCCAGCAGCACGGTAGCAAGAGTCCAGCCGCGGATGGCACCCGATTGGGCATGGCGGGCGGCAAGGGGGCTGTGGGTCAGGATGGGCATGACGTAAGGCATGTTTTTTGTGGATTGTTCTGGGCGAAGCCATCCTGGCCTGTGCCTCATGCGAGGCGCGCAGGCAGGGTGCACAAAGCGGGCCAGGCGGATGCCAGCGACTCTACCCGGGGCAGGGTCGCTTGGGCTTGGCTGCTATGAAAAGTAGCGCAAAGCTGGGGCGCAGAGCGCGCCCCGGCATTTCAACCCAGCAGCGCGGGGCGGGCGGGCCGGGGCTGGGGCGCCATCGGCGGCGCCTGGGGCGCCTCGTTCAGGCGCAGGAACTTGAAGCCGGCCAGGCTGGCCTTGTTCTGGCCGGCATTGCGGGCGTCGCGCTCGGCCAGGCGGGCGATGAAGCCCTGCAGTGTCTCCTCGCGCACCTCGGGCTCGGCCGAATGCAGGATGTGGCGGTTGCCGTCCTTGCCCAGCACGATCAGGCCCACATGCGAGGCCCAATAGCCGCCATCCTTGCCCGAGATCACGTTGACGAAGTCGCCTTCCTGCAGGCCGGCTTCGATCTGCGCCACGGCCTCCTTGGGCACGAACACATCGTCGAACTGCTGGACCGGGATGTCCCGTTCGATCTTGAATTGCTTCTTCAGGAAGGCCTTGCGGTCGATGCGCTGGCGGTAGGGCGTCACCTTGTCGCCGGCCAGTTCCTTGGTGATGTCGGTCACCAGCCAGCTGTTGGCCGGGTTCCAGTCGGCCTCGGTGTAGTGGTTGCGCGTCGCCGCGCCGATCACGCCATCGCGATAGCGGATGCGCTGCAGCATCCAGAAGAACTCTTCCCAGGAGGCGCTCAGCGCCATGGCATAGACATGCTCGACGAAGACCACGCAATCGCTCTTGGCCAGGCTGAACAGCGGCTGCGAGTCGTAGGTCTCGTAGGGGAACTCGCCCAGCAGATAGAGCTCGTAGGGCTGGCCGATGTTCTTGCGCGCCAGGGCGGCCACGCGCTGGCGCAGCAGCGGCTGGTCGAGCTGCTGCCAGCCCAGGAAGCGGCCGAGCTCGGCGGGCTGCATCTTGTGCCAGGGCTTGTTGAGCATCTCGCTCAGTTGCTCGGGCGGCAGGGCCACGCGGCGTGCTGCCTCCAGCTGGACGGCCGTTGCTTCGATGCGCGGTGCAATGACAGGCGCAGGAGACGTGGCGCAGCCTGCAAGCAGCAGGGCGATGGCGGCTGTGACGAGCGTGGGAGGGGCAGCGATCTTCATCGCGGCAGTGTCATTCAAGCCGGGTCGACCCGCCATGAGAACTCATGGGCCAGCCATAACCCGGGCTGAAGATCTGAGCAGATCAGCTTTCGGCCAGCAGCTGCTCGACCAGCGCATGCAGGGCATTGAAGTCGGGCTCGCCCACGTACTTCTTGACGATCTCGCCGCGCTTGTTGATCAGGAAGGTTGTCGGTGTCAGCTGCACCTTGCCGAAGGCTTGGGCCACACTGCCTGTGTTGTCTATGGCGACGCCGAAGGGCAGCTTGCGGCTCTCGGCAAAGCTGGCCACGAAGGCCGGCGGGTCGTAGCTCATGGCCACGGCCAGGGTGTCGTAGCCGCGCGCCTTGAACTTCTCGTGCGTGGCGACGATCTGCGGCATCTCATGCACGCAGGTGGAGCAACTGGTGGCCCAGAAGTTCACGAGGGTCACCTTGCCGGCCCATTGCGCCGAGTTGAGCTTGCTGCCATCCAGCAGCACATAGTCGACGCTGGGCGCCTGCGGTTTCACGAGCAGGCTGCGGTAGGCCAGGGCCGCGCCCACGGCCAGCACGGCGATCAGCAGCAGGGGGGCGAGGAATCGGGGCAGCTTCATGGCCCGCAAGTCTATTCGCTGTGCGCTCAGAGCGCTTTCGAGAACTCAAAGAGCAGCATTGACGGCAGGGCATCGACCAGATGCTTGCGCGAAATTCGCGCAATGCCGTCTGCCGTGGCGGTGGAGAGCTGGGTGATGTGCTCTTCGTCCAGCACCTCGATGAAGCTGAAGGAGGGCACCTCCCGCAGCACTTCGCTACGGAGCTCGGCCAGCGCCTCGCTGCGGGCGGCGGCCTCGTAGACGATGCCGTGCGGCAGGCCTTCAAGGCAGAACTGCGCGGCTTCGTCGACGGTGCCGACCATGTCGATGATCAGGCCCATGTGGCGCACAGCGTCCTGCACTTGCGAACGCAACTCGCGCCGTGGCGAGATGATCAGCAGATGGCTGCCTGCCAGGGGCTTGGAATTGGCCGAAGGATGGAAGTCTCGCGGGCTCGGCTCGACTGGGGGCGGCGCCTCGACGGCGCTCATGCCGGGCTCTTCTCCCACGGTGTGCGGGAATTCCAGCGTCAGCATCGTGATGCCGGCCTCGTCCTCGCGCAGCGGCAGGATGCCCATGGTCAAGGCGGTCTGTTCCACCAGGCGCCAGGCCAACGAATCGAGCCGGCTCGGCGCCTCGCCTTGGCCGCGAGCGTCCGTGATCAGTTCCAGCGAACGGTGGGCAAAGCGGCAGCTCAGGCGCGCCTTGGCGGGCCAGGAGCTCAGCTCCAGCCGCAGGTCGATGGAGGAATGCGTGCTGGCCAGTGCCCAGTCCATCAAGGCATTGAGCAGCGAGAACAGCAGGGCGCCGTCGCCCATGATCTCGATTGGCTTGAGTGCCTGGCGCACCTGGATGCCGCGGGCCTGCGTCTCGCGGCTGCGGTGCGCCAGCACGCCGCGCAGCACCTGGGTGAGGTGCAGCCGCTCGCGCGACAGGCGCAGGCGCCCCGAGGCCAGTCGGGCCAGCTGTTGGCCCACCATGCCGGACTCGCGCGCCTGGGCCACGCTCTCGCGCAGGGAGCGCAGGCTCTGCCGGTCGATCTGGCCGGTGCTGATCAGGTTGTGGATGCGTTCCAGCGCCGTGCTCAGCGGACCGGCAATCTCGGCGCCGAGCTGCTGCACGATGTCCGCCCACTGGGCATGGCTCGGCCCATGCAGCACGTCATTGGCTGCGGCGGGTGGAGCTGGCGGCGGTGCGGGCGGTTGGCTGGACATGGGAGAGCTGCAAGCAGCCCCGTGAAGGAATTTGTAACAAAGGTCGAATTGGGCGCATGGTCCCGGTTGCCCCAGGGAGCGTCCATCCCCCGTCCCCGGGGGCGATCTGCAGACCGCACGGAAGTGCTCTTCAGCGTGCGCAATCGATCACGCTTTTCCGGCTATCTCCAGCAAGGCGGCACTCAAATGAGTGGGGGCGCTGACCATGGCGTCGTGGCCCGTCGCGAGCTCCCGGACCTGCCATCCGGGCTGTTCTCGTACCCTTTGGCGGGAGGCGGCAACCGTGGGCAGGGCGGGGTCGATGCAGGAAATGAAGTGGCGCGGCAGAGCCGCCCAGCGGTTTGCGTCGAAGTTCAGGGGCTCGTCGTAAACGCCGCCGGGTTGCGGTGTCTGGCGGCGGTTCACCCACTCCGCATCCGCTCCCGTCAGGCCGAAAGCGCTGGCCGGTGCCGGAGCAATCACGCCGGTGGCGGCAATCGCCGCGCGGCGCTCGACCTGCGTCTCCGGCGGGTTGCGGCTGGCCCAGCTTTCGCCCGGCTGCGGCACGACCGCATCCAGATAGACCAGGGCCGCCAGGCGCTCATGGACACGGTCTGCCACGCCGGTGATGACCAGGCCGGCATAGCTGTGGCCGACCAGGATCGCGCCTTGCAGCTCTTCGGCCTCGATCACCGCTTGCACGTCGGTGATATGGGTGGAGAGATTGATGGCCGGGCTCAAAAGATGGGCGCGCTCGCCAACGCCGCTGAGACTGACGGCAAACGCGCGGTGGCCGGCCGACCAGAGCATAGGCAGCACACGCTTCCAGCACCACGCGCCATGCCAGGCGCCGCCGACCAGAACGAAATCACTCATTGGGGCACCCTTCGGCCTGCGGCCTGCCGCCCACAGCGGGAGCGAACTTGCTTGGGGCGGCCCGGCGCTGCGTTCATGCGACGACCCGTTTCTCGCTCAGCGCGCGGATTTCAGGTTCGCTCAAGCCCAGCTCGGCCAGCAGTTCCGCCGTGTGCTGACCCAGCAGTGGCGGCGCATGCCGGTACTGCACCGGTGTGGCCGACAGCTTGATCGGGCTGGCGACCAGCTTGAGCCTGTCGCTCAAGGGGTGTTCCATCGCCACCGTCATCTCTCGGGCCTGGACATGCGGGTCGGCAAAGGCTTCGGCCAGATTGTTGATCGCGCCGCAAGGCACCTTGGCTGCTTCCAGCGCACCCAGCCACTCGGCCCGGGTTCGGGTCTTGATGGCTGCTGCGATCTCGGGCACCAGGACCTCGCGGTTGCGCACGCGGTCTGCGTTGCGGGCAAAGCGCGGGTCTTGCGCCCAGTCCGGGCGGCCGGCAATCTCGCAGAACTTGGCGAACTGACCGTCGTTGCCGACGGCGAGTATCAAATGGCCGTCGCTGCATTCGAACACCTGGTAGGGCACGATGTTCTGGTGCGCGTTGCCCATGCGGCCCGGCGCCTTGCCGGTGCAGAGGTAGTTGCTGCCAAGGTTGGCCAGCATGGCCAGTTGGGTGTCCAGCAGCGCCATGTCGATCACCTGGCCCTGGCCCGTCGCGTCGCGGTGGCGCAGGGCAGCGAGGATGGCCACGGTCGAATAGAGGCCGGTGAACAGATCGGCCACCGCCACGCCCACCTTCTGCGGCCCGCCGCCAGGCAGGTCGTCGCGCTCGCCGGTCACGCTCATCAGGCCGCCGATGCCCTGGATCGCGTAGTCGTAGCCGGCGCGGTCCTGGTAGGGGCCGGTCTGGCCGAAGCCGGTGATCGAGCAGACGACGAGACCCGGGTTGATCGCGCGCAGCGTCTCGGCGTCCAGCCCGTAGCGGGCCAGGTCGCCGACCTTGAAGTTCTCGACCAGCACGTCGCACTGCGTGGCTAGGCGCTTGATCAGGGCCTGGCCCTCGGGGTTGGCGATGTCGATGGCGATGGAGCGCTTGTTGCGGTTGGCGCCGAGGTAGTAGGCGGCCTCCGAGGTATCGGCGCCTTGACTGTCCTTCAGATAGGGCGGGCCCCAGCTGCGGGTGTCGTCGCCGCCGCCGGGGCGTTCGACCTTGATCACATCGGCGCCGAGATCGGCCAGGGTCTGGGTGCACCAGGGGCCCGCCAGCACGCGGGAAAGATCCAGCACGCGTACACCGGCCAGGGCTTGGGGCGAAAGAGGGCTCGTCATGGCGGCGATTGTGCGGCAGCGGGCCTGGATAATCGGGCAATGCCGACCCTGTTCCGATCAATCTTGCCCTTGTTGCTGGTGACGCTGCTGGCGGCCTGCGCCCCCAGTCTGAACTGGCGCGAGGTGCGGCCCGAGGGCACGGACCTGCTCCTGATGTTCCCCTGCAAGCCCGAGCAGCAGACGCGAGCCTTGAGCGAGCCGGGTGCGCCGGCCGAAGCGCGCATGGGCCTGGCGCGCTGCGAGGCGGCGGGCCTGGGATTCAGCCTCTCCTGGTCGGACGTGCCGGATCCTGCGCAGTCCAATCCTGCCCTGAAGCAGATGAAGGAAGCCGTCATCGCTGGCACGAAGTTGCCGGCAGGCGAGCCGCAGGCCTTGCAATTGATCGGCATGACGCCAGGCACCGAGGCAGTGAGCCTTTCACTCGGAGCGCCGAATGGCAAAGGGCAACAAGCGCGGCTGGCCGTGTTTGCCCGTGGCCTGCGGGTCTACCAGTTGCTGATGATCGGCCCGCGGGCCGACGCGGCCGCCTGGGAGGGTTTTCTGGGCTCGCTCAAACTTGGTGAGCCCCAGGCTCGATAATCCAGCCATGACTCATCTGCTCCTGATCGCCCACGCGCCGCTGGCCTCTGCGCTGCGAACCGTGGCCGAGCACACCTTCCCCAGCTGCGCGCCGCAACTGACTGCGCTGGACGTCGAGCCCGAAATGTCGGCCGACGAGGTCGAGAGCCGCGCCCGTGCGCTGCTGGCGGAAGCGGGCGCCGAAGAGATCCTGGTGCTCACCGATGTGGCGGGCGCCACGCCCTGCAATGCTGCACAACGTCTGCTCGGCGAACAGGTGCGCATCGTCAGCGGCGTCAATGTGCCAATGCTCTGGCGCACCCTGTGCTACTCAGCCGAACCGCTGGACGCGCTTGCCCAGCGGGCCATCGAAGGTGGTGGCCGGGGCATCACCCCGGTTGCCCCCATCAATCCGGAATCCACCTGACCCGAACTAGAAGAAGCCTGCCTGCCGATGATCAAAACGACGCTCACCATCAGCAACAAGCTGGGCCTGCATGCCCGCGCCTCGGCCAAGCTGACCAAGCTGGCCAGCAGTTTCAAGTGTGAGGTCTTCATGAGCCGCGGCACCCGCCGGGTGAATGCCAAGAGCATCATGGGCGTGATGATGCTGGCAGCCGGCCTCGGCTCCCAGGTGGAGCTGGAAACCGAAGGGCCGGACGAGCAGGCCGCTCAGGATGCGATCAAGGCACTGGTTGACGACAAGTTTGGTGAAGGCCAATAGGTTGGCCTCTGGTGAAAAGCCCTAAGACCTTCCGCTGACCTCATTCGCCGAGGAAATGCCGGCGGTAGCGTGCTGGCAGGTCCTGGATGCGCATCATCAGCGGCAGGTCGGCGGTGTTGAAGTCCGGGTCCCAGGCTGGAGCGCCAAGCACCCGGGCACCGCAGCGCAGATAGCCCTTGATCAGCGGGGGCGCCTCGGCCTCCAGGCCCTGCTCCAGATCGGCAACCGGCAGGGCCAGCCGGGGCTGAACCTGCCATTCGGGCGCGGCCAGATGGGTTTGCTGCAGGCGCTTCCACAGGCTGGCCGCATAGTGGCCACCGTCGCGCATGCTGACGCTGGCGCAGCCAATCATGGTGTCCAGGTTGTTGCGCTGCATGAATTCACCCAGGGCGCCCCACAGCGCCATGATGGCGCCGCCGGAGCGATGGTCGGGATGCACGCAGGATCGGCCCAGCTCGACCATGCGCGAGCGCAGGCTGGCCAGCGGCGACAAGTCGAACTCGGTCTCGCTGTAGAGGCCGCCGGCGCGGCGTGCGGCGTCCGGCGTCAGCACCCGGTAGGTGCCGATCACTTGGCCAGGTCGACCGTCGGCCTGGACCGCGCGCACCAGCAGGTGCTCGCAGAAGGCGTCGAAGCGGTCAACATCCAGGCCGTCTGGCGTGCCCGGTGGCGGTGAAAGCTGCGCTCCCATCTCGCCGACAAACACCTGGTAGCGCAGGGCCTGAGCCTGCATCAGATCCTCTTGCGTGCGGGCCCAGGCCACATCGAGCCGAGGCGCCGTAAAAGTTTGCGGCAACGCTGCTGGAAGTGACCTCCGGTCCGCGCTGTTCAGCTCGGCAAAGGGCAGGGTTGGCAGGGGCAGATCTCGCATGGCTTGGCTTCGATGGCTGAGATGACCAGATGCTCGGTGCATGCAATGACGCGCCTGTGACCGGGCAGTTACGAACTGATGACGCAGGGCACTGCTACATTCGGCGCATGAGCTTTCAGGTCTTCGGCATTCCGGTTTCTCGCGGCGTGGCCATCGGCCGGGCCGTGCTCGTGGCATCGAGCCGGCTTGACGTGGCGCATTACTTCATCAACGAGGCCGATATCGAGGCCGAGATTGCCCGCTGCCTGCGGGCACGCGACGAGGTGGCGCGCGAGTTGTCAGCGCTGAAGGTGGACCTGCCTGAAGATGCGCCGCACGAGCTGGCCGCGCTGCTGGACGTGCACCTGATGCTTCTGCATGACGAGGCCCTCACTGGCGCCACCAAGCAGTGGATCGTCGATCGCCACTACAACGCCGAGTGGGCGCTTTCGGCCCAGCTCGAAGTGCTGGCCCGTCAGTTCGACGAGATGGAAGACGACTATCTGCGCGAGCGCAAGGCTGACCTTGAGCAGGTGGTCGAGCGCATCCTGGATGCATTGGCTGCCGAGTCTGGCAAGACGCCGCGTGGCGCGGCCAGCGTGACCCAGCGCGACTTCGCGGGCGAAGATCCGCTGCTCTTGGTGGCGGCCGACATAGCGCCCGCTGACATGCTGCAGTTCAAACGCAGCGTGTTCCATGGTTTCATCACCGACATCGGCGGCAAGACCTCACACACGGCCATCGTCGCGCGCAGCCTGGATATTCCGGCCGTGGTCGGCACTCGCGAGGCCAGCCGGCTGATCCTCCAGGACGACTGGGTCATCATCGATGGCGATTCGGGCCTGGTCATCGTCGACCCCTCGCCTATCGTCCTGGAAGAGTACCGGTTCCGCCAACGTCAGAGTGAGCTCGAGCGGGCGCGGCTGGCGCGGCTTCGGCATACGCCGGCAGTGACGATGGACGGCGAGCGCATTGAGCTGCATGCCAATATTGAATTGCCAACCGATGCCGAGGCCGCCGTCGTGGCCGGGGCGACCGGGGTCGGACTGTTCCGCAGCGAATTCCTGTTCATGAACCGCGATGGCGAGCTGCCCAGCGAGGATGAGCAGTTCGAGGCCTACAAGGCCGCAGTGGAGGCGATGCGCGGCATGCCGGTGACCATCCGCACCGTAGACATCGGCGCCGACAAACCGCTGGACCGCATGAGCGCCAATGAATTGCGGCATGAGCATGTGCTCAACCCGGCCATGGGCCTGCGCGCCATCCGCTGGAGTCTGGCCGAGCCGAGCATGTTTCGCCAGCAGCTGCGCGCCATCTACCGTGCCAGCGCCTTCGGCAAGATCCGGCTGCTGATACCAATGGTGGCGCACCTGGCTGAAGTTCGCCAGATCCTGGAGTCGATCAAGCGGGTTCAGCAGCAGCTCAACGATGCAGGCCATGCCTATACCAAGGTGGAGTTGGGCGTGATGATCGAGATTCCGGCGGCCGCCGTGATGCTGCCCCTGCTCTTGAAGCATGTCGATTTCGTTTCCATCGGCACGAACGACCTGATCCAGTACACCCTGGCGATCGACCGCGCCGATGAAGCGGTGGCGCATCTGTATGACCCCTGGCATCCGGCGGTATTGCAGCTGATCGCCAGTTCCATTGCCCAGGCGCGGGCTGCAGGCAAGTCCGTCAGCGTCTGCGGCGAGATGGCCGGCGACCCTGCCTTTACCGATCTCCTCCTGTCCATGGGGCTCCGCAGCTTTTCCATGCACCCGGCGCAGATCCCTTCAGTGAAGCAGCGCATCCTGCGTGCCGACAGCGCCAAACTGGCAGGGGCGCTGCCGGCGATCCTCGCCAGTGAAGACCCCCAGGAGACGGCACGACTGGCGCTGAGTACTGGCGG